>NZ_JAHFZZ010000002.1 GCF_018603905.1 Nonomuraea sp. NEAU-A123
CCGCAACATCGCCTCACGCGGTGTGGCGGACTGGGCAGTGAGTCACGCTGCCTGACGCGGACCTCGCCGCCGAAGCCAGCGACGGTGAGGAGCTGCAAGCTCGGTCGTTTACGGCCGAGAAGCTGACTGATCTCCTGTTGGTCGTTGGCACGTTCTACGCTCGAGAAGCGGCTGCCAGGTTCACCGCGCGTACTCCGCCGTGAGGCGGGATGAGGTCTCTGCGGGTTGCGCGGGGCCTGGGTCAACTGAGTTGGTTGCGCACCCCGTTGGCGGCCATCGCCCGCCGCCGGTCGACGGCATCCAGATGGAAGAAGGCGCCCAGTTGGGCGATGTCGGGGACAACGGCGCGCATCCAGCAGATGCGGGTTTCGGCCTCTCAGCGGAGAAAGGCGTATCCGGGTCAGGGAGTGCTGCCCCAGCCCACCCACGAAGAGGCTGGGGCTTGTGATCATCTCGGTGGACTGCGTGCGGGCGATCTGCTACCGGCAGGTCGTCGCCGGCGGTGAGCAGAAGGCGACCTCGGGGTAGCGCGGAGAGGGTTTGTCGAGCAGGGTCGCGATCACGCTCGCTCCACAGCGGCCGCCGTCCGTGACCGTAGCCGAACCTCGGCTCGTCATCGCCCATGATCCCCACCGTAGACGCCTCGCGACTGCCGTCCAGGCCATGAGACCTGGGCGGATCGGTGGCAGGTGCTGACCTGCGACTTCCGCTCCACCCCACAAGAACTTGCTACACAAGTCTTCCGAATCACAATGAAAGTGTGGCATTTTGAGGAGCGTGTACACGGAGAAGCGAGAAGCACCTCCTGAGAGTTCCGCACTCCCAGGGCTGGCAGGCGTGGTGGGCGGCGGCCGCATGGGCGCCGGCATCGCCCACGCCCTGCTGCTGGCCGGAAGCGCGGTCACCCTGGTCGAACGCGACGAGCAGGCCGCGGCCGGCGCCCGTGACCGGGTGGCCCGAGCGGTGGCCGACAGCGCACGGCGCGGCCTGGTCACGAACACCGACGAGATACTCACCCGGCTGGCCACCGTCACCAGTCCCGCCGAACTGCGGGACGTGGGGCTGGTCATCGAGGCGGTGCCCGAGGACCTCGAACTCAAGCTTGTGACGCTGCGAGCCGTCGAGGAGGCGATCGCTCCGGAAACGGTCATCGCCTCGAACACCAGCAGCATCTCCCTCGACACGCTGGCCGAGGCCCTGGCCAGGCCCGAACGCCTTCTCGGGCTGCACTTCTTCAACCCCGTTCCCGCGAGCAAACTTGTCGAGGTGGTCATCGCGACCGTCTCCGCACCGGACCTCCAGAAGCACGCCGTCGCCTGGGTCGAGGCGCTCGGCAAGACGGCCGTGGTCGTCAGGAACGCTCCCGGCTTCGCCAGCAGCAGGCTCGGTGTCCTGCTCGGTCTGGAGGCGATCCGCATGGTCGAGTCCGGGGTGGCCTCGCCCGCCGACATCGACGCCGCCATGACTCTCGGCTACGGCCACCCGACCGGCCCGCTGCGCCTGACCGACCTTGTCGGCCTGGACGTGCGACTGGGGATCGCCCGCTATCTCGAAAGCGAGCTCGGTCCTCGTTTCAGCCCACCGGACCTGCTGGTCCGGCTCGTTGAGCAGGGCCACCTGGGACGCAAGACCGGCAAGGGCTTCTACGACTGGAGCGAATGATGGACACGTTGCAGAGCTACCTGGAAGGGTCCTGGCGAGCCGGCCGCGACGAAGGCGTCCCCGTCGCCGACGCGGTGACCGGGCAGCTGGTGGCCCGGGTCAGCAGCGAAGGGCTCGACCTCGCCGCCGCCGTGGCCTACGCCCGCCACACCGGCTTGGCCGCGCTCGGCGAGCTGACCTTCCCGCAGCGGGCCGCCGCGCTCAAGGCAGTCGCCCAGACGTTGCAGGAACGCAGGCAGGAGCTGTACGACCTGTCGGCGCGGGCGGGCGCCACCAGGAGAGACGCCGCCGTGGACGTGGACGGCGGCATCGGCACCGCCCTCGTCTATGCGAGCCTGGCCCGCAAGAACCTGCCCGACCACACGCTCATCGTTGAGGACGACCCGATCCCGCTCGGCAAGGGCGGCACGTTCGCCGGCCGTCACCTCCTCACCACGCCCCGCGGGATCGCCCTGGAGATCAACGCGTTCAACTTCCCCGTCTGGGGCATGCTGGAGAAGCTCGCGCCCGCGCTCCTGGCCGGGGTGCCCACCATCGTCAAACCGGCCACCCCGACCGCGTACATCGCCGCGCACGCCGTGCGGATCATCGCCGATGCGCTCCCGCCGGGTGCGATCCAGCTCGTCGCGGGGCGCATCCCCGGCCTGTTCGACCTGCTCGGCGGGCAGGACCACATCGGGTTCACCGGCTCGGCCGCCACGGCCGCGCGGCTGCGCTCCGACCCGGCGGTCACGCGCCGCTCGGCGCGCTTCAACGCCGAGGCCGACTCGCTGAACTGTTCCGTGCTCGGGCCGGACGCCATCCCCGGGCAGCCGGAGTTCGACTTGTTCGCCGATGCCCTGGTCACCGAGATGACCGTCAAAGCCGGACAGAAGTGCACCGCCATCCGGCGCGCGTTCGTCCCGGTGCAGCTCATCGACGCGGTGTCAGAGGCGGTCGAGGCCAGGCTCGCCCGGGTCGTCGTGGGCGCGCCCGGCGTCCCAGGCGTGACGATGGGTGCGCTCGTCGGGCTCGCCCAGCGTGACGACGTGCGCGCCGCGGTCGCCCGGCTGGCCGCGGCCGGGTCGATCGTGTGGGGCGACCCGGCCAAGGTCGAGGTGGTCGGAGCCGACGCCGAGCGCGGCGCGTTCCTGTCGCCGCTGCTGCTGCGCGCCGACGACACCGGCCGCACGGAACCCCACGAAGTGGAGGCGTTCGGCCCGGTCAGCACGCTGCTGCCCTATCGCGACCTTGAACAGCTTCACGAGCTGATCGCACGCGGAGAGGGCTCCCTGGCGGGCTCGGTCGTCTCACACGACCGTGACTTCGTGCGGCAGGTGGTGCTGGGCGCGGCCGCCTACCACGGCCGCATCCTGGTGCTCGACCGCGACAGCGCGGGCGAGTCCACCGGCCACGGCACGCCCATGCCCCAGCTCGTTCACGGAGGGCCCGGCCGTGCGGGCGGCGGCGAGGAGGAGGCCGGACTGCGCGCCGTCTACGCCCACCTGCAACGCACCGCCATCCAGGGCCATCCGGCAACGCTCGACACCATTATCAGCAAGGAGTAGCCATGACCACCGACTCCCGTACCGGCGCCGCTCCCGCGCCCTCCGGCCCGCTCAACCGCGTGGACTACAGCGAGCGCATCCCCAACAATGTCGACCTGGCGAGCGACCGCCGCCTGCAGCGTGCGCTGGAGAGCTGGCAGCCCAAGTTCCTGGACTGGTGGAAGCAGCTCGGTCCTGCCCTGCCGACCAAGGACGTCTACCTGCGCACCGCGGTCGCCGTGGGCCGCGACGGGTGGGCGCACTTCGAGCACGTCCCCATGGAGGAGTACCGCTGGGGGATCTTCCTGGCCGAGCGCGACCCCGACCGTACGGTCAACTTCGGCAAGCACAAGGGCGAGCTCGCCTGGCAGGAGGTGCCCGGCGAGCACCGCGCCGACCTGATGCGGCTCATCGTCGTGCAGGGTGACACCGAGCCGGCCTCGGTCGAGCAGCAGCGTGTCCTCGGCAACACCGCGCCCAGCATCTACGACCTGCGCAATCTCTTCCAGGTCAACGTGGAGGAGGGCCGTCATCTGTGGGCCATGGTCTACCTGCTGCACGCCTACTTCGGCAGGGAGGGCCGTGAGGAGGCCGAGCAGCTGCTCAAGCGCAACTCCGGCGACCTCGACGCGCCGCGCATCCTGGGCGCGTTCAACGAGGCGACCACCGACTGGCTGCAGTTCTTCATGTTCACCTACTTCACCGACCGCGACGGCAAGTACCAGCTCGGCACGCTCAAGGAGTCGGCGTTCGACCCGCTGGCGCGTACGTGTGAGTTCATGCTCAAGGAGGAGGCCCACCACATGTTCGTGGGCACCACCGGCGTGCAGCGGATCCTGGAGCGTACCGCCGAGCTCATGAAGGAGCACGGCACGGCCGAGATCCTCCCGCACGGCGGTATCCCGTTGGATGTCATCCAGAAGTACCTGAACTTCCAGTTCTCGGTCTCGATGGATCTGTTCGGCTCCGAGCAGTCGACCAACGCCGGCAACTACTTCACCTCCGGGCTCAAGGGCCGTTGGATGGAGACCCGGCGCAAGGACGACCACGTGCTCCTCGACGCGACCCGCGAGGTGCGCTACATCGAGGACGGCCGGATCGCGACCAAGACCGTGCCGATGCTCAGCGCGCTCAACCTCGACCTGCGCGACGAGTACGTCGCCGACTGTTCCAACGGCGTGCGCCGCTGGAACCAGGCGCTGGAGGACGCCGGGCTGGAGGAGCGGCTGTACCTGCCGCACGAGGGCTTCAACCGCAAGGTCGGCGTGTACGCGGGGCACCACGTCACACCGCAGGGCGACGTCGTCGACGAGGCCGCCTGGCAGGCCCGCGCCGCCGAGTGGCTGCCCACGCCCGAGGACCGCGAGCAGGTCGCGGCGCTCATGGTGCCCGAGTACGAGTACGGCAAGTTCGCCGGCTGGATCGCCCCGCCGAAGACCGGCATCAACGACCAGCCGGTCGAGTTCGACTATGTGCACCTCGCCGACGAAGGACTCGTCTAATGCCGCGTGGCGGCGCCGGAGTCCATGAGGTCCCACTCGGCCTGGGCGCGCCTGCGCCACCGGTCGCGCAGGTCGTGGAAGACGGTCGCCGCCCGGGGCCCCGGCCAGTCGTGGTCGAGCAGCTCGGCGGGCAGGTCGGGGTCGAGGAACGGGAAGCGCCGCCATTCCTGGATGAGCAGCACCTGATGGACGAACGCCTCCCGGTCGGTGGAGACCACGCGGCCCTCGAAGCGTTCGATGAAGCCCAGGTAGCGCTTCTCCACGTCGTCGAGGTCCCACGCGGCGTTGATGAGCTTGGTGATGTCGCCGATGTCGCTCGCCGGGCCGATCCAGGCGTGGGCCCGGTCGCCGAGGTCCAGCTCGCGGACGACGTCACGGACCGCGGCCTCCTTGGAGGCGTCGGGAATGACCCAGAGCGTGGGGGAGGGCGACCCAAGGCCGAGCCAGGTGAGCTTGGTGCGCAGCCGGTGACGGAGCCGGCGCTGGGTCTCCGGCACGCCGGCGGTGAGCACGAGCCAACGGCCGTCCCACGCGTGCGGCCTGCGCATGAAGCCGTAGATCCGCTCGGTGCCCTCGCGCAGCAGCCGCTCGCCGGCCTCGGTGAGGTTCCAGCGCACCTTGCGGCCGTGCCGCACCGAGGCCAGCAAGCCTTCGGCGCAGGTGCGCGACAGGGCCTGGCGCGCGGACTTCTCCTCGATGCCGAAGGCGCCGAGCGCGTCGATCAACGTGCCCGTCCAGACCTCGCCCCGGCGCGGCAGGACGAACTCACCGAGAACCGTCAGCAGCAGCGAGCGGGCGCTGGCCGAGGTCTTCTCGGGCTCGTGCCCGGCGGGCTCCGCCGCCTGACCGATGTCCGTGCGCGGTTCGCGCGGGGTCACGTGGCTCTCCCGTCATTCGACGCGTCGATGACGCGCATTCTGCCAGGTCGGGCATGCCTACGCGGGAACGCCCGCGCGCCGGGCCCGTGGGAACCCCGGACAACCCAGCAAAAACTACAAACTCTTGACGACACGTTTTAAAAACGTGGAGTATTGAGGGTATCCTCTCGTTCAACGGAGCACACATTGACCGTCACCGCTGAAACCGCGCATCCGGCTCCGCCGGTGGTCCGCTTCGCCACCTCCCCGGATCGCTACCGCCACTGGAAGCTCGAGGTGGACGGGGCGGTGGCCACCGTCACGCTGTGCGTCGACGAGCACGGGGGCCTCGTCCCGGGCTACGAGCTGAAGATGAACTCCTACGACCTCGGTGTCGACATCGAGTTGTACGACCTCGTCCAGCGGCTCCGCTTCGAGCACCCGGAGGTCAAGGCTGTCGTCATGACCGGCGGCCTGGACCGGATGTTCTGCGCCGGGGCCAACATCCGCATGCTCGCCCAGTCCACGCACGCCTGGAAGGTGAACTTCTGCAAGTTCACCAACGAGACCCGCAACGGCATCGAGGACGCCACCGAGCACTCCGGCCAGACCTGGATCGCCGCGCTCAACGGCACCGCCGCCGGCGGTGGCTACGAGCTCGCGCTCGCCTGCGACCAGATCGTCCTCATCGACGACGGGTCCTCGGCCGTCTCCCTGCCCGAGGTGCCGCTGCTCGGCGTGCTCCCCGGCACCGGTGGCCTGACCCGCGTCGTGGACAAGCGGCACGTGCGCAAGGACCGCGCAGACCTGTTCGCCACCAAGTCCGAGGGCTACCGCGGCCGCACCGCGGTCGAGTGGGGCCTGGTCGACGCCGCCGTGCCGCGCAACGCCCTGAACGGTGAGGTGGCCAGACGCGCTCAGGAGGCCGCGGCGACGTCCAAGCGGCCGTCGGACGCCACGGGCGTGAGCCTGACGCCGCTCGAGCGCAAGGATGACGGCGACGCCATCACCTATCCCTACGTGTCCGCGAGGATCGACCGGGCGAACCACCGCGTCGAGATCACCGTCTCCGGCCCTCACGACGCACCACCCGCCGAGCCCGCCGCCCAGGGCTGCGACTACTGGCCGCTCGCCGTGACCCGCGCGCTGGACGACCTCATCCTGCACCTGCGCACCAACGAGCTGGATCTCGGCATCTGGGTGCTGCGCGCCGCGGGGGACCCCGAGCGTGTCCTGGCCTACGACGCGCAGCTCCGTACGGTGGACGACTGGTTCGTCAACGAGGTCCGCCACTACTACAAGCGCACGCTCAAGCGCCTCGACGTCACCAGCCGCAGCCTCATCGCCGTCATGGAGCCGGGCACCGCCTTCGCCGGGTTGCTGGCCGAGCTGGCGCTGGCCGCCGACCGGCAGTACATGCTGGCGGGCGTCTACGAGGACCGCGACGACGACGCGGAGCCGGCCACCGTCGTCCTCACCCCGTCCAACGACGGCGACTACCCGATGGGCAACGGCCTGTCCCGGCTGGAGTCCCGCTTCTGGGGCCACGACGAGGACCTCACCGCCGTCCGCGCCAGGCTCGGCGAACCCCTGGACGCCGCCGCCGCGCAGGAGCTCGGCCTGGTCACGATGGCCCTGGACGACATCGACTTCGAGGAAGAGCTGCGCATCGTCCTGGAGGAGCGCGCCTCGCTGTCACCCGACGCGCTGACCGGCATGGAGGCCAACCACCGCTTCGTCGGCCCGGAGACCCTGGAAACCAAGATCTTCGGACGGCTCACCGCCTGGCAGAACTGGATCTTCATCCGCCCGAACGCCTCCGGCCCCGACGGCGCCCTGCGCCGCTACGGCACCGGCCGCAAGGGCGACTACGACCTCGGACGGGTGTGAGCATGACCATGTTCAACGCCGGTACGTGGCTCGTCCACCGCCACGTGCGGGAGGGCCGCGGGGAGCGGGTGGCGGTGCGACGTGGCGGGGCCACGCTCACCTACACCGAACTGTCGGACCTGGTCGGAGCCGTCACCGCGGCCCTGCGCGGACTCGGGCTGCGCCGCGACGACCGGGTCGTGTTCGTCGCCAACGACGACGTGCCCATGTTCGCCGGCATTCTCGCGGCCTTCTGCGGCGGGTTCGTCGCCGTTCCGGTCTCCACCATGCTGAGCGCCAAGGAACTCGGCACGATCATCACCGACTCCGGCGCGAGCGTGGTGGTGGCGAGCGCCGAGTACGGACCCCAGGTCAGTGACGCCCTCACCATGGCGCCCGAGGTGCGCCATCTGGTGTGTGACGGCGACGCGGCGCTGCCGGCCCCCGCCGGAATCACTTCACTGACCTGGGCAGAGCTGCTCAAGGCAGGCACCGGTGAGTCGCGTGACCCAGCCACCACCGTGGAGGACTCCTGGGCGCTGTGGCTCTACACCTCCGGCACCACCGGCGCCCCCAAGGGCGCGATGCACCGCCACGCCAACATCCGGCACGTCTGCGAGACCTACGGCGACCAGGTGCTCGGCATCGAACCGGACGACGTCTGCTTCTCCGTCGCCAAGCTCTTCTTCGCCTACGGCATCGGCAACTCCATGTTCTTCCCCCTCTCCGCCGGGGCTGCGACGGTGCTGGAGCCCCGCCGTCCCGCCCCCGCTGTGGTCGCCGAGCGCATGGCCGCCGACCGGCCGACGTTGTTCTTCGGCGTCCCGACCTTCTACGCCACGCTGCTCGCCGCCGACCTGCCGGAGGACACCTTCACGTCGGTACGGCGGGGCGCTTCGGCGGGGGAGGCCCTGCCCGCTCCGCTCCAGGAGAGATTCACCGGCCGCTTCGGCGTGGAGATCATCGACGGCATCGGCTCCACCGAGGCGCTGCACATCTTCCTGTCCAACCGGCCCGGCGACATCCGCCCCGGCACCACGGGCCGCCCGGTACCCGGCTACGACATCGAGATTCGCGACGTGGACGGGTCGCCGATGCCCGACGGGCAGCCCGGTTCCCTGCACGTGAAGGGCGAGTCCATCGCCCTGGGCTACTGGCGGCGGACCGGGGCCAGCCGCGCCGTGTTCGCGGGGGAGTGGCTCAACACCGGCGATACCTACGTACGCTCGCCGGACGGCTACTACACGTGCCTGGGCCGCAGCAACGACCAGCTCAAGGCGGGCGGCATCTGGGTCTCGCCCGTGGAGGTCGAGAGCCGCCTGCTGGAGCACCCTCGGGTGGAGGAGGCCGCCGTGGTCGGTCTGGCCGACGAGCACGGGCTGGACAAACCGGTCGCCTGCGTCGTCGCCCAGGGTGAGGTCACCGCCGAGGAGCTCATCCAGTGGTGCCGCGATGGTCTGGCCGCGTTCAAACGCCCCAGGCAGGTGGTCTTCCTCGACCGGCTGCCCAAGACCGCGACCGGCAAGATCCAGCGCTTCAAGATCCGCGAGCTCCTCGCCGAGGGGGCAGCCCATGAGTGATCTCGACGTCGACATGCTGGTCGTCGGAGCGGGGCCCGTCGGCCTCTTCGGCGCCTACTACGCCGGGGCGCGCGGCCTGCGCACCGCGGTCGTCGACTCGCTGAGCCAGGTCGGCGGACAGGTCACCGCCATGTATCCGGAGAAACAGATCTACGACATCGCCGGGTTCCCCTCCGTCTCCGGCCGGCAACTCATCGCCAACCTGGTCGAGCAGGCGGCGCCGTACGAGCCGACATACCTGCTCGGCCAGGAGGCGCAACGGCTCGAACGCTCCCCCCAAGGCCGGCTCCAGGTGAAGACCAGCACCGGAACCGACATCAGCGCCGGGGCCGTCATCGTGACCGGGGGCATCGGCACCTTCACGCCCCGGCCGCTCCCGGCCGGGGAGGAGTTCCTCGGCAGGGGCCTGGCCTATTTCGTCCCCGACAGTGCGGAGTACGCGGGCCGGGACGTGGTCGTCGTCGGCGGTGGCGACAGCGCCGTGGACTGGGCCCTGATGCTCCACCCCATCGCGCGCAGCGTCACGCTCGTCCACCGCCGCGCCGCGTTCCGCGCTCATCACGCCTCGGTGGAGCAGCTCAAGGCCTCGTCCGTGGAGATCGTCGTCAACGCCCAGGTCATCGCCGCCCTCGGTGGTGACCTTCTGGAACACGTCGAGCTCAGCACGGGACGCACACTCCCGTGCCAGCGGCTGGTGGCGGCCCTCGGTTTCACCGCCAACCTCGGCCCGCTCCGCGAATGGGGCCTGGACCTGCACGACAACCGCCACCTCGTCGTCGACTCGGCGATGCGCACCAACGTGCCCGGTATCTTCGCCGCCGGCGACATCGCCGACTACGACGGAAAGGTCCGCCTGGTCGCGACCGGCTTCGGCGAGGTGGCCACGGCCGTCAACAACGCCGCCGTGTACCTCGATCCCGGCGCCCAGCTCTTCCCAGGGCACTCCACCGACCAACCCGTCCCGGCCTGACCAGGAGTCTTTCAGCATGCCGTACGTCATCGCCGCACCCTGCATCGACGTCATGGACAAGTCGTGCGTCGAGGAGTGTCCGGTCGACTGCATCTATGAGGGGGACCGCAAGCTCTACATCAACCCCAAGGAGTGCATCGACTGCGGCGCCTGCGAGCCCGTCTGTCCCGTCGAGGCGATCAGCCAGGACCGGCGCGTCCCCGACGAGCACGCCGAGTTCGTCGAGGACAACCGCCGCTTCTTCGCCGAAATCCTACCGGGACGCGACGCGCCGCTCGGCGCGCCCGGGGGCTCGCACAAGACGGGTCGCATCGGCACGGACACCTCCATGGTCACGGACCAGCCGTGATCGACGGAATCCCGCTCATCGACGCGCACGTCCACGTGCCGCTGCTCGGCACCCTCAAACCGGCCTGGCGGCGGTGGGCCGACGACTTCGGCGCGGACGGCGTCATGGAGGACGCCTGGGACAGTGAGGGCAGGCCGCGTCCGGCCCGCCTGGACGAGATCTTCGCGGCCCAGGGCGTGGACGTCGCGCTGCTGTTCTGCGAGTACAGCCCCAAAGCCACCGGCACGCAGGCGTTCGAGGACCTGCTGCCCATCGTCGAGCACAACCCCGACAGGTTCCGCCCCGTCGCCAACGTCAACCCGCACCTGCACTTCCCGATCGCCGCCGAGGTGCGGCGGCAACTCGACCTCGGAGCCGCCGCGCTCAAGCTGCATCCCGTGCACGGCGGGTTCCGCTGCGACGACGCGGCCCTGTACCCGGCGTACCACGTGCTGGAAGAACGCGGCGTCCCGCTCGTCGTCCACTGCGGCACCAGTTCCTTCCCCGGTGCCGCCAACGAGAACGCCGACCCACGCTTCCTCATCCCGGTCGTCCGGGATTTCCCCAGGCTCAACGTCGTGCTCGCGCACGGCGGACGCGGCTGGTGGTACGACGCCGCCGCCTTCCTCGCCCTGTCCCACGACACCGTGTGGCTGGAACTGTCCGGCCTGCCACCCAAACGGCTGCCCGAGTACTACGCCAGATTCGACCTTGTCCGCCTCGCCCGAAAATGGATCTTCGGCACCGACTGGCCGGGCGTGCCCGGCATCGCCGCCAACGCGCGCGCCGTCGCCGGACTGGTGACGGACGAGGTGGCCGCGGCCATCCTCGCGGGGAACGCCAGGAACGTGTACGCCGGCCTGCCTCCGATCCAGAAGCAGGAGTGACCCATGCCCATCTACGCTCTCGGCGACCAAGAGCCCCGGATCCACCCGGACGCCTACATCCATCCCGACGCCGTCGTCATCGGCAGCGTCGTCATCGGCGCCGAATCGTCAGTCTGGCCGGCCGCCGTCCTGCGGGCCGACTTCGGCCGCATCGAGATCGGCGACCGCACCTCCATCCAGGACGGCACCATCGTGCACACCACCGAGCAGTGGCCGACCATGATCGGCAGCGACTGCGTGGTCGGGCACAACGCCCACCTCGAAGGCTGCACCATCGAGGACCGCTGCCTCATCGGCTCGGGCTCGGTCGTTCTGAACCGCGCGGTCGTCCGCATCGGGTCGGTGGTCGGCGCCCAGGCGCTCGTACCCGAAGGCCTGGAGATCCCGGTGGGCCACCTGGCCCTTGGTGTGCCGGCTCGGCCCCGACCGATGCGGGACGACGTACAGAGCGCATGGATCGACTACGGCGTGAACGAGTACCTCGCCAACTCCAAGCGCTACCGGCACGAACTACGCAGGCTCGACGGTTGAGGAAAGAGGCCATAGCGGACCTGGCAGGGATCGGGCGGCGCCGGAGGGGACCGTACGGTGACGGCCGATGCCTGGCGCGAGACGGTGCTCGGCATCATCGAGCAGCTCACCATGATGCTGGAGCAGCCCGACCCGCGCCATGATGGCCCCCGGGACACAGCCGACCCGGTGCGGGCATTCCTGCGGCGCATCGCCGACGGCGGCGGCCGCCTGCACAAGCTCGAGGCCCACCAGGCCGCTCGCGAGGTCGGGCTGGACCGCACATCGGTGGCCGACCTCTACAAGGCCCATCCGCCTCTGATCAGCACCGAAGGACACGACAGGGTGCTGACGGAGGCCGGTCGCGCCCACCTCACCGCGGACCTCGCCTGACCGCAGGCAGAGCGGGCATCAGCGGCGCCACTCCAGAAAGGCCGTCATACGCTCCTTTCCTCTCCTTATGTTCTACATATTTCACACGATTCGACTATATATTGTCGACTAAATCTGACCTGGGTGTCTTGTGCGGCAGTCGTCACTGCCCGGCCCGATTCCACGGCCAGGAGATCACCGTCCAGCACAACAGCAGCAAGGCCATCGGACGCCGGAGGACGGTCAACAGGCAGGTCGCACTGCGGATGCCCCTGGACGTGATCAAAGCCAAAGCCGCATCGTCGCGACCTACGGAGACGTCTTCCGGCTTCATCAGCGTCATGGAGATCTCGATTCAAGACCCTGGCAGGCAAGCAACGTGCGTAAGCGTGTGATTTAACCTCTGATCTTCGCATTTGCCCTGGTTGGTGCCGATGGTGATCTATCGCGCATAGCGGGCTGTGGCGGCGAGGCCACGTCGATTCGGGAGACGAGAGGCGGCCACCGACTCTGACCGGTGACACCCCACGATCTGGCGACAGTGGCAGCACTGGCGCGCTGGCTGTCCTGGCAGATTTCCGCGCCGAGTGGTTCGCCTGCCTGACGGGTCGCGGCGAGGAGTTGTTCGAGCTGACCGACGCGGTGCTGTGCGCGGATGGGCCACATCATCGACCGGCCCCTACGGCATCGCTGAACAGCCCGCAGTGCCAATCGCGCCTCATCCAGCTCCATGGAGCTATTCATGGAGCTATGTAGAGGCGAAATATGGAGCCATACTGCTACGGTGGCGGCATGTCGAGCGAGTCCGGACCGCGGCGGCGGGCACGCGGTGAGGTCGAGACCCTCCCGAGTGGATCGCTACGGGTAAGGGTGTACGCCGGAGTCGATCCGGTTTCGAAGAAGCGCGAATACCTCGTGCGGACGGTGCCCGCCGGCCCGCAGGCGGGCCAGGAGGCCGAGGAGGTTCGTGCCCGCCTGCTGCAGGAGGTGGCGGAACGCCGGGCGGGCGCTCAACGAGTTGACGGACGACGCCCGGTTCCCGATATCGATGCCGACACTGGCGTCGCGGGCGGTAAGGGCCACCGGCGCCCGGGCGGCGCGTTGACGGTCGCGGCGGTCGCGCGGTTGGCAGGGGTGTCGCCGCCTACCGTGTCGAAGGTTCTCAACGGGCGTTCGGGGGTGGCGCCGCGGACCCGCCGGCGGGTGGAGGAACTGCTTCGCGAGCAGGGCTACCGGCGCCCTGAGAAGGTCGCGCGGGCCGCCTGCGTCGAGGTGGCCTTCTATGGCATGCAGAGCTACATGACTGTAGAGATCATGCGTGGCGTGAAGCAGGTCGCCGTCCAGCACGGCCTGGCTGTCGGCTTCACGGACGTGTTGCGGGAGGCATCGACGGGGCGCAGCTGGGTCCAGGATCTCCTGGCGCGGCGCCCCACGGGGATGATCGCCGTACACGCGGGCGCCATGCCCGAACACGGCCTGCTCGATGCCGTCGCGATCCCGGTCGTTGCGGTGGACCCCGCCACCGAGCCGCTGCACCCTGTTCCTTCAGTGGCGGCGGACAACCGGCGCGGCGCCTTCGCCGCGGCCCAACACCTGCTCGATCTCGGCCATCGACGGATCGCGGTGATAACCGGGCCGCTCGAACGCGTGTGTGCCCGGGCCCGCCTGGACGGCGTGCGAGCGGCGCTGCAGGCGGCCGGCGTGCCGCTGGACGAGCGCCTGCTACGCGCGGGCCTGTGGTTCTCGTTCGACGACGGCTTCAGTCACGCCCGGGAGCTGCTGCGCCTGCCCGACCCGCCGACGGCGGTGTTGTGTGGCAACGACCTGCAGGCGTTCGGCGTCTACGAGGCGGCCCGGCAGTACGGCGTCTGCATCCCGCGTGACCTCAGCGTCGTCGGCTTCGACGACATCTCCTACGCCCGCTGGTGCGGGCCACCCATGACCACCGTGCGGCAGCCGTTCGCCGAAATGGGCGCCACCGCGGCCGAGCTGGTCCTGACCCTGGCCGCCGGTGAAAGTTTCACGCAATCCCACATCGAGCTGGCGACCGCTCTGATCGTGCGTGACAGCACCGCACCACCGCCCGGACACTGAGCCTGAGGCCCCCGTCGGCGAAACGATCCTTGCCTCTACCGATCGTTTCTGTCATCCTCCCTCACGGCAGCCGAGCAGGCCGGCCGAAGGGAGTGGCCATGCCACGCAGATACCGCCGGATCACGCGGGCATTGGTAGCGCTGGCGGCGCTGCTGGGCGTCGGCGCAGTGATCGACTCGCGCCTCCCGACCGCGTATGCCGCCTCGGCGGCGACCATCAACGGCTCGAGTGTGCAGCAGCCGATCGACGGGTTCGGCATCTCGGAGTTCTTCGGCCGGTCCGCCATCATGCGCGGGTCGCAAGGACTGTCCGCGCAGCGCCAACGAGAGATCCTCGACCTGCTCTTCGACCGCACCAGCGGAGCCGGGCTGAGCATGCTGCGACTAGGCATCAGCTCCACGTCCAGCTCGATCCAACCGGCCGATCCAGGCGGTCCGGACGCCACCCCGCGCTACGTCTGGAACGGTGATGACGACGGCCAGGTGTGGCTGGCCAAGGAGGCCAAGGCGTATGGAGTGAACCGCTTCTACGCCGACGCCTGGAGCGCGCCCGGCTATATGAAGACCAACGGAGACGAGGCCAATGGAGGAAGCCTGTGCGGCCTGTCCGGCGCTTCGTGCGCCGGCGGCGACTGGCGCCGTGCGTACGCCGGCTATCTCGTGCAGTACGCCAGGTTCTACGCCCAGGAGGGCATCACCATCAACGACCTCGGGTTCACCAACGAACCCAACTGGACCACGGCCTACTCGTCGATGCGGTTCACCCCGGCGCAGGCAGTGGAGTTCGCGAAGATCCTGGGCCCGATCGCCGGCGCCGCCGGGCTGAACATGACCTGCTGCGACGTGGTGGGCTGGAGCGGCCAGCGCGACTACACCACCGCGATCGCGGCAGACCCCGAAGCGCATCGGTGGGTCACCACCCACACCGGGCACTCCTACGGCAGCGCCCCGACCACGCCGCTGCCGGTCAGCGGCCGGCACACCTGGATGTCGGAGTGGAGCCCGGACGGCACCACCTGGAACGAGAACTGGGACGACGGCAGCGGCTACGACGGCTTCACCGTCGCCCAGGCCATCCACACCGCGCTGACCGGCGGCAACGTCAACGGCTACATCTACTGGTACGGCGCGTCCACCGGCGCCACCCGCGCCGCGGATTCATCCAGATGAACGGCGACGCCTACCGCGTCTCCAAGCGGTTGTGGGCGATGGCCGCCTATAGCCGGTTCATCCGGCCGGGCGCGAACCGGATCGCGGCGACCACCTCCGACGGCAACCTGCGGTTGTCCGCCTACCGCAACGGCGACGGCTCAATCGTGGTCGTGGCGCTCAACGCGGCCGGCAGCGCCACCGAGGTGTCCTACGCCCTGCAGAACACCGGGATCACCACCGGCACGGCGACGCCGTACCTGACCAACGGATCCAACAGCATGACCGCGCAGCCCGCGATCGCGGTGGGAGGCGGCGCGTTCACCGCCACCGTGCCGGCCCGCTCGCTGACGACCTACGTGCTCCGCCCCGGCGGCACCGTCACCACGCCACCAGCTACACCGCAGCCCGGCGCGGGCTGCCAGGTGACCTACACCACCAACGCGTGGAACACCGGCCTGACGGCCAGCGTCACCATCGCCAACACGAGCAGCAACCCGATCAACGGCTGGTCGCTGACGTTCACCCTGCCCGCGGGGCAGAGCATCACGTCCGGCTGGAACGCCGCCTACAGCCCGACGAGCGGTCAGATCACCGCCCGCAACGTCAGCTACAACGCGGCGATCCCGGCCAACGGCCCGGTGAACATCGGCTTCCAGGCCACCCACACCGGCAACACCGGCAAACCACCCCAGTTCAGCCTCAACGGCACTACCTGCGCCGAGACATAGCACGACCGCCCCATCAACGATGGAGACGCACCATGCGCATGAAACCCCTCATCGCATCCGCAAGCCTGCTGACCGGCCTCCTCGTCGCGCTGCCGGACACCGCCGCCTACGCCGCACCGGCACGCTACGAGGCGGAGACCTCTCCCGCGGTCTGCACCGGCACCATCGACTCCAACTGGACCGGCTACTCCGGCAGCGGATTCTGCAACGGCAACGGCGCGGTCGGCGCCTACGGCCAGTTCACCGTCAACGTCTCCGCCGCCGGCACGGCGACCCTGGGAATCCGGTTCGCCAACGGCACCACCACGGCCCGGCCGGCCAACCTGATCGTCAACGGCTCCACCGTGCAGACTCCGTCCTTCGAAGGAACGGGTGCGTGGTCCACCTGGATCACCAAGACCGTGACCGTCACGCTCAACGCCGGCGCCAACACCATCCGCCTGGACCCCACGACCTCCGGCGGTTTGCCCAACATCGACTACCTCGACGTCGAAGCCACCGACCCGCCTACGGGCAACCTGCCCAGCAGCTTCCGGTGGAGCTCCAGCGGTGCGCTGATCGCGCCGAAGTCCGACGCCACCCACGACATCCGCGCCGTCAAGGACCCGTCGGTGGTGTACCACGACGGCCGATGGCATGTGTTCGCCAGCACCACGAACGCCAACGGCTCCTACAGCATGGTGTACCTGAACTTCACCGACTGGGCGCAGGCGGGGGCCGCGCAGCACCACTACCTGGACCAGACGGCGATCGGCACCGGTTACAAGGCGGCACCGCAGGTGTTCTACTTCGCGCCCCAGCAACGCTGGTACCTCGTGTATCAGGTCGGGGACAACGCGGCGTACTCCACCACCACCGATATCAGCAACCCTGGCTCCTGGAGCGCCCCGCAGCGCTTCTACGCAGGCGGCATGCCGCAGATCATCCGGGACAACATCGGCAACGGCTACTGGGTGGACTTCTGGGTGATCTGTGACAGCGCCACGTGCTACCTGTTCTCCTCCGACGACAACGGCCACCTGTACCGGTCGGAGACGACCGTGGCGAACTTCCCGAACGGCTTCACCAACACCGTCATCGCCATGCAGGACGCCGCCAGGTACCCGCTCTGGGAAGCGGCCAACGTGTACAAGGTCTCCGGCAGCACCAGCTACCTGCTGGTGATCGAGGCGATCGGCTCGGGCGGCACCCGCTACTTCCGTTCCTGGACCGCACCGGCGATCACCGGCCCCTGGCAGGCACTCGCGAACACCGAGGCCACCCCCTTCGCCGGCGCCGGCAACGTCACCTTCAGCGGCACGGCCTGGACCCGGGACATCAGCCACGGCGAGATGATCCGCAGCGGCATCGACCAGACGCTGACCATCAGCCCGTGCAACATCCGCTACCTCTACCAGGGCAAGGATCCAGCCGCCACCGACCCCTACAACCTCCTGCCCTGGCGGCTCGGCCTGCTCACCCAGACCAACTCCACCTGCTAGCGCCTGCTCCCAGGGCGGCGCGGAGCCCCGGACCGCAGCGCCGCCCTCACGCCCTCGGAGGACCCCGTGTCATTCACACGCGCTCGAGTCTGGCTCACGACCGCGGTGGTCGCCGCCGTCGGCATCATCGCCGCCGTGCCGGCACAGGCCACCGCCGGCGCCATCCCGGCCACCTCGTCTCTGTCCGCCGCCTCCACCACGACGGCGTGGCAGGCAGGCCGGTTCGTCGTGGACACGCCCAACGTCGTACGCCGGTCGAACCTCGTGCTCAACCGGCCGAACACCAACGCCACCGAGTTCGTACCGCTCGGCAACGGCACCCTCGGCGCGGCGGCGTGGTCCGCCAACGGCTTCACCGCCCAACTGAACCGCAACGACACCTTCCCCGCCCGCAAATCTCCTGGCCAGATCGTCATCCCCGGCCTGAACCGGCTCACCGCGGCCGCCGACTACCGCGCCGACCTCGACCTGTACGACGGCACGCTGCGCGCCTCCGGCGGCGGCATGACCATGACCGCGTACGTACGAGCCGAGGCCGCCCAGCTCGTGGTGGACGTGACCGGCGCCGACCCCAGCAGCAGCCAGACCGCGCAGGTGCGGCTGTGGGACGGCCGCAACCCCAGCGCCCAGGCGTCCGGATCGGTGGCCACGCTGTCGGAGACCTGGACCGACACCGGCACCTTAGGCGGC
Source organism: Nonomuraea sp. NEAU-A123 (assembly GCF_018603905.1). Classification (GTDB taxonomy): domain Bacteria; phylum Actinomycetota; class Actinomycetes; order Streptosporangiales; family Streptosporangiaceae; genus Nonomuraea. Next base: position 18,208 of record NZ_JAHFZZ010000002.1, read on the forward strand.
TCCGGCCAGACCTTCGGCACCATGACCGGCATCAGCGCGAGCGGGCGCAACGTCCGCGCCTCCACTGCCGACTCCCGGACCGGCCAGGTCAGCTTCCAGCCCAACACCGACGGCTCGTTCCGGGTCATAGCGGTGTCTCCCCGCTGGACCGGCGGCAACGCCCTCACCACTGCGGCGGGCCTGCTCGGCAGCGACCTCACCCGCCCCGCCGCCGACCTGGCCGCAGGCCACCAAGCCTGGTGGCACACCTACTGGGGCTCGGTCGACCTCATCAAGATCAGCTCCGCGGACGGGTCCGGCGAGTACTTCGAGAACCTGCGCACGCTGTATCTGTACAACTTCGCGGCCAGCAACCGCGACACCATCCCCGGCACCCAGGCCGGCCTGGCCAACCTGTTCAGCTTCGCCCAGGACACCCAGCCCTGGTACCCGGCCGGCTACTGGTTCTGGAACCTGCGCATGTTCGTCCAGGCCAACCTGTCGGCCGGCGCCTTCGCGCTCAACACACCCGTGTTCAACCTGTATCGCACCAACCACAGCACCATCGCCGCCTGGACCACGACCCACTACCCGGGCCACGAGGGCATCTGCGTACCGGAGACCATGCGGTTCAACGGAAACGGGTACTACGCACCCGGCTGGGAGCAGGGCAACGCCTCCTGCGACTCGCGCATCACCCCGTCGTACAACTCCCAGGTCGTCACCACCGGCCCCGAGATCGGCCTGTGGATCTGGCAGACCTACCTGATGATCGACGACCGATCGTTCCTGTCCGCGCACTACCCGCTGATGCGGGACTCGGCGCGGTTCCTGTTGTCGCACGCCACGACCGGCTCGGACGGGCTGTTGCACACCAGAGGAAACGCGCACGAGACTCAGTGGGCCGTCGACGACCCGACCACCGATGTGACGGCCATGCAGGCGTTGTTCCCGGTGGTGGTATCGGCGGCGCAGACCCTCGGCGTCGACGCCGACCTGGTCAGCCGGCTCAACGCCGCGATCCCGAAGATCCGGCCACTGCCCAGGACGGACGCCGCAACCCAGACCCAGGTGCTCGGCCCGTCCTCCGACGCCGCCGGCAACAACGTGATCGCCGTTTCCGGCCAGCCGACCGCCGCCAAGCACAACGTCGAGAACATCGGGCTCGAGTCGGTCTGGCCGTACAACCTCATCGGCGACACCGGCACCCAGTCCGACCTGGCCAAGCGCACCTACAACCGCCGCCCCTACGTCACCGCGAACGACTGGAGCAACGACGCGCTGCAAGCCGCCCGGCTCGGCCTACGCGACGAAGTACGCAACGCGATGACCGCCAACATCAACAAGTACCAGATCTACCCCAGCGGCCTGGCCGCCCTCAACGGCACCGGACAGTCGCCGTACCTCGAGCAGCAGGGCGTCAACGCAGCCGCGGTCAGCGAAGCCCTCGTGCAGCACTACGACGGCACGCTGCGGATCGCCCCCGGCTGGCCCAGTTCCTGGAGCGTCGACGGCACCGTGCACATCCGGCACAAGGGCAAGGCCCACATCCAGATCCGCGACGGGAACCTGGTCACCGTGGCCGTCGAGGCCGGAGCCACCGGCAACATCACCGTCCGCAACCCGTGGGCAGGCCAGAACGTGACAGTCATCGATGGCGCCGGCAACGCCGTGCTCACCGGCCAGACCGCCGCCACGTTCACGATCCCCGCGCAGGCCGGCACGTCGTGCCTGATCCAACGAGCCTCCGCACCCACCACCTCCCTGCCCTTCGAGGCCATCAGCGGCAGCCCCGCCACCGCCCCGAAACGCCTCGGCAGTCGCACGGTCGGCTTGTTCCGCTAACCCAGGGACGAGCGGTTCGTCGGCGCGGTCCGAGGCCGTTCGCCCCCACTTGGCGCGCGTTGCGCACTGCACGCCAGCCAGCCGCGGATCCGGCATACATCGGATTACTGGGGCCATCGCGAAGCGAGCGCATCCCGAGATGAAGTCGTAGTGCTTCCCAACGGTCCCGGCAGATCACACTCCCGCCGCCCTTGCTGCGTCCTGGTTTCGGTGCTATCTCCTTATACGATCGCTCATTGATCGGAGGAATCCGTGCTCCAGCCCCAACGCAGGCATCCCGGCATCGGCCTGCTCGCCGCGTTCTCGCTCACCTTAGGGCTCGGCGCATTGCCGGTACAGGTGCACGCCGAGCTCGACGCCTCGACGAACGCCGGGCGAGCCCCCGATGACCTAACGCTGTGGTACGACAAACCGGCCACGGACTGGGAAACCCAAGCCTTGCCCATCGGCAATGGCCCCCTCGGCGCCATGGTGTTCGGTGGCGTGGCCACGGAGCAGATCCAATTCAACGACAAGACCCTGTGGACCGGCGGCCCCGGTCACAGCGGTTACGACTTCGGCAACTGGACGACTCCACGGCCGAACGCGATGGCGGAGGTCCAGCAGCAGATCGACCGCGACGGCAAGATGTCGACCAATGCCGTGGCGGCCAAGCTCGGCCAGCCCAAGACCGGTTTCGGCGCCTACCAGACCTTCGGCGACCTGTACCTGGACATTCCCGGCGCACCCCAGAACCCCACCGGCTATCGCCGCGAACTGAGCCTGCGCGAGGCCGTGGCCCGCGTCGGTTACACCGCCGACGGTGTCACCTACTCGCGCGAGTACTTCGCCAGCAACCCGGGCAACGTGATCGTCGGCCGCCTCTCGGCCGACCAGGGCGGCAAGGTCTCGTTCACGCTCCGCCACGCCTCCCCCCGCGACGACAAGACCGTCACCGCTGCCGGCGGCCGGCTCACCATCCGCGGCGCGCTGTCCAGCAACAAGATGACGTTCGAAGCCCAGGTGCAGGTGATCACCCAGGGCGGCACCCGTACTGACGCGGGCGACAAGATCACTGTCACCGGCGCCGACAGCGCGTTGTTCGTACTGTCGGCCGGCACCGACTATGGCGACGCTTACCCGGCCTATCGCGGCAACGACCCACACGCCAGGGTCACCAAGGCGGTGGACGAGGCCGCGGCGAAGGGCTACGACGAGCTCAAGGCCGCGCACATCGCCGACTACCGCAAGCTGTTCGACCGGGTGAGGCTGGACCTCGGCCAGTCCACGCCCAAGATCCCCACCGACGAGCTGCGCAGGAACTATACAGGCGGGATCTCGGCCGACGATCGGGCACTGGAGGCGCTGTTCTTCGCCTATGGCCGCTATCTGCTGATCTCCTCCTCTCGCGAGAACGACATCCTGCCGGCGAACTTGCAGGGCGTGTGGAACAACTCCACCAGCCCGCCTTGGTCGGCCGACTACCACGTCAACATCAACCTGCAGATGAACTACTGGCTGGCCGAGCAGACCAACCTGCACGAGAGCACCAAGCCCTATGACCGTTACATCGCCTCCCTGATCGCCCCGGGCCGCAAGACGGCGCAGGAGATCTACGGCGCCCGCGGCTGGGTGGTGAACAACGAGACCAATCCGTTCGGCTTCACCGGCCTGCACAACTACGGCAGCTCGTTCTGGTTCCCCGAGGCTGCGGCCTGGACCACCCAGCACCTCTATGACACCTACCGCTTCACGGGCGATGAGGACTATCTGCGCGCGACCGCGTACCCGGCGATCAAGGGAGCGGCGGAGTTCTGGCTGGACTTCCTGCACACCGACCCGCGTGACGGCAAGCTCGTCGTATCCCCCAGCTATTCCCCCGAGCACGGCGACTTCTCCGCAGGCGCGTCGATGTCTCAGCAGATCGTGCGCGAGGTCTTCACCAACGGGCTGGCCGCGGCGCAGAAGCTCGGCGTGGACGAGGCGTTCCAGGCCGAGGTGAGCGCGGCGCTGGCCAAGCTCGACCCGGGTCTGCGCATCGGCTCCTGGGGCCAGCTCCAGGAATGGAAACAGGACTGGGACTCCAAGACCGACGACCATCGGCACGCCTCCCACCTGTACGCCCTGCACCCAGGCAACCAGATCACGCCTGGCACTCCCGAGGCGGAGGCGGCGAAGGTCTCGCTGACCGCGCGCGGCGACGGCGGCACCGGCTGGTCGAAGGCATGGAAGATCAACTTCTGGGCGCGGTTGCTGGACGGGGACCACGCCCACAAGATGCTCGGCGAGCAGCTCAAGGCCTCCACGCTGGACAACCTGTGGGACACCCACCCGCCGTTCCAGATCGACGGCAACTTCGGCGCCACCGCCGGCATCGCCGAGATGCTGGTGCAGAGCCAGCACGACGTGGTCCACGTGCTGCCCGCCCTGCCCAGCACGTGGAAGAACGGCTCGGTGTCCGGACTGCGCGCCCGCGGCAACGTCACCGTCGACGCCACCTGGAAGAACGGCGCCCCCGACACGATCACCGTACGTCCCGGCAAGACCGGGGCGATCAAGGTCAGGTCCTCCTTCATCGCCGGCCGCTACCGGGTCTACGACGAGCAGGGCCACGAGGTCGGCCCGCACCGCGACGGCGACGTCCTCAGCTGGAACGCGCGCGCGGGCAAGACGTACACGATCCACAACGAGGCCGCCGTGGCCCTGAAGGTTCCCTCCGCCGTCCTGCCGAGCACGCCGTTCACGGCCGAGGTCACCGTGACGGCCACGCGCAAGCGCGCGGTGCCCGCCTCCGAGGTCACGCTCACTCTCCCCAAGGGGTGGGCAGCCGATCCGAAGTCGGTCCTGCTGCCCGCCTCGTCTCCCGGTGGGTCCCGGACCGCGACGTTCACCGTCACCCCAGCGGCGGCGGACGGATCGCGGTACGCCCAGATCGTCGCGACGGCCGTCGGGAATTCCTGGAAAGGCTCAGCCACGGCCGCGCTCACCCTGACCCCATGCGCCTCTCCCGAGCCAGGCTCGGTCCTGGTCGCCTGGAACCCCGAGCAGGGCGGCACGGTCACCGACTCCTCGGGCAACGGACTCGACGCCACCGTCACCGGCGGGAGCGCCACCTACGACTCCACCGCGCCCACCGGCAGCGGGCTGGTACTCGACGGAAAGACTTACCTGGTCACCGGGAACACCGCTCTCGGTTTCCTGCCCGAGGCCACCTTCGCCGCCGAGGTAAAGATCGCTGGAAGCGGCTACCGCCGGCTGTTCGACTCACAGCCATCCGGCAATCCTGGCACCGACGGCGTGCTCGTCGACGTGACCCCGTCGAACACCTTGCGCTTCATCGGTGCCGGCGCGAACGTCGGCCTGAACACCACCCTGCCCACCGGGCGCTGGATCGACCTGGTGGTCACCCTGGACCGCAGCGGGGCCATCACCGTCTACGTGGACGGCGAGCAGAAGGCCAGCGGCCAGGCGACCCCCGACGGTATCACCGGCTGCGCCTCAAGGTCTCTGCGCTTCGCCGCCGATCAGGGCGGCGGCCAGCGGCTGACCGGCGCGGTGGACCGCGCGGCGATCTTCGCCAAGAAGCTGGCAGCCGACGAGGTCAAGAACTGGAGGCAGTTGGCCTTCGCCTGAGGCCCATGGCGCGTGGGCGGCCTGGGCGGGCGTTGGCCGCCGGCGAACTGAGGTCTATCCCGACGGTCTGCTGATGCGTTCCCACTCGCGCATCGCTTCCGGCTCCCACCTCGCATGTTGCCGATGGAAGAGCTTCGCGGCGCGAGCGCCGGTCCACCCGGACGGCAGCAGTTCGGCAGGCAGCGCGGGATCGATCAGCGCAAGACGGCGCCAGGAGTGCACGAGTTGTGTGTGCCTGACCAACAGATCGCTGGAAGGCGGCCGCCTGAACTCAGCGAGGAACACCTCATACTGCCGCGCAACATCGTCAAGGTCCCAAGCTTGGCGGACGAGGGTCGACACTTCACCGCCGGCGAGGTATTCGGACAGGAAGACCTGCGCTTCTGCGCGAACCCCGGCTTCGTCCAGTACGAACTCGGCCTCGCCGACCCGGTCGGTGTGCGTGCTGACCCACACTCCCGGCGCCGGGTTACCGAAGCCCGCCCACCGCAGTCGCGTGCGCAGCAGGTGGCGTCCGGCCCGATTCGTTTCCGCGGCTCGTGCCAGCACCACCAGCCACCGGCCGTCCCACTCCGGCTGAGCCGCGGTGAAGCCGAAGATCCGTTCAGCACCAAGGTTGAGGAACTGCGCGAACGCCGGGCTGAGGTGCCACCACGTGTATCGCCCTTCACGTTCGGGAGTGAGCCAGCCGTCCGCGGAGGCGCGCGCCAGGGCCTGCCTGCAGGCTTCCTCCTTGACGCCAAAGCGGCCCAGCGCGTCGACGAAGGCCGAGGTAGGCGCCGGTCGCCCCGCCGGACGCACATAGTCACCGAGAACCGTGATCAACAGTCCCCGAACACCGCCCGTGCCCGCGGCGTACCGGCGGGACAGGACGAACTTTTCCTCGGAGGCGTTGTCGAACGGACCTGTCGGCGTCGTTTCGTCTCGAGGCTCAGACATGCCGTTGGCGGCGACCGGCTGTGCAACTGCGGGCGAGGTCAGAGCGCATGTGCGGATTGTATTGCGGTGGCGGGCCACTCGATCACCAAGTGGCCCGCCACCGGGAAGACGCGTGTGATGCCGTTCGAACTGTTCGCCGTGGATGGCGCGCCACGCCGGCGTTCAGATGAGACGGCCGGCCGCAGACGTGGGCGAAACAGTGGAACTTTCATGACCACAGTTCCGCGATAGGGCCACCACCAGCCAAAACTTCCGCACATTTGACAGAGACATTGACCACCGTCGCGCAAATGTCTTACGGTCCTCTGCGGACGACAGTCGTCGATGGAGGCAGCGATGGCTTCGATGAAGGGCAGGCTCGCCGTTGCCCCCAGCACCGCGACCCGTCGAGCGACAGTGCCCGTTCGACCATGTAGCCGAAAGGCCCGCGCTCGCGCTGGGCCACGGCCCGGCGAATCCGTACTCCAGACATCCGGAAGGGGACTTCGTCGCCCAGACGTATCTGAATGCTCCGGCGCCGTCGCTGTGGAAGTCGACCTGTGATCGCAAGCCCACCACGGAAGAACGCAGTTGAGGGAGAAGCAATGCGCCTATCTCGGTTACGTCTCTTCGTCGCAAGCGTCGTTCTGGTAGCGGCGACCGCTGCGGTCAGCGGGGTTCTGACGACCGCGCATGCCGCGATCGGTTGCCGGGTCACCTACTCGGTGGCCTCCGAGTGGACGGGGGGTTTCACCGCAGGCGTGAGCCTGACGAACCTGGGCGATCCAGTCACCGGATGGACGCTGACCTGGTCGTTCGGTGCCGGGCAGCAGGTGACTCAGGCATGGGGTGCCACGGTTTCCCAGAGCGGTCCGCAGGTGACCGCTCGCAATGCCGCGTGGAACGGCAACCTCGCGACCGACGGCAATACGAGCTTGGGGTTCAACGGCTCGTGGAACAACAGCAGTAACCCGGTACCGTCCACCTTCGCGCTCAACGGCGTCACGTGCGCCGGCGGTACGGGCGAGCCAACGCCGACGGTCACCCCGACCGACCCTCAGCAACCGAACTCAATGGGCTTCATCGGCTGCTCGATGGCGGAGAACGTCGCCCAGGGGTATGTGGCGGTCGGCGGCAGACGCATGTGGGGTCCGTACGGAACGGGCGGCTTGGTCGTCCAGGCGTGGACCGATCCCCAGTCCAGCGCGTGGCAGAAGTTCGACCAGCAGGTGAGCAGGTTCGGCAGGCCGACGGCCGTGTGGGTGCAGATCTGCGTGTTCACCAACGGGGCGACCTATGACGAGGTGAAGCGGCTCATCGCCAACGCGCGCCTGCACGCGGCCTCCGGCGTCAAGATTTTCGTTACCGGTCAGCCGCTCTACGATCCCGGCCAGACGTGTTTCCTGGCGGGCCCCAACGGTCCGCAGCTGACCGACAGTCTTGCCAGGCAGGCGGCTGCCGACACCACGCAGAACGTGACCTACCCTGGGTCGTTCCGTCTCAGGAGCAACGAGGTCGCCGACGGCTGCCACGCCAATACGGCAGGCCAGCAGTCGCTCGGCAGGCAGGCCCAGGCATTCTGGGGCTAGCCGACGAGCCAGGCCGGCCAAGGTGGAGACTTCGGCACAGACGTCAGGGCGAGGCGCAGGTTCAGCTCGACGAGGAGCACGGCCCTTCCTCCGGACACCGGGGAGAGCAGCAGCCGGGGTCCGGAGGAGGGCTCTGCCAATGGCGAACATCTGCCGTTCGCCGCCGGGCAGTTGCGCGGCCAGGTGATCCCGGCGCTCGGCGAGCCGCGGCATCGTCTCGTAGACGCGTTCCCGCGTCCATTCGCCCCGGCCACGGTGCCCTGTCCCTCATACAGCCTGCGGCTTTGGCGAGCCGGCGGCAACCCGCGACGCCACGTCGAGCAGCAGCGGGTGGGGGAGAAGGTGTGGTGCTACAGTGCCCAGTCCTATTGGCCGTTCGGCACCGCCGCCGAATACTGCGTCGTCCCGGACGCGCTCGCCGTGCCGCTGCGCGAAACCGCCAGCAGAGCGCAGGTCGCCTACCGTTCAGCCCTGCGCGGATCCGCCTTGGCTGGCCCGGATGGTGATGGTGACGGGGGTGCGAGGCGGAAGATGGAGGACCTGCCTCCGGTCGGCGGCCGCCTGGGCGCTGCGGCACACGAGAGTGATGGACTGCTCCTGTACGGAGGTGAGAACAGCGCGGACCGTCCCGTCCCGCAGGTCCCACCTGAGCTCGTCGAGGGCCACGCCGGCGCGCGTGGCGACGCCTCGCAGGCTGCCCCTGTTCCACTCCGGAGGCAGAGCGGGGAGCAGTTCCACGATTCCCGGCCGGGAGTCCACCAGCATCTCGACGATGACGGCGGGCAGGCAGTGCGCCGCGTCCGCGTTGTAGACCTCCAGATCCGGGTTGTGCGAGGTCATCAGCGAGCGGAAGACCATGTTGCGTCCAAGGATCTTCAGCAGGTTCGCCTTGGCCGTCTCACCGTCTTTCAGCCGTGCCGCGCACAAGGCCCGGTGCAGGCTGCCGTGCGCGGAGAAGTTCTCGTCGCCGCGGCGCAGCAGGGCGCGGTGGGCCGCCGCTGCCAGGTCGGGGGTGTCGTCTGGGGTGATGTCGTGCAAGGGCCACACCGGGTAGAGGTGGCTGACGTGCCGATGGTCGCCGGAGGTCTCCAGCCCCGGCCACGCCCATTCGGCGAGCGCTCCGCCGTCGTCGACGCGGTAAGGCGGCAGCCGTTCGGCCAGTGCCCGCCAGCGGCGGGTGGCGGCGTGCTCGATGTCCAGGCGCGAGCAGGCGTCGGCGGAGGTGATCAGCGCGTGCCGGGCCGCGGCGATGTCCATGGTGGCGTTCACCCCGGCTACGCCCCGCCCGTCCCGCGGGCCTACTTCGGGGGAGTAGGACGGGACGATGACGACGTGCCCGTCGCCGTCCTCGCGGGTGAGAACGTCCTCGAAGAAGGTGGCGACCTCGATGAGCCACGGGGCGAGCGTCCCGGCGAGGAAGTCGTCGTTCCCGGTCATCTGCCAGTACTCGTACAGCGGGAACAGCAGCCAGTCGGCGCCTGCCAGCCACATCGGCCAAGGCCACTCGTCGTCGAGGTGGAACAGCAGCCCGTGTTCCCCATCGGTCCGGCTGGGCGCGAGCACCCCGCGCGCGCCGTAGATGGCGCGGGCATTGGCGCGCCAGTCGTCGATCTGACCGCCGATCAAGGCGGTGTAGCCGGCCATGAGCTCTGGCATGCCCGTGCTCACCGTCCCCGCCATCTGCAGGTTGAGGTTCGCGTCGGTGGTGTAGTCGCCGGACCAGGCGGCGCCCCACGCCCCCAGCCACAGCCCCGTCAGCCGTGGAGGGAGCACACCGCAGGAGCTGAGCAACAGGTACCGGCCGGAGTGGAACATCGCCTCGACCACTGCGATGTCCAGCTCGCCGGTAGCGGCTCGGGCGATCAGCTCGCCCGCGGAAAGGTGTCGGTCGTTCTCCGGCACGCACAGGTCGAGCTCGGCCCGGGCGTAGAGCTCGCTGTGAACGGCGGCGTGGCGCGCGAGCAGCAGGTCATAGTCGGCGGGCAGTTCGGCCAGAGCCGTCTGAAGTGCGTCGGCCCGGGGAACGATAGCCGAACGGTCCATTCTGGTCAGCAGCACCATGCGGGTCGCTCCACGGACGCAGGCCACGTCATCGTTCGCGGCCACCTGACCACCGGTGACGACGACCCTGGTCACGCCGATGAACCCCGCCGCCCCCTGGCCCAACGGATAGACGCCGACTGCGGCGAGCGATGCCTCGCCCCCCTCTATGGCCTCTGCGGACGTCGTGACGGTGACCTCCGGGGGCCGACCGGGAAGATCCCCGGAGAGCCGCACGTCCACATCCAGGCGCGGCGCGGTGATCTCGATGACCGTGACAGCGTCGGTGCGCGAGACGAAGGCACGCCGCACCCACTGCTGATCGCCGTCGGACCAGGTGACTCTCACCTCACCGTTGGTGAAGTCCGTGACGCGCCGGTAGTGCTCCACCCGGCCGGCGGTCGTCGTGTCCAGGTGCAGCACGTGCCCGGGGTGGAACGACTGGGTCCAGGCCATCGGCCTGCCGTCGGAGAACTGGCGTTGCGCCTGCTCCCGCTCTCCGGCGAGGATCAGATCGCGGACGTGCTCCAGCCGATCGGCGACGGCCGGCGGCCGCATCCCGCCGGAGGAGTTGGGGAGCACGTAGCGGTGGTGGTTGTGAACGATCCGCTCCCGGTGGGGGTGGCCGAACACCATGATCCCGTACTCGCCGTTGCCGGAGAGGAAGGCGTCCTCCCAGCGGCTGGCCGGTTGGTCGTCATGGATCCTGTGCACTGCCACTACGGGCCTCCCTTGTCGCACGCCGGACGAACTCGACGCCGACGATGGCGATCAGCTCGGGCCGGCCTCGTGGAGGCTACAGGAGTACGTCGCCGTGGCTCCGAAAGACTTTCGGCAGCGGAGACCGAGCGCGTTGCCGCAGGTGGCTCTCTCGATTACCCTGATCGGCGTACCCCAGGCGTATGCCGTGCTTGGTATGCGGGTAGGCCGGGCACTGTTTTTACGAAAGGTATCGGACCTTCACCGGCGCACTAAGGCGGTCGGGCTGGACCAGAAGCGCTCGAGCCGGAAAGCGGTCGCCGACAGGGAGGTCGACACTGAAGTGACGGGCCGCGGCAAATCGCGCCGGGATGCACAGTACGGACTTCTCACGGCTGTAGCCAATGAAGCCGACGTGTCACTGGGCACCGTCTCGAAGGTCGTTCACCGCCGCCGCGACGTGTCCGAGGCGACGCGGGCCCGGATCGAGGAGTTGCTGACCCGGCACGGTTACGTGCGAGCCTGGGAGGCCGAGGCGCGACGGCCACGGCAGATCTTGGCCGTGTTCCGCGACCTGTCCAGTCCGTACACCCTGGAAGTGACGCGCGGCATCGTCGAGTCGGCGGCCGACATGGGGGTCAACACGATCGTCGGTACGACCAGCGGGCGCTCGATCGCCCAGTGGCTGGAGGAGTGCCTGGAGCTGGGCGCACTCGGCCTCGTCATCGTCATCTCCATGCTGACCGAGCAGGATCAGCGTCGCATCCTGGGCCAGCATGTGCCCGTGGTGCTCATCGATCCTCTGCACACGCCGTCCACCAACATCCCCAGCATCGGAGCGACGAACTGGCACGGCGCCACGACGGCGGTCCAGCATCTGATCGGCCTGGGACACCGCCGGATCGGCATGCTCGCCGGCCGTTCGAGTTCCGTTGCCGGGGCGGCGCGCCTGCACGGCTACCGTGCCGCACTCGAAGAGGCCGGAATCTCCTACGATCCGGCGATCGTGCGATCAACGGACTTCGACTACGACGAGGCCTTGGTCGCCGCACGTAAGATCCTCAGTCCGCGCGACAGGCCGACGGCCCTGTTCGCCGCCAGCGACACGCAGGCCCTCGGCGTCCTGGAAGCCGCCCGGCAGCTCGGCATGACCGTGCCACAGGATCTTTCCGTCATGTCATTCGATGACACCCTGGTGGCCGCGATGGCCTCACCGCCGCTGAGCGCCGTGCGGCAACCGTTCCAGGAACTCGGTCACGAAGCCACGCGAATACTGCTGCAACTCGCCGAGGGCAAGCCCCCCGCGACCATGCGCATGGAACTCGCGACGGAACTGGTCCTGCGGATGTCCACGGCTCCACCCCGCTGATACGGCGAGCATGATCGGCGGCGCCGCCCACGTTGCGGTTCGATGCGCGCCCTTCCGAAAGTCTTTCGTAAACGGCAGCCTCTCGTTTATTGCCGGGCTCTCACCACGCGGCTTAACGTGGCGAAAGCCGGCTCACCGCAAGGGGCACGTTTCGCAAACATTGCGTAAGAAGCACCTAGCGGTCGCGGCTCTTGATCCGTATCCCTCAGCGTGATGGGGCTGCGATGGCCTGTCGGGTGAAGCACACCCCGGCGGGCACCTTGCCGAACCGAAAGGTGTCCGATGAAGAACGTAGCGTCGCGAAAGCTGACATTCGCCACACTCGTGGCGACCGCCACGCTGCTGGCCACCGTGGCCGGCTGCGGGTCGGCCGCAACCAGCAGTGGTTCCGGCGGTTCGGCAGCCGCCGCCACGGGGGACGTCCAGTTCTGGACGCTGCAGGATCCGACCAACACGGTTCAGCAGACCGCGGTGGACTCCTTCAACTCCACCGGCCAGGGCAAAATCACCATGTCGGTGATCGCAACGGACGGCTACAAGGACAAGCTCCGGACGGCGATGGGCTCGTCGAAGATGCCCGGGATGTTCTTCAGCTGGGGCGGAGGCAGTCTCAACGACTACGTCCGGGCGGGCAAGCTGGTGCAACTCGACGCGGAGCTGGAGTCGCACTTCCTCCCCTCCGCGCTTGAAGCCGGAAAGGTCGACGGCAAGCTGGTCGGGATCCCGTGCCGGGGCACGCAGCCGGTGTTCCTCTTCTACAACAAGAAGGTCTTCGCCGACGCCGGCGTGCAGCCGCCGAAGACCTGGAGCGACCTGACGAGTCTGGTGGGGGTGTTCAAGGGCAAGGGCATCACGCCCTTCGCGCTCGCGGGCGCCGGCACCGACTCCTGGACCGAGCTGATGTGGATCGAGTACCTCGTCGACCGCCTCGCCGGCCCCGAGCTGTTCAAGAAGATCGACGCCGGCGACTGGTCGCAGTGGAACGATCCCGCGGTGCTCAAGACCGCGCAGATGGTCAAGGAACTCGTGGACGGCGGGGCGTTCGGTAAGAACTTCGGCTCCGTCGGCTACGGCGCCGGCGGCACCTCGACCCTGCTGTCCAAGGGCAAGGCGGCGATGGTCCTGATGGGGTCGTGGGAGTATGCCGTCCAGCAGGGCGCGGACCCGGACTTCGCGAAGAACAATCTGGGGTACGTCCCGTTCCCCACCGTCGAGGGCGGCAAGGGCGACCCCGGCAACGTCGTCGGGAACCCCACCAACTACATCTCGGTGACCACCGCCGCACCCGCCCAGACGGCGAAGGAGTTCCTGAAGACCACCTACAGCGACAGCTACGTCCAGGGGCTGGTCGAGAAGGGCGAGGTGCCGGTCACGGTGAACGCCGGCAAGATGCTCGCCAAGGCAGCGGACCCGGCCTACGCCACGTTCCAGTACGACCTCGTGCAGAAGGCCCCCTCTTTCACCCAGTCCTGGGACCAGGCGCTCGGCCTCACGCTCGGCACGCCGCTGGTCACGGAGATCCAGAAACTGTTCAACGGGCAGAGCACGCCAGAGCAGTTCGTCACCGCGGTCTCGGCGCTGAAGAAGTAGGAAGACGATCCAAGTGGTCCCCGTAACGAGTTCGCGGCTCGTCCGGAACCGCAGGACACACGCCAGGCCCGCTCCCACCCTGGAGCGGCCCGGCGTGGTCTGGGCGGTCCCCGGACTGGTGTTCTTCCTCATCTTCGCCATCGCGCCGATGGCGGGCATCGTCTACCTGTCCTTCACCAGCTGGGACGGCCTGAACGCACCGCAGTTCACAGCGCTGGACAACTGGTCACGATTCGCCGGGGACAGCCAGATCGTGCAATCCACGATCGTCACGGCGGCCCTGCTGGTCGGCAACATCGCGGTGCAGGCGCCGATCAGCATCCTGCTGGGTGTCTGGTCGGCCGGCCGCCAGCGCAACCGCGCCGTCCTGTCGGCGATCTTCTTCCTGCCGTTGCTGCTCTCCACAGCGGCCACAGCCATCATGTGGCGGCAACTGCTGGACCCGAACTTCGGCGTCCCATCGAAGCTCGCAGTCCTCCTCGGCAGCGACACCGACCCCCTCGGCACCCAGAACGGCGCGATCGCCTGCCTGATCATCGTCACCAGCTGGCAGTTCATCCCCTTCCACACCCTGCTCTACCAGGGCGCCGCCCGCGCCATCCCGCCCACTCTGTACCAGGCGGCCTCGATCGACGGCGCCGGCCGGGTCCGGCAGTTCTTCCACATCACCCTTCCGCAACTGCGCAACACCATCATCACCTCGACCACCTTCATGGTCGTCGGCGGCCTCACGGCGTTCGACATCGTCCTGCTGCTGACCAACGGCGGGCCGGGTACGGACACCGCGATCCTTCCCTTCGCGATGTACCAGACCGCGTTCCGGACGTACGACTACGGCTACGCCAGTGCCATCGCGACCTTCCTGCTCCTGCTCGCCACCGGCACCTCGCTCGTTCTGGTGAAGGTCAGCGGATACGACAAGATGACCAGCACGCTGGAGGGGTTGTGAGGATCCGCCCGAACTACGTCGCGGGCCTCGCGGCGGTCGTCTGGCTCCTGATCATCGGCGTTCCGCTGTACGCGCTGCTGAACACCGCGCTCCAGCCGCAGTCGACCTATACCGACGGCGGGCCCGTGTCGCTTCCCTCCACGGTGACGTTCGAGAATTTCGTCACCGTCGTGCAGAGCGGCTTCCCGCTCTACCTGTGGAACACCTTCCTCGTCGCGGTGCTCACAGTCGCCATCGTGCTGATACTCGGCATACCGATCAGCTATGCGGTCGTCCGTGGGCGGGGCTGGCTGACCAGAGGGGTGTTCCGGCTGTTCCTGCTGGGGCTGGCGATCCCCTCGCAGGCGGTTATCATTCCGCTCTTCCTCGTCGTCAACGGTCTCGGCCTCTACGACAGCCTTTGGGGGATCGTGCTGCCGACCGCAGCGTTCGCGCTGCCGGTGAGCGTGCTGGTCCTCAGCGGCGGAATGCGGGATATCTCGGTCTCGCTGTATGAGGCCATGGCGCTGGACGGCGCTCACCCCGCCCGGATACTCCGGGAGCTGGTCATCCCCCTGTCGCGCTCGAGCATCGCGACCACCTGCGTCTTCACCGCTCTGCAGGCATGGAACGGGTTCTTGTTCCCGCTGATCATGACCCAGTCGGACGAGACCAAGGTCGTGACCCTGGGCCTGTACAACTTCGTCTCCGAGTACGAAGCCAACGTGCCGGCTCTGATGGCCGCGGTGCTGATGTCCGCCATCCCAATCCTCGTCGTCTACCTCTTCGCCCGTCGATCCCTCGTCATGGGGCTGATGGGAGCAGGCGGCAAATGACTCCCTGTGGCTCTGGCCACGGCGGGTTCGACGACGCCCTACCCGGCGCCCAGAAAGAAACGGATGAGACATTGACGATCAGCGACGAGCGCCCGACGACCGGGCTGTGGAACGACCCCGCCCTGCCGGCGTCCGTCCGCGCCAAGGCCCTGCTCGACGTCATGACCGAGGCCGAGAAGGTCGCGCAGCTCGGCAGCTCCTGGCCGGGCCACGACACCTCAGGGGACGTGGCCCCGATGCAGGACACCTTCCGCGACGCCCAGACCTTCCACGAGGCCATCGTCAACGGTCTTGGGCACCTGACCCGGGTGTTCGGCACGGCGCCGATCGCCGCCGAGGCCGGCCGCGATCGCCTGGCGGCCCTGCAAGCCGAGGTGGCGGCGGCGAACCGGTTCGGCATCCCCGCCATCGCGCACGAGGAGTGCCTGACCGGGTTCACCACCTGGCAGGCGACGGTTTACCCGACCCCGCTCGCCTGGGCGGCCACCTGGGACCCCGAGCTGGTCCTGTGCATGGCGACGGCCATCGGCTCGGACATGGCGGCCGTCGGAGTCCACCAAGGCCTGGCGCCCGTCCTGGATGTGGTGCGCGACTACCGGTGGGGCCGGGTGGAGGAGACTCTGGGTGAGGACCCCTACCTCGTCTCCGAACTCGGGCTGGCCTACGTGCGAGGCCTGCAGTCGGCCGGCGTCGTCGCGACGGTCAAGCACTTCGCCGGCTACTCCACTTCCCGAGCGGCACGCAACCACGCTCCGGCAGCCGTCGGTCCACGCGAACTCGCCGATGTGATCCTTCCGCCCTTCGAGAAAGCCGTGGTCGCGGGCCGTGCCGGCGCGGTGATGAACGCCTACAACGACATCGACGGCGTCCCCTGCGGCGCGGACGAGACCCTGCTCACGGGACTGCTGCGCGACACCTGGGAGTTCGAGGGCACGGTGGTGTCCGACTACTGGTCGATCGCGTTCCTCACCTCGCTGCACCAGGTGGCCGCCGACATCGTGGGCGCGGCCCAGGCCGCCCTGCATGCCGGGATCGACATCGAACTGCCCCACACCTCGGGCTACGGTGAGCCATTGACGGCGATGCTGCGGGACGGTCGCATCAGCTCCGACCTGCTCGACCGGGCGGTCCTGCGCGTTCTGACGCAGAAGATCGAATTGGGCTTGCTCGATCCCGGATGGCGCCCTGGGCGGCACACCGCCCCTGTGGACTTCGACTCGCCGGGCAACCGTGACGTCGCCCGCCGCATCGCCGAGGAATCCGTCGTGCTGCTCAGCAACGGCTCGGGCATCCTGCCGCTCACCGGCCCGCAGTCCATCGCCGTGATCGGCCCCGCCGCCGATGAGGCCCGCTGCCTGTTCGGCTGCTACTCCTTTCCCAACCACGTCCTGCCCCACCACCCCGAAATCTCCCTGGGAATCGAGGCTCCCACGGTGCTCGACGCCATCCGGAAAGAGTTCCCAAGCTCGGCCGTACGCCACGAGACCGGCTGTCCGATCAGCGTGGACGACCGCAGCGGGATCGAAGCCGCCGTCGCCATCGCCGCGGCGGCCGACCTGACGATCCTCGTCGTCGGCGACCGCTCGGGCATGTTCGGGCACGGGACCTCCGGCGAAGGCTGCGACGTCGCCGCCTTGGAGCTGCCGGGAGCGCAGGACGATCTGGTGGAGGCCATCCTCGGCGCGGCGAAGCGGGCCGTCCTCGTCGTCGTGTCGGGCCGCCCCTACGCGATCGGACGGCACACGCGGCAAGCGGACGCCACGCTGCAGGCGTTCTTCCCCGGGCAGGAAGGGGCGGCGGCGATCGCCGGTGTCCTGTCCGGGCGGATCAACCCGTCAGGACGTCTGCCGGTCCAGATCCCGGGCGACGCGGCCGGTCAGCCGGGCACCTACCTGGCAGCGCCCCTCGCGCTCAAGACCGACGGCGTGAGCAACATCGATCCCACCCCGGCGTTCCCGTTCGGGCACGGCCTGTCGTACACCACTTTCAGCCTCGATGAAGTGAACGTCGACGAGGCCGTCGTCGACGTCGATGGATCGGTCACCGTGCAGGCGAGGGTGACCAACACCGGCTCTCGGGCCGGCACCGCCGTACCCCAGCTCTACCTCACCGATCCGGTCGCCTCCGTCACCCGGCCCGTCCGGCAGCTGATCGGCTTCACCCGCGTCGACCTCGCCGCAGGGGAGACCCGCACCGTGCGATTCGAGGTACATGCGGACATGACTGCTTTCACCGGGCGGGACCTGCGCAGACGCGTCGAACCCGGTCAGATCACGCTCACCATTGCGCAGTCGGCAGGCGACCTCGGCTCCTCCGTCCAGGTGACGCTGGAAGGGGACACCCGCATCGTCGACCACACCCGGACCATGAGCACACCCGCCGCGCCCGCCGACACCGCGGCGAGGAACATGCGATAGGACATAACCGCCGCGTCGGCCACCGCAGGGATGAAGCTGCGGACGAACGGTATCAACCGTCCGACTGACACCGCCCATGCGCCGTGTTCTCGGAGCAGGTTCGTGGCCTTGTCCCAGCGTTCCGCGCCGTGTTTGCGAATGAGTCTGGTCTCGCGCAACCGTGGATCCTGGCGGCGGCCGATCTCGTTACCCATGATGGCGCTGATCGTGGCCACGGCCCACAGGGCCAGGAAGTCTGGCACCGAATCGACGGTGGCCGAGGCGATCAGAAGGGCTGCTTCGCCCGGGATGACGAGTCCGAGGCCGAGCAGGCCGGTGGCGACGAAGAAGTGCCAGTGTTCGGTGTGGA
The DNA here is from genome assembly GCF_018603905.1 of Nonomuraea sp. NEAU-A123. GTDB lineage: Bacteria > Actinomycetota > Actinomycetes > Streptosporangiales > Streptosporangiaceae > Nonomuraea. The sequence continues at coordinate 36,379 of NZ_JAHFZZ010000002.1, forward strand.
AGAGCAGCAGGAACGCGAAGGTGGCGGCCGCGACGACGGTGCCGATACACATGGGCCACTTCGGACCGAGGCGGCGGATGAGCAGTGACACCGCCGTGGACGCGATGAGGGTGCCGGAGGTCAGGGGCAGCAGGGTCAGGCCCGCGCCGAGCGCGTCGGCGTTGAAGCCGAACCGGCTCGGGGTCTGCACGAACTGGATGACCAGGATGAACGCCCCGTACATGCCGGCGCCGACGAGGAATGCGGTCAGGTTGGCGCCGAGCACGACCGGCCTGCGCATCATCGTCATGTCCAGCAGCGGTTTGCGGACGCGTCGCTCGACGAAGAAGCACGCCACCAGGAGCGCGAGCCCGCCCGCGAACAGGCTGAGCACCGTCATCGAGCTCCAGCCCCACCTCGGGCCGCGGTTGATGGCGAGCACGTGGCACGCGAGCCCGCCGCCGAGGGTCAGCATGCCCCAGACGTCGACGTGGAACTCCGCGTTGCGCCCGGCGTCGGCCCGCAAGTGCCGTCCGGCATCGGTAACCACCACGACAGGGTAACAATCGGCAGGTTACTGCCACTTATGCTACCGTCGTTTCAGGAGTAATTGTCATTCAACTGTCACTTGTGGAGGAGGTCTGATGAAGGTGAGCGTTGCCGCCGCGAAGTGCGTTGCCGCTGGTCAGTGCGTGTTGCTCGCGCCGGAGGTGTTCGACCAGCGTGATGAGGACGGCGTCGTGGTGTTGCTGGACGAGACACCCGGGCCGGAGCTGCACGACGCGGTCCGCGAGTCGGCGATGGTGTGTCCAGCCGCGGCCATCCACCTGGCCGAATCATGAGCCGAGTCGTCAACCAGATCACGATCGTCGGCGCGTCGGCCGGTGGGCTGGCCACTGCGGAGGCGTTGCGCCGGGTGGGGTACGGGGGCGCGATCACGCTTGTCGGTGATGAGCCGCAGCTCCCCTACGACCGGCCGCCACTCTCCAAGCAGTTGCTGGCCGGGCAGTGGACGCCGGGCCAGCTCGCCCTGCGCCCGGAGGCTGACATCGACGCCTTGCGACTGGAGCTGCGGCTTGGTGTTCCGGCGACCGGGCTGGACACCGCGCTACAGGTCGTGAAGCTGGCCGACGACACCTGCGTGCCCTACGACGCCCTGATCGTCGCGACCGGTGTCCGCGCCCGCTGCGTCCCTGACGCCGACGGCGTAGCCGGGGTGCACACGCTGCGCACCTTGCCGGACGCGCTGGGACTGAAGGAACGGCTGCGGCCGGGACGGCACCTGGTGATCGTCGGTGCGGGGTTCGTCGGCGCCGAGGTCGCCGCCACCGCCCGCGCCCTCGGGGTGGAGGTGACGTTGCTGGAGTCGGGTCCGGTGCCTCTGGCGCCGGCCGTCGGGGAGGAGGCCGGGCGCTTCCTGACCGGTCTCCACCATGAGCACGGCGTCCACATCCACACAGGCGCTGCGGTCACCGAGATCGTCCGCATCGGTGGCGGGGTGGCCGGGGTGCGGTTGGCCGACGGGACCGTGGTGCCGGCTGACGACGTGCTGGTGGCCATCGGCTCGGTGCCCAACACGGAATGGCTGGCCAGGAGCGGCCTTACGGTCGCAGGTGGACTGGTGTGTGACGCGTACTGCATGGCCGCGCCCGGCGTGTACGGAGTCGGGGACGTGGCCTGCTGGCACAACCCGCTGTTCGGCACCGCGATGCGCGTCGAACACCGCACCAACGCCGCCGAACAGGGTCTTGCCGTCGCCCGCAACCTGCTCGACCCGGACCACCGGCGCCCGTTCGCCCCGGTGCCGTATTTCTGGTCCGACCAGTACGACATCAAGGTGCAGGCATACGGCCATCTCCGCGACCACGATGAGGCACTCGTCCTCGACGCCGACCTGAAGGGCCGGCAGCTCCTGGTCGCCTACCGCAAGAACGACCGCCTGGTGGGCGTGCTCGCCGCCGGCCAGACGCCCAAGACCCTGCGCGCCTGGCGCGCTCTCATCGCGGTCCGCACCCCATGGGCCGCCGCCCTCACCAACACCACAGCCGCCTGACTGGAGACTTCATGAGCACCACGACCAACACCAAGGACACGACTCTTCCGATCTTCCCCGGCGAGCGTTCCGCTCGCTGCCCGTTCAACCCGCCGGCCGAGTATCAGCGGTGGCGCGAGGAGAACGGCCTGCGACAGGCGAACTGGAACGGCCACACGGTATGGGTGGTCAGCCGGTACGAGGACATCAAGACCGCCATGACCGACCCACGGATCAGCGCGGAAGCCCTGGCGCTGCAGAGCAACGGCGCGCACGACGGCCCCAACGCGCCGGACATCTTCCCGCGCATGGACGACCCTGAGCATGCCCGGCTGCGTCGCATGCTCACCAAGGACTTCACCGTCAAGCGGATCAACGCGATGCGGCCCCAGATCGAGGAGATGGCGAACGACTTCATCGACAAGATGATCGCCAAGGGGCAGCCGGCCGACCTTGTTCCCGATTACGCGCTGCCGATCCCGTCGCTGGTGATCTCCCTGCTGCTCGGCGTCCCCTACACCGACCACGACTTCTTCCAGACGATCACCGGCACCATAATGAACATGAACACCTCCCGGGAGGAGAAAGCCGCAGCCTCCAGGCAGTTCTTCGGCTACATGATGGAGTTGGTGGCCCGCAAGGAACGCGAGCCGGGCGATGACCTGATCAGCCGCATCATCCAAGAGCACGTCCAGACCGGGGAACTGCGCCGGGAGACGGCGGCGATGAACGGAATCATCCTGCTCAACGCCGGCCACGAGACCACCGCCAACATGATCGCGCTGGGCACGGTGGCCCTGCTGGAGAACCCGGACAAGGCAGCCGTGGTCCGTGACACCGACGACCCGGCCGTCGTCGCGAACGCGGTCGAGGAACTGTTGCGCTACCTGACGATCGTGCACAGTCTCGTCGCCCGCGTGGCCAAGGAGGACGTCGAGATCGGCGGGCAGCTCATCCAAGCCGGGGAGGGTCTGGTCATGAACCTGCCCGCCGGAAACTGGGACCCGGCCTTCACCGGCGAGCCCGACACACTCGACCTCGACCGCGCCGCCCGCGGTCACCTCGCCTTCGGCTACGGCGTCCACCAGTGCCTCGGCCAGACCCTCGCCCGCGCCGAACTCCAGATCGCGCTGCCCACCCTGCTGCGACGGCTCCCCGGACTCCGGCTCGCCGCGCCCCTCGAGGACATCCGGTTCCGCAACGACATGAGCATCTACGGCGTCCACGAGCTGCCCGTCACCTGGTGAACCGGCAAACACAAGGGGAAACGGCCATGACCACCGCACACCCCAGGACCTTTCCGTTCGCATCCCGGAAGCTGGGCCTCGACCCGCGCTCGCAGCCTCCCACGCCCGGCGCCGCTCGGATGGAACTGCAGGTCTCGCTGCGCACACTGCTCGACCCACTGCCGGGACTGCGGTTCGCCGAACCCGAAGAGGACGTCGTGGGGAAGACCAGGGCGTCCAGCCGCGCCCCCGAACGGATGCCGATCACCTGGGAGCAGCCATGACCGACCTCAGGTTCGACGGCAGGGTCGCGATCGTCACCGGCGCCGGCGGCGGGCTCGGCAAGCACCATGCGTTGTTGCTGTCCTCCCGCGGCGCGAAGGTGGTCGTCAACGACATCGGCGGCTCGGTGACCGGCGACGGACTGGACGCCGCCCCGGCGGTGGCCGTCGCCGAGGAGATCCGCGCACTGGGCGGCGAAGCGGTCGCCGACACCCACAGCGTCGCCACGCCCGAGGGTGGCGAGGCCATCGTCCGGACCGCACTCGCCACCTACGGACAGGTCGACATCCTCGTCAACAACGCCGGCATCCTGCGTGACACGCCATTCCACGATCTGACCGCGGAACTGCTCGATCCGGTCATCGACGTGCACCTGCGCGGCGCGTTCCACGTCACCGGACCGGCGTGGCGAGCCATGCGGCGACAGGGGTATGGCCGCGTAGTCAACACCACCTCGGCAGCCGGAATACTGGGCACCGCACGGAAGAGCAACTACGGTGCGGCGAAGACCGGCCTGATCGGCCTCACCCGGGTCCTCGCCCAGGAAGGCGCCCAGCACGGCATCAAGGTCAACGCCATCGCCCCGATCGCCGCCACCCGCATGCTCACCCACTCCATGGGAGACGACACCGGCCGGAAACTCGATCCCGCGGCTCAAGCGATGATGAACGCCGTCACCGGCAAGCTCGATCCCGCGCTCGTGTCCCCGGTGGTCGCGTTCCTCGCCCACGAGGACTGCCCCGTCACCGGTGAGATCTACACCGCGGGCGCCGGGCAGGTCGCCAGATTCTTCACCGGCCGAACTCGCGGCTTCCACCACCCCGCACTGTCCGTTGAGGACGTGCGTGACCACCTGGCTGAAATCCGCGACGAGACCGGCTACACCACGCCCGCGGATCCCGGCGAGGAAATCGCCCAGCTGTTACAGGCCATCGTGGCCAGTCCGACACGCGCGGGCGAGTAAGCCTCACCCGTCCCGGCGAGCTGGAGCCCACGCCGAAATGCCGGGAAAGTCATGCGATTCACGCCGCCGGTTCGACGTTGAGCCGGCGGCCGGCGCCTCATGTCCGGCGCACTCCGTCATGTCTCACTGTCTTCCGGGCCTGGGTGCCGTGGCATCACCGGACCCAGACCACAAAGGTGACGTTTAATGTTTGATGTCGTGGCCATTCTCCATTGGCTCGGACCATTCGTACTGTTCGGCATATTCCTCATTATCTTCGCCGAATGCGGCCTGCTGATCGGCCTCGTCCTGCCCGGCGACCCGACACTGTTCACCGCCGGCCTGCTCGCGGCCACCGGCGCCATCAGGCCCGACCTCGCACTCGTGTGCGTGGTGGTCACCGCGGCCGCCGTCCTCGGCAACATGTGCGGCTACTGGATAGGCGTGAGGGTAGGGCCACCGCTGTTCAACCGCCCCAACGCCAAGCTGCTGAGGAAGGGCCAGGTCGAGAAGGCCGAGCGGTTCTTCGAAAGGCACGGCCCCCGCGCGATCGTCCTGGCCCGATTCATTCCACTGGCCCGCACGCTCATCACTCTCATCGCCGGCATCGGCCGGATGGACCCGAGGAAATACTTCGTCTACTCGGCCATCGGCGGCGTGCTGTGGGCCATGAGCATGACCCTGCTCGGCGGCCTCCTCGGTCAGATTCCATGGGTGCGCGACAACGTCAACACCATTCTGCTCAACATGCTGGCGGTAATCGCTGCAGTCTCGATCATCCCGATCGTGATCGAGGCCCTCAAGAAACGCCGGGAGACGAAACTCGCCGCCATGACGACCGAGCCTAGCAAGGCCGTCTGAGGTAGACCGCCTTGCGGGCTGACCACCAAGGATCATCTCACTTGGCGAGATATAATCGACAGTCGACTGCCGGTTGATACTCTTGTGTGGTGGTCACCCAAACCGAGCGGCACTTGCGAGCCGACGCCGCGCGCAACGTCGAACGGATCCTGCGCACTGCGCGCGCGGTGTTCGCTGACGCGGGCCCGGACGTGCCGCTCGAGGAGATCGCTCGGCGCGCGGGGGTGGGCATCCGAACGCTCTACCGCCACTTTCCGCACAAGGGGGACCTGGTCCGGGCCATCCTGGACCAGAGTGTCGCCGAGGACCTCGCTCCCGCGATTGAACGAGCGCTCGTTGACGACAACCCGCTGCACGGCCTCACCACGCTGATAGAAACCGCCGTGGCCATGGTGTCCCGCGAGATGAACACCCTGGCCGCCGCGAAGGACGCCGGCTCTCTCACCCCCGACCTGTCCACCGCGTTCTTCGAGGCGCTTTCCCTGCTCGCCCGGCGGGCCCAGCAGGCCGGTCTGCTGCGGGCCGACATCGTCCAGGACGACCTGCCCAGGATCATGGCCATGCTTGTCAGCACCCTGTGGAGCATGGATCTCAAGACCGAGGGCTGGCGCCGCTACCTGGCACTCATCCTCGACGCCCTGTCGCCCGCCGCGGCGAGCACACTGACCCCGGCGGCAGCACTGGTGAAGTCGCCACGAGCGGGCAACTGGCTCCTCTGACCCAGTGGACAGGACTATCGCTGTCCCGACATGGTGGTGTAGACGGACTCCTGGAGTCCCGGTGTGGTCAAAGTTTCACACCGTTGAGGGCGCGGTGAGCGCTACCAGCGTCGCACCAGCAGACTCACTGGTAGTACAGGTCGATGTGGTCGGTACCCAGGCGCCTGAGCGAGCCCTCGACCGCGGTGCGGATGTTGGCCGGGCTGCTGTCGAGGTTCCAGGGGCCGTCGCCGGCATGGGAGACCAGACCGAACTTGGTGGCGATCACCACCTGGTCGCGGCGGCCCTTGAGCGCCCTGCCGAGGAGCTCTTCGTTGGTGTACGGGCCGTAGATCTCGGCGGTGTCGAGGAGGGTGACGCCCAGCTCCAGCGCGCGGTGGATGGTGCGGATGGACTCGGCGTCGTCGCTGCCGGCGCCGGTGTAGCCGTGGGACATGCCCATACAGCCCAGCCCGATGCGGGAAACGTCCAGATCGCCCAGCGTGATGTTCTTCATGATGACCTCTCGGGAACGAGTTTGATCGTCGCGGCTCGCGACTCGGGGTTGACGACGCCGCCGATGATGTCGGCGCCGTAGCGGCGGTACTTGGTGCGGTAGACCTCGTCGATCCGGTCGTGGACGGCAGAGTCGGCGGGGTCGGCGTCGGCGAAGGTCACCTCGGCTGCCACGCCGCCGGCCGTGATGCGGCCCTGGTGGCGGGTCTGCGCGCCGCGGTACCAGGCGCCGGAGCGGCCGTTCATGCAGCGCACGTACAGGTCGTCGCCGACACGGACGACCCACATCGTCACCGGGCGGCGCAGGTTGCCGTTCGCGCGGCGGGAGGCGAGGTCGAGCTCCTCGGCCTCGCCGATCGCGGTAAGTTCGTCGCTGGTCCAGGCGGCCATCGAGAGATGCTCCTTCGGGTCAGAATCGGATGAGGACCTTCAGCGCGGTCCGGTCGTGAGCCTGGGCCAATGAGCGGCGGCTTCCACATGCACCGGCACGAGATCCGTGGGGTCAGCGGTGATCTTGGTCAAGCTCGTGGAGGTCGCCGGACGACAGGCGCTTGAGGGACGCCTCGGCGACCTGCTTGATGTGGTCCGGCCGGCTGTTGAGGCCGCCGCCGCGCCCCGCTGCCCGGGTCGAGGTCGGATCCGAACTTGGTCGCTGTCACGACCTGGTCGCGGACCGGGGCGAGAGCCGTGCCGACCAGTTCCTCGTTGGTGAAGGGGCCGTAGACCTCGGCGGTGTCGAAGAAGGTGACGCCCGGCTCGACCGCGGCGCGGATCAGGGCGGTGCCCGCCTGAACGTCAACAGGCTGCCCGTAGCTCCATGCACCCCAACCCGAGGGCGGAGACCTCCAGATCGCTGTTCCCGGGTGTGCGGGACGCCCTCGTGCGCATGCCTGTGATTCCTTTCTCCAGGTCAGGCTTCGGGGATGGCCCTCCCGAAGGCCTCCAAGGTGACGTCCTCGGGTTCAGGGCCGCCGCGCACCCCGGTGTCGAGGGCGTCCAAGGCCGCGCGTTCGGCGTCGGTGAGGTCGAAGTCGAACACCGCGAAGTTCTCCGCGATGCGTTCGGGGCGCACCGACTTGGGGATGGCCGCCCGCCCCTCCTGCAGGTGCCAGCGGATCATGACCTGGGCGGGCGTCTTGCCGTACGCGGCGGCGATCCGGTTGATGACCGGGTCGTCGAACGTGCTGGTGCCGGTGCCGCGGTAACTGGTGATCCCGCCGATCGGCGACCACGCCTGGGTGATGATCTGCCGCGCGGTGTCGGCGGCCTGCACCTGCGGCTGGGTGAAGTAGGGATGCACCTCGACCTGGTTGACCGCGGGCACCACCGACGCCTCCTTCATCAGCGCCTCCAGGTGGCCGGGCATGAAGTTGCTGACGCCGATGGCCCTCACCCGCCCGTCGGCCAGCAGCGTTTCCAGAGCGCGGTAGGCCTGCAGGGTCAACTCGAACCGAGACGGAAGCGCCTGGTGGAGGACGAACAGGTCGATGGTCTCGACGCCCAGCTTGCCCGCGCTCTTGTCGAAGGCGTGCAGCGTCTCGTCGTAGCCGAAGTCGCTGATCCACACCTTGGTCTCGACGAACACCTCGTCGCGGTCCAGGCTGGAACGGCGGATCGCCTCACCGACCTGGCGTTCGTTGCCGTAGGCCGCAGCGGTGTCGATCAGCCGGTACCCGATCTTAAGAGCCGACCGCACCGCCTCGACCGTCTCCTCGGGCGGCGTCTGGAACACCCCGAATCCCAAAGCGGGCATCGAGACGCCGTTGTTCAACGTCAGGTTCATGAGCTGTGCCTCCCAGCACCATCGGTAAGAGAGCGATCCGCCTCTCGGCGCGCTACGGGCGGATGAGGACCTTGAGCGCCTGGCGGCCGTTCATCGCGCGGTACCCGTCGGGTACCTGCTCCAGGCCGACGGTGCGGTCGAACACCCGGCCGGGCTGCAAGCTGCCGTCGAGGATTTCGGGCAGCAGTTCCTCGATGTAGGCGCGGGCCGGGGCGACGCCGCCGGTCAGGGTGAGGTTGCGCATGAACTCGCCGAACCCCATCGGCACCTTCTCGTACTGGGGCGCGCCGACCCGGCTGACCGTGCCGCCGTCGCGGGCCACCGCGAACGCTGTGACGATGGCCTGCTCGGTGCCGACGCACTCCAGCACGGCGTGGGTGCCGTCGCCGCCGGTCAGCTCCCGGACCCGCTCGACGCCCTCATCGCCCCGCTCCTCGACGACGTCGGTGGCGCCGAAAGCGCGGCCCAGGTCGGTGCGTTCCGTGTGCCGGCCCATCAGGATGATCTGCTCGGCGCCGAGCCGCTTGGCCGACAGCACCGCCATCAGCCCGACCGCGCCGTCGCCGATCACCGTCACCGTCGTGCCCCGGCCGACTCCGGCGGTGACCGCGCAATGGGTGGCCGGTCGGGAAGACGTCCGACAGTGTCAGCAGGGACGGCAGCAGCTCACTGTCCTCTCCGACGGGCAGCTTGACCAGGGTGCCGGCGGCCTGCGGGACGCGGACCGCCTCACCCTGGCCGCCGTCCACGCCGTCGGCGCCCCACTGGCCGCCGTGCCGGCACGAGGTCTGCAGGCCCTCGCGGCAGAAGTCGCAGGTGTTGTCCGCCCACACGAACGGCGCCACCACCACGTCGCCCCTGCGCAGGGTGCCGGCCTCGGAGCCGGCGTCCTCCACGACACCCAGGAACTCGTGCCCGATCCGGTCGCCCTGCCCGGTGGCCGGGCGCGACTTGTAGGGCCACAGATCGCTGCCGCACACGCACGAGCGCAGCACGCGTACCAGGGCGTCGGTCGGTTCCCGCAGCACCGGGTCGGGCACGTTCTCCACGCGCACGTCACCCGCGCCGTAGATCAGGGTTGCTCGCATGAGAGCCTTCCATCGTCAATAGTCGTCGTCGGACCTACCCCTGGCCGGTCAAGGCCGGATGACCGGCATGCCGGGGCGAGGTCCGTTGTTGGTAAACCCGGTTCACCCGCCCGGCGGGAAGTCCGTGGAGGCGGCCAGGTCGGCCTGCGTTTCGAAGTCGGCGACGCGCTTGCGCAGTACGGCCAGCGTGGACTTCAGAGCCTGGGAGCCGAGCATCAGGCGCAGCGGCGCGGGCTCGTCACGTCCAGCACCTCGGCGCGGAACGTGTCCGGATACTGCCCGGCCAGGTCGGCGACCTTGCCGGTGTCGCGGACGGTGCCCACGACGCGATCGCCCCGCTGGAGCAACTGCTCGGTGAGCTCGCGGCCGAAGCCGCTGCTGACGCCGGTGATGAGCCAGGTACGCGCGGTCATAGGGTCACCTCGTCCAGGACGCGCAGGCCGTTGAGCGTGCGCGGGTAGCCGATGAAAGCGATCAGCTGGGTGAGCACCGCGAGCAGGCGGGCGCGGTCGTTGCCGACGTTGAGGTTCGCCGCCACGTGCCCCTTGGCCTGCGGCTCGCAGCCGCCGAGCGCGACCAGCATGGCGAAGGTCAGCAGCTCACGCGTCGGCAGGTCCAGGCCGGCGCGGGTGAGGTGGTCGCCGAAGCAGTTCGAGGACAAAAAGCGCTGAATGTGCTGCTCGTCCTCCGGCGCGGAAGACCTTGGCCATGCCGACGTACGGCACCGCCTGGTAGACAATCTCCTTGACCTCAACAGGCGTGACGCCGGCGGTCAGCGCCGCCCCCAGCATGACCCGGTACTTGCCTACCGCCTGGCAGGCGATCAAGGCGGAAAGCTGGACCATGAGCCGCGTCCGCACGTCCAGGTCGCCGTGGCGCAGGGCCTCGTCGAAGGCGAAGTTGTCGAAGACCTCGACCAGTTCGGGGTCGGCGCGCGCGAGCGTCGGGACGTGGCCGGGGAACAGCTCCTCGTGGGCGCGCCGGGCTGCGTCGCTGATGGCCATGTGTGCTCCTTCGCTGCTGGATGTTCGGTGTTCGGTGCTGGGTGCGGTGCGTGGTCAGGGGCGGATGAGCACCTTCAGCGCGGTTCGCTCGTCCATCGCGCGGTAGCCGTCGGGCACCTGCTCCAGACCGAGCGCCTGGTCGAACACCCGGCCCGGCTCGACCGTGCCCTCCAGCACGCCCGGCAGCAGCTCGTCGATGTAGGCGCGCACCGGAGCCGGACCACCGGTCAGCGTGATGTTCGGGCCGAACAGGCTGCCGAACCCGATCGGCGCCTCCTCGTACTGCGGCACGCCGACCCGGCTGATCACCCCGCCGGCGCGGACGATGCCGACCGCCGTCTCGTAGGCGTCTCGGTAGCCGACCGCCTCCAGCACCGCGTGGATGCCCTGTCCGCCGGTCAGCTCGCGCACCTTCTCGATGCCCTCGGCGCCGCGCTCGGGTACGACGTCGGTGGCGCCGAAGTCGATGCCGAGCTTGGTGCGGTCGTCGTGGCGTCCCATCAGGATGACCCGCTCGGCGCCGAGCCGGCGGGCCGACAGTAGCGCCATCAGCCCGACCGCGCCGTCGCCGATGACCGCGACCGTGGTGCGCGCGTTGACGTGAGCCTGCTTGGCGGCGTGGTGGCCGGTGCCGTACACGTCGGCCAGGGTCAGTAGCGACGGCAGCAGCTCGCTGTCCTCGCCGACGGGCAGCTTGACCAAGGTGCCCTGCGCCTGCGGGACGCGGATCGCCTCGGCCTGGGCCCCGCCGACGTCGCCGGCGGCCCAGAAGCCGCCGTTGGGGCAGGAGGTGTGCAGGCCCTCGCGGCATAGGTCGCAGGTGTTGTCGGCGTAGGCGAACGGCGCCACCACCAGGTCGCCGCGCTTGAGCCCGGATACCTCCGTGCCGAGGTCTTCGATCACGCCGAGGAACTCATGGCCCATCGGGATGCCCTGCTGCGAGGCCGGCAGGTCGTGGTACGGGTGCAGGTCGCTGCCGCAGATGCACGAGCGCACGATGCGCACGATCGCGTGCACCGGACAAATTCCCGCGCTCCATGCGGACGTAGTAGTCGATGGAAACCCCGGCGAGCATCGCGACCTCTTCGCGCCGCAGTCCCTGGACGCGCCGGTTGCCGCCGTAGGCGGGCAGCCCCGCGTGCTCCGGAGTGATGCGCGCCCGCCGTGAGCTGAGAAACTCGCGGACCTCGGCGCGGTGGTTGATATGGCCCATAACCCCCAGGGTAAGCACGGTGACGGTCGTGAAGGAGGTAAGGCCAGTACCCCGAACGAGCGGTCCTCCCTCACCCGCCCGGATGGTCGTTGACTGGAAACATCCCATCCGCACACGAGGGGCAGCAGTATGCGATTCAACCCCGCCGCCGGCACCGCGCAACGGTCTGCGGCACGCCCGACCGCGATCCTTGCGATCATCCTGATCGGCTACTTCATGATCCTGCTCGACAACTCGGTCATCTTCACGGGGCTGCCGAGCATCCGCGCCGATCTGGATCTGAGCCCAGCCACCCTGTCATGGGTGCAGGACGCCTAGACCCTCGTCATCGGCGGTCTGCTGCTGCTCGGCGCCCGCGCCGGTGACCTCGTCGGCCGGAGACGGCTGTGCGTCGTCGGAATGAGCGGCGGATGGAAGCGTTGGAACCGTCGCCGACTGGGAGCGACATGTCAACGAGCAACGCCCTTCCCATCGGGCAGGGCGTTACTCGAGATGGTCTGTTTCAGGATGCCTTTTGGTCGGCGGGCTTCTCGATCTCGATGGTCACCCGTGCCCCTCGGAAGAGCACCGGGAGCCACAGGAGACATGCCAGCAGAGGGACCGCGGCGTAGGTGGCCATGCCCACACTGGAGCCCAGCCCGTCCATGAGCGCGCCGAGGACGAGATAGCCGATGCCGATGAGCGCCGACTCCACGAATGCGATCATCGACAGCAGGCTCGCCCGGTGGCGCGACGGCACGGCCTCGTTGAACACGTTGTCCACGATCACGGCGGTGATCTCGGGAATCCCGACCAGGGCCAGGAACGCGGCGATGGTGACCCAGACAAGACCGAGGCCGCTCAGGCCGAGTGCCGCGGCGAGCGTCAGGAGAGACACCGGGACTATGACCCAATACCCGATGCGCCGGTCCGCGCGGTCCGACAGCAGCGGAGTGAGCCCGCCAGCGAAGAATCCCGCCGATATGACCACGCTGACCAATGCGATGCCCGCTCCCTGATCGGAGAGGGTCTTCTGCGTAAAAATGATGTACGGCGTCAAAGTCGCATGCATCAATCCGGACACCACGACAAGCGTCACGAGCGCCGGCGTGGCGACCCGAAGCATTGCCCGCCATGCTGTGGCGTCGCCGTGCTGCTCCTCGGCTCCGTCCTGCTCGTCCACCGCGTCCGCGCCGCGGATCTCGGGCACCCGTGACATCAGCACCACCACGGCTAGGGCCTGTACGGAGTTCTGATCTCTAGATGGGTTGGAGGCTTCGGATCCACAGGATGGCTCCGCGGAGATGTGACCCGCGAACGCCTCGAGACCTGGATCGCGGCCTTGCACCCCCAGGTGCCCGACCCAACCACCCGCTCCCACCAGATCAGCTCGATCTCCACCCTGCTCAAGGACATCCACCGACACGAGTGGCTGCCCGAGCTGCCCGGCAGCGCCTTCCTCTACCACGACGACGGACCACGTCCGCGAGTGAGCAAGCCGCGCTTCATCCCCGAACCCTTGATGCGCCAGCTTGAAAGACCCGAAGCGCTCGCGAAGTTCCCCTCCGACGACGGCCGGCTGCTGCTCGAACTGCTCATCGCATGCGGGCTTCGTATCAAGGACGCGAGGTGGCTGCCCTTCGACTGCATCGTGCGTGACGCCTCGGGCAACCCCTACCTGGCCTGGCTGAACCGAAAGATCCACAACCGGCCCGCGTTCTTCCCGCTCAGCACAGCCCTCGCCGACAGAATCGCCGTCCAGCAAGGCGCCGTTCACCGCCGTTTCCCGAACGGGACGCCATGGCTGTTTCCCGCCACGAACGCCAACCTCGACGGCAGCAAGCCGGTCAGCGACCGTCGTCTCCGTGACCAGCTGAAGGCTTGGCTCGACACGCTCGACCTGCGTGACGAGCACGGTCGACCCGTCAAGATCACGTTTCACCAGTTTCGGCACACGCTGGCGACCCGACTGATCAACGCCAACGTTCCCCAACATGTGGTCCAGCAACTGCTCGACCACATGTCCCCGCAGATGACGGCCGTCTACGCCCGACTGCTGGACAAGACCGTCCGCCAGCACTGGGAACGGGCGACGAAGGTCAACGCCGACGGCCAGCCCGTCCAACTCGACCCCGAGCACCCACTCGCGGACGCCGCCTGGATGAAGCTCAGCATGGTCCGCGCCAAGGTCACCCTGCCCAACGGCTACTGCGGGGCACCGATCCAGACCGACTGCGAATACGCCAACCCGTGCCTGGACTGCCGCTTCTTCATCACCACCACCGACTTCCTGGCCCAGCACCGCCGCCAGCATGAGGAGACCGAGCGGCTCATCGCCGACGCCACCGCCTCCGGCCTGGCCCGGGTCGCCGAGAAGAACACCCGCACCCTGCGCAAGCTCGACCAGATCATCGACGCCCTGGAGCAGACCACAGACGGCCAGATCGTGGCAGGGGAAAGGTGACCGACCTCGATGCCGCCGGCTGACAACGCCCGCTTCCTCATCGAGGCGTCCAAGCAGCGCCACCAGCAGGCCCGCCATCGCGCCCAGGACGCCATCACGGCCGCCGAGCGCCGCGGCGACCGCCCCACCGTGGTCGGCATCGCCGAGGCCGCCGCGGTCTCCCGGTCCTGGCTATACACCCAGCCCGACCTGATCGAGGCGATCGGCCAGCTCCGGCAGCGCACGCCAAAGACTTCAAGGTCCCGTGCCCAGGGCGCCAGCGAGGCCTCGCTGCAGAGCAGGCTGGAGACCGCGCTGGAGCGCAACCGCCAACTGCGCGCCGAGGTCGCCGACCTCACCGCCCGGCTAGAAGCGGTCCATGGCGAACTGCGCAAGCTCCGGATCCAGTCCACCAAGGCCGCGAGCCCATTGATCGGACCGTGCTGAGAGGGCGTCTCTGATCCTCTGCTGATCTTTCCCGGCGCCCCAATTGGGTCCACCCCTCGGGCCCGGCGTGGCAGGCTGAAGGGGTGCGGTATGCAGACTGGGGCGAACGTTCCCCACGGTGGGCCGGAATCCGCAGCCAGGAGATCGACGTCTCCGGCACCAAGGTCCATTACCTGAGCGCGGGGAAGGGCCAGGGCAGGCTCACCCACCTGCTGATTCACCCCCTGGCCGGTAGCGCGTCGATGTGGATGGACACCATCGCCGAGCTGAGCGCCCACGGTCCGGTGATCGCGCCCGACCTGCCGGGCTCGGTCTTCGGCCACACCGACTCGCCGCACCCGCGCGCGTCCAAGGCCGAACTGGGCGCGCGTTTCCTGCGAGCGTTCACCGGCCGCATGGGGCTCAAGGTCACCGTCACCCACGGCTGGTCCATGGGCGGCCTGGTCGCGGTGCACTTCGCGACGTCCTCGCCGGACCGGGTCGATCGTCTCGTCCTGGCCTGCCCGGCGCTGCCCGGCCCGATCCCGCCGGACGAGGTTACCTTTTGGCGCGTTCTGGGCCGCCCGCTGCTCGTGGTCGGGCCCGGGCTGCTGCGGGGCGTGCTGCGAGTGGCGGGCCAGCGCATGATCGATTTCAAGCTGCGTGCCTACGCCGATCCCGGCGCCTGGTCGGGCGGCGTGGTCGGTGATGACCTCGAACGGCTCTCGCCCGAAATGCTGGCCCTGCTGCGCGACGAGCTCCGGGCCACCGACCCGCGCCGCCTCGGTGACGCCATCGCGGCCTTCGCCTCGGTGCTGTCCAGCCTCTACGTCAACCGGGATGCGGCCCACCGGATGATCGACCAGCTCGGCATGCCCACGCTGCTGCTGGCCGGGGCGCAGGACAAGCTGGTCACCACGACCACCATCGACGACGTGGCCGCTCGCCGCCCCGACTGGACGCACCGCACCTTTCCATCGGCCGGGCACCTCCTGCCCCTGACGGAGACGCGCGAGTACGTCGCGACGGTCGCTGACTGGCTGGATTGATCTAGCAAGCGACGATGGGGCGGCGGCCTTCTTCGCTTCCTTCGGGTCGCCCGCCACGGTCCTGAGCCGGGACCTCTCAGGCGGCACGTGGTGTTGAGCAATCGGCCGCGACATGGACATGTCCATCCCGCAAACACTCTGTTCAACGCGATGATCATACGTGAAGATCGACATAACGGTGGACCAGGGCCCGTACTCGGCGGGCAGGTCCCGCCACGGACTGCCGGTCCGAAAGCGCCACATCATCGCGTTGAACTGCTGCCGCAGGTCCGGGATCGGGCCTCGCTCACCCAACGGCAGGCGAGGCTCGATCAAGAACCATTCCTCATCGGTGAGGTCTCCACGCGCCATGGCGAAGGCGTACCAGGATCGCAGACCATAGCGCAGCGAATCCCTCTGATCTCAACTCCGTACAGGCCCTAGGGCGAGGCACGCCGCCGAACCGACGTAGACGACTCCCCAGGAAATCTGCTGCAGTTGGCCGCCGAGGACGATGGCGGCTCCCGAGGTGACCGTCCCGAGCATGGTGAACCGAGACTTGATCTTGACGTAGCTGGCCGTTGCACCACGACGCACGAGCAGGTCGTACAGCAGGGCGGTGTCCGAACCGGACACACATGCCATGCCCACGCCCTGCCCGATGAACAGCGCCAGGAACACCCAGTAGTTGGAGAACGCCACCTGACCGAGCAGACATCCAGCTATCAGCATCTGGCCGATCACGATGCTGGCACGCCTGCCGATTCGGTCGGCGATGACTCCCGTCGGCAACTCCGCAAGTCCGCTGACCAGGTAGAGCAGTGTCTGCAGTAGGGCCACTTGCTCGGCGGAGAAGCCTCGCTGCTGAAGGAAGAGGATGAATACGCCGCGCTGGAATAGCGTGTTGGTAAGCACGGCGTATACGTAGAACGGGCGCGTGACACTTCGTGCTGCATTGTCGACTGCGGCCGACCCGCCAAGGGCCTCCGTGGTGCCGGTCATGCTGCAGGCTCCCTGGTGACTCCGGTGATCATTAGTGTTGGGCCTCCGCCGCCGACCGGAACCTCCAGCTCGGTGTTTCACCGCGAGTTCCAGGGCTGGTGGCTGCCCGTCACCAGCTGGAAAAGGTGACCCGCGACCTGCAATGATCCGGCTTGCCGAAGGCTGGGATCGGATGCGGGTGGGGGCACCTTTCACGTGCAGCGTAGCGAGTGGAGCCGGGGTCTGGCGATGTCCGAGGCTGCGGCAAACGCCCAACGGCGCCGGCCGCAGCCGTCGGCCTACTCGTCGTCGGTGGCGTCCTTGTCGCACAGCGGCCGCAGCCCGCCGGGCAGCTCAGGAAGCTGGAACGAGTAGCGGCCCAGCATGTTGATGTGGTGCCGCACGAACGGGGAGAGGCGGGCCACATCCTCGTCGCGGACGTTGAAGCCGTTGGCGCGCAGCTGGTTGACCGCGGCGTCCATGTAGCGGGTGTTGAACAGCACGAGCGCGTTGAGGACCAGGCCCAGGGCGCCGAGCCGGTCTTCCATGCCGTCCTGGTAGCGGTGGTAGAGCTGCCCCTGCTTGCCGTGGAAGATCTTCCGGGCGAGCGCGTGGCGGCCTTCCTGGAGGTTGGCCTGCACTTTGATCCACCTGCGGTAGCCGGGCTCGTCGGCCAGGCGCAGGATGTGCAGGGTCTTGGAGATCCGCCCGTAGTGGGCAATCGCGTCGCCCAGCGGTCGGGCGCCCGTCGCGCGACAGCATCCGGATGACGTCGTACGCGCGCACGGCGCCGGTGTGGATGGAGCCGATGACGGCTCCTTCTGCAGGTGGCCGTCTCGGCGCGCCCCGGCCACGTGCTGGTGCGCCCGCGCGATGGCGGAGTTCACACTCACCGTCCAGCCGATCTTCCCGTCGGCATCCGCACACGCCTGCAACCCCGCCAGGATCCGCGCCCCCCCGCCCGCATCACCGCTTAGTACGACCCTGCGACTCGCCGACGCAATGGCTGACCAAGGCAGGGGGCCCAGCGCCGACTTCGACCGGCGTCGCGGGTTCGGGCGAAGCACCTGGACACGCGTGCGATGCAACGTGCCTTGGGCACTGGCCAACGTGCCTTACGTTCATGACAAGATCATCTCACTCTGACCTGCGAGAAGACGTCAATAACCCCAGATAACGATCGCACCTGCTCGCCGCGGCGAATCGCCTACCTGAACACGGTGATGATCCAGCTCGTGCTACGTGACCCGGCCTGGCAGAAGAAGCTCACCCCGGCCGACAGGCGGGGCCTGTCGGCCCTGTTCTGGACCCATCTGAACCTGTACGGGCGCTTCGAGCTCGACATGAACCGTCATCTGGAGCTGGAAGCTGTCCCTTCCGGTCAGCCTGAGTGAGAGCTGACCGGTTGCATCCGGTCGGCCACGTCGGCGCCAAGGGGCCCCATGCGACGCCGGGTCAGGAAGCGGTGCGTACGGTCTCGGCGGGGGCCTGATCGCCGCTCTGATGGTCGGCCTGGCCGCCGCGGTCGATGTGGTCGGCGTGGTAGAGGCCTTCGCCGAGCAGGCGGCGTACGTGGTCGTCGGCGGCGCTGTAGTAGACGAAGGTGCCCTCGCGGCGGCCCTTGACCAGCCCGGCCAGGCGCAGCTTGGCCAGGTGCTGACTGACCGTGGTGGGGGCGGCGTCGGCGAGTTCGGCCAGGCAGGCGACGTTGGACTCGCCCTGCAGCAGCGCCCACAGGATCTTGATGCGGGTGGGGTCGGACAGCAGCCGGAACGACTCGGCGGCCAAGTGCACCTGTTCCTCGTTCGGCATGTCGAAATCGGTCAGCGAGGTGTGCATGCCGTCAGCATATCCCCGAACCTCACTATTTGCATATCTGCGTGTATACGCATATACGATGCTTCGGTGATAACAGATCTGAGCCGTTCTCCCGCTGCCCCACCCCCGGCCGCGACGTCCCGGCCGGCCACGTGGTGGCGCTCCGGCGCCGGCTCGCTGCCAGAGGTGCGCTGGGCCATCGCCGCCACCGCGCTGTTCGCCGCCGGCGGCGCCACCCAGCTGGTCGGCGCGCCACCATGGCTGTGGTGGAGCCTGTACCTGGCCTGTTATGCCGCCGGCGGCTGGGAGCCGGGCTTGGCCGGGTTGAAGGCGCTGCGCGAGCGCACGCTGGACGTCGATCTGCTGATGGTCGCCGCGGCGATCGGCGCGGCGGCGATCGGGCAGGTCTTCGACGGCGCGCTGCTGATCGTCATCTTCGCCACCTCCGGCGCGCTGGAATCCCTGGCCACCAAACGCACTGAGGACTCCGTGCGCGGCCTGCTGGACTTGGCCCCCGACCAGGCCACCCGCATCGACGACAGCGGCACCGAAAAGGTCGTGGCGGCCGCCGACCTGCACATCGGCGATGTCATCGTGGTACGGCCGGGAGAGCGCATCGGCGCCGACGGCCAGGTGGTCGCCGGGGCCAGCGACGTCGACCAGGCCTCCATCACCGGTGAGAGCCTGCCGGTGGACAAGCAGACCGGCGATGAGGTGTTCGCCGGCACGGTGAACGGCACCGGCGTGCTGCGCGTGCACGTCACCCGGCCGGCGTCGCAGACGGTGATCGCCCGCATCGTGGCGATGGTCGAGCAGGCCAGCGCCACCAAGGCGCGCACCCAGCTGTTCATCGAGAAGGTCGAGCAGCGCTACTCCGTGGTGATGGTCGCCGCCACCCTGGCCCTGTTCGCGCTGCCCCTACTGTGGGGCACGCCGGTACAAGACAGCCTGCTGCGGGCGATGACCTTCATGATCGTGGCCTCGCCGTGCGCGGTAGTGCTGGCCACCATGCCGCCGCTGCTGGCCGCCATTGCCACCGCCGGACGCAACGGCGTGCTGGTCAAATCCGCCGTGGTGATGGAACAACTGGCCGACGTCACCCAGGTCGCCTTCGACAAGACCGGCACCCTGACCGAAGGCCGCCCGCACCTGGCCCACCTGCGCGCCCTGCCCCACCCGGCGGGCGACCGAAGCAGCGAGCCCGGGGCCCAGGCCGCAACGCAGATCGACCGGCTGCTCACGCTCGCGGCCGCCGCCGAACAGGGCTCTGAACATCCGCTGGGCCGCGCCATCGTCGCCGCCGCCCACCACCAGGCACTACCGCTGCCCGCCGCTACCGGCTTCGCCGCCCTGCCCGGGCGAGGGGTGCGCGCCCACGTCGACGGACACCTGGTCGAGATCGGCAGCCCCGCCCACCTGCTGGACCCGACCGCGTCCAGTGACGCCGGTGATGCGGCGCAGGCCCGCGCGGTGGTGGCCGAACTCGAAGACGACGGGCACAGCGCCGTGCTGATGCTCCTGGACGGCCGCCCCGCCGCGGTGCTCGGCCTGGCCGACCGCCTGCGCCCCGACGCTGCGCAGGCGGTCACGCAGCTGACCAGCTTGACCGGCTCCATTCCGGTTCTCTTGACCGGCGACAACCCCCGCGCGGCGGCCCGGATGGCCGGCCAGGCCGGCATCACCGACGTACGGGCCGGCCTGCTGCCCGAGGACAAGGTGCACGCGGTACGCGAACTGCAGCAGCAGGCACGGGTGGCGCTGGTCGGCGACGGTGTCAACGACGCCCCCGCCCTGGCCACCGCCCACGCCGGCATCGCCATGGGCCGCGCCGGCGCTGACCTCACCCTCGATACCGCCGACGCGGTCATCACCCGCGACGAACTGGCCACCGTCCCCGCCGTACTCGCCCTGGCCCGGCGCGCCCGCCGCCTGGTCATCGCCAACCTGATCATCGCCGCCACCTTCATCGCCGTGCTGGTGGCCTGGGACCTGCTCGGCGACCTGCCGCTGCCGCTCGGCGTGGCCGGACACGAGGGCTCCACCGTCATCGTCGGCCTCAACGGGCTGCGCCTGCTGCGAGGCGCCGCCTGGCGGCGCGCCGCCACCCCTCCCACGACAGCAAGGACATCCCGATGACCACCACGGGCAGCCCCGGCCCCGCCCTGCCGAGCATCGTCCGCTACCCCGGCAGGACCGCCCTGGCCATCGCCGACCAACTCTGTCAGGCTTACGCCGAGGTGTTCTCCCAGCCGCCCTGGAACGAAGACCACACCCGGGTCGAGGAGTTTCGCCACCGGCTGGACACCGACGCCCACCGGCCCGGCTTTCGCGCCGTGATCGCCACCGGAACCGGCCGCTGCATCGACGGGTTCGCCACCGGCTGGATCAGGCCGTCCGCCCACACGCCCGTCGCCGCGACCTTCTGCTCGCCCTGGCCAGCGGCGCACCCCAAGGCCGGGCCTGGCTCCTGACACACCGAGACGTCACCAGCACCATCGCCTTCTACCGCAACCTCGGCTGGCGGCTCATCTCGCCCCTACCCGGCACCGACAACGACATCGCCGTGTTCCTGTCGCCATGACCTTCTTGACCCACCTGAACCTGTACGAGCGTTCGAGCTCGACATGAAATGCCGCCGTTTGTCTGCGGTTTTGAAGGCGAGATTGGTACCACTCAGCTGACTATTCGGGGCGGGCGGGACTGCTGGCAATGCCGGTGAGTCGCAGAGTGCGGTGAAGCCGTCATCGCTTCCGGGCCAGTGCTGGTGGACGGCGCTCAGACCTGCGCGGCGGACTACGCCGCGCAGGACGAACGTGACGATGATCGCGTCGTCGGCGTAGCCGAGGATGGGAATGAAGTCAGGGATCAAGTCGATGGGCACTGCCAGATAGGCCAGGAGCAGGCCGAGCCGTACGCGGATGCCAGTCGGTAGTGTGTGGTCGGCGGCCAGGCGGCGAAGCAAGCGCAGCAGGTCGGGAAGGATGCGTAGCGCCTCAGTGAGCAACGAACCCTTCGGCCGGATCAAGACCAAGGCGACGATCAGCAGCATCCAGCTGGCCGCGACCGCGATCAGGATGCCGATGAGGATGTCCCATCCCATCTCGAACTCCTCTCTTCGGTGTCAGTGCGCGAGGGCTGGCCAACTCGCTGCCGGGGGGATGGCAGGACCGATGGCGGTGTCGGCGGCCAGGGCGATCTGCTCGAAAGTGGCCGCCATCCGCACGCAGGCCGAGCAGCGCGTGCCCCTGACCTGAAGCTGTTCACGCCGGCGCCGCGGCGCTCTCGCCGTCGACGAGCACCCGGTAGACGCTGGCCACCGAGGGGTGCCGGCCCTTGTTCTTGCCCGCTGGGATGACCAGCTTGCGGGCGATGTCGGGCACGGCCACCCCACGAGCGCGGAGCGTCCGGGCGTAGGCGATCATGTCATCGTCGAACACCTTCGGCCGCCCACCATGACGGCCGCGCTCGCGAGCCGTGGCCTGACCCTCCAGCGACTTCTCCCGCACGTACTCCCGCTCGGACTCGGCCATCCCGGCGAAGAAGGCGAACAACGCCGCGCCGTGCCCGGAGGGGTTGTAGATGCCCTGCAGCGGGCCGGTCAGCAACTCCAGCTCGATGTCGTGATAGCGCAGTTCCTCGGCGATCGCCAGGAGCTCCGCGGCGCCGCGGCCGAGCCGCTTCATCTCATGCACCGTGAAGATCACCCGCTGGTGCGGCACGGCGCTCTTGATGGTGCGCGCGTACTCCATCGCCTTGACGAACTCCGGCCGCGCCTTGATCCGCGTACTGATCTTCTCCGAGAAGATCGGTTCGTCCGCGGCAAGACCGTGACCGGCCGGAACATGGTCATTCACGGTGGTCAGGTGCTGTCCACGTACACCCATGTCTCCGATCAGTGGTCGACGTACGGCACGAAGATCATCGTGCCGACGGCGCGGGAGGCGCACTTCGTCCTGGACGGTTTCCTGGGCAACGCGACCGACCTGCCGATCGCCGAGCACGCGACAGATACTCACGGCGCGACGTTGATCAACTTTGCGTTGTTCGACCTGGTGGGCAAGGCGCTGACTCCGCGGTTGCGGGACCTGACCCGGGTCACCCTGGTGCGGGACGAGACCCCGACCGAGATAGCCAAGCGTTACCCGCACGCCGGGCCGCTGCTGGGCGCGCGCTGGAATGAGGACCTGGTGCCCGGCTGCTGGCAGGACCTGCTGCGGATGGCCGGGTCGCTGAAGTACGGGCAGGCCACCGCCTCGCTGATCGTCGGCAAATGGTCGGCCGCCTCGCGGCAGAACACCCTGGCCGCCGCGCTGAAGGAATGGGGCATGCTCAGAAGGACCGTCCACCTCGCGAAGTACCTGTCGGACCCGGTCTTCAGGAGGAAGATCTCGCGGCAGCTGAACAAGGGGGAGAGCCTGCACGCGCTGCGCCGCGACCTGCACTAAGCGCAGCTGGGCACGATCACCCGGCCGCATCTGGAGCAGCAGACCGAGCAGGCGTGGTGCCTGACCGTCTTGACCAACTCGGTGGTCGCCTGAACGACCGAATATTATTCTCGGGCGGTGCTGGAGCTGCGTTCGCAGGGCCGGGAGGTGAGCAACGAGATCCTGTCGCACATCTCGCCCGGCCACAGCGACAACATCAACTTCTTTGGCGTCATCAACGTGGACGTCGAGGCGGAACTGGCCAAGCTTGACACCGGTGGCTGGCGGCCGCTGCGGCCCGCACAACTGCGTGAGCTGGGTCTGGCGCCCTGACAGGCCCGCGCCGCGCTCATGCAGGAAGACGGCGTAGGCGGTTGCTGTGGAAGCGCCCCGGCGATCGTCGAGCTGGTAGACGGCGGCACACTACCTGCTGTGCGTTCCTCTTCGTTGATCTCCCTGACCGCTCTCCTGCCGGTGGCCTTGATTGCCCTCGTCGTGCTGGGCGCGTTGGTGGCCTGGCTCGGCCAGCTCGGACATGGACGAGCGGTCCTTACCGCCTGTCTACGGGCGGCCGCCCAACTCGGCGCGGTCTCCGTGCTGATCGCCTGGGTGATCGCCTCCTTCGCGGCCACGGCGGGATTCGGGGGTCTTCTCCCGAACGTGACCCCAGCCCCAAAGTAGCTCTGGGATAGATCACGGTTGCGGTTCGTGATCGTCACGAGTCGGGCATACCGTCCGATAGCAGTGCTGCGGCCTTCGACTGTGTTCCCGACCTCGGGGATCGTTCGACGAGTGGCGGTGTGCTGATGCGTCGGGAGTGGGAACCGGAAGAGCTGATCGCAGCGTGGACGTTGCTGGATGACGACTCGAACAAGTCGGGCGCGACACGGCTGGGCTTCGGCCTGATGCTGAAGTTCTTCGAGCTGGAGGCCCGCTTCCCTCGGCATGTCGGGGAGTTCCCCAAAGCCGCGGTGGACTACGTGGCTGGACAGGTGAAGGTCGAGCCGGGCCTGCTGGCCGACTACCAGTGGACGGGCAGCACGATCGAGTACCACCGTTCCCAGATCCGCAAGGCGTTGGGGTTTCACGAGTCGACCCGGGCCGATGAGGACGCGCTGATCGAGTGGCTGGCCAGTGACATCTGCCCGATGGTGCTGACGGATGAGGGGATTCGGGCGGCGATGCTGTTGCGTTGCCGGAACCTGAAGATTGAGCCGCCCGGCCGGACCGAACGCATCGTGCGCGGCTGCCGGGCCCGGTTCGAGCGGGCGTTCTGTGAGCGGGTGACCGGGTGCCTGTCGGCCGACTCGACCGCCGCGTTGCTGGAGCTGGCCACCGGTGCGGATGGGTTCTTGGCCGAGCTGAAGGCCGACCCGGGTCGGCTGGGGCTGGAGACGCTGTTGGAGGAGATCGTCAAACTACGGCGTAGCAAGGCGCTGGGGTTGCCGGCGGACTTGTTCGGCGGGTTCTCCGACAAGCTGGTGGCTTCCTGGCGGGCGCGGGCGATGGCTTCACACCCTTCTGATTTCGCTGCCAACCCCGAGCCGGTGCGCCTGACGCTGCTGGCCGCGTTGGCCTGGTGCCGTACCGCTGAGATCACCGACGCCCTGGTGGACCTGTTGATCGGCCTGGTCTCGAAGGTCAACACGAAGGCTGAGCGCCGGGTCGAGCAGGCGCTGTACGCCGAGGTCAAGAAGGTGCACGGCAAGACCGCCAAGCTGTACTCGATCGCCGAGGCCTTCCTGGCCGCCCCTGACAAGCCGGTGCGGCAGGTGGTCTTCCCCGCGGTCGGCGAGAGCACGCTGCGAGCGCTGGTAGCCGAAGCCAAGGCCGACGCCAAGACCTATCGGGCGCGGGTGCGCACCGTGCTGACCAGCTCTTACTCCAGCTACTACCGGCGGATGCTGCCCAAGCTGCTGACCGCGATCGAGTTCAAGTGCAACAACACCGCTTACCGGCCGGTGATGGATGCCCTGGACCTGCTGGGCCGCTACGCCGACGTGCCGAGCAAGGTCCGCCACTACGACGGCGTCGAGGCGGCACCGATCACCGGCGTGGTCCCGGACGGGTGGCGGGAGGCGGTGGTCGACGGCGACGGCGTGGTCGAGCGGGTCTCTTATGAGCTGTGCGTGCTGATCGCGGTGAAGGACGCGCTGCGCCGCCGGGAGATCTACGTCGACGGCGCCGCCCGCTGGCGCAACCCCGAAGAGGACCTGCCGGCCGATTTTGAGGACAACCGCGACGTGCACTACGAGAACCTGCGCCAGCCTCTGGACGCGGGCGAGTTCATCGCCACCTTGAAGGAGGCGATGCGCACCTCGATGGCCGACAGCGCGGCCGCGATCACCAAGAAACGCTCGGGCGGCACCAAGGTCAAGACCTACCGTGGTGAGCCGATGTGGCATGTGCCCGACCTGGGCAAGCTGAAGACGCCGGAGAACCTGCGGGCGCTGCACGCCGCGGTTGCGGCCCGCTGGGGCGTCATCGACCTTCTCGACTTTCCTCAAGGAGTCCGACTTCGTCACCCAGTTCACCGACGACTTCTCCACCATCGCCACCAGGGAGAACACCCCGCGGGAGGTGATCCGCAAACGTCTGCTGCTGGTGCTGTACGCCCTGGGCACCAACATCGGGATCAAGCGGGTGGCCGACGGCGGCAAGCACGGCGAGAGCGAGGCCGCGTTGCGCTCCACCCGCTATCTGTTCGTCAACCGCGACAACCTGCGCAACGCGATCGCGACGTTGGTGAATGCCACCCTGCGGGCGCGCGATGAGGCCTGGTGGGGCACCGGCACCGCCTGCGCGAGCGACGCCAAGAAGTTCGGGTCCTGGTCCTCCAACCTGATGACGGAGTACCACGTCCGCTATGGCGGCCCCGGCGTGATGATCTACTGGCACGTCGAACGCAAGTCGGTGTGCGTGTACTCCCAGCTCAAGTCCTGTTCGGCGTCGGAGGTCTCGGCGATGATCGAGGGCGTGCTGCGGCACTGCACCGATGCCACCATCGACCGGCAGTACACCGACACCCACGGCCAGAACCTGGTCGGCTTCGCCTTCTCTCACCTGTTGGGCTTCAGACTGCTGCCGCGGATGAAGAACGTCTCCCACCAAAAGCTCGTCCGCGTCGACGCCGAGCAGGCCGTACCCGCATGCCTGACCGGCATGGTGAGCGAGCGCACCATCGACTGGGAGCTGATCGCCCAGCAGTACGACCAGATGGTCAAGTACGCCACCGCGCTGAAGCTCCGCACCGGCGAGGCCGAACAGGTACTGCGCCGCTTCATCCGCGGCGGCCCCAAGCACCCCACCTACCGCGCCATCGAAGAGGTCGGCCGGGCGGTCAAGTCGATCTTCATCGCCGACTACATGGCCTCCGAAGGACTACGCCGGGAGATCCACGAGGGCCTGCAGGTGGTGGAGAACTGGAACTCCGCCAACGCCGATCTGTTCTACGGCAAGGCCGGCACCATCGGCGGCACCGACCGGGAGAACCAGGAAGTCTCCATGCTCGCCCTGCACCTGCTGCAATCGGCCCTGGTCTTCGTCAACACCATCCTGGTGCAGTCCGCTTCTGAAGGACCCGGCCTGGGCTGAGCGGCTCACCGACGCCGACCGGCGCGCGCTCAGCCCGCTCTTCTGGTCGCACGCCAACCTCTACGGCACCATCCAGATCGACATGGACATCCACCTGGACCTGGGCCTAGCCGCCTGACACGGTGATCACGCCTTAAGCGCCTACGGCCGTCGGCTGCGTCGGCCGGCTGTCCTTGAGGTGCTGGTTGGCCCATCGCGCCAATTCCTTCAGCGCGGGTTCGAGTGCGGCACCGGACTCCGTCAGCCGGTAGGAGACGCGCAGCGGCGGCCCCTCATTGACTTCGCGGACGACCAGCCCTGCCGCGCCGAGTTCGGTGAGCCGGTCGGAAAGCATGCGTTCACTCACGCCGGGGACGGACCTGCGCAGTTCGCCGAAGTACACCGGGCCCCGCAGCAGCGCGGCCACGATCATGCCCGTCCAGCGCTTTCCCAGCAGCTGGAAGACGGGCCCAATGCCATCCTCGACGCGCCCGCACCCTGCTTCATTGTGAGTCCCTTCATCGGCCATGAACCCATGGTACTACCCTCTTCTTCGCTAGTGAGAAAAAGTAAGCTAGTGTGAAAAGAATAGTTACGCACAAAGCCCGGACGATGCTCCGGGCCCCTGATCAAGGGAGATACTCATGCCCACCCTGCTGCACCTGGACGCGTCCCTCTTCCCTCTGTCGGCATCGGCCTCACGTGCGGTGACGCAGACCTTCCACAAGGCCTGGGAAGAGCAGCACCCGGAAAACGTCGTGATCTATCGCGACCTGGCCGCGAACCCTGTTCCGCACCTCGACGGCATCGCCGCGACCGCCGGTTTCGCGGCACCTGCCGACCACAGCCGGGAGCAGGCCGCCGCCTTCGCTGAGCGCATCACGCTGGTCGAGGAATTGGAGCAGGCTGACGCCGTGCTGATCGGCGCGCCGATGTACAACTTCTCGATTCCCTCGACCCTCAAGGCATGGCTGGACCATGTGATCCTGCCGGGGCGTACCGCGGGCGAGAACTCGACCGTCAAGGGCACACCGGTCATCGTCGTCGCCAGCCGCGGCGGCTCCTACGCTCCGGGCACCCCGCGTGAGCCCTTCGAGTACGTCCAGAACTACCTGCGGGACGTTTTGACCGTGTATCTCGGCGTCGAGGTCGACTTCATCGTCCCCGAGCTGACCCTTGCCGCCACCAACCCCGCGATGGCCCAGCTCATCCCGCTCGCGGAAGCCTCGCGCGCCAAGGCTCTCCAAGACGCGGTCACCAAGGCCAAGCACCTCGCCCTGCGCCTGCGCGCGAACGCCGCGTAACAACCCGCTCCACCGCGGGTGGAGAAGCCGCGACCTTCTCCACCCGCCCGCTCAACGATTGTCGGGATCAACAAACTGGAGTGATCATGTTCATTGCCTATGCAGTCATCGCGGTCCTGCTCGCGCTAGCCCTGCTGCCGTCCGCCTGGGCCAAGCTGACTCGCCAGGAGCGCGCCGTGCAGACCTTGACCGAACAGCTTGGCGTGCCTCTGTGGCTGTATCCGTTCTTGGCGGCGTGTGAGATCGCCGGCGCGGCGGGCCTGGTCATCGGCCTGTGGTACGGCCCGCTCGGTATCGCGGCGGCCGTGGGCCTGGTGCTCTACTTCATCGGCGCCATCGGCGCCCATCTGCGCAAGAGCGACGTCAAAGGCATCGTCACTCCAGTGGTGATCCTCATCCTCGCCGTGGCGGCCCTGCTTCTGCGGGCAGCTTCCCTGTGACCAGGACCGGCCGCCCAGGTTAAGTGATCCAAGCCCTACAGCTCCCGAGCATGGCGGTAGGTGATGGGGCCGGTGTCGCGGTGTCGGCGGTCGGTCACCTGGCGGAAGGTCTCGGCCTTCGAGGAGGCTGGCGTGCGTCGCGGGTAACCGTGGGGTGCGGAGCCCAGAGGAAAGCCCAAGAGTGCCCGTTCCGTCCGGGAGCCACAGGCGAGGGGAAGGCTGGAAGGGCGAACGACCGTGAATCCTTGCTGATGCCTCGTCATGTCCACGCCACGAGACGGGATGCTGACCGTGGTGAATAGGGGCCGTGCCGCTGGAAGGCGGCGAACGGCGGCCGGGGACCGAACCCGGACCGTGTAGACACCGTTGCCCCCGGGGTACCGAGGACGCCCGATCCCAGCCGCGTCTCATGCGTGCGGAACATGGAAACCTCGTCGAGGTCCGCTCCCAGGTGACCGGGAGCGGTAGGCCGACCGCGAGGAGAGCTGAACTCCCCGGCGGGAACAGGATGCCCAAGAAGCTAAGGCCGGCAGCCGAAAGGCGGCAGGAAACCGGGACGGCAAGGCCGCTTCCTCCAGCGGTGGTCTCGGATAACTGGCCGGATACCGGGCCTGGTGCCCGGGCCCGAAAGGGCGCTGACGTGGGCAGGTGAGCCTTTGACGACGAAGCACCGGTTCCGCTGGAACCTAGGGACAAGTTGGACACCTCATGGTGAACGGACCCGAGGACCTGCTCCGCCTCGACGCCGAGCGGTGGGAGACCATCGATTGGCGTGTTCAGGAGGAGCAGGTACGGCGGCTGCGGTGCAGGATCTTCAAGGCGGTTCAGGAGGAGGATTGGCCCAAGGCCAGAAACCTTCAGAAGCTGATGCTGCGGAGCCGGGCCAACACGCTGGTAAGCGTGCGGCAGGTAACGCAGCGCAATGCTGGCCGCAAGACCGCGGGCATCGACGGGGAGGTCGCTCTGACTTCCGAGGCCAGGGCCGAGACGGCGGTGCGCGTGCATGCCACGATCGGTTCCTGGAGAGCGCACGCGGTCAAGCGGGTGCACATTCCGAAAGCCAGCAACCCCGCCAAGCTCCGCCCCCTCGGGATACCAGTGATCATGGACCGGTGCCATCAGGCACGGGTCCGCAACGCGCTGGAACCCGAGTGGGAAGCCCGGTTCGAACCTCGTTCCTATGGGTTCCGGCCGAGTCGGAGCTGCCAGGACGCGATCCAGTCCATCTTCCAGGCCACCAGCCAGAAGCTGGCGAAACGGATGTGGGTACTGGACGCGGACCTGGCGGCGGCGTTCGACCGTATCGACCACGCCCGGCTGCTGGAGTCCATCGGGTCGTTCCCCGCCAGGGACATGATCCGGGACTGGTTGAAAGCCGGGGTGTTCGAGACGGGCATGGGTTTCTCACCGACCGACGAGGGCACCCCTCAAGGCGGCGTGATCTCCCCGTGCCTGATGAACGTGGCGTTGCACGGGCTGGAGGAAGCCGCCGGGGTCCGCTACCGCACTGACGGCGATCACGCCGGGGAGACGGTGGCGGGATGCCCGATCGTGGTCCGCTACGCCGACGACATGATCGCGCTCTGCCATTCCAAGCAGCAGGCCGAGCAGGTTAAGGCACGTCTTGCCGAGTGGCTGAAGCCTAGAGGTCTGATCTTCAACGAAGACAAGACCCGCATCGTTCACCTCACCGAGGGGTTCGAGTTTCTGGGCGCCCTCATCCGCCGCTATCCCAACGGCAAGACGCTGACCACACCGAGTCCCTCGGCGGTCAAGCGGCTGAAGCTGCGGCTCGCGGCCGAGGCGCGCAGCCTGCGCGGCTCGAACGCGCTGGCGGTCATCGCCCGGCTCGATCCCATCGTGCGGGGCTGGGCCGCCTACTACCGTGGCATGGTCTCGTCCAAGGTGTTCACCGCCCTGGACAACTACGTATGGAGGCTCACTTTCAAGTGGGCCAAGTGCGGCCATCCGAACAAGCCGAGGCGCTGGATCGTCGACCGGTACTTCGGCAAGTTCAACAAGTTCAGGAACGACTGGTGGGTGTTCGGAGACCGGGAAACCGGCGCCTACCTCACCAAGTTTGCCTGGACCCCCATCGTCCGGCACACGCTCGTCCTGGGCCGAGCATCCCCCGATGACCCTGCCCTGGTGGAGTACTGGGCCAAACGGCGCACTCGGGTCAAGCCTCCGCTCGATCGCTACAGCCTCCGCCTGCTCACCAAGCAGGAAGGCTGCTGTTATCTGGGGTGCCGAGAAGGCGTCAGGCATGTGAGGCAAGTGGCTTCCATGGAACGTGCCTGACAAATTATCTGGGGTTGTCAGGCACGTTGGTCACGGCAGCCGGAATACTGGTGAGGTCGCGTATTCAACTGTCGCGGGTTGTCGATGCAGAGGGGCGCGGCAGTAACTGACCGTGGTCTCCAGCGGCAAACCGGCTTCATGCGCCTAAATCAGTCAACACGGTGGAAGGCCGCGCGGTAGTCCCTCGGGCGTCGTCCAGTGTGCTTGGCGAAGAGGGCGGCGAACGTGCTGGGGTCCCTGTATCCGACCGCGGCGGAGATGCTGCCGACGGTTCGGTTCGTGGCCTCAAGGAGGTGGCGGGCGCGACGGACACGCGACGACTGCAGGTGCTCCAGCGGGCTCTGGCCGGTCTCGTCCGCGAAGCTCCGGCTATGTGCTGAGCGTGTCCGTCTCAGCTCAGGACAGAATCCTGCCTCAGCTCAGGACAGAATCCTGCGCAGCCACCGGGCGCGTGCCTCGCGGGCGTTCTGAGACAGCACCGCCTGCGGCACCAGCAGGTCGGACCCGTGGAAGCCGCCGGGCCACACGTGCAGTTCGGCGATCCCCCCCACCTGCCAGATTCGGCTGGCGTAGGTGACGTCCTCGTCGCGGAAGGTCTCGGCAGATCCCACGTCGATGAACGCTGGCGGCAGTCCGGACAGGTCCGCCTCCCGTGCCGGCGCCGCGTAGGGGGAGACGTCGTCGGTGCCCCGGGCGTCGCCGAGTAGGGCGGTCCATCCACCCTGGTTGGACGCCTGGTCGAAGGTACCCAGCCCGGCCAGCTGGCGCGCTGAGAGGGTGTCGTTGCGGTCGTCGATCATCGGGTACATCAGCATTTGCGCGAACAGGGCCGGGCCTCCGCGGTCACGGGCCATCAGGGCCAGGGCCGCAGCCAGGCCTCCGCCGGCGCTGCCGCCGGCGACGATGATCCGCTCGGGATCGAAGCCCAGTTCCTCGGCGTGTTCGACGGTCCACGCCAAACCGGCGTAGCAGTCCTCGACCGGACCGGGATGCGGGGTCTCCGGCGCGAGCCGGTATTCCACCGATACCACGGCCGCGCCCACCTCCTGGGCCAGGTCGAGCATCTCGGGGACCTGTGACCGGTTGTCGCCCATGACCATGCCACCGCCGTGGATGTGATAGATCACCGGAACAGGCACAGCCGCCGCCGTCGGTCGGCAGATCAGCAGGGAGACGTCCGGGGCGTCCTGAGGTCCTGGCACCGTCCGCTCTTCGATGGTGAAGGCGCCACCCTTGGTGAACGCCTCGTGCGGCGCGGGTTGCATGCCGGGAGGGCCCTGGCGCAGGGTCGCGATCTCGGTGAGGTCGCTGAATGCGTCGGGCGGCAGGGCCTCATTGATCATTCGCAGGGCTGGTGCGAGCTCCGGGTCGAAAGGTGGAGGCGGGCCGATGGGAGCGTGAGATGGGTCAGAGACGAAGCGGGTCATTGTCAACTCCAAGAGTGGTGTGATCAAAATCTTCATGTTGAGTGGCCTTCGAGGTGGATCACGTCGCGTCACCGGATCGAGCTGCGGAATCCTCGCGGCCGAAGCCCCGAGGATTCGGCCGTTCGATTGGTTGAGCGCTAGGGGAATCTCGTTCAGGACCGCTCGAGCCGAGCTTGACCGGCGCCGCCATTGTCGGCCCTCGCAATCGTTCCGCCATCCGGCCCCTGCGGGATCTCGCCGACGCTGGATCGCGCTGAAGCCAAGGCATCTGTGACGTCTGACGGTGTTCCGCCCTCGGACGGCTGCGGTGGGAGGGCCTTGGACGCCGACAGCACGGTGGCCGTGAGGAGGAAGGCGGCGATGAGGAGTCCGGCCGCGACCCCGAAGGCCAGCCGGTAGCCGTAGGTGGAGGCCGCGGTGGCGCTCTCGCCGTCGGAGAGCAGGCTCTGCGCGTGTGAGCTGGCGAGGGTGGCCAGGGCCGCGACGCCGAGCGCGCCGCCGATCTGCTGGGTGGTGTTGAGCAGTCCAGATGCCAGGCCCGAATCGCTGGGCGTGGCGCCCGACATGGCGAGCCCGATGACCGCCGGGAGCGCTAGGCCCGCGCCGACTCCGAGCAGGACCACGGCCGGAAGCACGTCCACGGCGTACGTGGCGTGCAGGGGAAGGCGGGCGAGCAGCAGGAGGGCGGCCACCGTGGAAACCAGGCCGGCCAGCAGCACGGTGCGTCCGCCGAAGCGGGTCATGATCCGGGCGGACAACCCGAGTGAGATCACCGCGATCACGATGGGACCGGGCAGGTAGGCCAGGCCGGTCTCGACGGCGCTGTATCCGTTGACCGACTGCAGGTACAGGGCCAGCAGGAACTGGAACCCGAACAGAGCGGCCACGAAGAGGATCTGGACGACGTTGGCCCCCCACAACTGGCGGGAGCGGAAGAGCCGCAGCGGTAGCAGCGGGCTGCTCGCCTTGGTCTGCCGCAGGACGAACCCTGCGAGCAGGGCGATCGACACGGTGCCGAAGCCGAGGGTGTGGGCCGAGCCCCAGCCGTGTTCCTCGGCCTTGTTGATGGTGTAGACGAGCAGCATCAGTCCTGAGGTGACCAGGAACGCGCCGAGCAGGTCGGCTCCCGCGCTGGACCCGAGCCCGCGGTGGGGCTGGAACAGGCGGGCGGCCAGGGCCACGATGGCGATCCCGATGGGGACGTTGATGTAGAAGATCGAGTTCCAGCCGGCCGCCTGGGTGAGGACTCCGCCGGCGATGACGCCGATCGAGCCTCCGGCCGCAGCCACGAAGCTGAAGACGCCGATCGCCTTGGCCTGTTCGCGGTGCTCGGTGAACATGGTCACGATCATGCCGAGGGTGACGGCGCTGGCCATGGCGCCGCCGACGCCCTGGAGGAACCGTCCGGTGATCAGCAGTTCCTGGCTTCCGGACAGCCCGCACAGCAGTGAGGCTGCGGTGAAGGTCGTGACGCCGGTCAGGAACATGCGTTTGCGACCGATGAGGTCGCCGAACCGCCCGGACAGCAGGAGCAGCCCGCCGAAGGCGATCATGTAGGCGTTGACGAGCCAGGAGAGACCGGTCTGGGAGAAGTGCAGGGCCGAGGCGATGGTGGGCAGCGCCACGGTGACGATGCTCCCGTCGAGGACGATCATCAGTGTTCCCGCGCAGAGCACGTACAGCGCTGCCCAGCGCATGCGGTCTGTCTCGCTCAAGGGTCACCTTTATTCCTGAGTAGACGACTTGTTACCGGGGCCATCATTTGTGACCATGGAGGCCCAGCGGAAGAAGGCACATTCATGGTTCAGCGGAACACCGATGTAACCGCGCAGGTCCACGGCTCGCACGACTCGGCGGCCTGCACGATGCTGGAGGTGCTCGACCGGGTCAGCGGCAAGTGGGCCATCGGGATCCTGCTCGCGACCGCGCACGGCCCGGTGCGGTTCATGGAGCTGGAGCGGACGGTCAAGGGCATCAGCCGGCGCATGTTGACGCTCACCCTGCGCAATCTGGAGCGTGACGGCCTGCTCGTCAGGACCGTCTATCCGACGGTGCCGCCCAAGGTCGAGTACACCGCGACCGACATCGCGCTGGAACTGTACGAATCCCTGACCTCGCTCACCTCGTGGGCAGGGCGGCACCGCGCCGCCATCGCCGCCGCGCGTGACGCCTACGACCGCAGCGCGGAGTAAGGGGCGTAGCTAACCAGTAACGTTCCCGCCGTCAGCGCGCCCCGATCAATCTGGAGTCAGGTGGGCCTTGCCGCCGGCGCGCTGGGCGCCCCCACCGGCGTCGCCTTCGCTAACCCCGCACTCGGACTTTCGCTTGGAGTTCTGGAGGCGGTTGTCATGATGACCATCGTGTTGGCGGCACTGCTGGGCAGCGAGACCATCAGCGAACGCGCGTTTCGTCTACTGCGCTGGCTGGCCAACCGTCCAGAACCTCCCGCCCCTGGCCATGGCGCTCCCACCGCACCAGCCAAACCCTTCATAGGCGAGCGCGCTCACGGAAGATCGCAAGCTCTGGTCAACACGCAGCACTTGACAGAGAACGGCAAGCTCTCGCCGATCCATCGGCGCGGCAGCCGCAGGCAGCCTACTTGCCTGACGTGCCTGACAGACCTCCAAGCGGCTGACCAGCCGGTTCGCTTGACAACCCAAGATAACGATCGCTCGCTCTGCGGGGACCATTTGATCACCGCCGACCAGCCACCCGAGTCGCTCGAACAATGGGCGCGATGGTGGCTACACGTCGTCCGGCGCGCGATAGCAGCCGACTACCTCACACACCACGGACGACCCGGCCCAACCGGCGATGGCCAGACCCGCCTTGTTCACACCTCCTGCCATCGCGGCTACCTCGCCCGACTACGCAGGAGCCCAGCACAGCACACCTGAACCGCCCATCGCGGCTTGCTTGAGCCGTGTGCCGCGACGAGTGGCACGCACGGTTCTGAGGGGGCCCCGGTGCAGCAATGCACCGGGGCTACCCGGCGAGAAGACCCCCGATTCATTCTGCTCATGTACGGTGTGGCCGCCTTCACCGCGGGCCGGAGCCTCACGCGTGGCCGGAAGGCCTGGTGGGCGGCGGTGCCGATCGCGGCGGGCACCGCGCCGGTGCTGGCGGTGCTGGCCGTGAGCGGGACGATTTCCCTGGAGCCGATCGTGGTGATCCCGATCGCGGGGATCCTGCTGGGTGGCTGGGGTCCCGGTAGCAATGGAGCGGAATCCAACGAACCCGCCTCTTACCTGGTGTTATTTGAGTTGAGGGAACGCCTGACGATCTCTGCCGCTACGGTTCGTACTGGTTTCGGCGCGTTTGTGGAGGTTGGTGGGCGTTGGCGGTTCAGTTCTTCTCCGACGAGCAGATGGAGCGGCTTCGGTCGTATCCGGACATCGGCAGGGAGGAGTTGATTAGGTTCTTCACGTTGACACGGAAGGATCTGGGGTTCGTCGACAACTTAAGCCGGGGCGGGGGCCGGGGTTCGGCGGCGCGCTTGGGGTTGGCGGTGCAGCTGTGCACCTTGCCGTGGCTGGGGTTCGTACCGGACGACATCCGGTCGGTGCCGCAGGCGGCGGTCCAGCGGCTGGCGAACCAGCTGGCGGTGTTTCGGGGAGCCCTGGAGCAGTACGGGCGGCGGGCGCAGACCCGTAGCGATCATTTGAAGCTGGTGCTGAAGTACCTGGGCTGGAAACCGGTTCCGACCAGGGGCGAGACGTTGAAGGAGCTGGAGCAGTTCCTGCTGGACCGGGCGATGGAACATGACACGCCGTCGCTGCTGTTCCACCAGGCGGCCGAGTATCTGATCAGCTCGAAGGTGGTCCGGCCCGGTGTGGTCGTGTTGATGAAGATGGTCGGGTCGGCGCGTAACGCGGCGGGGGCGTTGACGTCGGAGAAAGTCGATCATCTGTTGACCGGGCCGATGCGGGCGGATTTAGACCGGCTGCTGGTGCACGATCCGGAGATCGGAACGACCCGGCTGGCGTGGCTGACGACGCCCGCGGTGGAGGCGACGCCGACGTCGATCAAGTTAGCGATCGACAGGCTGATGTACCTGCGCGCGATGGACGCGCATCTGCTGGATCTGTCGATGCTGCCGCGGGAGCGGCGCCGGTTCCTGGCCACGTTGGGCCGGCGCTCGACGGTGCAGGGGCTGGAGCGGCGCGGGGAGCGCCGCTATCCGATCCTGCTGGCGCTGGTCGCCCAGTCCGCGGTCGACCAGCTGGACGAGGTCATCGCGTTGTTCGACCAGGCGGTGTCGGCGCGCGAGTCCCACGCCAAGGCCAAGACTGACGCCGCCCTGGCGGAACGGGCCAAGAAGGGCGAGGCCCGGCAGTTGCTGATGGATGTGATCCTGCCGGTACTCATCGATCCCGCCATCGCCGACGAGCAGGTCGGCGGGATGCTGCGGGAGCGGATCGGGATGAACAAGCTCCGGGAGGTCGCAGCGGTGAGCTGGAAGCCGCTGCCCCGGGACCACGGCCGTCTGGCGGCGCTGGAGGCATCCCACACCTACCTGCGGAAGTTCACCCCCAGGGTGCTGGAGGCGATCGACTTCCAGGGCGGGCCCGGCACCGCGGACCTGATGGACGCGGTCGCCATCCTCAAAGACTTGAATCGGACCGGCGGCCGGAAGGTTCCCGCCGAGGCGCCGACGTCGTTCGTCCCGGCTCGGTACACCGACTACCTGGCCAAGGCCCGCAAGAGCAGAGACGACACCGCGTTCCGGCACTACTGGGAGATCTGCACCATCCTGGCGTTGCGCGACGGCCTGCGGTCGGGGGATGTGTTCGTGCCAGGCTCGCGCCGCTACGCCGACCCCGGCACCTACCTGTTCACCCCCGAGCAGTGGGAGGCCAAACGGGCAGAGTTCTGCCACCTGGTCCGCAAACCCGCCGACGCGGCCGAGGCGATCGAGCAGGTCAAGGACGAACTCCACCAAGCCCTGGAGGATCTGGAGGAGACCCTCGCAAGCAGCGCGCCAGGTGACGTCGGCGCGGTCCGCTTGGACGAGGCGGGACGGCTGGTGATCCCGCCGCTGTCGGCCGAGGACATCCCGGCCGAGGCCAAGGAGCTGCGGGACGAGCTGTCGAGCATGCTGCCGTTCGTGCCGATCGCCTCGCTGCTGATCGAGCTGGATGCCCGCACCCACTTCCTGGACTGCTTCACCCACGCTGGTGGCCGCAAGTCGAAGCTGTCAGTGGAGCAGAAGCGCAACATTCTGGCCGTCCTGATCGCCGGGGCCACCAACCTGGGGCTGACCCGCATGTCGGAGGCATGCGGGGTGTCCTACGACACGCTCGCCTGGACGCAGGAGTGGTATGTGCGGGAGGAGACACTTCGCGAGGCGAACACCATTCTGGTCAACCACCACTACTCACTGGAGCTGGCCAAGAAGTTCGGTGGCGGCACCATGTCGTCCTCGGACGGGCAGCGGTTCCCCGTCCGAGGCAAGTCGCTGACCGCCCGGGACATGACCATCCACGGTGGCCGGGTCCTGTCGACCTACACCCACGTGTCCGACCAGTGGTCGACGTACGGGACGAAGCAGATCGTGCCGACCACCCGCGAAGGCCACTACACCCTGGACGAGCTGCTGGGCAATGAGACCGATCTGCCGATCCACGAGCACGCGACCGATACTCATGGCGCCACGCTGGTCAACTTCGGGTTGTTCGACCTGGTCGGTAAGATCCTCACCCCCCGGATGCGCGATCTGGGCAGGATCACCATGCTCCGAGTCGACACTCCGGCAGCGACGAACGCGCTTTACCCGCACGCCGGGCCGCTGCTGGCCGACCGGTGGAACGAGGACCTGATCCACGAGTGTTACTCCGACCTGCTGCGAATGGGCGGATCATTGAAGTTCGGGGAGGCGACCGCCTCCCTCATCGTCGGGAAGTGGTCGGCCGCCTCCCGGCAGAACACCTTGGCAGCTGCGTTGAAGGAATGGGGGCGGATGCAGCGCACCGTCCACGCCGCCCGCTACCTGTCCGACCCCGTCTACCGGCGCAAGATCTCCCGGCAACTCAACAAAGGCGAGTCCCTGCATGCCCTGCGCCGCGATCTGCACTACGCCCAGCAGGGCACGATCGTCCGCGCCCAGCTGCAGGACCAGACCGAGCAAGCATGGTGCCTCACAATCTTGACGAACGCGGTAATCACGTGGACGACCGAGTATTACGGCATGGCGATCAAGGAACTGCGTGGCCAGGGCCGCGAAGTTCCCGACGAACTGCTGTCGTTCATCGCCCCCGGCCACCGTGAGAACATCAACTTCTTCGGGTTCATCACCGTCGACATCGAAGCCGAGCTCGCCAAGCTCATCGAAGGGTGGCGGCCCCTGCGCCCGACCAGAGTCCACGACGCGGGCCTGCCCTTTCTGCTCAACCCGTGACCCCGCTGCTTAGCGAACGATCCGATCAGGCTGTCACCCCGCCCGAACCACGTCCCCGCTGGCCGACCTCGATGGCGTGCTGAGGCCATGGCCACAGTGGCCAGTTCTCACGCGACCTCGGCGCCGTAGGACGCTGAAATCCCCATCCGCGCTCCCGCGCGGGTGGGAATGGTCAGGCCTGCAGGTAGTGCAGGACGGCGAGTACCCGGCGGTGGTCGTTGTCCGACGGAGACAGGCCGAGCTTGGTGAAGATCTGCGTCACGTGCTTCTCCACCGAGCCGTACGACAGGAACAGCGCGGCGGCGATGGAGTTGTTGGAACGCCCCTCCGCCATCATGGCCAGCACCTCGCGTTCCCTCGGGGTGAGCGTGCCCAGGGTCTCCGCGCGCCGGCTGGCGCCCATGATCTGGGTGACGACCTCGGGGTCGAGGACGGTCTGCCCGGCTGCGATCTGGTCGAGTGCGGCCAGGAAGTCCTTGACGTCGGCGACGCGCTCCTTCAGGAGGTAGCCCACGCCTTGCGCGCCGCTGGCGAGCAACTGGGTCGCGTATCGGGTCTCGATGTACTGGGAGAACACCAGCACGCCCACCTCTGGGTGATCACGGCGGATCTGGATCGCGGCTCGCAGGCCCTCGTCGGTGTGGGAAGGCGGCATGCGTACGTCGACCACGGCGATGTCGGGACGGTGTTTCGCCACGGCGGCCAGGAGCGCGTCGCCATCTCCCACGGCGGCCACCACCTCGTGGTCGCGGGAGGTGAGCAGCATGCTCAGGCCCTCCCGGAGCATCACGGCGTCCTCGGCGATCACGATGCGCATGCACTGCTCCGTTCAGATGTGCAGGGGGAGTTCGACTGTGATCACCGTAGGTCCTCCGGCCGGGCTGTGAATGTCGATCATGCCGTCCAACGTTTGGATCCGGGCGGCCAGGCCGCGTAATCCGGATCCGGTGCCGATCGCCGCGCCGCCGGTGCCGTCGTCGCGCACCCGCAGAATCAGCCGTTCATCACGTACCCGTACCTCGATGGCGGTGTGCCTGGCGCCGCTGTGCTTGACCACGTTGGCGAGCAGTTCCGTCGTGCAGAAGTAGGCGATGGCCTCGATGGCCGGAGCCGGTCGCTCGGGCAGGTCGGCTTCGAACTGGGCGGGGATCGGGCTGCGTGCGGTGAGCGTGGCCAGGGCGACCTCCAGCCCTTGGTCGAGTGCCGGCGGGTGGATGCCGCGGATCAGGTCACGCAGCTCGGCCACCGTCTCCTTGGCGCTGCGGTGCGCGCTGTCGACGAGGACGCGGGCGCGCTGGAGCCGTTCGGGCTGGTCGGCCTGCTCGAGCTCTTCCTGGGCCATGCCCAGGCTCATGGCCAGCGTCACCAGCCGTGCCGCCGTCCCGTCGTGCAGGTCCCGCTCGATCTGGCGGAGCCTGGCGATCGCGTCCTCTGCGGCCAGCGCCCGTGCCTGCTCCAGCCGGCGGATCCGGGTGTCGCCCGGCGCGGGCCCGAGCAGCGTACGGGCGAGCATGCGCTCGGGGGCCAGGGCGAGGTGGACGCCCCACGGGGCGAGGAGTAGCAGCGCCAGTCCGGCGGCGCTCACCAGCGCCGCAACCGGCCAGCCGGGGGGAGACAGGTGCGCCAGGGCGGAGAACTGCCTCCACAGGGGGCAGCCGAGGAGGAGCAGGCCGCCTCCCCACAACAGGGCGGTGGCCGCGCAGGCGACCACGGCCGCCGGCAGACGGAGCAGGCTATGGATGACGGCGCGCCATCCCGTCACGTCACCGAGCACCGCGCCGAGCCGGTTCAGCAGGCCCGGCCCAGCACGGAACGGGGCGGGATCGGGCACCCGCACCCCGGCCCACGCTCGTGCCAGCCGTCGATTGGCCGTGCCGAGCCCTCTGGCCGCCATCACGCTCAGGGCCAGCATCGGCACTCCGACGAGATTCGCCGTCAGGATGACGCTCAGCAGCACGAGAACGAGATGGACCAGGCCGGCTCCCACCATGAACGGCAACATCAGCGCGTAAGCGAGCTCACGCTGCGACCGCTCCCGCACCGGAGTAGTGATCAGCACACGCCACCTCTCTGCTTGCCTGTCCACGCTCCTCCTCGCCAGACGCCGCACGCCGTCCAGCCTGACGGACACGCTCGCGCAAGAACAGCCGGACAGCCCGTGGGGGATATCCCGAAACCAACACGGAGGACGTCCCGGTGGTGGCCATCCGGTCGGTGTCACCAGAGTGATCACCATGACGACAACCAAGCAGCGGCGCAGGCGCGGCAGGACCAGAGGGCTGGTCATCGGTGTAACGGTGGCGGCGCTGGCGGGAATGACCCCGGAGGCCTCCGCCGCTCGAGATGCGCAGCCGACCTGGCGGGACTGCGCCGGCCAGGGCATACCGGCGGGCATGCAGTGTGCTGCGATCGAGGTGCCCGTGGACTGGGCCAAGCCGGACGGGCCGAAGGTCAAACTGGACCTGGCCCGGCTGCCCGCCACCGAGCCTGCGCGCCGGATCGGCAGCGCGCTGGGGGTTCCCGGCGGTCCCGGGGCCAACGGGATCGACGACCTGAAGGGCGCCGCGAGCGACCTCACCGAACTGCGGCGCAGGTTCGACCTCGTCGCCTACAAGCCGCGCACCACCGTGTGGCGCGATCAGATGCCCCCATCCTGCATGCAGCCCGGGACGTCACTGTTCGAGCCACAGGGCCAGAAGCAGTACAAGGCATTGGCCGCGGCGATGACCAAGGCCCTCAAAGCCTGCCAGAACGCGGACAAGACCGGCCTGTTCGCCCACATGGACTCCCTGTCGGTGGCCAGAGACATGGACGCGATTCGCGAGGCTCTGAGCGAGGAACGGCTGAGCTTCATGGCCAACTCCTACGGAGGGGTGCCCGCCGCCGCCTACGCCCGGCTGTTCCCGCAGCGCATCCGGGCCATGTACCTCGACGGGACGATCAACCAGGTCGACGGCTGGCCCGACCAGACGCTGCGGACCTTGCCCGTCCTGGAACGGGTTTTCACCAGATTCACCACCTGGTGTGCGGACACTCCCGCCTGCGCGTTGCACGGACAGGACGCCGGGGCGGTCTGGCGAAAGCTCATTCGAGACGCCGATCGCAGGCCGATCCCGGTCACGTCGTCCAAGTTCGGCAAGGGCAAGCTGACCGGATGGCATCTGAGGAGCTTCGGTTTCATCGGCGACCCCGGACCGAACAACGCGCGGTGGCTGGCCTTCGCCGAGGCGGTCGACAAGGCCCGACGCGGGGACGGATCCGGTTTCGCCGACTTCGCCCTCGGCAACGCGCAGATCTGGGCCGCGCCCGGAGCGCTGGCGATGACCTGCGCGGATGACCGTGGCTACAGCAGCTACGCGCAGCTGCAGAAGTTCCGCCGTCAGGCGCAGAAGATCTCGCCGAACTTTGGAGGAGCCTCATTCGACGCGCTCGGATGCACCGGTTGGCCGCTGCAGGTCGCCAACCCGTCCCGACCACTTAAGACTCGCGGCCTGCCGCCGTTCCTGGGTGCCGGCAGCACGTGGGGCGACTACGCGTGGACCGAGAGCTTCACCGGGATGATCCCGGGATCGGTGACCGTCGCCTATGACGGGCCCGGCCACGTCTTGTACCTGTCGGGCAAGAAGTGCCCGATCCGATACGCGACCACGTACCTGACCGATCTGAGGCTGCCCAAGCCGGGTACCACCTGCCCTGCCGAATGACAGCCATATCGATTGGAATCGGCTGCCCGATCAGCACCACCGCGAGACCATGAGGAGCGCAGGTTGATCGGGTGACGCAAACAGCTCTCACAAACGAGCGATTCTGATAGAAGATCATCAATGCGTCTCAGGGGATGGCCGGAGGCCTCGAATCCTTCTCACAACTGGTTCTCACTCAAGTTCCCGAGCGAGACGGTTCTGAGAAATGTTTGTGAGAGGATTCGGGGCATGGTCGACGCCCCCCAGCCCCGAATGAGCGCCGTATCC
The DNA here is from genome assembly GCF_018603905.1 of Nonomuraea sp. NEAU-A123. GTDB lineage: Bacteria > Actinomycetota > Actinomycetes > Streptosporangiales > Streptosporangiaceae > Nonomuraea. Next base: position 78,516 of record NZ_JAHFZZ010000002.1, read on the forward strand.
GCCGCCGATTCCGGTATCGTCGACGACGTCACCTGCGACGCCGATGAGGTCGAACATCACCCCTGTCCGCGATGTGACGTCCAGCCCGGATCGCCCTGCCGGTCACGGTCCGGCGCCGTCGCCGGCACCTACCACACCGGCCGCTTCACCAAGGTTCCCCGGCTGGCCAAACGGCTGCGCGTCCAAACTCCCGCCGACCGCAGACCAGGCCAGCCCTGGCGGCCCGGCACCCCGCCGCCCGCCCCCATCGACCCCGACCGGCCCTCGGCCGACATCCGCATCGGCTACGCGCGCTGCTCCTCCCTCACCCAGGAACTCCAGTCACAGCTGGACGCCCTGACCGCACACGGCATCAGCCGCGACAAGATCTTCAGCGAGAAGATCTCCACCCGCCTCAAGGTCCGCCCCGCGTTCGAGAAGGCCCTGGCCACCGCCCGGCAGATCAAGGCCCATGCTCCGCACTGCCGCGTCATCCTCACCGTGTACGAGATGAAGCGGCTCGGCCGCGACGCCGGCGAGCTCACCGCCCTGGCCGACCACCTCACCGCGCACGGCCTGGTCCTGGAAATGCTCGCCGGCCCCCTCGCCGGAATCTATGACCCGGCCGGGCCCGGCCGCATGCTATTCGCGTTCTTCGCCGCCATGGCCGAGACCGAGAGAGAAGCGATCCGCGAGGCGACGCTGGAAGGACTGGACGCCGCAGCCCGCAAGGGCAACCACGGCGGCCGTCCCGCCGTCATCACCGACGACATGATCCACACCGTCCTACGGCGCCGCGCGGCCGGCGAACCCGTCGAAAAGATCCGCAAGGACCTGATCATCCCCACCGGCAAGCGCAAAGGTCACAGCCCCTCCGTCGCCAGCATCTACCGCGCCCTCGCAGAACACGAGAAGGCCCAGCGCCACCCCGACGCTGCCGAACAGGCCCGCGCCGAGTACGCCGCCTTCCACAAAGGGCTCTAACCTCGCTGACCCGCGGATCAGCCGTCAGCACCAACAACCACGACGAAGTCCTTCTACCTCGGCGCGGAACACCACGTCACTGCAGGTAAGAGGCGGGTTCGTTGGATTCCGCTCCATTGCTACCGGGACCCCTGGCTGCCTGACCGCTACCTCCCTGGCCGGACGGCGGGCCGTGGAGGAGTTGGTCCAGCGAAGGGGAGAGGTGGAGGCGGCCTTGGCGTTGGGCTTCCTGCCCAGGGAGGCGGCGCTGGAGATCTGCCGCCCAGGCGCTGGTGCCCGCGCTGGATCAGACCCGGACGGTAGGGCTGGTCACCCTTCCTAGCGCCTTCGTCGGGATGCTGCTCGGTGGGGCGAGCCTGGTCGAGGCCGGAGTGGTGCAGCTCGTTGTCCTGGTGGCTCTGCTGGCCGCCGAGGCGGTCGCGATCCTGGTGACGACCGAGATGGTCGCGCGTGGTTGCTTCACGTGAGCCGCTTGGCCTGGCGCCGAAGAATTTGCCGCGCCCGTTTGCCGAGGCCGCTCAGCAGGCCGGTCTGCCTGGGGTGTCACCGTCCTGCGCGAGCAGCTCCGCCAGGAGTCCGCCGAGGCATCCGTACCCGAAGGTCCGCAGTGCCGGTAGCCTGCCGCGACGACCGCGGGCGCAGCGCCGAACGCTCAGAACTGAGCGGGGCACCCCAGTGTCCCGGGGTGCCCGGCGCCTGGCTCAGCCGTCCTCGGGCTCGGAGGCGTCGCCCTTGCCCTCCTGCTCGTGCTGGTCACCCGCCTGGCCCTGCTTGCCCTCCTGGGCCTCGGAGCCGGCCGCCTGTCCCTTGTCGTCCTGGCCGTCTTCGGCCTCGGCCTTCTGGCCCTGCTCGTCTTCCTTGGTGCCCTCGTTGGGCTCCGCGCCTTCCTCGGGCGTAGCGGCCTCGGTCTTGGGGGCCTGCTCGGTGGGGGCGGCGGAGGACTGGGGGGAGGTGGGGGCGGGGCTCTGGACGGTGGAGGAGGCGAACGCGGCGACTCCGCCGCCCGCCACGAAGACGGCCACGGTGGCGAGTCCGGGGATGATCATAGACTTACGCATGCACATATCTCCGATGCATTGACGCCGTACTGAACGCCCTCAGTCTGCGGAAACGCGAGATAGCGGCAGGTTCGGCCAGCCATAACGCGAGGTTAATCCTTAAGCGAACCCTCGCCCCACGCGGCGCAAAGGTTAGGGCCGCGCTAACCGAGTGCTGAGCGGGCGCTGTCACGTCTCTCCATACCGTGCGTTCATGAGATCAGGCAGCGGAACGACGGTCTCGATGCCGGTCTCCGCGGCGTTCCTGGGCCTGGGGGTGGTTGTCGGCTTCGCCGCGCGCACGCCCGCGTGGACCGCGGCGGACACGAGCCTGAGCCGGGCGGTGCAGTCGCTACGCGGCCCGTGGCTGACCGTCGTGGCGCAGGTCCTGAATGTGGGCTTCGGCACCATCGTGGGCACGGTCCTGGCCGCCCTCCTCGTCGTGGGCGTCGCCGTCTCGGGACGGACACGCGCCGCCGGAGGTGTGTTGCTGGTGATCGCCGCGGGGTGGGGAGTGGGCGCGCTGGTCAAGGTCATCGTCGCCCGCCCCCGGCCCCCGGCGGTCCACGCCCTGGTGCGGGAGCTCGGCCCCGACAGCTTTCCCAGCGGTCACGTGTGCCTGACTCTGTCGATCGTGATCGCGGTGGCGCTGCTGGCCAGGAGGACCCGGATCTTCTGGCCCGTCGTGGTGGCGGGCGGCGTGCTCGTGGCCGGTCAGATGGCCGCGAGGATCTATCTCGGGGCGCACTATCCCAGCGACACCCTGGGCTCGATCATCCTGACCCCGGCCGCCGTCCATCTGGCCGTCAACACGCGAAGACTGGGAGTGTTCCTGCTGCGCGCGGACAACCGTCGCAGGGCGCGCCGGGTCGGCCCTCCCGACACCCGGCGGGTGAAGATTCTCCTGTTGCACGCGCACGGCATGGGCGGCACCATCAGGACCGCCTTCAACCTCGCCGGCACGCTGGCGGCCGATCACGACGTGGAGATCGTCAGCGTCACCAAGGCCAAGGACAAGCCTTTCTTCGAGGTGCCGCCCGGGGTTCGCGTCACGTTCCTGGACGACCGTACGGGCCACCGGGCTCGCGGCGCCCTGCTCGCGCGCCTGTTCCGCAGCAGGCTCATTCCACGGGAGGAGGCCGCGTACGGCAGGTTCGACCTGCGTACCGACCTTGCCCTGGTGCGCTTCCTGCGTGGGCTGCGCACCGGGGTGCTGATCAGCACGCGTCCCGGTCTCAATCTGGCCACCGCCCTGCTGGCCCCGCCCGGCGTGATCACGATCGGGCAGGAGCACGTCGGCTTCGGCGCACACAAGCCGCTCGTACGGGAGATGATCGTCCGCAGGTACGGCAGGCTCGACGCGCTCGTCACCCTGACCGAGGCCGACCTGGGTGCTTGCCAGGCGGCTCTGGGCCCGCGCGCGCCGCGGCACCTGCTGCGCATCCCCAACGCCACGCCGCGCCTCAGCGGTGGGCCCTCTCCCCTGAGCTCCAGGACCGTTGTCGCGATCGGCCGCCTGGCCAAGGTCAAGGGCTTCGATCTGCTGCTGTGCGCCTGGCAACGGTTCAGCCTCGTACACCCCGGGTGGAGGCTGCGCATTGTCGGCTCAGGGCCCGAGCGCGCCCGCCTTCTCAAGCTGGTCGGCGAGCTCGAGCTGGCCTGCTCTGTCGAGCTTCCCGGCCCCTCTCGCGACGTCGGCGCCGAGCTCGACGACGCCTCGATCTTCGTGCTCAGCTCCCGCCGGGAGGGATTCCCGATGACGATCCTGGAGGCGCTGAGCAAGGGTGTGCCCGTGGTCGCCTTCGACTGCCCGCACGGGCCCGGCGAGATCATCACTCACGGCCACGACGGGCTCCTTGTCTCTCCGGGGGATGTCGCCGCCCTGGCCTCGGCGATCGGTCTGCTCATCGACGACGAGCTCGAGCGCCGCGTGATGGGGGCGGCCGCGCTGACCACCTCCAAGCGGTACGATCCGCAGGCCATCGGAAAACGCTGGACCGCGCTACTGTCCGAGCTGGCGGCGAGCCGCTGACCGGTCACAGGTCACGCAGCACCGTCAATGGCGGGCGACGGGCGGCCCGTACCGTCGCCGCCCCGGCCGCCAGCAGCGCCGCGACGCCGAGGACCGCCAGGTACACCCACGGCACGGCCAGCGCGTCGGGAGGCGGGTCGAACACCCCGCTGAGCACGGCGACCAGCATCCGCGACAGCGCCCACCCGCACAGCACCCCCAGCACGGCCGCGGCCACTCCGACCAGCCCCACCTCTGCCCACACGAACGAGCCCAGCTGCCGCGGGGTCGCCCCCAGCACCCGGGCCAGCGCGTACGTGCGGCGCCGCTCGGCGAAGCCGAGCACGAGCAGCAGACCGGTGGCCAGGGCCGCCAGCGCCAGCGCGTAGCCGAGTTCGATGGCGGTCAGGCCGGCCAGGTCCACAGCAGTGAGGCTGCTGCCGACGACCTGGCGGGTGGTCTCCACGTCGGTGACCTTCGCCGTCGGCCCGAGCCTGCCGAGCAGCTTGGCGGCGACCTGGCTCGGCCGGGTCCCGTCGGTGGCGATCAGGTACGTGGTGTCGGCGGGCATGGTGCGGGCCAGGTAGGAGGCGTTGGCCACGAGGAAGCTGTCGCGGGGCGCGGTCGGGAACTCGGTGATGACGCCGGCGTAGTGGAAGGCGACGGTCCTGCCGTCCTCGGTGCGCAGCCGCACCTGGTCACCGAGGTGGAGCTGGAAGTCGTTGACGGTCTCCTGGCTGACCAGCAGCGCGTCCGGCTGGTGGGTGAGCCGGTCGAGGATCTCGCGGGCGGTGCCGCCGGAGACGTAGGTGTCGTGCAGGCGGGTGGTGGCGGGGCGGATGCCGTAGGTCCTGCAGGTCGGAGCCGACGTAGGCGAAGCGGTGCTGCAATGGCTCCACCCGCGCCACGCCGGGCACGGCCGCGAGCTGCTGCGCCGTCGCGCTGGTCTGGGAGACCGTGACGTCGGCGCCGTTGGTCAGCTCGGCGTCCACCTGGGCCTGCTGGCGGTAGGTGGTGTCGAAAACGGACGTCGAGACGGCGAACGCGACGGCCAGCGCCGCCAAAGTGGCCGTGCGGGCCAGCGGCGCACGTTGGCGCGTCAACATCGCCGACACTGTGCCCGCCAGGCCCCCGGCCAGCGGCCGCACCGCCCAGGTGACCGGCAACGTCATGGTCAGGCGCCAGATGAGCAGACCCGCGCCCGTCCACAACAGCGCCGGCCCGGCGAAGGCCCAGTAGTCGACCGATAGCTGGGGCAGGCCCTCGGGGACCAGGACGAGCTGGTAACCGTTCCGGCTGGTGATCCAGAAGACCACGGCGGATCCGGCCAGCAGCCACAGGTCCAGCCCGTATCGCAGCCAGGCGGGCGAGCGGCGCGGCCCGCCGATCGAGCGGCGGGCGGCAACGACGGTGGTGGTCTGGAGCGCGGGCAGCAGCACGGTGACGGACGCGACCAGCAGCCCCAGCAGGGCCGCCCACCATGACACGTTCGACGACCCGAACAGCGCCCGCCCGGCCACGGCGGCCAGCCCCAGGCCGGCCAGCACTCCGGTCACACCCACCAGCGCGGTCTCGGCCCATGCGAGCCGCACCAGCGTGCCCCTGGACGCACCCCTGGTACGCAGCAGCGCCTGCTCGGCCGTCCGCCGCGGCGCGCCCGCCCGCGTCACGAGAGCGGCGAGCAAGGCCGCGAGCACGACCGCCGGCGCGCCCAGGAACAGGAACAGCACCTGGGAGTACAGGGCGTCCTCGCGGGCGGCGTCGAGGGCCGCGCCGAGGTTGTCGCCGACCAGGGCGGTGCCGGCCATGCGCTCCTCCAGGTTGCGCGCCTGCCCGGTGACGGCGCTGTAGGCCGCGGCCGGGTCGGGCGGCAGCCGGTGGTCGATCCGGACGTGGAACTGGGTGCGCACCCGGTCGCGCGCGACGCCGTCGAACAGCCGGTGCCAGTCGGCCTCCGGCAGGAGCAGCACGTTGTCGGGGGGCGCCTGCGGCTGCGCGCCCGGCGGTGCGCCGACGCGTTGGAACAGCGAGTCGGCGGCGGGCAGCTCCACTACCCCCGTGACCGCCACCGCAGCGTCCGGCAGCCCCGGGCGGCGCACGGTGATATTGGCGCCGGGTTGGGCGTGCAGGTTGGCGGCGGTCTGCTGGGCCAGCAGCGGCCCGTTCGTGTTCCCCGCGAGCAGGCGCAGCTCGCCGGGGAAGGTCGCGGCGTAGCCGGCGGGCAGCCCGAGCACCTGGCCCGCGCCCGTGGTCAGCGTCTGCCCGGCCTGGCGGGACTCCAACCCGTCGATCCTGGCGAAGCTCACTTGCCTGGACGTGCCGGGCATCGGGACGGACACGCTCTGGCCGGGCTGCTGTTCCACTTGCCAGTCGACCGCCACCCGCTGGACCGAGCGGGCCGTCATGGTGGCCTTGGCGGAGGCGAGGAACGCGCCCAGCGCGGCGGGAAGCGCCACGGCGAGCGCGATGCCCGCCGCGGCCGCGGCCAGTCTGCCCGCCCGGCGGGCCAGCAGACCGCGCAGCCAGAGGAGGATCAGCATGTGAGAGCTCCGTCGCTCATGGTCCAGGTCACGGGCAGGCGCGCCGCGACCAGCGGATCGTGGGTGGCGACCACGAGGGCCGCCTCCAGCCGTGAGGCGACCCCGGTGAGCAGGTCCACCACCCTGCGAGCCAGGTCCGAGTCGAGCTGTGCCGTGGGCTCGTCTGCGATGATCAGGCGAGGCTCGGCGGCCAGCACGCGGGCGACCGCGACGCGTTGCGCCTGCCCGCCCGACAGCTCTTCCGGCAGTGACCCGGCCAGGTCGGCCAGGCCGATCGTGGTCAGCGCGATCAGCGCCCGCTCCTTGGCCTCGGCGTCTTCGACACCCGCGATGATCAGCGGCAGCGCGACGTTCTCCGCGACGTTGAGCGGAGGCAGCAGGCTCGGCCCCTGGAAGACCACGCCGACACGGCCGCGCGGGTGGTCGTCGAGGGCGGGCCAGGCGATCCGCCCCGCCGTGGGCCGGTCGAGCCCGGCCAGCAGGTGCAGCAGCGTCGTCTTGCCCGACCCCGACGGGCCGGTGATCGCGATCTGCTGCCCCGGCCGCAGCTCGCAGGTGACGCTGTGCACGGCGACCAGGGCGTTCGCTCCCTTGCCGTACGAGCGGGCCAGACCCTGGCAGGTGACCAGCGCGGTCATGCCGGCCGCCCGGTCCGTCACCTCCACGGTCATGTCGCTCGGCCGTCCTTCAACTTCAGGACGCGGTCGGCCAGCCGACGTACGGCCGGGCTGTGCGAGGCGATCACCACGGCGGTGCGCTCGCCGGCCTGTTCGCGGATCAGTCGCAGCACGGGCCCCTCCGTGTGCTGGTCGAGCTCACCGGTGGGCTCGTCGGCCAGCAGCAGCGCCGGGCGGTTGGCCAGCGCCACAGCCAGCCCCGCGCGGGCCGCCTCGCCACCGGACAGCCGGCTCGGCCACGCTCCCGCCTTGGCCGCCAGCCCCAGACCGACCAGTAGTTCGTCGCGCAGACGCCGATCGCGCCGCCCCGCCAGCCGCTGGGCCAGATCGATGTTGGCCGCGACCGTCAGGTGCTCGATCAGGTTGCCGCTCTGGAACAGCACGCCCACCAGTCGGGCGCGCAGCGCGGCCCGCTCGGCCTCCGGCCGGTGGCTGACGCGGTGGCCGTCCACCCTGACGGTGCCGCCGTCCGGGTCGTCCAGCCCGCCCAGGCAGGCCAGCAGCGTGGACTTGCCCGACCCCGACGGGCCGCTGACCAGCACGACCTCGCCCGCGGCGGCATCCAGGCTGACCCCGCGCAATGCCCTGGTCTCCTCATCGCCCGACCGGTAGAACCGGTAGAGCTCCTCGGCCTGAAGGATCACGACGCCGTCCAGTGGAAGGAGTCGGAGACCGTGCGCCACGGGTCCACGTTGTCGGCGCCGACGGGCCCGGACAGGGTCAGGATCGCCTCGCGGCCGGCGCGGTAGAAGGCATAGCGCTCGACCTCGTCCTTGACGACCTTGCCGGTGACAGGATCGGGGCTGCCGTCGGCGCGGTACACCACCCGCACCGCCTTGCCGCCCTTCCTGGTCACCGTGTCGACCTTGCGGATGTCGCCGCTGCGCACCTCGCTTTTGACCGACGCCTCGGCCGGCGGGGAGGCGGCGGACGCGGTCTCGACGCGGATGCTGTTCAGCTTGTCGGTGAAGCTCGCCCCAGTGGGCAGGTCCGTGCGCGCCCACCCCTCGGGCACCTTCACCTCATACGGTTGCCCTGGATGCCGGTAGGTCACGAACACCGTGTCGTCCGGGATGTCGCCCGGCGGATTCGACTCCGTGGGCTGCGGAGCCGGGGTGTCGTTGCCGGCTGGTGCCTGTGCCTGTGCCTGAGACTGGGTCTGGGCGGGCGCCGCTACCGCGCAGCCTGCCGCCAGCCCGGCCATGGCCAGGGCGATGACGCTCTGCCGTACCTTCATGTTTGTCACGCTACGAGCGCGCCGGAAAGCGCCCGCTGAGCAACGGGTTAGCGGGGCGTTTACCTTGGTTCTGCCAACCTGGAGGGGTGACAGCACAGGGCGTGCCGCTGCGGCGGCGGGTGCTGGTGGTGATCGTCAGCGTGACCGCCCTGGCCGTCGCGCTCTTCCTGGTGCCCCTGGCGATCGCGGTGAACATCCTCTACCACGACCAGACGGTGGCCGCTCTCCAGCGCGATGCCGCCTGGGTCGCCGCCGCCGTCCCCGACGAACCACGGGGACCGTTGAAACTGCCGACGGGCCTGCCTGGCGACCTGGCCATCGGCGGCTACACCCTGGCCGGCGCCCGCCTCTTCGGCGACGGCCCCGCCCACTCCCGCCTGGCCGTCTCCAGCAAGGACGGCCGGGTCCACGACACGGTGGAGGGCGGCTTCCTGGCCGTGTCCGCCCCCGTCCCCTCCGACGAGAGCCCCGCGCTGATCATCCGTGTGGCGACGCCGAACTCGCAGGTCGAACAGCGTATCCATCAGGCGTGGCTACTCATGGGCGGGCTTGGGCTGATCGTGATCGCGCTGGCCGCGGGCGCGGCCGTGCGCCAGTCGGCCCGGCTCGCCGCACCTCTGGAGCGGCTGACCGCCGCAGCGCAGACGCTCGGCGGCGGCGACTTCAGCGTCCGCGCCGCACCCTCCGGGCTACGGGAGGCCGACCAGGCCGCACAGGCCCTGGAGGCGACGGCGCGCCGCCTCGGCGAGGTGCTCGCCCGCGAGCGGGCCTTCAGCGCCGACGTCTCCCACCAGCTGCGCACCGGATTGACCGGCCTGCTGCTCGGCCTGGAATCGGCGCTGTCCCGGCCCGGTGCGGACCTGGCCCCGGCGGTCCAGGCCGCGCTGACCAGGGGCGAACGGCTGCAGGAGGTCCTCGACGATCTCGTACGGCTCAGCCGCGACAGCCGCGCGCCCGCCGAGCGACTCGACGTGGACGCGCTGATGGAGGAGATCCGGCAAGAATGGCACGGCCCGCTGGCCCGGCAGGGCCGCCGCCTGACCATCACCGTGGAACCCGCGCTGCCGCCGGTTACCGCCCAGCCCGCCGCCGTCCGGCAGATCCTGCGCGTCCTGCTCGACAACGCCCTGCGCCACGGCCAGGGAGAGGTCGCCGTCACCGTCTCCGACGTGGGACCCGGCATGGCCGTCGAGGTGAGCGATCACGGGCCCGGCGTGGCCCCGGACAGCGACCCGTTCATCAGATCCAGCGGCCACAGCCACGGCATCGGTCTCGCCCTGGCCCGGTCATTGGCCGAAGCGGAAGGAGGCCGGCTGGTGCTCAGCCGCGCCAGGCCCCCGCTGTTCAGCCTGCTGCTACCCGGCCACGACACCTAAACAGCCTGCCGGCGGCGGGTCATGGCTCGTAGCGGTAGCCGCGCCCCCGCACCGTAACGATCCGCTCCATCGGCTCGCCGTGCTCGGCCAGCTTGCGGCGCAGCGCGAACACGTGCACATCCAGCGTCTTGGTGGGGCCGAACCAGTTCTCGTCCCACACCTCATCCATCAACTGCTCGCGCGTCACCACCTCGCCCGCCCGGCTGACCAGCGCCGCCAGCAGGTCGAACTCCTTGGGCCGCAACACCACCTCCTCCTGCCCGACATAGGCGCGCCGCGCGGGCAGGTCGAGGCGCAGCCGCCCGGCGGTCAGTATGCGCTCTCCCGGTGCCGGGCCGCGCCGGCGCAGGTGCGCGCGGAGCCTGGCCATCAGCTCGGTCAGCCGGAACGGCTTGGTCAGATAGTCATCAGCCCCCGCGTCCAGCGCCACCACGACCTCGAACTCCTGCGTACGAGCCGTCAGCACGACGATCACCGTGTCCGGCACCCTCAAGCGCAACCGCCGGCACAGAGCCACCCCATCCACATCGGGCAGCCCCAGATCCAGCAGCACAAGATCCGGCTGGTGCCGCTCGGCCGCCTGCACCGCCTCGGCCCCGTCCGCGGCCGGCTCCGCCTCATAGCCCTGCGCGGCCAGCGCCTCGACCAGCTCGGACCGGATGACCAGATCGTCCTCCACGACCAGCACACATGCCATGCGGCCGATGGTATGAGGTGCGCTGCCAAGGTGAGGAAAACCGTCAGTGATCAGCCCGGTCGTCGCCGAGCTGATCAACCACACGCCACGCCCAGGCCGCCGGAAGTCCCCGGAACCGTTACGCGTGCGGCAACCACACGATGTGATCGCAGATCTTCCCGCACCAGGCATACAGACCACTCGATCAACGGTCTGTGCCGGTATGGACCTCCGGCGCGACGATGCCGTCTGTGCGCAGCAAGCCGAGTCCCAGCAGAATCCAGGCGGCGGAGAAGATCAAGGGAATCGGCCCTACCTCCAGGACATGTGGTCGGTGGGGCCGGGGACTGGCGTGGAGCGCAGTCCACGGCGGTCAGAGCGTCACGCCCGGCGCGGCCCTGCGGGAGGGGGCGCTGTTGGTGCTGGTGGCCGTGGTCTCCTGCAGGCCGTGGTCGATGAAGTCGATCATCCAGGTGAAGCTGTCGTCGATGTCGGTGGCGAACTGGAACCCGCCGGCTACTTCCAGGGATGCGTATCCGTGCAGGACGGTGCGCAGCATCCGCAGCGCGTGGATCTGCTGGTCGGGGTCGATCCGGTAGCCGTGCAGCATGGCCGCCCAGGAGTCGACCACCCGGTTGAGGGCGTCGATGAGGGGGTCGTCGGGTCCGGTCGGGCGGGCGGCGTTGGCTGCGGCGTATCGGCCGTGGTGGTCCTTGACGAACGTCCGCATCGCCTGTGCGCCGCGGGCCAGGGCTTCGGTGCCGGCCCGGCCCTGGATGGCGTCGCGGATGGCGTCGGCGCACTGGTTCATGGCCAGGATGGCGATCCGGTGGGCGAGGTCGGTCTGGCCGGTGACGTGCTTGTACAGCGAGGGGGTCCTGACCCCGAGTCGTTCGGCGACCAGGCCCATGCCGAGCTGGTCGAACCCGACCTCGTCGACCAGGGCGGCGGCGGCTTCGGTGACCGTCGCGGCGGTGAGTCCGGCCCTAGGCACCGGCAGCCGCCTTGGCCAGGAACGGCAGGGCCAGCGCGAGGACCTGGTCGGGGGTCTGGGCGTGCGGGTAGTGGCCGGCGCCGTCGATCACGGCCAGCTCGCCGAGGCCGGCGGGCAGGTCGGCGATGATCTTCTCCCCTTCGGCGCGGGGGTCGGCCCAGTCGGGGTCCAGGCTGCCTTCGACGATCAGGACCGGGCAGGTGACGTGGGCGAGCTGGGTGCCGGCGTCGGTGGGCTTGGACTTGCACATGTCCTGCAGGGCCTTCATCCGGCCGGGCTCACTCAGCGTGGCCTCGATGCGGGCCAGTTCGCTGTTCCAGTCGGCGGGCTTGGCCGGGTAGGCCACGTCAAGGTACTTCTTCCAGTCCGCCAGGCGTCCCCGGACGATGACCTGCGCCATCCGCGTGTACCCGATCCGGAAGCGCTTGACCCGGATCAGCCCGCCCAGGTCGACCGGCTGCGCACGAGTGAACGGAGCCAGCTCGATCACTCCGCTGATCATGTCGGGCGCAGTGGCGGCCGCGATGGTCGCGGCGCCGCCGCTGATCGACTGCCCGATGATCACGGCCGGGCCGCCGAGGTGACGCACGACGGCGACCAGATCGCCGGCGATGTCGGTGCGGCTGTAACCGTCCCAGCCGAGGCTGGACTCACCGCACCCACGGATGTCGACGTTCGCGACCCGGTAACCGGCGGCCACCAGGCCGGGAACGAGGAAGCGGTAGGAGTGCCGGCTGTCGCCGATACCGTGCGCCAGCACGACCAGGGGACCCTCCCCGGTCACGTCGAAGGCGATGGTGTTCTTGCCGATTCTCAGGTGCTCGGTCATGCCGTCCTCCACCAAATGGCTAATCTGATTAGCTATAGACTATTTACGTTAGCTACGAAGGTCAACACCACACCCAGCCGCGCTCGATCGGGGGCCGGGCATCGGGAACGAAGAGTCCCCGCCGAACGCCTTCGGGCCTGGCTCCCCTCCCCAGCCGACGTGGTGGTCGGGCCGACAGCCCTGGCTCTGCCCTCCTCGCTATGTGACACAGAACTCACATTATGTGTCACATGGGCTGCCATCGGGCTGTGTCCGCCCAGCTCGGCGTTCGCCGCCACGATGGCGACTCAGCTACATTATGTGTCACATCGCCTGCCTGGAGAACGTCCGTGTCCGTCGTGTCCTTCCCCGGCCCGCCGGCCCCGGCCGCCGGTCCCTCGCCCGCCTCGTCGATGACGGCCGCGGTCGAGCGCTTCCTGGAGTCGGTGCGGGCGGCCACCACCCGCGCCGGCTACGCCGAGACCCTCGCCCGCCTGACCGTCGTGGCCGGGCCGGAGTATCCGGTCGCCGCGCTGACGCCCGAGCAGTACGCCGCGGTGATGGACCGCTGGACGGCCGCGGCCGCCGCCACCTGGAACCGGCACCTGTCCGCGCTGGTCTCCTTCACCACCTGGGCCCAGCGCCAGGACCTGCTGGCCACCAACCCCGCCCGACGGCTGGAGCGGCGCAAGCCCGCCCGGCGCGGTGACCGCGCCATCCCGGCCGCCCGGCTGGACAAGCTGTTCAGCGACCCCGCCAACGCCCTGCGGGAACGGGTGCTGTGGAGGCTCCTGTACGACACGGCTGCCAGGGCAGAGGAAATCCTCAGCCTCAACGTCGAGGACCTCGACTTGGAGTTCCGCCGCGCCCGGGTCGTCTCCAAGGGCGGCGCCATCGAGTACGTGCACTGGGCCACCGCCACCGCCCGGCTGCTGCCTCGCCTGCTGGCCGGCCGCGCTGCCGGGCCGGTGTTCCTGGCCGACCGGCGCGCCCCCACTTCCGGATCCCGCGCGCCCGCGCGCGGTGACATCTGCCCGATCACCGGACGCGGGCGGCTGTCCTACCCACGCGCCGAGTACCTGTTCAAGACCGCCTCCGCAGAGCTGGACCCGCACCGCCAGGGATGGACGTTGCACCAGCTCCGGCACAGTGCGTTGCAGCATCTCGCACAGGCCGGACGGACCGCCCCGGAGTTGCAGGCCAAGAGCCGCCACCAGCACCTGGCCAGCCTCGGCCGGTACGTCCGCCTGGGCGAGGAGACCTCCGCGCGCATCACGGCCGAAGCCGACCCCGCCCGGCGCCGCCGTCCCCACTGACCTCCACCCCCAGGCGCTGGAGCGAACGCGGTCAGGAGGACTCCCGCACCAGCAGCACCTGATCATCGTCAGCGTCGGGCTCGACGCGGTACTCGGCCTTGCGCAGGTCGTCGGAGTACCGGGAGAGCTCCTCCTGCGCGGACGCCTCGGCGTCGTCGGCGCACGCGACCTGGAACGGCCTTCCGTCGCCGCCGCCCTCTACGACGAACCCGCCGTGGCGCTCGCTGAACTCCCGACGCCCCGCCTTGCGCAGCACCGTCCGGATGACCTCAGCGTCTCGGTCCCGCGCCGTCCACAACGGGCGACCGCCGCGCCGTACCCGAACTCCGGCTTGTCGTCGCTCATGGTCAACACCGTAAGCGAATCGAGACCTTAGCCATAGGTTTCCGTATCAATCCAGGTTAGAGGCTACTTCGTTGGAAATTTCTTCATCGCTACCGGGACCCCTTCACCGGCGCGTTCGCCGGGTTCTGGGTGCAGGACCTGGCGGGCGAGGGCTGCACGGCGCGCTTCGAGCAGGTCCGGTATGAAGCCACACGTTGAGACCCGGGGCCACGACGGACCTCCGCTGCTCCTGGTGCACGGCTGGGGCGGAGACCACCGGACGTGGCGCGCCCTGGACTTCGGCGAGCGCCGGGTGATCGCCCCCGACCTGCGCGGCCACGGCAGATCCCCGGCTCCCGCCTGCGGATACCGGCCCGTCGACCTGGCCAGCGACCTGGTGCCGCTGCTGGACGGTCCGGTGGTGGCCATCGGGCACTCCATGGGCGCCCAGGTGGTCACCGCGCTGGCAGTCGAGCATCCGGAGTTGGTCAGCGCGCTCGTGGTCATCGCTCCCGCCTACGGCGCGGACGAGGCGGAGGAACGGCTCATCCCGAAGCGGCTGGCGGCATCGCCGACCAGAACGCTTATGTGAGCGTGGTGCGCGGTGGCGTCGATCCGGACATCTACCGAGCGACGTTCGCCATGGGCGGGGTCTGGGGGCCGTGGACCAATTTCGAGACCGCGAAATTCCCCTTCCCACCCGGTGTCGAGGTGGACTTCGAGCCAGGCCAGTTCCCCCGTGTGAGCATCAGCAAGGCCACCGAGGGGCTGCACGTGGTCGGCACCGCGTCGGGGCAGATCTTCCATCAGCTGCGTAATCCAGGATCCGTCGCGATCTTCCGAGATGTGGAGCTCGTCGGCGTCGGCCAGGACGTGGGCTACTTCGTCTCGGTTGCCTGCGGGTGAGCGCCGATCACCGGGGCACACCGCCGAGTGCCACATCCCGATTGTCAGCGCATCCTGCTGGCCCAGGCCCCGGTCATCCAGCGCAAGCACCTCACGCGGCCCCTTCCCGCGATCGCGTTGATCATGTGACAGGTGTGGGTGCCGGGTGGGGCGGTGCAGATCGTTCGTCCTCCTGGTGAGGTGGTGGCCTCGAGGTCGACCGCGACGACCCCTTCTCGTCCCCGCGGTCCATCTCACACGCTGAGACCCGCTGAGCGCATGGCGTGGCAACGTTCCGGTAACAAGCCGTTGACGTGGTCGTTGAGTTGCCGCAAGACTGATGACTACGTAGTCAATGAGGCTCTCCCCGGAGCGTGAACCATGCGCGAAACAGGTCGCGGTCCCCGCCGCCCGGTCGGCAGCATGGACGTCGCGCGCCTGGCCGGAGTGTCGCAGAAGACCGTCTCGCGGGTGATCAACGGCGAGCCCAACGTCCGCGACCACCTGCGCGAGCGCGTGCTGCGGGCCGCGAGCGAGCTCGGCTACCGCCCCAACACCGCCGCGCGGGCGCTCATCAAGGGCCGCTTCCACCGCATCGGGGTCGTCTCGCTCGGCAGCGCCCTGTACGGACCGGCCGCGACGCTGGTCGCGCTGGAGCGGGCGGCCCGCAAGACCGGTTACTCGCTCAGCATCGTGTGCACGCTCGAAGGCGAGCCGGGCGGCATCAGCGCCGCCATCGACACGCTGATCAGCCAGGGCGTGGACGGCATCGTGCTGTCGGAGCCCATTGACGACGGACAAGACGTGGCCTTCGACCCGGACGTGCCGGTCATGAGCTTCAACCAGCTGCCCCAGCCGTACGCCGAGAAGGGCGTGTTCATCGGCGGTGACGGCGCCTCCGCCGGGCGCGTGGCCACCGAGCACCTGCTGTCACTGGGCCATGCCACCGTCTGGCATGTCGCCGGGCCGCAGCGCTGGTGGGCCGCGCGTGACCGGCTGGTCGGCTGGCGGGCGGCCCTGGCCGCGGCAGGGGTGCCCGAGCCGCCGGTCCTGCATGGCGACTGGCATCCGGCGTCGGGGTACGCGGCAGGCGTCCAGCTGGCCACGGCCGCCGGCGTGACCGCCGTGTTCGTCGCCAACGACGACATGGCGATAGGCGTCATGCGGGCGCTCGCCGAGGCTGGCCTGCGCGTGCCGGAGGACGTCAGCGTCGTCGGCTTCGACGACACGCCCTCGGCCGCCTACCTGGTCCCGCCGCTGACCACCATCCACGGCGACTTCGAGGGGGCCGCGGTCCGCGGCCTCAAGCTGCTGGTGGAACGGATAGAGGGCGTCACGGGCACGCCCGTGCCGGAGGAACCACCGGTTGAACTCATCGTGCGCGGCTCGACCGCGCGCCCCCCGGGAATCGAGGTGACCGGCTGACACCCTGACCCTCACAGCGTGCGCGCTCTGCGACGGCGCGCCGCTGACATGACCGAAGCCGGGGCGACCTTCTCGCCACGCCCGGCTTCGGCCTGCTCGGAGCCTGGACCTGCGACGTCCGGCTCCATGTGCTCAACACACGAGAAACGAGTCTATCAATGATCATCAGCAAGCGGTGGCTCCCCGTGCTGGCCGTGCTGAGCCTGGGCCTGAGCGCCTGCGCGGGAAGCCCCACGACCACCACCACCCCGGCCGCGCAGAACGCCGGCCAGGCCGACATCGACAAGGCCATGACGACACCCACGGAGCTGACCTTCTGGACCTGGGTGCCGCAGATCGAGAAGGAAGTCGCCCTATTCCAGAAGAAGTACCCGGCGATCAAGGTGAAAGTCGTCAACGCCGGCCAGGGAGAGCCGCAGTACACCAAGCTCCGCACCGCGCTCAAAGCGGGCAGCGGCGCCCCGGACGTCGTCCAGATCGAATTCCAGTACATCCCCACCTTCACGATCACGGGCAGCCTCCTCGACCTGCGCCCGTACGGCGCGGCGGCGCTGAAGGACAAGTTCGTCGACTGGACCTGGTCCCAGGTCACCGGTGACGGCGGCGAAGTCTGGGCGATCCCGCAGGACTCCGGCCCGATGGGCATGCTCTACCGCAAGGACATCTTCGACAAGCACGGCATAGCCGTACCGAAGACCTGGGACGAGTTCGCCGCGGCGGCCCGCAAGCTGCACGCCGCCGACCCCGGCGTCTACCTGACCAACCTCGCCTCGAACCAGAACGCCGTCTGGACGGGCCTGCTGTGGCAGGCGGGCGCCAAGCCGTTCGGCACGCCCGCCAGGGATCGCGTCACGATCAACCTCAACGACGAGCACTCCCAGAAGCTCGCCACCTACTGGGGCGGCCTGGTCAAGGAGGGCGTGGTCTCCACCGACGCGGACTTCACCGACCAGTGGTACCAGTCGCTCAACCGGGGCAAGTACGCGACCTGGCTGACGGCCGCCTGGGCGCCCACCTTCCTGACCACCAGCGCCAAGGCGACCAGCGGCAAGTGGCGGGCCGCGCCACTGCCGCAGTGGCAGGCGGGCCAGCAGGCCTCCGGTAACTGGGGCGGCTCCACCTCGGCGGTGACCAAGGGCACGAAGAATCCCATAGCTGCCGCGAAGTTCGCCGAGTTCCTCAACACCGATCCCGAGTCGACCAAGATGATGGCGACCCAGCAGTTCCTCTTCCCGCCGACGAAGGCGTTGCTGGCTGACCCGGAGTTCGTCGGGCAGAAGCCGGAGTTCTACGGTGGTCAGGCGGTCAACAAGGAGTTCGCCGCCATCAGCGGCACGGTGTCCACCGACTTCCAGTGGCCGCCTTTCCTCGACCAGGTCGTCAGCGACTGGGACGAGACCGTCGGCAAGGCGCTGGGCGACAAGGGTGACGTCACCGCCGCGCTCGGTCAGTGGCAGTCACGGACCACGACCTACGCCACGAACCAGGGGTTCAAGGTCGAGTCGAAGTGAGACGCGCCAGAACCTGGACCGGTTACCTGTTCGTCGCGCCGTTCCTGGTGGTGTTCGTCGCGATGCTGGTGGTGCCGCTGGCGTACGCCGCCTACCTCAGCCTCTTCAAGGACCAGCTCATCGGCGGCACGGTGTTCGGCGGGCTGGACAACTATGCGCGTGCGCTGACCGACTCGCGGCTGCTGGACGGCGTGTGGCGGATGGCCAGGTTCTTCCTCACGCAGGTGCCGATCATGCTGGGGCTGGCGCTGTTCTTCGCGCTGGCCCTGGACAGCGGTGTGCTGCGGCTGGTGCGGCTGTTCCGGCTGGGCATCTACATCCCCTACGCGGTGCCGAGCGTGGTGGCCGCCCTGATGTGGGGCTACATCTACGGCCCCTCCTTCGGGCCGCTCGCCCAGCTCGCCGACAAGCTGGGCATCTCCTCACCGAACCTGCTCAGCGGCGACTTCGCCCTCGGCTCGCTTGCCAACGTCGTCACCTGGGAGTTCACCGGCTACAACATGATCATCCTGTACGCCGCGCTGCGCGCGATCCCGCCGGAGCTGTACGAGGCCGCAGCCGTGGACGGCGCCGGTCCCTGGCGTACCGCCTGGAGCGTGAAGATCCCGGCGATCAGGTCCGCGCTGCTGCTGACCGTGATCTTCTCCCTCATCGGCAGCTTCCAGCTCTTCAACGAGCCGCAGCTGCTGCAGCGGCTCGCGCCCAACGTCATCGACAGCTCCTACACGCCCAACCTCTACGCCTACTCGCTGGCCTTCACCAGCCAGGAGGTCAACTACGCGGCGGCGGTGTCGTTCCTGATCGGACTGGTCATCGTCATCGCCTCTTACACCGTCCTGCTGGCCACGAACCGCCGGAGCAAGCCATGACCACCATCACGGCGAGGCGCCGGCGCGGGAACGTCCTGACCCTGGCCATGCTCGCCTTCCTCATCTACTTCCTGATGCCGCTGTTCTGGCTGTTCGTGGCGTCGACGAAGACGACGGGCGACCTGTTCTCCAGCTTCGGGCTGTGGTTCGCCGACGACTTCTCACTGCTGTCCAACGTGCGCGCCACGCTCACCTACGGCGACGGCGTCTACGTCCGATGGCTGCTCAACACCCTCCTGTATGCGGTGACCAGCGCCGGGGGCGCGGCGGCGCTCGCCGCCCTGGGCGGCTACGGCTTCGCCAAATACCGCTTCAGGGGTGACCGGGCCCTGTTCGGGCTGGTCCTCGGGTCGATCATGGTGCCGACCACGGCGCTGGCCATCCCGACCTACCTGCTCTTCAGTAAGGTCGGGCTGGTCAACACCCCGTGGGCGATCATCTTGCCGTCGCTGGTCAGCCCGTTCGGGCTGTATCTCATGCGCGTGTACGCCCAGGACGCCATCCCCGACAGCCTGCTGGAGGCGGCCAGGATCGACGGGGCCGGCGAGTTCGGCATCTTCTTCAAGGTGGTGCTGCGCCTGCTCATGCCCGGTGTGGTCACGGTGCTGCTGTTCACCCTCGTCGCCACCTGGAACAACTACTTCCTGCCGCTGATCATGCTGAACAACCCGTCGCTCTACCCGGTGACCGTGGGGCTCGCGTCCTGGTCATCGCAGTCGGCGGCCGGCGGCGGCGCGACCGGCGACCTGCTCGCGCTGGTGGTCACCGGCTCGCTGCTGTCCGTCGTGCCGCTCGTCGCGGCCTTCCTCCTGCTGCAGAAGTACTGGCAGTCCGGCCTCACCACCGGTGGGGTCAAGCAATGACCCGGAATGGAGAACGTGTGCTTCCCGACCAGGTGCTCTTCGGCGCCGCCTACTACCACGAGTACCAGCCGTACGAGCGGTTGAAGACCGACCTCGACCTGATGGCCGCGGCGGGCTTCTCGGTCATCCGCGTGGGCGAGTCCGTCTGGTCCACCTGGGAGCCGGAGAACGGCCGGTTCGACCTGGACTGGCTGCGGCCGGTGCTCGACGGCGCGCACGAGCGCGGCATCCACGTCGTCCTGGGTACGCCCACATACGCCGTGCCGCCGTGGCTGGCCCGCCAGTACCCCGAGATCGCCGGCGAGCGGGCGACCGGTGAGCGCATCCCGTGGGGGGCCAGGCAGGAGGTCGACTACACACACCCCGCGTTCCGGTTCCACGCCGAGCGGGTGATCCGCGAGGTCGTCGCCCGCTACGCCGATCACCCCGCGGTCATCGGCTTCCAGGTGGACAACGAGCCGGGCTTCGAGCTGTTCCACAACCACGGCGTCTTCCAGCGCTTCGTGGACCACCTGCGCCGCCTCTACGGCGACGTCGAGACACTGAACCGCGAGTGGGGCCTGGTCTACTGGTCGCACCGCCTGTCCACGTGGGCCGACCTGTGGACTCCGGACGGCAACCTCCAGGCCCAGTACGACCTGGCCTGGCGCCGCTTCCAGGCCGACCAGACCGCCGAGTTCATCGACTGGCAGGCCGGCATCGTGCGGGAGTACTCGCGGCCCGGCCAGTTCGTCACCACCTGCATCTCCTACAACCGGCCCGCCCTGGCCGACGACCAGCTGACCCGCCACCTGGACGTCACCGCCGGGAACCCGTACTACGCGATGCAGGACGGCCTGGCCCTCCCCGACGCCGGCGCGGGGGCGCAGGGCTGGACGACCAGCGGGACCTGGGCGCTCTACCACAGCGCCGACCGGATGTACTCCTCCCGCCAGGAGCCCTTCCTCGTCACCGAGACCAACGCGCAGTCGATCGGCTTCCCCTGGATGAACCGGCCCGCTTACGACGGGCAGTGGCGCCAGGCGGCCTATGCCCTGGTGTCGCGCGGGGCGAGCATGATCGAGTACTGGCATTGGCACACGCTGCACTTCGGCGCCGAGACGTACTGGGGCGGCGTCCTCCCGCACAGTGGCCGGCCCGGGCGCGTCTACCAGGAGATCGCGCGCATCGGAGCCGAGCTCAGGACCGCCGGCGAGCTGGTCGCCGGGCTCACGCCGGACGCCGACGTCACGATGCTCTACTCCGCGCCGAGCAAGTGGGCGCTGGAGTTCTACCCGCCGCTCGCCGACGGCGAGGGCGGGCCGGACCGGCGCTCGTACGAGGGCATCTTCGACCCGTTCTACCGCGGCGCCTTCGACGCGGGCCTGCAGGTGCGCATCATGCACGCCGGGCAGCTCACTGGAGAGGACGCGGCGGTCGCCGCCGCGCGGCATCCCGTCCTCGTCGTCCCCGCGCTCTACATCGCCGACGACGCCACACTCGACTGGCTCGCCGCCTACGCCGCCGCCGGAGGTCACCTGGTACTCGGGCCGCGCACCGGATACGGCGACCTGGAGGCGCGGGCCCGTACCGAGGTCATGCCGGCCCGTCTCGCCGAGCCCGCCGGCATCTGGTACGAGGAATTCGCCAACCTGGACACCGACCTCCCGGTACACGCGCCCGAAGGCTCGCCGCTGGTGCTCCCGCCCGGTGCGGCCGCCACACGCTGGGCGGACGGGGTGCGGGCGGAGACCGCGCAGGTGCTCGCCCGCTACGAGCACCCGCACTACGGCCGGTGGCCCGCCATCACCAGCCGGGCGCACGGAGCCGGGCGGATCACCTACGTGGGGACCGTCCCGGACACCGTGCTGGCCCGCGCCCTGTTCGACTGGGCCGTCCCGGCCGAGCCGTCAGGGTGGCGGTTCGGGGCAGCGAGCGTGACGTCGACGGGCGCCACTTCGCGCGACGGCCGCAAGGTGCGTTTCGTACATAACTGGTCGTGGGAGCCGGTCGCGGTCCGGCTGCCGGTCGCGGTGCGGGACGTCCTCGGTGAGAGCGACCACGACGCCGGCCAGGAACTGGCGCTCGGCCCTTGGGACGTGCGGGTCCTCGTGGAGCGCTGACGCCGCGAGGGGCGCCCGCCGAGTGGTGGCCGGCGGACGCCGCCGAGGGTAATGCTGATCAGGGGGCTACGCCGTGGGGGTGGGGCATACCGGCCCTCTCACGAACAACTACACACAGCAATGATAAACTACTGAATGTAGCCATTCCTGTGCGAGTGATCCCTACCGGCGCGGTGTCAAACACTATCCCCCGCCTCCGGCGAGCTGGGGCGGGGGAAACCTTCCCTGACGCCCTCTTGTTGATCTTCAACTTGTCCGGTTGGCGAAGTTTTGTGATCACCGGAGGGACAGGGTTATGTCAGGGTGGCAAAGTCTGTAGTCCGGCCTGGCGGGAAAACCGTCTCCCTCCTACGG
This sequence comes from Nonomuraea sp. NEAU-A123, assembly GCF_018603905.1. Lineage (GTDB taxonomy): Bacteria > Actinomycetota > Actinomycetes > Streptosporangiales > Streptosporangiaceae > Nonomuraea. The sequence goes on from NZ_JAHFZZ010000002.1 coordinate 100,484, forward strand.
ATAGGCCCGCAACGGCCATAGCCTGAGACGGCCGGGCCTCCTACCTGGGGGACTTAGCGGGCTCACCCGGTAGGAGGCCCGGCCACCCACGTGTTAGTGGGTGGCGTCGTGATCGCTGCTGGTCCAGATGAGCCAACCCAGCCACAGCACGAGCTTGATCACGGTCAGGCCCGTTCTGAGTCGCTGATGCCGATCACGATTGGGACGGGGCGCCTCCTCCACGGGTGTTCTCACCTCCTCTCCGCCGAGACCATCCGGCAGATCCGACCGGATGCTCCTGACGGGCGAAGGGGGCGGTGAGTGCCCTATCCCAGGCTGAACCCTAGGGGATCGGAGTCGGCCCATCAGTGTGGGTCATCGCAGCCAGAGAGGTGATTTTCTCCCCATGGCGGATAGGGCTTCCAACCTCCCGCCGGGGCGACATCACACCGAGTGGTAGATCCACGATCACGCTGTATGGCTTTCTACCAGGGACGAACAGAGTCGACCAGCCGAGAAACCACACCGCATGGAAGCCAGCCACGCAAGGATGAGGTTTGTCTCCCGGCGGGGGGATCGCTCTCTGCGGGGGAGGATCAATCTGGACTTTTGGTGACACGGAGGCCCGGCGAGAATCACGTCAGAGCAGGAGACCTCCCGCGCGTTGCCGGACACCAGCGCCTTCCCTACCCGGGGGTCGGACCTGGCGACCTCGCGTAATCAGGTGTCGTCTATTCTGTCAATGGTCAAGTGCGTGTGGGTCTGGCCCACTTTTCGTGATCAGTAGCCGTGCAGGACACGAACGCGGAGCAGGTCGGGGTTGGCTCGTCCGTACATGATCCGTTTGATCATCTTGATGCGGTTCACGTTGCCTTCCACGGTCCCGGAGCTATAGGGCAAGGTGAGCCCGGATTTGACCGCCGCCCAGTCCCGGCGAAGGCCGGCGACGAAGTCGCGCAGTTCTCGTGCTGGACTGGCCTCTGCTCGCGCTGCCCAGCTTTCCAGGTCATGCTCGCCACGACGGTGAACGAGCATCTCGGCGAACTGGCGCGTCAGCTCGGTGATCGAGGCGAGTTCCGGGCAGCGGGCGGTGATCTGTTCCAGCTTGGCCAGATCTTCCGCGGCGACCTTGCTGGGTGGCTGGACGATCCAGCCGGTGACCTCCCGGATCTTGGGTGCGGGAGGTGTTGCGGGTTTGGCGGTTGTCATGCGGAGCTTGCCGGTGAGGCGTCGGAGCGTCCAGGCGCTGCCCAGATAGCCGCGTTCGCGCAGTTCAGCCAACAGTTGATCGGTGCTGCGGCAGCCTTGCTCCCAGCGTTGGTGCAGGTAGGGAAGATAGGCATCGAGGATCGTCCGGTACGGTGCGCGCTCGTCGCTGATGAGGTCGTCGGCGCTGGTGACGGCGGCGTAGCGGCGCACGGTCTTGCGATCTAGCCGTAGCTCGCGGCTGATCTGGGTGATATTCATCCCTTGGGCGAGGGCCTGGTGGATCTCAGCGTGCCGGATCCTGATGCGGGCGGCCGAGGATCCTTCCTCGCGGGTCGGCTCCGGGGCGGCAGGAGGCTCCGCAACCTCGGTCTTGGCCGGTTCACGCAGGTGCGCGCGGTGCCGGGACACGGCCCGCTGGACCGCGCCGGACAGGTTGTGGAGCAAATGCCAGCGATCAGCCACCTGCACCGCCAACGGGGCGCCGCGCTGAGCACCTTCGGCATAGCAGCCGGCCCGATCCCGGCAGATCACCTCCACTCCGGGATGAGCCTCCAGCCAGGCCGCAAACGAGTCCGCCGAGCGATCCGGCAGCAGGTCGACCACATGGCCGCCCTCCACGTCGACCAGCACTGTTCCGTAGGTGTGGCCCTTGCGCCAGGCGAACTCATCGACCCCCAGCACCCGGGGAGTCGCCACCTGCGGATCCGGCAAGCTCCGCAACAACCGCAGCAGCGTCGAACGACCCACCGCACAGGCCAGGCGAGCGGTATGACGTGCACCGGGCCGACCACCCAGAGCCAGCGCCACCACCCGCAACATCGAGACCAGCCCCGCTGCGCGCCGACCGTGCCTGCTGGTCAGACCGGCCACCTGCTCGGCGAAAGTCCGTTTGCCACAGGCGGAGTTGTCGCAGAAGAAGCGACGCACCCGCACCTGGAGCAGCACCTCCTGCCCGGCCACCGGCAGATCCGACAGGAACCGCTCATAGCGGCTATGAACCCCCACCGACTCCCATCCACAGGCCGGACAAGCGCTCTTCGGCTCCGTCGTCGCAGCCTTCACCCGCATGGTCGCACCCATCCGATGCACCCGCTCGATGCGAACGGCGGCAAGATGCGGAAACACGACCGCCAACAGCTCCATGATCGACATAGAGCAGCGTCCCGGCACCAGCACCGGCCCGCACCCGGCTCAACAAGATTGTGATCTTGCAAGTACGGCCGATCACTAAATGTGGGCCAGACCCGTGCGTGTCGCCGCTGGTGGCCGGTTTAAGGTCCCCGCTGCTTCGTAGTTGACTACTTCTTGGTGAGGCGTGCTGGTGTCCTGGTTCGTGCCTGTTTCATGCGGAAGGACTCGCCCTCGGTGACCACGACGATGCTGTGGTGCAGGAGTCGGTCCAGCAGGCTGACGGCGGTGGTGTGTTCGGGCAGGAAGCGTCCCCATTGGTCGAAGGGCCAGTGTGAGCCGATCCCGAGGGCGCGGCGTTCGTAGGCGGCGGCGACGAGGCGGAACAGCAGCTGAGCGCCGGTGTCATCCAGCGGGGCGAAGCCGACCTCGTCGATGATGACCAGATCGGCGCGCAGCAGGTTCTCGATCACGCGGCCGACGGAGTTGTGGGCCAGCCCGCGATAGAGGGTCTCGACCAGGTCGGCGGCGGTGAAGTAGCGGACCTTGGGCCCGGCCTGGACCGCGGCGACACCGAGGGCGATGAGGCTGTGGGATTTGCCGGTGCCGGCCGGGCCGACGGCGCAGTAGTTTTCCGCTGCCCGGACCCATTCCAGCGAGGCGAGGTGGTCGAACGTCGCCTTGGGGATGGAGGAGGCGGCGACGTCGAACTCCTCGATGGTCTTGAGCATCGGGAACGCGGCGGCCTTCATCCGGGCGCGGGTGTTGGAGGCATCGCGGGCGGCCAGTTCGGCATCCAGCAGGGTGCGCAGGAACTCTTCCGGATTCCAGCGTTGGGTGCGGGCCGTGATGAGCAGTTCGGGCGCCAGGCGGCGGATGGTGGATAGCTTCAGCCGGCGCAGCCCGTTGTCCAGGTCGGCGGCCAGCGGGGGGATCGCGGGCGCGGTCATGACGCCTCTCCCACCTGGTCGAGGGCGTAAGCGGTCAGCGGCCGGGTGGGAACGTGCGGCAGTTCCAGCACCAGAGCCTGGCCTGGGGGGCGGATTTGGGCGGTGCCGGCTCCGGCGGCCAGGATCGAGCGCACGTCCTCGGCCCGCCAGCGGCGAAAGCAGATCGCCCGCTCCAGCGCCGCCAGCAGCGCCTGCTCGCCGTGCGCGGCGCGCAACGCGGCCAGTTGGACCAGGTCGCCGGCCAGGCGGGCGTTGCCGGAAGCGGCCGAACCGGCCAGGAACGTTTCCGCGACCGGGCCGAGCTGCAGGAACGTCTTCTCCGTCTCGGTGCGGGCCCGGGCGGCGCGGCGGGGCGCTGGCCGGGGACCGCCGTAGTGCTCATCGGTCACCGAGGCCTGGCCGGGCGCGACCGGCGTGTGGGTGGCGACGATCTCGCCGGTGGCCGGATCAGTGATCAGCAGGTGCCTGTCGGCCTCGGTCACCGCGACCTGGGTGCCGATCAGGCGGGTGGGCACCGAGTAGCGGGCCGAGCCGAACCGCACGCAGGAGAGCCGATCGACCTTGCGGGTGGCCGGTGGCTTGCCGATGGCCGGGCGCAGCGACGGCAGCGCCGCCAGCAGCCCATGCTCGGCTGTCAGGCGTTCGGCGGGGATCGCGCAGATCTCCGCGTGCGGGACCGTGTTCACCTCGGCGCACCACTGGCGGGCGGCGACGTTGGCCGCGGTCAGGTCCGCGAACGGGGCCAGCAACCGCAGCCTGATCACTGGTGGAGGTGGACGGCACAGTCACCAACCACTCGATGACCAGCGTCGCTGCAACTGCTATGACCAAAGCGCTGCAGTCAGCTGACGAAGATGCTGGTCCGGGCGCTGTGAGTCACCCCGCTTGCAGCAAAAATTGGTCACAGCCCTGCAGCGGCCGAAGCCCAGAGGCAGGCGAGCAGGCCTCAAATCGACACCTCACTCCTCGCCAGCGGGCGCGAATGGCCAGATCTCAGCAAGCTGATGTCGACGACACGTGAATACTGGATCAGGCACAGATTTCGTGATCGGACCCTGGTCAGTCAGTCAGCAGGATGCGTTTGCGCAGGAGATCGGGGTTGGCGCGGCCGTACATCTGCCGCTTGAGCATCTTGGTCCGGTTGACGTGCCCTTCGACGGGCCCGGAGCTGTAGGGCAGGGTGAGCCCGGCGGTGACGGCGTCTTGGTCCCGGCGTAATCCGGTCACAAAGGAGTGCAGCTCAGGCAGGTCGTCGTTGAGAACGGCGGTCATCCACGTCTGATCGACGAGCATTCCTCGTCCGAGGCGTTGCGTTGACCACTTGAACCCGCACCGATGAGAGGGCGCAAGCGTCCTGCGAGCAACCGCGCGGTCCGGCCAGGGACTGAGAGTCCGGTGTTTATACCTTGCTCGCGACCACCATGTAGTTCTCGGCCTCAAGATCGAACGTGCTCAGTTCCGTTTGGAGTCCGACCCGGTGCAGCTCGACTTCGAGTTCCTCGTACCGGTAGGGCCAGCAGGACAGCAGTTCCGAGCGGACAAGAACCAACCCGGTCGCATCAACTTGCGCGATCGCAATCTCGATGTGGTGCTCCTCCTCCCAATGCGGCGCAATCTCCCAGCGGTAGACCACGACGGCATCGCGACCGTTCCGGCGGACGAGTCGGTCACTGATCTCCAGCCGGGAACCTCTGGCCCTCACGAGTTCCCAAGTGCGGGATGTGAGTACCAAGCGCCCGCCGGGGCGCAGAAGCCGTGACATCGACTCCAGAGCAGCACCCCTGCCTGTCGCGCCCGCGGCATGGTGAAGCGAGTTGCCAACGCAGAACACCATGTCGAACGTGTTGTCCTGGAAATGGTCGGGCAACTCTTCCCAGTTCGCCCGTACGGCCCGGACGGATGCCCCGAACTCCTCAGACAACTCTGCAGTCCGACGAACCATCGCCTCGCTGGCGTCAGTTGCGACAACCTGCATGCCACGACCGGCGAGGCCAACCGCCAACTGTCCGGTTCCGCACGAACAGTCGAGGACGTGAGCGTTCGACGGCAGGAGATTGAGGACGTCGTCGAACGACGCAGCGAACTCGGCTGGAGGCAACTTTGCATCCGAGATGAGCCATTCGTACACCTCGGCAAGCACGTCATAGCCTGTCACAACCACTACCTCCGTCACGCGGCAGACTCACGGTAGGACGTCAGTCCATCAGCGGAGCAAGCCGGGCACCAATGGTTTTCGCAAGGATGGCTCTGAGAGGTTGTCACTTCAAGTGTGTAAAGATCGTTCCTGATAGCTAGCGAGCGGTCTTTACTTGATTCGCCCTGGATAGGCGATGTCGAGTTCGATGAGTGCCTCGCGCCAGCCGATGGTGCGTTGTCCCTCGATCAGGCGGGCGGTGCTGGGCGAGTCCTTGATCTTGCCGGTCTTCTCCTTGTACACGGCGCGTTCGCGGGCGCGTTTGTCCTCGATGTTGATGATGGCCAGCCACAGCAGCTTGACCACGGCGTCGTCGCCGGGGAAGTGCCCGCGCGCCTTGGTGACCTTGCGCAGCTGGTAGTTCAGCGACTCGATGCCGTTGGTGGTGTAGAGCAGCTTGCGGACCGCCGGGGAGAAGGCGAAGAACGGCGTGAAGCGGTCCCAGGCGGTCTCGAATACGCGGGCCGCCTGCGGATACCTTTCGCCCCAGGTGGAGGCGGTGAAGTCGGCCAGGGCGTCGAAGGCCGCCTGCTCGCTGGGCGCGGTGTAGATCTTCTTCAGTTCGGCGGCCAGCGCGGCGCGGTCGCGGCGGGCGACCGGCCGCAGCGCGTTGCGGATCAGGTGAACGACGCAGGTCTGCACGGTGGTGTGCGGGAAGGCGTGGTGGATGGCGTCTTCGAAGCCGTTCAGGCCGTCGGTGCAGGCGATGAGGATGTCGCGCACGCCGCGGTTTTTCAGGTCGGTCATCACCGTGGTCCAGAACCGGGCCGACTCGCCGGCGGTGGCGTGATCGAGCGGGGTCTTGGCCAGCCAGATCCCGAGGACGTGCTTGTCGCCGTCGGCGTCGATGCCGACCGCGAGGTAGGCGGGTTTGGCCTGGACGCTGTGGTTGTCGCGGACTTTGACCACGATGGCGTCCAGGAACACCACCGGGTAGACGGCCTCCAAAGGCCGGCTCTGCCAGGCACGGACCTCTTCGAGCACGGCGTCGGTGATGTTGGAGATGGCTTCGTGCGACAGTTCGGTGTCGTAGATCTGGCGCAGATGGTGCTGGATGTCGCGCACGCTCATGCCGTGCGCGTACAAGCTGATGATCATGTCGTCCAGGCCGCCGGAGATGCGGCCGGCCCGCTTGGGTACCAGCACCGGCTCGAAGGTGCCGGCCCGATCCCGGGGCACGGTCAGCCGCACTGGCCCCACCCCGGTCTGCACGGTCTTGCCGATCCTGCCGTTGCGGGAGTTGCCGCTCCTGTGGCCGGCCGGATCGTGCTTGCCATAGCCCAGATGGGCGGACAACTCGCCCTCCAGGGCGCGTTCCAGCACCGCCTTGACCAGTTCGCCGAGCATCGAGCCCTGCCCGGTCAGCCGCAGCCCGCCCGCCCCGTCCTTCGAGCGCTCCAGCAGCAGGTCCAGCACATGATCGCCGAGCAGATCCCGCAGCGGCACCTCGCCGTCACGATGGGGGGATTTTCCCCCGCCATGATGAGCAGCCGCGTGCAGCAGCGCCGATGCGTCATCGTGCTGGTCCCGCTCCACCGCGGCCAGCGCGGATCTTCCCCGTGTCGTGGACATGATCGTGTTCTCCCCCGAGATGGTGAATGATCGTTCTAGACTTCCGTCTACGTTTGGTGATCATTTCCACACCTGGAGGGATACCCCCTAGGCGGCTGGGAGAGGCCGGAGAGGACGATGTCGATGGCCCGGGACAGGGTTTCGGGGTTGGGTGGCATGGTCGCGGACGCCTGGGCCAGGCCGCGGATGAGGAGATAGACCTCCTCGACGGTGGCGGAGGGGCGTACGGCTCCGCTGTTCTGTGCCTGGCGGAGTACCTCGCTGACGGCGGCCTTCAGGCGGTCCGAGGCGCCGATGGCGGCGGTGGAGGGCTTCGCGGGCAGCATCGTGCCGAGGGTGAGTTTGGTGGCTCCCGTTTCGATCATCGTGCGGAGCAGGGTGCGCCAGCCTGTCGCGGGGTCTGGGGTTGCGGCGATGGCGAGGGCCTGGTCGGTGAGGCGGTCGAAGTGCCGCAGGAGGGCCGCCTCGATCAGCTCCTCCTTGGTGGGGAAATGGCGGAAGACGGTGGCGTGGCCGACGCCGGCCCGTCGGGCGACCTCCTCGGTCGATCCGGCCGCGCCCTGGGTGCCGAAGACCTCCTCGGCGGCGGCCAGGATCCGCTCCCGGTTCTCTCGGGCGTCTTGGCGCATCCGGTCCCTTTCCTTCGGTTCTGGTAGGGACTTTAACCGGAGTGGCTACTTCGGTACAGTTACCGAAGTTTGGACTTCGCTTAAGTTCTGGAGGAATGCTGTGCCGTCTTCACCAGCCGATGTCGTCCGTGCCGTCGCCGAAGGGGTCAGCCGTGTGATGGCCGGTGGTCTGAGCAAGGAGGAGAAGGAGGCGGAGTTCGACCGTCTCGCGAGTCTGTACGCCGAAGAGACCGACGTCCGGCATCCGTTCGCGCCGCTGGGTGACACTCCGCTGCGCACTCGTGCCGAGCTGCGGCACCACTTCTCCGGCGGGCCGGTCTGGGAGGTTGAACGGTTCGAGCCGGTGGGCCGGATCCACGAGACCGCCGATCCCGAGGTGGTCATCTACGAGTTCAGCTACGTCGGCTCGGTGGACGGCAGGGACTTCGCGGTGCCGTGCATCTTCGTGGTCCGGGTGCGGGACGGAGTCATCGTCGAGTCGCGCGACTACATCGATCACGTGGGCATGGCTCGGGCCTTCGGGCGGCTCGACGAGCTGGCCACCGCGCTGTCCGCCTGAGCAGGTAGCGGTGGCCTGGTCCGGGGGCTCGGGGCCAGGCCACCGCCCCGAGGGCGCGAGGCTGCTCCCTTCAGCCTTCCGCCGAAACCGACAACCTCTGGCCCTGGTGACACCACCCCCGGACCTGCACTTTCACTGGCCGCCTACCGGCACCCCCTGACCGCCCACCAGCACACGCTCTGGCCACCCACCAGCACCCGCCCGGCCACCCACCAGCACAAACAACGGCCACCACACAGCACTTTCAAGACCACCTAACAGCCCTTCCAGATGGCCGCTGGCACAAACCAAGACGGGTACCATCTGCCCCGTCGGCGCATGCGGTAGAGGCGCTGGTACGACGAGTAGTCGAACCCGTGTGGGCGCCTTCGTCGGCAGGATGTCTGTGATGGTCCATGGCCGGATCCGGGTCGTCGGGCGGCCGGGCGGAATTTTGCTGACATAGCAGGGCTTGAGCTACCGTGGCTGCGGTTTCGGCCTGTTCGCGCTGCCCTCGTTCGGCGGCCACCGCGCCGGTCAGGTCGGCGACCTCGGCACGGATCCGCTCAATCTCCGCGCTGGCAGCGGCCGCGGCCTGGTCAGCCACGGCTGCGACGGTGATCGCCTGTTCGCGTCGCTGCTGCTCGGCGCTCAGCGCCTGGCGAAGCCGTTCGATCTCCTGGGCGTGCGCCGCGGCGGTACCGACGACCTGGTCGCGTTCGTGCTCGGCCGCGCATGCCCGCTCCTGTTGGGTCTGCAGTTGCTGGCGCACGTCGGCAAGGTCGCGCTGGCGGTGGGCGCTGTCCTGTTGCAGGGCGGTGATGCGGGCGTTCGCGGCGGCGTTAGCTGGGTGAGCTCGGTGGTCTGCTGCCGGGCGGCGTCGCGGTCGCTCTCGGCTTGGCGCTGTTGGGCGGTGGCGTCGGCGGTGGCCTGTTCGGCCTGGGTGCGGGCGCTGTGGTGCTCGCCGACCTGCCGCCAAGCGTCTTGTTCGCGTTCCTCGGCGCGGTCGCGGGCGGCCTCGGCCTGGGCACGGGCCTGCTCGGCGGCGGAGATCTGGGTGGCGGCGGCGTTGGCGGCCGTGGCAGCGCGTTGACCGGCGGCCGCGGCGGCGGCGCGGGCCTCTTCGGCGGCTTGTTCGGCGGCTTCGACCTGCGCCAGCGCGCCGACGCTCAGCTCGGTGAGCTGGGCGCGCAGTGCGTCCTGGGAGGCCTGCCACTGCTCGCTGGCGTTCAGCAGCGGGGCCAGGAGATCCCGGGCGCGCAGCAGCGCGTTGGCGACTGGGGCGGCGTGTGCGGTGGTGCGGGCCCGGTGCGCGGCGGCGCGGGAGGCACCCGCTCTGGAGGCGTTAGCGTTCAGCTCTCAAGATCAATGCGCTGCACGAAGCGCCACACCTGTTGGTGGCTCTGCCAAATGTTCACGAGCCAGGCGGGACGGTCGGAGGGGAAAGGACGAGGTTGACGCTCTCCCCACCAGAGAAGCACGAGGGCACGCCCTGCGGCGTATATCTGTAGCGCCTCCCGCCGTATGTACAAAAGGTGACCGCGCATCCGCGATGGGGGCCCGTAGGACATACTTGCTATCACTCCCGAGCGCTCAAACTGATGAAACCCCCGGGCGCCGGCCCGCAAGTCCAGGGCGCGGGAGATCTCCTTCGAAGGGACGATGGCCCCGTCGACATCGTTAAGGACTGAGTGGTAGCTCTCCCACGTGTAATGATGCGCGAGCACCTCAGCGGGAACGGTGACACCGTCGTCCAGTCGCAGGATCCCACGGTAGGGGTCGTATGGATCGTCCTCTTCGTGGATATGCGCGAATGTCGGATGCCACGGGATCTCCCCGGCGAATGTGTAATAGTCCCGGGGAGGCTCAGGTATGTACCTGCTCCAAGTAACGGTCGAAGACAGCGGCAAGCGAGCCGGGCATCGCTTCGATACCCACCACGTCGGCTCGGTCGGGATTGGTCACCTCGCAGAAGAGGCGAAGCCCCAGCGGATTGTCGAGGAGGGTCTCCGGGAGATCCGCATCGGTGCCGTCGATGCGATACCAGGCGAAGTACCGGTCGATCGCGTCGGCTCGATCATTGTCGAAGCCTTCGATCACGAGCTGACGTGTCCCCGCGGGCAGGCACTCCTCGGTGAAGGCTTTGCGGAGCGTACACACGAGCAGGACGTGGGGATAACGCGCCAGGAGTGTGGTCACCGAGCTGAGCAGGTTGCGCCACTGCCGCGGGTCTTCGGACTCGTTGAGCCCGTCGATCACTAGGGGAAGTCGTCGCTGAGCTCGCTCTCCGGCGGCATCGAGCGCGGCCAGCAACGACTCGGCGTTCGGGCAGGGCCGTCCGTTGATGGAGATGGTGCGAGCGAGGTCGTCCAAGGTGTGCCGTGCGGCGAGCTGACGCCCTTGCAGGAAGATCCCCGCTGGTTGGTCCGTCCCGGCACGGGTGATCTGAGCAGACAGGTGGCTTTTGCCATTTCCCGCGTCGGCGACGACCGCCACCATGCGGACGCTGAGCTGCTCGTTGAGCGTTTTCAGCAAGGTGAGGATGTTTCTGAGATCGTCCAAGGCGTTTGTTGCCGGCGGCGCCAGGGGGCTTCGCGCGTTACGCAGGCGACGGAGAAGCGCATGGTGCTCGGGGAGCAGCCGGGGGCTGCTGCTGAAAAGCTCCTCGAGCGTTTTCCAGTCGGCCTGTGCAAGAGAGGTCTTCACCGCCCGGACGTGCTCATGGACACTGCCGAGGAATGCCGCGAAGGCTTCGGTCGGCTCGTGCAGGTCGGGCGGGACGTCGGCCGGCAGTCGCCGCAGCAGCTCGGCACGTGCAAGCTCCAGTGCGGATCCTGCGACGTCGAGCTGGGCCTGGGCCCGGCTGCCGCCGAGCATCTGCTGAAGGACCCGCTCCGCATCGATCGGCTGGTGCGCCTCGGGCAGCCAGCGGAAACGAATGGGGGCCACTGACCGCTCGTGCAGTTCCCGGAGGTCCTCAGGCGTGAGGACCAAGTCGCCGAAGTAGGTTGCGCTGTACAGCTCACCCGGCCCGGCCAGGTGCTCCTCGACGTTGGCGCTGGTCCACAGGGTGAGCCGCATGCTGCCGGCGATGGATTGCAGCCCGTAGAACCATTTCTGGTCACCTGCCGTGAGCGGGTGGCGGGTCCACAGGATCCAGTCGGTCAACCCGGGAAGATCTCGCAGGCTGGTTTTGATGGCCTGCTCGATCTTGGCTCTTCTGGTGGCTGTGATGGCTCGTCCCGGAGGCAGCTCGTACCAGCGGCATTGCCAGCCGAACCAGCGGCCCGCCTGGCCGAGGGCGCATGGGCGGTCCAACTGGAGATGGAACTCGATGCCGGCCTGGTTTGCGGTCGCCTTGAAGTCTCCGTAAGCGGCGTAATGGCGGTGCATGAGGTGCCGGCACAGCATTTCGAAGTTGTAGGTGGCCGCGCCCGGCAGGCGGGTGAAGGCGTCCCAGTTGACGTTAACCACGGCGAGGAACCCCGCCCTCGGTCAGCTGCTCCTCTTCGCCGGGGTAGTCGTGTGCCGAGAAGACGTCGATACGCGCCCCCCTGCTGACAAAGATCTTCAGGAAAGCCTGCACGTCGGACTCATCGGTGCGGATGACCACGAAATCGCCGCTGGCAACAACCTTGGCGTCGTAGACAAGTTGCTCAAGATCAGAGGGAGACAGGTAGTGCACGTTGAGTGACTGCAGAAGGTCGAGCATGGCCGAGCTGAATCTCCGGGCAGGTTCGCCGACCTCGATGTGCCCCGCGTCGACATCCTCCTGGACGCCGGCCGCGAGCTTGTCGATCAGTTCCTTGGTGGCTTCGGCGTCCCCGTCCGAGGCGAACTTTCCGATCATGACGAGGTTCATGGAATGCTCTGAGCCATAGCCCCACCAGATCTTCACGCGGTGCCCTCGCTCATCTCGCGCAGGGCGGCCAGCGCCTGCATGATGGTGCCGTCCCCAATCGCGACACCGCTGTCGTCGTACGACGATCTCTTCAGCGTGCCGTTGGCATCGATATGGGCGTATGCCTCCAGGGGTTCCTCTCGCGGGAGTGGTGCGGTGACCGGTAGGCCGTCAGCGGCTGCGGCGCTGACGGTGAGCGCCAAAGACCCCTGGTAGGCGTTCACCCACGCATGCAGGGATGCCATGGTTTCGCTGTCGATGCCGCTTCGGGCCGACGTGGGTTGCTCAGGGAGAAGAAGGAATTCACGAGCGCCGGCATCGACAGCCACGGCCACGGCGGCATCCAGTTCGCCGATGGTGTCGTCGTTGACGACGTAGTTGATGCCGAACGGCGCCAGCGTTCTCACGTCCGCCAACCGGTCCAGGAGAGCGCTGAAGGATCGGCCTCGCAGGCGCTCGTAGGTCTCACCTACTCCGTCCATGCTGATCCTGACGAAGTGTACGGTGTCCTGCAGCCGTGAGCAGAGCGCGGCGTCGAGATGATGCCCATGGGTGGTGAAGGTGATCGCCAGTTGCGTCTCTGCAGCAAGGCGCTGACACAGATGTGGAAAATCTCGCAGCAGTGTGGGTTCCCCGCCACCGAACCCGACTCCTAAGCAACCTGCCTGGTCCAGGTCCGCAAGCCAGCCAACGACGTCATCGAGGCGCAGGCGTCCGGATGTCTTCGGCGCATAGCAGTAGGAACATCGCAGATCGCACGCGTTGCTCAGGGCCACCGAGATCTGCCGTGGCGCCAGCGAAGGCGCGCGCAAGCCGGTGCTCTTCGGCTCCAGGAGGATGTTGAGCCCGGTGCGCCGGTCGAACAGATGGACGCCGGATGAGGTCTGGCGGATCTTGAGCGGGATCACCGAAATATCCTGCCAGAACCCGACCTTGAGATGAACATGACGCATGGCTGACGTCCGCGTTAGGCGCGCTCCGACGACGATACGTCGCCCGGCATGGGGCCGGCGGCGGTGGGAGTTCGATCGGATGACGTTCGGGCCGATTCGGTCACATCGGTGGTACGGCCGGGATGACCTGTAGCGGGGCCGGCGTGACTGGTCAGGCGTGACGTCTCCTGCTCCCGCAGCAGAGCCTGTGCCACGGCGGCGGCTGTGATGGCCTCCTCGCGCTGGTGCTGCGCGGTCTTGAGCGCGCTCGCGGCGTCTGTGAGTTCGGCGCGCAGCCGGTCGGCCTCAGCGGCGGCGTCGGCCTGGGCCTGGGCGGCGGCCTCACGAGCCTGCTCGGCCACGGCCGCCGCGGTGACCGCCTGCTCGCGTCGCCCCTGTTCGCTGGCCAGTGCTTGGCGGAGCCGATCAAGCTCTTGGGCGTGCGCGGCGGCGGTGCCGCGGGCCTGGTCGCGTTCGCGTTCGGTCTCGCGTACCCGTTCCTCTCGGTTCTGGGCCTGCTGGCGAAGGGCGTCGAGCTCGCGTTCCCGGTCCGCCGCCAGCTGCTCGAGTTCGGTGATACGGACACTCGCCGCGGTGTGCAGCGCGGTGAGCTCGGCGGCTCGCTGCTGGGCAGTGTCGCGGTCGTTTTCGGCTCGGCGCTGACGGCCAGCGGCCTCGTCGGCGGCCTCCTCGGCCTGGACGCGGGAGGACTGATGCTCGCCGACCTGGCGCCAGGCGTCCTGCTCGCGCTCTTCGGCACGGTCACGGGCAGTCTCGGCCTGGGCACGGGCCTGTTCGGCGGCGGCGATCCGGGTGGCGGCGGTGTTGGCCGCAGTCGTGGCGCGTTGCTCGGCCGCCGCGGCGGCGGCGCGGGCTTCCTCGGCGGCTTGTTCGGCGGCCTCGACCTGGGCCAGCGCGCCACTGCTCAGCTCGGCCAGCTGGGTACGCAGCGCCTCCTGGGCGGCCTGCCACTGCTTGCCGGCCGCCAGCAACGGCGCGAGCAGATCCTGAGCGCGCAGCAGCGCGTTCGTTACGGGGGCGGCATGCGCCGTGGTGCGTGCCCGGTAGGCGGCCGCCCGGCAGGCGTCGCTGCAGTACTTGGCGCGGCTGCTGCGCCCGGGCAGGGCCTTGGCACAGCCAGGGCCGGTACACCGCAGCTGCTCAGTCGTCCCGATCGTCCAGCTATCGACCCTATTGTCACTTTCGGTGGGTACGTCCGCCGCCACAGTTTCCTGATCGTTCGCCACAAGCAGCAGAGTAGCGTTCGTATCGTTCGATCGCAGCAGTTCCGTGCGTTCGCAAACGCTAAGGCCGAGTGGGCTGACCCGTGATAACCTTCCTTATCGTGGGTCAGGAGCGGCCGCGTGGGACCTCGTCGAGAAAGGCGCAAACCGGACATGAGCGACGACGGGCCGCCGCAGGCGGCGCTGGTGACGGGGGAGCGGCCGCCGATTTTCCCGCTTCCAGAAAATGGCGGCGCGCACACCGCCGCCGACTACACGCTCAGCGAGCAGACCCGCAGCCGGATCGCCGACGGCGTGCCGGCCAACACCCGCCGCGCCTATGCCCGCCAGTGGGCCGCCTTCACCGCCTGGTGCGCCACCCACGGCCGCGTCGCGCTGCCCGCCACCGGGCACACGCTGGCCGAATACACCTCGGCCCTGTGCGAGGCCGGGCAGGCGCCGGCCAGCGTCGAGCAGGCCATCGCCGCCGTGCGCACCATGCACCGCCTCGCCGACCACCCGGGCCAGCCGGTCACCGAGGCCGCCCGGCTCGCGCTGCGCGCCTACAAGCGCGAGCGCGCCGAGGACGGCGGCCGCGGCCAGCGCGAGGCCCCGCCGATCACCATCGACGCGCTGCGCGCCATGGTCGCCGCCTGCGACCTGAGCACACCGATCGGCCGCCGCGACCGGCTGCTGCTGGTGCTCGGCCTGGCGCTGATGGGCCGGCGCAGCGAACTCGTCGCGCTGACCAGGGACGACGTGCGCGAGGTCGCCGACGGCCTGGAGGTCACCATCCGCACCTCCAAGACCGACAAGGACTCGCGCGGCGAGACCATCGCCATCCCGCGCGGCAGCCACCCGCTCACCGACCCGGTCGCCGCCTGGCGCGACTGGCTGCAGGTTCTCGACCAGGCCGGACACGCCACTGGTCGGCTGCTGCGGCGGGTCAACCGGCACGGCACCGTCGGCCCCTCGCTCGGCGCGGACGCGGTCAACGTCGTCGTCCGCGACCTGGCCGTGCGCGCTCGCGTGCCGTACGCGGACACCGTCACCGCGCACAGCCTGCGCGCCGGCGGCGCCACCGTCGCCTACGCCGCCGGCGTCCCGGTCGCCGTCATCGCCAAACACGGCCGCTGGGCACCCGCCTCACCCGTCGTCTTGCGGTACATCCGCGCCGTGGACCGCTGGCGGGACAACGCCATGCGCAACGTCGGACTTTAACGCACCCCAGGCCCGCCCGGTCCAGCAGCAAACGGCTCTTGGCACGGCAATCGGGAGAATGCGCTGACCAGGGAGATGGTGATAACGCAAAGGCCCCGCCCGTAGGCGAGGCCCGCACCTACCCACCGAAGCGGGCAGGGGAATCGAAATGCACGATACCAGTGAGGCGGCGAGGCCCGTCAAGCCACTTGCCGTTACCTGGTGATTGCTTTCCGCACAGCGTGGGGCGGCTGCGACCATGAAAGGTTCTGGGTGCATCCAGCACCGCGCACCCGGGCGGAGGTCAACCCATGATTGAGCGACGCAAAACAGTGGCAGTGGAGACGCGGAGCTATGGCAGTGGGCGACGCGGTTCTTTGACGGTGCAGCCCTTGGACACGCGCCTTGGCTCCAGACCGCGAGGGGGGTCAGATGATCTTGCCGCAATGCCTTCGAACCCAGAACTCGTCCTGCGCACCCCGGCGGGGCTACGGAATGGAACAGCAGGTCACAGGGGTCCTCGCGGTCAAGCTCAGCGAGGGACACTCATGGACGCCCACTTCGTTTCGCGAGCGCGATCAGACCAGTGGCCGGCCGGAACCCGCTGTTCTCGTTATGTCCAGACAAAGCGGATCGGCCAGAGGCTGACCTTTCCGCCTGCAGCTTCGCAGGAGCCCCGGGCTGGGTCGCAATAATGTTGCGGAAAACCTTTGGGGGCGACAGGAGTAACGCCGCCACTGTCATAGATCTGCGCCTCGGCATGACGCCACGCAACATTCAAACCGCGGGTCAACGACTATGTATACGGCTATCGCTGTCATAGCTCTGCGTCGTCCACTGTCATAGGTCTGCGTTTCCGCTGTCAACGAGCCTGCGCGTCACACGACAGGCAAGGACGAAACCGCAGGACAGTCTGATGACCAGTCACACCTGACGAAAGCCCAGTCCCAGCAACACCGGCAGCGGAGCTCAGAGGAACACTCCAGATCGCTAACTTGCGAGAATTCTCCCTTCTCGCAAGTTGGCGAGATCTCCCGCCACGCAACAGATCTTAATTATTGAATTTGAATTTCTAGAAAACAGAAAATGCTAGAATCTGAGCGTGACGGCTGAGATGGGCGCGGTGACGCCGTGTATGCACTGTGGGACCCCGATCGAGCAGCGGCGGGGGAGGGGGCGGCCCAAGGCGTACTGCCCGGAAGGCGACTGCCAGGCCGCCGCCAAGCGGGAGCGGGAGATGCGGCGCGCCACGCCTGGGCTGGAGGGGGCGCTGGCCAGGGCTGAGCAGCTGTACGACCGGATGGAAGGTGGGCTGGCGGCTGCGATCGAGCCGCTGGCCAGGGCGCTGGCGCAGGAGTTGAGTCCGGCCGGGGTCGAGGCGAAGCTGAGTGCCGTACAAGCCGAGGCCCATACCCGGGTCGCCATCGCGCGCACCGAGCGGGAGCAGGCGTTCGAGCAGGTACGGCTGGCGCGGGAGGCCGCCGAGCACGCGCGCCGGGAGGCCGGTGCGATGCGGTTGCGGGTGGAGGAGGCCGAGGCGGAGCGGGATACGGCGCAGGCTGATGGGGAGCGGGCTCGTGAGCAGGCGCTGGCCGCGTTGCGGGAGGCGGCGAGCACCGAACGGCAGGCGCTGCAGTCGGCCGAGGAGGCGGGGCGCCGGGCTGATCAGGCCGAGCGGCGGGCCGAGGAGGCCGCACGACAGGCGGAGCTGACCGAGCGGGCCAGGGACCAGGCGGTTCAGGAGCTGGCGGAGCGGGTCGAGGCGGCCGACGGGCGTGCCGCTGAGGCGGAAGCGCAGGCCGTACGGGCGGAAAGGGGGGCGGAAGCTCGGGCGGCACGGGCCGAGAAGGAGGCGGAGGCGCAGGTCGTACAGGCGCGGAAAGAAGCTGAAGCGCGGGCCGTACGGGCGGAAAAGGATGGGCAGGCGCGTGCCCAGCAGGCGCGGAAGGAGGTGGCGGAGGCTAAGGCGGAGTGTGAGCGGGCACGTGAGGAGGCGGCGGAGGCCAGGCGGGCCAGGCAGGGGGCCGAGCGGGACCTGGCGGTGGCGGAGGCCAGGGCGGAGGCGGCTGGACAGGAGCGCGAACGGGCCATCGCGCGGGCGGAGAGCGCCGAACGTGCCGCGGCGGAGGCGCAGGGAGATCGGGCCGTCGCCCTGAACGATGCGGCGAAGGCTCGGGAGCTGGCCGCCACGGAGATCGCGCAGGCGCGCGAGACGGCGGACGAGCGGGATCGGTTGCGGGGGGAGCTGCGGTTGGAGCGGGCTCGGCTGGAGGATGCGCGTGTTCAGCTGGAGGCGGCTCGTGCGGAGGCCACTCAACTGCGGGAGCGGGCGGTCGCGGCGGAGCTTCGCGCGGGCTGACAGCTGAAAAACCTCCTAGTAAGGTGGTTGCCTTACGGTGGGTTCGTCAGTTTCCCGAGTTGGAGGGCAGGATGACCTCCTTCCCAGCGGTCGCCATGGCGTCTCCCCGTTCGGTGCTTGCCAGGGACAAGCTGATGCGTACCGCGGAGAGGCTCTATGCCGAGCACGGGTTCGCGAGCGTGTCGGTCACGAAAATCGGGGAAGCGGCCGGTCAGCGCAACAAGTCGGCGGTGCAGTACCACTTCAACAACCGCGACGAGCTCATCACCGCGATCCTGGAACGGCACATGGCCGGGATCGAGAAGCACCGGATCGCGATGGTGGAGGCACTGGGCGCGCCGGGGGAGGTGCCGCTGGAGGAGCGGATCCGCTGCCACATCCTGCCGAACATCGAGCACCACATCGAACTGGGCACGCCGTCCTGGTACGGGCGGTTCCTGGCTCAAGTGATCGTGGAGCCCAATCTGCGGGAGTACGCGATCCAGGCGCATGGGAACCTGCCGTCTGTTCGACGGTTGGACGAGTTCGGCCGGGTGCAGTGGCGGAATGATGATTCCGGAGTGATCGTGCAGCATCACGCGATGATTCGCCAGCTCACTGTGCACATGTGCGCAGAGGTGGAATACGACTTGGCGCATGGGCGCATTGATCCGGCGGCCGCGGAAGAGTCCTGGCGCCGTTTGGGCGAAAACCTGATCCAAGCGATCTGCGGGCTCAGTGTCTCCTTGCTGGGAACCGCTAGCGGAGGTACGTACGTGCCTGACCTGGCCGCGGCTGTGCGCGGCGATCTGGGGTGTCGGTAAGGCTGCTGTCACCAGGTACACGCGATTGAGTTCATCCAGGTCAGCGAGGGCCCCTGCTTCGTCGACGATGTCGGCATGGGATCTTCAAGATCCTGGGCTACAACTTCAGCCCCCGTTTCAAGGACCTGGACGACCAGCGGTTCTGGCGGGCCACGATGCCCGGCGTGGAAACGGGGACGTACGGGGTGCTGGAGCCGCTCGCGCGGAACCGGGTCAACCTGAAGAAGATCGAGACGTGGTGGCCGGACATGCTCCGGGTCGCGGGCTCCCTGGTCACCAACCAGGTCCGCGCCTACGACCTGCTGCGGATGTTCGGCCGCGAGGGACACCCGACCCCGCTGGGGCAGGCGTTCGCCGAGTACGGGCGGATCGCCAAGACCGAGCACCTGATGCGGATGGTCGACCCGGTCGACGACACCTACCGCCGTCAGATGAACCGCCAGCTCACCGTGCAGGAATCCCGCCACAAGCTCGCCCGCGACGTGTGCCACGGCAAGCGCGGCACCATCCACCAGGCGTACCGCGACGGGATGGAGGACCAGCTCGGCGCGCTCGGCCGGGTCCTCAACGCCATCGTGCTCTGGACGACCCGCTACATCGACGCCGCCGTCGCCCAACTCCGCGCCGAGGGCCACGAAATCCGGGACGAGGACATCGCCCGGCTCTCCCCGCTCAAGCACAAGAACCTGAACCTGCTCGGCCGCTACAGTTTCACCGCCAGCGTCCCGGCCGCCGGCTCCCTGCGCCCGCTGCGCGACCCGGACGCGGCCGGACCCGATGACGACGAGGACGACGCGGAGAACTGACGGCGTCAGGTGCCGACCAGGCGCGCCGATCAGCTTGTGGGCCGCCGCCCTTGGTCAGCCGCTTCGCAGCCGTGGCGGTCTGCTCCCCCAGCGGCCCCGAGGCCACCACGGCGTGGCTGTAGCCGTTGACGGGAGGCATGCCTCGGGGCGTACGAGGGGGTGCATCGTCACGTCCTACTCATCCGGGTCCCAGGCGCTGAGCTGGTCGAAGAGACGTCGGTCGCCGTCGAGCTTCAGGGAGTTGATCGGGATACGGTCGTGCAGGATGAGGACCAGCTCGTCGGCCGTGCCCCAGGCGGAGGCGTTGGCCGCGTCCGGGTCCTGGTCGGCAGCGGTGGCCGATATGCTGCCGGGCCCGGGGAGACGGGCGGTCCGTGCGCCGTTGGCGGAGAGCGAGAGGCGCCAGGAGCGGCCCTCGGAGGCGTGGAAGTCGACGACAGCGGGCTTGTGTGGCCAGGCACTCGTCGTTGCGACGCAGGTGGACAGGAACTCGTCGACACCGTCGAGTGCCACCTCGGCCGGCAGCGGCTGCGGTGCACCCACGGTGATCTGGGCGTCGTACGTGTGCACCGCCATCTGCTGGAGCTGGTGCCGAGCTACGGCACCGGAGGTCTGCGGCGACTGCGACGTCTCCCACCACGTCCAGCAACCGCGATCCGGGCCGGCCTTCCGCAGTGCGTCCAGCAGTTGCTCCGTGGACTCCGCCAACCAGGCCAGCAGGGCCTCGCGCTCCCGAGGCGCAGCCGGGGCGCCCTCCGCTGCGGACTTGGCCGGAGCAGGCCCTGCGGCGACGGTGACGGCCCAGTCGCGGCGCCCCTCGCCGATGTGCTGCGCCAGATCGAACAGCGTCCACTCGGGGCAGGTCGGCACCTGTACGTCGAGGCTGGGCGCGGAGGCGACCGCGGCGCGGAAGGCGGTCGACCGTTCGTCGATCAGTCGCAGCAGAACGGGGAACTCGAGTGTCATTGTCACCCTGAATCTCTATCACCGCGTTCCGACAACCGGACAGCGATTTCCACAGCCGCCATCGCGGGCGGACCCTCACCACCGCGGAGAAATGATGGAGGACCTCTCCGCCGCCGACCGTGCGTCACACACGGTCATTCTCATAAATGTTCATCTGTGAGAGTTCTGCGAGAGGCCCCAGGGTGATCACGTTTCCGCAGGTGGCCGTTCGCAAAAGTCCTCTCGAAACCGACGTGTTGTGCGAGGCACTTCTGAGAGGCTGCCCGCATGGAGCTCACGCCCGATCGGGCCGCATCGGCGGTAGAACGTCACGACTGCCCGAACTGTGACGCGCCCGCCGGCAGCGCCTGCCGCACCCGGGGCGGGAAGACCGCCGCGAAGTACCACACCCCCCGCTTCGCCCTCGTTCCCGCGCTCCGCGAGGAACTCGAAGTCCTCGTCCCCGCCGACCGGCATCCGGGCCGCGCGTGGAAGCAGGGCCCGGCCCTCGCCGTGGTTCCCGCGCCCCACACCGAGCGCCCGGTCCGCATCGGCTACGCCAGGACGTCCACCGCCCGGCAGGAACTGGCGAGCCAGCTCGAAGCGCTCCACCGCGCGGAGTGCCACAAGGTCTTCAAGGAGCAGATCAGCACCCGCGTCAAGGTCCGGCCCGAACTGGAGAAGGCGCTCGCCCTGGCCCACCAGTTCAAGGAGGCCGCCCCCGAGACGCCCGTCATCCTCACGGTGCACGAGCTCAAGCGCCTCGCGCGCAACGCGGCCGAGCTGATGACGCTGTCCGCCAAGCTCCAGGCCGGCGGCATCCAGCTCGAACTCCTCACCGGCCCGCTCACCGGAATCTACGACCCCAACGGCATGGGCGCCATGTTCTTCGCCGTGCTCGCCGTCGCCGGGCAGATTGAGCGTAACTACATCCGGGAGAAGACCCTCGAAGGCCAGGTCATCGCCGCGTCCAAGGGCAACCACGGCGGACGGCCGAAGGTCATCGACGACGACATGCTCACCTTCGCCGTCGCGCTGAAGGACAAGGGCGTCCCCGTCCCCGACATCGCGAAGAAGCTCACCATCAAGGCCGGGAAGAACGCGGGCAAGTCGCCGTCGGTCGCCTCGCTCTACCGGGCACTCGCGGAAGCCGAGGCCGCCGCGGTGGACGAGGGCCTGCCCCTTCGGCCCAAGCCCGTACGCATCCGCCAGCCCGGGGAGTCGCTCAAGGCCGAGGAGATCGAGCTGCGCGAACGGCTCCAGGCCCAGCCGCACCCGAACACCGAGCTGCGGTAGCCCCCGCGACCTGCATCAAGCTCGTGATCACCGGCTTAGCGTTAACCGCTGTACCGCTGTGCCCCAAGGCCGTAAGTGATCTTGCTAGAAGGCGCGACGACTGCATTTCCCAGCCTGGTAGTGATCGAGATCCAGGCGCTTGTGGCCCTCCGCGCGTGGTTGATGCGATGAGCTCCCAAGCACTTCATGATCGCCGGTTGCCGATGCGCATTAAGATCTTCAGTGAATGGATGTTCGACGAAGGGATTCATAGTGGCGTTGAGTGTTCCGCGCGCAGCCCTATTCGCCGTTGTGCCGGCAGAATTACTGATCACGATGTCGATACTGTCCGGGTCATTGACGCCGACGCCGGCCGAAATGCTGGCCGCCGTGATCGTCGCGCCGTTCACCGTGTGGGAATCGCTGATTGGCTATCAGCTGTTCACGCAGGCTCGCTCGGCTGGGGCGGGGCGATGGACGGCCCTGCGGATGGCCGCGAGCAGCCTGGTGCCGCTTTTTCGCCGAAGACCCGAGCGCCGCCCTGAAACACCTGACGGCCTGAGTCATGCGGCTTGCGGCGACATCTTTGCCGCATGACCCCACTGCGTGTTCTTCCTGGTCGGACGCCTTGTCATGAGCGTGATCGCGGCGACGCGGTCAGGTGGGCCTCGCTGTGCGACGGTTTGCGTTCGAAGTCGACCACATTGCGACGAGCGTTCATCAGCCAGGACAGGGACCTCTCGACGATCCAACGTCTTGCGAGCACTTTGAACCCCGTCTGACCAGGCCGTTTAGTCAAGATCTTCAAGGTCAGGCGCAGAAAGCGGCGGGCCCACTCCACCAGCGTCCCGGCGTAGGCGCTGTCACCCCAGACCAGGGTGAGCTGCGGGTGCAGCATTCGCAGCCGGGCCAGCAGTTCCCGGGCAGCGTCGCGGTCGGGCTGCCCGGCCGGCGTGACCATCACCGTCATGAGCAGGCCGACCGTGTCCACGACCACGTGACGCTTCCTGCCCGACATCTTCTTCCCGGCGTCATAGGAGCGGGAACGCCCGGTGACGGTGGCCGCGGCGCGCACCGACCGGGAGCCGATGACGCCGGCGACCGGGTTAGGGCAACGTCCCGCACGCAGCCGGATGGCGCGGCGGAGCTCATCGTGGATCCGGTTGAAGCCCCCGGCCCTGGCCCAGCGGCTGAAGAAGCCGAAAACGGTCTTGAAAGGCGGAAAATCCGCAGGTAATGCCCTCCATTTCGCCGCATTGTCAGTGATGTACCTGATCGCATCGAACACGTCGCGGCGGTGATGTGTCTCCGGGCGGCCGCCCTTGGGGGTCTGACATGCGGGCGCCAACTCCAACCATCCCAACCACACCGTTCAGACCCGCGCCCTGCACGCCTACCTGCGCTGGCGCAATACGCACTCCCGCCATCCCGACGTGCTGGCCGCACAATGCCGTGAACGCGCCCGTGTCCGAAGCGAGAAGAGCCTCCGCTGGGGCGGACGCCCGCTCGCCAAGGCAACCTGAACAGCACGGCTGAGTTCAACTGACTTGGGGCAAGCCACGTGCGGTAGCGCATGCCGAAAGGTTCGGTGCCATCGCGCAGCGCGGCTGACAGCCACTCGGCGGTCCTCTCCGCGCGGCTGATGACGTGCGGCGGATAGCCGTAGCGTCCCTGATGACTGGCGAACTCATCCTCGTCGGCGACGTAGACGGATCCGTCTCCGCGTGTCCGGCAGACGTCCAGGTCCAGGTCGACGGTGGTCACTTCACCCGTGTGCGCCCACTCGGGCGGCGTGGTGACGTCGCAGTACACGTCCAGTCGTGCGGGTGCCGCCTGGAACAGAGCCGTCCACCAGACATCGCGCCGCGGCCGTCCAGCGGTCCATCACCGCGGCGTACTGCTCGGGCGTCAGCGCGGCGACCGGATACTGAGGCCCGGCCACGACGGTCAGGCGGGCGAGGGTCTCGGCGTAGCCGGTGCGAGTGGTGACCGCCTGCACCGACTCCAGGAAGCGTTCGACCCTATGTGACAGATAATGCAAGTTCTGTGTCACAGATGTGCGCTAGGTGGTTGTTCGCGACCGGGCCTTGGCGGCCCAGTGGGGTGCGTTCCACCGGTCGGCGATGGTGGCGGCCTGGGTGAAGTGGGCGGCGGCCTCGATGCGGCCTAGGAAGACGGCCAGTTCACCGAGGGTGTGGGCGACCGGGCGCAGCGCCACCGACAGGCTCTCGGCGCCCGCCGGGGGGCCGTTGCGGTGCGGAAGCAGCGTCGCGTAGATCTCCTCGGCGGCGTCGCGGTCGTTCAAGGCGACGCTGGCCATCGCGCGCAACGTGGTGAGGAAGGTGAAGAAGAAGTCGGGGCGGATCGGGCTGGGTGACGCGCGGACCTCGCGGGCTTCAGCGTCCAAGCCGTTGGCGTGGAGGGCGAGCGCGAGCAGGTCGGAGGTCATGGGGCCGAGCGCGGTGTGGAGGGCGCGAACGTCGTCCAGGTGCGCACCGAGCGTGCCGTCGTTCAGCCAGATCGTGGCCAGGGCGAGTTGGAGAAAGCCCGTGTGCACCGATCCGGCGCGCCGCATGCCCTCGTCGGCCTTGATGTAGAGGAGTTCGGCGTCGGCGAAGCGGCCTTCGATGAGCGCCAGGGCCGCCAGCGTGATCTCGGTGACGGCGATCGCCTCGCGCATTCGATAGGTGCGCGCGAGTTCCAGGGCCTCGGTGATCACCTGGTGCATGGTCACCGGGTCGTTGGCGGCGGCGGCGACGGCGGCATGGTTGAGCAGCCCGGTGACGCGGTAGACCGGCAGGTCGTGCTCGGTGCCGATCTCCACGAGCTCCCGGCAGAGCTTGGCGTCGCCGTGGACTTCGGCCAGGATCTCGAGTGCCGCGGCCCGCAACCGGGGTTCGGTGGCGAGGTCGAGTGCCTCCTGCGCTGCCTCCAGAACGGTCGGGTCGTCCTCGCCGACCAGTTCGCGCGCGTACGCCGTCAGGAGCCGGGACCGCACCGAAGGGGTCAGGTCGCGCTTCAGCAGGCGGCTCAGGCGGTCGATGATGGGCCGGTCCACCGTGCCGTACGTACGGGCCTGCCAGGGGGTCGGCTCTGTCCATGCGGTGAATGCGGCGATCATCAGGTCGTCGCGGCCCAGGGACTCTGCGTACTCCACGGCTTCACGGCGTGTCTCGCGGGCGGTTGCGACGGCCCCCGCCCGGATCTGCGCGCGCAGCAGCCTGCCGAGCAATTCGACGCGTTCGTCCGGTCCGGTCGTGTTGGTGACGGCGTCGGTGAGGAGGTCGGCCGCCACGTCGTGGGCGTAGCGGGCCTCGGCAAGCTCGGCGGCCTGGACGCAGTAGCCGACGGCCTTCGGTGAGCCGGCGCGCGCGTAGTGATGGGCCAGCGCCGCGATGTCGTCGGTGCCTTCAAGAGCGGCGGCGATTCGGGCGTGCATCCGGGTAGCACGCAATCTGCTGACGTCGGCGATGAGCGTGTCCCTGACGAGGGCGTGGACGAAGCGGATGAGGCCTGGGCCGGGCTCGTCGAGGAGCCCGGCGATGACGCCCGCGTCCAGGGCGTCCATCACCCCGTCCTCGTCGGTGTCGGCGGCCTTGACGAGGACGTCCACCGAGCTCTCCCGGCCTGCGACCGCGGCGAGCCGGAGGACGGACACGCCTCCCTCTGGCAGGCGCGCGAGCCGGCGGCGCAGGACGTCCCGTACGCCTTCGGGGACCTCGGAGAGGGCGACCAGCGCGCCTTCGCCGTTCAGCAGCCGGGCGCTTTCGCGCACGTAGAACGGGTTGCCGCCGGTGCGCTCGGCGATCCCTGCGATGGTCTCCTCGTCGGCCTCGCATTCGGTCCGGACGAGCTCCGCGACGGCCTCGTCGTTCAGCCCCGGCAGCGCTAGGCGCAGGGGCGTGGCGCGCGCGAGGGAGGCCAGCGTTTCGGTGAGGTGCCCGCTCTCGTCCGCGCGGTACGCGGCGACGACCAGGATCGGGGCCCGCATGCCGAGGCCGCCGCCGAGCAGTTCCAGCGTGGTGGCGTCCGCCCAGTGCAGGTCGTCCAGCACGACGGCGACCGGGCGTTCCGTGGCGACCGCCGCGAGCCACTTCCACACGGCTTGGCGCAGGCGGAACCGTCCAGCGGTGGCGTCGGCGTTCACCGGCTCGGTGTCGGTGAGCAGCGGCGCGAGGTCGTCCGCGAACTCGCCCGGGGACGTGGTCGCGGCGGCGGCTCTCAGCGCCTCAGTCCAGGCCCACGCGGGCGGCGCGCTGTCGACATCGGGGCAGCGGCCGACGGCGACCAGCCACCCGTCACGTTCGAGCCGCCTGCCGAGGTGTTCCAGCAGCGTCGACTTGCCGAGCCCGGCCTCGCCGGTGACAAGGGCGATGCGGGCGCCATCGGTGGCGGCCTCGGCGGCGGCCGTGACCAGTGCCGACAGCTGTGCCTGGCGTCCGACGAACGGCGCCTCGATGATCGGAGCCGGCCGCGGCAGCGGCGCGGTCGGCGGTCGCGGGGGCACGGTCTCGCGCATGACGTCCGTGCGCTGGGTGAGGATCGCCTCCTCCAACGCCGTCAGGTCTGGGCCAGGGTCGAGCCCGAGCTCCTCGGCGAGGATGCCGCGGGCGCGGCGGAGCGTCGCCAGCGCGTCGGCTTGGCGGCCGCTGCTCCACAGTGCCAGGGCGTGCAGCCGCCAGCCTTCCTCGCGGAGGGGCTCGTCGCGGGTGAGCCGCTCGGCCTCGGGAACCACCGCGGCGGGGTCGCCGATGCGCAGACCCGCCGCGACGTGCAGTTCGGTGGCGACCAGGCGCAGCTCGTTCAGCCGGGCCGTCTCGGCGGCGGCCCACGGCTCGTCGACGACCTCGGCGAACGCCGGTCCCTGCCACAGTCCGAGCGCCTCGGCGAGCCGAGCCTGGGCGACGCGCGGGTCGGTGTCCGTACGGGCTTGGTCGAGCAGGTCCTCGAATCGCCACGCGTCCACCGACTCCGGCGGCAGCCGCAGCGCATAACCGGGCGACGCGCTCACCAGCAGCCGGGCCGGCGTGCGCGGCGGACGTCCGGGCTCCAGCAACCGGCGCAGGTTGGACACGTACGCCTGCAAGGACATCAGCGCCCGCGCGGGCGGCTCCCCGCGCCACAGGTCCTCGATCATCCGGTCGACCGGTACGACCTGCCCACGCGCCGCCACCAACAACGCCAGCACGCCCCGCTGCCGCGGCCCGCCCAGGGGAACGGGCTCGCCGCCGACCTCGGCCCCGAAAGAGCCCAGCACCCGGATGAAGACCATGATCCGCACATTTTACGTGGACGTTCCAAGTCGGCTCCAAATCCCCTCCAAACACCCGGGAGCAGTCTGAACACGTCGCAACCGATGAAGGGGCGGGAACAGATGAGCGTCAACACCCAGGACATGGAGATCGTCCACCGCGTGCTCCGCCGTGAGTCACGGCTGCTGATGGAGCTCGTCGCGGCCGTCACCCCGGGGGACACCGCTCGCGCCAAGGTGATCGCCGACCACTTCCGCGTCTACCGCATGGGCCTGCACAACCATCACGAGGGCGAGGACGAGCTGCTGTGGCCGCCGCTGCTTTCCCGGGTGGACCTGGAGGCCGACATCGTCCTGCGCATGCAGGCCCAGCACGAACGCATCGCGGCCACTCTGACCAGGCTGGACGCCACGGTCCCCGCCTGGGAGGCCACCGCGGGCGCCGACGAACGCGACACCCTCGTGGCCGCCCTCACCGAGCACCGCGCGGTCCTGCTGGAACACCTCGACGACGAGGAGGCCACCCTCCTCCCGCTCGCGGCCAAGCACATCACCGAACAGGAGTGGGCCTCCCTGGGCGACCACCTGGTGAACAACACCCCCAAGCTCACCCTGCTCACGCTCTTCGGCGCCGTCCTGGAAGACGCGAACCCGGCCGAGCGCGCCATCGTCCTCAGCGGCCTGCCCGCCCCGGTCCGCGTCATCTGGCACGTCATCGGCCGCCCCCGCTACGCCCGCCACATCCGCCGCGTCCGCGGCTGAACCCTGCCCAGTCTGAACATCAAAGGAGAACGACCATGTCACTGAAGAAGCTCAACACCGTCCTGGCCATCGCCGTCGTCCTGTTCACCCTCTACCTCGGGTTGTCCTTCGTCCTGCCCCTCGGGACGTCCTTCCCGGGCCTGCCGAACTGGCCCTCTGGCGACAGCGGCTTCCCTGTCGTGAAGGGCAGCCGCGAACTCGCGATGGGCCTGGCCATGGGCATCCTGCTGGTGACGGGCCACCGCCGCGCCCTGGGCTGGGTCCTGCTGATGGTGGCCGTCGCCCCGTTCGGCGACATGGTCAACGTCCTGGCCCACCACGGCTCCACGGCCGCCGCGTTCGGCATCCACGGCCTGACCGCGGCGCTGATCGCGGTCACGGGGTTGCTGATCCTCCGCGAGACCAGCAAGGCGCGCAAGGCCCAAGAGACCGCCACCCCAGCGTCCGCCGCGCAGCACGGTATTCCTTCGCATTTCTGAGAACTCGAAAAGGGAGACGACGATGACGATCAACGATTTGCGCGGTGTCCTCAAGGGACGCGTGCTCCTGCCCGATGACAACGGCTTTGAACAGGCGGCCACCGCGTGGAATCTGACCGTCCGGCAGCCGGTGGCGGCCGTGGCGGAGGCCGCGGATGCCGATGACGTGGCGGCGCTGGTGCGTTTCGCGCGGCGGGCGGGTATGACGGTGGCCGCGCAGCCGAGCGGGCATGGCGCCTCGGGTGATGTGGACGGCCTGATCCTGTTGCGTACCGGTCTGCTGAACGAGGTGGAGGTACGCGCGCAGGAGCGCGTGGTCCGGGTGGGTGCGGGCGTGAAGTGGGGGCAGGTGCTGGCGGCGGCCGGTCCGCTGGGTCTGACCGGCCTGTCCGGCAGCGCGCCGGGGGTCAGCGTGACCGGCTACACCCTGGGCGGTGGGGTCGGCTGGTTCAGCCGCAAGTACGGCTTGGCCTCCGACAGCGTGCGGGCTATCGACATCGTGGACGCCGATGGCGAGCCGGGCCGGGTGAGCGCCGAGTCCGATCCCGAGCTGTTCTGGGCGCTGCGCGGCGGTGGCGGGGACTTCGCGGTGGTGACCGCCCTCGAACTCGAGCTGTATCCCGCGCCAGTCCTGTACGGCGGGCGCGTGATCTGGCCGGAGCACCGGACCAGGGAGGTGTACGACGCGTTCCTGGAGATCACCGCCGAGGCGCCGCGTGAACTCAGTGTCTGGATCAACCGGCTCCAGCCACCCGGCGCGCCGCCGATGGTCACGCTGGATCTGGCCTACCTGGGTGAGGCGGGTCAGGGGGAGGACCTGCTGGCGCGCATCGACAAGATCGAGGGCGCGATCTCCGACAGTCGCGGCGTCGTCCCGGTTGCCGACCTGGGCGCCATCGCCGCCGAGCCCACCGATCCGGCCCCATCCATCACTCGTGCGGAGTTGCTCACCGGCCTGGACGCGGACGCGGTGGAGCTCCTGCTGGCCAAGCCGATCGAACCGCTCATCAACGTGCAGATCAGGCACCTGGGCGGGGCGCTCGCCGAGCCGGGCGGCGGGGCTGGTGCGAGCGGCGCGGTGGCTGAGCCGTACCTGCTCGGCCTGCTGGGTCTCGGCCTGCCGCACGCGGCCGATGCGACGCGCGCCAAGCAGGCCGAGGTCGTGGCCGACCTGGAGGCCTACATCAGCGGCCGCAAGCCGTACACCCTGCTGTCCCCCGGTGACACGGCCGCGAAGTCCTTCTCCGCCAGCGCGCTCACGCGGCTGCGGGAGATCAAGCGGGCCCGTGACCCGCACAACGTGTTCCGCGCGAACTACCCGGTGCTCGGATAGATCGCTTCCCAGCAGGTCACGGCCCCTCCGCCCACCGGGGCGGCGGGGCCGCACCGAACCCGCGTGACAGATGTCGCCGCGAGCACTGTGAAGGACACACCCACACAGGAAGGACTCGCACAATGAGAGGTATCCGGTGCACCGTAGCGATCAGCAGATGCGACGGCGACTCGACCGCAGCCCGCGCCCGCCAGGACGCCAGCACCGAATCGGCGCAGAACCTATCAGGGCGTCAGTCCCAGCTCACGCAGTTGCACGGGCCGCAGCAGCCGCCAGCCGCTGGTGTCGAGCTTGGCCAGCTCCGCCTCCACATCCACGTTGATGACGCCGAAGAAGTTGATGTTGTCGCTGTGCCCGGGCGAGATGTGCGAAAGGATCTCTTCGCTCACTTCCCGGCCCTGGGAGCGCAGCTCCGGATGCGGCCGGGTGATGGTGCCCTGCTGGGCGTAGTGCAAGTCGCGGCGCAGCGCGTGCAGGCTCTCGCTCTTGTTCAATTGCCGCGAGATCTTCCTCCTGAAGGCCGGGTCTGACAGGTATTTGGCCAGGTGGACGGTCCTTCTGAGCATGCCCCACTCCTTCAGCGCGGCGGCCAGGGTGTTCTGCCGCGAGGCGACCGACCACTTGCCGACGATCAGCGAGGCGGTGGCCTGGCGTGCGGGTAGCGCTTGGAGATCTCGGTCGGGGTGTCGTCACGGACCACGGTGACCCGGGTCGGATCCCGCATCCTCGGCGTGCGGGCCTTGCCGACCAGGTCGAACAGCGCAAAGTTGATGAGCGTGGCGCCGTGCGTATCTGTTGCGTGCTCGGCGATCGGAAGGTCGGTGGCGTTGCCGAGGAAGTCGTCCAGGACATAGGGCGCCTCCCGCGCCGTCGGCACGATGATCTTCGTGCTCGGGGATAGATCCGTTAGACCAGCGCCATATTGCTAGGCCTAAACCCCTTGCGCAATGGTCAAGGATCGTTGACCATTGTCCGCATGCCTACCGATGATCTCCCCGAGACGTTTCACGTCACCACTGACGAGCAGCTACGCGCCGTCTCCAATCTCACGCGTCACCGGATCATGGCCGTGCTCCGCTTCGAGCCGGCGACGATCACGCAGATCGCCCAGCGGGTGGGCCTTGCGAAGGGGAGTTCCAGCTATCACGTGCGGCTACTGGAGCGGGCCGGCCTGGTGAAGGTGGTGCGGACGCGGAAAGTGAGAGGGGTCACCGAGCGGTACTACGCGATGGCCGCGCGGTCGATCGAGCTGCCGGATCCAGGGCCGGGGCAGCCGGACGTGCTGCTGCGGAACGCGGTGGCGGACCTGGAGGCGTCGCCGGTGGATGGTGAGCGGCACGTACGGATGGCACATCTGCGACTCACCGAGGAGCAGTTCACGGAGCTGGGGGCGCGGCTGCAGGCACTGGCGGATGAGTACCGGACGCTGTCTGATCCATCGCTTCCAGACGTGTCGCTGGTCTTCGCGCTGTTCCGGCCGGCTCCGCGCCAGCAGGTCGAGGGGGACGCCAAGTGACCCCGAATCTGACAAATGATGTGGCGAAGTTGCCCACCGGGTTCGGGCGACTGTGGACCGCGCAGACGGTGTCCTCGCTCGGTGACGGGGTGACGCATGCCGCGCTGCCGCTGCTGGCATTGACGTTGACGCGGGATCCGATGGCGCTGGCCGTCGTCGCGGCCGCCGGGACACTGCCCTGGCTGCTGTTCGGAGTGCTCGGCGGTGCGCTGGTGGACCGCTGGGACCGCCGCCGCACGATGTGGGTCACGGACGCCGCACGTGCGGTGCTGCTCGCCAT
Source organism: Nonomuraea sp. NEAU-A123 (assembly GCF_018603905.1). GTDB lineage: Bacteria > Actinomycetota > Actinomycetes > Streptosporangiales > Streptosporangiaceae > Nonomuraea. The sequence continues at coordinate 131,748 of NZ_JAHFZZ010000002.1, forward strand.
ACCCGCTGCGGCGGCGGCGCTCGATGTGCTGAGCATCCCGCTGCTGGCGGCCGTCGCGTTCCTGCTCGCCCTCGGCGGGCTGTTCTTCGACACGGCCGCCACGGCGTACCTGCCGGATCTGCTCGGCCGCGACCCCGCCCAGCTGGAACGCGCCAACGCTCGCCTGCGCGGCGCCCAGACCGCAGCGTCCGGCTTCGCCGGGCCACCTGCGGGCAGTGCGCTGCTCGCGCTCGGACGTTCGGTTCCGCTGCTCGCCGACGCGGTGTCGTTCGCGCTGTCCGCACTGCTCGTCCGGTCGCTGCCCGCCGTGCCGCGGCCGGCCGCAAGCGCCCGCGAGTCGCTGCTCCGGCAGGCGCGGGCCGGGGCCTCCTACGTCTTCCGGGACCGGCTGCTGCTCGGGCTCGCGCTCCGTCCGGCGGTCGGGAACGTCGCTTTCCTAGCCGTGGAGACCGTCCTGGCCCTGTTCGCCCGTGAACGTCTCGGCGTCGGCGCCTTCGGCTTCGGCCTGCTCCTCACCGCCGAGGCCACCGGCGGCCTGCTCGGCGCGGGCATCGCCTCCTTCCTCGGCCGGCGCCTGGGCACCGGCACCGCGCTGACCTGCACCGCCGCAATCGAGGGCCTCGCCATCCTGGGGCTCGCCTCTGCCCCGAACCCGTACGTGGCCGGGCTCGCGCTCGCCGTCTGCGGGGCGGGCATGGGCGCCACGATGGTGCTCGGCCCCTCCCTCCGGCAGGCCATCGTCCCCGCCCACCTGATGGGCCGGGTCGCCTCCACCTCCCGCATGCTCGCCATGTGCGCCGCCCCGTTCGGTGCCTTCCTCGGCGGCTGGCTGGCCACCACCTACGACCTGAGCACCCCGCTCTACGCCGCCGCCGGCCTCCTGCTCACCATGACCGCTGTCACCGCGACCATGACCAGCAACCGCCGCGTCGAGACCGCACTGCGCAGCGCGCGCCTGCAAGCCGACCCGGCCGACCAGCACCCCACCAAAGAGAGCGCTGTACACACCACATCCAGGTGACGGGCATCGCTTGCAGGCCACAACACCTCCACCCGCATCGGAACGGTCAGTGGCGACAAGCCGAGCCCCGCAAGCTGCTCTGACGCCACTGACCGCTCGGTTGCTGCAGCCCCCACACGCGATGGTGCCCCACCTGCGCTGCACCTCGGCCTTCAGCGCCGAGAGATTCCTCGGCTCGGGCAGCTTGTCGAGCTTGCACACCGACACCCACGGCTTGCCGTTCCGGGTGACGATCTTCACGCCGCCGGTGGTGCCCTCGGCCATCGCGGGGTTGAGCCTGTCCAGGGAGCCGGTCAGGCGCTGCTTGAGGCTGTCGACGAACTGCTCGGCGCCCATCGGCTTGGACAGGGCGAAGTGGTGGACGTCCCGGTTGGCCTCGAAGTCGCCCGGCAGATCCTCATCCGGGCGGCGCCCTGGACGTAGATCTCCCGGCGGCGTATGGCGTCCCGCAGCGCGATCAGCACGCACAGCTCATCCGCCATCCACTGCACCCACCGCTCCTCGTCCTCCTCGGTCGGCGGCCGCGTCCCGAACGCTGTGTGGATCGTCTAGAGATCCATTTCCTGATTGATGAACGCCCGCCGCAACGTGATCGATTTCGAACGCAAGCCCTCGCACAGCGAAGCACACCTGACCGTTGCCTCGATCACGCTCATGACCAGGCGGCTTACCAGGAAAAAGCCGCCGGCATGGGCCCGCCTGATCCTGCTCGACGGTTGCCCGGGATCGACAACACCCTCTGAACATTGCGGCCGGCTGGTTCTGCTGTCCGCTGCCACTGACAGAATGTGCGGCTATGCCGGACATTCTGTCGTCGAGTTACGAACTGCTGGTGATCCGCACGGACTTCTCCGCCCCGCAGGCGTGGGAGGCCGTCCGCGCGACGATCGGATCGATGGTGGACAACGAATGGATTCTGGAGGACGACGAGGGCGAGTTCGTCGCGCCGGTGCAATACCTTGATGATCCGGCCTACGAAGGCGCCACAGCGGAGGAGATCCTCGCGCTGCTGCCGGAGGAATACGATCCCGCGTTCTTTGTCGTGGTGGACGAAGTCGCTGTCCGTTTGCCGGAGATGCCGCTGCTTCTCGTCGACCTGAGGGTGGAGAGGGGGCGGCAGATGCGGGTCATCGCGACTGAGCTGTATTCGATCGAGGCCAACCTCTCGATCGGCAACATGGACTTCGCCGAATTCGCCGACGCCATGGACGAAGAGGGTATCTTCCGCGGGTTCTGACGAAGGCCGCCAGAACGGCACATGAATATCCGAACTCAGCCGGGCGGGTGGGTGCGGAGTGCCGACGATGTTCCCGCATCCACTCCCACCACCACGATCTGCGGCACGGCCACGGCCTGGTTCTGCTTCGGCGGCGGCACCCGAGACTCCCGCGTCACCGAGATCGCGGACGCCTCCCTCGCGGCCTTCTACGGAATCCTGAAGATCCTGGAGATCGGCGAGGTCCGCGTCCGCTGGCTCCCGCGCCCGGCCGCCAAGAAGACCATCCAGGCCAACGAGGCCCTGCACGCCCTGATCAAGGAGGAGATCGCCGACGAGGCGGCCGGGCCCCTCTCGATCGGCCAGGCCGTCGGCGCGCGCGCCCTCCCGCTCGCCGACGGCTTCCTGCGCGAGGTGCTGCGCCTCCATCCACCCCAGTGGATGCTCAGCCGTACGGCGTTGCGACCCACTCGGCTGGGGCCGTACCCCCTGGACACCGGCCAGCAGGTGATGGTCTGCACCTACCTCATCCACCGCGATCCCCGCTGGTGGGACGACCCGGAGGCGTTCTCACCCCAACGCTGGCACCAGGCGCCCAAACGCGGCCTCTACCTCCCGTTCGGCGCGGGCCCGCGCGGCTGTCCTGGCTCCCCGCTGGCCAAGATCCAGCTCATGGCGCTGACGTTGCTGCTGGCGCGCGACTACCGTCTCCAGGTACGGCACGGCGACCCGGAGTTCGGCGGGCTGCTCAAGCCAGCGGGCGCGCTGACCCTCATGGAACCGGCTGAAGATCGGTCGTTTGGCTGAGTCGCCATGGACACGTGGCCGATCCCCACACCCCCGCTGGCCGGCCGCCGATCGAGCTGCCGACGCCAGCTGGGACGAGATCGCCGCCGTGCTCGACGTCAGCGCCGACCGCCGAAGGGCTACGCCCCTTCCACGACGGCACGATCGACACCGTGCCCGCGCCGACGGCCTAGGAAGGGCGCCGCGTCGGGATCGCGGTCCCCTTCACATGCGTGTACGTGGCGGGTCAGCGGTCGATGGCGGCCATGTTGGTTTCGTCGTGGCGTTCGCCGGCGGCGGGGGTGAGGTTGTTGAGCCGGTCGACCTGGTCGGCGGTGAGTTCGACGGTGTCGGCGGCGGTGTTCTCCTCGACGCGGGCGACCCGGCGGGTGCCGGGGATCGGGGCGATGTCGTCGCCTCGGGTGAGCAGCCAGGCCAGCGCGATCTGTGCCGGGGTCGCGTCGGCTTCGGCGGCGATGGCCTGGACCTCGTCGACGACGCGCAGGTTGCGCTGGAAGTTCTCGCCGGTGAAGCGGGGGTTGGTCTTGCGCCAGTCGTCATCGGGGATGTCGTCGGGGGTGCGGATCTGGCCGGTGAGGAAGCCGTGGCCGAGCGGCGAGTAGGGCACGAACCCGACCCCCAGTTCCCGCAGCAACGGCAGCAGTTCGTCCTCGGGGTCGCGCGTCCATAGCGAGTACTCGGTCTGGAGCGCGGCGAGCGGGTGGACGGCGTGGGCGCGGCGGATCGTGGCGGGAGCGGCCTCGGACAGGCCGATGTGCAGGACCTTGCCCTCGGCGACCAGGCCGGCCAGTGCGCCGACGGTCTCCTCGATCGGGGTGTCCGGGTCGACGCGGTGCTGGTAGTACAGGTCGATGTGGTCGGTGCCCAGCCGCTGCAAGGAGCCCTCGACGGCGGCGCGAACGTTGGCGGCGCTGCTGTCGGTCACGCCGGGTCCGCCGCCGGAGTGGGAGACGAGGCCGAACTTGGTGGCGACCACAACCTGGTCACGGCGGCCCTTGATCGCTCGGCCGACTATTTCCTCGCTGTGGAAGGGGCCGTAGATCTCGGCGGTGTCGATGTGGGTGACGCCCAGGTCGAGTGCACGGTGGATGGTACGGATCGACTCGGCGTCGTCCAGGCCCCCGCCGCCGGTGTAGATACCGGCCATCGTCATGGCTCCCAGCCCGATCCGGGAGACGTCCAGCCCACCCAGGGACACATGCTTCATCAGCTGACTCCTTGTTGTTTCTCACCTTGCGGCCGGACACGGCTAGAACCGTGCCCCGCCGATGTCAGGCGCTCGCCATGGCCTCACCAAGCGCGAGGAAAACGGCCCTGCGGCCTTGGTGCCGGCCCGGGGCGGGCGGCCCCGGGCTTCCAGCCGGAGGCCCGTCGCGCGAGATCGGCCATCGGCGCTTGAAGACCATGCAACCCGGTGCCCGGCCTGGGGAGAAGTCACTGCTGGAAGGTGTGCCAGCAGCCCACCCCTCGGCCTTCGATCCTCACCTAACCTGGGAAAAGTGGACAACCGCCAAGAGGTCAAGACCTTCCTCACCTCCCGCCGCGCCAAGATCAGCCCTGGGCAGGCTGGGCTGATCGACTCTGGCCGACGCCGGGTGCCGGGACTGCGTCGCAGCGAGGTCGCCGACCTGGCCGGGCTCAGCGTGGAGTACTACGCCCAGCTGGAGCGCGGCAACCTGGCCGGAGTCTCCGGCAGCGTCTTGGACGCCCTAGCCCGCGCACTGCGGCTGGATGACGCCGAGCGGGCCCACCTGGCCGACCTCGCCCGCGCCGCCGGCCCCGCGGGCCGCCCGCGCCGTCGACGGCCCGCCCAGCACATCCGGCCGAGTCTCGCCCGTGTCCTGGAGGGAATGACCGAGGTCCCGGCCATGGTCAACAACGGGCGCCTCGACGCCCTGGCCGCCAACCACCTCGGCATGGCCTTGTTCGCGCCCGTGTTCGCCGACCCGACCCGCCCCGCCGGCCAGATCGCCAACCACGCCCGCTTCACTTTCCTCAACCCCAGCGCCCACACCTTCTGGCCCGACTGGGAACGCGCCGCCGACGACAGCGTCGCCACCCTGCGCACCGAAGCCGGCCGCGACCCCTACGACAAGGCCCTCACCGACCTCGTAGGCGAACTGTCCACCCACAGCGACGCCTTCCGCACCCGCTGGGCCGCGCACGACGTCCGCCTGCACCGCACCGGCACCAAACACCTCCACCACCCCGTCGTCGGCGACCTCCACCTGTCCTATGAAGTCCTGGGCCTGGCCGCCGACCCTGGCCTGTCCCTCATCGCCTTCACCGCCCCACCCGGCACACCCGACGACGACGCCCTCAAACTCCTCGCCAGCTGGGCCGCCACCCACACACCCGCCGACGCCCTGACACCACCCGATCGCCATTAGCCACAGCGGGGGAGAAGTACGCCGATTGATCAACGGCGCAAGATCAAAAGTTCAGCAACGCCCTCTAACGTGACTTACCGTCCTTCAAGCGGCTGACCAGCTAGTTCGCTTGACAACCCAAGGGTGGGCGTGTTCCCCGGTCGCTCTGGCCTCGAGCGTCACGAGCTGCTTCGCCGGGCTCGAGATGGTTTGGGGCTGTGCGGGAGCACTCTTTCAAGCTGGCTCAGCGCCATGTCGGTCTTGTGATCCGGCTGCCCGTTGGTCCGCAGCGAGATCAGCCGCATCGCGCCGTAACGGCGCTCCAGCCCGGGGCGGCGGACGATCGACGTCACGGCGCCGTACGGTGCGTTGTACTCGATCACGATCGCGGACCGGTCGCTGATCGCACTGGCCAGAGCGCGGCAGTCGCCGGCGGACATCAAGCCGTCCCCCGAGGCGATCGCCGAGCTCACGAGCCTGCTCGCGCCCGGCGGCAGCAACTGCTGAGCCGCGTTCCTTGATCCTTCTCGGTGGCAACGGCGGAGGCGGAGAGGAGCGTCGCACCGGCGAGGCTGCCCCAGAGGGCGGCGGAACCGTGGGCGGCGAGAGCGGTGATGACCGCCGGGGAGACGGCGAGACCGAAGCCCGTGGAGAGCTGGAAGCGGGCGAGGGCGCGTCCCAGGACATGGGCCGGGGCGAGGGCGGTGACGAGCGCGGTGGCGCTGCCGGCATAGATGATCTCGCCGATGGTGCAGACCACGGACACCGCGGCGACGGCCGGGGCACCCCAGCCGTGTCCCAGTGAGGTGGCCGCGAGGAAACCGAGGTAGGACGCGGCGAGCACGACGCCGGAGAGAGCCAGCACGGTCCGCCGGGAGAAGCGGGACAGCAGGACCGTGACCGGAACCTGCAGGGTGACCACCAGCACCGTGTTGGCCACGAAGATGGCTGCCGACCACACCGGGGTTGCGTGCATCTGCGTCACCAGGACCAGAGGGAGCGCGATTTCGAAGAGGTTGAGGCAGAAGACGTAGACCACGTTGGCGGCCAGCAGCGCGCGCATCCGAGGTGCGGGCCCGCCGGCCCTGTCCTTGGCCGGAGTAGCGGCTGGATGCGTGTGCAGGTGGACCGACCATGCCAAGGCCGCCGCGGCGAGATAGGCGAGCCCGGTGACGGCTGCCAGCGCCTGCAATGCGGTGGTGCCGCCCGCCAGGCATGCGGTGGCGAGGAGGGCGCCCGCGCCCAGGCCGGCGTTGCGCAGGGCGCGGCTTGCCGCCAGAGCGGCGTCGCGTTCGCGGCCGTGGGCGACCGTGGCCACGAGGGCTGCATGGGCGGCCGGCCATGCCTGGTTGCCGATGCCGAGGAAGAGTGCCGCCGTCGCGAACAGCCACACGTGCCCCGCCGGAGTGGCCAGCAGCAGCGCCACGCCCAGCACCCGCACCAGCATCGACGCTGCCACGACCGTGCTGCGTGCGCCCCGGTCCAGCCATCGGCCGACCGCGGGCATGCACACCAGACCCATGACGGCGCCGACCGTCATGGCGATGCCGGTGGCCGACGCGGACAGCCTCAGCACCGTCACCCCGTAGAGCAACAGAAAGGGCCGCAGCAGGCCGGTGCCGAGCGCGTCCACGGCCAGGGCGACGGCATAGCGGGGGCCTCCGGAGGCACGGACGAGGGCGCGCGGCTGGATCTTGGTGATGGTTGCCATGGCGTCAACGATGCGTTCGCCCGCCGGGCCGACTGTGTCGGTTGACGGACACCGTCAATCGACGCGGTCGTCGGCCATCCGACCAGCGATGATGAGGGGATGACGTTGAGGATCGACATCGGCGGCCTGCCGTCCGAGCGACTGCGGTTCACTGCCTCCCCGCTGGCCGAGCTGACCGCGATGCTGCACGTGCTGGCCGAACCCGGACATCACCCGCAGCTCGCCGGCTGGGCCGGGGACGTCTGGGCCGGGCTGCGGCCGGAGCTGGCCGAGCGGTTGCGGGAGGCGGAGTTCCTCTGGCGTTCCTCACGAGCCGACTTTCTGGTCCCCGCTCGTCCTCGGCCGACCCTCGCCGAGGAGCTGGACGATGTAGACCGGATCGACGATGAAACCTATGTGACCGCCGCGCTCACTACCACGTGCGGCAGCAACCGGGTCCACTTCGCCGCACCGTCGCCGCTCACCGACGCCACTGCGCGCGAGCGGGCCCTGGACCTGGCCCAGGCCCGCGGCGCGCTTCAGGAGGCCTTCGCGGAACGGCTGCTCGCGGACCCGGCCGCCGTGCGGGCGCGGGTGCGTCACACCCTCGAACAGTGCGCTGAGGCCTTCTTCGACGCCGCCTGGACAGGCGTCGCCGTGCAACTCGCCACCGACCTGCGCCTGAAGAACGACCTGCTGAAGCGCCAGGGCATCGGGGCGGCACTCGCGTCGGTCTCCGGCGCCGTCACCCTGGCGCCGGACGGCAACTGCATCATCGTGGACAAGCTGCAGGACAAGGCGACTGCCGCCCACGACACCGGGGTCACCTTCCTCCCCAGCGTCTTTGGCCGCCCGCACCTGGTGGTGATCCACGCGCCCGGGTGGCAGCCAGTAGTGCAGTACCCCGTGGCCGAGGCAAGTCCATCGGAGCCGGTATCGCTGGAAACGGTAACGCTACGGCTGGAGGCACTCGCGCATCCGGTACGACTGCGGCTGCTGCGCACCCTCGCCCGCGGCCCGCACACCACCGGTGAGCTGGCCCACGCCTGGGAACTTTCACCCCCGGAGGTTTCTCGCCACCTCGCTGTCCTGCGCCGCGCGGGCCTGCTCACGGCCCGGCGGCACGGTCGTTACGTCCATTACACCCTCAAGCTCCCCGACCTGACGGCACTGGGTGCCGACCTGCTGACGGCCGTGCTGCGCTGAGTAGCTTCGGTCTGCCAGAACGCGGGCGACCGCCGCCTTCGCAGCATCGTCCGACTCGGCAGGCCGCCGAGCAGTACCGGCGCGACCGCCTGCTGCCCTCGGGCAGCCGGTCCGTCCCTGGGTGAGGCGTACCCAGGCGCGGCGGGCGCGCTCGAGCTCCTCCAGACCTGACAGATCTCCGTAGGCGCACTCCTGTCACGGCGGGTTCGACGTTGGGGTTGGCCTCGAAGTTAAAGTTGGTCAGCCACTTCTCGTGGGGAAAGCCAGCGGCCTTGATTCGTCGTTCGGCGCGGCGGCGTTGGCGGTCTTCGCATTCGGCCATGAGCAGTTCGGCGAGGAAGCTCGGACTCCTTACGGGTGATCAGGTCGTCGAGGTGGACCCGCACTTCGATGACGGCTCGCCGGCGCTCCTGGGGCGAGGGTCGCCACGGCGGTACGGCTCTGGAAGAAGTTGTGGTCGGCGTAGGGCACTCCGAGAAGTTCGCAGATCACCAGGGAGGGCACTGGCAGGGCCGCATCGGGGCCGAGGAACGGAAACCGTCCTTGCGCCGGTCGGATGAGAAGCGGAAGAAGGCGACCGTGGATGTGGTCGCGCCGAGTCGGCCGGGCTGCGGCCCATGCCACGGGGCCGAAGGTGATCACGGTGTAGTGCTCGGCGAGGGTTTCTGCCAACGCGGTGAAAGGGCCGGCCGTCATCGGGAAGCCGACCAGGACCAGGATGGGCCGCTGCCCCGCACGTCGTAGGTAATCCGCGCATCTGGATGAGCGGCAGCGGCGGTTGCTGATGGGCGCCGAAGCCCGCGCGCCTTGGACGTCAGGCTGCAGCTGGTGGCCTGCAAGGGCGTGGCGCCCATCGCCCTGGAGTTTGGCGGACACCGTGCCGCCATTCGACGCCATCCTGATCGCCCTCGGCGGCGGGCCCTGGTCACCGGTCGGTCAGGAAACCAAGGCCCTGGTGCCCGGGGTCAAAGTGATCTGCGTCCAACCGCTGGACGCACCGGTGATGACCCGCCCCTGACACCGGCGGCGCGTCGTCACCACCGGCTCGACCGACACCACCACCGACGACATCGCCGGCTGGTATTCCATCCCGGCCGTCTTGGACGACCTCCTCATCGCCGACGAAGTCGTCCTGGGCACGTCGGCCCCGTCCCGCGCGCGGGCGTCGGGTCAGACGGCGCTGGTTTGCGCCGCAGCGACCGCCATCGTGGTGTAGGTCATCGTGAACTTGCCCCCGATCGCGTCAATGGCAGTCCCGACGCCTGCCAGCACCTCGGCCAGCTTGTCCGCCGGGAGCCGGGTCAGGCCACCGGTCGTAGGCAGCAGATCCAGCCATTCATCACGGGTGTAGGACTGCTCCCAATCGAATCGCCACTGCTCCGGGTCGCTGAACCCGCTGTCCGCCTCTCGGATCCCATCGGCGAACTTGCTGAACATCGCCTGGTAGATGTCCTTGGCCTGCCTCGGCGCCTGGCCGTTGAACGGCGAGTCGGGCGCCACTCGCCGGTAGACCGTGGCGAAGGCTTCCGCAACCGCGGGGGGAGGGGCGAAGGCATGCGCGAACACCGCCAGCAGGCCACCGGGCCGCAGCACCTGCGCCGCCTTGACCACGCCCGCGACCGGGTCCACCCAGTGCCAGGCCTGGCCCGCGATGACCGCGTCGAACGATCGGCCGGCCGGATCCCATGCCTCGAACGTCGCCACCTCGGCTTCGACCCCGCTGCGCCGCGCGAACTCGGCCATCCGCGCGTCTGGATCGACGCCCAGCACCGTGCAGCCGGCCGCCTGGAACTGCCTGGCCTCGATGCCGGTGCCGCAGCCGACGTCGAGGACGTCGGGACCAGGGCTGGCGGCGACGATCCGCTCTACCAGGGCGTCGGGATAGCGGGGCCGGGCCCGGTCGTAGCGTTCGACGTCCACCCCGAACGACTCCGCCATCTGCCGGGCCTTATGAGGCTCATTCTTGGATGGGTGTGATTGCTCCTGCGATGTAATGGGCATGCGCCCACCATAATGGGCGCGTGCCCACCCAGCAATCGGGTAGCCATTCGCGGTAAGCGTAAGAAGGGACGTGTGGTGCCGGCCTGCCTTCCTCGCCGAACTCGTGCAAGGCCGCATCGCCCGGATCGATGATCAGGCCGCCGCCCTACGCCTGCGCCGAGCCAGGCCGACCCATGGCATCCCGGTCTTGACGGAAGCTGCGGCCATGATCGCCTCCTATCTGAACGACGAGTGCGAGATGGGCCGTATCGCAGCTGACGCCGACGTCGACGCGGTCGTGACCACGATCATCGCCGACGTCATGCAAAGACGGCTGCTATAAAGCGCCCAGCAGCAAACCGCTCACTGCAAGGTTGTGGCAGAACCAGGCGGGCGCAGCCTCAGGTCGCCGCGGTAGGCGCGCCGGGTGTGCGGGGAGGCCCCGAAGTTGGCCAGGTCGGTGAGGAAGTCGTCGAGATGCCGGGCGAGCGGGTGGGCGCGGCCGAGTTGCTCGGCGATGACCGGATCCACCGTGCCGAACCTCCACCATCCGCCGAGTTGCGGAAGGTCATCTAAGAACCGGGGCTCGACCCAGAGGTCTGCCTGCATCGGACCGCTAGGTGGCGGTAACCCCGCCCACCCTGGCTCGCTAACGCCACTGGCCGTTCAGTTGCTGGTCACCGCCCTGTGGCGGCCGGTGGATCTGCCGGAAGGAACCGCGGCGGTGCCGTGCTGTTCCGTGAAACCGTGGCGAGCTGCTGGTGCTCTCGCGCTCGGCGGTCAGGATGGCTGAACTTCGTCGAAGAGGGCGATGGCTTGAGTGGGGTCCGAGCTCACGAGGCGTTCCAGACCGGCCATCGTGATCTTCGCCCATCTGCCGGCCCGTGCCCACATCTGTTCCTCGAAGGCGCGGACGGCCTTGTCCAGATCGCCAGGGTCGGGGGCGGCGGCGACGGTCTCGGCGAGTTCGGCGCCTTCCAGCATCGCGAGGTTCGCGCCCACTCCCAACGGGGACATCAGGTGGGCGGCGTCGCCCAGTAGCGTCACCCCGGGGACATGGGCCCACGTGTGAGGCACGGGCAGCACGTAGAGGGGGCGGTGGACGAAAGCGGTGCCGTGGCGGAGGAGGTCGAGGACGGGAGCAGCCCAGCCGTCGAACAGAGCCAGCAGGCTTGATCGCACGGCCTCGACGTCGGCCAGGTCCAGGCCCGCGTCCAAGCCCGCGTCCATGCCTGCGCGCCGGTTCAGGCCCAAATGCCGGTCCAGGTTCGTGTGCCAGTCCAGCGGCGCGCGGAACCGGGCGTGCACCTTGACGTGGCCGCCGCTGTTGCGCTGGGCGACGAGGTTGCGGTTCACGCCGTACACAGCCATGGAACCGTCGCCGATCAGCCGGGCGATGTCGGGGTGGCGGGTGTCGACGTCGTCCAGGGAGGTCTCGACCATGGTGATGCCGGTGTAGTGCGGCGTCACGGACGAGACTGCCGGGCGGACCCGGGACCAGGCGCCGTCCGCGCCGACCACGAGGTCGAACGTCTCCTGTCGCCCGTCCGCGAAATGGACCAGCACGCCGTCCCGGGTTCTCGGCACTACCTCCGTCACGCCCCGCCCCCACTGAACGTCGAGGGGGCCGAGCAGCAGGTCACGGAGTTGCCCCCGGTCGATCTCGGGATTGGCCTGTTCGCCCGGACGGGGTTTCCAGTCGCGAAGGACGGTCCCGTCCGCGTCCAGGATGCGCATGGCCTGCCCCTCGGGACGGGACAGCGCCTGGAACTCCGCCAGCAGCCCCGCCTTCTCCAGCGCGATCTGGCCCATCCCTTCGTGCAGGTCCAGCGTGCCGCCCGGGGGACGGGCGTCGGGGGCGGAATCGCGTTCGAGGATGGTGACGGAGTGACCATGGCGGTGCAGGACGCGGGCGAAGGTGAGGCCGGCCGGGCCGCCTCCGATCACAGCAATACGCTGTATCATACGGTGTATCATAGCGACGCACTGTACTTGACGATTGCGACATATCGCAACAGTACGATGGAGCTCATGACTGTATGGGACCGGCCGGAGCCGCAGTTTCGCGCCGCGCCGCTCGGCCGGGAGCGGATCATCGCCGCCGCCATCGCTCTGGCCGACGAGGGCGGGCTGGAGGCCGTGTCGTTGCGCAAGGTCGCCGCCCAACTGGACGCCCGTCCGATGCGACTGTACGGATACATCTCCACCAAGGAGGAGCTGTTCGACCTCATGGTGGACGAGGTCCAGGCCGAGATCCTCCCCGAGGAGCAGCCCGGGGACTGGCGGGAGGTGCTGCACGTCCTCGCCCACCGCACCAGGCAGGCCGCCCTCCGTCACGAATGGCTGGCCGACCTGCTCGGCGGCCGTCCGACCCTGGGCCCGAACGGCCTCGCCGTGACCGAGGCCACGCTGGCCGCCTTCGACAGCCTCGACGACCTCGAGACCGTCAGGCGCGCCGTGGAGACCGTCAGCGCCTACTTCACTGGCGCGATCAGGCGCGAGATCGCGAACCTGCGGGCCGAGCGCGCCACGGGCCTGTCCAAGCGCGACTGGCAGCGCGCCTACGGCCCGCATGTGATGAGGATGCTGGCCACGGGCCGCTTCCCGGCGCTGGCCAAGGCCGTGCGCGACGGCACGGAGGTGGACGCCGAGGCGTCCTTCGCGACCGGCCTGGACTGGGTCCTCGACGCCGTGGCCGCCAAACTCGCCCGCCCGCCGGCGTGACGCTCAGGAACGCCGCCGGACCGCGTACCCACCTGCTCGACTGGTTCGGGGGCCGGCTAAGTCGTGACAGTACGTACCGACTGAAGAACGCGCTGGTCAAGGGTACGGCGACGGAGTGCCAGAACCTCGGTGACCACCGACCACGGCGCCGGGAGCCCCCTGGCCGCGCGACTCACTCACAGAGAATCACGACCATCCCTTGATGATCTCGTCCGCTGGATCCAGCGCGCCGACCCGGCCAGCGGCCCCTCACACGAAGCCGGGCCGTCTTCCCGGCGGCCTTGCCCCGCCACTGCGCGCAGTGCGGCGGTGATCCTCACGGCCGGGGCCCGAATCCGCTGCTGAGGGCGTCGAACAGGCGCTCCAGGCGGGCGCGGTGGTCGTCTGCGATGGTGTCGGCCGGTTCTCCGGCGATCAGGAGCCGGGCGGTCTCCACCAGTACGGCGGTGTAGCCGGCGATGAAGAAGGCGGCGAGCAGCGGGGCGTCGCCGTCGAAGGCGGGGTCGTGTTCGAGCTCGCCGGCGAGGGTCTGTTGGAGGTCGGAGGCGATCTCCCTGGCGCGGGCGACCAGCGCGGACGAGGCGGCGACGGTCCGGAAGAAGGGGACGGACCCGTCCTTGAGGCCGGACAGTGCGTGCCGCTCCTCGAGGAGACGGAACGCCGCATCGCGCAGGGACTGGAGCACTCCGGCATCCGGGGCGCGGTCTTGTACCGCTGAGCGCAGGAGCTCGACGGCGTCGACCTCGCGGTCCAGGAGGAGGTCCTCCTTGCGCGGGAAGTGCTTGAAGACCGTCACGGCCGAGACCCCGGCCTCCCGCGCGACCTCGGCGACCGTGACCGTGTCGAACCCGCGTTCGAGGAACAGCCGGGTCGCGACCTCCGAGATCTTCGCGCGCGTCCGCGGTCCACCTCGCGCTCCGGTCCTGGGCATCCCGGCCTCACTTTCTTGTGTCACTTAACTTAGTCACATAATCTAGTGGCATGTCCTTCGAACAGACAACCATCATTGCCGCCGGAGCGGCCCCCAGCGGGCCGAGCGCCACCGCGACCGCGTCCCGTACGGAGGCGGAGGTGACCGGCCCGCGCGGGCGGCCGGATCGCCCCGTGCCGGGCCGCGCCGACGCCCGTGCCGATCAGGGTCCCCTCCGGGGCCACGACGTGAAGGCAGCCCTCCATGAATGAGATGGCCGCGGGTCGGCCAGGTCGTACTCCCCGGTCGCTGCGGGAGGCGTGGGTCGCGTTGGCGGGGCTGTCGGCGGTGTTCCTCTTCGAGATGCTGGACAACTCGATCCTGAACGTCGCGCTGCCCACGATCGGCCGCGAACTGCACGCCTCCACGACCGCGTTGCAGTGGGTGACGGGCGCCTATGCGGTCGTGTTCGGCGGGTTGATGCTGGCGTTCGGCGCGATCGCCGATCGGTTCGGCCGGCGGCGGATCATGCTGATCGGGCTGGTCCTGCTCGGCGTGGCGAGCCTGGCGACCGCCGTGGTCACCACCGCCGAGCAACTGATCGCCGTCCGGGCGACGATGGGGGTCGCCGCGGCGATGACGACCCCGGGATCGATGGCGCTGGCGTTCCGGCTGTTCGACGAGGACGGCCTGCGCGTGCGCGCGCTGACCTTCATCTCGACCGTCGGCCTGGTCGGGCTCGCGATCGGCCCGACGGCGGGCGGCCTGGTGCTGGCGGTCGCGCCCTGGCAGGTCCTGTTGCTGGTGAACGTGCCGATCGCCGTGCTCGCGTTTCTCGGCGTGCGGTCCGGCATCGCTGCCGACGACCCGTCCGGCCTCCACCGTGACCCCCTCGACGTCCCCGGGATGCTGCTGGGCACGGCGACGATCGTGCTCGCGCTCCTCACCCCGACGCTGTTCGTGGACGAGGGCGCCGGCTCCTGGGCGCCCTGGGCGGCCACCGCCGCTGCCGTCGTGACGGCGATCTGCTTCGGCCTGCGCGAGCGCCTGGCCCACCATCCGCTGCTCGACCTGAAGCTCCTCGCCCTCCCCTTGGTCTCCAGCGGCCTGTCCTACAAAGCCGCCGCCGGGCTGGCGACCGCCGGACTCGGTTACATGGTGACACTGCAGCTACAGCTCGACTGGGGCTGGACGCCCGCACAGGCCGCCATCGGGATGCTGCCGCAGGTCGTCGTCCTCATCGCCGGCAGCGCGTTCGTCAACCCGTTCGTGCAGCGCGTCGGCCTGGACCGGGCCGCGTGGATCAGTACCGCGGCGGTCGTGTCCGGCCTCGCCGTCTACGGCCTGCTCGGCCGGTTCGGCTACCTGTGGGTCGCGATCGCGCTCGTCCTCGTGGCGGCCGGGATGCGCGTGGTCGGCGTCGTCGCCGGGCTCAACGTGGTCCGCGGCCTGCCCGAGAACCGGACCACCATCGGCACCGCGCTCGTCGACACCGCCACCGAGGTCACCTCCGGCACCGGCATCGCCGTCACCGGCACCATCCTGGCCGCCCTGTTCACCGGCGACATCGCCACCTCCCACTGGAGCCCGCAGCAGACCGGGGAGTTCCACCAGGCCGTCACCATCGCGGGCCTCACCCTCACCACCGTCGCGGCAGCCCTCGTCGGCTGGGGGATCGCCCGCACCCGGTACGCCGGCGGCGACCAGGCGGCCACCCCCATCGGCGACACCGTCCCCCAGGACGCCTGACACCCCCCGGTGAATCTTCCTTTCCCCGAACCGATATCAAGGAGCACACATGACGGTCACTCTCCGACCGGGCAGCACCGTGGTGTTCACCGGCGATTCGATCACCGACTGCCAACGGCTGCAGAGCGAAGACGGCCTCGGGTTCGGCTACCCGCTGCGCATCGCGGGCGAGTGGGGCCTCCGGCATCCGGACCGCCCCGTGACCTGGCTGAACACCGGGATCGGCGGCAACTTGGCTTCACTTTCTGGCTACTCAACATGAGTCGGCCGTCGGCGTGGCTGTGGTCGTCGCCCTCACGGCCAAGCCCACGCTCACGGGATTCGACCACGCTTGGTGGGTCCAGGCCGGCGCCAGGCATCGTGCCCTCCGCCCCCGCCGCACGGCCTGACAGCAGTGCCTCCCAACCGCGCGGGGCCACCACCAGCCGGCGCCCACTGCACGCGGCCGACGCGGTGCAAAGAGGGCCTGGTGCAGGCCGGAGGACCGGGGCCGCCCGACCTGGGGGACCGCCGGGATACCGGAGAAACCTGCCAAGTGCTCGGGTAGTGCCTGGTCAGGGGCGGTGTCGGCGAGGGCGCGGTAGAGCGAGGCGACTGAGGGATGGTCGCCGGCGTTCTTGCCGGTTTTGATGGTCAGCTTCTTGAAGATGTCGGGCATCGGGGTGCCCTTGTCGCGCAGCGCGCGGGCGAAGAGCATGGAGCCCATGCCGTGCGGATCGTAGATCCCGGTCAAGGGTCCGCTCAGCAACTCCAGCTGAATCCCCGTGGCCTGCGATGTCGCCGAGAGCGTCATCAGCTCGGCGACATTGCGCGCCAAGCGTTTCATCTCGTGCACGGTCAGGATCACCGGCTGATCCGGCGCCGCGGTCTTGATCTCGCGAGCCAGGGCGAGCGCGGCCTCGAACTCCGGGCGCCCCCGGATCCTGGTGCTGATCTTCTCGGAGAACACCCGCGTGCACTTCGCCGCCGCGAGCGCGTCGAGCTGGCTTTGCAGCTCCTGGGTGGCCGTGGAGCAGCGTGCGTAGCCGATCCGGATCGGCACCCCGTTCGTCTCCGGCGCCGCCGGAGCGACCTCCGGCCCTTGCGTCCATTTCTTGCCCGGTCCGCGGTCGGCCGGGACGGGCACGGTGAGTTCGTCGCGAGTGACGGCACGAGGATGAACCGCGCGGTGTGGTACTTCGCGGCGGTCTTCCCGGCGCGGGTGCGGCAGGCACTGCCGGCGGGGACATCGCATTGCGGGCAGGGGTGGCGCTCGACCGCAGCCGCGTGGCCCGGATCAAGTGGTTCGCAGAACTGTCACAACTGGTCGTTTCTGACACTACTTCCGCGTCCGCAGGACGTCGGCCCGCCCGAGCGCCAGGAGACGGGGAACTTAAGGAATTGACTGTTAAGGCCTTAATGATTACGGTCGTGGTATGGATCAGTCGGAAGACCTCCCCGCCAGTCCCCTCGAAAGCCTCAGGGTCGTCAATTGGGCCCAGGTGCAGGCGGGGCAGGAGTGGATCCGCGCGCGAGGACTCAGCTTGCAGCAGGCGTTTGTCCTGAGCCATCTCGCCGCCAATCCCGGCGCCATCCAGCGCGACATCGCGCGGGCGACCCGTACGACCGCGGCGAATGTCTCCGGCGTCCTGCGCGGGCTGGAAGCGCGAAAACTCGTTGAACGCCGCTTCGAGGGCGGCGACGAACGCAGCAAGCGCGTCTTCGCGACCGACGCCGGGATCGCGCTCGTAGCCGGGCGCGACGAGGCGATGGCCGCGGCGGACGAATCGATCCTCGCGCCGCTGACCGAGTCGGAGCGGGCCACCCTCCAGGTGCTGCTCGACAAGATCACCGCCGGTCTGCCGAACCCGGGTGATTCGTAACGCGCCCGACCCGGGCCGTCGGACCGCATTCCTCATTCCTCGCCGTGGCGGCATCCGCCGCCGCGCGCTCGAACCTGCCCGGACGCACGTGTCCGGCACCGAAGGGGCACTCACCATGACGCAGGAAAATCCGCTGTTGACAATGATCCGTGAGGTATGTGCGCTCGGGCGCGCTGAGTTCGAGCGGCCGTCCACCGCCGAGGGCGACCCCGACGCCGGGCGTGTGCTCGTCCAGGGGTTGCAGGCGATCGATCCGAGCGGCGAGCCCAGCGACATCTCCTTGTCCCTCGCACTCCTGGCGCCCCGCGCTCCGTGCTTCGACCAGCTCGTGCTGGACGCCATCGCGGCGGGGGTCCCCCAGGTCGTCAATCTCGGCGCCGGCTACGACGACCGCGCCCTGCGGTTCCGGCACTCCGGCGTGACGTTTCTCGACCTCGATCTGCCCGACATCGTCGGGGACAAGGCCCGCCGCCTCCAAGCGATAGGCACCGACACCGCGCCCCTCGCCCTGGCCGCGGTGGACTTCCACACCGACGATGTCGCCGAGGTCCTGGCGCGCGCCGGGCACGACGCCCACCGACCGACCCTCTTCCTCGCCGAACACCTCGCTCTGTTCCTCGAACCCGGCGAAGTCGCATCACTCCTGGCGGGGCTCTCCGGCCGCGCGGCGGCAGGGAGCACCCTGGCCATCACCGCCGAAGTTCATCCTGCCGACCTCGACTCCGACCTCGTCGTCTCCACCGTGGACGACGTCATGTTCGGCGGCGCCGGACCGCTGCACACGATCCAGTCCCGCGACGCCTGGCTGGCACTCTTCGAGAGGACCGGTTGGCGGATCGACAACGCGGACGAGGTGACGGCGGTCAATCACTTCGAAGTGACCGTGGCCGATCGCCCCACCCAGATCCAGACGCAATTCCTCACCGCGACGGCGTGAGGAATCGGCCCTACCCACCCGGCGCGGACCTGCGTTCACGGGATCGAGCGCTGGGACATCATGCCGAACGTCGCGCAACACCACGCCCGGCTCGGCTCCTGAAAGGGGCTGGTCGGGGGCGATCATCGCGAGATGGGCGCCGGCTGAGCTGCCTCCTGATGTCAGGCGCGGTGAATCGAGTCCGCGCAGGGCAGCCCCAGTCGCGAGAAGTGTTCAACCGCATGCCGGACGTCCGCGATGCGGTCGTCGATGCCCACGGCGCCTTGACCCAGCAGCCGGTACCCGGCTGAAACTGCGAAGATGCCGCGCTGCGCCGGCCTTCGGCAGTGCGGCGCAAGGCCATCGGCCGATCCTTTTGCGCAGGGCGCCGCCGTAGAACATGACGATGCCCGCCGCAGGCCGCGTGCCCTCGGTCGGCTCGCCGCCGTCAGCGGCTTCACAGGTTGCCGGGGACTCGTGGCTGGCCGTCATGAGCACGCATTCGACCATCAGGGGCCCATGCCGGCAACTGAATGAACGCCGCCTTCGATCACACGCGCATCATCCTGAGCGCATTCGGCGATCGGCGCGGATGCGCTGCTCAGCGGACGGCGCCTCGACCACTGTAAGTGAGGGTGTCTCCCAACCAGGCCGCTTCCGGCCTGCTCCGCCGGTCACGCTCTGGCTAGGGTCGACCGTCAAGTGCCTTACGCGCGCCTGACCTGCGCGTTCGCGGGTCGCAGACTGATGTCAGGCTCTGCGGCCGGCGTTCAGGGCCTAGAGCTCCGCGGACCGGGTCGGCTCTGACGCCCGCCGGGCCACCCAGACTGGGCGCCACTACGATAAACAACGTCCCCTTACAGGGGGGCTGGAGTCTGCTACTTGAGTCCCGTCGATACCCGGGGCAATTCAACAGGATGGAACAGCGTGGACATCGGTACCCGGGAAGAAGTCAGTCCGAAGCCGGTGTCCGGCAGCGTCCAGTCTAAGAAGCTGCTCCTGCGCGCGCTCGCGGGAGAGCGGACCGAGCGGCCGCCGATATGGCTGATGCGGCAGGCGGGACGGTACCTGCCCGAGTATCACCGGGTCCGTGAGGCTGCCGGGGGCATGGTGGGGCTCTGCAATTCGCCCGAGCACGCTGTCGAGGTCACCCTGCAGCCGATCCGCCGCTTCCCGCTCGACGCCGCCATCGTCTTCGCGGACCTTCCGCAGGTCGCCGCCGCACTGGGCCAGACCCTGGACTACCGGGTCGGCGACGGGCCGGTTCTGACGCCCCCTGTCCGCTCGGCAGCGGACATAGCCGACTTCCTGAGCGTCTCCCGCCTCCACGAGGAACTGGCCCCGGTCTATGAGACGGTCAGGCAGCTGACCCGCGTCCTGCCAGCCGAGACGGCCCTGATCGGCTATGCCGGCGCACCGTGGACCATCGCCACCTACATGGTCGAAGGACGCGGCGGCGGCACGACGGAGCACTCCATCGTCAAGCAGTGGGCGCTGAGCGACCCCGATGGATTCCAGCCCCTGATCGACGTGCTCACGACCGCTATCATCCAGTTCCTCGGCCGCCAGATCGAGGCGGGCGCGGAAGCAGTCCAGTTGTTCGACACCTGGGCCGGGATACTTCCGGACGCCTTCTTCGAACGCTGGTGCGTCAATCCGGTCGCCACCATCATCGCGGCGCTGAAGACGCAGCACCCAGACGTTCCCGTCATCTCCTTCCCCCGGGGCGCCGGGCTCGCCTACGACGGCTTCGCCGAGGCAACCGGCGCGGACTGTGTCGGCCTGGATGCCACGGTTCCCCTCGAATGGGCCGCGCAGAAACTACAGCGCGGCCTGGGCCGCTGTGTGCAGGGCAACCTCGATCCCCAGCTCCTAGTCGCTGGCGGCCCTGCGCTCTACGCCGAGACAGAGCGCATCCTGCGCGCCCTGAGCGGGGGGCCGTTCGTGTTCAACCTGGGACACGGCATCGTCAAGACCACGCCCCCGGAGCATGTCACTGCCCTGGTCGAGCAGGTGCGCGCATGGAGCACACCCGCGCCACCGAACCGGCTGGAATAGTCACTGTTGGACGACGCTCGGCATGGGGACGTGGGGTGGGTCCGCGTCATTGCCGGGGAGCGCGTTCCGGTCGGCCCGGTAGCTCTCATGTGCGGCGACAGGGTGGGCGGCTGGCCGCCCTCGGCCACGACCTGCGCCGGGAACGACCGCGGCCGCCCGCAGCGTTTCCGGTCACCCAACCCGGGCAGCCCGTCGGTGACGAATCGCTCACATCGACATCCAGATCCAGCCGCGCGGCGATCGCCGCGTTCGTGATCTCCTGCGCCGCCAGCAACACGATCTTCGCCCGTACCACCTCAGCGAACGACGCGGTGTACGTACGGGCGCGTTGTTCAAGTACCGCCCGGTCGGCAGCAGACAACACCACAACGAACGGAGAACAGCGAGACACGACAAGCCTCCGCAGGCACGACACGATCACGGAGGCTCAGCGCTTCCCCACGCCGAGACACGACCCCACCCACCCCTGTAATTCCAAGCGGGACCACTAGTCAGGCCCTCGCCGAAGACGACCGCGCCAAGATCTGCGAGGCACTTGAGACCGGGCTTCCCGACGGACGCCTCACGACCCCCGGCCCGTTTCCGTGCTACCTGACCATCGCCGGCCTGGACGGTACGAGCGACCCGCGCAAACTCATCCGGCTACGTGGCCGCCGAAGGACGCCACGCCACCGACTCAGCCGTCGCGGACGGCGAAGTCGCGGTCGTGGGCGTCGGTTAGTCGTGGCGCGGGTGTGGTCAGCTGGGGTCTCGGGATTGATCGAGGAGTTTTTCGGCCAGGTGGCGGACGCTGGCGCGTAGTTCGTCTGGGGATGTGATGGTGAAGGGGTAGCCCAGGCCGACGAGCATGGTGGCGGCGCCGTCGAGGGATTCGGCGCGCATGCTCAGCAGTGTCCCGTCCGGTGCGGCGGTGAGCTCCGCGATGGAGGGCGGGATGCGCCGAGCGGCTTCGGCGAGCGGGACGTGCAGGATGACCTTGACGGTATGGGTGTAGGGCACGCGGGCCAGCGATGAGATGACATGCCCGACCGGGTCGGAGTCCTCGGGGATGTCGTAGGTCGCCGCGCCTGGGGTGACTGAAGCGATCCGGTCGACGCGGAACGTACGGGTCTCGCCAGACCGGTGGTCGTGTCCGGTGACGTACCAGCGTCCGGAGTGGAAGACCAGGCCATGGCCGTCCAGATCGCGTTGGGTCTCCTCGCCCTTCCACGAGCGGTAGCGGAGGGTGACGCGGCGGCGGTCGCGGATCGCAGCGGCCAGCGTCAGCACGGCCCGGCTCGCCGGTGCTGCGCCGGCACGCTCGGTGAGGGTGAAGTCGAGCGTCTCCTCCAGCGCTCCGACCTCATCCCGCAGTCGAACCGGCAGGACCCGGAGGATCTTGGCCAAGGCGGCGTCGGCGGCCCCGGCCACCAGGCCCAGGCGACGCGCGGCGCGCAATCCGAGGACGGCGGCCGTCGCCTCGTCGTCGGTGAGCATCAAGGGCGGGAGCCGGTAGCCGGGCAGCAGCCGGTAACCGCCGTACCTGCCGCGCTCGGCAGTGATCGGGATCCCGAGATCGGCGAGCCGGACCGCGTACCGCCGGACGGTCCGCTCGTCCACGCCGAGCCGGTCGGCGAGGTCGCGACCGCCGAGCCGGTGATGGGCCTGGAGCAATTCGAGCATCGCCAGAATACGGGTCGTCGGCTGTGACACAGGTCTCTCTCTTTATCCGGACGGGTTCTGTCCGGTATCGAGCTTAGTGTGTGGCCATCGCTCGAACGGAAGGACGATGATTATGGCGAACTACGTGCTGATCCCCGGTTTCTGGCTCGGAGCCTGGGCGTGGGACGAGGTGGCACAGGAACTGCGCGAGGCCGGGCACGAGGTGCGGCCCGTGACGCTGACCGGGCTGGCCGAGCGGGCCGGCGAGCTGTCAGCCGAGGTCGGCATCGAAACCCACATCGCCGACATCCTCGCGGCGATGGACGGCCTGGATGACGTCGTCCTCGTCGGGCACAGCGGAGCCAACGTCCCCGTGACCGCGGTCGCCGACCGGCATCCCGAACGGCTCCGCCGCATCGTCTACATCGACACCGCACCCCTGCCGTCCGGCATGGCCGTGATCGACTTCAACGACCCGGACACCCAGAAGGCTTGGCGCACCCAGGTCGGCGACGGGTACGCCCTCGACGTGCCGCACTTCGAGCAAGGCGATGGACAGTTCGCGGGCCTGACCGATGAGCACCTGGCGCTGATCCGGGCGAAGGCCACACCGGAACCCTGGGGCGCGGCAATCCAGTCCATCCCGCGGCCGGAACAGATCCCCACGACCCCCAAGACCATGATCACTTCCACGATGCCTCTCGCGGTCATCCGCCAGCTGATCGACTCTGGCAACCCGCTGTTCGCCCCGATCGCGTCCCCCGAATGGACATTCACCGAACTCCCCACCGGCCACTGGCCGATGCTCTCCCGCCCAGCAGACCTCGCCGCCCTGCTCTGACCCTTCAAACCGGGTCACGGACCGGCACAACATCCCCAGCTCCTGTTCCTCGCGCCGGATTCGGTCTCCCTCTGGAGATCGTGATCTCGGAGATAGCGGGCAAGGAAGATCGCTCTATGGGCGCGTCCGACCTCCAGCAGGGCCTCGGCGGAGGCGGTCCCGAGCCGGATCGCGGTGGCGGTCGCCGGTTACACCCTGACTGTCCTCCGGCTCTCGTGCGGCCATACGCGCGGCGATGTCATGGCCGCGCCGGGCGGCGGCAGACTGCCTCCCATCCGCGATCTGCGACAAGGTAGGCGCAGAGCTGTGCCCATCTGATCCGGGTCGCCGGTTTGGTGAATTCGAGCAGCGGCGCCTGGCATGCCTGCGCCGATCAGGGCGGAAAGTGGTCTTCATGTCACTCATGGTTTACATCGCGGGGTCGCCGCAGCTGTCCTGTCGACCTGCGTGTCCGCCGTAATAGCCGCAGATCAGTGATGCGTGGAGTGCTGGGTCGGTTTGCGTGTCGGCTCCGGGGTAGGGTCGTCGGCCCGTACGATTTCGTGGTCCCCCCGGCCGTCGTCTGTGAGGGGGACCCCTTGTCTGGGATCGATGTCCAGGCTTGTCCGCAGTGGAAGAGGCCGTCAGGCGTGTCGCGGATCATGGCGGGGGTGGCTGCCGTGATCGTCATGGTCAGCGGTTGTGGCGGCAGCATGCCGCGCCAGCCGGCGGCCGCCATGCTCAGTCCGACCGGAACCGCAACCACCCAGGCTCTGCTCCGCGAGCCGCGCCAGTTGGTCAGCCGAGGCAAGACGCTGCACGTCGGCCTGGTCGTGGAGATGCGCACCGTAGAGCTCGGGGGTCAGCGGGTGCGTGCGTTGACCTACAACGGCGACTACATGCCCCCGACGATCCGGCTGCGACCAGGCGACCGGCTCGACCTGACCCTGGTCAACAAGCTGCCGGAGTACACCAACCTGCACACGCACGGCTGGCACGTCTCACCGAGCGGAAACTCCGACAACATCTACCTGCACATCATGCCGGGCCAGACCTTCCACTACAGTTACCAACTGCCGACTGACCTGGCGCCAGGCACCTACTGGTACCACTCGCACGGCCACCCGCTGTCCGAGGGACAGGTGTTCGCGGGGCTCTCCGGCGCGATCGTGATCGACGGGCTGGACCGGTACATGCCGCCCAGCCTGCGGAACATCACCGAACGCCTCGTCGCGTTGAAGGACTTCCAGGTGAAGGCCGGAGCCATCCCGACGACGAACATCGACAGCAACGCCCCGACCACCCGGACCGTGAACGGGCAGATCAATCCGATCATGAACATCCGCCCCGGTGAGACGCAGCTGTGGCGGCTGGCCAACATCGGCGCCGACATCGCCTACAACGTTCAGCTCCAGGGCTCACGCTTGACCGTCGTGGCACAGGACGCCAACCCCGTCACCAGAGTCTGGGGCGACGAGACGCTGTTCATGCCGCCGGGAAGCCGGTTCGACGTGCTCGTGCAGGGGCCGCCGGAGGGCAGCACCCGCCTGATCACGACGGCCTACAGCACCGGCCCGGAGGGTGACTCCTATCCGGAGACGACGCTGGCCACTGTGGTGTCCTCCGGACAGCCCATGACGCCCGCCGCTCTGCCCGCGACCTTCGCCTCGTTCGACGACCTGAGCAAGGACCCCATCGCCCAGCGGCGCACCATCACGTTCTCACAGAACGATCAGACCAACGAGTTCTACATCAACGGCAAGCAGTTCGACGTGAACCGGATCGACGTGCGGGCCAAGTTGAACACCACCGAGGAGTGGACGGTACGCAACGTCGCCGACGAGCAGCACACCTTCCACATCCACGTCAACGACTTCCAGCTGATGAGCGTGAACGGCAAGCCGTACCCCTTCCGCGGCTGGCAGGACACGGTGCAACTGCCCACCCGCGGCGAGGTTGTCATCAGGATGAGGTTCCTCAACTACCTCGGCAAGTACCCGCTCCACTGTCACATCCTCAACCACGAGGACCGCGGCATGATGGCCAACGTCGAGGTCGTCCGCTAGAGAGCTATACGGTCACACGCAGCTTCCTGGAGGTCGGCCGGAATGCCGGGGCCGTTGTCCCTGCCGAGGACCTCGGCGGGCAGCCGGCGGGACCGCCACGGCCACGGTCGTGCCGTCGGGCGTGTGGACGCGGGCGTTGCTCAGCAGGTTGGCGATCACCTGGTGCAGCCGCAGCGGGTCGCCGGCGACAGTGACGGGGTCCTCTGGCAGCTCGAGCCGCCAGTGGTGGCCGGGGGGGCTTCACCGGTGGCCTCAATGGCCCGGCGGATCAGGCCGACCTCCTCCCTTGGGATGCTCCGTGGCCAATCACAAGCGGGCTGCTCAGCCGCGGGATGTCTCGACCAGTGGGGTGTCGACCAGGCAGCCGTTCGGCGGGTGCGGGATCACGGTGATCTCGGCCACGTGGCGCGGGTCGCCGACCGCGACGCCGCCGAGGGTCTGTACTCGCTCGGCAATCGCGTCCACCAGTTCGAGCTGCTCTCCGGCATGCTTGTCCAGCAGTAGATGGAGCTGGTAGAAGGTCGGGCCGCGCATCAGCCAGTGGTGCTTCTTGTACAGGTTGTAGAGGATTTGCGTGTCGGCCAGGATCTGGTTCAGCCGCTGATCGCCACGCGCGCCTCCTTGGATGAGCCAACAGAGAGGGGTCACCCCGAAGCCTCCCCTTGTTTCGCCAAGAACCACCACAGCCATCCTCAGAGGGTGGTATGCCCCCGACGTGCGGTGAGCCCGGTTCTCCTGCACGGCACGCGATCGCCTGGATCGGCACGACGGTCGGACCGGCTACGTCGTCCAGTACGTGATCGGGCGCTGGTGGGAGCGAGCATTCGCCTTGTCGCGCTGACCAGTGAGGTGTCAGGTGATGTCCTGCCTCAGCACTTCAGCGACGGCGGCGATGTCCTCGCGGTCGTGGCCCGCTTCGACCGCTCGGTGCAGGGTGCCCTGCAGGAGGCCGGACAGCGGGGAGTGTTGGCCGCGCTCGTCGGCGAGAAGGCCGAGGTCCTTGAGGGCGAGCGCGAGCGGGAATCCGGCCGGGTAGCTGTGCGCGCGCATTTCCTCGGCCTTCTGCATCGCGTACGGCATGCGGAGCGGACCTTCGTCGAGCACCTGTAGCACCAGGGAGGGATCCACGCCCAGTTGCTCGCAGGCGAGCAGGGTGTCGGCCATGGCCACCACCGAAGCCGTCATCCAGCTGTTGACGATCAGCTTCACCCGGGAGGCCTGCGCTCCGGTGCCCACGTGGACGATGTGCGAGCCGAGGACCTCAAGGACGGGCCGGGCACGACCGAGCGCGTCCTTGTCGCCGGAGACGATCAGCGTCAGGGTGCCGTGCGCGGCCGGTTCGCTGCTGCCGGACACGGGACTGTCGAGCATGTGCCGCCCGGCGTCGGCGGCCTGCCGGAGCAGCCGCTCGGTCCACGTGCCGCCCACTGTGCTCATCTGCAGCCAGACGGCCTCGGCGGGCATGGCGGGCAGGAAGCGTTCGGCCAGCGAGGCGGCCACGTCGCCGGTCGGCACCGTGGTGATGACGGCGTCCGCGTCGCGTACGGCCTCCTCCACGCTCGCCGCCGCGCTCACGCCCCAGGACGCGAGCGCCTGTGGCTTGTCGGGGGAGCGGTTCCAGGCGTGCACGTCCAGGTTCTGCCCGGCCATGCGCCGCGCCATCGCCGACCCCATCACTCCGGTGCCGATCACCGCGACAGTGGTCATCACATTCCTTCCGGTGCGGGCCCTTGCACGGGTACGGCTCCGACGACGGCGACCTGGCCGGCCGGGTTGGCCAGCATCCCTGCCACCGCGAGTGCTCCGCCGCGTACGGCAGCAGTCGGCCTCTCATCCGGTCCCGGCCGAACTGCCAGGTGCCGTAGCAGATCGGGCTGACCTGCAGCTCCGTGCGGCGCAGGCGTACCTTCTCCATGATGGCCTCCCTATCAGGGACTTCCCCTCTGGGGGCCTGTGCGCGCCGTCATGGAGGCAAAAACCGATCGTTCAAACGGGCAACAGAGGCCACCGACGCCCGGCAGAGCGCCAAATCGCGCGGTGATGTGTTGCGATTGTCTCACTACAAAGAGTGTCGATCGGGGGCGCCCGCGGGGTCCGCCGTTGCGGAGGAGGAGAATCGTGAAGGTTGGTCTTGGACTGCCCATCTGCGACCCCTCGTCGCTGATGACGTGGGCAAGGCGTGCGGAGGCGGGGCCGTTCACGACCCTGGCGTTGCTCGATCGCATCGTGTACGACAACCCCGAGCCGCTGATCGCCTTGGCCACCATCGCCGGTGCCACCACAAGGATCCGCCTGCAGACCGAGGTGCTGCTCGCGCCGCTACGCGAGCCGGCGCTGCTGGCCAAGCAGTGCGCGACCCTGGATTGGATCTCCGGTGGACGCCTCACCCTGGGGATTGGTGTGGGCTCACGCCCCGAAGACTTCCTGGCTGTCGGTGCGGACTATGCCGAACGGGGACACCGGGTCGATGAGATGATGCCGGTCCTGAAGCGGATCTGGTCGGGCCGACCCTACGGTGATCAGGCGGCCGCCATAGGTCCTGCCCCCGCCCGCGCGAACGGGCCCGAGGTGCTGTTCGGCGGCTTCGTTCCGGCAGCCTTCAGACGCGCCGCGCACTGGGGCGACGGCTACCTCAGCGCCACGCGCGTCGAGAACACCGGCCCGCTGTTCCGCGCGGTCGAAAAGGAGTGGGCCGCCGCGGGACGCGCAGGCAGCCCACGCCTGGTCGGCCAGGTTAATGTGACCCTGGGGCCGGAGGACGTGGTGGCGGATGCCAGGCGGGCGATCCGCTCCTACTACGCCTCCCTGGCCGACTCCTATGACGTCCACATGGTGACGACCGCGGACCAGATCCGCAGCACGATCAGCGGGTTCGCCGACCTCGGTGCCGACGAGGTCACGCTCTACTGCTGGGCCCGGGACCCCGATCAGGTCAATCGCCTGGCCGACTTCGTGGATTGACCGCAACGGGCGGCGATCATCGTCGCCTCGCGTGCGGTCGTCGTGCCGAGTCTCCATACGCCCGCTCCCACGGGCGCGAGGCCTTCACAGAGGGTGGAAGGGCGGGCCATATGCGCAGCCGGGAGGGGTGTTGTTGCCGCTGATGTCGACATCAGCGCAGGTGAGGAACAGGTGATTGAATTTGCCGAGCAGGAAGGCCAGGACTCCGACGGCGATCGTGGGGCAGATCGCCGGTGGCGGTCTTGCGGACGCCGGCGTTCTCGGCGGTGGTGGCGACCAGGTCGACCGGGGTGCAGGAGAGGATGTCGCAGAGCGCGGACATCACCTGCAGGGACAACCGCTCCGGGGTGCCGGAGACCAGGCGGTGGACTTGGGAGGCCGACAGGTCGATGCCGCGCTCGCGCAGGAGTGGCATCAGTTCGGTGGCCGTGTAGATGCGCCGATCGGCCATGATCTCGCGTAGTTTCCAGGTGTAGCCGACCTTGCGTTTCATGATTTGTTCCCCGTCTGGGCCTGGAGCGCGGCAGTGATGGTGGCGTCCAGGTGCTGGCGCAGCGTGCGGGTGCGGAAGTCGGAGCTGACGCAGGTGTAGATCGAGGTGGTGCTCGCGTGTTCGTGCCCGACCTGTTCCTGGACGAAGCGCGGGTCCCAGCCGTCATCGATCAGGTGGGTGACGTAGGAGTGTCTTCTGCCCGTACTCGCTGTGTGCGGATGTGTTCGTGTGGTGATCGAGCAGGTGGCTTTCCATCGGGGTGTTCGCGCTGGGGGTCGTCGATCGTGTTGCGTTTCCGGGCAGGTCATGTGACGCAGATCACTAGCTTGGGTGCTCGTTGAGCAGGTTGTCGGTGGTGCCTGCGATCGTGTCCTGCGTGGGTGAGCTGGTCGAGCGGGTGGATGAACGGGACCGCGTGCTAGGGGTCGTGGACCGGGCAGAGGCGGAGCGTCGGCGATGGATGCATCGGATCGCGACGACGATCTGTCGCGATCCGATGCGGCGGATCCTCGTGCTGCGCCGAGCGGAGCAGCTCACTCGCTTTCCCGGCCACTATGACGTGATGGTCGGCGGTGCCGTGGACGTGGGCGAGTCGTATGAGGACGCGGCAGCCCGCGAGCTGTCCGAGGAGCTGGGTGCCGACGTCCCGATGCGTTTCATGTTCAAGTTCCTGTGCCGGGATGGGGTCAGCCCTGTCTGGTTCGGGGTGCACGAGGCCGTGATCATCGAGCCATTGGTTCCAGATCCGTCCGAGATCGCTTGGCATGCCTGGCTCACAGAGCTCGAACTGCGGGAGGCCGTTGATCGATGGCCTTTCGTTCCCGGTGGGCGAGAGGCGGTGCGCCGATATTTGATATCCGGGAACGAGGGCCGGCCATCGGCTGGCTGATCGGCGGCATCATGTCGAGTGGGTGGCTCAGCTGCATGGCCCGATTCCCGTAGTCCGGGCTGGCAGCCGACGTACTCGGGTGTCGCGGTCGTGCTGGCGGCGGAGTTGGAGGATCTCTTCGTGTTGGGCAGCGAGGCAAGCCTGGCTGCTCCCGGTATCGACCCGTCCGTCCCCACGCACCCACCACCCTCCGCTACTCGCATCAAATGCGAGAAAGTCGCATCGTGTGCGAGTTGCTCGGACATCCGCAGGTCATTCGTAGAGAAGACCTGAATCAACTGACAGCCAGGCGCCGTCAGTCGCTATCGTCATCCCTGCCGCTGCGCTCTATCGCTGCTGGTCGACGCGGTCAGTCGCCCACACGTCGGTGACGATTCGCAAATAGTCGCGAATTCGCATCAGATGCAATTGGCGGCATTTGTCATACCCGGCCGGAAATTCCCGCTGAGCAAGAAGGTTCGGGTCAGCGAGGTTCGTAGCGGACGGTCCACCTGTGCTTGGTGATGAGCTTGGCCAGCGCGTTGCGGAGCTGGTTGATGCGTTCTTGGGCGTCGGGGCCCTGGATGCCGATGGTGAGGGAGCACAGGAACGGGCCGTCGGGGAGTCCGGCTTCAAGCGCCTCGCGGATCTTGGCGCGATCGGTGGTGCGCATCGGACGGCGGCCGAGCCAGTTGGGCCAGCCGTCCGGACGCTGCGGGACGGCATAGTGCGGCGTGGACGACTCGGCAGGAGGTTCGGACGGCTCGATGGGAATGTGTTCTTCGGTGTCCATGGTCGGCTTACGTCGGGAGAACAGCGGGCCGCAGGGGCAGACGCAGTCCTTGCCGATCAGCGGTCGACGGTGAGGTGGCGCAGCGCGTGCTGCTTGTCCTTGGCGGCAAAGCCGGGCTCGACGGTGAGCGGCGCACCGCGGTGGGGGTTGAGGCGTGGGCGATCTACCCAACGCGGGCGACCGGGCGGCGCTCAGGCAGACTGACGCTCCTCCCGCTGCCGGATCAGTTCCTCGACCGCGCTTGGCAGAGTCGTCTCGAAGTCGATCAGCTTCGACCAGGTCGGGGTCACGACGATCCGGACCATGCCGTCGTAGAGCGAACGCACCTCCGCCTCCCACTCGACTCGTTGCTCGGGCGTCATCTCGTAGGTGCCGTTCATCTGGAGATATTCGTCCGGGATGCCATCGACGACGTCCAGCTCGGCCCGGCCGCGGATGAGCAAGATCTTCGGCGGGTGCACCTCGGTGTCGATCGTCAGGGCAACCGTCGGGTTGTTGCGCAGGGCCGGGAGCTTCGGGGCGTTCTTCGTCGTGCACATGACGATCTCCGAGCCGTTCCAGGTGAACGCGATCGGGACATTGCGGGGTGTGCCGTCCTTGGCGACGTAGGCCAAGCGGGTCAGGTCGCGGGCCAGCAGTTCCTGGCTGATCGGCCGGTTCAGAACCTCGGTGATTTCGTTCGGTCGCACGGTCATCCCTTTCATTGTCGTTTTCTTGGTCCGTCCAGCGGATCGTTCTGGTTGGTCGCAGGTCGGCCGCGACGGGCTGTCAGCTGAGCTGCTCGGCCAGCGCGACGATGATCCCCTCGGGGCCGCGGACGTAGCAGAGCCGGTAGCTGTCGTCGTACTGGGCCAGCTCGCCGACGAGTTCGGCGCCGTGAGTGCGCAGGCGGGCAACGACGTCCTCGATGTCGTCGACCGCGAACATGACGCGATGCATGCCCAGCGTGTTGTGCGGCGGGTTGTGCGGTCTGGCGCCGATCGCCGCGGGGGTGCGGTATTTCGCCAGTTCCAGCCGGCCGTGGCCGTCTGGGGTCCGCATCATCGCGATGTCGCAGCGGACGCCGTCGAGTCCGACGGTACGGTCCGCCCAGAGGCCCTCGATCTGCGCTTTGCCCTCCAGCTCCATGCCGAGTTCTACGAAGAACGCAATGGCAGCCTCGAGGTCGTCGACGACAATGCCGACGTTGTCCATCCGCTGGAGCGTCATGGTGGTTCTCCTTCTTCGTCGCGCGGCCCGTTGTTGGCCACTGGTATACCTGGGACGGAGCCAGCAGCACGTTCTCGACACTGGGGAGCGTGCTAAGTTCTGGCTCCTGCTTCCGGACCCGGACGGCACCGATTTCACCTGCTACGCGCGTAATCTGAGGTAGGCCTGCGCGATTCAACCGGCGTGGGGCCGTCAGCCGGGCTGGTCCGGCAGAGCGACTGAACCCGATCCGACAGCCGCAGCCCTGGGTTGAGACCAGCGGTGACGGCGAGCGCCGCCACGGCCATCACGGCCATCGCCACGCCCGCGGGTACGTATTGCGCGACGCGGCGACGAAAGCCGGCGCCGCACCGATGGCCAGCGTCATGCGCGGCGACACCACTGCCAGCAGGACGCCACCGACCGCGAACCCGGCGATCTGCATCGCGCCGACGGAGACGTTGAGCACAGAGCGGCCGAGCACGTACCCGTCCGGCGGCACGATATCGCTGAGCAGCCCGTACCGAACGCCACTGCCGACCGAGTTGACCAGGCCCAACGCGAGGATGACCACGAACATCGCCCACAGCGGCAGGCCCGGCACGGCCAGCGCCGCACTGCCCGCTCCGCCGCCCCCTCGGCCTGGGCCGCCTGCAGCAGGCTCTCCAGCGCGGTGGCCACCAGCATCGCCGGGTGGGCGATCAGCGGCGCCTCGGCCCGCCCGGCGTGGGAGTCGGCCACCAGCACCATCAGATGACTGGCCAGCCGCTGGGCCTGCACCCGCAGGAGCATCACCTGGGCCGCTTCCTCGCCCTCGTCGACAAGCTCGACGTTGGCGTGATCTTGGCGGGATCGGCACCGGCGCGGCGTCCAGGAAGAAGAACTTCGCAAGCTCTTCCGGCGTCGTCCGCCATGAACCGGCCATACCGGTCAACCTGTGCGGGGAGCCCTTTTCCGAGGCACCAACCCTGCGTTCAAGGCAAGCGTGATGGGGTTCATCGACGCGGTCGACACGCTGATTCTCGGCGCGAATACCTACGCCCAGGCCAAGGGCTACTGGCCGTACGCCGACGAGCGGGGCGAGTACGGCGAGAAGCCCAACAACCTCACCAAGCTCGTCTCCTCGTCGAAGCTGGATGACGCCCCCTGGGGCGACTTTCCCGCCGCGACCGTGACGCGCGACCCGGCCGCCACCATCCGGGAGCTCAAGGATCAGAGCGGCAAGGACATCTGGCTGTGGGGGAGCTTGAAACTCATGCACTCCCTGCTGGACGCCGGCGCGGTGGCCGAGCCACTCGACCGCCTGCATGGGGCTGAGACCAGAGGCATCCGCCTGCGCTTCGGTCTCGGTAGCGGGGATCCGGCAGATAGTCGTGTCCAAGGTCCGGCCCGCTGGGCTCCTGCTGAAACTGCCGTGTCGGATTCCATCATGGTCAGTCATTCGATGTTGAAAAGCATCGATCGGCCGCCGCCGGCTGGAACCCGTTGCCGCCGTGGCAGCAGCCTGTCATCCATGGCTACTCACGACATCGACAGAATTGACCACTCCGTCCTCTACACCACCGACATGGACGCCACCGCGGCGACCTACGAGGCGCTCGGGTTCACTCTCAGCCCGCTGTCCATGCACATGGGCGCCGACCGTCCCGGCGGTGAGCGCCGGCCCATGGGCGCGGGCAACCGGTGCGCCCTGTTCGGCCGTACCTACCTGGAACTGCTCGGCCTGTACGGGGACGGCTCGGTCGACCCCTGGAACATCCGCCCGCTGATCGCGCAGTACGAGGGCCTGCACGGCTACTCCTTCGGCTGCACCGACGTCGAGGCCACCGAGAAGCGGCTGCGCTCGGCCGGCCTGTCCTCCTCCGGTGTGTTGCCGCTGCAGCGGGACGTGGAGACCCCCGGCGGGATGGCGACCGCCCGCTTCCAGGCGGTTCATCTGGACCGCGCCCTCACGCCCGAAGGCCTGATCCACGCCGCGCACCATCTGACGCCCGAACTGATCCACCAGCCCCGCTACCTCGAGCACGCCAACGGAGCCACCCACCTGCACAGTGTGCTGCTCGTGGTGGACGACGTCGATCTGGCGGCCGCCGTCGCCCGCTACGCCCTCATCCTGGACGTCGAGCCGGCGGCCGAGGGGCCGGTGCGTGTACTGCCGCTCCCGCTGGGGAGGGTGGAGATCGTCGCGGTCTCCGCCTTCCGCGAGATGCTGCCCGAAGAGCCGGTGCCCGCGCTGCCGTACATGGCCGGTCAGACCGTGGCGGTCAGAGATGTGAAGGCGGCCCGTGCTCTGGTGGAGGGCAACGGGTTCACCACCCGCGAGCTCCCTGACGGGTTTTTCGTCGGAGCCGCCCAGGCGCGCGGCGCGGCGCTGGCCTTCATCGAGGTATGAACCAGTGAGCACCCTTGTCCACACCCCCGCGGGGCTGCTGCGCGGCGCCTCGACGGGGGCCGTCACCACTTTTCTCGGCATCCCGTACGGCAGTGCCGAGCGGTTCGCCGCGCCGCGACCGGTCACAAGGTGGAACGGCGTGCGGGAGGCACTCCGCCCGGGCCCGGCCTCTCCACAGCCGGCCCCCCGGCTGGCACGCGTCGTGGGCCCCGCCAGCGATCTCCGCCAGGGGGAGGACTGCCTGTCGCTCAACGTCTGGACCCCGGGCGGCAGCGGGCTACCGGTCCTGGTGTGGCTGCACGGCGGCGGTTTCACCAGCGGGTCCGGAGCGGATGCCTGGTACGACGGCGCGCTGCTGGCCGAACGCGGCCGGATGGTGGTCGTCACCGTCAACTACCGGCTGGGCGCCCTGGGCTACCTGTATCTGGCGCCGGAGTTCGCCCCGGCCAACCTCGGCCTGCTCGACCAGATCGCCGCCCTGGACTGGGTGGGGGAGAACATCGCCGCGTTCGGCGGCGACCCCGATCGCGTCACGCTGGCCGGGCAGTCCGCCGGCGCGCTGTCCGCGGTCGCGCTGCTCCACCATCCCGCGGGCCGTGGCCTGTTCCGGCAGGTCATCCTGCAGAGCACCCCGGCCGGGGTACGGCCGTACAGCACCGGGGAAGCGGCCGGCATCGGCGAGATCTTCCTGGACACCCTCGGTCTGCGCCCCGACGACGCCGAACCGCTGCGTACCCTGCCGCTGCCCGATCTGCTCGCCGCCCAGGCCGAGACCGCCCGGCGTACAGCACGACCCCAGGCGGTGACCCCGCCCTTCCAACTGGTCGCGTCAGGCGGCGTACCGGCCGATCTGACCGCCGGTGTCCCGCAGGACGTGCCGATGTTGATCGGCACAACCCGGGACGAAGGCTGGGCGTTCTTCCCCGGGACCTCGGGGGAGTTGACCGAGCGCCTCTTCCGCGATGGCAGCCTGCATATCGCCGAACAGGCCCGTCAGGCCCACGTCTACCAGTTCGACTGGTGCCCGCCAGACAGCCCCTTCGGGGCCTGCCACTGCATCGAGCTGCCGTTCGTCTTCGGCGGGTTGAACGCCTGGCGGGCCTCGCCGATGCTGGCCGGCGCCGAGCCCGCGGATCTGCGGCGGCTCGTAGCGCAGGTACAGCCGGCCTGGGCGAGCTTCGTCCATACCGGCTCGCCGGGCTGGGCTCCGTTCCCCTGCCTCGAGCACATCACGCTAATCTGACCACGGTGGCCGCCCCAGTCCTGGACGAGCTCGATCGTGCCATCATCCACGCGCTGCACGTGGATGGACGCGCGCCCTTCAGCCGCATCGCATCGGTGCTGCGTGTGTCCGACCAGACGGTCGCGCGCCGCTACCGCCGGCTCCGCTCCGACGGACTGCTCAACGTGGTCGGCCAGTTGGAGGCGCGACGGCTGGGTTGGGTGCAGTGGTTCGTGCGGATCCAGGTCACGCCCGACTCGGCCATCCCCATCGCCGATGCCCTGGCCCGCCGGCCGGACACCTCCTGGGTCAGCCTCACCTCAGGCGGAACGCAGATCGTCAGTGTCGTCCAGGCACGCAGCCCTCACGAGCGTGATGCGCTGCTTCTCGGAAAATTGCCCCGAACGCCGAGAGTTGTCGGGTTAACGGCTCACTGCCTGCTGCGGGTCTTCGCCGGCGGTCCCACCGGCTGGCACGGCCGAGCCAACTCTCTCGGGGCGGAACAGATCGCTGAGCTCAGCCCGCGGCACCCGCCACAGGCACAGCACGGGCGGGTGCTCCTGGAAGAAGGTGACGAACGCCTGCTGGCGGCTCTGGCCCGGGACGGCCGCGCCGGATATCCGGAGCTGGCCCGGGCCACCGGCTGGTCGGAGATGACGGCCAAGCGCAGGCTGGAACACCTGCGCGGCTGCGGCGCGCTGTTCTTCGACGTGGACGTCGATCCTCTTCTCCTGGGCTTCGAGATGGTCGCAATGCTCTGGCTGACGGTCGAGCCGTCCGCGCTCCGCTGCGCCGCCGAGGCGATCGCCGCGCATCCCGAGGTCGCCTTCGCCGCCGCCACCACCGGTCCGACCAACCTGCTGGTGTTCGTCGCGTGCCACGACGCCGAAGCGCTCTACGACTACCTCGAGGGCGGTATTGGAAGCCTGCCGGGAGTCCGGCAGATCGAAAGCGCTCCCGTCATCCGAAACAGCAAGCGGGCCGGCGCACCACCGGTCTGAGGCTCTACGCTGGCCGGCCCGATTCGCGCAGCACCTAGCCGACCGGATTGTCCGCGCGACGACCAGAAGAAGATTCTGGAAATCGGCGCGCTTCCGGGTGTCGAGAATGCGGATCGGGCGCCGTCCCAGGGACAAACGACAAGGGAAAGAGATAACCGTGCAACCGGACGAGATCACCGAGGTTCTGAACCGGCCGATCAGCGCGAGAACCCGATGGTTGCCCTGACGATCGACACCGAGGCGCACCCGCCCAAGCTCTTGCTCATCCGCGGCCAGGCCGAGCTGGACGTCGTCGATGGCCTCCCGAACGAGTATCTCCAGATGAACGGCACCTACCAGATGACGCCCGAGCAACGGGTCGACTGGGAGGCGCAGGTGCGTTCGCTCTACGACGGCATGGTCCGGATCGTCGTGACCCCGACCTGGGCGAAGCGCAAGTGAACACGGCCACAATGGGCCATACGCATTAAGGAGAACATGATGGCCAAATACCTGCTGCTCAAGCACTACCGAGGCGCGCCGGCAGCGGTCAACGACGTGCCGATGGACCAGTGGACGCCGGAGGAGGTTTCGGCCCACGTGCAGTACATGCGGGACTTCGCCGCTCGGCTCGAGGGCACCGGCGAGTTCGTCGACGCTCAGGCACTCTCCGCGGAGGGCACGTTCGTCCGCTCCGACGGCGAGGGGCGACCGCCGGTCACCGACGGCCCGTTCGCGGAGACCAAGGACCTGATCGCCGGTTGGATGGTGATCGACGTCGAGACCTACGAGCGGGCGCTCGAGCTGGCCGGCGAGTTGTCCGCGGCCCCGGGCGCGGGTGGGAAGCCGATCCACGAGTGGCTCGAGGTGCGCCCCTTCCTGGCCGAGGCGCCCACGGTGACCGAGTGAACGAATCGCTGCTGCGGGAGTTGGTGCCCGCGGTGATCGGTGTTCTCGTCCGTCGCGGAGCCGACTTCGCGGCGGCCGAGGACGCCGTGCAGGACGCCCTGGTCGAGGCCGTGCGTGTGTGGCCGGACGACCCGCCGCGGGACCCCAAGGGCTGGCTGGTCACCGTGGCCTGGCGTAAGTTCCTCGACGTCACCCGCGCCGATACCTCCCGACGGCACCGCGAGGTACGCGTCGAGACCGAGCCGCTGCCCGGCCCGGGCGAGGCGGTGGACGACGCGCTCCAGCTGTACTTCCTGTGCGCGCACCCGTCCCTGACACCGGCTTCGGCCGTCGCGCTCACGCTGCGCGCGGTCGGCGGCCTGACCACGCGTCAGATCGCGCAGGCCTACCTCGTGCCGGAGGCGACCATGGCCCAGCGGATCAGCAGGGCCAAGCGGACCGTCTCGGACGTCCGGTTCAACCAGCCCGGCGACGTCGCCACGGTGCTGCGCGTGCTGTACCTGGTCTTCAACGAGGGCTACTCCGGCGACGTCGACCTGGTCGGCGAGGCGATCCGGCTCACTCGCCAGCTAGCGGTCAAGACCAAGCATGAGGAGGTCGCGGGCCTGCTCGCGCTCATGCTGCTCCACCACGCCCGGCGCCCGGCACGGACCGGCCCCGACGGCAGGCTCGTGCCTCTTGCCGAGCAGGACCGCAGCCTGTGGAACACCCGCCTGATCGCCGAGGGCGTCGACGTGCTCCAGACAGCTCTCGCCCGCGACCGCCTGGGCGAGTTCCAGGCCCAAGCCGCCATCGCCGCGCTGCACGCCGACGCCCAAACGGCCGAGGAGACCGACTGGGTGCAGATCGTCGAGTGGTACGACGAACTGGTGCGCATCACCGACAGCCCGGTGGCCCGCCTCAACCGGGCCGTCGCGGTCGGCGAGGCCGACGGCCCACGGGCCGGCTTGGCCGCCTTGGCGGAGCTCGACCCCGCCCTGCCCCGCCACACCGCCGTCGCGGCGTACCTCCACGAGCGTGACGGTGACCCGGTGACCGCGGCACGGCTCTACGCCGAAGCCGCCCGAGCGGCGCTCAGCCTCCCCGAACGCGACCACCTCACGCGACAGGCCGCACGGCTCAACGCGCGGCTACGCAGTTGAACGGCGGCAGCGCAATGGCGAGCGGCTCCCGTAGCGAGGCCCCTAGCCCGCGCGGTTGCGGCGGTACTGGGACGGCGAGAGGCCGTACTGGGCCACGAACGCCTGCCGCAGGCTCTCCGCCGAGCCGAACCCGCACCGTGCCGCCACCTCCGCCGCGGACAACGACGACGACGTGAGCAACTGCGCGGCGGCCTCGGTGCGGGCCTGTCTGACGTATCGGCCGGGAGTCAGGTCGAGGTGTTCCAGGCAGAGGCGGGTCAGGTGCCGCTCGCTGATGTTCAGCCGGGCGGCCAGCGCCGCCGCGCTCAGGTCGCCGTCGAGATGGCCGGTGACATAGTCGACGATCTTTCGCATCAGGGGGTGCTCGGGCGGGGGCGCCACCACGAACATGCTCATCTGCGCCTGGTCGCCCGGCCGCTGCAGGTATGTCACCACACCGCGGGCCACGGTACGCGCCAGCGTCGAGCCGTGATCCTCCTCGACGAAGGCCAGCGTCAGGTCGAGTGCGCTGGTGACGCCCGCCGCGGTGGACACCTTCCCCTCCCTGATAAAAATGGGGCAGGGGTCCACGGTCACCCCGGGATGCCGGGCCGCCAGCGTGCCCGCGTACCTCCAGTGGGTGGTGGCGCGCCGCCCCTCCAGCAGGCCCGCGGCGGCCAGCACGCTCGCGCCCGTACACACGGAGGCGACCCGTCTGCTCACCTCGGCCAGGCGGCGGACGTGCCCGACCAGCCGCCGGTCGCCGGCCGCCTCCTCGTGCCCGACGCCGCCGGAGACCACCAGGGTGTCGAGCGGGCCGGTGATGCGCTCGATGGTGTCCTGGCTGCGCAGCATGAGACCCGAGTCGCAGACCAGGTCGTTGCCGCCGGGAGTGGCGAGGGCGACGTGGTAGCGGGGGGTGGCGCCGAGAAGGTTGGCCATGTAGAGCGCCGTGGTCACGCAGGCGATGTCGAGTAACTCCGAGTGCGGGTATCCGACGACAACGGTCAGCCGCTCATCCATCGGGTGAACCATCCCTCTTCGAGGACAGACACGAAACTCGAGTTTATCGACCCGATCGCCCTCGCCGCCGCTCCATTGCACCCATGGTCGCGCCCACTCTGCGGATCCTTTTCGCTGGATGGTCAGGTGGAGCCCAGTGATATCGCGGCCGGCCCGCTCGAGCGAGCCGGCCGAAGGCGTCGGGTCGCAATGGCCGCCCACGCCACCGCGAAGGTCGCGGGGACGATCCCGGCCACGAACGCGGCGTCGAGCCAGCGAAGGCCGCCCATGAGCGGCAGATGGTCGGCGATTACGGCGGCGGTGTCGGTGAACGGATCCCCGCCCTCGACCGGGCTGAGCAGGTAATTCACGGCCTGGGCGAGCATGGACAGCGGTGCGAGCACCGCGAGCAGGAGCCGCCAGAAGCAGCTGTTCCCGGACGGACGGCCGCTGTCGCCCAGGTGGCGGCCACTGGTCGCGGTGACCGTCGCGCTGCTCGTCGTTTCGCCCGCGCTGATCCTGGAGCCGGGCGCGATCGCACGGGAGCCGATCGCCGACCGCAGTCCGCTGCTGCCGACATCCGCCGTCTCGTCTACGACCTGCGCCCACCTGACCTTGATGAGCTCGGCCTCGTCGGCGGACTGCGCCAGCACGCCGAGCAGTCCTGGCGGCGCGAGGGCGCGGACTTCATCGTCACCGTCGACGCCCCCGACCCGTTGCCGCCGCTGCCGGCCGCGGTCGAGGTGGCCGCCTACCGCATCGCCACCGAAGCCGTCACCATCACCCTGCGCCATGGGCGGGCCGGTACTTGCCGGATCTCGCTGCGCCTGGACGGTGCTCTGCATCTGGAGGTACGCGACGACGGCAATCCAGACGACGCGCCGTGGCGCCACGGCGTCGGCATCCGGTCCATGCATGAGCGCGCGGGGGAGCTCGGTGGCAGGCTCACCGCAGGTCCCACCGACCAGGGCGGCCGGGTTCACGCGATACTCCCTTTGGAGCGGACATGAGCGATACAGACCGCATCCGGGTGGTCATCGTCGACGACCATCCCCTGATGCGCGATGGGCTGCGGGCGCT
Source organism: Nonomuraea sp. NEAU-A123 (assembly GCF_018603905.1). Taxonomy (GTDB): domain Bacteria; phylum Actinomycetota; class Actinomycetes; order Streptosporangiales; family Streptosporangiaceae; genus Nonomuraea. The sequence continues at coordinate 171,792 of NZ_JAHFZZ010000002.1, forward strand.
GGTCGCGTCTTTGGACGATGTCGAGGTGGTGGGTGAAGCCGGGGACGGCGAGAGCGCTCGCCGGGAGGCGCTGCTGACCGGCCCTGATGTTGTGGTCATGGACCTGCACATGCCGGCACCAACGGCGTGGACGCGACCCGCGCCATCCTGCGCGACGCTCCCGGCACCCGGGTGCTGGTGCTCACTATGTTCGAGGACGACGCGTCGGTGTTCGCCGCCATGCGCGCGGGCGTCTCCGGCTACTTGATCAAAGGCGCTCAGCAGGACGAGATCGTCCGGGCGATCCGATCCGTCGCCACCTGGCCGGGCCATCTTCGGCCCCAGCGTCGCCCGCAAGATCATCGACTTCTTCGCCGGCGGCCACCAGCCCGCTCCCGCCGAGGAGCCCTTTCCCGAACTCACCGCCCGGGAAAGGGAAATGCTGGACCTCATCGCCGGCGGCCTCGCCAACCCCGCCAGGCCGGCCTCGGCACGGTCGCAGACCGCGCCGAGGCCATCGTCCGCGCCCGTCAGGCCGGCCTCGGCACCAAGACGCGGCAGGGGGACACGCGCCGAACTGAGGATCCGCGACCCGCGCTTCTACAGGAGCGGAAGGCGGCGCACCCCGGTCATGGTCGGCGTGGGCATGAACTGCACGGGGTCCTCCGGATCGGTGCGCAGGGGATCGAACCGGTCGAGCAGGATGTTCAGCGCGACCCGCCCCTCCAGCCGGGCCAGGGGGGCGCCGAGGCAGAAGTGGATGCCGCGGCCGAACGCGAGATGCGGGTTGGGGTCGCGATCGGGATCGAACACCTCGGGGTCCGGGAACTGCCGGGGGTCCCGGTTGGCCATGGCGAGCCAGCACATGACGATCTGATCGGCCGGTATCGTCACCCCGCCGAGCTCGACCTCGCGCATGGTGGCGCGGCCGAGGGCGGCGAACGGGGTGAGGAGCCGGAGTGACTCCTCGATGACGGCCGGGATCGATGCGCGGTCGGCGCGTACCTTGTCCTGCTGGGCAGGGAAGGCGTCCAGGCACAGCACCGTGTTGCCGAGCAGCATCGTCGTGGTGATGTGCCCGGCCAGCAGGAGCACGATCGCGAAGTTGACCACCTGGTCGTCGGGCAGGCGCTCGCCGTCCACTTCGGCCTCGACCAGCCTGGTGAGCAGGTCGGCGCGCGGCTGCCGGCGGCGTTCGGCGGCGTGGCCGGCGAGGTAGTCGCTCATCTCCCGCCACGGCTTCATCGTGGCTTCGAGGGTCGCGTTCCGCTCTTCGGCGGACTGGTTGATCGAGACCTTGGCGTCACGTTGGAACAGCGCATCCGCCCACCGCTTGAACAGAGCGCGATCACCGCTGGGCACCCCCAGCAGCTCGGCGATGACGATGACCGGCAGCGGATAGGCCAGATCGCTCACCAGCTCGAACCGCTCGCGCTCCCGCGCCGCGTCGAGCAGTTCGTGGGTGATCGCGGCGATCCGCGGTTCGAGATCCGCGACGACCTTGCGGGTGAACGCGTTGCTGACCAGCTTGCGCAGCTTGCCGTGCTCCGGCGGGTCGATCTGGGTGATGAAGCCTTCGAGCGAAAAGCCCTCCTCCGGCATCATGCCCTTGGGGATCACGCGCATCGTGTCGGAGGAGAAGGTCGCGGGGTCGCCGATGACCTCCTGCAGCTCCGGGTAACCGTAGACGTTCCACATCCCGGCTTGGGCGTCGAATTCGACGGGCGGGCCCGATCGGGGCCCGTGCAGCCAGAAGTGTTGCTTCGGGATGTCGTACCGCTCGACGATGTCGGCCATCGCCTCTCCTTGGTTGAGGATCTCTCTGTCGAGATGTACGTCAGGACGACTCTTTGCGGTATTCCTCCCAGCGCTGAAGCATCTCCTCGGAGTCCCGCAGGATGAAGGCGAAGAACTCGCGGGTGTCCTCCACCCGGGCGCGCCGCTCGGGCAGGCCCTCGGCGAGGATGGACAGCCCGAAGTCCAGCGTGTCCAGGCTCATCCGCACGCCGGCGAGCTGGACCTGCATGACCTGCGCCCATCCGCCGCCGGTCATCCGGTAGCGGTGCTCGCGGCTTGAGGTGGGCACGCGCTCGATCATCCCGCCCACCTCAAGCTGCCTGGCGACCGTGCTGACCGCGGTCTTGCTCACGTCGAGCTCCGCCGCCAGGTCGGTGAGCGACCGGTCGGGCGGGTCGCAGATCATCAGCCACGCGTACAGGCGGCCCATCGTGCGCGTCCCGCCCAGACGCTCCATGACCAGCCCCATCCGATCGACGAACTCACTCTCCGGAGGCTCCACTGGCGTCAACTCCGCAATTATCGTCAAGTACGTACTTTACGAAGCGTACATTGCGGGCCGGGAGGCGTGAAGAGCCGTGCGGCGACTAGGCCGTTGATGGGAGGGCCGCGGCGATGCAGTCGAGGACGCGCTGGAGCCCGTAGCGGAACTGGTCGTCGCGGCTCAGGTGCGGCTGGCGCGCCTCCATCACGATCTTGGTGAAGATCGGGTATTCCCCGCTCTTCACCAGCCGCTCGACATACGAGTGGCTCCGCGCCATCCACTCCGACTCGCTGAGCCCGCTGCGGCGGATTTCCTTGGCCGAGCTGATCTCCTCGCGGACGGTGCCCTCGACGTAGCCGGCCAGCAAGGCCATGAGGCCGAGGTTCTCGTCGATGGCGACGTGAGCGTCGAGCACTCCCATCAGCCGTTCGATCAAGAGCAACTGGTTGGGGCCGAAGCTGGGGAGTGACCGCTGCACGGTGGCGATCCATGGGTGCCTCAGCCACATGGCCCGCAGCCCGTCGGCGTAGCGGGTCAGGTCGGCGCGCCAGTCGCCCGAGGGCATGCCCGTGACGTCGATCTCGCCCATCAGCCGGTCGGCCATGAGCTCGACCAGGTTGTCGCGGCTCGGGACGTACCGGTAGAGGGACATCGCACCGGCGCCGATCTCGGCCGCGATCCGCCGCATGGTGGCGACCTCCAGCCCCTCGGCGTCGGCGATCCGGATCGCCGCCTCGGTGATCTGCGCGCGGCTGTAGGCCGGCTTCGGCCCGCGGGCCGGGCGCTCGGGTCGCATCCAGATGTTCACGTACTCGGCGTCGGTCACCGTTCCACCCCCCTAGTTGCGTACATGGTACCCAGTAACTTAGTCTGACCGTCATTACCGCGTACAACGTACCCAGTGGAGGGATTCATGGCGGATCCGATCGTGATCGCCGAGGGGCTGCACAAGTCCTTCGGCGACACACAAGCGCTGCGAGGTCTGGACCTGAGCGTGCCGAAAGGAACGGTCTGCGGCGTGCTCGGGCCGAACGGCGCGGGGAAGACGACCGTGGTGCGCATCCTGGCGACCCTGTCCGATCCCGATGCCGGGTACGCCCGCATCGCCGGATATGACGTCGTCCGCGAGGCCGGCCAGGTGCGGGCCAGGATCGGGCTCGCGGGCCAGTACGCCGCCGTGGACGAGAAGCTCACCGGCCGTGGCAACCTGCGCATGTTCGGGCGCCTCTATCACCTGTCCCGGCGCGAGGCGCACCGGCGGGCCGACGAGCTGCTCGACCGCTTCGGCCTGATGGAGGCCGCCGATCGTCAGGTCGCCGGCTACTCCGGCGGCATGCGGCGCCGCCTCGACCTGATCACCAGCCTCATCCTGCGCCCCGAGGTGCTCTTCCTGGACGAGCCGACCACCGGCCTGGACCCGCGCAGCCGCGGCGAGATCTGGGACAGCCTCCGCGAACTGGTGGCGGACGGCACCACGGTGCTGCTCACCACGCAGTATCTGGACGAGGCCGACCAGTTGGCCGACGACATCGCCGTCATCGACCACGGGCAGGTGATCGCCACGGGCACGCCCGACGAGCTGAAGGCCACGATCGGGGACCGCCTCGACGTCGTTCTCGAAGACCCCGCCGCGCTGGGTCCGGCGGCCACCACGCTGAACGCCCTGGCCGGGACCGATCCCACGAAGACGGGCGCCGACCAGCTCAGCGTCGCCCTGCCCGGCGGCGGTTTCCGGCTCGCCGACATCGTGCGCGAGCTCGACCGCGCCGGGGTCGCCGCGGCCGACGTGAGGCTGCGCCGCCCCACCCTTGACGAGGTGTTCCTGCGCCTCACCGACCGGAAGGAGACTGTCCGATGACTGCCCTCACCCCGCCGCTGGGCCACCGCCTGCGCTGGACGTTCGCCGACGGTCTGACCCTGGTCGGCCGCGAGCTGGGACGGCTGCGGCAGAATCCCGGGGAACTCGTCGCCGCGCTGATCTTCCCGGTCATCATGGTGGTGCTGTTCGGGTACGTATTCGGCAGCGCGATCCAGGTGCCGGGCGGCGGCGACTACCGCGAGTACCTGATGCCCGGGCTGTTCTCGATGGTGACCTTCTCCGCGGTGATGGCGGTCATGACGCGGATGGCCACCGACGCCTCCCGCGGTGTGATGGACCGGTTCCGCTCCATGCCGATGGCGCGCTTGGCGGTGCCGTTCGGGCAGACCGGTGCCGACTCCCTGGTCGGCCTGCTGATGCTGGCCATCATGGTGGGCGCGGGCCTGCTGGTGGGCTGGCAGCCGCACCACGGCCTGATCCCCACCGCCCAGGCGTTCCTGCTGATGATCGTGCTGCGGTACGCGCTGAGCTGGGTGGGCGTCTATGTGGGCCTGGCGGTGAAGAACGAGCAGGTCGCCGACGCGATGGTGCCGCTGTTCCTGCCGTTCACGATGCTGTCCAACGCCTTCGTCCCGACCGGCGGCATGCCGGGCTGGCTGCGTTTCCTGGCCGACTGGAACCCGGTGAGCGCGCTCACCGCCGCCACCCGGGAGCTGTTCGGCAATCCGGGCGTGACGTCCGGAGACGTGGCCTGGCCGCTCGCGCACCCGGTGACCGTCGTCCTGCTCTGGTCGGCCGCGCTGCTGCTGGTGTTCGTCCCGCTGTCACTCCGCGCCTACAAGCGGAGGGGACGGTGACGGTCCGGGCCGGTGGGTCGGACCACCGGCCGCCACCGGTCAGCGAAGACGACCGGGCTTCCCTCCCGCCGGAGAACGCGGGCACCACGTCCACGATCGCCGCCGTCAGCGGACGGATCCAGCGGCGCGGCGCATGGCGGGTACCTCGGGTCCTCAAGGTCGAGTCCGCACTCGCAAGGGTGCGTCTGGACCTGTCCCGGGCGGTGATCGAGTATCCGGTGGTCGACATCGAGTTGCGACTCGGCACCGGCGGGGCCGAGATCACGGTGCCTCGCGACGCGATCGTCGACCTCGAGGATCTGCGTACCGGGTGGAAGGATCCGCTCTACAAGGCCCGGCGGCCCTCCCGCCCCGGCGGGCCGAGGATCCGGATCTCGGGGACCATGGGGTTGGGGCGGTTGAAGATCCGCCACGCGTGGCGGTAAGGACCCGTCGCCGGATCGCTACGGCCGTTCGCCGGCCGACCTCATCACCTACGATGTCCGGATGCTTTCAGCTCACCGCGCTGCCGCCGATGCGGCTTCGCCGCATACCCGGCGGCGTCTGGCCTGGTTAGACGCGCTGCGCGGGCTGGCCGCGTTGGTGGTGGTCTTCGAGCATGCGCTCAAACCGCTGTGGCCGGAGGTGCGGCTGCCGATCAAGGCCGTCTTCGATCCCGGCTGGTACGGCGTGCTGGTGTTCTTCTTGGTCAGTGGCTACATCGTGCCGGCATCGCTGGAGCGCCGGGGCAGCGTGCGGGCCTTTTGGATCTCGCGGTTCTTCCGGCTGTGGCCGCTGTTCTCCGTGTGTGTGGCCGGCATGGCGCTGCTGGCGGCGGTCGGCTGGGACAGCCTGCACACCTGGTGGGGCAGTCGGCCGGTGGCGCTGGCCCTGGCGCACGCCAGCATGCTGCAGAACCTGCTGTACGTGCCGAACCTGGCCAACGTGCTGTGGACGCTGTCTTACGAGATGGCCTTCTACCTCCTGCTGACGGCGATGTTCACCCTTGGCCTACACCGGCGCAGCACCGCGGCCGCGCTCACGTTCACGGCGGCCGCCGTGCTGGGCGCCGGGCTGCTGCCGGTGACGCTCCTGTCGGCCGGCGGGGCGGGCCGCATGCTCACGGTCGTGGTCGTGGTGACCGCCGTACTGGCCTCGGGGCTGGCCGCGGTGCTGCGCGGCGGCAGGAGGGTACAGCAGGTGGGCGCGGTGGCCATCGCGGGCACGGTCCTGCTGCTGCTGGCCGTCAACCAGAGTTACCCCGGACCGTGGCAGGGGCTGTTCATCTTGGCCACCATGTTCGCCGGCACCGCGCTCTATCGTGTCGAAGCTGGCCAACTCGGTCACCGGCACATCGCCTGGGTGGCGCTGATACCGCTGGCCGGGTTGTGGCTGGCGCGCGCCGAGTTCGGGTCGCAGGTGGCGATCGCCGCGGCCTGGCTGACGTTCGCCGCCGGGATGGCACTGCGCCACCGCGCGATGCCGTCGTGGCTGGCCTGGCTGGGTCTGGTGTCCTACTCGATCTACCTGCTGCACCCGCTGCTGCTGGAGAGCGTGGAGTTCTTCCTGCCGGACCCGCCGGCCGTGCCGGTGGCGGTGCGCCTGACGCTGCTGGTGGCGGTGTACGCGGTGCTGCTCGACCTGTGCGCGCTGACCTGGCGGTGGGTGGAGATGCCGGCGCAGCGGCTGGGCAAGCGACTGATCAGCCGGGCCGATTCCCGTCGGGCAGAGGTCAGCTCTCGGTGATCTACCTGGCGGATGACCAGCGGTCAGGGTTCCGAGTGCCGGTTGAGGCCGAGTGTGGCGATGAGGTCTTCGTGGAGCTCGAACCAGACACGATGGCAGGAGTCGACGTCGGTGCGGTCGACCCAGGTGCCCTCCCCGGCTTGGGCGCGCGCCAGGGCCGTGGTGAAGCGGGTGTCGTATCCGCGGAACCGTGCCAGGACGCTCCCGAGCCGGCCCGCGAGTGGCGCGAGCGCGCGATCGATGCCGGCGAGTTCGAGGAGGACTCCGGCGTCCCAGGTGGGATCGGAGTGGTCGTTGACGGCGAGCCGATCGCCGGCGGTGGGCCGGAGTTGCCAGTCGGTGCAGGCTCGTAGCAGGAGGGCGTTCAGTGGGAGGAACCGGCGGTAGACGTCACGGACCTCGTCGGCACCGCCGACGAGTGCGAGCTCGGCCGCGAGCCGGCGCTCGTTCTCGGCTCGGCCCCGTTCGGTCAACGACCAGCCTCCGGCTCCGGCGAAGGCGCTGTGCTCCACCCACCCATATGCCTCGGCGTCGTACAGCAGCTCTTTCGTCTCGGCCGCGTCGAGCCCGTACCGATGCGCGATCACCGGGGTGTCCGCGAACCCGGTGATGCGCACGGCGTGCAGGACCAGCAGGCCAGGCGCGGACTCCCGCGTCACGAGTCGGCGTCCTGTCGCGCCGTCAGGCGGGTGAAGTGCTGCTGGCACGCCTGCGGGGAGTTGAACCCCATCACGTGCGCCATCTGCGCCCAGGTCAGTCCGGCGCTCCGGGCTATGAACAGCAGGCCCGATTCGAGTCCTTCGACCTCGGCGCGTGCGGCGGGCAGGAGGGCGAGCGCGTTCAGGATGTCCTCCGGGTCCAGGTCGTCGCAGCGCCAGACGGCGAACTGCAGGAGATCGACCGCCGTCGGCGGGGCGGGCGAGGGCCGCCACGGGCGGGCGTCGAGCGCGTCCGCGCCCAGGCTCAGCAGGCGTTCGGACGCGCCCTGCTCACGGTGGGCCTGGACGCGTTCAGCGTGCGCGGTGTGATCGATGTCCTGCTTGCGTGGCATGCAACCCATGGTGCACACTCAACAAATTGTTGTCAATGTTCTGTTGAAAGGCAGGGGTGGATGATCGTACCCCTCATGGAGGCTGCCGCCGACACCTGCGGGGGCAAGGCCGGCACACTCGGCGTGTTGCTGCGCGCGGGTCTGCCGGTTCCTGACGGCTTCGTCGTCTCGTTCGCCGCTTACCTCGCCGTCGTACGGGACCTGGACCTGGACGATCTTGACGCGGTGCGGCAGGTGATCGAGGTCAGCCCGGTCCGCGCCGACGTGCTCGATGCGCTGGGACGCGCACTCGACGCGCTCGGCGATCCGCCCGTGGCGGTCAGATCATCGGCGGCGGACGAAGACACCGGTCAGGCATCGGCGGCCGGTCAGTACGAGAGCTTTCTCGCGGTGCGCGGAGTCGGCGAGGTCGCCGATGCCGTACGTGCCTGCTGGGCGTCGCTGTTCTCTCCACGTGCCGTCGACTACCGGGGCCGGCCTTCCGACGAGCCTGTGATGGCCGTCATCGTCCAACGCCATCTGGATGCCGAGGTATCCGGGGTCATGTTCACTCCTGCGGACCCGGACGACGCGACCGAGATCGAGGCGTCCTGGGGCCTCGGCCCCAGCATCGTCGGGGGTACGGTCACCCCTGACGCCTACCGTGTCCACGCGGACGGGACGGTCACCCGCACCGTCGCGGACAAACGGACCCGCCTCGACCGGCGCGGCACGCGGCTCGTCGTTCGCGACGTGCCCACCCGTGCCCGGGACCAACCGACGATCGACGACGCGACCGCCACACGGCTCGCCAAGCTGGGCGAGGAGATCGCCACCGTACTCGGTGGGCCGCAGGACATCGAGTGGGCGATCGTCGACGGCCGCACCTGGGTTCTGCAGGCACGGCCGGTCACCGCCGCACCCCCACCAGCGCCTTCCAGAATCTCGGACACCCCAGCCGCCACACTCACCGGAACACCAGGCAGCCGCGGGACCGTGACCGGCACCGCGAGGATCGTCCGCGGTCCCGGTGATTTCGCGCGCGTGCGCCCGGGCGACATCCTCGTCTGCCCCTTCACCGACCCCGCGTGGACGCCGCTGCTGCGCATCGTCGGTGGCGTCGTCACCGAAACCGGGGGAGTGCTCTCCCACGCCGCGATCGTCGCCCGCGAGCACGCCATCCCCGCCGTCCTCGGCGTCCCGAACGCGACCAGCAGGCTCCACGACGACACCACCATCACCATCGACGGCACCGCCGGCACCGTCACGGCCTCCTAAATGCACACCTACGGATTGAAAGGAGAGGGGAAGCGGGCCCGCACGGACCCCGTGCCCCTGACCACCTATGACAACGCGACACCTCTACCTTGCACGCCACGGCGCCGCCGACGCGTTCGGGGAGCTCACCGGCATCGGGCGCCGGCAGGCGGGCCTGCTGGGCGAACGGCTCGCCGGCGTACCGGTCGACGCCGTGTGGCACTCTCCGCTGCCACGCGCCGCAGCGAGCGCGTACGAACTCGCCCGGCAGCTACCGAACGTGCCCGTGACCGAGGCCGCCGAACTCGTCGACCACGTGCCCTACGTTCCCCGCGCGGCCGAAACACCGCCGTCCTGGGCCGGCTTCTTCGACGGCTACGACGACACCGAGGCAGCCTCGGGCCAAAGGCTGGCCGAGGCGCTGGTCGCCCGGTTCGCGAAGGTCCCCGACACAGAGCCGGACACACACGAGGTCCTGGTGACGCATGCCTATCCGATCGCGTGGCTGGTGCGGCACGCACTGGACGCACCGCCTTCCCGGTGGCTCGGACTGAACAGCGCCAACACCGCACTGACCGTCATCGAGTACCGAAACGGCCTGCCGCCCACGATCGTGATGTTCAACGACATGAGCCACCTCCCGGCCGACCTGCGCTGGACCGGGTTCCCCGATGCCATCAGGCCGTGAGACCTAGTTCCCGCATGACGAACGCCAGCCAGAAGCTCTGCTGCTGAACGATCGTGCTCCAGTTCGTCCCACCGTGTCCCGCGTCGGACCAGACGCGCAGCAGGATCGGATGGGAGGCGGTGGTGGCGGCCTGCGTTCTGGCGGCGAACTTGCGGGAGTGCCAGGCGGGGCAGCGGGGGTCGTTGGCGCCCGCGTCCAGCAGGATCGCCGGGTAGGCGGTGCCCGATTTCACGTTGTGGTACGGGGAGTAGGCCATGAGCACGGGCGCGTCGGCCGGGTCGTTGGGATTGCCGTACTCGGAGAGGGTGGCGGCGGTGCCCACCGGGTCTCGGGCGACGCGCATCAGGTCCAGTTTGGGGGCGCCGCAGACCACTGTCCGCCACAGTTCCGGCCGTTGGGTCACGGCCGCGGCGGTGAGCAGGCCGCCGTTCGAGGCGCCCTGGATCGCCAGCCGGTCGGGCGTGGTGACCCCGTCGGCGATCAGCCGCTCGGCGATCGCGTACAGGTCGTCGAAGGTGTTCTGCTTGGCGTGCAGCCGCCCGCCCTCCCACCATTGAAGGCCGAACTCCCCGCCGCCGCGTACGTGGGCGTGCGCGTAGATCCCGCCCGCCTCCACGAACGCCGCCAAAGGGCCGAGGTAGGACGCCAGCACGGCGATGTTGAAGCCGCCGTACCCCTGGATCAGGGTCGGCTGCGGACGTGAACGGTCCAGGTCGGCGCGGTGGACCAGGGTGCAGGGCACGCGGGTGCCGTCGGCCGAGGTGGCCCACACGCGGGTGGTGACCAGGCCGGTCAGGGTGTGGCCCGACCCCTGCAGGGCGGTCAGCGTCCCCGATTCCAGCTCATAGTGGTAGACCGTGGGGGACTGGGTGTAGGAGGTGTAGCCGAAGGTGATCGCGTCCTCGCAGCCCACCACCTGGTCCATCACGCCCAGAGCCACGACTCCCTGGGCGATGGAGCTGACCGAGCCCTGGCCGGGCAGCGGGACCTCCCCGAGGTCGGCGCCGTCCAGGCTGAGGATCCGGATGCGGGAGACGGTGTCCACCAGTTCGCCGAGCACCAGCCGGTCGCCGACCAGGGTCACGCCGGTGAGTACGGCGTCGCCGCCGGGCACCAGCTCGGTCCAGGTGGCGGGGTCGCCGGGGCTGTCCAGCGGGATGCGGACCAGGCGGCCGCGCGGGGCGCCCGCCGTGGTGACGGCCACGTAGGAGCCGTCGACGAGGACGCCCTTGTACAGGTGCTCGGCGTCGGTGATGAACTCGCGCCACTCCCAGGGTTCGTCCAGGCGGGCGATGAAGTGCGGCCGGGGCCGCAGATGGTCGACCTGGAGCATCGCCCAGCGCCCGTCCCGGGAGATCTTGGGGATGGCGAACATGTGCGGGATGTCCAACGGCTCGGGCTCAGTGGGCGCCGGCTGCCCCAGCCGGTGGAAGAACAGCCGCCACCGTAACGCCGCCGCCCCTGACTCGTTGGCCATGTAGAAGAAGCCGCTGCCGTCCGGGAGCCAGGCCACCAGGCCCGGCCGCTGCTGCGGTACGCCGTCCAGCAGCACCTTCCCGGTGTCGATCTCGATCACCTTGAGCGCCGGCAACTCCTGGCCCCCCGCGTCCAGGGAGTACGCCAGCAGGCGGCCGTCGGGGGAGGGGTGCGGGCTCATCCGCAGCGGCGTACCGGCGGACATCTCATTGAGGTCGATCACCATGCGCCACGGACCGGTGGGAGCGTCGGCCGTCTCGAAGACCATCAACTCCCGGCCGTCGGGGATGCGGCCACGGAACCACCGCGGCCCGTATCGCACCGGGACCACCAGGTTGCGGGCGTCCATCTGCTCGACCAGGTCCCCGACGCGGGCCGCGAGCGCCTCATGATGCGGCCAGCCGTGCACGTAGGACCGGGCCAGCTCGTCCTGGGCCTTCTGCCAGGCCGCCACGCCCTCCCCGTCGTCCTCCTCCAGCCATTGGTAGGGGTCGTCGAAGACCAGCCCACCGACCTCGTTGTGCTCCGGCCGTACCGGCGCCTCGGGATAACGCATCCTCGCGTCACTCTCCTGATGGGTGATCGTCGCGCGCCGTTCGGACGCGCTCGAAATAGCTCATGATGGCGGGCAGGTCGCCCGCGTCCAGCCAGTCGACCTGGCGGCTGATCTCCTCGCTGATCTTGGCGCTGTTGTCGCGCCAGAACGCCATCCCGGCGGATTGGGCCCGCGCGTCGACCTGCTGGTCGCCGCTCTGGAGCGCGCCCGCCAACGCCTCCCAGCGGGCGGCCACTTCCCGCACCCGCGGGTCGTAGACGGGGGTGTCCGCCAGCATGTGCTCCCGGGCTTCCCGGAGCAGGACGAGCCACTCGGCCCGGAAGCCCTCCATCGCGTCCTCACCGAGGTGCATCCGGCGCTTGGCCAGGTCGTCGCGTACCTCCTGGCCGAAGTAGCTCTCGTACACCGAGATCACTTCGAGGGTGGTCATGAACTGCTCGGGATCGGGCATGACCGACTGGTCGATTACCCCCAGCAGCCCGCCGAGCCGCTCCTTCAACTGCCCCATCCGGGCGGTTTGCAGGTCCAGTTCGGCGAGCTGGGCGGCGAGCAGGCCGCGCATGGCCGTCAGGTCGTCCACCGGCCGCGCGAGGACGTTCGCGATCTCCTCCAGCGACAGTCCCAGCCCGCGCAGGGCGCGTACGCGATAAAGCTGCCGCAGGTCGGCCCCGGTGTAGCGGCGGTGGCCCGACGCGGTCCGCTCGCCGGCCTGGACCAGGCCGATCTCGTCATAGTGGTAGAGCGTGCGGATGGTGACCCCGGTGGCCTTGGCCAGCTCCCCGATGGTCCATCGACGCTCGTCTCCGTCGTTTTCGGTCACGGACACGACGGTAAGACCTCCCGCCACGGGAGGTTCAACCCCGTTCCGGGAGGATGTCCCTCAGCGCCCGGCTGGGGTGATGGCGGAGATCTGCGTGGCGAGTTCGGCCAGGTGGGCGAGTGAGGAGTCGGCGGCGGCATCGGGGACGGCGACAATGACGTGGTCGATGCCCAGAGCGGCGAGGTCGCCGCAGCGCTGGACGCTCTCCTCGATGCTCTGTCCGTCAGGCACCCGCAGGTGGAGGGTCTTTTCGATCTCCTCGTAGGGCCGGCCCAGCCGTTCGCAGTGAGCGCGCAGCACGCCGAGCTTGTGCCGTACGTCGGCGCCATCCAGGAAGTTGCAGGCGTCGGCGTACTCGGCGACCAGGCGGAGCGTCTTCTTCTCCCCGCTGCCGCCGATCAGGATCGGCGGACGCGCCTGCGGGGCGTTGAGCGTACGTTCCAGCCGGTAATGCCGGCCCTCGTAAGGCTTGTCCTCGTCGCTCCACATCTGCCGGGCGATCTGGAGCGTCTCCTCCAGCCGCTCGAACCGCTCGGCCAGCGAAGGGAAGCGCAGGCCGAGCCCGCGGGCCTCCGGCTCGTACCAGCCGGCGCCGATGCCGAGGACGGCGCGGCCGCCGGAGAGGGCGTCCAGGGTGCTGACCTGCTTCACCAACAGTCCCGGTTCGCGGTAGACGGCGCCGGTGACGAGGGTGCCCAGCGTGACCCGGCTGGTGAGGGCAGCGGCGTAGGACAGCGCGCCGTACGCCTCCAGCATCGGATCCTCCACGGCGCCGAAGTTGGGGATCTGGAAGAAATGGTCCATCACCCACAGACTGTGCAGTCCCGCTTCGTCGGCGCCGCGGGCGACGGCCGCGAACCGCCCGGAGATGGCGGCATCGCCGCCGGGCCAGGTGAAACGTGGGCAGGTCAGACCGAGCTTCATCGAATACTCCTTGATCGGATGGCATGCCGCCGCAGGGGGACGCGTCACTGCGGGCATGAAAAAACCCTCTCGTCTGGGTCGCTGGACCCGAGGCCGAGAGGGCGTCGTAGGAGTAATTATCTCACGCCCCACAGGCTGCGTGGCGCACCCGCGCTGGGAGTACGGCTGGCCGCCGAGAAGTGAACCTCCACCAGAGTGGACAAACTATGCAGACCGGTCTATTTTCTAGCTGTGGCAATCAAAGGTGATGAGACGCGGGCCCGGCTGATCGAGGCGGCTCGGACGCTCGTGGAGGCGAAGGGCTACCACGGCACCGGGCTCAACGAAGTGCTCGCGGTGGCCGGCGCTCCTCGGGGTTCGCTTTATCACCACTTCCCCGGCGGCAAGGACCAGCTGGTCGGCGAGGCCCTCGCCGCCGCGGGCCGGGAGGTCGACGACATGGTCGGAGAGCTGGCCGCGACGGCGTCCACCTCTCGCGATCTCGTCCTGGCCCTGCTGGACGGGCTGGCCGACCGGATGGTGGCGGCCGGATACGCCAAGGGCTGCCCGGTGGCGACCGTCGCCCTGGAGGTCGCCGCGACCAACGACGACCTCCAGCCGATCTGCGGCGGCATCTACGCGGGCTGGCAGCGGGCGCTGGCCGACGCCCTCCGGGCCGACGGGCACGACGCGGAGGAGTCGGATGAGCTCGCGGCGACGGTGCTCGCCCTGATCGAAGGAGCGCTGGTGCTGGCTCGCGCCGGCCGCAGCCGGGTCCCCATCGAGCGGACCGGCCGCCGCATCGCCAAGCTGCTCGGCACCGGCTGACCGGTGCCGGGCGTTTTTTTGGCCACAGATTATGTAGATCGGTCTAGAGAGGAATGTGAATGGAAGAGTCTTCGCCGGACGCCGTGGTCTTCGGCGCGAACGGCTTCATCGGCAGGTGGACGGTACTGCACCTGCTGGAGCAGGGCCGGACGATCGCGGCCGTTCTCCGCGAACCTGCTCAGAGCCGCGCGGGCGAGCTGCGCGCCTGGCTACAAGACCATGGCGTGGGAGCCGAGCGGCTCGCGGTCGTGGCCGGTGATCTCACGGCCGGTGCGGGCCTGGGGCTGAGCGCGGCGGACGACGAGCGGCTCGCCGGCGTACGGGATGTCTTCAACACCGCCGCCGTCTACCGGTTCGGGCTGCGGCGCGAAGAGGCCAGGACGGTCAACGTCGAAGGCGCCCTGAACGTGCTGCGCTGGGCCGCGACCCGGGCCGGCCTGCGCAGGCTGATCCACGTGTCGGGCTACCGGGTCGGGCTGGACCCGGAAGCGCGGTATCCGCTCCCGGAGGCCGAGCTGGTGAAGCTCTACCGAGGCAAGGGGGCCTATGAGGGCTCCAAGACCGAGGGGGACGCGGCCGTCCGGGTCGTCGCGGCGCAGTTAGGGGTCCCGCTGACCGTGGTGAACCCGAGCACCGTGATCGGCCACTCCACCACGGGCGAGGCCGGTCAGTACATCGGCCTGGCCGAACTGGTCCGCGACCTGTGGACGGGCCGGCTTCCGGCGTTGCCGGGCACCGCCCGTACGTTCGTGCCCGTGGTGACCGTGGATCATTTCGCGAAGTTCATGGCCGCCATTCCCGAACACGACCCCGAGCCCGGCGGCCTGCACTGGGTGCTCGACGAGAACACCCCCGACCTGCCCGACCTGGTGCGCCTGCTCGGGGGCCACCTGGGCGTACCCGCGCCGAAGGCCCTCGTACCGGTGGCCCTGGTCCGCCGCCTCCCCGCCGCGCTGACCGGAGCCAACCCTGAGACCCTGGCCTTCCTGACCGAGGACCGTTACGACACTGTCTCAGCCGAGAAGGTCGCCGAGGCCGCGGGGCTCCGGCAGCCGCCCGTCGAGACCGCGCTGCGCCGCTGGGCCGATCGGCTGGTGGCGGACAGGTTCGGGACGACTCCGGCCGTACTTCCCGGCGGCTTCCATGACGTCGGCGGATCCCGGACCTATGTCGCCGGGGACAAGACCTCGCCCGGCTTCGTACTCCTGCACGGACTTCCCCTCGACGGCGAGTCCTGGCAGGGAGTGCTCGGCGAACTGGACGAAGCACCCGCCCTCGTCGCCGACCTGCCGGGACTCGGCCGTTCCGCGCCCACGGCGGCCACCCCGCTGGACTGGCTCACCGATCTGCTGGCGCCCGTACAGACCCGGCCCGTCATCGTCGCCCACTCGGCGGCCACCGCACCGGCGCTCCGCTACGCCGCCGCACATCCCGACCGCATCTCGGCCCTGCTCCTCGTCTCGCCCTATTTCCTCCAGGCGCAGGCCCCGCGGCTGCTCCGCACGCCGACGCTCGCCGCGCCGCTCCTCAAGAGGATCTCCGCCGACCGGCTCGCGACCTCACTCCTCGGCGCGAGCGGCGGCGTTTCCTCAGACGACGCCCGTCGGGCCATCGCGAGCGCCGCCGCCCAGTTGCACCGGCCCGGCGTCGCCCGCCGTACGGCCCAGTGGCTGCGGGCCGCGAACCACCCCACCGAACGCGCCGCCCTCCAAGCCCTGCTGGGCGGAGCCGTCTCGGTCCCGGTCCACATCGTTGCCGGAGAGTTGGATCCGCTGGTCGGCGAACCTGGCCCGGCCACCGTCACGACCGTCCCCGCCGCCGGGCACCATCCGCACCTCACTCACCCCTCCACCATCGCCGCGATCATGCGACGCATGGCTGACATTAGGTGAACCGGTTACGCCGCGTCAGTGCTCCTCGGCCGCCGGCTCCAGAACGAAGACCGGGATCTCACGGTCCGTCTTCTTCTGGTAGTCGGCGTAGTCCGGGTACGCCTCGACGGCTCGAGCCCACCACACGGCCTTCTCATCCCCGGTCACCTCGCGTGCCAGCATGTCCTGGCGCACCGGGCCGTCCTGAAGCTCCACCCGAGGGTCGGCCACCACGTTGTAGTACCAGACCGGGTGCTTGGGGGCTCCTCCCAAGGAGGCGACCACGACGTAGGTGCCGTCGTGCTCCACCCGCATGAGCGGTGACTTGCGGATCTTGCCGCTCTTCGCGCCCAGGGTGGTCAGGATGACGACAGGCATGTCCCGCCGCCTCGTGTCATCCGGACCGACCAGGCTCCCTAGGGTCGTTCCTTCCGTACCGCCGGAGCTTTCGTACAGCTCCACCTGGTCACGTACCAACTGCACCGTGCTCGGCTCGTACTCGCCTTTGAGCGGCATGTTGCCCATCTCCACGCTGTCGACGAATCCTCGCTCCGCGCAACGCACAAGGCGGACGCGATCATTCCCGGTGTGTCCAGCCCGATCTTGCCCTCGGCCACCGGTTGCGACTGGACATCCTGTCAAGCGGCGTCGAGGGCCTCGGTGATCTTGCGGGCCATCTCCGTCATGGTGGGGCTGGGCTCGCCCTGGTGGGTGCGGGCGGCGGCTTCGATGGCGACGGTGACGGTGTTGTGGAAGTTGTCGGCCTCGGCCGGGTCCTGCTGCTTGAGCAGGCTGATGGCCGCGGTCAGGGCGGGCAGTACCTGGTCGGCGAGTTCGGCTACGGACTTGCCGTACTTCACGCCCTTGGGCGCCTTGGTGAGCACGTGCCCGACCAGGCCGGTCGCGGAGGTCAGGGCGATGGAGCCGTGAGTGGCGACCTTGTGCGCCGAGCCGGCGGCACCAGCGGCGGACATCAGTGAGACTGCGCCCCACGCGGCGATCCGCAGGGTGAGCTTGTCCTGGTCGGTAAGGGTGACGGACATGGTGGTGTACTCCTTCGGAGTGTGTTGGCGCTGTTCTCGGCAGCATCGCCCGCAGGCGAGGGACCACGGCTGCGGGCGGGCGCGTCATTGGCCGGCGGTCACACGTCCCAGGTGACCGGGAGGCTCTTGACCCCGTAGATGTCGGCGGTCTCCGGGCGCAGGGCGACTTCTTCGGCGGGTACGGCCAGGCGCAGGGTGGGGAAGCGGTTGATCAGTGCGGTGAAGGCGACGCGCATCTCGACGCGGGCCAGT
Organism: Nonomuraea sp. NEAU-A123; assembly: GCF_018603905.1. Classification (GTDB taxonomy): domain Bacteria; phylum Actinomycetota; class Actinomycetes; order Streptosporangiales; family Streptosporangiaceae; genus Nonomuraea. Next base: position 189,177 of record NZ_JAHFZZ010000002.1, read on the forward strand.
TGCTGGCCCAGGCACTGGTGGATGCCGTGGCTGAAGGCCAGGTGTCCGCCGTCTTGCCGGCGCAGGTCGAGCGCGTGGGGGTTGGTGAAGCGTTCGGGGTCGCGGTTGGCGGTGTTGAGAGACAGGATGACCGTCGTGCCGGCTTTGATGGTGTGGCCGCCCAGTTCGATGTCCTCCAGCGCCGTCCTCATGAACGTCTTGGCGATGCTCAGGTACCGCATCAGTTCCTCGACGGCGTTGTCGGTGAGCGCGGGGTCGGCGCGCAACGCGGCCAGCTGCTCCGGGTTCTGCAGCAGGGCGAAGGTGCCCAGCGCCAGCATGTTCGCGGTGGTGTCGAACCCGGCCGACAGCAGGATCAGGGCGATCCCCTTCAGCTCCTCATCGGTCAGGTCGCTGTCGAGCAGGTCGCTGAGCACGTCGTCGGTGGGGTTGGCGCGCTTGGCGGCCACCAGCTCGGCGAGGTAGGTCTGGGTCGCGATGTAGGCCGCGATCAGCTCCTCGTCGCTGACCTCCCCGCCGAGGAACTTGTCGATGTTCTCCTGGAAGGAGCCCCGCTCCTCGTACGGCACGCCCAGCAGCTCACAGATGATGACGGCGGGGATGGGCTTGGCGAACGCGGTCACCAGGTCCGCCGACGGCCCGGCCTTCTCCATCGCGTCCAGGTGCTCGGCGGTGACCTGCTCGACGCGCTCGGTGAGCAGCCGCATCCGCCGTACGGTGAACTTGCCCACCAGCGGTTTGCGGTAGCGGCCGTGCTGCGGCTCGTCCATGAGGAGGAACTCACCGGGCGGCGCCGGAGGCACCTCGATGTCGCCGTAGTCGATGCTCGGGTGGTGGCGCATGAGCTCCTTGCGCGAGCTGAACCGCGAGTCGGCCAGGACCGACCGGACCAGGTCATAGCCGGTGACCAGCCAGCCCTGGTGTCCGTCGGGGAAGGGGAAGCGGCTGATCGGGCTGTGCTCACGGGCGTCGATCAGCTCTGCCGGCGGGTCGAAGGGGCAGCCGGGCTTACGCGCCGTCGGCATCGTCGTGACGGTGTGTTCCATGATCATTCCTCTCATCGGCCTATATTCAACTCGCGCAGCCACCATCGCCGACCGCGCTGATACCGGGCCGTTGCCGTGCTGACACGGCCGCTGATACGACACCGCATCCCGCTGGTCACGCGGACGTGTTGGGCCCGGGCATGAAGTACGAAGTGCGGCATATGCGCTCACAAGGCAGGCAACCGGTTCGGGACGTCGCCACAGTTCGGCACAATGACTGATGTGCGAGTTGAATTGCTTGGTCCGTTCGAGGTCCGGAACCACGATGGGGCCGTCGTGGAGGTTCCGGGGATTCGGCTGCGCGCGCTGCTGGCCGCACTCGCCCTCGAACCTGGCCGGATCGTCACGCGCGCGCGGCTGGTGGACTGGATTTGGGGACAACAGCCGCCCGCGGACGAAGTGAATGCCTTGCAGGCGTTGGTGTCCAGGCTGCGCAGGGTGTTGCCGGACGGTGTGATCGAAGCGGATTCGGGCGGGTACCGGCTGGCCGTGGCTCCTGATGCCGTGGACGTGTGCCGGTTCGAGGCCCAGGTCGGTCAGGCCCGTACCGCCGAGCTTGCGGCGCGGGCGGATCTGCTGCGCTCGGCCCTGGCACTGTGGCGCGGTACGGCCATGGCGGACATCGCGCTGCAAGGCAGCGATCTGTTCGACGCCGCGGTCGCGCGTCTGGACGAGCTCTACGTGGCCGCGCTCGGGGATCGGGTGGATGCCGACATCCGCCTCGGCCGTGGCTCGGAGTTGGTCTCCGAGCTGACCGGGCTGGTTGCCACGTATCCGCTGCGGGAGGGGTTTGTGGCGGCCTTGATGCGCGCGCTCGCCGAGGCGGGGCGGGGGAATGAGGCGTTGACCGCGTACCAGCGGACGCGCGAGCGGCTCGCTGAGGAGTTGGGCGCCGATCCATCGGCTGAGCTCTCCGCGCTGCACACCGCGTTGCTGCGGGGCGAGCTGGGCGAGCGGGCGGACAACCGCAGGACGAACCTGCGCGCCGAGCTGACGAGTTTCGTCGGCAAGGACGATGACATCGCCGCGGTCGCCGTTGTGGCCATCGGACACCGACTGGTCACCATGACGGGCGCGGGTGGCTCCGGCAAGACAAGGCTGGCCACGGAGACCGCGCGGACGATGCTCGCCGAGCTGCCGGATGGGGCGTGGCTGGTCGAACTGGCCTCGGTACGGGCGGGCGGTGACCTGGCGCAGGCCGCCCTGACCGCGCTCGGCCTGCGTGACCAGGCATTGCTCGGTGATGCGCGGGCTGGGGAACCGATGGATCGGCTCATCGCCGCGCTCCGGGAGCGCTCGGCCCTGCTGATCCTGGACAACTGCGAGCACGTGATCGAGGCGGCCGCGGCTTTCGCGGATCGGCTTCTGGGAGAGTGCCGGAGGCTGCGGATTCTGGCCACGAGCAGGGAACCGCTCGGCATCACCGGAGAGGTGCTGTGGCAGGTCGAGCCACTCGCGCTGCCCGCGAAGGGAGCCGAGCCCTCCGAGGTCGAATCCTCGCCCGCGGTGCGGCTACTGCGGGACCGCGCGGGTCTGGTGCGCAAGGACATCGGCTCCGACGTGCACACCTTGTCGTCCATGGCGCGGATCTGCCGGGCGCTCGACGGGGTGCCGCTGGCGATCGAGCTGGCCGCGGCACGGCTGCGCACCATGTCCGTCGATCAGCTGGCGCATCGGCTCGATGACCGATTCCAGCTGTTGACCAGCGGCAGCCGTACGGCGCTTTCCCGGCACAAGACGCTGCGCGCGGTGGTGGACTGGAGCTGGGATCTTTTGTCCGAGGCCGAACGTGGCGTGCTGCGGCGGCTGTCGGTGTTCTCCGGCGGGGTGAGCCTGGAGGCGGCCGAACGGGTGTGCGGGGACGAGGCATTCGCCGGGGAGCAGGTGCTCGACCTGCTGACCGCGTTGATCGAGAAGTCGCTGCTGCTCGCCGACGGCGAGGGCACGCCGCGCTACCGGATGCTCAACACCATCAGGGAATACGCGGCGCACCGGCTCGCCGAAGCCGGGGAATCCGAGCCGGCGCGCCGGGCGCACCTCGCCTACTTCACCGAACTGGCCGAGACGGCCGAGCCGCACCTGCGCCGGGCCGAGCAGTTGGAATGGCTGTCCACGCTCGAGGCCGAGCACGACAACATCAGTACGGCCCTGCGCGGAGCGATCGACGAGGGATGGGCTCAGGAGGCGATGCGGCTGGTCGGAGCCGCAGGCTGGTACTGGTATCTCAGTGGGCACCGGGCCGAGGGCACCGAGTTGAGCATCGCGGCGGCCTCGCTGCCCGGTGAGGTGTCCGATGAGGTGCGGGCGATCGCGTACACCATCGTGACGGTGTTCCTGACCTCCGGGCCCGGCCGCGATCAGTATCAGGCGCAGGAATGGATCCACGAGGCGCACCGGGTCACCCAGCACGGCGGGTATCGCCACCCTATGCTCGGGTTCGTCGAGCTGTGGAAGCGGATGCTGCAGGAGCCGACGGATTTCCTGCCCGCGCTCGAGCCGCTCATCGCCGACGACGATCCATGGGTGCGCGCGCAGGCCAGGCTCACTCGCGGCCGATTCCGGCTCACGCTCGGCGGCGACGAGACTGACGTGGACATCGACGCTGAGATCGCCCTTGCCGAGTTCCGCACGCTGGGTGACCGGATGGGGATCTCGTTGGCGCTGACCTTCCTGGCCGATCGGCTCGCCATGCGCGGCGAGTTCGCACGCGCGTGTGAGCACTACGAAGAGGCGGCCACGGCGCTGACGGAGGTGGGCGCGACCGAGGACGTGGTCGGTGTGCGAGCGCGGCAGGCTCAGCTGTACTGGCTGCTCGGCGATGAGCGATCCAGCACGTCCGCCATGGCCGAGGCGCAGCGGTACGCGGACGGGATCGCCTGGCCGGACACTCTGGCCGAGATGGTGCTTGCGAAGGCGCAGTTGGCGCGCTGGCGTGGCGAGCCGGACACGGCACACCAGCACCTGGCCACGGTGCGGGCGATGCTGGACAACGAGGAACTGAGCGTCTTGTCCCTCGCCAAGGCCATGGACCTGTACGGCTACCTCACCGAGGATCTCGAGAAGGTCCGCGCGCATCGGAGCGAGGCGTTCCGCACGGTTGTGGAGACGGCCTATCCGCCGCTGATCGCCGAGGTGTTGGTCGGGATCGCGGATCTCGCACTGCGCCAGGGACAGTACGAGCAGGCCGCGCGATTGCTCGCGGCAAGCGACGGCGTGCGCGGTACACCGGATCGTTCGCAGCCGGACGCTTCCAGGATCGCCGCGGACACGCGGGATCGCCTCGGTGAAACGGTGTTCACCGAGGCGATTCGGGCCGGCCGGGAGCGGGATTGGCGCGAGCTGGCCGAGATCACCCTCGCTTCGTGAACGTCGAGCGCGCCCACAGGTAGCCGATCAACGCGATCCCCACACACCAGGCGATCGCCGTCATGGCCGAGCCCGCCGACGGCGCACCGGTCAGCAGCCCGCGCAGGGTTTCGATGATCGAGGTGAACGGTTGGTACTCGGCGAACTGCCGCGCACCCGCCCCCATCTTGTCGGCCGGCACGAACGCGCTGCTCAGGAAGGGAAGGATCATCAGCGGGACACCGATGAGGCCCGCGCTTTCCACCGACTTCGCCGCGAGGCCGAACGCGATGGTCAGCCAGCCGATCGCCAGTACCGCCAACGCGACGATGCCGATCACGCCGAGCCACTCCGTGAAACTCGCCGACGGCCGGAATCCCATCAGAAACGAGACCCCGATGATGAGCGCGATGGCCACCAGGCTCCGTAGCGTGGACGCGATCACGTGCGCGTTCAGCACCGCGCCCCGCGACACTTGCATGACGCGAAGCCGGTTGATGAATCCGGTCGTCATGTCGGAATTCACCGCGATCGCAGTGGGGCTGATCCCGTAACAGATGGTAGTAATGATCAACCCTGGCGTCGCGTAATCGGCATAGTTGACGCCGACGTTGAACGCGTCGCCGAATATGTAGACCATCAGGAACATCAGAACGAGCGGCATGATGATGCCGTTGAACAGTGCCAGCGGATTGCGCATCGTGTGCCGGAAGTTGCGCCGCAACATGGTCGCGGAATCCGCCAGGGAAGCTGAGATGCCATTCATTGTGCGTTGATCTCCTTGCGCGCGTGCCCGGTAAGGGCGAGGAAGACGTCATCCAGGTCCGGTGTATGCACCGACAGTTCCTCGGCTTCGATGGAATGCGCATCGAGCCGATCGAGCAGCGCGCGTAGCGACCGCACCCCGCCGTCGCCGGGTACCCGCAAGGTCAGCTCTTCGGCGTCCTTTGTGGACTCGTGCAGGACCCGTGCCGCGGCGTCGAGTGCGTACTGATCGGTGAACCGTAGCCGGACATGGCTGCCGGGAACCCGGCGCTTGAGCTCATCGGCGGTGCCCTCGGCGACCAGCCGGCCCTGATCGAGTACGGCGATACGGTCGGCGAGTTGGTCGGCCTCCTCGAGATACTGGGTGGTGAGGAAGATGGTCGTACCGTCGGCGACCAGTTCCCGGATGATCTCCCACATGATGCGGCGGCTGCGCGGATCGAGTCCCGTCGTGGGCTCGTCCAGGAAAATGATCTGCGGCTTACCGACCAGCGTCATGGCAAGGTCCAGCTTGCGGCGCATGCCGCCGGAGTAGGACGACGCCAGCCTGCCGGCCGCTTCGACGAGATCGAACCGGTCGAGCAACCGGTCGGCGATTCGTTTGCCCTCTGCCTTGGGCAGGTGCAGGAGATCCGCCATCAGCAGCAGGTTTTCCGCGCCGGTGAGCAGGTCGTCCACCGAAGCGAACTGCCCGGTGACCCCGATCGCCGTGCGCACCGCCTTGGTTTCCGTGGCCACGTCGTGCCCGGCGACGACCGCCTTCCCGGCGTCGGGGGTGAGCAGCGTGGTCAACACGTTCACCGTCGTGGTCTTCCCGGCGCCGTTGGGCCCGAGCAGGGCGAAGATCGTACCGGTCCGGACGTTCAGGTCTATGCCGTCGAGCACGATCTTGTCTTTGTATGCCTTTCGCAGCCCCGAGGCCGCAATGGCTGAACCGTTCATGGCAGCCACCATCGCCGACCACCCTGATGCCGGGCCGTTGCCGTGCTGACACGTCCGCTGACACGACACCGGAGCAGACCTGATCGCCGCCGGGACCTCAGCCGGCTTGGCGCGGCAGGGCCGGGCGGTGAAGAGACGGCCATAGGAGGCTGGCTCCCAGGGGCAGCCGGGATGTTCCGCAGGACGTCCTGGGGGGACAGACGAAGTAAGCCGGAAAAGGCTAATAGAGCTGGTCAGAGCTACGAGCGGCACAGCTGGACGGCTGTCTCGGCCCCCCGACCACCTCCGATAGAGGAGCGACTAGACCGACTGTCTAACCAGACTCACCAGTATGCTCTCATGAACAACCGCGTATGCTTGCAATGTGAGCCAAAGGGGTCGCGACGCGCGGCCGACATGGCCAAGGTCACGCGTGTACAGCTCTGGCAAATCCGCACATGACAACGACTAGGACGCCCATTTGATGAAGACCTATGTGATCACCGGTGGCACCGACGGCATCGGTGCGGCACTGGCCCGCATGTTGTTCTCCCGGGGCGACAGGGCCGTGATAGTCGGGACCAACCCGAAGAAGGGCGAACAACTAGTAGCCGAGGCCGCCTCAGCGCCGGGAAGCGCGGCGTTCATCAAGGCCGACCTCAGCCTGGTCTCGAACACCCGCCACACCGTAGACAAGCTCATCGAGGAGCACCCGGCCATCGATGGCGTGGTGCTGTGCGCGCGGTTCATGCGGTCCCACCGGTCGGTGACCGCCGAGGGATTTGAGAGCAACTTCGCACTGTTCTATCTCAGCCGCCTGCTGTTGAGTTACGGGCTGCTCGGTCCGCTGAAGAAGGCGGACCGGCCGGTGATTGTGAACGTGGCCGGCCCCGGCCACGACACACCGGTGGCCTGGGACGATCTGCAGAGCATCCGGCAGTACGACCTGGTGCACGCGATGTTCATGACCGGACGCCTGAACGATCTGCTCGGTGTGACCTTCGCCGAGCGGCACGGCGAAGGTCCGGTACGGTACGTGCTCTTCCACCCCGGCACCACGGCGACCAGCTACGCAGGCGAGTTCGATCCGCAGACCGCGACCTACCTCCAGCAGCAGCGGATGATGGCCAAACCCGCAACCGACGTGGTCCCGCCGCTCCTGCGGCTACTCGACGATCCGCCGACGCCACCGTTGACCGCGTTCAACCTGTTCACCGAGCTGAATGTGCACACCGAACTGTTCTCCGCGAAGGACGCGGAACGACTGTCTCGCCTCACCGACGCGCTGCTCGCCAGGGTCGCCGGGTAACGGGGGCGGGCGCCGACGCCGGCCAGCCGTCGATCCCGACAGTCTGATCGAGGAGTCCGATGCGTACAGGACTAGCCTGACCATCTGGTCGGACCGATGAGTCTGGTTCGACGGGCCGTCGCGTATGCTGAGGGCATGAGTAGAGCCGTTGCGGCACGTGGCCGGATCGACAAGCGGCAGGCGATCCTCAACGCCGCGTTCACTGTTTTCGCCCGAGCGGGATACGCCCAGGCTGGGGTGGACATGATCGCGGCTGAAGCGGGAGTGGCCAAGGCCACCGTGTACAGCCACTTCGGCGACAAGGAGAACCTGCTCCGCGAGGCCATCGCCGCCTCCGCCGACCAGGCGCTGGCCGACAACCTGGCCGCGGTCGACCGGCTCACCGACCGCGGCACCGACCTACGCGCCACACTGGAAGGCGTCGGCCTGCGCCTGCTCCAGTGCTACTGCGACGACCGATCCTGGGCACTACGCCGGCTGCTCTCCGCCGAGATCAACCAGTTCCCCGACCTGCTCGACATCATCCACACCCGCGCGGCCGACCGCATCACCGAAACCCTGGCCGACCGGCTCGCGCGCCTCACCGTAGCTGGACACCTGCACACCCCGGACCCACTCCTGGCCGCGGAACAGTTCTTCGCCCTGCTTACCGGCCCGATGGACAAACGAGCCCGCCTCGGCACCCGGCACGTCCCCAACGCCGAACTGCGCGCCCTCTCGCGCGCCGCGGTCCGCACCTTCCTACAGGCATTCGCTCCGAAACCAACCGAAACCGCCTAGCGCTGCGTCCCTCAGGCGCCGTCGCCAGGCGTCCTGGTGCTGGGGGAAGGGACGCCACGGCATCGGCGTCCACGGTTGGGGTTCGGGCCATGGTCCTAGCCCGCCAGACCGGCCGTCGTCGCCGACCAACTGCGGCACCTGGCCGCCGCTAAGGCGGTCGAGCGGGGTCTTTTCGCTTCCGCACGTGTTCATCCTGAATGGCACGATCAACGGCCCCGATGACAAGCCGCTCCTCGAAGGAAGACCGTCCGCAGTCTCAACCGCCTGACGCCCGACCTCTTGCCGGACTTCGCCGAGAACGTATCCGCTATCGAGGCGGCAGTGCAGTAGATCTTCCCTTCACCCGGCCGTCGCTCGACATGCAGCGGCGGCCCGTCCTGCCGGAGCTGGTGGAGCTGGGGGGGCCTGGGAGTTCGTCGAAGTCGAGCTGTCGGCAGCCCTTCCGCCTGCTCACCCCGGCGGCGCGCATCAATCGGGCCACTCGCTCGCGGCCCACCCGGACCCCGTCGAGCTCGCGCCGGTCGGCGTGGATGCGCGGCGCCCCGTAGATCTCGTCGGAGGCCTGGTGATGCCGTCGGATCTGCTCGGTCAACTCGGCGTCGCGGCGGGCTCGGGCTGCCGGGCTGCGTCGCTGCGGGGCCGGCTCATCCTTCTCCGCGCTGGTCAGGCCGTCTTGGCGGCGGCCGTCATCCAGGTCGGCCGCACCCAGACACGGATCGACTGCGCGGAGGGCTGGAACTCCCTTGGCCACTCCTTCTTCCGGGAACCAGGGTTCCCCAGAGATCAGGTGTCCACCAAACCGGGCCAACTCCACGTCAGGCCGCACCCGGCAACGGAAGAGAGACTTCAGCGAGGAAACGAATCGTCTTTCGCGAGCTGCTCCCGCTCGTCATGGTGGTGAGCATTCCGTGATGGCAAGATATCTGTCCTTAAAAAGGTCCTTCGTACGCTATCGCGAATTGGGAAGAACAGCGGGAGAATCTGTGCGTACGCAGAGTGAGGTCCCCATGAAGTCGCTGGAGCGCAGATGGCTGACTTTAGTTTTGTGGACCCTGTCACGGGAGTGTCATGCTTTTCACCGTCCTCGGCCCTGTGTCGCTGACAGTAGCCGATCAGACCTACGTGTTGCGCCGTGCCCAGGCACGCGGGCTGCTAGGTTTCCTACTCCTCCACGCCAATCGGGTTGTCTCGGCGGAATCCCTGATAGAAGCAATGTGGGGTGGCGCCGAACCGTCCACTGCCCGAAGCCAGATTCAGGCAGGGATATCTGCGATAAGAAAACAGTTACGCGATCATGGCGCAGAGGACATCTTGTCCAGCGAGCCCGCGGGTTACCGCCTGCGGCTTCAAGATGATCAGCTGGACCGCACCGTTTTTGAGCAGCGGCGTCTCCGCGCCCGTCAGATGATCGACAATCGGAAACCGGCCGACGCGGCCGCGGCGTTGCGAAGTGCGCTTGACATGTGGCGTGGGCCGACCCTGGGTGGCGCATCAGGCGCGTATGTCGAAGGATCGCGTGCGCGACTGCTGGACCAATTCCTCACCGCGTCGGAGGAGCTTGTCGAGCTGGAGTTGGAGTTGGGTCGACACAATGAGGTCATCGCCGAGTTCATGCCCTCGCTCGACGAGCATCCGTCAAGGGAACCACTGCGAGGTCAGCTCATGCTCGGCCTCTATCGCGCGGGACGCCAGGTTGACGCGCTCGAGCTGTACCGCTTCTACCGGACAGATCTCGCGGAACAACATGGATTGGATCCCAATCCGGCTCTGAGCTCGCTCCAACAAGCGATCTTGGTGAATGACCCCGCGCTCGACAAAGCACGGACGCTGACCGGCGAGAGCTCCGCTCATGCGGCCAATGGGATGCGAACCTGGACAGCGGTAGCGCAACTGCCCCCGTCGCCGCCGGACTTCATCGGCCGGACAGCCGAGCTGAAGCGACTCGACGATCTACTCCCTACCGCGATCACGTTGATCGCAGGGCCCGCCGGTGTGGGGAAAACCGCGCTCGCCGTGCATTGGGCGCGCCTCATCGCGGATAGGTTCCCCGACGGCCAGATCTATGCGAATCTCCGTGGATACGATCCTGGGTTGCCTGCAAGTCCGCTTGAGGTTCTTGCCTATGTTCTTCGCGTACTAGGGGTGGAGCCCGAACAGATACCAGCCGACGAGCGGCTGGCTGAGAGTATGTATCGGACCTTGTTGTCGAACAAGCGAGTTCTCGTGCTGCTGGATAATGCGAGATCGGCTGAACAGGTCCGTCCCTTACTTCTGGGTGGCTCCAACTGTCTCGTCGTTGTGACCAGCCGGGACCGGCTGTCCGGTCTGGTCGCCCGAGACGGCGCTCGTCGGCTCACCCTGGACGTACTGGATCCTAGCGAAGCCCACGAGCTACTGATTCGCCTACTGGGTGAGGACCTGACCCGTGCCGAGGAAGGGGCAATAGCGGCACTCGCCGCAACCTGCGGCTACCTGCCGCTGGCGGTGCGGATTGCCGCCGCCCAGCTGCTGGACAACCCCTACAGTGACATCACCGAATATACGGCAGAGCTGCGGCGGGGCAGTCGAATGGCCAGGCTTCGCATCGACGGCGACGAACAAACAGCCGTACGCGTAGCCTTCGACCAGTCCTATGCGACCCTGACTTCGGATGCGCAGAAGGTCTTTCGCCGAATGGGCCTTATACCCGGCGTCGACTTCACCGCGTTCTTGGCTGCCGCTATTGCCGATCTCAGCCCCGGCGAGGCGGAACGCCTGCTCGAGCGGCTCGCGCGTGCTCACCTCGTCGAGATGGCCGCACCGGGCAGATACGCGTTCCACGATCTCCTGCGCGACTACGCCCAGGCGCAAACCATCGAGCAGGAAAGTGAATCAGATGTCAAAGGCGCCACCAAACGCCTCTTTGACTATTATGTGGAGAATTCCAATGCAGCTGCTCGCATATTGTATCCGTCCCTGCTTCGGCTTCCAGCGAGCGCCTCGCCCGGAAAGATCGAGTTCGGCGATGCCACCGGAGCACTAGCCTGGCTGGATGCCGAACGCCCTAATCTCGTCGCTGTTGTTCTCGAGGCAGCCGATATCCCGGACGAGACGGCATGGCAGCTCACGGATGCCATGCGGGGGTACTTCCAGCTGCGAGGCGACGTAGTCGACTGGGTCACCAGCACTCGAGCGGCCCTGGACGCTGCAAGATCTCTCGGCGATCTGCGGGCACAAGCTGCCTGCCATCTTAGTCTCGGTATGGCCCAATTCTTTATGAGCAGATACTCGGAGTCTATCGAGTACAATACTCAGGCGGCCACGCTGAGCAAAGCAGCTGATTGGCCGAGTGGTCAGGCTGTCGCCCTTGGCAACCTCAGCATGGCTTACGTCAGCTGCGGAGAGCTCTTAAAGGCGTCGAATAGCTACCAACAGGCCCTGGTCGTGAATCGAGATATCAACTGGCGAGCAGGACAAGCTAACAACCTAGGCAATCTAGGCCTTCTCTATATTCACATGGGTGATCTGCGCCTAGCCTTCGATTGCGCCTGCCAGACCGTGGAGCTCTACCGCGCTAGCGGCGATCAACGATACCAGGCCATGGTCTTCGGTAATCTTGCGGAGATTTGTCTGCTCCAGGGGCGGTTGAGCGACGCGCTGGACCATCTCACGAAGGCCCTTGGGATCTGTCAAGGCATTGATGGGCTGGAGGCCGAGTCGATTCTCATGCAAAGCGTCCTCGCGCGGGTTCACCTTGATGCCGGTCGCTATGACCAGGCTTTGCGGACTGCGCGGTCCGCTACGGAATTGGCCTCCCATATCGGCGACCAGGCCGGTAAGTGGCTGGCCAGCGAGGCTGCCGCGCTCAATGCTCTCGCCAAGGTCGAGGTACGCCTCGGACACCTTCGGGAGGCCGTCGCCCACTCGACCGGCTCCCTCCAGCTGGCGAGGCAAAAGGACAACCCCTACGAGCAGATCGAGGCGTTGATTGAGCTTGCCGTCGCCTATATGGAGCTCGGTCGCCACGATGAGGCGCACGGTCACCTATACGAAGCCCTCTCTATCGCCCGGTCTCGCTACCGCCTTCTCGAAGGTGTAGCCCTCACCACGATGGCCGAAATCCGCTTTCGCACCGGGCAAACCGCTGATGCCATCGTCGCTGCCCAGGAGGCGCTCATGATCCACCATGAAACGGGCTATCGCCTTGGCCAGGCCCGAACCCTGATCATCCTTAGCAGGCTTGTTGATCGAAAAAGCGCTCGTCCGCTGCTCCACCAGGCGCTCGATATTTCCGCAGAAATCGGCGCCCCCGAGGAAGAACAGGTGCTGTCGCTCCTGAGCGAAGAAGAGGAGTGACTGTAAACAGATACGGCGATCGCGAGATGTACCAGGTGGACGTCGAGATCGCCCCTGGATCCGAGGGACTGCCCGCGCCTTCCTGCCGCTGCGGGCATAAAACGATCAGCTGAATCTGGCCATGCCGCCGAGTCGGTACAACTCGGTGCGGAGGACCAGGATCCTTACGCCTTCTGACGGCGGTTCGCCGCGTTGAGCACGTTCCGGCGAGTGCAACGAGTGCGCGGCGTATATGAGCGGCAGCGGCTGAATAGTCGATGTATTGCAGATGTGAAGCACGTGTCGGCAAGCTCATTGCATAGCGGTAAGGGCTTGGCAGGATTGCACTCTTGGTCGTAGCCGCTGAACCAACAGTTGCGATGTGCCAATCAACACATCGACGGCAAGGAGGATCTTAGGTGCGAGGAAGACGGCTCAAAAGCACGCTCTATACGGCAGCGACCGGTGGGTTGCTGGTCGCCAGCTTCGTGTTCGGAACCACCACGGCCGCTCACGCTGCGTCCTGTGGCTGGTTTTGGAATTTCAGTTCAGAAGGAATCACTGCGTACTGCAGCGATAAGCCCTCGGGAATATACTTCAGAGGACAAGTCACCTGCGCGGCCCCCGGGGGAGACTCGACCGTGACGAGGCTGGGCCCCCGCTATCCCGCATGGGTCGGCGGCTATCAGTCAATTGCGATCTGCCCGGGCGGGTATGACGCGATCAGCGGCGCGGTTCTCGTCCCCGTGTAGCGATCTTCGGTTGCGGGCTTCTACAGTCTGTGTCGAGTTTCGCGACGTCCGAGAAAGTCCCGCTTGGTGGGCATAGTCGACGTGCTGGATGATGGTCTTGAGCGCCGCTCGTAGTTTGGGTGGCGCTTGAGGCTGGAGGTACAAGATCTTTTTCGATATGCCAGTGGCTGCCCTGCTAACAGAAGTAGCGATGCACTGCATCGCTACTCCGACACCGGCCACCTGGTCTGCAGCCGTGCCTCCCTTTCTTCCCCCCACGGTCGTGCTGGTTGATGCGCCCGACGGAGGCGGACTGCGCCGTGAGCTAGTGTCATCCGCCTGAAATTCGTCGGCAATATTTAGCGAGGGATTCGAGGATTTCCTCGGCGGTCTTGGTCCATACGAAGGGCTTGGGATCGGCGTTCCACTGCTGCATCCAGGCGCGGATGTCACTCTCCAGCGCCTGAACGCTCTTGTGGACGCCGCGGCGGATGAGTTGGTCGGTCAGGTAGCCGGACCAGCTCGACCTGGTTGATCCATGAGGAGCCGGTCGGGGTGAAGTGCATGCGGAAGCGGGGATGGGCGGCCAGCCACGCCTTGATCGCCGGCGTCTTATGGGTGCCGTAGTTGTCGCAGATCAGGTGGATGTCCAACTCGGCCGGCACGGTCTTGTCGATCGTGAGGAGGAACGTCTTGAATTCGGCGGCGCGGTGCAGTTCGCCGATGACGCTCGCCGTCGGCGATGTTGAAGGCGGCGAACAGGCTGGTGATGCCGTTGCGGACGTAGTCGTGGGTGCGCAGCTCGGGCATGCCCGCCATCATCGGCAACACCGGCTGCGACCGGTCCAGTGCCTGGATCTGGGACTTCTCATCCACGCACAGCACCACCGCGCGTTCCGGCGGATCGTGATACAGCCCCACCACGTCGATGACCTTCTCCACGAACAGCGGATCCGTCGACAACTTCAACGTCTGCGTGCGGTGCGGCTTGAGGTCGAAAGCCCGCCAGATCCGGCTCATCGATCAGCCCGTCCAACCGCGGGCGCAGGAACCGATGACGCCATTGAGACACCGTGTCCGGGTACACCCGCAACTGCGCGGCGATCTGCTTGTTGTCCTTGCCGTCCGCGCATCGCCGGGAAGCCGGGCTCAGTTGCCCACGCCGAGGTTGGACATGAACGCGGACGGGTATCGGTCGCCGCGGGCCGCGCCCGGCGGCACTGCCTTGTCGATCTCGGCGAGGTCGTCCGCGGTGAAGTTCAGGTCCATCGCGGGCAGCGCCTCGGCCAGCCGCTCGCGGGTGCGAGCGCCGATCAGCGGCACGATGTCCTCGCCCTGTGCGGTCACCCAGGCGATGGCCAGTTGGGCGACGGTGCACACCTTCGCCTCGGCGATCGGGCGCAGGGACTCCACGAGGGCGAGGTTGTGTTCCACGTTCCCGCCGGAGAACCGCGGGCTGAAGCCGCGCATGTCGCCGGGGCCGGCGCTGTGGCCGGCGGTCCAGTGCCCGGAGATGAGGCCGCGGCCGAGGACACCATAGGCGGTCATACCGATGCCGAGCTCCCGCAGTGTGGGCAGAACGTCCGCCTCCACCGCGCGGGAGATCAGTGAGTACTCGATCTGCAGGTCGGCGATCGGGTGCACAGCGTGCGCCCGGCGGATCGTCGCCGCATCGACCTCAGACAGGCCGATGTGCCGCACGTATCCGGCGTCGATCATCTCCTTGATCGCGCCCACCGTCTCCTCGATCGGTACCGCCGGGTCCAGCCGGGCGGGACGGTAGATGTCGATGTGGTCGGTGCCCAGCCGGGTCAGCGAGTAGGCCAGGAAGTTCTTCACCGCCTCGGGACGGCTGTCCTGCCCGCCGAAATCGGGGCCCGGCCCCCGCAGCATGCCGAACTTGACGCTCAGCTTGTAGCTGTCGCGATCCCGGCCGCGCAGCGCCTCGGCGAGCAGCAACTCGTTGTGGCCCATGGCGTAGAAGTCGCCGGTGTCGATCAGCGTCACGCCGCTCTCCAGCGCGGCGTGCACGGTGGCGATGCTCTCCGCGCGGTCGGTCGCGCCGTAAGCGCCCGACATGGCCATCGCGCCCAGGCCCAGCGCGGAAACGGCCGGTCCGGTGTGGCCCAGGGTTCGCCTCTGCATCATGTTCTCCCTCGTTGTCGATGTCGTCCCCCAACCTTGGGCCCGGATGGGGACGTGCGGGAGCGGAGCGTTCATCATGGGAGAGCCGCTCCCTGGATCGGCTGGCGGGCCGCGAGGCAGGATGAAGCCATGCAACGTGACCAGCTCGCCGACTTTCTGCGCCGCCGCCGCGAGGCGATCCGTCCGGCTGAGGTGGGCATCGCCGACGGCCCTCGCCGCCGCACCGCTGGTCTGCGCCGGGAAGAGGTGGCGATGCTCGCCGGCATGTCGGTGGACTATGTCGTACGCCTCGAGCAGGGCCGCAGCAGTCAGCCCTCGACCCAACTGCTCGGCGCGCTGGCCCGGGCGTTGCGCCTGTCCGACGACGAGCGGGACCATCTGTTCCACCTGGCCGGCCATCGGCCCCCGCCCGCCGACGGGGTGGCCCGCCTGGCCCGCGCCGGCTTGATGCGCATGCTCGACCTGCTCGGCGACACCCCGGCCATGGTGCTGTCCGACCTGGGGGAGGTCCTCGCCCAGAACCGGGCGGCCGTCCTGTTGGCGGGCGACCACACCGGCTTCTCCGGCCACCGGCGCTACGTCGCATACCGCTGGTTCACCGACCCCGCCGCCCGCGCCGTCTGCCCGCCCGAGGAGCAGGAGCGTCAGGCCCGTCAGCTCGTGGCCGACCTGCGTGCGGCTGTCGGCCGCCGGTCCGGCGATCCCACGGTCGGCGGACTCGTCGACCGGTTGCAGGCCGCGAGCGCCGATTTCCGCCGGCTCTGGGCCGAGCACGAGGTGGCGGTCCGGCGCGCCGACCGCAAGACCATGCTGCACTCGCGGGTGGGCCGGCTGACAATGGACTGCGAGACCCTGGTCACTCCCGATCAGGGTCAGCAACTGCTGGTGCTCACTCCGGCGGACGCCGAGACGCGCGAGCGGCTGGAACTGCTGCGGGTGCTCGGCATCGAGGAGTTCCCCACGGGGGCAACGGGCACGCACGTACGGTGAAGCGGCCGATCAACGGCACCTGCTCGGTATCCGGCGGTCCGGTGGGCCACGTCGACCAACCACACTCCCCGCGTGTACGTCAGCAGTTGCCTTGACGCTGGTGGCAACGTTCTAACGTGGCCGCGACAAGTGGGTGTCGCATGCCGCTCGCGCATGGGCCAATTGGAGGAATGACGATGAAGTTCGGGATCAGCTATAACTCGGCCTACTACGGCGTTGACCCCGAAAGGATCACGGCCTATGCCCGGCATGCCGAGGACTGCGGCTTCGAGTCGCTGTACCTGCCGGAGCACATCGCGCTCTATCCCGGTGCCGCGGTCGGGCCCTTCGAGCTCCCGCCGTCACTGCCTTACGGCGATCCGCTCGATTGCCTGAGCTTCGTCGCCGCGGCCACGGAGCGGATCCTGCTCGGAACGGGGGTGCTGCTGCTGCCGTACCACCATCCGGTGGTTCTCGCCAAGCGCCTGGCGACCATCGATGTGCTGTCCAAGGGGCGGATGCGGCTGCTGACCGTGGGGCTCGGCTCCCTGCCGGGGGAGGCTCAGGCGGTGGGGGTCGACTTCAGCACCCGCGGCCGTCGTACGGATGAGGCGATCGACGTCATGCGACTGCTCTGGGAGGGTGGCGAGGAGGGTGTCAGCTTCGCCGGGGAGTTCTTCGCCTTCGACGACCTGTGCCAGTTCCCCAAGCCTTATGGGGTCACCTACCTGCCGATCCACGTCGGCGGATCGAGCCGGGCGGCCGCCCGCCGCGCCGGACGCCGCGGCGACGGCTACTTCCCCGGCGGCGCGCTCGATCTGAACGAGCGCGCCATCCAGTTGGACCTCGCCCGCTCGACCGCCGTCGAGGCCGGCCGTAGCCCGGAAGCGCTGGAGTACACGCGATGGGGGTCGATCGACATGCCCGTCGAACAGGTCGAGGCACTCGCCGCACAAGGCGTGACCCGCATCGTCGTGAACCCCAGCGCCCCCGAACTGGACCAGCAACGCGATGAGATGTCCGCGTTCGCCGAGCGGTTCGCCCTCCGCCTCGGCAGTCCGGCCTGAACCCGCTGAGTCTTCGCGGGGGGGTCGCGGCGCCGCCGATAAAGTGCCGATCCGCTTTGATCAGACGGAACGCCCGGGCGGTCCGAGGCAGGGGGCGTCACCGGCCCGCGTGACCTCGGCTTCGTCGGCGGGCTGATCGCGGCTTCCCTGCTCCAGATCGAGGCTTCCGTGCCGCCGACCGAGGTGCCGCCGACCGAGGTGCCGCCGACCGAGGTGCCGGTGGCCGAGAGCGCGGCCGGCGATCAGGACGCCGAGGAAGGTCACACCGGCGGCCAAGTAGTACGCCATGGTCAGGCCTTGGGTGAGTTCGCGCCGCAGCGCGTCGCCGTCCAGGCCGCCGATTCCGGCGTTGGCGATGGCCACCATCAGGGCGGTGCCGATCGCCAGCCCGGTCTGGTGGGTCACGGACGCCATCCCGGAGGCGACGCCCTGCTCGCTCGCCGCGACACCGTTGCCCGCCGCGATCCACATCGAGGTCCAGACGATGCCCATCCCCAGACCGGCCACCATGATGCCGGGCAGCACGGCGATGAAGGGGGAGTGGGGAGAGACGGCCAGGGCCAGCAGGATCATGCCGGCCGTACCGATCAGCAGGCCGGTGGTCAGTGCGACGCGCATGCCCGCCCGGGTGACCAGCCGCTCGGCCACCTTGGTGCCGACGATGTTGAGCAACGTCAGCGGCAGGTACGCCAGGCCCGCCCGCAGCGGGTCGTACCCGAGGATGTCCTGGAGGTAGACGGTGAGCAGGTAGTAGTGGGCGCCCAAGCCCGCCCCGAACACCGCCGTGATCGCCATGGCCGCGACCAGGCTGGGATTGGCGAACATGCGCAGAGGCACGAGCGGATCACGGCTACGGGATTCGATCACGGCGAACACCACCAGCAGCGCGACGCCGAGACCGAAGGCGGCGAGGATGGACGGGGAGGTCCAGCCCCACTCGGGGCCCTGCGCCAGGACGAAGACCAACAGCGTGATCCCGGCGGTCGCGGTCAGCGCACCAGGCAGATCGAAGCGACGTTCCCGTACGGCGGCGCCGTCGCGACCGAGCCGGACCCGGCCCGGCCCGGCGCCGGCTCGGGCCGGGTCGGCGGGAAGGAGCCAAACGGCCGCCAGGAGCGCCACGCAGGCCAGCAGGACGAAGATGTAGAAGGTCGACTCCCACCCGAACACGTCGGTCAGCACCCCGCCGAGCAGCGCGCCCGCGGCAAGACCGCCACCGCCCATGGCGGCCCAGACGGCGAGCGCGCGGTTGCGCTCGGGGCCTTCGGCGAAGGTGGTGCTGACCAGGGACAAAGTGGCGGGGAACAGCAGCGCCGCGGCCAGCCCCTGCACGGCGCGGACCGCGATCAGCGTTCCCGGGCTCCCGGCGAGCCCGCCGACCAGCGATGAGACGGCGTAGAGAACGAGGGCGATGATGAACACGCGCCGCCGCCCCAGCAGGTCCGCGGCCCGTCCGCCCAGCAACATGAAGCCGCCGAGCGTGACCGCGTACGCGCTGACCACCCATTGCAGGCTCTGACCGGAGAAGCTCAGCTCCCGCCCGATCTCGGGCAGCGCGACGTAGACGATGTTGTAGTCGATAGCGATGATGAACTGGGCGAACGCCAGCAGCGCCAGGGTCCACCCCAAGCGGCGGGGCGATGGGGAGACATCTGTCATGCCGATACGGTAGAAGTTCACATCAATGTCAGATTCAACCCGAGGCGGACAATGCGGATCGGTGTCCTGGCTCAGCGCACCGGCGTGAGCGAGCGCTCGCTGCGCTACTACGAGCAGCAGGGGCTGCTGAGCGCCGAGCGCACTCCCGGCGGCCATCGCGACTTTCCCGACAGCGCGGTCGACCGGGTCATCCGCATCCAGGAGCTCTTCGCCGCAGGCCTGCACAGCGAGAAGATCGCGCAGTTGCTGCCCTGCATGCGAGACGCGGACGGCCGCCCGTCCGAGATCGCCACTCCGCGGCTGGTCACCGACCTCGCCGCCGAACGGGACCGGATCAATCGTATGATCACCAACTTGATCCGCTCCCGGGACGTCCTGGACGAAGTGATCGACACCGCATCGGACCGGCGGCCCGCCCCTCACTGAAGCGCGTGGCGGAAAAACGCGGTGCGCCGCCGACCAGGGCTACGACTGATGGCGACAGGTCATCGGAACACGCCGGTGTGGCCGAGGGAGTAGCGTCCGGGCTGGGGGTAGAAGCACAGGCCGTGCGGCCCCTGGCCGACTTTGATCTTGTGGAGTAGTCTGCCGGTTTCGGTGGAGAAGACATAGACGACCCCGTGATACCTCCCGGAGAGCCAGAGCTGCTTGCCGTCCGCCGACACCCCGCCCATGTCGGGTGAGCCGCCGCCCGGGATCCGCCACCGATCGACCACCTCGCGGCGGGCGAACGAGACGACGGAGACCGTCCCCTCGCCCCTGTTGGAGACGTAGAGCAGTCGCGCGTTCCTGCTGACGTACAGGCCGTGCGCGCCCTTGCCGGTACGCAGGAAGCCCACTCGCCGGAAGGTGTCGGCGTCGATGATCCACACGCCGCCCGCCATCATGTCGGCCACGTAGAAGCGCCGGCCGTCGGGCGAGAGCTTGACGTCCTGCGGCATGTTCCCCGCCCCCACACTGATCGCCTTCTTCACGCGGTGGCGCCGCCAGTCGATCGCCACGAGCTGGCCGGAGAACTCGCAGCTGGCCAGGAAGACGGAGCCGTCGGCGGTGAAGTCGCCGTGGTTGACGCCCCTGCACGGCAGGTCGAGGGAGCGGATCAGGCGCATCGTGTGCGGGTCGCGGAAGTCGAGGCGGTTGTTGCGTTCGGCCATGACCAGCGCGTACGAGCCGTCGGGCGTGAAGTACAGGTTGTACGGATCGTCCACCGGCACCGGTTTGCCGGGGCGGCCCGTCACCGGGTTGATGGGGGTGAGCCGGTTGCCCTTGTTCTCGTTGACCCACAGCGTCTTCAGGTCCCAGGAGGGCACGACGTGCTGGGGCAGGGCGCCGACCCGGTAGCGGTGCACGACGCGGAAGGTCCGCGGGTCGATGACGTCCACCGTGTTCGACTCGCTGTTGGGGACGTACACACGAGGGGTCAGGTTCTTGACCCGCGGGCTGAGCATTCCTGGCCGGTCATGGGCGTACACGTTGGTTTTGCGGGTGAGTGGCTGCGCGTGCCTTCGCGGTGGCGACTTCAGCGGCGGCGCGGACTCGACGGTCGCCACCATGGGCGCGGGCGGCGGACCGCAGGAAACCACGGCGATGGCGGTCGCAACCAGCATGCTCGTCATCCGCGGCAGTCGCATGCGGCACAGCCTAGGAAGGGGTGCGGCAACGGTTGCTTCAACAAGGGTCAAGGTCACGTTCGCACAGGGCCAAGGGATGGCATCGCGGAATGCTTGACCTAGCGCTCGTTCAAGCATATATATCGAAAGGCAAACATATGTAGCCGTCCCGATATCTGATCGGAGCCCCAGGTGGCGCGTACCCAGGATCAGCGACGAGCCGAGACCCGGGCCCGGCTGATCGACGCGGCGGCGGACCTGTTCGCCCGCAAGGGGTTCCACGCGGTGTCCGCCGAGGCGGTGGCCGATGCGGCCGATCGCACCACCGGCGCGCTGTACAACCACTTCGGCGGCAAGGAAGGGCTGCTGCTCGCGCTGCTGGAGGTGTGGAAGGACCAGACCGCGGCCGAGTTGCTCGCCGGGTTCGAGGAGATCACCGAACTCGACGACCGGCTGGCCGCCCTGTTCGAAGCGCTGACCCGTACGGACGAGGATCGCGGTGCGTCATGGCTCCTGCTCGAACTGGAGCTGTGGCTGCACGGCGCGCGTGATCCCGTCATCGCCGAGCCGCTCGCGCGGCGCTACGCCGACATTCGGGCGCGGCTCGCCGGAGGGCTGTCCGACTGGGCCGAGACGGCGGGGGTGCCGCTTCGCCGATCACCGGAACGGACGGCGACAGCCGTGCTCGGGGTGCTGATCGGCTGCGCGGTGCAGCACCGGCTCGATCCCTCGGCGGTCGAGGAGCGGGCCGTCGTCGAAAGCCTGCGCGACCTGCTCGGCCTGCCCGACCCCTGAATCCCTCGGGTGGCCCGGACCACCCCGAGCCGCTCGGACTGCTCGACTCCTAGATCATCGCGCCGAAAGGGAGCCCATGCGGATCAACCTGCTCGAAGAGACGTGGGAACGCGAAGTCCCGCACGACCAGTTCGCCTACCTGCGCCAGAACGCGCCCGTCCACTGGCACGACGTCCCCGACGACACCGGCTTCTGGGCTGTCACGAAATATCATGATGTGAGGGCTATCAGCAGAGATGCGCATACCTGGTCGACCGAGATCGGGACCGCGTTCATCCGTACCCAGACGCCGGAGTTCATCGAGATCGCCAGCATGACGCTCCTGAACATGGACCCGCCCAAGCAGACCCGCTACCGCCGGCTGGTGAGCGCGGGTTTCACGCCCAGGACGATCGGCCGGCTGCGCGGGACCGTACAGCGGCGCGCGGAGAAGATCGCGAACGACGTGCGGGACCGGGACGGCGAGGTCGAGTTCGTCACCGACGTGGCCGAATACCTGCCGCTGCAGATGATCTGCGACCTCATCGGCGTCCCCGAGGAGGACCATCACCTGATCTTCGAGTGGTCGAACCGCATGGTCGGCTTCCAGGATCCCGACTTCCGCACCACGCCCGAGGATGGCGAGAACGCCGCGGCCGAGATCTTCGCCTACTGCGACGGCCTGGTCGACGACCGCCGCCGCAACCCGCGTGACGACATCCTCACCGCCCTCGTACAGGCGGAGGTCGACGGCGACCGGCTGACCAGGGACGAGATCGACTCCTTCTTCGTGATCCTCTGCGTCGCCGGGAACGAGACCACCCGCAACCTCATCGCCCACGCCATGAACGCCCTCATCACCCACCCGGACAGCTATCGCGACCTGGCCACCGGCCTCGACGACGAGGATCTGTGGCGCAGCGCCACCGAGGAGTTCCTGCGCTGGGGCTCCTCGATCCACAACTTCCGGCGTACGGCCACGCGCGACACCGAACTCCGCGGCCAGAAGATCGCCGAAGGGGAGAAGGTGGTCACGTTCTACATGTCCGCCAACCACGACGAGGACATCTTCGCCGACCCGTACACCTTCGACATCCGCCGCAACCCCAACGACCACATGACGTTCGGCGGCGGCGGCCCGCACTTCTGCCTGGGCGCCAACCTGGCGCGGCTGCAGATCACCTGCATGATCAGGGAGCTGCTGCGCCGCTTCCCCGAGGCGGAGCACGCGGGGCCGGTCAGGCGGATGCGGTCCGATTTCATCAACGGCATCAAGCACATGCCGGTGCGCTTCTCCATGCCGAGCTGACAGCCGACGGTCCTCTGACGCGCGCCGACCGTCCAAATAGGCCCGTCGTTAACGAAGCTGCGATTAGGTACACGCTGTCCGTGTAAGCCCAGGTCAGCGGTCCAGACACGGACGGGCTTGGGGCGGTCACGAGGCGGTCGTGCTGTCTGGGTTCCGGCTCGAACACGGTGGGATCCCAAGGCCGGGTTCGCCGAGGCGCGGGCCCCGGCTGCCTCAGCCGTGCCGACGCGCGAAGTGGGCGCGCGGCCCGTGACGGTGGCGGTGGCGGCCCTCCACGTCCACCTTCACGGTCACGGTGGACGTGGAGGTGCGCCGGCCTCTCTAGGGAGCAGGAGCAGGACCCCGTCCAGACCGAGTTCGATGCGGATAAGTTCGCCGAGCTCGGAGGGTGGCGTGTCAGCGTGCCCGACAAAGGGGTGCCGCTCCAGTTCGGGCCGCTCCGCTTTGAGTGGCAATGGGCGGAAGGCAGGAGTGATTTCGAAACTTTCCACCTTCCGCGTTAATCTCGCCCAGACCCCTTGGGCGCGGCTCTCGAAGTGACCACACAGGTGCACGTCGACCAGCCATTGACTGTGCCAGTCTCATTTCAGTTGGCTTCTCCGCCTCAGACCGCATTCCGGCTGATTAAGCCACACCATTGGACGGACAATAATTCTTGGACAATGAAGCCGGGGCAGACGCTCGCCACTATTAACGGCACGCACCAAGAGGCGGAAATCAAGTTCAATCAAGGGGTTTTCGCGACACTGATCATCGGGAGAGCGTTCGTTGTTGGCCCCCTCCCTTTCCCTGGATGTTTTTGGGCAGCGGTGGAAAAGATGAATCTTCGAGGCGCTCGACGCGGCCACCCACCGCGACTGTCCCGCTCCACGGACCGGAAGGGCCGGAGGTTGTCCGCAGCGAGCGGCGGGCCCGGGAGGGCCCGCCGCCGCGTGCCGGATCAGCGAATGAAGAATTCGTTGCTGCGTGCGGTGGATACGCTGCCGTCGCCCATGCGTAGCACGGCGACGAATTCGTACAGACCGTTGGCCTGGAAGTCGGCGGCGTCGATCGCGTAGGTCGACTGCTTGACGTAGCCGTTGTTGCCCGCCTGCGGGCCCACCGAACTCCAGCCGTCGCCTGGGACGCCGGCCTGCTCGTTGAGGACTCTGGCAGCGAAGGTGGTGGTGTTGCCAGAGGTGGAACAAGCGCTGATGATGAGCCTGTAGTTGAACTTGTTGTCGCCTGCCGAGTCGCTCGCGTCAGCCTGCAGCATCAGGTGGAACCGGGGACGGGGGTTCCCGCCGACCTCGTTGGGGGTGTCGTCCATCGTGCCGTTGGCGATGCTGGAGACATAGAGTCGTACGATCTTCATATCCGTGGCCATAGTCGGCCTCCTCGGGCTGGAGCGTCAAGCCTCGTTTCTCACCTGCCGGCAGGGCGCTCAGAATAACCATTGGTCGAGGCGACCGTCCTTGGTCAGAGGCCGCATGGCGATTCCATCAAAGAGCCGAACCAGTTAAATGAATCGGCAGATCATCGGGATCCGCCTGACTCTGGGACCTATCGCACCCGTGAGGCCGATGGGTTCCAGAGGCCGAGTTCGAACGCGTGCCTTACCGCCCGTAATTTGTAAGACTCGCTCTATGCATACACCCTTGGCAGCAGATATGCCAACTCCCGACCCAATCCCTATGTCCCAGGTGTCACCACCGCGTGCACCAAGCCCCTGCCAGACCGCGACGACAGCCATAACACCAGGTCAAGCCCGCAAGGCACAATTATTTGCCAAGGTGACCGAAATTCTCACGCCGTGTTTCGCGAGGAGAACGGATTCGACATGACAGCCTCCAGGAAATCCGGATCATATCGGGACGCCCACTGATCGCGAACGTAGCCTCCGCAGGATATTCAGGTACAAAATTGAATGGCTTGAGTTTCGTGACTCCGGCGCGAATCGAGTCAGCCGCCGGCACGGATGAGGCCGTGTCCGTAGGCGTACACGACGGCTTGAACGCGGTCGCGGAGGCCAAGTTTGGCGAGCATCCTGGGGACGTGGGTCTTGACGGTGGCTTCGCTGACGTACAGCCGGGCCGCGACCTCGGCATTGGACAGGCCTGGTGCGACCAGGTGCGGAACCTCGAGTTCGCGTGCGGTCAACGTGGCGAGCTGCGGAGTCGCGGGAAGTGGCGCGGGCATGCGGGCGAACTCCTCGATCACCCGCCGGGTGACGGCCAGGTCGAGCAGCCCCGCGCCGGAGGCGACGATGCGGATGGCGTCGACGAGGTCTTCGGGAGGCGCGTTCTTGAGCAGGTCCACCCCCGCCGCTCTTGTCCGCCTTCGCGGCACCGCACTACCTTGCCGATGTGGATCTTTTCGCACGCGCTTGGACGGCGTTGCGCACAGCGGTCGCCGAACTCCCGGACGAGGACTTCGCCCGGCCGTCCGGCTGTGCCGGCTGGCTCGTGCGGGACCTGGTGTGCCATCTGGTCATCGACGCTCAGGACGTCCTGATCACCCTTGTAACCCCCGCCGAAACGGAGCCGACCCGCGACGCGGTGACCTACTGGGACGTCGCCGCAACGCCGCCGACCGGCGACGACCCGCTCGACGCGCTGACCGTCCGGCTGGCCGCCGCGTACGAGGAGCCTCGGCTGCTCAGGTTCCACCTCGACGACGTCGGCTCCGCCGCCGGCCGCGCCGCCGAACTCGCCGACCCGGGCCTCCGGGTCGGCACCCGCGACGAGGTCCTCACCGCGGGCGACTACCTCTCCGCGTACGTCCTGGAGTGGACGCTGCACCACCTCGACCTGATCGCGCACCTCCCGGACGCGGCGGAACCGCCCGCCGAGGGGCTCGCCCGATCCCGCGAGATGCTGGAGAAGATCGCCGAGACCGCGTTCCCGGCGTCGTTCTCCGACAGGGACGCGCTGCTGGTCGGCACCGGACGGCGTGCCCCGACCGAGGCGGAGAAGGCCGAACTGGGCGAGCTGGCCGCGAAACTCCCGCTCATCCTCGGATGATAGGCAAATTTTCGAAGTTACTTCGAAAAACTAGTTACTATTGATTCAGTGTAGAGTGGCGACGTGACACGCGTAGGACTGCGGGAACGGAAGAAGGCCCAGACACGCAAGCGGCTGGCCGACACGGCCTTCGCGATGTTCCGCGAGCGCGGCTTCGACGCGGTGACCGTCGCGGAGATCGCCGACGCGTGCGACATCGCGGTCAGCACGCTGTTCACCTACTTCCCCAGCAAGGAATCGCTGGTCTTCGACCAGGAGGCCGCGCACGAACAGCGCCTTGGCTCCGTGGTGCGCGACCGCCCGGCAGGAGCGACGATCCTGGACGCGCTGGAGACCTATCTCGCCGCGCCCGAACCGCGCCAGTCCGGCGAACCCTCCCGCGAGGAGTTCCTGCACCTGGTCCACGCCACCCCCGCGCTGCGCGACCACTTCATGCGCATGCAACGCAACTGGGAGACCACTCTCGCCCAAGCCATCGCCGAGGAAGCCGGGCTGTCCGACGACGACCTCCAGGCTCGCGCGCTGGCCCGCTTCGCCCTGGACGTCGGCGCCCTGGCCGAGGAGAGCCCCGATCCCGCACGCACGCTGCGCATCCTGTTCGCCCGGCTGCGCAACGGCTGGGCCGATGTGGACCGCACCCCTACCGCCGGCCCTGACGCCAGCAGCCGATAGCAAGACCTGGTCCGTCCGGCTGGGCCGAGCCGGCGTGCCAGGAGATCAGCGCGCCAGTGTATGTGACGCCGTCTCACTGCTCATCCTGCCGACCAGCCCGGGCTGGGCTCGGCGCATGCGGTCGTTGAGGTCGCGCCGCACGCTGTCGACGTCACCGGTGAAGTTCTCCGACAGGTTGTCCATCAGCTCCGCGCAGGCTTGAGCGGCGGCCGCCGACCGGGGCAGCATGACCTCTTCGTAGGCGGCGGTGGCCCGGTCGAGGTCGGAATGGGTGGCGATGGCCGTGGCCAGGTCACTGCCGTCGATCAGGGCAAGGTTGGCGCCGATGCCGAAGGGCGGCATGAGGTGGGCCGCGTCGCCGAGCAGGGTGATGCCGGGGACGTGGTCCCAGGTGTGCCCAACGGGCAGCACGTACAGGGGCCGGTTGACGAACCCACTGTCGTTGTCGCGGAACAGGTCGAGGAACCGGGGGTCCCAGCCGGTGAACACGCCGCGCAGGTGATCGCACACCGCCGTGGTGTCGGCGAGGTCGAGGCCGGCGGTGACGTACCAGTCCGCAGGAGCGTCGAAGGCGGCGTACAGGCGGATGTGGGCGCCGCTGTTGCGCTGGGCCGAGATCATTTTCCCGTCGGCTCGCGCCGCCAGCGTGCCCGGGCCCACCCAGTGAGCGAGATCGGGGTGGCGAATGTCGACATCGTCGAGAAACGCCTCGACGATCGTGCCGCCCGTGTAACGGGGGATGGCGTCCGAGACGGCAGGGCGGACCCGGGACCAAGCGCCGTCGGCACCGATGACGAGGTCGAAGTCGGCGGTCGTGCCATCAGCGAAGCGCAGGCGAACGCCGCCCTCCAGCGGGTCGACCCCGTCCACCCCGTGCCCCCAGCGGACGGTGCCTGGGGTGAGGGAGTCCAGCAGCAGGCCGCGCAACTGACCCCGATCGATCTCCGGAGCGTAACCCTCGTCACCGCTGTCGGTGGGCTGCTCGTGGTGGACCAGCACGGCCGTGAACGGGTCCAGCCCCCGCAACTCCTGGCCCTGCGCACGAGCCAGGGCGGTGAACTGCTCGAACAGGCCAACCGCCCGCAGCGCGGCCTGACCGGTCGGCACGTGCAGGTCCAGCATGCCGCCCTGCCAACGGGCGTCGCGGGAGGGCTCCCGTTCGAACACGGCTGCCGGGATGCCGTGTGTCTGCAGGCCGCGGGCACAGGCAAGACCGCCGACGCCGGCGCCCACAATCGCGATGCGGAGGTCACGGGGAGAGGTCATGACAGGTTCCTTCTGTTGTCGCTGGATGCCGGGAGAGTCCGGCTCGCGACTCAGAAAATCATAGTTACTCCGGTTATGCAATCACTCTTATTTCACACTGGCTTCGATTTTTTTTGGAGGACGTGGCGCTACTTCGCGATCGCCTCGCGTACGGCCGGAGCGATCTCCTGGGCCCAGCGGGCCAGGATGGTGAGGTCCTGGGCGCCTTGGTCGGCGGAGAAGAGCGTGAAGCCCGACGCGCCGTGCTCCAGCACGGCGCCGGTCAGTTCCTCGACCCACTGGCCGACGGAGCCGCCGAGCCAGCGGCCGTCGTCGTCGCGGGTGGCGGGCAGCGGCTGGTCGGTGATGCGGCCGGGGAAGTTGAAGATCGTGCGGATCTCGCTCGGATCGCGGCCGACGGACGCTGCCGCCTCGTCGACGATGGGCCGCGAGGCCCGATAGCGCTCGCTGAGCCAGTCGGCCGCGTGGCCGGGGATCCAGCCGTCGGCCACCCGGCCGGTGGCGGCCAGGGATTTCGGGCCGACCGACCCGGTCCACACGGGCGGCGCGGCCACGGGAGCGGGCTCGATCCGGTTCACCTGGTAGTGGCGACCTTGGTAGGTGACCGGAGGGCCGCCACCCGACAGCAGCTTGACCAGGACGATCGCCTCCTCGAAGGCGTCCACGGCGTCGCCGGGCGTCAGCCGCGGAACCCCCATGTCGGCGATGCGATCCCACAGCCCGCCCGCGCCCATGCCGAGCACGATCCGGCCGCCCGACAGTGCCGACAACGAGGTCACCGTCCTGGCCAGCATGGGAGCGGGCCTGGTCGGCAGGTTGGTGACGTTGGCGAAACCGGCGATGTGCTGCGTACGCCCGAGGATGAAGCCGAGCGCGGCGTACGCGTCTAGACGCTGGCCGATGTAGGGATGGTCGGACAAGGTGAAGATGTCGAGCCCGTCCTGGTCGGCCTGCTCGGCCATGCGCAGCAGGTCGGATATGTCGTCAATGCTGGAATGCGCGCCAAAACCGAAGACGACGTTATGTGCGGACAATGTTCTGCCTTTCCGGGCGAAGGGAGGTGTCTACCAGGCGTACGCTTCCGGCGCGGGCTTGGCGCCGTCCGGCCTGGGCGGCGGCCGGGACAGTGGGAGGCCGCTGCGGCCGAGCTGGGTGTGGTCCAGGTCAGGCGGCACCGAACTGCTCGGTGAAGCGGCCGGTGAACAGGTCGGCCCCCTTGTACGCCGAGACGGTCTCAACCGGGACGACAGCCGGACCATCGGGAGTGGGCAACTGGCCGACACCCCCGCGCGGGCCGAGGGGCAGCAGGATCATGGGGTGGGGCAGCGGCTCGTACGTGGCCGTCGGCTGCTCGCCGCGCAGCTGGGCGATGATGTTCTGGGCCACTACCTCCGCGTGCTGCATCGCGTACCCCGCCATCTTGGTCTCGGCGACGTCGGTGATGTCGCCGATGGCGTAGACGTGGTCGTATCCGTGCACGTTGAGAGTCTCGGTGACGGGCACCTGCCCCTGCGGCGTACGAGTCGTCAGCCGATCGTCGGCGAGGTAGTCGCTGTTGACGCGCACGCCGTGCGCACGGAACCAGATGTCGGCGGTGATCTCCTCCCCTCCTGTCGTGGTGGCGGTGAACGTCGCCGCCTGGCCGGCGCCGAGGATCAGCACCCGCTCGGCACCCGCCAGTTCCTTGTGGGTCCGGCGCAGGTCGTCGAGGACCTTATCCGTGGCGTCAGAGGTGGGCTTGGCGGGGTAGGCGTAGCTGGAGCCGGTGGCCAGGACCAGGTAGTCGGCATCGACCCGCCGGCCTGAGGCCAGGGTGACGCCGCCGGGGTCCACCGAGACCGCGCGGTCGCGCACCACCGTGCCGCGCCTGAGCCACTGGCCGTAGGGGAAGAACATGTTGTGCGCCCAGTCGGGCTGGGTCAGCGCCCGCAGGGAGCCGGCCGAATTGATGAACGCGTCACGGGGGTCGATGAGGACGACGTCGGCCTCCGAATCCAGCGCCTTGGCGAGCGCGGAACCACCGTAACCTCCGCCGATGACCACGACTGTACGACTCATCATTCACGCTCCACTGCAAAAGGGATTGAGTTCGCATCACGAACAATATTAGTTCGTAGGGCGAACTGCAACTTCAGCGCAGGGAATCTGGTTCCACGAAGACGATGGGCACCTTGTTGTCCGTCACGACCCGGCCCAGCAGGACGGCGAGCGTGTCGCGCTCCGCCGGGGCGAACCCTGCGGTCAGTTCCTCGACGCGGCGGCAGGTCTCGGCGTAGAACTCGTCGGCGAGCTTGGCGCCCTGCCTGGTGAGCGCCACCCTTACCGCGCGGGAGTCCTGGGGATCGGGTTTGCGCTGGACCAGGCCGTTGCGCTCGGTGCGATCAACCAGGCCGGTCAGGCTCGACTTGGCCAGGCCGAGCACCGCGCCCAGCTCGCTCATGCCATACGGCTGCGGCATCAGGACGCACAGCATCTGGCCCTGCTGCTGGGTGAGCCCGTATTCGCGGGCGGACTCTGCGTACACGGCATTCACCAGGAACGTGGACCGCACCAGCGCCGCCACCGTCCCGATCTGGCCGTCAACATTTTTACTCACTGGGCCAGAGTAACAAATTCGTGGGACGAACTAACATCTCATGTGACCGAGAAACCGCGTCCCGCCCCCATACCAGCGCGTCCGGATCGTTCAACGCGGAGCCGACCGCGACCCCCGGCACCCGGCGTCGATCCCGCCGGTCGCGACGGAACGGACGACGGGGAACGGCGCGAACTGCGCGGCGATCCAGCCGGGGCCGAGCCGCTCGGCGGAAACGCCTCGAGCCAGGTGGAGCCATGCGGCCGAAAGACCACCAGAGGCGCATAGTGGCCAGGCTTTGGGTGCGATGACGTGCCAAAACTCCAAAAGGTGGGCATAGTGGACAGGAGTTATTGGTGGTGCCGGTGAGGTAGGAGAGGGTG
The DNA here is from genome assembly GCF_018603905.1 of Nonomuraea sp. NEAU-A123. Taxonomy (GTDB): domain Bacteria; phylum Actinomycetota; class Actinomycetes; order Streptosporangiales; family Streptosporangiaceae; genus Nonomuraea. The sequence continues at coordinate 219,819 of NZ_JAHFZZ010000002.1, forward strand.
TCAGGCGAAGTGGCGGGCGAGAGCACTGAGAGCTGAGTGTCATGTGGCTTGACGGGCTTCCGGTTCCCGCGTGGCTGCGGCCGTGGGTCGGCTGGGTCGTGGGGACGGATTGGCCGCAGGGAGACGAGCGGAGCTTGTTCCGGTTGGCCGATGCGCTCGTGGCGGCCGCGCGGAAGGTGGTGGCCGGGGTTGACGGCTTGGCGGAGTGGCTGGCCGGCCGGACGCAGGGGGAGTGGGATGGGGACGCGCTCAAGGCATTCGTGAAGCGGGTCGACAAGACCGTTGGAGGGCGGAAAGCCCGGTTGGTGAAGCGGCTCGTGTCGTTCGCGATCGAGCTGAACGAGCTTGGGGTGCAGGTCCAGTACACCAAGCGGATGATCAAGCTGGCCGTGATGCTGTTCGTGGTCCAGATGCTCTGGCTGACGTGGGCGCTGTTGCATCCGGCCGGGCGGTTGACGGCGCAGGGGCTGTTCAAGGTGCGGGCTGAGGCCGCGCGGTGGACGGTCAGGCAGTTCAGGCAGCGGCTGATGGTGAACGTCGCACTGTTCGGGGCGTTGATGGGCGGGATGGACCTGTACGTACAGGCCACCCAGACGCGGCGCGACCACATCGACCTCAAGCAGTTGGCGACCTCCGCGGGGATGGGAATGATGACGGGCGGGCTGCTGACGGGATTGGCGTGGGCGTTGCCTACGCGGTCTCTGTGGATGCTGATGGGGCATTCGGGGGTGGCGTCGGCGGGGGCGACGATGGCGAGTTCGCTGATGAGCGGGCAGCCACTTGACTGGACGCTGATGGCCAAGGCGTTCACCTCGGGGATGGTGGGCGGAGTGGACGCCCACTGGGCCAGTTGGGCGCCGGGCCGGGCCACGGGGCATGGCGGCGACGCGGCGCCGCTCCATTCGGAGGCCGGGCCCGTGCCCGAAGGGACTGAGGGGGGTTCGGCGCGAGGAGCGTCCGACGATGGCGGCGGGCCCACGCCGTCGCCGAGAGGGCAGGAGCGTGAGGCGTCCTCCCGGGCTGAAGCGGATGGGTCGGTACGGGGCGTACAGGATGGGGATGAGTCGGGCGCGGCGGCCGCTGGGAGGCGTACGGACCTGAGCGGCGTACGGGAAGAGCTTGCCGCGGATCACACGCCCCGCGCGGCGCATACCGGACGCATCGACCAGCTGATCAACCGGGACCCGCACGCGGACGTTGACCCCCCAACCGTGCGGTTGCGGCAGGAGGATGTGCAGACGTCCGGGGTGCGGCAGAACGATGGGGGACGTCCGGTTGATTCGTCCGGACCGCGCGCCCGTGAGGCCGTTTCGGGGCGGATCGAGGATGCGCCGACGGTGCGCCTGAGGGAGGGCGGAGCAGGGCGGGGCGAGAACGGTCCTGGTGGGCGTTCTCCTGGGCGGATCGAGGACACGCCGACGATCAGGCTGCGGCAGGGCGACGGGGGGCAGCCCGCTGATTCGGTCGGGCCGCGACCGGGCGAGGCGGTGACGGGCCGCATTGAGGACGCGCCGACCGTACGGATGCGGGAGGGCGCGCCCGAGCCGGGCAGGACGGTCGACGCGAACGGGACGCGGGACGCGGGGCAGGCCGCGGACGCGGGCAGAGCATCGGACCGGAGCAGGACGACAGAGGCGGGCCACGTGGCGGACGCCTCGGAGACGCCTGTGGCACAGGTCAGGCAGCCGTGGTACGCGCAGGAGGGTTTCCGCGAGCCGTCGCGCATCGGTCACTGGACCTTCCCCGGCGAACTGGTGCGCGGGCTGCTGTCAGGGATCAAGGACCGCATCCAGCTCAGCGGCGGGATGGTCAACGCAGGACATGTCGCAAGGCTGGTCTTCCACGACGGCAGTAGCGCGGTCGAGAAGGTGCTACAGAGGCCCGGGGTCGTTGACATCGAGGCGAAACATCCGAGACGTCGCGCCGATTCCGAGGAACTGGGGTCGCTCGTCTACGAGGCGGTCGGGGCGCGGGTTCCGCGGGTTTACCGGATGGGGCCGGATCGGCTGCTGATCGAGTTTCTGCATGGGTTCGGGCTGCCGAGGGCGCTGGGCAGACCCGGAGACGTCCTGGTGATCGGGCTCGGTGATGTGCTGACGCTCAACGCGGACAGGTGGCGGACCAACTTCATGGTCGCCGAGGACGGCCGGACGGCGGGCATCGATCACGAGTTCTGTTTCATCGATCCCGCTGATCTGTCCATGATGCGGGGGCTGTCGCAGTGGGCCAGGCCGTTCTTCGACCGGTTCGAGGTCGTGGAGGGGCCTGAGGGGGCTCAGTTCGCGTTCAAGTGGAGGGACAACGAGCTCAGTGCCTCTGATGTGGCGCGGATCGAGGCGCGGCTGCGCGAATTGGAGCCGCACTTCGCGGCCAGGGGCAGGCAGGATTGGTACGCGGGGCTGATGCAACGGTGGGAGGGGATCGCCCGGCATGCGGCCAACGGGCCGGGGTCGATCATCGATCCTCCGCCGCTGTCACCAAGTAGGGAGTGAGGTGTTCGGCGTCCCGTACGGCAGAGAACGATCTAGAGGGTGAATCCACGTGTCTCGACCCCGACGGAACGGTTGGAGTCCCACTGGTACTTACAGTTGATCTTGTAAGTGTCGCCGTTGGTGCCATGGACGGTCTTGGCGGGAAGACGGAAGCTCCGGCCGTTGACGGACGTCCTTCGTGCGTCGCCTTCGTGGTTGTGCCAGTAGAGGGTATGTCTGTGGACCGGCCAGCAGCGCAGCACGCCGAAGCGGTTGGCGCCGCAGGAGCCGGTGGCGTAGAAGGTGAAGGTGTTCGCCGCGCTCCTCCAGGAGCCGTGTGCGGTGATCGTGCATCCGTAGGCGCTCGCGCTGTGGGACGTAACGCCATCGGCATAAGCCGGGGTGGCCGGCAAAGAGACAACGGCCAGCGAGGTGGCCGTCACCAGGGACAAGCTCAACAACGTGGAGCGGCTCATGAAACTAGCTCCTTCGCGCCGTGGCTACCTGGGCACTTGGCTTCATTAACCGCGACGACCACCTTTCGGTCAAGGGCGTAGCCGCGCCCCCGCATGGGCGGTCCGCGCCCGCACCGGGCACCCCGGTTTGGGCGCGAAACGGGACCTATGCCTGCTGCGCGCCCGTCAGCCCGGCGACCGCCCCGGACGGGCGCGGCAGGCGCCGCGAGAGCAGGACGGCGGCGATGGTGAGCAGCTGGCAGGCCACCGCGAAGACGACGACCAGCCACGGCGAGCCACCGGCCGCCTCCACCAGGGCGGTGGCGATGAACGGCGTGGTGCCGCCGAGGAGCATGACGTTGATCTCGCGCGAGGCCGCGATCGCGGTGAAGCGGTAGCGCGTCTCGAAGAGCTCGGACAGGAACGCCGACTGCGCCCCGAGCATGGCGCTCTGGCCGATCCCGTACGCGATGGCCATCGCGAGGATGATCAGCACGGGCTGGCGGGTGCCAAGCAGGAGGAAGTACGGCGCGATGTAGAGGGCCATGAAGACGGCGCCGCCCATCAGCACCGGCCCGCGCCCGATGCGGTCCGCCAGCTTGCCGAACAGCGGGACGGCGAAGACGCTCGAACCCGTCGCGGCCACCACACCGAGGGTGGCGACGGTCGCCGACACGCCGAGCGTGGTCTTGATGTAGCTCAGCGAGAACGTGTTGACCATGTAGCCCGCCACGTTCAGGCCCGAACCGCAGAGCAGACCCACGACCAGGCCGCGCGGCGCCTCGCGGAACGCCTGCATCAGCGGGATCTTCTGCGGCTCCTTGGCGGCCTTGCCGACCTCCTTCTTGGCCTCGACGAACTCCGGGGTCTCCTCGATCCGCTTGCGGATGAACAGGGCCACCCCGAAGATGACCAGGCTCGCGATGAACGGGACGCGCCAGGCCCAGCCCAGCAGGACCTCACGCGGGATGGCCGCCAGGATGGCGAAGAAGCCGGTGGACAGGACGAAGGCCAGCCCCACGGACGCCTGGGCGAAGGAGGTGTAGAAGGCCCGCCGGTTCGGGGGCGCGTACTCCGCCACCGTGGTCACCGCGCCCGCGAACTCCGCGCCCGCGCCGACGCCCTGCAGCATGCGCGTGACGACGAGGAGGATCGGCGCCCACACGCCGATCGACTCGTACGTGGGCAGCAGCCCGACCGCGACCGTTGCGATGCCCATGAGCGTGATCGTGAAGATCAATACGGGTTTACGGCCGACCCTATCCCCGATGTGCGCGGCCAGGAGCCCGCCGATCGGCCGGACGAAGAAGGCGACGGCGAAGACGGCGAAGGAGGCGAGGGTCCCGCCGACCTCGCTCTGCTCCGGGAAGAACAGCGGGCCGAAGACCAGTGCGGATGCCGCTCCGTAGAGGGCGAAGTCGTACCACTCGATGACGGTGCCGATGGAGCTGGCGATGACCACGCGCTTGGCGGCCCTGCTGTCGAAGGCGGGCGCGGTGGATGGATGTGACACAGGTGGCTCTTTTCTCTACTCGCCGTACGGGGCTAACGGACGAGCACGGTTGCATATGTTGCAACGCATGTGCGATAATTGCAACTGTATTTGGCCGGAAATATGCCTGTCAAGAATGGGTAACTCACCGTTATCGAGGAACCGCCTCCCGCAGCCGTACCAGCGCGTCCGGATCGTTCAACGCGGATCCGACCGCGACTCCCCGGCACCCGGCGGCGAGGAAGGCGGCCGCGTTGGCGGCGTCGATGCCGCCGGTCGCGACGAAACGGACGGCGGGGAACGGCGCGAGCTGCGCGGTGATCCAGCCGGGGCCGAGCTGCTCGGCGGGGAACGCCTTGAGCCAGGTGAAGCCATGTGACAGAGCCGTGGCGATCTCCGTGGAGGTGGCCACGCCGGGCAGGTGGGGGAGCCCGAGCCGCCGCGACTCCGCGACGACTTCGGGGTGAAGGCCGGGCGCGACCGTGAACGCCGCGCCCAGACGGCTGACCTCCGCGAGCTGTTCGGCGGTGGTCACCGTCCCCGCGCCGACGCTCTTGCCGTGCCGCCGCGCCGCGTCGAGCGCCGCACGCAGGGACGGCAGGGCGTCGGGCGTCTGTACGGGCACCTCGATGAGCTCGACGCCGAACGCCCAGGCGCGCTCGCATCTCTCCACGGTCGCCTCGGGATCGAGGTTGCGGAAGATGCCGAGAATCGGGTTACGGTCGAGGTGCCGGCCGAAGAACTCAGCGGCGTCCATATGCGTCTCCTCCCCAGCCCAGGTTCTTCGAGATCTGGTGGGCCGCTTCGCGGAAGTCGTCCACGTGCGCGCGCAGCTCCGCCAACGGTGCGACCGCTCGCAGAGCGGTGATGGAGATGCCGTGGGTGACCCGGCCGCGGGCGTCGAACACCGGCAGCGCCAGGCAGTTGATGTAGTCCTCGTGCTCGCCGTCGTCCTCGGCCCATCCCCGTTCCCGGGTGAGCGCGAGGTCCGCCTCGAGCGCGTCGGCGTCGGTGATGGTCGTGGGCGTGAAGCGGGTGAGGGCGGCGCCCTCCAAGATCCGCGCCCGGGTCTTCTCGTCCTGGTAGGCGAGGATGACCTTCGCGACGGCCGCGGTGTGCGCCTGGGCGGGCAGCCCGATGCGGGAGCCCATGGCCACGGTGCCCCGGCCGTCGATCTTGTCGACGTAGACGACCTGGTCTCCGGCCAGCTCACCGAGGTGGACCGTGTGCCCGTACTTCTCGCTCAGCTCGTGCAGGATCGGGTGCGCGAGGGAGCGGGCCTCGACCTGGTCGAGAGCCAACTGGCCGAGCGCGATGAGCTGGAAGCCCATGCCGTACGCGCCGCCGGGCACCCGCCGGACGAACCCGCCCTCCTCCAGCGTCTGCAGCAGACGCAGCGCGGTCGACTTGTGCACGCCCAGGTGCTCGGCGATCTGACCGAGCGTGCGGTGTCGTACGGAGACGAAACTGATGATGTCAATGGCACGGGCGACGGTCTGCGACATGGGTGTGCGCTCCTTTGGTGAGCAGCGTGACGATCTCGTCAGCGGAGGGAAGATCGGCCAGGTCGGCCGGAGACATCAGAACACGGGAAGCCGCGTAGTGCCCCAGCCGCAGCCGGGTCGCCTCGTCGCGGCCGTCCAGGAACCCGCTCAGCCAACCGGCGGCGAAAGCGTCGCCCGCGCCGACCGCGTCCAGGACCTCGACCGGCATCGACGGCTCGCGGTGCACGCCCGTGGGGGTGAAGCTGACCGCCTCGATAGCGGCGTCCTTCACGATCAGGTACGCCGGGCCATCGAGCAGCTCGCGCACGCTCTCCGCGTCCGACGTCCCCCACAGCGCCGCCGCCTCGTCCCGCCCGACGAAGACCACGTCGGCGCGCCGCGCGAGCTCCAGGAGCACCTCGGGCCCGTCGCCCGACCACAGGCCGGGACGGTGGTTGACGTCGAAGCTGACCACGGACAGCCCCAACGGGCGGTCGAACACGATGTGCCGGGTCAGGTCCAGGCACGGCTCGGAGAGCGCCGCGGTGATGCCGGAGATGTGCGTCACCCGGGACGGCAGCGCCGCCCAGCCGGCGACCTCGGCGGCGGTCATGGCCGAGGCCGCCGAACCCTGCCGGTAGTAATAGACCGCGGTGCCCGACGAGGTCGGATCCTTGAAGTACACGGCGGTGGGCCGCTCGGCGTCGCGGCGTACGAGATCGACGTTCACCCCGTGCGCGCGCAGCGCGTCGACGATGATGTCGCCCAGCGGGTCGCCGCCCACCGCACTGGCCCACGCCGTGCTGTGGCCGAGCTGGGCGAGCAGCGCCGCCACGTTCGACTCCGCGCCGCCCGGCCGCAGGATGTACGTGCTGTCCGCGTCGAGCCGCCCGCCGACGGGGGTGACCATCACCATGGTCTCCCCGATCGCGAGCACGTCTACTGGTCTCACTCATCCTCCGTAGGCGCTGGAGTCGATGTACATGCGGTTCCAGACGGGTGTGACGACGAGCTCGTTCACACAGACCTCCGGCGGCAGCGCGACGACCGAGCCGATGACGTCGGCGACGTGCTCCGGGCTCAGCATGCGCTCGAGCTCCGCTGCGGGAACGGGCACCGGCCTGGTCCGCAGGATCGGCGTGTCCACCTCGCCGGGGCACAGGTGGGTGGCCCTGATGCCGTGGCGGCCCTCCTGGTCGTTGAGCGACTGCACGAGCGCGCCGAGCGCGGTCTTGCTGGCGCTGTAGGCGGCGCCCGCCGCCGACATGAACTGCCAGCCCGCCCACGAGGAGACCACGATCACCTGGCCGGAGCCCGCCGCGCGGAAGCCGGGCAGGACGCTCAGCACGCAGCGGGTGACCGCGTTGAGGTTCGTGTCCACGACGCGGGCGAAGTCGGCGCTGGTCAGATCCGACCACCACCTGTTCTGCACGTTGGTGCCGGCCGAGCAGACGAGCAGGTCGAGCGCACCGGCGCGCTGCCGGGCCGCGGTCACGGAGTCGTCGTCGGTCACGTCCACCGGCACCGCCTCGGCCCGGCCTCCCGCGGCGACGATCTTCTCGACGGTCTCGTGCAGCGAGGTCTCGCGGCGGCCGGAGACCGTGACGTGGTAGCCGTCACGGGCCAGTCTGAGCGCCGCGGCCCGGCCGATGCCGCTGCCGCCGCCGACCACCCAAGCGCTGGTCATCGGTCGTCTCCGTTCTGGGAAGGGTCGATGAGGACCTTGACGCTGCCCTCGCCCCGGCCCGCCGCGGCGAACGCGTCGGCGGCCTCGGCGACGGGGAAGGTCCTGGTGGGCAGGCCGGACAGGGCCAGGTCGTCGTTCTCGAGCAGGGTGACGGCGGTGGCGAAGTCGTCGCGCGAGTAGACGCGGGTGCCGACGAGCCGGTGCTCGGCGAAGTTGACCGTACGGAGGTCCACTTCGGGCGGTGACTTGTAGACCCCGACGATCACGATCGTGCCCTGGATCCGCGCCGCCTCGGTCAGCTGCCTGGCCACGGCGGGATGACCGGCCGAGTCGAAGACGATGTCCGCGCCGTCGCCGGACGTCCGCTCGCGGATCGCGGCGGGCGTGTCCACGCCGGAGTCGAGCACCGGGAACCCGAAGCTCTCCGCGACACCGCGGCGCCAGGCGTTCGGCTCGACGATCACCACGTCCGCGGCCCCTCGATGCCTGGCCACGAGCGCGGTGAACAGGCCGATCGGGCCGCCGCCGTAAACGGCGACGGACTCGCCGCCGGTCAGGCCCGAGCGGGACACGGCGTGCACCGCGACCGCCAGCGGCTCGGCCAGCGCCGTGAGCTCGGGGGAGACGTCCTGGCGTACGGGATGGACCGCGCCGGCCCGTACGGCGACGAACTCGGCGAGACCACCGGGCTCGTCCACCCCGTACAGGCCGAGCGAGCGGCAGACGTGCGCGTTGCCCGACGCGCAGGCCCGGCACGGCGGGACGGTGCCGCGGTCGGCGCAGGCGATCAGCGGGCGGACCGCGACCTGGCTGCCCACGGGCGGGCCGCCCGGCGCCCTGGACTCCGCGACCGTGCCGGCGAACTCGTGGCCGAGGATCACCCCCGTCTCGGCGCGGGCGTGCTGGCCCCGCAGGATTGCCAGATCGGATCCGCAGATGCCGACCCTGGAGACCCTGACCAGCACCTCCCCGTCCGAGATCTCCGGGATCGGGGTCTCCTGCTGGGCGAGCCGATCCACCCCCGCCCATGTGACCACCCGCATGGAACACTCCTCGTTGCAAATGTCGCAATAGCTATGCTGCATTTGCAATATATCCGAAGCTTCCGCTTACCATGGCACAGGGTCTGGACCTTGAAGGAGTGGCAGATGGAGATCATCCGGGTTGAAGCGCGGCACGTCGGCCGGTCGATGTGGGGCGACTTCTGGCAGCAGCAGAAGAGCGTCCGCGGGCCGAGCCCGATGAACGGCTTCCCGCGGCGTGGTGACGGATGGTCCTGGTACACCTGGCCACAAGGCATCGTCGTGGTCCGGGTCACGCTCGCCGACGGCACGACCGGGCTCGGCTACAGCGAGGACGGCATCGGGGCGGCGACCACCATGGTCAACGAGCACCTGGGCCGCATCGCGACCGGGCTGGACGCGCGGGCGAGCGAGCAGATCTGGGAGCAGCTCTACCGCTCGTCCATCGTGTACGGCCGCAAGGGCGCCGCCATCGAGGCGATCAGCGCGATCGACATCGCGATCTGGGACGCGGTCGGCAAATCGCTCGGCCAGCCGGTGTACCGGCTGCTCGGCGGCCCGCACGGCAAGCAGGTCCGCGCGTACGCCAGCAAGGTGCAGCCCGACGACGACCTGGCGCAGGTGCGGCGCATGGCCCGCGACTACGCCGAACGCGGCTACACCGGAGTGAAGGCCAACTGGCCGTACGGCCCGGCGGACGGGCGGCGGGGACTGCTCGCCAACCTCCGCTACATCGAGGCGATCCGCGACGAACTGGACGACGACATCGAGCTGATGAGCGACGCCTACATGGGCTGGGATCGGCCCTTCGCCGTCGAGATGCTCCGCGGCCTGGTGGGTCTGGGCCTGCGATGGGTGGAGGAGCCGCTGATCCCCGACGACGTCGCGGGGCACGCCATGCTCCGCGGCCTGGGTCTCGTGCCGATCGCGACGGGCGAGCACGAGTTCACCAGGTACGGCTTCCAGCACCTCATCGACGCCGGCGCCGCGGACGTGCTGCAGCCCGACGTGCACCGCGTGGGCGGCATCACCGAGCTGCGGCGGGTGTGCCAGATGGCCTCGGGTTCCAGCATCGAGGTCGTCCCGCACGTCTACTCCGCCGCCACCCTCCACGTGGTGCTCTCCCAGCCCGACTGCACCTGGATCGAGCACCTCACCAACCCGTCCTTCTGGGGCCTCGACCAGCGGGTCGAGCCGCTGTTCCTGGGCGAGCCCGAGGTCGTCGGCGGGATTCCAGAGCTGCCGACGGAGCCCGGGATCGGGTTGCGGGTCAACGAGAAGGCGCTCCCCGAGCTGGCCGACTGGGTGGACTGATTGCTAAGTGGGGACTTCCCCATTTAGTCTGTCCCGCATGACACTAGACGCCGACGATCGCGCGGCCATCACAGAGCTGATCTCCCTGCACGGGCACCTGTTCGACGACGGCGAGCTGGACCGGCTGGACGAGCTGTTCACCGCCGACGTCGTTTACGACGCCTCGGACTTCGGCGTCGGATCACTGGAGGGCGTGGCGGCGATCAGGGAGGCCGCGCTCACACTGGGCGCGGCGAACCCCGTCGGCCACCACGTCACGAACGTCGTGCTCACCGAGATCGCCGACGGTCAGGTCCGCGCCCGATCCAAGGGGATCAGCATCATGGCGGGCGGCGGCGCCGGAAGCGTGATCTACGACGACGTCATCTCGTACGGCGACCAGGGGTGGCGGATAAGCCACCGCAAGATCATCGCCCGCCGGGCGCCCCTCGGCGGGCTCACGGCCCCCTGAGCGTGGCGGAACGAAAACGTCCGCGCCCGCTCACCGGACAAATCTGGTCATACCGGGTGGCAGGGTCGAACCAGGACTCTATAGGATCCGCGAAAGCGCTTTCCCATACCCGGGGACAACTGGTCGGTCCTGCTCGGGGCGTCGGTCCTGTCCATGATCCCCCTTGTCGCGATCTACCTGATCTTCCAGAAGTACGTGATGAACGCCAACCTCGGCGCGGGCCTGAAGGACTAGGGAGCCGTCACCGGCCCTGCAGCCGGAGCAGCGCCCGATACATCGCGGTAGGCGTCGGCGGGTCGGGGAGCGGCTCCGCACCCGGCCCGGCGAAGGCTTGGAGCAGGTATCCCAGCAGCCGCCGGTAGGTGCCGGGCGCCGCGTCGGCCGTGGCGGTGATGACACCCGCGCAGGCCATCAGCAACATCACGAGGTCCTCGGGCACGAAGTCGGCGCGCAGCCGGCCGGTCGCCTTGGCCCGGTCGATCAGCTCGACGAAGCCGTGATAGGCGCGGGCGCGCTCGGCCTCGAACTCCTTGGCCGTCGGCAGGCTCAACGTCAGCAGGTCGGCGAAGCCGCGATCGCTGGCCTGCATGGCGCACACCGCCTCCAGGTAGCCGCAGAAGCCGTGCCAGGGATCCGGGTCGGCCAGGGCGACGCCGACCGCGTCGGCGTAGGCGGCCATCTTGTTGTCGAACGCGGCCGCGATCAGCTCGTCCCGGGTGGGGAAGCGCCGGTAGAGGGTGGCGATGCCGACCCCGGCCTGGCGGGCGACCTCCTCGATGGGCGCGTCCAATCCCTGCTCGGCGAAGACACGGCGGGCGGCGGCGATGAGGCGTTCGCGGTTGCGGGCCGCGTCCGCGCGCAGCGATGGCGGGGTAGTCACCTCCCCAGCATACAAGTGGAGCGAGCCCTCCGATTATGCTGTTACGCTGATTCATAAATGGAGGGAACCCTTCATTTACTTCTGGAGGAAGGACCGCCCATGCGCGCTCTCGCCGTTACCGCCGTTCCCGGCAGCCCCACACTGACCGAACTGCCCACCCCGGCTCCCGAGGCCGGCGAGTTGCTGGTACGCGTCGCCGCCACCTCCGTCAACGGCTTCGACGCGGCCACCGCCGCCGGGATGCTGCAGGGGATGATGGAGCACCGCTTCCCGCTGGTGCTCGGCAAGGACTTCGCCGGCACCGTCGAGGCCGTCGGCTCGGACGTGACCGGTTTCACGGCCGGTGACGTGGTGTTCGGGGTGGTGATGAAGCCGTTCCTGGGCACCGGCTCGCTCGGCGAGTACGTCACCGTCGCAGCCGGCTACGGCGTCACGCGCGTCCCCGGCAAGCTCGGCGTCGCCGAGGCAGGCGCGCTGGGCCTGGCCGGCACGGCAGCGCTGACCGCCGTCGAGGCCCTCGACCCCCGGGGCGGGGAGAGCGTGCTGATCGTGGGCGCGACCGGCGGGGTCGGCGCGCTCGCGCTCCAGTACGCCCAGGCCCGCGGCGCCCAGGTGATCGCCACCGCGCGACCGGGCGCCGAGACCGACTTCGTCCGCGACCTGGCCGGGGACGGCATCGAGGTGGTGGACCACAGCGGCGACCTGGCGGCCCAGGTCCGCGCCCTCGCGCCCGGCGGGGTGTCCGCCGCCCTGCACCTCGCCGGTGACGGCGCCCTGGTGGCCGACCTGGTGACCGACGGCGGGCGGTTCGCCTCCACGTTGGGGTTCGCACCCGAAGGCGACCGGCTCACCGCGACCGCGGTCATGGCCGACCCCACCGTCGCCATCCTGGACCGGCTGGCCGCCGACGCCGTGGACGGTGCCATCCGGGTGCCCGTCACCCGTTCCTACCCGCTGGCGGAGGCGGCCCAGGCGTTCGACGACTTCGGCGCGGGCGCCATCGGCAAGCTCGCCATCACCCTGAGCTGAGGACCTTGCGCCTGCCTACGCAGGCAGAGCCGGTCCGCACCGACTGATGTACGAAGAGTCCCTCTCTGATCACGATGGGTGACGGTAGATTTCCCGTGTGGCGAACGGAGCGGATTTTCGCGAGGCCGGGATCGGAGCCGGGCGGCGGCGGCGTTTCGGCGGCCCCGCCGCCGGCTGCCCCTATCCCGGACTGATGTCCTTCCGCACGGAGGACGCGCGCTGGTTCTTCGGCCGTGATCGGGCGGTGGCCGACCTGGTGGGCCTGCTGGCCGATCCCGAAACGGCAGGCCATCCGGCGATCGTGATCGGCCCTTCGGGAGTGGGCAAGTCCTCGCTGCTGCGAGCCGGTCTGGCCCCGGCCGTGCTGCGAGGAGCGCTTCCCGGCCGCCGGCCCGGCCGGCCGAGTGTGGCGTACCTGACGCCCACGGCCCGGCCGATGCGCGAGCTGGGCGGCGTCGACTCCCGCACGCTGGTGATCGTCGACCAGTTCGAGGAGCTGTTCACGCTCTGCGAGGACGAGGCCGCGCGGCAGGCGTTCATCGCCGAGCTGTGCCACCGGTCGGCGGCCGGGCTCGCGGTGGTCCTGGGCGTGCGCGCCGACTTCTACGGCCACTGCCTGGCCCACCCGCCGCTGCTGGCGGCGCTGCGGGCGCGCTGCCTGCCGCTCGCCCCGATGGCGGCCGGGCAGCTCCGGCAGGCGATCAGCGAACCCGCCGCCGTGGCGCGGCTGGCCCTCGAACCCGGCCTGGTCGAGCTGCTGCTGCGCGACGTCGGCGCCAGGACCAGCGGCGCCTGTGACGCCGGGGCGCTGCCGCTGCTGTCCCACGCCCTGCGCGCCACCTGGCAGCAGCGGACCGGCAGCCTGCTCACGGTCGCCGGTTACGAACGCACCGGCGGCATCCGGGGCGCCATCGAGGTCACCGCCGAGCACGCGTACGCGCAGCTCGACGCGGCGCGGCAGCAGGTGGCCAGGCACACGCTGCTGCGCCTGGTCCACGTCGGCGACGGGGTGGCCGACAGCCGCCGCCGGCTCGCCCGCCACGCGCTGACCGGCGACGAGGCTGTGGAGGTCGTCGTCGAGGCGTTCATCCGGGCCCGGCTGCTGACGGCCGACGCCGAGTGGGTCGAGATCAGCCACGAAGTGCTGCTCGACGCCTGGCCCCGGCTGAAAGGCTGGATCGACACCGACCGGGCGGGGCTCCGGATCAGGCAGCAGCTCACCGATGCCGCCGAGGCGTGGGATCACGCGGAACGCGACGACTACCTCCTGCTGCGCGGCCCCCACCTGACCACGCTGCGCGAATGGGCCGACGCAGCGCCCGCCGGCGCCCTCACCCCTGTCGAGTGCGCCTTCCTCACCGCCAGTTGGGAGGGGCAGGAGTCCGAGCGGCTGGAGACGCTGAGGCGTAACCGCAGGCTGCGCCGCCTGGTCTGCGGCCTCGCGGTCACGCTGGCGCTGACCGTGGCCTGCGCTGTCGTGGTGGTCGGGCAGACGGGACAGGCACAACGGAGTTCCCTCGCCGGGCGGCTGTCCGTCGAGGCGGCTCGGCTGGCCGCATCCCGGCCGGAGGTGTCGGCGCTGCTCGCCGCGGCGGCCGTCGAGCAGGACCGCACGCCGCAGTCGCTCGGCGCGCTGATGAGCACGCAGGCAGGGGGGTTCGTGGCGCGCCTGGCCGGGCACAAGGCTCCTCTCTGGGGAGCGTCCTTCAGCGCTGACGGCTCGACGCTCGCCACCGTCGACCACGGTGGCCGCGCCTTGCTGTGGGATGCCCGCCGGCGGACCGTGCTCCATACGCTGGAAGACCTCTCCGCACGCCTCACCGCCATCGCCATCAGCCCGGACGGCCGCCTGGTCGCCGGGGCGGGAGACGACCGACGGCTGAGGATGTGGGACGCCGGGACGGGCCGGGTGCTGGCGACCCGCCCGCTGCCGGGCGGCGCGGCGATGGGCGGGCTCTCCTTCGATCAGAAGGGCGCGACCCTGGCCGTGGCCGGGACCGGAGTGGGGTTGTGGCGGGCCGGCGACCTGCGGGCGCTGCCGTCTCCGCCGTGGGGGGCCGACTCCATCGAAGGGACCGCGTTCAGCCCCGACGGCACCCTGCTGGCCGCCGCGGGCCACGACGGGAGGCTGCGGCTCTGGCGCACCGACGGCGAGGGCGGGCCGCCGGTGACCCTCAAAGCGGGCGCGCACGCGGTGCGCGACGTCGCCTTCAGCCCGGACGGCACCCGGCTGGCCGCCGCGGGCGACGACGGTGCCGTACGACTCTGGCGCACGTCCGACTGGCACCCGTCGGGCGTGCTGACCGGGCACCGCGGCACCGTGTGGGACCTCGACTTCCGCGGCGACGGCCGGCTACTCGCCACGGCGGGGGAGGACCAGCGGATCCTGCTGTGGGACGTGGCGGCCGGCCGCCGGCTCACCGAGCTGACCGGCCACAGCGCCCCCGTGCACGCGGTCGCCTTCCCGCGCCGGGGCACGCTGCTGGTCAGCGCCGCCGCCGACACGACCGGGGCCATCTGGGACACCGCAGGCTGGGAGGTCCGCGGCTGCCCCGAGCCGGAGTCGGTCGCGGCGGCATGGGGACCCTGGGGGCTGGTCACCGGCGCCGTCGACGGCGTCGTCCGCTATGGCGGACCGGCCGCCGCCACAGGACTGTGCGGGCAACTGCCTCTGCCGTACCCGCCGATCAGCGGCCTGGCCAGGGGCGGGAAGGACGGCGACCTGCTGGCGGTCGGCGCGGACACGGGACGGATCCGCGTCTGGGATCTCCGGCACCGCACCGAGCTCTACCGGCTCGACCACCCCGGCCCCGGAGCCGCGGACCGGAGCCGGGTCGCCATCAACCCCGCCGGCGACCTCGTGGCGGGCGGCTATGGCGAGGAGATCCTGGTGTGGCGCATCACCGCGGGTCAAGCCATCAGGACGGACACGTGGACGGCGTCCGGGACCGTCGGCGCGCTCGCGTTCGACCCCGGCGTGCGGACACTGACGACCGGCGAGGACCGGGCCGTCTACCTGCGGCGGCTCGGCGATCCCGCGTCGCGGCAGCTCCTCGTGGCCGGCACCTCGCCGATCACGGCGCTCGCCTACAACGCGGACGGCACCGTGCTGGCGATCGGCTCCGACGACGGCACGGTGCGGCTCTGGCAGGTCCAGGGGCGGCGCGAGCTGTTCGCGCTGTCCACCCGCCAGGGCGCCATCCGGGCGCTGGGCTTCGCCTCCGGCCGCCTGGCCGTCGTCGGAGCGCACGGCACGCTCCGCTGGTGGGACCTGGACGAAAGCGCGTCGCTCCGCCGCGCCTGCGACATCGCCTCCGTGCCCGAGCCACAGGAGTGGGCGCGGCTCGTCCCCAACATGAAGAGCCTTTCGCCGTGCGATCCCGTCTAGTGTCAGGTCTTCGGGTGGTCGAAGCCGTCCAGGATCGCGGTGAGCAGGTCGGCGAACTCCCGCGGGTGGGTCTGGTACGGGGTGTGCCCGCCGGGGAACTCCTCGCACGGCACCCCGAAGCGCTCGCTCAGGACGTGCGCGGGCCGGTAGTAGGGGCGGCCCACGCTGTCGTGGCCGGTGGCCAGGCACCACGGGATGGTGACCGTCTCCAGTGCCTTCAGGTCGGGCTGGTAGGACAGGAACACGGACAGCTCGCGGGTGAGCAGGATGTCGACGTTGCCCATGAGCCGGAACATCCCGCCCGGCTGCCGGCCGGTCACCCGGCCGGCCAGCGCGGCGCCGCCCATCGCCACCCGCAGAGCGCCGGCGGTCACGGCCCGCCCGGTGGGGTTGGTGAACAGCCGCGGCGCCTTGGGCAGGGTCATGGCCGAGAACGCGGCGAACCCCTGCATGGACCCCTCCCGCTCGGCGATGCCGACCAATTCGTCGAAGGCGCGCTGCTCGGGACTGTCCCGGCCCTCGGGCAGGACTCCGACCAGCGGCGGTTCGTGGACGACCGCGCCGCGCAGCCGGTCGGTGTGGCGGCTCAGGAGCTCCACCGTGATGATCGCCCCGGCGCTGTTGCCGAAGACGAAGGCGCGGTCGATGCCGTAGTGGTCCAGGATGGCGACCACGTCGGCCGCCTGCCGCGACACCGCGAGGGACGCGTCCGGTTCCACCAGCGGGCTGCGTGAGTTGCCCCGCCGGTCGAACGTGATCACCGTGAACCGCTCGGCCAGCGGGGGCACCGCGTCCGCGTACATGCCCGCGTCTCCGCCACCGCCGGAGACCAGCACCAAGGGCGGGCCTTCGCCGGCGACCTCGGTGTGCAGCCGCGCCCCGGGAACCTTTACTGTCTGCACCATAGCCTCCATTTTCTACACTGTAGAAGTGACTCTACGCCGTAGAAAGGCCTTGGGTGGCTGGGACGTCAGCGGGTTGCCCGCCGTGGCCGGTCGGGGACCGACCAGTGGGCCGGGCGGGTGAGGGTGGGCGACAGCTTCGTGGCGCCGTCGCCCTTGGCCGCGTTGAGCTGCGGCTGGGTGAGGAAGATGCTGCCGGTGAGGTCTGCTCCGCCGAGTTCGGTGCCCCGGAGGTCGGCGCCGATCAGGTCGGCCAGCCGCAGGTCGGCTCCCCTGAGGTCGGCGCCGATGAGGTAGGCCCCTCTGAGGTCGGCGGCCCGCAGGTCGGCACCCTTGAGCTTGGCTCCGATGAGGTCGGCGCCTCTGCGGTTCTTGCGGCGCGGGGTTCCGGCCCGGACGAGCTCGCTCGTACGCAGCAGCAGCTTGTTTACCGCCTGCCGGTGCGCGGGCACGTCCACGACCAGGAGGTCGTCGGCGTCGCCGCGGCTGAGACGTGTGGTCTCGTCGAGGGCGGCGCGGAGCTCGTCGTGGAGCTCGCGGGCCGGGTCCAGGGTCAGTGCCTCGGTCAGGTACCACAGCAGCTCGTGGAGCTGCCGCACGACCGGGAACACCGCGAACATCTGAGTGGCCGTCTCCGGAGCCCGCCGCCAGTCCCGCCCGCTGAAGGTGACCTGGGAGACCTTCTGACCGGCGCCGAAGCAGTCGTAGACCGTGCAGCCCGGGAAACCGCGCTTCCGCAGGTCGCGGTGGATGCCGCAGCGGAAGTCAGTCTCCAGGTTGGGGCACGGCTGTCCGGCGTTCTTGTCGATCGCGAAGTCGGCCGAGGCGGCGAACGGCAGCGCCACGCAGCACAGTCCGAAGCAGCTTTCGCAGTCGGCCTTCAGGGAATCGGACAAGGTCAGGCATCTCCTTCTGGGGGCTCAGGGTCCCGAGGGTACCTCAGCCCTCATCAGCGAGCCCTCGGCCATGGCGAGTTCACGACACGTCTGGATCTAGCCACCTTTCCGCGTAGACAACCCCAGATCACGACCACTAGGAATTCGGTAGCTTCTCTTACCAATTCGCTGGAGGTCGTCAATGCTGCGTGGGCGAAAGGCGGTGGCCACCGCCGCGGCGGTGCTGGCCGTCTCCGCGCTGTCGGTGCCCGGCGCGCGAGCCGGCACCGAGCCGGCGACCTCGGGGCTTGTGCGGGGTACGGCCGGCGGTGAGATCACGCTCATCACCGGCGACCAGGTACATGTACGCGCCATCGACGGCGGCCACCAGGCGGTGACGATCACCCCGGCCCCGCGCGCGGACGGCTCCGTGCCGAACTTCCAGGTGCTGGAGGCGGACGGTGAACTGACCGTCATCCCCGACGACGTCGCCGCCCTGGTCCCGCAGCGTCTCGACACCGAGCTGTTCAACGTGTCGGAGCTGGCCGAGGACGGCTACGACACCGCGATCCCGCTCATTTTGACCTACGACGGCAACGTCACCAAGGCCACCATCCCGGCCGTCAAGCAGCTCCGCACCTTGGAGAGCATCGGCGGCGCGGGAGTGTCACTCGCCACCCACGACGCGGCCCGTTTCGGAGCCGCGCTGGCCGGGCTCGCCGCCGGAACCGCAGCCCGTACGGCGAGCCCGCTGGCGGGGGTGTCGAAGATCTGGCTCGACCGCAAGGTGGAGCCAGTGCTGGAGAACAGCGTGCCGCAGATCGGCGCGCCCGAGGCGTGGGCGGCGGGTTTCGACGGTACGGGCACGACCGTAGCCGTGCTCGACACCGGCATCGACGCCGCCCACGCCGACCTGGCCGGGAAGGTCGCCGACCAGCGCGACTTCACCGGCGAGAACGTGACCGGCGACCCCCACGGCCACGGCACCCACGTGGCGAGCACCATCGCGGGCTCCGGCACCGCGTCGGACGGCCGCCGCAAGGGCGTGGCGCCCGGCGCCGGCCTGCTCAACGGCAGGGTTCTGGGCGGCGACGGCACCGGCCAGCTCTCGTGGATCATCGACGGCATGGAGTGGGCGGCGGGGGAGAAGCACGCCCAGATCGTCAACATGAGCCTGGGCAGCCGCGTCGCGGGCGGGCCGCTCACCTCGGCCGTGTCGCGGCTGTCCCAGCAGTACGGCACGTTGTTCGTGGTGGCGGCGGGCAACGACGGCTGTGACGGCTGCGTCGGAGCCCCCGGCGACTCCGCCGACGCGCTGACCGTCGGCGCGGTGGACCGAGACGACAAGCTGGCCGTCTTCTCCAGCAGGGGCCCGATCGCCGCGGACGACTCGGTCAAGCCGGATGTCACCGCGCCGGGCGTGGAGATCACCGCCGCCAGGTCGGGCGGTGGGTACGTCACGATGTCGGGCACCTCGATGGCCACCCCGCACGTCGCGGGCGCCGCGGCGCTGCTGCGGCAGGCGCGCCCCGACCTGACGGGGCCCGAGCTGAAGTCCTTGCTGATGGGGACCGCCAAGCCCACGCCGGGCACGCCCGCGGACGCGCGGGGCACGGGCCGGATCGACGTCGCCGCGGCGCTGAAGGGCGCGGTCATCGCCTCGGCCGGTTCGGTGAACTTCGGCGACCTCGCGGAAGGCGCCGGCAAGAGCGTCACGGTGAAGTACCGCAACCTCGGCAAGGACCCCGTCGAGCTGGATCTGAAGGGCGCCGGCCCGTTCACCGCCGAGCCCGGCACGGTGACCGTGCCCGGCGCCGGGCAGGCCGAGGTGAAGGTGACCCTCAAGGCCGCGACGCCCGGCCTGCTGCGGGAGGAACTGTCGGCGAGCGTTCCCGGCGGCGCCACCGTACGGACCCTGCTGACCGCGAGCGTGGAGCAGCGGCGCGTGGAGCTGAGGGTACGCGGGGTCGCCAGGGACGGCCGCAACGCGCGCGGCGGGTTCACGGTGCTCAACCTGGACGAGGGCACGTTGGTCGGGCGGATTCTGCCCGGCGACCCGGCCCAGCCGTGCACCGAGCAGAAGTCCGGCACCGGCACCTGCCTGCTGGTCAAGCCCGGCACCTACTCCGTGCTCGGCCACATCTTCACCATGCCCGCCACCCAGGACAGCACGGCGTCGGGCAAGCCGCTGAACGAAAGTCTCGTCGGCGACCCCGAGATGAAGATCACCGAGGACACCGAGGTCGTACTCGACGCCCGCAAGGCGGTCGAGGTCGCCATCGAGACCCCCGACCACAAGACCAAGCGGAACATGGGCGCCGCGGCGCAGCTCGCCTGGTACCGCGCCGGCGAGAAGGGCACGGCCCTGCGCGGCGGCACCAACATCTCGCCCGGCGGGCAGGTCGAGGAGCGGCTGTTCATCCAGCCGACCAGGAAGGTCACCAAGGGCACCTTCACCGTCGCCACCCGCTGGCGGCTGGAGGCGCCCGCGATCACCCTGACGGCCCCGGGCCTCGCCCTGAACCCCCAGTACTACGACCCGGTCTCCTTCAGCGACTACGCCACGGAGTATCCGAAGCTGGACGGCACCGAGCTGTTCCTGGCGGTTGACGCCGGGCGCGGCACGGCCGAGGAGATCAAGGCCCGCGACCTGCGCGGCAAGCTGGCGGTCATCCGCCGTACCGACGGCGTGCCGGTCTCCACCCAGTCCAACGCGGCCGCCGCCGCGGGAGCCAGGATGGTGGCGATCTACAGCGACCACCCGGGGGCGGACATCACCTCGGGGGGGACCGGCGTCAAGCTCACGGTCCCGACCGTGCGGCTGACGCAGGAGGAGGGCCTGAAGCTGGTCGAACGGCTGCGGCGGCTGCCCGTGCCCGTCCTGGCCAAGGGGATCGTGGCCAGCCCTTACACCTACGACCTGTACCTGCGTGAGAAGGGCCGGGTGCCGGACTCGCTGCGGTACGTGGTGCGCGACAAGTCGCTGGCCCGCGTCGAGTCGGGCTATCACAGCCAGCTCGCGGACGACGTGACGGTGAACGAGGCGCGGTTCGTCTTCGAGCCGTGGGACACCTCCTCGATCTCCACGAACCGGCCGCTGGCCAAGACGCCGCGTACCCAGGTCCAGTACTTCACCCCCGACCCCGACCTGCGCTGGAGCGCCTCGGCGGGCAGTCCTGAGCGGTTCTACAACACGATGTGGCCGCACGTGGACACCCCGCGCATGGCCCTGTCCTCGCCGGAGTTCCGCAGCTACGAGGCGGGCGAGCGGGTGGAGCGCACCTGGTTCAAGCAGCCGCTGCTGCCGGGCGTCAACCCGCGCAACCCGCTGCGCAGGGAGGGCGACAAGTTGCGCATCTCCATGGAGGGCTTCATCGACGCGGACCGCAACTACGGCGATGCCTACACCAGCCCGTTCGAGCACGGCATGAAGACTGATTTCCGGCTCTACCAGGGCGACAAACTGCTCCAGCAGACCAACTACCTGCCTTCGGGCACGGTGACCCTGCCGGCGGAGAAGTCCGCGTACCGGATCGAGTACGACGTGCGCAACGAGGCCACCTGGGCGAAGCTGTCCACGCGTATCCGGTCGGTGTGGACGTTCGGCTCGGAGCGCACGGCCGCCGCGACCACGGTGATCCCGCTGCTCCTGGCCGGGATCGACGCGCCTGTCGACCTGAAGAACCGGGCCCGCTCGGCCAAGCTCGGCGTGTCCCTCTACCGCCAGGAGGGAGCGGTGCCGAGCGCGGTGAAGCAGGTGTCCCTGGAGGTGTCCTACGACGACGGCGCCACCTGGCGGGCGGCCCGCCTGCGCGCGAAGGGCGGCACGAACTACGAGGCCACGCTGGAGCCGCGCCCGTCGGGCTTCGTCTCGCTGCGACTCAACGCCTCCGACGTCGACGGCAACACCCTCTCCCAGGAAGTCATCCGCGCCTACGCGGCCCGGTGACACACAGACCCGCCGAGCGGATGGGCCACCCCCTCCGGCTCATCCGCTCGGCGTTTCTTTTACCGGCGGGTTCTGGGATCAGCGGCTGGACGCGCTGGCCACCGAGCCGGCGCGCGGCAAACGCGAACGCCGCGCCCCTGGCCCGCCATCGAGAAACGAACACGCATGATCGACATCATCAAGCGGCTCGAACACGTCCACCGCCAACTGGAGGACGGCGACGAGCTCAAGACCCGTCATACTGCGCCGCCACTACGACGCCGGCATCAACGACGTGTGGGACGCCTGCACGTCCGCGGAGCACATCCCCCGCTGGTTCCTGCCCATCGAGGGGGACCTCCGGGCCGGCGGCTGCTACCGGCTCGAAGGCAACGCCGGTGGGGAGGTGCTGGCCTGCGAGCCACCGCGCCACCCGGCATGTGGCAACAGTACGGGCCGGGCGCGGAGCCCGACGCCCGGTGTTCCGCACCCACCGCCGCGGTTCACGGTCAAGCGGGCGGTGGAGCGGTGGTGCCTCGGACGACGAGCCGGGCATCGAGAATGAGCTCGCGGGAGGGGAGCCGGTTGTCGTCCAGACGTTCTACCGCGGAGCGTACGGCAAGCTGGGCCATCTGCTCGGCGTCCTGACGCACGGTGGTGAGGTCGATGTGAGACAGATGAGCTATATGGCTGTCGTCGTAACCGACCACCGAGATGTCTTTCGGGACGTTGACACCCGCGCGGCTGAGCGCGTGCATAAGGCCCATGGCGCACCGGTCGTTGCCGGCCAGCACGGCGGTGGGCAACTGGTGGTCGTGGCGTAAGGTCTCTCCCGCCTTCACCCCGGACTCCTCGGTGTGATCCCCGGGAAGCACCCGGATCTCTTTCTCCAGCCCGTGCTCGCGCATGGCGGCGCGGTACGCGCGACGGCGTTCGGCGGACCCAGGGCCGTTGCCACCGTCGATGTGGACGATGGCGCGATGGCCGAGGCCCACCAGGTGATCAACGGCCTGACGTATGCCCTTGTTCTCGGCGGTGTGGACGCTGTCGACGCCGGCACCCGAAACGCGTCGTCCCACGACAACCGTGGGGGTGTGCTCTCCCACCTCGGCGAGATATTCGGCCTCGGCGTTCGGGCCGAGCAGGATCAATGCCTCGCAGCGGTGGCCCAGCAATGCCTCCACGACCTTCCGCTCGTTCCGAGCCGGACCGAGCGCGCTGAGCAGGACTTCGTAGCCGAGCCGCTCCGCCTCCACATAGATCGCCTCGACAAGGTCGGCATGGAAGGCGTTGCGCACGTTGATCATCACGCCAAGGACCATGCTGCGATTGCGGGCGAGGAGCCGTGCCGCGTTGTCCGGGCGGTAGCCGAGTTCGTCGGCGGCGCGGAGGACCCGGTCACGCGTCTCCTTGCTCGCCCCCGGCTCATTGCGGAACACGAGTGAGACCAGCGCCCGTGATACGCCCACCTGTGCCGCGACATCCGCCATGGTGGGTCGCTTGGTGCGCGTCGAGACCCTTGTAGCGGATGACCCCGTTTGCTCCAACATCAACCCTTTTTCCGATGTGCACGCCTTGTTGCAAGCTGTTGACATTCGGTGTGACCGAGTTCATAGTAACAGCCACTAGAGCGCGCTAGTAGAGCGCGCTCAATGTGAAATCGGATGAAGACATGAAGCCTCGCGAGTCGCCGATGCCTCCTTGGATTACTTGATCGGCAAGAAGGATCATCCCGAAGCGACGGCGAACGGCGGCGTGGTCGCACTTGCCGCGATGCCTGCGAGGCCCCTTCGTCGGCTCGGCTACGAGGACACCACGCAGATCGCCGGACCCTAGCTCGCGCGGCGCACAGACCGTCGAGGCAGTCGGAAGGTTCGATGGGCCGGCGCGCCTATCGCCATCGACCAGGCCGTCAAGGGCATGGCGACCCTAATTGGTCACGTTCTCAGCATGTCCTTATGTCAGGACAAATCTCATCAGCAAAATGTCAAGACATCCTATTGACAGAGCACTTCTTCCGCAGGTTACATCGCTCGAAGCGAAGCCGGTTTCGATGCCGGCCGAACGCACCAAGGGCCCGTTCCAGCCCACCATCGCCCGAGAACATCTCGCTGCACCCCCTGATCCACAAGGACCGTGGTCGCTCCCCGGGAGAGGTAGAACCAAGTGCCGTACTCCATTCGCAGATCCTCGACAAGCTGGCATGTCGCAAACTGGCGCGCTCTAGTGCTCGTCCCGATCATCGTCCTCGCCCTGGCGAGCTGCTCGAATGGTTCGGGCACCGCACAGAACACGCAGTCCACAGAGACCGCGAAGGCCGCCTCGGCGGCAGGGCTGCAGTCCGGGCTCGGCAGCCGGGCCAAGAACCGCAAGATCACGTTCCTGCTTTCCCAGGATCCCGGTGACTCCTTCTGGGGCACCATCTCGCAGGGCGCCAAAGACGCGGCCCAGATGTTCAACCTCGAACTGAACCTGCAGACCAGCCAGGGCGACCCGTCGAAGTACAACGACCTCATCGGCAGTGCCGTCGCTGACAAACCCGCCGCCATCGCGGTGGTGATCGACGACCCGAAGCGCTACACCGAGAACGTCTGCGCGGCCTCGAAGGCCGGCATCTCGGTGCTCGCGTACAACATCACGCAGGAGGGCGAGGTCGCCGCGTGCACCTCGGGCTTCGTCGGCCAGAACTTCGAGGAGGCCGGATACCTCCTGGGCCAGCGCCTGATCTCCGAAGCGAAGCTGCCACGCGGAGCCAAGGTCTTCACCCCGGTCGAGTTCCCCGAACAGGTTTACGCCATCCAGCGCAACGCCGGGGTCCAGAAGGCTCTGGACGCCATCGGCGCGAAGACCGAGATGGTCGCGACCGGCATCGACGACGCAGGAGCCCTGGACAAGATGAGCCAGTACCTGCTCGGCCACAAGAACACCGCGGCGATCGTGCCGCTGGGTGGCACCCCGCATCGCAACGTCGAGGCGGCGATGTCGGACGTCGGGGTCAAGGTCCCGGTGGTCGGCTTCGACCTGTCCAAGCCGGTCATCGACGGAATCAAGAGCGGGGCCATCCTCGCCGCCGCGGACCAGCAGCCCTATGTCCAGGGTTTCCAGACCGTGGCGCAACTGGCGCTGCAGCTCGACTTCGGCCTCAGCCCCGCGACCATCAACTCCGGAGGCAGCGGCCTGGTGGACAAGTCCAACGTCGCGGTCGTCGAGCAGCTGGCAGGCAAGATCCGCTGATCGGATCGGCAACTTGAGGGGCGGGCCCGCACCCGCTGCCGGGCCGCCCACCGGTCACATCCGCGACGGATATGGGAGAGCCAAGCATGAGCAAACCGACCAGCGACGGAGCGCCGTCGCCGACCTTGGGCGGGACCATGGAGGAACATGACCTGGCGGCGGCGCCCGCCGGGGCGGAGCTGACGGCCCCGGTGCAGCGCACCATGGCGGACTCCGTCCCGAAAGGCCGCAGTGAGCAGTTCGGCGGATGGCTGCGGCTGATACGCGGCCGCGGCGCGCTCGAGATCGGCATCATCTTCGTGCTGGTGCAGATCGGTTGCGTCGTCGCCTATCTGATGGCCCCGGACAGCTTTCCCTACCTCTCAGGGGCCAACTTCAACGTACTGAGCCAGTCGATCCCTGTGCTGGCGATCCTGGCGATCGGCGCGGGCGTGCTGATGATCGCGGGCGAGTTCGACCTTTCGCTAGGGATGAACTTCACCCTCTGCGCGCTTGTCTTCATCCATTGGTACTCCGATGGGAACGTGCTCGGCGCGTTCGTCGTGACCTTCGCGATGGGCATCGGCATCGCGCTGCTCAACGGCGTGATCGTGACCAGATTCAAGATCCCGTCGTTCATCGTCACCTTGGGCATGATGCTGTTCTGGGACGGCGCCGCGTTGTTCTACAACGGCAGCTCGGCCGCACGCATGCAGCGCGGCGAGACCCTGCAGACCATCTTCGCCGGGCAGGTGGGCCCCTTCCGCGGTCAGGTCGTATGGCTGGTCCTGGTCGCGGTGTTCTTCTGGGTGCTCATGCACCGGCACAAGCTCGGCAACCACATCTTCGCCGTCGGCGGCAACGAGTCCGCGGCTCGTGCGATATCCATCAACCCGACGCGCATCAAGTTGATCGCCTTCGGGATCCTCGGGCTGTGCGTGGCACTGGCCTCGATCCTGGTCGCGGTGCGGACGCAGTCCGTCCAGCCCGGCACCGGCCGCGGCATGGAGCTGCAGGCCATCGCGGCGGCCGTCGTCGGCGGCGTATCGCTGCGCGGCGGCAAGGGGAGCGTCCTCGGCATGGTGCTCGGTGCGGCACTCATTCTCGTCCTGCAGGACATCCTGCTGCTCTCCGGGGCCCCAGGCTTCTACCTCAACCTGTTCATCGGCGCGATCATCGTTTTCGCCGCCGTCTTCAACCGCCTCATCGAAGGGAAAGCGGAATGAGCATGTCGGCGCCCTCCGGCCAGAACGGAGCGGACATGTCCACCTCCGCCCCGGAGCCGACCGGAGAGGTTCTCCTTGAGTTGTCCGGCATCACCAAGCGATACGGACCGAACGTCTGCCTCAAAGGCGTCGGCTTCCAGATCCGCAAGGGTGAGGTGGTCGGGCTGCTGGGCGACAACGGCGCCGGCAAGTCCACGCTTGTCAAGATCATGTCTGGTGTCGTCAAGGCGGACGGGGGAGACTACGCCTGGCGGGGGAGGAATCTGGCCGCGCCGACCCGTCAGGAGACCGAGAAGCTCGGCGTCGAGACGATCTTCCAGGACTCCGCGCTGGTCCCGTCGCTCACCATCACCCGCAACATCTTCATGGGCCGCGAGCTCACCAACGCTCTTGGCCTGATGAGGCTGCGCAAGATGGACCGCATCGCCGCGGACATCCTCGACAGCGTCGTGACCATCGAGGGCATCAAGAGTCCCCGCCAGCTTGTCGGCTCGCTCTCCGGCGGGCAGCAGCAGGCGGTGGCGATCGCCCGGGCCGTGCACTTCAAGCGCAGCCTGCTCATTCTCGACGAGCCCACCAGCGCACTCGCGGTCCGTGCCACCGAAGCCCTGCTGGCCTACCTCACCCGGCTCAAGGGCGAGGGCGTCAGCTCGCTGCTGGTCACGCACAACCTCCACCATGCCTACGAGGTGTGTGACCGGCACATCGTGATGAACCACGGACGCAAGATCCTTGACACCACTCGCGAGCAGACCTCTGTCAAGGAGCTCACCGCCGCAGTGGTCGAGGGGGAGCTCGGCCTGCAGCGCTACCGCCAGTCGCCTACCTGATCACCGATTCGCTTCCCACCTCTGGAGATGATGTTGAGCACTGCCGCCGACACCAGCCCCCTGTCCCGGATCCGGCTGGGCACGGCCCCCGATTCCTGGGGCGTATGGTTCCCCGATGCCCCGAACCAGGTTCCCTGGTACCGCTTTCTCGACGAAGTGGCAGCGGCCGGTTACCGCTGGATCGAACTCGGCCCGTACGGCTACCTGCCGACAGACCCCGAGCTGCTCCGCGAGGAGCTCGGCCGACGCGGTCTGCGGCTGTCGGGAGGCGCGGTCTTCTCCGGTCTCCACCGCGGCCGGGAGGCACTGAAGGACGCCATCCAGGAGTGCCGCGCGGAGGCCAGGCTGCTCGCCGCGCTCGGCGCGAAACACCTGGTCTCGCTGCCCGAGGGCTACACCGACCTGGACGGGAAGATCACGCAGCCGGTGGACCTGACACCCGGCCAGTGGAAGGACCTCACCTCGGGGATGTCCGAGCTGGCTCGCGTGCTCCGCGAGGAAACCGGCGTGGAGCTGGTCTTCCACCCTCACGCCGACAGCCATGTCGACACCCAGGAGCGCGTGCTGCGGTTCCTGGAGGACACCGACCCCGAATTCGTCTCGCTCTGCCTCGACACCGGCCACATCTCCTACTGCGGCGGGGACAACATCGAGATCATCCGGGCGTTCCCCGAGCGGATCGGCTACGTGCACCTCAAGCAGGTGGACCCCGAGATCGTCCGGCAGGTCCGCGAAGAGGACCTGTGCTTCGCCGAGGCCGTCCGCCGTGGAGCCATGATCGAGCCTCCCACCGGTATTCCCGACATGGAGCCGCTGCTGGCCGAGCTCGGCCGGCTGGACGCCGACCTGTTCGCGATCGTCGAGCAGGACCTCTATCCGTGCCCGCCGGACACTCCGTTCCCCATCGCGACCCGCACCCGGAAGTACTTCAACGGCTGCGGCCTCGGACCGCGTACCTGACCGGCATCTCTCCACGAACTCGAACACGCAAGGAGCCAATGTGGCAATCAAGGTCGGTGTCATCGGGACCGGCAACATCGGGACCGACCACGTGACACGTCTGGCGTCCCAGGTCGTCGGGTCGAAGGTCGTCGCCGTGTTCGACGTCGACACCGCCCGCGCGGAGCGGGTCGGCGCGGGGGTGGGCGCCGTGACGCGCGCGACCGCGCTGGAGGTCATCGAGGACCCCGTGGTCGACGCGGTGGTCATCGCCTCGCCCGGCGATCTCCACGCCGAGCAGGTCCTGGCCTGCATCGCGGCGGGCAAGCCCGTGCTGTGCGAGAAGCCGCTCGCCACCACGACGGCGGATTGCCTCAAGGTCGTCGAAGCCGAGGTCTCATCCGGCCGACGGCTGATCCAGGTCGGCTTCATGCGCCGCTACGACCCCGGTTACAAGGTCGTCAAGGACGCGATCGACAACGGCACCATCGGCGAGGCGCTCCTCGCCCACATGGTCCACCGCAACGCCGTCGTGCCCGATTCCTTCACTAGTTCGATGGCGATGACCGACTCGGTCATCCATGAGATCGACACCACCCGCTGGCTGTTCGGCCAGGAGATCGTGCGCACCACGGTCGTCGCCACCAAGCCGAGCCCGCTGGCCGCGGCCCACCTGCGCGACCCGCAGATCGTGCTACTGGAGCTGGCCGGCGGCGGCGTGGTCACCGTCGAGGTGTTCGTCAACTGCCAGTACGGCTACGACGTGCGCTGCGAGGTCGTGGGGTCCGCGGGCGTTGTGGCATTGGAGACCCCGGGCGCCAATGCGTTGATCCGCGATGGACGGCGCATCGAGACGGTCCCGGCCGACTGGCGGGTCCGGTTCGGCGCGACCTACTTGGCGGAACTGCAGGAGTGGATCAGCGGATTGCTCGCCGGTGCCGTCGCAGGGCCGAGCACGTGGGACGGCTACGCGGCCACCGCGGTCGCGGAAAGCGCTGTCGCCTCACTTGAGTCGGGCGCGCCCGTCCCGGTCGGTCTGGTCGAGCGGCCCGGCCTCTACACCTGAGAGGAAACCGACAATGAAGATCGCTCTTGACCCGTACATGATGCGCCGTACGCCGCTGCTGGAGCTGCCCATGCTCGTCGCGGAGCTGGGCTACGAGCACATCGAGCTCTCGCCCCGCGAGGACTTCATGCCCTTCTTCCTGCACCCAAGGGCCGACAGCCACACCATCGCCGCCTTCAAATCCGCCCTCGCCACAGCGGATGTCAAGCTCGCCTCGGTGCTACCGCTGTACCGCTGGTCCGGACCCGACGAGGAGGAGCGCCAGGCGGCCGTGCGCTATTGGAAGCGGGCCATCGAGATCACGGTCGAGCTCGGCTGCAACGTCATGAACTCGGAGTTCAACGGCCGTCCCGAGCAGGCGTCTCGGAGCGAGGCCATGTTCTGGAGGTCGATGGAGGAACTGCTTCCCGTCTTCGAGCGCGAGGGAGTGGAACTGCGCC
This sequence comes from Nonomuraea sp. NEAU-A123, assembly GCF_018603905.1. GTDB lineage: Bacteria > Actinomycetota > Actinomycetes > Streptosporangiales > Streptosporangiaceae > Nonomuraea. The sequence goes on from NZ_JAHFZZ010000002.1 coordinate 248,911, forward strand.
TGGAGCCGCATCCCGACGACTTCGTCGAGGACGGCAAGACCGCCGTCGACATGGTGCGGGGGATCAACTCTCCGCTCGTGTCGTTCCTCTACTGCGCGCCGCACACCTTCCACCAGGGCGGCAACATGACCGAGATCATGGAGTACGCCGGCGATCTGCTCACCCACCTGCACGTCGCCGACTCCTTCGACCATCGCGCGTCATCCGGCCTGCGCTACATCGTCAACCCGCCGGGCTCGACCGCCCGGGTCCACCAGCACCTGGACATCGGTCAGGGTGAGGTCGACTGGGACGCATTCTTCGGCACCCTGGGGCGCCTCGGATTCGACGGCACGATGACCGCATGCGTCTTCGCCTGGGAGGACCGGGCGCGGGAGTCGAGCGTGTTCATGCTCCAGGAGATGGCCAAGCGGACTTCCTCCTGGTGAAGGAGCATCTGGAGGTCCTCGCCGTGGTGGAAGATCTACTCTGTCCTCTAGCATGCGACACGTGGCTGAAGGACAGTACCTACCACACGGCATCCCCCCAACGGTGCCCAACGTCGCCCGCATGTACGACTACTACCTGGGCGGCAAGGACAACTTCGCGGTCGACCGGGAAGCAGCGGACAAGATCATCTCGATTGTTCCCAGCGTCCGCTCCACCACCAAGGCCAACCGCGCCTTCCTCGGCAAGGCCGTGTCACTGCTGGCCAGGGCGGGTGTGCGGCAGTTCGTCGACATCGGCGCGGGGCTGCCCACCCAGGACAACGTCCACCAAGTCGTCCAGCGCGTCGCGGCCGACGCCAGGACGGTGTACGTCGACAACGACCCGGTCGTCCTCGTCCACGCCAGGGCGCTGCTGGAGGACAACCCCGAGACCAAGGTCATCGGCGGCGACCTGAGGCGACCCAAGGAGCTCCTCGCCGATCCGGACCTGCGCGAGCACATCGACTTCGGCCGGCCCGTCGCCGTCCTGATGTTGGCCGTCCTGCACTTCATCCCCGACCACGACGAGGTGGACGCGATCGTCGAGACGGTCCGCCGCGCGCTCGTCCCCGGCAGCTATCTGCTGCTGTCGCATTTCTACACTCCCGACGACGAGCAGGACACCGTACGGGCGGGCGCGAAGGCCTACTCGTCCACCAACGCCGGCTCCCTGACCGCCCGCTCGCTGACCCGCATCAACGGCTACCTGTCTGGGCTCGACCTGATCGAACCCGGACTGGTGCCGGTGCGGACCTGGCGACCGGCCTGGGAGGAGGAGGCCGTCGTCGACCTGTCTGTACCGGACCTGCTGGGCGCCGTGGGCCGCGTCCCCTGAGCCGGAGATGAGCGAAGGGAGGCTTCGGCCGTGGCAAGGGACGAGCGGGTGCTTCGGCACTACGCGTTGAACGACGAGGCCGGTCGCCTCTGGGCCACCGCCCGTGGCGAGCTCACCCGCCGACGTACCTGGGACATCTTCGCGCGGTTCCTGCCTGAGCGCGGGCGGGTCGCCGACATCGGAGGCGGTCCGGGGACGCACGCGTCGCATCTCGTCGGACTCGGCTATGAGGTGGTGCTGGTCGATCCGGTGCCACGGCACATCGACCAGGCCGCCGCCGATGCCGGCTTCGCATGCCGTCTCGGAGATGCTCGTGATCTTCCGCTGCCCGACGCGAGTTTCGACGCGGCGCTGCTGATGGGCCCGCTGTATCACCTTGCCGACGCCGCGGACCGGCAGTTGGCGCTGCGGGAGGCCTTCCGGGTGCTGTGACCTGGAGGCCGGCTGCTGGCCGAGGTCATCAGCCGGTACGCGTGGATCATCGACGCCACCGCCCAGGGCCGTCTGACTGATCACGGTATCTGGGACACGTTCGATCTGAATCTGCGTACGGGGGCGAGCAACACCCCGGACCGGCCTGACGAGGTCTTCTGGGCGTACTTCCACCGGATCGAGGAAGTGGTACCTGAAGTGGAGCAGGCCGGGTTCATCCACGAACGCCTCCTGGCCGTGGAGGGGTTCGCATCGTCGCTGGGCAACCTCAAGGAATCGCTCCAGGAGCCGGAACATCTGCTGCGAGCCCTTCGGCTGATCGAGTCCGAGCCATCCATGTTGGGGGTCAGCGCTCATCTGATGACGGTGGCGTCGAAGCCTGGTTCAGTCCGTGCCGGACACCAGTCCCACCCGGTAGGCGAGGACGACCGCCTGTACGCGGTCGCGCAGCTCGAGTTTCGTCAGGATCCGTGACACGTAGGTCTTCACGGTTTCGGGAGTGATGAACAACGTCGCGGCGATCTCCGCGTTCGACAGACCGGCGGCGATCTGTTCGAGCACCTCGAGTTCGCGGCGGGTCAGCGCTCGCACGATCTCGTCCCTGGCCGGGCGGGAGGTGTCGGCGGGGCGGAGCCGTTCGGCGAAGTGGCCGATGAGAGTGCGGGTGACGGCGGGCGCCAGCAAGGAGTCGCCGCGGGCGATGGTCCGGACGCCGTTGACCAGCTCCGCGGGTGGCGCGTCTTTGAGCAGGAAGCCGCCGGCTCCGGCCTTGAGGGCTTCGTAGACGTACTCGTCGACGTTGAAGGTGGTGACGACCAGGACTTTCGCCGGGTCGGCGGTGTCGGGGCCGGTCAGTTGCCGGGTGGCTTCGATGCCGTCCAGGATGGGCATCCGGATGTCCATCACGACGACGTCTGGGCGCAGCCGCCGGGCGGCCTCGACTGCCGCGCGGCCGTCCGCGGCCTCCCCGATGACGTCCATGTCGGGCTGGGCGGAGAAGATGGTGATGTAGCCGGCGCGTACCAGTGCCTGGTCCTCGCAGATGAGCACCCGGATCGGCGGGTCCGTCATGGGTTGCTCCCGAAGGGGATGAGGGCGCGGACGCTGAACCCGCCGCCGGGCCGGGCCGTGGCCACCAGTACGCCATCGAGCAGGCGTACCCGTTCGCGCAGCCCGTCCAGACCTCGTCCGCCCGACGGCACCATGGATGCGGCATCGGTGGGTCCGTCGGTGGTCACCTCGATTTCGAGGTGATCGTCGTGGTGGTGGACCGTGACCGTCGTGGACCGTCCTGTCGCGTGCTTGATCGCGTTGGTGAGTGCCTCCTGCACGACCCGGTAGGCGGCCAGTTCCACGTCGACGGCCTGCGGTCGCGGGTCTCCGTGTTCGGTCAGCTCGACGGGCTGGCCGGACAGCCGGGCCTGTTCGACCAGATCGCCGATCCGGCCCAGCGTCGGCGTACGGTGCGCGACCGCCGAATCGCCGGTCGCCTCCAGCACGCCGAGCAGGTGCCGGAGTTCCGTCAGTGCTCGGCGGCCGGTGTCGCTGATGGCGGCCAGTCCGTCCGCGGCGCGCTCCGGGGCGCCGCTGATCAGGAACTGTGCCGCGTCGGCCTGGACCACCATGGCGGTCACATGGTGGGTGACCACGTCATGGAGTTCGCGGGCGATACGCGCGCGCTCGGCGGCCGTGGCCACGTCCGCGCTGAGCCGCCGGAGCTCGGCCTCTTCAGCCCGCCACCGGCGCATCCCGGCACCAGCCAACCAGCTCACCGCCAACGCCAGATAGAACGCGAGGAAGTCCTGGGCTCGATCGGGTGACCCCAGGCTGTGCAGCACGACCACCAGCACGCCATAGCCCGCGGTCGACACCGCTACGAGGCCGCGACGGAACCGGGCCTGATGGGCTCCGGCGGCGTACAGGGACAGATAGAGCCCGATGCTGGCGAACGTCGGCGGATAGGCCAGCGCCTGATGCAGGGCGAAGGCGGTGCCGATGACCGCCAGACAGGCCGCGGGCCAGCGGCTGCGCATCGCCAGCGGCGCGGACTGAGCCAGGGTCAGCGTCACGGCCAGCGCGTCCGATGGGCGCCTGGGCAGGTCGCCGAGCTGCGCCGAGATGGTGGACAGTGTCGGCTCGAACGCCAGGAGCGTGAGCACCGCCGCGAGCACACCATCCTTCACGGACATCGGGTGGGCTCGCCACCAACCTGGCCAGGAACGGACAGAACGTGTGGCGTTCGCGAACACCGCGCAAGCTTAACGGCCGCCACGGCGCATCGGCACCAGGTCGCCGCGTCGGCGGGCGCGGCGGAGCATCGGGACGGCGAGCAGCACGCTCACGACGACGGGCACGATCGACGCCTCGAGCCCGAACTCACCACCGGTCAGCAGCGCCGGGCCTGTGACGTGCGTGGTCAGCAGCCCGGGTGCCACATGGCCGGAGACCGGGATGCCGAGCAGTCCCTCGGCGGCGTTCCAGGCGAAGTGGAGTCCCGCGACGAACCAGATGCTGCGCCGCCAGAGGTAGGCGGCACCGAGCAGGACGCCCGCCTCGAGGGCGATCGCCAGCGAGCTCCACGCCGTGGCGCCCGGGTTGGCCAGGTGCATGCCGCCGAACGCCAACGCGGTGATCGCCACGGCCGCCCGGCTGCCGCACAGCCGTTCCAGGGCCTGCAGCGCCAGACCACGGAACATCAGTTCCTCGGTGACCGCCGCGCCCACGGACACCGCGGCCATCGCGAACACGACCGGCAGGACGTCCCCGGACGCCCAGGTGAACGAATAACCGCCGAAGGCCGCGATCAGCAGCGCGGAGACCAGGACGAACCCCAGGCCGATCCCGGCGCCGGACAACGCCTCCCGCCCGGCCCGGCCTCTGGCGATCTCCGGCGTGGGCCGTCCCGCGACGAAGCGCATGACCGCCCAGTAGACGGCGACCGCGGCGCCCGCGCCCAGCACGGCGAGCACCGGCGGTCCGCTCGCGGCCACGGCCGACACCGCGCCGACGCCGAGCAGTCCGGCTAACAGCCAAGTGAGGGGAAACCGGGCGATCCTCCGCATCCGGCCGCCGCCCGGGTGCGCGGGGTGCGGGGTGGCTGTCGTGCTCATGGTGACCTCCGTTGATGGTGGTCGCGCGGTCGGCGACCCAGCGGAAACGTTATGAGCGCGACAGGCGTCAGCGGATCACCAGCGAGTGGACGATTCCGGTAGCTCTCACGGGGGATGCGAGACCCCGTCGGGATTCGCTAGCTCACCAGCGCCGACGGGTCGCGTTCCGGTGGGCCGGCGGGCCACCACTGGCCGTCGCGGTCGGTGAACGGATACCAGCGGCCGTCGCGGCCGTAACGCAGTTGCCGGGCGCCGATGGTCCAGCGGTTGCGCCATGCCTCGACCTCCGGTGGGTGCTCGCCCTCCCAGCCGGCCCGGAGCAGCGTCCGGGCCCTGGCCAGGTCCTGCTTGGGCGGGGTCCAGGCCGATTCGAGCGCCTCCAGTCCGTCGGCGCCGCCGTACCGCCAGGCCTGGACGGCCGCTTCCAGGCCGAGGTCGAGGCCGTGGGCGGCGGCCAGCCGTACCCGGTCCTGATATTCGGTCAGTACGGCCAGCCGCCCGGTGAGCAGCAGCTCGCGGGCCCGGTCGGCGGCTGAGGCGGCGAGCACCTCCAGGGCGGCCACGTCGACGCCGGGTGCGGGCTCCAGCCCGAGCGGCGCGAACGCGACGTCGAACGGCGGCGGACCCGGCAACGGCGGCACGCCCAGCCCGAACGCCACCGCGGCGGGAGTGCCGGCCTCCTCGGGTGCGGGGACGTCGCGGCCCTGCAGCGCCTCGATCAGCTCCCGCTCGCCCCGCCCGCGCATGAGCAGCAGGACGAACGGGTCGGCGTCGAGCAGCCATGACGCCTGGTAGCACAGGGCGGCGGCGTGCTTGCACGGGTGCCCCCAGTCGGGACAGGAGCATTCCGGTTCGAGTTCGCCGACCGTCGGCAGCAGCGGGACTCCGGCGTCCTCGGCGTCCTCGACCAGGTCGTGGGGCATGTCGCCGTCGAGCAGCGCCGCGATGTGCCCCGCCTTGGCGGCCACCTGGTCGAGGAAGCGCTCCCAGTCGGGGGCGGCGAGCTGCTCGACGTGGACGACGGTGTCGTACTCGCTCTCGCTGACGGCGGCGATGCGACCCGGACTGACGGTGATGGGACCGACCTGTCCGGCCTTGGCGTACGTGCGGCCCTTGCGCAGGAGGGTCTGGTCGAGGGAGGTGTCCTCGATGGCCTGGATCCAGGCGCGGCCCCACCAGGAGGTGGCGAAGCGGGCGCCGGCCCGTTGCGAGGGGAATGCCGGAAATCCTCGGACAGCGTTCATCTCAACTCCACCAGGGCGGCGAGTTCCGTGTCGGTCAGTTCGGTGAAGGCGGCCTCGCCCGAGGCCAGGACGGCGTCGGCCAGCGAGCGCTTGGCCGCCAGCATCTGGGCGATGCGGTCCTCGATCGTGCCCTCCGCGATCAGCCGGTGCACCTGGACGGGCTTGTCCTGGCCGATGCGGTAGGCGCGGTCGGTGGCCTGGTCTTCGACGGCCGGGTTCCACCAGCGGTCGTAGTGGATGACGTGGTCGGCCCGGGTGAGGTTCAGTCCGGTGCCGGCCGCCTTGAGCGACAGCAGGAACACCGGCGCCGCCCCCTCCTGGAAGCGCCGCACCATCTCCTCCCGCTTCGGCACCGGGGTGCCGCCGTGCAGGAACTGGGTGGCGACCCCTCGATCCGTCAGGTGCCGGTCGAGCAGCCGGGCCATGGCCACGTACTGGGTGAAGACCAGCACCGCGCCGTCCTCGGCGACGATGGTGTCGACGAGTTCGTCGAGGAGTTCGAGCTTGCCGGAGCGGCCGGTCAGCCTGGGCGCGGCCTCGTGCAGGTAATGGGCCGGGTGGTTGCAGATCTGCTTGAGCCCGGTCAGCAGCTTGACGATCAGGCCGCGCCTGGCCATGCCCTGGGCGCTCTCGATCTGCCGCATGATCTCGCGTACCACCGCCTCGTACAGCCCGGCCTGCTCGATGGTGAGCGCCACCGGGCGGTCGGTCTCGGTCTTGGGCGGCAGTTCGGGCGCGATGCCGGGGTCGGACTTGCGGCGGCGCAGCAGGAACGGCCCCACGAGCCTGGCCAGCCGCTCGGCCGCCACAGAGTCGCCTGACTCGACCGGTTTGGCCCAGCGTGAGCGGAACCTGCCCAGCGAGCCGAGCAGCCCCGGCGTCGTCCAGTCGAGGATGGCCCACAGCTCGGACAGGTTGTTCTCCACGGGGGTGCCGGTCAGCGCGACGCGGGCGGCCGCCGGGATCTCGCGCAGCGCCTTGGCCGTGCCCGAGGAGGGGTTCTTGACGTGCTGGGCCTCGTCGGCCACCAGCAGGTCCCACGGGTGCGCGGCGAGCCGCTCGGCGTCCATCCGCATCGTGCCGTATGTCGTCAGTACGAAGCCCTCATCAGCCAATGTCCGGCTATTTCCGTGAAATCGGCGGACAGGGACGCCCGGAGCGAACCTGGAGATCTCCCGCTCCCAGTTCCCCAGCAGCGAGGCGGGGCAGACGACCAGCGTGGGACCGCCGCCCCGGTGCAGGTGCAGGGCGATCAGCGTGATCGTCTTGCCCAGGCCCATGTCGTCGGCCAGGCAGGCGCCGAGCCCGAGCGACGTCATCCTGGCCAGCCAGCGCAGGCCCTGGAGCTGGTAGTCGCGCAGCCGCGCGTCCAGACCTTCCGGCGCGGCGATCTCCTCGGGCTCGGACAGCCGGTCGCGCAGCTCGCGCAGCCAGGCGCTCGGCTCGACCGGCACCTGCTCGCCGTCGACCTCCACGGTGCCGGTCAGCGCGGCGCCGAGGGCGTCGAGGCCGGTCAGCGGCTTGAGGTCGCGCTGGCGGGCCTTGCGGGCCAGGTCCGGCTCGATGAGCACCCATTGGTCGCGCAGCCGTACGACGGGCCGGTGCGCCTCGGCGAGCCGGTCCATCTCGGCCGCGGTCAGCCGCTCGCCGCCCAGGGCGAGCTGCCAGTCGAAGCTGGTCAGGTGATGGCCGCCGAGGAAGGACGGCAGGTCGGACGGGGCACTGTCGCGCTCGCCGACGACGGCGCGGGCGCTCAGGCCGCGTACCAGCTCCCTTGGCCAGTGGACCTCGACACCGGCCGCGCCCAGGCGTTCGGCGGCGCCGGCCAGCAGGTCCTCCACGTCGCCGCCGGACAGGGTCAGCTCGTCGGGGACGGCGCTGTCGAGCAGGCGTTCCAGCCGGGCCCAGGCGCGGGCGGCCCGTCTGATGGCCAGCGTGGCGTCGATCCTGGCACGGGGGCCGAACCCCGGGTCCCTGCCCTCCCACAGGTCGGCGGCGTCCACCACCAGGGACGGGTCGGCCAGGCTGTGCAGCTGGACCACCGCCCGGAACTCCGCCTGCTCCAGGCTGTCGGCCTCCAGGCGCAGCGACAGGCGTACGCCGGAGTCCAGTCCCGCGGACACCTCGTCGGCCCAGGAACGCAGCCGGGGCACTCTGACCGGTTTGACGGCTGCGAACGCCGAGGTGCCGGTGGCGCGGACGGCGCCGGGGGAGCGCGGCATCGCGTCGGCCACCGCGTCCAGGAACGCCCGCACCAGCGACTCCGCGTCCCTCAACCGCAACCCTTCCGCGCCGTCGCGGGTGGGCCGTTCAGCGCCTTCGGGCCGCCCGCCGTCGTCGGTGGTCCACCCCTCGAGGGGTACGGACCGCGCCGCGGCGGGCATGGCGTCGGCCAGCTCCCGGATGCGCTGTACGTCGGCCGTGTCGAACGGCCCCGCCCGCCAGGAGTCGAAGTCGCCCGCCGAAACCCCCGGCAGGATCCGCCCCCTGGCGACCAGTTGCAGCGCGACCAGCGCCACCGCGCCCCAGAACCGCGCCGCCGGATGGGCACCCGCGTCACTCCTGGCCCTGGCCAGCGCGGCCACGGCGTCGGCGACCGGGACGCGGGTGGCCCCGGCCTCCAGAACCCGCAGCTCACCACTGTGCTCCTCGACCACGGTCACCGTGGCGTCCCCGTCCGGGGAGAGGAAGGCCATCCGCCCCTCCCTGGGCGGGTCGCCGGGCTCGAAGACGACCGCCTGCCGTACCAGATCCGTCATTGGGCTCACGGCCGTACAGTGTACGGTACAAAGCACCTGTGGTTTACCACAGGCGAGATCTGCCGCCCACCTCATTACCGCCATATTGGATCTTGATTAGCCTCTACAACATGACTGATTGGCTCATCGCACTGATGGAGACTCTGGGCGCCCCCGGGGCGGGCCTGGCGATCGCGCTGGAAAACCTGTTCCCACCGCTGCCGAGCGAGGTGATCCTGCCGCTGTCGGGGTTCACCGCGAGCAGGGGCGAGATGGACCTGCTCGACGTGCTGGTGTGGACCACGGCGGGGTCGGTGTTCGGGGCGCTGGCGCTCTACTGGGTGGGTGCGCTGCTCGGCCGCCGCCGCACGCTGGCGATCGCCGCCAAGCTGCCGCTGGTGAAGGTCTCCGACATCGAGAAGACCGAGGCGTGGTTCCTCAAGCACGGCAAGAAGACGGTGTTCTTCGGGCGGATGATCCCCATTTTCCGCAGCCTCATCTCCATCCCGGCAGGGGTGGAGCGGATGCCGCTGCTCACCTTCACTTTGCTCACAACCGCCGGCAGCCTCATCTGGAACTCCATCTTTGTGCTCGCCGGCTACTACCTCGGCGAGAACTGGTCGCTGGTGGAGGCCTACGTGGGAGTCGGCACGAACGTGGTGATCGGCGTGGTCGTGCTGGCGGTGCTCGTCTTCATCGGGGTACGAGTGGCCGAGCGACGCAAGGGACGACATGCGTCCCGTCGCTGAGGGGCTGCGGCTGCTGGTGGCGGTGTCGCTGGGCGCGGCCACCGCCCTGGCCGATCTGGCGTTCCTGCTGGTGGCGCTGCCTTTCCTGGGCTATCCCAACACGCGGGCGATGGCCAGGCGGCTGGTCCTGCTGGAGACGCGGCGACTGCGCCTCGACCCGGCGGACTTCGACGTGGGCGGGCGGGCCACGCGCTATCTCGCGCTGCGCGTTCCGGTCGGGGTGCTGGGCGGGCTGGTGGTGGGGCTGCTGCTGATCGGAGTGGTAACGGGGGTCCGCGTCACCTGGGCCTGGGGGACCGGAGGCACCTTCGACGACATCGAGCCCACCTGGCCGATCCTCATCTATTTCGCCACGATCGGGCTGCTGCTGCTCTTCCTGACCCTCTCGGGCGTGGTGGGCGTACACGCGCTCGAGCAGCGGCTGGCCCGCCGCGTGCTCGGCCCCGACCCGACCGAGAGACTCGAGCGCAGGATCGTCGAGCTGGCCGAGAGCCGGGCCGGGATCGTGGCGGCGGTCGACTCAGAGCGCCGCCGGATCGAACGCGACCTGCACGACGGCCTCCAGCAGCGCCTGGTCGCCCTGTCGATGCTGATCGGCCGATCCCGGCGCGGCCGTCCCGAGCTGCTGGACCAGGCGCACGAGGAGGCGCAGCAGGCGCTGGCCGAGCTGCGCGAGGTGGCTTGGCGGGTCTACCCGAGCGGCCTCGACTCCCTTGGCCTCGGCGAGGCGCTGGCGGGGGTGGCCGAGCGATCGAGCGTGCCGGTCAAGGTCTCCTGCGACCTGGCCGCGCGCCCGCCGATGGGGGTGGAGACGGCCGCCTACTTCGTCGTCTGCGAGGCGGTGACCAACGCCGCCAAGCACGCGGGAGCCACACTCATCACCGTTGACGTGCACCGGGAGGGCACAATGATCGTCGTGCGGGTCATCGATGACGGCCGGGGCGGCGCGACCGCCTCGGGCAGCGGCCTGTCGGGGCTGGCGCGCCGGGTAGCGGCACTCGACGGCGGATTCCAGCTGGTCAGCCCGGCGGGCGGCCCGACGACGATCGTGGCGGAGCTGCCGTGCGGGTGATCCTGGCCGAAGACTCGACGCTGCTGCGCGAGGGCCTGCTACGGCTGCTCGTGGAGGAGGGCCACGAGGTGCCCGCCGCCGTGGGCGACGGTCCCGCCCTGGTCGAGGCGGTGGCCGCCCACGGGCCCGACATCGTGGTGGTCGACGTACGGATGCCGCCGACCCACACCGACGAGGGCCTGCGCGCCGCGCTGGAGATCAGGCGACGCTGGCCCACCGTCAAGGTGCTGGTCCTGTCGCAGTACGTGGAGAAGAAGTACGCGACAGAGCTGATGAGCGGTGATGTGGAAGGTGTCGGATATCTGCTGAAAGACCGGGTGGCGCAGGTGGCCGACTTCCTCGACGCGCTCGACCGGGTGGGCGCCGGGGGAGCGGCGTTCGATCCGGAGGTCGTACGCCAGTTGCTGGCCCGCACCACCCAGATCGATCCGCTGGCCCGGCTCACCCCGCGCGAGCGCGACGTCCTCGAACGCATGGCCCAGGGACTGACCAACGCCTCGATCGCCCAGGCCATGCACGTGTCGCAGAGCGCCGTGGAAAAGCACGTCAACTCACTGTTCGACAAGCTCCATCTCTCACACCAGACCGGCTACAGCCGCCGCGTGCTGGCCGTGCTCCGCTTCCTGGAGTCGTGACCGGTGTGTTCCGGCGTCGAGGTCAGGTCCCCGGGCGATGACCGCATCGCCGCAGGGCACGATCGCCCATGGCGGGGCCTGTCACGAGAGCTGACGGTTGCTGAGCCGGCAGCCGCTCGGGCGCTCGGGACGGTCGCTGGTCCAGCCGGCCTCAGCTGCCCATGCCTGATAGTCCATGAACGTCCCCTTGGCGAGCCCCTCCGCGCTCTCGGCCGCGATCGCGACATTAGCCGCCAGAACGGTCCCGGTCCGCGGGTCGAGGACGGTGGCGAACCGCTGCGCCACCTCGTCGTCGGTGCCGAACTCACCGGCGAAACCCTCGCTCTTGATGAAGGTGACCTCGATGCCCGGACGTCCCAGCGGATCGACGATCGAGCCGTGCACCTTGGTCGTCGGCAGTCCGGCGAGGAGACGCAGGGCGGCTGCCCTGACCGCGGGCCTGACCGGGAGCTCCAGCAGAACGGAGGAGGTGGCGAGAAACGCCTCGAAGCTGGTCTTGGATCGGCTGTCCTTACGGGCTTCCCAGAAGGTTCGCAGTTTCTCCCGGAGCTGTCCGGGGTCGCTGGGCAGCGCCGCGAGGTCGGCGAGCGTGAGTTCATCCAATCGTGAATCACCGAGCACGCCGCTGGGCTTGGCCGCGCGTGTGTACACGCACTGCGAGGGCTTGGACCGCAACCGGATCTTCCTGCAGTCGCCCGCGGAGGTGCCCGGCGTGCACACTCGCTGGACCGTCACCGGAGAACCCGCCGTCCGCCACGCGCGCTCGTCGGCCTTGGTCGCGGGACGGACGAACTGCTGCCGCTGCTCCGCCTGGACCGGGTCGTGGGGATCGCGCGGCTGCCAAAGGTCGATCCGCGACGAGATGAGGACATTGAACGTCTCGCCGCCCGCCCGGACCCTTGTCAGCCCATTGTTGAGCAGTGGCCTACGCCAGTAGGCGCCGCCCTCGTCCGGCTGTTTCGCGACCAGGTCCGCCAGCCGGAGCAGGACATCGTTGCCGCTGGCCGGCACGAGCATCGGCGTGGGCGCGGCGATCACGTTCGACACCAGCGTGACGACGGCCATGACGATGGCGACCGTGGCCGCGGCCGCTCCGAGGGTCCATCCCCAGACGAGGCCGCGCCGATGCGCTCTGCCTGGCCGTACCGGCTCCTGCTGGGCGGCGGACAGCCGGGCGTGGGCCTGCTTGACCACCTCCGCCGAGGGTGGCGGAGCGTCCGGCAGTGATCTCGCCAGGAGGCGCAGCTCATCCATGGGTCTCCTCCAAAGGGTTGACGTCGCCGAGTGCCTTGCGGAGCTGCTTGCGCGCCCGGTTGAGCCGGGAGGCGACCGTCCCCGCCGGGATCTGAAGGGCGGCGGCGACCTCGGCGTGGCTGAGTTCGCCCAGCGAGCTCAGCAGCACGACGTCGCGGTCCCCGCGGTTGAGCCCGGCCAGCGCCCCCGCCAGCTTGCCGGTCAGCTCGCCCGCGGCCACGCGGGCCAGCGCGGCGTCCTCGTCGCTGCGCTCGGCGCGCCCGGCCATCCGGCTGAGCGCCTTCCATCTGCGGATCTCGGTACGGCGGTGCCGTGCGATGAGGTGGGTGGCGATGCCGTACAGCCACGGACGGACCCCGCCACGCGAGGCGTCGTAGCCGCCCCGATAGGCCGCCAGGAACACCTCGGCCGCCAGGTCGTCGGCGGTGTCGTCGGACAACCGCCTGGCGATGTAGCGGTGGATCTCGGTGAAGTGCGCGTTGAAGATCTGCTCGATGTCCACCCGCAGATCGGGTGGGTCGGCCAGGTCAGGTGGAACGGCCATGCAGGCGTCTCCGCTGAGTCAGGTGAACGATGGACGCCCCTTCTTGCCCGAAGTGCCGCGATGCTTTCACGGGCCTCTCACCCATGTCTGCCGGATCCGTTCAGGTCACCGCCTGCCGAGAAGGACAGGCGGCATGACGTCTGTGCGGCTGCCTGGTTTCGCCATTGAGGAGTGTCAGCGTTTGTCGGCCGTTTGAACAGCACCTACCTCGGCGACGTCGGGGCGGGGCTGGGGTCAGCTTCGTGGGCTAGCGGCCGGTTCCGTGCGGAGGTGGTTGCCGGGAAGGGAACAAGATCGCGCTGAGGAGGTACGGCGTGCGGCCGGGTGCGGGCGTGTTGGCCAGCCGGTTGCGCAGTACCGCGAGCAGGTCGGCCAACATGGCGGTGAGCTCGTCCGGGCTGAGCCACAGGGTGCCCTGCCGGTAGGAGACCGAGTCGGCGACCGGGTTGGCGCCGTCGTGGTCCAGGTAGGCGTTGAACTCGGCGATCAGGACGGCCATGGCCGTGGCGAATCCCCGGCGGTGGTCGTCGAGCGACAGTAGGTCTTCTGATTTTTTCTGCGGGGATGTCGAATGGCGTCGAGCCCGTTCGTAGCCAAGGTGAGAGGCCGGCAACGAGCCGGTCACCACTCACCGGAGGTACACGATGTCCGCCATCACCGTCGCTCCCGCGAAGCCACTGATCATCGGTGGCCTGACCGCCGCGGCCGTCGCCGCCGCGGCGACCGCGACCGTCGCCGCGGCGGGTGAGTTCGCCGGGATCAGCCTCGTTGTCGGCGGCGCGCCGATCCCGGTGTCCGGGTTCGCCGTGCTGACCGTCATCTTCTCCGTGATGGGCCTGGTGCTGGCCCTGGTCCTGGCTCGCTCGGCCCGCCGTCCGCGCACGGCGTTCGTCCGCACCACGATGGTGCTCACCGCGTTGTCGCTGGTACCGGATGTGCTCGCGGACGCGTCCGCGGCCACGAAGGTGCTGCTGATGCTGACGCACGTGGTCGCCGCCGCGATCGTGGTCCCGGTCATCGCCCGCCGCCTGTCCGCCTGATCCTTTCCAAGGAGCACACCATGAATCAGGAGAACGTGAGCGCCACCCTGACCGTCGCCGTGCCCGCCGCGAGGGTGTTCGCGGTGCTGGCGGACCCGACGACCCATTCCGCGATCGATGGCACCGGCTGGGTCAACGAATCTGTCGACCAGGCGCCGCTGACCGAGGTGGGGCAGATTTTCCGGATGGACATGTATCACGCCAAGCATCCAGACGGTGACTACCAGGTGGTCAACAAGGTCCAGGTGCTCGACCCGCCGCGCGCCATTGGCTGGCTGACGGGGTATGAGAAGGACGACGGTCACCTGGAGTTCGGCGGCTGGATCTGGCGTTACGACCTTGCGCCGCTCGGTCCGTCCGAGACTGAGGTCACGCTCACCTACGACTGGTCGGCGGTGCCGCAGTTCAGACGGGAGTACATCCAGTTCCCGCCGTTCGGCCCTGACCACCTCACCAACTCGCTGCACCACTTGGCCGAGCTTGTCTCCGGCAGGTGATGTCGTCGGCCAAGATGACCAAGGAAGCGAGGAGGCGACGCTCTTCGGGGGTCCAGGCGTCCATGATCTCCTCTAGGCCGCCGACGATCGCCTCGCGTTCGTCGTCGAGGCGGGCTCGCCTTCGTCGGTGATGCGGAACTTGCGGGCGATGCCCCCGTCGGGGTCGGGGATGCGTTCGACCAGTTCGTCGCGGAGCATGGCGGCGGTCTGCCGGTTGAGGGTGGAGGCGTCCAGGCCGAAGGCCTCGCTGAGCTGGCGGATGGACATCGGGCCCTCCACCCGGATGCAGCTGAGCAGGATGTAGGCGCTGCGATCCAGGAGGCCGCCCTCACGCCGGGAGCGGGCGGTCAGATTGTGCCGTCCGAGGAGCATGGTCTCGTATTCGACCAAGTGGGTGGGCTTGTCCGGCCTGCTCATCGGCGGCGGCACCGCCCTCCTCGCCGCTAACAGAAAGTGATGCAGTCGGGATTTGGAATGGGCATTGACGTTCCGGTGTCAGTCAGCTTCCCAGACCGTCGGTCGATACTGAAAAGGTTGACGGTGCTGCTCGCTTCGTTTGCGACGAGCAGCCACCGCCCGCTCCGATGAATCGAGAAGCTCCAAGGCTTCTGACCCCCGCAAGGGGTTCGCTGGACAAGCGCAAGCAGGCCGGTTTTCTGGTCGACCGAAAAGACGATCAGGGTGTTTTCACCTCGATTTGAGGCATAGACGAAGCGGCCATCGCGGCTCATTGCCAGCTCGGCGGCGCTCTTGGTCCCCGCGTAATCGGGCGTATCAGTGGACAGGCTCTGGCGGTGCGTCAGCAGCCCCTCCCGCGGATTCCAGTCAAGGGTCTGGATGTCCGCCGTCAACTCGTTCAGCAGGTAGACGGTCCGGCCGTTGGGGTGGAACACGATGCGCCGCGGACCCGAGCCCGCCTGCGTCGCGTAAGGGGTCATCCCGTCAGAAGACAGAGCGCGGGTTGCGCGATCGAAGCCATAGACGAAGACGCGGTCGGCGCCGAAATCCGCGACCAGCGCGAACCTGCCGCTTGGATCGATGACCACGTCATGGGGGTGCGGGCCTGCCTGCCGCGCGTTAGGACCGGAACCCGTGTCCTTCATGACGGACACCGGCGAGCCGAGTCCCCCGTCCTTCCCGATCGGGAGGGTCGCGGCGAGGCCCGCCTCGAAGTTCGCGACCAACAGCGTGTCCGAGGGCCTGTCCACGCCGATATACGACAGGCCGCCGCCGCCCGTGCCCCCCGCATCCGTCTTCACCGCACCGCTCTGGCTCAGCGCGCCGGTCGCTCGATCGATCGTGAAGACGTAGACGGTCCCGCCGTCTTCTCCACTGGCGACGTAGAGGACCGGACGGGTCGGGTGCATGGTCGCCCAGTTTGAGGTGGCCTCACCCACGGGGCCGATCAGCGCCATGATCCCGCGATCGGAGTCGAACCTGGCCCCATAGATCTGGGTACCCTTCCAGGTACTGATGAAGAGGAGCTCCGGTGTCCCCTTCGCCGCCGCCTCCGCGGTCGGTATGTCGGCGAGCAGTGGTACGGCAGCCGCGGCGGCAGAGGCCGCCACCACCGCACCCAGCACTCCCCTGCGGGACGGCCCGGTCGTTCCGTCCGTCATGGCCTCGTTGGAATCCGACATCGATGACAACCTCTTTCCTTCTCGACGACAAAAGCCGAGGGCCGGCGTTGTGCAACCGGCACAGGCTCGCCGGCCCTCGGACTGAAGAGATGCACCCCGCGAGACTCAGGCCCGCTTCTCCGCCGGACGGCGGGCGGCGAGACCGAGGTGCTTCAGAGCGAACTTGTCCAGCCAGGACAGCAGTCCGTTCAGGATGAGCGTCATGACCACGAGGACGATCAGGCCGGCGAATTCGGCCGGAGCGTCGAGGTTCGTGGCAGAGGTGAACAGTTCGTGGCCCACGCCGTTGGAAGATGCGATGAACTCGCCGCCGATGACGCCCAGGATGGTCATCGGCCCGCCCAGCTTGAGCGCCGCGAAGAACGGCGAGGCCAGTGTCGGAATCGTCACATAGCTGAGCACGTGGTGCCTGCGTCCGCCCATCACCTGGACGATCTGGACGAGTTCCCGCTCCCGCAGCCGCAGGCCGAGGTAGAGGTTGTAGAACACGATGAAGGCCACGCCGGTAGCGGCAATGGCGATCTTCGACCAGACGCCGATGCCGAAGAACAGCAGGAACAGCGGGGCGAGAGCGATCTTGGGGATGCCGTTGACCGCCGCGATCAGAGGCTCCAGCACCTGGCCGGCGAAGCTGAAAGAGCCGAGCACCAGGCCGGCCACCGTCCCGAGCGCCACCCCGATGCCGAACCCCACCCCCACCTCGAACGCCGTCGTCTGGATGTCGGTCCACCCGGACGACGAGCCGAGGAACGTCCACAAGGCCTTGGCGACCTCGGTGGGCTTACTGACCGCGTACTCCGGCAGGACCGGCCCGCTCAGCCCCTGCCAGAGGCCCACGGTGACCGCGATCACCGCGATGCGGAGCGCCACCACGGTGCCCATGCCCCGCCACCGGTCGCCGTTTCGCCGGGGCGTCGTCGAGACCTCGGTCTTGCTCTCCGCGTTTCCGGTAGCAGTCACCATGGTCTCCTCCTTCTCAGTCGTCGCTGACCGCATCACGGCAGGTATTCGTTGGTCCAGTTGCTCGACGTGATCTTCGCCCCGTCCTTGATCGTCCCCAGCGAGTTGAGGAACGCGATGGTGGTGCTCCAATCGGCGTCGGACATCTTGCCGCTCTGCGCCCAGTCGACCAGCTCAAGGCTGTTCTTCAGCACGTCGGCCGGGACGTTCGGCAGCGTCTTCTGGACCACGCCCAGCACCGTGGCGTCCCCCGGGTGGGTGGCCATGTAGTTCGTGGCGTCCTGGATCGCGGCGACGAACTTCTTGGCGACGTCGGAGTGCTGTGCGGCGTAACTAGTCTTCGCCACGACGAACAGGCTGTATCCGGAGGCCTTGGCGTTCCACTGCGGAACGGTCAGCGGGTCGGCCACCACGACGCCGTCCCCGGAGTGCTGGATCTGGAGCGGCAGCGGCTCGGACGTGATGAACCAGTCGATCTGGTTGTTCTTGAGCGCGGCTTGGTCGGCGACCGGGCTCGGCAGCGACACCCACTTGAGCTTCTCGGGGTCGACGCCGTACGCCTTGAGGAAGATCCCTGCCTCAGCCTTGGTGTTGGGCGAGCTGTAGCCGGGAGTCGATGAGGCCAGCGCCTTGGCCACCTGCGCCACCGGGGTCGTGGAGGTCAGCCCGTGTGCTTGGGCGAACTTCGTGCTGACGACGAGACCGAGCGGTTGACCGAAACCGACGGCGGAGATCGCCGACATCGGGAGCTTCTTGGCGATGGCGGACAGCAGGTCGTTCGGGCTGGTGGTGAGGAACTGTACGGAGCCTGACTGGAGCGTCGAGATGCCGGTCGCCGAGGTCAGGGTCACGTAATTGAGCTTGATGCCGCGCTTGCTGAAATAGCCGTTGGCGTCGGCCACCTTCAGGGGAGTGTCGAAGATGTTGCCGCCGACCCCGACGGTGACCGTGGTGGTCCCGTCCGAGCCTGCGGAGGAGGAGCCGCCGCAAGCGGTCAGCAGAGCCGAACTGAGCGCCAGGGCAGTCGCCAGCGTGAGGGAGTTGCGGTGTTTCAAGGGGTGGTCTCCTGTCACCATGCTTGCTGGGTGTTGAAGAAGCGCTTCCAGAAATCGATTCGGGACGGTTCTGCTACGGGAATCAGCCCGAAGCCGTCGCCGACCTCCATCACCGCATCCGAGTCCGGCGAGTACGCCGGCCAGTGCGGAAGTTCGGGGCCGTTGGGGTCGCCGGTGGCGACGAAGTTGGCCCAGTAACCGGACATGATCTGTGCTATCTCGCGGTCCTCGTCGGTCCACTCGGCGCTGCCGGGATCGAGGTTGCCGAACACGAACTCGATCTCGGAGCTGTGGAACGCGCGGCGGGGGTTCTGCCCCTGCGCCGGAGAAGCGTGGGTCCAGAAGTAGGTGTACGCGGGGTGGGTGGCGTGCCGGGCCCAGTCCGCTGCCCAGAGGAAGGTGGAGATCCGCGCGTTGTCGCGCACCGCCGCGTTGCTGGCCCGGGCCGCCTCGTCGTCCGTGCCGGCCGGGTACAGCCGCAGGAACTCCTCCGCCATCGGGCCGAACTTCTGCTCGGCCGCGGCGCGATAGTCCTCCAGCGTCACGTGGACCGGGGGCATGCCCGGCCGGAATGCCTTCTTCCCGGCCGTCTGGTAGGCCGCGAACGTGCTCTCCGGCACCGCCCCGCTCTCGTCGAGGTTGTTTCCGGCGATGTAGCAGACGTCGTTCTGCAGGCCCTTCGCGTAGGTCTCCTCGTAGCCGCCGGGGATCACCCAGCCGTCGACGACCGGGCGGAACAGCGGCGGCTTGGCCGAGCTCAAGGTCTCGACGGCGGCGTCGATGGCGTCCCCGTCGACCAGCTTCTGCCAGGGCAGCGATCGCAGGTGGGCCAGCGACCGCGCCCCGCGCTCCTGCGCGTACTGCGCGCCCGCGCGCTCGGCGTCGGCCAGGGCCCGATAGGACGTTGCCAGGTACCGGAGTTCGGGGTCCTTGGAGTAGCGGGCGTGACTCTGCGCGATGGCCCGCTGGAAGAGCCCCTTGGTCAGCGGCGACATGGCCAGGAAGTTCACCGACCCCGCGCCGGCCGACTGCCCTGCGATCGTCACCCGGTCCGGGTCGCCACCGAAGCCCGCGATGTTGTCCTGCACCCACCGCAAGGCCGCGGCGCTGTCGAGCAGCCCGTAGTTGCCGGAGGCGTGGTGCTCGGACTCCTCGCTCAGCTCGGGCGTGGCCAGGAATCCGAAGGCACCCAGGCGGTAGTTGAAGGTCACCACGACCAGGCCCTTGCGCGCCAGGTTCTCGCCGTCGTAGCGCGGGCTCGCGCCGGTGCCCACGCGGAAGCCGCCGCCGTAGATCCAGACCAGCACCGGTCGCCGCTCCTCGGCGGAGTCCGCCCCCGTCCAGACGTTGAGGTAGAGGCAGTCCTCGCTCATCGGCAGGTCGAGGCCGGCGATCTCGGGGTTCGGCGCCTGCGGGCACATCGGGCCGAAGCTCTGGGTCTTGCGTACGCCCGGCCACGGCGCCGGCGGCTGGGGGGGCCGCCAGCGGAGCTCCCCGACCGGGGGAGCCGCATACGGGATGCCCCGGAAGACGGTGAGCGAGCGGTCCCGGCCCGGGATGCCCTCCACCAGTCCCGATTCGGTTTCCACTGGATTGCGCATGAAGACTCTCTCTGGTCGGTAGCGAATGATTCGTCAATCAGCTGAGGAACTCAGGCCGCGCGGATAACTCGGTGTGTTCGTCGCGGGCCGACCGGAGCATCAGCGCCTGCCGGGCGGAGGCGACGTGGTGGCGCATCGCGGCGACGGCCGCCTCCGGGTTGCGGGTGACGATCGCCAGGAGAATGGCCTGGTGCTCCTCGAGCGATCCGGCCCGCGGGTGCTGCGCGGAGACGTTGCGGTACTGGCGCATCACGAGCGGGTAGAGCAGGGTGTCGTACGCCCGGGCCAGGGTCTGCTGATGGGAGGCCTCTTTCACCTGCTGGTGGAATCTCCGGTTCCCCTGCGAATAACCCGCCTGGTCCCCGCGGGACTTGCAGTCCTCCATCGCCTCCAGCGTGCGGCGCAGTTCGCGGATCTCCTCCGCTGTCGCCCGCTCCGCGGCCTTGCCGGCCAGGGCGGATTCCAGCGTCTCGCGCGCCTCCAGAATGTCCGCGGCCTCCTCGACCGAGAAACTTCTCGTCCGCACCCCGCGATTGACCTCGCTGGTGACGTAGCCCTCCTGGGTCAGCCGGACCAGGACCGCCCGCATGGTGCTCCGGGAGACGTTGAACATCCTGGTCAGGTCCGCCTCGGTGAGCCGCGTGCCCGGCGCCATGCTTCCCGACAGCAGCAGCGTGCGCAGTCCTTCGTACGCCTGGCTGTGCCGGGTCGGCGACGTGCTGCCCACATCCACGACGTCGTCGTAGCCGCTGATTTCCACCATGATCACCTGTATGTGTAGGGAGAGATGACGACTCAGTCCTGTGCTGTGGCGAGCCCCGGGTACAGGCGCCGCGCCGTGCCCGCGAAGATCTCCCCGCGGGCGTCCACCGTCAGCACCGCGAGGACGTCCTGGGCGAGCTGGAGCAGTTTCGGCAGCGACTGCTCGGCGGCCGGGCAGTTCGAACCCCAGGCGATCCGCTCGGCGCCGAATGCCTCGACCACGGGCTCGAGGAAGTCGACCGCCTCCGTTCCGGCGTCGCGCAGCCGCTCCAGGTTCCGGTGGGTGAGCTTGAGGTGCAGGCCCGGGTGCCTGGCGAGCTCCGCCACCTCGCTCCCGGCGCGCGCGGGCGAAGCGGCGATGTCGGGGTAGCCGATGTGGTCGAGGAGCACCCGGACGCCGGGGAACCGTTCCAGGAGCGACTCCAGCTGCTTCGTCGCGGCCCCGAGGCGCATCTGGAGGCAGACGGGGATGTCCAGTTCCCCCGCCTTCTCCCAGAACCCGTACGTCTCGGGAGCGGCGAACCACTCGCCCTGGGTCGGCATGGTGCTGCCGCTGGTGAAAAGCCGTACCCCGGCCAGGCCACCGTCGCCGACCGCGGCCGCCAGGCCGGCGGCGGCGTCCGGCCGCAGCGGATCGACGGTGCCCACGGCGACGAACCGCCCGGGCAGGCGCCGGCAGCTGTCCAGGACGTACGAGTTGTCATAGCCGTATGCCGTGGTGGCCTGCACCAGGACCGCCTGCCTGATGCCCGTCTCGTCCATGCGGCCGACCATTCCCTCCGCGGTCACCGGCCGGGACGAGGCCCAGTCCGACTGCTTCCCGCCGAGCGGCGCCCGCGGGTACGCGGTCAGGTCCTCCGAGATGATGTGGCAGTGCGCGTCGACCACGTCCACGTTCCAACTCCCTTGCTTTGTCAGCTGTTTCACAACCACGCCCGGTGCTCAGGCGTCCGGGTAGTCGCCTTCGGCGAAGAGCGCCTGCGGGTCTGCGGAGAAGTCCGGGTCGAGCAGGCCCTGGTCCTGGGAGTACCGCACGATCGCGGTCAAGCTCGGTTCGTTGACCCGGATGCCGTACGGGACGGGGTCGCCGTTGATCTGCCGCCCCTGCCGGGCGAATCGAGGAAGTGCGGACCACTCCGGATCCGCGGCGAGCTGCCTGCGCTTGCTCTCGACCAGCGCCGTGTAGAGCGCGGTCGGCAGGTCCGGGTTCCGCTCGACCAGGTCGGAGCGGAGCGCGACCAGCGAGTGCAGCGGATAGATCCCGGTACGCAGGTACCAGTCCGCGCCGAGAGAATCGACCTCGGCAAAGAGTGGGTAGGGGCCCTCGCCGTCGCCGGCGGCAGCCGGGGCGTCGACGGCCGCCGTCCAGCCGGCCCGGGGCGCGCCGGCCCGCCCGGTCCCGGCGTTGCCGGTGAACGCGGCGTCGATCTCCCCGGCCCGCAGCAGCTCGCCGAGGGAGCGCCCGTCCGTCACCCGCTCGACGTTGGCCGGGGCGCGGCCCTCGACGTGGTCGTCGTCGTCCACCACCCACGTGATCTTCTCGATGTCCACGCCGTACTCGTCGCGGAGGATGCCGCGCACCCACACGCCGGTGCTCACCGAGTACGCGCGGACGCCGACCCGCCGTCCCTCCAGGTCCTGCGGCACCCGGATGCCCGAGCGCGCGGCGCACTGCACGTCACCGTGGTGGAAGCGCCGGTTGAGGAACACCGGTATCGCGGTGAGCGGCACCCCCTCCTGGCGGGCCATCAGATAGGACACCGGCGCCAGTTCGCACACGTCGAACTCGAGGTCGCGGATCATCCGCCGGTAGGCGCCGATGATCGGCCTGACCTCCACCGGCTCGATCCGGTACCCGTCCACCTCGACGTCGCCGTCGAGCAGTGCCTGCCCGTGGGGGTACTCCCCGAGGGCCACCGTGAGCTTGTCCATTCCCTGCCTTCCGATCCGAACCTGCGAGTGTCTTGCGGGCGGCGCCGTGCCTCAGCCTCCGAGCCGGGACGGCGGCACGCCCAGGGCCGCACAGGACCGCGCCACCAGGTCGTCGAACTCCACCGGCCGCGGCAGCACGCCCTGCTCCAGCGCGAACGCCGCTGCCTGCGAGACCGGGCCGCGCAGCGCCTCGAAGCCCACCGGGTTCAGGTCCACCGGACCCGGTGCCGGGGCAGCTGCGACCACGGCACGCATCGCGTCGTACGCGGCGCAGACGGCGGCGGAGTGCTCCCGCGCGGCCGCCTCGCTCACGCCCACGACATGGTTGACCGGGGCGAACCCCTTGCCGCGCGACCACTCCGCGGCGACCTCGTGCGCGTCCGCGATGGCGGTGCGGATGCGGTCGTCGGCCGGGAGCTCGTTGCCCATGATCCCGAAATCGAGGCGGCCCTCGAGGAAGTCCGCCTGCAGACGGGAGCCCTCCGGCGCCCGCTTCACCCACGCCGGGTCCTCGTACCCCTCAACGTGGCTGTCCTCGTACACCACCCAGTCCACCTTCTGCAGGTCGACCCCGTACTGCTCGGTGAGGAAGCCACGCATCCACACCCCGGTGGTCTGGCTCCACGACCGGACGCCGGCATTCCTGCCCTCGATCTCGCCGACCGTCAGCTCGCCGCAGGTCACCAGGGTCTGGTGCTGAAAGCGGCCGAGCGTGGTGATCGGGAGCAGCACCACCGGCTTCCCGTAGGCGGCCGCCTGCAGCAACGTCACGACCGCAAGCTCGCAGACGTCCATGGACGCCTGGTTCACGAAACCCCGCGAGGCTTTATGCACCGGCCGCACATCGAGCCGCTCCAGCTCCGTCCCGGTCTCCCGGACGGCCGACGCCGCGGCGGCCGCGAGATCGTCGCGTCCCAGAACCATCTTCATCCCGTGCTCCTTCTCAGTCAGGACCGCTGCGCCGCATCCACGGCGGCCTGCCGGTGGAACCGCTCGTGGTGCTGGCGCAGCAGGTCGATTCCGTAGTCGTTGCCGTTCGGCGTGCGGACGACGGTGTGGATGTGCTTGCGCAACGGCACGTCGTTGTCGAACATCACGCCTATCTGGTGCTCGAACTCGACGAGGATCACCGGGCTGTGGATGCGGTAGTAGAAGACCCCGTCCGGGCTTCCGTCGCCGACCCAGGCGAAGTAGGTGTCGGGCTCATGGGCGCGGACCTCCTCCATGCGGACCCGGGCGTGCTCGTCGCCAGCCCGGTTGACGTACAGGCCGATGAGCTCCGAGGCGATCGCGCGCTGACCCGGCGTCAGTTCACCGAGCGGCAGGCCCTCGTAGTTGAGTTCGAAGTTGTCCCGGAAAGCGCCGACGAACAGGCCGCGCGGCAGCTCCTCCGCGATCACCGCCAGCTCCCGCTGGCGGCCGGTCAGGCTGTGGAACAGCTGCTGGCCCACGGCCTCCTCACGCCGGAAGGCCGCAGTCCCCGCGTACTTCCCGCCCTCGGCGATCACCGGCTCGGCGCCGAGGAAGGTCGGCGTGAGGATCATCTGGTCCCCGACGAAGACGCAGTTGACGTTCACGTGGTGGCCGTCCAGCTGCCAGCCCCAGGGCCCGCCGTTCTCGGGCTCCCCGTAGAGGCTGAACCAGTACAGCCACTCGTGGAGCAGGTGCTCCTCACCGCGCAGCTCGCCGATCGTCAAGTTGAGGTGCATCAGGTCCACAATCTGCTGGAACCCATACGGGCTGAGGCTCTGGCGAAGGATGGCGAGGACCCGGAGCCGCTTCTCCTCGTCGAAGTCCTCCAGGCACAGACCGTGGCGCAGGAAGTACCGCGCCCCGTTCGACCAGTGCCGCCATGACACGTCGTCCATCGAGAACCGGCCCTCCGCCAGCTCCTGCGGCGAGAGCGCGGCCAGATAGTCCTCCGCCGCCTTGCGCACCCCGCTGACGTCCACGCCGGTGCTGCGCAGCGGGAACAGGCCCGGCCGCACGCCCGCGGACGTGGCCAGTCCGCGGAAGGGCTCCGCCGCCGCCTCCCGCCGCCACTCAACCTTCTCGAGCAGCGCCGGCGTCCACTCGGCGGGACGCCGGGTGCCGTCGTTGACCCGGTGTCGCAGTCCGGTCATAGCTGCCCCCCTAGCTGCTTGACGAGGGCCGCTTCCTTCTCGATCGCGCCGACGTCGACCGGCGAGCGCACGAGTCTCTGCTCGAGGGCGTAACGCCCGGCTATCTCAAAGCACTTGGCCAGTGGCTGCTTCCAGCCGGCCGCGACCGCGCGCCCGGCCGGGGTGTCGCCGCGTTCCCCTGCGGTGGCAGCGATCGCGCCCTTCAGTGCGCTATAGAGCGCCCACACCGCCTCAGGGGCGGAGCGCAGCACGTCATCACGCACGACGACCACGTGGTTGGCCGGTACGGTGCCGTGCCGTTCGATCCAGGCGAGGCCGGCGTCCTCCGCGTCCGGGATGACCGGGACCAGCCCCTGGCCCTGGCCGCCGATCGCCCTCGGCCCGAGCACGGCCGCCGCCACGTCCCCGTCGAGCAGCAGGTCCGCGACCCGCCCGGCCGGGGACCGCGTCACGTACGCCGGCTCGCGGTACTGCGCGACATGGGGCTCCTCGGTGGTGACCCAGGTGACGTCCGAGGCCTCGACCCCGTACTCCTCGCGCAGGATGCCGCGCACCCACATGCCAGTGGTCTGGCTGTAGGAGCGCACGCCGACCCGCTGTCCGACAAGTTGCCGTGGCGACAGGTCCGCGCCATCCGGCAGGCGGGTCAGCGACTGGTGGTGGGTGTTCCCGATCAGGACCACCGGCAACAGCGTGACCGGGACGCCGGCCTCCCGGGCCTGCAGGTACGTCGCCAACGCCATCTCGCAGACGTCGTACTCCAGATTCCGGACCATCCGGGCGAAGGCCGGGTAGAGCGGGGCGGACTCCGCGAAGTGGCAGTCGACCCCCGCCACCGGAGTCGTGCCGTGCTTGAGCGGCCGGGTGTGCGGGTAGTCCCCCAGCAGGATCGTGAGTGATGTCATGTCACACGTCCTCGCCGTACTGGAGCCGCCGGTAGGGCACGCTCAGCACGCTGCGGGTGATTCGGATGTCGATCACGGTCGGCCGGGGGGCGCGTACGTACTCCGCCAGCGCCGCGCGAAGTTCCTCGATCGTCCGGACCGTGGCCCCGCCGCCGCCGAGCGCCACCGCGACCTGGCCCAGCTCCGGCGTCGGGATCAGCGCGAGCTCCGGGTCCAGGCCCTTGGCCGCCGACTTGTGGAACTCGGCGCCCAGTCCCTCGTCGTTCATGACGACGACCAGGAGCGGCAGCTCGTACCGGCAGGCCGTCTCGAACTCCGGCAGGTGCATCAGGAAGCTGGCGTCGCCCTCCACCACGAACCCGGGCTTGCCGCCGTTGGCCACGACCTGGCCGATGGCCAGCAGCGGGGCCTGGCCGATGGCCCCGAACATGCCGTAGTTGGACAGCACTTCCCGGGACCGCTGGAAAAGCATGGTGCCGAAGTCGACCTGGTGGCCGCTGCCCAGCACCAGCCCGATCTCGCCCGGGAGCTCGGCGTCCAGGACCCGGATCGCCTCGCGCGGGTCGATCAGGCCCAGCTCGCTCAGGTACTCCGCCGGGGCCTGCAGCGGCTCGGTCAGCCGGTGCAGCACCTCCTCGGTGTGGAAGCCCTCGATCCTTACGGCCCGCTGCTCCAGGGCCCGGTCGAGCTCGGTGACCCCGGTGACCGCATCGGCCTGGATGTAGCAGTCCGCCACCGAGCCGTTGCCCATCACCAGGTGCGGGGAGGTGTCGATCTGTATGTACTTGGCGTCCGGGTAGAGGTACCCCGCCTCGGTCGTGTAGCTGTTCAGGCTGGCGCCGACCCCGATCACGCAGTCGGCCTCCTGCAGCAGCTCCATCGCCAGCTTGCTGCCGAACAGCCCGGACAGCCCGACGTGGAACTCGGTGCGGTCACACAGCCAGTTCTTCGCCTGCAGCGTGGTGGCCAGCAGGGCACCGGTCCGCTGCTGAAGGCCGAGGATCTGCTCACCGACGCCCGCACGGCGCGCCCCGCGCCCCGCGATGATCACCACGCGCTTGCTCAACGCGATAATGTCGCAGGCCGCCGCGATCCGGGACGGGTCCGGCAGCAGCCGTGGGCGGTCGAGGAGTGCGGTCGAGGGGACGTACTCGTCGGCGTCCTCGACCGTCCCCTGCTGGATGTCCATGGGGGCGCTCAGCATCACCGGCCGGGACTCGGTCCGCGCCAGGTAGAAGGCCCGCTGCACCGCCTCCTCGGCCTGGTCTGGCCGGGAGAGGTGGACGAATTCGCACTCGATCGCGGCGGCGAAGCGTCGCTGGTCGAGGTACTGCGTGGCACCCTCGTCGCCCCAGGCCGTCTCGCCGCAGAAGGCGACCAGTGGGGTTCGTGCCCGGCTCGCGCACACCATGGAAGTGGCCAGTTGCGAGACGCCCGGTCCGCTGGTCGTCGTGACGACGCCCGGCTGCCCGGTCGTGCGCGCCCAGCCGTCGGCCATGCCCAGGCCCGACCCCTCGTGGCGCACCTCGTACAGTCGCACCCCGCGCTGGGCGAGCGCGTTCATCCAGTGCATGTTGGCGTCGCCCATCATGCCGAAGACGTCGCTCGTGCCCTCCTTGACGAACGCCTCGGCGAGCGCTTCATATGCCTTCAATTTCGGTACCCCTTCGGATTTGTCACGTACGTCGAGAGCCGGCTCACGCCTCGGCCGGCACACGGCCCCGGGACTTCAGCACGCCCTCCAGTCGCCCGAACGCCCGCAGCGCGTTGCCCCCGTACACTGCCTGCCGGTCGGCGTCGCTCAGCGTCTCGATGGAGTCCAGGAGGTACTTCGTGTCGTCGAACCGGTGCCCGGTCTCCGGGTCCACCCCGCGAACGGCGCCGATCATCTCCGAGGCGAACAGGACGTTCTCCACGGGGATGACGTCCACCAGCAGCTCCATCCCGCGCTGGTGGTACACGCAGGTGTCAAAGAAGACGTTCTGCAGGATCGACTCCTCCAGCGGCGGCCGGCCCTGGTCCTGCATGACCCCCCGGTACCGGCCCCAGTGGTACGGGACCGCGCCGCCGCCGTGCGGCAGGATGAACTTCAGGGTCGGGAAGTCTCGGAACAGATCCGACATGCACAGCTGCATGAACACCGCGGTGTCGCCGTTCAGATAGTGCGCGCAGGTGCCCTGCAAGGCAGGGTTCCGCGACATCGCCACATGGACCATCGCGGGAACGTTCAGCTCCA
Organism: Nonomuraea sp. NEAU-A123; assembly: GCF_018603905.1. Lineage (GTDB taxonomy): Bacteria > Actinomycetota > Actinomycetes > Streptosporangiales > Streptosporangiaceae > Nonomuraea. Next base: position 276,742 of record NZ_JAHFZZ010000002.1, read on the forward strand.
CCATCTTCTCGTAGAGCGGGTAGTAGACCTTGTCCGTCAGCGGCGGCGCCTGCCAGTACCCGTCCGAGGGGTCGGGGTTGAGCAGGCAGCCGACGAAGCCCAGCTCCTCGACGCAGCGCTCCAGCTCGGCGACGGAGTTGCGCACCGAGGCGGCCAGGCCGTCCCCTGGGGACTGCGGGAGCTGGCACACCCCCACGAACCGGTCCGGGAACAGCCCGCACACCCGGCTGATCAGGTCGTTGCTGACCTGGGACCAGGCCAGGCTGGTCTGCTCGTCGCCGTAGTGGTGGGCCATCTTCCCCGCGCCCGGGGAGAAGAGCGCGAGGTCCGTGCCGCGCTCCAGCTGCAGCTTCAGCTGCCCCTGCTCGACGGCGGCCTGGATCTCCTCGTCGGTGATGCGGAGTTCGGCGGGCGACACCCGTGCGCCCGACTCCTCGAACGCCTTGATCTGCCGTTCCCGCCACTTCCCGAGCGCGGCCGGGGCCGTGGTGAAGTGACCATGGCAGTCGATGATCATGAAATAGTCTCCGATATGTGCGTAGGTCAGGCGCGGCCGGTCAACGTGCGGCCCAGGTCGAGGCCCGGGTACGACTTGACCGGGGCGCTCATCAGGAACCGGTAGCCGTCGTCGAGCACCTGCTTGAGGTTGTCGGCCGTCACGTGCGGATGGCCGACGGCGACCCCGCGCTCGGTGCAGATGTCGAGGATGCGGCGCTTGCACTCCAGGACGCGCGGGTGCTCGTACTGGCGGGGCACTCCCAGCTCCTGGCTCATGTCGCCCTCGCCGATGATGACCAGGCCGATCCCCGGCACCTGATCGAGGATGTCCGGCAGGTTCTCGATGCCGAGCTGGTCCTCGATCATGATGGCCACGAGGATCTCGCCATCCGGATCGAGCGGCCAGACGTCGGCTCTGGCGTAGTACTCGGTGTTCGGGATGCCCCAGTAACGCACCGCCGCGTGCGGGCCGTCCCCGCGCAGCCCGGCGGGCTCGTAGCTGGGGCTGTCGGGCAGCCGCGGGTAGCGGCAGGCCGCGACGGCGTTGTAGGCCTCCTCCACCGTGGCGATGTGCGGCCACACGATCCCGTACGCGCCCAGGTCCAGGGCCTGCTTCGCATGCCACTGCCCCTTCTCTGCGCCGTTGACCGGGATCCGCACGAGCGGGGTGACCGCGGGCGCCAGGCTGGCCGCCCCGAAGATCTGCCGCCGGTTCAGCAGGAACTGGAAGCTGTCCCGGAGCGCGTTGACGTCCCAGGGCTTGTGCTCCATCTCGAAGACCAGGCCGTCGTAGTCCGTGGTGCTGAACTCGACGGCGGTCGCCGGGTCGGCCGACGCGAAGGCCGTGAAAACGTGCTGCCCCGCTTCCAGCGCGCCGATCACTCTATTGAGCCTGGAGGCTGTCACGACCGGCCTCCTTCCTCGGCTGCTCCGCCGACTGGTTCCTGACGTACGTTCCGCAGCCGCGCCCACCAGGCGCGCAACCGGCTCAGCAGGCCGGTCGGCGGTGGTGCCGCTGTCGGCGGGGTGTCCAGCTCGGCAGGTTCAGCGCAGCGCTGGACCAACTCCGCTGAGAACTCCTTGGTCATCCTCGAGACCACGACCCCGGCACCCGACTCGATCAACGAGGCGAGCTTTCCAGTGAGCTGGATCTCGCCGTCTACGGTCACCCGCGAGTCGCTGGGGCCCTCGCCCTCCGCCACGCGGAACGTGGCGTTTCCACTGAAGCGCGTGGCCCCCTGCCCGTCCCGGCCGCGGGCCGAGAGGCGCCCCTCGAGCTCGGACTCCGTCAGCTCCAGGGTGACGCGGGCGGCGAACCTGACCCGCAACGCCCCGAACTTGACGACCAGGGTCCCGTCGAAGGAACCGTCGTCGTGGGCCGCCCCGAGCTCGGCGCCGCCGATGCAGGACACGACGTCCGAGGGGCTCGACAACACCTCCCAGACGCGTTTCGGCGGACTTGGAACGGCGATCGTTTCGGTGATGGATATCAACGCTGTGAACCTCGTTTTGGCAGCTGGGCGGTCTTCTACGCGGTGGCGTCCGACATCTGCAGCTCGGACTTGAACAGACCCCAGAGGTCGTTGTAGAGCTCCGCGAACTCGGGCGACTCGACGAGGGAGCCGATGCTGCGGGGGCGCTCGAAGGGCACGGGAAGAACACGGCGGATCGTGCCGGGCCCGCTGGACATCACAATGACCTCGTCGGCGAGGTAGATCGCCTCGTTGAGGTCGTGCGTGACGAAAATGAGCGTGCCGTTCTGCTCTTCCCAGAGGTTGAGCAGCTCCTGTTGGAGCTTGAGCCGGGTGATGGCGTCCAGCGGCCCGAAGGGCTCGTCCATCAGCACGATGGAGGGGTTGTAGATCAGCGCCCGCGCGATCGCGACGCGCTTCTGCATGCCGCCGGAGAGCTCCCGGGGATAGTGGTCCTCGAATCCCGTGAGGCCGACGACTCTGACCCAGTGGGCGATCCGTTCGTCCCGCTCGTCCTTCGGAACCTTGCGGAACTTCAGCGCCAGGCCGATGTTGGCCTTGACGCTCAGCCAGGGAAGCAGATTGGCCTGCTGAGTCACGTACGCCGCTTCGGAGTTGACGGAAGTGACGCGCTCCCCGTCGAAGTAGACCTCCCCCCGGGTCGGGGAGAGCAGCCCGGCGGCGAGATTGAGGATGGTGCTCTTGCCGCATCCGCTGGGCCCGATCACGGCGACGAACTTGCCCCGCCCGACCTGGAACGAGACGTCCTCGATGGCCGGCTGGTGGCTGCCCGGGAACTCCAGGGTGACGTGCTCGAGGCGGAGGGCCTCCGCATGGGGGTCGTGCTGATTGGTCGACATCGTTGCCTCCTTGACCGGCCTACCGGCCGGGTAGGGCGGTCCTGCGCCTGCGCGGTGTTCGAATGCGCCCGTGCAGTTGATCTTCTCGACAGTTGTGCGGCTCGTGCGCGCATGCGCAGGAGCCGTGCTGTGTTCGTCTTTGTGCTCGCGTGCCACGTGGTCGACGCGGAGATTGTCCGACAAGCGGTGCGTGGAACTTAACACCACCGACTCATAGCTGCAAGTGTTCGCAGCTAAGCAATCATTTCGGAAACACCTCAGAGCCATACCGCTTGGGATTGTTAGACAATTTTAAGCAAGCTCTCAGGTCGGCGAGGTCTCGCTCCGGCTAGCGCGACGGGCTGTCCGACCCGCATCCGCAGGCATGGCAACGGGGGCCGTCGGGCAGTTGGAGGAACCTGCAGACTCGCCCCGCGAGGGCCCGCTTGGCCACACCCCGCCGCTCCTGTCAGCGACTCGGGAAACCGACCTCCACGGCAAGGCCGCCTTCTGGTCGTGCGCGCGCGGTGAAGGTGGCGTCGTGGACGGTGGCGATGGCGCGGACGATCGAGAAACCGAGGCGGTGGTGACCGTCGTTGCGGGCGGTGCGGTCAAGTCGCTGGAAGGGCTCGAACAGCCGGTCGACCTGCGCCGGTGGAATGACCGGTCCGGTGTTGGCCACGGAGAGGAAAGCGCGCTCGCCTCTGGTCTCGGTCGCGACTTCTACTCGCCCGCCTGCGATGTTGTAGCGGATGGCGTTGTCGAGGAGGTTGGCCACCAGGCGCTCGACGAGAGCAGGGGCGCCCGAGCCGGCAGACGGCGTCGCGCCAGCGACTCGGCCGCTCAGGCCAGCACCAGCGGGCGACTCTCCTCGTGCCGGCAGGCCGCCGCTGAGATCGTGGCGACATCATCCCGTAACGAGCGATCGCAAGATCAGCTCATTTGCCGGCGGGCTGGGCGCGGACGTGGAGACGTTCGCCCTGAGGTCCGAAGAGGGAGAGGATCTCGACCGGCTCGGGACCGGCGTTGCCGAACCAGTGCGGGATATGGGTGTCGAACTCGGCGACCTCGCCGGGCGTGAGAATCACATCGTGCTCGCCGAGGACCAGGCGCAGCCGACCGGCCAGTACGTAGAGCCACTCGTAGCCCTCGTGCACCCGGGGGTCGGGCTCGGTTCCGGGCCAGTTCGGTGGCATGACCTGCTTGAACGCCTGGAGCCCGCCGGGCCGGCGGGTGAGCGGGATGAAGACGGAGCCACGGCGATTGAACGAGCGCAACTGCACACGCGGGTCACCGGTGGGCGGCGCGTCGACCAGCTCGTCCAGCGTCACCTGGTGGGCGCGCGCCAGGGGCAGCAACAGCTCCAAGGTCGGCCGCCGCTGCCCGGACTCCAGGCGCGACAGGGTGCTGATCGAGATGCCGGTGGACTCCGACAGCTCGGTCAGCGTGGCGCCGCGCTGCTGGCGCAGGGTCCGCAGCCGTGGCCCGACGGCATGCAGAACGTCGTCCAGAACAATCTCGTCATCGTCCATAGACGCACTTTGCCACAACGGCAAGCGCTTTTGTCAATGTCAGCGGGTGGTGAGTGCCGTCACGACAGCCGCGTACATGGTCGACTTGATCGTGCCGAGGGTGGTGCCGATTCGCTTTCATGGTGAGCGGGGGCATGAGGCGTTCTTGAGTCGTTCTGGCCGCCGTACGCGCGCGGACGGAGCCTACGGTTTTGTGTCAGGGGTCACACGCCCTGTCCCACATCCCGGCCGATCGTCGCGGGGTGTGCCATCAGAACTTCCTGGGGGAGCCAGTCATGCCTCAGCTCAGCGACGCCTTGCTCGACGGCAGGGTCGTCCTCGTCAGCGGTGGGACGCAAGGCTTGGGTGCGGCGATCGCCATCGCCGCGGTGCGGAACGGCGCCGACGTCGTGGTCACCGGCCGGCGGAAGGACGTCGGTGAGCAGTTCGCGACCGATCTCGCCGAACGGTCGGGGCGGCAGGTTCGCTACGTCCAGGCCGATGCCAGTGACGTCGGCCAGGGCCAGGCCGCGGTCGCGGAGACGATCGACCGGTTCGGCCGGATCGACTGCATGGTGAACTGCGCCGGCCTCACCACCCGCGGCACGATGCTCGACACCACGCCGGAGCTCTTCGACGAGCACATCGCCGTCAATCTGCGTGGTCCGTTCTTCCTCATGCAGGCGGCGATCAAGGACATGGTCGCCCGAGGCAAAGGGGGTTCCATCGTCAACATCATCACGATGTCGTCCCACGGCGGTCAGCCGTACCTGGCGCCGTACGTCGCATCAAAGTCCGGCCTGGTCGGACTCACCCGCAATGCCGCGTTCGCTCATCGCTGGGACCGGATCCGGATCAACGGCGTGAACATCGGGTGGACCGAGACCGAGGGCGAGGACGCCACCCAGCGCCGTTGGCACGACGCCGACGACGACTGGCTCGAGAAGGCCGCGGCCCAGCAGCCCATGGGGAAGCTGGGGCAGGTCGACGAGATCGCCGACTTCGTGATCTTCCTGCTCTCAGACCGCAGCGGTGTGGTCACCGGGTCCGTCATCGACTGGGACCAGATCATCCCAGGCGCCCACGAGTAGTCGTCACCACCTCAGGAGAAGTTACGCCATGCGCATCGGACTGATCGGCGTGGGACGCATCGGCGCGTTCCACGCGCAGACGCTCACGGACCTCCCGGCGGTCGACGAGATCATCATCACTGACGCCGCCCCCGACCTCGCGCGACGGGTCGGGGAGCGGCTTGACGTCCGCGTCGCCCCGGAGCCCGCCGACGTGCTGACCTCAGGCGTCGACGGCATCATCATCGCGTCCTCGACCGCCACTCACCCCGACTTCATCCGAGCCTGCGTTCGGGCGGGGATCCCCACCTTCTGCGAGAAACCCGTCGCCGCGCTGTCGGAGGAGGCCGTCGCGCTGCGGGACGAGCTGGCCGGCAACGACACCCCGATCCAGATCGGCTTCCCACGCCGCTTCGACGCCGCCTACATGGCGGCCAGGGCAGACGTGGTCGCGGGCACCCTGGGGTACGTCCACACCGTACGCTCGACGACGCTGGACCCGGCGCCTCCGCCGGAGGCCTACATCCGCGGGTCGGGCGGCATCTTCAACGACTGCGCGATCCACGACTTCGACGCCGTCCGGTACGTCACCGGCCAGGAGGTCGTCGAGGTGTACGCCGCCGGCACCAACCAGGGCGTCGACTACATCGAGGCCGCCGGTGACGCCGAGTCCGTCACCTCCATCCTGACCATGACCGGTGGCACGCTCGCCGTCGTCTCCAACAGCCGTTCCAACGGCCGCGGCCACGACGTCCGCCTCGAGGTGCTGGGCAGCAAGGATTCGGTGGCCGCGGGCCTGGACGACCGCCTGCCGCTGCGGTCCGCCGATCCGGCGGTCGCCTTTCCGTCCGGCACACCGTGGAACTTCTTCATGGACCGCTTCGCGGACGCCTTCCGCGCCGAGCTGACCGCCTTCACCCAGGTCGTGGCCGGCGCCCTTCCCTCGCCCTGCACCCTCCACGACGGCGTCGAGGCGTCGCTCATCGCCGAGGCCGCCACCCGATCCTGGCGCGAGCATCGGCCGGTGCGCCTCGACGACGTCCGCTGACCTCCTTCAGAAAGGCAGGCGGAGCCATCCGCCGCAGGTGGACCCCAATGTCGCAACATGTCAACGTCGGTATCGTCGGCTTCGGCTGGATGGGCCAGGTCCATGCCAAGGCCCTGACCCGCGTCCTGCAGCACTACCGTGATCTGGGCGCGACCCCGCGCCTGGTCGGGGTCGCGGACCCCGCCGACGACGACCGCCTCGACTACGCCCGCAAGGTCTTCGGCGTCTCCTGGACCACCCCGGACTGGACCGACCTCGTCAGCCGCGACGACATCGACCTGGTGTGTGTCGCGGGCCCGAACTTCACCCACCGCGACGTGGCCGTGACCGCCGCCAAGGCGGGCAAGCACATCTGGATCGAGAAGCCCGCCGGTCGCAACCTGGCCGAGACCCAGGAGATCGCCGACGCGATCGCGGCCGCCGGCGTCGCTTCCGCCGTCGGCTTCAACTACCGCAACGCCCCCGCCGTCGAAGTCGCCCGCGACCTGGTCGCCTCCGGCCGGATCGGCGAGGTCCGCCACGTCCGGGTGCAGATGCTCGGCGACTACTGCGCCCACCCCGACGGCGCCCTGACCTGGCGTTTCGTACAGGACCAGGCCGGCAGCGGCGTCATCGGCGACCTCGCCTCGCACGGCCTCGACCTCGCCCAGTACGTTGTCGGCCCGATCACCGCCTTGCTCGCCGAGACATCGACGTTCATCACCCAGCGTCCCCAGGCCATCGGCGCCTCGTCGCACTTCTCGCGTGGCGCGGACGGCCCGCTGCTGCCGGTCGAGAACGAGGACCACGTCCTCACCATGCTGCGGTTCGCGTCGGGGGCCAAGGGCTTCCTGGAGGCCAGCCGCGCCTCCGTCGGCGAGCAGAACTCCTACGGGTTCGAGGTGCACGGCAGCACCGGTGCTCTCGCCTGGGACTTCCGGCGGATGGGCGAGCTGCAGGTGTGCCTCGGCCAGGACTACCAGGGCGCGTCGTGGACCACCCACCGCGTCGGGCCGAACGACGGCGAGGCCGGGGCGTTCCAGCCGGACACCGCTATCCCGCTCAGCTTCGACGACCTCAAGGTGATCGAGGCCCAGCGCCTGCTCACCTCGATCGTCACCCATACACCCGACGGCGCGACCATCGCCGACATGGTGCTGGCCGCTCGGCTCGTCGACGCGATGCTTCGCTCGGACGCCGAGAAGCGCTGGATCACCGTCTGAACAGGAAGGCCCACACCATGACCGACGGTCAGCTCCTCATCGCCGGCGAATGGGTTCCGAGCGCCGGTGGGCGGGTCGAGGAGGTCCGCTCCCCGTACGACGGGCACGTCGTCGGGCAGGCGGCCATCGCCGACACCTCCGACGTCGACAAGGCTCTGGCCGCCGCCGAGCACGGCGCGGCGGTGTGGCGCGAGTTGCCCGCCCACGCCCGTCTCACCATCCTGATGCGCGCTGCCGCGCTCGTCGACGAGCGCGCCGAGGAGATCGCCGCGCTGTTGTCCGCCGAGAACGGCAAGACCATCACCGAGGCACGCGGCGAGGTCGGCCGCGCCGGCGACATGATCCGGCTCGCCGGGTACGAGGGCACCCAGCTCTACGGCCAGACCCTGCCGCTGGACGCCCACCGGGGCACCGGCCTGGACAAGGTGGGCTTCACCCTGCGCCAGCCGTGCGGCGTGGTCGTCGCGATCACCCCGTTCAACTACCCGTCGCTGCTGGTGTTGCACAAGGTCGCGCCCGCACTGGCCGCCGGCAACGCCGTCGTCCTGAAGCCGGCCAGGACCACCCCGCTGACCGCGCTGGCCCTGGCCCGGGCGTTCACCGACGCCGGGCTGCCTCCAGGTGTGCTCAACGTCATCACCGGCCCGGGCGGCCGGCTCGGTGACGCGCTCGTCTCCGACGCCAGGGTCCGCAAGATCTCCTTCACCGGCTCCACCGCGGTCGGCGAGCACATTGCACGCACCGCCGGGGTGAAGAAGCTGTCCCTCGAACTCGGCGCCTCGTGCCCGGTCGTGATCCTTCCGGACGCGGATGTCGAGGCCGCGGCCAGCGCTATCGCGGCCGGCGGCTACATCAACGCCGGCCAGGTGTGTATCTCCGTCCAGCGCGTCATCGCCCACCCACGGGTGCACGGCGACCTCCTGGACGCCCTCGTTCCCCTGGTCGAGGCGATCCCTTACGGCGACCCGTCCCAGGACGGCACCCGACTGGGGACCCTGATCAGCGAGGCCGAGGCGCGGCGCGTCGAGGGGGCGCTCCGCGCCTCGGTCGACGGTGGAGCCAAGCTCCTCACCGGCGGGCAGCGCGAGGGCGCCATCGTCACCCCGGCTGTCGTCGATGACGTGGCCCCGGACGCCCCGCTGAACCAGGAGGAGCTCTTCGGCCCCGCGGTCGCGATATCCACCGCCGAGGACTGGGCCACCGCCATCGCGTACGCCAACTCCACCGCCTACGGGCTGGGCGCCGGCGTGTTCACCAAGGACGTCAGCGCCGCCGTGCGTGCCATGCGTCAGATCGACGCCGGCGTCATCCACATCAACTGGACCCCGCTGTGGCGCGCCGACCTCATGCCCTACGGCGGCCTCAAGGCCTCCGGCATCGGCAAGGAAGGCTTCCGCGCCGCCGTCGCCGAGATGACCGAGGAGAAGACCATCATCCTGCACGGCCAGCCCTGGTGACCCGCCCCTCAGTCAGTGCGGATCCCGTGCGTCCCAAGGAGAACAAGGACATGACAAGCAACCGGACGCTGCGCCTCACCACGGCCCAGGCACTGGTCCTGTACCTATCCCGGCAGTACAGCGTCGCCGACGGCGACCGCCGTCGGATGATCCCCGCCGCGCTGGGCATCTTCGGTCACGGCAACGTCGCCGGACTCGGCCAGGCGCTCGACCAGTACGCCGACGACCTGCCGTTCATCCAGGGCCGCAACGAGCAGGGCCTGGTCCACATCGCCAGCGGGTTCGCCAAGGCCTCCCGGCGACGCGCGGCGCTGGCCGTCACCGCGTCCATCGGGCCCGGCGCGCTCAACATGGTCACCGGCGCCGCCCTGGCGACGGTCAACCGGCTGCCCGTCCTGCTGCTGCCCGGCGACTCCTACGCGACCCGCCGTCAGGGACCGGTCCTGCAGCAGCTGCAACACCCGATCGAGGCCGATGCCAGCGTCAACGACGCCTTCCGCCCGGTGTCCCGGTTCTTCGACCGGATCACCCGCCCCGAGCAGCTTCTCACCGCGCTCCCGGCCGCCATGAGGGTGCTCGTGGACCCGGTCAACACCGGAGCCGCCGTCCTGTCCCTGCCGCAGGACATCCAGTCTCACGCCTACGACTTCCCGCTGGAGTTCTTCGCCGAGCGCGACTGGGCCATCCGCAGGCCGGTCCCTGAGCAGGACGAGATCGCCGCCCTCGCCGAACTGTTCGCGACGGCCTCCCGGCCGCTCATCATCGCCGGCGGCGGTGTCCTCTACGCAGGCGCCGGCACCGAGCTCGAGCGGCTCGCCGACACCGTCGGCATCCCGGTCGCCGAGACCTTCGCCGGCAAGGGCGCCGTCCAGGCCGACGCCTGGTGGCAGTTGGGGGGCATCGGCCTCGAGGGCAACCCCGCGACCAACGAGGTGGCCCGCGCCGCCGACCTCGTGCTCACCGTCGGGTCCCGGCTGACCGACTTCGCCACCGCCTCCCACTCGCTGTTCACCACCGCCGACGTGCGGTTCGCCAGCATCAACGTCGACCCGCGTGACGGCGACCGGCTCGGCGCCACCTCGGTCCTCGGCGACGCCAAGCTCGCCCTGCGAGCCCTGGCCGACGCCCTCGTGGCCGCCGGGGTCACGACCAGCAATGCCTGGCGGGACACCGTGACCACCGCCAAGGCAGGCTGGCTGCCCGTACGCGCGGCGGCCCTGGACGCCGACACCCCCGTCGACGTGGACGCGCTGCGCGAACAGGCCACCGACGCCATCCCGGACACCGATGCCGTCCTCACCCAAGGCCAGCTCATCGGGCTGCTCCAGGAGCACGCCCATCAGGGCGACACCATCGTGGCCGCCGCGGGCGGACCGCCCGGTGACCTGCTGAAGGTCTGGGACGCCACTGACGGACGCACCTGCCACCTGGAGTTCGGGTTCTCCTGCATGGGCTACGAGATCCCGGCCGCGATCGGCACCCGGCTCGCCGACGCCGACCCAGAGCACCGCGTCACCGCCTTCATCGGGGACGGTACGTTCCTCATGGCACCCACCGAGCTCGCCACGGCCGCCCAGGAGGGCCTGGCCGTCACCGTGGTGGTCCCCGAGAACCACGGCTACCAGGTCATTCACCGGCTGCAGATGTTCACGATGGGCCGCGAGTTCGGCAACGAGTTCCGATACCGCACGGAGCCGCTCACTCTTGAGGCGGGCAAGGACGCCGCACTGACCGGCGACTACCTCCAGGTCGACCTCGTGCAGGTCGCCGCCGGCCTGGGCGCTCGGGCCCTGCGGGCGACGACTGCCGGCGAGATCCGGCGGGCGCTCCAGGAGACCCGGTCGGAGACCCGTCCGGTCCTCATCGTCGTCCCGGTCATCCCGCACGCCGACCTTCCGTCGGCGGGTTGCTGGTGGGACGTCGCGCCCGCCGAGGTGTCCGAGTCCGACACGGTCCGCGCCGCCCGAAGCCAGTACGAGTCCGGCCTGGCCACCCAGCGGTGGCACGGATGACCCACAACCCGTACGCCTTGGACCGCGGCGACCTGCGACGACGCCTCGCCCGCGGCGACGTCACCTACGGCACCTTCCTCGGCGCCGCCACACCGGTCACCGCCGAAGTGTGCGCGGCGGCCGGCGTCGACTGGGTCCTGCTCGACCTCGAGCACGGCGCCGGCGGCGAGGAGCAGGCCCGCGACGTCATCGCCGCCGCCGCGTCGTACTCGGTGCCGACGGTCGTCCGGGTGGAGTCCACCGAGCGCATCCGCGCCGGCCGCCTGCTCGACCTGGGCGCGGCCGGGGTCATGTTCCCCCGGGTCAACACCGCCGACGAGGCCGCCGCCTGTGTGCGGCACCTGCGCTACCCGCCGGCGGGGGACAGGGGAGTGGCCACCTACAACCGCATGTGCCGGTACGGGCTGGACCCGGCCGCCCTCGACCGCTCGGACGGCGATGTCCTCGGCGTGGTCCAGATCGAGACCCTCCCGGCCCTGGACGCCGTCGAGGACATCGCCGCCCTCGACGGCGTCGACGTCCTGTTCGTCGGCCCCCGCGACCTCAGCCACGCCCTCGACGTCCCCGGCCAGACCCAGGCACCGGTGTACGTCGCCGCCCTCGACCGGGTCCTCGCCGCGGCCAAAGGGAACGGCAAGGCCGCCGGACAGCTCGTGTCGGACGGCGCCGCGGCAGCCAGACTGGCCGCGGCAGGCTGGCAGTTCCTGGCCATCGGCTCCGACACGACCCTGCTCGCCGGCGCCGTCGTCGCCGAGCTGCGCAAGGCCGGTGGGACGCCGTGAGGACCGTCATCGCCGAGCTGCGCGGGGCCGGTGAGAGGCCGTGAAGACCGCCGTCGGCCGGCAGATCGTCGTGACCCTGGGTGACGTCGAACCCGGCCTCGTCACCGGGCACCTGCCGCCGGACGTGCGATTCGTGGCCGACCCCGGCCCCGAGGACCTTCGTGGAGCCGCAGGAGCGATCGTGCGGGCCGACGCCCTCGTCGACACCGCGATGCTCGACCGGATGCCCAACCTCCGGGTGCTCGCCCGCACCGGCGTCGGCGTGGAACGGGTCGACGTCGCCGAAGCCACCCGCCGCGGCATCGCCGTCGTCGTCACACCAGGCGCCGGCACCCACGCCGTCGCCGAAGGAGCCCTGGCGATGATCCTCCATCTGGTGAAACGGCTGGGCGTCACGACCGAATGCGTCGCCCGAGGCCGCTGGTCAGAACGTGGCACGATCACCCTCGGGGACCTCGAGGGAGCGACGATCGGCATCGTCGGCTACGGCCGGATCGGCCGCCGCGTCGGCCACCTGGCCCGCGCGTTCGGCATGACCGTCCTCGCCCACGACCCCTACCTCACGCAGCCGGAGGACGGCGACGGCGACGGCCGCGCCGAGCTCGTCGGTCTGGCGGAACTGCGTTCCCGTTCGCAGGTCGTCACGCTGCACCTGCCGCTCACGCCGCAGACCCACCACCTCGTCGACTCGGCCTTCCTGGCCGCCATGCCGGTCGGGTCGATCCTGGTGAACTGCGGTCGCGGCGGCCTGCTCGACCTCGACGCCGCCGCGCACGCCCTCGCCGACGGCCGGCTCGCCGGTCTCGGCCTGGACGTCTTCGACCCCGAACCACCGACCCACCATCCGGTCTTCGACCACGCCGGCGTCGTGCTGTCGCCTCATCTCATGGGACTCAGCGCCGGCGCCACCCGCGCCACGTTCACCGCTGCCGCACAGGGTGTCGCGGACGTCCTCGCGGGCCGACGACCAGCCGCTCTCGCCAACCCCATGCCTGTACAGGAGGAACAATGACCGACGCCGTCCACCGCATCGCAGGAGCCCCCATCAGCTGGGGTGTCTGCGAAGTCCCCGACTGGGGCTACCAGTTGCCCGCCGACCAGGTCCTCAGCCAGATGAGCGAGATCGGCCTGTCGGCCACCGAGCTCGGCCCGGACGGCTTCCTGCCGGCCGACCCCGACGAGCTCGCCAAGACCCTCGCGGCGCACGACCTGCACGCCGTCGGCGGCTTCACCCCGTTCGTCCTTCATCGCGATGACATCGACCCCATGATCGAGCTCGACCGGCTCCTGCCCGGCTTCATAGCCGCGACGGCCGACGTCATGGTCCTGTCCGCCGACTCCGGCCAGACCGGCTACGACTCCAGGCCCGACCTGGACGAGGCGGGCTGGCACCGGTTGCTGCACAACCTGGACCGGGTCGCCGCCCACGCCGCCGAGCACGGCATCCGTGCCGTGCTCCACCCGCACGTCGGCACCATGGTCGAGACCGGACCGGAGGTGCAGCGGGTCCTCGACGGCTCGGCCGTCTCCTTGTGCCTGGACACCGGCCACCTGCTCATCGGCGGCACCGACCCGGCCGTCCTGGCCGGCCAGGTGCCCGACCGGATCGCGCACACCCACTTCAAGGACGTCGACCTGACGTACGCCCGCAAGGTCCGGGCGGGCCGCCTCACCTACACCGAGGCGGTCCGAGAGGGCATGTACCGGCCGCTGGGCACGGGTGACGTCGACGTCGCCGCCATCGTCGGGCACCTGCGCGGCAACGGCTACGACGGCTGGTACACCCTCGAACAGGACACCATCCTCACCGAGCCGCCCACCGGCGAAGGCCCGGTCGCGGACGTCAGGACCAGCGTGGACTACCTGCGGAGCCTGCTCGCCGGGTGAAGAACAACCCGGCTCCGAGCTGTGGTTCGTCAGAGCTCGGAACCGCCGTAGATCGACGCGGGCTCGTTGTACGGGGTGACGACCTGCACCTGGGACGGGATGCTCACCGGCTTGCCCGGCAGAACTCCGCGCGCCTGTAGCAGCAGACGACAGGCGCGCCGCATGTCCGCCCGCATGTCATGGTGCAGAACCGCGGAGATCTTCCGCGTGCGCAGCAGCGCCTGGTTGTCGCCGTCGAGATCATGCGCGACGAAGACCTTCGGCGTCACCGCGACCTCCTCGAACGCCTTGAGTATGGCGACGTTCCCACCGCCCGCGGAGTAGACCGCGTTGATCGACGGGTGCAGCGCCAACGCGCCACGGACCGCCACGAGGATCGTCCGATCCAGGCCGTCGGTGTCCTTCACCTCGTGCACCGCCCGCCCGGGGGCGAGCTCGGCCAGCGTGCGCCGGAAGCCGGCGTCCCGCTCTTCCTCGCCGCGGAACGACGAGTGGCTGACGGTCACCAGGACGGCTCCGCAAGGCCCTGCCCACTGGGTGATGAGATACGCGGCCGTCGCGCCGGCGGCCACGTTGTCCATGCCCACGTAAGCCGTCCGCCGACTGTCCGGAACGTCGGTCACGAACGTCACGGTCGGGATGCCGCGGTCAGCCAGTCGCCGCACCGCGTCGACCACCAGAGGATGGTCGGGCGCCTTGAGGATGACCCCGTGCGACCCCCTGTGACCCACCGCGTCGAGCAGCGCCGCCGCGGAGGCGGCGTCGCTGTGCTCGCTCAGATGCGACCGGGCCCGGAGCGTCGCCGGGCGCAACGACCGTAGTGCGGCCTCCAGCGCGTCCCGGGAGGCGATGGCGAAACGCTCCGGCGTCTGCATCACCAAGTCCACGATGAGCGTGCGCCCCGACAGATGCACCTGCTCCCGCTGCCGCTCCAGCTCGTCGATCGCCTGGTTCACCTGTGCGACCGTCTCCGGCCGGACCCCCTCGCGGCCGTGCAGCACCCGATCCACCGTCGCCCGGCTCAACCCGGCCTGAGCTGCGATGTCGACCACCCGGTGCTCGCGACGAGCGCCCATCCGTCTTCCTCCACGTGTCCACGCCGACGTCCCGGGCTCTGAGGCGTTCTTGAGGCACTTCACTAAGTTCGGGAGCCGATTATGCGTACTAGTGTGACACGCGTCACTCCCCCTCTCGGGGGTAGGGCAGCACAGGAGACGCCGCCCGGCCAGTCCGCTGTGCCAGACGTTCCTCAGCACGTCGAATCCATAGGCAATCACCGGTCCCGGGCCACCGTTTGGGCCGTCGCCGTCCACCACATGTCATTCATCCAGTCACCGCATCGAGGCGGTGATGTCCGAAAGGCAGCCGATCATGATTCGCTCCAAGCCTGCCGCCAGCGCAGTCCTCGCGCTCTCCGCGGCACTTGCCCTGACGGCCTGCTCATCGTCGGGCGGCAAGCAGGAGACCTCGCCCTCGAGCGGCGGTGGCACCGCTGCGGCGTCCACCCCGAAGATGACCATCGCCATGATCACCCACGCGGCACCGGGCGACACGTTCTGGGACATCATTCGCAAGGGAGCCGCCGCTGCCGCGGCCAAGGACAACGCCGAGGTGCAGTACTCCTCCGACCCGGACGCGGCCAAGCAGGCGCAGCTCATCCAGGCCGCGATCGACAAGAAGGTCGACGGCATCGCGGTGACCGACCCGAACACGCCGGCACTCGGCGCCACCATCAAGAAGGCGATCGCGGCGGGGATCCCGGTGACGATGTTCAACGCCGGCGGCGCGGACGCGCTCAGCCTCGGCGCGCTGGGCTACTTCGGCCAGGGCGAGAAGGAGGCCGGCGTCGCGGTGGGCAAAAAGGCGGTGGCCGACAGCGCCAAGAACATCCTGTGCGTGAACCAGACCCAGGGCCAGCAGCAGCTCGTCGACCGCTGCGACGGGGTCAAGGAGGGAGCGGCCGGCGCCAAGGTCACCCAGATCTACGTCAACGGCACGGACGACTCGGCCGTGACGACGACCATCCAGGCGAAGCTGACGCAGGACACGGGCATCGACTACGTCGTCACCCTCGGCGCGCCGATCGCCCTCGACGCGGTGAAGTCCGTCAAGGGTGCCAACAGCTCGGCGAAGATCGGGACCTTCGACACGAACAAGGAGCTCGTCGCCGCCATTCAGAACGGTTCCATCCAGTGGGCGGTCGACCAGCAGCCGTACATGCAGGGCTATCTCGCGATCGACGGGATCTGGTGGTACCGGACGAACGGCAACACCCTCGGAGGCGGCCAGAACGTGGCCACCGGTCCGGCGTTCATCGATAAGACCAACATCGAGGCCGTGGCCAAGTTCGCCGCCAACGGCACTCGATGATCAGGAGAGTGATCTGAGATGACGATCGTCATGGCCACACCCACCGACGACCGCGTCGCAACGCGGTCCGCGGCGGCCATGTTCCTCGGACGTCCGGAGGTGGGGGCGCTCATCGCCGCCGGCGCCGTCGCCGTGCTCTTCCTCGCGGTGGCACCGGCGTTCCGGCACGCCGCCAACATCGGGACGATCCTGTACGGCTCCTCGACGATCGGCATCATGGCCGTCGCCGTGGCACTGCTCATGATCGGCGGGGAGTTCGACCTGTCGGCCGGTGTGGCCGTGACGTCGTCCGGTCTCGCCGCCGCGCACACCGCGTGGTACCTCGGTCTGAACGTCTGGGTCGGCGTCCTGTTCGCTCTGGTGTTCTCGCTGGCCATCGGAGCCTTCAACGGGTGGCTGCTGCACCGCACCGGCCTGCCGAGCTTCCTGGTCACTCTGGGCTCGTTCTTCGTGCTCCAGGGGGTCAACCTCGCGATGACCCGGGTCATCGCCGGCGGCGTCTCGTCGAACTCGCTCAACGACATGGACGGATTCGACAGCGCCAAGACGGTGTTCGCCTCCAGTTTCACCATCGGGCCGGTCACCGTCGAGATCCCGGTGATCTACTGGGTGGTCCTCACGGCGATCGCCTCCGTGCTGCTGCTGCGCACCAGGTACGGCAACTGGATCTTCTCGGCCGGGGGAGACCCGGCGGCCGCCCGCGCCGTCGGCGTCCCGGTCAAGGCCACGAAGATCGCCCTGTTCATGGGGGTGGGCTTCTGCGCCTGGCTGCTGGGCATGCACAACCTGTTCATGTACAACAACGTGCAGTCCGGTCAAGGCGTCGGCAACGAGTTCATCTACATCATCGCGGCCGTCATCGGCGGCTGCCTGCTCACAGGGGGCTACGGCTCTGTCGTCGGGGCCTCGGTGGGCGCCCTCATCTTCGGCATGACGCAGCTGGGCATCTCCTACGCCGGCTGGGACCCCGACTGGTTCAAGACCTTCCTCGGGATCATGCTCATCGCCGCCACGTTGGTGAACCTTTACGTGAAGAAGAAGGCTGATGCCCGATGACGGCGGAGAATGAGACACAGTCGCAGAACGGCCCAGTCCTGCAGCTCGAGAACATCGGCATGCACTATGGCAACATCCATGCGCTGCGCGGGGTCAACATCACCGTCAGGCAGGGCGAGGTGACCTGCGTCCTCGGTGACAACGGCGCCGGCAAGTCCACCCTCATCAAGATCGTCGCGGGCCTGCACGACCACACCGAGGGCAGCATGTCGCTGCGCGGCATCATCCGTCGCTTCGGCTCCCCGCGCATCGCCCAGGCCTTCGGCATCGCGACGGTCTACCAGGACCTCGCACTCGCGCCGCTGATGTCGGTGTGGCGGAACTTCTTCCTGGCCAACGAGATCCGCAAAGGGCCGTTCCTCGACATCCCTACGATGAAGCGGATCTGCCAGGAGGAGCTCACCAAGATGGGGATCGTCATCCCCGACCTCGACCGCTCCGTCGGCAGCCTCTCCGGCGGCCAGCGCCAGGTGATCGCGATCGCCCGGGCGATCTACTTCGGCGCCAGCGTCATCATTCTCGACGAACCCACCGCCGCGCTCGGCGTCAAACAATCCGGTGTCGTCCTGAAGTACATCGCCAAGGCGCGCGACGCCGGCCTCGGGGTCATTTTCATCACCCACAACCCCCACCATGCCTACCTCGTCGGCAATCACTTCATCATCCTCAAACTCGGCCATGTCGTCCTCGACGCCCACCGCGACGAACTCACCCTCGAACAACTCACCGCCGAGATGGCCGGCGGCCAGGAACTCACCGAACTCAGCCACGAACTGCGCGGCGCCCAACCCGGCAAGGTCGTCCCCCCGCACACCGTCGAGCACGGCGGCATCCCCGCCCCCGACAGCATCCCGACGGGCGAGGCGTGAGCATGGAGGAGCACGAGCTGCGGGTCGGCATCATCGGCGTCGGCGTGATGGGGGCCGACCATGCCCACCGGATCGCCCGGCTGGTGGGCAACGCCCGGCTGGTGGCGGTCTCGGACCCCGACACCGCCCGGGCGCAGGCGGTCGCGGGGCAGTACGACGGAGTGCGGGCGATCAGTGGCCCCCTCGACCTCGTCGCCGCCGACGACGTGGACGCCGTCGTCATCGCGTCGCCGGGGTCGGTCCACGAGGAGCAAATCCTGGCCTGTCTGGAGGCCGGCAAGTACACCCTGTGCGAGAAGCCGCTGACGATGGACAGCGCCTCGTCGCTGCGCCTGGTCCGCGCCGAGCGCGAGCGTGGCCGACCGCTGGTCCAGCTCGGGTTCATGCGCCGCTTCGACCCCGAGTACGCCCGGATGAAGGAACTGCTCTCCTCGGGACGGCTCGGGCGGACGCTGCTCGTGCACAACACCCACCGCAACAAGGACGTCCCGGACTCGTTCCGCTCGGAGATGATCGTCCGTGACAGCCTGGTGCACGAGGTCGACGTCGCGCGCTTCGTCTTCGACGAGGAGATCGAGGAGATCACCGTCCTGTCTCCCGCGCCGTCCGGCCACTCACCCGAGGGAGTCGTCGATCCACAGATCGCCATCTTCCGGATGGCGGGCGGCGGCATCGTCACCAACGAGGTGTTCGTGCGCAGCCAGGTCGGCTACGAGGTCCGCTGCGAGGTCGTCTGCGAACGCGGAACAGTCATCGCCGGTCGCCCCTGGGGAGACCTCTACTCGACGGCCGTAGGGGACGCCGGCGGCTCATGGGGCGGCACCGTCCCCGCGGACTTCCGGGCCCGCTTCGCGCGCGCGTACGATCTGGAGCTCCAGGCCTGGGTCGACGCCTGCCGCCGTGGCGAGGTCGTCGGACCCACCACGTGGGACGGCTACGCCGCGAGCGCGGTCTGCGAAGCGGGGCTGAAGTCCTTGGCCACCGGTGCCCCCGTGCCCGTCGACCTCGCGGACGCCGCCACACTGGGGTAGCCGAAGCACGGGGCACCGCCGGGACGCACATCCCAGTCCATCGGGACGCACGTCCCGATCCGCCGCGGCGGCCGAGCCCGGGCCGCCGCTCACAAGAGACACGAACTACGCCTGAGGAGGCCACCAGCTATGTCCCCCCTGCAAGAACCGCTCCGCATCGGCGTCCTAGGGGCGGCGAGGATCTCCGGCCAGGCCATCGTGGCGCCTGCCGCCGCGATGGGGCACCGGCTGGTGGCGGTGGCGGCGAGGGACCCGCGCCGCGCCGAGGCGTTCGCCCAGGAGCACGGAGTCGAGCGCGTCGTCGGCAGCTACGCCGACCTGGTCGCCGACCCCGAGGTCGACGTCGTCTACAACCCGTTGCCCAACGGCCTCCACGGCCCCTGGAACAGCCAGGCTCTTCAAGCGGGCAAGCACGTCCTCAGCGAGAAGCCGTCCGCTAGTAACGCCGAGGAGGCCGCCGCGGTCGACGATGCGGTCCGCAAGGCCGGCACCACGTTCATGGAGGCGTTCCACTACCTGTTCCACCCCGTGACCCAGCGCCTGCTCGCCATCGCGGAGTCCGGCGAACTCGGCCGGATCGAGCACGTCGCCACCATGGTGGCCATCCCCCCGCCGTCGGATGCCGACCCGCGCTGGTCCCTCGCGCTCGCCGGCGGCGCGATGATGGACCTCGGCTGCTACGGCCTGCACGCCCAACGCATGCTGGGCAGATTCGCCGGCGGCCCGCCCGAGCTCGTGTCGGCCCAGGCCGGCATACACCGGGATGTGACGGACGTCGACGAGTGGCTGAACGCCGAGCTCGCCTTCCCCAGCGGAGCCACCGGGTCCGCCCGTTGCCACATGGCGTACGGGGAAGTGGAGATGACCCTCCGCGTCGTGGGGATGGAGGGCGAAGCCGTGGCGCACAACTTCGTCCTGCCGCACGTGGACGACCGGCTCAGCATCACCACCCGCTCCGGCTCACGCGTCGAGACGCTCGGCAAGCGGTCGTCGTACACCTACCAATTGGAGGCGTTCGCCTCCGCGGTCCGCATGGGCACGCCTCTCCCGATCGACTCGGACGACGCCGTGTCGAACATGCGACTCATCGACGCCTGCTACCAGGCCGCGGGCCTGCCGCCCAGACCAGCGAGCGCCCATTGAGAGGTCAGTTCGATTGGGCGTTCACCAGGACCTCCCCGGCTTCCGTACGGTCGTAGAACACCGACCGCCCGGCCCGTCGGCGGCGGATCAGCCGGGAGTCGAGCAGGACCTTGAGGTGGCGGCCCACGGAGCCCAGGCCCTGGCCGGTCAGCGCCACGAGCTGCGTCGTGCTCTTCGGGGTGTCGAGCAGCATGAGGGCGTTCGCCCGCGCGGGCCCGAGCAGCCTGCCCAGCGCCTCGGGCACCGGCACGCGGCCGGCGTCGGCCAGCGCGCCCGAGCACGGGTACACCACGGCGTGCCGGTGCGCCTCGTCCCACGAGACCCACGTCTGGCTCGGTGTGACGGGGACGAACATCAGCCGCGCCCCGGAGAGCTCTCGCGGCGGGTAGTCGTGCGTGCTGATCTGCAGCCGGCTCTCGCCGAGCCAGCGCATGCCGGGGCGCATGTCGTCGAGGGTCGCCGCCCAGCCGCCCTGGCTCAGCCGCGCGGTGCGGGCGATGACGTCGGCCTCGATGACCCGGCGGCGGCGCGGCCAGTAGGGGAGGACCGTTTCCTGCCACACCCATTCCAGCAGGTCGGCGGTGCGTTCCGGCAGGTCGCCGCGGTGCAGTCGGGCGGGGAGCGGACCGCCGAGCGACACGGTCAGGTCGGCGCGGGCGGCCTCGGGCGGGGTCTCGCGGATGCGCGCCACCTCCTGCTCGAAGGCGGGTTCGGCGTCCTCGAAGGGGGTGGGGGTGAGGAAGTCGGCGTTCCAGGTGCGGCCCAGGGCGGCCCGGATGAGCAGTGCGGTGATCGGATCGCGGGCCTGCCGTTCGCGGTAGGCGGGCAGGTGGGCGTCGAGCCACGCGCGCTCGCCCGGATGCGCGGCCGTGCCTCGTTCGAGGGTCTTCAGGCTCGCCGTGGCCTCAGCCAAAGGTGAGACGACGAACCGGCTGTCCGCCAGCGTGTCCGCGTTGACCTGCCACCAGCCCATGGTTTCGCCTCCCCGCGAAACATTAACGCCCTGGTGGCAGGGCCACTGACACTTTCGGCCATGCGCACCTATCGCGAACTTTTCCGGACGCCGGAGTTCACGCCGCTCTTTCTGGCGTGCGCCGGGCAGGTGGCCGGCCACACGGTGAGCGGGCTGGCCCTGGGCACGCTGGTCTACTCGGCGACGGGGTCGCCGCTGCTGTCGGCTCTGGCCATGTTCGGTCCCGCCCTCGTGCAGGTGATCGGGGCGGCCACGCTGCTGTCGGCGGCCGACCGGTTACCGCCGCGTGCCGCGCTGACGGGCCTGATGCTGGTCTTCGCCCTCGCCACCGCCGCGCAGGCCATCCCGGGGCTGGCGGTGTGGGCGGTCTTCGCCGTCCTGCTGGTGCAGGGGTTGATCACCTCGCTGGGCGGGGGAGTGCGTTACGGGCTGCTCAACGAGATTCTCACGCGGGATGGGTACCTGCTCGGCCGCTCGATGTTCAACATGTCCGACGGCTTCGTGCAGATCTGCGGGTTCGCGACCGGCGGCGTGCTCATCGCCGTCCTGTCGCCGCGCGGCGCGCTCCTGACCGGGGCCGGCCTGTACCTCGCCGCGGCGGCCGTCGCCCGCTTCGGCCTCAGCCGCCGGGCGCCGCGGGCCGCCGGGCGGCCGTCGATCGCCGAGACCTGGCGGGACAACGCCCGGCTGTGGTCGGCCAGACCTCGCCGGTACGTCTACCTCGCCCTCTGGGTGCCCAACGGGTTGATCGTCGGCTGCGAGTCGCTTTTCGTGCCGTACGCGCCCGGGCAGGCGGGGCTGCTGTTCGCCTGTGCGGCGCTTGGAATGCTGGCCGGTGACGTCGTGACCGGCCGGTTCGTGTCGCCGCTGTGGAGGGAGCGGCTCAGGGTGCCGCTGTGCCTGCTGCTCGCCACGCCGTACGTGATCTTCGTGCTGCACCCGGCGCTGCCCGTCGTGGTGGCGGCCGTCGCGCTCGCCTCGGCCGGGTACTCGGCGAGCCTGGTGCTCCAGGAGCGCCTGATGTCGCTGACGCCGGACGAGCTGAGCGGGCACGCCCTAGGGCTGCACTCCTCAGGGATGCTGACCATGCAGGGGGTGGGGGCCGCGCTCGCGGGTGCCGCCGCGCAGCTGACCTCGCCCGCGACGGCGATAGCGGTGATGGCGGTGGCCTCGGTCACCGTCACCCTGACTCTGGCGCCCGGGCTGCGGGAACCGGTACCCGCGTGACCGCCGTCAGGCGGCGTTGATACCCGGCGGATACACGGCTGAGCGCCGGGCTGGCCACGCGCACCGTGCCGTCGTCGCCGACGACCACGGCGGTCACCAGCCAGTGGCCGAGCACCACCCCCAGGATGGCCAGAGCACGCAGCGCGTCGACGGCCCGGTCGCGGCCGGGCGGGGTCGCCGACTCGATCCGCTGGATGAGCTGGGGGGATGCCATGGCGGATGGGTCCTTCCGGATGCCGGTGGTTGCGGCACCGAAGCTACGGATCCCACCCTGTGGTCGGCCTCCCGCCGGAGAGTGCACCTTTCGCGTAGCTCTGAGGTATGAGGTCCGGGCGTAGACAGTGTCTACGCTCGCCTGGTAGACACTGTCTATGGAACAGGGGAGCTCTCTTCGAGACCGGCTGATCGACGCCGGAGTGGACCTCGTGATGACCGACGGAGCCGCCTCACTGGGGCTGCGGGAGATCGCCCGCCGAGCGGGGGTGTCGCACGGGGCGCCGCGCCGTTACTTCCCCACGCATCACGCGCTGCTGTCCGCGATCGCCCGGCGCGGCTTCGCCGACCTCACGGCCCGGTTCGTGGCGGCGGCCGACGGTGAGGCGGCGCCGCGCGGCCAGTTGCGGGCGCTGGCGCGGGTGTACGTCGGGTACGCGCTGGAGTGCCGTGGCATGTTCGAGTTGATGTTCCGGCACGACGTGCTCGACAGCGAACAGCACTCCGCCGACCCGCCGCGGCTTCGGGAGTCGACCCTGCCGCTGTTCGAGCACGTCGTCGCCCTCGTCACCCGGCACCGGTCGGACGATCCCGGCCTTCGCGGCGAGGCCGGGCCGCCCCCGGAAGTGGCGGCGGCCGCCCTCTGGGCGAACCTGCACGGCCTCGCCCAGCTATGGGCCTGGGGCAGCCTGCCGCTCGCCCTCGGCGCCCCGCCACCGGGCGACGCGCCTGGTGGTGACCGGCTCGACGCGCTGGTGGCGGCGGCTCTGGACGCCCATCTCGGCCCGGTGGGCTCATGACCGAGTCCGTACGGCATCGCCTGGCGCTCCTGGCCAGTGTGGGCGGCGCGATGATCGTCGCGCTGGACGGCACGGTGCTGATCGTGGCGCAGCCCAGCCTGCAACGCGGCCTGGGCGCGAGCATGGCGCAGGTCCAGTGGACCAACACCGGCTACCTGCTCGCGGTGGCCGCGCTGCTCGTCATCGCCGGGCGCCTGGGCGACCGGTACGGGCACCGGCGGCTGCTGTTCGTCGGCGTGCTCGGCTTCGCCGCCGCGTCGGCCGGCATCGCGCTCGCGCCCGGAGTCGGCTGGGTGATCGCCCTGCGCGTCGTGCAGGGCGTGTTCGGCGCGCTCCTGCAGCCGGCCACGCTCGCCCTGCTGCGGCTGGCCTACCCGGCCGAGCGGCTCGGCCGGGCGATCGCCGTTCGTACCAGCGCCATCGGCGTGGCCGCGGCGACCGGCCCGCTGCTCGGCGGCGTTCTCGTCACCCAGTTGGGCTGGCGGGCCGTGTTCGTGGTCAACATCCCCATCGCCCTGGCGATCGCCGCGCTCACCCTCGCCGTACGGGTGCCGCCGCCGGACCGCACCGGATCCCAGCGGCTCGACCTCACCGGCGCGGCGCTGCTCGCGGGCACGCTCACGCTCCTGGTGCACACTCTGGTCGCCCTGCCGGCACGCGGATGGACCGCGCCGACGCTGCTCGAACTCACCGCCACGGCGGCCGTCGCCGCCGCACTCGTCGTGCGCGAACGCCGTAGCGCGCATCCGATCGTGCCGCCCGCCGTGGCCCGGTCCTTACCGGTGACCGCGTCGATGGCGATCCTACTCCTCGTCACCGGTGGCCTGTTCGGCGCGCTGTTCGTGGCCACGTTCTACCTCCAGGACACGCTCGGGCTGGATCCGCTCGCCGGCGGCCTGCTGGTGCTTCCGATGACCGCGCTCATGGTCGTCGGCGCGCCCGTCGCCGCCGCCGCGCTGCGCCGCTACGGCCCGCGCCACACCGCGATCGCCGGTACGGTCCTGCTCGTCCTGGGCATCGCGGCCCTGTCCCGGCTCGGTCCGGCCGGTGCGTCGGTGGCGACCGGCGTGAGCTTCGCGGTGCTCGGCGCGGGGTTCGCCACCGTCATGGTCACCGCCACCGGCACCGTCGTCGGCGACGCGCCGCCCGGGTACGCCGGAGTCGTCGGCGGCCTCAAGCAGACCGCCATGAACATCGGCCCGACCCTCGGCATCGCCGTCGCCACCAGCGTCATGCTGATCAGTTCGCCCGCCCCCGCGATGGGGCCCGCCCTGCTGGTCCTGGCCGCTCTGGCCGCCCTCGCCCTGCTACCGGCCTCTCTGCTGCCCCGTCTCAGCCCACGTACGGGGCAGCAGCCCTCGAAGGTGATCCACCCCAGCCCCTAGCCTGACCCGCATGAGCGAGGAAACCGACCTGGTCCGGCACGGCTACAACGAACTGTCCTACCTCTACCGGGGCGACGAGGACGACGACGGCGAATACGCCCCGTGGCTCGAAGAGCTCCATGCGCGCCTGCCAGCACGGGCCTCCGTGCTGGATCTCGGCTGCGGCTGCGGGGTCCCCGTCGCCCGCTCGCTGGCCGCGGCCGGGCACGACGTGACGGGCGTCGACCTCAGCGACGTCCAGATCGAGCGGGCCCGTCGACTCGTGCCCGCCGCCACCTTCATCCGGGGCGACGCCACGGCCCTGGTCCTGCCGGACGACTCCTTCGACGCGGTCGTCTGCCTGTACACCCTCATCCACCTGCCGCTGGAGCGTCAGCCCCGGCTCATCGAGAGCGTCGCCGCCTGGCTGCGGCCCTCGGGCCTGCTGCTGGCCACCGCCGGCTGGGAGCCCTGGACCGGTACCGAAAACGGCTGGCTCGGTGGCGCCACGCCCATGTGGTGGAGCCACACCGACGTGGCCACCTACCGATCGTGGCTGCGGGAGGCCGGGCTGGAGGTCATCTCGGAGGGATTCGTCCCGGAGGGGGACAGCGGGCACGCCCTGTTCTGGGCCCGCAAGATTCCGGGTGGGGTGCGGTAATCCCGGAGCGGTTGGAGGGACTACTGGGTGTGGACGATCCTCAAGAACGATTCACCGAACTCTATGACCGGCACTACCGGAGCGTTCTGGGCTACGCGCTGCTGCGTGCCGAGCGTGACGCGGCCGAGGACGTCTCCAGCGAGACGTTCCTCGTCGCCTGGCGGCGGCTGGACGACCTGCCGGAACCGCCACTGCCGTGGTTGCTCGGCGTGGCGCGCAACCTGCTGGCCAAGCAGCGCGACTCACGCCATCGGCGGCAGGCCCTGGTCGACCGGATAACAGCACTGACCACCTCGCGCGAACACGTGAGCTGGGACGTGGCCGACCACGTCATCGACAGGGAGAGCGCGCTGGCCGCGCTGTCGGCCCTGCCGGAGCAGGACGTGGAGGCGATGGTGTTCGCCACCTGGTACGGGCTGCCGCCCGAGCAGGCCGCCGCCGTCATGGGCTGTTCGGTCAGGACGTACAACGTCAGGCTCCACCGCGCGCGTAAACGGCTGGCCAGCGCGCTGCGCCTGGAACCGGGCGGCACTCGCCCTCAGGCCCGTACGGTCCGCGGCCGGTTCCAAGAGACCTCAGAGACCTGATGCCCGCAGCACCCCACCCGGAGGATGACATGACCGACCGCTTGTTCGCCCAGCTCAAGCCCACGGAGCTGGACGAGATGACAGAAGAGGCCCACCGGCGGCGCCGCTCGGCCGACCTGGCCCGCGCCTTCCAGACCCCCCGCTCCGCACGCCCCTCCCGAAACCGGTTCCGGACCCCGTTCCTGCTGGTCGCGGGCGCGGCCGCGGCCGGAGTGGCCGCGGCGGCGGTGATCGTCGTGTCCGGCGAACCCACGCCCCCGGCCACCACACCTCCCACCGCGCGGACCGCGATCGCGGCCAAGCCCGTGGACGCGCGCTCGTTCCTGCTCGCGGCGGCCGCGACCGCGGTGCGCGAGCCGGCCAGGTCCGGCCGCTACTGGTACGTCCGCGAGCGCACCTTCCAGCGGGTGCACGTGGCGCCGGGCGAGTACATGGCCGCCATGCAGACCCTGATAGCGGAGGAGAAGCGGAAGGAGAAGGAGCTCAAGGACAAGCCGGACGAGCTCGCCGCCCAACGCAAGGACATCTCACGCAAGATGGGCGAGCTCAAGAACTCCGAACTGCCGTACCAGGCGTTCACCGCCGACACCCAGGAATCCTGGCGCGCGATGAAACCGGGCGAGGCCAGCCGCTTCGCCGGACACCAGGACGTGAGCGTAACCTTCGGCTCCCCGCAGGACGAAGCCGACTGGAAGGCCGCGGGCTCGCCCATCCTGGCCGAGAAGAGGCCCGCCACACGCGACGACAGCAGCGAGCGGATCCTGTCGATCGACAACCCGAGCCTGACGATCCAGAACATCTCGCGGCTGCCCACCAGCCAGGACGCGTTGAAGCGCCGCCTGGACACCCTGTTCAAGCAGAGCCCCAACAGCGCCCAGGCCGGCATGACCGTCTACCTGTGGCAGACGGGCGTGGACCTGATGACCGCGCCGATCAAGCCCGGCACCCGGTCGGCCCTGTTCAAGGTGCTGGCCGACCAGAACGGCATCACCTCGCAGGGGCAGGTCACCGACGCGGTGGGGCGTACCGGGGTCGCCCTGTCGACGACGGGGGACGACGGGATCGAGTTCCGGATGATCATCAACGAGGAGACGGCCGAGCTGCTGCAGTACGAGGTCGTGCAGAAAGGCCAGCCGCTCCTGCGGGTGGCCCTGGAGCAGATGGGCTGGGCCGACCGCCTGGGTGACCTCCCAGCCTAGGATTCATCATCCTCCGCCGGAGGTCCGATCGGCGTCGAAGCCCGTCCGCCAGGTCGGGTGGACCGGCCGCCAGCCGAGGGTGGCGCGGGCCAGGCCATTGTCGGCGCCACGCTCCCACCCGGCGCGCCCGGCCCGCCCGTCCGGGCCGGGTACGGGCGCGCCGACCGCCTTGGCCAGCACCGGAAGCCACTCGAAGGCCGGCGCGGGCTCGTCGTCGACGACGTTGACCGGACCGCTCGGCCAATCGAGAGCGGCGACGGCCGCCCGAGCCGCGTCCGCCACGTGCAGGAACGAGGTGACGGCGTCGTTGGCCACCAGCTTCCCCGGGAAGCCCGCCGCCGGCTCGCCACGCAGCCTCGCCGCGGCCAGGCCGTCGGGGGAGTACCAGGTGCCCGGGCCGTAGAACATGCCGTAGCGCAAGATGACGTGGTGTTCCAGCTCGGCGGACGCCTCCTCCAGCGCGTGAACGCCACCGACCATCCCCGCCCGGGGCTCGGGCGCGCCGACGTCGAGCGGGACGCTCTCGGTGGCCGGCGCGTCTCCCGGCGCGTACGCCCAGGCGATGGACTGGGCGACGATGCGGCCAACGCCCGCTTCCTTGGCGGCGTCGACGAGGTTGCGGGTACCCACCCGGCGGATGCGGCTGTTCTCGGCGAGCGCGCCACCGCTCAGCGCGGTGAGCTGGTGGATGATCGCGTCGGGGGCCACGTCGGCGAGGGCGCGCCGTGTGCCGGCGGCGTCGAAGACGTCCAGCCGTACTGGGGTTGCCCCCTGGGCGCGCAGTGACTCCAGGCCCGCGTCGGAGCGGGACCCTCCGGTGACCCGGTGCCCGGCGCCGATCAGCAGCGGGACGAGCAGCCGGCCGACGGCGCCCGAAGCGCCCGCGACGAAGACGTGCATAGGGGGAGATTATTGCTGAACGCCCCCGGCCACGGCTCCTCAGCCCCGCCCCTCCGCACATCCGCTCGTCAGCCCGGCCGCTCCGCATGTCGGCTCGTCAGCCCCGCCGCATCGTGCGGCGGCTCGTCAGCCCGGCCGCTTCGCGCGGGCAATCTCGGCCCCGCGGGCGCGCGGCACGCTATCTCGGCCCGCGGGAGCGCGGCACGACCAGTCCCGTCTCGTACGCGGTGACGACCGCCTGCGTCCTGTCGCGTAGCCCGAGCTTGCTCAGCACCCGGCTCACGTGCGTTTTGACGGTCTCCTCCGTGACCGTCAACCGGTCGGCTATCTCCGGATTGGACAGCCCTTCGGCGATGAGCCGCAGGACCTGCGTTTCGCGGGGGGTGAGCGCGGAGGTGGAGGAGGCGTCGGGTTTCGGCCGCAACTGGGCGAACTCGCTGATGAGGCGACGGGTGACCGCCGGGGCCAGCAGCGCTTCGCCGGCGGCGATGACCCGTACCGCGTCGAAGAGCCGTTCGGCGGTGACGTCCTTGAGCAGGAACCCGCTGGCCCCGGCACGCAGCGCGTCGTAGACGTACTCGTCCAGGTCGAACGTCGTCAGGATGAGGACGCGCGGCCCGGCAGCGGTGGAGCCGGCCAGTCGCCTGGTCGCTTCGATGCCGTCCATGCCCGGCATGCGGACGTCCATGAGGACGACGTCGGGGGACAGCTCGCGGCAGATCCGTACGGCCTCGGCGCCGTCGGCGGCCGTACCGACGACCTCGAAGTCCGGTTGGGTGGCGAGCAGCTCAGCGAAGCCGGTGCGGACCACCGGATGATCGTCGACGACGGCGATCCGGACCGCCGGCGGCTCGGCACCCATCGGGCCATCCGCCGGGAGCTCAGCATTCATCCGGCCATCTCCTCCTTTCCCGGCAGGCGGGCCTCGACGAGGAAGCCGCCGCATTCGGCGGGGCCGGTGCGCAGGGCGCCGCCGACGGCCGCGGCGCGTTCGCGCATGCCGGACAGCCCGTGACCGCCGCCGGGCGTCACGGTGGACAGCCCGGGTCCGTTGTCGCGGATGAGCAGCCGCAGGTCGTCGCCGGTGTAGTGCAGCTCGACGTCGACGGCGGCGCCGGGGGCGTGCCGCCGGGCGTTGGTGAGGGCCTCCTGGACGATGCGGTAGGCCGCGAGTTCGACGCCGGGGTCGAGCGTGACCGGCGGGCCGCGGAGGATGAGGCGTGTCCCCGTCCCCGACGCGTCCCGTGACTCGTCGAGCAGCTCGTTGAGCTCCCGCAGGCGCAGTCCCGGCTGGGGCCGCCGGACCGCCGGATCCGCCTCCGCGTCCTCGCGCAGCACCCCGAGCAGCCGCCGCATCTCGGTCAGCGCCGCCCGCGCGGTGTCGCCGATGGCGGACAGCCGCTCGGCGCCGGCGGACGGCATGCCGGGAGTGGTCAGCCGGGCGGTCTCCGCCTGTACGGCGACCATGGAGATGTGGTGGGCGACGACATCGTGCAGTTCGCGGGCGATGCGGGCGCGTTCGCCGCGCGCCGTGTGCTCGATCAGGGTGTCGGCGATGGCCTGCCGGGCGGTGGTGTTGGCCAGGGCCTCGCTGCGCGCCCGCCGGGCCGTTCCGGCCAGGGCCGCCGCCGGGGTCAGGCAGGCCAGCAGCAGGATGAGAATCCGCACCTCACTGCCTGCCGCAGAGCAGATCGACGAGCCCGCGACGGCACCGGCCAGGGCCAGCACCAGGTACGGCGCGGCGAGAACCAGCGCCAGCCGCTGCGAACCCGCCCGTCCGAGCCGGTATCCGGCGATCAGCTGCGCGCCCACGCCCGCCACGGTCAGCGTCTGGAAGGCCACGAGTGACAGCCCCATCGTCGCGAAGACGCCCACCCCGGCCCCGGGCGGGTGCCCCCGCAAGAACGCGATCGGCAGCGTGGTGGCCAGGCCGATCAGGGGGAGTATCACCAGGTACAGCGGGGCGGCGGCGCTCTCGGGCGGCGGCGTACTCGCGGCGTGCCCGATCGTCGCGCCCACCGGCGAGGTGTCGGCGAACCCGATCACCGGGGCCAGCCGCGGGCTTACGGCCTGCGCGATCGACTCGGCCACCGCGAACAGCGCCAGCAGCACGCCCACCCCGACGGGCGCGTAGGGGGCCGCGGCGATCCGCCGTCCCCTGTCCGCCCACCCGGCCGCCCGCTCCACGCAGGTCATTGTTCCGTTTATGCGGTGTTCTGACATCCCTCACGTGGGGGACGGGAGATCCCTCGAGTCAGCGACGGTGAAGATGGCTCGGCGGCGTGACGACCGGTGGCGGGCCGCTGCCTAGTGTGCCTTGGCATGCAAGCAACCATCGAGGTCGCCGGAGCCACGCGATGAGCACCATCACCGCGACCTCCATGACCGGTCAGATCCATGTGTCCGATCCCGACCCGCGAGTTCGCCTGCAGCCATGGGCCGGGTTGGCCGTGTTCTGCGGTTATGCGGCGCTCGCCCTCGGCTTGGCCATGTTCCGGCTGCGTGGGAGGGACGCATGAGGCGGGAACTCCACGCGGAGTGGACGAAGCTGCGTACCGTCGCGAGTCCCGCCTGGCTGCTGCTCACCGCCATCACACTGACCGCGGCGATGAGCGCCGCGGCCGCCGCGGCCGTGTCCTGCCCGTCGGCGGGATGCGATCAGGACATCACCAAAGTCAGTCTCATGGGCGTCCAGGCGGGCCAGGCGGTCGTCGCCATCCTGGCGGTGCTGGCGATCAGCGGCGAATACAGCACCGGCATGATCCGCACCACCCTCACCGCGATGCCGCGCCGGGTCACCGTCCTGACCGCCAAGGCGAGCATCGTCACCGGGCTGACGCTGGCCGCGGCGACCATCGCGGTGCTCGCGTCCGTGCTGGCCGGACGGCTCATCCTGCCCGGCAACGGCTTCACCGCCGCACACGGCTACGCGCCGCTGTCCCTGGCCGACGGACCCACCCTGCGTGCGGCCTTCGGCTCGGTCCTCTACCTCGGGCTGATCGCCCTGCTCAGCCTCGGCTTCGCGGCCATGGTACGGGACTCGGCAGCGGCCATCGGGATCGTGTTCGGGCTGCTCTACGTTCTCTCGATCCTGCCCGTCATGATCTCCGACCCGGACTGGCAGCGGCTCCTCTGGCGGATCTCGCCGATGAGCGCCGGGCTCGCCGTCCAGGCCACCACCCACCTGTCGAGCCTGCCCCTCAGCCCGTGGGCGGGGCTCGGCGTACTCGCCGTATGGGCCGCCGCCGCGCTCCTGGGCGGCGGGCTGGCGCTACGGCTGCGCGACACCTGACGCTCTGCCGACCATTGCGGAAGTCTTGACAACTATATTTTTCGGTGGGAGGCTGAAGGAACCTCAGACAAGGAGCACAGCGATGAGAAAGATCGTGGCGGGCCTGTTCATCTCCCTGGACGGCGTCGTGGAGTCACCCGAGAAGTGGCACTTCCCCTACTTCAACGATGAGATGGGGCAGATCGTCGGCTCGCAGATGGAGCAGGCCGACGTCATGCTGCTCGGCCGGCGGACCTACGAGGAGTTCGCCGCCCACTGGCCGCACGAGGACCCGGCTGCCAACCCGTTCGCCGACCGCATGAACAACACGCCCAAGTACGTCGTCACCACCACCCTCGACACCGCCGAGTGGCAGAACACCACGATCATCAAGGGCGACGTCGCGGCCCAGCTGACCGAGCTCAAGCAGCAGCCGGGCAAGGACATCGGCATGACCGGCAGCGCCACTCTGGTCAGGTCACTGCTGGCCGACGGCCTGCTCGACGAGCTGCGCCTGCTGGTCCACCCGATCGTGATCGGCACCGGCAAGCGCCTGTTCGAGGAGGGCACCGGGCAGATCCCGCTCCAGCTCCTCGACTCCCAGACCCTCAGCACCGGCGTCCTCTCCCTCACCTACGGGAAGGCGTGACGTGACAGCCAAGACCGTCGCCGACAAGCTGCTGGTCAAGCCGCAGACCGCCGTCTGGATCTCCGACGACGAGCACCGCTCACGCGTCGAGCCGCTGCCCGAGGGCGCGCGGCACATCGACGACCTGGGCGAGGCGGGCGTGGCGGTGCTGTTCGCCGCCGACGCCGCCGCGGCCCGGCAACTCCTCGACAAGCACCGCGACCAGCTCACCCAGCCCGCGACCCTGTGGGTGGCCTACCCGAAGGGCAACAAGGCCGACATCAATCGCGACACACTCTGGCCCATCGTCGCCGAGTACGGCCTGCGGCCGAACGGGCAGGTCGCGGTGGACGAGATCTGGTCGGCGCTACGCTTCCGCCCGCTCAAGGAGGGCGAGCCGCCCTTCACCGGCGGACGCTAGCCCGGAGGCGGCCTCGCCACCGCGTAGGTGAGGCACAAAGCCGTTCGAAACGATCTACGTGTGCGGCGCCCGCGCCACCGAGGTGTGCGGCCTGGAGCCGCACGCCGCCCGGAAGTCCTCGACCCGGACGGCATCAGCCTGTCACTCGCGGAAGCGCCGCCCAGTAAGCCGCCTTGCCGGCCGATGGTCTGCGGATGCTCAACGTCACCTCCTCCAGCGGGGGTGGGACCGGAACCCTGCCACGGCACCCGGTAGCTGCTGGTCAGCCGCGTCGGCGTGGGCTGGACAGCGTCTCGGTTCCCCGGTACGAGGTCCGAGGCCGAGGCGTTCATTCGGTGACGGGCCGGGCCTCGGTGGGGGCGTCGGTGTTGTGCGCGGCCCAGGCGGCCAGGAGTTGCAGGCCGTCGCCGGAGGGGGTGCCGGGTCCGGCGGAGTAGGTCAGGAGGGTGAGGGGCTGTTCGCCGGGCAGCTCGAAGGCTTCGTAGTCGAGGTCGAGGTCGCCGATGGCGGGGTGGTGGAAGCGTTTGGTGCCGTGCTGGTGGACATAGACGTCTTGGGCGGCCCACCAGGTGCGGAAGGGATCGCTACGCATGGACAGTTCACCGATGAGGTTGACCAGGTGCTGGTCGTGGGGGTTGCGGGCGGCGGCGATGCGCAGCGCGGCGACGGCGGAGCGGGCGACTTGCGCCCAGTCGGGGTAGAAGGCCTGGGCGTGGGGGTTGAGGAAGGTGAACCGCATCGAGTTCACCGGCAAGCCCTCACCGGCGGCGAACATGGGCGCATACAGGGCCATGGCGAGGGGGTTGGCGGCCAGAATGTCGAAGCGATGGTCGCGCACGAGCGCGGGCACCCCGGTCATCGCCTCCAGGACCCGGCGGACCGGCGCCCGGACTTCGGGGGTATTGACGCGGCGGGTGCGGGCGGGCGGGGTGGCGGCGGCGCGTGCCAGGTGGTGCAGATGCGCGGTCTCGGTGTCGTCCAGGCGCAGGGCGCGGGCGATGGCGTTCAAGAAGCTGTCAGAGGCGCCGGCGAGGTTCCCGCGTTCCAGGCGCGTGTAGTACTCGACGCTGACCCCGGCCAGCGCGGCGACCTCGCCGCGGCGCAGTCCCTCAACTCGGCGGCGGCCGTGGAAGAGGATCCCGGCCTGCTGCGGGCTGACCTTGGCCCGGCGTGAGGCGAGGAATGCCCGGACCTCGCTGCGGTTGTCCATATTCCCAGGTTAGGCACCCCACCGGCGGTGAGGGGGTCTCTGCCGGTACCCCTTTAGCCGGTGACTGTCTCCCGCCGCCGGTGAGGGATTGGCTGGAAGCACAAGGACCGCACAGCACGATCACCCGGGTCCTCGGCCATACAAGGGGGAACCATCATGAAGCATGTGAAGCTTGGCGAGCTCGACGTGGCCAGGATTGGGCTGGGCGCGATGGGTATGTCCCACGGTTACACCGACTCGGGGACCGATGAGGCCGAGTCGATCGCCACGCTGCACCGCGCTCTGGACCTGGGCGTCACTTTGATCGACACCGCCGAGATCTACGGCCCCTACACCAACGAGGAGCTCCTCGGCCGGGCGCTGAAGGGCCGCCGTGACCAGGTGGTGCTGGCGACGAAGTTCGGGCTGGTGTCCCACTCCGGGGCGGGGCCGTGGACGCTGGACTCCCACCCCGCGAAGGGAGACGCGGCCGCGATCAGCTTGAGATGGACCAACGCCAGGTCGGGTCTTGGCCAACCCACCCTGGCGAGGCCGCTATTGCCGTAGTGGCAAGCGCGTCAAAGAAGCGTCAGCGCCTTGGCCACGCCCGGGTCGCGGCCGGTGGCCAGGTCGAGGGCGGTCATGGGGGCGTAGTGGTCGACCGGCACGCCGATCGTGTCGATGATTTCGCGGCCGGGCCCAAGATGCCGGACCCTGGGCAAGAGCAGGACGCTGCCGTCGTCGAGGAGGTATCCCTCGCTGGGGCCGGAGACGGCCCCAGCGGTGCGGGTCCCGATGAGGGTGCCCAGGCCGTTGTCCTTGACCGCCGCGCTGAAGTCCTCGCAGGCCGAGGCGCATCCGCGGTCGGTGAGGACGACCAGGCGCGAGCCGAGCAGCGGGACACTGTCGTCGGTCCGGTTGGGCACGCAGTCGCCCTTGAGCGGGCAGAAGTAGCTGGTGACCTTGCCGTGCGCGAACGCGCCGAGCAGCCGCGTCACCTCGCGCGGCGACCCGCCGCCGTTGCCGCGCAGATCGAGGACCACCGCCTTCGGCTTGTCCTGCAGCTTGGCGATGACCTGGTCGGCGGCGCCTTCGTAGAATCCGGGCAGTTGGACGTACGCGACGCCGTCGGCGAGCTTCTTTGACGTCACCGCCGGAGGCTGCTGCGTGATAGGGCCCTCTTTGAGGTCGACGACGCGGATCCGTCCCGTCGTAGGACGCTTGAGCGTGAGCCGTACCGTGCCGGAGGCGAAGGCGTCGAGGATGCTCTGATTCACGGTGTCCCCGATGAACGCCGGCACGCCGTTGACCTTGACGATGATGTCACCTGCTCTGATGTCGGCCTTGGCGGCGGGGCTGCCGGGCAGAACGCGGGTGACGAACAGCGGCGGCCGGGCCGCGGGGTCGAGCTGCGGTCCCTGCTGGGCCGACACGCCCACGATGCCCGTTCCGGTTGGCCCGCCCTCCGGCGACGGGGTCGGCCTGACCCAGCGGGCGTGGTTGTCGTGCAGTCCGGCGACCATGCCGGTGATCGCGGCGCGCAGGGCGGCGGGGTCGCCGGCGCCGAGGACTTTCGCGAAGGCGGCCCAGTCGGTGCCGCGGTTCCCGGTCAGGGCGGGCAGGCGAAGGTCGGCCCGGTCGGCGCCGCGCCGCATCAGGTTCTGGGTGTAGGCGGCTAAGGCGCTCTTCAGCAGCGCCTTCGAATCCATGTCCGGGCCGCTGTAGTAGTTGTCCAGCACGCAGAAGTACGCCTGCCGGAGCGTGTTCACCGAAGTCGGCGGTGCCGATTGCGGCGGTGGCGCCGTGATGGCGGTGCAGCCCCCGCTGGGGGAGGCCGGCTGGGGCGTCGGGGTCGATGCGAGCGCGGACGCGGGTGCGGACATGGAGCAGGCCGTCACCAGGACGGCGGCGCAGAGGGCTCTGATCATGGCCGCCAGCGTGGCCTGAAGCGGGTTGCACGGTCGTGAACGGATCCGTTAACGCCATTGTTACCCCGGTTCGGGTACGAACGTCGGCATGCGGGTTCTGGTGGCCGAGGACGAACGCGACCTGGCCGATCTCGTGGCGGTGGGGTTGCGCCGCCAGGCCATGGCCGTTGACGTGGTGTACGGCGGGGCCGCCGCGGTGGAGCGGCTGGCGGTGCACGACTACGACGTTCTCGTGCTGGATCGGGACCTGCCCGAGATGCACGGCGACCTCGTGTGCCGTGAGCTGGTGGACGCGGATTCTGATGATGACGGCGGCGGCGTCGGTGCCGGAGCGGGTCGCGGGGCTCGGGATGGGGGCCGACGACTACCTGCCCAAACCGTTCGACTACGCCGAGCTGGTCGCACGGGTGCGGGCGCTGGGGCGGCGCAGCCGGTCGCAGGTGCCTCCGGTGCTGATGCGGCACGGAATCGTGCTCGACGCTCACCGGCTGCAAGCCTCGCGGGACGGCCGGCACCTGCACTTGTCGCTCAAGGAGTTCGCCGTCCTTGAGGTGCTGATGAGGGCGGACGGCGCGGTCGTGAGCTCCGAACGGCTGCTTGAAGAGGCATGGGACGAGAACGCCGATCCGTTCACCACGGTGGTGCGGGTCCTGGTCAGCCGCCTACGGGCCAAGCTGGGCGACCCACCGTGCATTCAGACGATTCCCGGTGCGGGATACCTGCTGTGACGACGATCCGGGTACGGCTCACGCTGATCTACTCCGGACTGTTCCTGCTGACCTCGGTCGTGTTGCTGGTCACGGTCAACCTCCTGCTGCGCCAGTCGCTGGACATGCGGATCGCCCGGCTGCCCGGTGGAGCAGTGGCGCCGATGCTGGGGGTGCGGGTCGATGGGTCGCCGCCGCTGCCGCAGTTGGTGAACGACGTGATCGGCTACCAGTGGGAGGTGACCGCGTTGACGGTCGGGATCCTGGCGCTGGTCTCGTTGGTCGTCGGATGGCTGGTCGCCGGGCGGATCCTGCGGCCCATCCACCGGATCACCGCCACCGCGCAGCGGCTGTCCCTGTCGACCCTGCACGAACGGATCGCGCTCGCCGGGCCGAAGGATGAGCTGAAGGAACTGGCCGACACCTTCGACGCGATGCTCGACCGGCTCGAACTCTCCGTCGCGGGGCAGCGGCGGTTCATCGCGAACGCCTCCCACGAGTTGCGGACCCCGCTGGCCGTCCAGCGGGCGGCGATCGAGATCGGGCTCCCCGAGGACGTCGGCCAGATCCGTGGCACGCTCCTGCTCCACAACCACCGCGCGGAGAACCTCATCGACGCCCTGCTGGTCCTGGCCCAGGCGGAACACGGCCTGGACGACAGGAGCCCGGTGGCCCTGGACCAGGTGGTACGGCTCGTTCTGGCGGAAAGAGGTTCGGACGGCGTCACCGTGACGGAGCGGGCAGAGCCGTTCGTCGTCGATGGGGACCCTGTCCTGCTGAACCGGCTCGTCACCAACCTCCTCGACAACGCGGTTCGCTACAACCATCCCGGCGGAACCGTTGAGGTAACGCTCTCCCGTGGAGTCTTGACGGTCCGCAACACCGGCCCGCACGTGCCCCAGGAGCGTTTCGGCGATCTTTTCGAGCCCTTCCGGCGGCTGCAGACGACCCGTGGACAGGGCGCCGGGCTCGGGTTGTCGATCGTCGCGTCGATCGCGAAGGCTCACGGGGCCGACGTGCGAGCGAGCCCCAACCCGGGGGGCGGGTTGGAGCTCGTCGTGGTTTTCGCGGGAGCACCGTCCCCACGGCCTCGATGTGATCGCCCACGGCAGGCGCCAGGAGATTGATCTTGTACTCGACCGTGAGGACCGAAGTGTTCTCAGGGGCCAGCGTGAGCGCCGCATAGCCGCCCGCGCTGTCTGCGATGGCGCTGGTGGCTCCCGCGTGGATGTAGCACCTGCTGCTGTTGCGTCTGGTCTTCCATGGCCTCTCTCATCCCGCACGCCCCGACCCCGTATCCGACTATTTGATCTTCCCGGGCTTGATTGCCGGACTTCCTGAAGCGGAGGAGCGGGGGTCGTCATAGGTGCTTCCTGAGGTCGGCCACATCCAGCAGGGGCAGGCCCCAGCGCAGGGCGGCGATCTCCAGGTCGGCGGCCTGCGCCATGGTCCCGTCGGGATTCATGACCTCGCAGCACACTCCGACGGGAGGCAGCCCGGCCGCCACGCACATGGCGACGGTGGCCTCGGTGTGACCGGCGCGTTCGACGAGCCCTCCGGGGCGCGCGGCGAGCGGGAAGACGTGTCCTGGCCGCAGGAAGTCGTCCGGCCGGGCCTCCGGATGAGCCAGGCGGCGCACGGTCGCGGCACGTTCGGCGGCCGACACCCCGGTGCCGGTCCCGGTGACCAGATCAACCGGGATGTGCGGGCGGGTGCCGTGCCGGTCGCCGGGGCCCGGGACGGGGTCGATGTCCAGTCACCACGGCTCCGCCAGCGGCGAGTTGCGCGAGCGCCTGCTGCACGCCGCGCCCGCCGGAGAGCCGGCCGGCCCACGGAAGCGCCGCGACCACCTCGGTCACCGCCTGCGCCAGGTCGGGTGACCGGCGCCGCACCAGGCGGATGATCAGGTCGGGTTCCAGATTCACCCGATCGCCGACGGACAGCCCCGACAGCGTGCTGGCCTGCAGAGTCAGCGGGATCAGCGTCACCGAGAACCGGTCGCGGGACACCTCGGCGACGCTCAGGCTCACCCCGTCGACCGCGATCTGACCCTTCGCGACGACCAGCGAGAGGAAGCGCTCAGGCGGTTTGATCCACAGGTGACGTGCGGCTCCCTCGTCATCGATCCGCACGATCTTGCCCACGGCGTCCACGTTGCCCTGGACCAGGTGGCCGGCGAGCGGGTCACCCAGCGCCAGAGGAGTCTCCACGTTGACCCGTGTGCCCGGCCGGATCTGGTCAAAGGTCGATCTGCGCCGGGTTTCGGCCGACAGTCTGGCTTCCAGTACCTGCGTCTCGTACGCGGTCTGGAGAACGGTCAGGCCTACGCCGTTCAGGCAGATCGACCCTGGCGCGCCCGCGGCGGCCTTGGGAGCGCTGACCGCGATGCGCGCCTCATCGACGGCCACCACCGTGCCGATTTCCTGGACGTTGCCGGTGAACATGCGACCCACCTCTCGACAGCAGGAGGACGAGCCTCACTGCACGAAGAACCAGGGGCCGGAACAGGCCCGAGAGGTGGCGGGGTGTCACCGCGTGGCCCGGATTCGCACCGAGTCGTCCCGCCGAAGTCAGCGGAACCGGCGGGCTGTCACCGCCGCACCTTGGAATCGCACCGATCAACGTTTATCACTCAACAGCCTGATGGGTCAAAGATTGCCGGTGAATCTGACAGGCCTCCGACCGCCATCGGAGCGGGTGTAGATGTCGATCTACCGGCCGCCAATGGGCATCGGCCGCCAAGCCCGACCGTCGGACGAACCGGCTCAGCTTTTGGCGAGTGCTTCGCCGCGGATCCACTGGAGCAAGGTGGGGTTGTCGACGGTGGTGATGACGCCGACGGTGGCGCGGAGGTAGCGGTCGTCGTCCAGCAGGGCCAGCATGCTCGCGGCCAGGTCCGCACGGGCGGTGAACCTGCCGTCGGCGTGGCTCTCGACGAGGGTGTAGTCGGTGACCGACGGCAGGTGGTAGAGCCCGCTCGGGCGTACGATCGTCCAGTCCAGATCGCTGGCGCGGACCAGCGCTTCCATCCGCCGCATGTCGTCGTACAGCGTCTTGCCCAGCACCCGCGTCACGTACGGCAGCAAGACCCGGTTGAACAGGAACCCGCCATCGGAGTACGGGTGCGGGTCGACCCCGCTCGAGCTCACCACGGCGAGCCGACGCACCCGATGCCGTCGCATCGCGGCGACAATGTTCGCCACACCCCGCGAATAGGTGCTGATCGGTTCCTTCCCAGCGGGTACCCCGAGCGTCGACAGCACCGCATCCCGCTCCGCCACGGCGGCGTCGACGGCCGCCGGATCGAGCACGTCGGCGCCGACCACCTCGAGCCGATCATGGCGCAGCGGAAACGAGTCCGGTTGCCGGGTGATCGCGGCGACCTGATGTCCGGCGGCGAGTGCCTGGTCGGTGAGCAGGCGGCCGGTGGGGCCATTGGCTCCGAAGACTGCGATACGCATGACGGCTGTCCTTCCCTGGTGTTCGTCAGAAGCTGGAGGCGGCCCGCGCGGGCGGTGGGAACGGGCTTGGTGCACGTTTCCCCGTACTCCGAGGGCCGAGCTTGTCTGCCCCGAGACGAGATAGCCCGGCCGTTCTGTGACACGGGGGGAAAGACAGCCGAGCCAGAGCTCTTCTCGAGCGACGGCCAGCAGCCGCGAACGATCCTTCCCCGGCTGTCCTACCTGCCGTGTCACAGAATGGCCGGGCTATCTCGTCTCGGGTTTGGAAGACAGGTTGGGGAATCGGGAAGGCGATAATCATGCGGGTGTTCGTGGCTGGTGGGGCCGGGGTGTTGGGGCGGCGGCTGGTGCCGCAGCTTGTGGCGCGTGGCCACCAGGTGACGGCGACGACGACGAGCGCGGCGAAGCTGGGCTTGGTGGAGCGGTTGGGCGCCGAGGCGGTCGTGATGGACGGGCTGGATGCGGGGTCGGTCGGTGAGGCGGTGGCCACGGCCCGGCCGGAGGTGATCGTGCACCAGATGACCGCCATCTCCGGCAAGCCAGATATCAAACACTTCGACCGCTGGTTCGCCACCACCAACCGGCTGCGTACCGAGGGGACGGACCACCTGCTGGCCGCCGCGGAGGCGACCGGCGTATCCCACTTCGTCGCGCAGAGCTACGGCTCTTGGAACGGCATCCGCGAGGGCGGATGGGTGAAGACCGAGGAGGACCCGCTGGACCCGACGAGCACGGGCAAGGGGGCGGAGGCGATCCGTCACCTTGAGGACGCGGTCGTCAAAGCAGGTGGCGCGGTCTTGCGGTACGGCGCGTTCTACGGGCCGGGCGCCACCGACGATCAGGTCGAACTCGTGCGCAAGCGGCAGTACCCGGTCGTCGGAAACGGCGGCGGCTACAGCTCGTGGGTACATCTCGAGGACGCGGCCGGCGCCACCGTCCTGGCCGTGGAGCACCGGGCGAGGGGCGTGTTCAACATCGTCGACGACGAGCCGGCCCCGGCTCGTGAGTGGCTGACCTACCTGGCCGAGTGCGCGGGGGCGAAGCCGCCGATGCGGGTTCCCACCTGGCTGGCCCGGCCGCTGGCCGGGAAGACCGCGGTGGCCATGATGACCGAGGGGCGCGGCTTCTCCAACGCCAAGGCCAAGCGGGAGCTCGGCTGGCAGCTGCGCTACCCCTCCTGGCGGCAGGGTTTCAAGGAGGAGCTGGCGTGAGCAGGGCCGAGGAGTTCGAGGAACTGCGGCCGCTGCTGTTCTCGATCGCCTACCGGATTCTCAGCAGTGTCAGCGAGGCCGAGGACGCGGTTCAGGAGACGTGGCTGCGCTACGAGGCCTCCCCGACACAACCCGCGTCGGCCAAGGCGTTCCTGTCGGCCGTGGTCACCCGGATCGCGATCGACGTGCTGCGCTCGGCGCGCGTCCGGCGGGAGGAGTACGCCGGGCTGTGGTTTCCCGAGCCGCTGCTGACCGATCCGTATGAGGACCCGGAGCGGTCGGCGGAGCTGGCCGACTCGGTGTCGATGGCGGCCCTGCTGCTGCTGGAGCGGCTCAGCCCGCTCGAGCGGGCGGTCTTCGTGCTGCGGGAGGTGTTCGGGTTCGGCTTCGGTGAGGTCGCATCGGCGGTGGGGCGCTCGGAGGCGGCGTGCCGCCAGCTCGCCGTGCGGGCGCGCCGCCACATGGATGCCGGCGGCGCCCGGTTCGAGGCCGACCGCCGGGAGCGAGAAGAACTCGCCGGGCGATTCTTCGAGGCCTTCCGGGAAGGCGACGTGGACGGGCTGCGGGAGCTGCTGGCCGCCGACGTGCAGATGGTCGGCGACAGCGGGGGCAAGGCCCCGCTGTGGGGCAAGGGCGTCGTCGGCGCCGAGAACGTGGCCCGGATGCTGGCCGCGATGGTCGCGCCGTTCATCGCGATCGGCGGGGTCGTGGAGTCGCACGAGGTGAACGGCCAGCCGGGCGCGATCTTCCGCGACCAGGACGGCAAGGTCGTCAACACCTGGACGCTCGACGTCCTCGACGGGCAGATTCAGATGATCCGCGCGGTGATCAACCCCGACAAGCTCGGACACCTGGGCCCGGTGGCGGACGCCTGGGCGGTCGTTCGCGACACGAACCAGGCTCGCCGGTCCACGGATTGACCGCAGGCGCTGACCTGCGCAAGCAGTTGATGTGGCGGCGTCACGGACGACTGCCGCCAGGCACGACGGTGTCACTCATCGCATTGCTGGAACCACCACCACTGAAAGAACGGAATGGCATCATGAGCAAGGTCTGGTTCGTCACCGGTTCGTCGCGCGGCTTGGGCCGCAGCTTCGTCGAGGCCGCCCTGTCTCGCGGCGACAAGGTGGCCGCGACCGCCCGCAACACCGAAAGCCTCGATGAGCTGGTCGCCACCTATGGCGACGCGGTGCTTCCGCTGGAGTTGGACGTGACCGACAAGGCCGCCGTCTTCGACAGCGTCAAGCGGGCCAAGGAGTACTTCGGCCGCCTGGACGTCATCGTGAACAACGCGGGTCATGGCCTGTCCGGCGCTGTGGAGGAGCTGACCGAGCAGCAACTGCGCGACCAGTTGGAGACCAACCTGTTCGGCCCGGTGTGGGTCGTCCAGGCAGCGCTGCCCCACCTGCGCGAGCAGGGCGCAGGGCACATCATCCAGATCTCCTCGGTCGCCGGCGTCTCCGCGTTTCCGCTCGGCGGCGCCTACTGCGCCTCCAAGTGGGCTCTGGAAGGTCTGAGCGAATCCCTCGCCCAAGAGGTCGCCGGCTTCGGCGTCAAGGTGACCGTGGTCGAGCCCGGCTCCTACGCCACCGGCGCGAGCGCCGGCGCCGTCCAGGCCGAGCCCGACCCGCTGTACGACGGTCTGCGCGAGGGCTTCGCCGCGTACGCCGAGACGCTGGACGTCGGCGACCCGGCCGCCGCGGGCCGGGCACTGCTCAAGCTCGCCGACACCGACGACCCGCCGCTGAGGGTGTTCTTCGGCACCCAGGGCAACCCGATCCTCCAGCAGGTCTACGCCGACCGGCTCAAGACCTGGGCCGACTGGCAGGACCTCTCGGTGGAAGCACACGGGCACACCCCTGCGGCTCCGGCGGTCTGACCCAGCCTGTGGGAAGCGCAGACCACGTCCCTTTTGAGCACAAGTAGGAGATCTTCACCGTGATTCTGGTAACGGGTGGCACCGGTAACGTCGGCGCCAACGTCGTAGGCCAACTGCTCGACGCGGGTGAGAAGGTACGCATCATCACCCGCGACCCCGGCGGCCGTTCCTTTCCCGACGGCGTCGAGGTCGTGCCCGGCGACCTGACCCGGCCCGACACCCTGACGGAAGCCCTGTCCGGCGTCGAGCGGGCATTCCTGTTCCCCGTCTTCAACGCCGTCGACGGGTTCCTCGATGCGGCGCGGAAGGCCGGTCTGCGGCATGTCGTGCTGCTGTCCTCATCGACCGTCACGTTCCCCACGCCCGGGTGGATCGGCGAACAACACCTGCGGCTGGAACGGGCCGTCGAAGCGTCCGGGCTGCCGTGGACCTTCGTGCGCCCCGGCGCGTTCATGACCAACGACCTCGTCTGGGCGCCTCAGATCGCGGGCGGCGAGGTCGTCCGCGGGGTGTACGGCAGTGCCGCACTGGCTCCGATCGACCCGCGCGACATCGCCGCGGTCGCCGTCCACGCTCTGCTCGATCCGCGTGCCGGTGAGGCGCACCTCCTCACCGGGCCGCAGTCGCTGACCCAGATCGACCGGGTGCGGATCATCGCGGAAACGATCGGACGGCCGTTGCGGTTCGAGGAGCAACCCCGAGAACAATTCCTGGAGCAGATGCTCCACCACGGAATGCCCGCACCGGTGATCACCGAGCTCGTCGACGGGCTCGCGGCAAGGGTCGGCAAGACCGACCCAGTACTGCCGACGGTCGAGGAAGTCACCGGACGACCGGCTTTCACCTATGCCCAATGGGTGGCCCACCGCGCCGCGGACTTCGGCTCGACGCCGGCCTGACGGCGAGCGCCCCGGCTGTGCGTCTCCGAGCGCATGGTCGGGGTATCAGCTGAGGGTGAGTTCGTACTCAACCTGCTCGATCGGGTTGCCGTCCCCGAAATCGTGCCCGCGCACCGTACCCGACTCGGTGAAGCCGCTCTTGGCGTAGAAGCGGCGTGATTGGGGGGTGTCGCGCAGCGTCCACAGATGCACCCCGCCGAAGCCGTCCTCGCGCAGCCTGCTCAAGGAAGCGACCATCAGGGCGCCCGCGCTGCCGGTACCCCACGCGTCCGGGTGGCTGTAGAAACCGAAGAGTTCCGCCCATCCCGGCCGCGTCGGCGAGGAACCGAAGTAGGAGAAGGTCAGCGGTCGTCCGGCTAGCGCGGCGAGCAGGAGGGTGTCCTTCCTGTTGGCGAGCATGTCGTGCCACTTCCCGCGCCGGTTTCGTACCGCTTCGGCGAAGAACGTCGGGTCGAAGAAGTCGATGTAGGCCGCCT
Source organism: Nonomuraea sp. NEAU-A123 (assembly GCF_018603905.1). Classification (GTDB taxonomy): domain Bacteria; phylum Actinomycetota; class Actinomycetes; order Streptosporangiales; family Streptosporangiaceae; genus Nonomuraea. The sequence goes on from NZ_JAHFZZ010000002.1 coordinate 320,983, forward strand.
TCCAGGACTCCGCGTGGATCTCGCCCACCACATCCCCATCACCCGTGGAGGCTTGAAATATCGCGAAGTTCTCTGCCACAAGATCGGTCTTTCTCGTTGAGATGCGGAGCTGAGTCAGCCCTCTAATGCATTTATCCCGCAATAGCGATACATATGCAACTAGGTGAGGGGCTGCGCGCGTACGAGGGCGGTGGCGAGCTCGGTGAGCTGGGTGCGCTGGGCGGCGGTGAGGCGGCGCTCGATGAGCCCGGTGATGCGGCGGCTCATCTCGGCGGCGCCACGTTCGGTGAGCTGCCTGCCGAGAGGAGTGAGCGAGACCAGGACGGCGCGGCCATCGTGAGGCGAGGGCGAGCGCTGGACCAGGCCGCGCTTCTCGGCGCGGCCGACCAGGCCGGTCATGGAGGATTTGTCCAGGCCGAGGTGGCCGCCGAGTTCGAGCATGCCGGCCTGCCGGTCGCGCAGGATGCCCAGCAGCCTGATCTGGATGATCGACAGATCGTACTCGGCACCGACGGCGGACATGATGCCCTGGGTCAGGAAGGACAGCTGCACCAGGGCGTCCACCGTGTTCAGGGGCTGGTCGTCGGTGAGCCCTGCCGGGGTGGAGTCGGTGGTCATGGGACCAGCTTACTTGACCTAGTACGTGCCACAAACTACATTCAAAAGTAGTACGTGCCACAAACCAGATCTTCACCCCCGGGAGAACCCCCATGCACGCCGCAGTCGTCCGCTCCTTCGACACCCCGCCCCGCTTCGACACCTTCCCGACCCCCACCGCCTCGGGAGAGCACGAGATCCTGGTCGACGTTCTGGCGGCGGGCCTGCACCCGCGGGTACGCTCGGCCGCCGACGGCAGCCACTACACCTCCGACGGCACCCTGCCGATGATCCCCGGCGTCGACGCGGTCGGGCGCACCCCAGAGGGCGAGCTGCTTTACTTCGTCGCCCCTGACACCGCGCTGGGCACCATGGCCGAGCAAGCCGTCGTCGACCGCCGCCGGGCCATCACCCTGCCGCCCGGCACCGACCCGGCCGCAGTGGCCGCAGCCATGAACCCCGGCATGTCCTCCTGGGTCGCGCTGCGCCGCCGTGTCTCCTTCCAGCCCGGTGGCTCCGTCCTGGTCATGGGTGCCACCGGCAACGCCGGACAACTCGCCGTACAGATCGCCAAACACCTCGGTGCCGCCCGGGTGGTCGGCGCCGGCCGCGACCCGCGACGCCTCGATCTGCTGAAGAGCCTCGGAGCCGACGAGGTGGTCAGTCTGGACAGTGACGATGACGACGTCGCCGACCGGCTCGGGCGGGCGGCCGCGGACGTCGACGTCGTCATCGACTATCTGTGGGGCCGACCCACCGAGCAGGCCATGCGCGCGCTGCTGACCGCCCGCGCCGACCGTTCGAAGGCCCTGGCCTGGGTTCAGATCGGCTCCATGGCCGGCCAGGACATCACCCTGCCCTCGTTCCTGCTACGCGCCGCGAACCTGACCATCATGGGCAGCGGCCAGGGCTCCGTGACCACCGCCGGCATCCTCGCCGAACTGCCGTCCCTCGCCGAGGAGATCGCCTCCGGCAGCCTGGCCGTGGACCCCCTGCCCGTGCCGCTGGACCAGGTCGAGCAGGCATGGAACACCCCGGCCGCCCCCGGCCAGCGCGTCGTGCTGACGCCCTGACTACGCCCCAGCGGCACTCAACCAGCGAGTAGCCGTGCTCGCGGGCCGGACGCCCTCGTCGCCGGTCGGTGTGCAGGGCAGGCGCATCAGCAGGCCGTCGCAGTGGCAGGGCGAGCCGCACCGGTGGCAGTGGCAGTCGCCCGCGACTGAAGCCTGTTCCCAGTATCGGCGGACGGTGGCCACCGGCTCCCACCCGGCGGTCTTCAGCACGCCGTCGCCGCATGCCGGACGGTCGCGCAGCCACACCATGGCGTACGCCTCGGTACACCGCTCCCTCAGCCAGGCCGTGCGCTGGACGGCAAGGGCGGTGCCGAGGCCGCCACGGCGCATCGACGGCACCACGGCCATGGCGCTCAGGATGCCGACCCGGCGTCCGTCGGCCGACGGCGGCGCGGGGGAGAGGGTTCCGTCCGGCATCGGGGCGATGAACGCGCGATATCCCTCGTCGTCGACCACCCGGGCCAGGGCCGCCCCCACCGGCGTCATCGATCCCGGCGGGAAGGCCGCCAGGAACTGCACCGTCTGGTCATCGCGCATGTGCCGCAGGAGCCAGCCGACGGTGAGCACGCCATGGCCGAGAGCGGCGTTGACGACGGCGGCGGCCGCCGCCACCCCCCGCTCGTCGCCGGGATGAAGCCGGGCGACGAACCACGCGGGATCCGTCGACGGCGAAGGAATGCGAGTCACGTTCCTCGTTATATCCGGCTGCCGTGCTCGAATTCAGGTGAACGGAATTCACGTATCTCCAACATAGTACTATGATTAGAGTGGTTTGAATTCTGATTCGGGAGAGATGCGATGCGGCAGAACCCGGCACGACGGGCGGCACTCCTCGACGCGGCCATCGAGGTGCTGGCCCGCGAGGGAGCGCGCGGGCTGACCTTCCGTGCCGTGGACGTCGAGGCGCAGGTGCCCAACGGCACGGCCTCCAACTACTTCAACAACCGCGACGACCTGTTCACCCAGGTCGGCCACCGCTTCTACGAACGGCTGGAGCCCGAGGCGGGCAGGGTGGCCGCCGCGCTGGAAGGGCCGCGCGACCGCGACCGGGTCACCGAGCTCATGCATGAGCTGGTGGAGCGCGTCAGCCACTTCCGCTCCGGCTTCCTGGCCCTGCTGGAACTCCGGCTGGAGGCCACCCGCCGCCCGGAGCTGCGCCGCCTGCTCACCGAGCGCATCCGCGCCGACGTCGACGCCAACATCAGCTACCACACGCAGTCCGGCCTGCCCGGTGACGCGACCACGGTGGTCCTGCTCTACCTTGCGCTGAACTGGCTGATCCTGGAACGGCTCACGCTGCCCGACGTCTTTCCCGAGAGCCAGATCCACGATCTGGTCACCGACGTGGTCGAACGCGTCCTGCCGGGCCCCGGGCGTTAGCCGATCACCATCACCTGCGGGCCACTGGCAGACTGAGAGCGGCGGGCCCGATGACGAGGAGGACCGATGCGTTACGTGCTGATGCTGTGCAGCGACGTCTCCGACGAGACGGTCGCCGGCCAGGATCCGGACATGGTCGGGTGCGGCGGCTGGACCGAGGACATGGAGCGCCGCGGGATCCTGCGGGGCGCGACGGGACTGCGGCCCAGCAGCGACGCGACCACCTTGCGCGTACGGCGTGACGAGGTGCTGCTGACCGACGGGCCGTTCGCCGAGACCAAGGATCAGATCGGCGGGTTCAGCGTGATCGACTGCGCCGACCTCGACGAGGCCATCGAGCTGGCCGCCGCCCATCCGTGGGCGCGCGTGGGACAGATCGAGATCAGGCCGGTCTGGCAACCGTGACGGACCAGGTCGCCGCGGCGGTCGCGACCGCGTTCCGGGCGGAGTGGGGGCAGGTCGTCGCCACGCTCATCCGGATGACCGGCGACTGGGACCTGGCCGAGGAGTGCGCGCAGGACGCGTTCGCCGCCGCGCTGGAACGCTGGCCGCGCGACGGGGTGCCACGGCGGCCGGGCGCGTGGCTGACCACGACGGCCCGCAACCGCGCGCTCGACCGGCTGCGCCGCGAGGCCGTCGGGGCCGAGAAGCTGCGGCGCCTGGCGGTGCTCGACGCCCCCGACAGCGAGGAGGGCGGCGACGAGAACGGGGTGGGCGATGACCGGCTGCGGTTGATGTTCACCTGCTGCCATCCCGCGCTCGGCCTGGAGGCGCAGGTCGCGCTGACGCTGCGGACACTGGCGGGGCTGACGACGGCCGAGATCGCGCGGGCGTTCCTGGTCACGGAGCAGACGATGTCCAGGCGCCTGGTCAGGGCCAAGACGAAGATCCGCAACGCGGGCATCCCCTACCGGGTGCCGCCCGCCCACCTGCTGCCCGAGCGTACGACGGCCGTGCTGGGCGTGCTGTACCTGCTGTTCAACGAGGGGTACGCAGCCAGCGAGGGCGCCGACCTGGTACGACGGAACCTGTGCGGTGAGGCGATCCGCCTGGCCAGGGTCCTGGCGGCGCTGATGCCCGGCGAGCCGGAGATACGGGGGCTGCTGGCGCTGATGCTGCTGCACGACGCCCGGCGAGCCACCCGGGTGGACGCCTCCGGCGTGCTGGTGACCCTCGAACACCAGGATCGCACCCGCTGGGACCCCGGCGAGATCGCGGAGGGCACCGAGATCCTCGAGCGGGCGCTGCTCGAGGGCCGTCCCGGCGCGTACCAGGTGCAGGCGGCCATCGCGGCCTGCCACGCGAGCGCGGCCAAGGCCGCCGACACCGACTGGGCGCAGATCGTCGCCCTGTACGACCGGCTCGCGCTGCTGGTCCCCTCACCGGTGGTACACCTCAACCGGGCGGTGGCCGTGGGCATGGCCGAGGGGCCGCCGGCCGGGCTGGCGCTGGTGGACGCCTTGGCGGAGTCGGGCGAGCTGGACGGCTACCACCTGCTGCCGGCGACGCGCGCCGACCTGCTGCGCCGCATGGGGCGCGACGGCGAGGCGGCCGACGCCTACCGGCAGGCGCTCACCCTCGCCGCCAACGACTCCGAACGCCGCTACCTGGCCGGACGGCTCGCCGAGGTCACCTGACGATCCTGGGGGGTCGAGCATGTGCCTGCCGGTGGGTGTCCGTTCTGGCCCGCCCCGTTCGTCGGTGCAGTGAGATGACCGGCAACGGAAAGAAGGACCCTCATGCACACCGTGCTCTCAGCCGACGGCACCCACATCGCCTACGACCGATCGGGCAGCGGCCCGGCGCTGATCCACGTGACCGGCGCGCTGTGCGACCGCTCGACGGGTGCGCCGCTGGCCGCGCTGCTGGCGCCGTACTTCACCGTCTTCACCTATGACCGGCGCGGCCGTGGAGACAGCGGCGACACGGCGCCGTACCAGGTCGAACGCGAGGTGGAGGACCTGGCGGCGGTCATCGCCGAGGCCGGCGGGTCCGCGTCGGTGTACGGCATGTCCTCGGGCGCGGCGCTGGCGCTCCACGCGGCGGCCCAGGGGGCGGCGATCACCAGGCTGGCGCTGTTCGAGCCGCCCTACAGCCCCGACGACGAGGAGCGGCCGGCGCAGGCCCGCGCCTATGCGGCCAAGCTGGGCGAACTGCTGGCGGCGGGGCGGCGTGGGGACGCGGTCGAGCTGTTCATGACGATGGTGGGGCTGCCGGCGGAGTTGATCGGCCAGATGCGGAACGCGCCGATGTGGCCCGCATTCGAGGCGCTGGCGCCCACCCTCGCCTACGACGCGGCCGTCATGGGCAACGCTTCGACGGGCAGCGCGCTGCCCGTCGAGCTGGTGGCCAAGGTGGGCGTGCCCGCCCTGGTGGCCGACGGCGGCGCGAGCCCGGCGTGGCTGCGCGCCATGGCGAGCCGCCTGGCCGACGCGCTTCCGGAGGGGCGGCATCGCACACTGATGGGCCAGACGCACGACGTGGACCCGCAGGCGCTGGCCCCGCTCCTGCGGGAGTTCCTCAGCGATCCCACACCGGCTCGGCCGCCTCGCGAACCCGGCCGTCGGCCGTGAAGACCAGGTAGCGGTTCCAGTACTAGAGCGTTGATCCGGTGCCGGAACACCGTATTGTCGCCTGGTGTCCCACGACAGCCGCGGCCTGGGCCACCTCCTCGACGGGATGGACCGATGATCACTGCCAGAGAGCTCAACCGGGCCACGCTGGCCAGGCAACTCCTGCTTCAGCGGCACGCGATGCCCGCCTTACAGGCGGTGGAGCGGTTGGTCGGGTTGCAGGCGCAGGCGCCGTTCCCGCCGTACTTCGGGCTCTGGTCGCGGCTGGAGGGGTTCCGGCCCGAGGAGCTGGCGGGGCTGCTGACCGGGCGCGAGGTGGTCAGGATCGTGCTCATGCGCGGCACCGTCCATCTGGTCAGCGCCGCCGACTGCCTGACGTTGCGGCCGCTGACGCAGCCGCCGCTCACCAGATACCTGCACAGCGCGTACGGCGCGCAGCTCGCGGGCCTGGACCTGGCGGCGGTCGTCGAGGCGGGCCGCGCGGCACTGACCGATGGACCGCTGACCGCGGCCAAGCTCGGAACGCTGCTGGCCGGGCGCTTCCCCGGCACGGCCGCGGCCGACCTGGCACAGGTCATGCGCATCCTGGCGCCGCTGGTGCAGGTGCCGCCCAGGGCGGTGTGGGGCAAGGCGGGGCAGACCGCGTACGCGACCGCGGAGTCGTGGCTGGGCCGCGAGCTGCACCCCTCGCCGTCGCTGGAGGACCTGGTGGTGCGCTACCTGGCCGCCTTCGGGCCCGCCACCGTGGCCGACGTACAAGCGTGGTCGGGGCTGACCGGGCTGCGCGAGGTGGTCGAACGGCTGCGCCCGCGGCTGGTGGAGCTGGACAGGGGGCTGTTCGACCTGCCGGAGGCGCCACGGCCCGGCCCGGACGTGGACGTGCCGGTGCGGCTGCTGGCGCCGTTCGACAACGTGCTGCTCAGCCATGCCGACCGGACCCGGATCATCTCCGACGAGCACCGCAAGCGGGTCATCACCGTCAACGGGCAGGTGCTCGGGACGGTCCTGGTCGACGGGTTCGTGCAGGGGGTGTGGAAGCGGGACAAGCGGGTGGTGAGCGTCGAGATGTTCGGGCCGGTGTCGCCGGCGCGGGCTCGGGAGATCAGGGACGAGGCGGCCGGGCTGCTCGCCTTCGCCGAACCGGGCAAGGACGGCGAGGTCAGGGGGATCTGATGGCGGTTTTCCGCAGTGCAGGTTGAGGGCTTTCCGCAATGTGCCGGCGCGGCGCGGTGCCTAGCGTTGACCCGTGCTCTTGAACACCCTCGCTGCGCTCTGCCTGGCCGTACTCCCCGCGCCTGGCGGCCCCGCTCCCACCCCGGCGACGATCGACGGATATATCGCCCAGTACCGTGAAGCGACCGGGCTGCCGGGTGTGGCGGTGGCGGTCACCAAGGGAAAGGAGGTCATTCACGCCGCAGGCTACGGCCGGACCGCGACAGGCGATCCCATGACCGCCGACACGCCCATGGCGCTCGCGTCGGTCAGCAAGTCCTTCACCTCACTGGCCGTCCTGCAACTGGTGGAGAAAGGCCAGGTCGAGCTGGACAAACCAGTACATGGTTACCTGCCCGAGTTCCAGCTTGCCGATCCCCGGGCGGCCGGCATCACCGTGCGCCAGTTGCTCAACCAGACCTCGGGCATGGCCGACTCGGCGTTCCACGAGAAAAGCCTGCCCCAGCCCGGCTCGCTCCAGGGTGCGGTGAGACGCCTCAGAGACGCGCGGCTCGCCACGGCGCCGGGGACCGCCTTCAGCTACCACAACACCAACTACCAGGTCGCCGCCCGGCTGGTCGAGGTGGTGAGCGGCGAGCCGTTCGCGGCCTATCTCCAGGCCCACGTGTTCACGCCGCTCGGCCTGCGCCACAGCACCACGATCGACACCGACCGGGACCTGCCCGGCAGCGCTCGGGGCCACCTCTACATCCTCGGCCAGGCGATCGCCGTACCGGAGCCGCCCGGGTTCGGCAACGGCTCCGGCGGCGTGCTCAGCAGCGCGAACGACATGGCCCGCTGGCTGATCGCCCAGAACACCGGCATCCTGTCTCCCGCGAGCGTCAAGGAGATGCGCACACCCTCCGCCCAGAACCCGGAGTACGCCCTCGGCTGGGAGCTCGGCAAGACCGAGCGCGGCACTCCGGTCGTACGGCATGGCGGCGACCTGTTCACCTCCACGGCCCAGCAACTCCTGATACCCGGCTCCGGATACGGCGTGGCGGTCATGGCCAACACCGGCATGGCCTTCGCCGACAGCGCCGCCCTCATGGACGGCCTGGTCGCCCTGATCGAGGGGCGACAACCGGCCGCGCCCTCCTCACCCTTCCTGGCCACCGACCTGGTGTTCACACTGCTGACCCTGGCGACCGTCGCACTGGCGGCACGCGGCGTGGCCCGCTCCCGGCGCTGGGCCGCCCGCCGGACGGGCCGGCAGCGGTGGCGACTGCTGCCGTATCTACTGCCGCTCGCCCTGTGCACGGTGATCGCGCCGATCTTCCGGGTGCTCGCCCGAGGCAGCGACATCATGTGGATCCAGGTGGGCTACCTCTATCCGACCTTCATGATCTGGCTGGTGACGGCTGCGGCGGTGGGGTTGGTGCTGGTGGTCGCGCGCCTTTGGAGGAGAGCCTCCAAGTAGACATAACGACTACCGTTATGACTGCGAAGTGGCTCAACCGACTCGAAATCCTGCTGACCTTCTGCCTGATCCTCAGCTGCCTGGGCGCGCTGTGGCTGCTGGTCTCCACCGTCTTGATCGCCTCCGTCGGCGGCGCCAACGGCCTCGGCGTCCCACTGCACCTGTACGACGTGCCGGTCGCGGGCATGGCGGCGCCCGATGCCGCGATCTCCCACGCGACCGCCGACGTCCAGGTCAGCCCGCAGGGATCCGCGCCGCTCGTCGCCCTGCTCTATCTGCTCCTGTGGGCACCGGGCGTCGCGACCATGCTGCTCGCCCTGTTCACCGTCGTCCGCGCGGTGCGCCGGGCCAGATCGGGAGACAGAGCGCTGTCCTCCGCCGTCACCGCCGCCCACCTGCGCCGCCTCGGCTGGATCCTGATCATCGGCTCACTCGCCACGGGCTTGCTCGGCGCGGTTGGCGCTTCTCGAAGAGGTCGAGGCCACCATCTGATGGCCGAGCCGTTCATCCGCGTACGGCTGGACGAAGTACTCGACTGCCAGCCGGGAGACCTGGCCGTGTCCAGGATGCCGGCCGCCCCCTCGGAGCGGCCAAGTATGTCTCACCGCCCGAGGTGGCGCCGCACGTGGCCGGCGGAGCGGTCGACGTCACGCTCTGCACCGAGGACAGGACCGAACTGCCGATGGGCACGGAGGTCAACGCCACGCCGCCGACCGCTACTGGGCGTTCGTCGCGGGAAGGCCCCATGCGCAGTACGGCCCGGCAATCCTCAACGGCGGGCTTCCCGCCGAGTAGCCCCGCATCGGGACTACTCGGCGGACGTTTGCGGAGGGGGCGCGGCAGGTCGCTACGAGGTGCGGACGTGCTCAGGTCGGACACCCAAGCCGATGAAGCGGCCCATGAGGTGGCGCAGCGGTGGCAGCGCGCGGAAGACGGTGAAGATGGGCGGCACGTGCGCGGCCGTGTCGTCGGCCAGGTGCTTCGGGTAGAGGTCGCGCAGGATGCCCAGCTGGAAGGCCTGGGTCACCCTGGTCGGCAGTTGCCTGCGGGCCTGTACCTTGGCCAGGTCGCTGTCGTTCGGTGCGCCGCGGAGCAAGACCGGGCCGAGCAGGTTGGCTGTGGCCACCGCGTCCTGGACGGCGAGGTTGATGCCGACGCCGCCCGCCGGTGACATCGCATGGGCGGCGTCGCCGATGAGCAGCAGCCCGGGCAGGTGCCAGCGCCGTAGCCGGTCGACTCTGACGGTGAGCTGGTGCACCTCATCCCAGCTGTCGATCAGGGCCACGCGGTCGCGCAGGGCGGGTGCCAGTGTCGCGATCCGCTCACCGAACGCGGGCAGCCCGCCGGCGCGCAACTCAGGATAGGCGGAGGTGGGGATGGCATAGGCCAGCTGCCAGTAGTCGCCACGGTCGATGGAGATCAGTGCGCCCTGCCCGCCCTGGAAGAACGGCACTTCGTCGGGCGGGTGCCGGGGCAGGCGTAACCACAGTACGTCCATGGGCGCGGAGGCGGCAGCCGGGACGAGCCCGGCCTGAGCGCGGACGGTGGAGTGACGGCCGTCGGCGGCCACCACCAGTTCGGCCCGCACCTCCAGCGGTCCTTCCGCGGTGTCGGCTCGCACACCGACGGTCCGCCCGTCCTCGCTCACCAGCTCGGTCACCTCCGCGCCGCGCAGCAGCCGGAACCCCGGGTACGCCGCAGCCTTGGCCGCCAGGAAGTCCAGCACGTCCCACTGCGGCAGGAACGCGATGTAGGGGCAGCGCACCTTCAAACGGCTGAAGTCGGCGAAGGTGACCGCCTTGCCGCCGATGCTGACCGTGACCTCGCGCATCTTGGCGTGCGGCAGCTCCAGGAACTCCTCGACCCAGCCGAGTTCGGCGATGAGCTCGAGCGTGGAGGGATGCACGGTGTCGCCGCGGAAGTCCCTCAGGAAGTCCGCGTGCTTCTCCAGCACGATCACCTCGACGCCCTGGCGGGCCAGCAGCAGGCCCAGCATGATGCCGGCCGGACCGCCGCCGACCACGCAGCACCGCACGGATTCTGTACGCATTCTCGGTCACTTCTTCCGGAGGTCGAACTCGATGGGGTACAGCAGCTCGACCAGCCCGGCCACGTCGACAGGCGATCCGGTCGTACGGCCGATGGCGACGGTCGCGAACAGTGCCGTCGCGGCTGTGCGGGTGTCATGCGGGCGCAGCTCGCCGGCCGCGACGCGGGCGGCGAGGAAGTCGCCGATCAGCAACTGTCCCTCGGCGGCCAGTTCGCCCAGCGCAGTGCGGGCTTGGCCGGCGCTGAAGAACAGCGCCACCAACCGGGCGTTGTCGGCCAGCAGCTGGTCGAAGGCGCCCAGCAGCTCGGTCAGCACCTCGGCAGCGGCCCGGCCGCCGGTGTCGAGGGCCAGCAGCTCGCGTAGCTGCGGCAGAAACCCCCGCTCGGCCAGCAGGGCGTGGACCAGCGCATCCTTGCTGTCGAAGTAGTGATAGAGGAGCCCGGGCGTCACGCCTGCCGCCTGCGCGAGGTCCTTGACGGACGCACCGTCCACACCCTTGTCCGCGAAGACGTCAAGCGCCGCGTCCAGCAGCTTCTCGCGCCGCCATTCCGCTTGCTCCCGCCGTGTCTTGGCCATCACACCATCCATTGATTAAACGTTTATTCAATCTATGGATATCATGCGATCAGTACCACCACAACCACGGTGAGAGCGGACGAGGCGACCGCGACTGCCGCTGCAGTGCGCGACGGACACGGCCAAAGGTCCCGAGGTCGCAGGGCCGCTACCTCGTCTACGTCGGCCGGTTCGCGCAGGTCGGGGTCGGCGGGCAGGTGGGGCCGGGGAGGGAGCCGAGCGGCGCGCCGGTCCGCAGGTTTGGCTTCCCGTGGAGCCGTCCGAAGTCCACGGTGTTGACGTCGGTGTGACCGCCCGCCCCGACCTCCCGAGGTCCGGAGATCGTGAGCGGTCGTGCCTTCGTCTCCGAGCAGGTGGACGGCGCGGCCCACGACGGGGCGGCCGATGGCGAAGCGCTCGCGGTGGACGGTGGGACGCCGGTGGATGCCGGCCGAACACCCGCGGACTCCTCGGCGCAGGCGGCGAGAACGAGGCCCGCGGCAGCGGCGGCCGCCATGCGAGGCGTGATCACCTGGGTACCGAAGTCGCCTCTATGGCGACAGTTCCGTGTTTACCGACACGTACTCCTCATCGACCGCGTCAGCCTGGCCGCCTAAGGCAGGCTGCAGGTGAGGTCGCGTTCCAGGGTGCGGGCGTAGGACTCGACGGTGGCGACGATGTCGACGGCGTCGGGGTCGAGCAGCCACTGGGTCTGCAGGCCGTCGAGGGTGGCGAGGATTTCGATGGCCTTGACCATCGGGTCGACGTCCAGGCGGGCGAGACCGGCGGCCTGGGCGGAGCGGATGTTGTCGGCGACGATGGCGCGCATCGAGCGATAGCGGTCGACGAAGTGCTCATGGCCCGGCGAGCCCGGTTCGAGGCTCTCCGCCACCAGTACGGTGAACAGTTTGGCCAGTCCGGCCCGCTGCTTGTTGCGGCGCGCGAACTCCGGCAGGGCCCGTAGCCGCCCGGAGGGTTCCATGCCGAGCAGTTCCAGCGCGAAGGCCTCGCTGTCCAGGTCGCGCCGCTCGATCACCGCCAGCAGCAGGCCCGCCTTGTTGCCGAAGTGGTGCAGGAGCCCGGGTTCGGTGATGCCGGCCCGGGCTGCGACGTCGGCGAGCGAGGTGCCGCGGTAACCGCTGCGGGCGAACATCTCGCCGGCCGCCGTGATGATCTCTTCTCGCCGCTGGCGAGCGCGTTCCTGTCTGCCAGGTACTTGCCTGCTGGTGGTCACGGTGTTAAACCTAACCCATTCACTTACCGAGTACTTAGTAAGTGAACCACCCTCGGACGAAGAGCGAGGTGCGACGATGTCGCCGAGCCCACACCGCATCCGGCCATTACTGATCATCGCTGTGGCCTTGCTGGCCGGGGTCTGCACCGGTTCGCCGGCCCAGGGGGCGCAGCGGGAGCCGGTCGTCCTGGTGCACGGCTGGAACGGATCCCCCACCGAGTTCGCCCAGATGCAGACGGCCTTGGAGCAAGCCGGGTATCCGACGTACGCGATCGACCTGCCCGGCGAGGAGAACGTCGCCAACGCCCAAGCCATCAGCGGCCTCGTGGAGCAGGCGCGGCAAGAACACGACGGCAGCAAGGTCAGCATCGTCGGGCACAGCATGGGCGGGCTGTCCGCGCGCCACTACCTGAAATTCCTCGGCGGCGCCGGCAAGACGCTCAGCTACATCTCGATGGGCACCGGGCAGCTCGGCTACTGGCCCGCGTGCCTGCTGCCGGCCGGGCAAGGCGGGCAGATGTGCCCCACCAACAGCTTCATCACCCAGCTCAACAGCGGCGACCCCACGCCGGATCCGGTCACGTACACGTTGCTGGCGAGCTCGCTGGACGACACGCGTAACGACGTCATCGCCGGTGTGTGGTGCAGGGCCGAATTCGCCGGTGTGGCGCATGCCGACGAGCCGTCGTCACAGGTGTTCATCGACGCCGTCCTCAGCGCCCTTGACGGGCGATGCCCGGCCTGAACGCAGGAGAAATGCGATCGCCGATCGCAGGTGCGGCCTACTACTGTCGCGCGGATGAGAAGCGATCCTCTGCCGTTGCTGTGGCTGTGCGGGCCGTCAGGTGTCGGGAAATCCTCGGTCGGCTGGGAGCTGTTCGCGCGGCTGAGCCAAAGCGGCATCAAGACGGCGTTCCTCGACGCCGACCAGATCAGCCTGTGTTATCCCCTCCCGCAGAGCGGCACCCATCGGATCCGGGCCCAGAGCCTCGCCGCGATCTGGCCCCACTTCCGGGAGGAAGGGGCGCAGTGCATGGTGCTGTCGGGCTTTGTCGACAGCCCCGAGGAGGTTCGTGAGTACACAGACCTCCTCCCGGACGCCGCGTTGACCGTGTGCCGGCTGCGGGTGGACACCGTTGAGCTCAAGGAACGGTTCATGGCCCGAGGGTGGCGTCCGGATCTGGTGGCGGAGGCCGTCGCCGAGGCGGAACTGCTGGACCTCAGCGACTTCGCCGACATCTGCCTGGATACCGACGGGTGCACCGTGTCCGAGGTGGCCCGGATGGTCCGTGAGCGAGCCGGTGGATGGCCGCGCACCGGTCCGGCCGCGATGCCCGGCGGCTCCGTGTCCCGCCCATCGGCGCCACCTGCTTCCGGCCCGGTCCCCGTGCTGTGGCTCTCCGGCGCCGACGCGGTCGGGAAGTCGACTGTCGGGTATGAGGTCTTCACGCAGATCATCCAGACCGGCGTACGGGCTGCTTACGTCGATCTGAAGCAGATCGGCGCGCTGCGGCCCGCCGCGGACGACGACCCGGACGGCCATCGCCTCAAGGCGCGCAACCTCGCGGCCCTGTGGGCCGGATACGGCGCGGCCGGGGCCCGGTGCCTGATCGTCTCCGGGCACGCCGACCGCGATGACACCGTCCGCGGCTACGCCGACCTGCTTTTCGGAACGGCGCTGACGGTGTGCCGCCTGCACGCCGGGCCCGCCACGCTGGCCGAGCGCGTCGCGCGGCGCGGCGGGGGAGGCGGCCCGGCGATTCCGGGGGACGAGATGAAGGGGCTGGACTCCGGCGCCCTGCACCGCGTCGCCGAACGGGCCGCAGGGGAGGCCGCGGCGCTCGAACGCGTCAAGGCGGGTGACCTGTGCGTGGACACCGACGGCCGGTCGGTGCGCGAGGTGGCCGGAGAAGTGCGGGCCCTCCTCGGCGACTGGCCGAACTGAACGACCCCGCGCTATACCGCTTGACACCGCGACACCCTTTGGGATAGTTGTGCTATCCAACATTAGATAGTGCAACTACCCAATAGGGAGTCTGTCGTGGAAACGATCATCGTGTTGATGGTGGCCCTGCTGGGCTTCCGGGCGCTGGGGGCCTTCGGGGTCGGCCGGTTCGCCTCGTGGCCGGTCAGTGCGGCGCACGGGCTGGCCGTCATGCTTTTCATGACGGCCAGCGCGCACTTCGTCCCGGACGGCGTCACGGTCATGCCCAACCATGGGGATCTCGTACGCATGGTGCCGCCCTTCGTGCCCTTCGCCGACGCGATGGTCTACCTGACCGGCGTGCTGGAGCTCATGGGCGCGGTGGGGCTGATCATCACCGGGACGCGCCGACCGGCCGGGATCGCGCTGGCCGCGCTCTTCGTGCTCCTGCTGCCGGCCAACATCTACGCCGCGGTCGCCGACGTGCCGTTCAACGGCGGCGAGGCGTCGCCTCTGTGGCTGCGGGTGCCCGAGCAGGTCCTGTACATCGCCGTCGCGCTCTGGGCGATCCGCCCGGCGCCGCTGCCGGAGCCGGCCTTGGCCGGGGTTACGGCACGCCGTAGGTGATGGCGTACTTGGCGGCGATGGGGTTGAGTTTGACCGGGTCGAGCCGGCCGCCGGTGGTGATGTGCGGCCTGGCCTCGATCAGGTCCTCGATGAAACACTCCCAGCCGCCCGGCGAGGAGATCTGGATGACCCGCGGGGGAGGGGTGGACCCGCAGCGCAGCGCGTGCGGGACCCCGTGAGGCAGCAGCACGAACTGCCCCTTACCCACCTTGTCCGTCCGGTCGTCGTACTCGACGACGAGCTCCCCGTCGAATACGTAGATGCCTTCGTCCGCCTCGTGGTGGATGTGGCGGGGAATGTCCTGAGCCACCACCATCTCGAGAAGCGACAGCCTGCCGTCGGTGTCGGTGGCGCGGGCCTTGGTGGCGAACGCGGGCGGGACCTTGATGCGCCCCGGGCGCACGTCGCCGCGCTGGAGGAGATAGAAGCGGCCTTTGTCGCCGTTCTCCGCCGCCTGCCCAGGCTCGGCCACGCCCTGGACGCCCGGCGTAGACAGGTGCAGCGTGTGGACCGGAGCCTCCGACAAGGTGCGCATGGCGTAGGTGACGCCGCGCGGCAGCAGCGCGCACATGCCCGCGGTCAGGCGATGCGTCCGGCCGTCGAAGTCGATGCCCAACTCCCCGTCCAGGACGAAGACCAGCTCGTCGGCGTCGTGGACCTGCGGCGGGAGGTCATGGTGGCCCCGATTCTCGATGAGGGAGAACCGGCCCTCGGTGTCGGCGGCCCCGGCCTTGAGCGTCGTCGGCGGCGGCATGGGGAGGCGTGACTCTCCGGCGTTCAGGAGGATGAAGCGATCCTTGGACATGAGGTAGCCTTTCCATAGACGGATTCGGAATCCGATTCCGCTTAGAGTCTAGACAGGGGACCGCGAGGGATGTCAAAACCCACCACCCGCAAGCCCCGTACCGACGCCGAACGCAACCGCGGCCGCGTGCTGGAGGTGGCCTGCGAGCTGTTCGCCGAGCGGGGGGATGAGGTGCAGATGGCGGAGGTGGCCAAGGCGGCCGGGGTCGGCGTGGGCACCGTCTACCGACATTTCCCGACACGTCAGGCGTTGATCGAGGCGGTGACGGAGCAGCGGTTCGCCGAGATCCTGGCGTACGCCCGGACCGCATGCCTGCCCAACCCCGACACCCGGCAGGCCCTGACCTGCTTCCTGACCCGCATCGGCGAGGTGCACGACGAGGGCCGCGGGGTCTCCAGCGCGATCGAGGCGGCCCTGGGCTCGACCGAGCCGCGCGGCGAGGTAGGCACCGACCTCCTCGCCCTCGGCGAGACCCTGCTCGACCGGGGCCGGGCCGACGGCACCCTCCGCGCCGACGTCAAGGTCGCGGACCTCTACATGATCGCCGGAGCGGTGGCCGCGATCAGCCGCGACGCCATCGGCGACTGGCGGCGCTTCATCGACATCGCCCTCGACGGTCTACGCCCACGATGACCCATCGCCACCCGCCCGCTTCGAGTCCACAGCAAGCGCACTGACGCCGGCGGCAGACAGCGGCAACTGAGGGCGGATCGGCAGCCGTCGTGGGACTTTCGTCCCTAACCCCGCAGGTAGGGGCGGCGGCAGGCTGAAAGGTATGAAACTCGACTCAGCCGGCCTGCAGGTGCTCTCCCACGAGGAGTGCATGCGCCTGCTGCCCTCATGCCCGATCGGGCGGATCGTCTTCACCGATCGCGCCCTGCCGGCTGTGCAGCCGGTCAACTTCTGCCTGGACGGCGACGACATCGTCATCCGCACGACGGCCGGTTCGAAGCTGGCCGCCGCCACTCGCCGTGCGGTCGTCGCCTTCGAGGTCGACGACTTCCACCCGGTGGAGCGGACCGGCTGGTCGGTTACCGTCGTAGGGCTGGCTCACGTCGCCGACGAGCCCGCGGAGATCGCCCGGTTGGAAAGACTGCCGCTGACGCCGTGGGCGCGCAGCCGCGACCAGTTCATCGTCATCACCACGGTGGAGGCCACCGGCCGGCGCCTCCAGCAGTGAGCACCAGGCATGATGCCGGGGCATTTCACCGAAGTGCACCTGCTAGACATAGGGTCAACCCAAGGGAGCCCGTATGGATCAGCTCAGTCTCGGCGTCGTGTCGCATTCACGCAAGGAGAACGAGCACCGGCTGGCAATCCACCCGCTGCACTTTGAGCGGATCGAAGCCGATCTTCAGCACCTCATCTACCTCGAACGCGGCTACGGCGAGCGTTTCGGCATCTCTGATGAGCAATTGGCGCCGCACGTCGCCGGGTTGCTGTCACGGGAGGAACTGGTGGCGCGCTGCGATGTCATCCTGCTCCCCAAACCCCTGGCCCAGGACCTCAAGGAGTTGCGCGACGGACAGATCCTGTGGGGCTGGCCGCACTGCGTACAGGATGAGGAGGTGACCCAGCTCGCGATCGAGCGGCGGCTCACCCTGATCGCCTTCGAGGCGATGAACCACTGGAACAGTGACGGCACCTTCAACCTGCACGTCCTGCACAAGAACAACGAGATGGCCGGCTACTGCTCGGTTCTGCACGCCCTGGCGCTCACCGGGACGACCGGCGACTACGGGCGGCGGCTGCGGGCGGTCGTCATCAGCTTCGGCGCGACCGGCCGGGGCGCGGTGACGGCCCTGAACGCGCACGGCGTGAACGACATCGATCTGCTCACCTTCCGCGACGTCACCGCGGTCGCCTCGCCCATCCACTCGGCGCGCATCGTGCGCTTCGAGCACGAGGCCGACGACCCCAACCGCAGTTACGCGCTCACCGACAGCGGCCGGATACCGCTCGCCTCGTTCATCGCCGACCATGACATCGTCGTCAACTGCGTGCTGCAGAACACCGACAATCCGCTGATGTTCGTCACCGAGGACGATCTTGGCGCCTTCGCGCCGGGCACGCTCATCGTGGACGTGTCGTGCGATGAGGGGATGGGCTTCAGCTGGGCGCGGCCCACGTCGTTCACGCAGCCGATGTTCGAGGTGGGGAACAAGGTCCATTACTACGCCGTCGACCACAGCCCGTCCTACCTGTGGGACTCGGCCACCTGGGAGATCAGCGAGTCCCTGCTGCCGCATCTGCGCACGGTGCTCACCGGCCCCAAGGCCTGGGACGAGGGCGACACCATCCGGCGGGCCATCGAGATCCGTGACGGCGTCATCCAGAACCCCGCCATCCTCTCCTTCCAGCACCGCTCACCGCACTACCCGCATCCGCACGTAGCCCCCTCTGCGTAGCGGAGCACGTCGCGGTATCCGATTGCGCGATCATTTCGAAAACGTGGCCCATACCCGGTTGACCGTGTAGGGAATTGGTGGATACGTGGGAGCATGAGCCTCTGGACTCCGGACCCCACGTTCTATCCTTCGCCCAGGGACGCGGCAGGCGCACCCGCCGAGAAACTGGCCTACGTCGCCGCCTTCGACAGGTCGGCGACCAGGCCGGACGCGCTGGCCGTCCTCGACACCGATGCCACCTCGCCGACCTACGGCGAGGTGGTGGGCTGGACCGACCTGCCCAACACCGGCGACGAGCTGCACCACTTCGGATGGAACGCCTGCAGCAGCGCGCTGTGCCCCTACGCCCCGCATCCGCACGTCGAACGCCGCTACCTCATCGTGCCGGGGCTGCGGTCCTCGCGGATCCACATCTTCGACACCAAGGACCGGATCAGCCCCGAACTGGTCAAGGTCATCGAGGCCGAGGACCTGGCCAAGCGGGCCGGCTACTCGCGGCCCCACACCGTGCACTGCGGGCCGGAAGGGCTCTACCTGTCCGCGCTCGGCGGCGCCGACGGCAACGAGGGGCCCGGCGGGATCGCGATCCTCGACCACACCTCCTTCGAGGTGCTCGGGCGCTGGGAGGTCGACCGGGGGCCGCAGTATCTCGCCTACGACTTCTGGTGGCACCTCAACCATGACGTGCTGATCAGCTCCGAGTGGGGCACACCGTCGATGATCGAGGACGGGGTGGTGGGGGAACTGCTGCTCGGCCGCGCGTACGGGCACAAGCTGCACTTCTGGGACCTGCGCAAGCGCAGGCACGTCCAGGAGATCGACCTCGGCGACGAACACCAGATGACCCTGGAGCTCCGCCCGGCGCACGACCCCACCCATGCCTACGGGTTCGCGGGGGTCGTCACCAGCGTCGCGGACCTGTCGGCCTCCGTCTGGCTCTGGTTCCGCGAGGACGGCCGCTGGAAGGCGGACAAGGTGATCTCCATTCCCGCCGAGCCCGCCGACGCCGCCTTGCTGCCGCCCGTGCTACAGCCCTTCGGCGCGGTGCCGCCGCTGGTCACCGACATCGACCTGTCGGTCGACGATCAGCGGCTGTACGTCTCGTGCTGGGGCACCGGCGAGATCAAGCAGTACGACGTGTCGGACCCGGCCAAGCCCGTGGAGCTGGGCTCGCTCAAGATCGGCGGCATCGTCCGGCAGGCGCCCCACCCGGCCCAGCCGTCGCTGCCCCTGCGGGGCGGCCCCCAGATGGTGGAGGTCAGCCGCGACGGCCGCCGCGTCTACGTCACCAACTCCCTGTACGGCGCCTGGGACGACCAGTTCTACCCCGAGGGCGTCGGCGCCTGGATGGCCAAGATCGACGCCGACTCCTTCACCTTCGACACCCGTTTCTTCCCCCATGGTGAGGCCTTTCGCGGTCTGCGCCCCCACCAGGTGCGGCTTCAGGGCGGCGATGCCTCCTCCGATTCCTACTGCTACCCGTGACGATCGCCACCGTGCTCCTGCTGGGCGCCTTCCACGGCCTGAACCCGGCCATGGGCTGGCTGTTCGCCGTGGCCCGCGGCCTGCAGGAGCGCAGCAGGGACCTGTTGCTGCAGTCGCTGCCGGTCATCGCGCTCGGCCACCTGGCCTCGGTCGCCCTGGTCGCGCTCGTCGTCGGCGCCACCGGCTCGCTGGTCACCGGCAGGGTGCTGTCGATCGGCGGCGGGGTGGTGCTGGTCGGGTTCGGCCTGTGGCGGCTGCTGTCCACCCGGCACTTCCGCTGGGTGGGGATGCGGCTGTCGCTGTGGCAACTGGCCTGCTGGTCGTTCCTGATGTCCTCGGCCCACGGCGCGGGGCTGATGCTGCTGCCGGTCTTCACCAGCCTGCACGCTCCCGGCCACCCGGGCCACGCCCTCACGGGCGGCCTGGCGGTGGCCGCTCTGCACACACTGGCGATGTTCGTGGTGGCGGGCGTCATCGCCCTGGTCGTGTACGAGGTGGTGGGCCTGACGGTGCTGCGGCGCGCCTGGTTCAACCTGGATCGCATGTGGGCGATCGCCCTGGTGAGCGCGGGCGTCATCACCCTGGTCCAGGCGTGAAGGCCATCCGCAGTGCCGTACCGGCGAGCTGGAGCAACTCCTGCCTGCTCGAACCCCCGGCGGCCGCGACCGCGATGCCGTCGGTGAGGGCGGTGACCAGCCGCGCCAGGTCGGCGGGGTCGCAGTCGCCCGGCAGGTCGCCCTCATCGCGCGCCCGTTCCAGGCGCGTGCGCAGGGCCGCCTCGCCGGCCTTCCGGCGGGCCGCCACCTCCTGCCGCACCGGCTCGGCCTCCGGCCCGCAGGCCTGTACGCAGCCGACGCTGAGGCATCCGCGAGGCGTGCCGGGGCCGGCGGTCAGCTCGACCGCTCCATACAGCAGCCCTTCGACGACGTCCCTGGCCCGCGGCGCCTCCAGGGCGCGGGAGGTGAAGCCCCCCGGGCCCTGCATGTAGCGGTCCAGCACCTTGTGGAAGAGCTCCTCCTTGTTGCCGAAGGCGGCATAAAGGCTGGGCCGGTTGACGCCCATGGCCGCGGTGAGATCGGAGATCGCCGTGCCCTCGTAGCCCTGACTCCAGAAGACCTCGAGCGCGCTGTCCAGCGCGGCGTCGGGGTCGAACGCGCGCGGGCGTCCTCCTGGCATGCGCACCTCCTCCACGTTTCTTACCAATCGGTACGTTACTCGTTGACGGGCACCCCGGCTCCCCCCTAGTTTCTTACCGATCGGTATGTAACTTGTTGAGGAGTCATCGTGATCCGTATCGGCCTCATCGGCGCCAGCCCCGACCGCGGCTGGGCGACGGCCGCTCACCTGCCCGCGCTTGCCGCCCTGGAGGAGTACGAGGTGACCGCCGTGGCGACCACCCGGCTGGACAGCGCCCGCCGCAGCGCCGCCGCGTTCGGCATCCCGCACGCCTTCGCCGACGCCGGCGAGCTGGCCGCCCATCCGGACGTCGACCTGGTGGCCGTGGTGGTCAAGGCCCCCGGCCACGCCAAGGCGATCGAGGCGGCGCTCGCGGCGGGCAAGCATGTCGTCTCGGAGTGGCCGCTGGGGGTGAACCTGGCCGAGGCCGTCCACCTGGCCGAGGCGGCCGGCGCCGCCGGGGTCGCCAACGCGGTCGTCCTGCAGGGCTTCCACTCTCCCTCGGCCGCCTTCGTCAAGGACCTGATCGCCGAGGGGCGGATCGGCTCCCTGGAGTCGATCACCATCGTTGCCGCGGGCGACTGCCTCGGCGGGGCCCGCATCCCGCAAGATCTCGCCTGGAGCACCGACCCGGCCGCGGGGATGAACCTGCTGACCGTCATGGCCGGCCACGTCCTGGCCATGGTCGAGCACCTGGCCGG
This sequence comes from Nonomuraea sp. NEAU-A123, assembly GCF_018603905.1. Lineage (GTDB taxonomy): Bacteria > Actinomycetota > Actinomycetes > Streptosporangiales > Streptosporangiaceae > Nonomuraea. Next base: position 342,203 of record NZ_JAHFZZ010000002.1, read on the forward strand.
GGCGGTGAGCGAGCTGTCGGCCTCGCTCGCCCACCGCCATCGCGAGGTCAAGGTGATCGAGACCGGCCGGATGGTGCCCAGCGGGGTGCCCAGCCACGTGGCCGTCCACGGGCGGCTGGAGGGCGGCGCCGTGGCCGTGGTGAGCGTGCACGGAGGCAGCGCGCCGGGACCCGACGGCTTCCACATCAAGATCACCGGAACCGAGGGCACGCTCGCCATCGCCCCCACCCGGCCGGGACTGTACCCGCACTGGGCCGACTGGAGCGTGACCCACGCCGCCGCCGACGGCACCCGCACCGAGTTCGTCGTCGCGAACGACTCGCCCCTGCCGGCCGGACCGGCCGCCAACATCGCCGCCTTCTACCGGGAACTGGCCCGGGCGCTGGCCGACGGCCGACCGGCGCACCCGTCCTTCGATACGGCCGTGCGCCAGCACCGCGTGCTGGCCGCCATCGAGAACTCCTCGCGGACCGGCGCCACCTCCGTCGTCGCCGACGCAGGCGCCTGACCCGTTGGCACGCCCAACGATTCTTGCTATGGTTGGCCCGGCCAACGTTGGCCAGACCAACCATTATTCGACAGGGAGCCCGACCGTGAACCTTCCCTACGACACCCAGATCAAGACGCTGGACCCGATCTTCGCGGAGATGACCGCCGCCACCGACCAGAAAGCCTGGGCCGGAAACCCGGAGCTGACCACCCGGGAGAAGGTCCTGCTCAGCGTGGTCGCCGACGTCTGCCAGCAGACCCTCGGGCTGCCTTTCGAAGCGCACGTGACGATGGGCCTGCAACACGGCGTCGACGCCGACGATCTCCGGGAGCTGCTGCGCTTCATCGCCTACGACAGCGGCTACCCGGCGGCGCTGGCGGCCCTGGCCCGCCTGACCGACATCGAACGCGAGCAAGGTCTTGCCGGCCCCACGGGGCAGGGTCATCCGGTGAACGGGGACGGCGCGGGAAGCCCGATCCCCGCGCCGACCCGGCGGGCCGTGCACAACCTCGACGCCGGCTTCGCCGACTACATGGACCTGCAGTCGCGCATGCGCTCCGGCATGCGGCGGCTGAGCGTCCGCGAGCGGGCGTTCGCCACGATGACCGTCGACGTCCTGTACCAGACGCTGGAGGAGAGTTTCCGCGTCCATGTGACGCGTGCCATCAGCACTGGTGCCACCCCTGAGGAGGTCCGCGCGGTCGTGCGGTTCTCGGCCCAGTTCGGCATGACGAAGGCGTGGAGCGGTCTGCGGGCGCTCAACGCCCTGTTCACCGAGACCGGCACCGTCTTCGCCTGAGCTCCCCGGCATGTCGCCGGGCGAAGCGAATCTGCTCCACCTGGTGATCGCACGTGCCGAGGCGCCGCCGGTCTGCTCGTGGCGGCCGGCGGGCGCGGATAACGTGGGCGTGATGCTCCGATCCCACCTGCCGGACCCCGGCGGCACACCGTACGAGGCGCCCGGCATCAAGGCGTTCCTGCCCTTCGTCCTGCTGGCCACGGGCGCGATCTGGGAGACCGTCGACGGTTCGCTGCGGCCCGCCTGGCTGTCGTGGACGGGCCTGGCCGTCATGTCCGCCCTGTACGCACTGACGGTGATCATGGCTTTCCGGCGCCGGACCGTGCCCGCCCGGGTCACGCTGGCGGCGCTGGCCGTGGTCGTCTTCGCCCTGGCGATCGTGCTGGGCGAGGGCTGGTACTACCTGTTCCCGCTGCTGGGCATCGCGTGCGGCATCACCCTGCACCGCCGAGCGGTGCGCATCGCCACGGCGGCGGTGCCCTTGGGCGCGGCGCTGGTGGTGTGGGCCGGTGGCGGCACCCTGGAGTCGATCCTGGCGTTCTTGTGGGGGACGTTCAGCGCGGGCCTGGTCGTGGCCGTCATCCTGCACCTGCACGCGATCATCGGCGAGCTGAACGAGACCCGGCAGCGGCTGGCCGAGGCGGCCGTCGCGCAGGAGCGGCTGCGCTTCTCCCGCGACCTGCACGACCTGCTCGGGCACACCCTGTCGGTCATCGTCGTCAAGGCCGAGGCGGTACGCCGGCTGACCCGCCGCGACCCCGGCCAGGCCGAACGCCAGGCCGCCGACATCGAGGCCGTCGGCCGGCAGGCGCTGACCGAGGTACGCGAGGCGGTCACCGGCTACCGGGCGGGCAGCCTGGCCGACGAGCTCGCCCGCGCTCGCGACGCCCTGGCGGCGGCCGGGGTGCGGGTACGCCTGCACCGCACCGGGCCGCCGCCGGCCGCCCAGGCCGAGGCGCTGCTGGGCTGGGTGGTACGCGAGGGCGTCACCAACATCATCAGGCACAGCGGCGCCACCGAGGCGGAGATCGGCCTGACGGGCCTGACCCTGACGATCCGCGACAACGGCACCAACGGCCCGCAGCCCGCCGACACCGCTACCGGCAGCGGGCTGCGTGGCCTGGCCGAACGGCTCGGCCAGGCGGGCGGCAGCATCGAGGCGGGCCCCCACCCGCAGGGCGGCTTCCACCTCACCGCCACCCTCCCGCCCGGCCAGTAGGCGGGAACCTCCGGCCGCCCGCCGGTGTACCGAAGACGTGACCCCCATCACCAGACGCCAAGCTTTGTCGCTCGGCGCAGCGGCCGCCGTATCGGCCTGCGCCACCACCGCCCAGCCGCCCCGCAAGGCGGCGCCCCCCGCCCCGCGCGGCTGGCTGCTCGCCGAGACCGCCGCCGGGCTGTCCCTGGTCGAGCTGTCCACCGGCGCGGTGACGGCCACCTACCCCGGGGCCGTGCCCGGCGCCCGCTGGCTGCGCCTGTACCAGCTCGACCACGGCCACCTGCGCACCTACGACGCCACCACCGGCCACCTCCTCGAGCAGACCGACGCTCCCGGCGAACGGATCAAGGCCGTCTCCGGCCGGGTCGTCGCCCTCGGCCCCGAACCCGGCCCGCGCAGCCGCACCACGATCACCCTGACCGGAGCCGACGGCACCCGCACGCTCCAGCTCGACGGCAACATCGAACCGGAGGCGTTCTCCGGCGACGGCCAGGTCATGTACGTCCTGGACCACCTGCCGCCCGAACACCCCGACCGCTACCGCGTCCGCATGTACGACCTGGCCGTCGGCCGGATGACGCCGCTGCTGACCCGCGCCAAGCAGCCCGTGCCGCTGTCGAAGGAGGAGGAGATGCGCGGCAAGGGTCGCCAGGCCGTCCACGACCCGGACCTGGCCACCCTCTACACGCTCTACACCCACCAGGACGAGCACCTGCACACCCGCGACCTGATCGCCGGCCACGACCTGAGCCCCGGCGTGCACGCCTTCGTGCACGTGCTCAGCCTGGACCAGCGCTGGGCCTACTGCCTGGACCTGCCCGAGCCGTTCGGTCTCGGCCCGCCCCTGTCGCACGCGATGGCGCTGGACTCCCAGGCCAGGCGGCTGTACGTCTTCGACGCCTCCACCGGCCGGGCCGTGGTCGCCTCCACCGACGACCTGCGGATCAAGCGCGGCAGCCTGCTGGGCGAGCGGCCCGGCGGCGAGGCGTACGCGGTGGCCGCGAACGGCCGCGCCTACCTGGCGGCGGGCAAGCGGCTGCTGTCGGCCGACGGCGAGACACTGGCCGGCGCCGGCGCCTGGGACCTGCCGGGCCAGGCGCGCGGGCTGGCCTGGCTGAACGGCGAACTGCTGGCCGGCGCGGGCGAGCAGGTGCTGCGGCTGGAGCCGCGCACCGGCGCGCGGCTGGGCGCCATCACCCTGCCCGGCCTGCGGGAACTGCGGCACGCCGAGCCGTCCTACGGCTGACCGCGGCGGCGAAGGCGGAGATGACCGGGTGCGGGCGGCTACCGTCGCCGGACAGCTCCGGCTGGAACAACGTGGCCAGGTAGAACGGGTGTCCGGGCAGCTCGGCCACCCGCACCATGCCGTCGTCGGCGTGCCCGGAGAAGACCAGACCGTGCTCGACGAGCTTGTGCTCGTAGGCGTCGTTGAGGCCGTAAGAGCAGCTGTAGGCCTCCATCGTGGTGGACGAGCCAATGATCTGCTCGATCAGCGTGCCGGGCGCCAGCCGTACCAGCCCCTCGTGGCCGGCCAGCGAGCACTCCAGCGGCAGCAGCAGGAAATCGCGCGCTCCCGGATCGTTCTCGGCGTGCGCCACGTCGAGCCCGCACACGCCGCGCGCGTACTCCAGCAGCAGATGCTGAAAGCCGCCGCAGGTGCCCAGGACGGGGATGCCGTGCTCCCGCGCGGTCCGCGCGGCGCTGATCACGCCCTCCTCGCTGAGGTACGGGCTGCCGGGCACGATCCAGATGCCGTCGAAGCGTGCGAGGGCCTCGTCGTGGGCGTCGGTGGAGGGGATCCAGTACGGGTCGAGCGCGATGCCGTCACGCTCGCGCAGCGCCTGGATGATCAGCGGGATGCGGGCGTGCGCGCGCACGCTGGGCGAGCGGTCTCCGACCAGGGCGATTCTCATGCCTCCATGGTGCGGCGCACCCCTCCTTAAGCGCCAACGATGATGTCTGTACGTGCTATAAGAAACACTGATGGACCCTCATCTGCTGCGTACCTTCGTCACCGTCGCCGAGACGGGCTCGTTCTCGGCGGCGGCCGAACACCTCGGCTACACCCAGTCGGCCATCTCCCAGCAGGTCGCCACGCTGGAGGCCGACCTGGGCCTGCCGCTGCTGCACCGCCGCCCGGTCACGCCCACCGAGGCGGGCCTGCGCCTGCTGGAGCACGCCGGGCCGCTGCTGCTGCGCATCCGCGCCGCGCGGGCCGACGTGCTGCGCACCGCCGCACTCCCCGCCCACCGCCTGACCCTGGCCGCCACACCCCTGGCGCTCAACTCGGTCCTGGCCGTACGACTGGCGGCGGCGCGAGCGGCGCAGCCGCGGCTACGAGTGACGGTACGCACCTGCGGCAGGGACGAGGTGGCCAGGCTGGTGGCCGACGGCACGGCCGAGGCGGGCCTGGCCGACGGGATCACCGCACCGAACGACCCGCTGCGCCTGCCCGAGGTCGGCCCGCTGACCACGGTCGGCGTGGCCGAGGAGGGCCTGGTCGTGGCGCTGCCCGGCGACCACCCTCTGGCCGGCCGGGCGGGGCTGCGGCTGGCCGACCTGGTCGACGCGCACTGGCTGCAGACGACCCTGTGCCCGCTGGAGCGGCTGCGCGACCTGCTCGGCGACGGCTTCCGGCCCGCGCTCGACTACACCGGCGACGACGTGCACACCGTGCTCAACCTGGTCGCCGCCGGCCACGGCCTGACACTGCTGCCCGCCTCCGCCGCCTGCGGCGTGCCGCTGGTGGCGCCCCGGCTGGTACACCGCGTCGAACTGCTGCACGGCAGCCTCCCACCCGGCCCCGCCGCCGACCTGGCAGCGCGCCTGTCACCATGACAGCGATCTGTGCGCAACCTGCGCTCTTGAGTGGCTCCGGGAGATCATTCCGGAGCGGAGTCCCCCGCAGGAGGCTTGATCGAACATCGCTCAAAGCTGAGAGTCACATAAGAGTGCCCAGCCACCAACAAGGCGACCGGGCATTCTTTTGATATGGCTATCCCAACATGGAAACGGCCTAGTCAGAGTCCTTATGGCAAGTCGAACTCTTTCTTGCTCACGCCATCGAGGAACGCTTCCCACTCCGACGGCGAAGGGCAGTACTTGCAGCGTCACGTTCCGCAGGTCCGCCACATCAAGCAACCGCTGAAGCTGAGCGTGCATCACCTCGGAGCCGCCAACAACGCGGCGAATCACTGCTTCGTTCATGACCATGGACACGTTCGGGGCACCCTCGCTCGTTAGGAGCTTCGCGTGCACGTCTTGTTCTCCCGGGCAGGGAAACAAGGCGTGCACGGAGGGTAGTGGATCTATGACTGTGGGTAGTTGACTCTCGGATCGTTCAACTTCCCCTGGAGGCGTACATGCGTCCCACCCGCCGATCCCTAGCCCTGGCCCTGAGCACCGCCGCCGCAGGCGCCCTGCTCGTCCTCACCCCCACAGCCGCCTACGCCGACGGGTACCAGCCCACCAGCTGGACACACCAATACTGGGCGACCTGCCAGGCATGGGGTCAGTCCCACATGCTCAGCGGCCAGTACATCGACTACCAGTGCAGACTGGACTCGGGCACCCCAGGATGGGACGCCGTATACCGCTTGTGGCTCTGGCCGAGATACTAATTACGCAAGTGATCCAGCGCCGCTCTTCGAGCCATTCGCCAACAGTGTCTCCTCGGGCGAAGGTCCAGCGGGGCAGTCAAACCGGGTGATCAAGTGTGTGCCGTGAAGAGCGCAGCCAGACGCTCGGCTGGGGTTTCCCAGTCGAGCGTCTTTCTCGGTTTGGAGTTCAGTTCAGCAGCGGCTTGAGGGGACCGGATGCTGCCCGCGATCATGGTGCAGACGGTGATGTTCGGCGGGATGGCCACCGGCGTCAACCTCAACACCGACATCAAGAAGGGCGACCGGTTCCGAAGCCTGCCGATCGCCCGCTCGGCGCCGCTGATCGGATCGGTGCTGGGCGATCTGATCCGCTATGTGGTGGCGATCGTGGTGTTGATGGGGGCGGGGGCCGCGCTGGGCTTCAGGGTCCGGACCGGGCTGGTGCCCACGCCGGCCGCCTGCCTGTTGACGATATGGACGGTCGTGTCGGGACTGGTGCTTCTGGCGATCTTCGCGCCGCTGGCCGTCGCCGCCTATCGGCGCCGCGCCTGAGACGTTGGCGCGGCCGGGGCGCGAACCAGTTTCAGCGCGGCGGCCCGGTCCAGGCCCCGGCCCGCCGCGTAGGCGGCGTCGTAGGCGTCGCCGAGCTCGGCGCGCAGCCACGCGGACAGGCGGGCCACATCGGGGTTGAACGCGTCGGGCGCGCCGCGCAACTGCTCGGCCGCGCCCAGCGTCCGGGCCGCGGCCGCCGGTTCGCCGCCCAGCGCCCGCGACTCCGCCACCGCCACACCCACCCGGGCCAGCACCGGCATGTCCCTGGCCGACACGCTCAGCTCGGCGGCCTGGCCGATGTGCCGCTCGGCCGCCGCCTGATCACCCACCGCCAGCGCCAGATGCGCCCTGCCGATCGACACCAGCGCCCGGAACTGCGGCACGATCGAGGGCGACTGCTCCATCGTCGCCGCCGACAGCTCGTACTCGCGCTCGGCCGTGTCAAGATCGCCTTCCAGCCGAGCCAGATCGCCGAGCCCGGCGTGGGCGAAGGCGGCGTTGCGCGCCGACTGTTCGCGGTGCGGCTGCTCGGTCATGGCGCGCAACTCGGCGCGCGCCTGCTCCACCTCGCCGCTGCGGATGCGGATCGTGGCCTGCCACACCTGGTGACCGGGGTCGAGGTCGGGGTTGAGCTGCAGCATCAACGCCGTGGCCTCCTGGATCGAGGCGAGCGCGTCATCGAAGTCGCCGAACATCGCGTGCGCCTCGGCCAGCGACATCAGCGTCATCGCCAGCCCCCACCGCTCACCCACCGCCCGCAGCTCGGCGGCGGAGGCGATCAGGTCCTGGCGCGAGCCGCCCATGTCACCGTCGTTCTCCTTGATGGCGGCCCGGACCATCAGGAGCATCCCGCGAGCCCACTGGTCGGGATGGTACAGCCGCCGCTCGACCTCCCTCAGCCCCAGCGCCTTGTCGTCGGTGAACAGCGCCAGCGCCGGCCCGAGCATCGCCAGCACCGGATGGGCCGGCTCCCGCTCCGCCAGCGCGGCGATGCGGCGCAGCTCCTGCACATCCGCCTCCACCATGGTGTCATCACCGCCCAGCGCGCCGTTGATGAGCAACGTCGCCGAGGCGATCAGCCGGGCCTGCCACGGCGCCGGCCCCGGCACGTCCAGCGCCAGGTTCATCCAGCCCACCGATTCCTGCCGGTTGCCGCGGATCGTCCAGAACACGCCCATCGCCGCCGCCAGCCGCACCGCGGTGTCGGCGTCGCCCCGGTCGACGGCGAAGTGCAGCGCGGCCAGCAGATTGTCATGCTCGGCCAGCAGCCGCGCGATCCAGGTGAGCTGCTCCCGCCCGCGCAGGTACGGCTCGGCCAGCTCGGCCAGCCGCAGGAAATAGGCCGCGTGCCCGGCACGGGCCGGACCGATCTGCCCGGTCTCGGCCAGGCGTTCCAGGCCGTACTCCCTGATCGTCTCCAGCATGCGGAAACGGCAACCGCCGGCCGCCTGCAGCAGCGACTTGTCCAGCAAGGCCGCGACCAGATCAAGGGTCCCGCCCAGATGCTCGACGGCGGCCAGATCGAACCCGCCCGCGAACACCGCCAGCCGCTCGGCCAGCCGCCGCTCCGGCTCCTCCAGCAGATCCCAGCTCCACGCCACGACCGCACGCAGCGTCTGGTGCCGGGGCAGCGCCGTACGACTGCCTCCGGTCAGCAACAGGAACCTGTCATCCAGCCGTACGACCAACTCCTCCAAACTCAACGCACGCAACCGCGCCGCGGCCAGCTCGATGGCCAGCGGCAACCCGTCAAGCCGACGGCAGACCTCCCGCACCAACCCCTGATCCAGCACCAACCCCGGACAGGCCGCCGCGACCCGATCGGCGAACAACTCCACGGCCGGCTCGACCGGCAACGGCGGGACCGGGCTGACGATCTCACCCACGATGCCCAGGGGCTCACGGCTGGTGGCCAACACCCGCAACCGCGGGCACCGGCCGAGCAGCTCTTCGGCCAGACGTGCGGCGGCGTCGACGAGGTGCTCACAGTTGTCGAGCACCAGCAGCACCCGGCCCGCCGACAGGGCCTCGACGACACGGTCGAGGGTGTCGGTCGGCGCGGCGGGGCCGGCCGGCATCGGCGCACGCCCAAGCGCGGCCAACGCCGCCTGCGGCACGTCGGCCGGATCACTGACGGGTGCCAACTCCACCAACCACACCGCACCCGGCCCCTCGTACGCCGGCTGTCCGCCTGAGCTGGCAGGTCCGCTGTTGTACGCCGGCCGCGCATACCCTTCGCCGTGGGCCGGGCCCGCATGTCTCTCTTCGTACGCCCGGTGGCCGGTCTCGTTCAGGAGGGCGGTGGCGATCGTGGTGGCGAGCCTGGTCTTGCCGGCGCCGCCCGGGCCGACGAGCGTCACCAGGCGGCTCTGTCCTAGGTGGGCGCGTACCTGGGCGATCTCGGCAGCGCGGCCGACGAAGCTGGTGAGCGGGGCACGCAGGTTGGTACGCGGACGGCGGACGGGGTCGGCTCGTAACAGCTTCAGGTGGATCTCACGCAGCTCCGGACCTGGGTCGGCACCCAGCTCGTCGGCCAGACCCCGCCGGAAGTCCTCGTACGCGACCAGCGCCTCGGCCCGGCGTCCGGCGACGTACAGCGCCTTGAGACGGGTGGCGTGCAGCCGCTCACGCAGAGGATGACGCGCCGCCAGCTCACCGAGCTCCGCCAACAGCCCACCCAACTCGCCATCCGCCCACCCGCCTCCGTCCGCCCACCCGCCTCCGTCCGCCCACCCGCCTTTGGCCACGCCCCCGGCTCCGGCCGCGCCCCCGGCTCCGGCCGCGCCTTCTGCTGTGCCTCCATGTCCTGCCGTCGTGCCATCTTCTGTCGCGCTCTCGCCACCTCTGGCGGCCGCGGCACCTCCCAAGCTCGCGGGGGTCGCGCCGAGTGTAGGGCCGCTTGGGCGTGTCGTGCCGTCCGTCGAGGCGCCGGTCCGTACGGTCGGTGTGCCTCGAGCGGTGTGGTCCCGGCCGGTCCGGCCATAGGTTGTGCTGCCGCTGGTAGCGCGGTCCCGCGTGCTGCCGTCGTGGGTGGTATAGGCGGTGCGGCGGTCATGGTCGGTCCCGTCCTGGTCAGGGCGCTCCCGGGTTGCGTGGGCCGGGTGTGTGGGGCCTGGGCCTTCCTTCGTGAAGCGGGTCAGGTCGGCTTCCGCGCGGTCCTCGATGGCCGTCAGCCGGGCCTCCTCGAGGCGTACCGCGTATCCGGTCGCGAAGGGGGCCGTCGCGATCTCGCCCAGTGCTGGGCCGCGCCACAGGGCCAGCGCCTCGCTCAGCAGTCTGGCCGTGGCCGCTGGGTCGCTTTCGCGTCGTGCCTGCGCCGTCAGCCGGTCGAACTCCTGTACGTCCGTGACGGCGTCGAGCTGGTAGCCGCCGGGTACCAGGGCCAGCGCCGACGGGTCGGGCAGGGCTCGCCGCAGTCGGGAGACCAGCGACTGCAGCGCGTTGGCCGGGTCGGCGGGCCGCTCGTCCGGCCACAACGCCTCGGCCAGTTCCTCGACGGTGACGATGCGCCCGGCCGACAGCGCCAGTCGTACCAGCAGCAAACGCAGCCGGGCGCCGCTGATGGCGGCGGACTCGACCTCCAGCGGCCCCAGGATTGCCACACGCACACGACCATGCTGCCACCTCGACGCCCTTCCCTCGCCGACACGACTGCCGCACAGGCACCCGCCCGCACAGGCACCCGCCCGCACAGGCACCCGCCCGCACAGGCACCCGCCCGCACAGGCACCCGCCCGCATAGGCGCCGTCCCAAGCGGGCGAGCCGTCCGGGCGGGGCCAGGGAGAGCGCGCCCTCCGAGAGCGAGCCCAAACGCACGAGCCCAACCAAAAACCAGCCCAACCAGACAAGCCCAAACGCACGGGCTCAAAACGGACGGGCTCAAACGGACAAGCTCGTGCGCTCAGGCGAGGTCGGCTGAGCGCGAGCGCGGAATGCCGTCAGGCGTGCCAGTCCGTCACGCCGCCCGGGACGGGCGCCTCCGGGTCGTACGGGTCGCGGGTGAAGATGAACGTGTTGAGGTCGAGGTGATCGGCCGCCACCCGCAGCGTCTCGCCGGCGTAGTAGCCATCGAGCCCCAGCCAGCTGCCGTCGTCCTGCGGCGCGAACCGGGACGCCCGGCCCGCGCCGCCCACCGGCGTCAGTGCCAGGCCGCCGTCGGGCAGCAGCCGCAGCGAGTACGGCTTGGGCCCCCAGTGCCACAGCCCGGTCAGCGCCAGCAGGGCGGGATCGGCGGGGGAGGGGCGCCACTGCTGGGGCAGGCGGGGCTCGTGTTCGTCGAGGATGTCCAGCAGGTCGGTGGTCAGGGTGTAGGTGAGGCCGCTGGTGGTGTTGGCCATGAACAGCACCCCCACCTGGTCGGCCGGGTCGGCCCAGACGGTGGCCAGGAAGCCGGGCATGGACCCGGTGTGACCGGCCAGACGGCGTCCGGCGTGCCGGGTCAGTTGCAGGCCGAGCCCGTACCCGGAGGTCCAGGCGTCGCCGTCGTCGACGGTGGCGGGCTCGCGCATCTCGGCGAGGGTGGCGGGGGACAGGACGCCGCCGGTGTCGCCGGCCACGAACGCCGCCCAGCGGGCCAGGTCGGTGGTCGTGGACCACAGCTGCCCGGCGGGCGCCATGGCGGCGGCGTCGTGTTCGGGCTCGGGCAGCAGCACCTCGGCCCACGGGTGGACGGCGTACCCGGTGGCGTGCGGGGCGCGCGGCCGCTCGGTGGTGGCCGACATGCCGAGCGGATCGAGAACCTCTTGCTGTACGGCCCGCAACCAGGGCACGCCGCGCAGCCGGGTGATCAGCTCGCCGAGCAGGGCGTAGCCGAGGTTGGAGTAGTGGAAGCGGCGGCCGGGCCGGTGTTTGGCGTGCTCCGGCCCGAGCAGGGCGAGCAGTTCGTCCGGCGGCAGGCCGGCCGTGCGTTCCCACCAGCCGGTGGGCGGCTCGGCGGTCAGCCCGCCGGTGTGGGACAGCAGCTGGGCGATGGTCACCTCGCCGAAGGGGGTGTCCGGCAGGTGTTTGGCCAGGGGGTCGAGCAGGTCGAGGCGGCCTTCGTCGCGCAGCCGCATGACGACGGTGGCGACCAGGCTCTTGGTGATCGAGCCGAGCCGGTACTGGGTGTCCTCAGTGGGCGCCCCACCGTCACCAGCGCCGCCTTCACCGGCGGAGCCGTGGAAGCCACGAGCGCCGAACCAGGCCAGCCTCCCCTCCCGTACGATCGCGGCCGTCAGCGACGGCACCCTGCACTCGGCCTGTTCGACGGCCAGCCTGCGCAGCAGCGCCCGCCCCGTCGTCTCGCCCACCTGATTCATGGACGCCAAGCCTAGCCGTCAGATCGGCACCAGTTCCGGCCCGATCAGCTCGCCCTGGTGCGGCTGCGGGTGGGCCTGGTCGTGGTAGTAGTGGCCGGCGTACCAGACGACGACGTTGGCGCCGTCGATGCTCTCGCTGTTGAGGAAACGTCCGAGGGCGGCCCGGTCACGCGGGCCGGGGTTGCCGTCTTCCAGTTCGGCCGGGTGGTGGCGCAGGAACCACAGGTCGGACACCCCGTAGGCGTCGGCGCTGTCGTCGAAGGGGCCGGGGTGGATCTGGTAGCCGCGGCCGGAGGACTTGTCGCGTACCTGCCAGTAGCGGCCGGGGGCGCGGCGGCGGGTGGTCTCGCGGATGATGGGCACCGGGTCGGGGATGATCGGCCCCTGGTCGATCTGCTCGATGACGTCGTTGGCGGCGCCTTCGATGTCGAAGTCGAAGCGCCAGTAGGCGTGGTGGCGGTGCACCATGCAGGTCATCGGGTTGGCCGTGGCGGCGAAGCCGAAGCGGGGCCGGATGGTGCCGTCGTCGCCGAGCCGCCAGTCGCTGGCGTAGCGGTACCAGCCGGCCTGGATCTCGCTGACGATGCGCAGTTCGTCGCCGTCGTGGTGGAAGGCGACGCCCTGGAAGCCGCCGGAGTCGCTGTCGGGCCGTTCGAGGATGGTACGCGGCGGACTGTCGCACAGCCGCCAGCCCCAGCCGACCGGGTCAGTGCCGCCGGCCGAGAAGCGGGTCTCGGAGGAGGCGTCGTCGCGGAAGGTGGTGCCCTGCTCGTACTCGACGTTCAGGATGGGTACGTGCGCCTGGCGCAGTACCAGCCGGCCCCGGTAGCGGACCTCGCGCAGCTCCACGCCCGATCCGACGCCGGGGTTCTGCGGGGCGGAGGCGCGCGGCCGTACGACCAGCAGGTTCCACAGCTCGCTGGTGCCGCGCAGGAGGCGTACCCGCACCTGGTCGGGGCCGCCGCGGTCGGCCAGGGGGTCGATGCCTTCGGGGACGGTGTGCTCGCAGTCGTGGTGCATGCGCACGTCGATGCTCGCCGGAGCCCAGTCGACGGCCTGGGCGGCGGTGTCGACCGCGACGATGCGGTGGCGTACCCCGGTGGGCTCGTGCGGGGTGTAGATGCCGAGGGTGGGACGGCGCACGGTGGTGCCGTCGGGGTTTTCCAGATCGGCCAGCGGCGGCATGGGCCGGTAGACGATCACGTCGCCGCCGGCCGGGAAGTGGGGGTCGGCGCGCAGGATGGCGGCTGCCTCGATCAGTTCGTCGTGGCTGGGCGGCGGCCGGTGGGCGCTGGGCCGGATCTCGGCGCGTTCGGGCCGGTCGAGGGTGCCGCGCAGTTCGATGGCGCGGTTGCCGGCCGGGTCGAAGACGGTGGCGCGGAAGGGGGCGTTCTCGCCCGGGTCGTGGCCGAGCGCGGCGGCGGGGCCGATGGTCAGCCGGTCGGGATCGGCGACCTCCAGTGCGGACAGCACGCCGGGGTGGCGGGCCACGGCTTGGCGCAGTTGCTCGGCGCTCAGCCCGGCGCGGGGGACGGCCTCGATGATGACGCGTACGTCGTCGCTCATGCATGGGTCATACAGGGTGGCAGGCGCGGCCGGAAGACCCAGAAGCCCAGCGGGACGGGCGCGGCCGGACGGTCCAGCGGCTCAGCGGGACGGCGTGCGGTCGAAGGCGTCCAGGATGACGTCGGTGGCGTCGAGGTCGCGGGCGGTGGCGCCCAGCCGCGGCACGCGCAGGGGTCCCGGCCAGGTGTGGCCGCCGCCCTTGACCGTGTACAGGCCCACCGACACGCCGTCGCGGCAGGATTTCCAGCCGCGCAGCCGTACCTGGGAGGACAGGGCGGAGGTGGTGCGGCCGGTGCAGCCCAGGACGCGCGCCCAGGCGTCGACGACCTGCTCGACGGGCTTGAGGACGACCATGCCGGCCAGGACGCGCAGCCGGCCGGAGGAGTTCTGCAGGGGGTGGCCGCCCTGGTAGGGGACGATGTCGTCGGCGGTGCCGTGGAAGGCGATGATCGTGGTCGGCGCGGCTTCGGCGCAGGGCTGGACGATGTTGATCCCGGCCACGGGCGCGATCCCGGCCAGGCGGCCGTTCATGGCGCAGATCAGGCCGGTGGACATGCCGGCGCCATAAGACATGCCGGCGGCGAACTCACGCCCGCGCTCGGCGCACAGTCCTTGTTCGAGGTGGTCGAGCAGCGCGGTGAGGAAGCCGGTGTCGTCGGGGCCGTAGGTGTGCGGCAGCGTCCAGCCGAGCCGGCCCTCGGCTGCCTGCGGGGTGGCCACGATGTAGCCGCGCCGGGACCCGGCCTCGGGCAGGCGGCTGTAGGCGGCCTGCTGGGCGGCGCTGGAGCCGAGGCCGTGCAGGTTGAGCAGGACCGGATGCGGTCCGTGGCCCTGGGGCACCGACAGCAGGTAGCGGCGCTTGAGGCCGCCGAACGTCAAGGTGTGCCTGCCCGGTCCGAGCCGGGCGCTCTTCTTGGAGCAGCCGCCGGCGGAGGACGGCGACGACGGCGAGGAGACGGGAGCCGAGGAGAGGGGGGCGGCGGTGCAGCCGGCCAGCAGCAGCACCAGCATGATCACGCGTTTGAGCATCGCGCCTCCCGGGTCGGCGGCAGAAAGTCCCCCTCGTAGTGTCCCTGCTCCTTTCCTTCGTGCGGACGGCCCCGGTCGGCGAGCGACCGGGGCCGGAGACTGCGGAAGGTCAGTCGGCGCAGATGGCGAAGACGCTGATGCCGACGTCGTTGTAGCCGATCTGGCGGCCGAGGGCGATCCAGCCGCGGCCGTCATCGGTGGGGAACGAGCCGACGAGGATGGCGCCGTTGCCGCGGGCTTCGGCGCCGCCGCCCAGGACCTTCTTGGCGCCGGGGCAGTAGAGGGTCCGGCGCTGGAAGTTGGGCACGTTCGCGTTGGGCAGCGTGACGAGCTGGTAGCCGGGCGGCAGCGCGTGGGCCGCGGCCGCGGGCGCGGGAGCGGAGGTGGCGTTGGCCGCGGTGACGGCGGTGGCCGTCGTTAGGCACGCGCCGGTGAGGAGGACGGCCAGGGCGAGGGACTTCTTGTGCATCGCTCTCCTTACGTTGTTCCCCGGCTCACCGCCGTCCGCGGGCGTGAAACCACTCGCGGGGTGGAAGTGATCGGGGAGACAGAGGGCTTACACGAAGAGTATCCATACCACTACGCTGAGTGTCGATGGGGAATCATGTTCGAGATGTGGACGTCTCGAGAGCGGCAACGCACCCAAGCCGCGATCTGACCATGATCATCTAAAAAGGAACATAATTCAGGTTATGTTTCCTTCTCGTGTTAGGCTCGAAAGTGATCACCACCCTGGCGAAAGAAGATCACCCATGAGTGAGACACACTTCCCGCTGACCCTGCGCGTCACGGTCAGCGGAGCGACACCAGACGAGATCAGAGAGAAGGCCAGAACGCAGGCGCTGAGCTTCTTCGGTCCCAACTCCGAGCTGGACGTCCTCAGCGCCGAAGCCGAGGCCGACGGAGAGCACCACAACCGCTACTGCGCCACCGTCGTCTTCCGCCGGGTGGCCTGATGACCTCGCACACCGTGGCAGCCGGTGGGCATGGTGAGCGCTGAGCTGCTCGAGCAGCCGAGCGGCGCCCTGACGCTGCCGCTCGACCTGCCGCCGCTCGTCCTCGACCTGACCAGGGCCTGGCTGTGGTCCTACGGCAAGAACACGCGCGAGGCCTACGAGAGGGCGATCCGCCGCTGGCTGGCCTTCTGCGCCGAGACCGGCCTGGACCCGCTGCAGGCCCGCAAGGCCCACGGCGACGTGTTCGCCCGCTGGTTCGTCGAGACAGCCGGCAAGCCACCGAAACCGAAGTCGATCGCGCAGCTCATCTCGGCCGTGTCATCCTGGTACGACTACCTCGCCGGTGAAGAGGTGCTCGACGCCAACCGGTTCAAGAACACGCGGCGACCGAAGATCCCCCGCAAGCACTCCGAGACGATGGCCCTCACCAAGACCGAGGCCCACGCCGTGCTCCAGGCCGCCGACGTCTACCGGGTGGCCGACCGTGGCGGCAACGCCGAACTGCTACGGCTGCGCGCCGCCGCGCTCATCCGGCTGTTGTTCCAGGTCGGGGTACGCGTCTCGGAGGCGATCGACGCCGACGTCGCCGACCTCGGCTCGGCCCGCGGCTACCGCACGCTCCGCATCACCCTCAAGGGCGGCACGAAAATGCTGGTCCGCAAGCTGCCGGTGGAGACGACGTACGCCCTGGACACCTACCTGGCATACCGGGCTCACCGGGACGGCGTCGAACCGCGCGAGCTGCGGGGCCCCCTGTTCGCCACCAGCACGGGGCGGCGCTGGTCACGGTCGAAGGCGTACGAACTGGTGCGGCGGGCCGCGAAGCTGGCCGGCGTCGAGTCGAAGGTCACCCCGCACACGGCCCGCCACACCTACGCCTCGCTCGCCGAAGAGGCGGGCGTACCCATGCGGACGATCCAGCTCGACCTGGGCCACCAGGACGTGTCCACGACGGAGATCTACACGGCGGGCCGGGATCGGCTGGAAAAGGACGCCTCGCAGATTGTCGCCTCAGCCATCGAGTAGAAACCGTTGGCCGAGATCCTCGGGTCCCTGTCTGTGCGTTAGCTGCAGGAGCGCAGCTTCTGCGAGTTTGATGGCGTGACCGACAGGTGCGGCATCCGCACTCTGGGTGAGGCCGAATGGGCCGGGTCGCAACTCCGCCGGGGTGGGCCTCAATGCGGCGGTCGTAGTGCCGTTAGTCGTCGTGGCCATGCCGGGATTGCCCTTTGGGTTTCGATCGAGTAAAACCTGCGTATCTTCTGCCGCCGGCCCAGACTTCCCGTCCTGGGAAATGGCGCTCCGCGCAACGATGCCGCGATGGTGGGACCGGCCTTCCGGGGCTAAGGTAATCCGCAGGATGATCGGGGTGCCGAGGCCGGGACAATTCACGAGGGCCCGCGGGTGTGCGGGGGTCCTGGCCGGTGGCCCGTCGCCTGGTCCACCGAAGGACCCGGCAGATCCGACCGCTCGAGCGCGCCGGATTGATCTTCATCCCTGACCTGGAGAAAGGCTTCGCACGTGAGTCCAATGCCGTCCGGAAAAGCGCTCCCGGTGGGAGGATTCCTCCTCTCCGCCGCGGGCATGACTGCGATCGTCTGGCAGATGCTGGCGGTCACATTTCCTGACGGGGATCCGGAAAAGGCACGCCAGGCGGCGCAATTGTTACGACAGTTGGCGACGCGGGTGGATACCAGCGAGGAAACGGCCGTAGGAGCCGCGACCAGCCTGGGGCAGCATAATTTGGGCGCCGGTGTAGCTGCCTTCGAAAAATATTTCTGGACCGAGATCGCCCCTTACCCGGTGCGATTGTCGGCGTATTTGCGCGGACTGGCCGACGCGGTGGACGACTACGCCGACATGCTGGCCCAAGTCCAGCACGCACTCCATTCGATGGCGATCACCCAATGGCTGGAACTGCTGATGTTCTTCTGTTGGCCGGGGGTCGAAAGGAAGATCAAGTTTTTCCTCGACTGGGCGCAGCGCAAGGCGCAGGCGCGGCTGCTGAAGAAGCTACTCGAGCATGCGGTGGCAAGGCGCCTCCTGCACGCCACCGTGGGCACGAGCGTCTACACGGTTCTCGACCAGTTGATCGTCGACGGGGTCAAGGGGGCGAGGGGCGAGGACATGGGGTCGTGGGGCGACCGCGGCGAGTACATGCTGAAGAACTTCGCGGCGTGCATGGTCTTCTACAACGTGGACCCGGCCCATTTCGGGAAAAACGCCTTCAAGATCCTGCCGAAGAACGAGGCGGCACGGAACGCCGTCGTGTTCACGACCGGATCCACCGTCTTCACCATGACGGCAAACGCGCTCAACAACCCCGGCGCCGTGGTCGATGACCCCTGGAGTCTCACGCCCACGTGGGAGCAGATGCTCGCCAAACTGACGGTGGCAGGAGGCCAGGACCAGTTCAAGCGCTGGCGGGGCTACTAGCAGTCGCCACCGGCCAAGTAGCCGGTGCCGACTTCGCCGACATCACCAAGAGCCAGGAGATCGGCTGCTCAGCGCTGTTCCCGGCTGAAGCGCCGGGCCTCCTCCGCGAACGGAGTCAGGCCGCCGACCATCATCTCGCTCATCTGCCTGGCCGCGTCCGTCGCGGCGTTGTTCGCGGCGGCGAGAACGGCTTCGGCCAAGGCCTCCGAGCCGAGCCTGAGCGCACGAGGATTGATTTTCAAACCGCTCAACGCCCCGCTCGGCAGCACCTCGA
Organism: Nonomuraea sp. NEAU-A123; assembly: GCF_018603905.1. Taxonomy (GTDB): domain Bacteria; phylum Actinomycetota; class Actinomycetes; order Streptosporangiales; family Streptosporangiaceae; genus Nonomuraea. The sequence goes on from NZ_JAHFZZ010000002.1 coordinate 360,421, forward strand.
CCTCCACTTCGCCGTTGGCCGCCTCGCCTCTGCCGCGAAGAGCGTTGAGGTTCTCCTGCAATGCCTCCAGGGGCCGCGTTTCTGCCTGAAACTCGGCCAGAAGCCGGTTGATCTCGGGGTCGACAATGGGAATGCCGTCATAGGGTGTGGCCATCAGATCTCCAATAGGTGTGCGTTACGTCAGGAACTGATCGTGCCGTCCGGCGGCGAGAACTTGGGCGGATCGGACACCTTCGGCAGGGCTTGGACAGTGGCCCAGTTCGCGATGTCGACGGCGGTTTTCATGCTGGCCAACCGGTCGGCGATCTCCGAATATACGGCACCGAGCTTTCCGGTGTAGTTGCCGGCTTTCTCGAGCCCTTTGGAGTAACCCTCTCTGAACCTTTTTCCCGCCTCGTCGGTGCCGGCGAAGTCGCCCAGGCCGGCGATGTCGTCGAGAATCTTGCGGGCGTCCCGCAGGAGATCGGTGTGCTCGTCGTTGAACGCGCCGACCACGTTCTTGAAGTTGGTCTTGTCGGTGAGCGACTCCGAACCAGCACTGCCGCTGCCCGGCCCTTCCGGCGATGGGACAGGATAGCGCGGCGCCGATGGCCCAGCCGTGGGAGACGCCTCCGGCCCAGGCGCGCTGGGGGACGTCGAGGGCGACGGACTCCCCGGCTGAGTGGGCGTGTCCGAAGGCGAGGGACTCGCCGACGAAGAGGGAGACCCGGAAGGCGACGGACTCTCCGACGGAGAAGGCGTTCCGGAAGGCGAGGGACTCTCCGACGGAGAAGGCGAGTCAGACGGAGAAGGCGAGTCGGAGGGCGACGGACTGGCCGACGAGGTGGGCGACTCGGAAGGCGAGGGACTCGCCGACGAAGGACCAGGAGATGGGCTGGGCGAAGAAGTGACCGTGGGCGACGGGGATGGAGCGGTGGAATCCGCCGGAGGCATGACGTTCTCCTTATTCGGTACTGCCTGTCACATTGTCGCAAGCGCAGGACAGCGGCCACTCTACGCAATTGATCACATCTCGGGCGGGTCGTCGAAGTGTCCCAGGTCCGACAAGCCCGTGCGCAGATGATCCGGGACACCACGAAGAACGGCCCCGCACCGCGTGGTCGAGAACCGGTATCAGCCCTTGTAGTTGAAGACCTGACGCAGCGTGTGCTGAACGGTGACGAGGTCCTTCTGGTCTTCCATGACCTGGTCGATCGACTTGTACGCTTCCGGATGCTCATCCACCAGAGCCCCGGCGCGGTCGGCGTTCCAGGTGCGATCTCCCATCGCCTCGGTGAGCGAGGCGGCGGTGAGCTTCTTGCGCGCCTCGGTACGGGACATGCGCCGTCCCGCGCCGTGGGAGCAGGAGTTGTAGGAGGCGGTGCTGCCCAGGCCGGTCACGATGTAGGAGCGGGTGCCCATGGAGCCGGGGATGATGCCCTCGTCCCCGCTGGCGGCCTTGATCGCTCCCTTGCGGGTGATCCACATGTCGCGGCCGTGGTAGCGCTCCATCTGGGTGAAGTTGTGGTGGGCGTTGATCGTGCGCAGCGCGCAACCGTGTCCGACGATCTGGAACAGGGAGGCGACCAGCACCTCGGCCATGCGGGCGCGTGAGGCCATGGCGTAGCGCTGGGCCCACAGCATGTCCTCGATGTAGGCGGTGAACTGCGGCGTGCCCTGCACGAGGTAGGCCAGGTCCGGGTCCTCCAGCTCGATGAACCACTGCTTCATCAGCTGCTTGGCCTGGCTGATGTGCTTGGTGGCGAGCTGGTTGCCGATGCCGCGCGAGCCGGAGTGCAGCACCGTCCACACGTGATCGCGCTCATCCAGGCAGACCTCGACGAAGTGGTTGCCGGAGCCGAGCGTCCCGAACTGCGCGATGACCGTGTGTTCCTGCTTGCCCGTCAGTGAGGTGCTGGGCGTGCCGATCGCGTTGAGCGAGGCGTCGGTGGACGGGTCGTCATGGCCCTGGCCGACGCCGGCCGGAATGCGCTGCTCGATGAGCGGCATGAGCGCGGCCAGGGTGTCGGGCAGGTCCGCGGCGGTCAGGTCGGTTTCGGTGGCGACCATGCCGCAGCCGATGTCCACGCCCACGGCCGAGGGGATGATGGCGCCCTGGGTGGGGATGACCGAGCCGACGGTGGCGCCCATGCCGACGTGAGCATCAGGCATCAGCGCGACGTGGCTGGGGACGAAGGGCAGGCGGGCGGCGCGGGCGGCTTGTTCGATGGTGCCCGCCTCGATGTCGCTGGCCCAGGAGAGCAGGCCCGGTGCTACTCGCTGCGGCATGAGGGACCGCCCTTCTGCTTGATGATCTCGTAGCAGCGTATGCGACTGGAGCGCGGTGATCGCCACTGGTTTGTCAGCGGCGTCCGCCACGAGCCAGCCGACACGGACGATCTCGTGCATCACCTGAACCCGGCCCAGGTTCTCCTACTTACCCTCCGTGATATTGAGATCACGCCAAAATGGCGGATGAGGTTGCCGTCATGGGGGAGCCGTCCGTGAAACGTTTACGTGAATGGGTGCACAGGGACGCCGGTTGGGCGGCCGTGTGCCTAGCGCTGTGGGGGCTCCTGGTCGCCATTGTGGGGGTCGTCGTGGGTGGAGCCGCGCTGGGACGCGACTACTTCAACATCACAGCCACGCCGTCTCCTTCGGCATCCCCGACACCCTCGATATCGATCACACAACCGCGGCCCACGCCGGCCAAGACAGCAGATGGGCGAAAGCCGAAGCCAAAAACCGAACCGACTTCCCACCCGGTTTCGCCCACGTCGGCAACGGATTCACAGACAGAGCCGGAAACCGTACCGACTTCCGAAGGATCGGTGCCGAAAGGGCTGGTGGGCCGGTGGATCGGCAGGGGCAACCAGTACGCCTATGACGACTTCACCCACGAGGTGGATGTGACTCTGACAGCCGATGCGGAGTTCAGACTGAGTTTTGGCGGCGGCGCCACCAATGACGAGGGCGTTTTCGAGGCGGACAGCCGCACCATCATCTTCCAAGGCCAGACCGGTTCCTATGAATGGCAATGGCGAATGTCGACGTATGCCGGAAGGAAGAAGCTGACCATCATCAATAGCGGAGGCGGGCAATACGTGCTGTACAAGCGGTGATGTACAGCACGGCTCGCCGTAGCCGATGCATCGCCGCGCAAGCGTACGACTCGCCCGTGAGGTGCCTCACGCGGTGGCCGGGGCCAAGCCGATCATACGGCGGCCCACCGATGCTGCTCTACGCTGGCTCGGGAATGGTCGGAAGTGAGGTTTGTGTGAAGCCTGGCGCGGATGGTCAACTCGCTGCTCATATCGATGCGGTCTTGGAACGCATCACGTATGCCAACGAGGAGAGCGGCTACACGATCGCGCGCGTGGCCACCGACCGGTCGGGCGCCGAGCTGCTGACCGTGGTAGGACCGCTGCTGGGCGCGCAGGTCGGCGAGTCGCTGCGGCTGAGCGGCCGCTGGACCTCCCATCCCAAGTACGGCAAGCAGTTCGAGGTGTGGTCGTATGCCACCGTGCTGCCGGCCACCGTCCAGGGCATCCGCCGCTACCTGGGCTCCGGCCTGATCAAGGGCATCGGGCCGAAGATGGCCGAGCGGATCGTCGACCACTTCGGCACCGCCACGCTGGAGGTCATCGAGCAGGCGCCCGAGCGGCTGGTGGAGGTGCCGGGCCTGGGCCCCAAGCGGACCAAGCTGATCGCCGCCGCCTGGGAGGAGCAGAAGATCATCAAAGAGGTGATGATCTTCCTGCAGGGGGTGGGCGTGTCCACCTCGATCGCGGTGCGCATTTTCAAGGAGTACGGCGAGGGCTCCATCTCCGTCGTCAAGAGCCGGCCGTACCAGCTGGCCGACGACGTGTGGGGCATCGGCTTCAAGACCGCCGACACCATCGCCCAGGCGGTCGGCATTCCCCATGACAGCCCTGAGCGCGTCAAGGCCGGGCTGCGCTACACCCTGTCGCAGGCCGCCGACGACGGCCACTGCTACCTGCCCGCGCCCAACCTCATCGGCGACGCCGTCAAGATCCTCGAGGTGCCCGCCGCCCTGGTCGCCGACTGCCTGGAGGAGCTGGTCGGCGAGGAGGGCGTGGTACGCGAGGAGATCCCGGCCGGCGACAACGTCGTGCCGGCGGTCTACCTGGTGCCCTTCCACCGCGCCGAGCTGTCGCTGGCCTCGTCGCTGCTGTCGCTGCTGCGCGGCGGCCACGACCGGCTGGCCGCCTTCGCCGAGGTCGACTGGGAGCGGGCCGAGCAGTGGCTGCGCGGCCAGACCGGCGCCGACCTGGCCACCGAGCAGCGCCAGGCCGTACGGCTGGCGCTGACGGAGAAGGTCGCGGTGCTGACCGGCGGGCCGGGCTGCGGCAAGAGTTTCACCGTGCGCTCCATCGTGACGCTGGCCCGCGCCAAACGGGCCAAGGTGATCCTGGCCGCGCCCACCGGCCGGGCCGCCAAGAGGCTCGCCGAGCTGACCGGCCACGAGGCGACCACCGTGCACCGGCTCCTGCAGCTGCGGCCCGGAGGGGATGCCACCTTCGACCGCGACAATCCCCTGGACGCCGACCTGGTGGTGGTGGACGAGGCGTCCATGCTGGACCTGCTGCTGGCCAACAAGCTCGTCAAGGCGGTCGCGCCCGGCGCCCACCTGCTGTTCGTGGGGGACGTGGACCAGCTGCCCTCGGTCGGCGCGGGCGAGGTGCTGAAGGACCTGCTGGCCGCCGAGGACATCCCCCGCGTACGGCTGACGCAGATCTTCCGCCAGGCCCAGGAGTCGGGCGTGGTGGTCAACGCCCACCGCGTCAACACCGGCCTGCACCCGAAACTGGAGGGAATGACGGACTTCTTCCTGTTCCCGTGCGAGGAGCCGGAGGAGATCGCGGCGCTGACCGTCGACGTGGTGGCCCGGCGCATCCCCCGCAAGTTCGGCCTCAACCCGCGCCGCGACGTACAGGTGCTGGCCCCCATGCACCGCGGCGCCGCCGGGGCCGGCGCGCTCAACATCGCGCTGCAGGAGGCCCTGACCCCCTCCCGCGAGGACCTGCCCGAACGCCGCTACGGCGGCCGGGTCTTCCGCGTCGGCGACAAGGTCACCCAGCTGCGCAACAACTACGAAAAAGGCGCGGCGGGGGTGTTCAACGGCACCGTCGGCATCGTCGTCGACATCCGTCCCGACGAGCAGAAGCTGAGCGTCTTGACCGATGAGGACGAGCAGGTCGAGTACGCCTTCGACGAGCTCGACGAGCTCGCCCACGCCTACGCCGTCTCCATCCACCGCTCCCAGGGCAGCGAGTACCCGGCCGTGGTCATCCCCCTGGCCACCAGCTCCTGGATGATGCTGCAGCGCAACCTGCTCTACACCGCGATCACCCGGGCCAAGCGGCTGGTCGTCATCGTCGGGTCGCGGCGCGCGCTGGCGCAGGCCGTACGGACCAAGGGCGCCGGGCGGCGGCACACCAGCCTGACCCACCGCCTGGCCCAGCACTGAGGATTTTTCCTCTTTACCCCTGTGGCGCGCGGTTGACCTGGTGTTCTCAGCAACAAGTAATTCAAACGTTACCGAACTATCCCAAACTCATCCGCGTCTTACATGCAGGAGCATTAAGGTCTTTGACATTGACTTTGCTGTTATGGGGGAGAGGACTGACTTGAACGTCATGCCCGGTTGGAGGACGCCCGTCGCGGGCATGGCCCTGCTCGCGGCCGCGGTATTGACCGCATCCTGCTCGAGCGCTCCCACCGCCGCGCGCAACGCCGAGGCGGCCAAGGCGACCACCTCAGCGACCCCCGAGGCGCCGACGATCAAGATCACGCCCGCGGAAGGCAGCTCGAAGGTCAGCCCCGAGAAGAAGATCGTCGTGACCGCCGCCGGCGGCACCCTGGACGAGGTCGTGGCCGAAGGCGGCGGCAAAACCGTCGAGGGCACCTTCAACGCAGACAAGACCAAATGGGTCTCCAAGGGCGCCCTGCGCCCCTCCAGCTCCTACACCATCAGCGCCAAGTCCGGCGTGACCAGCGCCGCCAGCACGTTCAAGACGCTCACGCCCGAGCGCGAACTCCAGGTCGCCGACGTCACGCCGAACGCCAAGGGGGAGACGGTCGGCGTGGGGGCACCGATCATCGTCACCTTCAACCAGCCCGTCAGCGAGAAGGCCACCGTCGAACGCGCCCTGGAGGTCGAGGCGCAAAAGCCCGTCGACGGCGCCTGGCGGTGGATCAACGACACCACCGTCATCTACCGCACCGCCAAGTACTGGCCCGCCCACCAGAAGGTCACCTTCAACGCCCGCCTGGCCGGCGTCAAGGGCGGCAAGGGCCTGTACGGGGTCAAGGACTACGACACCTCCTTGAAGATCGGCGCCAGGGTGATCAGCAAGGTGAACACCAAGAAGCACATGATGTACGTCTACCGCGACGGCAAGCGCGTGCAGACGATGCGCATCAGCGCCGGCATGGCCACCACCCGCGAGTACACCACCACCTCCGGCGTCCACCTGACCATGGAGCGCGGCAACCCGGTCCGCATGATCTCACCCGGCCGTAAGAAGGGCGACCCCGGCTACTACGACGTCATGATCAACCACGCCGTGCGGATCTCCAACTCCGGCGAGTACGTCCACGCCAAGGACAACGTCTGGGCCCAGGGCCGCTCCAACGTCAGCCACGGCTGCATCAACTCCCGCCCTGACCAGGCCCTGTGGTTCTACAACCACTTCCAGCGCGGCGACGTCGTCGACATCGTCGGCACCACCCGCGAACTGGAGTGGAACAACGGCTGGGGCTTCTGGCAGTTGCCCTTCTCCAAGTGGAAGAAGGGCAGCGCCCTCTAAAGCGGCCTCACGATCGGGCGAGCCGGGCCGCCAGGCCGTCCAGGACGCGCTCGACGCCGTAGGCGAAGTTCTCCTCGCGCAGGTGCCGCGGGTCCTGGCCTTGGCGCGCGGCGTAGCCCTCGCGCAGCAGCGGGTGCTCGCGCACGGCCTGCTCGGCGGCCGGACGCAGGCTCTCCAGCAGGTCCTGCTCGCTCTGGCCGCTGCGGGCGAGCAGGGCGAGGTAGGCCGCCTCGCTGAGGGTCATCCCGATGACGTAGGCGATGATCGTGTTCATGGCCTGGTCGGCCTCGCCGGGATCGAAACCCGCCGCCTGGAACAGGGCCAGCAGCCGCTCGGACTGCCCGGTCAGGTTCGGCCCGAGGCCGGCGAGCCCGACCTGGCCGAGTACCGACACCAGCCAGGGGTGGCGCAGGATCATCGAGCGCAGGCTGTGGGCGCCGGCGGCGATGGCCGCCCGCCAGCCGGCCGCATCGCCGGCGCCGGGCACCCGCATCTCGCCGTAGACCTCGTCCACGACCAGTTCGATCAGCTCGTCCTTGTTGGCCACGTGCCGGTAGAGCGAGGTGGCCCCGGCGCCCAGCCGGGTCCCGAGGCTGCGCATGCTCAGGGCGTCGATGCCCTCGGCGTCCAGCAGCGCGACGGCCTCGGCCACGATCCGCTCGCGGCTGAGCGCCGGCTGCTCCCGCTTGGCGCGCGGGCGGGCCCACACCGAGGGGATGGGGTGCTGGTCGGCTGGCATGCGGGCTCTCCTCTGCTTCCCGGGCCACCATAGCGTACATCGTGCGCTCCTGCGAACAACCGACCTCATGCGTCAGACGGCTATGGCGGGAGCCGCGCGGGCCGAACCGATGCCCCGATCGGCCTTGCCCAGCCGGAACCGCACCTTGCCCTTCAGCACGGTCCCCGACTCCGCCAGCCCCTCGGTGAGGCCCTCACCCGGAAACAACGTGAACGTCCAGCGCTCATTCGCCTCGCAGTCAGGCAGCTCCCGGCCCCCCTGCAGCACCCGGGCACCCCACACCTGACGGATCATCAACCCCCTGGTGTCGACGCCGCCCACCGTGAACGCCCGCGCGGCCTCGTTCACGATCTGCTCGTAACTGCCCAGCGACGGCCCGTACGCGCCGGTGACCGTGACGACCATGGCCCACGGCCCGCCGGACACCACCCCGACCCGGCCAATCTCGCGATCTGCTCGGCCTTGAACGACATCTGGCTCCCCGGCTCCGAAAACGCTCCGACTCTACCGGCGGCCCGACCCGTGGGCGCTCAGCCCGGCTGGCTCACCCGCCGTACCTTGAGCGCGTTGTCCGTCCGTACGACCTGCTGCCCGTCGGGACCGACCTGGGTGCGCTCGTGCTCCCCGCTGAGCAGCACCTCCCACTGCCCCTCTTCCAGTTCCAGAGCCTCCAGCACCTCATCAGGGGTAGGAAAGCGCAGGTCGTGATGGTGATCGTGCTCCCACGGCGGGAACCCCGCGTGGCCCACCACGAGCAACACCCCGCCCGGCGCGACCGCGGCGGCGGCGGTCCGCAGGACCTCCTCCCGCGGCAGATCCCCGTGAGAGTGCAGGAACTGCGCGGAAACCAGGTCGAAGACGCCGTCGGGGAACGAGGTCGCCAGGTCGTGCCGCTGCCAGTCGATCCGCTCGGCGACCCCCTCCCGCACCGCGTGCCGGGCCGCCCGCTCCAGGGCGACGCCGGAGATGTCGACGGCGGTGACCCGCCACCCGCGCCGCGCCAGCCACACGGCGTCGGCCCCTTCGCCGCAGCCCAGATCCAGCGCCCTGCCCGGCTCCAGGTCGGCGGCCTCACGTACCAGGATGACGTTGGGGTCCCCGCTCCAGATCTGATCGCCTTCACGGTAGCGAGCGTCCCAGAGCTCTGTGTCATCGGCCATCTGCGCGTCCTCCTCGGTTGCCGGGTGGAGTACCCGCATCGGATGCTCCACCCACGCCCTGCGGCCAGGCAAACCTCTTTGCCGAACCCGCAAACACCTGCTTTCCGCCGTGCGCGATCAAGGGGTGCCACGCCCGAGCGAGACAGGCAAGGTGAGTGGGAGCCGGGAAAGGGTGGTGGCGTGATGGTGGCCGTGCACGTGCTGGGGCCAGGCCAGTGGCTGGGAGCCGAGATCCGAGACAGTGACGCCTGGAAGGTCCCGCTCACCGCCGAGCACCGGCAAGAACTGCTCGACGCCGTACGGGCGGCCGGGCCGCGGTTGGACGCGATCACCCCCGCCGACTTCCCGCTGCCGACGCTCGAGCCCGTCCTGCGGCAGGTCCGTGACGAGCTCGCCGACGGCCGCGGGTTCGTCCTGGTCCAAGGGGTGCCCGTCGAGGCGATGAACCAGCGGCAGTGCGAGATCGCCGCGCTCGGCCTCGGCTGCCACATCGGCCAGATCGTCACGCAGGGGCCCGGATCGGCGCCGCTGAGACACGTACGCGACACCGGCGCCGACCCCTCCCAGCCGCGAACCCGCAGCTACCAGCACAGCGGACGGCTCGGCTACCACAGCGACCCCACCGACGTCGTCGCCCTGCTGTGCCTGCGCCCGGCGATGTCAGGCGGCCTCAGCACCGTCGTCAGCTCCGTGGCGGTGCACAACGAGGTCGTCCGCACCCGCCCGGACCTGGCCGAGGTGCTCTACCAGCCGTGGTGGCACGACCGGCGCACCGGGGAAGGCCCCGACAGCTTCTTCACCAAGCCGCTGTGCACGCCACGCGGCGACGGCAGGGTGTCGATCTCCTACGGGCCCGACTACATCCGCTCGGCCCAGCGCGGCGCCCACGTGCCGCCGCTGACCCCGGCGCAGCGCGAGGCGATGGACCTGCTCGACCGGCTGACCGGCGACCCCCGCTTCGCCCTCACCATGGACCTGCGGGAGGGCGACCTGCAGTTCCTCAACAACCACCTCGTCCTGCACGGCCGCACCGCCTATGAGGACCACCCGGAGCCGCAGCGCCGCCGCCACCTGCTGCGCCTGTGGTTCACAGGAGTGATGACGCCCCCGGCCAAGCCCTGATCACCCGGCCGGCTTGTGGCGGGCCGGGGCGCAGTCCTTTTCGCAGCCGCCGAAGCGGGCCAGGTTCACCGGCGTGAACCGGGCCGGCGCCACGCCCCGCAGCGCGGAGGTCATCGTGTCCTTCCAGATCGGGCCGGGCAGCGAGGCACCCTGAACCGCGCCGTAGGAACGGCCGCCGATGGTGAGGCCGGTGAGCTTGTGCCGCTGCGAGCCGCGCGGGTCACCCACACTGACCGCCCCGGCCAGGTCAGGGGTGAACCCGGCGAACCAGGCGCTGGCGTACCCGTCGGTGGTGCCCGTCTTGCCGGCCGCCGGCCGGCCGATCCCGCCGACGCCGCGCATCGTGCCGCGGGTGAACACCCCGGACAGGATGTGCGCGGTCGCGTCGGCGACCTGCGGATCCAGTACCCGCTCGCACCGCGGCCCGTAGGCGGTGCTCCTGCCGTCCGGGCCCGTGACGGAGGTGATGGCCATGGGCGGGCAGTAGGTTCCCCGCGCGGCGATGGCGGCGTAGGCGGTGGCCACCGTCACCGGGTCACTCTCGTTGACGCCAAGGGTGAACGTCTCGACCTCGCGCAGCCTGGCCCCATCAGCCCGCTTGACACCCAGCGACTGGGCGGTCTGGACGGTCGCGCACAGGCCGACACGCTCCTGCAGCGCCATGAAGAAGGTGTTGACCGAACCCCAGGTGCCGGTGGCCAGCGTCTTGAAGCCGGGCGAGCCCTCGTCGTTGGTGACCGTCCAGGACGGATCGCCGACGTTGCGGCCGGCGCAGTCGGTGAAGGTGGCATAGCCGGGCGCGGTGTAGCCGGCACCGGCGGTGATGCCGTCGTCGATCCTCATGCCCCGCTTGAGCGCGGTGATCAGGGTGAACGTCTTGAACGTCGAGCCCGGCTGGAAGCCGATCAACCCGCCGTGCTCCCGGTCGGCCACCGCGTTGTAGGAGATCTCGTCGCGGCGGGCCGAGCCGCCGAACGGACGGCTGGCCGCCATCGCCTTGATCCGGCCCGTACCCGGCTCCACCAGCGCCTCGGCCGCCAGCACACGATCAGAGGCGAAGACCCGCTTCTTGATCGCCGCCTCGGCCGCCCGCTGGGCCTGGGGATCCAGCGTCGTGCGGACCCTGAGCCCGCCCCGGCTGAAGGCCTCCTCGCGCAGCCGCCGCGTCCTGCCGAAGGCGGGATCGGACAGCAGCTCGTGGCGGACGTACTCGCAGAAGTACGGATAGCGGCTGTCCTGGCAGCCGTTGGACTGCTTGACGCCCTGGTAGCCGAGCTTGCCGGCCTTGGCGGCCTCAGCCTGCGCCCGGGTGATCCGGCCCAGCTGCGCCATCCGGTCGAGCACCACGTTGCGCCGCCGCAGCAACAGCTCACGCGCCGGGGCCCCGCGGTCGGGCGCGGTCGCGTTGGGGTCCTGCACGGCACCGGCCAAGGTGGCGGCCTGCGCCAGGTTCAGGCGGGCCGCCGGCACACCGAAGAAGCGCCTGGCCGCCGCCTCCACGCCGTTGGCCCCGGCACCGAAGTAGGCGATGTTCAGGTACTTCTCCAGGATCTCGTCCTTGGTGTACTTCTGCTCGACGGCCATGGCATAGCGCAGCTCCTTCAGCTTGCGCGCGTAGCTGGCGTCCAGGGCCGCGTTCTTGCCCTTGTCGGTGTCGGCCGCATTCAGCAGAACCTGCTTGACGTACTGCTGCGTGATCGACGAGCCGCCCTGGCTGATGCCGCCCGAGGTCAGGTTCTTGGCCAGGGCGCGGGCCGTGCCCTCGACGTCGATGGCGCCGTGCTGGTAGAAGCGGTCGTCCTCGATCGCGACGATGGCCGTCTTCATCACCGCCGCGATGCGCTCCAGCGGCACAACCTTGCGGTCCTGAGCATAGAACTGGGCGATCTGGTGGCCCTCGGCGTCGTACACCGTCGTCTTCTGCGCCAGCGGCGGCTCGGCCAGCTCCTGCGGCCGCAGGTTCAGCGCCTCGGCCGAGGCGACGACCACCGCCCCCGACCCGCCCACGGCGGGCAGCACGAGCGCCGCCGCCACCACCCCGGCGGCGGTGGCGGCCACGGACAACCGGGCCAGGCTGGAGAGGCGGGTACGAGGCGGCGAGCTGGACATGGCGGCCATGACAGCACAGCCGCCCCCATGACGTCCAAGACCGATATGAACCGCCCACTGATATCCGCTCCGATATCAGCCCAGGTCAACAGCCCGGCTCGTCACCAGGTGACCCACACGTCCTGCAGCCCCCCGGACAGCAGCCCCGTACGCAGCCGCAGATCGCCCGGAGCATCACGCAGCTCCAGCCCCGGCAGCCGCCGCACCAACGTGCCCAGCACGACCTGAAGCTCCATCCGCGCCAGCGGCTGGCCCAGGCAGAAGTGCGGCCCCGCACCGAAGGCCAGATGCTGGCCGGCGTTGTCCCGACGCGCGTCGAACCGGTCGGGATCGGGGAACTTGCGCGGATCGCGGTTGGCCGCGGGCCGGCACGGGATCAGCGTCGTGCCCGCGCTGACCGCCACCCCGTCGAAGTCGACCTCCTCGGTGGCCACCCGGGGCATCCCGATCACGCTGAGCGTGCTGTCCAGCCGCAGGACCTCCTCGACCGTGCCCGCGATCAGGTCCGGATCCTCGACCACGGCCGCATACCGCTCACGCTCCGACAGCAGCATCGCCACCATGATCGCGATCATGTTCGAGGTGGTCTCGTGCCCCGCCAGCAGCAGCGCCTGCACGGTCGCGATCAGCTCCTCATGACTGAGCCGGCCGTCCTGGCTGTCGGAGATCTGCGTCAGCTCGCTGAGCATGTCGTCGCCCGGCGCCGCACGCTTCTCCTCAACCAGATTCGAGACATACGCCCCGAACTCCGCATACGCCCGCTCCACCTCGGCCTGCTCATAGCGGGTCAGCGTCAGCATGACCTGAGACCAGTACGCGAACTTGTCCTGATCCTCACTCGGCGCCCCCACCAGAGCGCAGATGACCCGCACCGGCAACGGCAGGCCCAGCTCACGCGACAAATTGCCCGGAGAAGCGCCGGCCAGCATGCCGTCCACCAGCTCATCGGCCATCCGCTGCACCCGCGGCCGCCACGCCTCGATCTTGCGGATCGTGAACGACGGACTGAGCAGCCGCCGCCACCGCCGATGCCCCTCACCCGCGATCGAGGTCCCGCTGGCCATGCGGCGAGCGAAGATCCCGCCGTCGGCCGTCGTGGACACCCGCGCGGCACCGGCCCCGCCGCGACTGAAGCGCGGATCGGTCAGCAGCAGCCGCACATCGTCGTAGCGGGTCATCAGGCCAGCCGTGTCGCCGCTGGGCAGCTGTACGTGCGCCACGGGACACCGCGCTTGCAACTGCGCCCACTCCTCGGGCGGCTGCAGAGCCTCGGCCCGGTCGAAGGGGTAACGGGAGACGGATTCGGCGGTCATGACGGCGCCCTCCTGCTTGGCTGACGGGACACCCAAGATCCTAAGGCAACAGCCTTAAACCTCGGGCGGTCAAACCAACGCCAGTTGCGGGAACCTCGGCTCCCGCTCCGGCGGCTCCGGCGGCCCCGACCGCATACCGTACATCCGGCACAACTGCCCGATCTGCCCCGTGATCCGCTCCTCATAACCGGCCGCGGGCAGCCCCGCCCGGTCATACAGCTCCTCATAGCGCTCCACCAGATGCGGATGCGCCTCACCCAACCACTCCACATACCACTGCCGCGTCCCCGGCGGCAGCCGCAACACCACCGGCTCCACCACACCGGCCCCCGCGGCCGCGATCCGGCGCACCGTCGCCGCCAGCTGATCGGCCCCGTCACTCAGCAACGGCAGCACCGGAGCCATCAGCACCCGGCACGACACCCCCGCCTCCACCAACGCCGACACCAGCTCCAACCGCGCCTGCGCACCCACCGCGCCCGGCTCCACCGCCCGCCGGATCCGCTCATCGACGAACGCGATCGACACCGCCACCTGCGCCCCCGCCCGCGCCAGCAACGCCGCATCACGCAGCACCAGCGGACTCTTGGTGTAAACAGTGAACGGCACCGCCGCCTCACCGAGCGCCTCCACGAGGCCCGGCATCAACCGATACGTCGCCTCGGCCTGCTGATAACAGTCACCACTGACCCCGACCGCCAGCGCCTCACCACCCCAGCGGCCCAGCTCGGCCCGCAGCCGCGACACCGCGTTGGCCTTCACCACGATCCGCGTGTCGAAATCACGCCCCGCGTCCAGCCCCAGCCGACGATGACCCGCGCGGGCACCGCAGCCACGGCAAGCATGGGCGCAGCCACGATAGGGGGAGACGGCCCACCGCTGGGCGATGCCCGCGGTCTGCGGCACCCGCTCGATCATCGTACGGGCCTGCGTCTCGTAGAAGCCGCCACGCAGCACCGCCCGCCGCTCGATCACCGGACGGTCGTCTGTGGCCTCCACCAACGAAAGCGCATCCCAACCCACACCCCACAGTGGAACACGTATTCGACTCCCTTTTCAAGCGCTTCCCCCCACCGGGGGAGCGGCCCCCTCCCTAAAGTGGGCAGCAGACGTACCACCACATCGGGGGAGGGCCTCACCATGGCCTGGCTGCTGCTCGCATTCGCCATCGCGGCCGAGGTCATCGCGACCACCGCGCTCAAACTCAGCGACGGCCTGGCCCACCTCGGCTGGAGCGCCGTCGTGGCCATCGGCTACCTCATCTCCTTCATCCTGCTGGCCCGCGCCCTGAAAATGCAGCTCGAAGTCGGCACCGCCTACGCCGTCTGGTCCGGCGCCGGCACCGCCGCCATCGCCCTCATCGGCGCCGCCTTCCTGGGCGAGACCCTCACCCCCCTCAAGATCGGCGGCATCCTGCTCATCATCGGCGGCGTCATCGTCCTCAACCTCGCCGGCGCCCACTGACCACCGCCTTCACGTCCAGCAAGCAGATCATCGCTGCACGCATAAGCGCAGACCCAGATGCAGCCCGCACGCTCAAACGCCTTGATCACGCGTCCCGACCAAGCCCATGACCCGGCACAATCGGTTACGTGTGGATCGCGATGCTGGGACCGCTGGAAGTCCAGGACGACGACGGCAGCCCCGTAGAGGTGACCGGCGCCCGCCTGCGAACCCTCCTGATCGTCCTGGCGCTCGAACCCGACCGCGTCGTCCCCATGACCCGCCTGATCGACGGCATCTGGGGCCCCCGCCCACCGGCAGGAGCCGTCAACGCCGTACAAGCACTCGTCTCACGCCTGCGCCGCGTCCTGCCACAAGCCCACATCGAACCCTATCCAGCCGGCTACCGGCTGGCACTCAACCCCGACGCGGTGGACGTGACCCGCTTCGAACGCCTCGCCGCCGCCGGACGCTCCGCCCTGGCCCACGACCCCGCCACAGCCGCCCGGACCCTGCGCGAGGCCCTGAACCTATGGCGCGGCCCAGCCCTGCTGGACGTAGCCGACACCGACTTCTTCCAAGCACCACTGACCCACCTGTCACACCTACGGCTGAGCGCCACGGAAGACCGCATCGAAGCCGATCTCCACCTGGGCCGCGCCGGCGAACTCACCACCGAACTGACCTCACTGACCGCCGAACACCCCCTGCGCGAACGACTGGCAGCCGCCTTGATGCGAGCACTGTGCGCGGCCGGCCGCCCCGCCGAGGCACTGACGACCTATGAACGAACACGGCAGGCACTCGCCGAGACACTCGGCGCCGACCCCTCACCCCAGCTGTCCGCCCTGCACACCGCGGTCCTACGCGGACAGGTCAGCGTCACCCCACCGCGAAAACGCGACACCGGGGGAGCGCCACCCACGAACCTGCGCGCCCCACTGACCAGCTTCGTCGGCCGCGACCACGAGGTCACCCAGATCGGCGAGCTGATCGGCCGACACCGGCTCACCACCCTCATCGGCCCCGGCGGATCCGGAAAGACCCGGCTGGCCACCGAAACCGCCCGCACCCTGCTCCACCAGCTGACCGGCGGCGTCTGGCTGGCCGACCTCGCCCCGATCAGCGACGACACCGACCTGCCACAGACGATCATGACCGCGCTGGGCATCCGCGGCCACGCCTCAGCGGGCGAGCCGATCGACCGGCTCACGGCCGCACTGCGCACCCGCGACGCACTCCTCGTCCTGGACAACTGCGAGCACCTGATCGGCCCGGCCGCCACCCTGGCCGACCAACTCCTCGGCACCTGCCCCCACCTGCGCATCCTGGCCACCAGCCGGGAACCACTCGCCATCACCGGCGAGGCCCTGTGGCCGGTCGAACCCCTCACCCTGCCCCCCGAGGACGCCGACCTCACCACAGCCATGTCCTGCGCCGCGGTCCAACTCCTCAGCGACCGAGCCGGCACCGCCCGCCCCGGCTTCGCCGTCACCGAACACACCACCTCAGACGTCGTACGCATCTGCCGCGCACTGGACGGCATCCCCCTGGCCATCGAACTGGCCGCCGCCCGGCTGCGCACCATGACCCCCCAACACCTGGCCGGCCAACTCCACGACCGCTTCCACCTCCTGACCGGCGGCAGCCGCACCGCACCACCCCGGCACCAGACCCTGCGGGCCGTGATCGACTGGAGCTGGAACCTGCTGTCCGAACAGGAACGCGCACTGCTGCGCCGCCTCACGACGTTCTCCGGCGGCGCGACCACCGAGGCCGCCGAACACGTATGCGCCGACAGCCCCGCCACAGCGCAACCATCCGAACCAGCCCATACCACCACCATCCCCGCCGATCACGTGCTCGACCTGCTCACCGCACTGACCGACAAATCCCTCCTGCTCCCTCCCGACGACACCACACCGCACTACCGGATGCTCGAGACCATCAAGGCCTACAGCCAAGAACGCCTCGACGAAGCCGGAGAACGCGACCGCATCCGCCACGCCCACGCCACCTACTTCGCCGAACTCGCCGAAACCGCCGACCCACACCTACGCCGCGCCGGACAACTCCACTGGCTCAACCGCCTCGCCGCCGACCACGACAACCTCAACGCCGCCACCCGCGCCGCCATCGCCACCGGCGACGCACAGACCGCCGTACGACTGGTCGCGGCGACCGGCTGGTACTGGTGGCTGCACTGGGCCCTCAGCGGCCACAAAGCCGAAGGCGCCCACCTGGCCGCCCAAGCACTGGCCCTGCCGGGCCCGGTCGACGACACCGTACGGGCGACCGCCTGCGCGATCGCCGCACAGTTCGAATTCAACGGCCTCGGCGACGAACACCGAGCCAAGGACTGGATCGCCACCGCACAACACCTCACCGAAAACACCAAGCACCCCCACCCCGTGGTACGACTCATCGGACCACTCGACCGGATGCTGACCAACGCCCGCGCCTCCACCGACCCACCGGCAGAGACGAAAGAACTGTTCGCCGACGAAGACCCCTGGGTACGAGCGATGGCCCGGCTCAACCGCGCCCTCACCCTGATCAACGTCGGCCGCCTGCACACCGAAGCGCACAACGACCTCCAGGCCGCCCTCACCGAGTTCCGCGCCATCGGCGAGCGATGGGGCATCACCTCCTCCCTCACCGCACTGGCCGGCCTGGCCACCTGGCGCGGCGACCTGACCACCGCCATCGCCTGCTACGAGCAGGCCATCGCCGTCATCACCGAAGCCGTCGACGGCCCAGACGCATGGCTGATGCGACTCCGACTGGCCCAGCTACGCTGGCTGCACGGCGACACCGAAGGCAGCGCCGCCGCCATCGCCGAAGTCGAACGCGACACCGAACGGATCGCCCTGCCCGACACACTGGTCGCGATGGCCTACCTCAAAGCCGACCTCGCCCGCTGGAACGGCGACCCCGCCGCGGCCCACACCCACCTGGCCCGCGCCGAGACACTGGCGCAGCACATCACCGTCAACTGGTCATTTCGCGCGATGCTCCTGGACTCGCACGGATACCTGGACGTCCTGCAAGGCGACCTCGACGCCGCCCGCACCCACCACGCCGACGCCCTGGCCTGGGCCCTGCGCTCCATGAACGCATCGACGATCAGCCAGACCCTGGTCGGCATCGCGAACCTCGCCCTGCACCAAGACCAGCCCCAGCAGGCCGCCCGCCTGCTCGCGGCCGGCGACGCGGTACGCGGCACACCCGACCTGTCCCACCCCGACGCCATCCGCGTCAAGGCAGCCACCAGAGCCGCCCTCAGCGACCGCGAACACGCCGAAGCGGCCCAGCGCGGCCGGGACGCGACCATCGCCACGGTCGACAAAATCGCCGCCCTCACCCTCGACCCCTGACCACCGCCCAGTCAGCCGTCCGTCCGAGCGACCGACAGCCTGGTCCGCCGACCAGCCGGTCCGCCGGTCGGCCGGTCCGGCAGGCCGCCGCGAGTACGCAGCGGGCCCGCGAGCCAGCCGACCGGCATCGGCTCACCACCGAGCCCGGCCAGTCGGCGCCCCGCCCAGCTCACGCATCCCCAGCACCGATGGGAACCCTGGACAGGCGATACCCCTCCGGCGGCTCCACCCCCAACAGATGACGCACCAGGAAATCCCACTTACGACGATTGACGTAATACTCGAACCCGACATACACATGCTCGGCCCGCGGCACCACCAGCAACTCGAAGTCCTTGTCGGCCGCGATAAGACGATCGACCAGCCGCAACGTCAGATCGGGCGACACCTGAGTGTCCAACCCGCCATGAACCAGCAGCAACCGGCCCACCAGCCGATCGGCGAGATCCACATTCGACGCACGGGCATACCTCTGCGCATCGAACGGCCCGTGATAGGCCTCAGCGCTCCCCGGATCGCCGTAGCGCAGATCATGCATCCCCGACTCGACCACGCCGACCTTGAACACCTCAGGAAAGTCCAGCATCGCCCGCACGGCCGCGAACCCGCCGGCCGAAAGGCCGAAGACCCCCACCCGATCCAGATCCATCCACGGCCGCCCCGCCGCCAACTGCTCCAGCGCCGCGACATGATCGGCCAGCCCCGCCTCGTCCAGCCGCCCATAGGAGGCGTCATGGAAGGCCTTGTCACGCCCCGGAGTGCCCCGCCCGTCCACGGCGACCACGACGAACCCGAGCGCGGCCACCACCTCGGCGTCATAACCGTGCCACCCGGCATCGAAGGACGGGCTCACCCGGTTGACCGCAGGAAAGGGATAGACATGATCCACAACCGGATAGCTCCGGCCCGGATCGAACCCATGCGGCCGGTACAGCACCCCATAGACGTCGCTGTGGCCGTCGGCCGCCTTGACGCAGAAGCGTTCCGGGGGAGTCCAGCCCGCCGCCGTGAGCCGGGTGACATCGGCGCGCTCCAGTTCCACCAGCACCCGCCCGTCCCAGCCGCGCACCGTGACCGACGGCGGCGTGTCGGTCGTGGACGCCGAGTCGAGGAAGTAGCCCTTGTTGTCCGCCACGATGACGACATGGTCCAGATCATCGTCGGTGATCCGCTCGAACCCCGAGCCGTCCAGCCCGGCCCGGCACACCGACCGGCGATACGGATCGGCCGCCACCAGCCCGCAGGCGACGAAGTACACCACCCGCGCCACCTCATCGACGTGCAAGATCTCCTGCACCGCCCACGACCCCGACGTCACCTGCCCGCGCGGCTCACCACTGCGCGCGTCGTACAGGTAGAGATGACCCCACCCGTCACGCTGGGAGTACCACAGCACCTCCTGCCCGCCCGGCAAGACCCTGACCATGGGAGCCTGCGACATCTGCTGGGCCGGCTCCACCCGGGTCTCGCCGCTCTCGCTCAGCACGGTCACCACCTCGCCGCTGACCGGATCGAGCCGGTGCAGCCGCAGCGTGCGCCCATCACGCGAGCGACGCAGGTAGTAGACCGCCGAGCCGTCCTGCGCCCACCAGGCCCACTTCATGAAGATCGGCGATATCGTCGGCATCTCCACCGGCTCCGCCCGCGCCGCCACCGCCGTGCCGCGCGCGACGTCCAGCACCACGAACGCGGCCAGCGGCAGCCGGTCATCGCCGGGAAACGGCTGCCGCAACGTCACCAGCGCGGGCGCGCCGCCGTCGTCCGGCATGGACTCCACCAGATGCGTCCGCCGCACCCCTTGCTGATCGGTGCGGTGCGTCAGCACCCGCCGGGAATCGGGCGACCAGGACACGGCAGGCGGCGCGTGGGGGAGCCCCATCTTCTTCAACAACGTTGAATACATGAAAAAATCAGGACTCGCCCCGTAGTCGTGGTCCGCGTCCCCATCAGCCGTCAGAGCCCACTCCCGGCCATCCTCCAGCGAACGCACCCACACATCGTGCCCCCGCCGGAACGCCACCAGCCGGCCATCCGGCGAAGCCACCTCCACCGGACCGACCGGCGCGACACCCGCGACCCGCTCACACGCGGAACCGTCCACCCGGCAGCGCCAGCGCCCGCCGAACGCGTCGAACTCCACCCCATCACCGCTCAACTCCACCCCACTCAACGGCAGCGCCGACGCATCCGCCTCCCGCCCCGAGGCCGCCGCCAGCGCGGCCGCCACCTTCTCCTGATCGAAGGCCGGCCCGCGGCTACCCGCCACCGGATCGACCAGCACGAACCTGCGGCCCTCAGCGGTGTCCACCGCGTACCAGAACCGGGCACCCCCCTCGATCCACCGCGGACTGACCTTGTCCCCGAGCACCAGATTGCCGCGGTTGTCCCGCAGCAACCGCTCAGCCGCCCGATAAGCCCCGGCATCGAGTCGCGTTGTCGTCATCTGTCGCCTCCCGTGGAAGAACTGGATCGCCGCGACCATCCCGCACCACGCTGACACCCCTTTGAGCCCCCGCTGACAGATCGTTGACACGCCCAAAAACCACCACCAGCAAGGACCCGGACGAAAACACCTCGCGCCCCAAAGACGGGTTATCTACACTGCCCACGTGCTCAAACCCCACTACCCGATCATCACCGACCGCCTCCTGCTGCGCGCCTTCACCCCCAACG
This sequence comes from Nonomuraea sp. NEAU-A123, assembly GCF_018603905.1. Lineage (GTDB taxonomy): Bacteria > Actinomycetota > Actinomycetes > Streptosporangiales > Streptosporangiaceae > Nonomuraea. The sequence continues at coordinate 381,169 of NZ_JAHFZZ010000002.1, forward strand.
ACCTCCACGCGCTGCACGCCTACGAATCCCGGCCCGAAGTCGCCCGCTACCTCTACTGGGAACCCCGCGACCTCGACACCGTGCACACCTTCCTCGACAAGAAGATCACCCGCGTCGCCCTCCTCGACGAAGGAGACGCCCTCGACATCGCCATCACCCTGCGCCACAGCGGCGAACTCATCGGCAACGGCGTCCTGATCTGGACCAGCAAGCAACACCGCCAAGGCGAGATCGGCTACATCCTGCACCCCGACCACCACCGCCACGGCTACGCCCCCGAAGCCGCCCGCGAACTGCTGCGCCTCGGCTTCGAAGGACTCGGCCTGCACCGCATGACCGGCCGCATCGACGCCCGCAACACCGCCTCCGGCCGCGTCCTGGAAAAACTCGGCATGCGCCGCGAAGCCCACCTCATCGACAACGAACAGGTCAAGGGCGAATGGACCTCCGAGGTCATCTACGCCATGCTCGAATCAGAATGGACACCATAAACATCCTGCATCTCGCCCTGTCCGCCGACTGGGCCGACGCCCAGCCGGCAGGGGAGTACCGCATCTCCACCCTCGGCTGCACCCTCGAGGAAGAAGGCTTCATCCACTGCAGCCGCGACCTCGACCAACTCCACGGCGTACACGCCGCCTTCTACAGCCACCTCACCGAACCACTGCTCATCCTCGAGATCGACCCCACCGGACTCGACATCCGCCTCGAAAACGGCTTCCCCCACCTGTACGGCCCGCTCCCGGCCACCTCGGTCACCGCCACGCGCCCCTACGCCTGACACACCCGCGCTACGCGCACAACACCCGCTCAATCCGGCGCGCCGCGAACCACAACCCCGCCACCGCCATCACCACCAGATAACCCGCATGCCCCAGCAACCCCCACTGCGGCACACCTGAGGCCAGACCCCGCACCAACTCCACCGAGTGATACAGCGGCGTCACCCGCACCACCACCGCCAACACCCCCGGATAATCCGCCACAGGGGAGAAGGTGCCGGAAAACAGGAACAACGAGAACTGCGCCGCCGTCATCAAGTCGAAATCCTGCCAGCCACGCAGCAGCGTCGACACCGCCATCCCCAGCGCCCCGAACGACAACCCCACCAGCATCGTCGCCGGAAACGCCGCCAGCGCCCACACCGGATCGGCCAGCCGCAACACCACCATCACCACCAAGAACAACGCCGTGTACACAGAGCTGCGCACCATCGCCCAGCTCAACTCACCCAGCGCGATCTCGATCGGCCGCACCGGCGTCGCCAAAATCGCCTCGAACGTCTTGGCGTAGCGCATCTTGAAAAAGAAGTTGAACGTCGTCTCCGACAACGCCCCGTTCATCGCCGAAACCGCCAGCATCGCCGGCGCCACGAACACCGCGTACGACACCACCCGGCCATCACCCACCGGGATCCGCCCCACCAGCGCACCCACACCCACACCGATCGACAGCAGATACAGCAACGGCTCGAAGAACCCCGACACCAGCACCAGCCAGTACGAAGCACCCGAACGCAACGCACCCACATTGCGGCCCACGACCGCACCCACCCGGCCCACCGAAACCCGGCCCGACACCAGCCGGGCCACCGTCAACGTCACCATCATCAGTCCTGAAGTCGCCTACGGAACGCCCAACCCGCCCACCACACCCCGCCCACCGCGAACACCAGCAAACACCCCGCATGCGCCCACACCGGCCACAGGGGAGCGGCCCCCGACGTCGCCGCCCGCGAAAGCTCCACCCCATGCCACAACGGCGAGAGGTAAGCCAGCGACCGCACCACCGGCGGCAACTGCTCCACCGGGAAGAACACCCCCGCGAACAACGTCGAAGGCAGCATCACGAACCGAAACAGCAACGCGAAATAACTGTCGTGATCGATCGTCGCCGAAAACGCCGTCACCGGCGCCGCGACCGCCACCGCCAGCAACGCCGCCACCAGCGGCGTCAGCACCACCCACGGCGAGGACAACACCCCGAACGCCCCCACCACCAGCAGGAACACCACCACCGCGATCTCGACCCTGAACACGATGTACAGCAGCCAGCCGCCGATCATGTCCCACACCGACACCCGCGTCGCGAACATCGCATGCGCCCCGCGATTCCACCGGAACTCCCCGAACACCGCGTACGTGCACTCGCCGACCGCCATCTGAAACGCCGTCGAAGCCAGCACACCCGGGACGATCCACTCAACGTACGGCACGCCGCCCACCTCGCCGACGTAACCACCCACCCCCAGCCCGATGCTGGCCAGGAACAGCACCGGCAACACGAACGACGAGAACAACGACGCCCGCCACAACCGCTTGTACAACGTCAGGTGCCGCTCCAGCACCGCCACCGCCGGATGCGCCATCACTCCACCAACGTCCGGCCCGTCAGATGAAGGAACACATCCTCCAGCGACGACCTGCGCACCAGCACACTGGAGGGCACCAGCTCACGCCGATGCACCTCCGACACCGCCGCGTCACCGTCCTTGGCATACAGCAAGATCCGATCCGGCAGCACATCCACCCGATCACCGACCCCGTCCAGCGGCGCCACGAAACCCGCCAGCTCCTGCCCGCCGAAGCGCAGCTCCACCACCTCAGGCGAGGAGTAGGACTCGATCAGCGAACGCGGCGACCCCTCGGCCACGATCCGCCCACCATCCATCACCACCAGCCGATCGCACAACTGCTCGGCCTCATCCATGTAGTGCGTGGTCAGCACCAGCGTCACACCCTGCTGCTTCAACCGGAACAACCGCTCCCACAGCAGATGACGCGCCTGCGGATCCAGCCCCGTCGTCGGCTCGTCCAGCAGCACCAGATCCGGCTCGTTCACCATCGCCCGCGCGATCGTCAGCCGCCGCTTCATCCCGCCCGACAGCGGCTCCACCCGGCTCGAGGCCCTGTCACGCAGCTGCGCGAACTCCAGCAGCTCCTCGGCCCGGGCCCGCGCCTGCGCCCGCGACAACCCGAAATAGCGGGCGTACGTCGTCAAATTCTCGCGAACCGTCAGATCGGGATCCAAGTTATCCAACTGCGGGCAGACACCCAGCCGCCCCCGGATCCGCGGCCCCTCCCGCACCGGATCCATCCCGAAGATCCGCAACTCACCCGCGGACGGCATCGACACGCAACTGATCATCCGCATCGTCGACGACTTACCCGCGCCATTGGGCCCCAAGAACCCAAACGCCTCACCAGGCGCCACATCAATATCGATCCCGTCGACCGCGACGAAATCCCCGAACCGTTTCACCAGCCCACGCGCGTGAACCAGCGGCTGCACATCAGACACGAGCCCAGACCATAACCAACGCCACCGACAGAATCGACCGGTTAAACGCCGCCACACTGGAGCCCATGGACACCCGAACAGCCGCCCAGAACTTCGCCGACACCTGGCAACACGGCTGGACCCACCACGACGCCGACCGCATCGCCGCCCTCTACAGCCACGACGCCGTCCACACCTCCATGCCCTTCCGGCCACCACACCGGGGGAGAGGCGCCATCACCGACTACATCCGCTGGTCCTTCAGCACCGAGACCGCACCCCAGGTCACCTTCGCCACACCCATCGTGGACGGCGACCAGGCGGTCATCGAATTCCGCGTCCACGCCACCGACGACGGCACACCCATCACCCTGGCGGGCTGCGTCATCGCCCGCTTCGACACCGACGGCCTGGCCGTACAGACCCGCGACTACTGGCACACCACAAACGGCCACGTATGACCGGCGGCCCGGCCACCGCATCGCGCCCCACCCCGGCGTGACACGGCACCCGTCAACCCACAACCCGCACGAAAACCGGCACGGCGATCAACGCCGCGCCGGCCCGGAAACCCGGCACAGAAACGGTCAGCCCGCCACCCGCGCCCGAACCGGGCCGACGGCGGAGACCATGGAGTACGCATCAGACGAAGTGACCTCAGGAGCCACCGGGGGAGCGGCCTGCGCAACCGGAGCCGAAGGACGCGACAGCTGCTGCGTCTGCTCCATCGAGGCCCGCCGCTCGGCGCAACCACCTGCGCAGTAACCGTTCGTCACGATCAGACGTCCCCGCAGTGTCGTATAGGACTCTCGTCCCGAAGCGGGTAGAACTCCCTGACACACTGGACATAACACTGACTGGTTCCCCACGTGCTGCTCCTCTCGCGGCGCGATAGCAGATTTCCCACCCTAAGCCGCTCAGGCCAGCAAGGACAGTGAATCAACCCAAGGTCAACCCGCTGGTCAGAACATTCCGGCCGCGCACACCGTAATGATCAAGAGCCGCGGCGGGTAACCGGGGCGGCCGTCACCTCCCGTAACACCACCGGACCAGGACGTGTCCGCCGCCGGGCACCCGAGCGGCACTCAAGGTGACCAACGTCACCACACGCGCACACCGATCCACCCCGAGTCAGGACCCCTCTCGGACGAAAACCGCACTACTTGACATAATGTCCATTATCAAGCAACCGGACATGTCCGCTGACGCCCAGAAATATGGCGAACTGACGCGAGAGATTCTCCGCGTCGCGGCCCTGATCATCGCACCCATCGCCGCCGGCAAAGCCGATTGCCGCCGCTGATCACCGTCGCGCCGCGTTACGATCGAGACATGCACAGCCTGGCGATCTCCACAGGGGGCCTCGTCGCGCTCACCGTCGTCGTCACCGCCCTGATCATCTATCTGATCATCCTGGCCGCCCGGCTGACCAGGAACCCCCGCAACCGCCCCAGCCCCAGCCCCCACCTGGTCGACCAGGCGCGCGAGATGAAGGCGCTCGGCCAGCTCCAAGAAGCCGTCTTCCTCGTACGCGGCGAGACCGGCATGAGCCAGCGCGCAGCCGCCCGCTTCGTCAACCGCCTCTAACCAACCCCAATCACCCAAAAGACCCGATACCGGACAGAAGGTGGATTCTGTTCGGTATCACCTATTGTTCGCGGTCCCGGCCTACAAGGGCTTGGCCGCTGATGAACGGCGTCGTCGACGCGCGAACCTACGTGGCCGCGCGCTCATCATTGAGCTTTCCCTTCCACGACGGCGCTCGGCATGCCGGTCGACCGCCACGCGAGCCTTCTCGATCCAGGCGGCGGATTGGTCTCCGGGACCGATCTTCCTGAGACCGTTGCCGACAGTGCGGCCTGTCCAGCGTCCAGGGCCTATGTACGGGCGTCCCACGCATCCGACGGGACTCCTTGGCCGCGCAGCTCCCCCTTGATCACCTTTGTGGCGGCATTCCTGGGCAGATCGTCGAGCACACGTATGTATCGGGGAACGGCGTGGCGTGGGAGCCGGTTGAGGCACCAGGCGTGTACCTGTGGTGCGGTGAGGGTGGTTCCGGGTGCCGCGCTCACGGCCACGAGTACTTCTTCCTCGGTCAGCTCCGAGGGCACGCCCACTGCGGCCGCGTCCTGGACGCCGGGCATCGCGGCCAACACCTGCTCCACGTCCCAGGTCGCGATGTTCTCACCACGTCGCCTGATGACATCGGCGCGGCGGCCGGCGAAATAGAGGAAGCCGTCCTCATCGAGCAAGCCCCGGTCCCCCGTCCTGAACCACCCGTCGCGCAGGACCTTTCCGGTGGCGGCGTCATCGCTGGCGTAGCCGGTGAAGGTGATCGATTGTGCTCGGGGTCTGGCGGTGATCTGTCCGATCTGTCCTGCTGGCAGGGGGTGGCCGTCGTCGTCTGTGATCACTACTTCGTATTCCGGGACGGGTCGTCCGGCTGAGCCGGGCCGGCGGGTGGTGGGTGTGCTGGCGGCCACGTCGCCGAGTTCGGTGCAGGCGTAGGCCTCCAGCAGGAGGACACCGAATCGGTCCTGGAATCGCGTGGTCAGGGCTTCGGGGGCAGGTCCTCCGTAGGCGCGGCGTACCTGGTGGCGATTGTCGGATTCGGTGGCGGGGGCGCGTTCGAGGATGGCGGCGACGGCGCCCATGAAGTTGAAGGCGGTGATGCGTTCGCGCCGGCAGGTGTCCCAGAAGCGGGAGGCGAGTTCGGCCGCGAGCAGGCCGTCTCCGCATCCGACGTCCAGGGCGTGCTCGCAGCCGTCGGGGATGGCGTCCAGGACGAGGCGTTGGTAGTGGACGTTGTGGTTCCAGGCTGGGTTTCGGTCTCGTGGTGGCGGGGGTGGTTGGGGTGAGATGGGGTTCGACGGGGCGTCTCCCCTAGATTCGATCCCGACAAAGTGGGTCATTTGGGGCTAGTCCGGGCGGATTTTTGCGGTGATTTGTCATCAGCACTTGCTGGTTCGTGTCAGCATCGATGACATGCATGGGCTATATGGGACTGCCGTAAACGTCCGGGACCGGTGGGGGCACCCGCGCCCCGGTGCTTCCGGCTGAAGCCGACCCCGCTCCCCCGGCCCCCCACTCGGCGGCCCCCGTCACCCTCGAACGATCGCCTGAAAGAAGTTCTCCGTTGCGCATCCTGCTGCTCTGCTCCTCCTTCAACGGCCTGACCCAGCGTGCCTGGCTGGAACTGCGCCGGGCCGGTCACGACGTCACCGTCGAGCTGGCCATCTCGGAGCAGGTGATGCTCAAGGCGGCCCAGCTGGCCAAACCCGACCTGATCATCTGCCCGTTCCTGAAGGAGAAGGTGCCGGCGCTTCTGTGGCAGAACCACCGCACGATCATCATTCACCCGGGGCCGCCCGGCGACCGGGGTCCCTCGTCGCTGGACTGGGCGATCGCCGACGCCGAGCCGGAGTGGGGCGTGACGGCGCTGCAGGCGGTGGAGGAGATGGACGCCGGGCCGATCTGGGGGTATCGGACGTTCGCGATGCCGGCCGAGCCGCCGCGCAAGTCCGCCCTGTACAACGGGCCGGTGGCCGATGCGGCGGTGGAGCTGGTGGTGGAGGTGGCGGCCAAGGCGATGGACGCGGGGTTCGTACCGGCGCCGCTGGATTACCGTTCACCGCAGGTACGCGGGCGGTTGCGGCCGGCGATGCGGCATGGCGACCGGGAGTTCTCCTGGTCGCAGAGCACCGATGAGGTGCTGCGGCGGGTCCGTTCGGCCGATGGGGCGCCGGGCGGGCGGGTGATGCTGGACGGGCGGATGATGCGGGTGTTCGACGTGTACCGGGGTCCGGTGGTGGCCGGGACGCCGGGGACGGTGGTGGCGCGGCGTGAGGGCGCGGTGCTGGTGCACACCGGCGACGGAACGGTGTGGGTGGGGCATCTGCGGGTGGAGGAGCCGGGCGCGATCAAGCTGCCGGCGGCGACGGTGCTGGGTGCGCGGGCGGCCGGGCTGGAGGAGCGGCCGGGCTACAGCGAGGTGACCTATGACCGCAGTGACACGGTGGGGGTGGTGAGTTTCGACTTCTACAACGGCGCGATGTCCAGCGAGCAGTGCCGGCGGCTGGCTTCGGCGTTGCGGTACGCCGTCGCCCAGGACACCCGGGTGCTGGTGGTGCGGGGCGGCGAGGTGTTCTCCAACGGCATCCACCTGAACGTGATCGAGGCGGCGCGCCATCCCGAGCTGGAGGCGTGGACGAACATCAACGCGATCAACCAGGTCTGCCGTGAGGTGATCACGTGCACGGGGCAGCTGGTGGTGACGTCGGTGGGCGGCAACGCGGGCGCCGGTGGCGTGATGATGGGGCTGGGCGCCGATCGGGTCCTGGTGCGAGAGGGCGTGGTGCTCAACCCGCACTATCGGACGATGGGGTTGTTCGGGTCGGAGTTCTGGACGTATGTGCTGCCCCGGCGGGTGGGGGCGATGGTGGCGCGGCGGTTGACCAGCGAGGCGTTGCCGATCGGCGCGGCCCAGGCGGTGGAGCTGGGGCTGGCCGATCGGATGCTGGCCGGCTCACGGCTGGAGTTCGAGCGGACGGTGCTGGAGTACGCCGAGCGGCTGGCGGCCGGTGACGACTACGGGCGGCTGCTGGAGATCAAGCGGGAGGCGCAGGAGGCCGATGAACGGCGCAAGCCGCTGGAGGCCTACCGCGTGGAGGAGCTGGCCGAGATGAGCCGGGACATGTTCGATGACCGCAACGGGTTCCGGCAGGCGCGTAAGGCGTTCGTGCACAAGCGTAAGGTGGTGACGACGCCGGAGCATCTGGCCATTCACCGGGAGTTGTCCGGCGCGTCGGCGGGGCCGGTCGCGGTCGCATCTCATATGTGAGATATGTTGTCGTGTTATGACTGATGACTATCTCGTGCGGATCGGCCGGCTCATTCGCGACGCCCGCCAGCACCGTGGTTGGACGCAGCTGCAGTTGGCGGACGCTCTGGCGACCAGCCAGAGCGCGGTGAACCGGATCGAGCGCGGCAACCAGAACATCAGTCTTGAGATGATCGCGCGCATCGGCGAGGCGCTCGACAGCGAGATCGTGTCGCTGGGCTACTCCGGGCCGATGCATCTGCGGGTGGTGGGCGGACGCCGGCTGTCGGGCAGCATCGATGTGAAGACCTCCAAGAACGCGTGCGTGGCGCTGCTGTGCGCGTCGCTGCTGACCTCGGGGCGGACGATCTTGCGCAAGGTGGCGCGGATCGAGGAGGTGTACCGGATCCTGGAGGTGCTGGCCTCCATCGGAGTGCGGGCGCGGTGGATCAACGAGGGCAGCGATCTGGAGATCGTCCCTCCGGCCCGGTTGGAGCTGGAGGCGATGGACACCGAGGCGGCCCGCCGTACCAGGAGTGTGATCATGTTCCTGGGGCCGCTGATGCACCGCGCGGAGGAGTTCCAGATCCCGTACGCGGGGGGCTGCGACCTGGGGACGCGCACCGTGCAGCCGCACATGTCGGCGCTGCGGCACTTCGGGCTGGACATCACGGCGACGGGCGGCTTCTACCACGCGCGGGTGGATCGGGGCGTGTCACCGTCGCGGGCGATCGTCTTGACCGAGCGGGGCGACACGGTGACGGAGAACGCGCTGCTGGCCGCGGCGCGCCATGACGGTGTGACGGTGATCCGCAACGCCTCCTCCAACTACATGGTGCAGGACCTGTGCTTCTTCCTGGAGGAGCTGGGCGTGCGGGTGGAGGGCGTCGGGACGACGACGCTGACCGTGCACGGGGTGCCCTCGATCGAGTGCGACGTCGACTACTCCCCCTCAGAAGACCCGGTGGAGGCGATGAGCCTGCTGGCGGCGGCGGTGGTGACCTCCTCGGAGCTGACGATCTGCCGGGTCCCGGTGGAGTTCCTGGAGATCGAGCTGGCGGTGCTGGAGGAGATGGGCCTCGACCACGATCGGGGCGGCGAGTACGCGGCGGCCAACGGCCGCACCCGGCTGGTGGACCTGACGGTGCGGCCCTCCAAGCTGATCTCCCCCATCGACAAGATCCATCCGATGCCGTTCCCGGGACTGAACATCGACAACGTGCCGTTCTTCGCCGCGATCGCGGCCACGGCGCAGGGCTCGACGCTCATCCACGACTGGGTCTACGACAACCGGGCCATCTACCTGACGGAGCTGACCCGGCTGGGCGCCTCGGTGAAACTGCTGGATCCGCACCGGGTCCTGGTGGAAGGACCGACGCGCTGGCGCAGCGCGGAGATGATGTGCCCGCCGGCACTGCGCCCGGCGGTGGTGGTGCTGCTGGCGATGATGGCCGGCGAGGGCACCTCGGTGCTGCGCAACGTGTACGTCATCAACCGCGGATATGAGGATCTGGCCGAGCGGCTCAACGCGCTGGGGGCGCGGATCGAGACCTTCCGCGACATCTGAATTTCTGTCAGTGGGGCCCGCTACCGTCTGCCTTGATGTGGATCTTCCAATGTGAGGGGGGACGGTGCGGCCTGCTGAGCTTGATCGGCTGACCGTGGTCGAGGCGGCCGATCGCTATGTGGAGCTGGTGCGGGCCAAAACGCTGACGGGGGCGCTGTCACAGGCCACAGCGGAGCTTTACGCGCGCGACGTGGCGACGCTGGTGAGGTTGGCCGGGGAGTCGACGGTGCTGGACGACCTGTCGGGCGAGGACGTCGACGCGATCTTGCTGGCGTTCGCCCGCAAACCGGACGGTCGGCGCTCAGCGGGCGGCGGCGGGCAGAGCCCGTCGTCACAGGCGCGGTTTCGGCGCTCGATCTCGGCGCTGTTCAAGCACGCCTCGCTGGCGGGCTGGGTGCAGATCAACCCGATGACGCACTCGACGGTGACGGCCAGAGAGCGGGGCGGGCTGCGGCCGGAGCGGCGCGCGTTGACGCGAGAGCAGGCGCAAGGACTGATCGGCGCGGCGCGCTCCCTGAGCGAGACTCCGGCACGAGGGCGGCGTGATCAGCGCACGGAGCTGAGGGACGCGCTGATCGTGTTGCTGCTGTCGACGATGGGGCCACGGGTCTCGGAGCTGGTACGAGCCAATGTCGAGGACTTCTACACCAATGACGGCATGCGTTATTGGCGGATCTTCGGCAAAGGGGGCCGCACCCGCGATGTGCCGCTCCCCCGCGATGTGGCGCTGGCCCTGGAGGCCTATCTGACGCGGGAACGGGCGCCGCTGCCGGACAAGGCGTTGCTCCTGTCATGGCGAGGGCACCGGTTGGCGCGAGGTGACGTGCAGGCGGTGATCGATCGGGTGCAGCGGCAGGTGGAGGCCGGGCAGCGCCGGTCGGTGACCCCGCATGGGCTGCGCCATACGACGGCCACCCATCTGCTGGCCGACGCGGTGGACATGGACGCGGTCCGCCGGGTGCTCGGGCACAGCGACCTGTCGACGCTGGGACGCTACCGCGACGAGCTACCGGGCGAGCTGGAAGGGGCGATGCGGGCGCACCCGCTGCTCAAGCGGGCCGACCCGGAGCAGTGAACCGGCCGGACGGGGTCAGGCACGCGCCACGGCCGGCCCCCGCGCCGATGGGCGGCGTCGATCGGCGCAGGGGTCGCGGCAGGCGTGCCATGGTGGCGTGCCATGGAGTCGTCGTCGGCTGTCGTCTCAGGCGGGAATGGCGGGGGTCAGCCGCAGGGCGAGATGGTCCAGGGAGACCCCGAGAACATCGGCCAGTGCGGCGATGGTGAAGAAAGCCGGAGTGGGAATGCGGCCAGTTTCGATCTTGCGGAGGGTTTCGGCGGACATGCCGGCGGCGGCGGCGACATCGACGATGCTACGGTCGCCGCGCGCGTCGCGCAGCAGCATGCCGAGCTGCTCGCCGCGCCGTCGCTCTTGGGGGGTCAGCGAAGGTCGAACCATGAACCCGAGTCTACAACCAGGATACAAATACCGGTATAGTTATCGACATGGTGGAGATCAAGACGCCGTCGGAGATCGACGCGATGCGCGAGGCGGGCCGCGTGGTGGCGCAGGCGCTGCAGGAGATCGTCAAGCACGCCGCGGTGGGCGTTCGGGTCAGCGAGCTGGACGAGGTGGCGGCCACCGTCATCGCCGAGGCGGGCGCCACCTCGGCGTTCCTGGACTATCACCCGCAGTTCGCGCCCACGCCGTATCCGGCGGTCATCTGCGCGTCGGTCAACGACGTGATCGTGCACGGCATCCCGGACCGATACCGGCTCAAGGACGGCGACCTGCTCAGCGTCGACTGCGGCGCCTACCTCGACGGATGGGCGGGCGACTCGGCGGTCAGCTTCGTGGTGGGCCTGCCGCGCGCCCGTGACCTGGCGCTCATCGAGGCGACGCAGGAGGCGCTGCGGGCGGGCATCGCCGCGGCCAGGCCGGGCAACCGGATCGGCGACATCGGGCACGCCATCGCCTCGGTCGCGGTGGCCGGCGGTTACGGCGTGCCGGTCGACTTCGGCGGGCACGGGATCGGGCGGCGGATGCACGAGGATCCGCACGTGGCCAACCACGGACGGCCGGGCCGCGGGCTGGTGCTGCGGGCGGGTCTGGTGCTGGCGATCGAGCCGATGTTCACCGGCGGCGGAGACGGCCGCTACCGTACGGCCTCCGACGGGTGGGCGTTGCGCACCGTCGACGGCTCGCGCGCCTCCCACTCCGAGCACACGGTGGCCATCACCGACGAGGGTCCCGTCGTGCTCACCGCCGTGTAGCAAGCACCTCGCGCTCCACGGCCTGTGCGGCGGGCCCGGGTGATGCGCTGTGCGACGGGCCCGCAGCCGCGTTCTCTTCTGCGCCGCGGGCCCACGCCTTCCCGGAGGGTTACCCCGGCTTCAGGGCGTCAGGGAGTACAGGCGGACACGGATAGCGGCCGAGGCGGCCGGCCCGGCCTCCCAGCTGCCGTCCAGCGGGGTGACGGTGACGTCACCGGCCGCCAGCAAGGTGCGGTCGGCGTCGGTCACCGGGTCGGCGGCGGCCGCCGGCAGCGGCAGGATGCGGTAGCAGGTGGCGCACGCGTCGGCAGCCAGGGCGTAGTCGGTGGAGAACGGCAGCGAGGTACCGAGCCTGGCCAGGGTGACCTTGCCGTTCGGGGTGACGGGGTAGTTGACGTTCAGCGCGGTACGGGCCGGCAGGACGGCGCCGCGTGAGGTCGCCGCCAGCCGGTCGACGAGCTTGACGGCGAAGGCGATCGACCCCTCGGCGCTGGGGAAGGAGCCACCGCTGCGGGCGACGCTGAGCGCCACGGCGGGGATGCCGCCGGTGATGGCGGTGATCGTCGCCGCGACGGTGCCGGAGTAGTTGGCGGTCGCGGCGACGTTCTCCCCCGGGTTCGGTCCCGACAGCACCAGGTCCGGCGGGTCGCCCGCGAACACGACCCGCGTCCCGAACGCCACCGCGTCGCTGGGACTGCCCGCCACCGCCCACAGGCCGGGCTCCTTTTGCGTCGCCTGCAACGTGGTGCCGAACCTGGCGTTGATCGCGGTGCCGGTGATGCTGACATCGCTTTCGGGGGCCACGACCGTCACCTGGTGGCCGGCGTCGATCAGCTTCTGGCGCAGCTCTTGCAGGTAGACGGAGGTGTAGCCGTCGTCGTTGGTGAGCAGGATGCGCAGGTGGCGCGGCTCGTGCGCCCGCGCTTGGGCCTGGGCGGGCGCGGGGCCGGCCACGGTCAGGAAGGTGAGTAACACCAGGGGAATGAGGGCGATGCGCTGGAACACGGTCGGTCTCCTTGCCGGCTCTTGCCTTCGCGCCCGAGCGTGTTCACGCCGGCGCTCTGGAAGGGGTGACGCTTCGGAATGTAAGAGCCGAGGCGGTGGCGGCGAAAGATCGTGCGACCCCAGATGAACCCCTGATGAACGCCTCCCGCGCCTCAGGCCGGGCGCACCGGCTGGCGCAGCACCGTGCGCGGGTCGGGATCGTCGAAGGCCGTCAGGTACACCTCGTGGTGCGGCCCGTTGGGCACCAGCGCGTGTTCGTCCATGAACTCCTCCATGACCTTCAGCGAAAGGTGTTCCTCGCTGAAGGGGCCGTGGTGCAGGATCTGCACGCACTGTCCTTCGGTGAAGACGGTCACGCGTACCCGGTCCACCGCCGCGCCGGATGCGCGCACGGCCTCGCGGGCCTGCTCCAGCCGTCCCGGCTCGGGTGCGGCGGGCAGGGGCAGCAGCAGGTGCCAGCGCCACTGCTCGCGCGGCACCTCAAGCCCGGGCCGCTCGTCCTCCACCCACCACAAGCCCTCCAGCGGCCCGCCGGGGCCGCCCATCGCGCCGGCGACGGTGTACAGGGCGCGGATGGCCGAGACGTGCTCGCCGCCGCCGGGTTCGCCGAGGCCGGTGACGTTCAGGCAGGTGACCGGGCCGTGGGTGGTCAGTTCGGCGTTCATGTCTCTTCCTCCAAAGGGATCATCAGGTGGGTGATCAACTCATCGGGCGGGGTGCGGGCCGGGTCGGACACGTACACCTCGCGAATGGGGCCGCGCATGGGGTGTCGGCGTTCGGCGCACCAGGCCAGGACGGCGTGGACGGTCAGGGAGATCTGGTCGTAGGGGCCGACGTGGGTGGCGGCGGCGAACGTGCCACCGGGCAGCACGTCCACCCGCGCTCCCCCGCCACCGTCCCAGCCGGCCTCCCAGCCGTCGTGCAGGACGAGCGCGACGGACACGTCGAAGGCCTCGCTCAGGTCGACAGGGAACAGCCCGATCAACCGCGGCCCGCCCGCCGCCGCTTCCCCGCCGGGATGCGTGCCGACGGCCCGGGCCGGCGTCTGGCCGGAGGGCTCGGCGGCCCGCCTGGCATCGGCACGCGCGGGAGGCGGGCCGTCCCCCGCCTCCGAGGCGTCGGCGTGCATGGGTGACGGGCCGTCTCCTGCCTCCCAGGCGTCGGCGTTCCTTGCCTTCGAGGTGTCGGCGTGCGTGGGTAGCGGGCCGTCCCCTGTCTCCGACGAGGCGGCGGGGTCCCCGGTGTGTACGGACGGCGGGCCGTTCTCCCTCGGGCGGGTGCCGGGGTGCGGTACGGCGCCCGCGTCGGCCGCCCCGTACCAGCCGGCCATCAGGCGTGAGACGGCGGTGCTGGTGGCGCGGGCGATGTCGGCCGGGCCGCCGGCGCGTTCGCGGATGAGGGCGACGCGGTGCGCCGGTTCGGTGACGATGCGAACCTGGGGGGCGGGCAGGCCGTCGGCCATGACGCGTTCCAGGGACGCCAGGGTGCGCCGCCGCCGGGCCAGTTCGGCCTCCAGCGAGTCGCGTACGGACTCCAGGGCGCCTTCGCTTCCGGCGAGGACCTGGCCCACGACGGGCAGCGGCACGTCGAGTGAGCGCAGCAGCCCGATCGACAGCGCCGTGCGGGCCTGCGCGGCGCGGTAGTAGCGGTAGCCGGTGGCGGCGTCCACCCAGGCGGGCCGCAGCAGCCCGATCTCGTCGTAGTGCCGCAACTGCTTCACGCTCAACCGGGCAAGCTGGGCGAACTGCCCGATCGGCAGGAGATCCTCGTCCACGTCCCCCAGCATGGGCCCTCCCACCGTGGGAGAGTCCAGCCAGGGGTTGCGCCTGACGTAACGTGAGGGTTCATGGTGAGGTCATGAGTTTGTCCGTGGGGCAGGTGTCGCGGCTGGCCGGCGTCACCGTGCGCACGCTGCATCACTACGACGAGGTCGGCCTGCTGTGCCCGGGTGAGCGGACCGCGGCCGGCTACCGCCGCTACACCGAGGCGGATCTGATCAGGCTGCAGCAGGTGCTGCTGTACCGGGAGCTGGGCTTCGCGCTGGAGGAGATCGCCGTCATCCTGGACGAGCCGCGCGCCGACGAGCTGACGCACCTGCGCCGCCAGCACGAGCTGCTGGTCCGCAAGTCCGAGCGGCTGAGCGAGGTGATCGCCGCGGTGGAACGGGCGATGGAGGCGCGCACGATGAGCGTCACGCTCACCCCGGCCGAACGCCTGGAGGTGTTCGGCGGCTTCCGGCCGGAGGATCACGAGGCGGAGGTGGAGCGGCGCTGGGGCGGCGGCGAGCAGTACGAGCAGAGCCGCCGCCGGGTCGCCGCCTACACCAAGGCCGACTGGCTGCAGCTCAAGGCCGAGGCGGCGGCCGTGCTGGGAGATCTGGTGGCGGTGTTCGAGGCGGGGCTGCCGCCGGACGGGCAGGCGGCGATGGAGGTGGCCGAGCGTCATCGCGGTCACATCAGCCGGTGGTTCTACACCTGCACGTATGAGATCCATCGGGGGCTGGGCGAGTTGTATGTGATGGATCCGCGGTTCACGGCCTATTTCGACGGCCAGGTGCCGGGCCTGGCCGCCTACTTCCGCCTCGCCATCACCGCCAACGCCCGCCGCTGAACCACCGTTTCCGCCTGCTTCTGCCCGTCTCCGCCTCGCCGACGCTCGCCACTGAAGCGTCCGCTTGCGTGCGGGCCGTTGCGTGCGGGCTTGTGTCCCGCTGCCCTGTGACGGTTTTTCTCTTTTTTTACGGCACGCATGGGTCACCCGCCACCCGCCACACGTGGCTGGGGGCCTCCAGGAAAACGGCCTCTGACCCCGCACGTGGCCGGCCGCCGTTACGTTAGCGTCCTTGCTCCCCGGCCCGGGGAAACGGCGTCAGAGCGACTATGACCTCGGCGGCCCGTTCCAGGGCGCCAGGTGGCCGGTCAGCCCGAGGTCATCCTAGGACGCCCCTTGCGGCGGATCTTGATGTCGCGCATGTCCGTCACCGCGACGCGCAGCAGACGATACGGATGCCCGTGCGCCTCCAGGGCCGCCATCGCCGACCTGGTGGCCTCGTTCTCGCCGTCGTCGGGGCCCGCGGGGACCTGGCAGCGGAAGGTGAACGCCGACACGCTCTGGTCGTGGGTGAACGTCCCGGCCTCGGTGAAGGCGGTGTCTCCCGCCGCCCGTACGGCATCCCGGGCGGCGTCGTCCAGGGCGTCGAACGTGCCCAAGATCATCACTCTGAACAAGGTCAGTCCTTTCGAACGGCATAGGTGAGAAGGCGTTCTCCGAGCAGGTCCTCGAAGACGTCCAGGAGTTCCAGCACGGCCGAGGCGATGTCGTCGGCGCTCTGACCCGCCGCGGTGCGCTTGCCGATCTCGGCGTACACCAGCGAGTGGAAGCCGCCGAGGTGCCAGGCCACCATGCGGGGCAGCGGGTCGCCGGGCGCGGCGCCGGTCTCCTCGGCCAGGACGGCGGCCAGTTCGTCGGTCATCTGCCGGCCGAGGTCGCCCAGGCGGGCGGTGAGGGTGGGGGCGGCGCGCATCATCTCGAAGACGCGGCCGAATCCCTCGGTCAGGCCCATCTTGCGGTCGCGCCGCCGTACCTCCGCACGCAGGTGGTCGAGCACCGCCGGCACGGCGGCCTGCCCGGCCCGGCGCCGGCGCACGATGTCGGCCAGGCGCTGGGGTGAGGCCTCCTCGGGCGGCAGGACGAGGTCCTCCTTGGTCTGGAAGTAGTTGTAGATGGTGTTGACCGACACCTCGGCCGCCGCGGCGACTTCGGCGATCGTGACGTGCTCGAAGCCGCGCTCCACGAACAGGGCGGTGGCCACGTCGCGGATGCGGCGGCGCGTCTGCTGCTTCTTGCGTTCCCGCAACCCCTCGGTCATGCGGAAAAGCTTAACTCAACCCCAAACTTTAAGTCCATGGCAATTTTGGCGTGGAGTGCAGTTACGGTGTCAGGGGATGAGGAGGTAGAAGCGCCAGAATCCGAAGTCCTCGATCGGCAGGACTTCGACGTCGGCGAACCCTGCCTCGCGCGCATACCGGCGCAGCGTCTCAGGCCGCATCACCGTTCCCGTGGCGGCCGAGGGCGGGTCGCTCATCCCGTCCGGCAGGCAGATCAGCAGGCTGAAGCCGTACATCAGCCGCTCCACCTCATCGGCGGGCCCGGCGAAGCGGTCGCCCACGGCCTCGTCCATCACGACCACCGCCCCACCGGGCACGACCGCTCGCCGCGCCGCCGCCAGCGTCTGCACCGGTCGCGGCATGTCGTGCACGCACTCGAAGGCGAACACGGCCTCGTAGCGATCCTCCCCGAGCAGGGCGGCATCCCCCTGGCGGAAGGTGAGGCGGGGCCCGGCGCCGGCGGCGTTGCCCGCGGCCAGCTCGATGGACGGGCCGTCGATGTCGACGCCCACCACCGTGGCCTCGGGGTAGGTCCTGGCCAGCGCGATCGTCGACCACCCGGCGCCGCAGCCGATGTCGGCGATGCGGGCTCCGGGACGGCGCAGAACCGCGTCCAGGCCGGGCACGCCCGCGAGGGCGGCTGGCAGCGCGTGCTCGAACCAGGGCCGGTTCATGTCCGCCTGGGACTCTCGCATGTCCGTCCCGAAGCTCGCCCAGCCGACCCCGCCGCCACGCCGGTAGGCCTCCAGGAGGGCGGGCATCTGCACGGCGGCACCGGTCAGCATCCGCGCCAGCGGCGCCAGGTAGGCCAGGCTGGACTCGTCGGTCAGCACCTGCGCCGCGCCGTCGGGGAGCGCGAAGCGCCCGTCGGCGGTGACCTCCAGGATGTCGTAGGCGGCCTGCTGTTCGAGCCATTCCCTGACGTATCGTTCGTGGCCGCCCGCGCGGGCGGCCAGTTCGCCGGGGTCGGCCGGACCGTGCTCGGCCAGCGCGCGATACCAGCCCAGCCGGTCGCCGATGTGCACCGACAGGACCTCTATGGTGCCGAGCGCCGCGTGGAACAGGCGGTCGGCGAACTCGTCGGTTTTGGTGGTCATGATGGTCTGTGCTTTCCGGTTGTAGGTGCCCGCTACCCGAGAGAGGGTGGGAAACACCAGCGGCCGAAAAACGTCAGGCGCCCAGGCCGAGCGCCGCCGCCGTCACCGCCCGGGCCCGGCCCGGCTCCAGCAGCAGATCCACCGAGTCCGACAGCTGATCCACACACCCCACCACCGGCAACCCCTTGATCACCGGATCCGACACCGACCCCAGCAGCGCCTGCGCGAACCGATCACCCCCGATCACCCGGAACGGCCGATCATGGAAGCCGCGCACCCGCTCATCCAGCGGCTCGGCCAGCGCCACCCGGTTCTGCAACGCCGCCAGCCGCCCGTAGGCCGCCGCCAGCCCCTCCTCCCGCTCCCGCCACGACCGGGCGGCCACCGCCAGCCCCAGCGACTCCCCCAGCTCCGTCGAACCGGGCATCCGCGCCAGAGCGCTGCCCAGCCACTTGGCATACGGCGGGTAGCGGCGGCGCAGCAGCAACGCCAGCCGCATCACCTCCCGGCTCAGCCGTGCCCCCACGACGGCCGAGCCGAGCTCATCGCCCACCTCTCCCGAGCGGCCGGGAAACGGCTCCTCCTGCGCGATACGCCGCCACTGACACGCCAGCACATAACGCCACACATCCCCCGGATACCAGCGCAGCGCCGCCCGAGCCGCCTCCAGCCCACCCAGCCCGTCATGGAAGACCTCCCCGAGCGTCACCTCCGCCAGGCTCTGCCACGGCACCGACAGCCAATCCAGCAGCGACACCCCCCGCCGCGGATCGAACCCCAGCCGCTCCACCAGCCACGCCTCCAGATCGGCCACCACCACGCCCGGCCGCAGCGCGCCGTGATAGTCGAACACCGTCGCCAGCCCCCGAAAGCGCTCCGGAAGCCCGGCCAGCACCCGCGCCTCCACCTCCGCCACCGCCCCCGGCTCCACGAACACCAGCACCCGCGGACCCCAGTCATGATCAGCCGAGCGGCCGGTGTCGAACGCCAGCACCTCCGACCCCGGCCCGATCAACGCGGCACTATGCGGCACCCGCGCCACCAGCGGCGCCACCACCTCGGCATAAAAGGCTCGGGACAACTCAATACCAGGCACAAAATCGGACATCACACCGTCAACTCTGCCTGACCACCTGGCGAACCTCATCCGATTTTCCAGCCACCCCCCAAGCCGGCCTAGGGATAGCCCTGAGACCACCACCGATGCGCGCCCCAACCGGCCCCCGCTTACGTGGAAACGTCACAACCACCCCCGGCAAAAGGGTTGCGCCATGGCATATCGCTGCACCTTCGTCCCGCCCCACGTCCTCGACCACATCGCCAAAGTCCAGGCACAACAGAGCGCCGAACCCGCATCGGCCCAGCGCTCAGCAGTCGTCTCCGCCCAGTTCCGCCGCGGACGGCGCAGCCCCGACGCCCTGCCCCTGGGCCAAGACCAGCGCCTGACCGCCGAACCCGAAATCGTCCCGCCCGGACTCACCATCCCCAAACCCGGCACCGCCGGCCGCCTCGTCTACGACGACCTCAACCAGTGGACCTTCGACGTCACCTTCATCCGCGGCGAAGGAGACCCCTCCGTCGCCGCCCAGAACGCCAACGACGCCTACGACTACCTCGGCATCGTCCGCGCCTACTACAAGGACAGGCTCGGCCGCGAATCCATCGACAACGCCGGACTCAACCTCGTCGCCAACGTCAACTTCGGCGTCGGCTTCGACAACGCCTTCTGGGACGACGCCGGCCTGCGCATGGTGTTCGGCAACGGCAGCGGCCTGGTCTTCAAGGACCTGACCGCCAGCATCGACGTGTGCGCCCACGAACTCACCCACGGCGTCACCCAGTTCAGCGCCAACCTCAACTACACCAACGACCAGAGCGGCGCCCTCAACGAATCCTTCAGCGACATGCTCGGCACCGCCATCGACGCCTACGCCAACAACCACGACGCCCACAGCCACAACTGGCTCATCGGCGACGAGATCATGGCCGACGACCTCTACGGCGAAGCGCTGCGCAACATGGCCGAACCCGGCACCGCCTTCGACAACCCCCTCATGGGCCGCGACCCGCAACCCCGCGACATGTCCGGCTACTTCGAACCCGCCGACCCCCACATCATGTCCGGCATCACCAACCGCTGGTTCTACCTCATCAGCCAGGACCTCGGCCTCGACGCCGCCACCCTGATCATGTACCAGACCCTGCAGAACCTGTGGCCCAACGCCAAGTTCGCCGACGCCGCCACCGTCGCCGTCGCCCAGGCCCGCATCCTGGCCCGCAACAACCTCGTCCCCCGCCAGTCCCCCCAAACCGTCCGCGGCGCCGCCCGGCAGCAGGGATTCTGGTAGCCACGTGAGGCTCTCCGCATGGGCCTGAAGGCGCGGCATCGCGCGAGGGTTCCGCGACGATGCCCGCCACAGACCCGTGCGGAGTCTCCCCGCGTACCGTGACAGGTGAACGATTCCGCCGGAAGGGACGCCCATGCGCGTGACGCTCGAAACCAGCGGCGGCTTCACCGGCCTGCGCCGCCACGCCACCCTCGACACCGACCTGAACGACGACCTGCAGAGCCTGCTCGCCGGCCTCAGCGCCGCCGAACCCGCCGGCGCCCCCGCCGCCTCGGCTCAGCCCCGCTACCGGCTCACCGTCCACCACCCCACCGGCGACCAGATCACCGAACTCACCGAGTCCGAAGTGCCCGCCGCCCTGCGCCCCCTGCTCACCGAGCTACTGCGGCGCGCCACCCCCTGACCCCGCCACCATCACAAGATCGAGCCCGGCCGATACGCCGCCGCCTCCGGATAGGCCGCCACGACCTCGCCCACCGCCTGCGACACCGCCTCCACCTGGTCGGCCGCCGCCCCGGTGAACGACACCCGATCGCCCAGCAGCGCCTCCAGGCCCGCCCGATCCACCGGGAATCGCTCATCGGCCGCCAGCCGCTCCAGCAGTTCGTTGGCCGCGCCCCGCGAACGCATCGCCAGCGCCGCCGCCACCGCGTGCTCCTTGATCAGCTCGTGCGCCTGCTCACGGCCCACCCCCGCGCGTACCGCCGCCATCAGCATCTTCGTCGTCGCCAGGAACGGCAGATACCGATCCAGCTCCGCCGAGATCACCGCCGGGAACGCCCCGAACTCATCCAGGACCGTCAACATCGTCTCCACCAGCCCGTCGAAGGCGAAGAACGCATCCGGCAGCGCCACCCGGCGCACCACCGAACACGACACATCACCCTCGTTCCACTGATCGCCCGCCAGCTCGCCCACCATCGAGGCGTAACCCCGCAACACCACCGTCAGACCGTTCACCCGCTCACACGAGCGGGTGTTCATCTTGTGCGGCATCGCCGACGAACCGACCTGCCCCTCCTTGAACCCCTCGGTCACCAGCTCATGCCCGGCCATCAACCGGATCGTCTTGGCCAGCGACGACGGCGCGGCCGCCAACTGCACCAAAGCCGTCACCACCTCGAAATCCAGCGACCGCGGATAGACCTGCCCCACACTGGTGAACCGCCGCTCGAACCCCAGATGCGCGGCCACCCGCCCCTCCAGCTCCGCCAGCTTGCCGCGGTCACCGTCCAGCAGGTCCAGCATGTCCTGAGCCGTGCCCACCGGCCCCTTGATACCGCGCAGCGGATAACGGGCGATCAGCTCCTCCAGACGGCGGAAGGCCACCAGCAGCTCATCGGCCGCCGACGCGAACCGCTTACCCAGCGTCGTGGCCTGCGCCGCGACATTGTGCGAACGGCCCGCCATCACCGTCGCCTCATGCTCCTCGGCCAGACTCGCCAGCCGGGCCAGCAACGCCACCACCCGATCGCGCACCAGCAGCAGGCTGTCACGCACCTGCAACTGCTCGACGTTCTCCGTCAGATCGCGCGAGGTCATGCCCTTGTGCACCTGCTCGTGCCCGGCCAGCGCGTTGAACTCCTCGATGCGCGCCTTCACATCGTGACGCGTCACCCGCTCGCGCGCCGCGATCGACGCCAGATCGACCTGCTCGACCACCTTGTCGTAGTCGGCCAGCGCATCCTCGGGAACCGCGACCCCCAGCTCCGCCTGCGCCCGCAACACCGCCAGCCACAGCCGCCGCTCGGCGACCACCTTGTACTCGGGAGACCACAACCGGGCCAGCTCCGCAGAGGCATAACGGGCGGCCAGGACGTCAGGGATACGCGGCTTGGAAGTCACGTCGCACAAGTCTATTCACACAGCTCCGCCCGCACGGCACCAGGCCGCACGGGCGGAGCAACCCCCCTGACCCTACGAGGTCGGGGCCAGCACCTTCGGCTCCGGCTTCGGCTCGGCCGGCTTGCGGCGCAGCCGCTCCTTCGTCCGCTCCACCACGGTGTAGAGCGTCGGCACCAGAACCAGCGTCAGCAGCGTCGAGGTCACCAGACCACCGATGACCACGATCGCCAGCGGCTGGGAGATGAACCCGCCCGACCCCGTCACACCCAGCGCCATCGGCGTCAGCGCGCAGATCGTGGCCACCGCGGTCATCAGGATCGGCCGCAACCTGCGCCGGCCACCCTCGATCACCGCCTCCACGATCCCCATCCCCTGAGCGCGATACTGGTTGATCAGGTCGATCAGCACGATCGCGTTCGTCACCACGATCCCGATCAGCATCAGCATGCCGATCAGCGCCGGCACGCCCATCGCCGTGTCCGTCGCCACCAGCAACCCCACCGCGCCCGTCGCCGCGAACGGAATCGACACCAGCAAGATCAGCGGCTGCACGAAACTCCGGAACGTCGCCACCATGATCATGAACACGATCGCGATCGCCGCCAGCATCGCCATCCCCAGATCCGCGAACGCCTCCTGCTGATCCGCCGACGCGCCACCGATCTCATACGAGGCACCCGCCGACAGCGTCACCCCGTCCAGCTTCGTCGTCAGCGCCTGCGTCACACTGCCCAGATCCGAGCCCGTCGCCTTTGCCGACACCGTCGCCGAACGCTCACCGTCGATCCGCGTCACCTGCGTCGGCCCGGCCACCCGCTCCACATCGGCCACCGACGACAGCTTCACCAGACCCGAAGCCGTCACCAGCTTCAGACCCTCGATCGCCTTGACGTCCTCGGGCACATCACCCACACGCAGCACCAGATCACTGGCCCGCCCATCGAGCGTGACCTGACCCAGCGGCGCGCCGCGGAAGGCCTGCGCCACCGACTGACCGATCTGCGCCTCCGACAACCCCTTGGCGGCCGCCTTCTCCTTGTCCACCCGCACCTCGACGCGCGGCGCGCTGGCCTCCAGGTTCGAGGCCACATCGCGCAGCCCCGGCACCTGGCCCATCGCCGTCTTGACCGCGTCCGCCGCCGTGCGCAGCGTCTCGGCGTCGGCCGCCTGCACGACCACGTCGATGGAGTCGGAGGAGAACCCGCCGCCGCCGGAACCGCCGACCGTCACCTCGCCGATCCCCGACACACCGGCCAGCTTGTCGCGCAGCGCCTGCTCCACCACCGGCGTCTCGACGCCGTCCTTCAACGTCAGCGAGTACGACGCCCGATCCGCGCCACCGCCCGCGCCACCGCGCATCGCGTTGCCGCCACCCACGTTCACCTGGTACGTCTCCACGCCGTCCAGGCCGGCCAGGACGTCCTCCACCTTCTTGGCCGCCGCGTCCGTCGTGGCCAGGTCGGTGCCCACCGGCATCTTCTGCGACACCGAGATGGTGTTCTGGCCAGAGGAGTCCAGGAAGTTCGTCTGCAACTGGCCCGCCAGCCCCAGCGTGCCGACGAACACCGCCAGCCCGATCAGCACCGTCACCAGCTTGAAGCGCGTCGCGAACCGCAACACCGGCAGATAGGCGCGCTGCAACGGGCTGCGCAGCTCCTTGGCCTCGGCCTCCTCGCGCTGGGCCCGCGCCTGCTCCGGCGTCAGCGCCGGCGCCTTCAAGAACCAGTACGCCAGCACCGGCACCACCGTCAGCGACACCACCAGCGAGGCCAGCAACGCCACCGCCACCGTGACCGCGAACGGGCCGAACAGCTCACCCACCATGCCGCCGACCACCGCGATCGGCGCGAACACCGCCACCGTCGTCAGCGTCGAGGCCGTCACCGCGCCCGACACCTCGCGAACCCCCGACAAGATCGCCGTCAGCTTCGCCTCGCCGTAGCCGAGATGGCGTTTGATGTTCTCCAGCACCACGATCGAGTCGTCCACCACCCGGCCGACCGCGATCGTCAGCGCGCCGAGCGTCAGCATGTTCAGCGAATAGTCGCCCGCCCACAACGCGATCAGCGCGATGACCACCGACAGCGGGATCGACACCGCCGTCACCAGCGTGGAGCGCACCGACAGCAGGAACACCAAGATGACCAGCACCGCGAACACCAGGCCCAGCAGGCCCTCGGTGGTCAGGTTCTCGATCGACTCCTGCACGTAGGGGGCCTGGTCGAAGACCACCTCGACGGCCGTCTCCGAAGAGTCGCCCAGCGCCCTGCCCAGCTCGGGCAGCTTCTCGCGGATCGCGTTCGAGATCGACACCGCGTTGCCGTCGGGCGACATCGTCACCGACACGCCCAGGCTGGTCCTGCCGTCGGTACGGGTGATCGTCGTCGGATCGGCCAGGCCGCGGGTGATCTCCGCGACGTCACCCAGTTTGACCGGCTTGAGCGCCTTCGGCTTCACGAGCGTGGCCGGCTGCGCCGGGCCGCCCTGCGGCTGTCCGCCCGGACGCCCCTGCTGGGGCTGCGCCTGCGGCTGGGCCGCAGCGGCCTGCGGCTGGGCCGGGGTCAGGTACAGGTCCTTCAGCTTGTCGATCGAATCGACCCGCTCGCCCACCTGGACCGTCAGCGACGAGGAGCCGGAGTTGAGGGTGCCCGCCGGGATCGGCGTCCCGTTGGCCTTCAGCACCTCGGGGATCTGCGCCGCCGACACGCCCGCCAGCGCCATCTTCTTCAGGTCCGGCTTGATCGTGACGACCTCGTCACGCGTGCCCGTGACCGTCGCCTCCCGCACGCCCTCCACGGCCTGCAGCTCCGGCACCATGATGCGGCGCAGCTTGTCGGCCATCGCCCGCTCGTCGCCGCCGTCGCCCACGGCCAGCACCAGCACCGGGATGTCGTCGGTGTTACCCGCGATCACCTGCGGCTCCACACCGGACGGCAACTGCGGCTGCACCCGGCTGACCGCCTGCTGCATCTTGTTGATCGACGCCTCGATGTCGGTGCCGAACGCGAAGGCCACCTGGACCTGCGTCATTCCCTCCTTCGACGTCGAGGTCATCTGCTCCATGCCGGGAATGCCCTGGAAAGAGTCCTCCAGCGGCTTGGTCACCTGGTCTTCCACGATCTCCGGCGAAGCACCGGGATACGACGCGATGACGAACGCGCCCGGGAACGACAGTGACGGCAACAACTGCTGCTTGAGCTGCGGAATCGTGAACGCGCCGAACGCGCTGAGCACGAGCGCCAGCAAGATCACTAAACTGCGGTTGGCAAGACTCAACCGGGCGAACGCGGTCATGGAGGTCCCTTCAGAGTTCGCTCCAGACTAACACTTCGCCTTTTACGAATATTTAGCCTGCCTTGGCGTTCCTGATAACATTCTCAGGAAGCGAGAGGTGAGTGTGGACGACGAACGCGAAGACCTGATCCGCCGGATCACCGAAACCCAGCGCGACCTCGGGCGGACCTTCGCCCAGACCCCATCGCCCTTATTCACCTCCAACCTCACCATGCGCCAACTCAAAGTCGTCATGGTGCTGTCCCTCAACGGCTCCACCTCCGGCCAGGAGCTCGCCCAGAGCCTCGGCGTCGGGCTCGGCACCGTGACCGGCATCGTCGACCGGCTGGTCGGCCATGGCCTGGTGAGCCGGCGCGAAGACCCGCACGACCGCCGCGTCCGCCGCGTCGAGCTGACGGAGGCGGGCACCAAGCTCATGGCCGAGATCAACGACGCCGGCCTGGACCACTACCGCGCCATCATGCGCCACCTCGACACCGAGACTCTGCACGCCCTGCTGCGGGTGACCACGCGCATCCGCGAAGTCGCCGACCAGCTCTACCCATGACCACCCGCCTGCGACTGCCTGATAGATGAGGATTTATTCGATTGTATGTTTGGGTTTTTGACCCGTCCAGGCGCCTTTACAAAGTAGATTTCTTGGCGAGCCGGGACAGGACCTCCGGCAGGCCGTTCTCGTGGGTGACCGTCAAGCGGCGGGTCGCCCTGGTCACGGCCACGTACAGGTCCTGGCCGCCCATCGGGGACTGGGTCAGGATGGCCTCCGGGTCCACCACGATGACGGCGTCGAACTCCAGCCCCTTGCACTGGGTCACCGTCAGGACCACCACCGGGGCTTCCAGATCGTCGTGGCCGGGGAACAACGCCGCTATCTCCGCGTGGCGGGCATCCGGGATCAGCAGGGCCAGGCGGCCCTCGCCGATCTCCCGCAGCTCCTCGGCCACCAGGGCGGGCAGGCCGCTGATGCCCGTACGGACCGCGCGGGGCTCGGCCTCCCCGTCCCTGACCGACTCCGGCAGGCTCTGGGACGGGTCCACCGCCCGCAGGACGTCGCCCGCCACCCGCATGATCTCCGCCGGGGTCCGGTAGTTGACCAGCAGCCGCTCTTCGCGCCAGCGGCCCCGCAGGTAGGGATCGAGGACCTCGCCCCAGGAACGCGCGCCGGCCGCCGAACCCGTCTGGGCGATGTCGCCCACCACCGTCAGCGAGCGGGCCGGCACCCTGCGCATGACCGTCCGCCACGCCATCGCCGACAACTCCTGGGCCTCGTCCACGATCACATGGCCGTAGGCCCACTGGCGGTCGGCCGCGGCCCGCTCTGCGGTGCTCAGCTCGGCACCGGCATCAGCATGACGGTCGGCCAGCACGTCAGCCCGGTCGAAGATGCCCTCCTCCAGCAGGCCCGTCGTCTCCAGGACCTCCTGGGCGTAACGCTCCTGCTCCTCCCATTCGCTCTCGGCCTCCCGGGAGGCCGATCGGCTCGCCGAATCGTCCTCACCCAGGAGTTCGGCCGCCTCATCCAGCAGCGGTACGTCGCCGACCGTCCACGGCGAACCCTCCGGCCGCACCAGCGCCTGCCAGTCCAGGCCCGGAGGCGCCACCTGCCACAACGTCTCCGGCGAAGCCAGCAACTCGCCGACCAAGCGCTGCGGCGTCAGCTCCGGCCACAACTCCTCCACCGCCTGCCGTACCGGATCCTCCGACCACAGCCGCGCCGAGGCCAGCGCGAGGTCGACCTCGTCCAGATCGCGCTCCAGCTCGAGCGGCTCGGCCAGCTCCGGATCCTCGAACTCCATCTCCGCCAGCTTCAACGCCTCCTCCACCGCCCGCGCCTCGGCCAGCGCCAGCTCCTTCAGCAACTCCGTGACGAACAGCTTGCGCGCCATGTTGTGCGGCAGCCGCACCGCACGCGCCCGCTCCCGCAGCGCCGCGCACACCGCGCGCGGCACCCGCAGCAGCCGGCCGTCCAGCCACACCTCCAGATCGCCCGCGGGCAGCCGCTGCCGCTCGCGCACCGCCGCCGCCACCACCTCGGCCATCCTCAGGTCGCCCTTGACCACCGCCGCCTGCGGCCCGTCGGCCGCCACCGCCCGCACGCCGGGGAACAACTCCCCCACCGTCGACATCACCACCTGCGTCTCGCCCAGTGCCGGCAACACCTGGCCGATGTAGCGCAGGAACATCGGATTGGGCCCCACCACCAGCACACCCCGCCGCTCCAGGGTGGCGCGGTGGGTGTAGAGGAGGTAGGCGGCGCGGTGCAGTGCCGCGACCGTCTTGCCGGTGCCGGGGCCGCCCTGCACCACCAGCGCCCCCTGCAGCGCGGCGCGGATCACCCGGTCCTGCTCGGTCTGGATGGTGGCCACCACGTCGCCCATCCGGCCCGTACGCCCCCGGCGCAGCGCCGCCAGCAGCGCCGCCTCACCGACCAGCGTGCGCCGATCGCCCTCGCTCATCCGCTCCAGATCGAACACCTCGTCATCCAGGCCCACCACCAGGCGGTCCTTGGTGTGCAGGTGCCGGCGGCGCAGCAGGCCGCCGGGATCGCTGGCCGTGGCCACGTAGAACGGGCGGGCCGCCGGAGCGCGCCAGTCGATCAGGACCGACTCGTGATCGTCATCACGCAGCCCGATCCGGCCGATGTAGGTGCGTCGGCCGCCGGCTTCGTCGATGCGGCCGAAGCACAGCCCGCGCTCGACCCCGTCCAGCTGCGTCAGCCGCCGCGCCTGCTCCGAGGCCCGCACCTCACGCTCGACCATGGCCTGGCGGGTGCCCAGCGCACCGCCCCGGCCGTACACCTCACGCAGCACCTCCCGCGCCCGCTCACGCGCCGCGTCGAGTCTGCCGTAGAGCATGGATACAGTCCCCTGCTCCGTGTCAAGGGCTTCCGCAAGAGCATCTTGACGATTAGCCATTCCCTGGTATACTCCTAACGGGAGGCGTGTACATACCTCTTGGTTTGAGTGCCAAGTAAGCGAGAATAGCGCTCTTTCCGCCGTCCCCGCAAGCGCCTACGCGCGACCAACTGCTGAGGGTTTTCTGGAGAATTCCCGGACGTAGACGCGAAAAGTCTCAACCATCGTTCAACGGCAGGACGACCTGCCGCAGGGTGGCGAGCGCGTCGGCGAGCAGGGGGTTGCCGTTGGCTTCCCGGTGCAGCGCGACAACCGTACGGTGCGCTGCCGGCAGCCTCACAGGTGTGGCGACGACGCGGTCGTCGGGCACGTGACCCAGGGCGGGAACGACCGCCACCCCCAGCCTGGCGGCCACCAGATGCCGCACCACGTCGTAGTTGTTGCTGCGGAAGGTGACCACGGGCACGAATCCGGCCGCCGCGCAGAGCCGGGCCAGCGACAGGGCGCCTCCGGTCCCCTCGCGGCTGGTGATCCAGCGCTCCCCCGCCAATTCGGACAGCTCCGCGCCCGGGCCATGGTCTCGAGGACGCAGCAGCAGCAGATCCTCACGCAGCAGATGGTGGGCGGCCAGCCCGTCGGGCCACGACTGCGGAGTGAGCCCGTACTCGTAGACCAGCGCCAGATCCAGCGCCCCGTCGATCACCCGGGGGATCAGCTCCTCGGGCTCGCCCTCCTCCAGAAGGATCTCCGCCCGGGGGTATCGGCGGGTGAACGCCGACAAGGTCGGCGGCACCAGCCGCACGCTGGCCGTGGGGAAGCTGCCCAGCCGCAGCCGGCCGGTGGTGCCGGTGGCCAGTTCGCGCACCTCGTAGCCGAAGTCCTCCAACGTGGCCAGCACCCGCTGGCTCAGCTCCACCAGGCGATGGGCCGCGGCGGTGGCGCGCACGCCGCGCGCCTCGCGCTCGAACAGCACCAGCCCGGTGTCCTTCTCCAGCGCCGCGATCTGCTGGGAGACGGCCGAAGCCGTGTAGCCGAGCTCACGTGCCGCGAGCGCGAACGATCCAGTCCGGCACACCTCTCGCAAGGTGACCAGAAGCAGGGGCTTGACCATGCCGACTCCCAGCCGCCGGTGGAGCACCATAAGCAGTGCTTGGGCTTTGGCCGGAAATCTATCGGTCTCCTGGGGCTTGGATTCACCCGGGATCGCCTCCATCGTGGACAAAGCCATCCGGACCTGGAGGAGATAACGCATGGTCATGGTCTCTCAAGGGCGGCTGCGCGCCTCGTTCGCGCGGCGTCTGTCGGAGATGTACGGGCAGGAGGTGCCCGCCTACCGGACGCTGGTGGAGGTCTCCCGGGAGGTCAACGACAGCGTGCTCCAGCGGGCGGGAGCCGGCGCCGAGCGGCTCGGTTCCATCGACCGCGTCAGCGCCGAACGGCACGGCGCCATCCGGGTCGGCACCCCGGCCGAGCTTCAGCAGGTCGCCCGGATCTTCGGGGCGCTGGGCATGCGCCCGGTCGGGTTCTACGACCTGCGTGAGGCCGCCTCCAGCGCCGTGCCCGTGGTCTCGACGGCCTTTCGTCCCGTCGCGGACGACGAGCTGGCCCGCAACCCCTTCCGCGTCTTCACCTCGATGCTCACCCCGGCCGATCCCCGCTTCTTCGACCCGGACCTGCGCCAACGGCTGGAGAGGTTCCTGGCCGCGCGGCAACTGTTCCCGCCCGAGCTGCTGGAGCTGGCCGATCGGGCCGAACGGGAGCGCGAACTGCCGCAGGAGCAGGCCGGACGCTTCCTCGCCCTGGCCGTCGACGCGTTCGCGCTGGCCGAGGAGCCGATCGACAGGGCCTGGTACGAGACCCTGGAACGGGTCTCGGCGGTCGCCGCCGACATCGGCGGCGTGACCAGCACCCACATCAACCACCTGACGCCGCGCGTGCTCGACATCGACGAGCTGTACCGGCGAATGACCGAGCGCGGCATCACCATGATCGACACGATCCAGGGGCCGCCGCGCTGGTCCGGGCCGGACGTCCTGCTGCGCCAGACCTCCTTCCGTGCCCTGGCCGAGCCGCGCGCCTTGCGCCAGCCCGACGGCGCCATCACCACGGGATCGCTGCGGGTGCGCTTCGGCGAGGTGGAGGCGCGCGGGATCGCGCTCACCCGCGCCGGCCGGGAACGCTACGACGACCTGCAGGCACGCGCCGACGCCGAACCGGCCGAGCACCACGGCACAGACCACGAGCCGGTCCGCGGCGCGGACGGCGCCAATAGCCGTGCCCGGGCCATCCGGTCGATCTGGGAGCGGGAGTTCCCCGCGACCGAACGGGATCTGGCGCTCGGCCGTCTGGGATTCTTCACCTATCAGCCGGTGCCGGACCGCGTCCGTGACGGGCGACCCCCCGCCACCGGCCTGGCCGACCTGCTCGACCGCGGCTGGGTACGCGCCGAGCCCATCGTGTACGAGGACTTCCTGCCCCGCTCGGCGGCCGGGATCTTCCAGTCCAACCTCAGCGGGCAGGGCGTCAAGAACGACAGCCACACCGCCGCCGGCTACGACGCCGACTGGCTGTCCGGCGCCATCGGACGTGAGGTGCTGGACCCGTTCGCCCTGTACGAGACCCAGCAGCAGCAGTCCCTGCAAGGCGCCGCCCACGCGCTCGGCCTGCCCGAGATCACCTGAAATCCCAGACGGAGAACCTTCATGATCCTTCCCACCACCGAAGCCCTGCGGCGACGCGCGCTCGACATCCTGACCCGCCTGGAGGTCACCCTCGAGCCGGGCGACGACCTGCACGCCCGTACGCCGATCACCGGCGAGCACCTGTTCGGCCTCAAGGCCGCGACCCCCGCCGAGGCCGACGAGGCGATCGGGGCGGCGCACGAGGCGTTCCTGTCGTGGCGCACCGTGCCCGCCCCCCGCCGCGGCGAAGTGGTCCGCAGACTCGGGGAGCTCCTGCGCGAGCACAAGAACGACCTGGCCGACCTGGTCACCATCGAAGCGGGCAAGATCCGCTCGGAGGCGCTCGGCGAGGTCCAGGAGATGATCGACATCTGCGAGTTCGCGGTCGGCCTGTCGCGCCAGCTCTACGGGCGCACCATCGCCTCCGAACGGCCGGGCCACCGCCTGTCGGAGACCTGGCACCCGCTGGGCGTGGTCGGCGTGATCTCCGCGTTCAACTTCCCGGCGGCCGTGTGGGCGTGGAACACCGCCGTGGCCCTGGTCTGCGGCGACACCGTGGTCTGGAAGCCGTCCGAGCTGACCCCCCTGACCTCGCTGGCCTGCGACCGGCTGCTGGCCACGGCGAGCGGGCAGAGCGGCGCTCCCCGCGACGTGCACCGGCTGCTGCTCGGCGAGCGCGCCATCGGGGAGCGGCTGGCCGACGACCGGCGGGTGGCGCTGGTCAGCGCCACCGGTTCGGTCCGCATGGGGCGCGAGGTCGGGCCGCGGGTCGCGGCCCGCTTCGGCCGTTCGCTGCTGGAGCTGGGCGGTAACAACGCGGCCGTGGTCACCGCCTCGGCCGACCTCGACCTGGCCGCGCCCGCCATCGTGTTCGCCGCGGCCGGGACCGCCGGGCAGCGCTGCACCACCCTGCGCCGGCTCATCGCGCACACCGACATCGCCGACACGCTGATCGACCGGCTCACCACCGCCTACGGCAAGCTGCCCATCGGCGACCCGTTCGACGACTCCACGCTGGTCGGGCCGCTCATCTCCGTTCAGGCACACGAGGCGATGCGTCAGGCGCTGAGCGTCGCGCGGTCCGAGGGCGGCAAGGTCCTGGCCGGCGGCGGGCGGCGGCTCGCCGAGGCGGCCCCCGCCGCCTGTTACGCCGAGCCGGCGATCGTCCGGATCGACGGGCAGAGCGGCATCGTCCGGCAGGAGACCTTCGCGCCGATCCTGTACGTGCAGACCTACCGGACGCTGGAGGAGGCCATCGCCCTGAACAACGACGTCCCCCAGGGATTGTCCTCCGCCATCTTCACCCGGGACCTGCGCGAGGCCGAGCGTTTCCAGGCCGCCGACGGCTCCGACTGCGGCATCGTCAACGTCAACATCGGCACCTCCGGCGCGGAGATCGGCGGCGCCTTCGGCGGCGAGAAGGAGACCGGCGGCGGGCGCGAGTCCGGCTCGGACTCCTGGCGCGCCTACATGCGGCGCACGACCAGCACCGTCAACTACTCCGACCGGCTGACCCTCGCCCAGAACGTGAGCTTCCTGTGACGCCCGCGCCACCGGGCTCACGGCGGCCCGCCGGATTGCCTATTTGACCAAACGATCGATAGACTAATGCGCATGGTGGAGCTTGCGGCAGGATCGGATCGTCGTGTGCGTACCGTGCTCGGCGATGTCGAACCCGCGGCACTCGGCCACACACAACCGCACGAACACGTCCTGTGCGATATGTCGGCGATCATCCAGCCCTGGGGTCTGCAGCCGGTGGCCGGTGACGACAGCGCGCCACGGGGACCGGTCGGCCGGGAGCTGCCCGCGTCCGTACGCGCCCGCGTCGCCGAGCCCGTACGCCTGGACACCTACGACTGGATCCGGCGCACGGTCGTGAACCTCGACAACCTGCGGCTGCTGTCGGAGCAGGACGCGGCCGAGGAGCTGGCCCTCTACCGCGCGGCCGGGGGCGGTGCCGTGGTGGACTCCACGCCGGTGGGGCTGGGCCGTGACCCGCTCGGGCTGGCGCGTGTCTCGCGCGTCAGCGGGGTGCACATTGTGATGGGCAGCGGCTACTACTGCCGCGACTACCATCCGGCCGGGCTGGCCGAAGCGTCCGTGGAGGCCATCAGCGCGGAGATCGTCGCCGACGTACGCGACGGCGTGGGCGACACCGGCGTCCGCGCCGGGCTCATCGGCGAGATCGGCCTGAGCT
Source organism: Nonomuraea sp. NEAU-A123 (assembly GCF_018603905.1). Lineage (GTDB taxonomy): Bacteria > Actinomycetota > Actinomycetes > Streptosporangiales > Streptosporangiaceae > Nonomuraea. Next base: position 414,317 of record NZ_JAHFZZ010000002.1, read on the forward strand.
GGCCGGTGCACCCCACCGAGGAGAAGGTGCTGCGCGCCGCCTGCCGCGCGCAGGTCTCCACCGGGGCGCCGCTGCAGATCCATCCCGGCCGCCACCGCGAGGCGCCGCTGCGGGCCATGCGCACGATCCTCGACGCCGGCGGCGACCCGGCCCGCGTGATCATGTCCCACCTCGACCGTACGCTGTGGACGGCCGACGACCTGCTGGAGCTCGCGGGCACGGGCTGCTACCTGGAGCTCGACCTGTTCGGCCAGGAGTCCAGCTACTACGCCTTCAACCCCGACGCGCGCCGCCCCAACGACCGTACCCGCGTCGAATGGCTCCAGCGGGTGATCGAGGCCGGCTACGGCGAGCGCCTGCTGATAGCGCAGGACATCTGCCAGAAGGTCTACCTGCGCCGCTACGGCGGCCCCGGATACAGCCACATCCTCGACAGCGCCATCCCCCTGATGCGCCGCATGGGGATGAGCCAGACCGAGATCATCACGGTGACGGTCACCAACCCCGCGACCGTCCTGGCTATGGGATAGTCGGCGCCATGGCCACCACCAACCAGACGGGCGGCAGCCGGCACACCAAGGGCGGCCGGATGAAGGCGACGTCCTCGCGGCGAGCGCAGTCGGCCCGCACGGAGCTGCGACTGCTGCGCACCGCCTGCTGGCTGTTCTCCGAGCGAGGGTTCCACGGCACCGGCATCCGGGACATCTCCGAGGCCGCGGGGGTCGCCGTCTCGGCGATGTACTACTACGCCTCCTCCAAGGACGAGTTGCTGGAGGCGGTCACCCGCCGCGTCATGGAGGTGCTGGCGGCCAGCAGCGAGGAGACGGTCCGCGACATCGACGACCCCGCCGAACGGCTGGCCGCGCTCATCGCCGTGCACGCCGCCTTCCACGCGCGCAACCCGCGCGCCGCCAAGGTCGCCGACCACGAGTTCCAGGCACTGACCGGGCAGGCCCGGCGCGACATCCTGCGGCTGCGCGACGCCTACGAGAAGGTGTGGGCGGACACGCTGGAGGCCGGAGTGCGGGCCGGTGTCTTCACCGATCGCGGCAACGTCGCGCGGCTGGCCCTGTTGCAGATGGCGACCGGGATCGCGCACTGGTACCACCCCAACGGCGAGCTGGACATCGCGCGGCTGTGCGAGCGGTTCGCCGACATGGGGCTCGCGCTGATGGGCGCCAGCCGGGACGGGCGGCCGCTTCAGGTGGGCGACCTGCGCATCCCCGACTCCGAGCTGCTGCTCCAGCGGGTCGAGCTGTCGATCGAGCCACGCCGCAAGCCGACCGGAGTGTGACCTGCCAGTGGGCCGGGGGCGGTCTTGACATCACCTCAAATTTGAGCGATCGTTCGACAACATAACGGGCCTTGAGGGGAGACCGGCGTGAGGCGTACGGGCCATGATGACGAGCGGCGGGCCGCGTCGGCGGACGAGCTGGAGCATGCGGCCACGCTCGCGCGGGACCTGTTCGGCCTGGCGGGCCGGCTGGAGCCGCTGCCGGGGGAGAAGGACCGCAACTTCCGGCTGAGCACGGCGGGCGGCGACCGTTACGTCCTCAAGCTCCACGCGCCGGGCACCGACCCCGCCGAGCTCGACCTGCAGGACGCCGTGCTGCTGCACCTGGCCGGCTCGCCCTCACCACGCGAGTGGGTCGGAGGCGGCGACCGGCCCTCGGCTCCGCGTGTGGTGCCGGCCCTGGACGGACGCCGGTCCGCCGCCGCCGCGTGGGTCGACGGCCCGCGCACGGCCAGGGTGCTCACCTGGATGGACGGCCGCCCCTGGGCGGAGGTCGAGCCGACGGCGCGGCGCCTGCGCGGGCTGGGCCGTCACGTGGCGGCCGTGGACCACGCGCTGCGCGACTTCACCCACCCCGCGATGCGGCGCGAACTCGTGTGGAACCTGACCGGCGCCCCCGCGGTCGCGGACCTCGCGCCGCTGCTCGACGGCGAGCTCCGGCCGCTGGTGACCGAGGTCTTCGACCGCTACCGCGACCAGGTCGCCCCACGCGTCGCGGCGCTGCCCCACCAGGTGATCCACAACGACGCCAACGAGCTCAACATCCTGGTGGACGACGGCGGCGAGGTGGCCGCTCTGATCGACTTCGGCGACGTGGCGTGGAACCCGCGCGTCTGCGGGCTGGCGGTGGCCGGGGCGTACGCGATGCAGGGGCACGCCGATCCGCTGCGGGCGGTGCTGCCCCTGGTGAGCGGGTACGACGAGGTGTCGCCGCTGCGACCGGCCGAGCTCGAGGTCCTGTACGACCTCATGCGTACCCGGCTGGCGATGAGCGTGTGCCTGTCGGCCTACCAGCACGCGAACGACCCCGCCAACGACTACTTGCTGGCCAGCCGGCGGGGTGTGACGCAGGTGCTGCGGCGGCTGGCCGGGACGAGCCCGGACCTCGCTCACTTCCGGCTGCGCGACGCGGTCGGCTTCACGCCCAACCCACTGACCCGGGCCGTACGCCAGCACTTCGAGTCCGGCGCGGCCCATCCCGTGCCCCTGCTTTCCGGCGCGGCCCATCCCGCGCCTCTACTGTCCGGCGCGGCCCAGCCGACGCCTCTACTGGACGCCCCGCCGGCCCGCTACGGCGAGGAGAGCGCGCCGCGACCCGGACGGCGGCCGGAGATCCACCTGGGGTGCGACCTGGCCGCCCGCGAGGGCGTCACCGTGCGGTGCCCTCTCCCGTCGGTCGTGCACACCGTGAAGACCCACCCGTCCGGCTCCGTCGTGCTGGAGCACCGCACCGACGACGGCGTACCGTTCTGGACCCTCTACCGGCACCTGGACCCGGAATCGATCACCCACCTCACCCCGGGCGGCGAGCTGGCACCCGGCGAACCGCTGGGGACGGCCGGAGCCACGGACCCGCCGCGCCTGCAGTTGCTGACCCACCTACTCGGCATGGGAACCGACATCCCGGACACCGCGCCCGCCGACGAGGCGGACCTGTGGAGGGGCATCAGCACCGACCCCGGCCTGATCCACGGGCAAGGGGGCGCGGCGCGACCACCTCGGGAGGCAAGCGGTATCGCCGCGCGCCGGCGGACGAATCTCAGCCGGGCGATGAGCCTGTCCTATCGTGAGCCGCTGCACCTCGTCCGGGGTGAGGGCGCCTACCTGTTCGACGCCGCCGGCCGTCCGTGGCTGGACCTGGTGAACAACGTCTGCCATGTGGGCCACTGCCACCCGCGGGTGGTGGCCGCGGGGCATCGGCAGGCGGCCCGGCTCAACACCAACACCCGGTATCTGCACGATTCCGTCGTGGAGTACGCCCGCCGCCTGGTCGAGCTGCTGCCGGACCCGTTGCGGGTCTGCTTCTTCGTCAACTCCGGCTCCGAGGCCAACGACCTCGCGCTGAGGCTGGCGGCGGCTCATACGGGCGCCGCGGACGTGCTGGTCCTCGACCATGCCTACCACGGCCATCTGTCCTCGCAGATCGCCTTGAGCCCGTACAAGTTCAACCGGCGCGGCGGGCGCGGCCGGCCGGACACCACCCATGTCTGCGAACTGCCCGACCCCTACCGTGGCCGGCTGCGGGCGGGCCGGGACCACGATCTGGGCCGGCGCTACGCCGGCTCGGTCGCCGACCGGCTGGCCGAACTCGCGCCGACCGGGCGGCGGCCCGCCGCGTTCTTCGCCGAGTCGCTGCAGAGCTGCGGCGGTCAGATCGTCTACCCCGACGGCTATCTGCGCGAGGCGTTCGAGCACGTACGGCGGGCGGGCGGGGTGTGCGTGGCCGACGAGGTGCAGGTGGGGCTGGGGCGGGTGGGGCGGAGCTTTTGGGGGTTCGAGCCGCAGGGGGTCGTGCCCGACATCCTCACGCTGGGCAAGCCGCTGGGCAACGGGCATCCGCTGGCCGCCGTGGTGACCACGCCGGAGATCGCGCGGTCGTTCGAGACGGGGATGGAGTACTTCAACACCTTCGGCGGCAACCCGGTCTCGGCCGAGATCGGGCTGGCCGTGCTCGACGTCGTACGCGATGAGGGTCTGCAGGCCCACGCGCGCCGGCGCGGCGAGCAACTCCTGGACGGGCTGCGCCGGCTGCGGAGCCGCCATCGGCTGATCGGAGACGTCCGGGGCGAGGGGCTCTTCCTCGGTGTGGAGCTGAGCCTGGAGGGGCGGCGGCCGGCCACCGCGCAGGCGGGCGCGGTCAAGGAGGCGGTGAAGGCGCGCGGGGTGCTGCTGTCGACGGACGGGCCGGATGACAACGTTCTCAAGATCAAGCCTCCCCTGGTGGTGACCGAAGCGGACTGCGAGCTGTTCCTCGATGTCCTCGGCGATGCGCTGGGCGAGGTCGAGGCCTCCCTCACTTCTTGACGTAGCCGTTTATTTGAGCGATCGTTCGACTGCTTAGGAGAGACGATGACCGATACCAGCAGCCTCCCGGAGCCGGTCGGCACCGGGCCGGAGGGGTGGCCGAGCGCCACCGAACTGGCCGAGCGGATCGCCTCCGGCGCGGTCGGCGCGCGCGAGGTCCTGGAAGGCTACCTGGCGCGCATCGACGCGCTCGATCCCGCGCTGAACGCGTTCTGCCACGTCGACCATGACCAGGCCCGCCAGGCGGCCGACGCGGCCGACGCGCGGGTGGCGGCGGGCGGGCCGCTGCCGCCGTTCCTGGGCGTGCCTATCGCGATCAAGGATCTGCACCCGGTCCGCGGCCGGCCGCTGTGCAGCGCCTCCAACGCCGTCGAGCACCGCGTGATGGACGCCGACGCGCCGGCGGTCAAGGCGTTGCGGGAGGCGGGTTTCGTGTTCGTGGGCGCGACGACGTCGCCGGAGTTCGGCACCGTGTCGGTCACCGAGTCGCTGCGCCACGGCGTCACCCGCAGCCCCTGGGACCTGAACCGCAGCCCGGGCGGTTCCAGCGGCGGCGCCGCCGCGGCCGTGGCGGCCGGTCTGCTGCCCGTCGCGCACGGATCCGACGGGGCGGGCTCCATCCGCGAGCCCGCCAGCTTCTGCGGGCTGGTCGGGTTGAAGCCGAGCCGCGGGCGCGTCCCGTCCGACGCGCACTACATGGAGGGCTTCGCGACCGAGGGCGTGCTCACCCGTACCGTGCTGGACACCGCGGCGATCCTGGACGTCTTCGCGGCGGCCCCGCAGTCCACCTGGTACAGCGCTCCCCCGGCCGACGAGCCGTACCGGTGGCAGGCCGGGCGTGATCCGCGGCGGCTGCGCGTCGGGCTCAACCTGCAGCCCGCCTTCCCCGCCGAGGTGCACCCCGCGGCCGTCGCCCTGGCCCGCCGGGCCGCCGACCTGCTCGCCGACCTCGGGCACGAGGTGGTCGAGCAGTCGATTCCGGGGCTCGACCCCGACTGGTTCCAGCCCCGTTTCGAGATCCTGTACGCCACCGGTTCGGCCGACTGCGCGATCGTGGACGAGTCGGCGGCCGAGCCGCTCAACCGGACCCTTCGCCGGGCCGCCCGCCAGACCGACTCGCTGACGTACGTGCGGACCATGCTGGAACTGCAGTGGCGCTCGGCCGAGATGTACCGGGCGTGGGAGGCCGTCGACGTGCTGCTCACCCCGACCAACCCGGTCCTGGCCCCGAGTGAGGGGGCGCTGTGGCAGGGGCAGGACGCCGACCCGTGGCTGCCGCTGCGGCGCGCGGAGGAGACCGCCTCGCTCACCGCCCTGGCGAACATGCTGGGCCTGCCCGCGATCTCCATCCCGCTCGTGGAGCAGCACGGCGGCCTGCCGCTCGGCGTCCAGCTCATCGGCGGCAGGTGGCGCGACGGCACGGTCCTGGCCCTGGCCGGCCAGCTCGAACGAGCCCACCCGTGGCGTCACCGCAGACCCAGCCTGCCTGCGACCATCGAATCCTCCGGGAGGAACACTTCATGGATCTGACCGCCCCGCTCTCCTCGACGATCATCGACTTCCGCGTACGGGTGCCCAGCGCCGCACGCCCCCCGCTCGCGGCCGGCGGCGACGTCTACACCCAGTACGAAGCGGTCCTCGACATCGGCGACGGCTGGCACAAGGGCATGGGCGAGTTGCTGGCCGAGATGGACGAGGCCGGGGTCGGGCACGCCGTGCTGCACGCGGAGTACGAGCACGGCGACTACGCCGACGCGCTGAATGAGGAGGTGGCCGAGCAGGTGCGGCTGCGGCCCGACCGGTTCTCCGGCTTCGGGACGGTCACGCTGGAGCCCCTGTCGATCATGCGCGCCGTACGCCAGGTCGAGCGGGTGGCCGCGCTGGGGCTGGCGGGGATCAACGTGCAGCCGTCGTTCTTCGGCCACGCGATCGACGACCGGCCGCTGTACCCGGTGTACGCCAAGGCCACCGAGCTGGGGCTGGCGATCGGCATCCACACGGGCGTCAACTACTCGCGCCGGCACCCGATCGAGTCCGAACGGCCCGTCCGCCTGGACCAGGTCGCCTGCGACTTCCCCGAGGCGACGCTCATCGCCTGCCATGGCGCCTGGCCGTGGGTGCCGGAGATCGTGGCCGTGGCGCGGCGCCACCCCAATGTGCTCATCGACTTCGGCGGCCTGGCCCCCAAGTATCTCGGTGTGCCGGGATCGGGCTGGGAGATGATGCTGCGCTTCATGGACCGGGTCCTGCGCGGGCAGGTGCTGTTCGCCACGGACTGGCCCGTCTTCCCGCACCTGCGGGCTCTGGAGGAGTGGCATGGCCTCGGTCTGCGGGCCGAGACGCTGGACGCGCTGCTGCACGACAACGCCGGACGGCTGCTGGCGGCCCGCCAGGAGGCGGTGCCGGTATGACCGTTCCGCGATTGGCCCGCATCACCGACTACGTCGGTCATTGGGCCACCCACCGCCCGGCGCGCGAGGCGCTGGTCGGCGAGCAGGGCCGCTGGACGTACCAGCGGCTGCGTGCGGACGTCGACCGCTGCGCGGCCGCGCTGCTGGCCGCCGGCGTGCGGCACGGCGACCGGGTGGCGCTGCTCGGCCATCCGCAGCCGGAATGCTTCGTGGTCTTCCTGGCGGCGGCGAGCATCGGCGCCGTCTGGGTGGGCCTGAACCCCAAGTACACGATCGCCGAGCTGTCCCACGTGGTCGCCGACAGCGAGCCGACCCTGCTGTTCGGCATGCTCGACGCCGAGAACGCCACGCTGAGCGCGCTGCGGTCGCTGGGGTCGGTGCGCGTGGTGACCCGTGACCGTGCGGTGGACGGGCTGTCGCTCTCCTATGAGGAGTTCCTCGACACCGGCGCGGACGTGCCCGGTGACCTGCTGGCCGGCGCCCGCGAGCAGGTCCGGCCACTGGACGCGGCGGCGATGATCTACACCTCCGGCAGCACCGGCCGGCCCAAGGGCGCGCTCGTCCCGCACTGGGGGCTGGCCCACTGCGGCGCGGTGCAGGCGGGACGCTGGTACGGCGAGGCGCCCCGCAAGCTGTGCGACCTGCCGCTCAACCACATCGGCGGGCTCGGCGACATCAGCACCTCGATCCTCACCGCCGGCGGCACGGTCGTGTACATGCGGCGCTTCGACCCCGCAGGCGCGCTGCGCATGGTCGAGCGCGAACGCCTGACGCACCTGTACTGCATTCCGACGCAGTTGCTGGCCATGGTGACAACGGCGGAGTGGTCCCAGTGCGACCTCGGCTCGCTGGAGTACATCCTGTGGGGCGGGGCCGCCGCGCCGCAGAGCCTGCTGCAGACGCTGGCCACGACGGGCGCGCGGCTGGCCACCAGCTACAGCCTCACCGAGTCGACCGGTTCGGTCACCTACACCGACCCGGGCGACCCGCTGGAGGTGCTGGCCTGGAGCGTGGGCCGGGTGGATCCGCACTACGAGGTCACGCTGCGCCGCCCCGACGGCGCCGCGTCCGGCGCCGGCGAGCTGCTCGTGCGGGGCGACTTCATCACCCGGGGCTACTGGCGGGCGCCGGAGGCCACCCGGGCGGCGATCGACGGCGACGGCTGGCTTCACACCGGCGACCTGGCGGTGGAGGAGGCGGGCGGCCACCTCCGCCTCGTCGGCCGTCTCAAGGAGATGTTCAAGTCGGGCGGCTACAACGTCTACCCCCGCGAGCTCGAAGCCGCGATCGAGGAGCATCCGGCCGTCGCGCTGGCCGCCGTGGTCGGCGTGCCCGATGAGCGCTGGGGCGAGGTCGGGCACGCCTTCGTCGTGCCGAGCGCGCCGGTCACGGCGGGTGAGCTGCGCGAGTACGCCCGCGCGCGGCTGGCCAACTACAAGGTGCCGAAGGTGTTCCGGCTGGCGGCGGAGCTGCCGAAGCTGCCCATCGGCAAGATCGACAAAGTGGAGCTGCGCCGCCGCGCCATGACGCTGGGAGATGGACATGATGGAGATCGGTAATGTCATCGACGGCGAGTCCGCCGATCCGCTCGACGGCGAGTGGGCGCCCGTGCTCGACCCGGCGACCGGCGAGACGATCGCGCGCGCCCCGCGCTCGGGGCCCGCGGACGTCGACCGGGCGGTGGCCGCGGCCGAGGCGGCCTTCCCCGGCTGGGCCGCCACGACCCCGGGCGAACGCGCGCTCGCGCTGCTCAAGCTGGCCGACGCGATCGAGGAGCACGGAGCCGAACTGGCCGAACTGGAGTCGGCCAACGCCGGAAAGCCCCTGCATGTGGTCAAGCGCGATGAGATCGGCACGATGGCCGACAACCTGCGCTTCTTCGCCGGCGCCGCCCGCTGCCTGGAGGGCAAGGCGGCCGGCGAGTACGTGGCCGGCTACACCTCGATGCTGCGCCGCGAGCCCGTGGGCGTGGTCGGCCAGATCACGCCGTGGAACTACCCGTTGATGATGGCGGTGTGGAAGATCGGCCCCGCGCTGGCCGCGGGCTGCACGAGCGTGCTCAAGCCCGCGCCCACCACACCGGTGACGACGGTCAGGCTCGCCGAGCTGGCCGCCGGCATCTTCCCGCCCGGCGTGCTCAACGTCGTCGTCGGCGGCGACGAGCCGGGCGCGGCGCTGGTCGAGCATCCCGGCGTCGAGCTCGTCTCGCTCACCGGGTCCGTCGAGACCGGCCGGTGGGTGGCCGAGCACGCGGCCCGCACGCTCAAGCGCACCCATCTGGAGCTCGGCGGCAAGGCTCCGGTCGTGGTGTTCGACGACGCCGACCTGGAGGCGGCGCTGGAGATCATCTCCGGCGCCGGCTTCTACAACGCGGGGCAGGACTGCACGGCGGCCACCCGGGTGCTGGCCGCGCCCCGTCTGTACGACGACCTCGTCGCCGGCCTGGCCGCCAAGGCCAAAGAGCTGGTGATGGGCGACATGAGCGCGCCGGACACGACGCTCGGCCCGCTCAACAGCCTGCGCCAGCGCGAGCGGGTGGCGGGCTTCCTGGAGCGCCGGCCCGGCCACGCGCAGGTCGTCACCGGGGGCCGGGCCGCCGACCGGCCGGGCTTCTTCTTCGAGCCGACGGTCGTCGCCGGGCTGCGGCAGGACGACGAGCTGATCCAGCGGGAGATCTTCGGCCCGGTCATCACCGTCCAGCGCTTCGGCGACGAGGAGGAGGCCATCAGGCTGGCCAACGGCACGCCGTACGGTCTGGCCGCCTCGGTCTGGACGCGTGACATCGGGCGGGCCCTGCGCATGTCCAAGGCGCTGCGCTTCGGCTGCGTCTGGATCAACGACCACGTCCCGCTCGCCTCGGAGATGCCGCACGGCGGCTACAAGCAGTCGGGCCACGGCAAGGACCTGTCGGCGTACGCGCTTGAGGACTACACGCACGTCAAACACGTGATGGCCAGCCTGCGCTGAACGCCGGCCGCTCGAGCTCGGGAGTGCCGCCCCACATCCACTTAATCTATCGATCGTTCGAAATGGTGATTGCCCATGATGCGATGGAAGGCCGCGGGACGCGTCCTGCTGGTGATGGCCCTGCTGGCCACGGGCTGCGGCAGCGGCGCGCCGCCGGGGAAGGCCGCGTCCCCTGACGGCGGGACGCCGAAACGCGGCGGGAGCCTGACGATCCTGCGCGCCTCCGACATCGACGGCTGGGATCCCGACAAGGCCATCCAGCTCGCCACGTTCCAGACCCTGCCGCAGGTGATGGAGGGCCTGGTGCGCTACGCGCCCGACGGCACCTCGATCGAACCCGGCCTGGCGCAGAGCTGGAAGCTCGACGCCAAGGCCAAGACCATCACCTTCACGCTGCGTTCCGGGCTGACCTTCAGCGACGGCCGGCCCCTGACCTCGCAGGACGCCGCCTTCTCCGTCGAGCTCTGGCGCAAGGGGCTGTCCCTCGGCACGCTGTACGCGGCCATCACCGGCACCGCCACACCCGACCCGCGGACCCTGGTCATCAAAATGAGCAAGGCGAGCACGTTCACACTCACCTGGCTCAGCAACGGCTCCTCGGTCATCGTGCCGAAAGACTTCGGCGGGATGAGCCGCAAGGACTTCTTCACCAAGCCGATCGGCGCCGGCCCCTTCGTCGTGGCCTCCTACCGGCCGGGCCAGCAGCTCGTCCTGGAACGCAACCCGCGCTACCACGACCCCGCGCGCCCCTACCTGAACCGCCTCACCTACGACGTCGTCGCCGACCCCAACCAGCAGCTGCTGCGCTACCAGAGCCGCCAGGCCGACGCCATCGAGGCGGTGCCGCTCGACCTGGCCGCCCAGATCCCGCGCGGCGAGCAGGTGATCGTCCACCCGTCGGCGACGATCCACGGCATCTTCGTCAACGCCGCCCGGCAACCGGGCAACGACCTGCACTTCCGGCGCGCGGTCAGCCTGGCGATCGACCGCGCCCGCTACATCCAGGCGGTGTTCGGCGGTCTGGCCGCACCGGCCACGGGCGGGCTGCCGCCGCGGGTCCAGGGCTCGGTCGGGTGCGGGTGCGTGTACGAGACCGGCGTGGAGAAGGCCAAGCAGGAGCTGGCCCAGTCCTCCTACCGGCCGGGGACGAAGGTGGAGCTGGTGGTGGACGCCACGACGCCCTTCTCCACCCGCGCGGGCGAGACCGCCGCGGCGCTGCTGCGGGCCGCCGGCATCGAGGTCGACCTGCAGAAGCTGGAGGTGCAGGTACTCGTCGACCGGCAGGCGAAGGGCGCCTACGACCTGTCGCTGGGCGAGGTCGGCAGCGTCTCACCGACCGTCGGCGACATCTTCGGCCTCATCGTGGCCACCGGCGGGCTGTACTCCGGCCTGCCGATGAAGACCATCTCCGACGCCTTCACCCGGCTGGAGATCGCCCGGACCGACCAGGAACGGGCCGAGGCGGTACGCGTGGCCGAGACCTGGATCCACGACAACCTGCCCTACATCCCGACCGCCTTCCCCGACCGCCTCTTCGCCGTCTCCCCCAAGGTGAAGGGCCTCAAGGTGACCCCCTTCCTGTCCTATCCGGCCGACCTGCTCTGGGCGGCGTGAGCATGCCCGCCGCACGGTTGCGCTTCGTGGCGGGCAGGCTGGTCCAGGTGCTGCCGGTGCTGGTCGCGCTGCTGCTCATCGTCGTCCTGCTCCAGCAGCTCATGCCCGGCGACCCCGCACGGGTGATCGCCGGACCGCGGGCGAGCGCGGAACAGGTGACGCAGGTCCGCCACGATCTCGGGCTCGACCAGTCGATCCTCGCGCAGTTCTGGAAATACGTGGTGAACCTGTCCGGCGGCGACCTGGGCCGGTCGAACCGTACCGGGATCCCCATCGCCACCATCGTGGGCGAGCGCGCCGCCGTGACGGTGTGGCTGCTGTTCGGCGGCCTCATCGTCAGCACGCTGCTGGCGGTGCCCGCCGCGCTGGTGATGGCGCTGCGCCCGCGCTCGCCGGCGGCCCGCGTGTGCGCGCGTTCGCTCACGGTCATCCTCAACTGCCCGCCCTTCTGGGTCGGCCTGATGCTGGCCTCGGTACTGGCGCTGCGGACGGGCTGGCTGCCTGTGGGCGGCTTCGGCGAGAACACCGGCGACCGGCTCCGCTCGATGGTCCTGCCCTCGCTGACGATCGGCCTGGCGGCGATGCCGCTGCTGGCCCGCAGCGGCGCCGCGAGCCTGCGCCAGGTGCTGGCCGCCGACCACGTGACCACCGCCCGATCGCTGGGCCTGTCCGGATGGCCGCTGGTCCGGCGCCACCTGCTGCGCAACGCGCTGCCGCCGGCCGTCACCCTGCTGGCCGTCCAGGCCGCCGCGCTGCTGTTCGGCGCGGTCATCGTGGAGCAGACGTTCGGCCTGCCGGGGCTGGGGGCCGAGATGGTCAACGCGGCGAGCCAGCGCGACTTCCCGGTGGTCCAGGCTCTCACGCTGATCTTCGGAGCGGCCATCATCGGGATCAACCTGCTCGCCGACCTGGCGGTCGCCCTCCTGGATCCGAGGACGACATGGCGATGATTACTCCCGCGGCGGTGTCCGCCGTGACACCGCGTGCGTCCGGCTGGACTCGTTCGGCGGCCGCCGGGCTGCTGGCGCTGGCGATCCTGGCCGCCGTCCTCGCGCCGCTGCTGGCTCCGGCCGACCCGGCCCTGCTGACGCTCGACCAGCTCCAGCCGCCCAGCGCCGCCCACCTGCTCGGCACGGACGCGCTCGGCCGGGACGTGCTGTCCCGGCTGCTGTTCGCGCTCCGTACCGACCTGCTGCTGATGGTGTTCGCCGCGGGGCTGCCGATGCTGGCCGGCACGCTGATCGGCGCGGTGGCCGGCTACCGCGGCGGCGTCCTGGACGCCGCGCTGCGCTGGGTGGCCGACATCTTCCAGGCGCTGCCCGTGTACGTGCTGCTGATCGCCTTCGTGTTCGTGCTGGGTCCGGGCACCGCGTCGCTGCTCGTCGCGTTCAGCGTGCTGGGCTGGGTCGTGTACGCGCGGCTCATCCGCACCGAGGTGCGCCGGGTGCGCGAACGCGACTACGTCTCGGCCAGCTACCTGCTCGGCCTCTCCCACACCGCGGTGCTGTTTCGGCACGTGCTGCCGAACGCGCTGCGCCAGTCGCTGGTCTACCTGGCCACCGACATGGGGATGGCGCTGCAGGGCATCGCGGTCCTGTCGTTCTTCGGGCTCGGCGTCAAGGCGGGCACGCCCGAGCTCGGCGCGATGGTGTCGGAGGCTCAGCTGTTCCTGCGCAGCCACTGGTGGCTGGCGGCGTTCCCGGGCCTGACGATCGTGATCCTCGGATCGAGCATCGCCGCCCTCGGCGACCGGCTCGGCGACCGCCTCGGCGGTCGGCCCGTCGGTCGGCTTAGTGGTCGGCTTGGTGGTCGGCTCGGCGGTCGAGGGGAGGCGCGAGGATGAGCGCGCACCCGCTGCTCGAAGTGGACGGACTGCGTGTCGCCGTCCGGCGGGACGGCACGGCGCTGACCGTGCTCGACGGCGTCTCCTTCGCGGTCGGCGCCGGGCAGTGCCTCGGCATCGTCGGCGAGTCGGGGTGCGGCAAGTCGCTCACCCTGCGCGCCGCGATGGGACTGCTGCCGCCGGGCATCGAGCGCACCGGCGGCGAGATCCGCCTGAGCCCGCGGGCAGGAGCCGCACCCTGCGCCGTCCCTCCCGGCCAGGCGGCCGGGCGCGGGCTGGCGATGGTCTTCCAGGACTCGCACGCCTCCCTCGACCCCACGGCCCGCGTCGGAGCCTTCATCGCCGACATCGTCCGCCGCCGCACCGCCACCTCACGGGCCGCCGCCCGGCGACGGGCCGTGGAGCTGCTGGCCTCGGTCGGCGTCCCCGACCCCGCCCTGCGCTTCGGCTCCTACCCGCACGAACTCAGCGGCGGCATGCGCCAGCGCGTCGCCATCGCCCTGGCACTGGCCACCGATCCACGGGTACTGCTGTGCGACGAGCCGACCACGGCGCTGGACGTGACGCTGCAGGCGGAGATCCTGCGGCTGCTGGACGCCGCCCGCGCCGACCGGGGACTCGGCATGGTCTTCGTCAGCCACGACATCGCGGTGATCCGCCAGATCGCCGACGTGGTCGCCGTCATGTACGCCGGCCAGATCATCGAGATGGGACCCGCGCCGGACGTCCTGGACCGGCCCCGGCACCCCTACACCCGAGCCCTCATCGACGCCGTCCCCACGCTCGACGGGCCCATCGGCCGCTTCCGCCCGATCGCGGGCTCCCCGCCCGCCCCGGCCGACTACACCCCCGCCTGCCGCTTCATGACGCGCTGCGCCCACCACGTCGCGGCCTGCTCGGGCCCCGTCCCCGGTGTCGACGGGCTCGACAGCAGGCACCGCTCGTCCTGCGTGAACACCTTGGAGGCCAGATGAGCGAGCTGGTACGGGTGGAAGGACTCGTCGTGGACTTCCCCGTACGGGCCGGACTGCTGCGGCAGCGGCGCGTCCGCGCGGTCGACGCGATCGACCTGCGACTGGGGCGGGGCGAGATCCGGGGCCTGGTCGGCGAGAGCGGCTGCGGCAAGTCCACCCTCGCGCGCGCGATCGTCGGCCTGGCACCCCCGTCCGCCGGACGCGTGCTGCTCGACGGCGTGCCCGTACCCGCGCGGCGCCCGCCGGGCATGCGCCGCCGGATACAGATGATCTACCAGGACCCGGGCTCCTCGCTCGACCCGCGCCGCACGGTGTCGCAGACGCTCGCGGAGCCGCTGCGCCGGCATCGCACCGTCCCCGCCGAGCGGATCGGGCACCGGACGCGGGAGCTACTGGAGATGGTCGGCCTGGGCGAACGGCAGGCGCACGCCCTCCCACGCGAACTCTCCGGCGGCCAGCGCCAGCGCGTCGCGATCGCCCGCGCCCTGGCCGTCGAACCGGAGGTGCTGGTCGCCGACGAGGCCGTGGCCGCGCTCGACGCCTCGGTGGCCGGCGCCGTGCTCAACCTGCTGAGCGACCTGCGCGAGCGGCTCGGGCTGACGGTGCTGTTCATCTCGCACGACCTGGCGACCGTACGGGGGCTGTGTGATCGCATCGCCGTCATGTATCTGGGGACCATCGTGGAGGAGGGGCCCGTCGCGGAGGTCTTCGCGCGGCCGGGGCATCCGTACACCCGTGTACTGCTCGACGCGGTCCCCTCCCGCGATCGGCGGCGCTCCGGCGCCATGGCGCGGGGCCTCGAGGGCGAACCCCCGAGCCCCCTGCGGGTCCCGCCCGGCTGCCGCTTCCACCCGCGCTGCCCCCAGGCGGCCGAGCGCTGCGGCGAGTCGGACCCACCTGAGGACCGGCGGGACGGGCAACGGGTATGGTGCCACTTCTCGTGGCGCGATGGACAGCCTTACGAGCTCTGAACGGCTCCGCATGGCGCGGCGGTCAACGTCACGGCCCCCGCTCGGGTCCGTAATGTCACGGTCTGTGCTTCGGCCGGCCGGCGGCTTGTCGACGAGTCCTCGAGCATGGGCGTTCAGAACGCCCTCGCGCTGTCGGGGCACCCGAGCATCAGAGCCGACGCGCCACCAGGTCATGGCACGCCTGGGACACCGCTGACGCCCGAGACCAGGCCGGTTCGGCATGCTCGCCACCTCGTGAAGCCGCCACGATCTGGGATCACGTAGCCGGCGCAGGCGATCACGGATGTATGCCGGCGCCGTCGAGCAGGGTACCGGCTGTCGCGACGGCGAGGCCGTCGAGCCCCTGCGCCTGCACGACCGCCCACGCGCTGGACCCGTCGAACACGACGGTCAACTGCCGTGCCAGCAAGGCGGGGTCCTCGGCGCCGCCGCGCTCGGCCTCCTGCTGGAAGAACGCGGTCATCGCGTCCTTGCTGCGGCGGGCGACCAGGCTCGCCGGGTGCTCGGGCGACTTGACCTCCACCGCCGTCGCCACGAACGGGCAACCCCGGAAGTCCGGTGCCGCCGCCGACTCCTCCAGGCGCTCGAACACGTGCAGGATCCGCGCCCGCGGCGACCGTTCGTCGTCGGCGGAGCACTGCAGGAAAACCTGATAGTAGGCCAGGGCGCTGCGTTCGAGGCTCGCCGCCATCACCTCGTCCTTGCTGTCGAACAGCTGGTACATCGAGCGCTTGGACACCCCAGCCGTGCGGCACAACGCCTCCACGCCCACGCCCACGCCCTCCCGATAGAACAGCTCCGCCGCGGCGTCGAGCAGACGATCGCGCGTCGAGGCGGGAGCGGCCGGCTTCGTCGTCGGTGTCGGCGTCGGATTCGTCATGGGCCAAGGCTACGCCCCCGTTTGCATTCTGGAAACCGATCGGTTTACGGTGGGCGGGTGGAAACCGATCGGTTTCCAAGAGAGGAAAATGACTCATGACCAGCATCAAAGGCTCTGTGGCCATCGTCACCGGCGGCAGCCGCGGCATCGGCAAGGCACTCGTGGAGGCCCTCTACCAGCGCGGCGCCGCGAAGGTCTACGCCACAGCCCGCGACCCCCGGACGGTCACCCACCCGGACGCGATCCCGCTGGCCCTGGAGGTCACCGACCCCGGCTCCGTGGCGGCGGCCGCCGACCAGGCTCCGGACGCGACCATCCTGATCAACAACGCCGGAGTCCTGTTGAACGCGTCATTCCTCGACTCCTCCATCGACGACGTCCGCCGCGAGTTCGAGGTCAACTTCTACGGGCCGCTGCTCACCACCCGCGCCTTCGTCCCGCTCCTCGAACGCAACGGCGGCGGTCACATCCTCAACATCCATTCGGTGCTCTCCTGGTTCACGGCTCCCGGCGTCGAGGCCTACAGCGCGTCCAAGTCCGCGTTGTGGTCGCAGACCAACGCGCTGCGCCTGGCGCTGCGGCCGCGTGGTATCAACCTCACCGGGCTGCACGTCGGCTACGTCGACACCGACATGGCCTCCGGCGTCGACGCGGCCAAGACCTCCCCGCACAGCGTCGCGGAGCAGGCCTTGGACGGCATCGAGTCCGACGCCCCCGAAGTCCTCGCCGACGACCTGTCACGCCAGGTCAAGGCCGGTCTTTCCGCCGACCTCACCGCTCTGTACCCCCAGCTCACCGCCCCGAGGTAGCCGACGGGGACCGCGCCGCGCACTGGTGACGAGACGCCACCTGGCTCCGTCGCCATCTCGGCGCCTGACAGATCCCGCCCAAGTGATGCGGCGATCGCTACGCGATTGACCGCATCACCGCACCGGCTACTTCAGATCATCGACTCGGTCGAGCCGGCTATTACAGAGGGTCATTTTGCGGCTGATCGCACGGACCCGAGTGGAGGGCCTTACGAGCTTTGAACGACCCGCCGGTCCCAGGAAGGGCCGTAGTGCCGCTCCATGTTGTCCCGCATGAACCGGACCACCTCGGCCGGGGCCTTGGCCACCGAACCCGCGTCGTGCGGAGGCTGGGGGTCGTACTCGATCCCCAACTGCACGGCCTGGGCATAGGCCGGGCCTTCCAGCCGGTCGCAGAGCAGCAGTGCCATGTCGATGCCGGAGGACACGCCCGCGGCCGTCATGATCTTCCCATCTTCCACGACGCGTCTGGACACCGGTTCGGCGCCGAAGCAGCGCAGACTGTCCAGCTCGTACCAGTGCGAGGTGGCCTGACGGCCCCGGAGCAGGCCCGCGGCCCCGAGCAGCAGCGATCCGGTGCACACCGACGTCGTCCACGTGCTCGTGTCGTGCACCCGGCGCAGCCAGGCCAGAACCGTCTCGTCGGCCAGCAGGCCCTGGGTGGTGCTGCCACCGGCGACCACCACGATGTCCGGCCGCTCCATGCTCTCCAGCGGCTCGGCCACCAGCCCGAAACCCGGCTGATCGGCGGCGCACATCCCGGGCGTCGCCGAGACGAAGCACACCCGCGGATCGGGCAGGCGCCTCAGCACCTCGAACGGCCCGGTGGCGTCCAGGGAGGTGAAACCTTCGTAGATGAGGATGGCGACGTCCACGTTCTTGCCTGCTCTCGTCAGGTGCGGCCCGATTGATTTTATCGACCGATCGATTAAACTTGCTCCATGGTAAGCGTTGGAAACGACTTAGACCAGCGCGTTCGCGCGGACATCGCCGTTCTCGGCGGCGGCACCGCCGGGGCGGTCGTCGCCGGGCGCCTGATCGAGACCACCTCCCTGTCCGTGGTGGTCGTGGAGGCCGGACCGGACTACGGGCCGTTCGCCGCCGGGCGCTGGCCCCGCGAACTGCTCGACAGCTCCACGCTGCCGGAGACCCACGACTGGGGATACCGGGGCCCCGGCGCCCTCCCCGAACGCGACCTGCCGCTCGATCGCGCCCGCGTCATCGGCGGCTGCTCATCCCACAACGGCTGCTCCCAGACCGTCGGCCACGCCGCCGACTACCGGTCATGGGGGCTGTCCTGGACCGACGCGTCGATCTCCGAGCTGATGAGGCAGGGCGCGGCCAGGCTCCGCGTCCGCCAGGACTTTGACGACGAGCTCACCCCGTTCCAGGCCGCGGCGATGGAAGCCATGATCCTGTCCGGTGTGCCGCGCACGGATGACCTGGACGACCTGTTCGGAGGCGCCGGCTGCGGCCCGTCGCCGGTCAACAACCCTGACGGCGTCCGCTGGAACAGCGCGTTCGCCTACCTGGACCCGGTTCGGGGCTACCTCGGCCGGGGGCACGGTGCCCTGGATCCTGCACAGGGCTCCTTGGGCCCGAAGCACGGCGCCCTGGGCTCGGGACGCGACTCCTTGGGCCTGGAGCGGGGCTCCTTGGGCCTGGAGCGCGGCGTCCTGGACTCGGGGCGCGGCGACGCGCGGCTTCGCGTGATTGACCACGCGCTGGTCGAGCGCCTCGAACTGCACGGCTCGGTGATCCGCCGCGCGCACGTGCGGCGCGGGCGGGAGCGGCTCACCGTGGAGGCCGACCGCTTCGTCCTGTGCGGCGGCGCGTACGGCAGCCCCGAAGTCCTGCTGCGCAGCGGCATCGGACCGGCCGGCGAGCTGGCCGCCCTCGGCGTGGAACCCCTCCTCGACCTACCCGGCGTCGGCCGCAATCTGCACGACCACCCCACCCTGGAGCTGCGGTACGCCGCGAGCGACGAGCTGGTGCGACGACTCTCCGACCACGAGCGCGAGCGAGCGGCGGTCCCGGACGAGCAGGTGATCGGCAAGGCATTGTCCCCCGGCGGCCGGGCACCGTACGACCTGCATCTCCTTCCGTGGACCGGCAGAGAATCCGGAGGCTGGACCTGCGTGTTGCCCGCTGCCTGCCTCACACCACGATCCCGGGGCGCCCTGCGGCTGACATCTCCCGACCCCGGAGCCAGACCGATCGTCGACCACGCCTACCTGACCGACCCCGAAGGGAGTGATCTGGCGGTGTTGCGGTACGGCATCGACCTGTGCCGGCGCATGGCCGCCTCACCGGCGCTGGCCCCGCTCCTGGGGCGCCCCCTCGACGAGTTCACCGCAGCATTCATCGCGGACCGGCGAGACGAATCCACCGCGACCCCACAAGACGGATTCAGCGCGGCCCCGCGCGAAGGGCTCACCGCGGCCCCGCGAGCGGGCGAGGCCGCGATGCGCGCCGCCGCCGCCCACTACTGGCACCCCGTCGGCACGTGCGCGATCGGCACGGACCCGGACGCGGGAGCCGTCGTCGACACCTCCGGGCGGCTGTACGGCACCGACAACCTCTGGGTCATCGACGCCTCGATCATCCCGGTGATCCCCCGGGCCACAACGAACCTTCCCGTCGTCGCTCTCGCCGAGCACCTTGTACGCGCACTGATCTGACGGCATCGGCATCTCCGTTCAGCCGAACGTGGCCACGTACGCCTACGTGACTTTGTCGACGGGGATTGGCTCCACCTGACAGTCGGCGAGTTTCGGTACCACGCGTCTACCGTGAGTCGCCCACAGGCGAAGCCGGAGGACGAACAACCTTCACCCCGGCGTATGCATCAGCCGCGAAACTCCCTTCATCCCGGAAAGCCCTTTGAGCGCGGCGGTGATCGAAGTGAGGTTGGACGGGTCGGCCAGTACGAGGCGGAAGCTCCCACCGGTGAACGACGCGATGGTCCTCACGCTCAAGGTTCGTGGTCCGATCCCGGCCCTGGCAGGCCCCGGGTCATTCCGAGGAGCACAGAGACTGACCTGCGCGTGGGCCTTGCCGATCCAGAAGTCCGTTCTCCACGCATAGACCGAGCCGACCCCGGGCAGTTTCGCCAGCCTGTCGGCCTGCTTGGCGTTCACGACCTCGACCTTGGCATCGAAGTATTCGGGCATGTCGCTTTTGCGGGAGGCTGCGGCCTTGGCCCGCAGCATCGCCGACCGATCCCCATCCACCACGACGCGGGCATTGGCTCCGTCGATGAGCAGCAAAAGTTGGCGCGCCGGACGCGAAGCCTTCGCCTGGCGCGCTAGCGAACCCAGCCGGTGTAGCGCCGGCCCCCCTTCGGATCCTCGCGCCACCCTGAACGGCCGCCCGCACCCTCTGGCTGGAGCGCGGCGGAGACGGCCCGGACGAGCCAGGCGTTGACGGAGAGCCCTTCGCGGCTGGCCGCCTCCTCGATACGCGGCTTGAGCTGCTCGGGGACACGCAGCGAGATCCGCGACGTGCCACCCTCCTCACCGTCCTGCGGCACCGCCGTCGAAACCGAGGGCGTCCCCGAGGCCCCCGGAGCCCCGCGTCCCGCTGGACTTCCCGAGCCGGGTGAGGCACCCGAACCCGACCACCGCCGGCCGGCCGCCCCACCCGGCAGCGCGTCAAAACCGCCCTCGCTCTCGTCATCCAGCGAGCGGTCCGTGGGCGGCGGTGTCACGACGAAGGAGGGGTCGCGTCCGCGCAGCCGCACATCGACCGATCCCGGTGCGAGCTCACGGGTAATCTCGTCAGCGGCGGCGGACAACGCCTCCAGCAGGACGAGCCGCGTGGCCGACTCCAGCGGCGAGGTGAGGCGCTCGGCGAGCGCGCGCGCATCGTCGCCGCCCGCTTCGGCGGCGACCGCGAGTTCGCGGCGCAGATTGTCGACGTACGGCGCGAGATCCATGACATCACTATGGCGCCATAATGGCGTCAGTGCAAGCTCGAAGCGCTGCTCACCTTTGACGCCACCCCGCTGCCCAGCAGGCGATAGCACTCGCCTCCGCCACAGAGGCGCCCGCTACGAATCCCACCCGCACGGGCCATCAGCATGCCCTTAACCGGCACAGAGATACCTTACCCAGATGGAAACCGTCACGCTGGACCGCCTGGACCGCTGCCTGGTACACGCGCTCCAGATCGACGGCCGAGCGCCCTTCAGCAAGATCGGCGACGTGCTCGGCGTCTCCGAGAACACGATCGCCCGCCGCTACCGGCGGCTGCGTTCGGCCGGGATACTCCGCGTCGTCGGCGTGGTCGACGGGTTCCGGCTCGACTACGTATCGTGGGCGATCCGCCTGCGCTGCACCCCGGACGCCGGAAGCGCGGTCGCCGCCGCCCTGGCCCGCCGTAACGACACCGCCTGGGTGAGCCTGCTCTCCGGCGGCACCGAGATCGCCTGCGGCACCCTGGCCCGGACACCCGCCGAACGCGACGTGCTCCTCCTGGAGAAACTCCCCCGCAGCCGACAGGTGGTGGGCGTCACCGCGCACCGCATGCTGCACAGGTTCGCCGGCGGGCCGGCGGGCTGGGCGGGCCTGCGGGCACTGTCGGCCGAGCAGGCAGCCGCACTCCAGCCTCCACCCCCCGCCGACCCGGTCGTCCTCGACGAAACCATCCAGCTCGACGCAGCGGACCACGCGCTACTGGAGAGCCTGTCGAAGGACGGGCGCACCCCCCACACCGACCTGGCCGTGATCACCGGCTGGTCGGAGTCGACCGTACGGCGGCGCATGGCGCACCTGCGGCAGGCCGGGATCCTCTACTTCGACGTCGACATCCCACCCGAACCCCTCGGCTTCCACGCCGAGGCCTGGCTGTGGATGTCCGTGAAGCCCGCCAAGCTCGCCGCCGTGGGCGAGGCTCTGGCCCGGCACCCGGAGGTCACTGTGGCCGCCGCCACGACGGGTCCCGCCAACCTCTTCGCCGGCGTCACCTGCCGGGATTCCCACGATCTGTACCGGTACCTGACCGAGCGCATCGGATCGCTGAAGGCCGTACGGCACGTCGAGACGGCACCCCTGATCCGGACCGTCAAGCGAGCCGGCGCCATCCTGCCCACGTGACGTAAGGCGCCGACCGCCTTGACGTGCCACGCCCAGAGCCGCCCATCGGATTCCGTCTCCACCACCGCCCCTCGTGCCGGAAATCGCCGCATCGCCGCGCCTGGCTCGCCTTCACCCACGTCAAGCGCCGACAGTTGCCGACGACCAGAAGGGATCCACCACCATGCATGTGATCGTCATCGGCGCCGGTCTCGGCGGCCTGTGCCTGGCCCAGCGGCTGCGCCAGGACGGCATCAGCGTCTCCGTACACGAGCAGGACCCGACACCCGTCTTCCGTGACCAGGGCTACCGTCTCCATATCAACGCCGACGGCCGTCGCGCCCTCGAACACGCCCTTCCACCACGGCTGTGGCGGCTGTTCCTGGCCACCGCCGGGACACCCGGCCCCCGCTCGGTCTTCCTCGACGAGCAACTCGTCCCGCGATGGACGGCCGAAGCGGAGCCCGGACCCGCACCCCTGGCGGTCGACCGGCTGACGCTACGCCAGATCCTGCTGTCCGGGCTGGACGACATCGTCACCTTCGGCAAGACATGCACCGGCTTCGAAACCACCCCCACCGACGCCGTCGCCACCACGAACAGCCGCATCACCGCCCACTTCGCCGACGGCAGCACCGTGACCGGCGACGTGCTCGTGGCCGCCGACGGCGTGAACTCCGTCATCCGCCGTCAGCTCCTCCCCCACGCCCGTGTCGTCGACACCGGCCTGCGCCAGCTCTACGGCAAGATCCCGCTGAACGACCAGACCCGGGAGCTGTTCAGCGACGACATGTTCAACGTCTTCACCGCGATCGTCGGCCCCCGCAACGCATTCATCGGGGTGGCACCGGTGGAGTTCCCAGAGCCGATACACCAGGCCGTCCTCCGGCACGCCCCCGCCGTCCGGCTCCGCGCCGTTCAGGACTACATGACCTGCAGCTTCGGCATCCGCGGTGAGCACCTCCCCCGCACCGACGACGAACTCCACCGCATGACCGGCGCCGAACTCCGCGCGATGGTGCTGGACCTGATCGACAGCTGGCATCCCCGCGTCCGGCGCATCGTGCAGGAATGGGATCCGGCCAGCATCTTCCCCGCCGTACTGCGTACCAGCGTCCCCATCGAGGCATGGCCCACCACCGCCGTCACCCTGCTGGGTGACGCCATCCACGCGATGAGCCCGGCGGGCGGGGTAGGCGCCAACACCGCGCTGCGGGACGCGGCCACGCTGGCGGACGCCCTGAACAAGGCGGCACACGGACGCCCGCTCGTGACGGCGCTGCGCGACTACGAGACGGCCACGATCGACTACGGGTTCGCCGCGGTACGTGCCTCCGCCGACAACGGCCACCGCTTCCTCGGCCAGAACCCGCTCCCCACGGCATGAACCCGGGACCCGTCACACCACCACCCATGGTCAGCCTCGTGGCCGCGAGCATGGCGATGGCCGGCGCCCGTTCGGCCTGATTGCTGGGCCTAAGACCGGCCGCCGCAAACTGGGCACGACTTACTAACATTGCCAGTCATGGAGTTGACGGAGCGATTCACGTGGCGTGGAAGGCAGATTGCCTGGGGACGCGCGGGGGCGGGGCCGGCCGTGGTGTTCTGTCATGGCACGCCGTTCTCGTCGGTGTTGTGGCAGCCGTTCGCGGAGGCCTTGAGCAGCGACTTCACCGTCTACCTGTGGGACATGCCCGGATATGGCCGTTCCTCCAAGCAGGCCGAGCATCCCGTGGATTTCGGCGCGCAGGCCGACGCGTTCGCGGCGCTGCTCACGCACTGGGGGTTGGACCGGCCACACGTGATCGCCCACGACTTCGGCGGTGCCGTATCCCTGCGCACGCACCTGACCCTGGGCGTCGATTACGCCTCGCTCATGCTCGTCGACGTGGTGGCCATCCCGCCCAGCGGCTCGCCCTTCTTCACGTTCGTGCAAGACCATCCTGACGTCCTGGCACAGCTACCGGCCTACATCCACACCGCCATCGTGCGTGCCTACATTCAGGGCGCGAGCCACCGCGGCCTACGCGACGACGATCTCGACGCCCTCGTGCATCCGTGGACGGGGGAGGAAGGCCAGCCCGCCTTCTACCGGCAGATCGCCCACTACGACGAGCGCTTCCTCGAAGAGAACGAAGAACAATTGGGCCGCGTCAGCATCCCGGTAAGGATCCTGTGGGGCTCCCACGACACGTGGATCCCCACCGATACCGCCCGACGCCTGCAGAGCCTGATCCCCGCCGCCGAACTCTCGCTGATCGACGCCGCCGGTCACCTGGTCCACCACGACGCGCCCGTCCCGCTCATGAACGAAATCCGCACCTGGCTCACCACCGGCTGAGGCACCGCATGCGATCGCCGCACGCTCGCGCAAGATTGACCCATGGACATCGACCGCGCCCGCACCGCCTTCGCCGCCGCTTATCGGGAGTTCACGGCGGCGGTGAGCGGGATCGACCTGCTCCAGCCCACCAGGTGCGCCGGATGGGCCGCCGTCGACCTGCTCTTCCACGTGCTCTGCGACGCCCAGCGCGCACTCGTCACCCTCGCCACCCCCGCGGACGGGCCGCCCGACGTCGACTACGTGACCTACTGGGCCCCTTTCAAGCCGGGCGTGGACGGTGCGGACGGCCACGCCTGGTGGGTGCGTAGATCCGCGTCCGCCTTCACGCGGCCTTCCGGCGTCGTGCGGGTCTGGCAGGACACCGCCCCCGCGGCGGTGCGGGCGGCGCTGGCCGCCGACCCCGCCGGGTTCGTCGCGACTCAAGGCCATGTGCTCGCCGTCCCCGACTTCCTGGCCACCCTGGCCACCGAGGCCGCCATCCACCACCTCGACCTCCAGGCGGATCACCCGCCCGCGCCGGAGGCGCTGGAACTCGCGGGCGAGACGCTCGACGGCCTGCTCGGTACGGCCCGGCCGTCCCAGCTGGATCTGCCCACCTACGTCCTGACGGCTACGGGACGGCTGTCCTCAGACGACGAGAGGTTCCCGCTGCTGGGTTAGCCCTCGACGACCTGGAAGGAGTCAGCCGGCCTGCCGTTACGACCAAGCCCCGCCGCGAACGGCCTCACCCGGGATGCTAATTTGACGGTTCGTGTCTGACTACCTGCGCGAGTTGTTCTCCCTGGACGGCCGGCGAGCCCTGGTGACAGGCGGAAGTTCCGGCATCGGTTACGCCATGGCCGAAGCGATCGGCCGGGCCGGCGCCGAGGTCGTGATCGTGGCTCGCCGGGAGGCCGAGCTCGACAAGGCCGTACACCAGTTGGGTCAGCACGGCGTGACGGCCTCCCGCATCAGCGCCGACCTCGGTGACCGCGCCGCGGTCGAACGGGTCTGCGCCGGCGCCGGCCGGATCGACATCCTGGTCAACGACGCCGCCAACAACATCCGCAAGCCCATGGGCGAGCTCACCGACGACGACTACGAGCAGACCATCGCCGTCAACCTGACCGCCCCCTACCTGTTCGGCCAGCACTTCGGCCCGCGCATGGCCGAACGGGGCTGGGGACGGATCATCAACGTGGGCTCCCAGCAGACCGTCAGCGCCTTCGGCAACAGCGGGGTGTACGGCGCGGCCAAGGCAGGCATCGCCGGACTCACCCGATCGCAGGCCGAAGCCTGGTCACGCCAGGGCGTGTGCGTCAACACGATCATCCCCGGCTTCGTGCTGACACCGCTGACCGAGCCGGCCCAGGCCATCCCCGGCCGGGTCGAGGCGCTCGCCGCCCGTCACATGGTCGGCCGTAACGGCGTGCCGGACGATTTCGCCGGTGCCGCGGTGTTTCTGGCCGGTGCCGCCTCCGCGTTTGTCACCGGACAGATGCTGTTCGTCGATGGT
The DNA here is from genome assembly GCF_018603905.1 of Nonomuraea sp. NEAU-A123. GTDB lineage: Bacteria > Actinomycetota > Actinomycetes > Streptosporangiales > Streptosporangiaceae > Nonomuraea. The sequence continues at coordinate 440,018 of NZ_JAHFZZ010000002.1, forward strand.
GGCTTTTTCGTGCACTGACCCGGCCGAGCGCCTTTACTTTGTAGATTACTTACCACGAATGTGGACGCTGAACAGGGCCCCCACCGCGCCGTGGAAGCCCTGTCCGACGCTCGACTGATCAGTCGCAGTGTTCGAAGCCGCTGTCGTAGGTGGAGGAGCCTGCCTTACCGCCCCACTTCACACACTTGTCCGCCGCCGAGGCCCGCACCGGCCCCGCGTAGTAGGAGAAGTTGCCCGTATCGGTGATCCTGCTGCTTCCCTGCACTTCCAGGTAGGCGGTCGTCGCCGTGGCGGTGCCCAGGGAGGTGCTCTTCAGCGTGGTGACGCAGTTGTAGCCGGTGGAGCTGTTGTAGAGCAGGTAGACCTTGCCCGAGGTGCCGAGGGCCACCGAGTCGATCACGCTGTAGCCGTCGCCGCAGACTTCCTGCGGGGTGTACGGGTTGGTGGTGTTACCGCAGTTCTTGGAGGTCAGCGTCTGGATGGGGTAGCCGTAGGTCGTACCGTTGAAGACGGCCTTCTGGATGTTGGACGGATAGTCGCTGCCGAGCCGTACCTCGTAGTGGAGGTGGGGTGAGATGGCGTTGCCGGGTTTGCTGGTGTTGCCGACGGTGCCGATCTTCTGTCCCTGGGCGACGGTCTGGCCCTCGCTGACCGAGCGGACGTTCAGGTGCGCGTAGTAGGTCGCCCAGCCGCCACCGTGGTCGATCTTGACGAGGTTGCCGTAGCCGTTGGTGGAGCCCTGGTGGGCGGAGATGACCACCGTGCCCGCCGCGGCGGCCACCACGGGGTCGCCGAGGTCGGCGTCGGCCGTGCTGCCCCTGTTGAAGTCGATCTCCCACGACACGTGGGCGCTGCTCGCGCTGGAGTTGCCGGTCCAGCTCTGTCCGCAGGGGAAGGGCAGTTGGAAGTTGGTGGCCGTGACGCTCACGTCCGCCGTCACCTGGTTGGGCGGGTCGCCGCCCTCGTCGCCTGGGTCGGCGGCGGCGACGCTCAAGAACAGGGCTAAACCGGCGATCGCGATTGCTCCGATTTTCACAGGGACCCCTTCTGCACCGAATGTGTCTTGTTAGGGCCCAGAGTGGGAATGATCCATACAAAAAACATACAGAAGGCTGCCATGGTGTCCTTCCAGGTGTTCGGCTCGCTGGAGGCGCGGGCCGGAGGGCGGCCACTGCGCATCTCCGGCAGGAAGCCGCGCATGCTGCTGGCCACGCTGCTTCTCGACGCCAACCACCTCGTCAGCGCGGACCTGCTGGCCGAAGTGCTGTGGGAACGCCCGCCCCGCTCGGCGCAGGCGAACCTGCGCACCTACGCCAGTTCCCTGCGCTCCTCTCTCGGCGCGCGCATCCGCGCCGAGGGCGCCGGCTACCTGATCGAGGTCGCCCCACAGGACCTCGATCTGCTGCGGTTCGAGGGTCTGGTGGCTCGCCGCGACCCCGACGCGCTGGCCGCCGCGCTCGCGCTGTGGCGCGGCGCGCCGCTGTCCGACCTGCCGGAGCACCCGCTGTGGACGCGCAGGCTCGTCCTCCTTCACGAGGTACGGCTGGCCGCCGCCCGCGAGCTGATCGCCGCCCGCCTCGAACAGGGAGAGTACGGCGAGGCGGTCGCCCTGCTGCGCCCCCTGTGCGCGGAACATCCCTTCCGCGAGGACCTGTGGGGGCAGCTCATGCTCGCCCTGCACTGGAGCGGCCGGCAGGCGGAGGCGCTGGCCTGCTACACCACGATCAGGCGGCAACTGATCACCGAACTGGGCGTGGAGCCGGGAGCGGGACTACGCGAGGCGCAGGCCAGGGTGCTGGACGGCGGCCCGCCGCCCGTCGTGGTCGCGGGCACGGTCCGGGTGACCGAGGCGGTCGCGCCCGTCCCCAAACAGCTCCCCCCTGACGTGCCCGACTTCGTGGGCCGCGTCAACGAGTCGGTGGCGCTTACGGGCCCATTCTCCCTCGCGGTGATCTCGGGTCCGCCAGGGTCGGGCAAGAGCGCGCTGGCCGTCCACAACGCCTACGCCCTCGCCGACAGGTGCCCCGCGGGACAGCTGTTCCTCAGCCTGGCCGCCAACGACCCCGCCGACCTGCTCGCCCAGGCGCTCAGGGCGATGGGCGCGACCTCGATCCCCTCCTCCCCCGCCGAACGCTCGGCTTTGTACCGCTCGATCCTGGCCGACCGCCCGATGCTCGTGGTGCTCGACGACGCCATGGACGCCTCGCAGGTACGGCCCCTGCTGCCGGGCCGCGGGCCGTCGGTGATCGTGACCAGCAGGACGAAGCTCACCTCGCTGCCCGGCGCGCTCCAGATCCAGCTGAAGCCACTGTCGAGGTACGAGGCCGAGGACCTGCTGCGCGGGATCATCGGCGAGGCGAGGACGGCACGGGAGCCGGAGGCGGCCGCGGCGATCGTGCGGGCGTGCGGGTTCGTGCCGCTGGCCGTACGGATCGCCGGGGCCCGGCTGGCGGCGCGGCCCGGCTGGCCGCTCGCGGTGTTCCAGAGCCGGCTCATGGACGAGTCCCGCAGGATCGGCGAGCTGCGCATCGGCGACCTCGACGTGCGTACGGGACTCGACCACAGCTACCGGGGCCTGCCGGGCGAGGCCGCCCGGGCCCTGCACACCCTCGGCAGGCTGAGCGGCGCGCCGATGCCCGGCTGGGTGGTCGACGCCGTGCTCGACCGGCATCGCGCGGACGACGTCACCGACGCCCTGCTGGAGGCCGACCTGTTACGGCTGGTCGGCACCGACCGGCTCGGCCAGCCGCGCTACCAGCTGCCCGACCTGGTCCGCTGTCACGCGCTCGAACAGGATCCCGATCCCGCCGCGCTCGCCAGGGTGGTCGCCGGATGGACCGCGACCACCGAGCTGGCCACCGCCAAGCTGCCCACCACGGTGTTCACCCTCAGCTCGGCCGCCGCGGAACGCTGGTTGCTGCCGCGCGGCACCCTCGACCGGCTCACCGCCGATCCGGTGGCCTGGTTCGAGGTCGAACACGGGGCGCTGGAGGACGCCGTGAGCCTGGCCGCGTCGGCCGGCATGGCGGAGCAGGCGTGGGGATTGGCCGCCGCGATGGTCCCCTACCTCGATCTTCGCTGCCATCTCGACACCTGGCAGCGCACCCACCGCACCGCGCTGGCGGCCGCCAGGGTCGCGGGGGACACCTACGGCGAGGCCGCCATGCTCCGCGGCCTCGCGCAGGTCTGCCTCTACCAGGACCGCTATGCCGAGTCGGAGGAGATGTTCGTCCGCGCCCGCAGGGCCTTCCGCGAGTTCGGCGACACCAGGGCGGAGGCCACCTCCGTCTGCGGGCTCGGCGCCGTCGCGCAGTTCCGCGGCCGGCACCCCGTCGCGCTGTCCCATTTCCGGCAGGCCCTGGCGATGTTCGGCTCGATGGGCGATCTCAGCGGCGAGGCGTTCACCCGGCAGGCCATCGGCAGGGTCTGGCTGAAGTCCGGCGACCCCGTCCAGGCGGCGCGCTGGCTGGGGCAGGCGCTGCGCCTGGCCCAGGAGCTCGGCGACGTCCACCGCGAGGGCTGCGTGTCCATCCAGCTCGGTGGCCACCACGTCGAGCGCGCGCTGGAGATCTTCGAAAGCCTCGGCGACCCGCACTGCGGCGCCTACGCGCTGCAGCGGCTGGCGGGGCTCCAGGCCGCGCGCGGCGATCTCGTCCCCGCCTCCACGGGTCTCGAACGTTCGCTGGCGGTCTTCAAACAGCTCGGCGACCGCAGCGGGCAGGCGTCTTCGGCCGAACTCCTCGGCGAGTTGTACCGCTCGGCGGGCAGGGCCGAGCTGGCCCGCGACTACCTGAGCGAGGCCGTGGCGCTCAGGGGTTCCCTCGCCGCGGAAGCCGTCTGACCCCCTCCTCTCCTGGTCGGTCAGAGGCCGTCGACGGCGATGACGGCTTCGGCGAAGGCCTGCGGCGCTTCCTGCGGCACGTTGTGCCCGATTCCGCGCAGAGTCCGATGCGCGTACTCGCCGGAGAACTTGCCGCGATACGCCGCGCCATCCCCAGCGGGCGTGAAGGGGTCCGACTCACCGTCGAGGGTGATCGTGGGCACGGCGATGACGGGGCCTTCGGCAAGTCGCTTTTCGAGCCGGTCGTATCTCGGGTCGCCCTTGGCCAGACTCAGCCGCCAGCGGTAATTACCGATCACGATGCTGACGTAGTCCGGATTTTCGAAGGCCGCCGCGGTGCGATCGAAGGTGGCATCATCGAAATCCCACGTCGGGGAGTTGAACTTCCAGACGAGCTTCGCCAAATCGTGCCGGTTCTCCTCAAGGCCGAGCCGGCCCCGCTCCGTGGCGAAGTAATACTGATACCACCAGGCCCACTCGGCCTTCGGCGGCAGCGGGCGTCTGTTGTTCTCCCGGTTGGTGATCAGATAGCCGGTCACGGAGACCAGGGCCTTGCAGCGCTCCGGCCAGAGCGCTGCGATGATGTCCGCCGTCCGCGATCCCCAGTCGAAACCGGCGAGGATCACCTTCTCGATCTTGAGGGCGTCCAGCAGAGCGATGACATCGAGCGCGATCACCGACTGCTGGGCATTTCTGAACGTCTTGCTCGACAGAAAACGCGTGGTGCCATGGCCGCGCAGATACGGGACGATCACCCGGTAGCCCTTCGCCGCCAGCAAAGGCGCGACGTCGACATAGCTGTGAATGTCATAGGGCCAGCCGTGCAGAAGAACGACCGCGGGACCATCGGCGGGACCGGCTTCGGCGTAGCCCACATTCAGGACGCCGGCGTTGATCTGCTTGAGCGGACCGAAGGACGCGTTCTTCATCGCCACCGAGGAGAGACTGACCCAGTTTCCGAGCAAGGCCGCGGCCGCAATTTTGCCGAATGCTCGTCTGTTAATCATCTGAGCCCTTCCTAGGGGCGCGCCCTGCCGCGGGCAGCTCGTAAAGCGCCTCGGTCGTCAGAGGCCGCAACCCCGCCGAGACACCGGCGCCATGTCGCGTCAAGAGAGCTGGACCGGCGCCTGCCGAGTTCTCAGCGTACGCCTGCTACCAGGGACGATGCCATGACCGGCCAGGTGGTGGCGACCCCGGGGAACCTCGCGCCGGGCCGGCCTACTTCTTGCGGAACTTCTCGAGCATGAAGTCCAGGCGCGCGGCGATCGTGTCCCCCTCATGGTGATGAATGAGATGTACGGGCGGAACGGGGGGTGGCGTCCTGGATCACTCCCGGTCCAGCTCATGCGAGAGCTGCTCCAGCTCCGCTCCCCCCGCCATCAGCCCGGTCAGTTCCTCCCGGGTGATGTCCCCCTTGCCGTACTCGCCCAGGCTCGTCCCCCGGTTGAGCAGCAGGAACCGATCCCCCACCGGATAAGCGTGGTGTGGATTGTGCGTGATGAACACCACGCCGAGCCCCCGGTCGCGGGCCCTGGCGATGTAGCGCAGGACGACGCCCGCCTGCTTGACGCCCAGCGCCGAGGTGGGCTCGTCGAGGATGAGCACCCGGGCGCCGAAGTGGACGGCCCTGGCGATCGCCACCGACTGCCGCTCGCCGCCGGACAGCGTGCCGACGGGCTGGTCGACGTCGCGGATGTCGATGCCCATGGCCTGGAGTTCCTCGCGGGCCACCCGGCGGGCGGTGGCCACGTCGAAGGCCAGGCCCTTGCGGGGTTCGGAGCCGAGGAAGAAGTTTCGCCACACCGACATCAGGGGGATCATCGCCAGGTCCTGGTAGACGGTGGCGATGCCGCGATCCAACGCCTCTCTGGGGCTGCCGAAGCGCACCTCGGAGCCGTCGACGAGGAACGACCCGGTGTCGTGCTGGTGCACCCCGGCGAGGATCTTGATGAGCGTCGACTTGCCGGCGCCGTTGTCGCCCAGGACGCAGGTGACCTTGCCCGCCTCGACGCTCATCGACACCTCGCGCAGCGCCAGTACCGAGCCGAAGGACTTACCGATGTCGCGCGTCTGGATGATCAATGCTTCACCTCCTCGGCGTACCGCCGGACCAGGCGGTTGGCCAGGGTGGCCAGCAGGAGCATCGCGCCGAGGAAGAACTTGAACCAGTCGGCGTCCCAGCCCAGGAAGACGATGCCCTTGTCGGCCATGCCGAAGATCACCGCGCCGATGGCGGCGCCGATCGCCGAGCCGTACCCGCCCGTGAGCAGGCAGCCGCCGATCACGGCGGCGATGATGTAGATGAACTCCTGCCCGATGCCGATGTTGGCCTGCACGGAGGTGTACCGCAGGGCCAGGATCGAGCCGACCAGCCAGGCCGCGACCGCGGTCGTCATGAACAGCGCGATCTTGGTACGGGCGGCGGGCACGCCGACCGCGCGGGCCGCCTGCTCGTTGCCACCGACCGCGAAGATCCAGTTACCCGCCCTGGAACGCATGAGCACCCAGGTCGCCGCGGCGGTGACGAACACCCACCACAGGATCGCCACGCGGAAGGAGGTGCCGCCGATCTCGATGGTGCCCGCGAAGATCGTCCGGGCGGTCTCGTAGCCCGCGGCCCTGCGCAGGCCGCTGACCTGCACGGTGCCGGTCAGCGCCTTGGTGACGCCCAGGTTGATGCCCTGCAGCATGAGGAACGTGCCGAGCGTCACGATGAAGCTGGGCAGCCGGGTCCTGGTGACGATCAGCCCGTTGGCGAGTCCGATGAGCAGTGCGACGACCAGCCCGGCGAGCATGGCCGTCCACACGTCGAAGCCGTAGCGGGTGGCGAGCGTGACCAGGATGAGCCCGGTCGTGCCGGTCAGCACGCCGGCCGACAGGTCGAACTCGCCGCCGATCATCAGCAGCGCGATCGCGACGGCCATGATGCCGAGTGTCGCGGCCGGGTCGAGCCAGTTCGCGATGCCGGCGGGTGAGCGGAACACCGGTGACTGGGCGGCGAAGAACACGAACACCGCGATCAGGCCGACGACCGCGCCCAGTTCCGGACGGATCAGCAGCCGGCGTGCCAGGCCGACCTTGCTGATCCGTTCGTCGGAGGAGACGGTGGGGGCGACGGTCATCGGGTGCCGGCTTCTGCCAGCTTCGCCACCTGCTCGGCGTTGTCCTTGGTCACGAAGCCGGGGCCGGTGTTGACCGGCAGGCCGCCGCCGACGGTGTTGAGGTTGTTCTTGTACAGGTAGAGGAAGACGATCGGCAGGTAGCCTTGAAGGTACTGCTGCTGGTCCACCGCGAACAGGATGTCCCCGTCCTTGATCGCGCTCACCACGTCGCCCGACAGATCGAACGTGCCCAGTTTGGTCTGCGTCCCGGCGTCCTTGATGGCGTCGCGGGCGGCGACGGCGACCGCCGGGTTGAGCGTGAGCACGCCGTTGAGCTGCTTGTCGGACTGGAGCTTGGCGGTGACCTTGGAGGTCACGTCCGCCAGGTTGCTCACGTCGACCTGCAGCCGCTCGACCGTGCCGCCGAGTGTGGCCTCGGCGCCCTTGCACCGCTGGTCGAGGCCGACATTGCCGGCCTCGTGGATGACGCACAGCAGCTTGGTGACCCCGGCGGCCTTGAGTTGCTCGCCCGCGCCGCGCCCGGCCACCTCCTCGGACTGACCGACATGGGTGATGGCGCCGAACGCCTTGGAGGAGTCGCTGCCGGAGTTGATCGTCACAACGGGGATCTTGGCGGCGACGGCCTTGCCGATGGACTCCTTGAGCGCGTCGGGGTTGGCCATGGACACCACGAGGCCGTCGACCTTCTCCGACACCGCCTGGTCGATGAGCTGCGACTGCTTGGCCGGGTCGCCGTCGCCCTGGTAGGTGACCTTCGCGGCGTACTGCTTGCCGGCGGCCTCGGCGCCGTTCTTGACCACGTCCCAGAAGGAGTCTCCGGGTCCGGCGTGGGTGATGACGGCGAAGGTGCCGCCGCCGGCCGCGGCGGGCGCGGATCCGGCGGGAGGGGCACTGCTCTGCGCGCCGGGTTGCTGCGCCGAGGAGCAGCCGCTCAACGTCAGAGCGCCCAGCAACGCCACCACGATCGGGATTCGTCTCATCCGACACCTCCAAGACCAACGGGCTCGCCCTGGTTGTATCCCAATGTCATCTCTTTGTATAGACATGCTGACTAATGGGCTGATCATCTTTTCGCCGTGATGTCAGGACGTAAGATCGGCGCACACGCGCCCACACAGATTAGTAGAACGGAATTATCCGTTCCCGTATGCTGGGCGCATGACCTCTGTACCGATGAGCGGCCGCAAGGCACAGGCCGCCCGCAACGACGAGTTGATCCTCCAGGCGGCACGGGCGGTGTTCACCGCCGATCCCGGTGCCCCGATAGCCTCCGTGGCCGAGCGGGCCGGCGTCGGGATCAGCGCCCTCTACCGGCGTTATCCCAGCAAGGAGGCCCTGCTGCAGAAGCTCTGCTTCGACGGGCTGACGTTGTACATCGCCGCCGCGGAGAAGGCGATGGCCGACCAGGGCGACCCCTGGGAGGCCTTCGCCACCTACATGCGGGAGATCGTCGACGCCGACACCCACTCTCTCACGATCGCGCTGGCCGGGACGTTCCAGCCGACGGAGGAGCTCTATCAGGCCGCCACGCGGGCCAGTGACCTGGCGATCCAGGTGCACGGCAAGGCGTCCGGGGCGGGGGTGCTCCGGCAGGACATCACGGTGTCGGACGTGGCGTTGCTGTTCGAGCAGCTCGCCTCGGTCAAGCTGGGTGACCACGGGCGCACCGACCAGCTCCGGCACCGCTACCTGGCGCTGGTGCTCGACTCGCTGCGGCTGCCGCCGGACAAGCGGCCCCTGCCCGGCCCGCCGCCGGAGGACGCCGAGCTGCGGGCCCGCTGGGCGCCCGGCTCGGCCTAGTCCTCCCCCGCCTTCCAGTGGAACAGGTACGACATCACGAAGCCGAGCAGCCCGGTGACCCCGGCCGCCACGGTCATCGCCATCCCGAGGCTCGACACGGCGCCGGAGACCAGCCCCGGGTCACCGGCGACCAGGCCGGCGGCCTGGGCCAGCACCACCGCGATGCCGAGGGCCAGGAACACGACCAGCCCGATCTTGAAAAGGGTCATCGTCGCGCGCTTGAGGGTGTCCACTGCGAGGTTCCTTTCGATCAGATCGGCAGCACGCCGGTCGCCACCAGCACGCCGAGGGCCAGGATGGGGACGACGAACCAGATGATGAGCCGGCCGAAGATCCTGGCCGGGTCGATGCCGGCGATGCCGCTGGCGATGTAGATCGGGGCCGCGCCGGGGGGCGAGGCGCCCTCGGTGGAGGCGAAGATCATGATGGCGGTGGCCGCGGCGGCCGGCGCGACGCCGGCCGCCGTCAGCGCGCTGAAGGCCACGCCGCCGACGGCGGCGATCGTCGCGGTCCCGGTCAGCGGCGCCGCGATGATCACGATCAGCAGCCCGACCAGCGTGGCGATGACGACCGCCGGCGCGTCCAGCTCTTTCATGATGGCGGTGAGCTGGTCGACCAGGCCGAGCTCGCCCAGGCTGGCCGCGGCCGCGAAGGCGAAGAACAGCGTCGCGCCGATCACCACGTAGCGCGGGGCCATGTCGCCGAGCAGCTCACTCCAGGCGCGCCCGGTGCGCGGCAGCCGCTTCCAGGCGACGGCCAGCGTGGCCAGGACGGTCAGCACGGGGATCCAGACGACGATGCTGATGTCGTCCGCGGCCTCGCCGACCCGCGACTCCATCCATTTGACGCCGAAGTCGAGCGTCAGCACGACCGGCACGGCGATGCCCGCGTACACCAGCAACGACGCCCACCCGGCGCGCAGGGCGGCCCGCAGCGGGATCAGGTCGGCGGCGTCGGTGGCCTCGATGCGGTGGCGCCGCACCCAGACGAACACGACGATGAAGCGGTAGAGCACGGTCCACAGCCCGCCGACGAACGCGGGCACGAAGAGCTGGTCGGCCGTCAGGACGGGCGCCACGGCGGCCGAGCCGAGCAGCAGGAACATCGACGAGCTCGGCGGGATCGAGATGCCCAGCCCGGCGTTGCCCGCCACCAGCGCGGCGCCCAGGTCGGGCCGCCAGTTGGATCTGGTCATCCACGGGATCGTCACCGAGCCCACCGAGGCGGCGATGCCGGACCCGGAGCCGGCGGGCCCGCCGAGCAGCGCCGCGGCCGAGGTGGAGACGTATCCGGCGCCGCCGCGCAGCCGCCCGAAGATCGAGTTGAGCACCGTCACCTGCTCCTGGATCAACCCCAGCTTCGTCAGCAGGTAGCCCATGAACACGAAGGCCAGGGCGGCGAACACGACCTCCTCGGCCAGGGCGTCGGAGATGCCCGCCCAGGCCAGGCCGAAGAATCCGGTGCCGCCGAACAGGCACACCCCGAGGAACCCGATGAGCATCGCCTCACCGATGTTGCGTTTCAGCACGCCGTTCCAGACGACGATGATGGCGATGTAGGCGAGGAGTGCCCAGATGGCGCTTCCCATGGCGAAATTGCCTCCGATGGGGGGGTAGTTCAGGAAAAAATGAGAGAAGTGCGAGGTCAGTCCTCGGGCGCGAGGCGCTCGGCGAGGGCGAGCGTACGGCGGGCCCGGGCGACGATCGGCGCGTCGACGAAGCGTCCGTCGGGCAGCGCGACCGCACCTGTCCCGGCCCGTTCGGCCTCCTCGGCGGCCTGGACGATCTCGGTGGCTCGCTCCGTCTCCTCCCGCGTGGGGCTGAACGCCCGTCTGATCACCGGGATCTGGCGCGGATGGATGGCGGTCCTGCCGAACAGGCCGAGCGCGCGGCCGGCCCGGCAGGAGGCCGCCAGGCCCGCCTCGTCCTGGACATCGGGGTAGACCGACATCGGCACCGGCGGCAGGCCCGCGGCCGCGGCGGCCAGGACCACCTGGAGCCGCAGGTGGTTCATGGCCGTCTCGTCGGTGATCGACAGCTCGGCGGCCAGGTCCTGCTCGCCGAGCGCGACGCCCGCCACGCCCGGATGGGCGGCGATGGTGTGGGCGGCGATGATCCCGGCCGCCGACTCCAGCAGCGCGTACGCCTTGACGGACAGCCCGTCCAGGACCCGGGTCGACTCGACCTTGGGCAGCCGGACCGCGTCGAGCCCCGGCAGGCCGCCCAGCGCGTCGAGGTCGTCCCGGCCGCGCCCGCTCGCCAGGTCGTTGATCCGGACGTGCACCGCGGCGGATCCGGTACGGCGCGCCAGGTAGGCGGCGGCGTTGGCCCTGGCCTCGTCCTTGCGGGCGGGCACGACGGCGTCCTCCAGGTCGATGATGACCACGTCGGCCCCGGAGGCGGCGGCCTTGTCGAAGCGCTCGGGCCGGTCGCCGGGGACGTACAGCCAGGTGACGGGGACGCTCATGCGATCACCCCGTCCTCGCGCAGCCGGGCGATCTCCTCGGGGCCGTAGGCGAGCTCGCCGAGCACCTGGTCGGTGTCGCGGCCGAGGCGGCGGCCCGGCCAGGCGACCGCGCCGGGCGTATCGGACAGGCGGAACAGCACGTTCTGCATGGTGACCGCGCCCAGGTCCTCGTCCGGCACCTCGATGAAGGTGTCCAGGGCCGCGTACTGCGGGTCCTTGGCGATGTCGGAGACGTCGTAGATGGGGGCGATCGCCGCCTGGACCTCCTCGAAGCGGGCGATGACTTCTTCGGCGTCGCGTTCGGCGATCCAGGAGGCGACGGCCTCGTCGAGCTCGTCGACGTGCTGGACCCGGCCGTGGCCGCTGGCGAACCAGGGCTGCTCGACCAGGTCGGGCCGGCCGACCAGGGTGACCACGCGCTCGGCGATGGGCTGGGCGCTGGTGGAGATGGCCAGCCAGCGGCCGTCGCGGGTGCGGTAGGTGTTGCGCGGCGCGTTGCTGCTGGAGCGGTTGCCGGTGCGCTGGGGCACGACGCCGAGCGCCTTGAACGCGCTCATCTGCGGCCCGAGCAGGCCCAGGATCGGCTCGATGATGGCCATGTCGATGACCTGGCCGCGCCCGCTCTGCTCGCGGGCGCGCAGGGCGACCATGACGGCGTAGGACATGGCCAGCCCGGCGATGCCGTCGGCCAGGGCGAGCGGCGGCAGCGTGGGCGGGCCGTCCGGCTGGCCGGTCATGGCCGCGAATCCGCTCATCGCCTCGGCCAGCGTGCCGAAGCCGGGCTGCTTGGCCATCGGGCCGAACTGCCCGAAGCCGGTCATCCGCGCCACGATCAGGCGCGGGTTGATGTCCATGAGGTCGCCAGGGGCCAGGCCCCAGCGTTCCAGGGTGCCGGGGCGGAAGTTCTCGACCAGGACATCGGAGCGCTCGACCAGGCGGCGCAGGATCTCCTGCCCTTCGGCGCGCGACAGGTCGACGGCGGCGGCGCGCTTGTTGCGCGACAGCGTCTTCCACCACAGGCCCACCCCGTCGACCGAGGCGCCGTGCCCGCGTGAGGGGTCACCGCGGCGGGGATGCTCGATCTTGATCACGTCGGCGCCGAAGTCACCGAGCATCATCGCGGCGGATGGCCCGGCGAACAACGTCGCGGCGTCGATGACCCGCAGGTCGGCGAGGGGAGACATAAACATGTAACTTATAAGAAATATCTCATAGGTCAACCGTCGTCTTAGATTGCGGGACACTGAGGGACATGCCGACCAGCGAGCCGCGGCCGCCCATGAGCAAAGCCGAATACGTCTACAGCGTGCTGCTCGACGAGATCCGCACGGCCAGGATCCCCGGCGGCACCGCCCTGCGCGCCGGGGCGGTGGCCCGCAGGCTGGGCGTATCGGTCACACCGGTCCGCGAGGCGCTACGCAGGCTGGAGAAGGACCGGCTGATCAGCTACGAGGCCCATCACGGCGCGACCGTGGTCGACCTGGGCGACGACGCGCTGGAGGAGTACTACGGCCTGCGCGCCGTCGTCGAGGGCCTGGGCGCCCGCCTGGCCGCCTCCAGGATCACCACCGCCGACCTGACCGGGCTGCGCGAGCTGCACACCTCGATGCTCCGCGACGCCGAGGAGGGCAGAAGCGACCGGCTGGGCGAGCAGAGCAGGCTCTTCCACCTGCGCATCGCCGACATCGGCGGCCCGGCCTTCCTCGGCCAGCACGCCAGGGCGGTGCGCGACAGCCTCCCCGTGCCCGCCGAGGCGTCGCTGTGGCTCGACGCCGAGCAGGTCAGGATGCAGCTCGACGCGCACGAGGGCATCCTGACCGCGCTCGACGGCGCCGACGGCGTCGCGGCCGAGCGCATCATGATCGAGCATGTCCGCCAGGCCGGCGACTATCGCAAGGGGCACTGACGAACGTGCGGCTCACCTGATCCTGGCCACGCCCCCCAGCCAGCCCGTACGCGGTGGAGCGATCTCGACCTCGGTGCCGTCGGGACGCCACTGCGGCACCCAGACCAGCCCGGGATCCAGCAGTTCGAGGCCGTCGAACAGGGCCAGCGCCTGCTCACGGGTACGCAGGTGCATGACCAGGCCGAGCTCGCGATGGCTGACCGCCACCGCCCGGCGTACCGCGTCGTCGTAGCCGTCGAGGCTGATCACGGTCAGCCACAGGTGACTGCCGGGGACCATGACCTTGAGCAGCCTGGCGAGCTGGGCGGTGTCGCCGGCCGGGATTTCGTGCATGGACAGCACGCCCACCACCACCGGCCGCTCCCAGTCCACGAACGTCCGCACCACCGGATCGTCGAGCAGGTCGGCCGGACGCGACAGATCGCAGCCGACGATCCTGACCCGGTCGGTGCCGCGGCCCGTGATCGCCTCGGCGTGCGCCAGCATGTACGGATCGCGCTCGGCGTAGACCACCCGGGCCGTCGGGTAGATCGCGTGGATGGCCTCATGGGCGTGGCCCTGGCCGGGCAGCCCGGTGCCGACCAGCACGTACTGCTCGGCGCCCGCCCTGGCCAGGTGGCGGACCACCCGGCCCACGTGCTGGTGGTGGGCGACGAGCGCGTTGCCCGCGTCCTCGCTGATCCGCCGCGCCGCGCGCAGCGCCGCACGGTCGGCGGCGAAGTTCTGCTTGCCGCCCTGGGCGGCGTCGTACATCCGGGCTGTGCTGACAGCCGTCAAGGACGTGACCGGGCTGTCACCGTGGGTCTCCACGTCGCCTCCGTCGAGAGTGACTTGTCCCCCTTGAGGGGACTCATCCTCTCAGCCGGCGAGCGTCCTGCGGACCGTGTCGAGCACGTCGAAGGTGTCGTCCACGCGGAAGGCCGACAGCGACAGCCGGGCGAACGCCTGCTGGTAGTCCTCCGCCTGCCGCCGGTCCTCGACGAGAACCGGCCCGTGCAGCAGATGCAGCACCAGCATGTCGGGCCTGTCCCGCTCGGGGAAGCGCAGCAGGGTGAACGGCGCGCCGTGGTAGAGGTAGCCGGTGTCGGCGCTGGGCCGGGCGATCTGCATGGCGATGTTGGGCCGCTTGGCGGCCGAGACCAGCGCGTCCAGTTGCTCCAGCCGGTCGCCGGACCGGGTCAGCGGCGGGTCGAGGAGCGCCCTGCGGTCGAGCACCGCCCACAGGTGCGGGCCGCCGGGCCGCTCGAGCAGCTCCTGCCGGCGCCTGATGAGGTCGGCGCCGCCGTTGACCTGCCCAGGAGTGGCGCCGGGGTGGTGGGCGGCGCGGATCGCGGCCTCGGTGTAGGCGCGGGTCTGCAGCAGCGCCGGGACGTACTGCGGGCCGTAGGTGTAGATGACCTGCGCCTGGTCCTCCAGCGCGAGGAAGCCGGTCAGCCACAGCGGCACCTGCGGCGCGTCGAACCAGCCGGGCGCGCGCTCGCCGCGCAGCAGCGACAGCAGCGGCCGCTCGTGCGCCTGCTCGCCGTAGCGGGCCAGCAGGAGGCGCACGGTCGACTCGCGCGGCGCGACGAGACCGTGTTCAATGCGGTAGATCGTGGAGGTGTTCAGCCCGGCCGCGTCGGCGGCGGCCTTCATCGACAGCCCGCGCGCCCCGCGCAGGCAGCGCAGCCGCTCGGCCACGAGCCTCATATGCATACGGCGAGCCGTCCGCACGGCTGGCGAAAAGTTTCACCTCTGCCTGGGCTGTTGCAAGTCACCGACGGCTGATGCACGATAGCCACCCTAGGCGATCTCTCCTGAATGCGTACGCCGATCCGGAAGGGTCTGGACACCGTGGCCGACACGTGGACGTTGCACCCCGACTACCGGACGCCTCCGGTCCCCACGGGTGGCCGCCTCACTCCCGGCCCCTGGCGCCACCCCGATGGCGGGCAGGTCATGAACGGCACCTACGAGCGGCTGCGGCCCGGCCGCCAGGTGGAGGTCGTGGCGATCTGGTACGGCTACGCGCTGACCCGCTGGCAGGGCCCGAGCATGCCGCGCTTCAGCAGCCCGCTGGTGTCGGCCTGGAACCCCGTCCTGGCCCAAGGGCTGCGGGCCGACCCCGAGACGCCGGCCCCCTACCTCGACGACTTGTGGTGCGACCGGTGGATCGCCGGGGCCCTGCTGTACGGCCGCAAACCGTACGGGGCGTTCACGCTCCCGGCCGGGGAGGCGCTGCGCTGGTTCGGCAAGAGCGGCGGCACCGGGCTGGTCTACCGGGCCGAGACGCTCGCCTCCCGGGATCGGGCCGGCCTGATCCGCGTCGTGGCGGGGACGGTGGAGACGTACGCGCACCTGTTCGACGTGGACGCGCTGATCGCCGACTACCGCAACGCGCTGCCGGCCGAGCTGGCCGAGCCGCAGGTGGAGGCGCTGAGCGCGCACCGCTCGGGCTCCCCCGCCTTACGGTATGTCCTGAACGAGGACGCCGAGGCGTCGTTCAGGCGGGCGCCGCTGTCGGTACGCGGCCTGACACTCGGCTACCCGCCCCGCGAGACCGCGGCCCGCATCCTGGCCGAGGCGGCGAGCGAGTGAGCGATCAGGGAGCCACTTCGGCGAGGACGGAGCCGCGCAGGTCGAAGCCGCCGACGCAGGCCAGATAGTCACCCTTCTCCAGCGGGTCGCCGATGTAGACGCCGCCCGCCTGGCGCACCAGCAAAGCGCCTGCCGCCACGTCCCAAGGGCTGGAGTGTGTGCCGTACGCGGCGTCGGCCCACCCGGCGGCGACGTGCGCGAGCTTGAGCGCGGCGCTGCCCGGCCGGCGCACCGCGGCGAACGACTCCACGAAGCGGCCGTAGCGGCGCAGCGCCTGCTCGCCGTCGGCCGCCAGGTCCAGCGGCGTGGGGTAGCTGGACAGCAGCATCGCCTCCCGGTCGGTCGCCGCCCCCTTGCTGCGGATCGGGGTGCCGTTGCACCAGGCGCCCTCGGTGGAGGCGGTGAACTCGTCCTCGCGCACCGGGTCGTAGACGACGCCCGCCACCAGCTCGCCGTCCACCGCGGCGGCGATGGAGACGCAGAAGAACGGCAGGCCGGCGGCGAAGTTGGCGGTGCCGTCGATCGGGTCGACATACCAGCGCAGCTCGCCGGAGCCGGTGACGCCGCCCTCCTCGCCCACGATCGCGCTGCCGGGCCAACGGGCGGTGATGACGGCGCGGATCGTCTCCTCCGCGGCCCGATCATGCTCGGTGACCGGATCGTGGAAGTCGCGCTTGGTGGCGACCGGGGGCCGCGACCTGAACGCCTCGCGCAGCCTCGGTCCGACCGCCCTGGCCGCCTTCGAGGCGGTGTCGAGCAACCGTGTCACGTCCATGTCTCCTCCAATAGCCTGTCCATCAGGGCGAAGGCGTCGTCCACGACGGCCGTTGGGCGCTGTCGTACCCGGTACGGGATGCGGGCGGTGCTCTTCGAGGTCATCAGCACGGTCATGCCCACTCCCGCGCGCCGGCCGCAGACGACGTCCCTGTCGAGGTTGTCGCCGACGTACCAGACGTCGGCCGGATCGACGCCGAGGGCGCGGGTGGCGATCCAGATCATCTCCGGGTTCGGTTTCCTGACGCCGGCCTCGTCGCTGTAGATCTGCTGCGCCACCTCGACGCCCTGGGCGGCCAGGAAGTCGCGGTGCACCGCCCCGCACCGGGCGTTGCTCACCACCGCCACCGGCACCCGCCTGGCCCGGCAGGCGGCCAGCAACTCGGGGATGCCGGGGCGCAGCGCGCACTGCTGACGCAGCTCGCCCATCCGCTTGCACAGGGCGGTGGCTTCGGCCGCCACCACGGCACAGGCGGCCTCGGGCCAGTCGGCGGCGACGAAGTCGGTCCAGAATTCTCGGTGCGTCAGCTCCCTGGGCTCTCGCGGCCTGGACATGGCGTCCTTCCAGCACGTGTCGGCCGCCGCGCCCGCCCTGATGTCGATCTCCACGTCGGCCGCGCCCAGCTCGGTGCATCCGGCGCCGATCAACCTCCGGTGCACCTCCTCGGCCAGCTCAGCGGCCCACGACGGGCGCTTGACGCCCTCGACGAGCACACCGCCGAAGTCCAGCAGCAGGGCCCTCATCGGCTGCTCACCCCTCCCCTGAGGACGCGACCCACCCCTCCGGACGAGGGAGCGCAGGCGGTTATGTCAAGACATGATGTCATATTCCTTCGCGATGATAATTGTCAGGACATTCTGACCTCGGTTAATCTGATCAGCATGACCGCGAACCTGGCGATCGACCTGGACCGCTCCAGCCCCGTGCCGCTCTACTTCCAGGTGGCTGAGCAGATCGCCGAGGCGATCCGGCGAGGCGACCTGGCGCCCGGCTCCCGGTTGGACAACGAGATCCTGCTCGCCGACAAACTGGGCCTGTCGAGGCCCACCATCCGCCAGGCCATCCAGTATCTGGTGGACAAGGGCCTGCTGGTCCGCAAGCGCGGCGTCGGCACCCAGGTGGTGCACGGCCAGGTCAAGCGCTCGGTCGAGCTCACCAGCCTCTACGACGACCTGCGCCGCGCGGGCCAGGAACCGGCGACCCAGGTCCTGGCCCTGGAGCCCCGGCCGGTGCCCGAGGAGATCGCCGCCGTCCTCGGCGTCGAACCCGGCACCGAGGTGCTCTACCTCGAACGGCTCCGCTTCGCCGCCGGTGAGCCGCTGGCCTTGCTCCACAACTGGCTGCCACTGGGCCTGGCCCAGCTCACGGCGGCCGGCCTGGAGGGGCGCGGCCTGTACGAGCTGCTGCGCGGCGCGGGCGTGCGGATGCGGGTCGCCAACCAGCGCATCGGCGCCCGCGCGGCCACCCAGGCCGAGGCCAAGCTGCTGGACGAACGGCGCGGCGCCCCGCTCCTCACCATGCTCCGCACCACCTACGACGACCAGGGCAGAGCCGTCGAGCACGGCTCACACGTCTATCGGGCCACGCTCTACTCCCTCGAGGTCACCCTCATCGAGCGCTGAGGCGGCCCGCCGCTTGACGAACCAGGTGGTGGCGATGCCGCACAGCACCGCCGCCACCAGCCCCACCCACGAGAACCCCTTCAGCCACTTCTCGGCGACCACACCGAGATAGAAGATCACCGCGGTGGTGCCGCCCGCCCAGACGATCCCGCCGAGCACGTTCGCGACCAGGAACCTCCAGTACGGCATGCGCAACGCCCCCGCCAGCGGACCGGCCAGAATGCGCAGCAACGCGATGAACCGCCCGACGAACACGGCCCACACCCCGAACCGGTCGAAGTAGTGCTCGGCCTTGCTGATGTGGCGGGGCCCGAAGTGCTTGGGGAATCGGCGCCCGAGCCGCTCGAACAGCGGCCTGCCGCCCTTGCGCCCGATGGCGTACCCGATGGAGTCGCCGACGATCGCCCCCGCGCTCGCGCAGACGCCCACCCACACCGGGCTGACAACCCCCTTGGCAGCCAGGAGCGCCGCACTGACCAGCACGATCTCGCCCGGCAGCGGGATGCCGAGACTCTCGATCCCGATCACCAGTCCGACCAGGGCGCAGAGCCACCCGGGCGGAATGGCCTGCAGCAGTTCGTCGATGTGCACTTGGCAACCCTAGCTCGGCGCGCGACCCGGCGAACGTCATCGGCGAACCGCGGCGACTCCATCACGGAGAGTATCCATATCGTGCCAGTATGAAGGCGCCCACGCCCCTTAGGCCGGAAGGACGGAAGATGAGGAGAAAGTCGGCACCTACCGTGGCGGCCCTCGTGACCGGCGCCACGCTCGCGCTCTCGACCGGCACGGCTCTGGAGGGAGCGGCCCACGCCGTCGCACGCAAGTGCGTGCCGTCCGACTACTACACCAGCGACAACGTCGCCTACTACCACCACTGCGGTCACCGCAGGGGCCTGGTGATGGTCGAGAGAGTGGACAACACGCACGAGTGGACGTACTGCTCGCGCCCCTGGGAGGACAGGCCGCTCGGCCCGGCCGACGAGATCTTGTGGGCTCACGTGATCGGCAGGTGTTAGCGGTCGACGCTCGGATCACCGGCACGCCAGGACTACAGATGACAGATATTGAAATCTGTCATCTGTAATGCCATAGTGGTCGGCATGAGAACTCTGGGAAGCAACGGACCGCAGGTGTCCGATCTCGGCCTTGGCTGCATGGGCATGTCCGACCTCTACGGCCCGGCCGACGAGACCGAGTCCATCGCCACCGTCCATGCCGCCCTTGACGCCGGCATCACCCTCCTCGACACCGGCGACTTCTACGGCATGGGCCACAACGAGCTGCTCATCCGGCGGGCGCTGAAAGACCGCGACCGCGACTCCGTACAGATCAGCGTCAAGTTCGGCGCCCAGCGCGACTACGACGGCAACTGGCTCGGCTACGACGCCCGCCCGGCCGCCGTCAAGACCGCGCTCGCCTACACCCTGCGCCGCCTCGGCACCGACCACATCGATGTGTACCGCCCCGCCAGAGTCGACCCGGGCGTCCCCATCGAGGAGACCGTCGGCGCCATCGCCGAGGAGGTCGCCAAGGGCCACGTCCGCCACATCGGCCTGTCGGAGGTGGGCGCCGAGACGATCAGGCGCGCGCACGCCGTCCACCCCATCAGCGACCTGCAGATCGAGTACTCCCTGCTGTCCAGGGGCATCGAGGCCGAGATCCTGCCCACCTGCCGCGAGCTGGGCATCGGCATCACCGCGTACGGCGTGCTGTCACGCGGGCTGCTGAGTGGCCACTGGTCGAAGGACCGCGCGCTGGCCGGCAACGACTTTCGCGCCGTCAGCCCCCGCTTCTCCGGCGACAACCTGGCGCACAACCTCACGCTCGTCGAAGCCCTCCGCGACCTGGCCGAGGCCAAGGGCGCGACGGTCGCGCAACTGGCCATCGCCTGGGTCTACGCCCAGGGCACCGACATCGTGCCGCTCGTCGGAGCCCGCCGCCACGACCGCCTCACCGAAGCCCTGGGCACCCTCGACGTGACCCTCACGACCGAGGACCTGACCCGCATCGAGGCCGCCATCCCCGCCGACGCCGCCGCCGGCGAACGCTACGCGGCTCCGCAGATGGCCCACCTGGACAGCGAGCACTGACAGAATTGGATATATGACAGATGGCATCCTGACGCCCGACCAGATCCTCACCGCGGCTCAGGACGTCCTACGCCGGTACGGCCCCGCCAAGGCCACGGTCGTCGACGTCGCCAGGGCACTCGGGGTCAGTCACGGCAGCGTGTACCGGCACTTCCCCAGCAAGGCCGCACTGCGGGAGGCAGTCACGCAGCGATGGCTGGACGAGTCGCACACGCTGCTCACCGCCGTCATGGCCGCGGACGGTCCAGCCGATGTACGGCTGCGCGCGTGGCTGTCGGCGCTGTTCGCCGCCAAGCGCAAGAAGGCGCTCGACGACCCGGAGCTGTTCGCGACGTACACGGTGCTGGTGGGCGAGGCGAGCCAGGTGATCGAACGACACGTCGCGGACCTCGTGGGCCAGCTTCAGCAGATCATCACCACCGGCCTGGCCAAGGGCGAACTCGTCACCTCGGACCCGGCCGCGACGGCAAGAGCGGTGTTCGACGCCACGATCCGCTTCCACGACCCCGTACACGCGGCCGACTGGGACCAGCCGGGCATCGAGGACGCCTTCGACACGCTGTGCACCCTCATCTGGCTGGGCCTCAGCCCACGCTGACCCCACCCCACACCGACCGCAACAGCCGGACCTCTCGAACCCAGCCCGACCACCACACAGGACCGAACCCTGGCCGGGCCCCTCGAATTGAGCTCGGCCACCACACAGAGCCGAACCTTTGTCGGGCCCCTCGAATTGAGCTCGGCCATCACACAGGGCCGGACCTTAGCCCTCTGCATCCAGCAGCCGGACCGACCACCCAGGTGTGCCCAAACGGAGCGCTGCCCAGGAAACCTGTCCCCCAGGGGGCAAATGGGTGGATTGCGAAGGTTGCCCGCCGAACCAACGACGCAGGTCAGCGTGGTTACGGAAATGCGGTCATCATTTCTGGCCGTTATCACGGCTCTTGCCTTGCGAGCAGCTACGGACTTGTACACTTCGTTCTGGAAGCACACAGTTACACAAAGTAATAATCTACACATCTGGTACAAATCGCATTTGCGATTCCTCGTGACGTCCGGACCCCGCGCCACGTCAGGTGTCGAATTTGGCGGCCGGGTATGTCCCCGGACTCGCGAGGGTCCTCATGGGGAGACGGCTCCCACAGTCGGCAGATGTTCCAGTGTGGGAACACAACAGGGGAGCCGAGCCCATGGAGCCACTGCACCTGACGACAAGCCGTCAGGGGGCGACAGTTATCGTGCACGTCTCCGGGGAGCTAGACATCGCCACCACCTCGGTACTACGTGACCACCTGCTCGACATCCTGCGGGAGACGTACCACGGGCACCGGAAGATCGACGAGGTCGTCATGGAGCTGAGCGGGCTGTCGTTCATCGACGCGGCCGGTTTGGGCGCCCTGGTGAGCATCAACGATCACGCACGGCGCAATGCGACACCGTTCCTCCTGTCCGGGATCTCGCCGCAGGTCAAGCGACTGCTCCTGATCACCGGACTCGCCAGGCACTTCCCCATACGCCCCCAACCCCCCGGAACCTACAACACCGTTTAGGGACCGAACGTAGGGCGGGCCGAGGAACATCTTCATCCGCTATGCATCGCGCCCATGCCGTTGGGGTCGTAGATGCCGGTGAGGAGCTCGAGCTGGATGCCGCCGGCCTGGAGCTCGGCGGACAGCGTCATCAGCTCGGCGGCGTTGCGCGCGAGGCGCTTGAGCTCGTGGACGCTGAAAGTAACGGGCGTCTCGGGCGCGGCCTCCTTGAACTGGTGGGCCAGCGCGAGAGCCTTCTCCAACTCGGGACACACCTTGAACCGGGTGCTGATCTGCTCCTGAAAGACCTTGTGGCACTCCGCCCGGCAGCGTGCTTAGAGCCGACTCGCCGGCTCCTGCCGTGCTGTCGATGTTCTTGCCGGCCCGATACAGCCAGCCGCGCGCTGAGCGGGTATGGGGGGCGCTGCCGGCCTGTGCGGGTCGGCAGCGTGTACGGCGGCATTCCTCGGGCGGGCCGGCGGGCTCGTCGCGTCATGGCCCGGTCCAGGTCTGCTTTCGCGTCGGCTGGGTCGCCAAGATGGTGAAGGCCCTCTCCCAGGCGCCTGCTCGGGCAACGATGACCTGCCCCTCGCCCACCCATGGGCAGACAATCCGCAGGATGCGACCTGACTCCCCTCCGGCAGCGCGACGGAGAACTCACGGGGTGTGGGTGGAGAGCGTCTTCATGGTGACGTAGCTGCTCACCGTGGCGACGCCGGGAAGGTCGGCCAGCCGGTTGGCGTGGAAGTCCTCATAGGCGGGCAGGTCAGCGACCTCGACCTGAAGCAGGTAGTCGTAGTTGCCGGTGACGTGATGGGTGTGAACCACCTCGGGCAGTTGGATGACCGCGCGTTCGAACGCGGCCACGTCGCCGCGGTTATGCCTCATGAGCCGGACACCGGCGAACACCCGGAGGCTGCGGCCGAGGGCCGCGGGGTCGATCTCCGCCCGGTAGCCGCGGATCACTCCGGCTTCCTCAAGCCGGTGCACGCGCCGCAGGCAAGGTGACGGCGACAGGCCGACCCGGGCGGCAAGCTCGGCATTGCTGATCCGCCCGCGCTTTTCAAGCACGGCGAGGATAGACCGATCTACATCATCCATGAGGGCAGATTATTGCTCAATCTCTTGATGTACCACAATCTTGTGCCCCGTTCCGGCGCAATTTCCTGCCAAAGTTGCCGAGATCTGCTCACATCGACGTGCTGATCAGCAAAACTTGTCCGAGTCATCAAATCGGACAAACAACCCCTTTTCGTGGAGGAGCTTCAGATGAGGATCCTGCTTACCGGCGGCACCGTGGTCAGCATGGACCCGGCTGTCGGCGATCTCGAACGCGGTGACGTGCTGATCGAGGACGGCGTGATCGCCGAGGTGGCCGCGGCGATCGAGGCTCCGGACGCCGAGGTGATCGACGCGACCGACCGGATCGTCATGCCCGGCTTCGTCGACACCCACCGGCACACCTGGCAGACCGCGTTCCGCGGTATCGGCGCGGACTGGACGTTCCCCGAGTGGGCGGTGGCGATGCACCGGACGCTGAAGCCCCACTACCGGCCCGAGGACGTCTACCTGGGCACCCTGATCGGCCGGCTGGAGGCTCTGCACTCCGGGGTGACCACGATGCTGGACTGGTTCCACTGCGCACAGGGCCCCGAGCACGCGGATGCCGGCGTCGCGGCGCTGCGGGACGCGCCCGGGCGGTCGGTCTTCTGCCACGGCGCGGGGTGGGGCACCACCGGCCCGGTCGACGCCGAGATCCGCCGCGTCCGGTCCGCCCTTCCCGGGGACGGCCTGGTCACCATGGCGTTCGGGCTGCGCGGTGCGGAGGACACCTCCATGGACACCGTCGCCGAGGAGCTGAAGCTGGCGGCCGAGCTCGGCCTGCGGACCAGCCTGCACGTCGAGACCGAAGGGGTCCGGCGCCCGGTCGCCGACCTGCACGAGCACGGCCTGCTGCGGGACACCACGACGTTCGTGCACGTCAACGGGATCGGCGACGACGAGCTGAGGATGCTCGCGGACGCCGGCGCCTCGGTGTCCATCAGCCCAGACGTCGAGCTGAAGATGGGGTTCGGCTGGCCGATGACCGGCCGGATGCTGGCCGCCGGCCTGCGCCCGACGCTGTCCATCGACGACGTCCCGTCGGTCGGCGGCGACATGTTCTCCACCATGCGCACCACCTACGTGGTGCAGCGCGGCCTGGACGGCGGCCTGAACTCCCGGGACCTGCTGGAGTTCGCCACCGTCGACGGCGCCCACGCGCTGGGGCTCGCCGCCCGGACGGGCAGCCTCACCCCCGGCAAGGACGCCGACGTGATCCTGCTGCGCACCGACGACCTGACCGTCTTCCCGGTCACCGATCCCGCCGGCACCATCGTCGCCGCCGGCCACCCCGGCCTCGTCGACACGGTCCTCGTCGCCGGCCGCGTGGTCAAGCGCGACGGCGTGCTGGTGGACACGGACCTGCGGGCGCTCAGGACCCGCCTGGTGGAGTCGCGCGACCGGGTCGCGGCGGCCGCCGGTGTCCCGCTCGACGGCACCTGGCGTCCGCGGCCGAAGACGGCGTAGCCATACGGCTGTCGCCGGCCTGCATCGACGCCAGTGAGGCGGCAATCGCCGCGGCCCGGCAGGGCACCATCCCTCAGCCGGTGGACGTCAAGGCGGCGGCGTCTGCCCTTCGAGGTCGGCGGCACTGCCGATCAAGAGGGACCGGGGTGCTCGCACGGCCACGGCTGGGCGGCGGCTAGCGGCGCGGACGCGAGTCGGAGCGCCCCAAAGTCGGGTCGTCGAGGTCGGTTCCGTACGAGACGACCTCCTGGGCCACCTCCGCCAGCCGCCGGTTGTGGTTGCGGGCGTAGCCGCGCAGCCGCGTGAACGCCTCGTCCATCGCCCAGCCGTGCCGCTCGGCCAGCACCCCTTTGGCCTGCTCGATGACGATGCGGCTGCTGAGCGCGGTCTGCAGTTGCCCGGTGAGCAACTGCCCGCCGCGTACGGCCCGATCGTGCAGCAGTCCGATGGTGGCCATGTCCGCCAGCGCCTGTCCCAGCGCGAGGGTCTCGGCGGGCAGGTCGCCCGGGCTTTTGCGGAACAGGTCGAGGGCGCCGATCACCTCGTCGCGCAGTCGCAGGGGCAGCGCGCTCACCGCGCCGAAGCCGCGGCCGCGGGCCTGCTGGGCGAAGCGCGGCCAGCTCCGCCGTGCCGTGGCGCCGTACACGTCGGAGCAGTGCACGACCTCGCCGGTGCCGAAGCAGTCAAGGCAGGGTCCTCGCGCGTACCGAAGCTGGAACAGCTCCAATAATCGGGCCTGCTCGCTGGAGGCGGCCACCAGCCGCAGCTCGCCCCGCTGGTCGGTCACCAGCAGCCCGGCGGCATCGACACCCAGGAGTTCCACGCAGCGTTCGGCGAGCAGGTGCATGAAGTCGACGACGTCGAACCCGGTGACCAGCGTGTCGGCCAGGGCGACGAACGCCTTCGCGGCCCCCTTCGGCGGCACCGTTCCCGTGGCCGAGGGACGTGTCTGAGCGGGCTCCGTTTCCGCCACCGCGGAACGCGGCTGCGCCGGCTCGGTTGCCACAGCCGCAGGATACGCCAAGCCCGGCGAAATCGGCGGAATCACCTGCCGGACGGATCGGGGCTGAAGCGCAGCCGCCGCTGTACCACCCGCCGCGCCACCCGGGTCAGGGGCTCGTCGTGGGTGAAGGCGTACGCGCGCAGCCGCAGCAGCGCCTCCTCCACCGTGGTGTCCAGCTGCACCGACACCATCCCGGCGGCCTGGTAGATCTCCACCCCGAGCGCCAGCGACGCGGCCGGCAGGACCCCGTGGCCGCTCATCGAGCCGCGGCCGTCGAGCAGCAGCGTCAGGGCGGCGCCGGCGAGGATCAACGCGTCCGCCTGTTCGCGGGCGGCCAGCTCGCCGGGCCGGTCCCGGCACAGCACCAGCACCCCCACCTTGACCACCCCCATCACCAGCGGGAACGCGAACACCGCCCCCACCCGGGCGACCTCACTGAACGCCGGCCAGCGCCCCTCGCAGGCCGCCATGTCGGGGACCAGCACCGGCCCGCTCCCCCACACGGCCTCGACACAGGGCCCGTCGCCGGTGGTCAGCTCGGCCTCCAGCAGCTCGCGACCCAGCCTGCCCGCCAGATGGGTCGGCTCCAGCCGCTCGTGCGAGACCAGCGACACCCCGGCCCCGCTGACCGCGACCGCCTCGACGCTGGCGGCGCAGACGTCCTGGACGGACATCGGCGAACCACGCCGCCTGGCGCTGCCCGCGATCAGCGCCCAGATCCGGGCCTCATCGTCGCCGGCCACCCCGAACCCGCCTCGAGTCGATCAGCATCATCCCCACCATTATCCGCGGCTCGGGTCGGGGTTGGCGGGCTGAGGTCCGCGAGCAAGGGGTCCACAGGCTGGAGAGTCCACACGAACAAGGGGTCCCCGGCCCGAGGGTCTCACCGCCCGGGGTCCCCGGCCCGAGGGTCTCACCGTCCGGGGGGTTTGCGGCCCGGGGGGTTTGCGGCCCGGGGTGCGCGGGCTGGGGTCGGCTGGGGTCCGCGGATCAGGTCAGGTCATGCAGTCCCGGATCGCGGCCTGGGCGGCCTCGCGGAGCCGGGCGTGCACCACGGCGTTCGCCTCCCGGTCCGTACGCACCTCCACCAGGCGCGGCCCCTCGCCGCGCAGTGCCTTGGGCAGGTCGGACAGGTCCTCCACCAGCTGGTACGGCGTGCCCGTCGAAGCCGCCACATAGCCGAGATCAACGCCGTGCGGCGTACCGAAGACCCGCTCGAACGGATCCCTGACCGCGGCCTGCGGCAACAGGGAGAAGATGCCGCCCCCGTCGTTGTTCACCACCACGAGGCACAGGTCCGGCCGCGGCTCCCGGGGGCCCAGGACGAGCCCGTTCTGGTCGTGCAGGAACGACAGGTCGCCTATGAGCGCGTACGACGGCCCGTTGTGCGCCAGCGCCGCCCCCATGGCCGACGACACCAGCCCGTCGATGCCCGAGGCGCCCCGGTTGGCCAGCAGCCGGAGCCCCCGCCGGGGCCGCATCGCCTGGTCCAGGTCGCGGATCGGCATCGACGAGCCGCAGAACAGCAGCGCTCCGTTGGGCATCGCGTCCACCAGGTCGCGGGCCAGCCGGGGCTCGCTGGTGCCCGAGGCGTCGAGCACCTCGTCGATGGCCGTCCTGGCCGCCTGGTCGGCCTGCCGCCAGGCGTGCAGCCACGTGTCGTCACCCGAGGCGACGGGGATCTCCACCGCCTGGGCGACCTGCGTGGCCGACCGGGTCGGATCGGGCCAGCGGTCGAGGTCGGTGGCCACCACGATGTGCTCTTCGGCCCGCCCGAGCCACGACAGCAGCGGCCGCGACAGTCCGGGCCGGCCGAGCGTGACCACCACGTCGGGCCGGTGGGCGTCGGCGAACTCGGGTGTGCCGAGCAGGTAGTGGTAGGTGGACACGGCATGGTCGCCGTAGCGCCCGCCGCCGTTCGGCTCCGACACCACCGGCCAGCCGGCCATGCCGGCCGCGGCGACGTAGCGGCGCACGTTCGCGGCGCCGTCGCCGACCACGAGCACGCCGCGCCTGGTCGGCGGGATGTGCAGGGCGATGGGCGGCGGCGCGACCCGGGCGCGCACCCAGGGGCCGTTGGCGTCGCCGTCGAGCGACTCGCACCAGGAGGTGTCGCCGTCGGGGATCAGCGGCTCCCTGAACGCCAGGTTCAGGTGCACCGGCCCCGGCGTGGCGGGCCCGGACGCGCGCTGGTAGGCCCGGCAGGCCAGCGACCGCCAGTAGGCCACCTGCCCTGGCCGGTCCTCGGGCACCCCGACTTCGGCGAACCAGCGCACCGCCGAGCCGTACAGCTTGATCTGGTCGATCGTCTGGTTGGCGCCGGTGCCGCGCAGCTCGGGCGGGCGGTCGGCGGTGAGCACGAGCAGCGGGACGCCCGACTCGCTCGCCTCGATGACGGCCGGGTGGAAGTTGGCGGTGGCCGTGCCGGAGGAGCAGATCAGCGCGACCGGCCGCTCGGCCCGCTTGGCCAGCCCGAGCGCTAGGTAGGAGGCCGAGCGCTCGTCGATGCGCACGTGCAGCCGCACCCGCGACTCGGCGTGCAGCGCCAGGGCCAGGGGGGCCGAGCGCGAGCCGGGCGCGACCACGACGTCGGTGAGGCCGCAGCGCACCAGCTCGTCGACCAGGACCGTGGCCAGCGCGGTAGCGGGGTTCACAGTGACGCCTCCTGCATCCGGCGAAGCCACGAGGGGGATTCAATCTCAAATGCCGACAAAAGCGCAAAATTCACTGCAGGGCGTCGTACGGCCAGCCGCCCGTCCACGGGCACCAGCGAATCGTCCACCACGTCACCCGTCAGCAGCGGCATCGTGCCCAGCCCGCACGCGTACGGCAGCTCCGGCAGCGCGGCGGCCAGCGCGAGTCCCGCCGCCAGCCCCACCGAGGTCTCCACGGCGCTCGACACCACCGCGGGCAGCCCGCACGCCTCCACCACCCGCAACGCGTTGCGCACCCCGCCGAGCGGCTGCGCCTTCACCACCGCGATGTCGGCCGCCTCCGCGGCCTTGACCCGCAGCGGGTCCTCGGCGCGGCGGATCGACTCGTCGGCCGCGATCGGCACGTCGACGGCCCGCCGCACCGCCGCCAGCTCGTCGAGCGTGGCGCAGGGCTGCTCGGCGTACTCCAGGTCGAAGCGGTCGAGCTCTTTGAGATGGCGTACGGCCTCGCCGACGTCCCAGGCGCCGTTGGCGTCGACGCGCAGCCTGCCCGCCGGGCCGAGCGCGTCACGCACCGCCTCCACCCTGGCCAGGTCCTCGGCGAACGTCTGGCCCCGCTCGGCCACCTTGACCTTCGCCGTGGCGCAGCCCGACCCGCGTACCAGCTCGAAGGCCCGCTCGGCGGGCACGGCGGGCACGGTCGCGTTGACGGGCACGCTGTCGCGCACCGGCTCCGGCCAGCCCTCGAAGGCGGCCTCGCGGGCGCACGCCAGCCAGCGGGCGCACTCGCGCGGACCGTACTCGGGAAACGGCGAGAACTCACCCCAACCGGCCGGACCGTGCAGCAGGACCCCTTCTCTGACGGTCTGCCCCCGGAAACGAGTGCGCATCGCCACCCGGAAAACGACGGGAGCCCGGAAAAGCACGGGAGAACGCGTCACGACCCTCCCTGCACCGCTATCCGACCTGTCGCCATTAACCTTACGAGCATGTTGAGGAACCCGTCGCATCCGGACCGGCCGTTGCACGCCGTGGTAGGGGCTCCTGGGCCCGAGCTGTTCGCAGCGGTTCGTCAGGCTCTGTCCGGCGACGGCCCGGCGATCCTCCCGCTCCCCGCCGCAGGCCCCGCCGGAAGCGCCGCCGACGCGCTCCGGCCGACCCACGTCAACGGGGTACGGCAGGCCGGCGGCGAGGGCGTGCCGGAGGACGTGGCGGTGGTGATCGCCACCAGCGGCAGCACCGGAGCGCCCAAGGGCGTCATGCTGTCGGCCACCGCGTTGCGCACCTCGGCGACCTCCTCGCTGCGGCGCCTGGGGGCGGTCAAGGGCGAGCGCTGGCTGTGCTGCCTGCCGCCGTCCCACGTGTCGGGCCTCCAGGTGCTGGTCCGCGCCCTGCTCTGCGAGAGCGAGCCGATCATCCACCCGCACTTCGACGCCCAAGAGGTGCTCGCCTCGGGCGCCGAACACGTGTCACTGGTGCCGACCCAGCTCCACCGGCTGGTCGAGCTGGACGCCGATCTGTCGGTGTTCCGCACCATCCTGCTCGGCGGCGCCGCCCCGCGGGCCGGCCTGGTCGCCGAGGCGCGGGCGCTCGGCGCTCGGGTGGTCACGACGTACGGGATGAGCGAGACGAGCGGCGGCTGCGTGTACGACAGCCGGCCCCTTTACAATGTAGATCTCAAAATCGGCGACGACGGGCGCATCCGCGTCGCCGGCCCGGTGCTGTTCTCCGGCTACCGCTTCGGCGAGCCCGCCCCCTTCGACGGCGACTGGTACGTCACCTCCGACCTGGGCGAGCTGACCGGAGGCCGGCTGCGCGTGCTGGGCCGGGCCGACGACGTCATCAACACCGGCGGCGAGAAGGTGGTGGCCGCCTCGGTGGCCGAAGTGCTCGGCGGCCATCCCGAGGTGGCCGACGTGGCCGTGATCGGCCGGCCGGACCCCGAATGGGGAGAGATCGTCGTCGCCGTCGTGGTGCCCGCCGACCCCGCGGGCCCGCTCACACTCGACCAGCTCCGCGCCTACGCCACCGACCGGCTCCCCGCCTACGCCGCGCCGCGCGAGCTGCGACTGATGTCCCGGTTGCCACTGCTACCGAATGGTAAAACCGATCTCGTAAGCCTTAGGACAGGAACCTGATGAGTTGCGGGTGCGTCTTATGGATGAGAAGGAGGGAGCCTTCATGGACCAGACCCGCAAGATGTGGGCATCCGCGGCGGTTGTCGGCGTGATCCTCGTCGGCGGAGCCTCAGTCGCGGCGGCCGCCTCGGCGGGCAGGCTCGAGAGGGTCGGTAAGGAGACCAGAGCGGTGGTGGAAGAGGAGCCGTTCAGCCGGCCGTCGTCGTCCACCCAGAACTCGGCCGATGAGATACCGGCCGACCGCATCGCCGGGCTGACCGCCGCGCCCGAGCCGAGCGATGGCACCGTGGTGTCCAAGGAGCTCAACCCGGACCCGGAGAAGGTCATCGAGTATTGGACGGACAAGCGCATGGAAGACGCCCAACCCATGCCCATGCCCGAGGTGACGCTCACCACCGGAGAGTGACCTCCTCCACGCCTGGGGTGGGTCGCCTTTAGGGTGGTCCGCCCCTTTTTTTGTCCCTCCGGGAACAAATGGCGCTCAACGGCGTTATTGATACTGGTGCGCCGAGCGGCCGCAGCCGCCCCACCACAACCTTCGACTGATCGATTCGACTCCGTATGGAGGAGGTGTCCTCATGCCCCGAACCGCCGTGGCGACCCCGCCCACGACCCTCGACCAGCTGCTTGACCGAGGGCGAGCTCAGGGTCACCTTTCTCTGGCGGAGCTGCGTGACGCGTTCGCCGAGGCCGGCATCAGCCCCTCGAGCGGCCGTTCGATATTGCGCGAGCTCACTGAGGCGGGTGTCAGCCTCGCCGCCGAGGATGAGCCGTCCCTCAGCAAGACGGCCGCGCGCAAGCCGGCCCGCAAGACCACGACCAAGCGGGCGAAGTCTACCGTCTCCAAGGCCGCGGATCCAAAGAAGGACTCCGCCGAGCAGGATGAGGACGCTCCCGAGGACCTCCTCCTGAGCCCGGACGCCCTGGCCCCCGACGCCGTGAGCCCGGCCGCCGCAGGCGCGGACGACGCCGACCTGGACGCCGAGACGATCGACCTTGACGACAACCAGTCGGTCATGGGCGACTCGGTGCACACCTACCTCAAGTCGATCGGCCGCCGCACGCTGCTCACCGCGGCGCAGGAGGTCGAGCTGGCCAGGCGGATCGAGGCCGGCCTGTACGCCGAGTACAAGATGGAGACCGCGCCCAGCCTGACCGCCGCCGCCCGCAGCGACCTCGAACTGGTCATCGAGGACGGCAAGGCGGCCAAGGACCACATGCTGGAGGCCAACCTCCGGCTGGTCGTCTCGGTCGCCAAGAAGTACACCGACCGCGGCATGTCCCTGCTCGACGTGGTCCAGGAGGGCAACCTGGGCCTGATCAGGGCCGTGGAGAAGTTCGACTACACCAAGGGCTTCAAGTTCTCCACGTACGCCATGTGGTGGATCAGGCAGGCCATCCAGCGCGGCTTCGCCGACTCGGCCCGTACGATCCGCCTGCCCGTACACGTCCTGGAGATGCTCTCGAAGCTGTCGCGCATCGAGCGCGACATGCACCAGCGGCTGGGCCGCGAGCCCACCCCCGAGGAGCTGGGGATCGAGCTCGACAAGACGCCCGACCAGATCGAGGAACTGCTGCGCACCAGCCGCCAGCCCATCTCGCTGAACGCGACGATCGGCGAGGACGGCGAGACCACGATCGGCGACCTCATCGAGGACGTCGACTCCCCCGAGGCGTCGGAGATCGTCGACCGCCAACTGCTGGGCGACCAGCTACGCGGCGTGCTCGGCAACCTCTCGCCGCGCGAGGCGAAGATCATGGCACTGCGCTTCGGCCTGGTGGACGGCAAGCCGCACACGCTCGACGAGATCGGCAAGCACCTGGGCCTGACCCGGGAGCGCATCCGGCAACTCGAGAAGGAATCGCTTTCGAAGCTGCGCCACCCGAGCAACACCCGCCCGTTGCTCGACTGGGCCAGCTGATCCGCGACGAAGCCCCGGCACTTCACGTGCCGGGGCTTTGTCATAGCTCCCGCTGAAGCCGCTGAAGGGTCAGCGGGAGGCGGGCACCGCGCGCGGCACGCGCGGGATGCCCCACAGCCGGTTGTCCTCGCGCAGTGTGCGCAGCCGGTCGACCTCGGCGGTCCACATGGCCCCATCGGGCGTCGCCTTGGCCTTGCGGCGGGCGATGCGGTCGTCATAGGCCTTGACCCCGAACGTGGCCCGCTGCCCGCTCTCGGCCGCCCGCAGCGCCTCGCTGAGCGCCTTGTCGAACGCCTGCCCGGCGGCGAGCAACTCGATCTCGTCCGCGACGGCGGCCCGCAGATCGCGCAGCAGCTGCTCGCTCTGCCGAGCCTTGTCGAGCAACTCGGGGAAGCTCTTGGAGATCTCCAGGTCCGCGTGGTAGCGGACCTCGGCCTCGCGGCTCACCCGCGGCCGGAAAAACGCCATCGACTCTGCCCCTCATCCCAATCGGCTCGTACAGGCGACCAGGGTACGCCCGTCCGCGACACGCTCCATAATCGGACCCGCGCGGCGCCCTTTACATAGTAAGATGATCTCCATGCCCGCTAAGAGACCGCCCGTTCCGCTCTCCCGCGAGCGCATCATCGACGCCGCCCTCCACATCGCCGACTCCCAGGGGCTGCGGCGCCTGACGATGCGCCGGCTCGGCGACGCCCTGCAGGTGGAGGCGATGGCCATCTACCACCATCTGCCCCGGGGCAAGGAGGCGCTGATGGACGCGCTGGCCGAGCACGTCACCGCCGTCCACGTCGAGCAGGGCCCCACCTGGCAGGACACCGCCAGGGCGTGGTGCCGGGCCGGTCGTGAGCTGCTGCGCGAGCACCCCGGCGTCCTGGCGCTCGCGCTGACCAAACCGCCCAAGGGCGGCACGGCGCTGGCCATCAGGGAGCAGACCGAGCAACTCGCCGACGCGGGCCTGGACGGCGCGCCGGACGCGGTGCGGGCGCTGCGGGCCTTCGTGTTCGGCAGCGTCGCGGTCGAGGTCCAGCAGTCAGGCTGGGCCGACCCCGAGGTCGACGAGTGGACCAGGCGCGACGAGCGCGCCGACGTCGACTTCGAGCGCGGCCTCGACGCCTTGCTGCGAGGCTTGCAAAGCTAGTGGGCGTGTCGAGCTTGGACCGTTATCCTGTATAAGGCACGCTGTGTCGAAGGTCACACTTTCGCATCCTCCTGTAACAGTCCTAACGGACTATGTCCGAACGTGTGACATACGCCGCACACTTGAAAGAAAGACAGCACCCACACAGTTCCCGCCCCTACCTGTCCGCGGGAGCCATTCACGAGATATCGGAGGCACGCCGATGTGCCCGCACGACCCGGCCTGTCCGGCAGCCGAGGCGCCCGACCGCGAGGCCGCACGTACCCTCGCCTGCCACCCCGAGCAGGGGTGGAGCCTTCTCTGCAACGGCGTCGTCCTCTTCGAGGACACCGGGGAGCTCCTGCCTGGCGGCACCGCCATCGCTCCGCACCGCCCGGACCCGCTCGTCGGCGCCGCCTGAGCGACCCGCTCGCGCGCAGCGCCCCTTGAGGCGCGACCCACTCGCGGGGGCCCCCTGAGCCGCGCCGCTCACACGTAGCCGGCGATCCACTCGGCGACCACCTCGCCCACCCGGGCGGGGTCCTTTTTCAGATCGTGCCCCTCGCCCGGCAGCACCACGAGGCGGGCCGCGTCGACGGCGTCGGGCACGCCGAACGGATCCCGGTCCCCGTTGACCACCAGCACGTCCACGCCCGCCTCGCGCAACTCGCCGGCCCTGGACTTCTCGGGCCTGCCCGGCGGATGCAGCGGGAACGCCAGCGCCACCGCCGCGACCGCGCCGACCGCCTTGGCCGTACGGCAGGCCACCCTGGCCCCGTTGCTCCGGCCGCCCTGCACCAGCGGCAGCCCCGGCCACCGCGTCCGCAGCTCGCCCAGCACGGCCTCCCACGCCTCGTCCTGGCGTGCGGCGGAGCCCGGCGCGCGCGCCCCCGCGAGCCGGAACGGCTGCGTCACTCTGGCCACCACGGCCCCCACGCCCAAGGCCGCGTCGCGCACCGCCAGCAGATCGGGCGCGTCCACTCCCCCGGCTGACCCATGGGTCAGCACCAGCAGCAGCCGGGGCCGCTCCACCTCGTCGAACTCGACCAGCGCCGGACCGCGCGGCGTCATGAACCGCATGTCAGAACCGTACCTGGGGATGAGTTCGCCATAGCTCTCAGGGCTGATGACGGCGTGCCGTGTACCCGCGATGATGGCCTCATGCCAGAGATGCGCCCCATCCGCGAGGACCTGCAGGCGACGCTGGACGCCCGCCGCGACCTCGGCCCCGAATACGAAGCCGCCCTGGTCGAGTCGTTCGTGGAGCGGCTCGACGCCACGATCGCGGCGCGGGTGCGCGCCGAGCTCCACGCCCACGGCGCCGGCTCGGGCAGGTCCAAGAACCCTGGGGCGGCGATGATCCCGATCGCGCTGGGGTCGATGGGCATCGGCATCCCGCTGACGGCCATCGCGGTGCATGAGGGCGGCGGGCTGGGCCTGGCGATCGCCTGGTTCGCCATCGTCCTGATCAACGTCGCCGCGGCCGCCGCCATCATGCGCCGCGGCTGACCACCGCGCCTGCGCCGCGCGGTCCCGGACCGCGGCCGTCTCGGGGAAGCGCGACCGCGCTTTCGCCGCCGGTAGGGGTCGCGGTCGCAACGCAGCCGCCGGTCAGGCGTCGCGGTCGTAACGCAGCCGCACCTCTGCCGCCAGCGTCTCGTCCGCGTGCTCCAGCCCGTACGTCCAGACGCGGTCCGCGTCGTCGGCGCGGCCACGCAGCGGCAGGGTCCTGGCCAGCAGCTCGATGGCCAGGCCGCTCGTCGGCGCGTCACCACCGTCCTCCACCGCCCCCGCGAACTCCGCGCAGGCGAGCTCCAGGTGCGCTATGCCGAGCTGCACCCGCAGCCGGGCCACCTCGTCATCGGGGGCCACCTCGAGGGCCTCCAGCAGCACCTCAGCCGCCTCCCCCGGCTCCCCGCGCTCCAGCAGCAGGTCGGCCAGCTGCTGCGCGGCGTGCGCGGCCACCTCCGCCTCGGCGACGGCCAGGGCGGCCCGCAGCTCGTCCTCCGCCTCGTCGTAGTCGCCCGCCTCCACGGCCAGCCGGGCCAGGGCGAGACGCGCCAGCGGGACGTAGGCGGCCGTGCCGACGCCCAGGACGGCCTGCCACGCTCCCCTGGCCTGCTCGGCCCTGCCTTCCCGCTCGAAGCCCTGCGCGAGGTGACAGGCCGCCTGCGCGGCGAACTCCGGATGCCCGGTGGCCAGCGCGACCCTGGCGGCCGCCCGGGCCGCCTCGTGGTCGCCCCGCTCGTCGAGCACCACGGCCAGGCCCACGGCGGCCTGCGCCCTGTCGGGCCCGTCGGGGTCGGCGACCAGCTCGGTGAGTATGGCCACCGCGCCGTCGAGGTCACCGTCCTCGGCCAGGCGGCGGGCGGTGTCGAGAGGCGGGACCTGCAGCTCTGAGAACGTCAAGAGAGCTCCTTAGGCGACGGTCGGACCGAGCCTAACGACTTCCGGTGATCATGTCTTCTCAGCGGCCACGTTGGGTGGGGGACAAGGGATGAAAACTCCGGACACCGACGAACAAGCGTGGCCCTCTCCACCGAGCGCAGCGGTGGAGAGGGCCACGGTCACATCCGGTCAGTCCTCGTACGCCTCCAGCGGCGGGCACGAGCAGACCAGGTTGCGGTCACCGTAGGCCTGGTCGATGCGCCGCACCGGCACCCAGTACTTGCCCTCGCGCAGCGACGGCAGGGGGTAGGCCGCCTCGGTGCGGCTGTAGGGGTGGGTCCACTCGTCGGCCGCGACGGCCTCGGCGGTGTGGGGGGCGTTGCGCAGCGGGTTGTCGGCGCGGTCGTAGTCGCCCGACGCGACCCGCGCGATCTCGCCCCTGATGGCGACCATCGCGTCCACGAACCGGTCGAGCTCGGCCAGATCCTCGCTCTCGGTCGGCTCGATCATCAGCGTGCCGGCGACCGGGAACGACATGGTCGGCGCGTGGAAGCCGTAGTCGATGAGCCGCTTGGCCACGTCGTCGACCGTGACGCCGGTCTCCTTGGTGATCTGCCGCAGGTCGACGATGCACTCGTGGGCCACCAGCCCGCCGCGCCCGGTGTAGAGCACCGGGTAGTGCGGGGCCAGCCGCCGCGCCAGGTAGTTGGCCGACAGGATCGCCTGCTCGGTGGCCGCGGCCAGGCCGTCGCCGCCCATCATCCTGACGTACGCCCAGGAGATCGGCAGGATGCCCGCCGAGCCGTAGGGGGCCGCGGAGACCGCGCCGACGGGCGAGCCGGTGCGCAGCGGGTGGCCGGGCAGGTAGGCGGCCAGGTGGCCGCGGACCGCGACCGGGCCGACGCCGGGGCCGCCGCCGCCGTGCGGGATGCAGAACGTCTTGTGCAGGTTGAGGTGGGAGACGTCGGCGCCGAACTCACCCGGCTTGGCCAGCCCGACCAGCGCGTTGAGGTTGGCCCCGTCGACGTACACCTGGCCGCCCGCGTCGTGCACCTTGGCGCAGACCTCGGTGATCGTCTCCTCGAAGACGCCGTGCGTCGACGGGTAGGTGAGCATGATCGCGGCCAGTCCGTCACGGTGCTTGTCGATCTTGGCGTCGAGGTCGGCCAGATCCACGTTGCCCTCGGAGTCGCAGGCCACGACCACGACGCGCATGCCGGCCATGACGGCGCTGGCCGCGTTCGTGCCGTGGGCGGAGGACGGGATGAGGCAGATGTCGCGGTGGTCGTCGCCGTGGTCGCGGTGGTAGGCCCGGATCGCGAGCAGCCCGGCGAACTCGCCCTGGGAGCCGGCGTTCGGCTGGATGGAGACCGCGTCGTAGCCGGTCACCTCGGCCAGCCACTCCTCCAGGGTCTCGATGAGGTGGCGGTAGCCCTCGGACTGCGCGATGGGCGCGTAGGGGTGGATCCCGGCGAACTCCGGCCAGGTGATCGGCTCCATCTCGGTGGTCGCGTTCAGCTTCATCGTGCAGGAGCCGAGCGGGATCATGGAGCGGTCGAGCGCGATGTCCTTGTCCTGGAGCCTGCGCAGGTAGCGCAGCATCGCGGTCTCGGAGTGGTGGCTGTGGAAGACCGGGTGGGTGAGGTAGCCGGACTCGCGCGTCAGCGCGCCGGGCAGCGTGTCCAGCCCCTCGTCGGCCACGAGGTCGGCCACCGGTCCGCTGACGCCGAAGGCGGCGGCGACCAGTTCGAGGTCGGCCGCCGTGGTCTTCTCGTCGCAGGCGACGGAGACGTGGTCGGCGTCGGCCTGCCACACGTTGACGCCGCGTTCGGCGGCCTGCCGGACGACCTCGGCGGCCCGGCCGGGCACCCTGGCCAGCACGGTGTCGAAGAACTCACGGTGTACGACCTCGACGCCGCCCCGGCGCAGGCACTCGGCCAGCGCGGCGGCGTGCCGGTGGACGCGGGCGGCGATGCGGCGCAGCCCGTCGGGCCCGTGGTAGACGGCGTACATGCCGGCGATGACGGCGAGCAGGACCTGCGCGGTGCAGATGTTGCTGGTGGCCTTCTCGCGCCTGATGTGCTGCTCGCGGGTCTGCAGGGCCAGCCGGTAGGCGGGCGCGCCGTCGGCGTCGACGGAGACGCCCACGAGGCGGCCGGGCATCTGCCGCTGCAGTCCTTCGCGTACGGACATGTAGGCGGCGTGCGGCCCGCCGAAGCCGAACGGCACGCCGAAGCGCTGCGAGGAGCCGATCGCGATGTCGGCGCCGAGCTCGCCGGGCGCGGTGACCAGGGTGAGCGCGAGCAGGTCGGCGGCGGCCACGACGAGCGCGCCGGCCGCGTGCGCCCGCTCGGCCACGGCGCGGAAGTCGCGCAGCCGGCCGGAGGCGCCCGGGTATTGGACGAGCACGCCGAAGCACTCGGGCAGTTCGCCGTCGAGCGGGTCCTCGACGAGCGTGATGCCCAGCGGCTCGGCGCGGGTGGCCAGCACCGCCTTGGTCTGGGGCAGCGCGTCGGCGTCGACGACGAACACGTGGCTCTTGGACTTGCCCGCGCGCCGGGCCAGCGTCATCGCCTCGGCGGCGGCCGTGCTCTCGTCGAGCAGCGAGGCGCCCGCGACGGCGAGCCCGGTCAGGTCGGAGACGACGGTCTGGAAGTTGAGCAGCGCCTCCAGGCGGCCCTGCGAGATCTCCGGCTGGTAGGGGGTGTAGGCGGTGTACCAGCCCGGGTTCTCCAGCAGGTTGCGGCGGATCACCGCCGGGGTGATCGTGTCGTGGTAGCCCAGGCCGATCATCGAGGTGAGCACCCGGTTGCGATCCGCGATGGCCCGCAGCTCGGCGATGGCCTCGGTCTCACTGGCCGCGGCGGGCAGGCTGAGCCGGTCCTTGATCCTGATGGACTCCGGGACGGCCACCGCCACCAGGTCGGCCACGGACTCGAAACCCACGGCCTCGAGCATGCGTTGCTGCTCGGGTTCGGACGGGCCGATGTGCCGGGTCGAGAACGGCGGAGCTGACAGATCGGTCATGGAGGTGCCTCCCGAGGGCTTTGGAGACCGGCGCCAGGGCGCGGGCGAGTGCCGGATCTCCCCCTCTGTCATGGCGACCTGAGAGCTTCACCCCATGTGGGCTTGCACCGTCGGTGAGGTGCGCCTGGCGGGCGCACCTGCTTTCCAGAGTTGCCTACCCCGAGCGGTACAGGTGCCTGAGAGATTCCGGGGAGGGTTGCTCCTTCGGCGCCCCGGGAGCCAGCCCGGGGACTCTCCCGCATGGGGTCGTCAGCCTTGCGCTCTCCAGGTTACTACCCAATTGCTACCCTATGCGGCGCGCGCGCCGCCGCTGGGCCAGCTCGTCAGCGGGGTGGTCGGCCGGGACGCTGTCCTCGACCGCCGCCCTTTCCCCCGGCAGCTCCGCGAGGGAGCCCTCGACCTCTCGCCAGACCCGGCCGAGCGCGATGCCGAACACGCCCTGGCCGCCTTGGAGCAGATCGATCACCTCGTCGGCCGAGGTGCACTCATAGACGCTGACGCCGTCACTCATGAGCGTGATCTGCGCGAGGTCGCCCACCCCGCGATCACGCAAGTGTTGTACGGCTGTACGGATCTGCTGGAGGGAGACTCCGGTGTCGAGGAGCCGCTTGACGACCTTGAGCACCAGGATGTCGCGGAAGCTGTAGAGCCGCTGCGAGCCCGAGCCGTGTGCGGCTCTTATCGTCGGCTGAACCAGCTCCGTGCGCGCCCAGTAATCGAGCTGCCGGTAGGTGATGCCGGCCGCCGCGCACGCCGTCGGGCCACGGTATCCGATGTCTGCCGGCAGCGACGAGGGCTGCTCGTCGAAGAGCAGCCCCTGCTCTCCGGCACGCTGCCGCGCACTCTCACGCCGCACCGGATCTTCCTGGCCGGTCGTCTTTCCCTCGCCGCTGCTGACCGCCACGCGGACCTCCGGCTTTCTCTCATCCCGTGGCCTGATCTGGGGGTTCGTAAAAGCGCGACCACGGGTTTCACTTGCACCGTAGGACCGTGACCATGCGCAGTCAACGATCCGGCTCGGCGCGTCGTGAAGCGTAAATGCACTGAAATACCTACCCCGCCCGGCCAAAGTCTTCGGGGGTGATCGTGTCAAGGAACTCCCTGAACTTCTCCACCTCGTCCTCCTGGTCGTCCGGGATGATCACCCCGGCCTCCTGGACGACTTCTTCGCTGGCGAAGATACGCGCTCCGGTGCGGAGCGCGAGCGCGATCGAGTCGGACGGGCGCGCGCTCACCTCTACGCCGTTGGAGAACACCAGGTCGGCGAAGAAGATCCCGTCACGCAGGGCAACGATGTTGACCGCGCGCAGGCCCACGCCAAGAGCGCTCAGCACGTCCCTGAACAGGTCGTGCGTGAGCGGACGGGCTGGAGGCTCCTCCGCTTGGGCCAGCGCGATGGCCGTGGCTTCGGTCATCCCAATCCAAATCGGCAGGAACCTCTCCCCGTGTGCCTCCTTGAGCAAGACGATCGGCTGATTTGTGGGCATCTCTACGCGAACACCCACGACCTCCATCTGCAACACGGGCTGCTCCATATTCGACTGGTCGGCGAGGCCGGCACAGCTATTTGGCCGGTCCGCTTCTGCATTTCAACGTAACACCCGAGGGGCCTTGTATGTCCCGCTGGTCCGGTCATCGGCCTAGAACGGTCCGCACGCCCGTACGTACGAGGGAGGCATGCAGGTCGAGCAGCAACGCCGACAGCTCCCTGGCGGCCTCGTCGGCCTCTCCGATGGCCCCTGGGGCGCGTCGTTTGAGTATGGGCGCGATCGTCTGCTCCACCAGCCCGCACTCGCGCTCGGCCGCGGCCTTGACCGCGCGTAGATGCCGGGCGCGCAGGCCGAACCGGGCCAGGGCGCCGACGCTGCGCGCCACGTTGAGCGCCTCCTCGTCGTAGCGCCTGGCCGTCGCCGCGAGCAGCCCGTAGTCCTCGAGCTCGGCGAGTGTCTCCTCATCGAGCCCGGCCGCCTCCAGCAGCTCGGCCCGGCTCAGCCGTACTTCCTGCCGGTCCGGCCGATCGGTCAAGGCCCGCGGACGGCCGAAGTGCTCGGCCATCTTGTCCTTGATCACCCGCAGCGGCAGGTAGTGGTCGCGCTGCTCGGTGAGGATGTAGCGGAGCTGCTCGACGTGCAGGTGAGTGAACTTGCGGTAACCCGATGGGCTGCGCTCCGGCTCGATGAGCCCCTCGCCCTCCAAGAACCGGATCTTGGAGATCGTCACATCGGGGAACTCGCCCTGGAGCATGGCGAGCACCTCCCCGATGCTCATGTGCGAGCGTGCCGCCTGCGCGCTCATGCGGCTCCCTCCGCGGGCCGCGTGAACGCGCAGGAAGCCATGTTCATCGGTCGCTCGCTGCGCTCGACTGCTCCCATCCGTCGCTCGCTGCGCTCGCTCATGCGCCGGCGGCGGTCCGCATCAGGAAGACGAGGCGGAACTTGCCGATCTGCACCTCGTCACCGGAATGCAGCGGCACCTCCTCGATGCGTTCCCTGTTGACGTAGGTGCCGTTGAGGCTGCCCACGTCGCGCACGGAGAACTGGCCGCCGCGCAGGCGGTAGAACTCCACGTGCCGCCGGGAGACCGTGATGTCGTCGAGGAAGATGTCGCTTTCGGGATGTCGGCCCGTGGTGGTGAGCTCCTTGTCGAGCCGGAAGCGGCTTCCTTGGTTGGGCCCCCTGGTCACCGTGAGCAACGCCGTGCCAGGCGGCAGCTGCTCCACCAGCGCGCGCTCGGCGAGGAGCATGTCACCGGTCTCAGCCTCGTACGCCTCGATTCCCGCGACGGAGATCGTCGACGTGGTGTCCCCGGCGACCTCCTGTCTGGTCAGCGGCGACCCACAACGGGAACAGAAACGGGCATCCTCGGGGTTGGCGTGCCCGCACTGCGTGCAGTAGACGCTCGGCATCGATCGGCTCGGCCTCCTACCGCGAAGACGCGGCAACGGGGATCTGGACGCGCCTCGCTTCGCTCTTCAAGTTTGCGAATGCCGCAACTTACGCTGATCAGCGGCAAAGGTCAAGGCGAGGCGCTGGACGACGGGTTCGGACGGTGACAAAGTTACCGCCGCCCGAGCCTCAAGGTCCATGCCGCCGCGCGTTTCAACATTACGATCTTGTACGTTCCACCGCCACCTATCCACCAGAGTTACCCTATGTGACGGTGTGGGGCGAATTTCGGATCACGAGGAGGCCTCCTCGACCAGATGGGCCCAGCGCTCCAGGAGGGACTGGGCGGTGTCCACGTCGGCGGCCTCGGCCCACAGATCGGTGACCGGCTCGGTGGCGGCGGGCAGGATCAGCACCCAGCTCCCGTCGTCGGAGGCCACCCGCACTCCGTCGGTGGTGTCGACGCGGTAGCCGTTCGGCTCGGCCTCGGCGGCTTCGATGACCGAGCGCATCACGGCGCCCTTGGCCGCCCACGGGGTCGGCACCGTGCGCTTGAGGAGTTTGGCCTCGGGGATCCGCGCGTCGATCTGACTGAGCGAGAGCCGGGTGCGGGCGACCAGGCCGAGCAGCCGCATGAACGCCGCCACCCCGTCGATCGCCGGGCCGAACTCGGGCACCACGAAACCGCCCCGCCCGTCTCCCGCGAAGATCATGTCGTCGTCCACCGCGGCCGAGGTGAGGGCGTCGACCGCCGTGGAGGTCCACCGCACCTGCACACCGTGGAAGCGGCAGACCTGCTCGGCGACCCTGGTGGTGGTCACGGGCAGCGCCACCCGGCCGGCCCGGCGCTCGGCGGCGATCAGGTCGAGCACGACGAGCAGGGCGCGTTCCTCGCCGATGAGCTGGCCCATCTCGTCCACCAGCGCGATGCGCTCGCCGACGGGGTCGAAGCGCACCCCGAAGGCCGCCCTGGAGGAGCTCACGAGCTCCGAGAGGCGCTGGAGGTCCCGGCGGCGCTCGGCGAGCGTCTCCGTGGGCGAGATGTCGTCCAGGCGGGCGTTCACGGTGAGCACCTCGACGCCGACCCGGCCGAGCAGCGTGGGCAGCACCAGCGAGGAGGTCCCTCCGGCGCAGTCGACGACGACCTTCATGTCCCTGATGCCGGTCATGTCCACGCAGCGCAGCAGCTCGTACGCGTAGTCCTCGACCGCCCTGGCGGGGAAGCGGAGCTCGGCGATCTCGCCCGGGAAGGCGCGCCGGAACTCCTGGCGCGAGAAGACCCGCTCCAGCTTGCGCTGGGCGGCCGGGGGCAGGTCGGCGCCGCGGTCGTCCATGATGACGATGTCGATGCTCTGCGGGTCGCCCGCGGTGGTGCGCAGCGCGATGCCGCCCGCGGCCGACTCCCTGGCCGTGTGGAAGCGGGTCACGGGCAGCGGCGCGGCCTCCAGGTCGAGGACGTTGATGGCGCTGGCGTTGAGCGCGCCGATCACGGCCCGCTTCAGCGCCCTGGCGGCCAGCGAGGAGTCGCGCGAGGTGACGACGTGCTCGCCCTTCTTCAGGGTGGTGGCGTACGCGCTGGCCAGCCGTACGCACAGCTCGGGGGTGATCTCCACGTTGACCAGGCCGCTGACGCCGCGGGGGCCGAACAGGCTGCGCTGGCCGCGGGACTCCCAGATGACGCTGGTGTTGACGACGGCGCCGGCCTCGATGGTCTTGAACGGGTAGACCTTGACGCCGCTGGAGACGTACGCCTCGGGTTCGATGACGCACTCGTCGCCGATGACGGCGTTCTCCTCGATGCGGGCCCCGGCCATCACGTCGGTGCTCTTGCCGATCACGCAGCCGCGCAGGTGGGCGCCCGGGCCCAGGTAGACGTTGTCGTGGACGACGGCCCGGTGCAGGAAGGCGCCTTCGCGGACGACCGCGTTGTTGCCGAGCACGGTGTACTCGCGCAGCTCGGCGCCGCCCTCGACCTTGGCGTACTCGCCGACGAGCAGCGGGCCCTTGAGCACCGCGTCGGGGTCGACCGAGGCCGACTCGCACACCCGGACGCCCGGCGACACCTCGAAGCCGGCGATGTCCACGGCGACCCGGCCGGACAGGGCGTCGGCCTGGGCCTTGAGGTAGCTCTCGTGGGTGCCGACGTCCTCCCAGTAGCCCTCGGCGACATAGCCGTAGATGGGGGCGCCGCGCTCCAGCAGGCTGGGGAAGACGTCGGCCGACCAGTCAACGGGCTCTCCCGAGGCGACCGCGTCGAGCACCTCGGGTTCCATGACATAGATGCCGGTGTTGACGGTGTCGGAGAAGACCTGGCCCCAGGTGGGCTTCTCCAGGAAGCGCTGGACCCGATGCTCCTCGTCGGCGATCACGATGCCGAACTCGAGGGGGTTCGGCA
The DNA here is from genome assembly GCF_018603905.1 of Nonomuraea sp. NEAU-A123. Taxonomy (GTDB): domain Bacteria; phylum Actinomycetota; class Actinomycetes; order Streptosporangiales; family Streptosporangiaceae; genus Nonomuraea. Next base: position 483,849 of record NZ_JAHFZZ010000002.1, read on the forward strand.
CCCGTTTGAGACCGATGGTCACAAGCGCCGATTTTTCACGATGAAAACGGACCATATCCGACAAATCGATATCGGTCAGGGCGTCGCCGGAGATCACCAGGAATCGGTCGTCGCGCAGGCGGGCCGCAGCGTTCTTCACGCTGCCCGCCGTACCGAGGGGAACGTCTTCCGTGGCGTATTGCAGGCTCATGCCGAGTTCGTCGCCGTCGCCGAAGTAGTTGCGCACGAGCGCGGCCAGGAACTGCAGGGTGACCACGGTCTCGGTGATGTTGTGCCGTTTGAGCAGGCGCAACACGTGCTCCATGATCGGGCGGTTGACCACGGGCAGCAGGGGTTTGGGCTGGTTGGCCGTCATCGGACGCAGCCGAGTGCCCTCTCCACCCGCCATGACGACCGCCTTCACCCGATCACTCCTCCTTGGCCGCGGTTACGAGCTGGCGTACCTGCACCGCATAGAGCACCCCCGACCACCAGTACAGGCCCGTTCCCCAGAGCGCAAATGCCCATCCGACAATTCGTGCTATATCGGCATACCATCCAGTGTGGGATGCGAGGAAGAGCAGAGGGAAGGCGTACATGAGGTTGAACATGGCGGCTTTGCCCAAGAAATGCACCTGAAGTGCCTTGTAACCGCTCTTCCGGAGTACGGGAATGAAACACGCGACGAACAGTTCGCGCCCGAGGATGATCACCACCAGCCACCACGGAATGACGTCGCGCAGCAGCAGCGCCAGGATCGTGGCGAAGACATAGAGCTTGTCGGCCGCCGGGTCGATGATCCGGCCGAGCCTGCTGATCTGGTTGAAGGCTCGAGCGATCTTGCCGTCCAGCCAGTCGGTGAATCCGGCGACCGCGAGGACGACGATCGCCCAGGCGTCCGCCTTGGGCCCCAATACCAACCAAAGGAAGACAGGCACGCCGAGGAGGCGCAAGAAGCTCAGCAGGTTCGGAACCGTCCAGATCCGATCCTCGGCGGAAGTTTCGCTCACGTTGCCGACCCTACTGCCTCGCCTTTCCCGGCAGCGGCGTAGACATCCGCTCGTAGACATCCGCTCATCGCGAGAGGTTAGGGCCATCCGCCACTGCGCAGGGGAACAGGATGAAGAGGAACGTCCTGATCGTGATGTGCGCGGGCCTGTTCGTCGTCCTGCTGGACGTGACCATCGTGAACGTGGCGCTGCCGTCCATCGCGGCCGACCGGCACGCCGGGCTCGCCGACCTGCAATGGGTGGTCGACGGCTACCAGATCGCGCTCGCCGGGCTGCTGCTGACGGGCGGCACGCTGGGCGACCGCTTCGGACACCGGCGGGTGGTGCTGGCGGGGTTCGCGCTGTTCGGCGTGGCCTCGGCGGGCTGCGCGCTCGCGCCCGGCATCGGCGCCCTGGTGGCGGCGCGGGCCGCGCAGGGCGTGGGCGCCGCGCTCCTGCTACCGGGCACACTGGCGGTTGGCGCTGCTGGCCGCATTCGTGGTGATCGAGAACCGGCGGGAGTCGCCGATGCTGCCGCTGGGACTGCTGCGCCGCCCCTCGATCGCGGTCGGCACGATCGGCTCGGCGATCATGAACTTCGGGATCAACGGCATGATGCTGCTGATCACCCTTTACCTCCAGGGCGTACTGCGGCTGTCCCCGATGACGGCGGGCGCGGCCCTGCTGCCGCTGTTCGTGCCGCTGGCGTCGCTCTCCGCGCCGTTCGGCCGCCTCACCGGCCGCTACGGCCCGCGCCCCGTCATGGTCGCCGGGCTCGTCACGCTGGCGGTGGGTATGGGGCTGCTGCTGCCGGTACGGGCGGCTTCGCCGTACCTGGTACTGCTGCCTGCGCTGACCGTCATCGGGCTCGGCGCGGCGCTGCTGACGCCCAGCGTGGTTGCCCTGGCCATGAGCGACCTGCCGCCCGGCCGGGAGGGGCTGGTGAGCGCGATCAACAACACCGCGCGACAGGCGGGCGGCGCGATCGGCGTCGCGGCCTTCGGCGCGCTGGCGGGCACTCCGGGCGGCCCACGCTTCATCGGCGGGCTACATGGGGCGGCGGCGCTGGCCGGGGCGACCTACCTCGGAGCAACCGCTCTCACCCTGACCCTAGGCCTCACCACCCGCCCCCACCGCAAGACCCTGGTCTGACCACCCGCAGGAGCTCACACCAGACCACCTGATGGCGCACCAGTCCAGGGCCTTGGGCCGCGCCGGACCACCCGAGACCGCGCCGCCAGAGACCACACCGGACCATCCGATAGCGCACCAGACCAGGGTTTTGGGGTGCACCGGACTGCCTGAGACCGCGCCGGGTCGTCTGGGGCGCGCCGGACCACCCGGGACCGCGCCACTCGACTCCGGGACACAATCCGTGCCGCGTAGGACCGCCCAGAGCCCTGCCAACCCACCGGGACCGCCAGACCACCCGGGATCGCGGCGTCCGACCGCCGGACAGCCGGGCGCCGGACAGCCGGGCGCCGGACAGCGACACGAGCCGAGGCTTCGAGGCCGGGCTACAGGGCGTCGGGCCCCAGCTAACGCTGCGCCGAACCATCCAGAGCCGTGCCAGACCACCGGGCGTCGCGCCGCGCGCCTCCCGCGCCAGGCTCATACACGGGCCACGACCGCGCCGACTGGCCCCAGGACGTCCCCGACTACCCACGCAGGGCAGCAGGACTGCGCCCGCTGGCTGAGGAGGACGGATGGGCGCGTGGCTGGGCGGGTGGCCAACGGCTGAGGCTGGTGGACGCCGGAGGGCCAAGGCCAACGGCTGAGGCTGGTGGCACGGCGGACCGCTGAGGCCGATGGCTGGTCAGGTGCGGAGGAAGCTGTGGATGTGGCCTGCTGCCTGGAAGCCGAGCCGTTCGTAGAAGTTCTTGGGCCAGTCGCCGGCGTCGGCCACCAGGAACACCAGGTCGCTGCCCGCCGCCTCGGCGAGGAGCGCCCTCATCAGGGTGCGGGCGTGACCGCGGCCCCGGTGGCGGTCTCCGGTGTAGAGGTCCTCGATCTGTGTGACGCCGCCGTGTGTGTAGATGTCGGCCTTGGCGGCGAGCTCGCCGTCCTCGGTTCGTACGCCGCGGAAGCCCACCGTGTCGGCGCCGCGCAGCCGTTCCTCGACGCGTCTGGCGAGCTGGTCGATCACGGCGTCGGCGGCCTCGGGCAGCGTCTCGCGCCAGCCGTCCCGGAGGGTGGGCAGCAGCGCGGGCAGGTCGAGATGCTCAACGGGCGCCGCGTCGTGCGGGAACTCGCCGCGGAACACCATGACCAGGTTGGTCTCGTGCGTGTAGCCCGCGGCCTCGAAGGCGGGCGCGTACGCCTGGCCCAGGCGGTCGTGGTCGACGTTGACGAGCCGGTGCGCGTGCCCGGCGAGCACCTGGTCGGCTGCCTTCAGCACTGCGCCTGGGTCGGTGTCGGACCAGACGATGAGCTTGTTGTCGTCGTACGAGCCGGGGTAACGCTCGTTGAGCACGGCGAACCCGCCGGGCACTTCAACCGTCCGCCCCGCTTTGCGGCGGGCGAAGTCGTGCATGAACGCGACGGTACGGGCGAAGTCCTGGAGAGGACCGGCGCCATCAGTCACGGCGCCATCAGTCACGGGGCCGGAGGTGTCAACGAGGTCGGTCATGGGCGGGCCGCCGTGATGAAGTGGCGGATGAGGTTGGAGTCCTTTACGCCGGGTGCCAGCTCGACGCCGCTGGACACGTCCACGCCCCACGGCTCGGCGGCGGCGACTGCGTCGGCGACGTTGGAGGGGTTGAGGCCGCCCGCCAGCAGCCAGTGTCCTGAGGGGTGGCCGCGCACTGCCGACCAGTCCCATGACTCGCCGGAGCCGGGGCGGGGGGCGTCGACGATGAGCAGGTCCTCGTCGTAGGCGCCGCAGCGTAGGTCGGCTTTGGCGTCGACGGCTCTGATCAGGGTGTGGCCTAGGTCCTTCAGTGCGGTGAAGTCTCCGTGCGGGTGCTTGCCGTGCAGTTGGATGCCGCGCATGCCGGAGGCGAGGGTGGCGGCGCGGACGGTCACGGGGGGCTCGCCGTGGAACACGCCGACGGTGAGAATGTGGGCGGGCACCGCTGCGGCCAGCTCGGCGGCTCGCTCGGGGGTCACCTGGCGGGGGCTCCGGGTCATCACGAACCCGATGGCGTCGGCGCCCGCCTCGACGGCGGCCGCCACGTGCTCGGGCTCGCTCAACCCGCAGATCTTCACGTACACACCGACGACCCTAGCGGCGCCGAGCGGCCCGCGGCGACCGTGACCCAAGCCGGACTTCAGACGGAGCAAAGCCGGAGCCCTAAGCCGGAATCCAGGCCTGGCCAGGCCGCAGCCCAGGCCGGGGTCCAGGCCGGAGTCCAGGCCGGGGTCCAGGGCGGGTTAGGCCGGAGCCCAGGCCAGAGACCCAAGCTGGGACCGGGGCAGAGGCCAAGCCGGGACCGGGCCAGACACCCAAGCCGGGACCGGGCCGGGGCCAGGAGGCGTCGTGGTGGTGAGTTCGAGCGGTGGGGTCCTCTAAAGCGCCCCGCGGCGGGGGTCCTGCATCCAGGTGGTCCTTCCGAAGGAACGAGGGAGGCGATGAGGACCACATGGTCGCAGGTCAGGGTCCGTACGGGCGTCAGCCCGTGGGATTATCCGAGGGGTCCGCCGCGGGGATGACGTACCGGCCGGAACGCCGCGTCCACCAAGCCGCTGCGATAGGCGACGACCGCGGCCTGGATCCGGTTGCGCAGCCCCAGCTTGTCCATGGCGGCGGCTACGTGGGACTTGACCGTGGTGATGCCCACGTGCAGTTCCTCGGCGATCTCCGCGTTGGACAGCCCGGTGCCGACCAGCGCGAGCACCTCCAGCTCGCGGTCGGTGAGGACGGCGGGGACCGGTATGGTCGCCTCCTCCTCCGCGGCCAGGAAGCGGGCGACGACCCGGCGCAGCACCGACGGGCCCAGGAGCTGCTCGCCGGTCACGGCCCGGCGTACGGCGTCGACCATGCGTTCGGGCTCGTCGTCCTTGACCAGGAAGCCGACAGCGCCCGCGCGCAGGGCGGCGTACACGTCGGAGTCCTCGGCGAACGTGGTGAGCACGACGATCCTGGTGGCCGGCCGCGCCGCGAGGACCCGTCTGGTGGCCTCCAGCCCGTCGACCCTGGGCATGCGCAGGTCCATCAGGATCACGTCGGGCAGGTGCTGTTCGGCCAGGCGTACGGCCTCGGCGCCGTCCTGGGCCTCGGCCACGACCTCCATGTCGCCCGCGACCTGCAGCAGCATGCGTACGCCCGCGCGGACCAGCGCCTGGTCGTCGGCGACCAGGACGCGGATCACGTGGCGCCCCCGGTGAGGCCCCCGGTGATGAGGTCGGTGATGCACCCCGTGGGGCGCTCAGCGGGCGTGGAGGCGGGCGAGGAAGTGGGCGGGGAGGCGGGCGAGGCGATGGGCATGTCGGCCGTGAGCAGCCAGCCGCCGTCCTGGTCGAGGCCCGCGGTGAGCGTGCCGCCGAGTGCGCGGACGCGCTCGCGCATGCCGGCCAGGCCGCGTCCGGATGAGGGCAGGCGTCCGGACGAGGGCAGGCGTTCGATGATGGTGGGCGGGGGGCCGTTGCGTACGCGTACGGTCAGCGCCTGGCCGGTGGTGGTGACGGCGACGCTCACCTGGGTGCCGGGACCGGCGTGCTTGAGCACGTTCGTGAGACCTTCCTGGACGATGCGGGCGGCGGAGGCACGGGCCACGAGGGGGGCGTGCGCGGTGGCGGGGTCGAGTTCGAGCTCGACCTGGAGGCCGGCGGCGGTCATCCGCTCGGCGGACTCACAGATGACCTCGGCGGGGTCGGCGGGCATGTCGGGCCGGCGGCCGGGGTCGCGCAGCACGTCGAGCAGCCCGCGCAGGTCTTCGAGCGCCTGGTGGCCGGTCTCGCGGATGTCGGCCAGCGCGTCGGCGACCGGTCCCTCGGGGGCGGCGTAGCGGGCGGCGCCGGCGCGCAGGACCATCGCGCCGACGTGGTGGGCCACGATGTCGTGCACCTCGCGGGCGATGTTCTCCCGCTCGAGGAGCTGGTCGGCGCGGACCTGGGCGACCGCCAGCCGCGCCGACTCGCGTACCCGCAACCGCTCGGCCTCGGCGGCCGCCTGCCTGACACCCAGGTAGCGGCCGATCGCGACGGGGGTGGTCACCAGGGCCATCAGGATGGCGACGCGAAACGCGGTGACCTCGGTCGAGTCCTCGACGATCGCGAGCGAGGCGAGCATGGTGCAGATCACGTACGTGACCGTGATCCAGGCCCAGGAGGCGATCCGCATCGCGAACACGCAGAGCGCGATCAGCATCAGGATCAGGCAGGTGTTGACCGCGTCGTGGAGGTACTGGTCGGCGGCGATCAGCAGCACGCTCTGGAAGATGAACACCAGCCCGGGAAAGCGCCGCGCGACGCCGAGCGACAGCCCGCCGAACACCGCGAACAGCCCCACGACCCAGACCGGCTGGGTGCCGCTGTGCCAGTCGGTCCAGGTGCTCAGCACGGTGAAGGCCACCCCGCCGCCGGCCAGCAGCACGTCCGGCGAGATGTCGCCGTCCTTCAGCCGCCCGGCGGGCCCGCGCAGGTAGGTGCCGATGAGGACGGGGAGGGTGGGGACGAGGATCGAGTACATCCACGAGTTCGTGGTGAGGGCGATGCCCGGGTCGGCCAGGTTGATCGCGGTCGCGGCGATGGCCGCGCCCAGCGCCGTGCAGGTCGGCCGCCAGCCCGAGTGGTAGGCGACCAGGCCGATGGAGACGCAGAGCAGCATCTGGGCGGTGTTGGAGGTGAACGACTCCACCTGGTCGGTGAAGACGAGGAACGCGGCGAGGTAGAGGCTCACGGCCAGCGGCGCGCGCCTGACCAGGCCCATGGGCGCGCCCACGCCCACGGCCATCGGGATCACCTCGTTGCCCGGCAGCAGCGCGGAGCCACCGCCTTTGGCCGAAAGCATCAGGTCGAGTGCGGTTCCCGCGGCCGCGAGCAGGAGGTCGAGCGGCACACCACGCCATCGCATTCGCCCACGGTATCCGGGCGGGGCGGGCGTTCCGGTCCTCCTGACGGAGGAGCCGGTCTCCTCCTAGTGGCCGCATCACCGCCCCGTCGGCGGATGAGACAACCGGGAGACTTCCCTTACCGTTTGGGGTATGCCTAATGACACCGCGTTGTTGCTCGGCCAGTTCCTGCGCGCTCCGGCCAAGATCGGCGCGTTCGCGCCCAGCTCGCGACGGCTCGCGGCGGCCGTGTGCGCGCCTTTGCCGGAACGCGGCGAGCCTACCGTGGTCGAGCTCGGCCCCGGCACGGGGCCCTTCACCGCGGAGATCCAGCGCCGGCTGACCGGGCGCGGCCACCACCTGGCCGTGGAGGTCAACCAGCAGTTGGCGACGCTGCTGGCCCAGCGCTTCCCCATCGTGGACGTCGTGCATGATGACGCGACCGAGCTCAGCCGCCTGCTCGGCGAGCGCGGCCTGCGGCAGGCCGACGTGGTGATCAGCGGGCTGCCCTGGGCGGCGTTCCCCGAGGACCTGCAGCGGGGGCTGCTCGGCGCGGTGTCCTCGGCGATGAGCCCGTCCGGCGCGTTCACCACGTTCTCCTACATCCACGCCATCCCGATGAGCTCGGCGCGCCGCTTTCGCGCGCTGCTGGCCGAGCGGTTCGAGGAGGTCGTGCCGGGCCGTACGGTGTGGCGCAACGCGCCTCCGGCGTTCGTGTTCCACGCCCGCAGACCTCGACCCTGAACAGAATTTACTTCTACGATGGGGTGATGGATTTCACCCTTCCCGACAGCGCCTTGGCCGTTCAACGCGGCATCGGCGACATCTGCTCGCGCTACGACCTGGACTACTGGCAGCGGTGTGAGGCGGACAAGCGCTGGCCGGAGGAGGTCTGGGCGGAGCTGGCCAAGGGCGGCTGGCTGGGTCTGGCCGTGCCCGAGGAGTTCGGCGGCGGCGGGCAGGGGCTGCTGGAGCTGGCGGTGGCGACGGAGACGCTGGCCGCCTCGGGCGCGGCGGGCGGCTCGGCGTTCACGTACGTGCTGACGCCGGGGTTCGGCGCGCTCACCCTGGCCAGGCACGGCACGGCCGAGCAGCGGGCGGAGCTGCTGCCCCGGCTGGCCACGGGTGAGCTGGAGACGTGCTTCGCGCTGACCGAGCCGGACGCGGGCTCGAACGCGCTGGCCATCACGACGGCGGCCCGGCGCGACGGCGACGAGTACGTGATCAAGGGGCAGAAGATCTGGATCACCGGCGTCCAGCGGGCCACCTGGATGCTGCTGGTCACCAGGACCGTCCCGGCCGCCGAGGCCAGGCCGCGTACGCACGGGCTGACGGTCTTCCTGGTGAACGTGCCGGAGGCGGTGGCGGCCGGGCGGCTGTCCTACCAGCCGATCCCGAAGCTGGGGGCCAACACGACGCCGTCGAACATGGTGTTCATCGACGACCTCCGGGTGCCCGCCTCCAGTGTGGTGGGGCAGATCGACCAGGGCGCGGCCGTGCTGTGGGACATCCTCAACCCCGAGCGGATCCTGCTCGCCGCCTCCGCGCTCGGCGGGGCCGAGGTGGCGTTGCGGGTCGCCGTGCAGTACGCGAAGGAACGCGAGGTGTTCGGCCGGCCGATCGGCGCCAACCAGGCCATCGCGTTCCCGCTGGCGCAGGTCAAGGCCAAGATCGAGCTGGCCCGCCTGATGCTCTACAAGGCCGCGTGGTCCTTCGACCGGCACCTGCCGTGCGGCACCGAGGCCAACATCGCCAAGCTCACCGCGTCGCAGGCGGCGTGGGAGGCGGCCGACGCCGCGTTCCAGACGCACGGCGGGATGGCGTACTCACTCGAATACCCGGTGGCCAGGCTGCTCACGGACGCCCGCATCGGGAAGGTGGCACCGGTGACGGAGGAGCTGCTGCTCAACTACCTCGCGACACAGGTGCTGGGGCTGCCGCGCAGCTTCTGATCGACGGTGTGGCCGGCCTGCCACGCGCACCAGCGGCCGGAGGGCCACGGCTTCGTCTCCCGGGGCGTCGGTCTCGGCCTCGGCGGACAGGCCCGCTCCGACGTTGGTGCGGCAGCAGGCCGTCCACACCGTCCAAGAAGCACGCCTACCCTGGGCGGGCAGGTGAAACCGCAGGTCAGCCGAACTCCGGTGGCCGCTTCTCGCGCACCGCCCGCACACCCTCCACCACGTCGGGGCCGCTGAAGCCGAGGAACTCCATGGCCAGCGAGGCGTCGAAGGTGGGTCCCGCCATGCGCAGCCAGTTGTTCAGTGAGTATTTGGTGAGGCGGATGGCCTCCTGGGAGCCGGCGGCGAGGCGTACGGCGATCTCCATCGCCTTGTCGTGGACCTGGTCGTCGTCGACGCACAGGCTCACCAGGCCCATCCGCTCGGCCTCGGCGCCGGTGACGGGCTCGCAGAGCAGCAGGTGGTATTTGGCCTTGGCCAGCCCGCACAGCAGCGGCCAGATGATCGCGGCGTGGTCGCCCGCCGCGACGCCGAGCCGGGTGTGGCCGTCAATGATGCGGGCGGTGCGCCCGGCCACGGAGATGTCGGCCAGCAGGGCGACGGCCAGCCCGGCGCCCACCGCGGGCCCCTGCACGGCCGAGACGATCGGCTTGGCGCAGTTGAGCACGTTGTAGACGATGTCGCGGGCCTCGCCGAACACGCGCAGCCTGGTGGCGTGGTCGCGGGTCATCTCCTCGATCATCGACAGGTCGCCGCCCGCGGAGAACGCCTCGCCCTCTCCCCTGACGATCACCGCCCTGACGGAGTCGTCGCGGTCGACGTCTCGCCAGATCTCGGCCAGCTCGCGGTGGCCGGTCATGTCGACGGCGTTGCGCCTGCGCGGCTCGCTGATCGTGATCCGCAGCACGCCGTCCGCGGGCGTGTCGATCTTGAGCTTCTCGTACGCGCTCCGGTACGTCACCATGCCTCCCGCAGCCGGGCGGCCACGTAGTCGCGGGCCTCGACGGCCTGGTCGAACAGGCCGGGCAGGCCGAAGAAGCCGTGGATCGCCCCGTCGAACCGGCGCGTCTCGACGGGCACCCCGGCCTCGGCCAGCCGCGCGCCGTAGCGCTCGCCGTCGTCGCGGAGCACGTCGCACTCGGCGGTCACCACGGTCGCGGGCGCCAGCCCCGCGACGGACGGCAGCCGCAGCGGGGACAGCCGCGGATCCTCCGGGTCGGCCGCGCCGGCGTACTGCCTGAGAAGCCAGGCGACGTCCTCGGTGTCGAGGCCGAAGCCCTTGGCGAACTCGGCGTGGCTGGGGGTGTCCAGGGCCGCGTCGAGCGCCGGGTAGACGAGCACCTGGTGGGCCAGGCGCAGCCCGGCGTCGCGGGCCTGCCAGGCGGCCACGGCGGCGAGGTTGCCGCCCGAGCTCTCGCCCATCACGGCGACGCCGCCGTCGCACTGGTAGAAGGCGGGGCGGGCGAAGATGTCGCGTACCACGGTCCAGGCGTCGTCGGCCGCAGCCGGGAACGGGTGCTCGGGGGCCAGCCGGTAGCCGACGGAGACGACCACCGCGCCGGTGCGCAGCGCCAGGTCGCGGCCGAGCGCGTCGCCGCGCTTGATGCCGCCGGTCATCCAGCCGCCGCCGTGGAAGTAGACCACCACGGGCAGCGCGCCGTCGCCCCGGTCGGCGCGGTAGACGCGGATCGGCACGCCCTCGGCGCTCTCGTCGCGGACGAAGGCGAGCTGGGTGAGCGGGCCGCGGTGTCGCGCGAGGTCGTCCCGGGCCCGGGCCTCCTGGATCCCGGCCAGGTCCAGCCCGGCCAGGCCGGGGCCGGGGTCGGACAGGTAGCGCTCGATGTACTCCTGCGCCTGGGGGTGCAGTGGCATGATCGAAGCCTAGCGGGCCGCCTCCACGAGCGCATCGAAGATCCGCTCGTCCTCGCTCCGCTCGGGGTGCCACTGCACGCCGACCCCGAACCGGTGGCCCTGCAGCTCGATGCCCTCGACGATCTGGTCCTCGGCCCAGGCCACCGCCAGCAGCCCGGTGCCCAGCCTGCGTACCGACTGGGTGTGCGGCGCGACCACCTCGACCTTGTCGCCCACCGCCTTGCCGAGCTTGCTCGACACGCTCACCTGGATGACGTGCGGCACGCCCGGCTCGGCGTGGCGCTCGTTGTCGAGCACCTCGGGCAGCCACGGGATCAGCGTGCCGCCCTGGGCGACGTTCAGCACGTGCATGCCGCGGGCGATGGCCAGGATCGGCACGTCGGCCTGTACGGCGGCGCGGGCCAGGGCCAGCTCGAACCTGTCGCGGTGCCCCTGCGCCTCGGGCACCCGCTCGTCCTGCTCCTCGCCGTAGGCGCCGCCGCCCACTTCGATCCCGCCGGCCAGCACCACGCCCTGCAGCCCGCGTACGTAGGCGTCGATCGCGTGCAGGTTCAGCGGCGGCAGCACCACGGGGGCGCCCCCGGCGCGCTCGACGGCCTTGGCGTAGGACGGAGGCGACAGCACCGCCTCCCGCACCCAGTCGCCCCAGCGGGCGGCTTCGAAGTAGGCGGTGATGCCGATCAGCGGTCGGGACATGCGATCTCCAGAGTGCCTGGTGGAGTCCGTGCCGCCGCCGGTCGTGACGACGGCCGCACGCCCATCATGGCGCACACCATTTCGGTTATGTCACCTCTCCGGAAGATCCTGTGCCGTATCGCACGAAGTCAAGGCACGGTCAGGATGACCGGCAGCTCCGCCGCGGAGTTGGAGAACAGGGACGGCACGGGGACGAGCGCCCCGGGCGGGACGGCGAGCGACAGGCCGGGGTAGCGGCGGAAGAGGGCGGGCAGCGCCTCGGTGGCCTCCAGGCGGGCCAGCGGGGCGCCCAGGCACAGGTGGGGGCCGCCGCCGAAGGCCAGGTGCCGGCGCTGCTCGCGGGTGATGTCGAACCGGGCGGCGTCGGAGCCGTGCTGCGCCTCGTCGCGTCCCACCGCGCTGTACGGGGCCAGGATGGCGTCTCCGGCGGGAATGGTGACGCCGGCGATCTCGATGTCCTCCAGCGGGTAGCGGGCCAGGAAGTTGCCGATGGGCGCGTCCCAGCGCAGCGTCTCCTCCACGACGGCCGACCAGGTGTCCTCGCCGCCGGCCACCGCCAGCGCGCGCTGGTCCGGGTGGGTGAGCAGCGCGCGGGCGCCGTTGACGATCAGGCTGAGCGTGGTCTCGTGCCCGGCGGCGAGCATCAGCCAGAGGGTGCCGACCAGCTCCTCGTCGGTGAGCCGCTCCGGGTCGTCGCGCTGGGCGGCGATCAGCGCGCTGATCAGGTCGTCGCCGGGCTCGGCGTGGCGCGCGGCGACGAGCCGGTCCAGCAGCAGGTAGATGTCGCGCTGGGTCTTGAGCACCTCCTCCGGGGCGGTGGTGGAGCGGAAGATGCTGTCCACCAGCTCCCGCAGCTCGGGGCGGTCCTCCTCCGGCACTCCGACGAGCTCGCAGATCACCTGCATGGGCACCGGGTAGGCGAAGTGTTCGCGCAGGTCGACGGTCCCGTCGGGCCGCACGTGCGACGGGAGGTCGTCCAGCAGCATGCCGACGATCCCGGCGATGCGCGGCCGCAGGCTCTGGACGTGGCGCGGCGTGAGCGTCCGGGTGACGAACTTACGCAGCCGATGATGCTCGGGCCCGTCGGCGGTGACCATGTTGGTGACCTTGACCATGCCGATCAGCGGCCAGTCGTCGGTGATGTCGCCGTCACGGACGGCCGTCCAGTTGTGCCAGTCCTTGCTGACCCTGCGGTCGGTCAGCAGGTCGGCCAGCAGCGCGTGATGGGTGACCGACCACGCCTCGACGCCGCCCGGCAGGACGACGCGGACGACGGGACCCAGTTCCCGCAGCCGGGCGGCCTCGCCGTGGTGGTCGGTCCCGGCGGGGTCGAGGGTGACTACAGGGATCATGAACGGTCTCCAAGCGCGCTGAAGTGGACGGGCAGCGAGGCGGGGCAGCGGGTCCACGGTGACGGGTGCGGAGTCAGGTCCGCGGCGTCCACCGAGAGGCGTACGTCGGGCAGCAGGTGCAGGGCCGTCTCGACCGCGGTGCGGGTGATGAGCCGGGCGGGGACGGGGGCCGGGCAGACGTGCGGGCCCGCGCTCCAGGCCAGGTGGGCGCGGTTGCCGAGCTCGATCTCCGTCGCGCCGCCGTGGACGCGCGGGTCGTCGTTGGCCGCCGACAGGCCCAGGACGAGCGCGTCGCCGCGGGCGATGCGCCGGCCGCCGAGCTCGGTGTCGCGCAGGGCGTACCGGGCGGGCATGTTCGTCATGGGCGGGTCGCGCCAGAGAACCTCGTCCAGCGCGTCGTCGACGCCCAGGCGCCCCCCGCGCACCCGGCCCGCGAAACGGGGGTCGGTCAGCATGAGCCGGAACGTCTGCGCGATCCACGTGGTCGTCGTCTCCTGCGCGGCGGAGATCATCACCACCATCGACTGCAGCACCTCGGCCTCGTCGCGCAGGTCGGCGTGGGCCAGGAAATGGCTGGTCAGGTCGTCGGCCGGGGCCTCCTTCCTGGCCCGCATGAGGCCGCCGAGCATCTCCTCGAACCTCCTGTTGCCCGCCTGGGAGTCCCCGGCGCTGCCGAACAGGGCGCGCAGCGCGGCCAGCAGCTCGTGGCCCTGGCCGGTGTCGAGGCCGAACAGCTCGGCGATGGCCAGCATCGGGACGACGGCCGCGTACTCGCCGACCAGGTCGGCGCTGCCGCGTTCGGCGAAGTCCTCGATGAGCTGCCGGCACATGGCCTCGACGGAGCGGCGCATGCGGCGCTGGTCGATCGCGGCGACCCCGTCGTCGATCGGGCGGCGCAGGCGGCGGTGCTCAGCCCCGTCGGCGCCGACCACGTTGGGCCGCCAGAACATCATCGGCCCCAGCCCCGAGTCGGGCGGCACGACGCCTTCCTGGAACAGCCGCCAGTTGCGGGCGTCGCGCGAGTACAGCTTCTCCTGCCGGGTGATGGTCAGCAGCTCCTGGTAGCCCATGACGAGCCAGGCGCCGACGCCCGGTTCGAGCTCCACCCAGGCGACGTCGCCCCATTCGCGGCGCAGCCTGCGGAAGACGCCGTGCGGGTCGGGGCAGGTCGTGGTGGCGGACAGGGGGATCATGAGGGGCCCTTCTGCGTGGCCAGCGCGTGCTTGACGAGGGCGATCAGAGCGTCCACCGACGAGGACCGGCTCCTGGCGTCGCAGTTCACGATGGGGGTGCCGGGCTCCAGGTCCAGCGCCTCGCGCAGCGCCTGCGGGCTGTGGCGCGTGGAGTCGGGGAAGTGGTTGACGGCGACGGCGAAGGGCAGGTCGCCGCGGAGTTCGAGCTGGTCGAGCACCTCGAAGCTACCCTCGATGCGGCGGGTGTCGACCAGGACGAGCGCGCCGACGGCGCCCTCGCCGAGCCCGGCCCACAGGTCCCAGAAACGCCGCTGGCCGGGCGTGCCGAACAGGTAGAGCGCCGTGTACGGGCTGAGCGTGATACGGCCGAAGTCCATGGCCACCGTGGTCGTGGTCTTGCCGTCCAGCCCGGCCAGGTCGTCCACGCCGACGCTGGCCTGTGTCATGGTCTCCTCGGTGCGCAGGGGCTCGATCTCGCTGACCGCGCCGATCATCGTGGTCTTGCCGACGCCGAAGTCGCCGACCACGAGGATCTTGACCGCCTGCTGCACGGTGTCGGGGAGGTAGCGGTCAGCTGAGCCTGCGGAGCCCATTGAGCACCTCCTGGAGGGTTGTCAGATCTGGGCGCCCGGCCTCCGGGATGCGGGAGCGGGCTATCAGGTGGCCGGAGTCGACGAGGTCGGAGGCCAGGATCCCGGCCACGCTCAGCGGCAGCCGCAGGTGCGCGGCCGCCTCCGCCAGCGAGAGGAGCCGCCCGAACATGCGCAGCAGGTCGCGCGCCTGGCGGGTGGCCGAGGGCGGCAGCGGCTTGCCGGCGTCGGCCACGACGAGGAGCGTGTCGAGGCCGACGGTGTTGCGGGTGGGGCGGGCCCGGCCCTGGGTGAGCACGTAGGGCCGCACCGCGCTGTCGTGGTACTCGCCGCTCATCTGCGCGTGGCCCCGCGTGCGGGGGTGCTGAAGTTCCTCTCGCCGATCTTGATGACCTGAGCCTGCATCTGCTGCGCGATGAGCCGCGGGTCGACCACCGGATCGGTGATGACCACCAGGTGGGAGCCGGACCCGGCGGCGCGGGCGAACAGGAAGCCGCCCTCGAAGCCCACCATCAGCTCCCTGACGGCCCGGTTGCCGCCGCCGAACTCGCGCCCGACGCTCTGGGCCAGCGACTGCAGTCCCGAGCAGGCGGCCGACAGCCGGTCGGCGACGTCTCTGTCCGTACCTGCCGAGCGGGCCTTCAGCAGGCCGTCGGAACTGAGGACGACGACATGGCGGACCCCTGGGACCCAGACGACCTCGGCGATCATCCAGTCCTGGTCTTGGTGCATCGGTACCCCGTTCGTCATCGGTCGTCGTGGTCCCCGGTGTCGGGGTCGTGGTCGAAGAAGGCGGCCATCCACTCGCCCGCCTGCTCTGGAGTCGCGGGCCGCTCCGCGGCGGCGGAGCGCGCACCGCCCGGTTCCGTCGTGTCGGAGCTGGCCTCACCGCGGCGTGAGCGTCTGCGCGGCAGCGCGCCGCCCGCCATTCCTTCCGTCGTATCGCCCGTCCCGGGGGCGTGCTCGCCGGAGGTGTCCGGCGCGGGATCGTCCAGCGTGGGGTGTTCCTGAACGAGGTGATCCTGGGCCGGGTCGATCGGCTGGGCCTCGTGGCGCGGGGGGCGGGCTCGCGGCGGCGCTACCGCCGGCTCCAGCGTCTCCACGATCGAGCTGGTCACCAGGACGACCGCGCGCACCCCTCCGTACGGCGAGGGCATCAGATCGGCCAGGAACCCGTGGCGGCGCACGTAGTGCCCGATGACCGCGAGGCCGGTCTGCGGGATCTCCCCCACTTCGCCCACGTCGACGGGCCTGCGCCCGGAGACGATCTCGCGTGCCTGCTCCAGGTGGTGGTCGTCCATGCCGACGCCGCCGTCGTCGATCTCGATGACGGCGCCACGCTGCACGTTGCGTACCGCCACGAGCACCGCGGTCGCCGGCGGCGAGGACTGGGTGGCGTTGGCGAGCAGCTCGGCCACCAGGTGGATGAGCGGCTCGACCACGTGGGCGGCGACGGCGGTGTCCGGGTCGCCCGAGACCTCCACCCGCTTGTAGGCGACGATCCTGGAGGCGGCGGCCCGGACCACGTCGACCAGCGCGAGCGGATTGGGCCACTGCTGGCCCGGCCATTCGCCGCACAGCACGGCCAGGCTCTGCGCGTGGCGCCCTTGCTGGGCAGCGGCGTGGTCGACCTGCATGCTGGTCTCGAGCACGTCCGGGTTGCCGGGGTGGCGTTCGGCCATCACGGACACGTTCTCCTGGATGCGGTGCGCGGAGGTCTGTACGCGCCGGGCCAGCGCCAGCAGGGCCAGCCGCAGCGACTCCTGCCGCTCGCGGTCCTCCTTGGCGGCGCCGCCGACCGCGTCGAGCACGTCTTCCAGCAGCTCGGCCGCGTCCTCGTCGAGCCCGGGGCTCTGGTACGGCGCGGGCACCGCGTCCTGGGCGATCACGGCCGGGATCCGCGCCTCCACCAGGTGCTTGATCGCCTCCTGCAGCGCCTTGGAGCGGGCCGCGACGTGCTTGCTCCACTGGGTGTTGCGCTGCTGGAGGTGGCGCTGGAACTCCGCCTCGCGCTGCTGCATGACGCCCTCGCGCCGGCTCATCGCGCGCACGGCCTCCTGGTGGCTCTGGCGCAGCGCCGCCACGGCGGCCACGGTGGCGAGCGCGAGCGTCGCGGCGGCCACGCACGCCCAGACGACGCCGGACCGGCTGTCGAGGAGCAGGGCGGCGAAGGCGCAGCAGGCGGCGACCACGGGCAGGGCCAGCGCCGCCGGCCATAGCCACGCGGCCTGAGGCGCCGGTGCCGGCGCCGGGGTCGCCGGCGTCTGAGGTGACCGTGCCGGACGGGCCGGGGCCTGAGGCGGTGGGGGTTGGGAACGAGCCATGGTCACCTTCGCGAACGGGCTGGAGAATGCGCTGGTCTCAGGCGGGAGGCGGCGATGGAGACCCCCTCTGCCGAAGCAAGCGGCACCTCCCCTTCCAGTCCGTTGCCTCTGCGTCACTCCCAGTGGTGACACATCCGCCAAGATCCGATTATTCCGACTCTACTGAATCAGTCAATCCATTCCCCGCCGCGTGTCAGATATATCACAAAGGTGCCATTTATCCCTATTTGTCCTGACATGTCCCCTTTGCGGACGGCGGCGCGCCTGACACATTCCCGGCCCACCTTGTCAATGAATCGCGTCTTCCCATCCAGCCAGGAATAGCCCGATAAGGACCACCCGAAAACGTTTCCCGATGACACCTGGACCCCTATGCCCCTTGTAGCGACAAATCCCGTCGCCCACAATCCATGGGAAAGCGCGGAGCCACAGGAAGGGAACTCATTGTGCGGACGAACAATGCCTTATTCGCATCCGGCCGGTCGCGAACGAGGTGCTGACGATGGCAGGCTTACGCCCCCCTCTCCCCGACGCCACGAGCGACGGCTTCCTCGCGGAGGCGCTGGCCGAGGCCAATGCCCATCGTGCCAAGCATCACGCCCCACCGCTGGTCCTGGACCCGGAGCTCGTCGAGTACGCCAGGTCCCGCGCGGCGTCGCGATCGGAATATCCGGACACGCAGGCCGGGCACGACGGACTACGAGAAGGCACCGGGGAGAACCTTTTCTGGGGCGCCGGTTCGAAAAAGCGGCCGCTCGCCGCCGGGAAAGCGGTTGCTGAATGGTACGACGAAATCAAAGGCTACGACTTCGGCAACCCGGAGAACGTCGCCGACTGCGGTCACTTCACCCAACTGGTGTGGAAGGGCAGCCGGAGGATGGGCGCCGGACGGGTGGCCGGACAGGGACCGGTTTTCTTCGAGACGTACATCATCTTCGTTTTCGAGGAGCCCGGCAATAAGCTCGGCCGCTTCGCGGAGAACGTACGGCCCGCCTGACTTCCGGTCCGGGAGCCGTGCCAGCCGGCGGCTCCCCTACGGCCCGATCGCCTCCGCCATACTATGCGAATACGACACATTTTCACTTTTGATGACCGAATCCACCTCAAATGAATGCGGAAAATCACGTTACCGTCACGGAAAGTTCTGGTCAGCACTGTATCGGGGCGAAACGGTTGTGACGCCCAGGAGGTGGTGTAAGACTCGAATTCGAGCGAGCGGTCGAGCCGGGGCCCGCCGAGCGCTCATCACCCGGAGCCGTCAGGGAGGTGTAACGACACGGCCGGAATGATATTCCGGTCAAAGGGTGGGGTTAATTTCATGTCGTTGAATCCACGCCTGGTAAAAGAGAGTTTCGCCGTCGTGGAGCCGGTGGCCGACAAGGCCACCGCCTACTTCTACGGCCGGCTGTTCGCCGAGAGTCCGCACCTGCGGGGCATGTTCCCCCCGGCCATGGACATGCAGCGCGACCGGCTCTTCAGCGCTCTGACTCGCATCGTGTGGAGTCTGGACAGCCCGGACAGCCTGGCGTCCTTCCTCCGCCAGCTCGGGCGGGACCACCGCAAGTACGGCGTGATCGCGGAGCACTACACCGCGGTCGGCAACGCCCTACTGGCGACCATCAAGCGGTTCGCCGCCGACATCTGGGACGAGGAGATCGAAGCGGCCTGGGTGGCCGCGTACACGGTCGCGGCCAATCTCATGATCGAGTCGGCCGAGTCCGACTCCGGGGTCTCGCCCGCGTGGTGGCTGGCCGAGGTCGTCGACCACGAGCTGCGTACGGCGGACATCGCCGTCCTGACGTTGCGGCCGACGCAGCGCCTGCCGTACACGCCGGGCCAGTACGTCAACGTGCAGGTCGCGCGGTGGCCGCGCGTCTGGCGCACGTTCTCCATCGCCAACGCGCCGCGCGTGGACAACACGATCACGCTGCACGTGCGCTCGGTCCCCTGCGGCTGGGTGTCCACCACCCTGACCAGGGAGACCCGCATCGGCGACACGGTCATGCTGGGGCCGCCGATGGGCACGATGACGCTGTGCGACCGCAGCTCCCGCGACGTGCTGTGCGTGGCGGGCGGCACCGGGCTGGCGCCGATCAAGGCGATCATCGAGCACATCATCGCCTCGGGCCGCCGTCCCAACATCCACCTGCTGTTCGGCGCGCGGACGGCGGCGGAGCTGTACGACCTGCCCGACCTCATCCGCATGGAGGCGTCCTTCCCCTGGCTGCGGGTGCTGCCGGTGGTGTCCGGCCAGCCCTCCTACGACGGGATGCGCGGCCGGCTGCCGGAGGTCACGCAGCGCTTCCACTCGTGGGCCGATCACGAGGTGTACGTGTGCGGGCCACCCGGGATGGTCAACGAGACGGTCCGGCGGATGCAGATCGACGGCGTACCCCTGTCACGCATCCACCGCGACATCGTGCAGGGAGAACGCTAGGAACCGGAGAGTTGCTGGAAGGCGGCGGCGGTCTCGTCGTCGTTGGGCCAGAACGTCTCGATGGCGAGCTCGGCGACCGTGACGTCCAGCGGTGTGCCGAACGTGGCGATCGTGGTGAACATCGACAGGATCCGTGTCCCGTGCCTGATCCGCAGCGGCACCAGGATGTCGGCCGGTCCCGGCACGTGCGCCACGTTCAGGTCCACGCCGGGGTAGGTGTAGGCGGCCAGCTCGTCGTGCAGCTCGGCCAGCTGCCCGGAGCCCGAGGCCTCCGCCTGCCGGCGCAACTGGTGCAGCAGGTGGGCGCGGACCTCCGCGAGGTTGACCAGCCGGCCGCCCATCGCCTCGGGGTGCAGCGACAGCCGCATCACGTTGACCGGCTCCTTGAGCAGCTCCTCGGGCACCCCGTCCATGAACATGGCCGCCGCCGAGTTGGCCGCCACCAGGTTCCAGGCGGCGTCCACGACGAGCGCGGGGTACGGCTCGTGCCCGGCGAGGATCTTGTCGAGCGCCTGCCGGACGATGGGGGCGCGCGCCTCGCGTTCGGGGAAGAGCGGCGCGAAGCCCGCCGCCACCAGCAGCCGGTTGCGGTGGCGCAGCGGCACCTCCAGCTCCTCCGACAGCTTCATCACCATCTCGCGGCTCGGCCGGGCGCGCCCGGTCTCGAGGAAACTGAGGTGGCGAGCCGACACCTCGGCCTCGATCGCCAGATCGAGCTGGCTCACGCGCCGCCGCTGCCGCCAGGACCGCAGCAGATCCCCAAAAGACTCATCTTCGATAGCAAGCGCTCCCATGCCCGCAAACCTATCGATAGGAGGGAAGCGGGGCGATTACCTCCCACGTAAGAGGGCACGGCAGCCCCTCGGCAGCGCCGGTGGCCTGCGCGGCTCTCCTACCGCTTGCGTAATCGCGCAGCAAATCGCCCAGTCCTCGGCGCTCCTGGTCAGGGCGTGGCACGATGGCCAGAAGCGAACACGGGAGCGATGGGAGCTTGACATGAGCGACGCAGTGCTCGCGATCGGCACCCGCAAGGGCCTGTTCCTCGCCCGCTCGTCCGACGGCGGCCCGTTCGAGGTCGCACCGATCCAGTTCTCCACCGTCGGGGTGACCTCGGTGGCCATCGACACGCGCGGCACCGCGCCCCGGATCCTCGCGGGCATCGAGTACGGCCACTTCGGCCCTTCGGTGATGTACTCCGACGACCTCGGCGAGACCTGGCAGGAGGCGGAGCGTCCCCCCATCGCGTTCCCCGAGAAGACCGGCGCCACGCTGACCCGGGTGTGGCAGCTCGCTCCGTCGCCCTGCGAGCCCGAAGTGGTCTGGGCCGGGGTGGAGCCGGGCGCGCTGTTCCGCTCGGAAGACCGCGGCGTCACCTACGAGCTGGTCGCGGGCCTGTGGGAGCACCCCCACCGGCAGCACTGGCAGCCGGGCGGCGGCGGGCTGTGCCTGCACACGATCATCAGCCATCCGGCCGACCCGGAGATCATGGGCATCGCGGTGTCGACGGGCGGCTTCTACCGCACCACCGACGGCGGCAGCTCGTGGGAGGCCGCCAACCAGGGCATCCGCGCGCCGTTCATGCCGGAGGGGCAGCAATATCCCGAATACGGGCAGTGCGTGCACCGGGTCGGCATGCACCCGGCCCGGCCCGAGCGGCTCTTCCTGCAACACCACTTCGGCGTCTACCGCAGCGACGACTTCGGCGGCTCCTGGCACGACATCGGCTCGTCGCTGCCGTCCGACTTCGGCTTCCCGATCGCGGTCCATCCCGCCAGGCCCGACACGGTCTACGTGCTGCCGCTGAACGCCGACATCGACCGCACCCCGGTCGATCACCGCTACCGGGTCTTCCGCAGCGACGACGCGGGCGAGACCTGGCAGCCGCTGGAGCGCGGGCTGCCCGAGGGGCCGGTGCACGCGAGCGTGCTGCGTGACGCGATGACCGCCGGCGAGGCGGGGCTGTTCTTCGGCACCCGCGACGGCGAGGTCCACTGGTCGCGAGACGACGGCGACACCTGGTCGGCGGTCGCCCGGCACCTGCCCGACGTGCTCAGCGTGCGCGCGGCGGTGCTGTAGCCCATGGCGAAGAACGTGATGATGGTGGTCTTCGTCCTGCCCAACTCGCTGCGCCGCTGGGTGAGCGGCGACAGCGAGGTGAAGGTCTTCGCCGTCGCCGCCGACCACGACGCACCGCCGACCCTCGGCTCCGCGCTCGACACGCTGCGCCGTACGCATCCGCTGCTGGAGGAGCGGCTGCGGGACGACTGCGGCCGCATCCGCCGGCACATCCACATGATCGTGTGCGGCGAGAACGCCCGCGGCCTCGGCGGCCTCGACTGCGCGCTGCCGCCGGGCGCCGAGGTCTACGTCATGCCCGCGCTCGCCTGATCACACGGGCTGATCACACCTGCTGACCAAACCCCTGATCACACCTGCTGATTAGACCTTGCGCCAGCCCGGGACCCAGGCCCCGTCCTGGATGACGTAGTCGCCGAACAGGGCGGGCGCCTCCTTGACCATGAGCTCGCCGATGTGCTGGAACAGCAGCCGGATCTCCTCCTCGGCCCCCGCCGCCGTGCGCGCCTCGATCGTGTGCCGCAGCGTGCGTACGTTGGCCGTCCAGACCAGGCCGGTGGCCAGCCCCTCCGGGGCGAAGCGGCGCATGAACGAGGTGCGGTGCTTCTTCTCCGAGAACGGCACGCCCTCCTCGTCGAGCCCGAAGTGACCGGCCATCCAGACCTGGAACTGCTCCATCTGCTCCAGTAGGGCCGTGGCCCGCTTCATCAGCTCGGGGTCGGACTGGGCCCACTCGGGGAACCAGAACGGCAGCTCGTCGAGGCGGACGAAGCGCAGCGACTCCTGCGAGATGGCCACCCCGGGCCGGTGCCGGACGAGCTCGTGGGTGAGCACGCGGCTGACGTTGTGCAGCACGAAACTGAAGTTGAGGTGCTCCAGCACCGAGCCGTGGGCGCTGGCCAGGATGTTGCGCAGGTAGTCGCCCTGGTCCTCGCGGATGCGTACGACGTTGGGGTTGAGTCCGGGCTCGAAGGAGCGGTAGCAGAGGCGCCCGGCGAACTCCGCCAGGTTCTGTGCGTCGAGGTCGCCCCGGTCGAGCCGCTCCAGCCAGCTCTCCCCGCCGACCTCGCCCAGGTAGCGGGCGAGCTCGTCGTAGTCGAGATCAGGACGGGCGACGAGGAACACCTCGGGTTCGACGGTGCGCATGGAAGAGCCCCCGCTCGGGTTAGGCGATGTGATGGCCCCAGCAAACCAGGTCGCGGACCTGCGCGCGACTCGGCACGGGGGTCCGGCTGAACACTTGTCGCTTCAACTTTTTGGGCCTACAGTCGGAGCCCTCGAATAACTTGAAGGGACAACTTATGAATGTCGTCCTCTGGATCCTCCAGGCCTTGCTCGCCGTCCTCTTCCTCGCCGTGGGCTTCCTGAAGCTCACCCAACCCAAGGACAAGTTCAAGGCTCGCATGCCGTACGTGGAGGAGTTCAGCCAGCCGCAGATGAGGGCCATCGGCGCGGTGGAGATGCTCGGCGCGCTCGGTCTGGTGCTGCCCTGGGCCACCGGCATCGCCCCGATCCTCACGCCTCTGGCGGCGGTCGGCCTCGGCATCACCATGATCGTCGCCGCTCAGGTGCACCGGAGGCGCAAGGAGAGCTTCGCGGCTAACCTGGTGCTGCTGGCGATGGCAGTCATCGTCGCGATCGGCCGATTCTGACGCTGGGGGTCCGGTGGTGGTCGAGGGGCTCGACCATGACGAGCAGCGGGCCTGGCAGGGCCTGCTCGCGGTGATGCTCGTCGGCATTCCGCAGGTGGAGCGTACGTTCCGCACGTACGGCCTGGTCCACATCGAGTACGGCCTGCTCAACACGCTGGCCACGGGGCCGTTGCGGCTCAGCGATCTGGCCACCCTGGGCAACGTCTCGATCAGCCGGCTCAGTCACCGGGTCAGCAAGCTCGTCGAGCGCGGCTACGTACGGCTGCGGCCCGACGAGAACGACGGCCGGGCCAGTGTCGCCGAGATCACCGACGAGGGGCGGGCGGTCGTCGCCGCGATCGCCCCGGACCACGCGCGGGCCCTGCGTGAGGTGCTGTTCGACCACCTCACGCCCGAGCAGGTCGCCGCGCTGGCCGACGCCATGCAGAGCGTCGGGGCCAAGCTCGGCGCCTGCATGGAGGACGGACGCCCGAGAGAGCAGGCCGGGCCGGAGCGGCCCGGCCGCACAGCTTGCGGTTAGGTGATGTCCCGCCGGATCGTCGTGGCCGAGGCGACGGCCGAGAAGAGCACCGCGTAGCCGAGCAGCACCACGGCGCCGGCCCAGGCCGGCAGCAGATAGTCGGTGCCGAGCCCGAGATCGACGCCGCTGTTGGTCACCGCGCTGCCCGCGCCGGCCGGCGTCCACTTGCCGACGGGGCGCAACGCGGGGATCGCGTTGACCAGCGCCTCGATGATGAACACCCACACCACCGCGGCGACGATCGCGCCGAGCTGGTTCTTGATCAGCGCGCCGAGCCCGACACCGAACAGCGTGTAGAGCACCAGCACGGCCAGCACGCCCGCGGCGATGCGCAGGATCTTCGCGGACAAGACCAGCTCACCGTGGGACAGCGGGACGGACACGGCCACCGCGACGGCGGTCAGCGCCAGCACGACCAGCCCGAAGGCCAACCCGACGACCACCCCCGCACCGAGCTTGGCCACGACCACGCGCTCGCGCCTCGGCGTGGTGAGGAACGTGGTGGTGATGGTCTGATAACGGTATTCGGCGGTCATCATGACGACCCCGAGGATCATCGGGAACAGCGCGCCACTCGCCCCGAGCCCCCACATCAGCTCCTGGAAGGGCACGGTGTCCCTGCCGGGGAAGATGGGCTGGCCGTTCGGCCCGCCGCCCTGGCCCGCGAACCCGATCGTGAGACCGAGCTGCAGGAGCACGTAGGCGATCGTGACGGCCAGCATCACCCACCAGAGCCTGGTGGTGCGGAGCTTGAGCAGCTCGGCCTTGATCAGCGCCATCAGCCCTGCCCCTCCCCCGTCAGCTCCAGGAAGACCTGCTGCAGGTCGGAGCGCTCCTGGGCGACCTCGCTCAGCACGACCTTCGCGTCGAGCGCGATCTGGCCGATGCTCTCGGCCTCGAGGCCGCTCACGCGCAGGAACCCGTCATGCCGCTCGACCGTGGCTCCGGCGCGTTCGAGGGCCGGGACGAGCTCGTCGGCGCGTGTGGTGCGCACCCTGACGGCCGCGTCGCCGTTGGAGACGAGCTCGGCCAGGCTGCCCTGCCGGACCAGCCGGCCCTTGGCGATGATCACCACGTTGTCGACGATCTGCTCGACCTCGGCCAGCACGTGGCTGGAGACCAGGACGGCGGCGCCCTGCTCATGGGACAGATAACGCAGGAAGCCGCGTAACCATTGGATACCCGCCGGGTCGAGCCCGTTGGCGGGCTCGTCGAGGATGAGCACCTTGGGATGGCCGATCAGCGCGGTGGCCAGCGCCAGCCGCTGCCGCATGCCGAGCGAGAAGGCCAGCACCCGCTTGTCGGCCACGTCGGCGAGGCCGACCTGTTCCAGCGCCTCCGCGGCGCGCTCACGGGGCAGCTGGGCCGCCGTGCAGAGCACCCGGAGATGGTTGAGGGCCGTACGGCCCGGATGGAAGTTGGTGGCTTCGAGCACCGCGCCCACCTCGCTGAGGGGATGCGGCAGCTCGACGTAGCGCTGGCCGTTGACCAGCGCCGTGCCGGAATCGGCGGTGCACAGCCCGAGCAGGCTGCGCAGGGTGGTGGTCTTGCCCGCCCCGTTCGGGCCGAGGTAGCCGGTGATCGTCGCCGGCTCCACTGTGAACGACACCCCGTCGACCGCGCGTACCGGTCCGAACGCCTTGCACAGGTTTCGAATCTCGATCGCACTCATCGTGCGGCAATTATCATGACTTCTGGATGAATCGCACCTCCTCCCCAAGGAGGAATTCAGAGCCGATAGACCCGGCGGGCGTTGCCGGAGCCGATCATGTGGGCCACCCGGGCGGCGTCGGCGGCGCTCCACTCCCCCGCGTCGAGCCGCGACTTGAGCGTGGCGGCCAGGGCCCGGCGGAAGTAGAGGGCGCCCAGGTGACCGGTCTCGGCCACGCCGTGGCAGTCGGAGCCGAAGAGCTGCTTGTGGAACGGCACCAGCTCCAGCAGCTCGTCCATGATCCGCGCGGACCCGGCGGCGCTGTGCGTCAGCGCGAGGCCGACGTCGACGTAGACGTGCGGGAAGACGCTGGCCAGGTAGGCGGCCTGGCGGTGGAACGGGTAGCAGTGCAGCAGCACCACCGGCACGCCGATCGGCTGCAGCGCCTTGACGAACGTGGTCATCCGGGCCGGATCGGTGCGATGCAGGCCGGGGTGGAACCCATGGTCGGGGTCGCCGAAGCCGGCGTGGAACTGCACCGGCAGGCCGCGCTCCCTGGCCACGTCGACGGCGGTCCACAGCAGGTAGCGCAGCAGGATCGGGTCGGTCAGCGGCTCCTTGGGGTCGGACAGGCGGCGGTTGGCCGCCGCGATGACCGCGCCCCTGCTGGGCCTGGACGGGTCGAAGTCGAGGCCGCACCGGTAGCCGATGACCGTCGCCATCCCCACGGCTCTGGCGGCCCAGGCGCTGAGCTCCTCGGCCAGGCTGTCCATGTAGTCGAGGGCGAGCTGGGCCATCTCCGCCACGTCGTGCTCGATCTGCTCGATGCTGACGACCTCGTTCGCGGCCGCGTCGCCGTGGCGGGCCAGCTCGGCGGCCGTCAGCAGTTCGGCGCCCTCCATGCCGGTGTCGACCAGGAACGCCCCCACCCCGGCGGCCCGCAGCAGCCGCCGGTTGACCTCCTCCGCGCCGAGCTCGGCCCGGCGGGCCAGGTAGAGGGCGGCGGCGGTGTGCGGCTCCAGGCCGAGCACGGGCGCGCACCAGCGGCGGATGGCCGCGCCGATCGGCGCGTCGAAGTGGGTGGTGCCGGGCGGCGCCGGGCAGCCGCCCTCGTTGATCAGCAGCTCGAACTGGGCTCTGGACAGGTCGTCGCGGCGCACCCCGTGGCAGTGGTGGTCGATGAGGGGGGCGAGGAGGGCGTCACGCACCGTATCGGGTAGATCTACGGGGAGCATGCGGAGACTCTAAGTGGTCTCCGCACGCCCCTGTTGCCGTTTTACCTACCGGAAAGACGCGCTAGATCCTCACCTTTGGGCAGGCGGCCTCACCGGCGGGCCAGACGGAGGACGTTGGCGATGACCTTGGCGCCCGCGCCGCCCTCGGCGGTGAGGATCGACTCCGGGTGGAACTGCACGGCGAAGCGGCGCCGCTCGGTGTCCTCGATCGCCATGACGTTGCCGTCGGGCGTGACCGCGGTCGGGGTGAAGCCGACCACGCCCGCCCGCTTGGCGTGCAGGGAGTGGTAGCGGGCCGCGACGAACTCCTCGGGCAGCCCGTCGAGCAGTGCGTCGCCGCCACCCAGCCGGGTGACCTGGCCGCGCTTGCCGTGCTCGGGGTAGTCGAGCAGCTCCAGCGAGCCGCCCGCGTGCTCGACCATCGCCTGCAGGCCGAGGCAGACGCCGAAGACCGGCAGGTCGCGGGCGTAGATCTGGTCGATGAGCGCCGACATGCCGAAGTCGGACGGCCAGCCGGGCCCCGGCGACAGGACGACGAGGTCGGGCGCCAGGTCGTCGAGCATGGCCGCCGGGAAGCCGTGGCGCAGCGTGACCACGTCGGCGCCCTCCTGGCGGAAGTAGTCGGCGAGGGTGTTGACGAAGGAGTCCTCGTGGTCGACGAGCAGCACCTTCATGCCCTGGCCCGGCTGCTCGCGGGTGTGCGTGACCGGCTGGGCGTGCGGCTCGTTGACCGCGGCCAGGGCGCCGAGCAGGGCGCTGGCCTTCAGCTCGGTCTCGCGCTCCTCGGCTTCGGGGTCGGAGTCGAACAGCAGGGTGGCGCCGGCCCTGACGGTCGCCAGGCCGTTCTTGATCTGGGCGGTGCGCAGGGTCAGGCCGGTGTTCATGGAGCCGTCGAAGCCGATGAAGCCGATGGCGCCGCCGTACCACCTGCGGGTGGTGGCCTCGTGGTCCTCGATGAACTGCATGGCCCAGGTCTTGGGCGCGCCGGTGACCGTGACGGCCCACATGTGGGTGAGGAAGGCGTCGAGGGCGTCGAACTCGGGGCGCAACCGGCCCTCGATGTGGTCGACGGTGTGGATCAGGCGGGAGTAGAGCTCGATCTGGCGGCGGCCGATGACCCGGACGGAGCCGGGCACGCAGATGCGCGACTTGTCGTTGCGGTCGACGTCGGTGCACATGGTCAGCTCCGACTCCTCCTTGACGCTCGTCAGGAGGGTGCGGATGGCCTCGGCGTCCTCGATCGGGTTGCTGCCGCGGGCGATCGTGCCGGAGATGGGGCAGGTCTCAACGCGGTCGCCGCTCACCCGGACGTACATCTCGGGCGAGGCGCCGACGAGGTGCTCGCCCTCGCCGAGGCTGATGATGAACTCGTACGGGGCCGGGTTGCTGTGGCGCAGGCCGCGGAAGAACGCCGACGGGTCGGTGCAGGTGGCGTGGAAGACCTGGCCGGGCACGACCTCGAACAGGTCGCCGCGCTTGAACTTCTCCTTGGCGGCCGCCACGACCTTGGCGTAGTCGCCCCTCTTGGGGTCGGCGGGCACCTCGGCGGGCTCGGTGATGGGCACGGACGCGCCGGTGCGCTCCAGGCCGCGGGTGGTGGCCCCGTCGACGGTGAACTCGTAGCGGTATTCGACGCTGGTCTCGCGCTGGCGGTCGATCACCACCAGCCTGTCGGGCAGGTGCAGCACCAGGTCGCGCTGGTCGTCGGGGCGGACGAGCTCCTGCCGGATCGGCTCGAACTGGAAGGCCAGGTCGTAGCCGAAGGAGCCGTAGAGGCCCAGGTGCGGGTCGTCGCCCCGGAAGGCGGCGATGACCTCGCGGATCGCGGTGAACACCGTGGGCCGGCGGCTGCGCATCTCCTCCGTGAGCAGGTCGGCCGACTCGGGCACGTACACCTCGACGAAGTCGGCGGTCGGCTCCTCGACGGGCTTGCCCGCGGCCAGCAGGCAGGAGACCACGGCGGGCAGCACGACCCTGCCGCGCGCGTTGAGCGCCCTGGCGGAGATCCGGCGGCCCTTGGCGACCAGCTCCAGGCAGGGGTCGACGTAGCCGAAGGCCCATCGGCTGTAGCGACCTGGGTAGTCCATCCCGGAGGAGAAGGCGCCACCGCGCCTCTCGCCGAGTGCCGTCACGATCTCTTCGAGCGCTTCCTCCGGCACCTGGCGTACCTCACGCTCGACGCCGATGCCCCCGGCGGTGGTATATCCGCTCGTCTCCACTGCTGCCCCTTGTCGAAAACCGATGGTTCAAACACTGATGCCCCGGGGGCGGACACGAGAAAGGCCGCCTTCCGGGGCGGCCGTCCGTTGAGGAATGCGAATCACGCGCCGCCTAGGAGCGGCGCCACCACTGAAGCTGCAACGAGATTCGCATGTGGCAAGGGTAACCGGCACGCGATGATCACGCAACGCGCCCGCGCCGGGCGGGCCCCATCTGAGGGAAATGCCCGGCAAATAGGGGTGCGCTACTCCTGACGGGAGTCCTGACGAGCGGCTAACTTAAGCAATCATGGAACGCCCCCCGTTACTAGCGTGGCGCTCGGTCACGCTGATCTCGATCTTGCTGTTCGCGGTTCTGCTGCTCCTCAGCGGCCGTTATGGATATCACCGCGATGAGCTGTACTTCCGCGTGCTGGCCGAGCATCCGGCCTGGGGTTATGTGGACCAGCCCGCGCTGGCGCCGATGGCGGCCAAGCTGTCGATCGCCGTGTTCGGCGACACGCTCTTCGGGATCAGAGTGCTGCCCGCGCTGGCCGCGGCGATTCTCGTCGTGCTGGCCGCGCTGATCACGCGCGAGCTGGGTGGCCGGGGGGTCGCGCAGATCCTGGCCGCCCTCGGCGCGGCGACCGGCGCCTACACCCTCATCGCCGGGCACACGCTGCTGACGCTCAGCTTCGACCTGCCGTTCTGGGCGGCGGCCATCCTGTTCATGACCAAGGCGCTGATGCGCGAGCAGCCACGGTGGTGGCCGGCCGTCGGCGTGATCGTCGGGCTGGCGACCTACAACAAGCACCTGATCGCCATGCTGGTGCTGGGGCTGGCGGTCGGGCTGGTGACCGTGGGGCCGCGCCGGGTGCTGGCCAGCCCATGGCTGTGGGGTGGCGCGCTGATCGCGGTGGCACTGGCCGTACCGAACCTGCTCTATCAGGCCACGCACGACTGGCCGCAGCTCAAGATGGCGGCGGCGCTGAGCGGCGATCGGGGCGGCGAGCTGCGGGTGCTGTTCGTGCCCATGCAGCTCACGCTGTTCGGGCCGGTCGTGACCGTCATCGGCGCGTTCGGCTGGCTGCGTCTGTGGCGCGACCGGCGGGTGCGGGCGCTGGCCGTCGCCTATCCCGCCGCGGCGGCGGCGACGCTGATCAGCGGTGGGCGCTTCGACTACACCGCGGGCCTGATCCTGCTGCTGTTCACGGCGGGCTGTGTGAGCGTGG
The DNA here is from genome assembly GCF_018603905.1 of Nonomuraea sp. NEAU-A123. Taxonomy (GTDB): domain Bacteria; phylum Actinomycetota; class Actinomycetes; order Streptosporangiales; family Streptosporangiaceae; genus Nonomuraea. Next base: position 513,793 of record NZ_JAHFZZ010000002.1, read on the forward strand.
AGGCGGCGGGGCTGGGCAAGGTCCGGCTGGCCCGCGGGTTCCTCGTGCTGAACGGCCTGGTGTCGGCCGTGATCGCGCTGCCGCTGATCCCGGTCGACAAGGTGGGCGCCACGCCGGTGCCGGCGATCGACGAGGTGGTGCGCGAGTCCATCGGCTGGCCGGAGTTCGCGGCCAAGGTCAAGAACGTGCTGGGGTCGTTGCCGCCGGCGGACCAGGCGCGGGCCATCGTCATGACCGGCAGCTACGGCGAGCACGGCGCGCTCGTGCGCGCCGGGATCCCACGCGTCTACAGCGGCCATAACCAGCTCCACGAGTACGGCCCGCCGCCCGAGAGCGCCACCGTGGCGGTGATGGTGAACATCGGCCCCCGCGGCAGGGACTTCCAGTACAAGAACTGCGAGCAGAAGGACCGCGTCGACAACGGCGTCGGCGTCGACAACGAGCTGCAGGGCATGGGCATCTTCCTGTGCCGGGACCTCAAGCAGCCGTGGAGCGTCGCCTGGCCGTCCTATCAGCACTTCGACTGACCCCTGGGGTGCCCCCGGGGTACCGCGTCCCGGGGGCATCTGTTACTGGTAGGTAATGCGACGAGTGCGGGTCCGGCGTGACCTTCCCGTTCCGATGCCCGACGGAGTGACCCTGCTGGCCGACCACTACGCGCCGATCAGGTCGGACCGGGCGCCGGTGATCCTGATCCGCTCGCCGTACGGCAGGCGCGGCGTGTTCGGCTGGGTGTACGGCCGGGGCTTCGCCAGGCGTGGCTTCCAGGTGGTGATCCAGAGCTGCCGGGGCGGTTTCGGCTCGGGCGGGACGCTCGACCCCCTCGGCGACGAGCACGACGACGGCCTGGCCACCGTCGCCTGGATGCGCGAGCAGCCCTGGTACGGCGGATCGTTCGCGATGTTCGGCCCCTCCTATCTCGGCTACACCCAGTGGGCCATCGCGGCCGACGCCGGTCCGGAGCTGAAGGCCATGGCCACGCAGATCACCGCCTCGCAGTTCAGGGACGCCGCCTACGTGGGCGGGGCGTTCGCGCTGGAGTCGGCGCTGAGCTGGACCACGCTGACCGACGCCATGTCGCGCCGGTTCGGTGGTACGGCGATGCTGACGGCGCCCCGGCTCACCCGCAGGGCCGTCTTGTCCGGGCGGCCGGTGGCCGAGCTGGATCTGGTGACCGCGGGCCGGCCGCTGCCGTTCTTCCAGGACCTCCTGGCGCATCACGCCGACCCGGCGGTGCCGTACTGGGACAAGCGTGACTTCTCCCCGAAGGTCGGCGAGGTGGCGGCGGCCGTCACCATGCTGGGCGGCTGGTACGACGTGTTCCTGCCGTGGCAGCTCAAGGACTATCAGGCGATGCGGGCGGCGGGGCACCGGCCGTACCTGACGATCGGGCCCTGGTACCACGTGGACGCCCGGCACGGGCGGCCCTCCATGGCCGACGCGCTGGCCTGGTTCCGGGCGCACCTGCTGGGCGACCGGTCCGGGCTGCGGGCCGAGCCGGTGCGGTTGTACGTGACGGGGGCCGAGGAGTGGCGCGACTACCCCGACTGGCCGGTGCCCGGGATGCGGCAGGAGCGGTGGCACCTGCGGCACGGCTTCGGGCTCGGGACCGAACCGCCGCAGGAAGATGAGCCCGACCGGTTCCGCTACCACCCCGACCATCCGACGCCGGTGATCGGCGGGCCGGTGCTGCTGGCCGACTCCAGGCCGCGGGACCAGCGGCGGTTAGAGGCGCGGCGCGACGTGCTGGTCTACAGCTCTCCCGCGCTGGAGTCGGACGTGGAGCTGATCGGGCCGGTCGGCGCCGAGCTGTTCGTCAGGTCGAGCACGCCGTACGTGGACGTGGTCGTGCGCGTCTGCGACGTGCATCCGGACGGCCGCTCGCTCAACGTGTGCGAGGGGGTGCGGCGGCTGGGTCCCGACCTGGCGGGGGACATACGGCGGGTGCTGGTGGACCTGTGGCCGGTCGGGCACCGGTTCGCGCGCGACCACCGGATCCGGGTGCAGGTGGCCGCTGGGGCGTACCCGACGATCGCCCGTAATCCGGGCACCGGCCGACCGCTCGGGCTCGGCGGGGAGATGGTGCCCGCCGACGTCGAGGTGTTCCACTCCCCCGAGCACCCCTCGGCCGTGCTGCTGCCCGTCCTGCCATGCGCGCCGCGCGATTGATGTCGCTGCTCCTGCTGTTGCAGGGGCGCGGCGGGATGACGGCCGCGGAGCTGGCCAAGGAGCTGGAGGTCTCGGAGCGGACCATCCACCGCGACGTGCTCGCGCTGTCGGAGTCGGGGGTGCCGGTCTACGCCGACCGGGGGCGCGGCGGCGGCTACCGGCTGCTGGACGGCTACCGTACCCGGCTGACCGGGCTCGACCGGGCCGAGGCGGAGGCGTTGTTCCTGTCGGGGGTGCCGGCGGCGCTGCGGGAGATGGGGCTGGAGGAGGTGGCCGCGACGGCCCGGCTGAAGGCCGCCGCGGCGCTGTCCCCCGGCGTGCGCGACGCGCCCTCGACGGCCGCGCAGCGCTTCCACCTGGACGCGCCCGGCTGGTTCGCCGGCGACTCCCCGCCGCCGGCCGCGCTCGCCCCGCTGGCCAGGGCCGTCTGGCGGGACCTCATGGTGACGGCCGTCTACAAGGACGCGGAGCGGACGCTGGAGCCGTACGGGCTCGTGCTGAAGGCGGGCGCCTGGTATCTGGCGGCGAGGAGCGGCGAGCGATTCCTGATCTTCCGGGTGGACCGGTTCGGGGGGATCGGCGTGCTCGCCCGGGTCTTCGAGCGTGACCCGGGCTTCGACCTGGCGGCCTTCTGGGCTGGGCAGTCCGCGGCGTTCAGCCGGTCGCTGCTGCGTGAGACGGTCACGCTGCGGCTGAGCGAGGCGGGGGTGCGCATGCTGCGCCACATCGCCGACCCGGCCGCCCTGTCCGACGCGCTGGCCTCGCTCCAGCCCGACGGCACGATCCGGCTGGGGGTGGAGTCGGTGAAGGTGGCCTACGGGCAGGTGCTGCGGTTCGGGCCGGAGGCGGAGGTGCTCGGGCCACCGGAGCTGCGCGCCCTGGTGGCCGAAGCGGCGGCCCGGCTGGCGGCACTTTACCGGTAGTCCTCCGGATCGTTATCGGTAGTCCTCCGGGTCGGCCTCCTTTCCGGCCTCTCGCACCTCCGTGATGAACCGCCACACGTCCGGCCTGCTGCCGTCCACGTCCGTGAATCCGTACACCTGGGCCAGTTCGCCGCTGGAGACCGACTTGCCCGACCAGCGCCGCTTGTCCGGGTCGGTGGCCAGGGCGGCGACCGCGCGACCGGCGTAGGCCGGTGTCTCCGACACCGCCCAGGCGGGGTCGGGCTTGGCCTCACGCCAGGTCTCCTCGGTGACGCCGAACAGCTCCAGCATGGCCTCCGAGCGCAGGAACCCCGGCGTGAGCGCCACCGCCGTGCCGCCGTGCGGCTCCAGGTCGTGCGCCTGGCTGAAGGCGAGCCGGTTCACCGACACCTTGGCCAGGTCGTAGTACGGCGAGACCCGGTAGTGGGTGTCGTTGTAGTCGGTGGTGCCGTCGGTCACCTCGACCACCAGGCCGCCCGGGTTGCGGATCAGCAGCGGCAGCAGGTGGTGGCTGGTGATGAGGTGGGTGTCGATCGCCAGCCTGAGCAGGCGCAGCCCGTTGTCCAGGTCGTGCTTCCACACCGGCGTGTCCCACTCGTACAGCGGCTCGCCGCCCCACACGTCGTTGACCAGCACGTCCAGCCGCCCCTGCTCGCGGTCGATCCGCTCTGCCAGCGCCTTGACCTGGGCCGGATCCAGGTGGTCCACCCGCACCGCGATGCCGGTGCCGCCGGCCCGCGTGACCAGCTCGGCCGTCTCCTCGATCGTCTCGGACCGGTTCAGCTCCGAGCGGCCCTCACGCGTCGATCTGCCGGTGCAGTACACGGTCGCGCCGACCGCGCCCAGCTCGACCGCTATTCCTCGTCCCGTTCCGCGGGTCGCGCCCGCCACCAGAGCAATCATGGGGCCATGCTCGCCCGGAAAGAGGACATCTCATGTCATGTTTTTCGCCGGAGCCCTGTGATAAGTAGGTAGTTACTATGAACAGCGAATTCGAGTTGCGCGGGGTCAATCACATCGCGCTGGTCTGCTCGGACATGAAGCAGACCGTCGACTTCTACTCCGGCGTGCTCGGCATGCCGCTGATCAAGACGATCGAGCTGCCGATGGGCTGGGGGCAGCACTTCTTCTTCGACTGCGGCGGCGGCAACGCGCTGGCCTTCTTCTGGTTCCCCGACGCGCCCGAGGGCGTGCCCGGTGTGTCGGCGCCGCGCAACCTGCCCGACAGGGGCGAGCTGCTGTCGGCCGTCGGGTCGATGAACCACATCGCCTTCGACGTGCCGCCCGAGCGGATCGAGGAGTACCGCGAACGGCTGGTCGCCAAGGGCATCGACGTCGGCGTGCTGCTCAACCACGACGACAGCGAGTTCGGCGTGGCGCCCGAGATGCACGACGGCGTGTTCGTCCGGTCGATCTACTTCAAGGACCCCGACGGGGTGCTGGTGGAGTTCGCCGCCTGGACCCGGCCGGTCGGGCAGCCCGGCGACGTACGGCACGAGCCGCGGACCGCCGCCGAGCGGACCGTCTGATGCCGCGGCTGCGGCAGGTGCCCCGCGAGGAGATGACCGACCCGCTGGTGGGGTTCTTCTACGACCAGCTGTTCTCGCCGGAGCGGGCGGGCACGGCGACGGGCTCGCCCGGCGACTGGTGGACGGTGTTCGCGCTCGACCCGAAGATCTTCCGGCACTGCGTCAAGGGCTTCCAGCTCTACCGGGACTCCTCGCTGGACCCGGTGCTGCGTGAGCTCGGCCAGACCAGGGCCGGGTGGGCGCGGCAGAGCCAGTTCGTCTTCTCCCAGCACTGCAAGCAGTTGCGGGCGCTCGGCGTACCCGAGGAGAAGGTGCGGGCGGTCGCCCACTGGCAGGTCAGCGACGTGTTCGGCGAGCTGGAGCGGGCCGTGCTCGCCTACACCGACGGGCTCGTGCTCGACGGCGGGCGGGTGCACGACGAGGTGTTCGCGGTGCTCCGCGCGCACCTGCCCGACGAGCAGATCCTGGAGCTCACCTACGTGACCTGCCTGTACGAGATGCACGCCACGATGGCCAGGGCGCTGCGGCTGGAGTTCGACGACCGGCCCGACCCGATCGTCGAGGTCCCCGCGCCCGAGGGCTACGGCAGCCGTGATATCGCCGACGAACTGACCGTTCGTCGCGAGGAGCCGACCACTCGTCGATCGGTGACCTGACCGAAATATTTGCGTCACTAGTCTGCGAGGGCAAGAGCCGCATCTCCCTAGGAGACCGCCTTGCCCGATGACAAGAGTGACCGCAGCCCCTGGAACTGGCTGCTGCTCGTGCCCATCGCCATCCCCCTGATGCCGTTCCTGTTCAACTCCGACGAGCCCCGGCTGCTGGGCTTCCCGCTGTTCTACTGGCTGCAGATCGCCTTCATCGCTCTCGGCGTGGCCACCACCACCCTGGTGTACCAGATGACCAAGCGCCGGAGGCAGCGGTGAGCGAGCACCTGACCGAGATCATCGTCTTCGCCGCGCTGTTCCTGGTGGTCAGCGGCATGGGCTTCGTCGCCGCCCGGTGGCGCCGGCCCGCCGACCTGGCCAGCCTCAACGAATGGGGGCTGGGCGGCCGCAGCTTCGGGCCGTGGATCACCTGGTTCCTCATCGGCGGCGATCTCTACACCGCCTACACGTTCGTGGCCGTGCCCGCGCTGCTGTTCGGCGCGGGTGCCGCCGGGTTCTTCGCGGTGCCGTACACGGTGATCACGTATCCGATCGTGTTCCTCATCATGATCCGGTTGTGGTCAGTGTCGCACGTGCACAGCCTGGTCACGCCGGCCGACTTCGTGCGGGTGCGGTTCGGCTCGCCGACCCTGGCGCTGCTGGTGGCCATCACCGGCATCGTGGCGACCATGCCGTACATCGCGCTGCAGCTCATCGGCATCGAGGCCGTGCTGAAGACGATGGGCGTGGCCGGCAGCGGGTTCCTCAGCGACCTGCCGCTGATCATCGCGTTCGTGATCCTGGCCGCCTACACCTACCAGTCGGGGCTGCGGGCGCCCGCGCTCATCGCGTTCGTCAAGGACGTCCTCATCTATCTGGTCATCCTCGTCGCGATCATCTACATCCCGGCCAGGCTGGGCGGCTGGAGCCAGATCTTCGGCGACGCCGCGGCCAAGTTCCAGGCCACCCCGGCGCCCAACGACGGGATCCTGCTCAACTCCAACAACCAGCTCCAGTACGTCACGCTGGCGCTGGGCTCGGCGCTGGCGCTGTTCCTCTACCCGCACAGCGTCACCGGCGTGCTCGCCTCGCGCAACCGCGACGTGATCAAGCGGAACATGTCCGCGCTGCCCGCCTACAGCCTGCTGCTGGCGCTCATCGCGCTGCTCGGTTACATGGCCATCTCGGCGGGCATCAAGCCGATCGGCACCGACGTCAACACCGTCGTGCCGCAGCTGTTCGACAAGCTGTTCCCCGACTGGTTCGCGGGCATCGCGTTCGCGGCCGTCGGCATCGGCGCGCTCGTCCCGGCGGCCATCATGTCGATCGCGGCGGCGAACCTGTTCACCCGCAACATCTACCGCGAGTACATCAACCGGAACCCGACCGACGCCCAGGAGGCCGGGGTCAGCAAGGTCACCTCGCTGGTGGTGAAGATCGGCGCGGTGCTGTTCATCCTGCTCATCGACCCGCAGTTCTCCATCGACCTGCAGCTCATCGGCGGCGTGATCATCCTGCAGACGCTGCCGTCGGTCGCCATCGGCCTGTTCACCCGCTGGTTCCACAAGAGCGGGCTGATCGCGGGCTGGGTCGCCGGGATGGGCGCCGGCATCCTCATGCTCTACAACGTCGCCAACCCGGCCACCAAACACGAGCACTTCGGCGGGTCGGCGTTCCCGCTGGCCAAGCTGGGCCTCGACACCAAGATGACGATCTACGCGGGCTTCCTGGCCCTGGCCGTCAACCTGATCGTGGCGGTGCTCGGCACGCTGCTGTTCCGCGCGCTCAAGGTGGCCGACGGCCCTGACGGCACCGCGCCCGAGCACTACACGGCCGACGAGGGCGACCCGCGCATCAAGGACCTCAAACTATCCGGTTCGACGTGACTCTCCGCATTTAGGCCAAACCGTAACACCGCCGACATTGGGTTTAATACCCCGGAAAAGCTAATCTCCCTTCATTGACGTTAAGTCAGGGGCCGGTTCAGACCGTGGGCCGGCTCCTGACTCATGTTTCGGAGGGGTCGATGACAACCCGGGAACCCGGGCAGGCACGCAGTGACCGCAGCCCGTGGAACTGGCTGCTGGTCCTGCCCATCGCGCTGCCGCTGATGACCTTCCTGTTCAACGCCGACGAGCCCCGGCTGTTCGGCTTCCCGCTGTTCTACTGGCTGCAGATCGCCTTCATCCTCGTCGGCGTCGGCTGCACCACGATCGTCTACAGGATGACCAAGTGAACGCCAACGTGACCGAGCTGGTCGTCTTCGCGCTGCTGTTCCTCACGGTGAGCGTCATGGGGTTCGTGGCGGCCAAATGGCGGCGGCCGGAGAACATCGAGAGCCTGCACGAGTGGGGACTGGGCGGCCGGAACTTCGGCTCCTGGATCACCTGGTTCCTGGTGGGCGGCGACCTCTACACGGCCTACACGTTCGTGGCCGTGCCCGCGCTGGTGTTCGGGGCCGGGGCGCTGGGCTTCTACGCGCTGCCGTACACGGTGGTGGTCTACCCGCTGGTCTTCCTGGTGCTGGCCCGGATGTGGTCGGTGTCGCACGTGCACGGGTTCGTCACTCCGGCCGACTTCGTCCGGGCCCGGTTCGGGTCGCCGACGCTGGCGCTGATCATCGCGATCACCGGTCTGGTGGCGACCATGCCGTACATCGCGCTGCAGCTCGTCGGCATCGAGGCGGTGCTGAAGACGATGGGCGTCACCGGGCACCTGCCGATCATCATCGCCTTCGCCATCCTGGCGGCGTACACCTACCAGTCGGGGCTGCGGGCGCCGGCGCTGATCGCGTTCGTCAAGGACACGCTGATCTACATCGTCATCCTGGCGGCGGTCATCTACATCCCGGCCAAGCTGGGCGGCTGGGGGTCGATCTTCGACGCGGCCAAGGCCAAGTTCGACGCGACCCCGGCGCCCGGCGACGGCATCACGCTCAACGCCAACAACCAGCTCCAGTACGTCACGCTGGCGTTCGGCTCGGCGCTCGCGCTGTTCCTCTACCCGCACAGCCTCACCGGCGTGCTGGCCTCGAAGAACCGCGGCGTCATCAAGCGGAACATGGCGGCACTGCCCGCCTACAGCTTCCTGCTCGGCCTGATCGCGCTGCTCGGCTTCATGGCGATCGCGGCGGGCACCAAGGGGGTCGTGGGCGCCAACGGCAAGGTGGACAACAACACGATCATCCCGGCGCTGTTCGACCAGATGTTCCCCGACTGGTTCGCGGGCGTCGCCTACGCGGCCATCGGCATCGGCGCGCTCGTCCCCGCGGCCATCATGTCGATCGCCGCGGCGAACCTGTTCACCCGCAACATCTACCGCGAATACCTGCGCAAGGACGCCACGGACGCGCAGGAGGCCAAGGTCTCCAAGCTGGTGTCCCTGGTGGTCAAGGTGGGGGCGGTGCTCTGCATCCTGCTGCTCGACCCGCAGTTCTCCATCGACCTGCAGCTCATCGGCGGCGTGATCATCCTGCAGACGCTGCCGTCCGTGGGGCTGGGCCTCTACACGCGCTGGTTCCACAAGGGCGGCCTGATCGCGGGCTGGGTCGCCGGAATGAGCGCGGGCGTCTGGATGCTGTACATGGTCCCGAACCCGGCGACCGGCAAGGCCCACTTCGGCGGGTCGGCGTTCGGGCTGTCGAACCTCGGGCTCGACACCAAGATGACGATCTACGCGGGCTTCCTGGCGCTGGCCGTGAACCTGATCGTGGCGGTGCTCGGCACGCTGCTGTTCCGGGCGCTGAAGGTGGCCGACGGAGAGGACGCGACGTCGCGGGGGGACTACTTCGCGGACGAGGGCGACCCCACGGTCAAGGACCTGGACCTGGCTGCATCGCACTGACCGCCTTCCTGACCGGTCGACGGCCGGTTCCCCACCGGAAACCGGCCTGGGCCGGTCAGGCGCCTACGTGGTGCTGGGATCTGGGTGAGCCGTCCTGGGTTCCCGGCGCGGCCGGGCCGGGTCGGCTGCGGTCACGGCCGTCTTCCCGTCCAGCTCCCAACCCTTCCCGTACGCCGCGGCGAAGGCTTCCTCGCCCAGCGCGGCCCGCCCTCGGCGGGTGAGCTCGCGAACCTGCTGATCGGTGCGGTCGTGAGTGCCGCGCAGCCGGGAGGCGGCGCCGAGCAGGACGGCCGACTCGTGATGCCGCCCGCGCGCCTGGGCGAGCGCGGCCGCGTTCACCGCCCCCAGCGACAGGATCGGCAGGTCCCGGGCATCCAGCGCCGCCGCGTACGCCTTGGCCAGCATCTTCTCCGCGCCGGCCAGGTCGCCCAGCTCCAGGCAGAGCGCGGCCCGTACGCTGCCGGCCAGCGCCCGCGCGTGGTGACCGGGGAACGTGGTGTCGCCGTGCAGAGCTCGTTCGGTGTCGTCGAGCAGGTCCCGCGCCCGGTCCAGGTCGCCGAGCCGCACCCGGAAGGCGGCCTCCCACGCGTCGACCAGGGCCGTCAGCTCCGGCGAGTTCGCGCGCAGCGCCCGCTCCCGGGCCGAGCCGATCATCGCGATCGTCGAGTCGGTGTCGCCGCGCCGCAGGTGCAGATCGATCCAGCGCAGGTGGAGAAACACCTCGTCGCTGAGGCTGAGCGAGCCGAACTCACCGGCCAGCGACTGCGCCTCGCGCAGGTCGGCCAGCGCGCCGTCGAGGTCGTCGTCGTACTGCCGCTGCTGGGCGCGCATCGGCAGCACGGTGGCCTGGCCCCAGCGGTCGCCGGCCTGCCGGAAGCAGGCCAGGGCCGCCGCCACGTCGGCGCGCACGTTGTCGAACTCGCCCGCGTTCTCGGCGAACTGGGCGCGGAACATGCGGGCCAGCCCGGACAGCCACACGTCGTCGCCGTCGGCCAGGCGCGCGAGCTTCGCGAACGCGGTCTCCTCTTGCAGGAACGCGAGTGTGAGCGCGGTGAGCGCGCCGCACGGGCCCGGCAGCTCGGGGTAGGCGAGCAACCGGTCGGCCAGCTCGCGTATCCGCGCCTGGTCGTCCGCGGCCTCCTCGGCGGTCAGCCCCGGCCGGGTGCCGGCCCGGCCGGTCAGGTAGATCGCGTGAGCGCAGTCGCGGCCGGGCGTCGGCTCGTCGCCGCCGGGCACCGCCAGCGCCTCTCCCAGCCAGTAGGCCGCCTCGGAGTGCCGGTCGAACATGTGCCAGTACCAGGTCAGATTCAGGGCGAGAGCGACCGCGCCGGGGGCGTCGCCGGTGTCGCACCGCCGGCGCAGGGCGGCCAGCGCGTTGTCGTACTCGGCGCTGATGCCCCGTAGGGCCGCCAGTTGGCCGGGGCCGCGCAGCCGCGGGTCGTAGCGGGCCATCAGCTCGGCGAAGTGGCCGGCGGCCAGGTCGCGGACGGTGCCGAGGTCGCCCGTGTCGGCCAGGCGGTCGGCGCCGTACTCGCGCAGCGTCTCCAGCATGCGGTAGCGGCCCGGGTCGGGCGCGAGCTGCAGCAGCGACCGGTCGACCAGGCCCGCGAGCAGGTCGGGGATCTCGGCGGCCGGCACCGCGGTGCCGGCGCAGACCGCGGTGGCCGAGGCCAGCGTGACGCCGCCGGGCAGGATCGAGACGCGTTCGGCGACCGTACGCTCGTGCTCGCCGAGCAGGTCCCAGCTCCAGGCGATGACCGCGCGCAGCGTGCGATGCCGGGGCAGCGCGGTACGGCTGCCGGTGGTGAGCAGCCGGAACCGGTCGGACAGCCCGTCGGCCAGCTCGGGCAGCGACAGCGTCCGCAGCCGGGCCGCGGCCAGCTCCAGCGCCAGCGGCATCCCGTCCAGGCCGCGGACCACCCGCCGGACCTCGGGCAGCGTCGTCTCGTCCACGTCGAAGCCCGGGCGCACGGCCGCGGCCCGCTCGGTGAACAGGCGTACCGACGCCGCCCGCCGCGCCTGCTCGACGCCGTCGCCCGGACCGGGCAGCGCGAGCGGGCCGAGCGGCACCAGCGCCTCGCCGTCGACCGCGAGAGGTTCGCGGCTGGTGGCGAGCACGCGCAGCTCCGGGCAGCGGGACAGCAGCGCCGCGACCAGGTGGGCCACGGCGTCGATCAGGTGCTCGCAGTTGTCGACCAGCAGCAGGCTCTCCCGGCCGCCGAGCCGGCCGGCGAGCACGTCCAGCTCGTCGCCCTCGACCCGCGTCCGGGCCTCGAACATCGCGCCGCCGCGCAGCCCGATCCCGGCGAGCACGGCCGCGCCGACCTTGGCCGGCTCGGTGACCGAGGCGAGGTCGATCATCCAGGCGCCGTCACGGTAGTCGTGACGGAGGCGGCGGGCGGCCTCAACGGCGAGGCGCGTCTTGCCGGCGCCGCCGGGACCGAGCACGGTGACCAGGCGCCCGGCGGCGAGCAGCGTGCCGATCCGGGCGAGGTCTCCGTCGCGCCCGATGAAGCTGGTCAGCGGCGCGGGCAGGTTACTCGGCCTGGCCTGCGCAGTGGCGGCCGCAGCGGTGGCGGAGGTAGCGGCGTCGGCAGCAGCGGGGGCGGTGAGGATGTTGGCAGCGGCGGCGGCGGGGGTGTCGGCAGCGGCGGCGGTGGCGGAGGTAGCGGCGTCGGCAGCAGCGGGGGCGGTGAGGGTGTTGGCAGCGGTGGCGGCGGGCCGCGCGGCGCGTAGCAGGCGCAGGTGGCGCTCGTGCAGGGCGGTGCCCGGGTCGGTGCCGAGGGCGTCGGCGAGGGTTTCGCGGACCCGCTCGTACAGGGCCAGGGCCTCGGCCTGGCGACCCTGGGCAGCGAGCGCGTCCATGAGCAGCGCGGCCGCCCGCTCGTGGACGGGCTGCTCGGCGAGCAGGGCGGTCAGGCGGTCGGCGGCCGTGTCGGCACGGCCCAGGGACAGCTCGGCGGCGGCGAGGTCGGCGACGGCCTCGACCGAGGCGTGGGCCAGCCGGGTCGCGACGGCGGGCGCCACCGCGGCGACGACTGTGGGTTCGGCGCCGGGACGGTCGCCCCACAGTGCCACGGCCTCGCCGAGCACGGCCGCCGCGGCATCCGGGTCGCCGGCGCGCAGGCGGCCACGGCCGGCGGCGGCGAGCTGCTCGAACCGCAGCGCGTCCACGTCGGCCGCGTCCACCTCCAGCCGGTATCCGCCCGCGACCTGCGCGACGTCGCCGGCCGAGCCGAGAGTCCGGCGCAGCCGCGAGACGAGGGCCTGCAGGGCGTGGGCGGGGCCGGCCGGCGGGTCCTCGGCCCAGATCGCGTCAACCAGGACGCTCTGCTCGACCACGCGCCCGCCGGCGAGCGCCAAGCGTACGACCAGACCCTGCGACCGCGCCCCCGGAACGGGCAGGGCGGCGTCACCACGAGATACCTGAAAGGCGCCGAGCAGCGTGACGCGAAGCCGCGCATCCCCGTCCATCTCCCGATCCTCGCGCACGCACCCTCGAGTCCCCAAATCACGGCGGGCGCCACCACCCCTCCCTGCCACCCCTCCCTGCCACGCCACCATGAGACGCCTGCCGGATGCTCGAATGCAGCACTGACGCGCCGCAGACGGTCGTGTCAGCGCCATGTGCGCCCCCGTCAGCGCCGCGTGTGCCCCGTGTGAGCGGCCCGCTCCAGTCTTTGCATGTCTGTTGAGAAGCAGGACGACGAGCTTCGGAAGGGGAGTTCTCGTGCATGACGTAGTGATCGTGGGTGCCGGCCCGGTTGGTCTGTTCCTTGCCTGTGAGCTTGGCCTCGCGGGCTGCTCTGTTCTGGTGCTTGAGCGGGAGCCGGACCCCCGCTCCCCGTGGAAGGCGGACCCGCTCGGGATGCGGGGCCTGTCCGCCGCGTCGGTCGAGGCGTTCTACCGCCGCGGGATGCTGCACCCGCTGTTGAAGGCGTCGGGCGTCGACGACTATCCCGGCGCGGACGAGCCGGCACCCCCTCGTGGCGCGGGCCACTTCGCCGGCATGATGCTCGATCCGGCCAAGGTCGACGTCGCCGCCCTGCCGTTCCGGCTGCCCAGCCCGGCGCTGGAGGGGGTGATGACCAACCTCGAAGCGGTCGAGGCGGTGCTGTCCGAGCGGGCATTCACGCTCGGTGTGGAGGTCAGGCGCGGTGTCACGGTCTCCGCCATCGCGCAGGACGATGAGATCGTGGTCGCGCGAGCCGGCGAGCACGAGTACGCGGCGCGCTGGCTCGTCGGCTGCGACGGCGGGCGCAGCGCGGTGCGCGGGCTCGCGGGCTTCGACTTCGTCGGCACCGAGCCGCAGCTCACCGGCTACCTCGTGCTCGCCACCATCGCCGATCCCGAGAAGCTGCGCCCTGGGTTCAATCTGACGCCGACAGGCATGTACCTCCGGACGCCCGCGGAGGGGTACATCGGCATGCTGGACTTCGACGGCGGCGCGTTCGATCGCTCACAGCGGCCGACGCGCGAACATCTCCAGGCGGTTCTGCGCCATATATCCGGCACCGACGTGACGCTGAGCGACGTCCATCTCGCCTCAAGCTTCACCGATCGGGCGATGCAGCCGACGACCTACCGGCAGGGGCGCGTTCTGCTCGCGGGCGACGCCGCTCACATCCACTCTCCCCTGGGGGCGCAGGGACTCAACCTCGGCCTTGGGGACGCCATGAACCTGGGATGGAAGCTCGCGGCGACCGTGCATGGGTACGCGCCGGACGGGCTTCTGGACACCTACACCCGCGAGCGCCACCCGATCGGCGCCTGGGTGCTCGACTGGACGCGCGCCCAAGCGGCGGCCATGAAGCCGGATCCGCATGCCCAGGCGATCCAAGGAGTGGTCCGCGACCTGATCGGCACCCGTGACGGGACGACCTACGTGTTCGAGAAGGTATCGGGATCATCGATCCGCTACGACCTCGGCAGCGAGCAGCCGCTGGTCGGCCGCAACGCCCCGGACCTTCGTCTTGCGGACGGCACTCGCCTCGGCGACCTGATGCGGGACGGACGAGGCGTCGCGCTCGATTTCAGCACCGACCGACGCCTCCACGGTCCGGCGATGGGCTGGGAGAGCCGGATGCAGTATGCAGCCGGGCCGGCCAGAAACGACCTCGGGCTGGGTGCCGCGCTGGTCCGGCCTGACGGCGTGGTCGCCTGGGCAGGTGATCGCGACCCTGATCGTGAATCGTTCGAGCGGGCTGCCGGCCAGTGGTTCGGCAGCCCGGAAATCTCCGCAACCGAGTTCTAGGAGCGCACATGACCATCACCCTCCGACCGGGAAGCACCGTGATGTTCACCGGCGATTCGATCACCGACTGCCAACGGCTTGAGAGCGAAGACCGCCTCGGGTTCGGCTACCCGCTGCGCGTCGCGGGAGAATGGGGGCTCCGGCACCCGGACAGGCCCGTGACCTGGCTCAACACCGCCATCGCCGGCGACAAGGTGATGGACCTCGAAGCCCGATGGCAGGCGGACGTGCTCGACGCGCGCCCGGACGTGGTGTCGATCCTCGTCGGCGGCAACGACGTGGCCTGGCACACGTACGACCCGGACGGCTACGTGATCACCGCGGAGGAGTACGCGGCGGGTTACGACCGCCTGCTCGCGCCCCTCGCCGAGGCCGGCGCCGACCTGATCCTCATCGAGACGTTCCTCCTGCCGATCAGCGGCAGTGTCGAGGTCGGCGACGTGTTCGTCGGCGAGAAGGAGCGGAAGGAGTGGCGCGCCGACCTGGACCCGAAGATCCAGGTCGTCCGCGAGCTCGCCCGCAAGTACGGCGCGCACCTGCTCGCCGCCGACGGCATGTTCGCCGAGCTCGCCGCGACGAGCGGGCCGGAGTACTGGGCCGCGGACGGCGCGCACCCGACGCCAGCCGGTCACGCCGCACTCGCGGCGGCCTGGCTGCGCCTGGTCGCGTGAGCGTGCCTCGCGAGCGGGCGGCCCCGGCGGGGTTCTTCACCCAGCGACCACTCGTCTAGCCGTCGGCGAGGTATCCGGGGTTGGCCACCTCCAGCTTGGCCCGTACGGCATCCCTGAGCGCCTCGACGAGAGCCGAATCGTCGAGGCGCTCCTCACGCACCGCCGCCGCCAGTTCCGCGTCGTCGGCCACCCCCAGCCCGGCCAGCCGCCGCTCGTGCTCCTCCGCCTGGGCCGGGCCCAGCTCGATCTCCCGCTCGACCATGCCGAGCACGTTGATCGCCACGCGGGTGTGGAACCGCACCTGGCCCTCGACCGCCGGCAGCACGTCGTCGGCCAGGAAGTCGCGGACGGCCGCCACCAACCGGGCCGCCGAGGGAACGTCGTGCGGGGCTGCCATAAGGAACTCCTTCATCTTTTGGTCGCTCATTGTCCTCACCGACGCGGATTTTCAGGATCCGACGTGCACGTAAGAGGCCCAGAAGATCGGAAACCCCGGGCGACGGCTGCGCAGTGAGCGCACGGCGAGGTGCAGGGCGGTGGCCGCCGCGTCGGGGTGCGGCTCGCGGGTGCCGCCCGCGGTCAGCACTGTGTACACCTCCTCCGCGACGGCCGGAGCGTGGAGATCGCTGATCGGCCACAGCGAGCCGATCACGTGCGGGAACCCGGCGAGCTGGACCGACGCGGCGATGCTGACCGCCTCGTCGGTCAGCACGTCGCCGCCGCGCGAGGTCTCGCAGCCGCTGAGGAAGGCCAGCTCGGCCCGGTCGAGGCGGCGGGCCGCCAGGTCCCTGACGGTCAGCGGCGGGCCGTGCAACAGCAGCCGGCCGCTGGAGGGATCGGTGGGATCCTGCACGGCGTGGCAGGCGAAGTGGACCCAGGCGCTCTCGTCCAGCGCGGTGAGCACCCGGTCGCGGGTGGCGTCCGCGCCGGTCAGCTCCAGCCGTTGCGGCAGGTGCCGGCGTACGGCCGCCAGCTCCTGTTCCACGCCTCTCAGCACGGCCGTCCCGTCGGCGGCGGGGACGCCGACAAGCAGCACCTGCCTGCCGGCGGCCGGTCCGGACTGTTCGCGGGCGTGCAGGAGGGCTCGCAGGGTGGGGGTGTAGCTGGAGATGACCAGGTCGAGGGCCCAGCCGGCGGCGTGCAGCGGCAGCAGGGTGAGCGGGCCGGTGGGGCACCACCACATCCTGGACGGCAGTTCGCCCAGCGCGTCCAGCACCGGACCGGTGACGTGCTCCCAGAGCCACTCAAGGCAGGTCACGACCGCTTCGTTGGCCATGGTCTCCATCGCCTCCGCGAACTCCGCGGACCGTTCCTCGATTTGTGCGGCGGTGACATCCAGGGGGACGACGCGGATGCCTTCGGTGGTGACGATCAGCGCGTCGCAGCCGTAGCGGCTCACGTTCACCACCGCGACGGGCCCGGCGTCGGCGGCCCGCAGCAGGCTCTCGTGGCGCGGCGGCCGCAGGAAGCCGGTGAAGTCCGGCAGCGCCCTGATCTCGGCGAGGATCTCCTGGCGGCGCCGGCGCAGCGTGTGACGCTGGTCGAGGCGGCGTTCACGGTCGAAGGCGGGAGCGTCGGGCGTGGCCGCCGGTGCGTCGGCCAGGTCCATGCGTTCGGCGGCGTCGATGGCGTCCTGCACCTCGCCGAGCCGGTCGGCCAGGTCGGGCGCGGCGGCGTACAGGACGTCGCGGGAGGTGCGGTTGTCGATGACCTGGGTGAGCATGACGCCTCTGCCCTGCTCCAGCAGCTCCAGCGCGGTGCCCGGGTCGCCCGCCCGGATCGCGGCCGCCGCCGCGTCGCGGGCCAGCCCCTCGTAGTCCCGCAGCACGCGCTCCTGATCGTCGCGGCCGAGCCCGCGCCAGGCCGCCTCGTCCAGCGCGGCCACCGCCGTGCCGAACCCCCTGACCGCCTCCTCGACCAGGCCCGCCTCCATGGCGAACTCGCCCCATCGCTGCCCGACGGTGGCCCGCCAGTCCGCCGACGCCGTCTCGACCTGGGCGGCGTCGCGGTAGCGGGCGAGCGCCTCGTCGCGCGGCACCGGCGCGCCCGTCATCTCCCACTGGTCGGTGAGCGCTCCGGCCAGGTGGAACAGCGCGATCGAGGCGGCCGGGTCGTCGGGCGCGCAGGTCGCCACAGCGGTCCGCATCGTCCGCAGCGCCCGCCTGAGGTCCCCGCCCCGGCCGGTCATCGCGTACCGCTTGCGCAGCGCACCCCCGAGCTGGCTGTACGCGGCCGGCCCGCCCGGCGGCTTGGCCCGGACGGCCTCGGTGAGCAGCTCAATGGCCTCGTCGAGGTCAGGGATCTCCTCGACGGCGCCCCTGGGTGCCGGCTCCCCCAGCGCCTGCGCGATCATCGCGGCCAGCGTCGCCCGGGTGATCCGTGGTGACAGAGCCCTGATCAGCAGGGCGCCGCCCAGGTTGACGGTCGCGCGGGTGTGCAGCGCGGTCCCGGGCGCGGAGGCGGCCTTGGCGGCGCGGAACACGTCGATCGACTCGTCGAGGCCGTCGTCCGTCAGCAGGAGCACCATGCCGAAGGTGTTGAGGATGCCCGGCCGCTGGATGTTGCCGGGCTGCACGGTGCGGGCGGCTTCGCGCATCCGTTCCACGGCCTCCCGCAATGCGGGCGTCTGGCCGGTGTACTGGTAACGCTCCGCCAGCACGACGGCCAGATTGCCGAGATAGCTGGGACGGTAAGGGCTGGTCGGCGGCGTGGCGGCCAAGGCGTCACGCAGGACGGAGGCGGCCTCCTCCGTGTCCTCGCCCCGGCGGGTCCGCTCGTAGCGCTGCTGCAACGCGCCGCCCAGGTTGGCGCGGTACAGGGCATAGTTGGGGTGGTCGGGGCCGGTCATGGAGGTGGCCGCGCGGTGACTGTTCACCGATTCGTCCAGCTCCGCCAGGTTGCCGGTGAGCTCGTACCTGAAGAAGAGCGCGGATCCCAGTCCGGTCAGCGCCATGGCGCGCTCCGGGTGCCGCGGTGCGTCCTTGAGCGCCTGCCGGTAACAGTCGATGGCGTCGTCGAGCACCTTCGAACGGCCGCCGAACCGGAACCTCAGCATCAGCGCGTTGCCAAGATCCGAGCGGTACATTCCGGCATGCGGGTCGGTGGGGCGGACGAGCGCCGCCCCTCGGCTCAGGACGTCGATCATCTCGTCGAGGTCGTCGACGGTACCGCTGAACTCCATGCGCAGGCCCAGCACCGCGCCCAGCGACATCAGCAACTGCGGCAGCTCGGGGTGGTCCGGCGGCGCCTGGGCCACGGCCTGACGGAGCATCTCGACCGCCTGGTCGGCCCGGTCGAGCCGGCCGGAGGTGCGGACGTCCTCGATGAGCATGCCGCCCATGCCCGCGAGGTAGCGCGACCGGCCGTCCGAGCCGAGGAACGACTCGCCGACGGCTGAGCTCCGCAACTGCTCCATCACCTCGGGGGTGATGACCGGGATCTCGTCCGCCGTCATGATCGCGCCCAGCAGGACCGTGATCTCCTGCTTGACCGGCTCGGAAGCCTCAGCGTAGCGGGCCCGCACCTCATCGATCGCCGCCTTCAGCTCCTCGGCTCTGGCCGGGTCCTCGTGGGCGACCAGCACCAGGGCGTTGGCGAGCTTGGCCAGCCGCCACAGGTACCTGTCGCCCGACCTGTCGGTGGCGTGCACCGACTGGCGCAGCAGGTCGATCCCGCGCAGCAGGTGGTCGCGGTCGCCGGTCCTCATGTGGCTGAGCATGCAGGCCATGCCGTAGTTGGCCAGCACCAGCGGCCGGTCCTGGAGCCGGCCGCCGAGCGCCGCCTCGTACAGCTCCAGGGCTTCCCCGAAGTGCTCTGCGCCGGTCTTGACGTGGCCGCCGAGCACGCCCGCCAGCGACGCCTGGGCCTCGGCCAGTTCGGGCCGGCCGGCCAGGGCCGTCACGGCGCGGCGGTGCAGGTCGATGGCCTGGAGGAGGTCCTGTTCGTTCCGGAGCCGGTCGTAGCGCATGCTCATGGCGTTGCCGTACTCGGTGAGCAGCAGCGGGTCAGGGTCGCGCGCCACCAGCTTGCGGTATCCGGCTATCCCGTCCTCCAGAGCCTTGGTGTCGCCGGTCAGGAGGTATCGGTTGATGTGCTCGGCTGGGTTCATCGGCTCCTCCGCCATCTGACGACGCCGAACGCGGTCACCCCGAAGGCCGTCAGGGCCAGGGCGGCCACGATGAAGGGCTTCACGGGATCGGGGATGGGGACGCGGTAGTTCAGTGACTGCACCGCTGTCAGCATCATGATCAGGCTGCCGATGACGGCGGCGCTCAGGACGCCGAAGCGTTCCCAGCGGCGCTCGGTCTGCTCCGCTCGTAGCTGTAACCGCTCGGCGAGCACGATGTCGGCGATCGCGGCGATCTCGCGGGCCCGCTCCCGGGTCGCCTCGGCGTAGGCGAGGTCGTCGTCGAGGCGCCGCAGGAACCAGTCGGCCAGCGCCAGGTCGTCGTCGAGCGCCTGGGCGCGCATATTGTGCAGCGCGATCTCCACGCTCCGCCGCATCTCGCGTAACCGGGTCGCGGCCCAGATCAGCCCCGCCGCCGCCGTCTGCCGCTCGGTCAGCTCGCGCCGGGCCGATGTCAGCCCGGCGTCCCCGAGCAGCGCCATCGTCGCGTCGACCTGCTCGTCGACCCGGCGGCGCGCCGCCCGCACGCTCGCCCCGTCCGCGTAGACTCGCAGGTGGTAACGGACCTTGGCGGCGTGCATCAGGTAACGGGCGAACGGCGCCATCCGGTCGTCGCCCGCCGTCCACGCCCACGCGTCCATGCGGGTCTCCAGCCTGCGCGGCGCGATCATCGCGAACACGCGCCGGCTCCGCGTGTCCTGCTCGTAGCCGACCTCCCACAGCGTCATGCCGTCCCTGGTGGTCATCCGGCCCATCGTGTACGGCTGCGGCAAGGCGGCCAGGATCCGATCCGCCCGCCGCGTACGGCCGTAGGCGACGAACAGCCGGCACTCGCCGAGCGCCCAATCGCCGATGTCCGCACCGGCGCAGCCGGTCCAGAGCGCGTCGAGCTCCGCCCACGAACCGCCCGTCAACGCCACGCTCAGGCAGTGCGTGTCGTGTTCCAGCCGCAGCACCGCCTGACGCAGCGGCTCGCCACGCGCCGTGCGCACCTCGGCCTTGCCCACGGTCTCGGCGGGCATGCGCAACCGGTCACCGAGGGCGTCCCACACGTGGCGCAGCCGCCGCTCGCCCTCGGCCGCCTCCGGTCCGGTCGCGGACACGAACACGTGGACGATCAGCCCTGGGGCGGCAGGCTCACCCGGCCTCATCGGCCCGGTCCGCGACGGGGGCCGACAGGCTGTGGATCAGCTCGTTGACGCGCTCGCGAGTCTGCTCGGGCATCGGGGTCACCGGTTCGGCGGGGTATGGGGTGACGATGCGCATGGGCCCGGCCAGCTCCAGGTGGCCGATCTCCGCGTCCGGGTCGGCCGACGCCGCCAGCCCGCGTACGGCCGCGTCCACGGCCGCCCACCTCGCCTCGGGCAACTCCCACCCGAGAGCCTCGCGCAGCAGCTCCGTCGCCTCATCGTGCACGCCGGTCCTCCCCTTCGGGCGATCCCGACTCAAGTGTGCCTGCCGCCGGCGATCACGACCAGCGAGCACACCGACACGATGCGATAACGAGGGGGCGGTCGCGGCGCGCCCCGGTCCGGATGAGACCGGGGCGGCTTCGCGGGTGGGCTTTGGTGCCTCAGGGCCCCCGACTAAGGCATGTCGAGATTATTCCTTTAAGTCCGTTTTGTATAGCTTTCGCGGGTCCGCTTCTCGGCGCAGCATCCGTTGACCGGGCAACGATTATCGGCTGAGATCCTTTTATGAGCTTCGCCGTCCCTGACAGCGTTCGTCCCATTCGCGATGCCGTACACGCCTTCATGACCGAGCGGGTCGAGCCCGCCGAGAACGTGCTCCACCAGGGCGGGCCCGCTGCCGGGGCGGCGCTCGACGAACTGCGCGCCGAAGCCAAGAAGGAGGGCCTGTGGGCGCTCGGCCATCCGCGCGAGCTGGGCGGGGGCGGGCTGCCCTTCCTCGACTACGTGTACGTCAACGAGGTGCAGGGGCGGAGCGAGTTCGGGCAGATCGCGCTGGGCACGTACACGCTGCAGGACTCGCTCATGCTGTACGAGCACGCCTCCGCCGAGCAGCGGGAACGCTACCTGGATCCGCTGGTGCGGGGCGACATCTCGCCGAGCTTCGCGATGACCGAGCCCTCCGTGTCGAGCAGCGACCCGACGCAGCTCAGGACGGCCGCCGTTCTCGACGGGGACGAATGGGTGATCAACGGGCACAAGTGGTTCACGACCGGCGCGTCCCGGGCCGCGTACACCACCGTGATGTGCCGGACAGAGGACGGAGCGGCGCCGCACCTGGCCTTCTCCATGATCCTGGTGCCGACCGACACGCCGGGCTACGACATCATCCGTGAGACGCCGGTGCTGGGCCTGGACGGCGCGCACTGCGAGGTCCGCTACGACAACGTCCGGGTGCCCGCCTCGAACCTCCTGGGGCAGCGCGGCCACGGATTCGTCATCGCGCAGAAGCGCCTGGGGCCCGGGCGGATCTTCCACTGCATGCGCTGGCTCGGCCAGGCGCAGCGGGCCTTCGACCTGATGTGCCGCCGGATGCACGAACGGACCGCGTTCGGTGAGCCGCTGGCGGCCAAACAGCTCATGCGGCAGCACGTGTTCGACTCCTACGCGGAGATCCAGGCCGCGCGGCTGCTCACGCTCGACGCCGCGCGGGCCATCGACTCCGGCTCCGACGCCAGGGTCGAGATCGGCGCGATCAAGGTGGTGGGCTCGCGCATGCTGCACAACGTGATCGACCGGGCCATTCAGGTGTACGGCGCGGCGGGGCTGACGTCGGACACCCCGCTGGACCGGATGTACCGGCACGCCAGGGCCGGGCGGATCTACGACGGGCCGGACGAGGTGCACATCGACTCCGTGGGGCGGCGGATACTCGGCGCCTACGCGGCGGGCGGGAACTGGGAGTTCGGGCTGCGATGACGCAAGCGGTCCGCTCGATCGTCGGTGAGGTCTTCGGGCCCGGCGCGTCGGTGCCCTTCAGCGCGCGGCTCCCCGGCGGGGCCTCGCGCGAGACGTGGGCGCTCGACGTGCTCGACGGGGACGAACGGCACGAGCTGATCCTGCGCCTCGACTCCCCCGGCGCGGCCCTGGAGGCCGGTGGCAGCCTGGCGAGCGAGGCCACGCTGATGCGGGCCGCCGCCGGGGCCGGGGTGCCCGTGCCGCGGATCGTGGCGGCCGCTCGGTCGTACATCCTCATGACCCGGGTGGCGGGCGAGACGATCCCGCGCAGGATCCTGCGCGACGAGGCGTACGCGGAGGCCCGGCCGCGGCTGGCCGCCCAGTGCGGCGAGGCGCTCGCGGCGATCCACCGGATGCCGCTGTCCGCGCTGCCACCCGCCGCGTCCGCGGCCGATGTGCCCACTCCCGCGCCGGCCGATGCGCCCGCCACCTCAGGCGGTCCGCCCCCCGCCTCGGGCGGTCCGCTCGCGTCTGTCGCGGACGATCCGCTGCGGCAGTGGCGGGAGGTGCTCGATCAGGCCGGGGAGCCGCATCCGGTGTTCGAGCTGGCGTTCCGGCGGCTGGCGGCGACCCGGCCGCCGGGGTCGCGGCGGACCGTGGTGCACGGCGACTTCCGCAACGGCAACCTGATCGTCGGTCCCGAGGGCATCCGGGCGGTGCTCGACTGGGAGCTGGCCCACGCGGGCGATCCGGTCGAGGACCTCGGCTGGCTGTGCGTGAAGGCGTGGCGGTTCGGCTCGCTCTGCCGGTCGGCGGGTTCGGCGACTACGACGATCTGGTCACCGCGTACGAGAAGGCCGGCGGGCAGCCCGTCGACCGTGACGCGCTGCGCTGGTGGGAGACGTTCGGCGTGCTCAAGTGGGGCGTCATCTGCGTCATGCAGACGATGCGCCACCTGCGCGGCGGCGCGCGCTCCGTCGAGCTGGCCGCGATCGGGCGCCGGGTGTGCGAGAACGAGTGGGACCTGCTGCGGCTGCTCGGCTGAAAACCCGTTGCGAACGCCCGTGTACGGAACACACTCTGATCGGGTGACCATCCTGGAGGCGACTCATCTGGTCAAGCGGTTCGGGCCCGTGACGGCGGTCCGTGACCTGAGCCTCACCGTCGGCGAAGGAGAGGTGACGGGGCTGCTCGGGCTCAACGGCGCGGGCAAATCGACGACACTCCACATGCTGCTCGGCCTGATCACGCCCGATTCGGGGAGCGTCCGCCTGTTCGGCCAGGACCTGGCGCGGCACCGGATCGAGGTGCTGAGCCGGGTCAACTTCGCCGCCAGCTACGTGGACCTGCCCGGGCCGCTGCTGGTGCAGGAGGTGCTCGACGCGTTCGCCCGCCTCTACGCGCTGCGGCGGCCGGCGGCGCGGGTCGATGAGATGGTCGAGCTGTTCGAGCTGGGGCCGCTGCGCCGGCGTCGGATGATGGTTCTGTCCTCCGGGCAGCGCACCCGGGTGCAACTGGCCAAGGCCCTGCTCAACGCGCCCCGGCTGCTGGTGCTCGACGAGCCCACGGCCAACCTCGACCCCGACGTCGGCGACCGGATCCGCGGCCTGCTGTCGCGCGTGGCCGAGGAGACCGGCAGCGCCATGCTGATCACCTCGCACAACATGCGCGAGGTCGAGCGGATGTGCGACCGAATCCACTTCATGGCCGACGGCCGGATCGTGGCCACC
Source organism: Nonomuraea sp. NEAU-A123 (assembly GCF_018603905.1). Lineage (GTDB taxonomy): Bacteria > Actinomycetota > Actinomycetes > Streptosporangiales > Streptosporangiaceae > Nonomuraea. The sequence continues at coordinate 537,552 of NZ_JAHFZZ010000002.1, forward strand.
GGCACCGCCGGTGAGCTGGCCAGCCACTACGGGGTCGACGACCTGGAAGAGGTGTTCCTGAAGGTGGCTCGCGGATGACGACTCTCACCTTGCCCCCGCTCAGCCTCGCCGCCCGGCGCAGCCGGATCTCCGGCGTGATCCGGCGTGACTTCGCCGCGCTGCGGCGCAGCCCGATCAGGATGTTCGAGATCCTGTTCTGGCCGACCATCGAGCTGCTGCTGTGGGGGTTCGTCACGCTGTACCTCAGGACGCAGCAGGTGCCTTTCGTGGTGGCGTTCCTGATCGGCGCGGTGCTGCTCTGGCAGGTGCTGCAGAAGGCGAGCAACGAGATCTCGCTGGCCTTCCTGGAGGACATCTGGGCGCGCAACCTGCTCAACGTGCAGGTCAGCCCGCTGTCCAGCGTCGAATACCTGATCGGGCTCATGCTGTTCTCGCTGGGCAAGGTGGTGTTCGCGGTCGCCGTGATGGCGGGCCTCGCGCTGGTACTCTACGGGTTCGGGGTGACGAGCCTGGGCGTGGGGCTGGTGCCGTTCATGGGCATCCTGCTCCTGCTCGGCTGGTCACTCGGGCTGGTCGGCATCGCGGCGGTGCTCCGCTTCGGGGAGAACGCGCAGGTCATCGCCTGGTCGTTGGTCTTCTTCGTCCAGCCGCTGGCCGGGATCTTCTACCCGCTGTCGGTGCTGCCCGAGCCGGTGCGGGCCGTAGCGTGGTTCCTGCCCGCCTCGCATGTCTTCGAGGGGATGCGGACGGTCATGTCGGGCGGTGCGCTGCCGTGGGACCGGATGGTGTGGGCGATCGGGCTCAACGTCGTCTATCTGGCCGGCGCGCTGGGGGTGTTCGGGTGGGCGCTCAACTACGCCCGGCGGCATGGGAGGCTCTCCCGCTTCGGTGACTGACCGCCGCGACGATCACGTCCACCAGGCCCTCGACGACCTCCGCCCGATCCACCTCCGGATGCTCCAGCCACCAGTCACCCGTGGTCTGCACCATGCCGACGAAGGCGTGCCCGAGCACCTGGGCGCGTACCGGCTCCGGCACCACCCGCTCGGCGGCCAGCACCCCGCCCAGCTCCTCGCCGAGACTGCGCACGAGCGCGGTCATGTGGGAGCGCATCCGGGTGTCCTCGGCGCTGGCCCGGTGGAACAGGAACCGGTAGAGGTTGAGGTTGGCCGAGATCAGGTCCAGGTAGACGGTGATCGTCGTCCTGGCCCGGCCGCGCAGGTCGGTCGCGACCTCGGCGAAGGCCGGGCGCAACTGGGCGATGACCGTGCGCACGTGGCGGTCGGCCAACGCTTCGTAGAGGCCGCTCTTGTCGCCGAAGTGACGGTAGAGGATCGGCTTGGTGATGCCGGCCTCGGCGGCGATCGCGGCCATGGACGCCTCGGGGCCCTCGCGCAGGATGACCCGGTCCGCCGCGTCCAGCAGCGCCCTGCGCCGATCCGGGTCCCGTCCGCTCATCCGCCCAGGATAGATCGCCGGCTACGGGGCAGCAGCGCCGACAGCACCAGCAGGACGCCGATGACGGCGTACAGGCCGGTCACACCGGCCAGGGTGCCCGGCGGCTCACCGGCGGGCACCGCGAAGCTCGGCAGCCTGCCCGCCAGGTCCAGCGCCACGTCGAGGTCGAACGCGAACAGCGCGGCGACGGCGGTGAGCGGCAGCCCGCAGGCCAGCGCGGCCAGCGGCGACAGCCACGACCAGGCGGCCAGCAGCACCACGATGGCCGCCACCGCCGTCAGGTAGCCGAGGCCGACCGGCGCGGGCCGGAACGCGGCGTAGGCCGCCCGCAGGGCCCTGGCACCCGCCTCGGTCAGGTAGTACACGAGGGGAAGCGCGGCCAGGCCCGCCACGACACCGATCAGATGACGCACCTCACGGGACACAGCAGCATCGTCCCCCGGCCGCCCGCCTCCCATGTCGGCCCGCACCGACTATTCCGCTGGAACGGCCGCGCGGCCTCTCCGGGAGTTAGGTTCGAAATCATGACGATCTACCCCCATTCCGGCACCGGACCCGGCTCGATCACCCCCGACGGCTCCCCCGTCGAGTTCTACATGCTGTTAAGGCCCCGAGGGGAGGCGGAGATCGTCGGACAGGTGACACCGTCCGGCGGGTCCGTCCTGGAGCTGGGGTCGGGCGTCGGCCGGGTCACGCACGCGCTGCTGGAGCACGGCTTCGAGGTGGTGGCCGTGGACGAGTCGGCGGAGATGCTGGCCCGCATCAAGGGCGCGGAGACCGTGCTGTCCCGGATCCAGGACCTGCGGCTCCACCGGCGCTTCGACGCGGTCATGCTGGCGTCGTTCCTGGTGCACACCTCCGACGAGGACGGCAGGCGGGCGCTGCTGTCCGCCTGCGCGCGGCACGTGGCACCCGGTGGGGCGGTGCTGATCGAGTGGACACCGCCCGAGACGCACGACGCTCAGCAGGTCGGCAGGGGCAGGACCGACGGCGACATCACCATCACGCTGGCGGCGCGGGAGGAGGTCGGGCCGGAGCTGTTCAGCGCGACCATGCGGTATGCGCACGGGGATCGGGTGTGGACACAGTCGTTCACCTCCCGGCGGCTCAGCGACGACGACCTCCGCGCCGCCCTCACCGAGGCCGGCCTCCATCTGGACCGCTTCCTCACCGACGACCGCAGGTGGGTGCTGGCCGTGCCCACCACATAGCCGGGCCGGGCCAAACGTCCGGCAAATTCTCGCAGGCGTTCCGGCAATTATCCGCGGCACCACGTTAAAGGTCTGACCACGTTTATCGCCTCCGCGAGCACCATCCTGCTATTCTTCCTCCCTTTTCCGCTCAGAGCCGGTTTTCCGATGAAATTGCAACGGTATTCGATGACCTTGACATGGGGTGGAGGCGGAGGTTGTCTGAAGTGTGCCTAGATTGCCGCAGGCCGGCACATTCTAGGACGCCAAAGGCCGGAGAAGATCGAGGGAGATCTCTGCGGAGGGGACGCCTATGGCAACGTACGAGTATCGCTGCCCCGATTGCGGACGATTCGACGTGCACCTACCGATCGGAACCGCCACGGCGGTCGGCGAATGCCCCGCGTGTCACCGCCCATCCCCTCGAGTCTTCTCCTCGCCGTACCTCAGCCGGGTGCCCTCGGTGGTCGCTGCCGCGCTCACCCGCGAGGAGCGGAGCCGGGAAGTACCCGAGGTTGTCACGAGCACGCCTCCCAAGCGGCGCGCACAGCCGCCGCACCCGGCGCTGCCCCGCCTGCCTCGGTCTTGACCAACAGAATCAACGCGGCCACGTGCGTGTGAACCGATCACACACGCGGCTCCGCCGATCCGGACGCGGCGACCGTCACACGGGCCGTCCGGCGTGAATGATGCCGCCGCACCACAACACCAGGAGGTGCGTCGCTCATGGGAGCCGTCGGACTTCTCTACGTGGGCGCAGTGCTCTTCATCAACGGGATGATGCTGCTGAAGAAGATCGATCCACGCGCGGCAGGCATCTTCAACCTCTTCGTCGGGAGCATGCAGGTGATCACGCCCACTGTGCTGATCATCACCAACCCCGGGAACGCGGCCCAGATCCTCGGCGCGTCCGGGATCTATCTGTTCGGTTTCACCTACCTGTACGTCGGGATCAACCTGCTGGGCGGTTTCGACTCCACGGGAGTCGGCTACTTCTCCCTGTTCGTGGCCATCATGGCCATCGGGTACGCGTACGCGAACTTCCAGCTCTTGGGCGATCCGGCGTTCGGGGTCATCTGGCTCTACTGGGGGTTCCTGTGGTTCCTCTTCTTTGTGCTGCTGGGTCTGAAACACGAGCAGATCACCAGGTACACGGGCTGGGTCACGGCGATCCAGGGATGGGTCACGGCGGCGATCCCCGCCTTCATGATCCTGACGGGGTACTGGCGGAACACGAACCTCATCGCCTTCATCCTCGCCGTGTTCGGCGTGGTGGTCTTCATCGGGCTGTGGCCGCTGACACGAGGGCGTGAACCCGCCGCCGCGGCCCCGAGCGATGAGACGGTGGGCGCCCGCGACCGGAGACATCGCCCTCGCTGGACCTGACGAGAAGGCCCGCGACACCTGGAAGGAGGTGATCGATGCGCGCATCCCTTACGGCACCCGTATCCAAAGAAAGGCATTCATCATGCCGAACGTCGTATTCAGCATCGATCAATCGATGTCCATGCGCGACCAGAAAATCCCGGGACACAATCGATGGCACCCAGATATTCCGGTGGCCGACATGGTCCGCCCCGGAGATGAGTTCCGAGTCGAATGCCGGGAATGGACCGACGCCCAGATAGGCAACAACGATTCCGCGAACGACGTACGGGACGTCGACCTGAGCGTCGCGCACGTGCTGAGCGGACCCATCGGGGTGGACGGGGCCGAGCCGGGCGATCTCCTGATCGTCGACATCCTCGACCTCGGCGCGGTTCCGCAGCAGATGGGGGAGGCACCAGGACAGGGCTGGGGGTACACCGGCGTGTTCGCCAAGGCGAACGGCGGCGGATTCCTGACCGACTACTTCCCCGACGCGTACAAGGCGATCTGGGACTTCCACGGCCAGGTGGCCACATCCCGTCACCTGCCAGGTGTCCGGTTCACCGGCATCACCCACCCCGGGCTGTTCGGCACCGCGCCGTCGGCCGAGCTGCTCGCCTCCTGGAACCGCAGGGAGCAGGCGCTCATCGACACCGATCCGCAACGGGTCCCGCCGCTCGGCCTGCCACCGCTGGCCGACAACGCCATCGCCGGTACGGCAAGCGGCGAGGTGGCGCGGCGGGTCGCCGGCGAGGGCGCACGTACCGTACCGGCGCGGGAGAACGGCGGCAACCACGACATCAAGAACTTCACCCGCGGCGCCCGGGTCTTCTACCCGGTCCTCGTGAAGGACGCGAAGCTTTCCGGAGGTGACCTGCACTTCAGTCAGGGCGACGGCGAGATTACCTTCTGCGGCGCGATCGAGATGGGCGGCTACATCGACTTCCACGTCGACCTCATCAAAGGCGGCATGGAGAAGTACGGTGTCACCACCAATCCGGTCTTCCTGCCCGGAAACGTCGAGCCACGCTACTCCGAGTTTCTCTCGTTCATCGGGATCTCGGTCGACCACGACACCGACACCAACTACTACCTCGACGCGACGGTGGCCTACCGCAGGGCATGCCTCAACGCCGTCGAGTATCTCAAGAAGTGGGGCTACACCGGCGAACAGGCCTACCTGATCCTCGGCTCGGCCCCGATCGAAGGGCGAGTCAGCGGAATCGTCGACATTCCCAACGCCTGCTGCTCGCTCTACCTGCCCACCGCGATCTTCGACTTCGACATACGTCCGAACGCCGAAGGACCAGTCAGGAAACAGCGCGGGCAGTGCGCCGTGACGAGCTGACCGCCACCGCGAGCGGCGCCTGAAAACGAGAACGGCCACCGCGCACGCGGTGGCCGCGATCCACGGCGCAAACCCCTGCGGCGATTAATATCTTGCCCTCTTTATCGCCAAGAGTCGTTTACTACGACAGAGGGCGATCCGGTCGACCAGCGCGCCTTCCACGCCGGGCTGAAGGCCGTTTCGACACGCCTCCCCCGGGCCGGTCAATCGCCGCCATCACTCTGCCAAGAGTCAACCCAGGGTGCCCAGCCCGAAAAATACGCAAACAACTGGCTATCATCACGTGTATTGGCAAACCCCGACGTGTCCACCGAAATGAATCAGGTGCGCGCGCCTGCCGCTTCGAAGGATTGATCAATGAACAACGACGCCGTGTGGGTCCGAAGCGTGACCGGCATCCAATTGCACCACACCACCGACCTCCAGGACGCCAGCCGATTCCTGGGCAATGCGGTGATGGCGCTGCGGGCCGCGCACGTACGAACCGGCGACGACAGGTACGTCGACCTCGCCGCCCAGCTCAAGACCATGGTGGCGGAGACGCGAACCCTGGAGACCCAGGCCCGGGACCGCATGCACGGGCTGCATTCGGCAGACCCTGAGCAGTTCGTCCGCTGCCGCGAAGGCGAAGAGCCGTGGCCCGACGAGATCCAGGCAGGATTCGTGCCGCGCCACACCTGCAATGATCGGTGCCTGTATCACGACCACGACGTTCTCAACGCCATCATGCAGTGCATCTGCGGGCGCCCCCCGTGCCGGGCATGCGCCATCGCCGGCATGCCGTAAGGCGAATCGCCGTCATTTTGCCTGCCCCATAAGCGGCGGTGATTGAGCGCGCGTACGGCGGCGCCTAGATTCCCAATGCTCTTTAGGAATCTCCTCTGGCGGTCCACCGTGAAACACAACCGTTCCAGTCTGGCCTACCAAGCCCGTTACGCGCTCACGCACCCGCACCGGGTCCTGCCGCATCTGCGCCGGCTGACCCGCGACACCTGGCTGCGGTTGCGCAACCCCGACCACGTCTCCTACTACCGAGCGGTCATGAAGTCCGACACCGCCTGCAGCCCCGAAGGTGCGGTCGGCTCGCACACGCACCGGCGCTGGCTGGCGCTCGGGCGCATGCAGTTCGACTATTTGAAGAAGCACGGCCTCAAGCCCGACTTCACGATGCTGGAGATCGGCTGCGGCAATCTGCGGGCCGGCCGCCTGTTCATCGACTACCTGGACACGGGCAACTACTACGGCATCGACATCTCGCCCGACATCCTCTTCGCCGCGCAGGAGACGGTCGTCGCGAACGGCCTGCGCGAGAAGCTGCCGCGCCTGACCCCGGTCCGTGATCTGCGCTTCGCGTTCCTGCCCAACGGCCACTTCGACGTGGTGCACGCCCACAGCGTCTTCTCGCACTCGCCGCTGAACGTCATCGAGGAGTGCTTCGCCCACGTCAGCCGCATCATGAAGCCGGACGGGTGGTTCGACTTCACCTTCGACCGCGCCGAGGGCAAGGAGCACCACGTGCTGCGCGAGGACTTCTACTACCGCACCGAGACCCTCGTAGCCCTGGCGGACCGGTACAGCCTGGACGCGACCTTCATGGACGACTGGGAACAGCTCCGGCACAAGCAGTCGAAGATCCGCATCACCAGGAGGTCGTAGGCGGCATCGCTCAGGCCCGCGCCCTTTACAATGTAGATTACGTAGTACGTTATCCCGAAATTACTGGGAAATACTGGAACTCTTGCTACGCTCGCGCCATGAGTGACCGGCTGGACGATCTCGAGAAGCGGATCGACGACCTCCGAGCCGGTGTGCGCAAAGCCATGCGGGTCAAGGACACGGCCACGGCCAGGACCCTGCGCGCCGAGCTCCGCGGCGTGGAGCGTACGTGGGACGCCCTGGTGAGCGCGGGCCCGGCCAGTGACCCGGACCCCGAACCCGTGGCGCCGCGGCTGGTGACCGTGCGCCAGCAGGTGCATCAGGGCCTCACCCTGCTGGGCGCCTGCGCGCAGCCGAGGCTGATCGTCGCCGTGGGCATCGCGTTCTGCGGCGGCACGCTGCGCAGCAACCAGCTCACCAGCCTGCGCCGCGACGAGGAACGCTCGTTCAAAGCCTCCCCGTACGGCAGGCCCTACTACTTATGCGCGGCGCTGACGGACCGCCTCTCCCCCGCCCGGGGCCTGCTGGCGGTCAGCACGTGGCCGCGGGCACAACGGATGGTGGGCCCGCTCAGCCCCCGCGTCGACTTCCTGACCTGCGCCATCGCGGTGGCCGGGCAGCTCGATCCCGATCACGCGGAGCTCGGGGATCTCCAGCCGGGGGCGGCGCGGCTGCTGTCCAGGATGGCGCGCAACATCCCCGGCGCCGCCGACGGCGATCTGGGGCCGCCCGACCCCGGCCGGGTGATCGAGGCGGCGCGGGCGGAGCTCGCGGTGCACGCCGAGCGCGACACGCACGACCGCGCTGAGCTGGCCGAACGCGCGGCATCACAGCTGGGTGACGCCGCTGGGCTGTTCGGCGCCGCTACGCTGAGCACTGTCGCGAGGAAAAGGATCACCGGGTGAGAGCGATGGAGCAGCGGGCCGGCACCGGCCGCTCACGCGCAACAGCGAGCGCGACGGCAAGCACGACGGCAAGCGCGACAGCGCGCACATCAAGTGAGCGCACCAGCGATACGAGAGGCGGCCGATGAACCGGCTTGACGCGCTGCGAGGCACGACGCCACCGAAGCCGCACGACGCCCGCGCCATCGCCGCGCTCGCGGCGAACCCCGGCTGCTCGCGCAGAGCGCTCATGGACGGCGCCGGGATCGACAAGGACGCCGCGGCCCGGCATCTGGGCTTCCCCGCGCCGTTCGGCCAGTCGCCGTTCGCGATCACCCGCGGGAACATGTTCGAGGCGCTGGTGAAGGCCGACGGATGCGCCGAGCTGCTGCGCATGCTGCGGGAGCAGCTCGGGCTGCCGATCGCCGAGGTGGCCTACCACGACGTGGAGAACGTGGGCGCGCACCTGCGCCACGCCCACACCAGGGCGCTGTTCGACCGGGCGGTGACCGAGGGGCACGACGCGGGGACGGTCTACGACCATCCGCTGCTCAGCCTGGAGATCGCCGGGCACGCCGCCTACCTGGAGCCGGACGTGGTGGCCTTCCAGCTCGGCGGGCGCTTCCACATCGTGGAGATCAAGTCGTTCGCGGTGATCGACGGGCAGGCCGACCCGGCCGCGGTGGCCGCGGCGGCCCGGCAGGCGGCGGTGTACGTGCTGGCGCTGCGCCGGCTGCTCGGCGAGCTGGGCCACGACCCGCTGCGGGTCTCGCACGAGGTGGTGCTGGTCTGCCCGGAGAACTTCGCCAACCGGCCGGTCGCCACGCTGGTGGACGTACGCCCGCAGCTCGCCGTGCTGGAACGCCAGCTCGACCGGATGACGGGCCTCGACCGGCTGCTCGACGTGCTGCCCGAGGACCTCACGTTCGACCTGCTGCCGGACGAGGACGGGCTGCCGACCCGGTCGGCCGCCGAGCTGGCCGACGCGCTGCGCGGGGCCGACGCCCGGTACGCGCCCGACTGCCTGTCGACCTGCGACCTGTGCTTCTTCTGCCGCGACGAGGCCCGGCAGGAGGGCGCCTCCGACCTGCTGGGCCGCCACGTACGCGACGAGCTGGGCGGCGTCGCCTCCGTCGGCGAGGCGCTCGGGCTGGCCGACGGCTCCCGCGACCCGGCGCCGGGCCAGGAGGAGATCGCCCGGCTCCTGCGCAACGCCGAACGCCTGCGCAGAGAGTGCCTGACGTGAGCCTGCTCACCTCGCTCGCCCGGCTGCGGGCCCTCGACGAGGGCATCGCGCAGCCCATCGCGACCGTCCGGCACTGTCATCTGTCGGCGCGGCCGATGGTGTTCATCCCGCTCAAGCTCTCCGGCGAGGCGGCCGCGCCGCTGGCCGCCATGCTCGGCACCGACCGCGCCGAGCCCCGGCTGCTGGTGGTGACCCAGCCGCGCAACCGCGATCTGCGCTTCGCCTGGACCGCGGAGCTGGCCGGGCTGCTGGTGCCCTACGTCCAGAGTTTCCTGGGCGAGACGGAGACGGTGGAGCGGAAGAACGCCGATCCGTACGAGCGGGCGCTCGACGCGCCGCAGCTGATCATGCCGAACCAGGCGGGCGTGGCGTTCACCCGGCTGCTCGGCAGGTCCACGCGCTTCCGCCGGGCCGACGGGCCCTATCCGGTGCCCACAGGGGTGCCGCTGCTCGGCCGGTGGCTGACCTGGTTCGCCGAGCGTGCCGGATATCCGGGGTCGTCGCTGACGATCGCCGCCACCGAGGAGCTGGGCAGGCACTGGGCGAGCGGGCAGAGCGGCCTCGAGGACGCGAACCTGGCCGCGCTGCTCGGCTGGATCACCGACGGGCCGAGTGACGACGCCGAGGACCCGCTGATCTGGCCGCCCGCCGGACCTGTCACCGACCCGGGGTTCGACGCCGAGGTGCTGGCGCCGGCGATCGAGAAGGGCTCCGCCGAACGCGTCACCGAGGCCCTGCGCACCCAGCTCGAACCCACCTGGCGGCTCATGTGGCAGGCGATCGACCTGCTCAGCGGCCTGCCCGAGGGGGCCAGCGTGGCGCAGCGGTGGGAGCAGGACCGCGCCTCGTTCAGCGGCCTGGCCGCGCAGATCGAGGATGGCGCGCCGCCGCAGGCCAGGCATGACGGCGCGATCGCCGCCGCCGCGCGGCTGGCGCGCATGGAGCGCGCCCAGGCCTCCTACGAGGTGCAGCGCGCCTACGACGACCCGCTGGTCATGGCCGAATACCGGCTGACCGGCGAGGCGTTCGCGGGCGAGGTCGTGGAGACCGAGCCGGAGAACTTCGAGGGCGAGGGCCGCTCGCGCAAGCTGCGCCCGCTCGTGGTGCTCAAGACCGACGATCCCGTACGCCTGCCGCCCGGCGCCGCACTCGGCACCCCGCAGCGGCGCGGCCAGGGCGCCCAGCTCGTGTCGGCGAGCGACGGCCTGGTCACCCTGAAGATCACCAGGGGCATGGGCCGCGGCAAGACGCCCACTCCCGGCGCGGTGCCCGAGGTGGGCGAGCGGGTCTGCTACACCTCGCTCACCGACGACTTCCAGGGCGCGCCGAGCCTGCCCGAGGCGGAGTCGACGCCGTGGACGCACGGCGGCCCGCCGCAGGAGTACCGCCCCACCGACGAGGACGCCCGGGAGGAATGGTCGTGACCGCGGACGAGGCCAGTCCGGAGCAGGTCATCAGGAACGTGCTCGCCGACCTGCCGAGGCACCGCGGCGTGGTGGTCGACTCGCCGCCGGGGGCGGGCAAGTCCACGCTCGTGGTCCGGGCCGCCGCGCACCTGGCCGAGACCGGCGAGCCGCTGATGATCGTCGCCCAGACCAACGAGCAGGTCGACGACCTGGTGGCGCGGATCTCGGACCGGCATCCGCACCTGACGGTCGGGCGGCTGTCGGCGAGCGGGTACGTGCCGCCGCTGCGCCTGCTGGAGCTGCCCGGCGTCAGTGTCGGCACGAGGATCCAGGATCTCGGCGACCCCGACATCATGATCGCCACGTCGGACAAGTGGGCGTGGATCTCCGGCCGTACGTGGCCGTGGGCGATCGTGGACGAGGCGTACCAGATGCGCTCGGACAAGCTGCTGCGCATCGCCGGGCTGTTCGAGCGGGCGCTGTTCGTGGGCGACCCCGGCCAGCTCGACCCGTTCTCGATCGTGGACGGCGACCGCTGGTCCGGCCTGTCGTGGGACCCGCTGCAGAGCGCGGTCTCGGTGCTGCTGCGGCACAATCCCGACCTGCCGGTGCACCGGCTGCCGGTGTCGTGGCGGCTGCCCGCCTCGGCCGCGCCGGTGGTGTCGCGGGCGTTCTACCCCTTCACCGGGTTCCGGTCGGGCACCGGGGCCGGCGAGCGGCGGCTGGAGCTGACCACCGGCGGCATGGGCACCGTGCACGACCGGGCGCTGGAGGAGGCGGCCCGCTCCGGCTGGGCGCTGCTGGAGCTGCCCAACCGCCACACGGTGCGCACCGACGGCGAGGCCGTGCAGGCGGTGGCGCTGCTGGCCGAGCGGCTGCTGCAGCGCGGCGCGGTGGCGGGCTCGGAGCAGGGCGAGCGGCCGGTGACCGCCGACCGGATCGCGGTCGGCGCGGCGCATCGCGACCAGGTGGCGGCGATCCGGAATGCCGGACTGCCGCCGGACATCACCGTCGACACCGCCAACCGGCTGCAGGGCCGCGAGTACGACGTGACGATCGTGCTGCACCCGCTGTCGGGCCGCCGGGACGCCACCGCGTTCCACCTGGAGTCGGGGCGGCTGTGTGTGCTGGCCTCGCGGCACCGGCACGCGTGCGTGGTGGTGGCCAGGGCGGGCATCGCCGAGCTGCTCGACGCCCATCCGTCGGCGGAGCCGGTACGGCTGGGGGTGCCGGTGAAGTTCCCCGACGGCTGGGAGGCCAACCAGTCGGTCCTGGAGCACCTGGCCCGCCACCGGGTGTAGCGACGACCACGAAGTGAGGCATGTGTGACATCCGTCTACGTTCTCAACGGCCCGAACCTCAACCTGCTCGGCACCCGCAAGCCGGAGGTGTACAGCACCACGACGCTGGCCGACGTCGAGGAGATGTGCCGCGAGGAGGCCGCCGGGCTCGGCCTCGACCTGCGGTTCCGGCAGTCGAACCACGAGGGGCAGCTGATCGACTGGATCCACGAGGCCGGGGCCGAGGTCAAGGCCGGGCGGTGCGTCGGCGCGGTGTTCAATCCCGGCGCCTACACGCACACCTCCGTCGCCCTGCACGACGCCATCGAGGGCGTGGAGCTGCCGGTGATCGAGCTGCACATCTCCAACGTGCACGCGCGCGAGCCGTTCCGGCACCACTCCTACATCTCGCCGGTCGCGCGGAGCATCGTGGTCGGGTTCGGTGTGTACGGCTACGTGCTGGCCCTGCGCGGCCTGCACCACACGGCCACCCAGAAGTGATCAGCGACAGAAGGGCGTCATGCCCATCGCCGACTTGACGCCGCCGGTCAGGTGACCTAGGAAGCGCTGGTCGCCGATCCACGCCTGCACCTCGTGGCCGAACGTGGTGACCCACGACCGCCCGCCGTCGTAGTACTGGGCACCAGGAGGCACAATCGGCTTCGGCGCCGTCGCCGAGATCACCGGCACCTCGGCGGCCCTGCGGATCGATCCCCAGGTCCGGCGCATCTACCTCGGCCTGTGAGCGCTGCCTCGGCCTGTGGGTGCTACTCGGCGATCACGGCGCCCCGGCCGGTCAGGGCCGTGAGCACCACGTGGCCGACCGCGCCGGCGGCCACGCCCAGCTCGGCCATCGTCTCGGCGGGCGAGGCCAGGTAGTCGAGGCCGTCGATCTTGGCGGCGCGGGCGCGGCTGATGCCGGTGTCGACGACGACGGTGTACCGGTCGGAGACGGCCAGCCAGGTGTAGTAGGCCGTCGGGTGCGGCTCGCCCGCCCGCCCGTCGTGGCCGTGGAAGTGCTCGCCACGCAGGGCGTCGCGTCGCGCGTACTGGATGGCGTAAACACGGAACTCACCGCCCACGGACACACCCGCGCCACCACTCACGCCCTGCCCGCCACTCACGCCCTGTCCCCCGCTCACGCCCTGCTCGCCGCCCACGCCGTGCCCGCCGCTCATACCTGTCCGTCCGTCCCGCCGCGCTCGCCCTGCTCGCCCTTCACGCCGTCGCCGTCTGCGCGGGGGTGGTGGACTTGGCGCCGAGTTGGTCGGTGGGGATCCGGTACGTCTCCCGCGCCGTGGCCACCGCGGCCACATTGATCAGGCACACCACCGCGGTGAGCACCGACACACCCAGCCAGCTACCTCGGCCCGTGCCGGCCACCGCCGTGGCGACCGTGGGCGCGAACCCGGCGATGGCGAAGCCGATCTGCGTGCCGATCGCCATCCCGGACAGCCGCACCCGGGTGCTGAACATCTCCCCGTAGAACGATGGCCAGACCCCGCTGGTCGCGCTGTGCACGGCACCGAACATCAGGATCCCCACCACGAAGATCAACGGATACCCACCGGCCGAGATCGCCCAGAGATAGACGAAGATCAGCACCGCGCACCCCAGCGAGCCGCCGATGAACACCGGCTTGCGCCCCACCCGGTCCGACAGCGCCCCCCACAGCGGGATCGTGATCACCGCCGCGACATTGGCCAGCACGCCGACCCACAGCATCGGCGCCCGCTCCAGCCCCACCGTGTTGACCGCGTACGACAGCGCGTGCACGGTGAAGATCGTGCTCACCGACGCGATGACCGCGGCCACGATCACCCGCAGCACGTCCGCCCCGTGCTCACGGAACAGCACGGCCAGCGGCATCTTGGCGACGCCGTTCGCGGCGACCTCCCGCTCGAAGGCGGGCGTCTCCTCCAGCGTGCGCCGGATCACGAACCCCACCGCCGCCACCACGATGCTCAGCCAGAACGGCACCCGCCAGCCCCAGCTCAGCAGCTGGTCCTCGGGCAGCGCGGCGATCGGCAGGAAGATCGCGGTCGCGATGATCTGCCCGGCCTGGGTGCCGTTGAGCGTGAAGCTGGTGTAGAAGGCGCGGCGTCCGGCCGGGGCGTGTTCGAGCGTCATGGAGTTGGCGCCCGCCTGCTCTCCCGACACCGAGAACCCCTGCATCAGGCGCAGCACCACCAGCAGCACCGGGGCCAGCACCCCGGCCTGGTCGTAGGTGGGCAGGCAGCCGACCAGGAACGTCGACAGTCCCATCAGCACCAGCGTGGAGACCAGCACCTTCTTGCGCCCGAACTTGTCCCCTATGTGGCCGAGCACGAACGCGCCGACGGGCCTGGCCAGATAGCCGACGCCGAACGTGGCCAGGGCCAGCAGCGTTCCGGTGCCCGGAGCGGACGTGGGAAAGAAGATCTTGCTGAAGACCAGGGCGGCGGCGGTGCCGTAGATGAAGAAGTCGTAGTACTCCAGCGCGCTGCCGATCCAGGCGGCGATCGCGGCCTTGCGCGGCTTGCCCTGGGGGGTGGGTGCGTCGGTCACGGGGGCTCCTCCCGGGTGAGAATTGTCCCGAAACTAACTCACTGGTTCGTACATTACAAGGGTGTGAACGGACCCTTTCCTGAGCGACCGAGATCAGGTGCGACCGTCCAGTCGCAGGTGAGCGGCGTCACGCGGGGCTCAGGCACCGCGCAGGTCAGCGGGTGAGCGACGTCATGCGGGAGCTCTGGCGCCAGGCAAGTTGGCGGGTGAGCGGCGTCATGCGGGGGCGCCGGCTCCGCGCAGGTAGGCGACGGCCAGCTCGCCGACCATCGTGCGCAGCCTGGCACGGTGCTCCGGCGCGGTCATGTCGCGGCCGAACAGCGCCCCGAACGTGTGCTGGTTGGCGACCCTGAAGAAGCAGAACGCGCTGATCATCATGTGCACGTCGATGGCGTCGGCCTCGGTGACGAAGTCGCCGGACTCCTGCCCCGCGTCAAGGATGCGGGAGATGAGGTCGAGGACGGGCGTGCCCAGGTTGGCCAGCACCTCGGACTTGCGGATGTGCTCGGCCTCGTGGATGTTCTCGATGCCGACCAGCTTGATGAAGTCGCGGTGCGCGTCGTGGTGGTCGAAGGTCAGCTCCGCCAGCGTACGGATGGCCTCCACCGGCGCCAGATGCGCCACGTCGACGGTCCGCTCGGCGGCCCGCACCTCGGTGTACGCCTTCTCCAGAACGGCGATGTAGAGCTGCTCCTTGCCGCCGAAATAGTAGTAGATCATGCGCTTGGTGGTGCGCGTCCGCTCGGCGATCTCGTCCACCCTGGCCCCGGCGTACCCGTGCCGCGCGAACTCCCGCTGCGCCACCTGGAGGATCTCCGCCTTGGTCCGGTCGGCGTCACGCTGACGTTCGCCGCCAGCGCGGGCGAGTGGCTGCGAGGTCATGGGGCTCCACGGTCAGGCCGACGGGGTCACGTTCATCGTAGATGACCGCTGTCCTCCCCAGGCGTGCTGTGCGGCCAGGCGGACGGGTGCGTTGGCAGCGCCGTAGCCCTGGTAGTCGCCGACGCGCTGGACGATCTCGAAGAACACCCGCCCGGCCGTGATCGTGTACAGGTGGAGGAACTCGCCGTGCTCGTCCCTGTCGTACAGCAGGCCGAGCTCCCTCAGCTCGGGTGGCGCGTCGTACCGGGCGGCCAGATCGTCGTAGTAGTTGGCGGGGACGGGGAGCAGCAGGCCGGGGTGCGCGGCGCGCAGCCGGTGGGCGGTGGCCACGATGTCGTCGCAGGCCAGGGCGATGTGCTGCCAGGGGATGTGCTGGGCGCCGACCTGGTTGATGTTGAGCACCATCCGCAGGGCGCCGTCCTCGCTGGACATCGCCTTGCTGCGGAGCAGGCCGTAGGGGTCGGGGACCTCCAGGCTCTCTTGGGGGCGCAGGCCGAGGACGCCTCGGTAGAACAGCGCGGCCTCGTCGAAGTGGTGCCTCGGCTGGGTGAGCGCCACGTGGTCGATGTGCGTGATGCCCTCGGCGGCCGGTGCGCGCGCGGTCCCCTCGGCGCGGGGCCTGAAGTCGTCGGTCCAGCTCGAGTGGCCGGGATGTTCGGTGCGGCAGAAGAAGAGCTCGGTCCCGTCCGGTGCGGCGATCGCGTCCAGCCTGGCCTCGCGCGGGGCCCGGTGGCGGGGCAGCACCGGTGACAGCAGCGACTCGGCGCGCTTCACGGAACCGGCCGGGTCGGGGCTCTCCAGGCCGATCGCGGCGAGCGCGGGTTCGTCGCCGGTGGCGTTGAGCAGGATCCGGGCCTCTCCCTGTTCCCACAGTTCGACCGGCTTTCCGGGATGCGTTCCGGTGCGTACGAACCCGAGGGCGGCCAGCAGCGCGCTCAGCTCGGGTGGGTGCCTGGGCAGTCCGGGCGGGTCAGGCGGTCCGGGCGGGTCACCGGCCGAGACGGCGGACGCGATGGCGGACGGAACGGCGGGCGGGACGGACAGCTCGGCGAACGCGAAGCCGGACGGGATGACCGGGGGCGGGATCGGCGGGGTCGTGCCGCGCCGCCGCGCGGCGGCCTCCTCCAGGGCGATGAGCGACCGCATGGCGTCCAGGGACGTACGGCCGGCGTCGGCCTGCCGGAAGCCGTCGTTGAACACCTCCAGCGACAGCGGCCCGGCGTACCCGGTCTCCAGCACGTGCGTCACCAGCCCCGCCAGGTCGAAGGTCCCCTGACCGGGAAAGCAGCGGTAGTGCCTGCTCCACTGCAGCACGTCCATCGCCAGCAGCGGCGCGTCGGCCAACTGGAGGAAGAACACCTTGTCGCCCGGGATCGCCTCGATGCCGATCGGGTCGGAGCCGCGCGACAGGATGTGGAAGCTGTCGAGGCAGGTGCCGAGGTTCGGGTGGTCGGCCATGCGCACGATCCGCCAGGCGTGCAGGTACTCGTTGACGTGCCGGCCCCAGGCCAGCGCCTCGTAGGCGATGCTGATGCCGTGCCCGGCCGCGCGTTCGGCGAGCAGGCGCAGCTGCTCGGCGGCCAGTTCGTCGTCGTCGATCGCGTCGGGCGAGACGCTGGAGCAGACCAGCAGCAGGGTGGCGCCGAGGCGTTCCATCACCTCGAACTTGCGCTCGGCCCGGCGCAGGTTGCCGGCCAGCACGTCGCCCGGCACCGCCTCGAAGTCGCGGAACGGCTGGTACAGGTCGATGCCGAGGCCGAGGTCACGGGCCCGCGCGCGTACCTCCTCCGGGCTCAGCGGGGAGACGAGGAGGTCGTTCTCGAAGATCTCCACGCCGTCGAAGCCCGCGGCGGAGATGGCGGTCAGCTTCTCCGCCAGCGTCCCGCTGACTGAGACGGTGGCGATGGACTTACGCATGTGCGGACCTCCCGGTCAGGCGTCGATCAGGTCGGTGAGGTGGGTGAGCATCCGTTCGGGGTCGGGCTCGCGGCCGGTGAACAGGCGGAAGGCATGCGCGGCCTGGAAGACCACCATGCCGCCGCCGTGCATGGTGCGGCAGCCGAGCGCCCCGGCCCGGCGCAGCAGTTCGGTCTCCAGGGGCCGGTAGACGATGTCGGCCACCCACAGCTCCGGGCGCAGCAGTTCCGCGGGGAGCGGCAGCCCGGGGTGCTGCGCCATCCCGGTGGGGGTCGCGTGCACCAGCCCGTCCGCCGTGGCGAGCAGCCCGCCCAGCTCGCTCTGGGCGGCGGCGCGGATCCGGTCCGGCCCGAACCGGCCGGCCAGGTCGGCGGCGAGCGAGGCCGCCCGGTCCTCGGCGGCGTCGACCAGCACGACCTGGTCGGCGCCGAGGGTCAGCAGGGCGTGCGCCACCGCGGCCCCCGCCCCGCCCGCGCCGAGCTGTACCACCTGCCGGGTGGGCGCGTCGGGCAGTCCCCGGGCGAACGACTCCGCGAACCCGGTCCAGTCGGTGTTGTGCCCCACGGCCCGCCGCCCCTCGAAGACGACGGTGTTGACCGCGCCGAGCATCGCCGCGTCCGGGGACAGCTCGTCCAGGAAGGGGATCACGGTCTGCTTGCACGGGTGGGTGATGTTGAGGCCGTCGAACCCGAGCCGCCGCGCCGTACGGACCAGCTCCCCCGCGGCGTCGGCGCCCAGCCCCAGCTCGCCGATGTCGAGCAGCCGGTAGACGTAGCGCACGCCGTGCGCGTCCGCCTCGCGCTCGTGCAGCGCGGGGCTGAACGACGGGCCGATCCCGGCGCCGATCAGGCCGATCAGATAGGAGCTCATCCGCTCTCACTCTCCTCCGGTGTCCCTCCAATGTACGAACTAGTACGTTCGTACGCTAGACCGTATGGAGTACCGCCCGTGAGAGCCGGGTTTCAGGAAACCCGGATCAGGCGGCGCCAGACGTCGATCACCAGGACCGGCCGCATGCCGGCCGACAGGTAGAGGTCGAGCGCGGGCGTGGTGTTGTTGGAGTCGACGTGCAGCAGAGTCCCCCGCCGCCCACGCGCCGCGTCGGCGGCGAAGGCGTGCCGGAGCAGGAAGCGCCCCAGCCCCTTGCCCCGATGCTCGGGCAGGACGGCCAGCGTGGCGACATAGCCGCAGTCCTCGTCCGGCACGAACTGGTTGTTGCCGACCACCAGCGCCGCCGGCCGCCCGTCGATCCTGGCCACCGTGAGCTGGCTCCAGTCGGTGACGCTCTGCGCCTGCCGGCGCTCGAGCCAGTGCTCGTAGTCGACCTTGACGAAGCCGAAGTGGTCGGCGAACGCCTCCTGCTGGACCTGGTACGCCTGCCTGCGGACGGCGTCCGTCTCCCCGCTGTGGAGGGTCAGCCCCGGAATCGGGGCCGGCGGCTCGACCGGGCCTTCGTGGTCGACGCGCATGCGGTGGAAGCTGGTGCCGGGCGCGAAGCCGTATGCCTTGGCGAGCGCCTGCCTGTCGGTGTCGGCCCGGTAGATGCCAATGTCGACCGTGGCGGCGTCGTGGCCTCGGGCCAGCGCCAGCTCCCCGGCGCGGTCTAGCACGAGGCGCCACAGCTCGTCCGCGAGCCCCTCGACGCCCGGACGCACTAGGATCTCTGTGTCGATCATGTCGCTGTCGCCCTTGGCGCACACCCAGGCCCAGCCGACGAGCGTGCCGCCGGCGTCGTGGACGAGCCAGCCGTCCGTGTCGGGGTCGAAGCCCGGCTCCGCCAGCTCGTCGGCGATGTCGTCGAGCGTCGCGTCGGGAACCCCGATGACGGCGAGGTCGCAGGCCGCGACGAGCTCGTGGATGGCGGGCGCGTCTTCGGCCCGTGGACGGCTGAACCTGAGGGCAGCGGACGGCTTCATGGCAGCGATTTTCCCGAATCCGGACGCCCCGCGCCTCCTATTTTCGGTGCGGTGGATAAGCTGAGGCGGTGCTCGACAAGACGCCGTTGCGCATCGACGTCGCCACACCGGACGCGACGACCATCCGGCTGGCCCTCAGCGGCGACCTCGATTTCGACACCGCCGCCGATCTGACGGGGCTGACGTTGGATGCCGGTTACCGCCGGCTCGACGTGGATCTGTCGGAGCTGGCCTTCATCGACTCCTCCGGCCTGGCCGCCCTCGTACGACTCCAGCGGCAGGTCGAGGGCGCCGACGCCGTGCTGCATGTGGTGGCGTTGACGCCCTATCTGCGCAACCTGATGCGGATGACCGGGCTCGACAAGCTGTTCAGCCTGCCGCCGGGCTGACCGCCTCCTCCTGCGTGGCCGCCCCGGCCGACGGGCCACCGCGCAGCGGGATCTCCTTGATGAAGACCGCCAGCCAGCAGGCCACGGCCATGCCGACGCCGCCGAGCATCGGGTAGATCTTGTACTTGCCCGCGGCGTCGAGGGCCCGGCCGACGAACAGCGAGACCACCATGGCCGGGCAGGACGACCATCACCTCACGTCGTCGTCCGACTGCCTCCGCCACCACGCACCCCTGGTGAGAGCTTGCTTACTTGCCGACCGGCAAGCTTAGAATAAGCTAGATACCCTTCTTGTCGGTCGTCAAGTCGAAATTGGTGCACATTGCGGGAAGACACCCGGAGCAGGATCCAGGAGATCGCGCTCAAGCTCTTCACCGAGCAGGGTTACGAGGCGACTTCGCTGCGAGAGATCGCGGAGGAGCTCGGCGTGACGAAGGCCGCGCTCTACTACCACTTCAAGACCAAGGAAGACATCGTCGCCAGCCTGGCCGACCTGCGCGTGGCCGACGTCGAGGAGCTCCTGACGTGGTTCAGGAGCCAGCCGAGGACGCCGGAGACGCGGCGGGAGCTCGTCCTGCGCTACGCCGCCAAGCTGACGAACCCCCGTTATCTGGAGGTCGCCCGCTTCATGGAGCGCAACCAGACGGCCATGCGTGACCATCCGAAGATCCACCGGATGCGCGAGGTGATGCTGGAGCTGACCGACGAGCTCAACGACCCCGGAGATCCGCTGGCCGTCCGCATCAGCCGCTCGATGGCGCTGTTCACGCTGCATGCCGGCAAGTGGATGTCGCAGGACAAGAAGCTGACCGACGAGGAGATCAACGAGGCCGCGCTCGAGGTCGCGCTCCGCCTGATGGAACCCTAGAGACGATTGGGGCGGGCCGGATCGGGCAGAAGGGATTGACGCGTCCAGACGGAGACGGAGGAGGTGCGGTGGAGGCCACGATAGCGCTCCGGCTGCCAAGGGATGCGGCGAGCGTCCCCCTTATCAGGCAGATGTTCGACGGCACACTCAGGTCACTGGGAGTGGAGCCGCAGATCCGCGATGACATCGAGCTCATGCTGACCGAGGCGTGCTCCAACGTCGTCAGACACGCGGGCCCGAGTGACGAGTACATGGTGAGCGCGGGGGTGTACGACAAGCTCTGCGTCATCCGAGTGATCGACATGGGCGGCGGATTCGACCCGCCCAACTTCAGCGAGGCGGCCCCCGGCGCCGAGTCCGGCCGGGGGATCCAGATCATGCGCGCGCTGGCCGACGACATCCGCTTCACCAACCGGCACGAGGACGGGTCGGTGGTGTGCCTGGAGAAGCGCCTGCGCTTCGCCCCGGGCGCGGCCGGCCCGCACTTCATGGCGAACTGAACTCCCTCGACCCCCCGGACGGGCGTACGTGCTCATGCTTCCCGTGAGAGCGCGCCCCGAGCCCGTCCGGAACCGGTCCTGCCTCGGACTGCCGGGCGGTCGATCCCGCCAGCAGCCCGAGCGTGATCAGGGCGACCACGGAGATGAGAAAAACGGCCACGAACGCCAGAATGATGACGATCGCCAGCGAAGCGATCGTGCTGAGCACTGCCAACATCCGCCGGAGATGCCCCGAGAACCGGATCTTATGCGCGAGAATCGGGTAGATCGCGGTTACCGCGGCGTCACATCCAGCCGTCCCGGCAGCATGTCGAGGCGGCGCAGGATGACGCCCTCGCGCAGCGCCCACGGGCAGACCTCCAGCCGATCGACCTCGAACAGGTCCATGGTCGCGTGGGCCACGATGGCCCCCGCGGCCAGCTGGAGGGCCCGCCCGTCGGACACGCCGGACAGCCCGGCCCGCTCGGCCGCGCTCATGGTGGTCAGCTTGACGGCCCAGTCGGCCATGTCCTGCCGCGACAGCGACCGGGAGACGTAGAGGCCGTCGTTGGTGGGCGCCGCCCCGGCGATCCTGGCCAGTTGCTTGAAGGTCTTGGAGGTGGCCACGGCCCGGTTGGGCTCGCCGTATCTGACGATGCCGCCGACCGTGCGGGCGATCTCGGCGCGTACGTGCCGGCGCAGGTTGCGGACCTCGTCGGCGGTCGGCGGGTCGGCGCCGAACCAGTCGCGGGTGAGCCGCCCCGCGCCGAGCGGCAGCGAGACGGCGACGTCGGGCTCCTCATCCACCCCGGCGGCGATCTCCAGCGAGCCGCCCCCGATGTCGAAGGCGAGCAGCCGCCCCGACGACCAGCCGAACCAGCGCCGCACGGCCAGGAACGTCAGCCTGGCCTCGTCGCTGCCGGACAGGACCTCGATGTGCACGCCGCAGCGGTCGTTGATCTGGTCGAGCACGTGCTCGCCGTTGGCGGCCTCGCGCACGGCCGAGGTGGCGAAGGCCAGGAAGTTCTCGACACCCTTGTCCTCGGCGATGCGCAGCGCCTCCTCCACGAACTCACCGAGCCGCTCGATGCCCTCCGCGGACAGCTCGTTGCGCTCGTCGAGGTGCTCGGTCAGCCGCAGCTCCTCCTTGTGCGAGTAGGCGGGGAGGGGCCGCGCGCCGCGGTGGGCATCGACGACGAGTAGATGGACGGTGTTCGAGCCGATGTCCAGCACGCCGAGTCGCATGGGGAAACGCTACCGGTCCACGGTCTGTACGGCGAAGCCGAGTCCGAAGTGGCCGAGCGGCGCGACGGCTCCACCCGCGGGGGCCATAGTCTGATCGCATGTCACGAACCCTGCGACTGTTGATCACCGGCGGCGGCACCGGTGGTCACACCTATCCGGCCCTGACGACCCTGTCGGCCGTCCAGCGACGTCAGGTGCCGCACGACGTGCTCTGGGTAGGCACCGCCAACGGCCTGGAAGCCAGGATCACCGTCGAGAACGGCATCCCGTTCAAGGCCATCACCACCGGCAAGCTGCGCCGCCGGCCCAATATCAGAGAGCTCGGCACCAACATCGCCGACGTGTTCCGCATCCCGGTGGGCGTGGTCCAGGCGATTGTGCACGCCGCCCGCTACCTGCCCGACGTGGTGCTGTCGACCGGGGGTTACGTGGCGGTGCCGATCGGGGTGGCGGCCAAGCTGATCCGCCGGCCGCTGGTCATGCACGAGCAGACCACGGTGGTGGGGCTGGCCAACCGGATCCTGGCCCGGCTGGCGACGCGGATCGCGCTCTCGCACGAGTCGTCCCTCGCCTACCTGCCGCCGTCGGCGCGCGCGAAGGCCGTGGTGACCGGCAACCCGATCCGGCCGGAGCTGCTGCAGGGCAACCGGGCCGCGGCCTACGACCTGTTCGGGCTGACGTTCGAGGTGCCGCTGATCTACGTGACGGGCGGCGCGACGGGCAGCAAGCAGATCAACACGCTGATCGCGGAGATCCTGCCGCGGCTGCTGCCGCACGCCCAGATCGTGCACCAGTGCGGGCCCGCCTGGATCGACCAGATGCGCGCCATCGAGCTGCCGCCGGACCTGGCCGAGCGCTACCACCCGGTGCCGTACGTGGGCTCGGAACTGCCCGACCTGTTCGCCGCGGCCGACGTGGTGATCTCGCGCAGCGGCGCGGGCACGGTGTCCGAGCTGACCGCGATCGGCAAGCCCTCGGTGCTCATCCCGCTGATCCCGACCGGCGGCGACGAGCAGCGCAAGAACGCGGGCTACCTGGCCTCCGCGGGCGGGGCCCGCGCGCTGCTGGAGCCGCACCCGACAGGTGACCAGCTCCTGGCCGAGCTGATGCCGCTGCTGGCCGACCCGGGTCTGCGCGCGACGATGGCCGAGGCGGCCCGCAAACTGGGCCGGGTCGACGCGGCCGACGCCCTGTGCGACGTGCTCCTGGAGGCCGCGAACCTCGAATAGCTCCGGCTCGGGGATCCGGCCTGACCGCCCGGGCTCAGGGCTCCAGGTAGCGGAACGCCTCGTGGGCGGAGCTCACGCTCCGCCGCAGCGCCCGCTCCAACTGGTCGGCGTCCTCCGCGAGCCGGGCGATCTCCGGTACGGCGAAGCCGTCGGCGCCCGCCTCGGAGACCAGTTCCTCATACTGGTGGAGCCGGCCCCGCAGCTCCTCGATCTGATGGTGGGCCCGGTAGGCGAGCTCGGCTTCGGCCACGTTGGCGGCGTAGCGTTCCAGCGCCTCCACCCGGGCCACCACGGCGTCCTCGCTGCTGTCGAGCGCCCGCGCGAGCGGCTCGGCCACGGCGGCGACCTCCGGCGTGATCCCCTCCGACATGGTCTCGCGGTGCTTGGTCCGCAGCGCCGACAGCTTGGCCAGCAGCCGGGCGATCTCCCACTCCTGCGCGGGCAGCATCACGGCGTTGCGCACGTCGTCCAGCAGCCCTTCGACGTTGACCGCCGAGTGCGTCACCGTGGCCACGGCCCGCCGGGCCCGGGCGAGCAGCCTGCGGGAGGACTCGTCGAGGTCGGCGGCGAGCACGTACCGGCCCTCGTACCAGCGCAGTTGCTCGTAGACCTCCCGGGCGACGGTCATCTCCTCGTCCTCGTCGAGGTCGCTGCGCACGAAGGCCACGAGCAGGATGGGAACGGCGATGAGGCCGAGCACCAGCAGGCCGCCCGCTCGGGGGCCGCCGGCCCCGACCAGCAACAGGGTCAGCGCGATCAGGGTGATCACCGTCAGGGCCACGCGCCCGGCCTTGCCGGCGGCCCTGGAAGGCCGGGGTTCGGGCACCCAGCCGCGGCGCATCCTGATCAGAAGATGCTCGCTCTCCTTGATCAGCTGGGCGTCATCCTCTGGGACACCTGGATCGACTACCACATCCGCCACAAAATCGGATTTTATGGGATGTCACCCATTCAAGTGGCGGAATGCCTCGTGTGCCGAGGTCACGCTGTCGCGCAGCGTCTCCTCCAACCGGTCGGCGTCCTCGGTCAGCCGGCCCAGCTCGGGCACCGCTGAGCGGTCGGCACCCGACTCGGCCAGCAGTTCCTCGTAGCGCGGCAGCTTGGCGCCGAACCGCTCGATCTGGTGCCGGGCCCGGAAGGCGCGCTCGGCCTCGGCCACGTGCCCGGCGTAACGTTCCAGCGCCTCGACGCGGGCGAGCACCGCCTGCTCGCTGCTCGCGAGCGCCTCCCCCAGCGGCTCGGCGACGGCGGCGACCTCGGGTGTGAGCCCCTCGGCGACGACCTCCTCGTGCTCGCTCCGCAGCGCCGACAGCTTGGCCAGCAGCCGGGCGATCTCCCACTCCTGCTCGGGCAGCATCACCGCGTTGCGCACGCCGTCCAGCAGGCCCTCGGCGTTGACGCGCGACTCCATGACCGCCTCGACCGCGGCGCGGGCGCGGGCCAGCAGCGCGCGGGCGCCCTCGTCGAGATCCTCGCGGAGCACGAACCGCCCCTCGTACAGGAGGGCGCTCTCGTAGACCTCCAGCTCCCGCGCGCGCCGCCGCGCGCTCTCCGTGTCGGTGCGCGGCCTGATCAGCACGCCGACCACGAGCAGCGCGGCCACGGTCATGACGATCACGAAGGAGGTGTACCGCTCCTCCAGGAAGAAGCCGAACCCGGCCACCGCCAGCAGCGCGGCCAGCCCGGTCGCCGCGCTCGCCACGATGCCGAGCATCGGGTCATACCGTCTCTTGCGGACCGGTGCCCACCCCGTCCGCATGGCCAGCAGCAGCTCGCGGTGGCCGCGCAGCAGCTCCGCGATCTCGTCTGGCACCGCCGGATCCACCATGACCGTCGGACAGGGCACGTAAGGGATCCTATGTGGCGCTCTGTCAGAGTGTCAGCCTTCCAGGTAGCGGAACGCCTCGTGCGCCGAGCTCACGCTCTTGCGCAGCAGCCGCTCCAGGGCGTCGGCGTCCTGGGCGAGCTTCTCGATCTCCGGTACGGCCAGCGCGTCGGCTCCCGACTCGGCCAGGAGCTCCTCGTAGCGCGGCAGCCGGGCCCGCAGCTCCTCGATCTGGCTGCGGGCGTGGTAGGCGCGCTCGGCCTCGGCGACGTGCCCGGCGTAACGTTCCAGAGCCTCGACCCGCGCGACGACCGCGGCCTCGCTGTTGGCCAGGGCGCGGTCCAGCGGCTCGACCACGGCCGCCACCTCCGGCGCGATGCCGCGGGACAGCAGCACCTTGTGCTCGCCGCGCAGGGCCGCGAGCTTGGCCAGCAGCCGGGCGATCTCCCACTCCTGCTCCGGCAGCATCACGGCGTTGCGCGCGTCGTCCAGCAGGCCCTCGGCGTTGACGTGGGAACGCAGCACGCTGCCGATCGCCCGCTGCGCCCTGGCCAGCACCAGTCTGGCCTCCGCGTCGAAGTCGTCGGCCAGCAGGTAGCGCCCGTCGTACCAGCGGGCCTGCTCGTAGACGCCACGCTCGTGCGGCCGGTCGTGCTGCGGCACCTCGTTGATGGAGGCGATCTTGACGAGCACGATGAAGACGAAGGAGCCCAGCAGCACGAACCCGATCGGCGCCGCGTGCGAGGCCAGCAGCAGGGACATCAGCGCGACGACCACGGGCGTGGCGGCCAGCAGCGCCATGCTCGACGGGCGCCGCCGCTCGGCCGGCGGCGCGGCGGGGGGCACCCATCCTGCTCTGATCCTGGACAGCAGCGGGGCGTTGGCACGCAGCATTCCGGCGACCTCCGGGGGTACTCCCGGATCGACGACCACACCCACGCTCTGTCCTGGCACCCTGGCGCCCCCAACGCTCGTGATGTCCGGATACTACGGAACATTTCCCGTGAGCGGCAGCCTCGCCGAGGACAGTCGGGGGAACCACCAGGTGCGCCCGCCGACCACCTCCATGATCGACAACACCCGGACAAGACGGACCAGTGTGGCGTCTACCAGCACCGCAGCGGCTGATCCGAGGCCCGCGATCCGCGGCGCTCGATCATGGAACGTGCCGAACGCGGCGAAGACGCATAACATGATCGTAACCGCGGCGGTAATAGCCTGAGCGCTCCCGGTCGGCTTCCGGGCGGCGTACGGCCAGCGCGGCGGCGACGCAGGCGACCGGGATGGCGGGCAGCACGTAGCGGTGGTCGAAGTCCAGTGCCGCCACCGGCGCGACGAGCAGGAACATCGCGAACGCCCACGGCAGCAGGGCCGGGCGGCGGCGGCCTATCGCCCCGGCCGTTCCCACCAGGAGGATCACGCCGAACAGCGTGCCGTGCAGGAACCACGGGTACGGGTAGGCGGCGAGGACGGACCCGAACGGCTCGACCGAGCTCATGCCGCGGATGGCCGGGTCGTACTCCTTGCGTACCTGGCCGATGAGGCCGTGCTCCTCCGGCAGCCGCCACGAGCCGTGCGGGAAGGTCGACATCGCGGTCACCCGCTTGGGGTGCTGCACCGGTTCCCAGGTGAAGGCCAGCGAGGTGTCCTCGACGATCTCGCGCAGGTAGTCGAGCGGCTGCGCGGCGATGGCCTTGACCGCGAACGACCGGGCCAGGTCGTTGTAGGCGAACCGGTCGCCGGGCAGCCGGTTGAGCGAGGCGCCGGCCGCCCAGACGTACTCGGAGGCGGCGTCGACGACGGTGCCGTTCGGGCAGAGCCTGGCCTCCGCCGCCGGCGGTCTGATGATCGAGCAGTCGGCGAAGGTCATCGTGCGGGCCCAGAGGGCGACGCCGTCGGAGCCGCTCAGCGCGAACCTGCCGTGATACTGGGCGTACCAGCCCGCGTAGGCGAGCAGCGGCAACGCCCCGGCGAGCACCAGGGCGGCGACGCGGCGCCACGGGGTGCGCCGCAGCAGCAGGTAGAGCGCGGCCAGCCCGAGCAGCGGCACCGCGGCCGTGCGGGTCAGTCCGGCCAGCGCGAGCAGCGCCCCGGCGAACGCGGCGGCCCGGAACGACACCTCGCGGCGCCACATCAGCACCGTGAGCGCGGCCATGACGAGGAAGATCACCTGCAGGTCCGAGAGCACCGCGTGCTCCAGCCGCAGGAACGCCGGATCGAACAGCACCGGCACCGCGGCCAGGGCGGCCCCCCAGCCGGGTAATGACCAGCGGCGCAGCAGCACGTAGATCAGTACGCCGACGCCCAGGCCCATCGCGTGCTGCACGCCGACGACCAGCTCGACGCTGTGGAAGGGGCGCAGCAGCCACAGGAACCACGAGTAGCCCGCCGGGTGGAAGGCCCCCTGCGGGCGCATGTGCACGGCAGTGTTCAGGTAGGTGAACGAGTCGTACCAGTAGACCTGCGCGGTGTCGTACCCGAGCATGACCAGCACGCGCAGCGCCGCGGCCAGCGCCAGGACGATCCCGAACAGGCGGTGATCCGCCCTCCCCAGGACGGGATCGGCCAGGCGGGGCCGCGTCGGCGCCACAAGAGCGGCAACCATGACATCTCTCCCCCGTGAAAGGCCGGGCGAGTCCCGGCCATAGGGAGGGCAGTCCACCGAGTCGGCGCTAACCTGAGCGTCACCAAAAGTGGTTATGTCCGCGTTATGCCGGCTGGAGCAGACTGTCGGAACTTTCGATCTTCACAGGGGGCGACATTGCGGGTGCTGGTCGCGGAGGACGAGCGCATGCTGGCCGACTCGATCGCCGAGGGGCTGCGGGGCGAGGCGCTGGCCGTCGATGTGGCCTACGACGGCGACGGGGCACTGGAGCGGCTGAGCGTGCACGACTACGACGTGCTGATCCTGGACCGGGACCTGCCGCTGCTGCACGGCGACGAGGTGTGCCGGGCGGTGGTCGAGCGGGGGTGGCCGGTCAGGGTCCTGATGCTGACCGCCGCCGGGGACGTGCGGTCGAGGGTGGCGGGGCTGTCGCTGGGGGCCGACGACTACCTGCCCAAGCCGTTCGCGTTCGAGGAGCTGGTGGCGCGGGTGCACGCCCTCGGCCGCCGGGCCAGGCGGGCCGACCCGCCGATGCTGGAACGCGCCGGGCTGCGGCTGGACTGGGCGCACCGGCAGGTGTTCCGGGAGGGCCGCTATGTGCCGCTGGCGCGCAAGGAGTTCGGGGTGCTGGCCGAGCTGCTGCGGGCGCAGGGCGCGGTGGTCTCGGCCGAGGAGCTGCTGGAGAAGGTGTGGGACGAGCACATCGACCCGTTCACGAACACGGTGCGGACCACGATGATGAAGCTGCGCAAGAAGCTCGGGGACCCGCAGGTCATCGAGACCGTGCCGGGATCGGGGTATCGCATCTCATGACGGTCCGTCTCCGTTTCGCCCTGGCCTGTGCCGGGGTGTTCTTCGTTCTCGGCGGCCTGCTGCTGACGGGCGTCTACTTCATCGTGCGGCAGAACCTCGAGTACCGCGCCGACCTCGTCACCCCTCCGAACATCAACGTGGACTTTCGGCGGTTCAGCAGGTACGACGACTACTACGAGGTCGCGCGCAGCCGGGTGCTCCAGGTCCGCACCGTCTACCAGCGCGACACCCTGTCCAGCGTGCGCACCATCGGCGCACTCGCGGTGCTGGGGGCCACCGCCGCCGCGTTCGCCCTGGGCTGGCGCGGGGCCGGGTGGGTGCTGCGCCCGGTCAAGTCGGTCACCGAGACCGCGCGCCGGGTCGCCCAGAGCCACGACCTGACCGACCGGATCGACTACGAGGGGCCGAGCGACGAGCTCAAGGAGCTGACCGGCATCTTCGACACCATGCTCGGCCGCCTCGCCCGCTCCTTCGACAGCCAGCGGCGCTTCGTCGCCAACGCCTCCCACGAGCTGCGCACCCCGCTGACCATCAACAGGACGCTGGTCGACGTGGCGGTGCGGCGGCCCGACGCGACCGACGACGTCAAGCGGCTCGGCGAGTCGCTGCTGCTGGTCAACGCCCGTAACGAGCGGCTCATCGACGGCCTGCTGGCGCTGGCCGAGGGCGAGCAGGCGGTGCTGGACCGGCGCCCGTTCGACCTGACGGACGTGGCCGAGCACGTACTGGACCAGGCGGCGGCGGAGGCGGCCGGGCGGGACGTGACGATCCACCGGCTGCTGGACTCCGCGCCGACGACCGGCGAGGCGGTGCTGGTGGAGCGGCTCGTCCAGAACCTGGTGGAGAACGCGATCAGGCACAACCAGCCCAAGGGCGAGGTGTGGGTGACCACCCGGCGGCGCGCCGAGCAGGTGGAGCTGGTCGTGGCCAACACGGGCCTGCACGTGCCGCCGTACGAGATCGAGACGATCTTCGAGCCGTTCCGGCGGCTGCACGGCGACCGGCTGCGCTCCGACCGGGGCAGCGGCCTCGGCCTGTCGATCGTGCGCGTCATCACCGAGGCCCACCGCGGCACGGTCGTCGCCCGGCCGCGTGACGAAGGCGGTCTGACGATCACGATCGAGCTGCCCGTGGACCGGTCGGCCGCTTAGGGCGTGCGCGCCTCGCGCATGACCGCCTCCGGGACGCCCGCCCGGAGGAGGATCTCCCAGCTGTCGGAGCGCTCGAAGAACATCGACTCCAGCAGCGGCCGCCACAGCGCGGGGTCGACGCCGTCCTCGGCCAGCCCGCCGAGTATCCCGGCCCGGTCCTGGAAGGGCATGGCCGGGCCCTCCAGGGTGAGGGCCCGCAGCACCAGGTCGAGCAGCCGCCGGCTCCTGAGCGTGTGGAAGGCGGTGACCGCGGCGATCGCGTCGGCGTAGAGCGCGACGCGCGCCTCGGCGCTCGACGGGCGGTTCATCAGCACCTCCTCGACCAGGCGGGTGCAGCTCACCACCTGCCCGGACGTCCGCTGCACGACGATCAGGCTCGGGTGCGCCTCGTCGTCGGCGTGCAGCGAGTCGGTCAGCAGGTCGGCGTCGACGTTGAGCAGGTAGGGCCGTTCCTCCAGGGCGTACGACCTGTAGCGGCCCAGCGTCCTGGTGCGCGCCACGGGCCCCATCCGGCCGAACCACCAGCCCGCCCCCTCGAACTCCCACGACTCGGCGCTCCCGCCGAGCCGGATGTCACGCTTGCCGCCGTCCACCACCCTGCGCGCGGGCAGGGCGCCGATGAGGCCGGTCCAGCCCTCCCCGCCGAGCTGGCTCTTCCACAGATGCGCGTACGAGCTCCACCGGGCGAAGTCCCCCGAGTCCTGGAGCAGCTCCGAGACGCTGACCGGTTTGTCCGACGCGGCCACCACCAGGAGGGTGAGGTTGGCCGAATAGGCGGCCAGGCGGCGCGGCACGGGATGCCGCACCGGGCGGAAGGCGAGGAAGGAGCGGCGCGGGCGCTCGTGGAGCGACTCGCGCAGCAGCGCGCTGAGCAGCGTCACGCTCCTGGCCCGGACCTCGGCCGGCAGCGCGCCCAGCAGTTCCATGGCGAACCCGACCGTCGGCCCCCGCTCGGCCAGGCAGGAGAACGACGTGACGGCGTGGAGCAGGTCGTCGTCGACCAGTTGGCCGGCCAGATCCTCGTCGCGGCCGTGCCGCCTGACCAGGTCGCGCAGGGCGTACACCGCCAGCCAGGCCACCAGGAACTCACCGAAGGTGGCGTGCAGGAACTCGTAGGCCCGCGTGTCACCCGCATCGTGGGCGTGCACGAAGAAGAAGCGCTCGGTCGCCCGCCGCGCCCAGCCGCCCTCGTTCTTCTGCTCGTCGCCCGGCGCCCCGCACAGGGCGGGCAGGTCCCGGTCGAGGGCGGCCTCCGAGACGACCGCCCGGCCACGCACGAACATCGACAGCGCCACGGCCCCGAGCCGCACCAGCTCCCGGTCCACCAGCCTGCGCCGGCGGGCGGCCGGCAGCGCCCGCGCCTCGGGGTTCTTGACGATCTCGCGGTCCGCGACGCCCCTGATCAGCGACTCGTAGAGCTGACCGCGGCCGAGAACCGCCTCGTCGCGCTGCAACGCGTTGTCGGCGGCGTCGTGGATGGCCAGCAGCAGCAGGAGCAGCGGCTGCCTGGCCAGCTCACCCTGGGCCAGCGCGACGTCGGCGGGCAGCGGCGTCCTGCCGCGCCTGGACAGGACGGGACGGTTGGTCTCCGCCCAGATCTCCAGCCACTGGCGGACCTGCTCCTTCTCGAACGGCTGGAGTTCGAGCGTGAGCACGCCCTGAGGGAACCTGACCCGGTCGGCCACGACGGTCCGGCTGGTCACGATCACCGCGACGGGCCGGCCGAGCCTGGACTGCTCGTCCTGGAACTCCTGGACCTGTTCCAGGTAGTCGTAGCGGTTGGTGTCGGCGGCCTGGAGCAGCTCGTCGAATCCGTCGAGCATGACGACGGGCAGCATCCCCTCCGCCGCCTCCACCAGCTCCTGATATCTCACCTTCTCTGGGAGTACGGGGGAAATGCCCTGCTCGATCTGCGAGATCACCGACGACTCGGCGGCGACGTCGCGCAGCTCCACCTTGATCGGCAGGAACTCCGAGGCGGCCAGCCGGGCCGCGAGCACCTCGGTCAGCTTGGTCTTCCCCGACCCCGGCTCGCCCAGCACGACCAGGGGCGCCTGGGTGGCGTGCGGCGAGGTGAGGTGCCCCACCAGGAACGCCTCCGCGTCGGTCAGTTCCAGCCGGCTCTTCCACCAGCTCTTCACGGCCGGCGCGGACTCGCCCGTCATCTCCGCGACCTTGCACCGGGGGCTGATGTACCCCTCGCCGAGCAGCGGCAGCGTGACGTCGTCCGGCGCCTTGCCGACGGCCATGAGCGACTGGTCGAGCGCGGCGGCGGCCAGCCTGACCAGGTGGATCATCGGCCGGTCGCCCACGCGGGGCGGCGCCAGCTCCGCCAGCAGCCGCGCCACGCGCGACAGTCCCGGGGCGAACGTCTGCGTCTCGGTGACCAGGCTCCACATGCGGAACTCGGGGCTGTCCAGGGTGAGCGAGCGGTAGTCCTCGTCGTAGATCCGCAGGGCGTGCGCCGACGGCCCCTCCACGAGCAGCACGGGGACGCGGAGGCGTTCGTCGGCCGAGAGCTCCTCCCACGCCGCCACCTCCCGCACATACACCGCCACGGCCTCCGACATCCGCCGGTAGTGGTGCTCGACCGCCTCGCGGGTCTCGGCGTAGGGGCGGTGCGGCTCCGGCCTGGGCAGCGGCTCGGTGAGTAAGGTCTCCACCAGTCCGGCGAACGCCGCCGCGCGGGTGCCGCCGGCCGCGCGGTCCCGATCGAGCCGGTCCAGCCCGAACGGCAGGCTGGCCCGGCCGAGCGCCTCGAAGTAGGCCGAGACGATCACCACGGCGTGGACGGCGGCCAGCCGCTGAGTGCGGGCGAACCGGCCGGCGCCGCTGCGCCATTCGGGCACGCGCCGCACCACGTCGTTGCCGTAGCGGACGGCGTCCTCCTGCAGATCGCGCAGGCCCAGCGCCAGGTCGGCGCCGCCGGCGAGCGCCCATCCGGTCAGGGCGGCCGTCGCGGCGAAGTCGACCACCTTGACGAGCCTGCTGTCCTTGCAGCCGAGGATCTTCAGAGCGTCGGCGTAGCTCAGGGTCTCCGTCATCACGGTCTCCGAAGAGCGTGGGAATTCCCATCATGTCGCGTTCCATCGCCCTCAGGGAGGGTTTAGCAGGATCGGACTCAGAGGGCGTCGGCGATCTCCGTCAGGGCCGCCGGGTCCTCGATCGTGGAAGGGGCGCGGTAGTCGCGTCCGGCCGCGATGTCCCGCATGGTGGCGCGCAGGATCTTGCCGGACCGGGTCTTGGGCAGGCGGGACACGACCACGGCGCGGCGGAAGGCGGCGACCGGGCCGATGCGGTCGCGGACCATGGCCGTCAGCTCACGCTCGACGTCGGCGGGGTGACGGTCGGCGCCCGCCTTGAGCACCACGAAGCCGACCGGGAGCTGCCCCTTCAGCTCGTCGTCGACGCCGATCACCGCGCACTCGGCCACGTCCGGGTGGGCCGCGATGACCTCCTCCATCGCACCCGTGGACAGCCGGTGGCCCGCGACGTTGATGACGTCGTCGATGCGCCCCATGACGAACAGGTAGCCGTCGCCGTCGAGGAAGCCGCCGTCGCCGGTCAGGTAGTGGCCGGGATAGCGGGACAGGTACGACTCGGTGAAGCGGGCGTCGTCGCGGTAGAGCGTCGGCAGCGCGCCGGGCGGCAGGGGCAGCCTGATCGCCACCGCGCCCTCCACTCCGGGCGGGCACTCCTCGCCCGCCGGGTCCAGCACGCGCACGTCCCAGCCGGGTACGGGCTTGGTCGGCGAGCCCGGCTTGATCGGCAGCGGCTCGATGCCGACGCAGTTGGCGGCGATCGGCCAGCCGGTCTCGGTCTGCCACCAGTGGTCGATGACCGGGATCCCGAGCAGCTCGGAGGCCCAGTGGTAGGTGTCGGGGTCGAGCCGCTCCCCGGCCATGAAGAGGTACCGCAGTCCCGACAAATCCCACTTTTGCGCGAAATTTCCGGATGGGTCGTCTTTTTTGATGGCTCGGAGCGCGGTCGGCGCGGTGAACAGCGTCCGTACCCCGTGCGTGGCCACCACCCGCCAGAACGCCCCCGGATCGGGCGTCCCGACCGGCTTCCCCTCGTACAGCACGGTCGTGCACCCGGCCAGCAGCGGCGCGTAGACGATGTAGGAGTGGCCGACCACCCACCCCACGTCGGAGGCCGCCCAGTAGACCTCGCCCGGCGCCGCGCCATAGACGTGGGACATGCTCCAGTGCAGCGCGACGGCATGCCCGCCGTTGTCCCGCACGACCCCCTTGGGCACGCCGGTGGTGCCGGAGGTGTAGAGGATGTAGAGCGGATCGGTGGCGGCCAAGCTCACGCACCCGGCCGGCGCCGCGTCGCGCACGGCCTCGGCCCAGTCCAGATCCCGCCCCTTGACGAGGCCGGCGGGCGACTCGGGCCGCTGAAGGATCACGCAGCGCGCCGGCCGATGCCCGGCCTGCTCGAGGGCGGCGTCGAGCAGCGGCTTGTACGGCACGATCCGGGTCGGCTCGATCCCGCAGGAGGCGGAGAGCACCACCTTGGGCTTGGCGTGATCGATCCGTACGGCTAGCTCATTGGCGGCGAACCCGCCGAACACCACGGAGTGCACGGCGCCGAGCCGGGCGCAGGCCAGCATCCCGATCACCGCCTCGGGCACCATGGGCAGGTAGATCACCACGGTGTCCCCGGCGACGACGCCGAGATCCCGCAGCATCCCGGCGGTCCGGGCCACGGAGTCGAGCAGCTCGGCGTAGCTGTAGCGCCGCACGACCCCGGTCACCGGGCTGTCGTAGATCAGGGCGGTCTGCTCACCCCGGCCGCCGGCCACGTGCCGATCGACGGCGTTGTGACAGGTGTTCAGTCGCCCGTCGACGAACCAGCGCCCGTCGTCGAACACGGTCGTGGGAATGACGTCCCAGTCGATCCCCTCAGCGGCCTCGCTCCAGAAGGCCTCGGGCTCGTCGAGGCTGCGCCGGTAAACCGTGTCGTAGGTCACCTCTCGATCAGATCAGCGCCCCACCCCCGATGGCAAGCACAAACGGAAGCCATGGCCAAGAAGACGCGCGTAACGGCGCCCGGCCCCGTGCGGGTTCAGCGGCCGTGTTCCTGGAGGCCGCCCGCCCCGTGCGGCGGGTGGCGGTGGGTGCGGCCGTGCCGTAACAGATCATCTGGTGGTAAAAGATCAGCCAACGTGCACCTGAGGCCGGCGGCCGGGCTCCGGCTCGGCCAGGCGCAGGACCTCCCGCGTGAGCGGCGGCACGTCTCCCCCGCCGAACAGCAGGTATCTCAGCAGCGCCCACACCGGATTGCCCTCCGCCCAGTGGAAGTACACGTGGGGACGGCGGCCGGTCGTGTCGCGGAGATACAGCAGGATCGCGGCGATCGTGTTGGCCACCGCCGCGCTCCGCACGGTCAGCACCCCGTACCCGTGACGCTCCTCGCCCCGGACGACCACCTCGGACTCGAACTCCGACGTGTCGCCGAGCGTGACCTCCAGGAACAGCATCGGCTCGTCGTCGGGCAGGTGGTGATATTGGCGCGTCTCGCGGTCCTTCTCGGCGTACTCGGCCTCGTCGCGCGCGTCGGGCTCGTTGGCGATGATGCGCAGGTCGCCCGGCGGCAGCCCGTCGATGAGCCGCTTGGCCTCCGCGTCGAGTGTCAGCCCCGTCACCCGCAGTTCGGTGGAGCGCGTGGCGCGGGAGATGATCGAGGTCACGATGATCGCGATGACGAAGAACACCGCGATCGACAGGCCGTCGGGGCGTTCGATCACGTTGGCGGCGAAGGTGTAGGCGAGGATGACCGAGATGAGGCCGAACGCCACCGCCGTGCCCCGCCGCCCGGCGCGCGCGACCGAGATGGTGACGGCGACCGCGGCCGACAGGATCAGCGCGAGCACGCCGGTGGCGTAGGCGCCGCCCTGCGACTCGACGTTCGCGCCGAACACGATGGTGATGACGAACGAGATCCCAGTGAACACCAGCACCAGCGGTCGTACGGCCCGCGCCCAGTCGGGTGCCATGCCGTAGCGGGGCAGGTAGCGCGGCACGATGTTGAGCAGGCCCGTCAGCGCCGACGCGCCGGCGAACCAGAGGATGGCGATGGTGCTGACGTCGTAGAGGGTGCCGAACCAGTCGCCCAGGTAGTGATGCGCCAGGTACGCCAGGGCGCGCCCGGCCGCCTGCCCGCCCTCCTCGAACTCCTTGTGCGGGATCAGCACCGCCGTCGCGAACCCGCTGAACACCAGGAACACGCTCATGATCAACGCGGCCGTGGTGAGCAGCCGCTTGGCGCCCTTGATGCGCTGTTCGAGCTCGCCCTCGATCTGCGGCATCACGGCGACGCCCGTCTCGAACCCGGACATGCCGAGCGCCAGCTTGGGCAGCGCGACGGCGGACAGCGCGATCATCGCGAGGGGGCTGGAGTGCCCGGCGGTGAGGGCGTCCTGCCAGTCGCCCACCAGCTCCGGGTGGGACATCACCTGGGCGACGGCGGTGCCGATGACGACCACGTTCAGGGCCAGATAGACGGCCACCAGCGCGATGGCCAGGCCGATGGCCTCGCTGAACCCGCGCAGGAAGATCGCGCCGAGCGCGGCGATGAGCAGCAGCGTGATGGGCACCTGCTGACCGGCGAGCGCGTCCGGGAAGAACGGGTTCTGCAGGATGTGGGCGGTCGCGTCGGAGGCCGACAGCGTGATCGTGAAGATGAACGCCGTCGCCACGAACCCGAGCAGCACCAGCACCAGCAGCTTGCCCCACCAGCTCGGCAGCAGCCGTTCGAGCATGGCGATGGAGCCCATGCCGTTGGGGCTCTCCTCCGCCACCCTGCGGTAGGTGGGCAGCGCGCCGAACAGCGTCAGCGCCACCAGCATGAGCGTGGCGATCGGCGACAGCGCGCCCGCCGCCAGCGCGGCGATGCCCGGCTGGTAGCCGAGGGTGGAGAAGTAGTCGACACCTGTGAGGCACATGACCTGCCACCAGGAGTGACGCTTGCCGGGATGTTCGTCGTGCATCCCGGACGTCGGCTGCAGCCCGTGTAGCAGCCAGCTCCGCATGGTCACCGGTCGGCCCCTTCTCTCCTGGTCGGATCCGGAGACCCTATCCATCGGAGCGGCTCTCGCGCATGCCGGGCCCTACCGGACCGGAAAATCATGGGACATTTCTTGATTCATCCCGGTACGGTGATTCACCAGGGTGGCTCTTTGGGTGTGCTTCCTTCTCATTCACTTAAAATGAACTCAGCGTGCCCGCTCTCCACCTCAAAGAGGTCGCGCGGTGTCGCCGCGCGACCTCTCATCAGTTCTGGGGGGTTGGCTTGATGAACGGTTCCGGCGAGATCCTGCTCCGCCGTACGCGGCTGGTCGCGCCCGCGCTGCTGGCCGCCGATCCGCGCACGCCCGAACCCGTCGGCAAGCTGCCCAAGCGCCTGACCATGAGGCGGGCCGACGTGCCGACCGGGGTGGCGGCGCTGGAGTTCGAGCTGCTGCAGCTCGGCTTCCTGGTGTCGGCGGACCTGTATCAGGCGCTGGCGGCGCTGTCCATGGAGGAGCTGGTGCGGGCCGGGCGGCGGCTGCTGCACTTCCTGCGGGCCGAGGTGGGCGCGGCCGTCACGCACGTACCCCTTTTCCGGGGGTTTCCGAACACCGTCCCCGCCGACACCCATGACTTCTACGTGCGGCGGGTGTTCTCCCTGCTGCTGCAGGAGCCGCACCGGCCGTGCGTCCTGTGCGGGAACGTCGGCACCGTCCACGCCGTGTCGCCGTGCGCGCACCTAGTGTGCCGTTCGTGCTGGGACGGGGCCGACTTCAGCGCCTGCCCCATCTGCCATCGCCGTATCGACCTGGACGACCCGTTCCTGCTCCCGTCGAAGGAGCAGGAGATCGTGGACCGCGACGCCGTCACGGCGACCGGTCTGCTGCGTCTCGCGGACGACCCGGCGGCGAGCTGCCGTGACCTGGCCGTGGACCTGATGAACCGCCGCACTCCCATGCCGCCGCACGACCGAGCCGACCTGGAGGCGCTGCTGGTGGGGTTCTGGCCGGCGGCGGGCGCGTGGGTGCCGGAGACCATCCCGGTCAAGGAGACGCGGGCCGTCGTGCTCGCCATCGCGCTCCGCCGAGGCGCCCCCGAGCTGCTGCGCAGCCATCTGGAGACGGCCACGGACGTGCTGCGCCTGCTGTACGTGCTGATGGACGCCGACCCGGGGCTGCGGATCCGCCCGCAGCGCCGGGTGTCGCTGCCACGTGCCGTCCGCCGGATCCTGCTGTCGTGCCTGGACGCCATGCCGTACGCGATCGAGGACCTGCTCCGGTACGGCGAGCAGTGGAAGCGCATGGCCGAGGTGCTGCACCCCCATGAGCACCACGCCCGCTACCCGAACGCCGCGCTGGCCTTCGCCGCGCTGCGCGGCACCCGGCTCGACCCGGAGACGGCGTTCGGCCGGACCCTGCTGGAGCTGGCCGCGCATCGGCCGGGGCTGCGGGTGCGTGACGGGCGGGTGCGGGCGACGTCGTTCGCCGGCCGCGTGGAGGCGGCCCTGACCGACGGTCGCCATGCCGACGCGGTCGACCTGCTGGCCCACCGGCCCGGCGAGCTGATGCGGCGGCTGTCGCACCTGCTCCGCCTCTCCCCGGACCTGCTGGAGACCATGATCCCCGCCGACCCGGACCCGCTGGAGACCCTGGTGCCCGGCGGTGCCCCGGTCGAGGCGGGTGGGTTGGCGCGGGTGGCGGCGCAGGTCGCGCCCGGTGTGCTCATCGCCACGCTCGGGCAACTGCGGACGCCGCCCGGCGGGCTGCGGCTGTTCCTGCCGCGCGGTGGCACGGCGCGCTTCCACACCCGGCCCGACGACCGGCCGCCCCTGCCGGACGAGGTCGTGCTGACCGCCGAGCGGACGCTGGCCGCCGAACTGCTGCGCCGCACCGGCGAGCTCCCCGCGCTGCGCCGGGTGCTGCTGGACGAGGGGCTGACCGACCTGATCGCGCCGACGTCCGAGCGGACGGCGGTCAAGGCGCTGGTACGGCTGCCGCGCGGCAGCACCCAGCCCATCCCCGGCGGCGCCCGGCTCCGGTTCTTCCTCCACTGGGCCCAGCCGAAGGGCACCCGGGTGGACCTCGACCTGTCCGTGGCGGTCTTCGACGAGCGCTGGGAGTTCGTCGGGCTGTGCGACTACACGCACCTGCGGCTGGGCAAGGCCGTCACGCACTCCGGCGACCTGACGTCGGCACCGGAGCCGCTGGGGGCCTCGGAGTTCATCGACGTGCACGTACGGGCGTTGCGCGGCCGCTACCTGGTGCCGGTCGTGTTCAGCTACAACGACGTGCCGTTCGAGGAGCTGGCACGCGGGTTCGCCGGGTTCATGGAGCAGCCGGAGGGGCTGTTCGACCCGCTGGCGGTGCGGCAGCGCTTCGATCTGACGGGGCAGGCCAAGATCCTGGTCCCGCTGGTGGCCGACCTGTGGACGCGGACGATGCGCTGGGCGGACTTCAACCTGTCGGCCGTCGGCTACGGGCACAGTGTGGACGGCAGCGCCGCCGAGCTGGGCCTGCTGGGCGCGGCGCTCGAGCAGGCGTTCACCCACCGGGTGACGCTGTGGGAGGTGGGCTGCTGGCACGCCGCCGCGCGAGCGGCCGAGGTGCTGGTGCGGCGCCACGACGGCTCGCTGGTCCGCTACGAGCGGCGCCCCGGCGAGGACACGGCCGCGTTCGCCGCCCGCCTGATCGCCCGCGCCGACGCCCCCGCGGT
Organism: Nonomuraea sp. NEAU-A123; assembly: GCF_018603905.1. Classification (GTDB taxonomy): domain Bacteria; phylum Actinomycetota; class Actinomycetes; order Streptosporangiales; family Streptosporangiaceae; genus Nonomuraea. Next base: position 576,979 of record NZ_JAHFZZ010000002.1, read on the forward strand.
CGCGCAGCCCGCGTCGTTCGACGGGGTGGAGCTCGCCCTGCTCATCCACGGCGATGTGCCCCTGCCCAGCGGCTGCGCGACGTACGCGCTGCACCCGGACGGCCTCGGCGACGTGCGGCTGCTCGGGGCGGCCGACCTGCTGAGCGATCTGTCCCCCGATCCTGGGAAGGTGTCCGCGTGAGCGATGATCTGATCCTTTCTGTGGTGGTGGGGTCGCGGGCATACGGTCTGGACACCGGCGACTCCGACACCGACCGGCGCGGCGTGTTCGTGGCGCCGACGAAGGAGTTCTGGCGGCTGACCAAGCCGGTGACGCACCGCGACGGGCCGCTGCCGGAGCAGTTCTCGTGGGAGGTCGAGCGGTTCTGCGGCCTCGCCCTCGACGCGAACCCCACGGTGCTGGAGTGCCTGTGGTCTTCCCTCACGGAGGTGCTCACGCCGGAGGGCGAGCGGCTGCGCGACCTGCGCGGGGCGTTCCTGTCCCAGCGGGCGCACCAGACGTTCATCGGTTACGCCGACGCCCAGTTCCGCCGCCTCGACCCGGCCGCGCCGAAGTGGAAGCAGGCGATGCACATGATCAGGCTGCTGCTGAGCGGTCTGCATCTGGTACGCCACGGCGAGCCCCTGGTCCAGATGGGCGCCTACCGCGACCGGCTGCTGGCGATCAAGCGGGGCGAGGTGGCGTGGACGGAGGTGGCCGCCTGGCGGGCCGAGCTGACCACCGACCTGGCCGAGGCGCCAAGCGTCCTGCCGGAGGCGCCGGACCGGGAGTCCGTCGAGAAGTACCTCATGGCCGTACGGAGGGCCCACCTACAGTGAACCTGCCGACAGCGAACCTTCCTGCCTGGCTCCCGGAGATCCCCGGCGAGCAGCCGTACCCGCTGGTGTTCGCCACGGTGAGCGGCGCGCATCTCTACGGCTTCCCCTCGGCCGACTCGGACGTGGACCTGCGGGGCGTGCACGTGCTGCCGCTGCGTGAGGTCGTCGGCCTGCGCACGGGCCCGGCGACCCTCGACCGGACCTGGACGCGCGACCGCGTCGAGGTGGACCTGGTCACGCACGACCTGGCCAAGTTCTGCGGGCTGCTGCTGAACCGCAACGGCTACGTCCTGGAGCAGCTCCTCTCCCCCTTGGTCGTGTCCTCCTCCGCGCTGCACGAGGAGCTGACGGCGCTCGCGCCCGGCTGCCTGACGCGGCACCACGCCCATCACTATCTGGGGTTCGCGCGCACGCAGTGGCGGCTGTTCGAGAAGAACGGGGAGCTCAAGCCGCTGCTCTACACCTTCCGCGTCCTGGCCACCGGCATCCACCTGATGCGCACCGGGGAGCTGGACGCCGATCTGACGCACCTGTTCGGATACGTCCCGGCGTACGTGCCGGACCTGGTGGCCGCCAAGCGGGACGCCGAACACGGCCGCGCGCCCGCGATCACCGCGGCGGGCGACGACGTGGCCTCCCTGACCGCCACGCTGGAGGCGGCCAGGGACTCCTCACCGCTGCCGGAGGCCGCCACGGTCAGGAACGCCATGCACGACCTGGTGGTCCGGGCCCGCCTCGCCACCGTGTGAGCGGGATACCGAACCGGGTCAGGCGTTCGCGGGCGGCGCCGACAGGACGAGTCTGACGGCGAAGTTCCGGTAGCCGGCCCGCTCGAAGGCCCTGGCCATCGGGACGTTCACGGCGTCGGTGTCGGCGACGATCCGGTCGGCGCCGCGTTCGGCGTGCGTCCGGGTGATCTCGCCGAGCAGGTCGTCGGCGTAGCCGTGGCCGCGATGCTCGGGCACCACGCCGAGGTAGGCGACGACGGGCCCGCCGCCGTTGGCCGACGGCAGCGCCACGCCGGCGAGGTCGCCGTCCGGCGTGTACGCCAGGCGCCACCAGTCCCGGTCGCCGGGCATGCTCCGGTAGTCGGCTATGTCCTCGCGGGCCTGGGCCTCGGGGTCGGTCGTGGCCAGGGCCTGCTGGGTGTGGTGGTCGAGCGTGCCGACGGCCACGCGGCGGAACGCCTCGACGAACGCCTCGTCGTCGGCCTCCGCCCGGAACACCAGCCGGCCCGACGCCGCCGGCACCGGCGTGCCGCGGGTCCATTCGTACCGGAGCCGTTCGAGCTCGTCGGTCAGTCCGGCTCCCGCCCCGGCCTGCCACCGCCAGGCGATGGCGGCGGTGATGTCCGGGTCGTCCCGCCAGCCGTTCACCACGAACACGTGATAGGCGGGCGCGTCGCCGTACTTCTCGTGGGCGTGTCGCAGCAGGTCGGCGGCCAGTCCGACGCGGTCGGGCACCGACGGGTGGACCCAGAGGCAGTCGAGCGCGAGCGGGCGGTCGCCGTCGGGGAAGCCCCACCAGACGGCGCGGGCGAGGATCTGGCCGTCCTGTTCCGCGACCCAGATGCGGTCGTGGTGGTACTGGCCGTTCTTGAGGAAGGGGAGCAGCCGGTCGGGGTCGGCCCAGCTGATGGGCTCGTCGACGGCGCAGTCGAGCAGCAGGTCGAGGTCAGCCTCGACCGTGGAGCGGAAAAGCACGGTTCCTCCGAAGAGTTGAAGCGGACGCGTGGAGCGCCCGGAAAATACGGATCATCTCAACGCCTCCCTTCTTCCGGACTTTTCGCGGTGTGTGGGACTTTATCGCAAATGTGGTGCGAGTTCCGACAGGATAAGGACGTGGGCTCCAACGAAGAAGACACGCTTCCGCTCCAGCCTCCCATCCGGCTGCCGTCCGACGGCGAACTGGTGGCGGCCGTACGAGAGACTCCCCTGGCGACCGGCCTGCTGACCGGCGAAGCCACCGACCCGGCGTTCCCGCCGGATACGGTCGAGATCTTGCGTGACGGCTCCGACGACAAGGTGCTCCAGGTGTGGGCGGACGCCTGCCGCCGCACGCTGGGCACCGACGAGGCGCTGTTCATGGAGGTGGTACGCCTCTTCCTGGGCGGCGGCCCGCTGACCGACGAGGTGCCCGCCGTCCTGACGGACCTCGGCCTGATACGGCAGGCGCCACCGCACACCCTGACCCCGCTCGGCCTCTGGGCCGCCGGGCTGGTGATCGGCACGGCGACCGGCCAGGACATCCCGGTCATGGGCTCGCTGGCCGGCCGGGACGCCGGCGCGCTGCTGCACGGCCTGCGCTCCTACCCCGAGCCGGAACGCGACGAGGAGCTCGCCGGCTGGCTGACCAGCCGGGATCGGGACGAGGCGGCGGCCGAGATCGCGGCCGCGCTCGTCGAGGCGAGCCCGCTGAGCCGGGCGGTCGGCGTGGAACTGCTCGCCACGGGACTCGGCGACGAGGGCACGCGGGTGCTCGACGGGCTGCTCGGCGAGCCGAAGCTGGGCGCCGTCGTGGCCGCCCGGCTGGGCCGCGAGGAACGGCCCCCGACGCCCGAGGAGATCGCGTGGGCGTTCGTGGACATGGCCGCGGCGCTGCTGGAGTTCGGTGGGGAGACGGCCGAGGTCATCAAGTCGGTCTCCCAGGGCATGGAGAAGGACGAGCAGGCGAGCACGATCGCCCTGCTGGCCCTCGGCGACCATCCCTGGACGGAACGGGTGCTGCTGGTGTTCATCGATCACCATCCGGACGAGCGCGTGGTGGCGGCGGCCCGCAAGGCGCTGCGCCGGCACGGCCTGATGGACGCCCGCGGGTAGAGTCTTCGACGATGACGAATCACACGATCACCCCGCGGCTCGGCACGCTCGGCGCGTACTCCTGCGACTGCGACGCCGACCTGCCCGACCTCATGTCGGCCGAGCTGCACGCCTCCGAGACCAACCAGTGCACCGCCTGCCTCGGCTCGGCCGAGCAGCCGGTGCTGCCCGGACTGGCGCCCGGCATCCTGCCCGGCCTCTCGCCCGGCCTGATGCGCTCCTGCACGGCCTGCGTGGCCACGGGCCGCCGCAAGGAGCAGATCGTCTGGGAGCTGGCCCACGCCGAGGCCGAACAGGTGATCACCATGAGCCTGGTGCGGGGTGTGGTGGCGGAGTTCGCCGGTCCGTTCCACCTGTCGGAGGTCGCGGACACGGTCAGGTCGGGCCTCGGCCTCCCGCCCGGCCGGCTGCCGGTGGGGCCACGAGTCCGCGACCTGCTGCTGCGACTCCAGGCGGCGGGCGAGATCACCATGCTGTCGGCTCCGGACGAGCTGCTGGACGGCGCCGACGTGGTCCTCTACCGCGATCCCCAGTGGGCCCGCACCTCCAGCCTTTAGCCTTGGCCCGCGCCTTCGGCCTTGAGGGCGTCAAACGCGGCAGAGGATCTCGCCGTGCGTGATCGACAGCCAGCCGTCGTCCGCCGCGGCCCACGTCAGCCAGCCCTCGGAGATGCGCCGCAGATCGTCCTCCGTGGCGGCGCCCGTGGCGAGCGCCTGCTCGGCCATGGCTGACTGCCTGACCCGGTCGGCCCACATCCCGCCCCACCAGGCCCGGTCTTCCGGCGTGGCGAAGCACCAGGTGGACGAGGTGGCGGTGACGTCGTCGAAGCCCGCGGCCCTGGCCCACGACAGCAGGCGCCGCCCGGCGTCCGGCTCGCCCCCGTTGCTCCGCGCGACCCGCTGATACAGCGCCAGCCACTCGTCGAGCTCCGGCAGCAGCGGGTACCAGGCGAACGTGGCGTAGTCGCTGTCACGCGCCGCCACCAGTCCGCCCGGCTTGGTCACCCGCCGCATCTCACGCAGCGCCCGTACGGGGTCGCCGACGTGCTGGAGCACCTGGTGGGCGTGGACGACGCAGAACGTGGCGTCGGCATAGTCCAGCGCGTGCACGTCGGCGACGGCGAACTCCACGTTGCCCGCTGCTCCCACCCCGGCCCTGGTCAGCTCCAGCGCCTCCTCGGTCACCTCGGACGCCGTCACGTGCCTGACCCGGCCCGCCAGGTCGGCCGTGATGGTACCGGGCCCGGCGCCCACGTCCAGCAGCTTCATCTGCGGCTTGAGGTGGGGCAGCAGGTACGCGGCCGAGTTCTCGGCGGTGCGCCACCGGTGGGAGCGCAGTACGGACTCGTGATGGCCATGGGTGTAGACGGCGTCCATCGAAACTCCTTCGTCTCGCGTCAATGACACCGACATTAGCCTCAATCTCATCATGCAAGAAGATATGTCTCATTATATGGGCGCAATCTGGTACTGATCATGTCGTTGACGCTCGTAGACTTTGTCGCGACACATTGCGCATCCGGAGAGGGCACTGGTCGTGGGAGAGGTCCGGCCGATCGTTCAGGTGGGAGACCCGGTGCTGCACGCGCCCTGCGAGCCGGTCACCCGGTTCGACGGGGCACTGGCGGCGCTGGTGGACGACATGTTCGCGAGCATGTACGCGGCCGAGGGCGTGGGCCTGGCCGCCAACCAGATCGGCGTGCCGCTGCGGGTGTTCGTGTACGACTGCCCCGACGAGAACGGCGACCGGCACAAGGGCGTCGTGGTCAACCCGACGCTCGACCTGCCCGGACTCGGCGAACGGCACCTCGACGCGGGCGAGGAGGGCTGCCTGTCGGTCCTGGGCCAGTACGCCCCGCTCCCCCGCCCCGACCACGCCACCGTGCACGGCTTCGACGCCGAGGGCGCGCCGGTCACCGTCGAGGGCACCGGCATGCTGTCCCGCTGCCTCCAGCACGAGACGGACCACCTCGACGGCTACCTCTACATCGACCGTCTGCCGGCCAAGCGCCGCAAGCAGGTCCTGGCGGCGTACGAGCAGTCCCGCCCCGTGGGGCTGGGCTCGTCAACGGCCCACCAGACGCCGTAACGGCCCCCGCCACCCCGGTCCTGTCGGACCAGACTCCCAAGATTCTGGACACGTCACTCGAAGGATCTCGATAGGCAATGGCCGGCTGGCCAGAGTCGAGGTCATGACAGACATCTCCTTTCACACTCGGCGTGCTGCCGGCCTGACGAGAGCTACGTCAGAAGGCGTACCGCCCGCGTCGCCCATGAGACGACGACAATCTCCTCGTCGTGCCTGAACCTGCTCAAGTAGGAAGCACGACGCGCCCGGCTCCGGCCGCGCAGCCGCGGATCGCGCCATACGGTCCAGCGCGCAGCGAATCGCCGCGGAACATCACTCGGGCGCGCGCATCGATGACGCATAGGAGACAAGTGCTGTGACCGCTGTACGGTTCTCGGTGCTGGGCCCCTTACAGGTGGATCGCGACGGGACGACGATCTCCGTCCCGGGTGGCAAGATCCGGACTCTGCTCGCGACGCTCCTGCTCCGGCCCAACCAGATCGTCCCGCTCGACCTCCTCACCGAACGCCTGTGGGGCCACCGGCCGCCGAACCAGCCGCTCCGGGCCCTGCAGACCAACCTCGCGCGCCTGCGCCGGAGCCTGGACCTGGGCCCCTTGATCCTCACCGAGCCGGGCGGCTATGTCGCCCGGCTGCGGCCCGAGCAGCTCGATCTCCTCCAATTCCAGGAGCTGGTCTGGGCGGCCGACCAGGCTAAGGCGCCCACGCTGAAAGGCCGGCTCCTCCACGACGCCCTGCGGCTGTGGCGCGGCCCGGTGTGCGCCGACGTGGAATCCGAGACGCTCCACCGGATCGACGTCCCGCCCATCACCGAGCAACGCCTTCATGTCCTCGAACGCCGCATCGACATCGACGCCAAGCTGGGCAAGGCCGCCGAGCTGACCGTGGAACTGCGGGCCTTGACCGCCGAGCTGCGCCGGCTCCACCAGACCATGCTCACGGGCCGCTACCAGGGCGAAGAGCACCCCGGAGCCGGCCGGCGAGGCCGCGAAGAACCGGCCGGGGCCCGAGAGCCCCATCGAGAGCAGAGGAACCTGCCGGAGGACGCGCCCGCGTTCGGGGCGCTGCTGCGGGCATGGCGCAAGCGGGCATGGCTGACGCAGGAGCAACTGGCCGAACGTGCCGGCCTGAATGCCCGGACGGTACGCCGCTGGGAGAACGGCGCCACGCCACGCGACTCCTCCGTCCAGTTGCTGGCGGAGGCCCTGGAACTGGACGGCACGGAACAGGCCGTGCTGGCCCGGGCCGCCGACGCCCTCGCGGTGGAGACGGCGCGGGTCGTACCGGACACGGACCGGGAAAGCCCCGCGCCCCGCGGCAGTTGCCCGCCGACGTGCCCGTGTTCGTCGGGCGGGCGAGCGATCTGGCCGCTTTGGCCGCCGAGGCGGAGACGACCACGGTGGTGATCACCGCGATCGCCGGCTCCGGGTCGCCGACGGTCTGAGGCGGTGAGCGCGCGGACCCACTACCGTGGGGGCGTGATCACGGTGGAGGACGTGCGGCGGCTGGCGAGCACGCTCCCGCGTTCGTCGGAGCATCTCATCAGGGACCGCGTCAAGTTCCGCGTCGGCTCGATCGTCTACGTGGCCTTCTCGCATGACGAGACCCTCATGGGCTTCGGCTTCCCCAAGGAGGAGCGGGCCGCCCTGGTGGCGGCCGAGCCCGACAAGTTCCAACTGCCGCGCGAGTCCGACCTGCGGTTCAACTGGGTCGTGGCGCGGATGGCCGCCATCGACGCCGACGAGATGCGGGAGCTGGTCATCGAGGCGTGGCGGCTGGCGGTCCCGAAGAAGGTCTACGCCGCCTACATCAGCTCAGCCGGTCCACACCGAGTCCGCTGATCAGCAGGCGTTCCTTGCGGTTGCCGAGCAGGCGGGCCGTCCAGTCGACGAAGCCCCCGTCGCCCAGTTCCACGCCGTCCGCGTAGATCTTGAAGCACAGCCCCGAGTAGTAGCCGCGCCCGGACTCCCGTCCCGGGTCGTCCGTCGCGTCCAGCCCGGCCGACACGTGCGCGAAGCGGGGGTCGAGGACGGTGACGCGGACCTCCGGCTCGGCGATGCCGCAGGCCCGGACGGCGTCCGTCAGCAGGCGCAGGTGCTCGGCCAGGTGACGGCGTTCGAACGCCAGGTTGCCGGTGTCGCGGTCGGCCGACACCAGCGCGAACAGGCCGAAATGCGCGTACGCGCCCGCGCCCGCGAACTGCTGCGCCCGCACCACGCGCTGGAAGGCGGCCAGCCGGACCGGGCCGGGCGAGCCGCGCCGCCGGACGGCCGCCTCCAGGGCTAGGGCGTTCGTCGGGTCGGCCGCGACCTCGGTGTTCCTGATCGTGCTGATCACCTTGTTCTGGTCCACGGTGGCCGGCGCCGAGTGCGCGCCGAGCGGCGCGACGGGTGACAGCGTGACCAGCTCGAAGCCGGCCGGTACGACCGACAGCACCGCGTCCTCGGCCCGGCGCAGGCGCTCGAACGGCACCACGGACGGCCCCACGAACCGGTCACTGGTGTAGCGGCGGAGCACGTCGGCCGGCGCCAGAGCACGCGCCCTGACCCGCATGACCTCGAGCAGCAGCGTGGTGAGGTCGGCGCCGGAGAGCCGCTCGGCCAGCACGTCGAGGATCTCGGGACCGCCCGCCTGCCGCAGCACCCGCCGCAAAGCTGTTGATTCATCGCCCATCGGACAAGCATGATCGTGCTCATGGCCGAGCGCGACTGGAATACCTGGCACGACCACTACGACACGCCCGGCTCCTCTCTGGCCAGACGCCTGGCCGTGGTCCGCGAACACGTCCGGCTGGCGCTCGACGCGGGCGCCGAACGGGTGGTGAGCCTGTGCGCCGGGCAGGGCCGCGACCTGCTGCCCGTGCTGGCCGCCCACCCCCGCCGGGACCGCGTACGCGCCAGGCTGGTGGAGCTCGACGAGGACAACGCCCGGATCGCCGAGCGCGCCGCGCCCGGCGGCGTCGAGGTGGTGTGCGGCGACGCCGCGCTGACCGACGCCTACGTGGGCGCCGTACCCGCCGATCTGGTTCTCGCCTGCGGGATCTTCGGCAACGTCAGCGACGCCGACGTCCGGCGTACGGTCGCCACGCTGCCCCGGCTCTGCGCGCCCGGCGCGACCGTGATCTGGACCAGGGGCCGGCACGCGCCCGACCTGTTGCCGGCGATCTGCGACTGGTTCGAGGAGGACGGGTTCGAGCGGGTAAGCCTGGACAGCGACGGCCGCTACGGCGTCGGCGTGCACCGCTACGCCGGTCCGCCCAGGCCGCTGGAGCCGGGCGTGCGGATGTTCACCTTCCTTTAGGACACACTCTTGTAGAGGCCCTGGGTCAGCTGCGTGACGCGCTTGACGGAGGAGCTCCAGGTGCCGCCCGCGGGGTGGGCCGTGAGCACGGCCATGATGAACCGGTCGTCCTTGCCCAGCAGGCCCGTGGTGTGCAGCACGGGACGGCCGTAGTCGGGCACGCCGGACCCGGTGGCCCGCGACGCGACCCCGCTGATCGACAGGTCGGCCCCGGGCGCCCGCAGCGGGACCGGGTTCGCGGCGGCCCCGGTGCCGCACTTGGTGGGCGCGACGTCGCCGAACCCCGACCAGCCCTGCTTGACCGCCCACGGCTTGGGCACCGCGCGCGGGATGCCGAAGTACTGGTCGAATCCGTCGGTGCCGCACGGCGTGGAGTTGCGCAGGTGCCCCAGAATCGTGTCCCGCACCCGGGGCGCCGCCGTGTCGAGCAGGTAGCGGTACGTACGCACGATGTCGTACGCGCTCAGTGACGTGTAGCCCCAGAACCCGGGCATGGCCGCGGGCGGCGGCGCGGTGTCGGACAGCCCGAGCCGGCGCGCCATCCGCTCGACGATCGCGCCCTTGCCGTCACGGTTCCAGAACGTGGTGGCCGCGTGGTCGTCGCTGGAGCGCAGCATGACCTTGAGCAGCCGGGCGTCGTTCGCCGGGACGGTCTTGCGCTTCTCCAGGTAGTCGATGGCGATCAGGAGCTTGACGACCGAGGCCGAGCGGAACTTGCGATGCGCGTTGCGGGTGGCGACGAACTTCCCGGCCTTCCTGTCGTAGACCAGCCACGAGGCCGTGGTTCCGGCCGGCACGGCCGGCGGCTGGGCCGTACGGGGGCCGGACGACGCGGCGGAGGCCGAGGGCCCGGCGACGCATACGGCTGCGAGGGGGACGGCTGCCGCGATGGCGGCCCAGGGCTTGGTTCGCATCCGACATACCTACCAGAGTCTTGACCTTCCAACAGAATCGGGTATAAACACAGAGGAAACCACACTGAAACGGCGGTGAATCAACATCATGTACGCCGAGGAGCGGCAGCAGGAGATCCTTCGCAGGGCCCGGGCCGCGGGCCGTGTCGACGTGGTGTCGCTGGCCGGCGAGCTCGACGTGACCACCGAGACGATCCGCCGCGACCTGACCGTGCTGGAGCGGGCGGGCGTGCTGCGCCGGGTGCACGGCGGCGCGATTCCCGTGGAGCGGATGGGGTTCGAGCCCGCGCTCGCCACCCGCGACGAGGTGATGACCGCGGAGAAGGAGCGCATCGCCAAGGCCGCCCTGGCCGAGTTGCCGGAGGACGGCTCGGTCATTATCGACGCGGGCAGCACCACCGGCCGCCTGGTGCCGATCCTGCCCGCCGACCGGGAGCTCACGGTCGTGGTCAACTCGCCGCCGCTGGCGACCGTGCTGGCCACCCGCGCCAACCTGAGCGTCATCATGCTCGGCGGCCGGGTGCGCGGCCGGACGCTGGCCACCGTGGACGACTGGGCGCTGCGGCCACTGTCCCAGCTGCACGTGGACGTGGCCTTCATGGCGACGAACGGCTGCTCGGTCGCCAAGGGCCTGACCACGCCGGATCCGGCGGAGGCGGCGATCAAGCGGGCGATGGTGACGGCCGCGGAGCGTAGCGTGCTGCTGGCCGATCACACCAAGTTCACCAACACCTACCTCGCGAGCTTCGCCGAGCTGAACGAGATCGACGTGGTGATCACCGACACGGGCCTCGACCTCGCGCTGGCCGCCGAGCTGTCCGCCGCCGGTCCGGAGGTGGTCCGCGCATGATCCTCACGCTGACGCTCAACCCCAGCCTGGACCGCACGATCGGGATCGCCTCGCTCGACCGGGGCGCCGTCATCCGGGCCGCCGCCGCCCGTCTGGACCCCGGCGGCAAGGGCGTGAACGTCTCCCGCGCCCTGCTCGCCAACGCGGTGGCGTCGCGGGCCGTGGTGCCGTTCGGCGGTGACGAGGGCAGGCAGCTCGTCCGCCTGCTCGCCCTCGAAGGGCTCGACATGGTGACGGTCCCGGTGACCGGCACGACCCGCTCGAACGTCACCCTGGCCGAGCCCGACGGCACCATCACCAAGATCAACGAACCCGGTACCGCCCTGTCCCCCGGCGAGCTCGACACGATCGCCGACGCCGTGCTGGCCGCCGCGCACGAGGCCGACTGGGTGGTGGCCTCCGGCAGCCTGCCGCCGCAGGTGCCCGCCGACGTCTACGCCAGGCTCTGCCGCCGGTTCGCCGGGGCGGGCATCCACGTCGCCGTCGACACCAGCGGCCCGGCGCTCGCCAGCGCGCTCGCCGCCGGCCCCGCCCTCGTCAAGCCGAACCTGGACGAACTCGCCCACGCCACCGGCATGCCGATCCGCTGCGTCGGCGACGTGGTGGAGGCCGCCGGCAAGCTCCGGGCGGCGGGCGCGCGCACGGTGCTGGCCAGCCTCGGCGCCGACGGCGCGGTGCTCGTCCAGGACAACGGCATCTGGTACGGCCACGCCACGGTGACGGAGCCGCGCAGCTCGGTCGGAGCCGGGGACGCCATGCTGGCGGGCTTCCTCGCCGGTGGCGCGACCGGCGAGGAAGCGCTGGTCGAGGCGCTGGCCTGGGGCGCGGCGGCGGTCTGCCTGCCGGGCAGCCGGATGCCGGGCCCGGCCGACATCCGCCGCGACGGCGTCCGCACCGGCCCGCCCCTCCTGACCCGCCCCCTGGAAGCCCCCGCCGACCCCACCTGACTTCGACATACCGGCACCTGCTCATCCCCCCGAAGGAGCACGTCCAATGGCCGAAACCTACACACCGCCGGTCTACGGGACCGGCGTCAAGGCCACCATCCAGCGCATCGGCGGCCACCTGGCCGGCATGATCATGCCGAACATCGGCGCGTTCATCGCCTGGGGGCTGATCACCGCGCTGTTCATCCCCACCGGCTGGCTGCCGAACGCGACGCTGGCCGCGATGGTCGACCCGATCATCAAGATGCTGCTGCCTATCCTCATCGCCTACACCGGCGGCCGGATGGTCCATGGGCAACGCGGCGCGGTGGTGGGCGCGGTCGCGGCGATGGGGGTGATCGTGGGTTCGGACATCCCGATGTTCCTCGGCGCCATGATCATCGGCCCGCTCACCGCCCTGATCCTGAAATATGTGGACAAGTTCACGGAGGATCGGACCAAGTCCGGCTTCGAGATGCTCGTCGACAACTTCACCGCGGGCATCGTCGGCGCCGTCATGGCCATCGTGGGGATGTGGGTCATCGGCCCGGTCGTCCGCGTCGTGACCACGGCCGCGGGCAACGCGGTCGAGTGGCTCATCGTCAACAACCTGCTGCCCATCGCGTCGGTCCTGATCGAGCCGGCCAAGGTGCTGTTCCTGAACAACGCGGTCAACCACGGCGTGCTCGGGCCGCTCGGCGTCGCCGAGTCCGTCAAGCAGGGCAAGTCGATCCTGTTCATGCTGGAGTCGAACCCGGGCCCCGGGCTCGGCCTGCTCATCGCGTTCCTGCTGTTCGGCCCGCGCCCGCTGCGCCCGAGCACGCCCGCCGCGATGATCATCCACTTCTTCGGCGGGATCCACGAGATCTACTTCCCGTACGTCCTGATGAAGCCGCGTCTCATCCTCGGGGTCATCGCGGGCGGCGCGGCCGGCGTGTTCACCTTCATGATCACCGGTGCCGGACTGGTGGCGACGCCTTCGCCGGGCAGCATCTTCGCCTACATGGCGGTGACCCCGAAGGGCGGCTGGCTCGGCGTGATCGCCGGCATCGTCGTCGCCACGGCCGTGTCGTTCGCGGTCTCCTCGCTCCTGCTCGGCTTCGGCCGGGGCGAGAAGGAGGAACCACCGGAGGACACCCCGGAGGCCGCCGCCGAACCTCCGGCGGATCGCGTCGAGGAGACCGGCGAGAACGCGCGTGAGACCCAGGCCCAGCCCGTCGCCAAGGAGGCGTGAACCATGGCCAGCATCGACAGCAAGGACATTCACAAGATCATCGTGGCCTGCGACGCGGGCATGGGCAGCAGCGTCATGCTCGCCAGCCAGCTCCGCAAGCAGCTCAAGGGCACCGGCGTCACGGTGGAGCACACCCCGGTGAACGAGATCCCGGCCGACGCCGACGTGGTGGTCTGCCACTCCGGGCTGGCCGCCAGGGCCCGGGTCTCGGCGCCGGACAAGGTGCTGGTGCCGTTCCAGATCTTCCTCGGCGACCCGGCCGTGACGAAGCTGGTCGCCACCATCAAGAACGGTGGCACGGTCGATGCGTGACAACCTGCTCGATCCGCGTGCCGTCCTCCTGCACGAAAGCGCGGCCGACCGGGACGAGGCGATCAGGAGGTGCGGGCGCGCCCTGGTGGACGTGGGCGCGGTCGCCGAGCCGTACATCGACGCCATGCTCGAGCGCGAGCAGTCGATCTCCACCTACGTCGGCGAGGGCGTGGCCATCCCGCACGGCACCGCCGCGGCCAAGGAGGTCGTCCGGCACGACGCGATCTGCGTCGTGCGCTTCCCGGGCGGCGTCGACTGGGGCGGCGAGCCGGTCACCCTCTGCGTCGGCATCGCCGCGAAGGACGACGGGCACGTCCAGCTGCTGGCGGCGCTCGCCGACATCCTGCTCGACCCCGAACGCGCCAGAACACTCCGCGAGGCGACGGAGGTCGGCCAAGTGATGAAGGAGCTGACGTGAAAGTCGCCCGATTCCACGCCCCAGGGGACATCCGCGTGGAGGACGCGCCGGAGCCGGTCGCCGGTCCCGGCGAGCTGAAGATCCGGGTACGCAACTGCTCGACGTGCGGCACCGACGTGAAGATCTTCAAGCACGGCCACCACCACATCCGCCCGCCCCGGGTGATGGGCCACGAGATCGCCGGCGAGGTGGTCGGCACGGGCGAACGCGTACAGGTGATCGCGGCGATCCCGTGCGGCACCTGCGAGGAGTGCCGCCGTGGCCGCCGCACCGTCTGCCCGAACCAGGAGTCCATGGGTTACCACTACGACGGCGGTTTCGCCGAGTACATGGTGATCCCGGCGAAAGTGCGCGCCGTGGACGGCGTCAACGCCATCCCGCCCGGCGTCGGGTTCGCCGAGGCGTCGGTGGCCGAGCCGCTCGCCTGCGTACTGAACGGCCAGTCGCTGGCGCGGGTCGGCGCGGGCGACGACGTGGTCGTCATGGGCGCGGGCCCGATCGGCTGCCTGCACGTACGACTGGCCCGGGCACGCGGCGCCGCGCGGGTGTTCCTGGTCGACGTGAACGCCGAGCGCCTCGCGATGGCGGCGGATCTGGTACGCCCGGACGCGGTCGTCGACACCGACGCGGTGGACCAGGTGCTCAAGCTGACCGGTGGCCGCGGCGCCGACGTGGTGATCACAGCGGCGGCGTCCGGCGCGGCCCAGGAACAGGCCCTGCGGATGGCGGCCCGGCAGGCGAGGATCAGCTTCTTCGGCGGCCTGCCCAAGGACGCCCCGATCATCGCCCTGGACTCGAACCTGGTGCACTACCGCGAGCTGACCATCGTCGGCGCGAACGGCTCCAGCCCCGCGCACAACGCCGAGGCCCTCCGGCTGATCGCCGAAGGTCTGGTGCCGGTGGCGGACCTGATCACCCACCGGCTGCCGCTCTCCCAGGTGCTCGACGGGATCGACCTCGTCAGCCGGGGCGCGGCCATCAAGGTCACGATCGAGCCCTGAGGAGGGTTTGTGATGGCACAACGAACGGTGACGGTGGCATCGGCGAGCGGCCTGCACGCGCGGCCCGCGAAACTGTTCGTCCAGGAGGCGGTGCGGCTGGGGGTGCCGGTGCGGATCCGGGTGGGCGAGAAGTCGGTCCCCGCGAACAGCATGCTGGGCGTCCTGTCGCTCGGCGCCACCAAGGGCACCGAGGTCACGCTGGAGTCGGACGCGCCGGGCGCGGACGCGGCACTGGACGCGCTGGTGACCCTGCTCGCCCAGGACCTGGACGCGGAAGGGGCCCTCGATGGCTGACCCCGGCCAGCCGCCCGCCCCGCCCGCCCCGGGCCCGGCGGGCGCGGGCCCAGCAGGCGGCGGCCTGGCGGGCGGCCTACCGGGCAGTGGCCCAGCAGACGGTGGCCCAGCAGACAGTCGCCCAGCGGGCGATGGCCGGGCAGGCGGCGGCCTGGCCGGGCTGGGGGTCAGTCAGGGGCGGGCCGCGGGGCCGGTGGTGCGCATGGCGCCGCCGCCCGTACTGCCCGACCCCCGGCAGGTCGCCGACCTGGCCGCGGAGGCCGCGATGGTGGGGAAGGCGCTGGAGTCGGTCACCGCGGACCTGCGGCAACGCGCCACCGCCGCCGCGCGAGACACGAGCGGCGGCGACAACGCGGCCCCGGCGGGCGGTGGCGACGCGGCGGAGATCCTTGACGCGCTCGCCATGATCGCCGACGACCCGATGCTGCGCGAGGACGCCGAGGCCGCCGTCCGCGGCGGCCTGGACGCCCCCCACGCCCTCGACACCGCCTTCACCCATCACCGCGAGACACTGGCCGCACTGGGCGGCTACCTCGCGGAACGCGCCGCCGACCTGGACGATCTCAAACACCGCGCCATCGCCGCCTGCCTGGGCCTGCCGATGCCCGGCATCCCCGCCCCCGGCCACCCGTACGTCCTGGTGGCCGAGGACCTCTCCCCCGCCGACACCGCGGGCCTCGGCACGGACGTGGTGGCGCTGGTGACCGAGAAGGGCGGCCCGACCAGCCACACCGCGATCCTGGCCCGTGGCCGCGGCCTGCCCGCCGTGGTCGCCTGCGCGGGCATCACCGCCCTGGCCGACGGCACGGTCATCTCGGTCGACGGCAAGACGGGCCAGGTCGGCGTCGGCCTGACGGACGAGGCCGTGGCCGAGCTCCGCCGCAACGACCAGGAGGAGCGCGACCGCCTGGCGAAGAGCAGCGGCCCCGGCAGGACGGCCGACGGCCACCCGGTCAAGCTGCTGCTCAACATCGGCTCGGCCGCCGACCTCCGGCCGGGCGCGGAAGGGGTCGGGCTGTTCAGGACCGAGTTCCTGTTCCTGGACCGCAAGCAGGCCCCGTCGTTCGAGGAGCAGGTGGCCGCCTACGCCGAGGTGTTCGCGCGGGCCGAGCTGGTCGTGGTGCGCACGCTCGACGCGGGCACGGACAAGCCGCTGCCGTTCCTCGGCCTGCCCCTGGAGCCGAACCCCGCGCTCGGCATCCGGGGTCTGCGCGTGGACCGCGTGCTCCCGGACGTCCTGGACACGCAGTTGGACGCGATAGCGGAGGCGGCCCGCGCGACGGGCGCCGACGCGTGGGTGATGGCCCCGATGGTCACCACTCCGGCCGAGGCCGCCGGCTTCGCCCGGCGGGCCCGCGCCCGGGGCCTGACGCGGGTCGGCGCGATGGTCGAGGTGCCCGCCGCCGCCCTGCTGGCCGACCGGCTGCTGGAGGAGGTGGACTTCCTCAGCATCGGCACCAACGACCTCAGCCAGTACACCTTCGCGGCCGACCGTCAGCACCCCGGCCTGGCCGACCTCCTGGACCCGTGGCAACCCGCCCTGTTGAAGCTCATAGCCGCCTGCGCGGACGCGGGCCGCGCCGCAGGCAAGCCGGTCGGCGTCTGCGGCGAGGCCGCCGGTGACCCCCAGCTCGCTCCGGTGCTGGTGGGGCTGGGGGTGACGAGCCTGTCCATGGCGGCGGTGTGCGTGCCGTCCGTACGCGACGAGCTGTCCCAGCACACCCTGGAGGACTGCCGGAAGCTCGCCGCGCGGGCCCGGTGACGATCAGGGGCGCCGGCGGAGCTGCGCGTCGGACAGCTCCGGGGGTTGCCAGCCCTCGTCGCCGGGGTTGATGGTGACGCCCGGCGACACGATGGCGTCGATCCTGTCCAGCACGTCGTCGCTGAGCCGCACGTCGGTGGCGGTGAGCTGGCTCTCCAGGTGTTCCATCGTGCGCGGCCCGATGATGGCCGAGGTGACCGCCGGGTGCCTGATCGTGAACGCCAGGGACAGCTCGATCAGCGTGTGCCCGGCCTCCTCGGCCAGCACGGCGAGCTGTTCGACGGCGTCGAGCTTGCGCTGGTTGACCTCCAGCTTCATGTCCCAGCGGGCGGGCAGCAGGCTGGCCCTGCGGCTCTCGGGCAGCTCCTGGCCCTTGCGGTAGCGGCCGGTCAGCCAGCCGCCCGCCAGCGGGCTCCAGACGATGGCGCCCATGCCGTACTTCTGGACGGTCGGCAGCAGGTCGGCCTCGATGCCGCGGGCGAGCAGGGAGTACGGGGGCTGTTCGCAGACGAAGCGTTCGAGGTTGCGCCGCTCGGCCGCCCACTGGGCCTCGACCACGCGGTGCGCGGGGAAGGTGGAGCTGCCGATGTAGCGGACCTTGCCCTGCCGGACGAGGTCGGTGAGGGCGCCGAGCGTCTCCTCGATGTCGGTGGCGGGGTCGGGGCGGTGGATCTGGTAGAGATCGATCCAGTCGGTGCCGAGGCGGCGCAGGCTGTTATCGACGGCCTGGAAGATCCAGCGCCGCGAGTTGCCACGCTCGTTGGGGCCGTCTCCCATGACGCCATGGCACTTGGTGGCCAGGACGACGTCGTCACGCTTGCCCGACTTGGCGAGGGCCTGGCCGACGTACTCCTCCGACTGGCCCCGCGAGTAGACGTCGGCGGTGTCGATGAAGTTGATGCCCGAGTCGAGGGCGCGGTCGATGATGCGGGCCGATTCGTCGGCCGACTGCTCGCCGATCCCGCCGAACATCATCGCCCCGAGGCAAAGGGGGCTGACCTTGAGACCAGTACGTCCAAGTATGCGATATTCCGTCATTCCCTCACTCTTGCACGACGGCCTCGTCGATCGGCGTGTCACCGGAGACGAGTTCGAGCACCTGCCGGACCCGCGCGCCGGTGGCCAGCAGCGCCGCGATGACGGCCGCCACGTCGTCGCGCGGGACGGTGCCGCGAGGCACTGAGGGCGCCAGTCGTACCCGGCCCGTGCCGGGGTCGTCGGTCAGCCCGCCGGGGCGCAGGATCGTCCAGTCGAGGTCGCGGCGCCGCAGGTCGTTCTCCGCCTCGGTCTTGGCCTGGATGTAGGCCGCCCACGTCTCGTCGCCGCCCGGCCCGGGCGGCCGCCCCGCGCCCATCGAGGAGATCTGCACGAACCGCCGTACGCCCGCCCGCTCGGCCGCGTCGGCCAGCAGGACGGAGGCGCCCTTGTCGACGGTGTCCTTGCGGGCGACGCCGCTGCCCGGGCCCGCGCCCGCGGCGAACACGACGGCGTCGGCGCCTCCGAGCACCTCCGCCACCTCCTCGACCCCGGCCCGTTCCAGGTCACACAGCACGGCCGCGGCTCCGGTGGCCTCGACGTCGGACAGGTGCGCGGGGTTGCGCACCAGGCCCACCGACCCGGCTCCGAGCAGCCGTTCGAGCCGCAGCGCGATCTTCCCGTGGCCGCCCGCGATGATGACGTTCATGGCGGCCATGGTGTCATGGAGCCATGACGGAGTTCCCGCACGCACCCACACCGGCGTTTCTCTTCGACCTCGACGGCACCTTGATCGACAGCGTCTACCAGCATGTCATCGCCTGGCGGCAGGCGCTGTCCGGGCTGGGCATCGACCTGTCGGTGTGGCGCATCCACCGTCGCATCGGGATGAGCGGCGGGCTGTTCGTGAGCGCGCTGCTGCGTGAGACGGGGCTGAAGCTGACGACCGAGCAGATCGACGAGTTGCAGACGATCCACGGCGACGCCTACACCGAGCAGATCGACTCCGTCCGCCCGCTGCCGGGCGCCGCCGAGCTGCTGAGCGAGCTGTCCGCGCGGGGTGTGCCGTGGGCGATCGCGACCAGCGGTTACGCGCGTACGGCCCGGCCGGCGCTGGGCATGCTGGGCCTGCCGGAGGACACTCCGATGGTCACCCGCGACATGGTGCGCAGGGCCAAGCCGGACCCGGACCTGTTCCTAGCCGGTGCGGCGCTGCTGAACGTGGATGTGCGGCATGCGATGGTGGTAGGAGACAGTGTCTGGGACCTGCTCGCCGCCCGCCGCGCGGGCGCGCTCGGGATCGGGGTGCTGTCCGGCGGATACGGCCGGGAAGAGCTGGAGCGCGCGGGTGCCTTCCGCGTCTACTCCGACCCCGCCGACATGCTGCATCGGCTCGACGAGCTGGGCGTACGCCAAAGCGACTGAAAAAATCGGAATATCCAGCCGAACCTCTACCGCTGGATCATGCGTATCCCCCACAGAGGAGCTTCATATGGACTTGGCAGACATCGGTGTCACCGGCCTGGCGGTTATGGGCAGGAACCTGGCGAGGAACCTGGCGAGACACGGATACGCGGTGGCCGTGCACAATCGTTCGGCCGGCCGTACGCAGCAGCTCGTCAAGGAGTTCGGCGGGGAGGGCACGTTCGTACCGTCGGAGGAGCTGGCGGGCTTCGTGGCCTCGCTGAAGCGACCGCGACGGGCGATCATCATGGTGAAGGCGGGCGCGGGCACCGACGCGGTGATCGACCAGCTCGCCGAGCTCATGGAGCCGGGCGACATGATCGTCGACGGCGGTAACGCGCACTTCGCCGACACCCGGCGGCGCGAGGCGGCGTTGCGCGACAAGGGGATCCACTTCGTCGGCACCGGCATCTCCGGCGGCGAGGAGGGCGCGCTGAACGGCCCGAGCATCATGCCCGGCGGCTCCACGGAGTCGTGGGACGCGCTCGGCCCGATCCTGCAGGACATCTCGGCCAAGGTCGACGGCGTCCCGTGCGCGGTGCACGTGGGCCCCGACGGCGCCGGACATTTCGTCAAGATGGTGCACAACGGCATCGAATACTCGGACATGCAGCTCATCGCCGAGTCCTACGACCTGCTGCGCCAGGCGCTCGGCGCCACTCCGGCCGAGCTGGCGGAGGTGTTCCGCGAGTGGAACCAGGGCGAGCTGGAGTCCTACCTGATCGAGATCACCGCCGAGGTGCTCGACCAGGTGGATGTGGCCACCGGCAAGCCGTTCATCGACATCGTGGTCGACCAGGCCGAGCAGAAGGGCACCGGCCGCTGGACCGTGCAGAGCGCGCTCGACCTGGGCGTTCCGGTGACGGGCATCGCCGAGGCGGTGTTCGCCCGCGCGCTGTCGGGCCACCCGGAGCAGCGGGCCGCCGCCGCGTCGCTGGAGGGGCCGAAGCTGTCGGGCGTCGGCGGGCGCGAGCTGATCGAGGACGTACGGCAGGCGCTGTACGCCTCCAAGATCGTCGCCTACGCGCAGGGCTTCGACCAGATGGCCGCCGCGTCCAAGGAGTACGGCTGGGACCTGGAGCTGGGCGCCATGGCCACGATCTGGCGGGGCGGCTGCATCATCAGGGCCCGCTTCCTCGACCGGATCCGCGCCGCCTACGACGCCGACCCGGCGCTGCCGACGCTGCTGGCCGACCCGACGTTCGCCGCCGCGGTCAACGTGGCGCAGGAGTCGTGGCGGCGCGTGGTGACCACCGCGGTGCAGATCGGCGTGCCGACGCCGGGCTTCTCCTCGGCGCTGGCCTACTACGACGGGCTGCGCCGCGAGCGGCTGCCCGCCGCGCTGATCCAGGGGCTGCGCGACTTCTTCGGCGCGCACACCTACCAGCGGGTGGACCGGGACGGCGCCTACCACACCGACTGGTCCGGCGACCGCGCCGAGCGCCCCGCGTAGTTCCCGTCAGCGGCCGCGTTACAGCGGCCGCGTTTCAACGGCCGCGTCTCAGCGGCTGTGTCTCAGCGGCTGCGGAAGGTGGCCGGATTGGCCACGGCGGTCACGAGGCAGAAGCCGATCGGCCCGGTGGCGTCGTGCAGGGTGCATTGCCCTGTGGCGACGCCGCCGTCGCTGAGATGCCCGGTCGCCTCCACGCCGATCAGCTCCCCCTCGGGGACCCGGCCGAGCGTGAGCGTGTAGTCGGCGTTGATGAAGTGCAGGCCGCCGGTGTCGGCGTTGCTGAGCGGGCTGGCGAAATCAGCCGCGAGCGCCACCCTGGTGAACGGCGTGAGCGGCTCGTCGTCGACGAGCGGATGGGTCTCGCGCAGCCAGACCCGGTTGGGGCCCGGCTCGCTCCAGTCGGTCAGCCGCCACAGCTCGAACGGCGGCTTCCACTCCCCGCCCGTCACAGGCGGCTCCGATGGCGGCGGCTCGTCCCACGCGGGCGTGTCGTTCCGCTCGCCGTCCGGCTGCTCGCCCGTCCTGAGCAGTACGGCACTGGCCCGGCCGATCACGCCCTGGTCGGTGTGGATCGTCACGTCGGCCACCCGGATCCGGCGCCCGTCCCTGACCAGCGCCGTCTCGACGGTGACCGGGAGCAGCGGGCTGTTGCGGAACAGATCGACGGTGAGCCGGGCGAACCGCAGGTCCGGCTCACCGTGCTCCTGCTCGACGGCCATGGCCGCCAGGCCGCCGAGCAGGCGGCCGTGGAGCATGTCGGGCGACCAGGGGCCGCGGGCGTGCGGGGCGGGCACGAACTCGCCCCTTTTGCGGGTGAAGAACGCTGACGTCACAGAATGAGATTCTAGAGGGTGGTGAGGCGCCGCCCGAGCCTGCGCATCCGTTCCTTGAGCTCGACCGGCTCCAGCACCTCGAAGTCGAGGTCGAGGAAGGCCACGACCACGGCGATCAGATGCAGGTCGTCGCCGCGCAGGGTGAGCACGCAGGTGTCGTCGCCGACCGGCTCGACGACGCCCGACGACGTACGGCTCGCGACCTGGTCGGCCGGGGCGTGCAGCAGGACGCGGGCCTCGATCGGCCACATCTCGTGACCCAGCCGGCGCTCGACCCAGGCCGCGACATCGCCACCCGGCGGCTCGCGCGGCGTGCAGCGGGGACCGTTCGGCGTGCGCAGGCGCAGGCGATCGGCGCGGTAGATGCGCCAGTCCTGGCGGTCGACGTCCCAGCCGACCAGGTACCAGCGGCGTGACCAGTTGACCAGCGTGAGCGGCTCGGCCTCGCGCCGCGTGGTGGCGCCGTCGTGGCCGGTGTAGTCGAAGCGGAGCCGCTCGTGGTCGCGGCAGGCGGCGGTCACGGCGATCAGCACGTCGGAGGCGACGGTCGGGCCCTCGCGGGTGATCGGGACGGTGTGGGTCTGCAGCGCGTTGACCCGGTGGCGCAGCCTGGCGGGCAGCACCTGCTCCAGCTTGGCCAGCGCGCGCAGGGAGGTCTCCTCGATGCCCGTCACCGTGCCGCCCGCGGCCGTGCGCAGGCCCACCGCGACGGCCACCGCCTCGTCGTCGTCCAGCAGCAGCGGCGGCAGCTCGGCGCCCGCGCCCAGCCGGTAGCCGCCGGAGACGCCGGGCGTGGAGTGGACCGGGTAGCCGAGGCTGCGCAGCCGCTCGACGTCGCGGCGTACGGTCCTGGCCGCGACGCCGAGCCGTTCGGCCAGATCGGCGCTGGGCCAGTCGCGCCGCAACTGCAGCAGGGACAGCAGACGGAGCAGCCTGGCGGAGGTGTCCAACACTGGCGCCATTGTGGCCTAATCCTGGCCACAATGCTGCCTAGCTTGGGGGACATGCAGAAATTCGTCATCGATATCCCGCAGGCCGCGTTGGACGATCTGGCGGAGCGGCTGCGCCGTACGCGCTGGCCCGACGCTCTGGAGGGGGTCGGCTGGTCGTACGGGGTGCCGCCGGAAGCGGTCCGCGAGCTGGCCGACTACTGGCTGGACGGCTATTCCTGGCGCGAGCACGAGGCCAGGCTGAACGCCCTGCCGCAGTACACGACCGTGATCGACGGGCAACGCGTGCACTTCGCGCACATCCGCTCCCCGCGCGAGGACGCGCTGCCGCTGCTGCTGACGCACGGGTGGCCCAGCTCGTTCGCCGACTTCACCCGCGTCATCGAACCGCTCAGCCGCGACTTCCACCTGGTCATCCCGTCGATCCCCGGCTTCGCCTTCTCGGGGCCGACGACGGAGACCGGCTGGGGCGTGCGGCGGATCGCCGCCGCCTGGGCGGAGCTGATGAGCGGGCTCGGTTATCCGCGGTACGGCACGCAGGGCGGCGACTTCGGCTCGCTGATCTCCCCCGAGGTCGCCCGGCTCGACCCGGAGCACGTCGTCGGGGTGCATCTGAACGCGCTCACGACGTTCGCCAACGACGACATGGCCGGGCTGACCGAGGCCGAGGTGGAGCGGGCCAAGGGGGTGGAGCGCTGGCACCGCCACTACTCCGGGTACGCCATGATCCAGAGCACCCGCCCGCAGACCCTGGCCTACGGCCTGGCCGACTCGCCCACCGGCCAGCTCGCCTGGAACCTCGACGCGTACGCCTCCTGGGGCCAGGACGTCGGCGGCCTGTCGCGCGACGACATCCTGACCAACGTGACGATCTACTGGCTCACGGACACGGCGGGCTCCTCCGCCCGCCTCTATCGCGAGGGCGCCTCGGCCTGGGAGCAGCCCGCCGAACCGGGCAAGACGCCGACGGCCGTGGCGGTCTTCCCCGGTGACAGCACGGTGCGCCGCTACGCCGAGGTCGTGCACAACGTGGTGCGCTGGTCGGAGTTCTCCGCCGGCGGCCATTACGCCGCGCTTCAGGCGCCTATGCTGCTCGCGGCCGACGTCAGGGAGTTCTTCATGGGGCTGCCATGAGCTCGGCGACCCAGGATTCGATCAACGACGGCCCGGTGGCGTAAGCTCCCACGCGTGCGTGATTCAGCTGAGGACCCCCGGCCCGCCCGTGGCGCGGTGCGGGAGATCCACTCTCTCGACCGGGCCGCGACGCTGTCCTACTCCCCCGACCTCGACGGGCTGGCCGATCCCGGCGAGATCGTCTGGGCCTGGGTGCCGTACGAGGAGGACCCGGAGCGCGGCAAGGACCGGCCGCTGCTGATCGTGGGCCGCACCGGGCGCAGGCTGCTGGGCATGATGCTGTCCAGCCAGGGCGACGACGGCCCCGAGTGGCTGGAGATCGGCGTGTGGGGGCGCGACGGCAAGACGTCCTACCTGCGGCTGGACCGCGTCTTCGTCCTGGACGAGGACGACATCAGGCGCGAGGGAGCGGTGCTCGACGGCGCCCGCTTCGCCCGCGTGGCGAGCTACCTCATGAAGGCGCACGGCTGGGCCGCCGACGGCTGACCGACCGCCGCCCTGCGATCATGGGGACATGCGTGTTGCGGTGATCGGTAGCGGGATTGTCGGAGCGGCCGCGGCCTGGTGGCTGAGCGGGCGCGGGGTGTCCGTGACGGTGGTGGACGGGGCCTTCAGCGGGCGGGCGACGGAGGCGGGCGCGGGGATCGTGTGCCCGTGGGTGGATCATGCCGACGACGACGCCTGGTACCTGCTGGCGCGTGAGGGCGCTCGCCGCTATCCGGAGCTGGTGTCGGCGCTGGGCGAGGACATCGGGTACGCCCGGGTGGGGGCGCTGCTGGTGGCCCAGGACCCGGCCGAGCTGGAGCCGGTGCGCGCCCTCCTGCTGCGCCGCCGTCCGGAGGCACCGGAAATGGGCGACATCACGGACGTGGCGGCTCCATCGGCGCTGTTTCCGCCGCTCAGCCCGGATCTGAGCGCGATCCATGTGCCGGGGGCCGCTCGGGTGGACGGGCGGGCGGTACGTGACGCCCTCCTCCGCGCCGCCGTCCGCCGGGGCACCGAGCTCCGTACGGGGACCGCGACCCTCACCCCCGACGGCGCGGTGCGCCTCCACACCACCACCGACTCGCCCAGCTCGGAGCCGAGCACGGAGACGCTGGTCGGAGAGACGCCGATCAATGTGCTCAGGGCGCCGACTCGGGGAGACGGGGTGCCGGCCGAGGGGCTCAGAACTCTGGCTCAGGAGGACGGGGTGCCGGTGGAGGCCGATGCGGTGATCGTGGCCGCCGGGGCCTGGAGCGGGGAGGTGTGCCGGGCGCTGGGGGTGGAAATCCCGGTGTTCCCCAGGCGCGGGCAGATCGTGCATGCCGCCCTCGACGGCGTGGACACCGCCTCCTGGCCGATCGTGCTGCCCAGGAGCGGACCGTACCTGCTGGGGTTCCCCGGCTCGCGACTGGTGGTCGGCGCGACCAGGGAGGACGCCGGGTTCTCGCCATACGTCACCATCGGCGGGATCCACGAGGTGCTGGCGGCGGGCCTGCGGGTGGCGCCCGGACTGGACGGCGCGAGGGTGCTGGAGACGAGGGTGGGCCTGCGGCCGGTGCACGCGGCGGGCACGGCGCTCATCGAGCGGCTCACCGAGCGGGTGGTGGTGGCGACGGGCCTGGGCGCGTACGGCCTGACGGCGGGGCCGTTCACCGGCGAGATCGCCGCCGCGCTCGCGCTGGGCGAGACCCCGCCCATCGACATCCACCCGTACGCACGCACTCCCGCCTGAGCCCGCCCCAACACCACCCGGCCTGCGGCCGTACCCGAACGTAAGAGACGGCGCGGTCCCGCCGCCATGCCAGTTCTTCACGGCCGACGACTTCGCCCGCTACGCGATCGACTGCTTCGACGTCCTGCTGGCAGAGAGCGCGCGGCACCCGCGGATGATGTCGATCGGGCTGCACCCGCGCATCATCGGCAGACCGGCCCGGCTGGCCGGGCTGATCAGGGTGCTCGACCGGATCAGCGCGCGTGACGACATCTGGATCACGGGACGGGACGCCATCGCGGACTTCTGGCGCGGTCGCTTCCCCCTGCCGGCCTCTGACCGGACAACTCAACGATCACCTGGGCGAAGGCCACCAGAGTGGCCGGCTTACGATCCCCCCAGGGCGTCGACGGCCTGGGCGCGGGCCGCCGCCAACAGACCCGGTCTCGTCTCCGGCCGCCAGCCGCCGGCAGACCCGCTATCCGCTATCCGATGGCCGATGGCCGATGGCCGATGGCGAGTGAGCGCTCGGGCCGCCTAACTCAGGCCGCGGTCAGTGCCGACGCCGCGGAGCAGGGTGTCCACCAGGAGCGTCGCCAGGGTGTCGGCGTCGTCGCCCTGGCTCTGCGCGGCCTCGTGGATCAGCGCGTAGTAGACGCGCCTGGCCCATGCCGGATCCACGTCAGCCCGCAGCAGGCCGGTGGCCTGCGCCTTGCGGAACAGCCGGTCGCACTTCTCCTCGACCGCCGAGTGCACCTGGGCCACCGCGGGATCCGCCGACGTGCGGCTCATGGTGAACCCCCAGTCGATCTTCACCCGCAGCACGCTGGCCGTGACCTGGTAGAGCGCGACCAGCGGCGGCGTGGTCTCGGGGTTGGCGGAATCGACGGCCGCCGCGAACTGCCGGGCGGCCCACCCCTCCATCGCGCTGACCAGCGCATCGCGGGAGGCGAAACGCCGGTGCACGGTCGTGCGGGCGACCCCGGCCGCCTCGGCGATCTGCTCCATGCTGGCCGACGGATTCTTGCTGAGCACACGCTCGGCCGCCTCGAGGATCGTCCGCACGGTCCGTTCGGCATCCGAACGCAGTGCTCGTCCCTGCTGAATCGCTTCCACAGTGCGACCATACACTCCATAGTTGCATCATCGTTGTTGCAAGTGTTACGTTCTTGGCATCACCAACGACGCAACTGTAGAGGGGCACACCGCCATGGACATGAACCTCACCGGCAAGACCGCCGTCGTCACCGGCGCCAGCCGGGGCCTCGGTCTCGCCATCGTCGCCGCGCTGCGGGCGGAGGGGATGCGGGTCGTGGCCGGTTCGCGGACGATCTCGCCCGAGCTGAAGGAGACCGGCGCGACGGCGGTCGCCGTCGACCTGTCCGCCGCCGAAGGCCCGGCCGAGCTGATCGGCGCCGCCCTGGCCGAGTTGGGCGAGCTCGACCTGCTGGTCAACAACGTGGGCGGCGGCGACGGCGGCGAGGGACAGCTCGACGGGTTCCTGGGCTTCACCGACGAGCACTGGCACCAGACCCACGAGCTCAACTTCCTCAGCGCGGTCCGCGCCACCAGGGCCGCCCTGCCCAGCCTGCTGCGCCGGGGCGGATCCGTGGTCAACATCTCCTCCAACGGCGCCCGCATGCCGCACGCCGGTCCGATCACCTACACCACGGCCAAGGCCGCGCTGACCGCGTTCGGCAAGGCACTGGCCGAGGAGTTCGGGCCTCAGGGGGTGCGGGTCAACACCATCTCCCCCGGCCCGTCACTCACCTCGATGTGGGAGGACCCCAACGGCTACGGCGCGGCGCTCGCGGCCAAGATGGGCCTGGAGCACCACCAGCTCCTGGCGGGGCTGCCGTCGAGCATGGGGATGACGACGGGTAAGTTCGTCGCACCGGAAGAGATCGCCACCTTGGTGACGTATCTGGCCTCGCCGCATGCCTTGAGCGTCAACGGTGCCGACTACGTCATGGATGGCGGGGCGATCAAGACTGTCTGAATCTATCGCGATATATCGTCCAAATCGGGAACATCGGAGATATCGCGATCAGTTGAGGTGGGTGGACCGACTTTCAGGGGAGTGTGAACGATGGCGAGATTGCGGACGGCACGACGGATCCTCGTAGGCGGGGCGGCCTTGGCCGCGGCGGGCTGGGCCCTGCGCGACGTACCCGCCGAGCTGGGCGTGCGGCCTTTGACCTCGGGACCGGACCGGGTGGCCAGGATGCGGCGCTCGCCGCAGTTCAAGGACGGCACCTTCTACAACCCGATGCCGGAGTCCACCACCCTGATGACCACGCCGCCCGCGGGCCTGCTGCGCGAGCTGGCCAAGGACAGGGACCAGCGCAGACCGGGCGGCCCCATCCCGCTGCGCGTCCCGCCGACGGGTGACCCGTCGCCGACCGGCCTGAACGTGATCTGGTACGGCCACGCGTCCACGCTGGTCGAGATCGAGGGCCGCCGGGTGCTGTTCGACCCGGTGTGGAGCAGGCGGCCGTCGCCGTCGCAGCTCGTCGGGCCGAAGCGGCACCACCCGCTGCCCGTCCAGCTCAACGCGTTGCCGCCGATCGACGCCATCGCGATCTCGCACGACCACTACGACCACCTTGACATGGCGACCGTGCGCTCGCTCACCGCGACGCAGAAGGCGCCGTTCCTGGTGCCCCTGGGTATCGGCGCCCACCTGGAACGGTGGGGCGTGCCCGCCTACCGGATCATCGAGCTCGACTGGAACGAGGAGGCCGAGGTCGCCGGGCTGCGCTTCGTCGCGACGGCCGCTCGTCACTTCTCCGGCCGCATGTTCACCCGCAACGACACGCTGTGGGGCTCGTGGGTCGTGGCCGGGGCGCACAAGCGGGTCTTCTACGCGGGCGACTCCGGCTACTTCGAGGGCTATCAGGGCATCGGGTCGGCCCACGGCCCGTTCGACTTGACGCTGATGCCGATCGGCGCCTACAGCCCGGCCTGGCCCGACATCCACATGAACCCGGAAGAGGCGGTCAACGCCCACCTCGACCTGGGCGGCAGGCTGCTGCTGCCGGTGCACTGGGCGACCTTCACGCTCGCGCTGCACCCCTGGGCGGAGCCGGTGCAGCGGTTGTGGCGCGAGGCGAAGGCCCGCGACGTCAAGATCGTGGTGCCGCGTCCCGGCGAGGCCGTGGACACCGACGGCGCCCCGGCCGTCGACGGCTGGTGGGAGACCCTCGGCTGACCACCTTCGAACACACCCGGCGAGCCTGCTACACCGGGTACATCACACAGGCCATCGTCAACAACCTGGCGCCACTGCTGTTCATCGTCTTCCAGACGCGCTACCAGGTGCCGTACGAGATGCTGGGCCGCCTGGTCCTGCTCAACTTCGCCACCCAGCTCGTCACCGACCTTGTCGCGGTCAAGGTGGTGGACCGGACGGGCTACCGGGTGCCGCTGGTGCTGGCGCACGTGTTCAGCGTGGCCGGGCTGGTGCTGCTGGCGGTGGCCCCGTCGGCGCTGCCGTCCCCTTACTGGGGGCTGGCGGTGGCGGTCGTGGTCTACGGGATCGGCGGCGGACTGCTGGAGGTCCTGGTCAGCCCGGTGGTGGACGCCCTGCCCGCGCCGAAGGAGCACCGGGCCGCATCGATGAGCCTGCTGCACTCCTTCTACTGCTGGGGTCAGGTCGCCGTCGTGCTGGGCACGACGCTGATGCTGGCCTGGATCGGCGACTCGGCCTGGCAGGTGCTGCCGCTGCTGTGGGCCCTCGTACCGCTGGCGAACCTCGTGCTCTTCCTGCGGGTCCCGCTGCCCGCGACAGTGCCCGACGAGCACCGAACCGGGCTCGGGGCGCTACTGCGGACCCCGTCGTTCGCGGCGGCGCTGCTGCTGATGCTCTGCGCGGGGGCGGCCGAGCTGACCATGTCGCAGTGGTCCTCGCTCTTCGCCGAGCAGGGGTTGGGCTTGGCCAAGGTGTGGGGAGACCTCGCGGGGCCGTGCCTGTTCGCGGTGCTCATGGGGCTCGGCCGGATCGCCTACGGGCTCTGGGGCAGCCGGATCCCCCTGCTGCCCGCCGTGATCGCCTGCGGCGCGCTGGCGACCGCCTGCTACCTCGCCGCCGCCCTGGCCCGTGACCCGGTGCTCAGCCTGGTCGGGTGCGCGCTGTGCGGGCTGGCGGTCAGCCTGATGTGGCCGGGGACGTTCAGCCTGACGGCCGCCCGCTTCCCGTTGGGCGGGGCCGCGATGTTCGGGGTCCTGGCGATGTTCGGCGACGCGGGCGCGGCAGCGGGGCCGTGGCTGGCAGGCGCCGTCGCCGACGGAGACCTGCTCGACGACGGCTCTGGACTCCGCGCCGGCCTGCTGATCGGCACCGTCTTCCCGCTCGCGGTCGTCGTGGTGGGGATCACACAGTCGCTCCTGACCCGCCGCCATGCCACCGCCCCCGCCGAGAGCTGATCTCCGCAGCCGTACAGTCTTAACGTGAGCAACCTGGAACAGGACCCCCGCGAGATCCGCTGCGGTGCCGAGAGCGGCGACGGGACCGGTGGTGAGAGCGGTGAGACCGAGCTGCTTGCCGGGCGTGCGGTGCCGCTGGGTGGTCCGCGTGGCATGACGGTGAGCCGGACGCTGCCCAACGCGCATCGCCGCATGATCGGCGCGTGGTGCTTCGTGGACGCCTACGGCCCCGAGGTGGCGACGATGCGGGTGCCTCCGCACCCGCACACCGGCCTGCAGACCGTGAGCTGGCTGGTCGCGGGTGAGGTGCTGCACCGCGACAGTGTCGGCAGCCTCCAGGAGGTACGGCCCGGCCAGCTGAACCTGATGACCGCCGGGCGCGGCATCTCCCACTCTGAGGAGTCGCCCGAGACACTGCTGCACGGCGTGCAACTGTGGGTGGCGCTGCCGGGCGAGCACCGGCGGACCGGGCCCGGGTTCGAGCACCACGCGTCACTGCCCGTGCTGTCCGGCCCCGGCTTCGACGCCACGGTGATCATGGGGTCGCTCGGCGGCGTGACCTCGCCGGCGACCACCTACAGTCCCCTGGTGGGCGCCGAGGTGGCCGTCGAAGGGAGCGCCGAGGTGCCGCTCGACGCGGGATTCGAGCACGGTGTGCTGCTGCTCGCCGGGGAGGTCGAGCCGCTGGAGGCGGGACCGCTGCTCTACCTGCCGCCCGGCCGTACCCGGCTGCGGTTGAGCGGGCGCGGACGGGTGCTGCTGATCGGTGGCGAGCCGTTCGGCGAGGAGATCGTGATGTGGTGGAACTTCGTTGGTCGCGACCACGACGAGATCGTCGCGTTCCGCAAGGAGTGGATGGAGGGCAAGGAGTTCGGCGCCGTCGAAGGCTTCGACGGCGGCCCGCTCCCCGCGCCCGTCCTGCCGGGCACCCGGCTGCGGCCCAGGGGTCGCGTGCGTTAGTTCCGGTGCGTGAAGGTGTAGATCACGTCCATGTTCGAGCCGTTCGTCGGCATCTCGGCCAGCAGGCGCACCGCGGCGCCCGTGAAGTCGACCACCTGCACCTGCTGCTTCTCCGCGCTCGCGTCGGGCCTGACCCAGCAGACCAGGTGGCTGTCGTCGTACCAGGTGGCCAGGCCGGAGCAGGGTGATTCGAAGCGCTTCAGCTCGGCGCCGGTCTGGGTGTCGTAAACGCAGTTGTTGCCGCTGCCCAGGCCGGGGCAGTTGGTGACGAACTGCTTGCCCGACGGCGAGAACAACGAGTCGGCGATGCCCGGGCCCACGTTCGGGATGCGGCGCACCCGGAGTCCGTTCTCGTCGAAGAAACGCAGCGCCTGCTGCTTGGTGTCGTTCGACAGGGCGACCACGCCTGTGTCGGCGTGGTCGAAGCCGTAACGGATGCCGTGCAGCGAGCCCTCTCTGAGCGACGCGACCGTGGCCTGCCTGGTGGCGACGTTCACGATCGCGAACCCGGTCGACTGCCAGACGCCCTTCACCGGGTTGCCGACGTTGAACAGCAGACGGCCGCTGTCACGCGACCAGCCCTGTACGTACGCGCTGAGCGGCTGGCGCGAGGTCTTGATCGTGAACGCCTCACCCGTCACCTTGTCGGTGATCTTGACGCTGTCGTAGCCGCCGACGAAGTTCTTGCCACGCTGGGCCAGGTACCTGCCGTCGGGCGACAGCATGCTCTCCCACATATCCGGATATTTCGTGAACGATCCGGTCAGCGTGTCACGGGGGTAGTAGATCCAGTCCCGGGTCTTGGTGTCGCGCACCATGTAGGTGGTGAGCCGGACGGCGTCGCCCGGGTTCTCGTAGATGACCGCGTCGGTGCCGGGGAGCGTCGAGGTGACCAGGTTCGCGGTGGGAATGGCCAACGGAGCCGGAGACGTGCTCTTCGCGCTCGGGGAGGGAGTGGGGATCGACGGGCCGGGCAGATTGGTCAGCGCGACGGCCACCACGGCAATGGTCGCGACGATGGCCACGGCCGCGGCGATCGACGCCACCACGTAGCTCTTCTTACCGCCCGACCGGGACGGCGGCACCGACGAGCCGTACTGCGGGGACTGCCCCGGCGCGGTCGGAGAGACCCACTGCGGCTGCTGATGCGCTCCCGACTGTGGTTGCGCCCCTTGAAGTGGCGGCCCATACGGGTTCACCGCCTGCGACCCTTGCGCCTGCGGTCCCGACTGCGCATACGGACCCGCCACCTGCGGCTCCGACGACGGCTGCGCCCCTTGAGGTGACGGCCCGTACGGATGCACCGCATGCGGCCCTTGCGCCTGCGGTCCCGACTGCGCGTATGGCGGCGCTGCCTGTGCGGGTGGCGGTTGCTGGGGCGGTCCCGATTGTGCGTACGGAGGCTGCCCGTAGGAGGGCTGTGCGTATTGGGGCTGCGGGTACGGGAGCTGAGGCTGGAATCCCTGCTGGGGCGGGAATTGGGGGTGCGGCGGGAGTGGGGGTGGGGGCGAGAAGCCGCTGACCACCGCGGCTGCCTGCTCCAGTTCGGCGGGGTTCGACGTGGGGTGTTCCAGCAGCCGCATGATCACCTGTTCGGCGGTGGGCCGCCGGATGGGGTCCTTCGACAGGCACGCGGCCACGAGCTCGCGCAGCGGCCCGGTCAGCCGGGACAGATCGGGCTCGTCGTAGAGGACCTGGTTGACGATCACCGGCACCGACTCCGCCTCGAACGGCCCGGTTCCGGTGGCGGCGAACACCATCGTGCTCCCCCACGCGAACATGTCCGCAGCCGGCCCCACCCGCTGCCCCAGGACCTGCTCCGGCGCCATGAACGCGGGCGTCCCCACCGGCGTGGACGTGATCGTCGAAGTGGCGTCGAGCGCCTTCGCGATACCGAAGTCGATCACCCGCGGGCCCTCGCCGGCGAGCAGCACGTTGTTCGGGCTGAAGTCGCGGTGCACGATGCCCGCCTGGTGGATGGCCGCCAGCGCGGTGACGGTCCCGATGGCCAGCCGGTACAGGGAGGCGTCCGCCCGCGGCCCCTCCTCGGCCACCACCTGCTGAAGCGGCAGACCTTCGACGTACTCGCTGACGATGAACGGCCGCTCCTCGTGCACCCCGGTCGCCAGCACCTTCGCGGTACAGAACGGCGCCACCCGCTGCGCCACGGCCGCCTCCCGCGCGAACCGCTCGGCCGCGACCGCGTCGCCCGCCAGATGCGGGCGTAACCACTTGATGGCGGCCTGACCACCGTGCTCGTCGACGCCCAGGTACACGACGCCTTGTCCGCCTTCTCCCAGCCGTCCGCGGATCTCGTAACCTCCGAGACCGGCGGGATCTCCTGCTCTCAGCTCACTCATCGACGGCATGACCAAATTATGGACATGCTTCTTGCGAATGACTTAACTGCGCCCGTCGGTAAAATTACCCATTCGGACCTACAAACTCCTCAGTTTCCGCGCGTGAACGAAGCGGCGGAGGTCAGCGGGCCCGCTGCCTTGACGGTGTGCAGTACGGGGGCCGTTTCGAGTGCGTGAATGGCGTCGAGGCCGCCCAGTCGGTGGATGAGGTAATCGTGCAGGTCGGCGGGGCTGTGGCAGAGGGCGTTGGCCAGCAGATTGGTCCGACCGGTGGTGGCGGCCACCAGGGCGAGTTCGCGGTGACCGGCCAGGGTGGTCGCGACGCGGTCGAGGTGTCCTGGTTGGACGGTCATCCAGAGCAGGGCCTGGGTGGTGGCTCCGAGGAGGGCGGGCGCGATCTCGACGTCGAAGAAGATCGTGCCGTTGGCGCGGAGGTCGGCGAGACGGCGAGCCACCGTGGCTTGGGATACACCCGTGGCCGCGGCGAGGTCGGCGTGCGTGGCCCGGCCGTCTTGGCGCAGAGCGTCGATCAGGTCATGGTCGGCACGCGTCAGCGGCGGTCGGGGAGCCGACCTATTAGTGGTCGGTGGTTGAGGAGACGGCTCATCGGCCGCCGGTGGTCGGCTGGCCGGCGTGTCGGTCCCCGGTGGGCGGCCGGCCGGCGTGTCAGTGGCGCGGGGCGGTTCGAGCTGCTGTTGTTGCTGGTCGGTGAGGGCCTCGAGGTGTCCTCGCCACGCGGTCGGTCCGCCCAGGTAGGTGTGCAGCAGGCAGTGGGCGGAGACCGCGGTGATGCTGGCTCTGCGAGGGATGTCGTGCAGCAGCAGTGTGGGTACGGCCTGCGTGTCGCTTGACGCGTGAATGACGGCGAAGATCTCCGTACCCCCGGAAGCCAGTTTGACCCATGAGGTATCGGCTCGCCGAGCCAGCGACTGAGCGAGGTCCTGCACGGTGGATGGGGTGGCGGTGAGCCGGATCATCCACTGGGTCTGGCCGGCCCGGTCCGGATTGGGGAGCCCGACCACACGAAGGGCGGCCTCGGCGCGCAGTCGCCGATAGCGGCGGGCCACGGTCTGCGTCGAGGTACCGAGCACCTCGGCGATGCGGCCGAAGGGCGCTCGCCCGTCAATGTGCAGGGCGTGGATCAGCCCGCGGTCCACCTCGTCGAGCATGGGGATTTCCCTCATAAAACCAGCAGTGATGGAAGATACTCTCCAACATTACGTTCCAGATGGAACAACTGGCCCGGTCTCTCCAGTCTGGGATCCCCGCCGATCCGACGGCGTGGGTTCGCAGCACTGGAGAGGAATGTGCATGTCTGAACGTGTGGCGGTGGCCTACCGGTGGCGGTGGGTGGCGTTGGCAGCATTGCTGCTGGCCGAGGCGATGAATCTGCTGGACTCGACGATCGTGCAGGTCGCCACCCCGGCGATCCGTGCCGACTTGGGCGGGTCGGCGGCGGACATGCAGTGGTTCAGCACGGCGTACACCTTGCCGTTCGCCCTGCTGCTGATCACCGGCGGCCGGCTGGGCGACATCGCCGGTCGGCGGCGGGTCTTTCGGATCGGTGTCACCGGGTTCCTGAGCGCGTCGGTGGCCTGCGCCCTGGCGCCCTCGGTCGGGATGCTGATCGGCTTCCGCGTCGTGCAGGGCGCTGCGGCCGCGGCGGTCATTCCGCAGACCATCGGTCTGATCCGCGCCATGTTCAAGGGGAAGGAGATGTCCAAGGCCCTGGGCAGCATCGGCCCCGTCATGGGTTTGGCCGCTGTTTGCGGGCCTGTTCTCGGGGGCGTGCTGACTCACGCTGATCTGTTCGGCTCGTCATGGCGGGCGGCGTTCCTGGTCAATGTTCCGTTCTGTGTCGCTGTGCTGGCCGTCGCGCCGATCCTGGTCGAGGATCACGCGCCGGCGCGACCGAGCCTTGACCCCATCGGCACCGCGCTGGCGATGCTCGGCACCGCCCTGATCGTCTACCCGCTGATCGGGGCGGACACAGCGCACCTGTCGATGGGGGCTTGGGGCGCTATCGGCCTCGGGCTGGCCGTGGTCGCGGGTTTCGGCCTGCAGCAGCGGCGCAGTGCCGGGCTTGGCCGCAGCTCGCTGGTGGAGACCAGCCTGTTCGCACAGCGCGCTTTCCCGGCCGCGCTGGTGACGTCCACGCTGTTCTTCGCCGTGACGACCGGGCTGATGTTCGTCGTGGTCCTGCACCTGCAACTGGGATTGGGCACCGATGTACGCACCGCGGGACTGACCATGGTGCCTTGGTCGGTGTGCCTGGCGGTGTCTTCCTGGGTCGCGGGCGCGTACCTGGTTCCTCGCCATGGACGGCGGGTGATGTTCGTCGGACTGGCCACGCTGGCGCTCGGCGTGCTGGCCGCTATCGCCGCGTACCACGCGGCCGGCCCCACGGGCTATCCCACGCCGCTGCTCGGCGCCCTGGGAGTCGCGGGTCTCGGCGTCGGGATGTTCACCCCGTCGTTCTTCACCACCGCGCTGAAGCCGCTCAAGCCGCAGGAGGTCGGCTCAGCCGCCGGCCTGCTCAACGCCGTCCAGCAACTCGGCGCGACCCTCGGTGTCGCCGTCCTGGGTAGTGTCTACTTCGATGGCTCCCGATCGGGCTCGCCGGGTGGCGCGGTCCAAGTGACCTTCTGGGTCGCCGGTGGATTGCTCGCGGCGAGCTTCCTCTCCACGGTGCTCATGACACCGGTCAGCCCGCGGTTACAGGATCATCCCTCGGGGAGTAAAGAAGCTCTCCTCGACCTGGACTCATAACGGAGCGTGCTGGAATGATCACCGCTAGGATTCTCGCCATGACAACCCTCCAAGAGCTGGGCGTCCGGGTGGCGCGCCTTGAAGAGCGCGCGGACAACCAGCGAGAAGACATCACGGTCTTCGGCTCAGAGCTGTCGAAGATCATGGAGACTCAGCACAAGCACACGCTGAGGCTCGACCAAGTCGAGGTGAGACTCGACCGAGTGGACGCGAGACTCGACCAAGTCGACGCGAGACTCGACCGAGTAGAGGTGCGGCTCGACCGGGTAGAGGTGAAACTCGACGAGCACAGCAGGATCCTGGACACCCACACAGAGATTCTGGACACCCATACACAGATCCTGGACGGCCACACACAGACGCTCGACAAGCACACCCGGATGTTCGAGACGATGTTCGCCCACTTCGGCATCCCCCTCCCCGCCGAAGACCACCAGAACAACTAGCGGCCCCCACCGAACCTTGACCGGGCGACTGGTCTCGGGAGGTGAACCCGTCAGGCTGGGTCCAGAAAAAGGCACGGGGACCGTCTCTTGACGATCAGCCGGCGAGCGCGTGAGCACAGCCGCCTGATCCCCCAACGGTCCCCGCACAGTAGGGCAGCACCGGCGCGACGTACTCGCCGCTTCTCGCAAGACACCAGCGATCCGCCGCGCTGCCACCTGACCCCCAGGCACCTCTCCGGCGGTCGACTTGGCTGCGTGGAGCCCGGGGCTGGAGTGCCCCGGGCGACCCGATGCCTACTTGTCGGAGAGCAGCCGTCCGCGGAACTGCGGGTGGTCGGTCTCCCAGTAGCGCCAGCCTTCGATCCTCGACGGGATGCTCGCGATGCCGGTACCGACTCTGACCTCACTGCAGTTGTGGAGCCGTGCCCACTGTCCCCAGTGAACGCGGTAGCCGAAGACGCGGTACCACATGTTTCCGTACTTGCCGTCGCTGATCGTCCGCGTGTAGTCGTGGCCCGTGAAGATCATGTGCCTCTTCTCGAGGTGCGGAGTGACCTCCCTGGCCACCGCGCGGACGATTTCGTCGGTGGTGACCCTGGGGCCGACCGTGAGGTCGTCCTCCCTCCTGAGCTGGGTGGTCTTGGTCTTGTCGGCCTCCACGAACGCGAGCACCTCGAACTCGTGGTGGACCGAGACGGTCATCTCGCCGCCGGGACCGTCGGTGTAGCGGGTGCGCGGAATGAAGAAGTTGTGCGGCCTGAGGGAATGAACCCTGATGAAGGTTCCCGCCTCGCAGCCTCCCCCGTCTCCGACCAGGACCGGCTCGCGGAGTCTGTGGTCGAGGTGGTGGAAGCGGTCGTGCCTGGGGTCCGGCGTCGGACCATTCGCGAAGGCTGGGTTGGTCGTGGTGCCGGCAAGGGCCACGGACAGGGATCCTGCCACGGCCAGCGTCATCAGTCCTTTTGCCGAGCGCCGCCGCCGCGCCGGCCGGGTCGGTATGGCTGTGGCGTCGGTTTTGGGAGTGTGCGTGAACATAGAGGTACCGTTTCTTTTGGAGCGCGGCCAATGACCGCGGCTAACCCATTGGCCGGAAGACGGCCCATGCCTGCCCGCTGAGCGACCCAGCGTGACAGAAAAAATACTTACAGTCGCCACTGGGCTCCTCCCGCCGCCACGCCGAAAGGGATTTCCCCGGACAGGGAAAGCAAAGGTGAAAAAACATCAGTGAATGACTGACCCGGCCAGTTATCCCGCCGAACCACCAAACGCGACAGCCCCGGAAATCACCTCCCCAGGGGCCGCGCCGATGTGACAGCCGTTACGACAGTCGTTGCGCCTTGCTCAGCAGCCGCTGTGCCACCACCACCAGCGCCAG
Organism: Nonomuraea sp. NEAU-A123; assembly: GCF_018603905.1. Classification (GTDB taxonomy): domain Bacteria; phylum Actinomycetota; class Actinomycetes; order Streptosporangiales; family Streptosporangiaceae; genus Nonomuraea. The sequence continues at coordinate 614,555 of NZ_JAHFZZ010000002.1, forward strand.
GAACGCCCCGCTGACCACCTGCTGGAAGGCCGACGTCAGGTTCCCCACCTGGTTGATCAGGCTTTGGATCACCCCCAGCAGCAGCACCCCCGCCACCGTCCCGGTGATCCCGCCCGCGCCGCCGGTCAGCAGGGTGCCGCCGATGACGACGGCGGCGATCGCGTCCAGTTCCAGCCCGATGCCCAGGATCGTGACCCCGGACGAGAGCCGGGCCGCGTTCAGCGCGCCCGCGAGGCCCGCCAGCAGGGCCGACATCACGTACACGGTCACCTTGGTGCGCGCCACGGGCACGCCCATGAGCGCCGCCGCCTGCTCGTTGCCGCCGATCGCGTAGACGTTCTGCCCGAAGCCGGTCCGCTGCAGCAGCACCATCGCGACCAGCGCCAGCGCCGCGGTGATGTACACGGGGTACGTCAGGCCGAGCAACTCCCCCTGCCCCAATGACGCAAAAGCAGGATTTTTCACCAAATAGGTGGTGGCACCCTCCTGAGAAATGGCGAGCATCAACCCCCGCACACCCAACAAACCCGCCAATGTCACGATAAAAGGAGCCATACCGGTGCGAGCTATGACGAGGCCCTGCAACAAGCCGACCACCCCGCACGCGCCCAACGGCAACGCCAGCGCCATGAGCAGGCCGTACTGGGACCCGTAGGCCGCCAGCACCCCGCCCAGCACGAACAGCGACCCCACTGACAGGTCGATCCCGCCGCTGATGATGACGAACGTCATCCCGATCGCGATGATCGCCAGGAACGACGACGAGACCACCACGCTGGCCGCGTTCCCCGCCGTGGCGAAGGAGTCGAAGGCCAGGCTGCCCACGATCACCAGCAGCGCCAGCACCATGAGCGCCCCGTGCTGCTGAAGCACCCGGCTCGCCTGCTCACGCCGTGAAGAGGCTACGGAGATCATCGGTTCGCACGCTCCCTGGTGGCGTAGACGGCGGCCAGGATGATGACCGCCTGGACCATCTGGGTCCACGACTGCGGCAGGTTGTGCTTGATCAGCGTCGCCGCGAGCAGTTGCATGAGCAGCGCGCCCATGACCGTGCTGAGCACCCTGATCCGCCCGCCGGTGAGCGGCGTGCCGCCGACCACGACGGCGGTGATCGCCGACAGCTCGATGAACAGGCCGAGCGACGTCGGGTCGCTGGCCTGCAGGCGGGCCGTCGCCAGCACCCCGGCCAGCGCCGCGAGCAGCCCGGAGATCACGTACACGATCAGTAGCACCCGTTTGACCGGCAGCCCGGACAGCTCGCTGGCCGAGCGGTTGCCGCCGATCGCGACGACCTGCCGCCCGAACGTCGTGCGCCGCACCACGAACAGCACGATCAGCGTCAGCGCCGCCGCGATCAGCACGATGACCGGGATCCCGGTCACCGAACTGCTGCCCAACGCGATCAGGTCCGGATTGCGGAACTCAACGAGCTGCGGCACCAGGACGTTCGCGATGCCGCGTACGCCGACGAGCAGCGCCAGTGTGGCCACGATCGGCTGGACGCCCACGTAGGCGACCAGGGCCCCGCCGGCCGCGCCGACGACCGCGCCGCCGATCACGGCGACGATCAGCGCGGGCAGCGCGCCGTACCCCAGGTAGAGGGCGACGAGCGCGGCGGCCAGCGCCATGACCGAGCCGACGGACAGGTCGATGCCCTGGGTGCCGATCACCAGCGCCATGCCGAGCGACACGATCACGATGGGCGTGACCTGGACGAACTGGGTGCGGAAGTTCGACGCGTCGAGGAAGTGCGGCGTGAACAGCACGTTGAACAGCAGCAGCGCCAGTACGGCCGCGTACACGCCGTAGTCCTGCACCCAGGCGAAGATCCGCGGCTTGAGGTCGGTCCGGAACGCCGGCTTCGAGGTGAGCTCAGTCATCGGACCGCTCCGCGATCGTCACCATGTCATCGGACTGCTCCGCGATCGTCGCCATGATCCTCTCCTCGGTCACCTGGTCACCGGTCAGCTCCCCGACGACCGCGCCCTCGCGCAGCACCAGGATGCGGTCGGCGCCCTCGACCAGCTCCTCCAGGTCGGAGGAGATCAGCAGCACGCCCAGCCCCTCGGCGGCCAGCTCGTCGATCAGCGCCTGCACCTCGGCCTTGGCGCCCACGTCGATGCCGCGGGTGGGCTCGTCGAGCAGCAGCACCTTGGGACGTACGGCCAGCCAGCGGGCCAGCAGCACCTTCTGCTGGTTGCCGCCGGACAGCTCCGACACGAGCTGGTTCGGCGAGGCCGCCTTGATGCGCAGCCGCCGCATGAAGATCTCGACCATCCGGTCGATCTTCGCGTCGGACACCACGCCCGCCCTGGCCAGGGAGGGCAGGGCGGCCAGGGCGATGTTCTCGCGGACGGACAGGGTCGGGACGATGCCCTCGGCCTTGCGGTCCTCGGGCAGCAGGCTGATGCCCGCCCTGATCGCCGCGGTGGTGGAGCCGCCGCGCAGCGGCAGCCCGGCCACGAGCACCTGCCCGCCGTCGAGGGGCATCGCCCCGACGATGGCCTTGGCGGTCTCGGTACGCCCCGCACCGAGCAGGCCGCCGAGACCCACGACCTCGCCGGGCCGTACGGACACGTCGATCCCGTCCAGGACGTGCCGCCGGGTGAGGCCGCGCGCCTCGACGGCCGGCGGCTGGCCGTCGGCGGCGCGGTGGCGATCGCGGGAGAACCTGGTCAGGCCGCCGGCTTTGACCTCGTTCAGGTCGCGGCCCAGCATGAGCGAGATGAGCTTGAGCCGGTCGAGCCCGGCGAGCGGCCCGGTGTGCGCGACGCGGCCGTCGCGGAGCACGGTCACCCGGTCGCACACCTGGTAGAGCTCGTCGAGCCGGTGGCTGACGTACATGACGGCGATGCCCTCGTCACGCAGCCGCCTGATCACCCCGAACAGCGTCTCGACCTCGCGCGGCTCCAGGGACGAGGTGGGCTCGTCCATGATGACCACGCGGGCGTCGACGGCCACGGCCCTGGCCAGGGCGACCATCTGCTGGGCGCCGATGCCGAGTGTCCGCAGCGGCCGCCTGACGTCGGTCTCGACGCCGTAGCCGGACAGGATCCGGGCGGCTTCGGCGTACATCCTCGTGGCGTCGATGACCCCGAAGCGGCCGCGTGGTTCGCGGCCGAGCAGCAGGTTGCGGGCGACGCTCATCATCGGGACGAGGTTGACCTCCTGGTAGATGGTGGAGATCCCGGCGCGCTGCGCGTCGAGCGGCGTGCCGAAGGCGGCGGGCGCGCCAAGGTGGCGCAACTCGCCGCCGTCGGGATGGTACACGCCGGTGAAGACCTTGATCAGCGTGGACTTGCCCGCGCCGTTCTCCCCCACGAGGGCGTGCACCTCGCCGGGGAGGAGGGCGAGATGCACACCGTCGAGAGCGAGTACGCCGGGGAAGCGCTTGCTGATCCCCTTCGCCTCGAGAACCGCTTCCAAATCAGTACGCCTCACCGAGGGAGTCCTTGGCGTTGGACGTGTCGTAGTCGCGGTCGGAGATGATCACCTTGTCGGGGATGGACTGGCCGTCGAGGAACTTCTGCGCGGTCTCGAAGGCGAGCGGCCCGAAGCGGGGGTTGGACTCGATGACCGAGTGCAACCAGCCGTCGGCGATGCCCTGGACGGCGCTACGGGTGCCGTCGACGGACACGATCTTGATGGTGCCCGCCTCCTTGCCCGCGCCCTTCAGTGCGGTGACCGCGCCGAGCGCCATCTCGTCGTTCTCCGCGTAGATGCCGTTGATGTCGGGGTTGGACTGGATGAGCTGCTCGGTGACCTGCTGGCCCTTCTCGCGGGCGAACTCGCCGGTCTGCTCGAAGGAGATCTGGATGCCCGGCGCCTTCTCCGTGATCCGCTCCTTGAAGCCGTTGGTCCGCTCGGTGGTGACGTTGTTGCCGGGCGCGCCGAGCAGGATGGCGACCTTGCCCTTGCCGGACAGGGCGTCGATCATCCGGTCGGCGGCCCGCTTGCCCTGCTCGTGGAAGTCGGAGCCGATGAACGTCAGGTAGTCGCTGCACGCCTTGGCGTTGATCTTCCTGTCGACCGTGATGATCGGCACCTTCTTGGCCGCGGCCTGCTGGAGCACCGGCTCCCAGCCGTCGGAGTTCAGCGGCGCGATGACCAGCAACTGCACGCCCTGGGCGATGAGCTGCTGCACGTCGGTGATCTGCTTGGAGAACTGCGACTGGGCGTTGGTGACCTTGAGGTTGGCGATGCCGAGCTTGGCCGCCTCGTCCTTGATCGACTTGGTCTCGGCGATGCGGAACGGGTTGGCCTCCTTCTCCGACTGGGAGAAGCCGACGGTGGCCGTCTTGAGGTCGAACTTCTTGCCGCCGAACTGGTCGAGCGTGCACGTCGGTCCCGCCGAGCCGCTGGGGCTCTGCACGACCTGCTGCCCGGCCGTGCTGGTGGCGGCGGGCGCGCTCTGCGGCTCCTCCGACTTGGCGCAGGCCGACGCGGTGAGGAGTACGGCCAGCGCCAGGCAGGCTGTCCGGAGATTCATGGGGGTTCCTTCCTATCAGGCGCAGGCCGGGGAGATCTGGTCGGTGAGCGCCTTGTTCGCGTCGTGAACCCGGGCCAGGTCGGGCTTGGTGATGGCCCTGTCATAGGTCATGAGGCCGTTGAGCTCGGTCTCGACGTCGGTGGTCTGGGTGTAGATCGCCGCGCTGAGCTGGTCGCAGGCGTGCAGCTTCTGCAATTCCTGGGCCATACCGACGTAGCGGGTGGTGAGGGCCTCGGCGTCGGGTTCGACCGCGTAGCCCCACCCGCCGCCCGACCAGGTGTGGCCGATGAGCGGGAGACCGAGGCCGCCGTACTCGCCGATCACGACCGCGCGGATGTCGGTGGGCTTGCCGGGCACGCCCGGACCGGGATAGATGTGGTAGTCCTTGACGTCGCCGTTGCCGCCGTCGCGGGCTCCGCAGCAGTTGATGCCGCTCATGTTGTTCACCAGGCGGGACGGGTCCCAGCTCTTGACCAGGTCGGCGATGCGGGCCTGGTCGTACTGGCCCCAGCCCTCGTTGAAGGGCACCCACATGATGATCGACGGGCTGCTGCGGTGCTGGTCCACCAGCTCGCGCAGTTCGGTCTCGAACTGCGGCTTGTCGCCGGTCTTGAACATGGCGGGCATGTCCTGCCAGACGAGCAGGCCGAGCTTGTCGGCGTGGTAGTACCAGCGGTCGGACTCGACCTTGGTGTGCTTGCGCACGGTGTTGAAGCCGAGCTTCTTGGTCTGGACGAGGTCGTACTTGAGCGCTTCGTCGGTGGGTGCGGTGTAGATGCCGTCCGGCCAGAAGCCCTGGTCGAGCGGGCCCATCTGGAAGACCGGCCGGCCGTTGAGGAGCATCCGGTTGTTCTCCAGCGAGATGGTGCGCATCCCGAAGTAGGACGTGATCTCGTCCTGCTTCACCCGGACCGTGAGGTCGTACAGGAAGGGCTTGTCCGGCGACCACAGCTTGGGGTTCGGCACCGGCAGCCGGAGCTCCGTGCCGACGGGGCCGGTGACCGTGCCCACGACCTTGTGGCCGTCCTTGGCCACGACCACGGCGGTGCCGGCCGAGCCCTGGACGGTGACGCGCAGCGCCTTGCCGGCGACGTCGGGCACGGTGTCGACGCGGTCGATGTGCTGCTGGGCGACGGGCTCCATCCAGACGGTCTGCCAGATGCCGGAGACGGCGGTGTACCAGATGCCGCTCGGGTCGAGCCGCTGCTTGCCGATGGGCTGCTGCCCGCTGTCGGTCGGGTCGGTGACACCGACGACGAGCTCCTGGGATCCGCCGCGCTTGAGCGCGTCGGTCACGTCCACGGTGATCCGGCCGTAGCCGCCCTTGTGCGTGCCGACCTGCTTGCCGTTGACGTAGATCGTGGCGTCCCAGTCGATCGCGTCGAGGTGCAGCAGCAGGCGCTCGCCGCTCCACGAGCGCGGAACCTCGAACGTCCTGCGGTACCACATGCGGTCCTCGTGCCGGCCGATGCCGGACAGCTGCGACTCCACCGGGTACGGGACGACGATGCGCTCGGCCAGGTCACGGCCGGTGGGGACGGCCTCGCCCGGCTTGGCGGCGGCGAACTGCCAGGTGCCGTTGAGGCTGCGCCACCTGTCCCTGACCAGTTGGGGGCGCGGGTACTCGGGCAGCGGGTTCGCCGGGTTCACGTCCTTGGACCAGCGGGTCTTGAGGATGTAGGCGGACTCGTTGGCGACGAAGGCGTAGGGGAACGCGGCGACGGGCGTGCCGTCGGCGAAGGAGAGGCCGGTGCCGTCGTAGGCGGCGCGCAGCGTGCTCCCCGCCTTAGCCGGAACCGGATATTTCAGCTTAAGCACCACCGTGTCCCGATTTTTCAGGACTACGGAGGTTACGGGCCATTTGGTGCCGGCGACTGTGAGGACCAGGTGGTCGGTCAGGTCGGCGGGCAGCGGGGCGAGCGCCTTGGCGAACGTCAGCGTGGCCAGGTCACCCGTCGAACCGACCTTCGCCTCGGTGGGCCCGGGCGGGTCGAACCCGTCCGGCGGCGTGAACGCCTCGGACGGCACGGCCACCTTCGGCTGGCTGGCGCTCTGCCAGCGCAGGTGCAGGTTCGCCCCGCCGAAGTGCTCGAAGTACTCGACCTTGATGTCGTAGTCCTTGCCCGCCTCCAGCGCGATGGGCGTGCCCACCTGCTCCCTGTCCCAGTCGTCCACCCAGTGGTCGATGACGGCCTTGCCGTCCACCCAGAGCCGGAAGCCGTTGTCGCCGATGATCGAGAACGTGTACGTCTCGGAGTGCTCGGGCCGGATCTTGCCGGTCCACCGGACGGTGACGTCGTCCTCCCTACCGGTCAGCAGCTTCAACGTCGGGTTGAGGTCGGCCAGTTCCAGACTCGGGTCCACGACGCTGGCCTTGAGCTCGCCGAAGTCGAACGCGCCGGCCGCCGAGGCGAGGTAGTAGTCGCCGCGCAGCCCGTGCCGTTCGGCCGCGGCGCCCGCCGGGGTGGGAGCCTGCCATAACACGGCCAGCAGCACGGCGATCATTGCCGCGAGTGACTTTCGCACAGAGTGTCCTTTCGCGCTGGGGCATACCAGCCGATCAAGATCGGACAGGTTATGACCCTTCCTGGGTCCCAAATAAGCATCCATGGACCGAGCCGGTCAAGATTTCCGATCAAATTCGTTCTCATATGATCAGAGGTGAGCCGGAGTTGAGCATTCGTCTATGATCGGGTCGTGAGCGACACGCAGAGCGACGGCCGCAGGCCGGTGTTCGCCGCGGAACGCCGGCAGCGCATCCTTGAGCTGGTGCGTGCCAACGGCGCCGTGTCCCTGCGCGAGCTCGCCCAATCCGTGCACTCCTCCGAGGTGACCGTCCGCCGCGACCTGCGCGCGCTGGAGTCGGAGGGCCTGCTCAACCGCCACCACGGCGGGGCCACCCTGCCCGGCGAGCTGTCGCGCGAGGCGGGCTACACGCACAAGGTCTCGCTGGAGGCCGCCGAGAAGGCCGCGATCGCCGACCTCGCCGTGGCGCTGGTCGAGGACGGCGACGCCATCGTCGTCGGGCCCGGCACCACCACGCAGGAGTTCGCCCGCCGCCTGACCAGGCACGCGGAGCTCGCCGTGGTGACCAACTCCCTGCTGGTCGCCCAGGTGCTGGCCGGCTCGCCGCGGATCGAGGTGATGCTGACCGGTGGCTCGCTGCGCGGTTCGATCCTGGCCCTGGTGGGCAGCGCGGCCGAGCACTCACTGTCCGGGCTGCGGGTGCGCCGGGCGTTCATCTCCGGCAACGGGCTCACCGCCGAACGCGGCCTGTCCACCCCCAACATGCAGGTGGCGGGTGTCGACCGGGCGCTGGCCGCGGCCGCCGAGGAGGTCGTGGTGCTGGCCGACCACACCAAGATCGGCGTCGACACGATGGTGCAGACCGTCGCCGCCGAGCAGATCGGCCATCTGGTCACCGACGAGGGCGCGCCGGGCGACGTGCTCGACGAGCTGAGCGGCAGGGGCGTCAGGCTGCACATCGCCCGCATCTGATCGAATGTGACGTTTCTGTTACTGGATTGTTTCCTTCCGCGACCACGATCGAGGCGGAGGCAAGCGTGATACAGGTGGCCGGCGTTCTCAAGACATTCCAGGGCGTGACCGCGCTGGACCACGTCACGCTCTCCGTGCGCCCCGGCGAGGTGCACGCGCTGATCGGCGGCAACGGGGCCGGCAAATCCACCCTGGTCAAGGTGCTGTCCGGCGTCTACCAGCCGGACGCGGGCCAGCTGCGATACCTGGACGAGCCCGTCAGGTTCGGCAGCCCGGCCGAGGCCAGGCGGGCCGGCATCGCCACCATCCACCAGGAGACGAACCTGGTCCCGACCATGAGCATCGCCCGCAACCTGCTGCTCGGCAGGGAGCCGCGCAGCCGCCTCGGGCTGATCGACTTCACGGCCGCCAACGCCCGCGCCGAGCAGGTCCTGGCCGAGTACGGCCTGCGTACCGACGTCCGCAAACCCCTGGGCACGCTGAGCGAGGGGGCCAGACAGCTCGTGGCGCTGGCCAGGGCGGCCACCGCCGACGCCCGCCTGGTCATCATGGACGAGCCCACCTCCGCGCTGGAGCACGCCGAGCTGGAGACGCTGTTCGGCGCGGTGGCCCGGCTGCGCGACGAGGGCCGCTCGGTCGTCTACGTCACCCATCGGCTGGAGGAGCTGTACGAGGTCTGCGACCACGTCACCGTGCTGCGTGACGGCCGCGTCGTGCACACCGGCCCGCTGGCCGGGCTGGATCGGCTCCGGCTGGTGTCGCTCATGCTCGGCCGGCCGTTCCACCCGGTGGAGGAACCGATCGAGCCCGGCGAACCGGACGAGCCGGCCGACGAGCCGGTGCTGGAGGCGAAGGGGCTCACCCGTCACCACGTGCTCGACGGCGTGTCGCTGGCGGTGCGCGCGGGCGAGGTCGTCGGCCTCGGCGGCCTGCTCGGCGCCGGGCGCAGCGAGACGGCCAGGGCGATCGCCGGTGTCATGCCGGTGGACGCGGGCCAGGTGACCGTGGCCGGGGCGGCGGCCCGCAAGTGGTCGATCAGGAGCGCCATCCGCGCCGGCGTCGGCCTCGTACCCGAGAACAGGAAGACCGAGGGCATCGTCCCCACGCTGTCGGTACGCGACAACATCGCGCTGGCCGCACTCCCCCGGCTGTCCCGGGCCGGGATCGTCTCCGACGCGCAGATCGACGGCATCGTCGAGACGTTCATGAACCGGCTCGGCATCAAGGCCGTCTCACCGCGCCAGCCCGCGGGCGAGCTGTCGGGCGGCAACCAGCAGAAGGTGCTGCTGGCCCGCTGGCTGGCCATGCACCCCAAGGTGCTGCTGCTCGACGAGCCGACCCGCGGCGTCGACGTGGCCACCAAGCTGGAGATGCAGTCGCTGCTCGACGAGCTGGCCGTGGACGGGCTGGCCATCCTGCTGATCTCCTCGGACGTGGCCGAGCTGGCGGGCAACTGCGACAGCGTGGTGGTGCTGCGCGACGGCGCGATCAGCGCGCAGCTCAGCGGCGCCGAGGTGACCGAGGACCGCCTCCTCGCAGCGCTGGCGAAGGATTAGACCCCCGGTTCAGGTCAGAATGATCGGGTTGCTGAGCGCCGCCATGCGCCCTTCGGCGTGGCGTACTTCGACGCGGACGAACGCCGATTCCGCCGCGCTGGTACGCCACTCCACGGCGCCTGATCCATCGCTGGGCAACGATTCGCGGTGCGCCTTGCCGCGATCGGTGTGGAAGCTGACCGTGCCGGATGGCACACCGCGTACGTCCACCCGTACCAGCGCCGGCTCGTCGCGGGTCGTCAGCCGCTCACCGATCCCGGCGCTGCGATCACCGGCGGAGACCGTGAGCGACAGTTCGATGGCGGCCGACTCGGCGATCCAGCTGCGGCCGGCCCGGATGCCGGCGAGGACCGCGTCCGTGCTCAGTTCCTCGGCCAGCACGACGGTGTGCGGTGTACCGATCTGGCCCTCCAGATGGGTGTCGCTGTTTCCCATCGCGGGCCGCCATCGCCCGCCGTGGATGTCGGCGGCCAGACCGCGGCCCCACTCGGCCAGCGCTGCCTCGTTGTCGGCGTTCCAGGGCAGGTCCGAGGTCCACAGCCCGTTCCACACCTCGACCACGTCGAACTTCTGGAACGGATACATGAACACGCCGGAGGGGTACGGCGCGTGCGGGTGGGCCGCCACGCACAGCCCACCGGCTCGACGTACCTGGTCGAGATGCCGGTCGACCACGTCGTCGCGTAAGCCGTATCGCCAGTCGACCACCTGCCCCGGGTCGATGCCCAGCGCCAGCCAGTGCCCGGTCCGGGTGGTGACCTCCTGGCCCAGGATCACCAGCAGACCGGTGGCGTGCGAACCCCACGCGGCGTGCGCGTCGGACGTGTTGTGCTCGGTGGTCGCGATGAAGTCCAGCCCCGCCTCACGGGCACCGGCCGCCAGCCGCTCCGGCGTCAGCTCTCCGCCGTTCGAGTGCACCGAATGCACGTGGCAGTCACCTCGGTACCAGCCACGCCCCCGACCCGCCACCCGCCTCGGCGGGAACCGCGACTCCGCAACCCGTTCCGCCCGTTCGTCAGCCTTGGCCATCCCGGCAGCGTAGTTCACGGCGACCAGCGCCCCCATCATCACGGTCGAGAGGCGTCCAGGCGGTGGTGGGCGGCCCAGTCGGTGATCGCTTTGGCGATGGTCTCGGGTTGGTCTTCGGGGGCGTGGTGGCCGGCCGGGCCGCAGTGCCGGGTCTCCAGAGCGGCGATGTTCGCGGCGCACCACGCGGCCATGCGGTCGTCGATGAGGAGGGTCGGCGAGGAGTCGAAGGTGAGCAGGAGTTTGGGGACGTCGGTGCTGGTGGCCAGCCAGGCGTCGTACTGCTCGACGCGTTCGGCGACGTCGGCGGGCTCGCCGTCCAAGGGGAGGGAACGGGCCCATTCCAGAAGGGGGCGGCGGCTCTCGCGGGTCGGATAGAACTCCAGATAGGCCTGGATCTCTTCCTCGGGGAGCGGGTTGAGCACGCCGCCGGTGAAAGCCGAACGCACAAAGAAGTCCTGGTCGAGCACCAGCGTCTCGCCCTGCGGTCCGCGCATGGCCTCGGCGCGGGTGCGCGGCCCATCGCCCAGCTCGCTCCAGGACATCGGCCGGACGATCGTCTCGAAGAAGGCCACGCCGCGGACGCGGCCGGGGTGCCGGGCCGCCCAGTCGAAGGCCAGCGATCCGCCCCAATCGTGGCCGACCAGCACCACCTCTTCCAGACCCATCCGGTCGAACCAGGCGTCCAGGTAGCGGGCGTGGTCGCCGAACCGGTACGGCACGTTCGGCCTGCCTGAGCGCCCCATACCGATGAGGTCGGGGGCCAGCAGCCGGACCTCCGAGCCGACCGCGGGCAGCACCTTGCGCCACAGCCGGGACGAACCAGGATTGCCGTGCAGGAAGACCCAGGCAGCGCCGCTGCCGGTCTCCTCGTAGTGCATCGTCGAGTCGAGCACATCGATCTTAGGCATGTGAACCGTCCTCATATCTCATCGGCCGGCGTTCGGGACCGGGCGGAGGAAGCCCGACACGATACGTGGCGTGTCGCCTTAGCGAGTATCGATCTCTCGCGCTCGGCCTGTCAACACGACACGTTCCGTTTCCCTATAGGCTGGGCACATGCCGAATCCGCCGAATCCGCAACGCCGCAGCGAGAAGAGCCGCCGCGCCACCCTCGACGCGACGCTCGACCTGTGCGCCGAGCAGGGATATGCGCAGGTGACGGTGGAAGGCATCGCCGCCCGTGCGGGCGTGAGCAAGAAAACGGTCTACCGGTGGTGGCCGTCCAAAGGCGCGGTCGTCCTGGAGGCCGTTCACGATGCCGCGGTGCGGCCCACGGTCTTCCCGGACACCGGCGATCTCGTCGCCGACCTGTGTACTCAGCTGTCCGGGGTCATTGACGTGCTGAGCGCGCCGCGCACACGATCGGCCTTCATCGGGGTGCTCACCGAGGCCCAGCATGACCCCGGCCTCGCCGAGCAAATGCATCGCCAGTGGATCGGCCCGCGCATCGATCAGTTCAAGCACCGCCTGCGCAAGGCTCAGGATCAGGGGCACCTGCCGCCCGGCGCCGATCTGGATGTGATCATGGACGTGGTGTACGGGCCGATCTTCCACCGCCTCATGGTCCATCTCCCGCTGCCCGACGAGGCTTATCTTCGCAAGGTGGTCGACAGTGTTCTCCCCGCGTCCGACCAGCCTCCCCGCGAGCGCTGAGCCCACTCTTGTACGTACGGTGGTGGGCTTGCGCGCCTCGCCGGGCCCCATCCGGGAGTCGTCAGGGAGCTGTGCTCGTGCCCGTGCTCGCGTAGTGCTCGGCGATCTCGTCGCTCGTCGTCAGCCACACGCCGGGGTGCTGGACGATGTACTCAAGTGCCTGATCGAGGTACTTCGCGCGGAACGCCTGGCCGATGACGAACGGGTGCAACGCCAACGCCATGACCCGCCCGCTGTCGGCGGACTCGGCATAGAGCTGGTCGAACTGATCCTTGACCAGTTGCACGAAGTCGTCGCCGCTCATGCCGTGCATCGTGAAAATGCCCAGGTCGTTGAGTTCGAGCGAGTACGGCACGCTCAGCATCCCCGGGACGTTCAACCGGTACGGCTGGTCGTCGTTGGTCCAGTCCAGCACGTAGGTCAGGCCGAGCTCGGCGAGCAGGGACGGCGTCTGGAACGTCTCGGTGAGCGCGGGACCGAGCCAGCCGCGCGGCCGCTGCCCGGTGGCCTTCTGGATGGTGTCCACCACCTCGCTCAGGTAGGCGCGCTCGTCGTTGACGTCGGCCTGGAGCGTGGAGTTGTTCTTGCCGTGGGCGAGCCATGCCCAGCCGCGGGCGTTGCCCGCCTCGATGATCTGGGGGTACTGCTCGCACACGTCGGCGTTGAGCAACGTGCTCGCCCGGAGCCCGTGCCGGTCGAGAACCTCCATCACGCGCCAGATCGCCACCCGCGGGCCGTAGTCGCGCCAGCCGTAGTTCAGCGGATCCGGCACCAGCGTCGCGGTCGCTTCGTTGATGCTGGTGGAGGGGCGGTCGATCGTGAAATGCTCAACGTTCAGGCCCACGTAGAAGGCGACGCGGGCGCCTCCTGGCCAGCGGATCGGTTCGCGTCCGACGATCGGGCTGTAGTCGAACAGAGTGTTCTCCATCGCGTTTCCTCTCGGATTGCGTCACGGCCCCGTCAAGGGCTGCCTGTCCATAAAGGTAGGAACCCGAACGCTCCGTCAGGAGGGCCGAAGGCGCCACCGAGTGGGCCGAAGACGCCACCCAAATTGCGACATATCCTCTTTTTCCGGTATGTCAGGCTTGGCGGATCATCGCCGCCCCGGGAGACAGGCCGTTGATGGTGAACAACACGATGCGAGACGGCGTGGTGGCAGACACCGCGAAAGGCACCGTCTCCCCCCATCTGACCCGCTTACTGCTCCGCGCGGGCATCGCCGCCGGCCTGGATCGATCGTCCCTGGTCGGCGTTCCCGGCCTCTCCGTGCTGGATGAGAACGGGATCCGCATCCCCACCGCGACCATCCTGCGGGTCTGGGAACTGATCTCCAGCCCGATGTGGGGAACGGGTAGCAGCAAGCGGGTCATGGAGCTGTGGCGGCCGGGCGCGCTGGGTGTGTGGGACTACCTTTTCTCCGTCTCCAGCACCCTCGGCGACGCACTGCGCGCCTCCAGCCGCCACTTCACGGCCATCGCCGACCCCGCCGACCAGCTCCTCGTCACACACGACGACGACGGCGGAACGACAGTCGGCTGGCAGGGCCCCTACCGCAGCCATCCGGAATACCCGATGATCGCGGAATTCGTGCCGTACATGCTGCTCACGGTGACGAGCCTGGGAGCCGGGCGACGGCTCACACCGGTGCGCGTACGGCTTCCGCACCGCCCGCCCACCGACGCCAGGCGTCTTGTCGAGCTGTACGACACCAGAAGCATCGAGTTCGAGGCCGACCATCCATCGGTCACGTTCGCCGAGGCGGACATGGACGTTCCCCTGCCCCGCGCCGACCCCGCGCTCGCCGCGATCCTGAACGACCATGCGCGACTGTCCATTGCGGCCGCCCGGCCGGTGCTGGGCTGGCTCGACCGCTTCCACGCCATTCTCGAGTCCGCGGTCGCCGACGGCCCGCCGGGCCTGGACCAGGTGGCCGGCCGGCTGGCCATGAGCCCCCGCACCCTCCAGCGACGCCTGCGCGATGAGGGCACCAGTTGGCGGGAAGAGCTGGAAAAGCTTCGGCAGCGCCGGGTGGACCGCCTGCTGCGGGAGACCTCGCTCAGCGTGGAGTCCATCGCCGCGCGAGTCGGCTTCACCGACCCCCGGGCGCTACGTCGAGCCATCCACCGCTGGTACGGCCACGGCCCGGCCGTCATCCGCGCGAGCGGCCCGACCTAGTCCACGCTGCCCTTCCCCGCCCCAAGACTTTCCCGAGCGATTTGATGAGGTTTGTGTACTTCCACGATGCGTGAGGTGAGGGTGGATGTCAGGACACAGGAGCCGAGGGAGCTGACATCGTGGACATGAAGCTCGAGGTTGTGGTGCTGCCCGTCGCCGATGTGGACCGGGCCAAGGACTTCTACAAAGCACTGGGCTGGCGAGAGGATGCCGACGTCGCCACCGGGGAGGACTTCCGGGTGGTGCAGCTGACACCCCCAGGATCGGGGTGCTCGGTCATCTTCGGCACCGGCGTCACCTCGGCCACTCCGGGCTCGGCGCAGGGCCTGTACCTGATAGTGACCGACATCGAGGCGGCCCGGGCCGAGCTGGTCGACCGTGGCGCCGAGATGAGCGAGGTGTTCCACGACTCGGGTGGCGTGTTCCACCACGCCGGGACCCGGGAACGGGTCTCCGGCCCGGATCCGGACCGTGCCAGCTACGGCTCGTTCGCGTCGTTCAGCGACCCGGACGGCAACGGCTGGTTCCTCCAGGAGATCACCACCCGCCTGCCGGGCCGGTGACCTGCGAGCTCCGGTCGGCGCGATCCTTTGCGAAGAGGAGTACTGGCATGCAGGCGACCTATGGTTCCACGGCCGAGTTGGCCGCCGCGTTGCGCCGTGCGGAGGCCGCGCACGGCAAGCACGAGGAGGAGATCGGGCAGCCCGACCCGGACTGGCCGGACTGGTACGCGCAGTACATGGTCGATGAGCAGACAGGCCGCCCCGGCCCGGGGGCGAGCGCATGAGCGACTACGACGTCATCGTCGTGGGCGCCGGCTCGCCGGGCGAGCATTGCGCCGGCGAACTCGCCGACGGCGGCCTGCGCGTCGCGCTGGTCGAGCGCGATCTGGTCGGGGGCGAGTGCTCCTACCGGGCGTGCATCCCGTCCAAGACGCTGCTGCGCCCAGGAGAGGCGGTGCACGACGCGCGCGAGGCGGCGGCCACCGCGCAGGTCGACGTCGGGGCGGCGCTGGCCTGGCGTGACTTCATGGTCTCGGACTACTCCGACGCCGGGCAGGAACGCTGGCTGGCGGACAAGGGCATCGCCCTGCTGCGGGGAACCGGCAAGCTCACCGGAATCGGCGAGGTCGAGGTCGATGGCGTACGCCACTCCGCCCGGCATGTCGTCGTGGCGACCGGCTCGGATCCGGTTGTCCCGCCCATCCCGGGCCTGCGCGAACTCGACGGCGTGTGGACCAACCGCGAGGTGACCGGCATGAAGGCCGTCCCGCGCCGCCTGCTCGTCCTGGGTGGCGGGCCGGTCGGCGTCGAGATGGCCCAGGCCGTACGGCGCTTGGGCGGCGAGGTGGCCCTCGCCGAGGCCGCCGCGCACCTGCTCGCCCACGAGCCCGCGCCACTGGGCGAGGCGCTCGGCGAGGTGCTGCGCGCCGACGGCATCGAGCTGCGGCTGGGCGTGCACGCGACCGCCGCGCGGCGCGACGGTGAGGACTACGTCCTCATCCTCGACGACGGCGGCGAGCTGCGCGGCGACCGCCTGCTCGTGGCCACCGGCCGGCGTCCGCGCGTGGACGGGATCGGCCTGGAAACGGTCGGCGTGAAAGCCGACGGGCACGGGATCCCGGTCGACGCGCGGCTGCGGGCCGGAGAGCGGCTGTGGGCGATCGGCGACGTCACCGGCGTACGGCTGCTGACCCATGTAGGCAAATACCAGGGCGAAGTCGTCGCCGCCAACATCCTCGGCGAGCCCCGCGAGGCCAATTACGCGGCCATACCGGACGTCGTCTACACCGACCCGCAAGCAGCCGCGGTCGGTGCCGCCGAGGCCCGGTTCGCCGCCACCGTCCCGGTGTCCGAGGTGGCCAAAACGGCCACCTACACGCGCGCCTACGCCCAGTCCAACGGATTCCTGACCCTGCTGTCCGACGGCGAGCGGCTGACCGGCGCCTACGCGCTCGGCCCGGAGGCCGGCGAGTGGCTGCAGCAGGCCACCCTGGCCATTCGCGCCGAGGTCCCGCTCGCCGTGCTGCGCGACACCATCCAGCCCTTCCCCACCTTCTCCGAGATCTACGTCTCCGCCCTCAAGGCACTCCACACCACCATCACCGCCGCGCGCCCGTGACCCATCGGCTCGCGCCGGAGCTTCATGAGTGTGCATCCCTTCCGGCAAGTCTCGTCGCCATGTCCGCCCTCCGGAGCCGACCGGCGCTAAGTAAAGGCAGGTGGGATCAACCAAATCGCTTCGTTCGTGGCTACGGGCCGATCCATGGCGCACGCTGCTGATTCTGGTAGCCGTCTGCTACGGGATCGTCCAGTTGGCCGGGGTCACTCCCAAGATGGGAGTGGGGTGGGACGAGGTCGTCTACGTCAGCCAGGTCGACCCGCGGGTGCCCGCCACCGAGTTCATCGCGCCCCGCGCTCGGGGAATCACCCTGATCGTCGCCCCGGTGGTGCTGATCACCTCGTCGACGGAGGCGCTGCGGATCTATCTGAGCCTGCTGTCGGCCGTGGCACTGTACGCGTCGTTCGGAACCTGGCTGCGGGTACGCTCCGGACCGACGGTGCCCCTCGCCGCCCTGCTGTTCGCGTCCTTGTGGCTGTCGTTGTTCTATGGCGGCGCGGCCATGCCGAACATGTGGGTGGCGTTCGGCGCGGTGGCCGCCGTCGGCTGCTTCCTGCGCTGCACGCGGCCGGACAGCGGGCGGGGGCCCCTGATAGGGCTGGCGGTGAGCGTGGCCGCGGTGGCCCTGCTTCGCCCGCCGGACAGTGTCTGGCTCGTCCTCCCGCTCGCGGTGGCGCTCGCCAAGCCGGGATGGCGGCGGATCGGAGCCGGGGCGGCCCTGATCGTGGGTCTGGTGGCCGGCTGGGCCGACTGGATCATCGAGGCATTCGTCCGCTTCGGCGGCCTGGTCGCTCGATGGCAGGCAGCCGGAGCGGCGAACGAGACCGGCCTGCACTTCTCGCTTTACGAGCACGCTCGAGCGCTCAACGGACCGTTGCTCTGCCGGCCTCCCGCGCACTGCGGGCCCGTTGTGCTGCCCTGGCTGCTCTGGTGGTGCGCGATCCCCGTCCTGGTCCTGCTCGGCCTGTACGCGGCGCGACGCCGTGAACGCCTGGCCGAGTGCGTGATGCCGGCCCTCACCGGCCTGTCGATGGCCGTGCCGTACATCTTCCTGGTCGGCTACGCGGCGCCCCGGTTCCTGCTGCCCACGTACGCGCTGCTGGTGTTCCCGATCGCGCACTGCGCGCTCTGGCCGCTGGAAGGGGCACGCGGGCAAGCGGCTCGCCGTGCCGGTGCCGCTCTCGTGGCCGCCGGCTTCCTCGCGCAGTTCACCCTGCAGGGCCTGACGCTCGACAAGGTCGTCTCGCCTCGCCTGTCCAAGCGGCAGGCCGACGTCGAGGTCGCCGGCGCGTTGGCCACGTTCGCCGTCCACCGGCCTTGCCTGGTGTACGGCGAGCACGCGGTGATGATCGCCTACCGGATGGGGTGCGAGGCGCACACCGTCTTGCGCTGGCCGCAGGACAGCGAGGTGCCGGCCCCCGTGCTCGGTGCCCAGAACGCGGGAAAGACCGTGGTCGCCGTCGACAAGGGCCGGTCGATCCCGGCGCCGTTCCTGCTGGCGTGGGAGAGGCGGCGGCTGCCAGGAGTGCGGCCCGGCACGTGGTACGCCTACGTTCCCCGCTGACGATCCATCGGGGATGACCTCGGCCTCGACGCCAAGCGCAAGAAGCCGCAAAATTTCATGTCACAAAGATTGATGAAGAGAACTTTCAGAGTTATGTTCATGATCGACCCTCCCTCCCGCGGCCTTCCCTCCCCGTCGAAGTGGATCACCGTGCCGCCAACGTAGGAACTGGGCGCCTAACCACATCCCCCCAACGCACCTGTTCAGAGAGGTGAGCATGCCCACAACCGGCAGGCCGACCTGGCCCAAGACCCTCCGATTCGCGATCACCGCCCTGTTAGTCACTTTCGCGGCGGCGCTGGTCCCCCAGTCCGCCTCAGCGCAGGGCAGCGCCGTCCTGGCCGTGGCCCACAAGAGCCCGTTCAACTGCGGGAAGACCTTCTACGCCAACAACTGGACCCCCACCCACAACCCCTCGGGCTCCATCGACTGGCAGGACTACGGCAGCGATGACATCAACGGTGAGACCGTACGTGCCACCGCTGCGGGCACCGCGTACTTCTATGACGCGGGAAGCACCAGCTACGGCAAGTGGGTACAGGTCAATCACAGTGACGGCACCAGTACCCGATACGCCCACCTCGCGACCCAGGTGAAGTCGGCCGGCAGCTCCATGGCCGTCGGTCAGGGCACCGTGATCGGGACTGTCGGCTCGACGGGCGGCGCGACCGCTCCGCACCTGCACTACGAACAGCGCACCTCCAGTGGCGCGATGGACACCAGCCCGACCGTGGACGGCGTGAACGTGCCCTTGGGCACGAAGAAGGCCGTTACGAGCACCAACGCCTGCGGCGGCAACCCCTACACCCCCGAGGAGGTCTGCGGCAGCGGTTACTCGGTCATCGACTCGGCCGCCCTCACCGGAGGCCGCACCTATCTGCTCTACAACTCGGGCAATGGCTACAACTGCGTCACGACGTTGAAGACGACGAGCCTCGGCACGGCGTCGGCGGTGTCGGCATTCCTTGAGCCGGAAGGAGAAAGCGGGACGACCGACTCGGGCAGCTACGGCTATTACGCGGGGCCGGTCAAGCGGGACGCGGCCGGACAATGCGTCAAGTGGGGCGGTTCGGTCGGCAGCAGCTCGTACACCAGCGGCTTCGAACACTGCGGTTAAGAGCGTTGTTCAGGTGATGGTCGGTCGCTGAAGGAGCCGTGGCAGGGTTCCTCCAGCGACTGGTCTTCTGAGCGGACCGCTTGCTGACCCCGCTCAGTCCTGCGGCTTGCGCCACATGATGCTGTAGCGCAACAGGAGGTGGCGGCGATACCGGGAGCCGGGCAGGATCTCTGTCGCCAACGCTCGCATCTGCGGGTACGTCACCGGCGGCGGCCACACCATGGGGGACGGATGCTGCCACTGGCCCTTCGCGGCGCGGTGGAGGGCACCGACGACGACGCCGGCCAGGTCGCGCGGCAGGTCGTTGGGCATGCTGCTGCGGGCCAAGCCGACGATGGCCAGGACGCCGCCGGGGCGCAGCAGGTCGCGCATGCGGGCCAACCCCGTGGCGGCGTCCACGTGATGCAGGGTGGCCACCGACGCGATGACGTCGAACGAGGCGGGCTCGAACGGGTGGGTGAGGAAATCGCCGAGGATGTAGTCGACGTCGTCCGGGTACCCGCGGGCATGGTCGATGCTGGTCGCGTCAAGATCGATGCCGGTGACATGTGGCACGGCCTGCCGGAGTGCGCGGGATAGCATGCCCTCGCCGCAGCCGATGTCGAGGGCGCGCTGGGCGCCATCGGGGACCGCGCGCAGGATGTGGGGATGGTAGTGGATGTTGTGGTTCCACCGCTTTCCGTCCTTCACTGTCATGTGATCATCCTGCCGAACATGGGCCCCGCTGGTCGGGTGGTCGGTGAAAGCGGCAGGCCAGGGCCCGTCACCGAACGATGGCGCCCCGGAGGAACTCGACGATCTCCGCCCGCGCGGCCTTCGCCTGCGGCACCACGCCCGGCATGCTGAGGAACGCGTGCGTCGCCCCGGGATATTCGGTGAGCCGCGCGGGCGTCCCGGCCGCGCGCAGTCGTTCGGCGTAACAGCGGCCGTGATCGGCCACCGGATCAATGGTGGGCACCAGCACGAGCGCTGGGGCCAGCCCGCTCAGGTCGTCGGCGTACAGCGGCGACACCGCACGAGGATCCGTTCCCGGCGGAACGGCGAATCGCTGGAACAGCCGCATCTGCGTCATGGTGAGCATCGGGCTGTCGGCGTGCCGGCTCATCGAGGCGTGCTCGAACCCCGTCGGGGTCAGGTCGACCGGGGCGTTGGCCAGCACCTGCGCCCGCAGGGGCAGGCCGGAGTCTCTGGCGCGGATCGCGGCCAGGGCGGTGACCATCGCGCCGGTGCTCTCACCGAAGACGGCGGTCCGTGCCGGGTCGACTCCCCACTGCGCGGCGTGCCGCACCACGTGCTGGAGCACGTCCCAGCCGTCGTCGACGGCCGCCGACATCGGAGTCTCCGCGTCGAGGAGGCGGTGCTCGACCGAGACGACGACCGCGGGCAGCCGCGCGGCGAGGTGGCTGTTCACCCAGTCGCTCTGCACCGCCGTGCCCACGAACCCGCCTCCGTGCACGTGGAGCACGAGTGGCAGGCCGGCCCGGTCGGCGCCTTCGCGCCCGGGCGAGGGCCGGGACACCCGGACCTTGAGCCTGCGATCGGGCAGCGCCACTTCCTGCCACTCGATCGTGGCGCCGCGGTCCGGAAACCCGATGATCAACCGCGCCAGACGGGACGCCCGCTTGCGGTTCACCGTGTCGCGCAAGGTGACCAGTTCCTCGGCCGTCATCGTCGACCAGTCCGGCTCCTTTCCCAGGGCACTCATCAACCGGATGCCCAGCGGCGGCCGCTCCGTACCCGTGACCTCGCTCATGTGTCCTCCAGAGTTTCGATACCTCAAGTATCGATACTCATGGTAGCGCAAGAGGTTAGGGTGTGGGCATGACCCGAGCGACCACATCCGCCAGACCACCAGGTCGCCCGCGCTCCGGCGTCCACGCCGTGGTCTTCGCCGCGACGCTGAGCACGGTCCACGAGCTCGGCTACGCGCGTGCCACCGTCGAACGCATCGCCGCGGTGGCCGGCGTCGCGAAGACGACGATCTACCGTCGCTGGCCGTCGAAGGGCGCGTTGATCGTGGACTGCCTCCTTGACGCGTTCGGCCCGGTGCCGTTGGCGGGCACCGGTCGAGCCGAGCTCATGACCTCGGCCATCCGCTGGATCGCGGCGAAGATCGGCGAGCCCGGGGTCGGTGACGCGTTCGCGGGCGTGTTCAGTGACGCCGTCAGTGATCCGGCTCTGCGCGAGGTCCTGTCCTCGCGGTTGCAGGACCCGTACCGGCTCGCGCTCCAGGACGCGCTCGGCGAGCCGGAGAACCGGGTCCTGTTCTTCATCGACGTCGTCGTCGGAACCTTGCTCCACCGGATGGGCATGACCGGCGAGCCGATGGTCGACGCCGACGTCGCCGCGCTGGTCGAGATGGTTCTGCCGCACTTCGGCGAAAGCGCAGGTCCGGCCTAGACCTCGAAGTAGTGGCCCTGTCCCATATCGTCGAGGAGATCGGCGTGCGTCGGCTGCCATCCCAGAAGTTCGCGAGTCAGCGCGCTCGAGACCGGGACGTCCATCCCGAGGAAGCCGGCCAGCCAGCCGAAGTGCTCGCCGGCGTCGTCCTGGGAGATCGAGGCCACCGGCAGGTCTAGCCGGCGGCCGATCACCTGGGCGATGTCGCGGATCGGCACGCCCTGCTCAGCGACCCCGTGCAGGATGGTGCCCGCCGGAGCCTTCTCGAGCGCGAGCCGGAAGAGGCGGGCGGCATCCAGCCGGTGCACCGCCGGCCAGTGATTGGCCCCGTCGCCGAGATAGCCCGAGACGCCCTTGCCGCGGGCTATACCGATCAGGGCCGGCATGAAGCCGTGGTCTCCTTCACCGTGCACGGTCGGGGACAGGCGCACGACTGACGAGCGCACGCCACTGGAGGCCAGGGAGAGCGCCACCTGCTCATTGGGGAGGCGGGCCGCTACCGGCGAGCCGGGGGGCAGCGCGAGCGGGTCGCGTTCGGTCCCGACGGTCCCCGGCTTGAGCGCCAGCGTGCCGGAGGTCACGACCAGTGGCCGGCCGGAGCCCTCGAGAGCGGCGCCGAGGGTCTCGATGGCCCGCCGATCGGTGCGCGCCGCGTACTCGTACTGCGACAGTGTCGTCTCCTCGTGCCGCGGGGCGTCGCGGGTGTACGCGGTGTGGATGACGCCGTCGGACGCGGCGGCGGCGTCACGCAAGCCGTCGAGGTCGTCGAGAGCGGCGCGGTGCGCCTCGGCGCCGACAGCCGTCAACGCCGCGGCAGCCGCGTCCGAGCGGGCGAGGCCGACGACCTTGTGCCCTGCTTCGAGGAGTTCGCGGACGACGGCAGAGCCGACGAAGCCGGTCGCGCCGGTGACGAAGACATGCATCAGGAGATCCTCTTCTATCTGTGGTAGCTGATCGACGGACCTTCCGCTGGCTGCAGCGAGCCGCGGCCACGTCGTTCGGCGGTGATTGGAGTTTGTGCCGTCCGCCACGGGTCAGCCAGATCCCTGCCGGGGGTGGCCCTGATGGGGCCACGTCCGAGCCGCCCGGGCGCCGTAAGCTCGGCGCATGGCCGAGGGCAATGCGATGGGTGAGTTCCTGCGCGCACGGCGGGAGTTGGTGCGGCCGGAGGACGTCGGCATCCCCGAGCTGGACCGTCGCCGCGTGCCCGGGCTGCGCCGCTCGGAGCTGGCGATGCTCGCTGGGATCAGTACCGAGTACTACGTCCGTTTGGAGCAAGGCCGCGACCGGCACCCGTCGACCATGGTCCTGGAAGCGCTCGCGCGAGCGCTCCAGCTCGATGAGCACGCGACCGCGCACCTGCACCGGCTCCTGGCGCCGGCGCCCCGCCGCGCACCACGGCGCAGGGCCGAGAAGGTCTCGCCGCAGATCGACGTACTGCTGCGGTCCCTCGACCCGACCACGCCCGCCTACGTCACCGGCCGGCTCACGAACGTGCTGGCCGCGAACACACTGGCCACGGCCGTGCTTCCGCTGCTGGTGCCGGGCACCAACTTCGTCCGCGCCACCTTCCTGGATCCGATCGCCGATCAGCTCTATGACGACATCGAGGCCCGCCGGGCCGCCGCCGCGGCCGGCCTGCGCGCCTTCGCCGGTCCCGACGTCGATGACCCCGAGCTGACCGAGCTCGTCGGGGAGCTGTCAGTCAAGAGCCCGGACTTCCGCCGCCTCTGGTCCCGGCACGACGTCAAGCCCATGCACGGCGCCCTGCCCCGGCTCGGCATCCGCCACCCCCAGCTCGGCCCGATCGACCTCTACCACCAGAAGCTCCAGATCCCGGGTGCCGGCGGGCAGGTCCTCGGACTCCTCTACGCGGAGCCCGGCAGCAGGAGCGAACAGGCCGTGGCCATGCTGGCCGCGATGATGGCGAAACCAGAGGGTCATCGAGTGGGTCGGCGCGCGCTAGGTCTGAGTACCACAGATGCGGCCGATGCCCCGCGCCCCGAAGCGCGGAGTAGCTGAGACATCCACTCGCAACCGCGCCAGCCGATCGCCGACGGCCACAGTATGGACGCCGTCTTGACGGTCCGGTCGTCCCGCTGGCAGCGTCGTCGCCATGGTCTCTGGCGCCGGCCACCACCACCACCTGGGCACGCCTGCCGTGCTCGTGGGGCGCGGCATGTCGATCTGTGCCGGCAGTCCAGCGCCATCTGTCCTCTTCGGTTCCCTCCCGCCGCGCGCCCACGCGCGTTCCCCTTCATCTCTGACCTGAGGAAAACGCATGTCCGAACGCTCCCCCCTGCCCTCCTCCGATGCCCAGGACGGTTTATCGCGCCGTGCGCTGGGCGGCTTGATCGGCGGTGGCGCACTGTCCGCCATAGCCGGGACGGCCGCCGCTTCGCCGGCCGTCGCCAGTAGCGGTACGACGGCCGAGCAGCCCTTCCGGGCGCGCACCGGCGCAAGCAGCGGGCGGCGACCCAATCTGCTGGTCATCCTCGGCGACGACCTCGGCTGGGCCGACCTCTCGTCGTACGGCGCACCGCATATCAAGACCCCCAACCTGGACCGCCTCGCCCGGCAGGGTGTCCGCTTCACCGACGCGTACGCCGGATCCGCGACCTGCTCGCCCACCCGGTTCAGCCTCTACACCGGCCGCTATCCGGGCCGTACCAAGGGCGGGCTCGCCGAGCCCATCGCCAACCGTACGCTCGGACTCGACCCCACACACCCGACCCTGGCCTCGCTGCTGCGGACGGCCGGCTACTCCACCGCGCTCATCGGCAAGTGGCACTGCGGCTGGCTGCCGAACTACAGCCCCACCAAGTCCGGTTGGGACGAGTTCTTCGGCAACCACGGTGGCGCACTGGAGTACTTCTCCAAGCTCGGCGACCTCGGCGACTACGACCTCTACGAAGGCGACGCCACCTACCAGGACCTGCGCTACTACACCAACGTCCTGACCGAACGGGCCGTGGAGTACATCGGCCGCGACCACGCACAGCCCTGGCTGCTCAACCTCAACTTCACCACCCCGCACTGGCCCTGGCTCGCCGAGGGCGACGCGGAGACCGGCGCCGGGATCGCCGCGAAGATCCGCGCGGTCACCGACGCCGGTGAGATCTTCAGCGTCCTCGGCCACTTCGACGGCGGCTCTGTCGCCAAGTACACCGACAACTGGCCCCTGAGCGGTGGGAAGTTCCAGCTCCTCGAAGGCGGCATCCGGGTGCCGACGATCGTCCGCTGGCCGGGGCGTATCAATCCGGGCCAGGTCAGTCACGAGCCGAACTTCTCGCCCGACTGGACCGCCACCTTCCTGGAACTGGGCGGCGCCAGGCCGGCCCCGGCCTACCCGCTGGACGGCACCAGCCTGGCGGGATATCTGCTGCGCGGCCACGCGCCCGGCGAACGCGACCTCTTCTGGCGGGTACGGGCCAACCGGGCGTTGCGGCGCGGCGATTGGAAGTACTACCAGGACGCCGACGGCACGGACTATCTGTACGACCTCGCGCGGGACTCCCGCGAGCAGGCCGACCTCGCCTCCGAGCGGCCGGAGCTGCTCGCGGAGTTGAAAGCGGCCTGGGAGAAGACCGACGCGGGCCTGCTGCCGTACCCAACTGCCGGGTGACCGGCCGAGCAGTTCGGCGACGAAGGCCGACGACGCCGTGGCAGACCTCCGTACCGTGTCGCACCCGCTCAGCGCCGCACATGGCCGGCGGGCCGTCCAGGAGCCACCATGACGCTGACCCTGCGACGCGGTTCAAGCTATGAGCAGGCGGAGGCCGAGATCTGCCGCGTCGAGGTCGGCGAGGTCGCTGTTGCGCTCGGCCCACCGGCCGGAGTCGAGGTCGTCACTGAGGCTTCGCACCGCCCGCTGCTCGGCCTCCGGCCCGACCCTCGTCCACACCGACATCGCACGGCGCACGTGATCCTCCAGGTACGCCCCCGGTCGGCGCCAGTACGCCTCGAACAGGCCATCAGCGCAGTCCCACGGAATGGACACCGGCTCAGCGCGGGCGTCGATCGCGTCGACCATCCCAGCG
The DNA here is from genome assembly GCF_018603905.1 of Nonomuraea sp. NEAU-A123. GTDB lineage: Bacteria > Actinomycetota > Actinomycetes > Streptosporangiales > Streptosporangiaceae > Nonomuraea. Next base: position 640,197 of record NZ_JAHFZZ010000002.1, read on the forward strand.
AGCGAAGGAAATTCTGCGAGGACGGCGGCGAACTCGGGCAGGTAGTCGCGGGTAAGCCAGAACCGGTCCTGCCATCCGGGCTCGTCGGTGTCGAACGTGAGCACCACCACGCGGCGGGCCACGCGCCGCATCTCGCGCAGCCCCGCTATCGGGTCCCCCCAGTGATGAACGGTGGAAACGGCCATCGCGACGTCGAAGGACTGGTCCTCGAACGGCAGGCTCTCCGCGGCGGCGGCCACGCACGGCGCCGAGCCGGCAGGCCGCTGCCCCCGCATGACCGCCGATGGCTCCACCGCGGTCACGTCGCGATCAGCAGGCTCGTAGGAGCCGGTGCCGGCCCCGACGTTCAGCACCGTCTGCGCGTCCCCGAGCGCGTCCCAGATCTGCGCGGCGATCCGCGGCTCGGTACGCCGTGTCGCGGTGTAGGCGCCGCCGATCGCGTCGTACAGTCGTGCACCGAGTATCTCCAGTTGCTCCTCCGGTGTCACCTTCACTCCCTTCGCCCGTGCCTCAAGTTCCCTGTCGATGGCCGCCACCATGGCGTCAGCGCGATCACGCCGCTCCAGCAGCAGGCCGCGCAGTCGGCGCAGGTGCGCGACCGCGTCGGTGGACGGGTCGCCGACCAGTTCCGCAACCTCCCGCAGCCCGAAGCCCAACCGCCGATAGGCCAGCACCTCCCGCAGCCGCTCCACGTCGCCCGCCGAATAGGCCCGGTATCCGGCCACGGTCCGCGCCGACGGCCGAACGAGCCTGATCTCGTCATAGTGATGCAGCGTGCGGACGCTAACGCCAGCCAGCTCGGCCACACGTCCCACGGTCCAGTGATCCTCCACGGCACCGACTATGCAGCCTGACGCCACGTGAGGGTCAAGAACCTCACTCACGGCAGCAAGAGCCGAACGCGAAGCAGCGGTCCGAGGCGACTCCTGCAAGCGCGAAGCGCCCAGAAAGCGAAGCCCTAATGAGAGCTAACGGATCTGTCCGGAGCGAAGCGGAGGTCCTTTGTAGCCCGGGCGCCCCATCGGCTCAGTACACCGAGATGTGCGGGTGGTCATAGTGGTTGGCCGTGGTGCCGCCGCGGTCTGACATCGTGCGCCAGGCGCCGGTCCTGGCGTGCCAGATTCGCTGCCGGTAGATGATGTACATGATGCCGAGCCGCTTGGAGTTTTTGATCGCCCAGGCGGCGATCTCGTTGCCGCGGGCCACCTCGGCGGCCGTCGGCATCGAGCCGCCGCGGCTCAGCATGAAGTCGCACGCCCGCCCGAGCGGGTGCTCGCCGCCGTCCTGGATCGCCCGGTAGCAGCCGATCCCGTTCGGTACGTCGAACCGCTCCTTCACGAGGGTCTTGACCAGGCGCATCCGGGGCGTGATGTTGTCGGAGCCCCCGGGTAGCTGCGGGACCCAGGTGCCGTCCGAACGCCGTACCCCCGGCGCCTTGTAGAGCTTGTCGATCTTGTCCTTGATCTTCTTGATCAGGCTCTCGGCTTTGTCCTTGCGCTTGCCGAGGTCGGCGACCTGGGTGCCGAGTTCCTCGGCGCGGGCGGCCGCCTCTTCCTCAGCCTGCCTGCGGCCGTCTCTGACCTGGGCGAAGCCGCTTAGCCGGGCGTTCTGCTGGTCTATGAGGTGCTGAGAGAGGGCAAGGCCGCCCATGAGCGCCGACGGGTCCTCGGTCCCCGAGAGCATGGTGGCCGCGCTCGGGGGGCCGCCGTTGGTGTATTGGGCGATGGCCATCAGCCTGAGTTCGGCCGACTCGCGGTCGTAGATCTCCTGGGCCGCGGCCAGCTTCTCCTTGGCGGCCCGCTCCGCCTTCTCGGCCTTCTGGTGGGCGATGCGGCCGTTGTAGTACTCGGTGATCAGCTTGTCCGACTGCTTCCGCAGGGCGGTCAGTTCCTTCTTGAGCTGCTTGATCGTCGGTTTGGGGGCCGCGTGCGCGGGGGTGGCCGGTCCCGTTATCAGGAGCACCGCTGTGAGCAGCGCGGAGAGCGCTTGGGTGAGGGTTCGGATGGGACGGCGCCGCCGGTCTGCGGGGGATGCAACCGCCACACTTCTCCTTCGCCCGAGCTGGCGGGGCTCCGAAGTAGCCCCCTATCCGAGGCTAGATAGTAGGGGATCACATGTATCGGACGGCAAATTAGCAAATTTCGGCATGACCGTCATTGTGGAGGCACACCCGGCGCGGGTCACGGGTCAGTCGTCGGGGTTCGGAGGGCAGGACGGGTGAAGGGGCCGGGGCCGCCTGGCTCTGCGGGCCGCCCAGTGGCGGCCGAGCAGAGCCGAGCCGGGGACCAGCACGAAGCCGAGCAGACCGCTGCCGATCTCGAGATCGACGTCCGCGTCCAGCAGGCCGTCCTTGCCCTCGAGCAGCGGCACGCCGACCGACACCTTGACCGACACCGAGACCAGCGGCTGCGCGGCCGTGGCCGGGGCGGGGGCCTGGGTGGTCGCGGGGTGGGTGGTGGCCGGGCGTTCGGACGGCTTGGGCTCGCTGGTGGCGGGCTTCGTCGTGGCCGCCTGCTTGGTGGCCGGCCCGCCGGTCGGCTTGATGGTCGGCTTGATGGTCGGTTGTGAGGTCGCGGGGTGAGTGGTCCGTGTCGGCTCCGGCCCACGGGTGGGTTCGTGTGAGCGGGCAGGCTCGCGCGATCCGGTGGGGTCGGCGTGATCCCTGGTGACCGTCGGAACCACAGCGTCAGTGGTGCTCGGGCCGGTGGAGATGATGGGCGGCTCCGCCGTACCCGATCGGCTGGGGATGAGGGGGGCGGACGTGCTGACGGGCGGGAGCGCGGCGACGCCGTCCGGCGGTGAATCGTTCCAGATCACGAACGCCGCCACCACCGCGGCGGCGGTCGCGACCACCAGACCGCTCGTCACCGCGAACTTGGCCACCGGCGCGAGCGCGTTCTCGAACAGGCTCGTGCCGCTCCCCTGCGCCGGCAGCGGCTTCGACAGGGGAAGGAGCGCGGTGAGCGGCACGGTCAGCAGGCCGAGGCCGGCCCGGCCGCGCACCTCCCAGCCGGTGCCGTAGGCGAGGTCGGCGACCTCCTCCAGCTCCTCCAGGAACGCCTCGGCCGACTCCGGCCGGTCGGCGGGGTCCTTGGCCAGGCCGTGCCCGACCAGTGCCCGCATCGGCTCCTCGATGTCCTCCAGCGGGGGTTCGGCGTGCTGGTGCTGGTAGGCGAGGGCGGCGTAGTTCTCGCCGGTGAAGGGCCGGTGCCCGGTGAGGCACTCGAAGAACACCACGGCCGCCGCGTACACGTCCGACGCCGGCCCGGCCGGGGCGTCCGCCCACTGCTCGGGCGCCATGTAGGAGGGGGTCCCGGCGAGCGGTGCGTTCTCGCCGGAGTGCGCGGCGACACCGAAGTCGACCAGCTTGCTCTGTCCGTCCGGCGAGACGATCACGTTCTCGGGCTTGAAGTCACGGTGTACGACGCCGCGCCGGTGCGCCTCGGCCAGCCCGAGCAGGGCGCCCTTCAGTACGGTCAGCGCCGCCTCGGGACCGGTGGCGCCCGCGTGCCCCAGCAGGCGGCGCAGGGTGATGCCGTCCACCAGCTCCATCACGATGCAGGCGTCGTCCTGGCCTTCGACGTAGTCGAGCAGGCGGGCCGTGTGCGGGCTGTCGAGCTCGCGGATCAGCCCGGCCTCCGCGCGGAACCGTTCGGCGAACAGCTCGTCGTCGCGTAATCGCGCGGACAGGTGCTTGATCGCCACGGGCATCCCGTCGGGCGCCCGTAATGCGAGCATGACCCGGCCGGTCGCGCCATGTCCAAGTTCCCGGACTTCGGTGTAGCCGGGAACGTCCATCGGTGGGACCTCCAAAGACGGATAAAGATCCTTATACCTGACGCTAACCCGTGGTAACGCCCCGTGTCGAGCGTTATTGCCCGCGTCACCGAACCCTTGCGGCAATCGGTATGTTAACTACGCTTTATAGTAGGTTCAGGCGGCTGGGGCCACGGCGAGGAGCCGGCGGATGTTCCCGGCGGCGGTCCGGCCCGCGCGGTTGGCGCCGATCGTGCTCGCCGACGGGCCGTATCCCACAAGCTGCAGCAGGGGCTCGGCGATCACCGCGGTGCCGTCCACCCGGATCCCGCCCCCGGGCTCGCGCAGCCGCAGCGGGGCGAGGTGGTCGAGCGCCGAACGGAACCCGGTGGCCCAGATGATCGTGTCCGCTTCCGCGTACCGCCCGTCATCCCAGCTCACCCCATCGGCCGTGATCCGGCTGAACATCGGCAGCCGCTCCAGCGCCCCCTTGGCCAGCGCCTCCCGGACGATCGGCGTGTACCCGAGGCCCGTCACGGCGACCACGCTCTGCGGCGGCAGCCCGGCGCGTACCCGCTCCTCGACCATGGCGACCGCGTCACGGCGCGCGTCCTCGCCGAAGTCGTCCAGAGGGCGGAACACGGGCGGCCGGCGAGTGACCCACAAGGTGCTCGCGGCCACGTCGGCGAGCTCGGAGAGCACGTGGGCGGCCGAGGTCCCGCCGCCCACGACGACCACCCGCCGCCCCGCGAACTCCTCCGGTCCCCGGTACGTCGCGTAGTGCAGTTGACGACCGCGGAAGGAGCGCGCGCCCGGATAGTACGGCCAGTACGGACGGGTCCAGGTGCCGGTGGCGTTGACGACGGCTCGCGCCACCCACTCCCCCGCGCCGGAGGTGACGACGAGCCGCCCGCCTTCGCCACGCGCCACCGCCGTCACCTTGACCGGCCGCAGCACGGCGAGCCCGAGCTCTCGTTCGTAGTCCGCGAAGTACGCGGGCACCACCACGGCGGCGGGCCGCCACCCATCAGCCTCGCGCGGACCGCCCACCGCCGGATCGGCGCGCCGCACGCCGGGCAGGTCGAAGAGGCCGTGCACCTTGTCCATGGTCAGCGACGGCGACCGGTGCCGCCACGCGCCACCCGGCCCGTCAGCCGCGTCCAGCACCAGCGGCTCGAAGCCGAACCGGCGCAGGAAGTAAGCGCTCGACAGCCCGGCCTGCCCGGCCCCGATCACCACGACGTCGATCTCGTCCACGTACGGATGCAACCGGCGCGACCCCACGGCTCTTCCCGGCCGGTGAGGCAAGCACGCGAAAACGGGCGGGCCATGAAAGCCCGCCCGTCGATAGCGGCAGGTCAGCTGACGGAGCTGGTCACCGCGGCCCGCGCACCGGACGCGACCGCCGCCCGGCCGGGGATGGAGCGGGTGTTGAACGCGTACCTGGCCACGGAGTCGGCGATCGCGTCGGCGTCCACGTCCAGCGCGGTCGCGTTGATGTTGGCGGTCGTGTCGCACGCCTGGTGGTAGCAGACGTCATAGGCGACGCCCGCCGTACCACCGAACAGGGCCGCCTCCGCGGCCGTCTTGATCCCCTCGGCGCCGGTGAAGATGCCGCCGGACGGGATGCCGACCGCGATGAACGGCCCGTAGTCGGAGCGGCCGTCGAAGTCGGTGCCGTTGTGGCCCAGGCCGCGGCTGTCGTAGAAGGCTTCGAGCTGCTTCTCGATCTGCGCGGATCCGGGCGGGCCCGCGGGCGAGCCGACGGCGTCGGAGTTGTCGCCGTCATAGAGCTTGTAGGCGTAGTTGGGCGAGGCGACCATGTCGAAGTTCAGGTACAACCTGATGCGGTCCCGCTGTGCCGGGGTCAGCTTCTCGACGTACTGGTCGGAGCCGAGCAGACCGATCTCCTCGCCGGCCCAGAACGCGAACCGCACCTTGTTCTTGACCGGGAAGCCCGCCATCTCCTCGGCGACCTCCAGGATGGAGGCCGTGCCGGAGCCGTTGTCGTTGATGCCGGGCCCGGCGTGGACGGAGTCGAGGTGCGCTCCGGTCATGACGACGTTGCGCGGGTCGCCGCCGCGGCTCTCGGCGATCACGTTGTCGTTGGTGCCCAGGACGAGCGTGGAGTCGACCTTGAGGTGGACGCTCGCGCCCGGCGTGGCGGCCAGCGCGTTGCCGACGGCGAAGTCGGCGAAGACCATCGGGACGCCGGCCCGCCACTCACCGATGTCCAGCGGGAACGCCTCGGTCCTGCCTGCCTGGCCCTCGTTGAAGACGATGATGCCGGAGGCGCCCGCCGCTCCCGCGTTGCGGATCTTCAGGGCGAAGGCGCAGGTACCGCGCTGGATGAGCGCGATGTTGCCCGGCGTGAAGCCGGCGAAGTCCGCCGCCTCGCAGCCGCTGTTGGAGGTCGGCGTGGCCGTCGGCGGCAGGGTCAGGTCCACGCCCTGCACCGGCGCGGTCACCTCGCCCGCCGGAGAGGGCTGGAAGCTGAAGAAGTCCTCGTTCGGGACGTAGCCGTTGAGTACGGGCGGGCTGTTCTCGGTCCAGCTCTCGACGAAGTTGATCGGCTGGAGCGTGACCTTGTAGCCGGCCTTGCGCAGCTTGCCGGCGACGTAGTCGCGGGAGGCGTCGTAGCCGGGCGTGCCCGCCGCCCGCGTGCCGCCGTTGGCGTCGGCTATCGCCTGCAACGCGTCCAGGTGCTTCTTGACGTTCGCGCCTTTGACCTGCTTCACCAGCAGCTTGGCGAAGAGGTCGTCGAGCCCGCCGGCCTGCGCCGGGACGGCCATGGCGAGAGGCAGGGAGAGCGCCGTGATGAGGATGAGGACCGTTCTGCGGATCGTGCGCATGCGGATTCCCCCACTAGGGACGGATCTGGAATCTCCCCCGACACGTACTGAACCGGAACCTAAACCGCTGAAAGCCCCCTGAGAAGGCCCAGCAGGGCCGCGGCGGCCGCCCCCGCGGCGCCGCCGCGGCCCCCCGCCGGGGTCGGACCTGCCCAAAGGCTGGGCCGCCCGGCAGTCAGGTGGCCCGTCAGACGGGCGGTGGGACGGTGTGCAGGTTGCGTGGTGTGACCGAGCGCGCCAGCAGGTACGCCGCCGCGGCGTCGACGAGCCCCGCACCCGTCGCCCCGTCGAAGCCCTCCCCCGCGAGCTCGCCCGTCCCGCTCTTGCCGTCGACGACGTCCCGCGCCGACGCCCTGAGCAGCGCCTTCACCAGGTCGGGCGACAGCCCCGGCTGGACCTGCTTCAGCAGGGCGCACACCCCGGCGATCTGCGGCGCCGCCGCGCTGGTGCCGCTGATCACGCTCCAGCCGTCGTCGGGCGCGGTGCCGTCCTTGACCGGGTATCCGGGCCCGGCCAGCGAGGAGTCGATGACGTCGCCGGGCTCGGTGGGCAGCATGATGTACAGCGCCCTGGGCTGCCGTCCCACCAGCCCGCAGACGTCGGGCACGTGCCGCCCGGGGTAGATGAGGCTGTCGAAACTGCTCGCGTAGTCGGACGCCTCCATCCTGAACTCCCCGTTGGCCTGCGTCTCCTCCACGTACACGCCGCCCGCGGCGATGACGTCGGGCATCATCGCGGGGAAGGAGATGTGGCCGTTGCCCGCCGAGAAGCAGACCGTGATGCCGCGCACCCGTACGGCCTCCAGCACGGCCAACTCCAGCGGCCGCAGATGGTTGGGCAGCCCGGTGAGCCCGTTGAGGTCATAGCCCCAGCTGTTGGTCAGGACCGCGGGCGACAGGTCGGAGGCGGTCTTGAACGCGAGCGTGGCGTTGCCGCCCATCTTCACGCCGACGAAGTCCACGTCGCGCGCGCAGGCGAAGATGTTGGCCGCCTCGGCCGTGCCGTGGCCGTACTCGTCGTGGTCCACGCGGGTGGCGTCCGGCGCGAGGGTGGCGTTGTAGTTGTAACCGTGATGCGGGTAGAAGGGATGTTTGTAGAAACCCGTGTCGACCATGGCGACGAACACGCCCCGGCCGGTCACCCCCCGCTCGTGCACATGGCAGGCGCGCAGGAGCAGCCCGACGTCGTCCGGCACCCGCAGGTGGTGATAGGCCACCCGGGGCGGCAGCGGCGAGCCGTAGAACTGCGGCGGCGCCTGCGGGTAGGCCCGCTCGATCAGCGGATCCAGGTCGGCCGGCAGCGTGAACGGGACCCCGGATACATGCGACAAATAGGAGACCTCGTCGTCCACGGTGGCGACCGGCGCGCCGCGCAGGCTGTGCGGCCTGGCTTCCACACGGGTGTTGAACGTCTCCTCCCAGAGCCGGCGCGGGCCCTCCGCACTGATGGAGAACGTCCCGATGTGCCGGACGGTGAACCCCCTGCGCCGCAAGGCGAGCGCGGCCTGCGCGGCCCGCTCCGGCGGCGGTCTGAGATCGTCAAGACCCGCCGCCTGTACGGCCGACGACTCGGCGAACATGGAGGCCCGCCCCGGTGGCCGCACCACTGCCTCGAAGTGGACGGTGGACTCGCGCCGTTCGGTGATCGTGGTCATGCTTCCCCCTGGACGCGTCCGTGAAATCCGGCATGTCCCCAGGGTCACGTTCCCGGGCGGATCCGGCCTCGGGGAGCGGCTGAGGGCTAACCCTGAATGGGGCTCCTGCCACGTGCCAGAATCCGCTCGGCCCTGGACCGGCAGTCGGCGGCGGACTCCCGCTCCTCCAGCCGCTCGTGCGCCTCCGCGAGGTCGAGCAGGGTGTAGGCCACGTCGGGGTGATCGCTGCCCAGCACGCGCTCGGTGCCCGCCAGCGCGCTGCGCAGCAGGTCGCGCGCCTCGGCGGCCCGGCCGTCGGCCAGCAGAGCCTGGCCCAGCCGCCGGACGCCCAGGTGGACGTGGGCGTGGTCGTCGCCGTAGGCGTTCCTGAACACCTGGATCGCCCGCTCCTGGTGGTCCCTGGCCAGCTTCGGCTCGCCGGTGTCCAGGTCGACCAGGCCGAGGTTGGTCAGCGGCATGCCGACCTCGCCGTGGCCGGGGCCGTAGCAGAACTCCAGGATCGACAGCGCCCGCTCGTGGCTGATCCTGGCCTCCTCGAAGCGGCCGGTGAGGCGCAGCGCGTACCCGAGCTTGTCGAGCGTGTGGGCGACGTCGGGATGCTCGTCCCCGTACACGGCGGCGAGCATCGACGCCGCCTGCTCCTGCAGCTTGACGGCCCGCTGCGGGCGGCCCGTGTCCTGGACGACGAGGCCCAGCCCGGAGAGGGTGTGGGCGACGTCCGGGTGGTCGGGGCCGAGGATCGTGCGCGCCGTGGCCAGTGCCCTGGTCAGCCATTCCTGGGCGGCGCGCAGGTCGCCCGCCGTCCACGCGGCGAAGCCCAGGTCCCGGCTGACGCGGGCGATCTCCCTGCGGTCCGGCTCGTGCCAGGCCGTCAGGATGGCCAGGGCGCGTTCGAGGGTACGCCTGGCCTCGGGCAGGCGGCGCTGGCAGACGAGCACGTCGCCGAGCCGTTGCAGGACCCGCGCCACGGCAGGGTGGTCGCCGCCCATGGCCCGTTCGGCCAGCACCAGCGCCTGCTCCTGGGCGGCGCGGGCGCCGTTGATGTCCCCGGTGAGCTCCAGCAGGTTGCCGTGGTCGGACAGGACGGCCGCCAGGTCGCCGTCGGCGCCCGGCTGCCGCCTGACCAGCCGCAGCGCCAGCTCGAACAGCTCCTGCGCCCGCTCGAACGCCGCCCGGACCGTGAGGTAGTGGCCGGAGCCGCAGAGCATGCGGGGCAGGCCCGGCACGACGAGGCCCGCGCTGTCGGCCTCCTGGCCGAGATGGATGACGTCGGGGATGACGCTGTCCCAGGTCCGCCAGGTGGTGGGGTTCTCGGCGTCGGCGGGCACGACCGAGCTCAGGATCCGCACGGCGCAGGTCACCCAGGCACGCCGCTCCTCGCCGGGCAGCCTGGCCCAGACCGCGGCCTTGACGAGCGGGTGCATGCGCACCCGTCCCCGGTCCCGCTCGACGAGCGAGTGGCGCAGTAAGTGGGCGATGGCGTCCTGCAGGGCCAGCTCGTCCTCGACCGCGTCCTTGAGCGCGGGCGGCAGCACGCCGGGCATGGAGTGCAGCAGGTCGAGCGAGACGCCGCCGGGGCCCAGCGTCGCGCAGAGGTGCAGCAGCTCGATGGCGACGGGCGACGCCTCCGCGACCCGCTCGAAGGCGAGCTGCCAGACCGTGGCGAACGCCTTGTCCCGGGTGAGCAGCTGGTCCGCGCGGCGCCGGAACAGGTCGCCGTACTCGTCGAGCTTCATGCCGGTCTGCTCGCTGTAGGCGGCGGCCTGCTCCAGCGCGAAGGGCAGGTCACCGAGCTGGTCGGCGAGCGCCCAGGCGCCGCTGGTCCTGGCCACCCGCTTGGACAGGAAGTCGACGGACTCCGACCGGGAGAAGGGGCCCACGCGGATGCCCACGGCAAGCTGGCCCCAGGCGGGGTTGCGCGAGGTCACGATGACGTGCCCGGCCCGCAGCGACGACAGGAACGCCTCGATCAGCGTGCCGTCCTCGACGTCGTCGAGGATCAGCAGCCAGCGCTCCATTCCGGCCAGGCGCTCGCTCAGCGCGGCGAGGATCTCGCCGCGGTCGGCCTGCTGGCGTACACCCAGGCGCAGCGCCAGCTCCGCCAGTACGCTCCAGAAGGCGACGGGTTCGACGGCCGAGGCTTCCCAGACCACGTCGTAATCGGCGGCGTGCCGGTGCGCGTACTCCCGGGCGGCCTGCGTCTTGCCGGTGCCGCCAAGCCCGTGCAGCGCCACCACCCGGGGCGGCGGGCGGGTCGTCGGCTCGGTCAGCGCGGCCTCGATCTCGTCCAGGATCGCCTCGCGGCCGGAGAACACCTGGTTGCGCGAGGGCAGATTGACGATCCGCCGCGGCGGCGCGTCCTGGCGCGCCGGTGGGGCCGGGCTGCCGTCGAGCCCCGGATCGTGCCGCAGGATGGCCTGGTGGGTGGCCTGTAACGCCGGGGCGGGGTCCACACCCAGCTCTTCGGCGAGGATCCGGCGGACCCGCTCGTACACGTTCAGCGCGTCGCCCTGCCGCCCGCACCGGTAGAGCGAGCGCATGAGCTGGGCGACGGACCGCTCGCGCAGCGGATGCTCGCTGACGCGCTGCTCCAGGCGCGGCAGCGCCTCGGCGTGACGTCCCAGAGCCAGCTCCGCGTCGGTCCGGCCCTCCTCGGCGCTGAAGCGCAGCTCCTCGAGCCTGATGGCGTCGCACTGCGCCCACGGCTCGGTGGCGAACTCGGTCAGCGCCGGGCCGCGCCACAGGCCGAGCCCCTGGCTGTACAGTGCCACGGCCGCCGCCCAGTCCCGCTGGGCCAGCGCCCGGCCGCCCTGCTCGACCAGCCGCTCGAAGCGGAAGGCGTCGACCATGTCCGGCTCGACGACGACGCGGTAGCCCGAGCCGTGCGACTGCAGGATGTCGGCGCCGTTCAGCGCCTTGCGCAGCCGGGACACGTGGGCGTGCAGCGCGCTCAGCGCGCTCTTGGGCCGCGACTCACCCCAGACGTGCTCGATGAGCTGGTCAGAGGTGAGAACCTCACCCTGATGCAGGAGCAGAACGACGAGGATGGCCATCCGCTGCGGTCCGCCGAGCGCGACGGAGTCGCCATCGATCAGGACGTCGAACGTGCCCAGGATCCGGATGTCCACGCGTCTCCTCTCCTCTTGCCTGCGACTGTAACGCGGTTCAGATTGGGCAGACAGGGACGAATCCAAGGCCAAGGAGCCTGGCGCCATGGCGAACATCGACGAGATCACCGGCCAAGCCCCGCCCCGGAGCATCTGGGAGGCCGTCTGGCCCCAACGTGAGAGCTATCACCCCTCGCCGTCCGACTGGCGCGACGAGGTCATCTACTTCCTGCTGCCCGACAGGTTCAGCGACGGCCGCGAGGCCGAGCGCGACCCCGTCGACCGGGCCCGTCCGGCGAACTCCCGCCCGGCCGGGTGGATGTGGAACCGGTGGGCGGCCTCCGGCCGGGACCGCTTCCAGGGCGGCACCCTGCGGGGCGTCATCTCCAAGCTCGACTACCTGCGCGACCTCGGCGTGAGCGCGCTGTGGATCGCTCCGGTGTGGAAGCAGCGGCCCGTCACGTCCGTCGACGGCGTCCCCGCGCCGGACGACCCCCACGGCTACTCCATCCAGCACTTCCTGGACATCGACCGCAGGTTCGGCACCCGCGAGGACCTGGTGGAGCTGGTACGGGAGGCCCACGAACGCGGTATCCGCATCATCCTCGACATCCTCATCAACCACACCGGCGAGAACTGGGACTACGACCTCGGCACCCCCGGCCATCCTCAGTACGTGGTCCGCCCGCCGTACGCGGGCCGGGAGGGGAGGCTGCCGTTCGGCGCGTGGCGTGACGGCACGGGGCAGCGCCTGCCGCACGGCACCGCGCCGACCGAGCCCGACCACGGCGTATGGCCGAGCGAGCTGCACGACCCCGACGCGTACACCAGGGCGGGCGGCGACGGAGGCGGCTGGGGCGCGGGCGGCGACGAGGAGCCGGACGCGCCCTACCGGCGGGCCGACTGGTTCAGCCGGGACCTCGACCAGTCCAGGGAGCTGCAGACGATCATCCGCATCTGGAGCTACTGGGTGGCGCTCACCGACATCGACGGCGTGCGCATCGACACGCTCAAGCACGTGCCGCCCCAGGACGCCACGCTGTTCTGCGGGGCGCTCAAGGAGTTCGCCGACGGGCTGGGGAAGGCGAACTTCCTCATCGTGGGCGAGGTCGGCGGCGGCGACACGATCGAGGAGCGCTACCTGAGCCTGATCGGGCGCAATCTGAGCGCCGTCCTGGAGACCGGCGAGACGCGGCGGCTCATGCGCGAGGTGGCGCTCGGGCGGGAGGGTTTCCCCTTCCCCGACGCCGTCGAGGAGTTCTTCAGCAGGTTCGCCACGCATGGGGTGACTCATCGTTCTCTGGGATCCGCCTACGTCTCGTCGCTGGACGATCACGACGACCTCTGGATCGATCCGCAGCTCAGGTTCGGCGCGCTGACGCCGCCGGGCCGGAGCGAGCCCGATCCCCGCCAGGTCACGGTCGGGGTCGCGCTGCTGCTGTACTCGCTGGGCATCCCGTGTCTCTACTACGGCACCGAGCAGGGGCTCACCGGCCCTGAGGAGAGCGAGCGCGGGTGGCTCAGGGGCGAGGGCTGGGGGATCCGCGACCTGTCGGGTGACCGGTATCTGAGGGAGGCCATGTTCGGGCCGGAGCATCCGCGCAAGGCGGGAGCCGCCGGCCGTCCCGCCGACGACGAGTCGCCGACCGCAGCGCACCTGTTCGACCCGGATCTGCCGGGGTTCGGCCCCTTCGGCACCGCGAACCACCACGTCTTCGACCAGGACAACGAGATCTACCAGCGGGTCAGGATGCTGCTGACCACGCGGGCGGCCCATCGGGCGCTGCGCGCCGGCCGGCAGTACCTGCGCAGGCTCGGCCGGGCCGACGGCGGCTACGCGCTCCCCCGGCCCGGCGAGGTGCTGTGCTGGTCGCGCGTGCTGGCCGGGACCGAGGTGGTCTGCGTGGTCAACCCGAGCCTGACCGAGACGCGCGGCGCCCTCGTCGAGATCGACGGCGCCCTCAACGCCCGCACGCAGGCGCTCACCGTGGTGGCCAACACGGCCGAGGTCGGCGGGGTGACGAAGCACCCGCTCAAATCGACCGCGACCGTGCTGCCCGGCCCCGGCGCCTCGCGCCACATCGAGCTGCAGGATCTGCCTCCCGCGTCCGTGCTGGTTCTGACGAACCAATTCGTCGGCTAGACCAGCCCGCCAAGAGAAAGGTGGTCCGCCAGCCGCATCGCCAGGGCCGTGAGCGTCAGCGAGGGGTTCGCGGCCGGCGATGTCGGGAAGACCGACAGGTCGCAGACGTAGAGGTTGTCGTGTCCCCACACCTTCAGGTCGGGGTCGACCACGCCCATGCCGGGGTCCTCGCTCATCCGCAGCGTGCCGACCTCGTGGCCGACCGCGCCGAGATCGGCGTCGAACGGTTCCGAGGCGGCCGGGTCGCCGCCCATGATCCGGATGATCCGGCTGCCGATGTCCCGCACCGCCGCGAAGTAGCCGGGGATCTCGACCGGCTTCATCGTGATCACCGGCCGGCCGGTGACCGGGTCCAGCTCGACGGTGTTGCCGTCGAGCAGCGACACCGACGGGAAGAAGACGATCTCGCAGTCCATGCGGGAGACGTCCGCGGCCGCCGGGACGGCGTCCTCGTCCACCCGGTACTGGTTGAGCCCGATGCCCATCTCCACCACCACGTTGATCGGCATCGAACCGACCGAGCCGCGCAGCAGGATCTTGACCGAGTCGTGCGCGGCGTATCCGGGCGCGTCGCTCGGCAGCGTGAACTTCCAGACGTAGGTCGGGTGGTCGGTGATCCCCTTGCCGACCCACTCGTTGCCGAGCTGCGCGCGGCGGGCGAGCACGGCGCTGCCCACGGTGCCGGCCGCCATGATCACGCGCCCGCCGTCCGCCAGGCGGAACTCCCGGTCCTTCCCGGCGATCAGGTCGCGCGCCCGTACGGCCGCCACCCTGGGCCTGCCGCCCGACCGGTCCCATTGGAACCCGACGACCTCGTGGTTGAGGTTGACGTGCAGGCTCTTGTTCCACCCGTCGCGCAGGCGGTCCTCCATCAGCAGCGCCGCCGTCGAGAAGATCCCCGAGGGGATGCCCAGCCGGTGCGCCACCGAGTTCTCGGCCGCCACCTGCACCTCGTGCTGGCGGAAGCGCTTCAGCTGGGTGCGGAGCAGCTCCTTGACCGTCCTGCGGTAGTCGCTGAGCGCGGGGGGCGTGCCGTGCATCAGGTCGGTGGCCTCGTCGTACCACTGGGTACGCAGGTCGTCGCGGACGCCGCGCGGCCACGACTCGAACTCCCGCCCGGCCATCGGCGGGATCAGCGCCCCCCAGAAGACCGACTTCCCGCCCAGGCAGAACGCCTCGGCGACCTGCATCCGGGCCGAGCTCGTCCGGTAGCGCTCCGACCGGTACTGGTACCACAGGCCCCAGACGGTCCTGTTCGCCTCGGCGCCGGTGCTCTGCAGCCTGGGCATGTTGCCGACATGGGTGGAGAACAGGTAGCCACCGGCCTCCAGCACGAGGACCTGCGGCATCCGCCCGCCCTTGGCCGCGGCGAGCCTCGTCAGCTCGTGGGCCAGGACGCCGCCGCCCATGCCGCTGCCGACGATGACGTAGTCGTACACCGCCCCCTCGTCCAGCTTGGGGGCGAAGTGCCGGCGGGCCGGCAGCGGGTTGGTGACGATGATGTCGTCCCGGGTCGGGAACAGCTCCGACTGGCTGCCGGTCATCGTCTCGATCCGCTCGCCCGCCGCGATGTCCGCGGGCGAGGCGACGCGGTTGCCGTTCAGCGCCTCCCAGGCCCCGTCACAGTGGAACTTGAACTCCACGGCCGTCCCCGCCGGCGGCCTGCCGAGCTCCACCCGCCACTCGTCCGCGCCCTCCACATAGCGGCAGGGCACGCGGACCCGCCACCCGTCAAGACTGCTGAACACCCCCAGCCGCGCGTCGGGACGGATCGCCCCGCCTCGCAGCACGATCGTGAACGTCTCCCCATCCATGCAAGCCCCCTCGCATGTATCGCTAAATCTCCCGATGCTGGTATATCTCGCTCCGCTTAACCTCCGCTTGCAGCCGACGACAAGGTGAGTGCGAGGACACCAGAGCACTGTGTGCGCATGCGAGAACGAGAGCTGGAGTCGCTGGCGGCCCGCTTCGAACTGGCCCGCCGGGGTGAGCCCGGGCTGGTCCTGATCCACGGCCCCGCCGGCATCGGCAAGAGCACCCTGCTGCGCCGGTTCCTGGCCACCCTCGACGACCACGCGCACGTCCTCGCCACCGACGCCGTGGAGAGCGAGTCGGTTCTGCCCTACGGCGTGCTCACCAGGATCGCCGGGCTGCAGCCCGCGGACCCGTTCGAAGCGGGGGCACGGCTCCGCGACCGGCTCGACGAACTCCAGGCGGCACGGCCGGTGGTGATCGCCATCGACGACGCGCACTGGGCCGACTCCGTCTCGCTCACCGCGCTCGCGTTCGCCTGGCGACGGCTGCGGCCCGCGCGCGTCCTGACCGTGCTGACCAGCCCGGACCCCTACCAGCCGGCCTCGCTCCAGCCGCTGCTCACCCGCGAGATGTCGGTGCGCCTGGCGCTGACCGGCATCAGCGCCCGGCAGGTGCGCGCGCTGACCCACCTGCCCCTGACCGAGCAGGCGGCCGGACGGCTGTGCGAGCACACCGGCGGCAACCCGCGGCACATCCTCCAGGTCCTGGAGGAGACCGACCTCGACGAACTGGCCGATCCGCAGATCCCGCTGCCGGTGCCGGGGGCGCACGCGCGCGACGCCCTGGCCCGCCTGGCCTGGTGCAGCGACGCCGCCCGGTCTTTGGTGGAGGCGGCGGCGGTCCTGGCCTGCGACATCGCCGTGGTCGGCGTCGGGGGCGGGGTCAGCTGGGCGGCACCCGAGCCGGCACCCGGCTCGGGTGCCGCCGCCCGGCTGGAGGGGCCGCTCGGCGCGGCAGCCACGCCTTTCGACGACGGGCCGCTCAGTGCGTCTGCCAGGCTGTTCGGCGAGGGGCCACTCAGTGCTGCCGCCCGGCTGTTCGGCGAAGGGCTCCTCAGTGCGCCCGCCAAGCTGGCCGGCGAGGTTCCGCTCGGCGCGGCCGCCAAGCTGGCCGGCGTCCGCGCGCCGCTCTCCGCGCTGGAGGAGGCGCTGGGGGCCGGGCTGCTCATGGAGCGGCCGACGGGTGCCGGGATCCTGATCCGCTTCTCGTACCCACTGCTCAAGGGGGCGGTGTACCAGCACATGGGCCCCACCAAGCGGCTGCGGCTGCACGCCGCGGCGGCGACGCTGGCCCAGGACGAGACCACCCGGCTGGAGCACCTGCTACGGGCCGCCGAACGTCCCGACCCGCCACTCGTCCAGGAGATCGCCGCGGCAGGGCGGCGCAGGGCGGCGGCAGGCGACTGGGGTCAGGCGGCACGTCTTCTCGCGCAGGCGGCCAGGCTGGACCGAGAGCCGGGCCCCGACGCCGTCGAAGCCCTCCTGTTCGACGGCCGCCCATCCGAGGCCCACGCCCTGGCAGCACGACTCGGCGCCCACGACCCGACCACCAAGACCGGTACAGCCTTCCCAACGGCTCCAGAGCCCGACATGCGCGAGATGGGCGCCGAGACGGTTTCGGAGGCTGGTGCGCGCGAGATGGGCGCCGGGGCCGGTGTGGCGGACGGTCGTTTCGCTCGAGGGGTGCTGGCCCACTACGCGGGCCGGACCGAGGAGGCGGTGATGGCGCTCGCCGAGGCGCGGGCCCTGTGCGCGCGGCCCGCGCTGCTGGCCAGGATCGACGCCTGGAGCTGCCGCCCAGAGCCCGGCGACTATCTGCGCCTGATGCGTCACTCCGGCGGGCTGGGGGGCTCGCCACCGGCCAGGCTGCTCACCGCCGCGATGAGCAGCCTGGCCGGCTACCGGCAGGGCCGCTGGGACGACGCCGCGGCCCGGGGGCAGGTCGCCGCCGCGATCGCCGACGAGCTCGGCCCGTGCTGGATGTCCGCGCACGCCCACGCGGTGGCGTCACTCGTGCCCGCGGCCAGGGGCGACTGGCGGCGCGCCGGACAGCATGCCGACGCGGCCCGCCGGCTGGCCAGGGACGCGACGGCGCCGGTGGCGGTCATCGGACCCGCGTTCGCCGCCGCCCACCTGGCCGCGGCCCGGAACCGGCCAGACGAAGTGATCACCCTGCTGACACCACTACTCGACCTGTTCACCCGCCCCAAGCCCGCTCCCTCATCGCCTGACCCGACCGCGTACGCCCAGATCGCTGCCTCGTCGCCCGACCTGACCGTCCACGCCCAGCCCGTGCCGCTGGACGCGATGGCGTATGCCGAGCGCGGGTTGCTGCCCTGGGCCGATCTGCTGCTGGACGCGCTCATCACGGAGGGCGACCTGCGCAGGGCCGATGACGTTCCGGCGGGCTCGCCCGGTGTCCGGGCTCGGCTGCTGGCGGCGGGGCATGAGACCGAGATGGCCCGGGTGGCGTTCGAGGCGGCGTGCGTGAAGACCGAGGAGCCGTTCGACCGGGCGCGGGCCCTGCTGGCGTACGGCTCGTTCCTGCGCAGGCTCGGTCGCCGGGCCGCGGCGGCCGAACAGCTCAAGGAGGCGCTGCGGGAGCTGGAACGCCTGGAGGCGGTGCCGTACGCGCAACGCTGTGAGATCGAGCTGGCGGCGTGCGGGCAGCAGCACGCGGTCTCCGCCCTCGGCCTGACCCCGCAGCAGGACGCCGTGGCCCAGCTGGTCGCCAACGGGTTGACCAACCGGCAGATCGCCCGCGAGCTGCTGCTGAGCGTCAAGACGGTCGAGTATCACATCAGCCAGGTGTACGCCCGGCTGGGCGTGTCGTCCCGCGTCGCCCTGGCCAACGGCGTCCGAGCCCGCACAGGCTCGGAACTCTGAGGCGTTCGTTCGGCGGTCCGTCCGGAGCCCGGCACGCCAACCGTCCCGTCAGAGCGTGCACGGCAGGACGGGGCGGCCGGGTACGCCGGGGTCGGCCGCGAAGAGTGCGCCCGCGGCCGGCTGATCCGTTCGGTCGACGTCGAGGGCTGAGGTGGTGATGAACAGCTGGTCGAGGTTCGCGCCGCCGAAGGTGACCGCGGTGACCTTGCGCACCGGAAGCCGGATGACGGCGTCGAGACTGCCCTCCGGGCCGTAGCGGTGCACCGCGGCGCCTCCCCACAAAGCCACCCACACGCCGCCCTCGGCGTCGACCGTGAGCCCGTCGGGAGCGCCGTCGGCCGGGTCCACGACCGCGAACGGCCGCCGCCCGGTCAGCCCATGCTCGCGGTCGTAGTCCAGGACGTCGATCCGGCCGGTGGCCGTGTCGGCGTAGTAGGCGAGGTCACCGCCGGGGCTGAAGTCCAGGCCGTTGGAGATCGTGACCTCCGGCAGCACCACGCGCAGCCCGCCGCCGGGCTCGGCCACGTACAGAGAGCCGCGGCCGGGGGTCTCGTCGTAGGCCATGCTGCCGATGTAGAAGCGGCCGTCGGGGTCGCAGCCGCCGTCGTTCATCCGTACCGACGGATCGCTCCACGCCTCGCCCAGCGAGCGCAGCGGGGCGTCCAGCTCGTCGGAGTCGGACAGCAGCAGCTCCCGCTCCGCCGCGACCACGTAACCTTCGCAAACGTAACCCCCGGAAACGGAGCCCGCGGCGCGCGGGCGGATGGTCGCCGCGACCGCGCCGACGTGGCGGCGGCGGACCGTGCCGTCCGGATCGAGCGCCAGCACGTCACCGGCCAGCATGTCGACGAACCGGAGCCCGCCCCAGCTCTCGGACCATACGGGGCCCTCCCCGTGCTCGGCGACGGGTGCGGTCACGGTGTACGCGGCGATGGCCATGCCGTTCTCCTCTTGCTGGGCTCTGACCTCCCTATTGTCGATCACGACCGGCTGGCCGCCGGGTAGGTCCACCGGTGTCCCGTCGGCAGGTTCACCACGTCGGGTCCCTCCTCGCGGGCGTCCGCCAGGGACTTGGCCTCGATTCCGGTGCCGTTGCGGCGGATCACGCGAGCGAGCAGGTCGTCGTCGCCGTGGGCGTCGTGCACGGGGACGAGCACACGGGCCCCCAGGGCGCCGCTCCCGGCGACGGCCTGCTCGGGACCCATGACGATCGGCGGCCCGGCGAACACCCGCAGCCCGTTGACCGGCAGCAGCGCCAGGTCGACCGGCGGGTGTTCGGCACGGTACCGCTCCAGGAGCGACACGTCGCGGATCTCGCCGCCGAAGAAAACCCGGATCCCGCCGCTGCTGAGCACGTACGCGTTGTGGCGCCACAGGAGGGTGCGCCCCGCGGGGGTCGCCTCGATCGCAAGCTCCTCGGTGGGGTGGCCGGTCTGTCCCCATGCGAGGTGTGCCCCGCATCCCGTAGCCCGCGCGGCGCCGGTGATCCGGTCGTCCCGGCGGGCCCGCTCGATCAGCCGGGCCCGCGCCTGGTGGCGGTGTTCCACGGTGAACATCGCCCGACCCTATCGACAGGTGTCGAGCATCTCGATCAGCGCGGCCTTCTCCTCCTTCGTGATGCGCAGCGCGTAGTGGCGCTTGACGGTGACCCACGACCGGGCGTACGTGCACCAGTAGCCGTTGAGCGGCGGGCGCCAGGTGACCGGGGTGCTGCCGCCCTTGGCGATGTTGGCGGTGGCGCTGACGGCGATCAGTTCGGGGCGGGTCAGGTCGTTGGCGAAGGCGTGGCGGCGGGCGTCGCTCCAGGTGTTCGCGCCCGAACGCCAGGCGTTGGCCAGGGGGACGAGGTGGTCGACGTCGATCTTGGCCTCGCTGGTGAGCACCTTGCCGTCGTACTGGCTGTACCAGGTGCCGGCGACGACCCGGCAGGACGCGTCGCGCTCGACGGCCTCGCCATCACGATTCAGGACGATCTCTCGGGTGTCGCACATGCCCCACTGTGGGGCCCATTCGGGCATGAAGCGGATGTGGCTGTAGCCATCGAGCGAGCCCCTCTCGGCGACGGTCAGCCCGTCGAGTGCCGTACGGGCGACATCTTCCGACATCGGGTGGGGCAGCGCGGTCGCGGAGGCGCCGACCGGCGGGACAAGCAGGAGAATCGTGAGAAGTGGGACCACGAACCGCCCTGAGAAGATGGTCATGGATTAGCAGTAACAGCCACTCCCGATCATGTCACGAGAAGTAATTGAGATGGCACCTAAAGTGACTCCATCAAGTGATTGACGGAGTCGCGTGGCCGAACTAGGTTCGCTCACATGACAGAAAACGGCCAGGTCGCCGTGATCTTGAAGGTCGCGACGCAGCTCTTCGCGGCGCTCGGTTACGACGGCACCTCCACCCGGCAGATCGCCGACGCGGCGGGCCTGAACATCGCCACTGTCAACTACCACGTGGGCGGCAAGCGGGAGCTCTACCTCGCCGTGATGGAGCGCGCCCACCAGGCCGAACGCGCGGCCCTGGAAGGGCCGCTGGCCCGATTGCCGGGCGACGACCCGGTCACCGGGATCCACCGGCTGATCGACGACTACATCGACTTCTGCGTGTGCCATCCCGAGGTGCCGGCGCTGTGGATGCACCGCTGGCTCTCCGACGCCAGCGACCTCACCGAGCTGGAACGCCAGTACGTCCAGCCGCTGGTGGCCATGGTGACCGATGCTCTGCGTCCCGCGGTCGAGGCCGGGGTGATCGACGACGCGATCGACCTGGAGTACACCATGTGGTCGGTGATCTGGTGCGTGCACGGGTTCGCCAAGGGCGGCGTGCTGGACGAGGAGGGCCATCGCAGGGGCGGCAGCGACCGGGTGGCGCTGCGGCGCTTCCGCGCCCACCTGCACCTGACCCTGCACCGCGCGCTCGCGCTCCCCGGCCAACTCCCGTGACCACCGCGCCGGCGAGCGAGCGGCTCGCCCGGAGCCGGTTACTCGGCTACGGCGCGGGCTCCGTGGGCACCGGGGTGTTCTCGGCCGTTCCCGGGCTGCTGCTGCTCTACTACCTGACCGACATGCTGGGCGTGCCGGCCGCCGCCGCGGGTGCCGTGCTGGTCGCGCCGAAGATCTGGGACGTGCTGCTCAACCCGCTCGTCGGCGCCGCCAGTGACCGCGAGGCCGTACGGACCGGCCGGCGGACCCGGCTGCTGCTGACCGGGGCGGCCACGCTGCCCGTGGCGTTCGCGTTGATGTTCGCCGTACCGGACGCCGCGCCCGGCGCGCTCTGGGCGGGGGTGGCGTTCCTGGTGGCCGCGACGGCGTTCGCCTGCTTCCAGGTGCCTTACGTGGCGCTGCCCGCCGAGATGTCGGCGAGCCGGGCCGAGCGGACCAGGGTCATGTCGTGGCGGGTCGTCTGCCTGACCGTCGGCATCCTGGTCGCGGGCGGGCTGGCCCCCGCGGTGGTGGACCTGGCCGGTGGCGGCCGGCCCGGCTACGCGGTCATGGGCGTCACGATCGGCGCGGTCATGGCCGCCGCGCTGGTCACCGCGACGCTGGCCACCCGCTGGGTGACCTCGCGGCCGGGTCCGCGGCAGCTCGGCCCGGTGGCCGCGTTCCGCATGGCACGGGGCAACACGCCGTTCTTCGCGCTGCTGGCGGCGTTCGTCACGCAGGCGCTGGGGGTCGCGGTGATGCTGGCGGGCGCGCCGTACGTGGCCTCCTACCGGCTCGGCGACTACGGCCTGACCTCGGTGATGTTCGTCTGCCTTGTCGCCCCGAGCATGCCGGCCGTACCCCTGTGGGCACGGCTGGCCCGCACCCACGGGCCCGTGCGCTGCTACCTGGCCGCGACGCTGGGCTTCGGGCTCGCGGCGCTGGCGCTCGTCCCGGCGATCGCCGCGCGGTCCCTGGTGGCGACGCTGGCGCTGACCGCGCTGGCCGGAGCCTGTTACGCGGGGCTGCAACTGCTGCCGCTGTCGCTGCTGCCCGACACCGTGCACGCCGACACGGCCCGCACGGGGCACGCGCAGGCGGGCGCGTTCACCGGGCTGTGGACGGCGGGCGAGACGGCCGGGCTGGCGCTCGGTCCCGGCCTGTTCGCGCTGGTGCTGGCGGTGTCGGGGTTCGTGTCCGCGCCGGTCGAGGCGCCTGTCGCGCAGCCGCCCGCCGCCCTGACCGGACTGCTGACGGGCTTCACCGCGCTGCCCGCCGCGCTCATGCTGATCAGCCTGCCGTTCATCGTCTGGTACGGCCGGGTCGCCCGGAACGAGGACCGACACGAGGAGAACGCGTGAACCTGCCCGACACCGGGAGGACCACCGAGGATCTGCTGGCCGAGGTGGCCAGGCTCAAAGAGCACGACCTGCCGGTCAGGGGCGGCCAGGTGACCGCCTACGTCTACGACACCGGCCGCGACGAGGTGCACGAGGCGGCGGCCCGCGCCTACGCGGAGATGCTGGAGGTCAACAGCCTCGACCCGACGGCGTTCCCCAGCGTGGTGGAGATGGAGAAGCAGGTCGTCGGCGCCGTCGCCGACCTGCTGGGCGGCGGCCACGGCATCTTCACCAGCGGCGGCACCGAGTCGATCATGCTGGCGGTGAAGGCCGCCCGTGACGCGGCCGGGCGGGCCCGCCCCAACCTGGTGCTCCCCGTCACCGCGCATCCGGCCTTCCACAAGGCGGCGCACTACCTCGGCCTCGAGGTCAGGCCGGTGCCGGTCGATCCGGCCACGTTCAAGGCCGACGCGCGGGCCGTGGCGGCGGCCATGGACGATGACACCGTCCTGGTCGTCGCCTCGGCGCCGTCGTACCCGCAGGGCGTGATCGACCCGATCGGGGAGATCGCCGCCGTGGCCGCCGCGGCGGGCGTCTGCTGCCATGTGGACGCGTGCGTGGGCGGGTGGCTGCTGCCGTGGCTGCGGGCGGCGGGCGCGGCGGTCCCGGCGTTCGACCTGTCGGTGCCGGGGGTCACGTCGCTCTCCTGTGACCTGCACAAGTTCGGCTACGCGCCGAAGGGCGCCTCGGTCGTGCTGTTCGCCGACCCGGCGATGCGCCGCAGGGCGTACTTCGCCTCGGCCGCCTGGCCCGGCTACACGGTCATCAACGCCACCGTGCAGAGCTCCAGGTCGGCGGGGTCGCTCGGCGGCGCGTGGGCCACGCTCCAGGCCCTGGGCCGCGACGGCTACCTGGCGCTGGGCCGGGCCACGCTGGAGGCGACGGCCAGGTTGCGCGCGGGCATCGCGGCGGTCCCGGGCCTGCGGGTGCTGGGCGAGCCGGAGACCTCGCTGGTGGCGTTCACGTCGTCGGAACTCGACGTGTTCGTCCTGGCCGACGAGGCCCGGCGGCGGGGCTGGTTCCTCCAGCCGCAACTGTCCTACGCGGGCATCCCGGCCAACCTGCACATCACGGTCACCGGGGTGACGCTCTCGGGGATCGAGGCGCTGCTGAAGGTCATCGGCGAGTCGGCGGCGGCCGCCCGGGTCCGCGGCCCCGCCGTACTCCCCGACGGGCTGATCGACCTGGTCGTGAACCTGGATCTGGCGGAACTGGACGACGCGGCCTTCGCCGAGCTGGCCGCGGCGGTCGGGGTGGACCTGCGGCCCGGCGCGGGGCAGCCGGAGATGGCGCTGGTCAACGCGGTCCTGGACGCGCTGCCCACGGCCACGCGGGAGGCGGTGCTGGTGCGCTTCCTGTCGGTGATCTACAGCTGAGATCCACGGTTGAGCGGGCCGCCGCCGTTCTACCGCCGAGCGTGCCGTTCTGTGTCGAGCAGCAGGTCCGCCTCCCGTTGCAACGCGTCGCGGTCCCAGGTGACCACGGCTCCGGGAACGGCGTCCGGCAGGACGTCCTCCATGTAGCGCAGCTTGCGCCAGCGCAGGCCGTACACCGCCAGCGCGATCTGGGCGGCACCGAGGACGACGATCATGAGCGCCATGCCCCGGCCGGGCCCGGTGCCCAGCACGGTGCCCGCGGTCCCGCTCAGCCAGCCGCCCTCGCGCATCGCCGGTTCGAAGAACGCGTCGGCGAGCCGACCGGCGCAGAGGTAGCCGAGCGGTTCCGTGAGGTTGGCGATCATGCGGTTGCTGGCCAGGATCCGGCCCTGCAGCTCCATCCCGACCTTCGTCTGGATCATGGTCTGCCAGTGGCCGTTGAGCAGCGCGAGGGAGGCGGCGATGGCGGCCAGTCCCACGGCCAGGAACAGCGCCGAGGGCAGCAGGCCCACCAGGATCATGCCGGCACCCGTCAGCAGGGTGAACCCCACCATCCCCGTGGCCCGCCGTTCGAACCCGCCCCAGAACGCCATGGCCACTCCCCCCGCGATCCCGCCCACGGCGCCGACCACGGAGGCGACGGTCAGCGTGGCGGCGGACGCGAACGACAGCACCAGCGGCGGGGTGAGGGCGATGGCGAAACCGAGCATGAGGTTGAACGCCAGGAAGAAGACGATCATCGCCACGAAGCTGGGACGCCGGGCGATGTAGCGGACGCCGTTGGAGATCTCCTTCCAGATCGTCTCCTCCCGCCTGCGGAACAGCGTGTCGGGGAACCGTACGACGAACAGCGTGAGCAGCGAGACGAACACCGTCGCCAGGTCCACCACCAGCACGCCGCCGAGCCCGATCAGCACGATCAGCGCGCCGCCGAGCAGCGGTCCCCCGGCCTGGCTCAGCGCGACCAGGGCCTGGGTGACGCCGTTGGTCCGGCCGAGGTACTGCTTGGGGACCAGTTGCGTGGTCGCCGCCAGGTAGGCCGGCTGCTGGAAGGACCCCGCGATCGAGCTGAGACCCGTGGCGATGTAGAGCTGCCACACCTCCAGCGACCCCGTGGCGTACATGACCAGGCAGAACCCGCTCCCGCCGACGGCCACCAGATCACCGGTGATCATCACCAGGCGGCGGTTCCATCGGTCGGCCGCCGCGCCCGCGAACGGCAGCACCAGCAGCGCGGGCAGCAGCCCGCAGACCAGGATGACGGAGAACTGCGTGGCGCTGCCCGTCTCCAGATACACCCACACCCCGAGGCCGAACGCCAGGGCACGGGTGCCGAGCATGGAGACGAGCTGGCCGAGCGTGACGAGCAGGAATCCCCACAGACCCGAGGCGGCCAGCGGGACAATCGGTTTCTCTTGCGCGGGCTCCTGCTGCCGCCGCTCGAACCAGCGGGTGAGGATGGCGGCGAGCTCGGCGGCCTGGTGCTTGAGAAAGAAGTGCCCGGCGTCCGGGATCACCTCCAGCTCGGTGTCGGCGCACAGCAGGTCCCACTCGCGGTGCCGTTCCTCGTGGAACTCGGTGAGCCGGTCCCGCTCGCCGACCACGCTCAGCGCGTGCAGCGTGCGGGGACGGTCCGCGGCGTGGCAGTGCTCGGTGTAGAACTGTTCGGCCTGCCGGGAGTCGTGCCTGAGGGCGCGCAGGATGAACGCCTGCTCCTCCGGGTCCAGGCTGTCGGTGAGCCCGCCGATGCCGCGCAGTGTGTCGCGATAGAGGCGGTCGGATCGCCAGCGGTCGCTGGGCAGGAGCCTGGCCCACAGGTCGAAGAGCCGTCCCGGCAGGCGCGGCGCCGGGAACGCGCCCCCGAACACCACGCCGACGACGTCCCCGCCCCCGGCCTCCAGCCGCTGGGCGATGTCGAAGGCCAGCGCGGCGCCGAGGCAGTGGCCGTACACGATGACGGGGCCCTGGACGGTCGCGCGGATCTCGGCGACGCACCGGGCCGCCAGCGTGTCGAGCGGCTCCATCGAGGCAGACGGGTCGCCGAAGTCGTGTCCTGGCAGGTCGACGGCGAGCAGGGGGAACTCGGGCGGCAGGGCCCGGGCGAGTTCGCCGTAGGCGGCCGCGTTCCCGCCGCCGAAGGGCACCGCCACCACGGTGGCCGCCGTCGTCCTCGCCGGGGTCGCCGTCGCGCCCGGCAGCCGTACGAGGAGCCCGCCTTTGGGGTTTTCGCCCTTGAGCAGGTCGGCCAGCTCGCGGATCGTCGGGTGCTGGAAGATCGCCGCGACCCGCAACCCGTCGCCGATCTGCCGGGCCAGCCGCATGGCCGAGAAGGAGTCGCCGCCGAGCGCGAAGAAATCGTCGTCGATCCCCACCTCCGCCAGCCCGAGCACCTCGCACCAGATCCCGGCCAGGCGCTCGTCGGCCCCGTCGCGCGGTGGCGCCGACGGCCGGTCGCCCGCGATGCCGGGCCCCGGCTCGGGGAGCGCGCGCCAGTCGAGCTTCCCGTTCGGGGTGATCGGCAGCCGGTCCATCTCCACGAAGGCCGCGGGCACCATGTACGGCGGCAGCTTCGCGCGGGCGTACTCGTGCGGCGCCGGACCGTCCCCGCGCATGACGCAGTACGCCACCAGCCGGGCCCGCCCCTCCTCGTCGTGCCGGACCACGACGGCGGCGTCACCGATGCCCGGATGCCCCCGCAGCACGGCCTCGACATAGCCCGGCTCGACCCGGTACCCGCGGATCTTCACCTGCCGGTCCAGCCGCCCGAGGAACTCGAACACCCCATCGGGCAGCAGCCGCCCCCGATCCCCCGACCGGTACGCCAGGGCGCCCGCGTCGAACGGGTCCCGGATGAACCCGTCCCCCTCGGACAGGTACCCGCGGGCGACCCCCGCGCCGCTGATCAGCAACTCCCCCGCCGCCCCCACGGGCACCGGGCGCAGCCGCGCGTCCACCACGCGCACCCGCACATTGTCGAGCGGACTCCCCAGAGGCACGACCGGCCCGCCACGACCGCCGCGCCCGGCCGGGACGCGGTGGGCGAGCACCGCGACCGTGGTCTCCGATGGCCCGTAGTTGTTCCAGATCGAACAGTCCGGCCGGACCTCGCGGACGGCGTCCACGAGCTCCCACGGGCACGCCTCCCCCGCGAGGACGAGGTAGCGCGCCGGGACGACCGCCGCCAGCAGCCCCGCGTCACGGACGGCCTGGAGGTGGCTCGGCACGAGCTTCATGAAGTCGATCGGGTGCCGCCGGAAGTAGCCGGCCAACTGCTCGGGATCGACCGCCCACTCGTACGGCAGCATGTGCACGGTCCCGCCGGTGGCCAGCGCCCCGTACAGGTTCGTCAGCCCGAGATCGGCGGCGAGTGTGGACACGAGCGCGAAGTGCAGCCTCTCCGGCACGTCCAGGCGGGTGAGGATCGCGGTGAGGTAGTTGGTGAAGCTGCCGTGCTCGACCACCACCCCCTTCGGCCGTCCGGTGGACCCCGAGGTGAACACCACGTACATGGCCTCATCCCGGGCGATCCGCCGCCCCAGGTCCGTCCCGGGATAACCGGCCAGGATCCCGCCGATCTCCTCCAGCACCACGGCCCGGACCGGCCCCCCGTCCGAACCGGCCGTCTCGATCGGCGCGTGGTCGACTTCGGCGTGGGTCAGCAGCACCTTCGCGCGTGACTCGGCGATGACCGCCGTGAGGTGGCTCGCCGGCGCCGCCGGATCGAGCGGCACGTACGCCGCCCCCGCCTTCTGCGCGGCCAGCATCGCGACGACATGGTCCACGGAGCGCTCGAACAGCAGGGCCACCAGGTCGCCGGGCCCCACTCCTTCGGTCACCAGGTGCCTGGCCAGCCGGTTCGCCCGCTCGTTCAGCTCGCCGTAGCCGGCCACGTCGTCGCGGCACCGGACCGCGTCCCGTCCGGGCTCGAGCGCCGCGTACGCCTCGAACCGGGCCAGCAGGGTCGCGGCCTCGTCGAAGTGCGGCGGCCCGGCCGGCGCCGGCCGTACCGTCTCCAGATCCCCGGCCGGGACGGCGGGCAGCGCGGCTATCGGCGCGTCCAGCCCGGTCAGGGGCGGACCGGTGAGCAGGGCGCCGACAACCTCGGCGAAGTGGCCGCCGAGGCGCTCCACCAGCTCGCGCGACAGCAGCTCCGCCGCGTACGTCAGCGTGACCCGCAGCTCCCCCTTCGTCTCGACCACCGCGCAGGACAGGTCGAACCGGGCCCGCGCGTTCCCTGCCCGCAACGGGGTCACCGCGAGGCCGGGCAGGTTCTCACCGAGGTCGGTGGCGGTGTGGTAGTTGAACATCACCTGGACGAGCTGACCCGCGCCGAGGTCCCGCTCGGGCGCCAGCTCCGCCACCAGCCGCTCGAACGGCAGCTCCTGATGGTCGTAGGCGTCCAGCGCCCGCTCGCCGACCCGCCGCACGAGCTCGCGGCAGGTCGGCGCCGGGCCCAGGTCGAGCCGGAGCGGCAGGGTGTTGATGAAGCAGCCCACCAGTCGCTCGGCTTCGGGGCGGTCCCGGCCGGAGACGGGCACGCCGACCACGACGTCCTCCGTGGCGCAGTGCCGGTGCAGGACGTACCCGAAGGCGGTGAGCAGGAGCACGAACGGGGTCACGGAAGCTTCCCGCGCCACCTCCCGCAGGCGGCGGCAGGTCCGGCGGTCGAGCGTGAAGTCGAGCTCGGCGCCGCGGTCGGAGCGGATCGCGGGGCGTGGCCGGTCCAGCGGGAGTTCCAGGATGGGCGGCATGTCGGCCAGCCGTTCACGCCAGTGGTGGAGGTGGTCGCGTACGACGTCGTCGGTCAGGCGTTCGCGCTGCCAGGCGGCCACGTCGGCGTACTGGACCGGAAGCGGGGCGAGCTCGTGGCCGGCGTAGGCGTCGAAGAGATCGCGGACGAGCTGCCGCGACGACCACGCGTCCGTCGCGATGTGGTGCGTGACGAGCAGCAGTGCGTGGTCGTCGTCGGCCAGCCGGACGAGCGTGGCCCGCAGCGGGAACTCGCTGTCAAGACGAAAGGGGCATTCCGCCTGCGCGGCGAACACCTCCCGCACGGCGCCCGGCAGCTCGGCCCGGGCGGCGTCCGGCCGGTCGGCGTCTGTAAGGTCGATGACGTCGAGGGACGGGCCGTGACCGGGTGGGGCCAGGACCAGTTCGGGTTCCGCACCGTCGGATGAACAGGTGGTGCGCAGGACCTCGTGACGGTCCACCACGGTCGCCAGGGCGTCGCGCAGGGCCCCGGTATCCAGCGGACCGGTCAGCCGCATGGCCTGGACGACGTTGTAGGCCGGGCTGGCCGGGTCGAGGTTCTGCAGGAAGTGCAGACGTCGCTGCGCGAACGACATGGGCAGCCGGCCGGTGCTCCGGTCCAGGCGCGGGATGGGGGCGGGCACGGCGGCGGTACGGGTGGCCGCCAGGCGGCTCAGCCTGGCCCGCTGTTCGGGTGAGAGGCGTGACAACCGTTCGGCCAACGCGGTGGGCGTCATGCGGCACCCCTCTCGCATCCGTCCGTCAGACTCCCGCATCCATCCGGCCTGCCGGATACGTCCCGCTCGCCCACGTCGGAGAGTCCCTGAACGACCGCGACGGAGCGACCCTGCCGGGTAGCGTCGGAGACGTCCTGCCCGGCCGCGTCGGAGGAGCCCTCCATGACCGCGTCCAAGGCGTCCTGCTCGACGCTCTCCAGCATGGCCAGCAGCTCGTCGGCGTCCATCGCCAGCAGCCGTCGGTCGGCTATCTCCCGGGCGATGGCGGTGACGGTGGCCGCGGCGAAGATGTCGCGCACGGACAGGGTGACGCCGAGGTCGCGCCGGATGCGGGAGACGAGCTGCATCGCCGAGATGGAGTCGCCGCCGAGCGCGAAGAAGTCGTCGCCCGCGGAGACCGCGCCGACCTCGAACAGCTCGGCCCACCGATCGGCAAGCCACCGCTCCACGTCACCGTCCGAAGCGACGTACGCTCCGGCCTCCGCGGAATTCGCCCGCACCGCAGCGGCTCCCAAGTCCGCTGAACTCTCCCGCACAGTGACGGATCGCGGGTCCGGGCGGCTCTCCTCCGCCACGGACTGCTGGCCCCCTGGGCTCCCGGCCACGACAGGCCGATCGTCCCACGAGCCCCCCGCCACGACAGACCGCTCGTCCGGTGGGCTTTCCGCTGCGACGGGTCGGCGGTTGAGCTCCGGCGCCGTGATGGGTCGCGCGGTCGGCTCCATCGTGGGGCTTCCCGGAGACGCGCCGGGCCGGGCGAGCAGGCGCAGGGCCGTACGGTCGATCTTGCCGTTGGGGAGGGACGGGAGCTCGGCCAGCTCGACCAGTGCGGTGGGGACCATGGCCAGGGGAAGCGTCGTGGTCAGGGCGCGCCGCAACGCGAGCAGGTCGAGGTCCCGGCCCTTCGCGGGGACGACGTACGCCGTCAGGCGGGCCCGCCCGGCCGACCGCTCCGCGGTCACGTGGACGTCGCTGACCGGCCCGCAGGCGCGGATCGCCGCAGCCACTTCGGCGGGGTGGATGCGTACACCGTTGACCTTCAGCTCGTCGTCGGCCCGCCCGAGGACGACGAGTTCCCCGGCGTCGGACACGCGGCCGAGATCACCTGTGCGGTAGGCGGTGACGTCGCCGAGGTCGGCGAAACGGGCCGCCGTCTCCTCGGGCATCCCCACGTAGCCGTGGCCGGTGTACGGGCTCACCAAAACAATCTCGCCCTCGGCCGCCGGGTTCCGCAGCGCCGCACGGACAAGGGCGGCGTCGAACAGCCCGGCGGGGTCGATGAGGCAGAAGCGCGTATGCGGAACGGGCTCGCCCACCGGGAGATCGCCCGTGAACCGCCCGGAGACGGGCAGCCGCTTCCAGATCTTGGGCAGCGTGGTCTCGGTGGTGCCGTACAGATTGACGCGGGTGCGGGTGCCGGGGAACACGAGCTGCCACTCCTCCAGCAGGGCGGCGTCCAACGGCTCCCCGGCGAAGAACACCGTCCGCATGGACTCGCACCGGGTACGGCCGTGCCGCAGCCAGCCGCGGGCCACCGACGGCACCGCGTTGACGACGCTGACGCGGCTGTGCCGCAGCCAGGCCACGGTCGCCTCCGGCGAGTCGGCCTCGCGCAGGGCCGGGATGACCAGCGTCGCCCCGGCCCACAGGGGCAGGAAGACGTCGCGGACCGCCACGTCGAAACTCAGCGCGGTCAGGAACGCGACCCGGTCCCCCGGCTCGACGCCGAACTCGGCGCACTGCCAGGCGAGGAACGAGGTCAGCGCGGCGGCCGAGCCCAGCACCGGCTTCGGCCGTCCGGTGGAACCGGAGGTGAAGAACACGTACGCCCCGTCCGCGATTGCAGCCGCGCCGAGCTCGCCGGAGCCGAGCTCGCCAGGGCCGGTCGGCTTCGCCGCGTCACGTGAGACCACTCCGGGGATCGCCGCCGCATCACGCGACACCACCCCAGAAACCGCCGCCGCATCACGCGACACCACCCCAGAGACCGCCGCCGCATCACGCGACAGCGCCTCGGGAAGCGCCGCCGCGTCACGCAGCACGACGCCGGGCCTGATCAGGCCGAGCAGGGTCTCCTTGCGGCGGGTGGGCAGGTCGGGGTCGATGGGCACGGGAACGCCGTCGAGCGCCAGTACCGCCAGGAAGTCCACCACGAACTCGATGGACCTGCGCCGTTCGATCGCCGTGAACCTGCCCGGCCCCACCGCGCCGGACAGCGTTCCGACGCGTTCCTCCATTTTTCCGGCGAGGGCCGCGTAGGTGAGTGATCGCGTGCCGCATTCCACTGCGACCTGCGTGGGCCTGGTTACGGCGTGCAGGTATATCCGATCGACAAGTCTGCGCTTCTCGATCGAGGGCGTATATGCCCTGGTGTGCTCCGTCACCGCTCTCCTCAGGTGTCACGAGACATGTGGCCGCGCCGTCGCGACCTCACCCGACAAGGCGTTCCAGGGTGTTCCAAGGCGGAGAGAGGCTGTCATACCAGGGGAGGACGAAGAACATACCGGGGGTGGATGTCCTGCGGCGGCATCCGCGAGACGGTAGGGCCATGATTCGACTAGCCCGGGCTGCCGCCGCGTTCGCCTTGGTCGCCCTGCTCGCCTCGTGTGGGACGGCCACGACGGCCACCCCGGCGACCCACACGAGCCACGCCGGTAGCCATGGGGCCAAGGCCACGCCGGTGGCCGCCCCATTACGGGCCGGCGAGCGGTTCGAATCCCTGACCATGGCCGAGGCCTACACGCCGAGCGGCCCCAACGGCGGCACCGACGACTACCGGTGCTTCATGATCGACCCCAAGCTGACCAGCCAGGCGTTCCTGACCGGAGCCCAGTTCCAGCCGCAGAATGCCGACATCGTGCACCACGCGATCTTCTTCAGGCTCGGGCCTGAGCAGGTCGCGAAGGCGAAGGCGCTCGATGACGGCACCCCCGGTCAGGGCTGGACGTGCTTCGGCGACGCGGGCGTGGACGACGCCTCCTGGGTGGCGCACTGGGCGCCGGGCACCAACGAGACGCTGCTGAATCCGCGCTACGGCTACGCGCTGCCGCCCGGCAGCAAGCTCGTCATGCAGATCCACTACAACACCCTCAACGCCAACGGCAACCCCGGCTCCGACCAGTCGAGCATCCGGTTGCGGCTCACCGACAAGCCCCTGGAGCCGCTGGAGACCGAGCTGTTCCCGGCACCGATCGAGCTGCCGTGCACGCCGCAGGAGACCGGCGCCCTGTGTGACCGGGCCGCCGCCGTCAAGGACGTGGTGCGCAGGTTCGGTCCCGGGGCCGACGGGCAGGCGGAGATGCTGGCCAAGAGGTGCGGGTCGCTCAAGCCGGGGCCGACGCAGCACTGCGACATCCCCATCCCGGGCAACGTGACGCTGCACGCGCTGGCCGGGCACATGCATCTGCTCGGGCGCTCCATCAAGGTCGAGCTCAATCCCGGCACGCCCAAGGCGCAGACGCTCCTGGACGTCCCGAAGTACGACTTCGACGACCAGGCGCTGCGTGTGCTCGCCAAGCCCGTCACGGTCAAGAAGGGCGACGTGGTGCGGGTGACCTGCACGCATGACGCCGCACTGCGCAAGCAGCTGCCGCAGTTGCAGAAGCTGCGGCCGCGCTACGTGGTCTGGGGCGCGGGGACCAGCGACGAGATGTGCCTGGGCATCGCCATCTGGTCGAAGGCCGCATAAGGGGCTGAGGACGCCTCAAGAGAGGGCCGCATAAGGGGCGTCGGGCGCACGCACTCCGCCAGGTCGGGGTGCGTGCGCCCGTGATCGGGGTCAGCCGAGCGTGATGCGGTCCAGGTTCGGGCCGCCGCCTGCGGTCGTGGCGGTGAGGCGGATCGTGTTGGCCCCTGCCTGGAGGTTCAGCGCGACCGTGCCGTCCGCCCAGGTGTCCCAGTTCGCCGTGGCCGGGAACGACTGGGTGGTCACCGCCGTGCCGTTCACCGCAACCTCCATCGGCCGGTCCACCGCCGTTCCGTTGGCGTACCGGATCGTCAGGGTCCCGGCGCCCGCGGCGGCGGCGGTGACGGCGAACTCGACGTACGAGCCCACGAGGTTGTCGTAGTTGACGAAGCCGGTCCCGGTGAAGCCGGTGTGGTTGGACTCGGCCACGCCCTGCGAGATCGTCGCGTTCTCCGCCTGATACTCGGTGCCGACCGGGGTGGGGGCCGATACGTCGACGTAGTCCGCGTTCGGGCCGCCGTTGGCGGTGGTGGCCGTCATGCGGATGGTGTTGGCCCCGGTGACCAGCGGCAGCGTGAACGTGGCCGTCGCCCAGGTGTCCCAGTTACCGGTGCCGGGGAAGTCGCGGGTCAGCGTGGTGCCGTTCGCGGTGATGGTCATGGGGCGGTTCACCGTCGTGCCGTTGGCGTATCTCAGGGTGATGTTGGCGTTGCCCGCCGCGGTGGCGTTGACGCCGAACTCGACGTACGAGCCGACGACGTTGTCGTAGTTGACGAAGCCGGTGCCCGAGTAGCCCGCGTGGTTGGACTCGACCACGCCCTGCGAGATCGTGGCGTCCTCCGCCTCGTAGTGGGGGCTCGCCGTGGTGGGCCGGGCGCGGATGAGGCGGGTCTCACCGGGGCGCAGGGTGGCGCTGTAGGAGGAGGCGACGGTGCCCTCGGAGCCGCCGGACCACAGGTTCGTGACCTCGGCCGGGCCGGTGAAGCCCACTTGCGACCAGGTGACGCTGACCGTGGAGTTGCCGGACGTGCCGGTGTTGTAGAGGGCGACGATGTAGTCGCCGTTCGACTCCCGTTTACGCCAGACCTGGTTGACACCACTGTTCACAACGCGCTGGGCGGCGACGCCGTCCTGGTCGACGGCGATGAGCCGGTCGTTGGTCAGCATGGCCAGGTCGGTCGAGGTGAGCGCGGTCAGGTCGGTGCCGAGCAGCAGCGGGCTGGAGATCATGGCCCAGTGCGTCATGTGGGTGCGCCGCTGGTCGGCGGTGAGGCCGACCTGGTCGCCGTTGCCGACCTCCAGCGAGTCGTAGTCGTTCCAGCCGCCGGGCCCGGCGTACTGCTGCCAGGAGGCCGCCGAGGCGAACCGGCTGGACACGTGCGACCAGTCGGTGAGCGGGAACCCGCTCCCGTTCGCCCCAGGACCGCAGTAGCACTCGACGTCGCCCTGGGTGCGCCAGCTGTTGGCCAGCCGCTTCCAGGTGGTGGCCTGGGCGATGGGCAGGTTGTTGGACAGCGCGAAGTTGATCGGCCGGCCGGTCTGGCGCAGCGCCTTGTCCCAGGCTTCGACGTCGGCGACCGTCGTCGCGTCCACGCCGTCGATCTTCAGGTAGTCGACGCCCCAGGAGGCCATCTGGTTCGCCCACGAGTTGATGAACAGCTGCGCGCCGGGGTGGGAGTAGTCGAGCCGGTACATGTTCTTGCAGTTGTAGTTCTTGTGCGTCTGCGAGGTGTCGGCGATGTCCTGCGCGTGGTACGAGGTGCCCTCGATGGGCTTGTTGGCGGTGACGGCGTTCTTGGCGATGCCGGGCGTGACGTAGAAGCCGAACTTCAGGCCCTTCGCGTGCACATAGTCGGCCAGCGCCTTGATCCCGCTGGGGAACTTGGCGGTGTCGACGGCCCACCGCCCGAAGCCGTCGACCTGGAAGCCGTTGGAGTCGCACTTCTGGTAGAAGTCGTCGAGGTTGATGTAGACGTAGCCGTGCGCGGCGAGGCCGCTGCTGACGAGCGCGTCGGCCTGGGCCTTCATTTTCGTCTCGTCGGGCCAGCGCCGCACGAAGCTCCAACTGCTCCATCCCATGGCGGGCCTGATCGACAGGCCGTTGTCGGAAGCGGCCGCGGGCTGCACGCTCACGAACAAGCCCGCTAAGAGCACCGCCACCGCCGCGACTATCGCTCTCCGTCTCACGGATATTTCTCCTTCGCTTTTACGGCCAGCCCGGTGAGCGCCAAGCGCCGTACGGGGCCGGGGTCTGTCCAGGGGAACGCTCCTCCGGTGGAGCCGGCGCGCCGCCGTGACGTGCGCCTTCTTGACCGTGGCTTCCGTTGGTGCCGGCCGCCGTGCGGGCGGTGCGCGTCCGCACGGCGGCCGGGGTTCAACCGATCGTGATCCGATCGAGGTTCGGGCCGCCGCCGGCCGTCGTGGCGGTGGCGCGGATGGTGTTGGCGCCCGCGTTCAGCGGCACCGTGATCGACTTGGTGGCCCAGGTGTCCCAGTTGGTCGTCGCGTCGAAGGCGAGTTCGTCCGAGACGAGCGCGCCGTTGACCGTGATGTCCATCGGGCGGTTGGCCGTGGTGCCGTTGGCGAACCTCAGCGTCAGCGTGGCGTCCCCCGCCGACTCGGCGTTCACCGCGGTGAACTCGACGTACGAGCCGACCAGGTTGTCGTAGTTGACGAAGCCGGTCCCGGTGAAGCCGGTGTGGTTGGACTCGGCCACGCCCTGCGCGATCGTCGCGTCCTCGGCCTGGTAGTCGGTGGCGCCGCCACCGCCGCCAGGTGTCACGTCCACGTCGATGTAGTCGAGGTTGGGGTTGCCGTTGGCGGTGGTGGCGGTGGCCCGCAGCGTGTTGGCGCCCGCGGTGACCGGCACGGTGAAGGTGTCGACGGCCCAGGTGTCCCAGGTGCCGGTGCTGCCGTAGTCACGGCCGGCGAACACCGTCGTGCCGTTGACCGCGATCGCCGACGGGCGGTTCGTCGTCGTCCCGTTGGCGTACCCCAGCTTGATCGTCGCCGTGCCCGCGGTGGCGGCGGTAAAAGACCACTGCAGATAGGAGCCGGCGGCGTTGTCGCCGTTGACATACCCCGTGCCGCTGTAACCCGGGTGCGAGTTCTCGAAGATGCCCTGCGAGATCGTCGCGTCCTCCGCCTCGTATCGGCCGGGTGGCGGCGTCGTGCCGCCGCCGCCCGCGTACTCGCCGCCGACCCAGGCCTCGTCCACCCGCCATCGCGAGACGCCATGGTGGCCGGTCTTGGTGAGCCGCACGTACCGGTGGGTCGAGGCGGTCAGGTCGATGACCTGCACGCCGCGCGCGTTCGGCACCGTGCCGGTCTTGACCGCGCTGCCCCAGCTCGTCCCGTTGTCGCTGACGTACACCTGGTAACCGGAGATCCGCGCGGACCCGGACGACGGGTAGACCGTCGAGTCCTCCCGCTGGTTGAAGGCCAGGTACTGGATCCGCTTGGCCGAGCCGAGGTCGAAGGTCAGCGACGCGGGTTCGGCGGCGTTGCTGTCCCAGTAGGTGAGGTAGTCGCCGTCACCGGCGGCCGAGGCGGCGTGCCCGCTGGTGGACGAGGTGGCCGACAGGGTGACGCCGCTGTAGATCCCCTCACGGCCGCTGGAGATGACCTTGAAGACCGTGTCGTACTGGTCCCACGAGGAGATGCCGCTCAGCGTCAGCGTGCCGCCCGCCTGCGTGAAGGTGACGGGGGCACCGGTGCGCAGGTTCGTCACCGAGCTGATCCGGTAGCCGTTGTCGCGCAGCGACAGCGTGCTGCCTGACGGCGGCGTGACGACGTGGATGTAGTGCCGGTTGGGATCGTTCTTGGCGATCGTGGTCACGCCGTGGGCGCCGTTGTTCCAGAAGCCCGGTTTGAGCCCGCCGAACATGTAGCCGCCGCCCTCGGTGCCGCCGAGCGACTCCCAGATCTCCCCCAGGTAGGTGTCGGCGAAGTTGTTGAAGCTCACCTGCTGGGCGGGGAACTTGCCGTTGACCATCGCGGTCTCGGCCATCAGGGCCTTCACCGACGATCCGGCGTTGGTGATGAGCCGTCCCAGCGTGAGCTTGCGGTCCACCGCCTGGTCCGACCCGCCGTACCACCAGGGGCCGCCGGTCGGCAGCTTGAAGTCCGCCTCGATCAGCCTCGGCAGCGCCGTGTAGACCGCCTGCGGGTAGTCGTAGGACGGCGTCATGCCGGTCTTCTGCTCGTTGCTGATCATGTCCATGATCGGCGTGTCTTCGTTGTTGTTCGAGATCGTCATGTCGGGGCGCTGCTGGTAGATCTTGGCGTAGAGGTTGTTGCTCTCCCAGTAGGCGTTGTCGTTGTCGATCCAGAACCCGGCCAGCTTCGGATAACGCTGCATCTGCTCGAAGAACTGCAGGTAACTGAACTCGCCGAACCCGTCACGCGTGGTCAGGTCCACGTTGTGGCCGACGTAGCTGGAGAAGGCCGAGGAGTTGAGCCAGTCGCCGGAGCTGAGCCCCTCGTTGTGCCACTGCGGGTCGTCGGTCATGTAGTTGATGACCTTCAGCCCCTGCGCGTCGGCCGCGTCGATCAGCTCGCCCAGGAAGTCCCGCGTCGTACGGCACGAACCGGGGATCGAGGACGGGTACGGCCTGGCGTAACCGAGCCGGCTGTGGAAGGTGGCCAGGACGATGTACTGGGCGTGCAGCTTCTTGGCCTCGTTCACCCAGTAGGAGGCGCTCCAGCCGCCGTTGGTGACGTCGGCCTCCCAGCCGCTGCAACTGGTGTGCTGCGGCGAGGTGCGCTCGCCCCAGTGCAGGAAGACTCCGGCGATCGAGTTGCGCAGGAACGCCTGCCGTGGGTGCTGCAGGTCGGCCTGGGCGGGCAGAGCGGTGGGCAGGGTCGTGAGCAGGCCGAGCAGGAGGGCGAGTACGGCGAGCACCGCCGTACGCGACACACGCGGCTTCATACCAGGACCTCCAGGTAGTCGAGGTTGGGGCAGCCGTTCGCGGTGGCGCCGGTGACCCTGACCGTGTTCGCGCCCGCGACCAGGGTGGCGTTGACGCTCTTGCTCGCCCACGTGGTCCAGGCGCCGGTGCCGCCGAAGCTCAGCCCCGAGGCGACGACGACGCCGTTGACCGTGACGTCCATGGGGCGGTCGACAGTGGTGCCGTTGGCGTACCGGATGGTGAGGGTCGCGGGGCCGGCTGCGGAGGCGGTGTGCGTCCACTGGACGTAACACCCGGCGGCGTTGTCGGTGTTGACGAAGCCGGTGCCGGAGAAGCCCGCGTGGTTGGACTCGACCACGCCCTGCGAGATCGTCGCGTTCTCCGCCTCCAGGCGGGTCGCGACGGCCGCCACCTGCTTGTACGCCCGCATGTTGGTGAGCAGCATGTAGCAGTTCTGCAGCGAGCCCGAGGTATCGCCGAGCGAGCGGTAGATGCCCCACTTGGGACGGACCCGGTCGCCGAGGAACGTGTCGCCGGTCTTGGTCGCGTCGACCAGCGTGGTGGCCCCGTCGCGCAGCACCCAGCGGACCGAGCCCGCGCTGCCGTCGCCGATCTTGATCTCGTACTCGGCGTCGATCCACTTGTCCTGCAGCGGCTCCAGGTTGGTCCGCCCGACCAGGATGTCCGACTGGAAGATCTTGTGTTCGATGGTCTGCACCCCGTCCACCCGGCGCAGCGACGTGACGGTGATCGGGTTGGTGCCCGTGCCCGGCATCTTGGTCTGGCTGATGTGGGTGAAGGTCGTGGTGGCCTTCAGCGAGCTCGGGATGAACATCGAGTACGTGACCCGCCACGTCTCGCCCTTCAGCCACTGCAGGTAGCCGCTCGGGTTACGGGTGCCGGTCACCTCCTGTCGCTGCCGGTCGGTCATCGAGTCGCGGTCGACCGTGTGCATGTTGAAGCGGAAGTTGTTGCCTTCGGCGAAGATGTGCGGCTGACCGGCGGGGTGCGAGTCGGCGCGGTCGTCCTCGATGGTCTCGAACGCGCCGAGCCCTACGGACGACGCTTCGGGGGCCCACATGAGCTGCCAGGCGGTCGCCGCCGAAGCCGGGCGGGCAGGCAGGTACGGGGTGAGAAGCGCGGCGCCCACGAGGGTCCCGAGCTGGCGTCGGGTGAGTTCCATGGCTTCCTATCCAATAGTGATCTTGTCGAGGTTGGGGCCCCCGTTGGCCGTCGTGGCGGTCGTCCTGATCGTGTTGGCCCCCGCGGTGAGCTGGACGGTGAGCGAGGCGGTCTGCCAGGTGTCCCAGTTCCCGGTGCCGGTGAAGTCGCGGGTCACGCTGGTGCCGTTGACCGCGATGGTCATCGGCCGGTTGACCGTGGTGCCGTTGGCGTAGCGGAGCGTCAGCGTGGCGCTGCCCGCCTGCGCGGCGGTCACGGCGAACTCCACGTACGAACCGGCGACGTTGTCGAAGTTGACGAAGCCGGTGCCGGTGAAGCCGGTGTGGTTCGACTCCACGACGCCCTGCGAGATCGTGGCGTCCTCGGCCTGGTAGTCGGTGCCGCCCCCCGAGGCGGTCGCCACGTCGATGTAGTCGATGTTCGGGTTGCCGCCCGCGGTCGTGGAGGTGGCCCGGAGCGTGTTGGACCCGGCGTTGACCGGGACCGTGAAGGTGTCCGTGGCCCAGGTGTCCCACGTGCCGGTGCTCGCGTAGTCCCGGGCGGCGAACACCGTCGTGCCGTTCACCGCGATCGCCGACGGCCGGTTGGTCGTGGTGCCGTTGGCGTACCGCAGCTTGATCGTGGCCGTCCCCGCCGTCGTGATCGGGAAAGCCCACTCCACGTACGAACCGGACACGTTGTCGCCGTTGACGTAGCCCGTGCCGCTGTAGCCGGTGTGGGAGTTCTCTAAGATGCCCTGCGAGATCGTCGCGTCCTCCGCCTCGTAGCGGCCCGGCGGCGGCGGTGGCGTGTCCGCGCCCGGCAGGCCCCAGGCGGCGCCCGGCTTGGCGATCGGCACCGGCGCGATGACCAGGTCGGGGACCGCGCCCGCGTAGACGAGCACCTCGCGGTCCTTGGGCAGGGTGATGCCCAGCACGCCGCCGCCCAGGTCCTGGACCGAGGCGGGAGCGCCGTCGTCGAGCACGGCGGTGACCGTGCCGGTCAGCCCGTGGTCGAGCTTGAGCGGCTCACCGGCCAGGCTCCTGACCCGGATGAAGCGGGTCGCGCCCGCCTGCCGTACCGCGGAGACGAGGAACGCGCCCTGCGTACGGAAGTCGTGCAGCGTGACGTCCGGCCACGCCCCCGGGACGGCGGGGAAGACGCGGACGACGCCGCCCCAGCTCTGGCAGAGCAGGTCGTGGATCGACTGCGAGGCCGACAGCGGCGTCTCGATGACCGGCCCGGCCTCGGTGTAGTGGGTGTTGGCCCGGCACGGGTACGAGGTCGAGGGATCGAAGAACTTCAGCAGGTAGGACAGCGCCGTGTCGCCGCGCCGCATCATGGCGTACATGGAGGCGGCGCCGGTGTAGCTGTAACCGCGGTGGGCCCCGGTCAGGGCGTGCCACCGGACGATCGACTTCTCGATCAGCGCGCGGTTCCCCGTCTGATCCCAGTTGACCAGGTAGAGGGGATAAATCATCAAAAGGTGGGAGTAGTGGCGGTGGGACTGCGCGTACGGCGTGCTGCCGCCGATCATGTAGCCGTTCGTGTCCGTCGGATACGCCACCAGCGTGCTGAGCACCTGCTGCCACCTGGTCTTCAGCGGGTCGTCGATACCGAGACGGGTCGCCGAGTCGAGCAGCGTCTGACAGCCCCACCTGATGAGGGCCAGGTCGTAGTTGGTGTCCTGCGGCGGGACCACGGGGTACTCGGGCGACAGCGTGCTCGGCAGGTGCAGCTTGCCGTCACTGCCACTGGCCAGGAAGCGCAGGTAGTAGTTGATCGCCCGGCGCAGCAGCGGGAACAGCGTGTCCCTGAGCAGCGCGTCGTCCATCGTGTGCCGGTAGGACAGCCACACGTTGTGCAGCGCCCACGTCAGGTCGCCGACCTCGGCGCCGCTGCCCGGCGTGCCGACGCTCCGGTTGGCGAACATGTCGGAGCTGCGGCCCACACCCGAGGAGTCGCTCCGGTACGCGCTGGCCACGTTGGCGGTGAGCTGCGCCCGGTTCTGGTCGAGCGTGCTGGTGACCGAGTCGAGCTCCAAATGGTTGGAGCCGTGGATGAGCCAGTACTCCAGTTGCACGTTGAGGTTCCACCACACGCCGGGCCACGGGGTGGGCTCCAGCCACGGCCCGGTCGTCGCCATCACCGGCGCGCCCGCGCGGGTGGCGGAGGCCACCTTGTAGAGCTGGATCCAGTGGAAGCTCTGCAGCCGCTGGTCCGGGATGGACACGAAGCTCTTGCGATAGAAGGCGTGCCACCAGGTCCGGTGCGCCGCCCGCAGCGTGTCGTACGTGCCCGCGTTCTGGATCTTGCCGAGCGAGGTCGTCTCCGCCGCCGTGCTGGACGGGAAGCTGTGGGCGACCGACAGCAGCAGGAGGTTGCCGCTCTGCCGGTAGGCGGTGGCGGTCTGCCCTCCCCCGGTCAGGCCCTGGAGCACCTGCTTGACGTCGCCGGTGGTCTTGGTCGTCGAGGCCGGGTTGTGCGTGTAGCCGGACGGCGGGTCCTCCGACGCCTGCCTGGGGCTGTCGGCCACCTCCGGATGGAACGTCCATCGGACCTGCTCGCTGCCCGTGGCCGAGGCGCTGGCCACGAACAGCTCGTCGTGGATGAACGCGGTGAACGTGATCTTCCCCGAGGAGGTGGTGACGGTGCCGGTCAGCTCGGCGTCCCACAGGCTCAGCCGCCAGTCGACGGCGGTGATCGTACCGACGGGGTCGAGCGTGAGATGGCCGACCGGCAGCCTGCACGTGCCGAACCCGCTGCCGAACTCCGGCCGGTGGTCCTGGACCCGGCCGTGCTGGGTGGTGAAGCGGATCTTGTTGGCGTCCGGCTCCTTGTAGATCATGCTGCCGAGCAGGCCGTCGCCCAGGAACGGGCCCTCGTGCCAGACCGCGGGCAGCTTGGCCCACCGCAGGTCCTGCTCCCGCAGGAACGCGGCCCACTGGGCGTCCGAGGACATCCGGACGTCGAGCGTCCAGGGCGCCTCGGCATGAGCGGGGGCGGCGAGTGGGCCGGTCAGCGCCGCCACGGCCAGGGTGCCGAACGCGCCGCCCAGCACCGCCCGGCGCGTCGGCCCGCTCTCACCGCCGTCAGGTTCCATCACGCGAAATCTCCAGGTGGCTCGGGGGTGACAGGCGGCCGCGCCGAAGCGCGGCCGCCTGGTGAGGGGGCGTGCGTCACTGGATGTTGGAGCGCCTGATCACGTCGGCGCTGCCGTCGCCGTTGTTGTCGGAGTTGGTGGAGCCGAACCAGATGGCGCTGGCGTTCGGCACCTTCTCCACCGCGCGGAGCCGGCCGTACGTCCCGTTGAAGTAGGAGTTGACCGTCGAGACGTTCTCGCCGTTGAGCACGATCCGCCACAGCCGCTGGCCGCGCAGCGCCGCCATGAACACGGTGTTGTTCACGATGGCGATGCCGCTCGGCGACGCCTCCGAGACGCTCCACGTGTACTTGGGATTGGTCATGCCGGAGGTGCTGCAGGTGCCCTCACAGGTGGGCCAGCCGTAGTTCTTGCCCGGCTGGATCAGGTTGAGCTCGTCCCTGGAGGAGTTGCCCAGCTCCGACTCCCACAGCCGCCCGGCCGAGTCCCACGCGATGCCCTGCGGGTTGCGGTGGCCGTAGCTGTAGACGCGGGTGCCGAACGGGTTGCCCGGCGCGGCCGCGCCCGTCTTGGTGATGCGCAGGATCTTGCCGTTGAGCGAGCCGAGGTCCTGCGCGTTGCCGCTCGCCTGCGCGTCTCCCGCGGTGACGTACAGGTAGCCGTCAGGACCGAACCTGATGCGGCCGCCGTTGTGGTAGCGGTTCTTGTCGATCATGCCCTGCAGGATCGCGCTGTAGCCGCTGAGCGTGGTGCCGTTGAAGTTCATCTTCGCGACGCGGTTGCCCTCGGAGGCGGTGTGCATGAAGAACACCTCCTGGTCGGTCGTGCCGTTCCAGGTGGGCGAGAAGTCGAGGCCCATCAGGCCGCCCTCGCCGTCGGTGGTCACGACGTTGGGCACGGTGCCGACCTGCGTCTTGGTGCCCGACGGGGTGATCTTGAACACCTTGAACGTGTCCCGCTCGGTGACCAGCGCGTACGAGCCGTCGGGCGCCCAGGAGATGTCCCAGGGGATGTCCCAGCCGCCGGCGATCGTGGTCGGCGTCTGCGGCACGGTGCCACAGCTACCGGTCGTGAACGACGCGGAGGCCGTGCTCGGGGTGGAGAGCTGGTTGGCCGTGTCACGCGCGACGACGTCGAGCTGGTAGGTGTGCGCGCACTCCAGCGGCACGCTGGTGCTGGTCGCGGGCGGCGTGCCGGTGACCGTCTGCAGCACGGTGCCGGTGGCGTGGTCGCGGACCAGGTAGGCGCGTACGCCGTTGTCGTCGGTGGAGGCGGTCCAGGTCGCGGTCGCCGAGGTGGGCTGCACGCCGGTCACCGTGGGCTGGCCGGGCTGCGACGGCGGGTCGTCCGCGGGCGCGGGCAGCGTGCGGCAGTTCGCCTCAGGGCTGCTCAGCGACACGTTCCCGGACGCGTCCCGGGCGAAGACCGAGATCTGGTACGGGAAGTCGGAGTTCAGCCCCGTCACCGTGTACGGCGGAGCGGGCGCGGTGGCGATCTGCGTGCCCTGATGGAAGATGTCGTACGCCACGACGCCGACGTTGTCGGTCGACGTCGGCCAGTCCAGCCGGATGCTGTTGTAGGTGATGTCACTGCAGACCGGCTGCCCCGGGGCGGTGGGCTTCTCGGTGTCACCGGGGCCGCTGACGCGCAGCCGGTCGAGGTTCGGCCCGCCGTTCGCGGTGGTCCCGGTGGCTCTGATCGTGTTGCCGCCGGCGTTCAGCGTGGCGTTGACGCTGATCTCCTGCCAGGTGGTCCACGCCCCGGTGCCCGGGAAGGACTGGCTGGCCACGACGGCCGTGCCGTTGACCGCGATGCTCATCGGCCGGTCGGTGGTCGTACCGTTGGCGAAGCGGAACGTCAGGGTCTGCGGCCCGGCGCCGGCGGCGCTCACCG
Source organism: Nonomuraea sp. NEAU-A123 (assembly GCF_018603905.1). Classification (GTDB taxonomy): domain Bacteria; phylum Actinomycetota; class Actinomycetes; order Streptosporangiales; family Streptosporangiaceae; genus Nonomuraea. The sequence goes on from NZ_JAHFZZ010000002.1 coordinate 684,341, forward strand.
CGAACTCGACGTAGGAACCGGCCACGTTGTCGTAGTTCACGAAGCCGGAGCCGGTGAACCCGGCGTGGTTGGACTCCACGACGCCCTGCGAGATCGTCGCGCTCTCCGCCTGGTAGTCGGTGAAGTTCGTGGCGGTGACCTCGGCCTCCAGGTAGTCCCAGTTCGGGTTCCCGCCCGCGCCGGCGGCGGTGGCCTTGATCGTGTTGGTGCCCGCGACGACCGGCGCGGTCAGCGTGACCGTCGCCCAGGTGTCCCAGTTCGTGGTGGCGTTGAACGCCCGGGCCGCGGCGACGACGGTGCCGTTGACCGCGATGTCGCTCGGCCGGTTGGCGCTGGTGCCGTTGGCATAACGGAAGGCCAGCGTGGCGGTGCCCGCGCTGGGCGCGTTGATCGTCCATTCGACCGAGGACCCGGCGACGTTGTCGCCGTTGACGAAACCGGTGCCGGAGTAGCCGGTGTGGTTCGACTCCACGACACCTTGCGAGATCGTGGCGTTCTCCGCCTCGTATCGGGTGGGCGCCGCGGCGGCCGGAGGGGCCACGACCGTCAGCGCCCCGGCGAAGAGCGCGAGGACACCGGCGAGGACGCGGTACCTGCGTAAGTTCATCGATTCACTCCTGCGGGGGGTGGTATCTCGGGGCGAGAGATTGGAGCTTTTCATCGTGTTCCCACAAATAGTCACAACCGTCAACAGATTTTTGATCTTGGAACGATCCAATCTTTAGGAAAGTTTCCTAACGCTGCTCTCTTGTCGATCGGGCAAAGATCGGATGTCATACACCTGGACAGGCGGATATTCCGGATGTTTGGCTATAGATCAGGCGAAAGGTTGGATCTGTCGCTCGAGCCATTCGGCGGTGCTCCCCGCATGAGGAGTGGTCGAGCGATATCACAGGTCAGAAGCCCAACGAGTGAGACATGGGATGTCTTACCCGTGGCGCTCACCAGCGTCAGGAGAGTCGCGTGCCCCTCAGAAACCGACATCGAGTCATCGCCATAGTCGCCCTCGGTGCCTTGCTGGTCCAGCCCGTGCCCGCGGCCGTCGCCGCGGCCACCCTCCACGAAGCCGAGAACGCCACCATCTCGCAGGGCGTCGTGGAGTCCAACCATGCCGGGTTCACCGGCACCGGTTTCGTCAACTATGACAACGTGGCCGGCTCGTCGGTCGAATGGACGACCGACTCCCCCCAGGCCCGCCAGGTGCGGCTGGTCCTGCGGTACGCCAACGGCACCACCGCCGACCGGCCGATGAGCATCACGCTCAACGGCACGACCATCGCGGCGAGCCTGTCCTTCCCCGGCACCGGGGCGTGGACCACCTGGCGGACGGTGACCCTGCAAACCTCGCTGGTCGCCGGCCCGAACACCGTCAAGGCCACCGCCACGACCGCCAACGGCGGCCCGAACGTCGACTCGCTCACCGTCGACGACGGCACCTCGAGCGGGACCGACTGGTCCAAGGCCGTCATCGACTCCACGATGGCCCGCTTCACCCCCAGCTCACTGGGCGGCTGGGGCTACACGCAAGGGTTGTACCTGTGGGGGCAGTATCTGGTCTGGCAGCGCACCGGCGACGCCCGCTACCTCCAGTACATCAAGGACTGGGCCGACCGGTTCGTCGACAGCTCCGGCAACATCTCCAACAGCTTCGGCAACCTCGACAGCATGCAGTCGGGCAACGTCCTGCTCGCCCTGTACAAGGAGACGGGCCAGACCCGTTACCGTACGGCCGCCACCAAGATCAGGACCCGGCTGAACACCTACCCGCGCACCTCCGACGGCGGCTGGTGGCACTCCACCTCCGACTCCCGGCAGGGCCAGCTCTGGGGCGACGGCGTCTACATGGTGGATCCGTTCCTGGCCCGCTACGGCGCCTGGGTCGCGGCTGACACCTTCACCCGCACCGAGCCCGCCAAGCAGATCGAGGTCTACCACAGCCACCTGCGCCGCCCGTCGGGCACGGCCGCCGGGCTGCTGTACCACGCCTACGACGAGCCCGGCGGCCTGACCGCCTCCTGGGTGAAGCCGTCGCTGGGCAACACGAACGGGATCTCGTGGTGCCGGGCGATGGGCTGGTTCGGCATGGCCACCATCGACATCCTGGACCTGCTCCCGGCCGACCACCCGCGCCGGGCCGCGCTGATCGACATCCTGCGCGATCTGGTGCCCGCCTACGCCCGCTGGCAGGACCCGGCGACCGGCCGATGGTTCCAGGTGGTCACCGAAACGTCGAACTCCGCCAACTGGACCGAGACGTCATGCTCGGCCATGTACACGTACACGATCTCGCGCGCCGTCGAACTCGGCTACGTCGACGCCTCGTACCGCGTCAACGCCGACCGGGGCTACCAGGGCGTACTGGACAAGGTGTCCCTCGGCCAGGACGGGCGGACGAACATCGTGGACATCAGCGAGGGCACGAACGCGAGCGACTCGCTGAGCTACTACTTCAACCGGGGGCGGCCGGTGAACGACTTCCACGGCCTGGGCGCCTTCTTGATCATGAACGAGCAGCTGATGCGAGTCGGCCCCGGCAACTGACCCGCACGGCTCCCCTGGGACCGGCGCGCACCCGCGTCGGCCCCAGGGACCGGTCAGGCCGTGCTGGATCTCCTGTGCCTTGCGCTCGCTGAAGGCTCGGCCGAGCTCCTCCAGGCGCCCGCGCGGCACCGCCTTCTTCAGCGCCGGGAGGATCTCGCTCTCCTCCTCCTGTACGTGGCGATCTCCGGGTAGATCAGCTCCTCCTCCCCTCTGGAATGGGCGACGAATTTGGCGGCCAGTTCGGTCAGCAGCGCGGGACGATCCTCGGTGTCCTTCTTGAGCCGGGCGAAAAGCCGCTCCACGTCGCGGTGGTCTGCGGTGATCATGCTGATGACATCCAATGTCATGGTTACCCCTCTCTGGCTGGCCCCGGTACCCGGCGAGGACGGCCGTACGTGAGGTTGAAGGACAACAGAACAGCTGTTTGCGTTTCTTGGATACTCGCGGCGCCTGATAGATCCAGGCTTGTCGGGGTAGCGGGATGACTGCCGGAGCAGTAGACGGGAGTCGCACATGAGCACAATGGTGGGAAACTGGAAGATGGCGATCACCGACGGGTGCACGCCCGGCGACCAGCTCTACCTGTTCAACATCAGTCCTGGCAACGCCCACGTCGAGCTCACGTTCTGCGCGGAGGGCGGGCAGCCACTGGGCCCGTTCCGCGTGGCCATCCCCGCACACCGTACGCAGGCCCTGGCCCTGGAGGACCTGGTCGATCCTGACGCCCTGCCCCCGAACCAGGTGTACTCCGTCGTGGTGGTCTCGGACCGGCCGGTACTCGTTCAGCCTGACCCAGCGCGCCCGACCGTGCCGAAGCCTCGGCGAACAGCGGCCTGACCGATTCGCGGTAGATCTGGCCAGCCGGGTCAGAAGTTCTTGCGGGTGATCCTGGCGATACGGTTGAGCATCATGAGATCGGTCAACGTCATGATCGCCGCATCCCTCGTAGCCGTCCTCACAGGATGCGCCGGTGAGGCGGACGGATCGGCGACACCGGAGCGGCCCGCCCAGACCACCGCCCCGAGTGCCGCCGAGACACCCTCCCCGCAGGCCGGGGCCGTGGGGGTGCCCGCGCCTGATGTCCGCATTCCCACCGACCCCGTCAAGCTGGCCGGTGCTCTGAAGGAGACGTCCACCGCGCTGAACAAGGCGATCGACGGCTGGACCAAGGGCTCACAGGAGCGTCCGCCGCAGGACGTCGTGCTGCTCTCTCTTCATCAGCAGCGCATCTACCGGGCGATGGCCCGGAACACGGCGCTGACCCAGGGCGTCGTGAGGCGGTTGCCCAAGGGACTGGCCGCTGAGGCGCGCGACAACACCACGGCCATCGCGAAGCTGCTGTCGATGGCCCATCCGATCAGCGCGGCGCAGCGCAAGCGGATGCGCCTGGCGGAGCCGTCGCCCGCCAAGGCCTTGCATGGCTACATGACGCGGGCCGAGAAGCGGTTCGGCGTCGAGTGGGAGGTCCTCGCGGCGATCATGCTCGTCGAGACGAAGTTCGGACGGGTCAGATCGGCGAGCTCCACCGGGGCACAAGGGCCCATGCAGTTCATGCCGGGCACGTGGCGGCAGTACGGGCTGGGCGGGGACGTCCACAACGCGCGCGACGCGGTGCTCGCCGCGGCCAACTACCTCAAGGCGTCGGGGGCGCCGCGCGACTACCGGCGTGCGGTGTTCGCCTACAACCACGACGCCCGGTACGTGGACGCCGTCCTCGCGCACGCCCGCCAGATCAAGCGCGACTCGCGCAGCTTCTACGCGTACTACAACTGGCAGGTCTTCGTCCTGTCCACACAGGGCGACGTCCGCCTCACCGGCCCCCGCTGACCTTTTCGGCGTTGACCGCCGTTGGCGATACCTTCGAGCAATGAGCGAAGGGGAATCGAGCCGGAACGCCGTCATCATTCCCGGCGGAATGTACGGACCGCAGGCAGGACTGCTCGCCTACGCCGGCGAAGCGGTTGCCCGCCGTGGCGCCCACCTCGAACTGATCTCGTGGACACCGCCGAAGGGCCAGCCCCTGCTGGAGGGGCAATCCTGGGTCTACCAGCAAGTGACGCCCGTCGTGGAGAAGCTGGGGACACCGCTGCTGATCGGCAAGTCGCTCGGCTCGTACGGCGCCGCCGTGGCCGCAGATCGCGGCCTGCCGGGGATCTGGCTGACGCCGTTGCTCACCATGCCCGCATGCGTGGAGGCGTTGCGTCGGGCCACCCAGCCATTCCTGCTCGTCGGCGGCACCGCGGACGACTTGTGGGATGGTGTGCTGGCACGCGAGCTGACGCCGCACGTCCTCGAGGTCAACGGCGCCGATCATGGCATGAAAGTGCCGGGGCCGCTGCACAGATCCACCGAGGTGCTCGGTCAGGTGACGACAGCCATCGAAGTCTTCCTCGACACCATCGTCTGGCGCTAGCGGAAGCCCCGGCTCAGAGTCCTTGATCAAGCTCGTGCCGCCTGTGTTCGACGACTCGGAGGAGGCGTGAACACCCGGCCACAAGAGCATCGTCCCCGTCCTCGATAGAACGGCGGGCGGTCACAGGATGTGATCCATTACTTGAGCAGCACGCGGTGCGCGGGCCGGGCCGGCGCCCGCCGGGGGTCGCCGTCGAAGAATGGCGGCTCGAACGACTCCCTCCCGCGAGTCGAGTTCTCCAGGGCGCTCGTCGCGCTCTGTGCCTATACGTTTCCGGAATGGAGTTGTTCACCCCGACCCTCGACTGGGGCTCTGAGGTCTGGGCATCGCTGGTGTGGATCGCCCAAGCCTGGGCGATCGCCGCGGTCTGCACGTTGGCGGTCCTCGTGCTGATAGGCCTCTGCACGACGTGGGGCAGGCAATTCTGGCGCATCACCGGCGCGTACTTCACCGGTCCGGGGAGCGTCAAGGTCTGGCTCTGGCTCAGCGCCTTGCTGTTGTCGGTGGTGGCCGGCGTCCGGTTGAACGTGCTGCTCAGCTACCAGGGCAACGACATGCTGTCCAGCCTCCAGGTCGCGGTCCAGGGCATCGCCGTCAACAACACTCCGGTGAAAAGCTCCGGCGAACACGGCTTCTGGATGTCCCTGTGGGTCTTCTGCATCCTGGCGGCGATCCACATCGCCCGGCTGCTGCTGGATCTGTTCCTGCTCCAGCGGTTCGTGTTGGCCTGGCGCGCCTGGCTCACCGACAGGCTGACCGGAGACTGGCTCGATGGTAAGGCCTACTACCGGTCGCGATTCATCGACGACACCATCGACAACCCGGACCAGCGTATTCAGTCCGACATCGACCTGGTCACCGCCGGATTCGGACCTCTGCCCAACCTGCCGAGCAACGGGGGGACGTCCAGCACGCTGTTGTTCGGCGCCATCTCCGCGGTCACCTCGATCGTGTCGTTCACGGCGATCCTGTGGAAACTCTCGGGTACGCTTTCCCTCTTCGGGGGCGAGATCCCCAGGGCGATGTTCTGGATCGGGCTGGTCTACGTTCTCATCGCCTCCGTCATCGCCTTCTGGATCGGCAAGCCGATCATCTGGCTGGCCTTCCGAAACGAGAAGTTCAACGCGGCGTTCCGTTACGCCCTGGTGCGCCTGCGCGATGCGGCGGAGGCAGTCGCGTTCTACCATGGCGAGCTCGTGGAGCGCTCAGGGCTGCGGCGCCTGTTCGCCCCCGTCGTCGGCAACTACAAGCGGTATCTGAACAGGACCATCGGCTTCAACGCCTGGAACTACTCGATCAGCCAGAGCATCGTGCCCCTGCCCTATATCCTGCAGGCGCCACGGCTGTTCGCCGCCGAGATCCGCCTCGGCGATCTCACCCAGTCGGCAGCGGCGTTCAACGAGATCCAGAACGGCCTCTCGTTCTTCCGGAACGCCTACGACGCCTTCGCCGGCTACCGGGCGGCGATCATCCGGCTCCACGGTCTGGTCATCGCCAACGAAGAGGCCAGGGCGCTGCCGGAGGTGACGACGCTGCCCTGCGTCGACGGGACGGTTCAGCTCGAGGCCGTCGAGGTCCGTACCCCCGATGGACGGCAGTTGATCAATCCGCTCGACATGCGGCTCGAAGTGGGTGACACGTTGGTCGTCACCGGGCCATCCGGCAGCGGCAAGACCACGCTGTTGCGCAGCCTCGCCGAGTTGTGGCCGTTCACCACCGGCACGCTGACCCGACCGTGCGGACCCAACGAGACGATGTTCCTGTCGCAACTGCCCTACGTACCACTGGGCGACCTGCGCGCTGTCGTCACGTACCCCGGCAAAGAAGGCACCGTCGATGACGAGACCCTGCGCGGCACACTGCGAAAGGTCGCGCTGCCGCATCTAGAGGACCAGCTCGACGAGGTGCAGGACTGGGCCAAGGTGCTTTCCCCTGGCGAACAGCAGCGGATCGCGTTCGCACGGATTCTGCTGACGAAGCCGAAGGTGGTGTTCATGGACGAGTCGACCTCGGCGTTGGACGAGGACCTGGAGTTCATGCTCTATCAACTGTTGCGGTCAGAGTTGCCCGACACCATCGTCGTCAGCGTCAGCCACCGCTCGACGGTCGCACAGCACCACACCCACGAACTCGAGCTGCTCGGCGAAGGCGAATGGCGCTTCGGCCCGCTGGGAGACGACAATCAGGAACCCGCTCCGGCGTAATAGGGATGGAGTCGTACTCGATCACCGGCGGCCGCTCTCCAACAATCCGGAGGATAAAGAACAAGCTGACTGCGACGTGCGCTCCATCCCCGTAGAAAATTCGGTTCGGGTGAGCATCTAAGGCGACTTGGGGAGCAGATTGATCCACATACTTGAGACCATCGCTTGGGTTGCGTCTGCCTTAATCATGGCTTGGCTCGTGGGCTCCGGTCGGATGATCAGCGAAAGAGGCCACTTAAGACGACCTGATCCGGACCGGATCACTGATGTGGCTGTTCCTATCGAGGTGCAGCATGCAGTTCGCGTCCTGATCATGTCGGGGCAACGTATTGCCGCCATCAAAGAGATCCGCCGAGCGACCGGTCTCTCTCTCGAGCCCGCCATGGACGTGGTCGAGGCGCTTCGTCGCGCAATTGAGTTGCCCCCACCGGCTGACCACAATGATTGACCACATCAGCCCCCGACAACCACCGACGCCACCCGACCGCCGCAACCACGAACCGGCACCGGGCGACAAGATTCTCGTCGTTTGCAAGCGCCCCTCCTGGTTCTCCAGGGTGAGCTGATGAACGGCCCGGACCAGGGCGGGAACGTCCTGTCTGATCATGGCGAGTTCCTTGTTCTTGTTCGCGATCGTCTTCTTCAGCTTCTTGGTCGTGTCGCGCAGCCGCACTTCGACGTCAGACGTCGCCCCGCGGGCTTGGACGCGCTCATAGAACTCGGCCACCGGCTGCGGCGGGCCGTCCGCGTGATCGCGGCCAACCGGGGCGACCGCCTGGAAAGGTTCATACCCTCGGCCGACCCTGTCCGGCACCGAGGCTAGGTCATCCGCTACATGCGCCACGGACACGGCGATGAGTTCAGCGCCCGCGACGCCATGTCCGCCGCACGCGCGGCGATGACGTCGGTGAAGGACACGCACCGCGCCACCACCTTCGAGGCCGGCAACCCTTGCTCGATCGCCCGCAAGGAGTTCGCCACGATGGCCCAAGCCGCCGATGAGTGCATCACCAAGGTTTCCGGCATCGACAAGGTCAGGCCGCAGGCGGTTCCGCACGAGAACACCAGCCTGCTCACCTGGATGATCGCCGACCTGGAAGCCCGGCTCACCGAGGTCGGCCTGCTCGGCTACCACCAGGTCCCGCCCGCGCAACGACTGTGGATCTGGGCCACCGACCTGGAACAGGCACGCAAAGACCTGCCTCTCGTCTGACCGACGTCAACGGCCCTCCGGACTGTGCGGAAGGTCGTTTCGATGTGGTGGTGGACTCTCCCCACTGCAGTGCTGATCGGCGCGGCGGATCGCAGCGCGGACCTCGCGGCGGTCGTCGGCCAAATCTGGTGCCCGTACAGACGCAGAGTGGCGTGGGCATTGATGCGATGCCAGCCGGCCGCTCGGTCACATGCCGGCGATGAGATTGTCCACCCGCTCGTCGACGCTGCGGAACGGGTCCTTGCACAGCACGGTGCGCTGGGCCTGGTCGTTCAGCTTGAGATGCACCCAGTCGACGGTGAAGTCGCGCCGCTTCTCCTGCGCCTTGCGGATGAACTCACCCCGCAGTCGCGCCCTGGTCGTCTGCGGCGGCACCGACTTGGCCTCGAAGATCTTGATGTCGGAGGCCACCCGCTCCACCGCACCGCGGCGCTGTAGCAAGTAGAACAGGCCCCGCTTGCGATGCACGTCATGGTAGGCCAGGTCGAGCTGCGCCACCCTGGGCGACGACAGCGGCAGATCGTACTTCTTCCGGTAGCGCTCGATGAGCTGGTATTTCGTCACCCAGTCGATCTCGCGCGCCACCAGGTCGAGGTTGCCGGTCTCGACCGCGTGCAGCGTCCGCTCCCACAGCTCCAGCACCCGGTGCGCGATCGCATCGCCGCCGCGGCGCTCGACGAAGTCCTTGGCCTTCGACAGGTATTCCTGCTGGATCTCCAGGCTGGAGGCCTCGCGCCCGTTGGCCAGGCGCACCCGGCGCCGGCCGGTCATGTCGTGGGAGACCTCGCGGATGGCCCTGATCGGGTTCTCCAGCGACAGGTCGCGCATCACCGTGCCCGCCTCGATCATGCGCAGCACCAGGTCGGTGGCGCCGACCTTGAGCAGCATCGTGGTCTCGCTCATGTTCGAGTCGCCGACGATGACGTGCAGGCGGCGGAACCGCTCGGCGTCACCGTGCGGCTCGTCACGAGTGTTGATGATCGGCCTGGACCGGGTGGTGGCCGACGACACGCCCTCCCAGATGTGCTCGGCCCGCTGCGACACGCAGTAGACCGCGCCACGCGGCGTCTGCAGCACCTTGCCCGCGCCGCAGATGATCTGCCTGGTGACCAGGAACGGGATCAGCACATCGGCCAGCCGCCCGAACTCGCCTTGCCGGCCCACACAGTAGTTCTCGTGACAGCCGTAGGAGTTGCCGGCCGAGTCGGTGTTGTTCTTGAACAGGTAGATGTCGCCGGCAATGCCCTCCTCGCGCAGCCGCTTCTCGGCGTCGACGAGCAGACCCTCCAGGATGCGCTCCCCCGCCTTGTCATGCGTGACCAGTTCGATCACGCTGTCGCACTCGGGCGTGGCGTACTCGGGATGGCTGCCGACGTCCAGGTACAGACGGGCGCCGTTGCGGAGGAAGACGTTGCTCGATCGGCCCCAGGACACGACCCGCCGGAACAGGTAGCGCGCGACCTCGTCGGGGGACAGCCTGCGCTGCCCCCTGAACGTGCAGGTCACGCCGTACTCGTTCTCCAGCCCGAAGATACGACGATCCATCACCTCACGTTACTCCCCCATCACGGTCTCGCCCAGGTCATCCAGGTGGTCGGTGAGGACCTGGTGGTCGACGTCAAAGGGTACAAACGCCGGCCCTCGGATCCGCGCTGCTCCCCCACCCCCAAGATGGCACGGCCTGGGAAGCTCGCCATGACCTACACCAGGTGTTGCGCGGTCTGCCACACCGCCAACGACAGGTTCTGGCCTGGACGTTCAGCGGGTATACCCCCGCTGAGATCGCCGACCAGCTTGGCATGACCCCCAACGCGGTCAGCGCCAGCCTCAAAAAAGCCCGGCGAGCCGCGATCAAGCACCTCACCGACGCCGGGTACTTCGCCACCGGTGAGGAGGCGTGATGGCCAACCACGACCACAACGAAGCTGACCGACTCGACCTGTGCCATCATGCCCTGATCGACGATCTACGCACCGTCCTGGATATCGAGGCTGGCCTGCGCGAGGCGCTGCTGCACTCCCATCACGCGGCTCAACTGGATGATCTGGACACCATTGTCAACGTCGAAACCGGACTTGCTGCGATCTTGCCTGCCACGAGCGCAGTTGCGCCGCAGGCTCAGGACGAAAGCCGTCCGCTCACCCCTGAGCAACTCCTGGAGGCCGTCAGCCCACAAGATCGTCTGACCCTACGGCGCACCCCCCACGTACTCGACCTCGCCCGCGATCTCGCCCGGACCCTCGACCACACCCTCAACCACGCCCGCGCCCTCGACCGCGCCCACATCCGCGCCCGCGCCTTCGCTCTCGACCCCGACCTCGACCTCGACCCCGATCCCGACCGCAACCTCGCCTCTGCCCGCGCTCTCGCCCGCGACCTCGACCGCCTCCGCGAATACGACTTCGTCGCCCCGCCTTTTCACGCGGTTCGGCGCGCCATTCGCGAGGCGCTGGGCCGGGATGTTCCCCTCGCGGCAGCGTCGGTCCGCACGTTTCTCGACGACTTCACGGCGTCCGACCTGCGCAGCCTCCGCCTGGCGGACATCGACCTGGAGGGAGTTCGGTGGTCGGAGACGGGAACACGGTGGCCTGAGGAGGTGGACATCGACGACCTCAAAGCTCACTCGGAGGAGATCGGCGCAGGAAGTGGGCTGTACGTCGTGCGGCGGGGCTGGACCGTGCGCAGCTTCGTAGACCTTGCATGACCGATGGGGCGGGAGTCGTCTGCCGGTGGTGGCGGCCCTCGCACCGGGCACCCTTCAGTAGTCCAGCGCCCGGTCGACCAGCTCGGCGATTTCCTCCTGCGAGGCTAACGGCACCGTCGGATATCAGAACTGTCCGAATAGGTCTCTGAACAGGCCCTGTTGGGGTTCTGGCATGCTGTCGTGGTGAGCAATGTGGATCTTGCCCGTCGGGTTCGCGGCTGTTGCCGGTTGAGTGGCCGGTTCGTCTTGCGTTCGGGACGAGTGGACGATGAGTACTTCGACAAGTACCAGTTCGAGGCTGACCCGCTTCTTTTGGATGAGTTGGCGCTGGGGATGGCGTCGCTGGTCCCTGTCGGAACTGAGGTGTTGGCCGGTCTGGAGATGGGAGGCATCGCGGTGGTCACGGCGCTGGGACGGCACACTGCTCTGCCGTGCGCGTTTGTGCGTAAGACAGCGAAGTCCTATGGCACTGCCCGGCTGGCCGAGGGTGCTGAGGTCAAGGGACGGCGGGTCTTGGTCATTGAGGACGTGGTGACTTCGGGCGGGCAGATCGCGATCTCCACTGGTCAGTTGCGTGATCTAGGAGCCCAGATCGACCACGCGTTGTGTGTCATCGATCGGCAAGAGGGCGGTGCGGAGGCCTTGGCTGCGAATGGGATCCGACTCCTTGCGCTGCTGAAGCGCGAGGATCTCGATCAAGCCTGAGGGGTTGGACTCGGCCGCTTGGGGAGACGGGGTTCGCGGCGGCTGACGTCGGCGGCGTAGGTCATCCAGTCGCCGGAGGATGCTCGTTGCCAGGCGACGGCGACGTCAATGTGGAAGCCCAGCATGCGGGCGAGCAGGGTGGCGGGCAGTTCGGTGGCGAGTTGGAACAGGGCGGTGGAGCGGGCTTGGCCGGGTTGGATGCCGAGGTCTTTGAGGCGTTTCCCGAGGTGGGTGGCGCTGATCGGGCGGCCGGGTTGGCCTCCAGGAAATAGCCAGGGTGAGGGGTTGGCGGCGCCGGTGGTGGCGTGTCCACGTTTGCCGTCCAGCACGTGGCGGGTGAGGTCGGCGACGGGCTCGGGCAGGGTGATGGGTGTCGTCCCGAGTTGGATCTTCACGGTGGTGTCGTCGAGGGTGACGTGGTCGGTGGTGAGTCGGCTGACCCGGGCGGTGGCGGAGGGCAGTTACTGAGGTACGACCGGTTCTATCGGTCGCGGTGCGCTGTTCTCGGCCGGGCCATCGGTAAATGTCGGCGTTCGGCAGCAGGTAGCCGCTACCGTGCCTCCATGTTGGATGCGCATGAGCGATTTGTGGCCTCCGGGCCGCTGCGGATTTGGACTGAGCGGGTCGGGAATCCTGGGCTTCCCGCTGTTTTGATGGTCATGGGGTCGGCTGCTCAGGGTGTCAGTTGCCCTGATGCACTGGTTGGTCGGCTTGTTGAGCGTGGGGTTCAGGTGATCCGGTTCGATCATCGGGACACCGGTCGGTCCAGCGTTATCGACTTCGATGCTCACCCGTACACCATCGGGGACATGGCTCGCGACTGCCTGGCTGTGCTGGACGGTTACGGACTGGGCTCCGCTCATGTGGCTGGGACTTCCATGGGCGGCATGATCGCGCAGTGGTTGGGGGTGCACGCGCCGGACCGGGTCCGGTCTTTGACCGTGATGTCCAGCTCGCCGATGGGCCATGATCCGAGTCCGGCGTGGGCACGGGCGATGGCCGGGGAGCCGGCCGACCCGGATGATCTACCACCGCCGTCGCCGGCGTTTCTCGCGCATATGGCCACCGGGCTGCCGCCGGGAGTGGAGTCCGACGTGGCCTTGTTCCGGGTCTTCAACGGGCCGGTTCGGCCGTTCGACGAGCCGGCCGCCCGGGCGATGCTGGAGTTGGCGCTGTCGCGGGCTACCGACCCGGCGGCCGCGGCCAACCATCACCGGGCCGCGTGGACAGACGCCCCTGATCTGCTCGCCCCGCTGTCGTCGATCACCGCGCCGACCTCGATCGTGCACGGCGACCAGGATCCGGTCTATCCGCTCGGTCACGGCGAGGCCCTGGCTGCCGCGATTCCGGGCGCGGTACTGCACGTCGTGCCCGGGATGGGCCATGTCATGACTTCACCCGGCCTGCCCGAGGAGGTCGCCGACCTGATCCGGCTGTAACCCGCCTTGCGGGGGCGGGGCCGCGCCGATGAACAGCCGCGTGGCGAACCACCTCTACTTCTACACGACCTCACGTCCCGGCCCGGCATCACCGCGATGATCGAAGCAATCGACGGACTCGTCCGCGAGGGAGAGATCCGCAACGCCTGCCAGGTCATTCCCGACCCGGAAGGAAGCCGAGATGCCTCAGATTGATTGGCGGAAAGCATCCCTGCGTCTGCCAGTTCTTCTGAGGCACCGCAGGTCACGGGCAAATTAGTGCCTCAACTCAACTGGCAGACGACATCGGAGGCCAATCTGCGCGCAGACGGGTTGTTGATGGGGTATTCATGAGGTCATGGGTGGTCGTGCGAGCCGCCGCCGAAACCGGCGACCAGGGCGAGTACGGCTATTGGTGTTCTCCCTATTGACCACGTTGGCGTCAGCGCTGAGTGCGGTGTCCGGGTGGGATGAGGCACCCACTCCCTTTCAGGTCGCCAGCTTGGCCGGTTCCATGACGCTGACCGCCTGGCTGGCTTGGCAAGCGCTTCAGGATCACCGAAAGTCCGGACCTCAGCCAGGCGTTATCCGCAAGAGGCGTCGCAGAACGCTGAAGGGCTCACTGGTCATGTGGCTGACGTGGTGGGGCTTTCCAGAGCAACGGGGCATCCCCCCGCCGCAGCGTGGTGATGCCCTTAAAAGGGAAGCCGACCACGAGGGGCGTGAGCCTGCCCTTCTTCTGGCTGCATGATTTCTTCGCTCTAGCGCCAAGGGTGTGTGGGGATCAGCGCGCTTGTGGCCATGCCTTTGACCTCGCCTAAGAGCTCCTGGATTCCTTCGGCGACACCCTGGCGGCCGACACGCCGCGCCTTGATCTTGTAGGAAAGGTCCGGGCCTCTGCCGGTGCAAAGAGCCGCCGTCCACCACGCCCCGAACTCGCCGACCGACCATGATCGAATGCTTGCTTCTTGCAGGTCCAGCGCTATCTCGACGTTCGCTTCACACCGCACAGCCCTTCTTGCCAGGGCTTCGCGCGCCTGGCCCGTTGCGGAAAAGTTATAGATTTGGGTTCCCCAAACTGTCAGGAGGGCGTGTGACGGACGACGAGGAACCGCCATCGACACGCCGTCGACGACCCCGCGAACGCGGCCAGGGGCAGCGCAGAAACCGCGTCAACCTCCGCCTGTCCGACGCCGAACACGACGCCTTGGAAACGGCCGCCGCCCAGTCAGGGACGACCTTGGCGAACTACGTGAGCGCGGCCGCGCTGTCGGCCGCGCGCGACGAGCTGCCTCCTGATGCGCGCGAGGCGATGATCCGGCTGTTCGCCATGCAGCGCGCCGTGGTCAATCTCTGCACCGAGCAGGATTCGTCCTATGACTGGCGGATCTCCCGGCTCTACGCCATGTGCGAGGAGACCATCGAGGAGTTCATCAACATCTCCCGCAGGGCCCGCGGGACGCGCGCGCGGTGGACTCCCAGCCGTATCCAGCGGGCCAATGCCGCCCCGCGGCTACCGTCGACGGCAGGTGAGTGGACCGATCAGCTCGCCAAGTTCGTCCGCCAGTTGGAGGACGGCGGCCCGCTGGCACAGGAGCACTGGAACCACGGCTACCTGTATAGCGCGCTGACCGACGCCGTCATCGCCTTGGGCAAAGCTAACCCTGGAGGCCTCAACCGGCTACGCGTCATTGATCGCCTCGCGGGCCGCACGCAGGATCCAGGTCGATGGCCTCCGCGGCCGCCGCCTCGCGCCCAGCGCTTCGGCGCAGGCGCGGCGGCTGCTCGAAGGAGGGCCCAGAGCGGCGATGATGATCCGGGGGCGGCCGGGGCTCACGTGTAGCTCCAGGGGTGACCGGTCCCGCGGTACTCCGCAACCGGGATCGGCGTGATACCGGGCCGCATGCGGTCCGGATACAGGCGCCCGTACAGGTGGTCGATCTCATGGCCGGCCAGGCGGGCCAGCGCCGCTTCCACCACTGTGATGACCGCCTGCCCGTCCAGGTGGGTGTGTTTGATCTCCATCCGCAGCGGGCGGGGGACCAGGCCGCGCACATCGAAGAGCTCAGGCAACCCTCGTACTGCTCGTCGGTGTCGGCAGACTCGCTGACGATGCAGGGGTTGAGCACGATCAGTGGGTCAGCGTCCGGGTCGGGCAGGACGATGATGGCGGCGGCCCGGTCGATGCCGATCTGCGGTGCGGCCAGTCCCATGCCCTTGCCGAACGCGTGGTGCTCGCGGACCCGCTGCATGGCGGCGAACAGGCGGTCGATGACGTCGCCGGCGTGGTCGGCTTCGGCGGGCAGGGTAAACGGACGCGCAGGGACGGTCAGGATCGCAGCGCCGTGCTGCACGATGCCAGCCGCGCGCATCCGGTCGCTGGCGGTGCGCAACGCGACCGAGGGCTGGGCCTCGTCGTCGCGGGCGCGGAAACGCCATTCCAGCCGGTAGCGGAGGATCATCGGTGGCCCAGGAGAAGACCACCTCGTCCCCGCGGCCGGTGCGGGTGATCGGGGTGCGCAGGGCGACGGCCTCGGCGGTGGTGGAGGTCTCGGTGCCCCACACCACCGGGTCCAACGCGGCGGGGAAGACTAGCTCGACCGACAGGTGCCGGGTGGGCAGGCGCACCGTGCGCCCGGACGCCGGAGCGTGCGGCAATCACTGCCGGACGCTGGGGCGCCGATGCTCACCACACCTCGGTCGAGGACATGCTCGCGGCCGGCGGTCTCGACGGGGTAGTGGTCGCCGTCCCGCCGGCCGCCTACCGGCCGATCCTCGCCTCATGCATCGAGGCTCGGATCCCGGTCTTCTGCGAGAAACCGGGCGGGCAGTCCGCGTCCGAGATCCGGGAGTGCGCCGCCCTCGCCGCCGAGGCACAGACCGAGGTCGTCGTCGGGTACATGAAGCGGTTCGCGCCGGCGTACCAGCGTGCTCGGGAGGTGATCGGCTCCGCGGGCTTCGGCTCTCCCTCCCTGGCGCATTTCACGTTCGCGATGGGTCGCGTCGACGAGTACCTCGCCGATCTTCGCCACTACCTGATCGACAACCCGGTGCACATGATCGACCTGGCACGGTACCTCGTGGGGGAGATCGACGAGATCTCCGCGGTCCTGAATGTCGTGCCCACCGTCGGCCTCAGCGTGAGTCTCGTCGCCCGGACGGACGGAGGTGCAACATGCTCGTTCGACTTCTGCACGACTGCCTCCTTCGCGCATCGGGGTGAGTTCGTCGAGGTCTACGGGCGAGGAGACTCCGTGCAGGTCGACAATGTCGACACCTGCACGTATCGTCCCGCCGACGGTCCAGCGGAGGTCTGGCGTCCCAACTACACCCTGCCGACGCCGTCGAACTCCGGCTGGACCGTGATGGGTTTCGTCCCCGCCCTACAACATTTCCGAGACGTTGTGGCAGGCCTCACCGACAACCGGTCCGATCTGGAGAGCGCCGCGCGGACTCTCGAGACCACCGAACTCCTCTGGCATCGGCTCGAGTCGTCGTGGTCGGCGCTGCGTGATGAGTGATCGCGGTGGTCGGCGGCATCGACCTCTTCTACCTCATCGCCTGGAGCAGGCGAGCGTCTCGTTCGTCGTCACCCGGATCGCTTCGTCAGCGTGCGGGATCGTCGGCCCCGCAGCAAGAGATCACACCGTAGCCCCAGGTGCGGAGCTGTCGCGTCGTGCCGGCGGCTCATGCGGGCTCCGTCCCGGCGTCCTGCTCGAACAGGGCTTGCCGCCGGCCGCGCCGGCGGTGATGGTGCGAGATGATCTTTGCGAAAAGCCAGGTCAGACGGCATCTGACCTGGCTGGCGAGGAGTGCCCCCTGTAGGTTTCGAACCTACGCACCCGGCTCCGGAGGCCGGTTTTATCGTACGGCTGCGAACGCCACAGCAGTGGTGGAGGCGATGACCGTCGTCAGGACCACCATCAGGAGCACCGTGCCCAGCGGATTCTTCCGCGGGCGCGGCGGCTCGACGCGCTTGGCGCGTACGTAGGCCACCGCGGGCTTGGGGGTTGGCTTGATCGTCGGTTCGGGTTTCGGTTTCGGGGTCGGCTTGGCGTGGACGGGCGGGGGTACGACGGCGGGTACCCGCACGTGGTTAGGGGTCGGCCGAGAGGTCGGTCGATGGGTCGGCTGGGGTTTCGCGGGGCGGGGGGTGATCACGACCCGGACCCTGGGTGTCGTCTTCGGGGTGGCGGCGGGTTGTGGGTTCGCGGTGACGGCGGGTTGTGGGTTCGGGATGGTTTTGGGTGGCGGGTTCGCGACCCGCGATCCGCATCGTCCGATGTGCACACTCACCAGCGGCACGTCCACGCAGACGGTCACGTCGGCGCTGACGCTCACGGTCGAGTCGCCGGGCTCCGGATCGGCCGCGGCGGGAGCGCCCGCGGACAGCGCCAACAGCGTGCCCGCAAGGAGCAGCGGCATGCGCCAGGCGCCCACGGTCAGACGCCTCCGGATATCCGCGCGAACTCCTGCAGCGCGCTCTTGTACGCCTCAGGCTCCACGGCCAGCGGTCCGTTGAAGGCGTGGGAGATGTCCCAGGTGAGGTAGATGCCGAAGCCGAGCATCGCGGCCATCGCCACCACCGGCAGGAGCGCCAGGCCGCGCGGCCTGGCCCCGGCCAGGAACGGGAACAGGACGACCAGCAGGCCGGTGATGATCGTCAGGGCCAGCAGTCCGTCGGGGGGCGTCGCGCCGGCGTCGGCGGCGCGCTGGGCGCGGGCGGCGGCGATCGCCGCGATGTGGTCGAGCACCGCGGTCCTGGCCTCCTTCTGGTCCGTGGTCACCTGCAGCGCGTCGACGCGGGCCCGGAGCGCGTCGAGCCGCTCCGTGCCGACAGGGTCCATCGCACCGCGCTGCATGACGGGCCACTCGTCCTTGACGATGAACGTGATGTAGTCGCGCAGCCCGGCGCGCACCAGGGCGGGGGCGGTGCCGGGCAGTCCGGAGGCCGACCAGTAGGCCTCTACCGCGGCCTGGCTCTCGGTCTGTGTGTTCTGGGCGGCGGTGTCGGCGGTGGTCCACGGCACGATGATCGCGATGGCGAAGACCAGCAGGAACATGGCGGACAGCATCGCGCCCGCGTGCCCCGCCGACGGTCCGCCGGCGTCGTTGTCGTCGCTGCCCTTCTTCGCGAGCCTGAACAGCGTGGCGGCGACCGCTACCACGCCTACCGCGGCCGCGGCCGCGATGATGTATTGCAGCATAAGGATCTCCCCAATCCCCACCAGACACTGAGCGTGACATTACTATCACAGATAGCACGGCTACTCAGGGGATACATTGCGGTACAGGACGTCACCGATGGGTGGTGGCCGGGCGCGAAGGTGAGGTCACCGGTCAGTCCGGCACTGGAGAGCCGGATTCCTGACAAGTCCTGATTTGTGGGCCCTGCGGCTGGACGGATCGCCGATGAGATCATGGTGTGGGGAGAGAAATGTCCAGGCTGACTCTCCGTGTCATGAAATATCGGGACCATGGGCGGCGTGAACCTTCTCAACGGCCGCAGATTCGTGATGGTGAGCTCGACGGCGAGCGTGGTGGACCTGGAGCGGCCCACCGAGTTCGACTACTGGGAGGCCGACGGGGTGGTGTGGGGCAGCTACACCGGCGGCACCGTCACGCACGGCCGTTTCGTCGGCACCAGGGACGGCGACGTCGTCTCCATCGCCTACGCGCACGCGCTCGCGGCCGGCGGCAAGGCGGGCGGCCAGAGCAACAGCCGCATCGAGACCGACGCCGACGGCAGGCTGCGCCTCATAGAGGAGTTCCAGTTCGAGGGCGACGAGACCCGGCACGTCAGCGTGTGCACGGAGGTCGTCACCGCCTGACCAGCACAAGAGACTGCCCGGCCGGGCCGCCGGTGAAGCCGGCCGAGGCCGGTCAGCCGTCCTTTCGCAGGGCGGCCCTGCCCTCCGCGGCGCCGACGAAGCGCATCTTGCCGAGCGGCACGTCGCCGGAGGTCTCCTGGGCCGCCCGCCGTACCGGACGGGCCTTGTCACGATCGCTGGGCAGCACGTACGGCCGCCTGAGCACCTCGTCCAGGATGAAGACCGTCTCGGTCGCCTTCACGGCCGGGATGTTGGCCAGCCGGTCGGTCACCATGGCGTGCACCTCGGCCACGTCCGACATCCGCACCTGGATCATCGCGTCGTGCTGGCCGGTGGTGATCGCGCAGTACTCGACCTCGGGCATCCTGGCCAGCTCAGCCCTGAACTGCTTCCACATCTGCTGCCGCACGGTCACGAAGATCAGTGCGGTGATGCCGAGCCCCGTCCTGACGTGGTCGATCTCGGCGGTGAACCGCTTGATCGCGCCGTCGGCGCGCAGCGCCTCGAAGCGGGTGTACGCGTTGGCCCGGGAGATGCCCACCCGCTCGGCCAGTGCCGACACCGAGATCCTGCCGTTCTCCCGCAGGACCTCGAGGATCTTCATATGGACGGCGTCGAGCTCGAGGCCGATGCCGATCCGTCCAGGTTGACCGCTAGCACTGGCACCATTTCTGGAAATTTCACTCATAGTTACCCCCAGCCCATTTATATACGTCTTAGCGACCGCACAGCGCCTGGACGTTCTGCCGGACAATCCTCGGCATCTTTCGGCCAATCGTCCAACTGGAGGACTCAATGGCGACCCGCTCGCAGACGGCGGCTGTGCTGCTCGCCGGTGCACTCGCCCTCGCCGCCTGCGGAAGCGGCGGTTCCCAGACCCCCGCCGCCCAGGGTGGCGGCGGCAAGACCCTGGTGATCGACACGTCCTTCGACCTCAAGACGGCCGACCCCGGGCGCACGTACGAGCCGACGGGCCTCTTCGTGGAGAAGGCGATCTACGAGACGCTGCTCACCTTCGAAGGCGCCGACGTGACCAAGCCGGTCCCGGCGCTGGCCGAGTCGTACGAGCTGTCCAAGGACGGCAAGGTGCTCACGCTCAAGCTCAAGCAGGGCGCGACGTTCGCCGACGGCTCCCCCGTCACCGCGGACGACGTGGTGTTCTCGCTGACCCGGGTGCGTGACATGAAGGGCACCCCGTCGTTCCTGCTCGACGGCGTCGAGGTGGCCAAGGAGGGTGACTCGACGGTCACGCTGACCTCCAAGGCGGCCAACCCCGCGCTGCCGTTCATCCTGCCCAACCCGGCGCTCGGCATCATCAACAGCAAGCTCGCCAAGCAGCACGGCGCGACGGCGGACGCGCAGGACAAGGCCGAGCAGTACCTGAACTCGGCCGCCGCCGGGTCGGGCCCGTACACGATCGAGTCGTTCAACGTGAGCAGCCAGGTCGTGCTGAAGGCGAACGCCAAGTACTACGGCACCAAGCCCGCCTACGACAAGGTCGTCATCCGCAACGTCGAGGCCGCCACCCAGAAGCTGAACGTCCAGCGCGGCGACAGCCAGGTGGCGCTCAACCTGTCGGGCGACCAGGTGACCGGCATGCCGGCGAACCTCCAGGTCAAGAAGACCGCCTCGGCCAACGTGATCTTCCTGCTGGCCAACCAGGACGACAAGGTCAGCAAGACCACGCCGAACGCCAAGTTCGTCGAGGCCGTACGCAAGGGCGTCGACTACACGGGCCTGCTCGAGCTGGCCGGTGAGGGCTCCACGCAGGCGCCCGGCGTGATCCCCTCGCAGCTGCTGGGCGCGCTGCCCGCCGACCAGGCGGCCAAGCGCGACGTCGAGGGCGCCAAGGCGGCCCTGGCCGCGAGCGGCGTGGCCAACCCCACGGTGAAGCTGGAGTACCCGAGCGAGCTGACCGTGAACGGCCTGTCGTTCCAGCCGCTGGCCGAGCGGATCCAGGCCAACCTCAAGGAGGTCGGCATCACGGTGGACCTGCAGCCCGCGCCGGTCACCACCGCGCTCGACAACTACCGCAACGGCAAGGAGGAGCTGGGCCTGTGGTACTGGGGTCCCGACTATCCGGACCCCAGCGACTACCTGGCCTTCCTGCCGGGCAAGACGGTGGGCCTGCGCGCCGGTTGGAAGACCGGCGCGGCCAAGGAGATCGAGGCCGCGGGTGAGAAGGCCGCGACCGCGATCGGCGACGACGCGCGCAAGCAGGCGTACGCCGACGTGCAGACGAAGCTGAACGCCTCGGGCCCGTTCATCCCGCTGATCCAGCCGAGCCAGAACATCGTGACGGCCGCCTCGGTGACCGGCCTCGAGTATCACCCGGTCTGGACCGTCGACGTCGCCCACCTGGGCGCGAAGTAAGCATGCCCGCCACGGACGACACGCCCCGCGCGCCCCGGCGGCGCGGGGCGCACCCCCTCGCCAGGTTTCTGATCCGGCGCATCCTCCTGGCGCTCCTGCTGGCCTGGGGCATCACGCTGGTGACGTTCGTGCTGACGAACCTGGTGCCCGGTGACCCGGTGGCCGCGAACCTGGGCCAGCGGGCCCTGGGCGACCCGGCCATCGTCGCGCAGTGGCGCTCCCAGCACGGCCTGGACAAGCCGCTGTGGGAGCAGTACCTGCTGCACCTGCAGGGCGTCGTCCACGGCGACCTCGGCACCAGCCAGCAGAGCCACCGGCCGGTGAGCCAGGACCTGGCCGAGTTCGTGCCGGCGACGCTGGAGCTGGCCGGGGCGGCGATCCTGGTCTCGCTCGTGCTCGGCGTGGCGTTCGGCGTGATCGCCGCGCTGCGCCGGGACCGGCTGGCGGACCACGCGCTGCGGGTGCTGAGCCTGATCGGCATCTCGGTGCCGACGTTCTGGCTGGCGCTGGTGGCGTTCTACGTGTTCTTCTACCGGTTGCAGATCACCCCGGGCAGCGGCAGGGTCGACGCGGCGCTGGGCTCGGCCCCGGCCGTCACCGGCCTGCAGACCGTGGACGCGCTGCTCGCGGGCCGCGGGGACATCTTCGGCTCGGCCGTCGGCCACCTGATCACGCCCGCCCTCGTGCTGGCCCTGTACACGATCGGGCTGCTCACCCGCTTCACCCGCTCCGCCGTGCTGGAGGTCCTCGGCCAGGACTACGTGCGGGCCGCCAGGGCCAAGGGGCTGCCCGGCCGGACGATCCTGTTCCGGTACGTGCTGCGCTCGGCGCTGGTGCCGATCATCACGGTCGCGGGCCTGGCGTTCGGCAGCCTGCTGTCCGGCACGGTCCTGGTCGAGGCGATCTTCGCCTGGCCGGGCGTCGGCCAGTACGCCTACAAGAGCGCCACCACCCTCGACCTGCCCGCCGTCATGGGCGTCGGGCTCGTGGTCGGCGTCGTGTACCTCGTCATCAACCTGATCGTGGACGTGCTGTACGGCGTCATCGATCCCCGAGTGAGGCTTCAGTGAAATGGGATCCCCTGGCCCGCAAGGGCCTGACCGGGCGGCTCCCCGAGGCTTGGCGGCAGCCGCTGGCCGTCGTCGGTGGCGTGATCGCGATCGTCTGGCTGGTGGTCGCGCTGGCCGCGCCGGTGCTCGCGCCGCACGACCCGCTGGCCCAGGACCTGCCGCGGCTGGCGGCCCCCGGGCCCGGGCACTGGTTCGGCACCGACCAGCTCGGCCGCGACATCCTCAGCCGGGTCATGCACGGCGCGCGGGTGTCGATCCCGCTGACGCTGATGCTGGTGGCGCTGTCGGTGCTGGTCGGCGGCCTGCTCGGCGCCTGCGCCGGATATTTCGGTCGATGGGTGGATGAGACGATCATGCGGGTGGCGGACCTGGTGTTCGCCTTTCCGACGGTCATCCTGGCCATGGTGGTGGCCGCGGCGCTCGGGGCCAGCCTGACCAACGCGGTGCTGGCCGTACTCGTCGTGGCCTGGCCCGCCTACGCCCGCGTGACCCGCGGGCTGGTGCTGGGCGTGCGGGAGCGGGAGTTCGTGCTGAGTGGGCGGCTGCTGGGCTTCTCGGCCTGGCGCTCGCTGCGCGTGGACGTGCTGCCGAACGTGACCGGCCCGGTGCTCGTCCTCGCCACGCTCGACATCGGCACCGCGCTGCTGCTGCTGTCGGGGCTGTCGTTCCTCGGCCTCGGGGCCAAGCCGCCGTCTCCGGAGTGGGGCGCGATGGTGGCCTCCGGCGTGGAGGTCTTCGACAGCTGGTGGGTGGCGACCTTCCCCGGCCTGGCGATCCTGACCGTGGTGCTGGCCTTCAACTTCCTCGGCGACACGCTGCGGGACGCCCTCGATCCCCGTACGGCCCGCGCCATCAAGGAGCGTGCGCTGTGACCCTGGACATCACCGATCTGAAGGTGACCATCGGCGGCAAGGAGATCCTGCGCGGCGTGGACCTGTCGCTCCAGGAGGGCCGGGTGCACGGGCTGGCGGGTGAGAGCGGGTCCGGCAAGACCATGACCGGGCTGGCCGTACTGGGCCTGCTGCCGCACGGCTCGCGGACCACGGGCAGCATCGCGCTCGGCGAGCGTGAGCTGCTCACGCTGCCGCCGAAGGAGCTGAACCGGGTGCGTGGCGGCGAGGTGGCCATGGTCTTCCAGGACCCGGCCACGAGCCTGCACCCGATGCTGACCATCGGCAAGCAGCTCACCGAGCACATGCGCCACCACCTCGGCCTCGACAAGCGGGAGGCCCGGCGGCGGGCCGTCGAACTGCTCGGCAAGGTCCGCATCCCCGGGGCCGAGGAGGCGTACGGGCGCTTCCCGCACCAGTTCTCCGGCGGCATGCGGCAGCGCATCGCGATCGCCATCGCGCTGGCCTGCTCGCCCAAGGTGCTGATCGCCGACGAGCCGACGACCGCGCTGGACGTGACCGTGCAGGCCGGTGTGCTGCGGCTGCTGCGCGGACTCTGCGACGAGCTGGGGCTGGCCGTCCTGCTCGTCACCCACGACCTGGGCGTCATGTCGGCGGTGGCGGACGAGGTGAGCGTGATGAAGGACGGCCTGGTCGTGGAGACGGGGCCACGCGGCCAGGTGCTGCGCGAACCCGCCCACCCCTACACCCGCTCCCTGCTCGACTCGCTGCCCGACGCAGAGCCCTCGCCCGAACCCGCTCCCGGCCCCCGTTCGGAGGACTCATGACCCTGCTGGCGATCGACGATCTGGTCGTCGAGCACCGCTCCCCCGGGCGCCCGATCGTCCGGGCGGTCGCGGGGGCGAGCCTGGCCGTCGGCCCCGGCGAGGTCGTCGGCCTGGTCGGCGAGTCCGGCTGCGGCAAATCGACGCTGGCCCGCGCGGTCTGCGGGCTCAACCCGGTCACCGAGGGCTCGATCACGTTCGACGGGCAACCGGTCACGCCGCTCGGGCTGCGTAAGCGGAAGCTGACGGGCATCCAGATGGTGTTCCAGGACCCGTACGCGTCGCTGAACCCGCGTCGCCGCGTGGGCGACCAGATCGCCGACGGGCTCCGTACCTCCGGCGACACCGCCACCGCGCCCGCCGACCTGCTGGAACGCGTCGGGCTGCCGCGTGACTTCGCGGGCAGGCACCCGCACGAGTTCTCGGGCGGCCAGCGGCAGCGCATCGCGATCGCCAGGGCGCTGGCGGCCAGGCCCCGGCTGCTGATCGGCGACGAGCCCATCTCGGCGCTGGACGCGTCGGCCCAGTCGCAGGTCGCCACCCTGATGCGCGATCTGGCCGTGGACTCCGGGGCGGGGCTGCTGTTCATCAGCCACGACCTGTCGGTGGTGCGGCTGATCGCCGACCGGATCGCGGTGATGTACCTCGGCAAGATCGTCGAGGTCGGGAACACGGCCGAGGTGTGGGCGAACCCCCGGCATCCGTACACCCAGGCGCTGCTGCGCGCCATCCCCAAGCCGGACGGGCTGGGCGTGCTGCCCGCCGAACTGCCCGGGGACGTGCCGGATCCGGCGCACCCGCCGCGGGGCTGCCGGTTCAACCCGCGCTGCCCGCTGGTCATGGACATCTGCCGGGACAAGGAGCCCGACTTCGGACCGGTCGCCTGCTGGCTGCACGAGCCTGCGACGTGACCGAACCCATCCTGGACGCCGTGCGGGCGGCCATGGTCGAGGCCGAGGTCGACGCCCTGGTGCTGCGGCCCTCACCCGACTTCAGGTTCCTGGGCGGGCAGGGCGAGGGGTTCCTCGTCGTCACCCTGGACACGGCCGCCGAGACCGCCGATCCCGGCCCGCTCGTGCCCCGCGCGGCGCGGCGGGTCGGCGTGGACCCCGAGATGCGGGTCCGCGAGCTGTTCGGGCTCACGATCGAGGCAGAGCTGGTGCCGGCCACGGCCGTGCTTGCCCCGCTGCGGCTGCGTAAGCGGCCGCACGAGATCGAGGCGGTCCAGCGCGCCGTCGTGGCCGCGGAATCGGTGCTCGGCCAGGCCCGCGAGCTGGCCTGGTTCGGCGCCACCGAGCGCGCGATGGCCTCTCGGCTGCGGCGGCTGCTGCTGGAGACCGGCTGCGAGGAGGTCCTGTCGCTGCGGGTCGCGGCGGGCGAGCACACCGCCCGTCCCGCGCACCAGCCGGGCGGCCGGGTGATCAACCCCGGTGACGCGCTGCTGGTGTCGCTCTGCGGCCGGTGGAACGGCTACTGCGCGGAGGTGGCGCGGGTGTTCGCCGTCGCCGAGCCGCCGGAGGACTTCGAGGCCATGTACTCGGTGGTACTCGCCGCGCGGGCCGCCGCCCTCCGCTCGGCGCGGCCGGCGGCCGCCGCCGAGAGCGTGGCCGGGGCGGTCAGGGACGTGATCGACGGCAGTGGGTACGGCCGTTTCGCCGCCGCCCACTTCGGCCGGGGCGTGGGGCTCGGCCACGACGAGGGCCCGCGCGTCGTGCCCGGTGACGACACGCCGCTGGAACCGGGGATGACCCTGTGCCTGGAGCCCGCGATCTACGTGCCGGACCTGTTCGGCGCCCGGGTGGCCGACGTGGTCGCCATGACGGCGGAGGGCCCGGTCGCCCTCGGCTCCGGCCACCACACCCTGCACGTCCTCGACCGCTGACACATCACCCGAGCCATCGCACCCTGCACGTCCTCGACCGCTGACACATCACCCGAGCCACCGCACCTCGCACGTCCTCGACCGCGAACGCGCAGGTACGGGCCCCTCCGTGAGCTCCGCCGGCCGCCCGTCTAGGCTGATTCCGGGGATCATCGGAGGGCGTCTTGGACCAGTTCGTGCTGCTCATGCTCATCCTGCTGGGCGCACTGATCACGGTGCCGCTCGGCGACCGGCTCGGGTTGCCGCCGCCGGTTCTGATGACGCTGCTCGGCATCGTCCTGGCCCTGCTGCCGTTCGTGCCGGACGTGGACGTACCGCCCGACATCGTACTGCCGCTGCTGCTCCCTCCCCTGTTGTACGCGGCGGCGCGGCGGACGTCGTGGCGGCAGTTCGCGGCGAACTGGCAGCCGATCGTCCTGCTCGCCGTGGCGCTGGTGTTCGTGACGACGGCGGTCGTGGCGGTGACGGCGCACGCGCTCATCCCGGGCCTGCCGATCGCGGCCGCGGCGGCGCTCGGTGCGCTGGTGGCGCCGCCCGACCCGGTGGCGGCCACGGCGGTGGCGGGCCGGCTGGGGCTGCCCAGACGGCTGGTGTCGCTGCTGGAGGGCGAGGGCCTGTTCAACGACGTTACGGCGATCGTGCTCTACAAGGTGGCGATCACGGCAGCGGTCACCGGCGTCTTCTGGTGGCCGGGCGCGCTGGGCGAGTTCGTGCTGTCGGCGGTGGTGGCGGTCGCGGTGGGTCTGGGGCTCGGCTGGCTGGCGGGCCGGCTGATGGCCGTGCTCGGCGACGCCACGCTGCAGGTGGGGCTGTCGCTGCTGGTGCCGTTCGTCAGCTACGCGCTGGCCAACAGGTGGCACGGCTCGGGGGTGCTGGCCGTGCTGACCAGCTCGTTCTACCTGGGCGACCGCATGTCGGACGCCGACGACGTGCACGGCAGATTCGCCTCCGCGACGTTCTGGCAGATCGTCGACACACTCGTGACCGGGGTGGCGTTCGGGCTGATCGGGCTGGAGCTGCACACCGTGTTCGGCACGCTCGGCGGGCGGCTGGGCGAAGCGCTCGGCTGGAGCGCCGCCGTGGTGGGCGTCGTGGTGGTGGTACGGCTGGCCTGGCTGCTGCCGGCCGCCTGGCTGGCCAGGAAGACCCGCCGGGCCGGGGACGAGGAGTCGGAGGTGCCGCTGACCTGGCGGGAGACGGTCGTCATGTGGTGGGCGGGCATGCGTGGCGTCGCCACTGTGGCGCTCGCCTTGGCGCTTCCGCTGCGGACGGATGACGGGTCGCCGTTCCCGCAGCGGGCCGTGCTGGTGTTCATCGCGTTCGCGGTCATCCTGGCCACGCTGGTCGTACAGGGGCTGACGCTGCCCTGGCTGGTGTCCAAGCTGGGCGTCAAGACCGACACCGCGGCCGAGCGGGACCTGGAGCGGCGGCTGGCCATCAGCGCGGCGACCGCGGCCAGGCGGCGGCTCAAGGAGATCGACGAGGCCGAGGACCTGCCCGAGGAGGTGGTGGAGCTGCTCGCCAAGCGGATGACGGACCTCGGCATGCGGATCAGCGCCGAGGCCGCCGACGCCGAGCGGCGCGCGGCCTACGAGAAACGCGCCGAGCGGGTACGGACGGTCAGGCGGGTCGAGTCGGAGATGATGTCGGCCGCCCGCCAGGCGGTGATCGACGCGCGACGTGACCCGAGCGCCGACCCGGAGGTGGTCACCCGGGTGCTGCGCCAACTCGACGCGCGGAGTCTGCACTGACCATCGCGTCGGCGCGCGACGCGGGAGGCTGTGTCGCGTCGCTGTCGTCATGCCCATGGCTCCTGGCCTGGCCATCTTCGGCCGCAAGGATCCCGGCGGACCGACGGGGCGAGGGGGCTGAAAGAGAAATGTGAGTGGTATGTGAGAACTGATCGTTACGGTCGGAAACCAGCACGCCGCCACGCTCGTGACGTCAGGATCATTGTGGATACAGAACCAGAACCGCTCTTCCATTTCGGAGTGCTGGGCGCACTGGAGATCTCGCGTGCCGGCCGACCGGTTTCCCTTCCAGCCGCCAAACAACGGGGCGTTCTGGCCACCCTCCTCCTGCAGGCCAACCAGAAGGTGTCGCACGACCAGCTGATCGAGCGGATCTGGGATGGCACACCGCCCAACGACGCCCGCGGCGCGCTGCACACGCATGTCGCGCGGCTACGACGCGCGCTGGGTGACGGCCACCATGACGCCCGCCGCCTGATCCATACCTTCAACGACAGTTACGTCATCAACCTCACGCCGGGCAGCCTCGATCTGTCGACGTTCCGGGATCTGACCGTGCGGGCCGCCGCCGCCCAAGACGCCACCGACAAAGCCGATCTTCTCCGGCAGGCGCTGGCGCTGTGGCGGGGACCCGTGCTGGCCGATGTCCCGTCGGAGTCGTTGCACCGCGAAGAGGTGCCCTGGGTCATGGAGGAACGGCTCCGGGCCATAGAACGGTGGTTTCAGCTCGGCCTTCAGCTCGCCCGCCACGACGAGACGATCATGACCCTGAAGGAGGCGACGGCGGACCATCCCTACCATGAGCGGCTGTGGGCCCAGTTGATGATCGCGCTGCACAAGGCCGGCCGCCGGGCGGAAGCGCTGGAAGCGTACCGGACCATCGACAGTCTGCTGCGGAAAGAGCTCGGCATCGACCCGACTCAGGAGCTGGTCCGGGTCCACTCCGCCATTCTGAACGACGACCCCGAACCCGCCCGAATACTTGACGAGACCCAATCGGGGCCACCTTCTCGGCAGGTGCTCCCGCCCGATGCCGGCGAGGAGCCGGATACAGAAGTGTCCATCAGCGACGGCATCCCTCAGCAGCTTCCGTCCGGCATCGCCTATTTCACCGGGCGGGACAAGGAGCTGAAAGCTCTCGACGGTCTCCTAAGAGGCCATGACCACGAAGCGTCGCCGCCCATCGTGATCGCCACGATCAGCGGCATGGGCGGCGTGGGCAAGACGACGCTGGCGGTGCACTGGGCCCATCGGGTGATGGACCGGTTTCCGGATGGGCTCCTCTACCTCAACCTGCGCGGCTTCGGGCCGGGCGGGCACGTCGACCCCGGCACCGCACTGGAACTGCTCCTGCACGCGCTTGACGTGCCGGCCGAGCGGATCCCCGCGCGAACGGACGCACGCTCGGCGATGCTGCGCAGCATGCTGGCCAGACGCCGGGTGCTGATGCTGCTCGACAACGCCCGCGACTCGGCGCAGGTGCGGCCGTTGCTGCCGGGTTCGCATGCCGTCGTGCTGGTCACCAGCCGCAGTCAGCTGCGCGGACTGGCCGTCCGCGAAGGGGCGCACCGCGTCCTGCTCGAACAGTTCTCCCCCGCCGAATCGACTGCCCTGCTGACCAGGATCCTCGGCCCCGAACGGATCAGCGCCCAG
Source organism: Nonomuraea sp. NEAU-A123 (assembly GCF_018603905.1). Lineage (GTDB taxonomy): Bacteria > Actinomycetota > Actinomycetes > Streptosporangiales > Streptosporangiaceae > Nonomuraea. The sequence goes on from NZ_JAHFZZ010000002.1 coordinate 713,774, forward strand.
GCGCGGGCCGCCGAGGAGCTGGCCCGGTCGTGTGTTCACCTGCCCCTGGCTCTGACGATCGCCGCCGAGCACGCCACCTGCCGGCCTGGCAGCTCGCTGAAGGACCTGGCCGACGAGGTACGGGACCAGCGGACCGCCTTGGACACGCTCAACACCGCCGACGACCATGAGGCCAGCCTGCGGGCGGTGTTCTCCTGGTCGTACCGGGCGCTGGAACCATCGGCCGCGCGTATGTTCCGCCTGCTGAGCCTGCACCCGGGCGCCGACGTCAGCCCGCCCGAAGCGGCGGCCCTGGCCGGCGTCACCACCCCCGAGGCCCGGCGGCTGCTCGAACTCCTCACCGATCGGTCCCTGCTGGAGCGGACCACCCGTGATCGGCACCGATTCCACGACCTGCTGCACGCCTACGCCATCGAGCGGTCCCACGACGAGGACAGCGAAACCGAACGGACGACCGCGGTCCGCCGCGCGCTGGACTGGTACCTCCATACCGCCGATCGCGCCGCCGACTTCCTCGAACCCACCAGGAGACACTTCCTCCTGTCGATCACCCATGTGCCCGCCGACCCGCCCGTCCTGGCCGGCCCCGCGGACGCGATGGCGTGGCTGGATGAGCAGCGCGCCAACCTCATCGCGGCCACCACGCTGTCAGCCGAGTACGGATGGCATGCCCTCACCTGGCGGCTTCCCCATGTCCTGTGGCGGTTCTTCTTCGTCCGCGGCCATGTCAGCGACTGGATCGACACGCATCTTCTGGCCCTCGACGCCGCGAGGAACGCCGGCGATCCTCGCGCGCTGGCCGAGACGATGAAGAACCTCGGCTTCGCGTACTGGCGGTCCGGGCACCTCTCCGAAGCGCTCAAGCATCACACCCGGGCGCTCGTCCTGGACCAGGAGAGCGGCGACTGCTGGGGCGAGGCCAAGACGCGGAACCATCTGGGCTTCATCTATGACCGCTCGGGCCGATTCGCCGAGGCGCTGGACCAGCAGCAGCGGTCTCTCGCCCTCTATCAGGAGGCGGACGACCGGTGCGGCCAAGGGCGCGCCCTCATCGGCATCGGCAACGCCTACCGCCAGCTCGACCAGCACGCCGCGAGTGTGGTCCCCCTGAAGAGGGCGCTCGCCATCACCCGCGAGATCGGCGATCGCTGGGGCGAAAGCCTCGCGCTCATCTCCATCGGTTTCACCTACCTCGCCACCGGCCGGCACCCGGAAACCACCGACCACCTCCACCAAGCCCTCGCCATCACCCGCGAGACCGGCGATCGCTGGGGCGAAAGCCTCGCCCTCATCGTCATCGGCTTCACCCACCTCGCCACCGGCCGGCATCCCGAAACCACCGACCACCTCCACCAAGCCCTCGCCATCACCCGCGAGACCGGCGATCGCTGGGGCGAAAGCCTCGCCCTCATCGCTATCGGCTTCACCCACCTCGCCACCGGCCGGCACCCGGAAACCACCGACCACCTCCACCAAGCCCTCGCCATCACCCGCGAGATCAACGGCATGGGCGGCGACGGCCTGCTCGAAGAGCCGCACTTCGCCCCCGTCCATGGCCGCGAAGCCGTCATCTCCGCCTTGCGCCTGCACACCCGGCTGCAGCTCGCACTGGCTCGGAAAGACGCACTTCCCGATCCGTCGCCCGCCTCCTCGTAGGGCTCGGCGACGAAGAACCCTCGCCTCTTGGTGAGCCGGCACGAATCCGGCCGCCCTCACTCTGGCGTACGGTCGCGGGTGACATCGACGACTCGGAGGGCCGGCAGGTTGATCGCGGTCAGGGAACTACAGGAGATCGCGGAGTTCGAGGGACTGTTCGCGCTGTTCGACGGCATCTGGCGGTTCGACCAAGGCGGGCAGCCGATCACGGTCGAGCTGATGCGGGCGCTGTCGCACGCGGGTGGCTACGTCGCGGGCGCCTTCGACGGCGACCGGCTGGCCGGCGGGTCCGTCGGGTTCCTGGCGGCGGGCAACGCCCTGCACTCCCACATCACCGGCGCGTTCGCCGGACGCGGGATCGGGTTCGAGCTCAAGCTGCACCAGCGCCGGTGGGCGCTGGAGCGCGGGCTGGAACGGGTCACCTGGACATACGATCCACTGGTCCGCCGCAACGCCCATTTCAACCTGGCCAAGCTGGGCGCCCGGCCGCACGAGTACCTGCCCAGCTTCTACGGGACCATGGGGGACGAGATCAACCAGGGCGACGAGTCCGACCGGATGCTGGCCGTCTGGGATCTGTCCGCGCCGCATGTCGAGGTCCTGGCCAGGCGGCAGCCGCATCCCGTCCACGTGCCGCGGGACGCGGTGGTCGGCCTGGCCGACGACGGGGGCCGGCCGGTGCCGGGCCGTACGGACGCCGCGGTGGTGCTGGTGGCCGTGCCCGAGGACATCGAGGGGTTGCGCCGGGCCGACCCGGGAACGGCCAAGGCATGGCGTCATGCCGTACGTGATGTGCTGGGCGGTCTGATGGCCGAAGGCCGGGTCGTCACCGGGTTTCACCAGAAGTCCTCTTATGTAGTGGAGACAGCGTGAAGATCACAGGAGTTGAGCTGCGGCGGATCGCGATGCCGCTGGTGGCGCCGTTCCGCACCTCGTTCGGCACCGAGACGGCCCGTGACGTGCTGCTGGTCCGGGTGGTGACGCCCGACGCCGAGGGCTGGGGTGAGTGCGTGGCCATGTCGGAGCCGCACTACTCCAGCGAGTACGTCGACGGCGCGGCCGAGGTGATCCGGCGCTTCCTGCTGCCCGCCCTGCCCCGCACCCTCGACGCGAACGCCGTCGGCCGGGCCCTGGAGCCGATCAAGGGGCACCGGATGGCCAAGGCCGCCCTGGAGACGGCCGTGCTCGACGCCCAGCTCAGGGCGGCGGGCGAGTCGTTCGGCCGGTTCCTCGGCGCGGCCCGCGACCGGGTGCCGTGCGGCGTGTCCGTCGGCATCATGGACTCGATCCCGGAGCTGCTCGACGCCGTCGAGGGCTACCTCGACGAGGGGTACGTGCGGATCAAGCTGAAGATCGAGCCCGGCTGGGACGTGGCGCCGGTCAGGGCGGTGCGCGAGCGGTTCGGCGATGACGTGCTGCTCCAGGTGGACGCGAACGCCGCCTACACGCTCGTGGACGCCCGCCAGCTCGCCAAGCTCGACGACTTCGGCCTGCTGCTCATCGAGCAGCCTCTGGCCAACGACGACTTCGTCCAGCACGCCAAGCTGGCCAAGCAGCTGACGACGCCGATCTGCCTGGACGAGTCGATCGAGTCGGCCGAGCACGCCGCGGCCGCGATCGCGCTGGGCTCGTGCTCGATCGTCAACATCAAGCCCGGCCGCATCGGCGGCTACCTCGAGGCCCGTCGCATCCACGACCTGTGCCGGGCGAACGGGATCGCGGTGTGGTGCGGCGGCATGCTGGAGACCGGGATCGGCCGGGCCGCGAACGTGGCGCTGGCCGCGCTGCCCGGATTCACGCTGCCGGGCGACACCTCGGGGTCGCGCCGCTACTTCGCCACCGACATCACCGAGCCGTTCGAGCTGAGCGACGGCCACCTGGCGGTGCCGACCGGGCCGGGGCTGGGCGTCGCGCCCATCCCGGCCGTGCTGGACGAGGTCACCACCGCCACCGAGTGGATCACTCTCTGAGCCCTCCGGTCAGCCGGGGCACCGCCTCCAGCAGGGCGCGCGTGTAGTCGTGCGCGGGCTCGCCGACGACCTGTCCGGTGGGCCCGGCCTCGACGACGCGGCCCTGGTGCATGACGGCGACGACGTCGGAGACGTACCGTACGACGGCCAGGTTGTGCGAGATGAACAGCATCGACAGGCCCAGCTCGTCGCGGAGCGAGCGCACCAGGTTGAGCACCGCGCCCTGGACGGACACGTCGAGCGCGCTGGTGATCTCGTCGGCGACGAGCAGATCGGGCGCGGCGCCGAGCGCCCTGGCTACGGCGACCCGCTGCCGCTGGCCGCCGGACAGCTCGCGCGGGTAGCGCCCGGCCAGGTCCGCGGGGAGCGAGACGAGCCCCAGCAGCCGATCCACCTCGGCTCGCCGCCCCGCGCGGTCGCGCCTGCCCCGCACCCCCTCCGCCACCGAGTCGCCGACGGTCATGCGCGGGTCCAGCGAGGCGTACGGGTCCTGGAACACCATCTGGACGTTGTGCGCCCCGTCGATCCGGCCCGTGTACGGCACCAGGCCGCTCACCGCCCTGGCCAGGGACGACTTGCCCGACCCCGACTCGCCGACCAGCCCGACGATCCGGCCAGGGGGGATCTCCAGCGTGACCCGGTCGACCGCGGTGAAGGCGCCGAAGCGCACGGTCAGGTCTTCGATGATCACTTGACCTCCCAGCAGGCCACGCGGCCCGCCTCGCCGTACGAGATGAGCGGGGGACGTTCGGCGGCGCAGCGGGCGGTCGCCAGGGCGCACCTGTCCGCGAAGGCGCAGCCGGGGCCCACGTCCGAGGGGGCGGGCTGGCGGCCGGGGATGCTCGCGAGCGGCCGGTCCCGGTCGGTGTCCATGTCGGGCAGGGAGGCGATGAGCGCCCGCGTGTACGGGTGCGCGGCCTCGGCGGCGAGCCGGGCGACGGGCAGTTCCTCCACGACCCGGCCCGCGTACATGACCATGACCCGGTCGCACAGCCCGCCCACCACGGCGATGTCGTGCGAGATGAACAGCGCGGCCGCGCCGGTCTCCTCGGTGACCTCGCGCAGCAGCCGCAGGATCTGCCGCTGTACGGTCACGTCGAGCGCCGTGGTCGGCTCGTCGGCGATGATCAGCCGTGGCGTGGCCATGAGGCCCATCGCGATCACCGCGCGCTGCCGCATGCCCCCGGACAGCTCGTGCGGGTGCTGCCGGGCAGTCGCGGCCGGGTCGGGCAGGTGGACGTGCCCGAGCCGGTCCACGGCCCGCCGGTTCGCCTCGGCACGGCCGGCGCCCTGGTGCACGATGGCCACCTCGGCGAGCTGCCCGCCCACCCGGAGCGCCGGGTTGAGTGAGGCCATGGGGTCCTGGAACACCATGGCCAGCGCGGTGCCGAGCTCCTTGCCCGACAGCGTGGCGACGTCCCGGCCGCCGAGCAGCAGCCGTCCGTAACCGACCGTGCCCGGATAGGGGACGAGCCCGCCGATGGCCGCGGCGGTCAGGCTCTTGCCGCTGCCCGACTCCCCCACCAGGCCGACGATCTCGCCGGGCGCGATGGTCAGCGACAGCTCGCGTACGGGTGTCGCGCCGCCGGGGAACGCGACGCTCAGGCCCCTGACCTCCAGCACCGCGCCGGGGTCCGGCTCGCCGGGGTCGGGCGGCACCGCCGCGGTCCGCTTCTTCCCGGCCGGGGCGGTACGGGCGGCGGCCTTGGCCATGGCGTCGCCCAGCAGGTTGAACCCGATGCCCGCGAGCGCGATGGCCGCCGCCGGGCCGAGCGCGACCTCGGGTGTCACGTAGATGCGGGCGAACCCGTCGAACAGCAGCCTGCCCCAGTCGAAGGACGGCGGCTGCACGCCCAGGCCGAGGAACGACATCCCGGCCAGGCCGAGCAGGGCGCCGCCGAGCGACTGGGTGAGCTGCAGGATGAGCGGCTCGGCGATGTTGGGCAGCACGTGCCCGGTCAGGACCCGGCGGCGGGACACGCCGAGCATGCGGGCGGCCGACACGTAGTCCGATCCGGCGACGGTGGCGGCCAGCGTCTGGGTGAGCCGGGCGAAGCCGGGCGCGATGGCGACCCCGATGCCCAGGACCGCACCGCGGGCGCCCAGCCCGCTGACGACCGCGGTGAACATGGCCAGCAGCAGCCCGGGGAAGGCGACCAGGGCGTTGACCGCTCCGGTGATCAGCCGTGCTGCCCGGCCGGGCAGCACGGACGGCAGGGCGCCGAGCACGATCCCGGCCAGGCCGCCGATGAGCGTGGCGGCCAGCGCCAGGGCCAGCGAGAACCGCCCGGCCACCAGCACCCGGGCGAGCAGGTCGCGGCCCAGGCTGTCGGTGCCGAGCGGGTGGGCGGTGGACGTGCCCTGGAGGATGGCCGCCGCGTCGATGCGCTCGGCAGTGGCGCCCCAGATGGGTGGCCCGATGACGGCCAGCACGACCATGGCCGCGACCAGCGCGGCTCCGGCGACCGCGGCGGGCGTGCGGGGCAGGCGAGGCTTCACTTACGCCTCTCTGATCTTGGAGGTGGGGTCGAGCGCGGCCAGGGCCAGGTCGACGGCGAGGTTCACGACGAGCACGATCGCGCCGTAGACGAGGATGACGCCCTGGGCGACCGGATAGTCCTTCTGGGTGATCGACTCGACGATCTTCAGGCCGAGCCCCGGCCAGGCGAAGACGTACTCGACCAGCACGCTGCCCGCGATCAGCGCCGAGAGCAGCAGGCCGCCCAGGGTGAGGGTGGCGGTGAGCGTGTTGGGCAGCACGTGCCGGAGGTAGAGGCGGGCGGCGGGCAGGCGTTTGGCGCGCGCCAGCCGTACGTAGTCGGAGCCCAGCTCGCGCAGCGTCTCCGCGCGGGAGATGCGGGCGATCATCGCGATCGGGCCGATCGCCAGGGCGAGGACGGGCAGCACGTACGAGGCGGCGCCCGCCTTGCCCGCGGGCGGGAACGCGCCGAGACCGATGGCGAAGACGGTCACCAGCGCGATCGAGTACAGGAACTCGGGCACGGCGACGGCGGTGCCGGTCACGGTGGTGAAGGCGTACTCGGTGCCCCGGTTCCTGCCGTTCTCGGTGCGGACCGCCGCCCCCATGCCGAGCGGCACCGCCACCAGCAGCGCCACCACGGTCGCCAGCAGGGCTAGGGCCAGCGTGTTGGGGAGCCGTCCGGCGACGATCTCACCGACCGGCTCACCCGACAGGAACGAGGTCCCGAAATTTCCGGACAGCACGTTGCCCACGTAGGTGAGGAACTGCTCCGGGATCGGACGGTCGAGCCCCAGCGCCGCCGTACGCGCCTGGACGAGCTCGATCGGCGCGGCCGGCCCGAGCGACGCCCGTACCGGGTCGCCCGGAATGAGGTGGATCATCGCGAAGGACGCGACGAGCAGCGCGGCGAGCGAGACGGCGAACCGCACGGCCTGCCGCATCGCCCAGCGCGGCCCGGACCCGCGTGACCGCACCCGGCGCGCGGGCCCGGCCTTCTGGAGGTCGCGCACTCAGCCCCCCTGCGTGAGGCGGATCGAGGTCGGCACGACGCTCCCGGCCGTCATGGTGAACGTGGCGCCCTTGCCGGCGGCCAGGATGGTGTTCTCCACGACCGGCACCAGATCGCCGTTCTCGAACAGCGCCGACTCGGCCTCCAGCCACAGCTTGCAGCCTTCGGCCGACGACATTTCCGAGGCCTGCGCGATGAGCGACTCGTAACGGGTGTTGGCCAGGTGGGCGAAGTTGGCGCCCTTGGGCGCGGCCGGTCCCGACAGGAAGCCGACGAGCTGGGTCGGCAGGGTGACGGCGATCGGCAGCCAGATGGCCTCCCAGTCCTGGGTGACGTTGAGCGACTCCGCCAGCTTGGCGTCGATGATGCCGTTCAGCTTCACCTCGACGCCGGCCTTCTTCCAGGCCGCGGCCAGGTACTCGGCCGCCGCCTGGACCCCGGATCCCCTGGTGGTGGGGTAGACGTAGCGCAGCGTCAGCCGCTTGCCGTCCTTGACCCGGACACCGTCGGCGCCCGCTCTCCACCCTGCCGCGTCCAGCGCCGCGCCGGCCGCGGCCTGGTCGTAGGCGGGCAGGTGTCCCGCGACCGTGTCGCCCTGGCAGGGCCGCGGGTCGAGGATGAGCCCGCTGGCCGGCCGGCCGGTGCCGCTGGCGGCGATCCCGGCCAGTTCCTTGAGGTTGACGGCCTGGGTGAGCGCCTTGCGTACGGCCGGGTCGTGGGTGGGCCGGTCGTCGCCCTGATGGTAGAAGAACTGGCCGTTCCCATAGGACAGGACGTTCTTGATCACTCCCGGGGTGGCCTCCACGCGGGCGCGGTCGGGGCCGTAGAAGGTGGCGCCGTTGAGCGTGCCGGAAAGCAGCAGGTTGGCGGCGGTCTGCTCGTTGGGCACGACCTTCAGCGTGACCGTCTCGGGCAGGTCCTTGGCCGTGGCGCCGCCGGGACCCCAGACGTACTCCCTGCGGGCCTTGAAGGTGTAGTAGTCGCCCGAGACCACCTCGGTGAGCCGGTAGGGGCCGGAGCCGGAGGTGCCGTGGGCGAGCACCGAGCGGTCCTTGACGCCTTTGCCGCACACGATGAACATCGTCTGGGTGCTCTCCAGGATGAAGCTGAAGGGCTTGGGCGTGGACAGGGTCACGGTGCCGGCCGCGTCGTCCGCCTTGGCCTTCATCCCGATGGGCACGAGAACGCCGTAGATGGGCGACTTGGTGGCGGGGTCGGCGATGTGGTTGACGTTGTCGGCCACGTCGGAGGGGGTGAGCTTGGCGCCGTCGGAGCAGGTGGCGTCCCGGCGCAGGGTGAAGGTCACCGAATCGGGCTTGACCTGCCACTTCTCGGCGAGTCCCGGGACGACCTTACCGTCGGCGCCGGTGCCGACGAGCGTGTCGTACGCGAACGCGAGCACCTGGTTGGTGACCGACAGCAGGCCCGTGGCGGGGTCGAGCACGCCGGGATCGGCGCTGATGGCGAAGGTGAACGTGCCGCCGGTGACGGGCGCGCCCGTCTGTGTGCCCGTCTTCGTGGCCGCCGTGCCGCCGCAGGCCGCGGCCAGCAGGGCCAGCGCGACGAGCGCCGCTGGTGTTCTCATGTGAGGCGCTCCAGGGGAGTGTGGTCCGGGTCACCACCCTCGCCGCTGGCCGTAGATCGTTCTTCGTACCCTGCCACGAAAAGCGCGGCGGGCATGGTGCTAACGCCCGAAGATGCGCATCTGGAGCATGACGGTGAGCCGGGCGTCGGCGTCGGACAGGTCCAGTCCGCTGATCTCGGTGAGCCGCTTGAGCCGGTACCTGAACGTGTTGGCGTGCACGTGGACCCGCGCCGAGGCGGCGTTGACGTCGCCGAACGCGTCGAGGTAGGCCCGCAGCGTGGCGACCAGCTCGCTGCCGTGCTCGGCGTCGTGCTCGAGCAGCCGCTGGTAGGGGCCGGTCGGCGCCTGGTCCTCCGCGGCCGCCACGTCGGCGACCTGGAGCAGCAGCGACTCGAAGTGCACGGCCGTGTAGCCGGCGACCTGACCCAGCGCGCCACGGGCGAGCAGCACGCGCAGCGCCCTGTCGGCGTCCGCGCGGGACCTGGCGACCTGGGCGAGGCTGGCGGCCAGGCGGCCGACGCCGATGCTGGCGGAGTGCCGCGGCCCGACCCTGGCCAGGAAGCTCTCGGCGACGCGTACGGCCCGCGTCTCCTCCTCGCCGCCCGCCTGCAGCGGCAGCACGGCGTAGGCCACCGAGCCGACGAGCGCGGCGGCCGCCTTGGGGTGGATGGCGCCGACGTGCAGCGCGAGCGCGTCGGCGAAGCGCTGCCGGTCGCTCTCGCCGCGCGCCGGGTCGTCGTCGGCGCCGTGCGCGAGCTGGGCGGCCAGCACGCACAGCCGGGCGGTGGCGATGCCGAGCCGCGCGGCGGCCTCGGGCGCGTCGGCGCCGCCCGCGAGCACGGTGGACAGCAGGTCGGTACGGAGCCGCCGCTGGGTGTCGGCCCCGGCCCGTTCACGCAGGAGCTGCAGGGCGACGATCTTGGCCGCGTCGGCGAGGGCGCGGTGCCGCTGGGCGGTGAGCGGCTCGCGGACGGCGACCCAGATGGAGCCGAGGATCTCGTCGCCCGTCCGTACGGCGATGGCCACCCGGTTGATGCTGCCGTCGTGGAGTTCGAGGTAGACGGGCTCGCGGCTCTGGTAGAGCTGCTTGAAGAAGCCGAGCTCGTCGAGCATCCGCTGGTAGCGCTCGGGCACCTGGCGGCCGAGCACGGTCTCGATCCGGCCCGGGTCGGCCTCGTGCTGCCGTTCGGAGTAGGCCAGCACCCGCGAGGACCTGTCCTCGATCGTGACGGGCGCGTCGAGCAGCGCGCAGACCGCGTTGGCCAGCGAGAACAGATCGCCCTGCGGCCCCTCCCCCGGCCCGGCCAGGTCGCCCTCGGCCAGCAGGGAGCGCACCAGGGCGGCAACCTGGGCCCAGGAGGCCGCCCTGGTGAGGCCGAGCACGGCCACGCCGGTCTCCAGCACGGTCGCGCGTACCTGCTCGTCCACGTCCACGGGCAGCTTGACCACCACCCCGGCCGCCCCTGGGGCTCGCGTGAGCAGCTCGCGGATCTCCGCCGTGCCGTGCACGCCGACCGCCAGCAGGATGCCGCCCGGCGGGACGATCAGCTCGTCGAGCGGGTCGAAGATGTGCACCCCGGTCACCTCGACGTCAAGGTCGCCCGGCGAGGCGGCCACGTCGATCACCGTGCTGCCCAGGTCGTGCAGGATCCGTCCGAGGCTGGCGCGTGGGCGGTCGTTCATCCACTCACCGTAGTCGGATCCGAGATCGGCGGGCGGGCGGCCGTTCGCCCGCACGATCAGCTGATCTTCGGAGTGGCGCGCGCTCCCACGTGGATGTACGGCGAGCCGTCCGCGAGCCGGTAGAACACGGCGGACATCCACTCCGGGTCCTCCTCCCGGCGGCCGACGAAGGTCACCTCGTCCACGGGGATGAACTTCATCTCCATGGGCGCCTGCAGCGCCGCGAGAGCGCCGGTGGCCTCGCCGTACATCCACAGGTCACCGTCTCGGACGGTCAGCGTGGTGCGGAACCCGGCCCGCTCGTACACGCCCGCGTACTTGTCCACCTCGACCTGGACGGGCGTCTCCGGCGGCCCGAGCCTGGGCGGCACGGTCAGTGCGTCGAGCTCGGCGAACAGCTCGGTGGCGACGGCGTGCGTGAACGCGCCGCTGTGCCCGCCGTTGGCGGTGACGCACACGATCGTGCCGGTGTCCGGCACGGCCCAGAGCATGGCGTGCTGGCCGATGGTGTTGCCGCCGTGGGAGATGACCTGGTGACCGTCCCACTCGTCGAGGATCCAGCCGATGCCCCACTGCTTGCCCAGCGCGTACGGGTTGGGGATGTCGATCTGCGGCTCCCACATGGCGCGCGGGTCGTCCAGGAGGCCGCCTTCGAGGTGGGCGCGGGCGAAGGCGACCACGTCGGCGGGCCGCGAGCAGATGAGCCCGGCGGGCCCGGCCGAGCGCATGAGACCCCAGACGGGGGCGGTCTTGCCGTCCATGTGGCCCATGGCGGCGCGGAAGCGCAGCACGTCCTCCGGCAGGGTCCAGGTGTGGGTGAGGCCGAGCGGTTCGACGATCTGCTCGCGCAGCACGTCGTCCCAGCGCTTGCCCTCGAGCTTCTCCAGGATCCGGCCGGCGATGCTGAAGCCGGAGTTGCAGTAGGACTGGGTGGCGCCGAGCGGGTGGTTCTGGGCCAGGTCGGCGCAGGCCTCGACGTACTTCTCCACGCAGTCGTCGCCGCGGCCGGTGTCGAGGAACAGGTCGCCGTCGATGCCGCTGGTGTGGGAGAGCAAATGCCTGACCGTGACGGCCTTGGTGACCTCCGGGTCCGCCACCCTGAACTCGGGCAGCACCTCGGCCACCGGCGTGTCGAGCGTCAGCCTGCCGCGCTCGATCTGCCGCATGAGCAGGGTCGCGGTCCACACCTTGGTGACGGAGCCGATCTGGAACAGCGAGTCGGGAGTCGCCTCGACGCCGGTGTCCTTGTTGAGCGTCCCCGCGGCGAACTCGTGCACCTCGCCCCGGTGCAGGTAGGCCAGCGCGGCCCCCGGCACCTCGTGCTCGGCGATCAGCTCGGCGAGGCGGCGACCCATTGCTCCAGCCACGTGATGATCCTTTCGTTGAAGTCGTACCGGTGTGAGGGGCGTCCGTTGAGGAGGAACAGGTGTGAGGCGTCCGGATAACGCACCAGCCGCACGGGTACGCCCTGCTCGCGCAGCGCGGCGAACCACTGCTCGGCCTGGCCCACGGGACAGCGGTCGTCGGCGTCGCCGTGCAGGAGCAGGGTGGGGGTGGTGACGCGGGCCACCTGGGAGATCGGCGACTGGGCCTGGAGGTCGCCCCGGCACTCGTACGCCTTGATCAGCGACCCGAGGTCGGACGTGCCCGCCATGCTGGCGAGGTCGCTCACACAGCCGCCGGGGATCGCCGCCTTGAACCTGTCCGTCCTGGTCGACAGCCAGCACGCCATGTAGCCACCGTAGCTGTAACCGGCGACGGCCAGCCGATCAGGGTCGGCGACGTTGTCGGTTATCAGGTCGTCGACGGCCGCGAGGAAGTCCTGCTCGTCGGCCAGCCCCCACGCGCCGACCGTGGCGGTGTAGAAGTCCTCGCCGTACCCGTCGCTGGCGCGCGGGTTGACCAGCAGGACGGTCCAGCCGCCGGCGGCGAGGCGCTGGTGGTAGAGGTGGGCGCCGTCGAAGGCGGGCGACCACGCGTTGTGCGGGCCGCCGTGCACGTCGAGCAGCAGCGGGCCGGGGCCGGTACGCGTCTCGTCGCGCAACACGAAGCCTTCGATGGTGGTGCCGTCGGGGGCGGTGAAGGTGCGGGGGCGCGGGGTGAACAGGTCCACGTCCGGGAGGGTGTGCTGGGTGAGGGGCTCGCCGTCGAGGTAGACGTCGCCCGCGCTCACCGGGGAGGAGGCGATCCAGGCGACCCGGCCTGCGGCTGCGGACATGCCGGACACCGTGAAGTCGCCGTCGACGATCTTCTCGACGGGCCCGCCTGTCGGCCCGGCCGTCAGCTTGTCGGTAGGCCCGCCTGTGGGCCAGTCGGCCGGCAGGCGGTACAGGTGCGTGCGGCCTTGGTCGCGGGCGCAGAACAGCAGGTCGTCGCCCAGCATCGCGGGGACGGCGCCGGGGTAGCCGGGGGCGCCGATCATGACGTTGCGGTCGAGCCCGGTCACCACCTCGGCGAGCCCGCCGGGGCCGAGCGTGTACAGACGGGTGTGGCCGATAGCCTCGCGCAACCCAGCCACCATCAGCCGGTCACGGCCACCGTCGCCATCGCCATCGCCATCGCCGAGCCACCATGCGCCAGTGCAGATGACGTCTGGCCCGGTCAGCCGTTCCGGCTGGCCCGGTGTGGGACCGGTGGCGTCGACCGCGTACACCGCGCTCTCCACCACCAGGTCGCGGTCGGGCGCCATACTCGCCACGAACGCCAGCCGCCGCCCATCCGGCGACCACGACGGCTCCCCGGCGTGGAACCCGCCCTCGGTCACCTGGACGGTCTCGCCCGTAGCCACGTCCGCCACGAACAAATGCGCGGTCAGGCCGCGCAACAACCCGGTGCCGTCGGCCTTGTACTCCAGGGTGTCGGCAACGACCGGCGCGTTCAGGTCGAGCTCGCCGTGCGGGCCTCCGTACGCGATGCGAGTGCCGTCGGGCGACCACACGGGCACACCGGCACCGAGCGGCGCCGAGGTGAGCCGACGCGGCTCGCCGCCCTCCATCGGCAGCAGATGGATCTGAGCGCACCCATCGACGGGGCGCAGGAACGCGAGCAGCCGACCGTCGGGCGACCAGCGCGGCATGCTGCCGACGGCGAGGCGGCGAGGCTCGGCACCGGGGACGGCGAGCCAGATCTCGGCCCGGTTCTCGTCGGAGTCGCGGTCGGCGGTGGTGAGCGTGTAGGCGACGGCGCCGCCATCGGGGCGCAGCCTCGGGTCCGATGGGACCGCGATGCGGTAGAGGTCGTCGAGGACGAGGCGTGGCATGACCGAACCGTAGGCCGGACCAGGCCACGGCATCTTCGGCACATCCGACGAACGCCACCACTCCCGTTGTGCGGAAGACCAAAGCTCACGTCGCACGCCCATGCGGGCCCGAGGCAAGAATCATTGACACCATGTCTGCTCTGTTTTACATTGATCCGTGTTAGCTTTTCTTTACATCCGATCCTCCCGGTTCGCGCACCATGCGATGACGCAGGCGCCCCGCGGACCGCGCTCGAACACTGAGAAGCATCACCATGCGCGCGAGGAATCCGCCTCGCGGGCTCTGTTCGCCACGCCCGAAAGCAGGGAGAAGTCATGCGCTCACCCCAGCGCCTCGCCAGGACCGCCGGACTGTTCTATCTGATCGTCGCCATCTTCGGCGGCTTCGCTCACCTCTATGTGCGCGCCAAGGTCTACGTGCCCGGCGACGCCACCACCACCGCGCACAACACCGTGGCGAACGCCGGCCTGGTCCGCGTCGGCTTCGTGGCCGATCTCGTGCAGGCCCCGTTCTTCCTGTTCGTGGCCATGTCCCTGTACCTGCTCCTCAAGCACGTGAACAAGGACGTGGCCCGCGCGATGGTGACCTTCGTGGCCATCGCCGTGGCCATCACCTGCCTGAACATGGTTCATCAACTCGCGGCGCTCATCGTCGCCACCGAGGCCCCGTACGCGACCGCCCTCAGCCCTCAGGGGTCCGACGCGCTGGTGCTGCTCATGTTCGACCTCCATCACTACGGCTACCTCATCGCGCAGATCTTCTTCGGCCTGTGGCTGCTGCCGCTGGGCTACCTCGCTTACCGGTCACGCATGTTCCCGCGCACGCTGGGAGTCCTCCTCGTCGCCGGGTGCGGCGGCTATCTCGTGGACACGTTCGCGCTCTTCCTGGCCCCGGATCTGGGAGCGGCCCTGAACCCGTTCGTCGTCGCCCCGGCCGGCATCGCGGAGATCGTGATGCTTCTCTGGCTGCTGGTGAAGGGCGTGAAGACCCCGCGACAGGATGGCCCTGTCCCTGTCGCGGCCTGACCCTCAAAGGCCGGACGAGCGCCCCGGATTTCCGGATGTACTTCATCTACGACATCGGCCGCCTAAATGGGGTGAAGGCCCCCGCGAAGCGGAGACGGGGGTGATGGCCGGCGCGTCGTGCAGCCGGACTCACCCGCCCTTCACAACAGCGTTCCTGACGTCTGCCGGGTGTTTGAGGAACTTGTAGGCGCGGGCCAGATCGGCGACCCGCTGGAGTTCTGTCAGGTCCAGCTGGGCGGGATAGGAGCCCAAGGCAATGCCTGCCGCCGCTGCCCTGGAGATCCTCGTGTAGGTGGGCAGCAAGTCGCGCACCTGCTGGGGGTCGCTCGCGATCAGGCGCTGTGCCTTGGCCAGCGCGCGCTGGAAGGCCGCCAGCGTGCGAGGGTGTCCGCTGATCCACTTGTCGGTAGCTGATATGCCCGCGGTGTACAGGTTCGCGAACTCCTGGGTCATCACGTCCGCCACAATCCGCGTGTGCCTGGTCTCGCGGCCCATAGTGATGAACGGTTCGGCCAGCAGAGCAGCGTCAACCTGCCCCTTGCCCATCGCGTAGAGCATGTCGGGATAGGACTTCTCGACC
Organism: Nonomuraea sp. NEAU-A123; assembly: GCF_018603905.1. Classification (GTDB taxonomy): domain Bacteria; phylum Actinomycetota; class Actinomycetes; order Streptosporangiales; family Streptosporangiaceae; genus Nonomuraea. The sequence goes on from NZ_JAHFZZ010000002.1 coordinate 729,024, forward strand.
AGCACGACATCCCTCAACGTCAGTCCGGCCCGCTTCAGCACTGCTGTCAGTGCCAACAAGTCAAGCCCCATGAGGTTCGGGACCGCCACCGTCTTGCGTTTAAGGTCGGTCGCCGTCCTGATCTTCGACTTGGCGTTCACGACGATCGCGAAGCTTCCTGGCGCGGCCTGGTACAGGCTAGAGACGATCTTGAACTTCTCGCCCGCCTCGTTCACCCTGAAGACTGTGAAGTAGTCGGTCTGCGCCAGATCCACTATGCCGCTCAGTACCTGGGGCACCACGGCCGCCGGACCGCTGATGATCAACGGCTGCACCGTCAGCCCTTCCTCCTTGAAATAGCCCTTGTTCAGTGCCACGAACACGGGCGCCGACTCCACGGTCGGCATCACGCCGACCGTGATGGTGGACTGCTCGGGCGGGCTGGGCGGGCGGGCGGCGGCGCGCGGCTCCGCGGGCAGCGCCCGTACACCGACGGTGGCGGCGAGCACGGTGATCACGACCACCACGGCGGCGGTGAGCGCCAGGAAGTTGCGCCGCCTACGCTGATGGACCTCGATCGCCCTGGCGCCCAGGTCGCGCTCCGGCATGTCGTCCGCGATGCGGCCGAGTTGCTCTCCTAGCCAGGTCATCGGCGTGCCTCCTCACTATGGGCGTCCAGAACGGGCAGTTTCGGCGCCAGCTCGGGCGCCAGCGCGCGCAGGCGGGCCAGGGCGTGGTGCGCCTGGCTCTTCACGGTGCCGACGGAGCAGCCCATCAGGTCGGCGACGTCACGTTCTGTCCGATCCTCGAAGAAGCGCAGAACGAGTACCGTGCGCTGCTTGGGCGTCAGCCGCATGAGTGCCTGACGCAGGACGATCCGCAGGATTGCGGAGTCTTCGGACGAATAGCCGCGGTCGGGCGGCTCGGCGCTCGGCACCTCGTCGGAACCGCGGCGCCGCCGCCACGAGATGTACTGGTTCACCATGGTCTTGCGGGCATACGCGTCCAGGTTGTCGATGTGGCCTAACTTCGCCCACCGCCCGATCATGCGGACCAGCACACTCTGTACGAGGTCCTCTGCGAGGTGGACCTCTCCGGTGAGTAGGTAGGCCAGGCGCATCAACGGGCGTTGGTGAGCATCCACGAACGCCTGGAAACTGGCATCGCGATCCAACGTCTCTCCTCATGTCGATACCCCCCAGACGCTGTGGACGCGGCGAAAGGTTGGTACTCCTGAGGTCGGATGGCCGAGCCATCTGGATCAACGAACCCGCCAAGCTCCGATGCCGAACAAGTCACCCAAAAACGGCCAGGAACCTCCCGTCCACGGCTCCCCTCGACCGTCTCGTGCGGAGGGTCATGTCGGCGAGGAACTGGGCGAAGCGCTGTGGCCGTGCCCGCGTGGGCCCACATCGCGTGTTGCCGGTCGGCGCTTTTACCGCGACGGGCGAGGCAGTAGAGCAGGTCGTGAGCGAGCACGCTCTCGCCAGACATAGCAACTCCCTGGTCAGGGTTAGGTGATCACGGTCCAACGGTGCGGCTCCGGCCTCGCGCTGCCCCTCAACAGCGGGGGCCGGGGCCGCACCTGGTGCTCGACGCGTGTACGGGGAAGCCGCGCGGACCGACGCACTTCCGGGCGGCCAGGCCGCCACAACCGACCGTATGTCCAGGGTGCGCGTCTAACGGGCACAGGTTCGAGCAACCGAAGCAGATCTTCGTCACGAACCGGAATGTCCGGCGAGTGTCCGGGCGACGCCCTGGAACGCCCTCAAGGGGTGATTGACACTGAATTAGGTCGAACCCTCTTCGATTCACCCGCGAGACAGGACAAAGACGGCCAAGGAGTTCCAAGATGCGCACACAGAAGCTCGCAGCAATTGCTACATCGGTGCTGGCCAGCGGCATTCTGCTCAGCGCGGTCCCGCCAGCCGCGCAGGCGGTGCCGCCCTGCAAACAGCCAGTGCTCCAGACGGTGCACAATTCGCGGTACATCCGCCTCTGGTGGTGTGACGGGACGAGCGGGACCAGAAGGGGCTACCACGGGCAGGTTGAAAACGCGCAAGGCGGGGAGCAGCTCTACCTCAGGAGCGGCACCGACCGGATCACTGTGCCCGTGGACGTTTGCGGTGGCTGTGTTCGTACAAACACCGCTACTGTCGGCGACACGGGCGCGCCCTGGGCAGCGTGCCTGACGGTTCCCCACCTTGGGGAGAAGTGCACCGCCCATGGGAAGGTCTAGAAGACCGGGACGGGTTCGAGCAGTCTCAACCAGGCCGCCTGAGTGGTGTGGAGGGCATACCTCAGCGCGTCAACGGAGTGGTCATCCACCTTCACGGGCGAGTCGTCGCCTTTCTCGGCCTTGCGCTCGTCCCAGGCGTAGCCGGCCATCTCGTCGAGCAGGCCGCAGCAGCTTGCGTGTACCCGCAGGTGGTCGGCAGAGATGAGGGTCGACACCGTGCGGATGCCGTCCAAAGACCGCGTCATCAGCAGTCAGCGTCTCCAGCACGGCCGGTACGGGCAGCTCGACGAGCTGGACGCTCTCCTCGGTCACCCAACTCACCCGCCGTGGCGGGCACCGCGAACCGGCGCTCGAAGATCGACCTCGGCACCGTCATGACACGACGTCCTCGACCTGACCGCCGACAACCTGCACAGCCTCAACGAGCTCCGGCGCGTGCTCGTGCTCCTTGATGCCCATGATCGGCCTCTCCTCTTTCAGCGCAGCGCTTATTTTGAGTAGGTAAGATAAGGGCATGGCAGGTCTACAACGCATCACCCAGCCGACCCTGGACGTGCTGGAAGTGCTGCTACGCGCCCACAAGGAGGGCGAGAAGATCCACGGCTGGGCAATCATGAAAGAGACGAAGCGATCAGGCCCGACCGTCTACAACGCCCTCGACCGCCTCGAAGACGCCGGATGGATCACCGGCGAATGGGAGGAACTCACACCAGAAACCAACCGGCCGCGGCGCCGCTTTTACCGACTCACCGGAGACGGAGTCCCCGCAGCCCGCGCGCTCCTGACGGAACGCCGCCCTGCCGCAGCGAAGACGCGGCCCGCATTCGGCTTTGCTCCGCTCGCTCAGTTCCGTGCGCTGCTGGCCGGTGATCAATGACCACCGAGATCCTGATGCTCGTCATCGGCGTACTCATCGCCGAAGGAACCGAAGTGGCCCCCTGGCTCGCCAAGCGGCTCGTTTGCTGGTCGGCCCGCTGGCGCTACCTCAATTCCGAGCGCGCTCGCACGTCATGTTCATCCCGCAGGCGAAGCCGTACTCCCCCGCTTCGGCCGGCAGCAGCTCCACTGCGGTCTTGGCGAAGGCCGGCAACGCCCGGCTGACGCCGAAGTCGGCGAACACCACCCGGGAGGTGCAGTCCCCGCTCTCCCTGCGGTCGAAGACGATCCGCAGGGGATGCCCTGCCGTACCCGGACAATGTCCGGCGAGTAGCCGCCCCGTACAACGATCTCGATCTCCTGTACGCCGTCACGCAGCCCGGCCAGAGTGTTCTTGCGCGGCCCGAAGAAGTACCAGCCGAGAAAACCCAGCACGATCACCGCGACGCCGAGCACGATCCCATCAGCGGCGGTCACGACTGCCCCGCTCCCTCGCGCTCCTCACCGCGCCGGACACGCTGCGGGTGGCCGCCGCCGACCCAGACGGCCACGATCGCGGCCGCGGTGGCGACCGTCGCCAGGGCCAGGTGCCGCTTCACCATGATGACCTCCCAGGGGTGTCGTGTGCGTTGCCACGCGCCTGGTCGCGTGGAAACCCCCTGTTCACAGGCGGACGACGAGCAGGGCGATGTCGTCGCGGGCGCCGCTGCTGACGTCCAGGTCTGCCAGTAGGGTGTCGGCGAGGCGTTCGGGGTCGAGCCGGCCGGATCGGGCGAGTGCGTCGGTCAGGAGTGCCAAGCCGACGTCGATGTCCCGGTCGCGGCGTTCGATGAGACCGTCGGTGTACAGGACGAGGGTGTCGCCGGGTTTGTAGGGCAGTTCGGCCTGAGGGCGGGTGACATGTTCGGGGCGAGCACCCAGCGGAGGGTCGGTGGCCTGGTCCAGCAGCGCACAGGAGCTGTCCAGGTGGTGGAGCAGGACGGGTGGCGGGTGGCCGGCGCTGCTGTAGGTGATGCGGCGCCTTCTGGTGTCGATCACGGCCTTGATCGCCGTGGTGGCCAGCGCCCCTTCGAGCGAACGGGCGTACAAGCCGAGCACTTCCAGCGCCGGGGCCGGCTCCTTCATGGCGCGGATCGCGGCACTCAGCGCGCTGCGCAGCATCCCCATGGAGGTGGCGGCTTCCAGGCCGTGACCCACGACGTCGCCGACCGCGACGGCGAAGCAGTCGTCCGGCAGGTCGACGACGTCGTACCAGTCGCCGCAGACGTTCAGGGTTCCCACCGCTGGCAGGTAGCGCACCGCGATGTTGGGGTGAAGGTCGAGATCGGGACAGCGGAGCATGGCCTCCTGCAGGGCGAGCGCGACCTGGCGCTCACTGGCGTGGGCCTGGCGGAGTTCCTCGTTCAGCTTTTGTAGTTCCTGTGCCCTGGAATAGAGTTCGGCCTTCATCTCCGCCTCCCGCCTCGTTGAGCGGCGGGCGGTGGTCCGCTGCGGACCGGAGGTATGGACGAACTCCGTCATGTCCTCGGCCCGGTGGATGATCCACAACAGCGTCCCGTCCGGCGCCAGGACGGGGGTGTTGATCGGGGACCACCAGCGCTCCTCGAACGCTCCAGGACAACCGGCGAGGGGGATGTCGTACTTTTGCAGCGCCATCGTGTCCGGTTCCCGGTAGGCCAGCACCCGCTGCAGCGAGGCGTTCAAGTTCGTCACGCCGCTGGCGTTGGCATCCTCGGGGTTGTCGGGGAAGGCGTCGAAGATGTACTGCCCGATCAGGCCTTCGGCGGTGCGGCCGGTCGCGCGCAGGTAGGCCGCGTTCACATCGACGATCATCAGATCTGGGTCCAGCACCAGACATGGTGACGGCGTGGCAGCGAACAGCGCCGCATGGTCGACGTGCGGCGTGGTCGGTTTCCGCGTGCCCAGCCGACGAAAGCTGGTGAGCTTGCTCACGCCTTCCACTCTATGAGGTGTTTTGCCTGGTCACCATGGGCAAGGTTCCTCGACGGCTAGTGGTCCGGTGGGATGCGATAGACGGACACGTGGGAACGCGACTCGGCGGTGAAGTCGGCTCCGGTCCAATCGGCATGCCTGGTCTCCAGCTCGAACCCGGCCAACTGCGCCATCAGGTCGAGCTCGGCCGGCCAGATGTAGCGGTGCGGGCTACGGAACAGCTCAGCCCGTCTGCTCTCATCGAACCTGAAGTGGTGCGAGACGACGTGCTGGAGAAGAACATCGTAGGTGTCCAGGCCGATGTAGCCGGGCTCGCAGTGGTAGACCGTGGCCTGCTGACCCGGTGGAAGCTTACGCAGTTCAGGCACCCAGAGCTCGATCACGAACCGGCCGCCCGGTGTGAGGTGGCGGGCGGCATTGCGGAAGCACGCGACCTGCTCGGCCTGAGTGAGCAGGTTCGAGATCGTGTTGAAGACGAGGTAGACGAGCGTGTACTTCCCCGGAGCGACGGCGGTCGCCATGTCGCCGACGATCACCGGGATCGTCGCTTCGTCCACCTTCGTCCGCAGTTGGTCCACCATCGGAGGTGACAGCTCGATGCCGGTTACGGGCACCCCTCGCTCAACGAGCGGCACGGCCACGCGGCCGGTCCCGATCGCGAACTCGAGTGCCCGTCCGTCTCCCGCAAGCTCGGCGAGGCGGTCGACGGTCGGCTCCAAGACCTCGGACGCGAACATCCCGGTGCCCGGCGTGTCATAGCGCTGGGCGGTCTCGGCATCCCAGATCTCCTCCTGCTGCATGCCGCCAACGATGCTCACGGGTGTACGCATTGTCCAACGATTTAGCGGTCGCGGCAGGCGGGCGTCGTGGAGGAATGTCAAAGAGCGAGCGCGCGGACCACCTGCTCGTCCACGCCGATCCCCAGGCCGGGGCCCGTGGGCACGTGGGCGACGCCGTCGGCGATGGTGATGACCGGATCCGTGGAGTAGGGGCTGGTGATGAACTGCCGGCCGTTGAGGTCCACGGGCGTGTCCACGCCGAACGCGGCGAACAGGTGGAGCGAGGCGGCCAGCCCGATGTCGGACTCGGTGAGGCCGGAGCCCATGATCGCCAGGCCGCAGTCCTCGGCGAGCTGACACTGGCGCAGGGCCAGGGTCAGCCCGCCGCAGCGCTGCACCTTGGCGACGGCGACGTCGATGGCGTCGAGCCGGACGAACGTCGCCAGGTCGCTCGGGTGGCGCAGGCTCTCGTCCACGGCCACCGGGATGGGGCTGGCGTCACGCAGGCGGCGCAGGCCGGCGATGTCGTTGGAGGGCAGCGGCTGCTCGAAGACGGCGACGTCCAGGTCGGCCAGGCGCCTGGCCACCCGGAGCGCGGCGGCGGCCGTGTAACCCTGGTTGGCGTCCACCCAGAGCACGGCATCGGGGGCGGCGGCGCGCACGGCGGCCACGATGGCCACGTCCTCGTCCTCGGTGTGCAGGCCGAGCTTGACCTTGAGGTGGCGGTAGCCGTGCGCGCGGCCCTCGACCACCGAGTCGGCGGCCGTGGCCACGGACTCCGTGGCCACGATCCAGGCCAGTTCGATGGTGTCGCGCCGGCGCCGGCCCCATAGTTCGCCGAGGGACAGGCCCAGGCCGCGGGCGAAGGCGTCGTGGCAGGCCACGTCGACGGCCGCGCGCGCCAGCGGCATGCCGATCGAGAAGCCCTTGCTGATGGTGCGGTCGAAGGTGCGGCAGAGCCCGTCCAGGTCCCACAGCGGGCGGCCGACGGCCGCCGGGGCCAGGTAGCCCTCGATGGTGGAGACGATGGACTCGGTGGTCTCGTACGTCCAGGAGGGGATCGGGGTGGCCTCGCCCCACCCGGTGGCGCCGTCGTCGGCCGTGACCTTCACCAGGACTCTGATGGCAGAGCGGCCGCTCTGGACGACGGACCCGCCCGCGACGGCGAAGTCGCGCAGCGAGGGCAGGGCCACGGTGAAGGTCTCGACGCGTGCTATCCGGTTCACGTGATCAGTACCATTCAGACTTGTCGACCAGATTGATCAGTTCGCGCCCGCGCACGAAGCGCCGGGCGTTCTCCAGCAGTACGGCGAAGCGTCGCTCCTCCGCGTGCGGCCCCACACCGGCCACGTGCGGGGTGATGAGCACGTCGGGACGTCCCCAGAGCGGGTGATCGGCGGGAAGCGGTTCGGTCTCGAAGACGTCCAGGGCCGCGCCGGCCAGGCGCCCCGCGGACAGGGCGGCGGCGAGGTCGTCGAGCCGGACGGTGGGCCCGCGGCCGATGTTGACGACGTACGCGCCGGGCTTGGCCAACGCCAGCCGCCGCGTGTCCAGCAGGCCCTCGGTGGCGGGGGTGTGCGGGACCGTCAGGATGACCAGGTCCGCCTCGGGAAGCTGCCGGTCGAGGGCGTCGGCCGGCAGCACCTCGGCGAAGCCCGGCACCGGGCCGCCGCGCCGGGCGTCCACGCCCACGACCCTGGTGCCGAACGCCGCCAGCAGCCTGCCGACCTCGGCCCCGACCGCGCCCACCCCCACCACCAGGGCGGTCGCCTCGCCCAGGGGGAGCACGGCGCCGGGGTCCCAGTCGGGCGCCCAGCGCGCGCGAGCCTGTTCGCGGACGTACCTGGGCAGGCCCCTGGCCAGCGCGAGCACCAGAGCCAATGCGTGCGCGGCCACGTGGTCGGTGTAGGTGTCACGCATGTTGGTGACCAGCACAGGGTGCGCGATCAAGGCCGGGTGGTAGAACCCCGGCGGCGGCGCGGCTTGCGGGGCCTGCAGCCAGCGCAGCCGTCCGGCGTGCGCCAGCAGGTCCGCGGGCAGGGTGCCGTAGGCGGCGTCGGCCTCCGCCAGCGCGTGCGCCGCCTCCTCGCGGGTCCGCGGCTGGAGCACGACGAGCTCCGGCACCGCCTGCTCCAGCCGGGCCTGCCATCCCGCGGTGGCCGGATCGTGCGGCGGGAGCAGCACCAGGGTGGTGTTCATGCCCTCTTCGCCAGGCCGGACTCGGTGATCTCGTACAGCAGCGGCTCCCCCGCGACGTAGCGGGCGAGCTCCTCGGCCATGGTCTGCCCGTGACGGCGCCGCTCGCGACCCAGGCTGCCCGCCACGTGCGGGGTGACGACGATGTTGGGCATCGTGAACAGCGGCGACCCGGCGACGGGCGGTTCGGGGTCGGTGACGTCGAGGACGGCGAACAGGTCGGTCCGCCGGCTCAGCACGTCCACGAGCGCGGCCTCGTCGACGAGGCCGCCGCGCGCCGAGTTGATCAGGGTGGCGTCGGGCTTCATCGACTCCAGCAGCCCGGTGCCGACGATGCGCTCCGTCTCAGGGGTGAGCGGCGAGTGCAGGCTGACCACGTCGGACGTGGCGAACAGCTCCGCCAGGCCGACGAGACGCACCCCGAGCTCCTCGGCCTGCGCCGGGTCGGCGTACGGGTCGTAGGCCTGTACGTCGAGCTCGTGATGGGCGAGCAGCCGCGCCGTGGCCCGGCCCGTGGCGCCGAGCGAGACCAGGCCGACCGTCGCGCCGTAGGCCCCGAGCTCGGGTCCGCGCGGGGCGGAGGCGGCGGCGGCGCGCGCGGCCAGTACGTAGCGCCAGCCGTGCTTGAGCGCGTACAGGATCTGTGAGAGCGCGAACTCGGCGACAGGCTCGGCGTTGGCGGTGGCCGCCGAGGTGACGCGCACTCCCCTGGCCCACATCTCCGGGGTGACCATCGGGCGGATGGAGCCCGCGCCGTACAGCACCAGCGCGAGTTTGGGCGCGGCGGCGAGCAGTTCGGCGTCCAGCTTGGGCGCCCCCCACCCGGTCACCAGCACCTCCAGGCCGGCCAGCACGTCAGGGGTGATCCGGTCGCGGGTGAGCAGAGGCGAGTCGATGGCCAGGTGCCGCTCGATCGCGGCCCGGGCTTCCGGGCCGTAGACGTCGTCAAAACGGTTCGGGTCCATCACGTACAGGCCGTTCAGCATTGCTTCTCCTTCAAGCGAGCCGCCGCTCGCACGCTGGCCAGGCGGGCGGGCGAGCCGAGCCCGGCGTGGTAGTAACGTAGCTGCCGCGCGCCCGCGGCGACGAGGTCGGCGGCCAGGGCCGGGATGCGGGCGTGGCCGTCTTCCAGCACGGTGAGGTTGGCGACGAGGGGGATGTCGGTACGGCTCGCCGCGGCCTTCATCTGGGCCAGGGCCGCCTGCTCCTGGCCCCAGCACTTGAGCACGTACGCGTCGACCGGCGCGTCGAAGCCGGCCAGGTCGATCCCCACGTCGGGGCCGGTGACCTGCGGGTCGTCGGTGGCCATGAGCAGCAGCTCGCGGCCGCCGGCCAGCGCCGCCACGGCGCGGACCAGGTCGGCGATGATCTGGCCGCGGTGATCGTACAGGGTCTGGGCGCGCTCGCGGCCGAGTGCTTCGTCCAGGCTCGTCCCGGCCGGGACGCCCTGCTGGAGCTCTCCGTCCACGGCGGCGCGCACGTCGCGCGCCAGCTCCTCGACGTCCAGGCCACGCCCGGCCAGCCCGGTCCGGCAGGCCGGGCAGAGGCAGAGGGACAGCAGCGCCCTGCCGCAGGCGGACAGGTAGGCGCCGGAGGTCTTCTCGTGGTGGCCGCCGTGCTCCATGCCCAGCCAGCCGCACGCCTCCAGCATCAGCGCGGGCACGTCGTACTGCTCGCAGACCTCGCGCACGAGGGTGAGCGCGTAGTCGTGAACGGCGGGCTGGGCGGGGCAGAGCGCGTAGGGGAAGGCTTCGCCGTAGGCGTTCATGACGGTCAGGTCGGGCGCTTCGCGGCCCAGCACCGAGGAGTGCGTGAGCACCAGCCAGGCCTCGGCCCGCAGCCCGGCCCCGGCCAGCGCGGCCAGCGCCGTGCCGAACCTGTCCTCGTCGGGCACCCCCCAGCTCGGCGGGTACGGCCGAAGCCGCCCTTGCCAGCGCTCGGGGCGCAGCCGGAAGTAGGCCGCCGCGTGGTCGGCCTGCACGATGCGGTGGCGCGGATGCCACGGGGTGGTGGCCCGGACCGAGTGGTAGGCGGCCTGCAGGGTCACCGTGCTCACGCCGAGGCCGGCGATGCGCTCGGCCGCCGCGGGGTCGCCCACCAGGTCCCAGGTGTAAGCGAACGCGCCGTGCCTCATTTCCAAGCGGACTGTCACCCTTTCGTGGCGCCGGCCAGGCCGCGCGTGAAGTAGCTCTGGAAGAAAAGGAAGATCATCAGCATCGGCAGGAACGAGATCGTCATCCCGGCGGCGAACCCGGTCCAGTCGGTGGCGTGCTCGCCCTGGAAGGACAGCATCCCGACGGCGAGGTTCTGCAGGTCGGGCTGGCCGAGCGTGAACACCAGCGGGATGTTGAACTCGTTCCAGCTACTGATGAACTGGAAGATGACCACCACCGCGATGACCGGTTTGGCCAGCGGGAGGATGAGGCGGAACGTCTTGAGGAAGCCGGCCCCGTCGAGCTTGGCCGCCTCGAACAGATCGGTCGGGACGCTGGAGAAGAACCCGACGAACAGCAGCACGTAGAGGGCGCCGGCGCCGCCGGACATGGCCAGGATGACCCCGGCCCGGGTGTTCAGCAGGCCGAGCTGCTCGATGAGCACGAACTGCGGGACGATGATCGAGGCGACCGGGATGAACAGCGTCCCCACGATCATCCGGTAGAGCAGGGTGCGGCCGGGGAACTCATACCTGGCCAGCACATAACCGCACAGGGCGGCCTTGACCAGCTCGACGAGGGTCGAGGCGACCGAGTAGAGGACCGTGTTGACGAAGTATCCGGAGAACCCGGCGTTGACCCAGGCCCGGACGAAGTTGTCGAAGTTCAGCTGGTCGGGCACGAGGCTCGCGCCGCTGGTGAACATCCCGGCCTGGGTCTTGAACGCGGCCGAGATCGTCCACAGGAAGGGATAGATCCACACGAGCCCGACGACCAGCAGGATCGGCAGGGCGATGAGGTTGGCCCGTACGGCCTGGCTGCGCCCGGTGGGCTTGGTGATTGTCGCCATCAGACGCCGTACTCCTTCCTGAGCCGCTGGGCCCGGCGGACCGCGACACCCTGGGCGGAGACCAGGACGAAGGCGATGACGGAGAACAGCAGCGCTGCCGCCGAGGCGTAGCCGTAGGCGAACGGCACCGAGCCGAAGGCGTTCTGGTAGATGAAGTAGGACACCACGTAGGTGCTGGTGCCGGGCCCGCCCGCGGTGAGCGTGACGACCAGCCCGAAGACGTGCATGGCGTTCACGATGCCGAGCAGGGTGATGATCACGGCGACCGGCCTGATCATCGGCAGTGTGATGCGGGTGAGCTTCTTCCACTCGCCCGCGCCGTCGATGGCGGCCGCCTCGTAGACCTCTTCCGGCACGTTCTGCAGGGCCGCGATCCAGTAGATCATGTACTGGCCGAAGATCTGCCAGATGGAGACGAGCACGAGCACGAGCAGCGCGCTCCACCGGTTGGCGAACACGTCGAACCCCCGGTCGACCAGGCCGAGGTCACGCAGGATCGCGTTCAGCGCGCCGTTGGACGGGTTGAGCAGATACGTGAAGACCAGACCCGCCATGGCGACGGGGATGATGAGCGGCGCGAAGAACATGGTCCGTAAGAACCGCTTGCCGCGCAGCCACTTACGGGTGAGCAGGATCGCCGCCAGCAGCGAGATCGGGAGCTTGATGGCGGTCGTCAGCAGGGCGAAGATCAGTGTGTTGACCACCGAGACCCAGAACAGCGGGTCGACCAGGATCGAGCCGTAGTTGCCTGCCCCGACGAAGTGGTCGATCGGGCCGATGCCCGACCAGTCGAAGAAGGAGTAGTAGATCGTGGCGACCAGCGGCCAGATGGTGAAGCCGAGGTAGAGCAGGAGGAAGGGGGCCAGGAAGACGAGCAGCCAGACCCTGTCGAGGCCGCGGACGCGCTCGCGGGAGTGATCGACGCGTTCGGGCTCGCGTTTGGCGGGCGACCGGTCCCGGCCCGTCACCTTCTCCCTGCCCGGGGCGGGAGCGGTGGTTGTCATGGATGTCCTCACGAGGGAGAAGGGGACGCCGCCGACGCGCCTGGCCGGCGGCGCCGTCCGGTCAGCGGGGGTACATGTCCGAGGTGTAGTTCTTGGTGTAGTCCCAGTCGGGGAAGGTGTAGCAGTCCATCGACACCTTCAGGCCGCCGGCCGCCTCCTGTTTGAGCCCTTCCTCAAGGGCGGCCTGCCGCTGCTTGACGATGGCGGCGCCCGTGGACTCCAGAGGCTGGCCGCTGACCAGCGCCTCGCTCATGGCCGCCCACTCCCCGTCGGGGTTCTTCGCCAGCGCGTTGACGTACGCCTTGGACTTGGCGATGTCGGGGCACTTGAGCAGGGGCACGGGAAGCTGGACCCGGTAGCCCGGCTGCGCGCCGATCTGCATGATCTGCTTGAGCGCCGGGTCGGTGACCATCTTCTCGTTGTCGACGTAGGCCAGCGTGCCGAAGGCGCTCTTGTAGTACTGCTTGACGAAGTAGCCGTTGGGGTCGGTCATCCACTGGATGAACGTCCACATGGCGTCGGGATGCTTGGTCTGCGAGCTGACCCAGTACTTGTTGCCGTCGTACTTGCGGCCGGCCGCGCCGGTCTGCCCGCTGTCCGGGGTGACGCGTGGCGCCACCACGTACTTGTCGCTGCTGAAGCCCTGACTGGCCCACACGCTCGGCACCCAGGTGCCGTCGAAGAAGATGCCGGCCTGCCCGGCGGCGAACTGCTGGCGGGAGAAGTTCTTGTCGTTGGTGCCCGGCGCCAGGTACCCGGCCTTGTTGAGCTCCTGGATGAAGGCGAAGGTCTTGACCTGCCCGGGCTCGGTCAGATCGAACTTGCCCGTCTTGTAGTCGAAGAACTCGTCCGTCGAGACGCTGCTGATCAGCGCGTACCAGGGCCGCTGCATGTCCACGCCCTTGGTGGGGGCGGCGATGCACTCCGCCTTGGTCTTGGCCTTGATCTGCGCGCAGGTGTTCTTGAGGTCGGTCCAGGTCTTGGGCGGGTTGTTGATGTCCAGCCCGGCCTGCTGGAAGACCTGCTTGTTGAGGAACATGTAGCCGGAGCCCCAGTACAGGTTCTCCGAGAACGGGAAGCCGTACGTCTTCCCGTCCTGCACGTTGATGCCTTCCAGGAAGGACCCGTCCGGCCAGCGCTTGGTGAAGTCGGCGGGGACGGTCCCGCTCGGGCTGAGGGGGCGGATCCACTTCTGGTCCAGCAGTTGGGACAGCCCGGTGGCGTTCCAGTAGAACATGTCCGGCGCCTGGTTGCTCTGGAAGGCCAGAGGCAGGGTCTGCATGTAGTCGGCCTGGGTGATCGAGCGCCACTCGATCGTGATGTCGGGATGTTCCTTGGTGAACTGCTTGGCGATGTCCTTGTGGAAGTTCACCTGTTCGGCGGAGAAGTCCCAGATCTGCAGCTTGGTCTGTGAGCCACCTCCGCTCCCGGTGCTCGAGGTACCGCACGCCGCCACGAGCAGTGACGCCATGGCGGCGGTGATCATCGCGGCGGTCCAACGTCGATGGGGATTCATGGGCCCTCCAAAAGAGGCGGAGGTCAGGGGTGCTCGGGCGGTTGGTAAGCGCTTGCCCGAGGGTGGGTCTGAGGGTAACCCCGCCTCATTACCGGATTCAAGGCTTGTGAGAAAGCGGTTTCAGGTCGATGCTCGACTGTGAAGGTCTGCCGATCGAGAGCCTCCATGATCCATCGACGCCCGACGCATGCGGGTTATCCAGGCATTTCTCAGCCGCATCGCATCGGGAAGGCCGTGGAAGGGTTGCCGCGATCGGCGCCTTGGAAGAAGTTCAACAAGCGCTTTCTCACTTCGGGAGTACGTGTGCGTCTGCTCGCCTTCACCAAGCCCTTCGGCTCCATCGACGCGGCCCCGCTGGCCGACGCCCTGGTCTCAGTGGGCGCCGAGGGGGCGGACCTCCTCGTGCGCGAGGGGCAGACGGTCAGCCCCACCGACCCCGGCGGCATCGCCGTCGTCGCCAAGGAGCTCATGCGCCGCGGGCTCACCCTCGACATCGTCACCACCGACTTGCTCGACGCCGACGCGGACGCCGAACGGATCATCGCGGCCTGCGGCGAGAGCGGCGTCCCCCTCATGCGGACGGGTTTCTACCGCTACGACCCCGCCGTCGGATACCGCCGCGGGCTGGAGGAGTCCAAGGCCGCGCTGGCCCGCCTGGCCGACCTCGCCGCCCGGCACGGCGTGCGGCTGGCCCTCCAACTGCATCAGGGTACGATCCATCCGTCCGGCTCGCTCGCCCTCGCCCTGGCAGGCGACCTGAACGACGTGCGCTTCTACGCCGACCCCGGCAACCAGGCCAAGGAGGGCAGCGAGGCATGGGCGCTCAACGTCGATCTGCTGGGCGATCGGATGGCCTGCATGGGAGTGAAGAACGCCGTCTGGCGATCCGCCGCGGACGGCTGGGTGTGCGAGTGGCAACCGTTCGCGGACGGGGGCGTGGTCCGCTGGCCGGAGATCATCTCCGGGTTGCGCGCACGCGACTACACCGGAGCGCTGTCGCTGCACGTCCACTACCCGACGGCCGACCCGGCGGCGGCCGTACGGAGAGATCTGGATCATCTGCGCGGGCTGCTCGGCTGACGGGCGCTGCACGGGGCTAGGAGGAGCAGGTGCGCAATCCGCGGCAGGGCCGCCCGAATCGGGTAACGATCAGCGACGTCGGGGCGGCCGCGGGGGTGTCGGCCTCGACGGTCTCCCGCGTGCTCAACGGCACGACCAAGGTCGACCCCTCGCTGGCGGCGCGCGTCCACGACGCGGTCAGGCAGCTCGGCTACCGGCCGAACGCCGCGGCGCAGGGGCTGGCCCGCGGGGAGTGGGGCACCATCGGCGTACTGGTCCCCGACCTGGCCAACCCCTACTTTCCCGAGGTGCTCAAGGCCGTCTCGGCCGTCGCCCGCTCCCACGGGCGCCGCGTCATGGTCATGGAGTCGGACGAGGACCCCTCGATCGAGCACGACCTGGTCGAGGACCTGATGCGCAGTTGCGACGGGGTGCTGCTCTGCTCCCCCCGCATGGGGCGCGCCGACCTGGTCGTCCTGACCGCCCGGGACCACCCGCTCGTCCTGCTCGACCGGATAGTCCCCGGCCTGGCCGCGCCCGCGATCTCCGCCGACTTCTTCGGCGGGATGATGCTGATCTGCGGCCACCTCGCGCAACTGGGCCACCGCCAGGTCGCCTACCTGAGCGGGCCCGAGGTGTCCTGGGCCAACGCCGAGCGGATCAGGGCGCTGGAGGCGGCCAAGGCGTTCGGCCTCTCCGTCACGATCCTGCCGTGCGGGTCCACCAGCAGTTGCGGGTACGCGGCCGCCGCCGAGGTGGCCGGCACCGGCGCCACCGCGCTCACCACCTACAACGACCTGGTGGCTCTGGGGGCGGTGACCCGGATGCGCGAGCTCGGGGTGCGGGTTCCGGAGGAGCTGTCGGTGGTCGGGTTCGACGACATCGCGCTGGATCACGTGGCGCACACGGGCCTGACCACGGTGTCGACACCCCGGGGACAGCTCGGCAGACAGGCGGCCGAGATGCTGGAAACCCTCATGACCGAGCGGCACGACGGGGAGCCGGTGTACCTGCCGATGGAACTGCACGTCCGCGACAGCACCGCGCCGCCCCGCGTGACACGGGAACCGGCCGAGTGACCGTACGGTCGCATCTTTCTGCGTCCGGGCGGCCGGCTGTTGACAATTGAGGGCGGCGGCGGGAACCCTGTCTGTGAAAGCGCTTTCCCACCGGAGGAGTGAGCCTGTGGACACCGACGACCGCGCAGGGCGGCCTGGCAGCGACCGAGACGACCTACGGCTTCAGGTCCTTGACCTGGTCGCGCCGCTGATCTCCCGGTTCAGCCCGGGCAGGGGGCGGCTGCGGCTGGGGTTCAACACGGCGCACTACGACCAGGCGGCCGCCGAGCTGGAAGCGTTTGCCCGCCCGCTGTGGGGGCTGGCGCCGCTGGCGGCCGGCGGCGGGACCTTCGATCACTGGGAGCTCTGGCGCGCCGGCCTCGCCACCGGGACCGACCCTGAGCACCCCGACTACTGGGGCGCGGTCTTCGACCGGAACCAGCGGCTGGTCGAGACCGCCGCCATCGGCCTGGCGCTCGCCCTGGCCCCCGAGCAGATGTGGGACCCGCTGACCGGCCGGCAGCGCGACACGGTGGCCGCCTGGCTGCGGCACGCGGTCACCGTGGAGCCGAACAACAACAACTGGCTGTTCTTCCCGGTCATGGTGGGGCTCGGGCTCGACCGCGTCGGGGTCTCCCACGACCACGACGCCAACAGGGCCAGGCTCGACCGGCTGGAGGAGTTCGACCTCGGACGCGGGTGGTACTCCGACGGGCCCACCTGGCAGCGCGACTACTACATCCCGTTCGCCATGCACTACTACGGCCTCATCTACGCGGCGCTCGGCGACGACCCGGCCAGAGCCGAGCGCTTCCGCGAGCGGGCCGCGACGTTCGCCCAGGACTTCCAGCACTGGTTCACCAGCGAGGGGGTCGCCGTCCCGTTCGGCAGGAGCCTGACCTACCGCTTCGCGCAGTCGGCGTTCTGGGGGGCGCTGGCCTTCGCCGGGGTCGAGGCGCTGCCCTGGGAGGTGACCAAGGGACACCTGCTGCGGAACCTGCGCTGGTGGACCCACCAGCCCATCCGCGACACCGCCGGGCTGCTCACCATCGGCTACGGCTACCCCCAGCCGCACATGGCCGAGCAGTACAACGCGCCCGGCTCGCCGTACTGGGCCATGAAGGCCTTCCTGCCGCTCGCCCTGCCCGCGGAGCATCCGTTCTGGGCCGCCAAGGAGGCCGACGCTCCCCCGCTGCCCGAGGTCAGCACCCAGCCGGAGGCGGGCGTGGCGCTGATGCGCTGCGAGGAGGGACGGCACGTGGTGCTGCTCAGCGCGGGACAGCGCAACCCGTGGGCACGGCACGGCGCGGCCAAGTACGCCAAGTTCGCCTACTCCACGCGTTTCGGCTTCAGCGTGCCCGCCGGGACGCTGAAGCTGGAGCAGGGCGCCTTCGACAGCACGCTGGCGCTCAGCGAGGACGGCGAACACTGGAGGCCGTGCGAGCTGCCGGACGACGCCTCCGCCTCCGACGGTGTGCTGCACGCGCGCTGGACTCCCTGGGACGACGTGGAGATCGAGACCTGGCTGGTCGCCCTGCCCCCGTGGCACGTGCGGGTGCACCGGATCAGAACCGGGCGGGCGCTGCTTACGGCCGAGGGCGCCTTCGCGGTCGACCGGGACCGGCCGCCCACCCGGGTCGACACCGGTCCCGGCCGGGCCAGGCTCGACTCGCCGCACGGCCTGTGCGTGATCGAGGACCTGCACGGCCGGCGGGAGGGTGAGCTGGTCGTGGCCCTGCCCGGCACCAACGTGTTCGCCGCGCGTACCACGATCCCCACGCTGAAGGGCGACCTGCCGCCCGGCGAGCACCTGCTGGCCTGCGCAGTCATCGGCCTGGAGGGCACGGACTCGGCTTCGACTTCGACTTCGGCGTCGGGACCGGACACCTCGGGCGAAGACGGGTGGCCGGAGCCTCCCGCGTGGGATTCCATCGAGCCTCTGCTCAGCCCGCCGCCCACGCCATGAGGCCGGATTCCGGCCGCACGCCGCGCCTCCGCAGCGACCATCCGGTGCGCGCGGCCGCCACGACCGCCTGCTCCGGGAACACGGAATCCTGGGTCAACCGACCGGTGGGAATATTGCGTTGCGTGGCGGCGCTGAGCGTCCCACTATGGTCCTCATGTTCAGGCACGATCACCTCGCGACGCCCGCCAGCGCGGGCGCGTTCGAGCGTGCCTGCGACGGCCTGGAGCGCTGACCTCTTCCCGTAAGTCCTGTGGTGACCCGGCGGGGGGAGGTAGTCGGCCCGTGCGGGTCACAGCACATCCAGGACTCCAAGAGGAAGAACATCATGGCCAAGCAGGCCTATGTCCGTAACAAGCCGCATCTCAACATCGGCACGATGGGCCACGTCGACCACGGCAAGACGACGCTGACCGCCGCGATCACCAAGGTGCTCGCGCAGCGGGGTCAGGCGACGTACACGCCGTTCGAGCGGATCGACCGCACGCCCGAGGAGGCCGTGCGCGGCATCACGATCAACATCTCGCACGTCGAGTACGAGACCGACACCAGGCACTACGCCCACGTGGACATGCCGGGCCACGCCGACTACGTGAAGAACATGATCACGGGGGCGGCGCAGCTCGACGGCGCGATCCTCGTCGTGTCCGCCCAGGACGGCATCATGCCGCAGACCAGGGAGCATGTGCTGCTCGCCCGGCGCGTCGGCGTCAAGCACCTGGTCGTCGCGGTCAACAAGGCCGACGGCGCCGACCCGGAGCTCACCGACCTGGTGGAACTGGAGCTGCACGACCTGCTCGCCGAGCACGGCTACCGGGACGTCCCGATGGTCCGGGTCTCCGGGCTGCGGGCGCTGGAAGGCGACCCCGAGTGGACGGCGTCGATCGGCACGCTGCTTCAGGCGGTCGACGACCACATCCCGGTGCCGGTGCGGTACGTGGACGCGCCGTTCCTGATGCCGGTGGAGAACGTGCTCACGGTCACCGGCCGGGGCACGGTCGTCACGGGCGCCATCGAGCGCGGCACGGTCCGCGTGGGCGACTCGGTGGGCGTCGTCGGGTTCGACGACGGCCTCGGGTCCGACGGTGGTTTCACCGCCGTAGTGACCGGGGTGGAGACGTTCGGCAAGACGATGGAGCGGGGTGAGGCGGGCGACAACGCCGCCGTACTGCTGCGCGGTGTCCGCCGCGACCAGGTGCGGCGGGGCATGGTGCTGGCCGCGCCCGGCAGCCAGCGGGCTCGCCGGTCGTTCACCGCCCGCATCTACCTCCTCACGCCCGAGGAGGGCGGCCGGCGCCGGCCGGTCGCGTCCGGCTACCGGCCGCAGTTCTACCTGCGCACGACCGACGTACCCGGCGAGCTCGTCCTGGACGACCCCGCCCAGCCGGGCGACACGGTCGAGGTGCAGGTAGAGCTGGGCAAGGCGGTCGCTCTGGAGCCGGGCCTCGGCTTCGCGATCCGCGAGGGCGGCCTGACGGTCGGCGCGGGCACAGTACTCGACGTACCTGCTTGACGACGGTCGCGAAGTAGCCACCCTTTGTGGCCTGCCCACAGTCGGCCCCTCGCTGCGCTGTGGGCAGGCCATCTTGGCTTGGTCGTTCGTCGCAAGTCGAGCAGGACTTGGTACAGCCGAAAATAGATATCTCAGCCTGTCAGCGAAGCGTCATCTTCGATACGTTCAAAAATATCCGCGTCGGTCTCACGCTGCCACTCGGGAAGATCCTCCCAATCGGCCACATAAGACGGCTTTGGAGTTTCAATGTGCTTATGGATTTGAGCGATCCAGCACAGGGCCACGAAGCGGCCTCTCTGTTCGCGGGTCAGCTTTGCGGTGCTGCCGGCGCTGATCTCGACGAAGGTCCGCACTTGGTGGTAGACGGCGGCAGCAGCTTCGCGTTCCCATTCGGGGGTCTCCTCCCAGGGGGTGACGTAGGAAGGCTTGGGTTCGCCCGGGTAGTGCTTGTTCACCCCGGCGATCCAGGCTTCGCG
The DNA here is from genome assembly GCF_018603905.1 of Nonomuraea sp. NEAU-A123. Taxonomy (GTDB): domain Bacteria; phylum Actinomycetota; class Actinomycetes; order Streptosporangiales; family Streptosporangiaceae; genus Nonomuraea. The sequence goes on from NZ_JAHFZZ010000002.1 coordinate 748,638, forward strand.
GAAAGTGCGGCCCGGCTCGTCTGTCCCAGACTGCATCATGGTCCTCTCGGTGGTGGGTGGGAGCCGACAGGCGGGTGAACTGCGGGAAAAGTCCCAGAGCGGTCCCAGACTTTCGCTGGTACTAAGCCAGAAAGCTGGAATGGACCTGGCGCAGGGAGCAGTGATGCCACCACTTAAAGAGCTGGACCCAACTGCCAGCCCAACAGCGCGTTTCGGTGCGGAGCTACGCAAATACCGACTCGCTGCAAATTTGACTCAGAGCCAGCTCGCCGATCGCATCGGCTACAGCAAAAGCCGCATCGGCAATGTGGAGCGCGGCGATGAGAATCCCACACGCGAATTGATCGAGCTCTGCGAAAAGGCGCTCGGCCTGGAGGGAGCGTTGCTCACCTACTGGCCGGCCATCAGCGGCAAAGGCATGCCTGACTGGTATCGGCAGTGGCCGCCGATCGAGCGGAAGGCAGATCAGATCATCAGCGTCGCACCGCTGATCGTGCCAGGGCTGGCGCAGACCGAGGAGTACGCTCGCGCGATCTTCTCCGGGGAGCCGGACTCGACGCCTCAACAAGTGGAGGAGGCAGTACAGGCCCGCCTGGAACGGCAGGCCATCTTCGTCCGGCCCGAGCCGCCCAAGTACCTCGCCGTCGTGGATGAAGGCATCCTGTATCGTCCGATTGGAGACGGTTCTGTGACCCGTCGCCAGCTGGAACATCTGATCGTCATGGCCGAGAACAACTGGTTCAGCGTCCAGCTCGTCCCATACGAGGCCTTGTGTACGGCAGTGCTGGTGGGCCCGGTTGTCTTGGCGCAGGAGAACGGAGTGCCGACCGCCGCGTACGTCGAATCAGCCCTTCACGGTCGCGTCATCGACAAACCCGAAGAGATCAAGCGGCTCGTGGGCAGGCTCGAATGCGTGCGCAAGGCGGCACTCCCCGAGTACCTCTCAATGCAGCGCATCAAGGGGAGAGTTGCAGCGTGGAGCTGAGCGAAAGAATCACCAGGGAGATCGCAGACCCGGCGGGGTGGATCACCGCGTCAAGTGGCCAGGGCGGCGAGTGCCTGGAGGCCAAGCACCTGTCCGACGGCCGCGTCGCCCTGCGCGACACAGAGCAGCCCGACATCCAGCCGTGGGTTCTCCGCCGGGCCGTCTGGGACAAGTTCATAACCGGCGCGAAGAACGGCCTGTTCGACTGACCACGCGGCCCCTGGCGATCTGCCCGGGGCCGTCGCGTGTCTTGCCGCGTTCGATCCCTCGGGTTGGGCACCCCGCTGAAGGTGGCCAAGAGCACCTGACATTCGCGATTCACAGTCTGAGTACTTGCCGTCACCGCCGGTATACGTGATGCTTACTGACCTCTTGAGCTAATCGGCGCAAAGCTCCCAGAACGCGTCACTCGTGCGGTCGAATCACACCGACGTGGCGAAGGGAGCGGCAACCAGAGAGGTAGTACGTCCCCGTGAGTCATGGCACGTGGCCCCAGCAGCCCACCGAAACACTAGCGTCGACCTCCATAGAACCGCTGCTGACCAGGGACTACGACGCCGATCCCGCACTCGTGCACGAACGCCTGCGCGGCAAGTACGGACCGGTCGCCCCGGTCGATCTCCTCGGGGTGCCGGTCTGGTTCGTCCTCGGCTATGAGGACGTGCTGCGCGTCCTGCAGAACGCGGGCGGCATCTGGAGCAAGCACGTGGACCGGTGGCACGCCTACGTGGAGGGCCGGGTGCCGGCGGACTGGCCCCTGCTCCCCGTCTTCCAGGTCAACAGCTCGGCATTCCAGGAGGGCACCGCACAGCGCGAGTTGCGGGCCGCGTGGACCAGTGCGCTCGTACCGTTCCAGGACCAGTCCCAAGCGCAGGCGAAGAAGTTGGAACACGCCATCGTGCGCTACGCCGACGACCTCCTCGACGTGCTGACGGAAGGCGGCTCCACGGGATGGGCGGACCTGGCCGCGCAGTACGCGCGGCCGCTCCCGCTGATGGTCGCCAACCGCCTGCTCGGCTTCACCGCGGCGCGCGGCGAGGACGTGGTGATGGACATCTGGCGGATGATCGACGCCGGGCCCGACGCGCCCGCGGCGTTCGAGCGTCTGTACGCCGCCATGAGGGAGCTCGCGGCCACCAAGCGGGACCATCCCGGAGACGACCTGCCCTCCTACATGATCCAGGCCAAGCCGGACTTCACGCTGGACGAGCTGGCCCGCGAGCTCCTCATGCTGCCCGGCCTGCTGGACTTCACCGCCAGCCTCGTCTGCAACGTGGTCGTCGAGGTCATCTCGAACCCGGACGTGCGGGAGAGCCTGTCGGTGGGTTCGATCGACGAGACGGTGAATCGGGTCGCCCTGCTCAATCCGCCGATGGCCAACCTGACCTTCCGGTTCCCGATGACGGACGTGAAGCTGGGCAACTACACGATCGCCGCCGGCGATCCGGTGATGCTCTCCGTCGCGGCCGCCCACGCCGACCCGCGGTTCGCCGGGGCGATCGATCGGCAGGCCATCCGCAGCACCCGCGCGCACATGGCTTGGGGAGCGGGACCGCACGCCTGCCTGGGTCAGCGGCTGGCGACCCAGATCACCATCATCGCCGTGCGCCGGCTCTTCGACCGGTTCTCCAAGATCAAGCTCGCGCTTCCGGCCGATCAGCTGCCCTGGCGCCCGTCCCCCTTCATGCGAGCGCTGCGGTCCCTGCCCGTCCAGTACCAACTCGCCGGCGACCACGTCCACGCGCGTACCGCCGGTCCTGCCGAGGCGCAGCCGTCCCGATCGGATGAGGCCGCCGGACGACCGGCACCTCGTTCCCCACTGTGGAATTTCCTGCGCGGGCTGCGTCGCCCACGATAAGGAACCGTCATTGGTACCGGCCCCGGCTCTCGCGGCCGGGTCCCGTCAGGCGCGGGTCCCGGTGGCGAATCGGACCGTGCGGGGTAGCACGAACGTCTCGTACGCCAGGGCGTCTTCCAGGGCCGCCCGGGCCTCCGGGTGCAGGTATTCGGGGATGGTCTCCAGGGAGGCACGGCGGGCGGCCGACCACAGCCAGTCCCATACCTGGCCGGCCTCGACGATCACCTCGAACACCACGTCCTCACAGCGGACCCCGTCCAGGCCGCCCTCCTCGAGCAGTTCGGTCAGTTCTTCGGCCGTGCTGAGGGTGCGGTGGAAGGGGGCGGTGCCTGCGGCTGTGGTGTACGGGGCCAGGGCTCGCGCCACCCGGCCGAGCAGCTCGATCTCGGCCGGGCTCGCCTGGGCCAGCAGGCTGGCGGCCAGCCGTCCGCCGGGCCGGAGCAGGCCGGTCATGGAGCATACGGCGGTCAGCGGGTCGGGCAGGAAGTACAGCATCATCCCGGCCAGGACGACGTCGAACCGCTCTCCGGGCAGGAGCTCCTCGGCCCGTTCGGCGTCACCCTGGAGGACGGTGGCGTGTGTCAGGCCGTGTCGCTCGATCTCGGCCGCTGTGGCCGCGACCATCCCCGGGGCAAGGTCCAGCCCGACCACGCGGCCCGTCGGCCCGACCGCCCCGGCCGCCGGGATGAGTGAGGCGCCGGTGCCGCATCCGGCGTCCAGGACCCGGTCGCCCGGCTCTGGGGCGGCCTGGCGTACCAGCTCGGCGGCCACCGGGCCGAAGAACGGCACACCGACCTGTTCGTAGGTGCCGGACGCGCGGTCGAACACACCGGCCATGTACTGCTTGGCATCCATGACGTCTCCTTGCGACAGAGGGGGGTTACGGGGGGCAGGCCATCAGGCCCCGGACCATCGGGTCCGAGGCCGTCAGACTCGACGCCGTCAGACGCCAGGCGATCCCGTCGGGGTGAAACGGAGGCGGAAGGTAGCGGGTCGGGCATGGAGCTCGTACTGCGGCAGTGCGGCCGGGCCGCATGCTGCGGTGCCGACGCCGTGCTGGGCGAGGTCCAGGTTGACGTGCACCCGGTCGCCCGGCTTCAGGTCGGGACGGTGGCGGGCCGCCTCCAGTTCCGCGGTGGTCCAGCGGCGGGCGGTGAGGCCGAAGAGCGGGTCGCCTGTCACCCTGAGGCCCCCGGACGGGCTGGTCAGCTCCGCCCAGCGGACATCCGCCCGGTGTCCGTTCTCCTGCGGGTAGACGTACGGTGTCTGCAGGTCCTCCACGGTGGCGGACCAGCGGCCGACTTGGGCGGCCATGCCCGTGTCGGGGTACGCCTCGCCGGGGCCCCTACCGAACCAGGTGACCTCGCCGAACGCCGCGGGCAGCGCCATGACGACGCCGAGCCTCGGGAGGGGTTCGGTCCAGTCTCCGTCCGGCTCGACGTCCACCGTCAGCTCCAGCCCGCCGCCTGTCGCGACCCATCGGTAGACGACGTGCAGGCCCAGGTCGGTGGCCGCCGGTGCGACCCTGGCGCGTACGGTCAGCCCGTCGCCGGTCTCTATGGCGTCCACCCGGTGGGTGAGCCGGTGCAGGCCGAGGCGTCGCCACCGGTCCGCCAGCCCGCCGTAGGTGTCGTTGTCGATCGGCGCCCGCCAGAGATCCAGCCGCGGCCCCTCGACCTCGATCCCGAACAGGCGGGTGAGCCGCCCGGTAGCGGGGTCGAAGTCCAGATCCGCCGCAGAGTGAGCCTGAGCCTGGACGCCGGATGGCAGGCTCTCCCTGGATTCAGGTGACAGACGGGTCTGGCCCCAAGCCACCTCGTGGCCCGCGTCGGCCCACGGCTGGTCGGTGGCGAGCACGGCCCGTACCGTCAGCCAGCGCTCCCCCTCCCCGGCAGGCAGATCGGGCAGCTTGACCTCGCCCCCCGCCGCGGGCACGTCGAGCGGGAACTCGGCGACCGGCACGCCCTCCTCCTCGACCACCGCGACGAACCCCAGGTGCGACAGGTCGCGGTATCCGTGGTGGTTCGCCACCCGCACGACGCGGTCCGCGAACTCGAACCGGACCGGCTCGAACACCTTCTTCAGGTCCAGCAGTCCCGGCGAGGGCGTCCGGTCGGGGAACACCAGCCCGTCGATCACGAAGTTCCCGTCGTGGACCGGCTCGCCGTAGTCGCCGCCGTACGCGTACTCGAACGACGGATGCGCCAGCCCGTGATCGATCCACTCCCAGATGAACCCGCCGGCCAGCCGCGGATACCGCTCGAACAGCTCCTGGTAGTCGGCCAGGCCGCCGGGCCCGTTGCCCATCGCGTGGGCGTACTCGCACTGCAGGAACGGCATGGCCCGCCGTCGCGCGTCCAGTTCGGGGTCGGACAGCGGCTCTTCCACCCCCTGCCCGATGGCCTCCACCTCCGCGTGCGAGGCGTACATCCGCGAGTACACGTCGGTGTCGGCGCACGACCAGTCGCCCTCGTAGTGGATCGGCCGCGACGGGTCGCGCTGCCGGGTCCAGTCGGCCATGACGGCCAGGTTCCGGCCGACTCCGGCCTCGTTGCCGAGGGACCACATGATCACGCTCGGGTGGTTCTTGTCGCGTTCGACCGTGCGGCACATCCGGTCCAGCAACGCCTCGGACCAGCGCGGGTCGTCCGTGGGGTTGCCGCGCCAGCCGACCTCGCCGAAGCCGTGCGTCTCCAGGTCGCACTCGTCGATCACCCAAAGACCCAGCTCGTCGCAGAGGTCGAGGAAGTCGGGGTGCGGCGGGTAGTGGCTGGTCCTGACCGCGTTGACGTTGTGGCGCTTCATCAGCAGGACGTCGGCGCGCATGGTCTCGTACGGTACGGCGCGGCCGTGCTCGGGGTGGAACTCGTGCCGGTTCACGCCCTTGAACAGCAGGGGACGGCCGTTGGCCAGCAGCACCCCGTCCTCGATGGAGATCGTGCGGAAGCCGACGCGCACCCGTACGGACTCCCCGGGCAGTGTGACCACGGCCTCGTACAGGCGGGGCGTCTCAGCCGTCCACGGGTCGGCGTCGACGGTGATCTCGGTGCCGGGCGCCAGGTCGGCGACGCCGAGCTCCGCGATGGCGAGCCGTCCGGGGCCGTCGAAGCTCAGCGTGCCGCGACCGTCGGCGTAGGAGGCGTGGACGAAGACGTCGGCAGCCGAGCGGGTCAGCGACACGTCCCGGAAGATGCCGGGCAGCCACCACATGTCCTGGTCTTCCAGGTAGGAGGCGGCCGACCACTGGTGAACGCGGACGGCGAGCACGTTGCGGCCCGGCACCAGCCACGGTCCGGCGTCGAACTCGACCGGCAGGCGGCTGCCGGTCGAGAAGCCCAGCTCGTGGCCGTTCAGCCAGACCCTGGCGAAGGACTCCACGCCCTCGAACCGCAGCCGCCCGCCGGTCCAGCCCTCGGGCAGGTCGAAGGCGCGGCGGTGGTCGCCGGTCGGGTTCTCGTTCGGCACGTGCGGCGGGTCGACGGGGAAGGGGTAGACGACGTTGGTGTACGCGGGCGAACCGTGCCCGTGCAGTTGCCAGTGCGACGGCACCGGCAGGGAGTCCCAGGCCGAGTCGTCGTAGTCGGGGTCGGCGAAGTCGTCGGGCAGGTTCGCGCCCGGCGAGAGGCGGAAGCGCCAGTCGCCGTTCAGGTCGAGGGAAGGGGCGTCGGAACGGAGTGCGGCCCTGGGGTCGAGGCGACCCGAACCAGGGGCGAAGTTTTCGAGATCCATCGTCGCTGAGCCTAAAGGTTCTGGGCGGTTTCGTCAGCGATGAGTTTCGTGTCCGTACCGGAGCAGTCGTCGGTTCACCTGCTTGCGCTCCTGCTGGAGCTCGCGGACCGTCCTGGCCACGAACCGCAGCAGGGCCGGGCGATCGGTGCCAGAGCGCAGCAGCGCTCGGGCCGTCCAACCGGCCAGGCGCGGCGTGGTGAGCGCCTCGGCCGGGCGGATGATCCGGGAGTAGATGTCAAGGAATCGGGTCATCAGGGCGGGGTCGGCGCGCAGGGCGCGGTGCATCTCGACGTCGAGCGGGCCGACCGGGTCGGCGCGGCCGGTGCGGTCGGTCCAGTAGAACGCCTCCAGGCACTCCCGGTCCCGCCGCCGCTCCCACTGCGCGAGCACCGCGTCCACCCCGCCCGCGGAAAGATCGGGAAGGCCGGCGAGCGACTCCCCCAAGAGGCGGCCGAAGCGGAGGGCGTCGCGGATGCCCTGCGCGGTGACCGGGTCCTTGAAGTGCCCGGCGTCTCCCACCAGCGCCCATCCCGGCCCCGCCGACACCCGGAAGTACGACTCCAGCCCCGCCGCGCCGAACACGCGAGACCGCCGCGCACACCCCCGCAACCGCTCCCCCAAACCCGGCAACAACTCATCGATCGTCCTGTCGTACTCTTTCTCGGGATATTTCCGGAAATCGGTGGTGCGTGCGTCCGGCGGCATCAGCAGCACCAACGTCAGCCCGCCGTCACACGGAAAGGCGGTCCCCAGCTCCGCCCCCTGCCGCCACTGCGACGCGACCGCCCGCAGCGGCTCGTGCGGATCAGCGAAGTAGGCGTAGTAGCAGGCCCGCCCGTCCCTCCGGCTCAGGTACGGGTCAGCCGCCCCGACGAGACGGGCCACCGTGGACCGCCGTCCGTCGGCCCCGACGACGACCGGCGCGCGCAGCGCGTAGGAGCGCCCGCCTCGCTCGTTCACCTCGACCCCGGCGACCCGTCCCTCGGCGGAGAGCAGCCCGGTCACCCGGGTCCCCTCACGCACCTCCGCCCCCGCGGCCCGGGCGGTCTCCACGAGCGCCAGGTCCAGCCCGGCCCGCCGGACGCACAGCGCGTACGAGATCCCGTCGACCGCGCTGTACCCGCCGACGGCCCGCACGCCCGGGATCTCGACGGAGGCCAGCGGCAGCCGGGGCGCGCCCAGCGCCGCCACCCGGTCCAGCGCGCCGAGCCGGGCGAGCTCGGCCAGGCCGCCCGGCCACATGAGGTGAGTGGAGATCGTCGGCGAGGGGAAGCGCGCGGAGTCGACCGCGATGACCTTGCGGCCCGCCCGGGCCAGGGCGATGGCGGCGGCCGACCCCGCGCACCGGGCGCCGACGATCACCACGTCGGCGTCCGTCATGGCCATCGCGTGTCGCGGATGTCCCACTTGTTGGGCAGGCCGAGCCGGTAGCGCAGCTTGTCCTCGGCCTTGTCCAGCTCGAACAGCGGCGAGCGGTAAAGCTGGTGCACCGAACACCGCGCCGCGCTGGACCCGGCGGCGTCCAGCAGGGCGTTGACCGCCTGGCGAGCCCCCTGGTTCGCGCCTTCCATGGTGGTGACGTTGATCGGCGTGCGGACCCAGTCCCCGGCCAGGAACAGGTTCGGGATGGCGGTCTTGGAGTCGGGCCGGTCGCTCCAGGAGCCGGGGTGCTGGATGAACAGCGGCTCGTCGTTCGTGCCGCTCTGGATCGCCGGGTCGAGGAACCAGGAGTAGAGCAGGTCGTCGGTGACCTCGGGGATGTGGGCCTTGATCTCGCTCCAGGTCTCGGTGGCGATCTCCTGCGGCGTGCAGTCCTTGGCCTGCTTGCCGTTGAACGTGCCCGGCGTGAACCAGTCGGAGATGATCGTCGACAGGCAGTCCTTGACGGTGCCGTCGCCGTACGTCGAGAAGTCGCGGTTCCAGAACTGGGCCTGGCTGATCGAGGTGACGGCCCAGGCGGAGTCGACGTAGTTGACGTGGCCAGGGGTCAGCGGCAGCTCCTTCTTGAGGTAGAACATCAGGCCGTTCATCCAGTCCTGCCGCAACCGGGCGATCCCGGCCAGCCGGGGGTCGGCGGCGACCAGCGCGGGCGTGATGAGCCGGGTGGCACGCTCCGACGGCATGGCGACGATGAACCAGTCGGCGCTGATCGTCCCCGAGGCCCCGGCCGTCGCCCCGGTGATCCGCCCGCCGGACAGGGTGAGGCCGTCCACGGTCCAGCCGACGTTGAACTGGACGCCCTTCGAGCGGAGGTAGGCCACCCACGGGTCGATCCACATCTCGCTGGTGGCGCCGTCGAGCACCCGGTCGATCGAGCCGCCGGGCTCGTTGCCGAGGCCGAGGGCGCTCCACAGCGTGGCCTCGCCGACCAGGCCGATCGAGTGCGTGCTGGCGTCCTTGGACTTGGTGGCCGCGAGGTTGCGTACGGTGCCGTCGGCGACGATCTTGTTGTACTCGTCGGAGAACCAGTCGGCCCGGATGAAGTCGGCCCAGGTGATGCGGTCCCACTGGCCGAGGCGCCGCTCGTCGCTGCTGGTGGCGTACACGGCGATCTTCTGCGCGAAGAACGACGCCTCGGTCAGCGAGATCTTGTAGATGGTCTGCAGACCGGAGATCAGCGTCGCGATGAGGCTGTCGAGCGAGTAGATGCTGGGGTTGGTCGGCAGGGGGAACGGGAAGGGCGCGGTCAGGTCGGGGCGGTCCTGGCGGGCCAGCAGGTAGGAGGTGGCGCGGGTCAGGTTGCCCCAGCAGCCCTGCGCGTTGCCGGGGAACGGCGTGCGCCGCATCGTGTCGGTGAGGTCGAAGTAGAAGCCGGGGAAGAAGCGGAAGCCGTGCTCGCCGGGTAACCCGCCGGGCGCCTGGATGCTGCGGGCCTTGCCGCCCAGGGCCTTGCGCTCGTACACGGTGACCTCGAAGCCGCGTTCGATCAGCTCGTGGGCGGCCGACAGCCCGGCCACACCGCCGCCCAGGACGGCCACCCGCTTTCCCGGCGCCTGCGCGGCGCCCAGGACGCCGACGGTCGCTGCCGCTGCGGTGATCTTGAAGAAGTCTCTGCGCGTCCCCTCACTCATGTCGCCTCCAAGGCGTGAGGTGGCTTTGCAGAGATTCGTAACACGTTGTTGGCGCTCCGCCAATAGGGATTGGCGGCGCGCCAACCGGGAAAAAATCCGGCGTGGAACGGATGGACCCCGACGACCGCCGGCAACAGATCCTGGACCGTGCGCGGACGATGTTCCGCGAGCGTCCCTACGGGGAGGTGTCCAACACCGAGATCGCGGCCGCGGCCGGGGTCAGCCGGGGGCTGCTCAACCACTACTTCGGCACCAAGCGCGAGCTCTATCTGGCGGCGGTGGCCGAGCTGCTGAGCGTGCCGCCGGTGCCGGTGCCCGAGTACGTCGAGGGCGCGAGCGTGCGCGACCGGGTCTGCGAGAGCGTCCACGGCTGGCTGGAGCTGCTCGAACGCAACCAGGAGACCTGGCTGGCCGCCCTGGGCACGGGCGGCGACCCCGAGCTGGAACGGATCGTCGACGCGGCCAGGGAGCGGGTGGTGGACCACATCATCGAGGTGGTCGGCCTCGGGCCGGTGGCCCGGTCACGACCGGAGGTGCGCGGGATGCTGCGCGGGTTCAGCGGCATGGCGGAGGCCACCTCGTCGGAGTGGCTCAGGCGCGGGCGGCTGACCCGGCATCAGGTGCACGTGTTTCTGGAGGAGGCGCTGGTCGGGCTGCTCGTCGACATCATCCCGCGCGTGCTGGACGACCCCCAGCCGTGAGATATCCGGCCAGCAGCGCCTCGGCCGTGGCCGCCACGGCGTCCTCGCGCGGCAGGAAGTCCGGGCTGTGCAGCCCGGCACCGGTGTCGACGCCGACGAACATCATCAGCGACGGCATCACCGACGCGTAGGCCGCGAAGTCGTCCGCGCCGCATGAGCGCAGCTCCTCGGTGACCGTCCATCCCTGGTGCCGCAGCAGTTCCCCGCTCTGTACGGCCAGCGCCTCGTCATTGGCGAGCACCGGCTCGCCCAGCAGCACGCGTACCTCGCCGTGGCAGCCGTGCGCCCTGGCCACGTCCTCGACCACCTGGGTGAACCGGTCGTGCAGGCCGCGGCGCCACGGCTCGGACATGGTCCGCAGCGTCCCCCTGGCCACGGCCTCGCCGGGGATGGCGTTCGGCGCCGTACCGGCGTTGACCATGCCGAACGTGACCACGGTGGGCACCATCGGGTCGGCGGCCCGGCTGACCAGTTGCTGGGCGGCCACGATGATCTGGGACAGGGCGACGACCGGGTCGCGGGCCAGGTGGGGATAGGCGGCGTGGCCCTCGGAACCCCTGACGGTCAGCTCGAACTCGTCGGCCGAGGCGTTGACCGCGCCCGGCGTGCAGGACATCACGCCGGAGGCGAGCACGGGCTGGACGTGCGCGCCGATCATGGCCCGTACCTGATGGCGGTCGAGCACGCCGGACTCGACCACGTCGAAGGCGCCGGAGGGGTAGCTCTCCTCGCGCGGCTGCAGCACCACGACCAGCGGCGCGACCGCGTCCCAGCTCCAGTAGGGCGTCCTCTCGGGGGAATCCACGCCCTCGTCCACGGTGGCGCGGACCTTCGACACCGCGCGGGCCAGAGCGACGACGGCGGCCAGGTGCACGTCGTGGCCGCAGGCGTGCATGGCGCCGTTCGTGGCGGCCCAGCGGACGCTGGTGCGCTCGGCGATCGGCAGCGCGTCCAGCTCCCCGCGCACGCCGACCGCGGGGCCGGGGCCGCCGATCCTGATCACGGCGCCGGTGCCGGCCACATACTCCACGAGGCCGCCCGGCAGCGCGTCGAGCACCCGTTTGAGCGTCGGCCCCTCCTTCCCCGACACGCACGGCCGCGCGTGCAGCTCCCGCCTGAGCTCCGCGGCCGCGGGCAGTTCGGCTCGCAGCGCCTCGCGCAACAGTTCCCCCGGACTCACTCACGTACTCCCCTCGTCACTTCTGTCTCCCCCGCTGCCCATTCCTCCGCGTTCCTCACGTTCCCGGGCCCAGGTCGTACACGCGGCGGGCGTTCTCGGCCCCCACCATGGTCGCCACCCGCACCGCCTGAGCGGCCGACCACTCGCCGTCGGCCACGAGGCCGCCGAGCACCCGGCCCATCGCCCGCCGCCACAGCTCGGCCCCGAGATGGTGCAGCTCGGCGGGCCCCCAGGCGTCGGAGGAGAAGAGAATCTTGGCGAACGGCGCCAGCTCCAGGCTCTCCGCCACCACTTCCGCGCTGCGCGCGCCGGTGTAGGTGACGCCCAGGCCCACGTCGAAGTACACGTTCGGATAGGCCTGGGCGAGGAACCCGGCATGCCGCTGGTACGGGTAGCAGTGCAGCAACAGCAGCGGCACCCCCGTCGGCTCGGCCAACTCGATCAACCCGCGCAGCAGCAGCGGGTCGGACCGGCGCAGGTCCACGTCGGGATCGCCGAAGCCGGTGTGGAACTGCAGGGGCAGCCCGAGCTCGAGACCGGCCCAGATGATGTGGCGCAGCAGCACCGGATCCCGGAGCCGGCCGCCCTCCGCCAGCCACCGGCCCGCCGCCTCGGCCACCTCGTCCGGGCCCGGCGGCGCGGGGTCGAAGTCGAGGCCGTGGCGGTAGGCGGCGATGGTCTTGAGCCCGCGGGCCGTGCGGGTGCGTTCGTGGAGCGCCTCGGCGAACCGTCCGGCGAACCCGGCCGCGTCACCGCCGGCGACCTGCTCGGCCACCGACTCCAGGCGGACGATCTCGTCGGCGGGCTTGCCGCTGACCTCCGCCATGCCCGCCGGGCTGAGGATCTCCTCGCCCCGGTAGCCGGTCTCCACGAGGAAGTGGCCCACCCCGCCGGCCGCCAGCAGCCGCCTGTTGACCTCGGCCGCGCCCAGCCTGACCCGCCTGGCCAGGTATTCCTCGGGCGTGGCGTACGGGTCGAGGCCGAGCACGGGCGCGCAGTGGCGCAGGATCGCGTGGCCGACCTGGGAGTCGAACTGGGTCATCCAGTGCGGCACCGGCCGGTCCGACTCGGTGATCAGCTCCTCGAACGCGGTGCGCGTCAGGTCGCGGACGGTGGCTCCATGCACGTGGTGGTCGACCAGGGCGAGCCGTTCGATGGTCTCCACGAGGTCGGTCATAGCCTCATTGTGGGGGTCACCCACACGTGGTGACCCCCACCGCCTGAGGTCAGCCGGCCGCGTTGGCGGTCAGCGCGACCGTCGCCTGGCGGGTGACGCCGCTGACCGTCAGCGCGACCGTCACCTGCCCCTTGCGCAGCGCCGTGAGCGTCCCCGTCGCGGGGTCGAGCACGGCGATGTCCCAGGGCTTGGCGCTCTGCCGCGACCCGATGTGCAGGTTCGGCGAGCCCGACCACGCCACGGACACCGGGTAGGCGGCGGGCACCACCCGGGTGCCCTGCGTGAGCGTGGCCGTCACGGCCGCCGCCTTGCCGACCTGCACGCTCGCGGGGGCCGTGAGCGCGAGGTCGTCCACGTGCGGCCGGACCTGTGCGCCGAGCCAGTCGGGCGCGTCGGCGAACCAGTTGCGCTTGACGTGCTCGGCCTCCTTGGCCGTCACCGGGTCGACGCCCCACAGCGACCAGCCGGTGAAGCCGCCGTCGTCGGCCGCGGTGGCCGGGTTCTTGCCGGAGTTGCCGTTGATGAAGTACGGCACCGCGTCGACGTGCGCGGCGTTGAACGTGCCGACGTGAGCCCCGATGTAGGCGGCGCCCTTGCCGGTACTCCGCTGGAAGTCGGCCAGCCAGCCCTCGACCAGCGCGGCCTCCTTGCGGTCTCCGAGCTGACTGCCCTTGCCGGGCGTGGGGTCGCGCGGCGGCACGTGGAACAGCACCGCCACCGAGCCGACGGACGCGTCACGGGCCGCCGCGTCGAGCTGGGCGCGGAGCATGGCGACCTGGTCGAAGCCGCCGCCCCGGAGGTTCAGCCGCGAGGTGTCGAGCGTGACGAAGCGCGTGCCCTTGTGGTCGAACGTCTGGTACGTGTCGCCGAAGACGGCCTTGAAGTTGTCGATCTTGCCGCCCATCACCTCGTGGTTGCCCGGGATGTAGTGGTACGGCAGCGTCCCGCCGAGCTCCTCGTCGAGGATCTTCTTGGCCAGCGCGAAGTCCTCGGGTGACGCCTCGTCCACCAGGTCACCGTTGATCAGCAGGAAGTCCGGCTGGGCGGCCTTGATCTCCCGCAGCGTACGGCGGGCGTTCTTGACGATGTCGCTGTCCGGGTCGCGGGCGACGAACTGGGCGTCCGACATGACGGCGAACCGCCACGGCATCGTGGCCACGTCGGGCTTGACGACCGGGTCGGCGACCTTCTGGGCGGGCGGCGCCGTCACCGACGGCGGCACCTTGGCCACCAGGCCGTCGATGAGGATCTCGTTGGTGTACTTCTGGTCGGCCTTGGTCTCGGCCACGTAGAAGCGCCGCAGCTTGAGCGGGTAGTTGATGCCGGGCGGCACGGCGAACTCGACGTACTTCCAGCCGGTCCAGGTCATGTACGGGCCGCGCAGGATCTGCGACTGCCCCTGGCCGTCGTAGAACTCCAGGCTGGGCCACTCGCCCTTGCCGGTGGAGTTGATCCACAGGCCGAACGCCTGCGGCTGCCCCGCCACCTCGATCTGCTGCGGCGGGCTGGCGTAGGCGGCGCGGGTCGCGGTGGACTGGGTGAAGTCGTACGACAGCTTGAGCCCGCCCCCGCTCTGGCCGGGCGCGGCCGACAGCGAGCCGGTGGCCCGGGCGGCGGCGAAGTTCCACTGGGCCGCGTTCTCGAAGTCGGCGACCGGCTTGTCCTCGAAGCCCACGGTGACGGGCACGGCGGTGCTGATCTTGCCGACCTTGGCGGTGATCAGCCCGGCCGTGGTCGCCTTCTTGGACTTGACGGTGAAGTAGCCCTGGTCGGCGGGCGTCACCTCGAAGGCGTCGTGGTCGTAGTCGAGGGTGAGGTCGGCCGGTTCGATGGGCGCGGTGTTGCCGTTGTGGTCGTAGCCGACGACGCCGAACGTGGCCGTGCCGTCCGTGCCGGCCAGGCCGACCCGGTCCACGGTGGTGCCGAGCCGCTGCAGTGGCTGCAGCACGGTGAGCCCCAGGGTGCCCTTGGCGCCGCCGCGCGAGGCGGTGACCGTCGTCTGGCCGGGGAGCAGGGCATGGAATCTGCCGTCGCGGATGACTCCGTGGACCGCCGGCTCGGCGCGCCAGGACGGGGTCCCGGCCGCCGGGCCGTACGTCTCGTCGTAGCCGGCGGCGGTCAGCCGCCGCGTGAGGCCGGGGAAGACGCGGTCGGGGCGGCCACCGGCGATGGGGGCGGCGCCGGGCGCCTTGTCGGGGTCGCCGGCCGTCTCCAGCCAGAAGCCCTTGAGCTTGCCGCTGCCCTCGGGGGCGAACAGGGCCAGGCCGTTCGGCACGTGGCGCTCGCCGCCGTCGGACGGGCTGTTCTCGACCTGGACGTCGGCGGAGCCGGGCTCGCGGGCGAGCATGGTGGAGGAGCCGCCGCCGTCGAGGTTGAGCGCGTTCGCGGCGCCAAGCTCGACCATCATGGCGGCCAGCTCGTTGAGCGTGACGCCGCGGCTGTCGGCCTGACGGCCGTCCACGGTCAGCAGGTACATCTTCCTGCCGTCGGCGGAGAAGCCGACCGCGGTGCGCGGGTGCGCGGCCGGATCGGTGGAGTTCTGTACGGCGCCGTCCTTGACCAGGACGTAGTTGCCGCCGACCGCGGCCTTGACCGCCTTGCCGTCCGACGACTTCGGCTGGTACTTCACGTCGACCTTGTCGCCGGACTTCAACCCGGCCAGGGCCGCGGCGCCGGCGTCGCGGCCGAGCAGGATCGTGGTGCCCGCCGGGATCGGGCCGGTGCCGGGCGCCTGCCGTACCGCCGAGACGACCCCGTCGACCAGCTCGACCTCGGTCACGGCGGTGGCGCCCTCGACGGCGCGGGCCCGGTTGTAGGAGCCCCACAGCGGCGTGAACAGGCCGACGCCGCCCGCCTGGATGATCTGGTTGAACTGGGTGAGCGTGATCGGCGCGCCGCCCGCGGGGGTGGCGGTGCCCTCGAAGTACATGTTCAGCACCCGCCCGAGGCCGTCGCCGGTGATCGCGACGGCCTTGTCATGGCCGGAGGCGGGCGACTGGACGAGCGTGCCGTTCTGGATGCCGATGCCCAGGGCGGCGCCGGAGCTGTTGATGTCGAAGAAGTCGCCGTTGACGGCGGCGACGGCGTGAGCCCGTTTGGCCGGCCCGGACAGCGGCTCGGTCTTGGACACCTCGCCGGAGTAGACGTAGTCGGCCTTCGCGGCGCCCAGGTCGGCGGTGACGGCGTCGGCCCGCAGCCAGCCGAGCTCGTCGTAGCGGTCGAACGAGGTCAGCGAGATGCCGGGGGCCACCGGCCGGGTCTTCTTGGCCGTCTCCAACTGCTTGCCGGTGACGGCCTGGGTCAGCAGCGTGGAGGGGGGCGGGTAGGACGACGCCTTGAGCGCGTCCTCGACGGGGGGTTGGGGATCTGCCTGCGCGGGCGCGGCGATCCCTAAGACGAGCGCGGCCGCGGCGGCCGCGTAGCGGAGGGTGTGCACGACCGAACTCAATCGTTCGTGGTTATAACTTTCAAGACTTGACGGTGAACTAAAGAAAAATTTCAGCCCGTACGCGTTGTGGGATCTCTGGTACCCGAGGTGCGTCTGCGACGGAAGGGCAGTTACATAGCAATCCAAAATCACCCATCACTGGCGTTGTTTCCCTCATCGGCGCAGACTGGAAAGACGGCGATCCCGTAGAGCAGCATCCGTGGAGCAGTGGAGCACCCGTGGACAATCAGCTAGATCACATGCCGGTTCTGTCACGCGGCAGGCATCGCAACCCGAAGCGCGGCGCCTGTTTCATGGAGCTGGCGTCCTACCTAGCCGGAGAGCGGTGGAGTGACCACCCGGCCTGCACGCACCCGCTGCTGGCCGCACTCGCCCGCTTGGTCAACGACAACACCAGCGACGCGAACCGGGGCCGGCTCGTGCGTCTCGTCCCTTCGATCATCGACCTGGCCTCCGACGACCTCCGGGTGGACGCCCGGATCGCGCTGCGATGCGCGACGACCGCGCTGCCGGTCTCCGCGGCCGAACGTCAGCTCGCGCTCGCGGTGTCGGTCCTGGCGGCCGAGGAGATGCTGGCCCGGCTCGACGGCAGCGCGTCGGATCAGCCGAACTCGGGCCGGTTCAGCCCGATTCCGTTGAGCGAGGAGAGCCAGCTCGCGATGGCGCAGGTCCCGCACGCGGCGGAGCAGGCCAGGCGCTTCAGCCGCGCCGCCCGGATCACGGAGAAGGGCTTCCGCCGGTACGCCGCGCCGAACGCGGTGCAGCTCTCGGTGGTGGGCATCGTCCAGGCGTGCATCACCGACCCGGACACCCTGCTGCGCAACCTGCTGACCGGGGTCATCGAGGACTGCACGGCCCTGATCCGCGACACGACCACCGAAACCCCGCGACTCCCCACCCCCACCCGCGTCTGACCGCCTTTTGGGGAGGCGCCACGCCTCCCCACCGGCTCAGGCATTGAGCAGGTCCGCCGGATCGAAGTCCGCGGCGAACGGGTCCGAGATCGTCAACCTCTCCCCCGCCCCGGCCCGAGCGCTCACCTCGTAACCGTCCGCCCTCAGCTCCAGCACCTCGACGCGCGGAATGCCCGCGCCTTCGAGCTCGACCCGCATGAAGACGGGAATGCCCGCCGCCGCGTACTTGAGCGGCTTGACCTCGTAGTCGCGCCGGTGATTGCCCGGTCCGGGACTCACGATCTCGGCCACGGCGGCGACCTCCGAGGCGGGAAAAATCACCATCCGGGACATGACCAGGTCTCGGGGCAGCACCACGATGTCGGGAATGAGCCCGTCTTCCCCGACGGCCACGTTGGCCGCCTCGACCACCACGAGATCCGCTCCGGCCGCCTTCGCCGCCGAGGCGAGCACGGTCCGCAGACCGCCCGCGCACAATGCGTGCAGCCCCATGGCCGCAGGACTCACGACGAAGCTCCCGTCGATCAACTCGATGCGCTCCCCGGAGTCGGGCAGCTTGAGCCAGTCATCGACGGTGTAACCGGCAGCGTGGGCCAGCGGGAAGAGTCTCGTGCGCCGGGGCGGGCGATGTGCGGACAGCCAGCCTTCATCGGGCAGAGCGCTCATCTCATCGCCGCCTTCCATATGACCGAGTCTCGCACGCCGACCCGGCCTCATCCATGCGATTCGCCTCTCCGGATCCGTACGGCGGGAAGCCCTGGTCCCCACGCCCGTGGTCAGGCCGGGGCGGCGAGCACGCGGGTGATCTCCGCCTGGCGGGCGCCCAGGCCGGCCGCGAAGGCGGCCTTCCTGGCCGAGTCGCTTTCCATCTCGTTGAGCAGGATCGCATGGGCGTGGTCCTGCACGAATCGCACCCGTGGCAGGCGCCGGGCCATGAACGCCGCGAGCGCGTCGGGGACCGACCGCGTGGCGTCGAGCTCGGCGGCCAGCACCAACGCGTCCTCCATGGCCATGCCCGCCCCCTGGGCCAGGTGCGGGGTGACGGCGTGGGCCGCGTCGCCGATCAGCACGACTCTCCCCCGGTACCACGGCGCGGGCAGGACCACCTCCTGCAACGGCGCCCAATGGATGTGGCCGTGGAGGCCGTCGCCGGAGGAGTCGATGGAATCGCGAATGCGGCCGATGATCCCGCCGAACCCGGCCAGCCGTCCGCGCAACCGGTCGGCCATGTGACCGCGGTCGAGCCTGAAGCCGGGCTCGGTCTGCTCCACGACGAGCAGATACATCAGGTCCCGGTTGAGATGAATCACGGTCGCCTTCGCCGCCGCCCCGTTCCAGTACTCGCTGTAGGTCAGCTCGGGTGGCCGGGGCACCGCCATCCGCCAGCAGGCGTATCCGGTTTCGATGGGATCGTAGCGTCCGCCGAACAGGTGCGCGCGCATGGCCGAACGGATGCCGTCGGCCGCCACGACCAGGTCGTAGGTGCCGACTGCGCCATCGGTGAAGACGACCCGTACCCCGTCGGCCAGCTCGGTGAACGAGCGCCAGCTGCCACCGAGCCGGATCCGGACGCCGGCCTTCTCCGCCGCCGCCGTCATGATGTCGTGCAGGTCGGCCCGGGTCATGGAGATCTGGAAGGGCACGTCCGGCGGGTTCTCGGGTTCGAAGACGGCGATCAGCGAGCCGGATTGGTCGTAGCGCCGGATGCCCCGATATTGGTAGCCCTTCGCCACCACCTCCTCCAGCACGCCGAGCGCCCGCAGAGCTCGCAGAGCGTTGGCCGGATGGTTCAAGCCGACCCCGACCGTGGTGTTGATCTGCTTGATCTCGACCAGGTCTACCGACCAGCCTCGGCCGCCCAGGGCGGTGGCCGCGGCGAGACCGCCGATCCCGGCGCCGACGACCAGCGCCCGGCGTTCGCGGCTCACGCGTGGCACCGCAGGGGACGACCGCCGTTGAGGGCGATCATGTCGCGTCGCGTCGCGACCAGGTCGATTTCCGCGCCACGGGGGGCGCCGTCGATCTCGGCGTAGGCGCGATGGAGGTTGGCGACCAGCCGTTCCCCGTCGAGCAGGTGTCCGAAGGGATGCGGGCCGGCGTCGCGGGCGGCTCGCAGCGGCGTCCTGCCCCCGCGGTGCCCGCTGACGGCGAGATCCTGTACGAACGTCAGGTAGTCGATCATGAGGTCGAAGATCTCCGGGCCGCATACGTCGCCGTGGCCGGGAACGACGGTGCGCGGACGCAGTTCCCGCAGGTCCCGGAGCACGTCAAGCGATCCGGCCACTGAACCGGCCGAGACCAGTGGCGCGCCGCCGTTGAAGGCGAGATCCCCGGTGTAGAGCACCGAGTGCTCCGGGATCCAGACGATCGAGTCGTCGGTCGTGTGCGCGGGGGTGCCCACCCACCGCACCTCGCACCGGACGTCGTCCGCCCAGACGGTGACGCCCTGGTCGTAGGTGAGGAAGGGAGGAGCGGGCTCCAGCGCACCCCAGTTCACGTCCGGGAACGGGCCGGCGGGGTCGGGCGTCGTGGGGGCGTACCGCAGCATCATCTCCCGGGTGCGTTCGTGCGCGACGATGGTGGCGCCGCGAAACTGGTAGTTGCCGTTGGTGTGGTCGGTGTGCCAGTGCGTGTTGATCAGTGTCGAGACGGGGCGATCCGACACCTCGGAGATGGCGGCGCGCAGCCCGCGCGTGCGCGCCTCCGTCGCGGCCGAGTCGATGACGATCACCGTGTCACGGGTGACCAGGAAACCGCTGTTGTTGACGAACCAGCCGCCGTCCGGCTGGATGAAGGCGTGGACACCGGGAGCTATCTCCTCGGTCCGCGGCGGTCCGGCTGATGTGATCGTGTTGATGCTGGTGGCCACTGTTTCCTGCCCTCGATGAGTCGGTGCCCGGCCGCTCATAGCGGTGGCGGCGTCCAGAGGCCGCCGTCGGCGTCGGTCGCCGAATCGAGGGCGTACAGGTCCTCCAGTCCGCCGGCCGTCCCCCACTGGTCGTAGTAGTCCGGGCTGCCCGGCCAGACCCGGGGCGTCCAGGCGTCCTCGTCGAGGATCTGCTCCAGTTCCGTGGTGTACTCCACCACGTTGCCGTGCGGATCGGCGAAGTAGGAGAAGGTGTTGTCGCCGGCACTGTGCCTGCCCGGTCCCCACAGCGGCCGGTGCCCTTGCCTGACCAACCGGCCCGTGCCGCGCAGGTATTCGTCCAGGCCGCGCATCTCGAACGAGATGTGGTTGAGCGACACCTTGGTGCGCTGTGCGATCGCGAGGCTGTGGTGGTCGGTGGAGCAGCGCAGGAACGCCATTCTGCCGGTGAGCCAGTCGGAGAGGCGAAAGCCGAGGTGGGTCTCGTAGAACGCCTTCGTCGCGTTGACGTCGGTGCTGTTCACCACCACATGACTGAGCCTGCGCGGCACCGCCTCGCCCGGTTCGAGCTCTCGGAACGGCTTCGGCGCGACGTCACTGGAGACCTCGATGACCCGGCCGTCCAGATCGAAGAACCGCAGGCCGTATCCGCCGCCCGGGGTGTCCAGGGTGCCGGGCTCCCGCACGATCCGCACCCCGGCGACGCCCAGCCGTTCACCGAGCGCGTCGACCGCGGCGGCGTCTCGCGCGCCGAAGGAGATGACGTCGACCCGCTTCGCACCGGCCTGCCGCAACCGGATGACGTACGGCTCGGGCGCGCCCACCGACCCGAGGAAAACGACGCCGTCACCGTCGGCGATCGGGTAAAGGCCCCACATGCCCGCGTAGAAGGCCACCGCCTCACGCAGGTCGGGCACGGCCACGCCGACGTACCTCAGGTGGGTGACCGGTGATCGCGCCGCGGCCAGCGACGGCGCCTCCAACGCTCGCGGCGCGAGGGGCGGAAGGGGGCGCTGCGCGAACGTCGGCGGTTGCGCGATCACGGGGCCGGATACGGCGGTGGAGCTGTCGGACATTGTCGCCTCTCAGCAGATTCCTGGGTGGGGCACGTTGGGTACGATCGTCTTCACATGTACAACTGTCAAGTAGTTGACGTAAACTACTTTCGCTAAATGTCGACACTACTTAAAGGTCCACAGGGCCCACCAGAAGGGACGCGCCTTGTCCGGGACATCGCCGACCGGCCCGATCGCCGTACGTGAGACCACGGAAAGGATCATGTATCTGATCCACCGCACCAGAGTCGCGACCGCGGAGGCGGTCAACGCGGAGCTGGCCGACCTCGGACTCAACGGCACGCTGTCGCTGATCTTGGAGACCATCTTCGAACTCGGCGAGACCAATGCCGCCGAGCTGGCGCGCCGCTGCCTGGTCACCCGGCAGGCGCTCACCGGACCGCTCAATGACCTGCAGTCACGCGGGCTCGTACAGCGGCCGGAACCGTCCACCCGCGTGCGGGTGCGCCCGATCACGCTGACCGCCGAGGGGCGCGAGGCCGCCGGGATCGCGCGGCTGCGGGTGGGCGAGGCGGAACGCCGGTCGATCGCATCGTTCGAACAGGGCGAACTCGATCAGTTGCGCCGCCTGCTGACCCGGCACGCCGCCGCATGGGAGGAGCTCGCGCGGGACGGCGCCGCGCCCCGGGGGCGAGCGCCACGGTCCGCCTGGTGACGGCACGCACTAGCCATGAGAGCAAAGTGATATTAGTGTCGACACTCGCCCGTTGCGTCAGGGCGCGGACGGAGGGCACGACCCGGCGTTCCACGGCCTGGTCCACGCTCGTTCTGCCTTCGATCTCATCCGGGGGGATTACCCGATTGTGCGCTTTCAGCTTTGAGAACACCCCTGCCGACGGCTTCGCGCTGGCCAGGTTCGCGGTCGCGGGCCGCCCAGTCGTCGGTGTTGTCGTGGATGGCACGGCCTATCCGCTGGGAGCCGCACCGGCTCCCGAGTACGCCTCGGTCACCTCGATCGAGGAACTGCTGCCGGAATGGGACACACACGTGGACCGCCTTCACGCGTGGGCCGGGAGGCTTCGGGCGGGGTCCGTCGCCACCCTGCCCATCACCACCGGCACCGCCGACGTGCTGGCGCCCACGCGGCCGGCCGGCATCTTCCAGGCGGCGGCCAACTATCGCAAGCACGTCGTCGATCTGATGGTCGCCTCACCACGCCCCGAACACCGCGATCTGACCGAACCGGAGCGGCGGGCCTTCGCGACGCGCATGATGGACGAACGCGCCGCCTCCGGCACCCCCACCGTCTTCTGCGGCCTTCCGTCGAGCCTGTCCGGCCCGTACGACGACGTGGTGATCCCCCACATCACCGAGCAGTGCGACTGGGAGTTGGAGCTGGCGGCGGTGATCGGCCGTCCCGCCCGATACGTCTCGCGCGACTCGGCACTGGAGTTCGTCGCCGGATACACGATCGTCAACGACATCACGATGCGCGATCGGCTTTATCCGAGCGGGGACAGCGCGCGGGGCCCGGACTGGCTGGCGTGCAAGGGCGCGCCCACCTTCCTCCCGGTCGGCCCACTGGTCGTCCCCGCGAGGTACGTCCCCGATCCGATGGCCCTGACCATCACGCTGAGGCTCAACGACGTGGTGATGCAGCACGAGGCGACCGCGGACATGATCTTCGATCTGCCCAGGCTGATCGAGCACGCCTCACGGTACGCACGGCTACTCCCCGGAGACCTGCTGCTCACCGGATCCCCGGCCGGCAACGGCGTGCACCACGGCCGTTTCCTCCAGGACGGCGACGTGATGGAGGGACGGATCACCGGGCTCGGCGTCCAGCGGACCCCGGCGGTCGCCGAGCGCCGGGCATCCGCGACATGATCGACGTCCACGCGCATCTGGGCGTGCCGGAGGCCGAGCGGCTGGCCGCCGCCGACGCCGGTTTCACCGCACACCAGTCGGCCGTCCGCGCGCGTTACCGGGATCCGAGCACCGCCGCCCACATGCGCTCGGTCGCGCCGGAGTGGGAGCGGCTGCTCACCGACCTCGGCGAGCGCGTCACGTGGATGGACCGGGCCGGGGTGGACGTCCAGCTGGTGTCGGTCAACCCCGGGCAGTACCACTATTGGGCCGCACCCGCGACGGCGGCCGCGCTGGTGCGAGTGATCAACGGGCGGCTGGCGGCGGCCGCCGACGCCCACCCCGACCGGCTGCTGGCGCTCGGCACGGTCGCCCTGCAACACCCCGAACTCGCCGCCGCCCAGCTTCACCATGCGGTCCACGAACTCGGCATGGTCGGTGTGCAGATCTCCACCAACGCCGCCGGCCGTGACCTGTCGGCACCCGACCTGGAGCCACTCTGGCACGCCGCCGAGGAGTGCGACGCGGTGATCTTCCTTCATCCGCTGGGCTGCCCGCAGCTCACCGACCGGCTCGCCCCGGCCTATCTGAACAACATCGTCGGCCAGCCGATGGAGACCACGATCGCCATCTCCCACCTGATCTTCACCGGAGTACTGGATCGCCATCCGGGGCTTCGCCTGTGCGCCGCGCACGGCGGCGGCTACCTGCCGCACTACCTGGGGCGCGCTGAGCACGCCTATGCCGTCCGGCCCGACAGCCGCACGATGGCGCACCCGCCGGGGCACTACCTGCGACGGATGTGGTTCGACTCGGTGGTGCACTCGCCGGCGGTGGCCCGTTCCCTCATCGACGTCGTGGGGGCCGACAGGCTCGTCGTCGGCACCGACTACCCCTTCGACATGGGCGACGCAGACCCAGGCGTGCTGATCGAGGCGATCCCGGGACTCGACGGCGCCGAACGCGCGGCGATCCGTACCGGCAACGTGCGGGCACTCCTCGGCCGCCACGCCGACCGGTTGCCCGCCCCCTCTGCCCGACCGATCTAAGGAGACGCCCATGCGCTGGTCCACCTACCGGTCCCCGCTCGACGGACGCGAGCACATCGCCGTGCTGCGCGACGGCCTGCTGCACGGTTGCCGCTCGCACACCCGGCTCCTGGATCTGCTGCGCGACGACAGCGTCACCCTGTGCGAGGCGGGGCAGAACACCCTCGCCGACCCGCTGGAACGGCTCAGCGTCGCCGACGCCGATCTGCTCGCCCCCATCCCGGTGCCGCCCTCGATCCGGGACTTCATGGCCTTCGAGGACCACCTGAAGCCGATTCTGCGCGCCCGCGGCGCCGCCATCGATCCGGCCTGGTACGAGATCCCCGCCTTCTACTTCACCAACCCCGCCGCCACCCTGGGGCCCACCGACGACGTTCCCGTCGCCCCGGGAGCCGTGGAGCTGGACTACGAACTGGAGGTGGCCGCCGTGATCGGGCGGCCTGGCCGCGACCTCACACCAAGGTCCGCCGAGGCGCACATCGCCGGATATGTGCTGATGTGCGATTGGAGCGCGCGAGACCTGCAGCGCCGCGAACGCGGCGTCGGCCTCGGCCCGGTGAAAGGTAAGGACTGGGCCACCAGCTTCGGCCCGTACCTCGTGACCGCCGACGAACTGCCGACCCGCCACGCCGAACCGGGCCCGGAGCTGACGATGCGCGCCGAGGTCAACGGCCGCGCCTACTCCCAAGGCAGGCTCGGCGACCTGTACTGGTCGTTCGGCGAAATGATCAGCTACGCCTCGCGCGGAACCGAGGTCCGGCCAGGCGACATCATCGGCAGCGGAACGGTCGGCACCGGCTGCATCGCCGACCTGGCCGCACGCCACAGCCCCGAGGAGTACCCCTGGCTGTCGGCGGGCGACCGCGTACGGCTGGCGGCCGACGAGCTGGGCGCGATCGACTGCGTCCTGGTGCCCGGCCCACCGGTGATCCCGCTACGCCTGGCCGGGGACCTGCGGAAAGGGGAGTGAGGAAAGGTGGACGACCGGCTGAGCAAACCCGAGATCTTCACCGCCGACGAGATCCGCCGGTACAGGGCCGACATCGCCGGCGTGCGCGAGCCGGGGGCGTACGAGCCGGGCCGGTGGTCGGTGAGCCCGCTGAACCGCGCCCCCGAGATCGTCGGCCCGATGCCCTCCCGGGTCAGGCTCCGGGACGTCACCTTGCGAGCGATCGACGCGCTCCCCGGCGTTGGGGTGGATCCACAGGCCAAGCGCGCGTTCCTGAGGCGGCTCGTACACGCGGGAGTGCCCGAGGTCGTCACCGCCGGGGCACGGGGCAGGTCCGCCGAGGACTTGCGCGCCGACATCGAGACGATCAAAAGCGAGGACCCCCGCTGCCGTACGACCTGCCCGATGGTCCTGGACCGGGACGATCTGGCGGCGCCCGCGGCGGCCGGCTACGACGCGGTGCAGATCTGGGTGCCGCCATGGGGCGAGGCGTCGCGGATCTACGAGGGATCGGTGCACACCTCCGCGTGGAACGGCGCGGACTGGCGGAAGCCGGGACTGCCCCGCGATCGCGACGGTTTCGTCCGCCGCGCCGCCGAACTGATCGAACGGGCCCGGGAGTGTGGCCTGGAGGTCACCGCGCCGCTGCTGATGGTCTCCTACCTGACCGCCGAACGGCTCGGCGAGACCTGCGCGACACTCGCCGACGCGGGAGCCGACGAGATCGCGCTGTTCGACGGTCCAGGCGGGATGGGACCGGAGGCGATCGCCCAGCTGGTCGGCCTGGTCAAACTCGCGGCCCCGCAGGTTCGCGTCGGCGTCCACCCGCACAACTCCTTCGGCCTGGCCGTCGCGAACGCGATCGCCGCCGCGCGGGCGGGAGCGGAGGTGATCGAGGTGTCGGTCAACGGATACTGCGGCGGACCGGGCAATGCCGACCTCGCGTCCACGGTCGCGGCCTGCGAAGCGCTGTACGGCGTGCGCACCGGCGTACGCGCCGGCCAGCTCAAGGCGCTCTCCCGCGCGGGCGTCGACCTGACCGGCTACGACATCGCCCACAACCATCCGATCACCGGTGACAAGGTCTACAACTGGGGTGGCCTGGATTTCATGACGCAGGAGACCATCGTCGACGAATTGCTGCACAACGCCATCGCCCCGTCCTGGTCGGGCGGCCACCTAAGGGTCTCCCTGACACAGGCGAGCGGGCCGTTCACGATGTGGGACAAGCTCGCCGAGCTTGGCCTACGGCTACCCGTCGCCCAGGTCGCCGCCGTGCTGGAGCGATGCAAGGCGGAGATGGCACGTCTGGGCCGGCTGCTGAACGACGACGAGATCATCGCCGTCGCCCGGCGCGCCACCCTCACCGAGGTGGATCCGCGCTGAGCTCAGCTCCTTGTGCCGTCGTGGCGCCGTCTCCCGGAGCGGGGTGGAGCGACGGGGCGGCGCGGGCGTAGGCGGTGGTCGACTCGGCCGGGGTCATGTAGGAACGGAACAGGCCGTCGGGGTCGTAGACGGCGCGGATCTTCTCCAGACGGACGGCGTTCTCCGGGCTGAGACCGTGGTCGAAGCGGTCGGCCACGTTGTTGTCAGAGAACTGCAGGCCCTGGGACAGGTGCTGGATCTCGCTGAGTGTGCCGTGGACCCACCGCTCGCGGTCGAGGTCGTCGGCCGGGTCGCTCCAGCCGGAGTTCGGGGAGAGATACACCTTGGCCTGGGAGGACCAGCACGCGCGAGGGGTGGTGGGGTGGTGTCCCCAGAGCATCCACAGGACGAAGTCGTTGTCTCCGGGGATCGTGTCGAGCATCTGGCGGGCGGCGCCGACGATCTCGCTCGCCGGTCCGCCGGCCCAGATGCCGTCGAGCGCCCAGCGCAGCCCGGCGGGGGTGAGGCGGTCGGCGATGTCGTACAGCTCCACGATCGAGGTCTCCCGGTTGACCGTCGCGCGGAGGGCCCGGTCGCGGAAGGGGATCTGTTCGAGAGACTCAAGGAGGTCCTCGCCCGTCTCCTCGGTGCAGAACGCCGTCGCGGTCAGGGACGCGGCGTGCACGCCGAGACCCGGTGTGAAGCCGACCTTCGCCGAGATCTCCACGGCCGGTGACAGCGTCTCCAGATGGTCGTACGACCACCGCAGCAGCTCGTCCCGCAGCTCCAGCGGATAGGTGTGCACGGTCCGGAGGATCTTGCTGGCGCGTGGGTGGACGTCGAGGTGGAACCGGGTGACGACGCCGAAGAAACCGGGGCCGCTGCCGCGCGCCGCCCAGAGCAGGTCGGGGTGGTTCTCGTCGTCGGCGTGCACGAGTTCGCCGTCGGCGAGGACCACGTCGATCGCGCGGATGCTCAGGCAGGCGGGGCCCCAATAGCGGGAGTTCCAGCCGTAGCCGCCGCCGAGGATGAAGCCGCCGATGCCCACGGTCGGCGCGTGCCCGGTGGGGAAGAACAGGCCGTGCTCGTACAGGAGGTCGTTGAGTGCCGGCCCCTTGACCGCTGGACCCACCGCGGCGACTCGACCGGGGACGTCCAGCTCGATGTCCTGGAGGCGCGACAGGTCGATCAGCAGCCCGCCATCACGCACGCCGTTGCCGACCCAGCTGTGGCCGCCCGACCGGATGCTGACCCGCAGCCCTTCGGCCAGGGCCAGCCGGACCGCCCGGACCACGTCGTCCTCGGTTTCGGCCAGGACGATGACGGCAGGGTAACGGTCGGGCTTGCGGGCGTTCCACACCGCGTCGAGCCGCGCCTGCTCGTAACCGCTCTCGCCCCGCCGCAGTACGCTGCCCGGAGCATGGTCGGTCATCGGATCGGACAAGGCGCCTCCTTGGTTGAAGACGGACATAGCGCATGATGAGTACCGGAAACTGGACTGTACTGTCGACACTAAGCTGCGTCAATGTGGATAAGACCGCCTTTCTTCGTGTTTGACCGTAAGATGCTGTCGACAGTAGGTTCAGCTCGTATCGATGGAGAGTCGTAAGCTCACGTACGCGCGCGAGCATGCGTAAGCTCCGATGTGACGGCGCGAGCGCGATGGCGGGAGACGGCGATGGGGCAGGGGCTGGGCCAGATCGACGACGTGCGGCAGCCGGACGCGGAGCAATCGGGACAGCCGGTCTCCGGGCAGCCGGCGGAGCCTGTCCCCAATCGGGCCACCGAGTTGGTCCGCCTGCTGAAACTGACCGAGCGGCGCGAGCCCGCGGTGATCGAGGTGGCCACCTGGGTGGGGCTGGGCATCATCGAGGGCCGCCTGCGGCCCGGCGAGGATCTCAACAGCGTCGAGTTGTCGCATCGCTTCAACAGCAGCCGGACGCCGGTCCGCGAGGCGCTCATGCTGCTGGAGCAGGAGGGCCTTGTCGAGATACGGGCCCGCCGCAGGCCGCGCGTCGCCGCCTTCACGCCGCAGCGGGTGCGGGAGATCTATTATGTGCGCGGGCATCTGCTGGGGCTGGTCGGCCAGTTGGTGGCCGAGCATGCCTCCGACGACGACCTTGCCGACCTGCGCGAGCGCCTCGGCGAGATGCAGGAGCGTGCGGATGCCGGCGACATCGACGGCTACTTCTGGCGACATGTCGCGCTACAAGAGCGGATGACGGATATCGGCGGCAACGAGACCTTGAAGGGCATTCTCGACTCGCTGGCCCTACGCACCCTCATCCTGCGCCACGCCAGCCTCGCCCAGCCGGGCCGCCTGCGGGCCAGCGTCGCCGACCAGGTGCGCATCATCGAGGCGATCGAGCAGCGCGACGGCGAACTGGCCGCCATGCTGCTCCTGCGGGCGACGCACGCGGCGCTCGCCGCCATCGAGGCCGGCGGCTGGTCGGAGCGGAGCGCGAGCGACGAGAACGGCTGACCCGCCAAGCGATCGGCGAACGCCGGGCAATCGTGATCCGCAGTGGTACGGGGACCGCGGTCAGAAGCCGAAGAACTCGGCAGGGTTGTCCACGAGCAGCCGGGTGAGCAGGTCACGCCCGGGAGCGATCTCGGCGAGCAGGTCGACGAGCAGTCCGTCGTCGGGGGCGTCGCCGGCGATGTTGGGATGGGGGAAGTCCGTGCCCCACAGCACGCGTTCGGGGCAGTGCCGCACCAGCAGGGCGGCGAGGGCGACCGCGTCGGCGTACGGGGGGCCCTGCATGGAGACCCGGTCGATACCGCTGACCTTGACCCATACGTTGCCCGAGTCGAGGAGCGCGCGCAGCGTGCGGACCGCATGGCCGTCGAGGCCCTCAGAGATGTCGACACGACCCATGTGGTCGATGACGACCGGGGCGGAGAACGACTCGATCAGCGCGCGATGCTCGACGACGCCGCTGCCTTGGACGTGGATCTCGGCGTGCCAGCCGAAGTCCGCGACCCTGCCCGTCACCCGGGCGATCTCGTCCGCGGTGGGCGGCCGGCGCAGGTGGGGCAGGAAGTTCAGCCGGAAGCCGCGGACCCCGGCCTGATGCAGCCGCTCGATCTCCGCGGGGGCCGTCGCCTCTCCGATCAGGGCGACTCCCCGCAACCGGCCGCCGCCCGCGGCGAGCGTGTCGAGCAACACGGTATGGTCCGAGCCGTTGCACGCCGACTGCACGACCACCGCCCGGGTCAGGCCGAGATGCTCGTGGAGCGCCGCGACCTTCTCCTTGGGGACGTCCACGGGGGTGAACGCGCGATCAGGGGCGTAGGGGAAGACGTCGCCGGGGCCGAAGACATGGCAGTGCGCGTCGCAACTGTCCGGTGGGAGCACGATGGACGGCTTCCG
This sequence comes from Nonomuraea sp. NEAU-A123, assembly GCF_018603905.1. Taxonomy (GTDB): domain Bacteria; phylum Actinomycetota; class Actinomycetes; order Streptosporangiales; family Streptosporangiaceae; genus Nonomuraea. The sequence goes on from NZ_JAHFZZ010000002.1 coordinate 778,185, forward strand.
CGGCGCGGGATGTGGCGGCGGGTTGCCGGGCGAAGGCGTGAAGAGCGGCGCGGACAGCTCGGTAGGCACCAAAGCCCGCTGCGTGGCCGCGGTCGCGAGCGGGCGCTCAGTCACAGCGGGCCGTCATTCCGCCGTCGACCACGATCTCCGTGCCCGTGACGAAGCGGGCCTCGTCGGAGGCCAGGAAGAGCGCGGCGTACGCGGTGTCGCGGCCGTCGCCCATGAAGCCGAGCGGGATGCGTGCCTGCCGTTGCGCCAGCAGTTTCCCGACGTCGCCCCCGGCCCGCTGGCCCGCCAGCCGTGCTTCGACCATGGGCGTGTGCAACTGGCCGGGCACCACCGTGTTGACCCGGACGCCGGCCGGGGCGTACTGCACGGCCGTCACTCGCGAGAACTGGATGATCCCCGCCTTCGCCGCCGCGTACCCCACCTGCGCCGCGCCGGTCCACCGCAGGCCGGAGGCCGAGGCCGTGTTGACGATCGCCCCGCCTCCGCCTGCCGCCATGACCGGGATGACATGACGGCACGCCAGGAAGACGCTGGTCAGGTTGATGTCGAGCTGCGACTGCCAGTCTTCCGTGCTCAGCTCGGCCGCACCGCCCGGTCTCGACCCGCCGATGTTGTTGACCAGGATGTCGACCCGGCCCGCCTGCTCGACGACGGCGGCGACCAGCGCGGCGATGTCGGCCTCGGCGGTGAGGTCGGCCAGGCGGGTCACGGCGGTGCCGCCCTCGTCACGGATCTGCTGCGCGGTGACGTCGAGCGACTCCTCGTCGCGGTCGGCGAGGAAGACGGTCGCCCCCTCCCGCGCGAAGATCACGGCGGTGGCCCTGCCGTTGCCCCAGCCGGGCCCGGCGCTGCCCGCGCCACCGATGATCGCGATCTTGCCCGCCAGCCGGCCGCTCATCGCGCCATCCGCGTGGCCGCCGGAGATCCGACCTGCAGGGCGACCAGGAACCTGGACACCATGTTGTACGCCGCGACCGTGGCTGTCAGCTCGACCAACTCCTTCTCGGTGAAGTGGGGACGGAGCGCGTCGAAAACCTCATCGGAGACGTGAACGTCTATCGTCACGGCGTCGGCGTAGGCGATCGCCAAGCGCTGGACCTCGCTGAAGACCGAATCGGAGACCGAATCGGAGACCGAATCGCGGAGCGGACCGGATGCCGAGCCGGAGATGGGGACGGCCATGCGCTTGACGGCATCGAGTTGCGCGTCGTTCAGACCGGCACGGCGCGCGTCGGGCTCGTGCGCCGCCCACTCGTAGTCCGCCCGGTTGAGCACCGCGATCCGCAGGATCACCAGCTCGCGGATCATGTCCGGCAGACTCATACGCCGCCGGACGGCCCCGAGAAAGCTGTTCCAGCCGTCGGCGAGCTGCGGGCTGTGCAGGAGCATCTCGTCCAGTGGGTGAAGGGTGCCGCCGCGTCGCGCCCGTATCCGCGCGGCGATCTCGTCGGTCCCTTCCATGCCGGGAAGGCGTGCCACTCGGATTCCTCTCGTTGGATTCTCGGCTTGCGCCGATAGTTCTAGCCTAGTGTCGACAGAATGTAAATCTCTCTGGCCAATCTGGGGAAGTATTCCCCTCCTGCGCGGCTACAGTTGCTGATAGTGTCGACATACCAACGTGGAGGGCAGAGGCAGCCATGCCAGATCGACTGACCGGCAAGATCGCGCTCGTGACGGGTATCGGGGCCGGGATCGGGCGTGGGATAGCGCTCCGGTTCGCGGCGGAGGGCGCCACCGTCATCGGCTGCGACATCAACCCCGAATCGGCCGAGGCGACAGTCGAGAAGGCGCGCGCGGACGGCTTGGAGCTCACCTCGATCCACCCGATCGACCTGACCAGGCCCGCCGACGCCACCCGGTTCGCCGACGCCGCCGCCGCGTACGGCCGGGCCGACGTCCTCGTCAACGCCGGGGCGATCGCCCCCCACATGGCGCCGATCGACGAGATGGACTTCGAGACCCAGTGGCGGCCGACCATCGCCGGTGAGGTCGATCTGGTCTTCCTCGCCTGCCAGGCCGCGTGGCCACACCTCGTCGCCGGCGGACGGGCGTCGATCATCAACTTCGCCTCGGTCAACTCCTTCCGTGGCAGCCGCCAGATGGCGATGGTCGCGCACTGCGCGGGCAAGGGCGCCGTGCTGGCCATGACCCGGCAACTCGCCGTCGAAGGCGGGCCGTACGGGATCAGGGCCAACACGATCGCGCCCGGCCTGGTGCAAACCTCCGCCACCGCGGCGGCCGGGGCCACCACGGGCGGACTGTCGGAGACGATCGTCTCCCGGACCCTGCTCGGCCGGCTCGGCACGCCCGACGACATCGCCTGGCTCGCCGTGTACCTGGCATCCGACGAGTCGAGCTGGGTGACCGGGTCCAACTTCACCGTCGACGGCGGCGTCACCGCCGCCTGACACGCCCCGTCTTTGGAGGACGTCTGTGGATAAACCACCCGTTTTCACCGCCGACGAGATCGCCCGCTTCCGGGCCGAGCTTGCCGAGAAGCGCGTGCCCGGGGCGTACGAACCAGGCCGCTGGTCGGTGAGCCCGCTCAATCGCGACCCATCCGTCGCCGGGCCGCTCCCTGGCGAGATCCGGCTGCGGGACGCGACGCTGCGCTCGGTCGAGACCCTGCCCGGGGTGGTGGCCACCGAGGAGGCCAAGGCGGACTACCTGCGCCGACTCGTCCGGGCCGGCGTGGGCGAGGTGGTCACCGCCGGGGTCGCCGGGCGGGACGACGACGCGCTGAAGGCCGAGGTCGGCGTGCTGAAGGAGGAGAACCCGGACTGCCGGGCGGTCTGCCCGCTGCTGTTCACCCCGGCCGACATCGACCGCGCCTGGCGGGCCGGATACGACGCCGCGCAGATCTGGGTGCAGGGATTCGGCGAGACGTCGCTCATCTACCAGCGCGTCTACGGCCAGGCGTGGAACGGCGAGGAATGGCGCACCGAGAAGACCCCGCGCGACCGGGCCGCCGTGCTGCGCCGCGCCGTCCCGCTGATCGAGCACGCGCGGTCACGAGGTCTGGAGGTCGCCACGCCCATGCTGATGGTGTCCTACCTGACCGACGAGATGCTTCAGGAGTCCGCCGCGGTCCTCACCGGCGCGGGCGCGACCGAGCTGACGCTCTTCGACGGGCCGGGCGCGATGAGCCCTGAGGCGTTCGGACATCTCGTCCGCCGCACGAAGGAGCTCGCCCCCGGAACGCGGGTGGGCCTGCACCCGCACAACACCTTCGGCCTCGCCGTCGCCTGCGCCGTGTCGGCGGCCCGCGCCGGTGCCGACGTCATCGAGCTGTCGGTGAACGGCTACTGCGGCGGCCCCGGCAACGCCGACCTCGCCGCCACCGCCGTCGCCTTCGAGGTCCTGTACGGCGTGCGTACCGGGATCCGTACCGAGCACCTCACCGCCCTGGCCCGGGCGGGCGAGGCCCTGACCGGCTACCAGGTCGCCTGGAACCATCCCGTGACCGGCACCGACGCGTTCAGCTGGGGCGGCATGGACCTCATCACGCAGGAGACGACCGTCGACCCGCTGCTGCACAACTGCCTGGAGCCGGCCCTGGTCGGCAACGAGCGCAAGGTCCCCTTCACCTTGGACAGCGGCGGCTACACCCTCGCCGACAAGCTCGAACGCCTCGGCGTCGAGATCACCCACGAGCAGGCCGACCGGGTCCTGGCGGCCGCCCGGCACACCATGATCGCGGAGGGCCGCCTCCTGACCGACGCCGAGCTCGCCGCCATCGCCAAGACGATCATCTCCTGACCGGCCCCGTATCGAGTCAGATGGGGCGGGGCAGGCCGTCGAGAAGGCGCATCGCGTCGAGACGGTCGGTCGTGCCACGGGAGATCCCGGTGTCGCCGAAGACGAGCACCGGCGAGGTGTCGCCTCCGGTGAAGGTGTCCCAGACGGGCAGCGTGCCGCCGTTCGGGTCGGCGTGCGTCACGAAGCGCGCCCAGGCGTCGCCCATCGCCGCGGCAAGCTCACGGTCGGCGTCCTCCCAGGGCCATGCCAGCCGGTGCAGGTTGTCCCCGGTGTACGGCAGCTCGGCCGTGTGGAAGACGCCGTAGCCCGGCCTGCCGTCGGGGGGCGGGGCCAGGTCCAGACCGGCGGGCAGCGGAGGCGTATGGGCGAAGCGGTACATCCAGGTAGGCGCGCCCGTGGTCGCGGTGTGCGTCGTGGCCCAGCGCCAGACGGGGTACACGAACCGGGTCTCCCCCGTGAACAGCCGCGCCGACCGGGCGGCCTCGACCGGGTCGCCGGTGGGGTAGACCCCGGCGAAGTCCGCGGCGTGGCGGGCGGCCACGTCGGCGGCGGCGCCGGGACGGGTGTAGACGCTGCCCTCGTCGGTGTTGGAGCCGACCAGCAGGGGCACCGGGTGCTGGCCGCCCGCCTCGAACACGTGCTGGGTGTCGCGGACCAGCACCCGCCCGTCGACGACCGGGCCGAAGTGGCCCTTGAGGATCAGCTCCACACCGGAAACCCGGCGCAGCCCGGCCAGGTCGCGTCCGCCGAGCTCGGCGGCGTACCGCATCCCTTGCTCCTGCGCCGCAGCCTGGTCCGGCATCGGGCCTTCGGCCCGGTAGATCCCGGCGGCGCTCTGCCCGATCGCGGCGCGGAACAGCGAGCGGGTCCCCGGCGCGGCCATCAGGTGGCAGACGTGGGCCGCTCCGGCGGAGTTGCCGGCGACCGTGACTTTCGCCGGGTCGCCGCCGAAGGCCGCGATGTTGTCGCGCACCCAGGTCAGGGCGGCGACGATGTCGAGCAGGCCGTAGTTTCCCGAGGCGCCGTGCTCGTCCTCCGCGGCGAGTTCCGGATGGGCCAGGAAGCCCAGGGCGCCCAGCCGATAGTTGAGCGTCACGACGACGACGCCGCGACCGGCGATCGCCCGTCCGTCGTGGATGTCCTGCGACCCGTGGCCGTACCGGTTGCCGCCGCCGTGGAGCCATACCATCACCGGCAGCGCGGCGGATCGGGACGGCTCCGGTGTCCACACGTTGGCGTACAGGCAGTCCTCGCTGATCATCAGGGGCCGGCGGTCGTTGAAGTTGACCTGGTAGATGATCGAGTCGCGGGGCGGCTGGGACTGGAGGGGGGCCGGGCCGAACTCCAGCGCCGGACGCTCCCCGTCCCAGGAGTCCGGACGCCGCGGTGGCCGCCATCGCCAGGGCCCGACCGGGGGCGCGCCGAACGGGACGCCGCGGAACACCGCGACCCCGTCCTCCCATCGTCCGAGCAGCCGCCCGGTCTCGATCGAGACACCGGGCCCCGTCCTGGCACCGCCGCCGGTCATGCGCCCTCGAAGGCGTGGGTGGTGCGCCCGGTCGGGGCCTTGTGGAAGCGGCCGTCCTTCATGATGGCGAGGAGGCGGTCGCGGTCCTGGAGGATGCCGATGTCGTCGAGGGGGTCGCCATCGACGAGCACGAGGTCGGCCAGGTAGCCCTCACGGATCAGGCCCAGTTCGTCGGCCATGCCCATGATCTGCCCGCCGTACAGAGTGGCCGCCCGCAACGCCTCGGCGGGGGTGAATCCGAACCACTCGACGAACAGCCGCAGGTCACGGGTGTTGCGTCCGACCGGGTTCCAAGGGAAGCCGTAGTCACCGCCGGGCAGCACCCGGACGCCCCTGCGGACCAGTTCGGGGACGACCTCCTTGATCGCGCTCGCGGTCGGCTCGACTTCCATGCCCTCCTCGGGCTCGGCACCGCTCTCGTACAGGTTGGCGTAGACGATCCCCGGAGTTGGAGCGACGAAGACCCGGTCGCGGGCTGCCTCCAGGAGGTCGAGCGCCTCCTCGTCGGCGAACGTGCAGTGGTAGACCGCCCGGATTCCGTGCCGGACCGCCATCTTGATCGACTCGGCGGCGTGGGCATGGGCGGTGAGCCAGATCCCGCGGTCGCGGGCGACCTCGGCGGCGACGGCCACCTCCTCCTCGGTGAACTGCACGATCCGGGAGGTGCCCGCGACCACCGCGCTCTCGCCCGAGAGCGACAGCTTGACGATGTCGACCCCGAGGTCGGCCATCTGGCCGACGAACCGGCGGATCGACTCAGGGTCGGACGCGCGGTGTTCGACGCCGGGGAAGTCGTACACCCCGGGAGCGACCATGCCGGCGCTGCCCTCCCACGAGGCCGCCCTGAGGCGCGGTCCGGGCATCCAGCCTTCGCCGAAGGCCTTGCGCGCGGCGATCTCGGTGCGCGGCAGCCGGTTGCCGCCGGAGTAGGCACTGGTGATCCCCGAGTCCAGCAGCACCCGCCCGGCGTGCGCCACCAGCAGTGCCTTCTCCTCGTCGGGCTCGTCGCGCCTGGGCGAACGGTGCTCGATCGTCGACCCGAACCCGAGGTGCGCGTGGGCGTCGACGAGCCCGGGGATCAGTGTGGCACCGGCCCCGTCGACCACCCGGGCACCGGCCCGCCGACCGGCCGGTACGTGGCCGGCGACCACGCTGACGCGGTTGCCGGTGACGAGCACCTCACCGGGGAAGGGATCCCGCCCCGTGCCGTCGAAGATCTGCACGTCGGTGAAGAGGGTGTCATCGGGCACCGGCATCGCTGTCTGCTCCTGGTCTATGTGCGTCATCGATGTGCGGAGGCTCCGGACGCGGCCCGGAAGGTGTGCCGCATCTCCCCGAGGCCCTCGATCCTGCTGACCAGTACGTCGCCGGGCGCGAGGAAGCGCTGCGGGGTGCGCCGGTTGCCGACGCCGGCGGGGGTGCCGGTGAAGATCAGGTCACCGGGGAACAGCGGGCAGATCGCGCTGAGGAAGGCCACCAGCCTGGGCACCGGGAAGATCATGTTCGAGGTGCGGTCGTGCTGGACGACCATGTCCGACAGCTCGCAGGTGAGCTCCAGGTCGTCGCGGTCGGCCACCTCGTCGAGGCTGACGAGGGCCGGGCCGACCGGGCCGAACCCGGGAAAGGACTTGCCGAGGGAGAACTGCGGGGGCCGGCCGGCGAGCTGGACGATCCGCTCGGACAGGTCCTGCCCGACGCTCAGCGCCACGACGGGATCCCATCCGTTCTCCACGGGCACGCGGTAGGCGGGCCGGCCGACGACGGCGACCATCTCCAGCTCCCAGTCGACGTTGCCCGCCGGCAACCCGATCGTGGTGGCCGGCCCGGTGAGGCAGCTCGGGAACTTGGTGAACACCAGCGGCTCGGTGGGCTCGGCGTACCCCGCCTCGGCGGTGTGCGGGCGGTAGTTCAGGGCGATCGCGAAGACCTGCCTGGGGTTCGGCACCGGGGTGAGCAGGTCGGCTTCGTCGTACGGCCGCGCGGCTGCCGGATCCAGGCCCGCCGACCAGTCGAGCAGGTCGTCCCACTGGTCGAACAACCTGTCCGGGTCGGCGGCGAAACGGCCACCACTGACGGCCGCCACGTCCGCGGCCCGGCCGTCCGCGGTCAGCAGCACCAGGCGGCCGGCCAGGTTCGCGATCCTCACCTGCGGATCACACCCACTGCTCGGCGGGCGGGGCGTCGGTGCCGTGAGCCTCTCGCCACGACACCACCCGGTTGCGCAACACGCCCAGGCCTTCGATCTCGGCCTCCACCACGTCGCCGGGCTTGAGGTAGTTGGCGAAGGGATCGTCCGTACTGGCCGCCACACCGGCGATGGTACCGGTGGTGATGAGGTCACCGGCACTGTAGACCTGCGGCGAGTGGTAGGCCACCAACTGCGGGAGCGACACCGACATCCGCGAGGTGTTCGACTTCTGCCGCACGTCGCCGTTGACCCGCAGCTCCATGTCCAGATCGTGCGGGTCGCCGATTTCGTCGGCGGTGACGATGTACGGCCCGATGGGACAGAAGGTGTCGATGGCCTTGGAGAAGGAGAACACCCCCGACTGCATCTCCCTGCGCTGGATGTCCCGCGCGGTGATGTCGTTGAAGATCAGGTAGCCGGCGATGTGCTCGACGGCCTGCTCGGCGGTGAAGAATTTGCCCGGACGGCCGATCACCACGGCCAGCTCCAGCTCGTAGTCCAGCTCACGGGTCAGATTGTCCGGGTAGACGATCGCGTCCTCCGGCCCGATGATCGCATCGACGTTCTGGAAGAACACGATGCCCTTGTTGACCGGATGCGACCAGTCGACCCGGACCAGGTCCTCATGATGTTCACGGAAGTTGCCCGCGGTGTGGAAGAACTTCTTGGGCACGATCGGCGCGCGCAACCGCACCTCCGACAGCCGGAACCGGCGCCCGGTCTCCTCGACCGCACCACCACGTTCGAAGTACTCGCGCATCGACGTGACATCGAACTCGACGACGTCCTCTTCGGCGATCCGGCCGACAAGACCATCGTCGAACGTCACCAGCTTCATCTGTCCTCCGTTGATAAATGTCGACACTTATCCTCTCTAGGGCTCTCCTGCTATGTCAAGCGAGGACGTGTACGCGAGCGTACGATGGGACGAAAGACCGCTATGGACATCGCCAATCGGGTGGACTAGCGTCCCTTTCGCGCTCATGACAGCAAATTTTCACATCCCGCAGGCGAAGCGGCGAGGAGGTCTTAGTGTCGACATGGCTAGGGCTCGGCGGACGGCGCGCGGTCGTCGCCGGGGCCGGCGGGATCGGTGGCGCCGTCGCCGTCGCGCTGGCGGACGCCGGGGCTGAGGTGGTCGTCCTCGACATCGACGAGGCAGGGCTCGCGAAGATCGAGCGCCCGTCGGCGGAAGGGTCGGGGGGAATCTCCGGGCTGGCCGCCGACCTCACCTCTCCCGCCGCCTGCCGTGCCGCGCTCGGCGAGGCGGCCGGGCGTCTGGGTGGCCTCGAGGTGTTCGTCCACGCCGTCGGGGCGAACGATCGCCGGCCGGTCCTCGACGTCACCGACGAGACCTGGGAGAAGATCGTCACGATCAATCTCAGCAGCGGCTTCTGGCTCGGCCAGGCCGCGGGCGCCCTGATGGTGCCACGCGGCTACGGCCGGATCGTCTTCCTCTCCTCGGTCTCCGGACTGCTGGCGCACAAGGATCACTCCCCCTACGCCGCCACGAAGGGCGGGATCAATCAGCTCATGCGCGTCATGGCACGCGAGTGGGCCGCCTCCGGCGTCACCGTCAACGCCGTCGCCCCCGGCTATGTCGAGACCGACCTGACCCGCGCGTACCTCGCCAAGCCCGGAGTGCGCGAGTCCATGGAGTCCCTCGTGCCCGCCGGGCACCTCGGCACCCCTGAGGACCTCACCGGGCCCGTGCTGTTCCTCGCGTCCCAGCGGGCCTCCTTCGTCACCGGCCACGTCCTGTACGTCGACGGCGGCCGCACCCTCGTCTGACCAGACCACCCACTGCCAGGAGACAGCATGACCACCCCCGTATCGCGGCGTTTCGCCGGCAAGACCGTGCTCGTCACCGGCGCCGGCACCGGCTTCGGCGCGGAGATCGCCGTACGCGCCGCCCAAGAGGGCGCCGACGTCGCCATCCACTACCGCAGCTCGCGCGCGGGCGCGGAGGCCACCGCCGAACGCGTGACCGCGCTCGGACGCAAGGCGATCCTCGTCCAGGCCGACATCGCCGAGCGCGAGCAGATCAGCAGGATGGCCGACGAGGTGTGGTCGCACTTCGGCCGCGTCGACGCCGCCTTCAACAACGTCGGAGACGTCGCCCGCGACCAGATGTCCTGGCGCGACATCACCGAGGAGTCGATCGACCATGTCCTGGCCGTGGACGTCAAGGGCACCCTGCTCTGCACCCACGAGTTCGGCTCCCGCATGCTGGACCAGGGCGGCGGCTCGATCGTCAACATCGGCTCGACCGTGGTGGCACGCGGCAGCGCCCGCGCCCCGCAGTACGCCGCCGCCAAGTACGGCATCATCGGCCTGACCAAGTCCTACGCGCACGCCTTCGCGCCGCTGGTCCGGGTCAACGTCTTCGCCCCCGGCTTCATCGAGACCGAGGCGACCCTCGGCCGTGAGGACTGGAAGAACGGGCGCGGCGACCAACTCCGCAAGGCCACCCCGATGGGACGCATCCCCGGTCCCGCCGAGCTCGCCGGCACCGCCCTGTTCCTGGCCACCGAGGATGCCGGACACATCACCGGCGGCTTCCTCGTCGCCGACGGCGGCTACAACATGATCGGCGCCTGACCCGCTCAGCCTGGAGGACCCGGTGACCCAACTGACCGTCGAAGACCGCATCGAGATCGAAGAGCTGATCTCGCGGCTCTGTCACGCCCTCGACTTCAGCAGGCCAGAGGACTTCGTGGCCGTCTTCGTGCCGCACGGCGCGTTCCAGGCGACGACCTCGGCCAGATCGGGCGGCGCGGTCCGGTTCCGCCACGAGGGTCACGACGGGCTCCGAGCCTTCGCTGATGCCGCCGCCGCCAAGCGCGGCGGCCTCGGCCGGCACTGGACCGGCAACCTCGTCGTGCGGGGCGTTCCCGGCGGCGCCGAGGCCACGTCGTACGTCATGTTCCTGGAGATCGACCCCGGGACCGGAGAGCGGACGATCCCGCTCTCCGGCGTCCACCACGACGTCTTCACCCGTACGGAAGCGGGCTGGCGCTTCGTCGAACGCACCATCGTCGCCGACTTCTGACCGCCGCCGTGCGGGGCGGCGGCGTGCGGGGCGGCGGCGTCACTTGCGGTCGATCAGCTCGATGAGGTTGCCGTAGGGGTCGGCGACGAAGCAGACACGAGCGCCCGGGCGGGGAGAGGGGCCGGGTTCCATGCGGACGGTGGCACCGGCGCCGACGAGGCGGGCGAACTCCGCGTCGACGTCTTCGACGCACAGGCAGATGTGCCCATAGCCGAGCGTGCCCGCGGCCGCGAGGGCGCTGTCCGGGGCGAGACCCGGCACGGCGCCGGGGCGATGCAGCAGCTCGATGCGGTAGCCGCTTTCGTGCAGGAGCATCACGCCGCGCAGGTCGGTGCCCGCGACCGCGAAGGCGGGGGCCGGGGTGAGGTCGAGGGTGTCGCAATACCACTCGGTCGCGGCCTCGAGGTCGGGTACGGAGATCCCGACATGGTCGAAACGGATCTTCTGCCTGCTCATGGTGAACCACCTGTCGTCTGATCGGAAGGAGTACATGTCATGGCCGCAGAACGTGCCCATACCGTCGTCAGGTACGACGACGTCGTCATCGACGTGATCTCGCAGGGACGGGGACCGGTCGTGCTGCTGGCGCCGTCACTCGGGCGGGGGGCGGAGGACTTCGACGCCGTGGCGGCGGACCTGGCGGCGGAGGGATTCCGGGTCCTCCGACCGCAGCCGCGCGGCGCCGGGGCGTCGGCCGGGCCCATGACGGGGCTGAGCTACCGCGACTGGGCGGCCGACCTCGCCGCCGTGATCGCGGCCGAGCGGGCCGGTCCGGCCGTCCTGGTCGGGCACGCGGCGGGCAGCCGGTACGCCCGGGCGGCGGCGGCCTACCACCCGGAACTCGTCCGCGGCGTGGTGGTTGCCGCGGCGTCGGCCGATCGGCCTCCCCCCGCGGACCTCGCGGCGGCACTCACCGGCAGCGCGGACGCCTCCCTGGTGGACGACCGGCGGCTGGCGGCGCTCCGCGTCGCCTTCTTCGCGCCGGGAAACGACCCATCGCCATGGCTGCGGGGCTGGTTTCCCGCGACCCATCGGGCGCAGCGTGCGAGCGTCGAAAGCGACGGCTGGCGCTCCGGCGGCCGGGTGCCCCTGCTGGACCTCATCGCCGAGCGCGACCCCTGGCGACCGCCCGCCACCTGGTCCGAGCTCCAGGAAACGCTGGGCGACCGGGTCTCCACGGCCGTGATTCCCCAGGCCGCCCACGCGCTCTTCCCCGAGAGACCCCGGCAGGTCGTCCAGGCCGTGGCCGCCTGGATCCGCACACTCTGACCGGCCCGGTAGCGGCCGCCCATACGGCGCCCTCACCGGTGCTGGCCGCCCGCACGACGCCCCCACCGGTGCCGGACGCCCGCACGACGCCCCCACCGGTACTAGCCACCCGCACGGCAGCCTCATGGGTGGACCGGCGACGCCGCTCCCGGCCGTACGGACGAATCGTTCCCGCCGCGGATGCGGGTCAGGACGCGCGTGCGCAGCTCGGCGAATCGGGGGTCGGCGCGGGTTTCGATCTGGTCGCGGCCGGCGCCGAGGTCCACGTCGAGGTCGTCGACGACGGTCGCGGGTTTGCCGCCGAGGACGATCACGCGGTCACCGAGGTAGACGGCCTCGTCGATGTCGTGGGTGACGACGACGATCGAGATCCCCAGTTGCCTGCGCAGGGCGAGCGCGAGGTCCTCCAGGTCGAACCTCGCCTGGGCGTCGACCGAGCCGAAGGGCTCGTCCATGAGCAGTACCGGCGACTCGTAGGCGATGGCCCGGGCGATGGCCACCCGCTGCTGCATGCCGCCCGACAACTGCCAGGGGTACTTGTCGCCCACATCCGCCAGCCCCACCGCGTCGAGGCTCTCGTCGGCGCGGCGACGCCGGACGTCCCGCTTGACGCCAAGGCCCTGGAGAGGGAAGGCGACGTTGTCCCGGACCTTCATCCACGGCATCAACGAGCCCCGGTAGTCCTGGAACACGACGGCGATCTCGGCGAGGGGTTCGGTGACGGCCCGGTCGCCGTATCTGACGGTGCCCGATGTCGGCCGCATCAGGCCCGACAGGCAGCGCAACAGCGTCGTCTTGCCCGCGCCGGAGGGGCCCACGATGCACACGAACTCGCCCGGTTCGACACGGAGGGACAGCCCGGCCAGCACATGATGCGCGGCGCCGGCGTGGCCGTAGGACTTGGAGACGTCCTCGACGATCAGTGCGGCGCGCTCGTGGCCGACGGCGGAGCTGTTGGGACGCAGGTTCATGAGACCTCGTTCTGGTCGGCGTTCTGGTCGGCGTTCTGCACGGCGTCGTGGCTGGGGTCTGAGCTGTGGCCGGCGTGCGTGCGGGCGGCCCGCCGGGCCCGTGGTGGGCGCTGGAAGTACCGGCCGAGCAGTGCGTGCTCGCAGACGAGGAGGAGCAGGCTCAGGCCGTAGCCGAGGATGCCGATCAGGATCGTGCCGGCCCAGGTGTCGGTCACCTGGAAGCTCGACCCGCTGCGCAGGATGAAGTTGCCGAGCCCGACCGGCGAACCGTAGATCTCGCTGACCACCATCAGGACGACCGCCACCGACAGCGCGATCCGCACGCCGGCGAAGATCTGCGGCAGCGCTCCGGGCAGCACGACCTTCAGCAGGCGCAGCCGCCAGGGGATGCGGTAGCTCCGCGCGCTCTCCCGTACGGCGGGGTTGATGCCGTGCACGCCGCTGATGGTGTTGAGCAGGATCGGCCACAGCGCGCCGATGAAGATCAGTAGTACCTTCGGCGCGGCGCCGATGCCGAGCGTCAGGATGATGACGGGCACGAAGGCGACGGTGGGGGTGGCCCGGGCGAAGTCGAGCAACGGAGCGGTCGCCCGCCGCAGACGGTCGTACTCACCGATCACCGCCCCCAGGCCGACGCCGACCACGGTCGCGATGACGGTCCCGAGGGCGATGTTACGCAGGCTGAAGACGAGGTCGCCCTTGAGGTCCCCCTCCGTGAGGCCCGTCCAGAGCGCTCCGGCCATCTCCGAAAGCGGCGGGAAGTAGAAGCTGCCGCTCCTCGCTGTGGCCACCCACAGGACGGCGACCACCACCACCGGCAGCCAGAGCTGCTTGAGGAAGGACCTGACGAGGCCGTTGGACACGATATGCATTCTCCTCACCTCAGCTCGCCTGCGCCGGGGGCCGCCAGCGCAGCAGCCTGGTCTCCATGACACCTGACAGCCGATTGATGGAGTAGCCGATCACGCCCGCCGTGATGATGTAGGCGTAGGCGGCGGCCGAGTTGCCGCTCTGCTGTTCCTGGGTGACCATGTGGCCGATGCCGGGCAGGGTGGTCAGGATCTCCACCCCGATCGCCACCAGCACCGAGGTCGTCGCGGCCAGCCGCAGACCGGTCATGATCGATGGGAGGGCGCTCGGCAGGATCACGCGGCGGAAGCGGAGCAGCCGCGGAATCCGGTAGCCGCGGACGGTCTCCTGGATCATCGGCTCCACGCCGCGAGCGCCGTACTGCGCCTGCAGGAAGATCGGGAAGACGCAGGCGATGAACACGACCGTGGCCTTCATCCCCGATGTGGACCCGAGCACCAGCAGGAAGACCGGGAGCAGAGCGATGACGGGGAACGACCTGAGCACGTCCACCAGCAGCCGTGAGGACTGCTCGACGGCGGCGTAGGTCCCGCTCACCAGGCCGAGCGGGACGCCGATCACGATGGCCGCCGCGAGCCCGGCCACCGCGCCGCGCAGGGTGTCGCCGAGCGCGCCCCAGAACTCGCCCGTGCCCGCCATGGCGGCCAGTTCTCCCGCCACCGCGCGCGGGCCGGGCAGCGCGCTCGCGCTCACCATGCCCACGGCGCTGACCAGCGTCCAGACCGCGAGTACGAGCAGGAAACAGAGAAGCTGAAGCCATATGGTCTTGTCACGGCCGTCGCCGGCCTTCGAGCCCCGCGTGGACTCGTAGGCCGGCGCGGATCCTCGGCCGGTCGATGTCGCCATCAGTCGCCGCCTCGAAATCGATGTCGGTGTGCCGTGCTGACGCCGTTGTGCCGCCGGCTCAGCTGGAGGTCGTGGTGGTCGGGGCCTTGTCCCAGTAGAGGGAATCCTGGGCGGGTGCCGACTTGATCAAGCCGAAGGCGACCATCGAGGTGATGACCGTCGAGAGGGTCTTCGTGTTGATCTCTTTGCTGTAGATCTGGATGGTCCGCTTGGCGATGTAGTCGGCCGGCAGCTTGGTGTACTTGGTGTCGACCGCGCGCACGGCGTCGGGGTGGGAGTTGGCGTAGTCGATTCCCTTGGCCACCGCGCCGATGAACTTCTCCGCCACGGCGGGGTTCTTGGCCAGGAATTCGGTGCTGGAGAAGATCAGCGCCTGGGGCAGGCCCGGCAGCGCGTTCGTCCCCTCGCCGATGGCGCGCATGCCCGCGGCCTTGCCCGCGTCGTAGAACGTGGCGAAGGTGTAGGCGGCGTCGACCTTGCCCGTGCCCACGGCGTCGATCAGGGACGTCACCGGCAGCGCGACGAACTTGATCGTGCCGGGGTCGGCGCCCGCCTCCTTGGCCGAGTACTCGCAGATGAACTGGAGCGTACCCCCCAGGGCTGGCAGGCCGATGGTCTTGCCGCCGACGTCGGCGAAGGTCTTGATCGGGCTATCGGCCTTGACCAGCAGGCCGTCGGAGGGCGCGGTCTTGGTCGTGGAAGCCTGAAGCTGGGTGACGATCCTGACCGGCAGCTTCTGGGCTGCCGCCTTGAGGAATCCGGAGCTGTCAGTCATCGCGAACTGTGCCTCGCCGTTGGCCACCGAGGGCGCGTTCTGCGAGGTGTCCGCGGCCCCTTCCTTGATCGTGACGTTGAGGCCGGCCTCCTTGAAGAAGTTCTGGTCCTGCGCGATGAAGAGCGGCTCGAAGGTGGATCCGGTCGAGCGCAGGATCGTGACCGACGTCAGCCCGCCGGCGTCGGTCTTCACCTCGGAGCCGCCCGCGCCGCAGGCGGCGAGGGCGGTGACCGCGACGAGGACCGCGGCGGCGGCGCGGAGGCTACCGAGGGTGGGGCGGAGGACAATGCTCCGTGACGACATTTGTGCTCCTTTGCCAACGCGTTGTCGCGGTGGTTCAGCGAGGGCTTCGACCGTGGCGAGTAACCAGCGGCAACGTGGCCGAAACATACTGTCGACATTTGCCTCCGTCAAGGCTTTGGCCGAAATCGACCCGAATCCTGTCGACACTCCCCTTGTGGGCGAGTGGTCGAACGGCCTCGGAATCGCGGCCCACCACTCCCACGAACCCTCTCAGATAGCCCTCTGACATCGCCTTTGGAGCAAGAGCGGGGGCTTCGGCGAAGGCCGCGATCCGTCGGCCGACATGCGGAGGGCGGACCCTCGATTTCTCTTCCACTTTGCAGGGTTGACCCGCATTACTGTCGACACTATGTTGCAAAGGGCGATGTGCTGAGGCCCCACGCCGACACGGGAGAGAGACCTTCATGACCACCAAGGCCGGCGCCCGGACGCTCCCCCCGCAGGCATGGGCCCACCGCCAGGGAAAAATCGACATGCGACCGCTCGAACCCGGCGACTGGAGTGCCGGAGCACTCGCCGCGCGGGCCCAGATCGCCGAGGCGTTCAACCGATTCGCCACCGCGCACGACGAGGCCAGGGTCGACGTGGTTGTCTCGTGCTTCACCGAGGACACCGTCTTCGAGGTCGCCCAGGGCAAGGCGGAGCCGTTCACCAGCTTCACCGGCCGGGCCGAGCTGTTCGACCGGCTCACCCGGATCATCGCCGAGCAGGGCGACCAGCGCAGGCACGTGATGGGCAACATCCTCGTCGAACGGCTCGACCTGGCCGAGGGCACCGCCGCCGCGCTCGCCTTCAGCGTGGTGACCGTGGCGGCCGACGGGCTCACCCTCGGCGCGAGCGTGATCTACACGGCCGAGTTGCGGCGGGAGGACGATGGCTGCTGGCGTTTCGCGTACTTCTTCATCGGCATGGACTCCTACTCCGGTGAGCGGCCGAAGGCCGGCGAGAAGTGACCACAGGCGGGAGGAGTGAGTTCACCGGCCGTCTGGTGGGCCGCTACGACCCGGGCTACGAGCGACTGCGCCGCGCCGCCATCTGGAACGCCCGGCGCCCGGACCGCTTTCCCGACCTCATCCTGCTCGCCGCCGACGAGGCCGATGTCGCCAGGGGCGTACGGCTGGCGGCGGACCGCGGGATGCGGGTGGGCATCCGCTCCGGCGGGCACAGCTGGATCGCCAACGGCGTACGGAACGGCGGCCTGCTCATCGACCTGTCCCGGCTGGCGGAGATCCGGTTCGACGAGGCGACCGGGCTGGTCGCGCTGGGACCCGCCGCCCGCGGTGCCGCCGTCGACGCCGCCCTCGCGCGGTTCGGCCGTTTCTTCCCCACCGGGCACGCGCCGAGCGTCGGCGTCGGCGGATTCCTCCTCGGCGGCGGGTATGGCTGGAACTCCCGCGTGCACGGGCCGGCCTGCCTCAGCATCGAGGCGGTCGACGTGGTCACCGCGACCGGTGAGATCGTGCGCGCCGACGCGGGCGAGCACCCCGGCCTGCTGTGGGCCGCCAGAGGCTGCGGACCCGGCTTCTTCGGTGTGGTCACCCGCTTCCATCTCCGTACGTACCGGCGACCGACGATCCATCGGGCGGTCCGGACCTACCCGCTCGATCGGCTCGACGAGGTGGTGACCTGGTCGCAGGAGACAGCCCCGTGGCTGCCCGCGCGGCTGGAGATCGCCATCAAGATCGGCGCCCCACCCGGGGAAGCGGAGAAGGTGATCACGATCGTCGGCACCGCGTTCGGCGAGGACGGCGCGGCACTGCTCGACGCCCTCGCCGACGCTCCCTTCGCCTCGCCTACCGGCGACGGGTCACCGCCCTCGCCCATCACCATGGCGGACCTCTACGAGGAGTCGGGAAGGTGGTCGGAGGCCGGCCTGCGCTGGGCGGTCGACGGGATCTGGACCGACGGCCCGACCGCCGACGTGGTCGCGGGTACGCGGGCGATGGTCGAGGCGATCCCCGGCTCCGGCTCATTCGTGTTCATCCTGCCCTGGGGCGCCTACCGGGCCGACGTACCGGCCGCCTGGTCGGTGCAGGCGGCCAATTACGTCTCTCCGGTGGCGGCATGGACGGACCCGGCCCTCGACGGCCGGCACCGCGCGTGGGTGACGGACACCACCAAGGCGATGGAGCCGGTGTCGCGCGGCGTCCAGTTCAGCGACGCCGATCCCGCCTCCCGCCCCGACTCGGGCCTGTCACCGCGATCCCAGAGCCGGTTGGCCGACCTTCGCCACCATTACGACCCCAACCGCGTCTTCACCTCGTATTTGACCGCCGCCGACCTGTGACCCTCGGGGTGAGCGGGGGGTGAAGCATCCCGCACACACGTTCGCAACCCGCTGCTCCGCCGCAGGTCAGGGAAGCCTCCCCTTCGTTGCGGATCATCGTGATATCTGCCTAAATTTCGTACTAAGGCGTTATCGAAGCGGAGGACTTTCATGACCATCGAGCTCGACCGGCCGTACTCTCCCGAGAGGCACCACCGCCACCGAGACGTGACCGGCGGCTGGCTGCGGCCGGCGGTGTTCGGGGCGATGGACGGGCTCGTGTCCAATTTCGCGTTGATCGCCGGAGTCGTGGGCGCGGCGGGTGCGGGGCGGGGTGCGGTGCTCGCCGGGTGCGCCGGGTTGATCGCGGGGGCGTGTTCGATGGCCGCGGGCGAGTACACGTCCGTGAAGTCGCAGACGGAGCTGATGCGGGCCGAGATCGCCGTGGAGCGTCGTGAGCTGGCCCGCGACCCCGAGGGGGAGCTGGCGGAGCTGACCGCGATCTACCGGGCCCGCGGGCTGGACGCCGAGCTGGCGGGGCGGGTGGCGGCGGGGCTGTCGGCCGACCCCGAGCAGGCGTTGCGCGTGCATGTGCGGGAAGAGCTGGGCGTCGATCCCGACGACCTGCCGTCGCCGTACGTCGCGGCCGGGTCGTCGTTCGGCGCGTTCGCGGCCGGGGCGCTGGTGCCGCTGGCGCCGTTCCTGTTCGGGGCGTCGGGGCTGGCGGTGGCGCTGGTGCTGAGCCTGGTGGCGCTGTTCGGGTTCGGTGCGGCGGTGGCGCGGATGACGGCCCGCCCGTGGTGGCTGGGCGGCCTGCGCCAGCTCGCGCTGGGCGCCGGGGCGGCCGCCGTGACGTTCGGCCTGGGCCACCTGCTGGGCGTCACCGTCTCATAAGCGGCTACTCCAGCGTTCGTAGGCGGCTACGGCCGGGTGGCGTTGGCCAGGTTGACGCCGAGGGCGATGAGGGGCGCGCCCGTCAGCCCGTCGACCGCCTTCCGCACCGTCGGCCTGGCGAAGACCTTGCGCAGCGCCCCCACGATGTTGGCCACCAGGAGGAACCACAGCACGGTCCCCGCCAGGGCGATCACCGACAGCGTCAGCGTGTCGCCCATGGACGCACCCTCGCTGACGAACTTAGGCGGCTCCGACGACCTTGACGATGGTGAACGCCATCGCCGAGGCCGCCAGCATCACCACACCGGCGAAGGCCACCACTTGCGGCACAGAGGTCATGACGCTCACCTTATGGAAGAAAAATCAGCGCTTGCGGCTTTTCTTGAGGATCGCCCGGATGGTCAGCAGCAGCACGACGGCCACGATCTGGCCGCCGATGACGATGCGGTTGACGTCGACCGCCGGCTGCCAGCGGACGTCGCCGTCCTTGACCACGTACACCCCGGCGGGGATGGCGCCGTAACCGAACCCGCCGCCGCCGCCTTCGCCGCCGGGCACGGCGTCCGGCCCCGAGGAGGCCTCCTGCCTGCCCATGCCCCCGCCGCCGCCCTGGATGATCCGGGCGACGGGGATGACCGTGACGTCGCCCTGCTGAATCGGGTCGCCGAAGACCCGCTTGACGGTCACGGAGTCCTTCGAGCGTTCCACTAATTCCATGAAGTTCATTCCCACATGCTGACCCTAGACCCGGCGCAGCACCACCATCTCGCTGCGGTAGTCGGGGCCGGAGTGGAACCACGTGGACAGGGTGAGCCCGTGGTGCATCAGCGTGGCCCCGTGCCAGGAGCCGTCGGGCCCCGCGTAGACGGCCGCCGGGTCGAGCCCGGCCAGCCGCAGCCGCCGGGGTGGCTGCTTGTCCAGCGCGAACGGGTTGTAGGCGAGCACGACCACCTGGTCGCCGAGCGTGTACTGGACGGCGGAGGCGGTCTCGCCCGGCGTCCCGGCCAGCCGGTGCAGCGTTCCGTGCTGGATCACCGGCCGGACCGCCTTGTAGTCGGCGATGAGCCGCCTGGCCTCGTCGAGATCCGCGGCGCTCCATCGGGTGAGGTCGCCGCCGACGCCGAGCGTGCCCGCCATGGCCACGTGGAAGCGGTAGCGCAGCGGCACCTCCCGGTGGGTGATCGGGTTGGGGCTGTCGGTCACCCAGCACGACATGGCGCTCGCCGGGTAGAGGTAGGAGAAGCCCCGCTGGATCACCTGCCGGTCGCGGGCGTCGGTGTTGTCGGAGGTCCACACCTGGTCCGTACGGTGCAGCATGCCGAAGTCGGCCCGGCCGCCACCGCCCGAGCAGGATTCGATCCGGAGCCGCGGATGGCGTCTGCGCAGCTCGTCCATGATCGCGTAGACGCCTCGGGTGTGCTCGATCCAGAGCAGGTCGCCGCCCTCGGCCCAGCCCGCCTGGCTGAAGCTGCGGTTCATGTCCCACTTGAGGTAGTCCAGGCCGTACGCGCGGACGAGCTGGTCGAGCCAGCCGAGCGCCCACTGGCGCACGTCGTCGCGGGCGTAGTTGAGCACGAGCTGGTTGCGCATGGTGTCGCGGCGGCGCTCCGGGTAGTGCAGCACCCAGTCGGGGTTCTTCCGGTACAGGTCGCTGTCGGGGTTGACCATCTCGGGCTCGACCCAGAGCCCGGCGCGCAGGCCAAGGTCGTGTACGCCCTGGAAGAGGGGGCGCAGGCCGTCCGGGAAGCGCTCGGGGTTGGGCCACCAGTCGCCGAGCCCGCGCGTGTCGTCGGTGCGGGCGCCGAACCAGCCATCGTCCACCACGAACAGCTCCACGCCGAGATCGGCGGCGCGGCGGGCCAGGTCGAGCTGGCCCTGCTCGGTGACGTCGAACCCGGTGGCCTCCCACGAGTTGTACAGGACGGGCCGTTCCTCACCGGGCGTGGGCAGGACGTGCTTGCGGGCGTAGTCGTGCCAGGCCCGGCTGGCGGCGCCGTACCCGCCGGCCGTGTGCAGGCCGAGCGCGGACGGGGTGCGCAGCGACGCGCCGGGGGCGAGCGGCCAGGTGAGGCCCTCGTGGCCGAATCCGGCGCTCACCGCCACGTCGCCTTCGGGGCGGCGCTGCGTGGTGAGCCGCCACGAGCCGCTCCAGGCGAGCGCGACGGTCCAGACGTCGCCGGTGTCCTCGGTGGCGTCGCCGAGCATGATCCACGGGTTGGCCTTGTGCGAGGTGGTGCCGGTCCGGCTGCCGAACGTGGTCTCCCCCGCCGGCAGCTCGCCGCTCCGCAGGTGCGTCTCGCGGCCCCATCCGCCGGCGGCGCCGGTGTAGCGGAAGCCCGCCTGTTCGGGGATCACCCAGCTACCCGAGTCGAGCCGGCGCAGCCGTACCGGCGCAGCCGACTCGTTGGTGACGCTCACCCAGCGCTCGACGACGTCGCAGTCGTCGTGGACCCGTACGTGCAGGCCCACCCGGAGGCCGTAGGCGTGGTCGCGCAGGACCACCTCCATCTCGTTCTCCCCGAGGACGGCGTCGTCGAAGCCGAGCTCGACGGAGCGGATCTCGCCCTCGTAGACGGCCTGGAGCGAGGGCACGCCCCAGCGCCGGCCGCCGTCGACGGGCAGCAGTTCGGACGCGTCGTCGGGGTCGAGGAAGCCGGTGACGATCCAGCCGGGGGCGTGCTCGGCGACCTGGCCGAGGGCCGCGGCGGGTAGCCGCGGCCCCCAGTACCACTGCACGACACGGGTGTCCTCGCCGGATTCGACGCCGAAGACATAGGAGGTATTACGGGTGAGTGCCGCCCAAGTGTGCTCGTGGGCCGGAACAGGGATGAGGGGCATGCCTGCGATCGTCGGACCTATCGGCCCCGCCGTCAATGCCACCCACCGGTCCCCGCCCGCCCGGGATCAGTCGAAGGAGGTCGAGATCTCGTGCCACCCGCCGGGCGCGATCTTCTCGGCCTCCTTGGGCCCCCAGCTCCCCTTCGGGTACGGCAGCGGCCGGTCCGGCAGGTCGAGGATCGGCTGGACGATCCGCCACGACTCCTCCACCAGGTCGAACCGGGCGAACCGCCGGGGATCGCCACTCACCGCGTCGGTCAGGATCCGCTGGTAGGCGGCCTCCAGCGGCCCGAACACCTTGGTGAAGTCGACGCTCACCGGCACCACCCGGGTCCGTTGCTGGCCGGGCTCCTTGGCCAGCACGTCGAAGGTCACCCCGGCGTCCGGCTGCAGCCGGAACCTGACCAGGTTGGGGCTCAGGTGCGGATCGTCCTCGAACAGCGTGACCGGCGGCTTGCGCAGCTCGGCGACGATCTCCAGGTCGGTCACCGGCAGCGCCTTGCCGGAGCGGATGCAGAACGGCACCCCGGCCCACCGCCAGTTGTCGACGTAGGCGCGCAGCGCGACGAACGTCTCGGTGGTCGAGTCCTTCTTGACGCCCTTGGTGTCGAGGTAGCCCTCGTACTGGCCGCGGACCACGTCGGCGGGCGTGACGGCCTGGACGGCGCGCAGCACCCGCCACTTCTCGTCCAACTGGGCGCGGGCGTCCTTGGACGGCGGCGGGTCCATGGCCAGGATGGCGAGGAGTTGCATCAGGTGGTTCTGGACGACGTCGCGGATCGCGCCGTTGGCGTCGTAGAAGGCGCCCCGGTCGGCCACGTCGAAGTCCTCGGCCATGGTGATCTGGATGCTGCGGATGTAGTTGCGGTTCCAGATGGGTTCGAGCAGCATGTTGGCGAACCTGAACACCATGAGGTCCTCGACCGGCTCCTTGCCCAGGAAGTGGTCGACCCGGCGCAGGTGGTCCTCGTCGAAATACTTCAGCAGCTCGGCGTTGAGCGCCCGGGCCGAGTCCAGGTCGCTGCCGAACGGCTTCTCCACGACGAGCCTGGCGTCCCTGTTGAGGCCCTCCCCGGCCAGCCCCTCGGCCACGGCCGTGAAGAACGCGGGCGGCACGGCCAGGTAGTGGACCAGGAACCCCTTGCCCGCCACCTCCTCGCGCAGCCGGGCGAACGTGGCGGAGTCGCGGTAGTCGCCCGCCACCAGCCGCAGGTTGCCCGCCAGCTTCTCGAACGCCGCGTCGTGCACGCCGCCGCAGGCCGCGCGGGCGTGCTCGCGCAGCCCGTCGAGGTCCAGGTCGGTCTTGGCCACGCCGATGATCGGCAGATCGAGCTCGCCTCGGGCGGTGAGCTGGTAGAGGGCGGGCAGGAGCATCTTGCGCGCGAGGTCACCGGTGATGCCGAACAGGACGAGCGCACCCGCGCCCTTGATCACCTTCACCTCAGACGCGCCTTCCGCGCAGCTCGCGGTAGCGCCGGACGAGCCGTTCGGTGGAGGCGTCCGGGAAGTCGCCCGGCGGTTCGTCCGAGGTGAGCGCGGGCGCCAGGTCGAGCGCCATCTTCTTGCCCAGCTCGACGCCCCACTGGTCGAAGGAGTCGATGCCCCAGATGGTGCCCTCGACGAACGTCATGTGCTCGTACAGCGCGACGAGCTGGCCGAGCGTGGACGGGGTGAGCTTGGTGGCCAGGATCGTGGAGGTGGGCCGGTTGCCGGGCATCACCTTGTGCGGCACGATCTCGGCGGGCGTGCCCTCGCCGGCGATCTCCTCGGCCGTCTTGCCGAAGGCCAGCGCCGACGTCTGCGCGAGCAGGTTCGCGGTGAGCAGGTCGTGCATGCCCTCCCGGTCCTCGTACGGCTCGGCGAACCCGATGAAGTCGGCGGGCACCAGCCGGGTGCCCTGGTGCAGTAGCTGGTAGAAGGCGTGCTGGCCGTTGGTGCCCGGCTCGCCCCAGAAGATCTCGCCCGTGTCGGTCGTGACGGGTGTGCCGTCGGCGCGTACGGACTTGCCGTTGGACTCCATGGTGAGCTGCTGCAGGTAGGCGGGGAAGCGGTGCAGCCGCTGGCTGTAGGGCAGGACGGCCCGGGTCTGGGCGCCGAAGAAGTCGTTGTACCAGACGCCGAGCAGCCCGAGCAGCACCGGCATGTTGGCGTTGAACGGCGCGGTGCGGAAGTGCTGGTCCATGGTGTGGAACCCGGCCAGCATCTCGCGGAACCGATCGGGCCCGATCGCGATCATCAGCGACAGGCCGATGGCGCCGTCGTAGGAGTAGCGCCCGCCGACCCAGTCCCAGAAGCCGAACATGTTCGCGGTGTCGATGCCGAAGCCGGCGACCTTCTCGGCGTTGGTCGAGACTGCCACGAAGTGCTGGGACACGGCGTCCTCGCCGAGCGCGCCGACCAGCCACTGGCGGGCGACCTTGGCGTTGGTGAGGGTCTCCAGCGTGGTGAACGTCTTGGAGCTGACCACGAACAGCGTGCTCGCGGGGTCGAGTCCGGCCAGGTTGCCGGTGATGTCGGCCGGGTCGATGTTGGACACGAACCTGGCCGTGATGCCGGCGTCGGCGTAGTCGCGCAGCGCCTCGTACGCCATGGCCGGGCCGAGGTCGGAGCCGCCGATGCCGATGTTGACGACGGTGGTGATCGGCCGGCCGGTGGCGCCCGTCCAGTCCCGCCGCCGGACCCGGTCGGCGAAGGCGCTCATCTTGTCGAGCACGGCGTGCACGTCGGCGACGACGTCCTGGCCGTCGACCTCCAGGTTGGCGTCCCGGGGCATGCGCAGCGCGGCGTGCAGGACGGCCCGGTCCTCGCTGACGTTGATGTGCTCGCCCCGGAACATCGCGCCGATCCGGTCGCGCAGCCCGGCTCGCTCCGCCAACTGGACGAGGAGGTCGATCGTCTCGTCCGTGGCGCGGTGCTTGGCGTAGTCGAGGTAGAGATCACCGGCGGTCAGCGTCATCCGCTCGGCGCGGCCGGGATCCTCCGCGAACAGCTCGCGCAGATGCTTGCCCGCCAGCTCCCCGTGGTGCTTGTCCAGTGCCGCCCACTCCTGGCTCTGGGTGATGTCGCCGCCCACTCTTCCTCCTGATGCCGTCAAGCCGATCACATTAGTCCCGTACCCGGGAAGATATCGCGCGGGACTCCAGGTCAGTGGGATTCCCTGCCCACGGCGTCCCCACTCGAACCTGTGAGGAAGTCCAGGTCGACGCCCTTGTCGGCCTGCATGACGTGGTCGACGTACAGGCGCTCCCAGCCGCGCCGCGGGGCGGCGTACCCGTTCACGACCGGCTCCCTGGCCGCCAGCTCGGCGGCGGGGACGTCGACGTCGAGGCGCCTGGCCGCGACGTCGAGGACGATCGGGTCGCCGGTCCGCACCCGGGCGAGCGGCCCGCCGGCCGCCGCCTCGGGCGCGGTGTGCAGCACGACCGTGCCGTACGCGGTGCCGCTCATCCGGGCGTCGCTGATGCGGACCATGTCGCGCACGCCCTTGGCCAGCAGTTTCGCGGGCAGCGGCAGGTTGCCGACCTCGGGCATGCCCGGGTAGCCCTTGGGCCCGCAGCCGCGCAGCACCAGCACCGACGTCTCGTCGACGTCCAGGTCCGGCGAGTCGAGCCGGGCGTTGAGGTCCTCGACGCTGTCGAACACGACCGCCCGGCCGCGGTGGCTCAGCAGTTCGGGCGAGGCGGCGGCGGGCTTGATCACCGCGCCGTCCGGCGCGAGGTTGCCGCGTAGCACCGCGATCCCGGCATCGGGCAGCAGCGGGTCGGCGCGCCGTCGGATGACGCTCTCGTCCCAGATCTCCGCGCCGGCGAGGTGCGCCACGAGCGGACGGCCGCTGACGGTCAGCGCCGCCGGATCGAGCAGGTCCTCGACCTCCTTCAGTACGGCCGCCAGCCCGCCCGCCCTGAACAGGTCGTCCATCAGGTGCCGCCCCGCGGGCTGGAGGTCGGCCAGCAGCGGCACCCCGCGGCCGGTCCGGTCGAAGTCGTCCAGCTCCAGCTTGACGCCGAGGCGCCCGGCGATGGCCAGCAGGTGCACGACGGCGTTCGTGGAGCCGCCGATCGCGGCCAGCGTCACGATCGCGTTGAGGAACGATCCCCTGGTCATCACCTGACTCGGCCGGCGCTCCTCCTTCACCAGCTCGACGGCGAGGCCGCCGGTCTCGTGGGCGCGTTCGAGCAGTCTGCTGTCGGGGGCGGGGATGCCCGCCGTGCCGGGGAGCGTCATGCCGAGGGCCTCGGCTACGCAGGCCATGGTGGAGGCGGTGCCCATCGTGTTGCAGTGGCCGCGGCTGCGGATCATCGACGACTCCGAGCGCAGGAACGCCTCGCCGGACAGCGTCCCCGCGCGTACCTCCTCGCTCAGCCGCCACACGTCGGTGCCGCAGCCGAGCGGGACGCCGCGGAAGTGACCGGTCAGCATCGGGCCGCCGGGCACCACCACGGCGGGCAGGTCCACCGAGGCGGCGGCCATCAGCAGCGCCGGGATGGTCTTGTCGCAGCCGCCGAGCAGCACCACGCCGTCGATCGGGTTGGCGCGCAGCATCTCCTCGGTGGCCATGGCGGCCAGGTTGCGCCAGAGCATCGCGGTGGGCCGGACGTTCGTCTCGCCGAGGGAGACGACGGGCAGGTTGAGCGGGACGCCGCCGGCCGCCCACACGCCCTGCTTGACGCTGTCGGCCACCTCGTCGAGGTGGGAGTTGCACGGGGTGAGGTCGGAGGCGGTGTTCGCGATCGCGATGTGCGGACGGTCCCCGTCGAACGCGGCGTCCGGCAGGCCGCGGCGCATCCAGGCGCGATGGATGTAGGAGTTGCGGTCATGGCCCGAGTACCAGCGTGAGCTGCGGAGCGGCATGCCCTCATCCTGGCATCCCGCCATTTGACGATGAAACCGGCGGCCCGTGCGGAGGCACGGGCCGCCGGGGGCGTGATCTCACCGGCCGCCGGGCGTGAGATCACGATCCTGGGTGGATACATCTCTTAAGGCGTTCCATCCTGTTCCATCCCGTTCCATTCACGCTGGGTGATAGCTACATCGCACCCCCGTCTGTACGGCGCCGCGCAGCCGCTCCCCGATGACCGGATCGGCCTCACCGATACGCACCAGGGCCCGCCTGATGGCCTTGCCCACGGCGATCCTGGCTCGCTCCTCGCTGCCCGCGAACTGACGCGCCCGCCCGGCCAGCCCGGTGGCGGCGGCCAGCTCGTCGATCAGCCAGTCGCGCTCGGCCCGCAGCGTGGCGGCCCGCTGGAGATCGTGCATCGCCTCCATTTCGTCGATCTCGGCCTGCAGCCCGGACAGCCGCCGCTTGTAGGTCTGCCTGGCCTGCTCGTCCAGCACCGGCTGGGCGGACTCGGCGGCGTCGCTCGCCGCCGCGCCCGCGGCCAGGTCCACGGCCGGGATCTCGCGACCGGGGTTGGCCAGCAGGGTCGCCAGGTGGGCCATCCCCACGATGTGCTCGACGAGCACGGACCGGCCGTCCAGCTCGATCCGCCACTTGCGGCCACGGCGCACGCAGACGACCTCCGCCGCCGGTGGCACCGGACAGTCGGCAGGCAGCGCCATCCCCATCGACGCGGCCTCCTGCCGGGCCAGTGCCAGGATCCTGCGCGACTCCTCGGTCCCGCGCAGGGCCTGGCCGAGCCGGAGGCGGGAGAGCACGACGGCGGGCCAGTGCCCCAGCGCGAGGTTCTCGTGCACGGCGGCCCGCAGGTGGGCGATCGCCTTGTCGGTCTCGCCACAGGTCAGCATGGCCACGCCGAGTGGATGGTGAACCGAGCCGAGGCAGGTGACACCCAGGCTGACGATGACGGGCAGCCGCTCGAAGGGGCGGAGCACGGCGTAGATCTCGGCCGCCGTGCCGGCGTCGCCGAGCAGGTACGCCGCCTCGATCCCGCCGTACATCGAGATGAGCCAGGTACTGGAGCGCGGCAGCACCGTCAGATCCTGACCGCGCAGCCGGGCCAGCGCTCCCGCCGCCAGCCGCCGCTCCCCCGCGGTGGCCGCGGACACCGCGAGCACCGCCAGCAACGACCTGTCCACCTCGCTGAGGTCCGGCGAGTTGACCAGGTCCGTCACCATCGGGACGAGTTCGGCGGCGCGTCCCTGATACCAGCGGATGGCCGCGATCTGACCCGCGTACCAGCCCGCGCTGTCGATGTCACCGGCGGCCGCTCCCCGATCGGCGCAGGTGCCGGCCATCGCCTCGGCCTCGGACAGCCGGCCGCCCCTGATGCTGAACATGACCTCCATCGCGTCCACGACGAACCCGACCGCCAGATGGTCCTCCTTCGACAGCAGCCCGCGTAGTTCCGCCAGCGCCCGCTCGGCATGCGGGTCGGCGGCCAGCACCAGGTCCACGGTCCGCCAGAGCAGCCCCATCAGCAGATCGCCCCGGCGCCCGGTCCGCTGCGCCTCCTCGATCAGCTCCTGGGCCAGCGCCAGGCGTAGGGCGCCGTGCTCGGGCCCCAGAACGCAGTGGTGGGCCAGGCTCAGCGCCTCGGCCAGCGCGACGGGATCGCCGGCCCGCCTGGCCTCCTCGACCATGGCCAGGATCCTGTCCTGCCCGCCGCTGCGGTAGTCGTCCTCGCCGGCCAGCCGTACCCGCAGCCGTAAGGCCAGTGAGGACTGTGGTCCGACCAGCGCCAGAGCCTGGCGCTGACGGGTGCGCACCACGGCCGCCTCGGCTGCGGTCCGATGCTCGTGCACCCACAGGCCGCCCAGCCCGAGCGCGGCCCGCGCCATTCCGTCCATGTCACCCTGCTGTTCGGCCTCCTGATAGGCGACGTCGAACCACCGGCGGGCCGCCCGCAGGCTGCCCTCCACATATAGTGCGTGCTCTCCTGACAGCAACGACATCTCGATGCCGTCGTGTACCGCCAATCCCCGCGATCCGCCCACAGGCGTCCTCCGCACCCCGTTGTGGCAGCACGCGTACAACGCGTACTTCCAGCGACTGCGGCCCCCCATCGCTATGACGGATGCTAACCGAATGGGGTTCAACTAGGTGGCAGCAAATTCAACTAAATCCGCTCAGGAGATTTCCATCGCGATCCGTACGGCGGTGCCGCCCGGTCCGGTGGTGATGGCCACGCGGTCGGCCAGGCGGCGTATCACCCATATCCCCCAGCCGCCGGGCGCCGCGGGCACGGGCGGGTCGGGCTTGGCGAGGTAACGGGAGGGCAGGCCGGGGCCGGAGTCGCGGACCTCGCAGAGCAGGCTCACGCCCTCGCGCCACAGGCGCAGGCGCCCACGGCCGCCTCCGTGGAGGACCACGTTGGCCACCGCCTCGTTCACCACGATCACCAGGTCGGCGGCGCGTTCACCGCGCAGGCCGTGCTCGTCCGCGAGCCTGAGCGCGGCGAGGCGCGCCCGCGCCAAGTCGCTCTCGGTGAAATCCATCGCGAACGTGTCCATCGTGCGGAGCCCCCTTGACCTCTCGGTCCGCCGGCACAACCTCACTTCTGCCACAGGAAGCGACTTCTAATCTGGTTGAGCGGCGTTTCTGGAGGAATCAGCAAAGACATGGAGCGAATAGACGCTTACTGGCGCGCGGCAAACTATCTGTCGGTAGGCCAGATATATCTACTGGACAA
Source organism: Nonomuraea sp. NEAU-A123 (assembly GCF_018603905.1). Classification (GTDB taxonomy): domain Bacteria; phylum Actinomycetota; class Actinomycetes; order Streptosporangiales; family Streptosporangiaceae; genus Nonomuraea. The sequence continues at coordinate 807,345 of NZ_JAHFZZ010000002.1, forward strand.
TCCACTACTAACGACGCCATTGACCCCAGAGCACATCAAACCCCGCCTGCTGGGTCATTGGGGCACCACACCGGGGCTGAACTTCTGCTTCGCCCATCTCAACCGGGTCATCCGCGAACGCGACCAGGACCTGATCTACATCGCCGGCCCCGGCCACGGCGGTCCCGCCGCGGTGGCGCACGCCTGGCTGGAGGGCACCTACTCCGAACGCTATCCGGACGTCTCTCAGGACGCGGCCGGGATGCGGCGGCTGTTCCGGCAGTTCTCCTTCCCGGGCGGCATCCCCAGCCATGTCGCCCCGGAGACACCCGGCTCCATCCACGAGGGCGGCGAGCTGGGCTACTCACTCGCGCACGCCTACGGCGCCGCCTTCGACAACCCCGGCCTGGTCGTGGCCTGCGTCGTGGGCGACGGCGAAGCCGAGACCGGGCCGCTGGCCGCGAGCTGGCATTCCAACAAGCTGCTCGACCCGGCCCGCGACGGCGCGGTGCTGCCGATCCTGCACCTGAACGGCTACAAGATCGCCAACCCCACCGTACTGGCCCGCATCCCCGCCCAGACGCTGGTCGCGCTCATGGAGGGGTACGGCTACCGCCCCCACCTGGTCGGCCCCGACCACCAGGAGATGGCCGACACGCTCGACACCGTCTTCGACCAGATCACCGACTACCAGCAGGGCCGGTCCGACCGGCTCCCCATGATCATCCTGCGTACGCCGAAGGGCTGGACCGGGCCCAGCGTCGTGGACGGGCTGCCGGTGGAGGGCACCTGGCGGGCCCATCAGGTGCCGCTGGCCAAGGTGCGGGAGAACCCCGAGCACCTGGCGATGCTGGAGGAGTGGATGCGCTCCTACCGTCCCGAGGAGCTGTTCGACGGCGACGGCCGCCCGGTGGCGTCGATCCTGGAGACCGTGCCGCCGGGCAACCGCAGGATGAGCGCCAACCCGCACACCAACGGCGGCGAGCTGCTCGAACCGCTGCGGCTGCCCGACTTCCGCGAGCAGGCCATCGACGTCAAATCGCCCGCCACCCAGTTCAGCGAGCCCACCAAGGTGCTCGGCAGGCTGCTGCGCGACGTGATCGTCGCCAACCCGCGTACCTTCCGCCTGATGGGCCCGGACGAGACCGCGTCCAACCGGCTGCAGGCCGTGTTCGAGGTCACCGACCGGGCCTGGAACGCCCGCCTCGAACCGACCGACGAGAACCTGGCCCCCGGCGGCCGGGTGATGGAGGTACTGAGCGAGCATCTGTGCCAGGGCTGGCTGGAGGGCTACCTGCTGACCGGCCGGCACGGGCTGTTCAACTGCTACGAGGCGTTCATCCACATCATCGACGCCATGTTCAACCAGCACGCCAAGTGGCTGGAGTCCTCCCAGAAGATCCCCTGGCGCATGCCAGTGGCGTCTCTGAACTACCTGCTGTCCTCGCACGTCTGGCGCCAGGACCACAACGGCTTCTCCCACCAGGACCCCGGCTTCCTGGACGTCGTGGTCAACAAGAAGGCCTCCGTGGTCCGCGTCTACCTGCCGCCGGACGCCAACACGCTGCTGTCGGTCGGCGACCACTGCCTGCGCTCGCGCGACTACGTCAACGTCATCGTGGCCGGCAAGCAGCCGGTGCTCGACCTGTTCACCATGGACCAGGCCATCGCCCACTGCACCCGCGGCCTGGGCATCCTGCCCTGGGCCTCCACCGACCAGGGCCACGACCCCGACGTGGTGCTCGCCTGCGCCGGCGACGTCCCCACCCTGGAGACCCTGGCCGCCGCCGCCCTGCTCCACGAAAACCTGCCCGACCTGCGCGTACGCGTCATCAACGTCGTCGACCTGATGCGCCTGCAACCGCCGTCAGAACACCCGCACGGCCTCCCGGACGCCGAATACGACGCCCTGTTCACCACCGACAAACCGGTCATCTTCAACTTCCACGGCTACCCCGCCCTCATCCACCGGCTCACCTACCGCCGCCACGGCCACGCCAACCTGCACGTCCGCGGCTACAAGGAGGAGGGCACCACCACCACACCCTTCGACATGGCCATGCTCAACGACATCGACCGCTACCACCTGGTCATCGACGTCATCGACCGGGTGCCGGGGCTCGGCAGCAGCGCGGCTCACCTGCGCCAGTCGATGACCGACACGCGCCTGCGCGCCCGCGCCTACACCCGTGAACACGGGGAGGACGCGCCCGACATCCAGGAGTGGACATGGCCGGACAGATTCTCGTCCTGAACACCGGCTCCTCCTCCATCAAGTACGAGCTGGTGGACGTGGAGTCGCGGGCCCGCCCGGCCAGGGGGCTGGTGGAGCGGATCGGTGAGGAGGAGGGGCGGCTGACGCATCATGCCGGTGACGGCCCGCCGTACGAGCGGAAGGAGCGGTTCGGCGATCACGCGGAGGGGCTGGCCGCCATGCTGGCGGCCTTCGCCGACGCGGGGCCCGCGCTCGATCCGGTGGCGGTGGGGCATCGGGTGGTGCACGGCGGGACCCGCTTCCGGGAGGCGGTCCTGGTGGACGACGACGTGATCAGCGCCATCGACGACCTGTCGCCGCTCGCGCCGCTGCACAATCCGGTCAACCTCACCGGCATCCGGGTGGCCCGCGAGGCCTTTCCCGGTGTGCCGCAGGTGGCCGTGTTCGACACCGCCTTCCACCGGACGCTGCCGCCCGAGGCGTACACCTACGCCGTCCCGCTCGACTGGCGTGACCGGCTCGGCGTGCGGCGGTACGGCTTCCACGGCACCTCCTGCGCGTACGTGTCGGCGCGGGCGGCGGCGCTGCTGGAGCGCGAGCCGGCGCGGACGAACCTGATCGTGCTGCACCTCGGCAACGGCGCGAGCGCCACCGCGATCGAGGGCGGCCGCAGCGTCGACACCTCCATGGGGCTGACGCCGCTGGAGGGGCTGGTCATGGGCACCCGTTCCGGCGACGTGGACCCCGCGCTGCCCGGCTACCTGGCCCGCGCGGGCGACATGGACGTCGCCCGGACGGAGGAGGACCTGTCGCGCCGCAGCGGCCTGCTCGCGCTCACCGGCACCGGCGACATGCGCGAGGCCCGGCACCGCGCCGGCGAAGGCGACGAGCGGGCACGGCTCGCGCTGGACATCTACGGCCGCCGGATCAGGAAGTACATCGGGGCCTACTACGCGCTGCTCGGCCGGTTGGACGCGATCGTGTTCACGGGCGGCGTCGGCGAGCACGACCCGGCCACCCGCGCCTCGGCGCTGGCCGGGCTGCACCGCCTCGGCATCACCCTGGACCCCACGCGCAACGAGGCCGCCGAGACGGGCGAGCGGTGGGTGTCCACACCGGAGTCGGAGGTGGCCGTGCTGGTCGTACCCACGGACGAGGAATGGGAGATCGCTCGCGAGGCGCGCGCACTGCTCCGTTTGTGACCTACGACGTATTTCGCCACCGACGCCGGCTTGAGCTCGAACGACACAGCAGTCTCCTGCGCGGATCAAGCGGGAAGGGCGCATAGGATCGGCAGCGCCCGCTGCCGCGGCGGCCAGCTCGATGGTCTCGCGCTTGATGACCTGTTCCGCCGCATCCAGCACCTGATCGGGGTACGGCGGTGGGAACGTCTCGGCCCGCTCGCCGAAGTCCTGGAGCCCCAAACCCGTCATGTCCCGCAGCGCGTATCTCCTGACCTCGGCGAGCCGCGGAGGTAGGGCCAGCCCTACCTCCAAGACGGGTGACAGCAGGACTTCGCGATCTCGGTTATCCCGAAATGCTAATAGTGAACGATCAGCAATCGAGTCTGGAGCATCGGAGAATCTGTGACTGACGTGAGCACTACTCGCGCCGCCACGGCCTCGGAAGAGAGGGGGAGCGACTTCGCCCGCCTGTCACGCCGGGTCGCCCAGGCGGGCCTCATGGAACGACGACCCGTCTACTACGCCGCGCGGATCGGTGTGGTAACAGGCCTCTTCGCGGCGGGCTGGGTGGCGTTCGCCCTGGTAGGCGACTCCTGGTGGCAGCTTCTGGTCGCGGTGTTCCTCGCGGCGATGTTCGGCCAGGTGGCCCTGCTGGCGCACGACCTGGCCCACGGGCAGGTGTTCCCGTCCCGGCGCACCAGCGCGATCGCGGGCCTGCTGGTCGGCAACCTCGGCATCGGACTCAGCTACGGGTGGTGGCAGGACAAGCACACCCGCCACCACGCCAACCCCAACCACGAAGACCACGACCCCGACGTCGCGCCCGACATCCTGCTGTGGTCGGAGAAGCAGGCCGAGGCCAGCCGGGGACTGCCCAGGTTCGTCGGCCGGTACCAGGCGTTCCTGTTCTTCCCGCTGCTGACCCTGGAGGGCCTCAACCTGCACATCTCCAGCGTCCGGGGGCTGAGCCGCGACTCGCTCAAGAACCGGACGGCCGAAGGGTTGCTGCTGCTCGCGCACTTCGTCATCTACCTGGGTGGCGTGTTCGCGGTCCTGCCCTTCGGGAAGGCGCTGCTGTTCCTGGTCGTGCACCAGGCATGTTTCGGCGTGTACCTGGGGTGCACGTTCGCCCCCAACCACAAGGGCATGCCGGTGCTGACCGCCGAGGACGAGCTGGACTTCCTCCGCCGTCAGGTGCTCACCTCCCGCAACGTACGCGGGGGCCGGGTGGTCAACACGGCCCTGGGTGGGCTCAACTACCAGATCGAGCACCACCTGTTCCCCGGCATGCCGACCCCCAACCTGCGCAAGGCGCAACCACTGGTGCGGGAGCACTGCGAGTCGCTGGGGGTGGCGTACGTCGAGTGCGGCCTGCTGGCCTCCTGGGGGCAGGCGATGCGGCACCTCCACGAGGTCGGCGCGCCCCTACGGGCCCGCCGCTAGCCCGGGGGCGCCCCGCCCTCGGGCGCCGCGCCCCTTGAACCCCTCGCCCCTCCCCCGGCTCGCCGGCTCACGGACGGGGCGAGGATGCTCTGCACGGCGCGCTGCCACATGCGCGCCGTGCACGCGCACGCGCTGCGCGCCCCGCCCGGCGTCATATACGCCGCACTAATTTGCGCCCCGTCTGGCGCCATGCACGCCACACTGACGTGCCCCCGTCTGGCGTCATGCACGCCGCACTTCCCCATGTGCACCGCCCGGCGCTGTACACGCGTGCCAGGCCTGACCGCTTGCGGCGCGTCCCTTCAGACCGCGTGCGTGGTGTTCCTTCAACTCCCTGGACCCTCACCTGCGCGCCTGTAGGGTGGCGCGCAGGCGGGCAGAGGTGGTGTGGTGATGCGGGTCGGGGTGGCCAGGGAGGTCGCGCGGCGGTGGGTGGCCGAGGTTGGGGCCGGGTTGCCGGGGTTCGGTGGGGCCTTTTTGACCGGCTCGGTGTTGTGGTCGCCGGAGGACGCGGTCGTGGCCGGCAGCTCCGATGTGGACGTGATGGTGGTGCTGGACGTCGCGGAGCCGCCAGTTAAGCCCGGCAAGATGCGATACGGCGGCGTGTTGTTGGAAATTTCGTTTATGTCGGCCGAGCGGTTGGCGTCGGCGGAAGGGGTCCTGGGCGACTACCACCTGGCGGGCAGCTTCCACCTGCCCGGAGTGCTGGCCGATCCGAGCGGGCGGCTGGCCGCTCTGCATGAGGTGGTGGTCCGCGAGTTCGCCGACCGGCGGCGGGTGCTCCAGCGGTGTGGCGCCGTGATGGACGGCGTGCGTCGCGCGATCGCCGCCATGGATGAGGCGGCGCCGATGGCCGACCAGGTGACGTCGTGGCTGTTCGGCACGGGGGTCACGACCCACGTGCTGCTCGTCGCCGGGCTGCGGAACCCCACAGTGCGCCGACGGTACGAGGCCGTACGGGAGCTGCTGGCCGTACGGGGGATGCTTGATCACCACGAGGCGTTGCTGGAGCTGCTCGGATGCGCGGGGATGGGGGCGGCGCGCGTGGAGCGGCATCTGGGGGTGCTGGAGAAGGTGTTCGACGCGGCCAAGGACGTCCGGGTGCCGTCGTACCCGTTCTCGTCGGACATCAGCGAGGCCGCCCGGCCGCTGTCGATCGACGGCAGCCGGGAGCTCATCGCGCGCGAACTGCCCCGGGAGGCGGTCTTCTGGCTGGTGGCGACGTACGCGCGCTGCCTGAAGAAGCTGTCACTGGCGGGGGTGTCCGGTGAGGTGTACGAGGAGGGGTTCCGCGAGTTGCTCGCGGATCTCGGCGCCGAGACGTTCGCGGGCCGGCGGCGGCGCGGGGAGCGCGTACTGGACGCGCTGCCCGACCTGTGGCACACCGCCGAGACCCTCGCACCCGCCTGAACCCCAACAGCCGAAGCGTGCGACCGCCTGCCACCGGCCCGATCGTGTCCCGCTGAGCCATGTCCGATCGGTCGCCCGCATGTGACCCGCCCGGTGGTCCGCTGGTTGGTCCGCCGGGCGGTCCGCCGGTTGGTCCGCCCGATGGTCCGCGTGCGTCAGAGGCCGTACTCCTCCAGGAGGCGCAGCCAGATCTCGCTGACCGTGGGGAACGACGGGACCGCGTGCCAGAGCCGGTCGAGCGGCACCTCGGCGGTGACCGCGATCGTCGCCGCGTGCAGCAGCTCCGCCGCACCGGGGCCGGCCAGCGTGACGCCCAGCAGCACCCGCCGCTCCTCGTCCACGACCGCCTTGGCCCGGCCGCGATAGCCGTCGCCCAGGAGGTAGGCCCCCGAGACCTTGCCCAGGTCGTATTCGACCACCCGCACCGGGAACCCGGCCTCGCGGGCGGCGGCCTCGGTGCGGCCGACCGCGCAGATCTGCGGGTCCGTGAAGACCACCTGCGGCGCCCCGTACCCGTCCGCCATGTCGCGCATCGCAGGGAGAGTGTCGTCGCCGCCCTTGGCGCGTGCCGCGATGACGTCGCCGCAGGCCCGCGCCTGGTACTTGCCCATGTGCGTGAGCAGCGCGCGGCCGTTGACGTCGCCGACCGCGTACAGCCAGCCGCCCTCGACGGCCGTCGCCCGCATGCTGTCGTCGACCTCGACGGAGCGGCCGCCCGGCAGGCCGACGGTGTCGAGCCCGAGGTCGGCGGTGGCGGGCACCCGGCCGGTGGCCACCAGTAGTTCGTCGGCCTCCAGCGGCGGGCCCTCGGCCAGGTGCACGGTGACCTTGCCGCCGAGCTCCGGCCGCTCGACGCGTACGACGCCCGTGTGGGTCCGCACGTCGATCCCGGCGCCGGCGAACGACTCGGCCAGCAGCTCACCGGCGAACGGCTCCAGCTTGGACAGCAGCGACCCGCCGCGTATCAGGACCGTCGTCTGCCGCGCGCCGAGCCCGTGCATGGCCTGCGCCATCTCACAGGCGACGACTCCGCCACCGAGGACGACCAGCCGCTCCGGCACCGCCTTGGCGGCCGTGACCTCGTGGCTGGTCCAGGGCTTCGCCTCGGCCAGCCCCGGAATCGGGGGGACCATGGCGGTGCTGCCGGTGGCCAGCACGACGGCGTGCCGCGCGGTCAGCACGCGTTCTGGGCCACCGTCTCGCATGGTCACCCGCACCCGCTTGACACCGTCGAGCCGTCCCCTGCCCCGCACGAACTCGATGGGCACGCTCTCGATCCACCCGACCTGCCCCGAGTCGTCGAAATGCGACACCGCCTCGTCGCGCCGGGCGAGCACCTCGCTCACCTCGATCGGGCCGAGCGACAGGCCCGGCACCCGGCTCACCTCGGCCGCCAGGTCCACCGGGCGCAGCAGGGCCTTGCTCGGGATGCAGGCCCAGTAGGAGCATTCGCCGCCGGCCAGGCGGTCCTCCACGATGGCGGCGGTCAGACCGCCGCGCACGGCTCTGGCCGCGGCGTTCTCGCCGGCAGGACCGGCGCCGATCACTATGACGTCGAACTCGTCGGTCATGCCTACCTCTCCCATAACGCTCGCCACGCTGTCGCGGCTCTTCCCAGCAGTCTCCCACCGGTGCCCTTCGAGCGTCGCCGAGGGAGGTTCGCCCGGCTCAGTTCTGCTCGGGTACCGCTCCGGGCGGCCGGTTCTGCTGGTGTATCGCTCCGGACGGCCAGTTCTGCTCGGACGCCGTACCGGGTGGGTTGGCGATGACGAGCATCTCGCTGCCGCCGAAGTCACCGACCACCCGGAACCCGGCCTGTACGAGAATCGTGCGCAGGGCGAGTTGTATGGCGGTACGGATGGTCTCGTACTTCACCGTGTCGGCTTTAGCGAGATCGGGAGAGGCCTCCCACGAGACGACCACACCACGGCCAGGCTCGTGCCGGAGGCTGAGACCGCCGTCGCCCGGCGTCCCGGACGGCCCGTTCGATCCGGACGGCTTCGGGGACTCGACGGTGAATCCCGCGTTCGTTAACTCTTGCCGGATGAGATGTTCCAGGTTCGCTGGGTCGTACCGTGCGGGTTTCACCTCGTCCTGCTGCCCTCACAGCGCCCTGTCATGCGGGCCTCCCGTCGTCATGGACGTAACCCGGCCAAGGTGACGGCGACCAGGCGGTGGATCGCGTCGTGGCCGGGGGCGGCGCCGGCCGCCGTGAGGGCGTGCAGGCAGTAGTCGGCCAGCTCGCCGGCCGGTACGTCGTCGCGTACGTCACCTGCCTGGGCGGCCTCGGCGAGCAGGTCTTGGAGGAAGTCGTGTAGCCGTCGCCGCGCTCGATCGACGTGTTCGTCGCGGTGCAGCAGCGTGGCGAGTTCGCCGCCGTGGTGGGCCGCTGCTGAGTGGTGCTGGATCCCCGCGTAGGTCCGCAGGACGGCTCGCAGGCGTACGAGGGCGGGGTCAGCGGGGTCGGCGGCGGCGGCGAGCTGGTCGAGGTGCGCGGTGATCTGACGTTCGTGCCAGGCGGTGAGGACGGCGTGGGCGTCGGGGAAGTACTTGTACAGCGTCGCCCGGCCGATACCGGCCCGCTCGGCGATCTGCGACATCGTCAACGCGACCAGCCCGTGCTCCGCCACCAGCTTGGCCATGGCGTCCAAGGCCGCGTCCCGCACCGCGGCGCGGTGCTTGTCGATCGTCTCGTTCCACAACTTGGGCACGCCCCTGATCGTACATGCCGTTAATGTCCGATACATTGTGACATTGACAGAGACAACATGTATCGATAAATCTGATGTCGGCAGAACGCCACCCCGGCGACCAGAAGGAATGCGATGCCGATCCTGAAAGCTCAGATCGAGACCGAGCGGGCGAGCCGGTATCTCGTCCAGTTCTGCAAGCACGCCGCCGCCATGGGCCGCGGCGGCGGCCACACGCCGCGCATGCACCTGCGCGGCATGATGGACCGCCGCGAGCTGCAGGTAACCGCCGAATGGTCCGACACCGAAGGGACGGTCACCTTCGCCCCGTGGGGCCAGTGCACGCTCGCCGCCGAGGCCGGCGCCCTGACGCTGCTCGTCGAGGCCGCCGATGAAGACGGCCTACGTCAGATCCGGGACATCGTCAGCCGGGACTTCGAGCGCTTCAGCCGCCGCGATCCACTGACCGTGACCTGGCATCGGTCCGAGACCTCCGACGCCGCTCCGGAGATCGGCGCGCCGACACCTCCGGAGAACGGCGCGTCGGCACCCACGCACCGGCGAGGCCGGCTGCGTGCCAACCTCCAGGCGATCCTGCTCGCGGCGGCCGTGGTCGTGATCATCGGCCTGCATGTCGGGCTGGCCGGCACCGTCGTGGCGAACTCGGCGTGGACCGGCATGGCCGCCAACGTCGTCGTGGCGCTCGTCGTACTGAAGATCGCGTTCATCGCCCTGGCCCGCTTCGGCCTCCGGCGCCGCAAGGCCGCCAAGACGCCCGACGGCAGCTGAAGGAAGGCCGCGTCCCGCGGTCATCATCGGGGCGCGGCGCCCTGGCCCGACGCCTCGGCCTCTTCCGCTCAGCCTGCCACGATCCCCGGACCCGGTGCCGCACGTAGCCCATCCCCACCGAATGGAGCCCCGCCTTGATCTCAACTTCCGCACTCAGCGCTCTTCGCTCCTACATCCGGCACGCCCCCGGCCGCCCGGGCAGAGCACTGCTGGTAGAGCGGATTCAGGACGCGGTGCGGTCGCTCTCGAAGCCACGCCCAAGATGATCGGCGTGCCGTACTCCTGGGGTGGCGGCGGCGCGAACGGGGCAAGCTACGGAATCGGCCGCGGCGCCGGGATCAGGGGCTTCGGCTGCTCAGGTCTGGCCGAGTATGCCTGGGTCAAGGCAGAGACAAGGATCGGCGGAGACACCTCGGCACAATGGCGCGCAGGTATTCGTGTATCTCGTTCCCAGCTCAGGGCCGGAAACCTGGCGTCTTCGCCACCAACCCGCAGAACCCGTCCACCATTCACCACGTCGTGATGAACATCGACGGCACGCGCTAGGTGCACGCGCCCCATACCGGTAGCAAGGTGCAGATGGGGTGATGGACCGCCACACGGGAAGCCGAATACGCAGGCGCAGTACGCCCCGGATGATCTCGACGTACGCTAAAAGCGACCCGCTCTCGCCTTTTGACCAATCGGTATGAGTAGGTCGGCGGAAGGGCCGGCCCCACGTGCGCAGGCCCTTCCGTTTTTGCCACCGCTCCGGACTGCAGGCCGTTTATGCACCCCGTTGCAGGATCATGCAGCCCTCGACCGGCCGAATCTACGCCGACACCCGGGCCGCACATCGCGGCCCGGGTGTCGGCGTTCGTCGGCGGGGCTGCGGCCTTCGCGGCGTACGTCAGCGGCGAGCCGCAAGGTCTACGGTGCGGGGAGCTCTCGCACCAGGCGTGAGGTCCAGGGGCACCAGATGAGGCCGGGCAGGAACGGGCCGCCCGCTTCGTCCAGGTGCTCTTCGACGTAGGGGATCGTGGCGTCGCACACTTCGAAGGCGTTGTCGAAGAAGTCGACCGTGTCGGGGTTGTAGTGGTAGCTCCAGCGCCAGTTGTAGGGGGCGGGGCGCTTGATGATTCTGCCGATGACGTGGGGCTCGCTGGTGGTCGCGCCGCTCAGCAGGTCTCTGGCGTGCTGGATCTTGGCGGGGTCGGTGAGCTTGAGGACAGCCGTTGCCTGGGTGATGTCGGTGTACTCGAAGTAAGCCTCCGAGGCGGCGGCGCGGTGGGCCGCGTCGGCCTGCTGGGCCTGGGCGGGTGTGGCCAGGGCGAGCATCGCGACCGCTGCGAGGGCGGCGATCTGGGGGGTGATACGTCGCATGGGCATCTCCTGTGCCTGGTGGGCCGTGTTCACGGCCCGTCGTTGCGTACTGCAAGAGAAGGATTCGTTGGGGCTTGCAGTTGTCCTCGTCTGGACTGGGCGGTTACCGGTGCATCCGGCGGGCTAGGCGGGCGACGTCGCGGGTCCCGGCCGAAAGAGCGGCGCGGGCCTTCTGTCCTTGATGCGATGGAGAGGAAGTCACAACTTCACGAGCACGCCGTCCCGGCACACGTAGATTGCGCCGTTGTAATAGCCGTAGTCGCCGTCGAGCCACAGGCCGCCCAGGGGGTGCATGCCGCAGTGGTTCCCGGCTGCCGGTGCCGAGTCGGCTTGGGCGCTGGCGATGGTGATGGGGGCCAGCAGGGCGGCTGCTGCCGCGGCTCCCGCGACCAGGACGCGCAGTCCAGTGATCATGCGCATGCTTGATCCACCTTTCAGGGGTCTGTATCTGGAGAGCGCGCAAGACGAAGGCCATGCCGCCCACCCGCCAGCATTACATAAAGTAACTACAAAGTCACTGTCCGTGTTGCGGGAGGCCGACAGGCCATCATCAGGGGCGCAGACCATCGGTCGGGCCAGCGTCCTCGACCAACCGCTGCCGGACCTCGCCGCCATCGAGCTCCTGACCGGGCCAGTCATCGCCATCGCAGACATCACGATCACGCCGTACGATCCCCACAGAGTGTGCCCCGACCCCTACGACTGGCGCTTGGGCGCTCTCATCGAAACCCGCGACGACGCCTTGAGCGACGAGCGACGCCAGCACAGCTGCTGGGTTTGCACAGCCGACGCACCCTCGCTATCTCTTGATTCCCGCCCGTGCGCCTACGTCATGCGTGATCCGGACGCCACCGACCAGGATTGACGCGTCAAGTGCGAAACCCCACGTGTCGTTACGTTGAGTAGTGGAAAGACCGCATAGTGTGTTGGCCAGGGCGTCTGTGCCGTTTCCGTCGTCACGATTGCTGGTTTCGCCCTCGAACAGCACCCGGGAAGCCACAGTCCGCAGAATCCGGCGGCTGCCCCCAGGGTGCCGACCACCGTGCCGGCCCCGGTGCGGCCGCGTCAGCTGTAAAAGGTAAGGAGAGTGCAGTGACCGACAACGAGCCGAAACTGATCTACGGCCAGGGGGCCGATGCATGTCCCGAGGGGCACTTCTGTCTCTACCGGGCCAATAGCTTCAACGCGGGTCAGACCCCGGGGCGGGGCGACAAGATCCTGGCCATTCCGACGGGTGCGCACGTCAACGACTTCTCCAAGTACGGGTTCGACCACAGCGGCGACGGAGTGAGTTCCGTCGTCAACAACACAGCCGAGGACAACGCGCTCTTCTCGGCCGCCGACCAGCAGGGACACTCGCTGCCGGTGGAGCGTGGGGCCACGATCGCCAGACTGTCGGACATCCCCATGGCCGGGAGTCCGAACGGCTCCTGGAACGACCAGGCCCAGTCCGCGCTGGCAGCCCGCTTCGTGGGGAACCTACGCGTCGACCAGGAGCTGCGAGGCCACTGGTCGGAAGGCTCAGGACACATCTACTCCTACCGGCTCACGATGCACGCCGAGGACACCCGCGTCCTGAAATGGGCCGTGGGCTTCGGTGACCTGCCGGAGGGAACCTCACTGTCCAAGAGCTTCATCGACAACTTCTGGGGCGAGATCCTCCGCAACGGCACCGACGGCGCCGTCCTGCTCGGCTCCCCCGAAGGCGGCGGACACAGCGTCGATCCTGAGACGGCCCTCCCCATCGACATCCAGATCCTCTACCCCGACGAAAGTCCCGCCTACGAACGCCTCACCGGCCTGCACGCCCAGCAACTGGGCTGACCCGGCACTCCGCCCACACCCAGGCCCTGGACGTACATAGCTGTCAATTCCGCCCCGGCGAGAAGTACCTGCAGATGGAGACGGGATTGCCGTTCCACAAATCAGTAGAGGAACGGACAAACTTCCGGACGAGCTGTGCGATGGCCTTGGCCTCTTGTTGAGCGAGGCCGAGAGCCATTGCATTTCACAGCGAATTGACCATTCTTCTCATTAGTGGCCGCCTGGCCACACGCCCGCATTGCAGCCGTCCCAGACGACGCGCTTGTCCGGACCCATATGTCGGTAACAGATCTTGAACGCCTTAACCGATCCCCAGATCGACTCATCGACAACGCCGCCGCCCTGTGGGGCCCTTACCTCGAACACCGGCCTTGCGTGATAGCGTTGTCGTTATGCCAGACCGCCTTATATGCGCGGTTGTCGTTCTTTCCATCGCACACCTTGATCGACAATCGGTCGGAGGGTTCGGTCACGCTGCCGTCCACATAGCCGTCGCGCCAGCCCGACGCTTGCGCCGATGCCCAGCACCAGCCCGCCAACCAATAGCGCCGTTGCTCCGCCTGTCTGTACGAGCCGGGCACGTAGGTGTCGCGCTGGACCCCGCGATCGACGTCGCCAAACGATCCCGGTCGCCACGCTACACACTTCCTCTGGCGGGTGATCGACGCGCGTATTCATCAGCCCCGAACAACCCAACCCCTGCGGCAACACGGGGCGCGAAATCTTCGTCCACGGCAACAGCGGCCCTGCAGCGGACATCAGCGTGCCCTGACCACGACACCTGACCTCGAATGACCCCAAGAGAGGGACCAGGCTACCTGTCCCTCTCTCACTTCTTGCCGAACTGGGCGGACACGATCCTGCTCCTGCTCCGCAATACAGCCTGGCATAGGTCCGAACGGCACTGTGATACCCGGCACGGCTGGCTTGCGCTCGATCCTCCTGAAAGCCGCGACTGATGCCCACCACCACGTCCAACAGCGTTTCTGGCACGCCGGTGGCCCACAGCAGTGCTGTCTGTGCATTCCGTACGCGATCCACACCATCAGCGTGAACCTTCAACGGCCGAAACCGCCCGCGAGGACGCCGCCTGGGACGTGGCCGCCGCGCATGTTCTCTAAACCACCGCGCTGACAGCACGCTCCCCTTGTGGGATTGACGCGGGTTATGGGGTCTAGGGAAGCGCAGTCGGCGGTACCGGGATCGCGGGGAAAGGGTTGTCAGGCAGGAGCAGGACCCGGCGCGGCCGGTCCGGCTGCCCGGCCGCGTCCAGGTGGAGCAGGGCCGCGCCGATGCCCGCCGCGCCGACCATGTAGCCCGTGTCCGCGCTCACCTCGCCGGGCCGCAACCGCCGGTACGCCTGGTACCAGCGGTAACCGCGTCCCTCGTGGTCGGTGGCGCGGGCGACCAGGTCCGCGGCGAGGGTACGGGCGAACTCCAGGCAGGAGGCCCTCCCGGTGGCCGCCCACAGCCCGACGAACAGCTCGACCAGACCGGCCGTGCCGCAACACTGGCAGGCCACGTTCCAGTAGCCGTCCGTCCTGCGCGGCGGGGCGGCGCTGTCGACCACGCCGTGCGCCAGCCGTTCCATCCAATCCAGGTCGCCGGGATCGCCTGTCACCCGGTACAGCTCGTAGAACATCCTGGCCGCCCCGGCCGCGCCCGAGCAGAAGCCGGCGTAGTGCAGCTCGCGCGCCTGCGGCACGTGATGCGGGACCATCGCCCATCGGTCGCCGACCGCGCTGACCTCGCGGACGAAGCCGGCCCCGCTGCGCGCGGCACGCAGGAAGCGCTCGTCGCCGGTCACTCCGTACAAGCGTGCGAGGAGGAACACCGTGCCGGCGGTGCCGGCGAGGAATCCGGGCGTGATCGCGTCCGGCGGCGCGCCGTCGACATCGCCGAGACGGTGGCCGGGAACGGGCAGTCGGGCGATGCGCAGGCCCGCCTCCACCGCCGCCGCCTCGTAGGCGGGCATCCCCAACTGGGCGGCGGCGCGCAGCAGGCCCAGGATGATGCCGCCGTCGCCACGCTGCGTCGGGTCGTGCGTCCAGCCGAAGCCGTCCGCGCCGGTGCGCCCGCTGCTGACGATCAACTCGGCGATGGCCGCCGCCTCGGCGGTGAGCCGGTCGTCGCCGAGCATCCACCCGGCCTCCATCAGCGCGATCATCGTGCCGGTCAGCCCGTGGTAGAGCGACAGATCGTCGTCCCGCCGCCAGGTGGCCGCGAGCCATTCGGCCCCGCCCCGCGCGTCCTCCAGGTACGCCTCCTGCCCGGTGGCGACAGCCAGTTCCAGGAAGAACAGCACGACTCCGGCCGCACCCGAATACAGGGATCGAGGCTGCGATCCGACTGCCGATCTGCCGTGCGGGTCGGGGTTGGCCACCCAGTGACGGCCGTGCTCACCATCGACCCCGGCGGATCTGATCCAGCGCGCCGTCGAGACGGCGGCGGTCAGCGGAGAGGCGGCACGAGCGCTCTTCGGGCGGATCTCGTCCAAGCTCATGGCCGGGACTATGGCATACCCCTTATCCGATTTCATGTGTTTCCTATTTATTTGATAGGGATTTTGCGGAGGATGCCGGACGCCAGCCAAGCTGCGGTGCCAGCTCCCGCGCGACAGAGGCGAGCAGGCGGACGTGCTCGTCGAAGTCGGGTACGCCGGGGACGAAGCTCACCAGCAGGTCGGTGATCTGCCGCAACGCCGGATCGGCGGCCAGTTCGGCGGCGAGTGCCTCCGGTGGCCCGAGCAGCGCACGGTCGGCCTCCAGGTACTCCTCGACGCTGAGCCCCGCGACCTCGCGCTTGGAAGACAGCCAGCCCTGCCAACGACGGGCGCCGGGCGTGACCGAACGGATCGCCTCCGCCCGGTCGGTGTGGGGGTAGACGGCCCGGGAGACCTGCACCCGGGGCTGACGGGCCGCCGCGCGGTAGGCCGCGATCCACTCGGCCTGCTGCTGCTGGGCCTCGCGCACGGTGGTGCCTCGCCAGCCGGTGGCCCGCGAGAGCTGCAGCCCGTCGCCGGCGCGGCCCGCGGCGGCCGCCGCCGAAACCGCCAGTGATGGGTCGCCCGTGGTGGCCTGCCACAGCCGCGAACGTACACCGGCCCCGGGCGGATGGAGCACCTCGCCGAGGCTGTTGAGCGCCACGCCCTCCAGCACCTCGTGGAGCCGCGCCACTGAAGCCTCGAAGAGCTTGTGCCGGTCGGCCAGGTCTTTCCCGAACGCCTCCCATGCTCCCGGGAAGGGCCCCGACCCCACCCCCAGCTCGAGCCGGCCGCCGCTGAGTTCGTCGAGCGTCGCCGCGTCCTCGGCGATCTTGAGGGGATCCTCCAGGGGAAGCACCAGTACGCCGGTGCCCAGCCGGATCCGCGTGGTGTGCTGGGCGATCGCGGCGAGCACGACCAGCGGCGCGGAGACGTTCTCGTTGCCTTGGCGGAAGTGCCGTTGGATGACCCATCCCGAGTCGTAGCCCAGCTCCTCCGCGGCCACGAAAAGGTCGATCGCCTCTTGGTAGGCCCGGGCCGGGGGCAGGTCGCTGTCGAGGTGCAGCAGGAATCCCAGGCGGAAGGGCCGGCCGTCCTCGACACCTGCCCCGATCAGGTCAGCCATGTCAGAGCCTCACTCCGGTCCCGTGTACGCCGTGCTCGTCGATCAGCGCCAGCTCCTCCTCCGTCAGTGGCGGGAAGTCGAGCGCCTTGACGTTGTGGTCGAGCTGCGCCGTAGAGCTGGCTCCGATGAGTGCCGAGGTCACCTGCGGCTGCCGGAGCACCCACTGAAGGGCCAGCTGCGCCAGCGACTGGCCGCGCCGCTCGGCGATCCCGTTGAGCGCGGCGGCCCGCTGCCGGTAGGTGTCGTCGATGACGTCGGGCGAGAGGAACGCGCTGTTCTCCGCACGCGCTCCCGCCGGGATGCCGTCGAGGTACTTGTTCGTGAGCAGGCCCTGCGCCAGCGGCGAGTAGACGATCAGGCCGAACCCGTCCTCGGCCGCCAGCTTGAGCAAGCCGTTGAGCTCGGGCCGGCGATCGAAGATCGAGTACCGCGGCTGGTGGACCAGCAGCGGCACCCCCGCCCGGCGCAGCAACTCGGCCGCCTCGTGTGCCCGCTCGGGGGCGTAGTTGGAGATTCCCACGTACAGCGCCTTGCCCTGCTCCACGGCGCTGACGAGGGCGCCGACGGTCTCCTCCAGCGGCGTGGTCAGGTCGGGACTGTGGCTGTAGAAGATGTCGACGCGGTCGGTGCCCAGGTCGCGCAGGCTGTGCTCCAGCGAGGTGAGCAGCGACTTGCGTGATCCGCCCTTGAGGTACGGGCTGGGGCCGATGGGGTTGCCGGCTTTGGTGGAAAGGAGGAGCTCGTCCCGGTACGGTGCCAGGTCCCGCTTGAGCACCTGCCCGAAGACCTGCTGCGCGGCGCGGTGCGGCGGGCCGTACCGGTCGGCGTTGTCGAAGTGGGTGATGCCCAGATCGAAGGCGTGCAGCACGATGTCGCGCTGCGTCTCGTACGGGTGGTCGGTGCCGAACTTCTGCCACAGGCCGAAGGAGAAGGCCGGGAGGTCGAGGCCCGAGTGCCCGGCGCGCCGGTACTCCATCTTCTCGTAGCGGCTCATGAGCGGTTCCCCCGGCGCAGGGCGGCCGGCTGAAGGGACGGGGTGTCCCGGCCGGTGTCGCGTTCGAGGAAGTGGGTGCCCGGGTCGACGATCTCGTCGATGCGGTCGAGGACCTCGCCACTGAGCCTGACGGTGGCCGCTTTGAGGTAGCTCTCCAGGTGGTCGAGCGTGCGCGGGCCGATGATCACGCTGCTGACCGCCGGGTGGTTGAGTGCGAACGCCAGGGCCAGGTCGACCAGCGTCAGGCCGTTGTCCTCGGCGAGCCGGGCCAGCGCGTCGGCGGCGGCCAGCTTGCGCAGGTTGCGCTCCGAAGCGATGTCGAACCGGCCGGGGATGAGATCGGCGCGCGCCGAGTCCGGCTGTTCGCCGTTGACGCGGTACTTGCCGGACAGCCAGCCGGCGGCCAGCGGTCCGTAGCTGAGAACGCCGACGCCGTACTTCCGCGCGATGGGGAAGACCTCCCGCTCAGCGCTGCGGACGAGCAGGGAGTACGGCAACTGCTCGGTGTGGGGGGCGATGAGCCCGTGCTTGTCGGCCAGCCACTGCGCCTCGACGAGCTGGTGCGCCGGGAAGACCGAGGTGCCGTAGTAGCTGATCTTGCCCTGGCGGATCAGGTCGTCGAGCGTGCGCAGCGTCTCCAGCAGGTCGGTGTGCGGGTCCGGCCGGTGCGCCTGGTAGAGGTCGATGTGGTCGGTGCCGAGCCGGCGCAGGCTGTTGTCCACGGCGCGGATGACCCAGCGGCGCGAGTTGCCGGCGTGCTGGGGGTTGTCGCCGATCTGCCCGTGGAACTTGGTGGCCAGGAAGACGTCGTCGCGGCGGCCCTTGATCGCCTTGCCGACGATCTCCTCCGACACGCCCTGGGCGTAGACGTCGGCGGTGTCGAGGGCCGTGATGCCGGCGTCGAGGGCGGCGTGGATGATCCTGATGCTCTCGCCCTCCTCCTGCCACCGGCCGAAGTTCATGGTGCCAAGGGTGAGCGGGCTGACCAGGACGCCGGTGCGGCCCAGTATGCGGTCGGTCATGGAATTCCTCTCTAGAACAGACCGGTCGTCGGCGGGTCCTCGCCGGTCAGGTGGTACGCGCCCGCCACCGCCGCCTTCCACTGTCTGGGGTTGTGGTTGGCGAGGGTGCGGGCGTTGCGCCAGTGCCGGTCGAAGCCGAGGTCACGGTTGGTGATCGAGCCTCCCGCGACGTCGAAGACCAGCTCGGCGGCCCGCAGCGCGGACTCGATGGCGATCACGCCGGTCTGCGCCACGGTGACCGCGGCCTCCGCGCCGGCGGCACGCGCCCGCTGACCGGTCAGGCCGCGCACGCCCTCCAGCGCTTCGGCGGCGAGCAGCACCGCCGATCGGGCGGCCTGGGCCCGGGCGGCGATCTCGCCCACGGTCTCGCGCACGTACGGGTCCTCGACGCTCTTGCCCGCCGTGCTGTGCTTGATCGGCCGGGCCTTCTCACGGGCGAACCAGATCGCGTCGTCGAGCGCCGCGGCGGCGATGCCGGCCTCGACCGCGGCCAGGTAGAGCTGGGCGAACGAGCCCAGCCAGGGGTTGTCCAGCCGGGTGTTGTCGCGGGCCACGACCTCGTGCTCGTGGGCCCGCACGCTCTTCAGCCGCGTGGTGCCGCTCGCGGTCAGCCGCTGGCCGACCGCGTCGAAGTCGTCGAGGCGCTCCACGCCCTCGCGATCCACCGGCACTGTGAAGCCCAGCAGGGTCCCGTCCTCGTCCTTGGCCAGGCCCGAGAACCATGAGGCGTACAGCGCGCCGGTCGAGTAGTACTTCTCGCCGTCGATGACGTACCCGTCGCCGTCACGCCGGATGGTGGTGCTGACGGACCCGCTGGCGCCGCCGGTGCGCTCGTTGGCGGTGCCGGCGAACAGGTCGCCGTCGCGCAGCCGCCGTAGCGTCAACGCCCGGTGGGGCAGGTCGCGGCGGCTCGCCACCTGATTGGCGACGAGGAAGCTGCCGCGCAGCGCCTGGGCAACGTTGGAGTCGGCCCGGGCGACGGCGATGACCAGGTCGATCACGTCCCGCAGCGAGCCGCCGGCGCCGCCGTCCTCCTGGGCGATGCCGACCAGCGTGATCCGCTGCCCGGCGAGCGCTCGGACGTCGTCGAAGGCGTACTCGCGGGCGAGCTCGCGCTGATGGGCGCCGGTACGGAGGCGCTCCAAGATCGGGGAGACGGCAGCGCGGATGCCTGAGACGGTGTAGGCCATGGCAATGTCCTCAGTGGTGTTATCGGTGCCGATCACGCCGGCACCGCCGCGAGCTCGCGCAGGCCGAACGCGGCCCGCAGGGTCGGGGGCGACGAGCCGGCCGCGTCCGCCAGCCGTGGCACCAACGCTCGCAGCAGGCTGACCACCGCCGCGGTGCCGCCCGTGGGCACCAGCTCGAATCCATCCAACCGGTGCGCTCCGGCCCAGGTACGAAGATCGTCAGCGGCAGCCGCGGCGAAGGCGGGGGCTGCGGCCGGGTCGTCCACCACGGCCTCGACCCGGCCGAGCAGCGCGACGTCGGCCCGGGAACGACCGGCTCGCCGCAGCGCCTGCGTCAGCGCAACGTCCGCACCGGCGGCCTGCTCCCGCTCCACCACGACGACGTCCGCGGACTCCGCGACCGCCGTCGCGTCAAGGGCGCCCAGGTCGGCGACGACGACCGGGCGTCCCTGCACCGACGACGGCCCGTCCAGCGGACCGGCGACACGGTAGAAGGAGCCCTCGTGGCCGATCGGCTTGATGCGTGTGTCCTCGACGACGATCCCCGCCTCCTGGTCGCCGATCAGCGCCGCACGCGGGAACGACTCCCACAGCCGGGTCAGCACGTGGGCGTACTCCGTCCAGCGCCGGGCGGGATCGCTCGCGCCGGGGTCCGGAGCGCTCGCCTGGCTCACCTCGTCTCCCCCGCCCGCCCGCAGGGCGACGCCGCTGCGGCCGCCGGTCGCCCGGTCGAGGGAGAGCACGCGCCGTGCGGCGTTGTACGGAGCGTTGTGGGTCGTGGGCAGCTCGGCGACGTAACCGACGTCACCATGGATGCCGGCGAGGTAGGCGCCCACCACGGTCGGGTCGAGCGCCCGGCCGTCCAGGAGCCGGATGGCCGCGACCCCGACCTCTTCGGCCACCGCCGCGATGACGACGGCGTCCGTGAGCGACACCAGGGCCGGGTGGCCGGTCGGCTCCCCGACCGCGAGCGCGAGCTGGATGGCTGTACTCATGAGGAGATCACTTCCGGTTGAGGGACCCGGCCCGGCACCGCGGGCAGGCCGAGTCCGAGATGGTCACGGAGGGTCGTCCCGTCGTATTCGGTGCGGAACAGGCCACGACGCCGCAGCTCGGGAACCACCTGGTCGGCGAAGTCGGCGAAACCGGACGGCAGCACGTCGGGCATCACGTTGAAGCCGTCCGCCGCACCCGCGCGGAACCACCGCTCGATGTCGTCGGCGATCTGCTCCGGCGTCCCCACGACGATCCGGTGCCCCCCGCCGCCGGAGAGCTTCTTCAGCAGTTGGCCGAGCGTCGGCCGCTCCGCGTCGATGATCGCCTTGACGACCCGGTAGAAGGTCTGGGAACCACCGGCCTCGTCGGGATCGACGAGGAGCTCGGCCGGGATCGGCTCGTCGTCGGACAGCCCGTCGAGGGAGATCCCGAGCTGAGCGGCGAGCCGGCCCCGGGCGTAGGCGTCGGGAAGGATCTCGTCCAGCAGCTCGCGCCGGGCCTTGGCCTCGGCCTCGGTGCTGCCCACGACGGTGGACAGTCCGGGCAGGACCACGATCTCCTCGGGACGCCGCCCGAACGCGGCCGCGCCGGCCCGGATCTCGGCGCGGAACGCGCGGGCATGGTCGAGATCCTGGTCGGCGGAGAAGATCACCTCCCCGACCCGGGAGGCGAGCCTGCGGCCGTCGCTGGAGCCGCCGGCCTGGACCACGACCGGCCGGCCCTGCGGGGAGACGAGCTCGGTCCGGCCCGCCCAGCCGGCGACGACCTGCTCGGTGAACTCGGCGGCGCGGCGGTAGCGCAGCGCGTGCTCGGGCTCGCCGCTCCGGCCGAAGTTACGCGCCGCCACCGGTCCGGCGGTGGTCACGACGTTCCAGCCGAAGCGACCACCACTGACGTAGTCGAGGTCGCCGAGCCGGCGCGCCAGCTCGACCGGGTCGTTGTAGGACGATGACAACGTCGCGATCAGACCGATCCGCTCGGTCTGGGCGGCGATCCGCGCCAGTACCGTCGTGGGCTCCAGGTTGTTGCCAGGGCGGTGCCTGACGGACGGGTCGAGCAACGGGCCGTCCGCCAGGAAGACCGCGTCCAGCTTGGCTTCCTCGGCCTTCTTCGCGATCGAGGTGTAGTGCTCGATCGTGTAGCTGGCGGTGCCGTCGGTGTTGGGGAACCGCCACGAGCCGCCGAAGACGCCCGCGTTGAGGATGTTGACGTTGATGTGCAGCACGATCTCTCCTTAACGTGCGACGGCGAGCCGGACTCCTGGGATCGCCTCCAGCAGTTCCCGTGTGTGGTCGTGCCGCGGCGAGCCGAACACCTGCTCGACCGGGCCGGTCTCGACCACGGCGCCGTCCTTCATCACCGTGACGTCGTCGCCGATCAGGCGTACGACGCCCAGGTCGTGGGTCACGAACACGTAGCTGAGCCCGAGCCCGGCCTGCAGGTCGACCAGCAGTTGCAGGATCTGGGCCTGGACCGACACGTCGAGCGCGCTCACCGCCTCGTCGAGCACCAGGATCTCGGGGTTGAGCGCGAGCGCCCGCGCGATCGCTACCCGCTGTCGCTGACCGCCGGAGAGCTGGCTCGGGAGCCGGTGCAGGTAGCTCTCGTCCAGCGCCACCGCCTCCAGCAGCTCGACCACCCGCGCCTTGCCGGTGGCCACGCCGAAGGCACGCAGCGGCTCAGCGATGATCTTGCCGACGGTGAACCGCGGGTCGAGCGAGGTGAACGGGTTCTGGAACACGAACTGCAGGTCCCGGCGGATCTCCCGCAGCTGCCCGCGCCTCAGGCCGGTCAGCTCCCGATCGCCGACGTGCACCGTGCCGCTGTCGGCGGTGGTGAAGCGGACCAGGATGCTCGCCAGCGTCGATTTGCCCGCGCCGGACTCGCCGACGATGGCGTGCGTGGTGCCCTTGCGTACGATCAGGTCGGCGCCGTCAAGCGCGCGCAGCTCACGTCTTTGGCCTCGGCCCCGCAGGTGGTAGGTCTTGGTGAGCGCGTGTGCCCGCAGCACCGCCGACGCGGTGGCGGGGTCCGGCCGCGCGCCTGACGTCGGCCGGAGCCGGCCGGTGTGCCGGGCGGGGGCCGCGTCGAGCAGCCGGCGGGTGTAGTCGTCGGCCGAGTTCTCCAGCACCTGGTGCACCGGGCCCTCCTCCACGATCTCGCCGTTCCGCATGACGAGGATCCGGTCGGAGCGATCCAGCGCGACGCCGAGGTCATGGGTGACCAGGAGAATGCCGATGCCGAGTTCCTCGCGGAGCCGTACCAGGTGGTCGAGGATGACCTTCTGGACGGTGACATCGAGCGCGCTCGTGGGCTCGTCGGCCACGATGATCTTCGGTTTGCCCGCCAGCGCGATCGCGATGAGCGCACGCTGCTTCATGCCGCCGCTGAGCTCGTGAGGGTACTGGTGGAAGACCCGCTCGGCGTCCTTGAGCCCGGCTGTGCGCAGGCTCTCCAGCGCGGCTTCCATGTGCTGGGCCGCGTTGCCGGCCTCGGGCTCGTTGAACCGGACCGCCTCGATCACCTGCTGCCCGATCTTCTTGACCGGGTTGAGCGAGGTGTTGGGGTCCTGCGGGATGAAGCCCACGTAGTTGCCGCGCACCAGTGCCATCCGCCGGTCGTTCCAGCCGGTGACGTCGACGCCGGAGTAGGCAATCGAGCCGCCGCAGATCCGCGCGGCGGCCGGCAGCAGGCCGAGCGCGCCTTGGACCAGGGTGGTCTTGCCCGAGCCGGACTCCCCCACGAGCGAGACGAACTCGCCCGGCTCCACGTGGAGGCCGGCGCCGCGGACGGCGGGCGTCCACTCACGGCGTCCCGACCGATAGTCGATCGCCAGGTCGGTGATCCGCAGCAGCGGATCCTTGGACGGGTCGGTCATCGGCGGTGCTCCTTCCGGTACGAGGTGCTGATGCGGTGAGTGGCGATGACGACGATCGCGAGCGCCACGCCGGGCAGGATCGAGGCCCAGGGATGGACCGCGACGTAGTCCCGGCCCTCGGCCACCAGCAGGCCCCACTCCGGCTGCGGCGGCGGTGCGCCGTAGCCGAGGAAGCCGAGCGAGGCGACGGCGAGCACGGCCGTTCCGACCTCGAGTGCCGCCAGCGCGATCACCGAGCTGAGCGAGTTGGGGACGACGTGCCGGAGCATCACGCCCAGCCGGCCGACACCGAGGCCGTACGCCGCCTTGACGTAGTCCTGGGTCACGACCGCGAGCACCTGGGCTCTCATCACCCGCGCGAACGAGGCGATGGAGGAGATGCCGACCGCCAGGGCGATGTTCTGCGTGGAGTAGCCCAGGACCGAGACCACCACCATCGCGAGCAGCAGGCTCGGGATCGCCAGGAACACGTCGACCACCCGCATGACGGCGGTGTCGACGATCCCGCCGACGAAGCCGGCGACCAGCCCGACGACCGTGCCGATGCCGAAGGCGATGAGGACGGCCAGCAGGGTCGCGGTCAGGGTCGTGTGCGCTCCGTACACGCTGCGGGCGAACAGATCCCGGCCCAGCCGGTCGGTGCCGAACCAGTGCTCCGCGCTCGGCGGCGCGAAGCTCGCGCTGGTGTCGCCGTCGAAGGGACTGTAGGAGGTGAAGAGGCCGGGGGCGACGGCCCAGCCGATCACCACCAGCACGACGATCCACGAGGCCACGAGGATCGGCTGCCGCGTGAGCTCACCGAGGCGCTTGACCAGCGGGCGCCCGAGGGCGGGGGCGGCGAGTTGGACGGTCATCACGATCCTCCTCAGGCGACGGCGAGCGTGGCCCGCAGCCGCGGATCCAGCAGCGGGTAGATCAGGTCGACGATCAGGTTGATCAGCGCGAAGCTGGCCGCCACCAGCACGACGATCCCCTGCACCAGCGGGACGTCCAGCGTGTTGATCGCGGCCTGGGTCAGCCGGCCGATGCCCTTGCGGGCGAAGACGGTCTCGGTGATGACCGAGCCGGCGATCAGGTTGCCGAACGTGATGCCGGCGATGGTGAGCGCCGGCAGGCTGGCGTTGCGGAAGACGTCGCGGATGATGATGCCGTTGCGAGTGGCGCCCTTCGCGTAGCTCGTCGTGACGTAGCCGGAGCGGAACTCGGTGGCGAAGCTGCGGACGAGGAGCTGCGCGATCGGACCCGACACCGGGACGGCCAGCGTGATCAGTGGCAGGACGACGCTTCTCGCGCCGCTGTCGCCGAAGGCCGGGAACCAGCCCAGCCGGAAGGAGAAGATCTGCAGCATCAGGATGCCGGACAGGAAGACCGGCACCGAGACCGCGCCCGACGGCAGGGCCTCGACCAGGTTGCGCACCCATGGGCGGCGGGTCGAGGTCGTCACGAGCGCGATCACGAAGGCGATGAGCAGCGCCAGCACCAGAGCGCCGGAGGCGAGGACGAGAGTGCTCGGCAGCGCGTCCAGGATCGTTTCGGTGACCGCCCGCCCCGACTGCACCGAATTGCCGAAGTCACCGGTCAGCGCGTGTCCCAGCCGGTTGAAGTACTGCAGGAACACCGGCTTGTCGAAGCCGTAGCTCTCCGCCACCTGCTCGCGGACCTCCGGCGGAATGCTGTTGATCTCGGCGGGGTCGAAGAGCAGATCGGCCGGGTTGGCCGGCAGCACGAACAGCAGGACGAAGGTCAGGGTGAACGCGGCCCAGACCACGAACAGGGCCCGGCCGACCTTCAGCGCCAGGTAACGCGTCACTTCCCGTTGCTCTTCCATGCGTCCACGAAGTGGTTGCGGGACTGGGCGTCGAAGACGATCCCGTGGACGTAGTTCGCGTGGGCGATCACCTGCGACGGGTTGTAGACCGGGTTGACCAGCGCGTACTTGTCGATCAGGAGGTCCTGCGCCGCCTTGGCGTACTCCTTGCGCGCGGCGGGATCGAGCGTCTGGTCGAGCTTGCCCACGGTCTGGGTGACCTCGTCCACGTCGACCCCGGTGGACTCCTTGGCGAGGTAGGTGACGTTGCCGAGCAGCGGACTGTACTGGAGGTTGAGGACCGCGGGGTCGTTACGCGAGCGGTTGGAGGCGGTGACGTTCCAGTCGGTCTTCGCCTTGGCCAGGTTGGCCGTGTAGTCCGGGATGGGGACGACGGTGAGCTGCAGGTCGATGCCGATCTTCTTCAGGTCCTGCTGGATCGACTCGTAGGCCGGCTTGTTCACCACCAGGTTGCTGATGCCGAGCAGCTTGACCACGAGCTTCTTGCCGTCCTTGACCCGGATCCCGTCGGGGCCCTCGCTCCAGCCGGCCTCCTGGAGGAGCTGCTTGGCCTTCTCGGGGTCGTACTTCAGGACCGAGCCGCTGTAGTCGGCGTACCCGGAGACCGACGGTTCGAGGATCGAGGTGGCGATGGAGTAGGAGTCGGTGAGCACCGTCTTCTTGATCGCCTCACGGTCCCAGCCGAGCTGGATCGCCTTGCGTACCGCGATGTCGTTGGTCGGGAACAGCTGGGAGTTGAAGTTGAAGAGGATGGCGGTGCCTGAGACGGCCCGGTGGATGATCGTGAAGCCCTGGTCGGCCAGCGACTTCTCGTCCGTGGTGCCCACGTCCAGCGTGGCGTCGATCGCGCCGGACGCCAGCGAGCCGGTCCGGACGCTGGCCTCCGGGATCGTGTTGAACACGACCTTGTCCAGGTACGCCGCGCCCTGGTGCTTGAGCGCCGGCGGGGACCAGGTGTAGCCCTTGCGCTGGACCAGGACGGTCTTGACCTGCGGCTCCCACGAGTCGTACACGAAGGGACCGGTGCCGATCACCTTCCTCGGGTCGTTCCGCTCCTTCGCGCTGAGCCGCAGCGTCGAGAGCGACAGGAAGCCGGGCTGCGCGTTGGCGGTGAAGGAGGAGGCCTGCAGGAAGCTCGCGAGCGGCTTCTTGAAGCGGACGACGGCGGTGTACGCGTCCGGGGTCCGCGTCTCGATGTAGCCGGACAGCAGGGCGGCGCCGTTGGGGTTGATGCCCAGCTTCTGGTCGCCGCGCACGTACTGGTCGAAGTTCGCCTTGACCACCTCGGCGTTGAACGGGCTGCCGTCACTGAACGTGACGTCCTTGCGCAGGTGGAAGGTGAAGTCGGTCAGCTCCTTGTTGTACTCCCACGACTGCGCCAGCCACGGCGTGATCTCACCGGTCTTCGGGTCCTGCCAGGTCAGCTTGTCGGTGATGTTGTTGCCGATGAGCGACTCGGCGTAGTTGGTGCCCCATTGCGGGTCGGGGCTGCGCTGATAGTCGATCAGGGCGAACTGCAGCGTGCCGCCGCGGACGGGCGCGCCGCCACCGGCGGCCGCGCCGACGGAGCCGCCACCGCGGGTGATGGCGAACCCGCCCCCGGCGAGGAGGAGGACGGCGACGGCACCGGCGGCCCAGGGCCACGCCTTGCGCCGGGGAGCGGCGCGCTCGATGGAACTGCGAAGGTCTGACATGAACTTTCCTCGTTGCTCGATGCGGACGGTGTGAGAGAGCCGATCAGCGCGGACACAGCGCGCCGGCGAAGAAAGCGAAGTCAATCTCGCGCCTGGAGTACCGAAGCAACGTCGTCACAATCTACACTTTACCTACATGAACAGTAGGTTTTAAAGGGTAATCTGAGTCACAAGTCAGGAAGGACCCATGTGATGAGCCTCGAGTTCCTCTGGTACATCCCGAATCAGGCGCACCCCGGGCACCGCGGCGACGACGTCGTCACGGACCACAACAGCCTGGAAACGCTCACCAGCCACGCCAAGGCCCTTGAGGAGCACGGGTGGGGTGGGGCGCTCATCGGCACCGGCTGGGGACGGCCCGACACGTTCACGGTCGCCGCCGCGCTGGCCGCGCGGACGACGACGTTCCAGCCGCTGATCGCGGTCCGGCCGGGCTACTGGCACCCGGCCAAGTTCGCCTCCGCCGCCGCCACCCTGGACCATCTCACCGGTGGACGGGTGCTGGTCAACATCGTGTCGGGCAAGGACAACCTGGCGGCGTACGGCGACAGCGAAGGCGACCAAGCCCACCGCTACGCCCGTACCAAGGAGTTCCTCCAGATCGTGCGCAAGCTGTGGAGCGAGGAGAACGTCACCTACCACGGCGAGCACTTCAGCGTCACCGGCTCCACCGTCGTGCCGCGGACAGCCGTTCGGGACGGACGCACGCATCCCCCGCTCTACTTCGGCGGCGCCTCCGAGGCCGCCGAGCAGGTGGCCGCCACCGAGGCCGATGTCCAGCTCTTCTGGGGCGAGCCACTCGACGGCGTCGGCGAGCGGATCGAGCGGCTCAGGCGTCTCGGCGAGAAGCTCGGACGCGAGCACGCTCCGCTGGAGTTCGGGCTGCGGATCACCACGCTGGTGCGGGACACCACCGAACAGGCCTGGGCCGACGCCGAGGCCAAGGTGGCGGAGATGGCCAGAGGCGACATCTCACGCGACCCGAACCGGCACGCCGCCGTCGGCCAGCAGCGGCTGCTCGACCTGGCCGCGCGAGGTGAGGTGCTCGACGACAACCTCTACACCGCCCCGGGCAAGTTCGGCGGCGGCGGCGCGGGCACCACCTGGCTGGTCGGCTCGGCCGAGGACGTGGCGAAGTCGCTGCGCAAATACCAAGCCCTCGGCGTCACCCACTTCCTGCTCTCCGACACTCCCTACCTGCCGGAGATCAAGCGTCAGGGCGATCAGCTTCTCCCGCTGTTGCGAGGGTGAGACCAGCGCACTCGGGCACGGTCATGGCGCGACCGGGCGCAGCGGCGCCCGGGCCGCCCGCTGCCGGTCCCGTTCGGCGACCCCCTCGCGGACCAGCGGGATCACGTGCCGCCCGAAGTCGATGGCGTCGTCCAGGATGGCGTAGCCACGGGCCGAGAGGATCTCGACGCCCAGGTCGTAGTAGTCCAGCAGGGCCTCGGCGACGGTTTCTGGGGTGCCGACCAGCGCCGTCGAGTTGCCCCCTCCTCCCGTGGCCGCGGCGGTCGGCGTCCACAGCGCGCGGTCGTGCAGTTCGCCCTTGGCCGCGACCGCGAGCAGCCGCTGCGAGCCGGCGTTCTGCGGCGGGCCGGACAACCGGCGCCGGTTCGCCTTCGCCTGGTGCAGGTCGCCCAGGATGCGCCGCGCCTTCTCCCACGCCAGTTCCTCGGTCGGCGCGATGATCGGCCGGAACGCCACCTGGAATCTGGGCACGTCAGCGCGCCCCGCCTGCTTCGCCGCCTGTTCGACCGAGGCGATCTGCTGGGCCGTCTCGGCCAGCGGCTCCCCCCACAGGCAGTAGATGTCGGCCTCCGCCCCGCCGGCCGCATAGGCGGCCTCCGACGAACCGCCGAAGGACACCCTCGGCCGCGGATGCTGCGCCGGGAACACATCCGAGACGAAATCCCTGAAGGAGTAGTGCTCGCCCTCGTGGTCGAACGGCTCCTTCGACGTCCACCCCTTCTTGACGATCTGGATGTACTCCCTGGTCCTGGAGTAGCGCTCGTCCTTGGTCAGGACGTCGCCCTCCCTGCCTTGCTCCTGGTCGTTGCCGCCGGTGATGAAGTGCACCGTCAGCCGCCCGTCGCTGATCAGGTCGAGGGTGGCGAAGGTCTTGAGCGCGTACGTCGGGTAGGAGACGTTCGGCCGGTGCGCCAGGAGGATCTGCAGATCCTCGACCCTGGCCGCCACGTAGGCCGCCACCTGCGCCGGGTCGGGCGAGCCCGAGCCGTAGGCGAACAGCACCCGGTCCCACCCGTACTCCTGGTGAGCACGAGCGAGCCGCAGCGTGTACTGCTTGTCGAAGGAGGGACCAGAGCGCGGAGAGGTCTCCGAGCCGTCGTTGGTCCCGCCGATCCCAAGGAACTCCACAGGCATGAGCCGAGGCCTTTCTGAGGTTCGTCAGCGAATCTCAGCTCAACACGCCCACCCTAAAACCGTCAAGACCTACTGGTTTAGTAGGTTTTATTCACCCGGACGCGCTCGGCCTGCGTTCGGCGGGCGGGAGCAGGAGTACCTCCAGCGCCCGGGCGCAGGCCCGCGCGTGCGTGACGAACCAGCCGATCCGCGCGTCGCTCATCACGCGCGGCGTGGAGCGCACCGCGAGCGCGTAACGCACGTGATCGAGCCGGTCGAGCACCGGCACCGCGACCGTCCGGATGCCGTCGTAGGACTCCCCGTCGTTGAGCGCGTATCCGGCTTCGCGAACCTTGCGCAGCTCGGCGCGTAGCTCGGCGTGGTCCACGATCGTGCGACCGGTCAGCGCCCGCAGTGGCCCGAGCGCCTCCAGGTCCGCCCTGCCCTCCGGCGCCCAGGCCAGCAGCACCTTGCCCAGCGCCGTGGAGTGCAGGGGGCGGCGCAGGCCGACGCCGCTGTCGGGGTTGAGCGAGCCGCCGCTCAGGATGACCGCGTGCCTGTCATTGCGTACGGCGAGGTCCACGGTCGCGGAGGTGACGCGGGCCAGCTCGGTGAGTTCGGGCGCGATCCTGTGCAGGCCGCGGCGGTGGAAGGAGAGCTGCCCCAGCTCGGTGATCGACGGCCCGAGCCGGTAGCGGCCGGTGCGCGCCTCCTGTTCGAGGAAGCCCGCGCCGGTCAGGGTCCTGGCCAGGCGGTGCGTGGTGGAGGTGGGCAGCTCCATCCTGCGCGACAGGTCCGACAGGCTGAGCGAGGGATCCCCGCCACCGAAGCAGCCGAGCATGCCGATCGCCCTGTGTACGGCCTGAACGCCACCTTCTGCTGCCATGCGGGAATCTCCGAGTTCCGAGTAGGGAGAGCCGAGCCCAGGTGAGAGCCCTTTCGGGGAAAAGATCTTCCCGCATCGCGGGACATTCTTTGCATTTCCTACCAATTTACTAGCAAACTCTCCCGCATGACCACAGCCGCACTCGACACCCTCTGGTTCACCCGCTGTCCCGTGCCGACCGCGACCGGTATCGCGGCCGACCAGGGCTGGCTGGCCGAGGAGTTCGCGGACGACGGGATCGAGGTCAGGTCCCTCCAGGACGACACGCCCGGCGTCCCCCGCGAGACGCACTACACCCACGCGCTGACCGGCCTGTTCCGCGAGGGCGGCAACGTGCCCGCGCTGTGGGCGCGCTCCCGCGGCGAGGCCACCCGGCTCATCGGGCTCACCTGGATCGAGGAGCGGCAGGCCATCCTGGTGCGCGGCGGCACGGGACTGGAGCGCCCCGAGCAGCTCAAAGGTCTGCGTCTGGCCATACCTCGGCACCGCATCGCGATCGACTTCTGGCGGGCCATGGCGCTGCACGGCTTCCACGGCGCGCTGTCACTGGCCGGGCTCGGCCTGGGCGACGCGGAGCTGGTCGACGTCGAGGCCGAGCCGGGCGGCGGCCAGTGGGAATCCGAACTGGCCGCGCTGGCCGCCGGCGACGTGGACGCGGTCTACGTCAAGGGCGCGCTCGCCGTCGAGGCCGCCCTGCGTCATGGCGCGGAGGTGGGAATCGACCTGGACGCCGTACCGGACCGTCGGGCGAGGATCAACAACGGCACCCCCCGTCCGATCACCGTGCACCAGCGGCTCCTGGACGAGCGTCCCGACGTGGTCGCCCGTTTCCTGGGCGTCCTGCTGCGCGCCGCCGACTGGGCCACCGAACATCCGGCGGAGGTGGCCAGGATCCTCGGCGCCGAGACCGGCGCGGGCACGGCGGGCGTGGCCGCCGCCTACGTCCCCGGCGCCTCACTCCACCTCGACCTCTCCCCCGAACGTCTCGACCTGCTGGCCGAGCAGGAGCGCTTCCTGCGCGGCCACGGCTTCCTCAAATCACCCGTGGACGTCGCGGCCTGGGCCGATCACACCCCTTTGCTAGGAGTCACCGATGCGTAAGCTGCTGCTCGCCGTCCCCCTTGTCCTGCTGACAGCGGCCTGCGGCGGCACCACGGCCACCGGCGCGCGGGAGCAGGTCGTCGTCAGGATGGCCGACCCCGGCAACAGCGGCTTTCTGGCCGTCGCGAAGAAGGACGGCAGCCTCGACGCCGCCCTGGCCAAGGTCAACGCGAAGGTCAAGTGGGCCGGCGACTTCTCCGTGTTCGCCCCGGCCGCCCAGGCGATCAACGCCGGCTCGCTCGACGTCGCCACCGGCTCGATCACCGCCGGAGTCACCGCCCTGGCCGTCAAACCCAGCTTCAAGATCTTCGCCACCGTGCCGCCCGACCTGGCGGGCGAGGGGATCGTGGTCAAGACGGGCTCGCCGATCAAGTCGGTCGCCGACCTGGCCGGGCACAGCGTGGCCGTCGGCCACGGCGGCACCAGCGAGTATTTGCTGCTCAAGGCGCTGCAGACGTTCAAGGTCCCGGTGGACAAGGTCAAGCGCGTCTACCTGCCGCCCCCGCAGACCGCGCCGGTGTTCGGCTCGGGCAAGGTGGACGCGTGGTCGACGTTCTCCACGTTCCTCATCCCCGCCGTCACTGATCTGGACGCCCGGATCCTGGCCGACGGCGAGGCGATCAAGTCCGACAACTACGTGATCTACGTGGCCGCGAACAAGCTCCTCGACGAGCACCCGGAGGTCGTCAAGACCCTGTTCGGGTTCATCCGCGAGGGCAGCGCCAAGGAGATCGCCGATCCGGCCGCGTACCTGAACGTCTTCACCCAGGCGGGACCGCAGGCCGTACAGGGTGCGCAGAAGAACCTGGTGGTGGACATCCAGAAGAAGGGCAAACCCGCTCAGGCGGTCACCGCCACTGAGATCGCGAAATATCAGGACATGGCGAAGTTCTTTCTCGACCAGAAAGTGCTCACCGCGCCGCTGGACGTCTCCCAGCACGTCGTGGACGTGACGACGCTCGGGAACACGAAGCAATGAGCACGACCGTCGAAGGGCTCGTCGCGCCGAACCCGCCCCGCACCGCCGGGCGGCCTCCCGCGCTGACGTTCGCGCTGCGGATCATCGGCCCCGTGCTTCTGCTCGCGGCCTGGTACGCGGCCACCTCGTCGGGCGCGCTCACCAAGGACGTGCTTGCCGGTCCCCAGGACGTCATCGCGACCTTCGGCGAGCTGTGGGCGGACGGCCAGTTGCCGGAGGCGCTGCGCGTGTCGGTCACCAGGGCGGGCCTCGGCCTGGTGCTGGGCGCGTCCACCGGGCTGCTGCTCGGTGTCGTCTCCGGGTTCACCAGGCTGGGCGAGGAGCTGGTGGACTCCTCGATGCAGGCGCTGCGCGCGATCCCGTTCCTGGCGCTGACCTCGCTGTTCATCGTCTGGTTCGGCATCGAGGAGGCGTCCAAGATCCTGCTGATCGGGGTGGCCTGCACGTTCCCCATGTACGTCAACGTCTCCAGCGGCGTGCGCAACGTGGACCGCAAGGTCGTGGAGGCAGCCCGCTCGTTCGGGCTCGGCCACCTGGCGATCGCCCGCGAGGTGGTGCTGCCCGGCGCGCTGCCGTCGATCTTCGCCGGGCTGCGCCTGTCCACCACGCTGAGCGTGATCGCGCTCATCGCCGCCGAGGAGATCAACGTGACGGCCGGGCTCGGCTACCTCATGGCCAGGGCCACCGACTACCTGCGCACCGACATCCTGGCGTTGTGCGTGCTGTTGTACGCCGTGATCGGGCTGCTCGCCGACCTGGCGCTGCGGCTGGCCGAACGGTTCACGATGCCCTGGCGCAAGGCGGTGACGCTGCGATGAGCCTGGCCGTACGTACGACGGGACTGCGCAAGGTCTTCGGCGACCGCGCCGTGCTGGACGGGGTGGACCTGGAGGTACGGCGCGGGGAGTTCCTGGCGCTGCTCGGCGCGAGCGGCACCGGCAAGACCACGCTGTTGCGCATTCTCGCGGGTCTGGACGCCGCCACCGGCGGAAGCGTGCTGGTGCCGCCGGTGCGCACGGTGGTGTTCCAGGAGCCGCGGCTCGTCCCCTCCAAGCGCGCCCTCGCCAACGTCATCATCGGGCAGGGCCGCGCCGCCCGAGCCAAAGGGCTGGCGGCGCTCGCCGAGGTGGGGCTGAGCGGACACGCCGACGCCTGGCCCGCGACGCTGTCAGGGGGTGAGGCCCAGCGGGTGGCGCTGGCCAGGGCCCTGGTACGCGAGCCGGAGCTGCTCCTGCTCGACGAGCCGTTCGCCGCCCTCGACGCGCTGACCCGGCTGCACATGCAGGACCTGATCGCCGAGCTGTGCGCCCGGCACCGCCCTGCCGTGGTGCTGGTCACCCATGACGTCGAGGAGGCGATCCTGCTCGCCGACCGGATCGCGGTGCTGCGCGAAGGCCGGTTCGTCACCGATCTGACCGTGCGCCTGGATCGGCCGCGCGACCGCACCGACCAGGACTTCGTCGAGCTGCGCCGCAGGCTCCTGGCCGACCTGGGCGTGGACACGCACGCCGGAGCGGCGCCGTGACGGCACTGATCGACAGGACGCCGCCCGTCTCCGCTGAACCTCTAGGAAAGATCTGACATGACCGTCTTGTTCATCTCGGGGAGCCCCTCCGCCGCCTCACGTACCGGTCGCCTGCCCGCCGAGGCGCTGCGCCCGCGCATCGACGCGCTCCTGGGAGAGCTGCCCGTGGCGGCGGTGGCGTGATGGCGCGCGACACCACCAGCCCGTCCCGCTTCCATGTGATCCTGCCCACGAGGAGCCCCGTCCGTGCGGAGTTGCCCGCCTTCGTCAGCGACGTGCGCCCCGCGCTCGCCGACCCGGCCGGGCGGACCGCCGTGGCCGCCGACCTGGCCGGGCTCGCCGGCGCGCTGGTGCCCTTCGACCCCGGCGGGCAGGAGTCACTGACCGTCGCGGCGAACGTCCTGCGCCGCACCCGCCACCTGCGCGTCGTCGCCGAGTTCCACCCCGGCGTCGCCACGCCCGTCTACGCGGCCAAGCTCTCGGCCTCCCTGCAGCGGTTCGCCGCCGGCCGCCTCGGCTGGCAGGTGGCGGTGGACCTGGACCCGGGCGTGGCCAGGGCGCAGGGCGACTTCCTGACCGGCGACGACCGTTACGCCCGTGCGGAGGAGTTCCTGACCGTCGCCAAGGGCGTCGGGCAGGGCACCTTCGACTTCCGTGGCGACTTCTACGAGGTGGCGGGGGGTGGCTTCGCGCCGCCGCTGTCGGCGCCGCCCTTCCCGGAGGTGTACCTGTCGGGGACCTCGCCGCGGGCTCTGGCCCTGTCACGGCGCCACGCGGACGTGCACGTCTTCTCCGCCGACGACGATCTGGGCACGCTGATCCCCGAGTTGCCCGGTCTGCGGTACGGCCTGCGCCTGTCATCCCTCGACGCCGTCGGCGAGTACGCCGCGCAGGGTGTCACCGAGTTCTTCGTCCAGACCGAGGACGTCTACCACCTCGGCGAGCATGTGAAGGAGCGGGCTCTTGCCGGTTGACATCTACTGGCGCATCCACATGGAGGGTGACCAGCCCTCGCTGCGCCGCCGGGTCCGCAGCCGCGGCGGCTTCACCCCCGGCGGCACCGCGCCCGGCACGCGAGACGGCCTGGACGACGGCTACAGCCACGCCGACTACATGGCCGAGGTGGCCAGGGCCGCCGAGGAGTCGGGCTTCGTCGGCGGGCTGCTGCCGAACTTCCCGCACACCGACGACCCCTGGGCGGCCGCCGCGACGCTGGCCCGCGAGACCACCTCCTACCGGTTCATGGTCGCCTTCCAGCCAGGCTTCCTGCATCCGGTCCAGGCC
Organism: Nonomuraea sp. NEAU-A123; assembly: GCF_018603905.1. Taxonomy (GTDB): domain Bacteria; phylum Actinomycetota; class Actinomycetes; order Streptosporangiales; family Streptosporangiaceae; genus Nonomuraea. Next base: position 842,590 of record NZ_JAHFZZ010000002.1, read on the forward strand.
GCCCGGATGACGGCCACGCTCCAGCAGGCGACCGGGGGCCGGATCGTCTACAACGTCATCTCCGGCGGCGGCGGTCCCGCGCAGCTGTGGTGGGGCGACAAGGTGGACCACGACGACCGCTACGCCCGTACCTCCGAGTTCCTGGACGTGCTCAAGGGCGTCTGGGAGGGCGGCCACACCCACCACGGCCGCTTCTACCAGGTCGAGGACGCGGGACTGCCCGAGGAACTGGCGGGGCAGCCGTTCCCGGAGATCTTCTTCTCCGGCTCCTCCCCCGCCGCCATCGACGCCGCCGGCCGGCACGCCGACTACTACCTGTCGTGGCTGGAGCCGTTCGAAGCGCTGGCGGAGAAGTTCGACGCCGTGCGCGCGCACAGCGACACCCCGCCCCGGTTCGCCGTCCGCGTGGACCTGCTCGCCCGCGAGAGCGAGGAGGAGGCGTGGGAGGAGATCAGGCAGGGCTGGCAGGCCCGCGCCGCCGAGGAGGGTCACGCCGGGCGGGGCGACTCGGTCGGTGTGCGGCGCAGTCGCTCCTTCCTCGCCGAGGCGGGTGACGACTACCGCGGCTTGGAGGTCGCGCCGAACGTGTGGGGCGGGTTCAGCGCGCTCCGCGACGGCCCCGCCTTCGGCCTGGTCGGCGACTACCACCAGGTGGCCGAACGCCTCGACCAGCTTCTCGACCTCGGCGTGGACGCCTTCATCCTGGCCGGGGTCCCTCATCTCGAAGAGGCCCGCCGTGTGGGCCGCCACGTGCTGCCGCTCTTGAAAGGACGCACCTCATGACCACCCGAGTCGGATTCTTCCCGCAGAACAACACGCTGTGGGTGGCCCGCCACCGTGACCTGCTGCCCGATGTGGAGTGGGTGGACCTGAACGCCCTGGGCCGGGGCGAGCGGGTCGATCCCACCAAAGCCCTCCCGTCCGCGCACGGCGACCACCTGTTCGACGGCGGGTACGACTTCATCGGCACCGGCTCCACGCCCCCGGTCACCGCCCAGGCCAAGGGGCACGACATCGTGTACGTGGCGATCTCCGGGCCCCGCGTCGAGAACGGCCGCCTGGTGGTCCGGGAGGACTCGCCGATCGGCTCGGTGGAGGAGCTGAAGGGCAAGAGGGTCGCGCTCGGCCACGGCTCGTGGCAGACCACCCTGCTGTTGCTGGCACTGGAGCGGGCCGGGCTCGGCTGGGGCGACATCGTCCCCGTCGACGCCTACGGCAACGCCGCCGAACTGCTGGTCAACGGTGACGTGGACGCCTGGGTGGGCTCGTATCCGTACCTGACGCCGGTCGAATCGCGCACCAGGACCCTCGTGGAGACAGACGGGCTGTTCAGCCACCGCTCCCTGTGGTTCACCCGCCGCGACTTCGCGCGGGAGCAGCCCGAGGAGCTGGCCAGGATCGTCGCCGCGCTGCAGCGGGCCGACCGGTGGACTGAGGAACACCCGCGCGAGGCGGCGGCCCTGTTCGACGGCGACCTCGACGCGTGGGAGCACGCGCTGCGCACCCGGCCGTGGGGCCTGCATCCGGTGGGGGAGGAGTTCGTCGCCGAGCAACAGCACGCCGCCGACCTGTTCCACGCCAACGGGCTGATCCAGCGGAAGATCACCGTAGCGGACGCCGTACTCCCCGAAATCGGCGAAATCGTTGAATACCATAATTCTTCCGGAAAGCAGCCGAAGGAGTAACGCATATGCCGCTGCCCTCGCAACCGTTGCGCAAGCTGGGTTTCCTCACGATCGGGCTGTTCGACGAGGCTGATCCCGGCCGCGGCCACGAGTCGACGCTTGGCGTCATCGAGCTGGGTGAGCGGCTGGGTTTCGACAGCGCGTGGGTGCGGCACCGCCATCTGCAGTACGGCATCTCCTCTCCGGTCGCCGTTCTGGCGGCGGCCTCACAGCGGACCAGCCGCATCGAGCTGGGCACCGCGGTCATCCCCGTGGGATGGGAGAATCCGCTGCGTCTGGCCGAGGACCTGGCGACGGTGGACGTCCTGTCCGGAGGCCGGCTCAACCCGGGCGTCAGCGTCGGCCCGCCGATGCACTACGACCAGGTCAAGGAGGCGCTCTATCCCGACACCGGCGACCTCGAGGACTTCGGCTATGAACGCGTGCGACGGCTGCTGAGCTTCGTCCGCGGCGAGCCGGCCACCGACTTCAGCGGGGTCGAAGGCTTCGAGGTCTTCTCCCATCGGGTCCAGCCTCACTCCCCCGGCCTCGGCAGCCGGATGTGGTACGGCGGCGGCAGCCTGCGCTCGGCCCGGTGGGCGGGCGAGAACGCCATGAACTTCCTGACCAGCAGCGTCGTGAAGGCGGAGCAGTCCGAGCAGTTCGCCGAGATCCAGCTCTCCCACATACGGGAGTTCCGCGCGCACCACCCCGACGGCGACCGCGCCCGCGTCTCCCAGGGCCTCGTGGTCATCCCCACCGACACCGCCTCGTCCGAGCAGCGCGCCAGGTACAAGGAGTACGCCGAGAAGCGCACGCCCAGGACCGCCACACCCCAGGGGCCGGCGCGGATGATGTTCGCGCCCGATCTCGTCGGCGACTCCGCCGAGATCGCCGAACGGCTCTACGCCCATGCCGCCTTCCAGGAGATCGACGAGGTCGCGTTCGCGCTGCCGTTCACGTTCGAGCATGAGGACTACGTACAGATCCTCACCGACATCGCCACCCGCCTCGGCCCTGAGCTGGGCTGGCGGCCCCGTCCCTAGAGAGCGGCCGTCAGGGGTGGGACGGGCTCACCTTCTCGCCGCCGCGGCCGTCCGGATCCCGAGGAGCGAGACGATCATCGCGCAGGCGGCGACCCCCGCGCAGGCGAGCGCCGCGTGCAGGTACGCCGGGCCGTACCCGCCGGCCTCGGAAGCGTTCAGGTAGACGCCCGACACCGCCGAAATACAGATCGCGGCCGAGATGCGCTGCGCCATCTGGAGAATGCCGCCCGCCACTCCGGCCGCCTCCGCCGGCGCGTGCTGGAGCACCGACGCCTGGAGCGGCGAGATGACCAGCCCGGAGGCGGCGCCGGCGCACATGGCGCACACCCCCAGCAGCAGGGGCTGGCCGGCCCGAGGCGCGAGCAGCCCGGCGAGGCCGCTGGCCAGCATGGCACAGGCCGACAGCGCGAGCCCCACCGAGACCGTGTGGCGGCCGAAGCGCCGCGCCACGCGCCAGGCCAGCGCGGAGCTCGCCGCCATGGCCGCCGCGGAGGGCAGCGTGACGGCCGCCGCCGCGATCGCCGACAGCCCGAGGCCCTCCTGCAGGAACATGGCCAGGACCAGCGTCGACGCCAGCCCGGAGCCGAAATATCCCATCGCCGTCACCGCCCCCGACGCGAACGGCAGCGAACGCATCAGCGCCGGATGCACCAGCGGCCGACGACCGGAACGCGCGTAGCGCCGCTGCCACAACACGAACGCCCCGGCCAGCACACACACTGTGGCGGCCCAGAGACCCCAGGCCGAGCCGGCCGAGGGCTGGACGAACGGCAGCATCATCGCCACCGTCAGGCCGCCCATCAGCAGCAGGCCGACGACGTCGAGGTCCGGCGAGCCCACGCGACCGCGCGCCGGAGGCAGGTGACGGGCCGCGAGCATCAGCGTGACCAGACCGAACGGCACCGCGAGGAGGAGGACGACCCGCCAGCCCACGCCGGGTCCCGCGGCTGCGATGACGGCCCCGCCGAGCGGCGGCCCGAGCCCACCCGCCACGCCGCCGGTCACCGCGTACAGGCCGAGGGCGCGCGTCCTGGCGTGGCCGGTGAACACGTCCTGAATCGTGCCGATCATCTGGGAGTTGACCAGCCCGCCGCCGAGCCCTTGGAGCAGCCGCGCCACGACGAGCGCCCACGGGTGAGGGGACGATCCGGCCAGCGCCGCTCCCACCGTGAAGATCGCCATTCCGGCGAGGAAGAACGGCTTCCTGCCCCGGATGTCGCCGAGTCGCCCGCCGGGCACGAGGGCGAGACCGAAGGCCAGGGAGTATCCGGCCACCATCCACTGCACCTGCGTGACGTCCGCGTGCAGCGAGTCGCGCAGCGCCGGGATGGCGATGTTCAGCACGGATTGGTCGAGCAAGGTGGTGAATCCGCCTGCGGCGCAGACGACCAGCACCCGGCGCCCGGCGGGGTCGAAGCTCCTGGTCGACTCCGGCGGGCACGTGGCCGGCTCAGTTTCGCTCATGCCGCGCGGTCAGTGTCCTGGCGAAGGCCAGCGGGCCCGCGGTCGGCGGGTCGGCCACGTCGAACTGCGGCTCGTACCCGCTGGCCAGGTAGAGGCGCACGGCCTCAGGCTGGCGTGGCCCGGTGGTCAGGTGGATCCGGCGGTACCCTCGGCGCACCGCCTCGCGCTCCAACTCGCGCACGACGAGGCGGCCGAGCCCGGTTCCCCGGCGACGCGGGTGCGTCCAGACGCGCTTGAGCTCGGCGGTCGCCGCGTCGTAGCGGCGGAAGGCGCCGCCCGCCACGGTCTCGCCGCCGCACACCACGATCAGGAACGCGCCGTGCGGCGGCGCGAACTCGGCCTCCGGATACCTCGCGAGCTCGTCGTTGGAGCCGTAGCGAGAGGTGTACTCCAGGTGCAGCCCGGCCAGCAGCGGTTCGGCGGCCGGGTCCGACATAGGGACGAGACGCACCTCGGCGGCGAGTTCGCTCACGACTTCTGCCGGGGTAGCCCGGGCGGGTTGATCTGCGACCGGGGGATCGCCTCGTTGGCCAGTCCCCAGCGTTCGAGTACCTCCTTGTACCTGCCGTCCCCGATCACCGTGTTGAGCGCCTCGTTGAGCGGCTTGACCAGGCCGTTGTCCTTCTTGGTCATGACCGCGATGAGTCCCTGCAGGTCCGGCCCGGCGCCGGAGTACGTGCCGACGATCCTGGATCCGCCGCTGACGGCGATGTTGTAGGCGATCGACGGGTTCGGGCCGAAGTACGCCTGGACGCGGCCGGACTTGAGCCCCAGCAGCACGTCGCCGTACTTCTCGTAGTAGAGGATCTCGACCGGTTTCAGCCCGGCGGCCTTGTTCTGCTCGTCCCAGTCGAGCAGGATCTTCTCCTGGTTCGTGCCGGAGCCCACCGAGACGCGCAGCCCGGCGATGTCGGCGGGCTTGGCGATCTGCTTGATCGGGCTGTTGTCGGGGACCTGCCAGCCGAGCTGGTCGATCCGGTATGTCGCGAAGTCGTAGGTGTCCTTGCGTTCCTCGGTGACCGTGACGTTGTTGACCACGATCTCGTACTTACCGGACTTCACGGCCAGGAAGAGGTTCTCCCAGGAGCTGGTCTGCGGAGATATCTCCAGGCCGAGCACGTCGGCCACGAGCTGGGCGAGGTCGGTCTCGACGCCGATCAGCGTGGTGTCGTCTGTGGCGGGGAACACCAGCGGCGGCGAGCTGGTGCCGCTGTAGCCGACGGTCAGCTTGCCGTCGGCGGCGATGTCCTTCGGCACTTGGGCCGCGATGGCGTCTACCTTCTGTGCGCGTACCCGGTTCTGCTCCGGGCCAAGGTTAATCTTCTTGCCGGCCACCACGGGAGCCGTGGTGGCCGACGGGGCGGTGACGTCGGGTTCGGCGCCGCAGGCGGCGGTCAGGAGGAGGAGCGCGGGCACGGCGAGGGCCCGCGCGAGCGATGCGCGCATGTCGTATGTCCTTACCGGGTCAGAGAACCTTGCCGAGTCGGAGAGCCTTGCCGGGTCAGAGAACCTTGCTGAGGAAGGCGCGGGTGCGTTCGTGGGCGGGGACGTCCAGAAGCCGGGCGGGCGGGCCGAGCTCGACGATGCGGCCGGCGTCCATGAAGGCCACGGTGTCGGCCACCTCGCGGGCGAAGCCGATCTCATGGGTGACCACGATCATCGTGGTGCCGCCGCGGGCGAGGTCCTTGATGACGTCCAGCACCTCGCCTACCAGCTCAGGGTCCAGCGCGGAGGTCGGCTCGTCGAACAGCAGCAGCTTGGGCTCCAGCGCCAGCGCCCTGGCGATGGCGACGCGCTGCTGCTGGCCGCCGGACAGCGTACGAGGATAGGCGCCGGCCTTGTCCGCCAGGCCCACCCGGGCCAGCAGGCGTTCGGCCATCGGCTCGACCTCGGCGCGCGACCGGCGCTGGGCCGACAGCGGCGCCTCCATGAGGTTCTGCTTGACGGTGAGGTGCGGGAACAGGTTGAACGCCTGGAAGACGAACCCGATCTGGGTGCGCTGCCGCAGCACCTCGCGTTCGGGCAACTCGTGCAGGCGGTGGCCGCTCTGGCGGTAGCCGAGCAGCCGCCCGTCCACCCGGACCGAGCCGCGGTCCACCTTCTCCAGGTGGTTGATCGTACGCAGCAGCGTGGACTTCCCCGACCCCGACGGACCCACGATCACCAGCACCTGGCCCTGGCGAACCTCCAGGTCCACCCCACGCAGCACATGCAGGGAGCCGAAGCTCTTGTGCACGCCGCGCAGCTCCACCATGGGATTCACGCGCGTCCCCTGCCGTAGTGGCGTTCCACGTAGTACTGGACGATCGACAGGGCAGTGGTGAGGATCAGATACCAGATGGCCGCGACCAGCAACAGCGCCATGACCCTGCCGTTGCGGTTGTAGATCACCTGCACCTGGTAGAAGAGCTCGGGCAGCGCCATGATGTACACCACCGACGTGCCCTTGACCAGGCCGATGATCTCGTTGCCGGCGTTGGGCACGATCGTCCGCATGGCCTGGGGCAGGATGATCCTGAACAGCCGCCGCGCCGGGGGCAGCCCCAGGGCGGCCGCCGCCTCCCGCTGCCCGTGGTCCACCGACAGCAGGCCACCGCGGACGATCTCGGCGGCGTACGCGGCCTGGTGGAGCGCCAGCCCGAGCGCCGCCGCGGTCAGCGGTGAGATGAGGTCCATGGTCCCGAAGTCGAAGAACTCCGGCCCGAACGGCACCCCCACCGACAGCCGGGGGTAGAGCAGTGCGAGGTTGTACCAGAACAGCAGCTGCAGAATGAGCGGGACCGACCGGAACAGCCAGACGTACGCCCAGGCCACCGACGACAGCAGCCGGTTGGCCGAGAGCCGCATCAGGGCCAGCACCGTGCCGAGCGCGAAGCCCAGTGCGATGCCCAGCGCGGTCAGCTCCAGCGTGAGCACGACCGAGCGCACCACCGACGGGGCGAACAGGTACTGGCCGACGATCTCCCACTCCCAGGCGGGGTTGGTGATCAGGGCGCTGGCGACCATGGCCAGCACGACGAGCACGCAGGCTGCGGCCACCCACCGCAGCGGATGACGGGCCGTGACGACTTCTCCTGGCCGCTCCTCGTCCTGGCGAGGTGGCGCCGGAGCCTCGGGGAGCGTCACGGCCCCTCCCCGATCAGGGGTAAGGCCGGAGAGATCTGGCTCATGACCACGAAGCTAAAAGCCGATGCCGACTAAGTCAACATTTCCTACATGAATTACATGTTATCCTTATGCCCAACCCTCAGCTTTACCTACTGGATATACATAGAAGCGCCCCCGCGTGGTGGCCGCTCTGCTCAGGAGTCACGTTGACCAGGAAGTTCGCCGGAGTCGCGGTCGCATTGGCCCTCGCTCTCGCCGCATGCGGATCGGACCCGGCGGCCGCGCCCCAGAAGAGCCCGAGCAGCGGCACGGCCGACGCCACGATCGAGATCGGTTCCCAGTACGAACCGCAGAACCTCGACAACACGGGCGGCGGCGGCCAAGGCGTGACGGAGGCGTTGAACGGCAACGTCTACGAGGGCCTGTTCAAGCTCACCGACGCGGGCAAGGTGGAGAACCTCCTGGCGGAGAGCCAGGAGGTGTCCGACGACGGCCTCACCTACACCTTCAAGCTGCGCCAGGGCGTGAAGTTCCACTCGGGCAAGGCGCTGACCTCCGCGGACGTGAAGCACAGCATCGAGCGGGTCACCGCCGAGGACTCCCAGTCGGCGCGCAAGAGCCAGCTCGAGGTGATCAAGTCCGTGGCCGCGCCCGACGACCGCACCGTGGTGGTCACGCTGGCGAGCAGGTCGATCTCCCTGGTGTACAACCTCAGCTACGTGTGGATCGTCAACGCCGACGCCAAGGACCTGGCGACGAGCGAAGACGGCACGGGACCGTACAAACTGGGGGTCTGGAAGCGCGGCTCCACGCTCAGCCTCGAGCCCTTCCCCGGCTACTGGGGGCCGCGGCCGGCCAACGGCGGCGTGGTGTTCCACTACTTCACCGAGGCCACCGCGCTCAACAACGCGTTGCTGACCGGCGCCGTGGACATCGTCACCAGCGAGCAGAGCCCGGACGCGCTGGGCCAGTTCACCGGCAACGCCGACTACAAGGTCAGCGAGGGCCACTCCACGACCAAACTGCTGCTCGCCTTCAACGACAGGAAGGCGCCGTTCGACAAGCCGCTGGTGCGCAAGGCCGTCTCCTCCGCGATCGACGACGCCAAGCTGCTGGAGTCGATCTGGGCGGGCCACGGCAGCCTGATCGGCTCGATGGTGCCGCCCACGGACCCGTGGTACGAGGACCTGACCACGATCGACCCGTACGACGTGGAGCTGGCCAAGCGGCAGCTCGCAGAGGCCGGGTACGCCAAGGGCTTCCGCTTCACCCTCGACACGCCCAACTACGACCCGCACCCGACGGCGGCCACGTTCATCAAGAGCGAGCTGGCCAAGGTCGGCATCACCGTCGACATCAACGTGATCACCGCCGACGAGTGGTACAGCAAGGTGTTCAAGAACCACGACTTCGCCGCCACCTTGCAGGAGCACGTCAACGACCGCGACGTGGTCTGGTACGGCAATCCGGACTTCTACTGGGGTTACGACAACAAGCAGGTCACCGACTGGATCAAGCAGGCGGAGCAGGCGAAGACCGCCGAGGAGCAGACCGGGCTGCTGAAGAAGGCCAACAGGCAGATCGCCGAGGACGCGGCCAGCGACTGGCTCTACCTGTATCCGCAGATCGTCGTGGCCTCCTCGAAGCTGTCGGGCTACCCGGTCAACGGCCTGAACTCGCAGTTCTCCGCGTACGGGATCAAAAAGGGCTGATGGCGCGCTACCTGCTGCGCCGCACCGCCTTCCTGCTCGGTTCGCTGCTGCTGGCGGCTTCGCTGCTGTTCGTGCTGCTGCGGCTGCTGCCCGGCGATCCGTCGAACGCGTTGCTGCCCATGGGCGCGACGCCGGAGCAGATCGCGGCGGCGCGCCGCCAGACCGGCTCGGACCTGACGCTGCCCGAGCAGTACGCCGCGTGGCTGGGCGGGCTCGTCCGGCTCGATCTCGGCACCTCCTACGTCAGCAGGCTGCCGGTCGGCGGCGAGATCGCCGCCCGGCTGGCGGTCACCGTGCCGCTGACGCTGCTGGCCTTCGTCCTGGCCGTGGTGGTGGCGGTGCCGGTCGGTTTCCTGACCGCCCGTCGGGCCGAGCGCTGGTACGGGCCGCTGCTCAGCGGGTTCGCGCAGCTCGGCATCGCGGTGCCGGTGTTCTGGATCGGCATGCTGCTGGTGACGGTGTTCGCGCTGCGCCTGCGGCTGCTGCCGGCCGGTGGGTTCCCGCGCGAGGACTGGGCCGAGCCGGGTCGCGCGCTGGCGGCGCTGGTGCTGCCGGTCGTCGCCATCGCGCTGGTCATGTCGGCCTCGCTCATCAGGTACGTCCGCTCGGCGACGCTGGAGGTGCTGGGCAGCGACCATATGCGTACCGCGCGGGCGCTGGGCGAGTCGTTCGCCGGCGCCATGTGGCGGCACGGCCTGCGCAACGCGGCGGCGCCCGTCATCTCGATCCTCGGCATCGAGCTGGCCACCACGTTCCTCGGCGCGGTGGTGGTGGAGAGCGTGTTCGCGCTGCCGGGGCTCGGCGCCCTGCTGGTCGAGGGCATCGCCGAGCACGACTATCCGGTGATCCAGGGCGTGCTCGCGGTCAGCACGCTGGCGGTCCTGGTGATCGGGTTCGCCGCCGACATCGCGCAACGCCTGGTCGATCCCCGCCTGCGCACCCGGCTGGGGCGGCCGTGAAGGGGTTCGTCGCGGGCTGCGTCCTGGTCGGGGTGGTGCTCGCCTTGGCCGCCGTGTCGCTGGTGTGGCTGCCGTACGATCCGGCCGACACCTCGGGCGCCCGGCTGGTCCCGCCGGGCGGCGCGCACCTGCTGGGCACCGACAAGCTGGGCCGAGATCTGCTCACCCACCTCATGATCGGCGCCCGCATCGCACTGACGGCCGGGGCCGGGTCCGTACTGCTCGGGGGTGTGCTCGGGGTGGCGGCGGGGCTGGCCGCCGGATTCGCGACGCGGTGGCTGGACGACGCGCTGGCGGCGGCGCTCGACGCGCTCATCGCCTTTCCGACGCTGCTGCTGGCCATGCTGGTGGTGGCGGTGCGCGAGGCGTCGCTCGGCTCGGCGGTGCTGGCGATCGGGCTGGCCATGTCGGCGGTGGTGGCCCGTTTGACCAGGATCCTGGTCAAACGGGTGCTCGCGCAGGACTACATCACGGCGGCCCGCACATCAGGCAGCTCATGGCCCCGGGTGATCGTCGAGCACGTGCTGCCGAACATCTGGCCGACGCTCCTGGTCAACCTGGCCCTCCAGTTCGGCCTGGCGGTGCTGGCCGAGGCGTCGCTGTCCTACCTCGGCCTCGGCCCGCCCCCGCCGAACGCCTCCTGGGGCCGGCTGCTGCACGAGGCGCAGGCCACCGTGCTCACCGCGCCGGTCGGCGCCATCGCGCCGGGCATTCTGCTGGTCGTGCTCGTCGTCGGCGTGAACCTGGTCGCCGACGGCCTGCGCGACCTCGCACCGGGGAGGAGCCGATGACGCTGCTGGACGTCGATGACCTGTCGGTACGCCAGGCCGACGGCCACGAGCTGCTCCACGGCCTGTCGTTCACGCTGGCGCGCGGCGAGCGGCTGGGCCTGATCGGCGAATCCGGCTCGGGCAAGTCGCTGACCGCGCTGGCCATTCTGAGCCTGCTTCCGGCGGGCCTGACCGCCCATGGCAGCGTGCTGGTGTCCGGTACGCAGGTCGTCGGCGCGGCGGACCGGCGGCTGGACCGCGTCCGCGGCCGGGCCGTGAGCGCGGTGTTCCAGGAGCCACTCATGGCGCTGGACCCGCTAATGCGCATCGGCAGGCAGATCGCCGGGCCCCTCCGGCGCCGGCGCGGACTGCGGGGCGCGGCGTTGCGGGCCGCCGTCCTGGCGGCGCTGGAGGAGGTACGCCTGCCGGAACGGATCGCGAGCGCGTACCCGCACGAGGTCTCCGGCGGCCAGCGGCAGCGCGCGGCCATCGCCATGGCGCTGGCCTGCGAGCCGGACCTGCTGATCGCCGACGAGCCGACCACGGCGCTCGACGTGAGCGTGCAGGCCGAAGTACTTGCGCTGCTCGACGGCCTGGTCGCCGAGAAGGGGATGGCGCTGCTGTTCATCGGCCACGACCTCGCCGTGGTCGCCGGCGTGGCGGACCGGTTGATCGTGCTCAGGGACGGCGCGGTGGTGGAGTCGGGAAGGACGGAGGACATCGTGAAGGAGCCGCGGCACACCTACACGCGCTCGCTGGTACACAGCGCGTGGGAGTTCGAGGCCGAGCTCGATCGGCTGGCGCCGTGACCATCCTGGAGACCCGGTCGGTCGGGTTCGCGTACCGAGGCGGGGCGCCTGTGCTCTCCGACGTCTCGGTCGCCGTGTCGCCGGGGCGCAACCTGGCGCTGGTGGGCGAGTCGGGCGCGGGCAAGACGACGCTGCTGCGGCTGCTGCTGGGCCTGGCCAGGCCCAGCAGCGGCGAGGTGCTCTTCGACGGCCGTTCCCTGCGCCCGGACCGCGAGTTCCGGCGCAGCGTCCAGCCGGTGTTCCAGGATCCGTACTCGTCGCTGGATCCCCGGCAACGTGTGGACCGCATCGTGTCGGAGCCGCTGCGCGCGATGCGGATCGGCGCCCGCGACGAGATCGGCGACCGGGTGGCGCAGACGCTGCGGGCGGTCGGCCTGCCCGCGGACGCCGCCCGCCGCTATCCGCATGAGTTCTCCGGCGGACAGCGGCAGCGCATCGCGATCGCCAGGGCCATCGTGTGTGAGCCGCGGATCTTGCTGGCCGACGAGCCGGTCAGCGCGCTGGACGTCACCACCCGCGTGCGCCTGGTGGAGTTGCTGCGCGAGCTGAACACCGCCAGAGACCTGACGGTGGTGATGGTCTCGCACGACCTGGCCGTGGTCGCCGCCCTGTGCGACGAGATCGCCGTACTCGACCGGGGGCGGATCGTGGAGCGGGGGCCGAGCGCCGACGTACTCGGCTCGCCCCGCCATCCCCACACACGCCGGCTCGTCGCGAGCGTGCCACGGCTGCGCCGGAGCTCCGGCCCGCCCGGTGAAGGGCGATGAACGGCTACCCCCAGATCGCCCGCAACAGCGCTCTCACCGCCCAATTACCCCCGGCGCCGCCGGCCGATCAGCAGCGGCATGACGTGCGTGCTCAAGACCGGCCGACGGACCCTCACCCGGGCGGCGGACCAGAGACGCGAGGACGATCTCTTGTGCCGCGCGGACCGTGGCCGCGAAGGCGTCCGGGTCCCGGCCGATGCGTTCGGCGCCCGCGCGCATGACACCGGACAGCAGCTCCACCGTGAGGTGCACATCGCCGACGTCGCGGAACTCCCCGCGCGCGATGCCGGCCCGGACGACGTTCTCCACCTCGACCACGATCGCGTGGAACGGGCTGTCCGGCCCCTTCGGCACCTCGGCGAACGGAAGACCGGAGCCCGGCCGGAACATCAGCTGCATGACCTGGTCCGTGTATGCCTCCAGGACCGCCACGATGATCTCCCGCATCCGCTCCGCGGCCGGGTCCGCGGACCGCGCGGCGATCGAGGAGATCGCGCAGAGCACGCTGACGGCCCTGCGCGACCACCTTCGGGCCGGCGCGGCCGAGCAAGTGCCGCGCTGGGAGGTGCTGCTGAGCATGGTGCGCCACTGCGCCGGGCGGCCCCTGGCGCTGCTCAGCTCGCTGCCGGAGGCCTCGCCGCAGTCGGACGCGCGCCAGGGGCTCGTCCGGGAGATCGACAGTCCGCTGGGGACCATCGTCGAGCAGGCGCAGCAGGAGGGCAGCCTGCGTCGCGACCTCACGCCGGAGCAGGTCATCGGGCTGCTCAACGTCGCCATCTGCCGCCCCGGCGCCCGCGCCGACGACCCCCTCACCACGGTCATGCTCGACGGGCTCAAAGCGCCCGCCCCGTAGCGGGACAACGGAACGGTTGGTCGATGGCCGACCATGGTTCCCGTTGCCCGGCGAGGATGTTGCCGTAGTGCAGATCCCAGACTTCAGCTACGAATGCGCGACGGCTGCTGAGCTTCGTCGGGTCCGGACCACCGTTCCACTGACCGGCTGTGGGTTGCGGATCAGGTTGAGTATCGGGCATACCCGCTCGACCTCGGCATGCAGTCTGGCCAGTTCCTCATCCGCGGCAGGCGAGTCGATCAGCACCTCGTAGCGGAAGTTGTGCGGGTAGACCGGGATGTCACCGTCGCCCGGCTGCTGGGCTCGAGGGTCGTACTCGGCGTGCACGTCCACCTCGAGCGCGTCGATCGGCACCGCCAGTTCGGCCGCCTTGATGAGGAAGATGTGGGTGACGCAACTGCCGAGCACACCGGCCTGGAGTTCGGGGGAGGTGGGGCCGAGGTCGTAGCCGGCGAAGTCGGGGCCGCTGTCGCTGATGATCTGGAAGTCCCGGATCCTGACGCGCCGGATTCCGCTGCGGCCCTCGGCGGTGACGTGGGCGTGCAGCGGGACCGGCCCGGCGGCGGGCGCCTCCCGGCGGGCCAGCAGGGCCGTGCGCTTGTGCGACAGGTACTCGCGTAGGGTGCTCATGGTCTTCTCTTCCTGGTCAGCGCAGGGTCACGGGGCCGAGTGGAGTGTCGATCACGGCGCGCAGCACCGCTTCGGGTCCTTGTGAGATGTCGAGCCGGACGCCGAGAGCGGCCAGGTCGCGCCGCAGCGCGTCCGGGGCCGGGTGTACGGCGGAGAAGGAGGTCAGGCCCACCAGGGGCAGGTCCGAGTCCGCGGGGTGGGGGGTGGCGCCCCAGTCGATGAGGAACGGCACCGGCCTGACCGCCGCCGGGTCCGCACGCCGGGTGAGCCGCCACTCCAGCAGCTCGCCTGCCGGGGTGCGTCTGGACAGGGGGTGTACGTCGCCGGGGTCGTAGTCCTGCTCGCGGGCCTGCCGCACCGCCTTGTCCAAGTCGTGCGGGCGTACGGCCCAGGCGGCGAGCCGCGGCTCGGTGAGAGTTTCCAGGCCGAAGGCCCGCGGCCGTACGGACGCCTCGGGGTCGGGCCCGATGATCTCCAGGTAGGAGCCGGGGCCGAACCGGACGAGGTGATTGGCGGTGCCTCCAGGATGGCTGCCTCCGGCCACCGGGCGGACTCCGGTTCGCTCGGCGAACTCGGCGACTCCCGCGGCGAGGTCGGGCACCGCGTAAACGAGGTGGTCGAGCTGTGGTTCTGTCACTGGTCCGCCTTCACGGTGGTTCGCAGGCCGAGAGCATGAAGAACGCGGCGGCGTGGATGGTCCCACCTCGTGGCGATCCACGGCTCGATCTCCAGCATCTGCGGGTTCTGCCAGGTCAGCTTGTCGGTGATCTGGTTATGAGGGCACTGCCCTTTCATCAACGCTTGCGACTCAAAGCCACTATAACCTACCTAAATAGTAGAGAATAATTTCACGACAAATCCGCGTAGCGGCTGGCCGGGCGTGGCAGGCCGAGCAGCCCGCGCAGGGTGGCGGCCTCGTACTCGTGCCGGAACACCCCGCGTTCCCGCAGCTCGACCGTAAGGCCGCGGGCGATCTGCGCCAGGTCGTACGGCAGTGCGCCCGGCCGCAGCCGGAATCCCTGGATGCCCGCCCGCCGCCATTCCAGCAGCAGGTCGGCGAGTTCCCGGACGGTGCCGGTGAAGATCGCGGCGTCGGAGACGAGTTCGGCCCCGTCCAGTTCGTCCAGGCGCGCCTTGCGCCGGGCCGCGTCCTCCCCCAGGAAGACGACCAGGTCGGCGAAGATCTTCAGCTCCGCGGACAGCCCTCGGATCTCCTCGACGATGTCGCGCGCCTGCTCGGCCGAGTGCGGCGTGACGTACACGATGTCGGCACTGCTCGCGGCGAACTCGTACGGCAGCCGCGCGTGCGCCAGCGCGGTCACGACCGGCTGCCCCTGCGGCGGGCGCGGCGTGATCGACGGGCCCTTCACCGAGAAGAACCGCCCAGCGAAGTCGGCGTAGTGGAGCTTGTCCCGATCGATGAACCGGCCGGTGGCCAGGTCGCGGATCTCGGCGTCGTCCTCCCAGCTGTCCCAGAGCCGCCGCGCCACCTCAACCGCGTCGGCGGCCTCGGCGAACAGGTCGCGCACGTGCGGATCTCCGGACAGGTCCACGCCGCCCGGCCGGTTCAGGACCAGGTCCAGGGGTGGGAACTCCCTACGGCCGAAGTGCCGCGCCTCGGAGGCGCGCGGGGAGATCTGCGGCCGCCAACCGGCCCGGCCCTGGCTGACGTGGTCAAGGGTGGCGATGCCGATGGCCACGTGGAAGGGCTCGGTGTGCGTGGTGGTGGCCGTCGGCACCAGACCGATCCGGCTGGTGAGCGGGGCCAGCCGGGCCGCGAGCAGCACGGCGTCGAAGCGGCCCCGCACCTGGTCGTTCCGGTCGTCGGGCGCGTCGGGCAGAGTGGACTGCAGGCCGAGCGCGTCCTCGATGGTGACGAAGTCGAGCAGCCCTTGCTCGGCCTCGGCCACGAGTCCCGCCCAGTGGCGGGCGGAAAAGACGTCCGCCGGGGACTCGCGCCAGGCGGCGGGGTGCCAGCCCGCGCCGTCCAGGGCCACGGCCAGGTGCAACGTCATGAGAGCTCCAGATGGTCACGGAGGGTGGTGCCGGTGTAGTCGGTACGGAAGGCGCCGCGCTCCTGCAGCAGCGGCACCACCCGGTCCACGAACTCGTCCAGCCCGCCGGGCGTCAGGTGAGGGACGAGGATGAACCCGTCGGCGGCGTCAGCCTGCACGTGCTCGTCGATGAGCCGGGCCACGGTCTCGGGGGTGCCGATGAACGTCTGCCGCCCCGTCACCTCGATGACCAGCTCGCGGATCGACAGCCCCTTCTCCTCGGCCAGTGCCCGCCACTTGGCGGCCACGTCCCCGCGGTCCTTGATCGGCACCCGTCCCTGGGAGACGCCTTCCGACAGGTCCGGCTCGACGTCCGGCAGTGGGCCTTCCGGGTCGTAGGCCGACATGTCACGACCCCACACCTGCTCCAGGAACGCGGTCGCGGTCTGCGGCCCGACCTGCTGGCAGCGGATGTAGGCGGCGTTCTCGGCCGCGTCCTCCTCGGTGTCACCCAGCGCGAACGTCACGCCGGGCATGATCTTGAGCTGGTGGGGCTCGCGGCCGTACTTGGCCAGGCGGCGTTTGACGTCGGCGTAGAAGCGCTTGCCGTCCTCCAGCTTGCCGTGCGGGGTGAAGATCACGTCGGCGTTGGCGGCGGCGAACTCGCGGCCCTCGTCGGAGTCGCCCGCCTGGATGATCACGGGGCGTCCCTGCGGGCTACGCGGCAGGGTGAACCGGCCCTGGACCGTGAAGTGCTCGCCGGAGTGCTCGACCGTTCCAATAGCGCCCGGCCGGACGAAGGTGCCGGTCTCGGGGTCGGCGGCGATCGCGTCCGGGTGCCAAGAGTCCCACAGCTCGCGCGCCAGGCGGAGGAACTCGCCCGCCCTCTTGTACCGGTCGGCGCGGTTGAGGAAACCGCCGCGGCGGAAGTTCTCGCCGGTGAAGGCGTCGGAGGTGGTCACCACGTTCCACCCGGCCCGGCCCTCGCTCAGATGGTCCAGCGTGGACAGGCGCCTGGCCAGCTCGTACGGCTCGTTGAAGGTGGCGTTGACGGTCCCGGCGAGCCCGAGCCGGTCGGTCACCGCGGCCAGGGCGCCGAGCACGGTGAGCGCCTCCGGCCGGCCGGCCACATCGAGGTCGTGGATGCGGCCCTTGAGCTCGCGCAGCCGCAGCCCCTCGGCCAGGAAGAAGAAGTCGAGCTTGCCCCGCTCGGCCGTCCTGGCCAGATGGACGAACGAGGCGAAGTCGATCTGGCTGCCGGAGCGGGGATCGGTCCAGACCGTGGTGTTGTTCACGCCGGGGAAGTGGGCGGCCAAGTGGACCTGCTTGCGCGTCATATCCCCCGCCCGTGCGATGCGTCCCACGTCGCCGGCAGGCCCTCGGTCGTCTCCCGGAAGGCGGGGCGCTGGTAGAGATCGCGGGCGTACGGCCAAAGGTGTTCGAAGTCGGAAAGCTCCCGCTCGCTGATGAGATGGCCGCGGTTGTCACCGGAGTCGAACCTGGCCAGCGTCACCCACAGCCGCACGTCCGCCTCGGTGATCGTGTCGCCGGTCAGGAACCGCCGCTCGGCCAGACGTTCGTCCAGCCGCTCCAGCGCGGAGACGACCCGGTGGCGCTCCTGCTCGCGCTCGTCCTCGGAAGCGGCGCGGGCCACACGGGAGACTCCGGCGTTGACGTCGAAGTAGATCCACCCGTTCAGCTTGTTGATCTCCGGGCGCAGCTCGTCGGGGTAGAGGTCGACGGAGGTGTCGGCCCACTGTTCGAACTGGGTGGCCAGGTCGATCGTGATGTCGGGGAAGTTGTTGCTGACGATCGCGCCGGTCCGCCGGTCCCAGAGGACGGGGACCGAGATGTGGCCGCCGTACCCCTTCTCGGTCGCCTCGTAGCCCTGCTCCAGCAGGGTGAAGCCGTTGACGGGGTCGTGGCCCCGGCGTTTCCTGAACGCCCAGCCTCGGCCGTCGCGCTCGTCGTCCACGTAGGACAGCGTGACCACGTCTTCCAGTCCTTTGAGCTTGCGGACGATGGCGGCGCGGTGAGCGTACGGGCAGACCCAGGCGACGTAGAGGTGGTAGCGGCCGGGTTCGGCGCGGAAGCCGCTGGAGCCGTCGGCCGTGACCCGGCCCTGGAACGGGTAGACCGGGCGGTTCCAGTCCGGCGACAGGTGCAGGCGGCCCGGGCCGTAGTGGCCGTACGTGACATGGTCGACAGGGGTCGCGTAGACCGCCGTCTGCGTGGAGATGGACACGGGTCCTCCGGGGTTCAGGAGTCGGGGTGGGCCAGGAAGCGGCCGAAGCGGCCCTGGTGGTAGAGCAGCGGTCGGCCGGGCCGCTGCACGTCCGCCTCGGCGACCAGGCCGACCACCAGGATGTGGTCGCCGACCACGGCCCGCTCGTAGGGCAGGCAGACAAGGTGCGCCGAGACGTCCTGCAGCAACGGAGCGCCCAGCGGTCCGGGGCGCCAGCGGGTGGGCGCGGCGAACCGGTCGATGCTCTTGCGGGCGAAGCGGGCCGCCAGGTCGGCCTGGTCGCTGGTCAGGATGTTGACCGCGAAGTGGTCGGCGCCGCTCAGCTGGGGCCAGGTGGTCGAGGAACGGTCCACGTAGAAGGAGACCAAGGGCGGCTCGAGGCTGACCGAGGAGAAGGACGTGGCGGTGAGGCCCACGGGAATGCCGTCGCTCTGCGCGGTGATAATCACGACCCCGCTGGCGTGCACGGCGAGCGCCCGCTTGAACTGGTCGGCCGCGACGGCCCGATCGGGCAGTGTGTCAGTCATGCGGGTGCCCCGTTCCGGTGCGGGCGGTCAGCGGGGTGGCCGGATGTGGGTGATGGCATGATCACGAGAAAGTTCCTCACGGAGAAGGCATGCTCACGCGGCGCTCCGGCGGCTGCCGGGGCGCGGCGGAAAGGAGAAGTCGGCGGTGAGGGCGTGGGCGGCGCCGGCCACGCCGGGAGCGCGCGGGTGGGATTCGGCGGCTACGGGTCCGTGATCAACGACACTGTGCGCTGGCTACGTGGCAGAAATCCACGTGAGAGCGCCTGGTCAGAAGAATGCCCTGGCTCATACCAACGAAGCTAAGCCGCGATCTCCGAAAAGTCAATATTTCCTACTGGTTTAGGGGGTAATAACAGCCTCGGGCTGGAACCGCGGCCAGCTCGTCCGCAACAGCAAGGTCTAGCCGTGGGCTCCCTGGCGATGGCTTTGGGTAGGTGACAGGAGCCGCAGGTCGCGGCCGCGTTGCACCGCCGACGAGCGGTCGGTGGCGCCGAGCTTGGCGTAGATACGGCGGATGTGGGTGTTGATGGTGTGGAGGGAAACCGGGAGCTCGCTGGCGATCTCGAGCCGGGTGAGGTTCGTCGGCAGGTAACGCAGCACCCGTAGCTCGCTGGGGCTGAGCTTCAGGCCGGGTGGATGCTCCGCTTTCGCGGGAGCGCCGTCGTGGACGGCGCCGAGGATGTCGGCGACCAGTGCGGTGTGCGAGGTTCCCCGCAGGGCTTTCAGCAGCTGCCACGCGCCGGTCATCGCGAACGGGAAGATCAGCCGGTCCGGCTCGGCGAGAGCCAGTGCCTGCTCCATGCTGGCCCGCGCCGGCTGCCGCGCCTGCTCGGCGAACGCGGCATCGACCGCGCCGACGTCATCGTCAGCGGCCTTCCCTGGGCGCTCCTTTCTGCCTCCCTTCAGCATCAGCTCCTGGAAGCGGTGGCCGCCGGACTCGGACGGCAGGGAGCCTTCACCGCCTTCACCTACCTCCACGCCGTACCCCTCCCCTCCGCCAAGCGCTTCCGCCGCCTGCTGTCCGAACTGTTCGAGGAGGTCGTGCCCAGCCGGACCATCTGGCGCAACGCACCCCCGGCCTTCGTCCTCCACGCCCGCCGACCTCGTCAGTGTGATGCGCAGGCGTCCGGGAGCTAGGCATTCCAGCGGTGCGTGGCGGGAGAGTCTCTTGTGTACTGGGCCCAGGGGGTGTCGGTGGTGGGGGTGCCGGTACGGATAAAGCCGAGCCAGGCGGAGCACAGCCGTCGTGGAGTCACGCTCGCATGCGGCCTGCGCCTTTCTACAGCTTTGCCTCTTGCCGGGAGACTCCGCGGACCACCCTCGCTAGAGTGAGAAATGCTTCATGCGCCGTACTGGCGCTTCCCGGGGGAGCCCAAGTCGACGCTCCGTCAGCCCGGCATCATCTGGGCGCTCATCACGTCACGGAGTGATCTCTGATGCTCGAACGCCTTCTAGTTGCCGCCGCCGTGGTGGCATCCGCAATCATCGGTCCGATGGCGCTCACCACGCCATCCGCAAGCGCGGCCCACACGCCGAGCACGGCCATCGCCGCCCAGGCTGCCGCCACAATGGCGCAGGATCCCGTCCCTGGGGACGAGGACGACGAGGACCGCGCACGTTGACCTAGATGACCGCTGCGATGGACGCCCTGTCGGCGGGCAGCGGGATCGCGTTGAAACGGAATCGCGGCCACCCCGTGGTGCAGGTCATCGCGGGGTGAGTCCGTGACGCCCGGTCTCCACAGCAATCTCCGGGGTCACTGCGGCGGCGGAGATGCTTGCCTGCGGCTGAGGTCAACGGTTTCGGTGGTGACCCCGGGCTCGCCGGCGTAGGCGGCGGCGAGCGCGTTGTGGTCACGCCCTGCGGCGATGACTCGCGCTCCGGCGTCCCGGGCGGCGACAGCGTTCCTCACCGCGAGCACCGACCCGGACGTCCAACAGATCATGCTCATCGACGCCCCTGCCGTGCTCGGCTGGAGCGAATGGCGCGCGATGGACGAGGGCGCGTCGGCACACCATCTAGCCGAAGCGCTCACCACTCTCATCGAACAAGGAACCATCGCCCCTCAACCGGTCGAACCACTCACCCACCTGCTGTCCGGCGCCATGAACGAGGCTGCCCTGTGGCTGGCCACATCAACCAACCCCAACGACCTGGCCGACACCTGGGCCGCACTCTCACGGATGCTCGAGGCACTGCGCCACAAGTAGACCCGGCCCGCAACAGCCCAGCTCCCACGGCCCCTCGAAACGAGCGGGAGTGTCGAAAACCTGGCGGCTGCCCGCACGTTACCGGCCAACTGCATCGGCGTGATCTGGAGGCAGGAGCAGGCGTCACAGGGCAGGTGACGGGCCGTCGGCCCCGAGGTCCGTCGCGATGGCGGCGAACTCGCCGATCAGGGGGTTCCGGCGGGCGCTGTCCCAGGCCAGGCACACCTGGTTCGGCGGAATGTCGGTGACCGGGACGTAGGTGACGTCCGGCCGGGTGTAGAAGGCCACCACCGACAGCGGCAGGACAACGACGCCGTGGCCCGCGGCGACGTGTTCCAGTTTCTCCTCCACAGCGTGAAAGACCGGCGCAGGGCGACGCCTTCCCGGCCGCCGCAGCTCGGTGGCGATGTCGCGCCATTCGGGAACGGCATCGGGGTCTTGGAGGAGGTGTTCGTCGGTGAGGTCGGCGATGCCGATCATGTCCTTGCCCGCCAGATGGTGGCCGGCAGGCAGCACGGCGACACGCGGCTCGCTCATCAGCGGCCGGACTCGCAGCCCCCGCTGGTCGATCGGCAAGCGCACGTAGCCGATGTCCACCCGCCCGTCGTGGATGGTCTCGGTCTGATCCTCCCAGGTCGTGCGCACCACCTCCACGGTCAGCCCGGGGTGACGTTCGCGCAGTGCCCGGACCGCCGGAGTGACGATCAGCCCAGGCATGAATCCGACGGTGAAGATGTCGGCGCCGCGTGCGGCGCGACTGACGCGGCGGCGCAGCGCCTCGGCCGAGGCCAGCAGCGGGCCGGCGTCGGCGAGCAGTTGCTCGCCCGCAGAGGTGAGTTCGGTGGCCCGCCTGGTGCGTACGAAGAGCTGAACCTTGAACTCGTCCTCAAGTGCCCGGATCTGGCGGGACAGCACGGGTTGCGCGATGTGCAGTGCCTCGGCCGCCCGCCCGAAATGCAGCCGCTCGGCCACCGCAACAAAATATCGCAGCTTCCGCAGATCGACGTCCACCAGCGCCTCCTCCCGCCTTTGATGCCCACAGGGTATTACAGTCGTGGCAGAGGGTCTTGGACGGCGGCGATGGACCGGGTCCATCGTAGAGGTGTCGAATCGCCCTATCTGAAGGACCGAATCATGGATCTGCAGGGTCAACGCGTCGTCGTGCTCGGCGGCACCTCGGGTATCGGGCTGGCCACCGCGGAGGCGGCCGCGCGACAGGGTGCCGTGGTCACGGTCGCCTCTAGCCGGCGGGCCAGTGTCGACCACGCACTCACCCGGCTGCCCGACCGCTGCGACGGCCGCGTCGTCAACCTCACCGACGCCCGGGCGGTGGGCCGGCTCTTCGACGACCTTGGCGAGTTCGCCCACCTGGTCTACACCGCCGGTGAGCCGCTGACGCTGATGCCGCTGGACACGCTCGACCTGGACGCGGCGGGGCACCTTTTCGCGCTGCGCTACTTCGGCGCGCTGGGTGCGGTCCGCGCCGCGCTGCCGTACCTGCGCAAGGATGGTTCGATCACCCTCACCACCGGCATCGCCAAGGACCGGCCGGGCCCGGGCTGGGCGGTCGCGGCAAGCATCTGCGGCGCCATGGAGGCGCTGACCAAGGCGCTGGCCGTCGAACTCGCGCCCATCAGGGTGAACGTCGTGTCGCCCGGCTTCATACGGTCCCCGCTGTGGTCCGGGATGGGGGACGAGGAGCGCGAGCGGATGTACACCGAACTCGCCGCCGCGATCCCGGTGGGGCGGGTCGGCGAGGTCGAGGACATCGCCCGAGCCTACGTGTTCCTGATGACAGAGCCGTTCGCTACCGGAACCGTCCTCACCGTCGACGGTGGGCACGTCCTCGTCTGATCCAGACCGCGCCCACCCCTATGGGCGACAGACCGTCCGGCACCGGATGACAACCAGGCTGGCGCCGTACGCCGCGCGGGCGGCCGGGACCGACTCATGCGATGGCTATGAGACTGCTTGACCTGGTGACGCGCGAACTGTCGAGCCCGCCCGAGTCGTGCCGACCGGGGACAGCACCAGATCGTCACGACGTGCCGAGCAACGATCTTGTCACGCATCGGCTACATATAGCGATCAAAGAGATGCATAGAGTGACTGTCGGGAGTCGTTCTCAAGTCCCTCATACCTGCGGGACATCCTGCATCAGCGACGAAGGGCAGCGCATGGCCACGGATCTCCAGGTCCTCAAGATAGACCGGTCGTTCACCTACATCGACGTCGACGGCAATGGCGTCATCACCCGTGACGACCTGCAGGGCCTCGGCGCCCGGCTGCTCGCCGGCTTCGGAGCCTCGCCGGCCGGGACACAAGGCCGGCGCGTGGCCGACTCCTTCGACAGCCTCTGGGACACGATCGCCGACGCGGCCGACCTCAACCACGACAGCCGCATCACTCCGGACGAGTACCGTTCCTCGCTGATCGCCTCGTTCATCGACGGCGACCGCTTCGAGCCGATCTTCCGCCCGGCGATCGACGCGGTGCTCGCCGTGGCCGACACCGACGGCGACGGCCTCATCCAGCCGGAGGAGTTCCAGTTGATCCACGAGGCGTTCGGCCGGTCCGAGCAGGACAGCGAGCAGGCCTTCGCCGCGCTCGACCTCGACGGCGACGGCGCGCTGAGCCGTGGCGAACTCCTCCACGCGGCGCGTGACTACTACACCTCCGCCGACCCCAGCGCGATCGGCAACCTGCTCTTCGGCAGCCTTCCGACCCCATGACGGCACTGGCCGATGCCCGGCCGCACCTGCGCCCCCTCCTCCAGCGAGTCCCCGCCCTGCGCGGCCGGTGCCGCATGCACCCGCGCGTCGATGCCGCCGGGCAGCAGGTGCTGTGCTGGGCTCGGCAGGCCGGACTGGCCGACGACCCTAAGGCTTCGCGGCGGCTGCACGCCATCGACGGCCACCGCATGGCCGGACGGGTCTTCACCGACTCCAGCGACGACAAACTCGTGCAGTTCTCTCAATGGCTCACCTGGGTCGTGCTGCTCGATGACCACTGGGACGAGCGCTCCTGCCCCACCCCGCAAGAGATCGACCACACCTACACCCGGCTGCTCCACGTGGTCGACCACGATCGCGAACCAGCGCACGCCGACCCCATGGAACGCGCCTTCACCCAGCTCTGGCAGGTCACGTCGGCAGACATGAGCCCTGCCTGGCGCGGCCGGTTCCGTGCCCACCTGGAGCTCAACCGCCAGAGCACCCACTGGGAGATCCGCACCAGACGCACCGGGCAGTTCAGCCCACTGGCCGACTACCCACGCCACCGCCGCGTCGCCTCCGCCTCGTTCATCTTCGACGCGGGCGAGGCCGTCCTCGGCACCGAACTGCCCGCGTCCCTGGCGTGCCTGCCGGCCTGGAGCGACCTTGCCGACGCCGCCAACGACGTGGCCGTCTGGTGCAACGACGTCCTCACTTTGGACAAGGACGAGCACGAGGCCGATCTGTCCAACTACGTCCTGGCCGCCCAGCACCATCTCGGCCTGTCCCCTGCCGCGGCCATCTCCTGGGTGATCGACCGCATCGCCGCCCGCACCACCGACCTGCGCCGAGCCGCACGCGCGCTACCCGCCGTCTACCGGCGCCTCGACCTGTCCCACGGCAGCGCCCGGGCAGCCAGCAAGGTCGCCTGCGCCTACCTCGCGCTTCCCCACGCCACCCTGGAGTGGACCTGCGAAGCGGCCCGTTACCGGCCGTTGTCCAGCAGTACGTCGCAGGCCGGGGCATGGCCGGCCCGCGAGTGAGCCAGCGTGCCCGCAGAGCCAGTTCTCCACAACCGCCGGCCCACATCCTCACCTACTGGAACCGTTTCGGCTTATCCGCGACCACGCAGGCCGTCCTCAGCCGCGCGGCACGCGAGGCCCTCCTTGCCCGTCACCGTCTGAGGCATGTGGGGTGTCGAGATGCGGCCAGACCACCGCGACCCTCTGCGCGTGGAGCTCGCACCTCCCCCACCGGAGCCTGGTCGGGCATAGCGGGCTGCCACCTGCGGGACCTGCTCACGGAGGGGGCCGGGGCTGAGTGATCAGGTGCTGGCCTTGTTGTCGGATTCTGGAGTGACTCCCAGCCGGGAGCGGAGAAAGTTCACGATGATCGCCATGACTTGCGTGCTGGTCCAGATTCGGGGAGCGCTCGACAGCGCGCCGTGGCCGGCGCCCTGAAGTACATACCGGGTGCTGTCCACGTCGGCACGGCGCAGGGCTTGGTGCAGGCGGGCGGTTTGCGCAGGTGTCACGATGCGGTCGTCGCTGCCGTGTAGCAAGAGAAACGGCGGAGTCTCGGATGTGATGTGGCTGGCCGGGTCGGCGTTGATCACTTCGGCGGGGTGGTCGGCAAAGGCCCGGCCGGGTCCGAGCAGGTAGGTGGGCAGTGCTGCGCCCGTCGTGGTGTAGGCGGTCACCGTGGCCGGGTCGAAGCCATCGGCGATGGTAGCCAGGTGGGAAGCGCCGAACACGTCGATCACCGCGTCGACTCCCGAGCCGGTTACCGCCGCGACGCCACTGCCGGGGTCGGTTGCGGCCATGGCAGCCAGGTAGCCGCCCGCGGATTCGCCCCACAGCGCGGTCCGGGCGGGGTTGATCCCGTAATGGTCGGCGTGGAGGCGCAGAAAGCTCAGCGCCGCGGCGACGTCGGCCAGTCCATCCAGGTAGGTGGCGCCGTCACGGACAGTGCGATAGTCGATGCTGGCCACCGCGAACCCTGCCTGGGCGACGCAGTGGCGCTGGCGGGCGGCCATCGCGCGCCGGGCGGTGACGAAACCGCCTCCGGGCAGATACAGCACCAGCGGGTACGGGCCGGGCGCCTGCGGGGTCAGGATGTCCATGCGCAGCTTGCGTGCCGGAGCGGCGTACACGATCCCTCGATACGCGCGGGCGCTGCGGCCGGGCTTGATCTGGTCGGCGGACTCTACGTGCAGCCGGATGCTGTCGGGGTCGTCATCGGGGGCGGCCACGCTGGACAGGCGGATCGGGCGGCCGCTCAGTGCGGCCAGTGCCATGATCAGGCGCATGGTGTTCATGCGAAGCTCCTTTCGGGCAGGGGACGCCATGGGCGCGCTGCCAGTAGTGCCAAGACGGCCAGCGCCATGGCGGCCAGCATGACCAACGCCATCGCGCGCAGCGTGGCGCCGCTCAGCGGGGCGGCCAGGGCGCCGAACAGGTAGGCGGCGGCGCCGGACAGCGCGGATGCGGCACCGGCGCGGGCGTGGCCGATGGTCTGGGTGATGGTGGTGACGGCGGGGAAGATACCGCCGATGCCGAACAGCATGACGGCCAGGCACAGCCAGGTGCCGGCCAAGGTGGGCGCCAGCGTGGCCTGGATGACCAGCGCGAGCGCGCCGAGTGTGCCGATGGCGAGGTAGCCCGACAGCAGCGCGGGCAGCGCCACCCGCCGGGCGGTGAGGCCGAAACCTGCGCTGGCGACGAGCATGGCGGCGGCGTTGACGGAGAACACCAGCCCGTACTGCACGGCGCTCAGCCCGAAGCCGTTCTGGAAGACGTAGCTGGAGCCCCCGATGTAGACGAACATCGCGCCGGCGGCCAGGCCGAGCGTCAGGGTGTACCCGGTGAAGGCGCGCTGGCGCAGCAGCGCCGCCATGGAGGCGAATGCCGGCCGGAGGCCGCCGGGTGATCGCCGGGCGGGCGGCAGGGACTCCGGCACGCCCAGCAAGGTTGCCGCCAGCATCACCAGACCGAGGGCGGTCAGCGCCCAGAACACCGCACGCCAGCCGTAGGCGGTCACGATCATGCCGCCCAGCAGCGGACCGAGGACCGGCGCCACTCCCAGGATCATCGCCAGGATCGAGAAGTAGACCGGCAGCCGCGGCCCGGCGAAGCGGTCGGTCAGCACCGCGCGGGCCAGCACCAGCCCGGCCGCCCCCGCGCAGCCCTGCAGGAAACGGCCGGCCACCAGCAGCGGCGCTGTCGGCATCAGCGCGCAACAGGCCGACAGCAGCGCGAAGGCAGCGGTGCCCGTCACCAGCAGCCGGCGTCGGCCCAGTCCGTCGCTGAGTGGCCCGATCACCAACTGGCCGGCGACCAGCCCGATCAGGAAGGCGCTCATCGACATCTGCACCGTCGGCTCGCCCGCGGCCAGCTCTCGGCCGAGCTCGGGAAAGCCGGGCACGTACATGTCGATGGCCAGGGGCGCCACTGCGGTGAGCAGGCCCAAGATGCCCAGCAACAGGATGGGGCGCCGGAGCGCTGTGGTCTCTATCATGGCAACAAAGGTAACCTAGTAGTCAACCAGTTAACAATGTTGTGGTGAGGATGGCATGAGCCGGAGTACCGATCGCGTCCGTGAGCTGTGGGCCGCGGCCCGTCCCGACCTCGACACTTCCCCGATGGAGGTGATCGGCCCGCTCAAACGTGTCATCGCCCTGCTGGGCGAGGCGCTGGACCCGCTGTACGTCGACGCCGCGCTCACCGGCACGGAGCTCGACGTGTGTCTACGGTTGCGGCATGACCCCAGCCCGACCATCGCGCGCCGGCTGGCCGATCAGATGCGCCACTCGCGTGCGGCGATCAGCAAGACGCTGACCCGGCTGGAGAGTCGTGGTCTGGTCGTGCGAGAACCCAGCCCGGCCGATCGGCGTGCCTCGTTGGTACGGCTGACGCCCGCGGGCGAAGCGGCCGTCGATGCGATCTTCCCCCGGCAACTGGCTCGGGAGGCCGAGTTGCTGGAGGGGCTGGGCGCGGATCGCGAACGCGTGATCGAGGCGCTGAACCTGTTGGCCGATGTCCTGGGCAAGCGCATGTGAGCTGGTGAGCGCGTTGCGGATGTCGTGAGGTGGTGCCGATCTCAGCCATCGGCAGCGTGGTCTAGGCCAGGACGACGAGCCGGCCGGGCGCGACACACACGTCGCCGGGCGAGGAGGGCCAGGCGTCGGCCATGCCGGCACTCTGGCCCCCATGATCACCGGGTCACCGTCCAGCCAGAACGGACAGCGGCTTCGTCGCGCTCAGGAGGCGCCGACTACGACTTCCACCCGGTCGGTGTAGAAGGCGACGTGGTCGGCGATGTCTACGACGGCGTCGTATGGCTCGCGGTAGGACCACACCGCGTCGGCCAGGCCGCCTTCGGCGAGGGCGATGCTGTAGTAGGACGCGTCGCCCTTGTACGGGCAGTACGTCCGGGTGTCGGTGGCTGCGAGCAGCGTCTGGTCGACGTCGCCGAGCGGGATGTACTGGACCGGCGGGTAGTTCGCTTCCCGCAGTGTCAGGGCCCTGGTTGTGTCGGCGACGACGCGCTCGCCGACGCGCGCTACGACGCGCTGACCCGTCTTCTCGATGGTGATCGGATGGTCGGCTCCGGGGATCTTGGGTTCCCGTGTCGTCATGGTCTTCTCCTCGTTCTGGTGGCGGGTGGCTCAATCGGCGAACGTGGTCCACCGGGCGCCACCGCTCTCGGCCTCTTTGAGTTTCGTCGGTCCCGGCGGTGACTTTACGGTCCAGGGCGGCGGCCCAGAACTGTGCGGCGTCGGCGCCGTCAAACGACGCTCCGAATCAAGGTGGTACTGCTTCCCACCATGAGCGCATGAGTAGACTAGTCTGTCTAGTTGATGCTTCAATCGCACAAGCCGCCCTTTCTAGGCATAAGACAGCAGTGTAGATGCCATGTTGATCACTCAGATTTGACAAGACGAGATCAGATCACTCTACTGGACAGTAAGCCAAGACAGACAGGTCTAACTAATCGAAGAAGGCGCAACTATGACCGAGATGCGCACAGCACTGGTGACAGGCGCGACGTCCGGGATCGGCCGGGCCGCAGCGTTGAAGCTCGCCCAGGACGGATTCAGAGTCCTGGTTCACGGCCGCGACGCCGAGCGCGGGGCCGCGGTGGTCAAGGAGATCGAGAGCGCCGGCGGCAGCGCCGAGTTCCTCGCCGCCGACCTCACCGACGTCCGCGCCATCAGGCAGCTAGCGGCTGTGGCCGGGGACGTCGACGTCCTCGTCAACAACGCCGGGTTCGCCTGGTTCGGTCCCACCGCCGACCTGGACCCCGACAGGTACGACGAGTTGTTCGACGCCAACGTACGCAGTGCGTACTACCTCACGGCCGCTATCGCGCCGAAGATGGCCGAGCGCGGCCGGGGCACCGTCATCAACCTGGGCAGCATGGCCGGGCAGATCGGCCTCGCAGGCGGCGCCGCCTACAGCGCCACCAAGGCCGCGCTCACCTCGCTGACCCGCTCCTGGGCCGCCGAATACAGCCCGCAGGGTGTGCGAGTCAACACCATCGCCCCCGGACCGGCTTACACCGGCGGCTCGTCGAGGGAAAGTCTCACAGCCCTCGGGAAAACCACGCTTCTGTCTCGCACCGCGGAGGCAGAGGAGATCGGGGACGTCATCGCCTTCCTGGCCTCGCCGGCTGCCGGCTACATCACCGGCGCCGTCATCCCTGTCGACGGCGGACGTACCGCCGTCTGATCCGTACCGCATCTATGAGGAGCCGAGAAATGGGCAAGCCTGCCATTTTGATCACCGGCATCGGCCGGGCCGGTCGACGGCGGCCTGACAACCAACTGATCATCTACCCGGACGACAACCACGGGGCCCACCAGTAGCGCGGCGACCACCTCGGTGCGCTAACTGGGAAGACAGGTCTGTCTAGTCGTATTATCCCCGGTAGAAGTCGAATATGCCTCCGAATGGAGCAGTAGACTGTACCTCCAGTCTGAAGAAGGAAGCCCCCATGCCCAGCAAGGTCAACGCCTCAAAGCCGTCCGCGCGTGAACGTCTTCTGGCCGCCGCCGACGACCTGTTCTACCGCGAAGGCGTGCAGACCGTCGGCATCGACCGCATCGTGCAGAAGGCCGGCGTTGCCAAGGCGTCGCTCTACAACCTGTTCGGGAGCAAAGACGAGCTGGTGCAGGCCTACTTGGACGCCCGCCACGCCGATACGCGTGAGCAGGTTGAGCGCACCCTGACCCGGTTTCGGACCCCTCGTGAGCGTCTGCTGGGGGTTTTCGACGCACAGGGTCAGCTGTTCACCGAGCCCGATTTCAACGGCTGTGCGCATATGACGGCCAGCGCGGAGGCGCGGCCCGGTAGTCCGATCGAGTGCGCGGCGGAGCGATACCGGCTGTGGGTGAGGACGCTGTTCACGGATCTGGCACGGGAGGCCGGCGTCGCCGACTTTGAAGGCCTCGCGAGGCAGCTGCACCTTCTGTACGACGGCGCGGGGGTTTCGGCGCGGATGGACCAGGATCCGTCGGCGGCGACCACTGCTCGTGCGGCGGCTGCCGCGCTGTTCGATGCGGCAGTCAGAGACGGGGATGCCTCCGCTCGGATCCCACGAGGATGATGAGGACGAGCCGGAACGTGACAGCGCGGCGACGCAGCATCGGCCGGCATTCCCGTCACCGCGACGGCTCACCAAGAGCATGAGGCGTCAAAGGATCAGGAGGCCACCGAAACGGCGTGGCGCACCGACGCGGGATCAGCGGCCAGCGCGAGCAGGCAGTGGGCCACGTCGGCGCGGGTCGTGCTGAGGCCGCCCCTGAGGTTGGTGTCCCACGCCGTGCGGTAACGGCCCGTCGGTGCGCCGTCGGTCAGGCGGCTCGGCCGCACGATGGTCCAGTCGAGGTTCGTGGCACGCAGCCGACGTTCGGCTTCGCGCAGGTCGGCGTAGGAGTGCTTGAAGAGTCGCTGCACGATGAGCGGCTTGACCACGTACCGGACGAGCACTCCGTCGCCCGCGTCGGCCACGAGGCCGCTGGCGCTGGTCATGAGCAGGCGCCGCGTGCGGCCACGCTCCATGGCCGTGGCGATGGCGCTGATGCTGTCGGCGCACACCGTGGTGGGCGCCCGATCGCGGGAGCCCATCGCGGACAGTACGGCGTCGCGGTCCTTCACGGCGGGCGCGATGGCGTCGGGGTCCATCAGGTCGGCCTGGAAGATGTCGAGGCCGGACGGCAGGTCTGCGGGCAGCCGCCGGGGGTCGCGGACCACGGCGGTCACCTCGTGCCCGGCGGCGAGCGCCTGACGAAGCAGTTCGGTGCCGGTGCCTCCGGTCGCTCCGAAGATCGTCAGCTTCATGGTGCCTCCTTTGCCCATGCCTATAGTGAGTGAGGACTCACTAACCAGTCAAGTCAGAGGAAATTGTCATGCCTTGAGAACGGGCAGGGGTGCGGGAAACCGCGACGCGGCAAGGCGTCGAGAGGGGGCACAGCCTCCTACGCGCGGACGTCGAAGCCCAGTGCGGTGGCCACCACGGTCGCCTGGAAGGAGTCGATGATCGCCTTCTTCAGCGTGACCGTCGACGGGTCCAGGTCGGACAGGTCGCTGCCCCGCAGATCGCAGCCCGTGAGGTCGGCGCCGTTGAGCCACGCCCCCGAAAGGTCGCAACGTAACACCTCGGCCTTCTCCAGCCGGGCGCCCGTCAGGTCGGCCTCGCGTAGGCGTACCCCGTGAAAAGCGCTGCCCCGCAGGTCGGCGCCGGGCAGGCCGGTGAACGACCAGTCGCCGCCCTCGACCTTCAGCAGCCCGTAGGAGCAGCCGTCGAACATGCTGCCCGTCATCTTGCACGCCTTGAACGTCGCGTCGAAGAACGAGCAGCGCGAGAACGTGCAGTTGAGGAACATCGCGTCCTCGTGCACGGACACGTTGAAACGCACGTCGCTGAACGTGCACTCCTCGAAGACGGAGCCGCTGTTGGTCAGCTCCGTCATGTCCACGTCGACGAACAGGACCTGATGGTAGGTCTCCTGCGTCAGGTCGCGGCCGTCCCAGTCGGCCGATCGGACCGCCGTGCCGGTCGGGGGACGGCTTTGTTTGCGGTCGGCCATCATCCGGCGACCTCCGTTCGCTCGATGACGACCACGGGCAGCTCCCTCTGTGTCTTGCGCTGCATGCCGGAGTAGGTGGGGAAGATCCGCAGCATCGACTCCGACAGCCGTTCCCGCTCCGCGCCGTCGGCGGTGTGGGCGCGGCGCGAGAAGTGGTCGGCGCTGACCTGCAGGTGCACGGCCGGGTCGGTGGCGAGGTTGAGGTTCCTGGCCAGGCTGTCCGTGATCTCACGCGCTTCCATGGAGCCCTCCTCCCGCGTCCCCGCGAGCCTCCCACGCGCCACCGACAGAATCCGTTCCGGCCGCGTACGGGTGTGGCCGGTCACGGCAGGCCGGAACGTGCGGGCCGGAACCTGGAGGCCGGAACCTGGGGCGTCGTGCCGATGGCCGGCGCCCATCCGACCCGCGCCGACTCGCCCCCGCCACCACGCCGACGGACCGCTGAAAACCCGCCGGGGCAGCCCGTCCCAGTGCGCGTGACGGGGGCCAGGCCCGGACCGGGGAGGAACGGGGGTGACGATGGTGGCTGGTCGACTCGGACGGGCGGACGGGCAGCCGGGCAGCCGGGCAGCCTAGTTGGCAGGGCGGGCGGGCAAGCCTAGTTGGCAGGGCGGGCGGGGCGGTCGTCCTTCAGCTAGTCGGCTCTCAGGAGATCAGCCAGGCAGTCAGCCCTCAGGAGATCAGCCCTCAGGTGGTCAGTGCTTCTCCAAGGACTGGTCCCGGCAGCCGGTCGGTGCGTTCACCGGGTTACAGCGGGCGACCCCGCCGCCGGGCAGTTCGGCCGTGTAGTCGCTGCCGTGCCTCGCCGACAGGCCGACCACGGGGAAGTCCGTGCTGACCATCTGCGCGCCGCTGTCGAGGGCGGCTCGCAGCCGGCTCGTGTCGCCCGAGCGGGCCTCGACGAACGGTACGTCGGAGCGGGTGCGCACGTAATAGCCGCGCCGGACGAGGTCCTGGATCTGGGCGGTGTTGTCGCCCTGCGGCTCGTTCCAGCCGACGAACGCGGCGTCGGCATGGCCGGGGCGGGAGTTGGTGAACAGCACCCTGCCCTCCAAGCTGGGCCGGCCGGTCAGGTACGGGGTCTGGATCTCCGTCGCCTGGTTGTCCATGAAGAACATCACCTTGCCGCGCGACGACGACAGCTCGGGCCAGCCGTACTGGAGCACCGACTGTTCCAGGGTCTTGCCGGGGCGGCGTACGTTGTCCGGGGTGATGAGGCGGTCGGCCGGGAACACGGAGTGGATCTCGGCGTCGAGCGCGTCCAGCAGGGTGGTGTCCCACTTCGGGCTCTTGGCGCCGCCGAGGGCCTCCTTGGCCGGGTCCGTGCTCTTCAGTTCGGTCAGGATCGTCAGCGGCACGTGTCCGGGGTGCGCGTCGGACCACTCCCGTACCTGGCGCAGGCAGGTGACCAGGGTGGAGCAGTTGGTGCCGTAGTCGTGGTC
The DNA here is from genome assembly GCF_018603905.1 of Nonomuraea sp. NEAU-A123. Taxonomy (GTDB): domain Bacteria; phylum Actinomycetota; class Actinomycetes; order Streptosporangiales; family Streptosporangiaceae; genus Nonomuraea. The sequence continues at coordinate 875,593 of NZ_JAHFZZ010000002.1, forward strand.
GGCCCAGTGGAGCACCTTGAAGCCGGGTTCCCGCAGCGCGGGGTCGGTCAGCGGCGGCAGGCCCGCGTCGCGGCGGACGAGCGGGGCGGTGTAGAGGCCGCCTTTCGGGTCGGGGAACACGTCGAGTTCGATGCCGCGCACGTGCTGGTCCTGGAACTGGCGCGGGAGCGCGGGGTGGGAGAATTGCAGGTTCCACCAGTTGGCGTCGGTTTTGCGCTGAACGTCCTTCTCGGCGTCGGTCAATTCCCGGTGGTAGCTGTTGTGCGTGGCCATGGTCTGGATGTGGTTGATCCGCAGCGGCCCGCGACCCGCAGCAGCAGCGGTTGCGGCGGCAGGCACAGCATGAACCACAGTAGCGGCGGTGGTGGCGGCCAGCAGACCGGCGGCGATCAGGGCGGGGGCGCGGCGCATGGAGCTCCTAGCGTTCGTGATGTGATGGGAGAGACCGTCTGAGGCCCCGGTTAACTCACGATCACGAAATATCCAAACAAGCCAAGAAAAATGCGCAAACGTCCAGATTCACCGCTGATACCGCGCAGATTTACACTTCGAAGTCACGGGGGTGCGACCACAGATTCGCATAGCGTACAGATCGCCAACTGAGGCCAGAGATCTCGTTCAGCTGGAGCTTCTTTGTTGATCTTGTCGAAAGTCGGTCGTTGGTGTCGCTCTCTACGCATGGCCGCCCTGCGCTGCCCCTGCCCGGCTGGCGCTGGTGTCCATCCCGCAATTCGGTGAGGGCCTGTTCGATGGCCTTCCGTCGCGCACCTGCGCCGGCGGCCCCATGGCAATTGACGGCAACCGCCCGCGGACCTTGAAAATTACATCGCCGGAGCGGCCGGACGCGCAGCTCGCGGGGCCGGCGCCGCGACAGGTGACGGATCAGATCATTGTTGAGGCGTCGAAAACGGCATATTCTACGAGTTTCCCGTCATTGACGATGATCTCGACAGATCGGTCAAGGAGCCCGCCATGCGCGTGCGAACGACCCCGTCCCTGATCATGATTCTCTTAGAGCCTGCTGACAAAGGCTTAAGTGCTGGTGGGCAGGGGGCCGTAGAGGGCTGGTCCGATCTTGTTGAGGTAGCCCTGGTGAGACCATTGGGACAGCTGGACGCGGAAGCTGTTGATGTTCTCGAT
>NZ_JAHFZZ010000020.1 GCF_018603905.1 Nonomuraea sp. NEAU-A123
CACCCAGAGCCCCAGCCACCATCCCCCTTCACCCATCCCAGTCCCAACTCCCCGCTCCCCTCCCCCCACCAAAACTCCACAATCCGCCCTTGTCCCCCCGACGCCAGCACGCCGACCCATCCCCCGCCAACGAACTCCCATCGGCGAGTGGCGCCCTCAGGCCCGCTGGCCCTTCTGGCCACCCTCCTCGCCTTCGCCATCCCCTTGACACCCGCAAGCCCCGCTACCGCGGACCGTCCCACCTGGCGATGGCCGCTGGACGGACACCCCAGAAATCTCCGCCACTTCACACCCCCACCCGAGCCATGGCTGTCAGGCCACCGAGGCATCGACCTCGCCGCCGCCCCCACCACACCTGTCGTAGCCGCAGGCCCAGGCATCGTCCGCTTCGCCGGCCCCCTCGCCGGTCGCGGTGTGGTCACCGTCGAACACGCGAACGGCCTACGCACGACGTATCTGCCCGTCAACGCATCAGTACGCCAAGACCAACGCGTAACGCCCGGCACCCGCCTCGGATTCATCGAACCCCCAACAGGCCACTGCCGCGAATCCTGCCTCCACTGGGGCCTCCTGCGCGGCACCCACTACCTCAACCCTCTGGTCCTCCTAGGCCGAGCCCACATCCGCCTACTCCCGTACTGGAACTTGGATGCCCCTGACGCTCTGGCCGGCACGGGCAGCACGGGCAGCACGGGCAGCACGGGCAGCACGGGCAGCACGGGCAGCACGGGCAGCACGGGCAGCACGGGCAGCACGGGCAGCACGGGCAGCACGGGCAGCACGGGCAGCACGGGCAGCACGAACACCTTGGACCGGAGCGCCCTGGGTGATCCGAACGCCCTGGACAACCTTGACGGTCCCTATGCCCCAGACGGTCCTAGCGACCTGAACGCCTTCGTTCTTTCGCCGCAACCATCACTCCCGAGCACCGCGCACCTCCAAACAACATCCGTCAGCGCGGGTCCCTCAGCGACAACATCCTCGGCTACCTTCCCCCCAACATCGGTGCCTCGGTCAGATCCCGCCCCTGCTCTCAACCCCACCCTTTCGGGCCAAACTCCCGAGCACGCGGCCCCCGAACCGGCCTTCCGCTTCGTGACACGTTCCGCCTCAACACTCGCCATCTCAGCCATCAGCGCGGGCGGGCTGTTCAGCGCGCTGCTGCTGTTCACCCTGATCCGCCGTATTCGATGTACACGCACGCAGCAACATGGCGCCACGAGAGGCCAGCACCGCAAACAGCAGCGCAAGTGGCGTTATCTCGGGCGGGGAAGTAGATCGCGCCAGCCACGGAATCGCCAACGCGTGAGGCACAACTGGTGATGATGACGTCCCGCCGAGTGATGTAGTTTCCACTGCCGCGCTCAAGATCCGAGACTCTCAAAGCGCCAGGTGATCCTCCCCCGATGCCTCGCGAAGATCGCCAGAAGTTACACCACCCCAGGGCACGTCATCCAACTAGTCACGGCAGGGGCATTGCTTTACGGCAACCAGAACGGTGCCTGATCAGCGCCACGTGAACCTGTCAACGACGGCTCGATCTCGGCCCTGGCACTCGTTTCGGCATTGGTGCCAGAGCAGTTTTCCCGTCGTCGACAGAACCGCGTTGTTCGTTGAAGAGGTTCTCGTGCCTAGCCATGACCCACTTGCCGCCGGTCCATATGCCGGATCCTGCGACGAGGGACCCACGTCTTTGCAGCCGCAGAGGGAGGAAGCTCGGTCGGCGCCAAGCTGGCCGGCCTGCGCACTCGACGCCGCTCTGCTTCGCGCTTGCGGCTATGTGCAGCACTTCCCCCTTGAGACTGCCGGAGGCGACGAAGCTGCTGCCGGAAGGCGCCCGGAGGAGGATCCTGCTGCCCTCCTCCGCCAAGCCGCTGAGTAGATCGACGCCGTCTTCGCCTCGGCCGCGCAGATTCGCCGGGCGGGAGGCGCCGGCCCCAACTGACCGCACTGGTCGCGATACCCGATCGGGGAACGACGAGAGGTGGACGCGCCACCGTCCAGTAGGCGAATTCGGTTCAGATGATCCCGTTGGCGCGCAGATAGAGCTTGTGAATACCGTCGCTACCGCTGTCGGACCCCCCGAGTCTTCCCGGCTGGCCTGCTGCCGAGGCGGATCAGAGCCGACCAGGTGAAGCCAATAGTGCGGTGCATACGTCGCCACCGCCGTCGGGTCTTCCCGATTAGCCTGCTACCGAGACGCATCAGAGCGGAGCGGGTGAAGCCGATGGTGTGTTCTCCGACCATGCTGTCATCGTCGGTGCGCCACCCGAGGATCGTGTTGAGCAGGGCGGCTGGCTACGAACTCCGGTGCCCCAGTTGGGCGCCGCGTCGGTGTCCGTTTACGCCCTGGGGTGGGCCTGGCGGTATGCCGTGCGGAGTCGCTCGATTGAGACATGGGTGTAGATCTGGGTCGTGTGCAGGGATGCGTGCCCGAGGAGTTCCTGGACGCTGCGGAGGTCGGCGCCACCCTCGAGTAGGTGCGTCGCCGCACTGTGTCTCAACCCGTGCGGGCCCATGTCCGGCGCTCCCTCGACCTCGCGCAGCCGAGCGTGCACCACCCGTCGTACGGTGCCCGCGTCTATTCGACCGCCTCGTACCCCAAGGAACACCGCCGCTCCTGAGCCTGCACGGATCCACAGAGGCCGTCCGTGTACGCACCACTTGTCCAGGGCCCGAAGTGCGGGCAATCCGAACGGGACCGACCGTTCCTTTCGGCCCTTGCCCAGCACTCTGATGACGTGTCGATCCCGGTCGACATCATCGACGTCCAGTGCGCACAGCTCGCTCACCCGCACGCCCGTGGCGTACAGCAGCTCCAGGATGGCCTGATCCCGCAGTTCCTTGGGCTCTCCCGTCGACGGCGCTTCGAGGACGGCCTGTGCCTGCTGCTGATCGAGTACGGCAGGCAGCGGGCGTGGCGCCTTGGCGCTGCCCAGCAGCAAGCCGGGGTCATCTGGCAACCAGCCTCTGCGATGGCAATAGGCCGTGAAGGTGCGGATGCACGCGGTCCTGCGCGCCAGCGTGGCCCTCGCCTTACCGTCGGCATGCTGCTCGGCCAGCCATTCGCGCAACGTACCGATATCGAGGCCGTGGAGTCGGCTGTTCAGGTGGTCGAACAGGGCCGTGACGTCGGAGAGGTAAGCGCGGACTGTGTGCGGAGAGAGGTCTCTCTCGAACCGCAAGTACCTGCCGAACTCGGCCATCACCTCGTCCGCTCCCAGTCGCTCGTCGGCCACAATCGCCTCCCTCTCGTAGACGCCAACCTCTTCTGGAGCCGCGCACCAGGTGATCGAAGTCAAGCGCGCCCTGCCTTCTGCCCGTACAGCTCTACCGGTGTCCGTACAGCCCTACCGCGTCCGTACAGCCTTAACAGTGTCCGTGCAGCCCTACCGGCTCGCCTGCGCTGAACCAGCCCACGCCTCTTCGCCAACCCAGCTCTACGGCTGCCCATCGATTGGCCCACTGATGCGGGTAGACCCACTAGGCGGCCGCCGCTGACCGGTTTCATGAGTCGGGTCGCTGACTGGTCCCATCGGTCGGGGTTCGCCGGCCAACTCGCAGCCCCCGACCCAAAACGGATAGGCCATTCACCAACCGACCTGGACGGTCCCGCCCCGCTGACCAGCTCCGTCCCACCAGTTCCACCGACCAGCTCACGTCCACCAACCACTCCCACCAGCCCGCAGCCGCCGGCCAAATGGATGGGGCGCGTCCACCAACCGACCTGGATGGTCCGCCCGCTGATCCGTCTCTTTGGTTCGTGTCCTCTGACCAGCTTGGGTGGCCTGTCTGTGCCGATCAGCTCGGTCTCCTCCGGTGCCATGAGCTCAGCCGGCTCACCCGAGCGGCGCGAACGTACCTGGGATCGCTCATCGCGCCGTATCTGCGGTCTGCTGTTTCGGGTTCGTCTCTTCCGCTTTCACGGTGTGGGTTTGTACCCGTATCTCGTCTTGGCCCTGCCTTGCTTCTCCAGCTTTGCATACCGGTCTGCGGTTATTCGGGAGGATGACGTCCCTCGCGAGGCATCGAGGGACGATCATCTGGCGCTCTGAGAGTCTCGGATCTTGATCTTGGCCGTGGAAATTACGCCCCTTGGCGGGATGTCATCTATCGAGGCGGGAGTGCCGACCGATCGATGGCCAGACAGTTGGAGAGGAATTCTTCCCGCAAGTGACGGCACCGACCGATCCTGGCTGTGGTGGCGTTTCCGACGATCGCCGGACCGCCCCGGTTACTGCCGTGGGTGGCTCGGCGGGACATCGGTGTGGGCTGCTCGGGAGTTCACGGATCGTCGGGGGATGGTGGGAGATCGTCATAGTCGGTTTGGTCTGAGGGGTACTGCCGTGGTGGGGCCGCTTCGTTGGCCTTCTGGTACGTACTCGACGGCGCTTTGCGGGTGCGCCAGCCCTTGTCCACTCTTTCGATGTAGCCCGCGGCGGCCAGGCCGCCCAGTGCGCTCAGGGCCGCGTCCAGGGAGACTCCTGCCGCTACCGCGATGGATGCTGGGCCTGCGGCGCCGCGTGCGGGGATGGCGTCGAGGACGCGGCTGGTCGTTTCGTTCAGCGTGTCTCGCGGGACGGCCGGGCCTCGTGATTGGGGGGCAAGGTCGTCTCCTATCGCGCCTACTAGTTCGATCACTTCTTCGGGTGAGGTGACGCAGACGGCCTTGCGTTCACGAAGCAGGCGGTGGCAGCCGGCCGACATGGTGGAGGTGATCGGGCCCGGTACAGCCGCCAGGTGGCGTTGGAGCGACAAGGCGTGACCGGCCGTGTTGAGTGCGCCGCTGCGGAGTGCCGCCTCCACCACGACGGTGCCTCGGGACAGGGCGGCGATCAAGCGGTTCCTGATGAGGAAGCGCGCTCGGGTGGGGTGGACGCCTGGAGGGCACTCGCTGACCACTACGCCCTGGTCGCGGGCGGCGGCGAACAGTTCGTGGTGTCCGGTCGGGTAAGTGACGTCGACGCCGCAGGCCAGGACGACGACCGTGGGAGAGTCCGCGGCCAGGGAACCGCGATGTGCCGCGCCGTCTATGCCGAATGCACCGCCTGAGACCACCGTCCAGCCTGAGTCGCTGAATCCCACGGCGAACTGGGCCGCGACGTGCGCGCCGTACGCCGTGGCAGCCCGTGCGCCGACGACGGCGACCGATCGCAGGCAGGAGAAGCGCAGGTCGGCCGAGCCGTGGAGCCACAGGCCGAGGGGGCGGCGGGGTCCGAGCTGGTCCAGTTGCGTGGGCCATTCCGGACTGCCGGGGATGATGAATCTAGCTCCGCTTCGCTCGCCTTCGGCGAGGTCGGCTATGGGGTCGGCCGACGCCAGGCGGGCGTTCCAGGCGCGTAGTCGCTGGGTGAGGTCTGTTATGCGCCGCTCAGTGAGGTTTGCTCCGATTTGCTGACCTGAGTCTGTGATGTGCCGCTGGGTGGGGTTTGAGATTCGTTGCTGGGTGAGGGTCGTTCCACATTGCTCGCCGGGGTTCGTTACGTGTCCCTGGGCGGGGTCCTCTTTGTGTTGCTGGCTCGAGATCGGGAGCTGTCGCTGGTTGAGGTCTGCGATGTGTTGCGGAGTGAGTTCTGTGACTTGGTGCCTGCTTTGGTCCTTTAGCTCTCGTTGCGTGAGGTCTGTGATGTGTTGGTCCTGGGTTTCCTGGGCGATGAAGTCGGGCGGGAGGGTCTCCGTGCGTACAGCGTCGATTGCTGCCTCAACCCCGCAGCAGGCGATGAGACGGCCCATGGTGGGGTCCCCGGCGTCGGCTGCACGCATGAGGGCGGCTCTTGCCTCCACTTCTGCTCTCGTCATCGACGCTCCTGAGGGTTGGGAATCTTGGTGACCGGCGGTGGGGATGCCTTCATGACGGGCGCGAACCGCATGGAGGTAAGGCGAATTTCAGGGCTCCGGGGATGGCGGAGATGGAGCTGGGCTCGGCAATGGAGCCGAGTGAAGGAGGGGCGATATGGGCTGAGGTCGGGTGGGTGATATGGCTGATGTGCGTCTGCGACGCATGGGTTGCGTGATGGTCTGGGGCAGGAACGGCTGAGGAGTTGTTGGCCCCGGTCCCGGGCATGCGGGATGGGTGACAGATTGCTGGACAGCAGCCGGGCGCGGGAGCCGGATGGTCGCTGCGCCCGGGAGCTGGGCGGCAGTTGGGCGCAGAAGCCCGGTGGTAGCTGGGCGCGGGGACACGGTGGTGGCTGGACGCGGGAACGCGGTGCCGGCGGGGCACTGGAACGCAGTGGCGGCGGGGCACTGGAATGTGGCGCTGGCGGGGCGCTGGAACGCGGTGGCCGCTGCGGGGCGGATGGGGTGGTCACGTGTTCACCCCCAGCCACAAGGCGAGTGCTGTCGATGTTTCTGTGTATTCGGGGTGGGGTTTTCCTGCCAGGTCCGTAAGGGTCCACGCGACTCGTAGGACGCGATCGAGACCGCGAGCGCTGAGGGTGCCCGAGTCCAGGGCGGCCGTCATGCACTTCATGGCGGCCTCTGATGGGCGGTAATCGGCGTGGAGGGCGGCGGACGGGATTTCGGCGTTCGCGCGCCAGGCGGTGCCGGCCAAGCGTTTGGCGGCTCGTTCGCGGGCTGCCAGTACGCGTTCGGCCACGGTTTTGCTTGGTTCGACGAACTGGCGGTCTGCCATGAGTTCGCGTCTGGACGTACGGGCGACTGTGACCTTCATGTCTATGCGGTCGAGAAGCGGGCCGGACAGTCTGGCCAGGTAGCGGCGTCTCATCGTCGGGGAGCACTGGCAGTTCTCTCCCTGGTCCTGGGGCTGGGCGCAGGGGCATGGGTTGGCGGCCAGTACGAGCATGAAGCGGGCTGGGAAGGTGACGGAGCCCGCTGACCTGGACACCGTCACGCGACCGGTCTCAAGGGGCTGGCGGAGGGAGTCGAGGATGTGGCGGGGGAACTCGGGCGCTTCGTCCATGAACAGGACTCCCCGGTGGGCGAGGGAGACCGCGCCTGGGCGTATGACGGTGCTGCCGCCGCCGACGATGGCTGCCGCCGTGGCGGTGTGGTGGGGGCTGACGAACGGCGGCCTGCTCAGCATCGGGCTGCTGGCTGGCAGGATGCCTGCCACCGAATGGATTGCCGTCACTTCGAGCGCGTGGTCGAGCTCCAGGTCAGGCAGGAGTGTGGGCAGGCGTTCGGCGAGCAGGGTCTTGCCTGTGCCGGGCGGGCCGAGCATCCAGATGTTGTGGCCTCCGGCGGCGCATATCTCGAGCGCTCGGCGGGCGACCGGCTGGCCGGCCACGTCGGACAGGTCGACCGTGGGCTGGATGGTCGTCGGCTGCGGCTCTGGGATGTCTTGGATGTGCGGCTCTGGCGGGTCGTCTCCCCTTCGTAGCCATTCGACAAGCTGGCGCAGGTCGGCGAAGGGTGCCACCTTGACGTCGGGCACCAGTGCCGCTTCCGCCAAATTGGCGGCGGGGATGACCACCGTGACGTCCCCGTGCTCGGCCGCGCCCAGCACTGACGGGAGAACGCCTCGTACGGGTCTCAGGCGTCCGTCGAGGCCGAGCTCGCCGAGGAAGAACGGCTCTGCGACCCGGTCGGCGGGGATCACTCCGGCTGCGCCCAGTATCGCGACGGCTATAGCGAGATCGAACTGGCTGCCCCGTTTGGGGAGGCTTGCGGGAAAGAGGCTTACCGTGATGCGGGCGTCGGGCCAGGGATAATGGCTGTTGACCATCGCCGATCTGACCCGTTCTCTGGCCTCGCTGAGTGCTGTGTCCGGGAGGCCGATGAGGTGGATCCCCGCCAGGCCGTTGCCCACATCGGCTTCCACCTCGACGCTGCGGCCTTTGACACCGACCAGGGCCACGCTGCGGGTTCTCGCTACTGCCATCTCAGATCGCCCCCCGTACGTGGCGCAGGGAGTAGTCGCCGGCGAAACGCTCCAGGGCGATCACGTCGACTCTGACCGTGTCGAAGGTGCGGGGTTGGGTTGTGAGCCACTTGGCGGCCAGCATGCGGAGTCTGGCCAGTTTGGCCTGCCCTACCGACTCCAGGGCTGTGCCGTGTGATCGGCTGGATCTGGTCTTGACCTCTACTACGACCAGGTTGGGGCCGTCTTCGGCGATGACGTCGATCTCGCCGTGGCGGCAGCGCCAGTTGCGTTCGATGATGGTCATTCCCTCGGCTTCCAGGTAGTTGACGGCGAGTTGCTCGCCGTGTTTGCCGAGGTCGTTCCTCGCGGCCATGTGGCACCTCCGGGGCCTGACTTTCGCGTATCGGGGGTGGGGCGGTCGGGCCGAGCGAGGTTCTGTGGATAGACCTGGGGTGTTGGCGCGGGGTTGTGGATAAGTCCGGGGCGGATCCGGGCGTCCGGCACTGCGCTGCGTGAACTGCACCGCGCTGAGTGAGCTGCGCTGGGAGAGCCGGACAGAGGGCCGAACAGAGGAAGCCTGCGAGAGAGCCCGGTGGATGGTCCGTGGGAGAACCCGGGTAATGGCCATGGGTGGCCCCCAGTGCGGGTGTGGGGAGGCTCGTCGGATGGCTACGCAGGGCCCAGCGGGCGGCGGTGGAGGACCGCGTGGGCGCAGGGCAGCCCGGCGGGTGGTTGCGGGTAGCCCGCAGTGGACAAGCCGTGGGGCCGTCCTGTGGGTGATCGCGCGTGAGCAGCCCGGCTGGTGGTTGCGGAAGGGCGGTCCGATAGGCGGCCGCAGGCAGCCCGCAGTTCACGATCCGTGGGGCCGTCTCGTGGGTAGTCGCGCGTGGGCGGCTCGGAGGTCTGGGCCGCGGCAGGGGCTCCGGTGGATGACCGCGGGTGGCCTCCGGTGGGTGAACTGTGGGTCGAGGACCGTTGTGGGCGGCCCGGCAGGTACCCCCGGGGGCGGCCCGGTGGGTGGGCCCGGGCACCGAGCCGGGGTCCTATGTGGGTGGCCCCGTGGGCAGACCGGCAGGTGGCCGCGCGGGCAGACCAGCGGACGTCCGAGCGGGCGGCGGGTCAGTGGACGTCCGAGTGTATGAGCGGGTGGCCGAGCGGGGCACGCCGGTGCTCGGTCGAGTGGGCGGATCGGTGGATGGCCGTGGGTCGCGGCCCTTCACGGGTGGCGACTCACCGCGACCACCCGCCCCACCCAACAACCATCCGCAATAAACCCAGCCCCGCAATCCAAAGGCCGGTCCTCAACGCCCGTCAAACAGCACCTACCCCGAGAAGCCCTCCTTCGGCATCTCCAGGTCGGCCTTCGCCAGTTCCTCGACGTTGACGTCCTTGAACGTAACCACCCGCACATTCTTCACAAACCGTGCAGGCCGGTACATATCCCAAACCCAAGCATCCTGCATCTTCACATCGAAGAACACGTCCCCGTTCTCCGCGGTCCGGACGTCGAGATCTACCGAGTTGGTCAGGTAGAAGCGCCGCTCCGTCTCCACGACATACGTAAACAGCCCGACGACATCGCGGTATTCGCGGTAAAGCTGCAGCTCCATCTCGGTTTCGTACTTTTCGAGATCCTCTGCGCTCATCGCGGTCCTCCTGTCGTACCGGTCTCCCGGTTCGCCTGGTCAGGCAACCCCGGCCCCCATTTCATTTTCCCCCATCTCCCTGGCCACCGTGACGAACGAGTAACGGTGGTGGGAGCAAGGACCGTTCGTCTCCAGAGCCAGTCTGTGTCCTGGAGTGACGTACCCCTTGTGCTCGGCGAAGCCGTAGCCCGGGAACTCGGTGTCCAGCGCGACCATCATGCGGTCCCTGGTCACCTTGGCCACGATCGAGGCCGCGGCCACGCACGCGGCCACCTGGTCCCCCTTCCACACCGCCAGCGAGGGCGCGGGCAGGCCCGGGACGGGGAAGCCGTCCGTGAGGATGTACCCCGGGACACAGGTCAACCGTGCGACGGCTCGCCGCATTCCGGCCACGTTGCTCTTGTGCAGCCCCCGCGCGTCGATCTCCGCCGGGGGGATGACGACCACCCCGACGTGCGCCGAATCCATGATCAGGTCATAGAGCCGTTCTCGTACGGCCGGCACCAGCAGTTTCGAGTCGTTCAGCCCGTCGATCGGCCTGCGCAGGATGGCCGCGGCGACCACCAGCGGACCCGCGCAGGCCCCCCGGCCCGCTTCGTCGACCCCGGCGATCGGGGTCAGGCCTCGGCGGGCCAGGGCCCGCTCATAGGCATAGAGCCCGGAATCACGCCGGACAACGCTGGGCCGAGGGCGGAACGCAACTGTCATGACAAGAGGCAGCGTACGCCCCAATCGCCGCAAACCGCGACCGGAAGGCGGCTCTACTTGACCTTGTCGAAAGTGTCAGGACGCATGAAGATCAGGCCTCGCGACAGCGGCCAGTAGCGCATGACCGCCTTTCCGATCACCGCGTCCTCCGAGATGAACCCGCCCCCGGGCTCCTCGACGTGGCTGCGCGAGTCGGCCGAGGCGCTGCGGTGGTCTCCCATCAGCCACAACTTGCCGGGCGGCACGGTGTACTTGAACGAGTCGCCCGACGGGAAGTCGTCCGGATAGAGGTAGGACGCCTCGTCCAGCGGCGTGCCGTTGACCGTCACCCGCTTCTTGGCATCGCAGCAGGCCACCTTGTCGCCACCGATGCCGATGACCCGCTTGATGGTGTCCTCGCCGTTCCAGCCCTTGAACACGATGATGTCGCCGCGCTCGGGCTTGCCCGAGAGCTTGTTGACGAACACCCGGTCGTTGATCAGCAGGGTGTTCTCCATCGACTCCGACGGGATGTAGAACGAGCCGATCACGAACATCTGCAGCAGCAGCGCGATGCCGACACCGAGGATCAGCAGGAGGATTGTCTCGCGAAAACCGCCCTTTTTCTTCTTCTCCACCGCCGCCGCCTTCTTGGTGAAGGACATCAACGCCTCCTGCTTCGGCGGCGCCGACGGATCAGCACCAAGGGGAAAGCTCCCGCGAACCCGGCGACCAGCGGGACGGAGTCGCCCAGCGCCTGCAACGCCGGCTGTTCGAACGTGTCGGGGATGGACAGCGTGGTCGCCCTGTTGAACGGCCACACGATGACGAACGCCCGCCCCACCACCTGGCCGACGGGGATCGAGCCGCCACCCGGATCGCCCGTGTGCGAGCGCGAGTCGAGCGACACCGAGCGGTGGTCACCCATCACCCACAGCCGCCCCTCGGGCACCGTGATGTCGAAGAACTTGTCGGAGGGCACGTTGCCCGGATAGAGGTAGCTGCCCTCGTCGATCGCCACGCCGTTGACCGTGATGCGCTGCTTGGAGTCACAGCACTTGACGTGGTCGCCGCCGACGCCGATGACCCGCTTGATGTAGTCCTTCTCGCCGGGCACCACGCCGAACGCGGTGCCGACCCAGCGGAAGAACGCCGTGACCGGGTTGGACGGCTCCTCCATCTCGAACTCGCCGTCCCACGAGTCGACGCCCGAGAACACCACCACGTCGCCGCGCTCGATGTCGCGCGTGTGGTAGACGATCTTGTTGACCAGGACCCGGTCGTTCTTCAGGAGAGTGTTCTCCATCGACTCCGACGGGATGTAGAAGGCCTGGATCACGAACGTCTTGATGATCAGGGCCAGCACCAGCGCCACGACGACCAGGACAGGAAGTTCCTTCCAGAACGACCCCTTTTTGTCCTTCTTGTCGCCCTTTGCTGGCTTCTCAGTCTCTTCGGCGACCACGTCCACCTCGTCCTTGACAGGGCGGCGCGGCGCGCCGTGCTCCTGGCTCTCGCTAGTCATCGCTGACGAGCCTAGATGATGCACCGGCTCGACAAGTCTCGACCGACGTTACACCCGCGCCCGAGTCGCTCCACATAAAAGAAATGCCCCTGCAAAGCCGAATGGCCCGCGCAGGACGCGGGCCATTCGGAAAGGACTGTGTCACTTGGCGGGTACAGCCTCGCGCTTCTCGCGGATGCGAGCGGCCTTGCCGCGCAGATCGCGCATGTAGTAGAGCTTGGCGCGGCGCACGTCACCACGGGTCACGAGCACGATCTTCTCGATGATCGGGCTGTGCACGGGGAAGGTCCGCTCGACGCCGACGCTGTAGCTGACCTTGCGGACCGTGAAGGTCTCGCGGGCGCCGCTGCCCTGCCTGCGCAGCACGAAGCCCTTGAAGACCTGGACGCGGGAGCGGTTTCCTTCAACGACGCGGACGTGAACCTCGAGCGTGTCACCGGGGCGGAAGTCCGGCACGTCTCCGCGCAGGGTCGCCTTCTCGAGCTCCTGGATCTTCGTGTGCATGAGAGCTGTCCTCAAGTCCTCGCGAGCACGCGGAGGTCCACCCGGCCTGAGCTCGCGGCGGACGCGCCTGCTGATTCGATGAACCCGGGACTGTCCCCGGGCATGGCAGACCAACCACATGATGGTCGGTAGCGCTTCAGTTTGCCATATCTTCCGGCTGGAAGCGAAACGAGAGCTCCTCCAGCAGCCGCCGGTCGTGCTTGTCGAGCGTCTCGGGATCGAGCGCCGAGGCCAGCTCGGGCCGGTTGGCGACGGTACGGCGGAGCGCCTCGTCACGCCGCCACCGCGCGACCTTCCCGTGATGCCCGGACAGGAGCACGGGCGGCACCTCGTGCCCCCGCCAGACCGGCGGCTTGGTGAAGACCGGCCCTTCGACGAGGTTCTGCATGGCCCCCGGCGCGAAGGAGTCGTCGACGGCCGAATGGGCGTTGCCGAGCACGCCGGGCAGCAGCCGGCCGATGGCCTCCACCATCACCAGCGTCGCGACCTCGCCTCCGGCCAGCACGTAGTCGCCGATGCTGATCTCGTCGACGCGCAGGCGCATGCCGTATTCGGTCATGACGCGCGAGTCGATGCCCTCGTAGCGCCCGCACGCGAACAGCAGCCAGGGCTCGGCCGCGAGCTCCTGGGCGAGCTCCTGGGTGAACGGCCGTCCGCTCGGCGTCGGGACGATCAGGCGTGGCGAGCCGCCCTCGGTCACCGCGTCGATGGCCTCGCCCCACACCTCGGGCTTCATGACCATGCCGGGGCCGCCACCGTAGGGGGTGTCGTCGACCGTCTTGTGCACGTCGTGGGCCCAGTCGCGGAGCTGGTGCACCCGTACGTCGAGGGTGCCGCGCTCGCGGGCCTTGCCGATGAGGGAGACGTCGAGCGGCGCGAAGTATTCAGGGAAGATCGAGACGATGTCGAGCCGCATCAGAGCAGCCCTTCGGGCGGGTCGACGACGAGCCGGCCGCCTTTCAGATCGACCTCGGGCACCAGCGCCTTGACGAACGGGATGAGCGCGTCGTCCTGCCCGCTTCGCCGTACGACCAGGAGGTCCTGGCCGTGGTGGAGCACGTCGGTGACCTCGCCGACGGCCTCGCCCGAGGCGGTCATGACCGTGAGCCCGATGAGCTGGTGGTCGTGGAACTCGTCGGGGTCGTCGGAGGGCGTCACCTCGGCGGAGTCGATGACCAGCATCGTGCCGCGGAGCTCTTCAGCGGCGTCGCGTGCCCTGACCCCGGCGAAGGTGATGAGCAGCGCGCCCTTGTGCCAGCGGCGGCTCTCGATGACGAGCGGCCCCCGGTCGGCGGGATCGGTGGCGATGGCGGCGCCGACGGGGAAGCGCAGCTCGGGATCGTCGGTGCGCACCTCCACGGTCACGTCGCCGCGTACTCCGTGCGGGCGGCCTATCCGGCCGACGACCAACTGCACCTGAACCTACCTTTTCTAACGCAAGCGCCCCCATCGGCAAGAACCGATGAGGGCGCGGAAACCTGACGCTAACGGACGGCTTCGTCCAGGTCGAGCAGATCGACCCGGACGTACTTCCCGTCGGCCAGGGCATTCACGACAGTGCGCAGCGCCTTGGCGGTGCGCCCGCCGCGACCGATGACCTTGCCCAGGTCCTCGGGGTGCACCCGGACCTCCAGGACGCGCCCGCTGCGAATGCGGCGTGCGCGGACCCGGACATCGTCTGGATGTTCGACGATGCCCTTAACGAGGTGCTCGAGAGCCTCCTCGAGCATCTTCAGGCCTCGCCCTCGGTCTTGGTCTCGGCGGGAGCGGCCTCGGTCGCCTCGTCCTTCTTGCGAGCCTTACGCGGCGTGGTGGCGGCCGTGCCGGTGTCGCCACCGGACAGCGCCTCCTTGGCCGCGGCCTCGTAGATGGCGTGACGGTCGGGCGCCGGCTCGGCGAACTTCATCGGCGCAGGGGCAGGCTCGCCCTTGAACTTCTGCCAGTCACCGGTCAGCTTGAGCAGCTTGAGCACCGGCTCGGTCGGCTGCGCGCCGACACCGAGCCAGTAGGCCGCGCGCTCGGCGTTGACCTGGATAACCGAAGGGTCTTCCTTCGGGCGGTACACGCCGATCTCTTCGATCGCCCGGCCGTCACGCTTGGTGCGGCTGTCGGCGATGACGATGCGGTACTGAGCGTTGCGGATCATACCGAGACGCTTGAGCTTGATCTTGACTGCCACTGGTGTGGTCTCTCCTGCATTCGAGCGTGGGTGAACGGCATCTCATCGAGTGGGGCACGATGGGAGTCCGCTCCAGGGACAGGCATGACCGGCGGGAGGTGAGAGGGCACCCACCTGGCCACGGTGTTCCAACATGTCATTGTGCCAGACGCGCGGCACTGCACACGACCCACAGACGCGGGTCGCCGCATTCGTAAAACCGGAAATATCCGGAAAGTTGCTACTTATCGCCCGGGAGATTGAACTTGCTGGGGTCGAAGCCCGGCGGCAGTTCCATACCCGGAGGCAGCTTCCCGCCCAGGTTGCCGAGCAGGCCACCCTTGGACGGCGGCGGCTCGACGGGCGCCGAATCCGCCTTGCCCAGAGCGGCCTTACGCGGGTCGCCGCTCACGCGCCGCCCCTTGCTCTTCTTCTGAGCCTTGGTCGCCTTGCCCCGTCCGCCCGGCATGCCGGGGATGCCCATGCCCCCCGCCATCCGCTTCATCATCTTCTGGGCGTCGTAGAAGCGCGTCACCAGGTTGTTGACGGCGCTCACCGTCACACCGGAGCCGGCGGCGATGCGGGCCCGGCGGGAGCCGTTGATGATCTTCGGGTCCTGGCGCTCGCCCGGCGTCATCGAGCGGATGATGGCCGCGATGCGGTCGAGGTCGCGGTCGTCGATGGAGTTGAGCTGGTCGCGCATCTGCCCCATGCCGGGCATCATGCCGAGCAGGTTCTTGATCGGCCCCATCTTCTGGACCATCATCATCTGCTCGAGGAAGTCTTCGAGCGTGAAGCTCTCGCCCGAGGTGAGCTTGCCCGCCATCTTGGCGGCCTGCTCCTCGTCGAACGTCTTCTGGGCCTGCTCGATCAGGGTGAGGATGTCACCCATGTCGAGGATGCGGGACGCCATCCGGTCGGGGTGGAAGGCGTCGAAGTCCTCGAGCTTCTCGCCGGTCGACGCGAACATGATCGGCCGGCCGGTGATGTGCCTGACCGACAGCGCGGCGCCGCCGCGGGCGTCGCCGTCGAGCTTGGTGAGCACCACCCCGTCGAAGCCGACACCCTCCATGAACGCCTGGGCCGTGGTCACGGCGTCCTGGCCGATCATGGCGTCGACCACGAACAGGATCTCGTCGGGCGAGACCGCGTCGCGGATGTCGGCGGCCTGCCGCATCATCTCCTGGTCGATGCCCAGGCGGCCGGCGGTGTCGATGATGACCACGTCGTGCTGAGCGCGCTTGGCCTCGTCGATCGACCGGCGGGCGACCTCGACCGGGTCGCCGACGCCGCTGCCGGGCTCGGGCGCGTAGACGGCCACCTGCGCGCGCTCGCCCACGACCTGGAGCTGCTGCACGGCGTTGGGGCGCTGAAGGTCGGCGGCCACGAGCATGGGCGCGTGGCCCTGCTCGCGCAGCCACTTGGCGAGCTTGCCCGCCAGCGTGGTCTTACCGGCGCCCTGCAGGCCCGCGAGCATGACGACGGTCGGCGGGGTCTTGGCGTAGCGGAGCCGGCGCGTCTCGCCGCCGAGGATCTCGATCAGCTCGTCATTGACGATCTTGACGACCTGCTGCGCCGGGTTGAGCGCCTGGGAGACCTCGATGCCGCGGGCGCGCTCCTTGACCTGGGCGACGAACGCCTTGACCACCGGGAGTGCGACATCGGCCTCGAGCAGCGCGATGCGGATCTCGCGGGTGGTGGCGTCGATGTCGGCCTCGGACAGCCGACCCTTGGAGCGGAGGGAGGAGAAGACCGATGTCAGCCGGTCGGAAAGCGTCTCGAACACGTGGTAGGCCAGTCCTCGAAGCGAATGTTGGTCTAATGGTTCAGCCTATCCGCTCCGGCAGCCCTTCCAGCCTGGCTCGGCCATCCGGTCTGTCAGCATGCCCCAGACGACGACATCCCGGACGGCAGCCTGCCAGGCGGCAGGCGAGGTCAGCTACCGCTCCAGCCCGGCACCGCCATCCGGACCGTCAGCGCGTGCTCGACCAGGTTGATGAGCGCGCTCTTCACCGAGTCCTTCGACCGGGCGTCCAGCCGAACCAGCGGGATGTGCGGCGCCAGTGTGAGAGCGTCGCGCACCTCCGCGTCACTGTGCGGGTACGACCCGTCCCACCCGTTCACACCCACCACGAACGGCAGTTGCGCCTCTTCGAAGTAGTCGATCGCGGGGAAGCTGTCGGCCAGCCGCCGCGTGTCCACCAGCACCACCGCGCCGATCGCGCCGCGCACCAGGTCGTCCCACATGAACCAGAACCGGTGCTGTCCGGGCGTGCCGAACAGGTAGAGGATCAGGTCACGGTCGAGCGAGACCCGGCCGAAGTCCATGGCCACGGTGGTGGTGGACTTCAGCGGCGTCATACCGAGGTCGTCGATGCCCGCCGAGGCGTCCGTCATGACGGCCTCGGTGGTCAGCGGCATGATCTCCGACACCGCGCCGACGAACGTCGTCTTGCCCACCCCGAAGCCACCGGCCACCACGATCTTCGTCGAGGTGAGGCCGGGGCTAGAGCCTGCGAAGTCCACTGAGCACCCTTTCGAGCAGGTTTACGTCTGGCCGTCCCGACTCCAGCGCTGGCTGGTGTACGCGTACCAGACCTTCGGCCGCCATATCGGCGATCAGCACGCGCACCACACCGAGCGGGATCCGCAACAGGGCCGACACCTCGGCCACCGACCGGACCTGCCGGCAGAGCTGGCTGATCGCCTGATACTCCGGCGTGATGTGGGAGAACTCCCGGTGCTCGGCCGTCGCGGACGAGACCAGGGCCTCCATGGCCAGCTTGACCCGGGGCGCGGTCCGTCCTCCCGTCACAGCGTAAGGACGGACCGGCGACGCGGGATCTGAACTCAGCTGCGGCTGGGGATGGGGTTGGGGCTCCCAGCCACCGCTGTTCCACCTTGGGTCCGTCACCTACATCACCTGGTCTGGCTGGCGCGCAGCTCTGCGCGCACCGCCGGAGTAAGTACCTGACCGGCACGATCGACCATGAGCGTCATTTGGTACGCGACCAGACCCATATCGCAGTCAGGGGCCGCCAGCACTGCCAGGCAGGAGCCGTCGCTGATCGACATGATCAGCATCAGCCCGCGTTGCATCTCGACGATGGTCTGGTTGACCGCACCGCCCTCGAAGACCCTGGCCGCTCCCTGCGTCAGGCTGACCAGCCCGGACGCGATCGCGGCCAGTTGATCAGCCCGGTCTACGGGGAACCCCGAAGAGGCCGCGAGCGGCAGACCATCGGACGAGACAACGACCGCGTGGGCGACGCCTGGAACGGTACTGACGAAGTCGGTTATCAGCCAGTCGACTCCGCGTGCCGCGTGGCTCAGATCGTTCATGCGCCCTCCTCTCTGCTATCAACAGGCCTCGAGCCGGCGGGGTACGCCCTGCCCTCGCTGATGTCGTCACGTGCCGCGCGGAAGCCCTGCTGGAAGCTGGACAGGCGGCTGCGGACGCGGTCAGGCGAGACAGAGGGCATCGGGGCGACGCCCTTCGGCGCGGAGGCGGTGTCAGCGGAACCCGGCACGAGGTTCGCCTTGGGCACCCGCTTGGGCAGCCCGGAGGCCGTCGCGCCGTCACGCACCGGCTCGACCGCGGCCTCAGCGGCGCTCCAGCCGGCATCGGCCTTGGAGGAACCCCAGCTCGCGCCGCTTTCACCATGCTCGAACCAGGCCGACTCCACCGAGGCGAAGATCGGCAGGTACTCGTCGCCCGACGACGCCGGCTTCACCACCGGGATGGGACCGGTGGCCGCAGACTCCGTCTCCGGGAAGTCGTACCTCGGCCTGGGCGGCGGGCTCGACTCCACAGCCCTGTCGCCGAAGCTCCAGTTCTGGGGCGGCTGGAACGGCGGCTGGTCACCGGCCGGCGGCCGCTTCGGCAGGCCGTTGTCGCCGGACCAGTTGCCACCGCCGCCGCCACCGCCCTGGCCGCGCGACGGCACCCAGACGTCGGCGGTGTCGTAGCCGCCGCTGCTGGCACGCGGGTCGGCGGGCCAGCCGTTGACGTCGGACGGCCACTGGGGCATCGACGGCCAGGCGCCCGCGGACTCCGGGTTGGACGGGTAGGACGGATGTCCCGGGCCCATCTGGTAGCCGCCACCCTGCCACTGCGGAGGAGCGACGGGAGCGGCGGGAGCCGGCGCGGGGGCCGCGTAGGTCTCCTCACGCACGGGCATGGCGCCCTGCGTGCCGGTGTAAGCCGGGGACTGGCTGCCGAGCAGGCTCTCGGGCACCAGCACCATGGCGGTCAGGCCGCCGGAGCCGTGCGGGCGCAGTTGCACCCGGATGCCGTGCCGGTGCGCCAGCCTGGCGACCACGAACAGTCCCATGCGGCGCGACACCGAGACGTCCACGATGGGCGCGTCGGTGAGGCGGTCGTTGGCCCCGGCCAGTTCGTCCTGGGTCATGCCGATGCCGGAGTCGGTGATCGACAGCATGACGCCGCCGCCGTCGATCCGGCTGCCGGAGACCGTCACGCGGGTCTCGCGCGGCGAGAACGACAGCGCGTTCTCCACCAGCTCGGCGAGCAGGTGGATGACGTCGTTGACGGCCTGGCCCGCGACGGACACGCCGTCGGGCACCTGCAGGACGACCCGCTCGTAGTTCTCGACCTCCGACAGGGAGGCGCGGGCCACGTCGACCAGCTTGACCGGCTGGCTCCAGCGGCGCGGCGGGTCCTGGCCGGCCAGAACCAGGAGGTTCTCGCTGTTACGGCGCATGCGGGTGGCCAGGTGGTCCAGCTTGAACAGGTTCGCCAGTCGGCTCTCGTCCTGCTCGCCCTGCTCCAGACCGTCGATCAGGGTGATCTGCCGCTCGACCAGAGTCTGGCTTCTGCGGGAGAGGTTGACGAACATCGCGTTGACGTTGCTACGGAGCCGGGACTCCTCACCGGCCAGCCGTACGGCTTCGCGGTGTACCTCGTCGAACGCCCGCGCGACTTCCCCGATCTCGTCCTCGGACATGACGCCGATCGGCTCGACCTCCGGTGGGCCGGTCGCCTCGGACTCGCGCAGCTTCTGGACCGTCTCCGGCAGGCGGCGGCCGGCGATGAACAGCGCCTCCCTGCGCAGCCGGCGCAGCGGGCCGCTCAGCGAGCGCGCCATGAGCGACGTGACCACCAGTACCAGGATGAGCAGGATGGCGATCGCGATCGCGATGATCATCGCGCCTTGCTGCTCCTGGCCCTGCAGGGTACGGCTGCGCAGCAGGATCGAGTCGGAGACCTGCTGCTCGACCTTGCGCATGCCGTCGATCGTCTTGCTGACGGCGTCGAACCACTCCTCGCCGTTGCGCTGGAGACCGAGGGCCGGGTCGACCAGGAGCGCACCCGAGTCCTGCAGGAACAGGGCGCGGGCCTGGATCAGCTCCGCCTTGTCGACGGCCTGGCCGCTGACGATGTCGTCGTACGCCTGGCGGATGTTCAGCGGCACCTGGGCCCTGAACGTCGCCAGCTCGCTGTTGCGCTGGGCGCGGGCGGCGATGAAGGAATCAAGGTCTTCCTTGCTGAACCGCTTGGCGGCCAGCGCGGCCGCGAGGAGCGCGCGCTGCTTGGAGACGAACTGCTTGGCCCTGGACAGAGCGGCGAAGCCGGAGACGCTGTCAGCGAGCTCCTTGTCGGCGGCACCCTGGTCGATGTTGTCGTTGAGCGCGATGAAGTCGGAGATGCTCCGGTCGTACAGGTCGATGACGGAGCTGACGTTCAGCTGCGAGTCCACCGACGCCTTGCGTGACTGGTCGATCTCGTCCAGACGGTTCTTGATGCGAACGGCCTCAGCGCGCTGCGGGCTGTCGGACGTGGCGAGCGCGTCGACACCGCTTCGCACCCCGTCACGAAGCTTGTTGACGGTGACGTACTGGTCGCTGACTTTGGCCTTGCCGGCCGCCGGGCGGCCGAGGGCGACAAAGCTGGCGGTGAGGTCACGTTCGTGCTCGACCTCGTCGGCGAGCTCAGTGAGCTGGCTCGCCAGGATGGCGACGTCGTTGACTCTCTCGTACTCGGTGGCGCTGCTGATCGAGGTGGCTACGCGGAAGCCGCCCAGGACCAGGGCCGCCAAGGTGGGAATGACAACCAGAACGAGCAGCTTCGAGCGCACACGCCAGTTGCGCAGCGCGAAGCCACCCGTCTTCTTCGCACGCCCGGCCCGTGCTTTGGGCTTTGACTTGGCGTGAAGCGCCGCAGGAGCGGGCGCTTCAGCAGTTAAGCCGGGATCCCCACCTGCTGGGGGGAATGCGTTCCTCACTGGCCTCCGCAACCTCTCCTCTGATGGTCTGGTGCAAGAGGATCACGTCATGCATTGTGTTTGCCGTGTGACGCCGACGCACCCATGGGGCGAGAGCTTATTTGAGCACAACAACAGGAGATCGGCCAATACCGCAAAGGTCGCAGTCAACCTATCTCTTCGCAAAACGTACCAAACCGGACATTCACCACATGTTCCTGGTGGACGCCCGGGTCTCACTCCGTCGATTCGGACAATCATCTCAAACCTACATGGTGATCATCATTTCCACATATATATTGTTAATTTCCAGAATCGGGGGACCATGCGCAAGAGTTAGCTGCGCTAGGGTGCGACCGTCGTCGATCACCCCCCGTTCGAAGGAGACGCGACATGAGGTTCGGTGCACTAGGGCGCACCGCCCTGATTGGACTTGTGGCCACCCTTGTCATTACGGGGTGTTCCAGCTCAGATAGCAAGACCGGAGGCACCACCAATGCCAATGGTCTTGAGAAGACAGACCTCCTGATCGGACAGTACCCCGGGGCGGACTCAGCCCCGTTGTTCATCGCGATGGAGCGCGGATTCTTCAAGGAGCAGGGCCTCAACGTCAAGCAAGAGGCCATCCAGGCCCCCCAGGCCGTGCTGCCCAAGCTCGGCAACGGCAGCATGGACGTGGTGCTGGGCAGCTACGCCACCATCTTGTCCATCCAGAGCTCCGGCCTGGAGAAGTTCAAGTACATCGCGGACTCCTACCAGGGAGCCCCCGGGGCCTTCGGCATCATGGTGGCGAAGAACTCGCCCATCAAGAACGTCGGTGACCTCAAGGGTAAGAAGATCGGCGTCAACGCTCTCGTCGGTCTGGGTGTTCTCACCATGAACCCCCACCTCAAGATCGCCGGGCTGGACCCGAAGACCGACGTCAAGTACGTCGTCGTGCCGACCACCGACTGGATCACGGCACTGGACAAGCACAGCGTGGACGCGGTCTGGATGACAGACCCGTACGTCAGCCAGGCCAAGAACGAGGTCGGCGCGACCATGCTGCTCGACACGATGTCCGGTCCCACGGAGGGTCTGCCGATTACCGGCTGGGCCGCAACCGAGAAGTGGGTGGGCAAGAACCCCAAGACGATGGCCGCATTCCAGCGCGCCATGGCCAAGGCGCAGAACGTTGCCGCCACCGACCGCAGCGCCGTGACGAAGATCCTGCCGACCTACACGAAGATCCCGGCTAACGTCGCTGCAACGATCAACCTCGGCAACTACCCGACCTCACTGAACGCCCAGCGCATTCAGCGAGTCGCGGACCTGATGCTCGAGTACGGCTTCATCCAGCAGAAGATCGACGTCGCCTCGATGATCGTTACTTCGCAGGGATGACCGCTGCCTCAACGCTGACGCGCGGCGGGCGTTCCCCGCTCGCCCGCGCCAGGGTCGGAAAACTCGTCCGCCACGCCATCGGTGTGGCGGTTTTTCTGCTTGTCTGGGAGCTCGTCAGCAGGACCGGCCTGTTCAAGTGGCTGCCGCCGGCCTCGACCTGCCTGGCCAGGGTGGTCGGCCTGGCCTTCGATCCCGAGTACCTCGAGGACCTGTCCTCCACGCTGCTCGCCGCCGTCATCGGCCTGCCGCTCGCCGTCCTGCTGGCCGTCCCGGTGGGCCTGCTGCTCGGGACCCTGCCCGTCGTCGAGGAGATGACCCGCGCGATCGTCGAGTTCCTGCGGCCGATCCCCTCGGTGGCGCTGATCCCGCTGGCGCTGTTCATCTTCCAGCCCGAGATCAACGCCAAGGTCGCGCTCATCGTCTACGCCGCGTCCTGGCCGATCCTGATCAACACCCTCTACGGCGTGCGTGACGTCGACCCCCTGGCCACGGAGACACTGCGCTCGTTCAGCTTCGGCTCAGCGGCCGTCGTCTGGCGGGTGTCGCTGCCGAGCGCCGCGCCGTTCATCTTCACCGGCATCCGGCTGGCCGCCTCGATCTCGCTCATCCTCGCCATCAGCGTGGAGTACGTCGTCGGCGGCTCCGGCGGGATCGGCGCCTTCCTCATCGAGGCGAGCACCGGCCTGGGCGATCAGGCGATGATCGACGTGATCGCGGTGCTGCTGTGGTCGGGCGTCATCGGGCTGGTCGTCAACACCCTGCTGCTGCGTGCCGAGCGGCGGCTCTTCAAGTGGCGGAACGCATGATCAAGACGCTGATCAAACGGCTCTGGCTGGTGCCGGTGGTCCTCATCGCGTGGGAGCTGATCACCAAGGCGGTGGAGAGCCCCTACTTCCCCCCGCCCACGGTCATCGTGTCGCGCATGTACGAGATGTGGTTCTCCGGACCGCTCATTCTCACCGACGAGGCGGTGGACAACTTCCTCCCCAGCATCGTCAGGCTGATCGGCTCGTGGGGCGTGGCTGTGGCCGTCGGGGTAGCTCTCGGTGTCGCGATCGGCAGGGCCGCCTGGCTGGCCGACTACATCGACCCGCTGGTGGAGTTCGCCCGGGCCGTGCCGCCACCTGTGATGTTCTCCGTATTCCTGGTGCTCTTCACCATGGGCACGCAGCTACAGGTGGCCACCATCGTCTTCGGCATCGTCTGGCCGATCCTGCTGAATTCGATCGACGGCGCGCGTAACGTGGATCGTCTCCAGATCGAGACCGCGACCGTCTTCGGCGTCCCGGCGAGCCTGCGCCTGTTCCGGATCATCCTGCCCGCCGCCTCACCGAAGATCTTCGCGGGGCTGCGGCTGAGCGTCTCGCTGGCGCTGATCCTCATGATCGTGTCCGAGCTCAAAGGCAGCACCGACGGCATCGGCTACCTGTTGACCATCGCGAGCGCCAACTCCGACATGCCGGCCCTCTGGGGAGGAGTGGTCGTCCTCGGCGTGCTCGGTTACGTGTTCAACACCCTGTTCCTCATGGTCGAGCGTCCGATGCTCACATGGCACCGTGGCGCTCGCCGTACCGCGTAGGAGGCGGATGTGACTGACCTGTTGCTGAAGAACGTGCGAGTTGTCACCCACGACCGGGACGAACCGGTCGTCGCGGACATCGCCGTGACCGGTGGGCGCATCGAGCAGGTCGGGGCCGGCCTGTCCGCCGAGGGTGTGGAGGAGGTGCTCGACGGCGACGGGAAGCTGGCCTTCCCCGGCGTCGTGGACGCCCACCAGCACTGGGGCATCTACAACCCGCTGCCCGCCGACGCCGCCTCGGAGAGCATGGCCAGCGCCCAGGGTGGGGTCACCACGGCGCTCACCTACATGCGGACCGGCCAGTACTACCTCAACAAGGGCGGGCCCTACGCGGAGTTCTTCCCCCAGGTGCGCGAGCAGGCGGAGGGACAGGCGTACATCGACTACGGCTTCCACCTCGCGCCCATGTCGAGCACCCACATCGGCGAGCTGCCCGACCTGATCGAGAAGTTCGGGGTCTCCTCGTTCAAGATCTTCATGTTCTACGGCGGCCACGGGCTGCACGGCCGCTCGGCCGACCAGAGCAAGTTCCTGATGCTGCCCGAGGGCGAGCGCTACGACTACGGGCACTTCGAGTTCGTGATGCGCGGCGTGCAGGAGGCCAGGGAGCGCTTCCCCGAGCTGGCCAGCGAGATCTCGCTGTCGCTGCACTGCGAGACCGCCGAGATCATGACCGCCTACACCAAGCTGGTGGAGGACGCCGGCGACCTGAGCGGGCTCGCCGCCTACAGCGCCTCCCGGCCGCCGCACTCCGAGGGGCTGGCGGTCTTCATCGCCTCCTACCTCGCCCACGAGACCGGCCTGGCGAACATCAACCTGCTGCACCTGTCGTCCCGCAAGGCGCTCGACGCGGCCGTGCGGATGGCCAAGACCTTCCCGCACATCGACTTCCGCCGCGAGGTCACGATCGGACATCTTCTCGCCGACATCGAGACGGCCAGCGGGATCGGTGCGAAGGTGAACCCGCCCATCAGGCCGCGCGAGGACGTCGAGGCGCTGTGGGAGTACGTGCTCGACGGCACCGTTGACTGGGTCGTCAGTGACCATGCCTGCTGCCGGGAGGAGCTCAAGTTCGGAGCTCCGGCCGACGACGTGTTCCTGGCCAAGGCCGGGTTCGGCGGCGCCGAGTACCTACTGCCCGGCCTGATCACCGAGGGCCGCCGCCGCGGCCTGCCCTACGGGCGCATCGCCGCCCTCACCGCGTGGAACCCCGCCCGCAGGTACGGCCTGCGGACCAAGGGCACGATCGCGCCCGGCTTCGACGCCGACATCTGCCTGGTCGACACCGGGAGCACATGGACCGTGCGCGCCTCCGAGTCGGAGTCGACGCAGGAATACACCCCGTTCGAGGGCTTCGAGCTGACCGCGAAGGTCACCGACACGTTCGTCAGAGGCAACCACGTCCTCGACGCGGGCAAGATCGTAGGCCCCCCGGTGGGCCAGTACATCTCCAGACCGCTGGGCTGACCTTCACCCCCAAGGAAACCTCTTGCTTGAGATAGACAACCTCTCGCACGTCTACGGTGACGGGCCGACCCGGCACCACGCCATCGACGGACTGAACCTGAGCGTCGCCGAGGGCGAGCTGCTGTGCATCGTCGGGCCCTCCGGGTGCGGCAAGTCGACCCTGCTGCGCTCCATCGCCGGCCTGATCAAGCCCACCGGCGGGCAGGTCCGGGTCGAGGGCGAGCTGGTCCGCCAGACGCCCGCCAACCTGGCCGTCGTCTTCCAGGACTACAGCCGCTCGCTGTTCCCGTGGATGTCGGTGGCGGACAACGTCGCGCTGCCGCTGCGCCGCAAGGACATGACCAAGCAGCAGCGCCGCGAGGCCGCCCACGAGGCGCTGGAGTCGGTGGGGCTGGCCGAGGCCGGGCGCAAGTACCCGTTCCAGCTGTCGGGCGGCATGCAGCAGCGCGTGGCCATCGCCCGCGCGCTGGCCTACCGGCCGACGCTGATGCTCATGGACGAGCCGTTCGGCTCGGTCGACGCGCAGACGCGTGAGGACCTCGAGGACCTCGTGCTGAAGGTACGCGGGCATCACCAGATGACGATCGTGCTCATCACGCACGACATCGACGAGAGCGTGTACGTCGGCGACCGGGTCGTCGTGCTGTCCAAGGCGCCCGCGCACGTCGTGGGCGACCTGAAGGTGGCGCTCCCCGGCCCCCGCGACCAGATCACCACCCGCGAGCACCCGGACTTCGTCCATCTGCGCGCCGAGGTGGGCCGCCTGGTGCGCGGCGTGGCGTCCGTCTGAGCACGCCTCCGCGCACCGCCTCCTGTACGGCGGGCTGAGCCGAAATCACCAGTGCCGCCGGGCGTCTCGCCCGGCGGCACTGGTGAAGAGGAAGTCAGGCCGGCGTGTGGGAGTGGCGGGTCAGGGCGTGCTCGACCAGCGTGATCAGAGTGCCCTTCACCGAGTCCCGGACTCTGGCGTCGAGGCGGACGATCGGGGTGTGCGGGTTGAGCGACAGCGCCTCCCGGATCTCCTCCTCCTGGTGCTGGAAGCTCCCGTCCCAGCCGTTGATGCCGATGACGAAGGGCAGTTTGGCCTCTTCGAAGTAGTCGATGGCCGGGAAGCTGTCGGCCAGCCGCCGCGTGTCCACCAGCACCACGGCGCCGATCGCACCCCTGACGAGGTCGTCCCACATGAACCAGAACCGGTGCTGTCCGGGCGTGCCGAACAGGTAGAGGATCAGGTCACGGTCGAGCGAGACCCGGCCGAAGTCCATCGCGACGGTCGTGGTCGTCTTGTTGGGCGTGAGAGAGACGTCGTCGACACCCGCCGACGCGTCCGTCATCACCGCCTCCGTGGTGAGCGGCAGGATCTCCGAGACCGCACCCACGAACGTCGTCTTGCCCACGCCGAAGCCGCCGGCCACGACGATCTTCGTCGAGGTTAGGCCGGGGCTAGAGCCTGCGAAGTCCACTGAGCACCCTTTCGAGCAAGTTGAGGTCCGGCTTTCCCGCGTCCAGCGCAGGCTGGTGCACGCGGATCAGGCCCTCCGACGCCATGTCGGCGATCAGCACCCGGACTACCCCAAGAGGCTGCCGTAAAAGGGCGGAGATCTCGGCAACCGACCTGACGTTCCGGGTGAGCTGAATGATCGCCTGATACTCCGGACTTAGAAGTGAAATGTCTTGATATTCCGAGGTCACGGAGGACACGAGCGCCTCCATGGCAAACTTCATCCGCGGGGCCGTACGGCCCCCTGTTACGGCATAGGGCCGTACAAGGGAACTCGGCTTCTGCGGACGGGGAGCCGACGGATGCGGCGGAGTGCTATCACCAGCCCAACCCTGACCTGACACCATGTTCTTCTCCTGTCACCGTCCGCTAGCGCGGGCGGGACGCCTGCAGCTCGGCGCGTACGGCCGGGGTGAGCACCTGGCCCGCCCGCTCTACGAGCAGCGTCATCTGGTACGCGACCAGGCCCATGTCACAATCGGGCGCGGCGAGCACAGCGAGGCAGGAGCCATCGCTGATTGACATGATCATCAGAAGTCCGCGCTGCATCTCGATGACGGTCTGGGTGACCATACCGCCTTCGAACACACGAGCCGCGCCTTGCGTCAGGCTGATCACACCCGAGGCGACCGCTGCCAACTGGTCGGCCCTGTCCTTGGGAAACCCCTCGGAGAAAGCCAACGGCAACCCGTCAGACGACACCACGACGGTGTGCGCGACACCGGGCACGTTGTTGACGAAATCGGTGATCAGCCAGCTGATGCCACGCGCTCCCTGGCTCAGTTCTCTCATTGCTCCTCCTCATTGTCATCTCCGCGGGTGAACGCGCGGCCTTGCCGAACCCCCTGCTGGAAGCTGGACAGCCGGCTCCGCAGACGATCGGGAGAGATCTGCGGCGCCGGTGACGTCGGCTGCGGTTCCGCCAGGCTGGCCGTACCGGGCACCAGGTTGGCCTTCGGCACGCGCCGCGGCAGGCCGGAAGCCGTCGTACCGCCCTTGGCCGGCTCGGCGGCGGCCTGCGCGGCCTGCCAGCCGGTGTCGGCGGGCGAGGACCACGAGGCGCTCACGCCGGACCCGCCCGGCACGCGTTGCGGCAGCGCCGGCTTGTCCGTCGTCCCGGCGGACGCGGCGGCCGGCGTCGCCGCCGGCGGTGGCGCGGCGGCCGGTGGCACAAGGGGCTGGGCATAGGGCTGCGCGTACTGCTGGGCGGGCGGCTGCGCGAAGGGCTGGGCCGCGTGCGGCGTGGTGAGCGGGCCGGCGGGCGGCACGGCCGGTATCCCGCCGATCTGGGTCTCCTCCTGCGCGGAGGATTCGAAGCCCTGCTCCTGGTACGGCTTGGCCTGCTCGGGCTCCGGCCGGCGGAACCAGTCGGAGCCGACCGACGAGAAGATCGGCAGGAAGTCGTCGCTCGGCGTGTTGCGCACCGCCGGGAGCGGGCCGGTCAGATCCTTCGAGGAGTACTCGCCGGGACCGAACGGGTTGAACGCGCCGCGACCGTTGTGCGTGAACGGCTCGACGGGCGGGATCGGCGAGTCGGCGAACGACGGCCAGCGGTGCTCCTCGAACCCGAAGCCCGGCTGCGAGTCGCCACCGTAGGGCGCCTTGGGGTGCTCGACGAACGGCGACCTGGGCGGCTGCTCCTCGATCGAGGCGTAGGGCGGCCAGTTCGTCTCCTGCACCGGCGGGGGCGGCTCCGTGGCGAAGGACGGCCAGCGGGGCTCGTCCTGCGCGGGCGGCGGCGGTTCTGTGGCGAAGGAGGGCCAGCGCTGGTCCTGCGCGGCGGCCGGGGGCGCCTCGTCGGCGAACGACGGCCAGCGCTGGTCCTGCGCGGCGGCCGGGGGCGGGTCGTCGGCGAAGGACGGCCAGCGCTGCTCGTCGGGCTGCTGCTGCCGCGGCGGCTGCTCCTCGCCGAACGGCGGCCATTGGCCGCCGCCACCCGGCAGAGGCAGCGAGCCCGGCCACTGCGTGTCGACCGGCGCGTTGCCCGACGTGCGGATGTCGGGGGTGTCGGTCCTCGGCCCGCCGTAGACGCCCGAGCCGTTCGTCGAGGACGGCTCGATCATGCTCGGGTCGAAGGTGGTGAAGGCTTCGTACTGGCCGCGCTGCTGAGGCACCGCGCCCTGGGGGCCGGCGATGAGCATGTCGGGCAGCATGACGAGCGCGGCGAGGCCGCCCGCGTCCTTCATCCCGAGCTGGACCCTGATGCCGTGGCGCAGCGCCAGGCGGCCGACCACGAACAGGCCCATGCGCCGCGAGACGGCCACGTCCACGACCGGCGGGTTGGCCAGCCGCCAGTTGGCCTCGGCCAGCTCGTCGGCCGACATGCCGATGCCCAGGTCGTTGATCGTCACCTGGATCCCGCCCTCGATGGGCGTGCTGGTGACCTGGACCTTGCTCTCGCGCGGGGAGAAGGAGATGGCGTTCTCGATCAGCTCGGCGAGCAGGTGCACGGCGTCGGTGACGGCCGGGCCGGCGATCTCGATGCCGGACGGGATCTGGATCTGGACCCGCTCGTAGTTCTCGACCTCGGACAGCGAGGCGCGGGCGATGTCGACCAGCGGCACCGGCTCGCTCCACTTGCGGGCGGCCTCCTGGCCGGCGAGGACCAGGAGGTTCTCGCTGTTGCGGCGCATGCGGGTGGCCAGGTGGTCCAGCCGGAACAGGTTCGCCAGCCGGTTCTCGTCCTCCTCGCCCTGCTCCAGTCCCTCGATGAGCTGAAGCTGCCGCTCGACGAGCGTCTGGCTGCGCCGGGAGAGGTTGACGAACATCGAGTTGACGTTGGCACGCAGCTTGGCCTCGTCGCCGGCCAGCCTGATCGCCTCGCGGTGGACCTCGTCGAAGGCCCGGGCCACTTCCCCGATCTCGTCGCGGGTGTTGACGCCGACGGAGGGCACGTCGGGCACCTCCGCGCTGTCGCCGGACTCGCGCAGCAGGCGGACGGTCTCGGGCAGCCGGGTGGTGGCCACCTGGAGCGCCTCGGCACGCAGCCGGCGCAGCGGGCGGACCAGCGAACCGGCCACCCGGGTGGTGATCACCAGGACGAGGAGCAGCAGGACCAGGATGGTCGCGCCGGAGATGATGGCGCTGCGCTGCTCGGTGTCGCTCAGTTCGCGGGTGGTGGCCACGATCCTGGTGGCCAGGCCGTCCTCGACCTTGCGCATGGCGTTGGCGGCCAGCGTGGTGCTCTCGTACCAGAGCTGGATGTCACGGCGAGTGGTGATGTCCAGGTCCTTGATGGTCTGGAACTCTCGCAACTGGGCCAGGGCGCGCTGACGCATCGCGTCCGCGCGGTCGATCTGCTGGCCTCGTACGCTCTTCCGGTACGCCGTGAGATCGGCGGCGGTGGCTTCCGTCTCGAAGGTGGTCTGCACGGCCTGCTGGTTGTTCCAGGAACCGAGGAAGTCGGAGAGGTCGTCGTAGTCGAGCCGCCGCTCGACCAGCGCCACGATGAGGATGCCCTGCTGGCGCGAGACCTCCTCCTTGGTCCGGTCGAGGGCGGTCAGCGCGGCCACGTCGCCCTGCAGGCGGTCGTCGCTGATGCCGTCTCCCAGGTCGCCCTGGAGGTTCTCGAGCACGTCGATCATGGAGGAGTAGGTGCGGAGCGCGGCTCGGGGCGGCACACTCGCCTCACCCGCGATCGACTTGCGCAGGCCGTCGAGACCGGTGAGCCACCGGCGGATCTCCAAGACCTCGTCGTTGACGCGAGTGGTGTAGGTGGCGTCGATGGCCGTGGTGCCGGCGAGCACCCGCTGCTTGGCGGCATCGGACGCCTGGCGCTGTGCCTTGAGCTGACTCAGCCGGCTGGGACGCCGGCGGTCGGCCATGTACCACGCGGTGAGCGTGCGTTCCTTGGCGAGCTCATGCGACAGTGCGCCGACGCGCTGGACCAGCTCGGCGACCGTGGTCAGCCGGCGGTACTCGGCGCTGGTGCCGATGGCGTTCGCCAGCTGGACC
Organism: Nonomuraea sp. NEAU-A123; assembly: GCF_018603905.1. GTDB lineage: Bacteria > Actinomycetota > Actinomycetes > Streptosporangiales > Streptosporangiaceae > Nonomuraea. The sequence continues at coordinate 30,454 of NZ_JAHFZZ010000020.1, forward strand.
CCGGCGAGCAGCACACCCACGATGGTGGGGATGAGGATCAGCGCCACCAGCCTGGAGCGCACGCGCCAGTTCGCCAGCCGGAACCGTCCGCCTGTGTGCTCCCCGGACCTGGTGTGCCTGGGGTTATCCGTCCTCACTGACTCTCGCAACCTCTCGCCGTTACGTGCTCGAAAATCTGACACGCTTGGGGCGCATGGGATTTCTGCGGGCTGGGTAATTGGAACACAACCCGTACCAGATCGGCCAACCGAACATATCCCATCAAATGCGACCAAACGTGCCTTCGAGGTCGCATTTCGCCGTACGTGTTTTCAGGCGGGCCGGAAGGAGTCTCGCTCTACCGGCGCCGCGTGCTTGACCATCAGGTGACGGGTCACCGAGTACTCCTGCACCGCCTCCTGGCTCATGTCCTTGCCGAAACCACTGCCCTTGACCCCACCGTGCGGGGCCTCGCTGGCTATCGGCAGATGATCATTGATCCAGGTCACACCCACGTCGAGGCGGTGCGAGACCCGCATCGCCCTGGCCACGTCCCGAGACCACACGGACGAGGCCAGGCCATAACGCGTGTCGTTGGCCAGCATGACGGCCTCGTCCTCGGTGTCGAACGGCAGGACCACGAGGACGGGGCCGAAAAGTTCCCCTTGGACGATATCGCTGTTCTGTGACACTTCGTTAACAAGTGTGGGTAGGTAATACGAACCGGGCCCTTCGACCGGGGTTCCCCCCTGTACGACGCGCCCGCCGGAGCCGGAGACGAAGCCGTGCACCCGGTCGCGGTGCGCCGCCGAGATCAGCGGGCCGACGTCGGTGGCGGGGTCCCACGGGTCGCCCACGGTGATGCCGGCGAGCGTCTCCCTGATGGCCTCCACCGTGTCGTCGTACACCTGCCGGGCCACGTAGACGCGGGTGGCGGCGGTGCAGTCCTGACCGGTGTTGTAGGTGGCGCCCATGGCCACCCCGCGGGCCGTCTCCTCCAGGTCGGCGTCCTCGAAGACCAGCGCGGGCGCCTTTCCGCCGAGCTCCAGGTGCACCCGCTTGAGCGTCTTGGCCGCGCCGGTCATGACGGCCCGGCCGGTCTCCGTCGATCCGGTGACGCTGACCATGTCCACACCCGGATCGGTGACCAGCGCCTCGCCGACCTCGGCGCCGCCGGTGACCACCCGTACCAGGCCGGCCGGCGCGCCTGCCTGGGCGAACAGCTCGGCCAGGCGCAGCGTGCTGCGCGGCGTCTGCGGGGCCGGCTTGATGACCACCGCGTTGCCCGCGGCGACGGCCGGGCCGAGCTTCCACACGGCCATCACGAACGGGAAGTTCCACGGCGCGATCGAGCCCACCACGCCGAGCGGGCGGCGCAGCATGACCGAGGTGTAGCCGCGGCTGAACACCCCGGCGCCCGACCCTTCGAGCGAACGGGCGGCCCCGGCGAAGAAGCGCAGGTTGTCGGCCGCGAACGGCAGCTCGCCGTCCCTGAAGACCGCCGCGGGCTTGCCCGTCTCCTCGACCTCCAGCCGGGTCAGCTCCTCGGCGTCGGCCTCGACCAGGTCGGCCAGCCGCAGCAGCACCCGCGCACGCTCGCCCGGGGTGGCCTGTGACCACTCCTCGAAGGCGGCGCGCGCCGTCCCCACCGCCCCCGCCACGTCTTCCACCGGGGTGTCGGGGACCATGTCGCAGACGAGCCCGGTCGCCGGGTTGATCAGCTCACGCATCGGACTTCAGGCCCAGGTTCTCGATCAGGTCGGCGGCCTTGCGCAGACCGTCGCGACCGCGGATCTCCTCGCCCGCGGCGGCCAGCCGGGCGCGCAGCTCCGCGTCGCCGAGCAGGCGGTCGAGCGCGCCCGTCAGCTCCTCGTCGGTGAAGGCGTAGGTCGACAGCCGCACGCCGTAGCCGAGCTCGTCCACGCGCTGGGCGTTGTCGTACTGGTCCCAGAACAGCGGCAGCAGGATCATCGGCTTGCCGAAGTGCAGCGCCTCGGTGGTGGTGTTGTTGCCGCCGTGCGTGATGACCAGGTCGCAGAGCGGGATGATCTTCGTCTGCGGCAGGAACTCGGCGCCCCACATGTTGTCGGCCAGCTTGATCTCCTCGTGCAGCGGGCCCTTGGAGACGATGAACTGGTGCGGGGTGGTGGCCAGCACGTCGATCACCCGCTGCATCAGCTCCACGTCGGAGGAGCCGAGCGAGCCGAGCGAGAAGTAGACCAGCGCGCCGTCGTTGCGCTGGAAGGGCAGCTGGAAATTCTCGTCGGTCTCACGGACCGAGGAGTCGAGGCGGTGCCAGGTGGGGCCGAGCGGCCGGGCGTCGGTGTAGTCGAGGATCTCCGGGAAGACGTAGAGGTTCAGGTCGCCCTCGTGGATGAAGTCGAGGTCGGGCAGCGGTTCGGTGCCCTGCTCGACGCACCACGCGTTGAAGGCGCTCCAGACCTCGCGGTGGGTGCGGTCGTACTCGGCGCGGAAGGCGTCCCACTCCCCGCGGTGGTCGGCGGGCAGCCCCGAGAACACCGGGGCGACGTCGTCGCCGCGCACTTCCAGCGGGTTGCAGGACACGATGCGGACGAACTTCTTGCCGGTCGTGAGCAGCGCCGGGAAGGTGATGACGTTGTCCTCGACGATGACGTCCGGCTGGACCCGCTCGATGATCGCCTTGAGCTGCGGCTCGCAGTACTTGACCCCGTCGATGAGCGAGTCCCAGATGGGCTTGGTCACCGTCTCGAGCTGCTCCTGCGTGCTCTTGCGGTACTCAGGGGCGGTCTCGCGGATGAAGTCCTTCCAGAACTGCCCCGCGTCCTGCTCCTCGGCCCCTTCGGCCGGCGGCGCCAGGTCGACCAGGTCCTCCTCGAAACCGAGCGCTTCGAGCTTGCCCTTCCACGACGCCTCGGCGGCGAAGACGACGCGGTGACCGCGGCGACGCAGGATGTCGCCGATGCCGATGCTGTTGTTCGTGGGCCCGTAGGCGCTTTCCGGCATGAACAGGATGGTTAGGGACATCGAGCACTCCGAGGTGACTATCAATTGAAGGGGAATTCAAATACTCATCTAGCGGGGACGCCAACTTCAAGGCACTATGGTCACGGCTTCCTGAACGGCAGACAAACAAGGCGGTGATTGTGGCCCAGCGAAAGAGCCGCAGCGACCGGCGCATCGACCTGATCGAGGCGGCCCGGCGGGCCATCATCCGTTACGGCATCGACCGCGTCCAGCTCTCGCATGTGGCCGAGGAGGCCGGGTTGACCTCCGGGGCCGTGCTCTATCACTACCCCGACCTCAGCGAGCTGCTGGTCGAGGCGCAGCACGCCGGGATGGAGCGGTTCTACGAGCAGCGGCTGCGCCAGCTCATCGCGCTCACCGACCCGGCGGAGAAGTTGGTCATGACGATCAGGTCGGGGCTGCCGACCGGTCCGCTGGATCCCGACGTCAGGCTGCTCAACGAGCTCGGCGGGGCCGCGGGGCGCAACAGGGTGTACGGCGTGCTGCTCACCTCCCTGTTCGACCGGCAGGTGTCGATGTACCAGTCGATCCTGGACACGGGGGCCGCGCTCGGGGTGTTCAAGCTCAGCTCCGACTCGCTGACGATCTCGCGCAACCTGGTGGCCCTGGAGGACGCCTACGGCTACCGGATCACCGCCCGGCACCCGGTGATCGACCCGCAGGCGGCGGCCGAGCTGATCCTCTCCTACGCGCGTACGGCGACGGGCCACGGGCTGGCTCATCGAGCCGTTCCCTGACCCGCCGGGATGATGACGGCGTCGTCGTGGCGCCAGTGCAGCTTGACCTTGGCGCCCTGCTGCACGGCGCTGGCGCCCTGCACGGCCACCAGGACCGGCTTGAGGTGGCCGGGCAGGTCGACCGAGATGTGTGAGACGCCGCCGTAGAAGCTGACGTCGAGCACGGTGCCCTTGAGGCCGTGCGCGGCCGCCTCGTCACGCAGCTCGACCTTCTCCGGGCGGACGCCGAGGAGCGCTTTGGCGCCGGTCTCGAGCTCCTCCAGCGGGGTGCCGGGCAGCAGGCCGAAGTCGGTGCTCCTGAGGCCCTCCGCGCCGCCGGCCGTACCCTCGAACAGGTTGTTGGCGCCGACGAAGTCGGCGACGAAGGGGGTGCGGGGCCGCTCGTAGAGCTCGACGGGCTCGTCCACCTGGCGCACGCCGCCCCGCTCGAAGACCGCGATGCGGTCGGCCAGCGACATGGCCTCCTCCTGGTCGTGGGTGACGACCACGAAGGTGATGCCGACCTCGTGCTGCAGCCGCTTGAGCTCCAGCTGCATGTCGGCGCGGACCTTCTTGTCGAGCGCGGAGAGCGGCTCGTCGAGCAGGAGCAGGCGCGGGCGCTTGACGATGGACCGGGCCAGCGCGACGCGCTGGCGCTGGCCGCCGGAGAGCTGGGCGGGCTTGCGCGCGCCGAGCTCCGACAGGCCGACGGTGTCCAGCACCTCGGCGACGCGCTGCTTGATCTCCTGGCGCGGCAGCTTCTCGCGCTCCAGTCCGTAGGCCACGTTCTTGGCGACGGTCATGTGCGGGAACAGCGCGTACGACTGGAACATCAGGCTGATCGGCCGCCGGTTCGGCTGCTTGGCGAGCAGGTCCTCACCGTCGAGCGTCACCGTGCCGCCGTCGGGCGTCTCGAACCCGGCCAGGATGCGCAGCAGCGTGGTCTTTCCACAGCCGGAGGGCCCCAGCAAAGCGAAGAACTCGCCCTGGCGGATCTCCAAGGAGACCCCGTCGAGCGCGGTGACATCACCGAACCGCCTGGTGATCCGGTCAATCTGTAGCACGTGATTCCCCGATCTTGGTGATCCGCTGTCCCGCGATCACCGCCGTGAAGCTCACCAGGAGCAGGATGGCGGCCAGCGCGTTGATCTTCGGGGTCACCCCGAAACGGATCATCGAATAGATGACGATCGGCAGCGTCTGCTCGGTGTTGCCGATCGTGAAGAAGGCGATCACGAACTCGTCCAGCGACAGCGTGAAGGCCAGCAGCGCGCCCGCGATGATGCCCGGCGCGAGCTGCGGCAGCGTCACCTTCATGAACGTGACGACCGGCCCCGCCCCGAGGTCACGCGAGGCCTCCTCCAGCGAGGTGTCGGCGTTCGTCAGCCTGGTGCGCACCACCGCGGCGACGAACGCCATCGAGAAGACGGCGTGCGCGAGGATCACCGAATAGAGCCCCAGCGTGAGCTGGATCATCCCGTAGAAGACCAGCAGCCCGATGGCCAGCACCAGGTCGGGAAGTACGGCCGGCATCAGGGCGAACGCGTCGAGCGTCTTCGACCGCGTGTGCCTGACCAGGCCGACGGCCAGCAGCGTGCCGAGCACGGTCGCCAAGGCGGTCGAGCCCACGGCCACGATGAGCGTGTTGACCAGGCCGTCCCTGATCCGCTCGTCCTGGGCCAGCTCGCCGTACCACTTGAGGCTGAAGCCCTCGTAGGTGTACGCCGACTTGCCGGAGTTGAACGACATCACGACGAGCACGATGATCGGCACGTAGAGGAAGACGTACGTGGCCCAGAACGGGACGTGCAGCCACTTCGACCTACCCACGACGGGCCGCCCACGACTGCGCGATCAGCAGCACCACCAGGACCGCCACCAGGGCCAGCGCCAGGGTGGAGCCGAAGGGCCAGTCACGGGCCCGCAGGAACTCGGTGCGGATCAGGTTGCCCACCATGATCGACTTGCCGCCCCCGAGCATCTCGGGGATGACGAAGTTGCCGAAGCTCGGCACGAACACGAACAGGCACCCGGTCAGCACGCCCGGCACCGTCATCGGCAGCGTCACCTTGCGGAACGTGGTGAACCCCGACGCGCCCAGGTTCGCCGACGCCTCCCGCAACTGCGGGTCGAGCCGCTCGATCGCCGCGTACAGCGGCAGCACCATCAACGGCAGGTAGGAGTAGAGCAACCCGAGGACGATGGCGCCCTGGTTGTAGAGCAGCTCGTACGGACCGAGCCCCAGCGCCTTCAATCCCGAGTTCAGCAGGCCGGGCCCGTTGAGCAGGATGATCCAGGCGTAGACGCGGATGATGAAGTTCGTCCAGAACGGCAGCACGACGGCGACCAGCGCCACCGTCTTCCACTTACGTGGCAGCTGTGCGATCAGGTACGCCGTCGGATAGCCGAGCAGCAGCGCGATGAGGGTCGTGAGCCCCGCGAGCTTCAGCGAGGTGCCCACCACGCCGAGGTAGAGCGGGTCGAGCAGGCGGCTGAAGTTCTCGCCGGTGACCTCGTAGACGACGCCGCCGAACCGCCCACGCTGGAAGAGCGTGTAGCTCAGCACCAGCACCAGCGGCACCAGGAGGAGCACGACCAGGTAGGTCAGCCCGGGTGACAGGAAAACGAACGCACCCAGCCGGCGCCCCCTCGAAGGAGACACCGGCCGGGTTTCAGGTTGTGCTTTCACTGCGACTACGACTGCGCCGTGATCTCGGTCGACATGCGCGTGTACTTCAGCGACGCCTGACCCAGGTCGATGATCGACTCACCGTTGAGCAGCTCGGCCGGCTTGATGCCCAGCAACGAGCCCTTGGGGATGGTCACCTTGTCCATGGCGGCCTTGTTGGGCACCTTGTAGTTGATGTTCGCGGCGGCCCAGCTGTGGATCTCGGGGTCGAGGATGTAGTTGATCAGGGCGTGCGCCGCCTCCTTGTTCTTGGAGGACTTCAGGATCACCATGGTGTCCACCCAGAGGTCGCTGCCCTCCTTCGGCACCACGAACTTGATGTTCTGCTTCTCGTCCGTGGTCGGGCACCAGCCGTCCCACGCCTCGACCATCACGGCCTCGCCGGACTTGAGCTTGTCACCGAAGGTCGTGTCGTCGTAGCCGAGCAGGTGCGGCTTGGCCTCGACGAGGAGCTTCTTGGCCGCGGCGATCTCGTCGTCCTTGTCGGTGTTGACCGAGTAGTGCAGCGCCTTGAGCGCGGGCAGGGCCAGCCAGCGCTCGGTGGTCATCATGGTGACCTTCTTGTCGGCCCAGGCCGGGGGCGACAGGAGGTCCTTCCAGCTCGTCGGGGGCGTCTTCGCCAGGTCACTGCGGTAGCAGATGCCGGTCGTACCCCAGGTGTAGGGCACCGAGTACTTGTTGCCCTTGTCGTAGGAGAGCTGGGTGGCCTCGGGGTAGAGGTTCGACAGGTTCGGGATCAGCTCGGGGTGGATCGGCTCCAGCAGACCCTGCTCGTTGAGCGCCTGGGCGTACTGGCCCGACACGAACGCCACGTCGATGCCGCTGTCGCCACTGGCGGTCAGCTTGGCCATCGCTTCCTCGTTGGTGGCGTGCAACGTGATCTTCAGCGGGAACTTGAGCTTGTCCTTGACCTTCTGCGGCAGTTCCTTGGGCGTGTAGCCGTCCCATACCGTCACGTTGACCGACTGCTTCGACAGGTCGGCGTTCGGGTTGAGCTGGTCGGCCGTCGCCGCCGGCGCCGAGGCTGCGCTGTTGGTCGACTCACCACCGCACGCCGCGACGGCGAGCGCGAGGCCGACCACCGCTACGGCAGCCGGAAGACGACGGGTGAACCGGGTACGGGACACGGCCGCTACTCCTTCAGGGTTCCAATGGACGAGAGGGGTCGCGCGACCAACCGGGCACGGCGGACCAGAGCAGGAGTGTTGCAGCAGAAATCAACATGAGCAAGACTTTTGCGGACACTGTTACCTGGATGTTTGGTCTAGCTGTTGAACATGAATTCAATATGGAAGCGGTTGCTCTCTCTCGGTGAGAAGCCCTTCACAGCACAAGATCGCGGCGTCTCCGCCGCGCTCGTGACGGCGCTCGTGGGTGGGGGTGAGGTGCCACCGCCCTTCGCCGTCCGCCGCTTCTCCGCCCTGCCCAGCCTCTCGTACAGTGCGACGGATCACGACACTGGGGTGCCGGCCGAGCGGGATTTCGGGTCACATGTCGACCAGACGAACTATTCGGTGATCGTGGCCGAGCGGGTGGTGGTCAAGTGGCTGACGCCTCCGGCGGCGATGCCGCATCCCGCTCCCGAGATGCTCGCCCACCTGGCCGGGGCCGGATTCCAGGATACGGCTCCGCCGTATGCCGCGCTGACACGCGTGGACGGGGCGGGCGAGACGCTGCTCGCTCTGGTCACGGGCTACCTGCCGGGGGCCAGGGACGGCTGGGAGTGGTGCGCCGATGAGGCCGAGTCGGGCCGCACCGCCTTCGCGGACGCCCTCGGCCGCCTGGCCGCCGACCTCCACCTGGCACTCTCCACTTTCCCACCCTCCTCCATCGTCACAACTGCCCCGGCCGTTACAACGGATTTCGGACTGGCGGAAAGGGCGAAGGGCGCGCTTGCCGAGGCCCTCACTCTGACGGGCGGCGAAGACGGCGAGTGGCTGGCGGGCAAGGCCGACGCTCTCAGAGCCGAGCTGGCCCCGCTCGCCGGGCCCATCACCACGCCCCTGATCCGCATCCACGGCGATCTCCACGTCGGCCAGATCCTCCAGTGGACCGGCGGCTACGCCGTGATCGACTTCGACGGCAACCCCACCGTCACGGAGGCCGCGCCGTACCAGCCGGCGGCCAGAGACGTCGCCCAGCTCGCCACCAGCCTGGAACACGTCGCCCAGGTGGCGATCAAGCGCCGCGGCACCCCGCCGCGCGAGGCGCTCCGCTGGGCCGGTGAGGCCCGCGAGCGCCTGCTGTCCGTCTATCGAGACCGCCTGGCCGAGCGCGGGCGGCCGGACCTGCTGGACGGCTCCCTGCTCCGCCCGTTCGAGATCGAGCAGGAGTGCCGGGAGCTCGTCTACGCCGCCCGGCACCTGCCCCGCTGGCGCTACGCCCCGATGGGCGTCCTGCGCGCCCGCTACCCCGAGGAGACCCCGTGAATTCCGAGCTCTACCTGGCCGACCTGGAGGCCAAGCCCGCGGCCCTCGCCACCTTGGCGGACGCGCTGGCGACCGCCGATCCGTTCGAGGGGCTGCCGGACGGCGTCCGGCGCGTGCTGTTCCTCGGCATGGGCAGCTCCCGCTACGCCGCCGGAGTCGCGGCGCTGCGCCTGCGCGCCGCGGGCATCGACGCCTACGCCGACTACGCCTCCACGACGGCCTCGTACCCCGCGGGCCCGGAGACGCTGGTGGTGCCCATCTCGGCGACGGGTACCAGCCGCGAGACGCTCGACGCGGTGGCCCGCTACGCGGGCGGCCCGTCGTTCGTGGCGGCGCTCACCAACCATCCCGCCTCGGCCCTCGCCGAGGCGGCCGACCTGGTCGTCCCCATGCACGCGGGCGAGGAGCGGGGCGGCGTGTCCTGCCGTACGTTCCAGCACACGCTCGCCCTCCTGCTCGCGCTGGAGTCCCGCCTCACGGGCGCCGGGCGCGACCTGCCCGATCTGGTACGGCGGAGCGCCGAGGCGTCGGCCGACCTCCTCGACCGCAGGGACGAGTGGCTGGCCCTGGCCCTGGAGCTGCTGGACGGCCCGCACGGCGTCTACACCGTCGCGCCCGCGGAGCGCCTGTCGTCGGCGGAGCAGTCGGCGCTGATGTTCCGCGAGGGCCCCCGCCGCCCGGCCGACGCCTGCGAGACGGGCGACTGGTCCCACGTGGACGTCTACCTCACCAAGACCCTCGACTACCGCGCCCTGCTCTTTCCCGGCTCCCGCTACGAGGACCAGGCCATGGACTGGGTACGGCAGCGCGGCTCGACGGTTGTCACCGTCGGCGGAGACGTCAAGGACGCCACGGCCGCCATCCGTTACGCGCACGACGGCGACGCGGACGTGGCCCTGCTCACGGAGACGCTGGTGGCGGAGCTGGTCGCCGCCTACTGGTGGTCGGCCGCGTCCTGACCGGGCCTCAGCGGGCGCCGGACGCGGACTGGGCGGTGAGGGCGTGCTCGACCAGCGAGATCAGCGTGCTCTTGACCGCCTCGCGGACCCGCGCGTCGGTACGCACGATCGGGATGTGCGGCGAGAGCGTGAGCGCCTCCCGCACCTCGGTCTCCACGTGCGGGAACTGCCCGTCCCACCCGTTGAGCCCGACGATGAACGGCAGCTCGGCGTTCTCGAAGTAGTCGATCGCCGGGAAGCTGTCGGCCAGCCGCCGGGAGTCCACCAGGACCACCGCGCCGATCGCGCCCTTGACGAGGTCATCCCACATGAACCAGAACCGGTGCTGACCGGGCGTACCGAACAGGTAAAGGATCAGATCACGATCCAGTGACAGTCGCCCGAAGTCCATCGCCACGGTCGTGGTCGTCTTGCCCGGCGTGTGCGCGAGGTCGTCGATGCCCGCCGAAGCGTCCGTCATCACCGCCTCCGTGGTCAGCGGCATGATCTCTGACACCGCTCCGACGAAGGTGGTCTTGCCCACGCCGAACCCGCCCGCGACGACGATCTTCGTCGAGGTGAGCCCGCTAGAGCCTGCGAAGTCCACTGAGTACCCTTTCGAGCAGGCTCTTGTCAGGAACGCCCGCCTCAAGCTGCGGCTGGTAGACGCGGACCAGCCCTTCCGACTCCATGTCGGCGATCAGGACCCGCGCCACACCGAGCGGGACCCGCAGCAGAGCTGACACCTCCGCGACCGACCGGACCTGCCGGCACAGCTCGCTGATCGCCCGGTATTCCCGGGTGTACGCCATGCCGAGCCGCATCGACGTCGCTGAGGATACAAGCGCCTCCATCGCAAGGCCACCGCGTGGGGCGGTTCGCCCGCCGGTGACGGCGTACATCCGGACCAACGAGCTCCGCTCGGGCTCCGGTTCGCGGTCATGCCACGCTGCCAACAGTCCACTCCCATCACCAGGTACGCGCGGCCGAGAGTTCCGCGCGGACGGCGGGCGTGAGCACTTGCCCCGCGCGCTCGACCAGAATCGTCATCTGGTAGGCCACCAGGCCCATGTCGCAATCGGGTGCGGCCAGCACCGCCAAGCACGAACCATCACTGATCGCCATGGCCAGGAGCAGGCCGCGCCGCATTTCGATGAGGGTCTGGGTGACGTCGCCGCCTTCGAAGACCCGCGCGGCGCCCTGGGTGAGGCTGATCAGTCCGGCCGCGATGGCGGCGAGCTGGTCGGCGCGGTCCTGGGGGAAGCCGCGGGAGAAGGCCACCGGCAGACCGTCGGCGGAGACCACCACGGCGTGCGCCACCCCGGGCACCTGCTCCACAAAGCCGCTGACCAGCCAGTTCATGTCCCTGGCCGCCTGGCTCAGATTCTTCATCCTGGGTCCTCCTCTAACTCTGCGCGGCCCTTGCGCACGCCTTGCTGGTAGTTGGCGAGCCTGCGGCGCAACCGGTCGGGCGAGACCAGGGGCGCGGGCGCGGGGGTGGGCGACGGCGGGGGTGTGGCGGAGCCCGGCACCAGGTTGGCCTTGGGCGTCCGCCTGGGCAGTCCGGACGAGGTCGTCCCGCTCCGGGCGGGCTCGCCGATCGCGCCCGCCGCCTGCCATCCGCTGTCGGCCGGCGAGGACCAGGCGGGGTCGCGACGATCCGGTTCCGGCTTGGTGAACCAGCTCGACTCGACGGAGGCGAAGACCGGCAGGAACTCGTTCTCCGCCTGCGGTGACGGGGTGGCCAGGTCGGGCATCGGCACCTCCACCGAGTGTGTGTGCGGGTGCCGCGAGCTGAACCACGACGAGGATGAGGGCGACGGCGCCATGTCGAGGGCCTCAAGGGACTGATGGGACGAGCGCTCGAAGGGGCGCTCGAACGGCTGGTCGAGGGAAGGGTCGAACGACGGGTGGCCGAGGCCGGGCATCGCCGGGGTGGCCTGCATCGGCACTCGCACGAACGGCGGCGGCTCCGGGGCCGGCATCGACCCGGGGACCGTGGTGAGCAGCATTTCGGGGATCAGCACCATGGCGGTCAGCCCGCCGACGTCCTGGCGGCGCAGTTGCACCCTGATGCTGTGCCGCAGCGCGAGCCGGCCGACCACGAACAGGCCCATCCGCCGGGAGACCGAGACGTCGACCACCGGCGGGTTGGCCAGCCGCCAGTTGGTCTCGGTCAGCTCCTCCGGACTCATGCCGATGCCGTGGTCGGTGACCGAGATCATCAGCCCGCCGCCGTCGATGCGGCCGCTGGAGATGATCACTTTGGTGTCGCGCGAGGAGAACGAGACCGCGTTCTCGACCAGCTCGGCGAGCAGATGGACGACGTCGCTGACCGCCTGGCCGGCGATGGCGGCCTCCGACTGCGCCTGGACGCTGACCCGGTCGTAGCTCTCGACCTCGCCGAGCGACGCGCGTACGACGTCCATCAGCTCGACCGCCTCGCTCCACCTGCGTGCCGCCTCCTGGCCGGCCAGGACCAGCAGGTTCTCGCTGTTGCGGCGCATGCGGGTGGCCAGGTGGTCGAGCTTGAACAGGTCGCCGAGCCGGGTGTCGTCGCGTTCGCCGCGCTCCAGCCGCTCGATCAGCGTGAGCTGCCGCTCGACGAGGGTCTGGCTGCGCCGCGACAGGTTGACGAACATCGCGTTGACGTTCGAGCGCAGCCGCGCCTCGTCGCCGGCCAGCCGTACGGCCTCGCGGTGCACCTCGTCGAAGGCGCGCGCGACCTCTCCCACCTCGTCCTTGGAGAAGATGCCGATGGGCGGCACCTCGACGTTGAGCGCGCCGTCGCGCGACTCGCGCAGGTGCTGGACGAACTCCGGCAGCCGCCGGCCGGCGATCTCCAGCGCCTCGCCGCGCAGCCGGCGCAGCGGCCGGACCAGCGAGCGCGCCACTCCCGTGGTGATCAGCAGGACGGCGATGAGCAGCGCGAGCACCGCGCACGCGACGACCAGGGCGCGCTGCCGCTCGTCCGCGCTGAGCGCCTGGCTGCGGGTCAGGATGCCGGCCGCCTGGCGCTGCTCGACCTTGCGGAAGGAGTCGACGACGACGTTGCCCGCGTCGTTCCACTCCTTGGTGTCGTCTCCGTGGTTGCCCTGGTCGAGGCCCCTCAGCGGCAGCCCGGCCGTGGCCCGGATCAGCACCAGCTCGCGCAGGAACAGCATGCGGTCGGCGGATCTGCCGTTGACGCTCTCGTCGAAGAAGCGGCGTTCCCCGGCGGTGGCCTCGTCGCCGAAGCCCTTGCGCTCGTTGCGTTCGCGTGACAGCTCGCCGAGGAAGCGCTTGAGCTGCTCCTGGTCGAGGCCCCCCTCGACCAGGCCGGTGGTGACCAATGCCTGCTGCTGCGAGATGCTCTCCTTGGCGCGGGCCAGCGAGTCGAGCATGCGGGTCTGCCGGAACAGCTCGTCGTCCTGACTGCCCTTGACCAGCTCGTTGTGCACCGACAGCAGCTCGTTGATCACCGTGGTGTAGAGCTCGACGCAGGCTCCGGGCAGCAGGTCGGCTTCGAGCGCCTGCTCGCGCAGGCCGGCCAGGTCGTTCAGGCGGCTCAGCATGTTCTCGATCTGGTCGGCGGTACGGCCGGTGACCTCCCCCACCAGTTGCTCGGCGCTCGCCCGTACCTGCCTGGTGGACTCGTCCACCAGGTCCATCTGGTCGCGGACGGCGGCCAGCCCCGTCGCGGGCCGGCCTCTGGCGATGAACCACGAGGTCCGGCCGCGCTCGCCGGCGACCAGGTGGGTGAGCGCGCCGACCTGCTGGGAGAGCTGCGCCAGCCGGTTCGTACGGGCGTAGTCAGCGGCGGCGCCCATCGAGGCGAACACCTGGATGCCGCCGAGCAGGACGGCGGCGGCGGTCGGGACCAGGATGAGGGCGACGAGCCGCGCCCGGACACGCCAGTTGCGCAGGCGCCAGTTTGCCTCGTCCGCCTGCCGTTCACCCAACTGTGTACTCACCGAACGCAACCTCTCGCCCAAATCGGCGTTTTTGAAGGGCGACTGAGGCCCTCGGGGAAAATCAGCAAGTGGGGGTAATTGGAACACATACCTACTAGCTCGGCCAAGCGAACATAACGTGGCAAAACTTAAGCCGTGTGGCGCATGAGGCGAGAACCTGGGGTCCCATTCAAGTTCCAAAATAGGTGAGAAATACTCCCATAAGTAAACAAGTGTCCACTTGTGGGCGTTTGTAGCGTTCCAAAGCTGTTACAGGCGAGAAGCGCCGATGTCTCTTCAAGGTCACGTCGTTGAGATTTGCGTTATCGAAGACATAGGTTGAGCCCGGTCAAACGAGGAGGCGAGTTGTGGGGGTTTCTCCCGACAGTGCGGCCATCGACGTCAACGGACTGTGGAAGATCTTCGGCCCAAAGGCGGAAAGGGTCCTGAAGTGCGATGACAAGTATCTGGAACCCACCGCGCTAAGAGAGAAGACGGGCTGCACCGCCGCCGTCAGAGACGTCAGTTTCGAGGTACGGCCCGGCGAGGTGTTCGTCGTCATGGGCCTGTCGGGAAGCGGCAAATCCACCCTGGTCCGCTGCCTCACCCGGCTCATCGAGCCGAGCGCGGGCGAGATCAGGATCGACGGCGAGGACATCGGCCGCGCCACCCCCGCCCGCTTACGCGAGATCCGCCGCCACCGGGTCAGCATGGTGTTCCAGCACTTCGGCCTGCTCCCCCACCGGCGCGTGATCGACAACGTGGCCTACGGCCTGGAGATCCAGGGCGCCGCCAAGGCCGTCAGGCACGCGCGGGCCGGGGAGATCCTCTCCCTCGTCGGCCTCGAGGGGCACGCCGACGCCTACCCCGACCAGCTCTCCGGCGGCATGCAGCAGCGGGTCGGCCTGGCCCGCGCGCTCGCCGTCGACCCGCAGGTGATGCTGTTCGACGAACCGTTCAGCGCGCTCGACCCGCTGATCCGCCGCGACATGCAGGCCGAGGTGATCCGCCTGCACCGCGAGGTCGGCAAGACGATGGTGTTCATCACCCACGACCTGTCCGAGGCACTCAAGCTGGGCGAACGCATCGCGATCATGCGGGCCGGGTCGATCGTGCAGCTCGGCACGCCAGAGGAGCTGGTGGGCGCGCCGGCCGACGACTACGTGGCCGACTTCGTCCGTGACGTGCCCAGGAGCCACGTGCTCACGCTGCGCTGGATCTGCCGGCCGCCCGAGCCCGGCGAGCCCCTCGACGGCCCGGTCCTGCCCGTCGGCACGGTCATCAAGGACGCGATCGGCGCCACGTCGTCCTCCTCCCGGCCCATCCGGGTGATCGACGGTGACGAGCTGGCTGGAGTCGTGGACCGGGTGGACATGCTCACCTTCCTCTCGGGCCAGGACTCGGCAGCCGCCGTACGGGCCGGCGCATGAGCACCACGGCCATCACCACCCCCTCCAGGCTGCGTGTGCCCAGGTGGGCGGCCCCGGCGGGGATCGTGGTGCTGTTCGCCGCCGCCTACCTCGTCTTCCGTGACACGGGAACGCTCCCACACGACAAGTCGGCCCCGCAGTTCCTGGCGATCACCGACCTGCGGGAGTGGATCGACGACCACCGGAACTCCAACCCGCTGTTCCTGTACTTCCTGAACTACATCCGGATCTTCGTCGGGTCGGTCTACACGGCCTTCCAGAGCGTGCTGTACGCGCTCGGCTGGCCCGGGCTCATCGGCGTGATGGGCGCGCTGGCCTGGCTGGCGGGCGGGTGGCGGATCGCGCTGCCGGCAGTCGCCGGGGTCGGCTCGTTCGGGGTGCTCGGCCTCTGGCAGTCGAGCGTCGACACGCTGGCCCTGGTCGCGGCCTCGGTACTGCTGTCGCTGGCGATCGGGATCCCGCTGGGCGTCTGGGCGGGCCTCTCGCGCGGGGCGCGCAAGGCGATCACCCCGGTCCTCGACGTCATGCAGATCATGCCGA
The DNA here is from genome assembly GCF_018603905.1 of Nonomuraea sp. NEAU-A123. Lineage (GTDB taxonomy): Bacteria > Actinomycetota > Actinomycetes > Streptosporangiales > Streptosporangiaceae > Nonomuraea. The sequence goes on from NZ_JAHFZZ010000020.1 coordinate 46,113, forward strand.
CGTTCGCGTACCTGGCGCCGCTCGTGCTGTTCTTCCACATCGGCGCGCCCGCCGGCGCCATCGCGACGATGATCTACTCGATCCCGCCGGCCATCCGCATCACCGCGCTGGCCATCGAGCAGGTCTCCCCCACCGCCGTCGAGGCGTCGGCGTCGCTGGGGGCCACGGGGCGCCAGACCCTGTTCAAGGTCTACCTGCCGCTGGCCAGATCGACGATGGCGCTGGCGGTGAACCAGACCATCATGATGGCGCTGTCGATGGTCGTCATCGCGAACCTCATCTCGGCGCCGGGCCTGGGCGGCGACATCATCCGGGGCCTGTCGCGCGCGCAGGTCGGCATCATGCTCCCGGCCGGAATCGCGATCGTCGTCATGGCGGTGCTGCTCGACCGGATGATGGTCGCCTTGGCGCGTAAAGATCCACACAGCTGGATCGGCCGGGCCCGCTTCATCGGCGCCGCCGCGCTGGCTATCGCCGGGCTGGCCCTGACCCCGCTGCTGCCCGCCGAGTGGCCCGACGGCTGGACGGTCAACTTCGTCGTCCAGGTCAACGACGCGGTGCACTGGGCCGAGACGAGCTGGTACGGCGTCACGACGTTCGTCAAGGACGTCACGACCAGCCTCCTGCTCAACCCGCTGGAGGGCCTGCTCACCTCGGCGCCATGGTGGCTGATCGCCGCCGCCGCGCTGCTGCTGGCCTGGCGGGTGAGCGGGTTACGGCCGGCGCTCACGGCACTCGGCTGCCTGCTGGCGATCGCGCTGCTCGGTGTCTGGGAGCACGCCATGCAGACACTCACCACCGTCGCGGTCGCGGTGCTCGTCACCCTGGCCATCGGCCTGCTGCTGGGCGTGGCGGCCGCGCGGTCGTCCCGATACTCGGCCGTGCAGCGCCCGATACTCGACGCCGCGCAGACCATGCCCGCCTTCGTCTACCTGCTGCCCGCGCTCGCCCTGTTCGAGACCACCAGGTTCACCGCGATCTTCGCCTCGGTCATCTACGCGGTGCCCCCGGTCGTGCGCCTGGTCGAGGACGGCATCAGGGCGGTGCCCGCGACCGTGGTGGAGGCGGCCGCGTCCGCCGGGTCCACCCCGGGCCAGCTCCTGTGGAAGGTGCAACTCCCGATGGCCCGGCGGGCGATCCTGCTGGCCGCCAACCAGGGCATCGTGATGACCCTGGCCATGGTCGTCGTGGGTGGCCTGGTCGGGGCCGGCGCCCTCGGCTACGACGTGGTCGTGGGCTTCTCCCAGCGGACCGACTTCGGCATGGGGTTCATCGCCGGCATCGCGACGGTCCTGCTCGGGGTCATGCTCGACCGCATCACGCAGGGCGCCGACAGGCGCCCTTCCCCCCAAAGAAGGAAGACCACATGAAGATTCGCCTGCTCGCAGGCCTTCTCGCGCTCGGGCTCGCGGCCGCGGGATGCGGTGGCGCCAAGGTCGAAGAGCCGGCCGGCTCCGCCGCGCCGCAAGCCCAGGGCAGCGCCTCGAGCGCCGGAACCGTCAAGATCGCGATCAATCCGTGGGTGGGCTACGAGGCCAGCGCCAACGTGGTGGCCTACCTGCTGAAGAACGAGCTCCACTACGACGTCCAGCTCCCGGAGATCAAGGAACAGCTCGCCTGGGAGGGCTTCGAGACCGGCGACGTGGACGTCATCATCGAGAACTGGGGCCACCCGGACCTGGTGAAGAAGTTCATCGACGAGAAGAAGGTCGCCCAGTCCGCGGGCTCGACCGGCAACAAGGGCGTCATCGGCTGGTACGTGCCCAAGTGGATGGCCGACAAGTACCCGGACATCACCGACTACAAGCACCTGAACAAGTACGCCGGCCTGTTCAAGACGTCGGAGTCCGGCGGCAAGGGCCAGCTCCTCGACGGCGACCCGAGCTATGTCACCAACGACGAGGCCCTGGTCAAGAACCTCAAACTGAACTTCAAGGTGGTCACGGGCGGCAGCGAGGCGGCCCTGCTCAAGTCGGCGACCCAGGCGCAGGAGCAGCAGAAGGCGCTGCTGTTCTACTTCTGGACCCCGCACTGGCTCTTCGACAAGGTCGATCTCGTACGCGTGAACCTGCCCGCCTACACCGCGGGCTGCGACGCCGACGCCAAGAAGGTCGCCTGCGACTACGCGGAGCTGGACCTCGACAAGATCGTGAGCAAGAAGTTCGCCGACACCGGCGGCAAGGCCTACGACCTGGTCAAGAACTTCAACTGGACCAACGAGGACCAGAACGCCGTCGCCAACGACATGACCAACGGCGGCATGACCGGCGAGCAGGCCGCCAAGAAGTGGATCGAGGCCAACACCGCCAAGTGGCAGGCGTGGATCCCCAAGTAACCCCTCTTGACCGTGACCCCCTCTGACCGCGGCCCCCGGCGGGCCGCGGTCGTGGAGCCTCTCATGCGAACCAACACGATCGCGGGGCCGCTGGTGGCGGCCCTGTTGCTGACGGCCTGTTCCAGTGGAGAGCCGTCGCCCGCCCCAGGGTCGAAGGGCACGGTGCACATCGACATCCACGGGTGGGTCGGCTACGAGGCCCAGGCCGCCGTGCTGGCCTACCTGCTCGAACACGAGCTGGGCTATGACGTCAAGAAGCGCAAGATGAAAGAGGAGGATTCCTGGAAAGACTTCGGGACCGGCAAGGTCGACGTGATCGTCGAGAATTGGGGCCACAATGATCTTAAGAAGAAGTACATCGAGGACGAGAAGGTCGCGATCTCGGCGGGTCTCACCGGAAACAAAGGGGTGATCGGATGGTACGTCCCCCAGTGGATGGTCAAGCAATATCCGGACATCACCAACTGGCGGAGCCTGAACAAGTATTCGAGCCTTTTTCGGACCGCTAAATCTGGAAATTCCGGTCAGGTACTCGATGGCGATCCGTCGTTCGTCACCTATGACGAGGCGCTCGTGAAGAACCTCGGTCTCGATTACCGAGTCGTCTACTCCGGCAGCGAAGACGCGTTGATCAAGGCGGCACAGACGGCGACCAAGAACAGGAAGCCGGTGCTGATGTATTTCTACGAACCCCAGTGGCTGTTCACCAAGGTCAAACTCGTCAAGATCAACCTGCCCGCCTATTCGATAGGCTGCGACGCCGTCGCGGCCAAGGTCGCCTGCGACTACCCGCCGTACCTGCTCGACAAGATCGTGAGCAGGAGCTTCGCCGCGACCGGCGGCCGGGCGTACGACCTGGTCCGCAACTTCACCTGGACCAACGACAACCAGAACGCGGTCGCCAGCGACATGATCAACGGCAAGATGACCGCCGACCAGGCCGCCAAGAAGTGGGTCGACGAGAACAAGATCGTGTGGCAGGACTGGATCCCCCGTTGAGCCGGCCGCCCGGCCGACCCCCGGGGGTCACCGGTCCAGGCGCTGGTAGAGGCGGACCGACAGGACGAAGAAGACCGCGGTGATCGCCAGCGGCCAGACGATCGCCATCGTCACCGCGTGCTGGGCCACCCACGAGTCGCCGCCCCAGCCGGGATTGCCGAATAGCTCCCGCGCCGCCGCGACGGTCGACGACAGGGGGTTCCACTCGGAGACGGCGCCCAGCCAGCCCGGCATGGTGCCCGGGGCGACGAAGGCGTTCGACAGGAAGCCGATCGGAAACTCCAGCGTCTGGATGGCCGTCACCGCCCCCGGATCCTTGGCCACCAGCCCGAGGTACATCCCCGCCCACAACAGGGCGAAGCGCAGCCACAGCAGCAGCCCCACGGCCCCGAGCGCCCCGCCCAGGCTCGCCGGGCGCCAGCCCACCGCGAACCCGCAAGCCAGCATGCCCGCCAGGACCAGCACCGAGTTGAGCAGATCGGCGACTGCCCGGCCGATCAGGACGGCCGACGGGGCCATCGGCATGGACCGGAACCGGTCGGTCACGCCACGGGAGAGGTCCGTGGTGACCGCGACCATGGTGGCGCCCAGTCCGAACAGCATCGTCATGCCGTACATGCCGGGCATGAGGAAGGCGAAGTAGTCGGCCCCGTCCGGCACGTCCACCGCGCCGCCGAACAGGTAGCCGAACGCCAAGGCGATCACCACGGGGAAGGCGACCCCGAACACGATCGTCATGGGCTGGGCGATCCAGTGGATCAGGTCACGCCGGGCGACCGACCAGCCGTCGGCCAGCGCCCAGCGCAGCCGGGTGAACGGCGGGTCCATGGTCAGTTCGGTCATGTCGCACTCCTGTCGTTGATGGGATTCACGCGGCGGTGAGGCTCAGGAAGACCTCATCGAGCGTCGGCCTGCGCAGCGCGATGTCCTCGGCCTCGATGTCCGCGGCCGAGAACGCCGCCAGGACCTCCGTGAGCGCCTGGACCCGCTCGACCACCGGCGCGCTGACGTGGCGGGTGTCCTGATCGACTTCAGCGGGCGCGGCGGCCACCCTGCCGACGATCCCGGCGGCCTCGGACAGCCGCGCCGCGTCCCTGACGACCACGTCGAGCCGGTCGCCGCCGAGCTTGGACTTGAGCTCGCCCGGCGTGCCCTCGGCGACGACCCTGCCGGTGTCGATGACCGAGACGCGGTCCGCGAGCTGGTCGGCCTCCTCCAGGTACTGGGTGGTGAGCAGCACCGTGGTGCCGGTGGAGACCAGGGCGCGCACCGCCTTCCACACCTCGCCGCGGCTGCGCGGGTCGAGCCCCGTGGTGGGCTCGTCGAGGAAGAGCACGGGCGGAGAGAGGATCATGCTGGCCGCCAGGTCGAGCCGGCGCCGCATGCCGCCCGAGTACTCCTTGACCGGGCCCGGATGCTCCAGGCCGAACGTGTCCAGCAGCTCGGCGGCCCTGGCTCGGGCCGCGCGGGCGTCCAGGTGGTAGAGGCGGCCGAACAGTTCCAGGTTCTGTGTGCCGGTCAGCACCTCGTCCACCGCCGCGTGCTGGCCGACCAGGCCGATGCTCCGCCGTACGAGCCGGGGGCGGGCCGCCACGTCGAACCCCGCCACCTCCGCGCGGCCGCCGTCCGGGCGCAGGAGCGTGGTGAGGATCCGGACGGCCGTGGTCTTGCCCGCGCCGTTCGGGCCGAGCAGGCCGCAGACCGTGCCCTCGGCGACCTCGAGGTCGAAGCCGTCAAGGGCCGTCTTCTTGCCGTACGTCTTGCGCAGCCCCTGTGCGAGTACCGCCGCCATTGCGCCTCCTCTAATTCCGTACGGCGTACCGTACAACATACGGTTCGAGAAACGCAACCGTACGGTGTACCGTACGAGTGTGACGATCGAGTACTCCGGCAAGGGCGACCCGGCGCGCAGCCTGGCGCTGCTCTGGCGCACCAGCGAGCGGACCAGCCGCAGGGGCAAGCCCGACCTGAGCGTCGACCGGATCGTGCGCGCCGCCATCGAGGTGGCCGACGCCGAAGGCCTCCAGGCGCTGTCGATGCGCCGCGTCGCCGAGCGGCTCGGGGTCGGCACGATGTCGCTCTACACGTATGTGCCGGGCAAGCCGGAGCTGCTCGACGTCATGCTCGACACCGTCTACGGCGAGACCGCGAGGCCGGAGGACGTGCCAGGCGGCTGGCGGCCCAGGCTGACACTGGTCGCCAGGGAGAACTGGGCGCTCTACCAGCGCCACCCCTGGCTCCTGCAGGTGGCGACCAGCCGCCCGGTGCTGGGGCCGAACGTCACGGCCAAGTACGACTACGAGCTGCGTGCCGTCGACGGCATCGGGCTGACGGACGTGGAGATGGACTCGGTGATCACCCTGGTGACCGGGTTCGTGCACGGCACGGCCAGGGGGGCGGTGGAGGCCGCGCAGGCGGAGAGCCAGACCGGGCTGACCGACGAGCAGTGGTGGGCGGCGCACGCGCCGTTCCTCAGCCGGATCGCCGACGCATCGCAGTGGCCAACGGCCTCCCGCGTCGGCCAGGCCGCAGCCGAAGCCCTGGGCAGCGCGTACAGCGCCGACCACGCCTTCGAATTCGGCCTGGAACGCATCCTCGACGGCATCGACACACTGATCAGCCACCGATCCGCATCAGCCTGACAACCCCCGCCCTGCCGACACCGCTACCCCCCACCACCAGAAGGACCCCAGCGATCGCCGCCCCCTCCCCAGAAGGACCCCAGCCGAAGTACGGCGGGAAGTGCGGATACATGGGGCAGTCGTACCGGGACTAGCGGTCGGCCACTTCCTTGACGGAGGACGGGCGACGAAGCTCCGGCGGCCCCGCGGCGGCGAGCGCGATGCCGAGTTGCCGCTCCGTAGGCGGCACGGTCCAGGTCAGTCCAGCCCCGCCGTTGGCGATCACGCTCGTCAGCAGGCTGCGGAGCACCACCTCGCCGGGCGCCCCCGGCTGCCGCGCCCGCGACTCGTCGTACTGGTCGCGGATCCGGGCCAGGTCGAGCAGCATCGTGGTGCCCGGCAGCCCGTCGCCCAGCACAGCGACCTCCAGCGCACCCAGGCCACCGGCATCGGACCAGGCGCCGATGCCCGCCGCTCCCTGAGGGCAGACGATCTCGCGCACCTCGTCGGCGAAGCGCCCGCCGTCCGCCCAACCTGCCCGCAGATGCAGCACGCCCGGCTCCTCGGCGGCCAGGAACTCCGCCATCAGCTCACCGACCGTGGTCTGCGGATCGTGCATGGCCGCCTGCCCGCGGGCGGCGAACCGGTCGGCGAGCAGGTCGAGCGAGATGAGCCGCGGCGGCTCGAACACGGTCAGGACCCCGGACTCCCCGCCGAGGTCAACCGGCGTCCCCGCGTCGGCGAAGGCCCTCAGCCCCTCCAGCAACGCGGTCGCGCCCTCGTCCCCCAGCCGCGCCTCCCAGCCCGGCCTGCGCTCGGCCGCCGGCCCACCGTCGGCCGCGTCACGGCGGAACCACCAGACGGCCACGCCGATCACCACGGCGGCGGCGAGCGCGATCCACATGCTGCCTGCTAGGAGACGGGCGCCGCACGCAGGCGTACGACGTGCTCCACGAGCGAGATCAGCGTCCCCTTCACCGACTCGCGGTGCCGCGCGTCGGTACGCACGATCGGCACGTTCGACGAGAGCGCCAGCGCTTCGCGCACCTCGTCGTCCGAGTGCTGGAACTGACCGTCCCAGCCGTTGATGCCGACCACGAACGGCAGCTTGGCCTCTTCGAAGTAGTCGATCGCGGGGAAGCTGTCGGCCAGCCGCCGCGTGTCGAGCAGCACCACGGCGCCGATCGCGCCGCGCACCAGGTCGTCCCACATGAACCAGAACCGGTGCTGTCCGGGCGTGCCGAACAGGTAGAGAATCAGGTCACGGTCGAGCGACACGCGCCCGAAGTCCATGGCCACGGTCGTCGTCTGCTTGTTCGGCGTCATGCCGAGGTCGTCGATGCCCGCGGACGCGTCGGTCATGACCGCTTCCGTGGTGAGCGGCAGGATCTCGGACACCGCCCCCACGAACGTCGTCTTGCCGACGCCGAACCCGCCCGCGACGACGATCTTCGTCGACGTGAGGCCGGGGCTAGAGCCTGCGAAGTCCACTGAGCACCCTTTCGAGCATATTGAGGTCTGGCTGTCCCTCGCTGAGACGTGGCTGGTGCAGGCGGACAAGTCCTTCGTCGGACATGTCCGCCACGAGCACTCGGGCCACGCCCAGCGGGACACGGAGCAGGGCCGAGATCTCGGCGACCGACCGGAACGTGCGACAGAGTTGCATGATGGACTCCTGCTCGGGAGTGAGCATCAACATCTCGTCATCCGGTATGGACATCGACGAGATCAGCGTCTCCATCGCAAGGTGGTAGCGCGGCTCTGAGCGACCGCCGGTCACCGCGTACGGACGGAACAGGGGCTCATCGTCCCCGGTTCCGTCAATGCCGTACACGGCCCTCCCCCATCAGTTCCATTGCATCACCGCGTCCTGGCCGCCTGCAGTTCCGCGCGCAGGGCCGGCGTCAGCGCCTGGCCCGCCCTGTCGACCAGCAGCGTCATCTGGTACGCCACCAGTCCCATGTCACAGTCGATCCCGGCCAGCACCGTGAGCACGGAGCCGTCACTGATCGCCATCACGACGAGCAGCCCGCGCTGCATCTCGACGACGGTCTGCGACACCGAGCCGCCCTCGAACACCCTGGACGCGCCCACGGTCAGGCTCAGCAGGCCCGCGGACACCGCCGCCAACTGGTCGGCGCGGTCGGGTGGGAAGCCCTCGGAACTGGCCAGGCAGAGGCCGTCGGCGGAGACGACGACGGCATGCGCGACTCCGGGCGTGTTCCGCACGAAGTCGGTGATCAGCCAGTCGAACCTGTGGGCTTCATGGCTAAGGGTGGTCACTCGCCCTCCCCGGCAGGACGCTCAATCACTGTTGTTCCTCCTGTCCACGTACTTCCGCACGACCCCGCCGTACTCCCTGCTGGAAGCTGGCCAACCTGCTGCGCGCCCGGTCGGCGGAGACCGGCGGCATCGGGGCCTGCCGCTGCGATTGCTGCGGTTGGCCGGCCGTGCCAGGAACCAGGTTCGCCTTGGGAGTGCGCTTGGGTAGCCCTGAGGACGTGGTGCCCCCAAGGCTGGGATCGCTCGCGGCGGCAGCCGCCCGCCAACCGGCGTCAGCGGCGTTTCGCCACGATTCCTCCCCAGAGAGTACGGCTTGTGGGGGGGTTGACTCATCCCGGCTCGAAGATTCCCCCGGCTGCTCTTCCGGCGGCCTGCGGAACCAGGCGGATTCCACGGCGGCGAAGATCGGCAGGAACTCCTCCTGACCGGGCTCCATGGGCGAGACGTCCACCGACGGCGGCGACTCCGGCCGGCGCACCTCACCTGTGGTGTAAGGCGTCTGGAAGGCACCATCCGAGCCGGGACCGACGGGCCCGGGGAAGGAGGGGAAGGCGCCGGTGCGTTCCTGGCCCGGGTACGACGGGGGCTGGCTCGGGTACATCGGCGCCCGGTGCCCCGGCTGCGTCCGGCCGGGCGGCTGCGTCGCCTGGCCCGGGTCGGGATACGAGGGGGCCTGGTTCGGGTACGACGGGTAGCCGCCCGAGTCGAAGGACGGCCGGTGGGCGCCGCCGTCCGTGTCGGCGGTGAAGGGCTGAGACGGCCCGGAGCCGGCGTCGAAGGAGTCGAAGGTGGCGAACGAGCGGAACGTGCCGTTCGGCGCGGGAACGCCGTTGGGCGGCGTGGCGGGAGGCGCACCGTTCGCGGGCATCCCGTTCGCGGGCATCCCATTCGGAGGCATGCCGTTCGGAGGCATCCCGTTCGGAGGCGGGCCCCCGAAGGCAGGCCGCTGGGGCAGCGGCGCCCGGTTGCCGTCGGGGATCAGCGACGGCGGCAGCAGCACCATGGCGATGAGCCCGGCGCCGTCGCCCTTGCGGAGCTGGACCCGGATGCCGTGACGCAGCGCCAGCCGGCCGACCACGAACAGGCCCATCCTTCGCGACACCGACACGTCCACGACCGGCGGCTCGGCCAGGCGGCGGTTGGCCTCGGCGAGCTCGTCCTCGGTCATGCTGATGCCGACGTCGTTCACCGACAGCAGCGCGCCGCCGCCTTCGATGAGGCTGCTCGACACCACGACATGGGTGTTGTTCGGCGAGAACTGGATGGCGTTCTCGACCAGCTCGGCCACCAGGTGGACCAGGTCGTTGGCCGCGCTGCCGAGCACCGAGGTGGTCCGGTGCACCTTGACCTGTACGCGCTCGTAGCCCTCGACCTCCGACAGCGCCGCGCGGACCACGTCGACCAGCTTGGCCGGCTGGCTGCGCCTGCGGGCGGCCTCGTGCCCGGCCAGGACCAGGAGGTTCTCGGAGTTGCGCCGCATGCGGGTGGCCAGGTGGTCGAGCTTGAACAGGTCGGCCAGCCGGCCGCCGTCCTGCTCGCCCTTCTCCAGGCCGTCGATGAGCGAGATCTGCCGCTCCACCAGCGTCTGGGTGCGGCGCGAAAGGTTGACGAACATCGAGCTGATGTTGCTGCGGAGGTCGGCCTCCTCGCCCGCCAGCCGTACGGCCTGGCGGTGCACCTGGTCGAAGGCCCTGGCCACGTCGCCGATCTCGTCGTCGCCCTCGACCTCGATCGGGCGGATGTCGGCGGGCGCGTCACCGGTGACGCGCAGCTTGCGCACCACATCGGGCAGGCGGAACCCGGCGATCTCCAGGGCTTCGGCGCGCAGCCGGCGCAGCGGCGCCACCATCGAGCGGGCGATCGCGACGGTGAACAGCAGGACGAGCAGCAGTAGCGCTACGATGAGCACGGCGGCGATGATCGCGTTGCGGGTCTCGGAGTCGCGGAGCTCCTGGCTGCGCAGCGCCACCTTCTGGTTCAGATCGCTCTCGATCGAGTGCAGGATGTCGATGGTGACGGCGTTGTCGTCGAACCACTGGTCCGGTGCCGGCTTGGCGGGGTCCGTCTGGGCGAGCAGGTTGTCCCGGATCCGCACGCCCGGCGCCTTGCCGGCGGCGAGCGTGATGGCGCGGGCCTTGGTCAGCTCGGTGTTGAAGTATTCAGGCGCCGTCATCGCCTTCGCCAGCGCGAGGCCGACGACGGGCCCGGCCTCCTGGCCGACGGCCGCGACCTCGGAGCGCTGCCGGGCGTTGGAGGCGATGAATCGCTCCACCTCCTTGGCGTCCACGCTGGCGGAGTTGTAGTAGCCCTTGAGCAGCTGAACGCGCTGCCTGGACACCTCCTCCTTCGCGCGCGCCAGCGCGCTCAGCGCGCGGAACTGGCCGATGATCTGCGAGTCGTCGCTGAGCAGGCTCAGCTCGTCGTGCAGCCGGAGCAGCGTGTCGAGCAGCGAGTCGTAGCGAGTGGTGTCCTTCTGGCCCTCGTTGCGGGTCCTGTTCAGGACGTTGAAGTCGTAGCGGGCCCGCTTGACGGCGTTGAGCACGCGGTCGCCGTAGGACTCGTCCATCACCGCCATGTCGGCCTGCACGGCCTTGACCAGCGTGTCGACCCGCTGCTTGCGCTCTTTGTACGGCTCGGTGAGCTTCTTGCGCACCTTGGCGGAGGCGGCCATCCAGCCTCCGGTGTCACGCTCCAGGCCGAGTGCCTGCACCAGGTCGCGGATCCGGCCGGCCTGCTCCGCGGCGAGTGCCGTGCGGTCGTAGTCGCCGATGCTCTGCACCGAGCTCACCACGCGCGCTCCCCCGAGCACGACTCCCGCCATGGTAGGAACCAGGACCAGCGCGGTGAGGCGCCATCTCACCCGCCAGTTGCGCAGCCCGAGCCGGGGCAGCGTCCGCTTTCCGCGGCCCTGCCTCGCGGCGTGGCCGCTTTCGGAGTTCCCCGTAGTCACTGCTTCCGCTACCCCTCAATCATCCCGTTCCGTCGGCGGGTCCAGGCCGCGTTCATAAGGTAAAGAGCACCCGACTTCCAGGCAAAACGGGCACATCGCTGCAAACATACCCGTAGCTCGTGTGTGCTGTTGGTTATCGAAGTGCCGCAAGCACCTGATCACGGACTTGGGTCCGCTGCGCACCGTCGCTGAGGGGCCGTCCGGCACGATCGACCACGTAGAAGACGTCCACCGCCTCCGCGCCGAGAGTCTCCACGCGAGCGGCCCTCACGTCAAGACCACATTCACCGAATGCCCGTCCAATGCGCCACAGGAGTCCCGGTCTGTCATGGGCCCTGACTTCGACCACGGTGGCGGTCGCGGAGGCATCGTCTACCAAGGTCACACGGGGCGGAGCGACAGGAACACGAGCGGGTCTCATAGACCTCGTACGGCGAGCCAGACGCTGTTCGATGTCAAGGCGTCCAGCAAGGACCAGACGGAGATCGGCCTCCAGGGTGGCGGGGTCCGGCGGGGAGCCGTATTCGGGGACGACGGAGAACTCGATCACCGCGGTGGAGCCGGCGGCAGCGGACGAGGCGGAGCGGACGATCAGCCGGTGCGCGGCCAGCACGCCGGCGGCGCTCCACAGCAACCCGGCCCGGTCGGGGGCGACGACCGTGACGGCTCCTCCGATGACGCGGACGGCGCCGCCGCCGTGGCGGGCCAGCGCGGCCTGCTCGGCCGACAGGCTGGGCGGCTTGGGCGGCGGCGAGCCGGACAGCACGGAGCGGACGCGACGCACGAGGTCGGCGACGAGCCCGGCCTTCCAGGCGTTCCAGGCGGCCGGGCCGGTGGCGTGCCCGTCGGAGACGGCCAGCGCGGCGAGCAGGTCGAGCACCTCACGTGACCCGACCGTGGCGGCGACCTTCTCGATCGTGACCGGATCGTCGAGGTCTCTGCGGGTCGCGGTCTCGGGCAGCAGCAGATGGTGACGGACGACCGTGGCCAGCGTGTCAACGTCGTGCGGGGGCAGGCCGATGCGGGCCGCGATGTCGCGGACCACGACCTCGCCGGTGGCCGAGTGGTCACCGGGCCAGCCCTTGCCGATGTCGTGGAACAGCGCCGAGATCAGCAGCAGGTCGGGGCGGGACACCTCGCGGGTGTGGCTGGCGGCGTTCGCGGCCGCCTCGATCAGGTGCCGGTCGACGGTGAATCGGTGGATCGGGTGGCGCTGCGGGCGGTGCCGTACGCGCTCCCAGTCAGGAAGCAGCTTGACAAGGATGCCCGCCTGGTCGAGCTCCTCCCAGACGGGCACGGCGGCGCGGCCCGCGCCGAGGATGGACACCAGCGCGTCACGGGCCTCCTCGGGCCACGGGACGGGCATCGGGGGCGACTGAGCAGCCAGAACGGACATGGTGGCGGGGGCGAGGGGCAGCCCCGAATCGGCCGCCGCGGCGGCGGCACGCAGCACCAGGACCGGGTCCTTGCGCGGGTCGACGCCACGGGCGAGCACCACTTCACCGCCGTGCTCGACCACGCCGTCGGCCAGCGGGCGGCGCCCCCGTGGAGCCGGTCCCGACAGGAGTCTGTCAACCGTGCGCCAGGTGGCGTCGAAGGCGTGGGAGATCGTCCGGCCCGCCTCGGCGAGCCTGCGCATCAGCGCCTCGGCGTCGAGCAGCCCGAGCAGCCCGGCGACGGCGTCCTGCTCCTGGAGCACGAGCCTGTCGGTGCCGCGCGCGGTGACGATGTGCAGGGCGTGCCGTACGTCGAGGATGAGCTCATAGGCCTCACGCGCCCGGGGACCGGGCGCGGAGGCGACCCAGGCCGCTGCCACGGCCTGCATGGCTTGGACGTCGCGAAGGCCGCCGCGGCCGTCCTTGAGGTCGGGTTCGAGAAGGAAGGCCAGCTCGCCGCTGACCTGGGCGCGGCGGTCCGCCGCCTCGCGCAGCTCGCCGAGCCGGCGGCGGGAGTCGGCGCGCCACTCGGCGAGCACCGCCTCCCTGGCCTTCTTCGTCAGCTCGGGATCGCCCGCTATGTGCCGGGCCTGGATGAGGCCCAGCACGGCCTTGAGGTCGTCGCGGGCGACCGCCACGGCCTCGTCCACGGTTCGCACCGAATGGTCGAGGCCGATGGCGGAGTCCCAGATCGGATACCAGATGCGATCGGCGATCCTCGCCACGTCGTCCCTGCCGTTGTGCAGGAGGACGAGGTCGAGGTCGCTTCCGGGGGCCAGCTCACCGCGCCCCAGGCTCCCCACGGCGACCAGCGCGACGTGCTCGCCGTCACTCGCCGTGCGGAAGAGGTCTTTGAGCCAGCGATCGGTGTCCGCGGCCCGCTCCTTGCGGGCCGCGGCGTAGGTACGAGCCTCACCCCTCACAGGGCCTCTGGACCCCGCTCTCCGGTGCGGACCCGGATCACGGTGTCGACCGGGACGGACCACACCTTGCCGTCACCGATCTTGCCGGTCTGGGCCGCCTTGACGATGACGTCGATCACGTCCTCGGCGTCCTCCTCCTCGGTCAGCACCTCGAGGCGCACCTTGGGGACCAGGTCCACTTGGTACTCGGCGCCGCGATAGACCTCGGTGTGGCCGCGCTGGCGGCCGTAGCCGCTCGCCTCGCTGACCGTCATGCCCTTGACGCCGAACTGTTCGAGGGCCGCCTTCACGTCGTCCAGTTTGAACGGTTTGATGACGGCGGTGATGAGCCTCATGCTTCCACCTTCTTGGGTGCCGGTGCCGTGGTGATCGGGCCGTTCGGGGAGGACACGCCAGAAGCGTGGACTGTGCCGAGGTCGTATCCCGTCTCGGCGTGGGTGGTGACGTCGATGCCGGTGACCTCGTCCTCGACCGGGATGCGGAAGCCCATCGTCTTGTCGATGATCTTAGCGACGACCCAGGTGATGATGAAGGAGTAGCCGCCGACGGCGATCGGGCCCAGCACCTGAAGGCCGAGCTGGGTGACGCCACCGCCGTAGAAGAGGCCCTTGTTCTGCTGCTCCAGGAAGGGGTACGCGGCCAGGAAGCCGAGCGAGACGGCGCCGATCACGCCGCCGACCAGGTGCACGCCGACCACGTCGAGCGAGTCGTCGAAGTTGAAGCGGTACTTCAGGCCCACCGCGTAGGCGCAGACCGCACCGGCGATCAGGCCGAGCAGCATCGCGGCCCAGGGGTCGATGAACCCACAGGCCGGGGTGATGGCGACCAGACCGGCGACCGCGCCGGAGGCGACACCGAGGCTGGTGGCGTGGCCGTCGCGCAGCTTCTCCACCACGATCCAGGCGCCGGCCGCGACGGCGGTGGCGATCTGGGTGTTCATGAACGCCAGGCCGGCCGTGCCGTCGACCGCCAGCTCGGAGCCCGCGTTGAAGCCGAACCAGCCGAACCACAGGAGGCCCACACCGAGCAGCACCAGTGTCAGGTTGTGCGGCCGCATCGGCTCCTTGCGCCACCCCTTGCGCTTGCCCAGCACCAGGGCCAGCGCCAGCGCCGCGGCACCGGCGTTGATGTGGACGACCGTGCCTCCGGCGAAGTCCTCGATGCCCAGGGCGTTCAGCCAGCCGGTGCCCCACACCCAGTGGGCGATGGGGAAGTAGACGATGCTCGCCCAGATGAAGCTGAACAGCACCCAGGCGCCGAACTTCGCACGGTCGGCGATCGCACCGCTGATCAACGCGACGGTGATGATGGCGAACGTCAGCTGGAAGGCCGAGAAGACCAGGCTGGGCATCCCGGTGCCGTCGGGCTTCGTGGCCGTGTCGACCAGGCTCTGCAGCCCGAGGGCGTCGAGACCACCGACGAAGTTGTTGAGCCAGGACATGCTGTTGTCGGTGAACGCCAGCGAGTGCCCGAAGAGCACCCAGGCGATGGTGACGGTGATGATGCTGACGAACGACATCATCATCATGTTCAGGACGCTCTTGGCCCTGGTCATGCCCCCATAGAAGAACGCGAGCCCTGGTGTCATCAGCAGCACCAGCGCGGTGGCCGCTAGCATCCAGGCTGTCGTGCCGCTATCGATCTTCACGACGCGACCCTCCTTACATGTGACGTGTGGCCACAGCGTGTTCGCCCGGCGTTTCGTGGCTCGACCAGGTGTGTTTCACATTCGTGAATCTCGCCCTATTGGTGTTTCATGCATGTTTCGGATGACAGGAGCTAGATATTCGGCCCTAGACTTAGGGTCCCCTTACCTAGTCGATCAGAGGATCTACATGCGTCTGGCCCTCCTCCTCCCCCTTCTCGCGCTCGCCGCCTGTGGCACCGCCACGACTGCCCAGCAGGCGGGGCCGACCAGGACCGTCACGCACGCCATGGGCCAGACGAAGGTGCCGATGGAGCCGAAGCGGGTCGTGGTCCTCGACACCGACAAGCTCGACACGATGGTCTCGCTGGGTCTGTCCCCCGTGGGCGCGGCCCAGGCGACCGAGAGCCAGGCGTGGCCGAAGTACCTCGGCTCGGCGCTGGCCGCGACCAAGGCGGTCGGCACGCTCCAGCAGCCGAACATCGAGGCCATCATGGCGCTCAAGCCGGACCTCATCCTCGGCACGAAGTTCCGGCAGGCGGCCTTCTACGACAAGCTCAGCAAGATCGCCCCGACCGTGTTCACGGAGAAGGTGGGCGTCACCTGGAAGCAGAACTTCCTGCTCGACGCCGAGGCCCTGGGCAAGAAGGAGCAGGCGACCGGGCTGCTGTCGGCCTACGAGAGCCGGGCCAAGCAGGTCGGCGCCAAGTACGCGAAGCTGAAGGTGAGCATCGTCCGCTTCATGCCGACGGAGATCCGGATGTACGGCCCCGAGTCGTTCAGCGGCATCGTGGTCGGCGACGCCGGCATCCCGCGGCCGCAAGTGCAGCAGCTCGCCACCCAGCAGGACAAGCGCTTCGGCAAGCTGAGCCAGGAGAACATCGCCCAGGCCGACGCCGACGCCGTCTTCTACACCGCGTACGGCCAGGCGGCGGCCAAGAGCCAGGCGTCGGTCACCGGCGGCCCGCTCTGGAAGAACCTCGGGGCCGTCAAGTCGGGCAACGCCCACAGCGTGGACGACGAGGTCTGGATGCTCGGCATCGGCGTCACCGCCGCGGGCGGAATCCTCGACGACCTGGACAAATACCTGGCCCCGCTGGTCTGATCAGCCCCAGAAGCGGCGCAGGTGCGGCACGAGCTCACTCGCCCGCTCATCGGGGAAGAACAGCCGACCGCCCTCGATCTCCACGACCTCCTTGACACCGGGGATCGTGTCGCGCAGCCAGTAGGCCCAGCTCACGTCGAAGAAGACGTCGCCGGTCCCCCACACCACCAGCGTCGGCACGGCCAGCACGGTGAGCTGCGGCTCGATCGCGACCATGTCCTTGGCGTCGATCGAGGTCAGCAGCCGCTCGAAGGCGCGCGGCCCGCCGGGCTTGTCGAAGATCGGCCGCAGGAAGTGGTCGACCAGGTCCGCCGCATCGTCGATGCGCTCGTAGCCGTCACCGAACGCCGTCTGGGCCAGCAGCTCCGGCTGATCCAGCACGACGGCGGTCAGCGGCGCGAGCTCGCCCCGGGCCGCCAGCTCGACCGTGGGCTGGAACGACTCCGGCGGCGTGTTGGTGTGCACGTCGCAGTTGGTGAGCGTGAGCGAGCGCAGCCGTTCCGGGTGCCGCACGGCGAAGACCTGCGCCACCGCGCCACCTGTGTCGTTGGCGACGAGATCGACCTGGTCCAACCCGAGCTCCGCGCAGAGCTCCTCCACCGCCTCGGCCAGCGCGGGGATCGAGAGATCCTCGCGCGGCGCGCTGCCGCCGTGCAGGGGCAGGTCGATCGCCACGCACCTGCGCTCGTCGCGCAGCTCGGCAATGACATTCCGCCACAGGTACGAACTGGTGCCGACGCCGTGCACGAACAGGGCGACCGGCCCCTCGCCGACGTCCACGTAGCTGATGCCGTCCATGGCCTGACTCCTTCTTCCGGATTACAAACCGACTGTCGGTCTACGAAATTACCGACTGACTGTCGGTTTGTCTATGGTGGTGCCATGAACCTCAAGGCGGAACGCGGCGCGGCCACTCGCGACCAGCTCCTCGCGATCGCCACGCGACTGTTCGCCGAGCACGGCTACGAGGGCACCTCGATCGAGGCGGTCCTCCAGGAGTCCGGCCTCAGCAGGGGCGCCCTCTACCACCACTACGCGGGCAAGGACGCCCTGTTCGAGGCGGTGCTGGAAGCGACGGAGGCGGCCATCGGCCGCGAGATCCTCAAGGCGGTCAGGGGCATCGACGACCCCGCCGAGGCCCTCCGGGCCGGCGCACTGGCCTGGATCAGGCTCGCGGGCGACCCCGTGATCCAGCGCATCGTGCTGATCGACGCGCCGTCGGTGCTGGGCTGGGAGCAGTGGCGGGCGTTGGAGGAGCGCTACTCGTTCGGCAGCCTGAAGATCGCCCTACAGGCCACGGACGCGATCCCCGCAGACTTCCTGGACCTGCACGCCCACATGCTCCTCGCCGCCATCAACGAGAGCGCTCTGCTGGTCGCGAGAGGCGGCAACCGAGAAACAGCGGAGGCAGCGGTGGAGGAATTCCTACGACGCCTCCTGCGACGCCCGTAGAGAGCACGACGTCCGGCTCAATCCACGGACGGGGCCAAGAATGCGCACGTCACGGCGCCCAGCCCGCTCCACCGGAGGAGCGTGCCCCTGGACAGACGCCGACTAGCACGGTGGGTGGGGCCCACCGTGCTAGCCGTAAAAGAAAATAGTTGTTATGCCGCCGCGGTGGCCATCTTGCGGAGGCGGGCCAGGGCATCGCGCTCGATGCGGCGGGCGCGGTCGCGACCGATGCCGTACCGCTCCCCCACCTCGGTGAGCGTGTGCTCGCGGCCGTCCACCAGTCCATACCGCCACCGCAGCATGTCCCGGGTGTCCACCTCGAGATCCGTCAGCCACTGGTCGAGCCGTTCGCGCTCCAGGATGTCGATCGCCTGCTGCTCCGGATCGGCCCAGGTCTCGTCGGCGATCATGTCGCCCAGCTCGGTCTCGTCCTCGTCGCCCACGCCGAGCTGCAGCGACACCGGGTCGGACGCCCAGCGCCGCAGCTCGCGGACCCGCTCGATCGGGAGCTCGAGGATCCCGGCGAGGTCGTCGTCCGTCGGCTCGACGTCGAACTCCGCCAGCATGTCCCTGCGCACCCGCATCAGCCTGGTCATCTGCTCACCCGCGTGCGTGGGCAGCCGCACCGGCCGCGCCTGCTCGTGGATGGCCCGGCCCACGGACTGCCTGATCCACCACGTGGCGTATGTCGAGAACTTGTACCCCCGCTTGTAGTCGAACTTCTCCACCGCGCGCACCAGGCCCAGGTTCCCCTCCTGGACCAGGTCGATCAGTGGCATGCCGCGCCCCGAATACTTGCGCGCCACCGCTACCACCAGGCGCAGGTTCGCCTGGATGAACTCGTCTTTCGCCCGCCGGCCGGAGATCGCGACGCGCTCCAGCTCCTCATCGGCGGCGTCGCCGATGCGCGGCTCCGAGCCCCCGCTGTCGAGCAGCTGCTCGGCGAAGAGGCCCGCCTCGATGCGCTTGGCGAGCTCCACCTCTTCCTCCGCCGTGAGCAGCGGGACCCGCCCGATTTCCGCCAGGTAGGTCCCCAGCAGATCGCGATCAGCGACGTGCTGCTCCTGCGTGCGACTCCCCGTAGGCCTTGCCATCCCCAGGCACCTCGTTCCGCAGCTGCGTTCTATATCCGGCCAACGTCCGGCCAGATGCAAAGATTCCCTAAAGAGCTACGACCAGGGGACGGTTCTGGATGTCCTCCTAAAGGAGGAGACCGCCGAGAAACACCTGGTGAACAAGGGGAACACCGGGTCGATAGGCCAGATGTACGTAAGAAGGGGCGTCCAGCACGACGAGGTCCGCGCGGGCTCCCGGCCGCAGCCATCCTACGTCCGTACGCCGCAGCGCGCGGGCCCCACCGCGCGTCGCGGCCCTGACCGCCTCCAGCGGCGTCATGCCCATCTCCCGTACGGCCAGCGCCACGCAGAACGCCATCGACGAGGTGTACGACGACCCGGGATTGCAGTCGGTGGCCAGCGCGACGACCACCCCCGCGTCGAGCAGCCGCCTGGCGTCGGGGTAGGGCGACCGGGTGGAGAACTCGGCCCCTGGCAGCAGCGTCGCGACGGTACCCGACGCGCCATGTGGGGCGGAGGCGGCGAGTGCGTCGATGTCGGCATCGGTCAGGTGGGTGCAGTGGTCGGCGGAGGCGGCGCCCAGCTCGCAGGCGATCTGCACGCCCGGCCCCTCACCGAGCTGGTTGGCGTGCACCCGGGCCTGCAGCCCGGCCTTGATCCCGGCCTCCAGCACCGCTCTGGTCTGGTCGCCGTCGAAGGCGCCGCGCTCGCAGAAGGCGTCCACCCACTTGGCGTACGGCGCGCACGCCCGCAGCATCTCGCCCGTGACGAGCCGCACGTAGTCGTCGGCCTCCATGCCCGAGGGCACCACGTGCGCCCCGAGGTAGGTGGTCTCGTCGGTCAGCCCGGTGGCGATCTCCAGCGAGCGCCGTTCGTCCTCCACGGTCAGCCCGTAACCGCTCTTGATCTCCACGGTCGTGGTGCCCTGCGCCCGCATCTCGGCGACCAGGGCGGCGGCGCGCGTCGCCAGCTCCGCGTCGGAGGCCGCCCGAGTGGCGGCGACCGTGGTCCTGATGCCGCCACCGGTGTAGGGCACGCCGGACATGCGCGCCTGGAACTCGGCCGTCCGGTCACCGGCGAACACCAGGTGCGCGTGGCTGTCCACGAACCCCGGGAGCACGGCCCGGCCCCGGACGTCCACCCGCTCGTCGGCGTCCGGCGCCCGCCCCGCCGGGCCCACCCAGGCGACCAGGCCGTCCTCGGCGACCAGCGCCGCGTCCTCGATCTCCTCGCGCTCCGGATCCCCGGTGTAGAGCAGCTTGATCCCGTCGAACAGCACAGTGGTCATCGGACCCGTCCAATCGCCTCGATCAGCATGGCGCCCACGTCACCCAGCGTGTGCCGTCCCTCCGACACGACGCGCCGGCCACCTGAGACGACCGAGTGCACGTCGGCCGCCGTCGCCGCGAACACCACCGCCTCCAGCCCGCTGGTGCCCGCCGTCCGGACCGAGTCGAGGCGTACCGAGACCAGGTCGGCCCACGCGCCCGGCACGAGCAGCCCGGCGTCGGGGAAGCCCAGCGAGGTGTGGCCCGCGCCGGCGGCGGCGGTCAGGAGCTCGGCGGCCCGCCAGTGGCCGCGTTCGCCGGTGGCCAGCCGTTCGTCCAGCTCGACCGCGCGGGCCTCCTCGAACAGGTCGATGACGGCATGGCTGTCGGAGCCGAGCGTGATCGGCGCGCCGTGGTCGAACAGCGTCCTGGCGGGCCCGATGCCGTCGGCGAGGTCGCGTTCGGTGGTGGGGCACATGCAGATGTGCGTGCCCGACTGGGCGAGCAGCTCGATGTCGACGTCGCTCAGGTGGGTGGCGTGCACGGCGGTGGACCGCGGCCCGAGCACGCCCCGCTCGTGCAGCACCTGCACCGGGCTGGCCGCGTACATCTCCACGCACGCGGCGTTCTCCGCCCGCTGCTCGGAGACGTGCGCGTGCAGCGGCGCGGCATGGTGGTGGGAGAACTCGGCGATCACCGGCATCTGCTCCGGCGGCACGGCCCGCACCGAGTGGACGGCCGCGCCGATCTCCACGTCGTGCTGCCCCTCGTAGGCGGCGGCCAGGTCGCCGGCCCGGCTCGCCCATCGGTCGGCGTCGCCGTCCCCGAAGCGCACCTGCGTCCCCGCCAGGTGCGTGCCGCCACCTGCGCCGCCGCCGGCCGCCGTGCCCATGCCGATGCCGCCCATCAGGTAGCAGGTGTCGAGCAGCGCGATGCGCAGGCCCGCCTCGCGGGCGGCCTGGATGAGCGCGTGGCCCATCGCGTTCGCGTCCTCGTACGGCCGTCCGTCCGGCGCGTGGTGCAGGTAGTGGAACTCGCCCACACAGGTGATCCCGGCCAGCGCCATCTCCGCGTAGGCGGCCCTGGCCAGCGCCAGGTAGCTGTCGGGGTCGAGCGCCGCCGCCACCTCGTACATCCGGTCGCGCCACGTCCAGAAGTCGCCCGCGCCCGCCTGCGTGGCCCCGCGCAGCGCCCGGTGGAAGGCGTGGGAGTGGGCGTTGGCCAGGCCGGGGATCGTCAGGCCCGCCAGGCGTTCGGCGCCGCCCGGCTCCCCTTGGGTCACGCCGGCGATGCGGGTCCCGTCGACCTCGACGAGCACGCTTTCGACGACGCCGTCGGGCAGCCAGGCGTGTTCGCACCAGTAGGTCACCGACACAGGTCCTCCAGAACGTTCGCGAGGGCGATGACTCCCGCTTCGCAGTCTGCCTGCTCGGCGTGCTCATCCGGGGAGTGGGACACGCCGGTGGGATTGCGTACGAAGAGCATGGCGCTCGGCACGCCGGCCGAGGCGAGGATCCCCGCGTCATGCCCGGCCCCGGTCGGCAGGACC
Organism: Nonomuraea sp. NEAU-A123; assembly: GCF_018603905.1. GTDB lineage: Bacteria > Actinomycetota > Actinomycetes > Streptosporangiales > Streptosporangiaceae > Nonomuraea. Next base: position 67,755 of record NZ_JAHFZZ010000020.1, read on the forward strand.
GGCGCGGCGGTGTTCCCACCCGCGACGGCCGCCAGCCGGTCCCTGAGCGCGGCGTCGAAGTCGACGACCGGTGTCCACGACTCCTCGCTCACCTCAGCGCGCCCGACGGATTCGGTGAGCTCCGCCACCAGGGCGCGCACGTCCCGTTCGTCCGGGCCGCGCGCGTCGAGCCAGGCCGACACCAGGCCGGGCACAGCGTTGGCGTTGCCCGGCGAGACCCGTACCTTCCCGACGGTCGCCACGGCGTCGTGCCGGGCCGCGGTCTCGCGGGCGGCGAGCACCATGCGCGCGAACGGCAGCATCGGGTCGTCCCGGTCGGCCAGCCGGGTGGTGCCCGCGTGGTTGGCCTGGCCGCGGAAGTCGAACCGCCACCGCCCGTGCGGCCAGATCGCGCTCGCCACGCCCACCGGCCGTTCCAGGTCGGCGAGCGCGCGGCCCTGCTCCACGTGGAGCTCGATGAAGGTGGCGATGTGGCCGAGCGTCTCGTCGTCCCGCCCGACCCGCCGCGGCTCGCGGCCCGCCCGGGCCAGCACGTCGGCCAGCGTCTCGCCCGCGTCGTCGACCAGCCCGAGCGCGCGTGCGGGCGCCAGGACCCCGGTCAGCAGCCGCGAGCCCATGCACGGCACGCCGAACCTGGCGCCCTCCTCGTCGGTGAAGCAGGCGACGCCCAACGGCCGCCCAGGCGTGAAATCGCGATTTTTCAGGACGTCCAGCGCGGCGAAGGCCGACACCACCCCGAGCGGCCCGTCGAACGCGCCGCCCTGGCGTACCGAGTCCAGGTGGCTGCCCGTGACCACGCCCGGTGCCACGGACGGATCGCCCCACCAGGCCCAGAGATTGCCGTTGCGATCTTCGCGCGTGTCGAGCCCCCGTCTGGCGGCCTCGCCCGCGAACCACTCCCGCAGCAGCAGGTCGGAATCCGACCAGGCGTCCCTGATGTAGCCGTTCGTCGAAGGATCACGTCCGATGTGCGCGAGTTCCTCAAGCATGAGGCCACTGTAGTGAATGAATCCATTCAGTTGACCGGGCCGGCGCTGGGCCGCAGCGTGAGCTCGGTCAGGTGGGCGTCGGGTCCGGCGTTGAGGGCGGCCAGCACCGCACGGGCCACGGACTCAGGCGTGAGGTACTTGTCCGGCTCGAACTCACCGCCCTCGTGCGCGCGGACGCCCCGCTGCATGTCGGTGGCCACCCGGCCCGGGTAGACGGTCGTCACCTTGAGGTCCGTCTCCTCCTGGCGCAGCGCGTCGGCGAAGGCCCGCAGCGCGAACTTGCTCGCCGCGTAGGCGCCCCAGCCGGGGTTCGCCCGGAGCCCGGCGCCGGAGTTGACGCAGACCACGTGGCCACCGGCCCGCCTGAGCGCGGGCAGGAGCAGCCGGGTGAGCTCGGCGACGGCGATCACGTTGAGCTCCATCACCTTGCGCCACGCGTCGGGGGTGAGCTCGGCGATCCTGCCGAGCGGGCTGACCCCCGCGCTGTGCACGAGCACGTCGAGCCGCTCGACGCCCGCCACGTCGGCCTCGGTGACCTCGGTCAGCTCCACCGGCCACGCCCTCGCGTCGGGCAACTCGGCCGCCAGGGCGGCGAGCGCGTCGCCGTCACGGCCGCCGAGTATGACGTGGTGCGTGGGCCCCAGCGCCCTGGCGATCGCCTCGCCGATACCACGAGATGCGCCGGTGACCAGCGCAGTCGGTCGTTCAGTCATGCGCTTCAGCTTATGACCTTGACAGGTATTCAAATTTGAATACAAACTTGAGCATGTCTTCGACTCGTGTACTCATCCTCGGCTGCCTGCTCGATCAGCCGCGCAACGGATATCAGGTCCGTCGGCTGCTGGAGGTGATGGGTGCGGACCAATGGGCCAACCTGGCGTTCGGCTCGATCTACCACGGGCTGGGCAAGATGGCCGAGGAGGGCCTGCTCGAGGTGATCGAGAGCGGTAAAGGCGGCAAGACGGTCTACGAGATCACCGAGGTGGGCCGCCTGGAGTTCCGTCGGCTGCTGCTGCAGAACTGGTACGACGTCAAACCGATCGTGGACCCCTTCCAGGTCGCGCTCACGTTCATGGACCTCCTGACCAAACAGGAGATCCTCGACTCGCTCCACGGCCGGATCCGCCAGCTCAAGATGTCCATCGAGGCGGTGGAGAGCGCCTACGGCGTCAAGCAGCGCTACGGCGCCCCCCGCCACGTGGACGAGAACCTCCGCCTGAGCACGGGCATGCTCGCCGCCCAGCTCGCCTGGGCCGAGCAAGCGGTCACCAGGGTCGAAGCTGACGAAATCCCCTGAGGAGCCCCACATGATCATCAACGCACATGGCTTACGCAAGACATTCACCACCAGGAGCAGGAAGGGCACGCAGACCGTGGAAGCGGTCCGGGGCGTCGACCTCGAAGTGCGGAAGGGCGAGATCTTCGGCGTCCTCGGCCCGAACGGCGCCGGCAAGACCACCACGATCAGGATGCTCGCCACCCTGATCACGCCCGACTCCGGCACCGCCGCCATCGCCGGTCACGACCTGCTCAAGGCGCCCCGCGCCGTCCGCCGCAACCTGGGCTACGTCAGCCAGGCCGGCGGGGTGGAGGAGAACACCACGCCGCGGGCGCAGATCACGATGGCCGCGAAGATCCACAACCTGCCCGACCCGGCCGGGGCCACGGCCGACGTGCTCGACCGGTTCGACCTGACGGAGATGGCCGACCGGCCGGGCAGTACGCTCTCCGGCGGCCAGAAGCGGCGGGTGGCCATCGCGCTCGGGCTGGTGCACAGCCCGCCCCTGCTCTTCCTCGACGAGCCCACCACCGGACTCGACCCCCAGAATCGGGCCAACCTCTGGGACCGCATCAGGCAACTGCGCGAGCTCGGCACCAGCGTGCTGCTCAGCACCCACTACCTCGACGAGGCCGACGCCCTGTGCGACCGGCTGGTGATCGTCGATCACGGCCTGGTGGTGGCCCAGGGCACGCCGGGCGAGCTCAAGCGCGAGGTGTCCGGCGACGTCGTCACGCTCAGGCTGGACGAGCCGGACCGCGCCGCCGAGACGCTCAAGCCGTACGCGCGCGAGACCCGCGTCGACCACGACGTGCTGCGCGTGTACGTCGACGACGGCGAGCACACGCTGCCCACGCTGCTGCGGGCGCTGGAGGAGCAGGATCTCCGCCTGTCCTCGATCGCGCTCGACCGCGCCACCCTCGACGACGTCTTCCTGGCCAAGACCGGCCGATCCCTCCGCGACGCGGGAGCCGCCGCATGATCCGCCACACCCTGCTGTTCCTGGCGTACGAGCTGCGCAACACCTTCAGGAACCCGATCTGGCCGCTGTTCGGCATCGTGCAGCCGGTGGTGTACCTGCTGCTGTTCGGCCCGCTGGTGGCGGGAGCCTCCGGGCAACCCACCTCCGCGCAGCTCACGAGCTTCGCGCCGGGCATGCTGGTGATCACCGCGCTGTTCGGGGCCATCGGCGTCGGCTACGGCATGATCTACGAGCTGCGCAGCGGCGTCCTCGAACGCATCGCCGTCAGCCCCGCCTGGCGCCCGGCGATCGTGCTCGGCCGGACGCTCCGCGACGGGGTCGTGCTGGTGCTCCAGTCGATCGTGGTGATCGTGATCGCGCTGGTCATGGGCATGCGCGCCAGCCTGCCGGGGCTCGCCATCATGGTGCTGCTCATCGCGGTGACCGGCCTGTTCTCCTCCGGCATCGGATACGGCCTGGCGCTGTCGCTGCGCGACGAGAACGGCATGGCGCAGATCATGCAGTTCTTCGCTCTGCCCATCATGCTGCTGTCGGGGGCGCTGCTGCCGATGACGCTGGCGCCGGAGTGGATGCGGAAGGTGGCCCTGTTCAACCCGATGTACCACCCGGTGGTGGCCGGCCGGGCGCTGTTCGCGGGCGATCTGACCGACGTGTCGATCCCGATCGCGTTCGCCATCATGCTGGGCCTGGCCGCGCTGACCGTGAGCTGGTCGGTGCGCTCGCTACGCCGGATCGCCGGTTAGGAACGTACCGGTCTCGTCGGTCATCCGCTCGTACTCCTCCAGCCGGGCCTGAGTGCGCAGCGGCGCGGCGTCGGCCATGGCCTCGACCAGCGCCATGGCCAGCGCGAGCGGCGCCGCGTGCGAGTCGAACACGAGCCGATCCCCCACCGGCGCGTCGAGCACTACCTCAGCGGGGAAATCGGCCTTGTCACAGATGGCGGCGATCCGCAGGCCCAGTTTCTCCGCGTACTCCAGGGCGTGCATGACCTCGGCCGGATATCTCGGCAGCACCACGGCGAGCAGCCATTCCGCGCCGGCCCGGCGCGCGGCGTGCAGCCCGTCGATCAGCTCCGAGCCGCCGTGCGTCAGCAGCCGCACGTCGGGATGGATCCGGCGCGCGTAGTAGGCGAAGGTGGTGGCCAGCCCGCAGGAGACCCGGAGCCCCAGCACCGGGAGCGGCTCGGCGGCGGCCAGAAACTCCCCCAGCTCCTTGAGCGGGAAGCCCGCCAGCCGCTCCCTGACGGCGGCCAGATTCCTGATCTCGCTGTCGATGGCGCCCTGGAGCAGGCTCTCCTCCGGCAGGCCGCCCAGCACCAGCGGACGCAGCGCCTGCCGCAGCTCGGGGTAGCCGGCGAAGCCGAGCACCATGGCGAACCTGGTCACGGACGGCTGGCTCACCCCTGACCGCTCGGCCAGCTCGACGCTGGACAGGAAGATCGCCTCGTCGAGATGCTCGGACAGGTAGTGCGCGATCCGTCGCTGCACGGGAGACAGCCGCCGCCCGTCGAGAAGCCCGCCAAGACCGCTGTGGTATCCGCCCGTCACGCCACCTCCAACACCACCTGTCCGACTTCTCATCCCTCGCGCATCGGAATGCGGACGCCGCGTTCGGCCGCCACCGTGGCGGCCTCGTCGTAGCCCGCGTCGACGTGCCGCATCACGCCGGTGCCCGGGTCGTTGGTGAGCACCCTGCTGAGCTTCTCCCGCGCCAGGGCGGTGCCGTCGGCGACGGTGACCTGCCCCGCGTGGATGGACCGGCCGATGCCGACGCCGCCGCCGTGGTGGATCGACACCCAGGCCGCGCCCGAGGCGGTGTTCAGCATGGCGTTGAGCAGCGGCCAGTCCGCGATCGCGTCGGAGCCGTCGGCCATGCCCTCCGTCTCGCGGTACGGCGAGGCCACGGAGCCGGCGTCGAGGTGGTCGCGGCCGATCACGATCGGGGCCTGGAGCTCGCCTGCGGCCACCATGTCGTTGAAGCGCTCGCCCGCCACGTTCCGCTCGCCGTAGCCGAGCCAGCAGATGCGCGCCGGCAGCCCCTGGAAGTGCACCTTCTCCCCGGCCAGGCGGATCCACCTGGCCAGCGGCTCGTTGTCGGGGAACAGCTCCAGGATGGCCCGGTCGGTGGCGGCGATGTCCTCGGGCGCGCCCGACAGGGCGGCCCACCTGAACGGGCCCTTGCCCTCGCAGAACAGCGGCCTGATGTAGGCGGGCACGAAACCGGGGAAGTCGAAGGCCCGCGCGTAGCCCGCCAGCTGGGCCTCGCCCCTGATGGAGTTGCCGTAGTCGAACACCTCGGCCCCGGCGTCCTTGAAGCCGACCATCGCCTCCACGTGCCGGGCCATCGAATGCCGGGCGCGCTCGGTGAACCCGGCCGGGTCCTTGTCGCGCTCGGTGGCCATCTCGTCGAAGGCCACCCCGAGCGGCAGGTACATCAGCGGGTCGTGCGCCGAGGTCTGGTCGGTCACGATGTCGATCTCGGCGCCCCTGGCCAGCAGGTCGGGCACGGCCTCGGCGGCGTTGGCCACCACGCCGATGGACAGCGGGCGGCGGGCGTCACGGGCCTCGTAGGCCAGCCGCAGCGCCTCGTCCAGCGACGCGGCCTCGACGTCGAGGTAGCGGTGCTCGATCCGCCGCTTGACCGAGCGCGGGTCGCAGTCGACGCAGATGGTCACGCCGCCGTTCATGGTGACGGCCAGCGGCTGGGCGCCACCCATCCCGCCGAGGCCGGCGGTGAGCGTGATCGTGCCGGCCAGCGAGCCGCCGAACCTCTTGGCGGCCACCGCGGCGAACGTCTCGTAGGTGCCCTGGAGGATGCCCTGGGTGCCGATGTAGATCCAGGAGCCCGCGGTCATCTGCCCGTACATGGTCAGCCCGGCCGCCTCCAGCTTCCGGAACTCCTCCCAGTTGGCCCAGTCGGGCACCAGGTTGGAGTTGGCGATCAGCACCCGGGGCGCCCACTCGTGCGTGCGGAAGACGCCCACCGGACGGCCCGACTGGACCAGCAACGTCTCGTCGCCCTCCAGGGTCGTGAGCGTCCTGACCAGCGCGTCGAACGAGGGCCAGTCGCGGGCCGCCCGGCCGGAGCCGCCGTAGACGACCAGCTGCTCCGGGTGCTCGGCCACTTCCGGGTCCAGGTTGTTCTGGAGCATGCGGAGCGCGGCCTCCTGCGGCCAGCCCTTCGCGGTGAGCGTCGTGCCTCGTGGTGCGCGCACGATGCGGCTCATGCGACCTCCTGAATGAACATATTCACCTATGTCACTCGCAGAGTACTAGCTCACCAGGAACTGGGTCGCGGCCAGTTCGCGATACAGGTCGTCCTGGCCCACCAACTCGTCATGGGTGCCGACCGCGCGCACCCCACCCGCCTCCATGACCACGATGCGGTCCGCGTTGGTCACCGTGGACAGCCGGTGCGCGATGACCAGCACGGTCGTCTCGGCGGCCACCTCGGCGATGACCTCGCGCAGCCGGAGCTCGTTGACCGCGTCGAGCTGCGAGGTCGCCTCGTCCAGCAGGAGCAGCCTGGGCTTGCGCAGCAGCGCCCTGGCGATCGCCACCCGCTGCCGCTCGCCGCCCGACAGCAGCACGCCCCGGTGCCCGACGGCCGTGTCGAGCCCCTCGGGCAGCCTGGACACCAGGTCGTCGAGGCGGGTACGGACGATCGCCCGCCGCAACTCCTCCTCGGTGGCGTCCTGGGCGGCGAAGAGCAGGTTCTCCTTGAGCGTGCCCGCCAGCACGGGCGCGTCCTGCTCGACGTAGCCGAGCGTGGCCCGCAACTCGGCCAGCGGCCAGTCGCGGATGTCGCGGCCGTCGACCGTGATCCTGCCGTCCTGGTGCTCGTAGAACCGTTCCAGCAGGGCGAACACCGTCGACTTGCCCGCCCCCGACGGCCCCACGAGCGCGGTCAGCCCGCCGGGCGGCACCTCGAAGCTGACCCCGTCGTGCACGGTCGGCCGGTCGTCCCCGTAGCGGAACACCACGTCCTCGAACCGCACACCCACCGGGTCCCCCACGCCGAGCGCCGTCGCGACCGGGGCGCCGACGGGCTCGGCGGGCAGGTCCTCGATCTCCTTGATCCGCTTCATCGCCGCCAGGCCCTGCTGGAGCTGCACCAGGCCCTCGACGATCTGCCCGATAGGCGCCACCAGGTAGAACAGGTACAGCAGGAACGCGATCAGCGACGAGACCTCCAGCGCGCCGGAGGCGACCCGCGACCCGCCGACGGCCAGCACGCACAGGAAGGCGATCTGCACCGCCATCCAGGTCGCCACCCCGGCCAGCGAGGTCCACCCGGCCACCTGGAGTCCCCGGTCGCGAGCGCGCTCGGCGGCGGCGCCGACGACCGCGATCTCGCGCTCCTCCGCGCCGCTGGCCTTGACCGTCCGGTACGCCTGGAGCGCCCGGTCGAGCACGGCGCCCATCTCGCCGACGGCCTCCTGGGCCTGCTTCTGCGCCCGCTGGATCCTGGGCATCACCAGCCCGGTCAGCCCGCCGATCACCACCACCACGAGCAGCGTGACCAGCAACAGCACGCCGTCCATGGTCGCCATCATGATGATCGCGCCGACCAGCATGAACACCGCGCCGATCGAGTTCACGATCCCGTTGGTCAGTACGGCCCGCAGCAGCGTCGTGTCACCGGTCACCCGCGACAGCAGGTCGCCGGGCTTGAGCCGGTCCACGTCGGCGACCTTGAGCCGGAACATCCGATCGACGAGCCGGCGTCTGGCACCCAGCACGACGCCCTCACCGGTGCGTTCCATCAAGTACGTACCCAGCGCCGAGACCACCGCCCCGACCAGCACCGCCACGGTCAGCCCGAGTAACGGCCCGGCCATCGACGTGTTCTGGCCGAAGGCGTCCACCACGTACTTGGCCAGCAACGGCATCGCCAGACCCGCCGCCGAGCCGACCAGGCCCAGCAACCCACCGAGGATCAAGATCCTTCTGTGCGGGCGTATGTAGGCGAGCAGCTCTCTGATCACCACGTTCTCCTCTCGCGATATATCCCGACATCCCCAACGAACGGCGGATCACATTCCGCACCCGTCAACCTAAATTGACGACCAAAGTATGTCAACTTTGATTGACCTCTCATTCTCTGGAAGGAGAGACACATCCATTCGCGGAGCGGCGACGAATAGGCCGTCGAGGAACCCGGCCGGAACCTCTCGATAACGATCAGCCCTCTCGAAAGGACCGAACATGGAGCTCCGGATCAACCGGCGCGCTCTAGTCGGACTGGGCGTCGCGGTGGCGTTGACCGCCTCCTCGTTCGCCCTGCTTCGTACCGACTCCGGCACCGCTTCCTCGCACCGCGAGGCACCGATGATCGCGGGGGACCCGCGTAACGACAACACCGACGTGTACGCGTTCGTCAGCCCCGACAAGGCGGACACGGTGACGTTGCTGTCCAACTGGATCCCGTTCCAGGAACCTCAGGGCGGCCCGAACTTCTACACGTTCGACACCAAGTCCCGCTACAACATCAAGATCGACAACGATGGCGACGCCCAGCCCGACATCGTGTACCAGTGGACGTTCCGCGATGAGGACCGGCGCGGCAACGACACCTTCCTGTACAACAACGGGCCCGTCACCTCGCTGAACGACGAGAACCTGCTCTTCCGCCAGCGCTACACGCTCAAGCGGCTCACCGAGCACGGCAGCAGGACGCTCGTCTCGAACGGCATCGTCGCGCCGAGCAACGTCGGCCCCGCCTCGATGCCCGACTACGGCACGCTGCGCGCCCAGTCTCTGAAGGGCCTCCCGCACGGCGGCAAGGCCTACGCCGGCCAGTCCGACGAGGCGTTCTTCCTGGACCTGCGCGTCTTCGACCTGCTCTACGGCGGCAACCTGTCCGAGGTCGGCCAGGACACCACCAAGGGCTACAACGTGAGCACCCTGGCCGTCCAGGTGCCGGCCAGCGACCTGGCGCTCAAGGGCGACGCCAAGCGCAACCCGGTGATCGGTGTCTGGTCCACCACGGACAAGTGGAGCCCGAACGGCTACGCCCAGGTCTCGCGCCTGGGCAACCCGCTGGTCAACGAGGTCGTCATGCCCGCCGGTCTGAAGGACGCGTTCAACTCGCTGCCCCCGGTCAAGGACGCCGGCATCCCGGAAGTGGTCAAGCGGGTCACCGACCCTGAGGTGGCCAGGCTGCTGGAGGGCATCTACGGCATCAAGGCGCCCGCGACCCCGCGCGGCGACCTGGTCGAGATCTTCCTGACCGGCATCGCCAAGGGCAACGGGCCGATCAAGGCCGACCTGAACTCGCAGACCCTCAACAAGGACGCCGGCAAGCTGCGGCCCTCCGAGATGCTGCGGCTCAACATGGCGGTCCCGCCGTCCAAGGACCCCAACCGTCTCGGCGTGCTGGCCGGTGACCTGCAGGGCTTCCCGAACGGCCGCCGCCTGTCCGACGACGTCGTGGACATCGCGCTGCAGGCCGTGGCCGGTGCCGCGCTGTCCGGCAAGCTCGTCCCGGGCCTGACGGACAAGGTCGACCAGAACGACAAGCCCTTCTTCCAGTCGTTCCCGTACATCCCGCTGCCCAGCAACGTGGCTGTGAACAAGCGGTGAGCCCCGACCGGCCGCCTCCTCTCCGGGCGGCCGGTCCTTCCCCGCGGCGGGCCCGTCTCCCAAACTCCCGCCGCGACCCCGGCCGGCTGGCCGTGCCCCCCGTCAGGGCCAGCCGGCCACCTACCCGTCTCCGCCGACCCTTTCCGATCTCCGGAGCCTTGGATGCGATCCCTCGCCCTAGCCGGTGGCCTCGTCGTGGCCGGCGCGCTGGCCATCACGGCCTACGCCGTCTACGCCCCGCCAGAGCCGGCCACCGTGACCACGCGGAACGTGACCTTCACCGAGACGCTGCAGTCCCGCCTGAAGCGCCTGCCCGGCGACTATCGCGGCTGGGCCCAGCTCGGCATGGAGTACGTCGACCAGGCCAGGGTCACCGGCGACCCGTCGTACTACACCAAGGCCGAAGGCGCCCTGGCCACCGCGGCGCGCCTGACGGCCCGCCTGAACCACACCGACGACACGGTGCTGACCGGCCAGGCGGCGCTCGCCGCCGGCCGCCACGAGTTCTCCGACGCGGTACGGCTGGCGCGGCAGGCCATCGGCGCCAACCCCTACAGCGCGGCGGCGCACGGCGTGCTGGCCGACGCCAAGACGCAGCTCGGCGACCTGAGCGGCGCCTCGAAGGCCGTGGACAGGATGATGGGGCTGCGGCCCGGCGTGGCGGCGTTCGCCCGCGCCTCCTACGCGGCCGAGCTCCGCGGCGACCGGACGGGGGCCCGCAAGTTCCTGGAGTACGCCCAGAACGACGCCTACGCCCCGGCGGACATCGCCTACACCCGCTACTACCTGGGCGAGCTGGCCCTGCACTCGGGCGACCTCGCCGCGGCCGGCGGCTGGTACGCCAAGGCGCTCCAGGCCTACCCCGCCTACACCCCGGCGGTCGCCGGACAGGCCAGGGTCGCCGCGCTCAGCGGGCGGACGGCCGAGGCCCTCGACCTCTACCAACGGGTGGTCGAGCGGCTGCCGCTGTCGCAGTACCTCATCGAGCAGGGCGAGACCCGGATCAAGGCGGGGCTGAAGCCCGACTGGACCCTGCTTACGGCCCAGCGGAAGCTGCTGCGGGCCGCCGGCGTGCGGGACGACCTCACCTGGGCCGAGTTCGAGGCCGACCACGGCGACCCGGCGACGGCCGTACGGCATGCCAGGGCCGAGTACGCGCGCAACCCCAACCTCGTCGCCGCCGACGCCCTCGGCTGGGCCCTGTTCAAGGCGGGCAAGCCGAGCGAGGCGCTGCCGTACGCGAAGAAGGCCACCTCCACCGGCTGGCGCAACCCGCTGCTCGCCTACCACCGCGCCCGGATCGAGCGCGCGCTCGGCAAGCCCGCGCGCGTGGCCCCGGGCTTCGATCCGTCCCTGTCCGCACTGGCGAGGTTCTCATGAGAGTGCTCCGGCTCGGCCTGCTCGTGGGCCTGCTGTTGTCGATGGGCATGTCGGTCCTGTTCACGGCCACGGCGCGGGCGGAGACGGTGGCCAGGCATCCGCTCGGCAACTTCACCGTCAACCACTACAACGGACTACGCCTGCGACCCGACCGGGTGGAGAACAAGGCGGTCGTGGACGCCGCCGAGCTGCCGACGCTCCAGGCCAAACCGGGCGTGAACGCCTCGTACGCGGCCAGGACCTGCGCCACACTGGCCGCCGCCCAGCGGCTCACCATCCGTGGCACGGCGGTGCCGTGGCGGGTGTCGGGTTCGGAGTTCGCGTACGCGCCCGGACAGGGCGGGCTGCAGACCAGCCGCCTGACCTGCCGGCTCGTCGCCGAGGCCCCCGTGTCGGGCGCGGTGTCCTTCACCGACGCGTTCGAGCAGGACCGGATCGGCTGGCGGGAGATCACCGCCGTCGGTGACGGAGTACGGCTGACCCAGTCGTCCGTGCCGTCGGCCAGTGTGAGCGACGAGCTGCGCAAGTACCCGGAGGACCTGCTGACCAACCCGCTCGACCAGCGTACCGCCACCATCACGGTCGGCGGCGCGGCCTCCGCCCTGTCCGGTGGCGGTTCCCCCGGCTCGGGCGGGACGCCTTCCGGGCTCGGCACGATCAGCGTCGGCGGGCCGATCGGGGACGCGCTGGCGGCGCTGGACCGGACGTTCACCGGCCTGGTCGGCGCCGACTCGCTCACGGTGCCGCTCGGGCTGCTGGCCGTGGGCCTGGCGATGCTGCTCGGGGCCGGGCACGCGCTGATCCCCGGGCACGGCAAGACGATCATGGCCGCGTACCTGGCCGGGCGGCGCGGGCGGCCGCGTGACGCCCTGGTCGTGGGGGCCACGGTGACGGCCACGCACACGGTCGGGGTACTGGTGGTGGGGCTGCTGCTGAGCGCGTTCACCGCGCTGGCCGGGGAGTCGGTGCTGGGGTGGCTGGGGGTGGCCAGCGGCGTGCTGATCGCCTTCATCGGCCTGCGCCTGCTCCTGTCCACCCGCCGCGACGCCGGGCACGGTCATGGACACGGCCACGGGCACGGGCATGGGCATGGGCACGGTCATGGCCACGGGCATGGGCATGGGCATGGGCACGGGGACGGGGACGAACGCTCGACGCGGGCCGGTCTGCTCGGGATGGGGGTGGCGGGCGGGCTGGTGCCGAGCCCGTCGGCGCTCATCGTGCTGCTGGGGGCGATCGCGCTGGGCCGTACCTGGTTCGGGGTGGCGCTGGTCACCGCGTACGGCATCGGCATGGCGGCGACCCTCACCGTCACGGGCCTGCTGCTGGTCAAGCTCGTCGACCGCCTCGAACGCCGCGCCTCACTGGGCCGTGGCCTGGCCGCCCGGCTGTCCACCCTGGCACCGCTGGGCACGGCCGGCATGGTGATGCTCCTGGGCGCGGGCCTGGCCCTCCGCTCGGCGATCGCCCTCTAGGTCCTAGCCGCCCTCTTGGCCAAGATCATCGATAGCTCTCAGGGACTCTCATGATCCCCTCGGAGGCGACGACCACCGGGCTGCCGTGTCGCCCGCTTGCAGCGAGTCCACACGGTGAGCAAGCTCCCTACGAGAGAACTCTTTCGCCGATGCTGTGCGGACGTACGGGCTGAGGCCGCTGAGCTCGCGGATAGCGATCAAAAGATCCAGGCCAGGCCACTCGCGGATGTCCCAGCCGTACGCATCCGCGAACTCGTCGAGTTGCCCGGCCGAGACGCGACCGAACCGCCTATGCACGTAGTGGATCTGCATGAGATCCCACTCGCGCAAGTTCCGAGCGTTCCCGGCGTACGACATGGCCGTCAACACCTCGGTCGTGGGCGGCAGCCTCCTTGAGCTGTGGCGCAATGTTCTCGCCGTCGATCAGGAGCTGCTGCTGGCGGTGGCTGCGGCCATCTCGGCGCACCCGCCCACGGTCGTCCACATTCCCCCCGGCTTCTTTCAGGAGATGGCCGGGTGAACAAGCGAGACGTGGCCCAGCACGCTGCCCACCGCAAGGTCCGGCAGCAACTCCCCACGTCCCGGCGCGACCGGCCGGAGGGGCGAACCCCTCCCCGGTCGTGCGCTCCGGCGCGGGCCGACCATCCGGCTCCATTCACTCGGACCCGCGCCGACTCGTCTCGCGGCCCACGTACGGGGACACGCCCGGCCGTGGGCCGCGAGATCCACCTCTCGGTCGTCCTCTTCCCCACTGCGCGAGCCTGGCCGCTTCGCCGTGGTTGGGCGGCCGGGCCGGGGAAGACGGACACCTGGATGTGCACTCGTCCGTCTTCCCCGGGCCGCCAGGGGGCGTACAACGCCCCGGCTCCCCACGCGAAGGCCATGTCATGGACGCCGGTATCGCACTCGCCTTCCTCATCCACAACATCTGGCAGGAGGGCCGGCGACCGCCGCTCGCCGGCGACGACGCTGACAACCCTCCTGTTACCGCTCTCCCCACGGCACCAGGCAGTCAGACCCGCGTGGAGAGAGCAGACGATGACCAGAGCCCGACAAGCGCACACGGTTGAGCCGGAGCAGAACGAGCAGGATGAACCCCCGTTCAGGTGGGTGCCGTACAGGACGGTCGGCAGCCAGCTACGCGTCTCACACACCTCGTGCTGCGGCCTGTGGGAGTGGGCGTCCGAGGGCGGCCAGTTCTTCGTGCTGCGCCGCACCGGCGACTGCTATGAGGAGACCGGCCGCGGCCTCTACCGCCAGGCCCTCGACATCTACATCGCTCTCGCCGAAGCGCACCACGCCGAGCACCTGCGCCACGGGGAGACGCCGGAGCCCGACACCTTCCTGAAGGGACGGGGACAGCGTGGCTAAGCCCGGAGAGGCCCGCCAGCAAGCACGATCGACCAGCTGCCCAGTACCACCGAGAAGAGGGGATCCGTCCTGTGACCACCGGCAATGACATCCAGGACGTCACAGCGCTTCGCAGCGCCATGATCGAGAAGATCACAGCCCGGCACCAAGCGCTGGGCTAGGTGCTGCTGGCTGAGGTCGAGCGGGCGCTGCGGACGGTGCCTCGTCACCTGTTCACGGGCGATGTCGATCTGCAAGCCGCCTACGAGGACACCGCGGTCGTCACCAAGCTCAACGAGCGCGGCGCCTCCATGAGCTCGGTGTCGGCGCCCTGGCTGCAGGCGGTGATGCTGGGCCAAGCCGACCTCAAGCCCGGCGACCGGGTTCTGGAATGTGTGATCACGCGAGCGCCTTCCGGCCGCGTCAGGTTCATCGCGCGGCCGAAGCACTGATGCGTTATCTCCTGCGGTGGACGAGCCGGGCCACACCGTTCGGCCTGTTCGCCGGAATCGCTCCCGTCACCCTGGCTTCCACCGCCTCGGTCGCGTTCGGTGACCGGCATACCGCCGTACACCGGCCGGATTCCACGTGGCTCGCCGAGACGATCACCGCGCTGGAAGACGATCCGGCTCGCCGAACTCCAGCAGGGCCGGACCACCCAATCCGGACCGCTGCGCCCCTCCTGGTGCTACGGAACCCCCGGCCTGGCCCGCGCCCAGCAACTGGCAGCCCTCGCCACCGGCGACACCGCCCGCCAGACCACCACAGAATGCGCCCTGATCGGACAGCGGCCACGACCCGACCAGCGGACAAGTACACCCAGGACGAGTCCCCCAGTCGCCTACGTCAAGGCTCTCAGCGAGAGGGCTCAGCAGGCGGCGATCAGTGCCTCGAACAGCGCGCAGTCCTTCGCCGCCTCCGGATGCCACTGCACGGCCACGGTGAACGTCCGGGAGTCCAGCTCCACCGCCTCGATCGTGCCGTCATCGGCCACGGCGGCCACGGTCAGCCCGGGAGCGAGCCGGTCGACGGCCTGGTGGTGGTAGTGCGGCACGTCTTCCGGCGCGGCGCCGAGCGCCTTGGCGACGCGGGTGCCCGCCACGGGCCGTATGGGTAGCTGGCCGAACTGGCCGGGGGCGGGGGAGTGGCCGGTGTGTCCAACGACGTCGGGCAGATGCTGGTGCAACGTCCCGCCGAGCGCGACGTTGAGCACCTGCATCCCACGACATATGCCGAGATAGGGCATGTCGGCCTCAAGGGCGGTCTCTATCACCGCAAACTCCGCCTCATCACGAAATTTCCGGATATAGCCGGTCCGCTGATCCGCCTCCTGCCCGTACCGGTCGGGCGAGACGTCACCCCCACCGGCCAGGATCAGGCCGTCCAGCCGTCCCACCAGCTCGGCGGGCTCCCCGGCGGGCGGCAGGATCACCGGCTGCCCACCGGCCCGGACCACCTGCTCCACGTACATGTACGGCAGCAGGGCGACCGGCATGTCCCACACGGTGAACCGGGCAGGCTCGACATAGGACGTGATCCCGATGACAGGCCGCTTCACGACATCCCTTCCGCGTGCTCGCCGTACAAGAGAATTCTAAAGAGGGGTGACGTACGCGCTCGAAATACCCCCATCGACGAGAAACTCCGAGCCGGTGATGAACGAGGCGTCGTCGCTGGCCAGGAACGCCACCGCCGCCGCGATCTCGGACGCCTCGGCGAAGCGGCCCACCGGCACGTGCACCAGGCGCCGCGCCGCCCGCTCGGGATCCTTCGCGAACAGCTCCCGCAGCAGCGGCGTGTTGACCGGTCCCGGGCACAGCGCGTTCACCCGGATCCCCTCACGCGCGAACTGGACGCCGAGCTCACGCGACATCGCCAGCACCCCGCCTTTCGAGGCCGTGTAGGAGATCTGCGAGGTCGCCGAGCCCATCACCGCCACGAACGACGCGGTGTTGATGATCGAGCCCTTGCCCTGCCGCCGCATGTACGGGATCGCGTGCTTGCAGCAGAGGTAGACGCTGGTCAGGTTCACCTCCTGCACCCGCCGCCACGCGTCGATGCCGGTCTCCAGGATCGAGTCGTCGTCGGGCGGCGAGATGCCCGCGTTGTTGAAGGCGATGTCGACGGAGCCATAGGTGTCGAACGCCGTCTGGAACATCCGGACGACGTCCTCCTCGCTGGTCACGTCGACCTTGACGAAGAGCCCGCCCACCTCGGAGGCGGCCTTGGTGCCCGCCTCCTCGTCGACGTCGGCGCAGACTACCTTGGCGCCTTCCTCGGCGAACCGGCGCGCGGTGGCCAGGCCGATCCCGCCGGCCGCGCCGGTGATCACGGCGACGCGGTTGTGCAAACGCTGCATGTTCACTCCGTTGAGATGAAGACGTTCTTGGTCTCGGTGAACGCCGCGAGGGCGTCCGGGCCCAGCTCCCGGCCGAGGCCGGACTCCTTGAAGCCGCCGAACGGCGTCCAGTGGCGGACCGACGAGTGCGAGTTCACCGACAGCGCGCCCGCCTCCACGGCCCGCGCGACACGCAGCGCCCGGCCGACGTCGCGGGTCCAGATGGAGCCGCTCAGGCCGTAGCGCGTGTCGTTGGCGATGCGTACCGCCTCCGCCTCGTCCGCGAACGGCACCACCGACACCACCGGCCCGAAGATCTCCTCGGTGAACGCCCGGTCGCTGACCGCCGACGTCAGGACCGTGGCCGGGAACCAGAACCCCTTGCCCTGCGGGCAGTCACCCTGGAGGTACGGCGGGCCGTCGATGAAGCCGCGCACCCGGTCCAGATGTTCGGCGCTGATCAGCGGGCCCATCTCGGTGCTCTCGTCGAGCGGGTCGCCGACTTTGACGTTCCGCACGGCCGGCACCAGCCGCTCCAGGAACTCGTCGTAGACCTCGGCCTGCACCAGGATCCGCGACCGGGCACAGCAGTCCTGGCCGGAGTTATCGAAGACGGCATACGGCGCGGTTTTCGCCGCTTTTTCGAGATCAGAGTCCGCAAATACGATATTTGCGTTCTTGCCGCCTAGTTCGAGGGTGATGCGCTTGACCTGGGCCGCCGCCTTGGCGGCGATCTGCTTGCCCACCTCGGTCGAGCCGGTGAACACGATCTTGGCCACCCCCGGATGCTCGACCAGGCGGGCCCCCGCCACCTCCCCTGCTCCAGGCAGCACCTGGAGCACCCCCTCGGGGAGGCCCGCGGCGAGGGCCAGTTCGGCCAGCCTCAGCGCGGTCAGCGGGGTCCATTCGGCGGGCTTGACGATCACCGTGTTGCCCGCGGCCAGCGCCGGGGCGACGCCCCAGCTCATGATGAGCATCGGGAAGTTCCACGGCACGATCACGCCCACCACGCCCAGCGGCTCCTGGAACGTGATGTCCACGCCGCCGGGCACCGGGATCTGCTTGCCGTGGTTGCGTTCGGGCGCGGCGGCGTAGAAGTGCAGCACGTCGCGTACCGCGCCCGCCTCCCAGCGGGCGTTGCCGATCGGATGGCCGGAGTTCGTGAGCTCCAGCAGGGCCAGCTCCTCGCGGTGCTCGTCCACCAGGTCGGCGAAGCGGCGCAGCAGCCGCGCCCGGTCGCCGGGCGCCACGTCGCGCCAGCTCTCATAGGCCCGCCTGGCACGCTCCACGGCCCGGTCCACCTCGGCCGCGTCGGCCAGTTCCACGTCGGCGAGGACTTCCTCCGTCGCCGGATTGATGATCAGCATCTTGCTCACATCCGCTCGAAACCCCGGAACAGCTCCCAGTCCGTGACCGCCGCGTCGAAGGCGGCCAGCTCGACCCGGGCGTTGTTCGCATAGTGCGCCACCACGTCGTCTCCGAACGTCTCGCGCGCCAGCTTCGACCCCTCGAACAGCGCCAGCGCGTCCCGCAGCGTGTGCGGCACGGTCTCGGCGCCGGACTCGTAGGCGTTGCCCTCGAACGCGTCCTCCAGGGACAGCTCCTCGTCGATGCCGTGCAGCCCGGCCGCGATCAGCGCCGAGACCGCGAGGTAGGGGTTCACGTCGCCGCCCGGCACCCGGTTCTCTATCCGCAGCGACTGCCCGTGGCCGACGAGCCGGAGCGAGCAGGTGCGGTTGTCCACGCCCCACTTGACGGCCGTGGGGGCGAAGCTGCCGGGGACGTAGCGCTTGTAGGAGTTGATGTTGGGGGCGTAGAAGAGGGTGAGCTCACGCATGTGGGCCAGTTGCCCGGCGATGAAGCGGGCGCCGAGCTCGGAGAGCCCGTACGGGCCGTCGCCCGCCATGACCGAGTCGCCGTCCACGCTCCACAGCGAGATGTGAATGTGGCAGGAGTTGCCCTCGCGCGCGTTCGGCTTGGCCATGAAGGTGATCGACTTGCCCTCCTGAGCCGCGATCTCCTTGGCGCCGTTCTTGTAGATGGAATGGTTGTCGCAGGTCTTCAGCGCCTCGTCGTAGCGGAAGGCGATCTCGTGCTGGCCCAGGTTGCACTCGCCCTTGGCGGACTCGACGTACAGCCCAGCTCCCTCCATGTCCCGCCTTATCCGGCGAAGGAGGGGTTCGATGCGGGCCGTACCGAGGAGGGAGTAATCGACGTTGTAGAGGTTCGCGGGGGTCATGTCGCGGTAGCCGCGCTTCCACGCGTCCTCGTAGCTGTCCTCGTACACCACGAACTCCAGCTCGGTGCCCACGAAGGCGGCCATGCCGCGGTCGGCGAGCCGGGTGAGCTGCCTGCGCAGGATCTGCCGCGGCGAGGCGGTCACGTCCTCGTCGTTCTCCCAGGCCAGGTCCGCCATGAGCATGACGGTCCCCTCCTGCCACGGGACCCACCGCAATGTGGAAAAATCGGGCTTCATCACGAAATCGCCGTAGCCGCGGTCCCACGAGGACATCGCGTAGCCGCCGACCGTGTTCATGTCGACGTCCACGGCGAGCAGGTAGTTGCAGCCCTCGGAGCCGTGCCCGAGCACCTCGTTCAGGAAATAGCGCGCCGACAGGCGCTTGCCCTGCAACCGGCCCTGCATGTCGGCGATCGCGAGCAGCACGGTGTCGACCCGCCCGGCGGCCACCTCGTCACGCAGCTCGTCGACGGACAGGGGTCCGGGTTCTGGAAGACCTCGCTCGCTCACGGAAGTTCGCTCCGTTTCCCGCTAATTGGGCTACTCTTAGACCATTGATGTGCATATGGGGATCGCTTGTCAAGACCTGAGGACACGTTGGACGACTCGGCGCGGTTGATGACGGTGTTACGGCCGGTCAGGGCAGGAAACGCCTTCGAGGAGACGGTAGAGCGGCTGCTCCAGGCGATCAAGCTTGGCGTGGTCGCGCCGGGCCGGAAGCTGCCCCCGGAGCGCGAGCTCGCGGTCCAGCTCGGCATCAGCAGGGTGACCCTGCGCGAGGCGATCCGGGCGCTCCAGGACGCCGGTTACCTCGAGGTGCGGCGCGGCCGGTACGGCGGCGCCTTCGTCACCTACGCCCCTCCCCAGCCCGGCAGCGGCGACCTGCGCAGGGCGGTGGCCGACATGGGCTCGGCCGACCTCACCGACGCGCTGACCTTCCGGATGGCCGTGGAATGCGGGGCGGCGGCGGTCCTGGCGGCGGCCACGCTCACCGACGCCCAGCGCGCCCTCCTGCGCGCCGGGCTCGCGGACCTCAACAAGGCCGGCGTCGAGGACTACCGGCGCCTGGACACGGCCTTCCACCTGTCGATCGCCGAACTGACCGGCTCCCCCCTGCTCACCACCGCCTGCGCCGACGCGCGCCTGCGGGTCAGCGACCTCCTCAACGCCATCCCGATGCTCCAGGTGAACCTCGACCACTCCGCCCTCCAGCACGAGGCGATCGTGGCGGCCATCCTGGCCGGCGACCCGGAAGGGGCCCGCCGAGCGGTGTCCGAGCACCTGGAGGGCACGGCGGCACTGCTGCGCGCGTTCCTGTCGTGAGGCCGTTTCCCGGCCCTTGCGGTCAGGGGAGGGCAATAGGGCTCGTAGCATCAGTTCCAAGGTCATGGAGAACTGGTTCGAGCTGAACATCGTCGTGACAGGACGGCTGCCGCTGTTCTGTTTCTTCGTCGCGCTCATCGCGGCCTTCGTGGCGACCCGCGTCAATGTGCGGCTGATCAGGGCGAAGGTCGGATGGTTCCGCAACGTCAACGTGGGTGAGATGCACATCCACCACGTGGTGTTCGGGGTCGTGCTCATGCTGGTCGGCGGGGTCAGCGGGCTGATCGTGTCGTCGGCCTCGCAGGTGGCCTACGCCGCCGCGGCCGCCGTTTTCGGGATCGGGTCGGCACTGGTGCTGGACGAGTTCGCGCTGATTCTGCACCTGCACGACGTCTACTGGGAGGAAGAGGGGCGCACCTCGGTCGACGCGGTGTTCATCGCGGTCGCGGTGACGGGGCTGCTGCTCACCGGGCTCCGGCCGCTGACGTTCGACTACGGGACTCCGGTCAATCCTGGCGCGCTGATCGTGGCGAACATGGTGCTCGCCGTCATCACCCTGCTGAAGGGCAAGATCTGGACCGGGATGGTCGGGCTGTTCGTACCGGTGCTCCTGGTGGTCTGCGCGATACGCCTGGCCAGGCCGGGCTCGCCGTGGGCCCACCTGTTCTACCAGAAGCGCTCGCCGCGGAAGCTGGCCAAGGCCGCGCACCGGGAGGAACGGTGGCGCCGGCCGGTGATCAGGGCCAAGATCGCCTTCCAGGAGTTCGTCTCGGGACGCCATGACCTGCCCTCCACTCGGCGCGGCCGCCGCCCCACCTAGAGCTTGTATCGAAGTCGATCAGAGCTGATCGCGGCAAGAGGATCGTGGCTTCGTAGCGCACGGCGATCAAGAAGGGGTTGAGAAACGAAGTCCTGAACCGCCGATCGCCCTCGAACGGCGATCGGCCACCCTGTGGCGATCGCCATGCCGCATCTGGGCGGCGGCGTGACTGCGGGCGGTCCGCGAGGTCCAGGCGGCTTGGCCTACGAAAATAGGAGGCGGCGGTCACATGCCCATGCCAGCATGGTCGCTTTGTCCCCGATGTGAAAGGACTTGAGTGGCCATGCCTAGCGCCATCACTTTGATCCGCTCCGCTTCTCTGTCCGACGTCGCTCAGTACGCTTATGCAGCCACGGCGCCTGCCGAGTCACGACTCATCTTCCTCGCCGGAGCGTGTCCCCTGAACGAGGACGGCTCGACGGCAGCGATTGGGGACTACGCAGGTCAAGCAGCGAAAGCCATCGAGAACATGCAGACGGCCCTCACTGCCGCTGGCGCATCATTGCAGGACGTCATCAGCACAAGGGTTCTCGTCGCGTCCACCCGGCAGGAGGATCTGGGGGCTGCCTGGAAGATAGTCCGGGAGTCGTTCGGTGAACATGACGTACCGAGCACCTTGATGGGAGTCACCGTGCTTGGTTACGACGACCAGCTCGTTGAGATCGAAGCCGTCGCCGCCGTACTTGACTCCTGAGCGTAAGCGTCCAACCTGGCGCAAGCGGACACGGTTAGAGCCTGTATAGAAGCCGGTTAGAGCCATTCGTTGATTGCGGCGATGAGGACCGTGGCTTCGTAGCGCACGGCCAGCTTGTCGAAGCGGGTCGCGACCGCACGATGGCGTTTGAGCCGGTTGATGCCGCACTCCACAGCATGGCGCTGCTTGTAGACCGATCGACAGCGGCTTCTGCCCCTGGTCACACGCCAGATGCAGCTTGGTGGTCCATTCTCCGCGGGACCGCCCCAACCCATGATCAGCCGGCTCTACCCAATTCCCACCGGGCGGCTCAGCTTGAAGATCCCCTTTTTCCGCGCGCCCGCGGCGTGCTGGTGAGCTCGGACGATGGTGGAATCCACGCTGACGTCCCAGGTGATGCGCCCGCCAGCGCCTGCAACGCGGTCAAGATCCGCGGCCAGGTGCCGTCGCGCTGTAATCGCCGGAACATCGCGTACACCGCCGACCAGGATCCGTAGCAGGGGGCACATCCCGCCAGGGCGCACCGACTCGTACCCGCCAGCGGATCCCATCGATCAGCTGCCGCTTGCTGGACAACGACGGCCGGCCTGATCGCTTCGGCACCGGCAGCAACGGCTCCAGTACCGCCCATTGTGCGTCAGTCAGGTCGAACCGCCGCGTCACCGCTGAGGTGGCCACGAGGTCTCCGGTGTCCGGTTCGTTTGGTCGACGAACCACCTATCGGAGACCGCGCTCGTTGTCGATTGACGACACGCTTCGAACCATCAGGCCAACGCCCACTCCATAGCGGACTTCGATACAGGCTCTAGCCGCGGGCGCCTAGGTGGCTGGTGTTAAGCGGGTCATGCGGAGTACGGGCTGTCCCACTCAGCGCGGTTGTGGCGTGGCTGGCGGATCGAGCTGCGAGAGCGGTTGTGGTTGTTCGTCGGCCCGCCGCCGCACAGTACGTTCGCCCCGAAATGGCAGGATCCGTACGCGACAACTCCCCCATAACAGCACTAGGCTTGCCGACATCACCGACGAAACCGTGCGGGAGAGTGCCCTGGCATCCGGCCAGGGCCCCTGAAGGAGCAAGCCCTCCCCGCGAACCTCTCAAGGCAAAGGACCGCACGGACGAGGTGTCCTCTGGAAAGCAGGCCTGGCGGCCTCGCCGAAGGTGAAAGTCCGGCAAAATCCGGGCGAAGCTCTCAGGCACCGATGACAGAGGGGGAGGATGCTGGCATCCGATCCTGCCCTGAGGTGCGCATATGTCCCGACCCACACCGCTTCGAGACGTCCATGAGAGCCTCGGCGCGACCCTGACCGATTTCGCCGGGTGGCTGATGCCGCTCCGCTACGGCAGCGAGTCCGCCGAGCACAACGCCGTCCGCCAGGCGGCCGGGCTGTTCGACCTCTCCCACATGGGCGAGATCTTCGTGACCGGGCCGCAGGCCGGCGAGGCGCTCGACTACGCGCTGGTGGGACACCTGTCGGCACTCGCGCCCGGCCGGGCCCGCTACACCATGATCGTGAACGAGCGTGGCGGGGTGCTGGACGACCTGATCGTCTACCGGCTGGGGGACGAGGAGTTCATGGTTGTGGCTAACGCCTCCAACTATGAAAAAGTCGGGGAAGAGCTGAAAAATCGCGCCAAGTCGTACAACGCGGTGGTTGAGGATCGCTCGGAGCAGTACGCGCTGATCGCCGTGCAGGGGCCGCGCGCGCAGGAGATCCTCGCCACGCTCACCGACGCCGACCTCGCCGGGCTGAAGTACTACGCGGGCCTGCCCGGTCTGGTCGACGGGCGGCAGGCGCTCATCGCGCGCACGGGCTACACGGGCGAGGATGGCTTCGAGCTGTTCGTGGCCAACCAGGACGCCGTGCCGCTCTGGCACGCGCTGACCGAGGCCGGGCGTGCGCACGGGCTGCGACCGGCGGGTCTGTCCAGCCGGGACACGCTCAGGCTCGAAGCGGGCATGCCGCTGTACGGCAACGAGCTCGGCGTCGAGCTGACCCCGTTCGACGCGGGGCTGGGCAGAGTGGTGAAATTCGACAAGCCGGGCGACTTCGTCGGCAGGTCGGCGCTGGAGGCGGTCAAGGACACGCCACCACGGCGCCGGCTCGTCGGCCTGGTCGCGCGGGGCCGCCGGGTGCCACGCCATGGCTACCCGGTGATCAAGGATGGCGCCGTCGTCGGCGAGGTCACCAGCGGGGCCCCCTCCCAGATTCTGGGCAAACCCATCGCGATGGCCTACGTCGACAACGGAGCCGAGGCAGGTCTGGCCGTGGACATCCGGGGCAGCCATGAACCTATGGACCTCATTGAGCTGCCCTTCTACAGGAGGAACAAGTGAGCAACATCCCAGACGACCTGAGCTACACCAAGGAGCACGAGTGGATCGCCGGCCTCGACGACGGCATCACCGTGACCATCGGCATCACGGCCTACGCGGCCGAGGCGCTGGGTGATGTCGTCTACGTGCAGCTCCCCGAGGCCGGCGCGACCGTCGAGGCGGGCGACTCCGTGGGCGAGGTCGAGTCGACCAAGTCGGTGAGCGAGATCTACACCCCTGTCGGCGGCGAGGTCGTCGAGGTCAACCAGGCCGTCGTGGACGATCCGTCGCTGGCCAACAGCGACCCCTACGGTGACGGCTGGATGTTCCGCGTGCGCGTGGAAGGCGACCCCGAGGACCTGCTCTCCGCCGAGGAGTATTCGGCGCTCACCTCAGGCGAGTCCTGATCCACCCGCCGGGGTCCTGACGGGCCCCGGCCTTTCTGAAGGGCGCACATCGATGGCGATCAGCGTCTTCGACCTTTTCAAGATCGGCATTGGCCCGTCGAGCTCGCACACCGGCGGTCCCATGGCCGCCGCCCACCGGTTCGCCCGCGGCCTGCACGATGACGACCTGCTCGCGCGTACGGCCCGCGTCGAGGCGATCCTGTACGGCTCGCTCGGCCTGACCGGCAAGGGCCACGGCAGCGACAAGGCCGTCCTGCTGGGGTTGTCGGGCGAGAAGCCCGAACTGGTCGACGTGGACGGCATCGACGCGCGCCTGGCCGAGATGCGCGAGTCCGGCACGGTCAAGCTGTACGGCACGCACGAGATCCCCTTCGTCGTGGGCGAGGACCTCGTCTTCGAACGCAAGATCTCCCTGCCCGAGCACCCGAACGGCATGCGCTTCACCGCCTTCTCCGCCTCGGGCGAGACGCTGCGCGAGAAGGTCTACTTCTCGGTCGGCGGCGGCTTCGTGGTGGACCAGCAGGCCACGGGCGCCGACCGCATCAAGCCCGACGACACCGTCCTGCCCTACCCCTTCACGACCGGGGAAGAGCTGCTCAAGCACTGCTCCAACACGGGCCTGTCCATCTCCGCGCTGATGCTGGAGAACGAGCAGGCGTTCGGCCGCTCCGCCGCGGAGATCCGGGCCAAGATCCTGCATCTGTGGCAGGTCATGTGCGAGTGCGTCGAGCGCGGCACCGCCAAGGAGGGCGTGCTGCCGGGCGGCCTGAAGGTCAAGCGCCGCGCGAACCGCCTCCACCGCCGCCTGCAGACCGAATCGCCGGAGACGGACCCGCTGCACGCCATGGACTGGGTGACGCTGTTCGCGCTGGCGGTCAACGAGGAGAACGCCGCGGGCGGCCGCGTCGTCACCGCGCCCACGAACGGCGCGGCGGGCATCATCCCCGCCGTCCTGACGTACTACACCCGCTTCGTCCCCCACGCCGCCGACGACGGCATCGTCCGCTTCTTCCTCACCGCGGCGGCGATCGGCGTCCTGTTCAAGGAGAACGCCTCGATCTCCGGCGCCGAGGTCGGCTGCCAGGGCGAGGTCGGCTCGGCCTGCTCCATGGCCGCCGCGGGCCTCACGGAGGTCCTGGGCGGCACGCCCGAGCAGGTGGAGAACGCGGCGGAGATCGGCATCGAGCACAACCTGGGCCTGACCTGCGACCCGATCGGCGGCCTGGTCCAGATCCCGTGCATCGAACGCAACGCGGTGGCCTCCATCAAGGCCATCGCCGCGGCCCGCATCGCCCTGCGCGGCGACGGCCAGCACTTCGTCGCGCTGGACAAAGCAATAAAAACGATGAGGGACACTGGCCGCGACATGCTCGACAAGTACAAGGAGACGTCACGCGGCGGGCTGGCCGTCAATGTCATCGAGTGCTGACGGTCGGCGGCTGCGGGCGGGCCGTGGACCTTCTCCATACCACTGGGAATGTCATGGCAGGCAGGTAACGTGAGAGCATGATGTCGTATCACCACGACGAGGTCGTCACCATCCCTCGTGACGAATACGAGGCGCTGAAAGCCGAGGTCCGGCGGCTGCGTCGAGAGGTCGGGCGTCAGCAGGCCATGCAAGCCATCATGGACAACGCGGCCGGCCCGGGTCACGTGCGCACGTTCACCCGCGACGAGTTGGCCGCCGAGTGGGGCATCGTTGGCTGACCGGCGTATCGCATTCCCCGAGCGTGCATGGGAACAGATCGAGGCCCTTCCAGAAAGTACGAGCTGAATCTCGTCAGCGACGACGTCACCATCTGGTACACGATCACTGTGCATGAAGGCGTCGAAGTGATCACTATCCAAGTAGTCCGCCCAAACCTCTGATTGCCCGCACAGGAGGCTCTCAACTGTGCGGACCATCTGAATGGACAAGGCCATCAGCGGCGGACGTGGACCCGGACCACGGTGCCGACCTCGTCGTCGCGGACCTCGCGGCGGATGCGGCCGACGATCTCCTTGTCCAGTTTGTGGACCACCGCGCCGACGTCGGCGGAGGAGGGGCAGCTGAGGGAGATGCGCAGGCGGGCCGCGTCGCCGACCACGCGGGCGCTGGCCCGGGTCAGGCCGTCGATGTCCTTCAGGCCGATGCAGAGCATGGCCGTGCCCGTACCGTTGCGGACGCCGTGGCGGCCCCAGCCCAGGCAGAGCATCAGCCAGCGGAACGCGGCCAGGGCGAGCACCAGCATGACGAACGCCCCTGCCCACAGGGCCCAGGGCTGGTCGGCGATGGCCTGGGCGGTGCGATCCGGCAGGATCTTGGCGCGTGGCGACAGGCCCGGCAGCTTGTCCTTGCCCCGGAGCCAGGCGTAGCCGCCCAGGACCAGCAGCAGCGCGCCGACCACGGCCAGGCCGACCCGGTTGCCCGAGTACTGCCGCATCACAGCCCCCTCCGGCGTAGCCGTACGATGACCTCGGCCGCGGCCAGGGTGCCCACGCTCGCCAGCCGGTCGCCGACCACGCTGCCGACCTGTCTGAGCATCGAGCCGGAGCTCTCGGGGCCCGTGAAGACCCGGACCTCGATCGTGCGCCTGCGCAGCCGTACCCGGGCCCGTTCCACGCCCTCGACCTCCTGGGCGACGGCCCGCAGAGTACGGCGGAGGCCGACCCGGGTGATGCCGATGACGATCAGCGGGTCGGACGTCTCGACCGGCACGAGCCTGGACCGGCCGGGCACGGAGGCCAGCAGCAACAGCACGGCACCCGCGGCCGCGGTCAGCAGGGCCGGCAGCGACAGGTCGGCCCAGGCGCGATGGGCCGCGAACTCGAGGAGCTCGGACACCGGCAGCCAGCCGAGCGGCCTGCCCAGCAGGGCGGACACCACCTCGGCGGTGGTGAGCCCGAGCCCGGCGGTCAGCGCGAACGCCACCACGGCCCCGACGGGCGTGCGCGCCGGTCTGAGCACCCGGTTCGACCTGCGCAGCGGGCTCTCCTGCGCGACGATCCCGGCGCCGGACAGTATCTGCTGGAGGGCGGTCATCACAACGCCACAGGTACAGGACCGGGCATCGTCCGGACCATTCCCCCGCCGCCGATTTGCCGGATCATTACGGGGGCCCAAAGAAGATGAACTGCCCTCATATTCAATCGCCCGATATGCCGTTAAGCTGCTGGTATGGACGATCGCTGGCGCTACGACACGGCTACCACGGCGCTCGAACCGCCGTTCGCGATCCTCGATCTCGCGGCCATGCGCGCCAACGCGGCCGATCTCGTACGGCGGGCGGCCGGCAAGCCGATCCGGGTGGCGAGCAAGTCGATCCGCTGCCGTTCCGTCATGGAACGCATCCTGGCCATGGACGGCTTCCGCGGCATCATGGCCTTCACGCTGCCCGAGGCGCTCTGGCTGGTCGAGCGGGGCTTCACCGACGTGCTCGTGGCCTACCCCACGGCCGACCGGCACGCGCTCGCGGCGCTGGCCGGCAACGCGCGGGCGGCCGAGGAGATCACGCTGACCATCGACTCCACCGACCATCTCGACTACGTCGACGACGCGGTGGCGGCCGTCCATCGGCGGCTGGAGATCCGGCTGTCGATGGACCTCGACGCGGGATATGTGGCGCTGGGCGGGAAGTTCCGGGCGGGTGCCCTGCGCTCCACGATCCGCGAGCCCGAGCAGGCCGCCGACCTGGCCGCCTGCATCGCCAAGCGGCCGGGCTTCCGCCTCGCCGGGCTGATGGCGTACGAGGGGCAGATCGCGGGGGTCGGCGATGATCCGCCGGGCAACGCGGCGTTCGCCCGGGTGATCAGGCTCATGCAGAGCCTGTCGGCCCGCGACCTGGTCCTGCGCCGCGGCCGCATCGTGAACGCCGTCCGGCAGCTCTGCGACCTGGAGTTCGTCAACGGCGGCGGCACCGGCTCCATCGAGCGGACCGTGCGGGAGAAGGCGATCACCGAGGTGGCTGCGGGCTCCGGATTCTTCCATCCCCGGCTCTTCGACTTCTACCGCGCCTTCACCGGCCATCCGGCCGCGCTGTTCGCGCTCCCGGTCGTGCGGCGGCCGGCGCTGGACGCGGTGACGGTGCTCGGGGGCGGCTACCTGGCCTCCGGACGGCCGGGGACGAACCTGCTGCCGCAGCCGTACCTGCCGGCGGGGCTTCGCTACACGCGCGACGAGGGCGCGGGCGAGGTGCAGACGCCGCTGCTCGGCCAGGCGGCCCAGGACCTGCGGGTCGGCGACCGGGTGTGGTTCAGGCACGCCAAGGCGGGCGAGATGTGCGAGCGCTTCCCCGAGCTCCACCTCGTCGACGGCGACACCGTCGCGGAGACCGCCCCGACGTACCGGGGCGAAGGCAGGACGTTCCTCTAGACCGGCTAGAAGCGGCGGCGACGGCGGCGCCAGAGCATGACGACCGCGCCGACCACCAGCACCGCGCCCACACCGATCAGCACCGGCGCCAGGCCGGGCGCCTCGTCGTCCCACAGCCGGTCGGGGTTGTCGCCCGCCTCGGCGGGGCGCGGTGTCACCCCGAGCGCGTCGCCGACCGAGGCCACCAGCTGACCTGCCCGCGTCTTCACGTCGGCCACCGTGCGCTCAGCGACCCGCTTGGGACTCACCCGGTCGGCAATGGCGTCGACCGTGTCCGCCAACTCCGCGCGCGTCCGCGCGATCCGCCGCTCCAGCTCGTCGGGATCGGTGTCAGCCATGGCTCTCCTCTCGACCGCGCTCCGTGCGAGCTCTGTCCGGTGATCAAATGAAGCAGGCACTGTTCGCTGATCAGTCTGTCAGGTCGGCGTCCCGCCTGGCACGCCGGGCAGGCCGGTAGGTTTTCTTCGACGAACTCTGGAGGGCCCCATGACCGAAACCAAGCTCGCGCCCGGCGACGCCGCGCCCGAGTTCACGCTACCCGCCGCCGACGGCGAGGACGTCTCCCTCGAGACCTTCCGCGGCAAGCGGGTGATCCTCTATTTCTACCCCGCCGCGATGACGCCGGGCTGTACCAAGCAGGCGTGCGACTTCCGCGACAATCTCGGCCAGCTCACCGCGGAGGGTTTCGTGGTGCTCGGCGTGTCGAAGGACAAGCCGGCCAAGCTGGTCAAGTTCGCCGAGCGCGACTCCCTGAACTTCCCGCTCCTGGCCGACCCCGACCTGGACGTGCACAAGGCGTACGGCGCGTACGGCCCCAAGAAGCTGTACGGGAAGTTGATGGTGGGCGTGATCCGCTCGACCTTCGTCATCGACGCCGACGGCAAGATCGAGCAGGCCCTCTACAACGTGAAGGCCACCGGCCACGTGGCGAGCCTGAAGAAGAAGCTCGGGCTGGCGTGAAAAGGCAGGGGCCCGTCCCCCACACGACGGGCCCCCAGCGCACTTCCGGGACGCTAAACTCGGCTCAGGCCCGCATCGGCGGGAGCTGCGCGGGCGTGGCGAAATGGCATACGCGGCAGGTTTAGGTCCTGTTGGTGGAGACACTGTGGGGGTTCGAGTCCCCCCGCCCGCACCTCGGCTACCTCAGCGCGTAAGCCCTGATCACCTCCTGTGCCAGCGCCGCCCCGCGCGTGTCCGCGGCCTTGAGCCGCAGCGAGACGAACCCGGAGGATGGCGGCCGGTCGAGCGTGGCCTCGTAGGCGCCGTTCCCCTTAGAGGTGAGCCGCCGGACCGCGCGCCACGAGGCGCCGTCGTCGTACGACACCTCCAGGGACACGTCCTTGATCGGGCCGGCCGTCGAGCCGTCCTGGTGGCGCAGGGTCAGGCCGAGCCGCGGCGAAGCGGCCTGGTTCCGCAGGTCCGTCGGCGCGTCATAGTCGGCGAGCAGCAGCGGGACCGTCGTCCCCGTCCCGGCGTCATGCTCCGACGGGAACGTCCACGCCGTCTTCGTCCTGGTCGACAGCCGGGCCCAGGTGGCGCGGTTCTCGACGTCGTACTCCATCCGGTAGGTGGCGGCTCCGGCCGGAAGGAGCAGGGTCCCCTGGGGGCGCCGCTCCGTCTGCGCCACCAGGGTGTCTCCCCGGTACAACCGCCAGCCGGTCTTCATGCCGGTCTCGAAGTCGTCGGTCTGCGCGACGCCGGTGTTCCGCCCCGCGTCGATGAGCCCCCACAGATCGATCTGCAGCAGGTCGCCCACCCTGCGCAGCGGCCGGACCGGCCCGGGGCCGGGCAGCAGCGGCTGCTTGAACCAGGTGCGTTCGATCCGCGCACCGGCCTGGAAGGGCGCGTCGTCGGGACCGGCGACCCCGATGTGGGCGCGGTCGTGCTCCCAGGTGTAGTTGTACGGCCGTTCCGGCGTCTCCATGCTGCTGCTCCAGCGCACCCCGGGACCGGCGGACAGGTAGTCGACCCGGTCACGCGGTGTCCGGGAGACGGGCCGGCTCGTGTCCCAGGAGGTGGTCTCCCACGGCTGCCAGCCGAAGCGGTTCTCGGAGAGGGTCACGTCGTCGGCGAGCTGGCTGTAGAAGTCCGAGTCGATCCGGGCCAGGGACTTCGCCCGCACGGTGTGGTCGAGCTTGTCGCTGATCCTGCCCTCCTCGCTGAGGTACAGGTCGTACACGTACGGGCTGGCCACGATGCCCTTGGCCAGGACCGGCACCGGCAGCCGGCGCAGCCGGTCGGCCAGCCGGGCGCCCTCCCGGCCGGTGAGCGCGACGGTCGGCACCTTCAGCTTCACCCCGCTCTCGTACACCGGCAGATCGCCGTAGACCGCGACCATCCGGGCCCCGGCCGCGGCGGCGGCGTTGGACTGGGCGGCGACCGTCAGGTCGGCGGTGCGGCGGATCAGCGCGAGCCTGCCGCGCAGGTCGCGGCCCTTGAGGTCCGCGGGCGTGCCGGTCCCGGCGTCCACGGCCAGGAGCAGCGCGGAGCCGTCGAGCCTCGGGAAGTCGGCGGACAGGTCGCTGAACCACACCGGGTCGACGTAGTCGGGGTTCAGCTCCAGGCCGGCCGTCCGCATCGTGATGGCGGGGGCTTCGAGGTGCCACCGGGTGGCGACGGCGAACTCGCCCTTGGTGACCCGCTTCGTGGGCTGCAGGTAGTAGGTCTCGTCGGCGCTCTCGTCCTGCAGGATGGTGTCGGTGAGCGGCGCGCCCTTGGCGGGTGAGCGGGCCCAGATGAGCTTGGTCGCGGTGCCCCTGTTCCGTTTGGTCGGATGGTCAGGCGTGTCGACCTTCACCTCGACCGCCTTGCGGGCGTCGAGCACGACCTTGGCGTCGCCGGTGATCTTCAGCTCGGGGTCTCCGGCGAGGCTCACGTTGAGCACGGTGCCGCGGTCGCCGTAGGACATGCTGTCGACCGTGGGGCGCAGGGTCTTGATGACGCCGAGCACGGAGTAGGTGCCCGGCGGCACCAGCACGCAGGTGCCGCCCTGGTCTTCCTCGCACCTCCGCACCGGGTCGAAGGGCAGTTCGCGGCCGTCGCGGGTGCCGTCGTCCACGTTCAGCGCGGTGATGGCGGCCTGGGCGGGGCGCCCGTCCCTGGCGATCGCGCTCACCCGCAGCCGGGCCCGCTTGACCTCGACGCTGCCGGTCAGGGAGGTACGGATCGGCGGGCCGCCCCGCGGCGTCGCGACGAGCTCCGCGCGCTGCCGCCCGGGCTGCGCCTTGGCGGCGTCGAGAGTGAGCCGCGCCGTGGCCTTCGCGCCGGCGGGCAGGGAGAGCTCGGCGGGCGAGACGCTGAACGGGCTCCCGGTGGCCAGGTCGAGGGTGACCGGGGTCTTGCCGGGATTGCGGTAGGTGATCTCTCGGGTCACCGGCTTTCCGGCGGACACCTCGGACAGCCCGAAGTCGATCGGGCCCTCGGCGGCCAGCACCGGCTCCCCGAGCGCCGCGGCCACGTCGACCCGGCCGGTGCCCCGCTTGTCCACCGGGGTGTCGGGCAGGGGCTTGGCCGTACCCATGAGCAGGGACTTCAGCTCACCGGCCGAGATGCCGGGGCGTGACTGGCGCAGGAGCGCGGCGGCCCCGGCGACGTGCGGGGTGGCCATGGAGGTGCCGGACAGGCGGGTGTAGTTGTCGTCCACCGGCTCGCCGAGCGAGGTGCCCTTGGCCCGGGCCGCGACGATGCCGACGCCCGGAGCGGTGATGTCGGGCTTCACCGCGCGCTCCAGCCCGATGGGGCCGTAACTGGAGAACTCGGCGAGCCGGTCCTGGCCGTCGACCGCGCCGACGGTCAGCGCGGCGGGGGCGTCTCCCGGGCTCCCGACGCAGGCCTCGCAGCCCCGGTTGCCCGCCGCCACCACGAACAGCGTGCCGTACGTGCCGTACAGCGCCCCCAGGGCGTCGGTCAGCGGGCCGCCTGGACTGGGGTCGCCCAGGCTCATGTTCACGATGTCGGCGTGCTTCTCCCCCGCCGCCCATTCCATCCCGTCGATGATCCACGAGCTGAGCCCCTCGCCGTTGGCGTCCAGGACCCGGCCGTTGAGCAGCTTGGCGCCGGGGGCGACGCCCTTGCGCGAGCCGCCTGAGGCGGCGCCGCTGCCCGCGATGATGTCGGCGACGTGCGTGCCGTGCCCGAACTCGTCGGTCGCGCTGCCGCTGTCGGTGAAGTCACGCTCGTCGGCGACCTTCCCCGCCAGGTCCGGATGCCCGGTGTCGATGCCGGTGTCCAGGACCGCCACCGTCGTGCCCGTGCCGTCGTAACCCGCCGACCACGCCGCCGGCGCGCCGATCTGCGGCACGCTGTGGTCCAGCGCCGGCTCCACCCTGCGGTCGAGCCAGATCTTGCTGACACCGGCGAGCGCGCTCTTCGTCCGGCCGGTGGCCAGCGCGGACAGATCGCCGCCGAAGTCCCGGGCCACGCTCTTGGCTAACCGGACGCCCGAGCCGCCGATGCTCTCCAGCGTGCGGACCGCCTTCAGCGCGGGGATCACCGGCATGGCGCCCTGCTTGCCGTACGTCACGATGAGCGAGATGGCGTCCGACTGGGCGTCGGTGTAGCCCTGGGCGGCCAGGGCGGTCACGTTGAAGAGCTCGGGATCGATGCGGTCGGGGACCAGCCCCTCCACGTCGCTGGGCAGCACGGTGAGCTGCCCGGCGTCCTCGGTGATGCGGAAGTCGGCCGGCGGCCCGTCCCCGCGCGGGGCGGCCGTGACGCTCGCCTTCCGGCGGCCGTCGGCGGCGATGGAGACGTGCACCTGGTCACCGGTGATCAGCGTGATGTCGTAACCCTGCTTCGCCGGGTCCGTCACCAGCGCCGGAGCGCCGTCGGCCCGGGCCCCCGCGCCGCTCACCATGGTGGCCGCGGCCACCGCCAGGGAGGCGGCCACCGCTGTCCAACGCCTGGGCCTCATGGCCACCTCCAGAAGGCGAGTAATGTACCGACCCAATTCCTAGTGACCTGGGGGCGTTCCGGTCTATAGGTCTTGCCTGGCGAGATCCCGACTTGTCGTAAACCCGCCTGGACTACGCTCCCCTACGGGACGACAGGACGGTGGTGGGCGGCCATGGCGCAACGGCGGCTACTGGAGGGCCTCGGCGTCAGCGTCGCCGAGGAGACGGCCTACCGGGCGCTGCTCCGCCACGGCCCCGCGACGCTCAGCCAACTGGCCACCGAGACCAGCGCGTCCGCCGCGGCCATCCGCCGGATGCTGCCCAGGCTGGAGGACCTCGGACTGATCTCCCGGGTGGCGGGCCGACCGCTGCGGCTGATCGCCACGCCGCCGAACATCGCCATCGACGTGCTGGTGGCCCGCCGCCAGGAGGAGATCACGCACAGCCGGGCCGCCGCGGCGCTGCTGGCCACCGAGGTGGCCGATCGCACCGGGCCGCATCCCGAGGAGGTGCTGGAGGTGGTGACCGGCCGTTACGCCGTCGCGCGCCGCTACCTCCAGCTCGAACGCAGCGTCACGACCGAGATGCTCGTGCTGGTGCGCCCGCCCTACGCGGTCGACATCCTGGACGATCAGGAGAACCAGCAGCGTGCCGCCCACCAGGGCCCGTCCATCCGCGGCATCTACGGACCGCTGGCGTTCGAGGAGCCCGGCATGCTGGCGCACACGCGGCGGGCGATCGCCGACGGCGAGCAGGCCCGGCTGGGGCAGGTGCCCGTCAAGCTGGCCATCGCCGACGGCCGCACGGCCATGCTGCCGCTGGTGTCCGACGAGCACCGGGCGGTGGAGAGCGCGCTGGTCGTGCACCCGTCGGCGCTGCTCGACGCGCTCGTGGGGCTGTTCGAGGTGCTGTGGCAGGCGGCCGTGCCGCTGCGGCTGTCCGCCGATCCGGCCGCGCACATCGAGCGGGAGGTGTGGCCGCAGCCTGGCGACACCGAGGTCCTCGCCCTGCTGGCGGTGGGGATGAAGGACGACGCGATCGCGCGGCAGCTCGGCCTCAGCTCGCGTACCGTGCAGCGCCGGGTGCAGGAGCTCTGCGAGCGGCTGGGGGCCCGTACGCGGTTCCACGCCGGGTTCCTGGCCGCGCAGCACGACCTGCTGGTCCTCGACGGCGGGCCCGGACTGCGGGCGCCCTGACCCGTCTACGTGGGCGAGACCACGGGCGTGGGCGTGCCGGTGCGGATGATCGTGGGCGGGGGCGTCGGCGAGTCGCTGGGGGGCATCGTGAGCCAGGTGGAGGGCACGGCGTTGGGGCCGATGCTGGGATTGACGTACGGCGGCTGCTGGCGGCAGTAGGTGCCGCCAGCGACCGGGCGGCAGTCCTGGTAGCCGGGGTAGGGCTCCCAGGCCGGGTACTGCCGGTAGAGGCGGGGCGCGTCGTGGCGGTGGACGATGCCGCCGATCGCGGCCACGGCGCCGCCGCCGAGCACGCCACCGATGATCAGTCCGATGAGACCCGCGCCGATGATCTGCGCGGGCTTCTGGCGGATGAAGTCGCGGAAGCTGTCGGAGCGCGGAGGTGGCGGCGGAGCCGCTGTCGCCCATCCGCCTCCGGGCGGGCCCGCGTACGAGCGTCCCGGCGCGGTCGCGGCGGTCCCCTGGTGCGGAGTGTCGGCCGGAGGCGCGTCTCCGGCAGGTCCTTCGGAGTGCGGGGCGCCTAACCGGTCGCCAGGGGTCGGGTCGCGTGGCGCTTCCTCTTCGCCACGCGACCCGGCGTCGCGATCATGATCCGCCATCACGATCTCCCTTTACTCACCCCAAGGGGCGCTCCCAACGACAAGAGTGCCCGATGTCCCGTAAGGCTGGTGTAAGACCTGGGTCGTACCCAGATCTCCCCCTATAGGCGGACAAATCTACGCCACAGCCTTCGTATCGTAATGGTGTGTTCGGCAGGGTACTGGCTTGGTCGGGACGCCACGGCAAGCTCATGGACGGCCTCCGGGTCGCGCCGCTGGCGGTGTTCTGCCTGCTCGTGGCCGTGCCGTACGGGACCAACGGCCCGTTCAACAACGGTGGCCTGTACATCGGGGTGACCGGTTACTTCGTCCTGTGCGCGGCGCTGATCGTCCCGCTGCTGTGGCGGCGCGACCGGCCGCTGACCGTCTTCGCGATCCTCTCGCTGGCCAGCTTCGCGCAGTGGCTGGCGAAGATCGATCCGATGCCCGCCAACATCGCGGTGCTGGTGGCGCTCTACTCGGTGGCCTTCCGGTGCGCGTTCCGGTGGGCCGTCGCCGCGGGCGTGGTGGCCGAGATCGGCATTTTCCTGGTCATCGTGCACTGGAACACGCCG
The DNA here is from genome assembly GCF_018603905.1 of Nonomuraea sp. NEAU-A123. Classification (GTDB taxonomy): domain Bacteria; phylum Actinomycetota; class Actinomycetes; order Streptosporangiales; family Streptosporangiaceae; genus Nonomuraea. The sequence continues at coordinate 103,519 of NZ_JAHFZZ010000020.1, forward strand.
ACGTTCAGCCTCTTCTTCAGCGGCTCGATCCTCGTGGTGACGGTCTGGCTGATGGGCCTGTACGCCAGGACCCGCAGGCGCTACATGGAGAGCCTGGAGGAGCGGGCGGAACGGGCCGAGCGCGAACGCGACCAGCAGGCCCGGCTGGCCGCCGCGGCCGAGCGCACCAGGATCGCCAGGGAGTTGCACGATGTGGTGGCCCACAACGTCAGCGTGATGGTGGTCCAGGCCGATGGGGCCGGATACGCCATCGACAGCGACCCCGACCAGGCGCGGCAGGCCGTACGCAACATCTCCAAGACCGGCCGTGAGGCGCTCGCCGAGATGCGCAGGCTGGTCGGCGTGCTGCGGGAGGACGGCTCCGACGGGACCGACTACACGCCGCAGCCGGGCCTCGGGCAGTTGGAGGAGCTGGTCCGCGGTGCGGGCGTGCCCGCGCGGCTGCGCGTCGGCGGCCCGCCCGGCGAGCTGCCCGAGGGGCAGCAGCTCGCGGTCTACCGCATCGTGCAGGAGGCGCTGACGAACGCGCTCAAGCACGGCGGCCCCGGCGTCCGCGCGCTCGTCGAGCTGCGGTACGACGGGCGCGAGCTGATCGTGCGGGTGACCGACGACGGCCGGGGCGCCGCGGCGCCGCGCAGCCCCGACGGGCACGGGCTGGTCGGGATGCGGGAGCGGGTCGGCATGTACGGCGGAGCGGTGTCGGCGGGTCCGCGGACGGGCGGCGGATTCGAGGTGCTGGCCAGGCTGCCGGTGCCGGGCACCAGGGCGGCCTAGTGATACGGGTGATGCTGGTCGACGACCAGCAGTTGCTGCGGGCCGGGTTCAGGATGGTGCTGGGCGCCCAGCCCGACATCGAGGTGGTGGCCGAGGCCGGCGACGGAGTGCGGGCGCTGGAGGTGCTGCGCGACGTCGAGGTGGACGTGGTGCTCATGGACGTGCGCATGCCGCGGATGGACGGCGTGGAGGCGACCCGGCACATCGACGGCCCCAAGGTGCTGATCCTGACCACGTTCGACCTCGACGAGTACGCCTTCGCCGCGATCAAGGCGGGCGCCTCGGGCTTCCTGCTCAAGGACGTGCCGACCGACGACCTGGTGAGCGCGATCAGGTCGGTGCACGCGGGCGACGCCGTCGTGGCGCCGAGCACGCTCAAGCGGATGCTCGGCAGGTTCGCCGCCCAGTTGCCGACGGACCAGCTCGCGGACGCGTCGGAACTGACGCCCCGCGAACGCGAGGTGCTGCTCATGGTGGCCCGCGGCCTGTCCAACCTGGAGATCGCCGCCCGGCTGGTCCTGGCGGAGGCGACGGTGAAGACGCACCTGGGCCGGGTGCTGGCCAAGCTGGGGCTGCGGGACCGCGCCCAGGTCGTGGTCTACGCGTACGAGGCCGGGCTGGTGGTCCCGTCCCATCAGCCGAAAGGCTGACCCGGGTCATCGCAGGGCCTACACGAAGTCCCTCCTCAGGACCCATATTTCGTGAACTTTCCGCTCCTAAGTTGGTCACGTTCCCGCAGCTGAGAAGGAGTGAACGTGACCCTCACCGATACCCGGCGCCAGGCCCCTTCGGCGGTGGTGGCCAGAGCGCTGACCAAGGTGTACGGCCAGGGCGACGCGCAGGTGCACGCCCTCCGCGGCGTGGACGTGGCCTTCGCCACGGGCGCGTTCACCGCGATCATGGGCCCGTCCGGCTCCGGCAAGTCCACGCTGATGCACTGCCTGGCCGGCCTCGACACCGCCTCCTCCGGCACCGTGCACATCGGCGACGTGGAGCTGACCGGGCTCAACGACAAGCAGCTCACCCTGCTGCGCCGCGAGCGGATCGGCTTCATCTTCCAGGCGTTCAACCTGCTGCCGACGCTGACCGCCGAGCAGAACATCCGCCTGCCCCTGGAGATCGCCGCCCGCCGGCCGGACCAGTTGCTCTTCGACCGCGTCATCGACACGGTCGGGCTGCGGGACCGGCTCGCCCACAAGCCGACCGAGCTCTCCGGCGGCCAGCAGCAGCGCGTCGCCGTGGCCAGGGCGCTGATCAGCAAGCCTCAGGTGATCTTCGCCGACGAGCCGACGGGCAACCTCGACTCGCGCAGCGGCGCCGAGGTGCTGTCGTTCCTGCGCACGTCCGTACGCGAGCTCGGCCAGACCATCGTCATGGTCACGCACGACCCGGTGGCCGCGGCGTACGCCGATCGCGTGGTGTTCCTGCGCGACGGCGAGCTGGTCAGCGAGATCAGCGCGCCCTCGCCGCAGTCCGTGCTCGACACGCTGATGAAGCTGGAGGCCTGAGTTGCTGAAGACGACTCTGGCCGGGCTGCGCGCGCACAAGCTGCGGCTGCTGCTCACCTCGCTGGCGATCACGCTGGGCGTCGGCTTCATCGCCGGTACGTTCGTGCTGACCGACACCGTCAAGGCCGGCCTCTCGCAGCAGGCCACGGCCGAGGCGGACAAGGTCGGCCTGGCCGTACTGCCCAAGGACAGTGACGCGCGCCTGCCGGAACGCACGCTCGAACAGGTGCGCGGCCTCTCCGGCGTGCTGGAGGCGCAGGGACTGATCCGCGGCAGCGCGCCGCTGCTGGGCAAGGACGGCAAGACCGTCGGCAACGCGGCGACCACCGCCGTCTCCATCGTGTCCGGCCGGCTCGGCCGCGCCACCATACTCAGCGGCACCGGCCCCGGGTCCGACGACCAGGCGGCGGTGCTCGACAAGAACACCGCCGCAGCCCAAGGACTCAAGCCCGGCGACACGATCACCGTGCTCGACCCCAGGCACCGCGAGCAGCGGTTCAGGCTGGTCGGCATCATGGACACCGGCCTGGACCAGGAGCTGGCCTACACCGGCGCGATCGGCTTCACCCCGGCCACGGCTCAGCGCATGACCGGCGCCAAGGGCTTCGCCGAGATCGACATCGCCGGCGACGCCGCCGGGCTCAGGCAGGCGGTCGCCGCTGCCGCCGGAGCGGGAGCGGTGGTCAAGACGGGCGCGGAGCTCGCCGAGAGCCTGGCGGCCGCGTCCAACATCGAGATGGAGTCGCTGACCACCGGGCTGCTGCTGTTCGGCCTGGTGGCCATGCTGGTGGCCGCGCTGGTCATCTACAACACCTTCAACATCCTCGTCGCCCAGCGGGCCAGGGAGATGGCGCTGCTGCGCTGCATCGGCGCCACCCGCGGGCAGGTGTTCGGCTCGATCATGCTGGAGTCCGCGGCCGTCGGCCTGCTGTCGTCCGCGCTCGGCCTGCTCGCCGGCTACGGCCTGGGCGCGGTCACGCTGGCGGTGCTCGGCGCGCTCGACGCCCCGCTGCCCACGAACGCGGCCATCGCGCTGTCGCCGGCCACGATGCTCAGCGGCCTGGCCCTCGGCCTGCTGGTCACCGTGGGCGCGGCACTGCTGCCCGCGCGGGCCGCCACCCGGGTCGCACCGATCGCGGCGCTGCGTACGCAGGTGGAGGAGCAGACGTTCCGCACGGGCGTCATACGCGTGGTCCTCGCCGCGCTCTTCCTCGTCGCCGGGCTCGGTACGGCCGGCTTCGGGGCGCTGGCGCTGGACCCGGGCGGGATGGTACCGCTCTTCGTCGTCATGGGCGGCGGCGCGCTGACCTTCCTCGCCGTGCTGATCCTCGGACCGGTGCTGGTCAAGCCGCTGAGCGCGCTGGTCGGATGGATCCCGGCCAAGCTGTTCGGCGTGCCGGGACGGCTGGCCGTGGACAACTCCGGCCGCAACCCGCGCCGGGCCGCCACCACGACCGTGGCGCTGACCATCGGCGTGACGCTCATGACGCTGATCTCGGTGGTCACCGCCTCGACGCGGGAGACGATGACGGCCAAGCTCGACAGCCAGTTCCCCATCGACTACCTGCTGGCCACCCAGGAGCGCGACGCCGCCGTCCCCCGCTCGGTGGCCGACGAGCTGCGGCGCAGCCCCGAACTGGCCTCGGTGGTACAGATCCGCGAGGCCAAGGCCAAGGTCTCCGGCGATCCGGTCAAGGTCGGCACCTTCAACGGCCCCATCAAGCCGGAGGTCAAGTCCGGCTCGCTGGCCCGGCTGGAGTCCGGGCAGGTCGCGGTGGCCGACCAGGCGGCCGAGCAGTTCGGGCTGCGGCTCGGCGACCCGGTCGCGGTGCGGACCGCCAAGGCCGGGACCGTCACGTTGCGGGTGGTCGCCGTCCTCGGCGGCGATTCGTCGGCCCTGCCGACGCTCACCGTGGCCGAACAGGCCTTCGACGCGTACTTCGGCCAGGTGCCCGACTCGCGGGTGATGGTGAACATCAAGGATGGCGTCCCCGCCGCCCAGGCCCGCAGAGTGGTGGACGCCGCGACGGCGGCCTACCCGATGGTCCAGGTGACGAGCGCGACGGAGGTGCGCGGGCAGTTCGACGACACGCTGGACATGATGCTGATGATCATCACCGGGTTGCTGGGCCTGGCGATCCTGATCTCGCTGCTCGGCATCGCCAACACGTTGTCGCTGTCGGTGCACGAGCGGACCAGGGAGTCGGCGCTGCTGCGGGCGCTCGGGCTGACCAGGCCGCAGCTACGGCGGATGCTCTCGGTGGAGGCGCTGGTGCTCGGGCTGATCGGGGCGCTGGTCGGGGTGGTGCTCGGTGGCGTGTTCGGGTGGGCGGCTATGCGGGCGATGATCGCGGGCGCCGGGTTCGTGGTGCCTGGTGGGCAGATCGCGCTGTTCGTGGTGCTGTCGGGGCTGGCCGGGGTGCTGGCGGCCGTACTGCCGGCGCGGCGGGCGGCTCGGGCGTCGATCGTGGGGTCGCTGGCAACGGGATAAAGTGCGACAAATCACGATAAAGACCCCCAATTTCGGATAGAGGACACCTGGGGCGGCGAGCCTCACCCCTCGCGGCCCCACCGATTGGCGGCTCCACCCGCACGGCATCCGGGCGCACAGCGGCCTGGCTTACAACGGTCGAGCGTGTGTCGGCCCGACGTACGTCGCTCGGTCGGTCGGGCGTGCGTCGGAACGGCGTACAACGATCGGGCGTGCGTCGGCCCGGCGTACAACGATCGGGCGTGCGTCGGCCCGGCGTACAACGATCGGGTCGGTCGGGCGTACGCGCACGACGGCCGTGCGCAGGGCGAGCCGCAGACGGCTGCCGGGCGTCCCGGGGGCGACGCCCGGCGGCCAGACCCCCCAGCAGGTCAGCGGGGGGTGCGGCCGGGCCACAGCTCGGCGACCGTCTCCGGGTCGAGGAGCGGACGAGTGAACACCTCTCCGGACGCCTTGTCGATCACAATGCAGCCCCCGCCGACCGTGTCGGGCAGAGTAGCCGGGTCACCGGGATCCAACTCCCGCACCCAAGCGACATATCCCTCATTGAAGCCATGAATCCCCACCGAGAGGGAGTCATCCGCCCGCCGTACCCCGTTGAAGTACTCCTCAGCCACCGCCCTGGCCTGATCCAGATTCATCCTGGCTGCCCCTGCCTGTCGACGATCACACAGAACACCCCGGTCACCGTCGTATAAGGCGGTTCGACGGCCATATGCCCCCGCTGGGCGTCGATCCAGATCACCTCGCCCCCCGAGTTGACCGCGTTCCACGCATGGGACCCGCCACCCGGCCAGCGCACCACGATCACGGCCCCCGCGCCATGCCCCGCCTCGACCAGCCGCCGCGCCACCATCGGATAGGCGTGCCGCCCCTGCCCCAAGTACTGGAACCGCTGCCCCACCCACCGCTCGATCCGCGCCGTACCCCCCACCTCACCGGTAACCAGCGGCCTGCCGATCCTGTCGTAGTCCGGCCACCTCGGCGCCGCAGCAGCAGGCTCACCATGCCAGGTGGACAACACGGCCAGCGCACAGTCGGCGGCATTGGACGCCCGGAACGGATCATCGGCCGGCCCGCCACCGTTGATCAACCTCACCCAGGTGCCACGCGGATCCGGAAACCGCGTACCGAGCGGAATCGCCATCGCCAGGTCATGCTCCACCTGCGAGTCGGGCTTCGCCAGCCCCCCAGGCACACCGTACGGCCGATAACCAACCAACCTCGGCGGCCGCTGCGCCCGCTCGAACCAATCCCCCTCAGCACCCCCCTGCCGCCCATCCGCCCCAACCCCGACTCCACGCCACCCAGCCGCCGTAGTGCCCGCTCCATGCCACTCAGCCGCCGTAGTGCCGACTCCATGCCACTCAGCCGCCGTTGTACCGGCTCCGTGTCGGCTAGCCGCTGTGGTACCGGCTCCATGCCTGTTAGCCCCCGTTGTACCGGCTCCATGCCGACTAGCCGCCGTCGTACCCGCTCCATGTCCCCTGGTCGCTCTCATCGCGGCGCCTTGCCGTCTAGCCTCCCCCACCGCGGTTTCCTGCGGTCCAATCGCCGCCGAGCCCGAAGAGACGCTGTCCGGCGAGAGCCCAAGAATGGCCGCCGCCGACGCCCCAAACGCCCCCGCCCCACCCAACGCACCGGCACCACCAGTCGCGCCACCGGCCGCGCCCTCGCCACCGGCCTCTGCGCCACCTACCGCCGTCCTGTGGGCAGCCCCGGCGCCATCCAACACACCGGCACCACCGGTCGTGCCCTCGCCACCGGCCGCACCGCCGCCACCGCCAGCCCCCGCGCCACCTACCGCTGACCCGCTAGTCCCCGAGCCACTCGGAAATCCAGAGCCACCCAGCGTGCCGGCCGCAGCCCCCGAGCCGCCTGCCGAGCCACTCCCGGGAGCCGTACCTTCGGCGACCGCCGAGCCACTCCCGGAGATCGAGCCCCGCTCGGAAGCCAACCCACCGGTGAGCGCCGAGCCACTCCTGGGAGCCAAGCCGCTCGCACCCGCAGGCCCGTTGGTCGGCACCGACTCGCCCACTTGCGCCATGCCACCCGGCACACCACTCGACGCCGCACGCCGGGAGGCCACAGGCGCCTCGTGGCGTCCGCCCGACGGAGCGCCCGACTGCGCGGACATGCCCCCGACCGACGGCGTGGACAGCTGACCGCCAGACGACGTAGCAGACGAAGCACCCGACGAGGCAGCCCACGGCGCAACCGACTGCCCCACTGACGGAGCAGACCCCACCGACGGCGTGGACGGCTGAGCGGCTGGGGGCGCGGAACCCCATGCGGCCGTCTGTCCTCGCGAGGCCGGCTCACCTGGTGGGCCAGGCCATCGCGCAGTCGACCGGTCGACCGACGGGTCTGTCGGTGCGGTCGGTGACGCAGCCGGGTGGGTGGTCCACGGCATCGCCGAGTGTTCGGGGGGTGGGGTGTCCGGTGGGGTGGTGGGCGAGGGGTGGGTGGGAGGGGGTGGGGTCGAGGACGGGGAGGCGGGCACGTCCGAGTCGGCGGCGCGCTCGTAGTCGCGCCACCTCATCCCGTCACCGACCACGGGGTCGTAGTGCCCCTCGGGAAGGACCCACCGCACGCTGGACTTGCGGTCGCGGAACACGTCCTGCCTCCTGTCATGGCTCGACGACCGATCGTAGAGCGACCGCCATCCCGAGGAGGGGAAGTCAGCAAGTTTCGCGGCCACGGCTACCCGCCGTACCTGCACAAACAGGGAGAAGGGCCGCGCTCAGGCGACCTTCACCTGGATGGAGTGCCAGCCGCTCGCGCCGTCGGGCGCCGGCGGCGCCTGCTGTTCGGTCTGCGTGTGGCCGGCCGCGTCCGTGGCCCGGACCTCGATCGTGTGCTGGCCGGGGGTGGCGTCCCACTCCAGCGACCACTGCCGCCAGGTGTCGGGCCCCGGCACCTGGGCCAGTTTCGCCTGTCGCCACTCGCCCCTGTCGACGCGTACCTCTACCGCGTCGATCCCGGTGTGCTGCGCCCAGGCCACCCCCGCGATCGCGGTACGGCCCGCCGTCAGCGACGCTCCAGCCTTGGGTACGTCGATGCGCGACTCCGTCTTGATGGGCCCCTTGGCGGACCAGCCACGTGGCGTCCAGTACGCCTCGTCCTGGTCGAACCGCGTCACCTTGAGGTCCACCACCCACTTGGTCGCCGAGACGTACCCGTAGAGGCCGGGCACCACCTGGCGTACCGGGAAGCCGTGTTCGACGGGCAGGACCTGGCCGTTCATCGCGATGGCGAACAGCGCGTCGCGCCCGTCCATCACCACGTCGACCGGGGTACCGGCGGTGAAGCCGTCGTCGGAGGTGGACAGCAGCATGTCGGCGCCCGGCTGGAGGCCGGCCTCGCGCAGCAGGTCGGCCATTCGGGCGCCCAGCCAGCGGGCGTTGCCGATGTACTCGCCGCCGACCTCGTTGGACACGCAGGTCAGCGTGACGTACTCCTCGGTGAGGGGACGCTTCAGCAGGTCGGCGTACGTGAGCTCGATCGACCGGTCCACCATTCCGTGGATGCGCAGCGTCCACTGCTGGGGATCGACGCGGGGCACGATGAGTGCGGTGTCGACTCTGTAGAAGTCCTGATTTTTTGTGACGAATGGCGAGAGACCTTTTATGCCGAAATCCACCCCTTGGGGCAGTGGCTTGACCGGAACCGTGGGTTTCGGCAGTGCGATCGCCACTCGGGCGGAGTCCGCTTCCTGACTCCCGGCGAGCCCCCGCCCGACCAGGGTGGCGACCCCAGCGGCCACCACACCGCCCGCGACGCCACCGAGCAGCCGCCGCCGGTCGAACGTGTACAGCTCCGCACCAGCCCTCATCACGGCAGGCCGCTCAGCCTCAAAAGCTTCAGAAGCCTTAGGAGCCTCAGAAGAAGGACCCTCGCCGGATGGGAGGCCGCCAGACGCACCGGTCGCGGCCGCAGTCGCGGGTGCGGGTGTGGGTGACGCGGACACCGACGTCCCCGCAGCAGTCGGACCCGAAGCGGCCGGGTCCCAAGCCGACGCATCCGAAGACGCATCCAAAGACGCGTCCGAAGCTGACGGGTCATAGGAGGCAGCCCCCGCATCCCCGTACGACTCCCCGACGGCCCGCGCCAGCAACCACGTGAGCGCCCACGCCCCGACCCCAACCCCAACCAGGGTCGGCACCACGTCGAGCGCCCCCGCCCCCGGCCGGGTCACCACCGCCGCGATCCCCACGACACCGAACACACCCAGCCCCACCAGCCCATACCGGAGCCGACGAAGCGCCAGCACCCCGATGGCCGCGGCCACCAACGCGAGCACCACCAGCACACCCGCGATGAGCACGGTCTTGTCGTTCGAGCCGAAGGTGCTGATGGCGAACTCTTTAAGCCATGCGGGTGTGTTGTCCACGACCACGTTGCCCACGGCCACCACGGGGAAGGCCGCCGGATTCAGCAGCCCGGCGACGAGTTGCGCGACGCCGAGCGCCACGGCCCCGGCCACCAATCCCGCCAGCGCCCCGGCCCAGGCGGGCACCACATTGTTCCTCTGCACGGTTCTGACGCTACGCCCCTGGCGGCAGGTGGTTCTTACGCGATGGTTACGTCAGCGGGTGATGAGGTCGCGGACGATCGGGGCGAGGGCGCGGAAGGCGCGGCCCCGGTGGCTGATGGCGTCCTTCTCGTCGGCGGAGAGCTCGGCCGCGGTGCGCGTCTCGCCCTCGGGCACCAGGATGGGGTCGTACCCGAACCCGTTGGTGCCGCGGGGTGTCGTGACGAGGTGGCCCGCCAGCGCGCCCTCGACCACGCGCGACTCCCCCGACGGCAGCGCCAGCGCGGCCGCGCACGCGAAGTGGGCGGTCAGCTTGTCGGCGGGCACGTCGGAGATCTGCGCCAGCAGCAGGGCGAGGTTGGCCTTGTCGTCGCCGTGCCGCCCGGACCAGCGGGCCGAGAACACCCCGGGCATGCCGTTGAGCACGTCGACGCAGAGGCCCGAGTCGTCGGCGACCGCGGGCAGGCCCGAGCCCTGGGCCACGGCGTGCGCCTTGAGCAGGGCGTTCTCCTCGAACGTGACGCCGGTCTCGGCCACCTCGCCGATCGAGGGGAACTCTTCGAGCCCCACGATGTCGAAGTCCGACAGGATCCGGCGCAGCTCGGCGATCTTGCCCGCGTTGCGGGTGGCCAGGACGATCCTCATACTCCCAGCGCCTCCTGCTGGATCAGCGTGAGCTCCTCGCAGCCGGCGACGGCCAGGTCAAGGAGTTGGTTGAGCGCGTTACGGTCGAACGGGGCGCCCTCGGCGGTGCCCTGCACCTCGACGAAGCTGCCGGCGCCGGTCATCACCACGTTCATGTCGGTCTCGGCCGCCACGTCTTCGGTGTAGCAGAGGTCGAGCATCGGCACCGAGCCGACCACGCCCACCGAGACGGCGGCCACCGAGTCGACCAGCGGGTCGCCGGGGCACATGCGCCGCTCGCGCATCCACGCGACGGCGTCGACCAGTGCCACGTAGGCGCCGGTGATCGCGGCGGTCCTGGTGCCGCCGTCGGCCTGCAGGACGTCGCAGTCGAGCAGGATGGAGTTTTCGCCCAGGGCCTTGTAGTCGACGCAGGCCCGCAGCGAGCGGCCGATCAGCCGGGAGATCTCGTGCGTACGACCGCCGATCTTCCCGCGGACCGACTCACGGTCGTTGCGGGTGTTGGTGGCGCGCGGCAGCATCGCGTACTCGGCCGTGACCCAGCCCTGGCCGCTCCCCCGGCGCCAGCGCGGCACGCTGTCCTGTACGGACGCCGCGCACAGAACCCGGGTGCCGCCGAACTCCACCAGCACCGAGCCTTCGGCATGGGTAATCCATTGCCTGGTAATGGTGATAGGGCGGAGCTGGTCGGGGTTTCGGCCATCCTGTCGCGACATGCAGATCACCCTATCTCCGCGCCGCAACGCTCTTGACCGAATGTGTCCGACACATGGATCCTTACGCAATGACAACGGGGGTGTTGCGAAACCCTGACTTTCTCCGGTTCCTCAGTTCGCACGTGGCCAACGAACTCGGAGCCAACATTTCTCGCGTCGCGCTCCCTTTGGTCGCCGTGCTGGCTCTGCACGCCGGGCCGTTGGAGGTCGGCGTGCTCTCCGCGCTGCAGACCGCGGCGTTCCTGGCGATCGGCCTGCCCGCGGGGGTCTGGGTGGACCGGCTGCGCAGGCGCCGCGTGATGCTGACCTCCGACCTGGTCCGGTGCCTGCTGCTGGCGAGCATCCCGGTCAGTGAGGCTCTCGGCCTGCTATCGGTCGGCGTGCTGTACGTGGTCGCGCTGCTGGCCGGCACGGCCCAGGTGTTCAACGACGTCGCCGACCAGACCTACCTGCCGGAACTGGTGAACAAGGACGGTCTGAGCGACGGCAACTCCAAGCTCGAGTTCGTCCGGTCGGGTGGGGCGCTCGCCGGTCCCAGCCTGGGCGGCGCGCTCGTGCAGCTTGTCGGGGCCTCGCGCACGATGCTGGCCACCGCTCTGGCCGCGTTGGGCTCGGTGGTCCTGCTGAGCGCCATCAAGGCGCCCGACAAGCCACCGGTCGCCGAGGAACGACCGCGGATGTTCCCCGGCATCGCTGAGGGGCTCGGGTTCGTCTGGCGCGATCGGCTGCTGCGGACGATCGTCGCCACGACCGCGGCGACGAACCTGAGTCTCAGCGCCGTGCTCAGCCTGTCCGTGCTGTTCCTGGCCGACGTGGTCGGCCTGCCGGCCGGCCTGATCGGCGTCCTGCTCATGTCCGGCGCGGTCGGCGGGCTGCTCGGCGGCCTCACCGGGAGCCGGTTGTTCAGCAAGTACGGCACGGCCAGGATGACCTGGCTGGCCATCGCCGTCACCTCACCCTTCGGCCTGCTGCTGCCCATGACGCAGGCCGGCTGGCGGATCTCCTTGTTCGCGATCGCCTCGATTGCGCTGTCGTGGGGCGCGATCATCTACAACATCGGCCAGCTCACCTATCGGCAGACCGTCACGCCGGAGCGGATGCTGGGGCGCGTCAACGCGACGGTCAGGTTCATCGTCTGGGGCACGATGCCGCTGGGCGCGTTGCTCGGCGGCATCGTGGCTCAGCAGATCGGCGTGCGGGAGGCACTCTGGGTGTTCATGGGCGCGCGGCTGGTCTCGTTCCTGCCGCTGATGTTCTCGCCGCTGCCGCGTCTGCGCGACTTCTCGCAGGTTCAGGCCAAGTCGTAGACGGCCCCGCTGCGGGCCAGGTCGATCGGGCCGCTGTAGCCGCCCCGGCAGGCGTCGTCCATGATCCGCAGCTGGTCGTGCCAGGGCACGAGGTGGGTGAGCACCAGCCGGCCCACCCCGGCCTTGGCGGCGTGCTCGGCGGCCTGGCGGCCCGACATGTGCAGGTCGGTCGGCAGCTCCGGCTGGTCGAGGAACGATGACTCGCACAGCAGCAGATCGACGCCCGCGGCCAGCCGCACCAGCTCGGCGGACTCACCGGTGTCGCCCGAGTAGGCGAGGCTCCGGCCGCCGTGCGTGACGCGGAAGCCGTACGCCTCGACCGGGTGGTTGACCTGGCCGGCGACGAGCGTGAACGGCCCGACCTCGAAGGGGCCCGGGGTCAGCGGGATGAAGTCGAAGGCGGTCTCCAGGCCCGGCTCGTCCGGCATGCCGTAGGCGGCGGCCAGGCGGCGTGGCGCGTCGGCGGGCGCGTGGACGGGCACTCGGGGGTACGGCGCGGCCGGCCCGTACGTACGGGCCACGTGGTACGCGCACATGTCGAGGCAGTGGTCGGCATGCAGGTGGCTCAGGCAGATGGCGTCTACGTCGTAGAGCCCGATATAGCGTTGCAGCACTCCCAGGGCCCCGTGGCCGAAGTCGAGGAGCAGCCTGAACCCCTCGGCCTCGACCAGATAACAGGACGAAGGGCTGTCGGGGCCTGGAAAGCTACCCGAACAGCCGATGATGGTCACCTTCATGTGGGCCTCCCGTTTGAGGTAGTACCCCCCACTGGCGTGACTTCGACCGCATCGATCTCCGGGCCGAGGAAGCGTCGCCCGAGCCGGGCGAAGAGCAAGGAGTCGCCTGTGGCGCGGAAGCGGTGCCGGGGGGTGGCCTCGCTTCCTGCCGCCATGTCACGGTCGTGCAGGATGCGGTAGACGTCCTTGGCCGTCTCGTCGGCGCTGGAGACGAGCGTCACCCCGTCACCGGCGACATAGGAGATCGCGCCGGTGAGCAGCGGGTAGTGGGTGCAGCCGAGGATGAGCGTGTCGCACCCGGCCGCCCTGATGGGGTCCAGGTAGTCGCGCACGACCTCGATGAGCTCCTCGCTCGCCGTCTCTCCGCGTTCGACGTACTCCACCAGGCGTGGGGCGGCCACGCCGGTGAGCTGTACGTCGGGAGCCGCGGTGAAGGCGTCGTGATAGGCCATGGACTCGATGGTCGCCCTGGTGGCGATCACACCGACCCTGCCGGTGCGGGTGGCACGCACCGCGCGCCGGGTAGCGGGCTGGATCACCTCGACGACCGGCACGTCGTAACGCTCGCGCGCGTCGCGCAGCACGGCGGCACTGGCGCTGTTGCACGCGATCACGAGCATCTTGACGTCGTTCGCGACGAGGTGGTCCATCACCTCCAGCGCGTAGGCGCGAACCTCTGCGATGCGTTTCGGCCCGTACGGCTGACGGGCCGTGTCGGCCACATAGGTGATGGACTCATGGGGGAGCTGGTCGATGATCGCTCTGGCGACCGTCAGCCCGCCCACCCCGCTGTCGAAGATCCCGATACTCGTGTCCGGCACCTTTAGAGGGTAGGCGACCTGCGACATCTTCACTGCGTAAGAATGCTCACAGCCCGCGTGTCACCCGCGCCCCACCCGGGCGAGCTGGCGGCACTGGGCGACCAGCCGGCCTCGGGAGTCCCACGCCTCGACCTCCTCGTCGAACCAGCCGTCGGAGACGAGCCGGCCGCTGCCGATCAGGGTGAGCCAGCCGGGGGCGGGCAGCGCCCGCAGGTGCCAGGTGAGGTCCACGGTGGGCGCCCAGCCCCGCGCTCCGGCCGAGAACACGACGGGCGGCAGCGAGTCCACGGCCAGGGCGAGCACGTACGGGTCCGGGTCCTGGGGCTCCGCCATCCTGAAGTACGCCCTGGACTCGGGCCGGCCACTGGGCTCGCCGGCCAGCCAGCCGATCGTGGGCGGGTCGAAGAGCATCTCCATCTGGGCGTTGAGCGTCATGTTCGACTCGGGCCTGGGGTCGGGCAGCTTGGCGCAGTCCTCCGGCCGAGGCATGACATATCCCGGCTTATCGGCGTACATCGGCTCGACGTCGCCGAGCGTAGCGGTGGTGATCAGGCACTCGATCTGCGCCACACCGTCCTGGACGAGCGTCGCCCGGGTGAAGGCCGCCGTCCTGCCCGCCTTGAGCTGCTCGATCCGCACCCGCGCGGGACCGGGCACGGGCGACTTGAGGAACTGGGCGGACGTGCTCACCGGATGCTCGAACGGCGACGCGTCCACGACCGCGCGCAGGATCACCGCCAGCAGATAGCCGCCGTTGAGCGGGCCGCCGATCACGTAGCCGGGGTCGAGGCAGACGTCGTAGGTGGTCTCGTCGACCCGGATCGCCTGCGTGGCCTCATCGAACTTGGTCATCGTCCTGCCTCAGGTCCGGAACTATATTCTAGTAGCCCCATGGTATCAGCGTGCCTACCTGCGCAAACGCGATCCCACTGAGACAGTTCGATCATGACAAGCGTTACCGAACTCATTGGACAGTCGGTCTGGGACCCCAACGGAGTGTGGGTCGGCCACGTCGTCGACATCCGCCTGATCAAGCACAAGGGCGAGCTGCAGCAGAGCGCCACCGTCTACGGCCTGGTGGTCTCGGCCCACCGCGGGAAACTGCTCTGCCTGACCCGCGACCGGCACCGCCGCTGGGGCTGGTTCTCCCGGTCTCTGGCGCGAGTGCTCTACGTGGGGTCTGCTTTCGTCCCGTGGTCAAGCGTCACCGACCACAGTGGCGGTGAGGTATACATCAGCGCCGCAAAGCAGGAACTCTCTCGCGTCTAAGTACATTGCAAGCGACCGTCTAGCAACATCAGCTACTTTCTTTGTGGTCAAAAGTCCACATTGTGAGTTGAGTGATGTCTGCTAATAACCCCCCGAGTGGCCAAGATCCTAACCGGACCACGGCGTACCGCTGGAACCAGGAGCAGCAGCCCGCGAATCCGCCGACAATGCCGTTGTCGCAGGGCCAGCCGTATCCTCCGCAGCAGTCTTACCAGCAGCCCGAGTACGGCCAGCAGGCCCCGTCAGGTCAGCAGGCTCCCTACGGGCAGCAGGCGTCCTATGGCCAGCAGCCCCAGTACGGGCAGCAGCCCACGTACGGCCAGCAGCCATATGGCCAGCAACAACAGCCCCAGTACGGCCAGCAGCCGCCGTCCTACGGCCAGCAAGACCAGTACGGGCAGCAGCCCCAGTACGGTCAGCAGGACCCGTACGCCCAGGCCGGTTGGCAGCAGCAGGGCCCCGAGGGCTTCGGCCCCGCCGAGCCCGCCAAGAAGAGCCGCAAGGGTTGGATCATCGCCATCGCCTCGGCGCTGGCCGTTGTCCTGCTCGGCGGTGGCGCGGTCTGGGCGGTCGGCGCGATCGGTGGCGGCGGCACGCAGCCGCACGAGGTGCTGCCCGCCAGCTCGATCGCCTATGTCCGGCTCGACCTGGACCCGGCGGCCAACCAGAAGCTGGCGCTGTTCCAGATCGCCAGGAAGTTCACCGTCACCAAGAACACCTTCCAGGGCGACGACCCGCGTAAAGCGGTGTTCGACCTGACGCAGGACGCCGGTCTGTCCAAGGTCGACTTCGCCAAGGACGTCGATCCCTGGCTGGGCAGCAGGGTCGGCCTGGCCGTCGTCCCGTCGGGCGGTAAGGAGCCGGACTTCGCCGTGGCCGTCCAGGTCAAGGACGAGACGCTGGCCAAGGCCGGCATCAAGAAGCTGATGGGCAAGGAGAAGTACGGCCTGTCCTTCCGTGACGACTACGCGCTGGTGACCTCCAGCCAGACGCTGGCCGACAAGTACGCCGCCGACACCACCAGCCTCGCCGACAACGCCGACTTCAACGACGACGTGAACGCGGTCGGCGAGCAGGGTGTGCTGTCGTTCTGGGCGCACCTTGGCAAGGTCGGCGAGCTGGCGGTGACCGACAAGTCAAGCGAGGAGGCCAAGGCGCTCGAACAGGTCAAGAACGCCAGGTTCGCCGGAGCGCTCCGCTTCGACGGCTCCTACGCCGAGCTGGCCGGTGTCGTCCGCGGCGCCGAAGGCATGGTCGAAGGCGACCTGGAGAAGGCCAACCTGGCCGCGCTCCCCGCCTCCACCGCGGGCGCGCTGTCCTACTCCGGTCTCGACCAGATCATCACCAAGAAGTGGGCCGAGATCGAGCAGTCCGTCGGGGCGTCGGCGGCGGGGGCCCAGTTCAAGCAGTTCATCGACCAGGCCAAGCAGACCTATGGCCTGCAACTGCCTGACGACCTGGCCACGATCCTGGGCAAGAACCTGACCGTCGCGGTCGACTCTCAGGGCCTGGACAGTGACAAGATCAAGGCCGGTGTCCGCATCATGACGGACCCGGCCAAGGCGCAGGCCGTGGTCGACAAGATCGAGAAGGCCATGACGTCCAGTGGCCAGCCCGCTCCCCAGCTCGCCAAGGTCAAGGGTGACGGTACGTTCACCCTGGCCACCACCGACGAGTACGCCAAGGCGCTGGCCGCCGAGGGCACGCTGGGTGAGAGCCAGACCTTCAAGGACGCCGTCCCGGACGCCGACGAGGCCACCTACGCCTTGTTCGTGGATCTGGACAAGGTCGAGAAGTACTACCTGCCGAGCATGGAGGGCGACGACAAGGCCAACGCCCAGGTCCTGCGCGCGGTCGGCCTGAGCGGCAAGCAGACGGCCACCGAGGCCAGCTTCTCGCTGCGGGTGCTGTTCAACTGACGCGGTTTCAACTGACGCGGTTCAAAAAGGTGGCCGCCCCTCAGGGGGCGGCCACTGTCACGCCCAGAGCTGGCCTTCGAGGCGGTGCTCGGCTTCGTCCAGGGTGCCTTCGTAGGCCCCCGTGGACAGGTATTTCCAGCCTCCGTCGGCGACCACGAAGACGACGTCGGCGCTTTCCCCCGCCTTCACCGCCTTGGCGGCCACGCCCAGGGCTGCGTGCAACGCCGCCCCCGTGGACACGCCGGCGAAGATCCCCTCCGCGGTGAGCAACTCCCGTGTACGGCGCAGCGCGTCGGCCGACCCCACCGAGAACCGCGTGGTCAGCACGGACTCGTCGTACAGCTCGGGGATGAACCCCTCATCCACGTTGCGCAGCCCGTAGACCAGCTCGCCGTAACGCGGCTCGGCGGCCACGATCCGCACGCCGGGCACGCGCTCGCGCAGGAACCGCCCCACCCCCATGAGCGTCCCCGTCGTGCCGAGCCCGGCGACGAAGTGGGTCACGCCCGGCAGGTCTTCAAGGATCTCCGGCCCCGTCGACTCATAATGGGAGCGCCAGTTGGCCGGGTTGCCGTACTGGTAGAGCATCACCCAGTCCGGGTGTTCGGCCGCCAGCTCCTTGGCCACGCGTACGGCCTCGTTGGAGCCGCCCGCCGCGGCCGACGAGATGATCTCCGCGCCCCACATGCGCAGCAACTGGCGGCGCTCCTCGGAGGTGTTCTCCGGCATCACGCAGATCAGCTTGTAGCCCTTGAGCTTGGCCGACATCGCCAGCGAGATGCCGGTGTTGCCGCTGGTGGGCTCCAGGATCGTGCAGCCGGGCGTGAGCAGCCCGTCCTTCTCGGCCTGCTCGACCATCCACAGCGCGGGCCGGTCCTTGATCGACCCGGTCGGGTTGCGGTCTTCGAGCTTGGCCCAGAGCCGTACGTCGGCCGACGGCGAGAGCCGGGGCAGGCCGACCAGGGGCGTGCGACCGACCGAGTCGATCAGCGATTCGAAACGCATGTCACCCGCCGGCGACGGCGGGCAGCACGGTCACCGTGTCACCGTCGGACACCGGCGTGCCGAGGCCGCCGAGGAAGCGCACGTCCTCGTCGTTCAGGTACACGTTGACGAAGCGGCGCAGGTTGCCCTGGTCGATCAGGCGGTCCTTGAGCCCGGGATGCAGGGACTCCAGGTTGCTGATCAACTCGTCGAGGGTGGCGCCCTCGGCGTCGACGGCTTTGGCGCCGCCGGTATAGGTACGAAGGATGGTCGGAATGCGAACCTCGATGGCCATCGCGGTCAGTCTCCTCGGGTCAGGTCGTCGTCCCATCGGCAGCAACGCCGACGGCTGAACACGGATTCCTGATCAGCGACAGTCGTAGACGACGACAGCCGGGGTATGCGCGAAGAGGTAGCTCTGCACCGGCCTGACCATCATGGGAGAAACCTTACCTCTTCCTCCGTTATCACTCCGTCGAGGATCCGGTAGGAGCGGAACTCCGTCTCGTCCTCGTCCCTGGTGGAGACCAGGACGTAGTGGGCGTCCGGCTCGGAGGCGTAGGTCACGTCGGTGCGCGACGGGTAGGCCTCGGTTGCCGTGTGGGAGTGGTAGATCACGACGGGCACCTCGTCGCGGTCGTCCATGTCGCGCCAGACGCGCAGCTGCTCCATCGAGTCGAAGCGGTAGAAGGTGGGCGAGCGCTCGGCGTTCTCCATCGGGACGAACCGCTCGGGAACGCCCTCCCGTCCCGCGATCACGCCACACGCCTCGTCCGGGTGGTCGGCCCGCGCATGGGCAACGATCTTGTCAACCAGTTCCTGCGAGATCGTCAGCATGTCGGGAAATTACCAGAGGGCCCGGACCAGGGTGTCCTGCAGGTAGGTCAGCCAGTCGTAGGTGACGTAGGCCGGGTAGCGGGGGTCGTCCTCGGACATCATGGCGATCTCGTCGTGGACCTCCTCGGTCACTTCGAGCCTGGTGCCGAGGGTCAGCCGTACGTCGTTGAGCGAGCGCAGCCACGCCTGGGCCTGCTCGGGCGTCAGCTCGACCCGGCCCGGCCGGGCGCTGTCGAGCATGGCCTGCGCGTCGGCGCGCTTGCCGTCGCGCAGCGTCGCCTCTGTGTAGCGGCGGAACTCCGCCGCCTCCTGCTCGTCCTGGTACGCCGAGGGGAACAGGCGCGCGAGCACCGGATCGGACGGCGCCGGCTCGGTCCCGGTGCCGATGCCGAGCGCCCGCTCCAGCGGGTCGTCGCCGGTCTCGCCCGGCGCCACCAGGCCGAGCACCAAGCTGACCAGCGAGCGCAGGACCGAGACCTCCGCCGCCTCGAACTCCGCGATGACGCCGCCGCCGTCCCGCGTCGAGAACCCCGAGTTCACGTGTGCCGCCTCACTTCACCGAATCCGGCTGGACCGTCGCCCACAGGCCGTAGGAGTGGAGGATCTGTACGTCGCGCTCCATCTCCTCCCGGGTGCCGCTGGACACGACGGCCTTGCCTTTCTTGTGCACGTCCATCATGAGTCTCTCGGCCTTCTCCTTGGAGTAGCCGAAGACCGTCTGGAAGACGTACGTCACGTAGGACATGAGGTTGACCGGGTCGTTCCAGACGATCGTCACCCACGGCAGATCGGGCCGGACGTCCGTTGACGGACGCTCGACGGCCATTGGAGCAGTGCTACCCACATCCCCCATCCTGCCCTACCCCGGCCGTAGTCTTCGAGTCGTGGCAATGACCATGAGCACTGCGTTGCTCACAGATCACTATGAACTGACGATGCTCCAGGCGGCGCTGCGGAGCGGCGCCGCCCATCGGCGGGCGGTTTTCGAGGTGTTCGCCCGGCATCTGCCTGGCGGACGGCGATACGGGGTTGTCGCCGGGACGGGACGTGTCCTGGACGAGCTGGAAGACTTCCGTTTCCGTGACGAGGAGCTGACCTACCTGCGGGAGAAAGAGGTGGTCGACGAACCGACCCTCGCCTTCCTCGCCGATTACCGCTTCTCCGGCAACGTGTACGGCTACCGCGAGGGCGACGTCTACTTCCCCGCCTCCCCGATCATGGTGGTGGAAGGCACGTTCGCCGAGGCCGTACTCCTCGAGACTTTGACCCTTTCCATCCTCAATCATGACTGCGCCATCGCCTCGGCCGCCTCGCGGATGACCAACGCGGCGGGCAACCGCCCGATCATCGAGATGGGCTCGCGCCGCACGCACGAGTGGTCCGCCGTGGCGGCCGCCCGCGCCGCCTACATCGCCGGCTTCGCCTCCACCTCCAACCTGATGGCCGGGCGGGTCTACGGCGTGCCGACGGCCGGTACGGCGGCGCACGCGTTCATCCTGCTGCACGACACCGAGCGGGCGGCGTTCGAAGCCCAGATCGCCGCGCTCGGCCCGGAGACCACACTGCTGATCGACACCTACGAGGTGGCCGAGGCGGTCCGCACGGCGGTCGAGCTGGTGGGTGCCAAGCTGGGCGCGGTGCGGATCGACTCCGGCGACCTGGCGGCGGCCGCGCAGGAGGTACGCGAGCAGCTCGACGCGCTCAGCGCGTTCAACACCCGAATCGTGGTCACCTCCGACCTGGACGAGTACGCCATCGCCGCGCTGGCCGCCGCCCCCGTCGACGGCTACGGCGTGGGCACCTCGCTGGTGACGGGCTCGGGCGTGCCCACGGCCGCGCTGGTCTACAAGCTGGTGGCGCGCGAGACCTCGGCGGGCGTCATGGAGCCGGTCGCCAAGCGCTCGGTCGGCAAGCCGTCGCGCGGTGGCCGCAAGGAGCCCTACCGCCTGTTCGACGAGACCGGGCACGCCGAGACCGAGCTGATCACCACATCGGGGCCGCCGCCGGAGGGCGGCGTACCACTGCTGCACCAGCTCGTACGAGACGGTGAGGTCATCGGCAGGGAGCCGTTGGCCGCGGCCCGCGAGCGGCACGCCAGGACCATCGCGGGCCTCCCCCAGGAGGCGCTGCACCTAGGCAGGGGGTACGCGGCGATCGCCACGGAGTTCGCCTGACGTATGGTGCTTCCTATGGGGAGCGCGCTGATCATCGTCGATGTGCAGAACGACTTCTGTGAGGGCGGCAGCCTGCCCGTGGCGGGCGGATCCGAGGTGGCCGCCGCGATCACCCGTTACGTGGCCGACCACGGCTACGACCACGTGGTGGCCACCCGCGACTACCACGTCAACCCGGCCGGCCACTTCTCCGAGGCCCCCGACTACGTGACGACCTGGCCCGCGCACTGCGTCGCGGGCACGCCGGGCGCGGACTTCCACCCGGCCTTCGACGTCTCGGCGGTCGAGGAGGTCTTCTCCAAGGGCGCGTACGCCGCCGCGTACAGCGGGTTCGAGGGCGCCTCCGGTGACGAGGTGTCGCTGGCCGACTGGCTGGCCGAGCGCGGGGTGAGCGAGGTGGACGTGGTGGGGATCGCCACGGACCACTGCGTGCGCGCCACGGCGCTCCACGCGCTCGAGCACGGCCTGGCCGTACGCGTGCTGCTCGACCTCACGGCGGGGGTGGCGCGGCAGACCACCGACATCGCGCTGTCGGAGCTGAGCGCCGCCGGCGCCGTCCTCCAGGGCACGCCGTCCGTGGCCTGACCCTCGGCCACGAAGAGTACGCGGTGCGCGACGCTGCGGTCATGTGATACAAGAGGGCGAATGCTCTCCGAATACATACCACCACGGAGAGCGATGCGGCTTCGTCCTCATGTGTGAGGTTCCCCATGCTCACGTTCTCGCTCGGCCTGGCCTGGCTGCTGCTCGCCCCGCTCAGCCTCTGGGTGCTCATCCGCGGGCGCAACCCGGCCAGGATCGGGGCCTTGCTGACGCTGGCCCTGCTGGAGGCGGCCACGGTGGCGATGACCGCCGAGGAGCGGGAGGCCGCGGTCGTCGCCCACGACGTGCCGCCCCGCGTGTTCTCGATAGGCTGCGCGGAGCGCACGCCGGTGCCCGAGACGGCACGGCTGAGCGGCGCGCGCGACGATCTCACGCTGTCCTGGGCCGCCGCGCCCGACGAGTGCGCGACGGCGCAGGTCACGCTCCGCTCCGAGGGCCGCAGGCTGCGCGTCTGGATCCACGAAGGGCCACCCCGGGAGGAACGCAGGGGGATGCGTACGGTGTCCGTGCACATCGCTCAAGGCGCCGCCTCGCTGCGGGTGCCGCTCGACCCGCCCGCCTCCGCGCGTCTGCGCCCGGTCGACGGCCGCACCGGGCACCCCATCCCCCGGCCGACTCCTACGAGATGACCGAGCCCTGCCGCAGCGCGTCGTCCAGGTCGGCGTAGACCTCGAACGCGTGCCGCAGCCCCGTGATGAACAGCACCCGCCCCATGACCCCCTGGACCCCGCCCAGCAGCAACCGGGTCCCCCTGGCCTCGCACCGCTGCAGGATCTCGACGAGCTCGTTCATCCCCACGGAGTCGCAGAAAGTGATCTCCCGCAGGTCCATGATCAGGAAGGGTCTCACCGGGATTGCCCAGATGCGCGCCATGTGCTCCCGGAAGGCCGGCACCCCAGAGGCGTCGAGATCGCCGCTCAGCCGGGTGATGATGGCGTCTCCCGAGAGACCGGAAGTGACGACGAACGTCGATTTTCCCGCGGCCCCAGATGACATGGGTGAAGTCCTTCTGTGTTTCCCAAGGCAGCCATCGTTTGGTATTACCGGTGCCGGTGGTTGTCTAACGATAGGCCACGGCGGTGTGACCAAACGCGCAGAGACGCCAGAGGTGTCCGGCGTGGCCATGAGCACGCTCTTCGCTGCCGTGTCCTAACCGTGACACTTCTCGGGGTCCACGGCCACCCGAACGGCAAGATCGCTATGACTTCGGCCGGCCGCCCGGCGATGGCACCGGGCGGCTTCGCTAGCGTCGCTGGGTGGCCCACTGGCGGATCTTGTCGATCCGCTCCTGGATCTGGACGGCGGTGGCCTGGGCGATGAGCGGACCGCCACAGGCCCGGCGCAGCTCCGAGTGGATGGAGCCGTGGGGCTGGCCGGTGCGGTGGTTCCAGGCGCCCACGAGGCCGTTGAGCTCTCGCCGGAGCTCGGCGATCTGCTCGTGCGGCGCCAGCGCGGGCGGGCCGGTCTCGGGCTTCTTGGCCTTGGCGGCCTGCTGGTCCGACTGCCGCTTGCGCAGCAGCGTGGCCACCTGGTCGGGCTCCAGCAGGCCGGGCAGCCCGAGGAAGTCCTCCTCCTCGGCCGAACCGACCTCCGCGCCGGTGCCGAACTCGCCGCCGTCGTAGAGCACCCGGTCGAACGTCGCCGACGTCTCCATCATCTCGAACGGCAGCTCGTCACCGAGGACGTCTGGATTGTCCTTCTTCCTGTTGGCCTGCTCCAGCAGGCTGTCGTCCAGCCCGTCCTCCGGCGGACGGCGGTTGAGCACGTGGTCGCGCTCCACCTCCATCTCGTTGGCCAGACCCATGAGGGTCGGCACCGAGGGCAGGAACACCGAGGCCATCTCGCCGCGCTTGCGGGCCCGCACGAAACGGCCGACCGCCTGGGCGAAGAACAGCGGGGTGGAGGTCGAGGTGGCGTAGACGCCCACGCACAACCGCGGGATGTCGACGCCTTCGGACACCATCCGGACCGCCACCAGCCAGCGGTCACCGGACGCGGCGAACTGCTTGATCTTCTTGGAGGCGCCCGGGTCGTCGGAGAGCACGACGGTGGCGCCCTCGCCGGAGATGTTGCGCAGGTGGCGGGCGTAGGCGCGGGCCGTCTCGTGGTCGGTCGCGATGACCAGGCCGCCGGCGTCGGGGACGCCGCGCCGCACCTCCGTCAGCCGCCGGTCGGCGGCCTCCATGACCTGGCGGATCCAGTCGCCCTTGGGATCGAGCGCGGCGCGCCAGGCCTGGGAGAGCTGGTCCTTGGTGAGCGGCGTGCCCAGCGTGGCGGCGAGCTCGTCGCCCGCGCGGGTGCGCCACTTCATCTCACCGGAGTAGGCCAGGAAGATGACCGGCCGGACGACCCCGTCGTCGAGGGCCGGACCGTAGCCGTAGGAGAAGTCGGAGACGCTGCGCTTGAGCCCCTCGGCGTCCTCCTCGTAGCCGACGAACGGGATCGGGTTGTCGTCGGACC
The DNA here is from genome assembly GCF_018603905.1 of Nonomuraea sp. NEAU-A123. Classification (GTDB taxonomy): domain Bacteria; phylum Actinomycetota; class Actinomycetes; order Streptosporangiales; family Streptosporangiaceae; genus Nonomuraea. The sequence goes on from NZ_JAHFZZ010000020.1 coordinate 127,298, forward strand.
TGAACGGCGTCCCGGTCAGCTGGAGCCTGCGGACGGCGGGCTCGAACGCCTCGCGGATGCCGTCGCCCCACGACTTGGCGTCACCCGCGTGGTGGATCTCGTCGAAGATGATGAGCGTCTTGCGGGCCTCGGTGCGCGCCCGGTGGAGGGCGGGGTGCATGGCGACCGCCGCGTACGTCACGGCCACGCCGACGTAGTCGCTGGAGGTGGCGCCCTGGCTGTTCTTGAACTCGGGGTCGATGTTGATGCCGACCTTGCTCGCGGCGTCGGCCCACTGGCGCTTGAGGTGCTCGGTGGGGGTGACGATGGTGATCGCCCGGATCACCCCGTTGGCGAGCAGCTCGCTGGCGATGCGCAGGGCATAGGTCGTCTTGCCCGCGCCCGGCGTCGCCACGGTGAGGAAGTCACGCGGCTCGCGCCTGAAATACAGGTCGAATGCCTCCTGCTGCCAGGCGCGCAGCTTGGGGGCGGTGCCCCATGCGGCGCGGTCAGGATAGGAAGGCGAAAGATGGGATGCGGCGAAGGAGCTCACCGCATCACCTCTGGGGTTCGTGTGCTTCGCTGTCTCACAGTGACCCAAGAGTAATCGGGCCCACCGACAAGACGTGCCGTGCACCGTGGATCCTGGCCAAGCTCATCCTCGCGTGCTAAGGGGCGTACGGGGCTTATCGCACACTCGACATCACCGCGTCGAGCGCCTGCCTTCGGGTGGTTTCTTCGGGTTGGAGCAGCCCGACCAGCAGCACTGCCTTGCCGCCCCGGTTGAGGAGTGTGACACGTAGATAGGCGGGTCTGTTCACCACATCCCGGTATTGCGCTCGTAGCGCACGTGTGTGTCCCTGAGGGAGGTCTTTGTCCTCCAGGACGTCGACTTTGTCGCCTTTGAGGAGCAGCGTGGAGTACAGCTCCGCCGCGTCCTTTGTGGCCTTTGTCACGTCGGCCACGGGATCGGGGATCGGCCTGGCCATGACGAGCGCGCCGTCGTTCCTGGCGACCGAGGTGAATCCGGTCACAGGCGGCACCGCCCCCTCCTGCCAGCCGGCCGGCAGCGTGATCGTCACCCCCGCCAGGGAGTCGCTCAACCGCGCCGTCGCGGGCTTCGGGACGGCGAGCCGCAGCACGACCGTGACCAGCGCCGCGATCAGCCCGGCGGCCAGGAGCAGCGCGAGCACCGCCTCGGCGGGCCGCCCCCACCGCCGCACCCGTACCCGCCTCGACAGGCCGGGATCGGCGGGCGCCCCGTAGTGACGGGCGGACGGGGGCAGCGACTCCCACGGCACCTGCGGATCGCCGTCATCCCGCTCAAGCCCCCGCTCGGTGGTGCGCCGCAGCCGTGGATTCCACAGATCCTCCGGCTCGTCCCGCTCATCACCCTCGGGACCGCTCCTCCCGTGCCACGAGAGCCCGTCATCACCAGCCACTGAGCCACGCCCCACCCGTCCGAGCCCGGTCACGGGATCTCGCCGGGTCGCGGCCTCTCGCCGTGCTTGGCCGGGGTCGTCATCGACGGGCGCGGGCTCGCGCTGCGCGGGCCTGGACGGCCGCGCCCGCGCCTCCTCGGCCCGCCGTCCACCCCGCGGATACGGATCCCCGCCCCTGCGCACCGGGCTCGGCGGCGCATCAGTTGGAGGCTCAGGAGGATCGGAAGGTGTACGGCGGTGCCTGGCTCCCGTACTCGGCGGCCAAACGCGGTGATCGTCCTCCATGACACCTCCTTGTCCGCTGTCCTATCACTCCTTCTCGCGCGGATCCGGCGTTCCGTGATCGCTGTGACAGGAGGGACAGGAATCGCCGACAGGAGGTATCAAGGGTCAGTCGGCGCGGGTACGGGAGGCGAGCAGCGTGGCGGCGAGGGCGATGGCGGACATCAAACAGCAGATGACCACGAAGCCGCGCGCGATCATCCCCGGACTGTGCCCGATGACGTTGACCAGCGCACCCCCCACGCCCACCGCCAGCGCGGACCCCAGCATGTCCGTCACCGAGAGGGCGGCGGAGTTGGCCCCCTGCTCGTTGACCGGCGACTGCTTGAGCGCCGTGACGCTGACCGTGGTCATACCGAGGCCCATTCCGAACCCCGCCACGATCCACGCCGGCACCGCGACCCAGCCGGTGATCCCGGGCACGACCGACAACAGTCCGATCAGCACCCCCGCCATGACGCAGGCGGCCCCCAGCCGGATCCGCCGGTGCGGCTCGACCGAGCGCCTGCTCTGCAGGTAGGAGCCGGTGGACCAGCCGAGTGCGCCGGTCGTGAGCGCGATGCCCGCCGCCGCGGGGCCGAACTCCTTGACCTGCTGGAGGGCGAGGGGAATGAAGGAGTTCACGCCGAAGAAGGCGGCCGAGAACATGCCGCGCATCATGATCGTGGTCGGCAACCCCCGCCTGAAGCGCAGCGCGCCCGGCGGCAGCAGCTTGGCCAGGCCGTAACCGAGGCAGGCCAGCCCGGCCAGGACCGCGACGGCGCTCGGCACCGGCGAGATGTGCAGCTTGTCCACGCCGTACAGCAGCACGCCCGCCCCACCGGCGGCGGCAGTGGCGGCCACGGTCATCGCGAACGGCCTGGACCGCGCCCCCTCCGACGACCCGTCACCCTCGTCGGAAGAGCCGGACTCCGCCGGCCCGTCGGCGCGCTTCTTCAAGGCGGGGACCAACATCACCAGGGCGGGCACCACGAGCGGGATGATCCCGAAGAACACCCACCGCCACCCCCACGCGTACGCCACGAACCCGGCCACGGCCGGGCCGACCATGGCGGGCACCACCCAGGCCGCCGACAGCGCCGCGAATATCTTGGGCCGCACGGCAGCCGGATAAACCCGGGCGATCATCACGTACACCGCGACGATCGTGCATCCCGCGCCCAGCCCCTGCACGCCCCGCGCGGCCAGGAACAGCACCTTGGTCGCCGCCGCCCCCGCCAGCCCCATCCCGACCACGAACAGCACCACCCCGAGCAGGAACGGCATCGTGTAACCACGCCGGTCCGACCAGAGCCCGGACACCACGTTCGCGAACAGGCTGGCGATGAGGAAGGCCGAGAAGCTCAGGCCGTAGAGGTCGAGCGCGTCGAGCTGCTGGGAGATGATCGGCATCACCACGCTCACCGACATGCCCTCGAAGGCGATCAGCGTGATCACCAGCAGGATGCCGATGGTCGCCGCCCGGTAGGCCGAACCGAAGATGCGAGGTTGATCGTACGGAGTGTCGAGTGCCTTCGGTGCTGTCACTCACACATCCTAGTTGTGCAGATATTTCAGGGTGCGGCCAGCAGGCCACGGCCTCGGTAGACGGCCCACATCTGATGCATGCGCGTCGCCTGATCAGGCGTGAACTCCCACATGCACCGGTCATGCGCGTAGTCCATGTAGTTGTGGATGGGATCCTCGCCCTGCTCCGCGCAGGTCTCCTTGGTGTCGGGACAGCCTTCCGTGGGCTTGGCCTCGGGCGGGGTGTCGGCGATGCCGTCACCCGGGCTCATGCAGCCGTTCTCGAAGGTGTGGAAGAGGCCGAGCCAGTGGCCGATCTCGTGTACGGCGGTGTAGCCGCGGTCGTAGTTGACCATCGCGCCGCCTGGCAGGCTGCGCCAGTCGATGACGACGCCGTCGAGGGCGGGGCTGCCCTTGTACCAGTACGGGTAGGCGGAGTAGCCGAGGACGAGGTCGCCCAACTGGCCGATGTAGAGGTTGAGGGTCTCGGGACCGCCCTTGCGCAGGGCGGTCTTCATGGCGCGCTCATTGGCGATCGGATCGACGAACCACGTGGCGTTCTCCTGGACCGAGATGCCGTCGAGGCGGAACCGCACCCCGCTGGGGGCACCGCCCAGCGCGCCGCTGTAGGCGGCGTTGAGCGTGTCGATCTGCGCCCTGACGTCCGCGTCCGAAGCCCGCCGGATGCCGTCGGTCAGTACGTGCACCCAGGTGGGAACGGTGACCGTGTCCGGGACCGTCACCCCGGCGAGCCGCTGGTCGAGCTCGGCCAGCACCTGCTCCACGTCCCGCGGCTTGGGCTCCCGCGGCCCCGGCGACCGCGGATCATCCTCCAGCCCCGAGACCGCCAGCCCAGCCGCACCCGACGCGCCGGCGCCGGCCGTGTGCCAACCCGCCGCACTCAACGCGCCGTCGCGGGCCGTGCGCGGGCCCGCCTCGCGGCGCGCGGCGCGGCAGTCGGCCGCGGCCCAGGCCGTGGCGGCAGGGCGGAGCGGCGGTGTGAGCCCGGCCGCGAGCAGGCATGCCAAAGAGACGGCGGTCGCGCGCCGGGCCATGCAATCCCCCGTTACGGTATGAGTACGTCTGCATGCAGACGGTAGCTCTCCCGTGGGTGATCACATGTGATCAACACTCACTCGTTCTTGTCGTCGTCCCCGCCCGACGGCAGCCCCTCGTAGATCTCCTTGCACTCGGGGCACACCGGATATTTCTTGGGATCGCGACTGGGCACCCAGACCTTGCCGCACAGGGCCCGGATCGGCGTGCCGGTAACCATGCTCTCGGTGATCTTGTGCTTGTCCGCGTAGTGCGAGAACCGCTCGTGATCGCCGTCGCCATGCGACGTCCGCGGGGTGGTCTCCTGCTCAGGGAGGATCTTCGTACTCACCCCCCCGAGTCTATGCCCGCCTCCGACCGAGTCTTCCCGGCCGAGACGGCCGAGCCCACCCCTTGGACACGCGTACGGCCCCCGCCACCAGGCGAGGGCCGTACGGACTCGAAAATGGCTCAGCCGATGTGCACTGGCGCGCCCTCGCTCTTGCGACCGGCCTTGACGAACAGCGCCAGAATCGCGGTCAGGATCGCGACGCCGGTGCTGACCAGGAAGGCCAGGTGCATGCCGTCCATGAACGCGTTGTGCACGGCCCCGCCCACCAGCTGCTGGAGCTGCTGCGGAGTGCCGGGCGGGAGCCCGCCGAAGGCGGCGGCCTTCTCCAGCAGGGAAAGCTGCTCCGCCGGGATCGCCTGGGCCGCCGGGCCGAGGTAGCCGGGCAGCTTGCTGGACACCTCGGACGCCATGACGGCGCCCAGGATGGCGGTGCCGAGCGCGCCGCCGACCTGCATGGCCGACTGCTGCAGACCACCCGCGACACCGCTGAGCTGGATCGGGGCGTTGCCCACGATGATCTCGGTGGCGCCGACGAAGACCGGCGAGAGGCCGAACGCCAGCAGCACGAACGGGATGGCACTCTCGACGAACGAGGCGTCGATGCTCAACTGCGACATGAGGAACATCGAGGCCGCGGTGATCAGCAGACCGGCGGCCATCGTGATCTTCGCGCCGACCCTGCCGATCAGCATGCCGGCGAGCGGCGAGGCCACGATCATGCCGGCGCTCATCGGCAGCATGCGCAGGCCCGCGTCCAGCGGGGACAGGCCGTGCACGCCCTGGAAGAAGAAGCCCAGGAAGAACATCGCCCCGAACATGGCGAACGCCACCATCATCATCAGCACGGTGCCGATGGAGATGGACGGGTTCTTGAACAGCGACAGCGGGACCAGCGGCTGCTTGGCCTTGCTCTGCCAGAAGACGAAGGCGGCGATGAGCACGGCGAACCCGGCGATGAAGCCGAGCGTCGTGCTGTCACCCCAGCCCCACTCGGGAGCCTTGATGATCGTCCAGACGAGCGAGAACATCGCGCCCGACAGCAGCACCACACCGAGCCAGTCGATCCTGGCCAGCGACGGGATGCGGTTCTCCTTGATGAGGAAGATGCCCAGGATCAGGGCGATGATCCCCACCGGCGCGTTGATGAAGAAGACGGACTGCCAGCTGACGTTCTCGACCAGGACGCCGCCCACGATCGGGCCGGCCGCGCTGGACAGGCCGATGATGGCGCCCCAGGCGCCCATGGCCTGGTTCAGCTTCTCACCGGGGAAAGCGCCACGCAGCAGGGCCAGGGCGGCGGGCTGGAGCAGGGCGCCGAACAGGCCCTGCAGCACCCGCAGGCCGATCAGCGCGCCGATGGGCGAAACGCCCGGGACAATGTCCGCCAACTGCTGGCTGAGGCCGATGCCGACCGAGGACAGCGCGAACCCGGCGACACCGATCAGGAAGACCCGCTTGTGGCCGAAAAGGTCCCCCAGCTTGCCCGCCGTGATCAGGAACACCGCCAGCGCCAACAGGTAACCGCTGGTCACCCACTGCAGGTCGGACAGCGATGCGCCCAGGTCGTGCTGGATGGACGGATTGGCGATGCCGACCACGGTGCCGTCGAGCATCACCATGATGACGCCCAGGCAGACCGCCAGCAGCACCAACCACGGATTGCCGCCGGTCCCCGTCTCCCCGGGGCCGGGCGACGACGGCGCCTCGACCGTCCTCGCGTTAGCCATGAAAATCCCCCTCAGTACATACCGCCCCACACCGGGGCATAAGTCTCTTAAGCCTCAGGTAATCTATGGCAGTCGCTGACAGATGACAACCGAGTTTTATTTGACGGCCTATGACTTATGGCACACTATGACAGGAAGGTTTCTAGGGAGTGACGCGTGTGGGTCTAAGGGAACGCAAGAAGGAGAAGACGCGTCTGGCGATCCTCGACGCCGCGTTCGACCTGTTCCTCGAACAAGGGTACGACTCGACCACGGTGGACCAGATAGCGGGGTCGGTCGAGATCTCCTCGCGGACGTTCTTCCGCTACTTCACCAGCAAGGACCATCTCGTGCTCTGGTTCCACGACCAAGGCGAGGAGATCATGCTGGAGACACTGCGGACCCGCCCCGCGGACGAGCCCTCCTTCACCGCGCTGATCCACGGGCTGCGCGAGGTCGTCCGCGACATCCAGCTGTCAACGCCCGAGGACACGACAAGATTCCTGAAGTTGCGGCGGCTCATGGAGGAGAATCCCCATCTGGTGGGCCTGTCCGTGGCCAGGGGCGCGGCGACCGAGCGGCGCCTGGCCGTCGAGATCGCCGCCCGCAGGAACGTCGACGTGATGACCGATCAGCGCACCCACCTCATCGTCGCGTTCGCGATGTCGATACTGCGGGTCGGGTTCGAATGCCCGCACCGCGAGGTGACGGATGTGCGGATCCTCGTGGAGCGCATGGAGGAGACCCTCGAACTCGCCCAGAACGCCTTCCGCCCCGGCTGGGACGTCTAGTTCAGCGTCGGATCGTCCGGGCAGGTCGCCACGAAGGCCAGCTCGCCCGGCTGCCGCCGCAGCACGTTGCGCCACAGGGAACCGGGGTCGGTGTGGAAGGTGTCGCCCGCCTCCGAGTCGACGACGTACCAGGCCCCTTCGGCGATCTCGCTCTCCAGTTGCCCGGACGTCCAGCCCGCGTAGCCGGCGAAGATCCGCATCTGCGCGATCTCGCCCTGAAGGATCTCCGGCGGCGCGTCCAGATCGACTGTGCCCAGCCGGGAGACCGCGGGCGTGCCCGCGTGCAGCCTGCGCCAGCCCAACGGCTCCTCGCCGCTCGGCACCGCGGCCAGTGCCAGCGCGCTGTCGGTCTGCACCGGACCGCCCTCGAACAGCACTGGCGGCCCGGTCACCAGGGGATCCCACACCGGCAGCACCTGCGTCACCGAGATGTCGCTCGGCCGGTTCAGCACCACGCCGAGGGTGCCGCCGTCGAGGTCGTGTTCGAGGATGAGCACGACGCTACGCCGGAAGTTGGGGTCGTCGAGAAGCGGCGTCGCCACCAGTAAACCGCCGACGTAGATCGCTTCCGCCATACCTCCATCATGAAGGGTCAACCCCGCATCTCGCTCCCCTACCACCCTGTTGTTACTTTCTGTCGCTATATGGACACCGTTTGTCCCACATGCGTCAGCCGATGAACGCCCCCTTGCGAGCCGCCACCAGAGCGCGAGCCACCGATCGTTCGGCCGTCTCCTTGTCCACCGGCTCCCTCGTGACCAGCAGGCGGTAGTACAGAGGGGCCGAGATCGCCCGGATGACCTCTTGGCCGTCGGTGCCCTCCGGGAGCTCGCTGCGCCCGATCGCCAGGTCGATCGACTTGGCCCATTCCCTGATCCGCCGGCCGTAGAAGGCGTTCAGCGCGGCCGCCGCCTCCTTGTCGCAGGTGGCGGCCGCGATGACCGCCTGGAGCGTGGGGCCCAGGCGTTCGTCCGCGATGGCACTCAGGACGCTCAGGGCGTTGGCGCGCAGGTCGTCTTCGACGCTGCCGGTGTTCGCGTGCGCGGCGGACTGGTCGGCCAGCTCCGTCATGAGGTCGGCCACCAAGCCCGCCGTACTGGTCCAGCGGCGGTAGACCGTGGTCTTGCCGACGCCCGCGCGAGCGGCCACCGCGTCCATGGTGAGGCCGTGGAAGCCATGGAGCACCAGCTCGTCCTGAGCGGCCTCCAGGACCGCCGCCCGGACCCTTGCCGTACGGCCGCCGGGGCGCACCGTTCCAGCCAAACGGGAATCCTGTTCCATTAAGACTCCTTAGCGTGCTAGCGTCATCCTCATCTTAACGGAACAAAAAACCCATTAGGGGGATGACATGACCGTGACCTCGCAAGCCGTCCGGATGACGGGGCGGCAGCGGCTGGTCCTGGTGCTGTTGCTCGGATCCCAGTTCATGCTCGCCGTCGACTTCTCCATCCTGAACGTCGCGCTGCCGGTGATCGGTGCCGGGCTCGGGTTCGAGCTGGCCGACCTGCAGTGGGTGGCGACCGCGTTCGCGCTCGCGGCGGCCGGGTTCACGCTGCTGTTCGGCCGGATCGCGGACCTGTTCGGGCGGCGCCGGCTGTTCCTGGGCGGAATGGCGTTGCTCGGGCTCTCCTCGCTGGCCGGCGGGCTGGCCACGTCGCCCGGCCTGCTCCTGGTCGCCAGGGTGGCCCAGGGGCTGGCCACGGCCGCCGTCACCCCGGCCGGGCTGTCGCTGCTGACCACCACGTTCGCCGAGGGGCCGCTGCGGGCGCGGGCGCTGGGGCTGAACGGGGCGCTGATGTCGGCCGGTTTCACCTCCGGCGCGATCCTGGGCGGGCTGCTGACCGACCTGCTGAGCTGGCGGTGGGCCTTCTTCGTGAACGTTCCGGTCGCGCTGGCCGTCCTGGCCGCCGCCCGGGTCCTGCCCGCCGAGAGCCGCCTCGCGGACCGGCCCCGGATGGACCTGCCGGGCGCGGTGACGGTGACCGCCGGCCTGCTGGCGCTGGTGTTCGGGCTCACCCGCGCCGGTGAGCGCGGCTTCGCCGACCCGGCCGGGATCGGCGCGCTGCTGGCGGGGGCCGCCCTGCTGGTGACGTTCTGGTTCGTCGAACGGCGGGCGCCCCAACCGCTCGTCCCGGTGACGATCCTGGCCAGGCCCACCGTGAAGTGGGGCAACCTGGCGGGGCTGGTCGCGTTCGCCACGGAGACGTCGCTGGTCTTCCTCATGACGCTCTACCTGCAGAAGGTCCTCGGCTACTCGGCCCTGGCCACGGGGCTGGCGTTCGGCGTGCTCGGCCTCGGCACGGTGCTCGGCGGGGTCGCGGCCCCGCGCGTGCTGTCCCGCCTCGGCAACCGCCGGACGCTGGTGGCCGGCTTCCTGGTGCAGGCCGCGGCGACGGCGGCGTTGACACTCCTCGGCCCGGAGGCAGGCTGGATCTGGCTCCTCCTGGTGGCCACCTTCATCGGCGGCGTCGGCAACATGCTGGCGATCGTCGCCTTCATGGTGACCGCCACCTCGGGGCTGCCCAGCTCCGAACAGGGCCTGGCCACGGGCCTCGCCACAATGACGCAGCAGATCGGCATCACCATGGGCATCCCGGTCATGAGCGCGATAGCCACGGCCGCCATGGGCACGATCCTCCAAGGAGTGACCACCGCAGTCCTGATCAACGCGGCCCTGGTCCTGGCCATCGCCGCCCACACCGCGATCAGAAGGGAAGACCGCCCATGACCCCGCTGCACGGGGCATCATTGCGCCACTTCCGCGACCTCCGGGACCGCACCCACGGCCAGGCGACGACCCGCGAGGCCAAGGAGGCCCTCTTCGCCACCGCCGTCGAACTCCTCGCCCCAGTGGCCGGAGCAGTGCTCGAAGACCCCACCTGAGCGGCGGCACCCTGGGCACCTGGCCCCTGAACGTCTTCGACGAAGCGGACGCCTGGGACCAGGTGCCGACCCTGCGGGCGATAGCCACGGCCGACGCCCACAACCTCGTCTTCCAGGCGGACTACCGCATCATCCCGGCGGTCACGAAAGAGCCGCCACCGGCCAAGAAGACGCCGTAACGGCGCCCGGCCAAGCGCCGGTCAGCGGCCGTCTTCCTGGAGGCCCTCAGCCCCGGTCGGCGGGTGGCGGTGGGGCGGCTGTGCCGTAAAGGAAAATCGGTTTTGTACTTTTAAAAATCACGCCTCGGTAAAGCCTCTCGCCCGCCCGCCCGCCGAGTCGCGGACGGCGGCGGCGACGGCGGTCGCCACGTCCGGGTGGAACACGCTCGGCACGATGTAGTTGGGCCCGAGCTCCTCCGGAGCCACCACGGCCGCGAGCGCGCGCGCCGCGGCCAGCAGCATCTCCTGGCTCACCTCGGTCGCCTGGGCGTCCAGCAGGCCGCGGAACACGCCCGGGAACGCCAGCACATTGTTGATCTGGTTGGGATAGTCGGACCGCCCGGTCGCCACCACGGCCGCGTGCTCGCGAGCGTCGTCGGGCGACACCTCGGGCTCCGGGTTGGCGAGGGCGAACACCACCGCGTCGTCGGCCATCGTGGCGATGTCCGCGCCGGTCAGGATGCCCGGCGCGGACACCCCGATGAACACGTCGGCGCCCTTGAGCGACCCGCGCAGGTCGCCCGAGTAGCCTTCGGCGTTGGTGTGGTCGGCGATCCAGCGGAGCGACTCGTCGAGGTCGTCGCGGCCCTTGTGCACGGCGCCGAGATAGTCGCAGACGACGACGTTGCGCGCGCCCGCCGCCAGCAGCAGGCGCAGCACCGCGTTGCCGGCCGCGCCCGCGCCCGCCATGGCGATCTTGACGCCCTCGATGGGCTTGCCCACCACGCGCAGCGCGTTGGTGAGCGCGGCCAGCACGCAGATGGCGGTGCCGTGCTGGTCGTCGTGGAAGACCGGGATGTCGAGCAGCTCGCGCAGCCGCCGCTCGACCTCGAAGCAGCGCGGCGCGCCGATGTCCTCGAGGTTGATGCCGCCGAAGCCCGGCGCGATGACCTGGACCGTACGGACGATCTCGTCGACGTCCTGCGTGTCGAGGCAGATCGGCCAGGCGTCGATGCCCGCGAAGCGTTTGAACAGGGCCGCCTTGCCCTCCATGACCGGCAGCGCCGCCTCCGGGCCGATGTTGCCCAGTCCGAGCACGGCCGAGCCGTCGGTGACGACGGCGACCGTGTTGCGCTTGATGGTCAGGCGCCGCGCGTCCTCCTTGTTGCGCGCGATGGCCATCGACACGCGCGCCACACCGGGGGTGTAGGCCATGGACAGCTCGTCGCGGTTGCGCAGCGGCACCTTCGACACCATCTCGATCTTGCCGCCGAGGTGCATGAGGAAGGTGCGGTCGGAGACCTTGTGGATGACGACGCCGTCGACGGATTCGAGCTGGTCGACGATCGCCTGCGCGTGGTCGGTGTCCCGGGCCGCGCAGGTGACGTCGATGCGCAGCTTCTCGTGGCCCGCGGTGGTGACGTCGAGCGCGGTGACCACACCACCCGCCGACTCTACGGCGTGGGTGAGCTGGCTGACGGCCTTGCCGCCTGCCGGCACCTCAAGCCGCACGGTGATGGAGTACGACACACTGGGGACGGTCGCCACGTCAAATGCTCCTTCGGGACTGACCAAGAAGTTCTCCCATGGTAGGGGGAATTCGGTCAGTCGAGTGCCTCGGCCGCGATGGCGATCAAATCCACGCAGGTCGATACGGGAATACTCGTGCTATCGATGACCAGGTGATATATGGAGGGATCCGCCGGGTCGGCGCGGTAGAAGTGGCGCACGTAGGCGCTGCGCGCGCGGTCGTTGTCCTCCACGATCTTGCGGGCCTCGCGCTCGCTGAGCTCGCCCAGCGTGGCGGTCTGCCGCACCCGGCGTTTCAGCGGAGCGTCGAGCCTGACGTGCAGCGCGCCCGGATGGTCGGCGAGCACCACGGCCCCCGCCCGGCCCAGGAAGACCCCGCCCTGAGCCCGCGCCGTGTCCTTGAGCAGGCGTTCGGTGCGGCGGACGAACTCCTCCTGCGCGATCGGCATCGCGCCGGGGACGTACATGTCGACACCGCCGAAGGTGACCGTCGGCAGGCGCATCGCGCCGGAGAGCAACCGGCCGAGGCCGTGTTCGGCCCGGTCGTCGTGGGCCAGCGCCTCCTCCAGCGTGCAGCCCAACTCCTGGGCGACGGTGTTGGGGATGGCGCGGTCGACGAAGGGCACGCCCAGGCGTTCGGCCACGGCCGGGCCGATGTGGCTGCCGGCCGTGCCGTACGTCGCCGAGATCGTGACGACCCGCATACGTCCAGGTTAGAACAGCGCGCTGGACAAAGCTCTACGTGCCTTGGCCAAAGAAGGGTCTTCTGCGGGTAGCGCGTCGAACAGGCCGAGCAGGTGGCGCCGGGCCTTGTCGCGATCGTCGCCCGAAGTGCGCTTGACCACGCCGATGATCCGATCGAACGCCTCGTCGATCGCGCCCGACAGCATCTCCAGGTCGGCCGCCAGCAACTGGGCGTCGATGTCGGCCGGGTCCTGCATGCGACGCTGCACGTCAGCGGGGTCGACGTCGGCCGTCCGCTTGATCAGGCCGACGCCCGCCAGCCCCATCTTCGCGTCCTCGTTGCCCGGCGAGCGGACCAGCAGCCGCTGGTAGGCCGCCTCGGCCGCGTCGAGGTCGCCCTTGTCGACGGCCTCCTCTGCGGCCACCAGGTCGGGATCGGCGGGCGGCCCGGCGGGCTCGTCCTGCTGCTCGCCCGCCTCCGCCGGCCGGGCGTCGGGGTTGGCCTGGTAGAACTGCTCGACCGCGCCCATCAGCTCGTCGAGCCAGCGGCGCACCTCCTGCTCGGGCAGCACCTGCTGGAAGCCGGTGACGGCCTGCCCCTGGAAGATGGCCAGCACGGTCGGCACCGCCTGCACCCGCAGCGCCTGCGCGATCTGCGGACTGGCGTCGACGTTGACCTTGGCCAGGATCGCCCGGCCGCCCAGCTCGCCGACCACCTTCTCCAGCACCGGGCTGAGCTGAGCGCTGCCGGGTGCACGTGGAGACCAGAGGTCGAGGACGACCGGCACGCTCATCGAGCGGTCGATGACATCGGTAGTGAACGTCTCCTCGGACACGTCGACGATCGAGCCCGACGTGGCCGCCTGGGGACCCCCGGCCTCCCGCCGGGCCTGTGCCTCGAGTGCCTGCTTACGCGCGCCCAGGTCTATGGCTCCGTAGAGCGACCCGGGCCTAGAGAAGTCCGCCATGCTCATCATCTTGCCGCATCGACGCCGTGGAGAAGTCACCCGCCGCCACCCGCAGCGTGCGCAACCCGTCGAAGAGCTGCCGCAGCTCGTCCTCGCCGTACATGGTCAGACCGAAGTCCGCCGCCATCAGATCGGCCGTGGCCCGCCGTACGACGTCGCGCCCCGCGTCGGTGATCTCGGCGAGCACACCGCGGCCGTCCTGCGGGTTGGGCATCCGGCAGACGAAATCCGACTTCTCCAGCCGGTCGATGGTGTTGGTCACACTCGTCGGGTGCACCATGAGCCGCTCTCCGATCTTCCACAGAGGAAGGGCTCCGGTCCTGCTGAAGGTCAGCAGCACCAGGGCCTCGTACCTGGCGAAGGTCAGGTCGTACGGCTTGAGCAGCGAGTCGAGTTGCGACAGCAGGATCTGGTGCGCTCTCATGATCGAGGTGACGGCGGCCATCGCGGAAGAAGCCCCGAAGTGAGCGCGCCACGACTCCGCGGCGCGGTCAATGGGATCGAACGGCAGATTGAGCGGCTTCGGCTGCGACACAGCGCTACGGTAGCGCGCCGCTCGTCCTGATTAGTATGATTACGGAGAGCGATCGGACTCACGGCTTGACCAAGAATCCGGACGCCAATCATCACGCTCCGTTATGGTTCTCACATCGAATGGTGACGCGGAAGCCAAGTTCACTCGCCGTGGGGACCGGCCAGGACTTGCCTCGCTTCCGCCGCACCGACGGGGCACGGGGGGTGCTTGGTGGAATCCAATGGAAAAACGGGTGCGTGAGCACGCGGGCGTTTCACGTGAAGAGTTGAAGCAGAGCGCGGCCGTAACGGTCGCCGTGCTCCTTGCTCTCGGCTTGGTCGCGGCGTGGAGCGTCCTGATACCTGGCGTGGACGCGTGGGAAAATATCGTGGCCGCGGTCATCGGTTCGCTCCGGCTGACCGGGCCCGTGGCCGCCGCCTTCGCCGCGTGGGTGGCGATGCGCAAGCGCAGAGCGCTGCGCGGCCGCTCGCTGACGACCTGGCGGGCGCTGAAGGCGCCGCTGGCGATCGTCGTGGTGGTGCTGGGCTCGTTCGGCGCGACCGTGCTGGTCCTGGCCGTCAAGACGGTGCTCACCGAGCAGTCGGGACGGCTGAGCCTGGCCGGGCTCGGCGTGGGCATGGCCGGACTGGCGCTCTACTCGGTGATCGGCTGGATCGCGGGCTGGCTGCTGCCCAGGGTCTACACGCCGCCGCTCGCCGGGCTGGGCTGCTACGGCCTGTTCACCTGGCTGGCCGGCGGCAACGGCTGGGCCGACAAGCTGGCGCCCGGCACGGGCGAGCCGTACGACCTGTTCCAGGGGCTCGGCGGCGCGGCGTTCCTCGACCAGACGCTCTGGTTGCTGGGCATCACGGCAGCGCTGCTGCTCGGCTGGGCGGCGGTGGTGACCAGGCAGGCCCTGGTGCTGGCGTGCGCGCTGCTGTCGGTGCTCGCGGCGGGCACGGGGGTGGCGCGGCTGCTGGCCGAGACCAAGCCCGCCGCCGCCCAGGAGATCGCCTACAGCTGCCAGGACTGGCCGATCACGGTCTGCCTGCATCCGGGCATGCGCGCGGGCCTGGCCGAGCTCGGCGCGGCCTTCACCCAGATCGCCTCGCGCCTGGCGGGCACGCCTGCCGCGTTCACCCGGGTCGAACAGCGGCCGCTGGAAGAACCCTTGCAGCCGTCCACCGGACTCGCGCAGATCCACGTGCCCGACCTGTCGGCGGGCTTCGCCGACGAGGCCGTCTACGAGTACGTCGAGTCGCTGGCCGCTCAATGCCCCGACACGCCCGGCGACGGTTACCGCGAGATCGTGGTGGCCTGGCTGCGCGGCGAGCCGCTGCCCGGCGGGCCGCTGCCGGAGCACCAATACGCGGCGGCCTGGTTCTCCGGGCTGAGCGAGCATCAGCGGCGCGAGTGGCTGCGCATGTTCTTCAGCGATTTCCAGGCGTGCAAGCTGTCGAGCACCCACTTCGGCGGCGGGCCGGCGGGGGCGGCGGCGGCCCCGGTGGCGGCCTCGACCGGCTCGCCACAGGTCTATCCGGTCTATCCGAATCCCAGCGACGAAGAGCGGCCTTCCGACTGGGGATCGGAGATGTCACCAAAAAGCTGGCAATGATGATCCACGGTCGGGTAGTCACACTCGCATGACGACTTCCCAAACGGCGCCCCCCGCGGTCACCCCGCGGCGGCGCCGCAGGTGGCGATATCTGGCCGGTTTCCTGGTCGTGGCGGTTCTGCTCGTGGTCGGCGGCCGGCTGGCCTGGACCTGGCTCAACCCGTTCGGCGAGCAGACCATCGACCGCAGCCAGCCGGTGTTGCTGCAGTCCATCAAGGACCTGAGCCGGTTCGAGGCGGCCACCGGCAACTTCCAGGTGGTGGTCGATCTGGAGAAGGACGCCCGCTTCCTGCCCGACGCGGTCAAGGGCACCCGCACGCTGTTCGTGGGGGCGGGCAACGTGGACGCCTACGTCGACTTCTCCGCCTTGGGGGCCAACGGCGTGACGGTCTCGAAGGACCGTACGGAGGTCACGATCCGCCTGCCACGCGCGCAACTGGAGAAGCCGAACCTCGACAACCGGCGTTCCTACGTCTTCGCCCAGCAGCGCGGGCTGCTGGACCGCGTGCAGGGCTTCCTGTCGTCGTCTCCGAACGACCAGCGGGAGCTGTACGTGCTGGCGGAGACCAAGATCGCCGAAGCCGCGGCGTCCAGTGACCTGCGCGCCCGCGCCGACACCAACACCAAGGCCATGCTCGAAGGGATGCTCAAGTCGCTCGGGTTCGCCAAGGTGACGGTGAAGTTCGCCGACCAGCCCTAGGTGCCTTAGGTCCTACGACCGGCGCCCTAGGTAGCTCCTCACATCGGCTTAATGCCACAGATAGGGCATCCGCCCGATGTGGCGGCAGGGGCCTTAGGAGCAATCTAGAAAGTGCCAGGGAAGTGGACCGAAAGAACACAGGAGCACTCGGATGAACGCCGAACTCGAATACGCCGTCATGAAGAACCACGCGGAGGAGCTCCGTGAGGCCGCGGCCCAGCACCGCCGGGTACGCGAGGCGCAGAAGGGTCAGAAGGCCGAGCGTCGTCACCGCTCGGTGTTCGCCAAGTTCCTCTCCTCATGACCACCGCAAAAAAGCCCGGCCGCAACCTCCCTCGCGGCCGGGCTCACCAACCTCCTTAGACGCGTACATGGGGTGAGAGCCGAGCTCTCACCCCATACGTCTATGCCGGTACGCGGATGATGAGCGCGTCGCCCTGACCGCCGCCGCCGCACAGCCCTGCCGCGCCCAGGCCGCCGCCCCGGCGCCTTAGCTCGTGGGCCAGCGTGAGCACGATGCGGGCGCCCGAGGCGCCGATCGGGTGGCCGAGCGCGATGCCGCCCCCGTTGACGTTGACCTGATCGAGTGGCACGCCCAGCTCCTTCGCCGACTGGAGCACCACGCTGGCGAACGCCTCGTTGATCTCCACCAGGTCGAGGTCGCCGACGCTCAGGCCCTGCTTGGCCAGCGCCTGCTTGATGGCGTTGGCCGGCTGCGACTGCAGCGAGGTGTCCGGCCCGGCCACGTTGCCGTGCCTGCCGATCTCCGCCAGCCAGGGCAGCCCCAGCTCCTCGGCCTTGGCCTTGGACATCACGACCACCGCGCAGGCGCCGTCGGAGATCTGCGAGGCCGAACCGGCCGTGATCGTGCCGTCGGCGGCGAACGCCGGCCGCAGCCGGGCCAGCGTGTCCACGGTGGTGTCGCCGCGGATGCCCTCGTCCTCCTTGACGACCACCGGCTCGCCGCGCCGCTGCGGGAGCTCCACCGGCACGATCTCGTCGTCGAAGACGCCGTTCTTGGTGGCCGCGGCGGCCAGTTGGTGGGAGCGGGCGGAGATCGCGTCCTGCTCCTCGCGGCCGATGCCCAGCCGGGCGTTGTAGCGCTCGGTGGACTCGCCCATCGCGCACTGGTCGAACGCGCAGAACAGCCCGTCGTGCGCCATCGAGTCGACCACCGTGGAGCCGCCGTACTTGACGCCCTTGCGCAGGCCGGGCAGCAGGTGCGGCGCGTTCGTCATCGACTCCATGCCGCCCGCGACCACGATGTCGAACTCCCCCGCGCGGATGAGCTGGTCGGCCAGGGCGATGGCGTCGAGCCCCGACAGGCAGACCTTGTTGATGGTGAGCGAGGGGACGGTCATCGGGATGCCCGCCTTGACCGCGGCCTGGCGGGAGGGGATCTGGCCCGCGCCCGCCTGGAGCACCTGGCCCATGATCACATACTCGACGGCCTCCGGCGCGACCCCGGAGCGTTCCAGTGCGGCCTTGATGGCGATGCCGCCGAGCTCCACGGCGGGCAACCCGGACAGGGCGCCGAGCAGCCTGCCGATGGGCGTACGAGCTCCGGCTACGATGACGGACCCAGACATGGCGACGGCCTCCTGTGCGCGCGAGGGGTTCTTTGACACCATACCCACGAGTAGGTGCACGCTCGCTATGGAGGTAGGCCACACATGTTCATGCGGATCGACCACATCGGGATCGCCTGTCACGACCTCGACGCGAAGATCGCGCTATTCTCGGACACGTTCGAGTTGACCGTCGTGGCACGCGAGGTGAACGAGGAGCAAGGGGTCCGGGAGGCCATGCTCCACATCGCTGACGGCGAGGGCGGGAGCTCCTACATTCAGTTGCTGGAGCCGCTGTCGCCCGACACGCCGGTGGGGAAGTTCCTGGCCAAGCGGGGCGAGGGCGTGCACCATGTGGCGTTCGGGGTGCCGGACGTGGCTGGGGCGATGGAACGGTTGGCGGGTAAGGGCGTGCGGCTGCTCGATGAGCACCCGCGACACGGCTCGATGGGGTCGGAGATCGCGTTTGTGCACCCCAAGGACGTGGGAGGAATGCTCACTGAGCTGGTGCAGGCAGCCGGGGCTCCGGCAAACGTCAAAACCGATCGTATGTAACTAGTCACGCAGATAGTCGGACGGGGCTTCTCAGGCGGCACCGGCGGAGTACGCTGGCTTTCCACCGGACAAGGCGCCTGCCGCGAGGCACAGGCTCCTGGCTCGGCTGTCCCGAACCCCCCGTCCGGCCCGTGTAGCCGTCTCGACAACCCAGGATCGAGCCTCCATGCAGTCCGACATCGACGCCCAGCTCAACAACTTCTTCGAGGATGCCCCAGCACGCGAGTTCGACGTCGTGCTCCGTGGTTATGACCGCCATCAGGTTCACGATCATCTGAAGCAGATCGACGGTGAGCTTCGCCAGTCCCGCGAGCAGGTGACGTCCCTGCAGCGCGATCTATCCGACTCCCAGCGCCAGTTGCAGGAGCAGGAGCGCCCGACCTACTCCGGTCTGGGCGCCCGCATCGAGCAGCTGTTGCGCCTCGCCGAAGAGCAGGCCACCGAGCTCGTCCAGGCCGCGCGGTCCGAGGCCAACGAGATCAAGGCCGCCGCCAAGGTCGAGGCCGCCGATGTACGGGCCGCCGCCGAGGCCGAGGCCGCCGACAAGCGGGCACAGGCGACGCGCGAGACCGACGAGATGCGCACCAGCGCCGAGCGCGACGCGGAGGAGACCCGCTCGACCGCTCGCCGTCTGGCCGATGAGCTGACCAACACCACGGAGCGCGAGGTCGCCAAGCTGCGGGCCACCGCCGACCACGAGGTGGCGGAGAAGCGCGCCGACGCCGAGCGTGAGATCGCCAAGCTGCGCACGACGACCGAGCGCGAGGTGGCGCAGCTGCGTGCCTCGACCAAGCGCGAGCGCGACGAGGTGCTGACCACCGCGAAGCGGCAGGCCGACGAGATGCGCGCGCAGGCTCAGCGGGTGCTGGAGGAGTCCGAGGCCAAGCGGGCGCAGGACGAGGCGGAGTTCGAGATCCAGCTCGCGTCCCGCCGCGAGGAGGCCGAGCGCCAGGAGGCCGAGCGCCACGCCACCGCGCAGGCCAACACGCAGAAGCTGGTCGCCGAGGCCGAGCAGCGCGCGGCCACGGCCGAGTCGAGGGCCACGAAGGCCACCCAGCAGGCCGACCAGACCAGGCGCGAGGCCGACCTGCACGCCAAGCAGCTGGTCGCCAACGCTCGCAAGAGCTCCGAGACGATCGTCTCCGAGGCCAAGTCCAGCGCCGACACCATAGTGACCGAGGCGAAGAACGACGCCGAGCGCACGCGCAGTGCGATGCAGCGTCAGGTCGACGAGCTCACCCGCCAGCGCGACAGCATCACCAGCCACCTGGCTCAGCTGCGCCAGCTGCTCGGTGGCGCCGCCCTGCCGGGCATGGAGCCCGAGCCCGCGGTCGCCGCGGCCCCGCCGAAGCCGGCGATCGCCGCACCGGTCAACGACAAGCCCGCCCCGGCTGCCCAGCCCGCACCGGCCGCGGCCAAGGCCGAGTCCAAGGGTGAAGACGACGCGGAGTGGTGGCAGGAGTAGCCGCCGCGGGATCGACTACACGGGGGTGGGCTGACGGCTGAAGAGAGCCTGGTGACCTTGAGGTCGCTAGGCTCTCTTTGTCGTTCCATAGGGCATATGTCAAAAACTGCCGTGGTTTGTCGCGATCTTCCAGGAGCCCCCGTGTCCGCAGAAGCCGAATCCCCTGCCGTGGAAGATGTCGCCAAGCCACCGTCGTACGGGCCGCCGCTCTCCCGGGGGCCGTTCATGTTCGGGCTGGTCGGCGGGTTGGGCGTGCTGACCGCAATCGCGCTCGCGCAGATGGTCGTCCGCTCCCTGAGCGTGATCATCCTGGTCGTGGTGGCGATGTTCCTGGCGGTCGGGCTGAACCCGGCCGTGGAGGCGCTGCAACGGCGCGGGCTGGCCAGGCGCTGGGCGATCTCGATCGTGTTCGCCGGGGTCATCGTGGCGTTCGTGCTGTTCGGGCTGGCCGTGGTGCCGCCGGTGAGCAAGCAGCTGACCGAGTTCATCGCGGCCGTGCCCGGTTATGTGACCGAGCTCAGCAACCATCCGACGCTCCGGCAGCTCGACGCCGACTATCAGATCCTGCCGAAGGTGGCCACGTTCGTCACCAGCCAACTGGGGCCCTCGCTGGCCAGTGGGGTCGTGGGGGCGGGGCTGGTGGTGCTCGACGGCGTCTTCACCACGGTGACGCTGCTGGTGCTCATGCTCTACTTCCTCGGCTCCCTGCACACGATCAAGGCGTACATGCTCAAGCTGGTGCCGGTCTCCCGGCGGGAGCGGACCAGGGAGATCAGCGAACAGATCCTCGACGGCATCGGCGGCTATGTCGCGGGCAACGTCCTCATCTCGGTCATCGCGGGCGTGCTGACCTGGATCTTCCTGTCGATCATGGGCGTGAAGTACGCACTCGCGCTGGCGCTGGTGGTCGCGCTCACGGACCTGATCCCGCTCGTCGGCGCCACCATCGGAGCGGTGCTGGTGACGGGGGTCGGGCTGCTCCAGTCGCTGCCCGTGGGACTCGCGTGCGCGGTGTTCTTCGTGGTCTACCAGCAGGTCGAGAACTACCTGATCTACCCGCGCGTCATGAAGCGCTCTGTGGACGTGACGCCGGCGGTGACGGTGATCGCCGCGCTGTTCGGCGGCGCGCTGCTCGGCATCGTGGGCGCGCTGGTGGCCATCCCGGTCGCGGCCGCCATCGCGCTGATCATCCGCGAATTCGTCCTCCCCCGCCAAGCACAGGCCTGACCACGGCGGTGCCGGTCAGCGGGGTTGTGCCGCGCCGCCGAGCTCGGTGTTGAGGAACTCCGCCACGGCCGCGTTGAACGCCTCCGGCTGCTCGACCGCCGTCAGGTGGCCGGCCTTCGGAATGATCTCCAACCGGCCGTCGGGGACGGCCCGCGCCATCGCCTCCGCGTCGGCCACGGTCGCCAGTTCGTCCTCCTCCCCCACCACGACGAGCAGCGGCACCTTGAGCGCGGCCAGCGTGTCGAAGGAGTCGGGCCGCCCGGCCATGGCCCGCTGCGCCCAGGCCACCGCACCGGGCGGAGCCGACTGCACGAGCCCCTTGACCCGCCCGAACACCATGGCCCTGCGCTCCTTGGTGGTGGGCCCGATCAGCGCGGGCAGCACCTCCGACAGGAGCACCGCGCTGCCATCGGACAGGACCGCCTTGGCGATGCGCTCCCTGTTCGCGCGGGCGGGCTCAGGGTCGGGGCTCGCCTTCGTGTCGGCGAGTATCACGCCCAGCAGCCGGTCGGGGTGGCGGCGGCAGAACGCCATCGTCACGTAGCCGCCCATCGACAGCCCGCCGACGACCGCGCGATCGATCCCCTCGCCGTCGAGCATCCTGGCGACGTCGTCGGCCATCACCTCGACCGACGGCTCTTCCTCCCCCAGCCGCGACCCACCGAAGCCGCGCAGGTCAGGTGTGATCACGCGACACGACCTGGCCAGCCCCTCTCGCTGCGCCAGCCACATGGCCGACGAGAGCGGAAACGCGTGAAGCAGTACGACCGGGAGTCCCGTTCCGGCTGATCTCGTGTAAAGCTGCACGGACGATACGGTAGACCTCTTTTGTCCTTCCATCACTTCTCGGCTTATACCGATATTGCCTCCTGTGCTGACCGCTTTCTCTTACACCAGTCTTTTTTACGGCCAGCAGTGGCCGGCCCCACCCGCCACACCCGGCCGGGGCCTGTCCAGGGAAACGCTCCTCCGGCTCCCGGGCCGGGCGCCGTGACGTGCGCGTTCTTCACCATCGCCGCCCTATCCGATGGCCGTCGCGCCCCCGTCTATGAACAGCACCTGACCCGTCATATACGCCGATGCCCGACTTGCCAAGAAAACCGCTGGATAGGCCATTTCCTCCGGCGTTCCCCAGCGGCGCATCGGGACACTGGACACCGTCGCCTCGTTCGACGCTTCGTCTTCCCACAGGTTGCGGTTGAGATCTGTGGCGGTCCAGCCGGGACATAGAGCGTTGACCCGGACACCGGCTTGCGCCCATTCCACGGCCAGGGTTTTGGTCAACGCCACGACCGCCGCCTTCGCCGCCGCGTAAGGGGCCAGGAAGGGCGCTCCCAACGCCGCTACCGACGCCACGTTGATGACCGAGCCGGTGCCCCGGTCCAGGAGGTGGGGTGCCACCGCGTGGCAGACCGCCATGGTCGAGTCGAGGTTGAGACGCAGGAGTTTGTCCCAGCCGGACAGCCGGAGATCCTTGAACTCGACGAGGAAATTCGACCCGCCGGCATTGTTGACCACGATGTCGAGGTGGCCGAGCCCGTCGATCGCCGCCGCCACGGCGCCCGTGGCGGCGTCGCGGTCGGTGAGGTCGGCGGGCAGGACGACGGCGCGCCGGCCCAGCCCCTCGATCTCCTTGGCCACCTCGGCCAGGGGATCGGCCGAGCGCGAGACGAGTGCCACGTCGGCCCCGGCCTCGGCGTACGCGAGCGCGATGGCCCGCCCGATCCCCTTCGACGCCCCGGTGACCAGAGCCTGCTTACCGCTGAGATCGAACGCGCCCACGGGATGCCTCCTCGCATCGGAACCGAACAAGATTCTATGAACAAGGGGCCCGGGAACGCCACCGGCGCGGGGCCGTGAGAGCCCCGCGCCGGTCCGTCATCGGCAGGAGAGATCTGCTATCCCAGCCCACCCAAGAGGGTGTCGATGGTGTCGACGATGTTGTCCACGATCTTCTGGCTTCGGGCGCCCAGTTCGGCGATCGCGCCAGACCTCTTGGTCAGTTCGATCTCCTCATTCTTCCAGAGCTGTTTCTCCGCGCTTCCGGCGCCGGCCCGATCCGGGAGGTTCGTCGGCGGTCTCCCTTCGGGGTACATCCGGCCGTTGCCGTAGACGGTGTAGGACTGGGTCGGCTGCGTCGTGCCGTCGTTGCGGTAGACCTGGCTCGGCCTTGACTGCGCCGGCTGCCGGCTCGCCCTGGGCGGCGACTGCCGCTGTGCCGCTCTCTGGCTGGTCGGCCGGTGTGCCGGACGCTGCCGCGCCTGCTGGACCCCGCGTGGGAGCCGACCGGCCCGGTGGTTGCGCGCCCTGGCCGCCGCCGAGGCCCGCCTCTTCGCCGCCGCCTCAGCGGCCTTCTTCCTGGCTTCCCTTCTCGCTGCCGCCGCGGCCCGTCGTTTCGCCGCGGCCGCCGCGGCCTTTCTTATCTTCTCGGCAGCCTTCTTCTTGGCCGCCGCCAAGGCCTTCTTCTTCGCCGCCTCCGCGGCCTTCTTCTTGGCCAGCTCCAGAGCCTTCTTCCTGGCCAGTGCCGCGGCCCGGCGCTTGGCCGCCGCGATGGCCGCGCGCCTGGCAGCCGCCCGTGCCGCCGCGAGGGCCGCCCGCCTGGCAGCGGCCTGCGCCAGCTTCCTGGCGATGATCCGGGCCGCGATCCTGGCCGCGATGCCGACGACGATCCAGAACAGCTGCCCGTCAGGGTCGCTCATGCTGACGGGGCTGTTGTTGGCGTAGGCGTAGGCGTTGAGCTGCTGCGGATCCTCTTCGTCGATGATGGGGTCGACCGACATGAAGCGGCCGTTCTTGGGGTCGTACTCACGGGCGCCGAGGTGGACCAGCCCGGTGGTCGGGTCGTTCCCACCGCCGACGAACCCGCGTTGTCCTGGCCACCACTGCGGCGGCGATCCCCGGTCCTCGCCGAACGGCGTCAGCCTCCTGATGGCCAGCGCCCCGGTCCCGGCGTTCACCGCGGCCTGCGCGGTGCCCTGGTGGTCGTTGGCCAGGAAGGAGACCTGGTTGTCCGGTGTGCGGACCGCGATGGTCTCGCCGTTGACGGTGTAGTAGCGGGTCTGCTCGACCGCGTCCTTGGCGAAGTCGAAGCGCAGCTCCATGTCGTCGACGTACAGCGTGGCGTCGGTCGTGGTCTTGCGGAGCAGCCGCTCGCCGTCCGCGTCGTACACGAACGAGGTGCTCTTGCCCGCCTCCGTCACCGACTCCAGGTTGCCCTCGGCGTCCCAGACCAGGCTCTGGTCGGAGGTGCCGACCTTGCGCCTGGTGGTGTTGCCGGCCTCGTCGTAGGCGAACACGTCCGCCCCGACGGCCTGCAGCGCGTGCGGCTGCTTGGCGCCCGCCGCCGGGAAGGTGGAGGTGCGGACGGATTCGGCCGCGCCGCCCCAGGCGTGCTTGGTCTCCTTGGTCCGGTTGCCGGTGGCGTCGTAGGCGTAGCTGACCGCGTAGGGGGCCACGCCGCCGATCTTGTCGGACTGCGGAGTGCCGCTGGCGCAGTCGTCGGTGGCCGTCCACGCCGAGGTCATGCGGCGCAGATGGTCATACTTGAAGCACTGCGTGTCCTGGCCGCTCGCCTGCTCGGCGATCTTGGTGATGTTGCCCACCGCGTCGTAGGTGTAGTTGAGGTCGAGGTCGGCCGCGGTGGCGCTCTCCCTGTCCAGCCGCATCCTGGTCAGCCTGCGGGTGGCCTCGTCGTGGGTGTAGGTGAGCCAGGTCTTCTTGCCTCCGGCCCCCAGCTCGTACTGCAGGGTCTCGCCCAGCTTGGAGTAGCGGGTCGCGGTCACGTACGACGACAGGCCGGTGACCTTGGTCGGCTGGCTGAGCTCGTCGTAGGAGTAGACGACCGACTCCTCCGCCAGGCCGCCACCCGCGGGGAAGCTGACGGACTGGACCTGGTCGTCGAGCGTGTAGCGGGTGTTGAGCTGGTACGCGCCGGCCAGCTTGCCCTCCCGCTCGGGGACGGTGACGGTCTGGCGCAGCGTGCGGTAGCTGGTGTCGATGGCGTTGATCTCCGCCTTGTACGCCTGCCCGCCCACGTAGCGGATGCTGGCGTTCAGGTGGCCCTTGGCCAGCGCGTCGTACTTCCACTCGGCCAGCAGCGTGCCGGTCGCGGAGTCCGCCCGCATCTCCTTCTTGCGGCCCAGCTCGTCGTAGACGTACCACAAGGTCTTGCCGCGGGCGTCCGTGGTGCTGAGCAGCTCGTCGGCGTCGTTGTAGGTCATCGTGGTGACGCCCTTGTCGGGGTCCTCGGTCTTGATCTCCCGTCCGCGCAGGTCGTAGTGGTGGCGCCACACGTTGCCCGCCGGGTCCGTCACCGTGGACAGCTGGCCCGCGTGGTCGTAGGTGTACTTGGTGGACTCGTACTCGCCGGTCGGGGTCGCGCCCTTGTACTGGCGCAGCTCGATGAGGCGGTCGTCGGCGTCGCCGATGCGGGTCGTCGCGGTGCCGCCCGGCGGCGGTGTCACGTGGATCCGGTCGCCCTCCTGCGTGGAGGACACCCGGAACTTCTCCACGCCCTTGGCCTTGAGGGCCTGGGCGCTGACGTCGCCGGTGCCGTCGAAGGTCGACACGACCTGGGTGGGCACGTCGGCGTCGGCCACCGCGAGCAGCTCGGTGGAGGGCGCCCCGGTGGCGAAGTAGCCGGTGTTGGACTTGACCGTCTCGCCGAGGGAGTTGTAGATGGTGTCGGTGATCGTGCGGCCCTCGCGCAGCGCGGGATCCTGCGTCTGGGTGTCGAGGGGCGCGGGTTCCTGGGTCTGACGCTCGCGCAGCAGGCCGTCGTACAGCTCGTAGCTGGTGGTGTAGGCGCCGTCCGCGCGCAGCGTCTTCGTGGTGACGACGCTGGGGCCGTCGTTGCGCATCTGGTAGGAGTACTCGGTGCTGGGCGACTGCCCCGCCGACTTGCTGCGGTCGGGCTGCCAGACCTTGACCAGGCGGCCGATCGCGTCGTGCTCCATGTCGACGCGGCGGTTGTTCGCGTCGACCTCGGCGATGGGCTCGCCCCAGGCCGGTTCGAGCAGGGTGCGGTCGACGTGGCCGAGCTGGTTGGTCTCGATGATCTCCGTCGCGGGGGCGCCCGCGGCCGGGGTGTAGGTGGTGACGGACTTGGTGCCGACCGCGTCGGTCTCGCTGGTCTCGCGGCCGTAGGTGTCGTAGGTGTGGGTGCTGTCGGTGCTCGCCGTGCCGTCCCCGGTGACGAGCTGGACCGCGGTCACGTCACCCTTGCTCGGGGCCTGGCCGTACGCCTTGTTGTCGTACGAGACCCGCTGGTCGGAGATCACTTCTTCGGCGGCCAGCTTGGACACTCCGGTGCCGCAGCCCGCGGCGACCTTCTGGATCCTGCTGGTGTAGTCGATCAGCCAGGCCGTGTCGTCACGGGCGTAGGTGTAGCGGGTGCACTGGTCGTCGTCGGTGCTGGCCAGGTCGCCCTTCTCCTCCACCTGAGTGAGCAGGCCCTTGGTGTCGTACGCGCGCTCCTCGCCGGTACGCCGCCACTTGCCGCCGCTCAACGCGGTGCGGGTGACCATGGACTTGGGCTCGACCGCGTACGCGGCCTTGGTGACGCCGCTCTGCGTGGACTCGGCGGTCTTGAGCGACCACGGCTCCTCGGCGGTCGCGGACAGGATGGACCCGCCGTCACCGTCGTAGAGGATCTCCTCGCGTTCGAACCCGGACAACTGGTCGAGGTCGGCCAGCTTGACGCCCTCGGTGTCCACCACCTCGGCCGTACGCTTGGAGCCGTCGGCCTGCTTGTCGCCGTCCATGCCACGGAAGTACCTGAACTCCGTGAGCGTGCGCTTGGTGTCCTGGCCGTCGCCCTCGCGCACCCGTACCCGGCCGAACCCGCGCCAGTCCGACCACGTCCGGTGCTCGGGCTTGACGAGGATGTTCTCGGCGTAGCGCCAGGCGCCGCCGTCCAGGTACTCGTAGTCGGTGACCACGTTCGGCGAGCCCGCGACGCGGTCGGCCTCCACCGTCTGCGTCACCACATACTTGTGGAACCAGTCGGTGACCTCGGCCTCGTTCGCCGGGGCCCAGCGCTGCGGGAAGCAGCGCCGGTTGTTCTTGTCGGCGGCCGGCAGGTCGCCCGGCTTGCAGTCGGCCGGTGCGTAGTTGACGCGCAGCTCGCCGCCGCTCTCGTTGTTCACCGCCTGCACGCGCCACTTGACGAGCGGGGCGCGGCCCTCGTTGGCGTCCACCCTGTTGGGCAGCTGGACGCCGGTGAAGGTGACCTTGGGCAGCGTGATCGTGCCGCCGACCAGGCCACTCTGCTGGACCGACGCCAGCCACAGCGACGGGCTGAGGCCGTCACCCGTGGCGGGGAACTGGTGCGTCAGTGTCCAGGAGTCCACCGGGCAGTACGGCGCGCCCGAGCACTTGGTGGTGTCGGTGTTGAGCACCTGGGTGGTGACCTTGGCCAGCCGCTTCCGCGTGAAGAACGTCGGCGACAGGCGGTCGGTGCACTTCACGCCGGAGTCGCAGATCTGGTCGAACGGGACGTCCGGCCAACTGCTCGCGGTCTCCTTCTTGAGCTCGGCGGCGGCGCAGGTGATCGTTCCGCTGGGGAGGCAGCGCTCGGCCACGTCGAAGACCACGCGGGCCGCGGGCGCCTTGGTGAACAGCTCGCCCTGGAGGTAGCCGTAGTCGATGCGGGTGAGGTAGCCGCTTCGCGCGTACAGGGTGCCCAGTTCGGGCTTCATGTTGCGGCCGTAGTAGTTGTTCTCGAGCGCGTACCAGTAGGTGGTGGCGTTGCCGTGGGTGTCCACCGCGTAGTCGAGGTTCCACCGGTAGGCCTGCTGGCACCAGGCGTTGGCCGGGGTGCTGTTGTAGCAGGGCTCGCCGCTGTTGTTGCCGAACACCGGCACCGTCTGGACCGACTTCGTCTCCGGCTTGCCGGTGGCCCAGCCGGGCAGGCGGTTCAGGCCGAAGGTGAACTGGGTGCCGTCGGCCGCGGTGACGCGCCAGTACTCACCGTTGTTGTCGCCGTTCACGGCGCCGGTGAGGTATTCGATCCGGGTGCCGTCGTCGCGCTTGGGGCGCCACAGCTTGGTGGTCGCGTCCTTGACCAGCTCGACGGCCGAGTTGCCGAGGGACAGGGTGGCGTTCTCCTGGTCCCAGCACAGGTCGCCGGTCTTCTTGCCGTCGATCATGCAGGACTTGTAGCGGCGTTCGACGTAGCCGCTGGGGTTCAGCTCGAAGCCCTCACCCGCCCAGGACGGCTGATTGTTAGTGGAGGCGGTGCGGCCGTCCACGCTCTGGGAGGAGTAGTCGAGCGACAGGTCCGGCTCGTCACCGCCCAGCGCGGGCGGCGCTCGCAGCTCGTAACCCCAGGTGAAGTCACCCGACTGGGCGCCGACGCTCCACTGGGCCGACGGGGCGAGCGAGGTGGCCCCGTGGTCGCCCGCCGACCCCGAAGGCGCCGCCGCCAGCGCGTACAGCGCGGGCATGTCCACGTCGGCGGTCAGAGTGCCCGCCTTCGTGTCGTTGTCGCCGGGCACCGGCTCCGGCTGCGGGCAGCCGGTCGCGGTGGCGGTCAGGACACATTCGTCCAGCCGGACGAGCCGCAGCCGGGCGCCGTAGTCGCCGCCGTAGGCGTAACGGAAGCCGGAGTAGTCGATCGCCAGGCGGGTCTTCCCGCTCTTGGCCGCCAGTCCCTGCCCCGGTGACACCCGCAGGGCGAGGCCGAGCAGGCCGGCCCGCTGCGTCTGGGCGGGGTCCAGCAGCTCGACGCGGGCGGGGTCGGGGGTGGCCGCCGCTTTGGCCGCCGCCTTCGTCCCCGCCTTGGGCGCGGCCAGGCGGATCGGGAAGGTGGTGGCGCCCAGCGTCTGGGCCTGCGCGTCGCCGGTCGCGGTCAGCTCGACCGTCTGCGCCTTCGGCCAGGTGATGCCTGGTGGCGCCTTCCACGCCTGTTTCTGGGCCGGATCAGCCTGGGCGGGCAGCACCGGGACCTTCTGCCCGCGTACCGGGGTCTCCTTCTGCACGGTCGGGGCGGAGCGGCCCGCGGCCTGTGCCGGCATCGCGGACACCAGCGTGCTGACCATGACGACGGACAGCGTGGCCGCCAGCCGCCGGGGCCATGACGACCGTTTCAGTGGTTGCTGTAAACGATTCCAGTACGAATCCGGCAGGTCTAACCCACTCGGCTGATCCATTTTTTCCGACCTCTCCCGGTCTTGGGGGGTTACTGGGCGGCTAGTTGGGAGATTTGCTCGGCGTTCAGCACACCGTCATAGGTGCGGACGTCGTCCACGGTCCCCGGCCAGTAGCCGGCGAAGACGCCCGCGGTCTTGGCCCGGCCGAGCTGCAGCGGGCCGGTGGCGTTCCACGCGCTCACGTGGTCGGTGATGGTGCTGTCGGACAGGCGGCCGTTGACGTAGACGCGCAGCTCACCCGCGAGCGGGTCGTAGACCCCGGCCACGTGGGTCCACTCCAGCGGCGCGGCTACGGCGTCGGAACGCGTGCGCACCAGCGCGGCGGTGTCGGTGTCGGCGGCGGCCATGCCGAGGACCCACCGCCCCTGCTCCTTGTCGTAACCGAGCTGGAAACCGCTGGCCCTGGTCCCGGACTGGGAGACGGCGGCGGCGTCGCGGGTGGGCAGGTAGTCGAGCTGGGTCCACACGGCGACGGTGAACCCGGCCTTGGTGTTGACGGCGGGCGCGCCGGCCTGTGCGTGGCCGTTGACACCGTCGAGCGCGAGCGCGCCGTCCAGCCAGCCTTCGCCCCAGGTGGCGGCGCCGGCCAGCGTCGCGGCGGTGGCCCGGCCCGAGGAGTCGGCGGCGAGCGTGCCGGACTCCTCATCCAGCTTCCAGTGCCCGACCAGCGTCGCGGCGCTGTTCACCAGGTCGGCGACCTCGTCGGCGAACATCGCCCGGCCGTAGACGCGGACCTCGTCGAGGTCGCCCGGCCAGAACTCCGCCCCGGCCCCGTTGACCTTCCCCCGGCCGACCGCCAGCGACCCGGTCGCGTCCCACGGCTGGGTGAACGGGACCGTCGACTCCAGCCGGCCGTTGACGTACAGGGACAGCTCCTTGGCGGCCGAGTCGTAGACGCCGGTGAGGTGGGTCCACTCACCGAGCCTCGGCGCCGCCGCCGACAGCGCGCGCACGCTCTGCGCCCCGTCGGCGTCCGCGACCGTACGGCTCAGGGCCCAGCGGTCGTCGGTCTTGGAGTACTGCAGGGCGAAGCCGCCAGTTCGCGCGCCGTCCTGGCTGACCGCTGTCGCGGTGGCGTTCGTGCTGGTCAGCCGCGCCCAGGCGGTGACGGTGAAGTTGCGCTGGGTGGACACGGCGGGGCCGTTGGTCAGCGCGTGCCCGCTCGTCCCGTCGAGGCGCAGCCCCAGTCCCGTCCGCCCTGTGGTCCAGGTGGCCTGGCCGGACAGGGTGGCGTGGTGGGCGCCCGTGAGGTCGGCGGCGACGGTGCCCTGGCCCTCGTCCAGGGTCCAGTGGCCGTCGGGGCCCGTGCCCGCGTTGACGTTGAACAGGTAGGTGCGGATCGGGCCCTGCTGTCCCGCGCGGTCCTTGCTGCGTACCGACAGCACGTTGGGGCCGTCATGACGCGGAGTGAGCTGGATCGTCGCCGTCCCGCCCGACTGGTCGGCCGCGACCTCCGTCTTCGGGGTGGCGTCGAGGCCGTAGACGTAGGTGACGACGTCGGAGACCCCATTGGCGGTGAAGGTGAAGGAGCCGGTCCGGCCGACGCCGTCGTTCCAGCCGCCCTCGGGGTACTGCGGCGACGTCACGCCCGGTTCCTTGCCGGGGGCGGAGGCGTCGACCGTGGCCTCGCACCAGGGGCCCCACGCGCTGTCGGCCTTGCCGTCCTCGGCGCGGACCCGCCAGCGGATCTGCGAGCCGTCGGCGTAGGCGCCCGCGGGGATCTGCGCGTAGAAGGCGCTACCCGTGCTCGCCAGCCCGGTGACGTACTCGCCCACCTTCACGCCGGCCGCGTTCCACCACTCGAACCGGCCCCTGACCGAGTTGTCGACGTCACGCAGCTTGGCCCACAGCTTCGGCGCCGCGCCGCTGATGACCGGCCGCGCGTCACCGGACACGCAGCCGCCTCCCGGGTCCGACCACGCGTCGGCGGCGACGGGCGCGGACGGCAGCGAGTTGTACTCGATCACCAGGCTGGGGTTGTTCTTGAACTTCTTCCAGCCGTAGCTGTCCGTCTCGCTCGTCGCCCTGAGCCCGATCGTCATCGTGGACCACTTCTTGGCGGCCGCCTCGACCGCCATGGACGTGACGTCGAACTCCACGCCGCCGGGCAGGCAGGCCGATCCCCAGCCCTTCGCCACGTTCACCGTGGACAGGATCCTGTTCCAGGCCGGCTGGACCTTCCAGGTGGTGGTCTTGCTGATCGCCCCGGTGGACCAGGCTTCGACCGGCTTCTTGGTGCACGAGTAGGACCAGGTCTCGTACGTGCGCAGCGTCGCCTTGATGATCTGCTTGCCGTGGATGGTCGTGCCGGTGTTCATCTGGAAGAACGACCGGTTGGTCTGGCCGGAGACGTGTCCCGCCCTGGCGACGTCGTTGGCGTTCAGGAAGTTGGAGGTGGGGTTGTTGCTCCAGACGGACGTCCACGCGCCGCGAGCCGCCGAGAAGAACGGGTCGAGGTAGACGGGATAGCGGGTCGCCGGGTCCTCGATCATGCCCCGGTGCGGCTTGAGCACCAGCTTCTCGCCCACCAGCTTGAGGCCCATCACCTCGTGCCGGGCGTCGGCGGGCGAGCCTTCCCCGGCGGCCAGCGTGCGCGCGGCCGAGGATCCGGAGGAGTCCCACATCATCGGCGGCGAGGCGGTGAAGATCGTGCCGCCGTTGGCGTCGTTCGCTTCGAGGTTGCCGCCCTGGGTGGACTTCATCGACAGCCCACTGGTCTTGATCGGGAAGCTCAGCTCGGCCAGGGCCGGGTTCTCGGCCGCCGCCCGCGACTTGACCACGAGAAGATGCGAGAAGCCGTCGACGTCCGCCTTGACCTGGAGATCCACGCCGGGCAGGACCTCGGCGTAGGTCGCGGTGTCACCGCTCAGCGTCGGCTTCGGCAACTGCCCTGGCCAGGCGAGCTCCAGCGTCTTGCCGCCGCGGGTCATCCGGGCGAGCGGCGCGCTCCCACCGCCCGAGAACCTGAGTCCCACCGCTGTGGCGACCGGGGCGAGCGACCCGTCGGGCTGTAACCGGAGCGCGGCGTCCGCCGCCACCCAGGTGCCCGCCTGGCGGACCCGCACCGGGCGCGCGAACTGCTCCAGGGCGAGGGTGCCGTCCGGCTTGGCGAAGACCTGGCGCGTCTCGGTGCGCATCGCCTCCACCTCGACCGGCTGGCCGGTCCGGCGGGCGAGAGCGAGCGCGGGCTCCTCCCCCGGTGCCGCGTTCTTGCTCGGTTGTCGAAGGCCGGAGTCCGTACTCTTCTGCCGCGCGCTGGCGACGGCATCCAGATGATCAAGGGGCGCGGCCGCTACCGCCCCTGCCAACATCACCACGACCAGCCCACGAACTACGCGCATTCACCCTCGCTGCTGCCGAGCTGGAACACCGCGCAGGTCGAGCCCGCCCGGTATGTCCACGATCTTCAATTTACGATCGGATTGTCACCCGGCAAGGGCCGTCCGTCTAGATCTATTGGCGCATTTCATCAGAATTTCGTTCTGTTACGAAAATAATCGCCAAGCCTCAGACCTCGACGGGCAGGGGGGCCGCGGCCGGGTTCACCCGGCGGACGATCTCGTCCAGGACGATGCGTACGTACGGCTCGCCCACCCACAGGTGCTTGGCCCCGTCGACCCCGATGACCTCGGCCTGCGGCACCCGCGCGAACCGCCGTTTGGCCTCCTCGGGCCGCAGGTAGTCGTCGAACTCCGGCACCAGGGCCACCAGCGGCCGGCCGAACCCGGCCCACGCGTCCAGGTCCTCGTCCGTGGCCCGGTGCAGCGGTGGCGAGAGGAGGATGGCGCCCTCGACGAGCGGGTCGCGGGCCCACTTCAACGTCAGCTCGGTGCCGAACGACCAGCCGACCACCCACACGTGCGGCAGATCGTGGTATTCGGCGTACTCCAGCGCCGCCGCCACGTCGAACCGCTCCCCTTCCCCGCCGTCGAAGGTGCCGGACGAGGTGCCGCGATCGGAGGAGGTGCCGCGCGTGTTGAAGCGGAGCACGGCCAGGTCGGCCAGGGCGGGCAGGCGGTTGGCGGCCTTCTTGAAGACGTGGCTGTCCATGAACCCGCCGTGCGTCGGCAGCGGGTGGAAGGTGACCAGCGTCGCCACGGGCGGCCGGTCGAGGGGCAGGGCCAGCTCCCCGACCAGGGTCTGGCCGTCGGGCGTGTGCAGCTCGATCGGCTCTCGCCGGGCGGGCAGCACGGTCGCCGCGCGAATCTCCAACGTCGGTCCCTTCAAGTGTGGTCATGCCGGGGTGCGTGTCACGGGGTAGGGGGCTTGCGGTGGGGGCTTGCCGCGACCGTTTCAGTAGCGGGTGCGGCCGGGGCCGCGATCCAGTCTCTTCCGCCAGCACGCCGGGTGCCAGTGGCGGCGCTCATCGTCACCGCCGCTCCAGGCCGGCCAGGCCACCAGGTGCGGCTGCCCGCCGCGGATCTCCTGGTCGCAGCCGGGGCAGCGGTAGACCTTGGCCGAGGAGGAGCCGTTGAGCATGCGTACCTTCCACTCGCCGTCCGGCCACTCCTCGACCCGGTCCACGCCCCCGGGCTGGCCGAGGGGACGGGAGGACTCCCTGCGGCGGGCGCGGCGCGGGCTCACGGCTCCGCCCGCGCCGGCCCCGCCGCGCCTCCCGTCCCCGTCGTGCCGAAGCCGGCCACTCCCACCCTCTCG
Organism: Nonomuraea sp. NEAU-A123; assembly: GCF_018603905.1. GTDB lineage: Bacteria > Actinomycetota > Actinomycetes > Streptosporangiales > Streptosporangiaceae > Nonomuraea. The sequence goes on from NZ_JAHFZZ010000020.1 coordinate 161,064, forward strand.
AACGCCATGCGTCCAGTTTTCCAGAGCCGGTAGGGTTGGCCGTCATGCGGCTGGTCATCGCGCGATGCAGCGTGGATTACATCGGACGGCTCACGGCTCACCTGCCGATGGCGCCAAGGCTCATTCTCATCAAGGCGGACGGCAGCGTGTCCATCCACGCCGACGATCGCGCCTTCAAGCCGCTCAACTGGATGAACCCGCCGTGCAAGCTCAAAGAGGACGGCGAGACCTGGACCGTCACCCACGGCAAGTCCGGCGAGAAGCTGGTCCTGACGATGGCCGAGATCCTCCACGACTTCAGCCACGAGCTCGGCGTCGACCCCGGCCTGATCAAGGACGGCGTCGAGGCGCACCTGCAGGAGCTGCTCGCCGAGCACATCACGACGCTGGGCCCCGGCTATTCACTGATCCGCCGCGAGTACATGACGGCGATCGGTCCGGTCGACATCCTCTGCCGTGACGCGCTCGGCGCGACGGTGGCGGTCGAGATCAAGCGCCGCGGCGAGATCGACGGCGTCGAGCAGCTCACCCGCTATCTGGACCTGCTCAACCGCGACCCCCTGCTGACCCCGGTCCGCGGCGTCTTCGCCGCCCAGGAGATCAAGCCCCAGGCCCGCGTGCTGGCCGCCGACCGGGGCATTCACTGCGTCACCCTCGACTACGACACGCTGCGCGGAATCGAACCGGAGAACCCCACGCTCTTCTGATGCACGGGACGACGTTCCTGTGTTGACATGTCACGACTAGACATTCTAGTTTTGACCTATCAACATTGGAGCGTGATATGACGACGCCTTTCTACCTGAGCGGCAACCTCGCCCCCGTCTCCGACGAGACCGAGGCGTACGACCTTCCCGTCTCCGGAGCCCTGCCTGCCGAGCTGACCGGGCGTTACTTCCGCAACGGCCCCAACCCGAGGCCGGGCGAGGACCCCGGCCACTGGTTCGCCGGCCACGGGATGCTGCACGGCGTACGCCTCGACCGGGGGCGGGCCGAGTGGTACCGCAACCGGTGGGTACGCACCAAGAAGTTCACCGACAACGCGCCCTTCACCGGCGAGAGCGGAGTCGACCTGGCCGCCGTCACGGCCAACACCTCCGTGATCAGGCACGCCGACCGCATCTTCGCGCTCGTCGAGAACGGCCTGCCGCACGAGCTGACGCCGGAGCTGGCCACCGTCGGCCCGTGCGACTTCGGCGGGCGGCTGGCCACGGCGATGACCGCGCATCCCAAGGAGGACCCGGCCACCGGGGAGCTGCACTTCTTCGGCTACGGGTACTTCCCGCCGTTCGTCACCTACCACCGCCTGTCGGCGGACGGCGAGCTGGTGGAGAGCCGGGAGATCGAGGTGCCGAAGTCGACGATGATGCACGACTTCGCCGTCACCGAGCACTACCTGATCTGGCTGGATCTGCCCTTCGTGTTCGAGGCCGGGCGCGCGGGCATGCCGTACGCCTGGGAGGACGGATACGGCGCCCGGATCGGCGTGACGCCCCGGCAGGGCGGCCCGACCCGCTGGTTCGACGTCGACCCGTGCTATGTCTTCCACGTCGGCAACGCGTGGGAGGACACGGACGGCCGGATCGTGCTCAACGCCGCCCGCTACACACAGGCCGCCTTCACCGGGGTGTGGTCGCGCATCGGCAACACCGGGGACCCGGCCAGGCACGCGGCCTCGATCGCCACCGCGACACTGCACCGGTGGACGCTCGACCTGGCGTCCGGCTCGGTCAAGGAGGAGGCGCAGGACGACCGGGGCATCGAGTTCCCCACGTTCAACGACGCCCTGCTCGGCCGGGCCAGCCGCTACCTCTACACAGTGGGCGAGCACTCCAACTCCATCGTCAAGTACGACCACCAGACCGGCGCGGCCCAGGTCAGGGAGACCGGCGACGACACGGGCGAGGCGGTGTTCGTGGCGGCCGAGGGGGCGCGGGCCGAGGACGAGGGCTGGCTGCTGTCGGTGGTCACCACGGGCGACCGCTCCGAGCTGCTCGTCCTCGACGCCACCGACCTGTCGGACGTGGCGTCGGTCCGGCTGCCCCAGCGTGTTCCGGCCGGTTTCCACGGGACGTGGCTGGTGGACGTCCCGCGCTAGTAAGCGATGGCTTACCGGTCTATGGTGACGCCATGACCACGCTGACGTTCGACTCACTGAACCCGGCGACCGGCGAGGTCGTCGGGAGTCACCCCAAGCAGTCCGCCGACGCCGTGCGCGAGGCCGTCGGCCGGGCCGAGCAGGCCGCGACGTGGTGGGCCGGGCTGGCCCCCACCGAGCGCAGGCGCCGCCTGCTCGACTACAAGGCCGTGCTCACCCAGCACCTCAAGGAGCTGTCCGGGCTCGTGCACGACGAGACGGGCAAGCCGGTCGGCGACGCCACGCTGGAGATCGTGCTGGCGATCACGCACCTCGACTGGGCGGCCCGCAACGCGGTCAAGGTCCTGGGGCGGCGCCGCGTCTCGACCGGGATGATCGGCCTCAACCTGGCCGCCACGCTCGAATACCTGCCGCTGGGCGTGGTCGGCGTGATCGGTCCGTGGAACTACCCGGTCTTCACCCCGATGGGCTCCATCGCGTACGCGCTCGCGGCCGGCAACGCGGTCGTGTTCAAGCCGAGCGAGCTCACCCCCGGCGTCGGCGTACGGCTGGCGGAGCTGTTCGCCGAGTCGGTGCCGGAGCAGCCGGTGTTCCAGACCGTGACCGGCCTCGGGGAGACGGGGGCGCTGCTGGCGAAGGACCCGCGGGTCAAGAAGGTGGCGTTCACCGGTTCGACGGCCACCGCCAAGCGGGTCATGGCGGCCTGCGCCGAGAACCTGACGCCGATCGTGGCCGAGTGCGGCGGCAAGGACGCGTTCATCGTCGACGCCGACGCCGATCTGAAGGCCGCCGCCGACGCCTGCCTGTGGGGAGCGATGTCCAACGCCGGGCAGACGTGCGTGGGTGTCGAGCGGGTGTACGTCGTGGACGCGGTCTATGAAACTTTCATGCGCGAGCTGTCGGACCGGGTCGCCACGGTCAAGGCGGGCGAGGACTACGGCCCGATCACCATGCCCGGCCAGCTCGACATAATCCGGCGCCACATCGACGACGCCACCAAGTCCGGAAAAGTCGTGACAGGCGGCCCCGACTCGGTGCGCGCGCCGTACGTGGACCCGGTGATCATCGAGGACGTCCCGGAGGACTCCCCCGCGGTGCGCGAGGAGACGTTCGGCCCGACCATCACCGTACGACGCACCCGCGACGCGCAGCAGGCGCTGGAGCTGGCCAACGCCTCGGCGTACGGGCTGGCAGGCACCATCTTCTCCGGCAACGCGCGCCGGGCCATGGAACTGGCCCGGCTGATGCGCACCGGGATGACGGCCGTCAACTCGGTCATTTCATTCGCCGGCGTGCCCGCGCTGCCGTTCGGCGGGATCGGCGATTCGGGCTTCGGGCGCATCCACGGAGCCGACGGGTTGCGGGAGTTCGCCAGGCCCAAAGCGATCAGCCGCCAGCGGTTCGCAATGCCCGGCATGAACCTGACCTCGTTCAGCAGAGGGCCCGCGGATCTTGAGCGGCTGATCAGGCTTGTCACGTTCTTGCACGGCCGACGTAAGAGATAAAGTATATGCTCTTTCCCAAAACGGATCATCCGTCCATAATTGTGTGCTCTGGGGGCCACGATCATGTTGGACGGGTGGAATGTGAACCGGTCTTACCGGGGAATGTCGGCTGAGCAAAGGCTGGCGGACAGACGCGAGCGGCTGATGACAGCCGCCTACACGCTATACGCGAAGCCAGGTTTCGCGGCGACGACGATCGAAAGACTGTGCTCGGAGGCCCGGATCTCGAACCGCGCCTTCTACGAATGTTTCGGCGGCCGCGAGGAACTTCTTCAGGCGTTGCACGAGCGATGCGTGGAGGAAAGCCTCGCCGTTGTGGCCAAGGCGTTACAAGAGGCGCCCGCGACCCTGGATGACAGGGTGCGGGCGGGGATTCGCACGTATATCGAGTTCGCCACGGCCGACTGGCGTCGCGCGCGCATCATGCACTTGGAGGTGCGCAGGTCGGGCGATGTTCTCACGGCTTCTCGCCAGCGTGCCGTCGACTCCTTCGCCCGTCTTGTCGAGGAGGCGGCGGCGGAATTCCCGCAGCCGGCCCAGCCGAATCGGCGACTGGTTGCGCTCGGGGCAATTGGAGCGCTACAAGAGCTGCTCATCGAATGGCTGCTGGCGGAGGAGCCGCCGACCATCGACGAACTGGTCGGCGTCGCCGTACACATCTTCGGCAGATCCCTCGGTGCGCCGTGAGGCCCTGATTACGGATCGTGTCTATTTGGCAATGTGGTATGGCGAATAATCACCGCGCTAATCAGGTTATCTGTCGTTCTTAGAACTACTACCGCCTGTGGGAGTATGGCCACGAAAAGAGGGCGAGCAGCGGCTGATCGCTGCTCGCCCTATATATCGCGGCATCCGGCGCACTCCCGAGCACCGCCGGCCACCGCTTCAGGCCACCGCGACTTCCGAAGCCTCCACCGGCAGAACCCGATTCAGCCGGGTCACCGCCAGGATCCGCATGATCCGCGGCGGCACCCCCCGAAGAACGAGGCGGCGTTCCACGCTGATCGCGCGCCGATGCGTGCCCACGAGCACTCCGAGGCCGGTGGCGTCGATCATCTCCAGCTTGGAGAGGTCGAGGATCAGGTCTCCCTCACCGGAGTCGACCGCGTCGTGCAGACGCGTCCGCACCCGCGCCGACGTCCCGGCGTCGAGTCTCGCTCCGATCCGCACCACCTGGGCCCTTGGATCGCCCCGGACGCGCATGCCACCTCCTCAAGTCACGCCCCATGTCTCACGCGGCGTAGTCGTACCCTTTCGCAGGGTGCTTGCCGGGATAGACCCGGCACTCCTCCACTACCCACAGATCGGGAGTGACACAACCGCCCGCAGAAGGAACTCTCCATCGCCCGTGGGACGCGCCGTGACCTTGCCGCCGACGCTCGCCAGCCGCTCCCCCATGCCCGTCAGGCCGCTGCCCAGGTCAGAGACCTGGCGGCGGACCACTCCGTCGTTGCGCACCAGCAGCTCCGCCTCCTCGTCGGTGAAGCGGAGCGTGATCTCGCAGAACGAGGCCGTGCTGTGCTTGAGCACGTTCGTCGCCGCCTCGCGGACGGCGTAGGCGAACGCGGGCGCCACCCCGCCCGGCGGCTCACGGTAGGGCAGTTGCAGTTCGCAGCGGATGCCGGCCGCTTCGAGCACGCCTTTCACGCTGTCCAGCTCCGCGTTCAGGTCGAGCTCGCGGTAGCCGCGCACGGCCTGGCGCAGCTCCCGCAGCGCCGTCCTGGTCAGCCCGTTCACCTCGACCATCTCCGCCTTCGCGGCGACGGTGTCGGCGTCCGACAGCCGTACGGCCAGCTCGGTCTTGACCGCGATGGCCGAGAGCTGGTGCCCCACGAGATCGTGCAGGTCCCTGGCGAAGCGCAGCCGCTCCTCCGCGACCGCGAGCTGGGTGTGCGCCGCCCTGCCTTCGTGAGCCTGTACGGCGAGCGTGTAGATCCACGCCCAGAACCGGTTGCCCGGCGGCAGCACGGCGCACATCACCGCGTAGGTGAATCCTATGAAGACGATCGCCCCGCCGTCGTCCGGAACCGGGATCGACAGCAGGCCCTGTCCGGTGAGGACCGCGATGGCGCCCAGCCCGGTGCCGGTCGCGAACGTCCCCGCGGCCAGGCCCACGGCCGTCCACGCGCGGACACCGACCGTCGCCACGGACACCCACGCCAGCAGTGCGAAGCCCCACCCGAGCGGATCGGCTCCGCCCAGAGCAGCGGCGAACAAGGCGAGAGCGCCGGCCGCCGCGACCTCTCTTTTGGGATAGCGACGGTCGAGGACAGCGCGGGAGATGCGCAGGAAGAACCAGGTGAAGACGATGATGGCGATCAGAGCGGGCGCGATGCGCAGCCACGAGGCCGCGCCGTTGGCGGCGGTGCCGAGAATCGTCACGACGACGACGAACCACATCATCACGACGCCCACGTTCAGTACGCACAGAGAGATGCGTCGTGCCCGCTTGATCGTGTCCACCTATTTCACACGCAACACGTCGCGGAGCTTGACCCTGGCCCCGGTACGCAGCACGGCCCGCTCGTACACCTTCGCGCCGAAGGACAGCACGCCGAGCACGGCCAGCACCATCAGCACCATGGACAGCCCGACCTCCCAGAACGGCACGTCGGCGGCGGCCATCCGCACCGGCATGACCATCGAGGAGAACGGCGGCACGAGCGAGACGACCCTGGCCAGCGGGCCGGTGGGGTCGGAGGTGACGTAGAAGGCCCCGAAGTAGGTCACCATCATCAGCATGGTCAACGGGGACATCACGTTGCCCACCTCCTCCTGCCGGGAGACCAGCGAGCTGAGCGCGGCCGCGAGCGTGGCGAAGAAGGCGTAGCCGAGGACGAACCAGACCAGCACCCCCGCCACGATGCCCGGCAGGCCCGGCGGGAAGTCCACCGCGACGCCCGAGACGACCGAGGCCGACACGCCGACCACGAGGATCGTGACCAGGTTGATCAGGCCGAGCGCACCCAGACCGATGATCTTGCCGGCGAGCAGCTGCCACGGCCGGACCGAGGTGAGCAGGATCTCCACGATCCGGCTGCCCTTCTCCTCCACCACGCCCATGGCGACCATCATGACCTGTCCGATGATCAGCATGAAGAGCACGACGACCAGCACCACGGCGATCCCGGTCCTCGCGGCCTGGTAGCGGGTGTCGGCGCCCACGGACACCATCTGGAGCGGCTGAACCTGCACGCCCGCGGCGCCCAGCTTGAGCTCCCTGGAGGTGCTCTGCAGCAGCACGCCGAGCTCGGACTCGATCTCGCCGTCAGTGAGGACCTTGGTGTTGTCGATCAGCGCCGCGTCCACGTCGCCGTCGAGCACCGCCTTCTTGGCCGCCGCCTCGTCGGGGAACGCGCGCCACTCGAACTCCGCTTCCGGCGCCGCCGCCTTCAGCGGCAGTTGCTGGGAGTGCACGGTGCCTATTTTGTACGAGTCTGGGCGGTCGAAAACCTTCGGCGCGAACGCCACCCCGCCCACCAGCACCGCGGTGATGAGCAGGCCCAGCAGGAAGGCCTTCGTCCGGATATGGGTGGCGATCTCACGCCGCGCCACCAGCATCACACTGCTCATGCCGCCGTTCACGCCACGGCCTCCTTGAAGATCTCGGTAAGGGTTGGCTGCTCGGTGCCGAAGTGCTCGACCTGCCCGGCCTTCATGGCGCGGCGCAGGATCTCCTGATCGTCACCGTCGGTGGCGAGCAGCACGTGCCGGTCGCCGGTGACGGTGACGGTGCCGGGCAGGCCGTCGGCCCATCCTGGCGCCGGGTCGCGCACCACGACGCGGAGCGTACGGCCCTCCACCGCCCGCAGGTCGCCGACCGTGCCGCTGGCCACCATCCGGCCCGCCGACACGATGCCGACCGAGTCGCACAGCCGCTCCACCAGCTCCAGCTGATGGCTGGAGAAGATCACCGGTACGCCGCCGCGGCAGCGCTCCTGCAACACCGTGGCCAGCGCGTCGACCGCGATCGGGTCGAGCCCGGAGAACGGCTCGTCGAGCACCAGCACCTCGGGGTCGTGCACCAGCGCCACGGCGAGCTGCACACGCTGCTGGTTGCCCAGCGACAGCGCCTCGACCGCGTCACCCCTGCGCTCGGTCAGCCCCAGCCGCTCCAGCAGGTCGCCGGTCGCCGCCCTGGCCGCCGCGACGTCCATCCCGTGCAGCCGGCCGAAGTACTCCACCTGGTCGGCGACGCGCATCTTCTGGTACAGCCCCCGCTCCTCGGGCATGTAGCCGAACCGCCGCCGGTCGGCGTACTCCAGCGCTCTGCTCTGCCAGCTCACCGAGCCCGCGTCGGGCTGCAGCACGCCCATGACGATCCGCATGGTGGTCGTCTTGCCGGCGCCGTTCGCGCCGACGAATCCGAACATCTCGCCCGGCCGTACGACGAAGCTGATCCCGTCGAGGGCCACCTTGCCCTCCGGTGCGTCCGGCCCACCGGCGAAGCGCTTGCGCAGTTCGCTGATCTCGAGCATCAGATCCTCTCCTTCATCATGGATCCATCCTCGCGGGTAGCGATTCGCCCTGGTAGTCGAGGAAATCACCGGCGCGGTATGCGCCCCGCGTCCGTTCTGGATGACTTTTGTCATTACGCTGGCCCCATGACGCGCGCCGACAAGGACAAGCCGGTCGTCCTCTCCCGCATCTACACCCGCACCGGCGACGACGGCACCACCGCTCTGAGCGACATGAGCCGCGCCTCCAAGACCGACTCGCGCCTGGCGGCCTACGCGGACGTGGAGGAGGCGAACGCGCACCTGGGCCTGGCCCTGTCGCACGGCACGCTGCCGGCGGAGCTGACGGCGGTGCTGATCCGCATCCAGAACGAGCTCTTCGACGTGGGCGCCGACCTGGCGACGCCGGTCACGGACAATCCGGAGTTCCCGCCGCTCAGGGTCGAACCGTCCTACATCGACTGGCTGGAGGCGAGGTGCGATGAGTTCAATGAGCAGCTCAAGCCGCTGCGCAGCTTCATCCTCCCCGGCGGTGACCCGGCTATAGCCGCGCTGCACCTGGCGAGGGTCACGGTCCGGCGCGCCGAACGTACGACGTGGGCGGCTCTGCGGACGCACGAGGACATGAACCCGCTGACGGCCCAATACCTCAACCGCCTGTCAGACCTGCTGTTCATCCTGTGCCGGGTCGCGCACGCGGGTGACGAGATCCTCTGGAAGCCGGGCGGCACCCGCTAGGCGACGTCCAGATACGCGCTCGGCGGCGCGGACTCGAGCCAGGCGAGGAAGCCGGTCAGGGCGTCGGCGCTCATCGCCAGCGAGAGGTCGCGCGTGGTGCCGGAAAAGTCCACCGCGTAGAACCCGCTGTCCAGCTCGCGCCGGGAGGAAACGACAAGGCCCCGCCTCGCGATCGCGTGGCGGGGCCTGAGAAGCACACCTATGAGCGGGATCCAATGGAGCTCTCCGTCGGCGTAGCGGGCTACCCCGCGCTGCCAGCCCTGGTCGCCCACCCGCAGGCGGCAGGGCACGCTCCCTCGGGAGCGCGCCAGTATGAGCCCGCGCAACGCCACCAGGACGGCGACCAGCAGCACACAGATGAGAACCGTCGCTACCAAGCCGCCCCCTTGCCTCAAATCCGCATCAAAGAACTAGACCTCTTCGCCGGCCGCACGCAACCGGGCCTTGGCGCGCTTGGCCTCGATGGCCGCGTCGGCGTCTTCCTGATCGGCCTCGATCGAGGCCTGCGCCCGTTCGAGAGCGTCACGGGCAGCCGCGACGTCGACCTCGGAACCGAGCTCGGCCACCTCGGCGAGCACGGACACCTCGTCGTCGGCCACGGAGATGAACCCACCGTGCACCGCCGCGACCAGGTCGCCCTTGCCCTCCCGCTTCACGCGCAGCACGCCGCCCTCGACGAGGACGCCGAGCACAGGTGCGTGTTGCGGCATAATACCGATCTCGCCGTCCACGGTCTTGGCAATCACCATGTCGGCCTCGCCCGACCAGATCTCACGCTCGGGCGAGACAACGCCTACTCTTAGCTTCGCCACGTAGGCTCCTTTCCGGACAGGAGTGGGGGCACGGCTCGCGCAATGCCCCCACTACGGGCGATCAGCGCTCGAGTTCCTTGGCCTTGGCGATGGCCTGGTCGATGCCGCCGACCATGAAGAACGCCTGCTCGGGCAGGTGGTCGTACTCACCCGCGCAGAGGCCCTTGAAGGACGCGATGGTCTCGTCCAGCGGGACGTTCTCGCCGGGCTGGCCGGTGAACGCCTCGGCGGCGTACATCGGGTGCGACAGGAACCGCTCGATACGGCGGGCCCGCTGAACGATGACCTTGTCCTCTTCCGACAGCTCGTCGATGCCGAGGATGGCGATGATGTCCTGGAGCTCACGGTACTTCTGCAGGATCCGCTTGGTCTCCTGGGCCACCGCGTAGTGCTCCTCGCCCACGATCTGCGGGTCGAGGATGCGGGAGCTGGAGTCGAGCGGGTCCACCGCGGGGTAGATGCCCTTCTCCGAGATCGGCCGCGAGAGCACGGTCTGCGCGTCGAGGTGCGCGAACGCGTTGTGCGGCGCCGGGTCGGTGATGTCGTCGGCGGGCACGTAGATCGCCTGCATCGAGGTGATCGAGTGACCGCGCGTCGAGGTGATGCGCTCCTGGAGCACACCCATCTCGTCGGCCAGCGTGGGCTGGTAACCCACCGCCGACGGCATGCGGCCGAGGAGCGTGGACACCTCGGAACCGGCCTGCGTGAAGCGGAAGATGTTGTCGATGAAGAGCAACACGTCCTGCTTCTGCACATCGCGGAAGTATTCGGCCATGGTCAGAGCCGACAGGGCGACCCGCAGACGGGTGCCCGGCGGCTCGTCCATCTGGCCGAAGACGAGCGCGGTGTCCTTGAGGACGTCCGCCTCCTCCATCTCCAGCCAGAGGTCGTTGCCCTCACGGGTGCGCTCGCCGACACCGGCGAACACCGAGGTGCCACCGAAGTTACGGGCGACCCGGCGGATCATCTCCTGGATGAGGACGGTCTTGCCCACACCCGCGCCGCCGAACAGGCCGATCTTCCCACCCTGCACGTACGGCATGAGCAGGTCGATGACCTTGATGCCCGTGACGAGCATCTCGGTGCGCGACTCGAGCTGGTCGAACGCCGGCGACGGCCGGTGGATGCCCCACTTCTCGTTGATCTTGAGAGAAGCGGTCGGCACGTCCAGCGCCTCGCCAAGCGTGTTCCAGACGTGACCCTTGACGACGTCGCCGACGGGCACCGAGATCGGCACGCCGGTGTCGGTGACGGCCGCACCGCGGACCACACCGTCGGTGGGCTGCATGGAGATGGCCCGGACGATGTTGTCACCGAGGTGCTGGGCGACCTCGAGGGTCAGCAGCTTGGTGTCCTCCCCGAGGGTCACCTCGAGGTTCAGCGCGTTGTAGATGTCGGGCATCGCCTCGACGGGGAACTCCACGTCGACGACGGGCCCTGTGACCCGAGCCACGCGGCCGACACCGGCCGCGGGGGTCTCTACGGTCTCAACAGCCTCTGCAGTCATTTCACTCTTTCCCCGCTGCGGCGTCAGCGAGCGCGTTGGCGCCACCGACGATCTCGCTGATTTCCTGGGTGATCTCGGCCTGACGAGCCTGGTTCATCTGCATGGTGAACACGCGGATCAGCTCGTTGGCGTTGTCCGTGGCGGACTTCATCGCGCGGCGACGCGCGGCCTCCTCTGAAGCCGCCGACTCCAGCAGCGCCGTGAAGATGCGGGACTCCACGTAGCGCGGCAGCAGCGACTCGAGCACGTCGGCCGCGGTGGGCTCGAACTCGAAGTAAGGAGGGATCACGTCGCTCTCGCTCGCCTCGGTCTCCTCGACCTCCAGCGGCAGGATGCGCTTGACCACGACGTTCTGCGTGAGCATCGAGACGAACTCGGTCGAGACGATGTGGATCTCGTCGATCCCGTTCTCGTCCTTGAACGACTCGATCAGCAGCTCGGCGATCTCCTTGGCGTCACCGTAGGCGGGCTTCCTGGAGAAGCCGACCCACTGCCCGCCCATCGTCCGGTTACGGAAGGAGTGCCAGGTGACACCCTTACGGCCGGTGACGAACGGGATGGCGTCCAGGCCGCGGCTCTTCAGCAGTCCGCGCAGGGCCTCGGCCTCGCGCAGGACGTTGGCGTTGAAGCCGCCACAGAACCCGCTGTCGCTGGTGACGATGAGCACGCCCGCCTTGGTGGGGTTCTCCTTCGCCACGGTCAGCGGATGGTCGACGCTCGACGCGTTGCTGACGACGCCGGTGACGGCGCGAGTGATCTCACGCTCGTACGGCAGCGCCGCCTGCATCCGCATCTGCGCCTTCACGATCCGCGAAGAGGCGATGAGCTCCTGGGCACGGGTGATCTTGGCGGTCGACTTGACCGACTTGATCCGCCGTCGCAGCAGCCTTAGCTGGGCACCCATGGGCTACTTCTTCTCCGCCGGGCGGACGACCTTACGGATCTTCTCCTGGCCGACCTCTCCCTCTTCGAGCGGCGCGACCGGCTCATCCTTGACCAGCAGCTCACCGGAGAAGGTGGTGAAGCCCTTCTTGAACTCCGTGACGGCGTCCTTGAGGGTGGTCACCGTGTCGTCCAGCAGATCCTTGGTCTCACGGATGCTGTCGAAGACACCCTTGTGGCTGGTCTGCAGGTAGTCGAGGAACTCCGACTCGAAGCGCCGGATGTCCTCGACCGGCACCTCGTCGAGCTCGCCGGTGGTGCCCGCCCAGACCGACACGACCTCGCGCTCGACTGAGAACGGCGAGTATTGAGCCTGCTTGAGCAGCTCGGTCAGTCGCTGACCGCGCTCCAGCTGAGCCTTGGACGCCGCGTCGAGGTCGGAGGCGAAGGCCGCGAAGGCCTCCAGGTCGCGATACTGCGACAGCGACAGCCGCAGCGTGCCCGCGACCTTCCGCATCGCCTTGATCTGCGCCGAGCCACCGACTCGCGAGACCGAGACACCGACGTTGATGGCGGGGCGGATACCGGCGTTGAAGTAGTCGGTCTCCAGGAAGCACTGCCCGTCGGTGATGGAGATGACGTTGGTCGGGATGAACGCCGAGACGTCGTTGCCCTTGGTCTCGATGATCGGCAGGCCGGTCATCGACCCCGCGCCCATGTCGTCGGAGAGCTTGGCGCAGCGCTCCAGCAGGCGGGAGTGGAGGTAGAAGACGTCGCCCGGGAAGGCCTCACGGCCCGGCGGGCGGCGCAGCAGCAGCGAGACCGCGCGGTAGGCGTCGGCCTGCTTGGTCAGGTCGTCGAAGACGATGAGAACGTGCTTGCCCTGGTACATCCAGTGCTGCCCGATGGCGGAACCGGTGTAGGGCGAAATGTACTTGTAGCCCGCGGGGTCGGACGCCGGAGCGGCGACGATCGTGGTGTACTCGAGCGCGCCCGCCTCCTCAAGGCGAGCCCGCACCTGGGCGATCGTCGAGCCCTTCTGGCCGACCGCGACGTAGACGCAGCGCACCTGCTTCTCCGGGTCACCGGAGGCCCAGTTGTCGCGCTGGTTGATGATGGTGTCCACGGCGATCGCGGTCTTGCCGGTGCCACGGTCACCGATGATCAGCTGGCGCTGGCCACGGCCGATCGGCGTCATGGCGTCGATCGCCTTGATGCCGGTCTGCAGCGGCTGCTTCACCGGCTGCCGCTGGACGACCGACGGGGCCTGGAGTTCGAGGGCGCGCAGGCCCTCGGACTCGATGGCGCCCTTGCCGTCGAGCGGGTTGCCGAGGGGGTCGACCACGCGGCCGAGGAAGTTGTCGCCGACGGGCACGGACAGGACCTCGCCCGTCCGGCGGACCGTCTGGCCCTCCTCGATGCTGCTGAAGTCGCCCAGGACCACGACACCGATCTCGCGGGTGTCGAGGTTGAGTGCCAGGCCGCGCGTGCCGTCCTCGAACTCGAGCAGCTCGTTCGCCATCGCCGAGGGAAGGCCGGAGACATGGGCGATGCCGTCGCCACAGTCGACGACGGTCCCGATCTCCTCGCGCGCGGCGCCTTCCGGTTCGTACGCCTGGACGAAGCGCTCAAGCGCGTCCCGGATCTCGTCCGGCCGGATCGTAAGCTCCGCCATCTCTTCTCTGTCTCCTCTATCGCCCTAGCCGGCCAACCGGCGGCGGACTTCTTCGATTCGTCCCACAATGGTGGTGTCGATGATCTCGTCGCCGATGCGGACCGAGAAACCACCGAGCACTCGGGGATCCACTTCGACGTTGATGTGCACGTCGCGACCGTAGGAGGTGCGCAGCCACGTCGTGATGCGCCGCTTCTGCTCCTCGGTCAGCTCGACCGCACTACGCACCGTCGCCACGAGGCGCTGGCGCTGCTGTGCGACCAACCGGCCGAGCTCCTCCAGACCTGCCTCCAGGCTACGTCCACGAGGGTGCACGACCAATTGCGTGATGAGACGCAGGCTGGTGGGAGCGACCCGGCTGCCGAGCAGGTCCCGCAGCAACTGCCGCTTGCCCTCCTCGGGAGCGCTCTGGTCGGTGAGGGCACGGCGGAGCTCGGGGTTGGCGGCGACGATCCGGCCGAAGCGGAAGAGCTCGTCCTCCACGTCGTCCAGCGTGCCCTGCGCCTCGGCCTCCGCGGCTGCGGCGATGACGCCGAGCCGCTCGAGCACGTCGGCCAGGTCACCGGCGCGCGACCACTTGGCCTCGACCGCCGCCTCAGCCGTGGCGATCGCGGCCTCGGCGACCTTGCCGCCGAGCAGACCCCGGACGACCTGAGCCTTCTGAGCGGCCGGCCTGGCCGGGTCCGACAGGGCCCGGCGCAGTCCGTGCTCACGGTCCAGCAGATCGGCGATCGAGTTGAGGTCCTCGGCCAACCGGCCCAGGTCCGCCGAGCCCGCCGCGGCGTTGAACCGCTCCTCGACCACGGCGAGAGAGTTCTTGCTGAGACCTCTCATGTGGTCACTCACCGCACCGCCTGCGCGTCCGAGCTCTCCAACTCGTCGAGGAACCGGTCGACAACACGACTCTGCCGGGCCTCGTCCTCCAGGGACTCGCCGACGATGCGGCTGGCCAGGTCGGTCGACAGACGGCCGATCTCGGTACGGAGCTGGGCGAAGGCCGCCTGCCGGTCCGCCTCGATCTGCGCGTGGGCCGCCTCGACGAGACGGCGGGCCTCGGCCTGCGCGTCCTCGCGGAGTTCGGCCCTGATCTGCGCGGCCTGCTCGCGAGCTTCCTCACGGAGACGAGCCGCTTCGTGCCTGGCCTCGGCCAGTTGGTCGCGGTACTGCTTCTGCAGGTTCAGTGCCTCGGCCTGAGCTTCTTCCGCTCTCTTTATGCCGCCTTCGATAGCGTCAGTCCGCTCGGCCAGCGTCTTCTGGATCCGGGGGACGAGCAGCCTACCGACGAAAAAGAGGACGACGAAGAACGAGAAGATACCGACGACGAGCTCGAATGTGTGCGGGATGAGGGGATTGGACCCCTCCTCCGCGGCGAGGATCGTAGCTGCCATAGTCATGGATGCAGCCTTTCGTCAGGGATTCTTCTGGTCAGAGCGCCTGGAAGATGAACGGCGCGACCAGACCGAGCAGGGCGAGGGCCTCGGTGAGGACGAAGCCGAGGAGCATGTTCTGGCGGATCAGGCCGTAGGCCTCGGGCTGGCGCGCGATGGCCTGCACGCCCTGACCGAAGATGATGCCGACGCCGATGCCGGGGCCGATGGCGGCGAGACCGTAACCGATGGCGGTGACGTTGCCGGAGACCTCAGCGAGAACGCTCATTGCTGTATTCCTTTACTGGACGGCCGGTGAAGCGGTGTCTCCACCGGTCATGGATATTCCGGTATGGATGGTTCTCAGTGCTCTGCGTGAAGTGCGCCGCCGATGTACATCGACGCCAGCATGGCGAACAGGAACGCCTGCAGGAACTGGATGAATATCTCGAAGGCGGTGAAGATGATGGTCATGACCACGCCGATGACGCCGACCGTGGCGCCCAGCGGGGTCAGCTTCTCGAACAGGAACCAGAAGCCCACCATGCTGAAGAACGCGAGGAGCATGTGGCCGGCGAACATGTTGGCGAACAGTCGCACCGCGTGCGTGAACGGCGCGATGATCATGTTCGACAGGAACTCGATCGGCGACAGCAGGATGTAGATCGGCTTGGGCAGTCCCGGCGGGAACATCATGTTCTTGAAGTAACCGACCGCCCCCTGGTGCTTGACACCCAGGTAGACCTTGAGCACGTAGATCGAGATCGCCAGCACGGCCGGGAAGGCGATGTGCGAGGCCACCGGGAACTGGAGTATCGGGATGACGCCCATGATGTTCCACAGGAACACCAGGAAGAACAGCGTCAGCAACAGGCCCATCCACCGGTCGGCGTCCTTGCCCAGGAAGGGCCGGGCGACCTGGTCGCGGACGAACATGTAGCCGTACTCGGCGACGTTCTGGACTCCCCGTGGCACGACCTTCGGGTTGGCGAAGGCCGCCCAGCAGAACCCGATCACGACGACCGAGCTGAGGAGCGCGAGAAGAACCGGCTTCGTGAACCAGTCGACCCCGGGAATGATGGGGGTGAAAGTGAACAGTTCATCAGGCGACGGAGCCTTGAACTGATCGTCGGCGAGGACCGTCAGCGCACTCACGCGGCGTTCCCTTCAACGTCGTAGCGGATCACAAGGGTTTCCTCAGCGAAGTGGTCGCGCCGTGCGGCTAGCGACCGTACTTGCGGTAGACCAGGTAGACGGACAGCACGATCCCCAGGACGACGCCTATAGGGAAGAACGCGGACGTGTCGAGCCAACGGTCCAGCAACCAGCCGCCACCGCCATAGATCGCCATCCCGGCGAGCAGATAGCTGGGGATCGACCATGCGGCGTTGGCGAAGTCCTGACCGTCGTCTTCCGGTCGGCGTTCCTGTTCGCTCATCGCGGGGCCGACGATAGCAGGCAAGTAGAGGACTAGTCATATCGGACCCCATCCTTTTACCAGCCTCATGCGCCACCGTTCCCGGGGACCTTGGCTTCGGGGTCGACATAAAGCATCTTTGTCTTGATGAACGCCCGCACCTCGGCGGCCGTCCAGACGAGCGTCCCTACCACGACGGACCAGGCGAAAGCCTTGGAATTCCACGCCGTGGTGTCGCCGAAGGCCGCCAGCATCAGCATGATGACGACGACTTTGACGAGATAGCTCCCCATCGCGGCGATGGCCATCAGTTGTGGAGAGACTCGAGCGGCGTAAGAGACCGCCACCACGCTGATGCTGAAGAAGACACCGACGAGCAGAGTGCCGATGGCGGCGCCCAGCGCTCCCTTCGCTCCCGACAGGAGCAGGGCCACGACCACGGCGACCACCCCAACCGCAAGGGTGGGGATCGCGGCACTTTTGAGTACGCGCACGTCGTTGGCCTGCATCGGTGCTCCAGTAAGCATGTTATCAAGCGAGCGTTTGCTACCCCCAAAGCCGGTGCATCGGGGGCCCCTGCTCGTGAAAGATATCACAAGCTCACGGAAGACCGCTTTTACCTGCCGTTTCTAGTTCGCGATCATGAACGACCCGGAACTGCCGGAATGACCGGTTTCCCCGTGGCACTCGCGCGTTCCTGCGACGGGCCGCCGGGCGGCGGGACCTGCGGCCTGACCTCGGTCTGCGGCAGGATCGGCGGCATGGGCCCGGTGGGCGGGCCGTCATCGTCGGACTTGCCGCGGGAGTGGAGGCCGCCCCTGCCCCGCCACCGCGGCGCGGCCATCAGCACCAGCACGCCCAGGGCGAGCAGGATGACCACCGGGAACAGCAGGATGGGCACGCCGATGGTGGACAGCGCGACGATGCCGAACGCGAACAGGAACGTCCACGCGTACATGATCAGCACGGTGCGGCGGTGGGAGTGGCCGATGTCGAGCAGGCGATGGTGCAGGTGGCCGCGGTCGGGCGCGAACGGCGACATGCCGTGCGAGGTGCGCCGCACGACGGCGGTGATCAGGTCCATGAGCGGAAGCACCAGCACCGCGGCGGGCACCAGCAGCGGCAGCAGCACCCCCACCCGGTTCATGCCCTCGATGACCGAAGGGTCGACCGGCGTCACGGTGACGATCGAGGAGGCGAGCACGAGCCCGATGAGCATCGCCCCGGTGTCGCCCATGAAGATCTTCGCGGGGTGGAAGTTGTGCGGCAGGAAGCCCAGGCAGGTGCCGATGAGGATGGCGGCGATGGCCGCCGTGGTCGCGATGCGGTCGCCGCTGATGCTCTGTTTGAGGAAGATCGAGTAGGCCCACGTGGCCATGCTCGCGATGCAGACGATCCCCGCCGCCAGGCCGTCGAGGCCGTCGACGAAGTTGACCGCGTTGATCGCCACCACCACGACCATGATCGTGATGATGGTGCTCAGTGTGTAGTCGAGGCTGGTGGAGCCGCCCCAGTCCTTCGGCAGCGGGATGTAGGTGAGGCGCAGGCCGAACCACACGAGCACGCCGGCGGCCGCGATCTGGCCGGCCAGCTTGATGAAGGCGTCCATGCCCCACCAGTCGTCGAGGAACCCCGTCAACGTGATGATGCCGCCCGCGATGATCAACGCCATCACCGGGTCGCCTTCGGCGTCGTTCAGCACCTTGCCGGTGTTGGTCAGCTCGCTGGCCACCAGCAGCCCGACGACCAGCCCGCCGTACATGGCCAGACCGCCCAGTCTCGGCGTCGGCGTGGTGTGCACGTCGCGGTCACGGACCTCGGGCACGGCGCCGATGCGGATGGCGAAGCGGCGCACCAGCGGGACGAGCAGATACGTCACCGCTGCCGCAATGAGCGCCATGAACAGGTATTCGCGCACGGACCTAGTTTCCTGGATGCTCCGACCGACTGTGACCGGAAATCGACACACACCAGCTTAATATTCGCTCTTAATATTCGCTGTCATACGGTTGGAAGGCCGCCAACAGGACCGACACCCGCTCCCTGACCTCGGTCGCGGTGCCCGGATGGCGCACGGCCTGCACGACCAGCGTCCCCACTTCTTTCAACTCCTGGGGCCCCATGCCCTGTGTGGTGAGGCACGGGGTGCCGACGCGTATCCCCGACGTTACGGCCGGAGTCTCCGGATCATACGGGATCACGTTGCGGTTGAGCGTAATCCCCGCCGCGGCGCACCGCCGCTCCGCCTCGGCGCCCGAGACGCCCAGTTCGCGCAGGTCAATGAGCATCAGATGCGTGTCCGTACCGCCCGACACCGGCCGCATCCCCTCGGCCGCCAGCGAGTCGCACAGGGCCTGCGCGTTGGCGATCACCTGCTTGGCGTACTCACCGAACTCGGGCCGCAACGCCTCGCCGAACGCCACCGCCTTGGCCGCCACGGCGTGCATGTGCGGGCCGCTCTGGATGAACGGGTACACCGCCCGGTCGATCCGCGCGGCGAGCTCGGCCGTACACAGGATCCCGCCGCCGCGCGGTCCGCGCAGTGCCTTGTGCGTCGTGTACGTGACCACGTCCGCGTACGGCACGGCGGACGGGATGGCGCCACCCGCCATCAGCCCGATCGGATGCGCCACGTCGGCGAGCAGCCAGGCGCCCACCTCATCGGAAATCCCGCGGAAGACGGCGAAGTCGATCAGCCGGGCGTAGGAGGTGGCGCCGCAGACGATGACCTTCGGCCGGTGCCGCAGCGCCAGGTCCCGGACCTCGTCGTAGTCGATGAGTTCGGTGTCACGTCGCACGCCGTACGACACGACGTCGAACCATCTTCCGGAGAAGTTCACCTTCGAGCCGTGAGTGAGGTGGCCGCCGTGCAACAGGTCCATGGCCAGCATGGTGTCGCCGGGCTGCAGCAGCGCCGCGTACGCCGCCAGGTTCGCGGAGGCGCCCGAGTGGGGCTGCACGTTGGCGTGATCGGCGCCGAACAGCCGGCCCGCCCGCTCGATCGCCAGCCGCTCCGCCCGGTCGACGACCTCGCAGCCGCCGTAGTAGCGATTGCCCGGGTAGCCCTCGGCGTACTTGTTGGTGAGGGTGGAGCCGAGGGCGGCCAGAACGGCTGGGGAGGTGAGGTTCTCGCTCGCGATCAGCTGGAGGGCGCCACGGACCCGGTCCAGCTCGTCGAGCAGCACTTGAGCCAGCTCGGGATCTTGCCGCTGGAGCCGGCCGAAGTCGGGGCCATAGTAGGGCGGTACACCCATTGCTCCACTGTACGGCTATTTGTCCGTTTTTCCCATCTTCCTGGCGCTTCTAGAGCTTTCAGACACGCGTCCGTGGGACGACAGACCGCACGTTTCGCACCCTCTGCCGTCCGTCGCCGTCGCCCGTCGCCGTTGCCCGTCGCCCGTCGCCCGTCGCTGGCGTCCGTCGCTGGCGGCTGTCAGGAGAACGCGTGGGGGGCGCCGATCGCGCTGGGCACCCAGCGCGGCGTGTCGGCGGCCTCCTCACTGATCGACGTCAGGACGGCCTGGCGGTACAGGGCGAGCCTGGACCGCCACGCCCCGATGTCCTCGACGTAGCGCGTCCCCACGGGCGCGTCCCACGTCTGGGGGCTCCTGGCCAGCTGGTACGCCTTGTCAAGGGCCGTTGTGAGGCCCTCCAGCAGGGGTAGGACGGTCTGCCAGGCGGTGACCAGGCGCTGGTACTCGGCGTTGAACTCCCAGGCCCTTGGCTGGGCTTCCAGGGGGTTGCCGTTGCCGTTGAGAGGCGGGTTCTCGCCCGGCTGGCGGGGTTGAGGGGCGGGCGGGTCCACGTACATCACACGCTCCTCTCGTGGGTCCCCGGCTCGACCGTGCCGGGCGGCCCATCAGGCTGGATGTCTCTGAGCGCCCACTGTCCCTCGCCGTACTCACCCGGCGGGACCTCCACACTCGGCATGTCGAGCGGCTGAACGTCACGGTGGTGTTGGACCAGAGTCCGGAGCGCGTCGGAGTCCAGGGACTTGGCATCAACGGAGACAACGTCACCACCGTCACCGCCCCACGCAGCGGCATCGACCCCGGCCGCCGCGTAGACGGTCGTAGCGTGGGGCGGCCGGGTGGAGGCGTCGGCAACCGGCGGCGTCGCGGCGTCGGAGGCAGGCGGCGTGGCTGCCCCACCTTGCTCCACCGACGGCGCAGTGGGCCCCACCACCACCGGCTCACCTACGGTGGGCGTCGAGGCATCCGCAGCCCGCTGCCCTGATGGCTCGGTCGGGGTGACGTGCCCCGTCCCGTTGTCGGGAACCTGCTGTATCGGCGGATCGGTCGGCGCCACACGACCAGTCCCGTTATCCGGAACCTGCTGCCCCGGAGGATCAGTCGGCTTGACCACCGCCGCGTCGCCGGATGAGCGCGTCCCCGTGTCCGTCGCCTGGCAACCGCCGGTATCGGTCGTGTCCGAAGGCGTGTCGGTCATGGTCGAAGGCGTGTCCGCCGTCGCGGCTGTGTCGGCGGTCGAGCCTGAGATGTCCTGTACGGACGGGGTGCCGGTCGCGGAGTCCCCGGTGGATGGGGTGTGGGCGGAGGGGACGCTGCCAGGGTCGATCGTTCCCGCCTGGCCGTCGGGACTGATGTGCATGGCCGCCCATTCGCCCTTGCCATACTCCCCCGGCGGTACCTCCACGGTCGGCATATCGATCGGCTGGATGTCGCGCGCGTGGTCCACCACCGTCGACAGCGCGTCCGGGCTCAGCGACTTCGCGTCGACGGACACCACGTCGCTGCCGTCGTTGGCCCCGGCGTTGACGTCCGTACCGTTCGTGGACGGGACGTCCATACCGTTCGTGGACGCGGCATCCGTACCGTTCGAGGGTGCGGCGTCGGTCGGCGAGGGCATGTCGGCGGGCTGGGCTTTGTCGAGGTTGTCGAGCAGATCCCGCAACGCCTCGGCCGTGGGCGGATCGATGGGCACCTGGAGCACCTTGACGCCGTCAACCACGAGGACCTGCGGTTTGTGCGGGTCGGAGTCGTTGGGGTGGTCCTTGGCCGGAGTGTCGATGATCCCGCTGTCGGAGTCGGCCCCGCGATCGCGCCTGCTGGCGATGTCGTCGTCCTTGGGCTCGTCGCCGCTGTCAGTGTCAGGCGTGACGTTCTCGACGTCCGGTGTGTCCTCGCCCGTCTTGGCGTCGGGCTTGTCTTCCCCGGTCTTCGCGTCCGGCTTGTCATCATCGCAGCCCTTGGCGTCGGGCTTGTCCTCACCGGTCTTCGCGTCCGGCTTATCGTCGCCCGTCTTGGCGTCCGGCTTATCGTCGGTCTTCGCGTCCGGCTTGTCGTCGGTCTTCGCATCTGGCTTATCGTCGCCGGTCTTCACATCGGGCTTGTCCTCACCGGTCTTGACATCCGGTTTGTCCTCGCCCGGCTTGTCGTCAGTCTTCGCGTCCGGCTTATCGTCGCCGGTCTTCACATCGGGCTTGTCCTCACCCGTCTTGGCGTCCGGTTTGGAGTCGTCGGAAGGGGTACCGTCGTCTGCCCGCGGGTTCTCGTACTTGGACCGCTCGTCCCCGCGGTCCTCCTTGGGCTGGTCGTCGTCCTTCGCGTCACCGCCCATCGTCGGCGCGGCGTCCTTGCTCTGATCCCCCACCCGCGGATGGTCGGCCTTCTTCTCCAGAAGTCCGAGCCGGGCCGTCACGTCGCGGACCATCACCTCAGCGGCATCGGCCACCTGTACCGGCCGGTGGGTGGTCTGGGTGGCCAGACCGGCCCCGCTCATGACCTGCCCGACACGCCCCTCAACCGACCGCATCTGCGTGACAGCGTGTTTCACCTCGGCCAGCAGGTCACGGACCAGCTTGGGATCCATCCCGTCGAACTTGCCCATGGGTCACTCCCGGACGTCGCGCCGCTCCGGACTTCACCGTAAGTGCCTGCCAGCGTCCCCGCAGCCGGGATAAGCAGACGGTATACGTCATCCACCCACCCAGGGCCGAACCCACCGGCCCTCCGACCGTACGAACGGATCCCTGGACCGAACGGGCGGGATCGGACAGAGGGCAGTTGGCAGGCCGAACGGACTGACAGCCCGACGAGCGGGCGGACGGACCGGGCAGCCGGGAAGAGCCGACCGGACGACCCGGCGGACGAACAGCTCGGGCGGACAGAGTCAGTCGACCGTGCCAGTTGGATCGGCGGGCGGGCCAGGTGGGGAGACACGCCGGCCCAACCAGGTGGTCAGCCCGGCTGGGCGAGGAGACGGGTCAGGTCAGGTGGTCAGTCGTCCGTGGCGACGTAGCCGATGATCCCGCGTAGTTTCTGCACCGGGATCGCCCCCCGCCTCAGCATCCGCGGCACGGCCGTGGTCAGGTCGAGGATCGTCGAAGGCGTGTTGTCGGTGGTCTTGCCGCCGTCGAGGTAAACCGCGACCGAGTCGCCGAGCTGCTCCTCGGCCTCCGCCGCCGTGACGGCGGCCGGCGTACCCGAGCGGTTGGCGCTCGAGACGGCCATCGGCCCCGTCTCCTTCAGCAGGTCGAGCGCGACCGGGTGGAGCGGCATCCGAAGCGCGACCGTGCCCTTGGTCTCGCCCAGGTCCCAGGACAGCGCCCGGTTGGCCTTGCAGACCAGCGTGAGCGGTCCTGGCCAGAACGCGTCGATGAGGTCCTGACCGTACGGGCCCAGGTCGTCGACCAGGGCGTTGGCCGCCCGGACGGTGCCGACCAGGACGGGCGGCGGCATGTCGCGGCCGCGGCCCTTGGCCTCGAGCAGGGCGGTGATCGCCGCGGGTGTGAAGGCGTCGGCGCCTATCCCGTACACCGTGTCGGTCGGCAGCACCACCAGCTCGCCGCGGCGTACGGCGGAGGCGGCCTCCGTCAGGCCCTCGGCCCGCTGCTCCAGGTCCGTGCAGTCAAAGCGTTGTCCCACGGTCTTATCGCCTCGCTCCGCTCGGTGGCGAGCGGCGCTCGCGAGGCCTCCCCCTTCCTCCTCATTCGGTCGCTTCGCTACCTCTCGCGTCGTCAGGAGAAGGCCGCGCCGCTCGCGTGCATCCTAGTCCCGGCCGACTCTGGCCGTCACAAGGCGGTCCCTACGGGTTCTGGTCCCGGCCGAATCTGGCCGTCACAAGGCGGTGCCCGGGGCCTAGTCCTGGCCGAGTCTGGCTGTCACAAAGCGGTCCCTGCGGGTCAGATCCTGCCGCAGGCGTACGTCGCGCCAGCCGTTGTCTTCAGGGAACGTCAGGTAGACGGCCCGGCCCTGCTCGTCGGCGTGTTCGACGGACACCCAGCCGCCAGGGCGCAGCAGGCGGCGCGCGGTGCGTTCGACCGCGCGTACCTCGCCCAGCCCGTCGTCTCCGGTGCCGTACAGGGCCCGCGTGGGGTCGTAGTCGCGCACCTCGGGATCGCGCGGGATCGCGCCGGGCGGGATGTAGGGCGGGTTGGAGATGACCAGGTCGACCTTGCCGTTGAGCTCGGGCAGGGCTTCGGCCAGGTCGTCCGGGTGCAGGTGGGTGCGGCCCTGACCGTGTTCGGAGATGTTGCGCTTGGCCCAGCCGTACGCGTCGGGGTCGACCTCGACGGCGTGCACCTCGGAGAGGGCGACCTCCTGGGCGATCGACAGCGCGATCGCGCCGGAGCCGGTGCCGAGATCGACGACCAGAGGCGCGGTGACGTCCATCGCGCGCAGCGTCTCGATGGCCCAGCCGGCCATGACCTCGGTCTCGGGGCGCGGCACGAACACGCCGGGCCCGACCGCGAGCTCCAGGTAGCGGAAGTAGGCGTGGCCGGTGATGTGCTGCAGCGGCTCGCGGGCCTCGCGTCTTGCGACGCCCTCCCAGAAGAGGGCGTCGAAGTCGGCGTCCTTGACCGTGTGCAGCTCGCTCCTGCGCACGGCGTGGACGAATGCCGCGATCTCCTCCGCGTCCGTACGAGGTGAGGGCACACCTGCCTCGGCCAGCCGTGCGGTGGCGAGGGCGATTTCGTCCAGCAGAAATGTCATGAGTGTTGTGCGAGCTTCTCCGCCATCTCGGCGTCAATGAGGGCCTGGGTGACGGCGGTGAGCTCGCCGTCGAGAACTTGGTCGAGGTTATACGCCTTGAAGCCTACGCGGTGATCCGAGATGCGGTTTTCCGGGAAGTTGTAGGTGCGGATCCGCTCGGAACGGTCGACGGTGCGCACCTGCGACTTGCGTTCGGCCTGCGCGGCGGCCTCTGCCTGCTCCTGGGCGATGGCCAGCAGCCGGGCGCGCAGGATGCGCAGGGCCGACTCCTTGTTCTGGAGCTGGCTCTTCTCGTTCTGGCAGGAGACCACCGTGCCCGTGGGCAGGTGGGTGATGCGGACCGCGGAGTCGGTGGTGTTGACGCTCTGGCCGCCGGGACCGCTGGAGCGGTAGACGTCGATGCGCAGCTCGTTGGGGTCGATCTGGACCTCGACGTCCTCCGCCTCGGGGTAGATGAGCACGCCCGCGGCGCTGGTGTGGATGCGGCCCTGCGACTCGGTGACGGGCACCCGCTGCACACGGTGTACGCCGCCCTCGAACTTGAGCCTGGACCACACGCCCTCGTCACCCTTAGCCTTGATCGCGACCGTGACGTCCTTGTAGCCGCCCAGGTCGGAGTGCTGGGTGTCGATGATCTCGGTCTTCCAGCCGAGCCGCTCGGCGTACCGCAGGTACATCCGCAGCAGGTCGCCGGCGAACAGCGCGGACTCCTCGCCGCCCTCGCCCGCCTTGATCTCCATGATGATGTCTTTGTCATCGTTGGGATCACGCGGGATCAGCAGGTGCTGGAGCCGCTCTTCGAGGCGCGGGATGCGCTCCTCGATCTCGGCCGCCTCCGCGGCGAACCCCTCGTCCTCGCCCGCCAGCTCCTTGGCGGCGGACAGGTCGTCGCGAGCCGACACGAGCTCCCGGTAGGTGCCCACGATCGGGGTCAGCTGCCGGTAGCGCCTGCCGAGCGTACGGGCCTTGTTCTGGTCTGCGTGCACGGCGGGGTCGGCGAGCTGCAGCTCCAGCTCGGAATACTCCTTGAGCAACTCGTCGAGGTTCACCGTGCGTCCTTCTTCTGGGGTGTAACGGTCTCTTCACCAAGAACGCCGACCCGGCGCACGTGAGTGCGTCCGGGTCGGCGTCGGTGAAGCTAGTTGCCCGAGGACTTCTTGCCGAAGCGCTTCTCGAAGCGCGCGACCCGGCCACCGGTGTCCAGGATCTTCTGCTTGCCCGTGTAGAACGGGTGGCAGGCCGAGCAGACATCAGCGTGGATGCTGCCGTTCTTGGCGGTGCTACGGGTGGTGAACGTGTTGCCGCAGGTGCAGGTCACCTGGGTCACGTTGTACGCGGGGTGGATGTCGGGCTTCATTGCTGTCCTTTCGAGGTGCGGTCGCCGGGTCGCCAGAAGTCGCGATCAAACGCGGGCGGGAGCCGGAACCGCTGCGGGTCAGCTACCAGTGTGCCAGATGCTGTAACCGTCCCAGGCCACCAGGCATTCCCGGATCCTTATAGCGCCGTCACTCAGGTCACATTAGGCTCCGGCGCACAAACCATTACTTTTTCCCCATAAGGACTGCGATCAGATGAAGAAGAGGCTGCGGTCGCTACTCGCGACCGCCACGGGGGCCGCGCTTCTCCTCGGATGCGTGAACCTCCCGGCCGCGTGGGCGGCCAGTGCCGGAAGCGATTTCAACGGGGCTGCCACGTCGGACGCGTTCATCCCGGTCGACAAGGACATCGAGGTCAGCGTCACCCTCAGGCTGAAGGACCCGGCGACCGTCACGGCGGCCGTCTCCGGCAGCATCACACCGCCCGGCAAGGCGGGACGCGACGTGTCCTTCGACTTCAGGCCGTCTGCGACGAGCAGGGCCACGGAGACCGTGATCACCGGCAGGTTCGGGATCGGCAAGGACGACCCCGCCGGCGACTGGCGGCTGAACGTCAGGGTCCCGCGCGACGGCGGCACCGGGAGCAACGACTTCGTGCTCCAGGTCTCCGGCAAGCAGGGCATCACCAGTGGCGGCGTCACTCCGAACCCGGTGCGACTGATCAAGGGCAAGGACGTCAAGGTCTCGGTGAAGGCTTCGGTGACCGATGCGGGGTCGGTTTCCGCCAAGCTCATCAGCGAGGAGTCCAACGAGTCCTTCGACCTGGGCGACCTGGACCGCGGCTCCGACGGCGACTATCGCGGCAGCACCTTCTTCAGCGACGACACGCCTCCCGGCGACTGGACGCTGGAGGTCTACGCCAACCGCGGCGGTCAGTCGCTCAAGGGCGTCAGCTCCTTCACGGTCGTCGCCCCGGTAGGCGGCGCCTCGAAGAAGGCCAAGGTCAGGGTCACGATCAAGGCCCCGGCCAAGGTACGGAAGGGCGCGTCCGTCAAGGTCTCCGGCAAGGTGTACCGAGGCTCCAAGGCGTACCCGAAGAAGACGGTAGAGGTGTACTTCAAGGTCAAGGGCACCAGTACGTACAAGCTCCTGCGCTTCGCGAAGACGAACTCGACCGGTAAGTACGCCAAGTCCTTCACCGTGAAGAAGGACGGCTACTTCCGCGTCAAGGCGCCCGGCACGAGCAAGACCCGCAGCGCGCTGTCGCCACAGGAGTTCGTGGACGTCAGGTAGTCAACGTCCCAGATAGGTGAGCACGGCGAGCACCCGCCGATGGTCCTCGGGCGCCGGTCCGAGGGCCAGCTTGCCGAAGATGCCGGAGATGTGCTTCTCCACGGCCCCTTCGGTGACGACCAGCCGGGCGGCGATGGCGGTGTTGGAGCGGCCCTCGGCCATCAGCGCGAGCACCTCGCGCTCGCGGCGGGAGAGCGTGTCGAGCGGGGCGCCACGCCGCTGCCTGCTGAGGAGCTGCATCACCACCTCGGGGTCGATGACCGTGCCGCCCGCCGCCACCTGCCGCACGGCCTCCAGGAAATCCGCCACGTCGGCCACCCGCTCCTTCAGCAGATAACCGACGGCCGGGCCGATGAGCTCACCCGCGTAGCGTTCCTCGACGTACTGCGACAGCACCAGGATCGGGAAGTCCGGCCGGGCCGCCCGGACCTTCAGCGCGGCGCGCAGGCCCTCATCGGTGTGGCTCGGCGGCATCCGGACATCGACGATCGCCAGGTCGGGCGCATACTCCTTGACCGCGGCCACCAGAGACGGCCCATCGGAGACCGTCGCGACGGTCTCGATGCCTCCGTCGGCAAGCAGCCGGGCCAGCCCCTCGCGGAGCAGTACGGAATCCTCGGCGATGACGACGCGCATGTGCAATGACTACCACTCGCAAGGCAACTCCGCGCGCACGAGCGTAGGACCGCCGACCGGGCTGTGCAGGATGAGCACGCCGTCTATCGTGGCCGCCCGGTCGGCCAGCCCGGACAGGCCGCCGCCCGCGTTGACGAGGGCGCCGCCTATGCCGTTGTCCCACACGTCGACGAGCACCCGCCGGTCCTCCCTGGCCACGCGTACCGACGCCTCGGTGGCGGCCGAGTGCTTGGCCATGTTGGCCAGGGCCTCGGCCACGATGAAGTAGGCGATGCTCTCCACCGCGGCGGGCGGCCGCTCGTCGGTCGCGCCGAGCTCGACCGAGACGTCCACGTGCACCGGCGCCCGGGCGGCCAGCCCGGACAGCGCCGCGTCGAGCCCACGGTCGCTCAGGATGGCCGGATGGATGCCCCTGGCCAGGTCGCGCAGCTCGGCGATCGCGGCTTTCGTGCCGGAATGCGCCTGGGCGATCAGCATCCTGGCCTCTTCCGGAGCGTGGTCGAGCTTGGCCTGCGCCCGCCCGAGGTCCACCGCGACGGACAGCAGCCGCTGCTGGGCGCCGTCGTGCAGGTCGCGTTCGATCCTGCGCCGCTCCGCCTCGGCCGCGTCGATGCCCCTGGCCCTGCTGGCCCGCAGCCGCTCCTCCTCGCTCCCGCTGAGCAGCACCACGGCCAGCGTCCCGTGCAACCACGCCATCCCGCGTACGGCGTAGGCGGTCACGGCCAGCATGCCGAAGCCGAAGATCGTGCCGAGCACTGCCCCCGGCCAACTGTCGATGACCAGGACACCGTCGAACTGCAGCACCTCCCCCGTCGCGTACCAGAAGGACGAGGTGATCAGAATGAGAGTCGTCGCCCATGACACGACGGACACGACGAACTCCACCAGGCTCAACGGGAACAGCAATAACAGATAGCCCAGGTCCTTCCAGGTCGCTGGGTCCTTGAACAACCAGCCCATATGGGCTGCGATGCCGCGCTCGGGCCGCTCACGGTAGGGATCGGCGATCCGCACGCCCAGCGCGGCCCGCAGCACCCGCCGCTCCAGCATCGCCGCTCCACGCCACACGACCATGGTCAGCAGCACCAGCGGGATGCCCACCCAGAAGATCACCAGCATCAGGGAGAACGGCACCGCCACGACCAGCACGACGAACCAGCCCACCCCGAAGGCCAGACTGACCAGCATGTAGGGCACGGCCCGCCAGGTGGCCGGATCCGTGACCACGCCAACAGGCCCCCGAGGTCCCAACGGCACTCGCTCTCTCAACGGCACAGCAACCATGCCAACCAGAGTGCCCTTTCCACCGGCCGCGGAGAATGCGGTGGACTTCCGTCCTCAGGTGGGGTTAGCCCCCCCTAGCCGGTCTCACCGTCACGTCACGGCGGCCGGCCCCGTGCGGGCTCAGCGGCCGTGTCCCTGGAGGACTCTGTTGGCCGATTCGGCTGGTTGATCACGGGTTTGAGGCGCAAGATGGGTGTGGGCCGCGGCGGATCGAAGGGGGTTCGCCATGTCGTTGCGTCCCAGACCTGTTCCTGCGGTTCCGGCGGCCACTGCGCGTATCGCGCGGGCGGCTTTCCCGAAGGGGTGTCTGGCCATCG
>NZ_JAHFZZ010000021.1 GCF_018603905.1 Nonomuraea sp. NEAU-A123
ACTGCTCAGGGGCATGCCTGTCCCCAAGACACACCGGCGAGCACACGCGGGCGTGGGGACTTAAATCTGGCCACCAGTGGTGACCTCAACCCGGCCACCTGCGGCTACCTTTGCACGGCCACGGACATGCGCAATGGCCATTGCGGTCAGCAACTTGACTCTTGGCCTAGGAGGGCTGTCCTCCGATAAGGCTTCCATTCGGCATGATCAAGTGTGCCACGCGCCATCATCGCGGCACGACGAAAACTGCACCGATGTCCGATGAAGCCAAGAAGGTAGCCAAACGTCGTCGATGACGGCCTGGATCGGTAGCGGCACTGCTGCCGGAAGATCGTCAAGAACGCCGGGATGCCCGCGTACTAACTGGACCCCGCGCGAGATGCGCCACAGCTTCGTCTCGCTGCTGTCCGATTCCGCCGTCCCGCTGGAGGACATCGCCCGCCTGGTCGGCCACAGCGGTCACCGAAGCCGCCTACCGCAAGCAGACCCGCCCCGTACTCCTGCAAGGAGCTGCGGCGATGGACGGTCTCTTCACCCGCTGGTCACTCACCCATGCAAAAGGGTGCCACCCTAACGAGTGACACCCCGATCGACCAGTGAAAAACCTGGTCGGGACGACAGGATTTGAACCTGCGACCCCTTGACCCCCAGTCAAGTGCGCTACCAAGCTGCGCTACGTCCCGGTTGTGTCGATCACCCCCTGCGGGGCGAGACGTCATAACCTTAGCGCACATCAGAACCGCACGTGTACTCAGCAGGAGGCAGGAGGGGCTCGTGGGGCGCAGGCCGACCGTCGATCGGGGTGAGCTGGCCAGGCTCGTCGCCGAGGGGATGAGCGTGCACGAGTTGGCCGCGCATTTCGGGGTGAGTGAGTCCGGGGTGCTGCAGGCCAAGCGGGCCGCGGGCCTGGCCAAGCCGATGCTCGATCACAGCCGGGCCGTACCGTGGAAGCTGGAGCGCGGGCACGCGCAGTCCGGGCCCGCCACGAACCTGCGGAACCTGTCCGCCGCCGCGCAGGGGAAGCCGCCGGCGGCAGAGCGGTTGAACACCGCGCTGCGGTGGGCGCAGCGGCTTGTCGATGCCGGGCTGGATGTCGATTACGACAGTGTCAGTGGGTTCAGGGAGGTCGCTGCGGCCCCTGGCGGCTCTCACGTCGCAGCGGTGCTCGAAAGCGCCAGGAAAGCGCTGGAAGGCCGCTGAAGCCTGCGTTTCGGATGCTCGCAGGGGGGCAGTCGCTGGTCTCGACAATAGAGACCGGAGGCGAACATCATGTCCACCTTTATCTGGGTGGTCGTCGTCGTGGTCGCGGTGGTGGCCCTTGCCGCAGTCGGCTACGTGGTGTTGCAGCAGCAGCGCCGCAGCCGCCTCCGCGCGCGTTTCGGCCCTGAGTACGAACGTCTGATGGCTGAGCACGACAGCAAGCGCGACGCGGAGCAGGAGTTGCTCGCCCGTGAGCAGCGCCACTCCGAGCTGGACATCCGGCCCCTGCCGGAGGAGTCGCGTGACAGCTACGCCACTCGGTGGACCGAGGTGCAGGAGCGCTTCGTCGACGCCCCGGGGTTCTCGGTGACCGAAGCCGACCAGCTGGTCACGGCGGTCATGGCCGAGCGGGGCTACCCGACGGACGACTTCGAGCAGCGGCTGTCAGACCTGTCCGTCGGGCACGCGGCCACCCTGGACCACTACCGGACAGCCCACGAGATCAGCGGGCGCGCCGCCAGGAAGGAGGCCTCCACCGAGGACCTCCGCCAGGCGATGGTGCACTACCGCGCGCTCTTCGAGGAACTCCTGCAAGAGACCACGCGAGGACGGTGACAGATATGACGAGCGACAGCGACGAGCTCAAAGTGCCGTCGCAACGGGCGGACCATGCCAACGACGAGGACGAGCGTGAGGACAACCCTTCACGCGAGCACCTCGACGAGCGCGCCTCGAGCAGCGGGTACGGCCCGGCGGACGACTTCCGTACGGACGACCCTTCAGACCGAGACGACCTTTCGGACCGAGACGACCTTTCAGGCCGAGAAGATCTTTCAGAGCGGGACGACCGGGACGACCTCCGCGCGAACGACACCCCCACGGCCGACCTCACCAGAGACGACGAGAACGACGATAACGACGGCGCCCGCCACCACGAGCCGTACGCCCCGACGGGCGGCGACATGCTGGCGGACCCCGAGCCGAGCCTGGGCGCGGACCCGGCACACGCCGAGCCCGAGTCCGAGTACGGCGACGAACAGGACGACGTCCACGGGCTCGTGGCGGTGGAGGGCGCGCCGGCCCACGCGGCGCCTCCTGAGTCCGTCATCCTGTTCGACCAGGACCCGGCCGAGGTGCAGGCCCGCTGGCGCGAACTGCAGACCTCGTTCGTGGACGACCCCGGCGACGCCGTCCAGCGGGCCGAAGGGCTCGTTGACGAGGTTGTCGAGGCGCTGACCAGCAGCTTGACGGCCCGCACCGGCGAGCTGCGCGACCGCTGGAAGGGCGCCGGCGACACCGAGCAGCTACGGCTGGCTCTGCGCGAGTACCGAGTCGTGCTGGAGCGGCTGCTCACCCTCTCAGGCCCCGAATCGGCCCCCGAATCGGTCCACGCATCGACTCCCGACTCGGTCCACGAATCGGCTCACGCATCGGCCTTCGAATCTGGCCACGGAACGAGGTAACGGGACATGCTGGCGATAGTCGCGGCGATCATCTTCGGTCTGGGTTTCCTGCTCGACCTGCTGAACGTGAGCATCGGGTCGGGGATCTCAGGCACGACGTTCATGCTGCTCGGTCTCACGCTGCTGGCGCTGCACCAGGCCGGCATCGGTACGGCCACCATCAAGAGCAACGGCGGCTGGCGGGGCCGCACCCGTCGATAGTCAGACAGCCGAAGCACACCAGACAGGCGCGCGGCGCACTCGGTCACGAGGCGCCGCGCGTACACGTCACAAGCAGTCACGTCACAAGCAGTGCAGTTCAGGTCTTGCCGGGGAAACGCATGGTGACCGTGCTGCCCTCGCCGCCGACCCGCAGTGACAGGTCGGAGGAGAGCAGGCGGGCCACCCAGAGCCCCATCCCGCCCACGGAGCCGGGCATCGGCCCAGGCTTCCAGGTGCCTTCGTCGTGTACCTCGACCACCAGCTCGCCGTTGTGTACCCAAGTGCGGAGCTGTGCGTCGACCGTGCCGTGCGTGACGGCATTGGTGGCCACCTCGTTGACGGCGATGACGAAATCGCCCACCGCCTCCTCCGCCATGCCCACCCCCCGGGCCTCGGACGCGGCGAACTGCCGGACCCGTGGCAGGTCCGGCAGCCGGAAGCTCAGCTCTTTCACGGGCGCGCCAGGGGGCGGACTGATGGAGCCCGCCTGAGGATCAACATCCCCGTTCACCCGGTAACCGCCTTATCAGCCGACTAGCTCACTACGTAGCTGGTCCAGCACTTTACGGAGGATTCGCGATACATGCATCTGAGAGATGCCGAACTCTGCCGCTATTTCGGCTTGAGTCATGTTCCCAAAGAAGCGAAGGAGCAGGATGTGCTTCTCCCGGGACGGGAGAGCGTCGATCAGCGGCTTGACCGCCTCCCGATCGACCAACTTGCTCAACGTGTCGTCGTCCTCCGGGATGACGTCGCCGAGCGAGGCGGCGTCGTCGTCGGTCCCGAGCGGCGCGTCGAGCGACAGCGTGCTGTAGGCGGCGGAGGCGTCGAGCGTGAGCAGGACGTCCTCCTCGCTGATGTTCATCTTCGCGGCCAGCTCGGCCACGGTGGGGGAGCGGCCGAGGTCCTGGCTGAGGTCGGCGACGAGCCGGTTCAGCTCGGAGCGGCGCTCCTGGTAGAGGCGCGGCACCCGGATGGCCCAGGTGCGGTCGCGGAAGTGGCGCTTGACCTCGCCGGTCATCGTGACGACGGCGTACCCCCTGAAGGCGTGGCCGAGGGCGGGGTCGAAGCCGTTGATGGCCTTCATCAGGCCGACGTACGCGGCCTGCAGGAGATCCTCCATGGGCTCGCCGCGGTAGCGGTAGCGCCTGGCGATCTCCATGGCGAGCGAGCGGTGCATCTCGACGATGCGTTCGCGCAGGCGTTCCTGGTGGCTGTCGGGAGTGGCTTCGCTGACCATCTCGGCCAGCAGTTCTTCGGCGGTCAACTCCTCGAGGACGTATTCCTTTACAGCCATCGCTGCTCCTCATATGGGTCGCAGGGCGGCCTCCACCTGCAAAAAAAGCCCAAGCAGAGGCATGCCTCGCTCTACATCCGAGACGGAAGCCCTCTGCTGGACTTCGGATCCAGTGTCCCCCCTAACGGCGGAAGTATTCCTCCTTCGCGTGGTGACAGTAAGGTTGCCCCGTGACAATGCCGGAGAACGGCGAAGGGGCGGTGACGGCCCTGAGCCTTACGTCGTCGACCGTGGACGAGATCACGGTGATCAAGGTCGATGGCATACTCGACGCCACGACGCGCGAGCAGTTCGCCGACTACCTCTCCCTGGCGGGCTCCGAGCTGATCCTGGACCTGGCCGGGGTGACGTTCATGGACTCGCGCGCGCTCGGCCTGATCGTCCATCATTGGCAGACCAGCCTGGCGTCGGGGGCCAGGTTCGCGCTGGTCGGCGTGGAATATTCGAAGTCGAAGGTGATGTGGATCACCGGGCTCGCGCAGCGGCTGCCGCTGTACGACACGCTCGACGACGCCTTGGCCGCCATTGGCTGAGCGCGATCCGACATCACTTGCGGCGGGATTTCTTCTGGTGCTCCTCGACCAGGAGCCTGGCCAGATCCGCCACCTTGACCTGATGGTGCTGTGAGATCCGGCGCAGTTCCTCGAAGGCGGCCTCGGCCGAGCATCCGCTGGTCTTCATGATGATGCCCTTGGCCTGGTCGATCACCGATCGTCCGGCCAGGGCCTCATGGAGCTGGGCGGCGTCGGTACGCGCTTCCTCGAAGTCCCAGAGGTTGGCCATGGCCACGCCCACCTGCTCGGTCAGCATGTCGGCCAGCGCCTGTGCGGCCTGCGGGGAGAAGGCGGACGGCCGTACCGAATACAGGCCGATGATCAGCAGGGCGGGGTCGAGCCGGACCGGCACGGCCAGCACCGAGCGCACGCCCCAGCGGGCGGCGAGCGGGGCGTAGCGCGGCCAGCGCGAGTCGCTCAGCACATCCATCATGACCACGCGGCCGCCGGTCAGCCGGGCCTCGGTCGACGGGCCCTCGCCGAGGTCGCGCTCGCCTTCGACCAGCATGATCAGCTCGCTGTGCGAGCCCGACACCAGCACCCGCTGGTCGCGCCAGTGCTCGGCGGAGCCGCCCGAGCAACCGGGCACTCCGTCGGCGAGCGCGGTGGTCAGACCGCGCAGCACACTTTCCGTTGAGTTGTCTTCGCCCAACCGCCCGAGAGTCGCCAGGTTGCGGGCAAGTCCGGGGGTGATCATCGCCGTAGATTTCATAACGAGAACGCCCTACCCCTTATGGCTAGCATTATCCAGCGTGGCGTAGCGTCAGAGGATGACCATGCCCGGCCTCGAACATGCCCTGGACGCTCTGTCCGGACGTGTTTCCTCCCTGCGCGAGGCGCGGGCGGCCTACCCCTCAGACCTGGCGCCGACTCTAGACGCCGCGCTCGCGGAACTCGACACCGCCGCCGAGTTGCTCGCCGAGGCGCGCGAAGCACTCAAGAACGCGTCCAAGCGGCAGGGGGGCAAGAAGGACGGGACCCAGCGGGAGCTGAAGCTGCTGCGCCAGGTCTACCGGGCCTTCCCCGTGCCGGTGATCGTGCTCGACGGCGGCGGCGTCGTCAGGCGGATCAATCCCGAGACCTCGCGGATGCTGGGCAGCCCCGACGGCTACCTGGTCGGCCGGTCGTTCCCGCTGCTGGTGGACGTGTCGCGGCGGGCGGCGTTCCGCTCGCACCTGACGTCGGTGCTGCAGACCGGGCAGCCGGCGGCGTTCGAGTCGCGGCTGGCGCACCAGGGCAGGACCCACACGGTCCAGGTGGCGCTGACCCGCCTGACGATGCCCGGCGAGCCGCAGCAGATGGTGGCGGCCGTGGCGCTGCCGACCGAGGTGCAACTGCCCGAGCCGGGCGCGCGGCGGCCCGAGCAGTCGGACGGCGCGCTGCTGCTGGCGGCGGCCAAGCGCCAGGACCTGCTGGCCACGATGACCACG
This sequence comes from Nonomuraea sp. NEAU-A123, assembly GCF_018603905.1. Taxonomy (GTDB): domain Bacteria; phylum Actinomycetota; class Actinomycetes; order Streptosporangiales; family Streptosporangiaceae; genus Nonomuraea. The sequence goes on from NZ_JAHFZZ010000021.1 coordinate 6,146, forward strand.
CTGCTGCTGGACGAGGAGGCACTGCGGCAGCCGGTGGCGCTGCCGAGGGCGACGCGGCTGCTGGCGGCCGGCTGGGCCGACTGGGTGATCGCCGACGTGGTGCGCGACGGGCTGACCCGCCGCGCGGCCGTGGTGGCGCCCAAGGACCACCCGCTGGGCGATCTGGTACGGCAGGTCGAGTCCGCCGCCCCGGCCGCGAGCCAGGTGGTGACCCAGGTGCTGGAGCGCGGCTCCGGCGTGGTGCACGAGATGGTCGACGACGAGACGCTGCTGGGCTTCTGCGCCGACGGGCCGCTGCTGACCGCGATGGGCGCGGGTTCGATGCTGTGCGTGCCCATCGGCCGGGCCGACGGCGTGCTGACGCTCGTCAGGGCGCACGACCGGCCCCCGTTCACGCTGGCCGACCTCGGGGTCATGCAGGAGGTCGGACTCCAGCTCGGGCTCGCGGTGCGTGCGCAGAGCAGCTTCCAGAGCCGTTCACGGGCCGCTGACGCGCTGTCGGCGACCGTCGCGCCGCGCAATCTGCCGGATGTGCCCGGGTACGAGGCCGCCGCGATCTACAACCCCGGCGCGTCGGTCGGCGCCGAGTTCTACGACGTGTTCCCCGTCGCGGACGGCTGGGCGTTCGCGCTCGGCGGCGCCGCGGGCAAGGGCGAGGAGGCGGCCTCGGTCAGCGCGATGGTCAGGGGCGGGGTGCGGGTGCTCAGCGTCTGGGAGTCCGATCCCGACGTGGTGCTGCGCAAGGTGAACGAGGCCCTGGTGTCGCAGGGGACCGGCATGTTCGTGATGGTCGTGGCCGGGTTCGTGCGGGGCCGCAGGATTCGCCTGTCGTCCGCGGGGCATCATCCGGCCGCGCTGCTGCTGCCCGACGGGAGCGTCCGGTTCGCCGCGGGTGGTGGCGTGCCGTTGGGCATCTCGCCGGAGGCCGAGACCGAGGCCGAGGAGCTCAACGTCGCGGTGGGTGAGACGCTGCTGCTCTACTCCGAGGGGCTGATCTCCTCCAGGAACGACGTCGGTGAGCCGTACGGCGAGGAGCGGCTGGCCGACGTGCTGGGCAGATGCGCGGGTCAGGCGCCGACGACGATCGTGAAGGCGGTCGAGGCGGACCGGCACGCGTTCTCCGGTGGGCAGGTTTGGGATGAGATCGTGGTGCTGGCTCTCCGTGGTGTCTGATCTGCGGGGGTTTGCGGATCAGCCATCTACGGGTAAGGTCATGTCCAGAGAACGACGTGCCTAAGACGCAGGCACACCTTGAAGGCTGTTTTAACGCTGAGGTGTGCCATGAATATCGCGATCGTCGCTTCCGCCGCAGGAAACAAGCGTCATCAGATTCTCTCCGTCGCACGTGAGCTGGGACGCGATCATCACGTCACGATCTACTCCCGCCGTGACAGCGCTGAAGGAAAGCCCAGAACGCGAGTGGCCCCGGGCGTCATGCTGGAGCACATCGATGTGGGCCCGCTCCGCGATCTCACCCCCACCGACGTCATGCCGTACCTCAAGGATGTCGGCCAGTACCTCAGCCGGCGGTGGAGCCAGGAACGGCCGGACGTGATCCACGCCCACTCCTGGACCGGCGGCCTCGCCGCCGTCAGCGGCGCCAAGGGCCTGCAGGTGCCGGTCACCCAGACCTTCCACTCGGTCGACACCACCCACCTGAAGCTTGAGCTCGCGCTTGGCCGGAACGCCAGAGCGGTCATCGTCGGCTCCGGTGACGAGGAGTCGGCGCTGATCCGGCTCGGCGTCCCGCGCCACAACATCGCCGTCGTGCCGTACGGCGTGGACACCGAGCGCTTCCACCGCCAGGGCCCGGTGGCCACGCGCGGCAGCCGCAAGCGCCTGCTGCACCTCGGCCCGCTCACTCCCGAGCGCGGCGCCCCCACGATCATCCGCGCGCTGCAGGGCCTCCAGGACGTCGAACTCGTGCTGGCCGGCGGCCCCGAGCCGGAGCTGCTCGACGAGGACCGGGAGGCGCGCCGCCTGCGCGCCCTGGCGGAGCAGCTCGGCGTGTCCGACCGCGTGACCCTGCTCGGCCAGGTCAAGCGGGCCGCGGTGCCCAAGCTCATGCGCAGCGCCGACGCCGTGGTGTCGCTGCCGCGCGAGGCCACGACGGGCGTCGTCGCGCTGGAGGCCATGGCCTGCGGCGTACCGGTCATCGCCTCGGCCGTCGGCGCGCACCTCGACTCGATCATCGACGGCGTCACCGGCCTGCTGGTGCCGCCGGACCGTCCCGCGCGGACCGCGCGCCTGGCCCGCGAGCTGCTGACGGACCCGACGCTGCGCACCGCGCTCGGTTACGCGGGCGCTGACCGCGCCCGTTCGCGCTACTCGTGGGAGCGGGTCAGCCAGGAGCTGGTGCGGGTGTACGAGCTCGCCTGCGCTTAAAGTTCCTTTTATGCTGATTCATCCTTGGGACGCCGGCACCGACGAGCAGTCCCTGGCGTACGTGAAGGACAACCAGTTCGGGCACCTCATAGCCGCGGGCCGCGGTCGTGAGGTGCCCGTCGTGGTGCCGACGCAGTTCCTGCTCGTGGACGACCGGACGATCGTGCTCCACCTGGCCAGGCCCAACCCCGTCTGGGCGGCGATCGGCGAGAACCCCAAGGTGGTCATGTCGGTGGCGGGGCCCTGGTCCTACATCCCCGGACAGTGGCGGGCCGAGCCCGGTGTCGAGCCCGAGCTCGGTGTGCCGACCACGTACTACTCCTCCGTCCAGCTCATCTGCCAGGCGGAGATCGTCACGGAGGTCGAGGGCAAGCTGGAGATCCTGCGTGAGCAGCTCGACGACCTCGAACCCGGACACGGCGATCCGGGCCGGATGCCGCGGCTGATGTCCGGCATCCAGGGGATCCGGCTGGCGATCGAGGAGATCCGCGGCAAGTTCAAGTACGACGGCCACAAGGACGCCGCCCACCGGGAGCGGGTCGCCAAGGGGCTGACCGAGCGCGCCGGGCCCGGTGACTCGTCAGCCCTCAGCCATCTGTGACCGGCAGGAGGCGGGCCGCCTTGAGGCCCAGGTGGACGGTCAGGCGGTCGTCGCCGTCCGACAGGTCCCGGTGCAGCACCCGCTCGGCCTTGCCCAGCCGGTAGTACAGCGTCTGGCGGTGGATGCCCAGCTCGGCGGCCGTCTTCTGGGCGTGGCCGCCGTGGTCCAGGTAGACCTCCACGGTGTGCGCCAGCTCGTGGTCGAGCGCCGCGGTCTCGGCCGCCAGCTCGCGCAGGTCGCTCTGGCCGAGCCGGGCCAGCAGCCGGTGCACGCCCAGGTCCTCCCACCGGGCGACGGGCGCGAAGCGGGGGAAGTGCTCGGCGACACGCAGCGCCTGCCGCGCCTCGCGCCAGCTCTGCCAGGCGTCCGCCGGGTCCACCCGCGGGGCGCCGAGGCCGGCCGCCGTGCCGTAGGCGCTCTGGAGGGTCTGGGCGACCTCGGCGGCCAGGTGCGCCGGGGCGAGCAGCGCGATGGGCGAACCGGCGCGGGCCAGGACGCCGCGCGGCAGCGTCCAGAGGGCGGCGACGCGCTCCTCCGACTCGCGCACGGCGATCGCGGCGACGGGCCCGCGCATCTCGATGGAGGCGCCGGCCCGCTCCTCCGGGTCCGCCGAGAGCAGCGCGCGCAGGCCGTGGCCGAGGTCCTGACGGCTTCTGGCCTCCTGGGCGAGTGCGGCGCCGGCCCTGGCGACCAGCGGGGCGGCCCGCAGCAGCACCTCGTCGGTGAGGCTGCCGGAGTCGAGCAGCCACAGGTAGCCGTAGGTGACCTCGCCGTGGCGCAGCGGCCAGCAGACCCTGGCCAGGACCTTGAGGTCGGCGTCCGCGGGGATCCGGACCGGGCCGTGCGCGCGGGCGATGCCGTAGCGTTCGAAGTAGTCGCGAACCTCGCCCGTGGCGCGCCTGCGCAGGATCGACTCCTGGCGGACGGTGTCGATGTCGCCGTGCTGCGCGCCGTACGCCAGCAGGCGGAACGAGCGGTCCTCCAGTGTCGCGGACGCCCCCAGCAGGCGGGCGAGCTCGTCGACGGTCTCCTGTAGATCTGCCGAATTGTGCATTTGTATGACAGCCTGCCACAACCACCGTTACGCGCGTCGATGGCCCCATAATGAGCTGCGGTTTTAGGCTGAGAACATGCTGGGTCAACTGCTCCTCACCACCTCCCGGAGCGCGCTGGTACGCCGCTCCGTGTCGGGCTTCCCGCTCACGCGCAAGGTCGTCGACAGGTTCGTCGCCGGTGAGAGCGTGGCGGAGGCCCGGACCGCCATCGAACGGCTGCGCGACGCCAATCTCGCGGTCACCGTCGACCATCTCGGCGAAGAGACCCGCGACGCCAAGGCGGCGGCGGCCACCGCCAAGGCGTACATCACGCTGCTCGACGCGCTGCGCCCGCTGGAGCTCGGCCGCCGGGGCGAGGTGTCGGTCAAGCTGTCGGCCCTCGGGCAGCGGCTCGACGACGCGATGGCGCTGGAGCACGCCCGCGAGATCTGCGCCGCCGCCGATGCGGGCGGCTCGACCGTGACGCTCGACATGGAGGACCACACCACCGTCGACTCGACCCTCGGGATCCTGCGCAAGCTGCGCGACGACTTCCCGTCGACCGGCGTGGCAATCCAGGCCTACCTGTTCCGCAGCGCGGACGACTGCCGCGAGCTGGCCGGCGAGGGCTCGCGGGTACGCCTGGTCAAGGGCGCCTACCGGGAGCCCGCCTCGGTCGCGCACCAGGGCAAGAGCGACGTCGACAAGGCGTACGTGCGATGCCTGCGGATCCTCATGGCGGGGCAGGGGTATCCCATGGTGGCGACGCACGACGACCGGATCATCTCGATCACCGAGCTGCTCGCCGACCGCTTCGGCCGCGGGCTCGGGTCCTACGAGTACCAGATGCTGTACGGGATCCGCACCGACCGGCAGGAGGACCTCGCCGGAGCGGGTCACACCGTCCGCGTCTACGTTCCCTATGGCGACGACTGGTACGGCTATTTCATGCGGCGCCTGGCCGAGCGCCCCGCCAACGTCGCCTTCTTCCTTCGTGCCCTTGGGGGTAAGTAAATGGATGCCATCAGCAACGTGCCCGTTCCCGCCAACGAGCGGGTGTACGGCTACGCGCCGGGCAGCCCGGAGCGTACGACGCTGGAGAACCGGATCAAGGAGCTGTCCGGCTCCTCGATCGACCTGACCATGACGATCGACGGCGCGCGGCGGCTCGGCGGCGGCGCTCCGATCGACGTGGTGCAGCCGCACAACACCGCCTCCGTCCTCGGCCGCACGCACGACGCCACGGCCCAGGACGTGCGGGCGGCCGTCGACAGCGCGCTGCGGGCCGCTCCGGCCTGGCGGGCGCTGTCGTTCGACGAGCGGGCGGCGATCTTCCTCAAGGCGGCCGACCTGCTGGCCGGACCGTGGCGGGCGACGCTGAACGCCGCGACCGTGCTCGGGCAGTCGAAGTCGGCGCAGCAGGCGGAGATCGACGCGGCCTGCGAGCTGATCGACTTCCTGCGGTTCAACGTGGCCTACGCGCGGCAGCTCTACGCCGACCAGCCGGTGTCCTCGCCCGGGGTGTGGAACCGGATGGAGTACCGGGCGCTCGAAGGCTTCGTCCTGGCGATCACCCCGTTCAACTTCACCGCCATCGCCGGAAATTTGCCGACGTCGGCGGCTTTGATGGGAAATGTCGTCGTTTGGAAGCCGTCGCCCACGCAGCAGTTCGCGGCGCACTTCACGATGCGCCTGCTGGAGGAGGCCGGTCTGCCGCCGGGTGTGATCAACATGGTCACCGGCAACGGCCAGGCGATCTCCGAGGTGGCACTCACGCACCCGGCGCTGGCGGGCATCCACTTCACCGGCTCGACCGCGACCTTCCAGCACCTGTGGGGCACGATCGGCGCGAACATCTCCACCTACCGCGGCTACCCGCGCATCGTCGGCGAGACCGGCGGCAAGGACTTCGTCCTGGCCCACCCGTCGGCCGACCCGGCCGTGCTCTCGACCGCGCTGGTCAGGGGCGCGTTCGAGTACCAGGGCCAGAAGTGCTCGGCGGCCTCGCGGGCGTACGTGCCGCGGTCGATCTGGTCGCGCATGCGTGACGACCTCGTGTCCGCGGCCGAGTCGCTGACCGTGGGCGACGTGGCGGCCGACCTGTCGACGTTCATGGGCGCGGTCATCGACGACCGGGCCTTCGCCAAGCACAAGGCGGCCATCGACCGGGCTCGCGACGCCTCGAACATCGACCTGCTCACCGGCTCCTACGACGACTCCTCCGGATATTTCGTGAAGCCGACCATCCTGGAGTGCGCCGACCCCACCGACGAGATCTTCGTCAAGGAGTACTTCGGGCCGATCCTGGGCGTACACGTCTATGAGGACGGCGACTTCGACGCGGTGCTCGACCAGATGGAGAGCGTCTCGCCCTACGCGCTGACCGGGTCGATCATCGCCCAGGACCGCTACGCGATCGCCGCGGCCTCGGAGCGGCTGCGCTTCGCGGCGGGCAACTTCTACATCAACGACAAGCCGACGGGCGCGGTCGTGGGCCAGCAGCCGTTCGGCGGCGCCCGCGCCTCGGGCACCAACGACAAGGCGGGCTCGATCTTCAACCTGATCCGCTGGGTGAACGCCCGGACGATCAAGGAGACCTTCGTCCCGCCGGTCATCACCGGCCCGTTCCGGGGCGACGTCCCGCAGTCGGGCTACGAGCAGCCCGATCTGAAGAAGCTGGGCTACTGAGGCCCGGCCGCCTGGCGGCTGAACAGACGAGCCATCCCCGGACCCGGGGGTGGCTCGTCTATTCCGGCGGCGGGGGCGCCGACCACAGCGTGCTGATGATCTGGTGGAGGATCTCCGGGGTCGCGGCCGCGGGCTGCGCGTAGACGCTCAGCTGATTCAGCAGATGCCGGTACGGCCGGACGTCGGCGTCCTTGGTGAGGTATTGGGCTTCGGCGGTCTGTTCCATATAGACCACATCGGGCAAATCCGCCTCGGCGAAGCGCAGGATCGTGAAGGGGTCCACGCCCTTACCGGGACCGAAGGAGAGCACCTGGAGGGTGATGTGCGGGAGGTCGACCATCTCTTGGAGATGCTCAAGCTGGGCGCGCATCGTCGCGCTGTCACCGACCTGCCGGCGCAGCACCGACTCATCCATGACCACCCATAATTTGCGTGGTTTGGGGGACAGCAGAAGCTGCTGGCGGTGCATCCGCAAGGCGACTCGGCGCTCGATCAGCTCGGTGTGGCGGTCTTCGTTCTGTGCGATGACCGCCTGGGCGTAGTCCTCGGTTTGGAGCAGGGCCGGGACGTGCTGGACCTCGTAGGTGCGGATGACCATCGCGTCCTGCTCCAGCCCGAGAAATGCCGCGAACTCGTCGGAGATCACGTCTCGGTAGTCCTGCCACCTGCCAGGGGCGTTGGCCTGCGCGGCCAAGGTGAGCACGACCTGGCGTTCGGCCTCGTCGACGCCGTACAGGCTGAGCAGATCGGCCACGTCGTCCAGTGGGAGGTCGGTACGTCCGCTCTCCACGTGGCTGATCGTGGAAGGCGGGCTTCCGATGGCGGACCCCGCGTCCGCGCGGGAAATCCCGCGTGACTCGCGCAGCCGGCGCAGACGTACGCCGACCAGCATCCGCAGCGCTGTCGGTCCGGACTGGCGCAATGTCTCGCCAGGGATTCCCGTCGAGTCGCCTCTACCGCGAGCAGTCGGCATTTATGCTCCCAATTCAGCAAATCGCCACTCTGCGATCGCTTACATCTTGCCACATAAGTAGCTGAGATATTATTCAATGTCGCGAACTGGCCACATCTGGCCCGGTCAATCGACGGCTCTCCGTCACTTCATCCAGAGATATCCAGTTTGTCGACATTCGTGGCATAGGACGCTTTTGTATGACCGCTGGGTTCAGTAAAGAATTCCCGGAAATCGTGAAGATCGTTCAACTGTATCGGCATCTGATGGAGAGTTTCCTCGATATCGGCACGGAGCTACCCACTGTGGATAACACCCACGAACTGGCTCAGCAAGCGGATCCGACCAGCCCGTGCCTATCGCGGATCGGCGAAGTCGGCCGGAGACCAGGTCAGCCGGCCGGAGCGGAGGTCGTCGATCAGGGCGGTCAGCCAGCGGTCCTCGGCGACGGCCACCGCGTGCAGGTATTCGAGTTCGAGCAGGCCGACCCGGTGCAGACCCCCCTCGGCCTGGCCGGTCAGCGCGGTCTCCAGTTCCGCCACCGACGCCGTGACGGCCGTCAGCCGCCGCTCCAGTAGGTCGGGGATCTCGTCGGGCGAAAGCAGCAGCAGGTGGGACAGCGCCGCTGGAAACTGGGGAAACTCCCGTTTCGGCACCGCGACCAGGTCCACCAGCCATTCACGGGCGGCCTCGCGGCCCGCGTCGGTGACCTCATAGACGGTCCGCTCGGGGTAGGCGTGGTCCCGCTCGGTGTCCAGCACCGCCACCAGCCCGGCCTCCGCGAGCCGGTCGATCGTCCGGTAGAGGCTCGTCCGCTGCTCGACGTTGACGACCAGATCCTTGCCCCAGTCCTTGATCAGCCGCTGGATCCCGTACGGATGCAGGGGCTTGTAGTGCAGCAGCGCCAGGACGGTGAGGGCCAGCGGCGAACCTCGGAACGCAGTACTCATGCCACCGACACTACTCCGAAACATACTAGTTGACGAGCTACTAGTTTCAATGCAACTATTCCACCATGGAACAGAACACCGCGATCGTGAAGACAGCGCTCGTCATCGGCGGCGGGATCGCCGGGCCGGTCACCGCGATGGCCCTGCGGAAGGCGGGCATCGACGCCGTCGTCTACGAGGCCTATGAGCAGGCCGCCGACGGGGTCGGCGGTGGCATGAGCCTCGCCCCCAACGGAGTCGACGCGCTGGACGCGATCGACTGCGCCGACCTGATCCAGCCGCTCGGCGCGCCGATGACCGGCATCGTGCTCCAGGACTGGAAGGGCAGTCCGCTCGCCGAGTTCGGCAACCCGCCCGGGATCCGGCCGATGCAGTTCGTCTGGCGCGACGAGCTCTACCGGGTGCTGCACGACGAGGCCGCGCGGCGCGGTGTCAGAATTGAGCACGGCAAGCGCCTCGTTCGCGCCGAGGAGACCGCGGACGGGGTGACCGCGCACTTCGCGGACGGCACCCGGGCCACCGCCGACATCCTCATCGGCTGCGACGGCATCCGCTCGACCGTCCGCTCCTTCATCGACCCGGCGGCGCCGGGGCCGCAGTACGCGGGTCTGATCAGCTTCGGCGCCCGCGTACGGGACCCGGGGGTCCCCTCGACCGCGGGCAAGATGCCGATGACCTTCGGCAAGCAGGCGTTCTTCGGCTACCAGGTCTTCGGCGCGGACGACGCCGTCTGGTTCGTGAACCTCCCGCATCCCGAGCCTATGACCGCCGCCGAAGTCCAGGCGACCCCGGCCGCCGAGTGGCTGCCGATCCTGGCGGAGAAGTTCGCCGGCGACGGCACTCCGGCGCGGGACCTGATCGAGCGGACCGACCCGTCGGACGTGGTGATCGTCGGCCCGATGGAGAACATGCCGCCCACGACCGTCACGTGGAGCCAGAGCCGGATCGTGCTGGTCGGCGACGCGGTGCACGCGCCGTCGTCCAGTTCGGGGCAGGGCGCGTCCCTGTCGATCGAGAGCGCGATCCAGCTCGCCCGCTGCCTGCGCGACCTCCCCTACGCTGAGGCGTTCGCCGCCTACGAGGCCGAGCGCCGTCCCCGGGTCGAGCGGGTCATCAAGGAGACGACCCGCAAGAACGCCGGCAAGGCGGCGGGGCCGGTCGGCCGCGTCGTGAACGCCTACGCGATCCGGATCTTCGGCAAGCTGGTCAAGCCCGAGAAGATGTCCTGGATCTTTGACTACCGGATCGACTGGGAAACCAAGGTGACCGGATGATCACAGAGGCTCATCATGGGCCGCTCCCGGCCCCTGAGAAGGCAGCCCTGTAACAGGCGAAGCGATTGCGCGAAACATACTCTCCTTAATCTCCGGACATGGCGGACATATTCGACGCTTACTCCCTCGGGTCCGAATCATGGGATGAGATGTTCGAGCGGCCGGGCATCCCCCGGCCGCAGTATCAGGCGCTTTTCGCCGCCCTCCAACCGCTCGGCGTGGACGAGCTGAGATCCAGAGCCGACCAGCTTGCCAGGATGTTCACCGATCGTGGCGTGACCTTCGACTACGCGGGCGAGGAACGGCCTTTCCCGCTCGACCTGATCCCGCGGGTGATCGACGCGGCCGAATGGGATCTCGTGGTGCGCGGCGTCCGGCAACGGATCCGCGCACTCGAGGCGTTCCTGGACGATGTGTACGGCCCGCGCCAGGTCTTCCGTGACGGCGTGATGCCCTGGCAGTTGCTGCACTCCAGCCCCCACTACCACCGGGTCGCACACGGCTGGCGCCCGCCCAACGGCGTACGCGTGCACGTCGGCGGCATCGACCTCATCCGCGACGAGCAGGGCGCCCTGTGCGTGCTCGAAGACAACGTCCGCACCCCCAGCGGGGTCAGCTACGTGCTGGAGAACCGCCTGGCCATGGCCCGGACGCTACCGTCGCTGTTCGCCGAGCAGTTCGTCCGCCCGGTCGAGGAGTACCCGGCCCGGCTGCTGGCCGCGTTGCGCAAGGCGGCCCCCGCCGGAGTCACCGACCCGACCGTCGTCGTGCTCACGCCCGGCGTCTACAACGCCGCCTACTTCGAGCACGCGCTGCTCGCCCGCCTCATGGGGGTGGAGCTGGTCGAGGGGCGCGACCTCATCTGTGAGGGCAACCGCATCTCGATGATCACCACGTACGGCAGGCGGCCCGTCCACGTGGTCTACCGGCGGATCGACGACGACTACCTCGACCCCCTGCACTTCCGCGGCGACTCGGTGCTGGGCTGCCCCGGCCTGGTCAACGCCGCCCGCGCCGGCAACGTCACGATCTCCAACGGCGTCGGCAACGGGGTCGCCGACGACAAGCTCGTCTACACCTACGTGCCCGAGCTGATCGGCTACTACCTCGGTGAGGAGCCCCTCCTGCGCAACGTGGAAACCTACCGGCTGGACAATCCCGACATGCGGGACTGGGCGCTGGAGTCGGCGGCCGAGCTCGTGCTCAAACCGGTGGACGGTGCGGGCGGCAAGGGGATCGTGATCGGTCCGATGGCCACCGCGGGCCAGCTCGCCTCCGTACGGCAGGCCGTACGGGACCATCCGCGAGGCTGGATCGCCCAGCGGCCGGTGATGCTGTCCACCTCGCCCACCTGGATCGGCGAGCGGCCGGTGCCGCGCCATATCGACCTGCGGCCCTTCGCGGTCAACGACGGCGACGACGTGTGGCTGCTGCCCGGCGGCCTGACCCGCGTCGCGCTGCCGGAGGGCGAACTGGTGGTCAACTCCAGCCGGGGCGGCGGCTCCAAGGACACGTGGGTGCTCGGCAACACGCACGCTCCGATGGCCTCGGTCACCGCTCCGCCTGTCGCCCAGTGGAGCCCGAGCAGGGTCGCGGCGGGGACCGAGGAACAATGACCCGCCCGTACGAGGAGGACCCGCGATGACTCGCCCGCTGCTCAGCCGCATCGCCGAGACCCTGTACTGGATCGGCCGCTACATCGAACGCGCCGACGACACCGCCCGGATCCTCGACGTGTCCGCGCACCGCATGCTGGACGAGCCCGAGACGTGCCGCTCCATCTGCGCCACTCTCGGCATCCTGCAGCCTGAGCCGTTGAGCGCCACCATGATGATCCGGCGGCTCGCCTACGACCTGGACGAACCCGCCTCGATCGCCGCGTCGGTCAGAGCGGCCAGGGACAGCGCCCGTGGCGTGCGAGAGGTGATCTCCAGCGAGGCGTGGGAATGTCTCAACGTCACCTGGCACCAGCTCCGCCGTCTCCCGACGGTCGCACCGCACGGCTACCTGGCATTCGTCCGCGAGCGGGCCGCGCTGTTCTTCGGACTGGCCGACGCGACGATGAGCAGGGACGACTGCTGGCGGTTCATCGTGCTGGGCCGGAGTCTGGAGCGGGTGGACATGACGACCAGGCTGCTGGCCGTACACCTGCCCGGAGACAGGCGGCTGCTGCTGCAGGCCAGCGGCGCCGATGAGTCCTTCACCCGCACGCACGGCGCCCACGCCGACCATGCCCTCGAGTTCCTGCTGCTGGACAACCTGTTCCCGCGCTCGGTCCTCTACTCGCTGCTGACGGCGGAGAAATGCTTGCAGGCGCTGACGCCCGCCAGGGTCAGAGCCGGGGTCGCCGATCCCGCGCTGGCCGCGATCGGCCGGGTACGCACCGGTCTGCAGTACACGGATCTCGCCCAGTTGCAGGACCGGGTGCCCGAGCTGCTCGTCACCCTGCAGGAGGCGTGCGCGTCCGCTTGTGAGGCGATCGGCGAGCGGTTCTTCCAGCAGAGGGAGGAGCTGGCATGGGTTGGCGCCTGATGGTCCGCCACCTGACGCTGATGGAGTACGCCGACGAGGCGCGGTCCTCCTTCAACGAGGTGCGGATGACGCCGGCGACCGGTGTGCTGTCGAGCCGCATCGTCGTGCAGCCCGCCGCCCACATCTACACCTACCAGGACTACTGGGGCACGACGGTGAGTGCCTTCGACGTGTCCCATCCGCACCGTTCGCTGTCGGTCGAGGCGGTCAGCCGGGTGGAGACGACCGGGCCCCGCAGGCCCCGGTCCGTCGCCGGGACGCCCGATCCGTCCATGAGCGAGCTGCTCGGGCCTACCCCCGCGACCTCCGTCAGCGACGAGCTGGCAGAGCTCGCCACGGTACAGGCGAGCGGGCGCGACCCGCATGAGGGCGCCGAGGCGATCTGCGCGGTGGTCGCCGCCCGCGTGGCCTATATGCCGGGCTCGACCGGCGTGCGGACCTCCGGGCAGGAGGCGTGGGACCAGGGCAAGGGCGTCTGCCAGGACATGGCCCACCTGACCGTCGGCATGCTCCGCGCCGCCGGCCTGCCCGCCCGCTATGTCTCCGGCTACCTCCATCCCAAGCCCGACGCCGAGATCGGCGAGCCGGTGGAGGGGCAGAGCCACGCCTGGGTGGAGTACTGGGCGGGGGAGTGGCTTCCCCTCGACCCCACGAACGGCTCCCCGGTCGGCGAGGCCCACGTCGTGGTGGCCCGCGGCCGCGACTACTCCGACGTCCCTCCCCTGAAGGGCGTCTATCAGGGCCCGCGGGAAAGCCGTCAGGAAATCACGGTGACCGTCACCCGCCTGAGGGGATAGTCGGAACATGCTGGAAGTAGCGCTGGAAGAGGCAAGAAAGGGATTCGCCGAAGGCGGTGTCCCGGTGGGAGCGGCGTTGTTCGCGGCGGACGGCACGCTGCTGGGCCGTGGACGCAACCGCAGGGTCCAGGACGGCGACCCGTCGGTGCACGGGGAGACCGCGGCGTTCCGCGACGCCGGCCGGCAGCCCACCTACCGGGGCACGACCATGGTGACCACACTGTCGCCCTGCTGGTACTGCAGCGGGCTGATCCGTCAGTTCGGCATCTCGCATCTCGTCGTGGGGGAGTGCCGGACCTTCATGGGCCAGCACGAGTGGCTCGCCCGGCACGGCGTGGACGTCGTGGTGCTCGACTCCCAGGAATGCGTCGACCTCATGACCGCCTTCATCGCCGCCAACCCCACGCTGTGGAATGAGGACATCGGCAAATGATCCCCGTCATCGACCTTCAAGGCGAGTCCGTGCCGGAGCGGGTGGACGCCGCCCTCCGCGAGTTCGGATTCCTGCTGATCACCGGCCACGGCGTCCCCGCCGAACTCCGCTCCGACGTCCGGCGGGCGGCCAAGCGCTTCTTCGCCCTCCCGGGCGAGGTCAAGGAGCGGTACGCGGCCACCGTGGGGGAGCGGGGCTGGCTGCCACCAGGCGTGGAGGCCAACGGCTACGCCGAGGGCACGCCCACACCACCCGATCTGAAGGAGACCTTCGCCGTCGGAGCCGACCAGCCGATCGGCCATCCCCGCATCGATCGCGAATGGTTCCTCCAGAACGTGTGGCCCCCCGAGGTGCCCGAGCTGGAGTCGCTGGTCACCGCGTACCTGACCCAGATGCGCGCGCTCGCCGACCGGCTGCTGCTGATCTGCGCGCAGGCCCTCGGCGTCGAGGTGGACTTCTTCACCTCAAGGGCCGACCACCCGACCTTCACCATGAACATCAACCGCTACCCCCCGCTGTCGCAGATCGGGCCGCCCGAGCCGGGCCAGTTCAGGATCGGCCCGCATACCGACTTCGGCACCGTCACGATCCTGGACCGTCAGCTGGGCGTCGGCGGCCTCCAGGTCTTCACCCTCGACGGCGAGTGGATCGACGCCCCCTACGTGCCGGACGCCCTCACGATCAACATCGGCGACCTGCTGGCCCGCTGGACCGGTGAGCGCTGGCGCTCGACCCGCCACCGCGTCCTGCCCCCCGACCCGTCGGCCCCCGATGAGGAGCTGGTGTCGCTCATCTACTTCTACGAGTGCAACCCCCTCACCGAGGTGGTGCCGCTCACCGGTGACGCCGAGCCCGTCATCGCATCCGACTACCTCATGGAGAAGCTGAGGGCGATCACGATATGACCGTTGTACGCGAAGGCACCTACGGCGACAAAGTCGCCGCGATCGAGCCGGGCGGTTTGGAGTTCATCCCCCTGTCGGAGCGGCACGGCAAGCCTTCGGGCCTGTTATGGACCTGGATGTCGCCGAACCTGGAGTTCGCCACGATCTTCCTCGGCGTGCTCGCCGTGGCGGCCTTCAAGCTCAGCTTCTGGCAGGCGGTCCTGGCCTGCGCCGTGGGCAGCGGCCTCGGCGCGATCACGCACGGCATCCTGTCGGCCCAGGGACCTGCCTCCGGAGTGCCGCAGATGGTGCTCGGACGGCTGCCCTTCGGCTACTGGGGCAACATCCTGCCTGCCGCGTTCAACTCGGTGGCCGCCGGGATCGGCTGGTTCGCGGTCAACAGCGTCAGCGCCGCGCTCGCCCTCAACACGCTGACCGGACTGCCCGCCTGGCTCTGCCTGGCCATCGCCGTGACGGCCATGGTGGCGCTCGGCTTCTTCGGCCACAACCTCGTCCAGGCCTTCGAACGCTTCGCCTTCCCCGTGCTCGCGGTGATCCTGCTCGTCACCTCGGCCATCATCGTGTCCCAGGCCGACCTGGGCTACGCGGGCGAGGGCGGCGGGATGGGCGGCTTCCTGCTGGCCGTCGGCGCCTCCTTCGGCTACGCCGCCGGCTGGAACCCGTACGCCGCCGACTACACCCGCTACCTGCCGCCCGACTCCTCCCGCCGGGCGGTCGGCCTCTCGGCCGGGCTCGGCGTGTTCATCTCCTGCGTGATCCTGCAGACCGTCGGCGCGGCGTCCGTGACCATCGCCGGAGGTGACCCGCTCGGCCAGCCCACCAGCGCGTTCACCCAGCACCTGCCCGGCCCGGTGGCCGCGCTGACGCTGCTCGCGATCGCCCTCGGCGCGGTCGCGGCCAACGCGCTCAACGTCTACTCGGGCGCGATGTCGCTGCTCGCGCTGGGGGTACGGCTTCCGCTGCACCTCCGCAGAGCCATCATGGCCCTGGCCTGCGGGGCGATCAGCTTCACCGTGGCGCTGTCCGGGCTGGACGACGCCGGGCACAAGTACGAGGCGTTCCTCCTGGTCATCGCCTACTGGATCGGCCCGTGGCTGGGCGTGGTGCTGACGGATCTGTTCCTGCGCCGCGGCGGGGAGCCGCCTCCGGTGCTGTTCGACAGGCGGCACACCAACTGGGCGGGCCCGATCGCGATGATCGTCGGGGTCGTCGTGTCGGTCTGGCTCTTCTCCAACCAGCAGCAGTACGTCGGCCTGATCCCCAAGCAGGTCCCCGCGGTCGGCGACATCGCCTTCGAGGTCGGCTTCCTCATCTCGGCCGGCCTCTACCTGGCGCTGAAACGCAGGACTTCATGACAGGCTTGCCGCTATGGGATTCGGGGTTCGTCAGTTCGAGCTGACCTTGATGCATCGGATGCGTGATCTCAACGCCGAGCGGGTGGAGGATGCGCTCATAGACATGGGCGCGTCCCGGGCCGAGCTTCGCGCCGCCCACACCCAATGGACGAAAATGTCCCACTCCGTGCGGACGTCGAAGGGGCTGGCCGGGTTGCGGACGGTGCTCGGCCCGCCGTCATACCAGGGCAAGGCCACGATCGGGAGCCTGACCTGCGACGTGGCTCGCTGGGCGCTGCCGTCCTGGCCGGACCTGGAGTTCGAGGTGCTGCTCGGGCCTGAGGGCGCGGTGTGGAACCAGTGGTTCGTCCGTCCGCACGGCGACAAGGCGCTGGCCTTCGCGGACCTGATTCCGTGGGGGTGCGTGGTCGCCGACGTCGCTGCGAGCTTCCCCGGGGCCGCCCAGGGCGAGGGTTCGGCTCCGCACCACTGGGTGGTCGACTTCGCCCACGAAGGTACGGACTATCGGGCTCGTTTCGTATACGGCCTGTACCAGCGTCTCGACCGCGCCTGAGGGGGCGGACTCAAAGCGTAAGAACCTCTTCGGCTACGCCCACAGATGACCGTGCTCGACCGCTTCCTCCCACTCCGGGCGTTCCGCGATCCTAGAGGTATCAAGGGAGGGAACTGGTCGATGAACGAAACCGGACGCGAGCTGCCCGCGCGGGCCTCAGCGGTCATCATCGGGGGCGGCGCAATGGGCGTCAGCTCGGCCTACGCGCTGGCCGCGGCCGGAGTCACCGACGTGGTCCTGGTCGACAAGGGGCCGCTGGGCTCCGGCTCGACCTCGAAGGCCGCCGGGGGAGTGCGCGCGCAGTTCTCCGACCGGGTCAACATCGAGCTCGCCGCCCGCAGCCTCGAGACGTTCGAGACCTTCGCCGGCCGCTTCGGGCAGGAGATCGACCTGCACCAGGTGGGCTACCTGTTCCTGCTCGACTCGCCCGAGTCCGTCGCGGAGTTCGCGAAGAACGTCGCGATCCAGAACGACCTGGGCGTGCCCAGCCGGATGATCTCGGTGCGCGAGGCCGCGGAGCTGTCGCCGCTGATCGACACCGACGGGCTGCTCGCCGCCGCCTACTCGCCCACCGACGGCCACTGCACGCCCGAATCCGTGGTGCTCGGCTACGCGGGCGCGGCCCGCCGGCTCGGCGCCCGGCTGCTGCCCAACTGCGCCGCGACCGGCATCGAGACGGTGGACGGCCGCATCGTCGCCGTCCACACCGACGGCGGCCGGATCGAGACCGACACCGTGATCTGCGCGGCCGGCGCCTGGTCGAGCCCCATCGGCGCGTGGGTGGGCGTCGACCTGCCGGTAAGCCCGCTGCGCAGGCAGATCCTGATCACCGAGCCGGTCCCCGATCTGCCGCCCATGACGTTCACCATCGACTTCGGCACCACGTTCTACTTCCACCGGGAAGGCCCCGGCCTGCTGCTGGGCATGTCCGATCCGGACGAGACGCCGGGGTTCAAGCTCGACCGGTCCGACGCCTGGCTGCCGAGGCTGGGCGAGGCCATGGCCCACCGCGCCCCGGCGCTGATGGAGACCGGCATCGCCACCGGATGGGCCGGCCTGTACGAAGTGACGCCGGACCACAACGCGCTCATCGGGACCGCCCCGAACGTCGACAGGTTCATCTACGCCACCGGCTTCTCCGGCCACGGCTTCCTGATGAGCCCGGCCGTCGGGGAGGTGGTCCGCGACCTCTACCTGGAACGGACACCGTTCGTCGACGTCACCGGTCTCGACGCGAGCCGCTTCGTCCTGGCCGGGGCCAGGCCCGAGCTCAACATCGTCTGACGGGACCGGCTATCCGAGGGAGCGCACGCTGTCCCGGCCGAGGAAACGGGCCGGGATGACGGTGCGCTGGCCTCGTACGGCACCCGAAGAGCCGGAGATCTGGGCGAACAGCCGGTCGGCGGCGGCACGTCCCATGTCGTAGGCGGACTGCACCACGACCGAGATCTGGGGGCGCACCAGCGTGGTCCACTCCAGGTCGTCGAACCCGAGTAACGACATCTGCTCGGGAATGGGGATGTCCCGCTTGGAGAGCAGCGAGAACGCGCTCTTCGTCATGTAGCTGTCGGCCGTGAACAGCGCGCTCGGCGGGTGCTCGAGCGCGAGCATCGCGGCCACCGCGTCCAGCCGGCGCTCCGGCTCGCCGTGCGGTACGAGGGCGATGAGACCGCGGTCCACCGGGAGTCCCGCCGCGGTCAGTGCCCGGAGATAGCCCCGCACGCGGTCGAGTGACGGCCGGGAGGGGCCGACGACACTGGCCCGGACCTTGCCGATCCGAAGCGCGGGCGGCTCCTCGCGCTGTACGGAACCGAGGAAGGCGATCCGCCGGTGCCCCTGGCTGATGAGGTGGTCGATCGCGGCCGCGGTCGCCGCTTCGTTGTCCGCCACGACGCTGTCGATGCCGATGTCGCTGAGCTGCCGGTCGAGCGAGACGACCGGAACCTCGGCTCCGGTCAGGGCGTCGATGTGGCCGTGCTCGCGGACCGAGACCGGGGTGATGATGATGCCGTCGACCTTGTGCGACAGCAGGACCCGGGTGGCTTGCTGTTCCTGGCTCAGCTGGTCGTCGGTGTTCATGGCGATGACCTGGGAGCCCTCGCGCAGCGCGACATCGCAGATGCCCCGCATGGCGCTGGAGAAGAAGGCGTCGGAGATGTCGGCACAGACGAATCCGATGACGTCGGACTTGCCGCTGCGCATCGTACGGGCGATCCGGTCCGGCTCGTATCCGAGCTCCCGGACCGCCTCGGTCACCCGATCGACGATCTCCTGGCTGGAGTAGCCGTAGCCGCCGAGTACGCGCGAGGCGCTGGCCCGTGAGACCCCCGCGCGGGCCGCGACATCTTTGAGACTGGGCCGCGACCGCTTGGAGCTTCCCGATGATCCGGGTTCAGTCGCCACGATCAGTTTCCTCTTCCAGCTCAAAAGGAGATGCGGGTGCCGACGCCGCTCGCGCGAGCGTGAGTGTACGCACGCCAGGCCAGCGTCGCATCCTGGATGCCGAGGCCGTTGCTGTGGAACACTACAGTTTCTCCGCTTCCGGTGCGTCCCGGATGATCACCTCGCAGCACGTCGGCGAGCGGTCGTACCGCGTCCTCACCGAGCACCCCTGCCTTGACCGCCTCCACTACCGGGCCGTTCGACCGCAGTGCCTGCTCGGGCAGGTCGGTGAAGATCAGCTCGGCCCGTTCGGAGCAGGCGAGGTCGAGTTCGCGCCGGTCCGGAGCGTACGAGCCCATCGTCAGCACGGTGGTGCCCGGCCGCAGCCAGGCTCCCTCGACCACCGGCGTGCGACTGAGCGTGCAGGTGGCGATGGTACGGCTCCGCTCGCACAGGTCCTGGGGCGACGCGGCCACCTCGACCGGCAGGCCGGACAGGCGCTCGCCGAGTCCGCGGCGATGGAGGCTCGGGCTCCACATCAGGAAGCGCTCGACCGGCATCAGCTCGCTGATCAGCCGCACGAACTCGGTGGCCTGCACTCCGGCGCCCAGGACGCCGACCGTGTGCGGCCGCTCGGGAGAAAGGGTGCGCGCCGCGGAGACCAGGCCGCCGGCGGTGCGCAGCGTGGTGATCGTCGTGCCGTTCAGCACCCCGACGGTCTGGCCGGACTCGGGGTCGTGCACGGTGACCGTCGCGTGTACCGTCGGCAGGCCTCGTTCCCCGTTCCGGGGATGCTGGGTGCCGGTCTTGAACACGACGCCGGTGTCACCACCAGCGATGGCGCTGTGCGCGAACGCGATGCTGTCCGGTGCGAAGGTCGCGTAGTGCGTGTGCGCCGACCGTACGTGTCCGCTCGTGGTGGCCAGGAGGAAGGCGTGGTCCTGCGAGTCCACCACGTCCGCGGCGCCGAGCACGGCGCGGATGTCCGCGTCCGACAGAACGAGAGTGTCCATGTCAGAGCACCCTGGACAGGAAGGAGCGGGTGCGCTCATGCTCGGGCGCGGCGAAGATCTGCTCCGGTGGGCCGGCCTCGACGAGGCAGCCGCCGTCCATGAAGACCACGTGGTCGGCGACGTCGCGGGCGAAGGCCATCTCGTGGGTGACCACGACCATGGTCATCCCCTCGTAGGCCAGGTCCTTCATGACGTCGAGGACATCACCGACGAGCTCAGGGTCGAGCGCGGAGGTGGGCTCGTCGAAGAGCATGAGCTTGGGCCGCATGGCCAGCGAGCGGGCGATCGCGACCCGCTGCATCTGGCCTCCGGACAGCGACTCGGGGAAGGCGTCGGCCTTCTCGGCCAGGCCCACCTTGGAGAGCAGGTCCATCGCCTGTTCGCGGGCGCTCTTGCGGTCCAGGCCGTTGACGATGATCGGGCCCTCGGTCACGTTCTCGATGACCCGGCGGTGCGGGAAGAGATGGAAGCCCTGGAAGACCATGCCCATCTGACGGCGCTGCACCGCCAGTTGGGCCGAGGTCATCTCGTGCAGGCTCGCGCCCTTCCAGCGGAAGCCGATCGGCTCTCCCTC
Source organism: Nonomuraea sp. NEAU-A123 (assembly GCF_018603905.1). Taxonomy (GTDB): domain Bacteria; phylum Actinomycetota; class Actinomycetes; order Streptosporangiales; family Streptosporangiaceae; genus Nonomuraea. Next base: position 26,574 of record NZ_JAHFZZ010000021.1, read on the forward strand.
CAGGTAGACGTGCCCGCTGTCCGGGACCTCCAGCCAGTTGACGCAGCGCAGGAGGGTGCTCTTTCCGGAGCCGGACGGGCCGATGACGCACTGCACCTGACCGGCGTGCACGTCCAAGGACACATCGCGCAGCACGTGGTTCCTGCCGAACGACTTGTTGACCTGCTCGATCCGCAGGAGGGGAAGGTTCATCACGCTTTTCCGAACGAGGGGAGGAATCGCAGCCGTCTGGTGTTTCCCGCCGGGCCCGCCGTGGCGCGGGTCAGCGTCAGCCGCTTCTCGAAGTGCTGCTGGGCCACGGTGAGCAGCGTGGTCAGCACCAGATACCAGATGGTCGCCACGAGCAGGAGCGGGATCGTCTTGTAGTTGCGGGAGTAGATCATCTGGGCGCTGTACAGCAGATCCGGGGTGGCCAGGACACTCACCAGCGAGGTGAACTTCAGCATCGAGATGAGGTCGTTGCCGATCGGCGGGATGACGATGCGCAGCGCCTGCGGGAGCACGATCCGCCGCATCACCTGGGATGTGGACATTCCGATCACCAGCGCGGCCTCCGTCTGTCCCTTGGAGACCGCTTGGATTCCGGCGCGGATCATCTCCGCGGCGTACGCGCTCTCGGTCAGGGCGAGGCCGAGAATGGCCGCCGAGAACGACGAGATGACGGTGTTGGTGTCCCACGACCTCAGCACGGGACCGAAGGGGATGCCCAGCTTGAGCTCCGGGATCAGCGTGGCCAGGTTGAACCAGAACACCATCTGCACCAGGGGCGGCACACCGCGGAAGAACCACAACCACAGCCAGCTCACCGACCTGAACAACGGGTTGGCGGAGAGCCGCATCATCGCCAGCAGGATGCCGAGGGCCAGCCCGAACACCATGGCGAGCACGGTCAGCTCGAGGGTCGTGACGAGACCGCCGAGGATCTCGGCGTCGAAGAGATACTCGAGCACCACCGACCAGCGCATGTTCTCGTTCGTGACCAGCAGGTGCACGAACATCGCGATCAGCAGGAGGAGCACAACCCCTCCCACCCACCACCACGGATGCCGGAGCGGCACTTTTCGCACGCCCTGGGCGCTGCGGAACGTACCGCCCTCTGCCGGGTCGCTGGCAACCGTCATCGTCGGCTCCTTCACGGGGTGGGGTAGGGCGGGTCAGCCTTCGGGGTTGGCCTTGGTGATGAGGACGGCGGTCTTGAGGTCGCCCTGGCTGGTCACGCCCCAGCCGGAACGGATCTTGGCGTACGTGCCGTCGTCGATGACCGCTTGGAGCGCCGCCTTGAGCGCCGGGCCCAGCGGGCTGTCCTTCTTCACGCCCAGGCCGTTGTAGACGGCGTTCACGAGCAGATCTGAGGTTTCGAGCTGGCCGGTCTGCTTCGCGCTGTACTTCAGCTTGCCGGAGCCGGCGGCGACCAGCTGGACCCGGCCCGAGGTGACGGCCAGCTCAGCGGAGGGCTGGTCCTTGAACTGCTGGATCTTCATGGGGTTCGAGCCGCAGGTCTTGGCGTTGTTCTCGGTGAGGTACTTGTACTCCCACGCCCCGGTGAGCACCGCCACGGTCTTGCCGCACGTGTCCTGGATCGCCTTGATGTTCAGCCCAGACCCCTTCTTCCAGCCGAAGGCGGTCCCCTCCTTCTGGAGGGGGACGAAGTCCAGGCTCTCCAAACGCTCGGAGGTCACCCCGAGGGAGGCCACGGCCACGTCGTACCGGCCGTTGTCCAGCCCGGGGATGATCATGTCGAAGCCGGTCGCCGTGTACGTGAAGGCCACGCCCATCTTGGCCGACAGCGCCTTGGCCAGCTCCACGCTCCAGCCCTTGATCTGGCCGCTCTCGACGTACTCCTCAGGTGCCCAGTCTCCGAAGACCGCGACCTTGGCGTTGGTGAGGTCCTTGGGGACGAGCTTGGCGATCGCCGGATCTCCGGCCGGCTGCTTCGCCGGCGCGGTCGCGGCCCCCACTGTGCTCGGGGAGGTGCCGCCACAGGCCGAGAGGAGGAGTGCCGCGCACAACGGCAGCGCGATCTTGCAGATACCGGTCATGTCCATTCCTTTGCTGCTAAGGCGGTTAGGTGGGTCAGATCCGAGGACATCGGCGAGGGGTGCCCGAAGGCGCCGAGGGAGGTGCAGACCTGGGCGGCGTGCGCGGACGCGCGCCGGAGGGCCGCCCGCTTGCCCAGGCCGGAGGTCAGGCCGGTCAGGACATGCGCGATGAAGGTGTCTCCGGCCCCCAGCGTGTCGACCACGTCGACCCGCACGGCCGGCTCCGCGAGCAGCTCGCGGCCGTCGAACAGCAGCGCGCCCGCCGCTCCCCGGGTCGCCACGGCGACTCGGGCGCCCTCGCCGCAGGCCCAGCGCAGGAGGTCGCCGGTCTCCGCCTCGCTCAGCTGCGAGGCCGAGAAGAAGGCATAGCTGACCTGCGGGATCACCTTGGCCGCGTAGTCGTCGCCGGTGTGCGCGTCGAAGTCGAACGAGAGGGGCACGCGCTCCGCGATGGCCGTGAGCTGCTCGTCCAGGTGCGCCGAGTAGCTGGAGTGCGCGAGCTCGTGGGTCGCGATGAAGTCCAGCTCCTCGTCCTCGAGCCGGAACCGGGCCACCCCCCGGTCGTACGGGCCGAAGGTGCGCTCGCCGCCGACATTGATGACCGTGGCGTATCCCGTCGGCCCGGCCGGCCGGCGCAGGTGCGAGACGTCGACCCCTTCCGCCCGCAGGGCCTCGGCGAGCTGATCGCCGCGCTGGTCCTGCCCGGCCGCGCCGATGTAGGAAGCGCGCGCGCCGGAACGCGCCGCGTGAACGGCCACGTTCACGCAGTTGCCGCCCGGATACATGCGCGCCGCCTCCGGGTAGCAGTCGGTGATGTTGTCGCCAACAGCGGCGAGCCGCATCAGTACTCGACCCTCCACATGTAGCGGCGCTCGTTCAGCGGACGGCCGGAGAACGCCTCGAAGTGCTGGGCCAGCCGGGCGGTCACGCAGCTCGCCATGACGAACGCGCCGATGGTGCCGCGCTGCCGCGCCGGCACCCCGGGCAGCGACAGCGCGGCGCTGTCGATGACGTGGTTGCGGGTGTTGTACCGCTCCAGGAAGCGGATGGCCCGCTGTCCCATCGGTCGGGTGGCGTCCTCGCCGAGCAGCACGATCACCGGTACGTCGCCGTCGACGACCTCGAAGGCGCCGTGCAGGAATTCACCCGAGCCCGTGGCGACCGCGTGCTTGGTCTGCATCTCCTGCAGGTAGCAGGCGGCGAAGGTCTGGGCCGCGCCCTCCAGGGGGCCGGAGCCGAGGACGTACACGCAGGCCTCGTCCGTACACGCGGCCGCGATGTCGCGCAGGTGGTCGTCCAACTCGTGCACCGAGGTCTCGAAGGCCGCCGAGCAGTTGCGGAAGGCGGACACGGCCTCGTCGTAGTCGTCGGCGACGCCCTGCGCCTTGAGCAGGGCGTACGCGATGAATCCCTGGAGTACCTGCTTGGCCTCCACGCTGCGGTGGAGCACCACGTCGGCCGCCTCCTTGGCGACGATGCTCTCCGGGTCCTTCGTGACGAGCAGCACCGGCGCCCCGGCCTCCCGGGCGAAACGGACGGCCCGCGCCGTCTCGGGGGTGCCGCCGTTGGTGCTGCCGGCGATCACGATCGAGTCAGGGCCGAGAGCGGCGGGCTTGCGCAGCAGGAACTCGTCCGCGTTGAGGGCAAGGGCCGGGATCGGGGAGCGTTCCAGGAGGAAGCGCATGGCGCCGAACATGAACAGCGATCCGCCACAGCCCACCAGGTAGATGGCACGAGTCGTCGGCCTGAGCGCCTTCTCCACGAAACCGGTCACCTGGGCCTCGATCTCCGGCGTCACCGCCTGATCGAGGTCGGCGCGGAAAGTCTCGGGAATCCGCCCCAAAGGACGGAGGGGCTGGCGGACCTGGCTCATCGGGCGCTCCCATGTGAGATCGATCTCAGAATGAGGTAGATGATGCCGGTCCGTGAACAGGCGCGTCAAGGCTGACCGACGGGAATCCGCTGCCCCGGCCCTGATCATCTGGGGTCGGTACCCAGGAAGACCTCTCGCACTGCCGGGGCGGCCAGCACCTCCTCGGGGCGGCCGTCGCCGATGATGCGGCCGGCCGCCAGGCAGAGCAGGCGGTCCACCGTGCCGGTCAGCGCCCGTACGACGTGCTCGATCCAGATCACGGCCAGCCCGTCCCGCGCGCGGGCCGTCGCGATGATCTCCACCAGCTCCGTCACCTCGGGGTCAGTCAGGCCGCCGGCCACCTCGTCCAGGAGCAGCAGCTTCGGGCGGGTCGAGAGGGCGCGGGCGAGTTCGAGGCGTTTGCGGTGGAGCAGGCCTAGCCGCTCGGCGGGGCGGTCGGCCAGCTCCGTCAGGCCGGTCTCCGCCAGCACCCGAATGGCGAGCGAGAGGCCGGCCCGGCCGCGTGCCCCGGCGCCCTGCTCCGCCGCGACCAGCAGGTTCTCCAGTACGGTCATGCCCTCGAAGGGCCGCGGGACCTGATACGTACGGCCGATGCCGAGGCGGCACCGCGCTGAGGCATCGAGCCGCGTCACCGGGCGGCCGTCGAAGCGGACCTCGCCCGCGTCCGGCGCCAGGTCGCCGGAGATGATCCCGAACAGGCTCGTCTTGCCCGCGCCGTTCGGCCCGACGACGCCGACCGCCTCGCCCGGCCGTACGGCGAGCGACAACGAGTCGGCGACCGTCACGCGGCCGAACCGCTTGGTGATCCGGTCGAGCTCCAGCACGTTCACTCCAGCCGATAGCCGATGGGAAAGACGGGCCGCCCCAGCCGTCCCCAGAGGCCGCGCGGGGCGAAGAGGGTGACGGCGATGGCCACGGCGCCGAGCAGGACCAGGTACCACGGGCCGTACCCGGACAGGGCCTGTTGCAGGCCGAAGAAGATCAGCGCGCCGGCCACGGGACCCTCGATCGTGCCGATGCCGCCGATGAGGACCATGAACATCATCGAGACGCTGTACTGCACTCCAAAGATCGACCCGGGCTGGACGTACAGGGTGTACACGAAGAGCAGCGCCCCGACCGCGCCGGTTCCGGACGCGGCCAGGCAGTACGCCCACCGCCGCGTGCGGTCCACCCGGACGCCGGAGCTCGCCGCCGCCACCGGGTCGCTCTGTACGGCGCGCGCTCGCAGCCCGAACCCGCCGCGGGCCAGGAGCCAGACGCCGAGCACCGAGCAGGCGGCCAGGCCGAGCGCCCACCAGTAGGTGACCGCCTGGCGTACCAGAGGCTCGTAGCCGCCGAGCCCCGGCAGGGCGACGCCGGTGTTGCCGCCGAGTGCGGGCGACAGCGTGACGGCCAGCCGGAAGATCTCCGCCAGGACCCAGGTCGCCACCGCGAAGTGGCCGCCGGACAGCCGCAGGACGGGGAAGGAGACCGGCACCGCGACCGCGCCCGCGACCAGGGCCGCGAGCGGGATGCCGAGGAACGGGTCGAGCCCGCGGGCGGCGAGCAGGTAGAGGGCGTAGGCGCCGATGCCGAGGTAGGCCTGCTGCCCGAACGAGGTCAGACCGGCGAAGCCGGCCAGCAGGTTCCACAGCGTGGCCAGGGCCACCAGGGAGAACAAGCCGATCAGCGGCTGCTCGGCCACCGGGCCCAGGGTGTACGGCACGGCCGCCAGCGCCAGTAGCAGGACGGTCGCCGCGATGACCCGCGTCATGAGAGCAGCCCGCGCGGCCGTACGACGAGCACGGTGAAGAACAGCACGTGTACGGCGAGGACGGCGAAGCGGACGTCCCACAGGCCCACGAGCTGCTGCGTCACCCCGAGCACGATGCCGCCGAGCAGCGTCCCCCACAGCGAGCCGAGCCCGCCGACGACGACCGCCTCGAAGGCGAAGATCAGCGTCAGACCGCCCGCGTAGGGGTCGAAGGTGGCGGTCAGCCCGATGTACACCCCGGCCAGTACGGCCGTGGCCACGGCGATGCCCGCCACGCAGGCGAACACCGGCCGCACCCGGATGCCGACCAGCCGGGCCGTCTCCAGATCGTCGGCCGTGGCGCGGATCCGCCGCCCGAACGCCGTGCGCCTCAGCAGCAGGTGCAGCGTGCCGAGCACCGCCACGGCCAGCAGGAACCCGATCACCCGCAGCCAGGACAGCGTCAGGTCGCCGATCGTGAACCCGGCCATCGCCAGGCGCCCGCCGTCCAGCGAACGCGGATCGGCCGACGCGCCTGTGACCAGCAGGTTCTGGATCATGACCGACAGCCCGAACGTCACCAGCACCGGAGCGAGCACCCCGCCCCGCAGCGCCCGCTGGAACAGCACCAGTTGCAGCAGCACACCGGCCGCGAAGGCGATGGGCAGGATCAGCGGCAGCGTGACCGCCACCGGGACGCCGAGACCTGTCGCCAGCACCAGCGCGAGATAGGCGCCGCACACCGCCAGGTCGCCATGGGCGATGTTGACCAGCCGCATGACGCCGAATGCGAGCGACAGCCCGCAGGCGATGAGTGCGTACGCCCCGCCCAGCAGCACGCCCTGCACGATCCCCGTGACCAACCCCATGATCATCGCAGCGGCTTGACCTCGCCCTGGGCGGGGATCGCCGGATCCAGTGAATTGTCCACGATGACCAGCTCGTACTTCCCCGAGCCGGCCTTCCGCCACTGGCCGAGCAGGTCGGGCGCCAGCGAGACGTTCTTCGACGGGCCCGCGGTGAAGTCGTACTTGCCGCTGATCGCCTGTCCCTTCAGTGTGCCGATCGCCGCCGCGAGCGCCGAACGGTCCTTCGGGTCGGCCGCGGCCTTGAAGGCGGCGACCGCGATCTCGAACAGCGCGTGGTTGAAGCCCATCGGCGGCGTCCACTGCCGCCCGGTGCCGCTGACATAGCCGTCGGCGAACGCCTGGGCGGTGGTGCCGTCCAGCGACGAGCGGTAGGGGAAGCCGGACGACCACCAGACGGGCGCGACGATGTTCTCCGCCAGCTCGCCGAGGGTCTCGGCGACGCTGGGGAACAGCATGGCCTTCGCCACGGACACGACCTTCGGCCGGAACCGGTTCTGCGCGGCCTGCCGCCAGAACGTCACCCAGTCCGGCGGGATCGGCGCCGCCTGGAGGATCTCCACATCCCCCTTCTTGAAGGCCGAGATGATCGAGGTGTAGTCCTGCGCGCCGTCCTCGTAGGCGCCGGAGCCGACCAGCTTCCAGCCCAGCTCCTTGGACTTGGCCGTCACGAACTTCCGGTACAGCTCGCCGTCGGTGTCGTTCGGCCACAGGCCGCCGACCACGTGGTTGGTGCCGAGTCCGGCCCACAGCTCGGCGAACACGCCGACCTCCTGCTGTGTGCCGATGAAGTGCAGGTAGGAGTAGGTCGGCGCGGCCCGCCCGGTGGCCCAGATCTCCCACGGGCAGATCGTCGCCACGCAGGGGACCTGCGCGGCCTCGCACTGGTCCGACACCGGGTTCGTGGTGTCCGGCGTGGAGGTGGCCAGCACGATGTCCACCTTGTCCTGCTGGATGAGCTCGGCCGCGACCTGGGCGGCGCGGGCGGCGTTCGACTGCGTGTCCTTGGTGACGATCTCGACGGGGTACGTCTTCCCGCCGATGGACAGGCCCTTGGCCAGGGCTGTGCGGACCTTGCCGAGCACGTAGTCGTTCGACTCGCCGAAGACCGCCAGCGGGCCGGTCTGCGGGCTGACATAGCCGATCTTCAGGCTCTGGCTCGTCCCGGCCGGACTCTCCTTGAGCCCCGACGAGCAACCGGCGAGGGCCGCCGTACCGAGCACGCCGAGAAACGCGCGCCGTGTCGGCTTGATGGTGTCCACTGGCCGCCTCCGCTCCACGACAGGGCGTCCGAAACATTCTGAAATTTCCTGCCATGCGGGGTCTTGTTCGACAGGGAACATCGCTTGACTGCCAGTGCATGGCTTCTCAAGCTGATCCCATGCCCTACCTCGCGCGAACCGGTGACGTACCTCAGGCCGAACGCCGGGACTACTGGCAGCACGTCGTCTCCGACGCCTTCGTCCCCCTGGAGGTGTCGTTCCCCCGCGCGGACGGCGCGTTCGACGGACTGCTGCGCGGCGCCACCATGGGCGCGCTGAGCATCTGCGACGTCGACACCGGCGCGCACGCCGCCCGTCGCACCCCCAAGCTCGTCACGACCTCACCCGCCGGGTGCTACAAGCTGGGCCTCATGGTCCGGGGCAGCGGTGTGCTCTGCCAGGACGGCCGCGAAGCGGCGCTGGCCCCGGGGGAGTTCGCCGTGTACGACACCGACCGCCCGTACACGCTGGCCTTCACGGAGGCGTCCCGGCTGCTCGTGCTGATCTTCCCACGCGCGATGCTCGGGCTGCCGCCCGACCGGATCGCGCGGGTGACCGCCACCACGCTCTCCGGACAGCACGGCCTCGGGGCGCTGCTCGGCCCGTTCCTGCTGGGGATCGGCGGGCTGCTCGGCGAGGTCGACGATCGCAGCGGTGTACGGCTGGCGGGCAACGTCGTGGACCTGGTCGCCACGACCCTGGCCGACCGCCTCGAGCTCACCGTGGCCGACTCCGACGGCGGCAGGCACGCCCTGTTCCTGCGGATCACCTCGTTCATCGAGGTACGGCTCGGCGACGCCGATCTCGGCCCCGGCGACATCGCGGCCGCGCATCACATCTCGACCCGCTACCTGCACAAGCTGTTCCACGCCGAGGGCACCACGGTGTCGACCTGGATCAGGGAACGTCGCCTGGAGCGATGCGGCCGCGACCTGCGCGATCCCCTGCAGAATGCCCGGCCGGTGAGCGCGATCGGCACCAGATGGGGATATGCCGACGCCGCCCACTTCAGCCGGATCTTCAAAGCGGCGTTCGGGACCTCGCCGCGAGAGTACCGCCACGGTCAAGCGGTGTGCGCTCGGCGGCAAGACAGGGATTCGCCCCTGGCCTGACCATGAGTCCATGGGACGTCTGGACGGCAAGGTGGCGCTGATCACCGGTGGCGAGGGCAGCCTGGGGATGGCCACCGCGCGGCTGTTCACGGCCGAGGGGGCGCAGGTCATGCTGGCCGGCATCGACGAGGAGCGGCTGCGTGCCGGCGGCGCCGAACTCGGCTGCGCCTGGACGGTCGCCGACGTGTCCGACTCCGGGCAGGTTCAGGCCGCGGTGCGGGCGGTGATCGAGCGGTTCGCCCGGCTGGACGTGGTCGTCAGCAACGCCGGGGTCTTCGGCGTGGTCGCGCCGGTCGTCGACTACCCCGACGACGTCTTCGACCGCGTGCTCGCCGTACACGTGCGGGGGACGTTCCTCGTCTGCAAGCACGCGCTGCCGGTGATGAGCGATGGCGGCAGCGTCATCATCACCTCCAGCGTGGTCGGACTGACCTCGGACGCGGGCGTCGGCGCCTACGCGACGGCCAAACACGCGCTGGTCGGGCTCATGCGTACCGTCGCCAAGGAGGTGGCGCCGCGGGGGATCAGGGTCAACACGATCCATCCCGGCCCCGTGGACAACGACTTCCAGCGGGCCGTCGAGACGGCCGCGACGGGAGCCCCCGCCGAGGAGGCGGCCGCGCTCTTCAACGCGCACATCCCCCTCGCCAGGCACGCGATCCCGGAGGAGGTCGGCCGGGTGATCCTCTTCCTCGCCGGCGACGACAGCTCCTTCGTGACCGGCAGCCCGATCCCGGTCGACGGAGGGATGAGCATCTGACCGGCGTACGGCGGACGTGAGAGCACCCATAAGCTGGCCACATGGGCATGGTCGGTACGGTCGGGCTGGTGTTGCATCCCAGGCGCGACTCCAAAGAGGCGATCGACACCATCCTGAGCTGGGCCGCCGGCAAGGGAGTCACCGTCATGGGGCTGCCCGAGGAGGTCGGCCGCATCGACTGCAGCGCCGTGGCGGTCGACGTCGACATGCTGGTCGAGCGGGCCGATCTGCTGGTGAGCCTCGGCGGTGACGGGACGATGCTGCGCACCATGCGGCTCATCGCCGGCCGGAAGACGCCGGTGCTCGGGGTGAACCTGGGGCGGCTGGGGTTCCTGGCCGAGATCGACGTCGAGGAGTTGCCCGCCACCCTGTCCGCCATCGACGGCCACCGCTACACCGTCGAGCCGCGCATGGCCGTGCGGACCAAGATCGACGGGAACGCGGAGCTGATCGCGTTCAACGACATCGCGCTGGTGCGCATCCCGGGCGACGGCATGGCCGCTGTGAGCGTCATGCCGGGTGGTGATCCGTTCGTGCGCTACGCGGCCGACGCCGTGATCGTGGCCACGACCACCGGGTCCACCGCCTACAGCTTCGCCGCGGGCGGGCCGATCGTGTCGCCGCGGGTGGAAGGGCTGCTCGTCGTGCCCGCCGCCGCCCACTCCTCGTTCAACCGGGCGCTGGTCCTGCCCGCCGACGAGGACGTGACGCTGGAGCTGCTGCCGTCGAGCGGGCGGCTGGCGGTGGAGGTGGACGGGGCGGTGCTGGGGCATCTGTGTCCCGGTGACCGCATCACGGTGTCAGCCTTGCCGGGCGCGGCCAAGGTGGTGCGGCTGGGGACGACGTTCTACGAGCGGGCCCGGCGCAAGCTGCGGGTGGACGGCAGCGCCGAGGTCGACTGAGCCCAGAAGATAGGGGCGCCTTCCACGGGGTAGGCGCACGGGCATGGCGACGCTGGTGGGCACGTCCGGGTGGCAGTACAAAGACTGGCGCGGCATCTTCTATCCGCAGGAGGTCCCGCAGCGCCTCTGGCTGGAGACCTACGCTGAGACGTTCCGCACCGTCGAGAGCAACAACGCCTTCTACCGCCTGCCCTCACCCGAGTCCTTCGCCGCCTGGCGGGACCGCACGCCCGACGGGTTCGTGATGGCCGTCAAGGCGAGCAGGTTCCTCACCCACATCAAGCGGCTGGCCGATCCGGCGGAGCCGGTGGAGCGGCTGATGAACGCCGCCTCGGCGCTCAAGGACAAGCTCGGCCCGATCCTCGTCCAGCTCCCGCCGACCCTGAAGGCCGATCCGGACCGGCTCGCCCGCTGCCTGGACTGCTTCCCGAAGCACGTGCGCGTCGCGGTCGAGCCCAGGCATCCGTCGTGGTGGACGGAGGAGGTCCGCGAGATCCTGGCGGCCCGCGACGCCGCCCTGTGCTGGGCCGACCGCCTCGGCAGGCCGCAGAACCCGTTCTGGCGCACCGCCGGCTGGGGATACGTGCGGCTGCACGAGGGCCGGGCCACCCCCGGTCCGTCGTACGGTGACACGTCGCTGAAGACCTGGGCCAGGCGGGTGGGGGAAGCCGATTGGCGCGATGCCTATGTCTACTTCAACAACGATCTCGGGGGAGCGGCTGTGCGTAACGCGCTGCGCTTTGCCAGACTCGTCTAGTGCATACCCGCCTGTATAGGAACGGTGTCCTGGAGAAGGAGGGCTTCCCGGTCGAGGAAGTCTCCGACTACGTGGACGACGAGGCCAACACCGTCTGGTTCGACCTGTGCTCGCCGACGCCGGAGGACCTCGCCGTCGTCGGTGAGGAGCTCGGCTTGCACGAGCTCGCGGTCGAGGACGTGCTGACCGACCACCAACGCCCTAAAGTGGACATCTACCAGAATCACCTGTTCATCACCGTGTACGGGGTGCACTTCGACGACGGCCGGCTCGACCCGGTCGAGGTCAACGCCTTCGTGACGAAGAACGCCCTGGTCACCGTCCGCGAGAGCGATCACTTCGACATCGGCGAGGTGGTCAAGCGCTGGGACGCCAACAAACGGATGGCCGAGCACGGCGTGGCGTTCCTGCTGCACGCCCTGCTCGACTATGTGGTCGACGAGCAGTTCGACCTCGTCCAGGAGTTCGACGGCAAGGTGGAGAACCTGGAGGACCTGCTGTTCGAGGAGGCCCCGATCGACGGCAGGCAACTGCAGCGCACCATGTACGACCTGCGGAAGAACATGGCGAGCTTCCGCAAGATCACCATGCCGATGCGCGAGGTGGTCGGCGGCCTGCTCCGCCGTGACCAGGAGCTGATCGCCGACCCGGTCATGGCGCCCTACTACGAGGACGTCTACGACCACGTGGTGCGCGTGACTGAGCTGACGGAGTCGCTGCGCGACCTGCTGGCCAACATGCGGGAGACCCGCCTCGCCCAGCAGGGGTTCCGGCTGAACGAGATCATGAAGCGGGTCACCAGCTGGGCGGCGATCATCGCGGTGCCGACCGCGATCACCGGCTTCTACGGCATGAACGTGCCCTTCCCGGGCGAAGGTCAGCCCTGGGGCGTCTGGTTGTCGTCGACGCTGGTGGCCGTGGCCTCCGTCGCGCTGTACGTGGTGTTCAAGAAGAAGGACTGGCTATAGGCGGGGATCAGCCCTTCTCCTTGTAGTAGCGGGCCGCGCCCGGGTGCAGGGCGACCGGGTCCACCTGCTGGCCGATCTTGAGGTCGAGCTTGGCCGCCTCGGGGTGCACGGCGGCGAGCTGGGCCTTCTTCTCGAACAGCGTCTTGGTGATGTCGTACGCGAGCTGTTCGTCCATCTTGTCCGGCACGAGCAGCACGTTGGCCACCCCGACCGTCTTGATGGTGCCGGGCAGCTTGTACAGGGACATGTCGATGTCGAGCCCGACGTACTCCTTGCCGTACGTGGCCTGCATCCGCGCGAGCACGTCGGCGGTGTCGAGCAGCTTGATGTCCGGTTTGCTGGTGGCCAGGTCCACGATGCCGGCCGTGGGCAGCCCGCCGACCCAGATGAAGGCGTCGATCGTGCCGTCCTTGACGGCCTGCACCGACTCGTTGATGGACAACTGCTGCTTGGAGATGCCGGAGTCGGGGTTCAGTCCGGCCGCCTCCAGCAGGCGCCTGGCCAGGACCTGGGTGCCCGAGTTGGGCGGGCCGATCGAGACCCGCTTGCCCGCCAGATCGGCGACCTTGCTCGCGTTGAGGCCGGGGGCGATGACGACATGGGCGTAGTTGTCGTAGATGCGGGCGATGGCCTTGATCGGCTGCTTGGCGGTGAAGGACCCGGTCCCGTTGACGGCGTCGGTGGCGGTGTCGGTCTGCGAGAAGCCGATGTCCGCTTTGCCACTGGCCAGCAGCTTGATGTTCTCGACGGAGCCCGAGGTGACGGACGCGGTGGCCTGGGTGTTGGCGATGTTGCCGGTCAACTGTTTGGCCAGGCCCCCGCCGTACACGTAATAGACGCCGGTCGTGCCGCCCGTGGCGATCGACAGCCGGTGGCCCGAGCCGCTCACGCTGCCACAGGCGGCCACCCCGGCGGCCAGTGCCGTCGCGGCGAGTACCGCAAGAATCCGCTTCACGCTGGGACTCTCCTTCTCCTGATGAGGTGCACGGCCGCCGCGACGGCCAGGACGGCCAGGCCCGCGACGATGGGGATGGGTTCGAGGAACAGCAGCAACACGGCGGCCGCGGCGGCCAGCAGCCGTTCGGGCCACCCGGTCATCCCGCCGGTGGCCATGGCCAGGGCGGCCACCGCGACGGCCGAGACCGCGGTCATCAGCAGCACGGTGCCGAAGGGTCCCTGCCCGAGCAGTGCCTGGCCGTTGGGCGTGAGCACGAACGCGAACGGCACCAGGAACGCGGGCAGCGTGTAGCGCCAGGTCATCATCATCGTCTTGTAGGTGTTGCCGCCGGTGATCGCGGCCGCCGCGACGGCCGACAGCGCGGTCGGCGGGCTCACCTCGGACAGCACCGCGTAATAGAAGACGAACATGTACGCCTCGGCGGGCGTGACGCCGAGCGTGGTGAGCGCCGGGCCGATGATCACCGCCGCGATGATGAAGCTCGCGGTCACCGGTACGGCCAGGCCGAGCAGCATGACCGCGACCCCGGACATGACCGTCGTCAGGATGAGGTTGCCCGCGGCGACGTCCACGATGATCCCGCTGAGGTTGAGCCCGAGCCCGGTCTGGGTGATGACGCCGACGATGATGCCCGCCGCCGCGCACACCGCCGTCACCGGCAGCACCTCCAGCGTGCCCTTGGCCAGCGCCTGCGCGGTCCGCTTCGGCCCCATCCGGTGCTCGGGGTCGAGGAACGACAGCGCGAACGCGACGGCGGTGGCGATCACCACCGACTGGAACGCCGACCGGTCCAGCGCCATCAGCACGATGATGAGGACGAGCGAGCTGAAGTGGTAGCCGAAGCGCAGCAGCAGCTTGCCCGCCTTCGGCGCGTCCACCGGGACGGCGTGGGTGCCGAAGCGGCGCGAGTCGATCTCGATGGCCAGGAAGATGCCCAGGTAGTACAGGATCGTGGGGATCGTCGCGTAGATGAGCACCTCGAGGTAGCTGACCTTGAGATACTCGGCGATGATGAACGCCGCCGCGCCGAGCGTGGGCGGCGAGAGGATCGCGCCGATGCCGCCCGAGGCGAGGATGCCGCCGGCCGCCTCCTTGGGGTAGCCGGCCCGCCGGAGCACCGGCCAGGCGACGCTGCCGAGGCTGACCGTGGTGGCCACGCCCGAGCCGGAGACGGTGCCGAGCAGGAAGCCCGCGGTGGTGACCGTGCGGCCGGGCGCGGCGCGGGACTTGCGGAAGGCGGCGAAGCTCAGGTCGATGAAGAACTTACTCGCACCCGAATAATCCAGCACAGCACCATAAATCGTGAAAAGGATGATGTAGCTGGCGGCGACCTGCATGGGGACGCCGAAGAAGCCCTCGGTGCCCGTGTAGAGCTGCGACACGACCTGCCCGAGATCAAAGCCTCGATGACCGATCGCCCAGCCAATCGGCAGATACGCCCCAAAATAGGCATAAATCAGGAAAAGTAGGCAGATGATGGTGAGTGACCAGCCGACCGTGCGGCGGACCGCCTCCAGGAGCAGCACGGTCAGCACCAGGCCGGCCACGATGTCGAGCTCGGTCAGCGCCGAACCCGAGCCCCGGTCGCGGAACGCGTCGATGTCGAGCAGCGGATAGACGAGCACCGCGAGCGAGGCCGCCGCCAGCGCCCAGTCACCCACCCCGGGCCGATCGACGGCTGCGCGACGCGAGGAGATCCCCGAGCGATAGCAGAGGAACACCAGCGGCAGCGCCACCGCCAGGAACGTCAGCCGATGCTCCAGCGCCTCGATGGGCCGGAACACCACCACCAGCGAGTAGACGGACAGCAGCCCGCCGACGATCCACACGCCGAGCCGCAGCGCTCCGGTCAACTGCCGGGCCGGACGCTCTTGCTCGTGGGCCGACACCAGCTCCGCGTCGCGATCGCTCAGCTCGGTCAAATGGTCCTCCCTGACAGGGCGCTTGGGGGGACTTTACGAGCCCTTTACACGGCTGGGGAAGACCCACCGCGACGTCCGGTCAGAATTTCGGCCGACATCGAGCGGCCAGCTCGGAGACGGGCCGCACGACGGCCTGCACCGGCGGCGCTCGGCTGTTGTTCCGGAGCGCCGGGGTGCGGTCGGCGGTCTCAGTGCGCAAGTTCGCGCACTGATATAAAGAACCGTGGCCGAGATCACTCTGAACGTCCGCCAGTTGCAGGCGTTCGCCGAGGTCGGCTACCAGGCGGCGGGCGGCGGTGGCGCGCGCGGCGCGATGGCCGCACTGCGCCGGGTGGTCCCGGTGGACGCCTACGAGTTCGTCGCGTTCGACCCGGCCAGTGGGCGGCACCACAGTGTCGTCTCCGACGGCCACCGGCGCATCGACGGCGACGCCGCGGAGGAGTACGCCGGGCTCGACGCCTACCGCACGGCGATGGCCACGCGGGCGCCGGTGCCGATGCCCGAGCCGGGCACCGAGCGCTATTTCCGCCGCCATCTCGCCCCTTACGGCTGGCGCGCCGGGCTGACCGCGCCGCTGTTCCTGGCCGACGGCCGTTACACGGGCCTGCTGCATCTGGCGGCCAGGGAGGCGTTCCCCGAGCTCACCGGCCCGCTGGTGGCGGCCGTGGCACCCATGCTGGCGCACGTCACAGACCTGACCCGGTGCGTGATCGATCCGGTGGGGCTGCCGCCGGGGTTCCTCGCGGCCGCCTACGACCGGCTGGGCGTCCGGCGCGAGGTCCCCGGCGTCGCGAGGTCCGCCGTCCTATGGGACGAACCGGCCATCGCGCGGCTCGCCCGTGCCTTCATCGACTCGCGCGAGCTGAGCCGCCGCGGCCTCTGGCTCGACCGCGGCGGCCGCTGGCACGAGGTGCGGGTGGTGCGGGCCGGCGTCGGCTTCCAGGGCTCGATCCAGGGCGCGGTGGTGGCCGAACGCCCGTGCTCCCTGCCGTACGAGCTGACCGGCAGGGAGGTGGACGTGCTCACCCGCGTCGCGGCCGGCGACTCCAACCCGCAGATCGCCGCCGCCCTGGTGCTCAGTGTCCGCACCGTGACGACCCACCTGGAGCACATCTTCGCCAAGCTGGGCTGCGACAGCCGTACCCGCCTCACGACCAAGGCCCTCGCCGAGGGCCTGTGCCGTCTCGACGTCTGACCGCGTTACGGGATTTTGCCCAGGCCACGGGCGAGGATGGCAGCGGTGTCGGCGATCACCTTGTCGTCGCGGGCGGCGTCGGCGGCCGGGCGGTTGGTGTAGATCGCCATGATGATGGGGGCGGCACCCTTGGCGGGCCAGATGACCGCGATGTCGTTGGCCGTCCCGTACGTCGAGCCGCTGCCGGTCTTGTCGCCGATCGTCCAGGTCTTGGGCAGGCCGGCGCGGATGCGGGCGCCACCGGTGGTGTTGGCCATCAGCCAGCCGTTCAGGGTCGCCCGGTCCTTGGCGACGAGCGCGTCACCGGCCGTGACCTTCCGGAGGTCGCGGGCGATGGACGTGGGAGTGGTGGTGTCCCGCCGCTCCTCGGGGGTCCAGTCGTTGAGCTCGACCTCCCAGCGGTCCAGGCGGGAGATCGGATCCTTCAGCGTACGGAAGTACCGGGTCAGGCCCGCCGGCCCGCCGATCTGCTTCAGCACCATGTTGCCGGCGGTGTTGTCGCTGTAGGTGATCGCGGCCGCGCACAACTCGGCGACGGTCAGCCCGTCCGCCACGTGCTTCTCGGTCACCGGGGAATTCGGCTTCAGGTCGTCGGCCGTCCAGTGGATGACCCGCTCCATCAGTCCCGGGTCCGAGGTACGGGCCTTGTGCAGCGCGGCGGCGGAGGCCATCGCCTTGAAGGTGGACAGCAGCGGGAAGCGCTCACCCGCGCGGTAGGCGATCGTCTTCCCCGTGGCCGTGTCCAGGGCGTACGCGCCGATGCGGCCCTGGAAAGACGTCTCAAGCGCGCGCAGCTCCTTGTGGGCGCTTGAGGTTTCCCGCAGGCCGCTCACCGCCTTCGAGGGCGCGGTCGCCGCCGAGGCGGTACCTGTTCCATAGACGCCACCCCCAAGGAGGGAGATCGTCAACGCGGCCGCTCGCAGCGCGGCCGGGAAGCGGCGGGCGCGGGGGTTTCGCATGCCATGTCCTTGCTCTCGTCCAACAGAGGAGAGGAGCACAGCAGATCGGATCGGTTGATGTCTAATATCGATATCGAGAACGGCTCCATATCGGTTCGCGCATGATCGCAGGTCAGACAGCCTCCGCCGACCGTTGCGCGGGGATCGTCACCAGTCGTAACTCGAACCACACGGCCGTCGCGCCGCTCTCGCGGACGACCCCCCACCGGTGGCTGAGCGCCTCGATCAGCGGCAGTCCGCGCCCGCTGGTCGCCTGCGGCCCGGTACGGCACGCGCACGGCGCCCCGCTCGACCCCCCGTCCTTCACCAGCACCCGCACCAGGGCCCCCGCGCAGTGCACCGACACCGTGAACCAGCCGCCTTCGCCGGAGCGGGAGTGCAGGACCGCGTTCGTGGCCAGCTCGCTGGTGAGCAGCACGCAGTCGTCGTACAGCGGATGGTCGCGGCCGAGCGCCGCCGTCACCAGCCCCCTCGCCCTCGCCACCTGGGACGGAGTCCCCGGGAACCGGACGACGAGCGTACCGTTGCCGGGCTCCTCGCCCCCTTCGACGCTGTGAAAGTCCGGCGGTGCCACGGCGACCTCCCCGATGACGGTGACGTCATGAGACGCGTCAGACGGGTGCGAGAGGTTATCGCGAAAAGGTAGGAATGCCCTTTCCCGCGATCGCTTGCGCGCCTGTTCCGGCCGACCGAGTACGCTGCGATCGACGAGTCGACTAGGAGGGGTGCCTGCGTGAGCAGCCTGGAGGCCGTCTGGGTGCAGCCATACGACCACCCGGGGGCAGTGTTCGTGACCGGAGTCTTCGACATCCTGCACGTCGGGCACGTGCGTTACCTGGGTGACGTGGCCGGGCGCGGGCTGCCGCTGGTGGTCGGCGTGGAGGACGATCCACGCGTACGCGCGTGGAAGGGACCGACACGCCCGGTCAACCCGGCCGCCGAGCGCGCCGAGGTGATGGCCGCGCTCCGCTTCGTGAGCGGGGTGTTCATCGTGACCGGGCCCTCGGAGGCGCACGGCCCGGAGGACTACATCGACCTGTTCGCCCCCATGCGGCCCGGAGCGCTCGCGCACACCGCGGGCGACCCGCACGCGGGCGGCCGCTGCGCCGCCGCCGCGCTGCTGGGCGCCGAATGCTGGGAGCTGGAGGCCATCCCCGGCCGCTCGACCACCCGGATCGTCAACGCGGCGGGCATGGGCTGAGCTCTTCATGATCGCGTAGTCTTTGCTGTCATGACGGCGGACCTCGTAGCGAAGCGGGTGACCGACCTGCTGGCCCCGCAAGTGCTGGTGATCACCATGCCCCCGGCCGTGGGTCTGATCGCCCATGGCTGGAGCGGTGGCGCGTGGGGCCTGGCGGCCTCGGCGCTGTGCGGCGGCGTGCCCGCCGGGGTGATCGCGCTGGGTGTCCGGTCGGGGCGGCTCGACTCCCACCACATCGTCGACCGGGCCCGCCGCACCGGGCCGCTGCTGGCCGCCGTCGCCGCCGTGCTGGTCGCCCTGGTGCTGCTCGTCGCGCTGGGCGCGCCGACCCTGCTGGTGGCCACGGTGACCGCGATGCTCGTCGCCCTGGCCGTCACCGTGCCGGTCACGATGCGCTGGAAGATCTCCTTCCACGCCGCCGTCTGCGCGGGGACCGTGGTGGTGCTGGCCCACGTCCTGCCCGTGCTGCCGACCGCGCTCGCCGGGGCGGCCGTCGTGGTGCTGGTGTGCTGGGCGCGGGTACGACTGGCCCATCACACGTGGGCGCAGGTGGTGGCCGGGGCGCTGGTGGGCACGGCGGCGACCTGGGTGACGCTGGCGGCTTTCGGCCTGCCATAAGGAGGTTCGCGCGCGTGGAATAGCGGTGACCGGTTGGCGGTTGCGCCGAGCATGGAAGTGAGCAAGGAAGCCACGAGCCGCGGCCGGGTGCGTGTCGAGCGCTCCGCCAAGCGGATCAGGACCTACCTCGGCGGCCGGGTGGTGGCCGACACCACCCACGCCCTCCTGGTGTGGGAGGTCCCCTACTACCCGACGTACTACTTCCCGCCGGCGGACGTCGAGGAGTCGGCGCTCAAGCAGGCGGGCACGACCAAGCACTCGCCCAGCAGGGGCGACGGCGTCGTCTACACGGTCACGTCGGGAGGCGCGGAGGCCCCGGAGGCGGCCCTGGCGTACCCGGAGTCGCCGCTGGAGGACATCCGCGGGCACATCCGCTTCGAGTGGGACGCCATGGACGCCTGGTTCGAGGAGGACGAGGAGGTCTTCTTCCACCCGCGCGACCCGTACACCAGGGTCGACATCCTGCCGAGCTCGCGGCACGTACGCATCGAGGTCGACGGCGTGACGGTGGCCGACTCGCGCAGCCCCCGCATCCTCTTCGAGACGGGCCTGCCCACCCGCTACTACCTGCCCAAGGTGGATGTCCGGTTCGACCTGCTCGAACACACCGACACCGCCACCCACTGCCCGTACAAGGGCACGGCTGAATACTGGACGGTCAACGGCCGCAAGGACCTCGCCTGGTCGTACCGGACGCCGCTGCCGGAGAGCGAGCGGGTCGCGGGGCTGGTCGCGTTCTACAACGAGAAGCTCGACATCTACCTCGACGGCGAACTCCAGGAACGGCCGAAGACCAAGTTCAGCTAACGCCGGGTCAGCGGCCGCTGCCGGCAGTCAGGCCGGAGTAGCCGGCCACCACCTCGACCTGGGCGGGGTTCCCGTCGTTGGGCGGGATGTGCGCCGCCACCTGGATCAGCTCGGTCATCTTCATGGAGTTGTAGTAGTGGCCACGCAGCAGGCCGCTGTCCTTCTGGAAGACGTAGTTGCGCTGCGGGCCCTTCCGCACGTCGTAACGCCGGTCCCGCTGGAACGTGGTGAAGGCCAGCGCGCCGCCGTCGGCGGTACGCAGCGCGTACGACGGGTAGCGGGTGGCGGGTCGGACCGTCTCGGTGAGCTTCGCGTACTGGGCCATCTTCGCGCGATTCGACGCCGCGCCGGTGGAGATGTCGTCGGCGGCGAAGAGGGTCTTGTCGGCCGCGGTGCCCTTGCCGCTCAGGTGGGCCGCGTAGCGCCGGGCGAAGTCGGCGGGCGACATGAGCAGCCCCTTGCCGTCCGCCTGGGCCACCGCTGCGGCGGAGCCCGTGCCGTCGGTCTTGAGGTCCGGCAGCTTGCCGGCCGCGTCCTCGTAGGAGTCGGGGGAGTACACCTGCCGCCAGCCGGCCGCCTCCCGCGCGAACAGCAGGTACGTCACCTCCTTGGCCGTCTCCTTGCCGCGCTGCCAGTGCGCGGTGGTGAGGAACCAGGCCGCGTCGCCGGCGGGCGGCGCGTAGAAGGTGGGCTTGGTGTAGACGAAGGGCTTGTAGGTGTAGGCGGCCTGCTTGGTCAGCAGCCGGCTGGAGGTGTAGGCGGCCTTGTCGATGGCGAAGCTCGACCCGCTCTCGAACCCGGCCAGCAGCTTCTCGCTCCTGGCCCGGTTGGCGGCGTTGTTGCGTTTGATGTAGTCGGCGATGATCGTGCCGCCTTCTTCGTCCGACACCGAGCGGCCGGCCCCCGGCGAGGCGGCGGCGGAGGAGGGGGTCGGCGCCGCCTTCGGCTCCGCCGCCTTGCCGAGCCCTGGCAGGCTGGGCAGGGCGGAGCAACCCGCCAGCAGGCATCCCGCCGTCACGCTACCGATCACTGTGCCGAACCGCCGCACCCCTGCACCTCACCCTACATAGACGGACTAAAGCGCATAAAGCTAGCAGTAATGACGGAAGGGGATGTCGCCGCGGTGTCCGGTTGACAAGGAGCGTTCCCGTCCAACACCCTTTCCCTATTGAATTAGGGAAAGGATGCTTTTGGTGATCGAGTTCTCCCTGGACCGCGGCTCGGGGGTGTCGACGTACCTGCAGCTCGTCCACCAGGTCAAGCAGGCGCTCCGGCTCGGGACGCTGCGGCCGGGCGACCAGTTGCCCACCGCGCGCGAGGTCGTCGAAAAGCTGGCGATCAATCCCAACACCGTGCTCAAGGCCTACCGCGAGCTCGAACGCGAAGGGCTGGTCGAGGGGCGGCCCGGGCAGGGGACGTTCGTGCTCCGGTCGATCCCCGGGGCGGCGCTCGCCGACCACACCCGGCTGCGCCGGAGCCTGGAGGGGTGGGTGCGGGAGGCGCGGGGCGCGGGGCTCGATCTGGATGATCTGCGGGCGCTGTTCAACGTCGTCGTGACCGATGCGATGAAGGAGGGGGTGGCGTGAGGCCCGTGCTGGAGGCGACGGGCCTGGGCGTCCGTTAGGCGGCGGGGATTCTGACGGTGGCCTCGGTGGCGATGTTCGGCCTGGTCGTGCGGCGGACCGTGCGCGGCAAGTTCCGCTGACGCGCACGGTCCCGGGCGCTTCAGGCGGTCCAGGCCGGGTTGCGGCCCAGGTAGCGGAGGAGCTCCGCGACCTCGTCGTCGCCCGGCTCGGCGGGCACCACCGCGGCGTAGGCGCCCCACTGGCGCAGCGGCTCGACGATGCTCTTCGCCACCGGCAGCAGCTCCCTGGCCAGCTCCGGGGTCAGCGGCGAGGGCTGCCCGGTGGCCAGGGCGATGTCCCAGGCGTGCACCGCCGCGTCGAGCGCGCAGGCGCCCGCGCCGAGCGAGGGCGCCATCTTGTTCGGCGGCACCGGGACGGGCACCTCTTCGGCGTTCTTGTCGACCCCGGCCCAGGCCCGGGCCGAGCGCTCGAGCGCGGCCTCCGTGTAGGCCTGGGGGTCCTCGGCCAGCTCGCCCGACGGCTCGAACGGGTTCTCGGCGGGCCCCGGCTCGCCGGTGAGGAAGGCGGCGAAGCCCACCTGGTCGCCCGCGGCGTGCTGGAGCACCTGGGTGACGTTCCACTGCTCGCAGGGCGTCGGGAGGTCCCAGCCGCCGGCCGGGACGCCGCGGACGGCCTCGCGGAGCGCCTGGTGCGAAGCGTCGATGACGTCCCAGCCGGCCGTGATGTTCTCGCTCATGAGAGGTCCTTCCGTTCGTTCAGTTATGTCTCCATAGTATCAGAACGGAATGCTTTGTTCCAGTCCTAGGATGAGCATGTCCAGGGCCCGCTCGAAGTCCTTGGCCGGACCGGTCCGCGGGATGTTCCGCAGCAGCCTGCTGAAATGGGGGAGCTGCGCCGGGTCCATCTCCCGGATGTAGACGCCGACCTGCTGCCGTCCCGCGTGGTCGGCGAAGTCGCCGCTGAACCCTCCTGTGGACAGCAGCAGCGACCCGAAGAGCAGGCCGTTCACCGCGCTGAGCGCGCGCCACACCCCCGCGTCGTCGAAACCGGCCTCGTACAGGGTGCCGACCAGGCTGTCGAGCGGAGTCAGCGCCCGTACGGTGGTCGGGTTCGCCTGGTCGGTCACCAGGGCTGTCGGCACCACCGGGGAGCGGCCGAACGCCTCGTACATGCTCAGCGTCAGGGCCCGGAGCCGCTGCTGCCACGGCAGTGCCGGGTCGGGCAGCTCCACCTGGCTGAAGGCGCGCTCCGCCAGGCCGTTCAGGATGTCGGCCTTGTTGGAGACGTGGTTGTAGAGCGACATCGCCTCGACGCCGAGGGTCTTCGCCAGTCGCCGCATGGACAGCCCCTCGAGGCCCTCTTCCGCGGCCAATTCCAGGGCCGCGTCCAGGATCTTCTCCCTGTTCAGCGGCTCGCGCCGGGCCATTGTCGCTCCTCTTGCCGTAGATCTCCGGTTGACAGAGCTTACGGTGTATGTTTCTACTTACGGCGTAAGCATACACCGTAAGTAGGGAGATGCCGTGGACGCGGACGTACTGATTGTCGGCGGTGGGCCGGTCGGCCTGCTGCTGGCCTGCGAGCTGAAGCTGGCGGGCGTGGACCCGCTGGTGCTGGAGGCGGCCACCGGCCGGGAACGGATCACGCGCAGCCTCGGGATGCGCTCGCTCAACGGGCGCACCATGCACACGCTGGGGCTGCGCGGGCTGGTGGAGCCGCTGGCCGAGGCGCAGTGGGCGCTGTTCGACGAACTGGCGACCGGTCAGGAGCCGGCGGAGGGGGACATGGTCGCCGGGCTCGTGTACATGCTCCGGCAGGGCATGAGCGGCGGGCACTTCAGCGGCCTGCCGCTGATCGGCGAGGCCGGCAACAGAACGCCCGAGATGCTCCTGCTCAAGCAGCACCAGTTGGAGCAGGTCCTGGCCGACCGGGCGGCCGAGCTCGGCGTCGCCGTCCGTTCCGGATGCCGGGTCGTCGAGCTCGCCGACGAGGGCACCGGCGTGGTCGCCACGCTCGCGGACGGCGGGACCGTACGGGGCGGGTACCTGGTGGGCTGCGACGGCGGCCGGAGCCTCGTGCGCAAGCGGTCCGGCATCCCGTTCTCGGGCACAGCCGCGACCATGACCGGGCGCACCGCGGTGGCCGAGCTGGCCGACCCCGGCGCGATCACCTCGTCCCTGCGCAGCCCCGGTGGCCTGGTGAACCTGTCGCTGGTGCCGGGGGAGATCGCCACCATCGAGTTCGACGGCGGTCCCGCCGAGCGGGACCTGCCGGTCACCGCGGAGGAGATGCAGGAGAGCATCCGGCGGGTCAGCGGCACGGACGCGGTCGTCACCAGCCTGGAGGCCGGCATCCGCTACAGCGACAACACCCGCCACGCCGATACGTACCGCCGGGGCCGCATCCTGCTCGCCGGGGACGCGGCGCACGTCCACTCGCCGATCGGCGGCCAGGGACTCAACCTCGGCCTCCAGGACGCGGCCAACCTGGGCTGGAAGCTCGCCCTGGTGGTCCGCGGCCAGGCGCCCGAACGGCTCCTGGACACCTACACCACCGAACGGCACCCGGTGGCGGCCCGCGTCCTGCGCAACACCCGGGCCCAGGTCGCCCTGATGCGGCCGGGGCCGCAGGTCGACGCGCTACGCGGGGTGCTGTCCGAGGCGCTGGCGATCCCCGAGGCCAAGCAGCACTTCGTGGCCATGGTCAACGGCACGGACATCGACTATGCGCCGGACGCGCCGCATCCGCTGGCCGGGCGGTTCGTGCCGGACTGGGAGATCGAGGGCGCCGGCTGGCTCAGGGAACTGCTGGGGGACGGCCGCGGCCTGCTGACGGGCCCGCCCGAAACCCGCGCGGCCGCCAAGGGCCGCGAAGACCACCTCCGCGTGCTGGAAGGCGCGCCGGACCAAGCCGCCCTGCTGGTACGCCCGGACGGCTACGTCGCCTGGGCCGGTGCGGAAGCCGGTCTCGCCGAGGCCCTCGACACCTGGTTCGGCCCTAGGTGAGCAGCCGGGTCAGCACGCGGGTGCCGAACTCCAGCCCCTCCACCGGCACCCGCTCGTCCTTCCCGTGGAACATCCCGAAGTAGTCCAGATCGGGCCGCAGCATGAGCGGCGCGAAGCCGTACCCCTTGATGCCGATGTCGGCGAACGACTTGGCGTCGGTGCCGCCGCTCATGACGTACGGCACCGGCCGGGCGAGCGGGTCCTCGGCCACGAGCGCGCCCGCGAGCGAGTCGAAGAACGGCGAGGGGTACGGCGCGGCCGGCGCGTCCTCCAGATTGACGAACTCCCTGGTGATCTTCGGCCCGAGCAGCTCGTCCATGGTCGACAGGAACTCCTCCTGGAGCCCCGGCAGGTAGCGGCCGTCCACGTGCGCGTGGGCCGTGGACGGCACGACGTTGACCTTGTAGCCCGCGTCGAGCATCGTCGGGTTGGCCGAGTTGCGGATCTGCGCCCTGAACAGGTGGCCGAGCGGTCCCAGCCGGGCCGCCTCCTCGTCGAGGCGGTCAAGGTCGATGGACTGGCCGGTGATCTCCGACAGGCTCTGGAGCAGCGCCGCGACCGATGGCGTCAGGCGTACCGGCCACTGGTGGGCGGCCACCCGCGACAGGGCGTGCACCAGCGTCGCGACCGGGTTGTCCACCGCGGGCCTGGAGCCGTGGCCGGCCACGCCGTGGGCGGTGAGCTTCATCCAGGCCGTGCCGCGCTCGCCCACGGCGATCGGGTAGACGCGGTGGTCGCCGTCGGCGACGCTGAAGCCGCCCGACTCGCTGATCGCCTCCGTCACGCCGTCGAACAGCTCCCGGTGCTCGGCGACGGCGTGCCGCGAGCCGTAGTCGCCCGTCGCCTCCTCGTCCGCCAGGAACGCCAGCACCAGGTCGCGCTTGGGACGCAGGCCGCTCGCCGCCATGCCGAGCACGGTCGAGAGCGTCATCGCGCACGACCCCTTCATGTCGACCGCGCCCCTGCCGTAGACGCAGCCGTCGGTGATCTCACCCGAGAACGGGTGCATCCGCCACTCGGCCGGGTCGGCGGGCACCACGTCGAGATGGCCGTGGATGAGCAGCGCGTCGCGGGAGTCGCCGTCGATCCTGGCGACCACGGTCGTCCGCTTCGGCGCCGACTCGAACACCACCGGCTCCAGACCGGCGTCGGCCAGCAAGGTGGCCACGTATTCGGCCGCCGGGCGCTCGCCGGACCCCGGGTTGCTGGTGTCGAACCTGATCAGGTCCGAGCAGATCTCGCCGACGCTCTTCACGGCCGTCCCTTCAACTTGAGCGGTGCCACCTCGGGCGTCTCGAACCCGAAGATCAGTCCATAGAAGGCCAGCTCGGCCTCCAGCACGGCCACGATAGTCTCCTCCCGGCGCCAGCCGTGCTGCTCACCGGCGAAGGTGAGCAGGGCCCACTGCTTGCCGTGCCGGTCCAGCTCGGCGACGAACCGCTCGGCCTGGCCCACGTCCACGATCGCGTCCTCCAGGCCGTGCAGCATCAGGCACGGCCCAGACGTCCGCGCGGCGTGCAGCAGCGGCGAGCGGTCGGTGTAGCGCCGGCGGGTCTCGGGCAGCGGCCCGATCAGGCCGTCGAGGTAACGCGACTCGAAGTCGTGCGTCTCGGCCGCCCAGCTCTCCGGGTCGGTGATCGCGTAGTGCGCGACGCCGCCCGCGAACACGTCGCTGTGCACCAGCGCCGCCACCGTGGTCCAGCCACCGGCGCTGCCGCCGCGGATCGCGATCCTGGCCGCGTCGGCCCGGCCCAGCTCGACCAGCCCGCGCGCCACCCTGGCGCAGTCGTCCACGTCGACCACGCCCCACTCGTGCCGCAGCCGCTCGCGGTAGGCGCGGCCGTAGCCGGTGGAGCCGCCGTAGTTCACCATGGCCACGCCGAGGCCCCGGCTGGTGAAGTAGGCGGCCTCGAGGTCGAGCGTCATCGTGTAGCTGCCGGTGGGCCCGCCGTGCGCGAAGACCACGTACGGCGCGGGACCCTCGACGCCGGTCGGGTGGTACAGGTGCGCGTGCACGCCCTCGATCGTCACCGTCTCCGGCGTCGGCAGCAGCGCCCGGTCGGGCAGCGGCTTCGGCGCCGACACCACTTCGTGCGCGCCGCCGTCGAGATCGACCACGGTCACCTCGGCGGGCGTGTACGGCGTGGCGGACACCGACACGGCCCTGCCCGCCGCGGCCGAGATCGTCGGAGCCCAGTACGTCGCCTCGCCGCCGATCTCGCGCAGGTCGCCCGTTTCCGGGTCCAGGACGCTCAGGAGGCGGCGGTCGGGGGTGCCGCGCACGAGCGCCAGGCGGTCGCCGGTGATCGCGAAGAAGGTGTTGCCGGGCTTCCAGGGCGCGGTGCCGACCTCGGACTCCATCGGGGTGAGGTTGCGGGCGCCCGAGCCGTCGCGGGCGATGAGGTGGATGTTCCACCAGCCGGTCGGGTCGGTGACCGCGTACAGGGCGTGCTCGTCGCGCCATTCGGCCTGGATGACGGACTCCTCCGGGCCGCCCGCGATCACCTGGTACGGTCCGGCGGTGCCGTCCTGGCCGAGGGGGGCGACGCACAGCTCGGTGCCGTCCCAGGGCATGTTCGGGTGGTCCCAGCCGATCCAGGCGACATATCCGCCGTCGGGGGATATGCGGGGGTTCATCAGGAAATGTTGGGCTTTGGTGATCACTCTGAGCGGGCCGCCGCCGAGGGGCACCGCGACCAGGTCGCGCACGTCGTCCTGCTCGCGCATGGCCCACACCTCGTCCCGGCCGGGCGGCAGGTAGAGGTCGGCGTAGCGCGCCGACCCCTCAGGCGTGAGCGCCACGGGCTCACCGGCCGCAGGCTGTCCGGCCTCGGGCTCGCCGTCCGCGTCTCCGGCCGTGGTCGCCTCGCCCGGCGCGGGCGGGCCGTCCAGGCGGTAGACGCGCTGGTCGGCCCAGTTGGTGAAGACCAGGCCGCCGCCGGGCAGCGGGCGCCAGGACCGGCCGCCGTACTCGACCACGCGGTTGCGCGCGTTCCACCCCTGGGGCAGGGCGTCGACCCGCGAGCCGCCCGGCAGGCGGCGCACCACGCAGCGCCGGCCGCCCTCGTGCGGGCGCGGCTCGTCCCACCAGACCTCCAGCCCGGCGGGCGTGGCGACGGCCTCCACCCACTGGGGGCCGCCGTCGGTCCGGGCCACATCGATCGGTCGAATGCTCATATGTCACCAATTGCCGAGGGACGGGGGCAAGGAATGCTCGGGCGGGTGGATGACGTACACGATGCCGCCGCTGCCCGAGCTCCTGAGCCAGACGTTCTCGAACGCGGCCCGCGGATAGACCCGGCGCACGTCGGCGTCGCTCGGCGCGGCCGGGTCGTTGACGACGACGTCGCCCTCGGCGGTGAAACCGGTGACGACCAGGATGTGCCCGCCCGAGGAGTAGCCGGACCCCGGCAGCTCGTGCGCCTTGAACGACAGCGACACGACCACCGGGATCCCCGCCCGGACGAACAGATCCAGCTCGGTCGCCGACCGCAGCCTGGTCACGAACCCGGCCAGCCCGAAACGGCCCGCGTAGGCCACGTTGAACGGCCAGTTGCCGGTGCCCTGATAGCTGTGGTCGAAGGTGCCGAGCGCGGCGTGGTCGACCACGGGACTCGGGTCGCCGGCCACCACCCAGACCAGCTCCTCAGGGCCGGGACCGCGGTCCCAGAAGCCGAGGACCATCGCCACCGAGGCGGGGCTGCACCAGTTGACGCCCCCGCCGTCCAACTCCGGATGGTGACCGGCGTGGGTGTGCTGCGAGTGCCGGGGCACCGCCAGCTCGACCGCCTCGGCCCTGCCGGGACGGCTCGGAACGGGCGGACGCTGGGAGAGGGCGGAGGCCATCACGCCCAGGCAGTCCACGCGGGCGCCCGCACCGTGTTGCGTGACCCGCACCCGATAGGCCGTGACCGGCCGCCGCGCCACGAACGTGTCGACGGCCACGTCGCCGTCCTCGTCGCCCTGGCCGGGAAACGAGGTGCGGACCTCGCCGTGCTCGGCCCAGCGGCCCATGACATACCACTTCGACAGCTCGCCCGTCGAGACCCTGACCTGCAGCTCCACCTCGATCCAGGTGCCGGGCGGGGTCAGCGCGGTCCACGAGGGGACGAGCTGGGTGGCGGTGAAGCCGATCCGGTGTTCCGGGCTGGTCCAGGAGGTGAAAGGGGTGGCCGGCATGGCGAAGCGGGCGAAGGCGACGCGGGCCGGGTCCACGGTGAGCACCGAACCCATTGTGGTTTCGCACCCGTTGTCGCGCATCGGATGGTTTACGTACTGCGGTGATCTTGTCGGTGGTGATCTCTAGTCTTCCGGCCATGACTCAAGCAGTGCAGGCGTATTCCTACGCCGGACCCTCCCTGCTCGCCAACGGCAGACTCGGCCTCTCGACCTCCGGTGGGACGGCGTTATCCGGTCCCCAGACCCATCCCAGATTCTTCAGCGGCCTGCTCACCCAGGCGGCGCCGGCCGCCGCGGGCCTGCTGGCCGTGGCCGACGTGGCGCTCACCCGCTACCACCAGCCCCGCCCCGGCTGGACCCGTGACCCGGTGGTGACCTGCGACGGTGACCGGCTCAGGTTCGAGTCGTTCTCCGCCTGCGGCGGCGTCTACGCCCGGCTCGACGTGCTCGCCCTCGACGGCGACGTGCTCGACCGCGGCACCACGAACGTCGACGTCAACGGCCCGCTCCGCGAGGCGCTGGCCAGGGTGGGCGGCAGGGACCCGCTCCACCTGGGCGTCGGGCCCGACGAGATGGCGGTGACCACGCTCGACGGCGCGGTCGTGGAGAAGAAGGTGCCGCTGCCGTCGCGCTGGCTGCGCGGCTTCGCCGAGGTGCAGGTGATCGCGGCCGCCTTCGACCTGCGGGCCGAGCTGCGCGGACCGCAGGCCGTACGCTTCCTGCGCTCGCTGCCGAAGAGGGCGAACGCGACCGTCTGGGCGATCCCCGCGGGCCGTGACCTGAGGGTGGCCACCGCGCCCGCGCCCGGCGGCGTCTGCCTGTCCGGGGCCGGCCGGATCGCCACGCTGATGCCGCTGCTCAGGTTCGCCAAGGCCCTGCGCGTGTACGGCCCGGCGGGGGGCGCCGAGCATCAGGCGAGCGCCTGGGAGCTGGAGCTGCCCGGCATGCGCTACACGCTGGCGATCTCGCCGCAGCCGTGGCGCGGCTTCTCCGGAGAGGGCGCGGTGCTCGCCGACCTGGCCACCGACGAGGCTGCCGGGGACGCCGACGTGGTGGGGATGCTGCTCAACTTCGAGCCCGCCGTGGAGATCGGGCTGCTGGCCGACCGCTCGGGCCTGCCCGCGTCGCGGGTACGCGCCGCGCTGACCCAGCTCGGCACGTCCGGGCGCGTCGGCTACGACCTGCACGAGGCCGCCCACTTCCACCGCGAGCTCCCCTACGACCGGGACCAGGTCGCCGAGCTCAACCCGCGCCTGACCTCCGCCCGCGCGCTGGCCGACTCCGGCGCGGTGCGCCTCGCCAGCGACACGGCCGAAGTCACGACTGACGGCGGCGTGCGGCTGGTCCGCCTCGCCGACGGGTCCTGCACCTGCCCGTGGTGGTTCGACCATGCCGGGTCGCGCGGGCCGTGCAAGCACGTGCTCGCCGCCCGGATCGCCGCCCGTACCCGTGCCGAAGCGGAGTCCGGCGCCTGTGCCGGGGCGGAGTCCGGCGCCTGTGCCGGGGCGGAGTCCGGCGCCCGTGCCGGGGCCGAGCCCGCCGCCCGTGCCGGGGCCGAGTCCGAGTCCGCTGCCCGTGCCCGTGCCGGGGTCGAGGCGTGAGCGCTTGGGAGGCCGTTGAGGAGGCCATCGCCACCTGTGACGCGGGGAAGGTCGCGGAGATCGTACTCGGGCTCGACGACGAGGGAAGGAAGGAGGTGGCCGGACGGCTGCCCGGTCATCTCCCCGCCGTCCGGCGCCGGTTCGGGTTCTCGAACGGAGCCGACTGGTGGGACCTCGACGATGACTGGATCGAGCCGATGCGCGTCGCCGGGGCGGGCACCATCGGCGGCGCGGCCGCCGTCGCCGCCTGGCTCAACCGCCGCGAGTTCGCGGGCCGGCGGGCCGAGCCGGACGCGGTCGAGCCGCTGCTCCGGGTGCTCGCCGCCCGGCCACCGGAATGGCGGGCCGACGTGGCGGTCCGCGTCGCGTCGCGGGTCAGGGGCCCGAGCCGCGAGCAGGGGGCGTGGCTGGCGCTCCTCCTGCTCCGGCGCAGCGGCGCGGTCCCGCCCGCGCACGATCCCCTCGTGGTGGCCTGGGTCGGCGAATCGCCCACCGCGCGGGGCCTGCGCGAGGATCCGCTCCGCGACCACCTGCTGCCGCTGATCTTCGAGGCGGAAGGCGTGGGCAGAGCGCTGCAAGGGGAGCAGGCCGCCCCACTCCAGCCCGGCACCTGGCTGGCGTCGCTGACGGTGCTCCAGAGCGAGGGCACCATCGACCGGGGGCTGCTGATCGACGGCTGCGTCCGCCGCTTCCTGCGCGGCGGCTCGGCCGGTGACCTGCGCTTCTTCGTCCGGCTGCACGAACTCCTCGAACCCACCTACGCCGAGGTCGAGTCACGGGCCCGCGACTACCTGCGGCTGCTGCCCGCCGCGCCGGGCGCGGTCGCCGAGCTGGCGCTGCGGCACCTGCGCCGTCTCGACGCGCTCGATCCCGCCGACGTGTCCGAGGCTCTGCAGGCGCTGCTGTTCAGGCCCGAGCGCAAGCTGGTGTCCGTCGGGCTGACCTGGCTCGACCAGGCCGCCCGCGACGCCGGTGACAATGCCGACGAATACGCCCTGGCCCTGGCGTACGCCTTCGCCTGCGAGTCCCCCGACATCCAGGAGCGGGCCGTACGGCTGGCGCTCAAGCACGGCGCGCGGTTCACGCCCGCGGGCGCCGAGATCATCCGTGACGCGCTCGGACTGCTGCCGCCGGACCTCGGCGAACAGCTCGTGGCGGTGTTCGGCGGTGAGGCGGCGGCCGAGGAGGATGACGACGGCTTCGTGCCCGTGCCGATGCCCGAGTCTCCCGGGTTTTCCGAGGTGGACGCCGACTTCTCGCCGATCGGGGACATCCGGGAGCTGGGCGCCTTCCCCGACCGCGAGGACTGGCGGGGCGCTGAGCGCTGGCTGGCCGGGTTCGTCCGGCTCTGCAACGACCGTGACCGGCTCCGCTCGGTGCTGGCGCGCGGGACGAGCTGGCCGACGCGCCTGGACGTGCAGCCGGAGTGGCGCTACCTCGAGCAGTGGGCCGAGGCGATGGCCAGGCAGATCGTCACACCCGGGATCCGGCTCGGCCCGCCGCCCTCGGCGTTCTCGTCGGTGCCGTCCCCGTCCGTGTCCCCGTCCGCGTCCCCGTCACTGTCGTCGTCGCGGTTGCCGTCGCCCGAGAGGGTGTCGCCGCCGCACCTGTTCCTGCTGCGGCGCTGGGCCGAGGTTCACGCCGCGCTGCGGGCGGGCACGCTGCCGCCGTACCTGCTGGCCACCCCGACGAGCGGCACCGGGCACCTGGATCCCGGTGTGCTGGTCGACAGGCTCGAAGGCTATGAACGTACCGGTGCCAAGGCCATGGACGCGGACCTGTGGCAGGCGCTCCTGCGGCTGCCCCGCTCGATCGCGCCCGAGGTGGTGGCGCGGGCGGGCGGGCTGACGTCCGGGGCGGGCGTCACGGCCGCGCGATGGATGAACGGCGGCCGGCTCTCGCCGATGACCGCCGTCGAGTGGACGCGCGGCGGCTCCACCGCCTACGCCGCGGACCGCGAACCCTCCGGCGGGGAGCATCCCGACCTCGTGCCCAGGATCGGCCTGCCGTCCGGCGAGCCCGGCCTGCTCCGGGACCTGCTCGCCGACCCGGACGCGTCCCGCCGGGAAGGCCGCGACGTCTACATGCTGTGGTGGCCCGCCATCCTGCCGTCGGACCGGGAGGCGGTGGCGCTGCACGCCCTGCCGTTCCTGCTCTACCACTGGAACACGCCCGGGGTGGAGCCCGGCGTGCTGCGGGCGCTGGCTCGGGCCGATGGGCCGGCAGGTGAGGGGGTGGCGCTGCTTCTGGCGTACTTCCTGGTCGAACGCGACTCGCCGCTGGGCAAGGCGCAGCCCAACGAAGGGGTCCGGGTGCTGGTCGGGATGGCCGAGCGGGGTGACCTGCCCGCCGCCGAGGTGGGGCGGCAGCTCGCGCTGCTGCTGCGCAGAGCCTGGTTCAAGCTGGGTGCGGTGGTCGAGTCGCTGGAGAGCGCGGCTCGGCACGGGGCGCACGTGGAGGTGTGGGAGGTGGTCGCCGGGTTCCTGGCCGCATACCTGCCCGGGCCGGGGGAGCGTCCGCAGACCGCCCACACGCAGGCGCTCGGCTTCGCCGTACGGGTGGCGTCATGGGCGGGGGCCCGGGGGGAGCTGCCATGCGTCGCGGAGATCGCGCGGCGCAAGGGGAGCAGCGGCTTCGTGCGTGAAGCGCGCCGCCTGCACGCCCGCCTCAGCTGATCCGCCTGCACACCAGGCTCGGCCGATCCGCCTGCACGCCGGGCCTGGCTGATCCGCCTGCACGTCTGGCTCGGCCGATCTGCTTGCACGCCGGGCTCGGCTGATCTCGAGGTGGGCCAGGCATCGGCCGGTGCGGAGCGCGCCGGCCGGGGCAGGGCGCCTCGGCCGGGCGGTCAGAGGTACAGGCCGGTGGACTCGCCCTCGGTGGCCGGCGGGATGGTGCGGCCCGAGCGGAGTGCGTACAGCTCCGCCAGCGTCGCCCCCGACGGCCCGACGCCCTTCGATGAGCCGAGCCAGCGGACCGCCTCGTCCCTGGTCAGCGCGCCGACCTCGAGCTGGGCCAGGCATCGGCCAGGTCGGACGACGGCGGGGTGCAGCCGGGTCAGGTCCTCGTTCGTGGTGATCGCCACCAGCACGTCACGGCCCTGCCCCAGCAGGCCGTCGGTGAGGTTCAGCAGCCGCGACAGCCCCTGACCCGTCTGTGCCTTGGCGGACGAGCTGATCAGCTCGTCGCAGTCCTCCAGTACGAGCAGCCGCCACCGCTGCTTGTCCTCATCGGTGTCGTAGCCGACCGCCACCTCCATCAGGTAGCCCGGCTCGTTGAACAGGCGCTCCGGATCGAGTACGCAGTCGACCTGGCACCAGTCCTGCCACTGCTTGGCCAGCGACCGCAGCAGCGTGGTCTTGCCGGTGCCCGGCGGGCCGTGCAGCAGGATGAGGCGCCCGCCGATGTCGGCCGGGGTGACCGCCATCAGGCCATCGAGTGAGCTCCGCACCCGGGCGGAGTAGTTGCCGCTGATCTCGTCCCACGGCGAGGCGGTGATTGGCTTCTCGGAGCGGGTGCCGCCGTGCGTGCCGCGCCACCAGAAGCCCATCTCGACGTGGTCGGCGTCGGGCTCCGGCTCCTCGGCGCCGTCGGTGCACTCCTTCAGCACGGACCGGGCCAGCTCGTCGCTGACGGCCGTGACGCTGACGGTCGCGGTGCGGTTGCGGTTCCGGATGATCCGCAAGGTCCAGCCTTCGCCGCAGATCAGGCGCGACTCGGAACCGTCCTGCACCTGCGCGGTACGGACGATCCGGCCTTGCTCGGGACGGAGCGCGGCGTCGGAGCGTACGCGTTCCAGGTTGGCCAGGCGGGACCAGGGCTGCACTCCGGTCGCGAACGGCGACAGCGCCAGAGCGTCGATGACGTCGATGGCGGAATCGGCGTCGTCGATCCAGATGTTCATCGGAAGCTCGGGGGAGTCCGGACTGGGGAACGGCACCTCCTTAATCACAGACATAACACTAATGATCCCGGTTCGCGGCCCGGTCTGTCGACGGGATTTGCGCAATTCCCGAGGTATTGCTGGTGCTCCGGGTGTCAGCTCCGGCTGAGTTCTCCGGTCTCCTCCACCAAGCCGGGGCCCGGTACGTCGCGCCAGAGGTAGGTGAGCTTGTCACCGTCGAGCGTGAGCCAGACCGTGCCGGCGATGCAGTCGATGGTGTCGGGTTGGAGGGTGAAGGTGAGCTTTGTACCGGCCACCTTGGTCAGTGTGATCTTGCCGGTGCAGCTGACGCTGGCGTCCTTCGACTCCCACTGGGCGGTGGATCGCCCGGTCTGCAGCTCGATCGTGTTGTCGGCACCGTCGCTGTCG
Organism: Nonomuraea sp. NEAU-A123; assembly: GCF_018603905.1. Lineage (GTDB taxonomy): Bacteria > Actinomycetota > Actinomycetes > Streptosporangiales > Streptosporangiaceae > Nonomuraea. The sequence continues at coordinate 61,188 of NZ_JAHFZZ010000021.1, forward strand.
AGCGGGTTCGTGGAGGTGATGTGGCCGGACCACTTGCCGGCGAACGCGGAGGGGATCTTCAGCGAGCCGCTTTGAGGCTGCTGCTCGGTGCTGGTCGCTTGGCTGGGGGTGGGTGTCGGTTCGGTGGCGGCGCGGGTTGGTTCGGTCGCCTGGTCGGCGGTTTTCTCGGCGGTGGTGCTCGCGCGTGGTGTGTGGCTGGTGGACGTCTGAGCTCCGGTGCCGGTCGGAGTGCGGTTGATCCAGAGGAGGGTGCCTCCCGCCGCGGCCAGGGCGAGCACGGCCGCCAGCGCGCCGATCAGCAGGCCGCGCGAGCGGTTCCGTCTGGAGACGTCGGTGGTGAGCGCCGCGGCTCGCGGTCCCGTACGCTCCCCAGCGCCCGTACCGGGGACGCGGCCCGTATCGGGGGCGCCGGCCGTACCGGGGATGCCGCCCGTACCGGGGGCGCCGCCCGGGGCTCCGGTGGGGAAGCCTTGCGGCGGGGCGGGCGGTGTCGAGGTGGGGTTGACCAGGGAGACCATCAGGTCCCGGGCTGTGGGCCGGTGCGCGGGGTCCTTCGACAGGCACGAGGCCATCAGCCCCCGCAGCCGGGGCGGCAGCTCCGACAGGTCCGGGTTCGCCTGCAGGACCCGGTGCAGCACCGCGGGCACCGTGTCCGCGCCGAACGGACTGCGCCCCGTCGCCGCGAACACCATCGTCGCCGCCCACGCGAACACGTCCGACGCGGGGGCGGCGGGCGAGCCGGCGATCTGCTCGGGCGACAGGTAGGCGGGCGTTCCGATCAGCCCCGACGTCATTGTCGCCGCGCCCTCCGCCCTGGCGATGCCGAAGTCCACCACCCGGGGGCCGTCGGGACCGAGCAGTACGTTGGCCGGCTTGAAGTCCCGGTGCACGACGCCCGCCGCGTGGATGGCCGCGAGGGCCGTGGCGGTGCCCACCACCAGGCGTTCCAGCTCGCCGCCGCGCAAGGGGCCGCGTTCGCGAGCTCGGTCGGCCAGCGACAACCCCTCCACGAATTCGCTAACCACGTAGGGCCGCGGCCCCTCGATCGAGACGTCCAGCACCCGCGCCGTACAGAAGGAGGCGATGCTCTCCAGCGCGTCGAGCTCCCGCGCCAGCCGCGCGCGGGTCTCCTGGTCACCGGTGCTGAGCAGCTTGATCGCGACCGCCTCGCCGTCGCGGGAGTGCGCCAGATAGACGACGCCCTGCCCGCCCTTACCGAGCCGCCCGGCGAGGCGGTACGCACCGAGCGATGCGGGATCGTCCGGGGTCAGGGGGGTCGCCATGGCGGCTACGTTACCGCTCACCATGCATTCGCCTAGATAGGCCGGTACCTTGTCTCCTTGGTCAACTAACACCAACGTGGAGGTATTCGGGGTGGCGAGGGTGACGTTCCGCGAGCGGGCGCGGTACTGGTTCGACAACACCATGTCGAGGGGCACGGTCTCATTGATCGGCTGGCTGGCAGTGGTGTCGTTCGGGCTCATCGCGGTGGTCGCCGGGCTCACACTCTGGCTGGCCCCGGAGGAGCCCGACGGCGTCGGCGGCCCAGGCCAGGTGATGTGGATCGCGCTCATGCACGCGCTCACCCCGAGCAAGCTCGCCAGCGACAAGGGGTCGGTGGCCTATATCGCGGTGATGTTCGCCGGGTCGCTCGGCGGCATCTTCATCGTCAGCATGCTCGTCGGCCTGCTGTCCAACGGCCTCAAGCAGAAGGTCGACCGGCTGCGCAGGGGCCGTTCCCGCATCGTCGAGTCCGGGCACACGGTGGTGCTCGGCTGGTCGGACCAGGTGTTCACGATCGTCGCCGAGCTGGTCAAGGCGCACGCCAGCCAGCCGGGCTCGATCATCGCCGTACTGGCCGAACACGACAAGCTGGCCATGGAGGAGGACATCCGCGACCACATCGGCGACCTGGGCAGGACCCGCCTGGTCTGCCGCACGGGACGGCCCACCGAGTCACGTGACCTCAACCTGATGAACCTGGCCGCCGCCAGGTCCGTGGTCGTGCTCTCCCCCGAGGGCGAGGACCCCGACGCGCACGTCATCAAGATCCTGCTCGCCCTGGCCAAACGCCCGGGAATCCGCCCGCCGGTCGTCGCCGCCATCGCCGCCAGCCGCAACATCGCCGCCGCCCGCCTGGCCGGCGGCAAGGATGTGCACCTGGTCGACTCCGACGACACCGCCGCCCGGCTGATCGTCCAGTCGTCGCGCCAGTCGGGCATGTCCGTCGTCTGCATGGACCTGCTGAACTTCGACGGCGGCGAGATCTACCTGCGCTCCGGAACGGAACTCGCGGGCAGCACGTACGGCGAGGCGCTGCACGCCTACGAGACGGCCACCGTCATCGGGCTGCGCAGACCCACCGGAGTCGTACTGAACCCGCCCATGGACACTGTCATCGAAGCCGGCGACCAGGTCGTCGTCATCGCGCACGACGACTCCGCCATCCGGCTCGCCACCGGCACGCCCGCCCTCGACGAGAGCGCGCTCGCCGTCGCCGACAGCCCCCAGGCCGAACCCGAGCGCACGCTGCTGCTCAACTGGAACGGCCGGGCCGGCCAGATCGTCCACTACCTCGACGCCTACGTCGCTCCCGGCTCCGTCCTGGAGATCGCCGCCGACCACCCCAAGGCCGGGGCCGGCCTGTCGGACCTGGTCAACCTCACCGTGAACATCAAGGAGTGCGACACCACGGACCGGTACGCGCTCGAGTCGCTCGGCGTCGGCCTCTTCCAGCACGTCATCGTCCTGTCGGACGACCGCTACAAGCCGCACCACGCCGACACCCGCACGCTCATGACGCTGCTGCAGCTGCGCGACATGCAGAGCGCGCTGGGCGAGCACTACTCGATCGTCAGCGAGATGCACGACGAGAACAACCGCGCGCTCGCCGAGGTGACCGAGGCCGACGACATCGTGATCAGCGACACGGTGATCGGCCTCCTGCTGGCCCAGCTCGCGGAGAACCGCCACCTGGCGGACGTGTTCGGCTATCTGTTCGACTCGCACGGGTCGGAGATCTATCCGCGTCCCGCCGGGTCCTATGTCGCGTCGGGTACGCGGGTCACGTTCTCGACGGTTATCGAAGCGGCGCGCCGCCGAGGCGAGACCGCCATCGGCTACCGCAACACCTCGGCCATCAACATTCCGCCGCACTACGGCATCGTCCTCAACCCACCGAAGTCCGAGCCCATCGTCCTGAACCGACAGGACGCGGTCATCGTGCTGGCCGAACGCTGAACGGGGGCCGGGAAAGCGGGCGGGTACCGACGCGGACGACCACAACGGCGGGTGGGCGCCCTTGTCATCGGTTTCGCATGATTGGTGTCATGCCGGGTCGATGACAATGCCGACTGACGCTGTCGGCACCCCTGGGTCAGGCTGATGGCTATGATTTCTCGTCATCCCAGACAGCTCGACAAGTTATCCGCGGCGGCGCGCCGCCCGAAGCGGGTCATGGCCGTGGTGACCGCGCTGGTCGTGGCAGGGGTCCTGGCCACGCCCGGCGCAGCTTCGGCGGCGCCTGAGCCAGGGCTTGACCGGCAGGCGCTCCGGCAGTCTCTCGATGCCGTCCACCAGGCCGGGATGTTCGGCATCTACTCCGGCGTACGCGACGGAACCAAGACGTGGCAGGGAGCGGCGGGCGTCGCCGACGTGGTGACCCGCCGGCCGGTGCGGCCCGAGATGGTCCACCGGATCGGCAGCATCACCAAGACCTTCACCTCGGTGGCGATCCTCCAGCAGGTGGCGCGCGGCGCCATCGAGCTGGACGCGCCGGTGAACCGCTACCTGCCCGGCCTGATCCCCGGCGACCGCGGCCAGAAGACCACCGTACGGATGCTGCTCAACCACACCAGCGGCATCGGCGACTTCATCGCGGGTGCGTTCCCCTCGCTGCTGGAGGGCTCGGCCGCCAGCCTGGACGACAACCGGTTCCGTGAGGTCGCCCCGGAAGAGCTGGTCAAGTTCGGTCTGGCCGCGCCGCCGACCGGGGAGCCGGGCACGACGCCCGGATCGTACTCCAACACCAACTACGTGATCGCGGGCCTGCTGCTGGCGAAGGTGACGGGCGTCAGCGCCGAGCAGTACATCACCCGCAACGTGATCCGCAAGGCGGGCCTGCGGAACACCTCCTTCCCCCGCACGCCGCAGATCCCCGGACCGCATTCCAAGGCCTACGAATCCCTGTTCGGCTGGATCGACCCGCCACGCGACTACAGCGTCTACAACATGTCGTGGGCGAGCACCGCGGGCGCGGTCGTGTCCACCATGGACGACCTCAACCGGTTCTACCGGGCGCTGTTGCGCGGCCAACTGATCGGCGACGCCCAGCTCGCCGAGATGCGGAAGACGGTGCCGCTCCAGGTGGCCGGCGCGACGATCGACTACGGCCTCGGGATCTACTCCCTCGACCTGCCCTGCGGACGGTTCTGGGGGCACGACGGCGGCGTGTTCGGCATGGCCACGCAGTCGTTGTCCAGCGCGGACGGCGAGCGGCAGCTGTCCTTCGGGCTCAACTGGACCAAGTACCAGCACCTCGACGACAACGGAAACATCGAACCGAGCCCGATCGACTACGCCCTCGTGGACCATCTGCTGCTGGCGTTGTGCGGCCAGAGCGGCGCGAGGACGTCGCAGGCGTCGCCGCTCGTCCTGTTCCCCACAGCGGAGCTGTCCCTCAAGCGTTGACGGGTACGACCTGCGCGGGCACGGTGCTCCCGGCCGCCGAGCGGAACCTCGCCCGGCGGCCGTGGCGCCACCGCGCTCCCGGAACCGCCGGCTATCGCGGGGGCGGACTGGTGTCGGGATCCAGCGGGTCGTGGCGGGTGACCATGTCGATCAGCAGCCGGATCGGCAGGCCGGCCTCGGTCGGGTAGCGGAAGTGCTCATCAAGGTTGAGGCTGTAGTGGTTGCGTCGCCCGATCCGATCGCGGGTGAGGTAGCCGGCTTGATGCAGGTCGGTCACGATGCCCTGCACGGTGCGTTCGGTGATGCCGATGCCGTCGGCGATGTCACGCATCCGCGCCTGCGGGTCGCGGGCGATCTCCAGCAGCACGCGGGCGTGATGGGTGAGGAATGTCCAGGCGGACGAACGGTCGTCGGATGCGCTCACGGGTCTTCACCTTCTCCGCCCCCGGCGCGGTTGTCAGCGGCGGGGGCCGGACCGAACCCTGTTTCAGGAGATCCTATACGGAAGTGCCTTTCCGGTAACCGCCTTCGGGGATTACAGTTTAGAAGCGAGGAAGGCACCCCGCCTGCACTCCGCAATCCCCGGGAGGACGCCATGACCGCCGTGCTGCTGCCGGCCTGCTGAGCATGCCGCTATGCCCCCCTTGAGCCTGCACAGCCGGCGCCTGATCATCGGCACACTGACAACCGTGACCGGTGAGGTGGACGCCACCAACGCCGCCCGGCTGGAGACCTACCTCGGCCAGCAGATCCGCCCCGGTGAGCCGCTGCTGCTCGACCTGAGCGGGCTCACCTTCCTGGACAGTCTGGGCCTGTACGTGCTGATACGCCTCAACGCGGCACTGCGCGAACAAGGCGGCGCACTCCATCTGGCGGCCGTGCACGACACACCCGCCCGCCTCCTGAAGCTCACGGGCGTGTGGATGACCCTGAACATTCACGCGGGCGTGCGGCAGGCCATCACCAGCATGCAGGGCGAGCGGATCCACCCGCAGGAACCCGCTTAGTCGAGTTTGGACACCTGGTAATGGCTGATCTGATTAAGGCCAGGCGACTCCACGACCAGTACGGACAGGTACAACGGCAGGGTCGGCCGGTTGGTGAAGGAGAAGTCGACGCTCAAGTAGCCCAGGACGAGGTCGTCGGCGAGCCGGCGGGTTTCCAGAATGCGATAGGTGACGGTCATCCCGAGCGGCTGCGAGGCGTAGTAATCGGCGATTCCCTGCCGTCCGACGCTGTACGGGTGCAGACCCTGGAAGATCGCGTTCTCGGTGAAATTGGCGGCGACGCGCTGGGGTTCGTGGGCATCGACCGCGGACTTCCAACGGTCCAGGACATCGCGAAGGGTCGTTTCGTTGTCGGCTTCGCTGTTCGTCGCCTTGTGCGTCGTGCCGCTCATCGAAACCTCCGTGCCGAGTTCAGTGTCCGGCGCTCTGGCCGCCGTCGACGTGCAGGATTTCGCCGGTGACGAACTGGGCCTGCTCGAGATAGACGATGGCCTCGACGACGTCGTCGATCTCCCCCATCCGCCCGATCGGGTGCAGGCCGTCGAGGGCTTCGTGCGTTTCTGGCGGGTGCATCGGGGTGCGTATGACGCCGAGTGCCACGGCGTTGGCGCGGATGCCGCGGGCCGCGTACTCGATGGCCAGCGACTTGGTCACCGCGGTCAGCCCGCCCTTGGTCAGTGAGGCGAGTGCCGAGGGCACCTGGGAGTTGGCGTATTCGACCAGGGACGTGGATACGTTCACGAGGTGGCCGCCATCGTCGCGGGTGAGCATCGCGGCGACGGCGCCGCGCGAGATGTCGAAGAAGCCGCGCAGGTTGATTCCGGTCACGGCGTCGTAGTCCGCGTCCGTGTAGTCGGTGAACGGCTTGGCGATGAAGATCCCGGCGTTGTTCACCAGCGTGTCGATCCGGCCGAAGCGGGCCAGTGCCCGCTCGACTATCTGGGCACCGGTGCCCGGCCGAGACAGATCGCCGGGCACGGCAAGGATCTCGGGATCGTCGGACGGGCGGATGGAGCGGGAGGTCGCGACAACGCCGTAGCCGAGTTTGCGGTACGCGGTGACCACGGCCGCGCCGATGCCCTGGGAAGCTCCGGTGACGATGGCGACTTTCTTTGTTGGGCGCATGCCTGAATACTCCGTGCGTTCGGCGGTCGGTCGAGCCAGGGAAAAGCCCTGGTCGTGCCTCAGCCAGGGACTTCGACGGGCGCGAGGACCAGGTATCGAGCAAGCCGGTCATTCACGCCCGTGCGTTTGGCTTGAGCAAACCTTTATTCGGCGAAGACGCAGGCCGCGAGGACGCCGTTGTAGCGTGTACCGGGGCCAAACCGCGACAAAGGCGGGCAAAGGTGGCATATCCGGTGCATAGCACAGGTAACGGGGAGAAAGTAGGCCTGCTCGGGCGCCAGATCGAGTGTGCCCTCCTCGACCGGATAATCGGCGCCGTCCGCATGGGGGAGAGCCGCGCGCTCGTGGTCCACGGTGCGCCTGGCGTCGGAAAGTCGGCGTTGCTCGACTACGTGCGGAATTCGGCCGACGGCCTGCGCGTGCTCCGTGCGGTCGGCATCGAATCCGAGATGGAGCTCCCGTTCGCCACGCTGCATCAGTTGTGCGTGCCGTTGCTCGATCGGCTGAGGAATCTGCCCGCGCCGCAGCGCGCCGCGCTCGAGACGGTTTTCGGGATACGAGCGGGGAGCGCGCCCGATGGCTTCCTGATCGGGCTGGCGGTGCTCAGCCTCCTGTCGGACGCTTCGGAGGTATGTCCGCTGCTCTGCCTGGTCGACGACGCCCAGTGGATGGACCGGGCTTCGGCGCAGGCCCTGGGCTTCGTCGCGCGCCGGCTGCCGGCGGAGTCGGTCGCCCTCGTCTTCGGCGCCCGCGAGTGGGCCCAGGACCTGCTCGGACTGCCGGAACTGGAGGTCGCCGGGCTCGGTGACGCCGCCGCGGACACCCTGCTGACCTCGGTCACGCACGCCCGGCTCGACCAGCAGATCCGCGATCGGATCGTCGCGGAGACCGACGGCAATCCCCTCGCCCTGCTGGAACTGCCGCGCGGTCTGACCGTCACCCAACTGGCCGGCGGATTCGGCCTCCTGCACGCCGACACGCTGCCGGGCCGGATCGAACAGAGCTTCCTGAGCCGGATCGAGGACCTGCCCGAGCAGACCCGGCTGCTCCTGCTGATCGCCGCCGCCGAGCCGGTGGGCGACCCCGCCCTGGTGTGGCGTGCCGCCGGCCGGCTCGGCGTGACGCCGGCGGCGGCCCTGGCCGGCGGCACGGACGGGCTGCTGTCGTTCGACGTACGCGTGACGTTCCGTCACCCGCTTGTGCGGTCGGCCGTGTACCGATCGGCGACGGAAGAGGATCGCTGGGCGGCGCACCTGGCCTTGGCGGAGGTCACCGACCCGCAGGTGGACCCGGACCGCCGCGCCTGGCACCTCGCCTCCGCCGCGGCCGAGCCCGACGAGTCCGTCGCCGCCGAGCTCGAACGCTCCGCCGGCCGTGCGCAGGCGCGCGGCGGGCTGGCCGCCGCGGCGGCGTTCCTGCAGCGATCCGTGGCGCTGACCGTCGCCACCGCGCGGCGCGCGGACCGCGCGGTGGCGGCCGCGGATGCCACCCTCCAGGCCGGCGACCTCGACGCCGCACGGAAGTTCGCCGACATCGCGGACCGGGACGCCCGGAACGAGTTCCAGCGGGCGCGAGCCCAGCTCGTACGGAGCCGGATCGCGTTCGCGGCCGACCTCGACAGCCAGGCGCCGCTCATGCTGCTGACGGCTGCGCGGCGGCTCGAGCCCTTCGACAGGGACCTCGCGCGCGAGACCTACCTGATCGCGTGGGGCACCGCGGCATTGCTCGCGGACGCCGACAGCCTCAAGGCGATCTCCCAGGCGATGAGAGCACTTCCGGCGGCGATGGGAACTCCTCGCGCCCTCGATCTCGTGATCGAGGGCTGCGCGCTGCTCGTCACCGACGGCCGGGCCGCTGCCGTCCCCGTACTGCGGCGGGCAGTGACCGCGCTCGCGGATCTTCCGGCGCGTGACGTCCTGAAGTGGGGCTGGGTGGCCAACGGGGTCAGCTCGGCCGTCTGGGACGACCAGGCCATGCGCATGACGGACGGCCGGGCAGCCGAGGTAGTACGTGCCGCCGGCGCCCTGACCGACCTCCCGTTCTGTCTCGCGTCGCTGGGGATGGCGACCACGTGGACCGGGGACTTCACCGCCTCCGCGGCGATCGTCGCCGAGGCCGACATCATCGCCGCGGTAACCGGCGTTCCCCTCGCGCCGCACGTCAAGCTCCGGCTCAGCGCCTTGCGGGGCCGGAGCGCCGAGGCCGAGGCGCTCATCGAGGAGGCCCGTGCGGCTGGTCGGTCAATGGGGGTCGCGGTCGCCCAGTGGGCAGCCGCGGTCCTCTACAACGGGCTCGGCCGCTACCAGCAGGCGATGCCGGCGGCCCAGGCCAGTACGCAGATCGCGGAGCCGTGGGTCTCGGTCTGGGCACTGCCCGAACTCATCGAGGCGGCGGCGCGCGTCGGTGACGAGAAGGTCGCCCATGGCGCGCTCGATCGACTGGCGGACGCGGCGGAGCCGTGCGACACCGACTGGGCGCAGGGCATCCTGGCCCGCTCTCGGGCGCTGCTGAGCGACGGAGCGGCTGCGGATCACCTCTATCGCGAGGCGATCGAGCGGCTGGGACGGACACAACTGCGTCCCGAACTCGCGCGTGCTCACCTGCTGTACGGCGAGTGGCTGCGGCGTGCGCGTCAGCGGATCGAGGCGCGGGATCAGCTGCGTACGGCGTATGAGATGTTCGTGTCGATCGGGATGGAGGCGTTCGCCGAGCGCGCCCGCCATGAGCTGCTCGCCACGGGGGAGACCGTCCGCAAGCGCGCGATCGAGGCGTCGTCGAGTGACGAGTTGACGCCGCAGGAGAAGCAGGTCGCGCTGCTCGTGCGGGACGGCTTCTCCAACCCGGAGGTCGGCACCCGGCTCTTCCTCAGCCCGCGGACGGTCGAGTGGCACCTGCGCAAGATCTTCACCAAGCTGTCGATCACCTCCCGCAGGCAGTTGCGCGATGCTCTCCCCCAGACGTCTGCCGCTACTTCAACGCCTTCAGCAGCCGCTCCGCCAGGACCGCGGCCGAATGGGGATTCTGCCCGGTGATCAGGTTGCGGTCCTCCACCATGTACGGCTTCCAGATCTCCCCGCGGCTGAACTCGACGCCGACCTTCTCCTTCAGCTCGTCCTCCAGCAGCCACTGCGTCCTGGAGGCCAGCCCGACACCCTCCTCCTCATCATTGGTGAAGCACGTGACCCGGTAGCCCTTGAAGGGCGACTCGCCGTGGATCCTGGTGGCCAGCAGCGCGGCGGGGGCGTGGCACACGATCGCGAGCGGCTTGCCCGAGGCGAGCGCCGCCGTCAGCAGCCGGCCCACGTCGGCGTCCTGCCACAGGTCCTGCATCGGACCGTGGCCGCCGGGCAGATAGACCGCGTCGTAGTCCTCGAGGCGGGCGTCCGACAGCTTGATCGGCCGCCGCAGCTGCTCCGCGGAACGGATGATGGCCTCCAGATCGAGGGCTCCCTGCTCACCGCCCGCCATTTCGGGACGCAGGCTCATCATGTCCACGTTCGGCGTCACGCCGTCGGGTGTCGCGACCACGACCTCGTGGCCTGCTTCCGTGATCGCCTTGTACGGGTTCGCGAACTCCTCGGCCCAGTAACCCGTCGCGTATCTCGTGCCGTCTCTCAACGTCAGGTACGTGGCTCCGGTGACCACGAAAAGTAGCTTCGCCATCGATCACTCCTCCGGTCCGGGGTTCGAGGCCCGCGTCCGCGCCGCGGAACCGCCGCCCGCTCCAGGCTTGCGCACGAAGCGGCAGGTGGCACCCGTGAGACACCCTGGTTCCCTCCCTGGACCAAACCCCCCGGTCGGGTCAGAGGTGAGTACTGAGGGGGCCGAGGTCGGTGACGACCCGGGCGAAGGCCCGGATGAGGTCGTTCTCCGCCTCTGTCCGCCAGACCAGGCCGAAGGTGAGAGGCCGCAGGTCGGTGACGGGCAACCAGGTGATGTCGGGACGGGAGAAGTAGCGGGCGGAGTGGGCGGGCAGGATGTTGACGGTCTCGCTGATGCTGACGAGGGAGAGCAGCTCGTCCATGTTCGTGACGAGCGGGCCGCGTTCGATCGGGTAGCCGCGCGGGGTCTGGAAGGGGACGAAGGTGTCCTCCCAGTAGGCGGGAACGGGCCTGGCTCCGGAGTGCTGGAAGTGGGCGACGTCCTCCACGGAGACCGCCGATCGTCCGGCCAGTTCGTGGTCGGCGGCGACGGCCAGCAGCCGGCGGTCCGCGAACAGGGTCGGGCCGACCGTGAGATCAGGCTCCTCGACGGGCAGCCAGGTGACCAGGAGGTCGGCCTCGCCACGCCGCAGGACGCCGAAGGGGTCCACGAACGACGCGTGGCGGAGCTGGAGTTCGCAGTACGGGTGGTGGGCGCGGAAGGTCGCCCAGTAGGGGCGCAGGTCGTGGGTGTTGACCGGCATCATGCCGATCCGGAGCCGGGCGGTCTTGCCTCGGGCGGCCAGCTTGGCCCGTTGCATGCTGTCCATCAGCCCCGCGTAGAGGGGCCGGAGATCGGCGCGTAGCTGCTCGCCGATCGGTGTCAACCGGACCGTCCGGTTGGTCCGGTCGAACAGGAGGGCGCCGATCTGGCGTTCCTGCTTCTTGATCACCTGGCTGATCCGGGCGGGAGTCACGTGGAGCCGCTCGGCGGTCCGGCCGAAGTGCAACTCCTCGGCCAGCGTCAGGAAGATCTCGATGTCACGCAGCTCCATGACCCTCCCTCACGTTGACTTGCGTGCTTCGTCGTTGTTTGCGGCTTTCCCCACGCAGATCCTAAGAGCCGGAAAGGCGCAGACGGTCGTGGACGGTTACGGTTTGGGCGTGAGAACGATTGACTGGGTAGACGGCGCGGTCGAGCTGGTGGATCAGACACGGTTGCCGGACGAGTGCGTCATGGTGCGAATCGAGACCGTCGCGGACCTGATCGACGCCATCCGGCGGCTGGCCGTGCGCGGGGCGCCCGCGCTCGGCGTGGCCGGGGCGCTCGGCGTCGTGCTGGCGGCCGGCGACCAGGACGCCATAGCGAAGCTGCGCGCCGCCAGGCCCACCGCCGTGAACCTCGCCTGGGGCGTCGACCAGGCCGCCGCCCACCTGCCCCAAGGCCGGCAGGCCGTGCTCAAGGCCGCGCTGCGGATCCGCGACGACGACATCGCCGCCTGCCAGGCCATGGGCGAGCGCGGCGCCGACCTCCTCGAAGGCGACCGGCTGCGCATCATGACCGTGTGCAACACGGGTGGGCTGGCGGCCGTCGAACGGGGCACCGCGCTCGGCGTCGTCCAGACCCTGCACGAGCGCGGCCGGCTGGCCGAGGTGCTCGCCCTGGAGACCCGCCCCCTGCTGCAGGGCGCCCGGCTCACCACCTGGGAGCTGGCCAGGATGGGCGCGCCGCACCGGCTCATCGCCGACTCCGCCGGACCGTACCTGCTGGCCAAGGGCGGCATCGACGCGGTGCTCATCGGCGCCGACCGCATCGCCGCCAACGGCGACACCGCCAACAAGATCGGCTCGTACGCGCTGGCGCTCGGGGCCGAGCGAGCCGGGGTGCCGTTCATCGTCGTCGCGCCCGAGACCACCATCGACCAGGCCACCCCGTCCGGAGAGCACATCGAGATCGAGGACAGAGGCGCCGACGAGATCGTCAGCATCAGGGGCAGGCGGGTGGCGCCGGAGGGCACGCGGGCGCTGAACCCGGCCTTCGACGTCACCCCGCACGATCTCATCACCGCGATCGTCACCGATAAGCGGGTGATCAGGCCTTAAGCCGGTTTAGGTACCAAAATAACCAGATCTACCAACCTTTCCGCGCACTCCGGGCTACGCTCAGTGGTCACATTCCCCAACCCCCGGAGAGCACAAGGTGCCCATCGACCTCGTGTTACGGCGCGACTGGCACGCCCGTGAGCGGCACGGCGACTACACACAGCTCGACTCCACCAAGGGAGTTAAGGTCCACTACACGGGCGGCCGGGTCGATCCGGGCATCATCGGCGACCACGCGGTCTGCGTGTCGCTGGTGCAGTCCATCCAGGGCTACCACATGGACGGCAACGGCTGGATCGACATCGGCTACTCGTTCGTGGCCTGTCCGCATCGCAAGGTGTTCGAGGGGCGGGGGCTCCACCATTTACCCGCGGCCAACGGGGCCGGGCTCAACGCGGGCCACTACGCCGTGCTCGGCCTGGTCGGCAACGCCGGGCTGGTGGAGCCGCCCGACGGGGTGCTCCACGCGATCCTGGACGCGGTCGAGTACGTCCGGGAACGCGGCAACGCGGGCAACGAGATCAAGGGACACCGGGACGGCTACTCGACCGACTGCCCGGGCGAACCCCTCTACGCGTGGGTCAAGCGCGGCGCTCCCCGGCCGGGTGGCGGCACCACCCCGCCGCCCGACCCGACGACGCCGCCGTTCCCCGGGCGGCTGCTGAAGTACCCGCCCGTGATGCGTGGCGAAGACGTGCGCACGTGGCAGCAGCAGATGAAGGTACGCGGCTTCGAGATCGACGTCGACGGCGCCTACGGCAGCGGCTCACGCGAGGTGTGCCTGCGTTTCCAGCGCGAGCAGGGCATCGACGACGACGGCATCGTCGGGCCGACCACCTGGCGGCTGTCATGGGAGGCACCGCTGACCTGACGGTGGGGTAGGTCAGGGGCGGGCCCGGGGTTACTGGGTTCGGCGGGCAACGCCTACTATCCGAAACATGCATCTGGCAGCGGGCTTTCCTACCACGAACCGGGACGATTGGCGGGCCCTGGCGCTCGAGGTTCTGCGTAAGTCGGGTGTCGAGGCCGGGTCGCCGGAGGAGGCGCTGTCCAGTGTCACGTATGACGGGGTGACGCTCGCGCCGCTCTACGACGCCGCCGACCTGCCCGAGCACCTGCCGCGCGCTCGCCAGACGGCGGGCGCCGGGTGGGACGTGCGGCAGCGGCACTCCGTTGCCGACGCCGAGGCCGTGCTGGCCGATCTGGAGCACGGGGTCACCTCGCTCTGGCTGGTTCTGGGTGACGGCGCGATCCCGGTCGGGCGGCTCCCCGACCTCCTGCGGGAGGTCTATCTGGACCTCGCGCCGATCGTCCTGCAGGCCGGGGCCGAAGCTCGGGAGGCCGCCGAGGTCCTGTTCGGGCTGGCGGCCGAGCGCGGCGTCTCGCCGATGGGCAACCTGGGCGCCTCGATCGGTACGGCGGGACGGGACGCGACGGTCGAGCTGGCGGAGCGGTGCGCGGAGGGTTTCCCCGGGATGCGGGCCGTCATGCTGGACGCCACGCCGTACCACGACGCGGGCGGGAGCGACGCCGACGAGCTCGGCTGCTCGATCGCGCTGGGGGTCGAGCACCTGCGGGCGCTCACCGGCGCGGGGCTCGGCGTCGAGCGGGCGTTCGGGCAGCTGGAGTTCCGCTATGCCGTCACCGCCGATCAGTTCGCCACCATCGCCAAGCTGCGGGCCGCGCGCACGCTCTGGGCGCGGGTGGCCGAGGTGTGCGGGGCGGCGGACGGCGGGCAGCGGCAGCACGCGGTGACGAGTTCCGCCATGATGACCGCCCGCGACCCCTGGGTGAACCTGCTCCGCACCACCATCGCCTGCTTCGCCGCCGGGGTGGGGGGTGCGGACGCGGTGACCGTGCAGCCGTTCGACGCGTGCCTGGGTCCGCCGGACGCGTTCGCCCGGCGGATGGCGCGCAACACACAGGCGCTGCTGCTGGAGGAGGCCGGAGCCGGAAGGGTGGCCGACCCGGCGGGCGGCTCCTGGTACGTCGAGCGCCGCACCGCCGACCTGGCCAACCGTGCCTGGGCCTGGTTCCAGGAGATCGAGGCGGCCGGGGGGATCGGGGCGGCGTCCGAGCTGGTCGCCGGGCGGATCGCGGACACCAGGCGGCGTCGTGCCGACGACATCGCCCACCGGCGTTTCCCGATCACCGGCGTGAGCGAGTTCCCCGACATCGCCGAGAAGCCGGTCCGCGGACAGCCCGTCCCGCGCGCAGGCGAGGGCGGACGGCCTCCCGTAGCGGACATTGGCGAGGGCGAGCGTCCCTCGCGTGAACGGGTTTCCGAGGGTGAGGCGGGCCTCGCGGGGGAGGGGCTGCCGGAGATCCGGTACGCCCAGGAGTTCGAAGCGCTGCGGGACCTCGCCGACGCGCAGCCGGAGCGGCCCGTGGTGTTCCTGGCCACCATCGGCCCCGTCGCCGCCCACACGGCCCGTGCCGCGTTCGCCGCGAACCTGTTCCAGGCGGGTGGGCTCGCCACCGAGTCCGCCGGGCCGGGGACCGACCCCGACCAGATCGCCACCGCCTTCGCCGTCAGCGGCTCGAACGTCGCCTGCCTGTGCTCCAGCGACAAGATGTACGGCCTGCACGCCGAGCCCGTCGCCGCCGCGCTGAGACGGGCGGGCGCGAGAAAGGTCTGGCTGGCGGGGAAGGGGGACTACGAGGGCGTCGACGACCGCCTCTACGCCGGGTGCGACGCACTCGCCGTGCTCCGCACGACCTTCGACGACCTGGAGGTGACGCGATGATCCCGGACTTCTCCGCCATCCCGCTGACCGGCCCTACCCCCGGCGAGCCCGCCAAGCCCGCCGCACCCGGCGAGGTCTGGGAGACGCCCGAGGGGATCGCGGTCAAGCCCGTCTACACGGCCGACGACCTCGGCGGGCTCGACTTCCTGGGGACCTATCCGGGCGCCGCGCCGTACCTGCGCGGCCCCTATCCGACCATGTACGTCAACCAGCCCTGGACGATCCGCCAGTACGCGGGCTTCTCCACGGCCGAGGACTCCAACGCCTTCTACCGCCGCAACCTCGCCGCCGGGCAGAAGGGGCTGTCGGTGGCGTTCGATCTGGCCACGCACCGGGGCTACGACTCCGATCATCCGCGCGTCGCCGGGGACGTGGGCATGGCCGGGGTGGCGATCGACTCGATCTATGACATGCGGCAGTTGTTCGACGGGATCCCGCTCGACCGGATGTCGGTGTCGATGACCATGAACGGCGCGGTCCTGCCCGTGCTGGCGCTCTACATCGTGGCGGCCGAGGAGCAGGGGGTGGCGCCCGAGCAACTGGCCGGGACCATCCAGAACGACATCCTCAAGGAGTTCATGGTCCGCAATACCTACATTTACCCCCCAGCCCCATCAATGCGCATAATCTCGGATATTTTCGCGTTTGCCAGTGAAAAGATGCCGAAGTTTAATTCCATCAGCATCTCCGGCTACCACATTCAGGAGGCCGGGGCCACCTGCGACCTCGAGCTGGCCTACACCCTGGCCGACGGGGTCGAATACCTGCGGGCAGGCGTCGCCGCCGGGATGGACGTCGACCGGTTCGCGCCCAGGCTGTCGTTCTTCTGGTGCATCGGCATGAACTTCTTCATGGAAGTCGCCAAGCTGAGAGCCGCCCGCCTCCTCTGGGCCAATCTCGTTTCCGGATTTAACGCGAAAAATCCGAAATCGCTGAGCCTCCGTACCCACTCCCAGACCTCAGGCTGGTCCCTCACCGCGCAGGACCCGTTCAACAACGTCGCCCGTACCTGCGTCGAGGCCATGGCCGCCACACAGGGCCACACTCAGTCCCTGCACACCAACGCCCTCGACGAGGCGCTCGCGCTGCCCACCGACTTCTCCGCCCGGATCGCCCGCAACACCCAGCTCCTCCTTCAGCAGGAGTCCGGCACCACCAAGGTGATCGACCCGTGGGGCGGCTCCTACTACGTCGAACGCCTCACCTACGATCTCGCCGAACGCGCCTGGACCCACATCCAGGAGGTCGAGGCCGCCGGCGGCATGGCCCGCGCCATCGAGGCCGGCCTGCCCAAGCTGCGCATCGAGGAGGCCGCGGCCCGCGCCCAGGCCCGCATCGACTCGGGCCGCCAGCCCGTGATCGGCGTGAACAAGTACCGCACCGACGCCGACGAGCCCATCGAGGTGCTCAAGGTCGACAACAGCTCCGTACGGGCGCAGCAGCTCGACAAACTACGCAGGCTCAGGGCCGAACGCGACGACGGCGCCGTGACCCACGCGCTCGACGCCCTGACCAAGGCCGCCGGCAACCCCGCCCCCGGCCTCGAGCACAACCTGCTCAAGCTGGCGGTCGACGCCGCCCGCGCCAAGGCGACCGTGGGCGAGATCTCCGACGCGCTGGAGCGCGTCTTCGGGCGCCACGCGGAGCAGGTCCGTACCATCTCCGGCGTGTATCGCGACGAGGCGGGCCCGACCGCCAACATCGAGCGGGTACGGCACGCGTGCGCCGCCTTCGAGCGCGCCGAGGGCCGTCGCCCGCGCATCCTGGTGGCCAAGATGGGCCAGGACGGCCACGACCGCGGCCAGAAGGTGATCGCCACCGCGTTCGCCGACCTGGGGTTCGACGTGGACGTCGGCCCGCTGTTCCAGACGCCGGAGGAGGTGGCGCGGCAGGCCGTCGAGGCCGACGTGCACATCGTCGGCGTCTCCTCGCTGGCGGCCGGCCACCTGACCCTGGTGCCCGCGCTCCGGGAGGCCCTGGCCGGGCTGGGCGCCGACGACGTGATGATCGTGGTCGGCGGCGTCGTCCCACCGGGCGACTTCGACGAGCTGCGCGCGGCCGGCGCCTCGGCGATCTTCCCTCCCGGCACGGTGATCGCCGACGCCGCCCTGGACCTGCTGGAGGAGCTCGCGTCCCGCCTGGGGCACTGAGCCGGTCTCACTCCATCCGGTCGAGGGCGCACATCTTCACGGTGATGCCGCGCTGCTGGCTGCCGCCGCTGACCACGTTGAAGGCGACCTTGTGGGTGCCCTGCGTCTTGAACGACCCCGCCGGCAGGTAGACCTTGTGGGGGGTCACGGCGGGGGTACGGCCCAGGTTCTGGCCGTCGACGAGCCAGCGGTAGGTGAAGGCGTGGCCTTTGGGACCGTCGATGACGGCGTACACATTGAGGTCGCTACGCCAGCAGTCGCCCAGGGGGATGCCTTCCGTGCGCAGACTCACGGACCGGACTCCGCCGCTCGCGGCCGTCGGGTCGGCGGCGGGTTTGGTGGCGGTCGCGGTGGTGCTGGGCTTGGTGCTCGGTTTGGTGGCGGACTTGGTCGTCGGCTGGGTGGTCGTCGTGTCGCGGGTGGGCTGCTTGCGTCCGGGGGAGGGCGTTGGCGACTGTTTGCTCTTGGCGCCGATGGATTTGGTGGGGGCGGCGGCGGTGGGGGAGGGGCTGGTGGTGGGCGTTGGGGCGGTGAAGGCGCCGATGATGTTCGGAAGGCGTAAGGACGGCAGCGCCCAGACCACGGTCGCCGTCACCACCACCCCCGCCACGGCCACCGCCGCACCGCCCACGATCAGCGCCCGCTTGCGCCCCTGAACCGGCCCGCCCCCGTTCCGCGGTCCGGCCGCGTTGGGCCGGCCGGGTTGGCCGTATGCGGCTGGATACCCGTTTCCGGCCGGTCCGGGGCCTGGGAATCCGCGCCCGGCTCCCGGTGCATGACCGCCTGGCAAGGGGTTCGCCGTACCGCCGAGGAGCCGCAGCAGGACGTCCTGCATGGTCGGGCGGCGGGACGGATCCTTCGACAGGCACGCGTACACGATCGGCCGTAAGCCGTCCGGCAGGTCGCCGAGCTGGGGTTCGTTGTTGAGGGTGCGGTTGATGACGGCAGGCAGCGCGTCGTTGCCGAACGGCGGTACGCCCGACGCCGCGTACACGATCACCGACGCCCACGCGAACACGTCCGCCGCGGGCCCGACAGCCGTGCCGCCCAACTGCTCGGGCGCCATGTAGGCAGGAGTGCCGACGATGCCGCTGGTGACCGTGAGCGCGGAGCCGGAGGCGCGGGCGATGCCGAAGTCGATGACCCGGGGGCCGCCGGGGCCGAGCAGGACGTTCGCCGGCTTGAAGTCGCGGTGTACGACGCCCGCACGGTGGATGGCGGCCAGCGCCGTGGCCGTGGCGACCGCGAGGCGCTGCAGGCCCGCGCCGGTGTGCCGGTCGGCCTCCTGGAGCGAGGGGCCCTCGACGTACTCGGTCACGATGTACGGCCGGCCGCCCAGCGAGGCGTCGAGCACCTGGGCGATGCAGAACGGCTCCACCCGCCGCGCCGCGGCGATCTCCTTGGCCAGGCGGTCGTCGTGGCCCGAACCCGTCCGCAACACCTTGACGGCCACCTGCCTGCCGTCCGGGGCGTACCCCAGGTAGACCACACCCTGACCGCCCGCACCCAACCGCCTGGCCAGCCGGTACGGGCCGATCTCGGTGAGATCCTCCTGCGCCATCAGTCTTCGATGGAGCAGACGGTGAACGAGGTGGACCTGCTCTTGACGACCGGCGACGTCAGCTTGAACGTGACCGTGTGCGTGCCCGCCGACACCATGTAGCCCAGTGACCCCTCCCAGCTGGTGTACTCGCCATGGCCGATCAGGCCCTGGCGGCGCATGACGGTCTTGCTGTCCACGACCCAGGCGAAGTTGTACTTCAGAGTGCCGTACTCGCCCGCCGGGGTCTTGTCCGTCTCCACCTGGGTGTCGAAGTTGACCGGCGGCATGAGGCAGCCGTTCGTGGGATGGGCGCCCATGGCGCGGATGGCGAGGATCGAGAGGTTGGCCCTCGTGGCGGCGGGCTTCTTCGTGGTGCGCGTGGGAGTGGGTGTCGTGCGTTCGGGGGAGGACGTGGGCTTCGCCGTGGGTTTCACGGTGGGGGTCGCGCTGGAGGTCGCGCTGGGTTTCGGCGTGGCTTTGCGGGTGGTCTTGCGCGGCCGGGGACGCTTCGACAGGGTGCCGTCCGCGGTGGGGACGCCTGCCTCGGACGTGGAGACGCCGGAGGTGAGGGCGGCGGCCGGCGGCTGCGTCCCCACACCCGGCGGGAACGTGAGCGTCACAGCGGTGGCGATGGACGCCATGATCGCCACGCTGCCCCCACCGGCCAGCAGCGGAACGAGCAACCGCCCACGCCCCGCCGCCTGCCTCTGCTCCACACCATGCCCGTGCCCGGCCACCCGCCTACCCGGCTGCGTGCCCTGCCCGCCCCCAACCGGGACCGGCCCCCTGGGCTGCGTGCCGTGTCCGGGCCCGCCTGGTGAACCGTGCCCCGCCGGCCCGCCGGGCTGGGTGCCATGCCCGGGGCTTGGCGGTCCATGCGCTCCGGACCCCGGGAAGCCCGGTCCGGGGTCCGTCGTACCGGATGAGTGGCCGCCCAGGAGGCCGAGTAGGACGTCCTGCATGGTCGGGCGGCGGGTCGGGTCCTTGGACAGGCACGCGTACACGATCGGCCGCAGCGAGCCCGGCAGGTTGCCGAGCTGGGGTTCGTTGTTGAGGATGCGGCTGATGACGGCGGGCAGCGCGTCCTGACCGAACGGCGGCTCCCCGCCGGCCGCGTACACGATCACTGACGCCCACGCGAACACGTCCGCCGCGGGCCCGACGGCCGCCCCGGCAAGCTGTTCGGGCGCCATGTAGGCGGGCGTGCCGACGATGCTGCTGGTGACCGTCAGCGCGGAGTCCGTGGCGCGGGCGATGCCGAAGTCGATGACGCGCGGGCCGTCCCGCCCGAGCAGGACGTTCGCCGGTTTGAAGTCGCGGTGCACGATCCCGGCCGCGTGGATGGCGGCCAGCGCCGTGGCGGTCGCCACGGCCAGTCGTTGCAGGTCGCCGCCGGTGTGCCGGCCCGCCTGCTGGAGCGACGGCCCGTCCACGTACTCGGTCACGATGTACGGCCGGCCGCCCAGCGAGGCGTCGAGCACCTGCGCGATGCAGAACGGCTCCACCCGCCGCGCGGCCGCGACCTCCTTGGCGAAGCGGTCGTCCCCGGCCAGCCCGTCCTGCAGCACCTTGACCGCGACCGGCCCGCCGCTCGGCGCCTCGGCCAGGTACACCACGCCCTGACCGCCCTCGCCCAACCGCCCGACCAGCCGGTACGGGCCGACGGCGCCGGGATCCTCCGGCAGGAGGGGTTCCACGTGCGGCATCAGTACGTCTCACGCGGGCACAACGTGACGGAGACGCTCCGCTGCCTGGCCACCGGCGAGGTGATCCGCAGAGTCGCGGTGTGGGTGCCGCCGGTGCCCTTGAGGTTGTGGGGCGAGGTCAGGTACAGCTCGCCGTCCTCCGGGATGATCGCCGTCGACCGCCACACCGTCTTGCTGTCGATGATCCAGGCGAAGCCGAAGTTCACCGCCTTGCCCTGGCGCTGGACCAGGCCGGTCAGCGTCACCTGGCCGCCGGAGTAGCACCCGTTGTTCAGCGCGCCGCCGACGCGGACGTACCGGAGCTTGAGCTGCCCGGCAGCGGTCGCAGGGTCCGCGGTGGAAGTGCCGTTCTGGCTTGCCGGGTCCGTGGTCGGCTTGGACGTATCGGTCTTCTTCGGGCGTGGTTTACGCGTGGGCGAGGTGGACGGGCTCGGCGTGCTCGTGGAGACGCCCGAGAGGTTCTTGGTCTTCGGCTGCGGTGTCGAAGGGGTCAGCCACACGATCGCCCCGGCCAGCGCCAGCACCGAGATGCCGGAGGCGCCCGCGATGGCGGCGGTCTTCCCCCGCCGCCGCGCCCGCCCTGCTCCCGGTCCGCCATCACGCCCGGCCGCCTGACCCGGCGCGGTCCCGTACGCGGCGGCCTGATCCGGCGCAGCGCCGTACCCCGCCTGGTCCGGCGCGGCGTCATACGCGGCCTGGTCCGGCGCGGCGCCGTACCCCGTCCGGCCAGAAGGCGGTGTCGGCGGCCGGGACTGTCCGCCGAGCAGGCGCAGCAGCACGTCCTGCATGGACGGGCGGCGCGCCGGGTCCTTGGCCAGGCAGCTCAGCACCACCGAACGCAGCGGCTCCGGCAGCTCTCCCACCTGCGGTTCGCTGTGCAGGATGCGGTTGATCACCGCGGGCAGCGAGTCGTCGCCGAACGGCGGCACCCCCGACGCCGCGTACACGATCACCGACGCCCACGCGAACACATCCGCCTGAGCCCCCACCACCTGCCCCGCCAACTGCTCGGGCGCCATGTAGGCGGGCGTGCCGACGATGCTGCTCGTCGAGGTCACCCCGGAGACGAGCGCGCGGGCGATGCCGAAGTCGATGACGCGGGGGCCGTCCCGCCCGAGCAGCACGTTCGACGGCGTGAAGTCCCGGTGGACGACGCCCGCCTGATGGATGGCGGCCAGCGCGGTCGCCGTCGCGACCGCGAGCCGCTGCAGCTCCGCCCCGCTGTGCCGGCCCGCGTCCTGGAGCGACGGCCCGTCCACGTACTCGGTCACGATGTACGGCCGGCCCGACGTCGAGGCGTCGAGCACCTGCGCGATGCAGAACGGCTCCACCCGTCGCGCGGCCGCGATCTCCTTGGCGAAGCGGTCGTCGCCCGCCATGTCCTCGCGGAGCACCTTGATCGCGACCGGCGCCCCGTTGCGTGCCTGGCCGAGATAGACCACACCCTGACCGCCCGCGCCCAGCCGCCCGACGAGCCGGTAGCGCCCCACCGCTGCCGGGTCGCCCGCACGCAAGGGTTCGACATTGGGCATAAGGGGAGTGGCTCCTGTGACAGGCGAGAATTGACGTCCAGCACCTTAGCGCCAAAAGTCAGGATTTGTGGAAGTTACGCTTACCGAGCGTAGAAAAGGAGGGGCGAGTGCGTTCGCTGGAGGACTATGCCCACGGGGTGCGGGAGGGGTCGCGCACGTGGATCGCCCGTGCGATCACACTCGTGGAGTCGACCAGGGCGGACCACATCGCGCTCGCCCAGCGGCTGCTGGTCGAGCTCACCCCGCTGTCCGGCAGGGCCACACGGGTGGGCGTGTCCGGGGTGCCGGGCGTCGGCAAGTCCACCTTCATCGACGCCCTCGGCACCATGCTGACCGGCCAGGGTCACAAGGTCGCCGTACTGGCCGTTGACCCCTCCTCCACCCGGACCGGCGGGAGCATCCTGGGCGACAAGACGCGCATGGCCCGTCTCGCGGTGGACCCCGGCGCGTTCATCCGGCCCTCGCCCACGTCGGGCACCCTGGGCGGCGTCACCAAGGCGACCAGGGAGGCCATGGTCGTGGTGGAGGCGGGCGGGTTCGACGTCGTACTCGTCGAGACCGTGGGCGTCGGGCAGTCGGAGACTGCGGTGGCCGACATGGTCGACACGTTCCTGCTGCTCAGTCTGGCGCGTACCGGGGACCAACTGCAGGGCATCAAGAAGGGCGTGCTGGAGCTGGCCGACGTGATCGCGGTCAACAAGGCGGACGGCGAGCACGAGCTCGCGGCGCGTAAGGCGGCGCGGGAGCTCGCGGGGGCGCTGCGCATGCTGCGTTCCGACTCCGCGCCGCCGCCGGTCCTCACGTGCAGCGGCCTCACCGGCGCGGGGCTCGACGAGCTGTGGCGGAAGGTGCTCGCCCACCAGAAGTCGCTGGACCTGGCCGCCAAGCGCCGCGGCCAGCAGGTGCAGTGGACGTGGACGCTGGTCCGTGACCGGCTGCTCACCGAGCTCCGGGACGCGCCGGAGGTGGCGGCGATCGCGGACGAGGTCGAACGGGAGGTTCTCGCGGGCACCCTCACCCCCGCGCTCGCCGCCGACCGCCTGCTGAACGCTTTTAAGCGCCCCTGACCGAACGACCGGCTGAGGTGAGTGGTCCTCGGGTTGAGATTCCTCCTCCGCTGGGTGGAATATCCCATCCACTCCTACGCGCCGTAACCGATCGGTGACGTGATCCATGTCACCATGGCGCACATCGAACGCGGGGAGGGGCCCATGGATGTGGAGTCGGAGCTGCCGGAGACGGTCACGGGGGCACTGGAGGAGTACGGGCGGCTGCTCGGCGAGCACGGCATCACGTGGGGCGAGCCGGAGATCCCCTACGTCAAGCTGTTCGCCAGGCGCAGGGTCCTGGCTCCGGCCCAGATGGACCTGTTCTGGCGGCTGGCCTTCCGACGCCTCGCCGAGCGCCACCCCGGCGAGGCCCTGGACCAGCTCGCCACCCGCCTGGCGGAGCCGGACTTCGACGAGCTCCTGCGCGACACTCTCGACGGCGAACTGCCCGCCCACCTGGCCGCCCTCCACCTGACGGCCACCGGCACCGTCCTGGACTGCGTACCGCAGGCGGTGCTGGACTGCGTGCCGTGCGCCGCGCAGGATCTCGCGCCGTGCGCCGCGCAGGATCTCGTGCCGTGCACGAAGCCGGATCGCGCGGATCACGCCAGGCCGCGGATCGCGTTGCTGGTCGACTCGCGGCGCGACGTCGCCGCCCCCGTCGTCGTGGACGGCGCAGAACGGGTCGTCGCGCCGAGAGGCGCCTGGCTGGTCGAGATCGACCGCGACAGCACGGTCACCGTCGACGGAGCGCCCGTGCCGATCGACGGGCTGGTCAGGACGGTCCCGGCCGCCACGGTACGGCTGAGCGCCGGGTTCCCCTGCCGGTGGAGCGTCACCGGCGCCGACGGCCAGGGCTGGTTCCCGGAGGCGACCCCGCACCGCCACGACTTCCACGGCCGCCCGTACTTCCACGGCGACGACCTCGTCCTGCGCGTCCCGGCCGAGCCGCTGACGATCACGGTGACGAGGGGCATGGAGTACGGCGAAGCCACCACGGAGATCACCCCGGAACCAGGCGAGGAGCACCTGGTCCGGCTGGTCCCGCAACGGATCTACGACGCCGCGGCCCTCGGCTGGTACGGCGGTGACCTGCACGTACACCTCAACTGGGCCGGCGACGTGGTCGGCGGCCCGTCCGACGCGGCGGCGGCGCAGCACGGCGAGGACCTGCACGTGCTCAACCTGCTGGCCGGCAACGTGTCGGGCGCCCGCGTCTACGACCGGGCGGCGCTCGACCACTGGGGCGGCGAGGATCTGCCCTGGTCCGACGCGACCCACGTGGCCAGGATGGGCGCCGAGTACCGCAACGACCTGCTCGGCCATGTCTACGCCTTCGCGCCGCGGGCGGCGCCGGAGCGGTTTCACACCGGGTTCGACGGCGACACCGACTGGCCGCCCAACGCCGAGGGGCTGCGCGAGCTGCGCGACCTGGGGGCGCTGGTCGGCTACAGCCATCCGTTCCACCAGCCGATCGGCGACAGCGACTCGCCCAAGTCCATCGTCTGGCCCGCGCCCCGCAACTGCGCGGCCAGGGAGCTGGTCGCCGACGCCGCGCTCGGGCTCGTCGACAGCCTCGACGTGCTGACCCACTCCTCGATCACGGGCACGGCGGCGGTGTACCGGCGGCTGATCGGGGCGGGGAACCGGCTGGCCGTCACCGCGGGCACCGACTCGATGATCTCCTTCACCCGGGCCGGCAACCAGTCGAACCCGCCGGGCTGGGCCCGCGTCTACGCGCAGGTGGAGGGCGCGCTGACCGCCGCGTCGTTCGCCGACGCCGTGCGGGCGGGCCGTACGTTCGCCACCACCGGGCCCTGGCTGGAGCTGTCGGTCGACGGGTATGGGCCGGGCGACACGATCGACGCCCGCCCCGGCGACCGGCTGACGGTCACCGCCACCGCCATCGGCCCGGAGGTCACGGCGGTCCGCGTCCGCACGGCCGAAGGCGTCCGCGCCGGAGCCGAGCGCCTCCCGGCCGGCGAGCGGTGGGGCGGCGAGGTACGCGGCCTGGAGCCCGCGACCAGCCCCGGCGACTGGGCCGAGGCCGGCGGCCGCCCGCCGACGCTCCACCGGCGCGGCGAGGAGGAGGTGCTGAGCGTGACGGTCGAGCTGGAGGCTGGCCACCCCACGTACGTGATCGCCGAGGCCCTGTGCGACCCGCACCCGCGCACGCTCAACCACACCGGCTACGCCTTGACCAGCCCCGTACACGTGGACGTCGACGGCGGGCAGGTCGCCAGGCCGGCCGACGTCCGGTGGTGCCTCGACTGGCTCGACCTGCTCGAAGGCCTCATCAAACGGCACGCCAGACTGGTCGGCCGCGACCAGCTCGCCGACCACCTGGCCGTGCTGCGACAGGCCAGGGCGGTCTACCAGTCGCGCGTACGCTGAGGCCGATGGACATCGAGACCCTGCTCCGCGGCCACCCCGACTGGCTCGGCCACCTCGAGTCCGGGGGCGGCGCCGCGATCGCCTTCCCCGAAGACCTGGCGGACGAGCTGGTCAGGCTCGCCGTGCCGCACGAGGACATCGGCGCCGTCCTGGCCACGCTGCCGGAGCCGGGCGGCCCGCTGTGGTGGCTGGCGGAGCGGTGCGTCCGCTCGCTGGTGTCGGCGATGGGCAGCCTCGACGCGCCGCCCCCGCCCTTTCCCGACCTGCCCGAGCTGGGGCCGTACTTCTTCGTGCACGTGTTCGTCGCCGCCCTGCCGTACACGAGGGAGTATCACCGCGAACGCGGCGTCCCCGCGGAGGTCTCCCGGGCCACCCTCGCCGACCTGGGCCGGAACATGGCCGTGCACCGCAAGCGCCACGGCACCGGCGGCCTGAACACGCCCAGGTGGTTCATGCGGCACGCCCGCGGCATCCTGTACGAGCTGGGCAGGTTGCAGTTCGAACGGACCAGGATGGGCGGCAGGACCGGCGAGGGCGTCAGGGCGGCGGGGCTGGCCACCGGACCGGGGGACCTGGCGCTGGGCGTGCACATTCCCGACTTCAAGGGCCCCATCACGCCCGCGGCCTGCGAAGCGTCGTTCGAGCGGGCCAGGGAGTTCTTCCCGCGCCACTTCCCGGAGGAGCGGTTCCCGGTCGCGACGTGCCACTCGTGGCTGCTCGACGACCAGCTCGCCGGATACCTGCCCGCGGGCTCCAACATCGTCGCCTTCCAGCGCCGCTTCCACCTGCTGCACCGCACCGACACCAGCGACGTGCTGACGTTCGTCTTCGGGTCCGAGGCCGCCGCCACCGAGCTGCCCCGCCGCACGCGGCTGGAGCGGGCCATCGCCGACCACCTCGCCACAGGCGGCAGTTGGTACGGCCGGGCGGGCTGGCTCCGGCTCTGACCAGCGCGATGCGCGCATTCTGGCCGCATGTGTTAAATTTTGGCCATGCGGTCAGAAATTGAGTCGGGCGGCCAGAAGGCGCGCTCATTCATCGAGGAGGCGCGGCGGGCCCAGATCGTCGCGTCCGCGATCGAGGTGATCGCCGAGTCGGGGTTCGCCGCGGCGTCGCTGGCCCAGATCGCCAAGCACGCCGGGATCAGCAAGGGCGTCATCTCCTACCACTTCGCCGGCAAGGACGAGCTGGTGGAGGAGGTGGTCAACCAGGTCTACACCGCGATCGGCGAGCACGTGCTGGCCGAGATGGAGGGTGTGGAATCGGCCACGGGCCTGCTCAGGACGTACATCCTGTCGATCACCGCGCACATGAGGGCGCATCGGACGCAGCTCAGGGCGCTCGGCGAGATCTTCTACAACCTGCGCACCGCCGACGGCCAGCCGCGTTACGGCATCAAGGCCAACGAGGAGACCTACGCGGCGATGGAGCGGATCTATCTCGCCGGGCAGGCCAGCGGGGAGTTCCGGCAGTTCGACGTGCGGGTGATGGCCGTCACGATGTCGTCGGCCATCGACAACATGTTCGGCTACTGGGTGACCTACCCCGACCACGACCTGGACGCGCACGCCAGAGAGCTGGCAGATCTATTCGAGAGGGCCGTCAAGTGAAGACCGAGCTGAGGACCGCCACGCGGCTCTTCGCCATCGACAACCTGCGCATCGTGCTGACCGCACTGGTCGTCATCCACCATGTCGCGGTCACCTACGGGAACATCCCGCTCTGGTACTACACCGAGCCCGCCAAGGACCCCTCAGGGGTCGCGCTGGACATCCTTGTGGTGTTCAACCAGGCGTTCTTCATGGGCTTCTTCTTCCTGATCTCCGGCTTCTTCACCCCCGGCTCCTATGACCGCAAGGGCGGGCGGGCGTTCCTGCGCGACCGTCTGATCCGGCTGGGCATCCCGCTGCTGGTCTTCCTGCTGGTGCTGCGGCCGCTGGTGACGTTGGGCTCCTACAAGTCCGGATACGGCTCGCTGCCGTACTGGCAGTACTACATCGGGTCGTGGGATCCGGGGCCGATGTGGTTCGCCGAGGTGCTGATCGTGTTCGCCGCGCTCTACGCGCTGTGGCGGCGCTTCCGCGCGCCGGCCGAGGCGGCGGTCGGGGCGCGGGACTCGGTGCTGCAGGTGCGCTGGATCGTGCTGTTCACCGTCGGCCTGGCGGTGGCCACCACACTGTGGCGGATCCCGGTGCCCGTCGGCTCCTATGTGCCGGTGCTGGGGCTACCCACGCCGTACTTCCTGCCGCAGTACGCGGCCATGTTCGTGGTCGGCCTCATCGCCTTTAGGCGCGGCTGGTTCCAGACACTGCCCGCCAAGGCCGGGCTGCTCGGGCTGATCAGCGCGGGCCTGGTGACCGTCGTCCTGCTGCCGCTCGGGCAGCTCACCACCGGCCTGCTGTCGACCGCCGTGACCGCCACCTGGGAGTCGGCCTTCGCCGTCAGCCTGATCATCGGGCTCACCGTGCTCTTCAGGGAGCGGTTCAACCACCAGGGGCCGCGCGGCAAGTGGCTGTCGGCCCAGGCGTTCACCGTGTACATCATCCACCCGCTCGTCCTGGTGCCGATCAGCTACGCGCTGGCCGGGCTGCACGCGATCGCGGTCGTCAAGTTCGCCGTGGTGGTGGTCATCGCGCTGCCGGCCTGCTGGGGGCTGGCCTACCTGGTGCGGTCGCTGCCGGGCGCTAAACGGGTGCTGTGACCGCCTAGGCGGGGCCGTCGTAGAACGAGTCGAGCGTGTCGCCGTAGCGTTCCTCGACGGCCTTGCGCTTGACCTTCAGGCTCGGGGTGAGCTCGCCCGTCTCCACCGTGAAGTCCGTCGCCAGGATGGCGAACTTCTTGACCGTCGCGTAGCTGGCCTGGTCGGCGTTGACCTGCTTGACCGCGCGCTCGACCTCCTCGCGCATGCGCGGATGCTCGCGCAACTGGTCCGGGTCGGCGGGCAGCCCCTCGGCCTGGGCCCACGGCTTGACGACCTCCATGTCGAGCGTCACCAGCGCCGTGACGTAGTTGCGCCGGTCACCGTGGATGAAGACGTGCGACAGGTACGGGCAGGCGGCCTTGATACGGCCCTCCAGGTAGGTTGGCGCGACGTACTTGCCGCCCGAGGTCTTGATCAGCTCCTTCTTGCGGTCGGTGATGATCAGCCGCCCGGCCTCGTCGAGCTCGCCGATGTCGCCGGTGTGCAGCCAGCCGTCGGACAGCGTGCCGGCCGTCTCGTCCGGCAGGCCGTGGTAGCCGCGCATGACGCCGCGCCCGCCGATCAGGATCTCCCCGTCGTCGGCGATCCGCACCCGGGTGCCGGGCAGCGGCGGCCCGACCGTGCCGAACTTCACCGCGTCCGGCCGGTTCAGGAAGCTGCCCGCCGACGACTCGGTCAGCCCGTAGCCTTCGAGGATCGTCAGGCCGGCCGCGTCGAAGAACTCGCCGATGTCCTGATTGAGCGGCGCCGAGCCCGAGATGAAGTAGCGGATCCGGCCGCCGAACCGCTCCCGCAGCTTGGCGAACACCAACCGGTCCGCCAGCCCGTACTCCAACCGGGTGGTGAGCGGGATCGCCACCCCGCGCTGGCGGGCCTTGCTGACCCGGATGCCCGTCTCCCGGGCCCAGGCGAAGATGCGCGCCTTGACGCCGCCCTCGCGCTGCACGGTGGACACCACGGTGTTGTGGATCTTCTCGAAGATGCGCGGCGCGGCGGCCATGATGGTCGGCTTGAGCGTGCCGAGGTTCTCGGCGATGCGGTCGAGCCGGCCGTCGATGGCGGTGGCCACGCCGATGTCGATCATCACGACCTGCAGCAGCTTGCCGAACGAGTGGGACAGCGGCAGCCAGAGGAAGTGCAGGTCGGCTTCGGAGAGCAGGTCGATCTTGCGGACCGCGTCGGCGGCGTACAGCCAGTTGTCGTGGGTCAGCTCCACGCCCTTGGGGCGGCCGGTCGTACCGGAGGTGTAGATGAGCGTCGCCAGATCGTGCTCGCCGATGGCGTCGACCATCGCGTCGTAGTCGCTCGCTGTGTCCTGGGTGCTCAGTGAGTCCAGGGTGAGCACCCAGCCGTCGTCGGCGGGCTCGCCGTCGATGACGATCACGTGGGTGACGTCGGGCAGTTCCTTCTGTACGGACCTGAGCTTGGCCACCTGGTCGCCGTTCTCGGCGACGACGATCGTGCTGCCGGAGTCGGTGATGACGAAGGCCGACTCGGCGGCGGTGTTGGACGGGTAGATCGTGGTGGTCGCGGCCCCCGTGGACAGCACCGCGAGGTCGGTGAGCACCCATTCGAGCCGGGTTGAGCAGAGGATCGACACGCGGGTGCCCGGACCGGCGCCCAGGGCGGCCAGGCCGAGCGCGAGCCCGCGTACGCGTTCGCCGACCTCCTGCCAGGACAGCGAGGTCCAGCCATCCCCCGACGGCACCCGATAGGCCTCCGCGTCGGGGGTGGCCGCGACCCGGTCGCGTAGCAGGGCGGGGATGCTGGACATGCCTGACCTCCTGGTGGGGGTGATGCTGCCGACTCTAGATCCCACGCCCCACATCAGTCGATGCCCTGATCGCCAAGCTTCAGCCCCGTCGTACGTCCCCGCGCGGGCGGGTGGTGGCGACCATGTGCGCGGTCCGCACCTCCCACGCTCCGCAGTCGCAGCGCAGGTAGGACACGACGCCCTCTGAAGTGGAGTGAGAGGAGACGACGGCGAGAGCCAGCGGATCGTGGACGTGTCTGGAATGCATGACTCCAGCCTGATGTAATGGTCTTATGCATTTCAACGCTTACGGAGGCAACGGCGCCGCCCTGGCGGCCGCCCTGGTCAACGGCACCGACTTCCGGCCGGAGGCGATCGAGCCGATGCTCACGGAGCACGGCATGCTCCGCCCGCAGGTCACGCCCGGGCAGGCGCGCGAGCTGGCGGAGTGGCGGCACCGCCTGGCCCCCCTGTTCGGCGAGCGGGACCAGGACGCCCAGATCAAGCTGATCAACGACCTGCTCGACATCACCGCGTCCAAGCCGTACGTGAGCGCGCATGACGGCCGCGAGCCGCACCTGCACTTCTTCTCCGTCGACGCCGACATCGTCAGCAGGACGAAGGACACCACCGCGGGCGGGCTGGCCATGGCCATCTCGTTCTCCGACGGGCGGCGGCTCGGCCGGTGCGACAGGGCGGGGTGCGACACCGTCTACGTCGACACCTCGCGCAACGGGCGCCGCCGGTTCTGCTCGCTGGCCTGCTCCAACAGGGTGAACGTGGCGGCCCATCGGGCCAGGGGGCTTGCCGGATAGATTCCGGACGGGTAATCTCCCCTGCGACGTATCGCCGAGCCCTGGGGGCAGTTGACGTGAGGATCTGAGGTCGCGGGCACCGCACCTTGCCGATTCCTTCGGCGTACGATCCTGCGGCGTATTCAGCGGTGTTTCCCGCCAAGTCACGAAATTTCGATCTTTGTGACGGGAGCCACCTCATGTCTTTTTCTATTGTCGTCGACGGCGTGTCCTTCGCCTGGTCCGACGGCACCCCTGTGCTCGACGGCCTCGACGCCGCCTTCCCGGCCGGGCGTACCGGCCTGATCGGGGCCAACGGCTCCGGCAAGTCCACCCTGCTGCGGATCATCGCGGGCGAGCTGGTCCCGCGTACCGGGTCCGTCTCCGTCGGGGGAGAGGTGGGCTACCTGCCGCAGAACCTCTCCCTGAAGGCCACCCGTACCGTCTCCGACCTGCTCGGCATCAGCGCGGCCCGGTCGGCGCTGCACGCCATCGAGGCCGGTGACGTCGCCGAGGAGCACTTCGCGGCCGTCGGCGACGACTGGGACGTGGAGGAACGCGCGCGGGCCGAGCTGGACCGGCTCGGCCTCGACCACGTCGGGCTCGACCGTACCGTCGCCACGCTGTCGGGCGGCGAGACCGTCATGGTCGCGCTGGCCGCCCAGTTCCTCAAGCGGCCCGACGTACTGCTGCTCGACGAGCCCACCAACAACCTCGACCTCGACGCGCGGCGGCGCCTCTACGCCGCGGTCGCCGCCTGGCCCGGCGTGATGGTGGTCGTCAGCCACGACAGAGCGCTGCTCGAACTCGTCGACCAGATCGCCGACCTGCGCGAGGGCAGCGTCCGCCGCTACGGCGGCAACCTGAGCGACTACGAGGAGATGCTCGCCGCCGAGCAGGAGGCCGCCGAACGCGACGTCCGGGTCGCCGAGGCCGACGTCAAGCGGCAGCAACGCGAGCTCGTCGAGGCCCGCACCAAACTCGACCGGCGCCAGCGGTACGGCAAGAAGATGTACGCGAACAAGCGCGAACCGAAGATCATCATGCAGGAGCGCAAGCGCCAGGCCCAGGTGTCGGCGGGCAAACACCGCAACATGCACACCGAGAAGCTGGAGGAGGCCCGTGACCGGCTGACCGGGGCCGAGCAGGCCGTCCGCGACGACGCGGAGATCCGTATCGAACTACCGGGCACCGCGGTGCCCGCCGGGCGCGTGGTCCTGGAACTCCCGCTTCCCCGTCCCACGCGCGACACCGACAGGGAGGACGGCCGGGTGCTGGAGGAGCTGGTCGTGCGCGGCCCTGAGCGGATCGCGTTGCTCGGCCCGAACGGGTCCGGCAAGACCACCCTGCTGCGCAGGATCGCCGAGCACGGGGCGAACGTCCCGGTCCGCTACCTGGCACAGCGGCTCGACCTGCTCGACGACTCGCTCAGCGTGCTCGACAACGTCCACGCCCTGGCGCCGTCCGCCCCGGTGCACGAGGTGCGCGCCCGTCTGGCGCGCTTCCTGTTCAGGGGCGACCGGGTGTCGCGGCCGGTGGGCACGCTGTCGGGCGGCGAGCGGTTCCGCGCGACCCTGGCGGCGCTGCTGTCGGCGGAGCCGCCGCCGCAGTTGCTCCTGCTCGACGAGCCGACCAACAACCTCGACATGCCCAGCGTCCGCCAGCTCGCCCAGGCACTCGCCGCCTACCGGGGCGCGTTGATCGTGGCCAGCCATGATCTGCCATTCCTGGAAATGCTCGGTTTGACCAGGTGGCTGCGCCAGGACCGCGACGAGGGACTGACCGAATCGTGATTGACGGGCGGGGATCAATCCGGAGATAGTGTGGCAGGTGGCTGCCCCTCGCTTGATCTCCTCCGCGCTCGCGCTCGCGACCCTCACGCTGGCCGCGTGTTCCGCCGTGCCGCAGCGGCCGAGTGGCGGCGAGGCCAGCGTGAGCGGTGTCGGCGGCGGCACCGGCTCGATCACCGCCAACTCCGGCCCCGCCACCCCCCAGAGCAGCGCCCCCACCGCGCTGACCGCCGAGGCGTACAAGAGCGAGCTGGGCACCAAGCACAAGGCCATGCTCGACGCGATCAACGCCATGGTCGGCGCGCGTACCGTCAAGACGCTCGACCAGCGCGTGCAGCGCGCCCAGGAGCAGTTGCTGGGCGCCGCCAACGAGCTGGCCGCCATGACGCCGCCCCAGGAGGTACGCGCCCAGCACGACGCGTACGTGAGCAGCCTGCGCGCCTTCGCCACCCAGCTCGGCACCACGGCGGGCAAGGTCGGCACCCGCAACCTGTGCACCTCGTCGGCCGTGCTGACCGACCTGGGCAGCCGGCTCAGCTCCCTCGACAAGGCGGGCGAAGCGCTGCAGGGCGCCGGCGGCTATCCGGCCGACGTCGTCACCGTCAAGGCCAAGGGCAAGCAGACGAGGCGGCTCGGCAACGGCCACTACCTGCGCAAGGGCAGCATGACGGGCCGCAGCTCGCTGCAGATCGACAACGGCGCCACCCGCGACGCCGTCGTCACTGTCATGAAGGGCAAGTCCAGGGCGTTCAGCGTGTACGTGCGCAAGAAGGCGAAGTTCAAGGTCAGGGGCGTACGCGACGGCACCTACAAGATCTTCTTCACCCACGGCGTGGACTGGGACGGCAAGAGCAAGTCGTTCACCCGTGATTGCAGCTTCGAGAGGTTCCAGAAGTCGGTGAAGTTCAAGACCACGTTCACGTCGACGCAGATCCTCTGGCACGACTGGCGGGTCACGCTGCACGCCATCTCCGGGGGCAACGCCCGCACCTCCGCCGTGGATCCGGAGCAGTTCCCCCGCTGACGGACCAGGGCCGCGCACCGGGAGCGCGCGGCCCGCCCTGTTAGGCGCTCGGACCGGGTCAGGTCGAGAACAGCATGCCCACCCAGCTGCGCTGGCCGCGGTGGTGGCCGTAGTGACCCCCGTGAGGAGCGCCATGGGGAGCGCCCCACGCCGGGCCGGGCGCGGGCGGGGGAGCGGCGTGGTACTGCGACTCCATCCGGGTCAGCGTCTCGAGCTCGCCGTAGTCGAGGAAGATCCCACGGCAGTTGTCGCACTGCTCGATGTGGACACCATTACGCTCATATGTCCGCATATTGCCGCGGCACTTCGGGCACTGCATGTCGCGCTCTCCTCGGCTTTGGAGTTTAGGGAAGAACCTACCGCGCGTGACCCCGTCATGCTCGGACGATTCTGTTGCACGACTCGACCAACGAATGCTCTACCTCGTCCAGTTCCCGATGCTCCCGCTCGGCGTTGAGCACCGCCACGGCGGCCAGTTGGACGGTCAGCGCCCGTGCCGGAAGGTCCAGCCACTGCCACGGGTCGTCGCCCCGGCCGAGCGCGGGCCCGCCGGAGGCTAGGTAGGCCCCGAGGAACCGATCCCAGACGACCGGGTCGAGCAGCCCCGCGGCGTACCAGGCGGCCGGTCTGGCCAGGTCCCAGGCGGGGTCGCCGATGCCGAGGTCATCGACGTCGATGAGTAACCAGCGGTCGCGGCAGACGAGCTGCCCCAGGTGCCAGTCGCCGTGGGTGAGCAGGCCCGGCCCCGGCTCGGGCTCGGGGAGCTCGCTGAACGCCCGCCGTACGAGCTGCTCGACGGGACCATCACCGGGCATCCGCCGCACCGCCCTGGCGGCCCGCGCCGGCCCTCCCGCCGCGGGCAGCGCCGGTAACAGCGTCAGGGGTACGGCGTGCAGCCGGGCGAGCAGCCTGGCCCCTTCCTCCCAGGGCGCGGCGTCGGGGTCGTCCTGGGACACCGGACGGCCCGCGGGCCACACCGTGACGGCGCGGCCCGCCACCGTCAGCACCTCGGGGTCCAGCGGCGCCAGCATCAGGCCGCTCAACGCCGCCGACGCGGCCGCGCGCAGCCTCGGCCGCAGCGACTCCACCTCGTCGCGCACCGAGTGCGCCTTCACCACCACCTCGCCCCGGCGCAGGACCACCACGTCCGTACGCGTCGGGTGACGCACGAGGTCGCCCGTGCCGCCATAAGCGCCGGCGATCCCCGCCAGCTCCTCCTCCAGAGCCACTCGTACAGACTAGATGGCATGAGAATAGGTTTCGCCGTGCCCCAGTCAGGGCCGTGGGCCACGCCAAGCAACATGCGCCGCGTCGCCGTCCGCGCCGAGGAGCTGGGATACCACGAGCTCTGGACCTTCCAGCGAGTGCTCTATCCGGTGGGGCACCCGATGGGTCCGACATATCGCAGTGTGCACGACCCGCTCGTCGCGCTCGCCTACCTGGCCGGGGTGACGAACACGATCAGGCTGGGCGTGGCGATCATCAACGCCTTCGTCCAGCCGGTGCTGCTGGCCAAGCAGCTCGCGACCCTGCAGAGCGTCTCCATGGGCAGGCTGACGGCCGGGCTCGGGCTGGGGTGGCTGCCGGAGGAGTTCGAGGCGGCGGGAGTGGGCTTCGAGCACCGGGGGCGCAGGGGCGAGGAGTTCGTCCAGGTCCTGCGCAAGGCGTGGCAGGACGGGGTGGTCGAGCACCACGGGGAGTTCTACCAGGTGCCGCGCTCCCACATCGACCCCAAGCCGTCGCCGGTGCCCCCGATCCTGCTCGGCGGCACGGCCGACGTGGCACTGCGCCGGGCCGGGCGGCTCGCGGACGGCTGGATCAGCTCAAGCCGGGAGGACCTCGCGGCGGTCGCCGGACGGATCGAGCTGATCAAGTCGGCGGCTGCGGAGGCGGGCCGCCGCGACATCGAAGGGTTCCGCTTCGTCTGCCGGGGGGTGACCCGGGTACGCCCTGGTGGGGCTGAGGAGCGGCAGCCGCTGACGGGCACCTTCGAGGAGATCAGGGCGGACGTCGGGGAGCTGGCGGCGAAGGGTGTGACGGAGGTCTTCCACGACCTGAACTTCGATCCGGAGGTCGTCACGTCCGACGCCAAGGAGGCGATGCGCCGCGCGGAGGAGGCCCTGGAGGCCCTGGCCCCCTCCGCCTAAGTAACTCGCTCGGGATTCCATCGGTCGCTTTCGTCGACGATTCGGGTGTTGGGCCCGTTTCGGGTGCGCTGCGGATATGTGGCACGTTCCACGCCGGTCGCTCGGCATGCGACCGCGCCGAGGACGCGCGTGTGCGAACTCTTCGCAGGGAAAAACCACGCTCGATCAACCCTCCAGGACGCTCCGGCACACCTCATTTCGCGCCCTCACGCCCATGCCTCTGAAGTCCCGCTCAACCATCCTTGACACGTGATCATTCTGGCACGCATACTCCGTTCAAAGCGCTTCGATCAGCTTTCCGCTGCCTCCCCCATTTTGTGTTCACGCACGGCACCTCCAGAACGCAAGGAGTGACGTCTCGAAAATGCATCCGGGAACGTTAGGACGTAACGCACGGCGAGGATTATTCATGGTCCTCGCTGTCATGCTGGTGGGGACGGTGGGCATCTCGCCGGCATTCGCCCACTGGAACGGCACCGGCCAGGACATCGCCAGCATCCACCTCTACCCGTACAGCTATAACGGCACCTGGCAGACGCCGATGAACAAGGCGCTGTCCAATTGGAATGCGACCTCGAGCCCCGCCAATTTCTACAAGAGCACGAATTCCGGTTCGACGATCACGGTGAAGTCCTACAGCAACACCTGGTACGGGCAGTATCAGAGGTGCGGCGGGATGTGCATGTACGTCAAGCTGAACTCCCGGACGATCAACAGGGACGCGTCGAACTTCTCGAACTTCGTCACGAGCACGTTGGTCCACGAGCTCGGGCACGCGTTGAACCTCGCGCACAACTCGACCACCTCGATCATGAATACGAGCAGGAACCGCAACTCGATGACCAAGCCCCAGTCGCACGATGTCGCCGACGTCAACGCCTACTACTAAAGGAGGCCGACCAGTGCTACGGCGTCTTGGCGCGCTTGTCTTCGCCGCGGTGTTCGTGACCGCATGCTCGGCGCATGAGGAACCCGTCCTCTATCGAGCCGACTATCCCCAGTACCAAAGCACCGATGCGCTCTTCGACAAGGCGACCCTGGTCGTCGAAGCCCGCATCATCGGAGAGCCGCGTTATCTCCAGGAACAGGCGGAAGCGCCCGATCCCGCAGAGACAGATCCGAATCTGAATCCCAACGCGGGAGCCCCTGCCGAGGTGGCCGCTCCGCCCGAGGCCCCGCCGACAGTCATCACCGTCTACACCGCCCAGGTGGTAAAGGTCTTCAAAGGTCCGGCCCAGGAAGGGCAGTCCATCGAGGTCAAGGAGCTCGGGGGAAACTTCGAAGGTGTGACCTATGAGGAGGAACACACCACTGAGATGAACCAGGACAGCAGCTACGTCCTGTTCCTGGAAACCTACCCTGACTCGCCCGCCGCACTGCTCAACCCCGTCCAGGCGAAGTATCCGCTGGACACCTCCAGCAACCCCGAGTCGCTGCCGGAGAACACCCTCAAGCTGACGCGTACCGAACTGGAAACGATGTCTTAGTTCGGAAATTTCCCACCGCGAAGAGCCCGCCCTGTGCGGGCTCTTCGGCGCGTCGGGGATGGGCCCGTAGCCGAGCCATCGGCGAACGTGCTGTCGCAACTTTGAAGGCCTGGAAAGGTGCTGACCAAGCTGTGGCTTGACGCCAACTGCACAGATTTATGCCAAACCAAGCGCTGATTCCGCTGCCCTCATCGCAGCAACATTCGCTGCAACATCATGGACCCGCACGACCCGCGCGCCCCGATAGGCGCACACCGTGTTCGCTGCAATAGTTCCGGCCTTCAGCGCTTCGCTACCCGGCTCCACCCCGAGGCTTTCCCGAATGAAATGCTTGTTGCTGCACGCCACCAGCACCGGATAGCCGATTGCCGCGATCTCTCCCAGCCGGTGGGTTATCGTGTTCGAGTGCTCGGTGGTCTTGTTCAGGTCGTGCCCAGGATCGATAAAGATTTTCTCCGGTTTGATGCCACATCCAACCGCGGTGTCCGCCCGTTGGCGAAGGAATTCCGCCACCTCGCTGAGGACATCCTCGTATTGGGGACGCGCTACTACCTCCCCCGGCCCGCCGATGCTGTGGGTAATGACAACGCTCATCCCCGTCTCGGCGATAAGGCTCGCCATCCCCGGCGAACGGAGCCCGTTCGTGTCATTGATCACGTCGGCGCCCGCCTTGTAAGCCGCCTCCGCAACCTCCGGCAGGTGAGTGTCCACGCTGATCACGGCGTCACTCTTCTCCCGAATGCCCTTGATCACGGGCACCACGCGGTCTATCTCTTCCGCCCCCGACAGCGGTGGCTGATCAGAGCGGAACGCCCGACCCCCTACATCAAGCCATTCCGCGCCATCTCGTAGCGCCCGCTCCGCCGTTTTAATCGCCTCACCGGCCTCCATCGACCGATTCGGATCCAAGCCCGAGTTTGGCGTACGATTCACGATTCCCATCACGACTATGTGTCGGGACAGGTCGAATTCTAGCCTCCCCACTCTCCGCACCGGCGCAATGAGCTTGGGGTAGTACATCTGCATTACGTTCAGCTCCGTCTAAAATGGATGATCCAGTGCGGCCCCAAGAAGCTGATGGATCCCAAACCAATCAAAATTACGTTTGTTACCGCCCGCTGCCAAGAATCCAACCAAAGCCATGAAAAGGCCCAGCATACGCCGCATCATGCGGATCGACATAGCCGCCACCTCATTGGGGACCCGACCGGTCGGCCACATCGCTCAGCTGCAACAGGTGGACCTCTCGCGATCGCGCTGTTCGGCTCCCGCCCCATCACGACGGTGAGCGGGCGGCCAGTGCTGGAGGTCGACCAGCATGGGGTGCGTCTTCCTGCGGCGTGGCCATGGTCGCGCCTGGAATCGCCGGCTCCTCTGGCCGGACGTGGCCTCGGTGATGGCGTGGAGCGAGACGTTCCCGCACGGACGGGTGCGGTCTATGGAATACGTCGCCTTCCTGCCACACCTATCGATGAAGATCGACAAATGCCTGAATTTCATGATCAAGGAACGTTACCGTGGAGCCATCCGTATGGCGGCGCGTGCGCCGCCCATCGAGGAAGGACGATGTCTTGCGACAGAAAGCCGCCCGGTTCGGCGTGACACTGGCGCTGGCCGGCACCCTCGTCGCGGGTGCCCTCGCCGCCGCCACCCCGGCCAGTGCCACGGCGTCGGGCTGGACCGCGTACAAGGGTTACCGGACACTTCAAAACTGCGTCTCAGCGGGGACGGCCAAACTCGTCATGGACGGGTACAAGGAGTACGACTGCCGCTGGGACAGCCCGTACTACATGCTCTGGCTGAAAAAGTAGTCGCGGGCGCGGTCAGGTGTTCCGCTCGCTGAGCCCGCGCGCAGGAGACGGATGCCGTACCCGGTCGCGCCTCGCGTGAGCTTGGCGTCGTCGCAGCCGGCGTGGGCCGGCGCGGCGACGCCGAGCCGCGCCGATGCTGGCCGCAGCGCGACCTCGCACGCACCGGTGACCAGCCGAACCCCGCGATCTCGGTCCCAACGAGTCACCGCGGAGAGTTCACGACCCAGTTCCATCCCCGCAGCGGAGTGATCACTGCCACTTCAGTGAGCTTCGTGTCGTCCAGTACGTCTGGGGGCTCTCGGTCAGTACGGCCAGGCGCTCGTCCAGTTCCGTATCCCAGTCGACGCGGGTCGCGGTCAGGTTGCTGCTGAACTGATCCACCGAGGCGGCCCCGCTGAGCACCACGCCGGCCCACGGTTGGGCGAGGACGGCGGCCAAGGCCAGGGCATCCGGCGTGACGCCGCGATCCCGGGCGGCACGGGCGAGCGCGGCAGGGGCGGCGTGGGAGGTCAGGCGGCCGTTCGCCACGCCCTCCTTGACGATCACACCCAGGCCGGAACGGTGCGCCAGAGCCAGGGCAGGGCCGGCGGATCGCTCCAGCAGGTTCCAGGTGGCCTGGACCGTGTCGAACAGACCGATCTCGACCGCCCGATCGATGGTGTCCGCCTGGTGCGGGCCGGTCGTGGACAGGCCGACCG
The DNA here is from genome assembly GCF_018603905.1 of Nonomuraea sp. NEAU-A123. Classification (GTDB taxonomy): domain Bacteria; phylum Actinomycetota; class Actinomycetes; order Streptosporangiales; family Streptosporangiaceae; genus Nonomuraea. Next base: position 101,079 of record NZ_JAHFZZ010000021.1, read on the forward strand.
CGACGCCCCCGGCGCGCAACTCGCGCAGCTCGGCCAGGACGTCCTCGTCGTCGAACACGCCGCTTTCGACGGTGGCCGAGTGGATCTGGTAGAGCGAAAGGTGCTCGCCCAGCAGTGCCCGGGTCTGGTCCAGTTGCTGTCGCAGCCGGTCAGCGGACAGTTCCTTCACCTCGTGCCGGTCGGCGTCCATCTGCCAGCCACCGACGTAGGCGTACCCCCATTTCGACCCCACAGTGACGGTCCCGGGCGCGATGGCGCGCTCACGCAGCCAGCCGCCGAGGAACTCCTCGGCTCTGCCGTAGGAGCGGGCCACGTCGAAGTACCGTACGCCGGCCGCCAGCGCCGCATCCAGCACCGCCCAGGTCCGCGCCCGCATCGCGGCGACGCTGCGATCACCGCCGAGATCCTCCTCCCGGCCGAGGGTGATGTACGCCGGCCGGCCCAGCGCGGCCAACCCGATCCCCACCGGCGTAACCGGCAACCCGACCCGGCCCATCGGCCGCACAGCCAGCTCATCACGCATCGCGGCGCCTCCGCTTTCTCAGTCGATACCGTCCGTCCATCACATGCTTACCGGGTCCCGTGCCGTGATCGGGATCATGTAACGCCATCTTGGGCTCCGCGCTCCCGGACCGTCGCCAATGTGTAGCCCCGCCGCACGAGCCACGCTCGATGGCCCTCGACCTGCGGACAGCAGGCCGGGCTTCCCCCTGGCCATCGCACTCGCTCCTCCTCCGCGAGAGCCCGATTGCTCTCACGAAGGTATGGAGCTGTTGATCCCTGCGTTGGTCGCCCTGAAGGTAGGTCTTCCGCGCCTGCTCGAAGTCTCCAGTCCCGGCGGTCGCCTTCGCGATCTTACGCGGACTCGCCCGGCGACACGAGCCCCGTCTCGTAGGCGAGCACGACGGCCTGTGCCCGGTCACGGAGGCCGAGTTTGGCGAAGATGCGGGCGACGTGGGTCTTCACGGTGGCATCGCTGAGGGTCAGTGTGGCGGCCAGCTCGGTGTTGGACAGTCCCCGGCCGAGCAGCGTCAGCACTTCCAGCTCCCGGGGCGTCAGGGCGGCCAGGTCGCGATGGACGGCGGGCGCCTGGGCGGGACGGCGGTCGCCGGAGGCGAAGCGCTCGACGAGCCGCCGCGTGATCGAGGGCGCCAGGAGGGCGTCGCCGGTGCCGACCAGGCGTACGGCGGCGGCCAGGTGCTCAGGGGTGACGTCCTTGAGCAGGAAGCCGCTGGCGCCGAGGGCCAGCGCGGCATAGACGTAGCGGTCGAGGTCGAACGTGGTCAGCATGATCACCCGGCAGCGCGGCAGCTCCTCCAGGACGTGCCGGGCGGCCTGCAGACCGTCCATGGTGGGCATGCGGATATCCATCAGCACCACGTCGGGACGGAGCTCGCGCGCCGCCGCGACCGCCTGCACCCCGTCGGCGGCCTCGCCGACCACGTCGATGCCGCGTGTGGTCAAGATCAGGCGGAAACCGCTGCGCACCAGGGCCTGGTCATCGGCGATCAGCACCCGAGGCGACGGCTCGGCGGTGGCTGTCATGGCCGCTCCAGCGGGATGCGCGCTCGGACCCGGTAGCCACCGCCGAGCCGCCTGCGGGCGTCCAGCTCTCCGCCGTAAACGGCGACCCGCTCGCGCAAGCCCACCAGCCCCCGCCGTGCCCCGTCGCTGCGATCGGCATCCTGCGCCGACTCGGCACCGTCCTTGCCATCGCGTTTCCCCGGCGCGGCGGCGCCGCCGGTCAGCACACTCGGCCCGGTGTTCAGCACCTCCACCCGCAGATAGTGATCGGCATAACGCACCATGACCTCCGCCTTCACCCCGTCCCCGTGTTTGAGCGCGTTGGTCAGCGCCTCCTGGATGATCCGGTACGCGGTCAGGTCGATCCCGGCGGGCAGCGGCCGGGGCTGCCCGGAGATCCGCACGTCCACAGGCAGCCCGGCGAACGCGATTCGGTCGATCAACGGGCTGAGCCCGCTCAGGCTCGGCTGCGGCGACAGGTCACCGCCGTTCGGCTCGTCGTCGTCGTCGCCGCTCTGCGAAGGCGCCAGCAGGCCCAGCAGGTGACGCAGCTCGGTCATCGCGTCGCGGCCCGCGCCCTCGACGGCCTTGAGCGCCGCCTCGGCCTCGGCGGGCATCGTGGACAACACCTCGCGGGCGGCCGAGGCCTGGACCACCATGAGGCTCACGTTGTGGCTGACGATGTCGTGCAGCTCGCGGGCGATACGCGAACGCTCTTCCTCGACGGCGGCGCGCGCGGCGCCCTCCCGCTCCCGCTCGAGCAGCCAGCCGCGCTCTTCCAACGCCTCACGACGCCGCCGCCGCTCACGCACGAGGGCCATGCCCAGCCACCCGGCGACGGCGCACACCACCACGAGGGCGGCGAGCAGCCAGACAACCCCCGATTCCCCCACGGCACCACTGTCCCAGAAGGGCGCCACACTCCGCATCAGACCGCGGATGCACCGCCGTACATCTCCGGTATGACATCGCGGAGAAGGTGGCCCTGTGGATGGATGCCGCGACATGCGCCGCAGCTCTACCGTTATGCCCGTGACGAGTGAGAACAGTGCGGGACACGTCGTCGTCCGGCTGAAGGGCGTGCGCAAGCAGTACGCTGAGACAGCGGCGCTGGACGGCGTGTCCCTGAGCATCAGCGCGGGAGAGGCCGTCGCCGTGATGGGGCCCTCGGGATGCGGCAAGTCCACTCTGCTCAACATGATCGCGGGCCTCGACCGTCCCACCGAGGGCACGGTCGAAATCGACGGCCAGGACCTGGGCAGCCTGAACGAGACCGGGCTGGCGCTGTTCCGGCGTCGGCACATCGGCATGATTTTCCAGTTCTTCAACCTCATCGACGACCTGCCCGCGCTCGACAACGTCGCGCTGTCCGCGCAGCTCATCGGCATCCCGGCCCGCCAAGCGCGTAGACGCGCGCTGGAACTCCTCGACGAGCTCGGCATAGCAGGCCGCAAGGACGCCTATCCCGCGGCGCTGAGCGGCGGAGAGCGGCAGCGGGTCGCCGTGGCCCGCGCCCTGATGAACCGCCCGGCGCTGCTACTGGCCGACGAGCCGACCGGCGCGCTGGACAGCCGCTCGGGCGACCAGGTGATGGACCTGCTCATCGACCTCAACCAGATCGGCCAGACGCTGCTGATCGTCACCCACGACCAGCACCTGGCCACCCGCTGTGCCAGCCACCTGATCGAGCTCGCCGACGGCCGGGTGGCCCGTGAGAGCGCCCTGGAGCGGGTCGAATGAGCGCGGTGTGGCGGGCCTCGCGCGCGGCGGTGCGGCGTCGCCGGCTCCAGACCGTCGTCATCGGCCTGGTCGTGCTGGCCAGCACCACGACGATCATGCTCGCGAGCGGACTGCTCGACGCCGCCACCGCTCCGTTCGACCGGGCTTTCGCCAAGCAGAACGGCGCCCACGCGGTAGTCGAATTCGACTCCGCGAAGGCATCCAAGGCGCAGGTGGAGCAGACCGCGCGGCGGCCGGGCGTCGAGGCCGCGGCCGGGCCGTTCGACCAGGTCGTCATCGACTTCCTTAGAACCACGGACATCCCCGAGGCCGAAGGCCCGCTCACCGTGGTAGGCCGGGTCGATCCCAGCGGCCCGGTAGATCGTCTGCGCCTCCTGCACGGCCGTTGGGCCACTGCCCCGGGCGAGGTCGTGATCAACCTGCGTTCCGCCGCCGGCCCGCCCCGCCCCGGCACGCTGGGGTCACAGCTGCGGGCGCCGGGAGTGCCGCCGCTGACGGTCGTCGGGCTGGCCTCCAGCATGAGCCAGTCGGCCGACGCCTGGGTCGCGCCCGCGCAGATGGCGGCGCTACGCCCGTCCGCCGTCCAGATGCTCTACCGGTTCACCGATCCTTCGACGGAGGAGGGCATCCGCGCCGGCCTGGAGGCGGTCACGGGCGGGCTGCCCGCGGGTTCGCTGACCGTCGCGCAGTCCCACCTCGCGCTCAGGAAGGCCTTCTCCAGCATGGCCGACGCCTACCTGCCGTTGATGGCGCTCTTCGGCGTGCTCGGACTGCTGGTCGCCGTCCTCATCGTCGCGAACGTCGTCAGCGGCGCCGTCGTGTCCGGGTACCGGCACATCGGCGTGCTCAAGGCCGTGGGCTTCACGCCGAACCAGGTGGTCGCGGTGTACCTCACGATGGTGTCCGTGCCCGCGGCGGCCGGCTGCGTGCTGGGCACGCTGTTCGGCAATCTGCTGGCCGAGCCGGTGCTGCGGGCCGCCTTCCAGGGCATCGAGAGCGGCAGCGCAGAGATCGGGATCAGCCCATGGGTGTCGATCACCTGCCTGCTGGGCATGCCGCTCCTTGTCCTGCTGGCCGCGCTGGTCCCCGCGCTGCGCGCACACCGGCTGTCGGCCGCGCAGGCGATCAGCGCCGGCAGCGCACCCTGCCCGGGACGCGGGCTGCGCGTGCAGCGCGCTCTCGGCGGCACCCGGCTGCCACGCGCCGTCAGCCTGGGCCTGGGCCAGCCCTTCGCCCGCCCCGGCCGGACGGCGATGACCATGGCGGCCATCGTCCTCGGCGTCACCACCGTCACCCTCACCACCGGGCTGACCAGCACGATGCTCGCCTTCGGCGCCGCCAACCAGGGCGCGCCCACCGAGGTCGGCGTACGGGCGGGCCAACCGGCGTTCGGGCAGCGCGCCCCCGCGCTGAACGACCGGCAGATCGAGGCGCTGCTGCGCTCCTTGCCCGGCGCCAGGCAGGTGACCCCCAAGGTGTTCGTGGACGTGCGTCTGGCCGGGTTCACGCAGCGCAGCGCCGTCAACTTCCAGCGCGGCGACACCTCGGCCGTGGCCTCCCAGATCGTCCAGGGCCGTTGGCCGGCCGGACCGGGCGAGATCGCCGCGCCGCCGTCGTTCCTGCGCCAGCGCGGCCTGGCGGTCGGCGACCAGATCACCCTGCAGCTGAACGGCCGGCAGACCCGTGCCACCATCGTCGGCCAGCTCATGAACGGTGACGCCCGCTTCCTGTGGTCCACCTGGCCGACGCTGACCGCGCTGGACCCCGGCACCGCCGCCGACCACTACGAGGTCCAACTCGCCGACGGCTCTGACGCCCACAGCTACGCCAACTCCGTCAAGGCCGCCGATCCCGGCCTCTACCCGGCCGTCTCGAGCCCAGGGGACCTCGCCACGACGACCGTCGTCGGGTTCGCCTCGGTGTTCACCACACTGCTGATCATCGTGGCGGCGCTCGGCGTCTTCAACACCGTCCTGCTCAACGCCCGCGAACGCCGCCGCGACCTCGGCATGCTCAAGTCGATCGGGATGACCCCACGCCAGGTGACGATCATGATGGTGACATCGATGGCGGCCCCGGGCGCGGCCGGCGGCCTGGTCGGGATCCCCGCCGGGATGCTCACACACCGCGTGATCGTCGACACCGTCGGGGTCGTCGTGTTCCCCGAGGGGATGAAGGACGTCTGGCACGCGCCGCAGCTGGCCGCGCTGGCGCTGGCGGGGGTGACGATTGCCGTCCTGGGCGCGCTGGTGCCCGCGCGGTCGGCGGCGCGCATGACGATCGCCCCTCTCCTGCACAACGAATGACGCCGCACATGCGACCGCCCTGTGGGCCCCACCCGGGTCCGCGCCACCAGCCCACAAGCAGCTCGATGTGGTCACGGCCGAAGACCGGGCCGGAACTGTGGATCTGGATGCCGAACTCGGCGCTGAGGAAGCGGTAGTACTCGGCCCACTCGCTGTCGCGGGCGTTGCCCGGCATCCATGCCGTCAGGCCTGCCTGGCGATTCGTTTGGACACGGCCTGCGGTCATGCCCACGCGGGCGGCCGCCTCGGTGAAATGCCCGTCGTCGACGACGGCGAGGAAAGTTCTGACCGCACCGAGGTCCAGCTCCCTGAACAACTCCTGGTTGTTTCTGGCGGCGTGGCGGTTGTTGGACACCGCGCGACAGGCTCCGCTTTGATGAGCGGCGCCAAGGGACTCCAAGACAACCGCAAGGAGTATAGGTGGTCCTTTCAGCGGGCCAGACAGTGAAACCCCCATCACCCAACCCAAGGAGAGACATGTCGCTGGACCCTCGGACGGCCGCACTGCTCGTCATGGACTACCAGCCGGCGATCCTGGCCTCGCTCCCCGGGCCGGCCGACCCTGAAGCGCTGCTGTCACGGGTAGCCGGCGCCATCGCCGACATGCGAGCGTACGGTGCTGCCATCGCCCACGTGCGGGTCGGCTTCACCGAAGCCGACTGGGCGGCGATCCCGCCGGCCAACAAGACCTTCTCCTTCATCGGCCGGCAGCGCCTCATGCACCACGAGGATCCCGCCACCGCCTTTCACCATCAGCTCGCCCCCGAGCCCGGTGACATCACCGTCCGCAAGACCCGCTTCGGTGCGCTGTCCACGACAGACCTTGACCGGCAGCTGCGGGATCGCGGCATCACCACTCTGGTCATCGCCGGCATCACCACCAGCGGCGTCGTCCTGTCCACCGTCATCGACGCCGCCGACCGCGACTACCAGCTCTACATCCTGGCCGACGGCGTCACCGACCCGGACCAGCAAGCCCACCACACCCTGATGACCAGCGTTTTCCCGAGACTGGCGCACATCATCGACACCGCCGAACTGCGCTCATTCCTGCAGGAGAGGCTGGCAGAGACCGGCAGGGCATAACCGGTCAGGCCGGTTCGGGGCCGCCGAAGTACGCGTCGTCTTCCGACTTGGCCACGCCGGAGCCGGCCGCGCAGACCGCGCAGTTTTCGAGCTGGTCGAGGAGGACTCCGTACCAGCGGAGCACGCTCTGCTGGTCGATGGACACCCCCATCGGCTCGAGTCCCGCGTGGGCCAGCTCCCGGCGGTTGATCCACTGGTGGATCGGGGCGACCAGGTCGGCGCCGAGGGTCGCGAAGGCGGGGGACTCGCCGTCGAGCAGCTCCAGCAACGCCAGTTTGACCATGTGGAGGGCGATGGGGACGATATCGGTCGACAGTCCGGGCTGCGGGGCCACCGCGCGGTCGGTGTAGGAGACGCGCGCGGCGTCCTCCGCGCTGCTGATCTCGTTGTCGGCGGCCTGTTCTGGGAGCGCCTGTACGAAGCATTGGTAGCAGGGCGTCAGACCGGGGATGACCCGCTGCACGATGCCCCCGTACGCGCGACGGTAGACACCCCCGAGGATCAGCGGAAGGCCCTCCTGCAGGCACATCCGGTTGATCAGCAGCCGGCTCTCCCGGGTGTCGGTCGCGCAGATCACCAGATCCGCCTCGACGTACTTGATCAGGTCCTTGACCTGCCGGCGGGTCTCCCCGTTCAGGTGCAGGCCGCTGGTGAAGACCCGCGCGGCCGGATGGTGCTGATGGACGACGTCGCGCATGGCGTTGGCCTTCAGCCGGCCGACGTCCGCGAGCCCGCACTCGTGCCGCGAGACGTTCCCCACCTCAAGCCGGTCGTGGTCGAGGAGCAGGAAGCGGCCGACTCCGGCTTTGGCGAGTTCGCGCACGATGAAGCTGCCGCCGGAGCCCAAGCCGAGCACCGCGACGGACTTCTTGCGGAGCACATCGGTCTCGAAGATGCCGTGCACTCGCTCGAAGGCGTCCGCGGCGGCGGGGACCACGGAGGTGCCGATCCGTTCCCCCAGCGGGCCGCCCAAGCCGGTCGTGCGATGCGCGCGGATGCCGTCCTCTTCGGTCCAGCACACGATCAGCGGGCCGGGCTCGTCGAGGACCCAGCCGTCCGCGGGCTGTTCGGGCAGCACCAGAACGTCGTTGCCGGCCGCTCCCTCGACGGTTGCCAGGTCGCCCTGGTCACGCAGGCGCATGCCCAGCCTCGTCGGGCCGGGCGTCGCGACCCTCGCGATGACGGCGAGCGCGCTGTCGGTGAACACCACGTGGTGGGGCACGGTCGGCTGGTCAGGGTCAGTCATGAGTGAACGCCTTCATGTCCTCGGCGGACACGTGCGGGATCTGGTCGCCGGGCCGGTCGCCGACCGAGCGCACTTCGAACTTGCCGGTCTGCGGGTTGAGCACCATCCGCTTGCCGGACGGCGGGTTTCCCCCCGATGCCTTCATCTGTTCCATGAACGCCCGGATGTCGTTGTGTTTATCCGTGGCCATGCGAGCCTCCTGCTCTTTCACGCGTCTATGAGAAAATTCTTGATCGGCTTGCCGTCTTGCAGGTGGCATTCATACGCGACGATCCACAACAGGCCTTTCTCGACTATCTTCAGCATCGAGTGCTCGACCGACCAGTGTTCGGGGCGATAGGTGCAGATCTTCACCCACCCGGGCTGATCGGTCTTCCAGGTGTGCATATCGTGGCTGGTGCCGTAAGACTCGATCGTCCGCCACCCCATATAGCCCTGTAACGGGCTGGGATAGCTGATGTAGGTGCTCGGGCACTCATCCGGGTAGCCGGGCGGGACGGTGATCATCACCCCGTAGCCGTTGCCCATGTTGCTCGTCCAATAACCGCTGACATATGTGTGACCGGTCGGCTCATAGAAGCTGAAGGACGGGAAGTACGTCCGCAGCCCATTCGCGTCTTCGACGAGCCGGATTCTCTGGTAGTAATCCCAGGCCACAGTTCCCCCCTAGGGTGACGCCTTCATGGAAGCTTCTCCAGAAGCAGGACTCCCCATTTCAGTGGCGCGCGCAGGTCGTACATCTCCGCCCGCTGCCGCGTGCGCCATTCCACGACCTCGTGCGAGTTCCCGCGGACCACCGCGACCCTGCAGTCGGCGGTGACGGCGCGTTCGCCGTCCCAGGCGGCGAAGAGGAGAAGGCGTGTCGCGCGGCCGGGAATGCGCACGATCACGGCGATGCGGTCCGCGTGGATCACCTTGACCTCGACGTCGTACCGGCCGGCCAGCGGCTGCACGGCGGGCTCGATGTACTGGGTGACGAAGTCGGGGAGATCAGGGATCGGCAGGAGCGGGATCCGGCCTCCCGACGACTGCGACGAATGCGACGGTTGCGATGGCTTCGCGGGAGCCTCTGGGAGGTCCGCTGCCTCTCGCGGTCGCTCAGCACGCGGCCGCTCCGGATCGTCCGGCCGCTTCTCGAAGACCGCCGAGCTGCCGGCAAGCTCCTCGGCTGCCGGCTTGGCGTCCGATGCCTCCGGTGATTCGTCGGCGCGATGGTCGTCGACGTCGCCGGAGTCCGACCGTACGCCCGAGACGAAGCGCCGCCACCCGGACACCGCCGACGCGGCTGACCCGGCAAGCCGGTAGGAGTCCTCCGGGAGCCGCGAAGCGGGCCGCATGGCCGTGCTGAGACTGGGTCTCTCCACGAGCCCGCCCACGAGCTTGGCGAGGGTGCCGCGCAGCGGGCTCTCCCCGGGGAGCACGTGGAAGAAGGTCTCCGCCCTGGTGAGGTTACGGGCGTCCAGATAGAAGAAGGGCGTGAGCTGGACGCGGTAGTCACTCCCGGGCCGGCCCCGGCCACGCCGGGAATGCGATGTTTCCCGGCTGACGAAGTTGGCGAGTATCTCGGTGTACTGCGGACGGTGATATTTCTGCGCGTACCTGCGAGTGCGCTCACGGTCGCCACTGCTCGGCTCCATCAGGCCGATCCAGTGGTGTGAGTGCCACATGCCGATGCACTGGACCCCGAACCCGTCCCAGGCGACCTGCTCGAGCGCACGGGTCACCTGCGGGTCGAGTTCCAGTGAGGTCTGTCGTTTCTGGACCTCTCCCGCCGGACGCGTCGCGAGGAAGACGGTCGGCCCACCGCCGTGGCCGAACAGGCCGAAGAGGCTGCCACCGGTCTCCAGCTCGTGATGGTCCAATGTCTCGTCAGTGATCACGGCGAGCTCGGACTCGTAGATGCGGACCACGAAATGCTCGCTCATCCGAGCACCTCCACGATGTCCAGCAGGGTCCGTTCCGGTGACCAGATGGCCGAGTCGAGTTCGAGGTGCTCCGGTCCGGTGTCCTCCACGTAGAAGACGTCGGGCGGGGTGGCGGGGAAGCCGGCGTCGAGCACGAAGGAGACCCCCAGGTCGTTCGTCGAGACGATCAGCGCCACGCGATCTCGATCGAGCTCCAGGGTCTCCACGGTGAAGCCCCGTCGCTCGAGTTCCATGACTTCCATCTCGACCCGGCAGGCGAACACGTCCTGGGCCGAGGATTCGGGCAGGGGAGGAGCCGGTTGAGCGCCGACAGCCTGAGCCGGTGCGGGTACGGGACCGATGATGGGCCCGGCCGTGTCCGGGCGCAGGCTCACCGCGGCGCCGCGAAGCTGCCAGTAGATCTCCACGCAGGTCAGCACGAACCAGGCCACGATCGCCGCGACGATCTGCTCGTCCGGGTAGTCCAGCTCGGTCATGTTGACGTACTGCCAGACAGGCAGCGCGCCCTCGCCGGGCTGGCCTACGGTCGTCCGGTCGTCCCAGCCGAAGCACGCGATCCGGATCGGGAAGCCCGTCAGACCGTCGACCGTCGGGAAGAGAGAGCTCAGGTACGCGAACGCGTTGAGATGATCGCCGTCGGCTTCGAAGTAGACGAGCACCGCCGGGTGCGAGGGGAACTCCAGGGCGCTGATCTCCGCGGCGCCCGTCGAGCCCTCGATCAGCCGGCTCACCCCGCCGTCGCTGACGAACGCCCCTGTGTGCAGCGCGGCATGCCGGGAGAAGTCCGGGATCTGGCGTAACGCGTCGTGGACCAGACCGGTGACCCGCCCACTCGTGCCGCCGGCGAAGCTCATCGGAGAGACCAGCACCGCCGGCCGCGGGTCGGTGGTCATCGAGCGCAGCCGCCCGATCGTGCCCAGGGGATAGCGCGCGTTCAGGCTTTTGTAACGTTCCAGAAGTAACTGCCGCCGGTGCTCTTCGTCCAGGTAGGCCATCCGCGCGGCGTGCCGCCGTTCATCGGCGACCCGGCTCAGCCGGTCTTGGTGGTTCAGCGTACGGATGACGCCACGGGTGCGTAGTTCGTCTCCGATGAGTTCCGGAATCAAATTGACCAAGCCACTGATCAGAGATCCACCAATGAGACTCAGAAACCACTCCACGCCCCACGCCCCCCTGTTACCTCCACAACGGGATTCCCCAGGTCCCGTGGACTGGAGGCCATCATAAACCGCTATGACCGGAGAATCATGCCATTTAACGCATTGGGGGGTGCGCATTCAAAGATTCCGAAATCAATATTAGAGTCCGGCCGTTAGCTGGTGGCATTGGGATGAATTGCCCGATATGTGGGCCATCATTCGGACGATGGGGATTTCGGCTATGGTGCCCCGTACTCGAGTTGATCTAGATCGTAGGAGTGCGCGGTGATGAACGTGAGAGAGCCCGACTGGGCGTACGTGGCCAGGTCCCTTGTCAAGGTCCTGGCCGTTACCGCGGCGCTCTTACTGGTCCTCGGCGTGACCGAGCGGGTTCTGTGGCTGTTCATCGACTTCGACGACGAGCGGATGGCCCAGGTGTACGGCACGGCCGCCCGCGTCGTGAACCCGGACAAGCGCCTGGCGAGCGGCTACAGCGATGGCGGGGGACTGTGGGGGACGACCTACACGCTGTTGGGGGAGCCGCGCAAGGCCGGTCGCGGCGAGGGTGGGGAAGAGTACGTAATTGAGGAGAACTCATTCGGGGCCGTCCGGGCTCCCTCTCTCGAAGGGCCGTCCGGCGGCCTGGCCCAGGCGATCGATTCCGTGGTGGAGGACGCTGACGTCGACGAAGAGCTGACGGAGAAGGCCCGGAAGACCATCGACGCACTACCCCAGACGCTCGACGCGGTCGCGGTCGTGGAGTTCGCGGACACGATGACCACCGATCGGCTCGTCGCCTTCAACCGGAGGCACACAATCTGCGGAGGGGCGGACACCTCCTACATCTACTCGCTGTCCTACTACGACGACTCCAGCGACCCGGCCGCGGCGAACGCGGTTGTCTGGAACCGCGACATGACCAAGGACGGCTTCTCGGTAGAGGTCACCTATCAGTGCGAGACCGAGCCCGCGGCGGCGCTGATGGAGTTCCGCCGGTGGGTCGGGCTGCTCGGCGAGGGGGACGACCTCCAGGAGTTCGGTCTGGACTACGACTGGCTCGTCGACGACGCCGAGGAGGGCGTCGTGCACGGGCTCGTCGTCGACGGCTGGAAACTCGCCGACCTGCGCAAGCTCCTCGACGATCCGGAGGTGCGGACGGTTCACCTCGCCGACGTCGCCTTCGACCTCGGCGAGGTCGGGTAGCGAGGCTGATCCCGACAAATCTGATGATATATGGCCGAACGCAGTTACGATCTTACTCACTGTTAGACTATCGTGCCTGCTGGGAATTCCGGTTTCCCGATTGCCCATCGTTCCGCTGAGACCGAGGATGCCCATGTCGTCTGGCCCCGCCATGCCTCAGTCCGCACCGCATCAGGCACTCATCCGTGCCGGCGTCGCGGAAGGGCGCGCGTCATACCGACGCGGCCCCGGCCGGCCGCTGCGCGAGACCCCCACGCGCCGCTAGCGCAGGCTCTCCGGCGGTCAATAGCTCTCCGCCGGGTTCCCCCCGACCCCAGGATTGTCATGCTGCAAGACTCCTTCAGCGTCCCCATAGTGATCGGCGCCGCCGTTCTCGTCCTCGCCCTCGTGGGCGTCCTGACCCTCCACCTGCGTGTACGCCGCGACCTCGCCCGGGCCCGTGCGCAGCTCGTTCAGGCCCGTCGGGCCCAAGAGCACCTGACGGGCGAGTCCAGCGCCAGGGACCAGCGGCTGGTGCGCGCGGAGCGCCAGGCCAAGGAGAGCGCGGAGCTGCTGCGCGAGGCACGCGCCCAGCAGGACCTCGTGCGCGCCGAGACCGAGTACCTGGTCTCGACCCGGATTCCCGCCCTGCTGTCGCACCTGCGCGCCCCGCACGTGATCGTGCCCGGCGTACAGAACCCGGCGCTCGCCGGCACGAACGTCGAAAGGCTGCACCGCGCCATCCTCGACACGCTCACCCGCGGCGTCCGCGAGGAAGGCGAGCGCATCGACGAGGCGGCCCAGGCGGTCGTCAGAGGCGCGATCTCCCGCGTGCAGACCCAGGCGCTACGCGCCCAGGACCTGCTCGCGGACGTGCAGAAGCGCTACAGCGGTGATGAGCACACCACGCTGCTGCGCGAGGTGCTGGGGCTTGACATGTTCAACGAACTCATCATCCGTCGCGTACAGGCCACCGGCATCGCCTGCGGCGCCACGCCCGGCCTGTCGCGTGACGACACCTATCTGGTGGACCTCATGGTGGGCGCCATCTCACGGGTGGAGAACTTCGAGCAGCGCATCGAGGGCCCGGCCAACCACCTGCGCCGCCGGATCGGGGTCGCCGCCCGCGCGGCGGAGTCGATCCTGTTCACCACCGCCGAGTTGCTGGCCAACGCGGTCCACCACTCCCACGGCACGCTGAAGGTGACCATCGCCGTGCACGAGACCAACAACGGCGCCGCCATCGTCATCGACGACGCCGGCGTCGGCCTCAACGAGGAGCAGTACGCCCGCGCGACCCGCCTGCTGAGCGGCACCCATCCGGTACGCCTGGTCGACCTGGGCAACCCGCCCCGCACCGGCTGGGCCGCGATCGGTCGCCAGGTCGCGCACTACGGCATGCAGGTCACGATCAAGAAGAGCGCCTTCGGCGGCGTCCAGGCCGTGTTGAGCATTCCGGCGGCCCTGCTGGTGGAGATGCCCGAGGACAGCAGGCCGTCGGTGCTGGCCCCCGAGCCGGTCCGCGCCGGCGTCCCGACCGCCGCCACGGTCATCCGATCGGAACCCGCGGCCGCCTTTCGACCGGAGCCCGTCGCCTCCTCCGTACGGCCCGAGCCCGCGCAAGCGCGTCGTCCGGAACCCGCGACGGGGCCCCAGCAACGGCAAGCCCAGGCGGAGGATCTGGCGCCGCTGCCGCAGCGCCGACGCCAGCCGACGCGTGCCGCGTCCGGCTCCAGGCCCACCGGCGAACCGGGCGGCTCCGGTGGTTCCGACGGCTCGGGCGGAAAGTTGCTCACCACTCCGGAGGAGGCCCAGAAGCGGTGGGGAGACTTCCAGGTCGGAGCCGAAGCGGGCCGCCGCGAAGCGCTCCCGCCGCAGCAGCATGACATCACCGAAGGGAATTGACCGCTCCATGGACACACACAGTGCTTCCGGTCGTGTTCAGACCAAGGGGCGCCCGTTGTCCCTCGACGTGTCCTGGGTCCTGTCGCCCCTGCTGGCACTGCCCGGAGTCGTCCGCGGCGTGGTGCTGAGCCGTGACGGGCTCATCCTCGGCGGCTCGGCCGACGTCGGCGTCGAGACCGGCGAGCGCGCCGCCGCTATGACGAGCTCTGTCCTGGGGGCCGCCCGCGCCCTGTGCGACGGCCTCAGCAACGGCACCGAGGGCGAGGTGGTCGACATCGTCATCTCGGCCGGCAGCGGCTACTACTACGTTGCCCCGGCCGGCGACCGCGCCGCCATCGTCGTCGCCGCCACCGGAGCGGTCAACATCGGCTCGCTGGCCTACGAGGTGCAGCTCCAGGTGCAGAAGCTGATCAAGGCTCTCGACGAGGCCAGCGCGGCCAGGGTGCCGGGCGTCCGGACATGACCTCCGGACGGCAGCGGCGGCGGGTCGTCCCGGACTACATGGCCGCCGCGAGATTGACCTTGCCCGAGCACATCACCGTCGAACGCACGACCCTGGTCTCCATCGTGCCCGACGCCGCCACCGACGGGCTTGACCCTCCGGCGTCGCATCTGCTGGCACTGCTGCGGGACGGGCCGTTGTCGGTGTACGAATGCGCCGCGCACCTGGGCCTGCCGTACTGCGTGGTGCGGTTGCTGGTCGCCGGGCTCGTCGGCGGCGGAACGCTGCTGACCCGCGATCCGCCGGCCGCCGACCTGCCCGACATCGAGATCTTGGAGTTGGTGCTCAGTGGCCTCCGCGCTCTCTGACAGCCGTATCAGTACCGAACACATCCCCGTCAAACTGGTCATCGCAGGACCGTTCGGCGTAGGCAAGACGACCATCGTGGACGCGCTCTCGGAGATCAAGCCCCTCAACACCGAGGAGGTGCTCACCCAGGCGGGCACGCTGGTCGACGACCTCAGCGGCGTGAACCAGAAGACGACCACGACCACCGCGATCGACTTCGGTCGGCTCACCCTGCCGGGTGTGGTGCTCTACCTGTTCGGGGCGCCGGGACAGACCCGGTTCCAGGTCCTGTGGAAGGAGCTGGTCCGCGGCGCGCTGGGCGTGCTGGTGCTGGCCGACACCCGCCGCATCGACGACAGCTTCGCCGTACTCGACCTGGTGGAGAACGCCGGCATCCGCTACGCGGTGGCCGTCAACCACTTCCCCGACTCCCCGGATTACCCGCTGGAAACCGTGCGCAAGGCGCTCGACCTGGACCCGAGCACGCCGCTGGTGGTGTGCGACGCACGCGACCCCGCCTCCGCCCGCGCCTCACTGATCGCGCTGGTGGAGCACATCAGAGAGCTGGTGCTGTCATGACCCTGCGCTACATGCCCGACGCCGGGCGGCTGTACGGGGAGGAGTACGCCAGGGACCCGCAGGCGGTCTACGCGGAGCTGCGCCGGCGGCACGGCGCGGTCGCGCCCGTGGAGATCGCCCCGGGCATCGAGGCCCACCTGGTGATCGGCTATCAGGCCGCCGTGGACGTGCTCACCGACGCCGGCGGCGTCTGGAGCAAGAACCCCAGCGCCTGGCAGGCCCGGCTCCCCGCCACTCCGGACGCCGCGGGAATGACCGCCATGCTCGGCTACCGGCCCAGCGCGCTGTTCACCGACGGGGCCGAGCACGCCCGCTACCGGAAGGTGGCCTCCGACTGCTTCGCGCTGGTCCAGCCGCACAAGCTGCGTCAGATGGTGATCGAGGTGTCCGACTCGCTCATCGCCCAGTTCGCCGCGAAGGGCGAGGCCGACCTGGCCGCCGACTTCGCCCGGCCCATCCCGCTGCGCGTCTTCAACCTGCTCTTCGGGCGGCCCGACTCCGACAGCGCCACCCTGAGCCAGGCCCTGTCGGACATGATGGAGGCGGACGGCGAGGTGGGCGCGCGGGGCAGCGACGCCTTCAGCCAGTACATCGGCGAGCTGATCCAGGCCAAGTACGCCCAGCGGGGCGACGACCTGACCTCCTGGTTCATCGACCATCCAGCCGGTCTGGAGGGCGACGAGCTGGTGCAGTCCGTGGTGCTCGTCATGGCCGCGGGCTTCGACCCCACGTCCAGTCTGATCTCCAACGCGATCTCCCGGATGGTCAGTGACGACCGCTACTACAGCTCCCTGTCCAATGGCGCGCTCAGCACGTACGACGCCCTGATGGAAGCCCTGCGCGCCGAGCCCGCCATGGCGAACTTCGGCCCGTACTTCGTGCGCCGGCCCGTGCACTTCCACGGCACCTGGATCCAGCCGGAAGAGCTGGTCCTCGTCTCCTATGCCGCGGCCAACACCGAGCCCACCAACGTGCCTGAGGAACTGCGCTCGGACGGCGGCGCCTACCTGGGCTTCGGCGCCGGGCCGCACCGCTGCCCGGCCAGCGACCCGGCCTTGCTCATCGCCGTGACCGCGATCGAGCGCCTGACCTCTCACCTGTCCGACCTCGAACTGACCGTGCCGCGCGAGGAACTGCCGTGGCGGCCGGGCCCGTTCCACCGGTCGCTGGCCCACCTACCGGTGCGCTTCACCCCCATCCGCCCCGATCAGCCAGGAGATTCCCCTTGGGCCCCGCACGCCCCGTCCCCCTCGGCGCCAATCGCCTCGCCGAGCTCCACCAGCTACGTGACCTCGGCTCCCTGGTCGTCGTAGAACTCCCGGCCTGAGTCGTCACCGCCACCGCAACCCCGGAGCTGGGTGCGCCCCTACGGTCGCGGACCGCTGCCGCGTCGGCGCTTCAGCCCGCCAGCCGCAGTGCCTCCCCGGCGACCGCGTGGCGCAGGGCGCGGATGCCGTCGCGGCCGCGTACGGGGTGGACGGCGTTCGTCAGTAGCACCACGGTCAGCCCGCGCGCGGGATCGACGACCAGCGAGGTGCCGGTGAACCCGGAGTGGCCGAAGGCGGCGCCGCCCAGCGGTCCCACGATGGCCGGGTCGCCGATCCGTACGCCGAGACCGTGCCGGAACGCCGCGCCCTCCGCTCCCTGGTCGCGGAGCATCTCGGCCGTGGTCTCCGGGCGCAGTAACCCGCCGCCGCCGAGTCGAAGCGTCTCGCCGAACGTCAGCAGGTCGTCCGCCGTCGCGAACACGCCCGCGTGCCCCGCCACGCCGCCCAAGCCATACGCGGTCTCGTCGTGCACCTCGCCGCGCACACAACCGGGCACCTGTGGCTCGGGCGTCCAGCCCGCGACGGTCCCGTCGGTGGCGGCGGCTCCTTGGCGCTCCGGTTTCCATTCGGTGGCGGCGACCCGGGGGAGCGTTGCCGGCCCCGGCCGGTAGCCGGTGTCCGCCAGGCCAAGCACGCCCGTGACCCGGTCGCCGACCAGCGCGTCCAGCGGTGCGCCGCCCGCCAACTCGGCGATGCGGCCCACCATGACCATGCCCACGTCGGTGTAGAGGTAAGGACCGCCGATCGGGCCGGTGACCGGGGTATTGATCATGGCCGCCATGCGGGTGGCCGGGTCGGCGTCGGGGAGTTCGAGATCGATGCGGCGGGTGGGCTGCAGACCGGCCGTGTGGGTGAGCAGGCGCCGCAGCGTGACCCGCCGGTCGCCGGCCGGCAGCCAGGCCGCCACCGGCTCGTCGAGGTCCAGGAGGCCCTCTTCGACCAGCGACAGCACCACGGCCGTGGTGAACAGCTTGCTGATCGACGCCAGGTCGAAGATCGCGTCGCGCCCAGCCGGCGGCCGGTCTGCGGCCAGGGTCCCCTCGGCGTCGGCATAGCGGACGAGCTCGCCCGTCGCGGCCGAGGCCGCGACGGAGCCGTCCACGGCGATCAGCGCCACCGCCGCCGAGCACACGCGCGGCACGCCGTCCGCAAGGATCGCGTCCAGCCGGTCGGACATCGTTCGGCCTCCCCGTGAGTACAACCCCGTGCAGGCGCTCCCGCGCGGTCACTTCCGTGCGGTCACTCCCGTGCGGTCAGCTGCTCAGCGCGTCGCTGAGCCGCTCGCCGTGCGATTCGAGCAGGGCCCGCGCCCCACCGGCGTCGAGCCCGTGCTGGATCATCAGCACCGCTATCTTCACCTGGCCGCTCGCCGCGTCCAGCGCATTGCCCGCCGTGTCGTGGTCGGCGCCGGTGATGTCGCTGACCATGCGGAGCGCACGGTCCGCCAGCTTGCTGTTCATCGCCGACATCTCGATCATCTTGTTTCCGTACGTACGGCCGAGCCGGATCATCGAGATGGTGGAGATCATGTTGAGCACCAGCTTCTGGGCCGTGCCCGCCTTGAGGCGGGTGGAGCCGGTCACCACCTCGGGTCCCACCACCACCTCGATCGCGTGCTCGGCGGCGGCCGACAGAGGCGCGCCGTCGTTGCACGAAAGGCCGACGGTCAGCGCGCCCCGCCGGGCCGCCTCCCCCAGCGCACCGAGGACGAAAGGGGCACGCCCGCTGGCCGACACGCCCACCACCGAGTCGAGCGCGTCCACCTCCAGCGCCGCGAGCGAGGCGGCGCCCGCTTCGGCATCGTCCTCGGCGCCCTCGACGGAGCGGGTGAGCGCGTCGAGTCCGCCCGCGATGACGCCCTGGACGAGCGACGGATCGGTGCCGAACGTGGGCGGACACTCGGAGGCGTCAAGCACGGCCAGCCGCCCCGAGGTACCCGCGCCGACGTACAGCAGCCGTCCGCCGTCGGCCATCCGCGCGGCGATCGCGTCGATGGCGGCGGAGATGGCCGGGATCGCGACGGCGACCGCGGCGGGCACGGCGGCGTCGGCCTGGTTCATCAGCCGGGCGACCTGTTCCGTCGGCAGCCGGTCGATCTGGCTGTAGCGGGGATCGCTCTGTTCGGTGGGCAGCTCAGGGAGCGGATTGATCATGACGCTAATTTCCACCCTCTACTTCTCTCTTGTAAATATCTTTCACACAATGGGTTGATGACGAACGTACGCACTGGCGCTGAACGGCTGGCCACGGATCCCACCCTGGTGGGTGGCGACCGGCTGGGCCTGATCACCAATCCCACAGGTGTTCTGCCTGATCTGACCCCCACGACGGACGCTCTCAGAGCGGCCGGAGTGCCGTTGACGGCGCTGTTCGGCCCGGAGCACGGCATGCGGGGCACCGCCCAGGCGAACGCCAGTGAGCACGACACGATCGACGCCAGAACCGGCCTGCCCGTCTTCGACACGCACAAGGTCTCCGGCGCGGCGCTGGACGAGGTGGTGGCGCGATCCTGTGTGGACACGCTGGTGTTCGACATCGCCGACGTCGGCACCCGCTTCTACACCTACATCTGGACCATGTACGACCTCATGGCCGCCGCGAGCCGGCTGGGTCTGCGGTTCGTGGTGCTGGACCGGCCCAACCCGCTCGGCGGGACCGTCGAGGAAGGGCCGCTGCTCGACCCGGAGTTCGCCAGCTTCGTCGGCAGGTTCCCGCTGCCGGTGCGCCACGGCAGGACCGCGGGGGAGTTGGCCACGCTGTTCGGCTTCGACCTGGACCTCGAGGTGGTGCGGATGGACGGCTGGTGGCGGGGCATGACGTTCGCCGAGACCGGGCTGCCCTGGGTGATGCCGTCGGTCAACATGCCGACCATCGACACCGCCTACGCCTACCCGGCCACCGGTCTGTTCGAGGGCACGAACTTCTCCGAAGGGCGTGGCACCACCCGGCCGTTCGAGCTGGTCGGGGCGCCGTACGTCGATGACAGGTTCGCGCCCGCGCTCAACGCGCTCGGCCTGCCCGGGGTGCGGTTCAGGGAGACGTGGTTCACGCCGATGTTCCACAAGCACGTGGGCACGACCGTGCACGGGGTCCAGCTGCACGTGTACGACCGGGCCGCGTACCGGCCGGTGCTGACCGGGCTGTCGATGCTGCACGTCGCCCGTACGCTCTACCCCGGCGAGCTCGCCTGGTGGGGGCCCGAGCTGTTCCTGGACCACCTGTGGGGCTCCGACACGCTCACGAGGTGCCTGGACGCCGGGGAGGACCCGCGCGCCCTCTGCCCCGACCCCATATACCCTGAAGGGCGGCTGCTCTACGGTGGCCGCGTTTAGCGGCGCACCGCAGGTAGCGGGGTTTGCACCTACGGGTGACATCACGCCAGATCGCGTCGGTAGAGCCAGAAGACGCGTTCGGCTCGTGCGCCCACGGCGCGCGAGTAGAACCGCAGCGGCCCGACCCAGCTGATCTGGGCGCTGGTCTGCCCGGCGGCCCGCATATCGGCCAGGCAGCGGCGGAGCAGCACGCCGCCCACGCCGAGCTCGCGCGCCTCGGGCGCCGTCCCCATCGGCCCGAACCAGGCGGGGCGCGCCCCCCAGGCCGCGAACCCCAGGATCCGGCCGTCGCGCTCGGCGTAGTGCAGCCCGGCGGCGTTGATGGCCTCCCAGGCCCAGTTCTCGTTCCAGTGCTCACGGACGAACCCGGCGACCCTCTTGCGCCCCTGCTCGGCCGTGTGGACGTGCACGCCCCTCTGGGCCAGCCGTGCCAGGTCGTCGTCGACGGACAGGTCCGTGCCGAGGTCGGCGGTCATGTTCCAGGCCATGTGGTAGCGCTCGTAGCCGAGGCTCTCGGCCAGGCACGCGGCGGCGGTGTAGCGCACGTCGATGCCCGGCCAGGCGTAGCAGGGCGGGTTCCCGGCGAAGCGCGCCTGTCTCACGCCCACCGACCGCAGCCACTCCTCGGCCGCGCGGACCAGCTCCCGGCCGTGTCCCCGCCCCTGGACCTCGGGGTGTACGGCCAGCAGGTCGATATGTCCGACGGCCGGATCCTTGCCGGAGACGGAGGCCATGACGACCCCGCCATCGATCACCAGGGCGGTCCAGCGCCGACCGGCGGGCGAGTTCGCCAACCGGTCGACGAGGGCGGGCCCCTCGCCCGAGTCCAGCGTGAGCGCCGCCCGCGCCACCTCCGCGGCCTGCCGCAACTCCGCGGAGCCGCTCGCCTCCCGGACAGGCGTCACGGCGTCGCCGGCGTGGGGCACGGGGTCACACCTCGCTCATCGGGCGGGCGATGACGCTGCGCCGCTGCGGGTAGTAGCAGGCGTGCTCCTGCGGAACACCCTCCGTCACCCGGAGCAGCGGCCGCTCGTCGGTGCACCCGTCCCCGCGGAACGGGCACCGGGCCGCGAACAGGCACCCACTCTCGGACTGGTTCTCGGTGAGCGACTCCAGCGGCACCACCGGCTCCTCGCCGGGCAGCTCCAGCCCGTGCAGCACGGGGATCGCCGACAGCAGCGACTGCGTGTACGGATGCACCGGATTGGCGATGATCGTGTCGACCGGCCCCCGCTCCACGACCTGGCCGCGGTAGATGACGTACAGCTCGCCGTCGCCGCCGATGTAGCGCGCGGTGGCCACGTCGTGCGTGATGAACAGCACGCTGACGCCCAGCCGCTCGCGCAGGTCCTTCAGCAGCGCCAGGATGCCGAGCCGCAGCGACACGTCGATCATCGAGACCGCCTCGTCGGCGACGAGCATCTCGGGATCGACGGTCAGGGCGCGGGCGATCACGACGCGCTGCCGCATGCCGCCCGAGAGCTGGTGCGGGTAGCGCGACAGGACCGTTCCCGGATCGAGGCCGACCAGGGACAGCACCTCGGCGGCCCGCTCGTCGATCCACCCCTTGGACCGGCCGGTCTGCCCGGCCCGCAGCGCCAGCGGCGCCTGGAGCGTCTGGTAGATCGTCCGGGTCGGGTTCAGGGCGGAGTACGGGTCCTGGTGGATCATCTGGATCTTGCGGAAGTGCGGCTGCCGGTGCTTGAGCTTGAGCGGTGACATGGGCGTGCCGTCGATCTCGATCTCGCCCGAGTCGTACGTCTCCAGCCCGGCGATGATGCGCCCGAGCGTGGTCTTGCCACACCCCGACTCGCCGATGAACGAGGCGGACCCGCCCTTGCCGATCTCGAAGTCCACGCCGCGCAGCGCCGGGACCTCTCTGCGGCCGAGCACGTTGCCCCGCTGCTTGAACGTCTTGGTGATGCCCGTTCCGTTGATCACGAAGCGTGCTCCTTCACCGTCACGGCGTGGCAGGCCACGATCCTGGATCCGTCCGCCACGACCGAGGGATCGACGGTGTCGCAGACGTCCATCCGCAGCTCGCAGCGCTCCCTGAACACGCAGCCCTCCTTCGGCACCGTCACCAGCGTCGGCGGGCGTCCCGGCAGCGCCCGGGCCTCGTCGATGTCGCCGACCAGCCGGGGGATGGCCCTGATCAGGCCCCTGGTGTAGGGGTGGCGGGGCGAGCCCAGCACCTCCCTGGTGGGGCCCTGCTCCACCAGGCGGCCGCCGTACATGACCGCGAGCCTGTCGGCCACCTCGGCCACCACGCCGATGTCGTGCGTGATCACCAGGGTGGTCAGGCCGCGTTCGGCGTGCACCTCACGGACGATCTTGAGGATGTTCGCCTGGGTGATCATGTCGAGCGCGGTCGTCGGCTCGTCCAGCACGACCAGGTGCGCGTTGAGCACCAGCGCCAGCATGATGCCGACCCGCTGGCGCATGCCGCCGGACAGCTCGTGCTGGTGCGAGTCGAGCACCCGGGCCCCGTCGAGGCCCATCCGGCCCAGCAGCTCCCTGGCCTCGCGGACCAGGCCCCTCAGGTCCGCCACGCCGTGCGAACGGCCGAGGTCGAGCAGCTGCTTGCCGACGGTCTTGAGCGGGTTGAGGGAGTTCTGGGCGGCCTGGAACACGTACCCGATGTGGGCGCCCCTGGCCTTGCGCAGTTGCTCGCCCGCGAACCCGACCACGTCGCCGAGCCCGTCGATCTCCACGCTGCCCGCCG
The DNA here is from genome assembly GCF_018603905.1 of Nonomuraea sp. NEAU-A123. Lineage (GTDB taxonomy): Bacteria > Actinomycetota > Actinomycetes > Streptosporangiales > Streptosporangiaceae > Nonomuraea. The sequence goes on from NZ_JAHFZZ010000021.1 coordinate 123,886, forward strand.
CGATCCGGCCCGGCGGCTGCACCGCGTTGAGCAGCGACAGGGCCAGCGTGGACTTGCCGGACCCCGACTCGCCGACGATGCCGGTGATCGTGCCGGGCTCCAGGGTCAGGCTGATACCGCGTACGGCGGGCAGCTCGCCCGCCGGCGTCTTGTAGACGACCGTGAGGCCGTCGATGCGCACTCCCGGCGCTTGGTCAGCCACTGCTACTCCTCACGCAGCCGGGGGTTGAAGATCTCGTCCATGGCGTCGACCACGAGCACGATGCCCAGGGTGAGCAGCAGGATCGCCAGCAGGGGCGCCAGCAGGTACCCGAGCGCATTCGTGGTGATCATGGCGCCTGCCTGGAACACCGCCAGGTTGAGCATCACACCCCAGTTGTCCGACTCATAGGGCAGGACACCGAGGAAGAACAGGCCGACCTGCGCGTAGACGGCGCCGGTGACCGCGATGAGCATGTTCATCGCGATGTAGGGCGCCATGCTGGGCAGCAGTTCCTTGCTGATGATGTGCTTCGTGGACAGGCCCAGGCCGCGTGCGGCCTCGATGAAGCCGCGTTCACGCAGGGAAAGGGTCTGCGCGCGTACGGCCCGCGCCACGCCGCCCCAGCCCAGCAGGCCGAGAACCAGGCCCATCTGGATCGGGCTGCCGAACTTCCAGACGGTCGCCAGGACCAGCAGCAGGGGCAGGCCGGGGATGGTGAGCTTCATGTCGGTGATCCGCATGAGCACGGTGTCCCAACGGCCCCGCTTGAACCCGGAGAACAGGCCGAGCGAGGTACCGAAGACGACCGTGATGAGCGCGGTCACCGCGGCGCTGAGCAGTACGTAGCGCGAGCCGGTGATGACCAGCGCGACGACGTCCCGGCCCTGAGGGTCGGTGCCGAACCAGTGAGCCCAGCTCGGCGGCTGGGTGATGGCGTTGGGATTGTCCGGCAAGTGGTCCGGGAAGAACATCGGCCCGAAGACGCCCATGAACGCGAAACCGACGATGATCACCACACCGGCCATCCGGCTGGGCTTGCGCTTCATCACCCGCCAGACGCCGAGCCAGAAGTTACGGCGCATGGTCGCGGAGGTGGACATCCCCGTCTCGGGGATCAGCGTGTCGCTCATGTCGCGTCCTCTCCGCTCCGGACCCGCGGGTCGATCACCGTGTAGAACAGGTCGGCCACGATGTTCGCGACGATGATCGACGCGGTGATCAGCAGGAAGGCACCGCCCATCAGCGCGTAGTCGCGATCGTTGACGCTGTCGATGAGCAGCAGCCCGAGCCCCGGATAGTTGAAGATCTTCTCGATGAACACGGCCCCACCGAGGAGCAGCCCCAGGGAGAGGGCGAGGATCGTGAAGAGCGGCAGGATCGCGTTGCGCGCGATGTAACGGAAGACGATCGAGCGCTTCATGCCCCGTAGCTCGGCGGCCAGGATGAAGTCGTCGCCCAGCACGGTGACCACGCTGGACTTCATCGCCAGGACCCAGCCGCCGTAGGCCGACAGCGCGTACGTGACGACCGGCAGCACGGCGTGCTCGACGAGCGAGCCGATGTAGCCGGCGTTGAAGCCCGGATCGAACAGGATGTCCACCGGTCCGTCCGCGGGCAGGATGGGGATCAGTGTCGCGAAGATCACTACGAGCAGCAGCGCGAGCACGTACTGCGGGATGCCGTGCAGCAACGAGCCGGAGATGGCCAGCGCGTCGCCGAGCTTGCCCGTGCGCTTGATCGCCGCGTACACGCCGAGAACGACCCCGACGAGGAAGCTGAGCAGCGTGCCGACCAGCACCGGTAGAACGGTCCACTTGGCCGCTTCGGTCAGCACGTCGAGCACGGGAGTGCCCGGTCTGCTGACGGAGACGCCGAGGTCGAAGTGGAGCAGGCCGCCCATGAAGTCGGAGTACTGCTGCCAGAGCGTGCCCGTCGGCTGGAACCCGTACAGCACCTTGACGGCCTGCGCGGCCGCCTCGGGCGCCATGCCCCCCTCGATCAGCTTCTCGTAACGGGCCGCCATGGGGTCGCCCGGGATGTTGTTGATGATGAAGAAGCTGATCGTGGCGACAACAAGGATCATGACGAACCCGCGGGCCAGGTGGCCCGCGAGTCGCCGGATGATGATCATCATAAATTTACTGCTTCGACTTGACCATGCCGAGCTGGATCCACACACCGGAAGCGAGCACGCCGGTACCGAGGCGCAGGATCTCGTCGTCGTGTGGCCAGCCGGTGAATCGGCTGTTGTTGACGAACTGGTTGTTGACGTAGTCCCAGAGCTGGATGACCGGCAGGTCCTGGTTGGCCGCCGTCGCGAGCTGCGCCATGATCGGCTTGGCCTGGTCCTCGGTGGCCGAGTTCAGCTTGCCGGTCAGCTCGCCTGGGTTGATCTTGGCGCCGTCGACCTCGATCTGCTCGGGGTCGCCCATCCAGTTGCCGTTCTTGCCCGCCGGGGAGTGCTCGATCTTGCCCGCGACGTTGGTCCAGCCGTTGGAGGCTCCGTAGAGGCGCTGGAAGATGTCATACGGCGCGGGGCCGAGCGCCATGAGCCAGAAGCCCACGTCGTACTTGCCCGCCGCCAGCTCCTCGAGGTAGAGCGGGTAGTCCGTGGTGGTCACGACCTCCGCGTCGACACCGGCCTTGATGAGCTGGCTCTTGATGTTCTCCTGCGCCGAGAGCCAGTCGGAGAAGCCCGCCGGCGCGTGCATGGACACCTTCCACGCCTTGCCGTCGGCCAGCAGCCACTTGCCGTCCTTCTTGGTCAGGCCGGCGTCCTTGAACTCCGCCTCGGCCTTGGCCACGTCCGGCTTGTACGGCTCGAGCTTCGGCAGCGTGTCGGGGATCCAGGCCTGCGCGGCCTTCTGGTGGATGCCGCTCGTGGTGATGGCCGGCGTGCCGCCCTCGGGTGAGGCGACCTTGGTGACCTGGTCGCGGTCGATGAGGTAGGCCAGGCCCCGGCGCACGTGCACGTTGTCGTACGGCTTCTTGGACTGGTTGAAGGCCATGCTCACGGCCACCGGCGAATAGCCCTTGATGACCTCACTGCCCGGGGCCGCCTTGATCCGGTTCATCACGTCCGTGGGAGCGGCGACGAACCCGGAGCTGTCGAGCTTGCCGGCGGTGAGGTAGTTCCAGATCTGCTCGTTGCCGGTGTAGTTGAGGAACTTCACCTGCGCCGGAGCCACGTTGGCGGCGTTGTAGAAGTTCTTGTTCTTGACCAGCAGCGCCTCGCCGGGGTTGACCCGCTCCAGCACGAACGGGCCCGCGGAGACGTCCTTGGGCGGCGCGAAGGTGAGCACCTTCTGGCCCAGGGTGGTGATCTCCGCGCGGGCCTTCTCGGCGTCCGCGCCCTCGCCACGGGCGGCCTTGAGCTTGTCCCAGAAGTCCGCCGGCAGGACGCCGCTCCAGACGTGGGCGGGCAGGACCGCCGTGTCGAGCACGCCGCGGGCGAACTTCGGACTGGGATTGGCCATGTCCTGGGTGATCTTCAGCGTCTGTGGGTCGACGACGGTGACCTCGGCGGCGGCGCCCGCCGCGCCGGGCGTGACCGAGAAGGCCGTGCTGCCCTGCGTGTAGGCGATGCCGATGGACATCTTGACGTCTTCGGCGGTGACCGGCTTGCCGTCCGACCACTTGGCGTTGGGCTGAAGCTTCAACGTGATGGCGGAGTTGTCCGGGGCGATCTCCCAGCTCGCGGCGATGCCGGGGAGAGCCTGGTTGGGATCCGTCAAGTGGTTCTTGACCCACGCGATGCGCATCGCGTTGAAGCCCGAGAAGGAGTTGCCCTTCGGGTTGTACGGGTTCGCCGGCGCACTCGCATCGAGGCCCGGCCGGTTGACGTCGATTGTGGTGAAGAGCCCGCCACCACCGCCCGAGCTGGACTTGTTGGTGGAGCCACTGCTGCACGCTGTGGCAGTGGCCAGGCCCAGCAACGCTACTACCGCTGCTAGTCGCTTCATGTACCGCTCCGGGGGTGAATGTTCGGACCTGTTGAGGATCGCGGGGGATTAGCCCGGACCTTACGGTCGCGAACAGGTCACGTCAATAATCTCCAGATGTTGTGAGTGTAATGTAATTTTTCTTCATGGGCTCCTCGATGTAGCTCGGCGCCATCAGCCCAGCATAAGCACCGCAGCCCCGTTGACCTGCCCGTCTGCCAGATCGCGGAGTGCTTCGTCGGCCCTGTCGAAGGGGTAGGGCGCCGTCGTCACGTGTGGCGGGTGCCCGAGTGCGAGGTCGAGATAGGTCCGTCCGTCGGCCCGGGTGTTGGCGGTCACGCTCCGTAGTGTCCGCTCCTGGAAGAGGTGGCGCTCGTAGTCCAGCGAGGGGATGTCGGTGAGGTGGATCCCGGCCACGGCCAGCGTGCCGCCCCGGTCGAGTGCCTCCAGCGCGGTGGGCACCAGATCACCTACGGGCGCGAACAGGATCGCCGCGTCCAGCGGCTCGGGCGGCCTGTCTCCGGCGGATGCCGCGCCCAGTCGCAGGGCCAGCTCCCTGGCGGCGGCGGACCTGGTCACCACGTGCACGACGGCCCCACGGGCGATCGCCGCCTGGGCGGTCAGGTGGGCGGAGGCTCCGAACCCGTAGACCCCGAGCCGCCCGCCCTCCGGCAGCTCGGCTCGGAGCAGCGCCCGATAGCCCACGATCCCCGCGCACAGCAGGGGTGCCAGCGTCTCGGCGGGCGAGCCTTCGGGCAGGGGATAGACGTAGGCGGCGGGCACCGTCAGATACTCAGCGTAACCGCCGTCGGCGTCCCACCCGGTGTAGGCGGAGGAAGGGCAAAGATTCTCCCTCCCGCTCAGGCAGTACCGGCAGGCCCCGCAGGTCCACCGGAGCCAGGCGACCCCGACCCGCCCGCCGACGTCCCCGTCGCCGCTGACCACGCGCCCGACGACCTGATGGCCGGGCGAGATCCGCGGGTGCCGGGGCGCCAGGTCCCCTTCGATCAGGTGCAGGTCGGTCCGGCACACCCCACAGGCCTCGACCTGGACCAGCACCTCACCCATCCCCGGCTCGGGTACGGGCTTGTCCACCATGACCAACAGCCGGGCCGGGTCCGGAATCCACGCCTTCATCGAGTCCTCCTCAGACGGTCGACTACGCGCACGTCACGGTGCCTAGCTAATCCCACCTGAGGAGCGTTCCCCTGGACAGGGCCCGGCACCGGTCGGCGGGTGGGGCCGGCCCATGCTGGCCGTAAAGGAATCGGGCCGTTTCAGGACGCCAGCCGGGACAGTGCGAGGGAGGCGTACAGGGCGGCGCCGTCCGGCAGGACGGAGTCGTCGAACTGCGCCTCGGGGGAGTGGTTGTACGGCGCGACGGCCGGATCGCGGTCGGCCGGGCAGGCGCCCAGGAAGACGAACGCCCCCGGGACGTTCTCCAGCACGTACGAGAAGTCCTCCGACCCCATCACCGGCTGCGGCGTGACGAAGAACCGCCCCGGGCCGAACAGCTCCTCCGCTGTCTTGGAGACGAACTCCGCCTCGGCCGGATTGTTCACCGTGACCGGGTACCCCATCCCGAACGACGCCTCGACCGACAGCCCGTGCGCGGCCGCGACGCCCTCGACCACCTCCACCAGCCGCCGTTTGGCCAGCGTCCGGTTGGCCGCCGAGAACGTGCGCAGCGTCGCCTCGAAGTGCGCCTCGTCCGGGATCACGTTGTCGACCGTGCCCCCGTGGAAGGACCCGACGGTGACCACCACCGGGTCGAACACGTCGAACGTCCTGGTCACCATCGTCTGCAGCGACCCCACCATCTCGCAGCCCGCCTGGATCGGGTCGAGCGCGCGGTGCGGGCTGGAGCCGTGGCCGCCGCGCCCCTTCACCGTCACCTTGAACACGTCGGCCGCGGCCATGAGCGGCCCGGGCCGGGAGGCGAACAGCCCCGGGGGCAGCATCGACGAGACGACGTGCATGCCGTACGCCGCCACGGGTCGCGCGCCCGCCGCGTCGAGCACGCCCTCCTCGATCATGTGCTTGGCGCCGTCGTGGCCCTCCTCGCCCGGCTGGAACATGAAGATGACGTCCCCGGCCAGCTCCTCGCGCCGCGCGCTGAGCAGGTGCGCGGCGCCCGCGAGCATGGCGGTGTGCAGGTCGTGGCCGCACGCGTGCATCTGCCCGTCGATCTGCGAGCGGTAGGGCAGGTCGTTGCGCTCGGCGACCGGCAGCCCGTCCATGTCACCGCGCAGGAGTACGGCGGGGCCCGGCCGGCCGCCCCTGAGCACGGCGGTGACCGAGCTGAGCGCCTTGCCGGTGTTGATCTCCAGGGGCAGCCCGTCGAGCGCCGTGAGGACTTTCTCCTGGGTACGCGGCAGCGTGAGGCCGATCTCCGGAGTGGTGTGCAGCGAGTGGCGCAGCCGGACGAGATCGTCCCGCATGTCCCGCGCGGATTCAGTGAACGACATGAAGAACATTCTTCATATGCTGGTTGGGAAGTCGATAAGGGACACTCTGTACGATGGGCCGGGTGACTCAGCGTAAGCGGATCGATTCCTGGCTTTCCGACATGGACGGCGTGCTCGTGCACGAGGGCAGGCCGGTCCCGGGCGCCGACGTGTTCATCAAAAAGCTCAGTGAGTCCGGCAAGAAATTCCGGGTACTGACCAACAACTCCATCTACACCCAGCGCGACCTCTCGGTACGCCTGGCCGCCGCCGGCCTGGAGGTGCCCGCCGAGTCGATCTGGACCTCGGCGCTGGCCACCGCCCAGTTCCTCCACGACCAGCGGCCGGGCGGCTCCGCCTACGTGATCGGCGAGGCCGGGCTGACCACCGCGCTGCACGAGGTCGGCTACGTGCTGACCGACCTCGACCCCGACTACGTGGTGCTCGGCGAGACCCGCACCTACAGTTTCACGCAGATCACCCGGGCCATCCGCCTCATCGAGGGCGGCGCCCGCTTCATCGCCACGAACCCCGACCCGGTCGGCCCGTCCACCGAGGGCTCGCTGCCCGCCTGCGGCGCGGTCGCCGCGATGATCACCAAGGCCACCTCCGTCGACCCCTACTTCGTCGGCAAGCCCAACCCGCGGATGATGCGCAGCGCGCTCAACGAGATCGAGGCCCACAGCGAGACCACCGCGATGATCGGCGACCGGATGGACACCGACATCGTGTGCGGGATGGAGGCCGGGCTCCACACCATCCTGGTGCTCACCGGCGTCACCCAGCGCGATCAGATCGACCGCTTCCCCTACCGGCCGTCGCTGGTCGTGGAGTCGGTGGCGGATCTCATAGAGCTGATCTGAACCTGACGCCGGTTGACAGGTATGCCTGGGAAGGTGGTCCGCATGACGCGCATCTACCTGGAGGTCGGCCCGAAGAAGGTTTTCGCCTGTTCGCTGGAGTGGCCCGGCTGGTGCCGCGTGGCCAAGGGCGAGGAGGCGGCCATCGACCTGCTCATGGAGTACGCGCCGCGCTACCGGGTGATCGCCGAGCGGGCCGGGCTCCGGTTCGAGCCGGGTGATCCTGTGGTGGTCGCCCGCGAGCCGGGCAGCGACATGACCGACTTCGGCGCGCCGTTCGCGATCCCCGAGCTGGACCAGGCGCCGATCGACGCTGAGACCGCGGGCCGCTGGGTGGCGCTGCTGCGCGCCGCCTGGGAGCTGTTCGACGAGGTCGCCGCCGAGTCGCCGGAGGACCTGCGCAAGGGGCCGCGAGGCGGCGGGCGCGACCTGTCGAAGGTCATGGCGCACGTCGCGGACGCCGAGCGCGCCTACGCCAGGAAGGTGGACGTACGGCACAAGCCGTACAAGAGCCAGGGGGACCGCGACGCGATGCGCGAGGAGCTCGCCGAGGTGCTGTCACGCCCCTGGCAGCCGCCGCAGACCACCGGCTGGCCGCCCGCCTACGCCGTGCGGCGCACGGCCTGGCACGTCATCGACCATCTGTGGGAGATCGAGGATCGCCGATGAGGCGCGGCAGCGCGCTGATGTTGCGCGACAGGTAGGCGGCCACGGCCTCGGGGACGACGTGCCGGGAGGTGATCTCCGTCTCCCGCAGCGGTAACCGCACGACCTCGTACACGCCGCGCGAGGGGTCCTCGAGCTCGGGCCCGTGACGCAGGGCCGGATCCATGGCGACCAGGCGGCAGCCGTACACGTGCTGGGTCTTGATCCCGCCCTGCCACGGATAGGTGACCGTGGTCAGCGGCGTCACGCTCGAGACGGTCGCGCCCAGCTCCTCCAGCAGCTCCCTGTGCAGCGTGTGCTCCAGGGTCGCGTCCTGCGGCTCGACGTGGCCGCCGGGCACCGACCAGTAGACCTGGCGGCCCGGCACCGTCCGGCGGAAGATCATCAGTTGCTCGTCGTGATCGAGTAGGACGCCCCGGACACTTGGTCGCATAAGGCCACCCTATTTGGCCGCCACGACCTTCGGGTAGCCTAACTTACGGTACCGTAACTACAGGGAGACGATCTTGATGGCGATGACGCAGACGGAACTACTGCACGAGCTCGAGCCCGTGGTCGCCGGGGAGCTTGACCGCCACAATTCGATGGCGAAGGAATGGTTCCCGCACGAGTACGTTCCGTGGAGCCAGGGCCGTGACTTCGACGGCATCTACGGCGGCGAGGCCTGGCAGGACAGCGACTCGAAAATCCCCGAGGCCGCCCGGATCTCGCTCATCGTCAACCTCCTCACCGAGGACAACCTGCCCAGCTACCACCACGAGATCGCCACGACGTTCGGCCGTGACGGCGCCTGGGGCACCTGGGTGCAGCGCTGGACCGCCGAGGAGGACCGGCACGGCACCGCGATCCGCGACTACCTCACCGTCACCCGCGCGGTCGACCCGATCGCGCTGGAGCGCGCCCGCATGAGGCACATGGAGGCCGGCTACCACACCGAGTACGGCACCATGCTCCAGCAGCTCGCCTACGTCTCCTTCCAGGAGCTGGCCACCCGCATCGCGCACCGCAACACCGGCCGGGCCTCCGGCGACGAGGGCTGCGAGCGGCTGCTGGCCAGGATCGCCGCCGACGAGAACCTGCACATGCTCTTCTACCGCAACCTGCTCAAGGCCGCCTTCGAGCTGGACCCGAACCAGACCATGCGCGCCGTGACCGACGTCGTCAAGACCTTCCAGATGCCCGGCTCCAGCATCGAGGGCTTCACCCGCAAGGCCATGATCATCGCCCACGAGGGCATCTACGACCTGCGCCTGCACCTCGACGACGTGCTCATGCCGGTGCTGAAGCAGTGGGCCGTGTTCGACAAGACCGGCCTCGACGCGGTCGGCGAGCAGGCCCGCGAGGAGCTGGGCGCGTTCCTGGCCAAGACCGAGACGACGGCGGCCAGGTTCGTCGAGCGCAGGGCCGAGCGTAAGGCGCGCGCCGCCACGCGATGATCTAGCACGCCCCTGGAGGTGATCGCCGAAGCTCCTCATGCGGCAAGCCCGTGCTTCCTCTTGACCTGGAGATGGTCTTGGACATCCCAGACATCGGGAAGGTTCCCGACTACGGGCACCACATCAACATCCCTAGGAGTGAAGGGTGAGAATCTTCGGGATCGCCGCGAGCCTCCACGCGGGATCGTTTATCAACAAATTGCTGGAGGCAATGGGCGGGGAGCTGCCCAGGGGAGCGCGCCTGGAGTGCTGGCGGGGACTCGGCGCGGTCCCGCCCCACGCGCTCGGTCCCATACCGGAGCAGGTGGTCGGCCTGCTCCGCAAGGTCGACGAGTGCGACGCGGTGCTGCTCACCGCGCCCGAGCACAGCCTGCTCCCGGCTGAGCTGGGCCACGCGCTGCGCTGGATGGCGACCGGTGGACGCCTGGCGGGCAAACACGTCGCCGTGATGAGCGCCAGCGTGCGCGCCTGTGGCGCCATGTGGGCGCAGGCCGAGCTGTTCAAGGAGCTCGCCGGCGCGGGCGCGGTCGTGATGGGCACCGAGCTGGTGCTCTCGCCCACCTGCCCGCACTTCGACGACCAGGGCCGTCTGACGGCCCTCTACCTACGCGATCAGGTACGGGAGATCGTGGGCCAGCTCTGCCCCGTGCCGCTCACCGTGCAGCCCGTGTTCTCGGCCCAGCTCGTCCTGACGGGCCCCTCCGCATAGGCCGCTTGCCCGGGTCAGGGGCTGCGGCGCAGGCGCTTGACGTCGGAGCGGAGCTTCTTGGTGGCGATGCGGCGCTCGACCGCGCCCCGGCTGGGCTTGGTGGCACGGCGGCGCTTGGGCGGGGGCGCGATGGCCTCGCGGATGCGCTGGGCCAGACGCTGTTCGGCGGCCTCGCGGTTGCGCAACTGGGAGCGGTACTCCGACGCGGCGATGGTGATCGTGGGGGCGCCCAGCCGCTCGAGGGCACGTGCCTTGAGCGCCGGTGACAGGGCCGTGGTGGCGGAGACGTCGAAGACGAGTTCCACCCGGCTGTCGGTGGTGTTGACGCCCTGGCCGCCCGGGCCGGAAGAGCGAGAGAAACGCCAGACGAGCTCGGCGTCCGGGATGACGACCGAGTCGTTGACGACCAGCGGGCCGGGCATGTCGGGGTACTCCTGTTCCTTCAACGTGGAATGTCACCGTATCTGAGCGACATATCCCTAATGCAACGGCATTTCCAATAACGGACCTCGCTGCGATTATGGAGACAACGATCTGTGGGGGAGGCCGATTCCGTGCTGCACGTGACGCCGGTACAGATAGCGCTGACGGTGCCACTGGCCATCGCCTCCGCCACGGGATTCCTCTTGCTCCGCTGCCAGGGCAGAGGCCGGCCTTTTGGCCCCAGAGGCTGGTGGCTGGCGGTCGTCATCATCCTGCTGACCGGCTTGGTCTCCTCCGGCGTGGCGCTGGTGAGCGGTGAGCTGCTGGGCAATTCCCTGTCCACGGTGCTGGGCGCCGCCGCGCCGGGCGGACTGTGGCTGAGCCAGGTGCGCTCCCGCGAGGACGAGCGGCGCTCGCTGGCCAAGGAGGCGGCGACGTTCTGGCTGGTGTCGCTGCTGGCCCGGCTCGACCAGGCGATGGCCGAGGACCAGCGGCTCTGGTGCGAGCGGCGGGTCGACGATTCGTGGAGCGTGTACGAACTGAGCCTGGCCGCCAACCGCTACCACGAGCGCATCGGCGAGCGGCTCTCGCCCGAGCAGCGCAGGAAGGAACGGGTGCACGCCCGGCTGGATGCGATCGAACGGCGGCTGGACCTGGCCGCGCTGATCGAGGACGGGGCGCCGCGCTCCAAGGTGATCACCGCGCTGCGCGGCTCCCGGCACACGCGGCTGGCAAGGTATGAGCGGTATGTCAATGACCTGACCCGGTTGCACGGCATCCTCCGGCATGACGCGGAGAACGACGTCCTGCGGCTGCTGGCCTCGGCCTATCGGGCCGGGTATCGGTCGCTGCCCAGGTTCGTGCCGCCGACGCGGTCACGGATCGCCGCGCCGCTCAGACCTCACCCATGAGTCTCTTCGACGAGCAGGATGGACTCCTCCTCGGCCTCGCTGAGCGTGAACTCGATGCGAGCGCCGAGCGCCTTGACGACGGCACCGAGCGTACGGAGTGTGAGGTTCTCGTCTCCCGACAGGATCTGGCTCACCCTGCCCGGCGAAACGCCCATCGAAGCGGCCAGATCAGCACGGGACATCTTATGCTCCCGCATATACCAGGTGATCTCGTCGACGGCGTCCTGGGCGAGGCCGCCCGGACTTCCCTCATCGGGCGTGCTCCGGCGAAAGGCCATCACGGTCTCGCTCTCAGCGCTCGGTTCGTTGTCCCTTCACTTTAGCTCTACCTAAACCTTTAGGCAAGCCTAAACCTGAAGGCGAGATGCAAGTGAGGTGTGTCACTATCGCCCTGGAAACACGGGGTGATACGGGAGGCGCTGTGGCGGGCATCGTCGGCGTGCACGGGATCGGCAAGTACAACTACTACGTGGCGGCGGGCAACTCGCCGACGGGGGCGGCGGAGGCGATGCGCCTCAAGTGGGACCGCTACCTTCAGGCGGCGCTCGGGGGAGAGAGCCGGACCTACTTCAGCGAGGTGGCCTACTTCTCCCACCTGCTGCACGACCGGCAGCCCAAGCAGGGCCCGCAGGCGTTCGCGGCCCTGCCGCCCTCCGCCCAGCAGGTGCTCATCGGCTGGGCCAGGAACATGGACATGGGCGAGCGCTTCACCGGGGCGCTCAAGATGTTCACCGGGTGGCTGCTCACCCGGCTCGACAGCAGGTCGGCGGCGTTCGCGTCGCTGTTCGCGCCGGAGGTGGCGGCCTACCTGACCGACCCGGACAGGCGCGTGAGGTGCCAGGAGGCCGTCCGCGACACGATCAGGAAGCACAGTCCCCGGGTGGTGATCGCCCATTCGCTGGGCAGCGTCGTGGCCTACGAGACGCTCTGGGCCAACCCCGACCTCGAGGTCGAGCTGCTGCTCACCCTCGGCAGCCCGCTCGGCATGCGCAACGTGGTCTTCGAGCGCCTCCTGCCCGCCCCGATCAACGGCCTCGGCCGGCGGCCCACGGGCGTCAAGCGCTGGGTGAACATCGCCGACAAGGACGACATCGCCGCCATCCCGGCCGAGCTGCGCGGCAGTTTCGCCGGCGTGGACGTGGAGGAACGGGTCAACCTCGACTGGATCGATTTTCACACCGCCGAGAAATACCTGGGTTGCCCGGCACTCGACCCGCATCTGCGACCATTCCTGCCATGACGTGGATTGTTTTCGACTACGGCAGCGTGCTGTCCCTGCCCCAGCCTGAGTCCGACGCCGACGAGATGGCCCGGGCGGTCAACACCGAGCCCGAGGCGTTCAAGCGGCGCTACTGGGAGCACCGCCTGGAGTTCGACCGGGCGTCGCTGACCCCGGCCGCCTACTGGTCGGCGGTCCTCGGCCGGCCGGCCGCCATCGCCGAGGTCGCCCGGCTGGTCGCGATGGATGTGGCGAGCTGGGCCTACCCCGACGAGGGTACGGTCGCCATCCTGAACGATCTCCTCGACCGCGGCGGCGACGTGGCCCTGCTGTCCAACGCGCCCGCCTGCCTGGCCGACGGCCTGGACGGGCTGCCCTGGATCGCGGCCATCGAGCAGCGCTTCTACAGCGGCAGGATGGGCCTGGTGAAGCCGGACCGGGAGATCTTCGACCGGATGGCGGCCGAGCTCGACGCCGACCCGGCCGAGATCGTGTTCATCGACGACCGGCCGGAGAACGTGGCCGGGGCCGAGCGCGCGGGCATGACGGGCGTCCAGTTCACCTCCGCCGAGGCCCTGCGGAAGACGCTCAAGGCGTGACGTGAGGGGCCGGGATCTGCCCCAAGAGCTGCGAGAAGAGGGGGAGGAGCGGCGGGAGGAGGACTGATGCTGTTCATCCAGGCTTGACTCCGCAGTCACGACCGTGTCAGTCGGGGTGGACATACCTGGACCGTGGACCGCAGATCCTTCCTCGCCGCGGCGGCAGTGACCTTCCTCATGCCGTCCCAGCAGACCAGAACCCTCAAGACCGACCCCTTCACCCTCGGCGTGGCCTCCGGAGACCCGTCGACCGACGGCTTCGTCCTCTGGACCCGCCTCGCCCCGAACCCCCTGTCCGGCGACGGCCGCGGCGGCATGCCCTCGCGCGGCGTGGACGTCGACTGGCAGGTCTCCACCGACGAGCGCTTCTCGTCGATCGTCAGATCCGGTACGGCCGAGGCCCGGCCGGGCGCAGCGCACAGCGTCCACGTCGAGGTCGGGGGCCTGGAGCCGGGACGCGACTACTTCTACCGGTTCAAGAGTGAAGGCAGGCTCTCGCCCGCCGGCCGTACCAGGACCACACCGACGGGTGAGCGGCCGCTGACGTTCGCGGTCGCGGCGTGCGCGCACTACGAGCACGGCTACTACACCGCCTACCGGCGGCTGGCCGAGCAGGAGCCCGAGCTGGTGGTGTTCCTCGGCGACTACATGTACGAGTACGGCCCGAGCGGCTACACCGCGCTGGCCGGGCGGGTACGCACCCACACGCCGGGCAAGTGCGAGACGCTGGCCGACTACCGGCTGCGGCACGCCCAGTACAAGAGCGACCACGACCTCCAGCGGGCGCACGCGGTGGCGCCGTGGCTGGTGGCCTTCGACGACCACGAGGTGGAGAACAACTGGGCCGGGCCCGTCTCCAGCACCGGCGCTCCCGGCTTCGCCCGGCGCCGGGCGGACGCCTTCAGGGCGTACTACGAGAACATGCCGCTGCGCCGGGCCAGCGTGCAGGGCGCGGTGCTGCGGGTGAACCGGCGTGTCTCGTGGGGGTCGCTGGCCCGCTTCCACCTGCTCGACACGCGGCAGTTCCGTGACGACCAGGCGTGCCTGGACGGGGTACGCGCCGGGTGCGACGACCGGCTGGCGGCCAAGCGCACGCTGCTGGGCGCCGACCAGTGGCGCTGGCTGGAGGACGGCCTGCGCGAGTCCGGCACCCGGTGGAACCTGCTCGGGCAGCAGATCCTGATGGCGCAGCGCGACTACAAGGTGGGGCCGGGCCGCGAGGTGAACCTGGACTCGTGGGACGGCTACGCCGCCGAGCGGACCCGGCTGCTGGGCTCGCTGTCCGGCACCTCGAACCCGGTTGTGCTGACCGGCGACGCCCACATGCACCACCTGGCCGACCTCAAGACCGACTTCGACGACCCCGACTCGCCCGTGGTGGCCAGGGAACTGGTGACGTCGTCGATCGCCAGCGATGGGGACGGGTACCGGGACAAGACATGGATCGCCGAGGCGTTGCAGGAGAACCCGCACATCTCCTACATCGACCAGCGACGGGGCTACATCATGGCCAAGGTCACGCGTGACGATATTTCCGTTGATTACCGGACGCTGGAGTACATTTCCCGCAAGGGCGCCCCCGCCAAGACCGCCCACAGCCTCACGATCCCCGCCACCGCCCACGCCCGAACCTGAACGTCCGCTGGGAAAAGGCTGAGGGTTCGCTCAACGCAAAAGCGGCCGAGCCACCGAGGTGGCCCGGCCGGGGTCCGTCAGCTCTCCGGCCAGCTGGTGTCCGGGAACTCGCCCGTGGTACTGCCCGCCATCACCACCTGATCGCTCTCGCTCAGCCCCGAGGTGATCTCCACGTACTGGTCCCCACGCACCCCGGTACGCACCACCCGCGCCGAGTCGTGGCCGCCCGAGCGCACGGTGACCACGGTCGTACCGTCCGAGCGGCTCTTCACGGCCTCGGCCGGCACGTAGATCCCGTCGTTGGCCGTGCCCGTCGTCACCGACACCGAGGCCGTCTGCCCGAGCATCAGCCCGCGCGGCGGCTTGTCGAAGGCGAGCGTCACCGAGTAGCGGACGAGCTTGTCGCTCACGGTGGCGGTCGGCGCGATGCGGGTGACCTTGCCCGCGTACTTCTCCGAGCCGCGCGTGGCCAGGGTGATGTTCGCTTCCTGGCCGAGTTTGAGCTTGTTCACGTCGGATTCGGTGACCATCGCGTCGACCTGGAGCTCGTTCAGGTCGCCGAGGCTGATGAACGTGCTGGTGCCCGCCGTGTCGCCGACCGATCCGGCCACCGACAGGACGGTGCCCGAGGCGGGGGCCACGATCCGGGTGCCGCGTACCTCGTCGGCGGCCTGCTCAAGAGCGGCCTGGGCGCGGTCCACGTTCGCGCTGGCCTGGTCCTCGCTGATGCCGCCCTTGCCGTTCGCGCCGCTGCAGGGGCTGCCGCCCTGGGACTGGCGGGTTCCCGGCGTGGCCTTCCCGCTGGGCCTGCCCGAGGCGCCGGTCGACGGCTTACCGGTGGGTTTCCCTGTGGCCTTGCCGGTGGGCTTCCCCGTGGCCTTGCCGGTCGGCTTGGCGGAGGACTTGCCTGTGGGTTTGGCGGAGGGCTTGGCGGTGGAGGTGCCGGTCGGCGAGGCCGACGGCCGGCCGCCCTCCGGCGTGGCCGTCACCGTCGCGGTGACGGTGGCCGTGGCCGTGACGGTCACCGTGACCGTGGGCTGCGGCTCGTGGCCGCTCGGCGTGGGCTCCGGGGTGGGCGTCCAGGTGGGCCGGGGGGTCGGCGTCGTGGCCGGAGTCAGCGTGGTGGTGGGGGCGGCGTCCGCGACGGGCACCGCCGAAGGTCCGAAGGCCCCCTTGGCCGCGACCGCTCCCACGACGGAGGCGGACGTGCCGCCGGTCGTGCCGCCGCTGCTCGGCGAGCACGTGGCCGTGCTGGTGGCGGCGGTCGAGGCGGTGTTCAGGGCCTCTTCGGCGGCGGCCAGATCGGCGGCGGCGGCCGTGTAGTCCTCGCGCGCCGCCGTGCTGTTCACCCGGGCCAGCACCTGGCCCTTCTTCACCTTGGCGCCGACCTTGACGTAGATCTTGGTCACCGTTCCAGAGCCGCCGAACCCCAGGTCGCGCCGCGAGCCGTCCACGGTGTTGCCCGCGGCCGTGATCGAGGCGGTGACGACGCCCCGCTTGGCGGCTGCCAGCCGTACCTGGGCGGCGGGCTCCGGATCGTCGCGGAGTGCCAGCACCAGGCCGGAGCCGGCCACCAGGACGGCCAGGGCGAGCCCGCCTAGCTTGAGCGCCTTAGGCGGGAAAGTCGGTCTCATGAGGGCCCATCATGGCGTGAGCAGGTTAGTACAGGGCTGCGAGGCAGCTCAGAGTTGTCTGTGTGTCTCCAGATGCGTGGACTTTGTCAGCGAACCTTCAGCTAGCTCGCGGCTGTAGCGCAGGCTGGTGTGCAAGGGTCACCGGCTGTGAAGGTGTCGACAAGGCGCAGAGCGCTGATAACCAACGGGGCCCTGAGCGTGCTCCTGCTGGGCGGTGTCGCGTTCGCGTACGCGCAGCTCGGCACGGAAGAGGTGGCCAGCGAGACGGCCACCCGGACGGTGACCGCCGGGCGCGGCACCGTGACCGCCTCGGTGTCCGCCTCGGGCGCGGTGGAGAGCTCCAGGAGCAGAACGCTCGCGTTCGGGACGAGCGGGACCGTCGAGCGCATCTATGTGAAGGCAGGGGACAAGGTCCGCAAGGACGACATCCTGGCCAAGCTCGACGACGCGGCGGCGGAGGAGAACCTGTCGGCCGCGCGCGCCACGTACGACAGCGCCGTCGACGACGGGACCTCGACCGCCCAGCTCTACGCGGCCTACATCAAGGCGCGCAACGCCTACCGGGAGGCTCAGCGGACGGCCACGGCGACGGTGCTGAGAGCGCCGTTCGCCGGCACGGTCACGGCCGTGAACGGCGCCGTCGGCGGTTCCTCCAACGGATCCGGCACCAGCAGCACCTCGACCCAGAGCACCAGCCAGAGCGGGCAGAGCGGACAGTCCGGGAGCGGATCGGGGTCCGGGTTCATCGACCTGGCCGACACCGGCAAGCTCCAGCTCGTCGGCACCTTCACCGAGTCGGACGTCAGCAAGCTCAAGGTCGGCCAGGCGGCCACCGTCTCGTTCGACGCGCTGCCGGGCGTCACCGCCACCGGCAAGGTCACCCAGATCGAGCCGGTCGCCTCCACCAGCAACAACGTCGTGCAATATCCGGTGACGATCTCCTTCACCAAGGTCCCCAAACAGGTGCGCCTGGGACAGACCACCACCGTCGAGGTCGTGACCGGCCAGGCGGAGAACGTCATCACCGTCCCGTCCACCGCGGTCTCCACCAGCGGCGGCCAGAACACGGTCACCCTGCTCAAGAACGGCCAGCAGGTCAGAACCCCGGTCGAGGTGGGCGTACAGGGCGCCTCGCTGACCGAGATCAAGTCGGGCGTCTCCGAAGGCGACCAGATCGTCCCGCCCGCCACCTCTGCCACCACGGGCACCGGCAACCAGCGGCAGGGCGGCTTCGGCGGCGGCTTCCCGGGCGGCGGCGGCGTGCCGGGAGGCGGGCGATGACGGCTCCCGTCCTGAGCGTGCAGAACCTGGTCAAGGAGTACGGCGAGGGCGACGCCAGGGTACGGGCGCTGCGCGGGGTCAACCTCGACGTCGAGCAGGGCGACTACCTCGCCATCATGGGCGCCTCCGGCTCCGGCAAGTCGACGCTGATGAACATCCTCGGCTGCCTGGATGTGCCCACCACCGGCCGTTACCTGATCGACGGCGCGGACGTCGGGCAGCTCGACGAGCACCAGCTCGCCAAGCTGCGCAACCGCCGGGTCGGCTTCGTCTTCCAGTCGTTCAACCTCATCCCGCGCATGAGCGCGCTGGCCAACGTCGAGCTGCCGCTGGTCTACGGCGGCATCGGCCAGGCCGAACGGCGCCGGCGCGCGCTGGCCGCGCTGGAGCAGGTCGGTCTCACGGATCGCATCCACCACGAGCCCAACCAGCTCTCCGGTGGCCAGCAGCAACGCGTCGCCGTGGCCAGGGCGCTCATCACCGCCCCCGCCTTGCTGCTGGCCGACGAGCCCACCGGCAACCTCGACACCGCCTCCACGCAGGACGTTCTGGAGATCATGGACAGGCTCAGCGAGTCGGGCCGCACGATCGTGCTCATCACGCACGAGAACGACGTGGCCGCGCACGCCAAGCGGGTCATCAGGCTGGTGGACGGCGAGATCGTGGAAGACGTCCGGCAGGGCCCGATCGACGGGCCGCCGCCGCGTATGGCGGGGGTCGCCCGATGAACCAGCTCGAGATCCTGCGCTTCGCCCTGCGCGGGCTGCTGGCCAACAAGATGCGTAGCTCGCTGACCACGCTCGGCATCCTCATCGGCGTCGCCGCGGTCATCCTGCTCGTCGCCGTGGGCGAGGGCTCCTCGCAGAGCATCCAGAAGAACATCCAGCGGCTCGGCGCCAACACGCTGACGATCTCCCCGTCCTTCTCGGGCGGTGGCGGGGGCGGCGGCGGGTTCGCGCGAGCCGGCGGCGGCGGTGGCGCGCCCGGCGGCGGGCAGAACACCGGTCCGCGTACCCAGGCCAGGGAGCTCAGCCTCGCCGACGCCAAGTCCCTGACCGACAAGACGGTGGCGCCGTCGGTCGCGTCGGTCTCGCCGGTCGTGACCGCCTCCTCGGCCGCCACCACCTACGGGGCGGCCAGCCACTCGATCTCCCAGCTCATCGGCACCTACCCGAGCTACTTCGAGGCCACGAACAAGCCGGTGACCAAGGGTACGTACTTCTTCAACGACGACGTGCTGGCCGCCAGGAAGGTCGTGGTGCTCGGGCAGACCGTGGTCGAGGAGCTGTTCGGCACCCTCGACCCGATCGGCAAGCAGGTGACGATCTCCGGCGTGCCGTTCACGGTCGTCGGCGTGCTGAAGGAGAGCGGGTCGACCGGCGGGCAGCAGGACGCCGACGACGTGGCCATCGCGCCGCTGCCGGCCGTACAGCAGAGCCTGACCGGGTTCGACTCGCTCAACTCGATCGTCGTGCAGGCCAGCGGCTCGGCGGCGACGGAGTCGGCGCAGTCCGAGGTCACCGCCATACTCAACCAGCGGCACGGCATCACCGGCACCGCCTCGGCCGACTTCCGGATACTCAACCAGGCCACCCTGCAGGAGACCGTCAGCGCGGCGACCGGCACGTTCACCGTGCTGCTCGGCGCGGTCGCGGCGATCTCGCTGCTGGTCGGCGGCATCGGCATCACCAACATCATGCTGGTCACCGTCACAGAGCGGACCAGGGAGATCGGCATCCGCAAGGCCATCGGCGCGCCCAGGAGCGCGATCCTGGGCCAGTTCCTGATGGAGGCCACGCTGCTGAGCCTGGTCGGCGGGCTCTCCGGGGTGCTGGTGGCGTTCCTGGGCACCCGCTTCACCATCGCGGGCATCGAACCGGTGCTCGTCCCGTCGTCGGTCGCGCTCGCGCTGGGCGTGTCCGTCGGCATCGGATTGTTCTTCGGCAGCTATCCCGCCAACAGAGCCGCCAAGTTGAGGCCGATCCAGGCTCTTCGCCATGAGTGACGGACCCCCGAAGGAGACAGAAATGGCCAAACTTGACGCCTCGCCGTACCCCGACGACCTGAACAGCGAACTGGCCGTCCAGTCGCGCAAGCCGCTGTCGAAGGTGACGGTCGGGCTGATCGCGGGCGTGGTGCTGGTGGCCGGGGTGGTGATCGGCATCCAGGTGCAGAAGGCGCTGGGCTCGCCCGCCACGGCCGCCGCCGGCCAGCAGGCGGGCGGTGCCAGGCAGGGGATGCCCGGCGGGTACGGTCAGCAGCCGGGCGGCAGAGGACAGATGCCGGGCGGGTACGGTCAGAGGATGGGCGGCGCCGGTGGGGCCGGCACCGTGGGCACCGTCGAGAAGGTCGAAGGCGGCAAGATCTACGTCAAGACCATGGACGGCAGCACGGTCACGGTCACCACCACCGACGCGACCACGGTTCAGGTGACCAAGCCGGGCAAGCTGACCGACCTGCAGACCGGCACCAATGTCGTGGTGCGCGGCGAGAAGGGCGGGGACGGCTCGGTGGCGGCCACCTCGATCAGTCAGGGAGGAGGTGGCAGATGACCGAGCCGGAGGCCAGGCTGCTGGTGGTGGACGACGAGCCCAACATCAGGGAGCTGTTCTCCGCCAGCCTGCGGATGGCCGGGTTCGAGGTGCTCACGGCGGCCGACGGCAAGGAGGCCCTGCGGGTGGCCGAGCAGGCCACGCCTGACCTGGTCATGCTCGACGTGATGCTGCCCGACCTCGACGGCCTGACGGTCGCGGGCCGGCTGCGCTCCCGTGGCCGCCGGGTCCCGGTGCTGTTCGTGACGGCCAAGGACACGCCGGAGGACCGGCTCGCCGGGCTCGGGCTCGGCGAGGACTACGTGACCAAGCCGTTCAGCCTGGAGGAGGTCATCGCCCGGATCCGGGCGGTGCTGCGCAGGACCAGGCGGGGCACGCCGCCGCCGAACCGGCTGCGGATCGCCGACCTGGAGCTGGACGAGGAGACGCACGAGGTGTGGCGCGACGGCATCCTGGTGCGGCTGTCGCCCACCGAATACCGGCTGCTGCTGTACTTCATGCTCAACGCGGGACGGGTGCTGTCCAAGACGCAGATCCTCGACCACGTCTGGAACGGCGACTGGCGCACCGACGTCGGGCTGGTCGAGTCATACGTCTCCTACCTGCGCCGCAAGATCGACACCGGCGAGCGGAGATACCTGCACACGCTGCGCGGCGTCGGCTACATCCTGCGCCCGCCCAAGGATTGAACCCGGCCAGGACATGACATGAGGAGGTATCTCGCGCGGACGCCGCTCTGGCTGCGTCTCGTCTCGGCCACCCTGCTGATGGTCACGCTGGCCATCACGCTGACCGGGCTGTTCGCCGTACGGCTGCTGCGCGGTTATCTCGTCGAGCGCGTCGACCAGCAGTTGCGTGCCGCCAGCACGCCGTGGCGGGCCGCTCCGCCGCCTCCCGACCCGCAGCCGGGCCCACGCCCGCAGCGTTTCTTCGGCCTGTTCCACTCGGTGCTCGTCGACCCGACCGGCGCCAAGATCAGGACCATGACCGAGTCGACCGAGACGCACACCCCGAACCTGCCCAGGCTCACCACCGCCGACGTCGCGCGCCTGGCCGGGCAGCCCTTCACCGTCGAATCGCAGGCCGCCGACGGCCCCTCCTGGCGGGCCGTCGCCATGCCGGGCCGCGACGGCGACAGCAGGATCATCGCGATCAGCCTGGGCGACCTGGACGACACCGTCTCCCAGTTGCTCCTGATCGTGGCGGTCGGGGGCGGCGGGACCCTCGTGGTGCTCGGCTTCGCCTGTTACTGGCTCGTACGGCGGAGTCTGCGCCCTTTGAGCGAGATCGAGCGGACCGCCCGCCACATCGCGGACGGCGATCTGTCGCGCCGGGTGCCGCTCTGGGCGGGCACCACCGAGGTCGGCAAGCTCGGCCGGGCCCTGAACGGCATGCTCGGCCGGATCGAGGTGGCCGTGCGGGAGCGCGAGGCGGCGGCCGAGTCGGCGCGCGAGTCGGCCAGGGCGGCGCGGCGCTCGGAGGAGCTGACGCGCCGGTTCATGGCCGACGCCTCGCACGAGCTGCGGACCCCGCTCACCTCGATCAGGGGGTTCGCCGAGCTGTTCCGGCTCGGGATGGACAAGGACCTGACGGAGGCGACCCGGTTGCTGAGCCGGATCGAGGGGCAGGCCGCGCGGATGGGCCTGCTGGTCGAGGACATGCTGCTGCTGGCCAGACTCGACCAGCGCCGCGAGCTCGACGCACGGCCCGTCGACGTGCTCAGCGTCGCCGCCACCGCCGTGATCGACGCCCAGACGCTCGCGCCCGACCGGAAGATCGAGCTGGTCATGCTGTACGGGAGCGAGGGGCCGGTGCTCGTGACCGGTGACGAGCTGCGGCTCGGCCAGGTGCTGGGGAATCTCGTGGGCAACGCGCTCACGCACACCCCGCCGGGCACGGCCTTCACCGTCGGGGTGGGGGCGCGTGACGGCAAGGCCGTCGTCGAGGTGACCGACGAGGGGCTCGGGTTCTCGCCGGAGGTGGCCGAGCGGGTGTTCGAGCGGTTCTACCGGGCCGATCCGGCGCGCAGCACCGGCGGTGCCGGGCTGGGGCTGTCGATCGCCGCCACGCTCGTCGAGGCGCACGGCGGCAGCGTCTCCGCGTCGAGTGCGGCGGGCAAGGGCGCCACCTTCCGCGTCACACTCCCGCTCGCCCCGTCTCAGGTCGCGCCACCTCGGGTGAAGGGGCATCTTCAGCCGAACGCGTCGAACGCTCAGCCTCACTGAACGCTCAGCCTCAGCCGAACGCGTAGCCGTACAGGCCGGGGCCGCTGGTGAGCTCGCGGACACTTCCCGGCCGCAGCCCGGGACGCGTGCCCGGCTGGCGCGAGCCCGGCACGTACAGCACCTTGCCCTGGTCCGGCGCCGCCACCACCAGCCCGAACAGCTGACGCTCCTTGGTGAGCTGCCGGTAGCGCCCGCCGAGCGCGGGCAGCGCGGCCAGTGACGCGCCGAAGTCCCGCCCCTTGCCCTTGATCAGCAGGTTGCCGTCCTTGGCCAGCCCGCCCTTCCTGGCTCCGGCCAGCACCTGGACCCCCTTCTCGCCGGGTACGCCGACGGCCAGCTCGTCGTCGCCGTCCCCGTTGAAGTCCCCGGCCGCCAGCGCGGCGCCGAACCTGTCGTAGTACCGCGGCTCGCCCTTGAGCAGCCGCTGCGTCCACATCTCCGACCGCGCGCCGCGCAGCAGCCCGCTGCCGTTCCCGTACAGGACGTGCACGGCCCCGTCGCCGTAGTCCATCGCCCGCTGGTTGGCGTCCAGCCCCTCGCCGGGCACGCCGACGACCAGGTCGGAGTGCCCATCGGCGTCGAAGTCGCCGGTCGTGAGCGCCGCCCCGAACGCGTCCCACTTCTCCGCGGCACCCTTGATCCCGGAGCTGCTCTGCGTCAGGAGCCGGGCCCGCTTTCCCCGCACGTCGATGACGGTGACCGAGCCCTGGCCGTCCTGGGTGACGCTGTCGGCGGGCGCGCCCACGGCCAGCTCGTCGCGCCCGTCCCCGTCGAAGTCGCCGGTCGCCAGCGCCGCGCCCCACTGGTCCGTCACGTTCGCCGCCTGCCGGATCCACGGGGTCTTCTGAGTGATCTGGTACGGCTTGCGGCCCTTCATCCAGTAGATCGTGACGCCCCCGCCCGTACGGTGGCCAGGGGAGCCCACCACGAGCTCGTCGCGCCCGTCGCCGTCGAGGTCGCCGGCCGCCAGCGACGCCCCGAACCGGTCACTCGACGGCTTCGCGGGCGCCAGCTCCTTGCCCGGCCGCAGGCCCGCGGGCGAGCCGTTGAACAGCTCGACGACGCCGTTGCCGTCGGCCCCCGGCACGCGCTCGCCCGCGAACTCCTCCGACACCCCCACCGCCAGGTCGGCGCACCGGTCGCCGTCGAAGTCACCGACCGCGAGCGCCGAGCCGAACGAGTCGCCCGGCTCGGCGCCCTCCTGGGTCAGCTTCACCTTCTGGCCGTTGCCGTAGACGACCGTCACAGAACCGGCCCGCCGGTCGTCGTACGGGGCGGCCACCGCCAGATCGGGACGGCCGTCGCCGTCGAAGTCGGAAGGGGATCCGCCGCATGACGGAGCCGCGGCCTGGGTCGTACCCGAAGCGAGGGGGAGAACCAGGCAGGCGGCTAGCAGAGCGTTCATACAGGTAGGTATTTCCGCCCCGCCCGAACCAGGTCTTAACGCCACGGGAACGTGCCAGGATAGGCGGGTGGACATCGACCTCGCGGATCTGGGTTTCTGGCGCCAGCCCCCCAAGGAGCGGAACGAGGCGTTCGCCAGGCTCCGGCAATTGGAACATCCAATGTTCTTCCCGGAGAAGAAGGTGCCCTTCCTCCGGTCAGGAAGCGGCTTCTACGCCCTGGTCAGGCACGCGGACGTGCTCGAGGCCAGTCGCGACGCCAAGGTCTTCTCCAGCGAGCCCGCCGTCACCAATCCGGAGCCGCCCGGCTGGGTCAAGCAGGTGTTCGGCGAGTCGATGGTCAACATGGACGACCCGCGCCACGCCCGGCTGCGCCGCATCGTCACCCGCTCGTTCAGCCCGCGCATGCTCTCCGGCCTGCAGGACGACATCGAGGCCGCCTGCCAGCGGATCGTCGACGACGTCGTCGAACAGGGCCCGCGCGACTTCGTCCGCCAGGTCGCGGCCCGGCTCCCCATCCACGTCATCTGCGACATGATGGGCATCCCCGACGACCTGCGGGCCAAGGTCCACGAACACGTCGACGTCTCCACCGCCTACACCGGCGTACGCCCCAGCCTGGTCCGCAGCGTGCAGCTCGCCGGCCAGAACATGCTGGCCCTGCTCGCCCTCCAGCGCATGGTGATCAAGCTGGGGCACGAGCGGGCCGCCGAGCCGCAGGGCGACCTGGTGTCCCTGCTCGTCACCGCCAACCCCGACGGCGAGAAGCTCACCGACCGCGAGCTCGGCTCCTTCTTCGCCCTGCTCCTGGTGGCGGGCAACGAGACCGCCCGCAACACGATGGCCCACGGCATCAAGCTGCTCACCGACAACCCCGCGCAGCGCGAGCTGCTGATGGAGGACTTCGACGGCCGCATCGGCAACGCGATCGAGGAGATGGTCCGCCACGTGTCGCCGATCATGCAGTTCCGGCGCACGCTGACCCAGGACTACTCCCTGCGCGGCCTGGAGCTGAAGGAGGGCGACAAGGTGGTCCTCTTCTACGGCTCGGCCAACCGCGACGAGACGGTCTTCCCCGACCCCGACAGCTTCGACATCACCCGCGAGACCAAGCCGCACGTCGGCTTCGGCGGGCCGGGACCGCACTTCTGCCTCGGCGCGAACCTGGCCCGGCAGGAGCTGCGGACGATGTTCCGGGTGCTGCTGAGCAGGTTGCCGGAGATCCGCGCGGTCGGCGAGCCGGACCTGCTGCTGTCGAACTTCGACAACAGCGTCCGCAGCCAGGGGTTCACGTTCTGAGCTGCTCCTCAGGCGCCAGGACGTTCCTCCTGATCGTCAGGAAGGTGATCAGCGCGGGGACGGCCATCGTCGCGGCGCTGATCAGCATCGCGGCGTGGAAGCCCGCGTTGAAGACAGGCGGGTTCTTGAAGGCGTCGCCGACCAGGCCGACCAGGGGCGGCACCGCGGCCACCGCCAGCAGGCTGCCGGTGCGGGCCACCGCGTTGTTGACGCCGCTGGCCGTACCGGCGTAGCGCTCGCTCGCGGTGGCCAGCACGGTCGCGGTCAGCGGCGCCACCACCGCCGTCAAGCCGAGCCCGAACACCGTCACCGCGGGAAGGACCTGCAGCACGTACGAAGCGCCGAAGCCGATCGTGCTCATCCACAGGAACCCGAGCCCGGCCACCACGATGCCGATCGTCATCGGCCAGCGCGGACCATACCGCTTGGCCACCTCGCCGGAGCGCGCCGACAGCAGCAGCATCAAGATCGTCACCGGAATCAGCGACAGCCCGGCCGCCGTCGGCGGGAACTTGGACACCACCTGCAACTGCACGACGAGCAGGAAGAACACCACGCCCATCGCCGCGTACACGAACAGCGTCACCACGTTCACGGCCGTGAACACCGAGTCCCGGAAGATGCTCACCGGCACCAGCGCGTCGGGGGACCTGCGCACCTCCAGCACCACGAACGCCGCGCCCAGCACCAGCCCCACGACCAGCGGTATCGGCGCCCCCTTCTCGATCAGGCCATAGGTGAGGCAGGCCAGGGCCAGCGCCGCCAGCACCGCGCCCAGCACGTCGAACCGGCCCGCGGCCTGCTCGTCCCTGCTCTCGGGCACATGCCGCAGCGTGACCAGCACGACGATCGCCGCGAACGGCAGGTTGATCAGGAACGCCCACCGCCAGCCCGCCGTCTGCACCACCGCGCCACCCAGCAGCGGACCGATCGCGGCGGCCACCCCGCCCAGCCCGGACCAGGCGCCGACCGCGCGCGGCCGGTCGTCCCTGATGAACGACGCCTGGATGATCGCCAGCGCTCCCGGGGTGAGCAGCGCGCCGCCGACGCCCTGCAGCCCGCGCGCGGCCACCAAAAACTCGATGTTCGGCGAGAGCCCGCACAGCGCCGAGGCCAGCGCGAACCAGACCGTGCCGATCAGGAACACCTTCCGCCTGCCGTAGCGGTCGCCGAGCGAGCCGCCCAGCAGGATCAGCCCGGCCAGCGTGAGCGTGTAGGCGTTGATCGTCCACTGCAGTCCGGCCATGCCCGCGTCGAGGTCATCACCGAGAAAGGGCAGCGCGACGTTCACCACGGTGCTGTCGAGCATGGCCAGGCCGGAGCCGAGCACGGTCGCCGCCAGGATCCAGCGCCCGCGGGCGGATTTCAGCGCTACGTGATCGTCGTCCATAAAGGCAATCTTGTCACCGCCTTCTGGTACATCTGGGCTCCCCCCGACAAGAGGAGCAATGTTGTCCATCTATGAACATCTCCTGTCCTTCTACGACTTACCGGTCTGCGATCGGGAGTCCGTGCGGGAACTGCCCGCCGACGCCGCCTGGCGCATCACCGGAATGTCGCCCTACGGAGACTCGGGCGCGCCCTCGCTCAAGGAAGACCTCGACGACCTGCTGAGCCGGGTCGACGGCACGCGCATCCGCGCGATCGTGGTCGGCCAGTGGGGGCCGGACTACGACGCCCCGGCGGAGGTCGCGGTCGAGGCGCTGGCCGGGGCCGCCGACCGGCTATTCACGGTGCGGCGTTGCCCAGGGCCCTCAGTACGAAGCCCGTCACCAGTTCCCCCGCCGTTTCGACGGTGACTGCGCCGCTGATCAGGGGCACTCGCTCCGCGCCGATCACCGCGAGGATCATGCGGGCCGTCGCCTCGACGTCGAGTATCTGGAAAGCGGCTGATTCGATCCCGCTCTCCAGGATCTCCACGAGGATGCGCTGCATGGGCGCCACGTGTTCGGCGAGCTGCTGGTAGGCGTCGGGACCGAGCGCGGCGCCGAGGTCGGCCGCTCCCGGATGCGGGTGCGCCAGCAGGCCGGTCAGCTGCAGCCGGACGAACACGCGCAGCCGGTCGGCGGGAGACGCCTCTGCCGGCAACTCCCGCTCGTAGCTTTCGATGAAGTAGCTGGTGACCCGCTCGGTGAAGGCCAGCAGCAGGGCGGCCTTGTCCGGATAGTAGTTGTAGAGGACGGTCCGGGTGATCACGGCCTCGTTCGCCACGTCCGTCATCGAGATGGCGTCGATCCCCTGCACCCTCGACAGGCGGGCGACGGCCTGCAGAATGCGATCACGCGTCTGGGCTCGGTGCTCACCGATCGTGGCGGCGGAGATGCGGGGCATGCGTCCATGGTAGGCCGGGGCCCGAAGGCCAGCTGCTCATCCTGCTATAAGCCGACGTTTGCGCAGGTGGGTTGATGCGGGTTGGCTGATACGGCCTGCGGGCCAAGCCGGACGGCACGGTCGGCCGCGTGCGCCGGACGGCAGGGTCGGCCGCGTGCGCCGGACGGCAGGGTCGGCCGTGTGCGCCGGACGGCCGTGTGCGCCGGACGGCAGGGTCGGCCGCGTACGGCACAGTCGTTCGTTCGGCCACGCGTTCGGCCTGCGCGAGCGGCCTGCGCGAGCAGTCGTTCGGGCAGGCAGGCGGTCGTTCGGGCGGGCGCGTGCGGCGGCTCGCTGGGCGAGGTCGAGCCGCCGATCGCGGTCAGGTGCCCCAGCGGCGGACGTTGGCCTGCTCGGCGTCCCGCATGATCCCGGTGGCGTCGTGCAAGGCCGGGCCGAAGCGTTGCATGGTGTCACCCATCGTCACCACGGCCTCGCTCCAGTTGCGCTTGGCCTCCAGGTAGACGCCCTTCGCGGAGCCGTCCCAGGTCTCCAGGATCTTCAGGTCGTTCTCCAGGTCGGTCAGCTCGCCGACCAGGCTGCCGTACGCTCGGCCCAGTTCGGCCGCGATCTCCTCCATCTGGTCGAAATTAGCGAGAATGATGTCCGGGTTGCCCATGGCCACCCCTCCTTAGCAGTCGGTGTTCAGAGCTTGCCGCCGTTGAGCGCGGCCATGAGGTTCTGGGTGACGGCCTGCGTGGAGGTGCTGGCCTCCTCGTACTCGATCCCCGAGCCCTTGAGGTTCTCGGCGATCAGGTGGAGGGCGTCGATGACCTTCTTGAACTGCGGGTTCCACTCGTTGAGAACCTGCGCGTAGACGGTCGCCGACTCGCCCTTCCACGCGCCACCGAGCTGCTCGGGGATCTGGAGCAGCCTGCTGTGGATCTGGGTGATGTGCTCGTGCGCGGTCAGCGCGCGCGTGGCCGCGTCCTGCTGACTTCCTTGCTGGTACGTGGTCGGCTGCGTCACGGTTCGCCTTCCGATGCGGTGCGGTCAGGCGTGAATAACGCGCCTGAAACGTGCGGGAATTTCGTGCGACGCGAGCAAATATAAGTGCGCACGCGGCGGCGAAGCCACGATTTCAATTTTCCTGTAAATGTTGGCGAATGCGCGTACTTCGCGACCCGGCATGCGGCGGACCAGCGTCAACGCCCGTGTCGGCAGTACAGGAAAGAGGGCGATATTCGAAATGCGCGCCGATCGGTCAGTGGCGGCGCGGCCACTCGTATTTCACCGGCAGAGCGTCCTATGCGGCGGCCTTGATCACGTGGAGCAGCTCGCCGAGCACCTCGGTGTTGAGCTGGTAGGCCAGCTTGACCTCGCCGATCATGCGCTGCTGCTCCCGCTCGCCGAATGGCAGCGCGTCCAGGCGGGAGCGATATTCGTTCTTGAATCGGGGCAGGCTGCCGACCTCGTCGAACAGATAGAAGTCGACCCCGCCGCCCTTCTGATAGCCGTAGATCTTCTGCAGCTCCATCCGGATGAACTGCCCGCCAGACAGGTCGCCCATGTAGCGGGTGTAGTGGTGGGCGATGTAGCCGCCCGGCCAGTCGGCCACCTGCTCGATCCGCGCCACCAGGGTTCGGGTCGCCTTCGAGGGGGCGATCCGGTCACGCCAGCCGGCCCCGTAGACGGTCTGCAGGTCACGCTCCAGCGCCGGCTCCCGATAGAGCTCCGGGAAGACGAACCGCCCGGCCACCGGGTGGTCGACCAGCGTCTTGGCGGCGCCGTCGAGAGCGAGGTAGGCGAAGTAGTGCTGGGCGACGAGCTCGCCGTAGTCCTGCTCGCTCAACCGGCCGCTCATCAGCTCTTTGAGGTAGCTCTCGTCCTCGGCCGACTCGTGGTCGCCCCAGGTGGCGTTCTTCAAGGTCTCGGAGAACGACGTCACGCTTCACCCCAATGTGTGGCCGGTCTTTCATGACAAAGTGTCACAAACCCTGGATGGGCACGTCAAGTTGATGACGACACACTGTCATTAAACCCGACCCTGTCATGCTGGTGCGGCAGCCACCACGTCGCCGGGGCGGCCTAAGGCGATCAACGTGAGATTGCGTAGCGACGGCGTGCCGGGTGCGAAGTAGTCACTGTGCCCGCCGGGACCGACCTCAAACACCCGCGCCCCGTACCCAGGACTCAACGCGTCGGCCCCGAAACCGAGCGGCCCAAGCTTCACCTTCGGCACGAACCGGATCCAATCGCTCCCACCCACACCCGCCCACACCCTGGTGGCAGCTGGCGTGGCGGCAGACGGCGTGGGGTCGGATGGCCTGCGGTCGAGCAACGTGCGGTCGAGCAGTGTGGGGTTGGACGGAGTGGGGTCGGACGGTATGGGGTTGGGCAGCGTACGGTCGGACGGTGTGCGGTCTGATGGTGCGTCGATTCCGGGACTTCCGAACAGCGCCATATCGGCCACGGGTAGGTCCGGCCTGGCCTTGGCGCACACCACGGACCCATAGCTGTGGCACAGCAAGGCGATCGGCGCGGATGTCCGTGCGTGCAACTCCGTGACGGTACGGCGAAGGGCCTTCGCTCCCTCTACGGCCGCCGAGTCCGTGATGGCGCCCAGGCTCCACGTTGGCGGCGCGTCGTAGCCGAGCCAAGCGACCACGGCCAGTCGCTCGCCGTGGCCCACCTTGGTGGCCTCGGCCAGCAGCGCCCGGGCCGCGCCGCCGGGCCGCTTCGTGCTCGCCTCGAAGGTGGCCACCGTGGTGTCGGCACCCGGCACGACGATGGCGACCCGATCGGCGGTGGCCAGGTCGCCGTAGACCTTCACGAGTCGGCCACTGTGCTGGCTGGGCAGTGCCAGGACCGCGCCGAACGCGAGACTTCCGGCGAGCGTGAGCATTCTGAGCATGATCAGAAGCTACGGAAGGGAGGGGGTCGACGGCGTCACCGCAGGGGCTGAATTCTCCGGTAGTACCTGGGGGTGACACGGCGGCTGGCAAGTACCTGGGGGTCACGCAGCGGCGGGCAAGTACCTGGGGAGGACGCAGTCGTCGGCAAAATACCTGTCGGTGACCGGCCGAAGTCAAATACCTGGCGATGGCACAGCCGTAGGCGAATGCCTGGGGGTGGCAGGGCCTTCGTCAGGCACCTGGCGGTGACAGAGCCTTTGGCAGGTACCTGGCGGACCGGGTGGTCATCGTGTGTAGCGGTGCTTGGCGCCGGGGGGAAAGTACTCAGGATCGCCCAGTCCCCGGAGCCGGATGAACGGTGCCTGTCGAGCCAAAGGCACATAGGCCGCGAACTCGCTGTTGAGCCGGAGCAACTGCGCCAGGATCGACTCGCCCACGAGCCGGGCCGTCTCCTCCGACGGCTTCTCGCCGGGCATCAGCTCCACCGTCACCGTGAGATTCCGGTCGCGCCGGTCGTCCTCCACCGCCTCCATGACGAACTTCCCGGTGACCAGCGAACTGACCGCCGGCTGCTGCAGTCCGACGGAGATGTTCTCCGGGAACACGTTCGCTCCGTAGTAGGACACGGTGAAGTGGCTGCGCCCGAACACGTACACGAACGGCCGGGAGGGACCGGTCGCCGACGGCTCGAAGCCGCACTTCCGTAGGAAGCGGAGCATCCGCTCGAACGGCACGATTCCGCCCTCGTCGGCGATGTGATACCGGACCAGCGGAATGCCGTTGTCGCCCGAGAACACCAGCGTGCCCTCATGCTCCTCGAAGAAGCGGACCTCGGGGTCGTACTGGACGAGGGTCGGCAGCCGCGACTCGCCGAACAGTTCCCTCGCCGCCCCGGGACGTCCGGCCAGGAACCGGCGGATCTCCACGGAGAGGGGAGTCTCGTTGCCCAGCACCCCCGCGTCGGCCGTGCCGTACAGGGAGGCGATGCCGCGCACCGGGTCGGTGATGCCCGCCTTGTCCGCCACGAGCGTGCGCCACTCCTCGCTGAACACTTCGCCGGCCGTGACGAGCTTGACGTTCCACCTGGTCCAGGGCAGCCCAGCGTCGATGACGTCCTTGAGGAAGGGCGGATAGCCGAGCAGCACCACTTGGTCGAAGTGCGGGGCCAGTTGCGGGATGACGCGAAGGATCTCCCGCTTGTCGTTGCCGGGGGCGACCACGGTGATCGGGTAGCCGCGCTCGGCCAGATGACGGCAGCAGGCCAGGGTGAACAGCCCGCCCACCCAGGTGCCAAGCGCGAAACAGACCACGGCGAGCGTCCTGCGCTCCTGGGCCTGGAACGAGTCCCGGAACACCTCCTCGAACCGCGACGCGATCACCCGCTCGTCGGCGACGGAACGCGGCCAGAACGACGGCGTGCCCGTCGAGCCGGACGAGACCGCGATCATGTCGCCGATCACGCCGTCGCGGCAGAGCCGGGGGAGCGGGTGGCGGTTGAGGTAGCCGTCCTTGGTGAGCAGCGGCAACCGCGCGAAGTCGGACATGGTGGAGACTTGGCCCGGGTCGACGCCATGCTCGGCGAGGAACTCCCCGTATGCGGGCACCGACGCGACCACCTGACGGAAAAGCGCAAGCGGATCCATTTCTCAGACGGTAGGTCCTGTTTCCTGTCCACGCACGGGTCACCCGCGTGCCGCAAAAGAGGGCGCTCACTCGCCCGCGCCCACTGACCCGGTCGCGCACGCGGCCACCCGCCTGTCCTTGAAGAGGCCACTCAATAAAGCGGCCGTTCGTATGCGGTCAATCGCCCGGTCGTACCAGCCCGGTCTCGTACGCGTAGACGATCGCCTGGGCCCTGTCGCGCAGCCCCAGCTTCATCAGCACCCGCCCCACATGCGTCTTGACCGTCTGCTCCGCCACCACCAGCTTCACCGCGATCTCCTGGTTGGACATTGCCTGCGCGACCAGCGCGAGCACCTCGGTCTCGCGCTCGGTCAGCTCCGCCAGCCGCCGCACCGTCGGCGCCCGAGGCGCGCCCAGCCGGGCGAACTCGTGGATCAGCCGCTTGGTGACCGCCGGGGCGATGAGCGCGTCGCCCGCCGCGACCACCCGCACCGCCTCGGCGAGCTGGACGGCCGAGGCGTCCTTGAGCAGGAAGCCGCTCGCCCCCGCCCGCAGCGCCTCATAGACGTAGTCGTCGAGGTCGAAGGTGGTCAGGATGAGCACCTTCGGGCCGTCGTCCGACGACAGGAGCCGTCTGGTCGCCTCCAGCCCGTCCATGACCGGCATGCGGACGTCCATGAGCACCACGTCGGGCCGCAGCTCGGCCGCCTGTCGTAACGCCTCCTCGCCGTTGGCCGCCTCGCCCACCACCTCGATGTCGGCCTGCGTGCTCAGGAACACCGTGAACCCGGTGCGCACCATCCCCTGGTCGTCCGCGATCAGGACCCGGATCACGTCGTCTCCTCCGTTGCCGCTACCGCGATCGGCAGCGTGGCGGTCACCTGGAAACCGCCGCCGTCGACCGGTCCCGCCTCTAACGTGCCGCCGAGCAGCGCCGCCCGTTCGCGCATGCCCACCAGCCCCTGCCCGGCTCCCTCGGCGCCGCCCGGCGCGGTGCCGCCGCCGTTGGCGACGCGCAGCCGTAAGGCGTCGCCGTCATGCTCGACGGCGATCGTGACCGTGGCGCCGGGCGAGTGCCGCATCGCGTTGCTCAGCGACTCCTGCACGATCCGGTACGCCGACAGGCCCACGGCGGGCGGCAGCGGCCCGAGCGGCTCCGGTCGCCCGACCAGCACGGTGAGCCCGGCGGCGCGGGCGTTGGACACGAGCTCGTCGAGCCGGTCGAGGCCGGGCTGCGGCGCGGTGTCGGTGCGGCCGTCCTGGTCGCGCAGCACGCCGAGCACCTGGCGCAGCTCGGCGATGGCCTCCAGGGACAGGCTGCGGATCTCGGCCAGGCCCGCCTCCAGCAGGGCGGGATCGCCGGCCGCCTTGACCGGCACGGCCTCGGCCTGGATGGCGATCACCGACATGTGGTGGGCGACCACGTCGTGCAGCTCCCGCGCGATCCTGGCCCGCTCTTCGAGCACGGCCTGAGCGCCTTCGGCGAGCCGCGAGCGCCGTTCCTCCTCGGCGAGCCTGGTCGTGGCGTTACGGCGTACGCGCACGTTGTAGCCGAACAGCAGGGAGACCGTCACCATGATCGTGACGAGGACCATCGAGTCGGGATGGACGATCCACGCGGTCAAGACGCTGATCACCCACACGGCGACGGTGATCCGACGGTCGCCGCGCACGGCAACCGAGTAGGTCACCAACAGGTACATCACCGCCAGCCCGACCGTGTAGGGCGGATAGCTGGTGCCGACCGTCTGCGTCACCCAGAACGCGAACGGCAACTGGACCATGGCCACCCGCCAGGCGCCCAGCGGCCACCGATCGCGCAGCGCCACGGGCAGGGAGAGAGCGGCGGAGGCGAGAGAGAGCAGCGAGTCGTCGACTGGCAGCTTGGCGCCGCCGTTCCAGTTGACGAGCTGGGAGAACGTGGTGGCGAACAGGAAATAGGCCACCAGGATGTCCGCCACCTGGACCAGGTCGACATGGCCGGCCAGCGGCTGCCAGCGGGGCAGCCGGAAACGCAGCCAGCGCGATCGGGGCGGCGGCGGGTCCGCGTCGCCCTGGAACAGCGCCAGCGCGAAGGGCCGCACCACTGCCGAGAACACGCGATCACCCTACGGGGGCGGGGCCGGGCGGGCATCAACCCTGGGTCGTCATCCTCAGGTATGACTGGCTTACATGATTACGATCGCCGTGAGCGAACATCGGCAACCCTGGGAACAATCAGAGGCTCTAATGACTTGAGTCGGTATAACTCAACCCTTTGGAGTTCGTATGAGTGAGAGCTTGATCCTCCCGGTCCTGCCGCTGGACGACGAGGTCGTCCTGCCGGGCATGGTGGTTCCGCTGGACCTGTCCGACTCCGAGGTGCGGGCGGCCATAGACGCGGCCCAGGCATCTGGTGGCAACAAGCCGCGGGTCCTCCTCGTTCCCCGGATCGACGGCCGTTATGGCGCGGTCGGCGTGCAGGCTGTTGTCGAGCAGGTCGGGAGGCTGCCCGGTGGCGAGCCCGCCGCTGTGGTGCGTGGCGTCAACCGGGTTCGCGTGGGCACCGGCACGACCGGCCCCGGCGCCGCCCTTTGGGTGGAGGCCATCGTGATCGAGGCCGTTTCCGCCGGCGAGCGCGCCCAGGAGCTGGCCAAGGAGTACAAGGCCCTGGCCACCACGATCCTGCAGAAGCGCGGCGCCTGGCAGGTGGTCGACCAGGTCAACCAGATCGACGACCCTTCGGTGCTGGCCGACAGCTCCGGCTACACGCCTTGGCTGACGACGGCCCAGAAGGTCGAGCTGCTGGAGGCCGCCGACCCGGCCGACCGGCTGGCCAGGCTGGTCGAGTGGTCGCGCGAGCACCTCGCCGAGCTGGACGTGGCCGAGACGATCCGCAAGGACGTCCAGGAGGGCATGGACAAGCAGCAGCGTGAGTTCCTGCTGCGCCAGCAGCTCGCCGCGGTCCGGAAGGAGCTCAAGGAGCTCAACGGCGACTCCACCGAGACCGAAGAAGAGGACTACCGGGCCCGCGTCGAGGCGGCCGACCTGCCGGAGAAGGTGCGCGAGGCCGCGCTCAAGGAGGTCGACAAGCTGGAGCGTACGTCCGACCAGTCTCCCGAGACCGGCTGGATCCGTACCTGGCTCGACACCGTCCTCGACCTCCCGTGGAACGAGCGGACCGAGGACAACTACGACATCACCGGCGCCCGTGAGGTGCTGGACGCCGACCACACCGGCCTCGCCGACGTGAAGGACCGCGTCATCGAGCACCTGGCCGTGCGTAAGCGCCGTCAGGACAAGGGCCTGGGCGTAGTGGGCGGCCGCCGCAGCGGCGCCGTACTCGCGCTCGCCGGTCCTCCCGGAGTGGGCAAGACGTCGCTGGGCGAGTCCATCGCGCGGGCGATGGGCCGCAAGTTCGTCCGCGTCGCGCTCGGCGGCGTCCGCGACGAGGCGGAGATCCGCGGTCACCGGCGCACCTACGTCGGCGCGCTGCCCGGCCGCATCGTTCGCGCCATCCGCGAGGCCGGGTCGATGAACCCGGTCGTCCTGCTCGACGAGGTCGACAAGGTCGGCGCCGACTACCGCGGCGACCCGACGGCGGCCCTGCTCGAGGTGCTCGACCCCGCGCAGAACCACACGTTCCGCGACCACTACCTCGAGGTCGAGCTGGACCTGTCCGACGTGCTGTTCCTGGCGACGGCCAACGTTCTGGAGGCCATCCCCGGGCCGCTGCTCGACCGCATGGAGATCGTGACGCTCGACGGCTACACCGAGGACGAGAAGGTGGCGATCGCCCGTGACCACCTGCTGCCCCGGCAGCTCGACCTCGCCGGACTGACCGCCGACGAGGTGCGCGTCGAGGACGCGGCGCTGCGCAGGCTGGCCGCCGAATACACCCGGGAGGCCGGCGTACGGTCCCTGGAGCGCTCGGTCGCCCGCATCCTGCGCAAGGTCACGGCCAAGAACGAGCTGCCCGTCACGGTCGGCGAGGACGACCTGGTCGGCTACATCGGCCGCCCCAGGTTCGTGCCGGAGTCGTCGCTGCCCGAGGCCACCCAGCGCACCTCGGTGCCCGGCGTGGCGACGGGCCTGGCGGTCACCGGCGCGGGCGGCGACGTCCTCTACGTCGAGGCGTCCCTGGCCGAGCCGGAGACCGGCGAGACCGGGCTCACGCTGACCGGCCAGCTCGGTGACGTGATGAAGGAGTCGGCCCGGATCGCGCTCTCCTACCTGCGCTCGCACGGCGCGGAGCTGGAGCTGCCGATCACCGCGTTCAAGGACCGCTCGGTCCACGTCCACTTCCCCGCGGGTGCCGTGCCCAAGGACGGCCCCTCGGCGGGCGTGACGCTGACGACCGCGCTGGCCTCGCTCCTGTCCGGTCGTACGGTACGCAGTGACGTGGCCATGACCGGTGAGATCTCGCTCACCGGGCGGGTGCTGCCGATCGGCGGCGTCAAGCAGAAGCTGCTGGCGGCGCACCGGGCGGGCATCACCACGGTCCTCATCCCGGCCCGCAACGAGCCGGACCTGGACGACGTGCCCGAGGAGGTGCGCAACGAGCTGACGATCCACCCGGTCAGCGACGTACGCGAGGTCCTCGACATCGCCCTGTCCCCGGCCCAGGTCGCCTCCCCGGTCGCGGCCTGACCGACCATCTGCCCCGCTGTACTCCGGTACGGCGGGGCTTTTGGTGTTTTAGGCGAATCATCCGTTCGTTTGACTGAATGATTTGCTCATGCTTTTCTGGGGCTCATGTTGTACGGGACGCCCGCGCTGGAAGCCGCCGACAAGGCGGTGCTCGCGGAGATCGAGGACATGCGGCGGGACCTGAAGTATCGGCTGGCCGAGACGCATCGCTGGGATGGTCAGCTACGCAGGCAGTTGCGGGCGCGGGCGATCCAGGGGTCCAACTCGATCGAGGGTTACCGGGCCAGCGTGGAGGACATCGAGTCGATCATGGCGGGGGAGGAGCCGCTGGAGACGTCGGTGCCGGTGGCGCGGGAGATCGCGGGATATCAGCAGGCGCTGACCTATATCCAGGTGCTTTCGCGGGCGTCGGCGTTCCGGTTCGACGTGGGGCTGCTTCATGGGCTCAACTTCATGGTCATCGGTCACCACCGCGACAAGTCGCCGGGCGCGATCCGGCCCGGCGGCATCTACATCCGCGACTCCGACTCGGGTGCCGTGGTCTATGAGGGACCCGACGCCGACCTGGTGCCTGGCCTCCTGGACGAGCTGGTCGGGTGGCTCAACGAGGGCGATCGGGACTGCCCGAGCTATGTCCGGGCGGCGATGGCCCACTTCAACCTGGTCAAGATCCACCCTTGGCGCGACGGCAACGGCCGGATGTCCCGCGCCCTCCAGACGCTGGTCCTGGGCAGGGAGCAGATCATGCTGCCCGAGTTCTCCTCCATCGAGGAGTGGCTCGGCCGGCAGCGCACCACCATCGAGTATTACGACGTGCTCGGCCTGGTGGGCGGCCGGCAGTGGGGTCCGCACGGGGACACCCTGCCGTGGGTGCGCTTCTGCCTGAAAGCTCATCACATGCAGGCCCAGCGGGTGAGCCAGCGGCTCGCCGAGGCCGGAGAAATCTGGATGTTGCTGGAGGAGCAGGTCGACGCCGACGGTCTCAACAGCCGGAGCGTCTCCGCTCTCTACGAGGTGTTCGTGAACAGGCGCCTGCGCAGGAGCCGCTACCAGGCCGACGAGGGGCTCAGCCAGGGCCAGGCCGCGCGCGACCTGCGCGACCTCGCGGCCAAGGGCTGGCTTCAGCCGTACGGCGAGACCAAGGGCCGCTTCTACGCCCCAGGCCCGCGCATGGCCAGGATCAAGGCCGACTTCGCCGAACGCGTCACTCCACTGCGCGACCCCTACCGGTAGGAGTTGTACGAGTACGTCTAACTGCTCTCCTTCGGCGTTGCGGGTGCGGTGCCGGTCATTTCCCCGGATCGGGGGGAGAGAGTGCCGGGTTTGACGTACGCGCCCGGGAGGCTCGGTGGGGTCAGGGGATGGTGACGAGAACGGTGCCGGACTTTCCCGGGCGGACCGCGTGCTCAACGGCCTGTGCGATCTCGGCGATGTCGTACTGGGCTGCCACGTCGAATGCCTCGGCTGCCCCACGGGCGATGAGCTGGGCGGCGGTGGCCAGGTCGTTGGCGCGCTGCTCGGCGGAGACGGTCTGCGCCCAGCGGAGGACGGTCAGGCCCCGCAGCCCGAGGCTCGCACCAAGGAGGTCCCCGGCGTGGACCGGGATGGGCTCCTCGGCGAGGACGCCGTAGGTGATCAGGGTTCCGCCGGGCGAGAGCAACTGCAGGAGGTCTCCGGCCAGCGTGCCGCCCACGGGATCGACCGCGGCAGGAACCGGCCGTGCCCCGATGTGCTCGCGGATCTCTTCCTTCCACGTGGGCTGAGCGGTGGAGACCACGGGAACGCCCGGGTAGCGCTTCCGCAGTGTCTGGGCGCCGGCGTCGCTGCGGACGATGTTGATGTGCTGGATCGCGTGGTACTGGGCGATAGCGGACAGCAGGCGGCCGATGTTGGAGCCGGCGGCGGTCTGCAGGAAGACGCCGTTGTAGCCGACCGTGGCGTGTTTTTCGAGTTCGCGCCGCAACATGATCACGGTGATGGGATTGGCCAGCATCTGGGCGGCGATGCTGTCGGGAACATCGTCACTCACAGGGACGACGAACTCGGCCGGCACGAGGACGTATTCGCTCCAGGCGCCGGGGTGGGGGAAGAAGGACACGCGCGCTCCGGTGGTGACTCCGGAAGCTGTGGGGGTGTCGGGTCCAACCGCCTCGACGATGCCGGTGGCCTCGATGCCGGGAGTGAGGTACGCGGTCTGTGAGGGGTACGGGCCCTGGATGGCGAGTAGGTCGCCGATATGGATCGGGAAGGCGTGCACCCGCACCAGTACCTGGCCCGCCCCAGGTGGTCCGGGGGCGTCGACCTCCGCGACGGAGAGAACGTCCGCAGGGTCTCCGGACTGCCTGTAGATCACCTTGCGTGCCATGTCCATTGCTCCCCGTTGTAACGTGACGGCCGAACCACGCCTCAGCGACTCGATCGCCCGCTCCCCGGGCCTGGCACAATCCGACTGCCTCATGGCTTCCACCTGGGCCGGATGATTTCAGCTTGCCCGCATGAGAACGAGTTACGTCAGCCTCGCCACTTCCACACCGGTGAAATTGAACCGCTTTACCTGTCGCATGCAGGCCGAGGTGAGGCCTTTGAGGGTGTTGTTGAGCTGACCGCATCCCGGCTACGCGTGCAGTTGGTCCAGCAAGTCGGCTGCCACGGCCAGGATCCGGCACTCCGCCGGGGTGAGTCGCTGGGCCATCGCCTGGGCCAGCCACAGGTCCGTGGTGCCGGCCCGTTCGGTGAGCATCGCG
Source organism: Nonomuraea sp. NEAU-A123 (assembly GCF_018603905.1). Classification (GTDB taxonomy): domain Bacteria; phylum Actinomycetota; class Actinomycetes; order Streptosporangiales; family Streptosporangiaceae; genus Nonomuraea. Next base: position 163,330 of record NZ_JAHFZZ010000021.1, read on the forward strand.
GTGCCCTGTTCGGTGAGGACGATGTGGTGCCGGCGGCGGTCGTCTTCGTCGCGTGAGCGGCGGATCAGGCCCTGCTCGTCCAGCGCGGCGAGGACGCGGGTGACGGACTGCGGTTGCAGGTGTTCGGCCGATGCCAGCTCTCCTGCGGTCATGGCGCCGCGTCGGTGCAGGTGGCCGAGCAGGGAGAGGGCCAGGGCGCCGAGGCCGTGTGCGGGGCGCTCGTCGCGCAGGCGCCGGGCCAGGCTGACGGCGGCCCGGCGGAGTGTTACGGCTGTGGCTCGAAGTTCCTCGTCGTCCATAATTATTACGGTAGCACTTACTAAATGTCCGGCCATCCACGATGTTAGGGCGTTATTTCATACGCAATGCGTAGGAAGGTGGTAGGGTCCGGCGTCGGGAGGTGCCGACGTGGGGATCGAGACGCGACGTATGATCGCCGCCGCGCTGGGGCTGGGCGGGCCGGTCGCGTGGGGCGTCGCCTCCGGGCATCCGGCCCTCGGCACGCTGGCCGCCATCGGCGCCCTCGCCGTAAGCGGCGTGTCCATGGACGCCCCGCCCACGCGTGGCGTGTCCATGGCTGTCGCGCCCGCTGATGGCGTCTCTACGGGTACCACGCCCGCCGGGAGCGTCTCCGGGGCCGCCGCGCCCGTCGATGGTGTGGTCGCAAAGGGTGCGTCCTTGGTGGCGGGGCTGGTGCGGGGCGGTTACGCGGTGGCGGTCACGACCGCGGCGGGGCTCGTCGGTGCCGTCGTCGGCGGGCATGGCTGGATCGCGGCGGTCACCATCGTGCTCGTCGCGGCCGTGGTGGCGGTGGTCGGCGGGATCAGCCGTCCCATGGCCGAGCACACCACGCGCTTCATCGTCTTCATGGTCATCTCGACCGGCCTGGCCAAGCACGCCGCTCCTGTCGCAGCCGCCGTACTGTTCGCCGAAGGGGCGATCTGGGGTCTGCTGGTCACCGCCCTGTGCACCCACACGAAGCAACCACGAGCGAAGCAACCACGAACGAAACAACCACGCCTCGGCACTCGCCGCACAGAGCCCGCCGCCGTACCGCCGGCGAACCCCGCACCCACCAAGCGAGCGCTTCTGCGCCGCTGGTGGCGGACGCTCGGCACCGTGCGCGGCTGGCAGTACCCCATCCGCCTGACCGCCTGCCTGGCCGCCGCCGAGATCATCGGCCTGGTGTGGCCGCAGCCGACCGCCTCGTGGATCGCCGTCACCGTCGTGATCGTCGTCAGGCGGCAACTGGACGGTGCGTTGCGGCGGGCGGTCGAGCGGGCCGCGGGCACCGGCGCCGGAGTGGTGGCGGGGTCCGCCGTACTGTTGTGGGTGCCGGCGCCGTGGCTGTTCGTGCTGCTCGTCGCCGGGCTGGCCGCGGTCAGGCCGGTACTCAAGGATCGCGACTACACCCTGTACGCGACCGTCATGACGCCGCTCGTCCTGCTGCTCATGGAGGGCGGCGGACGCGTGGCCCCCGCCACGATCGGGTACCGGCTGGCCGACACGGCCATCGGGTGCGTGCTGGCTCTGGGACTGGGATACCTACCCTGGGCAGTACGCCGAGAGAGGAGCACACGTGCCATCGTGGACTGACCATGCGATCTGGTGGCAGGTCTACCCGCTCGGCTTCACCGGGGCCCCGGCCACCGCTCAACCGGAGGTGCGGCACCGGCTGCGCCACCTAGAGGCGTGGCTGGACTACGCCGTGGAACTGGGCTGTTCGGGGCTCCAGCTCGGCCCGATCTTCGCGTCCGAGACCCACGGCTACGACACCGTCGATCATTTCAGGATCGACCCCCGCCTCGGTGACGACGCCGACTTCGACTCCCTCGTCGCCGAGGCGCGGCGACGCGGGCTGCGGATCGTCCTCGACGGCGTGTTCAACCACGTCGGGCGGTCGTTCCAGGCGGACGAGCGGTGGTTCAGGAGGGGGTCCGAGGGTTACGAGGTGTTCGAGGGGCATCACGGGCTCGTCGCGCTCGACCACACCGAACCCGCCGTGCGGCACCACGTCGCCGCCGTACTGAACCACTGGCTCGACCGTGGCGCGGCGGGCTGGCGGCTCGACGCCGCCTATGCCGTACCGGCGTCGTTCTGGCGGGAGGTCCTGCCCGAGGTGCGGGCGCGGCACCCGGAGGCGTGGTTCGGGGGCGAGGTGATTCACGGCGACTATGCCAAATATGTCGCCGAGTCGGGACTCGACTCCGTCACCCAGTACGAGCTGTGGAAGGCCATCTGGAGCTCGCTCAACGACCGGAACCTCTTCGAACTCGCCTGGGCCCTCGACCGCCACGACGGGCTGCTGGACACCTTCGTCCCCCTCACGTTCGTCGGGAACCACGACGTCACCAGGATCGCCACCCGGCTTGAGAACCCTCAGCACCTCGGCCACGCCCTGGCCGTGCTGTTCACGGTCGGCGGCCTGCCGAGCGTCTATTACGGGGACGAGCAGGCGTTCCAAGGGCTGAAGGAAGAGCGGGCGGGCGGTGACGACGCGATCAGGCCGGCGTTCCCCGCGGAGCCAGGCGGCCTCGCCCCGGACGGGACCGAGGTCTACCGGCTGCACCAGCGGCTCATCGGCCTGCGCCGGCGTCACCCGTGGCTGGTCAGAGCCCACACCACCGCCGAACACCTGACCAACACGGCCGTGGCCCTCCGCTCCCGGCCCCGCGACGGTGGCGGAACGGAGATCGTCACTCTGCTGAACCTCGGCGACGAGCCGCACCGGTTCCCGATCGGCCAGGTCAACGACGTGGCCGAGCCGCAGCATGGCGTGACCGACCCGGCCGTCGTTCCGGCGCACGGCTGGAGCATCGTGATCCAAGTCACCGAGGAGATAGGGAATAGCGGGAAGTCGGGTAGCCGTTAACAATGGCGTGAACGAGGCATACACGACAGACCAGAACGCCGGTAGCGGCGCCAGGTGTTGCTGTATGGGGCGAATGTCCGCCATGGACTGTCAGAACCGATAACCAGACGTCCCCGCCTCGAAGGTCACCCATGATTTCTCCCAGTTTTGTGCTGCGCAGGTTGAGCCACCTGCCCTTCCACCCCGGCACGCGTTAGACCGCCCGCCTGCGGGCCCTCCAACGATGACGATGTCGATTCCAGCGGCGTGCTGCCGCTCTTAGTGGTGGGGATTTTTGGTGATACAGGCGTCCGGCCTGCGCAAGGTGTACGGGACCACCGTCGCTCTCGACGGCGTCGACCTGCACGTACGCGAAGGCGAGATCTACGGCGTGCTCGGCCAGAGCGGCGCCGGCAAGAGCACCCTGCTGCGCTGCGTCAACCTGCTCGAACGCCCCACCGCGGGCACCGTCACCGTCGCCGGGCAGGACCTCACCGCGCTGCGGAGCGGCGACCTCAACCGGGCCAGGCAGCGCATCGGCATGATCCACCAGCACTTCGCACTGCTGTCCTCGCGCACGGTCGCCGGGAACGTCGCCTTCCCGCTGGAGGTCATGGGCGTGCCCAGAGCCGAACGGGAACGCCGCGTCACGGAACTCCTCGACCTGGTCGGACTCGGCGGCCGGGGCGGCGACCGCCCGAACCAGCTCTCGGGCGGACAGAAGCAGCGCGTCGGCATCGCCAGGGCGCTGGCGGGCAACCCGTCGGTACTGCTGTCGGACGAGGCGACCTCCGCCCTCGACCCGGCCACGACGCAGTCGATCCTGTCCCTGCTCAAGCGGCTCAACACCGAGCTCGGCCTGACGATCCTGCTGATCACCCACGAGATGAACGTGGTCAAGAGCATCTGCGACTCGGTCGCCATCATGGCGGACGGCCGCGTCGAGGAGTCGGGCACGATCGCCGGCCTCATCAAGACGCCGGGGTCGCGACTGACCAGCGAGATCTTCCCCCTGCCCGAGCCGGCGCCTGCGGGCTCGATCACGCTCACCTTCACGGGCGACCCGCATCAGCCGGTGGTGTCGGAGGTGGTGCGCAAGTTCGACGTGGACGTGAACATCCTGGGCGGCTCCATAGAGAACCTCGCGGGACTCGCCGTCGGTCGCCTGCGGGTGTCCCTGTCGGGCGATGAGGAGGCCGCCGCGCTGGCCTTCCTTCGCGCGCGGGGGGTGGTGCTTTGATGCGAAAAGCGGTCTTTGTTGTACGGCACAGCACGGTGGGCGCCACCCTCCGTCCGGGGTCGGCCCCTGTCCAGGGGCACGCTCCTCCGGTGGAGGTGGCTGAGCGCCGTGACGTGCGTCTTCTCGGCCCCGGTCCGTGGCTTCGGCCGGCCGCCGTGATCTCCGCGCCGGTCTCCACCGTCCACCGTCCCGCCATCTCGGCGCGGCGGGCGACGCCCGAAGCGCGGGTCGGCCGCTGGTCCGCGCCCGGCCACCTGCCCCACGGCCGGTCGTTCGGGGCGCCGTATCGGTGTTCAGGGCGGGAATCGACGGAGCGTTCGGGGAAGGAACAGCTATGACCTGGGATGAGATGGGGCCGCTGCTCTGGGAGGCGGCCGGGCAGACGGCGCAGATGGTCGGCTGGTCGACCCTGTTCACCGTGCTGTTCGGTCTGCCGCTCGGGGTGGCGCTCGTCGTGTTCGATCGCGGTGGGCTGCGGCCGCTGCCGGCGGTGAAGTCGGTGCTGGGCGTCGTGGTGAACGTGGGGCGGTCGCTGCCGTTCATCGTGCTGATGATCGCCATCATCCCCTTCACCCGGCTGGTCGTGGGCACCACCATCGGCACCGCGGCCGTGGTCGTGCCGCTCACCGTGGGGGCGGTGCCGTTCTTCGCCAGACTGGTGGAGACGGCGCTGCGCGAGGTGGGGGCCGACGTGGTGCAGGCGGCGCAGGCCATGGGCGCGGGCCGTACGACCATCGTGCGGAAGGTGCTGCTGCCCGAGGCGCTGCCCGGCCTGGTCGCCGCGGTGACCGTCACCGTCGTCGCGCTCATCGGCTACTCGGCCATGGCCGGGACCATCGGCGGGGGCGGGCTGGGGGACCTCGCCGTCAGGTACGGGTACCAGCGGTTCGAGACCCTGCTCATGATCGTCACTGTCGTGCTGCTCGTCGTGCTGGTGCAGCTGATCCAGAGCCTGGGCGACCTGGTCGCCCGCCGCTTGTCACATAGATAAGGAAAAATAATGAAATTTCGGAACATTGTGGGCGCTGCTGCCCTAGCCCTGTTGCTCGCCGCATGCGGGACGTCGCAGGGTGCTACCGGCAAGGGCGCCGAGTCCGCCGACACCGTGCTGAAGGTGGGCGCCAGCCCGGTGCCGCACGCCGAGATCCTGAACTTCGTCAAGCAGAACCTGGCCCCGGCGGCCGGGCTGAAGCTGGAGGTCGTGGAGTTCACGGACTACGTGCAGCCGAACGTGCAGCTCAGTGAGGGCCAGCTGGACGCGAACTTCTTCCAGCACAAGCCCTACCTGGACGACTTCAACGCCTCCAAGGGCACCAAGCTGAGCTTCGTCACCCCGGTGCACCTGGAGCCGCTGGGGCTGTACTCGAAGAAGGCGACCACGCTCGCGGCCCTGCCGCAGGGCGGCACCGTGGCCGTGCCCAACGACGCCACGAACCTGGGTCGCTCGCTCAAGCTCCTCGCCGACAATGGCCTGGTCAAGCTCAAGGACGGCGCCGGCACCGCGGCGACCGAGCGTGACGTGACCGACAACCCGAAGAAGCTGGTGTTCAAGCCGCTGGAGGCCGCGCAGCTGCCCCGCTCGCTCGACGACGTCGACGCCGCGGTCATCAACGGCAACTACGCCATCGAGGCCGGGCTCAAGCCCGCTTCGCAAGCCCTGGTGCTGGAGAAGTCCGAGGGGAACCCGTACGTCAACGGGCTGGTCGTGGCTGCCGGGCACGAGAAGGACGCGAACATCGTGACCTTGGGCAAGCTCCTTCAGGACCCGAAGGTCAAGGATTTCATCAAGCAGAAGTACGCCGGTTCCGTGATCCCTGCCGGAGAATAACGCGATAAATCCGGAAGATCGGGAAAGTCCTCTTATCTCGCCACCTGTGGTATCAAGTGGGTTGAAAGCGGACGGCAATCGGTCGGACGTACGAAGACTGGGTCAGCAAGACCTCTCCCGAGGAGGACCCAGTGCGATTCGTCTCACGAATCATGATCGGCGTCGCGGCCACCACAATGGTGGCCATCGGCGCACCGGCAGCGGCCAATGCCACCACGGCGACAACCGCCACTCCAGCCACAACCGCCTCGTCGCACTTCTACGACGCGGACTGGGGACCCTACTTCTCCAGCGATCACAAGGCCAAGGCAGAAGGCCAGGTGACCGTGGACAAGAAGCGGTTCAAGTTCTGGTACTGGAAGACGTTCTTCGTCAAGAAGAAAGTGTGCTCCTTCGACAAGAAGAGCCACAAGAAGCACTGCGAGTTCGTCGTCAAGAAGATCAAGAAGCACGTGTGGGAGTGGCGATACAACTACTTCTTCACCGTCGACAGCACCCTCACCAACAACAAGTGGTGGGGCCGCGACAAGTGCGCGTGGGAGACCTTCAAGGTCGTCGACCAAGACGGTCACGCGACCTTCGACTCCTTCTCCAACTGCCGCAAGCACCCCGCCGACTACTCGTTCTCGGGTAAGAACGCGGCTCACATCTACGTGGATGTGAGCAGGGGCAACAGGCACGGACCGACCGGCTTCCACTCCGGTTGGCAGGACGTGTATCACGCCGCTGCCTGAGCAGACCGCGGGGCCGCGATCTCGACGATGAGATCGCGGCTTCGCCGTACTCCCGGGTGGTCATTCCCTGGCGCCGCGCGCGCTTCGCCGAATACTGTTCGGTCATGCATCCGGGAGCCATCGCAGCCGTCACGCCCGACAAGCCCGCTGTGATCATGGCGGGCTCCGGGCGGGTCGTCACCTACCGTCAGCTCGACGAGGAGTCGAACCGGCTGGCCCACCTGTTCCGCGCCGCCGGGCTGCGGCCGGGTGACCACGTCGCCTTCATGCTCGCCAACCATCCGCTCTACCTGGCGATCGCCTGGGGGGCGCACCGCGCGGGCCTGTACTACACGGCGATCAGCTCGCGGCTGGGGACCGACGAGCTCGCGTACATCGTGAACAACTGCGGCGCCCGGGTGTTCCTCTCGGACGCGAGCCTGGCGGAGGTCGCCACCTCGATCACCGCCGCGACGCCCGGCGTCGAGCTGCGCCTCATGCTGGACGGCACCGCCGAGGGCTTCGACTCGTACGAGGAGGCGGTGGCCGGACAGCCGCCCACGCCGATCGACGACGAGTGCCAGGGCTCCGACATGCTCTACTCCTCCGGCACCACCGGCCGGCCCAAGGGCGTCAAGCCCGCCCTGCCGCGCACGCCGCTGACGGAGTCGAACCTGCTGCTCAAGCTCGTCGAGGCCCTGTTCGCGCCGACGGCCGACAGCGTCTACCTGTCGCCCGCGCCGCTCTATCACGCGGCGCCGCTGCGCTACTGCATGACCTTCCAGCGGCTCGGCGCGACGATCGTGGTGATGGAGCGCTTCGAGCCCGAACGCTATCTGGAACTGGTCGAGAAGTATGGGGTGACGCATTCGCAGCTCGTCCCGACCATGTTCATCAAGATGCTCAAACTGCCCGACGAGATCAGGAAAAAGTACGACCTGTCGTCCCTGCAGTGCGCCATCCACGCCGCCGCCCCCTGCCCGGTGCCCGTCAAGGAGCAGATGATCGCCTGGTGGGGCCCGATCATCCACGAGTACTACGCGGGCACCGAGGGCAACGGCTTCCTCTACGCCGGCTCACAGGACTGGCTGGAGCACCCGGGCACCGTCGGCCGCTCACTGCTCGGCAACGTGCACATCTGCGACGAGGACGGCAACACGCTGCCGCCGGGCGAGCACGGCACGATCTTCTTCGAGAGCCCCGCCCGCTTCGAGTATCACGGCGACCCCGACAAGACCCGCTCCGTTCAGGACCCTCAGGGGAGGGGCTGGACCACGCTCGGCGACATCGGCTACCTGGACGCCGAGGGCTTCCTCTACCTGACGGACCGCCGCTCGTACATGATCATCTCGGGCGGCGTGAACATCTACCCGCAGGAGGCGGAGAACATCCTGTGCCTCCATCCGAAGGTCGCCGACGTGGCCGTCTTCGGGATCCCGGACGAGGAGATGGGCGAGCAGGTCAAGGCCGTGGTGCAGCCGGCGTCGATGGCCGAGGCGGGGCCGGCGCTGGAGGCGGAACTGATCGAGTACTGCCGGGCGCGGCTGGCCCACTACAAGTGCCCGAAGTCGGTGGACTTCCGCGCGGAGCTCCCGCGTCATCCCACGGGCAAGCTTTACAAGCGATTGCTGAAGGACGAGTACTGGCCTGCCAGAACGTAGATCGTGCGGCCGTTACCCCGCACGCATTCAGATTGGAGCCCCATGGGGAACATCGGCCCTGTCGAGATGCTCGTTTTTCTGGCCGTGATCCTGGTCATCGCGACGATCGTCTTCCTGGTGATGGCCGTCAACCGCCGCAAGTAATCATGGATAGGCGTCGGCCATCGCGTCGAGTTCCGCGTATCGGGTCTGGCAGTCGCGATAGAGCGGAAGCAGCCCCTGTTCCGCGGCTTCCCGAAGAGAAGGAGCCGTCCTGTCCATTTCGGAGAGAATGAACTCGTGCTCCCGTGGCCAGGGCACGTTCAAGTCGCGGTCCAGCGGGTTGATGGAGACGGTCGCGCTCGGCGCGTAGAGACTTGAGCAGAGGTACCAGACCGTCACCTCCTTTGTCAGCGCGAGGAATCCGGCGGCGAGACCCTCCGCGACGTAAAGGGCCCTCCTGCTTTCGGCGGTCAGCTCGACCGCGATGTGCTCGCCGAAGGTGGGCGAGCCGATCCTGGTGTCGAGTACGACGCAGAGCATGGCCCCGTGCGCGCAGTTGAAGTAGCGGGCCTGGCCCGGCAGTTGCACGACATGGAGGCCGCGTATGGTGCCGCGATGGGATGCTGAGCAGTTGACCTGGGCCACCCAGAGCGGGTGGCCCACCGCTTTTCGGAACGCCGGCTGGCTGAACGGCTCGAGGAAGATCCCCCGCATGTCGGGATAGATTCTCTGCTCGATCAAAAAAGTGCCTTCTATGTCAAGCTCTTCGATGCGCATCCCCGCGGACCTTTCTCGTCGATATATTCCCTTTCGCGATAATCAAAGGCTTTCAGCGAGGCATAAACGCGGCAACCCCTAAAACCACCCCTAGTCCCCCCATCCACCAAATTAGGGCACGTTTGACCGCCCCTGCTAAATACACTGTGCACGGTCGCGCGGACATTCGTATCACGGCGAAATGAGGAATGCGTCATGGACGGCGATCGACCTGGTCGAAGCCACGTAGGCACGCGAGAAAATCACCTCACGCGGATTCTTGTGCTCTTCTCAGAGCCGCGCGAAGGCGCGTGAAAGCCGCGTCAGGTGCGACAATTCATCCTTCATGACCGGCAATCCAGGGCTGAGTGCCGGTTCGCCGGACGTGACGTCACGGGTGACCGCGGGTTTCCGGTCCACGGCGGAAGGATGGGAAATACTCGGCCACGCCGCGTGCCTCTTCGTGGCGGCGAACGCTTGGAGGGCCTGGGCCACGGTCTGAGCGTGCAGGGCCGGGCTCATGCCGTCATGAAACGGTTTTCCGGCATAGGACTCGAGGACGAGCAGACAGTCACGGATCTCGATGACGTAGCGATAGAGCTGGTACCCCACGGAGTCGCCGACCCTGGGCGGCTCTCGTCTGAGTTCCGGCATGGCCGCGGTCAGCGTCGTCCAGAGCGGGCGAAGACGATGCAGCGCCCGACGCTGGGCCGCGGACCGCAGCGGCGTGGCGAGCCTCGGCCCCCAGACACCGATGGTGGGACCGGCCAGGATCAGGGTGGTGCAGCCGAGCCCGAGATACGTCACCGCGTGGGTCGACGCGCCTGGAGGCGTCGGCAGGGAGAAATAGCTGGTCAGCGCGGTAGCGCCCAAGTAACCCACATAGACGAGCCCGCCGGCGTCACCTGCCGCGACAAGCCGCAGCCCTAGCCGTAAATATGGCTGATGCGTGTATCTCACGTATCGCCAGGTCCGGCGCAGCGTGTCAAAAAGGCCGGCGGCGATATAGGCGAGGAAGGCCAGATAGGACCCGATGATGAGCAGGTTCTCGCCGTGCACGACGAGAAAGCCCGCGCCGGCGTCGTCCGGAACTCCGGAGCCCAGCAGCAGGGCTGCCATCACTGTGATGTCCCCCGCCGCCCATAACATCTTCGCGCGCGCGCCGGCCGACCGGTCGTCCGCCGGTGATGTCAGGTAGGTCACCACGATCCAGAACGCGCACATGGAGGCGATGGAGAAGCTGAACACCAGCCATCGCCCGAGCCCGTTGACGTGGGTGATGGCGTCGAGCCTCGGCTGGATATTATGAAACTGCACCAACACGCTGAGGCTGAGCGTGACGATATGGGCCGAATAGGCGAGATCCACGGGCGATCGACGTTTCCGGACGAGTCGCACGGCGGCAAGTGCAGCGATCGTCCATATGACCGAAGCCTCCCCCCAATACAGCACATCGTCCACGTCAAAATCCCCTTCCGGACCCCCACGCCTGTTCGAGATTCCGCACTACCTCGGCTATTTCCGGGGGTGGTTTCGCGGCTGGGACGGTGTATCTGCCGGATGCCAGAACCCGCGGCGCCAAGATGAGGTCGGCGAAATCCTCCGCCGCGTCCTCGGCGGGATCGGCGTAACCGGTCCTGAACAACACGCGCCGTATCATGTCCGCGTTGAGATTGGGCAACAGCATGCGCTGGAGCTCTTCGCTCCGCCATCCGCTGTCCTGATGGCCGAGCACGAGGTGGCCGAGCTCGTGCAGCAGGATGTGGCATTCATGCAGCGGCGACGAGCTGCGCACGTAACACAGATAGTCGGCGCCGCCGGTCTTGATATAGAGGCCGCACGGAGCACCGCGACGCGCCGAGATGGGGATCATATGGATGGGGCGGCCTCGTCGCCCTTCAAGTCGTTCAATGAAGAGCTCGAGGTCGAAGGGGTCGGGTATGACTCCCTCGGCTTCCAACTCCTCGATCAACACCTCATGCGGTGTCCGCTGCTCCCTCTTCACAGCATGCCGTCCGGTACCCTCGCTCGGTGCAAATGTCGTCGCTCATGGCATGCAGGGGGTTGATGGCCGGTCCACGCCGTTCGGCCTCGTCGTCCATTCCGCACTCACGGTGAAACGTTCAGGCGTGAATGACCGCGGGATCCCCCGCCGTTTTCCACCACCGTCTACATCGCTCCTCCTCGGCTCCTACTTGTCGCGGTGACGTTGCTCGAGCCGGGCCGTTCTCTCGATCAGCTCACGCACCATGTCGCGCGCCTCGGGAGAGAGCTCGAAGAAGGCGCGCAGATGAGCGCCCTTCATGCCCGTGTCGCGCAGCAGTGCGAGTAGTTCGACCTGATCGCCGATCTGCTTCGAGGCCTCGTCGTCGAAGAAATACGCCGGCGACACCTGAAAGAAGGCGGCGAGCGCCTCGATCAGGCGCTTGGTCGGGTTGGTGGCACGCCCGGTGCTCAGCTTCCACAACGAGGTGTGGGAGACCTGTTCGCCGGTGAGCTCTTCGATGCCGGCCGCCGCCTCCGCATAGGAGTAGGGTCCCCGGCCCGCTGGATAGACCGTCCGGAACAGAAAGTCGATCTTGTCGGCCAGGGACGGCGAGGACGGCTCGCCTTGCGACTGCCCAGTCAACTGATCAGACATGTTCTCATCCGTCATCACTCACCACTTAGGTTCATCAACTATGTTCTCAGATCTTCCCGAACTATGGAACCTAGTTGACAGGGTATGTGCGTCTGCGACTCTCCAAAAGTACTCCCTAAAGTTGATTGACAACAGGAGTTCATCACTTTTAGGCAGCGCAGATGACGGAGGCCGGACCGCAGGAAGGGACCAATCCATGACGCCGAAGTCCAGTCAGCACCAAGAGACCACCGGTCAGCTCTACGACCGGACCACAGAGTTGATCGAGCACATCATGGGGGGAAGCCTGCACAACGGCTATTGGGACGACCCCATGGGTGAAGCATCGCTGGAAGCGGCCTCGGAACGCCTGACCGAGCTGATGATCGACAAGCTGGACGCGGGCAAGGGCCGGCGAATACTCGACATCGGCTGCGGTACGGGCAGACCGGCGATAGCCCTGGCCCGATCCACCGGTGCGGATGTCGTCGGCGTGACGATCAGCGAGAAGGAAGTGGAACTGGCCTCTCGCCGGGCGAAGGACGAAGGGCTGGCGGATCGGGTGACGTTCCAGGTGGCTGACGCGCTGGAACTACCCTTCGAGCCGAACTCCTTCGACGGCGCGTGGCTCTTCGAGTCACTGCTGCACATGCCGGACCAGGCGCGCGTGCTCCGCCAGGTGCACTCCGTGCTGCGGCCCGGCGGGCTGCTGGTCATCGCCAACCTGGTCGAGCGCGCCCCTCTCAGCGACGAACGGCGCGTCACCCTGGAGGCGTCCTACGACCAGTCCCACATTCACGCGATCATCCCGCTGCGGAATTATCCCGGCTTCGTCACGGCAAGCGGACTCGTGCTGAGAGAGATCACCGACATCTCGACACACACGATGGCTCCGACACTGCATCGGATCGTCGAGCGAATGGCCGGGATACGCGACCTTTTCGAGGAGTTCGACGGTCCTGTCGAGCCGCCTCCGTTCGTGACCCAGCTCATCGAAACGCCGGAAGTGGGGTACGCGATCGTCGTGGCCGCAAAGCCCGAGTGAGAACGGCGATGACGCGTACGGCGTCATCGTCTTCACGGCCGGGAGCAACTCGACGCCGTCGCCGGAAAGACGCGCGGCTGGGAAACCCCGGCCGCAGCGGGCACGATGATGTCGGCTGCTTCGACCACCAGCCGCGCCCACACCTCCTCATCCCAGGTGTCGACCTGGATGCCGATCGCCGCCATCCTGTGCGTCACGCCGAGGCCCGCATCATGAAGTCCCGCTCTGGGAGAGCCCACGCCCGAACGCCCGCTCGACGGCGATGCGGGTGAGCCAGCCGAGGCCCGCGGTGAAAAGCGGTGGCCACGCAACCGGCCCGAGCGAATAGCCGACCACAATCGCCAGCGGAACCCATACGCGGTGCACCACTTGGTAAAGCGGCCCGGGCGGGCGTACTCCGGCCAGCCGTGCCAGGTCGGGCAGAGCGAAGAACCCCAGCATGGCGGCCGTGGTCGGCAGGCCGTACTTGACGCTCTCGAAAACCGCGAACGCGGCCAGGAACAGTGCGAGCGCTCCCCAGCCGATCTGCCGCATCCAACCGCCGACACCAGGACGGTTGCCGACTTCCGGGACGTGCTGCGACGCATCGTCGTGCGTGCGTTCGGTAGTCACTCCGACAGCTTAGGCGAGAGATCGCCAGGCGGACGATAATGGCCGGCGCGAACAGATGCACGCTTTTCGGGCAATGCTGCGGGCCGTCCGGGCTCGTCGTGCGGCACAGCCGCGGCCTGCTGGTGCGGTGCGAATTCGACGACGTTGTTCCCGACACGGCTACGCCTCCAGGGGGAGTGGCGCACAGGTCTCTTATGCTGGGAAGAGTCGATTATGTGCGCCATGACCTGTGCGCTGGCGGCTCGGAAGATTTTCTGAGCGGATTCCACCCGCGTAGTCGGCCCCCGACCAGGGGTGATAAGGCTGCCGTCAACCCTCTCATACAGTTCTGATCAACGGCTTAACCTGCACTTACGGGCTCCTTGGCACTCTTGAGTCATCGGTACTTGAGGAGATGACGATGAACGCGAACGAGCCTCGCGAGCAGGGCGCCGGCGGCTGGAGCCAGTTCGGAGCCCAGCCGCCCTCCGCCGGGGGCTTTCCCCGGCAGGACACCGTGATAATGAACCAGCCCCCACCACCTCCGAAGCCGCCCAGGCAGGGCATCTCCGTCGGACGGAAGGCGATCGCCGGGCTCGCCCTGGCGGCCATGGCAGTGGGAGGCGGCGCTGTGGGGGCCGTCGCCGCCACGTCGTTCCAGGACACCCGGGTCGTCTCCGCGCCGAGTCCGGTCTTCAAGCAGGCGTCCAGCCAGCTCACCGTGGCCGAGGTCGCGCGCAAGGTGCAGCCGTCGGTCGTGATGATCCAGGGGCAGACCGGCGAGGGGTCGGGCGTGGTGCTGTCCGATGACGGGCTCATCCTCACCAACAACCACGTGGTCGTGGGCGCGGGACAGGGCGGCCAGATGACCGTCAAGTTCAACGACGGCAAGACGGCCAAGGCGACGGTCGTGGGCACCGACCCGTCCACCGACCTCGCGGTCATCAGGGCCGACGGCGTCTCGGGCCTGACCAAGGCCTCGCTCGGCGACAGCGACCAGATCCAGGTCGGCGACTCCGTACTGGCCATCGGCAGCCCGCTCGGCCTCGACGGATCCGTCACGGCGGGCATCGTCAGCGCGCTCAACCGCACGGTCACCGTCGGCGGCGAGCAGGAACAGCAGCAGCAGATGCCGCCCGGCTGGGGCCAGCAACAGCAGCAGAGCCAGGAGAGCGAGACGACGACGCTGGGCGACGCCATCCAGACCGACGCGGCCATCAACCCGGGCAACTCCGGCGGCGCGCTGGTCAACGCGGCCGGTCAGGTGATCGGCATCAACAGCGCGATCGCCACCAACGGCGGCAGCAGCGGCAACATCGGCGTCGGCTTCGCCATCCCGGTCAACACCGCCAAGCAGGTGTCGGACCAGCTCATCAGCGGCGGCAAGGTGACCCACGCGTTCCTGGGAGTGAGCGTCACCGACGCCACCGGGGACGTGCCCGGCGCGCTGATCCGGCAGGTCACCTCCGGAAGCCCTGCGGACAAGGCCGGGCTGAAGCAGGGCGACCTCATCACCAAGATCGGCAACACGCCGGTGGAGGGCGGAGATACGGTTGTTGGCCAGGTCAGAGGTTTCAAAGTAGGCCAACAGGTTCAGATCACTTATATGAGGGACGGAAAGTCGAGTAACGTCACCGTCACCCTCCAAGAGAAGAAGTAACACCGGACCCCCTCACGGACGGGTGTGCCGTCGAGATCGCTGCGGACTCGGCGGCACACCCCCCGTTTTGTGTTTCAGGGGATTTTTCAGGAGAAGCGGCGCCCCTCGTCGCGCCGGTAGGCCCAGCCCGCGGCCAGCGCCGCGATCACGGTCCACACGCCAAGCATGATCACCGCCACCGTGTTCGGGGAACTCCCCGTCGTCACGGCCCAGATCAGCTCGCCCGCCCCGCGGCTCGGCACGAACGGCGACACCGCCTGCACGAAGTCCGGCATCATCTGCGGCGGCAGGAACAGCCCGCCGAGGATCGCCATGGGGAAGAACAGGACCTGCGACACGCCGATGGCCGCCTTCGAGGCCAGCAGATAGCCCAGGAACAGGCCGAGCAGCATGAACGGCACCGCCCCGCCCAGCAGCGTGACCAGCCCGATCAGCAGCTTGGGCAGCGTGATGGTCGCCGCGGTGAAGAAGGTCGCGATCAGCAGCACCGGGATCGTCGCGATCAGCATCGTGGCCATCGTCGTGAGGATCCGCCCGGCGAAGCGGGGGAACGGCCCGGCGGGCAGGGTGCGCACGTAGGTGTTCCAGGGTTGCTCGCGGTCCTGGGCGACCGTGATGCTGAGCGCCATGATCGCCCCCGACATCGCGCCGACCAGCATCATCGATCCCGTCGCCCGAGTCGAGGCCACCGGATCGTCCCCGGTGAAGGGCACCGCGAACGCCAGCATCGACGCGGCGGGGAAGAACGCGCTGGCGACCAGGCCGATCGGCACCCGGATCTGCTCCAGTATCTGGTAGCGGGTGTGGGCCACGATCAGGCTAGACATGTGCGCTCTCTTTCGGGTTCGGGTTCGAGGCGGAGGTGATGGTCAGGAAGGCTTCCTCCAGCGAGGTCGGCCTGATCTCCAGGCCGGAGAACGGCGTGCCGCTCCGCACCAGCTCCACCACCAGCCGGTCGGGGTCGGTGGTCACCAGGTTGATCCGGCCGTCCTCGTGGCTGCTGGCGAGTACGCCGGGCAGTTCGGGCAGGTTCTCGGCGATCAGCGAGACGCGCCGCACACCCACCATGTCGCGTACGGCCTGGACGGTGTCGTCGGCGAGCACCCGGCCATGGCCGACGACCACGACCCGCTTGGCCAGGGCCTCGACCTCCTCCAGATAGTGGCTGGTGAGCAGGACCGTGCCGCCGCCGTCGTGGAAGTCCTTGATGCCGTCCCAGAGCGTGCGCCTGGCCTCCACGTCCAGGCCGGTGGTCGGCTCGTCGAGGAAGACCATCCGCGGGTTGCCGGCGAAGGCCAGTGCCACGGCCAGCCGCCGCTTCTGGCCGCCGGACAGGCCGCCGATCTGCCGCTTGACCAGGTCGTCGAGGCCGAACCGAGCGAGTAACTCCCCCTTATCCGCCTTTTCCGGGAAATGTGAGGACACGAAGTCGACGATCTCGCCGACCCGCAGCGACTCGGGCAGGCCCGTCTCCTGAGGTGTGACGCCGATGCCCCGGCGTACCAGCGGATCCTGAGGGGAGCCGCCGAGCAGTTCGACCGTGCCGGACGTCTGCCGGCGCAGGCCCACGAACAGGTTGATCAGCGTGGACTTGCCCGCGCCGTTCGGGCCGAGCAGGCCGACCAGCTCGCCGGCCCTGATGTCGAGCGAGACGCGGTCGAGGGCCAGCACGTCGCCGTAGCGACGGGTGGCGTCGACCGTTCTGGCGAGGATGGTCATGGAGTGCCTCCTGCGGAGTCGAGTAGGGCGCGGATCGCCTTGGTGTAGTCGTCGAAGGCCAGCCGGCCGCGCTTGGTGAGCGCGACGTAGGTGACGGGGGTACGGCCTTTGTGGGTCTTCGTGATCTGGACGTAGCCGGCGTCCTCAAGCTTGGTCAGATGGACCGAGAGGTTGCCGGCCGTCATGCCGAGCAGGTCCTTGAGCGCCGGGAAGGTGATCTCGTCGCCCGACCCCATCGTGTTCAGCGCGGCCACGACGCGGAGCCTGGCCTGCGCGTGGATCACCGGATCGAGTTCCGGAACGGCGTTGCCGGCCGTCACGGGCACCGCCTCCGCCGGAGCCACAGGCCCACGACGATCTGCCCGAAGCCGAGCAGCACCGCCGTCAGCAGCGCGTGCCAGCCGGGGCCGAGCAGCACGCCCAGGCCGTTGACGGCGCTGATGCCGATGCCGAGGAAGAACATCGGCCAGAACAGGAAGATCGCGCCGCCGGTCATGTAGAGCACGCCCACCACCAGCAGGGAGATGCCCGCCCAGAGCAGGCCGGACTCCGCCTCCGGCAGCATCGGGGAGACCCGGATGGCGATGACCGACATCACCACCATCCCGGCGAACCACGCGTAGCCGTACATCGCGCCCTTGGCTGTGGTGTCGCCCCGGACCCCGATGTTCATCCTGGTGATCTCGTACGCGCACAGGGAGCCCGCGATCAACTGGAAGATCATCAGGACGGTCAGCGCCTGGTTCTGGGAGATCGGCGCGTACGGCTTGCCGTCGAGCCCGTAGTGCAGGAAGAAGCAGGTGAAGCCGACCAGCCAGGCGACGCCCCAGGGGACGTACATGAACAGGGGGTCGCCCCTGAAGCGTCGCACGGTGGCGGCCTGCTGTTCCTCGATGAGGCGCAGGGTCTCTTCCGGGCTGGGGACCCGCTCGCCGTCGTCTACCATCACAACTCCTCCTACCGTCAAACTGGTTTGTATCTTAAACCAGCTTGCACCGCCAACTCTATGGCGGGATGGGGAGAAGTCAGTTCTGGGCGGTGAGGGCGCTGAAGCCGCTGGTCTGCCAGTCGCCGTTCGCGGTCACCGCGAACGCCTCAAGGTCGTCGATCTCCTCCACCCAGTCGCGGGCGGCCTCGCCCATCGCGTACGCCGCGGTCGCGAAGGCGTCGACGGCGGTCAGGCGCGGGCCGACGAGGGTGATCGAGAGCAGCGCGGCGGCGTGGCGTCCGGTGTGGGGGTCGAGGATGTGCGGGCCTCGCTCGGCGTTGCCCGAGGTGGCTATGGCCAGGTCGTGGCCGGTGACCACGGTGCAGAGGGCGCCTGGCCGGGCGGGATGCGCGATCCCGATCCGCCACGGTGAGGGGCCGGGGCCGAGCTGGATGTCGCCGCCACCGTTGACGCAGTGGTGGGACGCGCCCGCCTCGGACAGCAGCCGGGACGCCTCCTCGATCGCCCACCCCTTCACCAGGCCGGTCGGGTCCAGGCGCCCGCCGGGATACATGGTGAAATATCCGTTCGTGTCGTGCTCTGCCTGTGAGCACAGAGCAAGCACCTGCGCCACTTCGGGCGGGCAGGCGGACACGTCGATCTCGCCCCGGCCGAGCAGGCTGATCGCGCTGTCCGGCCGGTAGGTGGAGAAGACCGCGTCCACGTGGTGCAGCCAGGCGACCGCCCGCGTGACCGCGTCGGCGGCGTCGTGGCGTACGTCGAAGGAGAAGACCGTCCCCATCGCGTGCTCGACGTGGCGGGTCACAGCCCGGCCCGGTCGATGGCGCTCTGCAGGGACTGGATGTAGCCGTCGCTGGTGTAGGTGGCGCCCGAGACGGAATCGATCTGGGCGCTCTGGGCGGACATGGTCTCCTCCTGGAGGATGGGCAGCGCCGTGTTGTTGATCTCGATGTCGCGCCGGTTCTCGTTCGGCGCCTGGAGCACCTGGACGCTGGAGATCTTGCCGCCGGTGACGCTGATCTGCACCTGCACGGGCCCCCAGCGCGTGTCGGCCGCGTCGCCGTCGACCGTCTTGGTGGCTGCGGACTGCTGAGCCGAGGTGGGCGCGGGCGTCGCGGACGTCTGCGTCTGCGCGAGGGCGGCGGGCGGCTGGGCGGCCCCAGTGACGTCGTGCGGCTTGAACGACAGCAGCAGCACCAGGCCGATGACGGTGGTGACCACCGCGAGCAGTGCTCTCTTCATGAAGGGAACCCCTAGAACTCGAAAGACTCGTGATGGATCCGGTGGGCGGGCACGCCCGCCGACCGCAGCGCCTGGATCGCCGACCGCGTCATCTCGGGCGGCCCGCACACGTAGGCGTCGTGCTCGCGCAGGTCCGGCAGCAGACGGTCGAGCCCGGTGAACAGGTCCGGGGATCTCGAGCCGACCGAGCAGTAGAGCCTGGCGTCCCCGCGTACGCGGGCGATCTCCTCCAGTTCGTCCCTGAACAGCAGCTCCTCCGGCGTACGCGCGCGGTAGAGCAGGGTCAGCTGCCCGGGCAGCGTCTCGAACAGGGTGCGCAGCGGGGTGATGCCGACGCCGCCCGCGATCAGCACCGACTTGGGACTGCGGCCGAGGCGTCCGGTGAATCCGCCGTACGGTCCCTCGGCGATCACCCGGGTGCCCGGCCGCAGCCGGGCGAGCGCCGCGCTGTGGTCGCCCAGCGCCTTGACCGTGATGCGCAGCCCGCCACCGTCCGGCGCGGCGGACAGCGAGTAGGGGTTGGCCGACCACCACAGTTCGCGGGTCAGGAAGCGCCACCGGAAGAACTGGCCCGGCTCGGCGCCGAGCCGGGCCAGGCGGCGGCCGGTGAGGTGGATCGAGACGACGCCCGGCGCGTCGGCGGTGACACGGGTCACCCGCAGGCGGTGCCGCGCCCACACCCGGACCGGGCCGAGGAAGCGGTACCAGACCAGCAGCGCGGCCACCCCGAGGTAGAGGACGTACCAGGCGACCTGGGCCACGCGATCGCCGGTGAACTGGGCGCCGGTCGCGAGCTGGTGCCCGAACGCCAGCCAGGCCGCCAGGTAGGTGTAGAAATGCAGGTAGAACCAGGTCTCGTAGCGCATCCTGCGGCGGGCGGCGCGGGCCGACACCAGGGCCACCCCGAGCAGCAGGAAGAAGGCCACGGTCGCCTTCAGCACATCCGGGAAGGACAGCGCCATCGTGACCGCCTCGTCCACCACCCCGGACTGGTCGGCGACCGCGTACCCCCAGATGATGGTCAGGACGTGCGCCACGACGAGCCCGATGACGTACCGGCCGCCCATGGCATGCCAGCGGGCCAGCCGGTCGCTGCCCACGCCGCGCTCGAGAGCGGGGACGCGGGCCATGAGCCCGAGCAGAACGGCCATGCCGTACCCGGCCAGCAAGCCCGTGATGCGGCCGCTCTCGGTGAGCCAGCCGTCCAGGCCCGACACGGACGGCGTGCCGCGCCACCACAGGCCGATGACCGCGAGCGCGCCGGCCACCACGGCCCACAGCAGCAGCTCGGGCCGGAACCGGTGGCGCGGCGGCGCCGTGACGGCGGCTCGCCGCGGTGGAGCGTGAAGAGTGGTCATGGGACACACCGTGCCAGGCAATCTTCTGTTTTCCCTATGAACGGAGCCCTTCAGAGGATTCTCAGAAGAACCTCGTATTTTGTGACAAAGGGGGGAAGATGAGCAGTCTGCTGCGTCCGGACGGCACGCCGATCCGCGTGCTCGTCGTGGACGACGAACCAGACCTCCTTGAGGTGCTGGAGAAGACGCTGTGCCAGGAAGGCTGGCAGGTCCGCACCGCGCCGAACGGGGCCGCCGCGATCCGCGCGGCCGAGGAGTTCGCGCCGGACGCCGCGATCCTGGACGTCATGCTGCCCGACCTGAACGGCCTGGAGCTCATGCGCAGGCTCAGAGCGCGCTGGCCCGAGCTGTGCGTGCTGTTCCTGACCGCCCGCGACGCGGTCGAGGACCGGGTCGCGGGCATCACGGCGGGCGGCGACGACTACGTGACCAAGCCGTTCAGCCTGGACGAGGTGCTCGCGCGGCTGCGCGGGCTGCTGCGCCGGGCGGGCATGGCGCGGCCCGGCACCGGAGACCGGCTCGTGGTGGCCGACCTGTCCATGGACGAGGAGGCCAGGGAGGTGAGCAGGGACGGCGTGCCGGTCGACCTGACGCCCACCGAGTTCGAGCTGCTGCGACTTCTCATGTGCAACCCGCGCCGGGTGCTGAGCAAGGCGCAGATCCTCGACCACGTCTGGTCCTACGACTTCGGCGGCCAGGCCCACGTCGTGGAGCTCTACATCAGCTACCTGCGCAAGAAGATCGACGCGGGCCGCCGGCCGCTGATCCACACCGTGCGCGGAGTCGGGTACGTGCTCAAGCCGTGAACCTCCTCCCGCGCACCCTCAGAGCCCGGCTGATCGCCGGGCTGCTCGTGTTGCTGGCGCTGTCGTGCGCGGCCGTCGGCGTCGCCACGTCGGTGGCGATGGAGCGCTTCCTGCTCGGCCCCGTCGACCAGCAGCTCGCCGCCGACCACGGGCGGTTCGCCGCGAGCTTGGAGCACGGCGAGGACACGCGGGGGCAGGCGCGGGGCACGTTCGGCGCGCGGCTGGTCGACGGGCGCGTCACCCACGCGGCCGTGGTGTCGGAACGGAACGGCGCCCAACCCGGGCTCAGCCCCGACGACGAGAAGACCCTGGCGGCGCTGCCGGTCGGGGGCCCGCCGCGGACCGTGGATCTGTCCGCCCTGGACGACTACCGTCTCCTCGCCACCGCGGGCCGGGACAACGACGTCATGATCACCGGGCTGTCCCTGCACGGTGTCGAGGAGACGCTGAACCGCCTGCAGCTGTTCGAGCTGGTCATGTTCGCCGGCGCGCTCGCCGCCGCGGGTGTCGCGGGCGCCCTGTGGGTACGGCTGGCGCTGCGCCCCCTGCAACGCATCGCCACGACGGCCCGCAAGGTCACCGAGCTGCCCCTGGCCAGCGGCGAGGTGACCCTGGCCGAACGCGTACCCGACACCGACCCGCGCACCGAGACGGGCCAGGTCGGCGCCGCGTTCAACCGCATGCTGGGCCACGTGGAGTCGGCCCTCGGCCGCAGGCACGCCGTCGAGCAGCGACTGCGCGCCTTCGCCGCCGACGCCAGCCACGAGCTGCGCACCCCGCTGGCAGCGATCCGCGGGCACGCCGAGCTCGCCCTGCGCGGCGACGAGCCGATGGCGGACGGTGTACGGCACGCGCTCGGCAGGATCGACGCCGAGTCTGAACGGATGAGCGAGCTGGTCGACGAACTGCTCCTGCTGGCCCGGCTGGACGCGGGCCGGCCGCTGGCCAGGGAGGAGGTCGACCTGTCCCGCCTGGCCATCGAGGCCACCGGCGACGCGCGGGCGGCGGGACCCGGCCACCGCTGGCGACTGGAGCTGCCGGAGGAACCCGTCACGGTGACCGGCGACCCGCTCCGGCTGCACCAGGTGATCGCGAACCTGCTGAGCAACGCCCGCATCCACACGCCCGACGGCACCACGGTCGTGGTGGCCGTACGGAGGCTGCCGGCCGCGGTGGAGATCACCGTCCAGGACGACGGCCCCGGCATACCGCCCGGCCTGGAGGAGGGGATCTTCGAGAGATTCTCCCGCGCCGACCAGGGCCGATCGCGGGCCACCGGAGGGGCCGGGCTCGGCCTGGCGATCGTCCAGGCCGTGGTGGCCGCCCACGACGGCTCGGTGGACGTACGGAGCGGCCCGGGCCGGACCGAATTCCGGCTGCTCCTGCCTGCCTGATGGGGGCGCCAGTAAGTGGGCCCTCGCGCACGAGCATCCGCTCGAAAGACGGCAAAGGCCGTACTCATCTCAGCGGCATCCATCTGTGATGGCGGCAAGTCTCTCGCACCCCGCCGACGCCGCGCACACCGTGGGCCTGACCGCGCCCGCGAACTGCGGCGCCGGGCCGGCACGGCGGCGACTTCAGTGGGTGGCGCGAGAGCGGGATCGGTAGCCCGCGATCTTGGCTAGGTTGCCGCATCGTTCCATCGAGCACCAGCGGCGGCGCCGGGCCTGCGAGTCGTCCAGGAACAGTAGCGAGCAGCCGGGATTGGCGCACTCCTTGACCCGTTCGATGAGCGGCCCGGTGACCAGCATTACCGCGTCCCTGGCCACGGTGGCCAGTGCGGCGGGCGCGACGTGTGCGGCCTGCCGTCGCAGGGCGGGCCCGGAGTCGGTGAGGGCGAGCAGGGGCGCGAGGTCCGGGCGGCCGCTTGCCGCGTTCACCTCCGCGATGTCGGACGGATCCGGCATTGAACCGTCCATGACGGCCCGCACCACCCGGTAGAGCGCCTCGCGAAGGAGGCGGGCCTGCGCCAGGTCGCTCGGCGTGACCTCGCCCGGCTCGGGATGGAGCCCGGCCTCGGCGATCCAGCGGCCGAGCGCGGCGGGATCGGGCAGCCGTTCGAAGGCCGCCGCGTGGCGCTTGCCGAGCGTGGCGGTGAAGTCGAGACACACGCGCCCGCTGATGAACGGAAACGCCATACGGGGATCAGCGGAGCGGCTCATGTTCGGAAATCTACCATTGACACCGGTTCATGCGGTGCTCAAGGATGACACTGGTTCAATCGGTGTCAACGAGGGTGGTGCGGCATGCGCGCAGTGCGTATCGACGAGTTCGGCGGTCCCGAGGTCCTGGTGCCTGTGCAGGCCGCGGATCCGGAGGCAGGTTTCGGCGAGGTTCTCGTACGGGTCGAGGCGGCAGGAGTCAACCGGGCCGACGCCCTGCTACGCGCGGGCTCCTACCACCGCGCGGGACGCCCGCCGCTGATCCCTGGCCTGGAGGCGGCCGGGACCGTGGCCGCGGTGGGCGAGGGCGTGACGGGCCTGCAGCCCGGCCAACGGGTCATGGTGCTGGGCGCGGGCCTGTACGCCGAGCTCGCGACCGTGCCCGCCGAGCGGGTGACGGTCCTGCCCGACGGCATCGGCACGCTTGAGGCCGCCGCCCTGCCCGTAGCCTGGCTGACCGCCTGGTACTGCCTGCGCAACCTTGCCGGGCTGGCCAAGGGCGAGGCGGTCGTGGTGCACGCGGCGGCGAGCGGGGTCGGCAGCGCCGCCGTGCAGATCGCCGCCGGAATCGGCGCCCGGGTGATCGCGGTGGTGAGCTCGGCGGACAAGGCCGTCTGGGTCGCCGGCCTGGGCGCCAACGACATCGTGGACACCTCGACAGGCGACGACGAACAGCAGATCACGCGACTGACCGACGGACGCGGCGCCGACGTGGTGCTCGACGCCGTCGGCGGATCGGCGTTCGCACGCAGCCTACGGCAGATCGCCTACGCGGGCCGCGTCATCACCCTCGCCAACGTCGCGCTGGAACCGAGCACCGTCGACACCCGCGACTTCTACCCCAAGAACGCCACCATCCGCGGCTTCCAGCTCACCAACCTGATGGAACACGGCTACGACCCTCGCGACGACCTCCGCGAGCTCGCCGAACGCACCGCCGCAGGCGCCTACCGGGTGCCGGTGGAGGCTGTTTTCCCGCTACAGCAGGCGCGCGAGGCACACGAACTCCTTGAGCGGCGCGGCAACCGAGGCAAGATCGTCCTGACCATAGGCTGACATCGGCACACCCGAACTCACCGGCCTCCCCGACGGCGACCGCCCCGCGACGCGGGGGCACCGTCGGCTGAACACCGTCTTCGTCACCGGCGACTTCCTCGACGGCACAAGATCACCGGCGGTCCGCGGCAACTGCGACAACGGGCACGTTCCCGACGGCCGCTGCTCACGCGCCTCCTTGGCCGACGGCTCCCGGCTCAGCTCGGATGCGAGGATCTCCGCCAAGGGCGTACAGCTGACGCGAACGAGGGCATCTGCTCCGCGAGCGCGTGCGTTCGGCCGTCCCACAACGGCACCTTTCGCCCGGCATAGCGCGGCGACGCCGGTCCCCGGGTCTGGCCTCCGACGAAGCCGGTTCGCGCCCTTTGGCGTGCGGGCGGTCGTCGAACCGGCCTACGCCTACGCCTGCGGGGAGGGCAGCGGGTCCTGGCCCGCCAGGCGGTGTCCGCGGGCGGCCGAGTCGCGTACGGCGTCGAAGCCGTACCCGATCATTTCCTGCTCGTAGGCGTGCAGGGCCTCGGCGAGCGGCCGACCGCCGGTAGCGTGCACGAGGTGGTCGGTCAGGACTCGGGCATCACGCAGTGCGGTGTTCGCGCCGACGCCGATGGCGGGGCTCATGACGTGGATGGCATCGCCCAGCAGGGTGACCGCGGTGCTCTCCCACGCGGCGACGGGCACACTGGTGCGCACCGAGACCGGGAAGATCGAGGTGGGGTCCTGGCGGGATACCGTCTCGACCAGCCCAGGGTGCCAGCCTTCTACCAGGGACAATGTCTGCGCCCGCAGTTCCGCGCCGCTCATGGCGAACAGCTCCGCGTTGCCGCAGGGGAACTGCTCGCGGCGGGCGCCGAAGACGCACGCGAGGTAGTCGCTGTCGTCGCTGAGCTCGAGGTCGGGGGCCAGGCGGGCCGTCACCTCGTGCATCGGTTCGCGGTACTGCATGGGGGCGAGTCCCACGAAGCGCCGCTCCGGGCCGACCACGGTGGTCCACAATCCGAGCAACTCGGGTGGGACCAGGGCTCGGGCCTCGTCGCCAGCGAAGGGGACCTTGCCGTAGAGGAGCCGAAGCCCGGCGTCGACGACCCGAGCCTGGGGCAGGTACTGCTCGCGCACCGCCGAGTTGACCCCGTCGGCGCCGATCAGAACATCACCCGTTGCACGGGTGCCGTCAGCGAAATGCGCGGTCACCGAGGCAGAGGCGTTGACGTCGTAGTGGGTGAGCCGGGCGCCGTAGTGCACGGCCTTGTCCAGTCCGGCCAGCAGGATCTGGCGGAGCGTCATGCGGTTGACCGCCAGGTGCCCGTCCCGGGCAGGCCCGGGACGGGCGGGAGAGACTGGGCGTGCAGCAGGTTCAGCTGGTGGTCGAAGGTGCGCAGGCGCAGCTCGGGGTCAGTCGCCCCAACGTCGGTGACGCTTCGCAGAGAGTTACCCCAGATCCACGATGAGCCGCGAGTCGACACCCCTGCCGTGGAGAGGGTCGCTGCCCCTGATGTGAACCGAGTGCTCCGTGACGCGTGCCCGGTAAAGGCGAAGCGGTGCGGGTGCCCGTAACTGATCTCGGGGGAATACCTGCTGCTCGGGGAACCTGGCGCGGCAAGCATGGTCTACGTGCTGCTCGAACTCGTCGTCCGGCAGCCGCTCGGCGGTGGCGAGCAGGTAGATGGCCTGCGCGCTGCCGATCGGAGCGTTCGAGTCGAAGATCGCCATGCTGACCGCAGGACGCTGGGCGATGTTGCGTGAGTGCTGCGAATCCGGCGAGGAGATCCAATAAAGGTCGCTGTAGCCGTCGGGTGCGTAGTAAACGGGTGAGACCCGGGGCCGCCCATCCGGGTCGGCCGTACCCAAGGCCATGTACCTGTTGGTGTCGATGATGTGCCTGGCCATCTCTTCGAGAGTCATGCGTTCTCCTCTTAGCGTCAGCGTGGAGACTCTAGGAGAGGCGGAAAGTCATCGTAGAAGGCGGACGATGACAGCTGACCAAGGCCAACCGGTACCTGGACGAGGCCCTGGCGGCCGCCACCGAGCAGGTCGCCGATCGGCGGGCTCGGACCGCGTGTTCTTACCGGCGCCCCTAGGTATCGGGTCGGTCGTCGGCAGACTCGATATTCAGCGGATTCTGGCGTGGAACCCCGGGCGTTTACGCCCGGGAGGAAACGACAGCGCGGGAGGGCCTCCCGGCCCGAGTGGTGTAGTAGCGGGCAGGTCTGGATAGGCAGATCAGCCGGGTCGTTT
>NZ_JAHFZZ010000022.1 GCF_018603905.1 Nonomuraea sp. NEAU-A123
CCGCCCAAGAACACCTTCGCGACCAAGAAACGTGACACTGCGCAACCAGCGAGCAAGGCAAGCTACAAGATCAAAATCATGAGGAAAGCACCCCCACCTGCGCAGATGTCTTAACTCACCGGCATTGGGTGTCAGGGCCGCTTTTTCGTGTGTCAGAGCACGTCCACGATGTCGACGACGTACAGCAGGGACCGGCCCGCCCCGGCGGGGAAGGCCACCCGGGCGCCCACGCGCTGGCCGGCGAGACCGGCCACCCAGCCGGGCGGCGCCGCCTCCGGCCCGAGGGTGAAGGCGCTGGGGCCGCCGCGGCGGTACGACGAGTCCACGACCCGGCGGCCCGGCCACTCCGCCGTGACGTACTGGACGATGACCTTCGAGCCCGCCCGGACCGGGGGGCCGGAGCCGCCGATGAGGACATGGGGCGAGCGGTCGTCGGGCACGTCCGGCAGGGGCCGCCCGACGAGGCGGGCGTCCGGCGGGTAGCCGCCGAGGACGTCGAAGACCAGCACCAGCGTCTCGGCCGGGCGAGCCCCGCCGAGCGGCAGCCCCGGGCCGTACGCCTGGGCCGCGGGAGCGATGAGCATGACCCGGCTGCCCGCCGTCCGGCCGATGAGCGCCTCGCGCCAGGAGTCCGGCGCGTGCCGGCCGTCGAAGACGACCTTGGCGGGCCGCTTGGCGTCGTACGTGTTCGCGTACGGCCGATTGCCCGACCACCCGCGGACCTCGACGTCCGCCAGCACCACGTCACCCGGTATGGTCCGCCGCCCGCTGCCCGTCGACAGCACCGTCACCCGGGGCACGCGATCCGGCTCGCCGGCCGGGATCGTGATGACCGGCCGGTCGCCGAAGTCCCCCGTCACGACCGGCAGCCGGTCCTGTCCGGCCAGGTCGCATGCGGTGAGAAGCCCGAGCACGGCGAGCCAGAGCAGGCGCACGATTCCCCCAATATCCTGATCCGCCGGATTACTTACCGCGACCGGCGCGAGGAATGCGTCCGACCGCGTCATCTCCCGGCAAAGGCACGAGAGACTGGGGTGATGAGCAAGCCGAATCTGGCCCGCAGGGTCGCGGACGCCGCCGAGATCGCGCTGGCCCACCGCAAGTACGTGACGTTCATCGACGTGGTGACCGGCCTGCGCTGGGTGCACTCGCGGCACGTCGACACCTGGCGGCAGGGCCGCGCCGCCACGCTGGCCGAGCTGGCGCCCGTCGAAGAGGACCGGCTGCTCACGGCCGCCGCGCTGCTGAAGGACTGGGCGACCGCCAAGGGGCTGCGGCCGGTGGAGACCCCCTATGTCTCCGGCAGCCGCGACCGCCGCGAGCTGCGCTTCACCGCCGACCACGCGCAGGAGGCGTTCCGCGTCCACTGGCTGTCCCCCGACCTCAGCGAGGCCCGGGTGCGGCAGCTCACCGAGCGGCAGAGCAAGGCACCCGATCTGGTGGTGGTGGCCCCGCTCAACGCCTGGACGTGCGCGACCTGCGGCGACACGGGCCCTTATCTGATCATGGAAGAGGACGTGCCCCACTGCCTGACCTGCGCCGACATGGACCACCTGGTCTTCCTACCGGCGGGCAACGCGGCGCTCAGCCGCCGGGCGAAGCAGGAGAGCTGCCTGTCGGCGGTGGTCGTCCAGTTCAACCGGCGGCGCAAGGTCTACCAGCGCCAGGGGCTGCTGGTCGAGGAGCACGCGATGGCGGCGGCGGAGGAGCGGTGCCTGGCCGACGAGGAGGTGCGGCTGCGCCGCCGCGAGCGCGACCGGGAGCGCCGGGCCGACCAGGATGTCGACTACCAGGCGCGGATGGCGGCCGAGATCGCCAGGCTCTTCCCCGGCTGCCCACCCGAACGGGCCCAGGAGGTGGCCGCCCACGCCGGCCAGCGGGGCAGCGGCCGGGTCGGGCGCTCGGCGGCGGCCAGGGCGCTCGACGAGAACGCGATCACGCTGGCCGTGGTGGCCTCGATCCGCCACCTCGACACCGACTACGACCGGCTGCTCATGTCGGGGGTGCCACGCATGGAGGCCCGCGACCTGATCAGGGAGCGGATCGACGCCAAACTGGCCGAGTTCCGGCGCGTTCGGTAGCGTCCGTAGGCATGGACGACTGGCACGACGTACGAGAGCGACTGCGGGTGTTCGCTCTCGGGCTGCCGGAGTCCCACGAGGACCACCCGTGGGGCGAGACGGTCATCAAGGTGAACAAGAAGGTGTTCATCTTCCTCGGCATGGAGGAGCGGACCGAGAAGTGGGACCCGTCCTTCTCCGTGAAGCTGCTGTCCGAGGCACGCGGCCACGCGCTGACCGTCGAGGGGGCCGCCCCCACCGGCTACGGGCTGGGCAAGGCCGGGTGGGTGACGGTGCCGTTCCTGGCCGAACTGCCCGAGACCGAGGTGCTGATCGACTGGGTGGAGGAGAGCTACCGGACGATCGCGCCGAAGCGGGCGATCAAGCTGCTGGACGGCGAATCGTAGCCGGGTTCACTTCAGAAGGCGGCCAAGGCGATGGCGAGAGATCGCTGGTTCTGGCCGGAGCTCTTGGCGTCGGTGGAGTTGATCGAGTAGGCGAGCGTGCGGCTCAGGTCGCGGGTGGCACCGATGCCGGCCGCGCTGCCCCACCTGGCGCCGGTCTTGCCGTACGCCACGAGGCCGCCGGGCAGCACCATCCTGGCCAGGCCCGAGGTGTAGACGGCGTCCCCCTTACCGCCGAACATCGGCACCGGCGGCACCGTGAACATCGGCTCGAGCTGCGCGGGGGGCACGATCTTGCCGCTGAAGAGCGCCTTGACGAACTTCTCCAGGTCGGCGGTGGTCGAGATGAGGTCGCCCGAGGCCCAGGTCGAGGTGACACTGGTCTCGGTCATGTTCACCACGTAGCCGTCGCCGTACTTGACCGCGCCGGGGAAACCCTGAGGCACGGTCTGGTAGCCCTGGTTGTGCCGGCCGCGGATGCGGACCGAGGTCCCCGGCAGGTAGCTGCCGGTCATGCCGACGGGCCGCAGGATCCTGGTCGTCACCTCGTGCTCGTAGGAACGCCCCGTGACCTTCTCGATGAGCAGCCCGGCGACGAACGTGTTGGTGTTGAGGTAGTGCTGCTGCGTGCCGGGGGTGAACTCGATCGGGTTCTCCACCGCCTTGGCGACGTACTCCTCGGGCGTCCACTTCTGGAACCGGGTGGCGTAGATGTCCGCGAAGTCATCGCTCACCTGGGGCGCGGGCAGCCCGCTGGTGTGGTTGAGCAGCTGGCCGACCTTGACGGCCGGGTAGTCGGCCGGCAGCAGACCGGGCAGGTACTCCTGGATCGTGGCGTCGAGTGACAGCTTGCCCTCGGCGACGAGCTGGAGCACCACCGAAACGGTGAAGGTCTTGGTGACGCTGCCCGCCCGGAAGCGGGCCCCGGCCTTGGCGGACTTCTTCGTCCGCAGGTCGGTCACGCCGGACACGCCCTGCCACGAGCCCGTCGAGCCGCTCACCCGCACGTCCGCTGCGGTGGCGTCGGCGACGGGCAGGCCCTCGATGCTCTTCCGCAGCGCGGCCTCGTTGATCGGCGGCACCTCGACCTGGGCGACTACCCGCGTCCCCGCCAAGGCGTGCGCCGTCGCGGCTTGGGTGGTGGCGGTGACCGCCAAGGCGAGGATGAGAGCGGCGGCATGCGTGCGCTTCATGGATATCTCCAGGTGAGAGGCGAAATTCGACTGCCTCGATCCTGTCGATCACGCGCCCGACCCGGATCGCCGACGCGGGCGATCTTCCGTCTCCCTCCTGCGAGGGAGGTACTCGGTCGCTCAGGTGACCGCGAGCCGCTGGGCGTACCTCTCCTCCCGCCAGAGCTCCTTCTCCAGCACCTCGGCCAGGACGGCGGCGGCGTCGTACACGTCCACGAACCGCGTGTACAGCGGCGCGAAGCCGAAGCGGAGGATGTCGGGCGCGCGGAAGTCGCCGTGCACGCCGCGGTCGATGAGCGCGCGCATCACCGGGTAGCCGTCGGGGTGGTAGAGGCTCACCTGGCTGCCCCGCCGGACGGCGTCGCGCGGCGAGGCGAGCTCCAGGGCGTCACCGACCAGGTCGACGAAGAGCGAGGTCAGCGCGACGCTCTTGGCCCGAACCTGGCGCATCGGCACCCGCTCCCACACGTCGAGCGCCGCCTCCAGCGCCGCGAACGACAGCACGTGCGGGGTGCCGACCGCGAACCGCCTGATCCCCTCGGCCGGCCGGAACCCGGGCTCGAACGCGAACGGCTCCGCGTGGCCGTGCCAGCCGGGCAGGACGTTCTCGGCGACGGCCAGGTGGCGCGGGTTGACGTAGAGGAACGCGGGCGCGCCGGGACCCGCGTTGAGGTACTTGTACGTGCAGCCGACCGCGAAGTCGGCCATCGAGACGTCCACCTCCATGGCGCCGACGCTGTGGCACACGTCCCAGACCATCAGCGCCCCCGCCTCATGCACCCGCGCGGTCACCGCAGGCACGTCGTGGCGGGCGCCGGTGCGGTAGTCGACCTCCGACAGCAGCACCACGGCCGCGTCGTCGAACCGCCCCTCGGCGAAGTCGCGGACCTCGTAGCCGCCCAGCATCCCGGCCAGCCCTTGGATCATGTAGTGGTCGGTGGGGAAGTTCCGCACGTCGGAGACGATCACCCGCCGGTCGGGCCGCAGCCGAACCGCGGCCGCGACCGTCTGGTAGACGGCGATCGACGTGGTGTTGCCCACCACGACCTGGCCGGGGCCCGCGCCGATGAGCGGGGCCAGCCGGTCACCCGTGGTCAGCGGCTGGTCGTACCATCCCGCGTGGTTCCACCCGCCGACGAGCTGCCCGCCCCACTCGTCCTCGACCGCCTGCCGCACCCGTTCGGAGGTACGCCGGGGCAGCGCGCCGAGTGAGTTGCCCACCAGGTAGACGACGCCCTCGGGCAGCACGAACTCGTCCCGGAAGTCCCTCAGCGGATCCTCGGCGTCCAGGGCGAGGCAGTGGTCGCGATCCAGCATGCGGCTACTTCCTTTCTGGGGGAATCGTGGCGATTACCCGGTTCACGCCATTCTGATACTGACGGGCGTACCAGTTCTGCACCGGGTTGTGCGTCGTGGCGTCGAGCCGGAACGTGCCGCGCGGGCTGGCCAGGTCGCCCACCCGGCCGAGCGCCGTGGACAGGTCGCCGCCCAGCCCGGCCGCCCGGTCGATGAGCCGCATGGCGTCCCAGCTCTGCAGCGCCACGGCCGACGGGTTCCGGCCCGTCTTGGCCTTCCACCTGGCCACGAACGCGGCGTTCTCGGGGGTGGTGAGCGCCGGTGAGTAAAGGCCGACGCTGGTGATCCCCTCGGCGTCGGTCCCGATGGCTTCGAGCACGTCTTCGTCGGTGAGGTTCTGGCAGGTCAGCAGGTTGATCTTGGTGTCGTAGCCGAGCTGCTTGAAGGCCTTGGCGAACGTGACCGCCTCGCCGCCCGCGTAGAAGGCGTACAGGAGCTTGGCGTCCGGCGGGATGCGCCTGAGGTAGGGCTCCAGGTCCTCGGACTTGCCGTACGGGGTGAGGATGCGCTTGAGCGGCTTGACGCCGTACCCCTGGGTGAAGCCGTCGAGCGTCTGAGTGCCCCCCGAGTAGTCGGAGGCCATCAGCACGACCCCCGCCTTGCCGTACCGCTGGGCGGCGTACCTGCCCGCCGCGTAGCCGTGCTCATGGTTGGTGAACGACACCCGGAAGACGCCGGGCCCGCCCAGCTCGTCGGCCCCGGCGTTCGCGATCACCACCGGCGTGCCGGCCGCCTCCTTGACCACCGACACCGCGACCGGTGAGGAGATCAGGCCTGTGATCACGTTCGCCCGCTCGCGCGCGATGAGCCACCTGGCCTGCTGCTGCCCCTTCTCCGGGTTGCCCGCGTCGTCGGCGACGATCAGCTCGGCCGGTCTGCCACCCAGCTTGCCACCGTGCTCCTCCAGGTAGAGGTGCATGGCCGCTTCCATGTCGTCGCCGAGCGTGGCGTAGACCCCGGTCTGCGAGATGATCGCGCCGACCCTGAGCGTGGGATCCGGCTCCGTCTCCAGCGCGGGCGAGACACCACAGCCCGCGGCCACCAGCACCACCACCAGTCCGAGCACCGGCCCGCGCATGGGGATCATCGCGACGATCGAGGGGTGGGTCCCGGCCGGCGCGCCCCGCCCGGCTTCACGGCGAGAACACCGCCCGCACCGACCCCAGCCCGTCGATGTGCGCCTCGAAGTCGTCGCCCGGCTCGACCGGCACCACGGGCCCGAGCGAGCCGGTCAGGATCACGTCTCCCGCCCGCAACGGGTAGTCGGTACGGCCGAGCCGGCCCGCCAGCCACACGGCCGCGTTGAGCGGGTGGCCCAGGCAGGCGGCGCCCGAGCCGGTCGAGACCTCCTGGTCGCGCCGCGTCATCGTCATCGCGGCCCGCCGCAGGTCCAGGCCCATCAGCGAGGCAGGCGTGCTGCCCAGCACGAACGCGCCCGCGGAGGCGTTGTCGGCGATCGTGTCGGCCAGCGTGATGTCCCAGTCGGCGATGCGCGAGTCCGCGATCTCGATGGCGGGCAGCGCGAACTCCACCGCCCTGATCACGTCCGCCACGGTGAAAGGCCCGCCGATCAGGTCGCGGCCGAGCACCAGCGCGACCTCCGCCTCGGCCCGCGGCTGCAGGAACCGCTCCACCGGCACAGGAAGCCCATCGAGGTACGACATATCCGCGAAAAGCATGCCGTAGTCGGGTTCGTCGATCCCGAACTGCTTCTGCATCAGCGGGTTGGTGACGCCGATCTTCCTGCCGACCAGCCGCCGTCCCTCGTCCAGCGCCCGCCGCGTGTGGATCTCCTGTACGGCGTAACCCTCGGCGGCGGTGCTGATCATGTCCCTGACGGGAGCACACGGCTTGCCCAAGCGCACGGCCTCGGCCAACCGCTCTGCGGCGTGGACGCGGGCGTCTGTCGCCGCTGACCATTCGTCATGCATCAGGCTGCTCCAGCTTCATCGTGATCGTCGTAGGTGGGGAGTGGACCGGGAACGTCTCTCACATCGTCTCTTCCGATGGCTTCACGCGCCATGTCGTACGTACCCGATCTGCGCCTTCCGGCCACGCCATCGATGCGCTGACGGCCGCCGATGGCCATCCTTGACTACATGCAGAAGCGCATCGACCGCATCGCGGCCCACGACGGCTCCTTCGACGTCCATATCTGGCTCCCCGGCACCGGCACCGGCGGGGGCCCCGGCATCCTGCTCATCCAGGAGATCTACGGCGTCGGGCCGTACATCGCGAAGGTGGCGGAAGAGCTGGCCGCACTCGGATACGTCGTGGCCGCGCCCGACCTGTTCTGGCGGCTCCAGCCCAACTGGATCGGCGAGCACACTCCCGAGGGCACGGCCGCCTCGATCGAGCTGGCCGCCCGTTTCGACCTCCCGCAGGCCGTGGCCGACTGCGCGCTCACCCTGGGCCACCTGGGTGAGCTGCCCGAGGTGACCGGGGGCCTCGGGGCGCTCGGGTTCTGCCTGGGCGGCTCGGTGGCGTACCTGCTGGCCACCCAGACCGAGCTCGGCGCG
Source organism: Nonomuraea sp. NEAU-A123 (assembly GCF_018603905.1). Lineage (GTDB taxonomy): Bacteria > Actinomycetota > Actinomycetes > Streptosporangiales > Streptosporangiaceae > Nonomuraea. The sequence goes on from NZ_JAHFZZ010000022.1 coordinate 7,533, forward strand.
GTGCTGGCCTTCTACGGCTCGGCCGTGCCCGAGGCGGCCGGGCTGATGGAGCGGATCGGCTCGCCTCTGTTGCTGGTGTTCGGGGGCAGCGATCCGTACATCCCGCGTGATCAGGTGGCCGTGGTCGAGCAGGCCGCGGCGGGCCGGGACAACGTGCTCATGCACGTCGAGGAGGAGGCCGGGCACGCCTTCCACAACAGCGAGTCGCCGATGTTCCACCAGCCGGAGCCCGCCGCGCGGGCCTGGCGGGTCGCGCGCGACTTCCTCGCCGAGCACCTGCCCGCGCGCCCGTAGCCGGCCACCCGAGCACCCGCCCGCGTGCTCGCGTGGCCGAGCACCCGCCCGCGCGCCGGCCCGTAGGCACCTGTCCGGAAGGACAGCTTCCCGTACCACTGGACGGTCGCCATCATGGTCCGATGGCTCGGACGTGGGATTTATGGGGAAACGTCATTATTGCTGGTACTTTTGCGCTGCCGCTGGCCGTACTGGCAATCTTGCTCCTCGCCCGTCACCGCGCCCGAGCCGGCCATCCGGCACCCCTCCGCACCGCCCTGGCCGACGTCGGAATCGCCGTCGGCACCGCGCCGTGGGTGTGGATGATCCTCACTCCGGCAGGGGGTCCGGCCGGGGTCAGCCTTGTGCCGTTCAGCGACCTCATCGACGTGGTCAACGCCCCTTGGGAGACCGTCTTGGTGCAGGTGGGGGGCAATCTGCTGGTCTTCGCGGCGCTCGGCGCGCTGCTGCCCGTACGCACCGCGCGGATGGCCTCGACGGCCCGCGTCGCCGCCGTCGCGGCGGCCGCCTCGATCACCGTGGAGGCGCTCCAGTACGGCCTGCGGCTGGGCCGCCTCTCGTCGATCGACGACGTGATCGTCAACACCTCGGGCGCCGTGCTCGCCGCGCTGATTACTCGCCGCTGGTGGGCGAGCCGAGTAGTGGCCGGAGCCGTTCCACGATAACGGTCCGCTGAAACTCGGCCGACTTCATCACACAGGCATGATGCGCTCAAAAGAAGCTCGCAACCATCCCCCGTATCTGTGCGATCGTGGACAAGACGGGGCAAGTTCTCTGGAGACGCCAAACCCGGTTGGTGACAGAGGGTGGTCGAACGTGTCTGAAGTCCCGGTTCCCCACGAGCCCCCGATCTATCGACGCATCGCCGACGGTCTCCGCTCCCGGATTCTGTCCGGCGAACTGCGCGACGGGGATCGGCTACCGGGCGAGAACACGCTCATGGCCGACTACGGGATCGCCCGCGCCACCGCCAGGCAGGCGCTCGCCGTACTGATCAACGAGGGGCTGGCGGTTCCGAAGCGAGGCTCGGGGGTCTACGTGCGACTGTTCAAACCAATCCGGCGGCACGGCGCTCGCCGGCTCTCACGCGAGCAGTGGGGGCAGGGGCACACCATCTGGGACGCCGACACCCGCGGCCGCCCCTTCACCGTGGACGAGGTGGAGGTGGCACGCGAGCCGGCGGCCGAGGAGGTCGCGGGCGTCCTCGACAGCGGCGAGGTATGGGTACGGCGGCGCCGCTACTCGGTCGACGCCCGGCCCGTGCAGCTCGCCACCTCCTACTTCCCCGCCCGCCTGGTCGAGGGCAGCGCCATCACCTCCCTCGACACGGGGCCGGGAGGCGTGTACGCGAGGCTGCGCGATCTCGGCCTGCCGCCCGCCCACTTCACCGAGGAGGTGCGCGCCAGGATGCCGGGACCACGCGAGACCGGGCTGCTCGGCCTGCCCGGCGGCACTCCGGTGATCGTGATCACCCGGACCGCCTACACCTCGGCGGGCGTGCCCGTCGAGCTCAACGAGATGGTCCTGGACTCGGCGGCGTACGTACTTCAGTACGACTTCGACGCCTAGGTCAAGCAGAAATGTCAAGCGATAGGTTGACCTGTCCCTTGCGATCATTGCCTTCTCTAGAGATGTGACGGACCCTTCAAGGAGATGGAACCTCGCGTGGGTCCCGGAGGGATGATCAGATGTCCTTTGACCGGCATCTAGCCGACATCGCCCGGGAGTTCGCGCAGTGGACCATCTGGCGGAGCGACGCCGGCCGTTGGTGGGCCACGCGACATCACCCGCTCAGCGCGGCGCAGCGCGATGCCGGGTGTGCGATGACCATCGACGCCGACGACCCGGAGGGCCTGCGCGAGCAACTCCGGGACCAGGAGAGCAGGGCCGGCGAGCACAAGCCGCGAGCCGGTCCGGCGCCTCCGTGATCGTGTCGCGGCGGACCGTTCCTGCGGTACGCCGCGGACGCGCGCGAGCAGCCCGGTGCCGGGTCCAGCGTCTCGGCGGCTCCGGCACCGGGCCCCCATAGGGGCCGCGATCGCGGAAGCCCCCGACCCGATCGGGGGCGGGGGCTTCCGCCCGTGGGACGTGAAAGGGCCCCGCCACATCGGGCGGGGCCCTACCTGCTTGTCGGCGGCCGTTCGACGCTTAGCGGCGGACGTCCGACAGGCGGCCGATGATGTCGACGTCCGTGTCGTCGGAGACGGGGCGCGCGACCTCCGCCGTCCGCTCGGCCGGGCTGTCCTCGACGATGACCCGCACGTCGTCCTGCGGAGCGGGCAGGTGCTCCGGCTCCTCGACCACAACCTCTTCGACGACGGCGTCCTGGACGACGGTGTCAGCGGGCTCCAATGGGGCGGGCTCGGGCGAGCCGGCCGGCTCGATGACGAGCGGGCCCGCCTTGCTCTCGGTGTGCATGAGGTCGCCGAGCACGGAGCTGATCTCGGTCAGCCTCCGCACGACCTCCGTGTGCGTGTTGCTCAGGTATTCGACGCGCCGGCCCGCGTGCTCGTCGAGCGACTCGGCCCGCTGCCGCGCCGACTCGAGCGTCGACTCGGCCTCGGTGCGAGCGCTCGTGAGGGTCCGCTCGGCCTCCGAGCCGGCGGACTCCAGGAGCTGCTCGGCCTCCTGCTTGGCGGAGGTGAGCACGCTGTCGGCCTCGGCCCGCGCCTCCCGCAGGGTGTCCTCCGCCTCCGTGCGCGCGCTGGTCAGCTTCTCCTCGGCGTCGGCGCCCGCCTGAGCCAGCATGCGCTCGGCGGCCCCCGTCGCCTCGCCCACGCGCCGCTCGGCCTCCGACTGAGCGGAGGTCAGCATGTTGTCCGCCGTCTCACGCGCGGAGGTGACCAGCCGGTCGGCCTCCGACTTGGCGGCGTCACGCACGCTGACGGCCTCGGCCTCGGCGTCTTCCTTCTTGGCGGCGGCTTCCTCTTCCCCCAGCCGGAGAATCTGCGCCAGCCTGGGGCTGAGGTCCTCGTAGCTCTGCGGCGCCTCCACCATGCGCCGTCTGGCCTCCGCCAGCTCGACGCGGCCCTGCTCGGCCTGGTCGATCGCCCGCGCCAGCCGCTCTTCCAGATCTCGGACTTGGTTACGGGTACGGATCATGTAGTCGTGTACCTGACGGCGGTTGTAGCCGCGCATCACGACTTCGAAGGTGTCCTCTTGCATCAGATCGGGAATGCTCTCGTGCTGGTTTGTCATGGGGGTTACCTAAGGGTTTGCGTGAGGCGGGGGAAACCGGCAGCTTGTAAGGGTCTGGCGACGAGACGTCAGGAATCGACTTTCCTGCCATCTGCCCACGTCCGCAACCGGAACACCAGACCTCGGCCGGGAATTACGATGTGACGGGTGTACATCGCTGCATTGGACAACGGGGCAGTCCCGGACATTCATCCCGAGGCGTACATCGCGCCAGGCGCCGTCGTGGTGGGCAGGGTGCGAGTGGGCCGGGCGTCCAGCATCTGGTACGGCTCCGTTCTCCGGGGTGACGACGAGCGAATAGAGATCGGCGAGGAGTGCAACGTACAGGATCTGTGCTGCCTCCATTCTGACCCGGGCGAGCCGGCGATCTTGGAGCACCGGGTCAGTCTCGGCCACAAGGCCATGGTGCACGGCGCCCATGTGGAGTCCGGAGCGCTGATCGGCATCGGCGCGATCGTGCTCGGTGGCGCCCGCATCGGCGCGGGCACTCTGGTCGCGGCCGGCGCCCTGGTCGGGCCGGGCAAGAAGATCCCGGCCGGGGTGTTGGTCGCCGGGGTGCCAGGAAAAATTGTGCGCGAGCTCACCGACGACGACCGGGCGAGCTTCGCGAACACGCCGGACAACTACATGGCCAAGGCGCTCAGGCACCGGACGGCGTCACCACTTTGATCAGGACGTCGTCCGGCACCGACGCGGTGTTGAGCGGGTCCACGTAGTCGGGCAGCTCGGGCCGGAGAAACCGGACGAAGTCGACGGTCATCTTGAGGTCGGGCGTGCCTTTGACCTGTTTGGCGTTGCCCTTGGAGGGGTCCTTCTTGAGCGCGCCGTAGCTGTCCCAGTCGGTGTAGGCGGTCATGCCCCACTGCAGCACTTCGGGCAGCTCCGAAGGCCAGCGCCCGCCGACCTTCCAGGCGCCGCCGTCCTCCTTGTACAGGGCCACCGCGAGGCGCCCGACCCTGGCCAGGACGAGTTCCACCCAGCCACTCTTGATCTTGGTTTCGTGCGGCCCGGAACTGCCGTCCTTGGTGTACGTCATCTCCAGCCGGCCGCTCTCGTCGGCCGTGCCGGTGGTGACCGACATCCAGTTCGCCTTCGCGTACGAATTGGGCACCCTGGCCATCAGGCCGCCGAGCGAGAACTTCCGCGTGGGCTTGACGCCCTTCTTACCCTCGACCTTGAGCCGCGCGTGCATGACGATGTCCCCGGCGAGTTCCTGGTACACGAACGGGCCGCGGAAGCCGTCGAACCAGGCGGAAACCTTGGGCTCCAGGTATAACGAGCCCTTGGCGGTCGTGTTCACGTCGAGTTTGGCGATCCGATCGAGATCCTTTTCGGTCTCGCTCAGCTTGCTCCACACCGACAGACCGGTGGCGGCGGCGAACTCGTCCGACGCCGAGCCCACCTCTCCCCCGGGCGCGGGCGGTGCCGCGTCCTTCAGGGTCAGCACGCCGGGGCCGGTGGGGGTCGGCTGCGCCGAGGTCGCCGTCCCGCACCCGGCGAGCACGCCCACGACCGCCAGAACCCCAGCCATTGTTGCCCTCATGGCGGACATTCTGCCGTGTAAAGCCCATTGTCGATTCCGATCGGACCAGTACGATGGCCGCCGTGCGCTCCTGGAATGCGTTCACCGCCGTCGAGGCGGAGGTCCGCGCGATGGTCGCGGACCCGCGCTGGCAGGGGCTTCCCGTGCCCGTACGCGCCCAGGTGATCGCGGCCAGGGCCCTGGTGACGCCCGAGGGCGACAGATGGCTGTTCGGGACGCACGCGCGCTGGTATCTGCACGATCCCGCCGACGGCCGCTGGCACCTCTCACCGCCGCCCAGAGACGCTCTTACCCGCAACGCGGGGCACCCCGCCGCGGTGCTGCCCGCCCGGGTGATACCGCGCGGGCCCGACTTCGCCGCCGAGCCCGGCTCCACCCAGGCGTTCGTCGGCCCCGACGTGCCCCACGCGCTCACCGACCGGATCCGGCTGCTGCTGCGGGGCGAGGAACGCCGCTCCGAGCGCGACTACCCGCTGAGCGCCTTCAACGAGATCTTCGCCAGAGACGTGCCGAGCACGGTCGCCGCGATCTGGGGGACGATCATGTGGTGCGCGTACGCGCCCGCCTTCGACGGCAACGAGCGGCTCATCACGGCCTTCGGCGAATATCTGCGGCGGCCGCTTCCCGGTGACGAGTGGGTGCGCTGGCTGCCCGCGCCGCCGCTGCTCGACCTCGTCACGCTCGTCTCCGAGCGGCTGCGCGCGGGCCACTCCCGCGCCGCGCTCCGGCTGGCCGCGATGATGGCCGACACGGCCCAGATCCTGCTGTCGGACCCCCGGTTCAGGCCGCGCGCGCTGGCGCTGCTCACGATGGTGGAGCCCACGCTCAGACAGCCCCACCTGGACGACCGCGCGGCCCTGCGCGACGACCACACGGTACGGCAGGCGTGGCTCGACCGGCTGCCGGAGCGGCTGGGCAGGGCGGTGCTGGTGGAGACCGATCCCGAGGCGCACTTCCGCCACACCGTGTACGACCTGGTCGAGGCGCTGGACTTCACCACCGAACCGTCCCGGGCGGCGGCCGCCTTCCTGGCGGACCTCTCCGACTCGCGGGGGCTGCTTCCCGGGTACCTGGACCACCGGTTGCGGCGGGCGTACGACGAACTCGCCAAGGCGGGACTGACGAGCACCTCGGCAGCGGAGACCACCCAACCGGAGGGCTTCCCCACGCGGACACCACCGCCCTACCCGTGGCGCGCCGACCCACCGGAGACGGGCGCCTACGCGGTGCCCTCTTCGTGGACCGGGGTCAGCGACCGGGGGAACGCTCACGCCATGCCGGAAACAGGCGCTCACATGGTGCCGGGGACGGGCACCCACGGCGCACGGCAGCCGGGCGCCTCTGGCGCGCCGGAAACAGGCGCTCACGCCGTACCGGAAACGGGCGCTCACTTGGTGCCGGGGACAGGCGCTCATGGCGTGCCGAGGGCGGCGGCGTCTGTGCGGGAGGAGGCGCGGGCGTCAGGATCCGGTGTTGAGCCGCCCGATCGGGCGGCGGCGGCGGCCGTGCTGGGGGCCGCGTACGCCGTCGGGCTGGCGTGGGGGAGGCTCACGGGCGCGCGGGTGCCGGAGCGCGGGTTCGCGGGAGCGGCGGCGCTCGTCCACCGCTTGATCCCAGAACGCGATGACATGCACTCCTAAACCACTAATACCGCTATTTCACCCTAACCCCGCCTATAGCCTTCTAACACTTGAGACAACGCACCATTAGCTGAATTGTGATCTCGGATTCGGGAAATGATCCCCATGGGGCCCAGGTGGCGTTCAAAGGAATGACTCCGATGGGCCATGTCGCCCGCAGGGCCCCCGCCGTAACCTCGTAGAGGGTGTGGGCTGCGGAAGGAAGGACGACGCGGTGGGGCACGATGACCTGGACTCTCGGGTCCACGACCGTGTCGCGTTGGACGAGATTGCGCTCTACGCTGAGGTGCTCACCGCCGTCGCTATCAGTGAGCGGCGGCTGACCTTGGACGAGCTCGACGACGCGCTCGGATTGCGGACTTCGGCGAGTCGCTGAAGACCATCACTAATGACCTAGTCCCGGATCCCCAAGGGGTCCGGGACGGTGGTTTCCGGGGATGGTGCACTACCGCACAACATAACTAGTTAGGTGCGCGCGCTGTCTCCTACGAACGGACGAGACGCGCGATCGCCGCCGACGCTTCTTTGACCTTCGCCTCCGCCTCGGGCCCGCCGGTGTTGATGGCGTCGGCCACGCAGTGCGAGATGTGCTCCTCAAGCAGCCCGAGAGCCACCGCCTGCAGCGCCCGCGTCGCCGCGGACACCTGGGTCAGCACGTCAATGCAGTAGGCGTCGTCGTCGACCATCCGCTGCAGACCTCTGATCTGCCCCTCGATCCGCCTGAGCCGCGTCAGATATGCCTGCTTGTCTCCGCTGTACCCATGCATGCTCCTACGGTACCCGTAACCCGTATCAATCAGCGGAGGTCGCTGAGCAGCTTCTCCCACTGCTCGCCCACTTCAGCCGCCTCGTGCCGGATGGCCGTCTCCAGCGCGCCCGCGGCCAGCGAACGGCGCCGGCGCTCGTCGTCGATCAGCGCGAGCAGCGCGGCCGCGAACAGCTCCAGCCCGCCGTCGCCCTCCGGCACCAGCACCCCGTTGTAGCCGGTGGCCACGAACTCGTTCGGCCCCCTGGCCCCGTCGAAGGCCACCACCGGCACCCCGCAGCCCATGGCCTCCAGCACGGACATGCCCAGATCGGCGGTGCGTGAGGTGTTGGCCACGATCGACGCCTTGGCGAACTCCCCCGCCAGGTCCGGGGTGACGCCCATGAAGTAGACGTGGTTGTGCAGGTCGAGCTCCCGGACGAGCGCGCGCAGCCGCCGCTCCTCGGGGCCCCCGCCGTACAGTCTCAGCCGCCAGTCCGGCCGCTTGTCGGCGACGGTGGCGAACGCCCTGATCAGCCTGTCGTACGCCTTGGGGGGCTCCCACCTGCCGCCCGCCGCGACGATGCGGTTGTCCATCCGCGAGCGCGGCCACGGCCCGCTGGGAAGCGCGTCCGGCACGACGTGTACGGGCGCCCCTTCGCCCAGCAGCCCGCGCCACTCCTCCTGCGCGCTGTCGGTGGCCGTGACGACGGCGTCGAGACGCGGATAGTAGCGCTGGACGGGCCCGAGTATCGCCGGACGCGCCCACTCCCTGGCGAGCCTGAGCGTCTCCCGTGGCGCGTGCCTGGCCGCCTGGACGCTCAACCCCGGTCTGGTGGTGATGAGGACGTCGGTCTTGAGGTTGCGCAGCACCCGCCACAGCGCCACCTCGGTGCGTACCTGCCCCCTCGGCAGCAGGTGCCTGACCCCGGGCCGGAGGTCGACCACGGAGCGCATGGCCACCTTCGGGCCCACGGGGAAGAAGGGCTTGTCCTTCTGCCGCCGGAGGCTGATCACCTCGACGTCGTGGCGGTCGGAGAGGGCGGTGGCGAAGTTCAGGGTGGAGCGCACGTCGCCACGCATGGCGTACGCGGACGAGACGAAGATGCTGACCTTCACCTGCCCACCTCGATCCGCAGCTCGTCGTCGGCGGTGTAGGCGGGACGGACGGCCACCCCGTCGACCCGGGCCGACGGGTAGTGCAGCCGGCGGCGCTTGCCGTCTATGTCGTCGAGCCGGGCGCCCAGCATCATGGGCGTCGGCACGCCCTCGACCTCCAGCGACGGCTCCCAGACGCCCGAGGACTCCGAATCGGCCTCGACCACGTCGACCAAGGAGAACGCGGCGTGGAAGCGCACCCCCTGCACGGTGGCCACCGTGCGGATGGTCGTCCCGGCGGGCTGCTCACGCTGGAGCGCCAGCCTGGCCTCGTGACGCGAGTCGTCGTCCTCGAGGCCGGTGTAGGCGAGCAGACCCATCACCTCGAACCGGCCCTCCCTGAACCAGATCGAGCGCACCTCCGCCGCCGGCTCGGCGTCGGCTATCTTCAGCGCCAGGAAACCGTTGCGCGTGCGATAAGAGCGATAGGCGAGGGTCCGCTTGCACAGGGCGTAGGCGTCGAGGTGGTCGAGTGAGAAGCCCGGGTCGATGCTGCGCAGCCGCGAACGTTTGCCGTCGCGGCGCAGATAGGCGTCCCAGCGGCCGGGGCTGAGCATCAGCGGCGCCAGTGACACCGCCAGGCTGGCCTCGCGCGTCCTGGCGCCCGGCGTGCCGAGCAGCACGTCACGCTCGACCCCCGTCGTCCGGTGCCTGAGCACGAGCTCGGTGCCTTCCCTCAGCGGCTCCTCGATCGCGAGTCGCAGGGAGAGCACGTCGGCGAGCGTGACTTCCGCGTCTGTGACGACGACGCGCATCACGAGCCCCCTCCCCGTCGAATGAAGCCATGCGACGTTGAGGTTACCGTGATTTTCCCGTTATGTGGATGGCAGTTTTCCTCCACTCGGCCCTCCTGACGTGCGGAACTCCTCTACAAGCCCTGTAGAGGAGTCCGACTTTTCCGCGTCAGGAGGCGCTTTTAACCGATTTGATCAGGAGCTGGGCCACGTCCACGACCTCCAGCGACTCCTTCGCCTCGCCGCTGTTCTTCTTCTCGTTGATGGCGTCGCCGAGCATCACCATGCAGAACGGACAGGCCGTGGAGACAGTGTCAGGATTGGTGGTCAGGGCCTCGTCGACCCGCTCGGTGTTGATGCGCTTGCCGATGCGCTCTTCCATCCACATCCGGGCGCCGCCGGCGCCGCAGCAGAAACCGCGGTCCTTGTGCCGGTGCATCTCCTGCGTCTGCACGCCGGGCACCTTCGACATGATGTCGCGGGGCTGCGAGTAGACCTTGTTGTGGCGGCCGAGGAAGCACGGGTCGTGGTAGGTGATCTTCTCCTCGATCGGCGTGATCGGGGTGAGCAGTCCCTCGTCGACCAGCTTGGCCAGCAACTGCGTGTGGTGTACGACCTCGTAGGTGCCGCCGAGCTGCGGATACTCGTTGGCCAGCGTGTTGAAGCAGTGGGGGCAGGTGGCGACGATCTTCTTGACGCCCGCCTCGTTCAGCGTCTCGATGTTCTGCTGGGCGAGCATGTTGAACAGGTATTCCATGCCCAGACGGCGGGCCGGGTCGCCGGTGCACGCCTCCATCGGGCCGAGCACGGCGAACTTCACGCCCGCGATGTGCAGCAGCTCGGCGACGGCCTTGGTGGTCTTCTTGGCCCGGTCCTCGAGCGCGCCCGCGCAGCCGACCCAGAAGAGGTATTCGGCGTCCTCGGGCATCTTGTCCTCGACCAGCTCGACCTCGAAGTCCAGCTCGGAGATCCAGTCCGCCCGCTTCATCTCGGACATGCCCCACGGGTTGCCCTTGTTCTCCAGGTTCTTGACCATCACTCCCGCCTCCGACGGGAACGACGACTCCACCATCACCTGGTAGCGGCGCATGTCGAGGATGTGGTCGATGTGCTCGATGTCGACCGGGCACTGCTCGACGCAGGCGCCGCAGTTCGTACAGGACCAGAGGACATCCGGGTGGATCACGCCGTCCTCGCCGACCAGCGGCTTGTTGAGCAGCGCGAGCACGTCGGTGTCCGCGTGCTCGGTGGAGGCGGCCATCAGGTAGGGGGCCACCTTGAAGGCGTGGTCACGCTGGTCGAGGATGAGCATCTTCGGCGACAGCGGCTTGTCGGTGTTCCACGCGGGACACTGCGACTGGCAGCGGCCGCACTCGGTGCAGCTGTAGAAGTCGAGGAAGCCCTTCCAGGTGGTGTCGCCGATCTTGCCCCGGCCGAGCCGCTCGGGGTCCAGGTCCTCGTCCTCGAAGTCGACGAGCTTGCCGTCGACGCGCAGCTCGGACGCGCCGCCCAGACCGTCGGGGCGGCGGGAGAAGAGCACGTTCAGCGGCGCGGTGAAGATGTGCAAGTGCTTGCTGTGCACCACGATGACCAGGAACACCAGCATGAAGCCGATGTGCAGCAGCAGCGCGATCTCCTCCAGCACCGAGCTGGCCGGCAGGACGTCGCCGAGCGCCAGCGACACGAAGGCGCCCGACGAGTAGGGGAAGTTGCCGTTGGCCGCCGCCGCGCCGCGGGCCAGGAAGAGCGTCCAGATGATGTTGAAGATCATGAACAGGACGAGCCAGGCGCCGCCGAGATGGGAGCCGGAGAAGCGGGACTTGCGGCCGAGCGTCTTGGGTGAGTTCTTGATCCGGATGACGGCGAAGGCGAGCAGGCCGAGCAGGCAGGCGACCGCGATGAAGTCCTGCAGGAAGCCGAGCACCGCCCAGGTGCCGATGAGCGGGATGTGGAAGTCGGGCTCACCGGTGATCGCGCCCTGGATGATGGCGCCGTACGCCTCGATGTAGACGGTCAGCAAGATGAAGAACGCCCACATCACGAAGAAGTGCGCGGTGCCCGACGGTGTCCACTTGAGCAGCTTCTTCTGCCCGAACACCTCGACGAGCTGCGCCTTGAGCTCGCTGCCCGCGTGCGTCTTCGCGTACTCGATGCGTTCGGGCGCGGGCGGGCCCACTGTCGCGAGCCTGAACAGGAACAGTGTCCTGCGGCCCGCCACGGCGACCGCCAGGACAGTCATGATTAGCCCGATGATGGCCACCCAGAGCACGGGTCCTCCCACTGACGATGTTGGCTGCCAGCGTACGGTCACGTCACCGGCCAGACACTCCCGGAATCCTACCGAGTAGTAACCTTACGGTCGGCGGTGCGTCCAGAACAATGCTCTACCCCGTCAAGTAGCGCTGTACCGTCGGGGCCAGCAGTTCGACCAGATCCTCGGGATCGGCGCTCGCCAGCGGCTCCAGCTTGAGCACGTAACGGCCCATGACGATGCCGAAGAGCTGCGCGAAGGCGGCCTCGATCCGCAGGTGCGGCACCTCGAGCCGGTCGGCGACCTTGAAGAGCAGGGCGTTCGTGACGAACTCCCGGAACATCGTCTCGGCCTGCTCGTTCGTCATGGCCGACCGGATCAGCGCGACCATCGGCTCGCGCGTCTCGGGCTGGCCCGTCACCGTCAGGATCAACCGGACGAGCCGCTCCCCGATCTCCTCGCGCGGCCCGTCGAGCAGCAGCGGCACGATCTGGTCAGGGCTGACCGGCAGCCGCATCGCCGCCGCGAACATGCCCTCCTTGGTGTCGAAATAGTGGTGCACCAGGGCGGGATCGACGTTCGCCTCCCTGGCGATGCCGCGTACCGTCGCCTTGTCGAAGCCCTTCTCGGCGAAGACCCGGCGGGCCGCGGCGAGAATCTCACCCCGCGTGTCCGCCGACCCCGGCCGGCGCCCCGGACGGCGGGTGTTCGTCACCTGCCCACCGCCAGGTAGACCCGCATGGGCACGTACAGGACTCCCTCGGGGAAGACCTTCCTGAGCTCCACCCGCTGGCGGGCGACGAGATCGTCGGCGGCCTCAGGGGACAGCGCCGCCATGTAGGAGTGCGAACGTAGGTTGAGCAGGAAGTCCTCGATGCCGACCAGCCTGGTCCAGGCGATCCAGCGCTCCTCGACCACCTCCATGGCGGCGGCGATGGGCGGCACGGACCACTCCGCCAGCGCCGGGCCCCAGTAGGTCGGGCACTCCGCCGCCAGCCGGGCCTCGTGGGCAGCCAGCCAGTCGGCCTCGGCGGCGTGGGCCAGGTTCCAGCAGCCCACGATGGCCCCGTCGGGCCGCAGCACCCGCCTGGCCTCGGCGATCGAGACCACCGGGTCGAGCCAGTGCCAGGACTGGGCGTAGGTCACCAGGTCGGCCACCCCGTCGGTCAGCGGCAGGGCGTTGCCGTCCGCGAGCAGCGCGGCGATGCCCTCGTCCGTGGCCTTCGAGAGCAGGCGGGCGAGCATCTCCGAGCCCGCGTCCACGGCGATCACCCGCGAGCCGCGGGCGCGCAGGGCGCGCGTCAGGATGCCGGTGCCGGCGCCCACGTCGACCGCCGTCGCGCCGGCGAGCTGGATGCCGGACACTTCCGACACCGCGTGGTACATCTCGTCCGGATACGTCGGCCGGCCCGCGTCGTAGGCGTCGGCGACGCTGTCGAACACCCTGCCGAGCTCCCTCATCGGTCCCACACTCATCTGGCCGCCGCCAGGTAGAGGCGGGCGAAGGCGAGGGCCTCCGCCAGGTCGTCGATCCGCTCCGTACGGCTGGCCGCCTTGCGGGTGTTGATCTCCAGCACGACCAGCCCGCCATAGCCGGAGTTGGCCAGCCGTTCCAGCATGGGCGCGCACGGTTGGTTGCCCCTGCCGGGCACCAGGTGCTCGTCCTTGTTCGTCACGCCGAGGCCGTCGGCCAGGTGCAGGTGCGCGAGCCGGTCGCCGAGCTTGGCGGCCATCTCCATGGCGTCGCTGCCCGAGACGGCCGTGTGCGACAGGTCGAGCGTGACGTGCGGGAAGTCGAAGTCGGTCGGGTCCCAGCTGGGCGAGTAGGGGACCACGTCGTTGTTCCTGGCCTTGAGGGGGAACATGTTCTCCACCGCGAACGTGACGCCGGTCTCCTCACGCATCCTGGCCAGGCCGGTCTCGAAGTCGCGCGCGTATTCGCGCTGCCAGCGGAACGGTGGATGCACCACGACCGTCGAGGCGCCCAGCCGTTCGGCCGCCTTCTGTGCCTTGACCAGCTTGGCCCAGGGGTCGCGGCCCCAGACGCGCTGCGTGACGAGCAGGCACGGCGCGTGGATGGCCAGCACGGGGACCTCATAGTGCTCTGAGAGCCGCTCGATCACGTCGATGTCCTGGCTCACGGGATCGGCGCCGACCATGATCTCGACCCCGTCGTAGCCAAGACGCGCGGCCAGCTCGAACGCGTCAGGAGTGCGTTCCGGATATACCGAGGCGGTGGACAATGCGATCTTCGCATTGGGCACGCGGATGACATCAGCCACGCTGCCAGCCTAAGCCGGTGGCGACGTTCTGGCGCGCGCCCCATACGGTTGGACCATGCCACGGATCGCCAAAGGCGCCATCCCCAGCCCCAACATCTGGAACACCCCCCAGGTCTACGAGCTGGAGAATCGCGCCGTCGACCCTGACGGCGCCGCCAACGCGGCGATGCGCGCCCTGCGCTCCTGGGATGGCGCCACCGTGCTCGACATCGGCTGCGGCACCGGCTACCACCTGCCGACCTTCGCGGCCGACGCGGCGAAGGTGATCGGCGTCGAGCCCCACGGCGATCTGGTCACGCTCGCCCGCCGCCGCTGCGCCGGGCTGCCGTCCGTCGAGATCCACGCCGCCACCGCGCAGGACCTGCCGCTGCCCGACGCGTCCGTGGACGTCGCGGTGGCGCGCTGGGCCTACTTCTTCGGCCCCGGCTGCGAGCCCGGCTTACGCGAGCTCTCCCGGGTCGTACGGCGGGGCGGCGCGGCCTTCGTCATCGATCTGGACGCCACCCGCGGGGCCTTCGGCGGCTGGTTCCAGCGCACGGTGCCCACCTACTCGGCCAAGGCGGTGGAGGCCTTCTGGGACCTCCACGGGTGGCAGCGACAGCGGCTCGACCTGCGGATGGCCTTCTCCCGCCGGGCCGAGCTGGAGGCGGTGCTGCGCATCGAGTTCACGCCCGAGGTGGCCGCGCAGGCGATCGCCGAGACGCCCGGCCTGGAGCTGCCCTACCCGAACGTGCTGCGCTGGCGCTCGTTCTAGGGGGGTTGACATTGACGTCAGTGTCAACGTTTACCTTGGAGGCATGCGCATCGGAGAGCTGGCCGAACGGACCGGGGTGAGCACTCGATCACTCCGCTACTACGAGCAGCATGGGCTGCTGTCGGCCAGGCGCGGGTCCAACGGCTATCGCGACTACGCGGAGGAGGACATCAAGCTGGTGTCCGAGATCCGGGCGCTGCTGTCCGTGGGGTTCACGCTGGAGGACACGCGGCCGTTCGTCGACTGCCTGCGCTCCGGCCACAGTACGGGCGGCTCCTGCCGCGAGTCGGTCGCCGTCTACCAGCGCAAGCTGGCCGAGATCGACGACGAGATCCGCGTCCTGCTCACCCGGCGCGCCGAAGTCGCCGCCCAGCTCGGCGCGGCGTGCCCTGGTTGCGTGCTTAAAGGAGAGAAATGATTGAGCTGACCACCTCGAACTTCGAGGAGCAGGTACTCAAGAGCACCAAGCCGGTGCTGGTCGACTTCTGGGCCGAATGGTGCGGACCGTGCCGCATGGTCGCCCCCGTGCTCGCGGAGATCGAGGCCGAGCACGGCCTGGCCATCGGCAAGCTCAACAGCGACGAACACCCTGAGATCTCGGCCCGTTATGGCGTCATGGGGCTGCCCACGATGCTGCTGTTCGAGAACGGGGAGCCGGTCAAGCAGGTCGTCGGCGCCAAGCCCAAGCGCATGATCGAGGCCGAACTGGGCCTGAAGTAGGCCCGTACCTCGTGCAGACTGTCGGCGCGGGCCGCTAGCCTGCTCCGCATGGTCAAGTCTGCGCAGAAGCCCGGTTACCGCTGCGCCGAGTGCGGGTGGCGCACCACGAAGTGGGTGGGCCGGTGCGGCGAGTGCCAGGCCTGGGGCACGGTCGACGAGGAGGGCGCGCGCGCCGGGGTGCACGTCGTCCAGGCCGGTGCGACGACCGCGCCCGCGATGCCGATCGGCCAGGTCAAAGCCGAGACGGCGGCCGCGCGCACGACCGGGGTGAGCGAGCTCGACCGGGTTCTCGGCGGCGGGCTGGTGCCCGGCGCGGTGGTGCTGCTGGCCGGCGAGCCCGGCATCGGCAAGTCGACGCTGCTGCTCGAAGCGGCCGCCCGCATGTCCGAGCGCGACACCGTGCTCTACATCACGGGCGAGGAGTCGGCGGCCCAGGTCCGGTTGCGGGCCGACCGCATCGGCGCCATCCGCGACAACCTCTACCTCGCCGCGGAGACCGAGCTGTCGGCGCTGGTCGCGCATGTCGACAAGGTCCAGCCCAGGATGCTCGTCGTCGACTCGGTGCAGACGGTCGGCTCCGCGCAGGCCACCGGCGTGCCGGGCGGGGTGACGCAGGTGCGGGAGGTGGCCGCCAATCTCGTACGGCTGGCCAAGGAGCGCAACATGGCCACCGTGCTCGTCGGCCACGTCACCAAGGAAGGCTCGATCGCCGGGCCGCGCACCCTGGAGCACCTGGTGGACGTCGTGCTCAGCTTCGAGGGCGACCGCCACTCCCGGCTGCGGATGGTCCGCGCGATCAAGAACAGATACGGCCCCACGGAGGAGGTCGGCTGCTTCGACCTGCACGAGCGCGGCATCGAGGGCATCACCGACCCGAGCGGGCTGTTCGTCTCGCGGCGCAGCGAGCCAGTGCCGGGCACCTGCGTGACCGTCACGGTCGAGGGCACCCGGCCGCTGCCCGCCGAGGTGCAGGCCCTGGTCGCCCGCACCGAGGCGCAGCAGCCCCGGCGCACCTCCTCGGGCCTCGACACCTTCCGGGTGCAGATGATCCTCGCCGTCCTCGAACGCCGGCTCAACGCCAAGCTGGGCGGCTGCGACGTGTTCACCGCGACCGTGGGTGGCATCAAGCTGTCCGACCCGGCCATCGACCTGTCGGTGATGCTGGCGGTGGCCAGCGCGGCGGGCGACAAGCCGCTGCCGGCCGGTCTGGTGGCCATGGGCGAGGTGGGGCTGGCGGGCGAGTTGCGCCCGGTGAAAGACGTGCGGCGGCGGCTGAGCGAGGCCGCCAGGCTGGGCTTCAAGCGCGGGCTGGTGCCCACCGGATCCCTCGACCAGGGCGCGCGCGGGCGTGACGGACAGCGTTCCCTGGTGCCCGTGGGACCGGTGGCCTTCGCGGCAGGATTCGAGGTGGTCGAGGTGGAGAACGTCTGGGACGCACTCACACACGTCACATAGCACGGCTAAGCTTGACCTGACTATTTCGACACGGGGGTCAGGTGCCAAACGACAGGAGTCTCGACGACCGCCGTCGCGAAGCCCTGGCCTCCGTGGCCCCGGGCACACCACTACGCGACGGCTTGGAGCGGATCCTGCGCGGTCAGACCGGCGGCCTGATCGTGCTCGGCTACAACAGAGTGGTCGAAGAGGTGTGCAGCGGCGGGTTCGAGCTCGATGTCGAGTTCTCGGCCACGCGCCTGCGCGAGCTGGCCAAGATGGACGGCGCGATCGTGATGAGCGACGGCCAGCGGATCATCCGCGCCGCCGTGCACCTGGTGCCGGACCCGAGCATCCCCACCGACGAGTCGGGCACCCGCCACCGCACCGCGCAGCGGGTCGCCCGCCAGACGGGCCTGCCGATCATCGCGATCAGCAAGTCGATGCGGATCATCGCCCTCTACCTCGACGGCATCCGCTACGTGCTGGAGGAGTCGGCGGCCATCCTGTCCAAGGCCAACCAGGCCCTGGCCACGCTCGAACGCTACAAGCACCGCCTCGACGAGGTCTCCGGCACGCTGTCGGCCCTGGAGATCGAAGACCTGGTGACGGTCCGTGACGTGGCCGCCGTCGCCCAGCGGCTGGAGATGGTCAGACGCATCTCCGACGAGATCAAGGGCTACGTGGTCGAGCTCGGCACCGACGGCAGGCTCCTGTCGCTGCAGCTCGACGAGCTGGTGGCGGGCGTCGAGTCGGAGCGTGAGCTGGTCGTGCGCGACTACCTCCCGACCCCCGCCGGCCGCCGTCACCGGCGCCTCACGGAAGCCCTGCACGATCTCGACGCGCTCTCGAGCGAGGAGCTGCTCAACCTCGCGACGGTCGCCCACGTGCTGGGACACAGCGAGGACGAGACGCTCGACAGCCCGGTCAGCCCGCGCGGGTTCCGCCTGCTGGCCAAGGTGCCCCGCCTGCCCGCGACCGTGGTCGATCGGCTGGTCAACCACTTCGGCGGGCTGCAGAAGCTGCTGGCGGCCAGCATCGACGACCTCCAGGCCGTGGGAGGCGTCGGCGAGTCCCGCGCGCGCAGCGTCCGCGAGGGGCTCTCCCGGCTCGCGGAGTCCTCCATCCTGGAGCGGTACGTCTGACGCTGCCGGGTGACGCTGTCGGGGCGCCCGCCCGCTGTCGTCAGCGGAGCTGGAAGACGCCCATCGGGCTTCTGAGCTTGCCCATGCGCGCCACGGCCACGTAGGTGCCCGGCAGGGCGGCCGGCGGGTCGGTGCGGCAGTCGCTGCTGGAGCGGCGCCGGTCCCAGTCGAGCGAGCGCACGAAGGGCACCCCGCGCTGCAACTGCTTGACCTGGGCGGCCTCGCCGCTGACGCAGTCGGAGGTCGACCAGATCCGGTCTGCCCCGGAGGTGATGCGGACCTCCATGGACCGCGGGCCCACGTCGGCGGAGCACATGACGGGACCGGTGTTGACCAGGCTGATGAGGAAGTTGGGCTGGACGCCCGGCGCGTAGACGTCCTGCTTGCCCTGCATGCTGAGCACCAGGTCGCCCTCGCTGCAGGGATCGCCGGGCCGCTTGGGCAGGGCCGCCGGCGTGGCCTTGCTGGGGCTCGGCGTGGGCGAGGGGGTGGCCGTGTCCATGGTCATGGTGTGCAGGCCGGCGAGCAGCGGATCCGCCGCCGTCGGGGAGACGCTCACGGAGCTCTGCGTGCTGGAGGGCCGCTGCGGCCCGCTCCCCCCACTGGAACACGCCCAAGCGACAACCGCCACCACGACGAGAACAGCCACCAGGACGCTCATACGCCGTCGCCAGTAGATGTCGCCGCTGCCGTCACCCATCGTATCCGGATCCATACACACAGCATGGTAATCCATTGGCCACGGAGTGTGACGACACGCCGCTGGTCGCCATCTCGGCATAGCCTAGGGCGCGTGCTTGAGCCGAACCTCCTACACGTCCCCGTTCTGGAGTGGTACGAGGACAACGCCCGAGACCTCCCGTGGCGTACCGCCGACGCGACGCCGTGGGGCGTGCTCGTCAGCGAGATCATGCTGCAGCAGACCCCGGTCGTCCGCGTCCTGCCCATCTGGCACGAGTGGATGGACCGCTGGCCCACCCCGAAGGCCCTGGCGGCCGAGCTCCCCGGCGAGGCCGTACGCCACTGGGGCAGGCTCGGCTACCCGCGCCGGGCGTTGCGGCTGCACGCGTGCGCGAAGGCCATCAGCGAGGAGCACGGCGGCGAGGTGCCGTCGGACCACGCGACCCTGCTGGCCCTGCCCGGCATCGGCGAGTACACCGCCGCCGCGGTCGCCAGCTTCGCGTACGGCGGGCGGCACGCGATCCTCGACACCAACGTCCGGCGGGTGTTCGCCAGGGCGGTACGGGCCGAGGAGTATCCGCCGACGGCCACCTCCGCCGCCGAACGCCGCCTGGCCGAGACACTCCTGCCCGAGCTCGGCGCCGCCCGCTGGGGCGTGGCCGTCATGGAGCTGGGCGCCCTGGTCTGCACGGCTCGCACGCCACGCTGCGCCGACTGCCCGATCGCCCAGATGTGCGCCTGGCGCCTGGCCGGCAAACCGCCGCATGCCGGGCCCGCCCGCAAGGGCCAGACGTACGCGGGGACCGACCGTCAGTGCCGGGGCCGCCTGCTGGCGGTGCTGCGGGCGGCCCACGGGCCGGTGCCCAAGGCCGCGCTCGACGTGGTCTGGGACGATCCGGTGCAACGAGAGCGCGCCCTGGACGGCCTGATCACGGACGGCCTGGCCGAACACCTCGACGACGGCACCTACCGCCTGCCCCACTCCTGACCGCCGGCTCACCGGACCCAGAGTGGGACCATCCGTTCCGAGCCCTTGGGCGCCAGGTCGCAGGCGTCCGGGGCCGACACGCCGTCCGGGTTGTACGCCTCGGCCCCCGGAGACGCGACCACGATCGCCGCGAAGCCGTCGCGTGGATCGGCCGTCATCTGCCGGGTCACGTCGGCGGGCAGCACCATGGTGTCGCCGGGCCCCACGGTGAACAGCTCGCCGCCCAGCTCGACGGTGGCCGTCCCGGCCAGCCACGTCCACACCGACTCGGTGTCGAAGACGTGGACCGGCCCCACCATCCCCGGTACGGCGTCCACCCGCCACACCGCCGCTCCCGCCTCGCCCTGGGTCGGTGAGGCGAGGGTGGTCATGACCCCGTTCGGCGTCTCGGTCCGGCGGGAGCCGGCGGAAAGGACAACAGGCATCGGATTCTCCTCAGTCGGTGGGTGATCGGCTTGCGGTTCGCGGGCCACCCGCTGTCGGCGACCGGCCTGTGGTTCGTGACCGGCCCGCGGATCGCGGGCCACCCGCTGTCGGTGACCGACATGCGATCGGCTGCACGGGCGGTGGGTCACGCGATCCACGGTGGTGTGCCGTAGGCGTCGGTGCCGTCGGCCGCGAGTGCCCTGGCTCCGGCCGGTGCCGTCACCACGGCTGTGTAGCCGGTCTCGGCGCCGGCCGTGACGCGTCGTACAGTGCGGGCGGGCATCACGACGGTGTCGCCCGGCCCGACGCCGTACGTCTCCTCGCCCAGCTCGACGGTGGCCGTCCCGGCCAGCCACGTCCACACCTGTTCGCTGTCGAAGTCGTGCGACGGCCCCGCCACACCGGGCTTGGCGTCGACCCGCCACAGGGACCGCGACGCACCCCCCTGGCTCGGCGAGGCGAACGTGGTCATGACCCCGCCGGCGGTCTCTGATCGACGCGCATCGGCATCACGGATGACAGGCATCCCGGCAACCCCTAAGATGGACAACAAAGTTGTCTATATAGTGAACCAGGTTGTCTATCGTGTCAAGCGACATCCCCGGCTTCGAGCTTCCGCTCCGTCTCCTTCTAGGCTTCCGTGTGCTCATCGACGAGCTCCACGCGGAGCTGGGCCGCCAGGGCCATCCCGACATGCGGCCGACGCACGGCTTCGTCATGCAGGCCATCGGCCGAGGCAGCACGACCGCCGTGGACCTCGGCCGTACGCTGGGCGTCTCCAAGCAGGCGGCCGGCAAGACGATCGACGTGCTGGAACGCATCGGCTACGTGGAACGCACCGTGGACCCCCACGACACCAGACGTAAGATCGTCCGTCTGACGCCCTACGGCGTCGACGCCCTGGTGCGCTCGGGCCACATCTTCGAAACCCTCCGCGAACGCTGGGCCGGGGAGCTGGGCGAAGAGCGCGTACAGGCCATGGTGGCCGATCTTCGCAAGGTCACCCCGCCCGACCTCTTCCGCCTGGACACGCCAGGCTGGTTCGGCACTCTGTAGCGGCCGGGAGTTACGCGGCCAGTTGCAGGCCCAGCCCGGTCAGGCTGTTGCGGGCCCAGTCGAGCTGCTCGGCCAGCAGGGACACCAGTGCTCCAGGGCCCTTGGCGCGCCCCGGTACTGCCAGGTTGTGCGTCTCGACCTCGATGTGCGCGCTGCCGCTGACCGCACCCGACAGCATCGCCGCCATCGTGTCGTACAGCACCGCGCCGGTGCTGGGCGTATCGCCCGTGTGGTTGTGCACGTGCCCCAGCTTGACCACCGGAGCGCCCGCGGCGGCCAGCCCGCGCAGTGCCGCACCGGGCTCCTCGTCGCCGCAGGCCAGGTGGCAGGCGTCGAGGCAGACGCCCAGGTGCTCGGAGTCGATCCCGCACACCCGCTCCAGCGCCTGCTCGGTCGTCTCCAGCACGCAGCCGGGCCACGGCTCGAAGCCGACGCGGATGGTCTTGCCGGTGACGCTGTAGATGCCACGCAGCTCCCTGGCCAGCCGTTCGAGCCGCCGGGTGGCGATGGCGTGCAGGTCGGCGGGCCAGTCGTGGCGCCAGCCGATCGGGATGGTGGAGATGCTGCCGAACCGTACGTCGTCGGGCAGCAGGAACGCCAGGATCTTGGCCAGCGCCATCGTGTAGCGGTAGCGCTCCGGCTTGGCCCAGTCGGGACCGGGCACCTCCAGGTTGCGCCCGCCGGTGCCGTTGAGGCTCACCACCTCCAGGCCGCGCTCCTCCAGCGACCTGCGCAGCCGTACGAGCTCGATGCGGTCGGCCGTGAGGTGGTCGGCCACGGCGGGCGAGAGCCACAGGCCGACGCCCATCCGCTCGACCCCGAGCCGCTTGCGCACCGGCACCGCGTAGCGGGTCAGGTGGGCGATCAGGTTCTCCAGGTCTTCCGCGGGGTGTACGCCTGCGTTGTAGGCGAGGTGAACCAGCGTTCCGTCATCGTGACGCAGACGCATTGAATCCTCCACGGCTTGCACTGGTCGTTCCCGTCGCCCGCCCTGGGGATGATGCGGACTTTGTCGAGCATGCCTGCTGCCGGGTGGCGCACGCGTCCGCCCTGAGTTGATTCCCGCGTACTCCCCAGGGAGCAGCCCTCACCCTGGAAACGCCGTCCGCGGACGACATGGCGAGGCTAGGCGATGCTCTACGCAGTGTAGTACTACTACCGGTGGCGGTACACCCAGGTTTCCAACAAATTAGGCAACGGACCTGTGAAACGGCGAAACCCCCGTGCGATCTCTCACACGGGGGTTCCTGGGTCGAACCCGGGCGCCGTTAGTTCTTGATCGGCGCCGCGATCGCCGCGGCCGAGTCGGGAACCTGGCTGGACGCCGCGTCCTCACCGATGAAGATGAACTTCGCGTCGTCGCCCTCGCCCTCGATCGTGACCTTGACGACCTGCCCCGGACGGAGCTCGCCGTACAGGATCTTCTCCGACAGCGAGTCTTCGAGCTCGCGCTGGATGGTCCGGCGCAGCGGCCGGGCACCCATGACCGGGTCGTAACCGCGGTCGGCCAGCAGCTGCTTGGCCTCCTGCGAGACGTCGAGGCCCATGTCGCGGTCCTTCATCCGGGCGTCGACCTGAGCGAGCATCAGGTCCACGATCAGGATGATCTCCGCCGGCGTCAGCTGGTGGAAGACCACGATGTCATCGACACGGTTGAGGAACTCGGGCCGGAAGTGCTGCTTGAGCTCCTCCTGGACCTTGGACTTCATCCGCTCGTAGTTGGAGTCGGCGTCGTTGGACTTCGCGAACCCGACCCCGATGCCCTTGGAGATGTCGCGGGTGCCGAGGTTGGTGGTCATGATGATGACCGTGTTCTTGAAGTCGACGACCCGGCCCTGGGCGTCGGTCAGGCGACCGTCTTCCAGGATCTGCAGCAGCGAGTTGAAGATGTCGGGGTGGGCCTTCTCGATCTCGTCGAACAGGACCACGGAGAACGGCTTGCGCCGCACCTTCTCGGTGAGCTGACCGCCCTCCTCGTAGCCGACGTAGCCGGGAGGCGAACCGAACAGCCTGGAGACGGTGTGCTTCTCCATGAACTCCGACATGTCCAGGCTGATCAGAGCGTCTTCGTCACCGAAGAGGAACTCCGCCAGCGCCTTGGACAGCTCGGTCTTACCGACACCGGACGGGCCGGCGAAGATGAACGAGCCACCGGGACGGCGCGGGTCCTTCAGCCCGGCGCGGGTGCGCCGGATCGACCTGGACAGGCCCTTGATGGCGTCGTCCTGACCGATGATCCGCTTGTGCAGCTCGTCCTCCATGCGGAGCAGGCGCTGCGACTCCTCCTCGGTCAGCTTGAAGACCGGGATGCCGGTGGCCGTCGCCAGGACCTCGGCGATGAGCTCCTCGGTGACCTCGGCCACGACGTCCATGTCGCCGGCCTTCCACTCCTTCTCGCGCCGCTCGCGCTTGAGCTGGAGCTGCTTCTCCTGATCGCGGAGGGCGGCCGCCTTCTCGAAGTCCTGCGCGTCGATCGCGGACTCCTTGTCCCGGCGGACGTTGGCGATCTTCTCGTCGTACTCGCGCAGGTCCGGCGGAGCGGTCATCCGGCGGATGCGCATCCGCGAACCGGCCTCGTCGATGAGGTCGATCGCCTTATCGGGAAGGTAGCGGTCGCTGATGTAGCGATCGGCCAGCTGCGCGGCGGCGACCAGCGCGCCATCGGTGATGGACACCCGGTGGTGCGCCTCATAGCGGTCGCGCAGACCCTTGAGGATCTCGATCGTGTGGCTGAGCGAGGGCTCGGCCACCTGGATCGGCTGGAAGCGCCGCTCCAGAGCGGCGTCCTTCTCCAGGTATTTGCGGTATTCGTCGAGGGTCGTGGCACCGATGGTCTGCAGCTCGCCACGCGCCAGCATCGGCTTGAGGATGCTGGCCGCGTCGATCGCGCCCTCGGCCGCGCCCGCGCCGACGAGCGTGTGCAGCTCGTCGATGAACAGGATGATGTCGCCGCGCGTGCGGATCTCCTTGAGCACCTTCTTCAGGCGCTCTTCGAAGTCACCGCGGTAGCGGGAACCCGCCACGAGAGCACCGAGGTCAAGCGTGTAGAGCTGCTTGTCCTTCAGCGTCTCGGGCACCTCGCCCCTGACGATCTTCTGCGACAGGCCCTCGACGACGGCGGTCTTGCCGACGCCGGGCTCGCCGATCAGCACCGGGTTGTTCTTGGTCCTCCGGGAGAGGACCTGCATGACCCGCTCGATCTCCTTCTCACGGCCGATGACCGGATCCAGCTTGCCCTCGCGGGCGGCCTGGGTCAGGTTACGGCCGAACTGATCGAGCACCAGGGAGGTCGACGGGGCCGACTCCTGCGGGCCGCCCGCGGCGGCCGGCTCCTTGCCCTGGTAGCCGTGGAGCAACTGGATGACCTGCTGCCTGACACGGTTGAGATCGGCTCCAAGCTTGACCAGCACCTGGGCGGCCACACCCTCACCCTCACGGATGAGCCCGAGCAGGATGTGCTCGGTGCCGATGTAGTTGTGACCCAGCTGCAAAGCCTCACGGAGCGACAGCTCAAGAACCTTCTTGGCCCGCGGGGTGAACGGAATGTGCCCCGACGGAGCCGACTGGCCTTGGCCGATGATCTCCTCGACCTGCTGACGCACTCCTTCAAGGCTGATGCCCAGGCTCTCCAGAGCCTTGGCGGCTACGCCCTCACCTTCATGGATCAAACCAAGAAGAATGTGCTCAGTGCCGATGTAGTTGTGGTTGAGCATCCTGGCCTCTTCTTGGGCCAAGACGACAACCCGCCTTGCTCGGTCGGTGAACCTCTCGAACATCTCGTCGCTCCTCACAGAGCGGTCAGTCAGGCCGGTAAATCCGGTCCCGTCATCCCGCATGCTAGCCCTGGCTCGGCGAACCGTGCCCACTGCCACTGACACGCTCTATAGCAGAGACGTTCCCCGGGAGCAGGGCGTTCACCCTCTATCCAACTACCGATCGGGGGTTACGTGTTCCCGATACGCCGCAAGCGAACGATGTTTGGGAAGCTTCGGTGAAGCACCTGGAATTGGCCGCCACGGCGCCGGCAGATCAACATGGAGCGGCTTCCGGCCGCCGCGGGTGAGAGGGCTCGCCCGCGCATCGCCCGTGCCACATCAGTGAGCCATACGCAAACATCCTATGTAGGGAAGCGCGCCTCACGCCAATCGATCGTGGTACGGCGCCCGGAGGCCGCGAAATCGCCTGTCTGGTCAGCCGGGTTACCAACCCGGACCGTCACGCCACCGGGGAGCCCGCACCCGGGGCTGGAACGCACCAGAACAGAAAACCGCCCGGAATCCACCGAGCGGCCAGCCCAAAATGATCACATATGGGCGATTAGAAGATCGCCACGCGAACTGTCCAGCATTTGAGAAGAGCCGATAAAATGATCATGCGCTTATGGCGTTCGCCGGGGTCCTTAGGCGAGCGGCATAAGCGCATGGTCGGGAGATGACTCTCTCAGTGAGCTGCTTCGTACTTCTCCACCACGGTGGAGGCGATTCGGCCACGCTCGCTCACCGGCAGACCGTGAGCCTTGGCCCACTGCCGGATCTCCGAGCTCTTCTCGCGGCTCATCGCACGCTGTCCGCCGCGACCGCGCCGACGCGTGGTTACGGCACCGGACCGACGAGCGTGCTGTACGAAAGGCGTGAGCGCGTCCCTCAGCTTCTTGGCGTTAAGGTCGCTCAGGTCAATCTCATAGGAGGAGCCGTCAATAGCGAAGCTGACCGTCTCATTGGCCTCGCCCCCATCGAGGTCATCGATGAGAATCTCCTGGATCTGCTTGGCCATCTACGCAATCCTTTCGCGGAGCATTGTTTCATTCGCCAGGGCAAACATATACCCGGAAAGGCGTGGAGACAATTCAGCGCTACAGGGATTCCGCTGAGTCACCGATCAGTTGTGGTTCTCGGCCTGATCCTGGCGGTTTGGCCGGCGTCCGGCGGCCTCGGATCGGACCAACTTCACTACGCCAAAGATGAAGGCGCCGCCCACGACCACGGGTGGGATGAGGGCTGACAATACGTCGGTAAGGGCCTGCATTCGTCCTCGTCTCCACAGCGGACCGGGGTTTCGATGGGCGCTTTATCCACAAGCGGCCCCAGCATGAGCGCCCCTCATGCCACATGAGGTGGACAACCGCCCGCACCTGACCATAGTGGTACACGGATGCCGTCCGTGTGCCAAGGGCGCCGACATCCGGCAACCCGGACGTCTCATAGCCTAATGCCAGTCTCTCCAGACTCCTTACCGGATCAAGTGAAAATTTTACGGAAAGGCATCGGCCCTGGTACCGAAGGCTCAGCGAAGATCTTTGGACACCAGTGTTCCGGCGAGCCTGTCGTGCGGACCGCGCTGCAGCGGCTTGTCGATCAAGATGAGGATCCCGACCCCGAAGACGAAGATTCCGGCCAGCACATTGACCACCGGAATGCCCATCACCATGACAGCTCCGGGATAGACCAGGGACCGTTTCAGCAGCGCGCCGCGCCGAAGGCCACCAGGTGCCAGGCGAATCTTCATGATCGCCTTGCCGAAGGTGCGGCCGCTCATGGAATGCGCGGTCCAGTCATAGACCGTATATCCCAGCCCGCCGAGCAGCCACGCGAACACGCCGGGCAGCCGGCCGTCGAACGCCTCCTGCAACCCGACAGTTCGAAAGGCCGCCCAGAGCGCGACGAACAGAATGTAATAGAAGACACCGAAGACGAGGGCTTCAATGAGCCGGGCGGCCAGCCGTTCCCACCATTCCGCTGGGACCACGTCACTCCACGGCGGCGACCCGGTCATAACCCACCTCGACCCTTCGGCGAACCGACCGCTACCCATTTTGGTACGGCCCGCACACACAAAACAGAGGCCGGCCACCGGCCGACCTCTGTTTCGCGCTCGCGAGGACTACTTGATCTTCACGACCACGGTGTTGCTGAACTTGTCGGCGAACGTCTGCTGCAGCGGCTTGTCCCAGAGCTGGGAGGCACCGTTCAGCGCGACGGCGATCCCACCGATCAGCGTCCCGACGACCGGGACGATGCCGAGGATGTATCCGCCCCAAGTGCCCGCGGCCCGCTTGAGCGCCACCTCGTTGGGCAGGCCGCCGGGCGGCAGCATGTTGCCCATGGGCACGATCTTGATGCCCATGACCAGCTTGCCGACCGTCTGGCCGCTCATCTTGGTCATGAAGTACTCGTAGGCGACATATATCGCCGTCATCAAGATGGTCTGCACGAGCCCGTAGGCGAACGGGCCCAGCAGGCCACTCGACGTACCGGTCACGGAGTTGTAGCTGCTGAGCAGGATGGCCGCGAGAATGAGGCCCAGCACCACGGACACGATGCCGAAGATGACACCGTCGATGATCCTCGCCACGAGCCGCTGCCACCACTCGGCGAGCGGGGCCGGGGCTCCGGGCGGCTGCATCCCGTGCGGCTGGGCGCCGTAGCCGGGCTGCTGGCCGTACTGAGGTTGCTGCGGCTGCCCGTATCCAGGCTGGCCACCGTACGGCTGCTGCTGACCGTAACCCGGCTGGGACGGCTGCTGCTGACCGTAGCCAGGCTGCTGGCCATAGCCGGGCTGCTGACCGTAACCGGGCTGCGATTGCGGCTGCTGGCCGTATCCAGGCTGCTGACCGTAGCCGGGCTGCTGGCCCGACGCGGGCTGCTGCCCATAGCCAGGCTGCTGGCCGTAGCCGGGCTGCGATGGCGGCTGCTGCTGGCCATAACCCGGCTGGGACGGCTGCTGACCGTAGCCGGGCTGCTGACCGTAACCGGGCTGCGATTGCGGCTGCTGCCCATAACCCGGCTGGCCGTACTCGGGCTGCTGGCCCGAAGCCTGCTGCTGCCCGTAGCCGGGCTGCTGGCCGTATTCGGGTTGCTGGCCATAGCCGGGCTGCTGCCCGTACTGCGGCTGCTGCCCATACTGCGACGGCTGCTGCTGCCCATATTGCGGCTGCTGGCCGTAGCCCGGCTGCTGCTGCCCATACTGGGGCTGCTGGCCGTACTGCGGGGGTTGCTGCTGCCCATAGTTAGGTTGCTGACCATAGGCGTCGTCCGCCCGGTAGCCAACGACCGTTACATCCGGGTCGGGCTCGCCATAGGGGCGGCCCGCGTTGTGATGTCCGTATTCGGGAGTCCCGCCAGGCGCAGAGTTCTCGCCGGAATCGTCCTGTGGATACGGCGGCTGTCCGGTGCTCACCGTGTCACCTCGCTTCGAGTGCGCATGTGGCACGTGTCAGGACACATGCCTGTGCTGCCCAACGTATCGACATAGGTATCAACAATCACCTTTCCCATTAGTCAAGGTCCGCGTCACCCGATGTCAGGTGGAGCAGCATGCGGGTGTTCCCCAGAGTGTTGGGCTTGACGTGTTCCAAGTCGAGGAACTCGGCGACACCCTCGTCGTACGAGGCCAGCAGCTCCGCGTAGACCTCTGGCGAGACCGGAGTGCCCTGAACCGGGCGGAATCCATGCCTCGCGAAGAAATCGACCTCAAAAGTCAGACAGAATACCCGGCGCAGGCCGAGCTCTCGAGCGGTCATGATCAAGGAAGAGACGATCCGGTGCCCGATTCCGAAGCCGCGGAACTCCGGATTGACGGCCACCGTGCGAATCTCCGCGAGATCCTCCCAAAGCACATGCAGCGCGCCGCAGCCGACCACCTGGCCACCGCGCTCGGCGATCCAGAACTCCTGCACGTCCTCGTACAGGGTGACGGTGGCCTTCTCCAGAAGCCGCGGTCCGGCCCCCGCGTAGGTGTCGACCAGGCGCCTGATCGTCCTGACATCTGGCGTGCGGGCACGCCGGACGACGACTTCCGTGTCCGGGACTGTCACTTCGGCGACCTGCTCCATGGGTCTCCAGAGTACAGATCCGATTACGGCTCACCCCTAACTGCGACGTCTCCCCCATCTCATGACATCTGGTGGTTGATCGAACACGATGGGGGATCCCTTGGTCTCTAGGCTTCCATGTCTTGGGGAACTTGGAGGAAAAAGGACATAAAGTCTGTTCTGTACGGCCAAGCACGAGACCCTCTCGTGACCCTTCGGTTGCGAAACCTCTACTGACTTGGCAGTTCTGGTTGAGCACGAACGCCGATTGCACTAGTGTCCAGCGACGATGTCACCCGCGCGAGCCAAGCGTGGAGACGCGCCCAATCTCCGCGAGGAGAACCGGGGACCCGCCGGTGGCGAGCTCATCCTGACGCCATCCTGGGGTGAATCCGAGCGGTTCGTTCGGTAGGGCTGCTCCGGCCCGAACCCGTCAGCTAACCCGGTAGGCGCCGATGAGAGGAGCTGGTTGGTGAAGTACACCCGCAATCGCGAGGGGAAGCCGGCGGGCGCTCACGCCCGCCCTCCGGGATCCCGGAATGCCTCCACCCGCTTGGGTGTCATCGCGGCTGCCGTCGCCACCCTCCTCTTCGCCGTCCCCGTCGGCTCCGCCGCCGCCGATCCCAAGCCCTCGCTGAAGGCCCTGTCCAAGCAGGCCGAGGAGCTTCACACCCAGATCGAGACGCTCAGCGAGCAGTACAACGGCCAGCGGGAGAAGCTCAAGACCGCCAAGAAGGCGGTCGAGGCGGCCCAGAAGACGTTGGCCACCAGCGAGTCCGATCTGGCCACCAAGCGCGCCAAGGCCTCGATGCTGGCCCAGAGCGCCTACATCAACGGCGGCCTCGGCCAGTCCCTGGCGTTCACCACCTCCGACGACCCCGAGAGCTTCCTCGACCGGGCGGCCACCACCTACGCGATCGAGCAGCAGCAGGGCGCCGAGGTCAACCTGGTGACCGCGGCCAGGGAGGCCGCCGAGCGGGCCAGGACCAGCGCCAAGACGCGCATCGACGAGGTGCAGAAGATCGTCGACGGCCTCGACACCAAGCGCGACAAGATCACCACGCTGGTCGCCAAGGTCGAGAGCAGCCTCTTCAAGCGCGCGATCGGCGAGGCGGGCCGTCCCGGCTCCCGCGCCGTGCGGGTCAATCTGCCGGTCATCGGCGCCGGCAAGGCCGCCATAGCCGCCAGGTGGGCGCTCACGCAGCAGCTCAAGCCCTACGTCTGGGGCGCCGAGGGCCCGAGCTCGTACGACTGCTCCGGCCTGGTGATGGCGGCCTACCAGCGGGTGGGCATCTCACTGCCGCACTACACCGGCGATCAGTGGACGGCCGGCCGGCACATCTCCAAAGAGGAGCTACGCGCCGGCGACCTGGTCTTCTTCTACGGCGACCTGCACCACGTCGGCATCTACATCGGTGGCGGCATGATGGTCCACGCGCCGCAGACCGGCGACGTCGTACGCATCGCGTCCATCGCTCGCCGTCCGTTCGCGGGTGCCGTACGCATCGCCGACTGAACTTCCAGCGCTCTGACAGCCGGGGCTCCGGCGGCGCGGTCAGATGAGTTGACGGCGGGCGGCCCAGGCCACAGCCTCGATCGCGGTGGCGACTCCGATGCGGTCGCAGATACCCCGTAATCTCCGGCGTACCGTGCGCCCGCTGATATCCAGTCGTCTGCCCACTCGATCAACCGTGACTCCCTTGGCAAGCTCCGCCAGCAACGCCAGATCCGCATGGCTGAGCTCGACGCCTTCAGTGAGCACATACATCGGGAGCCCTCCCCCCAACAGCAGAACTCGAGACGTCTCTGTCCGAGCAGAGCTGCTCGTCTCGCAGAAGGTAAACGCATTCTGGAAAGGTCGTCAAGCAAGCCAATCCTCACATTTGACGATCGACGTTGACATGATCCTCTGTATGTGAAGTACTCGCCATATGACGACACGCTTCGCGGCCTGATGAGCGAGCACAGCCATCCTTACAACGACTCCGACCCACCTCCGCCGAGCGTCACGAACATGCCGGGCTTCGGTCCCTGGGACGTGGATTTCCCTCCACACTCCATATACGAAATATCGGGAAATACAGCGGCGTTGGCCACTCTTTCGTAACCGGGGCGGGCGGTACGTTCGCGGCCTCGTATGAGCCCTGCTGCGCGATCCCCGTTTCGGACACGGCTCCGACCCGCTCGGCAAAGGCGATCCGACAGAGCCGGTGGAATCGTTCGCGCTCGTGCACTCCACGGACCGACCACTGCCGCCGGCGCGAGTTGGGCAAGAGAGAGCGATCGCTACCGAGCCGATCCGGGCGCTGCCGGACGAGGCCGAGCTGATCGCCGGCCGCGTTCTCCTATTCGCCGCCCGACACGAGACCGCTGTCAACCTCACCGCCGACGGCGTCCTGAACGTTCCCCTGCACGGCCGCCCGCCCCAAGCCGCCGAACAGCCCAGAAGTCGTCGAGGAAGTGCCCCCGCCGATCCAAGCTCACGCTGAGGTTCGTCCGCCGAGTGGTCCGTCCGCGGATCTGGCGTCGGGGGTGCTCCGGCCCGTAAGCCTCATCAGGCGGTGGCGTCGTACGTCTTCCTGGCCGCTTCGACGGTCTGGATGTTGGCCTCGGCCCAGCCCTTGATCGCGGCCACCAGCGGCATCAGGCTCTCGCCGAGCGGTGTGAGCTCGTAGTCGACCCGGACCGGCACCGAGGGCGTGACCGTGCGCCGCACCAGGCCGTCGCGCTCCAGCCCGCGCAGCGTCTGGGTGAGCATCTTCTGGCTGACGCCCGCGATGCGCCTGGACAGGTCGCTGTAGCGGCGAGGCCCGCCGGCCAGGCCGGTGAGCACCAGCGTCACCCATTTGTCGCTGAGCCGGTCGAGCAGCTTCCTCGACGGGCACTCCGCGAAGTAGGCGTCGAACGCCTGCTTGGCCTCCTCGCGCCGGTCGGCCGCCGTGGTCGTCGCCATTCTCGTCCCTCCAGGTGAGTTACGCACTCACAGGTGCCTACTTACTAGAAGAGAGTAACTTCTCCTAGGGTCGTAGGCATGACGAACATGCGCGCGCTCATCGGCGGCACCGGCTCCCCACGGCTCGTGGAGGTGCCGGTGCCGGAGGCGGGACCGGGACAGGTGCGGATCAGGATGGCGGCGGCCGGGGTGAACCCCTTCGACCTGGCGGTGGCCGCGGGGACGCTGGCCGACCACGGCGTGGCCAGGAAGCTGGATTCCTACGGGCTCGGCTTCGACGTGGCCGGGACGGTCGACCAGGTGGGCGAAGGGGTCACCCACCGGATCGGGGACGAGGTGATCGCGCTGGTGGGCCGGCTGGAGCTGCCGGTCAAGGCGCAGGCCGAGTACGTCGTGGTCGACGCCTCGGCCGTGGCGAGGGCGCCCCGGGGCGCGTCGGCCGTGGCGGCGGCGACGATCCCGCTCAACGCGTTGACCGCCTGGCAGGCGCTGGACCGCGCCCGGCTCGCTCCGGGGCGGACGCTGCTCGTGACGGGCGCCGCGGGAGCCGTCGGCGGCTACCTGGTCGAGCTGGGCGCGGTGCGGGGTCTCCGGGTGGTGGCGGCGGCCGGAGACGGCGACGAGGAGCTCGTACGCGGGCTGGGCGCCGAATGGTTCGTTCCCCGGTCCGCGGATCTGGCGTCGGGGGTGCGGTCTCTGGTGCCCGGTGGCGTGGACGCGGTCGTGGACGCGGCGGTGCTGGGGCTGGGCGCGCTCGACGCCGTACGGGACGGTGGCACGTACGTCTCGTTGACGCCCGGTGCGACGGTCATCCCGCTGCGTGGCACGGACGTCGCGTCGGTGTTCTTCAGGGCGGACGCGGACCAGCTCGCCGAGGTGGTGCGCCTGGTGGAGGCGGGCCGGGTCACGCTGCGCGTCGCGGGCACGTACCCGCTGGAGAAGGCCGCCGACGCGCACGCCCGCCTCGCGGCAGGCGGCGTGCGCGGCCGCCTCGTACTGGTGCCGTGAGCCGCGCGACACATCGGCCGGTGATCCAGCTACTCACCGGCCGAGTGCCGTACGACATGGCCGGGCGGGTTAGTGGGTCGGCTTGACCAGCGGGAACAGGATCGTCTCCCGGATGTTCTTGCCGGTGAAGGCCATGATCATCCGGTCGATGCCGGCGCCCATGCCACCCGTGGGCGGCATGGCGTACTCCAGGGCCTGCAGGAAGTCCTCGTCGAGCTGCATGGCCTCCGGGTCGCCCCCGGCGGCCAGCAGGGACTGCTCGACCAGGCGGCGGCGCTGCTCGATCGGGTCGACGAGCTCGGAATAGGCGGTGCCCAGCTCGGTGCCGAACCCGATGAGGTCCCACTTCTCGGTCAGCAGCGGGTTGTCGCGGTGCTGGCGGGTCAGCGGCGAGGTCTCCAGCGGGTAGTCCATGACGAACGTCGGCTGGATGAGTGTGTGCTCGACAAGGGCCTCGAAGATCTCCTGGACGAGCTTGCCCTGGCCCCACTTCGGGTCCCAGTGGACATCCCGCTTGTCAGCAAATTTCCGGACCTGCTCGATCGGCGTGTCGGTGGTGACCTCTTCGCCGAGCGCCTCCGACACCGTCCCGTACAGCGTGACGCGCGGCCACTCCGGGATGCCCAGGTCCACCTCGACGCCGTCGTGGACGACCACCGAGGTGCCCAGCGCGGCCACGACGGCCTTCTGGTACATCCGCTGGGTCAGGTCGGCCATGTCGTTGTAGTCGAGGTAGGTGCCGTACGCCTCGAGCATGGTGAACTCGGGGTTGTGCGTGGAGTCCGCGCCCTCGTTGCGGAAGTTGCGGCTGATCTCGAAGACCTTCTCGATGCCGCCGACCACGAGCCGCTTCAGATAGAGCTCGATCGCGATGCGAAGGTAGAGCTCCATGTCGTAGGCGTTGATGTGGGTCTTGAACGGCCGGGCCGCCGCGCCGCCGTGGATCGGCTGCAGCATGGGCGTCTCGACCTCGAGGTAGCCCTCCTCGTGCCAGAAGTCACGCACCGCGCGCACGGTGGCGCTGCGGATGCGGGCCATCTCCCTCGCCTCGTCGTTGACGATGAGGTCGACGTAGCGCTGGCGGACCCGGGCCTCGGGGTCGGTGAGGCCGACGTGCTTCTCCGGCAGCGGGCGCAGGCACTTGGCGGTGATCTGCCAGCGGTCGGCCAGGATCGACAGCTCGCCGCGGCGGGAGGTGATCACCTCGCCCTCCACGCCCACGTGGTCGCCCAGGTCGACGTCGCGCTTCCAGGCCGCGAGCGACTCCTCGCCGACCTTGTCGAGCGAGATCATCACCTGCAGGTCGCCGCCGCCGTCGCGGAGCGTGGCGAAGCAGAGCTTGCCGCCCACGCGGTTGAGCATGACGCGGCCCGCCACGCCGACCTTGTCGCCGGTCGCGGTGTCCGGGTCGAGGCCCTGGTATTTCTCCCTGACCTCGGCGTTGGTCGCCGTGCGGGGAAAGGTCACCGGGTAAGGATCGACGCCCTCACTGCGAAGGCGGTCGAGCTTCTCCCTCCGGATGCGCATCTGCTCGGGAAGTTCGTCGCTCACAGCATCAAAGAGTAGGGGATATGGCGAACTGCAAGGGCTCGTCACCTCTCTGCAGGGTGCTTGCAAGAGCTCCCCCGTACTAATGACACATCGAGCTCAGGGGGGGACCGGCAAAGTGCCGGCCCAGGGGAGCTCAAGGAGAAATCATGATGAAGAAGCTCGCGACCGGCCTCGCCGCCGTCGCCGCCACGAGCGCGCTGGCCTTAGCGCTGCCCACGGCCGCCAGCGCCAGCACCAGCGACGACGACTACTCCGACTACTGGGGCCCGGTTTACTCGCAGCACCACCAGGCCCAGGCCTCCGGCTGGGTCGGGGTGGAGTGGGACGACGATCAGGAGTCGAACACGGTCAGCGTCAAGGGCAAGCTCTGGGACCTGGACAACCGCAGCTACCACGAGGGCGGCAAGTGCGCGTACGTGAAGTTCCAGGCCAGCGACTTCGACGATGACTGGTCGACGGTCTACACCAAGAAGTACTGCGGCTACCCCGCCTACAAGCGCTTCTCCTTCACCACCGACGACGCCTCCAGCCTCCGGGTGAAGGTCTGCCAGATCGACCTCCACGGCAGCTACCCGAAGAACTGCGGCCCCTGGGAGTACCTGTACACCAACGAATCCGAGTAAGACGGTCCAAGTACGCAAGCGGCCCCCTCACCCGAGCGGGGGGCCGCTTGTTCATGTCGTGTTGCGGTTGTAGATCAGGCGCAGGCCGATCAGCGTCAGCCATGGCTCATGCACGTCGATCGAGCGCGACTCGCCCACCACCAGCGCCGCGTGGCCGCCGGTGGCCACCACGGTCACCTCGTCGGGGTCGTCGGCCAGCTCGGCCGTCATCCGCTCGACGATGCCGTCGACCTGGCCCGCGAAGCCGTAGATGATGCCGGCCTGGAGCGCTTCGACCGTGTTCTTGGCGATGACCGAGCGCGGCCTGACCAGCTCCACCTTGTGCAGCTGGGCGCCCGCCGCCGCCAGGGCGTCGACGGAGATCTCGATGCCGGGCGCGGTGACCGCGCCGATGTACTCGCCCTTGGCCGACACCGCGTCGAACGAGGTCGCGGTGCCGAAGTCGACGATGACACAGGGGCCGCCGTACTGGTCGATGGCCGCCAGCGCGTTGACGATCCGGTCGCTGCCGACCTCCTTGGGGTTGTCCATGCGGACGGGCACGCCCGTGCGGATGCCCGGCTCCACGATCACCGCGGTCACGTCGCCGTAGTAGCGGCGGCACATCTCGCGCATCTCGTTGAGCACGCTCGGCACGGTCGAGCAGATCGCGATGCCGCTGACATCGGCTCCCTTGAGCAACGGCGACTGGCCGAGCAGTCCCTGGAGCACGACCGCGATCTCGTCGGCTGTGCGGCGGGCGTCCGTGGCCAGCCGCCAGTGCTCGATGACCTCCTCGCCCTCGAACAGGCCGAGCACCGTGTGCGTGTTGCCGACGTCGATCGTTAGCAGCATCGATTACCCCCGTAGATCCAGTGCGATGTCGAGGGCCGGCGCCGAGTGCGTGAGCGCTCCCACCGCAAGGTAGTCAACGCCAGTTTCGGCTACATCACGGGCCGATTCCAAGGTCAACCCCCCACTCGCCTCAAGCTTCGCCCGATTTCTCACCATGTGGACGGCTTGGGCGGTCTCCTCGACCGTGAAGTTGTCGAGC
The DNA here is from genome assembly GCF_018603905.1 of Nonomuraea sp. NEAU-A123. Taxonomy (GTDB): domain Bacteria; phylum Actinomycetota; class Actinomycetes; order Streptosporangiales; family Streptosporangiaceae; genus Nonomuraea. The sequence goes on from NZ_JAHFZZ010000022.1 coordinate 43,560, forward strand.
AGGATCTCCTCGGCGCCTTCTTCGAGCACCGGAGCGAGCTGGTCGATCCGGTCCACCTCCACCTCGATCGGCAGTTCCGGATAGCGCTCTCTCACCGCGCGGAACGCCTCGGCCACACCTCCGGCGGCCACCACGTGGTTGTCCTTGATCAGTGCCGCGTCCGACAGGGACATCCGGTGGTTGACGCCGCCGCCGCAGCGCACCGCGTACTTCTCCAGCGCCCGCAGCCCGGGCAGCGTCTTGCGGCTGTCGCGCACCCTGGCCCGGGTGCCGCTGATCTCCTCGACCCATCTGCCGGTCAGCGTGGCGATGCCCGACAGGTGCGTGAGCAGGTTGAGCGCGGTGCGTTCCGCCGTCAGCAGGCCCCTGACCGGCCCCTCCACGGTCATCAGCACGTCGCCCGCCCGGACGTGCTCGCCGTCCTTGGCCTTTCGCTCGGTACGGGCGGCGCCCAGCCGGACGAACACGGCCTCGGCGACGGCCAGCCCGGCGACGATGCCGTCCTTGCGGGCCACCACGTCCGCGATCGCGCGCTGCTCCGCCGGGATGGTGGCCAGGCTCGTCACGTCGCCCGCCTCCTGCAGGTCCTCGTCGAGGGCCCGGTCGATCAGCGCGTCGATCCCCTCCGGGTCCAGCCCGGCGGCGGCGAGCTCCTGCGCCAGTCGCGGCGGCGTGGTGTCGCCGTGCGGCGTGTACGTCATCCGCGGCCCCTCTTCGGTCAGGGTCACGTCCAGGTGGCCCAGCCATTCATTGTCGTCCCGCTCGGGAAAGTCCTCACGCCAGTGCGAGCCGCGGGTCTCCAGCCGGGCCCGGGCCGCGCCCACCAGCACGGTGGCGATGGTCAGCAGGTTCGTGGCCTCCCACGACTCGGTGCACGGGAGCACCTGGACCGGGGTCCAGCGGGCGTCGAGGAGCGCTCGTGCCGTCTCCGCGAGCGACTCGCGGCTACGCAGCACGCTCGCTCCCCCGCTCATCCGGGCCTGGACCCTGGCCCGGATCCTCGGGTCGGCCAGACCCGTCACCGCCCGGCCCGCGACCACCTCACCCGGCCCCAACCGCCCCGCAGCCGCCAGCCGCCCCGGGGCCGTCACGTCTGGCACCGCCGGGATCGCGGCCGCTGCGCCCGATCCCGCCCTTGCCGTCGCGGACTCCTCGGCGTCGCGTTCCGCGTAGATGTCCGCGGCGATGCGCTCGGCGAAGACCAGGCCCTCCAGCAGCGAGTTGGAGGCGAGCCTGTTCGCGCCGTGCACGCCCGTGCAGGCGACCTCGCCGCACGCGTACAGGCCCTCGATGGAGGTACGGCCGTGCAGATCGGTCCTGACCCCGCCGCTCGCGTAGTGGGCGGCGGGGGCGACGGGGATGGGCTCGGTGGCCGGGTCGATGCCGTGCTCGCGGCAGACCGCGTAGATCGTGGGGAAGCGGGACTTCCACCTGTCCTCGCCGAAGTGGCGGCCGTCGAGGAAGACGTGGCTCTGCCCGCTTTCGCGTATGGTCCGCATGATGGCCTTGGCGACCACGTCGCGCGGCGCCAGGTCGGCCAGCTCGTGCACGCCGCTCATGAACGCGCGGCCCTCGTGGTCGATCAGGAAGGCGCCCTCGCCCCTGACCGCCTCGGAGATCAACGGCTGCTGCCCGGTCGACTCCTCGCCGAGCCACAGCACCGTGGGATGGAACTGGACGAACTCGATGTCGCGCACCACGGCCCCCGCCCTGAGCGCGAGCGCGACGCCGTCGCCGGTGGAGACGCCGGGATTCGTGGTGGAGGCGTACACCTGCCCCATGCCGCCGGTGGCCAGCACGACCGCCCGCGCGTGCACCGCGCCCACGCCGTCGCGTGCGCCCTCGCCCATGACGTGCAATGTCACGCCCCTGGCCCGGCCGCGCGCGTCCGTCAGCAGGTCGAGGACCAGCGCGTGCTCGATGACCTCCACCGAGCCCGCTCTGACCGCCTCGACCAGCGCCCGCTGCACCTCGGCGCCGGTGGCGTCGCCGCCCGCGTGCACGATCCTGTCGCGCCGGTGGCCGCCTTCCCTGGTCAGCTGGAGCTCACCGTCGGGGGTCCGGTCGAACCGGGCGCCGCGCTCCATCAACCGCCGCAGCGCCCCCGGCCCCTCGGTCACCAGCGTCCGTACGGCCCGTACGTCGCACAGGCCCACCCCGGCGACCAAGGTGTCGTTCAGATGCTCGTCGGGGCTGTCGCGCGGGTCGAGCACCGCCGCGATCCCGCCCTGAGCCCAGCGGGTGGACCCGGACGAGAGCACGTCCTTGGTGACGACGAGGACCTTGGCCGCGGGATCCAGCTCGGTGTAGCGCAGGGCTACGGTCAGCCCTGCGATGCCGGAGCCCACGACGACCACGTCGGCCTCGGCGATCCAGCCGGGATCGGGGGCCGTCAGTCGGAGGGGAATCGCCGGTGCGCTCATGGAGTCTCCTCATAGAGGCGATTTCGTCACTATGACGATAACGCCCTTGGAGGATGCGATGATTCCGGGGGGTGGGTCACTGGCGGCGCATAAGCTCCTCCCGCGTTGACCTGGACGCGGTCCTCCAGATACGCGAAATGGCGCGGCGAGGCCTCACCCCGGCCGAGCGCGTCGGCGTGCTGGGCGAGCCGGAGGAGTTCGTCACGCGACTCGTCGTCGGTGATTCTTCGACGCTGATCTGGGAGGAAACCCCCGGTCAAGCAGGGCGCAGCGGCAGGACGACATTGTCGATCAGCCGGGTGGTGCCGACTTTGGCGGCGACCGCGAGCACCGCCTCGCCCTGGTAGGACTCGTTCACCTCGGCGAACGTGGCCGGATCGACGAGTACCAGGTAGTCGAGCGCGAGCCGGGGCGCCGCGGCCTCGAGCACGGCCAGCGCCGCCGCGCGGATCTTCGACGGGACGGACTCCGCCGCGCCCGCCCGCAGAGCCGTGGAGAGCGCGAGGGCGACCTGCCGCTCGTCGGCGGACAGGTAGCGGTTGCGGCTCGACAGCGCCAGGCCGTCGGGCTCGCGGACCGTGGGGGCGCCGACGATGTCGATCGGCAGGTCGAGGTCGGCGACCATCCTGCGGATCATGGCGAGCTGTTGGGCGTCCTTCTGACCGAAGATCGCCACGTCGGGCTGGACGAGGTTGAACAGCTTGAGCACGACCGTGAGCACGCCGTCGAAGTGGCCGGGCCGGACCGCGCCCTCGACGATCGTGCCCATCTCCCCGGACCGGACGCTGACCTGGCGGTCGGGGGGATACATGTCGTCGGCGGCCGGAGCGAAAACGACGTCCGCGCCTTCGGCCCGGCACGCCTCCAGGTCCGCGTCAAACGTCCGTGGATAGCGTGAAAAATCCTCGTTTGGGGAGAATTGCAGGGGGTTGACGAAGATGCTGACCACGATCTGGTCGGCGCGGGCGCGGGCCTCGCGGATCAGTGAGCGGTGGCCCTCGTGCAGCGCGCCCATCGTGGGCACCAGGGCGACGCTCCCCTGGCCGCGTGCTTTGACCAGGTCAATGCGGTTTCTGGCGACGATCAGGTCCATATGTTGCCTCCGAGCGCGTCGAGCAGGCGCTCGGCCTCTTCGGGCTTCAGCAGCCCCGCGGCGAGCGCGCGGTCCGCGGTGAGCCTAGCGAGGGCGATGTAGGCGTCGGCCGCCTCGGGGGCGGCCAGGATCAGCGCGTCGACGTGCTTGCGCACGGTGCCCGCGTCACCCCGCACCACGGGACCGGTCAGCCCGGCGATGCCGAGCCGCAGCACGTTGTCGAGCGCCGCGCCGAGCAGTGGGCCGAGCATGATGCCCGGATGTTCGACGCCGATCCCCCGCAGCAGCTCCTGCGACTCGGCGATGAGCGTGACCATGTGGTTGGCCGCCCCGGCCAGGGCCGCGTGGTAGAGGGCACGGTCGGCCTCGGCGATCCAGACCGGCTCGCCGCCCATCTCGATGACCAGGGCCTCGGCGATGGGCCTGAGCGGATCGGGCGCCGTCACGCCGAACGAGATGCCGGTGATGCGGTTGAGGTCGTCGTCCCGCCCGGTGAACGTCATCACCGGATGGAGCGCGAGCGGCAGCGCGCCCGCCCTGGCGGCCGGGTCGAGCACCGACAGCCCGTACGCGCCGCTGGTGTGCACGAGCAGCTTGCCCTGCAAGTCCGCGCCGGTCGTCGCCAGACCGTTGACCAGATCGGGCAGCGCGTCGTCGGGCACGGTGAGCAGGATCAGCTCAGCGGCCTTGACGACCTCCTCCGGCCGGGTCGGCTGCACGCCGAGCCGCTTCGCCGCCCACCGGTGCGAGGCGTCCGAAACTCCGCTGGCGGCGACCACGTGGTGCCCGGCTTGCGCCAGTGCGGCACCGAGCACCGAACCCACCTTGCCCGCGCCCAGCACACCCACGGCCAACCGCCCCGGGCGATCCCCTGCGTCCATGACGTCCACCCCTGTCGACCCGATGGCACTGCCGCCCAGCGTAACGGCCGTACGAGACTACGTACGTGACCAGGCCTTTGCTGCATGTTGAGTTACCGACAAATGGGACAAGGGCATACAAAAGCGTGCACCCCCTGTCGGAAGAGATGAGGAGAGGGGTCATCGCATTGGTGGCGGGCGCCGAGTCTGCGACCCGACGCCCGCGTAGAAATGCGAGCCTCTTGGAGGTGTGGACTTGGCCGGCCAGGTCCTGATTTCGGCGAGCCATGAGATAGTCCAGGGCATGTGGCTCACCTGGCGCGCCGCTATGCGGCACGCGCTTTATGACGAGGACGGTTTCTACCTTCGCGAGCGCCCTTCGGGCCACTTCCGTACTTCGGTCAGCGCCTCGGCCGCCTTCGCCGAGGCGGTTCTGGCGCTGCTGACCCAGGTCGACGCCGAGCTCGGCGCGCCGGACCGCCTCGACCTGGTCGACATCGGCGCGGGAGAGGGCGTCCTGGTCGCCCGCGTGCTCGACGCCGCCGACCCCGCGCTGCGCGCCCGGCTCAACATCACCGCCGTCGACCTCTCGCCCCGGCCCGACGGCCTGCCCGAGAGCATCGCCTGGCGCTCCCGGATCCCGTACGGCATCACTGGGCTGGCGATCGCCAACGAGTGGCTGGACAACATCCCGCTCGACGTGGCGGAGCAGACGGCCGAGGGGCCGCGGCTGGTTCTGGTCGAGACCAAGACGGGTGAGGAACGGCTGGGCGACCCGGTGCTCGGCACCGACCGCGCCTGGCTCGACCGGTGGTGGCCGCTGGGCCGCATCGGTTCGCGGGGGGAGATCGGGTGCCCTCGGGACGCCGCCTGGGGGGCGGTTCTGACCCGGCTCAGCAGGGGGCGCGCGGTGGCCATTGATTATGCACACCCTGTGGATAACCGCCCCTGTCACGGCACGCTCACCGGGTACCGCGACGGTGCGGTCGTGGCCGCCATACCCGACGGGACCTGCGACATCACCGCGCACGTGGCGCTCGACGCGTGCGCCGAGGCCGGTCGGCGGGCCGGTGCGATATCCACAGGCTTGTCCACACAGCGTGATGCGCTAGGGGCTCTGGGGGTCACCGGCACACGTCCGCCCATCGACCTCGCGCACATCGATCCGCCGGGCTATCTCCAGGCCCTGGCCCGGGCCTCGGAGGAGGGCGAGCTGATCGACGCGAAGGGTCTCGGCGGCTTCGGCTGGCTCACCCAGGACCGCTGACCCCGCCTGTTCGGACGGCTCGCCCGGGGGGCTAGCCGGTCGTGAGGTCGAGGGACTCCAGGCCGCGGATGACATAGCCCGGCTTCCACTCCGGCTCGCTGACGAGCTCCAGCTTCGGCGCCCGCTCCAGCAGGGCGCCGAACGACTCGATCAGTTCGATGCGGGCCAACGGGGCACCGAGGCAGAAGTGGATCCCCGCCCCGAACGAGATGTGCGGGTTCTCCGGCCGCCCGACGTCGAGCCGGTCCGGGTCGTCGAACACCGTCTCGTCCCGGTTGGCCGAGCCGAACAGCAGCGCCACCTCGGCCCCGCGCGGGATCTCGACCCCGTGCACCTCGATGTCCTCCAGCACCCACCGCTCGAACATCTGCAGCGGGGTGTCCCAGCGCATCAGCTCCTCGACGGCCGTGGGCAGCAGGCTCCGGTCCGCGCGCAGCCGGGCCAGCTCGGCGGGGTTCCGGAACAGGGACCACCAGCCGTTGCCGGTCACGTTCACGGTCGCCTCGTGACCGGCGTTGAGCAGCAGCACGCAGGTGCCGACCAGCTCGTCCTCGGTGAGCTCGTCGATCGCCGAGAGCGCGCTGATCAGGTCGTCGCCCGGCCGCACGGCGCGCTCGCGCGCCAGGTCCGCGAGGTAGGCGGCGAACTCCGCCGCCGCGTTGGCGGCCACGTGCTGCGACTCCAGGCTCGGGTTCAGCTCGTACATCCGGCAGATGTCGGCCGACCAGGGGCGCAGCAGGTGCCGGTCCGCCTCGGGCACGCCGAGCATCTCCGCGATGACGGTCACCGGCAGCGGCTCGGCCACCTCGGCTATCAGGTCGCCGCCGCCCTTCTCGACGTACGCGCCGACCAGGCCCTCCGCGATCGACCTGACCCGGGGGCGCAGCGACTCGACCATGCGCGGCGTGAACGCCTTGGAGACCAGGCGGCGCAGCCTGGTGTGCACCGGCGGCTCGACGTCGAGCATGCCCGCCCTGATCACCCGCCAGAACGGCTCCTGGAACTCCGGTTCGGCCGGCCTGCCGAACTCCTCGTGCGTGGCCACGTGCAGGTAGGAGCGGCCCAGGCGGCGGTCTCTGAGCAGCGCGTTCACGTCCGCGTGCCGGGAGATCAGCCACTGTCCCGTCGGCTCGAAGTAGCTGACGGGCGCATCACGCCTCAGCGCCGCGTAGGCGCCGTACGGATAGGCGACAAAATCCGGATTCCAGGGGTCGAAGCGCACTATTTCATCTTATGAGGAGGCTTGCTTGGCATGCCTGCCGCGCATCCGGATGTTGAGCAGCTCCACGACGACCGAGAAGGCCATCGCGAAGTAGATGTAGCCCTTCGAGATGTGCTGGCCGAGCCCCTCAGCGATGAGCACCACCCCGATCAGCACCAGGAACGCCAGAGCCAGCATCTTGATGCTCGGATGCTTGTCCACGAACCTGCTGATCGGCCCCGACGCGAACAGCATGACCAACACCGCCACGATCACCGCGGCGATCATCACGCCGAGCTCGTCCACCATGCCCACGGCGGTGATCACCGAGTCGAGCGAGAACACCACGTCCAGCACCATGATCTGCGCGATCACCGAGGCGAACGACGTGACGGCCCGCGTCTTGCCGTCCTCCTCCTTCAGCTCCATGCTGTGCCCGATCTCGGTGACGCTCTTGGCCAGCAGGAACAGCCCGCCCAGCAGCAGGATCAGATCGCGCCCCGATATCTCGTGGCCGAAGACCTCGAACAGCGGCGCGGTCAGCCGCACCACCCACGACAACGCCAGCAGCAGGAGCAGCCGGCTGATCAGCGCCGCGCCCAGGCCCATGACGCGGGCCCTGTCACGCTGCTCCGGCGGCAGCTTCCCGGCCAGGATGGAGATGAAGATGATGTTGTCGATGCCGAGCACGATCTCCAGTGCGACCAGGGTGAAAAACCCGATCCAGATCTGAGGGTCAGTCACCCAGTCCAGCATTAGTACTCCTCACAGCAGGGGTTTCAGGTACCAACGAGGCAACGGCCGCAGAAGTTCGCCGTTGTGATTGATGGCCGAGTGTCGGTTATAGTGCGGGTGTAGGTCATGAGTGCCAGCGCACAGCCCCGGCTTGCTGGCCGGCAACCCTCGCGTCCGCGGCGGGGTGCCCCGGGTGAAGACCTGGTCCGTCACGAGGTGTGGCGGGCAAGCGCGGGCTCACTGGGCGCTCCAGGGGTCCGATGTCCCCAGGAGGTGCGCCATGTCCACTTTGACGATTTTCAGCTCCCTGCCCGCCCAGGCCACTGAGACGCCGGTCGGGCACAGCCGCCCGATCCCCGCCGTGCTCGGCGCCGATCTGGAGGTCCCGGTCAAGGGCGGCCGGCTCGTGACGTACGCGAACCTCGACTACGCGGCGAGCGCCCCCTGTCTGGAGCCGGTCAGCGCCGCCGTCACCGCCGCGCTCCCGGCCTACTCCAGCGTGCACCGCGGCGCGGGGTACGCTTCCCAGCTCACCACCGCCCGCTACGAGCAGGCCCGCCACACGGTCAGGGCCTTCGTCGGCGCCCGCCCCGACGATGCCGTGATCTTCACCCGCAACACCACCGACGCCACGAACCTGCTGGCCCGCTCCCTGCCCGAGGGCACGACCGCGGTCGTCTTCGACACCGAGCACCACGCCTCGCTCCTGCCCTGGAAGCGGTCCGTACGGCTGGCGCCGCCCGCCTTCCCCGGTGCGGCCGTCCGCGCGGCCGACGAGGCACTGGCCGGGATCGACGGCCCCAAGCTGCTGGTCGTCACCGCCGCCTCGAACGTCACCGGCGAGCTCTGGCCGATCGCCGCCCTGGCGCACATCGCGCACCGCCACGGCGCCCGGATCCTGGTGGACGCCGCCCAGTTGGTGCCGCACCGGCGGCTCAACCTGACCGCGCTCGACCTCGACTACGTCGCCTTCTCCGGGCACAAGCTCTACGCCCCCTTCGGCGCCGGGGTGCTGATCGGCCGCCGTGACTGGCTCACGGCCGGCGAGCCGTACCTGAAGGGCGGCGGCGCGGTGCGTTCGGTCGCCGCGGATGTCCAGGAAGGCATCGAGTGGCACGACGACGCCGAGCCGCGGCACGAGGCGGGCACCCCCAACGTGCTGGGCGCCATCGCCTTGGCCGCCGCCTGTGACGCGCTCAGCGCGACCGGCTGGACCGCGCTGGTGCGCGAGGAGGAGCGGCTGATCGCCCGGCTCCGGGCCGGGCTGGCCACGATCGAGGGCGTGCGCGAGCTGTCGCTCTGGGGGCCGGACCAGCCGCGCGTGGGCATCGTCTCGTTCGTCGTGGACGGGCACTCGGCGCGTGAGGTGGCCGAGGTGCTGTCCGGCGAGTACGGGATCGGCGTGCGTGACGGCAAGTTCTGCGCGCACCCCTTCGTACGGCACCTGCTCGGCACAGCGGACGGCGGATGCGAGGACGACACGGCGTCCGCGGTGCGTGCCTCGATCGGCATCGGCACCACGGAGGAGCACGTGGACCGCCTCGTCGACGCACTCCGCGACCTCGCCGCCCGCTGAGGTCAGCCGCTTGGTGGGCGTCTGTGCGACGGCTCGTCGGCGACGGCGTCATCGAGGTTCCTCATGTCACCGTCCCGGCCGGCCGGTCGCGCGAACATGGGCGTGGTGTCGTCCGCCTCCGGTCTGATGGCGGTGGGCGGGGCGTGACCGGCGAGATCCTGCTCGGCCGCGCGGCGCTCGGCGCGCCGCCGGTACGTGCCGTGCAGGATGCCGTCGATCCCGATGCGGCCGCCGCCCAGCGCCACGAGCAGCAGGCAGACCACGCCCAGCGCGCCGGCGAGCTCCCAGCCGCCGTACTGCACCATGACGCCGTGCCCGCCGTGGACGAACATGATCGCGCCCAGCATGTCGATCAGCAGCCCGAGCGCCGCCAGCCGGACCAGCAGGCCGATGATCAGCAGAGCCCCGCCGACGCTCTCCACGACGATGGCGAACAAGGCCGACAGCTGCGGCATCGGCACGCCGATCTGAGCGAAGGCGGCGGCCGTGGCCGGCACCCCGCCCTGCAACTTCTGCCACCCGTGGGTCACGAAGATCACACCGATCGCGACTCGCGCGATCAGGGCGGCCAGATCAAAACCAATTCTTTGCACGGTATATCTCCCCCCGTTCCCGGTATTCCTCCCCTGTCCCGTAGGCGGAATGCGCTGGCATAACGTTCCTTGACCCTGTCCTGTGCTGGATCACCACCACTGCTGGTGGCAGCATTGCCATATGACGGAACGCGTGGTCGGGATCGGCGTCGGGGCGAAAGAGCTGGCCACCGAGGACATGATCCTCAATATCGGCCCACAGCACCCGTCGACGCACGGCGTGCTCAGGCTGCGGCTCACCCTCGACGGCGAGCGCATCGCCACGGCCGAGCCGATCATCGGCTACATGCACCGGGGCGCGGAGAAGCTGTTCGAGGTCCGCGACTTCCGGCAGATCATCATGCTGGCCAACCGGCACGACTGGCTGGCGGGGTTCGCCAACGAGCTGGGCGTGGTCCTGGCCGCCGAGCGCATGCTGGGCATGGAGGTGCCGGTCCGGGCCGTCTGGGCGCGTACGCTGCTGGCCGAGCTCAACCGGGTGCTGAGCCACCTGATGTTCCTCGGCTCGTACCCGCTGGAGCTGGGCGCGATCACGCCGATCTTCTACGCCTTCAACGAGCGCGAGCGCATCCAGGCCGTGATGGAGGAGATCTCCGGCGGCCGGATGCACTACATGTTCAACCGGGTCGGCGGGCTGAAGGAGGACCTGCCGCTCGGCTGGCTCGATCGGGTGTCGGAGACCGTCGCCGAGACCCGGCGCCGCGTGCCGGACATCGAGGACCTCATCCTGAACAACGAGATCTTCCTCGCCCGCACCAAGGGCGTCGGCGTCCTGTCCCGCGAGCAGGTCCTGCAGTACGGCGTGAGCGGCCCCATCGCCCGCGCCTCCGGCGTCGACATCGACCTGCGCCGCGACCAGCCGTACCTCGCCTATCCCGAGCTGCCGGTGAAGGTCGTCACGCGCACCGCGGGCGACTGCCACGCCCGCTTCGAGATCCTGCTCGAGCAGCTCAAGGTCTCGCTGGAGCTGGCCGACGCCTGCGTCGAACGGCTGCGCTCGCTGCCGCCGGGCCCCATCAACCAGCGGCTGCCCAAGGTGCTGAAGGTGCCGGAGGGGCACACCTACGCCTGGACCGAGAACCCACTCGGCATCAACGGCTACTACCTCGTGTCCAAGGGAGACAAGACCCCATGGCGGCTCAAGCTGCGCTCCGCCTCCTACAGCAACATCCAGGTGCTCCGGGAGATGCTGCCGGGGCACCTCGTGGCCGACATGGTGGCGATTCTCGGCTCGATGTTCTTCGTTGTGGGTGACATCGACAAGTGACCGGCGTCGTGACTCCCCAGCGAGACAAATACGTCGACTGGCTGCGCGCCCTCAGCCTGATCGTCGTGGTGGTGTGGCACTGGGCGTTCACCATCCTGCAGTGGAAGCCGGAGGGTCCCGAGCCGACCAGCCCGCTGGGCTTCACCTCGGGGCTGTGGATACTCACCTGGCTGCTTCAGGTGCTGCCGCTCTTCTTCTACGTCGGCGGCCACGTCCACCTGCTGTCGTGGAACCGCGCCCAGGCCCGCGGCGTCGGGATCGGCCGGTTCGTCTGGCGGCGCATCCGCGCGCTGTCCGCCCCCGCGCTCGTGCTGGCGGGGGCGTGGATCGCCATCGGCGCGGTCGTGACCTGGGTGTTCCACGTCGAGTGGATGTGGCGGGTGGTGCTGCTCGTGCTCAGCCCGCTCTGGTTCCTCGGCGTCTATCTGGTGCTGATCGCGCTGCTGCCCGTGGCGCTGTGGCTGCACCGCCACTACGACGTGCTGGTGCTCATCTGGCTGGGCGGCGCCGCCCTGGTGGTCGACGTGATCCGCTTCCGGTACGGCGTCGAGTGGGTCGGCTGGCTGAACATGATCATTGTCTGGGGGCTGGCCCACCAGGCCGGCTTCTTCTACGACCGGGTCGTCATCCTGCCCCGGCGCTATGACGTGGGCATCCTGTGGACGGGGCTGTTCGCCCTGTTCGGCCTCGTCTACTCCGGCATCTACCCGGGCTCGATGGTCGGGGTGCCCGGCGACAAGTGGTCGAACATGGCTCCGCCCACCTTCGTCATCGTGGCGCTGCTGCTCTTCCAGATCGGGCTGGTGGAGGTGTTGCGGCCGTCGATGGAGCGGGTCCTGGAGAAGCCCGGGTGGCGCCGGGTCAACGACACCATCAACCGCTTCGCCCTGCCGCTGTTCCTCTTCCACACCACCGGTATGGCGATCGCGCTGGGCCTGCTGTGGTGGTTCTTCGGCACGCTCGGCGGCGAGGTGCCACCGGACCTCAGATGGTGGCTGGAGCGCCCGCTCGCCATCCTGGGCCCGCTGGTCTGCACCCTCCCGGTCGTCTACCTCTTCAGCCGCCGACGAGCCTCTGCCGAACATGTGCATGACAAACGTTGAACATGGCCGCTAGGCTGGAAACATGATGGCGAACATCGGGTTCCGGGCCACCCCCGAGGACGAACGCATCATCCAGGCCGCCATGCGGGAGGGCGAGCGGACCAGCGACGTGATTCGGCGCGCGCTCCGCCTGCTCGAACGGGAGGTCTGGCTCACGCAGGCACGCGCCGACGCCAAGCGGCTGGCCGACGAGGACCTGTCCGAGGAAGAGGACGCCTGGTGATTCGCGGCGCCATCTACCGAATCGACCTAGGCGACGCGAAGAGGGGACACGAGCAGCGTGGTCGCCGCTACGGCCTCGTGCTCAGTCCCGCGGACATGTCGTGGAGCGTGGCCACGGTGATCCCCACTTCCACCAGCGCGCATGCCGCCCTCTTCCGCCCCGAGGTGGAGTTCGGCGGGCAGCGGACCAAGCTGCTCGTCGACCAGATCCGCACGATCGACGTCAGCTTCATCCACGGAGAGCCTGTCTACTACCTGGGCCGCGACGAACTCGCCGAAGTCGAGCATGCGGTCATGCACTATCTGGGCCGCTGATCCTCCGGGTCCTTCGGGATGCGGCAGGCGTGCTCCAGGAAGAGGGCGGCGCAGACCAGCACCACGAACGCCAGCAGCGAGCCCGTCGCGATGAAGAACTCGGCCCGCGGCGTCTCCCTGGTGAACAACTGGACCGTGTGCAGGGCGAACCCGCCGAAGAAGCCCGCGAACACCGCCCCCACGTAGGCCGACGCCTTGCCCAGTGCCGCCAGCCGGGCCACCGCCAGGGGCTCGACCGGCTTGGTGTCAGGTTTGTGGTCGATCCTGGCCTTCGTCGCCCACCCGCTGTAAGCCTCACCGATGGCCAGCAGCAGAACGGTGGGGATGGCGGTCCACGGCACGATGGGGAGGTCGGCGTAGAACTCCCGGACCACAATCCAGGAGATCAACGCCACGATCACGATGATGCCGACCAGCAGGCCGGGGCGGGTGGGCCTCAATCCGGCCTCTGGAGCTTGAGATCCTCACGCAGCCGTACGCCGCTCTGGTCGAGGTCCGTGAGCAGGTCGGCGACCTGACCCTGGCCGGGCAGCACGCCGTCCGGGTCCACCTCCGACCAGGGGACGAGGACGAAGGCCCGCTCATGCGCGAGCGGATGCGGCAACCTCAGGTCGGGGTCGTCGGAGATCGTGCCGCCCACGGTGATCAGGTCGATGTCGAGCGTACGCGGACCCCAGCGTTCCTTGCGCTCCCGCCCGAAGGCGTTCTCGACGTTCTGTGCCCGCTCCAGCAGCGCGCGCGGCTGGAGCGTGGTCTCGGCGATGACGATCGCGTTGAGGAAGGGGCGCTGCCCGGCGGGACCGCCGACCGGGTCGGTCTCGTAGACGGGCGAGGCCGCGACGAACGACAGCCCCGGCGCGTCGAACAGTGTGTCGATGGCGCCCTGCAACGTCTGGAAGCGCCGGCCGAGATTGCTGCCGAGAGACAGTACGACGTTCACCTGCTGCTCCCCTCGATCACGACGTTCATTCGCGACTCCGTTGGATGGTGACGACCACGTCGTCGAACGGCAGCGGGATCGGTGCCGCGGGCTTGTGCACACTCACCTCGACCGACTCCACCAGGCCGGCGGCCAGGCAGACGTCGGCGAGGCGCTGCGCGAGCGTCTCGATCAGCTCGACCGGCTCGCCTTCCACGACCCCGACCAGCGCCTGGGCGAGCTCGCCATAGTGGACCGTCTTGGTGAGGTCGTCGGAGGCGGCGGCGGGCGCGGTGTCGAGGAACAGCGTCGCGTCGACCACGAACTCCTGCCCCAGCTCACGCTCGGCTGCCAGCACGCCGTGTCGTCCCCGGGCCCGCAGGCCCTTCAGCGCGATGCGATCAGACCTCAAGCTCGCCTTCCTCCTCGTCGTCGTCACCCTGGAGCACCGGCGAACCGTGGTGCATCCACAGCCGCCAGCCCTGCGCCGTGCGCACGTAGACGTTACTGGCCACCACCTTGCCGGCGGCGAAGCTGGACTCGCCCTCCTCGCCGGCGGTGAGGATGTTCTCGACGCAGGTGAGCACGGCCACGTCGCCCAGCACGGTGGTGTTGACGTCGGTCAGCACGAACTGGATGTAGGTGGTGTTGGCCATGATGAGCGCCCAGGAGCGCAGCACCTCGGACCGCCCGGACAGCAGGGTCCAGCCCGGATGCACGCAGCTGACCTGCTCGTCGGCGGAGTCCTCCGCCCAGATCTCGGTCATCTTGTCGAGGTTGGCGTCCTCGATCGCGAGATAGAAGTCCTGGTTGACCGTCTCGATCGCGGCGGTGTCGACACTCATGTGTTGGCTCCGGGTCTCTTCCATGCGGCGGCCACGCGCACGGCATCGGCATTGGGACCTACTTCGTGCACTCGTACGCACCAGGCGCCGGCGTGCGCGGCCAGCGCCGTCACGGCCACCGTGGCGTCGTCGCTGCGGCTGAACGGGCGCGGCGTGCCGTCGGCGTCGGCGAGCAGCCGCCCCAGGAACCGCTTGCGCGAGGCCCCGATCAGCAGCGGATAACCCAGATCGGCCAGCTCCCCCATCCCGGCGAGCAGCGCCCAGTTGTGCGCGGGGTTCTTCGCGAAGCCCAGCCCGGGGTCGATCACGATCTGCCGCTCGGCCACGCCTTCGGCCAGCACCAGGTCGACCCGCTTGGCGAGCTCCTCGCGCACCTCGGTCACGACGTCGGTGTAGACGGCCCGGCGCTCCATGTCATGACTGTGGCCGCGCCAGTGCATCACCACGTAGTCGACGCCGGTGGCGGCCACCACGCGGGGCATGGCCGGATCGGCCAGGCCGCCGCTCACGTCGTTGACCAGGCTCGCCCCCGCCTCCACCGCGGCCTTGGCGACCTCGGCCCGCATGGTGTCGACGCTGACCGTCACTCCCTCGGCGCTGAGCGCTCTGATCACCGGCACGACGCGGGCCAGCTCCTCGTCGAGCGGCACCCTGGCGGCGCCGGGGCGGGTGGACTCACCGCCCACGTCGACGATGTCGGCCCCCTCACCTACCAGCTCCAGACCGTGCCGGATCGCGGCCGCCTCGTCGAACCACATGCCGCCGTCGGAGAACGAGTCCGGCGTGACATTGACCACGCCCATGACGAGGCACCGCGCCCCAGCTCCGACAACCATGCCCCAAGCCTAGGCGGTCGTGGTTGGTGGGGTCTGTGGAGGGTACCCACACGAAAATAACAATCCGATCCGTGCCATCTCGCGCTTTATCGGTGCAGCTTTATCCGTGCAGCTTTAACGGTGCAGCTTTATCGGTGCAGGATAAGCGCCATCGCCTCAGCGCGGGTCTTGTCACTCGTACGGAAGTCACCGCGCACCGCCGACGTCACCGTCTTGGCACCCGGCTTGCGGACCCCGCGCATGGTCATGCACAGGTGCTCGCACTCCACCACCACGATCACCCCGCGCGGCTCCAGCACCCGCATCAGGGCGTCGGCGATCTGCGACGTCATCCGCTCCTGCACCTGCGGGCGGCGGGCGAACACGTCCACCAGGCGGGCCAGCTTGGACAGCCCGGTCACCTGGCCGCGCTCGTTGGGGATGTAGCCCACGTGGGCCACCCCGTGGAAGGGCACCAGGTGGTGTTCGCAGGTGGAGTAGACCTCGATGTCCCTGACGAGCACCATCTCGTCGTGGTCGACGTCGAACACCTTGTTGAGCACGTCCTCCGGCGTCTGTCCGAGGCCGGAGAACTGCTCGGCGTAGGCCCGGGCCACCCGGGAAGGGGTGTCGAGGAGGCCGTCACGGTCGGGATCCTCGCCGATGGCGTACAGGATCTCGCGGACGGCCTTCTCGATCCGGCCCAGGTCTACGTCGTGCGACTTCACGCACCGTCTCCAGAGGGCAGCGCGTCCTGGTGGCCCACGGTAAGCGAGCCGTTGGACGACAGCTCCTTCGGGGTCAGGATCGGCGGGCGGTCCGAGGGGAGCCGCTTGCCGTAACCCGCGTAGGACGGGCGGTGCTCCTTGACCACGACCGAGGCGAAGATGTCCAGCACCTGAGCGCGGGAGAGCGTCTCCTTCTCCATGAGCTGCAGCACCAGGTTGTCGAGCACGTCGCGGTATTCGACCAGGATGTCCCACGCCTGGTCGTGCGCCGTCTCGATCATCCGGCGGACCTCCTCGTCGATCGTCGAAGCGATCTTCTCGGAGTAGTCGCGCTCGTGGCCCATCTCGCGGCCCAGGAAGACCTCGGCCTGCCCGGAGCCGAACTTACGGGCGCCGAGCTGCTCGCTCATGCCGTATTCGGTCACCATGCGACGGGCGACCGACGTGGCCTTCTCGATGTCGTTGGAGGCGCCGGTGGTGGGCTCGTGGAAGACGAGCTCCTCCGCCGCGCGACCGCCGATCAGCATCGCGAGCTGGTCCATCATCTCGGACCTGGTGGCCAGGAACTTGTCCTCCATCGGCAGCGTCATGGTGTAACCCAGGGCGCGGCCACGGGACAGGATCGTGATCTTGTGGACCGGGTCGGAGTTGGGCAGCGCGTGCGCCACCAACGCATGACCGCCCTCGTGGTAGGCGATCATCTTCTTTTCCTTGTCGGACATGACCCGCGACTTGCGCTCGGGCCCTGCCATGACGCGGTCGATCGACTCCTCGAGGATGTCCATCGAGATCAGCTTCTTGTCGGCGCGTGCGGTGAGCAGCGCCGCCTCGTTGATCACGTTGGCCAGGTCGGCGCCGGTGAACCCGGGGGTGCGCCGCGCGATGACGTCGAGGTCGACATCCGGCTCGAACGGCTTGCCGCGGCCGTGGACCCTGAGGATGCCCTTGCGGCCCTCCAGGTCGGGACGGTCGACGGTGACCTGCCGGTCGAAGCGGCCCGGACGCAGCAGCGCCGGGTCGAGGATGTCGGGCCGGTTCGTGGCGGCGATGAGGATCACGCCGCCCTTGACGTCGAAGCCGTCCATCTCGACGAGCAGCTGGTTGAGCGTCTGCTCGCGCTCGTCGTGGCCGCCGCCCAGGCCCGCGCCGCGGTGCCGGCCGACGGCGTCGATCTCGTCGATGAAGATGATCGCCGGTGCGTTCGCCTTCGCCTGCTCGAACAGGTCGCGAACACGAGAGGCGCCGACGCCGACGAACATCTCGACGAAGTCGGAACCGGAGATCGAGTAGAACGGCACGCCGGCCTCACCCGCGACCGCGCGGGCGAGCAGCGTCTTGCCGGTGCCGGGCGGGCCGTACAGCAGCACGCCCTTGGGGATCTTCGCACCGATCGCCTGGAACTTGGCCGGGGCCTGCAAGAACTCCTTGATCTCCTGGAGCTCCTCGATGGCCTCGTCCGCGCCCGCGACGTCGGAGAAGGTGGTCTTGGGTGTGTCTTTGGTGATCAGCTTGGCCTTGGACTTGCCGAAGCTCATCACCCTCGAGCCGCCGCCCTGCATCTGGTTCATGATGAACAGGAAGATGAGCACGATGATGACGATCGGCAGGAAGCTCACCAGGATGCTGATCAGGAAGTTCTCCTGGGGCACCTCGGTGGTGAAGCTCTTGGTCGTGCCTGCCTGAACCTGCGCCTGCAGCTCTTCCGTCAGCTTCGGCCCGTAACCGGCGACCCAGTCAGACTGGATCATGTTGGTCGCCGTGTCGCCCGGCCTGACCGTGATCGGCTTGATCAGCGTCAGCTCGATCCGCTGATCCTTGTCAACGATCTTCGCGTTGCTGACATTGCCGGCGCGAATCTGCTGGAGGACTGTGGACGTGTCGGCCTGCTTGAAGTTGCCGCCGCCGCTCCAGAGCTGGGTGACGAGCAGGAGCAGCACGACGATGCCCAGGATCCACAGCAGTGGCCCACGTGTAAATCGCTTGAGATCCATCCGATGCGGAACCCCTTGCGGGCCCGTCCCTTCCTGACCATGGCCTGGAACCCCGGGAATGTCCCGGGGCCGCGGCATCCGACGCCGCGACTTCTGACTACCCGAAGGGGACGCTTGGTCACCCTCCCGGAGTCAGAAGGTACACCGGGAAGCGAGCGGAGGGACCGCCCGCTACACCGGTCTTGCCCTACCAACGTACGTCAGGTGGCGCGGTGTTCCCGGCGACTACTTGTAAACATGGGGAGCCAGCGTCCCGATGAAGGGGAGATTGCGATAACGCTCCGCATAGTCGAGCCCATAGCCGATGACGAACTCGTTGGGAATGTCGAAACCGACGTACTTCACCTCGATCGGCACCTTCAGCGCGTCGGGCTTGCGCAGCGCGGCGCAGATCTCCAGCGACGCCGGGTTGCGCGACTTCAGGTTCTCCAGCAGCCAATGGAGGGTCAGCCCTGAGTCGATGATGTCCTCGACGATCAGCACATGGCGGCCCAAGATGTCGGTGTCGAGGTCCTTCAGCACCCGTACGACGCCGGACGACTTGGTGCCCGCGCCGTAGGACGACACCGCCATCCAGTCCATCTGAACGGGCACGTGCAGGGCCCTGGCCAGGTCGGCCATCACCATGACCGCGCCTTTCAACACGCCCACGAGCAGGATCTCCGTGCCCGCGTAGTCGGCGTCGATCCGCCCGGCAAGCTCTTTGATCTTGGCCTGGAGCTCGTCCTGGGGAATCAGGACTTTCTCGAGGTCCTTGCCCATATCGGCAGCATCCACCTGTGGTTCCTTACGCGATGGGACTCATGGCGACTATCAGGGTGTCATACCGCCGCACAGCGGCCAGCCCCCCGGGTAGATCCACGGCCTTCTGCCCGCGCCACGCCGTGATCAGCCGGTCCACGGCACGCACGTGGGTCGCGGAGAGGGCCCCGGACTGCGCTCCCGCCGCGATGGCCGCCCGTCGCAGAACGCGCCGCCGGACGGCGTCTGGGAGGCGTTCCAGCTCGGGTACGGCCAGTGTCACCGAACCGGCAATATCGCTTAGAGCGCAATCCTGATACGCCGATTCGGCCCATGCGTCGAGGGCGTCGGCGTCGTCTCTGGCGAGATCGGCGGTCCTGGCGAGCGCCTCGGACACGCCGGGACCCAGCTCCGACTCCAGCAGCGGGAGGACCCTGGTGCGTACCCGGACACGGGTGTAGCGAGGATCCGCATTGTGCGGGTCGTCCCAGGGATCGAGGCCTTGTGCCGTACACGCGGCGACCGTGGTGGCGCGGGAGAGGGAGAGCAGCGGCCGGCGATAGCGGCCGGTCACCGGAGCCATGCCGGACAGCGACCGGAGCCCGCTCCCCCTGGCCAGGCCGAGCAGCACGGTTTCGGCCTGGTCGTCCCTGGTGTGGCCGAGCAGCACGGCCGCGGCCTGGAGCTTGTCGGCCGCCTCGGCGAGAGCGGCGTAGCGGGCGTCTCGGGCCGCCGCTTCCGGGCCGCCGGTCGTACCGACGTCCACGGTGAGGATGTCGGCATGGTCGAGGCCCAGGGCCGGGGCCAGTGCGGCCACCGTCTCCGCGCGTGCGGCGGAGCCTTCCTGGAGCTGGTGATCCACCGTGAGCAGCCCGGCCTTCAGGCCCGCGCGCGGCGCGACGAAGCCGAGCGCGGCGGCGAGCGCGAGGGAGTCGGCTCCCCCGCTGCACGCCACCAGCACGAGCTCGCCGTCTGCCACGTCGGCCAGCGCCTCGCGGACGGCCCTGCGGACGTCCGCGACTGCCGGGTGCGGGCCCATGATCAGATCAGGCGGGCAGGGCGTTGCTGCCGGTCACGCGGCGCACCCAGGCGCTGGGGTCGGTGATCTCGGCTGTCGTCGGCAGGGTCTCGGGTGAGGTCCAGACGCGGTTGAAGCCGTCCATGCCGGCCTGCTCCACCACCGCGCGGACGAAGGCCGAGCCCTCGGCGTACTGCTTCATCTTGACCTCGATGCCCAGCAGCCGCCGGACCGTGCGGTCGAGGCGCGAGCCGCCCTCGCGGCGATGGGCGAACTTGGCGCGGATGTCGGCCACCGACGGCACCACCGAGGGGCCAACGGCGTCCATGACGTAGTCACCGTGCCCTTCGACCAGCGTCATCACGGCCGTGAGCCGGTCGAGGATCTCCTTCTGGGCAGGCGTCTGGATGGCGTCGATGAGGTTGCCCTCGCCGCCGCGCACCACGTCGGCCACCGTGTCGGCGGCGGTGCGCAGCCGCTCCAGCAGTGTGCCCAGGTCGAGGTCGGAGGCCAGCAGGAACTCGGTCATCTGCGAGCGGATGTATTCGCGCAGCCACGGCACCCCGGTGAACTGCACGCGGTGCGTCTCCTCGTGCAGGCACACCCAAAGGCGGAAGTCGTGCGGGTCGACGTTCATCTCGCGCTCGGCGTGCACGATGTTGGGCGCGACGAGCGTCAGACGCCCCGCCGGCTCGCGGCCCGTCGGGTCGGGCGGCAGGAACAGCTCATACTGGCCGAGCACCCGCGAGGCGAGGAAGGCGAGCACCGCGCCCACCTCCACGCCGGTGATGCGGGAGCCCACGGCCGTGACGATCGCCGGTGGCGGGTTGGCTCCGGCGCCGACCCGCTGGGTGAGCGGTTCGAGCACCACGCGGAAGCCCTCGACGTTGGCCTTGATCCAGCCGGGGCGGTCGACGATGGTCGCCGCCTGTGGCGCGGTCTCAGTGTGAATCTTGGTGAACTCGCGTACGTGTCCCTCGGCCTCGCGTGACAGAGCGCGGAGTTCGGTGACGGCCTGCCTGGCCTCCTCCCGGCTCACCTGAGGACCGGGGCGCACCAGGCGCGTGCCGGTCGTGACGGCCAGATCCCAGTCGATCACCTGCATAACGTCCACCGTACGTGGTCCGAGCTCCACCCGCGAAGGAGCGCCGGTGTCTGGAGTGAGGAGAGAGGGAGCGAAGCGACTGAACGACGATCGGAAGACGCCGGATTCCAGCGACTGAGCCGCGATCCGAAGGATCGCCATCAGCACGCGAAGGAGCTTTGGTGTTAGGGCGTCTTCAGGATCTTGCGACGATTGCTGCGAGGCGGTCCAGGACCGGTTCGGCGGAGGCTGGTACGCGGTCCGCCAGGAAGGCGAAGGTGACCAGTCGGCCGTCCTTGGTGGTGGCCATGCCGGCAAGGGTGTTGACGTTGTTGAGTGTGCCGGTCTTGGCGCGTACGAGGCCGACCTGGCCCTTGCTGTCGGCGCCGGTGAAGCGCCGGCCGTTGCCGAGCGTGCCGCTGAAGCCGGCGATCGGCATGCCGGAGGCGATGGCGTGCAGGTCGGGGTGGGCCGCGGCGGAGGCGGTCGAGATGACCCGGGCCAGCCCGTCGGCGCTGATGCGGTTGCGGGCGGACAGGCCGCTGCCGTCGTAGACCTGGATGCCCTTGGCCGCGCCGATCCGCTGCAGCACCGCGAGCACGGCCCCGGTCGCGCCCTGGAAGGACGCCGGCTGCCCTTCCTTGATGGCGACGTGCCTGGCCAGTGCCTCGGCCAGGTCGTTGTCGCTGAACGTCAGCGTGTGCTCGACCAGGGAGTAGACCGGCGCCGAGTCGACCTTGCCGAGCTCGGCGGCCCCGGCGGGCGCCTTGCCCGGCCGTACGGACTTGGCGACGCTCACGCCGTACCTGCGCAGGAGCCTGGCGAACGCGGCGGCGGCGTACTGCGGCGGGTTGGAGACGCGCGGCTGTCTCGCGGCGGGGTCGCGCCGCCCCTCGTCGATGGCCAGCGCGTAGACGGGCGCCACCTCGCCGTCGGGCACGTAGCCCGGCTTCCAGCCGGGCGCCAGCGTGGAACCGGTGAACAGGGAGGCGTCGTAGGAGAGCGTGACCTTGGTGATGCCCTTGGCCTTCAACGCGGCGGCGGTACGCGAGGCGAGGGTGGCGAGCGACGCCTGCTTGGGGTACTGCAGGGACTTGGCCGACGGCCCGGCGAGCGTCGGGTCGCCACCGCCCACCAGCACGATCGAGTTGGCCGACTGCCCCTGCGTCACCCGGGTCGACAGACGCGCGTCGGGGCCGAGCGAGGCCAGCGCGGCCGTGCAGGTCACCAGCTTGGTGGTGGACGCCGGGGTGATGCCGATGTCGGCGTTGGAGGCGAAGATCCGCTGGCCGGTGGCCGCGTCGATGACCACCGCGCCCACCCGGTCCCCCAGCTCTTTGTCACCCAGGGCATCGGTGAGCTGCTGGGTCAAAGTACGCTTGGCAGCGAGAGGTCCGTCTCCGGCTCTCACCTGGAGCTGGGCAAGCACCGGCCCCGCGGTGATCACGGGGACGGGGGGAGACTCTTCGGGAGACTGTGTCGGCTCGGTCGGTGACGACCCCCTCGTCAACGCGCCCAGACTGAACTCATTGGTCATCGCATAGATGCCGATGACGATGGTCAGCACCTGGAGCATGGCGAGAGTGGTCAGCATCACCCACCGCTCGTGCCGCGCCACGTCGCCTTACCTCTCTCCTGGTGTTCGCCTACGAGACATTAACGCCCACTCGGCGTGAGCGGAGGAACCGCGGTGGAGTTCGACGTTGTCGTTGAGATTCCCAAGGGACAACGGA
Organism: Nonomuraea sp. NEAU-A123; assembly: GCF_018603905.1. Classification (GTDB taxonomy): domain Bacteria; phylum Actinomycetota; class Actinomycetes; order Streptosporangiales; family Streptosporangiaceae; genus Nonomuraea. The sequence goes on from NZ_JAHFZZ010000022.1 coordinate 66,089, forward strand.
ACAAGTACGAAGTGGACCATGAAACCGGTCGGATCAGGCTTGACCGGCTGCTGTTCACCTCTACGCAGTACCCCGCCGACTACGGGTTCATCGAGAACACGCTAGGCGAGGACGGCGACCCGCTCGACGCGCTGGTGCTGCTCCAGGAGCCGACTTTCCCTGGCTGTTACATCAGTTGCCGCGCGGTCGGCATGTTCCGGATGACGGATGAGAAGGGCGGAGACGACAAGGTCCTCTGCGTCCCCGCCACCGACCCGCGGATGGAGCACATTCGCGACATCCATCACGTGCCGGAGTTCGACCGGCTGGAGATCCAGCACTTCTTCGAGGTCTACAAGGACCTGGAGCCCGGCAAGTCCGTCGAGGGCGCCAACTGGGTGGGCCGGATGGAGGCCGAGGTCGAGATCAAGCGGTCCTTCCAGCGCGCCAAGGACGAGGGCCACGCCCACTGAATTGATGGCGATCCTACGGATCGCAGTATCACTGGGGCCTGGTGGCGCCCACCAGGTCCCCCCGCCACATCGAGGCGACCCGCACCACGTCGCCGGTCTGCGGGGCGTGCACCATGAGCCCGTCCCCGACGTACATGCCGACGTGGTGGATCGTGTTCGGGTCGTCGGGGACGTAGCCGAAGAACAGCAGGTCGCCGCGGCGCAACTGGTCGAGCGGCACATGCGGGCCCGAGCTCCACTGGGTGCCGGTCCAGTGGTCGAGGCCGACGCCCGCCTGCTCCCAGGCCCGCATGGTCAGGCCCGAGCAGTCGAAGCTGTCCGGGCCGTCGGCCGCCCAGACGTACGGCTTGCCGAGCTGGGTCAGCGCCCAGTTGGCCGCGACGTCGCCCATGAGCGACCCGGAGGCGTGCAGCCCGCGGCTGAGCCGCGCCTGCGCCAACGCCGCCGAACGGCGTCTGGCCAGCAGGTCCGCGTGGCTGCGCGCGGCGTCGACCCGCCGCTGCCACGCGGCCTGCTCGGTCTTCAGCTCCCTGGTGTCCCGCTGCTGCGCGGCGACGGCCTCCTCCGCGGCGATCTTGGCCTGCCTGGCGCGCTCGGAGGCGGCGTCCTGCTCGGCGTACGCGCGGGCCGCCTGGCTCCGCAGGATGGCGGAGACCTCCTGGGCGTCTCGCATCCGGTCGAGCACCAGGCCGCGCTCGCCGCCGAGCTCCTGCAGGATGCTCGCCCGGTGTAGGAAACCGTCGCTGTCGCCGGTGTCGGTCAGCATGCCGAGCATCGGCCTGATCATGTCGAGCCCGCTGTAGCCCTGCACGGCAAGCAGCGCCACGGGCGCGCGGGCCTTCTCCACCTCGGCGTCGGCCAGCGCCAGCCGCGCCTGCGCCTGCTCGCGGGCCTGCTGGGCGTGCCGGAGGTGGACGAGCTCTCCGTTGTACGCCTCCACCAGCCGCTCCGCCCCCGCCGCCAGGTCATCGAGCCGTGACTCGGCCTCGGCGAGCCGCGCGCTGGCCGTCCCCAGTGCCTTGGTCCGCTCCCGTACGGTGTGCCGAGCCTGCATCACCTTCCGTCGGGAAGGCCCGGGAGCAGCGTCAGCCGGCGGGCACAGGGTGACGAGCAGGCAGACGACCATGAGTCCGGCTCTTATGGCGCGCATAGTGCACACAGTTCCCGTTCGTCACCCTGTGTAACCCTGGCCTCTTTCGTAACATCAGCCACGCAACCGGAACAGGCGCTCTATCCACGGCCGGAGACCCACCGGGACCGGGCCCGTCCCCCGGGGATAGGTGAACACCGGCGTCTGCGTCCCATAGGCGGCGTGCAGCTCGGCCGCCCTGCACCAGTCGGCGCCGGCCCGGGCCACGGCCCAGGCCGCCGCGATGGCCGGGCGGGACTCCGGATGCCGGTCGAAGGTCTGGTAGAGGGTCATCGTGGCGGCGGCGGCCACCGACCCGTCGCCGGGGTAGGCGGTGCCCGCCAGGTAAGGGGCGGCGACCCGGCCGCCGTGGCAGGTGCCGAGCGCCCAGGTCCAGTTGGCGAGCACCAGGCCGAGCACGGGCTCCGGCACCACGGCCGCGGCGCCGTACATGCGCTCCTGGCGCTGGCCGGTCAGGCGGCGCGAGGTCCAGAGCCAGCCGAGCTCGGCCGGCGGCCCGGCGGGCGGCTCGCTCCCCGACAGCCAGGACAGGACGGCCAGGCCGCGGGCGGTGCGCAGGCGGCAGAGTTCGAGGATGTCGCGGAGCATGCGGGGCCCCTGGTCGAGCCAGGTGGGCCAGGCGATGTGATGGCTCCTGGCCATCAGCTCGGCCAGGTCCTCGCTGACCGGTAGGGGGCAGACCCGGCAGCCCAGTTGAGGGTCCTCGCGCAGTTGGTACAACTCCATATGGAAGGGCTCAGCCGGCCGGGACGACAGCGGGCGGGGTCGGCGTCTGCGCCGGTGCGACAGTCGGCGTGACGGTCGGCGTGGCGACCGGTGTCTGGGTCGGTGGCGCGGCGGGGGTCGGGCTGTCGGTGGGGCAGGGCGTGCGCCGGGGGTGGTGGCCCTTGTCCGGGTGGTCGCCGGGGCGCTTGTCCGGCTGCCGTGCTGGCTGCATGTCCGGGTGTTTGTCCGGCTCTTGCGCGGGCTCGGCGGACTGGTGGTCGGGCGTGGGAGTGCTCTTGGGCTGCTTGGTCTTGGCGGTTTCGGGGGTCTCTCGGGTCTCCGGTGCGCTTGGGGCGGGCGAAGCGGAGCCGATGGCCGGCGTCGTCAGGGTGCGGGCGCCCGGCGGGACCGTGCTGTTCAGGATGGGCTCGACGCTGATCGGCACGTCCCGGGGCTCGGACTGCCAGGGCAGCCTGATGGCGGGCGGCTCGCCCGGCGCGGGGAAGGCGGCGGACGCGATGCCCGGCACCCCGCCGTCGACCCGGCCGAACTGCTGGAAGATCAGCGCTATCGCCACCACGGTCGCGACTGCCGCCATCGCGCCAGCCAGCGCCTGAGGCCATTTCCGAGGGTGCCTCGCCGCGGCAACGGGAAATCCGGCGGCGTCGAGCGCCCCCGCCCTCCTGGCCACGTAGCGGCGATAGGGCAGCAGTTCCGGGTCGGCGAAGCAGCTCATCACCCTGACCCCGAGTGACTCCGGCAGCGGGATCCGGGGCAGCAGCTCGAACACCTTGGCCGCCGACACCTGACGGGTGCGCTGCGGGGAGCAGGTCAGGCAGTGCGGGAGGTGGTCGATCAACTGGGCGCGCATCTCGGCGGTCAGCTCGCCGGAGAAGCCGGTCAGGATGCCGGCCCGCCGCGGGCAGTCGTAGGAGCCCTTCCTGGCGAGGATCTCCGCCGTGATCGCGTCACGCAGCCGTTCGCGCGCCTCCTCCTGCGCCGCCTCGACGTGGCGCGCCGCCGTCCCCAGCACCGCGGCGAGCTCCGGCGTGGACAGCTCGTGCGCGGTCGACAGCTCCAGCACCTCACGGTCGCCGGGGCGCAGGCTCTGGATCGCATTCCAGGCCATGACCCGCAGGTCGGCGTCGACCGGATCGTCGAGTGGCGGCGCCTGCGCCAATGCCTCGTCGGCGCCCGGCGGCTCGGCCATCCGCCGGCGCAGGCATTCGGCGCGGGCCAGGGCGTACAGCCATGGGCGCAGGCGGCCGGGATCCACCAGGGAGCCGGCGTGGGCCTCCGCCGCGATCATCGTGTCGCGGAGCGCCACCTGGGCTCCGTCGGAGCTGAGAAGGAGGGACCAGCAGTATCTGTGGATGCCCTCGGCGTACGCGTCGTAGAGCGCGGCGAGGACACCCGGGGCGCGGGCGCGGAGTGACTCGACCAGGGCGCGGTCATTCATATGACCGAAGGTAATGGATTAGTAACTTGTAGTTCTACCGATTCTGCGGGAATGACAGCGCTTGCCGTCGGCGACTTTGTCAGAAAGCCCGTAGATTTAGCGCTGCCACCCCGCGACGAATGACCACTCCGCCCGATTTATCGGCTTATTTGATTGATATTTGATGAGCAATTTACTGCTGGTGCTCGGCCAGGGCCTGGCTGCCGCGGTCCACGGCGAACGGTTCGCTGGTCGGCTTGACCGTGTGCACCGGCACCGCGCCGCCCAGCGCCAGATCCTCGAAGGGACGGCCGGTCGAGCCCCAGGTCCGGGCCGTCACTTCGGTCTTGTCCACCTCGCTGCCGGCGGGGAGCCCGCCGACGGTCAGGATGAACCGCGGCGGGCTGCCCGCCTTCACGTCGTCGACGAACGTACTGCCGCCGCCGAGCAGTTTGCCCGCCTTGTCGCGCAGCAACACGTTGACCACGAGGCTGCCGGCGGAAAGCTGATAGGGATTTCCGACATAGCCGGTGATGAGATAAGAATGGTCCTTTTGTCGGAGCGTCTGCACCCGCGAAACGGGAAACTCCTTGAACGCCGACGCGATGCGGGCGGCCGGCCGCCACTGGGCGGGGCGATACTCGATCGTCACCTTGGCCGGCTTCTGAGTCGCGTTGACCTGGCCGGTGAAGGCCAGCGAGCCGCCGGGCGGCACGGCGTCGAGCGACTGGTCCATCCGGACCACCTCGGTGCCGGCGGCGTCACGCCCGATGATCGTCGCCACCACGTGTTCGCCGAAGTGCCACGGATTGACGTTGTTGAGGACTCCTGCCCAGTTCACGGCGTAGCCGTCGGAGGACTTGACGATGTTGGCCACCTGCTCCTTGAGGGCGAGCGGCTTGAGCTGCTGTGCTGGCGATTCCTCGCTCGAGCACCCGGCTAGGCAGATCGCCCCGAGTGCGAGGAGGCTGACGGTTCGGCTACGCGGGATCACTTTGCCGTAATAGCCGGTCTATGGGCACGGCAGAGACGGGACACGCGCCTGCCGTACCAACTCTTTCACCTCTTTGACGCATTCAGCGGGGGCGTACGACCCTGGCCTCATCCCAAACCGGCTCGGCTGACTCGTAAACGGTGCCATCTGCGCCGAACACCAGGAACCGATCGAAATCCGCGGCGAACCAGCGGTCGTGCGTGACCGCCACCACCGTGCCCTCGAACGCGTCCAGGCCCACCTGGAGCGCTTCGGCGCTGGCCAGGTCGAGGTTGTCGGTCGGCTCGTCGAGCAGCAGCAGCGTCGCGCCGGACAGCTCCAGCAGCAGGATCTGCAACCGCGCCTGCTGACCGCCCGAGAGCGTGTCGAACCGCTGCTCGGCGATCAGCCCGGCCAGCTCGTAGCGGGCCAGGATCTTCATGGCCTCGTTCTTCAGCCTGGCGTGCTCGGCCATGACGATCTCCACCGGCGTGCGGGCGTGCAGGTCGGGCCGGGCGTGCGTCTGGGCGAAGTGGCCGGGGACCACCCGGGCGCCGAGCCTGGCGACGCCGGAGTGGGCGATCGGCTCGTCCGCGAGCAGCCGCAGGAAGTGGGACTTGCCCGAGCCGTTGGAGCCGAGCACCGCGATGCGCTCGCCGTACCAGACCTCGAGGTCGAACGGCCGCATCAGGCCGGTCAGTTCGAGGTCCTCGCAGATGACGGCGCGCTTGCCGGTGCGGCCGCCTTTGAGACGCATTTTGATGTTCTGGTCGGAGGGGGCCTCCTCGGGCGGGCCCGCCTCCTCGAACTTGCGCAGCCGGGTCTGGGCCGCGTGGTAGGGGGCGGCCATGCCGTCGTTGTATCTGGCCTTGTTCTTCAGCATGTTGACCAGGGCCTTGAGCTTGGCGTGCTCCTCGTCCCAGCGTCGGCGCAGCTCGTCGAGGCGCTCGTTGCGGGTCTTGCGGGCCTCGGCGTACGTGGCGAACCCGCCCCCATGGATCCAGATATTTCCGGACTCGACGGTGACAATGCGATCGGCCGCGTTGGCCAGCAACTGCCGGTCGTGGCTGACCAGCAGGACCGTCTTGGGCGTCTCCCTGAGCGCCTGCTCCAGCCACTCCTTGCCCGGCACGTCGAGGTAGTTGTCGGGCTCGTCGAGCAGCAGCGTCTGGTCCGGCCCGCGGAGCAGCGCCTCGAGCACGAGCCGCTTCTGCTCGCCGCCGGACAACGTCGCCACATCCCGATATTTCACGTTGTCGTACGGCACGCCGAGCGCGGCCACCGTACACGTGTCCCAGAGCACCTCGATGTCATAACCACCGGCGTCGGTGTAGTCGGTGATGGCCTGCGCGTAGCGCATCTGCGCCTTCTCGTCGTCGCGCTCCATCATCATCAGCTCGGCCCGCTCCAACCGCTCGGCCGCCTGCCGCACGGCCGGCGGGGCGACGCTGAGCAGCAGGTCATGCACCGTGCTCCCGTCACGCACGCTGCCGATGAACTGCCGCATCACCCCCAGCCCGCCGGAGCTCGCCACGCTGCCCGCGACCGGCTGCAGATCCCCGGCGACGAGCCGCATCAGCGTGGTCTTGCCCGCGCCGTTGGGCCCGACGAGCGCGGCCTTGACGCCTTCGCCGATCCGGAAGGACACGTCGTTGAGCAGCGGCCGCCCATCGGGCAGCACGTATGTCAGATGTCCCACTTCGACGTGCGGCATAGCATTCCCCTCCGGCTCCTGCCGCGAGGGTATCCGCCGTCCGGCCGGCTGGGCATCTCCATTTCACCGGTCAGATCGGCGACAACCATCTTGATGCCGCCTTGAGTGATATCTCTGGCGGACCTGGAATATGGGCTAGATCATGGCGATGTGGAGGTTTCGCCCTCTGGGCCAGGATCTCGTCGCCGCACGTTCGCATGGCTCGGCGCGGTCGTGCTTCTGGGCCTGCTCGCCGGGGCGTGGCTGGTCACGGGCATCGACGCGCCGGCCGTACCGCAGGAGGCGCCGGTAGCCGAGCCGTCTGACAGTGCCTCGCCCAACCCGCTCCGCGTCACCGTCGAGCCGCCGAGCGTGCCGGCCGGGACGCAATCGGTCCGGGTGACCGCCTCGTGCGAAAACATCCAGAACGGCGCCGTCGCCACCTCCACGGCCTTCTTCTCGATGGCGACCCTCGACATGCCCCTGCCGTCCGGAGGCGTCGGCGCCGACGTCGAGCTGGAGTACGCGCTCACTCCGGGCACGTACGAAGTGAACGTCAGGTGTGAGGGACAGGAGCGGTTCGGCACCGCGGAGCTCGTGGTCACCGGGAGCTCGGCAACCCCCGCGCCGTCCGGACCGCCGCGGACCGCCGCGACGTGGATCACGCTGGCCGAGGCCGAGCCGGACGCCTGGCGTGAGCACCCCGAAGCAGGCCTGGCCGCGCCCGGCGACCCTACCCTGGGCAACCACGTCTTCGAGCTGAAGGTCACACACGAGGTGCGGGTGCCCGACGACGACCCGGACCTGGCCGCTCTGCGCGCGGGCGCCGCCGCCTACGCGCCCACCACGTTCGTCACGGACAGGCTGGGCACCGTCGAGACCGATGTGGGCAGCAGCGCCCTTTCGATCGTGTTCGCGCTGCCGGTCATCCAGGTGGAACACGGCTCGCACCAGGCCGTCGTCACCTTCACGGGCGTCGGCTACGGCAGCTACTACCTCGGCGACGGGCGTTACGTCGGCATCGAGTTCTCCCCACCCGCGGAGGAAGACGGCGTGCTCCCCCTCTCGGCACACGAGATCGTCCTCTCCGCGACAGGCTGGACGGTGGCCGGCGTTCACGGCTCGCCCCCTCTCAGCCAGGACCAGCACTACCTGCGCCTGGGCGGCAACCAGTCGATCAGGGTCGCCTTCATCAGGGACGGCCAGAGCGGCTCCGTCGCGGGCTACCTCTCCGGAGACGACGGGATCGGCGCGCACATCGAGGGCAGAGAAGAGGTGCCCGGGGAGGAGTTCCTCCGGACGGACTTCGACTTCCTGGCGCGCAGCGGGTCCGCACTCGCATGGGTCACCGGGTTCGCGGCCATTCTGGTGCTGCTGTATTCGCTCGTCCGTGCGCTGGGCGGTGAGTGGTGGCGCCGCCGCCGCAACCGGCTGCTCCTGGCCGGGCTGACGGTCGCGTATTTCCTGGTTTTGGCTGGCGGGATGCCGACGGCCGCCTGGGTGGCGGGCTTGGGCTTGCTGGCGGCCGGCCTTCCGCTCTTGTCGATCTCCTCCGCCCGGCGCGGCGTGAGCGGCGCCGGGAAGATCCCGGTCGTGGTGAGCTCCGTCGCGGCCGCGGCGGCAGGCGTGACTCTCGCGACCTGGGGGTTGGCGGTCCTTGTCGGTGGCTTCCCCGCCTTGTCGCTGTCCATCGCAGCAGTCCTCTCGGCTGCGGTCGCGATTGTGCCCCGATGGCAGCAAGCGCTCCCTGGTGTCGCGCTGGTGCTGCTGGGCGCCGGCGTACTGCTGGCCGCGCGGGCCGTCTGGGCCGGCATCGTCCCCGGCGTCGCCGTGCTGACCGTGCTACTCGCCCTGACCGGGTCCGTGGTGGCCTTCGGCTGGGCCACCGAGGTGACCCAGCCGCTGGTCCTGGCGCACGGCGGTGCTCTGCGCGGCGATCGTGTCGGCGACGATCGGCGTCCTGGCCTATGCCTCCGCTCCGGAGGAGTGGATCGCCGGGGAATGGACCTGGCACTCGGGTTCGGAGCCCGGTGCTCAGATCCTCGTCATCCTGCTGTACGGCCTGCCGTCGCTGGCGCTCGTGATGCTCATCCTCCGCCTTCGGCGGATCGGCCAGAGCGCCGAAGCGCTCACGTCGGCGGTGGCCTTCCACACGGCGGCTGCCTGCTGGTGCTCAGCTGGCAACTGGTGGGGTTCTTGGGGATCATGCTTCTCCTCGCGCGGGCGAGCATCGCACTGCTGCTGTCCGGTACCACCACGCCGAACGCGCTGCGGGCACTCCGGTCTCCGAGGAAGAGCACCGGCTTCTCGTACGGGACATGATCCGGCGCCGGTCCGTACGCACCGCCCTGACACAACTGCTCCGGCAATGGCAGGGGACGGGCAGCGAGCTGTCGTCGGAGGACTTCGACGAGCGGCGCGCGGCACTGGAGCGCGCGGGTGACGACTGGACGGGGCCCGTCGACTCGGACCTCGCGTTCTCCACCTTGGCCGGGCGTACACCGTGGCAGAACGGGATGGCCGCCCTCCTGGTGGGGACGCTGCTCTCGCTGCCGCTCTCGGCCGTACGGATCATCGAAGCGGCCGGGAGCTGGCAGAGCGGCGGCCTGGAGTTCGTGCTCGCGCTGTCGCCGCTGCTGACGCTCCCCGCGCTGTGCATGATCTTCGGGTACTTCTATCCGCGGGTCCGCGGCGCGAACCCGATCGCGAAGTCGCTCGTCCTGCTGGTCGCCGCGCTGCTCATCGAGCTGCCGACGTACGTGCGGACGCTGGTGGTCGCCTCGACGCAGGGCCCTAGCCTGTCCGACATGCCGCCGCCCACGCCGAGAGAGGCTCTGATCAGCGTGCTCGTGGCAGTCGGCGACATCGCGGTCGTCAGCCTCGGCCTGGGCCTGTGGTGGGAATGGCGGCTGATGTCGCTGGCAGGTGAGCCGTGGGTGCGCATCAGGAACATCCGCACCCTGAGGGCCCTGGCCGCGCCGCTGGCCGCCATCGCCATCGCCATCGGGACGACCGCCGCCACGGCCCTGGTGAACAACGTCATCGCCCCCTTACCCACAGTCCAGGCACCACCGGAGAAGTCTCCCTCCGCGACCCCCTGAGCGTGGGACGTGCGGCCGGGCTAGTGCTTCTTGCCGTGGACCTTGACGGGCTTGACCGGTTTGGCTTTGGCCAGTTTGGCGGCCTTTTTGGCGGCGGCTTTCTGGGCCTTCTTCAGTGCGGCGGCGGCCTTGCCGGAGGAGGGTGCCGGGGTCGAGGCCGGGTGGACGGCGGGTTGTCCGGGTCCGTCGGACGTGTCGGGGAGTCGTTTGCGGGACACGTTGCGGACCTGCGGGACGCCGGTCAGGTCGAAGGCCAGGTCGGCGGCGACCTTGGCGGGGGTGGTCTGGGTGGGCGCGACGGGGTCGGCGATGGGAGCGGCGGTCCACCAGGAGCCGGTGGCGACGACGGCGGCGAACAAGGCGGCGATGACGGCCGTCTCGCGCCAGCGCTCGGCGATCAGCCGCCGCGCGGCCTTCAGCCGCTGTGCTTTCCCTTGCCGGCGCACCGCCTTCAGTGATGGTGCGGTCTTCGGCGGTCGCACCGCCTTCAGGCCACGCACCGCCGTCAGCCGGCGCGCCGCCTTCAGGCCTCCCATCGCCTGGCCCTCGTGGTGCCGGTACGCGTCGGACTGGGCCGGTCGTGGCTCGTTCAGGGCGGCCACTCGCAGCAGTTGCCTGTGGACGCGGTCGGCGTCGCTGCGCTGGGTCGGGTCCCTTTCCAGCAGGCCGTCGATGATCGGGGCGAGCGGGCCGGCCCGGTGGTACGGGGCGGGCGGGCCGGTCAGCACCGCGGTCAGCGAGGCCATCTCGGTGCTGCGGGCGAAGGGCGATTGGCCCTCGGCGGCCGCGTATAAGGTGGCGCCCAGCGACCACAGATCGGCCTCCGGGGTGGACGGTCCGCCGCTGGCCCGCTCAGGGGCTATGTAGGCGGGTGTGCCGACGACCATGCCCGTCCGGGTGACGTGGGATTCCTCGTCGACGGTGGTGGCCAGGCCGAAGTCGGTCAGGACCGCGTGCTCGTCGTCGGTGAGCAGGATGTTGGCGGGCTTGATGTCGCGGTGCAGGACGCCGGCGGCGTGCGCGGCGCGCAGGGCGTCCAGCAGTTCCAGGCCGATGCGGGTGACGGTGGCCACGGGGAGCGGGCCCCGCTCGGCGATCACCTGGGCGAGGCTGCGGGCGGGGATGAGTTGCAGCACGATCCACGGGCGTTCGTCGACCAGCACCACGTCGTAAATGGCGGCGATGTGCGGATGGCTCAGCCGGGCGGCGATGCGGGCCTCCCGCATCGTCCGGGCGGCCAGTTCCTCGTGCCGCGGGCCGGAGACGATGACCTCTTTGACCGCGACCTCGCGATCCAGGAGCTCGTCATGGGCCCGCCAGACCTTGCCCATGCCGCCCCGGCCCAGCTCGGACAGCAACCGGTAGCGCCCGGCCAGGAGCCATCCCTCATAGCGCGCAATGGACATGGCAGCGGCCTACCCGATCATCATCGCCTCATGCCGCGAAACCCCGCAAACCACGACAACAGTCTGGTCACTTCCGCAACATTCCGATCAGTGCCCTGTGAGCCTCTGGACACCAAGTGATCAAATGACTAGAACTGTAGGGTACCCCCCTCCCTTAGGACGTGTGATGACGCGATTCCGGTCCGCCCTCATCCCCCTCGCCATCGGATTACTGAGCCTCGCCGCCGTGCCCCAGCAGGCACTGGCCGCACCGCCCAAACCAGTGCCGTCCGTCTCCGCCGCCACGACGCAGCAGGCGACCACCCGCGCGGCGTGCGCGCCGACAGTGCGGGGCGCGTCCGTCGACGCCAGGCTGACCAGCCTGTTCACCGCGTACGGCAACGACAACAGCCGCGTCGACGACTGGACCGGCGCCGACGGCACCTACTCGTTGAAGCTGCCCAACGGGCGTGAGGTGTGGATCTTCTCCGACACCTTCCTGGGCAAGATCAACGCCGACGGCAGCCGTCCGCCGGTGGTCGGGGAGGGCGGCGACACCGTCTTCCTGAACAACTCCTTCGCCGTGGAGAACAACGGCAACCTGTCCACGATCCACGCCGGCACCACCGCGCAGCCGACCGCGGTGATGCCGCCGCGCGACCAGAACCACTGGTACTGGGCCGGAGACGGCACAGTGGCGGGCGGCATCGTGGAGGTGACCTACCAGGAGTACGAGCGCTACGGCACCGGCGCGTGGGACTGGCGCTGGCACCGGAATGTGCTGGCCAGGTTCGCGCCGGGCCGGCTCGACCAGCCGCTCAGCGTGACCGGCCTGCCATCCTCGTACGGCGTGTCGTGGGCCTCCGGCATTCTCAAGGACGGCGGCTACACCTACGTTTACGGGGTGGAGGACCTCGGCTCGCCCAAGTACATGCACATCGCCCGGGTGCCCGGCCAGAGCCTGCTCGGCCAGTGGCAGTACCTCAAGGCCGACGGCACCTGGTCGGCGAACGAGGCCGACTCGGCCCGGATCATGAGCGACGTGGCCAACGAGTACAGCGTCACCAAGGTCGGCAACGCCTACGTGCTGATCACGCATGACACCAGCGAGGTGCTGAGCTCGCACATCGTGGCGTACACCTCGTGCTCGCCGTTCGGCCCGTTCACCGGCAAGCAGGCCGTCTACACCACCCCCGAGACCGGCGGGAACATCTTCACCTACAACGCCCACGCGCACCCCGACGTGTCCGGCAACGGGCTGGTGGTCTCCTACAACGTCAACAGCTTCGTCAACACTGACCACTACAGGGACTCGTCGATCTACCGGCCACGCTTCATCGACGTGACTTTCGGGTGAGCACGCGGAACTGGGCGGCCCGCCTGCGGCCCGTCGTGATCGACGGGCTGCGGGCGGTCGTGCTGGAGAACGAGCGGCTCCGCGTGACCGTCGTGCCCGACAAGGGCGGCGACGTCATCGAATTCCTGCACAAGCCAACCGACACCGACTTCGTGTGGCTCTCCCCGCAGGGGCTGCGCAACCCGCACGATCATCTGCAGGGCGCCGCCGACGACGTCGCCCAGTTCATCGACCACTACGAGGGCGGCTGGCAGGAGATCTTCCCCAGTGGCGGCGCGCCCAGCGAGTACCGAGGCGCCCGGCTGGCGCAGCACGGGGAGGTCGCCGGGCTGCCGTGGCAGGCCGAGATCGTGGCCGACTCCGAGCAGGAGGTCGCGGTACGGCTGAGCGTGCGCACCCGGCGCCTGCCGTACCGGGTGGAGAAGACCTTCCGGCTGGCGTCGGGGACGGCCGCGCTGGAGATCGAGGGGCGCGTGACCAACGAGTCCGGCCTCGAGTTGCACGCCATGTGGGGGCAGCACATCGTGTACGGCCATCCGTTCCTGAAGCCGGGTTCCCGCATCCGGCTGCCGGAGGGCGTGACGGTCATCCCGCACGAGAGCGCCATCAACCCGGTCGGCCGCCGGGTCAGGGCGGGCGGGCCGTGGACGTGGCCCGTGGTGCCCGCCGACGGCGGCGGCGAGACGGATCTCAGCGTGGTGCCGGAGCGCGGGTCGCCGAGCGAGGTCGTGTATCTCACCGGATTTACCGAGGGCTGGTACGAAATTTCCGGTGATGTCAGCATGCGGGTGGAGTGGGATGCCTCGGTTCTCCCGTACCTGTGGATGTGGCAGGAGGTCGGCGCGACCATCGATTACCCCTGGTGGGGACGGGCTTACACGGTCGGGCTCGAACCGTTCTCCAGCATGCCCACCAACGGCCTGGCCGAGGCGGTGGCGAACGGCACCGCGCTCACGCTGGGCCCGCACGAGACGAAGGTGCTGAGGTTGCGCGCGGAGGTATTGACGTGAGCGAGTTCGACGGCAAGGTGGCCTTGGTCACGGGCGGGTCGATGGGCATCGGGCGGGCGGTGGTCGACCGGCTGGCCGACGGCGGGGCGTCCGTGGTGTTCTGCGGGGTGGACAAGGAGGCGTTGCTCGACAGCGAGCACGTGACCGGCCGGGTCGCGGACGTACGGCGGGCGGGCGACATGCGGGACCTGGTCGACCTGGCCGTGGCCAGGTACGGCGGGCTCGACATCGTGGTGACGTGCGCGGGCGTCCAGCGCTACGGCACGGTCGAGGACACGCCGGAGGACGTCTGGGACGAGGTGCTCGACATCAACCTCAAGGGCGTCTACCTGACCTGCAAGGCCGCCATCCCGAGGATGCGGGCGCGCGGCGGCGGCTCGATCGTGGTGATGTCGTCGGTGCAGGCGTTCGCCTCGCAGGCGCAGGTGGCCGCCTACACCGCCAGCAAGTCCGCGCTGAACGGCCTGACCAGGGCGATGGCGCTCGACCACGCGGCCGACGGCATCCGGGTGAACGTGGTCTGTCCCGGCTCGGTCGACACGCCGATGCTGCGCTGGGCGGCCGATCTGTGGCGCGGGCCGCTGTCACAGGAGGAGCAGGTCGCGGAGTGGGGCCGGGCGCACCCCCTCGGCCGGGTGGGCAGGCCGGAGGAGGTGGCGGAGGTGGTGGCGTTCCTGGCCGGGCCGCGCTCGTCGTTCATCACCGGCGCCGAGCACCGGGTGGACGGCGGGCTGCTCGCCCGCAACCCGGCCGCGCTACCCGAATAGCGCCATCGCCCGCTCCAGCGTGCCCTCGGGAGCCGTCTTCAGCGAGCCCGCGTTGAACGGCGGCTCCGGGTCGTACTCCATCAGCAGCTGAACGGCCTCGGCCGTCTCCACGTCGCTCGTCCGGGCGAGCAGCGTCAGGCCCATGTCGATCCCGGCGGACACCCCGGCGGCCGTCACCACCGTGCCGTCGACGACCACGCGCTCGCTCACCGCCTCCGCTCCGTACTCGGCCAGCAGGTCGAGCACCGCCCAGTGGCTGGTCGCCTTGCGCCCCTTCAGCAGGCCCGACGCGCCGAGCAGCAGCGAGCCGCTGCAGACCGAGGTCGTCCACCGCGCCTGCCCGCCGGCCGCGGCGATCCAGCCGACGAGCGCCTGGTCCGACAGCGCGGCGAGCGTGCCGAACCCGCCCGGGACCAGCACCACATCCGGGTCCGGCAGCTCCGCGTACGTCGCGGTGGCCGTGATCGTCAGGGTGCCGCGGTCGTCGTCGACGGGCCCGCGTTCCTTGGCGACGAACGTGACCTTGACACCGGGCGCGTAGGCCAAGGTCGTGTACGGCCCGACGGCGTCGAGCGCGGTGAAGCCGTCGTACAGAGGAATCGCGACGTGCATGATCAACTCTCCTTTGCCTGGAACCGGCGGCGATAGTCGCCGGGCGAGACCCGCCAGTTGCGGCGGAAGACGCGGTAGAGGGTCTCCGGACGGCCCAGCCCCGACTCCCTGGCCACCCGGTCGAGCGGCCGGTCGGTGATCTCCAGCAGGCGGCGGGCGGCGTCGGCCCTGCTGCGCTCCACGTACCGGCCGGGCGACAGGCCGACCTGCTCGGTGAAGACGCGGGAGAAGTGGCGCTCGCTCATCCCGGCGCGGCGCGCGAGCGCGGGCACGCTCAGGTCGGCGTCCGGGTTGGCGTCGATGTAGGCCTGCAACTCCCTGAGCGGCTCGCTCCGCGGCGCGACGGCGCTCATCGAGGTGCTGAACTGGCTCTGTCCGCCGGGTCGGTGCAGGTAGACGACCAGCCCGCTGGCCACCTGCCGGGCCAGTTCGTGCCCGTGGTCCGCGGCCACCAAGGCCAGCGCGAGATCCACGCCCGCGCTGACCCCCGCCGAGGTCCACACGTCACCGTCCTTGATGTAGATCGGGTCGGGGTCCACCTCCACGCGTGGGTACCACTCGCGCATCTGGTCGGCGACCAGCCAGTGCGTGGTGGCCCGCCGGCCGTCGAGCAGCCCGGCCTCGGCCAGGATGAGCGCCCCGCTGCAGACCGACGTCGTACGGCGAGCGGTCGCGGCCAGGCGGGTGACGCCTTCGATCATCCGGCGGTCGCGTAGCCACGTCATCGTGCCGAACCCGCCCGCGACCAGCAGCGTGTCGATCGGCCCCTCGATCTCGTGCAACGGCGTCGGCACCATGGTGGCGATCCCGTGCCCGGCCGCCACGGGCCCGGCGCTGACCGCGGTCACCTCGACCCGGTATCCGCCGTCCTTGACCAGCAGGTCCGCCACCGAGAACACGTCGGCCGGACCTGCCATGTCGAGCAGCTGGAAGCCCTCGAAGATCACGATGACGACGCGGCGGTCCATGCCTTCCATGCTGGTCAGCGGCCGTCCATGGCGTCAATGACACGACTATTGCAGATTACGCCAACGAGGCGGTCACGCGGGTATCTCCTTGAGCGGGGAGTAGAGCGCCGACCAGCGGTTGTACAGGCCGGTGGGGACGAGGTAGCAGGCCATCACGACCTGCATCAGCACCATGAAGACGCCGTACTGCAGGCCGCCCAAGCCGGGGACGACGTCGGGCGGCAGGGTGTAGGCCATGGTCACGCGGACGGCGGCGTCGGCCAGCAGCCCGATGCCCCAGATGACCGTCGCCACCCGCCAGATCCTGCGGAAGGCGGGCAGCCGGTCCCACAGGACGTCCCAGGACTCGCGGCGCGAGCCGCCGCCGTCCAGGGGGCCGACGCGCCCTTCCAGGAAGAAGCGGGTGAAGGCGAACACCAGCGGCTGCCGGCCTCTGACACTGGCCAGGAACCACAGGCCCGAGATGGCGGTGACCCAGCCGTCCTTGGCCAGCAGGAAGCGGGCGTCGTGGACGAGCAGGGAGATCGCCGCGCTGCCCACCATCATGGCCGTCATGAACAGGCTGAGCCCGTCGGGCTTGCGGAGGCGTACCAGGTTGGCGACGACGCTCAGGCCCGGGAGCAGGGAGCTGATCAGCAGCGCGTAGTGATAGCTCACGCCGGCCGCGCGCAGCACGTAGTAGAGGCCGATGGGCAGGACCAGGTCGATGACCACGAGCAGCAGTGCCTTGCTCCGTGAGCTCATGACCTGGCCCGGGTCGCCAGGCGGAAGAGCTCGACCAGCTCTTCCGTGTAAACGTCGAGGTCGGCGGTGGGGTCGCCCTCCAGGAGGAACGGCAGGCCGTCCAGGGCCCGCTGGATGGCCATCGCCACCACGCGGGTGTTGAACCTGCGGAATTCGCCGGACTCCTGCCCCCAGGACAGCAGCCGCTCGATGTGCTGGAGCGAGGCCGGGTCGATGGCCGCCTCCTGCGCGGTGGTCCCCTTCTCCGGCCGGTAGTTCAGGAAGACCTCGGTGGCCGCGCGCATCTCACGGCGGTGGTCCCTGATGAACTCGATCAGCGAGCGGATGTAGGTGTCGAGTGCGGCGCCGGGGCTGGTCTGGGCGCCGACCCGCTCGGCCATGAACGTCCCGATCTCCGTGTAGATCGTGGTGATCGTCTGGCCGATCAGGTCGTCCTTGCCGTCGAAGTGGTAGGAGATCAGCCGCGTGCTGCTGAGCCCGGCTTTCTCGGCGATGCGGGCGAAGGTCGCCTGGTGGTAGCCCAGGTCGGCGATCGTCTCGATAGTGGCCGCCACGATCTGCGCCCGCCGGGCGGAGGTCGTGACGGAGTCTTCCTTTCTTACTTGCACAAGTAATTTTTAACTTAGCCGAGTAAATTTGGCAAGTCCTCAGCGGCCGATGGTGTCGAGTTCGGCGAGCGCGTCGGCCGGCAGGACCAGGCTCGCCGCGGCGATGTTCTCGCGGAGGTGGGACAGGGACGAGGTCCCGGGGATGAGCACGGTCGTGGCCGAGCGCTGGAGCAGCCAGGCCAGGGCGACCTGCTGCGGCGTGGCGTCCAGGCGGGCGGCCACGTTCGTGAGCGTCTCGGACTGGAGCGGAGTGAAGCCGCCGAGGGGGAAGAACGCGGCGTAGGCGATGTTCTCGGCCGCGCACCGGTCCACGAGGGCGTCGTCCTGCCGGTTGGCGAGGTTGTAGAGGTTCTGCACGGTGACGACGGGCGCGATGGCCTGCGCCTCGGTGAGCTGGGCCGCGGAGGCGGCGCTGAGGCCGAGGTGGCGGATCAGGCCCTCCTTCTGCAGCTCGGCCAGGGCGCCGAACTGCTCCGCGATCGACTCTTCGCCGGTGCCTTCTTCCGAGAGGCGCAGATTGACGACGTCGATGGCGTCCAGGGCGAGGCGCTGGAGGTTCTCGCGGACCTGGGCCTTGAGGTCCTCTGGCTCATGCGAGGGATTCCAGCTGCCGTCCGCACCGCGGCGGGCGCCGACCTTGGTGACGATGCGCAGATCCGCCGGGTAGGGGTGCAGGGCCTCCTTGATGAGCTCGTTGACGACGAAGGGCCCGTAGAAGTCGCTGGTGTCGATGTGGGTGATGCCCCGCTCGACGGCCTCGCGCAGCACCGCGAGGGCCTGGTCGCGATCCTTGGGCGGCCCGAAGACCCCGGGCCCGGCCAGTTGCATGGCGCCGAAGCCCATGCGGGTGATGGTGAGGTCGTGCGCGAGCGTGAGGGTCCCGCCGGGAAGGTTCTCCGACATATCCGTACCTTTCCTCTGAACTGCATCTCCAACGGTGCGGTTGTTGTTTCGAGACTAGCGCGGGAAAAATCCAACCGCAACGTTGGATTTGGTTTGGCGATAGAGTGTCGCCATGGCGTGGGACACCGAGGGGACCCGGCGGCGGCTCAAGGAAGCGGCGACCGTCGAGTTCGCCGAGCGCGGGCCGGACGGCACGACCATGGCCCGCATCGCCGAGCGGGCCGGGATCAACAAGGAGCGCCTGTACAAGTACTTCGGCGACAAGCAGGCGCTGTTCGAAACCGTGCTGGCCGACGAGCTCCAGAAACTCGCCGCCTCGGTGCCGCCGCCCGAGGACGGCTTCGCGAACATCGGCGAGTTCGCCGGCCGCACCTACGACTACCACGCGGCGCATCCCCATCTGGTGCGCCTGCTGCTGTGGGAAGGGCTGGCCGGGGGTCCCGTGGCCGA
This sequence comes from Nonomuraea sp. NEAU-A123, assembly GCF_018603905.1. Classification (GTDB taxonomy): domain Bacteria; phylum Actinomycetota; class Actinomycetes; order Streptosporangiales; family Streptosporangiaceae; genus Nonomuraea. The sequence continues at coordinate 84,405 of NZ_JAHFZZ010000022.1, forward strand.
CGAGGCGAACCGCACCGCCCACTATCGGGACAAGACGCGGGCCTACGCGGCCGCCCAGCGCGCCGGCATCCTGGACGACGACGTCGACCCCGATCACATGGCGTTCATGATCATCGGACTGTCCGCCTGGTGGTTCTCCGTACCCCATCTCGCCGGCATGCTCACCGGCGCCGACGACCAGACAGAGCACGCGCGGCGCCGCGCCAGTGTGGTGCGCGCGGCCCAGCGACTCGCTCGGCCACACCTCGACTAGAAAATTGGTTGGACAGGCTGTATCCCGGGCCTGTGGGATGAGGCGTCGTTGCCCACGGCAAGGAGAGCGCGTGTCATCCGACGACATATCCATCGACGAGGCCCTGGTGCGCCGGTTGCTCGCGGCGCAGTTCCCGCAGTGGGCGGACCTGCCCGTCTCGCCCGTCCCGGTGTCCGGTATGGACAACGCGACGTTCCGGCTGGGCGAGGACCTGTCCGTACGGCTGCCCCGCTATCCCCGGTGGGTCGGGCAGGTCGAACGCGAGCACCGGTGGCTCCCGAGGCTCGCCCCGCACCTGCCGCTGCCGGTCTCCGAGCCGCTCGCCATGGGCACGCCCGACGAGGGTTACCCGTTTCCCTGGTCGGTCTACCGGTGGCTGCCCGGCGAGACCGCGACCACCGAGGGGCTCGCCGATCCCGTCCGGACGGCCACCGAGCTGGCCGAGTTCGTCGTGGCGCTGTGGAAGATCGATGCCACCGGCGGGCCGGGACCCGAGTGGAGCAACGCGTTCCGGGGCGTGCCCATGGGTGACGAGCGCGACTCCATAGCCGTCGAGGCCCGCGTACGTCCCAAGATCGCGGCGTTGCGCGGGATGATCGACATCGGCGCGGTGACGGCCGTGTGGGAGGACGCGTTGGCGGCGCCCGCGTGGGACGGTCCGCCGGTATGGGTCCACGGGGACCTCGCGCAGGGGAACCTGCTGGCCGTGGACGGCCGGTTGAGCGCCGTCATCGACTTCGGGACCCTGGCCGTGGGCGATCCGGCGTGCGATCTGCTGCCCGCGTGGACGTTCCTGCCGGCCGAGGCGCGGGGCGCATTCCGCGCGGCCCTCGGCGTCGACGACGCCACCTGGGCGCGGGGCCGTGGCTGGGGGCTGGCGTCGTCGCTGCCTGTCCCCGACGACCCCTACTTCGACGTCCCGGGACGCCGGGACGCCGCTCTGCGTCATCTCGACGAGCTCATCGCCGATCTCGGGTAGTGATCTAGGTGCTGACGTCCACGGACACGGCGGGGTCGGCGAAGCGTTCGTTCGGCACCTGGGCGTACCAGCCGGGCCGGCCCGGGTCCCGGTCGTACGGGTATCCGCCCAGTTCGCGGTAGAGCTCGGCGTATTGGGCGACCCGGTCCTTGTCGAGCCGGACGCCCAGCCCCGGGCCCGTCGGCACCGCGATGCCTCCGTCGGCGTAGGCCAGCTTGCCGCCTTCGATCACGTCGTCGCGGAGCTGGTGGTAGTGGGCGTCGGCCGCGTACGTCAGGTTGGGCAGGACCGCGCCGAGATGCAGCATGGTCGCCAACTGGATGCCCAGCTCGCCGGAGGAATGGACGGCCACCCCGAGCTGGAAGGTCTCGCACACCCCGGCCGCCTTGACGCACGGCCGGATCCCGCCCCAGAACGTGGTGTCGAGCAGCACCACGTCGGCGGCCCGGCGCAGCACGTTGGAGGCGAGCTGCTCGAAGTTGACGACCACGGTGTTGGTCGCCAGCGGCACCCGGACCTGCTCGCGGATGACCCTGAGCCCTTCGAGCCCCCAGACCGGGTCCTCCAGGTATTCGTTGTTCAGGCCTTCGATGGCCCGCCCGAACCGCAGTCCCTCGGCCACCGACAGCACCGCGTTCGGGTCGTAGCGGAGCCGGTCGCCGGGGAAGGCCGCCGCGAGCGCCCGGTAGCACTCCAGCTCGAAGTCGGGCGGGAACACCCCGCCCTTGAGCTTGTGCACGGTGAACCCGTGCGCCGCCTTCAGCTCCCTGGTGTGCTCGACGAGCTGGTCGGGCGTGCGTACCTCGGTGTAGCCCTCCGCCGCGTACCGGTAGAACAGATAGGAGGCGAACGGCACGGAGTCGCGCAGCCGCCCGCCGAGCAGGTCACTGGCGGGGACGCCGAGCTGCTGCCCGATCAGGTCGATGCAGGCGAACTCGATGGCCGCCAGGAGCTGGGTGCGGTTGTTGTAGAGCGACGCGGTCGGGTTGGCGATCTTAAACCGAAGCGCCTCCAACTGGAACGGATCGTGGCCCCTCAGGTACGGCATGAGCGCGCTGAACGCCGCCTCGGCGCTCTCCCCGCCCCCGCCCATCTCCCCCAGGCCGACCAGCCCGTTGTCGGCCTCGACCTCGACGATCGTGCGGACGAACCGGCCCCAGTGGGCGCCGTTGCTGTGCCGGAGCGGCGCCTCCAGCGGAACGGCGACCGTGGTGGCCCGAATGTCAACGATCTTCACTCGCACGTCCCCCAAATAGCGGCCACACCGCACGCGGGCAGCCGTACCTTGACCGAATCCGCCGAGACCACCAATGATCGCAGCTCGCGCTCCAAACCGGCACTCACCGACGCGTGGCGGAGCCCCGGCAGCCGGACCGTAACCTCGACCGGCTCGGCGGCGAGCGACTGCAGCCGGACCACGATCTCGTTGTCGCCCTTCTGCCCGAGCGAGGTGACCAGCACGTCGGGATGGTCGACCGAGACGAACGACTTGACCGCGTCGGGCGAGCTGGTGAGCAGCGCGCCGACGAACTGGTCGGTCAGGCCGGCGGCCGCCTGCGTGCCCAGCCGCCTGCCCTCGATCCCCGGGGCCGACATGATCGAGTAGCGGAACGTGGTCTCCCCCTGCTGCTGCGAGGGGAAGTTCGTGTCCCAGATGTTGTTCAGCGCCCAGGAGTAGACCGTGCCCGGCTCCTCGTCCAGCGTCGGCGGGAACGGCGCGTACGGCATGTGGATGGTGCCGAGCTGCACCAGCGGCGCCTCCAGCGTGGCCCAGGCGACGGTCAGCTCGGGGTCCTCGAAGGCGATCCAGTGCCTGATCGGCAGCATGTACTCGGCCGAGCCCGGCACCCGCGGCACATCCGGCCCGCCGACGCCGCCGGTCAGCTCCCAGGCCGTCGCGGGGCCCGAGGCGAACGGGAAGGCCAGGAAGACGGCCTCCTTGGCCGGCGTGCCCTGCTTGGCGAGCTGGTAGGTCAGGTCGAGGCGGGCGACGCCGTGGTGCAGCTCGATCGTGGTGCGCAGCCAGTCGACGCCCTTGCCCTGCAGCTCGACGACCAGCTTCTCGCCCACGGCGGTCCGCTGCGCCTTGACGATCGTGGCGTTCCTGCCGATCGCCCGGTCACCGAGCAGCGTGCGGTCGTGCGCCCCGACATGTCCGGAGAGGTGGTTGAAGTGCGGGGCGGTGGCATAGCGGTCATAAACGTACTGACCGAAACCGGCGGCGGCGGCGTCGTTGACCAGCTCCCGCCCGGCCGCCTTGTCGAAGATCGAGCGGATCACGCCTTCGCCGACGTCGTAGGTGACCCGGTAGAACTCGTTCTCGATCACCCCGCCCAGGTCGGGCTCGACCGGCTCGGGCGCCTGGCTCTCGCGCCTGACGACGTCGATCCGGGCGTAGCCGTAGCCGGGGACCTCCGGCACCACGGCGTGCAGGTGCCGCCCGATCGGCCTGGTCGGCCAGTCGACCGGGTCCACGAACTCCTCGTGGTGCGGGACCGTCTCGCCGGTGCGCGCGTCGACGAGGGCGATCGGCACGTCCGCCTCGACCACGTCCCGGGGGAGGAACGCGCGTACGACGTCGGTCCTGCTCGCCGTCCCGGGGTTGAAGACCGCGAACGACGCGAGCGCCGACGGGTCGGCGACGCCGCGGTCGGAGAGCGCGGCGCCGAACCGGCGGGCGGCGGCGTGCAGCAGGTCGGCCGCGTCGTCCTGGGCGTCGTAGGCGCCCGACGACTTGCGGGTCCACTGCAGCCCGCCCGAGTCGCCCGCCTCCTCCGCGTCCTCCCAGGGGTTGGCCGCGCCCCAGGTGTGCTCGTTGAACAGCGCCACCTTGTCGTAGGCCTCGTCGATCTGCTCCGTCGCGTCGGCGCCGGCGATCGTGTGCAGCGTCTCGGCCGCGCGCAGCGCCGACTGAGCCCGGCGAACGTAACCGAGGGGACGCGCGCCGGAGCCGAGCCCGTCGGCCCACCAGTCGGTCCAGTCGCCCTCGTGCACGGCCAGGCGGTCGTGGTAGCGCTCTTCGACGTGCTCGAAGAAGTCGCTGTTGACCGCGGACCGCAGCCGGGGGAAGGCCCACTGCTCGTTCCACCGGCGCGCGATGGAGGCGGGCACGATCGACGGTCCGGCGTTGTCGGCGTGCGCGCCCTGGACCCGCAGGTGCAGGACGTCCAGTTCGTACGGCTCGCGGGGCGCGTCCGGGCCCTGCCAGCCGAACGTGCCGGGACCGTAGGGGTAGCCACGCGAGGCCAGCGCCGACAGGTACCTCGGCAGCAGGTCGTCGGCCAGCTCGTAGGAGTCGGTGAGCCCGACCGTGTTGCCCTCCATGTACGCCATGCCGTGGGGGGTGTCGGTGAACCAGACGATCACCTCCTGGCCGCTCGGCGCCCGCCACCGGAACGGCCGGGTCAGCTTGTCGCCTCCGTGCAGGTACGGCACGGACCGCCCGGCCCAGTTGTGCGCCGCGGCGAGGTAGCGCACCCCGGCGGCGTTCAGCGCGTCGATCACGCCGACGACCGCGCCCGGCACGTCGGTGTGCATGGCCGACTTGGTGTCGAAGCCGTACTTCTCCTTGAGCCGCGTGGTGAAGCGGAGCTGCCGGTAGAGCTCCTCGGTCGAGCAGGCTTCGGTGTGCAACTGGAACGGCAGCGCGGTCACCTCGATGACGCCCTCACGGGCCAGCGCGGCGAACCTTTCGACCTGGTCGGCCGGCCGGGCGTCGAGCCACTTCAGCGCGGGCATCGAGGACTCGACCGTCCACCTGAACCTGGCGTCGTCCGGCCAGGAGGCGGTCTCCTCGGCCAGCCGGAGCGCCGCGTCGAGGTAGTCGAGGTGGTGGCGGAGCACCGTGCCCTGCGGGTCGGTGTAGCCGATGTCGAGGTGCGAGTGGTGGACGACGAACACGCTCCACTTGCGCTGCGGGTTGATCGTGATCTCCGCGGAGCCGACCAGGCCGGCGTCGTCGCGCGACTCCAGGGTCAGCACGCGCGGCGCGGTCACCTCGGGCACGAGCAGCGTGACGTCGGTGCCGGAGGCGCTGTCCTCGCCCACCAGCACGTGCGTCAGCGGCACGGTGCTCGACACCCGGACCGCCTGCCGGCCGTCGTGGGTGAACAGCGGCAGCACCGCGACCCGCACCTCCGCGCCGCGCACGCCGATCACCGGTGTCGAGGTGTCGTTGCGCAGCGCCTGCCTGATCCCGTCGTAGTCGGGCGAGCCGAGGCTCCGCTGCAGCAACCGGCTGGTCATCAGACACTCCCTAGAGACAGGCCACGGGCGAACAGCCGCTGGGTGGCGAGGAACAGCAGGACCGTCGGCAGCGAGACCATGAGCCCCGCCGCGAGGCCCACGGGCACCGGGGTGCCCGCGTAGACATCGGTCATCAGCCCGGCCAGCGCGGTCATCACCGGCCGTACGTCCTCGGTCTGCGTGAGCGTCAGGCCGAAGATCAGGTCGTTCCAGATGAAGGTGAACTCGAGGATGAACACCGCCGCCAGCGCGCTGACCGACAGCGGCAGGTAGATGCGCCAGAAGATCCGCCAGGTGGTGGCACCGTCCATGCGGGCCGCCTCGAAGATCGAGAACGCCACTCCGCTGTAGAAGTTCCGCAGCACGAAAGCGGCCAGCGGCACGTTGATCGCCGTGTAGACCAGGAGCAGGCCGCCCCTGGTGTCGTACAGGCCGAGATCGCTGTAGCCCACGAACAGCGGCACGAGCAGCATCTGCGACGGGAAGATCGTGCCGCCGAAGATGAGCAGGAACCACCAGAAGCCGTGCCGCAGCCGGAGCACCACGATGGTGTACCCGGCCAGCGCCCCGATGAGCACGCCGAGCGCAGGCGACACGACGCTGTAGAGCGCGGTGCTGGCCAGGCTGTCGGACAGGTTCGCACTGTCCAGAGCCCTGGAGATGTTGTCGAACAGCGCGAAGCTGCCGGACGGCTGCCACGCCTTCGACGGGTCGTACGACGCCGCGGGCCGCGCGGCGTTGACGAGCAGCAGGTAGGTCGGTCCCAGCCAGATCAGGCCGAGCACGATCAGTACGGCACGCCGGATCATCGCACCTGCCTCCTGAGGTAGAGGTAGGACGCCAGCCCCGTGACCACGGTGAGCACGACCGCCACCGAGGCGCCGTAGCCGTACTCGCTGGCCACGAACGTGTCCTTGTACATGGTCACCGCGAGCGTCTCGGAGTTGCGTCCGGGGCCACCTTGGGTCAGTACCCAGACGATGTCGAACGTCTTCAGGCTCGCCACCAGCGCCAGCCCCACCACGACCGCGGTGAGCGGCGCCATCAGCGGCCAGATGACGTGCCGGAAGAGCTGCCACCCGGAGGCCCCGTCGATCCGGGCGGCCTCGATCGGCGCCTTGGGGATGGACTGCAGCCCGACCACGAACAGCAGCGTGTTGACGCCGAGCTGCTGCCAGGTCCAGACCAGCAGCATGGCGATCGTGTTGTGCGGCGCCTTCTGCAGGAACGCGGTGTCGACGCCGAGCAGCAGGTTCGCGATGCCGTCGTGCGACAGGATCGGGCTCCACACCATGGCCAGCCCGGCGCCGCTGAGCGCGTAGGGCAGCATGAACGGCACCCGGTACCAGACGCCGCCCTTGATGTCGTACGACAGCACCGCCACCAGCAGGCCGAGCCCGACCGGCAGCGCCATCGTGCCGACCACCCAGAGCAGCGTGTTGCCCAGCGAGGTGATCAGTGCCGGGTCCTGGAGCAGCTTGCCGAAGTTACGCAGGCCGACCCACTCGGGTGGCGCGAGCCCGTCATAGCTGGTGAAGCTCAGGTACGCCGTCCAGATGAACGGCACGTAGAGAAGCCCGGCGACGAGCAGGGCAGCAGGAGCGACATAACCGTGCCTGAAGCGGCCGAGCATGGGTGCGCGCATCACTGATGCGTGCTCCAGTAGTCGTCGGCGGCCTTCTGAATGGTGTCGAGCACTTCCTTGTAAGTGCCGGGCTCGGTCACGAACTTGCTGAAGCCGTCGAGCGCGGCCGTCAGGATGGGCGGCGGCGTGGCCTCGAAGTAGCGGTTGACCAGGCGGTACTTGCCGCTGCCCGCGTCCTTGGTGACCTGGCCGAGCGCCTCGTCCTTGATCGTCACCTTGGGGTTGGCGCTGACGTCGCCGCGGGTCGTGGCCCACTTGTCCTGGGCGGGCTGCGTGGTCCACCACTTGAGGTACTTCTGGCTGGCCTCGGGGTCGGCCGCCTTGGTCAGCGAGCAGAGCGGGCCGCTCTCGAAGATCATCGAGGTCTTGGGCAGCGCGGCGTTCACGTTGGGGATCGCGAAGAAGCCGTAGTCGGTGCCGGCCTTCAGGTCGCGCTGGGTCATGCTGGTGTTGAACCAGGTGCCGAAGGAGATCATCGCCGCCTTGCCGTTCTTCATCACATCCCCGGGGTCGGTCTTGTCACCGGGATTGATGAAGTAGCCGGCGTCGATGAGCTGCTTCCACTTCTCCATCACCTGGACCACGCCGGGGTCGGTGTACTTGGCCTTGCCCGTGGACAGGCGGTCGTACAGGTCGGGGTCCATGCCGGCCATGAGCTGCTCGAACCAGACGAAGGAGAACAGCACGCTGGTGTGGTAGAAGGCCTTGACGTCGTTCTTCTTCAGGGTGTCGGCCACCTTGACCAGCTCGTCCCACGTGGTGGGCGGCTGCAGGCCGTACTTGTCGAAGATCTTCTTGTTGTAGAACATGCCCCAGTAGGCGACGTTCATCGGCACGCAGTACTGCTTGCCGCCGACCGTGTAATAGGGCGCCAGGTCCTGCGACAGGTCGCCGGCCTTGATCGCCTCCTGCCAGATGGAGGTGGTGTCGGCCACCTGCTTCTGCTTGACGATCTCTTCGAGCATCCCCCCGGTCTGCCAGGTGAACAGGTCGGGCTTGACGTTCGTACGGAACGACGCCTTGATGAACGCCTGGTACTGGGCCGAATCGGTGTAGCCGACCGGCTTCATGCCTAAGCTGATCTGCTGCTTCGACAGAGCGCCCATCTCGTCGAAGTACTTGCTCCACGCGCCCTTGTCGTTGTACAGCGACAGTTCGGACTTCTTCTGCGGCGCTTGGGTATTGCCGCCACAGGCGGCGAGAAAGAGGGCTGCCACGCCGAGCGTGGCAACGCGTGACCGGATCATGCCCCGGCCTCCTTGTTTCACTTGGGGGGGTGTTGCAGCCTCTGCTCTATTACGGTCTTGACGTCCACCAGGTGAGCGCGCATCCGTTCCTCGGCCGCCGCGGCGTCACGCGCCTCGATGGCCTCCAGGATCGCCAGGTGCTCGTCGTAGTCACGGCGCCGGTCGTCGAAGATCTGCAGTATTTCCCGCTGCTCGGCACCGTGGACGGTCAGCAGCGAGTCGACCACCTCGTGCAGCACGCGGTTGCCCGCCAGCCGGGCGGTCGCCCGGTGGAAGGTCATGTTGGCGTCGTGCAGCTCGGCGTCCTGGCCGCGCAGGTGCCTGGCGGCGTCCACGAGCACGCGTTGGAGCGCGGCCAGTTCCTCGCCGGTCGCGCGCCCCGCGGCCAGTGCGGCCAGCGGCGGCTCGATGACGATGCGCGCGCCGAGAAGCTCGAGGAGCTGGGCGCCGCGCATCTCCCGCATGTTCGGGTTCGGGAGCACGAGCCGCTCGATGTCGGCACCGACATAGATGCCGGAACCATGCCGCATCTCGATGGCCCCGGTGGCCTCGAGCCTGCGCAGCGCTTCACGCAGCGTCGGGGTGGTGACGGCGAAGCGCTGGGAGAGCTCCCTGGTCGAGGGCAGCCTGTCGCCCGGCCGGTGCCCACCTGTACGGATGAGCTCCAGCATGCGCTCGGTCAGAGCGTCGGAAAGGCTGGGCCGCGTTACCTCGGACATATCAAGTCATCTAATCACTCGTGGCGACTGCCGTCCATCGTCTGATGAGGGGAGTATTTTTCCGGCCATGAAGCGGATTCTGGCGTGGGTCGCGTCGATCATCCTGGTGCTGGCGGTGGCCGGCGTCGGTGGTGCCGGGTGGTACTACTCCGGACTGGTCATCGATCCGTCCAGGGGCGATTCGTACCCCCTGGAGGTGACCGCGGTCTCGGCCGGCCGGGTCACGCTGAAGGGCGGCGGCGATCTGGCCGCCCCTGGAACCTACGGCCTGACCTGGCCCGAAGGCAACGCCACGGTGGGCGAGGTGGTCTCGACCGGCGCCGGCACCGTCACGCGGGAGCTGCGCGAGGTCCGGCGGGGCGACCTGCGCCCCGGGGTTCACGTCTATCTCGACCACTGGATGTGGGGCCACGAGGACCCGCGTACCGCGCTCGGCCTGCCCTACCAGCAGGTGAGCGTCCACGACGAGCTGGGCGACTTCCCCGCCTGGCGCACCGAGGGCGGCTCGAAGACCTGGGTGATCACCGTGCACGGCCGCAACGCCACCGCCTCGGAGTCGCTGCGCTACGTGCCCGTCTTCCACAGGCTGGGGATGCCGGTGCTGGGCATCAGCTACCGCAACGACCCGGGCGCGCCGGCCGCCGCCGACGGCAAGTTCCACCTCGGCGCCACCGAGTGGAAGGAGGTGGCCGCCGCCATCACCTACGCGCGCGGCCAGGGCGCCACCGGCGTGCTGCTGTACGGCTTCTCGATGGGCGGCGGCATCGTCCCGATGGCCGCCCGGAACCTGCCCGGCGAACCGATCAAGGGGATGATCCTGGACAGCCCGGTGATGGACTGGAACGGGCCCATCGACCTGGGCGCCGAGCAGCGGGGCGTGCCGCTCTGGCTGGCCTCCGTCGGCAAGTTCGTGGTCGAGCGCCGCACCGGCATCTCCCTGGACGATCTCGATCAGGTGCGTCACGCGGCCGCGTTCAAGGTGCCGATCCTGCTGTTCGTGGACGACGCCGACAACTCGGTGCCGATCGGGCCCTCGCTGGAGTTCGCCAAGCGACGGCCCGACCTGGTGACCCTCGTACGGACCAAGGGCGGCGGCCACGTCGGATCGTGGAACGCCGACCGGGCCCGATACGAGAAGGCGCTGCGCGACTTCGCCACGAGGTTCAGCGTTTGAGCAGGCCCAGCATCATTTTCACCTGACCCCTTCGGGACGCCTCCACCTGACCGGCCCACGTCTTGACCTTGGGACTGGCGCCGCCGGTCTCCTCGGCGGTGGCCATCTGCACGGCGTCGTCCTGGTGGGCGATCAGCAGGTTGAGGAAGTCCCGTTCGAAGCTCTTCGACCTGCGCAGCGCGGCGATCTGCCTGCGGTCGGTCTCGGGCATCCCGCCGTGGTGGTCGTGCGCTCCCTTCGCGGCGGTCAGCGGCTGGCCCCACTCGTACAGCCAGCGCAGCATCATCTCGACCTCGTCCTGCTGCGTGCTCTCGATCGCCGCCGCCAGCGTCCGCACCTCCGGCGTGGTCGCCCGGCCGGTGGCCACGCCGGCGATCTCGATGCCCTGGCGGTGATGCTGGACCATCATCTGCACGAACATCACGTCCTCGGCGTTGACCGGATCGGCGGCCGGCGCGGAGTTTCCGCAGGCCGCGATCAGCAGCAGGCCGAGGAGCGCCATGAGGTGCCTCATTGGGCGCTCGCCCGGTAGGTGAGCACCAGGCCGAGGTCGGTGAGGGCGGTCTTGTCGCCCTCCAGGACGAGGGTCCAGGGGTTCCCGCCGACGTTGAGCCCCACGGTGCGCAGGAGCTTGCCGTCGTTGAGCGCGAGCCTCTTGTCGCCGTTGAGCAGGAAGCGCACCGAACCGTTCCCGGCCAGCTCGTACCTGGGGAAGATGCCGGTGATCTGACGCCCGCTCATGGCGGGGAACCGGTCCTGCGTGAACGACAGGACGAGCCGGTCGTCGTCGCTCTCCTGGAACTCCGCCCACTCGTCGGGGAACTCACGCGCCACGTCGAAGTAGTGGGCCGCCGGATACGGCTTGAGCATGCCCTTGACCGCGTTCGCGAAGACGTCCCCGCCCTCGTCCGCGGTGTACTTGACGGTGACGACCACGTCGCTCAGGTCGGCCGGGGCCGGGCCCGAGAGTCGCAGCCGCCATCGCGAGATCGCGCCCGTGCCCTCGAACGGCAGGTAGCGGTCGTCGTCCAGGCGCAGCTCGAACAGTCCGTTGTTCTCCTTGTACTCCTCGATGTCCGACAGCGCGATCTGCTGGCCGGAGCGCCAGTCCGCGCGCACCGTGTCCGGCGGCGCGCCCTTCGGATCGAGCAGGAACTTCACCGCCTTCGGGTCGGCCGCCAGCACGGTCTTGCTGTCGAGCTGCGCCAGCGTCGCGTAGACGCCGAGCGGCCCGTCCGCGCCCTGGAACGCCACGGACAGCGTACGGATCCGGCGCCGGAAATGACCAGGGAAGTCCCGGTCGAACAGCGCCTCCGTCAGCGCGAACTCGCAGCGCCCCGTACCCCGTAGGGCCAGCAGGGCGAGCGGGTCCAGGTCCAGCAGCGACACCTTCTTGGTGATCTCCATCCCGCGGCCGTCGGTGTCGGCGTACGCCTTGCCGAGCCGTTCCAGGTCGAAGCCGAGGCTGTCGCCGGCGAGCAGGCCGTTGCGCAGGCTCTCCCAGTACCTCGGCTGGATGTAGCCGCCGTCGCCGTTGGTGACGCCCCGCTCGAACTGGAAGGCCCGTTCGGCGGACCGCGCCGTCTCGTACGCCAGGTTGTACGTCTGGAAGTACAGCCCGGACATCCGCCCGGCCATCCAGTGGTAGAGCTGGGCGCCCGCGAACTTGTCCGTCATGAACGCGGCGACCGACTCCTGGTTCGCGATCTCCTGCGTCACGACGTCGAGCTCGCGCTTGGCGATCGTCACCTGGAGCTGGGCGGCGGCCACCTGGTGGCCGAGCTGGGTCACGTCGCTCTTGGCCATGCCGAGCTGGAGACTCCACTCCTGCGCCGCGCGCTCCTGCTCGGACCGCACGCCGAGCAGCTCGCCGAGCGTGCTGAATCCCTCGGCCAGCGTCGAGGAGACGTCCGCCACCTTGTCGAGGGCGTCCCCGACCTGCTTGCCGCCCCACTCCGTGCCGAAGATGAACGGGCCGAGCAGTGCCTGCGGCGCGCCCAGCGCGATGGCCGCGCCGATCTTCAGGGCGCCCGCGACGAAGTGCGCGTCGGAGCCCCGCTTCATCCGGTCGAGCTGGTCCTTCTGGAGCTGCGAGATCCCGTCGGCGATCAGCTTCTCGTAGTGCTGCACCCGCGCGGTCGCGCCGTCCCTGCTCGCCTCCGCCTCGGCCAGGCTCTCCGCGGCGGCGTCGACCTGCGCCTCCTTGATGCCGCGCGTCAGAGCGAGGATCGAGCCCTCCTGCCGGTTCTGCAGCAGGGCGAGCTCCTCCGCGTCGCGCCGCTCCAGCACGCCGAGCAGGTCGTTGCCGAACTGCCGTACCTTGTCGGCGAGCTCCTGGGCCCTCCTGAACACGAAGGCGAAGCGGTAGTGCGGGACCGGCGCCGTCACGCCCTGCGCGAGCTGGTCGAGCGGGGCTCCGGAGGCGGCGCCGCGGACCAGCGCCATGGCATCGACCGGCGGCTCGAACAGCGGCAGCGGCCGGCTGATGCCCATGATGTCGAGCGACTGCCTGATCTTCCGCAGCCGGTCCTCGACGCGGGTCCAGTAGTCGAAGAAGACGCTGTTCTCGGGCACGTAGAAGTAGGGGCTCGCGACGCTCTCGTGCACCTCGCCGGGCCCGGTCAGCAGCTCTCCCCCGGCGGTCAGCGCCTTCAGGCGGTCCTTCAGGTCGTCGTCCAGCTCGTCCAGCGAGAGCTGCCCGAGGTCGTCGTAGCTCCGCGTGGCCGGCAGCGGGCGCGGCCCGAAGCTGTCCGGCCGCTCGCCGAGCAGGTCGTAGGCGAAGATGTAGAGCATCCTGGCCTCGTCGACGCTCTCCGCCGTGTACTGGCGGAAGAGCAGGTCGCCCCAGTCGAGCAGGTTGTCGATGTAGGCCATCACCACGGCCCGGCGGTAGGCGGCCGGGCGCAGCTCCGCGATCGCGTGCGGGTCGAACGGATCGTCCATGTACGCCGTGATCAGCTTCTCGCGGTCGCCCATGAGGTCGTACTGCCGCTTGAGCCAAGCGATCATGGCGATCCGCTCCCGCAGGCCGGACGTCCCCGGCAGGGCTCTCAGCGTCTTGTCGATCTCCGTCAGACGGGTGCCGTCCGCGAGCTTGGTCAGGAAGCTCTTCTCCCGCTGGGAGAGCTCGCGGACCTGCTGGAAGGCCGGGGCCAGCCGCTCCAGCCGGGTGAGGATCGGTCCGAGCCGGGTCGCGACGGCCGAGCCGTCGAGGCCCAGCTCGGCCAGGTCGGCGCGGCAGCGGTCGACCAGCGCCCGCACGTCGATCGCCAGGAACGGCAGGAACCGCCAGTACCTCGCCCGTTCCGTCGGGTCGAAGACGTACTCGTACCAGGTGCGCGCGTCCTCGAAGCGCTGCGCGTTGTTGAGCGCCTGCGCGATGAGCAGCGGGGCGTGGAAGAAGATCTCCCAGTAGTAGATGCCGTTGGCGCTCTGGAAGTCGAGGTGCGAGCTGGTCGGCATCCCGGTCACCTGCGGCGTGACCATGATGGTGGTCGCGTCGGACTCCGTGAGGCTGAACGCGGGCAGCTCGTCCGTCTCCTGCGTCTCGGGGGCCAGCAGCGCGGCCACGCCACCGGTCAGCAGCTCCTTGTTCAGCCGGTAGGCCGTGCTAGACGTCAGCCGGACGATCTCGTGCGGCAGCCCGGCGAACTCGTACGGCCGCTGGACCGTCGGCTCCGACGGATAGCCGGCGTAGTCGGCGCCGAGGAAGACGTAGAGCCGGCTGCCGTCCAGCACGCCGGTGAAGCCGGTCTGGAAGCCGGCGGGCAGGCCGGCCCAGTTGCCGAGGACCGGCCGGTAGTCCAGCTTTCCGGTCGGCTCCTCCCCTGGCTCCAGTACGGCGTACTCGCCCGCGCCGAGGACGTACCGCTGCCTGTTCCGCTTGATCACGGCCTTGACCTGGCTCTTCATCGTCCTGGGGTAGCCGTCGTCGAGGTACTCGGGAACGGTTCCGTCGTCGGCGAGCGTGTAGCGGACCAGCTCCAGGCCGCTGGTCAGGTAGAGCCTGCCACCGTCGACGTACGCGGCGTCGACGGACCCGGTCGTGGTGATGGCCGTGGGGATGCGGCCGAGCTCTCTGGCCGGGTAGGTCCGGCCGTCCGGGGCCAGGTAGGTGCCCGCCGTGTTGTCGAAGAAGTAGGCGCCGTCCTGGTAGAACGCCGCGCTGACCGGGCCGCTCTGGGGCAGACCCTCAATGTTGTCGCGCAGCGGCTTCGGGTCCCCGTCGGGCTCATCGGCGGTGAAGCGGAGATACTCCTCACCCGTGAAGACGTAGAGGCGGTCGCGCTGGACGAAGGCCGCGTCCACCGAGGTGCCTTTGGGCAGGTGCCAGCGGGTTTCGAGGCGCTTCAGCGTGCGCAGGTCTTCGGAGTCGACGTACCCGTCCCGCGCCCGGGACAGGAAGTACTCCTTGCCGTCGAGCGTGAACGCGGCATCCACCTGCGTCCATGGGGGCAGGTTCTCGGCGTTGGTCGCGATCGGCTGCGGGTATCCGGCGTCGAGCGGCCCGAACGGCCGGCCCGAATAGCGGTAGTACTCGGCGCCGGAGAAGACGTAGGTGTGCCCCTGGCGCACCAGGACGGCGTCGACGACACCGGACCTGAGCAGGCCGGTGCCGATGATCCCCCACCGGTCCTTGGTCGCGGCCGGTGCCTGGGTGCCGAACTGGAAGCGCCTGCCCGTGTTGTCGAAGAAGCAGCGCGTCCCGCCGGGCAGCTCGAACGCGGCGTCGATCCGCTTCCACTCCGGCAGCTTCTCCTTGTTGCCGGCCAGCGACAGCAGCGGCTCCTCCCCGCCCCGGGCGGTCACCGGCCGGCACAGGAAGCTGCCGCCCTTGTGGTCGACGCTCAGCCACGGCCGGTCCTGGGTCCCGGCCGGCATGTTGAACCGGACCGCCCCGGCCTCGTCCACGGGGCTGGCGGCGGGCTCGGCGAAGATCTTGTCCAGCCGGACAGCGATCGGGGGCTCGTCCACGCCGTCCGCCCGGACCGCGTACAGCTCGGGCGTGAGCACGAACGCCGACTTGATCGGGGAGCAGGTGACGATGATCGAGTCGTGCGGGCCGTCCGGGCCGCCCGGCACCGTCCTCGACGCCTGCACGTAGAGCCGGACTCCGGCGATCTGCCCTGGCTCGATGCCGTCGGCGCCCAGCAGTTGCGCGGCGCTCCACTCCCCGTTCAGGTTGCGGAAGGAGTAGTAGATCTTGACGCGGTACACCGGCTGCGGGGCCGAGACCGTCTGGGTGTTGCCGGTCGTCGTGGCCTTGATGGTGGTGCTGGAGGAGATGGCGGGCGCGACCGTCTCCACGACCGTCCAGAAGACGAACACGCGGCCGAAGGCGTGCACCGGGTGCACCCTCTCGGCGTCGATCTGGACGTCCACCTTGAGCCACGGCTCCCAGGTGGCGGAGAGCTTCTCGCCGTCCCTGAACTCCGCGCCCCGGTAGTAGTAGCGCCGCGGTTCGGTCCTCGTCCGGCCGAACAGGACCAGCCGCCGGGTGCCCTCGTCGGCTCCGTCCTCGGGGTAGACGTACCCGCCGGCGATCGCCAGCCTGGAGACCTCCGTGTACTCGTCCAGGTACTTCTTGTAGACCCGCTGTACGGTCTCTTGCGTGATCTCACCCTGCAGCAGGTCGCTCTCCAGCTCCTCGAAAGCGGGCGTCTTGCCGGAGCGGAGCTCGGGGCGCAGGTAGTTCTCGGGGTAGAGGAAGACCTTCCTGTTGGCCTCCCAGAGCCGGTAGTTCTTCATCCACCCCCACCACGTCTTCAGCCGCCGCCTGACCTCGTCCTCGTCCCGGCCCGCCGGGAGGGTGACCGGCTCCAGGTCGAGGAGGTAGCGGTGCACGAAGAGCTGCGTGGCCGCGATGGCCTCCCTGATGCGCGAGGTCCGGCCGGCCCCGCCCATGTCCGCGTCGATCAGGTACTTCTCGTACAGGTCGCGGGTGGACCTGAAGCCGTCCAGCCGGACGATCGCCGACGGGGCCAGGGCGTCGCGCTTGAGCAGGTTCAGCTCGTCGTGGAGCCGTCCCGACAGCGTGGCCCAGTCCGCCGGGGCGTACATCCGTTCGAGCAGGCCGTACAGGGCGGTGTTGGCGGCCTCGGGCGCGGCGGTCGCGCCGAAGACACGCGACCAGACGTCGGTGTAGAGCGTGGACGGTCCCGTGTCGAACGTGCCGGCGACCTCGAACACCTCGACCAGCTTCAGCACGAACTCGATCTCGAAGCGGTCCTCCTCCGGCGTGCCCGCCATCAGGAGGGCGGCGTTGCGCTTGGCCCACCGCAGCTCGTCGGTGTCCCAGCCGAACAGGTCGGCCAGGTAGCGGTACGGGTCCTCGACGGCCGCCGGGCCGTTCAGCAGGAACGCGGCCAGGCCGTCAGGACGCGAGCGGGCCAGCTCGACGAAGCCGACGATGGTCCGCAGATCGCTCAGCCGGTAGTCGGCCGTGTCCGACCAGCGGTGCTTGATCGGCTGCGGGAAGGTGCGGTCGACGGCGTCGTAGCCGCCCGAGTAGCGGACGTACTCGTCGTCCCTGAGCAGGTACGTCCGGCCCTCGAAGACGAAGGCGCCATCGGGTCCCGCCGCTTCGAAGGCGGCGGGCAGGTCGCCCCAGTCGTCCTTGACGGTCCGGGGATAGCCGGTGGCGACGTATTCCAGGTCGCCCGGCTGGTATCGGATGTACTGCGCGTTCTTGAAGGCGTACAGCTCGCCGGTCGGCGCGGCGAAGGCGGCGTCGATGCCCTGCCCGTCGGCGAACGCGTTGCCTACCTTGCCCCACAGGCTGTTGACCGGCTGGTCCGGCTCGGTCCGGTCCGCACGCAGGTATCGGGCGCCCTTGAACAGGTACGTTCCGCCGTCGAGCCCCCGGAAGGCCGCGTCGAACCCGTCCGCGAACGCGTCGGGCAGGGCCGGAAGGTCCAGATCCGCGCTGAGCGAGCCGTCGATCGTCCGGGGGTAGCCGTCGTCGACGGTGTCGTACTCGGTGCCCGAATAGCGGACGTACTGGTCGCCGGAGAACAGGAACGTGTGCGGGCCCCTGACCAGTGCCGCGTCGACCTTCTGGCGCTCCACGAGCGTGTTGCGCACGCTGCCGAGCAGCTCGAGGTCGTAGTCGGCCTCGGCCGTCGCGGACCCGACGTGGCAGGCGCCGGCCACGAACAGGTAGACGTTGCGCCGGTTGGCGAGCACCGCGTCCAGCGCCCGGTCCGCGACCGCGTCGTCGAACGCCTCGGTCAGGCCGGCGAACGCCTCCTCCTGACGCAGGTTCCCAACGATCTTCTTCGGGTAGCCGGGGTCCACGTAGCGGTATTCGGAGCCGGTGTAGCGGACGTATTGGTCGCCCGAGAACAGGAACGTGCTCTCGTCCCCGCACACGCAGGCGGCGTCGACCGTGGTGAAGGGGTGGAGCGCGCGGCCCCACCGGTCGCGGATCGGGGCGGGCGGCGAGAAGGCGTGGTCGGCGTAGCGGACATAGCTGTCCTCGAAGAAGAAGTACGTCGCGCCGTCGGCCGCGGTGAACGCGGTCCTGAGGGCGTCGCCCGGCTCCAGCCCGCGCCCGAAGTCCGGCCAGATCCGCCCGATCGGCCGAGGGTACGACCACTGCCCGGTCGCCTCGTCGAACGGCACGCACCGCTCCCCGAACAGCAGGAGCATGGTGTCGCCGTCGAACAGCACCGCATCGGGTTCCGTGAGGTCGTCGTCGCGGTAGGCGGCGGGGATCTCCCAGAAGCCGGCGTCCGTGACCATGGGGTAGCCGTCGTCGGGCTGCCGGTAGTCCTCCCCCGAATAGACCAGGTAACGCAGCATGCCGTCGCCGTCCGGCGGCTCGAACACGTAGGTCTTGCCGCCGCGCACATAGGCGAGCGCCACACCGGTCAGCCCGGCCCAGTGCTCGCCGATGGGCCGCGGGTCCCCGTCGATGGTGTCGCCGGTGCCGGTGTAGACGACGAACTGATCGCCGCTGAACAGGTAGGTCTTCCCGTCCTGTCCAACAAACGCCGCATCCACCGCGTTGTCCTGATAAATCGTGTTACGGGGTCTGCCCCACTCCTCCGTGAGCGGGTACGCGCGGTTCAGGTGGGTGTTGAAGCAGGTCTGGCCCTTGAACAGGTACGTGTTGCCGTCGGCGCCCTCCAGGACGGCGTCCAGCCCGGACCTGAACTCCTCCGGCACCGGGCGCAGCATGCGCGGCCGGACCGGCGTCGCCGTGACGGCCGTCCCCTCGATCGCGGACAGCCGACGCCAGCCGTCCGGCCCCTCGACCAGCACCGAGCCGTCCTCGATGAAGGCACAGCTCACCGGCGGGAGGTCGTCGTAGCGCCGGTACAGCTCGCTGGAGACGACGTGGCACCACGCGCCCCTGAACAGGTAGACGTTGCGCCGATCGGCGAAGGCCGCGTCCACACCGTCGAGCGTGACGCTCAGCTTGCCCAGCCTCGGCTCCCGGGACAGGTCCGCGAGCGCGCGCGGGTAGCCCTCCTGCACGGTCGTGTAGTCGTGGCCCTCGTACCGTACGTACTGGTTCCCGGAGAACAGGTACGTGTACGTACGGGTCACCTCGACGCCCTCGACCAGCTCCGTCGCGTCCATGACCAGCGTGGCGTCGACCCGCCCCGTCCTGGCCAGGTTGCTGACCACGTTGCCCCAGAACGCCGAGACGGTGGCCGGGTAGCGGTCGTCGATCCTGGTGTAGTCGCCGGTCGAGTAGCGGGCGTACCGGTCGCCCGAGAACACGTACGTCCTGCCGTCCCTGCCGATGAAGGCGGCGTCGACCCTGGTGAAGGGGATGCTGTCCCAGTGCTCCCGCAGCGTGCGGGGCTCGGACCACCAGCGGTGCCGGTGGTCGAACACCACGAAACGGTCACCGGAGAACAGGTACGTCTGGCCGTCCCCGGCGCTGAAGACGGCGTCGATCGTGGTGAAGGCGGGGTCGTCCGCCAGCGTCGCGGGCAGGTTCCACCAGTTGTCGGCGACCGGCTTGGGGTAGCCGGGGTCGGGCGTGGCGTAGTTCCTGGTCGAATAGCGGACGTAGAAGTGGCCCGCGTCGGCCTGGACCCTGATCCGCCGCGCCTCGCGGACGAGCGTGACGTCGATCCGCTGCTCGGTGACGACGTGCCAGTCCGTGGCCGTGCCGCTGACGGTCACGCCGTCCGCGAAGGTGAGTCCGTGCTCCAGGAACCGCCGCCGCAGCGCGGGCGACAGGCGGCCGGCGTTCAGCTCGCCCTCCTGCTCCAGCGGCACGTCGAAGAGCTCGCCGCCGGTGCCGAACAGGTACGTCTTGCCGTCCATGACGAACGAGGCGCCCACCTCGCGCAGCCCGCCCCAGTCGGCGGCGATCGCGCGCGGGTAGCCGAGATCCACGACGGAGTAGTCGGCGCCGGAGTATCTGAGGTATCTGTCGCCGCTGAACAGGTAGGTCTTCCCGTCCAGCCCGGTGAACGCGGCGTCAACCGTACCGCTGGGCAGCACGGGCGCGGGCACGCCCCAGCGCTCGGCCGTCGGGACGGCGGCGCCGTCGCCCTTGGCCGTCCGGCCGTCCTTGAACAGGTGAACGACCCCGTCCCCGTCGGAGAAGGCCGCCTCGACGCCCGACTCGAACTGCCCGGGGATGCCCGGGTAGCGCGACTCGATCCGCCGTGGGTAGCCGTCGTCCACGCGGACGCCGTCGTTCTCGATGCTGCCGGAATAGCGGATGACCTGGTTGCCGGCGAACAGGTGGTAGCCGGTCGCGTCGGCGTAGGCCGCGTCCACTCCTTCCGCGCCGTCGAAGGCGTTGCGGACCCGCCCCCACCGGTCGGCGATCGCCTGCTCCGCGCCCCCGACCGCGAGGTAACGCGGTCCCGCGAAGAGGTGGATCCGGCCGTCGCGGTCCTGGAAGGAGGCGTCGACCGACTTCCTGAACGCCGTGGGCAGCGGGGTGTCGTGGCCCTCCCCCTCCCACCACTCGTCGACGCCGCGGGGATAGCCCTCGTCGACCACCGTGTAATCGGTGGTCGTGTAGCGGACGTACTGGTCGCCGGAGAAGAGATACGTCTTGCCGTCCTCGTCCACGAACGCGCTGTCGATCCGCCGGGGGTCGTCGAAGTTGTTCCTGACCTTCCCCCAGACCTGCTCCTTCGCCGCCCAGCGGGTGCCGCCCCGCTCCCTGACGAAGGCGTGTGAGACGCCGTCGCCGCCGTGGCCGATGATCCACTCGGTGCCGTCGGGGTGCGTGAACGCCGCGTCCACGCCGGTCAGGCCGGTGAACCGGGTTGACAGCTCGGTGAGCGGTTTCGGCCGCGGGTCGGCCAGCGCGTACGTGGCCCGCGCGTAGGTCCAGTAACCGCCCTCGCTGAACAGGTAGATGGTGCCGTCGGAGCTCTCCAGCAGGGCGTCGAACCGGTCGAGCCCCGGCGGGAGCACCAGCGGCTCGGGGTACTTGCCGACCAGGTCCTGATCCTGGAAGGACACGGCGACCTCGGTGGGGTCCAGGCCGAGCTTCGCCGCGAGCAGCGCGAAGCGCCGGATCCGCCGGTACGCCTGCCGGAAGTGCGGGTCCGGCGGCGCGGCCGTGACCTCGCCGGTCTCCCCGGCCGCGACGAGCGCCGACGCGGCCAGCACATCGAGCGACTCCTGCACGCCGCCGGTCACCGCGACGCAGATGGCCTCGACCGTCGCCGCGGGCACGCCGAACGAGTCGGCGAGCACCGCCCACAACGCGGCCCGCTGCTGTCCGGCCTGCTCCGCCAGCGTGTCCGTGATCTCGTTGATCGCCGCGGCGAGCTCCTTGGCCACGGGGTGCAGCAGGAAGAACAGCTCCTTGGCGTAGTCCTCCAGCCCGGGGAGCTCGAAGCCGAGCGCGTTGCCCACGTTGCGGAAGTAGCCGATCCGATCCTCGGGCACGGCCAGCTCCTCGTCGAGGTGCCCGGCCGCGACGAGCACCCGCACGAGGCGGACCCGCTCGTCGTCGTCGAAGCCCAGCTCGGTGACCGCCTGGAGGTCGAGGCGGTACGGCTGCTCGTCCTTGAGGATCTCCGCGATCCGGCCGGCGACGATCGCCTGCTCGGCGGGCCGAAACCCGTCCCCCAGGTCGATCTCGGCGGCCTCGTCGAGCAGCCGCCCCTTATGGGTGTAGGTGCCTTCGAGGGCGTCGATCACCCGCTGGGCGATCGCGTCGTCGGCGACGTCCGCGAAGTCGTCGGGCGTGAAGGTGTACGTCTCCCTCTCGAACGCCGCGATCTGCTCCTTCATCGCCTCGAGGATGGGCCGTCGCCACGGGTAGAACTCCAGCGCCAGCCCGAAGTCCGCCGGCCGCAGCCCCGCCAGCGCGACCTTGTCGAGATAGACGCCCTCCTCGTCGAGGTAGCCGTTGAACCGCAGGCTCTCCAGCAGCGCCGCCTCGTCCACCCGCAGCTCGGCGAAGATCGTGGGATCGAGCGCGAGGCGCTCGCGCCCGAACCGCTCGACCCGGTCGAGCAGCTCGGCCAGGACGGCCGGCGCGACGTCGTCGAGCTCCGCGTTGACCATGAACCGCCCGGCGTTCGCCTCGTCCGCGAAGAACGCGGGATCGCCTACTTCGCCCTCGCTGTCGATGTAGCCGTTGAAGATCAGGTTGTCGTACAGCTCGGCCTGCCGCTCCTCGCTCAGGTCACCAAGGGAGGCCAGGTCGGAGGGGAAGAAGGACGAGGTGCCGTTGCCGACACTGCTGATCAGTTTGAACAGCGCCTCGCCGAACGAGCTGAAGTCCCTCGCCAGCCGCAGCTCTTCCGTGGCCCCGGGCAGCCCGTCCGCGATGAGCGCGCCGTCACTCTGGAGCCGGCCGGCGAAGACCAGGTTGGCGAAGATCTTCGCCGTCAGCCGCTCGTCCAGCCCCAGGCCGGCGAAGTCGTCCTTGACGATCAGCCCGAGACCGGTGACGGCGTCGTAGGCGGCCTCCCGGGCCTTGACCGGGTCGAGGCGGAGCAGGCGTTCGTCCCGGGCGGAGACGACGCCGTCGTCGTCCGCGGTCAGGACGTCGTAGAGCACCTGAGCGGCCCGTTCGCCGAACCGGGGCGACACGAACAGGCCAGGGGTCATCGCGACCGACTCGAACCGCCGGTTGACGCCGTCGAGCACGGCCACCTGGTCGTCGTCGGCCGGTGTCCCGCCACCGAGGATGTCGGTCAGCTCCCGCCCGCTGAACCCGCCGGCCTGCATCCAGCGCCCGACGGCGAGCAGCGTCTGCGCCAGCCACAGGCTCGACGCCACGTCCGAGCCCTCAAGGATCCGGTAGCAGTCGCGGATCCGCGGCTCCGGGAACGTCGGGTATCTCTGCGGCGACGCATCGCTCTCCAGCACCTCCAGCAGGTCGAACAGCTCGCCGACGGAGAACCCGAGCGCCCCGGCCAGCCGCCCGGCCCGCTGCAGCAGCGCGATCGCGGGCAGCCCGATCTCCCCCCGGTCGAACGGGCTCGGCTCCAGCGCGTGGTACCTCTCGCGGTAGCGCAGCACGACGTCGACGATGTCGCTCTCGGCCGTCTCGATGGAGCGGGCCAGCCGGCGCCGGTACTCCTTGTTGTGCGTCGCCAGGATGTCCCCCGACACGTCGGGCAGGTCCTCGAGCTCGGCCGGCCTGATCGGCACGGCCAGGCCGCACACCTCGTCGACGGTCAGCTCGTAGCCGCGCTGGAGGAACACGACCACGGCGATGGTACGCAGCGCCGCCGGGTCCAGCCGGCTCTCGCAGCACGTGGTGAGCACCAGGTCGAGGTCGGTCATGGTCAGGCCGGTCTTACGGGCCAGCCGGACGAACCTGTTGACCCGCTCGAACCACGCGAACCCAGCACCGACGAGTCGCCGCCCGTCGGCGGACATGGTCACGGGGGCCTGGCCCTGGTTGACGCCGTTCTGCTGCACCAGCTCGCGTACCTCGGCCGTGGACAGCCCGGTCGCCCGCCTGAACCGCTCGACGTCCTCCAGCACGCTGAGGGGCTCGTCCGCGCCGAGCCCGTAATCGGCTCCGAGCCCGGCTTCCGTGGTGACCGGGACCGTCACGACCTCGACGTCCTCGGCCGAGAGCGCGAGATACAGCCTCGCGACCACGTCGGGATCCACATCCGGGGCGAACAGCCGGTAGAACTCGTCCGGCGCGACCTTGAGATGGCGCAGGTACATCGTGAACTGCTCGGCCACCAGCGAGAACGGGAGGCCGAACGGGTGGCGGGCCGCCCGCAGCCTCTCGTACGGCTCGCTCCCCACGACCGTTTCCAGCACCTCGTTGACGATGTCGAGGTAGGGCGACTCGGTGAACGTGTGCTCGGCGTCGAGCGGGATCCTCCCCAGATCAGGACGTCGCGCCAGCAGGCCCGGATCCCGGAAGGCGCCCTCCAGCAGCCGGAGGAGGTCTACCAGATAGGCGGCCGGCGAGTAGACCGACCGGGCCTCGTCACCCTCCCAGAAGTCGAGGTCACCGAAGAGCTGTTCATAGCTGGGTAACGAACCATCCTTACGCACCCGCGATCCCCCCTCGTGTTCGGCCGCCCCATGCTCGCCTAGCTTGGGAGACCGGAATACTGGCCGCCGAGGTAACTGTCTTGAACCCGGTTCGGTTTCCGAAATAACCAGGGCGGCTTCGCGGTTGCACCTCTCATGGCTCTTCCGCTCTCCATCCTTGACCTTGCACACATCGGCGAAGGGGAGACGGCGGGCGACAGCTTCCGCGCCAGCGTGACCCTGGCGCAGCGTGCGGAGGAGTGGGGCTACCAGCGGATCTGGTACGCCGAGCACCACAACATGCCCTCCATCGCCTCCTCCGCCACCAGTGTCCTCATTGCCCACGTGGCCGCACAGACCCAAACGATCCGCCTCGGGGCCGGCGGCATCATGCTGCCCAACCACGCCCCGCTGACCATCGCCGAACAGTTCGGCACGCTCGAAACCCTGCATCCGGGACGCATCGACCTCGGCCTCGGCCGGGCGCCGGGCAGCGACCAGCAGACCATGCGGGCCATGCGCCGCAACCCGGCCTCCTCCGACGACTTCCCGCAGGACGTCCTGGAACTTCAGGGCTACCTGACGGGCGAGTCCCGCATCCCGGGCGTGGACGCGACCCCGGGCAAGGGCACCGACGTGCCGCTCTACATCCTCGGCTCGTCCCTGTTCGGCGCCAAGCTCGCCGCCGCCCTCGGTCTCCCGTACGCCTTCGCCTCCCACTTCGCCCCGGCCGCGCTGGAGGACGCCGTCGCCCTTTATCGGCGCGAGTTCCAGCCGTCCAGGCAGTTGGCGCAGCCGTACGTCATCGCCGGTGTCAACGTCATCGCGGCCGACACCACGGACGAGGCGGAGGCGCAGTTCCTGGCCATGAAGCGCACCAGGGTGAGCCGGTTCCTCGGCCGCGGCCAGACGTTCACCCAGGAGGAGGCCGACCTCGTCCTGGCCTCGCCCGCCGGGCAGCAGATCCTGCAGATGGCCAAGTACTCCGCCATCGGAACCGCCGCCGAGGTGCAGGACTACCTCGACCGCTTCGCCAAGCAGGCCCAGGCCGACGAGCTGATCGTCGTCTCCGCGGCCCCCGACAGGAAAGCCTGGCTGCGCTCGATCGAATTGCTGGCCCCGGGAACATCCGGCGCCTGACGACGGTTACATCTCTCGTGGCCGGTGTGCCCAGTGTCCCCGGGCCTCACCTATTGCCTTCGCGGAATACCGTTCGGCTGGAGCCGCGTTGCGCCTTTCGCCGAGAGGCGACACGCACACCGGTACGCACACGTCAACCGAAGGCCCCGCCAGATCTCTGGCGGGGCCTTCGGTCTGTCTACGGCCAGGGGACCGCCGGAAAGTAGTTGCCACTTCCCATCCGTGGCATGAAGGATGTCGTCATGATCAAGGTCGAGTCACTGACGAAGGTCTTCCGCCGGCCTCGAACCTTCCCCGGCCCCATGGGCGCCCTGCGCACCCTGGTAACCCGCCGCTACGACGAGCGGATCGCCGTCGACGACGTCAGCTTCGAGATCCCCGAAGGCGAGGTCGTCGGCTACCTCGGCCCCAACGGCGCGGGCAAGTCCACCACCGTGAAAATGCTGACCGGCATCCTCACCCCCACCAGCGGCCGGGTAGAGGTGGCCGGCCGGGTGCCGTGGCGAGACAGGAAGGCCAACGCCAAGTCCGTCGGCGTGGTCTTCGGCCAGCGCAGCCAGCTCTGGTGGGACCTCCCGCTGATCGAGTCGTTACGCCTGGTCGGCGACCTGTACGACGTACCCGCCGACCGTTTCACCGCCTCACTGCGCCGCATGCGCGACCTCCTGGGCCTCGACGACTTCCTGGACACCCCGGTCCGCCAGCTCAGCCTCGGCCAGCGGATGCGCGGCGATCTGGCGGCCGCGATGCTGTACGACCCGCCCATCCTGTACCTGGACGAGCCGACCGTCGGCCTCGACGTCCTGGCCAAGCAGGCGGTACGCGAGTTCATCTCCGACACGAACAAGGCGGGACGCACCACGGTCGTCCTGACCACCCACGACCTGGCCGACGTCGAGGCGTTGTGCAAACGCATCATCCTGATCGACAAGGGCCGGGTGCTGTACGACGGCGGCATCGACGCGCTCGTCACCGCCTACGCCCCGCCCCGGCGGCTGGCGATCCACCTGACAGACGGACAGACCCGGACCTTTGACATCGCCGATGGCGCTTCCGTCGCCGAACTGATCGGCCGAATCGCCGCCGAACAGGCCATCCGCGACCTGTCCATCCAGGAACCCGACCTGGAGAGCGTGATCAAGCAGCTCTATGCCGAGAGCTCACGGTGATCCGCCCCCTGATCGGGACCGCCCGCATCGGCCTACGCCTCCAGCTCGCGTACCGCAGCGACGTGATCATGACCGTGCTGACGCTGATCGCGCAGGTCTTCCTGCTGCGCATGGTCTGGACCTCGGTGTACGGCGGGCAGCAGCAGGCCCAGAGCATGACACTCCAGCAACTCCTGGCCTACCTGAGCCTGGCGAACCTACAGGCGTTCGCCACCACGCCGATCATCCCGCGCATCGCCCTGTTCAGGATCCGTACCGGCATGGTGTTCTTCGACCTGTCCCGGCCGACCGGCTACCTGCCGCAGTTGGCCGCCTTCCAGGCCGGGCACACCTTCGGCGGCCTGCTCCTGCTCGCCCCGGCCGTACCCGTGGTCCTGCTGGTCGGCTCGATCACGCCCACCGGACAGCCGCTCGGCTACGCGGCGACGTTGCTGCTCGGCTACGCCATCTCGGTGCTGCTGTCGCTGCTCATCTGCATGATCGGATTCTGGACACTGGAGACGGGGGCGATCGCCCTGCTGTACCGGCTGATCAGCCAGTTCTTCGCGGGAACGCTGGTCCCGCTGTCGTTCTTCCCCGGCGCGCTGGGCGCCCTGGCCGAAGCGCTGCCGTTCAAGTACATGGGGTACGTACCCGCGGCCGTCTACGTAGGCCACCTGTCGGGAGCGGACGCCTGGCGAGCGCTGGCCGTCGAGGTGTCGTGGGTCGCCGGACTCACGGTCCTGCTGTGGGCGGTATGGCAGCGGGCCCACCGCCGGGTGGTGATCAACGGTGGCTGAGCTCACGCGCACCCTGCGCCTGTACTGGCGACTGCAGCGCGCCACCATGCGCGGCGCCCTGCAATACCGGCTCAACGCGGTGATCGGCATCCTGACCGGGGCGGTCTACCAGGGCAGCGGCTTCGCCTTCGTGTGGGTCGTCATGCACACCTTCCCCTCGATGGCCGGGTGGAGCCTGCGGGAGATCGCCTTCCTGTACGGCCTGCGCCTGACCGCCCACGCGCTCTGCATGCTGCCGCTGAGCAGCCTCATCTTCATGGAGTGGCTGGTACGCGAAGGCGAACTGGACCGTGTCCTGCTGCGCCCGCTCAACCCGCTCCTCCAGATCATGACCAAGCGCATGGGTGTCGGCCAGGTCGGCGACCTGCTGACCGGCCTCGTCCTGCTGTTCGTGGCGGCGCCCGCGTGGACCCCGCCCATGGCCGTCCTCTGCCTGCTGGCCATCGCGGGCGGCGCGCTGGTGGAGGCGTCGGTCCACCTGTCGTTGGCGTCGCTGTCCCTGCGCATGCTGGACACCGCTGCCCTGCGCGGGTTCCTGGATGACGTGTTCAGCAAGTTCGGCTCGTACCCGATGAGTGTGTTCGGTGGGGTCACGGAGTGGTTGCTGACGTTCGTGCTGCCGGTCGCCTTTGTGGCGTACGTACCGGCGAGCGTGCTGTTGGGCAGGGCCGCGTCCCTGAACGTGCCGACTTTCGTGGCGTACGGAAGCCCGCTCCTGGGCATCGCCCTGTTCACCCTTGCCTACCGCATCTGGGATCACCAGCTCCGGCACTACCAGAGCGTGGGGAGCTGAACAGCTCTGGCGAACGTAGCCGCCAGGGCTGACCACGCCTCATTCCACCGTGACCAGTTCCACTCCGGCGTCCTTCAACGCCACGGCGAGGTCCTCGGGCGGCGGCGCGTCGGTGACCAGGACCGATACCCGGTCAAGCCCGCAGATGTGGACGAATGCGCTTCTGCCGAACTTCGACGAGTCGGCCACGATGATGACCCGCGTGCCCGCGTCGATCATCTGGCGGATCATCTGAGCCTCGTGCAGGTTGCTGGTGGACAGTCCGCCGGCGGTCGAGATGCCGCCGACACCGATCACGGCGGTGTCGGCGCTGATGCCGGCGGTGTCGGCGAAAGCCACCGGCCCGATGGTGACATTTGACGCGACGCGGCAGCTACCGCCGATGACATAGAGGTCGCGTACGGCTTCCTGCGGGATCTCGGCCGGCAGGCGCAGATTGTTCGTCACCACCGTGAGGTCGCGCTTGCCGGTGAGCGCCCGGGCCACCGCGAGCGTGGTCGTGCCGCCGTTGACGATCAGGGTCTCGCCGCTGGAGATGAGCCGCGCCGCGGCGACGCCGATGGCCTGCTTGGCCGGGTGGTGCACGGCCGTGCGGCTGTCGAAGGGGGTGTCGGCCGTGGCCAGTTCGTCCGTGCGCATCGCGCCACCGTGGGTGCGGGCGATCAGCCGCCGCTCCGCGAGGTGGTCGAGGTCGCGACGGATGGTGTCCATCGACACGGCGAAGCGTTCCGCCAGCTCGGCGACCGTGGCGTGACCGCGTTCGCGAACATGCCTCACGAGTTCGGCGCGACGCTGGCCGGGCAGTGCCGTGTCTTGCATGATCTACTCCTGAGAATGCGACTAATTGCGGTTAGTTCCAGGTTTTTGCAATGTTGTCGTTGACTCCCCCGCGAAACCAAGCATATTATCGCAAATATTGCCGAACCTGCCTAGCTGAACACGGCAGGAACGCGCATCCCGTCATCCCCCCGAAGCACCGTGTTTCGGCCTCCTGCGCCCGAGGAGAAGCGATGACATGCAGCAATTTCCGACCGCTCAGTCAGGTACATCAACGCGGGCTCGTCGTGATCGTGCTGATCTTCCAGGGCCGGATCGTACAAGGCCTGACCGCAGGGGCGGTGAAAGGCTGATGACCCGCGACTGGCGCACCGCGTACGAGCAGGTCTCCACCACCGTCCTGGACAGCGCCCCCGCCGCCCGCCCCCTGCTCGCCGGCTTCAACACCTGCGTCGACCACGCCTACCGGCTGGATCCCCCGGCACTCGACCGTCTGACCGAGGCGGCGCGCGCCGGCCACCGGCCACTCGCCGCCCTCTCGGACGAGGTGCTGCGCCGCATCCGCGACGGCGGCGACGGTGAGGTGTTCGTGCCCGCGCCCCAGTCGCGACCGGCGCTCGACGAACTGCTCGGCCCTCCGGCGGCGCGCCAGGTCGGCGGGACGGGCGCCCAGGCCGCCTGGGTGCCGGCCGTCCTGAACGCGCCCAGCGTGCTCGCCCTCGCCGACCGCAGTGCCGAGCAACTGGCCGTGCTGCACCCCGGCATCGGTCTGTGCGGCGACGGTACGGTGCGGCCCGTGGCCGCCGTCACCGCTCGCGGCGCCCGCGACCTGGCCACGAGCTGGCGGACGGCCGGGTGGCGCGCCGAGTGCGTGCCGACGCCGTACCTGTCGCGCCCCGCCGCCACGATCGGTCTCGGCGACACGTTCGTCGCCGGGGTGCTGCTCGCCGGCTGCCTGCCGGTCAAAGCTGACCTACCTGTTCGCCTATCACCTGGAGGCACTCCATGAATCCACTTATGGATCCCGGCAAGGTCCGTGGCCTGCAGCGCGTCACCAGCGCCGACGGCTTCTTCCTGATCTGTGCCCTCGACCACCTGTCCGACTTCGCCGAACTGCTCGCCTCCGACCCGGCGACCGTCACCTTCGCCGATGTCGTCACCGCCAAGGACGCGGTGGTCCGCGCCTTGGCCCCGTCGATCTCGGCCGTACTGCTCGACCCGCTGTACGCCCTCGGCCATCTCGTGGCCTCCGGCGCGGTGCCGGGGACCATCGGGCTGATGTCGAGCATCGAGGACGAGGACTACCGGCACCCGGACGGCCCGCGCCGTACCCGGCTGCGCGAGAACTGGAGCGCCGCCCGGATCAAGATGGCCGGCGCCGACATGTGCAAGTTGCTGTGGTTCTACCGCCCCGACGGCGATCCAGCCGTCGCCGAGCAGCAGCGGCAGCTCGTGGCCGACCTCGCCGCCGAGTGCGCCCAGCTCAGCCTGCCCCTGGTGGTCGAGCCGATCTGGTACCCGCTGCCGGGCGAGGACCCGACCACAGCCGAATGGAAGGCCGGCCGGGTGCGCGGCATCATCGCCTCCGCCGCGGCCGCCAACAGACTCGGCGTCGACATGCTCAAGGTGGAGTTCCCCGGCTACGTCGACACGGCAGAAGGACGCGAGCAGGCGGCCGCCGCCTGCGCGGAGCTGGACTCGATGGTGAGCGTACCGTGGGTGATCCTGTCCGCCGGGGTGGAATATGCCGACTTCAGGACGCAGGTCGAGATCGCCTGCCAGGCCGGCGCCGCCGGCTACCTCGCCGGCCGGTCGATCTGGCGCGACGCCGTGTCCACCCACGACGCCGAGGCCCGCGACCAGGCCATCGCGGCGGCCAGGGCGCGGCTCGAGGAGCTCAACACCGTGACACGACGGTACGGCCGTTCCTACACCCCGGCCCGGCCACTCGACGAAGTGGTCAAGGAACTGCCCGCCGAGTGGTACCGCACCTGGCACGCCTGATTTGGGAGCGCATTGCATGACCATCTACCCCCTGCCCGCGAACACCCCGCGATCGTTCTACCGCGGCGCCGGACGCATCAGCCGGTTCCGCGGGATCCCATCCGCCGGTGATCCCTACTACCCGGAGGACTGGATCGCCTCGACCACCAGCCGGTACGGGGCGACGCCCGCGGGACTGACCACGCTGCCCGACGGCCGGTCCCTCGCCGAGGCGATCGCCGGCGATCCCCTGTGGTGGCTGGGGGAAGGGCACGTCGCGGAGCATGGCGCCGACCCCGCGATCCTGGTGAAGCTGCTGGACGCGGGCGAACGGCTACCGCTGCACGTACACCCCGATCGGCGATTCGCCGCCACCCATCTGGCCTCGCCCTATGGAAAGACCGAGGCCTGGGTGATCGTCTCGGCCGAGCCGGAGGCGGCGGTGCATCTCGGCTTCGCCCGCGACGTCGAGCCGGACGAACTGGCCCGCTGGGTCGCGGACCAGCGGATCGACCAGATGCTCGACGCCACGAACCGCGTGCCGGTGCGGGCCGGCGACGCCATCGTGTGCCCCGCGGGTCTGCCGCACGCCATCGGGGCCGGGATCCTCATGGTCGAGGTGCAGGAGCCGACCGACTTCTCCGTACTGCTCGAGTGGGAGGGCTTCGCCATCGACGGCCCGGCCAACGGGCACCTGGGACTCGGCTACGACCAGGCGCTCGGCTGTGTCGACAGCAGCGGCGTGGGCGCGGAACGGCTGATCGAGCTACGCCGAACCCGCGGCCCGGCCGACGACGACCGACCCGGGGTCCGCCGCCTCTTCGCCGAGCTCGCCGACGAGTTCTTCGCGGCCGAGAGGCTACGTCCCGATCCCGTCAGCGTGCTGGAGCCGTCGTACTCCGTCGTCACGGTCACCGCCGGCGAGGGGATCATCACGAGCGAACACGGCCCGCCGACCCCGGTCAAGGCCGGAGACACGCTGCTCATCCCGCACGCGGCCGGATGGTGCACTCTGCGCGGCGACACTGCGGCCGTCCGGTGCAAACCATCCCAAAGCCAGTGACCGCGAGCACGAGTTCTGCTCTTCTACCCGTTCTTGGTCACGGCGCCGGTCTTGGCGTCGACCTTGACCCCCTGCCAGGTGCCGTCCGGGGTGGCGACATCGACATCCCAGACAAGGAGATTGTTGTCGTTGTACCTGTCCAGGCTCATGTGAGTGATCTTGCCGTGCACCGCGGAGGACACCTTGTCCACCGCGTCCTTGAAGGTGAGCTCGGCGTCCTTGACGATGGCCATGACCCTGGCCTTCTCCCCTTTGCCGGTGTCTTTGACCCTGGGTCCTGAGACCACCTTTCCGGACTCGTCCACTTCCACCAGCCGCTCCGTGCCATCGGATCCGGCCAGCTGAACCTCCCAGATCTGGCCGCCGTTCTCCGACTGGACCGAGAGAACCGTGGAGCCCTTGACGGCGTCCATGGCCGCGGCGATCGCCTTGTCGAGGCTCGCCGTACCGCCGGGTTCCTGACCCGGCTCGCCGCCGGGGTCACCCGAAGGCCCCGGCGGCGACAAGAGGCCGACGGCGGCGCCCCCCGCGGGCGCCGCTTTACCGGCATTGGACTGAGTGTCGACGCTCCCGCAGGCCGCGACCGCGAGCAGGGCAGAGCTGGCGAAAATAGCGTCGATGATGGTCTTTATCCGTCTTCCAGCCTTCATACTGATGACGCTGCCCGTGACTCTATAAAGGCACGCCCGGAAGTAGGGCAATAGGGTCCTGCACGTCGCCCTTTGAGAGCCCACGTCCTAGGCCTGCTGGACCGGGCATTGGCCATAGCCGCTTGATCACACAGAACGCCGCAGTGTCAGCGACTGAAACCTGCCTTCGCCAGTTCCTACGGCGTGGAAGTCCACGACCTCGAACGACTTACGCGCGTACTCCTGAAGCTGCTCATCGCTGCGGAACGAGAAGAACCGAGGAGGATCATGATCATCCTCTTCGTAGGGGCCTTCCCCCGTCAGGCTGCCCCCACCGTACACACCGAGAAAGAACAGACCACCGCGCTGCATCAGCGTGCAGATCGCATCCATGACCGCCGGAAGGTCACCGTTGGGCACATGCAGCAAACAGTTCAGCGCGTACACCGCGTCGAACGAACCGGGCGCGAAATCGAGACTCAGAAAGTCCATGGCATGAGCTTCAACGCCCTTCTCCCGGCAGAGAGCCACCATGGCAGGCGCCAGATCAACGGCAACAACTTCCAGCCCGTTTTCCTGAAAGTACGCACTGTCCTGGCCCGTTCCAGCGCCAATCTCCAACACCCGCCTGCAACCCCGACGCTTCAGCCGATTCAGGAACACCTCACGCTCAGCCAACTTCCACGGGGCCTTGCCGCTGGCATCACGTCGCTTGGCACTCCCCTCGTACGCCGTTCGGAGAGGGCCGATCACATCGTCGTAGCGCACGCTCATCGCGTCATGATGCCCTACGAGAAATCTTCAACAACAGCCGAGGCGGAAACGATAGTCACACAGAAGCCGCCTTCGCGGATCCGAACCCGTATGCGTAAGAACGAGATCGCCCACAGCCGTCCACGGAGCAAGATCGTGCTGCACGCCGCGCGGCCTACCCTGGGACGCATGTCCGTGCATGAACTACCAGACCCGGCCCTATCCGAACTCTCCGACTTGTGGCGATCCCGTTGGCCCTGCCCGCCTATCGGCTACGAGCTAAGTTTCGACCCAGATTGCTGGGTACGCTTCCACAGCCCGCCGAACTCCAAGCGCTACGCGGAGACGGAGACCGAGCACGAGATGGTTCTCCACCGCTACAACACTGTCCTGACCGAGCTGTTCGCCGGGCAAGAGGTGTACGTCACCACGGTCACCTATGTCATGGACGAAGGCTTCACTGATCCGGCCGCCGCCTTCGACGCCCATGCGCTCAATCCCGGCTCCCGCCCTTGGACCAGAGTCCGCAAAGACGACGAAGACGATCCAGGTTGCACCATGCACGTGCACATCAGCCGACTGCAGTGGAAGCCGGGCATCCTCGACCCACTGCTACAAGCGGTCGCAGACTACAAATGCAGCGGCGTCATCATCATGGACACCGACCTACGCCGCCTCTACGCCCCCTATGACGGCGGCGCTGATGTGAACCTTACTGACAAAGAGGAACGCGACCGGCTGAAGGCCAAGCACGCGGACTGGCTCCCGCGGAATCGACATGGCCGATAACCGATAACGAGCCCTTAATTACAGGGGCAGGGCAGACAGCCGGCCGGCCACACCCCGCCATGCTCAAGGGGTGGCTGCGAAGCGTCGCCTGGCGTCCACCGTCGCCGGCTCCCCTCCTAGGCACGCTTGCCAGCACTCCCTGCACAGACCCGCATGCTCACACCTTGATCACCTCTTACGCCGTCGACTCCCGCGAAGCGGCAGCGGGCCGGCAAGATCGGCTTCGCGTGTGCGCAGTTCCTCGATCAGCCCTCTTTCATCCTCAGACGGCCTGTACGCGGGTGGTTTGAAGGACCTCGATCAGCGACCCGTGCCTGGCAGCCTCATGTGAGCCCCGCGAGAGCCGTGGTATGGCCTCGTACCATGCCACCTTCCCGGCCGATCCGATGGTGACGCTTGCTGTGCCGCGCCCGTCGTCAACGTCGGTGAGCGTCCTCGCTCGCGATGACCTGCCTCGAAAATTGTCGTTGATCTCTGAGATGCTGCGGCAGCGAACACCGCCGGAACGGCCACGCTCTACTGCGCGTTGCCGCCAGACGCGTTCGCTCGGCCCAGGAGCACACCGGTCGCGGAAAGAAGAGTCAACGCATGCGACACGGCGAGGCGCCCCGTGTTGGTGCTGGATCGCGACGAGAGGATCTTGATG
This sequence comes from Nonomuraea sp. NEAU-A123, assembly GCF_018603905.1. Lineage (GTDB taxonomy): Bacteria > Actinomycetota > Actinomycetes > Streptosporangiales > Streptosporangiaceae > Nonomuraea. Next base: position 118,634 of record NZ_JAHFZZ010000022.1, read on the forward strand.
ATCCTTTGTCAGAAGATTTCCGAGTGCGCTTCGGCACATGTGCTTCAGGCCCTCGTCGCTGACGGCATCGTTGCTCGTTGTCGCGGATGGGTGTTGCAGTTCCTATGCCTAAAGAGGTGATGCGGGTGTTAGAGGGTGTGGACGAGGTGCCGTGGGTGGGGCTCGGGTACTGGTCCGGCGGGCAGGATGTGGTGCCCGATCTGCTGCGGGAGATCGCGGCGGCGCCGTCGGGCACGCGGGTGGAATCGCCGGTGTGGCGGCTGCGGCATGGGCTGTTCAAGGACATCGAGTCCCGCGAGGTGTTCGGCGCGGCCCCGTACCTGGTGCCGTACCTGGTCGAGGTGACCAGGATCGCGCGGCAGCCCCATCGGGGGCTGGTCGTGGACCTGATGGTTGACATCGCGGACGCTCAGCCGCACCGTGACTCGTTCCGGGATCCCGCTGCCGGGCCCGAGCCCGACCACGCGACGCTGGCGCGGGCTGCCATGGTCGGCCGCGTCGACGCGCTCGTGCGGCTGCTGCACGATGTCTCCCCGAAGGTCGTGATGGCGGTGGCACGCCTGCTGGCTTGCCTGCCCGAGGCCGCGCCGAGGAGTCTCCCCGCGTTACGCGCGCGGGCCGAGAAGGGAGCAAGGCCAGCGGGCGATGCCGGAGCGGTGGCCTGCGTGCTGGCCGTGGCGTGGCTGGCGGCGGCCGAACACGCCGAGTGGTTCGCCGTCCTGCTCGATACCGCCGCCGCGCACCGTGACCTGCGAGCGACCGCCGCGGCGGGGCTCGCCCTGGCCGACCCCATAGCGGAACCGGACAGGGACGCGGTGATCAGGCTGATAGCCGACGCACAAGCCGACCCCGATTCGGCGCTTCAACGCATCCGATGGCACGGCGACGGCGTCACGCCCATCAGCTCGGCTCTGCTGCGTGCCGAGCACTGGCAGCGGGCGGTAGCCCGGGACCTGCTGATCCGTCCCGGGCAGCAGGAGATCGACCAGGCCCTTCAAAGTGCGCAGGAGGCGATCCGGCACTGGCGGGCCGCGTCGGCCGAGCTACTGCCGATGGTCGCCGACCGGGTGCCTGACCTGGCATCGGCTGCACCGTCATCACGGCGCAGGCGCAGGCTCGGGCAGCAGGATCCGCTGGTGAACGCGGTCGGACTGATCGCCGACTCCGGGCAGGCCGCCGCGGCATACGCCGACCTGCTGGCCGCGATGCTGACCGGCGACCCCACCGAGCCGTGGCCGGATGTGGCCGTTCCAGCAGTGGAAGGGCTGGCCCGGCTCGGTGACCGGCGTTGCGTTCCGTGGTTTGCCGCTGCCTTCCTTGACGAGTACGGCCATGTCAAGCATCTCAACGTTCGGCAGCTGATTCCGGCCATGGTGGTGCACGCGGACGCGCTGATGCCCGCCCTGCGGACCTTTCTTGGCCCCTCACAGCGGTCCGGCGGCATGACGTTCGGCGACTGCCTGGACGCGCTGGTCTCATGGGGAGCGGCGGCGGCGCCCTTGGTGCCGGCGATCGCCGCCCGCGTGTCCCCGATGTACCTTTCTGTCGCGCTGCCGCTGTTCGGGGCGATCGGTCCGACCGCCGCCGACGTCGAGCCGCAGGTGCGTGCCATGCTCGACGATGAGCAGGACGGGCACGAGGCGGCCTGGGCACTGTGGCGGCTCACCGGCGAGCCAGGGCAAGCCCCGACGCTGCTTGCTGGGCACCTCGCACGTTACGGCGGCCATGCGGCGTGCGACGCCGCTCCGATGCTCGAACAGTTCGGTCCCGCCGCCGCGATCGCCGTCCCGGTGCTGCGCGAGCACTTCCACGACGCTGAGCATGGCCACCTGTACGACCGGGTGGCTATCGCGCGAGCGCTGTGGGCGATCACCGGCGACAGCGAAGGGCTCGTCACACCGCTGCTGGAGGCCATCACAGCCAGGCCGCTGCCCGTATGGGGATTTCGGCGGCCCACCTCCGAGCTGCTCGCGGTTGAGGCGCTGGGCATGATGGGCCCGGCGGCGGCCGAGGCCGTACCGGCGCTGGAATCCATCGCGTACGGCCGGGCCCGCGTGACAGACCGCGACGCCTGGGCCGATGAGCGCTACCAGCACGCCGCCCAGCGCGCACTTGCCTCCATCAAGGAGGCATTGCCATCCTGATCATGGACGGCCCGTGGAGAGCAGTGGCGGATCGTAGGAAGCCCCCGGCCCTGGCTCACCCGCCGATGTTCTCGACCTCGGCTGCGGGACCGGCTCGCTGACGTTGCTCATGTGCCAACACGACCGGGATTGAAATTGTCCCCCGGCATGATCGAACTCGCCACCAGGAAGCTGTCTTCCTCAGGCTTCGAGGTGCCGTTGGTGGTCGGCGACGCAAGCAATCTAGCCGCGGACTTACTCGTCTAGGCGGATCAAGGCTGGTATCCGATGTGGCGCAGGAGGACCTGCAGTCGGTGCTCAACCTGTGCTGCGGTCATGTCCTGATCATGATGGAGAAGGACGGATCCGATGGAGCTGGCCAGGATGTCCTGGATGACGCTCGGATCGGTGTCCGGTGGGAAGCGGCCGGCGTCGATGGCCTGCTGCGCGATCTGCGTCAGGGCATCCAGCCGCGGCTGGAGGTAGCGCCTGGTGTAGGCGGTTACCAGTTGCGGGTAATCCACCGAGGCGCCGATGACTCGCGCCATCAGCGCGCGGAAGCGGGGGCGGCTGAGGAGCTCGGCGACGGACGCGACCAGCTCGTCGATGGACTGCCCGGCCGGGGCCGCCTCCATGTCGGGATTGCGGGCGCGCTCCAGGGCGGCCATCAGCAGGTCCTCTTTGGCTCGCCAGCGCCGGTAGACGGTCAGTTTCGCCACGCCGGCGCGTTGGGCGACCGCTTCGATGCTGGTGCCCGCCGCGCCGCGTTCGATCAACAGGTCCAACGCCGCGTCCAGGATGGCGGCGTCGTTTTCCGGGTCGCGTGGGCGGCCGTGGCGTTCTACGCGGGCCACAGCACCTGGTTCAGCCATGCGGTCAGTTTGTCGGGTGCCGGACGGCCGCGCCAACCGATGTGCCCGTCGGGGCGGATCAGCACCACGTCGTGCGAGTTGGGCTCAACCGGGGTGAGCGCGGTGACCATGTCTGTGCCCAGTTGTGCGGCGGCGGCCTGAGCGTGGCGGTCGGCGATGTGTGGGTCGGCGGCGATCACCACCCAGCGTCCAGAGATCGCGGCGTGGAGTGTGGTCTGGCTGCCGTCGAGGCGTCGGCAGGCGAGGTCGGGCATCCGGTCGCCTGGATGCAGTCCGGGCAGCCACCGGTGCGAGGTGGGGGCGAGCGGCCCGCCCCGGTAGTTGATGCCGAGTTGGGAGGCGGCCAGCCACAGCCGGCGCTGTACGGCGGGCAGGCGGACGGCCGGCAGGACCAGCTTGTCGCGGACCAGACGTTTCCACGGGTTGTGGGGCAACATGATGTCGACCGCGGCGCTGGTGGCGCGCAGGACGTTGCGGGCCAGAGGGCGCCGCTCGCCTTCGTAGGTGTCGAGGAGCCGCTGGTCGGCGTGGCCGCGGGCGACCAGTACCAACTTCCAGGCGAGGTTCTCCGCATCGCCCAGTCCGGTGTTCTGCCCCTGTCCGCCGGTGGGGCTCTGAATGTGCGCAGCATCGCCCGCCAGCAGGATCCGGCCGTGGCGATAGGTGTCGGCGAGCCGGCGGTGGATCCGGAACTCGGAGGCCCAGCGGATTTCGGTGACCGTGTCGAGGCTGACGCCGCTGCGGCGGGAGAACTCGCTCAGCACCCGATCGGTGATCTCGCTTTCGGACAGCTGGTCGGGCAGGTCTGGCGATGGCTCGGTGAAGACCCGCCAGGTGTCGTCCGGCAGCGCGGTGACCGAAAGCATGTTCCCGGCCTCCATCCAGGTCGTGCTGCCGTTCTTGTCGAACGGCCACTGAGCCCGTACGTCGACCATCAGCAGGCGTTCGAGGAGTTTGCGGCCGGGAAAGCCGATTCCGGCGAGTTTGCGTACCGTGCTGTGTGCACCGTCGCAGCCGATTAACCACTGGCCCTCGATCTGTTGCTCGGCGCCGTCGGCTGTCTGGACGGTGACGGTGACGCTCGTGGCCTCCTGTCGGGCTGCCGCCAGCCGGGTCCCCCACTCCACCGTGCCGCCCAGTTCGGCCAGCCGCTGCCGCAACACACCTTCGACTTCGGCCTGCGAGATCAGCAGCGCCTGTTTCGGCTGGTCCGCAACGGCCTGGCCGACGTGGAGGCGCAGCACGGTGCGCGATCCTTCGTTGTAGGACATGTTGAGGGAGGACTGGGAGCGTTCGGGCAGGTCGCCGAGCGCACCGATCCGCTCCAGCACCTCCACGCCGCGTGGTTGCAGGCCAAGAGCCCGGGAGGTGGTGGCGGGGCCGCTGGCGGCGTCGATGACGCGAACGGGGACGTCGTGCAGTGCCAGATGAATGGCCAGGGCGAGCCCCGTGGGGCCGGCTCCTGCGATGAGTACAGTGTCAGTCACTTAGTAAACGATACGGTACCGATTACTAAATGGCCATCAGGGGCTCGTGTGAACAAGGTCAGCCCAGAGACCTGCAAGGCTCTCGACCAACTCAACGACGACCAAGATCGTTAGGCCCGGTTGCCGTACTTCGCTGCAGCGGTGCATACGGCGTCGCCAACATGCCCGCCGTCGCCCGAGAGCGACTGCTGGACACTACGTTGCGCCCTTACCCGGGTACGTCCAAGGTGTCGCGGTGATGACCGCTGAGCGGCACGCCACTGGGCAGATCACTATGCGACGTCCGCCTACGAGCCCCGTGTCCATGCACTCGATGGACTCCTCGAACTTTCTTCTTGATCTGCTTGGCGATGTCCGCGATGGTGGGAATGCGTAGAGCCTCTTAGCAGTATCTGGACGTCGACGGTCCCTTTCGCCTGCCGGGCGTTCTCGCCTGCCCGGGGGCGGAGTTCTGCCGTTCGTGCGTCGCCGTCTCGACTCGTTTCTGAAGGCAGAGGGGGTGTCGCGGTCGTGGCTGCTGTGGTGCATCCAGAGCCAGATCTTGAGTCGGCCTGGTCGTCTTCTTTCGATGGATCGGAGATCTGATGCGCGTCGCCCTCCTCACCACGACTCAGCATGGTCACCTGAACCCGTATGTTCCGGTGGTCAATGCGCTCCGAACCGCCGGCAGTGAGGTTGCGCTGCTGCTGTTGTCCGCGGACGGTGGCGCGCTCGGCGAGCAGCGTCGCCAGGCCTTGGGCAAGGCGCAGGTCCACGCGATCGGGCAGGTCGAGATGGCGCCGTGGAGCGGCGACCCGGCGAAGATCGGCCCGATGCTCCAGTCGTCGCCGGTGGCAGACCAGACAGCTGACGCGCTCCGTGCGACAGCGCCGGACTTCGTGCTCGTCGATTCGCTGCCGGTCACGGCGTCGGCGATGGTCGGCGCACAGGCGTCCGGCGTGCCGTACGGGATGATCTGGGCCAATCTGGGTGGAGTATGCCCGAGCGAGCATCGACGAGGTCGCTGGCCGTACGACGAGCAGGTTGGCGACTATCTGACCAGGCACGGGGTGTTGTGGTCGACCCGGACTCATTCGGCGCGTTCGCCGATTCTCAATTTGATGCCGACGATTCCTGCTCTCGTCGGGGACGACGCGGTCACCGACGACGGTGTGCAGCTGGTCGGGTTGCCGGGTGCGGCGGGGACCCGCGGCGACGAGGTCGCCTTCTCGGGCCTGGATCGGATCGACCCCGACCGCCCGGTGGTGTACGTCTCCTTCGGCACGATCTTCTACCGGCGGCCGGACCTGCTGCGCACGGTGATCACCGGGGCGGCGGCGACCGGTGCACAGGTGATCGCTGCGGTAGGAGATCTCGCCGAGGAGCTCGCGCTGCCCGACGACGTGCTTACCGCCCCGTATCTGCCGCAACGTGAGGTGCTCGAGCGCGCCGACGTGTTCATCACCCATGGCGGATACAACTCCGTGGCGGAGTCGATCCGGGCGGCGACACCGATGCTGGTGATCCCGCTGGCTGTGGATCAGCCTGTCCAGGCGTACTTCGTGGGTAGCGCGGGCTTCGGGACGGCATTGGAGCCGGCCGGCGTCACCGAGCAGGCGGTCGCTGACGCTGTCACCGATCTGCTCGATCCCGCCCGGGACTACCGGGCCCGGCTGCGCGCTGCGCAGCCGGGGTGCGGCGATTCGGCCGTGCGCACGGCCGAGCTGGTCATCAGCACGGTCGAGACGCTACAGCGAAAGGGGGAGCAGTGACGATCGAACTGCAGCGGCCGGTGGGCGACCCGATCGTGATCGATGATCTTGAGCGCCTCTCGTTCCGGGTGGATCGCCGCGCCTACACCGACGACGACCTGGCCGCACGGGAGATGACCAGGATCTTCGATCGCTGCTGGTTGTACGTCGGGCACGAATCGGAAGTGCCCGGGCCGGGCTCCTACGTGGCACGCGACGTCGGCGGGCGCCCGGTGGTCATGGCGCGCGGGTCCGACGGGATGATCCGGGTGTTTGCGAACAGCTGCACTCACCGCGGGGCTCTGATCTGCTCGCAGCCGGCCGGGCAGACCAGATCGTTCCGGTGCCCGTATCACGACTGGACGTTCTCCAACCAGGGCGACCTGGTCGGGGTCCCGATCCCGGACGGGTACGGGCCAGGCTTTCGGAAGGCGGACTTCGGCCTGGCGCAGCACCGTAGTGACAGTTACCGCGGTTTCGTGTTCGTCACCTTCGATCCGGAGCAGCCGCGCACCTTGACCGAGTACCTGGCGGGTGCGACGGAGTACCTCGATCTGATCGACGACCAGTCCGAGGTCGGGATGGAGGTGATCCAAGGTGCGCAACTCCACGGGGCTCGGGCCAACTGGAAGCTCATGATGGAGAACAGCGTCGACATCTACCACTTCCGGGCCCTGCACAAGCGTTACGTCGGCTACATGGAGTCGCTGGGGTCGGTGCCGCCACGACGACGAGGCGGCTTCGGCTGCGCCCTCGGACTGGGGCATGGAGCCAACGAGCTGCCACCGGCGGCAGCCCGCCCGCTCGCCTACTGGACGCCGATGTTCGGCGCCGAGGTCCGGCCGCGGATCGAGGCGACGGCCGCACGGTTCGTCGACCGGTTCGGCGCCGAACGCGCCGAACGGATCACCGGCACCAATCGTGCGGTGCTGATCTTCCCCAACTTGATGATCATCGACGCGATCGCGATCACGATCCGCAAGATCGACCCGATCGGCGCCGGCCAGATGGCCATCACCTCGGTCGCCCTGGCCCCCAAGGACGAGGATCCGGACATCCGGGAACTCCGCAAGAGTCACTACCTGACGTTCCTCGGCCCCGCCGGCTTCGCCACTCCCGACGACATCGAGATCGTCGAGTCGTGCCAGCGGGGTTATCTCAACCGCGCAGTCCGCTACTCGGATCTGTCACGCGGTATGAACAAAGAGGTCCCGGAGACGACCGACGAGCTTCCCGCCCGCGAGTTCTGGCGGCAGTGGGACCGGCTGATGCACGGCGACGACGGTCACCTCGAGGTCGCTCACCGGGCCGAGATGCAAGGGGCAGAATGACGATGACCATCGAACTGACGGTCGACGAAGCGGCCCAGGTGCGGTTGTGGCACCGGGTGAGCCAGTTCCTTTTCCGTGAGGCGCGGCTGCTCGACGAGTGGCGCCTGCTCGAGTGGTACGACGAGATGCTGACCGACGACATCCGCTACTCGGTGCCGGCCACCGACGTCCGCGGCGAGACGGCCGATGCGCTCGGGCTCATCGACGACGATGCTGCCCGGCTACGCCAGCGGATCGAACAACTCCTCAACGGTGAGGTGTGGTGCGAGAACCCTCGTTCGCGGACGAATCGGATGATCAGCAACGTGGAGATCCTGACCGATCGGGGCACGCACCTCGACGTGGCGGCGAATGTCATCGTGTACCGGTTCGGGCACGGGCGCTCTGACGCCTACGTCGGAAAATGCCGGTTCGAGCTCGTCGTCGAGGGCGAGTCGTTCCGGGTCCGGAGACGGGTTGTGGTGCTCGACCACGAGACGTTGTACGAGCACGGCAAGCTCAGCATCATCCTGTGATGGGACAGTGATGGCGGCCGGCCCTGGCAGCGTCCCACCCCTTGCCGCCGCCCAGCCGAGTCTCCCTCGCGAGGTCTACGTCCTCAGTGTCGTTGGTGGCTGCGTCATGCTGGGCCTGGGACTGGTGCTCCCGGTGCTCCCGGTGTACGCGGCGACGTTCGGGGCCGGGCCCACCCAGATCGGAGCGCTCGTCGCCCTGTTCGCGTTGATGCGGCTGGCCACCAGTCCGTTCTGCGGCCGGCTCGGAGTCCGTTTCGGGGAGCGGCGAGTCCTGGTCGCCGGCCTGCTGCTATGTGCGGTTTCCTCGGCCCTGACGGCGTTCGCCGGGTCCTATGGGCAGCTGCTCGTGTTCCGCAGCCTCGGCGGCGTCGGCTCAGTGCTGTTCTCGGTGTCCGCACTGGCGACACTCCTGGCGATCGCGCCGGCCGACCAGCGCGGCCGGGCCAGCGCCGTGTTCGAAGCAGGCTTCCTGCTCGGCGGAATCTGCGGACCAGCACTGGGCGGGCTCCTCGCTCTCATCGCCCTGTCGGCGCCGTTCGTGGCGTACGCCGTGCTGTTGCTGGCCGCCGCGGTACTGACACTGGCGGTGCTCCGCACCGGCCGAACTGCCGGCGCAGAGCCTGGCCGTGACGTGGTCCGGCTACCGGTCCTGCTGCGGGATCGACGCTACTTGGTGGCTTGCCTCGCGGCGTTGGCGCAGGGATGGGTCTTGTTCGGGCTGCGCAGCGCACTGGTCCCCACGGTGGTTGTGGCGTGGCGACATGACGTGACGTGGGTCGGGTGGGCGTTCACGATATCGGCCGTCGTTCAGGCGCTGCTGATCATGCCGGCCGGCTGGGTTGTCGATCGGGCCGGCCGCCGGCCCGCCATGATCGCCGGCACCGGTGTGGCCGCGGCGGCGATCACAGCCTTGGTGTTCGTGGACAGGTACGCCTGGCTCGTCGTCCTGCTCAGTGTGTACGCGGCGGGATCAGCGCTGCTCAACGCCGCACCGGCCGCGCTGATCGGTGACGTCGTCGCCGGCCGGGCCGGCAGTGGCGTCGCCGTCTTCTCGATGTGCACCGATGTCGGCGCCGTAGTCGGACCGGTCGTCGTTGGGCTCATCGCCGAGCGGGTGAGTGTTCCGGCCGCCTTCGGCAGCGGCGCCGCGCTGCTGGTCGTCGCCTTCGTGGCGTCGTGGACGTTGACAACTGTTCGGCCAACACAAAGGAGTTGATCGATGAATCAGCCGTCTGCCCGACATGAGCGGGGTGAGGCCATGTTCCAGAAGGTCTTCGGCCGCGAGCCGCGCCCGGGTTCCTACCCGGAGTTCCTGCAGATCACCGTCGACCACTTGTTCGGTGAGATCTGGACCCGCCCGCACCTGAGCGTCGAGGAGCGCGAACTGGTCGCGCTGACCGCGGTCACGCTGGCGCGGACCGATTGGGAGTTACGCGGCCACATCGGTGCCGCCCTGCACCTCGGGATGTCGCGAGAGAAGATCGTCGAAGTCATCATTCAGCTCGCCTACTACGGTGGCTGGCCGGTCGCCAACAACGGGCTGCGCGTCGCCCAGGAGGTCTTCGCCGAGCTGGACGACGCCACCGGGAGGGGCGCCGGACCATGACCAGTGAACCGTCTCCCCTCGACCCGGCCGAGAAGGTCGACCTGTGGCGCCAGCGGTTCTTCGAGGCCCAGGCGGCCGCGGAGGAGTTCATCCTGGGAGAGCACGGCGAAGAAGGCCTGGCTGCGTGGATCCAGGCGAACTCCCGCATCACCGCGGAGCTACTGCGAGCGCAACGGCCCGCCGGGGTATCCGCCACCGATCACTTCATGACCCGGCTGCAGCGTCAGCTGTTGCTGTACGACTCGGCAGTGACCAGTGAGCCCCAGCCCTCAGGCACCGTCCTGCGCAACGCCGACTGTGGGATCCTCCGGTACCGCAAACAGGCCGCCCGCGCCGGCGTCGTGCTGACGTTCTCGTCACCGTGCCCGTACTGCCAGGAACTCAACACCGCCATCGCCGCCCGCTACGTGGAACCGGACGTCACGGTGTCGTGCGAACAGGCGGGCGACGGGTGCACCTGGCGCGCGGAATCTCCTCACGCTCCAGGAGAGGACGCGGCCGGGTCACCGCACCGCGGACGAGCCGGTGATTGAACCAACGGCAGTGCCGTGCGGTCGTTGGCCGGCGACCGGCTGCCGTCGAGCGTCATGCCGAGTTGCCGGCCCACGGCCACACACAGGTCGATCGCCGCGGTGCGGGTCAGGTCCTGGTGATCGTTCTGGGTGAAGCACGCCGACGCCACATTCTTGTTCCGTAGGCGCAGGTACCACGGGAACAACGATCCCAGCGCAGGCTCGGTCAGCATCGTGCGCGAATGCACGATCGTCCCCACCAGCAGGTTGCCGAACGGGCGTTGCCTGGCGTTCATGAAGCTCTTCAAGCGTTCCTGGAAGATCTTCAGCACCGCGGGTACGTTCCCCGCGTACACCGGCATGGCGAGCAGCATCGCCTGCGCACCCTCGGCCAGATCGACGACATGCTCGAAGTCGTCGTCGAGCGTGCACCGGCCCACCTCGGGATCAAGGCAGGTGTCCTCGCCTTCGCACATCGCGATGCGATGGTCGATCAACCGAATCCGCTGGATCTCCGCGTCACTGACCTCCTGGACGACGCCGGTGATCGCCGCCTCGAGCAGCGCGTCGGTCAGCGACGGGAGACGCTTCTGCGTGCAGGATAACGCAACGATCTTCATCCGAAGGGTCTCCCCTGTCCGCTCAGCGCCACCCGAGACCGGCCACCTGACGAAGTCCCCGTGGCCGCACCCTGAGGCAGCCTCAACCTACCCACAATTGAGCACCACCGAAACGGGTATCGAAAAACCACGAGCAGGCGCCCTCACCGCGGTCGGGCTGTGACGCCGCACTTTGTCGCTCGTGTCAGGTGTCGGTGCAGGAGTCGAGCATGTGCCTGGAGTGGCGGACGTAGCCAACGGATGTGGTCGTCCGAGGTAGTCGCCGGTGGTGGCGAGGTCGCGCGCGGCGGCGACCAGGCAGTCGGGGCCGGTCTGGGTCTTGCCGTCGTCGACACGTCCGACGTCACCGCCCGCGAGCTGGCGGGCCGTACGCGGTCAGCCCGGTGCGCCTGTTAGCAAAAGGCCCCCCGCGAGCATCGCGAGGGGCCTTCTAGCTGGGAGCCGCCTTCGGGATTCGAACCCGAGACCCCTTCATTACGAGTGAAGTGCTCTGGCCGACTGAGCTAAGGCGGCGCGCCGTACAGCGTGAACGAGTCTACAGGAGCCCAAGGGGTTCTTGCTCCCTTCGATCAGCCGATGCCCGGACAGAATGTCCCGTCCTGTGGTGGTGTGCCGGTCAGCAGGTAGTGGTCCACGGCGTCGTCCACGCATGTCGAGCCGTTGAAGTAGGCCGTGTGGCCGTCGCCGTCGTAGCCGAGGAACACGCCCGAGTCGAGTTCCTCCGCCAGGGCCTGTGCCCACGCGTACGGGGTGGCCGGGTCGCGTTCGGTGCCGATGACCAGGATCGGGGCGGCGCCTTTGGCGGTGAGTGGGCGGTTGATGAGCGTCGGTTTGGCGGGCCAGAAGGCGCACGGGAGCGAGCTCCACATGAGGTAGGCGCCGAACCTGGGCGCCTCGCGTTCGGCCTCCGCCGCCGCGGTCGCGTAGGCGGCGACGTTCTTGGGATAGGGGCTGTCTACGCAGTTGATGGCCATGTTGGCCTCGGTCTGGTTGGAGTAGACGCCGTTGTCATGTCTGTCGATGAGTTGGTCGGCGTTGCGGAGGAGCAGTCTGCCGTTGCCGTTCAGGGCCTGGCGGAACGTTTCGGTGAGCTCGGGCCAGGAGCCGCGGTCGTAGAGCGGGGTCAGCGCGCCGAGCGTGGCCAGCGCCTCGGTGGCCTGCCGTCCCTCACCGGGCAGCGGGCTGGCGTCTGTGCGGTGCAGCAGGTCGGTCACCTCGGCCAGGACGCCGTCGACGGTACGGCTGCGGAACGGGCAGTTGCCTTCGGTCAGGCAGGACTCTGTGTACGCACGGAGGGCGCGCTCGAACCCCATGGCCTGGTCGGCGTTGAGCTTCAGCCGGGAGATGGCCGGGTCGAGAGCGCCGTCGAGGACGAGGGCTCGGACCTTGCCGGGGAACATATCCGCATATACCGCGCCTAGAAAGGTGCCATAGGACTTGCCGAGGTAAGTCAGTTTTTGGTCGCCGAGTGCCTGGCGCAGCGCGTCCATGTCCCGGGCGGCGTCAACGGTGCCCACATGCGGCAGCAGGCGGCCGGCCCCGGCCTGGCAGCCCTTCGCGAACTCGCGTGAGCCCTGCTCGAGCGCGGCCCGCTCCTGCGGCGTGTCGGGGGTGGTGTCCAGGGCGACGAACGCGTCGAGCCGCGAGTCGCTCAGACACTCGACCGGCGCCGACTTGCCCACACCACGTGGATCGAACCCCACGACGTCGAACCGTTCGCGTAGCTTCTCGCTCAGCATCGATCGGGCGGCCCGCGCATAGCTGACGCCGGAACTTCCGGGACCGCCCGGGTTGACGACCAAGGAGCCGATCCGGTCGCCGGTGGCCGGCAGCCGGACCACGCTGATCTTGATGTGCTCCCCGTCCGGGACGCCGTAGTCGAGCGGCACCGAGAGCTTCGCGCAGTCGAACCCGTCCCCGCAGCCGGACCAGCGCAGCCCGCTCGCCGGCTCCTCTGCCAAGGTACAGCCGGAGGCGGACAACACAGTCGCGGCGACAACGGTCAGTGCTCGGAACCACACGCTCCGGAATCCTACGCGTGTCCCGCCTCGTGGCCGCCCGGCCCTCAACAGACCGACCGGTGGTGCTCCGCGCGGCATTCGGGCCAGGCAAGCCTCGCCACCCCCCATGCCACCCCCGACCTTCCCCATCTGGCGAGCACGACCGCGGGCGGGAAGTTCACGAGCACAGCCCGTGAACTTCCACCCGTTGTCCCTGGTAGCTACCCGCCTGGGGCCGGCGTGCCGCCATCCTCTCCGTACATCTTGTCGTGCTGCTGCCGTGGTGAGCAGACCGAGGCGGAAGGACACGCACAGCGCCGTCCGCCATCGTCGAGCCGAACCGTCACCGTGTCCGCCGGAACGTTATGCCCGAGGACACTTCCCTCCCCCTGCGGCGTGCTCACCCGGCTTCCGGTGCGCGGCATTCTGCTGCGGGTCTCGACATAGAGCGGATGCTCGTACTTGAGACAGCACATCAGCCGCCCACACGCCCCGGCGATACGCAAAGGATTGACCGGTAGGTCCTGGTCCTTGGCCATGCGTACGGAGACCGGTTCGAAATCCTTGAGGAACGTGGCGCAGCACAGGTCGCGGCCACATGGGCCGATGCCACCCTGCAAGCGTGCCTCGTCACGCGGGCCGATCTGCCGCAGCTCCACCCGGGCCCGCAGGTTGCGGGCCAGGTCTCGGACGAGCGCGCGGAAGTCGACCCGATGCGGAGCGGAGAAGTAAACCGTGTAGACGTTGTCCTGGTCGAGGTAGTCGACGCCCACCACCTTCATCGGCAGCTCGTGCCGTTTGATCAACCGCTTGGACACGCTGCGAGCCTCGGCCCTGCGGCGCTTGTTGGTCTCGTCGCGGGAGAGGTGTTCCTCTCCCGCTATGCCTGCACACACCGGCATTCCGTCGATGTCTTCACTCGAATATTGCGGCGCCCACACGCACTCCGCCACCTCAGGACCCGAGTCGGTCGGGACCAGCACCTTGTCGCCCACCTTGGGGGTGTGACCACCGGGATCGAGGTAGTAGAGCCGCCCGTAGCGGGTGAAGCTCACGGCCATGATCATTCCCATGGGCTCGAGCTCGCCTCCTGACGGCCTAGGGGGTTGGTACGGCCTTCGGTTGCCACATTACGTGTGTGGGCGCGCGCAGCGTGAGAGCCCTACCCCGGCTGGGGGGCGCAGCCCTTGCCCATAGAAGCCGAGATGCCATAGTGCGTCCGAAGCATGAATTGCTCGATCATGCACTTGCCGTTGACGACAGTGGCGACACCGGGTAGGCCTTTCAGCTTGGTGATCACCTTGTCCCAGTCAGCATCCGGCCTCAGCTCAAGGCGGAACGACTCCGGCATGTCCGATTTCTTGGTGGCCTGAGCGAGTGCCTTGTTGTCCTTGTAGCTGCGCTGGAAATTCTCGTACGCCTGCTGCTGGCTCTCGAAATGTGTCGACTGAACACCGGGTATCGCGCCGATCTCCTTGCCCAGAGCTCTCCGCTGGGCAGGCGTGATGGCCTTGCCGTATTTGACGAACCTGGGGGCGGAACTCGTCGAGTCGGGCGCGGCGACGGCTCCGCACGACGCTAGGCTCGATTGCTCCCCGCAGAGAAAGACAGAGACATCTGCATTCTTCTCCCACTCTGGGCCCATCTCTTTGACAGCTTCCGCCGGAAACGTGATGTCGCCCACGCCTTCCATGGATTTCATCCTGACGAGCGACACCTTCGGATCGGCTCCCGGCTTCAGTTTGATCTGGAACGAGGGAGGCAGGTCGGTCACGTCGATCGTGCCAAGCAACGCCTTGTCGTCGGCGTAGTCTCGGCGGAAGCTCGCATAGGCCTGGTCCTGACTCACGTATAGCACCTGTTCCACCCCCGGCCCCTCACGCAGAGCACGCACGATCGCCTTTGTCTGCTCAGCGGTGACGCTGCCTCCAGGACAGGTTCGGCTCGGCGACAGCTTCCCGCACAGGAAGACGGATGCATCGGCGTATTTCTGATCGACAGGTGGGTTGGCCACCGCCGCCCGCCGTTCGTCACCGGGAGCGATGAGCACGGCGGCGGTCACGGTCCCCGCGAGCACCACCGCCCCCGCCGCCGCCAGCAACCGGAAGTCGACCCGCACTCGAGGCCGCCCTGACGACTGCAGAGGCCTCAGCGTGCTGGTGTCAACGGTCGCCCCTGCCTCGGCCAGTGCCTCGCGCAGGCGGTCTTCCATGGGACTGTTCATGAATCCTCCCCAAGTGCTCGGCCGAGGGCGGCGAGCCCTCGCGCGATCGTGGATCTGGCGGTGCTCCCGCTGATCCCCATGGTCTCGGCGATCTCCTGATCGGACAGGTCGAGGTAGTAGCGCAGCGTCAGCGCCTCGCGCTGCCGGCCCGGCAGCTCTCGCAGGGCGCGCAGCACCTCGCGACGCTCCTCGCTCAGCAGGGCCGCGCTCTCCGCCGACCAGACAGGCGGTTCGTACGGGACGGCGCGGCGGAAAACCGTCGCCCGCCTCCGCATCACCGACCGGCAGCCGTTGAACACCGCCGATCGCACATAGGTCAGCGCCTTGTCCGGATCTCGCAACCTCCCTCGTCCCGCGTGGGTACGGGTGAACGCCTCCTGGACGACGTCCTCGGCGGTCGCCTGATCACCGACCATGACCAGCGCCAGCCGGACGAGACCCACATGATGCTCGGCGAAGATCGCCGCGACATCGACGCGTTTCCGTATCAGAGCCCCTCCAGGGGACAGCTGCTCGACTTTCACATAACAGAGACGCTCAGCAGCCCCATCTGCTGCTCTGGTCACAAGCTTTTACTGAGCGCTTTTACGGCCAGCCCGGTGGGCCCCACCTTCCATACGGGGCTGGCCCCCGTCCAGGGACACGCTCCTGCGGTTTACGGGGCTGGGCGCCGTGACGTGCGTCTTCTTGGCCACCTGCTTCGCTGTCCAGTCACCCGAGCCGACAGACCACTACCGGCGCCCCGAGCCGACCGACCGCCGTACGGCGCCCTGAGCCAGACCGACCGCTACACAGCGGACCAAGCCCACCAACCGCCGTACGACGGACCAAACCAACCGAACGCCATACAGCGGACTATGCCGACAACCCGCCTACGCGGCCGACCGGAGAGACAGCATCATCGCCTCGACCGCGATCTGCGGGTTGACGTTGGCGTCCAGGCGTTCGCGGCACCGCATGATCGCGTCGATCCGCCGCAGCGTCTCCTCCGGCGTCGACACCTTGGCCAGTTGGTCGAGGTCGAAGCGGATGTCGTCGTTGGCCAGCTCCACCCCGGCCGAGAACTGCATGGCCAGCACGTCCCGATAGAACGACACCAGCTCCAGCAGAGCGGCGTCGAGCGAGTCCCGCTTGATGCGCGTGGCGCGTGACTTCTGCCGGTCCTCCAGCTCCTTCAACGCCCCCGCGCCACCCCGCACCAACCCGCGGTTGAGGCCCCTGCCCGTGGACCCCTCGCCGTAGATCTTGCGCAGCTCGGTGGTCTCCGTCTCGTTGAGCGCGGCCGTCGCCGCCGCGGCCTCTTCCTCAGCCGTTTTGACCAGACGTTCGGCGGCCGAGACGCACTCGCCGACCCCGGACAGCGAGCGGGGGATGGCCAGGACGGCCTCGCGGCGCCGGCGTACGTCCTGGTCCAGGGCCAGCGCCCGGGCCCGGCTGATGTGCCCCTGAGAGGCGCGGGCGGCGAAGTGGGCGGTGTCCCAGGGCACGCTGTCGCGGGTGGCCAGCACGTGGGCGACGGCTTCCGTGCCGGGGGTGGCCAGGGTGACCACGCGGCAGCGCGACCGGATGGTGATCATCATGTCGTCGGCGCCCGGCGCGCACAGCAGCCAGACCGTGCGGGGTGGCGGCTCCTCGATGGCCTTGAGCAGGGCGTTCGCCGCCGACTCTGTGGCCCGGTCGGCGTCCTCGAACAGGATGACGCGCCAGCGGCCCTGCGTCGGCGCGCCCGCCGCCCGCAGGATGAGCTCGCGCGTCTGCTTGACGCTGTAGGACAGGCCCTGGGGGCGTACCGCTTCGAGATCGGGGTGTGAGCCGATCAGCACCTGGTGGCACTGGTCGCAGTGACCGCAGCCGCCGTCGGGGCAGAGCAGCGCCGCCGCGAACGCCCGCGCCGTCTCCTCCCTGCCCGAGCCGGGCGGGCCGGTGAACAGCCAGGCATGCGTCATGCCCGCGCCGCGGCCACCCCCCACGGCGTCGCCCGCCGCCGCAGCGGCGCGCGACAGCACGGCCACCGCCTGGTCCTGACCGACGAGGTCATCGAAGACGCTCACCCGACAAGGCTAGTCGCGGATGGCGGGCATCGTACCGGTGATGTCCTCAGACTCCTGAGGCACCGGATCGGGCAGGATCTCGTGCACCCGATCCTGGATCAGCCGGGTGATCTGCTCGGGCGGCAGCGTCCCATCGACCACCAGATAGCGGCCGGGATCGGCGGCGGCCAGCGTCCGGAACTCCTTGCGCACCCGCTCGTGGAACTCCAGCGGCTCGGACTCGATCCGGTCCATCGCGCCGCCCAGCCTGGTCAGCCCCACCTCGGGCGGCGTGTCGATCAGCACGGTGAGATGCGGCACCAGCCCGCCCGTGGCCCAGGCGTTGACCTTGGACACGTCGTCGGGATCGAGCGACCGCCCCGCACCCTGGTAGGCCAGCGACGAGTCGACATAGCGGTCGGAGATCACCAGCGAGCCGCGGTAGAGGGCCGGCCTGATGACCTTCTCGACGTGCTCGGCCCGGTCGGCGGCGTACAGCAGCGCCTCGGCGCGCGCCGACAGTCCGCGTTCGGCCGCGTCGAGGAGGATCGCGCGCAGCCGCATGCCGACCTTGGTCGAGCCGGGCTCACGGGTCTGTACGACGTCGAACCCCTGGTCACGCAGCCAGATGGCGAGCAGCCGCGACTGGGTCGTCTTTCCCGACCCCTCGCCGCCCTCGAACGCCACGAACAGCCCCGGCACCTGCTCTGCCGCCTCGGACTGCGGCCGTTCGCCACGCACCGCCGCGATCAGGTCCTCGGAGAGCGAGACGCCCTTCCTGTCGTCCATGTGCCGCAGCGCCAGCACGCCGACGACCGTCGCGAGGACGCCGCCGATCACCAGCACCAGGTTGGTGCCGTCGAACTGGTAGACCAGATCGCCCAGCCGCAGCGGGTGGGCGCCGAAGAGCGCGGCCAGCGGGTTGGCCACCGCCACCACGAACAGCAGCGTGACCCGCGCGGTCGACTGCAGGAACGAGAACGTCCGGCCACGCATCGAGTCCTCGACCTCGAGGCCGATGAGCGTGTAGCCGATGATCCACGCGATGCCCGCGCACGCCCCGAGCAGCACGGTCAGCATGACCACGATCACCAGGTTGTGCACGAGGGCGATCGCGATCAGCACCACGCCCGCCACGGTGATCGCCAGGCCGAACAGCCGCCGCCGCGACAACTCGCGCAGCAGCCGCAGGCCGAAGAACATGCCCAGTGCCATGCCGACGAAGACCGCGCCGAACACCACTCCGTAGGCCGCGTCGCCGCCGCCGAGCGCGCCCACGTAGATCTTCGCGACGCCCACGACCGCGCCGCCCGCCGCGAACGCTCCCAGCATGCCGATGATCAGGCCGCGCACCAGCCGGTTGCCGCCAACGAACCGCCAGCCGTCGACGATCTGCTTGAGCACCGACGGGGTGGAGATGGCGCCGTCACGCTTGGGGATGCCGCGCAGCGTGAAGATCAGGAACGCGGACACCAGGTACGCGCAGGCGTTGACGACCAGCGCCGGCCCGGTCGGGTCCATGCCGGACAGGAGCGGCACGGCGTTCTTCAGCACGTCGCCCACCACGGACAGCGCCGTGAACAGGATCGCGGCGATCGGCGCGCTGCCATAGGTGACCAGCAGGTTGAGCTGGTTGGCCGATTCGAGCTGCTCCTTCGGCACCAGGTTGGGGACCGTGGCGTCCTTGGCCGGGACCCAGAACAGGTTGACGCACTCGACCAGGATCGTCGCGATGATGATCCACTGATAGCTGCCGATCAGCGGGATCGACAGCACCACGGCGAACCGGGCCAGGTCGGAGGAGAACATCGTCACCCGGCGGTCGAACCGGTCGGCGAACGCTCCCGCGAGCGGCCCGAGC
This sequence comes from Nonomuraea sp. NEAU-A123, assembly GCF_018603905.1. Lineage (GTDB taxonomy): Bacteria > Actinomycetota > Actinomycetes > Streptosporangiales > Streptosporangiaceae > Nonomuraea. The sequence goes on from NZ_JAHFZZ010000022.1 coordinate 137,545, forward strand.
AGGACGGCGGGCAGCATCTTGGCGATGAAGACACCGCCGACGGCCAGCGACTGCGTGCGGTAGTCGCCTTGGGTCAGGTTTCCGGCGAGGGCGGTGAGTGCCAGGATGTTCAGCCAGTCGCCGAGGCTGCACACCGACATCGCCGTCCAGAGCCGGCGGAAAGATGCGTTTGCCAGCACATGTGTCGGTTGGCGTCGGCCACGGGCGGTCATGATGTCAGCGTATCCAGGTGTTCGCCGGAAATGGGAAGACAGGAGACCAGCCGGATATACTCGGCTGCTCGTCGCTGAGGGTATTACGTATGCGGGCCGATGCGCATGGTACACACCTCGAATAGGCCCCCGAAAACACCAGACAGATCCCCCTCGTCCCGTTAGTCCGGTTTGTACGGCCGAGCAAGCTCCACCAGAGGCAGCCAGCCGGCGCGGACCGGCTCAGGCAGCACCAGCTCATCCCACATCTCCACCAGCAGCAGCCCGTCCAGATGTTCGAGCAGTTCCTCCTGGCTCCCTTCCCGCAACAGCATCGCGTACGCGTCCCGGCGATCCCCGCGATCGGCCAGGTCATAGACCCTGCCGCCGAGCCGCACGGTAGCCAAGGCCCGCAACGCCGGCAGCCGGACCAACCGGTTGGGCACGAAGAACGGGCGGCCGTCGGCGCCCCGGTGGGTGGCGAACTCGACCTTGGCCTCCAGCGTCAGCCGGAACCCGGCGGCGTCGAGGATGCGCCCGGCCGTTTCGAGCGTGGGCGACTTACGGCCGTGCTCGTAGGCCGACAGTGTCGTCCGCGACGTGCCGCTCATGCCGGCCAGCGCCTTCTGGTTCATGTTGGCCGCGTGTCTGGCCTGTTTGAGCAGCAGGCCGCCGCGCTCCGCCCAGAACGTGACGTCGGGCGGCGAGCCCCCGGGCGCCTCGCCCCGCTCAGGCAGCAGCCCGCCGAACACCCCCTCCACCGGGGAAGAGATCATCACACCTCCAACGTATCCGCTTGGATACTACGCCTTGGCGGGCTGAGTAGCCAGCGGATCGCGGAAAGTCAGGAGCGCAGCTCAAGCAGCGTGATCTCGGGTGGCGCGCCCACCCGGACCGGCGGCCCCCAGAACCCGGCGCCGCGCGTGACGTACACCTGCACCCCGTCGACCGTCGCCAGCCCCGACACGACCGGCTGCTGGAACGGCACCACGAGGTTGAACGGCATCATCTGCCCGCCGTGCGTGTGCCCCGACAGCTGCAGATCGACGCCGTAACGCGCGGCCTGCTCGACCTGCACCGGCTGGTGGGCCAGCAGAACCGTGGAGCGGCTCGGGTCGCGACCGCCGAGCGCCTTGTCGAAGTCGGGCGCGTCGTTCGCCGTGGCGCCGTTGAGGTCGTTCACCCCGGCCAGGTCGAGCACGCCGCCCTGGTGCCGGATCTCCACCCGTTCGTTCCGCAGCGAGCGTACGCCGAGCCGGTCCAGCTCCTCGACCCACTCACCGGGGCCGTTTCTCGTGTAGTACTCGTGGTTTCCAGTCACGAAATAGGCGCCATAGCGGGATTCGAGGCTCTGCAGCGGCCTGGCCAGCGCGCCCAGCTCGGCGACCGAGCCGTCGACCAGGTCGCCGACGATCGCCACCACGTCGGCCCGCAGCCCGTTGACCATCCGCACGATGCGCTCGGTATGCCCCTTGCCCGTGAGCGGCCCCAGGTGGATGTCGCTGACCACGGCGAACCGCAGGCCGCTCAGCCTGGAGTCGAGCCCGGGCAGCGTGACCTTGACCGGTTCGATCACCGGATCACCCAGCGCGACGCTCATGCCGTACCCGACCGTGCCGAGCGCGCTCACGCCCGCGACGGCGGCGGTGGCCCGCCCGAGGAAGAGTCGCCTGCTCATCGCGTCGATGCCCGCCGGTGGCGCCTCAAGGGGCGGAGCCACAGGAACCGGCCCAGCAGGCACCATGACCGGCCGCGCAACCTCTGACCGCGACGAAACGACCCCACGCCCCCGGACCAGCGCGAACCACGCCACCAGCCGGGGGATCTCCAGCAGGATCAGACAGATCACCAGGTAGAACATGATCGCGACCCAGAGATACCCCGGCCACGCCAGCCACTGGAACATCTCCAGCCGCAACCCCACGAACGTCGCGACGACCAGCAGGACGAGCCCCACCAACCCCCAGCTCAACCCCTTGCGTAACCGCCCGGGCCGAGTGGTCGACCGCACCATCCGCTGCCACAGATAGAGATGTGCCAGGAACACCGCGCCCACGAAGCCCAAGACCACCACGCGAGCAATGCTACTTACGACTTGGCCGCCGGCTTCTTCGCGGGTGCCTTCTTGGCCGGCGCCTTCCTGGTCGTCGTCTTCTTCGGCGCCGGAGCCCGCTCACGCCGTTCGGCCAGCAGCTCCGCCGCCCGCTCGATCGTGATCTCCTCGACCGTGTCGCCCTTACGCAGCGACGCGTTCGTCTCGCCATCGGTCACGTACGGGCCGAATCGCCCTTCCTTGACCACGACGGGCTTCTTGGAGCTGGGGTCATCACCCAGCTCGCGCAGCGGCGCCGCGGCCGCCGCCCGGCCCCTGCCACGCGGCTTGGGCTGCGCGAACAGCTCCTTGGCCTGCTCGATGGTGACCGTGAGCAGGTCCTCCTCCGAGGTCAGCGACCGCGAGTCGGTGCCCTTCTTCAGGTAGGGACCGAACTTCCCGTTGTACGCGACGACCTCCTCGCCCTCCAACGCGCCGACGGCTCGGGGGATCGACAGCAGCTTGAGCGCGTCGTCGAGCGTCACGGTGTCGAGCGACATCGTCTTGAACAGCGAGCTCGTCCGCGGCTTCGCCGCGTCGGCCTTCTTGGTGCGCCGCTTCGGGGTCTCCTCTTCCGGCGTGGGCAGGATCTCCGTGACGTACGGCCCGAATCGCCCGTCCTTGGCCACGATCTTGTGCCCGGTCACCGGATCGACGCCCAGCTCGCGGTCGCCGGTCGGCCGCGAGAAGTACTCCTCCGCCTTCTCAGCGGTCAGCTCGTCGGGCGTCATGTCCTCGGGGATGTTCACCCGGGAGCCGTCCCTGTCAAGGTATGGGCCGTATCGTCCCACCCTGATGACGATGTCGGTGTCCCTGATCGGGAAGGAGCTGATCTCCTTGGCGTCGATGTCGCCGAGGTCGGTGACCATCTCCTTCAGACCCTCGTCGCCGCCCTCGCCGTAGTAGAAGCGCTGCAGCTCCGGCACCCGCTCCGCCCGGTCGTTGGCGATGTCGTCGAGCACCTTCTCCATCTCGGCGGTGAAGTCGTAGTCGACCAGGTTGCCGAAATGCTGCTCAAGCAGGTTGACCACGGCGAACGCCAGGAACGAGGGCACCAGCGCGGTGCCCTTCTTGAACACATAGCCGCGGTCGAGGATCGTGCCGATGATCGACGCGTACGTCGACGGACGCCCGATCTCCCGATCCTCCAGCTCCTTGACCAGCGACGCCTCGGTGTAACGGGCGGGCGGCTTGGTCGAGTGGCCGGCCACGTCGAGCCGCGAGACGCTCAGCGCGTCGCCCTCGGCCAGGTTCGGCAGCCGCTTCTCGGAGTCGTCACGGTCGGTCGACGGATCGTCGGCCCCCTCCACGTACGCCTTGAGGAAGCCGTAGAACGTGATCGTCCGGCCCGAGGCACTGAACTCGACGTCCTCACCGGAGGCGGACGCGCCGCGCACCTTGACGGTGACCGACTCGCCGACCGCGTCCTTCATCTGGGACGAAACGGTCCGCTGCCAGATCAGCTCGTACAGGCGGAACATGTCACCGGACAAGTTGACCTCGCCAGGGGTGCGAAATTCCTCCCCCGAAGGCCGGATCGCCTCGTGCGCCTCTTGCGCGCTCTTGACCTTGCTGGTGTAGACGCGGGGCTTGTCGGGAACATACGCAGAGCCGTACAGCTTGATCGCCTGGGAGCGCGCGGCCGCCACCGCCGTCTCCGACAGCGTGATGCTGTCGGTACGCATGTAGGTGATGAAGCCGTTCTCGTAGAGCCGCTGCGCCACCTGCATCGTGTACTTCGCGGAGAAGCCCAGTTTCCGGCTGGCCTCCTGCTGCAATGTGGTCGTCCGGAAGGGAGCGTACGGCTTGCGGGTGTACGGCTTGCGCTCGACGGACTTGACGGCGAACGACGATCCCTGGAGTCTGCCCGCCAGCTCACCGGCGGCGGCCTCCGACAGGTGGAGCACGTCGTTGTTCTTGAGCACGCCGGTGCTCGCGAAATCGCGGCCCTGGGCCACCCGCTTGCCGTCGACCAAGGTCAGCGTCGCGGTGAAATCGCGCGGACGCTCCTCGGGCTTGTCGGTGTCGAACAGCGCCTGCAGGTCCCAGTAATGGGCGGAGGTAAACGCCAGGCGCTCCCGCTCGCGCTCCACCACCAGCCTGGTCGCCACCGACTGCACCCGGCCCGCCGACAGCCGCGGCTTGACCTTCTTCCACAGGACCGGGCTGACCTCGTAGCCGTAGAGCCGGTCGAGGATGCGCCTGGTCTCCTGGGCGTCGACGAGGCGCAGGTTAAGGTCACGCGGGTTTGCCACCGCGTCCCGGATGGCCTGCGGGGTGATCTCGTGGAAGACCATGCGGTGCACCGGCACCTTGGGCTTGAGCACCTCACGAAGGTGCCACGCGATGGCCTCGCCCTCACGGTCCTCGTCAGTCGCCAGATAGAGTTCGTCGGCATCCTTCAGCAGCTGCTTCAGCTTGCTGACCTGCGATCTCTTGTCAGGGTTGACGACGTACAGCGGCTCGAACTCGTTCTCGACGTTCACCCCGAGGCGTGCCCACGGCTCCCCCTTGAACTTCTCGGGAATGTCATCGGCCCGCTCCGGCAGGTCACGGATGTGGCCAATGCTGGACTCGACCGTGTAGCCGGCACCGAGGTATCCCATGATCGTCCTCGCCTTGGCGGGCGACTCGACGATCACCAGGCGGCGGGTTCCGCCGGTGCTGCCGTTGTTGGCTGGCACGCTGCTTCCTACCTCACTGTTCGCTTGCAATTCCCCCTGCCGGGAGCCGGCACTGATCTGAAAGGTAACCCGACTCGCGGAAATTTCCTTCCCCCGGGACTACCCACTAGCTTCCGGACCCACCCACAAGCACGCAGAATAAGCCCCATCGAGCGGCATTGCGCCCTGACTCACCCTGGAGACTAATCGTTGTGCTCGACTACTCCTACATGGATATCTTCATTCCGCGCGATCTCTCCCGCGAAGCAGCACGTCAACTGCTCACCGAGCACGCGGAGTACGGTCAGTGGGAGCTCTCCCGCGTACGCCTGCACCCTGACGGAAGCCGTCACGTACGGTTGCGCCGCAAGGTCATGCGCGTCCGCAGCACCTTGTGATCGGACATGGCTTTGCCCGCCCCGGGCCGCGCCCCCGGAACGGGCAAAGCGTCTTTCGCTACTCGCTCACCGGCTGTGAGCGGTAGACGTTCTTGTCATTACTTCCGGCCGAGCCGGAAGCGGCGGGTGGCCGCGAACAGTGTCGCCGAGGCGGCGAACATCGCACCCAGAACGAGCGCGAACAGCGAGCCGGTGGTCATCCCGGTGACCCCCGCGGGCTGAGACGCGCTCATCAGGCCCAGGGCGCCAGTGGGCAGGTTGCCGGTCACGGACCGCGCCACACCCCCGACGGGGGTGGAGGCGACCAGCGAGGTGGCCGGAGCGAGGGGCGACTGCGGGTCCGCGGCGCGAGCGGCGTTGGCGACCGGAGCCTTACCGTTCTTGACGTGCTTGGCCGGAGTGACGTGCCTGGCCGGGGTCGCGGGCTGGCCGGCCAGACCGGGCAGCTCGGGCAGCTTGGGCAGGCCGAACACCTCCTGCAGGTCCCCGACCAGCGGCACATCGTCGACGAGAGGCAGTTCGGGGGAGCCGCCACCGCGCATCGGAGTGACTTTGCCGACACTCTGCAGGCCGCCCAGGACCGGCACCGGGGGAAGTGCGGGCAGCACCCCGTCGGACTTGGAGCTGACGACCTTGCGGTAGCTGTAGTGCCCGTGGGGGGTGTAGTCGTCCACCGGCCTGCCGACGTGCGAGCCGCCGAGGCACCCGGCCGCAGCGTCGCCCAGCACGGCCACGGCGTTGCCGCAGACGTTGATCGGCGCGGTGATCGGCGCGACCACCTGGTTGCCGGCCAGCACGCCGCCCTTGCCGGACGTGGTGTTGCCGCCCGCACCCGGGCCACCGTGCGAGGAGACGCTGGCGCCGCCCTTGCAGTGGGCCTCGGCCAGCCCGAGCACGGCCACTGCGTTGCCGCAGGCGTTGATCGGCGCGGTGATCGGTGCGACCACCTGGTTGCCGCTCAGCACGCCGCCCTTGCCGGACGTGGTGTTGCCACCCGCACCCGAGCCGCCGTTCTTGACCGAGGCGCCGCCCTTGCAGCCCGCGAACGCCTTGCCGATCACGGCCACGGCGTTGCCGCAGACGTTGATCGGCGCGGTGATCGGCGCGACCACCTGGTTGCCGCTCAGCACCCCACCCTTACCGGACGTGGTGTTGCCACCCGCACCCGAGCCGCCGTTCTTGACCGAGGCGCCGCCCTTGCACCCGGCGTGCGCGTTGCCGACGGCGTTGCCGCAGGCCGTGATGGGCAGGCTGACCGGCGCGATGACCTGGTTGCCGCTGCCGACCGCGAAGCGCCCGTCGGTGTCGTTGCCCGTCGAGCCGCGGGGGCTCCGGTAAGGGGTGTGCCCGCCATTGGTCACGGACGAGCCGCCCTTGCAGCCCGAGAACGCCCTGCCGAGCACGGCGGCCGAGTTGCCGCAGATGTTGATCGGGGCGCTGATCGGCGCGACGACCTGGTTGCCGCCGAGCACGGAGCCGCGGCCCGAGGTGCGGTTGCCGCCGGTGCCCACACCCTTGTTCTTGACCGAGGCGCCGCCCTTGCAGCCCGCCGTCGAGCTGCCGAAGATCGCCAGTGCGTTGCCGCAGGCGTTCACCGGAGCGGAGATCGGGGCGTTGACCTGGTTGCCGCCGAGGATGCTGGAGTCGCCCGAAGTGCGGTTGCCGCCCTGGCCGCCCTTGCCGGAGTTCTTGACCGAGGCGCCGCCCTTGCAGCCCGCGTCGGAGCTGCCGATCAGGGAGAGAGCGTTGCCACAGGCGTTGATCGGGGCGCTGATCGGCGCGTTGACCTGGTTGCCGCCGAGGATGCTGGAGTCGCCAGAGGTGCGGTTGCCGCCCCCGCCGCTCTTGCCGCTGTTGACGACCGACGCGCCGCCCTGGGAGTCGGCGTGGGACTTTCCTAGGTCCTTGGAGACGGCGTTGCCGCTGATGTCGATCGGCAGCGAGACAGGCGCGTTGATCTGGTTGCCGCCGCCGATGGAGGAGTCGCCAGAGGTGTCGGCCAGCGCGGTGCCGCTGCCGAGGGACATGACGGCTACCGCTAGCAGAGCCGCGGGGGCCGAAGCCTTCGCCCACGTACGCATGATGAATGCTCCTACTTGGTTCATGGGGGGATACCTGACAGTTCGCGGGCAGCCGAGGGCATGCGAGGTCGCAGAACGCCGCGCGCAGCGGAGACCTCGGGGAAATCGCGAACCAAGATGACTGACATGTCACCCGCTGGCGGAGGGGATCGAGCCGCGCTCCGCCGCCGTACTTACCGGAATCTGTGGCGGGGGTCAGTCAGGTGAGAAAGAGGGGTCATCCGCCGCTGTGCGGACGACCGGAGGAAGCACGGACGCCAGGGGGGCGCGCCGAGCCTCGATACGCGGGTCGTAGCAGGACCTCGCGATGTCTCCCATGCCTGGCCCGAAGGGGCCGCTGCCACCGCCGTTGGGCACCAGACCATTGGTGTCCAGGATGTCGCTGGCAGTGGAAGAAGGTGGCAGGCCGGGATCCGACTGGCTGTTGAGCCCGTCGACCGTCCGCCCCGCCATCGCCTCGGCGTTGTCCGACGCCGCGACCTTTCCGTCAGCCGTGGGGAAACCGTCCATGATGGACCCGGTGACGGTGTGAGGTGTGCCGACTGTTGTAGTCGTATCTGCCGCCGTCCCTGCTGCCGCGGTGGAATCCGCGGCCGCCGGAGCGGCGGAGAGCATTCCGAGGAGAACGGCGAGCAGCCATCCCGCGGTCAGCAGGGCGCCGACCGCGACTGCTCGTGCGATGACCTCGCGGGCGCCGGCCGCGAACCGCGCCATCCGGGCGGCCCGATCGGCGATCGCATCCTCTACGGGGCTGCTCACGGGCACGCGCCGAGCAGCGAGGGACATTGCCCTCCACTGCCGCACCGGCATGCGTGCCACGTGACCCTCCCTCAAAGCGCTCCAGAACCGACCTCACAGTGTGAGGCCGGTCCATGGACTCACCCCTCAACGGTCTGTAACCGTAGCATCACTCAAGGTTGTCTCAAGGGCTTTTCAGCAGTAATCCAGGAAGCGGTCAAGCACCCGCACCCCAAACTGGAGCGAATCAACCGGCACCCGCTCGTCGACCCCATGAAACATCCCGGAGAAGTCCAAGTCAGCAGGCAACTTGAGCGGCGCGAACCCGTACCCCCGGATTCCCAGCCGGCTGAACGACTTGAGGTCCGTCCCTCCGGACATCGTGTACGGCACGGCGCGCCCGGCCGGGTCCTCGGCCAGCAGCGCCTCGACCATGGCGGTCACCAGCGGCCCCTCGAAGCCGAACTCCAGCGCCACCTGGTGCTGCACGAACTCCCTCGTGACGTTGGGCCCGAGCAGTTCGTCGATCGTGGCGAAGAACTCCTCCTCGAACCCCGGCAGGAACCGCCCGTCGATCACCGCCGAAGCCGTCTGCGGCACCACGTTCGACTTGTAGCCGGCCTCCAGCATGGTCGGATTGACCGTGTTGCGGAGCCCCGCGCCCAGCATCCTGGCCACCGGCCCCAGCTTGGCGATCGCGACCTCGGGATCGCCGCCGCCCAGTTCGTCCAGGAACCTGCTCATGGTCGGTGTCAGCCGTACCGGCCACTCATGCCTGCCCACGCGCGCCACGGCGTCGGCGAGCTCGGTCACGGCGTTGTCCAGGTTGAGCATCGACCCGTGTCCGGCCCGGCCCTGCGCGGCCACCCGCATCCACGCCATGCCCTTCTCCGCGGCCTCGATCAGGTAGAGCCGGCGATCCGTCCCGATCGACACGCTGAACCCGCCGACCTCCCCGATCGCCTCCGTAACCCCCTCGAACTGCTCCGGATGCTCATCGACCAGGAACTTCGCCCCGTACTCCCCGCCCGCCTCCTCATCGGCGGTGAACATGAGCACCACGTCCCGCCCAGGCCGGCGCCCCTCCCTGAGCCGCTGCCGCACGACCGCCAGGATCATCGCGTCCATGTCCTTCATGTCCACGGCCCCGCGCCCCCAGACGCACCCGTCGACCACTTCCGCCGAGAGCGGATGATGCCGCCAATCCCCCGCGTCGAACGGCACCACGTCAAGATGCCCGTGCAGCAGCAGCGCGTCACGTCCTGGATCGGTGCCCTCGATGCGCGCGACGACGTTCGCCCGGCGGTCGTCACTCTCCAGGATCGTCGCCTCAAGCCCCACCTCGGCGAGCTTCGTCGCGACGTACTCGGCCGCCACCCTCTCCCCGGGCCCCGCGTTGTCGCCGGCGTTGGTCGAATCGATGCGGATCAGATCACAGCACAGCTCGACGACGTCGTCCTCGGCCATGACGGCTCCTTCGCTCGGGTACGGATTCCCGTCTCATCCTCCCTCCGGAATCCAGGTATGACTCACCCCTCAGAGTTTGCTAACCTTACGGAGCCGACGCGGGATGACGGTCTCGCGTGCAGGCACCAAGTCCGGGTGGCGGAATAGGCAGACGCGCTAGCTTGAGGTGCTAGTGCCCTTTGCGGGGCATGGGGGTTCAAGTCCCCCCTCGGACACAATTTGGTACATGATCGCCTGAGCTGAGCTCTGGCGATCACTGTTTTCTGGGCCGGGTCGTAGGTCATATGCAGGCCGAGCTGCTCGTACACATCAGCTTTGTCCTGTGGATCGGCGCTGTGGAGCAGTTTCCGAAGGTCGCCGAGCTTCGTAGCCATGGCAGCGATCTCCTCTTCGTTGAGTCTTTTAGGAACCTTGGTGATCGCCTGGTCCAGGCGCATCTGCTCGACCTTTCGCTTGGCTTCTGTCTCGGCGATCCAGCCGGCGACCACCACCGGATCGGTCCCGGCATCAAGAACTGCGCGATAGCCCACCAGCTTGCGCTCACACTCGGTGACGGCTTGACGGGCAGCCTCAACCGCTGCCAGCCGATGGTCATTCGCCAGTTGCGAATCGGCCATGGCCCGGATCGTCGCGGGGAACTGTTCGGGGTTGAAGGCAGAGGCCAGCCATCGATCGAGCGGCTCGACGATCAGCTCCTCGCGCACGTAGACCGATAGTGGATGCTTCACGCTGTTGGCCTGCGCGTACTCCTTGGCGAACTTGCAGCGGTAGTGCGCCTTGTTGTTGTTCCAGCTTCCCTGCATCCGCCGATAACAGATGCCACAGAAGAGCAGGCCTCTGAAGATGTAGGGACGTGGTGTCCGGCGGGGCTTGCGCCCTTCTGCGGCGCTTCTAGAGACCACCAGCAGAGCTTGAGCCTGTGCATGGACCTCGTCGCTTACGAGCGCCTCATGCGTAGCGTTCTCCGACCAGATCCAGCTCTTCTGATCGTTCCATCGGAGCTTGGTGGTGTGGCCGAGCGCAACATCGTTGACGTCGATGAGGATCTCGTCCTTGTGCTGACGGTTCCACACCTGCATCCCCGTGTAGCGAGGGTTGAGCAGGATCGCGCGCACGGCGGCTTTCGACCAGGCGATGCCGCTTCGATGGGAGTTGCGTGCCCGGTCGTACGCCGAAGGACACAGGATCCCGTCGCGAGTGAGGCTCTCGGCGATGGCCAGCAGACCCTTGCCTCTAACAAACTCTGCGAAGATCCGGCCGACAACCGGCGCAGTTACCGGGTCGGGTTCCAGCCTGTGGAGCCGCTTTCCGTCGGCAGCCTTGGACGGGTTGGGATGCGGACCGGCATCCGCAAGCCGGTAACCGTACGGCGGCCGGCCTCCGAGATAGCGGCCCTCCACTTTGGCCTGCGCCGCCATTGCCGTTCGGACCCGGGTCTTGATCCGGTTTCGCTCGCCTTTACTGATCCCGCCGAACATCGACATGATCAGTTCATGGGCCTCGTTCACCGGGTCGATCGGGCCGCCGACCTCGGGCACCCACAGGTCCACCCCGTAATGCTCGAAGAGGGGGAAGGTAAGACTGAACTGGTTGCCGTAGAAGGCGCGCTGGGGCTCGCCCACTACGACGGCCGAAAAGCTGCGGTCGGGGTTGGCCAGTTCGGCGAGCAACAAGGCGGCCTGAGGCCGACGCATCGGCGGGATCGATCGCGACTTGTCCACATCGAAGAACTCCGCGACGATCCTGCCGCCGCGCGGCTCTACTAGGGCGTTGGCGCGGCTGATCTGCCATGCGCGCGATGCATCTGGGTCCTGTCGATCCTCGGTCGAGCATCGACCCCAGAACGCCAAGTCGGTCAAATCAGCTCTCCTCTCTTGTCTCCGAGCTGAGGTGCTCGTAGGCCTTGAGCAGGATGCGGAGCAGCACGGCGGCGGCCCCTGATGTCAGGCAGGGTGGATAATCAGGGCCCACCATCCGGATCTCGCTGTTCTGCTTTCCGGGCCCTGCAGCGTACGTCAGTGAATCGGATTCGGGAGGCCCTGAGCAGGCCCTTTGTGGCTCTTCAGTCACCTTCCGACTCCTCCACACGAGGGTCAGCTGCGGCAGCGACAATGCGTGCCCGGGCCAGATCGCAGAAGGCCTCGCTGATCTCGATGCCAAGGAACCGTCGATCGAGCTGCCGCGCGGCAAGGGCAGTGGTTGCCGCACCGGCAAACGGATCGAGGACAGTGCCGCCGGGGCGGCAGCCGGCGGCAATGGCTCGTAGGGGGATGTCGATGGGGAAGGCCGCGAAGTGTGCCGCCTTCAGCGGGCGGGTGGAGATCGACCAGACATCCCCGGGATTCCTGCCGCGCTCGTTCGCCGCGGTATGCCGTCGGCCTGTGGCCAGCATCGCGTTGCCGTGATTCTTGCCGCAGAAGGCGTCCTCGTCGCCCTGGTACTTGCCCTTCGGCGGCCATGGCGTTGCGATGCTGTTGGGCTTGTTGCCGCTATCCCTGGCGCGGCGAGACAACGGACGGTCGCCTGTGTACGGTTCTCGGATTGCGTCGAGATCGAACCAGTATCGCCGCTGCTTCACCAGCAGGAAGATCATCTCGTGGCGGGTCGAAACCCGGTCCAAGACGGACTGCGGCATCGCGTTCGGCTTGTGCCACACGATGGCATTGCGCAGGATCCAACCGTCCTCCTGCAGGGCGAAAGCCACTCTCCACGGCATGCCGAGCAGGTTCTTGGGTGGCATGGAGAGCCGCGAGCGGGGACGGATGATCGGTTGGTGCTGGTTGAAGTCGACGCCGCGCGCCCATCCGTCTGAGTTCGCGGCGTAGCAGTCGCCGATGTTCAGCCAGAGCGTCCCGTCGTCTGCGAGGACTCTTCGCGCTTCGGAGAAGGTCGCCCTGAGGGTCTCCGCGTACGTGGTCGGCGTTGGCTCCTGACCGTACTGTCCCTCCACGCCGTAGTCGCGAAGGCCGTAGTACGGCGGGCTCGTGACGATGCAGTCCACGGAGCTGGCCGGCAGCTCGGCGAGCACATCGCGGGCGTCGCCGAGGTAGAGGGTGGAGTGTCCGTTGGTCCAGTAGGGCTGCCTCATCGCGCCGCCGACCTCTCGTCGGCGAAGATCGCCGCCTCGAAACGCGAGATATCTCCGTAGACGGCGAGCAGCAGGAACGTGGGCGGCTGCACACCGGCTCCCAGCGACGGCAGTTGCAGGGCCGGAATCGGGCACGGCTCCGCTCTTTTACAGCCATCTGAAACTGGCTGCTCATCGGTGCCAAAAATCGGTGATGCGGCGTTGATACGTGTCGTCATCGCCAGTTGGGGCGGGCCTCAGATCCGCAGCGCCCAGGCAGGCGGTGAACCGCAACCGGGGCGCAACCACAGGTGAACAAAGACCTCTGGCAACCCTCTGGCGCAGCTCTATTAGGCCGCGGCCGGCCAAAGTCGATCTCTGGCAGATCGAGGTACCTGGCTTCAGCTCAAGGTCATCAATTCGGGCCGCCTGAGGCCTGCCAGAGGTGGTGCGTACACCGGGATGCGAGACCGAAATTCCTCTCGCAGTGGAGCAACCGGATGAGTACCAACCTTCGCGAGACGCCCCTCACGGACCGCTCACCGCTCGACGCTGTCGAGCGCATCTTTCAGCTCGTCGCGTGCGCTCCCGACGGCCTGGCACTCGATGGCCGAGCGCTCTCCAACAAGCTGCCCACGCGCCAGATTCCGCTGACGGAGCTTCGCGACCTCCTGACCTCGCGCGCGCTGTGCGACGCCACTCGCGACGTCATCTGGCGCGAGCTCGTGATCCGGGCACGCGGAGACGACCGACAGTGGGCGGTGGGAGCGGTCGGGGTGGCCGTACCTGCTCTTCGTCGTATCGCCGGCCGGCTCTGCCTTTACCTCGGCGCCCAAGAGTCCGCGGGCATCGAGAGCGAGATCCTGACCGCCTTCCTCACAGCGGTGAGGAACATCGACCTCAACCGGCCCGACATCCTGCCCCGCCTGTGCGTCTCCGCCAGCCGGGCTGGTGAACGAGCCCGGCAGCGCGCCGACTCCAATGTCGCCCAGCGCCTCTCAGACCGCAGCTTCAAAGAGCCGGTCCTGGGCAATGCCGCTCTGGCCGGAGAAGCCGAGTCGGCTTTGTCCCTGCCGATCATGTCCTCCGCCCCAAGAAGGGTGGAGGACGTTCCCAAGACCTCCGCGCGGAGCCGGATCACCTCAGATCCGCAGCCCATCAACACCTCACCCAAAGGAGGCTGGGGCAGCCCCACCGGCTCCGCGCGGATCTCCTCCCTGGCACGACGATGCCGCTGGCGCCACCTCTTCCGCGGCGTGCTGATGGCGGCAGTAGTTGCCATCGTTCTTGTCGCCACTGCTGCCGTTGTTCTGGCCGAGTCCAAGCCGCCGCCGAGCCCCGCCGGTGTGCCGGACAGCCTCAACGTGGTCTTCGGCAACCTGCGGAACTGGCTCATCGGGCTGCTTGCCGCGCTGGCAACGCTCATGCTCACCGTCGGCGGCCTCCGCTACCTGGTGGCAGGAGGCGATCCCGGCGAAGTCCAGAAGGCCAAGGCGGCGCTCAAGGCCGCCGCGATGGGCTACGGACTGGCCGTGCTGGCGCCGCTGTTCGTCAACGTGCTCAAGCGCATCGTCGGCGGCGGGTGACCATGAGGACGCCGCATCGCACCACCTCGGCAGGAGCTCGCGCCCTGGTCGTTGCCGCCATTGCCGCAGCGGCACTCGGAATTGCCGCCGGTATTGCCTGGGCGGATCCCACCCCGGCGCCGGCTCTGGACCTGCTGCCTTCGCCGCCACCGATCACCTTCGGGTTCGGCGACTGGATCACCAAACAGATCAACGGCTGGTTCGCCGCTCTTGCCGCATCGGCCATCAAGCCGCTCCTTGATGTCCTCGCGGTGACGCTGCTGGCCACCCCAGATGTCGCGAGCAGCGGCCGGGTCTTCGACCTGTGGAAAACCACTGCCGCCATCGCGAACGCCGCCTTCCTCCTCCTCGCCACCGTCGGCGCCATCACCGCAATGGGCCACCAAACTCTTCAAACTCGCTACGCGGTCAAGGAGGTACTGCCCCGCCTGGCGATGGCGGTCCTGGCGGCCAATGTGAGCTTCCTGATCTGCGGAAAACTCATCGTGGTGGCCAACGCCCTGTCCGCCGCGCTCCTGGGGCCTGATTTCGATGCCAAGCGGGCCGCAACGCAGATCAAGCTACTCATCTTGCCGCCCACCAATAGCCAGATCTTCTACATCCTGCTCGAACTCGTCGCGATCGTCCTGCTGATCCTTTTGCTGATCAGCTTCGTGATGCGGTCTGCGTTGGTGCTGCTCCTAGTGGTGGCCGCCCCCATGGCGCTGGCCTGCCATGCGCTACCCCATACGGATGGCGCGGCCCGGTTCTGGTGGCGAGCTTTCACCGGTCTGCTGGTCATCCAGGTCGCGCAGTCGCTCACGCTCGTCCTTGCGGTACGCATCTTCTTCAACCAAGACGGCAGGTTCCTGATCGGCGTCGCCCCCACCGGACAGCTGATCAACCTGGTCCTGGCTCTCTGCCTGCTGATCATTCTGGTCCGGATCCCGTCCTGGATCTCACGAAGGATCTTCAGCCAACACGGTGAGTCGAAGATCATGCGGATCGTCAAGTACGCCGTGCTGGCCAAGCTCACCGCACCTGTGCTGAACGCCGTGCATCTCGGCAGAGGCGGGAGCCGCGTCGGCAAGTCGGCTACTCGAGCGCTGACGGCAAAGGTCATTGCCGGAACGGTTGGCGGACCGGCTGGTGCTGCCGCGGCAACGACTTTTACTGCCGCCTCTGCCGCCCGGGGTGGGCCCGGCCCGTTCAAGCACGCTCCGGTCGGCGCTCGCCGTCCCGTACGAGCCGCCGATTGGGAGCCCGCGCCCATCAAGCATGCTCCGACCGGGCCGGCGATCGCAGGCAGGTACAAGCCCGCGCCGACCGTCAAGCCGCCGGTGCAGCCGAGCACACCGGTGTACGGCTACCCGCGCGAGGCCTACTACGCCAACGGCCCCGCCGGCCTCGCCCAGCTGCAGGCGCTCAGGAACCGGGGAGTCACCGACGCCCGGCAGGCGATCGAACCGCCGAAGGGCAAACGCCCCGTCCGGCCGATCGTGCAGCCGAACGCACCGATCCCCGGCCAGGTGGATTGGCCGGAGAACCCAGGTGCTCGCCGCACCCCCAGCCAACCTCGCCGTCGCCCGCGCAAGCCACGAGGAGGTGACGGCAAATGAGCTGGTACGAGTCCGTCGCACGGATCCCCGCCGACGTGGAGCAACCAGACAAGATCATCGGTTCGTTCACCGCTCGGCAGGTATTCATCCTCGGTGGCACCGGGGCCTCGCTCTACGCCGCGTACATGGCCGTTGGCGACCATGTGCCGCTCGTAGCCTGCGCCGCCGTGGCTCTGCCCGTGGCCATCGCCGCCATCCTCCTCGCGGTTGGCCGGCACGACGGCATCTCGCTCGACCGCTACGTGCTCGCGGCCATCCGGCATCACCGCGCCCCCAAGCACCTGGTGTCATCCCCGGAGGACATTCCCATGCCACCCACCTGGATAGCGGCCGGTTCGCAACGCCCTCCGGCACCGCTCAAGCTGCCAGCCCGCGGCGTCGCCGGAGATGGCCTGATCGACCTCGGGCCGGACGGTATCGCGGCCGTTGCCGAGGTCTCCACCGTTAGCTTCGCCCTACGTACGCCCGACGAACAGGACGCGCTGGCCGCGGTCTTCGGTCGCTGGCTCAACTCGCTGTCCGGCCCCGCGCAGATCCTCGTCCGAGCCGAACGCGTCGACCTGACCCAGACCATCGCCTCCCTACAGGACAACGCCCGCCAGCTCCCACATCCCGCCCTCGTATCCGCAGCGCTCGAACACGCCGCCTTCCTCGACGAGCTGTCCACCCAACATGACCTGCTGCGCCGCCAGGTCCTACTGATCATCCGCGAACCCGCAGCCGGAGCGACCACCCGGGATGCTGCCGCCGCACGAGCGTTGCGCCGCCTGGACGAGGCCTCCCGCGTGCTGGGCTCCTGCGGGCTCACCGCCCGGCTCCTAAACGCCCATGCCGTCGCCGCACTGCTGACCTCCTGCTTCGACCCCTCAGCTCCTCCTTTGCCCGACGAGGACATGGCCCTGCCCGGCGAGGTCGTCACGGCAGGAGGCTCCTGGTGAGAATGCGCCGCACTGCTGCCACGCCATCTGGATACGGCCCGCAAGCCGTTGAAGTCGAGGCCCGGCGTCTGACCGTCGGCGACAGCCTGTGCTCGACGCTAGCCGTCACCGGCTACCCCCGAGAGGTTGCCCCCGGCTGGCTGGAGCCGCTGCTCACCTACCCCGGCCGCCTCGACGTCTCCTTGCACATCGAACCCGTCCCCTCGCTCGTGGCCGCGGACCGCCTCCGTAAGCAGCTGGCTCGGCTGGAGTCTGGACTCCGATCCGACCAGGAGCACGGCCGGCTGCTGGATCCGGGCGCCGAGGCCGCCGCCGAAGACGCCCAGGATCTCGCCTCCCGCATCGCTCGGGGTCAGACCAAGCTCTTTCGCGCCTCGATCTACCTGACCGTCCATGCCACCTCCGCGACGGAGCTGGAGGACGCCTGCGCCCAGGTGCGAGCGCTGGCCGCCTCCCTGCTCCTGGATGCCCGGCAGGTGACCTTCCGCCAGTTGCAGGGCTGGATCTCCTCACTTCCTCTCGCCTACGACAACCTCGCCATGCGGCGTACCTTCGACACTCCCGCGCTGGCTGCTGCGTTCCCCTTCACCAGCCCCGACCTGACCACCGAACTCGGGCCTACCGCCGTGCTCTACGGCGCCAACACCGCCAGCGCCTCCCTGGTCGCCTGGGACCGATTCGCCCAGGACAACCACAACTCCGTCACCCTGGCCCGTTCCGGCAGCGGCAAGAGCTACCTGACCAAGCTCGAAGCACTGCGCTCGCTGTACGCGGGCATCGAGGTGGCCGTCATCGACCCCGAGGACGAATACGGCCGCTTGGCACACGCCGTCGGCGGCGCGTACGTGCACCTCGGAGCACCCAAGGTCCGCCTCAACCCGCTCGAACTGCCGCCCAAGAACCAGCGCGGCGAAGACCCGCTCACCCGGCGTGCGCTGTTCCTGCACACCCTGATCGCGGTCATGCTCGGCGACCCCCTCGGCAACGCCGGCAAAGCGGCACTCGACCGCGCCATCCTCGCCACCTACCGGCAAGCCGGGATCACCCACTCCCCCCGCACCTGGAACAACCAGCCACCGCTCCTGCGCGATCTGGCGACGAACCTGTCCGAGGACCCCGATCCCAAGGCCAAAGAGCTGGCCGCCGGGCTCGCCCCGTACGTCACCGGCAGCCACCGCCAGTTGTTCGACGGCCCCACTACCACCCGCCCCGACTCCCACTTGATCGTCTTCTCACTCCGCGACCTGCCCGACGAGCTCAAGGCGGTGGGCACCCTCCTCACGCTGGACACCATCTGGCGTCGCGTCTCCGACCCCTACAACCGGTGCCCCCGCCTGGTCGTGGTCGACGAGGCCTGGCTGCTCATGAAGATCCCCGAAGGCGCGCAATTCCTCCTGCGAATGGCCAAATCCGCGCGCAAGCACTGGGCGGGCCTGTCCGTCGTGACCCAAGACGCCGCTGACCTACTCGGCTCAGAGCTCGGCCAGGCCATCGTGGCCAACTCCACCACCCAGATTTTGCTCCGCCAAGCGCCACAGGCGATCGACAAGGTCACCGAGGCGTTCCGGCTCTCCGACGGTGAACGGCAGCTGCTCCTATCGGCAGGAAAGGGCGTCGGCCTGCTCACCGCCGGAGCGAGCGGCCAGAGATGCCCACTCCAGGTGATCTCCAGCCCCCGCGAGCACGACCTCGTCACCTCCTCGCCCCAGGAACTGGCCGAGCTCGACGACGAGGGGGCCGACCTGTGATCTGGGATCTCCTCGACGCGCCGGACATCGCCCTGGACCAGGTGCTCGACTGGCTCGCCGCCAATATTGGGCTACTTGCCGCAACGCTGTTCGGCGCTGACGTAGTCAGCATCCTCGTCCGCGCCTGTGTCGTACGCCTTCGCCACCGCGCCCTCGTACGGGGCGCGCGGTGTGTGGAGATCCTCGCGCCACCGGTGGCCAATATGCCTGGCGCAGAGGCGCTTTGGGGCAATCTCATCGGACTGCTCAGGCCCGCCTGGAAGCGGTTCGTGTTCGGGCAGCCGCACCTTGCCTTCGAGTACACCTTTAGCGCGGGCGGCGTGCAGATCCGCCTGTGGGTGCCCGGCTCGATCCCGCAATACCTGGTCGAGCATGCGATCGAGGCGGCCTGGCCTTCCTCCCGTACCGCCATTCAGCAGGTCGCGGCACCCGTACCGCGTGACGGCTACGCGGCCGGCGGGCAACTGGTCTTGGCCCGAACCGAGCGGCTACCGATCCGGCACGATCACAACTCCGACCCGCTGCGTGCGCTCATCGGGGCGGCGGTCGGGATGCCCGGCTGGCAGCACGCCTGCGTGCAGGTACTCGCTCGACCGGTCACCGGCAACCGACTTGCCCACGCGTGCGGCGGCACCATGGCCCGGCTGCTCAGAGCCCTGCTCGACCTCGTGATGCCCGGCCCGCGTCACGTGCGTCAGCCCTCTCTTGATCCTCTCACCTGGCTGGAAAAATCAGCGGAGGCCCGAGCTATCAGGGATAAAGCCCACCACTCCCGATACGAAGTCGCGATCCGCTACGCCGTACAAGCGGGAGCGCCCACATCCACGGACCCACAGGCCGCACGCAAAATCCGGCAGAACGCCATCCGCGGGCGTGCCCACGCACTCGCCTCAACCTTCGCCCTCTTCAGCGGGCACAACCGCCTGGAACGGCGACGACTGCTCTTTCCCGCCGGCCGCCTCGCTACTCGACGGATGAGACGCGGCTTCCTCCTGTCGGTGCCCGAACTGGCCGCGATCGCCCACCTGCCCCTGGACGTCGCGGTACCAGGACTCCAGCGGGCGGGATCCAACACCGTACCGCCGTCCCCAAAGATCGCCTCTGGCGGACCGCATGCCAAGGTCCTCGGCTTCTCCGACGCCGGACACGCTCGGCCGGTCGCTCTTCGAGTCGCCGACTCCTGCCACCACGTGCACATCATGGGCCCGAACGGCACCGGCAAGTCCACACTTCTCGCCCAGATGATCCTCTCCGATGTCCAGGCTGGCCGCGGGGTGGGTGGTCATCGAGGCCAAGGGCGATCTCGTCCGAGATCTGCTCGGCCTGATGCCGGAGGAGGCAGCCGAGAAGGTCGTGCTGATCGATCCGGACGATCGGCACCCGCGGCCCTGCCTCAACGTCCTAGGCGGACCCGACCTCGTCATGGGCGTGGACAACCTGGTCGGCATCTTCCACCAGATCTACGCCGACTACTGGGGCCCACGCACTGACGACATCCTGCGCGGCTGCGCACTCACTCTGGCCCGCAACGACGGCACCCTCGCCGACATCCCCACCCTGCTATCCGATCCGGCTTTCCGCCAGAAGCAGATCGCCACCATCAGTGACCCGCTGCTGCGCGGCTTCTGGAGCTGGTATTCGGCCTTGTCCGAGGCGGCCCAGGCCAACGTCACCGCACCCATCATGAACAAGCTACGGGCCTTCCTCCTGCGGCCCTTCATCCGCGACGTGCTCGGATCCACCAGCTCGACGTTCGACATGGGCAAGGTGCTCGACGGCGGGGTTCTCCTCGTACGGCTGCCCAAAGGCGTGCTCGGAGACGACTCCGCCCGCCTGCTCGGGTCCATGATGCTTGCGCAGGTCTGGCAGGCCGCCTCCCGACGGGCCAAGATGGGCCACTCCCGCAGCCCAGCCGCGCTGTACGTGGACGAGTGCCACAACTTCCTCACACTCCCCCACGCGCTGTCGGACATGCTCGCCGAGGCCCGCGCCTACCGCCTGTCCATCACCCTCGCGCACCAGCACCTGGCCCAGCTCCCGCGCCAGCTCCGTCAGGCGGTCTCCTCCGACGCCCGGAACAAGATCTACTTCTCGCTCTCGCCCGAAGACGCGCGCGAGACCGAGCACCACTTCACTCCCTTCCTGACCGCGCACGACCTGTCCAACTTAGACGCCTTCCAGGCAGCGGCCCGCCTGGTCGCGCGCTCGGCCGAGGCACCGCCGTTCACGCTGCGCACCAGGCAACTCCCCGAACCCTCCAGCGACGTCGCCCTGAGAATCCGGGCCGCCGCCGCACAAGCGCATGGCCGCGCCGCCACGCCCACACCCAAGCCGGATGCCCGGCGCACCTTCTGAAAGGAGCTCACCATGTCCCCGATCCGCTACAGCCCCAGGATGCTGGGCGAACTCGCGGTCCGTCTCACAGATCGCGATCGACAGCTCATCCGCCTGATCCACGATTTCCGTGTCCTGACCGCACCGCAGGTCAGCGAGATGTTCTTCGACACCGACGACGCCGCACGCAAGCGGCTGCTGGCACTGACTCGCATGGGCATCCTCGAACGCTTCCGCCCCAACCTGCCACCGACCATGGGCACCGCTCCCTACCACTACGTCATTGGCGAAACCGCCGCCGCCGTGCTCGCGTCCGAGAGCGGCGTCGACATGGCCGACTTCGGATACCGCCGCGATCGCGTCCTCGGCATCGTCTACAGCCAGCGACTCGCCCACACCGTGGGCACCAACGGGATAGCCGCCAGCCTGTACGGCTTCGCCCGCCGCCATCCGGTAACCGAGCTGACCACATGGTGGACCGAGCAGCGCTGTACGGCCGAGTGGGGAGCGATGGCCCGGCCCGACGCGTACGCCCGCTGGACCGAAGGGCGCCACAGCGTGGAGTTCTTCCTTGAATACGACACCGGCACCGAGCCCTTGGACCGAGTGGCACACAAGCTCGACGGCTACACCAGGCTGACCGAGTCCACCCGGATCGTGACGCCCGTCCTGTTCTGGGTCCAGGGAGAGCGCCGGGAGACCAACCTCCGCAAGAAGCTCAAGCACCACCCCGGGAACATGTTCGTGCCGGTCGCCACCGGACATGCCGCCACGGTCAACGGCACGGTGGACGACGGCCCCGCCGGCGCCCGCTGGCTCCCCACGGACCTCGAACGACCGCGATGCCGGCTGGCTGAGCTGGCCAAGCACTGGCCCGGGCTCGGGCCGCAGGTCGCTCCCGAGTCGCCCGAAGAGGGGGACGAATGATCCTCGAATTCGGACTCGTCAAAGCCATCGCCGCCGGAGGCGGTCTGGTCTCATGCATCGCCCTCATCGCCGGAATGACGGGCGGAGGCCAATACGCCACAGCCCAGGCCGATCCGATGCAGCTCGCGTCGGCCGTCTGCGCCTACACCCGCAA
This sequence comes from Nonomuraea sp. NEAU-A123, assembly GCF_018603905.1. GTDB lineage: Bacteria > Actinomycetota > Actinomycetes > Streptosporangiales > Streptosporangiaceae > Nonomuraea. The sequence continues at coordinate 159,527 of NZ_JAHFZZ010000022.1, forward strand.
CGGGCCGGACTCCTCTACCTCAACGAGAAGCCACACGTCTGCTTCTGGAAGTCGCGAACTGACCTCCAAGCAGGCAGCCAACGCCCGGATCATCATCAACACAGCCAAGAAACTGGGGCTCCCCAGACGTGCCGGCGTCATCGCAGTAGCCACCGCCCTACAAGAGTCGTCACTGAGAGGCGAGACGGTAGGCGATCACGGCCGAGCTTTCGGCATCTTTCAGCAACATCCAGGCAGCGGCTGGGGTACGCGCGCTCAGGTCTCCAACCCCCGCTATGCCGCCCGGGCGTTCTTCTCCCGGCTGATCAAGATCAGAAACTGGAGCGAGAAGCCCCTAACCGTCGTAGCGCAAGCCATCCAACGATCAGACTTCCCGACTACTTACGCCAGGCATGAGGCTCGCGCAAAGCGCATCGTCGCCGAACTCGGCTGGGCCAAGTCGAGGACATCCCAGAAGGCCCACGACACTGTGGAGCTTTCAGTCGCAGACGCTCGTGCGGTGCGTGGCAGCCTGGAACTGGCGACGTCGCTGGGGGTTTCCCGGGCAACCTTCGTGGCCGATATCGATATGGCTCTCAGCGCCGGCCGACTACGCAGCGCACAGAAGTACTTGAAGAACAAAGGTGATCGCTCCAAGCTCGCGGACAAGATCGTCGAGACGGTGGCGAGAAGCGTCTGCGCCGAGTTGTCCCAGAAGATCGGCCAAGTGCTGGATCCGGCCACCCTTGAGGTCATCCGAAGGTCGGGACGCGGTGGGGTCGCTCTCGAAGCCGCACTCACGATGATCGGCGTGCCGTACTCCTGGGGTGGTGGCGGCTCGAATGGGGCAAGCTTCGGTATCGGCCGCGGCGCCGGGACCAAGGGCTTCGACTGCTCCGGTCTGGCCGAGTACGCCTGGGCCAAGGCGGGGATAAGGATCGGCGGAAACACCTCGGCGCAATGGCAGGCGGGGACCCACATCTCCCGCTCCCAGCTCAGGCCCGGAGACCTGGTGTTCTTCGCCACCAACCCGAAGAACCCGTCGACCATCCATCACGTGGTGATGAACATCGATGGCAAGCGTTATGTGCACGCACCCCATACCGGTAGCAAGGTGCAGGTGGGGCGATGGACCGCCACGCGGGAAGCCGAATACGCAGGAGCAGTACGCCCCGGATGACCTCGGCGTACGCTAGAAGCGACCGCTCTCGCCTTTTGACCAATCGGTATGAGTAGGTCGGCGGAAGGGCCAGCGCCACGTGCGCAGGCCCTTCCGTTTTCGGCTATCGGCCAGCAGCGGCGGAGTGGCGAAGTGACGCCGTTCATCTCTTTCTCCTTCCCCATGCCTTGGGGCTCCTCCTCCATCTGAAGCGTCACCCTCACTTCACGCCTGGGGAACCGAGAGCTCCCGCCCGCGGGTCTCTAGGCCATACGAGCGCCTGGGGTTCCTTGGACCGGTCTCACCTGCTCAACGGCCGTCTCGCCCAGACCGGCCTGATAATCGAAGACCCCTTGAACACATGACCGACCCTACGAATTCAACCTTTGGTAGGTCGAGATAGAAAAGTCAAGGGTTGACACAGTCGATCATGACTGAAACATTGACAGGGCGGTAGGGGTGGCATCAAGTGAGGCCACATTTGCAACAGCATCGAGATCCTCTCCGTCCCGCTGTATCGATGTGAATCAACTGGAGGTAGTGTGACGGTGCACTTACGTTTCGTGCGCGCAAAAGGTCTTCTACTGGCCACAGCTATGACTCTCTGTGTTGGACTTCTGACTTATCCTGCCAGCGCCGAACCCGCCCCCGCAAACTCGACATCCGCAGAACAAGCAAAATCGACCGGAACGTCCACTCCAATCAATGGTCCCCTTGCAGGGGAGGCATTGGCTGCCTCAAAGGTCATGATTGAACAAGCGCCCCTGCTTAAGGCAGCCGACGTTATACAGTTCGGCGCATTCGAGCAGGATCCGGACGGTTTCACCGGACTACAACTAGCTGACGGCAAAGTCATCCTATGGTGGAGCGGCGACATCCCGGCTCGCTTTCAGTCGACAATTAAGCAGGCCCGCGCAATCGCACCGGTAGAGATCCAGCACGCCGCCTATTCTGAAAAGCAGCTTAATACTGCGGCAGACAGAATTGGAGCTGCGGTGGGACAGCCAGCGGGCGGACCGGCGCACACCGTCCTGGTGTCCGCCACCGGGTCCGGGGTGCAAGTGCTCACCACTCCAGGATCGCGAATCAGCGGACTTCACATACCTGACGTTGGAGTCCCGGTGAAGTTCAAAGAGGCAGCGCCGGCCGAGATGGTCAGTCGGTGCAACGACGCGAGCCCTTGGCAGGGAGGAATCGGTTACCGAAACAGCTCGCGCACCATTACGGGAGCCTCATGTGTGGACAACTCCTCAGAGACGCACACGTGCTCAGCGGCCTACGGTGTTAAGAATTCGGCCGGAACGACATATCTCTTGACGGCCAGGCACTGCGGCATGGTCGGTGATGTTATGAAGGACACTACCGGCGAAACGATCGGCACGGCAGCCGTCGGCAATAAATCCCAAGACGTGATGCTGATCCGAGCCACGATTCGCCCGTACGTATGGGACGGCGGTTCGACGTCAGCAAGCCTTCGCGCGGTGACGAACTACGGGAACGCACCGGTCGGCACTTCTCTCTGCGCTTCGGGGGCTCGAACCGGAACGACCTGCAACTACACGGTGACCGAGTGGCGAGCCCGCTTCTTGAACTGGAAAGACTTCGATAACACGAGCGTGACGACCACGGACTTGACGCTCGCAAAAAAGAGCTGCTCTCCGGGGAACACCATAGATAGCGGAGACAGCGGCGGTGCGGTATTCAATTATAATAGCGATCTCACGATATCGGCGCGAGGGATAGCGAACGCTAAGGTTGACACCGATGCCGACGGCTGCATCGACTCCATGTACCTCATGGACTGGGGGCGGATGAACCAAGCGACGGGATTCGAAACGATCACTCCTGTATATCCGTGACAAGCTAAACATGCAGGGCGCCTAGAGTTGGGCGTCCGAGCCTCGCCTCGGGCGCCTGTCGCCTCCCCGTGAACGATCAAGCAGTACCGTGATCTGTTCCAGCAACCGACCAAGGACACCATGCGTCTAAGGGCCATGAGAAAGGTCATCGCCGCGATGGCTAGCGCGCTAGGATTGCTCGCTGCATCAGCGTGCACTACACCTGTCCCGCCGCCAGCATCGGCCCTATCAGAATGCCCGAATCGTTGGGCCGGGAAGGCGGCAGGCGACTGGGTACCATCCGTAGGATCGGGAACCCGCGAACACTTGGTGCCGGGCACCCCTCTAGAAGCAGATATCTGCGCCTACGATGCGGGGGGATCTCGAGCGGCCACACCACAACGGCTGACCGATGGGCTCACCACGATGGTGACGGATCTCAATTATCTTCCCGCTGCTGCTTTACCATCCTGGCGAGCTTGCACTCTGATCGGTTCCATACCGCGCGGCTATCTCATCCGCTTGCGCTACACCAATGGCAGCGTGTCATGGATCGGAACCGCATATGACGACAACCAGTGCGTGGTGACAACGAACGGAGCATTCCGCACGATGTCCTATGTCGGAGACGCGGTGAGAACGGCCTACAATACGAGGCACTGGCCATCCCTCAGCCCGGCAGACCAGTGCGAACCAGGGCGCGGAAGGATCGGGCAGGAGGGGCACATGGTCCCCAAGGGTTCGATCGGGCTTACCGTTTGCAAGCTCAGTGCCACGGCGCCGCAAGAGAAGACATACGGCGAAGACACTGCGAAAGATATATCAGCCAAGATTGCCTCTCGGCCGACAGAAAAGGACGAAGGTACTTGCCCTATTGGAGCGGCACCGGCCATACGTCTTGTTTTCCGATATCCTCAAGGGCCTCCCGCCGGCGTAACCGTCTGGAGCAAGGGGTGTGGCATGGACAACCGCTTTCTCAGAGGTGAGGTACCACCCACCCTTATGGCCGAATTGTCTGGCCTTCTTGATTGACGGATAAACCTCCTGAATTCATAGGGTCGCGGACCAGGCCGTGGAGGTCAGCCACGACGAAGTTGCCGATCGAGCGTTTCAGCAGCCAGGCACGGCTGGCTCCAACTCAACCAGGGCCAGCGGGGGACCGTCGTCGAAGTCGTGGTCGTGGGTCCTGCCGGGCTCGGTGAAGCCATTCTTGGCGTAGAAGCGGCGCGCTTGGGCGGAGTCCCGGAGCGTCCACAGATGCACGTTTTCGTACCTGGCGTCTCACACTCGGTCTAAGACGGCCATCAACAGGACCATGGCGATGCCACTGCCCCAGACGTCCGGGTGGGCGAAGAAGGTATGGATCTCCGCGAGGGCGGGGCGGGAAGCGGAGGCCCCGAACCGGGCGAAGGCCCCCGGCCGCTCGTTCAAGCGCGCCAGCAGGATCGTGTCCACGCCCTCAGCCAGAATGTCGTGCCACTTGGTGCACCGCTCCTCGATCCCGGCCGCGGCGACCTTCGGCGTGCACAACGGGCCGTGCGAGATACTCCAAGACAGGGCGTGGATCTCGCCGGCGATGTCCCCGCCACCGGGTTCCGCCGGATGGACCGTGATCACATCGGACATGACGTAGACACTAAAGGGTGTCTGAAAAGGGTCGACGGCGTCATGCTGACAGGGTGTCGGGGACGTGAGCCTGGAGGCGTGCGATGGTTCCTCGGCGTCCGTACCCAACCAACCTGTCCGCTGCTGAGTGGGAACCGCTCGCCCCGCTGATCCCCGTTCCCAAGCCGGGTGCCCTGTCTGCCGTTCATGAGCGCCGGGAAATTGTGAATACGCTGGCGTACTGGATGCGGACAGGTTGTGCGTGGCGGCTGCTGCCCCACGACCTACCGCCGCGGCAGACGGTCTACCACTACTGGCGCACCTGGCGGATCGAGGACCGCTGGGAACAGATCCTGGCCCGCTTACGCGAACACGACCGGATCAGTGGCGGTCGCGACCCCTACCCCCAGGCCGGGCATCATCGACAGTCAAAACGTGCGGGCCACCGATCGCGACGATGCCGTCCCTGCTGTTGGCCCACGCCCGCCAGATCCTGAGGCGGCTGAAGCATGTCTGGGCCGATCAGGGCTATCGCAGACAGGACTTTATCGGTTGGATTCTGGAACAGTTCAGTGTGAGCCGACAGATCGTCGTCCGACGTGATGGAGGATTCCGCTCCACCTGGGCCAGCGAAGATACCCCACCGCGACGGATCCCGCGGTTCTCCCTCGTGCCCCAGCGATGGGTGGTCGAGCTCACCTTCGCCTGGCTGGGCAAATATCGGCACCTGGCCAAAGACTGCGAGTACCTGACAGCGACCGCCGAGAACGTCATTTACCTGGCGATGAGCATAATCCTTCTGCACCGCTACGGCGGCCGGCCACCCTGATCCTTTTCAGAAACCCTCTACAGGGCAATGAATAGGGAGTTCCCGAATCTAGACAAGCACTTACCGTATTTGATACGAGACATTCCGTCATAGAACGAGGCATGGGATTATATGAGCTCGGACCGGGAAGATCAAGAGTTGACATGAGTATGAGGAATTGTAAATGATCACTGTAGCAGCTCCGGCTATCTCTATCAGACTGGCCTCCTGACTCTATTGTCGCAAACGCAATAAACTCGGTAGCCTGACACTTACGAAAATCCCCTAACCGATTGAGCACTCCGCGTCGCGGACGGGTCGGTGCACCTGCGCGCGACTGGAGCAGATTCCGATCAGGTCGGCAACAAGCCCAGCCGTATCAAAACCCACGCAGCGCGTACACCTCATCTAGCTGAACTATCACCTACCAAGCCGCAAGCACAAGCAGAAGGGTTTGGTGCCCGCGACTTCAAGTGCCCGCTGGAAGCTGCCAACGCTTACGCGCTCAACTCGTGACCGAAGAAACGCTGCCGGCGTATACGTTCTGGCTAGGATACGCCAGTTCGACCAGAACGACTGGTTGATGGTGGAGGCATTCGACCAATCGGAAACGCCGCGATGATGACCATGCTATGCACCGAGAAACGACGATGTTCAGCGTTGTCGCCGCCTCTGTTCCCGCTGATATTTCGACGAGGCCCCCGGCGCAACTGCACCAGTTGAGCTCCCTAGACTTTGATTTCCTCGGCATCGACTTCACCAGGCGGCAGGCCACCATTTCTGCCTGCAAACGTCGATGTGCGGGGCGGTATATCAAACTCTCACCTAGAAGAGGCAAAATGAGAAACCGTCTCGTAGCCGCAGCGTCCCTCGTCGCTGTTCTCTCCTTATCTCCAGGCATCGCCAATGCAGTTGACACCCCCTCACCAACTCCTGAGGCCACCCCGGCCGTTTCCCCGGCAGGCACTACGGCACTCGTGCTGCCTCGCGAGCAGCAACCGAAGCACAGCCGTCCCACGCTGGACAAAATTTCACAGGAAGCGCGCGCTAAGGGCATCCCCTTCAAGAAGGCCTTAGACAAGTACGCCGCCGAAACTGTGCAGAGGAACCCCGCAGCACAGCCCGAACTCCCTGATGGTCCCGTTCCTGACCCGGTCATCAAGATCGACGGTATCCCCTTCGCTGAGCTGATTGACCTCAACCGCCTCGCCACGAGCCGGGGCATCTCTCTTGAGGAAGCCATCGACCGGTACGCCTGGGTTCCAGCAGTTGACAAGGTGGGTATCCAACTTAATAAGGACTTCCCGGAAGCGCTATCAGGGATCACCTTTACCAATGAGGGCCGGAGCCTTCACATAGGCTTTAAAGGTGAAATTCCACGCGCCGCCATAAACCTCGCCAAGACTCTCCCTGGCGAGGTGGAGTTTATCGGGGGTAAGGGATTCTCCGAGGCGGAGCTGAAAAGCGTCCGCGATACTCGATTCAAAGTCCTCGCAGGCCGCCCCGAGGTCGAAGCCCTCGGCGGAGGGTACGACATAGAGACCGGCAGAGTAACTTTCAAGGCTCAACTGCGTCCATCAATCAGTGCCACAGAGAAGGATCGTGCCCGCACCGCTCTCCAGCCTGCTCCTGCGGACAACAGCAATATAAGCATCGATGTAACCGTCGTCGATGACCTAGGGATCAAGTTAACGGACAATTACCTCCGGGGCGGTGGATTCTTGACGTTGAACAGCCTCCCTTGGTGCACAGCCGGGTTCAACATCATTTCCACATCGGACGTCAGAGCCACGACTACAGCAAAACACTGTGCGGATGATTCCCACCTCTACCTCACATACGAGAATCATCACGACTACGACACGAACAGAACCACGGTGAGTCGCATGTTCCGCTCCCCCGCCTACGACTTTGCTCGCTATCAAGGCGGCGATCTCACGTATACGAGGACCTTCTACTACGAGCTCAACACGCCTCGCTATGTGACTGCCCTGGGTATAGTCACCGCTGTGGGTCGACCTATCTGCTCATTCGGCAGGACGAGCGCCGAAGCGGGCAATGGCGCCCGATGTGGAACAGTCACCGACACGGACTACACCTACATGAGTAATGGAGTTATACATTATGACGCTTATGTAACGGACTACACCTTGCTCGGCGGCGACAGCGGTGGCCCATCGTACTGGGGCGGATCAGCATACGGTCTGAATTCCGCAACGAATGGCGGAGAATCCTACATAGCTAAAACCGAGAACTTCAGGGAGCCGGATGGCTTCGGCAGCAGTTGGGACGTCTGGCAATGTGGCACATGTTGAGGCCTTTCTAAGCGCGTATCCAAAAGTTCTGCGGGTAACGGGGTGTGAGGTCACCTAGGCGGACGGGCGTTGACAGGGGCCTCGTCGGGGATTGGATCGAGGCTGCTCAGGCCCTCTCTCCGCCCTGGCGAGGTCACGGTCAGTATGCACCCTCCTGCCGTGTTCACCAACGCTCCGGCCCCCTCGATCGGCCATATGCAGGCGGAGTTGCGGGGCCGCTGGCGGCAGGCGATGTGGACGGTGATGGTGCTGTTGTCGCTGCACTGATGCCTGCGGCGCAGATCGCTGAGCTGCTTGGCGATGACACCGGGACGGTGCGCTGCTGGATCGGGCGGTTCAACCAACTGGGCGTGGAAGGCTCGGCCGACCGTCCCCGCCCCGGCCGTCCAGGCTGGGGCGGGGACAATGGCTGACCAGCGGCATCGCCATGCCGCTGGCCCGTCCGAGACCGCGGACTATCTCCCGTTTGTGGCGACAGTTGAACCGGCCGCTTTGAGCAGGCCGCACTGTGTATCGGCGAGTGCGACTGGTGCTCTCTGGCGGCGGCCCAACTCCGGCAATGCCCACCAAGATGGCGATGCGCGCTAGGGTTGGAGTGGGTAGCCGGCGGATCAGCCCGTTGAACGGCTGTCTAAGCAGGTCGTAGGTCATCTGACTAGTGCCGTTGGCGGTGGCGCCGAGCAATCCGGTCATCAAGACGTGAAAGTTCTTGTTGGTGAAGCCAGTCGTGGCGCGGCACAGAGTGCCCCAGGGCCAGGGTCAGGGCCATGGCCCGAGGATCGCCGAAGCGTGGCGCTGGGGTCCTGCGCCCCACCGCATCGGTGGCAGGGTTGGCGATCAACTCAAAGGCCGGACTCGCCAGGACGCAGCCCTGGCCGGAACGTTCGACTTGGAGTATGCGCCGGTTGACGAATAGGACCCGAAACCGATCACACGAAACCACACTGTGGATTCAAGCTGAGCAACTCTATGGATGCAAGCCGTGTAGCAGCCTAGTCCCAACAGCGTGAGAAAGAGCTCGAGGCAAAGCCTACTTGATTGCCTCACCGGCGGTCGCGATCTGTGATCTAATCATAACGTGCTAATAACACGCAAGAAGGTGGTCGGCAAGGGATCAGGCTCCTTACTCGCCGCATCGATAACACTACTTGTTGCAGTCGCTGGCTGCTCAAGCAGCTCCGGCGACAGCGGCATGCCGACCGGAGATCGCCCCCTTATAGTCACTCACGATCCGAAAATTTACCAACTCGCAAGCCTCACAGCAATTTTGGATTACAACCCGGATAGTAATTGTCTACGGCTCCTGTACGGTCCTCAATCAACATATGCGACGCCCATGTGGCCAAACGGAACGAAGGCTGTCGTAGAAAACGGGCACCGAGGCGTTGATGTGCCGGAAGTCGGTAGAATCCTACAAGGAAACAAACTAGTAGCAACCGGTGGATTTGTAGACTGGGGAGATCAACCTCCGCAAGACATAGGTGCTGGCGCAGCCCGTAGGTGCCTGGAGGGCGATCCGAAGATTGCCGTATTTGGAATCGGGCGCATTGAACATGTTGAGCGATGAGATTGCTTGTGGGTGCCAAGAACTCGACCTGTACCCGTAGACGCCAAACACGCACATATGGGTTGATCTGGGATTTCACCAGTCAGACTAGGCGGCCAGGCGATACTCGTCGATCGCCTCTCCTCGGCGCCCAGGTGCTCGCAGAGTTCGGCGACGACCCCCACCGCTACGCCTCGGCCAAAGCCCGCAAGAACTACGCCGGCACCAGCCCGATCACCCGCGCCTCGGGCAAGAAGAAGGTCGTCGCCGCCCGCTTCGTCCACAACGACCGGCTCATCGACGCCCTGATCACCCAGGCCGCCACCGCAGTCCGCGTCTCGCCCGGCGCCCACGCCTACTACGACAAGCAACGCACCCGCGACACCGACTACAACACCGCCCCACGCCAAGTCGCCAACCGCCTCGTCGGCATCCTGCACGGCCGCCTCAAAACCGGCACCATCTATAACGAAGCAACCGCTTGCCCACATCAGACCGAATCGCTCGTTGCTTGACATCTAAGCTCCTGAGATGTCTTTCTGAAGCCACCCGCCTCTCGCTCCTGAAGCGCCTTGCGGAAGGTTCATCATCGCCCAGAGCAAGGACAGCGACACCTACGAAAAGCTCTGCCCGTACGGGGAAAAGGTTCTTCGGGCTTGAGGCTAGTCGTCCAGAAAGAGGGCTTGAAGCAACGTGTAGCCCGGCATGTGCTCAGCGGGACGAACCCCGACCGTAAACATCTCCGGCTCGTCGAACACTGGATCTCCGCTGGGGCGGCGTGTGTATGGCACACGCCCGTACTCCACTCCGTCGCTCTGATCAAAGCTCATCCAGGTGATCGCTTCCTGTTCCCCTTCGCGCAGCGGATGATTCGACACCGCACGGCTGAATACCTTGTCAGGCGTGATCACCCAGACTTGAGGTACAGCGAGAACCCATCGCGTCGCCGCGATCTCCTGACCCTTGGCAGCGGCCCGCCTCTCAAACGCTGCAGCCGACTGCTCATCACGAAGGTAGTCATAGTCGCTGAGCACTAGCAGGCACTCTCCACGAAGAGCCACGATCGCAGGGCACTCACGAGCGATGATGCTCTTTTCGAGCCGTTCGACCACATCGAAGAGCAACGCGGCCGTCTCGTCGTTCATGTCGTCCTCCGAACCTCGCGGTCCCTCAGATCCTGCCATGAAGGGACGGGGTGCGGTCACACGGTGACCGCACCTCTAACGCGTCAGGCGGCCCTGCCCAGGACGGAGCGATCGAGCACCTTCTCCAGCGTCTGGAGGGTGGCCAGGTCGAGCTCGTCCACACCGCCGGTGACCATGCGGAGCATGTTGCGTTCAGCGCGGACGGCGCCTCTCACGATCTGCTCGTGATGGGCGAAGGTGTTGACGGCCTGGACGACGCCGAACGCCGTACCACGCCAAGGGGTCACCCGCTCGTCGTGACTCCAGAGGCGGTTCAGCGCGTCCCGCTTGGCCTCGGCCATGGTGCGGCTGCGACCAGAGTCTGGAGGCAACGGGACATGCCGATCAAGGAAAGTGCCCCACTGCACCCCAGAAACCTCGACCTGGCACAGGCGCCTGACCTCCCTGGCGAAGTCGTCGGCGACTTGATGGATGATGCCCAGCGCGTCCCGGACTTCCGCGATCCGGCCAAGGGAGTTTCGGGAGTGCTTGATCTTCAGCCGCTTGGCTCCGCCTTCGGCCAGCGCAGCGGACAGGGTGTTGTCGCATCTGATCAGCTGGGCGCCGGTCTGGTAGGTCGAGGACAGCGAACCGTCCAGCGAGGTGGCGGCTGACAGGAAGGGTCGGAAGGTGACGCCCTCGGGAGTGGTGCAGGACTCGGGTACCTCCACCTGGACCCAGGCCACCGCGCCGCCCTTGAGCAGGCCGGCCGAGCCGATGAACAGTTCGTCGTCCAGAATCGTCTCGATGTGTTCCAAGAGCCAGCGCTTGTATTCGTGAATCCGGAAGCCTTGCTTGAAGACGCCGAGGATCTCTCCCGTGTCGGGGCGAATAATCGCTTTCCGAGTGCGGTCCGTAAGGCGGGTGACGCCCTCGTCGGTCAGATAGGTGGTCTCGATCGAGCCTTCGGCGGGTTCCCAGCTGAACAGGCGTCGGATGACGTCCGCGACTGGGATGGCGCCGGGGTAGTGGTTGGGCTCGTCGCCCTGCTCACTGGCTCGATAGTGCCAGGCAGAGCCGCGCTTGTCGGTGAACCCGATCAGCGTGTTCTCGTTCAGCCACTTCAGCGATTCCTTGGACACATCTCCTCCTGACATGCGAAAGGCGCCGGGCATGCGCCCGGCGCCATGGGGTTGCGCGAGATCAGACGACGGTGTCGATCAGCTCGCCTCGGGGACTGGAGGCAGGATGGGCCGCGCGCCTATCGGGTGCTCAGCGGCGAGCCTCATGATCGCCTCTTCCTGTCCGGTTATGTCCATGCCAGCGAACGAGGCAGGTGTCATGCCGATGTCCAGGGCATAACTGATCATCGTGGCGAACCGGTATCCGGCATCGGCGTCCAGAGCTCGGTTCGCTGCGATGCGAGCCAGGACCCCATCCCCCGCCTCCAGCGCGAGAGCAGCCAGGTTGGTTGCAGGGGCGGGAGCGTAGGCCGGTTCCACCCGACGGGTTACCTCGGTCCAGAACTGTCGGCATACGTCGTAGTCGCGCTTAGCGGCGAATGTGAGCGCGATGTCCCGAACCAGTATTCCGGTGAGGAGTACGCCCAGCCAGGCGACTTCATCGGCGGGGATGGGTCGGCCCGCATCGACATGATCGAAGCAGGCCCCGACGTGGCGGAGCCCTTCGATGAACCAGTACGTGTCTTCCTTCGTCTCCAGCAGTGCATGCGCACGAGCGCGCGCCAGAGCCGTTGCCTCCCGCATCTCCTCGCGCTCGTGCCCTGTGACTGGAGCCAGCAGGTCCACCAACGCATCGCGGCTTGGGAAAGCGACCGCACCGTTGGCCACAGCGGTTGCGGCGATCGGGTGGCTCGTGACGTCGTACGGGACACCTTCGGGAGGGCAGCAACCAGGGTCGCTGCATGCGTATGACCAGTACCGTCCGTCTTCGCAACGGAGCATCTCGACGACCTCAAGGCCCTCGATGGCGAGAGCGTCGCAGACGCTGTCCATGGTCGGAGTGATCCGCTGGCCAGGCCCATAACCGATCAGGACGGCTGAAGGAATACTCTGTCGGCGGAGCACGTCCGTACAGCTTCTTGCCACTCGCGCGATGTCTTCGCTCCCGTCCGGCAGATCGAACCGAGCCAGGCCCGCAAGACGGCTATCGTCGATAGCCGCCATCAGGAAACAGTCGGACGGGTGGAACCCGAGCAAGTACGGCACGGCCGCGAGAAGGTCGGCCGGACGGTTGATGATGATCGCGACACCGTCGAAGTCGATGGAACTGCCCATTTTGCCTCCAGACATGACGAAGCCTCGGCTCATCGAGCCGAGGCAAGGTGGGGTTTGTGGGTTTACGAACGTCAGCAGCGTTCGGAGCGGATGCCACCGCGAGGCCCACGGAAGATCCGCAGCTCGGGATAGTCGCCGCCATGGCGAGACCGATAGAGGGTGATCTCGCAGTCTTCGGTCACGCATGGGGTGAGCACCAGCGCGGGCTCTCGGCGTAGGAAGTCGAACCGAGAGACCTGCCAATAGCCATACAGGTAGCGCTCGATCAGCTTGTGCTTCGCCTCGGCAAGTGAGGAGAACTCCTCGAGATCCTCCTCTTGTGGCGGACTGTAGCTTGGCCCGCCATACCAGAAGCCGTACCAACGGGCCATGATCATGACTCCCTGGTACAGCCAGAGGAGGCGTGATCGCTTCCGCAGTAGCCGCAGAGCCCGTCCATGGCATAGATGGACAGTTCCTCCGCGTATTGGTCCCGCCATTCGAGCTGTGCCGGGGTGTAGTTCGCGAAGAACTCCGCATCCGTGTCGTTCGGGCCGAGCGTCAGGAATGCCAGCACGGTCTGTGCGGCGTTGATCAGCGTCTCCGGGCACACCGTGGCGCCGACTGACGAGCTGATGTCCGTGGCGGAGAACACCGTCCGGCGGTAACGCGACAGGCGATAGAACCAGCGAATCCGTCCATCGGAAGTGCGACCGTGCGGCCACAGTTCGAGTAGGTGCTGATGGTCGATCGGCCACCCCGCGAACAGCCGGGACGTGATCCGCCACCTTGGCGGGAGGGAGATGCCATCAAGCACGGCCATAGGGGTGCTCTCCTCGGGGTTTGTGCTCGGGATCCGACGGGCGAGGCTCCCGGCCAGCGGCAATCGCGTTGGCCCGCAGGATGCCGTACTGGATAGCGTCCAAGAGGCACTTGTGAAACAGCACGCCAGGGAACCGCTCGCGGACTTGATCGAGATCAGTCACAGTGCCGCTCCAATCACCCGGCTCACCGGGCTGGGGCGGGATGAACAGGTGCCGATAGGAGCACCCCGGTCCGTGCGCCTCGGGTGCGACGCTGGGACACAGGACCACGATCGGCAGATACTCGGCAGGGTTGATTTCCATGAGATTCCTCCTTGGGCATGCGGGAGCGTCCGGGCGGGCCTGCCGTGCCGCCCGGACGGAGATCGGCGGGTGATGATGGGGTAGCGGCGTCGGGAGACACGCGACATCCCGACGTGCTGCGGGGTGATCAGCTCAGGCGAACTGCCTGCACGCTGGTCTGATAGCGCTGGCCCTGGGCGTGGACTCTGGCAGCGGCTCGGTAGCCGGTGCGGCCCGAGTTGAACGTGCGCGGGCCCAGCCCATTGGTTACGACCTCGGCCAGGGCAGCGGCCATTTCCTCGGTCGTGGCTTCCACCGTCACCGACGGATCGTCCTTGGAACCGACGAGCACAGACTGAGCCTGCGCCTGATAGCGGCTCTTCGAAGTTAAGCGGGGTTGAGGTGTCCGCGGCCTTTTCGGGTGGTGGCGCATCGGGTGCGTAGTCGCTGGTTTCCTGGGTTGCGGAAGCCGTAGGCGTCGCGGGCGGTGGTCTTGATGACG
>NZ_JAHFZZ010000023.1 GCF_018603905.1 Nonomuraea sp. NEAU-A123
CCGCAACATCGCCTCACGCGGTGTGGCGGACTGGGCAGTGAGTCACGCTGCCTGACGCGGACCTCGCCGCCGAAGCCAGCGACGGTGAGGAGCTGCAAGCTCGGTCGTTTACGGCCGAGAAGCTGACGCTCGGGTGTTCTTCGCCACCGTGTCATGGAAGGGAGGCGGCCATCGCGTGGTCCTTCGAGTGCGCAGTCCAAGATCGAAGGAGAACACGGCGATGGCCGTTGACAGCAGTGTGACGCCCGGCGAGCGGCTGGCGAAGCAGATCGGGGCGGATGGCCGGGACATGTTGCGTTCCATGGTCAAGGCCATGGCCTTACAGCCCGTCTCTCCTCGGGCGAGGAAACGTTCGGCATGGTGGGGAATTAGCCCACCGTCACGGCTGCCCCATCGAGCAGGGCCGGCCAGACACCCTGCGTTCCGATCTTCGTACGGACATGATGCTCGGCGCGCGGGATCTCACGGCGCCACCGGGCCCGCCACTTCATCCGCCGTGGCGGTTTCCGACGAATACTTCAAGGAAGCGCTCAACGGCTTGGGCGAAGTCGCTGGCGCCGCCGAGCGTTCACTGTTACCTGCTCTTACCGGAGGATGCGTGAAGGAAAGACTGCGGAAGCTCGGCCTTGCCTTTGTGGCGGTTCTGGTCCTGGGGCTGGTCGCTCTGACGGTGGTGATCTTTGTGCCTGATTCGCTACCGTATGTTCTTTTTGTCGTGGTGACCATTCTCGTGGTGGGCTCCATTCTCTTTGAGCGCTTCGTCCTATCCGACCCGGAGCCCCCCGACCTGCCGCCGCGGTCGGCTCACGACGTGAGGAGGGAACAACATCGTCGTGATTCCTGGTGACGTGCTGCCCCGGCTCGCCAGCCGATGGATGCTGCGTGGCAGGTGAGTGAAGGCGAGGGCGGGCGCGCGGTCGCCCTCGGTAACCGCGTTGGTGGTGGTGCAGTAGCCGGGGATGGATCCGCCGTGGCGCCAGGCGGTGTCCCCGCAGGTCAGCTTTGATGCTGCTCAGGCCGAGCCCATACCGGCTGCCTGGCGCCGCGCTCCGGGGGCGTCGACGGTGGTCCGCATCTGCTTGTCGGCTTGCCTTCGAGGAGCGCGGTGAAGAAGCGGTTGAGGTCACTGGGGTGGCGACTATCTGCGTAGCGATCCAAGCCTGAGACGGGTCGAACGTGGTGACGGCGGTCATCGGCTTGGCCGGGTCATCGCGGTGGTAGCCCTTGGCGTGCGGAGTGGGAAGGCTCCGGTCGCCGACGTTCGGGAAAGCCGACGTTCGGAAGGGGGTGTGGCGCAGGCCGATGCGGTCGATCGCGCGCTTGCTGCGGATTGACCACGGCGCAGCGTCGCAGCGCACGTCGCACGCGGGCTGACCAACAGGGAGACGGCCGCGGAGCTCTTCATTTCGCCGCACACCGTCGACTACCACCTACGGCAGATGTTCCGCAAACTGCGCCTGGAGCTGGCCCGGATGCTGGCCGACCGTCGATGAATAATCGAGTGGCCCATGTTCCCCCTCCTCATTAGCGTGACCAGATGCTGAGCTATGACGTGCTCGTCGAGCAAGCCATCCAGGCATCCGTCCGCGGATGGGACTTCAGCTGGCTGCGCGGCCGAGTGAACGGTGGAAATCCGTCGTGGGCGTACACCGAGCGAGCCTTGTCGCTGCTTCCGACGGCGCGGCGGGTGCTTGACCTGGATACCGGCGGTGGTGAGGTCCTGGCGTCCTTGTCTCCGCTTCCGCCCTACACGGTCGCCATGGAGGGATGGCAACCCAACATCCCCATCGCCGGCAAGCGGCTGAGGCCGTTGAGGGTGCCGGTATTGGGCGGTACCGCCGATCACATCCCCGTGCGCGAGACCACGTTCGACCTTGTGCTCAACAGGCACGGTGCGCTGAACGCGGCCGAAGTCGCCCGGGTTCTCGTCCCTCATGGCCGACTGCTTACGCAGCAAGTCGGCAGCCGCAACGGGTTGGACCTGAACGCCGCCCTGGGTGCGCCACCCCCGACCGATCCGGAGAGCTGGACATTGGCCGTCGCGGTCGACCGCCTCCGCCACTGCGGGCTGCACGTGCTGGACGCTCGCGAGGAGATGGTCGAGTACGTCTTTCACGACATCGGCGCGGTCATCTTCCAGTTACGTGCCGTTCCTTGGCAAGTCCGCGACTTCGATCGCAACCGCTATGACCGGCCGCTACGTGCACTCCATGAGCGCATCTGTTCCGAGGGCGCTTTCACTACTCGCGATCACCGCTTCCTCATCGAAGCCGAACTCCCTCGTCTCTGACGGCACTCCCGGACCGGCAAACCGCTGCTCATCAACGTGATCTTTCGCTCGGTAGCATCGGTCGGGGAATCAGGGGCGTGAAGGGGACACATGGAGTCGGAGGCACGGTTCACGCTTCTCGGGCCGGTGTCGGTCCATGGACCTGACGGGCCGATCGCGCTGGGCTCGCCGAAGCAGCGGACCGTGCTGGCCGCGCTCCTTCTCAATGCGGACCACACGGTGTCGGACGACCGGCTCGTCGCTCTGGTCTGGGGCGAGCGGCCGCCGCGCACGGCTGTCGCGCGCTTGCAGGTGTACGTACACGAGCTGCAGGCGCTGGTCGGCAAGGGGCGCATCAGCCGGGTCGGCGCCGGCTACCGCATCCACATCGGCGCGGACGAGCTCGACCTGCGGCTGTTCGAGCGGTACAGAACAGCCGCGCGCGCCGACGCCGAAGAGGGGCGACACGCCGACGCCGTGGCGCGGTTGCGTGCCGGGGCAGCACTGTGGTGCGGGCCCGCGCTGGCGGGGACCAGCGCAACGCTCATCGACCAGGAACGCCCAGGCCTCGAGGACAGGCGGATCTGCGCCCTGGAGGAGCTGTACGACGCGGAGCTGGCATCCGGGCGGCACGCCGAGATTCTCGGCGAACTTCACACCGCGGTGGCCGAGCACTCACTGCGCGAGACCGCTGGGCTCTCATGACCTACTAGGGGGTGGTCATGTAACCACGGTCGTGCTTGTAGTCCCTTTTCCTCTCCCTGATCGTGTCGTTCAGTCGGGGGCAGGGAGAGGAAAAGGGGTCGGTCTCGTCAGGCCTGCTTGAGGGTGGCGCCCACGTTGCCGCAGCGGCGTCGAACGACCCACGCGCCGCCTCCAGGCAGGCCGGCCTCACGAGCCCGAACGAATGCCGCTCGACCGGCAACACCAGCGCCGCACCGGCAACCTGCCAGCAGGCATGACCAACGTCCGCCGCGCCTTGGAAACCGACGGCACTCGCCGAATAGCGATCACCCACAACCTAAAAGACGCCTTTATTGGCGCTCTCCTCATTCCGGATGGCGTCGCGGCCTACGACGCTGAGGCCCGGTCCCGCGCGGAGTCGGCACCCACCGTTTCTCATGTCTGATCGCCAGTCGAACCGCCCAGTAGATGAGGAAGAACAACAGCACCACGGGGCTGATCCATAGCACCACCAGGGACAGGGCCTCAATCATCAAAATCGCCATTCGATCATCGACATAAGGGGCACAAGGATGCCCGATCTACTCGTCAGCGTCTACCAGCGGCTCCACGTCTACTAACGCCACCAACCGCCGCCGCGAAGAACGAAACGACGCGAGGAGCTGAGGTCATAGAACCTCCGGCAGGGCGCTCCGTCCGGATGATCGCCGCACGGGACGAACCCTTGCGTCTCGCGGCCCTGGCCTGTTTTCCCTTCGGGCGGGAGGGACAGCGCACGGGCCGTATCTCGAACGACAGAAATCGGCCCGTCGTCGTAGCATGATCAGGACAACGGAGGAGCCAATGTGCGCATCGCCATCCCGCTGTTCGATCGGTTCACCGCTCTCGACGCAGTCGGCCCGTACGAAGTGCTCAAATTCCTGCCGGGCGCCGAGATCGTCTTCGTAGCCACGGAGCCTGGACCCGTGCGGGATGTTCCCAAGTGGTTGGCCATCAGTGCCGACGCGACGTTCACTGAGATTGACGCGTGCGATGTGCTGCTTGTGCCTGGAGGCCCCGGCGCCCGTGGACTCCTTAAGGACGAGGAGCTTCTCGGCTGGATCGGGCGAATGCACGAAGGGAGCAGCTGGACCACCTCCGTATGTACGGGATCACTGCTCTTGGCTGCCGCTGGACTGCTTACGGGGCTTTCCGCGACGACGCACTGGGCAGCCATCGATGTCCTGGAGTCGTTCGGGGCGACGTACACGGCCGAGAGAGTCGTGTTCCAGGACAGAATCGTGACCGCCGCAGGAGTCTCCTCCGGTATCGATATGGCGCTCGCATTGGCAGCGCACATCGCAGACCAGACCACGGCAGAAGCGATCCAACTGGCGATCGAGTACGACCCTCAGCCGCCGTTCGACGCAGGTTCCCCTGCCAAGGCCCCGCAGGCCGCCAAGGATCTTCTTGCCAGAGGGATCCGCTGACATCGAAGCGGACCGCATACAGTGCCGCCGTGCTGCTTCTCCAGTACACCGAGGTTGACCACCGCCGCGGGTGCCTCATCGGGGTGCGCGTAGGTGTCACTGTCGAGCAGCGCGCGGCGTTCGGCCGATCCGATCGCGTCAAGGTCGGCCTGAACGGCGTGCTGGTCGAGGTCCGGAAGGCGGGGGTCGTCGTGGATGCCTCGCCACTGCCGCGGAGTCTATGTTCAGCTACCCTTTGGGCCGTGAATCAGAACGAAAGTGTCGAAGGAGCCGAGCAAGCTCTGGCTGGTCTTGGGGGAGATTCCTCTCGCGTGACCGTGCGCCGGCTCACCATCGACGATCAAGACGAGTTCATCGAGTTGGTCCGTGCCAGTGCCGACCTGCACCATCCGTGGATGGCCTTGCCCAGCGCGCCGCCGGAATTCCGCAAATTCCTCGCACGATTCGACGACCCTCTGTCTGCCGAGGGCCTACTGGTCTGCATGCGTGACACCGGTGCTATAGCGGGCAACATCAACATCAACAGCATTATCCGGGGGCGGTTCCAGTCCGGCTCGCTGGGCTATGCGGCCTTCGCTCCCGCCGCCGGCCGAGGGTACATGTCCGAAGGTCTCGGTCTAGTGCTGCGCTATGCGTTCGAGCACTTGCGCCTTCACCGGCTGGAAGCCCAAATCCAGCCCGACAATCATGCTTCTCTGAAGCTGGTTCAACGCCTCGGGTTCCGATCCGAGGGTTACTCGCCTGACTTGCTCTTCATCGCCGGCGCCTGGCGGGATCACGAACGGTGGGCCATCACCAACAGCATGAGTGGGATTGTTCCGAGCGCTCCGCATCCAAGCCTGCCTATCCCTTGAGGTCACTCCGTATCGGATGGTTCGGCGGGGGACTCGTTTCAGACAATAGTTGTGCGGCGGCTTTTGCGCCGTCGGTGCGTACTGTGGTGGCGATGGATTGGGCGCGGGCTGCCACGTCCGGCTGGAGAGTACGGCTGAGAGCTTCGGTCAGGGAATTGGTGGTCGGCGCGCCGGGCGAGTGCGCTGTTCCGATATTGAGGTCGTTGATTCGTTGTGCCCAGTAGTGCTGGTCGAAGTGCTGGGGGATGGCGACCTGGGGTGCTCCGGCACGTGCGGCCGCGGTGGTGGT
The DNA here is from genome assembly GCF_018603905.1 of Nonomuraea sp. NEAU-A123. GTDB lineage: Bacteria > Actinomycetota > Actinomycetes > Streptosporangiales > Streptosporangiaceae > Nonomuraea. The sequence goes on from NZ_JAHFZZ010000023.1 coordinate 5,566, forward strand.
GCCCGCGCCGCCGTGGTGTACGGCGGCGGCGACCCGCTGGAAGAGCGCCTGCTGGTTGACCTCTCCGATGGACAGGCAATCGGGTTCGCTGTCGAGTAGCGCCAGGTCGGCCCAGCCGCGGAGCACGATCGCGCGGCAGCCGAGCGCGCGGGCCGTTTCGATCATCGTCTTGCTGAGGTCATGGGGCGCGCGGATGCTGCCGAAGCCGAAATAGACGGGTGGTTCGCCGGCCTCAAGGAATGCCTCCAGCTCCGCAGGCAGCGGACGCTCGTCCGGCAGGATCCACGCGCCCGTCTGAACCACATCCGGGTCAGCGGGCTCAGGCCAGGGCCCCAACGTCGGGTCGGCTGCCAGCCAGGGCTGGTCGGTGAACATATGGCTCCGGACGTCAGGGACCGGAGCCAGGCCGGCCGAAGCCCGATGGGAGTCGAGAGCAGCGCCCCAGAGGTCGTTCCAAAGTTGTGCGTCCTGAGCCCAGAGAGTGCGGTTGTCGCCCTTTCCGTCTCCTGGTGTGCCTTCCCGCATCGGCATGAAGGGTGGCGCATGGTGGGGGGAGGGTAGAGCTATGGGGCAGTAACCGGCGAAGACGTAGCGGATTCCCATCTGCTCGGCCACCGAGCGAGCGGCCATCACCAGGTATCCGCCGGCCATGATGACGTCGCAGCCCTCGGCGGCCGCCGGCAGCGTCTCGAACTGGGTGGCGACCGTGGCTTCCACCATCTGACGCCGCTGTTTGGGCGAGGGCGGGGCTGCGGTGGGGCTGGCTTTCCCGGTTGACCGCAGTTCGGGGCCGAGGGGCACGAACGGGATTCCGAGGCCGTCGATCCAGTCGCGGAAGTCAGGGGGCGCGCATACGCGGACTTCCTCGCCAAGGGCCCGCAACTGCACCGCCAGCGCCACTATCGGCTGGACGTCGCCACGCGACCCGATTGTCGACAGCAGTACACGCATCGAAACTCCCCCCGTGAAGGTTTCGGCCGCAATTGGCCGACACATTGTGAATGTGAGCCGCATTCGCGTCCATCTCCGTTTGGCGTGCGCTTGCGCTGATTCAGCTCACGCCCAGAATTCTGGACCGGCACTGGGGTCTTGCCGCAAGCCCCCCTCGCTGCTATAGCTTGGAAATGGCGGGGTTGCGTGGATGGGATCGTCTTGCAGTGAGATTGCGTGTCGAGAAAGTGCGAACGTTGAGCAGAACCACAGGGGCTTCTCTAGGTGGAGGGCAGTGAAGGTCTCGTCGGCCAGGATGGTTTTATCTGGGCCGATGGTGAAGCGGGTCAACATCACTTCATCATCTGGTTCTTGGCTGCCGAGGGAGGTCACGGTGAAGCCTGCGTTGTCCGTGGCCTGCCACTCGCCAGAGAAAGATTGCTGATGGCGTAATTCCAGAAGAGCGGGCTCGGGGCAACGCCAACGGAATCGGGTCATCTCCATTCCGCCACTTGCGCTCTCCCAGCCGCTCCAGCCTCGTCCATCGGGGAGGAAGCCCAGCCAACTGCTTTCCATCGCTCCGTAGTCGTAGGGGCCGCTGTCCCAGAGGCCAACGAGGAGTTCGGTTTCCATGTTCGCCAGGATGTCATGAGTACGGACTGCCGGCTCGGGAGGTGCGGTTAGCATTATCGGTATGAACGAGCCCCAGCCCGTCACACTTCCCCACGGCGCCAACCTGAGCTGTGACACCTGCCAAAACGAGCTCTTCGAGAGCTATCAGTGGAAGCTCCAGACCACCGGGATGACATTCTTCGGCCTTGACTGGGCCAACCGTGATGCGACCTGCTTTGTGTGCACCACGTGCCGTCGCATCCATTGGTTTCATTTATGAACAGGGGTGTCGCTGAGGATCTTCGAATACACATACATGTCCCGACGCTCACCTCCCACCTCCTGCCAACTACGCAAGAGACCCTCGCGAACGAACCCCGCCCGCTCGGCGGACTTCCACGACGGTGCATTCCACGGCTCCACATGTAACTGCAGCCGGGGAATCCTCAGCCGTTCCAAGCCCCAAGACGAGATCGCCCGCAAGGCCGTACACGCGATCCCCTGACCCCGGGCCGACTTCGCAACCCAGTAACCCACCGACGCTCGACCATGAGGGCTCGGCCACAACCCGATCTGGCCCACGGCTCGGTCGTCGCCGGTGTTCGCGATCGCGAAGGAGTAGCCGACCCTGTCGGTGGCCCTGCTCCACTGACGTTGGATGAAGGCGGCGCCCTCCGCGTCTGAGTAATTCGGCGGTACGCCGGTGATCAGAGGGATGTACGCGTCTTCGGACGCCTCTCGCACCACCGCGACATCATCCAGCCGCCATGGGCGAAGAATGAATTTCTCGCCAGCCGGGAGTTCGGGAACGACGAGCGGGTTGTCCATTCCCGCATCATGCCACCGGAGGTGATCATTTCCCTCACCGTCAAGTGATCCTCGGCTCGCGGGGTGGAATAGCGGGTGCCGAATAGACTGCGGCGATGACCGCGTACCGGATCCTGGCGGTGGACGACGATCAGGCCATCCTGCGCTCGCTGCGGCGCGGCCTGCGGTTGGAGGGCTTCGCCGTGGATACCGCCGAGTCGGGGCGGCAGGCGCTGGAGCGGGTGGATGGCCGGCCCGATGCGATCATCCTTGACGTGTCTATGCCGGAAATGTCGGGCATCGAGGTGTGTAGCCGGTTGCGTGGGGCTGGGTCGCAGGTGCCGGTGTTGATGTTGTCGGCCATGGATGAGGTGGCCGACCGGAAGGCCGGGCTGGCGGTGGGCGCCGACGACTACGTCGTCAAGCCGTTCGATCTGGGTGAGCTGGTGCTCCGCCTGCGCGCTCTGTTACGCCGTGCCGGATGTGCCCCGGGAACGGTGGTGCGCGTCGGAGCGCTGGTCGTCGACCCTGACGCGCGCCGGGTCACGTTGCGCGGTCGGGAGGTGGAGGTGACGCGGCGTGAGTTCGATCTGCTGGAGGTACTGGCGCGTAACGCCGGCATCGTGTTGTCCCGATCTGTGCTGCTGGAACGCGTCTGGGGCTATGACTTCGAGGTGACCGGCAACGCGGTGGACACGTTCGTCGGCTATCTGCGGCGCAAGCTGGAAGCGGGTGGCGAGCCGCGCATGCTGCACACGGTACGCGGGGTGGGGTTCGTGCTGCGGGAAGCGCGGCCGTGAAGCTGTCCACGCGGTTCGCGCTCTGCCTCGCTGTCGCCGTTCCGCTGCTGGTCGCGCTGGCGGGGCTGGTCTTGCTCGGGCTGGTCTCGCAGGACCTGCGCGCTGAGCGGGACGACCAGCTCACGGCGCGGCTGCGGGCGCTGACTCCGATGGCGGCGACGTTCGCGTGGCGGACCCGCGTACTGCCCGCCATCCCGCCCGACTTCCTTCAGCAGCGGCTGACCGCGGCCGCCGGCGTGGGCGGGGTCTGCGTCGTGGAGAAGGGGGAGAAACTGCTGGTCATCGGGGATGTTCCGGGTACGCTGCCGGTCGGCGCCGGGCCTGCCGACCATGTCGAGGGGGAGCGGCGCTGGCGGTTCGTGGCCGCCGACGTGGGGCGGCAGAGGACCGCGCGGCTGATCCTCTTCGAGCCGGAGGAGCGCCTCGGCGACCAGATCGCGGTGCTCGGCAAGCGGCTGGTATCCGTCACGCTGGTCGCGGCCGGGGTGGGCGCGGTGGCCGGGTTGGTGCTGGGCAGGTTCGCGGTACGTCCGCTGTCGAGGCTGGGCAGGCAGGCACGTACGATCGGCAGACAGCAACCGCCGCCCCGTACGATCGGCAGACAGCAACGGCCGCTAGACCGGCGGGCACGTACGATCGACACGCCATCTCGTACGGAGACGCGCCTGGCGACCACGGCAGGCGTCGCCGAGATCGACGAGCTGGCCCGCCTCCTGAACGATCTCCTGGACCGGCGCGACGCGGCCGTGACCCGTACCGGCGAGGCACTGGAGACCGCGCGCGCCTTCGCGGCCACCGCCGCGCACGAGCTCCGTACCCCGCTCACCAGCATGGGCACCAACCTCACCCTCCTGGACCACCCCGAGCTGGACCCCGCGGACCGCGCCGAGATCATCACCGACCTCGCCGCCGAACACGGCCGCATCCAGCGGCTCATCACGATGCTGCGCCGACTCGCGCGCGGCGAACTGCTCGCCCCCGACGCCTTCGCGGATACCGACCTGACCGAGATCATCAACGACGCGGTCGAGGACGCGCGGCACCGTCACCCGCACGCCACGATCACGGCCCGTCTGGTGGACGGCGTGCGCGTACGCGGCTGGGCCGAGGGGTTGCGCATGGTCGCCGACAACCTGCTCGACAACGCCGCCCTCCACGGCGCCGACGGGTCCGGCCGGGTGGCGATCACCGTGACGTTGGAGGTGGGGGAGGAGGTCGTCCTCGCCGTTCAGGACGCGGGCTCGGGGGTGGTGCCGCGGGGGCGCGATGCGATGTTCGTCCGCTTCCGTCGTCGCTCCGGCAGTCCGGGCTCCGGGCTCGGCCTCACGCTGGTGCGGCAGCAGGCGACGCTCCACGGCGGCACCGCCACGCTGGGCGCTTCGCTTGACGGTCCGGGAACACGGGCCGAAGTACGTCTTCCCTTGACCGGCCGGCAAGCGCCGGGACCTGGGCCTTCCTGGCTGGAATAGCCCGTCGGCATGCCAGAGAGCTGCCAAGAAGGTGCGTCACCATCTCGCTCGGAGCACAACACCGCATCCTCCGGAGGAGACGACATTGCGCATCATCCGTTCCGCGCCCGCCGCCGCCGCGCCCGCCGCCGCGCTTGCCGCCTCGCTCACGCTGGCGATCGTTGCCGCGTCAGCGTCCGTGCCAGCGTCGGTATCGGCGTCCGCGTCCGTGCCAGCGCCAGCGTTCGTGCCCGCTGTGTCCGTGAGCACTGTGGCCGAGACCGCCGACGTGCTGAAACCGTCGGCGCACCCCGTCAAGCTGCGCACCGCGCCCAGGAAACTCTCGGTGACCTACACCTACCAGGGGCAGGAGCACACCTTGAACGACTTCCTGTCTCGTACCAAGACCAACGGCTTCGTCGTCCTGGACGGCAAGGACGTCGTCGCCGAGCGCTACACGGACGCGAGCCGAGCCACCCGGTTCCAGTCCTGGTCGATGGCCAAGTCGTTCACCTCGACGGCCATCGGCATCGCGCTCAGCGAGGGGCGGATCCGGTCGATCGACGACAAGGTGGACAGGTATCTGCCCGAGTTGGCCGGCTCAGGCTACGCGGGGGTGTCCATCCGCGACCTGCTGCGTATGTCGTCCGGCATCGACTGGGATGAGCTCACCGACGTGCCGCGCCTGCAGGCCGCCGCCAACAGGGGGTATTCGATCAGGAGGATAGCGGCCCGCCAGGTGCGGGGCTGGGAGCCGGGCAGCAGGTTCGAGTACACCAGCATGAACTCCTTCGTCCTCGCTCGGCTCGTCACCAAGGTCACCGGCATGCCGTACCACGAGTATGTGGAGCGGAAGATCTGGCGGCCCGCCGGGATGGAGTCGACGGCCACTGTTGGCAAGGACTCTCGGGGTGACAGCCTCGGCTACTGCTGCTACTACGCCACCGATCGCGACTTCGCTCGTTTCGGCCTGCTCTACCTGCGCGGCGGTAAGGTCAACGGCCGCCAGGTCGTCCCGGCCTCCTGGGTCAAGGCGTCCACCAAGCCGTCCTCCGCGGTCAACCCGCGATATGGACTGCACTGGTGGCTCGGTGACGGCGGGGACTTCATGGCGGCTGGGTTCGGTGGTCAATACATCTACGTCTCGCCCGAGTACGGCGTGGTCATCGTCAAGTCGGTCACCGCCGCGGGCCGCCCGGACCAGGACGAAGCCCTCACCGCGTTCCGCGCCGTGGCAGCCGAAGTGGCCAGGACCCGCTGACGCCGGAGGGCGCGTCCCCGGATGGTGCGCCTCTCCGGACGGTGCGCTTCCCCGGACGGTGCGTCCCCGGGCGGCGCGCCTCCCTAGACGGTGCGTCCCCTCGGACGGGCAGCGTTTGGTGCCTTATTGCCAGAGATCTGCCAAGGAGCCTTGTCACCATGCCTCGCATGATCACACCAAGACTGGGTGCCGCCCTGGCCACCGCCACCCTTCTCGTCACGTTTCCGCAGTACGCCGCCGCAGCCGCCCCGCCGGTGACGCCCGAGTGCGCATGGGGGGTCAAGGTCTCCGCCGACACGCGCAACGTCTTTTACCCCGACTCCGCCGCCACGTACTGGGTGCTGCCGTTCACCGTGCAGGAGGGGTTACGGATCACGCTGGCCGGCCAGTACCCCGACAGCCGGTACGCCTCCGTCCAGGTGTACAAGGAGGGAGGCGGTCTGTTCGAGGCGAACGGTGTCGCCTCGTCGCTCACCGACCATCGCATCCAGCCGGACGCGGGCAGCGTCAACCCCTGGCAGCAGCAGGCGTCCCCAGGCGGCCACTACACGCTCACGGTGACCGCCGATGCGGCTCCGGGACAGGTCAACACGCTGCCGCTGGCCCCGTCCGGCACCCCTGAAGGGGCCAAGGGGAACATCGTCTACCGCGTCTACCTCCCCGCCGACGGGGACTTCAGCCAGGTGCGGCTCCCCGCCGTCACCTTCGAGCGCGACGGCGTCACACAGCCCGTACCCACCTGCACGCAGCTCACGACCAGCGCCGCCGCGACAAATGCTGGGGGTGTGGCCAGCGCCACCACACCACCTGCGCAGGAGGCGGGGAGCGCCACCAGCGCCGCCACACCACCAGCGCAAGGCACGGGCGCATCCGCGCGAGGCATCGGCGCATCCGCGAGAGGCACGGGCGCAGCCGCGCAAGACGCGCCCGCGTTCGCCCGCGCGGACCTCACCGACCGTCCGACCGGCGGCTTCCCGAACGGAGACTCCGCCTATCTCTACGCCGACGTCACCCCACCCCTCGGCCGCCAGGTCGTCGTCATCCGCGGCAAGGCCCCGCGCAACGCCCAGGGCTCGCACCCGGCGCCCTGGCCGGCCCCGGGCAAGGACGTGCGCTACTGGTCCATGTGTACGAACCTGACCCTGCCCCCGTACCAGGTCGTGGTGAACCCACTGCCCGACGGCACCTCCGACTATGGATGCCGCGCCGACGACCACACCGGGCTCGACTCCGACGGCCGCTACAGCTACGTGGTCGGCGGGGAGTCGCAGCGGCAGGCGATCGAGCAGGTGCCCGGGGTGACGTTCCTGCCGTTCTCGGCTGCCCGGCCCGCGGCGACGCATCGGATCATCCTCCGCAACATGGTCGTGGACGCCGGCTTCGCCGAGGCCGTGCAGAACGTGCCGGAGGACGGCGATCCCGCCTCCGCCGCGGCCGTCATGGGCGAGTACTACCCGGTCACGAAGGTCTGCTCGCTGGCCGCGCTCACGTCGGAGGGACCGGCGGACTGCTGAGTCGCGGGAGGCCAAAGCGCTGGTGCACGAGCACGACGGTGGGCGAGTCCCGTTGTAGGGGAGCCGTCAGGCTCGGGACCGCTGGCCGGATCGGCAGTCCGTCGTGTCCTGCTGAGCGCGGGTGTTGTGACCGCGTTCCTCATTCGGAGCGCCGCGACTTCATGGAAGGCGGTCCGGACCCTTAGAGGAAGTCGCCGCCCTGGAGATCACCAGGCGGCTCGCGCCGGCGAGCGAGATGCCGAGGCGCTGAGCCGGCTCGCCGGTGGTACAGCTTTCGGCGAGCGCGGGGTCACCAGCGGAGTCTTCTCTTTCGATCGGGATTTCGCCGGCGCAGCATGACCGCCAGCCGTGGCATGCCCACGAGCAACTCCACGGTGAAACGCCTGCGGGCGCGTTGGTCGGGAAGTGCGTGGAGTTCGCCAAGCCACTCCGCGATCCAGCGAGCCCGGACAGCATGCGGAAGAATGGTCGCCCCCGCGGTGATCACCCGGAGAATCGCCTGCATTCCGGCATCACCGGACACACCGAGTCTTGCCTGTGCGAGACCTTCGAGTTCCCGGCCGATCTCGTCCATGCCCAGCCGGCCGGCGATCGGCACGAAGACGTCGAGGGTCTCGCGTGCTTTCCGAAGCTGTTTCTCCGGCGGGAGGAATCGCATGGTCCGCTGGTTGTGCAGGCGATCGGCCAATTTCAGGGTCAACACCCGCTCATCGGTGGTGTCCCGCCAGTCTTCAGCCGGACGTGCGGGGTCCTCGAGCTGCCGCAGGTCCGTCACCAAGCGCACGATCGTCTCGCCGAACTCCGCCACCAGTTCCGTCTCGGGACACGCGGTGTCTTCGAGGAGGTCGTGCAGGAGTGCCGCGCAGAGTAACTCGTGGTCAGCGCCAAGATCGGCGAGGATGGCGGCGACCGCGAGTGGGTGGGTGATGTACGGCTCCCCGCTCCTCCGTGTCTGGTGGCGGTGCCAATAGGCGGCCACCGTGTAGGCACGCTCGACCATCCGCGCCTGATCCGCTGTCAGGTAATCGGGTATGGCTTTTTCCAGGGTGCTCATGCCGTGCCTCCAGCGATGCCGGGACGTCGGCTTCCGGTGGCCCGCCTGCGCTTTTCGGCCGCCCGAGCGATGGCCTCACGGCCGCGTTCGAGGCCGTCTTCGGTGATTCTGTAGTGCCGACGTGGTGGACGACCCTGGTGGGCGGCCGGGTCATCCCAGCGGCTCTCCACCCAGCCGTACTCCTCCAGGCGGATCAGAATGGGATAAAGGGTGCCACCTGCGATTCCGGTGGCTTTACATAACCCCAACCCGTAATGCTCGGCCAAGGGGTCATTCAGCAGCTCCCGCAAGACCGAGAGGGTCTGCGGCGTCATTCGGGGACTGTCTGCCATGAGTCTTAATCTAGCTAGGTAGAGATGGCCTGCCATGTCTCTCGAAAGTGACAGCGATGTGCGGCTGATCTCCGGCGAGGAAGGCGCGGACCGCGTCCTGGAAGGCCTGCGGCTCCTCCGAGAAGACGAAATGACCGGCATCGGCGATCTCCACCAGGTGGGCGCCGGGGATCTGCGCGGCCAGGAGGCGGCCGGCGGCCGGCGGGCACACCCAGTCATAGCGGCCCACGATGGACAGCGTGGGAACCGAGATCTCCGGCAGACGCGGTCGTAGGTCGTACGTGGGTGCCAGCGTACGGAAGAAGTACGCGGCGACGTCGAGGGAGACGTCGGTGAGTCGCATGATCCGCCCGGGGACGTCGGTGTGCTGCGGGCCGGCGTAGAACGGAAGGACCAACCGGCTGAAGGCGTCGAAGGTCTCAGGCGAGAAGTCGCCGCCGAACAGGCGCCGCGCGACCAGGACCGCCTCGGCGGACGCGCGCTGTTCCAGGCTCGGCGGCGGGTCCTCGTCGGGCAGCGGCGCCAGCGTGGGCGCGGTGCCGCACAGGATGAGTCCGCCGACCGAGTCCGGGTGCCGCAGCGCCAAGTGCAGGGCGACGAACCCGCCGGCGGAGTGGCCGAACACGATGGGCGCGGTGATCCCCAACCGGTCGCACAGCCGCGCGACGTCGTCGGCCATCCGCTCCAGAGTGCAGGTCCTGGCGGGCATCCGTTCCGAGCGGCCCTGACCGCGGAGGTCGACGAAGACCAGTTGTACGTCCGCGCTCAGCGGGCCCAGTCCCGGCCGGAGGTATCCCTGGTCGAATCCCGGACCGCCGTGCAACACCACCATGGTCGGCCGCTGGACCAGCCGGTCCCCGTCAAGGTGGAGCTGCGGTCCGTCGACGTCGATGTACAGCTCTGTCCCGTTCACGCTCACGCGCATGGCGTGCCTCCCCGCGGCTCGGCGCGAAAAACTCCCGGCGTCACACCCGTAGGGCGTTCCGTCGCGTGCCTGGCCGTTCCACAATCAGCGCAGAGGTGGGCGGCGGGCCCAGGTGGCCCAGCGCCAGAGCCACTCGAGGGGACCATGCCGGTACCGGCGTAGCCAGAGGGTGGACCAGAGCCACTGGACGGCGAGGATGGCACCAGCGATCAGCAGCACCGTCGTCGAAGACCAGTCGTCCGACTGGCCGCCGAGGATGCGGCTGATCGCCAGGACGAGGATCGTGGCGGTCAGGTAGTTGGTCAGTGCCATCCGTCCCAGCGGTGCGAAGACCGCCTGCAGCGCCGGTCGGACCGGTGTCCTGAGCAGGACCAGCAGGGCGCACACGTACACCCCGGCGATCAGCAGCCCGGCCAAGGCGAACGAGCCACTGAACCCCGATGCGTCGACGTGAGTCTGCCACCACAGGGCGGGCGCGGCCCCCACCGCGAGGACCAGGCCGAGCACGGCAGGGCCGCGGGTGGACCGCTCGATCCGGGCGATCACCCCGTACCGGGTCAGCGCTGAGCCCAGCAGGAACAGCCCGGGGACCAGCGCGAGAAAGCCACTGCCGACGATCAGCGGCGCCACGAGGAGCGCGGCGGCGAGGCCGGCCACGGCCCACCGCGGCAGCCAGGACGAGGGCAGGAGCACCACCAGGCCGACGACGGCATAGATGGCCAGGATGTCGCCCTCCCAGAGCAGAAAGTGGTGCACCAGGCCCATCGCGAGCAGCACCAGGAGCCGGCGCAGCAGGAGGAGCCGCGGGTGAGTGGCGCGGTCGGTGGCGGAGTTCAGCAGCAGCGAGAACCCGACGCCGAACAGCAGGGAGAAGATCGGGAAGAAGCGCTGATCGACGAGCAGCCCCATCCATTCCTCGCCGGGTATCGGCGCACGGTCCACGGCGAGGCTGCCGACGTGGGCTATCGGCTGGACGTTGGCCACCAGGATTCCGCACAGCGCGAACCCGCGTACTACGTCGAGCGCGGCGATACGCGGCCGGCCGGGGGAGGTCGTCTCGGCGCGGGCGGTCTGGCGGCGGTCGTATCGCTGGGTCAGGCCCTCGGTCTCCGGCACCGGAAACGGATCTTGATATGGCATGGGCTCATCCTGCGAGCCCGGCCCGCCGCCGGGCATCGGGCGAAAGCAGGGTTGCCCGGTGCACGACGGTACTTTCGGCCGTTTCGGTGCGCGGTGCCCATCTCCTAGCCTGAACCGTGTGAATGTGCGGGCCGGGATCGCCGCCGACGCCTTGCTCGGCGTCGTGTTCGCGACGGCGCTCGCCTTCCAGGCGTACCGGGTCGCGGGCAGCTGGGGCGACGGCTACTGGCAGTTCGACTGCGTCGCCGGAGCGGTGGTGTGCGCGATAGCTCTGGTACGCCGACGCGGCCGGGCATGGGCGGCGGTGGCGGGACTGGCCGTCGCGGCGGCCGCCATTCTCACCACCCACTTCGTCCATCTCCCCAGCGAGCCAGGCCTGGCCATGGCCCTGGCGCTGTCCGTGCTCGTCGGCTCCGCGATCAGGGCGCTCCCGGCCTCCTCGGCCTGCGCGGTCGCGGCCGGTGGATTCGTGGTGGTCGCCGGCAGCCTGCTCGCCGCCCGCACTCCCTCCGCCGGCGTTTCGCCCGTCGTGATGCTGAACGGCGCGGGATGGCTCGCCGCACTCGCGCTCGGGCTGGGCCCGCGGCTGCTCGCCGCCCGCCGGCGGACCGTCGCCGAGCGGGTACGCCGCAACGAACGCCTGGTCCTGGCCAGGGAACTCCACGACGTCGTCGCCCACCACATCACCTCCGTCGTACTCCAGGCCCAGGCCGCCCAGCTCGTCACCCGCAAGCACCCGGAAAAGACGGAAGACTCCCTCGCGAGCATCGAGGCCGCCGGCTCCGACGCGCTGGCCGCGACGCGCCGCGTCGTCGGCCTGCTGCGCGACGCCGATGACGCGACCCCCGCCACGCCCGGCCCCGACCAGCTCGGCGAACTGGTCGAACGCTTCGGCTGCCACGGCCCCGAAGTACGCCTGAGCTTGCCCGACGACGGATCGGGGTGGCCGCCCGAGGTGTCCAGCACCGTCTATCGGGTCGTCCAGGAGTCGCTGACCAACATCTCCCGCCACGCCCCGCACGCCCGCTCGGTGACGGTCAGCGTCGCCCGCGAGCGGGACGCCGTCACCGTCGAGGTCGTCGACGACGCCCCGCCGGCCCCGGCCCGCTCCCCCCACCGGGGCGGCTACGGCCTGGTCGGGATGCGCGAACGCGTCGAGGTCCTCGGCGGCCTGCTGTCCGCAGGCCCGCGCAACGGAACCGGCTGGTCCGTACTCGCCACTCTGCCCGTCTCCACACGGAAACGCCGATGACCAACCTGCCCGTCTTCACGCGGAAACGCCGATGACCATCAGGGTCCTGCTGGCCGACGACCAGGCGATGATCCGCGGCTGCCTGCGGCTCATCATGGAGGACCAGCCTGACATCACCGTGGTCGCCGAGGCCGCGGACGGCGCCGAGGCGGTCGCCCTGGCCCGGCGCCTGCGGCCGGACGTGTGCCTGGTGGACATCCAGATGCCCCGCCTCAACGGCATCGAGGTCACCCACGCCCTGGCCGGCCCCGGCGTCGCCGACCCGCTGCGGGTCATCGTGGTCACCACCTTCGACCTCGACGAGTACGTCTACGGCGCGCTGCGCGGCGGGGCGGTCGGCTTCGTCCTGAAAGACGCCGGCCCCACCCTGCTCGTCGAGGCCGTCCGCGCCGCGAACGCCGGGGACGCCCTGATCTCCCCGTCGATCACCCTGCGGCTCCTACGCCACCTCACGGCCGCCGCGGCACCGCCCGCCCGCAGGGCCGCCCAGCCGCTGTCCGAACGCGAGGTCGAGGTCGTCCGGGCCATCGCCCGAGGCCGCACCAACCAGGAGATCGCCGCCGAGCTGTTCATCTCACTGAGCACCGTCAAGGGCCACACATCCGGCATCCTGGCCAAACTAGGCATGCGCAACCGGGTCGAGATCGTCGCCTGGGCCTGGGAGAACCGCATCGTGGGGTAGAGAAATACGCAGATCAGCGTAGACGCCCTGGTCGTGAAAGTTGACCCCGCGCCCGCACGTCGGCATCGTGAACCGAATGACCAGCGATGAAACGCGGGACGGAGTGTCGCTGACCAATCTCGACCAGCCGCTGTTCGACGGATCGAACGCGACGAAACGGGATCTGGTCGACTACCTGGACGCCGTCCGCGACCGCATCATCCCAGCCCTGCGGGACCGCGCGCTGTCGGTGATCCGCGTACGGCCCGGCCAGGCGCCGTTCATGCAGAAGAACGTGCCCAAGTACGCCCCCGACTGGATACGTACGGTCTCCGTCTGGGCCGAGGCGTCGCACCGGCAGGTGTCCTACGCCCTGTGCGACGACCGCAGGACCCTGCTGTGGTTCGCCAACCAGAGAGCGGTCGAATATCACCCGGCGCTGTTCCGCGGCGAGCATCCCACCCATCTCGTGCTCGATCTCGATCCGCCGGTCGAGGACGCGTTCCCGCTGGCCGTACGGGCGGCCCGGCTGGTCCGCCAGGCCCTCGACGACGCGGGGCTGGCCGGGGCGGTGAAGACCAGCGGGGCGAAGGGGCTGCATGTGTTCGTGCCCGTGGTGGCGGGGACCGCGATGGACGACCTGGCCTCGGCCACCCGCGCCCTGGCCGCCCGCGCCGAACGCGTCGACCCGGCGCTCGCCACCACGGCGTTCATCCGGGAGGACCGCGAGGGCAAGGTGTTCCTCGACTCCACCCGCGCGGGTGGCGCGACGGTGGTGGCCGCCTACAGCCCGCGCATCCGGCCGGGCGCGCCGGTCTCCTTCCCCCTGGCGTGGGAGGACCTCGACCGGGTCACGCCGTCCGACTTCACCGTCCACACCGCGGCGCGGCTGCTCGCCGACGGCGATCCCTGGGCGGAGCTCATGCCCGAGCCGCAGCCGTTGCCCGCCGACCTGGTCGAGGAGGGGCACACGATCCCGATCGCCCGGGTCCAGGCGATGCACGAGGGCAAGCGGCGGGCGAAGGCCAGGAGAGGCGAGTGATCAGCGGGCCGGGGTGGCCTGCTTGAGTGAGCGTAGGGCGGCGTCCGGGTCGTCGGCGAAGAAGCGGATCGTGGTGGCCTCGGCCCGGCCGCCGAGCGGGCGGACCACGGTGATCGGCTCGGTCAACTGGACGATCACGTTGGTCTGGGAGGAGACCGCCACGCTGAGCCGCCCGTCCGCCACGGAGACCATCCTGCTCTCGTTGTAGTTGCGCGACAGGCGTACCGACGAGATGAGGTCGCGGGGAACGCGCAGGTCGAAGTAGACGCCGAACCGGATGCGCAGTTCGCCGGGCGTCACGACGTGCGGCCGGGTGACGCAGGCCGCGCCGAGCGCCAGGCAGTACAGGATGCCGTAGACGTCGCCGATCAGCACCACGGCGCGCAGCCCCTCCGGGACGTCGATCGCCCGGAGGAGCAGGTCTATCCCCACCGTCTCCACAACCATCACGAACAGGAAGATGAGCAGGATCGGCGCCTGCTCTCTCGCGTACGGCACGGCGGTGGCGCCGGCCGGCACGCCGTGACGGCGCCGCGCGATCCACAGGACGAGGCTCACCAGACTGAGTAGTTCGATCTGGATGATCCGAAGCACCTTGCGTGCCATCACAACTTCTCCTTGAGCGCGATCATGATCAGCCGGAACACCTCGGACTGGGCGGGGGTGAACTCCGAGAACATCGCCTCCAGCCACCCGCCGTCCCCGGCGGAGCCGTCCGGCAGGTACGCGATCATCTGCCGCGCCATCTCGTCGGGCAGGTGCTCGGCGAGGTCGGTGGCCAGCTCGGCGAGGCGGGGGTCGCCGGGATCCGCGTAGGCGAGTTCGTCGAGCCGCCGGTAGAGGGCGTGCCCCCGCACGAGCGCGCCGGGCTCGGTGAGCGGGCGCATCAGGTCGAGCATCCGCGTCTGGGCGGCCGGGTCGGCCACCGTGTTGACCAGGGTCAGCAATTCGCTATCGAGCTCGGCGAACTTCGAACCCGCCGCGGGCAGGTCGCGCAGCACCGTCGCGAGCTCGGGTGGCACCATCGAGCCGGAGTCGAGGTCGGCCCGCTCCAGGAGGGTGGCCAGCCGGTCCCGCTTGGCGTCGATCGCCGCCCGCTGCCTGGCCAGGTCGGCGTCGAGCTCCTGGAGCACCTCGCGCAGCTCGCGCCCCTCGTCGTCGGCCAGGACGTCGCGGAGCTCGTCGAGGGACAGGCCCAGCTCGGCCAGTCGCCGGATGCGGGCGAGGGCCACCGCATCGCGCAGCCGATACTCACGGTAGCCGTTGGCCAGCCGCGCCGGCTCGGGCATCAGGCCCAGGTGATGGTAGTGGCGCACGGTCCGGGTGGACACCCCGACCAGCGCGGCAAGCTCGCCGATCCGCATGTCCTCATTACACACGTTGACCTTACGTCAAGGTCAATCCATCACAGAGCGTACGCAAGCGCCGCTTCCACGATGACCAGCAGCGGCACGAGCGGCACGGCGTACAGGGCCGCCTGGCGAGCCCCCGCGTACCGCTCCGGGACGGCCGTGAGCAGGGCCAGCAGCACCGCGCAGCCGATCGGCGCGAGCAGCCAGGTCGACAGGGTGACCGTGCCCCACGTGCTGACCGTGTCGCAGTCGTCGCTCTGATAAGAGGCCAGCGCGTCGAGACCGCACGCCTTGTCGCCGAGGATCGACACGGCCAGCCAGGCGATGAAGCCCGCCAGCCAGATGACGACGGCGAGAACGGAGGTCAACGCGACGGCCGCGCCGCTCGGCGAGGTCGTCCGGGTGGCGGAGGGAGAGGGGGCGATCACGGCAGGACTCTAATGGCGATCAACGCCGGCCGGGGCCGGCTTTGATCAACCTGGCGGCTAGCGGATGGCCCTCAGACCGGGGAGCACTCGGTCGGCGTAGTCGAACAGGGCCTGGTTCTCCCAGCCGTTGCCCGAGGACGGGTCGGTGGGATCCCAGCCGTTGCCCGGCACTCCGGTCCAGGTCGCCTCCCAGTAGAACAGGCCGAGGCCCCGCCCGTTCGGCACCGCCCTGACGATGTCGCTCACCGCGCGCATCAGCGCGGCCTGGCCCTCGGGGGTGGCGGGATAGCCGGGGTACGGCTCGGCGGAGGTGATGATGTTCGCCCAGCCGTCCTTGTCGGCCGTGGTGAAGGGGTAGGCCGTCTCCGCCACGAACACCGGCTTGCCGTATCGGGTGGCGACGTCGTTGATGTTCGCCTGGAACGCCTCCAGCGTGCCGTGCCAGAACGGGTAGTACGACAGCCCGATCACGTCGTAACGGATGCCGTTGGCCGCCGCGTTGTCGAACCACCACCGGTACAACCCGTTGTCACCCCCGTCGGCCAGGTGGATCGCCACCTTGGTACGCGGGGAGACCGCCTTGACCGCGTCATAGGCCGCGCCGAGCAGCCCCGCCATGCCCGGCCAGTTGTCGTAGCGGCCGTCGGGCCACAGCAGCCCACCATTGAGCTCGTTGCCGGTCTGCACCATGTCGGCCGTCGTGCCCTGTCTGCGCAGCGCGTTCAGCACATCGTAGGTGTGCTGGTAGACGGCCTGTTTGAGCTGCTCGTACGGCAGCGCGGCCCAGGTCGCGGGCTTGTTCTGCTTGCCGGGGTCGGCCCAGCTGTCGGAGTAGTGGAAGTCGACCAGCAGGCCCAGGCCAAGCGCCTTGGCCCGCTTGGCGATGGCCAGGACGTGCGCCTTGTTGTTGTAACCGTCGGCGGGGTCGACCCACACCTTCAGCCGGATGTAGTTGAGGCCGCCGTCGCGCAGGATGCGCAGGGCGTCGCCTCGCCGGCCGTTCTCGTAGCGGTAGACGCCGCCCAGGGCCTCCGACTTGGCCAGGCTGGAGATGTCGGCGCCGCGGATCTGCAGCGGGCGCTCGGCCCGCGCCGGCGACGCCAGGGCGGCGACGCACAGCAGCGCGGTGAGCAGGTGTAACAGGGCCCGTTTCATGGTTGTCTCCTACGGTTCGTTCACCACGGACACACCGCCCGCGGGGACCTCGCCCGTGAAGGGGGCGCCGGTGAGCAGGTCCGTGCCTGTCAGGTCGGTCACCGTGACGGGCGCGTCGCCGTGGTTGATGAGGAAGGCGCAGGCGCCCCGCCGTACGAGCTCCAGGGTGTCGGGCAGGTCGCGCGGCCGGGAGACGCCCGCGCGGTCGAGCACCTCGCCGAGCAGGGCGCGCAGGTCGTCGCCGCCGAGTGCGGCGGCCAGGTAGCTCGCGGTGCCGCCGCCGAACGCGTTGGCGGTCATGGCCGGATGGCCGGCGTCGGGGCCGTCGGTGAAGTGCCGCATGGCCACCGCGCGTTCGAGGCGGACCCGCTCGGACCAGATCCGGCCGGTGGCCCCGCCGGTGAGCGTCACGGTCTCCAGCTCGCGCAGCGGGTGGAACTCCTCGACCGACAGCCCGAGCACCTCGCGCAGCGCGCCGGGGTAGGCGCCCGCGTGGACGGTGTCGTTCTCATCGACGATGCCGGAAAAATACGACACGAGCAGGTGGCCGCCCGACTCGACGTAGCGCTGCAGGTTCTTGGCCGAGCTGTCGGCGAGCAGGTACGAGCTCGGCACGACAACCAGCCTGTATCCCGAAATATCGGCGGAAGGGTGGACGAAGTCCACCGTGACATGCTCCCGCCAGAGCGCCTCGTAGAAGGCGTCCACCCGCTCGCGGAAGCGCAGATCGCCCGAGGGACGCCATTCCAGCTCCAGCGCCCAGTACGACTCCCAGTCCCAGACCATCGCCACCTCGCTCGTGACGCGCCCGTCCTTGACCGGGGCCAGCCGGCGCACGTCGGCGCCGAGCGAGACGACGTCGCGCCAGATCTGCGAGTCGGTCCCCGCGTGCGGGATCATCGCCGAGTGCCACTTCTCGGCGCCGTACCGTGAGGCCCGCCACTGGAAGAACAGCACCGAGTCGGAGCCCCTGGCGACGTGGGCGAGGCTGTTGCGGCGCATCTCGCCGGGACGCTTGGCGATGCCGCGCGGCTGCCAGCTGATCGCGCTCGTCGAGTGCTCCATGAGCAGCCACGGCCCGCCGCCGGCCAGGGAGCGGCTCAGGTCGGCCGACATGGCGAGCTGGATGTGGTTGTCGGGCTGCTCGCCGTTCAGGTAGTGGTCGTTGGCGATGACGTCCAGCTCGGGGGCCCATCGCCACAGGTCCATCGACTTGCAGTTGACCGTGCCGGCGAAGTTGGTGGTGACCGGTTTGCCGCTCTGGCGCAGGATGTCGCGCTGCAGCCGGTAGTGCGACAGGTGCTCCTCGTTGGCGAAACGGGCGTAGTCGAGGCGCTGCGCCGGGTTGACCACGGTATGACTCCACCGGGGCGCGTCGATCTCGTCCCATTCGCCGTAGTGCTGACCCCAGAAGGCGGTGCCCCAGGAGGTGTTGAGCGCGTCGAGGCTCTCGTACCGGTGCCGGAGCCAATCGCGCCAGGCGGCCACGCTCGACTCGCAGTAGCACTCGCCGAGCGGCGCCCCGTACTCGTTGTGCACATGCCACATCACCACGGCGGGATGCTCGCCGTAGCGGGCAACCAGCCGCTCGGCCAGCCGCGCGCTGGCCGCCCGGAACGCCGGGTGGCTGGAGCAGGCGGTCTCACGCGCGCCCGCGCCGACGCGTACGCCCTCGCGGGTCATGGGGGAGGCGTCGGGATACTTTCTGGAGAACCAGGCGGGCGGGACCGTGGTCGGGGTGCCCAGGTTCACCGAGATGCCCGCGTTGTGCAGGCGGTCGATGATGGTGTCGAGCCAGCCGAACTCGTACACCCCCTCGGCGGGCTCCATCAGCACCCACGCGAAGATGCCCAGGCTGACCAGGTTCACCCCGGCCTGCCGCATCAGCCGCACGTCCTCTTCCTGCACCTCCAGCGGCCACTGCTCGGGGTTGTAGTCCCCGCCGAACGCGATGCCCTCGGGCATATAAGTCCCCCTTTTTGATAATTTGTCAGGCCTTAACGGCGCCGCTGCTGAGGTCGGTGCGCCAGAACCGCTGCATCGTGAGGAAGAGCGCGATCAGCGGAATCAGCGCAAGGAACGTCCCGATGAGGATGAGGTTGTAGAGACTCGGGTGGTTCGCCCCCGCGGCCAGCATCGTGTAGAGCCCGACCGTCAGCGGGAACTTGCCGTCGTCGCCGAGCATGATGAACGGCAGCAGGAAGTTGTTCCAGATGGCCACGAACTGAAACAGGAAGATGGTCACCATCCCCGGCCCCATCAGCGGCAGCGCCACCCGGGTCAGCAGCGTCCAATGCGAGGCCCCGTCGATGCGCCCGGCTTCGAGCAGCGAGTCGGGGATGGCCGCGCCGGCGTACACACGGGCGAGATAGATGCTGTACGGATGCAGGATCTGCGGCAGCAGAACCGACCAGTACGTGTCCGCCAGCCCGACCTTCGCGAACAGCAGATACTGCGGGATCGCCAGCACCACCGCGGGCACCAGGATGCCGCCGATCAGGATGTTGAAGATCAGGTTCCGGCCGGCGAAGCGGTACTTGGCCAGCGTGTAGCCCGACACCGCGGACACGGCGGTCGACAGCAGCGCCCCGCCACCGGCGTACAGGAGGGTGTTGAGCATCCACAGCCAGAACACCCCCTCCCGATAGGCGGCGAGATCGGCGAGGTTCTGGAAGAACCCGGTGCCGAGCGAGAAGGTCGAGCTCGAGAACAGCTCGCCGGACGTCTTGGTGGCCGCGATCACCACCCAGCTCACCGGGAACAGGCAGTACACCGAGCCGATCAGCAGGATCCCGGTCGGGGCCAGGCCGAGCGGCGCGTACGCGGCGCGGGCGCGGGCGCGGGCCATCACGCCTCCCCGAACGCGTGGTTCTTCACCACGCGCAGGAACCCGAACGACAGCACCAGCGAGATCCCGGCGATCACCACGGCCGTGGCCGCCGCCGCGTACAGGTCACCGGTCACGAAGGCGTCCCGGTAGATCTTCATCAAGGGACTCCAGGTCGAGCTGATGGTGTTCGTGAGCGGCCGGAGCGTGGTCGGCTCGGTGAACACCTGGATCGTGGCGATGATCGAGAAGACGGTGACCAGGATGATCGCCGGGGCCAGGATCGGGATCTTGATCCGCAACGCGATCTGCAGCTCCGACGCGCCGTCGATGCGCGCCGCCTGGTACAGGTCCTGAGATATCGCCCGCAGGTTCGTGTAGAGCACCAGCATGTTGAAGCCCGTGCCGCCCCAGACCGCCACGTTGGCCATCGAGTACACGATCGCGCTCTGGCTCAGCGGCGCCACCCCGAACAGCTCGCTGATCGGGCTGACGCTCGGCAGGTAGAGGAAGCCCCACATCAGGCTGGCGGCCACGCCCGGCACCGCGTACGGCAGGAAGATCGCGATCCGGGAGAAGCGGGCCAGCCGCACCCTCGCGGCGTCCAGCATCAGCGCGAACACCAGCGCGAGCCCCAGCATCACGGCCAGGACCAGCACGGCGTAGCCGAGCACCCGCAGCCAGCCGGCCCACAACTCGCCGTCGCCGATGGCGGCGACGTAGTTGTCGAGCCCCACGAAGATCTCCCGCTTCGATCCTTTTCCGAGGCCGAGCCCCGAGACCTTGGTCCGGCGCAGGCTGAGGTAGACGGTGTAGCCGATCGGCAGGGCCAGGAACAGGGCGAACAGCGTCACAGCCGGGGTCAGGAACAGGTACGGGGCCCAGCTCTTCCTCGTCGTCATTGGGCGAGCTTGAAGCCGGACTTCGTCATGTCCGCGACCGTGGCGTCCTGGACACTCTGGAGGGCGCCGCTGAAGGAGGTCTTGTTCAGCGCGGCCTTGTCGAAGGCGTCCTTGAAGGCGTTGTAGGCCACGTTGACGTTCGGGCCGAAGGTGAAGCCGCGCGCTCCCGCGCCGAACCCGGCCGCCTGCTTCCAGAAGTCGGGCACGTTCGAGAAGTACGCGGGCGGCTCGGAGAGCAGGTCGGCGCCCTTGGTCGCGGCGGGATAGAGGGAGCCCTCTTTAACCAGCAGGGCGAGCGCCTCAGGATCGCTGTTGAGCCAGGTGGCGAACTTGGCCGCGGCCTCCTTGTTCTTGGAGCCCGCCGACACCGAGACGGCCGAGCCGCCCCAGAAGCCGCTGAAGTTCTCGCCGGCGTTCCACTGCGGCAACTGCGCGATCGCCCACTTGCCCTTGGCCTTGGGCGCGTTGCTCGACAGCGGGCCGGGCGCCCAGATGGCCGACGGCCAGGTCAGCAGCTTGCCGTCGTTCAGGGCCTTGTTCCACTCGGGGGTGAAGTAGGGCATGCTGTCGATGACGCCCTCCTTGACCAGGCCGCCCCAGTAGTCGGCGAGCTTCTTGGTGGGCTCGTCGTTGATGGCGACCTTCCACGCCTCGCCGCTGATCGACCACCACTGCCCGCCCGCCTGCTGGGCGAGGCCGGCGAAGGAGCCCGGGTCCTTGCTGGAGAACGTGCCGAGGTACACCTTGGAGTCCTTCGCGTGCACGGCCCTGGCCGCGTCGGCGTACTCCTGCCAGGTCTTCGGTACGGCTATGCCGTACTTCTTGAACAGGTCGGCCCGGTAGTAGAGCAGCATCGGGCCGCTGTCCTGCGGGATGCCGTAGACCGCGTCGGTGCCGAGTGTGACCAGCCCCCAGATACCCTCGCTGAACTGCGCCTTGACCGGATCCGCCGCCGGCTTGATGTCCGCCACCGCTTCGGCGGCCACGAACGACGGCAGGGCCTGATACTCCGCCTGGACGAGGTCCGGCGGGTTCCCGGCCTTGGCGGCGGTGAGGAACTTGGTGGCCGAGTCGTCCCCGCCCGCCTGGGTGCTGGAGGTGACCTGGATGTCGGGATGCGCCGTGTTCCAGACCGCGACGATCTTGTCCATGCCGGGCACCCAGTTCCAGTAGGTCAGGGCGACCTTCTGGGCGGCGGGGCTCGATGCGGCGGGGCTCGATGGGGCGGCGCTCTGCTGGGCGCCACCACTGGAGCAGCCGGCCACGAGGGTGGCAGCTGCGGCTACAGCGGCAAGCCTGTTCATCTGCATGGGTACCTCGACTTGGGGGGAGTCTGTGAACGTTCACAGCGTGTGTCTGGCCCCTCTGCGCTGTCAACCCTTCGTTACGGGGTCGTTAAATGGGCTAAAAGGTGTGTGCACGTTCACAGTGTTTCGTCTTCGGGCCATGAGATGCTGAACCTGTGAAAAGGCCGACCATCCATGACGTGGCCGCGGTGGCCGGGATCTCGCGCGGCACCGTCTCGCGGGTCCTGAACGGCGACCGTTATGTGAGCCCCGCGGCCCGGATCGCCATCGAACGCGCCATCGCCGAAACCGGCTACGTCGTCAACCGCAACGCCCGCAACCTGGTCAGACAGCGCGCCGGATCGGTGGTCATGGTCCGCTCCGAACCCCACTTCGAGGACCCTAACTACAGCACCACCATCCGCACCTCGATCCGCCTCCTCGGCGAACGCGACCTCTCGCTGGTCATGATGATCGCCAGTGACGACGGGGAGCGCGAACAGGTGCTCCGCTACGTACGCGGCGGCCACGCCGACGGCGTCCTCCTCCTGTCCACCCACGCCGGCGACCCCCTGGTCGACACACTCCACGGCGCCGGCATCCCGGTGGTCTCCTGCGGCGCCGTCATCGGCAGGGAGACGGTGATCCCGTACGCGGCCTGCGACGAACGGGGCGGCGCCCGCCAGATGGCCGAATACCTGGTCTCGCTCGGCCGCAAGAAGATCGCCATGATCACCGGCCCGATGGACACGCCGGGCGGCATCCAGCGCCTCGAAGGCTTCGCCGACGTCCTCGGCCGGAAGGCGTCCAAGAAACTGATCGAACACGGCGACTGGACCCACGCCAGCGGCGAGACGGCCATGGTCCGGCTGCTGGAACGCGTACCAGACCTGGACGCGGTCTTCGCGGCCTCGGACGTGATGGCCTCGGGGGCCCTGCACACGCTGCGGGCGGCGGGGCGGCGGGTGCCTGAGGACGTGGCGGTGGGCGGCTTCGACGACTCGTCGGTGGCGATCTCCACCCATCCGCCGCTGACGACGGTGCGGCAGCCGCTGGGGGATGTGGCCAGGGAGACGGTACGACTACTGCTGGCACTCATTGACGGCGCCGAGCGAGTCGACTCGATCGCCCTACCCACCAGCCTGATCGTCCGCGACTCGGCCTAGCCCCCTAAAGGGCCTTCGCTTCGCTCCGGGCGTTCTTTCTTCCCACCCGTTACCCGATTGGGTGGTTGGCCGTTTGATGCCCGCCCGCCCACAAAGGCCCTCCGCATCGCTCCGGACGTTCTCCCAGGCGGGCTGACGCCCGCCCCCTGAAGGACCTCGCTGCGCTCGGACCGCCTTCCCAGCACGCTTCGCCGGGCTGGCTGGGCGGGGTGGGACCAACGGGCTGGGGTGGCCGAGTCGTCCCCGCCCGCCCTCATCTCCCGGTGGGGTACGTTCTCGCGGCCCACGGCCGGCGACGGCGTCCGCGAGGCCCGCAGCCAGGTCTCCGTGGCCAGTAGTGTGCGGAAATGACAAGAAGCGAGCGGCTCGCGGAGCAGTTGGACCGGCACTGGCGCAAGAACCTGCGGCCGCGGCTGGACGGTCTTGCCGATGAGGAGTACTTCTGGGAGCCGGTGCGCGGCTGCTGGAGCATCCGCCCACGTGGCAGGTCGGCCGCACCGATGTCGGCAGGTTCGGGGGAGTGGACGATGGACTTCGCGTCCCCTGACCCGGTGCCGGCGCCGGTGACCACGATTGCCTGGCGGCTGGCGCACATCATCGTCTCGTGCCTGGGCTATCGGGTCGGATGGCACTTCGGCGGCCAGGACGTCGACTCCCAGACATTCGCCTACGCGGGGACCGCTGATGAGGCGCTAAAACAGCTCGATGAGATGTACGGCAGATGGAACGCGGGGGTCCGCGAACTCTCGGACGCCGACCTGGAGAATCCGCCCACGGTGGGTCCCGAGCAGTTTCCCATGGAGGGCATCGTCCTGCACGTCAACAGGGAGCTGATCCATCACGGCGCCGAGATTTCCCTGCTGCGCGACCTCTACCGCTGGCAGGACGGAGCCGTACCGCGCCGAATATGACTTTTCGGTAATCGGCCATCGAGCTTCGGACATGCAGGTAGAAGGCCCCGGTGCACATCAAGCGTCCCACCACAACCCCTTAGATGGGGCCAAAACTCAGCGGAACGCACTTCTCCGATCACAGGATGGGGCCACCTGGGCCACTTGTCACCCGTAGAACCATGGCTGGGCGGGGCGGGACCAAATAGACGTCCACGTAAGGGCGTTCGGCATGCTTGACGCCAACAGTTGCCATCAGTCACCGGACAGCAGGGTTCCGTCCCTAGCCGATCAGGGCGGCCCGCTGTCTCGTCGAGCTGTTCACACGCCCTGCGAGCCGTACCAGCGCCACTCGGTGAGTCGTGGGCGATCAGGGAGAGCCATGCGTCCGGTCGCCCACAGCAGGGTCTCCCAGGCATCAAAATCGATGGCGACGTGGGGAAAGAGCCTCTTGAGGACCCGTTCGCACAGCTCCCTTGGCGGCGACCACTCCAGATTCAGCCCCTGAGCGATGTCATGGATGTGCACGAGGGTCTCAACGACGGCCATTGCGGCGAAGCCCTCTGGAGTCGAGGGCCCGAAGACGTGGTAGGCAACGGTGGTCGAGGGGGCCGTGCGTAGGACGGACGCGAGCAGGCCACCACACGCCTCAAAGATGGTCAAAAGGCCCTCGGGGCCCGAGGCCGGCTCAACGAAGATGACGTTTTCCGGCCCACCGCTTCGGTCACTGCTCGTCCGGAACGGCAACAGCGCGGACATGGGCGGCTTTGCGAGCCCGAACCTCGCGGCGTAAGTGAACAGGTCATCGGCCAGATGCTCGAGCGTCTCCCAACACGTCCACTCGAGCGTTCCCGCCTTGGCCTCCCAGGCGTTGGGATCCGCACCCTTTAGTGTGTCGATGGCCAGAGCGACGACCTGACGTACGTCTTCTCCGTCGACTGCGCTGTCTGCTCCGTGCATGCGAAGGATCGTAACAACGGCCAACTTGAGCCCTGGTCCGCCTGACGCCTAAAGGCCCTCCGCTTCGCTCCGGACGTTCTTCTTTCCCGCCCGTCACCCGATTCGGTGCCAGCCGCCCCGCACGGATAACAAGCCTGTGACCAGGGCAGATTCACCTCTGTCGGGTCCTCTTGCGGGGAGGAGACCACAGATGGACCAGAACAAGGTGACGGAGTTCCTGGGCAGGGCCGTGAGCGACCTGGGGGCGACCGAGGCGGCGGGCTCCGTCGTGATCGGTCACCGGCTCGGCCTGTATCGCGCCCTCGCCGAGGGGCCCGCGACTCCCGAGGAGTTCGCCGAGCGCACCAGGTGCCACCCGCGCTACCTCACCGAATGGCTGCGTGGGCAGGCCGCCGGGGGGTACGTCGGCTACGACGCGGCGACGGGCCGGTTCTCGCTCTCGGAGGAGCAGGCGTACTGCCTGGCCGACCCGGCCGGCCCGAACATACCGGCGGCGTACCTCATCGCGCTGGGCATGCTGCGCGCCGAGCCGCGCATCACCGAGGCGTTCCGCACGGGCGCCGGCTTCGGCTGGCACGAGCACGTGGAGGACGTCTTCGTCGGGTGCGACGCGTTCTACCGGCCGGCCTACGTGGCCGCGCTGGTGTCGAGCTGGATCCCGGCACTCGATGGGATTGAGGAGAAGCTGAAGGCGGGGACCGTGGTCGCGGACGTCGGCTGCGGCCTCGGGTCGTCCTCGATCCTCCTCGCGCAGTCGTACCCGCGTACCACGGTCGTCGGCTCGGACTACCACGCCGAGTCCATCGAGCTGGCCCGCGAGCATGCCGCCGAGGCCGGGGTGGCCGACCGGGTCGACTTCGAGGTGGCCACCGCGCACACCTTCACCGGCACCGACTACGACCTGGTGACGATGTTCGACTGCCTGCACGACATGGGCGACCCGCTGGGGGCCGCCCGGCGGGTGCGGGAAGCGCTGGCTCCGGAGGGCGCGTGGCTGCTGGTCGAGCCGTACGCCGCCGACGCGGTGGAGGAAAACTTCACCCCCGTGGGGCGGCTGTACTACAGCGGGTCCACGTTCCTCTGCGTGCCCAACGCGCTGTCCCAGCCGGGCGGCTACGCGCTGGGCGCGCAGGCGGGCGAGGCGAGGATCCGCGAGCTGAGCCGCGAGGCGGGCTTCACCCGGTTCCGAAGGGCCGCGGAGACCCCGTTCAACCTCGTCTACGAGATCCGACCGTAGGAGGATCGGCCCGCCGTGTGACGGCGCGATCATTCACCCGCCGATGGACGGGTGATCTGCGTCGATGAGTTCGGGCCGCACCAGTTACCCGGCCAAGGTTGTGTGACGGGCCACTAGACGGAGCGGGACAAGATGGACTTCCACGTCAGGGCATTCGGCATGCTTGACGCCCGTCCCCAGTACTCCAGATCGTGATCTTTCCGTTCAGTGTGGCTGGGCAGGCGAGATGGCCGAGTGGCGCATGGGATCAGTGTCATGCCGCGGGCCATGCGGCCAGGGCCAGTTCGGCGGTCTCGGTCAGCTCGGCCGCCGCAGCCCCGTCGCGGGCGCGCTGTGACATGCCCTGGATGATCGCGGCGAAGTACGCGGCCAGCGCACGGGGGTTGGCCGCATCGGACAGCTCGCCGGCCTGTTGCGCCGTGCGTAGGTGGGCTTCGAAGACGTTCAGGTTCTCGTTGCGTATGTTGCGCAGGAACGCCTCCACCTCGGCGTCCTGCGGGGTGACGTTGGTGGCTGCGCTGATCGTCAGGCATCCGGCCGGGTGGGCGGGGTCGGGATAGATGACCGCTGCCTCACGCAGGATGCGGGTGAACGCGGCGTGGGCGGTGGGTTCCTCCTCAAGGGCAACGCCCATGAAAGCGCCCACAGGTGAGCGCCCATAGCTGCGCACCACTTCCTTGAACAGGGACTTCTTATCCCCGAAGGCCGCGTACAGGCTGCCGGGCCTGATGCCCATCGCCTCGGTCAGCTCGCCGATGGAGGTGGCCTCGTAGCCGTGTTCCCAGAACAGACGGGTGGCCGCGGTCAGTGCCGCGGCGCGGTCGAACGCCCTCGGCCGTCCTCGCTTCGCGCGTGTCTCAGTCACGCCGCCATTTTAGAGCGCTCGTTCAAGAAGGCGTGCTATCGTATTTATTGAGTCATCGCTCAACAAATCAGGAGTGGCCAAATGGGAACACGCACACTTGAAGGAAAGATCGCACTGGTCACCGGCGGCAGTCGCGGGATCGGCCGGGCCATCGCGCAACGTCTCGGCCAGGACGGCGCCACCGTCGCGGTCGCCTACGCCCGCGACGAGACGGCGGCGAACGAGGTCGTCGAACGCATCCGCAAGGATGGCGGCCGAGCCTTCGCCCTGCACGCGGAGTTGGGACGGCACGGTGACGCGGCCGCCCTGTGGGCTGCTTTCGACGCCCATGCCGACGAATACACACCTGGCGGAGCCGTCGACATCATCGTCAACAACGCCGGCATCGGCCGCAGCTCTGATCTGGCGTCGCTGACCGAGGACGACTTCGACCAGGTCTTCGCCGTGAACGTCCGCGCACCGTTCTTCATCGTGCAGCAGGGGCTGGAGCGGCTGCGCGACGGAGGGCGGATCATCAACATCTCCAGCGGCGCGGCCCGCCTCGCCATGCCAGAGATCATCGCCTACGCCGCCACCAAGGGCGCGCTCGACACCTTCACCCTCAACCTCGCCAAGGAATTGGGACCCCGAGGCATCACCGCGAACTCGGTGGCGCCCGGCATCATCGACACCGACGTCAACGCAAGCTGGCTACGCGGCAATCCGCAGGCCGAAGCCCAGGCGGCGTCCCTGGCCGCGCTGGGCCGGGTCGGGCAGCCGGAAGACGTGGCTGACATCGTGGCCTTCCTCGCTTCGGACGACGCACGCTGGGTGACCGGCCGGGTGATCGACGCGACGGGCGGTTCTGGGCTGTGAGCCTCTCTCCTTGGGCGGGAGCACCCCGCAGTGATTTCCCGCCTGAGGGGCTAGCTGGAGTACGCAGGCTCTCACACGCCCTGCGTGCCGTACCAGCGCCACTCGGTGAGTTGTGGGCGATCAGGGAGAGTCCGGCCCACCGCTTCGGTCACTGCTCGTCCGGAACGGCAACGGCGCGGACATGGGCGGCTTCTCGAGCCCGAACCTCGCGGCGTAAGTGAACAGGTCATCGGCCAGATGCTCGAGCGTCTCCCAACACGTCCACTCGAGCGTTCCCGCCTTGGCCTCCCACGCATGGAGATCTGCACCCCTTAGTGTGTCGATGGCCAGAGCGACGACCCGGCGTACGTCTTCTCCGTCGACTGTGCTGTCTGCTCCGTGCATGCGAAGGATCGTAACAACGGCCACCACGGACCCTAGTCCGCCCGGCTCCTCCCGCCCGTTACCCGATTCGGTGGTTGGCCATCTGATGCCCACCCGCCCAAAAAGGCCCTCCGCTACGCTCCGGACGTCCTCCCAGGCGGGCTGATGCCCGCCCCCTGAAGGACCTCGCTACGCTCGGACTGCCTGCCAAGCACGCTTCGCCCGGTCGGCTGGGTGGAGCGGGACCAAGCAGATACGTGGCGCCGAGGGTGCCAGATGAACGTGGACCAGGTCTAGTTCCACTCCGTCGACCTCGGTCGGCAGCTGACACACCGCGTGCGACCAGGGGCGCCTCTGATCGTGCTGTATCTCCGGTACCCGGATCAGCGGTCCACGCACGAACCACACCAGGTGGCAGCCGTCGTGCTTGGATGTCCCTGAGAATCCGCGCATGCCTAGCACCTGCACAGCCCACATCAGGGCGCGAAACTTAGCCTCCTGGACACCGAGCGCGTGAAGGTCGAGTTCGGCCAGCCTGGGGATCTGCCGACGCAGTCCAGTGTCGTCTCGGCCGTCGTTGTCGAACTCGTCGTCAGGCGTATTGGATGGCCCCACCCGTAACAGCTCGCTGATCTTCTCTATTCGGCGGAAGTGAGGCCCCCGGTTGGAAAGTGCGTCCAACCGGGGGCGACCTCATCCGCGGAACATTAGGGACGGACGTCCGCAGATGAGGGGATGCCCTGGTGGGGAGGTAGGGGGCAGTTCTCAACCAACCAGGGCGAGGTTGAGAGAGCTTGTTGCGGCCTTCGTCGTTACCGGATTCAACGACGAAGGCCGCCCCGAAGGCCCACTTCAAGAGACAACTTGGCGGCCTGTCTCCCTTTCCCGCTGCTCAGCGGTGGGGGCCGGGGCGTGACCAGCCGTGGCGGTGGCACTCGGCTGGTCACGAGCATCAAGGTTGGCGCTCTAGCTTGGCGTCCAGTTGGTCGAGATCACCGGCAACAAGCGTGAGGGGCATTCCTCCTCGGCGCTGATCGTCAGTCATAGTCGCCGACTTCCGAGCTGCCCCGACGCCGATAGCCAGGTCAGGAAAGATGTCCCACTGATCGAACTTCTCTGCGAGACGTTGGGGGGTCATCTGGGCTCCTGGTCGGGCAGGGAGTGGGGGATCTCAAGGTCGCACCACACGACGCGGCGGCCGAGCGGAGTGACGTATGTGCCGCACCGCATGGAGAGCCTGCTTACGATGTCGAGGCCGCGGCCCGACTCGGCCTCAGCCTGCGGAGACTGGCCAGGGATGAATCGTGGCTCTGGAGCCGGGACACCTGGGTCAATTACCTCCAGACGGATGAAGCCGTTCCCGTAGCCCATCCGTAGTTTGAGCCAGTCGCGCTGCCGGCCTTGCGGCACGTGCACACAGGCGTTCGTCACCAGTTCGGAGACGACTTGGAGTACGTCGTCCCGTACCGGGTCACTGGCGGCAAGCCATATCTTGATCGCTTGCCGCGCATGCCAGGGCGCTTTGACATTTCGACGTAGCGTTATGAACGTCGATACGACAATTTCCGCTGTTTGTGCTGGCATAGAATCACCCACTATGTCTGGGTTCGATATGCGGCCCGCATCACAACGAGGGCAGAGTTGTCCTGTTATGAGCGACTGAACCGCCGTCCTTTGTTCCCCGAAGGGCATTTCCAAGAATGCTCTGGGCCAGGTAGTTTTGGGATAGGGCGGCAGCGACACCTTTCAACAATTCTGTTGCGGCTGTTGTTGTTGCCGTCCGCAACTCCTGTTGTCCCTCTGAACGGAGTGTCGAAATGCCAGCAGGGCCAGACCTACCGCCGGCCACCTCCCCAGAGGTGATTTTCGGCCTTGAGTTGCGCAGGCTGCGCAATGCTCAGGGCTGGTCGCTAGAAGCGTTCGGATCCAGGGTCGGGTACTCCGGGACGATGATCGGTTACTACGAGCTTGCGAAGCGGCCAGTGCCCGAGGAGTTCGTGACGCGCGCCGAAGAGGTTCTAGGACTCCGGGGGGAACTGGTGGCGCTCTGGAAAGAGATCAATCCGAAGGTCGCGCCGAAGTGGTTCAGGGAGTGGCCGAAGATCGAGGCGGCGGCCCGGACCATACGGAGCTGGGAACCGCTCATTGTGCCGGGCCTGCTGCAAACAGCTGACTATGCTCGTGCTGTTCTGCGGGGCAGGCCAGGAGCGACCGAAGAGGAGGTCGAGCAGGCGCTTGAGGCGCGGCTCCAGCGGCAAACCATCTTCGACCGGCCTACGTGTCCCATGTTCACCGGTGTCATGGATGAGGGCGTCTTGCATCGTCAGATCGGCGGACGCGAGGGCATGCGGCAACAGCTTGAGCGGCTGCTGTCGCTGACCGACCATCCGAAGATCACGATTCAGATCGTCCCGCTTGAGACCGAACAGACCACGGGCCTTCTCGGCGGCTTCGCCATCGCACAGCTACCCAATGCGCAGCACTGGGCTTACCTGGAGTCTCCATCCAGCGGCCAAGTAACCGATCGCGCGGAAGAGGTGCAGGCTATTAGCCTGAGGTACGAAACGATCCGTGCATGGGCACACCCCTTGCATGTCACCAAGAACGTGCTGCGCGAGATGCTAG
The DNA here is from genome assembly GCF_018603905.1 of Nonomuraea sp. NEAU-A123. Classification (GTDB taxonomy): domain Bacteria; phylum Actinomycetota; class Actinomycetes; order Streptosporangiales; family Streptosporangiaceae; genus Nonomuraea. The sequence goes on from NZ_JAHFZZ010000023.1 coordinate 36,255, forward strand.
GGAGGTATGAGCATGAATGAGGAGCTGTCCGAGGAACTGGCCGGCGCCGCATGGCGTAAGGCCAAGGCATCGGGCTCGAACAACGGCAACTGTCTGGAGGTTGCCCCGCTGTCCGGTGGGCGTGTCGGTATTCGCGACACTGAGGCTCCCGACCAGGCCCCGTACGTCGTCACTGCTCCCGTGTGGGAAGCTTTCAAAGACGGCGTCCGAAAGGGCGAATTCGACTTCTAATGGCACGCAAAGCTCCCGATGTTACATCGGGGGCTTTGCTATTGCTATATTCTGGTTTGTCTTGTTGGTTGTGCCACAAACAATCGCCACATCTGGCCTAACTTGAATTAGGCATCTAGCGTCAGGTGGAGAACGGTCCCCTACATGGAGGCTCAAATGACCTTGACGCAAGATCAGCCTGTACGCCCGTGGGGTTTGGGCCGGATGGCCAAGCCTTCCCCGGTGGGACCACCGGAGTACGCCACCGTCGAATTCGACCCCGCAACCCAGCTCACCCACTTCTACGACGCCGGGGGCGAGATCGTGGACATGCAGAGGGGCACGGTGACCAAGTCGCCAAAGAACCAGGGGAACGACGGCACGGGCGGCCCGCTAGTTTCAGACGATTCCGACGACTGATGTCGCGCACCCCGCGCACCGTGTTGGTCGTCACGTCTCCAGCGGACGAGACGGCCAACACGGTCATTCGAGCCTTGCAGGAGCGCAGGGCGCACGTGGCTCGCGTTGATCCAGCCGACATCGGGGCAGGGCTGACATTCAGCGCCCGCATCGGGGACGGCCGCGACTGGTGGAGTGGCCAACTGGTGACGCCAAGCCGCAAAGCACCCCTGGAAGAGATAGGGGCGGTCTACTATCGTCGGCCGAGCCCTTTGCGCAGCGACGCCACCGACGAACAGGCCCGGTTGTTCGCGATCAACGAGGCCCGTCACGGGCTGGGTGGCCTGTTGAGAAACCTACCGAACGGCCGCTATGTCAACCACCCCGGGGCGACAGAAAGAGCAGATTTCAAGATTGCTCAGTTGCGGGTGGCAGCCCGCCTCGGCATGCGCATTCCCAATACGCTCGTAACGAACGATCTGGACGCTGCTCGAGAATTCGCCCTCAAGCATGTGCAGGTCATCTACAAGTCATTTCGATCGGTCCCGGCCGCCCCGGACGGCCGCGTGGGTGCGATATGGACACAGCGCGTAAATCCGGATGAATTGGACCACTCGGTATCCATGACGGCGCACATGTTCCAGGAAAAGATCCAAAAGTCGAGTGACGCCAGAGTGACCGTAGTCGGTCGCCAGGTGTTCGCCACTAGGATTACGCACCCGGACGATGCCGTCGACTGGAGGGAGGGAGACTGGGACGATCTGATGTATGGCCACATTGACGTGCCCGAAGTGATCAAGAGTGCTCTATACGCCTACCTCGGACATTTTGGCCTTGTATTCGGATGTTTTGACTTTGCCCTCGAAGACGGCGAATTTGGCGAAGCCTGGACATTCATGGAGTGCAATCCAAACGGCCAGTGGGCGTGGCTTCCAGATTTCGGCACGATAGCGCAGGCCTTCGCCGACGTACTACTTGAAGGATGGTGGCCATGAGCGACACGGCCGCAACGCTCCGCCTCGAACTGGCAGACAAAATAGGGTCTGTCAGTTGGCGAAAGGCACTGGAGACGGTGCCCCGCGAACGGTTCTTGGGAGAAGCTGTTTATCGCCCCGACAAGAACCGATTCGGCTGGTGGACACCCGTCCGCCGCGCCGACGCACCCGAGGGCGCATGGCTCGCCCTGGCATACGCCAACGAGACATGGCCGACTCAGGTTGAGGGACTCCTGGCTGAAGACTCGACACGGCCCGTATCTGGGTACCCGTCGTCATCATCCACGCTTCCCGGCCTGGTCGTACGGATGCTTGAGGCCGCCGAGATCGAGGAGGGCAACAAGGTCCTGGAGATCGGAACAGGCACGGGCTACTCAACCGCGCTGATGTGTCAGCGACTTGGAAACGACGCCGTCTTTTCGATCGAGTACGACCCGCTGGTTGCCGCCCGCGCCCGTGACGCGATCACGGGTGCAGGCTACGCTCCCACGCTGGTGGAGGGCGACGGGCTGCGCGGGTACGCAGAGAACGCCAAATACGATCGGCTCATCGCGACCTGCTCTGTCCGCACGATCCCCCGGGAGTGGCCGCAACAGATTCGTGTCGGGGGGACCATCACAGCTCCGTTGTCAGGATGGATGGGTGAGACCGCGTTCGCGCATCTCACCGTGGCCGACGACGGCACGGCGAGCGGCCGTTTCCTTGAAGATGACCTCTCCTTCATGACCGCCCGATCACACCTGCCCCCGCCGCGTCCGCCGTTGGTGAGGGGTTTGGGGATTGCCCGCGAGTCCAGAGTCGATCCGTCGGTCCTCCAGGACAGAACAGCTCTATGGGTCGCCCAGCTCGCCATTCCGCAGGCGCAAGTTGCCTGGGGCGATGGCGCCACGTTCCTCGTCGACGCCAGCACCGGTTCGCGGGCCGAAGCCCAACCAGATCCCGCAGGTGGATGGACTGTGCGCCAGCACGGACCGCTCAAACTGTGGGACGCGGTCGAGAAGGCCATCGAAACGTGGCAGGAAGCAGGCAGCCCGCATAAGTCTGGCTTCGGGCTCACGGTCACCCGTGAGGGCCAGCGGGTGTGGCTTGGTAACCCTGCTGGGCCGAACTGGAGTCTGCCGGCGTAGAAGGTCTCTGCTCGAAGTCGAAAACGAGCCTGGCAGCTCTCACGGCCTTTCGGAGGCCGGCTCCTCCACGATGGCGAAACGGTCGGCGAACGCAGCTCTGTTGGCGGAATCGGGTGAGCGGTCCCAGACCGCGAAGACAACCCGTTCGAACACAGTCGAGAATGCGCCGCCTGCGGTGAGATGGTGGTGAAATGCCTCGGCGACGTGGCGCGGGTCGTTGCGGAACACCCCGCATCCCCAGGCACCGAGCACCAGTTGGCGCGCGCCGTGGTGAGCGGCCACGGCCAGTACTCGTTCCGCACGCTGGTGGAGCACACGCTGGATTCGGTTCCGCGCGCTCGGCTCACGGCGCAGCACTTGTCCGGCATTGGGAGCGGGGCAGGTCAGGAACGAGACCGGATATGGCTCGGTCAGCAATCGGCCGTCGTCGTCGCGGTGCACGGGAACGTCGGGGGACCAGATGACGCGGTGACTGTAGAGCAGGTCAGGGGAGTCGCGGTGGGCGGCGTAGAAGTCGGGAGCCTGAAGGAGGCAGGGATACAACAGAGCGTTGCGACAGAGATCCTCTTCCTGTGCTTTGGCGCCGCCGAGGTAGCCACCTCCGGGGTTACGGGCCGAGGCGAAGTTCAAAACGGCGATCCGGTCGGCCCCGGCAAGGTGCAGCCGTCGCGCGGCCTGAAGGCTGCCCTCGGGCGTCACCTCGAAAGACGTCCGGTGACCGGTCGCTGTGTGGGGCACATCGACGAGCCCGTCCGGTGGATGGCTCACGGTGCCGGAGACCGCTGCCTCCAGCGCCGGGCCCACGACGACGATGGTGCCATCATCGGTCGTGTACTGGCCATCGGTGATGATCTGGGCGTTGACGGCCGCGATCCCACGCAATCTTCTGCTCACGCGTCCGCATGCTAGGCCGTGACCATCTCACCGGGCGAACAGTTTTGCCCGGCTAAGAATCGCCACGCACGCCCGTCCCGCTGACCCACCTGGTCGAGGAGTCGCGCCGCCCGGGCCGATCGAGGCCGACGAACACGCCGTACTCTGCCAGACCCTGTAGGCGTCCTCCACCGACATCACCGAGCAGACCGCATCGTGGGTGCGCCCGCGGGCACCGTACCGCAGCAGACGCCAGGATGTAAGGGAGGTGCAAGTGATGAGAAAGCATCAAAGTGACAATTGTCGCGATTGCTAATATTCGCGCGTCCCTGACCACTTCCTCTCAGCTCGCCCTCCCACGGTTCATCGAGCAGATTCCAGGTGGCCGGGCCGACAGGACAGGGTAGTCATGGCCACACGACGAGAACTTCTGCGCTACCGGTTCGACAACAGCATGTCGAAAGGCACACCGGCACTCATTGGCTGGCTCGCGCTGGTCACCGTCGTCATGGTCACGGTGTTCGCGGGCCTGTCCATGCTCTTCGCCGACAAGGACGTACACGATAGCTGGTACGAAGCGCTGTGGGGCAGCCTCATGCGCGCGATGGACGCCGGCACCGTGGCGGGCGACAACGAGGGCAGCGCGATCTTCACGATCCTCGGGTTCACCATCACGATCGGCGGCCTGCTCATCGTCTCCAGCCTCATCGGCGTGCTCACCACCGGCCTGGACAACAAGCTGACCGAGCTGCGCAAGGGCCGCTCCAGAATCGTCGAGTCCGGCCACACGGCGCTGATCGGCTGGTCGGACCAGATCTTCACGATCATCCCGGAGCTGGTCGAGGCCAACGAGAGCGAGGCCAAGTCCTGCATCGCCATCCTCGGCGACGGCGACAAGCTGGAGATGGAGGAGGAACTGCGCGCGCGGGTCGGCGACACGGGCAAGACCCGGATTGTCGTACGCAGTGGCAGCCCGGCCGAGCCGTCCGACCTCGACCTGCTCAGCCTGGACACCGCCCGCTCGATCATCGTGCTCTCGCCGCCCGGCGAGGACTCCGACGCGCACGTCATCAAGACGTTGCTCGCGCTGACCAACCGCAACTGGCGCAGGCGACGCCCGCCGATCATCACCTCGGTAATCGACACCAACAACCTGGCCGCCGCCAAGCTGGCCGGAGGCGGCCACGCACAGGTGGTCGACAGCGATGACATCGCCTCACGGCTCATCGTCCAGACCTCCCGCCAGTCGGGCCTGTCGGTGGTCTGCACAGATTTGCTGGACTTCGGCGGCGACGAGATCTACATGCGGGCCGAGCCGAAGCTGACCGGCTTCCCGTACGGGGAGGCGCTGTTCGCCTACGGGACCGCCTCCCTGATCGGGATCCGGCACGGCGACGGCTCGGTGGTACTGAACCCGCCGATGGACACCCTGATCATGGACGGCGACCAGATGATCATGATCGCTGAGGACGACTCGACCATCCGGCTCGTCCGCAGCTTCCCGCCCATCGTCCAGCAGGCGATCACCCACCCCGCCCGCCAGCCCACGCCCCCGGAACGCACGCTCCTACTGGGCTGGAACGATCGCGCCCCGAAGATCGTCGCCGAGCTCGCTCAGTACGTCTCTCCCGGCTCGGCGCTGAACATCGCGGCCAGCGTCATCGAGAACACCGAGCACCTGGACCGGCTCACCGTCGAGCTACGCGACCTGGTGGTGAACGTCAAGGAGTGCGACACCACCGACCGTTTCACGCTGGAGTCGCTGGACCCAGGCATGTTCGACCACATCATCGTGCTGGCCGACGGGCACCTGGAGTCGCAGCACGCCGACTCGCGCACCCTGGTCACCCTGCTGCACCTGCGCGACATGGGCTCCCAGACCGGGCAGCGGTTCCCGATCGTCAGCGAGATGAACGACGACCGCAACCGCCGCCTGGGCCAGGTCACCCAGGCCGACGACTTCGTGGTCGGCGACAAGCTGATCAGCCTGCTGATGACTCAGCTCTCGGAAAACCCGCACCTGGGCGCGGTGTTCGACTACCTGTTCGACGCCGAGGGCTCGGAGATCTACCTCAAGCCTGCCACCGACTACGTCCACCCCGGCATGACGGTCAGCTTCGCCACCGTCATCGCCTCGGCGCGGATGCGCGGCGAGACCGCCATCGGCTACCGGCTGCAGGTCGAGTCCACCGCCCCGCCCAATTTCGGCGTGGTGCTCAACCCCGGCAAATCCGACCCGGTAACGCTCGGCCCCCGCGACATGGTCATCGTCCTCGCCGAAGATTGATCCCTTTTCCGGCACGCCCGGTAGAACCAGCGCAGGCACGTTCTAGCGGCGCCAATGGCTGGTCTTACAGTCCCACGCCGAACAGCACGTTCGCCGCGCGTGGCCAGTCGACGGCGAGTGAGATGAACGTGCCGCTGTCTGGGGCGGGTTGGGCACCCCACTGGCCGCGGCCATACGTCACTTCGACCTGCGCCCAGGTGAAGGCGTCGCGGTCCAGGACCGCGCAGGCGGCGAGAGGGTCGTGGAGAAGCTTGCCCTCGGGACGGTGCGAGAGATAGAGGGCCATGGCCTCACGGGCGAGGACGGCGCCGGGCGGGAGATCGGGGGTGGCCAGGAGGCGGGCCTGGAGAGCATTGTCCCAGACGACGCCGTGGGTGACGTTCTTGGAGACCAGGTCGCGGTGGGCGATGCGCTCGGAAGCCAGGGCGGTGAGGGTGGCCTTCTTGTCCCCGCCGAAGTTGAAGGTCTCGCATTGGGTACGGCCGGCGAATTTCGAGAGGCGGTGCTCGGGCGGGACGAGGTTGTCGCCGGCGAAACCGCCCTGGGCGACCCAGCGGGGGATGGCCAGGCCGGGGTGGTGGAGCAGGAACTGGCGGAGGTTGTGCAGCGGTGCGCCGGTGAGGAGAACAGCGTGGGGGGCGGCAGTGAAGGCGGCGGCAAGGATTTCGTGGGCGACGCCGTCGGGACGGGCCGCTGGAAGTGGGCCGAGCCAGTTGTGGTGGAAGGCGGAGACGGCATCGGCGGGACTGTCGGCGTGGCGAGCGCCGACCGGAACGCCGACGCCGAGGCGGTTCAGCAACTCGCGTACGACCGCGAGTTGGGCGCCGGTGCCGGGATTCACGGTAACGGCGGCGAGCCGGACGCGAGGGTGAGTGGCGAGCAGACACAGGGTCAACGCGTCGTCGGGGTCGCGAGTCTCCATGTCGAAAACGACACAAACGGTCTGTGTGTCAGAGCTCACCAGGCGAAGATAGCCGATCGAGGACGCGAGGCGGCGGGCGCGTCTCGGTATGGGTCCCGTCGCGCCAGGGAGTCGACGCAACGGGACCCTACTTGCCTCGGAGCGTCAGGTTCGGTGGCGCCGAGGCGGTAGTGCGCGCGTTCGGGATCGGGATCGGGATAGGGAATGAGCTGTGCACCCACATCGGGTCCACCGTGCAGGCGGTCATCCGCCACACTCCGTCGTCGTCTTTGCGGAAACGGTGGATTTGGGTCCGTCACCGGGCGGCATCACCGCCCGGCCCGACGTGAACCTGGACCTTGACCTTCGAGGGGTCAGTTCTCGCGGGTCCAGGCGGGCGTGATCCGCTGTTCGCGGAATCGCCAGCCCGCCGGCGTCCGTACCACGGTGCCGGCCAGTCGCAGGCCGCCTGTGAAGTGGGGCGCTTGGCCGTCGCGGTAGTAGTACACCAGCGAGTAGGCCGAGACGGCCGCTTGGTCGCCGTCGACGTCCACCAAAAGGTCAGTGGTCGTGTGGAGGGCCTGCTGCCCCTCGACCTCGCCCTGTCGCATGAAGCCGGCGACCTTGTCGAGGCCGCGGAGTTCGCCTCCGCGCGGTGAGTGCACCGTCACATCGTCGGTGAAGACGGTGTCGGCGTCCTCCCACCGCTTCTCGTCGAGCAGGCGTGCGAAGCGGGTGAACAGGTCGGCGATCTCGATACGGTCGGCGATCAGCGTATCTGTGGACATTGCATCCTCTTTCATTCTGGAGGGCGGTGATGTTGTCTTTGTGCCAGAAGGGTTCAGGGGCCGACCAGCACCGCGTTGGCCCTGTCCAGGACGATGCTCAGGACGCGGCCCGCGGTGGCCAGGTCCTCGGCTGGCAGGTCGCCCCACAGGCCCTGGGTGATCGGGCCGATCGCGGTGCGGACCTGCGTCCAGCGCGCCTGTCCCTCGTCGGTGACCTGAACGCGGCCGTCGCCGCCGTCGCGCAGGAACCCTGCGGCGGTCAGCTCGGTGATGCGTTCGGCAACCGCCGCCTGGCTGAACTGTGTGGCACCGCTGACCCGGCGGATGAGCTCGGTCCGGTCGATGACCCCGCCACTGACCACGGTCAGCGTGAGGGTCACCCACTGGGGCTCGGTGATGCCGGTCCCGGCGAGCTGCCGGTCCAGGATCGCGTTGAGCGCCTTCTCGGTCTGGCCGATGAGCGCGGTACCGAAGGCCTGGGCTGTGGTCGTCACGATGATCTCCAAATCCGTTCATAGAACCAACGTTTGCTTAACTAACGTTTCCGGCACGAACGAATTTACATCGTTAGCGCGACTAACGCAACAAGGTAGGATCGGCGTCATGACCAGCAGAGCCGAAGCCGCGGACATGCCCGACGACGGCGAGATCAAGACGCCGGACAGGCTGCGCCGACGGGCCAGTCGCCTGCTGTCACAGATGACCGCGCAGTCGGACCGGCTGACGAACGAAGGGCTGGCCCAGGCCGACGCCCGCAAGTGGCACTACGCCGCGCTCGCCTCGTTGCAGGAGTACGGTCCGGGCAGCCAGGCGACGCTGAGCCGACGCACCGGCATCTACCGCAGCGACATGGTCGCCGTCCTCAACGAACTGGCGGAGCGCGGCCTCGTCGAGCGGGCACCGGATCCCGGCGACCGCCGCCGCAACGTCATCACGATCACCGCCCAGGGCCGCCGCCACCTGCACTGCCTCGACAAGGTCCTGGACGACCTCCACGAAGAACTGCTCGCCCCGCTGCTCCCCGCCGAACGCGACCAGTTCGTGGACCTGCTCACCCGCCTAGTGGACCACCACACGCAGCAGGCGCACCGGGCCCCCTGACCCCCGGCATCACACCAGTGGGCGGCGAGGACCCGGTTCGCGCAGGCCCGGCGTGTGCTCACGCGTGGGCCTCGACGTCGAAGACCGCCTTCCCGGCCACGCGTCGGCCGCGCAGTGCGTCGACGGAAGACAGGGCTAGCAGATCGATGTCTCGTGGCGCAGGACGGCCCGCCAGCCGTCGGGGGTCCGGCGATAGGCCGTCGACGCGTACCAGGACTGCGTTTCCTCGCCCATGGTGCTCATCACCTTGTAGGCGATCACGGCTGCCGCGTCGCCGAGCCGCTTGACGACGACATCGTGTGCCTGGCTGCGGCGTTCCGGCTGGCCGGACTCCTGGGCGTAGATCTCAAGAAGCTCCTGCCTGGAGCTGAAACCGTCGTCCCCCATGTGCACGAAGTCCTCGGCGCAGTGGTCCAGCAAGAACCCTCCGTCGCCCGTCACCTCGGCGTCCAGCCAGTGCTGCTCGATTTCCCGCAGCGTTCTTTCCAGGTCGCTCATTTCTGCCAGCCCCTTCACCTGATGTGAGGTGCGGCCCCCTGTTTCCAGCTTTGCCTGACGCCTCCCCGCCGGGCGCGTCCTCTTATGTGATGTGCGTCACACTCGACCAGAACGGAGCCGCGGTCGCTCGCCCGACTGGACGGCAACAGCGGGTACCGCTCCTGCCGTCACACCACCTCGAAGCGGAGCGGCATGTGACGGCCGCCGCGATCCTTCGCGCGCCCGGCTAACCGCTCCAAGAGCAGTAACGGACTGCGGGCCGCCGCATGTCAGGCGTCCGGCATGTCTGAGTCGGCCGGGTGGTGGGCTTGCTGACCTCCGGGTCGGGCTCCTCGGTGGCCGCCGCGCGGCCCTCGCCACCCTTCGAGCGTGCCCGGTACGTGGTCCAGTAGTCCGACGAGTGGTACGTTCCGCGCTCGGCCCTTGCGCCCACCCGGGGGATGCGGTGGGAGATCGGGATGTAGTACCACGCGTAGCCGCCATCCTCGTCGTCGCAGTGAACGTCGCCCGTGCGGACGCGCGTGCTCGTCCGCACGCAGACCTCGACGCGATCGGCGTCATCGGACAGCGCGATCGCATCTCCGCTGCCGCCCTTGTCCGAGACGCGGACCCGGTCATCGCCCGGCGATTCGAACGAGCCGGACTTCGGCTTCTTGCCGACCGGCGGGATCTTCTCGTCGAGGGTCAGGTAGTACCAGGCGTAGCCCTTCTGGGCGTCGTCGCAGGGCCGGTACGCCGTGCGCAGCATGGTTGTCTTCCCGACGCAGATCTCCGCAACGGAGGGCAACTCGTCTTCGTCGGAGAAGTCCTCGTCTTCGGCGAATGGGTCGTCTTCCATGTCACCGAAGTCCGAGGATCCCGTGTCGTCAAAGTCCGAGGGCCCCCAGCCGTCGAGCCCCTTTGAGGGGGTAGAGCATGCGACGGCGGCGAGCAACGCGGCCAAGGCCAGGCCCAGCCGGGCGGCGCGTAAGGCGGATGGCGACAACGGCCCTCCCATAACGGAAATGTCGGCATTTCGCAGAGGGAGCAACGAGAGCCGCCATCGCAGAGTTCCGCTTTCGCGAAGCCGGAGTTCGAGGCACCAATCTAATGATCTCCTTGAGCGCGGTGGGCAGCTTCTCTCCTCCGGTTCCGGCAGGGTGCGGCTCGAATTGGCCGGGGCCGAAGGGGCGGGAATGCCCAGGCCGGTGCCTCGGCGAGGAGGAGGAATGAGATGGTCTGCGGCGCCAACCGGCACATCATCCCGATCCCGGATTTGATGTTAGGAACGGATCTTGAGCATGGCTCGGTGATGGCAGCTATTCACGCCGTTTGCACACCTGTGGATTTCTCTCCGAGCAAGTAGCTCACCATCGCCTAATCCGTGTGACGCAGATCACACCCCATAACGCGAACTCGTGCCAGCCGTATGGGCGAAAGCTGACGAACCAGCGCGTACGGACAGGAGCACCATGTGATCGCCGAAGAATTCGGCAGAACCGACGACGCCGAGCTGATACGGCGCTCGGAGCGCGTTCCGGAGGACTTCGCCGACCTCTTCGACCGGCACGCGCCCGCCATGCGGCGGTATGTCGCCAGGCGGCTGGGCCCCTCCCTGGCCGACGACATCGTCTCCGACGCCTTCCTGACCGCTTTCCGGCGCCGACACCGCTACGACCCGAGCCACCCCGACGCGCGGCCCTGGCTGTACGGCATCGCCGCCCGGCTCATCAGCCGGCATCGGCGGGTGGAGATCCGGTTCTACCGGGCGCTGGTCCGCAGCGGCGTCGACGAGATCGCCGAGCCGTACGCCGAGCGCGTCGACGATCGGGTCGCCGCGCAACAGACCGGGCTGGCGGCGGCTCTGGCGCAGCTCTCACCCGGTGACCGGGAGGTGCTGTTACTCATCGCCTGGGCCGACATGTCGTATGAGGACGTGGCCCGTGCACTGGGCATCCCGGTCGGCACCGTCAGATCCCGCCTGCACCGGGCCAGGGCCAAGACGCGCCAGGCGCTCGGCGGAGCCAACCCTGTGACCACCCGAGAGGAGTCTTTCGATGGATGACCTGCGATCGCTGCGCGCCTGGCGCGCCGAAGTCCCCGAACCGGGCGAGGAGTGGATCATCCCGGAGCGCCGGCGGCTGCTGACGCGGATCCGGGGGCGCCGGCGGGCGCTGGGGCGCCGCCTGCTTGTGGTCGGAGCGCTGGGGGCCGCCGCCGCGCTCGCCGTGGCCACCCTGCGGCCCGAACCGCCCACCCCGGGCCCAACCAGCACGCCGTCGGTCGTCCGGCTCGACTCCAGCGTGGTACTTGCCCGCGCCGCCGAGGTGGTCGGCAGGCGCGGGAGCGCCCAGGTGCCCCTGCCGACACAGTGGCAGTACACCAAGACCCTGGACAAACAGCCGAACTCAGACACGATCAGGACCAGCGAACAATGGGTGCGCTACGACGGCATGCAGGCCGCCAACTTCGGCGAGGACGGCGAGCTGCACGTCGGCCCCGAGGGCGATCCTCGGGATCCAGGCGATGACGACCTGACGCCGCAGCAGTACGACGCCAAGCTTCGCGACCTGCCGACCGACCCGAGGAAGCTGCTGGCCAAGGTCACCGGCGATCGCCACTGGATCGAGGGGGCACGCGAGGAGGGTGTTCCCAAGAGCGTCGTACCCGCCAACGTTCGCGCCTATAACGTGATCATGCTCTACCTGAGCAGGTACGGCACGATGCCACCGAAGCTGGAGGCGGCCATGTATCGCGCTCTGGCGCTCATTCCCGGAGTCCGGATCGAGCAGGGCGTGAGCGACGCCGCCGGCCGCCGTGGGCTGGGCGTCTGGCTGGAGCTAGCTGGTGATGCGTGGGCCGTCCGCAAATACGAGATCCTGGATCCGGCTACCTACCGCTACCTGGGTAGCCGGATAGTCTGGCTGCGTGATGAATCGCCGCCCGGCATGAGCGGGCCCGTCACCCGCAAGGGGGCGGTCTGGAGCACGGCCCTGCTGTCGTCGGTGATCGTCGACCGTCCCGGCCAGCGAGGCTGAGCGCCGCGGTGGCTACTGGATGGGCACCGCGGTGCCGGAGACCTTGACGCGAGAGTCGCCGGGAATGGTGCTACAGGTCAGGAGGCTGGGCCGCCCCATGTCGACGCCCTGGTGGATGGTGAGAACGGCGCCGTCTTCCAGGCGTCCCAGCGTACGTAGGTAGCCGGTGAAGGCGGCGGCCGCGGCGCCGGTGGCCGGGTCCTCGACGACGCCGCCAGGCGGGAACGGGTCGCGGGCGTGGAAGACGGTGGGGGATTCGGGCCAGAAGAGGTGGACGGTGGTCCATCCCGAGTCAGCCATGATCTTGCCCAAGGCCTCGAAGTCGTAGTCGAGATCGGCCAGGCGACCCCGGCCGGCCGCGGCCAGGACGAGGTGGTCGTTGCCGGCGTTGGCGATGTGCGCCGGGTAGGCGGGGTCCACGTCGTCGGCCGACCAGCCCAGTGCGGCGAGCGCGGGCCGTACCTCCTCTTCGGAGGCCGGGCGGGTGGAGGTCGGCGGGCTGGTCAGGGTGGCGGTGATCCCACCGGCCTGATCTGCGGTGATGTCCACCGGGACCGGGCCCGCCTGGGTGGCCAGGTGCACGGTTCCGGGGCCGATCCGCTCGCCGAGCGCGACCGAGGCCGCGATCGTCGCGTGGCCGCAGAAGGCGACCTCGGCCAGGGGGCTGAAGTACTGGATCCGGTAGTGGCGCTCGTCCGTCGGGTGCAGGAAGGCACTCTCGGAGTAGCCGAGTTCGGCGGCGATGGCGAGCATCTCCGCGTCTGACAATTCCCGGGCATCCAAGACCACTCCGGCGGGGTTGCCGCCGGTGGGAGTGGTAGTGAAAGCGGCATACCTAAGGACTTCGTTCATGCGGTCATCATGACGCATGCCGGTCTGGACAGACGCCACGAGCTGGGCGGGATCGGCTGCGTCGATCGCCGCCCACCGTGCTCACCAGCGGCTGCTGGTGAGGCTCACCTCCGAAGGGCCGCGGCCGGGGGTGCCGGTGCAGGTGTGGTTCTTCTCGGCCGGGTGGTCCCACAGTTTGGTCAGGCAGGTGCCGATGGCCTGCTGGCCGTAGTAATTGGGGTGAATGGATTCCTGCGACTGGCCCTGGGATTCCAGGACGACAAGGAAGCGGGTCCATTCACTGATGTCGCCGGGTAGCGGGTTCTGCAGAGAGTTGGCGGCGGTGGCTTGCTGCGCACGGTTGGCGCAGACCTCGTGGCCGTCGAACAGGTTGCGCAGGTCGAGGAATTCCAGGTCATGGGCGCGCGCGACCTCCCGCAGCATGTCGGAGATCTCGGGAATGACGGTGTTACGGGCCCAGTCGGAGTCGTCGTTGAACATCGGGCAGCCGCCCACGTTGAAGCGCGAGTCGCTGAACTCGTGGTAGCGGTTCTGGTCGCCGGGTGGAATGGGAGAGGGGTAGGACTGCAGGACGAACCGGTAGGAGCCGGCATTGGTCATGGCCCGCTGGATTTCGCTGACGGCCTGCTCGACCTTTCGCTTCGTCTGGACCAGGCCCTCACGGATGACAGGCGCCTGGTCCACGTGGCAGTGCTCGATCCCGTGCTGCTTCTGCCATCTCTTGACGCATTTCTCAAGGACGGAGGCGAAGCCGAGGTCATTGCCGCCGATGGACAGAACCACCATCTGGACGTTGTAGTGGCGGGCGACGTGGCGGAGTTGGTCGGCCTGGGGAGGCTCTCCCTTGAACGTCTTTCCACCTGCGTCGGCCCCGATCACGTTGATGGTTTTGGCGCCGGAGCAGGCGAGGTTGATCCGGCGCAGTACGTTGATGGAAGCGCTTTGGATCTCGGCCGAGTCCGAGCGGTTGCAGCCGTTGTCGAAGGACTCCCCGTAGACGCGTCGGGCGTTGTGACTGCACCGCAAACCGATCTTAGTGCAGTTGTAGGCGGCGCGGTCGGTCCCCCAGCGGTCCCCCAGCGTGCTCGCCGGGACGGCATTGCCCTGCCAGCGGCCGGCCTCGCCGGAGATGTAGCTGTCACCGAGGGACACGATGGCGGTCCGGTCCACAGGTTTGTCGAGAACGGCCACACCGATCGGCAGTCGGCCGACGTTGATGGTGGTGGCTACCTCGTTGGTGGCGGTGTTGATCACCGACACGGTGTCCGACCGGTTGTTGGTGACGTAGGCGCGGGTGCCCGCGGTGTTGATCGCCACGCCACTCGGTGACTGACCGACCTTGATGGTGGTGGTCTCCTTGTTGGTGGTGGTGTCGATGACCGACACATTGTCCGAGAAGTTGTTGGCGACATAGGCGAAGGTGCCCGCAGGGTTGATCGCCACAGCGATCGGATGGTCGCCGGCGCGGATGGTGTCCGTGACCTTGTTGGTGGTGGTGTCGATCACCGACACGAGGTTGGGGTTGGCCGCCCCATAGTGCGTCACGTAGGCGCGGGTGCCGCCGGGCGTGATGGCCACACTCTTGGGGAAGCTCTTGACGCCTATGGTGGCGACCTTGTTGTTGGTGTCGGCGTCGATGACCGACACGTTGCTCGCCCCGTAGTCGGTGACGTAAACGCGGGTACCGGCCGGGTTGATCGCTACACCTGTCGGCCATTTGCCGACGGCGATCGTGGTGACGGAGGGTGGGTCGGTGGTGGTGTCGATCACTGACACGCTGCCCTCGCCGCTGTTGGCGACGTAAACGCGGGTACCGGCCGGGTTGACCGCCACACCGCTCGGCAAACGACCGACGGCGATCGTGGTGACACCCTTGGTCTCGGTGTCCACCACCGACACGTTGCCCGTGCTGTTGGTGACGTAGAGGCGGGTACCGGCCGGGTTGATCGCCATGTGGTTGGGAGAGCGGCCGACGCCGACGGGGGTGGTGGTCTTGTAGAGCGTGTCGATCAGCGACACGTTGTCCGAACCGCTGTTGGCCACGTAGAGGAAGTCCTGGAGCTGTGGGTCCGCGGTCGCCGGCGGAGATTCGGTCATCGGCACCGCCAAGCCCGCTGCGATGACAACCCCGGCCGCCGATACCCAGATCCGGGACCGCCGCACTCTCGTCTGACGTGTCAGCATCGGAACCCCCGTACTACATGATGAGGGTCCTGTTCTAGCTGGGACGGCAGCTCACTCAGTGGGGAGACGCGCCCGGAAGGGGTTTCCTGGCTGATCATTGGCAGGTTGCGGAGGCAGCCGGGTTCCCGGATGCGCTAATCATTTCTAGGCACCTGCTAATGTTTGTTGGCATGTGCTGGAGGTTGAGGTGAGCGATCCCGCGCCGACGGGCGACGACCTGGTGCGGGTGCTGGCCACCTTGTCCAGCCCGCACCGGCTGCGCGTCATCGCGGCCCTCGCCGGCGGCCGTAATTACGTGAGCCGACTGGCCCGTGAGCTCGGCATCAGCAGGGCGCTGCTCCAGGTCCACCTGAAGAAGCTGGAGGCCGCCGGTCTGGTTACCTCGCAGCTGGAGCTGTCGGAAGAAGGAAAGGCAATGAAGTACTACGAGCTACGCAGGTTCTCGGTCCACCTGACGCCGGAGCGCATCCTGGACGCCGTACGGACGCTGACCACCGACAAGGGCTCGGAGCGATGAACGAGCACGAGTGGCAGGAGGTCATCGGCACCATCGGCATGTTCGTCCTGATCACCGCCGTCATCGTCACGGTCATCTGGCAGTTCGCCATCTCCTGGCGGGCCAAGGCTCAGCTGGCCCGCGAGGCGGAGTACAAGAAGATCGCCGAGACCGCCGCCGCGTCCCAGCAGCACATCGGGCAGCAGCTCGCCGAGATCAATGACCGGCTCTCGGCGCTGCGCGACCGTACCGACGCCATCGAGCTGGTGCTCAAGGACGTCGAGTAGTCCCCGGGACATGGTTCCGGGCCGCCGAGCTGCAACTCGACGGCCCGGGAGCGGGGAGACGAACCACCTCGCCGACAGGCGAGTTCGACAGGAACACTCCACCAACACCGAGGAGAGCAGTTCATGCTGCCCGAAAGCAAATCGGCCCCTCGCGCCGGCACGCCGCCCGGCCCCGGGACGGCCAGGACCGGCGTGATCACGACCGTCGCGGGCTGGTCCGTCCGGCACCGCACGCTGGCCATCGCCGGCTGGCTCGCGCTCGTCCTGGCCGCCGTGCTGTCCAGCGCGCTGGTCTCGGGTGACGACGCGCGCGCCGTCGACGCCGGCGAGGCGGGCCGCGCCCAGCAGATGGTGAACGCCCAGCGCGGTGACAACTCCGTACGGGAGAACGTGCTGATCCAGCCGCATGACGGCACAGGACGCTTCTCCGACGACCCGGAGCTGCGCGCCGCCGCGAAAGACCTGGTGGCCCTGCTGGGCCGGACACCGGAGGCAGTTCGCGACATCGGCTCCCCGCTGGCGGCTCAGGGTGAGCGCTGGGTGTCGCGTGACGGTCGTGCCGGGCTGGTCACCTTCGAGGTGGCCGGTCCGGACGAACGGCGCGCCGACAACTACGCCGCCGCCACCGCAGCCGTGGAGCAGGCCCAGCGGCATCATCCCGAGGTGCGCTTCAGCCAGGCGGGCGACCGCAGCCTGTCCGGCGCGGTCGACGAGGGCATCAAGGACGATCTGGGGCGCGCCGAGACGATGTCCCTGCCGCTGACCATCGTGATCCTGCTGGCCGTGTTCGGCTCGCTGATCGCCGCCGGGATCCCGCTGCTGCTGTCGGCGACCGTCGTGGCGGCCACGTTCGGACTGCTGGGGTTCATCGGGCAGTGGGTGCCGTTCAACAGCGCCGCCTCGGCCATCGTGCTGCTGATCGGCATGGCCGTCGGCATCGACTACTCGCTGTTCTATCTGCGCCGGGTCCGGGAGGAACGCGCCGCGGGCCATGACGTGCGCGAGGCGCTGCGGCGTACCGCCGAGACGTCGGGGCACGCGATCGTGGCCTCCGGATTGACCGTGATGCTCTGCCTGGTCGGGCTGCTGTTCACCGGCGTGGACGTCTTCAAGGGACTGACCGCCGGCACGGTCCTGGTCGTCGGCCTGGCCGTGCTCGGCTCGCTGACGGTGCTGCCCGCGCTGCTGGCCGTTCTGGGGCGCCGGGTGGACTGGGCCCGCGTCCCCTGGCTGGGCCGGCGCAGGATCGCGGCCGACGAGTCCCGCGTCTGGGGGCAGGTGGCCCGGACCGTGGTCGCCAGGCCGGTGCTGAGCGGGGCCGCCGCGGGCATCGTGCTGCTGGTGCTGGCACTGCCCGTACTCGGCATCCGGCTCCAGGACGCGGCCGTGACCGCCAGCCTGCCGCCCGGCCTCTCCCCGGCGGTGGACTCCGCGACCGCGATGCAGCGCGACTTCCCCGGCGCGGCGACGGCTGCCCGGGTGGTCCTCGCCCGCGAGGACGGCGGCTCGGCCGACACCCGGCAGGTGCGCGCCGCGATCGACGGGCTGCATCGGCAGGCAGCCGCCAGCGGCGGCCTGCTGCTCGAACCGATCACCGCCGTCCCGGTCGGCCACGCGATGATGGTACGAGTGCCGCTGGCCGGGGCCGTCACCGACCCGGTGGCCGATCGGGCGCTGGCCATGCTGCGCGAGCGGGCGCTGCCCGCGGCGTTCGGGCAGGTGACCGGCGTCTCCTACGCGGTGACCGGCAAGACCGCCATAGCCCACGATTTCGCCGAGCAGGTGAACGAGCAGACCCCGATCGTGGTCGTTTTCATCCTCGCCCTGGCGTTCGTACTGCTCGCCGTGACGTTCCGG
This sequence comes from Nonomuraea sp. NEAU-A123, assembly GCF_018603905.1. Taxonomy (GTDB): domain Bacteria; phylum Actinomycetota; class Actinomycetes; order Streptosporangiales; family Streptosporangiaceae; genus Nonomuraea. The sequence continues at coordinate 54,127 of NZ_JAHFZZ010000023.1, forward strand.
TCGTGGACGATCCCGCTCATGTCGATCCTGCTCAACCTGCTGTCCATCGGTGCCGCGTGCGGGGTGTTGGTCTGGGTCTTCCAGGACGGCAATCTGGAGTCGCTGCTGGGGTTCGGCTCTTATGGCGGGGTGGTGAGCTGGCTGCCGCTGTTCATGTTCGTCATCCTGTTCGGGCTGAGCATGGACTACCACATCTTCATCCTCAGCCGCATCAAGGAACGGCGGCTCGGCGGAGCCTCCGCCCGCGAGGCGATCGTCGGCGGCATCGCGGCCAGCGCCGGGGTTGTCAGCGGTGCGGCGTTCATCATGATCGGCGTTTTCACGGTCTTCGTGACGCTGTCCGCCATCGAGTACAAGATGCTGGGACTTGGTATGGCGGTCGCCATCCTCATCGACGCGACCGTGGTCCGCGGCGTGCTGCTGCCGGCCGCGATGGCACTGCTCGGAGAGCGAACCTGGAGGCGACAAGCCGCCGTAGTAGGCACCGCCGGTGTGAACGAACGTCCGGCCCGGCGCATCGTCGGCGCATAGCGAATGTATTAATCCGGGCAGGCACTCTGATCTCACACGAACGCCCCCGATCCGGCAGAGCGGGCTCACCCGGTGATCGGGGGCGCAAACCTCACCGGTGAGGAGTCCACCACGTGTCCAAGTCGGCCGACGCTTCCTCCGCGACGGCGAACCGCTCGTATCGCGACGTGCTGCGCAACAAGCGCGTGGCCGGGCTGCTGCTCGGCGACATGCTGGCCAACATCGGCACCGGCATGATCATCGTGGCCATGCCGGTGCAGACCCTGCGCATCCACGGGCACTTACCCCCGGCGATCGCCGTCGGGATGGTGGAGGCGGCCCCGTTCATCCTGTCCACGGTCCTGGCACTCGGCATCGGCCTGGGCCGGGTCCGGATACCGCCCCGTACCCTGCTGATCGCCGACTGCGCGCTGCGGGCGCTGACCTTCACCGGCCTGGGCATGGCCGCGGTGACCGGCCGGCTCAGCCTGCCCATGCTGGTCGCCGGGCTGCTGCTGGGCGCGGCCTTCCGGATGGCCGGTGCCAGCAGCCGCCGGCTGCTCGTCACCTCGATGGCGGACGAGGCAGAACGGTACGGCGTCAACGGACTGCTGGGCCTGAACGGCAATGTCGCGCTCTACGTGCTGGGACCCGTGGCAGGCGGGCTCATGGTGGCGGCCAACGGGCCCGGCGCGGTGTTGTTCGTCGACGCGTGCGGTGCGCTGCTGCTGATGGCCTGCGTACTGCGCTGGGTGCCGCGGACGGGGGCGGAGTCGAAGGAGCCCACGGACGCGCAGGAGGACGAGTCGGGCTGGCGCATCCTGCGCCGCCGCCCCGTGGCCGCCCGGCTGCTGGTCGTAGTGTTCTTCTTCAACTTCTTCTACATGCCGATCGAAGTGGCACTCCCCTTGTACGTCCAGGGCACCCTGCACAGCGGCGCGTCCGGTCTCGGCCTGCTCTGGAGCACGCTGGGCGTCGGCGCGATCGTGGGTGCCGCTCTGGTCAACCTGATGCGCGGCCTCCCTCAGCGCCGGCTGCTCGTCGCGATCATCGGCCTGTGGGCGCTCTGCCCGATCGCCCTGGCCGCCGTGGACAACCTGACCGCCGCGATGATCGTGTTCGCGCTGGGCGGTCTGGTCTGGGCGCCGTTCACCCCCGTCGCGTACAGCTTCCTGCAGTCAGGCCTGCGGCCCGGCGAGCAGCAGCCGGTGGTGACGCTCTGGACGACGGGGGCGACGATCGCGGCCCCGCTGGGCCTCGTGGCCGGCGGCCCGCTCATCCAACTGACCGGTACGGTCACGGGCCTGGTCGTCTCGGGCCTGCTCACCCTGCTGCTGGTGCCGGTCGCGGCGGTGAGCGTTCTGACACGGTCACCCGAGAACCCGGCGCAACCTTGAGGGACGGGAAGCGCCATTTTGGTGCGGGACGCCTGTCATCCGTATGCGCCTCCCAAGCGGTAGTCATCGCCGGAGACAACGAGACGGAGATGATGGATGGACGACGGGTTCGCCGAGTATGTGGCACAGCGGCACTTACGGCTGTGCCGGACGGCATATCTCCTCGCCCGGGACTGGGGCACGGCCGAGGATCTGGTGCAGACCGCGCTGGCGAAGGCATGGGTCGCCTGGCGGCGGATCGAGGGCAACCCCGACCCCTACGTCTATCGGATCATCGTGAACACCCACGCGTCGTGGTGGCGCAGGCGATGGCGCGGGGAAGTGCCGGCCGAGAGCATCCCTGAGACGGCCGATCCACGCGACCCGGCCGCCGAGGTGGCCGATCAGGCCGCGATGTGGAGCGCCATCGGCACCCTTTCTCCACGCCAGCGCGCGGTGGTCGTTCTGCACTACTTCGAGGGGCGGACGCTCACCCAGGTCGCCGACATCGTCGGGTGCTCACTGGGAGCGGTGAAGGGCCAGCTCAGCCGAGCCCTCATCCGTCTGCGGGTCGATCCGGACATTCAGGCCATGAACTTGGAGAGGGTCCAGCGATGAGGCACACCGAGAGCGATCTGCGGCAGTTCCTGACCGAGTTCGGCCAGGACCCCGCGGGCGGCGAACCGTCTGCTCATCTCGACGCGATCGTACGGCGGGGGCGCCGCATACGCCGTACTCGGCGGGCGCTGACGGCTGGGGCGGCCATGGCCGTCGCCGTCACGGCCGCCGGGCTGGTGAACGGCCTGCCGGCCGGACCACCCCGGGCGGACAAGACGTCGGTCGCCCAGCGTCCTGCGGACTCGGCTCAGGTCGATCCCGGGCCGAAGCTCCCCGCGAGCTTCCCCGTGGTGCTGGGGGCGGAGAAATTCGATCTCCCCCTCGCGTACTCCCAGCGGTTCGCGACGATGGGCGTCGGCCGGACGGTGATCTTCACTCCGACCAGTTTCTCCACCGGGTACAAGGTGGTCTGCGACGATCCGCAGGCGTGGGTGGTCATAGAGGGAAGGGGCAAGGGCGGCGAACCGAGTGGTACGGCTGGACGGTGCAAGACTCCAGTGGGCGGGCATCACGACCAGCTTTCGGCACCCACCGACTGGCTGAAGCATCCGCAGTCCCTGCAAATCTGGGTATTTCCGGCGGACGCCTCCATCTTCGAGGCGGCGAAAGCCGTCAAGGACTGCAAGCCGACCCTGAAGTCGAAAGGGTGTGACGAGAACACCGTTTCCAGCGCACTGCGGCTCCCCGAAGTGCGTGAACGGCTGTCGGCCGAAGTCGGTGAACGTCCCGGCAACTGGGCCGTGGGGGTCTACGATCGACCCGCCGGAGCCGAGTAACCCTCAGCACTCGCCCCTGGAACCCGGCCCTCGCGCTGATCGTTAAGGCGGACGGCTGACACAACCAATCTCGACAACAGGGAGACGACAGCGTGGTCTTCAAGCGGATGCTGGGTGCCTTCGGCGTGGGCGCGCCCTCGGTGGACACCGTCCTTTCCACCCCGCGGGTCCAGCCGGGCGGCATGCTGGCCGGCGAGGTACGGCTCAAGGGCGGCGACTTCGACGCCGAGATCGAGCACATCACCCTCGGCCTCGTGGCCCGGGTGGAGATCGAGCACGGCGACGGCGAGCACGCCGGGCTGGGCGAGTTCTCCCGCGCCCAGGTCTCGGGCCCGTTCACGCTGCGTCAAGGCGAGAACCGCAGCCTCGACTTCCAGATCCCAGTGCCGTGGGAGACGCCGATCAGCGAGATCGACGGTCAGCACCTGACCGGCATGGCGCTGGGCGTACGCACCGAACTGGCCATCGCCAAGGCCATCGACAAAGGCGACCTGGACATGATCGCGGTCGAACCCCTGCCCTCCCAGCTCCGCATCCTGCAGGCGTTCCTGCAGCTCGGTTTCCACTTCAAGTCCGCCGATCTGGAGGCCGGCCGACTGTACGGCGTGCACCAGGACCTGCCGTTCTACCAGGAGATCGAGTTCTACCCGCCCGCCCAGCACGCCGGAGTCGTGGGCGAGGTCGAGGTCACCTTCGTGGCCGGACCGGCGGGCCTGGAAGTGATCTTGGAGGCCGACAAGCGCGCCGGCCGTTACTCCGGCGACGCCATCGGCCGCTTCAACGTCAGCCACGACGACGCGCTTCGTACCGACTGGCCCGGCGAGCTCAACCGCTGGCTGGCCGGGCTGACCCAATACGGCCACGCCGGGCTGCTCGGTGGCCACGGCTCTCATGGTCACGACGGTTATGGCCACCACGACCCGCATCATCACCAGCACGGCGACGGCCCCGGTTGGGGAACGGTGGCGGCGGCCGGAGCCGCGGGCCTGGTCGGCGGGTTCGTCGCGGCCGAGGTCGCCGAAGAGATCTTCGAAAGCGACGAGGAAGACGAGGGCGGCGACTGGTAACGCGTCAGACGCCGCTGTCCGGGGACGGCCCGCCTGGTTGGCGGGCCGCCTCTCTCGGGAGACATGCGCATATGCGGCACAAACTCGCTCCTTCCTCTCGCATTTGCCATAGGCAAGAAGACAAAGGCCCGCAGATGAGTGTGATCCCGTTCAATGGCGGGCATGCGGAGGCCAGGTGTCGTTTGGCGAGGAGGGGCCGGTGGAGCCCATGTCGATCGATCTTCATGCGGAACTCTCGGGTGAGGTGCGCGCACCGACCTGGCTGAGTGTGGCCACGCTACGGTCGATGCCGCAGCGGGAGACGACGGTGAGCTTCGAATGCCGCACCTCCGGGCTGCGGCGCCACCACTTCAGCGGGGCGCTGCTCATCGACGTGCTCCAGTCGGCCGAGCCGCTGTTCGACCCGGATGAACGCAAGGACCGGCTGCGCTTCCTGATCTCGGTACTGGGGCGGGACGGCCATCGCGCGGTGCTGTCGTGGGGTGAGATCGATCCGGAGTTCGGCAACACCCCGGCGCTGCTCGCCGTCAGCATGGACTGCCGGGATCTCGACGATCAGGGCCCGCATCTGGTGGTGCCGGGGGATCGCTGCGGGGCCAGGCACATCAGTCAGATCGCGGGGATCAGGTTGTGCGCCGACGACCGGTTATGGGGATGAATGCTCGCAGGAGCAGGGCGGGCCGGCCCAATGCAGGGCGATGTAGGCCGTCGCCTGGCCGCAGTAGCGCATCCGCTCGCGGATGACGCGGTAGCGGGCGCCGGTCTCGGGATCGTCGGGCGAACGCCGCGGGACCGGAACCGTCAGGAGGCCGATGTCCTGGTCGACGTGGGTGAGCAGGCCGTGGCACGGGCCGCCGAGGCAGATGGCGTTGCCGTCGTGGCAGTCGTCCGGCGGGTGCGCGCTCATGCCGGATAAGCGTGTGTCTCGGTGGCCTTCACCGACGCCCAGATCCGCTGGCCGGGGGTGAGGTCGAGGTCGGCGAGGGCGGCCGGGGTGATGTCGGCGAAGGCCGTGACGGGGCCGCCGAGGTGGACGCGTACGTTGTCGCCGTGACGCTCGATGCCGTCGATCGTGGCGTGCCACAGGTTGCGCGGGCTGCCGTCGGGCCGGGTGCGGTAGAGGGCGACGGCGGCGGGCGGGAAGGCCACGAAAACGGGGCCTTGGAGGTGATCGGCGGTGCTGAGCAGTAGTTCGCCTACCTTGACCCGATGGCCGTCGGCCAGGCCCTGGTAGAGGTTGAGCCCGACCAGCCGGGCCACGTAGTCGGTACGGGGCTGGCGGGCCACTTCGGCGGGGCCGCCCTGCTGGACGATGGCGCCGTTCTCGATCACGATGAGCCGGTCGGCGAGCACCATGGCGTCGAGCGGGTCATGGGTGACCAGGACGGTGGCGCCGTCGAAGTCGGCCAGGTGGCGGCGCAACTGCGAGCGGATCTCCAGCCGGGTGTGCGCGTCGAGCGCCGCGAGCGGCTCGTCGAGCAGCAGCAGGCGCGGGTGTACGGCCAGCGCGCGGGCCAGGGCGACGCGCTGGGCCTGGCCGCCGGACAACTGCCGGGGCTTGGCGGCGGCGCGGTCGGCCAGGCCGACGCGTTCCAGCAGGGCGGCGGCGGTACGGCGGGCCTCGGCCTTGGAGGCGCCGTGGCAGCGCGGCCCGAAGGCGACGTTGTCCAGTGCCGTCAGGTGCGGGAAGAGCAGGTAGTCCTGGAAGACCATGCCGATAGGCCGCTCCTCGGCGGCCTGGGCGTGCAGCGGGAGGCCGTCGAGGGTGATCTGCCCATCGGACAGGGGAGTGAGCCCGGCCAGGGCGCGCAGGGCGGTGGTCTTGCCCGCGCCGTTCGGGCCGAGCAGCGCGACCACTTCGCCGGGCGCGGCCTCCAGATCGATGTCCAGAGCGAACGCGGGCCGGGTGACGACCAGCCGAGCCCGCAGGCCGTCGGTCATGGGGAGTTCACCCACCGGTCGCGCAGGCTCGACAGGATGATCACCGAGACGGCGAGCAGGACGAGACTGAGCACGATGGCGGCCTCCGGCTCGGTCTCCAGCGCCAGGTAGACGGCCAGGGGCATGGTCTGGGTAGTGCCGGGGAAGTTGCCGGCGAAGGTGATGGTGGCGCCGAACTCACCCAGCGCCCGCGCCCAGCACAGCACCGCCCCGGCCACGACTCCTGGGGCGATGAGCGGCAGCGTGACGCGCCGGAACACGATCCAGCGCGAGGCCCCGAGCGTCGCGGCCGCCTCCTCGAAGCGCTGGTCGGCGGCGCGTAGCGCGCCTTCGACGCTGATCACCAGGAACGGCATCGCCACGAACGCCTCGGCGACGACGACCCCGGCGGTGGTGAAGGGCAGCGTGAGCCCGAACGTCGCCTCCAGCCATTGCCCGATCAGCCCCCGACGGCCCAGTACGAGCAGCAGCGCGACCCCGCCGACCACCGGCGGCAGCACCAGCGGCACGGTGACCAGGGCCCGCACCAGGCGTCGGCCGGGGAAGGACACCCGGGCCAGCAGCCAGGCCAGCGGCACCCCCAGCAGCAGGCACACGGCCGTCGCGATGGTGGCGGTCACCAGCGACAGCCGCAGCGCCTGCAGCACCTGCGGCTCGGCCAGCCGTTCCAGCAGGGTCGGCCAGGGCGCCCGTACCAGCAACCCGGCCAGCGGCAGCACCAGGAAGGCCAGCCCGAGCACGGCCGGCACCACCAGCACCCAGGGCAGACGGCCGGACACCGCGCCGCTCCCGCCGCGAAGCTGTTCGCGGCGGGAGCGGCGCGGTGCTGAAGGGGTCATCTCCGTCAGGGACCCTCGAACCCGGCCTTGGTCAGCACGTCCTTGCCCTGCGGCGACAGCACCAGGTCGACGAACTGCTTGGCCAGGTCACCCGCGGGCGCCTTGGTCAGGGTGGCGATCGGATAGTCGTTGATCGCCTTGTCCGCCTCAGGGAAGGTGATGCCCTGCACCTTGCCCGCCGAGGCGATCACGTCGGTCTTGTAGACCAGCGCGGCGTCCACCTCCCCGAGCTCGACCTTGGTCAGGGTGGCCTTGACGTCCTGTTCCAGGGTGACCGGCTTGACCTTCAACCCGGCCGCGTCCAGCGCCTTGACCGCCGCCGCGCCGCACGGCACCTGCTCGGCGCACAGGGCGACCTTCACCTTGGGGTCGGTCAGGTCTTTCAGGTCATCCACCTTGGCCGGATTGTCGGCGGGTACGGCGATCTGCAGCTTGTTGCGGACGAACGTGGTCGGCGCGCTCGCCAGGGAGGCGTCGGTCACCGTCTTCATGGTTGCCGGGCTGGCCGCGGCGAACACGTCGGCCGGAGCCCCCTGGGTGATCTGCTGGGCCAGCGTGGCGCTGGAGCCGAAGTTGAACTTCACGGTGGTGCCCGGGTGGGCGGCCTCGAAGGTCTTGCCGAGCTCGGTGAACGTACCGGTCAGCGACGCGGCGGCGAACACCGTCACCTCCTTGGCCCCGCCACCGGCAGACGCCGAAGCCGAGGCGGAGGTGCCGGACGTGGCCGGTGCGCCGGAGCCGCAACCGGCCAGGCCCGCCAGCGCGAGCGCGACGGGCACGGCGATCGCCCACCGGGAAAGACGCCTGAACACCAATGTGGCTCCTTACTGGCTGCTGGCCACGCGTTCGTGGCCGGGAATCTCGACGACGACGTTGGTGGACTTGATCACGGCGACCGCCACCACCCCCGGCTCCAGACCCAGCTCATCAGCGGCCTGACGGCTCATCAGCGACACCACCCGGTACGGTCCCGCCGCGATCTCCACCTGCGCCATCACCGCATCCCGGATCACCTCGGTCACGATCCCGCGAAAACGGTTACGCGCCGAGGACCGGCCACCATCGCTGGCCGACTCGATCTGCGCACGGGCGAAGGCCGCCAGATCCGCGCCATCCAGGCGCCGATGGCCATGCTCGTCCCGCCCGGCCGCCAGCCGTCCCGCGTCCACCCACCGGCGCACGGTGTCGGAACTGACCCCGAGCAACGCGGCGGCCTCGCTGATCCGGAACGTCGTCACAAGCAATCACCATACCCTTCGCACATTCCAGGCTGAAGACCGGTCATGCGCCGCAAGAGCGGCACGATTAATACTTTTGTCATGGCATCCACGAGACCATGCCCGATACCCACCCGCCCAAAAAGGCCCTCCGCTTCGCTCCGGACGTTCTTCCCCCCACCCGTCACCCGATTCGGTGGTTGGCCGTCTGATGCCCGCCCACCCACAACGGCCCTCCGCTACGCTCCGGACGCTCTCCCAGGCGGGCTGACGCCCGCCCCCTGAAGGACCTCGCTACGCTCGGACCGCCTTCCCAAGCACGCTTCGCCAGGCTGGGCAGAGCGGGACAAGATGAACTCGAAACCGGCACCGATTCCTATCCCTGGCACCCACCCGCCGATCAGAAATGCATCACCGATTTTGCGGGTGAGTAGTAGCAGCGCCCTAGGCCTCGCACACCTGATCTTGTTGCTCTCGACCTCATGCCACCTGCGGCGCACCTTCGGGCGCGGCTGTTCGCTGTGCGCGGTGAATCACTCGCCCGGTTAGGACCCGGACCGCGAACGCGACCTGCCAGAGTCCGATGAAGAGTGTCGGCAGCCGCTCGAAGAAGCCGGCCGGAGAGCCTCCGCCGTCGTGGCCTTGAGCCGCCGCGACAGTCGCGAAGAACGCTGCGACCGCAACAAGGGACAAGACGCCGCTGGCGATCGAGAAGGCGGACCAACCGCGGAACGGGCGGCGCGCTGTGACGAATCCGGCCGCCGGAAACGCCAGGAACACCACCAGGGCGCCGAGATTGTGCACGGTGCCGCCCGGGGTGACGACGGCAGGCTCACCGGCCGGGAAGCCGAGGATCGGATCCGTTCGGAACGGGCCGATGAGGATGAGGCCCAGTCCGGCGGTGACGAGGAGCGCATATCCCCGCGTGTTGACGGTGCCTGAACGTCGGAGTCCTTCGGCGAAGCACAGCGTGAGCACTCCGTAGAGCACGAAGTTGGCGATCTGGAGCCAGCCGTGGGGGGCCAGGCTGAGCGCGCTGATGGTGTCGTGCCAGGAGCTGTAGCCGGGCTGTGTCGCCCCGTTGACGAGGTAGGCCGTGATGAAGATGACCGGACCGGCCGCACCCAGCGCCAACAGGACGTGTGTACGAGGTATGCTCATGAGTACATCGTACACAGACGCAAATACGTCGTACCCATCCGAGAGGAAGCGGCATGACATCCCTTTGGGAGCGGCTCGAAGAGACCGCTACCGCAGCGCGGCAGGCCCTGTCCGCCCAGCGGATCGCAGCGGCAGCGGTGGCCATCGCCGACGCCGAGGGGCTCGACGCCATCACGATGCGGCGCATCGCCACCGAGTTGGGCGTCGCTCCGATGTCCGCCTACCGTCACGTGTCGGGCAAGGACGATGTCCTGGAGCTGATGGTCGACCTCGTCTATGGCGAGGTCGATGTCCCGGACGGTCTCGGCTGGCAGGAGACCCTGCGTGCACTGGCCATGGGCGTTCGCGCCCTGGTATTGAAGCACCCCTGGCTCACCCGGCTCCCCGCCTCGCAGATGGTGTATGAGCTGACGCCCAACCGGATGCACCTCACGGAGCGAGCGCTCGCGGCGCTGCACAGCCTGAACCTCGACGTTGACACGGCAATGAGCGTTTTCCGTACGGTCACCGCCTACGTGCACGGTGCCACCAGCGCCGAGATCGGTCTACGGCAACTGATGGCCGACCGAGGCTGGACCAGCGGCGACGAGACCCGGGCGGGGCTTTCCGCACAGATGACCTGGCTGTTGAACACGGGCCGCTATCCGGCGTTCCAACGCTACGTCCATGAAGGCGCTCGCAAGGATGACCTGCAATGGCAGTTCGAGACCGGGCTCGAACACGTCCTCGACGGCATCGCCGCCCGCCTCGGCTGAGGAGACACACCGAAGGCCCTCCGCTCCGGGCGCTCTCCCAGGCGAGCTGACGCCCGCCCCCTGAAGGACCTCGCTACGCTCTGACCGCCTTCCCAAGCACGCTTCGCCAGGCTGGCTGGGCGGAGCGGGACACGATGGACGAAACCGGCGCCGATTCCTATCCCTGACACCCACCCCATGCCCAACAAGAAGCCATGTCCGCTGGAACCACCATCTTGGTCCGTTCCGACATGATCCATCATGGTTGTTGTGACCGAGGAGCCTCTCAGCGGTGGAAACAACGCCCTGGAAGTCGTACGGGCCGGTGACACGGTCCGCCGCACCCGCGATGCCGGTGCCGCCTTCGCCGCGCAGGTGCTGACTCACCTCGAGTCCGTCGGTTACTCCCACGCCCCGCGCCACCTGGGTATCGATGACCAAGGACGGGACATACTCCGCTTCATCCCCGGCAATACCACCGACCACCCCACGCAGCGAGCACCCGGCGCATACGCAGCCGGCGGCCGGATGCTCCGTGAACTGCATGAAGCGACCACCGGATCCCCCCTTGCCGGCACGCACGAATGCGTCACTCACGGCGATCCCGGACCGTTCAACACCATCTTCCAGCAAGGCCTGCCAGTCGCCTTCATCGACTGGTCCTCCTGCCGCCCCGGCGACCGACTCGACGACCTGGGCTACATGGCCTGGACCTGGTGCATTCAGTCGCAAGGCCAGGTACCGATGACCGAACAGGCCCGGCATCTGCGTGAACTACGCGACGGCTACGGCGCCATCGACCCGGAGCGACTTTTGGCGGCAATGGTGTGCAGGCAGACCTGCGTCGCCGACGCCGAGGCAGCGAACATCGCCGACCTCAAGCTCACGCCGACCCGTCGCCGCCACGCCGAAGCAGCCCTTGCCTGGGCCACCGCCGATCGCGACCTCATCCACCAGCATGAGACCCTCCTGCTATCCGCACTGCGATGACCGTGACACCTGGCAGGCGCACTCGGAGAGGAACCACCCCCTCGTGAACGTGGGCATTATCGGGCAGGGCGCCGGCCTGTTCGCCGTCACCAACATCGACGACATCGTGATCCTCGCCCTGTTCTTCGCCCAAGGGGCCGGGCACCGCGGCGCCACCTCGCGGATCATCCTGGGCCAGTACCTCGGGTTCACCGCCATCCTCGCCGTCGCCACCGCAGCCGCCTTCGGCGCCACCTTCCTGCCCGAGCGCGTCATCCCCTACCTCGGCCTGCTACCCCTGGCCCTGGGCCTCAAGGCCGCCTGGCAGGCATGGCGCAGCCACAACAACGGCGCGAACGCCGACAACGAGCAGACCAAGGCCGGCGGCCCCAGGGCATTGGAGGTCGCCGCGGTGACCTTCGCCAACGGCGGCGACAACATCGGCGTCTACGTCCCCGTCCTTGCCACCGCCGGTCTCGGCGGCATGAGCGTCTACGCGGCCGTCTTCCTCGTCCTGGTGGCCGTGTGGTGCCTGGCGGGCAAGTTCTTCGCCACCCGGCCCGTCATCGCCAAGGCCCTCAGCCGATGGGGACACCTCCTCCTGCCCATCGTCCTGAGCGCGCTCGGCCTGCTCATCCTCATCCAAGGCGGCGCCTTCGGCCTCTGACGCGATCGGCCCTGCCGGCGAGCAGACGATTGGGTGCGCACGCAATGCCGGGCACGGGGTACATGTCGCCGCTGGCGAGGACGTGCACGCACCACTGGCCGCGGAGGCGGCGACACCGGCCGGGCGCGCCTGGAGCAGCTCGGCGACCTGCCGGACAACGTCATCGTGCACACCTGGGTACCGCAGTCGGATTTGCTGCCACACCACGGACACGCCGGCCACAGCGACGCTGCCCACGCCATCGCCGAAGAGATCGCCCGCATGCCCCCCCGGACGAGGTCGCCCATCGGCTGCCGGAATACGCCGAGCGCAACTGAGCCACCGAACCAAGCCAAGTCGGCAAGCGCGGAAGAACCTGGGTCATGGCGTCGAGCTCAGGCCGCGTCCATGTTCAGCAGGACGGTCAAAGCTCTGGCTAGGGAGCCGACGTCGAGGGGCTGATCGTGGGTGAGGGCGTGCAGGAAGGCTCCGTCGGTGAACACCGAGGCGGCTTGTGCGGCCTGGTGGTCGGTATAGGTGGCCAGGATGCCGGTCAGGCCGTCGCTCCATATGCGAGCCAGGGAACGCAACTCGGGCCGATGACCGGCGGCGGCGTAGAGCTCGTTCCAGGTCGTCATCTGGGCGCGGTCGTGAAGGTAGTCGCTGGTGAGGGTGGCCAGAGTGCCTGGTACGTCGGTGCTGGCCTCAAGAGCCTCAGCCCAGGCGCGCAATGCCTCGCTGGTGGCCTCGGCGGCGGCGGTCAGCGCGGCTTCGACGAGGTCGTCCAGGGAGCTGAAGTAGTAGGTGGTGGCCCCCAGCGGGACCTCGGCCCGCGCTGCGACGAGCCGGTGGGTGAGCTTGGCCACGCCTACTTCGGGGATCAGCTCGTAGGCGGCCTGGATGATGCGGCGGCGGCGTTCTTCGGGGTTGCGTCGGCTGCTCAATGCGCACCCGCGAGGTTGAGGGTGACCACGCCGGCGACCACCAGCGCCACGCCGGCGACCTTCGCCGCGGTGAGCGGCTCGTGCAGGAACAGGACCCCGATCGTCACGATCAGAGTGGTGCCCAGGCCGGCCCAGACGGCGTAGGCGATGCCCACCTGCATGCCCCGCATCAGCGCCTGGGTGAGCATGTAGAACGACGCGGCGTAGCCTGCCAGGCAGGCCAGCGATGGCCACAGCCGGGTGAAGCCCTCGGTGCTCTTGAGCAGGCTGGTGGCCAGCACCTCGCCTGCGATGGCCAAGGCAAGAAACACGTACATCATGGCCGCTGCCTCCTAAAACTAGTACATCTGTACATGTACGAATGTACTACATGCGGCGACAGGGGCGCGTGTCTGGGGCAACGACGGACCGACAGGAGGATTCGTGTCATAGTGCGGCGGTGGCCGCGATAGTCCTGGAAGCATTCCTGCCACGGCAAGCGCCCGAGGCCGACCTCGCTGCCTGGTGCATGATCTTCGTCGAGGGCCAGAGCGAGCAGTCCGGCTTCCTCCGCCTGTTCGTGGCGCGTCCGGTTCGTCGCCACGGCATAGGCTCAGCGCTGCTGGCGCGGATCGCCGAGAATGCCCGCCTGGCCGGGATGGAGCAGATCCAGAGCACGGTGCTGGCTGGGGAGCCCGGTGAGCGGTTCGCCTACACCTGGCGCGGCGTACGGGAACTGCTGCGCTTGGCGCGTCAGGAGCAGCGACTTGAGGAGAGTGTGCTGCGCCGCTGTCAGAAGCTGGCTGTCTGCCCGGATTCTGCCGAATACCGCCTCGCGCACTGGTACGACCGCGCCTCCGAGTCGCTGGCCACCTCCTTCGGGCAGGTGATGGGCCATGTGCTGGACGCGCCGGGCGCCGCACTTCAAATGGCGCCTGGAATCGAGCGGCAGTCCGTGCCTGGGAGGCGGAGACTACCGAAGGCGGCGAGCGGCTGATGGTCTGCGCGGCGGTGCGACGCGCGACCGACGAGGTCGTCGCCGCGACCACCGTGCCGACCGGCGATGGCCCAGCGGCGCGACAGCACGACACCGCGGTGCTCCCCCAGCACCGGCGGCGCGGGCTCGCCCGCTGGATCAAGGCCGAGCAGACCCTGCGGTTGCACGAACGTTTTCCGCACGTACGTACCGTTAGCACCACCGTCAATCAGCAGAACCTGGCGATGATCGCGGTGAACCGGGCCCTGAGTTACCGAACGGGTTGTGAGCGGCTCCTCATAGCGGCTCCTTTCTGGGTGAAGCGTTCGGGGCGGAAGTCCTTCAGGAGCGGGTGCCTGACGCCGGTGAGCACCTCGTACGCGGTGAGCTCTCCGGCGATGAGTCCCAGCGTCGCGCCCGAGTGGGTGAACGCCACATGGCAGCCGGGCACCGCCTCGAGTTCGCCGAAGACCGGCTGGCCGTCCCCCGGTATGGGTTTGCGCCCGAGCTTCCACGAGGCCGCCTCAAGCGATATGTCGCCGTCGAGCAGGGCGGATGCTTCGGCGACGAGTTCCTTGACGTAGATCTCGTCGATCGAGCATGAGCCGTCCTCGTGCTCGACGATGTGCTCTTCGTACCAGCTGTGGTCGATCGCGAACCTCGACTCGGGATGGGGGCGCATCGCCGCGCGCGGAGTGTTCAGCACCGTCGTGACCTCGGTCCTGACCGGTTCCGTGATGACGAGCATGGACAGCGGGGACCCGTCGGGGACGTCCACGCCGAGGTCCGCGAGCACGGCCGAGGTCTGCGCGCCGCAGGCGACCACGACGGCGTCACCACGCCATGACGTGCCGTCGGCGCTGCTCACTCCGCGCGCGCGGCCGTCCTGCACGGTCACCGAGCAATGCCCGGCGCCGGTGACGATCTGTCCGCCGCGGTGGACCAGTTCGTCCGCGAGCTCCTGGATCAGGTGGGGGAGGGACACCCAGCCCTCGCCCGCATTGTGGATCGCGAGGTGTTCGCTCGGCCCCACCTGGACGCCGCCGGTCCGCCGGCCGGCGTGCGCGCGGTCGACGAGGTGCGACTCGTAGCCGTTCGCGACTTCGTGCGCGTGCCGTGCGCGGGTCTTCTCGCTTCCGTCAGGGGTCGTCCACCACAGGCCGCCGTCGAAGCGCAACCACTCCCGGGCCGGGTCGGCGGCGAACAGGGTGCGATAGCGGTCGATGCCGATCAGGCGCAGGAGATGGTAGGAGGGGGGCCGCGTCCCCGCCGAGTTCAGCCAGGACAGCGAACGCCCCGACGCCCCGCTGGCCAGTTCCGCCTCGGTGACCAGGACGACCTCGGCGCCGCCGCGTACGAGGTGCACGGCGGTGGACACGCCGAGGATGCCGCCGCCGAGGACGATGACGCGTTGGGCCGCGCGCTGATCTGTCATGTGACTCCTCACTTCTTCGAGCAGGCGTGAGCACGCTCGATGACGTCGAGGACGTCAACGGCGTCGTGGGGATCGACGGGCAGTTCGCCGCCGTTACGCAGCGCGGTGGCGAGCAGGCGGTAGAACTCGGCGTAGTTGCCGCGCTCGGGCTCGACGGGAGTCGTCTCGGAGTGATCACCCAATCGGCCCCAGCACTCCTCGGGCTCACGTCCGAACGCCGGATCGGCAGGGCTCATGCCGGCTTTCAAGGCGGCTTCCTGACCGTCCAGCCCGTCCTTGACGTAGCCGGCCCGCGAGCCCAGCACCCGGTACCGAGGGCCGGGCAAGGCCGCGACGCTGCTCATCGTCAGGCGCGAACTCGTGCCGGACGCGTGGCGCAGAATCACGACCGTGTCGTCGTCGGCGTCGCGACCGGCGCGGGAGTCGCGACGGTTGACCTCGGCCAGGACCTCCGCCACGGGTCCGAACAACCGCAGAGCCTGGTCGATCAGGTGCGTACCGAGATCGAAGAGGATGCCGCCGCCGTCCGCCACATCGGTGTCGCCCTTCCACCCCTGGAGTCCGTCCGGACGCCACCACTCGAAGCGGGACTCGAAGGCGTGCACCGTGCCCAGCCGCCCGTCGGCGAGCAGCCGTCGCAGGGTCAGGAAGTCGGCATCCCACCGGCGATTCTGGAACACCGTGAGGCGGCGCCCCAGCTCGGCCGCCAGCGCGATCAGCTTCCGTCCCTCGGCGCCGGTCGGCGCGAACGGCTTGTCGACGACGACGTCAAGTCCCGCCCGCATGGCGTTCGCGGCCAGCTCGACATGCGTCGACGGGGGCGTCGCCACGACGACGAGGTCCAGTTCGGACGCGTGGTCGATGACGGCCTGGGGATCGGACACCACCGTGGCGCCCGGATGCGCGGCCCGCGCCGCCGCCGCCCGGTCCGGATCGCCCGTGACGATCACGCGCAGGTCGTACGCCGGATCAGCGGCGAGGAACGGCGTGTGGAAGAAGCGTCCCGCCGTGCCGAACCCGACGACGGCGCAGCGAATCGGCGATGTGTCGCGTGCGGTCACGTTCACTCCCCTTCCTGGAGGTCGTACGCGTCGCGTGCGGTCTCGGCTGAGATGACGCCCTCGCGCAGGTTCTGCTCGACCAGCGCACGCGCCCTGCGTGAAGGCGGGCCGTAGCCGCCGGCGCCGGGAGTGGTGATCGTGACCACGTCACCCGTGTTGAGCACGGTGTGTCCATGGTCGATGGGCTGGGCCCCTTCGCTGACCGCCCAGCCACCGCTGGCCCCGGGGCCGCCGCCGAACAATCCCCACGGCTGGGACTTGTAGCGGGTGCCGTCCAGCCAGAACCCGATGCCATCGGCTTCGACCCGCACCACGCGCCTGATGCCCATGCCGCCCCGGAACTCACCGGCGCCGCCGGATCCGTCGACGAGTTCGTAGGCCTCGACCATCAGCGGGTACTCCTGTTCGAGGCTCTCCACGGGCAGATTGCTGGTGTTCGTGACGTGGACCTGCACCCCGTCGAGGCCGTCCTTGGTGGCGCGGGCGCCGGATCCGCCGCCGATCGTCTCCAGGTACACGAAGTACTTGCCGGTCCGCGGGTCGAGCCCGTCGAAGTGGAAACCGGTGTTCGATCCGTTGTGCGCGGCCGTGACCCGCTCCGGCAGAGCGGGGGCGAGCGCGCCGTGGATGAGGTCCACCACCCGTTGTGAGGTCTCGGTGCGGGCGTTGACCGCGGCGGGAGCGACGGCGTTCAGGATGCTGCCGCGGGGCGCGTCGATGTGGATCGACCGGACCACCCCCGCGTTGGGCACGATGTCGGGGTCGATGAGCGTCTTCACGGCGTAGTACACCGTGCTCTCGAGCGCGCCGTAGACCATGTTGACGCTGGCGCGGACCTGCGGCGGGTTGCCGGAGAAGTCGAAGAAGAGCTCGTCGCCGCGCACCGTGACGGCGACGCGAAGGGTGAGCTCCTCATCCAGTTCGGGGCAGTCGAACCTGTCCTCGAACGAGTAGACGCCGTCCTGGACCTCGCGGATCGCGGCGCGGGTCTGGCGGTCGGTGTGGTCCAGCAACGCCTCGGCGGCGGCGGACATCGTCGGGATCGAGTGCCGCGCGCACAGCTCCCGGAAGCGGATGACCGCTCGCCGGTTGGCCGCGAGCTGGGCCTGGAAGTCGGGTCGGCGCTCGTCGGGCACCTGGCAGTTCAGCAGGATCAGGTCGAACAGGTCGGTCTGCAGTTCGCCGGCCCGCTCCAGGCGTACCGGCGGGATGCGCAGGCCCTCCTGGAAGATGTGCGCATGCCCGCGGTCGCCGAAGTCGGCGTGGTGGGCGAGGTTCGCCGCCCAGGCCACCAGCCGCCCGTCGACGAAGATCGGGCAGGCGAGCACGATGTCGGGGATGTGGGTGCCGCCGCCGCTGTGGGGATCGTTGGCGATGAAGGTGTCCCCGTCGGCGAGCTCGCTGACGTCGTACCGCTCAACGATCTTGGCGATCACCCCCATCAGGACGCCGAGGTGGCTCGGGTTGTGCTCACCCTGCGCGACCAGTTGCCCTCTGGCGTCGAAGAATCCGGCGGTGCAGTCGCGGCGCTCCTTGATGTTCGTGCTGTACGCCGCTCGCACCATGGTTTCCATCATCTCCTCCACGATGGAGGAGAGGGCCGCTCCGATGACCTCGACGGAGATCGGGTCCAGGGGAGAGGTGTCAGTGGTGTTCATGACGCTCCGATGCTCACAGATGGATGACGAGGTTGCGGTGGGCGTCGACCTCCGCGGTGGAGCCGGGCAGGACGAGGGTCGTGGTGTCCATCTGCTCGACGATCGCGGGGCCTTCGACGACCGTTCCCGGCGCGAGCGCTGCCCGGTCGTGGATCAGGCATTCGTGGAATCCGCCCAGCTCCGGGAGATAGACGGGCCGCTTCCGCGCCTGCTCGCCGTCGGGCCTGCCGGTGACGACCGGGCTCGACGTCGGCCGTGCGCCGATCTCACCGGAGGCCTGCACCCGGAACGTCACGGCCTGGATGGGGTTGCCGGGGTTGGCGTATCCGTAGGTCCTCTCGTGAGCCAGGGCGAAGCCGTCCAGCAGCGCCGTCACCGCCGCCGCGGTGACGGGCCCCGCGGGGAAGTCGACGGTCAGCTCATGGTTCTGGCCCGCGTAGCGCAGATCCACCTGGCGGCGGCTGCCGCGTGCCCGCTCCTCGATGTCGCTCGACTCGAACCACCGCTCCGCCTGGGCGGACAGCTCGGCGAAGACCGCCGCGATGTCGTCCGCGGCGCCGGTGGTCACGGTCATGACCGACGTACGGGAGAAGTCGCTCTTGATGTCGGTGAGCAGCAGACCGAGCGCCGACAACGCGCCCGGCGACTCGGGTACGAGGATGGTCCTCATGCCGAGCTCCGCCGCCAGCCGGGAGGCGTGCAGGGGACCGGCGCCGCCGAAGGGCACCATGACGTAGTCGCGAGGGTCGTAGCCCCGCTGGACGGAGATGACGCGGATCGCCCGCGCCATGTTCGCGGTGACCACCCGGATGATGCCCTGCGCGGTGTCCTCGACGCTCATGCCGAGCTTTTCGGCCAGCGTCCCCACCGCACGGCGCGACGCCTCTCGGTCGATCGTGATCCGGCCGCCGAGGAAGTAGTCCGGGTTGAGGACCTGCAGGACGACGTTGGCGTCCGTGACGGTGGGCAGCTCCCCGTGACCGTAGCAGGCAGGACCGGGAAAGGCCCCGGCGCTCTCCGGCCCGACCTTGAGCAGGCCGCCACTGTCCAGGCGGGCCACGGAGCCGCCGCCGGCGCCGACGGTGTGGATGTCGAGCATGGCGGTACGGATCGCGCGGCCGTCCAGGTCCAGCCCAGAGCTGGTCTTGGGTTCACCGTGCTGGACGAGAGAGACGTCGGTGGACGTGCCGCCCATGTCGAAGGTGATGATGTCCGGATATCCGGCGCCGTTGGCCGTCCGCGCCGCGCCGACGACTCCCGTGCTGGGACCCGACAGGACCATCCGGACCGGGTACTTCTCCGCCTCGGCGAACGACACCACGCCACCGTTGCTCTGGGTGACGTACGGCTGCGTCACGAGCCCTCGCTCCGCGAGCTTCTTCCGCAGCCGGGCCAGGTAACCGGAGACCTTGGGGCCGAGGTAGGCGTTGCTGACGACGGTCGACAGCCGCTCGTACTCGCGGAACTCCGGCAGCACCTCGGAGGACAGCGAGACGTAGGCGCCGGGGAACTCCTCCTCGACCCAGCCCGCGATGCGCCGCTCGTGGTCGGGGAAGACGTAGCTGTAGAGCAGGCATACCGCGATGGCCTCGACGCCCTCGTCGCGCAATTGGCGGATCGCCTGGCGGACCTCGCTCTCGTCGAGAGGAGTCCACACCGTGCCGTCGTGCCGCACCCGCTCGGTGACCTCGTGGCGGAGGCCGCGCGGAACGAGGGGAGTGGGCTTGTCCGCCTGGAGGTCGTACAGTTTCGGCCGGCGTCCACGGGCCAGCTCCAGCAGGTCACGGAAGCCGCGGGTGGTCAGCAGTCCCGTACGCGCGCCGGTCTCGGTCAGGAGGGCGTTGGTGCCGACGGTCGTCCCGTGCGCGAAGTAGGAAACGTCGGAGAACTCCCCGCTGCCGGCGGTCCGCAGCAGTTCCGCGACCCCTTCGATGATCGCTTTACCCGGATCCTCCGGTGTGCTGGAGACTTTGAAGACGCGTAGTTCGTCGCGCGTCGTGTCGTAGAGACAGATGTCGGTGAAGGTGCCGCCCGTGTCGACACCGATGCGAAGGGCCATCGCCTTCGTTCCTCTCGCCGGATCTTCGGCAGTTCCGCGGGAGTGCCGGTCAGCTCAGCCGCCGCTTGCCGACCGCCTCCTTCCCCCGCCACGTCGTGACGTTCTTCAGAGAACGTTCTCCGAACCTAGCCACTGCGGCGTGGTGACGTCAAGAACGACGCCACCACGCCGCAGTGGTCAGGAAGGTGGTGCCGCGACCGAGCCGCGGACGATCAGGGACGACCGCAGGATCGTCTCGCTGGGCGCGCTCGGCGACTCCCGGCCGGACAGCCGCCCGAGAAGGACGGTGCCGGCGGCGGAGCCGAGGTCGTAGGCCGGTTGCGCGACCACCGACAGCCGAGGGCGCACCAGAGTGCTCCACTCGTGATCGTCGAAGCCCAGCAGGCTGACGTCCTCCGGGCAGCGCCGGTCGCTGTCGATGATGGCGCCGAAGGCCCCTCTGGTCATGACGTTCGTGGTCGCGAAGATCGCCGTGACGTCCCGGCGCGTGGCGAGCAGTTCGCGGACCCGCTCGCCGGCCGCGTCGGCGTCATCGCAGCTCAGGACCCATCCCGGATCACAGGTGACGCCCGCTTCCTCGAGCGCGTCAAGGTAGCCCTTGAACCGCAGCGAGCTGGGAAACTCGGCCATGGCCTTGCGCCGCCGACCGGCGGGGCGCTCGACGGTCACGGATGGGGTCACGACCGCGATCGCCCGATGCCCCTCGTCCAGGACGTGGCTCACGGCCCGGTGCGCCGCGGCCCGGTTGTCGAGCAGCACCGCGTCGACCGCTCCGGCGCCGTCGTTGCGACGGTCGAGGAGGACCAGCGGAACGCCCGCTTCGCGGACCCGGCGCAGATGAGTGCCTTCCGAGACGCTGGCCGAGGCGACGATCATGCCGTCCACGCGTTTGACCATCAGCGCCTCCACCGCGGAGCGCTCCCGCTCCACGTCCATCCCGGTGCTGATGAGCAGCATCTCGTAGCCCGCGTCCCGCGCGCGGTCGGAGATTCCGCTGACCGCGCGCGCGAAGAACGGATTTTCCAGGTCGCTCACGACCACGCCGACGACGCGGGTGGAGCCGGTCACGATGCTGCGCGCCACGTCGTTCGGGCGATAGCCGAGTCGCTTCGCCGAGGCCTGCACCCGATGCACCAGCTCCGGCGCGGGGGTCCCGTAGCCGCCCAGCACCCGGCCGGCCGTAGCGGGAGATACGCCGGCATCACGCGCGACGTCGATGATCGTCGGTCGCCCAGCGGACACCTGTTGTCGCCTCCCCGTCCGATGGTGGCGGCTAGCTCGGCCACTGCCTCGCCGATCATCGTAGCCGCCCTGTCGCTGAATTCGACGTGACGAGTCCTTGACACTTCGTCACACCGATTCTAGCGTTTGGGAGAACGTTCTCCCACTGCGGTTCAGCCCACCCGTCAGCCGCCGACGGACGGAGCGGACCCGCGCCCCGCGGAGCGAACGCCACCATCGACGGCCGCATAGCCTGTCACGGGCTTGACGCGGCATTCGCCAACGACGACAGACCTCACCCCACGTCAATCCGCGCCCGCAAGCCGCTGAGCTGCGCTTCGGTCGCTCGTGCCCCAGCGGGCACACCTGTCGTCGCCACTGCGCGCCGTCGCACTCACCGTTCATGAGGAGACCTGATGAGCACTCCCGTACCCACCGACCAGGACGTCGCGCCCACACCGAAGGCGCGCCGGCGCTTGTTCGCCTCCACCATGATCGGCAATGCCGTCGAGTACTACGACTTCACGCTGTACGGGACTCTCGCGGCGGTCATCGCCTCGCACTTCTTCCCGGAGGGGCAGACGACCGTCGCCTTGCTCGCGGCGTACGTCGGTGTGGCCCTGTCGTACTTCATCCGGCCCATCGGCGCGATGATCCTCGGTCCCCTGGCGGACCTGAAGGGCAGGCGGCCCGTCCTCGTCCTCACGATCGTGTTGATGACGGTCGGCACCGCGGGCATCGGGCTGCTGCCGACGTACGCGGCCGCCGGTGTCGTGGCGCCGATCCTGCTGCTGACCGCGCGAGTCGTGCAGGGCCTCGGCGCCAGCGTGGAAATCACCACCGCCGCGAATTTCCTGCTGGAGCACGAGAACAAGCGACGCCGCAACTACGTGCTCGGCACCCTGAACTCCACCGCGTCGGTCGGCTCGTTTCTCGCGGCCGGGGTGGCCTTCCTCTTCACCCAGTTGATGTCGTCGGAGGCGTTCGCCAGTTGGGGCTGGCGCATTCCCTTCCTGCTGGCGATCCCTCTGTCCGCGGTGGCGGTCTACATCCGCAACCGGCTGAACGAGAGCCCTGAGTTCGAGGCGGTGCGACAGCTCGCCGACCAGCGAAAGGTGCCGCAGACTCCCTTGCGCACGGCTGTGCGCTACTACTGGCCCGACATGCTGCGCTCGATCGGCCTGAGCGCGGGCCAGCGGATCGGATCGTTCGTCATCCAGGCGTACTTCGTCACCGCCCTGGTCGGCGCGGGCTTCCCCACCTCACTCGCCCTGCTGGCGTCGATGATCAGCTATGCCGTCGGCCCGGTGCCGAGCATCTATGGCGGATACCTCGCCGACAAGTACGGGGCTCGCGTGCCGCTGCTGATCGGTTACGGCCTCTTCGTCGTGCTGACGGTGCCCACGTTCATCGCCATCGGCAGCAAGTCCATCCTCATCGCCGTGCTGGCCGTCGTGGGCTTCACGATCATCAACAACATCATTTCGGCGCCGATGATGGCGGCGGCGATACTCAGCTTCCCCTCAGAGGTCCGCTCCAGCGCGTCGGCCCTGAACTTCAACGTCTCGACCTCGCTCATCGGCTCCACCGCCGGCCTGGTCGCCGTCTGGCTGCGCGACATCACCGGCAGCGACGTGACCTTCGGCTGGTACATGACCGGGTTCTGCGTGCTGTCCCTGCTGATCACCATCTTCGCGCTCCCGACGGGCGCGCGTCGCGACGCCAGCACCGGCCTGCTCGCCGAGACGGCCGTTCGTACACCGTGAAATCGACGGCGAAGCGTTCGCTCACACCATGGCCAGATATTCAGCGAGCTCTTCCGCCGATGAGGTCGAGATCCCCACATACCCATCCGGCCGGACCAGCGTATGGCGCTCGTCGCCGTACGACTCGGCCGGCTCGTACGCCCGCACCTCCGGCCCGTTCACCACACGCGGCGCGGGATCAGGCGACAGCAGCGTGAAATGCGTCCCCCGCAACAGGTCGAACATCCGCGCCTCGCTGCCGTCGGCCAGCCGCACCCGGCCGTCCGGCACCCGATCCCCGCCCCGCCGGGCCAGCGAGCCGCCCCGATAGCTCACCAATAGCTGATGAGTCTCCTCGTCGCGTTTGTAGGACTTCTTGTCGTGCAGGTCGGTGCTCAGGCCGAGCACGCGGGCGGCGACCGGCCGGCGTTCCTCCTCGTACGTGTCGAGCAGCGCCGCCGGTGCGCCGGCGAGCACCCGGGCGAGCTTCCAGCCCAGGTTGTAGGCGTCCTGTACACCGGTGTTGAGCCCCTGCCCACCCGCGGGCGAATGCACGTGGACGGCATCCCCGGCGAGGAAGACCCGGCCGGTCCGGTAGCTGTCGGCCAGGCGGATGTTCACCCGGTACAGGGACGACCACCGCAGCTCGGTGATCCGAACCCCGCGCAGCATCGACCGTTCGGCGAAGAGCCGCTGGAAACCCGGCAGCGTCTGGTCCGGAACGACGCCCGCCTTCAGCGGGGCGAGCAGTTGGAAGGTGTCGGTGCCGGCCATCGGGTACAGCACCACCATCCCCTTCCCGGGCCGGAACCAGACATGGATGTGATCCCGGCCGAGCCCCTCCACCCGCACGTCGCCGAGGACCATCCGCTCCTCGTCCCGGGTCTCCCCGGTGAAACCGATGCCGAGCGCCTTGCGTACGAGGCTCTTGCCGCCGTCCGCCGCGACCAGGTAGTCCGCCCGCAGGGTCACCCCGGTGCCCAGCCGGGCCGTCACCCCACCCGCGTCCTGCTCGAACCCGGTCAGCGCGACACCCTGCTCCACCTTCCCGCCCAGCTCGGCCAGCCGCTCACGCAACACGGCCTCGGTGCGCCACTGCGGGTGCATCATCACCATCGGGTACGGCACCGCGTCCGTGGGGGCGGTGAGCTTGTGCATCCGTCCCTGGTACACCGGCACCCTGCCGATCCTCACCCGCAGCGGCGGATAGAGCGTCGTAGCCGCCAGAACACGGTCGATCACCCCCAGATCATCGAAAACCTCCTGTGTACGCGGCTGCAGCCCCTTGCCCTTGGAACCGCCGGAGGGCTCCGGCGCCTGCTCCACGATGCGGCAGGCAACTCCGCGCCTGGCCAGATCCACGGCGAGAGTGAGCCCGGTCGGCCCGCCGCCGACGATGAGTACGTCCGTCTTCTCGGTCATGGTCCGACCATGCCTGTCCGCACTGCCAGATCTCTGTCAGCATCAGGCCCGCCGCTGTCATCGCCCGCCGGAACACCGACCTCCCCATGGGCGCCATCGCCCGCGTCGACCGGTCTTGGGATACTTCCCCCATGTTCTCCGGCGTGTTCTCCGTGATCGCGATCCTCTTTCTCGTCCTCTACCTGGCGTGGATGATCGTCGCGAACCAACCCCGCCGAGACCGGGCGACGTCCCACGCGCTGGCGGACCGCACGGGCATGGTCATCTACTGGAGGCCCGGCTGCAAGTACTGCATGAGACTGCGCATGCGCCTGCGCTTCACGCCGCTGCGCTACACCGAGGTGAACATCTGGAAAGACCCCGAGGCGGCGGCGTTCGTCCGCTCGGTCGCGAACGGGAACGAGACCGTGCCGACCGTGACGGTGGCCGAAAAGGCGATGGTGAACCCGTCGAAGGCCCAGGTGCTGGAAGCGGTCGAGAGGTACGCCCCGCACCTGGCCAGGAAATGACGGACCGGCTCCCTCAGGACACCGAAGTCAGGCGCCTGCGCGACGTAGCCGGGTCTTCGCCTCGTGCGCCAGCCGGTCGAGGACCGGGGACCCGCCGTCAACCAGCGAGGCTTTCTTGGCGTTGAACGCCCGCACCCACAGCCCCGCCGCCCAGGCGATCTCGTGCTCCTCCGCCCCCCAGTCGCCCCCTCGCGCGTACGCCGCCAGAAACCGGTCCGTCTCGTCGATCGTCGCGGCCTCCAACGGTCCGCCCGTCTCCGTGAACACGGCCGCCGCCGCTCCCGCGATGGCGGGCTCGGGCAGGCACACCACGCTGTCCCAGTCGTGTACGGCGTGCAGCCGGTGGTCCTGCCACCGGAGGTTCTGCGACTCCCAGTCCCCGTGACCGATCACCGACGCATGCCGTACGGCCACCAGGCGGTCGCGGACTCGGCGCCCGAGGTCGTCCAGCCAGGCCGGACCGGGACGGGTGTTGAGATCGACGTCCATGTCGTCCGGCCACGGCCAGACGCCCGCCGAGCCGTGCGCCCAGCCGACCCACGGCGGCGCGGGGGCGACGGAGGAGACGGCATCGGGGGCGGGCGCCAGCCGCACGAACCGCGCCAGCGCCTCCGCGAACAGCCGGGGCCGGTCGGCATCCCGGTCCAACTGCACCCCGCCCGGGACGTAGGTCTCGGCGCTAACCGTCCAACCGGCGAGTGGCACGGCGTCCGTGAGCGGGGAAGGGCACGGGAAGCCCGCACGAGACAGGTGCCGTTGCACCTCGACACACCCCTGGACGCGCGCCGAGGCCGGACGCCGCTTGAGCACTACAGCCCGGCCGTCCGCCAGCTCGACCCCCAGCACCACGGACAGATGACCAGTACGGAACAACTCATGGACCGGGACCGAGCCGAGCCACGTCTCACACCATGCCCGTAAATCCATAGATCACTAGATATCAAGGGATCCTGGCATACTGCCCGGATGTCCGACTTCACCGCCTTCTTCGCCGCCGGACGCGCCGCCCTCCTGTCGGGGCGCGCCACCTACGACCGGCCGATGGTGGAGGGGGCCGCTCGCTGGGGAGCAGCCGCGATCCTGCGGCCGGTCGGTACGGTGCTCGAACGGCTGGCGGACCTGGCCCAGGACGCCGGTACGGTCGCCGGACCCGGGCACTGGGCGCACGGCGCGGACTGCCTGCACGTCACGCTGCGTTCCCTGGAGCCCTACCGGTCGGTCATCCCCGTGGACGATCCGCTACGGCGTGCCTATGCCGACGCTCTGCGGGAGGCGGCTGCGGACGTGTCGCCGGTTCGGGTGGTGCTGCGGGGGGTGAGTCCCCACCCGGGCGGGGTGCTCGCCTGCGGCCATCCGGTCGACGACACGCTGCTCACCCTCCAGAAGCGGTTCGCGCACGGGCTGGCCGCTCGCGGGGTGCGCGACCTCGAACGCGGCTGGGTGCGGGATCGCTGGTACGTCAGCCTCGTCCACTTCGCCGAGCCCGTGCCCGTCACCACGGCCGAGGCGATCGTCGGTTGGTGCGATGAGCGGGCCGACCTGCCGATCGGCGTCGCGGAGCTCGGCGCGGCCGATCTCGTCCAAGCCGTCCACACCGGAACCGGAGTCCGGCTGGACGTACTGGAGCGGGTCCCGCTGCGGTGGGCGCCAGCACGCGACCCCGAATCGCACTGACACCCACAGCCAGAACCACCACGCGGCCAAAACGGCTACCTCACCAGCAGCGCGGTGACGAACTGCAGCAGATGCCAGGCCACATAAGCGCTGAGCGAGCAGAACGCCCACTCCTTGGCCCGCGAGATCCGCGACACCCGCCGCAGCACCTCGACCGCCTCCCGCTGCGGCCGAGCCGTGATGGCCAGGAAGTACGCCGACACCAGCCAGGCCGCCCCCGACGCGGTCACCAGGCCGAGTGAGAGGGCCAGCAGCGCTCCCGAGGCGGGCATCGGGTCAGCCGGCGAGAGGCCGGGGGAGAGCTGGCGGTACCAGAAGGCGAGCACTCCGGTCAGCACGGAGACGGTGATCCGCCTGTCCTTGCGCGCCTGTCGCTTGAGCCAGTGCAGGTCCCGACTGAGCCAGCGCAGGTCTCGACGCGGCTGGTTTCTGAGCATCCGGTTCACCTCCGTTGGAGTAGCTGGTCGTACCAGCTAACGGCAGGAACCCGGTCAAGATCTGCGACCTCAGGTCGCAAAATTTACGACATTTGGCGGAGTTCGGCGGAGGCTTTCTTGAGTTCGAAGACGTCACCCACCTCCTCCAGGATGCGTACCGCCTCCCTCAGGTTGGCCACGGCCTCGGCGCGGTCGCCGGCCCGGTGGGCGATCAGGCCGATGGCCCGCAACGCGCAGCCCAGGTCGCGCCGGGTGCCGCAGACGAGATGCACGTCCTTGGCCTGTGACGCGAACGCCAGCGCCTCATCAGGCCGGTCCAGGTCGAGCAGGATCATGGCCAGCGTGGTGAGCGCCGCCGCCCAGCGGTCTTTGGTGGCGCTCTCGTTCTGCAACTCGACCGTCTCCCTGGCGTACTCGAGCGCGGCGGCCGTCTTGCCCGCGACGTGCAGGGCCTGCGCGATCGACAGCAGCGCGCTGGCCTTGTTGTCGCGTACCTCCTCCCGGATCTCCAGCGACGCCTTGGCGGCGCGCAGCGCGTCCTTGTGCCGGTCCAGCGACAGGTACGTGTAGGCGAGCGTCTCCTGGACGTCCGCCTCGGCCCGGCGGTTGCCCATGCCCTGGACGAGGTCCAGCGCCTCCAGCGCGTGGACGAACGCGACCTGCGGCAACCCCTGGCGTCGCCGTACCCGCGCCAGCCGGTTGAGCATCCTGGCCTCCACCGGCAGGTCGTGGATCTCCCGGCTGATGGCGAGCGCCTGGTTGAGGTAGTCGTCGGCGCGCAGGTAGTCGGCCAGCCGCCAGTGCACCAGCCCGATGTCGCCGAGCGTCTCGGCGCGTCCCTGCTCGTGGTGGAGCTCCCGCTGTACGGCCAGCGCCTGCTCGTAGTGTTCGAGAGCCTCGTCGTAACGGGAGCCGTTGCGCGCGATGCGGCCCAGCGTGCACAGGGCCCGGCCGCAGCCGTGCTGGTCGCCGGTGGCCGTGTACCCGGCCAGGGCCCGCTCGGCGTCGCGCTGCGCGTCGTGCGGCAGCCGGAGCGAGTCGTAGATCTCGGCCAGGCAGAGCAGCGTCTCGGCCTCGCTGTGCTCGTCGCCCAGGTCGTGGCAGATGGCCAGGGCCTCCAGCCCCTCCGACAGGGCGGCGTTCGGCTCGCCCAGGTAGTGCTGGACCCGGGCCAGGATGATCAGGCTCTGGGCGGTGCCGTGCAGGTCGCCGAGCTGCTCGCGTACCTCCAGCGCCTGCCCGGCGTGGTGCAGCGCGAGCTCGTGCCGTTCCTGCGACAGGTGCAGGCGCGACAGCGAGTGCAGGCAGTCGGCGACCCCGGCCAGGTCGCCGATCTCCTCGTAGACCTCCAGCGCCTCGCCCGCGCACTTGAGCGCGTCCTCGCTGTTGCCTGCGATGCCGTGTACCTCGGCCAGGTCGTTCAGGGCGCGGGCCCGGCCCTCGCGGTCGCCGAGCGAGGTGAAGTCGGACAGCGCCTCGCCGATGTAGCGGGCGGCCTGGGTGGACGGGCCGATGTCGCGGTGGATCGAGCCGAGATGGCTGCGCATCAGCGCGATCGCCCGCCGGTCGCCGATCCGTGCCGCCGAGTTGAGCCCGATCTGCTGGATCTCCAGGTCGTTCTGGTAGTAACGCAACCGCCTGAACGGCTCGAACACCGCCTCGGCCAGCCGCCAGGCGGCGTGGTGCGCGCCGGTCTCCTCAGCCAGCCGTACGACGGAGACCAGCGACCGGCGCTCGGCCTCGAACCACGCGCGTGGCGTGGCCGGGTCGGTCGCCATGCCCAGGTAGTGGTCGAGCAGCCGGACCCTGGCCTCGCGCACGCCGGCCTCCGCGTGCCTGCCCAGCTCTCTGGCCAGCCGCTTGACCAGGTCGTGCACGCGATAGCGCGGCCCGGCCATCGGCTCGATCAGGTACGCCCGGTGCAGGCCCTCGACCGCGATCACCGCCTCGCTGACGGAGGCGCCGAGCGCGGCGGCCAGGACCTCGGGCGTGAAGTCCTGGCCGGGCAGCAGCCCGACGTGCCGGAAGGCGCGCCGCTGAGGCGGGGTGAGCGACTCGTAGGCCAGGTCGAGCGCGGAACGGAAGGCGTCCTCCGGGTCGCCGGAGAGCGGCTGCCGCCGGTCGGGCCCGCGCAGCTCGCGTACCCGCGACTCGACGCTGAGCCCGGGGTCCTCGGCGAGCTTGGCCGCCGAGATGCGCAGCGCGAACGGATGGTACGAGCAGACCCTGGCCAGCTCGGCCAGCGCGTCGCGGTCGGTGGCCCGCGGCGACTCCTCGCCGAGCACCGCGACCAACAGCGCGACGGCGTTGCCCGGATCGAGTACGGACAGGTCCATCAGGTCGGCGTGTCCGGTGGCGCGTAGCGGGGCCATCCTGGTCCTGCTGGTCACCAGCACGACGCAGTCTTTGCTGCCCGGCAGCAGCGCCCGCACCTGCGCCGGGTCGGCGGCGTTGTCCAGGATGAGCAGCAGCTTCCGCCCCGCCAGGCGGCTCCGGTACAGCAGCATCAGCTCGGCCTCGTCGGAGGCGGGCATCTGCTCGCCGACACCGAGCGAGCGCAGGATCTGCCCGAGTGCCTCGGCCGGGGTCATGGGCGGCTGGCTGGGCGACTGGCCGCGCAGATCGATCACGATCTGCCCGTCGGGGAACCGCCAGGCCTGCTGGTGCGCCCAGCGCGTGACCAGCGCCGTCTTCCCCACGCCCGGTAACCCTTGGACGACCATCGTGTTCGGCCGGCGCGGCCGCTCCAGCCACGAGCTGAGCAGGTCGAGACTCTGCTGCCGCCCGGTGAAGTCGGAGACGTCGGCAGGCAACTGAGCGGGCCGGGGCACCTCCCCTGCGGGCAACGCCTCGACCGGCGCGCCCGGCCGGGTCAGGAACGGGGTGACCCGCCCCTCCCAGGGAGCGGACAAGTGCTCCCAGGCCCCGGCGACGCCCCGCAACGCCGCCGCGTCGGAGATCCGCAGCCGCCGGTACCCGGGCCGGACCAGCCAGCCCCGCCGAACCCACTGAGTGAGCTGCCGCTGCACCACATCGGGCGCGCTGCCCACCAGATCGGCCAGCGTCTCCATGGACAGGGGCGGCGCCGACTCGCCGGCCAGCCCGTAACGCTCGTCCAGGTGCAGTAGCCACACGGCCAGCCGCGCGGCGACGGGCGCCCGGGCCAGCGCCTCATGCCTGCGGGCGGCGACGTCCCTGGCGAACAGTTCCTGCACCAACGCCATGGCCACGGCCGTATTGGCCGCGGCGTGTTCCCGCAATGTCCGCACATCGATCGGCCACGCCCGAACCTCGGTCAGCGCGTCGATCCGAACCCGCTCGGCCGGACTCCAGAACGCCAATTCCCCGACGAGATCCCCATCGGCCCGGAGATCGTGAATGCCTTCACGCTCGCCGCCCGCCAAATATTCCCGCGCATAGCCGTAATCGATGACAAATACGCGGTTGGCGGGCCGCAATACAGAGCAAATACTTTCGTTACGCCGGAAAATCCGGGGTCGCGCGCCTTCTTCGACGAGCGACCGAAAGATCCCCACCCCGACACCACCCCCCTCGGGACGGCGGTGTCCGCGACGAAACAGCCCACACGACATGACAGCGACACGACCGCCAAGGGCCGTCCTGTCACATCAGTGGAACCCTGGCGACAGCACCTGTCAACCGCGGGCTACCCGGGCTGTGCCGTGAAGATCACGCGTGGGCCGGCTCCGTACGGTCGGGGACGAACCGGTAGCCCACGTTGCGGACCGTGCCGATCAGGGACTCGTACTCGGTGCCCAGCTTCGCGCGCAGCCGCCGGACGTGCACGTCGACCGTCCGGGTGCCCCCGAAGTAGTCGTAGCCCCACACCTCCTGCAGCAACTGGGCGCGGGTGAACACGCGGCCGGGGTGCTGCGCGAGGTATTTGAGCAGCTCGAACTCCTTGAACGTCAGATCGAGCACCCGCCCCCGCAGTCGCGCCGTATAAGTCGCCTCATCGATGGACAGATCGCCACTGCGGATCTCGTCCGGAACGTCCTCGGCCTGGGTCGTACGGCCGATGGACATGCGCAGCCGCGCCTCCACCTCGGCCGGCCCCGCGCTGTCGAGCAGCACGTCGTCGACGCCCCACTCGGCGGTCATCGCGGCCAGCCCGCCCTCGGTGACGATCACCAGCAGCGGGCAGTCGATGCCCGTCGTGCGGATCAACCGGCACAGGCTTTTGGCCTGCACCAACTCCTTTCGGGCGTCGACCAGAACCGCGTCCGCGGGCGGCGTGTCGATCAGCGCGGACGCCTCGGCCGGCGAGACGCGGACCGAGTGGAGCAGCAACCCCAGTGCCGGTAGCACCTCGGCTGATGGCTCAAGGGCGTTGGTCAGCAGGAGCAGGTTGCTCATATCGGCCTCCTCAAACACACAAGGACCCGGGGGCTTCGTCGCCCAGGTCCTGTAGGCGAGGATATCCCACGCGAACGTCGCGTCCATTGCGCGTCCACCAGATGAACAGCGTAAACCATGGTTCGCGGATGTTAACGCGGTCCCACAATGGAGCTGAGCCGAATGTGAGGTGGCCATGGCCACGGGAAAGGTACGTTATTGGGCCGCCGCGAAAGAGGCGGCCGGAGTGGCCGAGGAGCCGTTCGACGCGGTCACACTTGGCGAACTCATGACCAAAATCACACAAAATCGTGCCGAACTTGCCCGCGTGATCGGCCGTTCGTCCTTCCTGGTCGACGGCTCGCCGGTGGGCAAGCGGGCCCACGAGGAGGTGATCCTGGGCGACGGAGCGACGGTCGAGGTGCTGCCGCCCTTCGCCGGCGGGTGATCGGACGCTTGTTCGGGGAATGAGGCATCCCAGTCGATAAGCTCATGATCCCCCGTTGTGAGACAGGATGTCCGATGCGCAAACTGATCATTTTCCTGATCGTGCTGGTCGTTCTCCTCGCCGTCGTCGATCGAGTGGCGGTCGCCGGAGTGCAGCGCGATCTCGCCAACCGGATCGGTGCCGCGGCAGACCTCAACAGCACGCCAACCGTGACAATTGAGGGCATCCCATTTCTTACACAGGCAGTCTCCGGGAGGTATCCGGAGGTACGGTTCAATCTCGGCACTCTCACCTACGGGGGAGTTCCGGTGAAGAACCTGCAGGGCGTCGCCTACGACGTGACCGCTCCGCTGGCCGACGTGCTCCAGAACAGAGCCAACGTCCGGGCCGGGCGCCTGACCGTCCGCGGCACCCTGACCAGGGCGACGATCGACAAGTACGCGCCGCAGGGCGTCAAGATCTCCGGGAACGGCCAGCGGCTCGTCGCGTCGGGTGAGGTGACGGTAGGGGTGAGCAAGGTGAAGTTCAACGCGGAGCTGCGCGTCCAGGTCACCGACGGGGGTATCAAGCTCCAAGCGGAGAAGATCCAGGGCGTGCCCGCCGCGCTCGCGCAGTTCGTGACGTACACGATCCCGTTCAAGGGGAAGCTCCCGTTCGACGTCAAGGTGACAGGAGTGAAGAGCGTGGCCGAAGGATTGGAGTTCGCTGCCGAAGCGTCTGACGTGCCGCTCCGTGGATGACTTCGAACCGGTCAGCCCCGCCGTACGTGATGAGGGTGTGACTGCAGCCGACACCGCCGACGAGGAGCTGGTTAAGACTCTCTTCGACGAGCACGCTGGGCCACTCTACGGATACGTGCTGCGACTCACGGGCGATTCGGGACGAGCGGAGGACGTCGTGCAGGAAACGCTGCTGCGGGCTTGGCGGCATCCTGACGCCCTCACCGGCCGCCCGATTCGTGCATGGTTGTTTACGGTTGCCCGTAATCTCGTCGTAGACCAGCACCGCGCCCGCAAGTCCCGCCCGCCGGAGACCGGTGATGAGGCGCTCGCCGTACTACCGGCGGACGACGAGCTGGAGCGGGCGGTCGAGTCGTGGGCCGTGGCCGAGGCGCTGGCCGCGTTGCGGCCCGAGCACCGTGAGGTGCTGTTGGAGGTCTACTACCGGGGGAGATCGGTGAAGGAGGCGTCGGCCACGCTGGGCATCCCGCCGGGCACGGTCAAGTCACGCACCTACTACGCGCTGCGCGCGCTCAGGCTCGCGCTCGAGGAGCGAGGGCTGGCGCCGTGATGACGTGTGAGGAGGTGCGGCTGTCACTGGGCGCGCACGCGCTCGGCGCGCTGGAGCCCGAAGAGGCGATGGAGATCGACGTCCACCTGGCGACCTGTGAGGTGTGCGGAGGCGAGCTCCTGGACATGGAGGGCGTCGCGTCCTTCCTCGGCAAGGTGTCGGAGCGCGACGTCGAGCTGGTCGCCAGCCCCCCGCGCCAGGTGCTCGACCGGCTGCTGAACGCCCGCGCCCGGCGCCGCAGGAGGGGACGCGCGCTGCTGGCCGTGGCCGCCTCGGTCGCGGTGATGGCGGTCGGCGGCACGGTGTGGACGGCCTCCCAGCAGTCGAACGCCCACCAGACCTCCGCCGCCGCGCCCGCCGCCAGCGCCGCGCCGTCCGCGCCCCAGGAGAACTCGGCGTTCTCCGCGGCACAGGACAGCGCGCCGAGTGACGCGCAGCGCAAGTCCGCGGTGCGGCCGACCCCGAGGCCATCGGCGAGCCCGACGGCACCCGGCCGCGAGTTCGCCGGCGAGAACGAGGCCAGGCGCTACTACGCGACCGTGGCGGCCTTCCCCGGCGACGACGTGACCAAGCTGGCGGTACGGATCAAGGGCGTGCCGATCGGCACGACGTGCCAGCTGGTGGTGGTCGGCAAGCGAGGGGAGCTCGACCCCACCGAGAGCTGGACGGTCGAGCGCGAGACCTACGCGGACAAGGCCGTCTTCCCGCGCCAGACCCGGATCCCGATGAACGACATCGCCAGGTTCGAGATCGTCGACGCGGGCGGCAAGGTGCTCGTCAAGATTCCGGTCCCCAAGCGGAAGTAATCCGTTCCCCCCGAGGTTGCAACAAGGGATGACAGGACTATGGGTGGTGCTGGCGACGCTGGCGCTCGGCTCGGTGATCGGGGTGGTACGGCTGCGCCGCGACGGCAGGGTGCGCGACACGGCTCAGGCGGACGACCGCCTGGTCATGGCCGACCTCGGTACGGACCTGGGCGAGCGGGCGACGCTCGTGCAGTTCTCGACCGCCTTCTGCCAGCCGTGCCGGGCGACCCGGCGGGTGCTGGCCGACGTCAGCGAGCTCGTGCCGGGTGTGGCGCATGTCGAGATCGACGCGGAGTCGCGGCTGGATCTCGTGCGGCGGCTCGACATCATGCGTACGCCGACGGTCCTCGTCCTCGACAGCTCAGGAAACATCGTGAAAAGGGCGTCCGGCCAGCCCCGCAAGGCGGACGTTCTCGCCGCTCTGGCAGGGGCTGTGTCTCACGTTTCGTCTCAAAACCCGGACGACATGTGACAGATGGCGAGACGGCGGGTAGTGTCATCGCCATGAACCCATCGACAGAGCTGCTGACGAAGCGGCGCGCGGTTGATTTCTGCCGCGTCGCCACCGCGCTCTGTCGCGCTGCCTGAGGACGGTCTCGCGCGGACTTCCGATCCGCCCCAATCCGACCCCCTTCAGGAGCATCCTTCGATGCGTGCCGACCCTAGAGCGCTGCGCTTCAGCGCGATCATTACGACTGTGGTCCTCGCCCTCGTCCTGGTGACGGGGAGCGTCTGGCCGTCGGCTGCGCCGGTGCTGCTCGCCGCTCAGGCGCTGGTCTTCGCACTCGGCGTGGCACACCGCTCGCCGTACGGGATGCTTTACAAGGCGTTCGTCAAGAGCGCTCCGAAGGAGACAGAGGACGCCCGCCCGCCCCGCTTCGCGCAGGGTGTCGGGCTGGTCTTCGCGGTCGCGGGCCTGGTCGGATACCTCGCCGGGATCACGCCGCTGGCCCTCGTGGCCACGGCTGCGGCTCTCCTCGCCGCCTTCCTCAACGCAGCCTTTGGATTCTGCCTTGGCTGCGAAACGTATCTGCTGATTCGCCGTCTACTGCCCGCCGCCAAATTGGAGGTTCCCGAATGAGCCGCTCCGCCGTCCTGGTGGATGCCGAATGGGTCGAGGCCAACCTCGACACCCCCGGCGTCGTCCTCGTCGAGGTCGATGAAGACGCCAGTGCCTATGACAAGGGCCACATCCGTGGCGCCGTGAAGGTCGATTGGCAGAAGGACCTTCAGGACCCGGTCCGCCGCGACTTCGTGGACAAGACCGGCTTCGAGACGCTGCTGTCCGAGCGCGGCATCTCCAACGACGACACCGTCGTGCTTTATGGCGGAAACAACAACTGGTTCGCCGCCTACGCCTACTGGTACTTCAAGCTCTACGGCCACGACAACGTCAAGCTGCTCGACGGCGGGCGTAAGAAGTGGGAGCTCGACTCGCGCGAGCTGGTCAAGGACGTGCCGCAGCGCGCCAAGACCTCCTACGTGGCCCAGGAGCAGGACCTCGCCATCCGCGCCTTCCGCGACGACGTGGTCGCCGCGATCGGCAAGCTCAACCTGGTCGACGTCCGCTCTCCCGACGAGTTCACCGGCAAGCTGCTCGCCCCGGCCCACCTGCCACAGGAGCAGGCGCAGCGCGCGGGTCACGTACCCACCGCTCGCAGCATCCCGTGGTCCAAGGCGGCCAACGACGACGGCACCTTCAAGACCGACGATGACCTGCGCACGCTTTACGGCGACGCGGGCGTCAACTTCGACAAGGACACGATCGCCTACTGCCGCATCGGCGAGCGTTCGGCGCACACCTGGTTCGTGCTGCACGAGCTGCTCGACCAGGCGAACGTGAAGAACTACGACGGTTCGTGGACCGAATACGGCTCGCTCGTGGGCGTGCCGATCGAGTTGGGGGAAGCCCGCTGATGAGCACCACTCAGACCGCACAGACCGTACAGGCCGCACCGGGTTGCGGAGCTCCGGAGCAGACCATCACGCTGCCCGCGGGGATCGATCTGTCCAACCAGGCCGTGATCCAGGGCGTCGTGACGGGCGTCGGCACCGCGTACGCGCGGCTGCTCGACCACTCCGGCGAGTTCACCGGCGAAGTCGTCGTGTCGGACGAGGGCGTGTTCCGCTTCTTCGCCGCACCGGGCGACTGGACCGTGCGCATCATCGCCGGCGGCGGCGTCACGCGTGACGTCCAGGTCGAGGCGAGGCTGGGCGAAGTGTCGCAGCTGGCCGTCACCGTCTGATCCATCTGTCTCCAGAACAGGCTCGCGTCCTCCTGGGCGCATGAAAGGACCCGCGTCCGACTTCGGGCGCGGGTCTTTTCGCTTGTCGCGGCGCTTTCCAGCGCCGTGACGAGACGGTGGGACCATGGCCGGTCAAGCGTGCAACCGAATCCGCGCCGGCGGTGTTCTACCTGGTGTGAGTGACATCGACTGCCTCGACCCGGTGCGGAAGGCGCTGCTCGACGACCTCGATGAGGGGTTCGCCGAGCTGTTCGGCGTCTATCGCGGGGTGGTGTTCTCGACCGCGTTGCGGCTGAGCGGTCGGTGGGCCGACGCCGAGGACCTCACCGCTGAGACGTTCCTGCGTGCCTACCGGGCCATGGCCGGCTATGAGCGGGACCGGATCGCCGCCTTGCAACCGCGCGCTTGGCTCCTGACCATTCTGCTGAACATCTGGCGGAACTGCGCCCGTGCCAAGTCCCGGAAGCCGCCACCCGATCTGCGTGAGGAGCCGGTCGATACCGTTGATCCACGGGAGAGCGTCGAAGACGCGGCGGCGCGGCGTGAGACCGGCGACGAGCTCGCCGAGTTGCTCGGCATGCTGCCCGACGAACAGCGGGCGGCCGTCGTGCTCAAGCATGTCGTCGATCTGCCGGTCAGTGAGATCGCCAGGGTGCTCAGGATTCCGCAGGGCACCGTCAAGTCGCACGTGTCGCGGGGACTGAAGCGCCTGCGCACGCTAGGAGGTGCCCCATGACCCAGGATCCGCTGCTCGCCGGACTCGCGGCCCTCGCCACGGACGCGCCCGACGGGCTGCTCGACCGGATCGCCGCGCGCTGGGTGACGGCGCCGGGCCCGCTCGGGGAGGTGTCCGTCGCGTTCACCGACCAGGGCATCTCCTACGTTCATCTGGGCGACGGCTTCGCCGCCGCCTTCAGGGCCCGCGCCGGACGTCCGTTGCTGCCCGCCGACCGGCCGCCCGCCGGACTGGTGCCCGCGCTGCGCACAGGACGGTCCTCGGGGATCGCGCTCGACCTGCGGGGGCTGAGCGACTTCCAGCGCGACGTCCTGCTCGCCGCCCGGACGATCCCCCGGGGCGAGGTGCGGCCCTACGCTTGGGTCGCGGCCCGGGTGGGCAGGCCCAAGGCGGTGCGCGCGGTGGGTGCGGCGCTGGGCGCGAACCCGGTCCCGCTGCTCGTCCCGTGCCACCGGGTGACCAGGTCCGACGGGGTGGCGGGCGACTACGTGTTCGGGGCGACGGCCAAGGAACGGCTGCTGCTGGCCGAGGGCGTGGATCTGGACGCGCTGCGCGGGCTGGCGCGGGAGCGGGTGTTCTACCTGGCCAGCGACACCACGGGCGTGGTGTGCTTCCCGACCTGTCACAACGCCCGGCGCATCACCTCCGCGCACCGGCACGGCTTCCGCAGCCTCGCCCAGGCTCAGGAGGCCGGCTACCGGCCCTGCCGGACGTGCAAGCCCGCCCTGGCCGCCTGAGTGCCCCTCAGGGGCGGACCGGCGTCGGGTAGCGCATCAGCAGCGAGGCTTTGACCTCTTCCGGGCCGACCGCGCGGTAACTGTGCGGGACGTCCGAAAGCCACGAGATGTGGTGGCCCGGTCTCGCCGTCAGCGGCGCGTCCACCGGGCCCGCGATCAGCGTGCCGCTGAAGACCGTGAGGTGCTCGCTCACGCCTTCGAGGTGCGCGGCCGAGGTCTGGGTGATGCCGGGCGGGATGCGCAGCCGGTACAGCTCGTAGGTCACCCACTCGTCCTCGAACAGCTCCAGCAGCGCCGCCTCGATCGCCGTGCCACGCATGATCTGCGGCGACGGCGGCGTGTCGAGTATCGCGCCGATCGGCACGCCGAGCTGGGCGGTGATGGCCCAGAGCGTCTCCAGCGTCGGGTTGCGCGTGCCGGTCTCCACGCCGGACAGAGTCGCCTTGCCGATGCCGGCGCGATTGGCCAGCTCGGACAGCGAGACGCCGGCCGCCTGCCGGAGCACCCGTACTCGCTCCCCGACCACGCGCGGATCTGTGTCCAGTGCGGGCCGCGATTCCATGTCGCCATGTTGCCTCAGAATCCCGCTGGATTGGGCCGGGCGCTCGGGGTTGGTTGTCACCATTTCGCGCTGATCATTCCGGTCCGGTGCGGGAAGGGCGTCAGACGATCATCATGCCTGATAGGCGCATGTGTCGACATGTCTGTAGGATCCCGTGGGTGTCCGCGTTGTCAGGAGTGATGGCCCCGTCCCGGTCCGTGCCCGTACCAGGGCAGGGACCGATGCCGTCGCCGTTCTCGCTGCCCTTGCACGCGCTCCGTATCGCAGGGAAGTGCGCGCTACCGCTGATCGCCTGGTTCTCGGCCGGTCAGGCGGTGCGCTTCGCGCTGCTCTATCTCGGCACTGAGATCTCTCATGGAGACGCCCGGCAGTTCCGCCTGGTCGCGACCATCGCGGTGCTGACGCTCATCGTCCTGGCGTCGATGACGGTCACCGCGGGCATGCTGTGGTCGCTGCGGGGCGCGCTCTGGGAGATCGCCGCCCGGCGGGCGTCGGGCGAGGAGGACGAGCGCTACTGGGTCTCGATGAACCGCGTCGCCCCGGCTTTCGCGGTCATATATCTGACCTGGGGGTTCCATGTCGAGGACGCCCGGGACTTCGTACAGACCGACTTCCTGCACAACATCGACGACTTCTTCAGCGACAGTTTCCTCGGCAGGAGCAGCACGGTCGGGCGGGGGCTCATCGACCTCGACTGGCGGATCTCGCTCGCGCTGATGGTGGTCGCGTTCCTGCTGCGCGCGCTGTTCAGCAGAATGGTGGAGCGGGGGGACGGGAAGGTCTCCGGGCTGGCCACGGCGGTGTCGGAGTTCGCCTTCGTGTTCTTCAGCCTGAACGCCACCTTCGTGCTGGCCAACGCGCGCTCCGACTGGGTCTCGCACCGCGCCGCCGTGTCCACCTCCGGCCAGCTCGTGTCGCAGGCCGAGCAGAACATCCCGGGCTGGGAGGCGTTCTGGGGAGCGGTCGGTGACATCTGGCCGTACATCGTGGACGGCGTCTTCATCCCGCTCACCTGGCTCACGGTGGCGGTGCTGGTCTTCGGCACGTACGCCGACGACGCCCGTACGATGCTCCGCGACACCCGCTTCGAGAAGGGGATCGACAAGCTCTACTCGACTCACTCGCTCACCCAGAAGTCGGTCGAGAGGATCACCGGCGGCTTCCAGGAGCGTTGGGTCCCGCTGGCCAACTCCTTCAGGCAGACGCTGACGGGCGGTATGGCGCTGTTCGGGATGATGTGCCTGTGCTACGTGTCGCTGCACGTCGGCGCGGAGTACGCGATGCGCGGCGTGCGGACGCTGATCGGGTCGAAGACGGAGTGGTTCTGGATGGCCATCGGTCCGCCCATCGACTTCGTCCAGAACCTGCTCGTCACGGTCCTGACCATGGCCCTGCTGGCCGCCGCGTTCGACATCGCGGCCACGCGCGGCCGCCGGATGGCGCCGGCGCCCGCCGTACCCGACGGCCGGATGGGCGCCGGCGCCTGAAGCGCCTTAGGCGCCGGACGGGGCGTCAGCGCTTGAAGCGCAGCACGTCCTGCTCCGGTTCGGTCTTCGTGGTCATCAGTTCGCTCGTGGGGATGTCCGCGCGGTAGTTGCTCGGCGTGAGCAGCAGCTCGACCTCGCCCGCCTGCGCTTGCGGCACCCGGGCATAGGCCGTCATCCGGTACGGCTTGCCGATCTCCATCTTCTCGGTCGGCGTCGTGTCGTCGGCGACGAGGGCCACCCAGGTGCGGCCCTGGCGATCCGTCACGAAGAGTTCCTTGGGTTTGGCCGTCTTGACCGCGCCGTCCGCGTCGACGGCCGACCGGACGATGTCGATCTTGGCGTAGGCCGTCCCCGGCTGGGGCTTGTCGCCGGGCAACTGCGGCACGGTCGCCAGCGTGGACTTCCAGCTGACGTGCTTGACCGTGACGGACTGCCCCGCCGGCACCACCTGCTCCCGCATCGGCGAAGACTGCCCCGACCGGACCAGGTAGACGTGATAGCGGTCGTAGGTCAGCGCCCCGAGCGCCACGACCAGCGCGGCCGCGGCGCCGAGCGCCGTCAGCACAGGTCGGCGCCGGCGCGGCGGCGGAGCCACGGCGGCCGGGACCTCGATGGTGGGCGGCTCTACGGGTGGTTCTACAGGCGGGGCTATGTGCGGGGGCGCTTCTACGGGAGGGGGCGGTTCTACGGCGGGGGGTTGCCTGGAGGGCCGAGGCAGCGGCCCGGCGCTGGGGATGGCCGGGATCGGCTGGGTGGAGCTCTCCACCGTGGGTTCCACCCGCTTGGGCGGCCACACCTGCTGGTCGGGAGGGACGATCCGCGGGGCGCGCGAGACCGGACGCCGGCGCCGCGGCCTCGCCTGAGGCTGAGCGGGGGGCTGGGATGGAGGCTGACGCTGGGGGTCCGGATTCTGGCTGGGCGGAGGGGAGAACCAGCCGCGGTCGTCTGTGCTCATCAGCTCTTCTTCAGGGTGTAGACATCGCTGGGCGCCGACTTGAGCCGGGCCGCCGCCGGGCCGTCGATGCCCAGGTCGACCTCGACCTCCGGCTCGAAAGGCTCGACCAGTGCCGATCCGGGCAGCTTGAACACGACCCGCGCGCCTTCGAGCGCCGAAGGGGGGATCTCGAAGACGAAGTAGCCGTTGACCCAGAAGCCCGGCTGCACCCAGGGGTTGGCCAGCGTCTCGGAGGACTCGATCTTGTCCGTGGCGTCGTAGGTGACGCCGTCCGGAGTCAGCAGCGCGGGCGTGCCCAGGTGCATGGGCTTGGTGTCCGAGGTCGCGGACGCCTGGACGACCAGGAACAGCTGCTCGGTCTCCACCTTCCCGGACAGACCCTGTACGGCGCGCGCCGACGCTACCGAGTTGACGCGCACCGCGAACCTGCCCGCGTTCACGTCCTGGCCCTTGGCGCCGACGGTGGTGATGGGCGCGTCGATCTCGTTCGGGGTCGGGTTGAGCGTCTGGAGGCCGACGGCGCCGCCCAGCAGCACCAGGCCGGCGAGGGCGCCGAGCACCCGCGAGCCGCCCGGCCGGCGGGAACGGGAACCGCGGCCGCGCGGGCGGCGGGAAGCCGTGGCGGTCATGCCGCCTCCGCGTCGTGCACCGGGAGCGTCACCTGGGCCTGGACGACGGGGAGCCGGACGTTGTCGTCATCTTCCGAGATCATGTTCCAGTGGAAGCTCGGGTCGTTGAAGCCCGGCTCGTAGGCGAAGCCCCCCACGTCCAGCGTCACCTTCTTCGGAGGCGTGGCCGCCTTGTCCAGGTCGTACCGGAGGATGACCGTGGTCGGGACGCCCGGCTGGAGCTGGCCGCTCTTCGCGTTCTTCGACAGGCTGTAGACCGACGGCACGCCCTTCACCTGCACCTGCGGGGTCACCTTGACCAGCGACCCGGCGAAGCTCGTCAGCGAGGCCGCGCGCTCCGGCTTGTCCGGCGGAAGGCCGACCATGGCGGTGGCCTTGCCTTGGTTCGTCACCTTGAAGACCAG
Source organism: Nonomuraea sp. NEAU-A123 (assembly GCF_018603905.1). Taxonomy (GTDB): domain Bacteria; phylum Actinomycetota; class Actinomycetes; order Streptosporangiales; family Streptosporangiaceae; genus Nonomuraea. The sequence continues at coordinate 95,757 of NZ_JAHFZZ010000023.1, forward strand.
CTCCACGAAGCGCTTGTCGGTATCCCAGGCGGCTGTGGCCTTCTGCGTGCTCACCTTGGCCGCCACGAACTGGGTGCTGAACTGTCCCTGGTCGAGCACCGCTCCCTCACCGTACTGGGGAGGAGCGGGATCGGGAACCTCGGCGAAACCGCCGAGCAGGGCGGTGATGCCGAGGGCGGTGACCGCCACCAGGGCCACTGCGGGCACCACTACCGGGCGTTTGGGTTTGTCGCTGCCGCCGGAGGGTTCCGTCATGGGTAAGGATGGTAATAGGTCACGCTTGCCCCATCTGCCGCTAGCCTCCCATCTGGCTGGTCTAATTGCCGAGAACCCTGCCGCAGCAGGGGGTGTAGCTCATACGCTGTCACGGAGCGGAGGGTCAGCCCCCACTAACGACATATCGCGGCCGGAGGGTCACGTGGCGGACGTGCATCCCGAGCATGCGCAGCTCCAGGCGGACCGCATCTACCTGGGCTGGCAGTACATCCTGCTGCATCCTGATCCGGGACCGCCGCCGAAACGCCCCTCGCCCGCCGAGGAGGAGGCCACCTCCGCGGCGGCCGACCAGGAGTTGCTGCGGCGCGAACGCTTCCAGGAAGACCTGCTCAACCGGCCCGTGCGGGTGTTCAGGGTGTTCATGGTCATCCTCACGGTGCTGATACTCGGGCTGGCCGTCGCCGGCCTCCTGCGGTGGTCGTTCGCCCTGCTCGGTCTGGTCGCGGCCGGCGGCGTGGCGATCATCTGCAGCTACGCGCTCGTCCAGGGCGACCGGGCGGTCCGTTACCGGGTGACCGAGCAGCAGGCCCGCGACGACCGCCAGCGACAGGAACGTGACAAAGAGCTGTTCCGCGCGCAGGAAGAGCACGCCCAGCGCTACCGCGAGTGGCAGGAGGTCAAGGAACGCCACGACCGCCAGCTCACCTGGTACGCCGTGGCCGTCCCCGACGAGATCGACCGCATCGACGTGGCGGGCGGCACGCTGCCCGGCTGGTCGGCGCTGATCACGCTGCTCGGCGCCACCCGCCTCTACAGCGGCGGCCACCTCACCGTGCTCGACCTGTCCGAGGGCGCGATCGCCAAGGACCTGATCGAGCTGGCCCGCCGGGGCGGCGACGACCCGCTGGTCTGGGTGCTGCCGACGGACCTGCCCCGGCTGGACCTGGGCGCGACGCTGAAGCCCGAGGCGTTCGCCGACGTACTCGCCCACGTGGTCAGCGTGAGCGAGGAGCACCGCACCACGCGCGACCTCAGCTTCGACAACGCGATCCTCGAACGGGTGCTGGAGGTGCTCGGCGAGAACGCCACGATCAACCAGGTCACCGCCGCGCTGCGGGCACTCGCCCAGGTCGGCGACCCGCGCGACGACCTGAGGTTCGGGCTGATCACGGCGACGCAGCTCGAACGGATCGGCACGCTGTTCGGGCGCGGCGTCAGCGACCGCGTGGTGATCGAGCGCGCCTGGGCCCTGGAGTCGCAGTTGCGCAAGCTGGAGACGCTCGGCACGCAGGCCGTACGGCTGCCGCCGGCCAGGCTCAGGGTGGTGAGCATGGACCGGCAGGCCGGTGTGTTCGGCAACCGGGTCCTCGGCACCTACGTGGCCACCGCGCTCACCCACATCCTGCGCCAATCGCCCGCCTCCGACCGGCCCTGGTATCACACGATCATCGTGGCGGGCGCCGACAAGCTCCGCGGCGACGTGCTCGACCGGCTCATGGACGCCTGTGAGACGTCCAGGACCGGCCTGGTCCTGACATACCGGAGCCTGACCCCGACCGTGCGGGAGCGGCTCGGCAGGGGCCACGCGGCGGTGGCGTTCATGCGCCTGGGCAACGCCGAGGACGCCAGGGTGGCCAGCGAGCACGTCGGCACCGAGCACCGGCTGGAGCTGGCCCAGCTCACCGAGACGATCAGCGACTCGATCCCCGGACTCGACGGCGGCTACACCTCGACGATCTCCCAGGTCGAGGACGCTTCGGGGGCGCGCGACGACAACCGTACGGACCTCGCGGAGGACCTCGTCGAGTCGACGGAGTGGGGCAGGACGGCCGACAAGATCGCCGAGAAGGAGCGGGTGCTGCAGCGTTCCCGCGAGTTCCTCGTCGAGCCGCATCAGCTCCAGCAGTTGCCCACCACGTCCGTGATCGTCACTGACGCGACCGCGCAGGGCCGCCGGGTCCGCCTTGCCGACGCGAACCCGGCAATCCTCACATTCCCCAAGACCACGCTCGGCGAGCTGGAGGACGTCCGCGAGGCCGTACTCGCGATCGACGGCAAGGGCGGAGACGGAGACGGCGAGCCGCCGCCGAACCTCGGCCCGCCGCCGCCACGCCTGGACTGGCGCAAGGACAGGTAATGACATGGTCAATGTCAAGGTGACGTGCGGACGGTCGGCGGGACTTTACTAACAACCGTCTGTGGGGGAATGAAATGCAGCCGAGTGTCTCGCTGAGCGGGCCCTGGTACCGAATCCAGTCGATCGCGGCACCCTCGCGAAGCTCGTCGGCGGAGTGGGACTTCGTCACCGTGCTGCCCGCCGTGTTGTCCGCGGCGCAACGTGACCGGCCGTTCGTCATCGGCTGGCTCTCCCGCGGTTCCGGTGCGCCGCTGGAGCTCATCACCAACGCCGGGCCGCTGTCGCCGCCGCGCCAGCCGCGCCGCGCCACGGACGCGCCGGGGGTGCCGGCCGGTCCGCAGCCGCTGCTCTTCCCCGGCGGGGCGCGCGGGGTGCAGCTCGACGAGGAGTACCTGGCCGACCTCGCCGACCTGGTGTGGACGCCGTGCCCGGGACGGCAGGCGCCGCCGCTCGGCGGCCGGCGTGAGTTCGGCGGGCTCGAACCTGACGAGCTGAAGCGGCCGACGCTGTTCGAGGCGACGCTGGTCACGCTCATGTCGAGGCCGTTCGCGTGGCTGGTGGTGGCCGAGCCGACCGACCTGCTCGACGCCGAGGTCGCGCACCTGCGTACGCAGCTCAACGTGCTCAGGCAGTACGGCGACGCCTCTGAGCGCAGCAGGTTCGACGCCGAGCGGGCCGAGCGCCGGATGCAGGAGCTCGACGCCTTCCGCGAGGCCGGGCTCTGGAACGTCCGCGTGCTGGCCGGCGGCGCCACGGCCGAGGAGCTCCGGCAGATCGCGCCGGTCCTGGTCGGCTCCGTCGAGATGAGCCACCATCCGTACCGGCTCCGCAGTGCCCAGGGCGCCGTCTACGGCCTGTCGGAGGCGCTCGGCCTGACCATGCAGGATCCGGCCGACGGCGCGGCCGCCCCCTTCGCCGCCACCGCCGGGGCGCTCGCGGCGCTGGCCGGGCTGCCCAGGCGCGAGGTGCCCGGCGTACGGGTGCTCGACTCGGGGTTCTTCGACGTGACCTCCGAGGCCGAGGAGGGCGAGCTGGACCTGGGCGAGATCCTCGACGGGCAGGACCGGTGCGTCGGCTCGTTCCGGGTGCCGCTGAGCACGCTCAACAGGCACGCCTTCGTCACCGGGGCCACCGGCTCGGGCAAGTCGCAGACGGTCCGGCACCTGCTGGAGCAGCTCAGCAGGGCCGGCATCCCGTGGCTGGCGATCGAGCCCGCCAAGTCCGAGTACGCCGCCATGGCCGGTCGCCTCGAGCCGCTGGGCACCCATGAGCCTGGGGCTGCCCAGTCGGTCACCGTGATCAACCCGTCGGCGCCCGCGGGCGTGCCGTTCAGCATCAACCCGCTGGAACCCGAGCCCGGCTACCCCGTCCAGGCCCACATCGACATGGTGAGGGCGCTGTTCATGGCGGCGTTCGACGCCGAGGAGCCGTTCCCGCAGATCATGTCGCTGGCCCTGCAGCGCGTCTACGAGGCCACCGGCTGGGACGTGGTCACCGGCGGCGCCGTGCCGGGCTCCAAGGTGCCGCCCAGCGTGCCGACCCTCGAACTGCTCCAGCAGCACGCCATGGACGTGATCAAGGAGATCGGCTACGGCCGCGAGGTCCAGGCCGATGTCGAGGGCTTCATCTCGCTGCGGCTGCGCTCGCTCCGAGTCGGCTCGGCCGGACGCTTCTTCGAGGGCGGCCACCCGGCCGACATCGGCGGCCTGCTGGAGCGCAACGTGGTGCTGGCGATCGAGGACGTGGCCAACGACGAGGACAAGGCGTTCCTGATGGGCACGCTGATCATCCGCATCGTCGAGCACCTGCGGATGCGGGCCAGGCAGGAGAAGTCCACCGGCCTGCGCCACGTCATCGTCATCGAGGAGGCCCACCGGCTGCTGCGCGACCGCGGCACCGGCCGCGCCTCCACCCACGCGGTCGAACTGCTGGCCGGCATGCTCGCCGAGATCAGGGCCTATGGCGAGGGCATCGTGGTGGCCGAGCAGATCCCCACCAAGCTCGTCACCGACGTGGTGAAGAACACCGCGCTGAAAGTCGTCCACCGCCTCCCCGCCGAGGACGACAGGCAGCTCGTCGGCGCGGCCATGAACCTCAGCGAGGAACAGTCCCGCCACGTCGTCTCCCTGCAGCCGGGATCCGCCGCGGTGTTCGCCGACGGGATGGACCGCCCGCTACGCGTCCGGGTGCCGCTCGGCGAGTCCCGCGAGCGGCTCCTGGCCGGCCCGCCCCCGCCGATCCGGGGCCGAAGATCGGCGGCCTGCGGCAGCCAGTGCCGTACCGGGCAGGCATGCACGCTGGTCGAGCTGCGCGAGGCCGACGTCCTCGCCGACGCCCCCGACTGGGCCTGGCTGCGCATCTGGTGCGACACGGTCGTCCTGGCCTTCGTGAGCAACCGGCCGCTGCCCGGCGTACCGCGCGTCCTGGCCGCCGCCTGGTCCGACCTGCCGGCCAGGCGCAGAGAGTGCCTGCTGGCCACCCTGATCGAACGGTCGGTGCAGCGCCGGGCCTGGTCGCTGCGGACCTGGTTCGACCCGGTCCTCCTCACCGAGAAGGCCGCCGAGACGGCCACGCGCCTGCTGGCCGCCGTGGAGAGCGGCGGCGAGCGCCCCGGCGCCTCCTGGGTCATCCCACAGGTGCGCTGGCTGCACGAGGTCGACAGACTCTTCCCGTACGGCCAGCCGGCCCCGAACCTCCGCAGCCCCGCACCCCCGATGGAGTACGCCCTGTTCCGCAACGCCTCCAACGGCGGCTCCGCCGAACTCCTGCACTCGGAGCTGCTCGGCCACCGAGCCAAGGCACTGCGGCACCACCCGCTGTCCATGGAGGTCGACCACAACAGGGCACTGGCCTGGCGGGTCATCCTGGGCGACGACGAGAACGAGGGCGTCCAGCGCGACATCACCACGGTCGCGATCGGCGTCGACCCTTCAGCGCGCCTGCGGCACGTGGGGCAGACGATGGGGGCCGGTTGGCTCGAAGGGGTACTGTCGTGGCCGCGCCGCTTCGTCCTGCCATTCGACCGAGACGGCGCCCCGGAACTCTCCTTCGCCGAACCGAGCTGAATCCGTTTACCGGCTTGGCCATCTGACTCCCGCCCCGCCACAAAGGGCTCGCCATCGGCGCTCCGCGCCCAAGGGCCTCGGCGTGCTCCCCGGGGCCTTCGGCCCCTCCTCTGCGAGGGCAAGCCCTCGCGCTCCCACGCTTCGCCACGGCCAGACCACGACGAAAACGCCAGCGCGGTCGGCCAGTACCACCGCCAGGTCCACGATCAGCGCGGCCAGGCCCACGGCGCGGCGGGCGTAACGGGCCGTCATCCGCAAGACCTGTTCTCGGTTGCACGCTCGGCGACGGCGTGCACGTCCTCGGCCAGGGCGGCCAGAAGATCGCCGGTTTCGCGGATCTAGTCGGCAAAGGCTTCATAATTGACCTTCGGCCTCGACCTTTCGAGCGCTTAGCCGTGGTCTTGCATCACTTCGCGGATGTCCTGCGATGTGCCCTCGGGAGGTAGCGGGTGATGGGTCACAGGCCGGTGAGGTGTGCAGCGGCCGTGATGGCGGTCGTCGCAGCATTGGGCGCGTCCGGGTGTGGAACACAGCCGGCCAACACCGCAGTCCGGTCCAGCGCGTCCATGGCTCCTTCCCCGAGGGCGTCCGCGTCACTGGACGTGAAGATCGAGAGACCGGGGCAGAAGGACGATACGCCCAATCCCGGGTCGGGGACGGGCGACCCACGGCTGGTAACGGCCCTGCTCACTCGCTTCCGGGATGTGCAGGAGTGGTCGTACATGCCGGGTGCCGTCGTCGCACTGCCTGTCGCCGACATGGAGTCCACCTTCATTCCATCGCGCCAGATCAGCAGTCCTTTTGGGGGGCCGGAGGAGTGCGACAAGTGGACTGCTGGAATGTGGTTTGCGGTGCTGCAGAGGTACAACACCGCCGGCGTGCAGGTGGCCGTCACCCAGACCATGGAGTTCTCCAGCCCGGGGGCACAGCGCCCGCGACGGCCCGAGAGCGCGGGCTTCAGCGAGGCGATCATCACCGGCTCCCCGGCCATGCTGAACCGTCTCGGGGATCCGAACCTGCCCGCGCAATGCCACCACCTGTCCGACGCGAACGTCGGATCCGGTGACATCCAGCCCTTGCCCGTCCCACACCTGGGCGAGCGATCCTGGGCCTACCGCATCACCGGCAGCGGGAAGGTCCCCATTTGGCAATGGGTGGAGGTGATCCAGACTTCACGCTATCTGCTGGAGATACGGATCCCGAATCAGGAGCCGCGCCCTCGTACCGATCCCGCCAAGCTGCTGCCCCAGATCGCCCAGGAGGCCTACGCAAAGACGGAGGCGGCGTTCCAATAGCTGCCGTACTGTGTCGCATTCCCGAATTTTCCGTACCGTCGGCCTTCCCCTCAGGCGTGGCGCACGGCGGCGCGTAGGGATCCGGCGATGTGGTGGGCGTCGGCCTCTGTGGTTCGCCAGTTGCTGAAGGCGGCGCGCAGTGCGGGCACTCCGTTCAGGACGGTGGGGGTGAGGAACGCCTCGCCGGCGAGGCGTTCGCTGAGCGCGGCCAGCCGCTCAGCGGTGGGGCCGGCGCTCAACGTGAAGCACACGACATTGAGCCGGACGGGCGCGAGCAGCCGCAGGCCGGGGATGCCCTCAATGGCCTCGCCCAGTGCCCGGGTGCAGGCGATGCACCGTTCGGTGATCTCACGGTGGCCGTCCCGGCCGTAGGCGCGCAGGGTGAACCAGGCGGCCAGCGCCCGCAGGCGCCGGGAGTTCTCCGGGGTGAGGTGGGCGCTGTCGGGCGTGTCGCCGAGCGGGCCGAGGTAGGCGGCGGCGTTCTGGAACACGGCCGTCTGCAGGTCGGGGCGGCGCGTGAATTGAAGCGCGCTGTCGTACGGCACGTTCAGCCATTTGTGCAGGTCGATGCAGATCGAGTCGGCCAGGTCAAGACCGTCGCACAGGTGGGCGTGGGCCGGGGAGAGGGCAGCGAAGGCGCCGAACGCGGCGTCCACGTGCAGCCAGAAGTCGTGACGCTCGCGCAGCGCCGCGATGGCGCGCAGGTCGTCGAAGTCGGCGGTGTTGACGGTGCCGGCGTTGGCCACCACGATGCACGGGCCGTCGACCTCACGCAGCGCGAGCTCCAGCGCCGCCGGATCGACGCACTCCCGTCCCGGGCTGGTGGGCACGGTGACCAGGGCGCGGCGTCCGAGCCCGAGCATGGACAGGCCCTTGGGCACGCTGGAGTGGGCGGTGCCCGACAGCACCGTCACCGGACCGAGGGCGCCGACCCCGTTCTCGGCCGGCGAGACGCCTGTTCGTTCGCCGATCCACTCGCGGGCGATGGCGAGCCCGACGGTGTTGGACATGGTCGCGCCGCTGACGAACGTCCCCTGGTGGTCGTCGGAGAGGCCGAACAGGGTGCGCAGCCAGGCGATCGTCTGGCGTTCCAGGTGCTGCCCCGCTGCGTCGAGGGAGGTGAAGGAGTTCTGGTCCCAGGTCGCGGTCAGCCAGTCACCGGCCAGCGCGGCCGGTGTGACTCCTCCGGTGACGAATCCCCAGTAGCGGGGGCCGGCGCTGGCTGACAGCGTCGGCTCCCAGCGCGCGCTGAACTCCTCCAGCGCCGCGCGCAGCCCTTCGCCCGGCACGGGTAGCGCAGTCGGCTCGGGGACTGGGGCCGGCGGGACGACCGGGCGTTCGGCCAGGTGTCCCAGCAGGTCTGCGCTGTGCTCTTGAACCGCGCGCAACAGCTTGGGCAGCTCGTCGCGGTCGGCGGCGAGTGTGGGATGCATGAGGTTTCTCCCTTCGTCTGCAACTCGTATGCAACGGTTACGACGGTAGGCGGGCCCTCTACCCCGTTGCCTGGTCCAATCGTGGAAAACTGGACCAGTGCGGATGGGAGAACAGCAGATAGCCAGGGCTCTGGGGTCCTGGCGCGGCATGGGGGAACCGCTCAGCACGGCGCTGGCCCGCGCCGTACGGGAGGCGTTGCTGGACGGCCGCATCCGCGCCGGCAGCGAGCTGCCCGCCGAGCGCCGCCTGGCCGTGGCGCTGGGGGTCAGCCGCGGCACGGTGACGGCCGCCCTGGCGCGGCTGCGCGAGACAGGATGGGTCCACACGCGGCACGGAAGCGGCAGCCTTGTACGGCTGTCCGCAGCGGTGGCCGAGCGCGTGGCCCCGCTCTCGGCGACCGGGGACACCGGGTCGATGATCGACCTTCGCCGGGCCGTCCCGGCCGCACCGCAGAAGCAGTACCTGGAGGCCACGCTGCGGGCGGCCGAGCGGGCCGGGCCTGTTCTGGCCGAACACGGGGAGCCGGGACCGGGGTTGCCGGAACTTCGCGCGGTGATCGCCGCGCGCTACAGCCGCAAGGGGACGGCCACCCGACCCGAGCAGATCCTGGTCACTTGCCCGCCCGGCGGACTGGCCCTGTGGCTGCGGTTGAGCGCCACACCCGCGGACACTGTCGTACGCCACGCGAACGAGCACGGGATCGCGCTCGTCGCGGGTCCGCGCTTCGCGGCCGACGCCACCCTGACTCACTACCTGCGCGTCCCGTTCACCCCGCCGCGCCCCGTCCTGGATCGCGTCGCCGCGGTCCTCGGCGATGCCTGCGCGCAGGGTCATGGCGCGCTCTGACGTGCCGTAGCCCGGATCTCCCGGAGCAGGAGGGCCAGTTCGGCTTCGGAGGTGTCCGGATGTGGATCGAGAGCTTGAGATCACTCAGCTACTCCACGGCCTTCTGATCCCCCAGGGAAGCTGAACCTTGGCTGCCGCCGGCTTCCCGGTGATCAGTTCGAAGGCCGGCTGGCTGAGATTCAATTGATTCGGCTTACAGCTCGAGCAGCGTCCTCCGATCCGGAATTTATAGACCTTGCCCTGATAGTCGAGCCTGACCAATTTATTGCACAGGGGATCATTGCTGGACTTGCCGGCGGTCCAGTATGCGGCCGGCGCACTGGCGATCGCCCAGACGGCCGGGTCCATCTTGGTTCCGCAGGCGCGGTAGTTGGCCAAGGCGTCGTCATGGGTGATGATGCCCTTTTTTACATTTGGCGGTGGGGTGTCGGCGTAGGCGGCAGGAATGGCCAGTGCTGACAGCGCGCAGGCGGTCAGCGTTGCCGCCGCGAAGACGTTACGGCCGAGGGTTTTCATCGAGGACCTTTCTTGGAACGCGTAGTCGTGCATATTGCAGAGCGATGGTCGTGATCACCATGCATTCGTCAGATTATGCCGATAGCGCGCAAGATGGCCAGGACGCCACGGCGGTTCCGAACCGAGTTTCCTTCATGGGCCATCGTTGAAAGGGTGAATTACCGCCTATTATTAACCGCTCGGTCCGCAATCGGTGCGATGGAAATATGTCGAGATAAACCGTTGCCGAAGGGTGGGAGGCGGTTGAGCCCCGGCGGGCCCCGGCCGCCTCCAGCGACCAAGCCTGATCTTTAATCTCCATCATCGGGTCGGTCGTGGCGTGGGCTGCGCGGCTGCCGGCCGCCCGGCTCTACCGGGCCCTTGAGCTCCGTCAGCAAGCGCAGGAGCGAGGCGCGCAGCGCCTCCAGCTCCTCCGGGCTTGTCAACTGCGCCCAGCGCTCCTCGACGCGCGCGGCGGTCGCGTGGGTGACCGGTTTGACGGACGTGCCGCGCTCGGTGGGGAACACCAGCCGGGAGCGGCGGTCGTTCGGGTTCGGGCGGCGCTCTACGTAGCCCATGCGCTCGAGCTGCTCGACTGCCTCGGCCATCGTCTGTTTGCGCACCCGGGCGAGCGCGGCGAGTTCCGAGACGCTGATGCCCTCTTCGGTCAGGAACGGGAACACGTTCGCGTGCGCGGGGCGCAGGTCGCCGAAGTCCGCCTCGCGCAGCGCGGCGTCGATGTCCTGGGCGTAGTGCTGGTAGAGCAGTCGCAGCAGGAGCCCGATCAGCGGCTGGGTAGGGAAGTTCGCTTCCATGATATAGACAGGCACCTGTCTACTTGCTTATATTGGTCAGGACCCTGTCGATCCTAGTAGAACGGAACCCGCCATGACCACGCCGCAGACCGCCTTCGGCCCGACTCTGGCCTTCGCCGAGCAGACGCTGACGGCCGTCCTCCACCAGCACCTCACCGAGCGCCAGACCAAGCCCGAGACCTGGTACGCCCTGCAGCTGATCGCCATACGTGGGCCGAACCTCGCCCGCGAAGCGCTGATCCGCGGCCTCGAGGGCTCGCGGACCCTGAACGCCGCCTCGACGCACGAGCTGCTCGCCCGGCTCGAGGCCGAGGGTCTGATCCGCGGTGACGCGGAGCTCGACCTGACCGCCGAGGGGGAGGCCCTGCATCGGAGCCTGCGCGAGTACGTCACCGGCCCGACGGCCCGGCTGCTGAGCCAATTCAACGCCGATGACATCGACACGACCGTACGTACGCTGCAGGCGATCACCAAGCGGGCGGCGGAGGGGCTCGCCGTCTAGTATCCACCGGCTCGGCCATCTGACGCCCGCCCGTCCACAAGTTTCTGTCGGAGGGTGAGGGCAGGATGAGGGCATGACTGTGACAGGACGCCTGGAACTCGTCGCGCTGGACGCCCCTGACATCCAGAAGCTCGCGTCGTTCTATACCGACCTCACTGGTTGGGAAGTCGTCCGGGAGATCTCCGACTGGATCACGGTGCGCACGGGGGACGGCCAGGAGATCGGGTACCAGCTTGCCCTCGACCATGTCGCACCCCAGTGGCCCGGGCAGGCGCACCCGCAGCAGTTCCATCTCGACCTCCAGGTCGACGGGCACGAGGCGGCGGCCGAGCGCGCCATCGGCCTCGGCGCCACCCGGCTGGCCGACGGTCCGACCTGGATCACTCTGGCCGACCCGGCCGGCCATCCGTTCGACCTGTGCCAGAAGGACGGCGCCGGGTCGGCGATGGAGCTGTTCGCGGTGACGATCGATGCGCCCGACGCGCCCGCGCTGGCCCGCTTCTATGCCGACCTGCTGGGCATGAAGGTCACGTACGAGGGGCCCGAGGGCGCGCTCATCGCCGGTGACGGCAAGAACCTGATGTTCCAGCAGATCAGCGAGTACAACCCGCCCCAGTGGCCGGACCCGGCCCACCCGCAGCAGGCACACCTCGACATCCTGGTCGATGATCTCGTCCCCGGCGAGGTCCGGGCCCTGGAGCTGGGCGCGTCGCGGCTGGACGCCGGTGGCGAACGGTTCCGGGTCTTCGCCGACCCGGCGGGGCATACGTTCTGCCTGACCCTGTAGCGCGGCTTGGTCGGACAGGGCGATCAAGCCGGACCTCGACCACTGATCGGCGGGCGGCATCGGCCCGCACTCCGCGGGCCATGGCGAGGTTCTGACGAACATCAACCCATCGGGCGCCCCTACGCTCCCGTTCGGAGCCACCCCGCTGGACTCAGAGGTGATCCGAGGCCATTCGGCGACATATCCGGTGTCGTCATTGCGAGTCGAGCTGAAGCTGGAAGACGATCCGGTCGACTTCCGGGCCGTCATAGTCGGGCACGGGCCCCACGACGGTGAAGCCCATCGCGGTGTGGAAGGCGATGGAGCCGTGGTTCTGGGGTGAGGTGATGGCCCGGATACTCGTCCGGTGCTCGGCCCCGGCGAGCTCGAAGAACCGCTGGTAGAGAAGTCGGCCCAGCCCACTGCCGCGAAGGCGCGGGTCGACGCCGACGAAGTGGATGTAGGCAGCGTCGGCCACCGAAGGGGACAGGAACCCGACGAGGAACCCCACCAGTTCCCCGTCCTCCTCAGCCACCATGCTGGTGCGATAGAAGTGGTCGAGGAACAGCCGCGGCAGAATCGACCGAATCGGCCGCCCCCACCAGTCATCCACCACGGCAACGATGCGATCGTAATCACCGGGGTCGGCCGACCGCAGACGCAGACTCTCACTCATCATCAAATGCTCCCCGTGTCGTTCATCGGCTGTCCAGAGGTCATGTACGTCCCGCGGGCCTGCTCACGCCGTACCCGACATGATCTACTGCCTGACATGCCGCTGCTCATGCTTGACCTCGACAACACGTTGGTCGACCGCGATGCCGCCTTCCGGGACGCGACCACCGCGTTCCTGGCCGAGCACGCGCTGCCTGGATCTGACGTCGAATGGCTGATGTCCATCGACGCCAGCGGGTACGCCCCAAGGCAGACCGTGGCCAACGCCATGGCCGACCGCTACGGAGCGTCCCTCCCCGAGAGCGCCATCCATCTCCTTCTTGACCACGGCGCCGCCGATCGGGTTGTCCTGACCGAAGCCACCTGCGACGCGCTCGGCAGCGCGATCGCCAACGGCTGGACATGCACGATCGTCACCAACGGCCGAACCGCGCAGCAGGAGGCGAAGATCCGGAACGCCGGCCTCGACAGGCTGGTCCACGGCTGGACGATCTCCGAGGCGATCGGTCACAGGAAGCCCGAGCCGGAGATCTTCAAGGCGGCGGCGGTAGCCGTCGGAGCCTCCCTCCACGGGGCTTGGGTCATCGGCGATTCCCCGCAGGCCGACATCGTCGGCGCGTACGGACTCGACATCCAAAGCGTATGGGTGTCATGCGGCCGACCGTGGACCGAGGCGGCCTACCGGCCCACCCATGTCGCCGACGACGCCGCATCCGCGATCCATTACGTCCTCGGCACTCCGACCTGACTGATCGGCCCTCTGAGAATTAACGGGTGGCGGCTGCGGAGGGTCTGTGGCCACAGTGGATAGGTGCCGGAGAACTACTTCGATGAACGGGTAGCGGAGACGTACGAGGCCAAGTGGCCGGAACTGTTCGACCCGGCGGTCGTCGAGCCGGCCGTCAGTTTCCTCGCCGATCTGGCGGGATCTGGCGCCGCTCTTGAGCTCGGCATCGGCACCGGCCGCATCGCGTTGCCGCTGAGCCGACGAGGCGTTCGCGTACACGGAATCGAACTGTCGCCGGCCATGGTGGCGCAGTTGCGGGCGAAGCCCGGCGCGGAGAGCATCGGCGTGACCGTCGGCGACTTCGCGACCACCGGGCCGGGTGGCACCTTCCAGCTCGCCTATCTGGTGCGCAACACGATCACGAACCTGACCACGCAAGACGAACAGGTTGACTGCTTCCGCAACGTGGCGGCGCATCTCGAACCCGGCGGCTGCTTCGTCATCGAGGTGTACGTCCCGGAGCTTCGGCGTCTCCCGCCCGGCCAGAGCATCCATCCGTTCACCGTGACCCCGGCGCACCTCGGTTTCGAGGAGTACGACGTCGCGTCGCAGATCGCGTTCTCCCATCACTACTGGGTGGTGGACGGCCGGCTGGAGACCCGATCGTCGCCGCACCGCTATGTGTGGCCGTCTGAGCTGGACCTCATGGCGCGACTCGCCGGAATGACCTTGCGCGAACGGTGGGCCGGCTGGAAGCGCGAGCCCTTCACCAGCGACAGCACGAGTCACATTTCGGTCTGGCAGAAGACGCCGCAGCGGTCGGCACGGGATGGCGGGTGAGACAGTTGCTGCGACGGCTGCGCGAACAGCGGCCGCACGAGTTCCCACGGACGCCCGAACGCATACCCTCGGCTCCCGCAGGGTCGTCGGCGCCGGTGATCGGGCTCACCGGTGGTCGGGGACGTGGGCGAGGCGTTGCTGGAGGGTGGCGTGCCGGAACTGGTACACCGCGCCCGCCTGGCGCAGCACACCCAGGCGGTGGGCGTCGGCCAGGAACGCCTGGAGCCGCCAGGGGAGCTGTCCGGTCAGGGCGAAGCGCAGCCGGGCGAGGGAGTAGTACGGCCAGCAGGTGGCGGCGAGGGCGATCAGGGCGCCGGTCGGGCCGAAGGTCGTCAACCAGTCGGTGAGCAGCTTCCTGGTGATGTCCTGGGCGTCGAGGTGGGCGGCCATCGGGGTGGGCGGCAGGAGGGTCGCGGCGCCGTCCAGGTTGATCAGCAGCGAGCCCGCGAGCGCGGAGCCGAGCCGGAGCGTGCGGTCGGTACGGATCGACCGGCACGGGCTCGAGACCGGCGGGCCGCCCGGCCTCTCGTACCACCAGGCCGCGGCGGCGAGCAGGCCCGCCACGGTGCCCGCGATCAGCGGCGCCACGGCCACGCTCGTGGCGCAGGACGTGCTGAGCTGGACCGGCCCACGGGCCCGGAGGCAGTACACCGCCATCGAGCCGAGCTGGATCACCACGGCCACGAGCGCGCCCGCGGAGGCGGCGCGCCTGCAGGCGCCGCCCAGTCGCCGTCTCCACCCCTGGAAGGAGAAGCGCCCGCGCCGTGGCTCCGCGGGCATGACCGGAAGCCCGACGACGACCACGACGGGCAGCACGAGGCCCACGTAGTAGGCCACGATGCCCGTCTCGGTGAGGATCATCACGAGCGGCGACAGCCCCATGAACAGCAGGTGCTCCACCAGTACGACGACCATGGGCGCCAGGGAGGCGACGCCGACCGCCGGCAGCATCGTCCGCAGCGCGCCGGACCGTGACGGGCGCCGCCGGGTGAACCAGTCGGCCGTGGTCAGCAGGGCCGGCAGGAACAGCATGGCGGCCAGCACCTTGGCCGCCGCGATGTGCCGCCAGTCGTCGCCCTCGATGGCGGCCCATTGCTCGCTCACCCGCACTACTGTGGGCAAGATCATCAGGCCGGTGATCGCGCCGGCCAGGGCCCGTACGGCCAGGCGTGAGCAGGTCAGCCGCGTCCAGTCGCGCAGGTGCCACCAGGCGAAGTCGGTCGTGCCGCGTTGCTGGAGCTGCCCGCTCAGGAAGCGCAGGTAGCGTTCGGCGCGTTCGGGGTCGCGGTGGCGCATGCGTGGCGCCTGAGCCGCCGCCCGCTCGTACAGCGCGGGGACGAAGGCGTCGAGCAGGTGTTCCTCCAGGGCTGCGGGGTCGGGGAAGAGATCGCGGTCGAGGAGCGTCGCGGGGTCGCCGCGGCCGTGGGCGTACAGGGACCGTACGAGGGTGACGCCGAGCGGCCGGGCGAGCACGGCGGCCAGCGGCTGGGCGGGATCGGCGCGCAGCCGTACGGCGACACGCCGCCACGCGTCCCGGCCGGTCGGGTCGGCGTACGTGAGCAGCCGTATGGCGTCGGTCACCGGCACCGGCGAGGGGACGAGCACGGCGGCGCGCGGCAGCCCCCCGCACCGGGCGGCGGCGGCCGTGAACTCGGCGGTGCGGCAGGCGACGACGAGTGGCGCGCGTGGATCGCCCGCCACGACCAGCGCCCGCAGCGCCGCCTCCAGGCGTGGCGCGGGCAGTTCGTCGAGGCCGTCGATGACGGGCACCACCCGGTGCGCCGCCAGCAGGTCCTCGGCGGCCCGCGGCCCGAAGCGCTCAGCGTCGGCCAGTAGGGGGTAGTCGCGCCGCAGCCGACGGGCCAGCCATTCCGCCGGCGTCTCGCTCTCGGGCCGGAACCCGGTGGCGGACACCAGGACCGGCACCTGCGTCACCCGCTCGTCGTCGAGCAGCGCCAGAGTGAGCTGAAGCGCGCAGGCGCTCTTCCCGGCGCCCGCCTCGCCGAGGAGGACCAGGCGCCGGGTCGGCGAGCCCGCCCAAGCCGCCGCGACCGCCTCGGCACCCTCATACCTGACACCCTCCGCGATGCCCGTGACCTGTGCGGAGCCGACGTCCTGACGGGCCGTCCAGACGATGGGCAGCGGCCAGGGCTCGAACAGCCGGCGCAGGGTCGCCTCCCGGCTCCACTGCTCACCGACGAGATGAGCCAGCGCCTCGGCCGCGGCATCGAGCTGCGCGGCGCTCGCCGTGACCGGTGCCGCGGGCCGACGCCACGCCCAGGGCGCCCCGAGGGCCAGGACGGCCACGGCCAGCCCGAGCACCGCGACCACCCGCTCGCCCGCATCTCCACCGAGCGTCACCGAGGCCAGAACGCCGGCACCCGCGACGACGGCCACGCCCAGCCACGTCACCGCCCACCGCGCCCGGCGGCCGCCACGCATGCCGTCTCCCATGCAGCCACCCCTGGTGCACTGTAGGCAGCGGTGGCGGTGACGTAAAGGGGTCGAGAGAATACTGTCTGTTATGTTCCGCTATGGCGGGGAGCATGGACCGTTCGTGCTTATATCTGGCTGAGCGCGTGATGGCGTTAGTTAAAACTTCCAAAGGATGGCGTATTGCCGCTGATGCGATGCAGCTGTGAGCAGGGTCTGCGAAATCCGATTCAATGAGAACGAACTTCAGCCCTTGGCAACGTGCGTAGGAGCGCGGCCCCACGCGCTGCGACGTGATACGCCATGATGGATCGGTGATCATCGCCCCGGCTCCGTCGCCCAGCAACGGCGATATTTTCGAAGCCCCCTTCCCCGAATCAACATTTCCATTCCCGGCCCATTCGTCGGATGTCGGCCTGTTCTCTGAGTGGGCGTGGCCGCCTTTTCTGGTTGGTGTGATCACAGGGACACTCGTTGCCGCGCTGGCCGCCGTGATCATCATCAGGGTGCAACGTAATCGCCACCGATCCCGCGACGACTACAGTCGCGCACCACGGCCCGAAGCGGACGGCTGACCCTCCCTATCCATGGCGCGGAGGAACTCCACTGCCGTGCGTATCGGGACGCGGTCCACCGCCGCGCGTAGAGCCGGACTCGGGAACTCTTCGGTAGGACAGCGCGGTCCGTTCAGGACTGATCGTGTCGTCGCAGGGCGGTGGTGGCGAGGATGACGATGACGGCCAGGTCGAGGGTCATGCGTGCCAGGTCGAGGTTGAGCCAGAGCCCGACCTGGGGCAGCGGTACGGCGTCGCTGGTCGTGGTCCAGCCCAGGACGGTCGGAGCGAAGTACAGGTAGGTGGTCAGGCGCTGGAGGTAGTACACGGTGGCGCCGATCAGGAGCAGACGGCGTTGCCTGGAGCGACGCCAGGCCAAGGTGAGTGCGGCGGGGATGAGCAGCCATTCGAGGAGCGGGTTGATCATCATGTACAGGCCGGTGGCGCCGCCGGAGGCCGGGGAGCGCATCAGCGCCAGGTAGGCCTCGGGGGTGGGATACATCAGGTGCTGAACGAGTCCGGCGCCGAGGGTGAGCGTGGTGATGAACGCGGCGGCGAGTGCGACGGCGGCGGGCAGCACCGTGGATCGGTCGCGCAGTCGCAACAAGGGGCCCGCCAACAGCGCGGCCAAGGCGGTCCACACCAGTCCTCCGGCGGCTCCGGCCAGCGCGAAGACCGATGAGGAGGCGGCAAGGCCGCCCAATGCGCCCAGCGCCGCCGCCAGTGGCGCGATGACCAACAGCGGTCTGATTCGACGGGTGGCTGGACGGGAGTGGGCGCGGGTGTGGGTGGGAGTCGTCATGGTGGTCCTCCGTTAGGGCGTTCAGCCAGGACCGGGGAAGCCGGTCGGCAGTTCGGTCAGGAAGCGACGGATCGCCGCGAGGTCGGCCTGCCTGGTGCCGGTGCGTCTGATGCGGACGGTGCAGTAGCGGATCTGGCCGGTCAGGCGGATATGTCCGCCGGCGGCATGGGCCCGTTCCGGTTCCAGGTCCGGGGTCATCTGCTGCCCGGACATCAGGACGGGTGGCGGAGGCCCAGCGTTGTGGCGCCGCGACGGCCCCGCAGCTCGATCCGTTCGGCGTCAGTCCAGTGGCCATGTTTGGTGAGGGCCCTGTGGGAGTTGTCGAGACGCTCGACGTACGTGGTCTTCATCGCGATCCTCGCGGTCATCATTTATCTTGGCCTTCAAGATGAATTTAGTTTGATAGTCGAGAAGCTTGAATGTCAAGAGAGTCTCGGGATGAAGTCCGCCAAGCGATCGCTCGACCCGTTCCCCCGGCTCCACCGACCGCCGTAAGGTCCGGGTGCAACTCACTGACGTCGCCCGCGACAAGACCTGGGAGCCTCGCGACTGCGAGTAGCTTTCGTCGGGGGCCGGAGCATTGTCGCGTCATTCGGGCAGATCCGACAGTGTCGGTGATCCGCCGCCAGGCCATCCTCAGCCGCTACCGGCGGAGCGGTCGTTGCGGTGATCCCGAGTACGCCGCGTAGACGGGATCAGCCTGCATGATCAGACCTGAATGGGTCACACTGAAAGTATGAATGGCAGAGGGTACGGAGTGCTCCGTCCTTACGTCGTGCCCGCAACACTGGACGAGCTCACCGGGCCGGTGAAGGGTGTTCTCACCTTGCCCAGACATATCGACTGGGGGCCGGAGCGCCAGTACGACCTGGACCAGATCGCCGATGCACGCCTGCTGTACATGCGAGTCATCCGGGAAAGCAGTACGCCTGACGACCTGCGCCGCTTCCTCAACGCCTCGGTCCTGCGCAAGCTCTGGCCCGAATTGGTCCTGCCCCCACGCGTCCGCGCTTTGTGGCTCGACCGCTTCCCCGAACTCCATCGTCACGCTGCGTAATGGACGACTTCCACCACCGCCTTGCCCGCATCGCTCTGGCCGTGGCCGCCGATCATGGATTCGCCTTGGCGGGCGGCTACGCCGTACAGGCTTACGGCGTGCTCCAGCGGCCCAGCGAGGACATCGACCTGTTCACCTCCAGCGTTCGCGACGATTTTTCCGTGGGGGTGGCCAAGATCTGCACCTCCTACGTCGAACGTGGTGTGCGAGACCTGGAAGCGTTCGGCGGCTCGCCGCAGTGGCCATCCCTCATCCACGACACGGCGAGCCGGACGAAGACGTCCCCGTTCGGTCAGCAGGGCGTTACGGTGCGGTTGGCCCGGCCTGCTTCACCGCGGGCGTAGGTCACGACACTTCGACGAGTTGCCACTGCTGATCGAGCGCGCCCGTGTCGCTCCACTGGACGACCCGGGCGCCGTCCGCCGTCGAGGACTGCCACACCCCCAGGACCTTGCCCGCGTGGCGGTTCACGATCTTGTAGTAGGAGCCGACCGGCACGAGTTGCCACTGCTGGTCGCCGCCGTTGTTCTCGACCCACTGCACCGCGTTCGCCCCGTCCTCGGTGCTGGTGGCCCAGATCGACAGCACGCGGCCACTGTTGCGGTTGAACAGGGTCCGGTAGCCGCCGCCGACGTCGGTCACGTGCCAGTGCTGGTTGTGCCCGGCGTTGTCAGCCCATAGGACGGCCTGCGCCCCGTCTTGGAGATTGGCCTGGTAGACGTCGAGTGCCTTGCCGCTCAAGCGGTTGATGAGCTTGTAGTAGGGGCCGGCGGAGTGGCCGAGATCCACGTCCCCGTAGTAGACGCTGTTGCGGGTGCCGAGCCAGAAACCCTCGACCGACAGGATGAGCACGCGGGCGGATCCGCGGACGTACTGCAGCATCCGGCTGTAGCCGCGAGGCATGGTGGTGTGCACCGGCGTCCACGCGCCGGCGCCGTTGTTCGTGTTGATCCGGATGTCGCCCGAGCCGTAGGAGTTGTAGGCGAGCCGGCCGTTCGGCAGCGTCATGATGAACGGGCTGCCGCCGAGGTCGATCGTCGTTCCCCCGTTCGGGGCGTTCCACGACTCCGGATTCGACGAGATCTTGAAGTTGTTGGGCGTTCCTGACTGCCCGACCATCTCGAACACCATGATGTACTGCCCGTTCGCCATCCTCGTCACGACCGGCATGCCGGGGCGTAGCGTGCGGTCGGCCATCGCGACGTCCTCGACCACCCCGCCCCAGCCGACGCCGTTCGCCGACGCCTGGTGGACGATCTTCTGGTCGTGGGCGGCCTTGTCGCGCTCGTCGGAGTAGTACGCGATGAGCCTGTTGTTCGCGACGATGAGGTACGGCTCCCAGATCGGTGTGGGGTTCGCGCTGCCCCACTCGCCGCCGCCGACGGCGACCTCGCTGACCCAGGTCCAGTGGAAACCGTCGTCGTTGCTCTTGTAGAGCTGGATCGACGTCGCCGAGCGGTCCGGCGGCGAGACGATGCCGGCCAGCAGGATGGTGCCGGCCGGCATGCTGCCGATCGCCTGCGGCAGGACGTAGAGGAACGGGTTGGTCCAGTTGCTGCCCCAGTGCCTCGGTGACGTGTCCGCCACCGAGGCGATCTTCGTCCAGGATCGTCCGTCGTTCGTGCTGCTGAAGATCGGGAACGTCTGCCCCTGCGCCGGCTGGTTGTCGTCCTCGAAGCTGGCGAGAATACGCCCGCTGGTGGTCTGCGCCGACTTGGCGTACGTCGTGCAGTAGGCGCGGTTGCAGTCGCCTGACGGCGAGAACAGCACCGACGGCCCGAACGCGTTGGCGGGCGCCGGCAGCGTGAGTGCACCGACCGCGAGCACCAGCACGAGCAGTGCCGACCACGGTCTGCGTAACAACCTCATGTGATCTCTCCTCAACTAGATCGAGATAGCGGGACTCCTGTCGTGACGAGCACCCGCACGTCCCACGCGCCGAGGTCGAGCGCGGTGCCTGCGGG
Source organism: Nonomuraea sp. NEAU-A123 (assembly GCF_018603905.1). Taxonomy (GTDB): domain Bacteria; phylum Actinomycetota; class Actinomycetes; order Streptosporangiales; family Streptosporangiaceae; genus Nonomuraea. The sequence continues at coordinate 116,380 of NZ_JAHFZZ010000023.1, forward strand.
GACTGAGGTGCCGTCCACGACGTCGGACAGGTCGGCCGGGGCCTCGACGCGGGCGGGGTCCCAGCTCCAGTTGTGCGCCACGTGGACGCGGCGCCCGTCCGGGGACGCCCCGGTCGTCGCGGTGACGGACGCGGGCAGGCCCCGCCAGCCGCTGACCGCGGCGGGCGCCAGCCAGACGGCGAGCATTCAGATAGTCGTACAGCTCCGGATCGGTCGGCTCGGCGCCGAGCGTGAAGCGGGTGGCTCGCAGTTCGCCGTCCTCGACGAGCTCCAGCACGCCGACCCAGAACGGCCCGTCGAGATAGACGGACAGCGTCACCATGGTTGCCCTCCAGCGGGAATGCCGAACGACGGCCTGACGAGGCCGCTGCCGGCACACCGGACATCCCTGGAAGGGCGGATACGGGAAGCGTCGCCCGGGCTACCGAACCGGGCCGCGTTTTCGTGTGCGTCACCAGACTAGCGCCCAACGCCGACTAGGATCCTGTGCCATGACCCAGCTTCCACTGCGGGCTCTGCTCGCGAGCGCCCTGGGCCGCAGTGCCGCCACGCTGTCGAGGATGACCGGGCGCGGCGACGGCTCGGTGATCGGCGGTCGGGTCGGCCTGATGCTCGAGCCCGATCTGCTCCGGCAGCTCGCCCGTGACCGCAGGCTGGCCTTGGTCAGCGCCACGAACGGCAAGACCACCACGACCCGGCTGATCACCTCGGCGTTGCTGGAGCTCGGCGAGGTGGCCACCAACGCGTTCGGCGCCAACATGCCCGCGGGTCACGTCTCGGCGCTCTCCCTGCACAAGGACGCCCCCTACGGTGTGCTGGAGGTCGACGAGAAATACCTGCCCGAGGTGCTCGACACCACCGGCGCTGGCGTCGTCTGCCTGATGAACCTCAGCCGCGACCAGATGGACCGCGCCGCCGAGATCTGGCTGCTCGCGCAGAAATGGCGCAGGGCGCTGTCCGGCAAGCCGACGCACGTCATCGCCAACTGCGACGACCCGCTCGTCACCTGGGGCGCCTCGACGGCGGCCAAGGTGACCTGGGTCGCGGGTGGCCAGCGCTGGAAGGAAGACTCCTGGTGCTGCCCCGAGTGCGGGGGGCCGCTCGACCGCAAGGACGCCGACTGGGCGTGCCGGGAGTGCACGTTCCACCGGCCTGAGCCGCAGTGGGTCCTCGACGACGACGCGGTGATCGATCCGCGCGGGCAGCGGTGGGTGCTCGACATCCAGCTGCCCGGCCTGGCCAACCGGTCCAACGCCGCGATGGCGCTGGCGGTGGGTGAGGCGTTCGGGCTGTCGGTCGAGCGGGCGCTGCCCCGGCTGCGCGAGGTCACCTCGGTCGCGGGCCGCTACACCACGGTCGAGCGGGACGGCCGCTACGCGCGGCTGCTGCTGGCCAAGAACCCGGCGGGCTGGCTGGAGGCGTTCGACGTCTCCGATCCGCAGCAGCCGATCATCCTCTCGGTCAACGCGCAGGGGCCCGACGGGCGTGACACGTCCTGGCTGTGGGACGTCGACTATCGCATCCTGCGCGGCCGCCCGGTGTTCGTCACCGGCGAGCGGCGGCTGGACCTGGCGCTCCGGCTCGACGTGGCCGAGGTGCCGTTCGCGCTCTGTGCCACGTTCACCGAGGCGCTGGCCATGCAGCCGCCGGGCCGCGTCGACGTGATCGCCAACTACACCGCCTTCCAGCAGATCCGATCGGAGTTCGGTCGTGCCGTCTGACAGCGCCCTTCGCATTGTCTGGATCTATCCTGACCTGCTGAGCACGTACGGCGACCAGGGCAACGTGCTCGTCCTGGAGCAGCGGGCTCAGCGCAGGGGCATCGAGACCGAGACCGTCTACGTACGGTCGGCCGACCCGGTGCCGGAGACCGGCGACATCTACCTCATCGGCGGCGGCGAGGACCGCCCGCAGATCCTCGCGGCGGCGCGGCTGCGCAAGGACGGTGGGCTGCACCGCGCGATCGCGCGGGGCGCGGCGATGCTCGCGGTCTGCGCGGGCTACCAGATCATGGGCAGTACGTTCGGCGGCGAGGAGGGCCAGCCGGTCGACGGCATCGGCCTGCTCGACATCGCCAGCTCCCGCGGCCCCTCGCGGGCGGTCGGCGAGCTGGTGGCCGAGGTGGACGCCGAGCTGGGGCTGCCGACGCTGACCGGCTTCGAGAACCACATGGGCGTCACCCGTCTCGGCCCGGGCGTCAAGGCGCTCTCCCGGACGAGCGTGGGGGTCGGCAACGGAGACGGGTTCGAGGGGTGCTACGCGGGGCACGTCGTCGGGACCTACCTGCACGGGCCCGCGCTGGCCCGCAACCCGGCGCTCGCCGACCTGCTGCTCTCGTGGCGCGCGGGCGACCTGGCCCCGCTCGACGACACCCGCTATGAGCAGCTCCGCCGGGAGCGTCTCGCCGCCGTTCGGGCCAACTGATCTAGAGTTACGGCACAGCCCGGCCGGCCCCAGTCGCCGACCATGGCCGGGCGCCTCCAGGGATACGGCCGCTGATCCCGCACAGGGCCGGGCGCCGTTACGAGGTGTTCTCGGCCGCCCGCGTGGTCAGCGCGCCGGCCTTGGCGTGCAGGTAGCGCTGCTGCTGGAGACTGCTCGTTCGCCGCGCGGCCGCCTCGTACGCCGCACGGGCCGCCCGGTGGTCCCCGGACATCTCCTGCAGGTGCGCCCGGACCGCGTGCAGGCGGTGGTCCTCGGCTATCCGGGCGTCCTTCTCCAGTTCGTCGAGCAGGGCGAGACCCGCTGCCGGGCCTTCGACCATGGCGGCCGCGACGGTGTGGTTGAGCGTGACCACCGGGTTGTCGGAGAGCCGCATCAGGAGCTCGTACAGCGCCTTTATCTGCGGCCAGTCGGTCGCCGCCGCGGTGGGGGCCTCGTCGTGCAGGGCGGCGATCGCCGCCTGGAGCTGGTAGGGGCCGGTCGGGCCGCGGGGGAGGGCGTTGGTGATGAGGGCGATGCCTTCGGTGATGTAGGACGTGTGCCAGAGGGTTCGGTCTTGTTCGGCCATGGGGATCAGGGAGCCGTCCGGGCCCGTACGCGCCGGTCTGCGGGCGTCGGTCAGGAGCATGAGGGACAGCAGGCCCGCCACCTCGGCGTCGTCCGGCAGCAGGCGGTTGACCAGGCGGGTCAGGCGGATCGCCTCGGTGGTCAGCTCGGTGCGCTGGAGGGCCGGGCCGGAGGTGCTGGCGTAGCCCTCGTTGAAGATCAGGTAGAGGACGTGCAGCACCGCGGCGAGCCGTTCCGCGCGATCCTCGCCGGAGGGCATGCCGAAGGGGAGGCCGCTGTCCTTGATGCGGTGTTTGGCGCGGGTGATGCGCCGGGTCATGGTCGCCTCCGGGACCAGGAACGCCCTGGCGATCTCCGCGGTCGTCAGGCCGCCGACGGCCCGCAGGGTGAGCGCGATCTGCGACGCGGGCGACAGCGACGGGTGGCAGCACATGAACAGCAGGATGAGCGTGTCGTCGGACTCCGCCGCCGGCCGGTCCGCGGCGGGCGCCAGCCACTGGTCGGGCAGGGTCCAGCGTGAGACGGTGTCCTCGCGCTGCCGGCGGGCCTGCTCGCTGCGTAGCAGGTCGGTCAGCCGACGCGAGGCGACCGTGATCAGCCAGCCGCGCGGGTTGTCCGGAAGGCCCTCTTCGGGCCACTGCAGGGCGGCCGCGAGCAGCGCCTCCTGCGTCGCGTCCTCGGCCGTGGCGAAGTGCCCGTAACGCCGTACCAGCGCGCCGAGAACCTGCGGCGCCAGCCCGCGCAGCAGGTCCTCGACCTCGCCGCCGGTCACAGCTCCTCGAAGCTCCCGGCGATCGGCCGCACGTCCACGTGCCATTCGTGGGTCAGGGTCGCGTTCGCGGGGTGGGGAGTGCCGGCCAGTCGCGCGGCGATCTCGGTCGCCCGGTCGAAGCTCGCGCACTCGACGATCGTGTAACCGGCCAGGACCTCCTGCGTTTCGGAGTAGGGGCCGTCGGTCACGACCGGCACCCCGTCCTTCAGCTGGACCCTCCTGGCGTGCACGGGCGCGCTCAGGCCCTGCGCGTCCACGAACTCCCCGGACTCGACCAGGGCGTTGTTCCAGGACTCCATGAAGGCGTGCATCGCCGCGACGTCCTCCCCGGACCAGACCGGGTTGTCGGGCTTTCCGGCCAGGTTGTCGTAGTCGCGCTGGCTGCCGAACATCATGATCATGTACTTCACGATCTCTCCTCTCGGTCGGCACCACCGCGGTGCCTCACATCAGAGACGTCGGAACCAACGGACCGCTCCGGACAGCTAGTACACGAGAGCCTGGGCGCCCTCTGCCACGGCCTCCTCCACGAAGGTGGAGGCGCCGGCGATGCGGATGCCGGGGATGAGGTCGTCGGCCGTGATCTCCCGCCGGGCCGCACACTGGGTGCAGACCGTCACCCGGCCGCCCGCCAGCACGGCGTCCAGCAGGTCCGTGAGCGGAGCGGCATGGGCCAGGTTGAACTCCTTGGCCCTCCCCGGCAGCCCGAACCATGCGGACTCCCCGGTCAGCCAGAGAGAGACCGGAACACCGCTCGCGAGCGCGGCGGCCGCGACCGTGAACGCCTGGTTGCAGCGCTCAGGGGCGTCGGCCCCGGCGGTCACCTTGATCACCAGTGATCGTGCCATGTTCGTCACCCTAACGCCCCTACCCGCCGGCCGCCTTCGGGCGGGGCGGCCAGGTCCGTGGGCCAGTACAGTTTGATGCCATGGAAGATGCTGATGTCCAGGTGCCGGTGCATCCCGATCTGGAGCCGATCGCGTTCCTGATCGGCCGCTGGGAGGGCGCCGGTGTCGGGGGTTATCCGACGATCGAGAGCTTCAACTTCGGTCAGGAGATCGAGTTCGGCCACAACGGCAAGCCGTTCCTGTCGTACGTGAGCCGCACCTGGCTGCTCGACGACGACGGCAACCGGGTCAGACCCCTCGCCACCGAGTCCGGATACTGGCGGCCGCAGCCCGACCGGCAGATCGAGGTGCTGCTGGCGCATCCGACCGGCATCGTGGAGATCTACATCGGCGAGGTCGTCTTCCACAAGATCGAGCTGCGCACCGACGTGGTGGCGCGCACCGCCTCGGCCAAGGAATACACCGCGGGCACCCGCCTGTACGGGCTGGTCAAGGGCAACCTCATGTGGGCCTATGACATGGCCGCGGTCGGGCACCCGCTCACATCGCACATGTCGGCGGAGCTCAAGAAGGTAGCTTGATCCATATGAGCACCCCTTTCACCGCTGAGGCGGTCGAGGCGATCAAGCGGCACATGAACGACGACCACGCAGGCGACGCGCTGATCATCGTGCGCGGGCTGGGCGGGCGGCCCGACGCGACGACCGCGGTCACCAGCGGGGTCGACGGCGAGGCGATCGAGTTCACGATCGACGGCGGCGAGCGGGTCAGGGTGTCGTGGGGGGAGACGCTGACCGAGCGCCCGCAGGTGCGGATGGCGGTCGTCCGCCTCTACCGCGAAGCCTGCGACAAACTCGGCATCCCGGCCCGGGGCGAGCACTGACACAGGGCATGAAGAAGGGCCCCAGGCGGCGTTCCACTCGTGATTGAGCGGGCCGGATGGACCACGGACGGGACAGGAATCCCGCCCTCCGGCTGCCGGGGGCCCCGGTGGTTGTCTCGAATTCGCCCAACAGACGAGACATCAGTCCGCGTCGTTAGCGGACAACCACCTCGCTAGTCCAACTATGAATCACCATTGTTTGGACCACCTCCTTTCCGCGTACCCAAGAAGCTATGCGCTCGGTCGCGGAGGGGGCAAGCGATTAATACTCAGCCGTAGACTCGGAGGCATGACGGAGACGCAGTGGCACGAAGAACTCCGCGCCAAGGGCTACCGGGTGACCCCTCAGCGACAGCTCGTGCTCGAGGCGGTCAAGGCGCTCGAACACGCCACGCCCGAAGAGATCTCCGTCAAGGTGCGCGAGACGGCGCGCGGCGTCAACATCTCGACCGTCTACCGCACGCTGGAGCTGCTCGAAGAGCTCGGCATGGTCACCCACACCCACCTCAGCCACGGCGCCCCCACCTACCACCTGGCGGCCGACGCCGACCACCTGCATCTGGTCTGCCGGGGTTGCGGCGCGGTCAGCGAGATACGCCCGGAGATCGCCGACGGGCTGGTCAAGGGCCTGGACGAGGAGCTCGGCTTCGTGGCCGACGTACGCCACCTGACCGTCTTCGGCCGCTGCCGCGACTGCCGATAACCTGGAAGGCATGCGTAGCCCTCTGCTCGATCTCCCCGGTGCCGTCGCCGCCGACGGCCCCGACTCCGACGTAGCCGCCCACTACGGTGACCTGTTCGCCGAGCAGCGGGCGCTGGTCAAGGGCGAGGCGGTGGTCGACCGCAGCAACCGCGAGGTGATCCGCGTCTCCGGGGCGGATCGGCTGAAATGGCTCAACGACCTGACCTCGCAGAAACTCGACACGCTGGCTCCCGGCGAGTGGACACAGACGCTCGACCTCGACCTCCAGGGCCGCGTCCTGCACCACCTGACGCTGGTCGACGACGGCGAGACCGTGCTGGCGCACGTCGAGCCCGGCACCGCCGACAGCCTGGTGGCCTACCTCGACCGGATGCGGTTCATGCTCCGCGTCGAGGTGTCGCGCGCCGACGACCTGGCCGTGCTCTCGTCCGCGACCGAGGACTTCCTGGTGCCGCGCGCCGAGCTGCCCGACCACCTGGGCAGGCCGCTGGCCGGGCTCTGGGCGTACGAGGCGCTGCGCATCGAGCAGCACCGCCCTCGGCTCGGCTTCGACACCGACCACAAGACGATTCCGCACGAAGTGGGCTGGATCGGCACCGCCCTCCACCTCAGCAAGGGCTGCTACCGGGGCCAGGAGACGGTCGCCCGGGTCCACAATCTGGGGCATCCGCCGCGGCGGCTGGTCTTCCTGCACCTCGACGGCAGCGTTGACACGCTGCCGTCGCACGGTGCGCCGGTGATCTTCGAGAGCCAGGAGGTGGGGGTGGTCGGTTCCGCCGCCCGCCACCACGAGCTGGGCCCGATCGCGCTGGCCATGGTCAAGCGGACGGTGCCGGTGGACGCGCCCCTGCTCGCGGGTGGCGTCGCCGCCGCCCAGGAGGTCATCGTCCCACCCGACGCGGGCCGCAACGTCGCCATCGACCCGGCCATGCGCCGCCGCCTCCGATAACTCGATCCCCCGCGCGGTGCGGCCAGTTCGCCCCTCGCGGGGCGGCCCGTTTTTACCACCCCAACCATCCTGTACGGCAAGCATGGGGCACCCGCCACCCGCCGACCATGGCCGGGGGCCTCCAGGAATACGCCCGCTGATCCCGCACGTGGCCGGCCGCCGCTACGCGCGCGGGTAATGGGCCCAATACCCCTGCCAGGAGCCATACCGCCCGGCCAGGCCACGGAGCTCTCTGGCCGCCGGCGCGCAGGGCCTTCGACTGCGCAGATCATCTGCGCGCAGACTATATGTCGAGCACCAGCGTGATCGGTCCGTCGTTGACCAGGGACACCTTCATGTTCGCGCCGAACCTGCCCGTCTCCACCTGGGCCCCGAGTGCCCTCAGCTCCTCCACCACGGCGTCCACCAGCGGCTCGGCGACCGGTCCAGGGGCGGCGGCCTGCCAGGTGGGCCGCCGGCCCTTGCGGGCGTCGCCGTACAGGGTGAACTGGCTGATCACCAGGAGCGGCGCCGACACGTCGGAGCAGGACTTCTCGCCGTCCAGGATGCGCAGGCCCCAGAGCTTGGCGGCGAGCTTGCGCGCCTCGGCGCGCGTGTCGGTGTGCGTGACGCCGACCAGCACGAGCAGCCCCGGCTCGGCGATCGCGCCGACGGTCTCCCCGTCGACTGCCACGGACGCGGTGCTCACTCGCTGCACGACTGCTCGCATGGGAACCCATTCTGGCCCAGGACAAAAGCTTCGTAGACTGCGTGCCGAAAGGGGGCGAAATGTCGCTGGTTGTGGAGGTCGTTCGGTCCGGGTTCGTGGAGTCGACTCATCAGGTGCGCATGCTCACCATGGACGCGGCAGGCGAGCCGGTCGAGGCGCACGGCGCGGTGCACGTGCCGGCCTCGCCGCGGTCGGCGATGAAGCCGCTCCAGGCCGTCGGCATGCTCCGCGCCGGGCTCGCGCTCGATGGCGAACTCCTCGCGCTGGCCTGCGCGTCCCATTCCGGCGAGCCCTACCACGTGGACGGCGTACGGAAGATCCTGGCGGGGGCCGGGCTGGCCGAGTCGGCGCTGCTCTGCCCGGAGGACTACCCCGCCGACCGGGCGGCGACCGACTACGGCCGCGTCTACATGAACTGCTCGGGCAAGCACGCCGCCATGCTCGCCACCTGCGTGCTGAACGACTGGCCGCTCGCCACATACCTGGAGCCGGCGCACCCGCTGCAGCGGACGATCCGCCGCACGGTGGAGGAGCTGACGGGGGAGCGGGTCGCGGCCTCGGGTGTGGACGGGTGTGGCGCGCCGCTGTTCTTCGTCTCGATGGTGGGTGTGACGCGGGCCTTCCGCGCGCTGCCTCTGGGGGAGGCGGGCTCGTACGAGCGGCGGATCTTCGACGTCATGCGCGCGCATCCGGAGTGGACGTCCGGCACCATCCGGGCGGAGGCCGAGCTGATGCGGGCCCTGCCGGGGCTGATGGTCAAGGTGGGCGCGGAGGGGTTCGACGCGTTCGTGTTCGAGGACGGGCGGGCGGGTGCCGTCAAGGTCGAGGACGGCGCCCAGCGGGCCCGCATGCCCGTCACGGTGGCCGCCCTGCGCTCGCTCGGCCTGGACTCCCCGGAGCTGGACCCGATGGCCCGCCCGCCGCTGATGGGCGGCGGGCGCGCCGTGGGCGAACTACGCGTCCGCTGAGCGGCCTCTAGAGGGTGCGGAACTGGCGGCTGGCCGAGATCGCGCCCGAGGTCGTCGTGGTGAACGTCCGCATCGACCCGGCGAACTTGGACAGATCCCACTCTGCCGGGCCGTGATACCAGTACAGATTGTCGGAGTTGTGGCCATTGCCGGTGACCGAGGCGACGACCCGCGACCAGTGCTCCACGCCGTCGAAGATCACGGCGTACGGGAGATAGCGCGAGAACAGCTCCACCCGGTGCTGCTCGGGCACCTCCCCGAGGTCGCCGGAGAACAGGTACTCGCGGAAGCCCAGCGTGTGCGCCAGCGCGGCCGAGCCCTTGGCGGTCTTGGCGGGCATGTACTGCCCGCCGACCGCCAGGGCGCCGCCCGCGATGACCAGCGCCAGGCCCAGCAGGCCGTACGTGGTGAACCAGGCGAGCGCGACCGTGGCCAGCAGGCCCAGGCCGATGAGCGCCACGCCGATGATGGTCCAGCGCGTGCGCTCGGTGTCGGGACGGCGGGCGAACCACCCCTGCGTCACCACGTCGGTGTAGAGGGCGTCGCGGACCTTGCCCAGATGGCTGGCGAACGAGCCGGACAACTGGGACAGCAGCACCATGTCGCGCCCGTCGAAGATGGCGTCGTAGAGCGCCCGCTCGTACGGCAGCAACGTGTTGACCGGCGCGTTCGGCAGCCTGACCAGCGTCCAGTCGGGCGCGTCGTAGGCCTGCCGCGGCTGCTCGTCGATCCGCAGGTAGCCGCGGACCGCGAAGTCCACGATCGTCGCGGTGACGTCGACCACGTCGGCCTGTTCGTCGACGAGCGTGCCGATCTGGCCGGGCCGTACCCCGTCGGGCGGGGAGAAGTGCCCGTTCTGCACGGGGGCGACCGTGTTTCGCTCGTTTCCGGCGGCCCTGGAGTCGCGTCCGCGCGTCCAGTAGAGCAACCCGACGCCGCCGAGCAGGAGCACCAGCAGGGCGGCGAGCGCGCCGCCGGTGACGGTGTTCAGCGTGAAGGCGCCGGCCAGCGAGAAGCGCCGCTCCAGGATCGGCACGCCGCTGGTGGAGCCCTTGGTATAGCCGACGACCACGGTCAGCGCCTGGCCGGGGCCCACGTTCTGCTGCTCGAAGGCGGCCTCGGTGGCGCCGTGGTCCATGGAGGCGGACGTGCAGCCGATGGCCGAGGTCAGCTCGCCGGCGAAGCACGACAGGTTCTGTACCTGGCCGGGGCCGCTCACCTTGACCGTCGCCTTGGCGACCGGCGTGCTCCAGCCGTTCACCGCGAACCAGCGCAGCTCCTCGATGGCGCCCGCGGGCGTCACGGCCCCCTTGACGTCGTACTCGACGGTGCCCGGCGCCTTCATGGTCAGCACGTCGCCGGCGAGCGTGCCGCCCTTGACGTTGGAGATCTGGTACAGCCGGTCGTTGTCGTCGTCGAAGCGGGTCCTGGTGAGGAAGGTCCGCTTGAGCTCCCCCGAGCCGTTGCTGATCTTCTCCACCACATGTAGCGTGCCGTTCTTGGCGAGGCTCATGGTCACCTCGTCGGTGATCCCGGCCGCCGCCGTGGCGGGGACGGCGGTCAGCGATAGAGCGACGGCCCCCAGTATGGCCAGCGTGCGCCTGATACCCGTCATGGCGGCAAATCGTAGCGGTTCGTACACCTGGCAGGGGCAGGTGGGATCAATCGAGCGTGATGCCGTTGGCGGCCCGCTGGACGTTCTCCGGAGCCGCGCCCTGGCCCGGGTTCTCCAGGGCGAGCGCCTGGTTGAGCTCGACGAACGGCCGCATCCGCCGCTCGTAGCGGTCGAACGCCTGGTCTGTGTCCCTGGCCAGCTCCTGAGCCAGTACGTACGCGCCGACCATGGCCAGGCTGGTGCCCTGACCGGACAGCGGTGAGGCGCAGTAGCCCGCGTCGCCGACCAGTGTGACCCGGCCCTCGGACCAGCGGTCCATCCGGATCTGCGCCATGGCGTCGAAGTAGAAGTCGTCGGCTTCCCACATCGCCTTCAGCAGCCGGGGCGTCTCCCAGCGCAGCTCCGAGCAGCGCTCCTCGATGAGCCGCTTCTGCTGTTCGATGTCGCGGTAGTCGTAGGCGACGGGCTCGGAGCCGAAGCCGATGTTGACCCGCATTGAGGCGTTGCCCGGGACGGTGTAGAGACCGAACCCGGCCTCGCCCTCCCGGTGCCACACCTGCCAGCGGTCCAGGTCGAGGAAGTTGTCGGCGCTGTAGATGGCCACGTACATGCCGAGGTGGTTGATGAACCGCGACTCCTCGCCGAACACCAGCCCGCGCACGTTCGAGTGCAGCCCGTCGGCGCCGACCACATAGTCGAAACGCCGCCGTACGCCGCTCTCGAACGTCACCTGGACACCCTGGTCGTCCTGGTCGATCGTCGCGATCGAGTCGCCGTAGAGGTATTCGGCGCCTCCGGCCGAGGCGGCGATGACGAGCGCGGTCAGGTCGTCGCGCATGATCTCGATGTCGGGGCTGTCCAGCCGGCCGCCGCTGATCGTCTCCTCGGTGCTGCGCATCAGCTCGTTGCCGTCGCCGTCGACCATCGACATGCCGCGCATGTCGGTCTTCAGGGCTCGTGCCTGCTCCAGGATGCCCATGCGCTCGGCCACCTCCAGCGCGGCTCCCCGGATGTCGATCGCCTGGCCGCCCCGGCGGGGCTCGGGGGCGCGTTCGACGACGGTCACGTCGAAGCCGTGCTCGCGCAGCCAGTAGGCCAGGACGGGGCCGCCGATGCTGGCGCCGGAAATGAGGACGTTCATGGCAGGGTCTCCCTTGTCTGCTGTTGACGCTGTACGGAGTGAATGTACGGCGTACAGACAGGCTTCGCAACAGGGATTCTGCTAATCTCTGTACTAGTACAGGGTTGAGGGAGGTCGGTGGTGGTGGAAGCCGCGCCGCCGTACGTGCGGATCGTCGACGACATCAAGCGCCGCATAGCGGACGGCGAGTTGCGGGCCGGGGATCGGGTGCCCTCCACCCGGCAACTGGCCAGGGACTGGGACGTCGCGCTGGCCACCGCCGCCAAGGCGCTGGCCAGGCTCGGGCAGCAGGGCGTGGTCGTGGCCGAGCCGCGCGTCGGTACGGTCGTCGCCGGGCCCCCGGGCCGGTCACCACGACACCCGCACGGCGACCCCGACAACCCAAGCCGCGACGCGAGCCACAGCGCCGCGCACGGCCCCGCGCATGACTCCGTGCATGACCCAGCGCGAGACCCGGCGCGAGATGCGGTGCGTGAGTCCGGGCGTGATCGGGCGCGAGACTCCGGGCGGGATGCGGCGCGTGATTTGACGCGTGATCGGGTCGTGCGGATCGCCGTCGAGATGGCCGACGCCGAGGGGTTGCCCGCGCTGTCCATGCGCGGTGTCGCGGGCCGGCTCGGCGTGGCCACCATGTCGCTCTACCGCCACGTGGGCAGCAAGGACGACCTGGTCGAGCTGATGATCGAGCAGGTGTTCGGCGAGTTCCCGCTGCCCGACGAGCCGCCGCACGGCTGGCGGGCCCGGCTGGAGGTGGCGGCCCGCGTGCAGTGGGCGGCCTATCGGCGGCACCCGTGGATGGCCGGGATCACCTCGCTGACCCGGCCGCTGCCGTCACCGAGCCTGCTCAGGCACACCGAATGGGCGCTGGCGGCGATCGACGGCCACGGCCTCGACCCGGTGACCATGATGGACGTGCACATCCTGCTGTACAGCCACGTTCAGGGGATCGCCGCCAACTTCGAGCTGGAGGTCCAGGCGCGGGCCATGACCGGCCTCACCGACGACGAATGGATGCGGGACCAGGACGAGCAGCTGGCGGCCATCGTCACGTCGGGGCCCTATCCCACGTTCGTCGACGTCATCGCGCGGATGGGGGGCGACTTCGAGTTCGACTTCGACCGGCTCTTCGAGCTCGGTCTGCGAGCGCTGCTCGACGGCCTGGCCGGGATCATCGAGAGGCAGCCAGGCAGGGACTAGTCGGAGATCGCGATGCGGAGGCGGCGAAAGCCGCGTCCCTTGCTCTCGATCTTGGCCACCCTGATGTGCCCGATCTGCTTCGTCGAGGCGACGTGCGTGCCGCCGTCGGCCTGGGTGTCCAGCCCGACGATGTCGATGATCCGGACGTCGGCCACGTGCTCCGGCACCAGGTTCGTCGCCGTCCGGATGATGTCCGGGATCTCGAAGGCCTCCTCGCGCGGCAGGACCCGTACGTCGATGCGCCGGTCCGCGACGATCTCGGCGTTGCACGCGTCCTCGACCGTCTCCTTGAAGCCCGGCGGCACCTCCGGCAGGTTGAAGTCCATCCGCGCGCTCAGCACGTCCATGTTGCCGCCCGTCACCAGCGACCCGTAGTCGCGGAACACCACGCCGCACAGAACGTGGAGCCCCGAGTGGGTACGCATGAGGGCCGAGCGGCGTTCGTCGGCCACCGCCCCCTGAACGACCGTGCCGGCCGGCGGGATCGGGTCGCCCTCTGCCGGAATCAAGTGCAGATCATCGGCTTTGCGCACCCCGACGATCCGCGTTTCCACTCCCTGCCAGAGCAGAACTCCGTGATCTGCCGGCTGGCCGCCTCCGCCCGGATAGAATGCCGACTTGCTCAGAACGATCCCGTCGGGTGTGGAATCCAGGACGACGGCTTCGAAGTCGCGCAGATTCTGATCCGACAATTCGAGCCGATGTGTCCGCCCGTGGAGGTCATGAGTCATGTCGGCAGCTTAAAGCCCCGAGGTGGATATGCGCGGCCTGCTGGATCGAGCCCTGATCGCACCGGCTGTCGCGATACTGGGGATTTGTTGCGTGATATCGGGATGCGGTGGTGGAGCAGGTGAAGCGTGGCCAAGCCCGGCACGGCTCCGCTCCGAAACGCCCGCGCCGATGCATGGCTGGCTGTCGGGGCCGGAGAGCGGATCGGCCGCGCCCGTCGTGATGTTCGTCGGCGACAGCTTCACGGTCGGCTCCGGTCCGGTGCCCACCTGGCGGACCTACGCCGCCGAGTCGGCCCGGCTGCTGGGCTGGCAACCGGTCATCGCGGGCGCGGGAGGCACCGGCTATCTCAACAAGGGCCGTGTCGGCCGTACGTTCCAGCAGTCGTTCGAGGCCGAACTGGCCTGGCGCCCCGCCCCCGACCTGCTGGTCATCTCAGGCGGCCACAACGACTGCCGCTGGTCCGCGGAGAGCGTGCGGCGAGCGGCGGAGAGCCTCATCTCCGAGGTGCGGACCCATTGGCCGCGAACCCGCATCCTCATGATCGGCCCCATCTGGCTGCGCGACACCCCGCGCAGGGCTTTTCGGGTGCGTGACGCCTTGTCGAGCCTGGCCGGGCAGGAAACCATTCCCTTCCTGGACCCGCTCGACGAACCCCGGATCACCGGCACTCCACCGGGCCAACTGCTCCCCGACGGTATCCATCCCACCGCCGAAGGCCATGCCCACCTGGCCAGCTGGCTGACAGACGCCATCGGCCGGCTAGCGAAGGGGGAGGATCACCAAGGTCCGTAAGGGCCGTTGTTGCCGCCGCGCCCGCCCATGCCCTTGACGGCGGGCTTGACGTCGACGATGTAGACCGTCGCCGCGATGACGGCGATGATCGAGAAGAACCCCAGCCCGATCCCGATGAACTGTGTGCCACCCACAGCCATGAAGGCGTTGTAGTAGTCCCACGCGCCCGCGGCGGCGAACAGCGTGGCGAGGACCAGGATGATCAGCCAGAGATTCTTCTGCAGCTTGCCGGCCGACACGAACGCGTTGGTCGGCACCCGCGCGGCGTGCACCAGCGCATAGATCGACATGCCGAGGATGCCGACCGCGAGCAGCAGAAAGAGAAGATTCAGGCCGCCGTTGATGATTTCCATGTGAGTCCGCCCAACGCTCGCGATGAAACGGCCCCAGCCTAGTAGGGACCCCTGACAAACGGGCACCTGTCAACGCGGAAAGGCCCGCCTCGTGGAGGCGGGCCCGCGCTGACAGGTCAGGCCTTGGGCGTGGTGGCCTTGGTGGTGCGGGGCTTCTTGACGGTGACGGGGGTGGCGACGGGCGGCTCGGCGGCCTCCGACACCTCCTCCAGCTCCAGTGCGGCCTCGCCGCTCGCCTTGCTGACGACCTTGCGCCCACGGGTGGCGAAGTCCTCGTAGACCTCGGTGGCGAGGACGGTCAGCTGGTCGGCGTAGGTGCGCGCCTTCTCGGGGAACTCCTTGGCGAAGCCCTCGGCCTTGTCGGCGTAGGTGCGGGCCTTCTCCGGCAGGTCCTTGGCGATCTCGGCGCGGCGGGACTGCAGCTTCAGCAACTGCTCGGGCAGCTCGCGCAGCTTCTCCACGGCGTAGTCGCCCACGCCCGCGACGGCGTAGAAAGGCTTGGAGTCGGTGAGCTTCTTGACCTCGGTGGCCAGAGTCATGGGTTAACCTTCCTTGGTTTCCTGGTTGGCGGTGCCGTTGCCGGTGGACGCCGCGAAAGGCTCAAGCGCGGCGAGATATTCATCGGGCAGCGGCTCGTCGTCCGATTCGGAGTCGTGCCGGAGATGAGCGTTCTGGGAGGTCTGCTCGTCTTCGGCGCGCTTCTCTTTGCGAAACGACTCATAAATGTCGATCAGCACCTGGCGTTGCCGCCCGCTCAGGAGCGGGTCGGCGCGGATCGCCGTGATCACGTCACTCGGCGGCTCGCGATCCTCGATGAGGCCCGCCTGCACGTAGAGCGCCTGCGAAGAGATGTGCAGGCCTTTGGCGATCTGGTTGAGAATTTCCGCGCTCGGCTTCCGCAGACCGCGCTCGATCTGGCTGAGGTAGGGGTTGGACACCCCCGCGGCCGTCGCGAGCTGGCGCAGGGAGATCTTCGCCTGCTGCCGCTGCTCGCGGATGTATTCGCCGATCGAGCCGACCTTCGGTAGTGCCATACCGATATTCTGCCGCAGAGTGCTTGCAATTGCAAACGCGAAGGTAACACCTGCAAGCGCTAGAGCTGGATGGTCCACAGGAACGGCGTGGCTGTGACCAACGTCACGGAGAGCGCGATGATCCCGTAGCGCGCCGTGGCGGGCAGCGAAGGACCCGGCTTGATCAGGCGGTCCACCCTGGCCATGACGTTCTTGGCGTGCACGCCGAGCATGCCCTGCGGGGTCGGCATGGCACCCGCCGTACCGAACCTGAGCAGGGCGGTGGCCAGCCTGCGCGGCGAGCAGTAGCGGCGCGCGCGGTCGTCGGCGGCCATCTCGATGAGCAGCTCGACCTGCCCCTGCGCGTCGAAGGCCACCTTGGACCAGGGCAGTGCCCGGCGCAGCGCGGCGAACGGCAGCAGCACCAGGTCGTGGCGCTCCCGTACGTGCGCGGCCTCGTGCGCGAGCACGGCCGTGAGCTCGTCGTGGGACAGCAGCTTGAGCGCGCCCTCGCTGACCACCACCTGCGAACGCAGTCCTGGCACGCAGTAGGCCGCCGCGCTCGGATGGTCGAGCACCCGCACGCCGGGCACGCCCGGGTCGTCGCGGGCGATCAGGGCGAGCAGCACGCGGTGGCGCCGGCGGGCCCGCAGGGCCTGCACGCCCGCGGTGATCAGCACCACGACGAGCACGGCCAGCGCGGCCAGTCCGGCGATCATCGCCGCCACGTGCAGCGGATCCCAGCTCTGGCGCGGAGGCTCACCGCTCGCGAAGGCGATCAGGCTCTGCAGCACGCCCAGCTCGTACGGCTGGACGGCGTAGGCCAGCATGGCGCCCGTCGTGGCCAGCCCCCAGGCCACGCCCAGGGACTGCCAGAGGATGATGGCGATCCGAGGGGCCCGGGACGTCCAGCGGGCGGTCGTGAGACGCCAGGAGCCGAGCCCGCACGCCATGGCGAGCGCTGCCAGCGTCGCTGCCGTGATCACTCTTCCTCCAGCTCCGTGAGAGCTCTCCGCAGGATCTCCGCCTCCGAGCCCGACACGGCCTGGGCGAAGCGGGTGAGGGCGGCCGAGCGGTCGCCCGTCAGGTCCAGAGCTTCCAGCATAAGCTCGGCGATGTACGCGTCGCGGCTCGCCGCCGGTTCGTAGCGCCAGGCGCGGCCGTCGCGGGTCCGCTGGAGGAACCCCTTGCGGGTCAGACGGTCGAGGACGGTCATGACGGTGGTCGGGGCCAGGTCGCGGTCGGCTATGAGACGCCCGACTTCGCGGGCCGTCAGCGCGCTGCTCTCCGCCCAGATGATGTCCATGATGCTGCGTTCGAGCTCGCCAAGACCCTTCACACGCATCAGCGTAGTACTACAAAGCGTCGAGCAGCCATCCGGGATGCTGGTGAGATGCACGTCACGCTGGTCCAGGGGGACATCACCGCGCAGACAGTCGACGCGATCGTCAATGCCGCCAATTCGTCGCTGCTGGGCGGGGGCGGGGTCGACGGCGCGATCCACCGGCGGGGCGGCCCGGAGATCCTCGCCGAGTGCCGGGCGCTGCGGGCCTCCCACTACGGAAAGGGATTGCCGGCGGGACAGGCCGTGGCCACGACCGCCGGACGGCTCGACGCGACCTGGGTGATCCACACCGTCGGGCCGGTCTATTCGCCGACGGATGATCGATCCGACGTTCTGGCCTCGTGCTATCGCGAGTCGCTCCGGGTGGCCGACTCGCTGGGGGCTCGGTCGGTGGCCTTTCCGGCGATCTCGACCGGCATCTACGGGTGGCCGCTGGACGACGGCGCCCGCATCGCGCTGCGTACCGTGCGGGAGTTTTCCACAGCTGTGGACGAGGTGCGGTTCGTGCTGTTCGACGCGGTGGCTTACGCCGCCTTCTCGGGGGCTCTCTAGCGCGGCGCGACCGCCTCCCAGGGGAGGGTCAGTTCTCCGAGGCGCCACCTGGCCGTGCCGCCGAGCGGCGGAGTCCGATGGATGGGCCAGGTGGTCGCCAGGACGTCCACCGCGGCCAGCCAGCGCTGCCTGCGGCCGTGGGCGCCATAGGGGGCGGTTCTCGCCCATGCGCGGTCGAAGTCGCTCAGGAACGCATGGATGCGCTCGCCTGGGACGTTCCGGTGGATGAGCGTCTTCGGCAGGCGGTCGGCCAGGTCCGAAGGGCGGTCGAAGGCGTCGAACCTGGCCGACAGGGTGAGCGTGCGCGGGCCGGTCCGATCCACCCCGGCCCAGATCGCCCGGTGGCCGGTCTCCGAGCAGGTGCCCTCCACCAGCACGCCGCCGGGGGCCAGCTTGCCGCGCAGTGCCTCCCAGTAGCGCCAGGCGTCCGCCTCGCCGTACTGCCTGAGCACGTTGAAGGCCCGGATCAGCAGCGGGGGACGCGAGACCGGCAGCTCGAAGCCGCCCAGCGCGAAGCTCAGGCCCGGGCGCTCGTACGGCTTGGCCAGGGCGACCCGCGCGGGGTCGATCTCGATGCCCACCACCTCGACGTCGGAGCTGATCCGGCGCAGCCGGGTGAAGAGCTCCAGCGTGGTGGTGTGGGAGGCGCCGTAGCCGAGGTCCACGGCCAGCGGCCGGGCGGTGGCGCGCAGCACGCGGCCGTGCGCGGCGGCGATCCACCGGTCGGCGCGCCGCAGCCGGTTGTGCCCGGTCGTCCCTCGGGTGATGGAGCCGACCGGCCTAGCCACCGACGCGGTGCACCTTGTGCTGGGCGGCCTGGGCGCGCGGGCGCATGATCAAGCGGTCGATGTTGACGTGCGCGGGCCTGGTGACGCACCACACGATCGCGTCGGCCACGTCGTCGGAGGACAGCGGGTCCGGCACGCCCTGGTAGACGCGGGCGGCGGCGGCCTCGTCGCCGCGGAAGCGGGTGACCGCGAAGCCCTCGCTCTGGACCATGCCCGGCGCGATCTCCACGACGCGCACCGGCTGCCCGACCAGTTCGAGCCTGAGCGTCTCGGCCATCGAGCGCTGTGCCTGCTTGGCCGCCACGTAGCCGCCGCCGCCCTCGTACGCCACCAGCGCCGCGGTCGAGGTGAGCATCACCAGCACCCCGTCGCCCGACTCGACGAGCTTGGGCAGCAGGGCCTGCGTCATGCGCAGCGACCCGAGGACGTTCGTGTCGTACATCCGCTGCCAGTCGTCGAGCAGCCCCTCGGCCACCGTCTCCGCGCCGAGCGCGCCGCCGGCGTTGTTGACCAGCACGTCACAGCGGTCGAGCGAGGCCGCCAGCGCGTCCACCGACTCCTGAGAGGTCACGTCCAGGGACACGGGACGGATCCCGGGCACTTCGGCGGCCAGCTTGTCCAGCCGGTCCTGCCGCCTCGCGCCCGCCACCACGTCATAGCCTTCGGCGGCCAGCCGCCTGGCCGTCGCCTCGCCGATGCCGCTGCTCGCGCCTGTCACCACTGCCGTCTTTTTCATGGCACACATCTTGCCAGCCCTGCTCATGACACCCCGCTTGTCGGGAATGTCGGAATGTTCGGCATAGTTGTACTCCTTCTGGAGGTGGTGTCGGGTGAGGCGACAACGGGTCAACCGGGTCGCGACCATCAGCATGCACACGTCTCCCTTGGAACAGCCCGGCACGGGCGACGCCGGCGGGATGAACGTGTACATCGTCGAATCGGCCAAACGGCTGGCCGAGTCCGGCGTCGAGGTGGAGATCTTCACCCGGGCCACCGGCCGAGACCAGCCACCGGTGGCCGAACTCGCCCCCGGTGTCCTGGTGCGCCACCTGACCGCCGGCCCGTACGAGGAGCTGACCAGGGCCGACATGCCCGCTCAGCTCTGCGCGTTCCTGTCGGGCGTGCTGCGGACCGAGGCGATGTACGACCCGGGTCGCTATGACGTCATCCACTCGCACTACTGGCTGTCCGGACAGGTTGGCTGGCTGGCCAAGGAGCGCTGGGGCGTGCCGCTCGTGCACACCATGCACACCATGGCCAAGGTGAAGAACCGGCTGCTGGCCGCGGACGACCAGCCCGAGCCGCAGGCCCGCGTGGTGGGCGAGGAGCAGGTCGTGGAGATCGCCGACCGGCTCGTGGCCAACACCGGTGACGAGGCGAGCGAGCTCATCGAGCTGTACGGCGCACAGGAGGAACGCGTCGCGGTCGTGAACCCGGGTGTCAACCTCACCGTCTTCCAGCCCGCTTCACAGGGCGCCGCCCGGCGCCGGCTCGGACTGCCGCAGAACGCGCACGTGCTGCTGTTCGTGGGCCGGATCCAGCCGCTGAAGGCCCCCGACGTGCTGCTGCGCGCCGCCTCGCGGATGCTCATCGACGACCCCTCGCTGCGCGGCCGCCTGGTCGTGGCGTGCGTGGGCGGCCCGTCGGGCAACGGCCTGGCCAGGCCGTCCATCCTCGTCGAACTCGCCGCCGAGCTGGGCATCTCCGACGTCGTCCGGCTGGTGCCGCCGGCGCCGCAGCACGAACTGGCCGACTGGTACCGCGCGGCCGACGTGACCGTCGTGCCGTCGTACAGCGAGTCGTTCGGCCTCGTCGCCCTGGAGTCACAGGCCTGCGGCACCCCTGTCGCCGCGGCCGCCGTGGGCGGGCTGCGCACGGCCGTACGGGATGGCGTGTCGGGTGTGCTCGTGGACGGTCACGACTCGCACGAGTGGGCGCGCGCGCTGCGCCGCTTCGTCACCGCGCCGGCCTGGCGCGACGGCCTGTCGGCCGGCGCCCGCGCGCACGCGGCGGCGTTCGGCTGGCAGGCCACGTCGTCTCAGCTGATGGAGGTCTACGCGGGCGCCGTCGCCGACCTGAACAGGTTGCCGGTTGCCGTCATTTCGTAGGCTGTACGACATGCGCGATGTCGTAGAAACCGCGCTCAAGGCCGCGGACGTCTCCTTTGACGAGCCGCGACCAGGAGCGTTCCTGGTGAAGCTACCCGGGCAGCACAAGCTCGCCACGATGACGTGGTTGATCATCGGCGATCAGGCACTGCACGTCGAGGCGTTCTTCTGCCGCCAGCCCGACGAGAACCACACCGAGTTCTACAAGTGGCTGCTCGCCAAGAACGGCGGCATGTACGGCGTGCACTTCTCCATCGACACCGTCGGCGACGTCTATCTCGTCGGCCGGGTGCCGCTCACGGCGATCACCGAGGAGGAGATCGACCGGCTGCTCGGCTGCGTGCTGACCTACTCCGACGACTGGTTCGACCGGGCGCTGGAACTCGGCTTCGCCTCGTCGATCAGGCGCGAGTGGGAATGGCGCGCCAAACGCGGCGAGTCGCTGGCCAACCTCCAGGCGTTCGCCCGTTTCGCGGATCCGGCGCGGACCGGCGACTGACGCCCGCCATAGGATTACCGCATGGCGACTTTGGTGCTGCTACGGCACGGCGAGAGTGACTGGAACGCGAAAGGCCTGTTCACCGGGTGGGTGGACGTGAGCCTCTCGGCCAAGGGCGAGGACGAGGCCCGCCGGGGCGGCAAGCTCCTGGTGGAGGCCGGCGTACGGCCCGATGTGGTCCACACCAGCCTGCTGACCAGGGCCATCCAGACGGCCCAGCTCGCCCTGGGCGAGGCCGACCTGCTCTGGCTGCCGGTCAAGCGCTCGTGGCGGCTCAACGAGCGCCACTACGGCGCGCTCCAGGGCAAGGACAAGGCGCAGACGCGGCAGGAGTTCGGCGACGAGCAGTTCATGCTCTGGAGGCGCTCCTTCGACGTCCCGCCGCCCCCGATCGCCGACGGCGACGAGTACTCCCAGGCGGGCGACCCGCGCTACGCCCTGCTGCCGCCCGAGCTCATGCCGCGCACCGAGTGCCTCAAGGACGTCGTCGACCGCATGCTGCCCTACTGGTACGACGAGATCGTCCCGGATCTCGCGGCCGGGCGCACCGTGCTGGTGGCGGCGCACGGCAACTCGCTGCGCGCGCTGGTCAAGCATCTCGACGGCATCCCCGACGAGGAGATCGCCGGACTCAACATCCCCACGGGCATCCCGCTGCGCTACGAGCTGGACGCCGAGTTCCGGCCGCTCCGGCGCGGCGGCGAATACCTCGACCCCGAGGCGGCGAAGGCGGCGATCGAGGCGGTCGCCAACCAGGGCCGCTGACGCCTTGGGGTGGGGCGCTTACCGGCGCCCCACCACCGGGTGTCAGGCCGGGCGGGCGCCCGTCACCAGGTAGACGACGTCACCGGCCACGCGGACCGCGTGGTCGGCGTAACGCTCGTAGTAGCGGCCGATCAGCGTGATGTCGATGGCCGGCTCCACGCCGTGGGGCCAGTCCTTGGACAGGATGTTCCTGAACAACCGCCGGTGCAGTTTGTCCATGGCGTCGTCGTCGGATTCGAGCTCCATCGCCGACTCCACGTCCTGCGAGGCGATGCAGCTACCCGCCTTGGTGACCAGGGTCTCGGCGATCTGGCCCATCTGCAGGATCGTGGGCCGCACCTCCGGCGGGATCGCCGTCTCGGGATGGCGCAGCCGCGCGACCTTGGCCACGTGGACCGCCAGGTCGCCCATGCGCTCCAGGTCCGTGCCCATCCGCAGAGCCGTGATCACCATCCGCAGGTCCACGGCCACCGGCTGCTGCCTGGCCATCAGCTCGAAGATGGACGTCTCGATCTCCTCGAACGTCGCGTTCACCTCCGCATCCCTGGAGATCACGCTCTCCGCGAGCTGGAGGTCGGAGTCGAGCAGAGCGGTGGTGGCCCTGGAAATGGCCGAGCGGACCAGCCTGGTCATCTCGACCAGCTTGGCAGTCAGGGAATCGAGTTCTTCATGGTACGCGTCGCGCATGCCGTCACCGTACGTGGCTCTCGATGAACGAACTCCTACCGCCAGATGAACTTTCCTGGAAAGAGACGTTCATCCCCAGGTGAGAGGGGTGTCCCTCGGAGAAGGCCGCCTACCATCGGAGACATGAGTGAGATGGCCATGAGCTTGACGGCCCTGGCGGGGTTCGTCGTGGGAGCGCTGGCGGTCCTGTTCTACCGCAACCAGATCGAGGCCCAGAACAGGACCGCGACGGCCGGCGACCAGGAGCTCGGCGCCCTCCCGCAGGGCGTGGCCTCGGTGCTGGCCGTGCTGCCCTCGTCCGCGGTCGTGCTCGACGCGCATGACCGCGTGCTGCGGGCCAGCTCGGCCGCACGCGCGTTCGGGCTGGTCAAGGGCGACCGGCTGATGGCCGCCGAACTGCTCGCCCTGGCCAGGCAGGTACGACGGGACGGCGAGATCCGGGAGAGCGAGATCGACGTCGCCGGGCACAAGTTCGGCCAGGAGATCACGAACTTCGCGGTCCGCGTGGCCCCGCTCGGCTCGTACGGCCAGGTCCTGGTGCTCGCCGAGGACCAGACCGAGCGGCGCAGGGTGGAGGCCGTCCGCCGTGACTTCGTGGCGAACGTCAGCCACGAGCTCAAGACCCCCGTCGGCGCTCTGAGCCTGCTCGCCGAGACCATCCAGGACGCCGCCGACGATCCCGAAGCCGTCACCCGGTTCGCCGGGCGCATGCAGCACGAGGCCGCCAGGCTCAACTACCTGGTGCAGGACCTGATCACGCTGAGCCGGATCCAGGGCGCCGAGCCCATCCCCACCCCCGGCCAGGTATCGATCGACGAATCCATCAACGATGCCATCGACCACTGCAACACCAGGGCGATCGCCAAGGACATCACGCTCGTCACCGGCGGCACGGAGGGCCTGCGCATCTGGGGGGACGACGAACTGCTCGTCACCGCCCTGCGCAACCTCATCGACAACGCCGTCGCCTACAGTCCCGAACACACCCGGGTCGTCGTCAGTGTCAGACCGGCGGGCGACTCCGTCGAGATCAGCGTCAGCGACCAGGGCATCGGCATTCCAGAGGAATCGCTGGAACGCATCTTCGAACGCTTCTTCCGCGTCGACGCGGCCAGGTCCCGGGCGACCGGCGGCACCGGTCTCGGCCTCGCGATCGTCAAGCACGTCGCCGCGGCGCACGCCGGCGAGGTCTCCGTCTGGAGCAAGGAAGGCTCCGGCTCCACATTCACGCTGCGGCTGCCCGCTTTCGGCGGCACCGCGGTGGTCGTTCCACCCCCGAACACCCTGGAGGCCGCAAAATGACCCGAGTTCTCGTGGTTGAGGACGAGGAGTCGTTCTCCGACGCCTTGTCGTACATGCTCCGTAAGGAAGGCTTTGAGGTCTCCGTCGCGGCGACCGGGCCAGAGGCGCTCGACACATTCGACCGGAGCGGTGCCGATCTGGTGCTGCTCGACCTGATGCTGCCCGGCCTGCCGGGCACCGAGGTGTGCCGCTCGCTGCGGCAGCGTTCCAAGGTGCCGGTCATCATGCTGACCGCCAAGGACAGCGAGATCGACAAGGTCGTGGGCCTGGAGCTGGGCGCCGACGACTACGTCACCAAGCCGTTCTCCTCGCGCGAGCTGGTCGCCCGTATCCGCGCCGTGCTGCGCCGCCAGGGCGACGTCGTGGACGAGCTGGAGTCGGCGGTGCTGGCCGTGGGGCCCGTGCGCATGGACGTCGACAGGCATGTGGTGGCCGTACGCGGCGAGCAGGTGCAGTTGCCGCTGAAGGAGTTCGAGCTCCTGGAGGTGCTGCTGCGCAACGCCGGGCGGGTGCTCACCCGGGGCCAGCTCATCGACCGTGTGTGGGGCGCCGACTACGTGGGTGACACCAAGACGCTCGACGTGCACGTCAAGCGTCTGCGCGCCAAGATCGAGTCGGACCCGTCGAACCCGCGCTGCATCCTGACCGTGCGCGGGCTGGGCTACAAGTTCGACGCGGTGGAGAGCTGACGGCTCTGTTAAGACGCTGACAGGGAGCCCCGGTACGTACCGGGGCTCCCGTTTTGTCAGTGGGCCGCTTCGGTGGCTTCGGCGGATGCCGAGGGCGAAGGCGTCGGCGCGGGGGTCGCGTTGGGCGCCGGCGGGTAGTCCTTGAACTCGCGGCTGCGCGTGACCACAGGGACGTTCATGGACACGAGCCCGGCGTTGGCGAACTGGAGGTCCAGATGGATGCTCTCGCCGCCTCTGAGGGCCCTGGAGATGCCTTCCAGCATGATCTGGGGGCTCGGCTTGCCGGTGTTGACGAGCTGGTTGCTCGGCAACTGGATCGGCGCCGTCACCTTCGCGCTGGCCATGGTGCCGGCGCTGACCGCCGTGAGCGTGTCGGGGGCGCCGTTGGTGTTGAGGATGTTCAGGTAGACCGGGGCGGAGCCGCGCCAGGCGAGCTGCGCGCCGGAGTCGGGGCCGAGGATGAACGCCTGGGGGATCTGGATGCCGTGCATGCCGTAGTTCTTCGCCTGATCGAAGAGAACGCCTGCCTCATTGGGTGCATACGGCTTGTTGGTGTTGGCGTCGAATCCAGCCGAACAACCGGCCAGCACAGGGGCGACCAGGAAGACGGCGGCGGCGACAATCCAGCGGCGGCGGGTCACGAGCGGGTTCTCCTAGGGTCTTGCACATGCGTGTAGGGCAGCGCCCACCATATCCACCCGAATCCATGGTCATATCCGCACCCCTGCAGGTCATTAGCTATGCCCGCATATGCGATTCATAGAGTTGACCGCTTGTCAACCCCCAATATGCCGCTTTGACCTGCAGTTATGATGATTTCACTGTTCCGGGAGCCTGCGGATGCGTGGTACTCTGGAGTACAGCGGAAGGGGTACTTGTCACATGACTTTCCAGGTCGGCGACACTGTCGTCTACCCCCACCATGGGGCTGCTCGGATCGAAGCAATCACGAAGCGATCCATCAAGGGTGAGGAAAAGACCTACCTGGTGCTCAAGGTCGACAAGGGCGACCTTACCGTCCAGGTGCCAGCTGAAAACGCGGAACTAGTCGGCGTGCGCGATGTTGTCGGCCAGGAAGGCCTTGAGCGGGTTTTCGATGTTCTTCGGATGCCGCACACCGAGGAGCCGACCAACTGGTCCCGGCGCTATAAGGCCAATCTCGAGAAGCTCGCGTCCGGCGATGTCAACAAGGTCGCCGAGGTGGTCCGGGATCTTTGGCGGAGGGACCGCGAGCGCGGCCTGTCCGCAGGTGAGAAGCGCATGCTCGCCAAGGCCCGTCAGATCTTGGTGAGTGAGCTGGCCCTCGCCGAGAAGACCAATGAGGACAAGGCGGAAGCCTTGCTCGACGAGGTTCTCAACTCCTGAACACGAAACTTCCACGGGTGGGCGTCGGGGTCGACGTCCACCCGTTCGTTTCAGGGCGAGACCTGCATCTCGCCGGCCTGTACTGGCCGGGCGAGATCGGACTCGCGGGTCACTCCGACGGCGATGCCGCCGCGCACGCGGCCTGCGATGCCCTGCTGTCCGCCGCCGGGCTCGGCGATCTCGGTGGCCTGTTCGGCACCGACGATCCACGCTGGGCGGGCGCCTCGGGTGTCACCTTGCTGGAGGAGGCCGCGCGCCAGGTGCGTTCGGCGGGCTTCGAGATCGGCAACGTGGCCCTTCAGGTCATCGGTAACCGGCCCAAGCTGGCTCCTCGCCGTACAGAGGCCGAGAAGGCGCTCAGCGCCGCTCTGGGGGCGCCTGTGAGCGTCAGTGCGACCACCACCGACGGGCTCGGGCTGACCGGGCGCGGCGAAGGGGTGGCGGCCATCGCGACCGCGCTCGTGCTTCTCTAGCGCTTGTTCTAGCGCTTGGTCAACCTGCAGCCGCACTCCCGCGTCTTCTTGCGGGATGCGTTGAGGGTATCCCGGCGGGTGCTGCCTCCGGCCCGCCGAGTCAACGGGGCGGCGGTCCGTTACTGGCGCGGTACGGATCGCCGCTTCTCATGGATAGCTTCCTGGTATGTCGGGTAAGTCCTCCTAAGACATGTGGAACGTCTTCGGGGGGAGCAACACATGATCGGCGCGATTGTGTCCGCGGTCGTCATCGGCGCCATTGTCGGAGCGCTGGCCCGGCTGGTAGTGCCCGGTAAGCAGAACATGTCC
Source organism: Nonomuraea sp. NEAU-A123 (assembly GCF_018603905.1). Classification (GTDB taxonomy): domain Bacteria; phylum Actinomycetota; class Actinomycetes; order Streptosporangiales; family Streptosporangiaceae; genus Nonomuraea. Next base: position 142,946 of record NZ_JAHFZZ010000023.1, read on the forward strand.
ATAGGCCTGACGTTGATCGTCGGCATCGTGGCCGCTCTGCTCGGCACGCTCATCGCCCAGGGATTCGGCTGGGCCGACACCAGGGGCATCGACTGGATCGAACACATACTCCAGCTCGTCCTGGCCGTCATCGGAGTCCTGATCGTCACCAAGATGACCACCGGGAGAACCGGCCGAACCGGAGGAACCCCGATCTGACCTGCCGTTTCGCATCAACCACGAATATTCGTCGATGGCCGGGTACTGATCTCCCTCGAGAGTGAACGGCTCACTCTCACTGGGAGGTTTGGTCATGACAATCCAGTCCATCCTTGGCGCCATCGTGATCGGCGCCGTGATCGGCGCCCTCGGTCGTCTGCTGCTTCCCGGCAGGCAGGCCATCGGGTGGATCCTCACCATCGTCGTCGGTATCGTCGCCGCCCTGGTGGGCACGCTCATCGCCCAGGTCCTCGGCGTCGCCACCACCAATGGCATCGACTGGATCGAACTGGTCATGCAGGTCGTTCTCGCCATTGTCGGTGTCGGGCTCGTTGCTGGGCTGCGACGGGGCAGTGGTACGAACGTTTAGACGATGGCTAGACGGTTCCGCGACTGTGCCGAATCCCCTTCGGCGCGGGACGGTACGCGAAGACCCGCTCGGTGCTTACACCGGGCGGGTCTTCTGCGTCCTCGGCTCATTCCTCCGGGGGGAGGGGGGTGCTGCGGAGCCTGCCAGAGGGGGCGTCGTCTTCTATGACCGGGTGCGGGGCGGTGTCCTCCAGGTCCCGGTCCTCCAGATCTTCGCGCGAGCGGGATCGGGCGGTGGCGGACTCGGCGGGGTCGGCGGCTTCCGGGCCGTGGTCGGGGTCGGGGTTGGCCGGTGCGGCCGGCTCGGGGGTTTGGCTGGTGCGGGCAGGGGTGTCTGGGATGTCGCTGAAGACGCGGACCGGTTGGGTGTCGGTGTCTCGGTCGGAGACGATGGGGGTGCGGGGGTGGACCAGGACGTCGGTCGGCTTGATCCGATCACCCCAGCGCACGGGGCGCTTCAACTCGGGCTCCGGCTCTGCTTCTGGCTGGGACTGCGGCTGTGGTTGTGGCTTTGGGGTGCGGGATGCGGCTTCTGGCCGTGGTTCCCGGGCTGTGTGGGGCCGTGATTGTCCGCCTGTCTCGGGCCCTGCGTCGTGGTGGTCTGCCTCGTGGTGGTCTGTCTCCGGGGCTGGCTCGGGCGCTGGGCTGGGGCGGGGCTCCGGCTCCGGCCGGGGTTCTTCGAAGGTCGGTTCCTGAGCGCGCTTGCGGAGGCCACGGCGGAGTTTCGGCGCCCGCGTGGGAGCGTCGGCGGCTTGCGACCCCGTGCGCCCGCCCGGCTCCGTGCGTTCACCTGGCTCGGTGAGCGCGCTCGGCTCAGTCCGTCCGCTCGGCTCAGTCCGTGCGCCCGGCTCAGTGCGTGCGCTCGGCTCGGTGCGTGCGCCTGGCTCGTTATGGCTGCCCGGCCCCGGCTCTTGCCACGGCGCGGTAGCCCGCGAGGCCGTACCCATTCGCTGGGCATCGTCCTCACTACGAGTCTGGGGACGGGGATCCGTCTCCGTCAGCAGGTCGGACTGCGGGCGTGGCCGTGGTGGCGTCGGCGATGTCAGCGCCTCACGCTCGCGACGGTCTTCGAACTCCGGCTCCAGGGCGTCAGGCACCCCGGGGCGGACTCCCGGCCCCGCGTCGCGCTCTGACCGGTGGGCTCGTTCCGTCTGGCGGGTCGGTTCCGGGCTGCGTGCCGGCAGTTGTGCTGGTACGGTGTCCGGCTCCTGGCCCGGGGTGGCGGGCCAGCGGGTCACCTGGGCGGAGATGGGCGGGGTTTCTGGAGCGGCCGTGGGGCCGACGACCGGTGTGGTCTCCAGCACGGGGTGAAGCGGTTTGGTGAGCGGCGGCGGCGTGTCAGCGGGGCGGCCCCGGTGGAAGGGCACGATGTCCTGCTCCGCCGTACCGTCGTCATCGTCGTCTATGGACGTCCTGCGGCCCTGAACGTGCTTGATGAGCAGCAACCACAGCCAGAGGGCGATCGCCAGCATGACCCACGGGGCGACCGCCACTCCCACCGCGAGAGGTTGTACGTCGAACTGGACCTGGAGCGCCGGCGCGACGTTCGACGCGGCGGCGGCCACGATGAGCAGGACCAGCACGATCGCCGTCTGGGCGCGTACCAGCAGGTGGGCCGAGCGCAGCAGGAGGACGCCGATCAGCGCGACGACCAGGAGCGCGTCGAAGCCGGCCGGGTAGAGGAAGGCGAGGTCGGGTCGGGACTCGCCGCGGATGGCCAGTGCCCGCAGGTCGTCGAAGGAGAGCACGCAGGCGACCGCCGCGAGGCCGGCCACCGCGAGACCGGCGAGGGCGATGCCCAGGCGTCGGAGCGTAGAAGGGGGAGTCACGTCCATGGCGGTTCGAGCCTACAGAAGAATGGGGGTCAGGACCGATCAAGGGAGATACATGGCCGAGCTCTCAGAGGGCGTGCGCGAGCTGTTCGACGGGCCCAACTACGCGACGGTGACCAGCCTCAATCCCGACGGCGGGCCGCAGTCGACGGTCGTATGGGTGCGTACGGACGGAGACGACGTGCTTTTCTCCACCGCCAAGGGCCGGCGCAAGCCACGCAACTTCGAGCGCGACCCCCGGGCCAGCCTGCTCATCATCGACCCGGCGAACCCCTACCGCTACGCCGAGGTCCGTGGTCACGTGACCATGGAGGACGACCCCGCGGGCGACCTCATCCAGGAGCTCTCGCTCAAGTACACCGGTAAGCCCTGGGAGGACAAGCCAGGAGTTGAGCGACTAATTGTCCGGATAAGGCCAGAGAAGGTCACCATGCGTGAGTGATTAAAGGGCCTGCGATGGTGGCGTAGGCGTTAGCCTTTCTTTCGTGAGCCTGCACATCTACGACACCAGCGCACGCGCCACCCGCCAATTCGTTCCGGTCGAAGCCGGCCGGGCGTCGATCTACCTGTGTGGGGCGACCGTGCAGGCTCCCCCGCATGTCGGGCACATCCGCTCGGGGGTCAACTTCGACGTGTTGCGCCGCTGGCTGCTGCGTTGCGGATATGAGGTGACGTTCTGCCGCAACGTCACCGACATCGATGACAAGATTATCCGGGTGGCCGCCGAAGAGGGCGTCCCCTGGTTCACGGTCGCCGAGCGCAACCAGCGCGCCTTCACCTGGGCGTACGACACTCTCGGCTGCCTGCCCCCGACCGTCGAGCCCCGCGCGACCGGTCACGTGCCCGAGATGATCGTCCTGATGCAGCGGCTCATCGACCGCGGCCACGCCTACGCGTCGGGCGGCGACGTCTACTTCGACGTCGTCTCCTACGAGGACCGCTACGGCACGCTCTCCAACCAGAAGCTGGCCAACATGCGACCGGCGGCCGACACCGACGACGAGTCGTGCAAGCGCGACCCGCGCGACTTCGCCCTCTGGAAGGGCGCCAAGCCCGGCGAGCCCACCTGGCCGACCCCCTGGGGCCCCGGCCGCCCCGGCTGGCACCTGGAGTGCTCGGCCATGGCGACCAAATACCTCGAGGCGACGTTCGACATCCATGGCGGCGGCCTCGACCTGATCTTCCCGCACCACGAAAACGAGCTCGCCCAGTCCCAGGCGGCCGGCGACGGCTTCGCCCGCTACTGGATGCACAACGGCCTGGTCAAGATCGGCGCCGAGAAGATGAGCAAGTCGCTCGGCAACTCGCTGCTGATCCCGGAGATGGTGCAGAAGGTGCGCCCGGTGGAGCTGCGTTACTACCTCGCGGCACCGCACTACCGTTCGCCGATCGACTACTCGGAGGAGGCGCTGCGGGAGGCCGCGGCCGCCTACCAGCGCATCGAGGGCTTCGTGACCCGAGCCGCCGAAGTGATCCACGACGTCGACGCCGACGCTCCGCTGCCACAGGCGTTCACCGACGCGCTCGACGACGACCTGGGCACCCCGCAGGCGCTCGCGGTCGTGCACGAGGTGGTGCGCGAGGGCAACGTGGCACTGTCCAAGGGCGACAAGGAAGCGGTGGCCCGACTGCTGGCCGAAACCCAGAACATGCTCGACGTGCTGGGTCTCGATCCGCGTTCACCGCAGTGGCGCTCCGCGAAGTCCGACCTCAAGCCGGTGGTCGACGCGCTGGTGGCCGTGGCGCTGGAGCAGCGTAAGGCGGCTCGGGCGCGTAAGGACTATGCGGCGGCCGACGAGATCAGGGACCAGTTGGCGGCGGCCGGGGTCACGGTGGAGGACACCCCGCACGGGGCTCGTTGGGAGCTGTCCCGCTAGCCCTCTCCGTAGCCCTCGACAGGATCGGCGGGTGGATGGGCGGCCGGGCGAGCACTCACTCGATCGAAGTGCGGTTCGATGTGGTCGTCAAGCGATACCGATCGACGGACCATGGCCAGCCCGAGCGGGAATGGCGCGCCCTGGAGTTGCTCAACCAGTACGCGCCCGGGCTGGCGCCCGCCCCGGTGACCGCCGACTTGGCTGCTGATCCGCCGACGGTAGTGATGTCTCGACTCGGTGGCTCCGCCGTGCACGGACCGATCCGGGGGCACTTGGCCGACGCCATGGCCGAGGCCGTTACGAGAGTCCAGCAGGCGGTCCCTCTGCGTGTGCTGGAGCGGCTCCCCGCGCGTGCCGGCCATCCGGTAGAGCTCCTCCAGCAGGTGCGGGCGTGGTCCGCGACCGCGCCTTCTGACGGAGATCCCGCTGTCGCGGTCGCGGTCTCGGCCGCGCTTCGCGAGGCGGCGAACTGGGTGGAACAACCGAGGTTGGCGGACCTGCTGGCACGGCCGGGCACTCCGGTGTTCGGCACCGGTGACGGCAACCTGGCCAACTACCTGTGGGACGGGGCTGACGTCCGCGTTATCGATTTCGAGTACTCCGGCCGCAGCGACCGCGCATTCGAAGTGGCCGAGGTCATCGAACACATTTCGGTCTGGCGCAACGACCTCTCCGGTATGACCGCCGTGTTGGAGCGCTTGGAGATGACCGCTGACGAGGCTGGCAGGCTCACCGAGTGCCGCCGCCTTCTCGCGCTGTTTTGGCTGCTACGGACTCGCGGGGAGACCCAGGCCGATCAGGCGAACCGGATGCTGGCCTTGCTATAGAACGCCTCCGGTGCGATGCCACCGTTAGCTGGCTCACACCCTGTTCTGAGCCGGACTCCGGGCCGCCGCCGACCATTCCACCTTCGGCGGCACCGACAATACTGATCATCAACCTTCGCCCGGCACCCTTCGCCCGGCACCCTTCGCCCGGCACCCTTCGCCCGGCACCCTTCGCGCGGCGACTTTCGCGCGGCGACTTTCGCGCGGCGAGCTTCGCCCGGCAACCTTCGCCCGGCGGGACTGTACGGTCGACTGGGCACGGCCTCGGTGGCACAGGACGGAAACTCGCCGTCCCGCTTGGAAGCTCGCCGTCTCGTTCTCACCGACGTGGCGCTACCTCAAAGCGCCGAGCCATTCACTGACAGGGCGATGTCGATGTTGCCCCGTGTGGCGTTGGAGTACGGGCACACCTGATGCGTGGTGTGCACCAGACCGGCGGCCTGCTCCGGGTCCTCGATCGAGGGCAGCGTGACGTCCAACTCGACTCCGAGCTTGAAGGTGCCGTCGGCGTTCGGGATCAGCATGACCTTGGCGTCCACAGCCGCGTCCCCAGCCTTCAGCCCCTGTCGTTGCCCGACCATCGTCAGGACGGCCGAGAAGCAGGCGGCATACCCGACCGCGAACAGTTGCTCCGGATTGGTCCCGTCACCATCTCCACCCAGCTCCTTCGGCTGGCGCAGGTTCACGTCCAGCATCCCGTCGCTGGAACGCCCATGCCCGTGTGCCCGGCCGCCGGTCACCAGAGCCTGCGCGGTATAGAGCGGTTTCGTCATTTGAGAGCCCTCCTCGTTGATTTCTCGAAAGTGAATTATAGACTTCAAAAACAGGAAGTCAATGGTCTAGGATCCGGCTGTGATCACTTCACAGGAGGAACCATGGCGACACTGAAGGTCGGTTTTCTGCTGCCGACACGTGACTGGATCGTTCTGGGCGATCGGGAGCCGTTCGCGCTGATCGAGCAGGCACAAGTGGCCGAGGATCTCGGCTTCGACTCCGTTTGGGCTGGTGACAGCCCCGTGACTCGTCCCCGTGCGGATCCGCTGATGCTCCTGTCCGCAGTGGCCGCCGTGACGGAACGGGTGACGCTCGGTACGGCTGTGCTCCTACCTGCCTTACGCCATCCGATCCTGCTGGCCCACCAGCTCGCCACGCTGGACCGGATCTCCGACGGGCGCCTCATCGCCGGGATGGGCGCCGGCTTCCCGCATCCGAACACCGAGGCTCAGTTCGACGCGCTCGGCATCGAGTTCAAGCGCCGTGTCAGCCGTACCGAAGAGTCGATCGACGTGATGCGGCAATTGTGGACGGGTGCGACGGTGTCGTACCAGGGGGCGCATTTCGCCTTCCAAGACGTGACGCTGGAACCCAAGCCCGCACAGGTAGGAGGGCCGCCGATCTGGCTGGCGGGAAGCGGCGCGGCTGCCCTGCGGCGCGTGGGACGACTGGCCGACGGGTGGCTGCCTTATCCGCCGACAAGCCAGACGTACGCCGATGAATGGGGCGTGGTCCAGGAGGCAGCACGTCTGCGGGGTCCTGCGTCCGGCGAGGCGGCACGCCTGCGCGATCCTGCGTCCGGCGAGGCGGCACGCCTGCGCGGTCCTGCGTCTGGCGAGGCGGCGACTCCCGGTGCTCACGCGACTGCCGATCTGCCGCTTCCGAGTGGCCCTGTTGCGGGTGACGCGGCGACTTCTGGTGTTCATGCGGTTGTCGCCGGGTCACTTCCGCACAGCCCTGTGTCGAGCGAGGCGGGGCCCTTGGTCGAGCCTGGTTTGGGTGAGGGGGTGGGCGTGGTTACGCCTGCGTTGTATGCGACGGTCTGTCTCGATGAGGATCCTGAGCGGGCGCGAGGCCGGCTGCGGACCAGTATTGAGCGGTACTACAACGCGCCGCTCGAGTTCATCGAGTCCATTCAGGCCACGTTCGCGGGATCTGCGGATGATGCGGTCGATTGGTTGAACTCGTATGTGTTGGCTGGGGTGCGGCATGTGGTGATCCGGTTCGCGGTCGATGACTATCGCGGGGCCTTGGAGGAGTTCGCCGAGCGGGTGCTGCCGCGGCTTCGGGTGGAGGTCTGTTCATGACCACTTTTGTGCTGGTCGCCGGTGCTTGGCATGGTCCCTGGGCTTGGGATCGCGTCGTTCCGTTGCTTGGACGCGCTGGAGCGCGAACCATCGTTCCTGACCTCGCGTACGGTCGGGACGTGGGGTTGCACGACCATGTGGCACAGGTCGTCGCCGCACTCGACGCTGCGTGCACTGGCACTGGCACCAACTCCGGTACGGGCACGGGCTCAGGTACGGGCACGGGCTCAGGTACGGGCACGGGCGCCGACTCCGGTACGGGCACTGGTACCGGTACCGACTCCGGCACAGGCACAGGCACAGGCACAGGCACCGACTCCGGTACGGGCACCGGTTCTGAGGCGCGTCGCGGCGCTGGTGTCCTTGAGGCTCATCACGACGCTGACATCCATGAGGCACATCGCGACGTCGGGGCTCGCTTCGACGCTGACATCCGCGAGACCCGGCACGTGGTTGATGCGCATGATGGCGGCGGTGTCGTGCTGGTTGGGCACAGTTATGCGGGGTTGGTGGTGCGGCAGGCAGCCGACCTCCGTCCCGAACTCGTTGACCATGTGATCATGGTGGAGGGCTGGGCCGGGGCGGACGGGGACAGCATGTTCAGTCTGGCTCCTGAAGGGTTCGTGAAGTTCGTTCAGGATTCAGCGGAGTTCACCGGTCAGGGGGCCTCGGCTCGTACCTCTGCCAGGAGTTCGCCTGATGGCTGGCAGGTGCCCGCTCCCGCGCCGGCGCTCTTCGGCATCACCGATCCGGACGACGCCCAGTGGCTCCAGGAGCGGTTGCGTCCGCAGCCACTGCGTACCTTCACCGAAGGCACGCGCCTGACCGGGGCCGTCGATCGGATCCCTGGGACGGCGGTTTACTGCAGGCCGCAGACTTTTGCCTTCGACAGGTTCGCCGAGGCGGTCGGGTATCGAACCGTTGCTCTGGACGCGCCGCATGATGTGATGCTCACTGATCCGGGTGCAGGTGCTGTTGCTGACATACTTCTGAGTGCGAGGTTCAGAAACAGGAAGCTCGAAGCTTAGAATGTTGAAGTGGATCAGCGAACGTACAACCAGTTCTGTGCCACTGCCCGGACCCTGGACATCGTCGGCGAGCGGTGGACGCTGCTGCTCGTGCGCGAGCTGCTGACCGGGCCGAAGCGGTTCGGGGATCTGCAGCACAGCCTTCGCGGGCTGGGCACCGGGCTGCTGGCGGCTCGGATGAAGCATCTTGAGCGCGAGGGGCTGGTGCGCAAGATCGTGTTGCCTGCGCCGGCGCGTACACCTGCGTATGCCCTGACCGAAGCCGGTGAAGAGCTGGCGCCTGCGGTGCTGGCTCTGGCGCGGTGGGGCATGAAGTGGGCGATGGGGGAGCGTCGCGAAGGGGAGGCGTTCCAACCAGGGTGGGCGGTGCTGGCGTTGCGGGTCGCTTTTGATCCGGAGGCGGCGGTGGGGATGCGTACGGTGTACGAGTTCCGGGTCTCCGATGAGGTTTTTCACGCTCGGATCGACGACGGGACGATCGAGACGGTACACGGACCCGCTCAGCGGCCGGATGCGGTTATTGAGATGGATGACGATGTTCTGGTGGAGATGGGGGAGGGGAAGACGACGCTGGGTGATGCGCTCAAGAGCGGGGCTGCTCGGGCATTTGGTGATCTTCCGGCCTTGGGGAGGTTGCACGGGCTGTTCCGGATCCCTCAGCCGGAGGCTCGGACGGGTGGGCAGGGGGCTTCGTAACTGGGGATTCAGGCATTAGCCGGGTCGTGATTCGGGGGCCTGTGCTGTGCTGCTTGACTGCTCCGCGTACTTCGTTAATCCGTGTATTTCAGGCGACGGGCACCCGTACGAACTCTTCGCCCCCGTGGTGACATAGTGGGGCCTCGGCGCCGTACGGTCCGGCATCGGGCTATATGCGTGCGTTTCGGGGTCCGGGCGATCCACCCGTCACGGTAGGAAGCGCCGTACCCCGTGACTTGTTGGGCGCGCGATCGGAGAGCGACGGATGCCGAGGGGACTTATCGCGCTGGCACTCGGCGGTTTCGGCATCGGTCTGACCGAGTTCTTGATCGCCGGGCTGCTGCCGCAGGTGGCGTCGAGTTTCGCGGTGTCCGAGGCGGCAGCGGGCTGGCTGATCTCCGGGTACGCGTTGAGTGTCGCGATCGGCGCGATCGCGCTGACCGCGGCGACGGCGCGGCTGCCCCGCAAGGGGATCCTGGTGGGTTTGGTGGCGTTGTTCGTCATTGGCAACCTGTTGTCCGCTATCGCGCCGAGCTATCCGGTGATGCTGTTTGGGCGGATCGTCGCGGCGTTGTGCCACGGTTCGTTCTTCGGTATCGGCTCGCTGGTCGCTCGCAGTCTGGTCGCGCCGGAGAAGAAGGCTCGCGCGGTGGCGGTCATGTTCGCCGGGCTGACGGTTGCGAACGTGCTGGGCGTGCCGTTCGGCGCGCTGGTCGGTGAACGCTGGGGCTGGAGAGCGGCCTTCTGGGCAGTCACCGGGATCGGCGTGCTCGCGCTGGCGGGAATCGCCGCTTTCGTCCCCGGCTGGGCGGGAGAGACGCGGCCGCCGACAGTGACGGGCGGCTCCGATCCGATACCGCCCAGCGGCTTGCGGGCGCAGTTTCGGGCGTTCCGGTCTTGGCAGGTCTGGCTGACTCTGACGGCCACCGCGCTCAGCTATGGCGGGATGTTCGGTGCGTTCAGCTACATCGCCTACACGTTCACCGAGGTCGGCGGCTTCTCCTCGGCGGATGTCGCCTGGTTGCTGATGGTGTACGGGGTCGGTCTGGTCGTCGGGAACCTGATCGGCGGCCGAGCGGCCGACCGTGACCGTGACCGCGCCCTGGTTCTCGCGCTGCTCGGACTCACGATCACTCTGGGCATGTTCGGTCTGCTGGTCGGCAGTGCCACCGCGTCGGTGGTACTGGTGTTTCTGATGGGGCTGTTCGGGTTCGCCAGTGTGCCGGGCATGATCATTCGCGTCACCGACTTCGCCCACGGGGCGGCACTGGCCGCCAGCGCCAACGTGTCCGCGTCCAACATCGGCAACGCTCTTGGCGCCTGGCTCGGGGGCCTGGCCATCACCGCGGGTCTCGGCTATGCCGCGCCGCTCTACGTCGGCGCCGGCATCGCCCTGACCTCCGTCATCGTCATGGTCGTTGCCGCATACCAAGCCAGGTCACCCGCACAGCAGACTGAGCACTCCATGTGACCGTCGGTGTCGTTGGGGCAGCCATCGATCTGTACGGTCTTGAGCTTGCGCTTCACGGGTCGTCGTCTCCCCGCACCCGCCCTCTTGGTGGCGGTCAACCCGCTGCTCTGTGCGTACCTCATAGCTACAGCGCACCAGGGTTCATAGCGCAGAGCAAGGTCAGGTGCCGGTCCTACAACTCTGGGCATGCAGGCCGTACCCGTACGGGAGCGTGTGCTTGGGGTTGTGATCTTGAGTGAGGCGTGAGGTGGGTGGTGGCCCGAGTACCCTTAATGCCATGGCAGCTGGGGGTAGGGCATCGGGCAGGCCCGCGAAGAAGAAGGGCCCGTCCAAGGGCACCGGTGGGCAGGGGCGCCGCGGGCTCGAAGGCAAGGGTTCCACCCCGCCTGCTGAGATGCGTCACTGGTACAAGGACAAGGCGCGCACCGAGCGGGTCGCCCGTGAAGAGCGAGGCGGGCAGCGGCCCGGCCCGGCTCGGCAGCGGCGTTCCGACGACGCGCCCGAACACATCGGCGGACGCAACCCAGTGCTCGAGGCGCTGGTCGCCGGGGTGCCGGCCAACGCGCTGTACGTCGCGCAGCGCATCGAGAGCGATGACCGCGTACGCGACGCGATCAAGGTCGCGACGGAGCGGGGCATCGCGCTGCTCGAGTCGACCCGCGAAAAGCTCGACCGGCTCACTGAGGGCGCCGTTCACCAGGGGATCGTGCTCCAGATCCCCGCTTACGACTACGCGCACCCGTCTGAGCTGATCGAATTGGCGCAGGACGCGGCAGAAGTGCCGTTGGTCATAGCGCTCGACGGGGTCACCGATCCGCGCAACCTAGGCGCTATCGCGCGTTCAGCGACTGCTTTCGGGGCGCACGGGATGCTGATTCCGTCGCGGCGTTCGGCTGGCGTGACGGGCGGGGCGTGGAAGACGTCCGCGGGTACGCTGGCCAACCTGCGCGTGGCGCGTGCGGCCAACCTCACGGCCGCGTTGCGGGAGTATCGCGAGGCTGGACTGTTCGTGATCGGGCTCGACGGCGAGGGCAGTGCGGACATCGGTGATGTCGACCTGCTGGGCGAGCCGTTGGTGATCGTGGTGGGGTCCGAGGGCAAGGGACTGTCGCGGCTGGTGCGGGAGCACTGCGACGTTGTGGCCCGGATTCCTATGCGGGCGGCTGCGGAGTCATTGAACGCGGGGGTGGCGGCCGGCGTGGCGTTGTACGAGGTCGCTCGTCATCGACGCCGTTGACGGTCTACACTGATAGGCCGCGCCGACGTAGCTCAATCGGCAGAGCATCTGTCTTGTAAACAGAAGGTCAGGGGTTCGATTCCCCTCGTCGGCTCTGCAACCGAAAGGCCCCTGAACAGGCATTACGCCGTCAGGGGCCTTGTGGTTTCTGGACTTCAACCGGTGTCTTCGGCGTCTTTGGGAGCCACCTTGGGAGCCACCGGGGTCTGTTTCCCCAGGAGAGCGCTAGAAATGGCTTCAGTCGCGGCGCGGCGGTCGCCCTCCAGCAGGTGTCCGTAGATGTCCTTGGTGATCGCGATGCTGGCGTGGCCGAGGACTTCGGACACGACGTGAAGCGGAGTGCCCTGGGCGAGCATGAGCGACGCGCCGGAGTGCCGAAGCTCGTGCGGGTGCCAGTGGCCGAGACCCGCTTTCTTGGCCAGCCTGGAGAACAGGTGCGAGAAAGTGTCGGGGTCGGACGGGTTGCCGAAAGCTGTTGGGAAGATCAGGCCGTGCTCCGCCCAGTCCTCGCCGGCCTTGAGGCGCTCCTTGTTGTGGGCGACCTTGTGGCGCTTGATCGCCTCGACCAGCTCGGGAGTCAGGCAGAGGACGCGGCGTGACCGCCTGGTCTTGAGTTCGCTGATCACGATGCGGGTCTTGGCGGTGGCGTTCGGGTCGCGGTTCTTGAGGCGCTTGACGGAGTGGGTGACCCGGAGAGTACGAGCGTCCGGATCGAAGGCGTTCCACATGAGCCCGAGTGCCTCGCCACGGCGCAGGCCGAAGACGAGGGCCAGGAGGACGAGCACGCCCATGCGGTGATCGGCGACAGCGTCGAGGAGCCTTTTGCCTTCCTCCACTGTGAGCGTCCGGCCTTCCTCGACGGGTACGCGCGGGGGCATCGACAGTGCTGCGACGTTCCGCATGACCAAGCCCTCTCGTTCCGCCTGGCCCAGGGCCTTTCGGAGCACGGCCCGCATGTTGCGGACGCTGTTCGCCTTGTATCCCGCCTTGCGCTTGGCCTGCCACAGAGCATCGACCTGGGCCACGGTGAGCTTGGTCAGCTTGTGACGGGCGAGTCCTGGCTTGAGGTGCAGTCGTACCGTGTCCTCGTAGTCGTCCAAGGTTCCGTCGGAGATGTGGCCGGGCAGGTGGAGCAGCCAGCGATCGAGGAACGTGCCGACCGTAAGCCGGTCATCTGGGACCGGAGCACCCTTGGCCAGGGTCTCCTTGAGCTTGCGAACCTTCTCAGCGACTTCGGCGCGGGTCTTGCCGGAGACCTTCTTGCGGATGCGCGTCCCGTCCGGGCCGTAGCCGAGGGAGACCGCACCGCGCCAGCGGTCACCGTCCTTGTAGATCGAGTCCTCGTTCTGGCCACGCTTCCTGGTGCTCATGCGGCTTCCATTTCAAGCTGGGTGACGAACTCGGTTAGTGCGGTTGCCGGAACGCGACGCAGGGTGCCGATGCGAACGGAACGAAGCGCGCCGGAGCGGATCAGTTCGTAAGCCTTGGTGCGACCGATTCCGAGGTAGTCGGCCGCCTCTTCCGGCCGTAGCAGGAGAGGAGTGATGGTCGCGGTCATGCGGCTCTCCTCATGTCCTCGGTTGCCGAAAGGTCTTGTCCGGCTGCTCTGGCTTCCAGTTCGCGGAGGTGGGCGCGCCAGCGTTGGCGTTCGTGGACGGATCTGAGGAGGCGGGCGGCGAGTGGTGGCACGTTGGCGTCTCCGGCCGGAACGGGTCGCCAGACGTAGCGGTGCGGGTCGGTGGGTTCGTCGGGTTGGCCGAGGGCTTGCAGGACCCAGGTGCGGCGGTCCTGCTTGTGTTCGGTGAGGGTCTTGTTGCTCCACTTGCGGGAGACCAGGACGCGGCGTCCGGCGTAGCCGAGGTGTTCGGGCTTGTGGGCCTTGCCACGGCAGCGGCCGGGGATCATGCCGGGCTTGGCGTCCTTGGGCTGAACGCCGTAGCGCAGCCAGTTCGGGCAGGTGGGCGAGCACGGTTCGTAGCGCAGGGCGTCGAGCATGCGGGCCGCGTGCTCTCGCTGGGCCTGGCCGCCGAGGGTGTCGCCGATGGACTTGGTGAGGTACTTGGACAGGTACCGGATGCACTGGTCAGCATCCGGTGTCCCGGCGAGGATGCCTTGGACATCGACTTGTTCGCCGAAGCGGAGGACGTGGAGCGGTTCGGCGTCCTCGTCGAGCGTGTCGAGGGCCTCGTCCCAGGTGGGCAGGACCTCGCCGGTTGCCGGGTTGAGGTAGCCGGTGCCGTCCTGCCAGACGGGCAGGTGGTCACCGTCGAAGACCACTTCGTCGGCATTAGGCCACCAGACCTGGTGATAGGTCGCGGCGGCTATCTGCTTGATCTCGGCACGAGGCAGGGTGCCACGGACGGCCATATGCAGGTGCGGGGCGAGGCGTTTCTGTGGTTCGACGGCGGCGAAGTACTGCACGTCGTAGCCCGCGACGCGGCGCAGGTTCTGTACGAAGCGATCGACGAGCTTGGAGAAGTGCAGCGCGTCCCGAGCGGCGCGCCGGTAGTCGTAGGTGTCCGGATCGATGGGAGCGCCGTCGCGGACCTTGCCGTAGCTGGGCAGGGTGAGTGTCACGAACAGGGACGGCCGGTAGGTCCTGCCGTCCGCGCCCTGGAAGGTGCGTCCGAGGGTGGTGTTGGTCATCGTGCGCTTGGGCAGGTCTGGTGCGTCCTGCCGCCGCTTGGTCGAGCGGGAGCGCTTGGCGGTTGTCCGGCCAAGGACGTTGCCGCGCATCCCGGCCGCGTTGATCTCCTCGTCGAGGCCGGTGATGATCGCGTCGAGTTCGGTGGTGTCGTCGCCGGCCTTTTCGGCGGCGTCGTGTTGGGCTTGGATGTCGGCGCGGAACTCGACGAGCCAGCGCTGTTCCTCGTTGGCCTCGTCGGGTGTGATGGCGGGTTCGGTGTCGAGGTGCCAGCCTTCGCGGCACTGGGCCATGCGGAGTTGCCGGTTGCGCTTGGCGCATGGCGGGCACTTGCTGTCGAGGGTGGAGCCGCACGGCACGTCGATGATCCCTGACGTGCCGGTGAGGATGTCGAGCCGCTCGAGCGGGATGGGCCGGATGCAGACGCCGTGGAGCTTGGCGACCTCTTCGAGCACCTCCCGAGCCATGGGCATGGCCTGCCGTGCGGCCCGGGGGAGTGCGCGGTCGTGCGCATGGGTCATGCGGTCCTCCCTTCGTCGGGGTCGGTGACGGTGAGTGCGGTCTGGCCGCACTCGCGGCATTCGACCTGGGCGCGGATCAGGTCGAGCCACAGAGCGTTCAGGGTGAGGCAGGTGGCGCAGCGAAGGCCGTTGAGGAAGTGGGCGAGTGTCATGCGGCCTGCCCGTAGTAGGCGACCATGGCGCGGATGTCGGCGTCGGAGACGTAGGCGGCGCGGACGCGGATGGGTTCGGGTGAGGTTTCCAGGCGCATGTAGGCGACGCCTGCGCCCAGTTCTGGGATGGGTGAGATGTGGTCGGCGAGGGCGCCTCGATCGCGTGCGCCGTCGCCGAGGACCATGTCCACCTGTTCGGACTCGTCGAGCCTCAGGGCGATCTTGTCGGGGAACAGGTTGCGGATGTTCATGACCTCTTTGCGCGGGTCCTGGAGGGCCGCCATGACACCGACGCCGACGGAGCGGCCTTGGGTGGCGAGGGTGGCCAGGGCGGCGGAGATGCGTTGCCTGAGCTGCTTGTCGGGCTGGTAGGCGGTCAGGAACGCCACCTCGTCGACGAGCACCAGGACGAACGGGTCCTCGACGGTCGGAACGTGGGAGCGCTGGAGTCCGGCGAAGCGGGTAGCGCGCTTTTGCATGACGCTGACGGCGTCGTCGAGCAGGTCGGCGCAGTCGGAGGGATGGGCGGCGTAGCGGCCTTGGAACAGCTCCCGCCCGTAGGACAGCTCCATCAGCTTGGGATCCAACGCCCAGATCTCCACCAGGCCCGCCCGCATCGCGGGGAGCAAGCCGCGGATGGTGTCCCACAGGAACGAGCCCTTGCCCGCTCCGGTCGCGCCTGCGATCAGGATGTGGGTTCCGTGGACCTTGAGCCGTAGCGGCTTGCCGTCCTCCTGCTTGCCGATCTCGACCGGCCCGACCGTTGGTTCTTCTGGGATGGGAAGTGCGGGCATAGGAGAGGCCAGTGGGTCGCGGCGCGGGAAGGTGAGCAGCAGCCGGCCACCCTTGACGAGCGCGACCCGGCAGGAGGTGGTGCCGAAGCCCTGGGCGAGGTTGTCGATGCGGTCGGACCAGTCCTTGACCGCCTGGCCGTCGAGCATCCGGACGGTGACCCGGTCGGCCCAGCCGTCGCAGGTGACGCGCATCAGGCGCGGCATGTAGACGCGACCGTTGACGCGCTTGGCCAGGCCGGAGACGTCCATGACGGCTTGCCAGTGACGCCGGTACACCGACATCAGCCGCCACCAGGCCAGCAGCCGCCAGCCGACGAGACGGGCGAAGGAGCCGCGATCAACGAACGCCCAGGAGACCATGGCCAGGACGACGACCCCGAGCGTGGAGGCCGCGAGGGGCCAGCCGTGCCAGGCCCAGACGACACCAAGGGCGATACGGCGACCGGATGCCGCCAGGTGGTACGGACGAGGGCGGCGAGGAAGCGCCAGCCGTAGATGAGCAGGGTGACGAGGGCAGGAGTCTTGATCACGGCCGGGCGGAAGACGACGGCCGTGTCGGGCGTGGTGGAGACGAGGTTGCGCGCCTCGTCACCAGGCAGCCGCTTGAACATAAGCTTGGAACCTCTCGTGAGTGAGATCAGGGAGAAGATCGGGGGCCGCCGGAAGTTGGCGCTTCTGGCGGCCCCGCCTGGCTGTGTCAGGCCGCCGTGTCGGTGGCGGTCTTGGCCGACTGGTCGGTGTGCAGGCGCTCGCAGTCGGCCAGGTAGCGAGCGGCGGCATCGAAGATCTCGCGGGCGGTGGCCAGGTCGGCGGCGGTGACCGCTCCGGCTCCGGTGGTGGAGATGTGCACGTCGGCCTCGTGGGAGCGGAACTCCAGGTACGGCCGCGGGTTGCTGAGTATCCCCGCGCTGACCCGCAGGCCCGGCGTGTGAAACGAGATGCTCAGGTGCGGTGCGGAGTCCGGCCGCATCGACAGCGTGACGTAGGTGTAGGGCCTGCGGTCACTCATGCCGCTACCCCGCGACCGTCGGGCAGACCGTAGAAGCTGCGCTCCAGCGAGCGGGCGAAGCGGGATGCTTCGCGGGCGAGCTGACGGGCGAACTCCAGGTCATCGGCCGTGACCGGCCCGCCGGTGGTGACGAGTACGGAGGTGGCTCCGAAGTCGAGCGCCAGGACGGGTTCACGGCGGGCGTACGGGTGGTTCAAGGTGCGGGCGGCGTGGCCGGTTGTCAGCCGGATCACGCTGCTTCGAGGGGTACGGCGACGGGTCATCAGGCGGCGTCCTTTCCGGCCTTGTTGGGAGCGGTCTGGCGGGGAGCGTGCATGTCGCGGACCTTGATGGAGTAGGCGAGACGGTTGTTGCCGTTGACGTACGGCGTGACCGTGACGGCGTCGAATTCGACGGGCGTGAACGGGAGCCCCGGCATCGGGGACGGCGGCACCGGCTGTACCGGCGCGAGGATCTTGACCGCCACCGTCTTCTGGGCGGGCTTGAGGGTCGGGTCACCATCCATGACCGCGACCTGCCAGACCAGTTCACCGGTCTGCTTGTCGCGGGCCTGCACGAACCGGCCGTTGGAGGAGGCGTCGAAGTCCTTGACGGGCTCGACCTCGCCGACGATGTAGCAGCCGTGCGGGAAGACCATGGCGAAGGTGACGGGGATGGGGCCTTGCAGAGCCATAACTGTTTTCCTCTCTTGACTGACAGGCACTTAACCTATCAAGTGATGCTCTGAGATTAGGCAGCTTAAACTTGCTAGGTCAAGTGCCTAAGAGAGATTCTCGGAGCGAAATCGTGAATCCCCCGTGCTTCAATCGCCACGAAAGGGGCGAAATAGTCTCAACTGTGGAGGCGGCAGATTCGAAGCCAGGCGACGTCAGCGGCATGATCCTCGGCCTCTTGGCGGTCATCTGGTTTGTCGGAGTTCCGCTGTGCCTCTGGCAGGCATTCGCGGCCGCTCTGGGATATCCCGCTGCCGATCGTGAGCGCATCAACGCGTGGATGACTGGAGCAGCGGTGATCGCGACGGCCGCGCCCATCCTGGCCGCCGGAATCTGCGTCTTCACCGACAGAGTTGTACGGGCCTGGATCTTCGGCCTCGTCGCGGTGGCGTGCGTCGTTCTCGTCCTGGGAGATGTGTACGGAAATACGCGTCCGGCGGACCCATACGGCCCAGTCCGACCACTGCCGTCCGGCTACTGCGCGGAGCACAGCGGCGGAGGCAGCGAATGCCCTGGTGGATGAGCGCAGCTCAGCCGATCGGGTAAGCGTCCTCCAGCTCGTGCCTGTCGGCAGGGAGCAGGACCTCGACGACGGCCAAGGGCCGGCCGGAGGCGTCGTGGACGGCGCCGAAGACGGCCAGAAGGGGTTGGTTCTTCGGCATGGCCAGTTGCTTGGCCTCGTCGGGCGAGGGCATGCGGGCGGTGATCTGTTCCACGATGTGATCGAAGCGGACGCCCTTGCGCGTCTGGAGATGCTCGCGGAAGCCTTGTCGCAATGGCTCGCCGCTGGTGAGGTCCGTTCCTTCGGAGAGTTCCAACGGCAGCCAGAGCGACACCGTCTCGGTTGGTTCTCCATCGCGTGCGATCAACCGCCGACGAACGAATACTTTGCTCTTGGGCGGTATGTCGAGCAGGACCCCGACCCGATTCGGTACGGTCACCGCGCCCACCTCGACGATCTCGCCCGTGGAATCGGTCTCTGGCTTGGTGAGGTACGCCTGTCCGGGGCGTTTCTGTTCGTGGGAGGCCATCGCCGGACGGCCGCGTACGAAGCGACCCTTGCCCTGCTGGGACTCGATCCAGCCCTGCTCGCGCAGCACGCGAAGGGCGGCGACGATGGTGGGACGGGAGACGCTGAACTCTTGGATGAGCTGGTTCTCGCTGGGGAGCAGCGATCCCGGTGGGTAGGTTCCCGCCTCGATTCGCCGTTGAAGGGTCTGCACAAGCTGCGCATACTTCGGCGGCACGGACTCTAGCGACATCATGACCGTCCAACACCCGACAGGTTGTTTTACCAAGTTTGAGCGTATCCTGGCCGGACTCGTCTGTCCACGCCAGTTCGGATAACGCGAGCCGCACCGGAGGATGGCCCGGCAGACAGCCAACGGAGGGACCGGGGGCGACCCTCGCCGCTGCCTGCCGGGAGATGAGACGCGACGAGGCGATGGAAAGCGCACCCGACCCCCTCCAGATCGAGGACCGTCACCGCCCCGCCGCGCCCGTCATCACTTGGCGATGTACTTCGCCAAGACGTTCGCCGCACCCTCCACGTCGTCGACCGGGTGCCGCTGCTCGGCGCTCTGCCAGGAGTAGTACGCACCGCCGTACCCGACGAACACCCACACCGGCATTCCCGACGTAGGCCGATGCACCATGAGCGCGCTGTTGTTGTCCCGGAGTTCGGCGTTGACACCGAGAAGCACAAGCTGATCACGCAGCCGGATGAGCGCATAGCTCTCATCGCTCTGTGCCAGACCGGCCATGGCCGCAGCCATGATCGAGTTCATTTCCCGCTCCCTTCGACCCGGCCTCCGCCGAGGCAGTCGAGACACTCCCGCTCCTCAATTCGTTCCAGCTCCTCCCCAGGAGTGCCGATCAGAAGGGCGCGGCGTGAGCTGCTCAGCTTGTAACCGCGTCCTCGACACGCAGGGCAGGGTCTTGCCTCGCTGTTCTCGTTTGGCCGGGTCACCGTCGCCATCTCCTCGCGAGTCGTCGGTACTCCCTGTGGCGGAAGTCCGCTTGACGTACCGTTGTTGCTTGATGGCAAGTCCACCGGCAAAGCAGAATGAGGGGACCCGCTAAGAGGCCCCCCTCTTAACTCCCTTTTCGATCCGGCGTCGGAAAGAAGGCCAGGTATGCCCGAGGCAACACCCAACGTGCGACTTCGGAACTGGCGACAAAAGGCCGATTTGACTCGCGCCGAAATGGCCAAAATGGTCAATCTCACAAAGATCGGGATCAAGCACAATCTCACCTGCGATGAAGAGCGGATACGTCGCTGGGAGGCCGGTGAGGTCTCTTGGCCGCACGAGCCGTACCGGCTGGCACTGACCGATCTCACCCATCTGGACCCGGAAGACCTGGGGTTCGTGCCCAACAAGCGCGCCCGCCCGCTCAGCAATTCCCCCATATTGGTTGATACCCTCGTAAATGCACCACGCGCTGTGAATCTCGTCGAACAAGGAGAGGGCGAGAACGACGTGCGACGCCGCGAATTCGTTGGGTTGACGGGAGCCGCGCTGTTCAGTGCGGTGATCGGGCAGCCGGGAACCGCCCAGGGCAGAGACCTCGATATCGAGAATCTCGCCGCCGCGCTCGTCGACTACTCCGCCCCCGCCGACAGCCCCATCAACCTTGAATCACTTACCCGTGCGGTTGCTACTGCAAAGCGGAACTATCAGGCGTGCCGATACGCCCAAGTGACCGCGATGCTCCCCGCCCTGCTCCGCAAACTCCGCGCTGCCTGCATGCTGCTGCATGGTGACGACCGGCTACGAGCTCACACCTTGTGCGCCGAGGCGTACCACGTGACCTCCTCCATCCTGCTCAAGCAGGAGGACAAGGGCCTTGCATGGCTCGCGGCAGACCGCAGCGTCCAAGCCGCACACGCCAGCCAGAGCCCACTCATGATCGGTTCTAGCTCGCGCATCATCACACGCGCCCTGATGGACGGCGGGCATCATCGCGCCGCCACCGACGCCGCACGCAGCGCTGCCGAACGCATGCACGCCGATCTCACAGCCCTTTCTCCCGACGACCTGTCGATCTACGGGTCTCTGCTGCTGTGCGGAGCCATCGCCGCCGCGAACACCGGCAACCGGCACAACACCTCGGAGCTACTCGACGAAGCCGCCGAGGCAGGCACTCGACTGGGCCATGACGGCAATCACATGTGGACCGCATTCGGCCCGAACAACGTCCTGTGCCACCAGGTGAACGTCGCCCTGCGTTTCGGCGACGCGGGCACTGCCATCGACTACGCCCGCCGGGTCGCGCTCGACAAGCTACCGATCAACGAACGCAAGGCCACGCTTCTGCTCGACACCTCTCGCGCGTTCCTGATGTGCAGCCAGCACGACAAGGCGTTGCACGTCCTGCGCGCCGCAGGCGAGTTGGCCCCCGAGGAAGTCTCCGGCCGCCCCGCGGCCCTCCGGTTGGTACGTGACATCCTGGCTGCCGCCCCGATCAGCGTCCGCCGTGAAGCCCGCGAGTACGCGGCATCCCTGGGAGTCAGCGCGTGACCCAACCCGGCAAGGTCCTCTACATCATCGTGTGCGCCGCCGGCCCCGCCCCTGACGTCGGCCGCCTGGTCGCCCTGGCCCAAGACGAAGGCTGGACCGTCCAGATCATCGCCACCCCGCCCGCGCTCGACTTCATCGACGCCCCGGAGCTGGAGAAGCAGTCCGGCCGCCCCGTTCTCAGCCAGTACCGAAAGCCGAACGAACCCAAATCTCCCCGCGCTGACGCGATCATCGTCGCCCCGGCGACATACAACACGATCAACAAATTCGCCTCAGGCATCGCCGACACCTACGCGCTCGGCCTGCTCTCCGAGGCTCCCGGACTCGGCATTCCCGTCGTCATCCTGCCGTTCGTCAACACCGCCCTAGCCTCACGGGACCCCTTCCAACGCAGTGTTGACCGGCTCAGAGCTGAAGGAGTCCGAGTCCTACTCGGCCCAGCTCAATTCGAACCACACCCGCCCAGCTCCGGCGGC
The DNA here is from genome assembly GCF_018603905.1 of Nonomuraea sp. NEAU-A123. Lineage (GTDB taxonomy): Bacteria > Actinomycetota > Actinomycetes > Streptosporangiales > Streptosporangiaceae > Nonomuraea. The sequence continues at coordinate 164,392 of NZ_JAHFZZ010000023.1, forward strand.
GGACGCATCGACAGCTACCCCTGGGCCTTGGCGCTGGAAAACTTGCCGAATTGATCTCATAGGTATCAAGCGGCGGCGCGGCGCGCCGCCGTACCCCCCGGCCCTCCGCCCGCCCGCCGTCCGGGCGTGCGGCCTGGGGGCCGGTCCCGGACGGCGGCGGGACACCGGGCCGGGCACCGCACGCCGGCCCCGCCGTACCAACCGAACCCACCGGCCGGGGTTGCCGCGCCGCCGCACAGACGCAGCCCTACGATCGCCCCTGCATGGCTGGACGCCGTACGTGCCTGGGGGCGATCGACGATCCAGGGTTCGTTCCTCACCCTGGCTCACCGAGCAACGTGGCTGATCGCGGTTCGGCGGCAGACGGCACGCGGATGCGCAAAGATCATTGAGCGTGGCCCATAGCGGATACTGTCAGCTGGGAGGAACGTCCGTGATCGACTCAACCTACCGCGAGTGGTTTCACCTGCGAACCCGGCTGGTCGTCGACTTGACGTGGTGTTCCGCCACCAAGATTGACGACGTCCTTGCGGCGTACGACATCTCACCCGAGAGTACTCAGCCTGCACGCTTCAATGCCGACGACGTCGACATGCTCATCGGGCGCCTCGGCAACGGCACCGTCATCATGGACTACCGCGTCGATTCTGTCACCAATGGAGCTCTTCCCATTCTGGCGCAGTACGGCCCCTGCCTGAGCGCTGTATGGATCGATGACGCCCCAGCGTTGATCTCTTATCGCACGGAAAGCGGCCTGGTGGTCAAATTCGACATGCTGGATTGGAGCTGGTACCCAGTTCCTGATCTCGCCAGCGTCGAGCAATGGATCGCCGCCAGCCCAGCAGGTCGGGAGACCTGGGAGAACAGCTGCGATCTCGCCACGCTCATCACCGCCGAAGCGCTATGCCAGGCTGTGGTCGACGACGAATGGATTCGATCCGTACACACTGGCGTCACCTCACCGGACCCACTGGGGCAGGAGATGCCGTCAACCCCACACACTCTCAGCTCGATCATCGAAAAATACGGTGACCGCACACCGTAGAACAGAGGCCCGGCAGAACAGACCCCGTGACCACACGCGTGATCGCCGTGCCATTAAGGGTGATCAACAGAGGTCAGTCACGGTCACTGGCGGACTGCCGGTCGCCCAGGTCGAGGCCGTGGTAATCGAAGATCAGACCGATTTGCAAGCAGGTGATCCACCGAGGTTTCTGGGAGCCACTTTGGGAGCCACCCGAGTGGACGATTGCGAACTGCGGCGGACAGAGGCGAACGGTGAGGATGCCGCCAGACGAGGTGGCGGACGCCTGCGAACGCCAGTGAAGATCCTTTGGGGACCTTGTAAACAGAAGGTCAGGGGTTCGATTCCCCTCGTCGGCTCTACAAGAGGAAGCCTCTGAACAGGCATTATGCCGTCAGGGGCTTTCTGTTTGTCAGGACAATGTCGAGATCTTGCTAACACCCTTGTTAACAGCGGATGGCTCCCATCCGCTGTTCGACGGCCTTGGCGAAGGCGTCGTGGCTGTTTGATCGTGGATGACGTGGCCTGCCAAGGGCTCCCCGGTCCATCCACGGCGCTCAAGGGCCCACACGCGTTGGGTGGAAGGTGGTAGGCCAGCCCGGCGCCTGTTGGAGCCTCTTCGGAGGACGGTGTTGGACGTGCGATGCGCCATGGAGCGTCGAGTTTGATTAGTTCAATTAGGTCTTAGGATGGCTTATCAAACTTCGGATTTAGCGTCTACACGGGGGATTCAGTGGCAGGGAGAGGTCGTCCGAGCCGGACCACAGTCTACGAACGACTCGACCGTGCCATCCAGGAGCTTCACCAGCGCCTCGGCGGCCTGCCCAGCCCTACCGAAGCCCAAGAGATCTGGTCCGATATCTGGCACCTCGAGGCCCACCACTCCACCGCTCTTGAAGGCAACACCCTGGTGCTCAAGGAAGTGCAGGCGCTGCTCGATCAAGGACGAGCCGTGGGTGCCAAGCCCCTCCGCGAGTACAACGAGGTCAAAGGCTACGCGGACGCCGCCAAATGGGTCTACGGTCAAGCGCTGGAACCCGAGGTATGGAATGACGGCCACTTGCTTAGCCTTAACGAGCTACGCCACATCCACCACACGGCCATGACCCCTGTCTGGGACATTGACCCGCACCCCGAGGCCTCTGATCGCGAAAGGCCTGGGAACTTTCGCGAACACAACATCCACCCGTTCGCGGAGGGGATGACGCCGCCTTCCTGGACGCTCGTCGCCAGCGAGATTCAGGGATGGGCGGACGATGTCTGCGAGCTGGGCAGAAAGCTGGAGGCCAAGGAGGACCTCGGCCACCCACTACCAGAGGGACTCGCCAAGATCCACAACTCCTTTGAGCGCATCCACCCGTTCATAGACGGCAATGGACGCACCGGTCGCCTTGTGCTCAATCTCATCCTGGTACGTCTCGGCTACCCGCCGATCATCGTGTTTAAGAAACAGCGCGAGAGCTACCTCACCGCCCTCCGCCGGGCTGATGCTGGCGACTACGGAGCGTTGGGGGAACCCATCGCTCGTGCCATGGAAGACAACCTCAACCGCTTCATTGTCCCCAACGTGGCTGGCCCCGCCAGGCTTGTGCCACTCGCCGCGTTGGTCGACGAGGAGTTCAGCATCCACGCTCTACGCCAGGCCGCCCAGCGGGGGCGCCTCAACGCGGTGCAGGGCCCGGATGGCGTGTGGAGATCTTCCCGCAAGTCGGTCGATGCGTACCGCGCGTCCAGGCATAGGCCTACCAAGCCTCGGAAAGCCAATCCTGCCGGTGACTCTCCATCCGGGCCACCGGCCCTCTTCTAGAAGTCTTGGACCCATCGCGGATGGAGCCCTAGTGGCGGAGGTCAAGCGCGCATTTAGTCGTTGAGGGCGGATAGCGGAGACGGCGACCATGACGCTCGGCGACCTCGATCCGGCTTTTTCTACGCGCCCACCCGATCGGCCAGCCCGCGCAGGTCAGGCGAGGCAGGATCCTGCATGGACAGCAGGTCAGACGCCAACTGGTGGACCACGCGATGGTTGCGGATCTGCTCGGGCGTGATGGACTCGGCCTTCAGGAGTACGGCCACCGCCTCGTCAACCTGACGACGCTGTGCATGCGCACGGGCCAGGTCGACATACAGCCGGCCCTTGCGTTCACTCGACAGCGTCGAGGTGTCCACCGCGGTTCCAACCCGCAGCGCGTGACCGGCGTCGCCCAGCTCGACCGCGACGGCCACCTCGTGGAGGGCGACGTTGGCCGGTCCGAACTCGGTGTTGTAGTCGTTGCGGCCGTCGCCGACCCGCTCGGCCATCTCGCGGGCCCGCACGAGGTGCTCGTAGGCGGTGTCGGCCTGGTTCAGTCGGGAGGCGGCTACGGCGCGTTGCAGGGTCAGGCCGCCCCACAGCGACATCGCTTCGGGCTTGCCCTGATCGGTGAGGAACCACAGGGCGTCGGCGGCGGTGCGGGCGGTCTCTTCCGCCTGGTCGAAGTGGCGGGCTCCGAGGAAGACGAAGCTGAGCCGGAAAGCGCCGGCCGCCATCATCAACGGATCACCCGCGCGCTCGGCCGCGCTGATGGCCCGGTCGGCGGCGATCCATGCTGCTTCCGGCTCACCCAGCTTGGCCAACGACGCCGAGCACGCCTGATACGTCACGGCCAGCAGCTCGAACAGCTCGGCCTGGCGCTCGGCCAGGGCCGAGCGGACGGCGTTCTCCAGGGTGGGCACCAAGCCGCGAAGCAGGTCGGCCAGTTCGTCGTAGCGGGCTTCGTGGGTCAGCTTCCAGGCGTGATCCACTCGCGGCTTGAGCTGCTTGGTGGCAGGCACAGGGGTGGCGTGCAACATGGCCTGGAGCGAGTGCGCGCCCGACAGTACGAGGCGCAGACCGGCCGTACCGGGTACCTCGTCGTTGGTGGCGGCGACCACGGGAGCTTCGGCGGCCAGCTCTGACAGCGGCAGATCGAGTGTCTCGGCGACCTTCTCCAGGACCGACATTCGATCGACCTTGCGTACGCCGCGCTCGACCTGGGAGATCCACGCTACCGATCGGTCCACCAGCCGTGCCAGCTCTACCTGAGACAGGCCCCGCCGCTTGCGCTCCTGGGCGATGCGTCTGCCCAATGCCCGTTGGTACTCGGTGCTCACGACGCCGTGCCCTTCCCGCTCTGCAGTTCCAGCCAGTCGACCTCGACCGAGGCCAGCAGTGCTTCGCGAGCCCCCAGGAACCGCTTGGTGTGCTCGGTCTGCTCGTGGGCGTCGAAGGCTGAACGGTCTCGGTACAGCTCGTAGAAGATCCGCTGGAGCGGCTGGCCGTCCACTCGATGTGAGGCGTACACGAGCGTTCCCGGCTCGCGCTGGCGGATCGCCTCGATTGTCTCACCGACGAGCTCGTCGAACGCCGCGGCGCTCGTCTCGTCCTTGCAGGTGAATCGCACCATGAGTCCGAACATGTGCACCCTCCTCGGGCCGCCGCCTCTAACTGGATCTCTGCTCTTTACCTGACCAGTACTTATTGTGCGGCGCAAGTACATCAAGTCGCTTGTACTAGAAGTATAGCACCAGTACTTTAAGTACTGATAGCAGTTGGCAGGGCTTTGACCTGCACGAACATGAGGTAAGCCGACGTGACAACAGCCTCGAAAAGCCACAAAGAGATTCACCGGTGGTGTCGCAACTTCCCAGGCACCAAGAGTCAGGTACGTGAAGCCCGCCGCTTCGTCACCAGCTACCTGGTCGACCGTCCCGAAGCCGACGTCGCCGAACTCGTCGTCTCTGAGTTGGCCACCAACGCCATCCGCCACTCCCGCAGCGGCCAGGTCGGCGGCAATTTCGGGGTGACCATCCACGCGGGCGGTGAACTGCTGATCGTCGCCGTCCTGGACGATGGCGGCCCGATGGGTCCGCACATCCGGCAAGCTGCCGAACATGAGCAGGGCGGTCGCGGCCTTCACCTCGTCGAGGAACTGACGACACGCTGGGGCGTCTACGGCGACGAACACGGTCGGACGGTCTGGGCGCTCCTGGCCCTCGCACCAGACCCGCCCGTCAGATGACGTCGTGCCTGGCTCCCCATGTGCCGAAGCCCGGGCCTCACTGCACCCCATTGATCTGGCTGAAGCCACGCAACGCCCCACGGTGCCGGGTGATCGCCTGGACCTGCGACTGCGATGAGGTCGTATATGAGCTGTGCGCCGCCGGCGGCCAGGCCTTCATCAAGCGCACACACCTCAGCAGCCCCACCACCCATGAAACACACCACATGAGCACACGCGAAGGAAGAGACACCTGGCAGGCCCTACTGTCCGGGCTCGTGCGATAGGCCAGGTAGCCCGCGCAGCCAGTGAGCAGCCGTCTAGTACTCCAGCCGTAGATCGTGATCTTCATGTCTGATTCGCGGCTTGTCGACGATAATGGCTGACCTGGGCTCGGGCCTGGTGACGGCGTCGCCAGGCGGACCAGCGGAGCCGGTGGGCTGCATCGTGCACGGACCGGACGACGAGCGTCGTGAACAGTCGCTGAATCTCGTTGCAGGTGCGCGGGATCAATCCGTCCGGGGCGAGATGGCGGGCGTGTTCATCAGCGCGGACAACGGCGAGGAAGGCGTGCGCGAGCATGGCCAGGGTGGTCCAGCGAGACCACGAGGTGAAGCGGCGGACCTGGTGCTCGTCCAGTCCGGCCAGGCCCTTTCCAGACTGGAAGGTCTCCTCCACCCGCCATCTTGACCCGGCAACCCGCACCAGCGTGGCCAGAGGCACCGGCGCGGACGACCAGCAGCGGTAGTAGGCGAGTTCCCCGGTGGTGCGGTTTCGGCGGATCAACAGCCTATGGCTGCCGGGCCGGGGTTCGGCCAGGCCGATGACGGCCCAGTCGTAGAAGCGGTGCCCCTTGGCGCCGGCCCCTGCCGACAGCTTCTGCCAGGCCCGTTTCGGCACCTTCGCGGCCAGGGCGTCCGCGCGGATCTTCCCCGCACCAGTGGTGACTTCAGATGAGCAGGCGACGGCGAGTACGTAGCCGGCCCCGCGCTCTTCCAGTGCGGACCGCAGCTTCGGGTTGCCGCCGTAGACCTCGTCTCCTGCGACCCAGCCCACGCAGTGCCCAGCGTCGAGGAACCGGCCGATCATGCGGGCGGCCAACTCCGGCTTGGTCGCGAAGGCGGTGTCCTCGCTCAGGCCCGCGGCCCGGCAGCGGTCCGGGTCGCACGTCCACGAGCGGGGAATGTACAGCTCTCGGTCCACCGCCGCGTGCCCGCGCCGGCCCGCATAGACCAGGTAGACCGCGACCTGCGCGTTCTCGATCCTCCCGGCGGTGCCGATGTACTGGCGCTGGACGCGACCGTGTGCGTGCCCTTCTTCACGTCCCCGGTCTCGTCGACCACCAGCACCGCATCCTCCTCGTGCAGATGCTCCAGCACATACTCACGCACGTCATCACGCACGCGGTCGGCATCCCACCTGGCCCGGCCGAGCAGATGCTGCATGCCGTCCGGACTGGCCTGCCCGGCCCACTCCGCGATGCTCCAGCAGTTCTTGCGCGGCAGGTCCGACAGCAGCCCCCGCACCAAGTCCCTCACCCGGCGCCGGGGTTCGACCCACGCGAACCGGCCCGCTATCCGATCCATCAGGACCTCGAACCCCTCCTGCCAGCGGGCAGGGTCTACGCTGTGGCCCGCGGCCACCGACTGATCTTCGTTTGTCGACACAACTGACGATGATCAACGATGGCCGTCTGCGTCTTTACGCCATCCAGCAGTACAGGCGGTGATCCCGCCCGCGGAAAGCGTGAGCAAGCCGGGCCAGATCGCTCAGAAGCTGGATCGCGATCTCCTGGTCAAACACTTCGCCATCCGCCGCCCGCTCCTGGACCCACAGCTGGCTGACTTCGACAAGCCGGGACCGGCCGGCAGCGGCAAGTGCGTCCTGAAGGACTTTGGAGGCGACGAGGAGCATGGGGCCCCCGCTATCGCCAGGATCCGCGACAACTTCGGGCTCATCAGCAGCGATAACCTCGTCAAAACTCCGACCGGTGAAGATGCCCTCCCACTCGATCAGCGCCACTTCAGCGTTGAAGTTGCCGTACGACAGCGACTCGAAAGTCCCGTCGGGGCCGCCATCCACGACCACAGCCGCAGCTTCGTGACTCGGTGCCATGAAGAACTTGATGATGATGCTCACGGAGGGCATGGTGCCTGCACGACCGACCCTTGTCCACCCGCTGGTCAGCGCGCAGACCGCGATCAGGCAAGCCGCTACCGCCCCGATCAAGGCAACCATGATCACGATCTACGGCTGGAGTACTAGGACGCCAGGCTCAATCAAGATCATTTTAAACCGCTCGATCCGGATGAGAACTTTCTCTACGTCTTCAAGGGCCAAGGCCGCGTAGTTAGAGGGCATTTGATTTGAGTAGATTGCGGCTTATGTTCTAGTAGGTGCCTCGCCAGGTTGGGGTGGTCTCGTCCGTTATGCGCCTGGCCAGGTTATTGATCGACGCGATGTGGATCATGGCTTGAGA
>NZ_JAHFZZ010000024.1 GCF_018603905.1 Nonomuraea sp. NEAU-A123
CCGCAACATCGCCTCACGCGGTGTGGCGGACTGGGCAGTGAGTCACGCTGCCTGACGCGGACCTCGCCGCCGAAGCCAGCGACGGTGAGGAGCTGCAAGCTCGGTCGTTTACGGCCGAGAAGCTGACCAGTGTCCGTAGGACAGCCGATCCGAGCCCCCGGCCCTGGAGGCCGGGGTCGAGATAGAAATGCTCCAGCCACCGCTCGTCCTCGGCCGGACGTACAGCGACGGAGCCCGCGAAGGCGCCGGCGGCCATGATCACCGATGTGTGCTGAGGAGAGAAGGAGTCCCGCAGCCGCTGCCGGACCCGGTGCTCGTCGAACCGTCCCAACCGCTCCAGGTCCGGGCGCATCACCGTTGCGCGCAGCTCCACGATCGCCTCGAGATCCGCCGGCTCCGCGGAACGCAGCGCCCATTTCACGGGATGGCCAGTCCTCGCACTCGTCTCCATGGACGAAGTATCTCAATGGCCTGCTCTTTGTCGGAAATCTGGACGGACCGGGCGCTGTACCGTAAGTAGCGCCGTCGAGTCCGCGGGTACACAGCCGGACCGGCTGCCCGCGACAGGCGCGCGAGCAGCCGTCCAGCAGGTTCCTCTACAGCGTCAGGGTCCATCCGTTGATGAAGCCCGTATCGCCCTTGGCGAGATCTTCCGCGCGGAGTTTCCAGGTGCCGTTGGCTACTGAGGCGCTGGCGTTCACCCAGTAACTCTCGTCGATGTTGTCGGTGCCGTCCTTGGCGTCGGCGGCGCGCAGCGCGTACACCTTGCCGTCCGGCGCGACCAGGTCGAGCTTCAGGTCGCCGCGCCAGGTGTGGTTGATCTCGACGTGGACCCGGGTGCGGGTGGGGGCGTTGCCGTTGATCCAGTCCAGGACGATGCTGGATTGGGCGACGCCGGGATCGGGGATGGTGGTGTCGTCCCAGTTGCCGAAGCATGGCAGCCGTATCCACCAGCCGTCGATGTAGCCGGTGTCGAGCCATTCGACGTCCTGCACGCGCAGTTTCCAGGTGCCGTTGGCCGGGGACGCGCTGGCGTTGACCTGGTAGGTCTCATGCAGGATGTCGCCGCTGTCATTGGGGTCGTTGGCCTGCAGCGGGTAGACCTTGCCGTCCGGCGCGATCAGGTCGATCTTCAGCTCGCCGCGCCAGGTGTGCATGATGTCGACGTACACCTCGGTGGTGGCGGGCGCGCTGCCGAGCAGGCCGGTGACCGGGATGGAGGACGTCACGGTGCCGTGGTCGGGGATCGTGGTGTTCGTCATGTTCTCGAAGTGCGGGATGGGCCAGGCGCCGGGGTTGGGGCTCTTTCCCAGCACGGCGGCGTCGACCTGGATGCGGGGGGTGGTCACGCCGCTGTAGGTGATGGCTTTGCCGGTGGTCTTCAAGGCGGCTTCGAGCTGGTCCAGCGTGGCATCGGGCATGGCCTGGCGCAGTACGGCCAGGGCGCCGGTGACGTGTGGAGCGGCCATCGAGGTGCCGCTCATGTCGGCCCACTTGCCGCCGGGGACGGAGGAGACGATGGACACGCCGGGGGCGAACAGGTCCAGCAGCGCGCCACGGTTGCTGAAGGCGGCCACGCCGTCCTGGTCGGTGGTGGCGCCGACGGTGATGGCCGAGGACACGCAGGCGGGGGCGGCCACGGCGGCGCCGTAGCCGCTGTTGCCGGCCGCGATCACGGTGGCCACGCCGGCGGCGCGCAGGCTGTCGATGACCGTCTTGCGCAGGTCGCCGTCGCACGCGGCGCTGTACAGGCCTTCGCCCAGGCTGAGGTTGGCGGCCACCAGCGGCACGCCTTCCTCCTTCAGTTCCAGCACTTTCTCCAGGCCGGCGACCTGGTCGCTGGTGAAGCTGGCCACGCACGGGGCGGCGCCCGCCCCGCACACGCTTTCGGAGTTGAACTTGGTGAACACCTGGATGGCGACGACCTCGGCGTCGGGCGCGACTCCGGCAGGCGGGGCGCCGGTCACGCCCGTGCCGTCACCGACTGCGATGCCGGCCACGTGGGTGCCGTGGGCGCAGCCCAGTGCGACGACGGCGCACGGGCCCTGGTCGGTGTCGGCGGAGCCGGGCCCTTCCTGCGCGATGGTGCCGTCGGGACACAGGCTGGAGGCGGAGTATTCGTCGTCGATGGTGGAGAAGCAGGCCTCCTCCAGCACCCGGTCTTTGAGGAAGGGGTGGTTGACCGCGACGCCGGTGTCCAGCACGGCCACCACGCTGCCGGAGCCCGTCTTGCCCGCGGCCCTGGTCTTGTCCGCGCCGATCAACGGGATGCTCTCGGCCAGTGACGGCCGGGCCGGTTTGTCCTCGCTCACGCTGACCACGCTGGGCAGCTTGGACAGCCGGTCCAGGCCGGCCTGGTCGACGTGCAGGGTGGTCAGGGGGAAGCGGGACAGTTGCCGGACGACCTGGCCGCTTGCGGCCGCGTCCGGCATGTCGGCGCGGGTTTTGCTGAGCACGTTCACTCTGATCTTGCCGGCGGCGGCCACCCGCGCGCTCAGTTGCGGCTCGATATTGGGGGCCGCCGAAGTGGTCTGCTGCGCGGCCGAAGCGGCGGTTGTGGGAGTCGCTGTAGAAGCCGCTGAAGGGGCCTCTGCCGCGTAGGCCGGCCCGGTCGCGATCGTCGTGGCCGCCAGCGCCACGATGAGACTGGATAAGACTCGTAATTTCATGACGTACCGCGCCTTACATAAAGGAGGTGCAGGGAAACGACGCCGGCATGAGGGGTGGCCGGACGGCGGCCGATGCCGCCATCCGGCCTGAGGAAGGGTCCCCGAGGAAAGGTCCCCCGAGGAAAGGTCACAGCGCAGGTTTACGTTGTGCTCGCGCCGTTCTTAGGGCCTACCGAAAGTCAGGACGGCCGCGTAATAGACTGCCGCGATCCTCTTGCAGGTGGGCCGCACCATGAAGAAGTAGCCCCCGCACACCTTGTCCTTCAAGGTGATGAAGAAGCGGGTGTCCACGTCGGCCTTTCGGAACCACGAGTTGGTGAGGTAGTACCTGTAGCCCTTCCTCTGGTTGGTCATCAGGCCGTACCCGTAGTCGTGGGAGTCACAGGCCGGTCGGAAGTCGAACCCGAGGGGGCGGTCGGCTCCCGGCTTCGTGCAGTGGTCGTACACGATGCCCCTGACCTTGAAGCCGCTGGCGGTCTGCTTCCAGCCCGGCTGCCGCCATTTGCCGCCGTGGTATGCCCAGGCCGAGCAGCCCGACTTCGTGTACCACATCCAGGTCTTGGCCGTGTCACACTTCGTCGGGTAGGACTGCGGGACGTCCACGCCGTCCGGCAGGAAGTCGCTGGCCGGCGGCTCGGTGGCGTTCGGGTCCTCGCTCCCGGCCGCGCCCTCGGTCGTCCCGCCGTTGGTTGGCATTCCGGTGCCGATGGCGGTCACCTGGGGAGCGGCGACGCCCGCCGGGAAGGTGAGCTGCCATGCGCCGTTGATGGCGGACTCGATCGATGACAGGCGTCCCACCGAGTCGTAGGCATAGGTCCCCTGGGTGGCGCCGACGCTGGGGTCGGTCACGTTGCGCAGGAGGCCGTTCAGGTCGTAGGCGTAGCTGGCCTCGGTCTGCGGCGCCTCGGTTCCGGAGGTGACGGTGACTTCCTTGAGCCGGCCCGCGAAGTCGCCGAGGGAGGTGCCGGCGGCCGTGGTGGTCGCGGCGTAGGTGAACTTGGTGACGGACGCGGGGTTCTCGCCGCGCGCCGGTTCCTTGACGGTGCTGACCCGGCCCTGGGCGTCGTAGGCGACCGTGGACTTGCCGAGGGCGGCGGTGCCCACGCTGATCACCCGCCAGGGGTCGGCGCTCGGCGCCCCGGACTCCCGTGACCAGGTGTAGGTGAACTGGAGGTCGGCGGCGCTGACGGGCGTGCCGTCGGGGTTGGTCAAGGGCTCCTTGCCCTCGTCCACGGGACCCAAATCTGTCGTGAACGACTCGACCGTCGTGGTGCGCATCACTCCGATGACCGCGTCCCACTTGGTGGTTTGGGTGATCTTGGATCCGTCGGTGGCCTCGTACGTCTGGACGCCGCCGCCGTCGGGGAAGGAGACGCTGCTCTTCAGGGGGTAGCTGGTCGACGTCCCTTCCTCGAGGTCAGTGACGACGAACGTGCCGTTCTGGCTCTCCAGTTTCCGGTTGATCTGCCCACCGGCGAACTCGGCCTGCCAGCCCGGCCCGAAGACCGCCAATTCGGGGCGGGTGGCCGGGGCCGACTGCGGCCGGGCCAGGTCGCCGGTGGTCAGAGCCACACCATGCTTGCGGCTGATCGCGCCGGCGGACACGTCCAGTTCGGTGAGCTGGAAGGTTTTGGTGTCGGCGGAGTACTGGCCGGGGCCGATCTCCTGAACGTTAGCCAGCGGCGGATCCGCGGTCACGGTGGCGGCCGTGGCGGCGGAGGCGGCGACGGCGACCTCAGGGGCGAGGAAGGGGAAGAGCATTGACGCCGTGAGGGCGACAGGAAGCGCTAATCGGCGCAAGTGGTGCCTCCAGGTAAAAACAGAAAGTGATTTGATCACCTGGAGAGTAAGTGTTGGTAAATCGATTTGACAAGAGCCTCCACAGAACGGGATTCGAATCGCCCATGAAGCCATGCCTCGGCTGCGATTTATTCATACGTTTACGCAGGTCGCGAGGTCTTATGGTGAGTTTATGGCGAATTTATGGCGATGGTGTGGAGCCTTCGATAATAATGAGCTCGACGGCATGTCGTGAGGGGCTTATTCAGTCATTCGCGAATGCGGGACCGTGGGAAAGTGGGCGCTGCCGGCATCCCTGGTGGTCGTCCATGGTCAGGCGCTGCAAGGGCGTGATTGAGACCTCGCCCGGCGGGGCGGGCGCGGGCCTGCTGATCGCAGCCGTCCGCGCCCGCCGCACTGGCCCGTCGGACTGACGGGAGCGGCCTACTTCCACACGGCCTTGCCGAGGATGGCGCCCAGGCCCGGCGTCTTCCAGTGGTCGACGACGATCACCTTCTTGGCCTTCACGTACCAGACGCGCTGGGTGTAAGAGGCGACGTTCAGCTTGCTGCCGTTGCAGGACACCTTCCACTCGGTGAACCGCGCCCGCTGCCCGGTCCCGAATGCCGCCGTCGAGGTCCTGACGCGAGTGGCCTGACCGCTGTAGTACTTCTTGACCGGCACGCACTCGGTCACGCCGCTGCTGGGATGGTAGGGCTGGCCGGGCCGGTACGCGCTGCCCTCGGAGGCGTACTTGACCTCCTGGGGGCCGCCCAGCAGGAAGCTCTTGCACTCAGCGGCCCGAGCGGAGCAGGCACCGGTGATGACGCGCAGATCGGCGCCCTCCTTCTTGACGTTCCACTGGGCGGGGACCTGGAGGGTGAACCCCTGGAACGTCACCGGCTTGGTGGCGACGTGAGCGGGCGAACCGCTGAGGGCGAGGGAAGCGCTGAGCGCGATAGTCGTGATCATGGGCGGTGATCCTAGGCCGACTACGCTCGGTACCGTCAAGGTTGTACGGATGTGCGAAAAACCACCCCTGCTGCGCAGAACTTTCTGCGCGATCTCCGAATCCAAGGTCCCGTGGAAAGCGTCGCCAGGACCGCCGAGATGCCGCTGACCGTGGACCGCGACGCCACGGTCAGACGGTTCCCCGTGGCCGCGTCGGCCGTGGCCGCGGCGGTCTGCGCCAGAGCCGGTCGGTCGCTGACGGCCCAGGAGTGGGCCGGCTTCGTTCCCGCGCTCCCGTACCGGGAGGTCTGCCCGTCGGCGACCGCGCGCGTGCCGTGACGCCTCTCGAGGTCGAGAGCGCGATCGCGGGTTGATCACGAAAGGGTGCCGAGGTCGGAGACTTCATGCCATCCCGCTGGCCGGCGTGGCGATACTGGCAGGCCATCTCGTCGGTTTTGAAGGGTGCCTCATGTACTCGCCACCGTTTACGCCATCCCCGCCGTTACGTCCGGTACGTGTCCTGGCCAACGTCGCTCTCGGCGCGCTGGCGTTCGACTGCCTCACGGGCCTCGCCGTCGCCGTGATCGACCTGCGGGAAGTGTCGATCATCAACCGGCTGATCAGCGACCCCGACTCCGTCAGCGATGCGGAGATCGATTCGAGCGACACGATCTACGCCGCGTCCGGATACGTGGAGACGGCGGTCTTCCTCCTGGCCGGCATAGCATTCCTGATGTGGATGTTCCGGGTCCGGGCGAACGCCGACCTGCTGGCGCCCGGCGAGCAGCGGCACCGCAAACTCTGGGTGATCTTCGGCTGGATCGCCCCGATCCTCGCCCTCTGGTTCCCGAAGCAGATCATCGACGACATCTGGGACGCCTCCCGGCGGATCGACCAGCCATCCCGCTCCGGACTGATCATCGCCTGGTGGACGGCCTGGCTGCTCAGCTCCTGGGTGTCCCAAGTGGTCGGCCGTCTGCTCGTCAAGGCTGATGACCTGGAAGGGATGGCCGCCGCGGCCAAGTTCGACGTGGTGAGCCTCGCGATGTGGGTGGTCGCCGCGGCACTCGCGGCCGCGGTGATCCTGCGTATCACCAACGCGCAGGAAACGCGGCGGCTTGCGCCTTCTGTCCAGCCCGCCTAGGCGTGGAAGGGCGTCTGATCTGCCGTGAGATGCTGCATTCGTGACGACGACCGAGCCTGCCGAGCCGACTCCGCGCCGTGGTCGAGGCCGTCCCGGCTACGACCAGGCGGCGATCCTGCGCGCCGCGGTGGAGCTGTTCAACCGCAAGGGGTACGACGCCACCAGCATGGGAGACCTGGCCAAGGAGCTCGGGCTGACGAAGCCGGCCATCTACCACCACGTCACGAGCAAGGAGCAACTGCTCGGCCAGGCCCTCGACGACGCCCTCGACGAGCTCACCGCCGCCGTGACCGCGGCCTCCCGCGACCGGGCCGAGGCGACCGCCTACGAACGGCTGCGCGAGGTGGTGCGGCGCAGCGTCGAGGTCCTCGTGGCACATCAGCCCTCCGTCACCCTCCTCCTGCGGGTGCGTGGCAACAGCGGGCTCGAGCTGGCCGCCCTGGAGCGGCGCCGCTGGCTCGACGACAGCCTCGCCGCGCTCGTCGCGGACGCCGTCGAGGAGGGCTCCCTGCGTGACACCGTGCCGCCGGCGCTGGTGAGCCGGCTGCTGTTCGGCATGGTGAACTCACTGGTCGAGTGGTATCGCCCGGACGGCCTGTACGACCTGGCGACGGTCGCCGACGCCATCACCGTCATCGCCTTCGACGGCCTGGCCAAGCACGAAGCCTGAACCCTCTCACCAGGTGTAGAAGCCCTGGCCGGTCTTACGGCCGAGGTGCCCGGCGGCCACGAGGTCGCGCAGGATCCGCGGCGGCTCGAAACGGGGTCCGAGCTCGCCGGCCAGGTGTTCGGCGATCGCGAGCCGTACGTCGAGTCCCACCACGTCGGTGGTCCGCAGTGGCCCCATCGGGTGCCGGTAGCCGAGCGTCATCGCCGTGTCGATGTCGGCCGCGCTCGCGACACCCTCCTCAAGCATCCGCATCGCCTCGAGCGCCAGGCAGACGCCGAGGCGGCTGCTCGCGAAACCCGGCGAGTCCGAGACGGTGATCGGTGTCTTGCCGAGCGCGACCACCCAATCCTGGGCCCGCGTCACGAGCGCGGGCGTGGTGCTGCGCCCGGTGACGATCTCGACGAGGTCGCTCACGGGGACGGGGTTGAAGAAGTGCAACCCGAGAAAGCGGTCCGGTGCGGCCAGGCCGGCGGCGAGCCCGTCGATCGACAGGCTGCTGGTGTTGGAGGCGAGCACCGCGCCCGGCGCCCGCTGCTCGGCCAGGGCGAGCACCTGGGCCTTGAGCGCCGCGTCCTCCGGGACCGCCTCGACGATGAGCTCGCAGGGGGCCAGCTCGCCGGGGTCGGTCGTCGTCCGCAGCCGGGAGACGGCGTCCTGGAGCGGGACACCGAGCCGGCCTTTGTCGTGGGCCTTGGCCAGGCCGTCGGCCACCCGGTTCCGGGCCTGGTCGGCCGCCTCAGGGTCGTTCTCCACGACGATCACGTGGCTGCCCGAGGCGAGGAACGCGTGCGCGATCCCCGACCCCATCCGCCCGCCGCCGAAGACGCCCACCGTCCGTGGCAGGGTCATGACTTTCGCTCCTGCCGCCGGTCCAAGAATGCCGTCATGCGGGTGTGTTTCTCCTCTGTCTCGAACAGGATCGCCTGGGCGACGTCGTCGATGAACGGGTGCGCGGCCCGCGGGGCGTGGAAGACGGCCTTGGTCAGCCGAGTCGCCAGCGGCGCCCGCGCGGTGATGCGGTCGGCGAGCCGATGGCCGGCGGCGAGCAGGTCGTCAGGCTCCACGACGTCGTTGAGCAGGTACACCGCCCGCGCTTCGTCGGCCGTGAGGATGCGGCCCGCGAGCAGGATCTCCTTGGCCAGGGGTTCGCCGATGAGTTCGGCCAGGCGCCAGGCCGCGCCGGCCGCCGCGAGGATGCCGAGGTCCGTCTCCGGGTTGCCGATGCGCGTGCGTGGTGTGCCGATCCGGAAGTCGCAGGCGTAGGCCAGCTCGGCCCCGCCGCCCAGGGCGAACCCGTCGACGAGGGCCACGGTCGGCATCGGCAGCCGGTGGATCCGGTCGAAGATCTTCGAGTTGATGCCCCGCAGCGCGTCGTCCCGGCCGCGTTCGCGGAGCTGGGCGATGTCCGCCCCGGCCGCGAAGGACGGCCCCTCGCCGGTGAGGAGGACGACGCGCGGCTCCTCTTCGACGGCGGCGCACGCCTGGTGGAGCGCGGAGACCAGCTCGCGGTCGATCGCGTTGCGGACCTCTGGCCTGTTGAGCCGCCACACGACCCGGTCGGCCCCTTCCTCAACGATCAGAGTCATGACCGCTCCACCAGGAGAGCGCTGCCCTGGCCGACGCCGACGCACATGGTCGCCAGCCCGCGCCGGCCTCCGGAGCGTTCGAGCCGGCCGAGCAGGGTGACGAGGATCCGGGTCCCGGAGGCGCCCAGCGGGTGCCCGAGAGCGATGGCGCCGCCGTCGGCGTTGACCCGGTCGAGGTCGAGCCCGAGATCGCGGACGCAGGCGAGGGACTGCGCGGCGAACGCCTCGTTGAGCTCGACGGCGTCGAGGTCGTCGACGGTCCATCCGGTACGCTCCAGCGCCTTGCGGGTCGCCGGGACCGGGCCGATCCCCATGATCTCCGGCGGCACTCCGGCGTTCGCCGCCGCCACGAGCCGGGCCCGCGGCGTCAGGCCGGACCGTTGCAGAAAGCGCTCGCTCACCACGACGACGGCCGCGGCGCCGTCGTTGAGCGAGCTGGAGTTGCCCGCGGTGACGACTCCGCCGGGACCGTTGACCGGCCGCAAGCGCGCCAGCCGCTCCAGGCTCGTGTCCGGCCGCGGTCCTTCGTCGACGTCGACGGTCCCCGCGCCGACCGGCACGGGGACGATCTCGTCGGCGAACCGGCCGTCCTTGATCGCCGCGACGGCCCGCTCGTGGGAGCGCAGCGCGAACGCGTCGAGCTCGTCGCGGGTCAGGCCCCAGCGCTGAGCGACCGTCTCCGCGGTCTGCGGCATGGAGGCGGTCGTCGCGGCATCGAAGCGGGGATTGGTGAACCGCCAGCCGATCGAGGTGTCGAAGGACGGGCCCGGCTTGGCGAATGCCTTGGCCGGCTTCTCGGTGACCCACGGCGCCCGGGTCATCGACTCCACCCCGCCCGCGACCACGACGTCGGCGTCGCCGGCCACGATGAGGGCCCGCGCCGTCGCGACCGCCGTGAGGCCGGAGGCGCACAGCCGGTTGACCGTGAAGCCGGGCACCGAGTCGGGCAGGCCCGCCAGGAGCGCGGCCATCCGGGCGACGTTCCGGTTGTCCTCACCGGCCTGGTTGGCCGCGCCGAGCACCACCTCGTCGACCAGGGCGGGGTCGATCCCGGCGCGGGCGACGGCCTCTCCCACGGCGAGGGCGGCCAGGTCATCGGGCCGGACGTGGGCCAGCGCGCCGCCGTAGCGGCCTATCGGCGTCCGTACGCCGGAGACGACGAAGGCTTGGGTCACGAAGAGCTCCTGTTGTCGGGACATGAAGGAAACACGGTCAGGCGTCGTAGTCGACGGTGACACTCTCGCCGACCGGGAACGTCTGGCAGGTCAGCACGAACCCGGCGTCCACCTCGGACGGTTCCAGGGCGTAGTTGCGGCGCATGTCGACCGCGCCCTCGCGGACGACGGCACGGCACGTCCCGCAGACGCCGCCTTTGCACGCGAACGGCAGATCGGCGCGCGTAGCCTGGGCGCCGTCGAGGATCGTCGTCTCCCGGGAGACGGTCGAGGTCGCCCGCAGCCCGTCGAGCACCGTCGTCAGTACGCTGGTCGCGCCGACCGGCATCGCGGCGGCCCGCCTCGGTCGCGGTGGCGGGGCGTCGACGTAGAAGAGTTCGACGTGGACGTTCCGCGCGGGGACGCCGAGGTCGGTCAGCACCGCCCGAGCGTCCTGGATCATGCGCAGCGGCCCGCAGAGCCAGACATGATCGAACACCTCGACCGGTACCAGTTCGGTGAGCAGGCGGCGCAACCGGTCTCCGTCGAGCCGGCCCGAGAACAGCTCTACTTCGCGTGGCTCCCGCGAAAGGACATGGACCTGCTGGAACCGGGCACCGTAGCGGTTCTTCAGGTCGCCGAGTTCCTCGGTGAACATCACCGTACGGCTGGTGCGGTTGCCGTACAGGAGCGACACCTGGGCGCCGGGGTGGGCCAGCACCGTGGAGGCGACCGACAGCATCGGGGTGATGCCCGACCCGGCGGCGATGCACAGGTGTCGCTCTCCCCGCGCCGCGTCGGCCCGCCAGGAGCCGGTCGGAGTCTGCACCTCGATCCGCGTCCCCGGCACCACCTCGCGGACGAGCCAGGAGGAGAAGAGCCCGCCGGGTATCTCGCGGACCCCGATGCGCGGCGCGGCGCCGGCCGGCGCGCAGATCGAGTAGGACCGCCGGTGCTCCCGCCCGTCCACGAAGCGGCGAAGGGTGAGCGACTGTCCCGCCTGGAAGGCGTACGCCTCGCGCAGTTCGTCGGGCACCTCGAACGTGATCGCCGCGGCGTCCTCGCACAGGTGGTCGACCGCCGCCACGGTCAGCGGCTGGAAGGTGGCGGACGCCCGGGTCGGCGCCGGTCCGGGCGCGAGCGTGGTCATCTCATATCTCCTTGACATGCTCGAACGGCTCAAGGCAGTGGGTACAGGTGTAGAGGGCCTTGCAGGCGGTGGCGCCGAACTCGGAGGTCAGCCGGGTGACCGCCGAACCGCAGCGCGGGCAGTTCGGGGCGGGCCGCGTCGGTCCGAGCGTGAGCGCGATGGGTCCGGACGTCCGGCGGGCCGGGCCGGGCGCCGACAGGCCGGCCTCCCGCAGGGCGGCCCGGCCGCGTTCGGAGATCCAGTCGCTCGACCAGGGCGGGTCGAGCGCGACGCGTACCTCGACGCGGGGGAAGCCCGCGTCGTTCAGGCGGTGGACGAGGTCGTCGCGCATGGTGGCCATGGCCGGGCAGCCCGTGTAGGTCGGGGTGATCGAGGCGATGACGATCTCGTGGCCGTCCGCCGTCCGCTCCACCTCGACACCGCGCAGTACGCCGAGGTCGGCGAGGGTGAGCATCGGCATCTCGGGGTCGCGTACCTGCCCGGCGACCTCGACGGCCCGCTCTCGGGCGTTCACCAGCGCCCGCTCGGGTGTGCGCGTGCGACCATCTGCATCTCGGCGAGCAGGTCGGCGAAGTCCTCGGTGTGCGTGCCCGTCCGTCCGCCGCCCTCCAGGGGTGGGTGGTCCGGGCGGGCGACGCCGCTCACGGCGAGTACCTGGTCGAGGACGGCGTCCACCTCGCCGCGCGTGGTGGCGGGGTCGACGCCGACACCGGCGCGAGCCAGCGAGAGCTCGACGGGGTGCGTGGCGACCAGCTCGGGCTGGAGCGGCCACAGGGCACTGAGTGCTGTGACGACTCTGTGGCATGACTCCTCGGTGCCCTGTGCCAAGGTGAGGAACCAGCGGGCCGCCCAGTCCCTGTGGTAGGTGACCTCCTTGACGCCCTTGGCCGCCACCGCGGCCAGCACCGTGTCGCTGCTCGCGCGCAGCCGCTCCAGCAGCGCGAGCCGGGCCACCGAGAACAGCAGCAGGCGGACGACGACGTGCCCGAAGTCACCGTTCGCGACCTCGGCGAGACGCACGTTGCGGAACTGCCCGGCGTCACGGAAGAACGCCAGCGCGTCCTCCGCGGGCACCGGCGAGCCCTCGGGAAGGGCGGGCAGGAGCCCGGGGTCGGCGGCGGCCGCCCGCGCCAGGAGCAGGCGCGCCTGCCCGAGGAGGTCGAGGGCGATGTTCGCCAGCGCGATGTCCTCTTCGAGGTCCGGCGCACGGCTGCACCACTCCGTCAGGCGCTGCGACATGATCAAGGCGTCGTCGCCGAGCATGAGGCAGTACTCGGCGAGTTCGGTGTGGTCGACGCCGTCGGGCACCGTCGTGTCGACGCCGGCCAGCGGATCCTCGAAGTCGGTGCCGAACGCCCACTGCGCGGACTCTGCGCCGATCAGGCCGTCGAAGATGCCGCCATGCTCGTCGCTCATGGGGTCCGCCTCCTGGGCGTGTACGGGATGGACAGGGGAGTAGCGGTTCACATGTGCGGGACGTTGTCGGGAATGTCGTAGAACGTCGGGTGCCGGTAGACCTTGTCGCCGTTCGGCGCGAACAGCGGGTCCTTCTCGTCCGGGCTGGAGGCCGTGATGGCGTCGGCCCGCACGACCCAGATGCTCACGCCCTCGTTGCGCCGCGTGTAGACGTCGCGCGCGTGCCGTACGGCCATCGTGTCGTCCGGGGCGTGCAGCGACCCGACGTGGACGTGGTTGAGCCCGCGCTTGCCGCGGACGAACACCTCATAGAGCGGCCACTCCCGCCGGTCGGCGCTCATCGGGCACCCGCCTGGGCGGACCGGCTCGCGAACGCCGACGCCGCCTCGCGTACCCAGGCGCCGTCGTCATGGGCGGCCTGGCGGTGGCGCAGCCGCTGGGCGTTGCACGGACCGTCCCCGCGGACGACCGCGGCGAACTCCGCCCAGTCCGGCTCGCCGAAGTCGTGGTGCCCGCGCTCGTCGTTCCAGCGCAGGTCGGGGTCGGGCAGCGTCACCCCGAGCGCGTCGGCCTGCGGGACCGTCATGTCCACGAACCGCTGGCGCAGCTCGTCGTTGGAGTTGCGCTTGACGCCCCACGCCATCGACCGCGCGCTGTTGGTGGACTCGGCGTCCGGCGGGCCGAACATCATCAGCGCCGGCCACCAGAACCGGTCGACCGACTCCTGGACCATGGCACGCTGGGCGTCGGTGCCGCGCATCATCGTCATGAGCAGCTCGTACCCCTGACGCTGGTGGAAGGACTCCTCCTTGCAGATGCGGATCATGGCGCGGCCGTATGGTCCGTAGGAGGTCCGGCAGAGGGGCACCTGGTTGCAGATCGCGGCTCCGTCGACCAGCCAGCCGATCGTGCCGACGTCGGCGTAGGACAGCGTCGGGTAGTTGAAGATCGAGGAGTACTTCTGCTTGCCGGCGAGCAGCAGGCCGGTCAGCTCGGCGCGGGAGACACCGAGGGTCTCGCACGCCGAGTACAGATAGAGGCCGTGCCCGGCCTCATCCTGCACCTTGGCCAGGAGGATCGCCTTGCGGCGCAGGGACGGGGCGCGTCCGATCCACTCGCCCTCGGGCTGCATGCCGATGATCTCGGAGTGCGCGTGCTGGGCGATCTGGCGCACGAGCGTCCGGCGGTAGGCGTCGGGCATCCAGTCCCGCGGCTCGATCCGGTCGTTGCGCGCGATGGTCGCCTCGAACGCGGCCCGCAGCCGCTCCTCCGCCTCCGGTTCCGCCGCAGTCGTCATCTTCCCTCCAGGGCATCGGTCGTATTTACTTATCACTCGGTCAGTAATACGGTTGCACGAGTCGGGGCTCCTGCGCAATAGGTCCCCCCAGGGAGGAGACAACGTGAGCGCGATTCTGGAGAGCTACGCCGCCGGACGCTGGTTCCGGGCGGCGGACGACGGGGAACCCCTGCTCGACGCCGCTACGGGCGAGGAGGTCGCGCGCGTCTCGAGCCGGGGCCTGGACGTCGCCGCGATGGTCCGGCACGCCCGGGACGTCGGCGGACCCGCGCTGCGATCCCTGACCTTCCACGAGCGGGCGGCCCTGCTCAAGGCGCTGGCCAAGCACCTGTCCGAGCGCAAGGAGGAGCTCTACGCACTGTCCGTACGGACCGGCGCCACCTCGCGGGACACGATGATCGACGTCGACGGCGGCATCGGCACCCTGTTCAGCTACGCGAGCAAGGGCGTCCGCGAACTGCCGAACGACACGGTCGTCCTCGACGGCGGCCTCGAGCGCCTGGGCAAGGGCGGCACCTTCGTCGGCCAGCACCTCTACACCTCCCGTCCGGGTGTCGCGGTGCAGATCAACGCCTTCAACTTCCCCGTCTGGGGCATGCTGGAGAAGCTGGCCCCGGCCTTCCTCGCCGGGCTGCCGTCGATCGTCAAGCCCGCGAGCCAGACCGCCTATCTCACCGAACTCGCCGTCCGCCGGATCATCGAGTCGGGCATCCTGCCCGAGGGAGCCCTCCAGCTCGTCGCCGGCGGCGCGGGCGGGCTGCTCGACGAGCTGACGGTTCAGGACTCCGTCGCCTTCACCGGCTCGGCGCACACCGCGGGCATCCTGCGCCGCCACCCGAACGTGCTCGACGGCGGCGTCCTGCTCGGTGTCGAGGCCGACTCCCTCAACTGCTCGATCCTCGGGCCCGACGTGCGGCCGGACGATCCGGAGTTCCACCTGTTCGTCAAGGGCGTCGTCACCGAGATGACGGTCAAGGCAGGGCAGAAGTGCACCGCCATTCGCCGGGTGCTCGTTCCCGAGGCGATGGCCGGTCAGGTGGCCGAGGCGCTCGCCGCGCGCCTGGCGGAGGTGACCGTCGGCGACCCGCGCGACGCGGACGTGCGGATGGGCCCGCTCGCCAGCCTCGGCCAGCGCGACGAGGTACGCAAGGCCGTCGAGGCGCTGAAGGCGAGCGCCGAGGTGATCTTCGGCGACCCCGAGGGCGCGTCCTCGCTCGACGGCGACCCCGAGCGCGGCGCCTTCATGACCCCGCTCGTGTTGCGCGCCCGCCCCGGCGCCACCGAGCCACACGACGTGGAGCCGTTCGGTCCGGTGAGCACCGTGCTCACCTATGACGGCGTCGAGGAGGCGGTCGCCCTCGCCGCCCGGGGCAGGGGAAGCCTCGTCGCCTCCGTCGTCACCCATGACCCGCAGGTCGCGCGGTCCGTCGTGCTCGGGCTGGCGCCGTGGCACGGCCGGGTCCTCGTCCTGGACAGAGACGACGCCAAGGAGTCCACCGGGCACGGCTCGCCGCTGCCCGTCCTCGTCCACGGCGGCCCCGGGCGGGCCGGCGGCGGCGAGGAGCTCGGCGGCGTCCGCGGGGTTCTGCACCACATGCAGCGCACCGCCGTCCAGGCCTCCCCGGACCAGCTCACCGCGATCACCGGACGGTGGACGACGGGAGCCGCGCGCGCCGAATCCGGCGTTCACCCCTTCCGCAAGTCGCTGGCGGAGCTGCGCGTGGGCGACACGATCGGCTCCGCGCCGCGGACGGTGTCGCTCGCGGACATCGAGCACTTCGCCGAGTTCACCGGAGACACCTTCTACGCGCACACCGACGCCGCGGCCGCCGCGCGGAACCCGCTGTTCGGCGGCATCGTCGCCCACGGCTACCTCGTCGTGTCCCTGGCCGCCGGGCTCTTCGTCGACCCCGCGCCCGGACCGGTCCTGGCGAACTTCGGCGTGGACGGGCTGCGCTTCCTCACCCCGGTCAAGGCCGGCGACGCCATCGACGTGACGCTGACCGTCAAGCAGATCACCCCGCGGGCCGGCGCGGACTACGGCGAGGTCCGCTGGGACGCCGTCGTGGCCAACCAGGACGGCCAGGTGGTCGCCACCTACGACGTGCTGACCCTCGTGGCCAAGACCTGGCCGGCGACGCCCGCCCAGGAGGCCTGACATGGACGCCACCGCGACCGCCCCCGCCGTCCCGGCGGCCCCCGTCGTTCTCGAACGTGACGGGGCCGTGGCCGTTCTGACGCTCAATCGCCCGAATCGTCGCAACGCGCTCGACGCCGCTCTCAAGACGGCGTTGCGCCGGACACTTGAGGAGGTCGCGTCCGATGCCGACGTCCGTGCCGTGCTGCTGACCGGTGCGGGGAGCGCCTTCTGCGTCGGTCAGGACCTCGCCGAGCACGCGGCCGCGCTCCGCGCCGACGCCGGCCACGCGTTCGACACCGTCGAGGAGGACTACGCGCCGATCATCCGGCTCGTGGCCACGATGGGCAAGCCGGTCGTCGCCGCCGTCAACGGCACGTGCGTCGGCGCCGGGCTGGCCCTCGCGCTGGCCTGCGACCTGCGGGTCCTGGCCGAGGAGGCCGTGCTCGCCACGGCGTTCACCGCGATCGGGCTGACGTGCGACTCCGGGCTTTCCACGACGCTCGCGCGGGCGGTCGGTGAGGCCCGGGCCAAGGAGCTCGTCCTGCTCGGCGAGTCGTTCAGCGCTCAGCAGGCGGTGGCGTGGGGAATCTCGGGGCGTGTGGTCCCCCGCGCGGATGTCGGTGCGGCGGGCCGGGAGCTCGCGGCCCGGCTCGCGGCCGGGCCGACCGCCGCCTACGCCGAGTCCAAGCGGCTGATCGCGCAAGCCTGGAACCAGGACCTCGGAACGGTGCTCACGGCCGAGGCCAGCGCCCAGGCACGCCTGGGCCGGACCGCCGACCACGCCGGAGCGGTCGAGGCGTTCCTCACCAAGCAGCAGCCCGTCTTCGAAGGGCGCTGAACATACCGAAGCCCCGGTCACCTGCGAGGTGACCGGGGCTTCGTCGATCGTCCGGAGTTGCGATCCGTCTTCCGCGCCGCAGAGGGTCAGCCGCGAGCCGCCGTCCGCCCGGAGGGGTCAGCCGCGAGCCGTCCTTCGTGTCGGATGGGGCCGGCGGTGGGCCGGTTTCCACGCGGGTGAGCGGGCGAGGTCGATGGCGGTCCATGCCATGGCCGTGGCGCCGTCGAGGACCGCCCTGTCGGCGGCCGGGGTGGCGCAGGCCGCGGTGAACTCGGGCTGATGGTTGACCGCGGGCAGGCAGTCGAGCCCGAGCATGGGATGGATGCTGGGCACGGCGTGCGAGACGTTGCCCATGTCGGTGGCCGCGCCGGCCGGGGGACCGCCGGGCAGCTCCGGGAAGACCCGCCCGAGTGCCTCGGCGTTGGCCCGGTACAGGCCCAGCATGCCCACGTCGGGCCGCAGGTCGGCGTAGTCGGGGGCCGGCGGAGTGACCACCAGGTCGCACCCCGCGCCCAGCGCCCCGGCCTCGAAGCAGCGCAGCACGCGTGGCTTGAGCTCGGCGAGTGCCTCCAGAGTGGAGGATCGGACGATCCACCGGCCGTGGCTCGCGTCGGGGATCACGTTCGCTGCCGTACCGGCCTGGGTGACGATGCCGTGGACGCGGTCATCGGCGCCCGTCTGCTGGCGCAGCAGCCCGATCGCCACCTGCGCGATGGTCATCGCGTCGGCGGCGTTGACGCCGAGCTCGGGGTACGCGCCGGCGTGGGCCGGTTTCCCTCGGTAGGAGACCTCGAACTGGGCGACCGCCGAGCCGGGCATCGCCGCCATCTCGACGGCGGCGGGGTGGACCATCATGGCGGCGTCGAGGCCCTCGAACGCGCCGCGTTCCAGCATGAGGATCTTGCCGCCGCCGCCTTCCTCCGCCGGGGTGCCGAGGACGGTCACGGTCAGCCCGAGATCATCGGCCAGACCGGCCAGTGCGGCTCCCGCGCCGACCGCGGCGGCGGCGATGACGTTGTGCCCGCAGGCGTGCCCGATGTCGGGCAGAGCGTCGTACTCGGCGCAGATCCCGATGTGCAGCGGGCCGGTGCCCACTGTCGCGCGCACGGCCGTGGGCAGGTCGTAGCAGCCGTGCTGGACGTCGAAACCGGCGGCGCTCAGCGCGTCCGCCACCCACGTGCTCGCCAGCGTCTCCTCGAAGGCGAGCTCGGGGTGGGCGTGGATGCGGTGGGACAGGTCGATCAAGCGGCCTTCCCAGGCGCCGACGGCGTCCGCAGCCTGCCGCTTGGCGCCCTGGATCGCGGGCGTCACGCGCCCGGGGCGGCCGGGACGGCGTGGATCGAGACGGGGCGGGTGGCCGCGTCGTAGGCCGCCCGGGACCCGGTCGCGCCCATGCCGCTGTCGCCGGCCGGCTCGTACAGCCGCTCGGGGCCGCCGCCCTGCCACTGGTTCACCCACACCACGCCGGCGGGGATGTCGCGCGCCGCGAGCATGTGCGCGGGGTCGTTGGTGTACACGGTGGCGGCGAGGCCGAAACGCGTTCCGGCCGCCTTCTCCAGGCCCTCCTCGAAGGAGGAGACGACGGTGACCGGGGCGAGCGGGCCGAAGGTCTCCTCGGTCATGACCAGCATGGAGTCGTCCACGCCGGTGAGCACGGTGGCGGGGTAGAAGAAGCCATTGCCCTCGGGCACGGTTCCGCCCGTGCGGACGGTCGCGCCGCGCTCGACGGCGTCGTTGACGTGCCGGACCACGATGTCGCGCTGCCGCCGGTCGACCAGCGGGCCCAGCACCGTGCTCTCGTCGTGCCCGTCTCCGAGGGCGAAGGTGCCGGCGACGTCCACGAGGGCGTCGACGAACTCCTCGGCGATATCGCGGTGCACGTAGATACGTTCCATCGAGGTGCAGATCTGGCCCGTGTTGACGAACGCGCCGAACGCGACCGCCGCGGCGGTCGCGACCGGGTCGACTCCCGCGTCGACGACCACGGGGTCCTTGCCGCCGAGTTCGAGGATCGACCGGTGCAGCAGGGCCCCGCTCTCCGCGCCGACCCGCCGTCCGGCCTCGACGGAGCCGGTGAAGTGCACGAGCCCGATCCGCTCATCGGCGACCAGGGGCGCACCGGCCCGGGAGTCGCCGAGGACGAGGTTCACCACGCCGGGCGGCAGTTCCATCAGCTCCAGCAGCCGCACCGCCGACATCGGCGAGCGTTCGGACGGCTTGAGGACGACGGTGTTGCCCGCGGCCAGCAGCGGGCCGAGCGCCCCCAGCGCCATGGGCACCGGGAAGTTCCACGGCACGATGACCGCCGTGGCGCCGAGCGGCCGGCGCAGGATCGTGGTGCCGTCGGTGACGGTCTCCTCGAACCGGTAGTCCAGGGCCTCGGCCACCGCCGCCTTGAACCCCTGCGCCGCGCCCGCGATGAAGGTCCGGCCGAGGGCGACGGGCTTGCCCATCTCGCGGCATTCGATCTCCGCCAGCTCTTCAGCGTGATCGGCGATCGTGTCCGCCCACCGGGACAGGAGCTCCACGCGTTCGGCGACCGGCAGCGCCGCCCAGGCCGGCTGGGCCTGGACAGCCGCGTCCACGGCCTGGCGGACATCCTCCGGTGAGCCGCTGGGGCAGCGGGCGACGACCTCTTCGGTCGCCGGATTGATCACCTCGTGGAAGGCGTCACCACGGGAGTCCTCCCAGATGCCGCCGATCAGGTTCTGCAGGGTCTTCACGGAATGGTGTTCCTTTCGGGCGTGGTGGGCTCAGCCGAGACGGTCGGCCATGAGCTCGCCGACCATGATCGATGCCAGGTTGGTGTTGGCCCGCGGTACGGAAGGGAAGATCGACGCGTCGACCACGCGCAGACCGTCGACCCCGAGGACACGGCAGGACGGGTCGACCACGGCGGTGGGGTCGCCGGGCGCTCCCATCCGGCAGGTGCTGGTGCCGTGCTGGGCGTCCACCGCGGTGGCGAGGAGGTGGTCGTCGAGTTCGGCGTCGTTGTCCAGCACCTCGAACAGCCGCCTGTTGCTGATCTCGATGGAGCCCGCGACGATCGGGGCGACCTCGGGGCCGCGCGCCAGGTCGACCAGGGCGCGTACCCCCTGCCGCAGCCGCTCCAGGTCGCGGGCGTCCGACAGCATCCGCTCCCGGACCTCGGGCTGGGCCTCCGGGTCGGCGGAGGTCAGCGTCAGTACGCCGCGCGAGTGGTTCTGGTTCAGCCACACGCCCAGGCCGCCCGCCGGGAACCGCGTGTCGGCGGCCTCCATGGACAGGACGTTCTGGTTCAGCGAGACGAACATCATGTCGTGGGGGAGACCCCCGGGCCCGCTGGTGTAGCGGACGCAGACATTGGTGTGGCGGTCGTCGGCCGTCTTGATGGCGGCCTCCGTGGTCAGCGGCAGCTCGACGACGATCATCGGATGGTCCTGCATACCGAGGCCGACCGGGAGCTCCCGCCGTACCGTGATCCCCAGCCGGCGCAGGTCGGCCGCCGGGCCCACCCCTGACCGCATCAAGATCGCGGGGGAGTGGATCACGCCCGCGCTGAGCACGATCTCGTCCGCGTACTCGGTTGTCGCCGTCCCGTCCACGATGACCCGGACGCCGACGGCGCGGTCGCCGGAGAAGACGACCCGGTCCACCAGCGCCTCGCCGCGTACGGTGAGGCCGGGCAGCGACCGGGCCGGTTCGAGGTAGCCGTCGTTGACCGTGACCCTGCGCCCGCCACGCGAGTTGATCGGGTACGGCGAGACCCCGCTCGCCTGAGGCGCGTTCACGTCGGGAGCCCAGGGGTGTCCCGCGGCGAGCGCCCCGGCGCACAGCGCGGCGTCCACGCCGCCCCACTGTTCCCGCGGCATGCGGAAGATCGGGGTCGGACCGCCCTTGCCGTGGTACGGCTCGTCCCCGAACTCCTCGTCGTCCTCCAGCTTCGCGAAGTAGGGCAGCACGTCCTGCCACGACCAGCCGGCGCATCCCGCCGCGGCCCAGTCGTCGAAGTCCTCCATCGGCGGACGGATCGCGATCTGCCCGTTGATCGACGAACTGCCGCCCGCACCCCGGCCCCGCCAGTACGGACCCTGCGGCTGCTTGTCGGTCCGCGAGGAATGGACGCCCGCCCAGACCAGGCCCTCGGTGGCACTGGGGTCCAGTAGCGCGCGGACGGGGTTCGGCGACCGCCACGCCTCGTGCATCTGCGCTGAGCGGTAGTCGGGTCCGGCTTCCAGCAGCAGGACGCGCTTCCCCCGCTCGGCGGAGCGGGCCGCGAGCGCCGCGCCGGCCGAACCCGCACCCACGACGATGATGTCCCAGCCCGTGCCTGTCACGGCGAACCTCCTGCGTTCGGCTCACGGAGCGCGGCTCCGGAAATGCCCGGGCCGCTGTTAGCCGGTAGACTGCCCCCAGCAGGAAGTTCAGTCAATAGTGAAAGTTCATTTTTTTCTGAACGGATGGTGTCCGTTGGTGCTCAGCCCCGTCGGTGACGAAGGTCTCGGCGCTGCGAATCCGCTGATCGACGACTTCGGTCTGCACATCGGCCGTGCCATGGGATGGCCGCCGATGGCGGGGCGCGCCGCGGGCGTCCTGATGCTCAGCGAGGCGCCCATGACGATGGTGGACCTGCAGAACACGCTAGAGGCGAGCAAGGGCTCGGTGTCCGAGATGACCCGCCTGCTGGTGCTCAGCGGAACCGTGCGGCGCTTCAAGGAGCCCGGCTCCCGGCAGTACGTGTACGAGTGGCGCGGCGACGCCTGGGTCGGCTGCCTGCACCACCAGCTTGAGCAGACGGTCGAGCTGCTGACGCTGGCCGAGAACGCGCAGACGCACGCGGCCGACCTCCCCGAGCCGCAGCGCGGGCGCCTGCGGGAGATGCGCGACTACTACACCTTCATGGTGCGGCACATCGAAGCGATCCTTGAGGAGTACAAGGCGGCCCGGGAGGGCTGACCGGCGCCGCTCAGCTCTCCCGCGCCGCCCACTCCGTACCCCGGCCCCGGGCCTCCTCGAAGACCAGCCAGGTGCGGGTGGCGCGGACGCCGGGGATGTCCTGGATGCGCTCCAGCACCACGTGCCGTAGCACCTCGTTGTCCGGCGTCCTGACCAGCACCAGGACGTCGTAGTCGCCGCCGACCATCGCGAAGTGCTCGACGTACGGGGTCTCGCGGAGCCTGGCCGAGACCGTGCGCCAGGAGTTCTGCTCGATGGTGACCGAGACGTACGCGCTGGTGCCCAGGCCCGCCTTGTGCGGGGCGAGTTCGGCCGTGAAGCCGGTGATCACCCCGTCGTCCATCAGCCGCGTGATCCGGGCGTAGACGTTGGCGCGGGAGATGTGGACGCGCTCGGCGAGAGTGCGCATCGAGATCCGGCCGTCGCGCAGCAGCTCGGCGATGATCGCGCGGTCCACCCCGTCCAACTGGCTCGCCGAACGTCCCGGCAATCCACCCTCAACACCATCATTGGCTGACAATTGGCCCTCCCCAAGTCCTGATTTAACCCATTTGTCGCTCATCATGCCTGATGTCTTGAACGGATGGCTCAGAAAGTAGACGCTTTGCCTGTCAAACGTCCAGAGAAAGTGAGCGTCGCCATGTCTGTGAGGACGAGTCGCCAGACGGTCGACGGCCTGCTGCCCTCACCGGTGCCGGTGCGCTTCGTGGCCGAGGACGGCACGGCCGTTCAGCCGCCCGCCGGTTACCCGGTGCCGGCGGACGAGCGGCTGCTGGAGGCGTACCGCCGGATGGTCCTGGGCCGCCGCTTCGACCGTCAGGCGACCGCGCTGACCAAGCAGGGCCGGCTCGCTGTCTACCCGTCCAGCCGCGGGCAGGAGGCCTGCCAGATCGCCGGCGTCCTCGCGCTGCGCGAGGACGACTGGGTGTTCCCCACCTACCGGGAGTCGGTGGCCCTGGTCTCCCGCGGGATCGATCCCGTCGAGGTGCTCACCCTGCTGCGAGGCGGCTGGCACTGCGGGTACGACCCCGTGGCCACGCGGGTCGCGCCTCAGTGCACCCCGCTGGCCACCCAGACCATACACGCGGTGGGCATGGCCGAGGCCCTGCGCCGCAAGGGCCAGGACGGCGTGGTCATGGCCTTCATCGGCGACGGCGGCACCAGTGAGGGCGACTTCCACGAGGCGCTCAACTACGCCGCGGTCCTGCACGCCCCCGTTGTGTTCTTCGTGCAGAACAACAAGTACGCGATCTCGGTGCCGCTGGCCAAGCAGAGCGCGGCTCCCGCGCTCGCGTACAAGGGGATCGGCTACGGCATCCGCTCCGAGCAGGTGGACGGCAACGACCTCGTCGCGGTGCTGTCGGTCCTGACAGCGGCCGTGGAACACGCGCGGACCGGCGGCGGCCCCTTCCTGGTGGAGGCGCACACCTACCGCATGGACGCCCACACCAACGCCGACGACGCCACCCGTTACCGGGAGACCGGCGAGGTCGAGCGGTGGGAGTCGGCCGACCCCCTCGCCCGCTTGGAGACCTACCTGCGCGAACGCGGCCTGCTCGACCCGGAGGCCGTCGCCTCGGCGCACCAGGCCGCCGAGGAGTTCGCCGCGCGCGTCCGCGACGAGATGAACGCCGACCCCGAGATGGACCCGTTCGAGCTGTTCGACCACGTCTTCGCCGAGCCCACGCCCCAGTTGCGCGAGCAACGGGCACTGCTGGCGTCCGAGCTGACCGCCCAGGAGGACTGAGATGGCCGCGATGACGATGGCGCAGGCGCTGAACGCCGCGCTACGCGACGCACTGCGCGAGGACGAACGCGCTCTCGTCTTCGGCGAGGACGTGGGCCCGCTGGGCGGCGTCTTCCGCATCACCGACGGGCTGACCAAGGAATTCGGCGAGGACCGGTGCTTCGACACCCCGCTGGCCGAAGCGGGGATCGTGGGCCTCGCCGTGGGCATGGCCATGGGCGGCTTCCGCCCGGTGGTGGAAATGCAGTTCGACGCCTTCGCCTACCCGGCCTTCGAGCAGATCGCCTCGCACGTGGCCAAACTGCGCAACCGTACGCGCGGGCGGCTGTCGCTGCCGATGGTGATCCGGATCCCGTACGCGGGTGGCATCGGTGGTGTCGAGCATCACTGCGACTCCAGCGAGGCCTACTACGCCCACACTCCGGGCTTGAAGGTCGTAACCCCCGCGACCCCCGATGACGCGTACTGGCTGCTGCGCGACGCCATCGCCGACCCCGACCCGGTGATCTTCATGGAGCCCAAGCGGCTGTACTGGTCCAAAGGCGAGACCACGCTGGGGGATCGGCGCGCCGCGGGGTTCGGGCAGGCGGCGGTGCTGCGCGAGGGGCGCGACGCGACGCTGATCGCCTATGGGCCGAGCATCCCGGTGGCACTCCAGGCCGCCGAAGCCGCAGCTCAGGACGGCATCGCGCTGGAGGTGGTGGACCTGCGGACGATCGTGCCGTTCGACGATGCGACCGTGGTGTCCTCGGTACGCAAGACGGGGCGTTGTGTGGTGATCCAGGAGGCTCAGGGGTTCGCCGGAGTGGGTGCGGAGATCGCGGCCCGCGTACAGGAGCGCTGCTTCCACTCGCTGGCCGCGCCGGTGCTGCGCGTCTCGGGGTTCGACATCCCCTACCCGCCGCCGATGCTCGAGCACTCGCATCTGCCGGACGTGGACCGGGTCCTCGACGCGGTCGACCGGCTCCAGTTCGGCGACGAGCCCGATGTCTTCCACCTGGCAGGGGAGGCGTCATGACGACCACCGCTTCCGCTTCCCGGCAGGTGTTCCGCCTGCCCGACCTCGGCGAAGGCCTGACGGAGGCCGAGATCGTCGAATGGAAGGTCGCCGTCGGCGACACGGTCGAGATCGACCAGATCGTGGTCGAGGTCGAGACCGCCAAGGCGGCCGTGGAGGTACCGGTCCCGTACGCGGGAACCGTCCTGAGACTCCACGCGGGGGCGGGCACCGTCCTGTCGGTGGGCGAACCCCTTATTGAAGTCGGTCCGCCGGACAAGGCGGACGAGACGGCACCCGCCGCAGAGCGCGACGTGGACCCGGCTGCGGCGCGTTACCGCGAAGAGGAGCAGGCCGGCTCCGGCAACGTCCTGATCGGGTACGGCACCGGCCACGCCACCGGCGCGCGCAGACGGCGCCGCGGGGGCTCCCGGACCGCCGACCAGAAGGCCCCCGATTCGGCGCGGCAGGCGTCCACGGCCGCACCCCAGGTGTCCGCGACTGCGCCGCAGCCGTCCGGGGCCGAGCGGCAGTCCACGATCGAGCGGCGGTCCACGGTCGCGCCGCAGGTGCCCGCCTCTCAAGCCGCAGCCGAACCGGAGCCCGCGGCCGGCCACGCACCCCGCGTGATCTCTCCGCTTGTCCGCAGGATCGCCCGCGAGCACGGCGTGGACCTCGCTGCCCTCAGCCCCACCGGACCTTGCGGAGTGATCCTTCGCCGCGACGTCGAGCGGGCCATCGCCGGAGCCGGAGCCGGCGTTGCCGTTGCCGTTGGCGCCGTCGCTGGCGAGGCGCTCGAGGACTCCGTGGCGCCGCCCATGCCCGCGCCGATGCCCGCGTCTCCGCCCTCGGTGACCGGAACGGCATTGACGGCAGAGCGCATCCCCCTGCGCGGACTGCGCCGGGCGGTCGCCGACAAGCTGACCCGCAGCCGCAGCGAGATCCCCGACGCCACCACCTGGGTGGACGTCGACGCCACCGGCCTGCTCGCGATCAAGGACACGCTGCGACAGGCCCGCCCGGACCTGGGCATCGGGTTGCTCGCGATCCTGGCCCGCATCTGCGTGGCCGGCCTGCGACGGTTCCCCGAGCTGAACTCCTCGGTCGACACCACCCGTGCCGAGATCGTCCGGCACGGCCACATCAACCTCGGCTTCGCCGCGCAGACCGATCGAGGTCTCGTCGTGCCGGTGGTCCGGGACGCGCATCTGATGACGACCGCACAGCTAGCCGCCGAACTGACCCGGCTCACCGGCCTCGCCCGCTCGGGCGGCCTGCCTCCCGCAGCGCTGACCGGGGGCACGTTCACACTCAACAACTACGGAGTCTTCGGCGTGGACGGCTCCACCCCGATCATCAACCACCCCGAAGCGGCACTCCTCGGCATCGGCCGCATCATCGACCGCCCCTGGGTGACCGACGGCACGGTCGTGCCCCGCAAAGTCACTCAACTGTCCCTAACCTTCGACCACCGAGTCTGCGACGGCGCCGCCGCCGGCGGCTTCCTGCGCTACGTGGCCGACTGCGTGGAGAACCCCGCCATCCTCCTGGCCCACGTGTAACGAAAGGACATGAAACCGCTGTGGTGCACGTGCGCTCGTCCCTGATCGAACTCCAGTCCTACGTACCGGGCCGCAAAGTGCCCGGGGCCGTCGTCCTGGCCAGCAACGAATGCCCGTACGGCCTGCTGCCCGACGTCGCCTCCCGGCTCACCGAGCTGACCAGTGGCCTCTCCCGCTACCCGGACATGGGCGCCGGCCGCCTGCTCGAGGCACTCGCCGCCCGCCACGGCGTGACCACCGACCACATCGCCGTGGGAGCAGGCTCTTCCGAAGTCTGCGGGCAGATCCTGCACACGGTATGTACGCCGGGCAGCGAGGTCGTCTTCGGCTGGCGGTCGTTCGAGGCGTACCCCATCCTGACCACGGTGGCCGGCGGCACCCCCGTACAGATCCCGCTGCGCGACCACGTCCAGGACCTCCAGGCCATGGCGGAGGCCGTCACCGAACGAACCCGGCTGGTCTTCGTCTGCAACCCCAACAACCCGACATCGACCCCCATCGGCGAAACCGCCCTGCGCGCCTTCATCGACCAGGTGCCCGAGCACGTGCTGATCGTCATTGACGAGGCCTACCACGAATACGCCGATCCGTCCGCCGTACCGGACGCGCTCGCACTCTTCGGCGACCGGCCGAACGTCGTCGTCCTCAGGACCTTCTCCAAGGCGTACGCGCTGGCCGGGTTGCGGGTCGGCTACTGCGTCGGAGCACCCGAGATCATCGCCCAGGTACGCAAGGCGCAGACCCCGTTCAGCGTCAGCGCCCTCGCCCAAGAGGCCGCGATCGCCGCGCTCCAGGAGCACGAGGAGGTCGCCAGACGAGTCGCCCTCACGGTCAGAGAGCGCGAACACGTCACTCATGAACTCCGGGCTCTCGGCTATGACCTGCCGACATCCCAGGCGAACTTCTTGTGGCTGCCGCTCGGCCAGAACAGTACGGCCTTCACCGACCACTGCCTCGACAACGGAGTCATAGTGCGCGCCTTCGCGGGGGAAGGCGTTCGCGTCACCATAGGGCTGCCAGAGGAGAACTCGGCCTTTCTCGCCCTGGCTAAGGCCTGGAGAACGCGTATCTGACCGGAGAAAGGTGACAAAACTGCTGTCAGTCATCCTCAGGTTCTGGTTCCGGAACAAGGCCTGCCGCTACCGCTCCGTCAGGGTCTCCGTCGCCCACCGAACCGGCTCCGGTGTCCGCGGAACTGCATATCCTCAACAGCTGCGGTCTCGTCCTCGATTTCCCCCGCCAGCGTCGGTAGCCTCCCGGCGGGGGACGAGCGGGGCGACCGATCATCTTATGCCGAGCTGGGATGGGAAGGACAGCGGCCTTTACCTACTCAAATGCCGATCAGTCGGACACGATGGCCGCACAATCGAGCCATGTCATCGACATCCGAGGTGAGCATGGCGACAGGACCGGGCTGGCGTAGCGCCATCTCGGCGATCGTCGCGTCGATCGCATACTTGTGGCCGTGCAGACCTGCCGTCTTGAGCAGCTCCGCGGACGCCTTCGCTGCACGCTCGGTAACCGGCTCGACCTTGACGCGAGAGAGCACCCACTGCAGCCGAGGCACGTTCACCCGCGTGTGGCTGACCTCCACGATGGTGTTGGCGCCGACCACGAGATCGGCGCCCATGGTGTGAAACACATGGAACATCGCGAGAATCTTGCGGTCCTGCGCAATCAGGCGGAGAGTCCCTGGGAATCCAGAACGACGGTTTGGACGTGCTCGATCACGCCACGCTCGCCGAACCGCCGGGCTCCGTCCCCCCGAAGATCCTGGCGTGAGCTTCGATCAGCTCCTCGTCGGTAAACTCCCCGTGCTCCTCCTGGTGACGCACGAGCTCGGCACCGAGAAGTTGGTGCCGCAGCTGGCGTGCCACCGCTTCGGCGACAAAAGCGGAGACGTTGTCGGTGAGCTTCCTGAGTTCGGCGACCTGGTCATTCGGCAGTGTCACCGTGATGAGCGTCGTATCCGCCATGAAGCAAGCATATTGCGGTGTGCGCGCCGGGTCTGGCCTCGCTTGGACCTCCGCCTGCCGCGGGGCGCGGAGTACAGGTGCCGCGGACGCTGTTGGCGAAGGCGTGATGCGCGACCAGCTCCACCATCTGTGCCGGATTGCCGAACGTCGGAACATCGGTATCCAGATGCTACCGGACGCGGTCGGCGCGCACACCTCGATGACCGGCGGGTTCGCGATTCTCGACTACCAAGCCCCAGGGGACCCGAGCATCATCTATGTGGAGGTAGGGGCGGCCGGTGACGTCTTTCTGGAGAAACCTGAAGATGTGGCTCACTACCGGAAGAGTTATAGCTATCTCCGCGCATCCGCACTGAGCGCGGATGCGGCGAGGCGTGATCCGCGCCGTCTGATCAGGAACTCCACCACGACGAGATTGACGATCCACCCGAGCACCTGACCGATCGGGATCGCGGACTGAGCGTTCGCGCTGATCGAACCCGCCTTCACCGTGTCACTGAACGGCACCTGGGCCAGCAGGAAGAGCGGCACCAGGACGCGTGAGGTGACGGCGAGGAAGGTCAGCGCGTAGTTGCGCATCATCCAGTTCTGGTGTCGTACGAAGTCGCGACGGCGGGCGGCCCGGAAAGCGAGCAAGCCGGTGAGGAGCCACAGGACGGCGGGGATCGTCAGGCCGATCTGGGTGATGAGGCGGCCCGAGAGCAGCGCCACCGGTGCGGCGGTCAGCGCGGAGGGCACCACCCCCGCGAGGAGATAGCAGCGGCCGATCGTCCGGTGAACCCGCCTGCGCGCCCGGATCGCCGGAACGAACTGCAGAGGGCCGAGAACGAGCGCGATCAGCGCGGTGAAGACGTGCCCGACGAGCAGGTAATAATGCGGCCCGCTGCTCACGTCGAGCCGGCTGTCATCGACATCGAGCCCGAGATAGGGATTGACGAGCACAGCCCCGAACACCGCCGCGACGATGAGCATCAGCCAGATCCGGCGGGCTTTCGCGGGAGTGGCGGTGTTCATTGCTGTGCTCCTTGCCGGTCGTTGATCTTCCGGCTGCTCATCATCCGGCGTGACCAGACGCCCGTCATCCGCCCTCTGGCGGCCTCCTGGCTACCTCAATCGGCGTACACGCGAGAGGCGCTGCTCGGCCTGCGGAGGCGGCGAGTCCTTCACCGGCAACAGCGTGAGGCTGTTCTGACGCTGGCTCGTCAATCGCGGGAGAAGGGATGGTGGGCCAATTATCAGGACATCTGGCGCGGTTCCCTTGCAGGGTTCGAAGCGGAAGCCTCTTTGATCAACACATATGAGGATCTCCGCGTGCCGGGACTGTTCCAGACCGAGGATTACGCTACGGCGATGTTCAAAGGCGGCCAGGTGCTGGACAACGACCAGATTCGCCGCCGCGCGGAAGCGCGGCTGGCGAGGCGCCACCCACCCTCTGGGCGGTCAGCGACGAAGCCGCGCTGACCAAGCTCGTGGGTGGTCCATCGGTGATGCGAGATCAACTGCGGCACATCGTCGATATGAGCGCCAGGCCGAATATCTACGTGCAGGTCCTGCCGGACTCGGCCGGCGCCCACGCCGCGATGGACGGCCCATTTGAGATCTTGAATTTCCCGGACCCAGGTGATCCGAGCGTGGTCTATATCGAGACAGCGACGAGTGACCTTTATCTGGAGACTCCCGAAGAGCTCACACGTTTATAGGCTGATCTTCGACCTCATACGGTCATCGGCCCTCAGCCCAGACTCATCTATGGCATACCTAGCCAAATTGATCGATCGACTTAGCTAGGAGGCGATCATGGATCCTTCCCTTGCCTGGCGAAAGAGTTCCTATTCCGGGTCCGGCGACAACTGTGTCGAGGTCGCGGTGCTTCCGGATGGTGGTCAAGCCGTACGGGACTCCAAGGAGCCCGATGGGCCCGTTCTGACGTTCACTCCGGGCGAGTGGGACGCGTTCATCAAGGGCGCCAAGGACGGCGAGTTCGGCTGACTCGAACGCGAGGACGCATCGGGCATCGGACTCTTCGGCTCCGGTCCGAGCGGTAGGTGCGGCGTGTGCTTCAGCCGGGATCCATGGCGACGATGCGACCGATTCGACGTCTATTCGGGCGGTGCTTGCCCTGAGCACCCTCGCCCCGGATCATGGCGATCCCAAATGAGTCGTGATCATTAGCATGGGATGTCCGCTCACGATGATCGAGGCGCTGAGGAGCATGCCATGACCTTCGACAGAATCGGCCATTGGGCTTGGACGGACATGCGGGAGGTCGGGCGGTGGCTGGCGACCGGCACTGATCCCAGCGCACCGGCAGCGGTGGCTTGGGGCGTGCCGCTGATCGCCGCGTGCCGTCGCGGTTCGAAGGATGTCGTGGCCGCGCTGGCGGCTCAGGCCAGTGACGTGAACGTACGCGGGGAAGACGGCCGTACCCCGCTGTGGGAAGCGGTGTGGTGGGCCAACGCCGGTGCCATCGAGGCGCTGCTGGCCGCCGGGGCCGACCCGTGGATCGAGGTGATGTGCGGGTGGTCGGCCGGACGATTGGCGCTGGCCGGGGCGCAAGCGCCGTTGTTCGCCGGCCTTCCCGAAGCTGTTCCGCTGGAGGAGGAGCATCGAGCTGCCGTCCAGAGCGCCCGTGAACGCAAAAAACTTCTCAGTAACAAGGCTCACCTGGGCGGGGAGTGGGCGCTGGGGATGGGCCTGGCGCTGGTCGCGGGAATCAGCGCCGATGAGGCGATACAGCGCCTGGGGGCCGACCCCGCGCGGTTCGCTCCGCACCACCCTCGCCTGGCACCGTGGCCGCCCGAGGATGAGGAGGACCCCGATGACTTTTACACCGCCGGGTTGCGATACGTCGCCGTCACCGAGATCGCGGGCGGATGCGCCCTGGTACAGCCGGAAGGCTTCGCCGTCACCCTGAACGAGACGGTGAAGCCCTTGTCGGCGGGCACTCGGTGCGTGGCGGTCTACTTCAACGCCAAGAGCGGCACACAGAGCAGCTACGTCATCGATGGTGAATGGGTCGGCCGCGATCCCGTCGACAGTGACGCGTGCCCTGACGAGGACCCGGCGCGGACGCTGAACCGCTTCCTCTACTCCTGGGCCCAAAGCCGTGAGGACCCGACCGCTGCCAAGATCGGACACGCGTTCACGCTGCTGGGCCTGGATCCCGGCGACGGCTCCTGCGTGAAGGGGCCATGGTCCAGGTGGGTCGAGGTTCCTGAGTGGAGCCGGTTCTGACGTGTCGCTGCTTCTCCGGCTGCTGCTTTTCGATGTGGCGCCCCGCTGCTGTCGAGAAGAACACGTTCCTGTCGTCGACGTGCCCTCGGCAGAGCATTAAAGGCTGGCGCATGGATGATTGCCCGCCCCTTCCGGCCGGGAGCCCAGACGACGGCTTCGGCACAGCGCGAGACGGTCAGGGGCTCGACACTCTGCACCACACCTGTTGCGCACCCACAATGCATCTCTGAACTGCACGAGCGTCAATCCCCGCAGGGTCTCCCTGAGAGAATCCTTGAACTGCGGTGCCTCAGAATCGATGAAGTAACGTCTCATTGATCATGAGGCAGATCTGTGGATGTCTCGGCCCGGCTAGATCGGAAAGCGGCCGCGGCGGATGCGCCAGTGGCCGCCGGCCTTCAGGTGGTCGACGATCGCGCGCTGGAGCACGGTGCGGCGCGGCAGTTGGTCGAGCGGCGTGGTCAGGGTGCGGAACACGAACCGCAGCACCTCGACGTCGGCGTCCAGCCCTTCCGGCTCCTCGTAGGGCTCCAGCTCGAACCTCCGCTGGAACCGGACGATGTTGGAGTCCCCGGGCAGGTACTCCAGTAGCTGCGGGTCGAGCAGCCACGAGCCGCAGGAGAACGCCGTGTAGCGCTCGTCGGGAAAGTGGCGTGGAAAGAACACGCGGGCCGCGTCGAGCGACGCCGCGACCGCCTCCGGGGTCATCGGCCCCGACTCGGGGATGTGCAGGTCGATGGTGGTGCCGCCGCGATGGTGCTGCAGCCGGCCCAGCTCGTAGATGCCGCCGCGCGCGTGCAGCGTCAGCCAGCTCTGCATGACCGGCCAGCCCTCGCGGTGCATCCGCCGGTCGATCGCGAGGTTGCGGCCCAGATCCGCAAGGGTCACCCACGACACGGCATCGGCGATGCCGTGGTCGCGGTGGTAGCCCGTGACGACGTCGACCAGGGCCAGGTACGCGTACACGTAGAGATGCCGCCAGGCGGGGCCCCGTTCGCGCGGCAGCTCCGGACCGGGCGACAGCCAGCCGTGGCCCCCGAGATCGGCGCGGACCAGGGCGATCGAGCGGTCGAGCAGCCAGCGCAGCTCCGGAATCCACAGTGGAGAGTCGGGGTCGGGCCAGCCCGCCATGATCTCGGCGGCGTCGTCCGGCCGCACCGCGAGCCGGTGGAGGATCGCGGGCGCGTCGGCCTTGGCGGGCAGCGGAGCCGACGGCCGGTCGCCGGCGAGCCGGTGCACGCGGTCGACGTCCTCGACGGGTACCCCGAGCCGGGCGGCGGTGTCGTCCAGATCCACGCGGATGATCCTACGCTCGGGCACCTTCTCTGAACTAAGGCCAAGGGAGTCTCACTCAGCGGCACATCGCGTCGATGAGATCCGAGAAGTGCGGGAACTCCGCTCGTGCGGCGGTCACGATTTGGGTGGGGGTATGGCGGCGGCCGGGTGCGTGTCGCTCGGCGATCGCATGGAAGGCCTCGTTCGGCTGTGCCGGGGAGTCGGGGTCCGTGAAGGCCTCGGCGGGGCCTAGGCCAGCGGCGAACAGCCAGAGTAGGTCGCCGAGATCGCGGGCGATCACACCGTGCTCACCCTCGGAACCGATGTAGACGACGGGCTGGTCGATGATCGCCGCATCGGGCCGTACCAGCCAGAAGCCGGTGTAGTCACCCGCCCCGGTCGTGCCGAAGAAGCGGAACTCACCGCCGTCGACCTCTTGGTTGCCGGTCCACAGGCGGAACCACCACGCCGTCCGGTCGGGCTCTTCGAACCGATCGTACGGTTCGAAGTCACAGCCGCGGGACTCGTCGGTTTCCTCGTCCCATTCCCACTCGAAGCCGACCTGGGCCACCTCGGCCAGGGCAGGAGGCAATGCGAGATCTTCAGGTATGTCCGCCACCCCGAAAGATTAAACGATCGCTGAAAAGCTGCTGTTGGAAACGTGGTGATTCAAGCGTGGGAGCGCACGAGGATCGTCTGATCCCGCCAACAGGTCCTGAGGTCGTTGCGGCCGACGGAAGTACTGGAGGCCCACACGCGTGACGCGCGAACGGCGTCCCGGATAGTCGCTGCTGGACCCGTTTCGCAGGTCTGCGGGCATGCCTCCTCGGGGACGTCGGCGGTGCGGTCCGCGTTGTCGCGGTAGGTAGGGATGCCCTGTCCTTTCATCGCCGGCGTCTTCTGGGAGCATCGATGTCTCGGCAAGGCGCCCCGTGCGTTGAAACTGGCCACATTAGGCGTTTCATGTCGGTCGGTAGTCTCTGGTTCCGTGACCGCCTCGACACCGCCGCCATGGGTTGACGACCTCTTCCCCTTCCCCACTCCGCCCGCGCTCCGAACGCTGATCGACATCGCCTGGCAGGACGCATACGACTTCTACGAAGAGAACGAAAGCTATGACTACACCCTGCTGGTATCCCACTACGACTTCATGTTCGACCTGGCCACGATTCCCCGCCCGCCCGATGGCTGCGATGCCTACCCAGAGTTCGCCGACCAGGACCGGCAGTTATCGCTACCGCATTTCGCCACGCCGGAGTTTGTGCCCTTCGGCTCTCTCGGCGACGGCGGCGGCGTCGGCTGGCTGGTACCCGCTCCGGAACTCGGACGGCTGGACCATCCGGTTGCCCTGGCCAACGGTCATGAGCACGGCGTGACCCCGATCGGCGCGGACACCCGTACCGGTCTGGAGTTCATGCTGTCGTGGGCCCTACGACGGTGGCACGAGGACCCTGACCCGGAGCCCCCGGCATGGCGCGATGCCGACGTTTGGCTCGCCCAGAACCAGTGGCGCATCGACGCGCGCGCCAAAGACCGGAGACTTGTCGACCGGCTGTCCGCCGAACTCCGCGTACACCCGGACCCTGATCGGACTTTTCCCGGTTCGTGGTGGGAAGGCGCGACCGTCAGGAAGGACGCCGAGTACGACATAGCGTTTGACGTACCGGAAGGGTGGCGGCACGAGCCCGGCGCGGACGGTATCGGCGTGCTCGCCCCGGCTGATGCGTACGCCGATCGGGAGCCGGTGGCCGCGGACCGCCCACCGCTGGGACCAGAGCTCATCGCCGCCGAATGCTGGCTCGATGCCGGATACCCGGCGACCGCTTTGCTCGCGCTCAAAGACACTTTCGTCAACGGACCGAGCTGCTACTTCGCTGACCTTAAACCGTTGTGGGAGCGCGCTTACCGTGATCTCGGTCGACTCGAATACGCGGCTCACCTCGACTTGATGGCGCCGAGTCATCAGGTTCCGTGCTACTGCCCTACGCCGCACTGAAATAGCAGGTGGCGCGATCTGCTTGAGCCTGGCAAAGAAGCTCCGTTGTATCCATTCGCCGCGGTGGCTTCGGATCGTGGTGGCCGAGCACGTCGCGTCGGCGATCGCCTCGTAAGAACAGCCAAAGCGCAGCAACTGCTGCATCTTCTCGAAGATGATCCGGGCACAGGTCTTCTCAGTGATCACAGAGCGTTGCAACGTCATGATCACCGAGACCGCGCCTCACCTCGCTGGCCGTCGAAGTGGGCCAGGTAGAGGTCAGCCGGCTTTGACGGAGTCGAGATGGCGGGTGTCACCGAGGTTGACGACCTGGCGGCTGTGGAAGAAGTCGTCTTCGTGCAGTGTGGTGATGCTGCCGGAGGGCGCCCGGAAACTGGCATGGCCGACCGCCTTGATCGGCATCTTGATCCAGGACGCCACGACGAATGTCAGGGAGCCACCGTGCGTCACGATGATCTGGTGTTCGCAGGGGCGCTGCAAGATCTCGTCCATGGCCGCGTAGATGCGCTGCGCCAACGCCGCCTTGGTCTCAGCACCCTGCACGCCCTCGTCATGTTCCAAGCGCTCCCCGGCAGCCGGCGGCGGCACGAATCGTTGATCCAGCCACTCCTGTGGCCTTCCCTCCGCCTCTCCGTAGGATTTCTCCCGCAGTCTGCGGTCCAGGATCGGTGTCACGCCGAACAGCTCGCCAACCTTCTCGGCCGTTTGCCGGGTGCGTCGCAGATCTGAGGAGAAGAGCTCCACATCGGCGCCGTCCGGGATCTGGGCCCGCAGCGCCTGGGCAATGGAGGCCGCCGCGCTGAGGCCGGCCGGCGTCAGCTGCGAATCATGCCAACCACCGACGACCCCCTCGACGTGGTGCGTCGCCTCCGGATGGGTGACGGCGTAAATGGTGCGCATGAATGAGTTCTTCCGGTAGCGAGCTGTTCTTGAGTGATCTTAAGAGCGGTTCACGAGTTCTCTGATTTCGATGATGACGGGCAAGGTGGCCGCCAGGTGCCAGCACGCGGTGGAACTCCGCCAAGATGGCGGGGAGTTCTTGCGGCGGAGTGTGGACGATGGACCAACGTGAGAGTGCGCCGCCCAGCACGCCGTCAGCGATGTTCAACGCGGCCATCGAGCCCACGTCGACCGCAGGGCCGGATAGGCCTGTCGAGCCAACTCGATCATCGCAGGAGAGGCATCAACGCCGAACGCCGCCAGCCCCAACTCGTCTAGATAAGCGGTGATATGGCCAGGTCCACACCCCAGGTCCGCGACCTGACCGTCCCCACTCGCACTGACGACCTGGGCGAAGGCACTCAAGATCGCGCGGTCCAGGGGCCTGTCACGCAGCGCGTCGCGGAACAACTCCGCATAGGTGGGGGCAGCAGCGTCGTAAGCATCGCGGGTGACACTGAGGGGATCGTGTTCGACCATGCTCGAGACAGTAGTGGCCAGGCGGATCTCGGCATGCCAGCCCAAGACGGCATAGCCGGTTCGTGCCAACCTCGGCGTGCCGTCTTGGCGACCTCGGCACCATAGGCCATGGGAACCGCGCATCCCGTTGCCGCCTTGTCGGTGTCGGCGCGTACGTTCACCACCGAAACCACGTTCGAGATGGTGATGACCATGACCACGATCGACGAGCAGGCCGCTGTCCTCGCCCTCACCAAGGCCACCCATGACCAGCCCTGGTTCTCCACCGCGCGTGTCATCCTCGACGCCGGCAGCGCCCTGGAACTCCTCGACGGCGGCTACGCGTGCCGGGACGAGGACGACCAGGCGCACGCCGCCGCCATCGCCGACCGCGTCCAGACTGGCGACCTCTCCTGGGGCCGTGACCTCATCGCCACCATGGGCGCCGAGGGCGTCCATCTCGTCACCGTGCTGGATGACGCCTACCCCGGCAACGCGATCTGGGCCTACGACCGCCAGCCGTTCCTGTGGACCCGCGGCCGCTTCCAGGCCGGGGACCATCGGGCGGTCGCCGTGGTCGGCGAGCACGATGCCGGCCACGCGACCTCCGCAGCGCGAGCCCTGGCCGAGCTCGGGGTGACCCTCGTCGCGCCGCTGCGCACCGACCTGGACGCGGCCGTCCACCAGGCCGCGCTCGCCGCCGGTGGCCGTACCCTGGCCGTCCTCGCGGGCGGCATCACGGAGCCGGCCACGCTCGGCGAGTACGCCAGTGTGGCCAAGCAGATAGCCGACTGCGGCGCGATCGTCTCCCCGTTCTGGCCCGGTACCGCCCCCACCGACCGGACCGCGGCGCTCGCACGCATCGTGACCTGCGGGTTAGCAGACTCCCTGTACGTCGTCGACGGCACTGACGGCGGGCTCGCCTCAGGGCACGTCGAGGAGGCACTGCGGACCGGCAAGTATGTGTTCGTGTCCCAGCGGCTCCAGCAGGCACAGCCGTGGGTGGACAGGGCGGGTCTCCGGGGAGGCATGACTGGCGTCCAGGACATAGACGACCTGTGCCAGCAGGCGGTCAATCTCGTAGATATGACCCCTCGAACGCACACCTGCTGACCATGGGTGACGCCGAGGCGTTCACCCGCGAGTTCCTGCCGCTGTATCGCCCGGTGCCACCGGCACAGCCGGGCGTGTGCCGGATCTGTCATTCGGGCCCGAACAACTCCGAGGCCACCGGCGGGCCCTGGGCAACCTGCGCGAGCTGCAAGCGCACCACGGAACACCTGTACGGGCACACCGAGCACGTGGTGCCGATCTCCTTGACCGCCAAGGACACGCAGCTGTACGACATCGTGGTCCGCAAAAGAGATCCCGAGGGCAGGCGGAAGCGATCGGACTTTCTCGCCGCGACGGTGGCCTGCTTCTACCGGCAGCACGCCGGCTGCCTGCAGGGCCTGGCC
Organism: Nonomuraea sp. NEAU-A123; assembly: GCF_018603905.1. Lineage (GTDB taxonomy): Bacteria > Actinomycetota > Actinomycetes > Streptosporangiales > Streptosporangiaceae > Nonomuraea. The sequence goes on from NZ_JAHFZZ010000024.1 coordinate 37,372, forward strand.
GGCGGGCCCTTCACCCTGGTGGCCACCGTTCCGAGCACCCGCACCGAGCGGCCCATAGAGGCCTTCCACACCATGCCGCAGGTCGTCGGCAAGGTGGGCGCGCTGGCCCGCCTGCACCGGCCCCTCCTTCTGGAAGCCGACGACCGGCTGGCGCCGGTGCTCGCCGGCCGCCGGTCGCATCGGGAGGCGTTCCGCGTCCGAGGCGACGGCCTGGCCGGCGCGCGGGTGCTGCTGGTGGATGACCTGTTCGTGTCCGGCGCCCACGTGCAGAGCGCCGCGTCCACGCTGATCGAGAAGGGCGCCGCGGCGGTGGTGGTGCTCGTCGTCGCCCGGTTGATCAACCCCGCGTCCAAGGATCCGTACAGCGCCCGGATCTGGCAGGAGTCGCACGACCGGCCGTTCAGCTTCGACCGCTGCTGCGTCCGCGCCGATGACAGCGACCACCAAGGCGCGCAGGCCGCTACCGGCGCCGGGCGTGCCAGTTGAGGTAGGCGACGCAGCTCAGGTAGGAGCCGTACTGCGGCTCGACGGCACGGGCGTCGTAGATCGAACGGGAGTGGGTGAACACCGCGTCGTCCCACTGCGCGACCGCCATCCAGCGCGGCGCCTGGAGGTACTGGCCGGGGGTGGTGGTGCTGCCCGTGCCGTCGACGCGCAGGTAGGCGGTCGGGGAGCCGTCGGCGCCGGTCGGGGCGATCAGGTTCTTGCTGTACGCGCGCGCGAACCTGGCCATGTCCTGGCCCTTGAAGAACAGCTTGTCGCGGAAGGCCGCGGCGGCGAACTCGACGTCGATCGCGCCATGGCTGAGGTCCTCGATGCTGCGGACAGGCGTGCTGGACGGGGTGTACTCCGAGACGCCGTCGGTCTTGGCGAAGCCGGCGTACGTTTTGCCGAACGCGGGCCAGTACGTCCACACGTAGGCGTCGTCGGCGTCCACCGTGAGCTCGCGGGCGAACATGCGGGCCATCCGCCGGGTCCGGTCCCGGTAGAACGGGTCACCCGTGGCCGCCGCCAGTTCGGCGTAGGTCTGGCCGAGTGCCAGGCTCTGGTTGGTGGGCTGCTCGGTGCCGTCGTAGGCGAGTGGGGTGCCCTTGTTCCAGACGTAGTAGCCGTACCCGTCGTCGGTCTGGCGCCACTCGTCGTCGTGCACGGCCGCCGCGTCCCGCGCCGCCTTCAGGTACTCGATCGCCTTGTGCCGGTACTTCGCCACGGCCAGCAGCCGGGGGTCGCGCAGGACGATCTTGGCGAACGACGCCATCGGGTAGGTGATCATCCCGGTGTGCACGGTGAAGACGACCGGCTGCGAGACGAACGGAGTCGCCCCCTGCGCGGGCACCGCGTTGCCGGCTGGTGACGGCCGCAGGTCCTTGGCCGTCACCCGCGTCGGTGTCGGGAAGGCGTCGAGGATCCGGCGTACCGCGTAGTCCGCCGCCGACGGGTCCAGCGACAGGTCGGGGAAGGTGGCGACCAGGTTGGTCCGGTTGTTCCGCACCTCCAGGGTGAAGCGGCCTTCGGAGCTGCCCGCCGTGACGGTGGCGACCGCGTCGTTGGCGTAGGTGAGCGAGGTGCGTACCTCCAGCAGCGGCGTGCCGTCCGCGCCTTTCAGCGTGACGGTCCCGACGGTGTACGGCGCCGTCGCCCGCCAGGCCGGCAGCGAGCGACCGCGATAGTCCGTCACCCCGCGCGCCGAGTCGCGGCCGGCCAGCACCAGGTCGATGTTGGTGATCAGCCGGTCCAGGTAGTAGGTGTCCTTGTACGCCTCGTACATGCGGATGAAGCCGGCCAGGACGTACGACTGCCCCCAGGCGAGCCCGCCGGCCTCGTTGGTGTCGCTCGGCTGCCCGGCGCCGCCGCTCGCGTGGAACGTCCGGTCGAACAGGTCGAACGTCTCGCGCGCGGTGTAGTCGTAACCCGCCGCGGCGCGGGCGGTTCCGGTGAGGGGCGCCAGGAGGCCCATGGCCAGGGCTCCGGTGGTGAACTGCCTGCGGGACAGGTGCATGGGACTACCTTCCGAGGGGGTGGGACGCGGTGTCAGCCCTTTACCGCACCGCGCATGCCTTCGAGGACGTGGCGTTGCATGAGCATGAAGAAGACGATGACCGGCAGGATCGAGATCACCGTGCCGGCGGCCAGGCTGCGGACGTCGGTGCCCGTGATGCCCGCCAGGTAGGCGATGCCCAGCGCGATGGGGTAGAGCGAGGAGTCCTTGAGCACGACCATCGGCCAGATGAAGCTGTTCCAGACCGAGATGAAGCCGAAGACGCCGAGGATGGCCAGGGTGGGCCGGGCGGCGGGCAGCATGATGTGCCAGAAGATGCGTAGTTCGTGGCAGCCGTCCGTCCTGGCGGCGTCCACCACCTCGCGCGGCACCCCGGCGAAGGTCTGGCGGAGCAGGAAGATCCCGAACGCCGAGAGCACCCCGGGCAGGATGATGCCCAGATAGCTGTCGGCCATCCCGAGCTGGGAGACCACCAGGAACCTGGGCAGCAGCATCACCTCACCCGGCATGAACATCGTCGCCAGGATCGCGAAGAAGATCAGGCTCCGGCCCCGGAAGCGCATCTGGGCGAGGGGGTAGGCGCATAGCGCCGACACCAGGATGTACAGCGGCACCGTCACCCCTACCAGGAGCACGGAGTTGAGCAGGTAGCGGAGGAACGGGATGGCCGTCCACGCCTCCTCGGCCCAGGTGAGCACCGGCGGCCGGGGGATGATGTCGGGCGGGAAGGAGAAGACGGCCTGTGCGGCGGGCTTGAGCGCGGCCGACAGCAGGATCAGGAAGGGGCCGACGAAGACCAGGGCGATCGCGACGAGCACCACGTACATGCCCGCGCGCCGCGCGTGGAAGGCGAGCCTGTGGATCAACGCTCCGCCTGCTTTCCGCCGGTGAGCCGATAGTTGAGCAGGGCCATGACGATCAGCAGCACCCACAGGACGAGCCCGACGGCGCTGGCGTAGCCCATGTCGTACTTCTCGAACGCCTCGGACCAGATGTAGTAGCCGAGCATGAGCGTGGCGTCCTGCGGCCCGCCCTTCGTCATGACGAACACCGTGGTGAACGCCTGCATGGCGTCGAGCATGGACATCGTGATCGCGACCGCGATGTAGGGCATCATCAGCGGCACCGTGATGCTCCGCATGCGCCGCCAGGCGCCCGCCCCGTCGACCCGCGCGGCCTCGTACAGGCTGGCGGGGATCGTCTGGAGGCCGGCGAGGTAGATCATCATGTAGACGCCCATACTCTTCCAGCCCTCCACCAGGATGAGCGCGGGCAGCGCCCCGGTGGGGTCGAGGAGGAACTGGATCGGCTCGTCGAGCAGGCCGAAGCCGGTGAGCAGCCAGTTGAGGACACCCTGCTGGTGGAAGACGTAGTTCCAGGCCACCGCCACCGCGACCATCGAGGTCACGACGGGCAGGTAGTACAGCATCCGGAACGTCTTGATCCCCGGCAGCTTCTGGTTGACCAGCGCGGCCAGCGGCAGCGGCAGCACGACCAGCAGCGGGAACAGCCCGAGCAGGAACAGCAGCGAGTTGCGCAGCGCCGTCCAGAAACGGGTGTCGCCGAGGATCTTGACGAAGTTGTCCACGCCGGCGAAGACGGGCGGGCTCACCCCGTCGTAGTCGGTGAAGGAGAGCTGCAGGGCGGTGAACGCCGGCCAGGCGAAGAAGACGCCGAACAGCACCAGGGCCGGGATCGGAAAGAGGTACGGCGTGTACCAGCGCTGTCCCGGGATCCGGCTGATGGCCATCGGCATCACATCCCTCAGAACCTAATTGTGCTGGCCGAAGCTTGTATAAAAACTGGCCAGAATGTGGGCGGAGCCTATAAACAACGGACGAAAGTCGTCAAGGTCCACGTGGACAGAGACTTGACGGCGCAAGCGGCGGACTGCCATGGTGCCGAAAGAAGCATTAAGGACGGCCATAAGCACCAGGAGGTCCGCGGTGATGAGAAGAGGCGCCTTAACGGCAGGAGCGCTCGCCCTGGCGCTCCTGACGTCCGGCTGCGTCGCCGGTACGTCGGGCGGCACCGCCGGAACGGCCGACGACCAGCCGTTCGAGGGCGAGGTCGAGTTCTGGACGATCAACCTGAAGAAGAACTACGGCGCCTACATCGACGGCCTGATCGCCCAGTACCAGAAGGACCACCCCAAGGTCACCGTGAAGTGGGTCGACGTGCCCGGCCAGGACATGGCCACCAAGCTGCTCGCCGCGGTCGCCGGCGGCGACGTCCCCGACGCCGTCAACCTGGCCTCCAGCGACCTGGGCAGGTTCGTCAAGTCGCTGGCCCCGCTCGACGCCCTGTTCAAGCCCGCCGACCTGGCCGACTTCCAGCCGAACCTGGTCGAGCCGCTGCGCGTGGACGGCAAGCTGTACGCCGTGCCCTGGTACAACGGCGGCACCCCGGTGGGCATCTACCGCAAGTCCGTCGTCACCAAGGCCGGCTTCGACGAGAAGGCCCCGCCGAAGACGTTCGACGAGGCGCTGGCCCTCGCCGACAAGGTCTACGCGGAGACGAAGGTCTACGGCACCAACGACATCCCCGGCATCAACGCCGCCTCCGTCCTGCGCTACTACGGGGTCGAGCTGTTGTCGGCGGACAAGAAGAAGGCCGCGTTCAACACCCCGGAGGTCGCCGAGCTGCTCGGCGCCTTCAAGAAGAGCTACGACAAGCACGGCATCGCGCCCGGCGCGGTCTCCAAGGACGTACGCAACTTCCCGCAGAGCCTGGACAACGGCCAGCTCGCGCTGTCGGCGAGCACGTTCGCCGCCACGCTGCTCAACATCCAGAAGAACGCGCCCGACATCTACAAGGACCTGGCCATCACCGAGCCGGTGCAGACCAAGACCGGCGGCTACCTGCTCCTGGCCCAGCAGACCTTCGCCATCCCCAAGTCCTCGGCCCACCAGCGGGCCGCGGCCGAGTTCATCAAGTTCTTCGCCAACGGCGCCAACCAGCTCGCCTTCTGCAAGCTGGTGCCGATCTACCCCTCGACGATCTCCTCGACCAAGGACCCCTTCTTCGCCGGTCAAGGCGGCGACGACCCGATGGACGTGGCCCGCCGCCTCATCGTGCAGGGGCTGCCGAAGCTGGAGTACTCCCCGCTCGGCACGCAGAAGGACATGGAGCTGTCGGAGTCGCTGGCCGAGGAGCTGCGAGCCTTCCTCCAGGGCTCCAAGACCGCCGAGGAAGCGCTCCAGGCCGCCGAGAAGCAATGGAATGACGCACTTGCCTAAGCTCAGAATCGGGATCGTCGGGGCCGGGATCATGGGTCGCGGCCACGCCGAGGTCCTGGCCGCCCACCCGCACGCCGAGATCACCGCGGTCGCCCGCCGCCCCCTGGACCACGCCCCGCAGGCGTCGGTCTATCCCGGCTACCGGGAGCTGCTCGCCTCCGGCACGGTCGACGCCGTCTCGATCACCACCCCCGACCACCTGCACGCCGACGTGATGGTGGCCGCCGCCGAGGCGGGCGTGCACATCCTGGTCGAGAAGCCGTTCACCACGACGGTCGGGGACGCCGACCGCTCCGTCGCCGCGATCCGGCAGGCGGGTGTGACCGCGATGTGCCTGTTCAACCACCGCTGGGTGCCCGCCTACGCGCAGGCCAAGGAGCAGATGCCGCTCATCGGCGAGCCCGTCGTGGGCTACGCCCGCAAGGACGACACCATCCACGTGCCCACCGAGATGATCGGCTGGGCCGACCGCACTACCTGCGCGTGGTTCCTGTCCAGCCACGACATCGACCTGGTCACCTGGCTGTACGACGACCGCGTCGTGGAGGTCTTCGCCACCGCCCGCTACGGCAAGCTGCGCGGACTCGGCATCGAGACCCCCGACGCCATGCAGATCCAGGCCAGGTTCGCCGGAGGCGCGGTGGCCACGTTCGAGTCGGCCTGGATCTACCCCAGCACGTTCCCGACCATGGTCGACAGCTACGTCACCGTGGTCGGCGAGTCGGGCGTCATCCAGCTCGACCGGCAGAAGGAGAACATTCAGCTCGCCACCGAGCAGGCCTACTCCTACCCCAGGAACATGCTCCAGCGGGTGGTGCACGGCGTGCCCGCCGGCGCCTATCGCGACGCCATCCACCACTTCGTCGACTGCGCCCGTACCGGCGCCGAGCCCCTCGTCAGCGTGGAGAGCTCGCGGCACGTGACCGCCGTGCTCGCCGCCGCGCACGAGTCGGCCCGCACGGGGCTGCCGGTGAAACCCGCATGAGCGACGTCGAGAAACCTGCCGGTGAAACCCGCATGAGTCACGTCGAGAAACCTGCCGGTGAAGCCCCCACGGGTTACGTCGAGAAACCGCCGCACGTCGACCCCGAGCGGATGCGGCACATCAGCGACGAGGCGCTGCTCGGTGCGCTGGGCGCCACGAGCGTCGCCGAGGCCAGGAGCTGGCGGCGGGCCCGGCCGGTGCCCGCCGCGCTCGCCGCCGCCGGCGCGGACGAGCTCCTCGGGGCCGAGGTCGACTTCCTCGACAAGGGCCACGGCCGCTCCCGGCTGTACGGCTTCCACTACCTGCGCTGGATGACCCCGCTGATCACGGCCTACGCCGAGACCCGCGACCCGCGCTACGCCGCCGAGTGGGACCGCCTCTTCCGTCAGTGGTACGACGGCCGCGACCAGGTCCAGGGCGACTGGCCGGGCCTCGACGTGATCTGGTACTCGCTCGGCGTGCGGGCCCGCGCCATGTACGTCACCGAGGCCCTGGCCGTCCTCGCCGACGAGCCCGCGCTGAGCGACGGATGCTGGCTGCGGATGATGAAGACCGTGCTCGGCGGCGCCCGCTGGGCCGCCGAGGAGCACGACGAGTTCAGGTACGGCAACTGGCAGTTCGCCACCGCCTGCGAGCTGCTGCACACCGCGAGAACCTTCGCCGACCTCCCCGAATCGGCCCACTGGGCCGCCGTCGCGACGGCCCGCGTCCTGGAACACCTGGAGCACGACGTACGGGCCGACGGCGGCCACCACGAACGCTCGCCCGGCTACCACGGCATGTGCCTCGAAGGGCTCGGCCGGGCCGCGGCCGTCGCACCCGAACTCGACGCGCACCCCCGCTACCAGGCCATGCGCCGCTGGCTGACGGTCCTCGCGACACCCGCCGGCTGGGTGCCGCACCTCCAGGACAGCGGCGTCGTCTGGCTCGACGGCGTCCAGCCCGCCGAAGGCTCGCACAACCTGGCGGCCAGCGGCTACGCGACCTTCCGGCACGACCACTTCCACACGGTGATCAACTACGGCCCGTACATCGGTCACGAGCTGGAGCCGCACAGCCACCACGCCGCGCTCGACTTCGTGCTGTCCGGCTGGGGTGTGCCGCTGGCCTGGGAAGGGGGCGGCCCGCCGTCCTACGACGACCCCGGCTACTACGACTGGTACCAGGCGACCAGGGCCCACAACACCCTGCTGGTGCCCGGCCAGGAGTACACCGAGGACCGGCGCGCGGCCTGCGACCTGTTCTCCGTCACGCCGAAGGCCGACGTCTTCGCCGGGCACCACCACGGCTACAGCGCCCGCCACGACCGCGAGATCCGCTTCGTCAAGGGCCCCTCGCCGTACTGGGTGATCACCGACCGGATCGACGCCGAGGCGATCTGGCAGATCCACGGCCTGTCGCCGTGGACTCAGCGGGCCGGCGGATACGCCGGCGGCCGCGGCCCGGGAATCCTCGTCGTTCCCCTCGAACCGCCCGACGAGGTCCTGTACGGGACCGGCCCCGCGAGGATCCCCGACCCGCTGACCCGGACCGCCGAGTATGGCGAGATCCACTCGCTCGGCCTGCGCCGCCGCGACGGCCGCTTCACGGTGGGCGTCTTCCCCTACCGCGACGAGCCGCCCTCGATCCCCGACAGATGGATGGTTCATGCTCATTGACGCAGACGCCATGCTCGGCCGGTACCCCCGCAGGGACACCGGCCCGGGCACGGTCACGGGGGCACTGGCCGGGATGGACCGCTTCGGCATCGCCGAAGCCGTGGTGAGCCACACCCTGTCATGGCTGCACGACCCCGGGACGGGCAACCGGGAACTGCTCGGCCTGGTCGCGGCCGAGCCCAGGCTCCACCCGTGCTGGGTGATGCTCCCCGACACCTGCGGGGAGACGGGCACGCCCGCCCAGTTCGTCGGTGCTGCCCTCGACGGGGGCGTCCGCGCCGTGCGCGCCTACCCCGCCGACCACGGCTACGACCTGGCGGGCAGGGACGCGGCGCCGATGCTCGGCGCGATCGCCGAGGCCGGGCTGCCGCTGCTCGTGGACGCGCCGCAGGTCGGCTGGCCCGCCGTGGAGTCGATCGCGGCCGCGCACCCGGGCCTGCCGATCGTCGTCGGCTCGCTCGGCTACCGCCTGCTCAGGCAGGCGGCCGGCGTGCTGTCGCGCACCGGCAACGTGTACCTCGGGCTGGCCAACCTGTCCTCGCACCGCGGGCTCGAATGGCTCACCGAGCGGTACGGCGCGCACCGCCTCGTCTTCGGCACCGGGACCCCGCTGCGCGACCCGGCCGAGGCCGTCACCCGGCTGCTCTGGGCCGAACTGGACGACGACGCCGTGGCCGCCATCGGCTCCGGCACCCTGCTTGGCTTGCTCAAGGCGGAGGTCGCGTGAACCCGCTTGTGTCCGCTCAAGGCGGAGGCCGCGTGAACCCGCTTGTGTCCGCGTTGTGGGAGCGGCGGCCCCAGAGCGACGTCCGGATCGTCGACGCGCACGCGCACGCCGGCCCGTACAGCCTGTTCTTCATCCCCGACGCGGGACCGGAGGCGATGGTCCGGGTCATGGACCGGTGCGGCGTGTCGCACGCCGTCATCTCCAGTCACCTGGCGATCCAGCTCGACGCCGCCGCCGGCAACGCCGCCACCGCCGCGGCGGTCGACCTCGCGCCCGGCCGCTTCACCGGCTACCTGACCGTCAACCCCTGGCAGGACCCGGTGGGGGAGCTGGAGAAGTGGGGCGCCGACGAGCGCTTCGGCGGCATCAAGCTCCACCCCGACCTGCACGACTACCCGCTCACCGGCCCGCGCTACGCCCCGGTGTGGGAGTTCGCCCAGCGGACCGGCTGCCCCGTGCTCACCCACACCTATGACGGCTCGCCGTACAACGACCTGCCCATGGTGGATCACGTGGCGGCGGCCCACCCCGGCGTGGTGATCCTCGCGGGGCACTCGGGGGCCACCCCGCTCGGCTTCGAGGCCGCGATCGAGGTGGCGCTGCGGCGCCCCGGGGTGATACTGGAGCTCTGCGGGTCTTTCAATACCGGCGCCGACATTTCCAGAATGGTGCGTGAAGTGGGCGCGGACCGGGTGGTGTACGGGTCCGACTTCCCGTTCATTGATCTCCGGATGTCGCTCGGCCGGGTAATCTTCAGTGACCTTGCCGAGGACGACCGGGCGGCGGTGCTCGGCGGAACGATGACCCGCCTGCTTCGATGGCGTTCGGGACTGGGGTGATCAAGAACATGGATCGGTTGCGTCCCGAGACATGGTCCAGGGTGGGGATCGGGGTGGTCGGCCCGCACGACCTCGTCGAGCAGATCGTGATGGTCGGCGCCGACCTGCCCGCCGCCGCCGACTGGCGACTGGTGGGCGCCCCGCACGCGGGGGAGCACGAGACGTACGAGAAGTTCTCGCGCATCGCCGACAGCATCGACGTCGTGCTCTTCACCGGCCCGCTCCAGCACGACCTCGCCAGGCAGGCGGGCGAGCTGCCCGTCCCCGCCACGCACGTCCCGATGAGCGGGGCCGCCCTCTACGCCAGCCTCCTGCGCGGGGTGCTCACCCAGGGCATCGACCCGGCCAGGGTGAGCATCGACTCGCTGCCCGCCGCCGACGTGGACGAGGCCTACAGCGAGATCGGGGTGAGCACCGCGGGCGTTCACTTGTCGGAGTACGACGAGCCCGAGTCCGTCCGCGGCTTCATCGGTTTCCACGAACAGCTCTACCGGCAGGGCGCCACCACCGCGGCGCTGACCACGATAAGGAGCGTCGCCAAGGCGCTGACCGCCGCCGGAGTGCCCGCCCTGCGGATGACGCCGACCACACACACCCTGCGCCTGGCCCTCAACACCGCGGCCCTGCTCGGCACCGGCAGCAGGCTGGAGGAGGCGCAGATCGCCATCGTCGTGGTCGAGCTCGCCACCTCCTCGCGGCCCAGCTACTCGGGGCCCGGCAACTACTGGCAGCAGGAGCTCAAGCTCAAGCTGCACCAGGCGCTGCTGGCCGACGCCCGCCTCATGGGGGCGACCGTGGCCCCCCGCGACGAGAACAGCTACGTCGTCACCGCCACCCTGGGCGCGCTCGGCCAGGCCACCGACGGGTTGCGGGCGGCGCCGTTCATGGACCGGATCCGCTCCGACACCGGCGTGGAGGTCGAGGTCGGCATCGGCCTGGGCAGCACCGCCAGGGACGCCGACGCCAACGCCCTGGTGGCGGTCGAGAAGGCGCGCAACGCGGGCGCGGCGGCGGCCTACCTGGTGGGCGTCGACGGCTCGGTTCTGTCCCTGCCGGTCCGCCGGCGCAGGCGCGTCGAGGCCGAACCCGCCGTCACCACCAAGGCCGCCAAGCTGCTGGAACGGCTGATCGAAGGGCTCGACGACGGGCCGGACGCGATGGTGGTGGACGCCGAGATCGTCGCCGACGTGCTGGCCATCGCGCCACGCAGCGCCCGCCGGGTGCTGCAGAGCCTGGCGGAGGAGGGGCTGGCCTGGCCCATACCTCCGGTCAAGGGCGCCCAGGCCGGCCGGCCGCGCCAGCCGTACCGGCTTGTGCGGGCCTAGCCGCGTTTGGGCGTTGCGCGGGCTTGGCCATGGTGTCCCCGGAGGACTTGAACCCTTCGCCCATCTCCTGAGCAGCTTCGACGCTCCGTGGCTGGCCATCTCGTGCCCGGAATAGGCGTGCAGGTGGCCGCGCCCCGCCCCGCCCCGACGAGGACGGGCCCTACTGCGCCGAGCTGATCGAGACGCCACGGACGTGGCTCACCGCGACCATGAGCCGGGACCGGCCAGGCGAGCCGCCGCCGACCTCACCGGCCGCTGCCGGGCTGGTCGGCCGCCGCCTCACGCGACGACCGCCGGCCCCGCAACGCCGTCCAGCCGTGCCAGGCGAGCACGTAGCAGGCAAGTATCAACGCTGCTCCATCGGCCCCACCCAAGATCATGCTTCGTACCAGGTCGTAGTCGCTCACCGCGGCACGATCCGAGGCCGCTCCCCGAGTGGCGCCCGCTGCCATGGCCAGCACGGCCGCGGCCGGCACCACGCCGCGCGCCCGGCCCAGCACCACCCCCGGGCCCTGCCCAGGCTGGACCGGCGCTCGCCGGTACCACCGCACGAGCCATCCGGCCAGGATCACCAGGCCGCCTGCCGAGCTGACGTACATCAGCATGTTGAACACCCGGTGCGCGCCGATGACCGGCTGCCGCAATGCCTGCCAGTGCGCCACCGCGAACCCGCCGACCTGCGTAAAGGCGTCCCAGAGCAAATGCGTGGCCATCCCGGCGAGCAGCGCGGCCACCACCGCCGCAGGCGTCGGCCGCGCCGGCTCCGGCAGCCGGACACGCAGCCCGGCAGGAGCCAGCGCGCTCAGCGGCGCCCGCAGCGCCTGGTGGAACACCACCAGCAGCACCACACCTGCCGGCAGACCCAGGACAAGCGGCCCCCACCACGCGTGCGTGCTCGCCGACGAGAACGGTAGCGGCAGATAGTACGGCGCGTCGGGCATCACGGCCCCGATGGCCAGCGCCGACGACGGCAACCATCGCCGCACCGGCAAGATCGCTGCAATATGGCTCACGGTGAAGGGCACCCGCCATTATCGGCACCTCCCACCCGGACGACGACCTTGATCGACAAGCCCCGGCCCTCGCCGTACCTTCCTCCCACTCCCGCTGGTGGTTGGCGACCGTGAGAGCGCCGAGTCGCAACTCGGCGAATCGGTCTGGGACAGAGCAAGTACTTTACTGGACTACCTGGAGGCACCCATGGTCCTCAGCGATCTTGTCCAGGATGGCGAGTGTCGTCGCTCATCGAAGTTGCAGTCGCTCGCGCTTGTTGTCATGAATGTGACTTGCATTGCTCGATGTCGCATTTTCTGCATAGCTTCGTGTCGTCCCGCAGATGGGATTTCGGCTGTGGACAGTGGTCCGCGGCATGGGGCCAGATTGGGACCCGCGCTAGCGACAGGGCGTTGACCTAGTGGGACGCTGTTCCCGGGAGGGGACAGTATCCAGATTCTGTCTGGTCGAGACCGTTCCGAAGATCGAAAAGTACGCCAAATAGCGATCCCAGAATCACGCCATAGAGCGATGCAAGTCACAGATGATGATCGCCGCGATCGTGGCATGACAGCCAGGCTCTAACGCCCTGTCCCGCTCATCGGTACGGTGATCCCGCTGATCGGCGGTGCGGTCCCGGGCATCCGCCGCCCGGTCCCGTGCGTCGGCATCGTCCTCATGCTCGGTCAGCTTCAGCTCCGACTCGCGGACCAGGCGCACGCGCTCTACGAGGGCGCGGTCCCGCGGACGGTGCTGTCGCTCGTCCTGGTCGGCCACCGTTCCTCGTGTCGGTGTCGGCGTCTGCGTCCACTCTGCCCAGGTGCGCACGGCGCCGCCTACCGTACGGCCCGATCACACCGTCCGCTGCGTCGAGACGACGCCGCCCACGCATCCCCGGCTGCCTTTCCTGAGCGGGAAACGGGTCCCGGCGCCGCCGCCGGCTGAGGTCGCGGGACGCCCGGGCGGCTTGACAGCCGCGGCGCAAGGTTACATGGTTAGTTACAAGTGTAGCTAACCAGTTGGGCGGCTAAGCCAACGATGGACGACGACCGACCGATCTTCCTTCAGATCGCCGAGCTGATCGAGAACTCGATCATCGACGGGTCGCTGGTGGAGGAGGCCCAGGTCCCGTCCACCAACGAGCTTGCCGCCTTTCACCGGATCAACCCGGCCACCGCGGCCAAGGGCGTCAACCAGCTCGTGTCGGAGGGAACGCTCTACAAGCGACGCGGCATCGGCATGTTCGTCGCCGGTGGCGCCCGGGCCAGGCTGCGCGAGCGGCGACGGGAACGGTTCACCGAACAGTACGTGGAACCCCTGCTCGCCGAGGCCCGCAAGCTCGGCATCGGCCACGACGAGCTGATGAAGATGATCGATTCATTCGGTGCGGTTGTCGGGAGGGACCTGGGATGACGGCGGTAGTAACCGCACACGGGGTGACCAAGCGCTTTGGTGACGTCACGGCGCTCGACGCCGTGAGCTTCGCGCTGGCCGAGCACACGATCTACGGCCTGCTCGGGCGCAACGGGGCGGGCAAGACCACCCTGATGCAGATCCTCACCGGGCAGGCGTTCGCGTCGTCGGGGAACGTGTCGGTCTTCGACGCGCCACCGGTGGAGAACCCGGCCGTCCTGTCGAAGGTCTGTTTCGTCCGGGAGAGCCAGCGCTACCCCCACGTCTACACCGTGCGCCACGTCTTTCACACCGCACGCCGGCTGTTTGCGAACTGGGACGACACGTTCGCGCACGGCCTCGCCGCGGACTTCCAGCTACCGGCCGGGCGGCTGGTCCGCAGGCTCTCGCGGGGCATGCTGTCGGCCCTCGGCGTGACCGTCGGGCTGGCCGCGCGGGCGCCCCTGACGTTCTTCGACGAGCCGTACCTCGGGCTCGACCCGGCCGCCCGGCAGCTTTTCTACGACCGCCTGCTCGCCGACTACGCCGGGCATCCCCGCACCGTGGTGCTGTCCACCCACCTCATCGACGAGGTGAGCGATCTGGTCGAGCGGGTGCTGCTCATCGACCGTGGCCGGCTGCTGCTCGATGAGGACGCCGACGACCTGCGCGGGCGGGCGGTGGCGGCCACCGGACGGGCGGAGGCCGTGGACGGGTTCGCCGCCGGACGCACCGAGTTGCACCGCGAGCGGTTGAGCGGCCTGGTCCGGTCGACCATCCTCGGTGGGCTCGAACCGCACGCGAAGGCGCTCGCGCAGGCGCTGAACGTCGAGCTGGAGCCGCTGTCGTTGCAGCAACTCGTGGTCCGCCTGACCGTACCGCCGACGACAACGGCGCCGGCGGACCGGGAGGCCGCCCGATGAACCGCATCCGTCAGGTGGCCCGTCTCCAGATGCCGGCCTGGCCGCAGATCCTGGGCTGGACGTGGAGCATGATGGCCGTCGCGTTCGGCATCAACCTGTTGACCTTCATGGCGAACTACGACCCGGGCGACGGCGTGACGAACACCGGCGGCCTGGTCAGCCTGTGCGGCGTCGCGATCGGGATGGCCGCCGTCTCGGTCACCCAGATCTTCCCGTACGCGCTGGGCATGAGCGTGACCCGCCGGGAGTTCTACCTGGCCTGGTCGCTGCTCGCGGTCGTCCAGTCGGTGGTCTACGCGCTGGTGCTCTGCCTGCTGCGCGCCGTGGAACAGGCCACCGGCTACTGGGGGATGGGGATGCGCTTCTTCGGCCTGCCGTTCATGGATGACGCCAACCCGGTGCTGCTCCTGCTCGGGTACGCGGTACCCATGCTGGTCGTGACCCACCTCGGGATCCTGCTCGGCACGTTGTACCTGCGCTGGGGCACCACCGGCGTCCTCGCCAGCCTCACCCTGGCGTTCACAGCGCTCGGGCTGGCCGCCGCGCTGATCACGTGGACCCGGCAATGGCACGGGATCGGCCGCTGGTTGCTCGACCAGTCCCCCACGGCGCTGCTCGCCGGCTGGCCGGTCCTGGTGGCCGCCGCGTTCGCGGTCGGCGGGTACAGGCTCATCCGCCGTGCCACGGCGTAGGCGCGGCGGGCACTCGGCCGCTCCGGACACCGGACAACGCGAACGCCAACTCCGCCGTGATGGGCCGCCAGATTGTCAGCCCTGTCCGCCCGCGTCCTTGGGAGAGATGCAATGACGAGCAACAACACGCCCCCGCCCGCCGCAGGTCTCGGGATCTGGGCAAATCTCGGGATCTGGATCGCATTTGGCGCTGCCTTCGGCCTCCTCGTCGGCGTCGTCGTCGGGGGTTTTTCGACAACGTCACTTACGGTGTCGGGCTAGGTTCGTCCTTCGGTCCGGGCCTGGGTGTGGCCGCCTGGGCCGTCTTCATCGCGCCGCGAAGGAATGCCCGCCGCGACTCCTGAGCGTCGCGCCCGAGTAGCGGCTACGGGGTCGTAGGCGCCACCGGGAAGTCCAGGAAGCAACGCAACGGCGCTGGCGATGGTGGCCGCGTCAGATGATCGCGCCCCGGCGGGCCGAGATCTGGTGGCGGTTGAGTTGGATCAGCAGCCGGCGCGGAGCGCGCCACCACCATGGCGATGTGGTATCGGTACAGCTTGGTCGAACCGACGCCAGGCCAAGCGGTGTTCCATACTCGGCTCACACTCAGCGTCATCGACGCAGCCGGCGGTCCAGGCGCTCCCGGCATCGCGGCTGCCGTCATAGCACTCGCCGACCGGATCGTCGACTGGGCGGATGGCTACGCCGCACCTCGATGTCGTCGCGGCGCTTCTCCGACACGGCGCCGACCCAGACCTCCAAAGCGACCCTCACGAGACACCCCGAGAGCTGGCCAAGCGACTGGGTTGGACGCCGGTGTTCAACGATGCCCGCGCGGACAACGACGCCTCGACTTTCGATCATCGCCGCCAGCAGTGACCTCGACTTGGCGAACCTTATCCGCTCAAGCCAACGCTCGGGGACCCAGCGTTCGGGGACCCAGCGCTGCACTGGCTCCGATCGTAAATATGACAAGTTGATTGAGCGAGAACGCGCTCGGCGCACTTAACCGACCAGCTCAAACACTGCGTGTGACGTTTGTTGGACGAGCAGGTACTGTTGCTTCGCGCGTGCCGACTCAGCGGGCGTCGACGAGTTCACCCAGGCGGGGCAGCCGGTCCCGGACCCTTTTCCGAACTACGGAGATCAACTCGCGGGCTGCGCTGCTTTCGCAGGTCATCGGCGTTCTCCGGGAATGATCGGCATACCTAGAGACACAGGCGCGGACGGCTGCTTGCGGGCTAGCCGGTCGAGGGCGGCGAGCTTGCGGCCAGCGGCGTCGAGACTGATTTGTAGTCCTTGGACTTCGCCGAGCCAGCCGTTGATGCGGGCTTCCTCGATGCGGTCGCGCAGGTTCCGGGTGATCTGTTCGAGGCGTCGGCGCTGTGCTGGCTCTACGCGCAGCATGGGGCAGCGGACGCAGGCGTGTTCGTGGGCGCAGGGTGTGCCGTAGGGGCGACCGCAGGTTCCGAGCTCGACCTTGCGCAGCTCGAAGTGCTGCTGGAACTCCTGCCACTCGTCTTCTGTGGGTTCGCGGTATTCCGCGGCCGGGCGGACGGCGCGGCGGGTGTCAAGGAAGGCGCGATAGCTGTTGATCAACTCGCCTTGGAAGACCGCGAGATACGCCTGTGTGGTGTTGATGTTGTGGTGGCCGAGGATCTTCGCGGCGATGTGGACCGGGAGTCCGCCGGTGACGGCGTCGGTGACGAACATCCGGCGGAAGTCATGTGGCGTGTAGTGCAGCGGCTGGCCAGCGCGGTCGGTGAGTCCCGCCCGCTGGATGGTGTCGTTGAGCAGGGTGTAGAGCACTTTGGTGCTGATGATTTCCCGGCGCCAGCCCACTTTGCGCTGGAACAGGTGAGGTAGCTGCGGGCCGGTGAGCCGCTCGTGTGGGTCGTAGCGCGCGGCGAGCGGGACGCGGCCGGACTCGTCTCTGATCCGGCTGATCGCTGAGGCGAGCACGCTGGCCAACTCGGGGACGACGAGCAGGAGGCGTTCCTTGTTGCTCTTCGATGGCACGATCTGGAGCAGCGGGATGACTTCGCCGGTGTCGGGCAGCCGGTAGGAGATCAGCGCGAGGTGTGTCAGCTCCAGCAGCTCTTCGATCCGGACGCCGGTGTGCCGCAGGGTCTCGATGATCGCCCAGGCCCAGAAGGCATTCTCTTCCTGGCGGAGGAGTTCGAGCAGGAACACCGCTCCAGACACCCCGACGGGCGTGGTCACCACCGAAATCAGCAAACCGGCGACGAACCCCAGCAGCCCCTGCCACCAGCTCATGGAAGTAATGCCCGAACGCTCACGCCCACATTGTTCGTCATGGTGATGAGACGGCGGCCCGCAGGGTGGCGAACTCGGCCCGCTCCGCCTCGACGGCCTCGGGGTAGGCCTGCCACCAGGCCGGGCAGCGGTCCGGCGAGCATCTCCAGCACCAGGCCGTGCGCGGTCTGATGATCGGCCAGCGCGGCGAGCTCGGCGGTTTCTTGGCCCAGGCGCTCAATCTCATCGACGGTCAGGATGATGCGGCAGTGCGGGCGTGGGCCTTGATCTGGCGGGCCAGCGCGAGCGCGGCCTCGAACTGCGGGCGGCCCCGCACCCTGCTGCTGATCTTCTCAGCGAAGATCTTGCCGCGACCGATGCCGTGTGTGGCCAGCGCGTCCAGTTGCGACTGCAGCTCTTGGGTGAGGGTGGAGCAGCGGGCGTAGCCGATGCGGATGTCGGCGCCTCACGGCCGGGGTCGGTATGGATGCACCTCCCAAGTTAGGTACTTCTCTAATTTGACACCCCTCTAATCAATGAGGCAATCTATAAACTACTTCGACAATCTTCTAAACAGGAGGTGCGCGATGCGCGCTCTGCTCCGCCGGTTCCGCTCCACCGTCGATGTCACCGTCGACGTCACCTTCGACGAGACCCGCGGCGGGGTCTGTGACACCAGCTGCCGCGCGAGCGCCTCGGTGGAGCGCGCCCGCACCAACACCCTGCTCTTCCGCTGAGACCCGACGCATTTGAGGAGAGGCAATCATGAGTGACGGATGCTGCGGCACCACCGCCGTCGAGATCGAGCCGATCGTGGCACACGCCGCGCCCAGCGCGTTGCCGGTCGTGGTCATCGGAGCCGGCCCGGTCGGTCTGGCCGCCGCCGCGCACCTGGCCGAGCGCGGTCAGGAGTTCCTGGTCCTGGAGGCCGGCGAGCAGGCAGCCGCCTCGGTCGCCCAGTGGGGCCACGTTCGCGTGTTCAGCCCGTGGAAGTTCAACATCGACGCCGCCGCCAAGCGCCTGCTGGAGGCCGACGGCTGGAGCGAGCCGGACCCCGAGTGGCTACCCACCGGCGCCGAGCTGATCACCGACTATCTCGCTCCGCTGGCCAAGCTGTTCGGCGACAAGGTACGGCTCAGCACCAAGGTGACGGCGATCAGCCGCCTCGGCTATGACCGGGTCCGGACCAACGGTCGCGAAGACGTCCCGTTCCTGATCCGTCTCGACGGCGGTGAGGAGTTGCAGGCCCGCGCGATCATCGACGCCTCCGGCACCTACTTCACGCCGAACGTCCTGGGTGCCAGCGGCCTTCCCGCGTACGGTGAAGCGGGAGCGGGCGAGCTGGTCGACCACGCCCTGCCCGACGTGCTCGGCACCGACCGTGAAACCTACGAGGGCAAGCACACGCTGGTCGTGGGCGCCGGCCACTCGGCAGCCACGACCCTGCTCGCCCTCGCGCAGCTCGACGATATTCAGATCACTTGGGCGATCCGCGCGGGAAGCGCCAGCCGTACCTATGGCGGCGGTGCGGCCGATGCGCTGCCCGCCCGTGGCGCGCTCGGTACTCGCCTGCGCGCCCACGTGGATTCGGGCCGCATCCAGCTGCTGACCGGCTTCTTCGCCCACTCCGTCACCCGAAGCGGCGACCAGGTGACTGTGGTCAGTCGCGACCCATCCGGCGCCGAGCAGTCGGTCACCGTGGACCGGATCGTGTCGGCCACCGGCTACCGTCCCGACCACTCCATCGCCTCCGAGCTGCGCCTGGATCTGGATCCGATTCTCGGCTCCACCAGAGCGCTGGCCCCGCTGATCGACCCGAACCAGCACTCGTGTGGCACCGTACCGGCGCACGGCGTCGATGAGCTGGCCCACCCTGAGCCCGGCTACTACGCTGTCGGCGTCAAGAGCTACGGCCGCGCCCCGACCTTCCTGATGGCCACCGGCTACGAGCAGGTCCGCTCGGTTGTCGCCGCCGTCGCGGGCGACTGGGAGGCGGCCCGCGACGTGCAGCTCGACCTGCCGGAGACAGGCGTGTGCTCATCCAACCTGGCCGAAGCGCAGGAGCAGCGTGTCGGCCTGGCCACCGGCATCAGCGGCGGCCTGCTGGCCACCCCGCTGCCGCTGGCCACCGTCGGCGCCTCCAGCGACGGCGGCAGCTGCTGCGGCTGAAAGCAGGAATCGACATGTCAGACGGATACCCCACCGCCACCCAGAAGGAGGCCTTGCGCCTCATCTGTGACCACGGACGGTTCCACACCGAAGAGCTCGGGCCGCCGGTTGGTCAGCGCCCGGCGATCCAGCACCAACCCGGGATTCGCGCTGGCCGTCGCTCGTATGGCCGGCGCCCTGGCCTGGCATCTGGACCCAGGGCTTCATCGCCCTTATCTCCAGTTCACCACGTACTTACCGTCCCGACCATTGGGTTTGTGTCGTGGGCATGTCTTTGACGCACTGTTGGTCGAGTAATCCACAACTCGCATTTTCCTTTGTCCTGCGGACATGATTCGCCTCCCGCGGTAAGCGGGGACCGAGCGCGGGGTGGACCTGCTGGCGGCCGGGCGGGTGCACGCCGACCTGTGGCGCCAGCAGTTGGACGCCGGCGCCGAGCACAGCAGTGTGGGCCGCCGGTTGTCCGCGCTGTCCAGTTTCTACCGGTACTGCGCTGGGCACGACCTGGTGCCGGCCGTGCCGACCGCCGGGGTGACACGGCCGCGGGTGGATCCGGACACCACCTACACGGTCGGGCTGGACCGCGACGAGGCCCGCGCGCTGCTCGCCCAGGCTGAGAAAGACCATGGGCGGCAACGGTTGCGTACCGACGCGACGGTGAAGCTGTTGCTGCACAACGCGTTGTGGGTCGACGAGGTGTGCACGGCCGACGTGTCCCATGTGGGGATGGACAAGGGGCGTCGGGTGCTGACCGTTGTGCGCAAGGGCGGGAAGAAGACAAGGTGCCGCTGACGCCGGCGACCTGGGCCGCGGTGGAGGCGTATCTGGTCGACCGGGCCGCGCGCGCCGGCTTGGCCGACTGGCGGGCTCTGCCGGGTCCGCTGCTGGCCACCGCCACCGCCACCGCCACCGCCACCGGCGGCCGGCTGCGGCAGGGCCACCTGTGGGAGCTGGTGCGCCGGCTCGCCCGCGCCGCCGGCATCGAGGTGTGGGACCAGCTCTCCCCGCACTCGCTGCGGCGCACCGGGATCACCCTCGCCCTGGACGCCGGCGCCAGCCTGCGCGACGTGTAGGACTACGCCAGCCACAAGGACTCTCGCACCACTCGGCGTTACGACCGCTCCCGGGACAACCTGGACCGCAACGCTGCCTACACCGTGGCTGCCTATCTCGCCTGACCGAGGTGATACCCGTGGTGACGTTGACCGATTTCCCCGAGCATCGCCG
Organism: Nonomuraea sp. NEAU-A123; assembly: GCF_018603905.1. Classification (GTDB taxonomy): domain Bacteria; phylum Actinomycetota; class Actinomycetes; order Streptosporangiales; family Streptosporangiaceae; genus Nonomuraea. The sequence goes on from NZ_JAHFZZ010000024.1 coordinate 57,775, forward strand.
TGTGGCGCTGCTGTTCCGGCATGCGCTGGCGCGGGACTACGCCGGCGTGGAGGAGCTGGTCGCAGCCCACGCCGACCGGCCGTGTCCGTGGCACTGGTCCAGCGATGCGACTCGGTGGGTCGCGGTGCGGGGCAGCGACGGTCGCTATCACCTGTGCGAGGACGCGGAGGTGTTGTGCAGGGGCTCGATTTCGGTCACCTAGGCGGTCATGACGCCAGATTACCGATTCCCTTCACAGAAGGGACCTTTCCTGAAGGGAACCTGAAAGCCCGGCTGCACCGTTGGATCTGATGGCGAGGGTGCTGAGGTGCACCCGGACTTGGTCGGCCTCGGGCAGGCCGAGATCGGTCCAGAGGACCAGGGCGTGCTGGTAGTGCTCGCGCGCGAGGTCGAGGTTGCCGAGAGCGCGGTGGGCGTGGCCGAGACCGGTGAGGGCGCGAGCCTGCTGGTCGCGGCCTCCGACCTCGGCGGCGATGGTGTGGGCGTCGGTGTGGTGGGCGAGGGCGTCGGCGGTGCGGCCGGCAGCGTGGGCGGCCTCGCCGAGGCCATTGAGTGACCACGGTTCACACCCCTGGAAGCCGGTCTCACGGATGCTGGTCAGGGCCTGTCGGTGGTATTCGGCGGCCTGGATGGGCTGGCCAAGGCAGGTATGCAGGACGCCGATAGCGTCCAGCGCGGCCCATTCTCCGGTGCGGTTGCCCAGTTGCCGGTACAGAGTCAGGGCCTGTTCCAAGCAGTCGCCAGCCGACCCGTATCGGCCCGACCGGACCTCGATCTCACCGAAGGACATCAGCGCGTAAGCTTCACCGTCCCGGTCGCCTGCCTGCCGGTGCAGGGGTAGGGCCTGCTCGTAGTAGCCAATGGCCTGCCGGTGACGGCCCAGCACCGCCTCGACGTTACCGAGACCAGTCAGCACGCGGGCTTCGCCGTTGCAGTCGCCGGCCTGCCGGTACAGGGGCAGAGCCTGTGTGAAATGGTCGGCAGCCGCCTGGAAACGGCACTCGCCGTGCGCAATGATGCCGAGGTCGTTCAGCGTGCGAGCCTGGCCATCCGGATCGCCGGCCTGCTGGAACAGAGCCAGGGCCTGCTGGAGATGCTCGGTAGCCAGCCCGTACCGGCCCAACCGCCAAAGAGCCACGCCGAGATCATTCAAGGCATGGGCGTGTTCGGTCGCGTCGCCGGTGTGGAGTACGGCACGGTGTGCGTGACCGTGCACGGTCACGGCGTCGGTGTAATGACCGCCGGAGAGGTAGCGGTGCAAGGTGCGGGAAAGCCGGATGGTGTGGGTGGGCCATCCGTTGACAGCGGTGTGCGCGACGATGGCAACCAAGGTGGGTCGTTCGGCGTCCAGCCAGTCGACGGCGATGTCCGGGTGGTTCAGGTTCGGGGTGGGAGTGCCGGTCAGGGGGATACGAGGCCGAAGGTAAGCCTCGGCGGGGTACAAGGTGTTCATGGCAGTCGATGCGGTGGCCAGGTAGTAGTCGAACAGGCGGGTCAGGGCGGCGCGGCGCTCGGGTGGTCGGTCTTCGTCGTGGCTTCGGGTGGTGGCGTAGGCGCGGACCAGGTCGTGGAAGGTGTATCGGCCCGGTGCGGCCTGCTGCAGCAGGTGATCGCGGTGCAGGTAGTCCAGGCCCGCCTGAGCAGTGGCCAGGTCGGTGTTGGCCAGGGCGGCGGCGGCGTAGGCGTCGAAGTCTTGTCCGGGGTGCAGGGCGAGTAGGCGTAGCAGTCTTCGTTGGTCGGCGGGTAGGTGCTGGTAGGACAGGGTTAGGGCGAGTTCGATGCCGGTGTCCAGGCGCCGTTGGTGGTGGCGTTCGTCGAGCCGGTCGGCGTGGTCGGTCAACGTCCACCCGGGTGTGTTGCGGATGTGCCCGGTGATCAGGCTCAGGGCCAGGGGCAGGTAGCTGCAGCTCCGGGCGATCCGGGCCACAGCCTGCGGGTCTGTGCCGAGGGGAACCTCGGGGACGGCCTGGGTGAGGAATGCCAGGGCTTCGTCGGGGGTGAACACGTCCACGGACAGGTGGGTCGCGGGATGCAGGTCGGGCAGGCTGCGGCGGCTGGTGACCAGGGTGAGACAGCCCGGGGTGTTCGGCAGCAGTAGGCGGACCTGTGCGGTGGCGGCGGCGTTGTCCAGCACTACCAGGGTCCGGGTGCCGGCGAGGCGGTCACGGTAGGCGGCAGCCCGCGCGGCCAGATCGTGGGGGATCTGCTGGCCGGGCATCCCGAGCAGCCGCAGGAACCCCTCCAGCACCGCGGCCGGGTCGGCTGGCGGCTGGGCTGGGTCGGGATCGAAGCCACGCAGGTTGACGAACAACACCCGCTCGAACGGCTCCCGCCGGTGGAGCAGATGACCGGCGTGCACGGCCAGTTGGGTCTTGCCGACCCCGGCCATCCCCTCGATCGCGGAGATCACTACCGAGTCGCCGGCCTGTGCGGCGTGCCGGAGTTGGTCCAGTTCAAGGGTGCGGCCGGTGAACCCGGCAAGATCCGGGGGCAAGCTGTCCTGAACCCGGACCTGGGACATCGCCTCGGCCTCCCCGCCCACGACGCGCAGCGCCTGACGCCACTGGCTCACGTACCCCGTGTCGCGATGCAGCGCCTGGACCACCGCGACCACCAAGTCGGAATCCAGGCGTTGTCGCCCGGGCCGGAAGCAATACGCGACGGTGGACTTACACACCAGCTCACCGGCCGGCCGGCCCGCTGCCGCCCAGGCCGCATTGACCCGGTTTTTGATCGTCTCGTACGAGGGGTCACCGGCCCAGACCTTCAACCGGCGCAGCCGCTCGACCAGCTCGTCGAGGCTACCGGCCTGCGCCGGATCAGGCAGCACCGTCAATGCGTCTCCCGACGCAGTCATTGGATCCCCTGACAGCGGCATCGCCTACCTCGTGAATCGGGTCGATGTCTCGATGTTTCGGAGGCTAGCAGCCTCACTACCCGACCGTGGTCGCTCACCAGACAGTCCACGCCATCTGTTCCATAACGGACCCACCGGCACCGTCACTGACCCGGCGTCCGAATTCGTCCGAACCTCACCAGGACCGGGGATCGACGCCCAACACTCGATGACGACTCCACAAGTCGTTCGGGCACTGCCCGGGATTGGGGACACGGTGAACGGACTGAAGATCATCGGTGTGGCGGCCACGCTGGCCGTCATGCTGCTGGGGGCACAGCCGGCGGCTGCCGCACCGGCCCAGGGCGCGGCACCAGCTCAGGCGGTGACAACCAACACGCCGAAGGCCGAGGGCCGCGGCGTAGCACCTGCAATCACTCAGGTGTCCTGCACGGTGACGAACCGCTGGACATGTGTGACTCCGCCGCTCAACACGTTCAGTTCCACGATCTTCCATTACTCCACGACGGGCATACCCAACCTGGCGCCAGCGGGACAGCCCTCTTCGTTTGTCCTCGTCAAGGATATTGCGGTCGCCGGGTGGCCGGAGGTTAACCGTCAGTACCGCTACGGCGGCGCTGAACACGACCACTGGGCGGGCCAGGTGTACTCGACATACCAGGCCGAACTCCACTGCCCGTACACGTGCCAGGGAGCTGTGCTGTATTTCGCGAACGGCTGACATTCATCGACAACGCGATGAGATCGCCGTCCGGGCCGCTGAGGCGGCCCGGACAGCGAGGGGGTCTGCGGGCGGGTAACGACGGGGCGAGCGTGTCGCTGTCGACCAGCCACGACCTCATCGGGCGTCCCGGCCGCTACCGGCACCGGGTCACCCGGGCGTGGACATCACGACAACACTGGGCACCGAGCGGCGTGCCCGGGTGGGTCACAGTGGTTCGTGGTCGTCCTCATCGTCTGCGTCGCCGCCGTCGAGAAGCCGCAGGGCTTCGCGGAGCCAGCCGAGTTCGTCGGGGTGGGTCACCACGGTCCTCCAGCGTTGGGTGGCGGTGCCGTCATCGAGGTCGTCGGCGCCTTCGTAGTCGCCGGTGGCCGGACCGCGATCCAGAGATCCTCGTCGAGGAGTTCGGCTGCCGCGCGGAGGCGGGCCACGGTCGGGTCCTGGGTGAGGCTGTGGTCGTCGCCGAGGTCGGCCATGTCGATGCCGTGCTCGGCGAGCAGGCCGGCGGTGCACACCACGGCCAGCTGCGGCCGTTGCAGCGCAGGCGGGCGCAGGTCCTCGGCGGCGCCGGGGTGCTGCTCGTAGGCGGCCTGCGGGTGCAGCCCGAGAGGCATAGGGAGGGTTTCGTTGAATCCGCCCCAGAGGATGGGCTGGGTCGTCGTCGAACTATGGAGACCGAACAACAAGCAGCGGCAGACAGGGAGCCGAGCAGAACCGCGTCGGTGACGAGTCGGGAGCGAGCAGCCAACCTATCAAGGAGGAGTATATGAGAGCGAGAATGGTGTTCGCCGCATTGGCGACCATGGTCGCAACAGCGTTGTCGCTGGCCACGCCAGCGCCGGCGCTCGCGATCGAGCAGGTGTTCTGCAGGGTCCCGGAATGGAGCTGTGCGACTCCACCGCTCAGCACCGCCATCTTCCACATCTCGACTACTGGGGTGACCGGCCCTTCGCTTGTCGTCGTCCGCGACCTTGCGCTCCCTGGCCAGCCTGAGGTCAGTCGCGGTCACCGCGCGAGCGGTAATCACGACATTCGGGGGAGCCGGGTGTACTCGACATACCAGGCCGAACTCCACTGCCCGTACACGTGCCAGGGAGCTGTGCTGTATTTCGCGAACGGCTGACATTCATCCGCTGGGGGAGGAGAGCGCCGTCCAGGCCGCGTCAGCGGCCTGGACGGCGGTCCCTTTGGGGATTATTGATCGGCAATCTCTGGGTTGCTTACGGCGCGGTGCCGGAGGACGGTTGAGCCACTTGAAGGCGGCGCAGTTCGGCGTAGGCGTGTTCGAGTTGCTGACGTTGTTGGTTGTTCTGCTCGGCTAGAGCGTTGACTCGCTGCTGGAGGCGTTCGTTCCGCGCTTGCGCAGCGGTGAGGCGGACTTGCAGTGACCGCTCGCTGGCCGGGACTGATCGTCGTGTCGGAGCTTGTCCGTTGAGCTGACGCAGGCCCGCGATGAGGTCAGGTTGGGTGTAGAGCCACGACCGGGATACGCCGGCGTTGATGGCCAGTTGGGAGACGCTGATCGACTGACCGGAGCCGCGCAATGCCAGCAGCGCGTTCTCGGCTCGACAACGGGCCTCCGCACTACGTCGCGCTGCAGCGGCAGCAAGGTGGTGTGAGTTGTCAGCTGGCGTCATCGAGTTGGGCTACCTTTCCACCGAACACGACCTCGCCGTCGTCGCAGCTTTCGCAGGTTGTGATGATCTTGTCTAGGTTGTCGAGGATCGTGGTGTTCTTCTCGACGATGCGGTCGTGCCCGGCCGCTCGCGCGGACTCGATGATCGTGAGTGTCCGACCGCGCTGGTCGCGGTGTTGCGGCAGGAACTCCGGGGTGGTCAGGAACATGGGGCAGGTTAGGCAGGGGTTGGCGTGTTCGCAGTCGCGGATTAGGGGAAGCCCGCAGTAGCCGTTGGGCAGGGTCTGCTTGGCTCGGCCGAGACTGACGCGGGTCCAGGCCGCGTTACTGAGTGGATCGCCTTCGGTGAGCTGGACGATCTCGCCTTGCGCGTTGACGGTGACGGCGCGTTCCCAGTGCTCCCGGACTGTCCTGGCGTGCAGTCGGGCATAGACGGCGGTCATGGCCGGGGACATGTGGCAGTTCTTGGACGACGTGTTGCGGCACGTTGGCGTTGATCAGCCGTGTGCCGAGGGTGTGCCGGAACTGGTGGGGTGTCACGTGGACCCGGTTGCCGTGCTCGTCGACCAGCTCGATGTCGGCCAGCCACGTGGTGAGGTGACCGACCCAGGTTTTCCGGGGCATTGGCTTGTCGCCGCGGGGGTTGTCGCTCTCGGCGGGAAACAGCAGCGAGCACCCACCGGGGAACCTGGTGCGGACGCGGTCCTGCTGCTCGCTGATCAGGCTGACGAGCTTGTCGGTGATCGGGAAGAACGCCGCGCGTTGCCCGACCTTGTGGTTGATCCAGGCGAGATACGGAGCCCTCGAGTTGTCTCGGACCACGCAGTCAAACGGCAGCCAGGCCGCGTCCTTGGACCGCAGCCCGCAGGCCATGACGATGCGCAGCAGGAGTTCGCCGTGCCGGTTGGGAAACTTGGCGAGGTTCGTGTCGTCCTCGCACTGGCGCATGACCACCTCGCTGAGGAACCGGGGCCGCGAGGGCAAGGCTTTCGGCCCATCCCCGGGGATCACGACCGTGGTGCGAGGCAGCCGTAGCTCCCAGCCGAGGGTGCGGACGGTGTCGAGGAAGACGCTGATGCCGCTGATCTTGTGCTTGCGGGTAGCGACGTGGACGCCCTCGGCCTGCATCCACGCGAGCCATGCCTCCACGGTGTGGCGGGTGAGCTGCTCAGGCTCTCGGCAGCCGTCGGGTTGTCGGGCGGCGAGCTGGGCGAACTCGCCGAGATAGCGCACGTTGCCGGCGATCGTGCCGGAACCCGAATTCTTGCTGATCATGCGTCGGGCCCAGCGCTTGGCCAGGTCGCGGATCCACTGCTGGGGAATCTCGGTGAACCGTAGATAGCGTGCGGTGTTCTCCGGGGCGCGGTCGAACCGGCGCAGGTCCCAGACGTCGCGGTCGTACTCGCGTTCCCAGACACCGCCGGCGAGCAGCACCTCCAGGTGGTAGCGGGTGTCGATCACGAAGGTCAGAGCGGTGTTAGTCGGCCGGGCGCCCGACGGGCCGCGTGCCTGAGTGCGCCAGGTGTCGTCATCCAAGTCCAGCAGGCTGGCCACCTGTGTCTCGCGGATCCACGTCAGCGCGAAAGCCAGTGATCTCAGGCAGGTCTTGCGGTCCCCGGCCTCCGCACGGCGTTGCAGACCAAGCCCGAGCTCCAACCGAATCTGCGGAGACAGGTCTCGCATGTCCAGCATCGGCATGCCCCGGCTACTGGAGTATCGGCTGAACACCTCAAGATCCGCGGGCTGGCCCGCCTTCTTCCAGCGCGCGTAGTGGCCAGCACAGAAGCCCGCCGTCACGTCGGCCCAGCGTTCGCAGCCAGTGAACCGGCAGTCGCGCTCACCGTGGCTGGGCGGGGTATAGGCGATGCCCGCGGCCCACTCGGCCGGGTCCGGGCGGCCGTCGCTCCGCCAGTAGTGGCGGTGACGAGGGCACAGACCGATGCGGCCGCCTGCCCGGTTGCAATCGGCGACCAGGCAGGCGGGAAAGCTGACATTGCCGTAGTTCACCCTTGTCTGGGCGGCCGCCCACTCCTCCAGAGGAGGCTCGCTGGCATCGCGCCAGGCTTTGCGGTGGCCGTTGCAGAGCCCTGGCTTGGCGTGGTTGAGGGGCCGGTTGCAGGGTGGCACCCGGCAGCGTCCAACCCGGTCGCGTCACCGTAGCGGTCGTGACGGTCATGCGGTTGGGTCTCGTCCAGGACACCGTGTTCGGCCAGGACCCGGCGGTAGTCGGCGAGGTCGAGGTGGGCGTAGGTGGACTTGGTGGTCTGGGGTGAGGCGTGTCCGAGCAGTTCCGCGACGACCTCGATCGGGACGCCGGAGCGCAGCAGCCGGGTGGCGTAGGAGTGCCGCAGCGCGTGCCAGGTCGAGTCGGCAATGCCAGTGGCTCGGCGCAGCCGATCCCCGAGAGCCTCGACCGCGCTGTAGGTCATCGCCGCGCCTCTCTGGCCGCGCCACAGGTTAACGAACACGAAGTCGCTGTCCAGATCGCCGTACTCGGCGTAGCGGTTGAACAGGTAGTCCCGAACCGGCACCGCGCGGTCCTTCATCCCTTTCACCCGCGCCTGGTTCGGGTTACCTCGCACCGGACGGCAACCTGACCGGAAACGCCCTCATCCTCTGATCCCCCTGATCTCGTGCTGGGCTGCACCCGTGGCTGCGCCAAGCCGCCAAACGGTGGGCGGTTGAGGAACTCCCTCGGCACCGTGGTGGAGGCATCCGCCACGTCCAGCAAAAGATCAACGCGGTGGCCAGGCTCTCCGAGAGCATGCGCTGCCGCAGCGACCATGGCGAAGTCCCGGCAGCGTTGGGGAGATCCGACATCGACAACTTCCTCAACCGGCTCGGCTATCTGGAGTCCGCGGGGAAGATCAGCCGCTATCAGCGCAACGGTGTCTGCCGGGGAACCCGCTTGGTCCTCACCGGGATCCGTGCTCTGGGCCTGACCCGTCCCGGCGAGGTGGCCGCCGCGCTTGCCTGTGACTTCGCCGTCGGGCTCAGGGACATCCCGGCCGAAGCGGAGTGAGCAGAGCCCGCCCGGGACCTTCCACCGGAGGTCATGGCAGTTCTATGCGCCAACCTCGACGCCCTGCAACCGCCCGAAGTCTGGGTCGCCGTCCAGATCGCCATCGACACCGGTCGGCGCCCCGAGGACATCCTCGATCTTCCACTGGACTGTCTGCAACGCGACAAGGACGGAGCCGCCGTCCTCGTCTATGACAACGCCAAAGCCGACCGGCTCGGCCGGCGCCTACCCATCGGCGAAGCGATCGCCACCGTGATCACCGGTCAGCAAGCCCGAGTCCGTGCCCGCTTCCCAGCGATCCCCGTCGGGAACCTGAAGCTACTGCCCGCCCCGCGCGCCAACCAAGACGGCCGCAAAGCCATCACCATCGCGATGCTGGATGACCGGCATCGCGAATGGGTCACCCGGCTCGGCCCGCTGCGCACCCAAGACGGCACCGAGGTCGACGCCGCCCGCCTGGTCCCCTATGCCTACCGTCACACCTATGCGCAGCGTCACGCTGACGCTGGAGTTCCCATCGACGTCCTGGCTGAACTCCTCGATCACCGAAACCTGAACGTCACACGCTGTTACTACCGCGTTGTCGGGACAACGACGCCGTGAAGCCGTCGACAAGGTGACCGCGATGAGCTTCGACCGGCACGGCAACCGCCTCTGGCGCGATGTCCAAGCACTCCTGGAATCCGAGCACGCCCGATACGCGGTCGGGGAGATCGCTGTCCCCTACGGCACCTGCACCGAACCCTCCAACGTGCGTGCCGGTGGCGGCGCGTGCCCAGTCCGGTTCCGCTGCGCCGGCTGCGACCACTTCCGCACCAACGTCTCGTTCCTGCCCGACCTGACCGCCTATCTGGACGACCTGCTGCGCACCCGCGAACGCCTCGCCGCCACCATGGACGGCGTCGATGAATGGGCCCGCGCCGACGCCACCCCGACCGAGGAAGAGATCACCCGGATCCGGCGGCTCATCAATCGGGTCAAAGGCGACCTCACCGAACTCTCCGCCGCTGAACGCGCCCAGGTCGACGAGGCGATCTCCGTAGTCCGCAAGCACCGCGCGGTGAACCTCGGCATGCCATCCGTTCGAGTCCACCCACCCCAACCCGCAAGCGAGGCCCTCGCGTGACCAGCTCCAAGACGCCACCGACAGGGCCGGGACCGAGTACCAGAACCGCGGCCATGACGAAGGGACGCCAAGCCGACTCCGCCAGACGCCGCCAGCGCGTCATCGCCGCGATCAACCGCGCCCTGGCCGACGGGACAGAGATCAGCGTCTCCGGCATCGCCCGGGCCGCGGCCGTGGACCGGACGTTTCTCTATCGACACCGTGACCTGCTCGAAAAGATCCACGTCCTCGAAGCCGCACCACCCGCCAACGGCGACAACACCGGCCCCGCCGTCACCCGAGCATCGCTGCAAGCCGACCTGCTCGCCGCCCACGAACGCGCGGTCCGATTGAACGGCCGCGTCCAACAACTCGAGAAACGCCTGTCCGAAGCGCTCGGCGAACAGGTCTGGCGCCAGTCCGGACTCGGCGCACCCACCGACATCGACGCCCTCAACCAGAAAATCACTCACCTGGAGCAACAGACCATCGACCTACGCCTGCAACTCGAAGAACGCGACGAAGACCTCGCCGCCGCCCGCGCCACCAACCGCGAGCTCATGACCCAGCTCAACCACGCGGCCCGACCCCGATGATTGTTGGCCACCATTCGAGATGAGCATGTCGCGTAACTCGCCGTGAACGCGGCCGGAATCAGCAAGTCGGCGACGACGTTGTGAAGATCGTCGCCAGGACGGGGAAGCCTTTCCCTGCCCGGGCGCGACTGCCCAAGATCTCAGAGTGGATCACAGCCACATGAATCGAGGAGACCCACCCATGGTCAGCGTCAGCATGGAGACTGCGGAGCAGACGGAAGCACGCCTACGACGCGTGATCGCGGCAGCCGGGTTCGTCGTGCACAACGGCGTCTGGTGTTTCGAGGAGTCTCCGGCCGGCCGCCCACCAGCCCTTACCGGTGACACACTGGCGGTGGTCCGGGACAACGAGAGCTGGAGTGCCTTGGTCCCGTTCGCCCAGGAGCACGACGGTGTCGAACAATTCGGAGTCTTCTCCTTTCACTTTCCCGCCGACCTGGACAACAGTGGCTTCGTCGGCTGGCTGGCCACCCGTCTCAAAGCTCAGCTGGGGACCGGCGTATTCGTCATCTGCGGCAGTAACCGTGCCAGCGGAGGAATCTACGACTACTGGGGCTGCCCCATCGACCTGGTCGACGACGCTATCGCAGTCATCAAGGAACTACGTGCCGACTGACCTGATCCTTCGTGCACTCGCACCAGGCCACCGGGAGTGACGCCACATGCTCGCGAGGAGTGGTGACCAACACGATGACATGCCGTACGAGATCGTTGCACTACACCTGTCGCGATCGCTAATGTCTCATCCAACAGCCGCTGAGCTGCACAAACGCGAGAATCTGACCTCCAGTACACGGAGCGATCCCCGGAGAACATGCCCGACTCATAGAGCAGGGTGACCAGGAAACGGTCCCGCAGCCGCCGGCACGCTTCCTGCAACAGCGACACCTCATCGTCGGTCAGCACGCGGGGCCGCGTGCTTCTTGTGTGGATCCGTAGCGGGCTTCGCTCCACCGGGCCGCTCATCGCGTGCGCCAACATCGGCACATAGTCACCAGTCGCCCGCCGGGTCCCCCGGCGTCATCCCACCCAGTACCGGCCGAGCGGAGCCCCGCACCGCATGGAACCGGTAGAACTCAGCCAACGCCGCCCGCTTACGCACCAACGTGGAACCCTCCAACGCCGACGGACTGCCAGGCAACACAAACACACCCGGCCGCCGCAGCCCGGACGGCCGCCGCAACCAGTCCACGAACGCCGCGACATCCTCGAGCTCTACATCAGCGAAGTCCTGACCACGCTGGCCCAACCACTCGAACAAGTCCTTCAGGTCATGGGCATACGCCTTGACCGTCGCAGGCGACTTGACCTTGGCCACCAGGTGCACCAAGAAAGCCTCGATCGGCGGCACCGGCAACGAGTCCACGCCGATAACCGTGTATGACACCGACGTCTCCCCGGCCAACCTCTGAACTCGCACTTGACACCATCCTCGTCATAGACAGCTCATCGTGATATGTCCACGACGGACTGTCTACTCAGGATCATGACGCAAGGACTACACCACAGACACAGCGGATCGAGCTGAAGATAATCGCCGAAACGGGAGACGAGTGGACGACGACTGCGGACGGCCGCCGCCTGATCTCGTGCTCCAGCGAGCCGGAGTGAGCTCCACCACCGAGACCGTCGCCCCGCAGATCAGGGGCGGCGGTCAGCCGCGCTCCGGCCACGGATGGCGGATCGTCACCGCGCTGGCCGTCACCCAGACCATCGGCTACGGCGTGCTCTACTACGCCTTCTCCGTCTTCCTCGCGCCGATGGCCCGCGACCTGCACGCCACCAACGCCCAGATCGCCGCCGCGCTCACCCTGTCGATCCTGATCGCCGCGCTGTGCGCCCCGTTGGTCGGCCGTCGGCTGGATGCCCGCGGCGGCCGTGGCCTCATGACCGCCGGATCGATTCTCGGCGCGACAGCCGTGCTGGCCTGGTCGAGGGTGGAAAACCTGTGGCAACTGTATGCGGTGTTCGCCGCGATGGGCATCGCCTGCGCCATGGTGCTGTACGAGTCCGCCTTCGCCGTCATCGTCAGCTGGTTCGACGGCCCTGCCCTGGAACGCGGCCGGACCAACGCCCTGCTCGCGCTCACTGTCGTGGCCGGCTTCGCCTCCTCGATCTTCCTGCCGCTCACCGGACTGCTGGTGGAGTGGTGCGGCTGGCGCCAGGCCCTGGTCGTCCTGGCCTTGGTCTACGGCGTCGCCGCCATCCCCCTGCACGGGCTCGTCCTGCGTCGCCGTACTCACGCCAGGCACGAGCGCGTCACAGCAGAAGAGCGTGCCGGCATCGTGAAGGCCGCTATCCGTCGGCGGCCGTTCTGGCTGCTGGTGATCGCCTTCACCGCCAACGGCGGCGCGGTGGCCGTGATGGCGGTGCTGCTCATCACCTATCTGGTCCACATGGGCCACTCGCCTGTCCTGGCCGCGACGCTGGCCGGTCTTCTGGGCGTGCTGTCGGTGACCGGACGGTTGATCACCACTGGCCTGCAGACCCGCATGCCTGCCGCGCTGATCGCCGCCACGATCTTCGCCCTCCAGGGCGTTGCAGTCCTCCTCCTGCCGCTGGTCGGACGGACGGTCCCGGGTGCGATCGGCGCCGTGCTGCTGTTCGGGCTGGGCTTCGGCATCGCCTCCATCACCCTGCCGCACCTGCTGGTCGGCCGGTACGGCACCGCCGCCTACGCCACACTGTCGGGCCGCATCGCCGCCTTCTCGGTCGCGGACAAGGCCCTGGCTCCGTTGGGAGCGGTCGCGCTCGCCCAAGCGGTCGGTTACCTCTGGGTGATGGGCGCGGTCGCCACCGCCTGTGTGATCGCCGCGTTGGCCTTGGTCGCCTACTATCGCCTATAATTTCGATAGATTTCGAAGTAAGGGGTTGCCGCATGACCGCCGTCACGATCCAGTGCTGCGCGCCGATCGCTCGCGAGCCGCTGTCGGAGAGCGACGCCGTCGAGCTCGCGACGCTGCTCAAGGCCGTCGCTGACCCGGTACGGCTGCGCCTGCTGTCGATGATCGGCTCCCACGCGGGCGGCGAGGCGTGCGTCTGCGACCTCACTGACGCCTTCGACCTGACCGCCCCCACGATCTCCCACCACCTCAAGGTTCTGCGCACGGCCGGCTTGATCGATGGCGAACGCCGGGGCACTTGGGTCTACTACCGAATCATCCCCGAGGCGGTGAACAAGCTGGGCGCTCTGTTCGCGCCGCTCACCGAGCCCGCGCCCAGCAGGCCGGTTGAGCTGGAGCTCACCCCTGTATGACCGAACATCCGCGCGCGGTCGATGTCCTGGTCATCGGCGGGGGACAGGCGGGCCTGGCGGCCGGCTACTACCTGCGCCGGGCGCAGGCCGACTTCGTCATCCTCGACGCCCAGGACCGGCCGGGTGGTGCGTGGCGGCACGCCTGGCCGTCGTTGAGCCTGTTCTCGCCCGCCCAGTACAGCTCGTTGCCCGGCCGGATGATGCCCACCCCGTCCGGCGGCAGCTACCCCAGCACCGAAGACACCGTCGCCTACCTCACCGACTACGAACAGCGCTACGACCTGCCCGTGATGCGACCGGTCACCGTCCATGCGGTACGGCGGAGCGGCGACCGCCTGCTGGTGGACACCGATACGGGTACCTGGCAGGCCCGCGTCGTGATCAGTGCGACCGGCACCTGGTGGCGACCGTACGTCCCGCATTACCCCGGCATCCGCGATTTCCAGGGCGAGCAACTCCACACGGTCAACTACCAAGGGCCGGAGCCGTTCCGCGGCGAGCGCGTGGTGATCGTCGGCGGAGCCAACTCCGGCGCCCAGATCCTCGCGGAGGTCTCCACCGTCGCCGATACCACCTGGGTCACCCAGCGCCCGCCCCGCCTGCTGCCCGACGAGGTCGATGGCCGCGCCCTGTTCGCCCTGGCCACTCGGCGGACTACGGGCGGAGCGGGCATCGGAGATTTGGGCGACATCGTCGCCGTCCCGCCCGTCCGCGAAGCCCGCGACCGCGGCGTCCTCAAGGCCGAACCCATGTTCAGCCGCATCACCGCCGAAGGCGTCGCCTGGCCCGACGGCACCAGCCTGGCCTGCGACGCCATCATCTGGTGCACCGGCTTCCGGCCCGCCCTCGGCCACCTGGCCCCGCTACGGCTGCGCGGTCCCGACGGGCTCATCCCCGTAGACGGCACCCGCGCCATCGGCGAACCCCGTCTGCACCTGCTTGGCTATGGCGACTGGACCGGGCCAGCCTCCGCCACCCTCATCGGCGCCAGCCGTACGGCCAGAGACACGGTCGCCGAGATCATGCGATCAGGGTTTGTCCCCCACTGAAGCCGGCTCACGCGTAGAGGATCTCGCGCGCCCAACGGGACACGACAGTGGTCATGCACTCCACGGGAACGCGATCTCCAGCCAGTGGTGGGCGGCGCGCTGGAGGGCGTCCCAGGGGCTGCCGAGCGGCGGGGTGTAGGCGAGATCCAGATCCAGGATCTCGCGCACGGTGATGCCGTGGTGGATGCCGGTGGCCAGCACGTCGATGCGTTTGGCGATCTCGGCCCCGCGGCTGCCCACCAGCTGGGCACCCAGCAGGCGGCCTGTCGTGCGGTCGCCGGTCAGGCGTAGGTCGATGGAGGTGGCGCCGGGATAGTACGACTTGTGGTCATCGGCGGTGGCCTGCACGGTCACCGGCGCAAAGCCTGCTTCGGCCGCCTCGCCATCACGGATTCCCGTGGCAGCGCTGACCAGGTCGAAGACCTTGACCACCTGGGTGCCGAGCGCGCCGGCGAACTCGCGGTACCGCCCGCGGCGTTCTCGCCGGCGACGCGTCCCTGCTTGTGGGCGGTAGTGCCGAGGGGGATGTAGGTGGTGCGGTCAAGGAGACGGTGGTAGGTCTCCACACAGTCGCCTGCGGCGTAGATGTCAGGCAGGTTGGTCCGCATCCTCCGGTCGACGGCGAGGGCACTCCCGGCACCTGTCAGCGTTCCCGCTGAGGTGGCGAGCTCGGTGTCAGGCTGTACGCCGGTGACGACGAGGACGAGATCGGCGCCATGGTGTTGCCCGTCCGCGCCGGTAACCACCAGGCCATCGCCGTGGCGCGCGATGGATTCCACGGTGATCCCGCAGTGCAACTCGACACCGTGACGTGCGAGCTCAGCGGCGAGGCGGTCAGCGGCTTCGGCATCGAGCGAGCGGGCCATCACCTGGTCGAACCGCTCCAGCACGGTGACCTGCAGACCACGCGTGGTGAGAGCCTCTGCCATCTCCAGGCCGATGTAACCAGCACCGATGACGATGGCAGAACGCACGCCCGGCCGGTCGAGCGAGGCGGTCAGAGCGACGGTGTCATCCATGGTGTGCAACTCGTGCACACCATCCTGCGGACCGAGCGCGTCGAGGCCGATGATCGGCGGACGTTGCGGCCTGGCGCCGGTTCCGATGATCAGACGGTCGTAGCCGAGACGCTGCCCGGAGTCGGTGATGACGGTGTGCCTGGCCGGGTCGATGGCTACCGCTCGCTCACCGAGCCGCAGGTTGAGGCCGGCTGCCTTCAGGTCGTCCTGAGTGCGGTGCGCGAGGTCGCTCGCCTGCGGCACCTCCCCGGACACGTGGTAGGGGATCCCGCAGATCGAGTAGTTCGGATAGTGGTCGGCGACCAGGAGGGTGACGTCGTGACGGTCATCGACGGCCTTGGCACTCAGGCCGGCCTCGATCCCGGCATCGCTGCCCCCGATGATCAGCAGACGCATGGGGGTTCCCTCCTAGGTCAGTTCCTTGATCAGCTTCTCGATGCGGGTGCGGATCTCGTCGCGGATCGGGCGGACGGCCTCGATGCCCTGTCCGGCGGGGTCGTCGAGTTTCCAGTCTTCATAGCGTTTGCCGGGGAAGATGGGGCAGGCGTCGCCACAGCCCATGGTGATGACCACGTCGGAAGCCTGGACGGCGTCGGTGGTGAGGATCTTGGGCTGCCGGCCGGTGATATCGATGCCGACCTCACGCATGGCCTCGACGGCGATGGGGTTGATCTGGTCGGCGGGCGCCGATCCGGCGGAGCGGACCTCGATGCGGTCCTCGGCCAGGTGGGTGAGCCATCCTGCGGCCATCTGGGAGCGTCCGGCGTTGTGCACGCAGACGAACAGAACGCTGGGCTTGTCGCTCAAAGGGTGGATCCTTTCCATCGTTGCTGATCTTCAGGCTGCCGGGATTTCGAGGTCGTCGAGCAGGTGGCGGACGCGGCGTTCGATCTCGTCGCGGATGGGCCGCACGTCCTCGACGCTCTTACCTGCGGGGTCGTCCAGTTCCCAGTCGAGGTAGCGCCTGCCGGGGTAGACGGGGCAGGCGTCGCCGCAGCCCATCGTGACGACGACGTCGGCGGCGCGGACGATCTCCTCGGTCCACGGCTTGGGGAACTCGCGGGAGATGTCGATGCCCCGCTCGGCCATGGACGCCACCGCTGCGGGGTTGATCTCGCTGGCGAACTCCGAGCCGCCGGACCAGGCATGCGCGCGGTCTTCGGCGAGGTGTTGGAAGAAGCCCATGGCCATCTGGGAGCGTCCGGCGTTGTGCACGCACAGGAACAGTACGACGGGGCGTCCGTCGCTGTGGCCTTCCACCCGGGCCAGGGCGCGCAGGCGCTGGCGGGCGAAGCGTTCGGCGAGCAGTGGCAGGTAGTTGGGGATCTTGCCGTGCGCGGCGAACTGGTCGTAGCTGGTGTGCAGGAACCGTTCGATGGTCTCGGTGCCGAAGGTGCCGGTGAATTCCTCGGCCAGGCGGCGGGCGGCGGTGAGCAGGGCGTGTTGCTGGTCGATGGACAGGTCCGGGTGGCGGTAGGTCTGCGGCATGGCTCACTCCTGCGGGAGGTGCACGGCGGGCGCCAGCCGTTGGACGCGGTCGGCGATGTCGGTGTAGGCGCGTTCGAAGGCGTCGTCGTTGCCGGTGCGGACCGGGTCTGGGATGGACCAGTGCAGCCGGTCGGTGCCGGTGATCTGGGCGAGCTGTTCGTGGGCGGCGTCGCAGACGGCCACGACCAGGTCGTCGGGATGCACTGTCTGCTCGACGTGGCGGGTTTCGGCCTGCCGCAGGTCGAGGCCGTGATGGCGGGCCAGGGCGATCGCCTGTGGGTGGACGTGGGCCGCGGGCTGGGTGCCCGCTGAGGTGGCGGGCACGGTGCTGGTACGGCTCCACAGGGCGGCGGCCAGTTGGGAGCGGGCGGAGTTGTGGGTGCAGACGAACACGATGCGCGGGGCGGGTCGGGCCGCGGCCGGTAGCAGGCCGGACAGGGATTGTGGGATCAGGCGCAGGTAGGTGCGTCTGCGGTCGCCTTCGGATCGGCGGCGTTCGACCACGCCTGCCTCCTGCAGCAGCTTGAGGTGGTGGGCCAGCAGGTTGGTGGGCAAGCCGAGCGCCTGGCCGAGCTCGCCCGGGGAGGCGTCGCCCAGCAGCAGCCGGTCCACGATGGCCAGGCGGCCGGGGTCGCCGAGCGCGGCGTGCACCCGCGCCCGCGCCGCCACCGAGGAAAACCAGTCAGCG
This sequence comes from Nonomuraea sp. NEAU-A123, assembly GCF_018603905.1. Taxonomy (GTDB): domain Bacteria; phylum Actinomycetota; class Actinomycetes; order Streptosporangiales; family Streptosporangiaceae; genus Nonomuraea. Next base: position 75,212 of record NZ_JAHFZZ010000024.1, read on the forward strand.
TTCATTGAGTCAATAATCACTGAGCTAATTCCGGCAGTCAAGCCCACCGCCGGTCAGTGGACGTCCGAATGCGGCACGACCGGCTCGGCTGTCCCCACCGCAGGTTGGCCGAACAGACCGTGCACCAGCACCAGACCGATGACGCCGCCGATCAGTTGGGCGGCGATGAAGCCGGGCAGCGAGGTGGGGGCGATGCCGGCGAAGGTGTCGGAGAAGGCGCGTCCGATGGTGACGGCGGGGTTGGCGAAGCTGGTGGAGGAGGTGAACCAGTACGCCGCCCCGATGTAGCCGCCCACTGCCAGCGGCGCCACGGCGGTGCGGCCCGACCTGGTCAGGCAGAAGATCACCAGCACCAGGCCCGCGGTCGCCACGACTTCCCCTAGCCACAAGTGCGCACTCGATCGTGGCGTGCTCGACCAGGTGACGGCGGGCTTGTCAAACATCGCGTTGGCCAAGATCGCACCGCCGATCCCGCCCAGCACCTGGGCGGCGACGTAGCCGCCGAGCTCGCCCACCGACAGGCCGACTCCGGTACGCCGTCCCTGCCACCAGTCGGCCAGCGACACCACCGGGTTGAAGTGCGCGCCGGAGACCGGGCCGAGCACGACGATGAGCACGGCCAGGCCGAAGACGGTGGCCGTGGAGTTCTCCAGCAGTTGCAGGCCGACATCGCGCGGGGACAACGTCTGGGCCATGATGCCTGAGCCCACCACCACGGTCACCAACAGCGCGGTGCCGAGGAACTCGGCCAGCAGGGGGCGCCTCACCCGGCCACCCCGGCGGGCGTTGCGGCGTCCGCCGCGAGCAGCGCCGACAGTTCGGCGAGCCGTTCCGGCACGATCCGGTAATACACCCAGGAAGCCCGCCGCTCACTGGCCAGCAGGCCGACGTCCTTGAGCACCTTGAGATGGTGGCTGATCGTCGGCTGCGACAGGTCGAAGGCGTCGTTGATGTCGCACACGCACACCTCGCCGCCCGCGTGGCTGGCCACGATGGACAGAATGCGCAGCCGTACCGGATCGCCCAACGCCTTGAACACCCGCGCCACGCCCTCGGCCTGCTCGGTGTTCAGCGGCTGGCGTGCCAGCGGCGGGCTGCACCCCAGGACTTGCAACAGCTCCATCGGGCCTCTCCGAAATCGATTCATGTCTATATCGGCCGTAGTCTATGCAAGCTCGTTCAGGAGGTCGCGCACGCGGGCGTCGACCAGGTCGCGGATCGCGTGGACCTCCTCCAGGCTCTTGTCCGCCGGGTCGGGCAGGTCCCAGTCCAGGTAGCGCTTGCCGCTGTAGACGGGGCAGGCGTCGCCGCAGCCCATGGTGACGATGACGTCGGCCGCTCGCACGACGTCGTCGGTGAGCGGCTTGGGGAACTCCGCCGAGGCGTCCAGGCCGACATCGGCCAGCGCCTTCACGACGGCCGGTTCGATCCGGGCCGCGGGTTGCGAGCCCGCTGTGCGTACATGGACCCGTCCCTGGGCGTGGTGGTCCATGAGGGCGGCGGCCATCTGGGAGCGTCCGGCGTTGTGCGTGCAGATGAACAGCACCTCGCACACCGGCTTGGGGATGAAGCCCTTGCTCTGGGCCAGCGCGGTGAGGCGGTCGGTGGCGAAGCGCTGGGTCAGCACGTGCAGGTGGGTCTTGAGCCGGGCGGTCAGGTAGAGCGCCAGGTACGACTCGCGCACATACGGTGTCCGGGGTGCGGGCGACGCCGACATCGAGGCCCTCGTCCTTGGCCCGCTTCATGTCGACGACGCCCTGGACGAACGCCTCGTCGAGGCCATAGCCGACGAGGTTGGCGCGCAGCTCGTCGAGCGGCTGGCGTTCATAGCGGACGGGGCGGCCGAACTGCTCGGTCATGATGCGGGCGAGGTCGTTGGGGGACAGGTCCTGCGGTCCGAGGACCGGGACACTGCCGGTGCCGGTCCACGAGCGGTCCAGCAACAGGCCGGCGGCGACGGCCGCGATGTCGGCGACGGCGACGAGGGGCGCCTTGCGGTCGGCGTCGACGGCGTCCATGAAAACGCCCTTGTCGCGGATCGAGGCGGCCTCCTCCAGGAGGTTCTCGAAGGGTGATCACCGCCGCCCAGTCGGCCTCGACCTCGGCGTTCAGTCGCCGCGCCACATTCTGCGCGCGCTCGCGCCGCTCGTCGGCCGTCGCGACCACGTGAACGAGCGCGTCCAGTTGCCGGTAGCCGGGCGGCATGGGTCTGGGCGATGTTTCCTGCTCCGATTAGTCCGACGCGGAGTGACATGGGGTTCTCCTCGGCGTGCGTGTGCCGTGCAGGTGCGTCATCCCGAGGACGAGGAGCAGGCATGGTGGGATTACCAGCACGAGCCCCGCCGCAGCCAAGAGGACGGCTTGGTTGCCGGTCAGATTCGCCAGCGGCCCGGTGATCGCCTGGCCGAAGGGCATCAGGCCGAACGTGCTGAGCCAGGCCAGGGAGGTGACTCGCCCGATCAGGTGGTCGGGCACCTCGCGGTACATTGCGACATCCCAGCACAGGGCGTACGTTTCCACGCCGAAGCCAGCCACGAGGTAACAGGAGAAGAGCACCCAGACCGATGGGGCATACAACAGGCCGAGAGGGACGAGGACGTACAGCGACATCGAGAACACGGCCACGACTCCCGGCCGCCGGGGTCTCCAGGCCATCATCGTGATGCTGCTGATCAGCCCGCCGGCCCCGTAGCACGCGAGGGCCGTGCCGTACGCGGTGTAGGAGCCGAACGTGTCCCGGCTCAGCACGGGTAAGAGCACCTGGCTGGGCGCGATCACGAACATGAGGCTGACCGGTGAGAACAGGAGAAGCGCCGTCAGCCACGGCCGGCGCCCCGCGTCGGCGAATCCCGCCACCGCATCCCGCAGAAGGGAACGGCGGGCGACCGGTGTCCACGGCGGCTCCGCGACCCGGCGGAAGGCGAGCATGCTGGCGGCGAACACGAGAGCCGCCAGCACGAAGGGAAAGACCTCGCTCGCACCGGCGAGCAGTGTGCCGATCACCGGGCCGACGATGACCCCCACCCGGGTGCAGATATTGATCAAGGCCCGGCCGGACACTCGCTGGTCCTCATCCAGAGAGCCCGCCAGGATGGCGTTGAAGGCGGGCCGGATGAACGCCTCGGCCGCGCCGACCACGAACAGGACGACGGCCAGCAGCCACACGGCAGGGGTGCGTCCGGCTACGACGATGGGGACGCTCGCTGCGACGGCGTCGATGGCGAGCATGATGGTCAGGATCCGCCGTCGCGGCAGGCGATCGGACCAGACTCCCCCTATCAGGAGCAGGCACAACGACGCGATGCCCTTGGCAGCGAGCACGACGCCGACCGCGGCCGCGTCGCCCCCGGTGCTGAGCACCGAAACGGTGACGGCGACCGCGAGGGCCTGCTCGCCCAGCACGAACCCTATCTGCGCCAGCGCGATCATCCGGAACGGGGGATTGCGCAGCGGGCTCAGATCAATGCCCGCCAGCATGAGCCGCACGATGTCAGTTCCCCGCCTTCCTGGCTCGAAGCACGAACTCGACGAGTGCCGCCATGGTGGCCAGATCCTCAGGTGTCACCGCAGCCACAATGAGACCGAATTCCTCTTCGATCGCGGCCACCGTTTCGACCCGGGCACGCTGTCATAGACCACGCCCGAAGCGTCCTCAAGAGGCCGGTCTACCGGCCAGTCGCGAATCGAGGTGTTGAGCACGCGCTCCAGTACTCCCTGCACTCTGCTAAGAGTGTCCGCCTCGTCGGTGTCGCTCAACATGTTCGCATTACTCCTTAATGACCCGCTCGAAGATCTCTGCGAGCTTGATGCCCAGCTGCTCGATGAGCTTGTCGACGCGCCGGGTGGACACGCCGAGCAGGTAGCTGGTCGCCACCACGCTGATCAGTGCCTGCTCGGCGCGGCGGCGGCGCTCCAGCAGCCAGTCGGGGAAGTACGAGCCGGACCTGAGCTTCGGGATCGCGAGCTCCACGGTGCCTGGGCGGGTGTCCCACTCGCGGAGTCGCGATGATCGTTTCCACGCCCCAGAGAGATACCCCCGCCAGGGGTCATCGGGGTGCCGGGGCATTCCGCAGGAGGAGAAGGGCGATGTCGTCACTACGCTGCTCATTCGTGATCGGACCGAGGAGCAGCTCCGCCATGTCATGCAGGGCTTGGCCGGGCGCGGGGGTGAAACGGGCGGCCAGCTCGGCGATGGACTCGCCGAGGTCGCGGCCGGGTTGTTCGATGAGGCCGTCGGTGTAGAGGACCATGACCGCGCCGGGTGGCATGTTCACGTCCGTGGTGACGTATTCGGCGTCGGGGTCGATGCCGAGCAGCAGGCCGGGGGAGGTGTCGATGACCTCGGCCGGGGCCCCGAGCAGGCCGAGCACCGGCGGCGGGTGCCCCGCGCTGGCCAGGTTGGCGGTGCGCCTGCGCGGGTCGAAGCTGATGTACAGGCAGCTGGTGAAGCGGTCGGTGGCCAGCTCAGTGAGCAGCCGGTTGGTGTGCGCGAGCACCTCGCCCGGGGCGGCGCCGGCGGTGGCGTGGGCGCGGATGGCGGTGCGTACCTGGCCCATGAGTGCGGCGGCGGTCATGTCGTGGCCTTGTACGTCGCCGATGACGGCCGCGGCCATACTGTCGCTGAGGCGGATCAGGTCGTAGAAGTCGCCGCCGATGTCCATGCCCGGGGTGGCGGCCACATACCGGGCGGCCACGTCCAGGCCGGGGATACGGGGCAACGCGTGCGGCAGCAGGCTCGCCTGCAGGCACTGGGCGAACTGGTGCTTGTTGTCGTAGAGCCAGGCACGCTCGAACGCCTGGGTGATCAGCCCGCCGAGCGCGGTCAACATGGCCTGCTCGCTGTCGCTGAACTGATGGGGACGGTCGTAGGCGATAACGCAGGTGCCGATGGACCGCCCCTGGGCGACCAGTGGCAGCAGCGCCCAGGCGCCCATGTTGTCGATGTGGATGGCGTCGGGGTAGGTCTGGCGGAACTCCTCCCAGGTGGCGTAGAACGCTGCTCTGCCCTCGTCATAGCCGCGCGCCCAGCGGACCGGATGGACCACCGGGCGGCCGTTGAACCCCTCCAGGCCCTGCCGGCTGTAGCCGCGTGAGGCGACCACACGCATCCGGCCGCTGTCCCAGGTGAGGATGGCCATCGCCTGGGCATCGCACACTGGCATGACGTGGTCGGCCACCAGGTCCACCACATCCTGCGCGGTCATCGCCCGTGCCAGGGAGACCGCCAGGTGCAACATGCCGTGTAGCCCGATCACCCGCGGACGCCGGTCGGCATCCTCCACGGGAGCCTCGGACGTGGTGGTGGGCGTGATCCGCATGGTGATACCGGGCAGGCTCGGATAGCACTGGAACAGCAGCCGCCGCCCGTCCGGGCGGCGGGCGGCGAACTGGGTGGCCCGGTGGCTGACGATCGCGGTCCGGTAGTGGTCTTCATAGATGGGGTCGTCCAGCCAGGGCAGCGCCGTGCCCAGGCGTTGGCCGACCATCCTGGACGCCTTCGCAGCCAGCAACTCCGCGGCCGGCGCCGTGATGAGGGTCACGCGCGCGTGCGTGTCCAGGTGACAGTAGCCTTCGGGCAGGCAGTTGAGACACGCCAGCGCTGTCATTCCGGCGTACGGCCCCGGCCGGTGAGCCTGGATCGGGTCCAAGATCCGGGGCAATGGCTTTGGGATGATCGGTCGGCCCCGCTCACTCGCCCGGCGAAGCAGGTCGCCCATGCTGGCGCAGGTGTCGTCGATGACGTCGAGCTGACACCGGGTGAGCCCGGACTCGCCTCCCGTAGGCCACCCCAGGACGAACCCGCCCCAGATGGCACCACCGGAGCACACCGGAGAGGCGGCCATCGCGAAGTGGTACGGCAGCGACAGTGCCGCCGCCGGGAACTCGCGGGCCAGGGCCACCCGGTCGCTGAGCCAGAGTAGCCGCCGCTCACGCACCGAGACCGCAACGGGCACGCAATCATTCGTCCTGATCCTGGACCAGGTTCGGGCGATAGCGGCAGGAAGCCCTATCGTCGTCTCCATCTGCAGGAGCTGACGGCTTGCGTCCAGGACATACACGATGCCGAAATGGGCCCCGGCGCTGAACACGGCTTCAATCAGCAGATCGTCCAGGCGAGACGAGTCCGCCGCCTCGCCCGGGATCGAGCGGCTACCCTGCGGTCCTGCCACAGCGTCCCCGGTTGCTGAACCAGAAGTCTGACAAGCGTTCGATCCAGCCCATGCGGCCCAAAGTACGTGCAGAGGTTCATTGAGGGCCTAAAGAATGCGTTTTGTTTCGGTTGGTAGTGAGAAATGTGTTTGTGAGAGGTTTCGGGGCAAGAGGCTGCGGCCCAGCTCGCCAGGCAGCGGTGCGCCCCCTACATGAGCAATCTTGAGCGCGAACAGGCCGATCGCTCCGTTGGCCGCCCGCTGGTTGCGGGAGATCTTGATGCCGGGGTGCCGGGACTGGTCAGCAGGGTGGGCGTGTTGGTGCTGTCCTCGACCTCGTGGGCGAGCCTCGAATTGTGGAGCTGGTTCAACGTCCATGATCGAATCATCTGCCGGACCGCGCACGGTCTTCCAGGTCACTGTCCGGACGTGATCGGGGCAGGAAGCCACTGATCGCACGTTTCGCCAGGATCCCGCTCAAACGGGCGCGCTGCCGTCCTCACCGACCGGCGCCCGGTCATGGCCAGCGCCAAACACAACGAGCTGATCGCCCGCGAGGCGGAGATCCGGAACGAATTGCAGAGCGGCTTGCGCGACATGGCCCTGAGGATGGATGCGAGCCGCCCGTGAGCGACATCAGTGTGGATCTGGAAGCCGTCGCCGCCCGGTTGAAGCAGCGGATGGGGGATGCCGTGTACGAGGCGGCTGTCCTGTCTGTCGCGCTGGACGGCGTTCGAGCCGAACGCGACGAACTCGCCGCCGAGAACAAGCGGCTGCGTGGCGTTCCGGAGCCGGGCGTCTAACCGCCGTATCGAGGCGGGCACTGCGGCTGCTGCATCAGTTGAGGGTCCATTCGCCCTTTTGATCAGCGAAACCGCTGTTCAGCGCGAACTGGAATTTGACCAGCTTCGCCGACTCCGGCACCTCGAACACGACCATGCCCTTGCGAGAATCACCCGCGTTGATCGTCGCGCTGCCGCCGAACGCCTGGCCTTCCCGCACCCCATAGATGGTCGACCGGTACTGCTGGCTCTCGCCGTCGATCAGCATGGCCCCGTTTCCCGGAGCGTCGCTGTATACGGCCTGGCCCACGTTGGCGAGCGTTACCTGAACGGCGACGAACTTGTTGCCAATCTTCGGCTTCAGGAAGTCCTGTGCCGGCGAGGCGGGGTTCACCAGCTGGTTCACCGTCACGGTCATTTTCAGCCCGGGATCCGTTCCCTGCAGAGTGATAGAGCCGCCGACCGCCGCTGTCGACGGCTCCTTCTTCGCCGCCTCCGCCGCAGTCTCTTCTGTCGGCTGCTTCGACGCTTCTACCTGCTGGGCCACGCACACGCCGTCCTCGACTGCCTTCTGAAGGCGGCAATGCGTCCCGACGTTCCCACCTCGCTCGCCGCGACCGACCTCGACTTCGCGGCGGCACGCTTGAACGCCCTGTCTCCGGCCCATTGAGTTCGGCGGGATCAGTAAAGGCGAGCGAAACCGGATCAAGACCCGGGTCCGTACGGCAATGGCGGCGCAGGCCAAGGTGGAGGGCCGCTATCTCGGAGGCCGGCCGCCATACGGTTACCGGCTTGCGGATGCCGGTCCGCATCCCAACCCGTCCAAGGCTGCCGACGGAAAGCGGCTCCACAGGCTGGAACCCGACCCGGTAACTGCGCCGGTTGTCGGCCGGATCTTCGCAGAGTTTGTTAGAGGCAAGGGTCTGCTGGCCATCGCCGAGAGCCTCACTCGCGACGGGATCCTGTGTCCTTCGGCGTACGACCGGGCACGCAACTCCCATCGAAGCGGCATCGCCTGGTCGAAAGCCGCCGTGCGCGCGATCCTGCTCAACCCTCGCTACACGGGGATGCAGGTGTGGAACCGTCAGCACAAGGACGAGATCCTCATCGACGTCAACGATGTTGCGCTCGGCCACACCACCAAGCTCCGGTGGAACGATCAGGAGAGCTGGATCTGGTCGGAGAACGCTACGCATGAGGCGCTCGTAAGCGACGAGGCCCATGCACAGGTTCAAGCTCTGCTGGTGGTCTCTAGAAGTGCTGCAGAAGGACGCAAGCTCCGCCGGACACCATGTCCCTACATCTTCAGAGGCCGGCTTTTCTGTGGCATCTGTTATCGGCGGATGCAGGGAAGCTGGAACAACAACAAGGCGCCGCACTACCGTTGCAAGTTCTCCAGGGAGTACGCGCAGGCCAATAGCGTGAAGCATCCACTATCTGTCTACGTGCGCGAGGAGCTGATCGTCGAGCCGCTCGATCGTTGGCTGGCCACGGCTTTCGACCCAGAGCAGTTCCCGACGACGATCCAGGCCATGACCGACTCGCAACTCGCGAGTGACCATCGGCTGGCCGCCGTGAAGCTGCCCGCCAAGCCGTCACCGAGTGAGAGCGCAAGCTGGTGGGCTATCGCGCAGTTCTTGATGCCGGGATCGACCCGGTGGTGGTCGCCGGCTGGATCGCCGAGACAGAAGCCAAGCGAAAGGTCGAGCAGGTGCTCCTGGACCAGGCGATCACCAAGGTTCCTAGAAGACTCACCGAGGAGGAGATCGCTGCCATGGCTACGAAGCTCGGCGACCTTCGAAAACTGCTCCACAGCGCCGATCCACAGGACAAAGCTGATGTGTACGAGCAGCTCGGCCTGCATATGACCTACGACCCGGCCCGGAAAACAGTGATTGCCAGAGCTCAGCTCAGGCGATCATGTACCAAATTGTGTCCGAGGCCGGTTCGTGCGGGCTCAGGCGGCGAAGTCAGGCGTCTCCCAGGCGTACTCGGCCGCCGTACGCGGCCAGCAGGGCGTCGTTGTGCGCGTCGCCTCCAGGGGTGTTGGCGGATCTGTAGACGGGCGGCGCCTGCCCGGCGGTCAGGAACCGGCCCACCACGTCGGCGACCAGGAGCTGGGCGATCAGGACGCCGGTCAAGTTCGACACGGGGCAGACGGCGCCGCCGCCGGGCAACGGAAGGGCCGCGTCCCCGTACGGTGCGCCGTTGTTAATGACCACGTCGGCCAGCTCGGCCAGTCGCTCCCGCCCACCGGAGTCGCTCCCGGCACCGGCGTTGGCGCCGGTACCTGCGTCAGCGTTAACTCCGCCACCGCCACCGGAGTCGGTGGTGGCACCTGCGTCGGCGTTAGCTTTGCCATCGCCACCGGCACCCACATTGGTACCGGCATCGGCCCGCTCGCGTGTGGCGGCCTCGGTCGTGTGCGCCCTCGAGGTGATCGCGATCACCGGGTGTCCGCGTTCGCCCGCCAGACGGGCCATCTCGACGATCGTGGCGTTGCCGCCGGAGTTCGAGATGATTACGAAGACGTCGTTGGGTCCGATCTCGGCCAGCTCCCAGATACGCAGGGCCAGTCCCGGTTCCCGTTCGATCTTCGGGTCGAGGATGTCCTGCGATGAGGCGTCGCCGTAGTAGGCGAGGTCGCGGATGCCCAGCTGGTTCGCGGGCACCAGACCACCGGCCCGGCCGACCAGCTCCAGCGCGACCGCCCTGGAGTGCCCCGTGCCGAACGCCTGCACCACTCCACCGGCCCGCAACGCGTCGTAGACCAGGCGACCGGCCCGCCCGATCGCCTCCCGCTCCGCGTCGAGCACCCGCTCGACGGCTGTCCTGGCGACGTCCGCGTACTCGCTCTGGCCGATCACATGTCCTCCAGCAGTTCGATCACATGTCCTCCAGTAGTTGGCGTGCGGCCTCGGCCAGCGCCTCGGCGCTGCCCGGAGCCACCTGGCTCACCAGCACTTCGTACTCGGCCCGCTCGTATGCCTCGGCGGTCGGCAGGTAGCCGGGATAACCGTTGACGTATCCCAGCACCATGACCGGCCCCCCTGGGGCGATGCTCTCCGCCACGGCGAGGAACGGTTCGCCGGGCAGCCCTACCACGGACAACTCCCCGAGGCGGGCGGCGTGCACGTGCACACCGATCGGGTCTTCCCGCCCGCTGCGGTCCGGACGCGCCCGGACCCCCTCCAGCCTGCTGCGGGCAAGCCGGACAGCGACCGGATCGCCGCTGGCCTCGGCCGCGCGTAGATCAGCGGCCAACGCGGCCAGATCCACTGCCCGATCGTCGGCCGGACCCTCGATCGGATCTCCGGCCCAGTCCCTGGCCGGACTCTCGATCGGACCCACGGCCGGACCCTCGACCGGATCCGCGGCCCGATCCCCGGCCGGATCCACTGGCACGGAGCCGGGTCCCTCGCCGAGCCGTGCCGGGGCGAGTTCCAGCCGCCGTACCGCCCACGCGATCCCGGAGCCCGCCGACCAGGCGCGGGCCGGGGGTTCCCGCAGTAGCTCCAGGCAGCGGTCGGCGACTATCGCGGCGAGGCGGTCCAGCTCGGCTGCGTCCTGGCTGCGGCGGGTGTGGCGGGTGCTGATGTCGCCTGCCGCGCCGGTGGCGACCAGTGCCCACACGTCCGGGCCGAGCCTCGCGCGCAGCGCCCGCCGTACGGCACCGACCAGGTCGGCGCTGACCAGACGGCTGGCGGCGGGTAGCACCGTGGGATGAACGGGCAGCACCACCAGCACACCTGCGAGCCGCCCATCCTCGCCCGCCTCGTCGCGGTTGGCGGGTCGCTCGTTCTCACCGGTGCCATTGCGGTTGGCGAGTCGTTCGTTGTTGCCCGCCTCGTCACAGCCGACGAGCCGTCCGTCCTCATTCGGCCGGTGGCGGACGGCGATCACGGTGAGTGGGACCACTGCCGGTGCCGACGGTCGGCTGCGGTCCGCGCCGACCCCGTGTAGTTCGCCGTGGCGTGCTTCCCCGTCGCATCGGTGCTCGTCCTCGATCGCCCGTCGTACGGCCGTGCCCACTGCGTCGGTGAGCCGGTCGAGCCATGGGGCGGGGGTCGGCCCTCCGCCGGGCACGCAGCCGGTCTCCGGGCCTGAGTGGGTGTGGCTGGCCGCCAGCCACAGCTCGCAGCCGAGTGAGCGGGCGTCCGATCTGACCCGGTGGGCCAGGTCCTCGTTCACGCAGATGATGTCGGCGGTCGCCAGCGCGAAGCGGCGTTCGCCGTCGAACCAGGTGATCGCGTCCACCGACAGCGGGTCCAGCAGGCCCGCCGATGGGCCGGGACGGTCGAGGTAGCCGCCCATTGGCGTGCCGTCGGGAACGGGGAGGTCCGCCCTGCCATGGCCCACTCTCATCGCCGCACCGTCCTGATCATCGTTCCGTAGGGTCCCCGTTCTTCGGCGGCGGCCAGCAGGGCGGCGCCCGCGAGGCTGTCGCCGGCCGGTGGTCGGAGGCGGGCCTGGGGGAGGAGGCCGGCCAGTTCCGCCTCGAACCTGGCCCGTAGCGTCGGGTCGCGTAACAGCCGGCCGGTCCACGCCACGGGCACCTCCGCGTCGCCGGGGAAGGCGCGGGCGGCCGCCGCCGCCGTGGCCGCCAGCTCGCGGGCCGCCTCGCTTACGATGGCGCGGGCCGTGTCATCGCAGGCTAGGTCGCCATGAGCCGGGTTGTCACGGGCCAGGTTGTCACGGGCCAGTTCGAGTACGTGCAGGGCGAAGCCCGCCACCTGTGCCACGCCGTCCGGTGACAGGTAGAGCCTGGCGGGTAGGCCGGCCAGGTCGCCGAAGACGTCGTGGGCCCGCTGGGTGAGTGGGCCGCTCGGGGTGCGGCCGTCGAATCCTCGGGCGGCTGCCTCCAGTCCGCGCCGCCCGATCCAGTAGCCGCCGCCCGCGTCGCCGTACAGGAACCCCCACCCGTCCACCTGCCGTGTACCGCCGTCGGTGCTCACGCCCAGGGCGATCGCGCCCGTGCCCGCTGCCAGCACGACGCCCGGTCCGCCCGAGAACGCGCCCGCGTGCGAGGTGACGACGTCCGTGGTGATCATCACCCGCCGGGCCGTCCCGAGCAGCCGGGTGGCCAGGCCTTCCGGGTCGTCGAGGATGGTGGTCAGGCCGAGGCAGACGGTGTCGAGGTCGCCCCAGCCGTCGCCGATCCGTGACAGCACCGCCTCCACCGGTGAGCCCTCGGCATAGGACAGGCCGGGCCTCTCGTACACCTCCCGGATCCGGCCGCCGGTCGCGAGGCCGAGGCGCAGGCCCGTCTGGCCGCCGTCGATCGCCAGGTCCACGTGCCCTCCATGACGAATCACGAGCCGGGCCGGAGCCCGGCCCTTCGGTACTCGGTCGGGGAACACCCGACATGCCGCCTGAACGCGCCGCGCAGCGCCTTCGCGCTCAGGTAGCCGGTGCGGGCGGCGATCACGTCGACGGGCAGCGGCGAGGTGGTCAGCAGCCGGCGCGCGTGCCGCAACCGCAGGCCGGTGAGGTGGCGCAGGAAGGTGGTGCGGCGCTCCTCGGCGAACAGGTGTGAGATGTAGAACGGGCTCGCGTTCACCGCCTCCGCCACCGTCGTCAGGCGCAGGCCCGGGTCGGTGTAGTGCTCGGCCAGGTACGCCTCGGCCAGCGTGAGCACGTCCCGGCGCGGCGGCGGGGGCATCAGTCGGCCGAGTGTCTCGCGCAGCCAGATGTGCAGGTAGGAGCGCTCGTGGATGTCGCCGACCGAGACGATGTCCTCGATCGGCAGCCGGGCGCACGCCTCCACCCAGTCGGTCGAGCCGTCGGTCAGCCTGGACCGGTTGGCCACGTCCACCACGAACAGCAGCTGCCCGATGAGCCAGTTGCGCAGCGTCCGGGGGTCCACGTCCCGCTCGCGGGCGCACCGGTCCACCCATCCCGCCAGCAGCCCGGCCGCGCCGTTGCGGTCGCCGGCCCGTACCCGCCTGGAGAGTTCCTGCTCGATGCGGACGGGAGGCGCGAGCGCCGCCCGCGCGGGCGGCGGCGGGGCGATCACCCGGTCGCCGCCGAGCACGAGCTTGTAGTCGTTGGCCAGCCTGGCGTCGCGCTCGGCCGCGCCGCGGCCGTCCAGGCTCGGCGAGCCGAGGCTGACGGTGGCGGTCCAGGCCGTCTCGCGCACCATGTGCGCGCGCACCTCCTCCGCCAGCGCCGCCGCGTCGCTCATCAGGGCGTCAGGGTCGGCTCCGGTCAGCAGGACGAGCCACTCCTCGGGCGGCTGCGGGCGGCAGGTGGCCCCGGGGCGGCCGCGGGTGGCCGCCCGCACCACCTGGTCGGCCTGCTGGAGCTGGCGGCGCGCCCACGACCTTCCCCGAGCCTGCTCGGACGCCATGTAGTCGTCGATGTCCACCAGCGCAGCCACAGCGTAGTCCATCCCCCTACTTTAGGCGGACCGAAATTTGACCGTATTTACCAGTGTGCCGACTCCGGCCACCGTCGCCCTCATGGTGTCGCCATCCTTGAGCGGCGCGATTCCGGCCACGGTTCCGGTCGCGATCAGGTCTCCGGGCATCAGCGTCATCCCGTCGGACAGGTCCTCGATCAGCTGGGGGAGGGCGAAGACCATCTGCTTGGTGTTCGCCCGCTGTCTGACCTCCCCGTCGACCTCCAGGACCAGGTCCAGCGCCTGCGGATCCGGCACCTCGTCCACCGTCGCGAGGAAAGGGCCGACCGGGGCGAAGGTGTCGAACCCCTTCGACTGGTCCCATGGGACGTTCCTGGCGATGTTGACGAGCTGCAGGTCGCGGGCCGTCATGTCGTTGATCACGGTGTAGCCGGCCACGGCCTCGCGCCACCGTTCGGCGGGCAGGTCCCTGGTGACCTTGCCGATGACGACCGCCAGCTCCACCTCGTGCTCCAGGTGGCGGGTGCGGGCCGGCGCCACCACCGGCCGGTTGTGGCCGGTGAGCGCGGACGGCGGCTTGAAGAACAGCACCGGCTCGGGCGGCACCTCCATGCCGCTCTCCTCCGCGTGCGCCCGGTAGTTCAGGGCCAGACAGCAGATCTTCGTACAGGTGGCCACCGGCGGTTCGAAGAGCACCGCGCTCTGGTCCAGCAGGGGCCCCGCCGACCGCTCGTCCACCAGCTCGGTGAGCCGGTCGAGCCCGTGTACGCCCAGGGCGGCCACCGGGTCGTCGCCGAGGTCGGCCAGGCTGAGCAGGCCGCCGTCCGGGTGCAGGGCCACCAGCTCGACGGGGTCTGCGGGGGTACGCCGAATACGTCCAAGGAACATGACCGCAACCCCATCAAGGGCCCGCGACCACCACAAGCACCGAAATTTGCGCTGACAACCCGCTTCTTGTCCTCTTTCTTGTGGCCAGGCGACACTTCACCGTTTGATGGCCGACATGACCCGGACACTGGACGTCAGCCGCGACCTGTACACCACCGCCCAGCGTTACATCGCCGGCGGCGTCTCCAGCGACGCCCGCCGCATGGCGGGCGTTCCGCTCTACGTGGACCGGGCGGCGGGCGCGCGGCTCTGGGACGTCGACGGCAACACCTACCTCGACTACGTGCTCGGCCAGGGACCCGCGCTGCTGGGCCACTGCCCGCCCGCGGTGGTCGAGGCGGTCACCGCGCAGGTGGTCCGCGGCATCGTCTACTCCGCCCAGCACGCGGCGGAGGCCCGCGTGGCCGAACGGCTCTGCGCCATGGTGCCCTCGGCCGAGCGCGTCCGGTTCAACACGGTGGGCTCGGAGGCCGTGCACGCCGCCTGGCGGCTGGCCCGCGGCTTCACCGGCCGGCCCAAGATCCTCAAGTTCGAGGGGCACTACCACGGCTGGCTGGACCCGGTCCTCTACAGTGTGCACCCGCCCCTGGAGGCCGCCGGGCCCGCCGACCGCCCCGCCGCCGTCCCCGGCACGGCGGGCCAGCCCGAGGCCGCCGACCTGGTGGTCTGCCCGTGGAACGACCTCGGTGCCCTGTCCCGGCTGATGGACGAGCACGCGGGGCAGATCGCCGCCGTGGTCACCGAGCCGGTGCTCTGCAACACCGGCGCCATCGAGCCCGACCCCGGCTACCTCCAGGGTGTCCGCGAACTCTGCGACAGCCACGGCAGCCTGCTCATCTTCGACGAGATCATCACCGGGTTCCGGCTCGCTCCCGGCGGCGCTCAGGAGTACCTCGGCGTGTCCCCGGACCTCTCGGTGTTCGGCAAGGCGATGGCGGGCGGGATGCAGGTGTCGGCGCTCGCCGGACGAGCCGTCGTGATGGACGCCATCTCCTCCGGCAAGGTCGCGCACGCCGGCACCTTCAACTCCCACCCCGTCGGCATCGCCGCCGCCGAGGCGACCCTGCGCATCCTCGACGAGCAACGGGACGAGGTGTACGGCACGCTGTACGCCCGAGGCCGGGAGCTGATGCGCGGTCTGGCGGAGGCGGCGGCCAAGGCAGGGGTCCCGATGCTGGTCGACGGGCCGGGGCCGGTCTTCCAGATCTACTTCACCGAGGCGTCCGCCGTACGGAACTACCGCGACTTCGCGGTGACGGACCGGGCCATGATGGGCCGCCTGCACGCCGCGCTGCTCGACCAGGGGGTCAACATGGTGCCGCGCGGCCTGTGGTTCCTGTCGACCGCCCACACCGAGGCGGACGTCGCCGCCACCGTCGAGGCGTTCGCGGCGGCGCTGAACTCGCTCTGACGCCCCCAGACCGCGTTGTCCGGCGTCGCCGGGCAGGACGCCTGGGTCGCTGACGGCAGCCCCCCTCTTGCGGATCTGCCGCGCCCGCGGCCATGCTCGATTTCCAGCATGAGTCGATCTCGGGAGACGCGGTGACGGCGATGCCTCCGGTCCGGCGCAAGGAGTCGGTCTCCGGGCGGGTGCGTACGCTGGCCGGGCTGTCCCTGTTGACGCTGGCACTGCTGCTGGCCGCGATCCTGGCCGGCGCGGCGAGTACGGGCGCCAGCCTGCGCACCACCGGGCATGACGCCGGGCCGCAGGTGCTGGCCACCGCGGGCCTGCACAGGCAGCTGTCGGAGATGGACGCGCTGGTGGCCGAGACCCTGCTGCTGGGCAGGGAGTACGGCCCGCAGCAGCAGGCCGACCTGACCAGCTATGACCAGCGGCGGCTGGAGATCTCCGAGAGCCTGCTCAGGGCCTACCGGCTGGCCCTGGACAACCCCGCCGAGCAGCGCACGGTCGAGTCGCTGATCGAGGGGCTCGGCCGTTACGAACGGCTGGCGGCCCAGGCCCGGCTGCTGGACACGCAGTCCAAGCACACCGCGGGGCAGCCGCCCGACAACGTGGTCAAGGCCTATCAGCAGGCCACCGACCTCATGCACCGCGAACTGCTCCCTCAGGCCTACAACCTCACCCTGGAAACCGGGACGATCGTCAGGCGCGCGCATGCCGCCGAGCGCTCGACCACCTCGCTGGCCCGCTTCGCCGTCATCGTCACCGGGCTGCTCGCGCTGGCCTGCCTGCTGGGCCTGCAGGCCTATCTGACCAGCAGGTTCCGGCGGGTCTTCGCGCCGGCCCTGGTGGTCGCCACCGTGCTCACCGGTGCCGGTCTGGTGACCGGTACGGTCCTGCTCAACCGGCAGGGCCAGGCGCTGGAGGAGGCCAAGCGCGGTGGGTTCGACTCGGTGCTCACCCTGACCAGAGCACGGGCGATCAGCAAGAGCATGTACGGAGACCAGAGCCGCTACCTGCTCGACCGCTTCCGCAAGGACACCTACGAACACGCCTTCCTGGACAAGTCCCAGACGATCGCGGCCGTCGAGTCGACCAGCCTGCCCGACTACCAGAGCAAGCTGCAGGCGAACTTCCAAGGCCTGCTGGGCAGCCTGACGGGCCAGGACCGGGAACGTCTCTTCGCCGTCTACCAGAGGTTCCAGCAGGCCGACGCGCGGATGCGGACCATGTCGGCCGAGGCGGCGATCAAGTTCTGGGACGGCGAGCTCTCCCAGACCTACGAGAGCTACGACAAGGTGCTGGAGGAACTGGTCCGGCGGCACGAGTCCGACTTCGAGCGCGCCATCGACAGCGGCGACGGAGCCCTGGAGATGCTGTGGCGGTCGATCCCGGCCGGGCTGGCCGCCGGCGCCCTGCTCATCCTGGTCGGCGTCTGGCCACGACTCAGGGAGTACCGGTGAGAAGACTGCTGATCTGCCTGATCCTGCTGGTCAGCGCCTGCGGCGCCGCTCGGCCGGCCTCCCTCGTGGACCACGACGAGCTGATCGTCGCCATCCGCTCCGACGTCCCGCTGATCAGTTTCAAGGGGGCGGACGGCTCCTACGACGGCTTCAACATCGACGTGGCCAAGGATCTCATCTCCCGGCTGGGCAAGCGGATCCGCTGGCTGGAGATCAAGGCCGGCGACCAGCTCACCGTGCTCACGGACGGGCGCGCCGACCTGGTTTTCGCCCACATGTCGGTCACCCCGGAGCGGAAGAAGGTGATCGACTTCGCCGGGCCGTACCACGTCGACTTCCAGGACATCGCGGTACGGCCGGCCGACAAGGGCGTCATCCGCGACGTCCGCGACCTGGAGGGCCGCAAGATCTGCTGGGTGCGCGGCACCAACATCGCCCAGCGGATCGTCGACGAGCGCCGGGTCAAGGCGATCGTCGTCCCGGCACCCGACTACAACGTCTGCCTGGAGATGATCAAGGACGGCAGGATCGACGCCATCTCCACCAACAGCCAGATCCTGGCCGGGCTGCTCACCAAGCCGGGCGTCGACCTGCACCTGGTCGGCGCGACCTTCAACGAGCAACGCACGTCGATCGGCGTGCGCAAGGGCGACGTCGACGGTTGTGAGGAGCTCAACCGGGCCATCACCGAGATGTACCAGGACGGCACGGCGAACATGTTGCTGGACAAGTGGTTCGGCAAGTCCGGCATAGACCTTTCGGTGGTCGCGGTTCCGCAGTTCGAGGGCTGCTCCTAGGCGGGCGGCCCGGCGATCTCCGCGCTGAACCTGTCGACGAGCGCCTGCTTGGCGCGCCCGGCGACCCCCACGTCGTAGGAGACCAGCTTGACCGTCGCGGGGTCGGCCGCCTTGGAGTGCGCCGGCACCTTGGTGTTGGTGGGCAGGGCGTAGAACTTCGCCAGCGGCCCCAGCCGCTGGGACGCTCCGCTCAGCGCCCAGTCGACGTACTTGCGCGCGCTGTCGGGGTTGTGGGCCCCGGCCAGCACCGCCAGGCCACCGAGCTCGTAACCGGTGCCCTCCGCGGGGAAGGTCACTTGCAGGTTCGGATAGCCCTGCTCCTGGGCGGCGACGCAGTCATGGGAGAAGACGACGCCGACCGCCGCCTCCCCCTTGGCCGCCTGCAGGGCGGCCGCGCTGCCGGAGGAGTTGTATCTGAGCACGTTCGGGTGGAGTTTGCGCATGTAGCCGAGCGCCGCGTCCTGATCGCCGCCGTTGAGCTCCACATGTGTCCACAGTGCGGTGTAGGCGGTCCCGGAGGTGGCCGGGTGGGCGATGGCGACGCTGCCGCGCAGCCGTTCGTCCAGCAGATCCTGCCAGGATTGGATCGGCTTCAGGCCGCGTTCGGCCAGCTCCTTGGTGTTGTTGCAGAAGGCCAGCACGCCGGCGTAGATCCCGCTCCAGGCGTTCTCCGGATCCGCCCACCCCTGCCGGATTTCAATGGATTTTTCGGATTTGTACGGCTCAAGCAGGCCCTGACTCTTGGCGGCCACGTAGGCGTCGGCCGGACCGCCGTGCCAGACGTCGAACTCCTGCCGTGCCCTGGCCGCCTTGATCCGCTCCAGCGCCTCTCCACTCGACAGCCGGACGAAGTCGGCCTCCACGCCGGTGGCATCGGAGAACCTCTTGACCATCATCGCGCACCACTGCTCGCTCGCGCCGCACGCGACCGTGATCTTGTCCCTTCTGGACGTCGCACAGCCCGCGGCCATCAGGACCGCTACCAACGCGATGGCTAACGGCCTCATTGCCTCTCCAAGGGGTCGCCCGACGTCTCACCCATGTGCGCTCCCATTCGACACTCCGTCATGAGAGTCACGCAACTGATCTCCGCATGGCCGATCCAGGACGAGGTCCACCCACCCGTGGCCTACTGGCCGGTGTGGTAAACGGCGATCTCGGTCATCGTCGGGGTTTACACCTCGGTCGGCAATTTCCCGGTGAGCGCCACCCGGAGCCGGGAGGTGGTGACGCCGCCGAAACCGGTCACGGTCAGGTCGTGTCCGATGCCGTTGACGCGGCTCGCGAAGGTGACCCAGGCGCCGGTCCCGGCGTCCCATCGCTGCAGCGCGAACGACTGGACGCGCGGGTTGGTGCCTGAGTCGGTGTACTCGTCGAAGGTGGTGTCCGCGCCGAAGTCGATGTCGAGCGTGATCGGGTAGGTCGCGTCGTCGGCCGCCGCCCAGCGGGTCGCCGGGTCGCCGTCGGTCAGCTTCTCCGCGCCGAGCGTGCCGCCCGCGCCAGGGTGGGTCGAGCCCGCGGTGACCGGTTTGCCGAGGGCGAGGTCACCACCCGTGCCGCCGAATCGGTGACCATGTCCAGCGCCACCAGCAAGGTGGTCGCCATCCTGGAGGACTACGCCGGCAACACGGCCACGACCGTACTGCGCGGCAACTGACCACGCCCCTTTGTGCCTGGAGCGGGGGCGTCCATTACGCCCCCGGTTCAGGTCAGGTGCCGCACCGGCAGGATCACGGCGGATGGGTGTTGGCTGTCGTGGTAGATCTCCTGGTCGGCGGACCGGAGGGTGGTGGCGGTGGCGTGGGGTTCGCCGGTTCCCGGGTTGCGGGCGTAGCGGGGGAAGGCGCCGCTGGAGACCTGGACGCGGATGCGGTGACCGCGTTTGAAGCGGTAAGCGGTCGGCCACAGCGTCACCTTGGCGGGGGTGATCTCGCCGGCGTCGGTCAGGCTCACCAGGCCGTCGCAGATGTTGTACGAGCGGCCGCGAGGATCGACGTCGCAGAGCCGGACGAACACATCCGCGTACGGCAGGCTGGAGCGGAACCAGATCTCGGCGCTGACCTCGCCGATGACCTCGACGTCCTGGTCGAGTACGGCGGTGGTGTAGGTGAGCACGTCCGGACGGTTCTCCAGCTTGGTGTTGTCGACCCGGCCGGCGCCGCGGACCATGCGCACCCCGCCGACCGCGGGTGTGGGGTCGGCCGGGTCGTAGCGGTATCGGTCGGGCGGTGACTCGCCGGGCGGCTGGGCGGCCAGGACGCCGCCGGGCTGGAGGTGGAAGCGCTGCGGCGCATGACCAGGCGGTGGCCAGGAGTCGAAGTCGCGCCAGGCTCCCTGCCCCATCACGTACAGGCGTACCGGCGCGCGCTCCGGTGGCTGCCGCCCGTGGGCGTGGGCGAGTCCGAAGGGGATGGCCTCCCGCATCACCGTGCCGTCCATGCCGAGGTGCGTCCACGGCCCGACCGTCAATCGCGCGGGGCGCCCCGCCTCCTGCAGGATCTGGAAGTCGCGGAGTTGGCCGGGCAGGAAGATGTCGTACCAGCCCCCGATCGAGCTGACCGGAACGCTGACCTGCGCCACCCGTTCCCGGTGGTCGAGTCCGGCCCAGCGCGGGGCCGCCGCGTCGTGGGCCAAGACGTCCTGGACGTAGTCGACGCGGTGGCCGGTGGCGGCGACGTCGGACCCGCCGAGCGGCAGGGCGAACAGCGCCCTGCTCTTCCTACGGCTCTGGACAAGCTGCCGCAGCAACGCGAAGCGGCGTTCCTGGCCGTTCACCTGAACGCCCCACCCGAACGGCGTCTCCAGGGACAGGCCGTCCTCGCGCAGGAATTCCAGCGTCAGCGCCGACTCGGTGACCTGCGGAACCATGGCCTTGACCGCCGGCGGCAGGCGATCCGCGACGGCCCACTGAACGTAGCCGAGGTAGCTGGCGCCGGCCAGGACGATAGAGCCGCCGAACCACGGCTGCTTCACCACCCAGTCCAGAGTCGCCAGGCCGTCCTCGCGCTCCTGCCGCATCGGGTCGAAGACCCCGCCGGAGCCGAACGTGCCCCGGGTGCTCTGGATCACCACCTGGAACCCGCGTTCAGCCCAGGGCAGCGCCATCGCACCGCCGAAGAACAGTCCCTTGCGTCCGTACGGACTGCGCAGCAACACGATCGGCAACCCGTCACCCCCGGTGCGCGGCGCCCAGCGGTCGGCCAGCAACTCGACCCCGTCGGGCATGGGAACCCGCAGGTCACTGTGGACCACGATGTCCCGCGTCAGCGGCGGGTCCAGCTTCAACAGGCGCTGCAGGACATGACTGAGGAGTTTCATCGGTGGTGCTCCTGTCCATGAGGCGGAACCGCCGAGCCAGGCTATTGCCCATCATGCCGACATCTGCGACTTCCGCGGTAGACCGCGTCCCGGTGTAAGCGAACGAGGTAGCGGCGGCTACCGCGGATGGTGGACCGCCGGTTCAAACCGGGGGTTGAAGACTGGCCGCCGATCTCTCCATACATTTTGAGCGCGGCGCCGCGAGCATCTCTGCCTACGACGTAAGGAGAGCTTCATGAGGCGATTAACCATCGTCACGGCGGTCACCGCGGTGATCCTGCCCCTGCTGGCCGTCCTTCCCGGGCAAGCGGCTGTCGCCACGGCGGCGGCGGAGAGCGACCAGCCCGTCGGCCCCGGCCAGTACTTCTCCGACACCAAGACCTTCGAGCTCAACGAGATCGACGCCTCGGCGGGTGCGATCGGCCGCAAGCACGGCGTGGCCGCCGTCGACGGCAGCCTGGCCCAGCCGAAGGCGGTGCCGGCCTCCCGCGCCGACCTGTCGGTGTTCGGGCCGGGCTGGCAGGCCGAATTCCTCGGCGGAACGACCGGCCGGAAACTCGAGATCCTCAGCGACGCCGTCCAGGTCACCGAGCTCGACTCGGGGGAGAAGGCCCGATACGCGCTCAAGAGCAGCGCCTCCTTCCCCGACGGCGGTGAGGTGCGGCGCTATGAGGCCGAGAACGGCTCCAAGCTCACCGAGACCACCCGGTGGGACGCGACGGCCGGCGCGATGCGCACCACCATCAGCGAGACGATCGCCACCGCCCTCGGGACCACGGAAACGGGCGACGACGGGTTCACCGACGACAGCGGCAACCCGATCAGCTCAGCCAACCTCAACCAGGTCTACACCTGGCAGCAGACGGGCGTCTCCCAGGGCGACACCTGGAGGGTGACGCGCGTCGGCACCAATGCCTTCGGGACCTCGACCGTGCAGTACGACGCGCAGGGCCGGGTCGCCACCGTCACCGAGCCCGCCGTCGGCGAGGAGCCGGAGAGCGTACTGGCCTTCACCTACGCGACGTCCACCACGGCCACCGGCACGGCCTTCGGCGACTACGCGGGCCGCCTCAAGCAGATCACCCAGACGTCCGGCTCGGGGACCCCGGAAACCGTGGCCGCATACGGATACGACACCGCTGGTCTGCTGCGCAGCATGGCCGACCCGCGCGAGAGCGGCATCCCGCCGGCGACCTATGCCTACGACGCGACGGGGCGGCTGACCACGATCGACTCGCGTCTGTCGGGAGCCTGGGCGCTGGCCTACACCGGCGACTCCGCGCTGCCCGCCGCGACCGCCACCTCCACCACCCGGTGGCCGGACGCCTCCGCCGGCGCGCCGCCGGCGCTCGACCCCGCCGCGCCCGGCAGCGTCCCCAGCGGCGGCGTCGCGGGCCCGCTGTCGTACCCGCCCTCCTGCTGGGCCGCCGTGCACTGGCTGTACTACAGCCGCAACTGCGCGGCCTGGGCAGCGCACTACGGCTGGCACAAGCCGCTGTGGAGGCAGTTGCCCACCCACCGCTGGGTCGTCGGCATCGACCACGACCAGTGCACCAATGCGCCGGACGCTCCGTCGGGATTCAATTTCCGCTCCGCCTGCGACATGCACGACTACGGCTACGGACTCATCGGGAACAACTTGAAGAGGTCGTATTACCCGTACTACCTCGACTGGAGCCGTAAGAACGACGTAGACGTCCTCTTCTACACCACCCTGCGCGACTGGACATGCACCGCGTACAACAAGTTGGTGCGGCCGCTCTGCAGGAACATCGCGTGGACCTACCGGCAGGCCGTGCGCAGAGGCAATCCCAGGAACGGCGCGAACGCGACCAGGGACTGATGCCCCGGGCCCGCGGATGACCCCGCCGCGGGCCTGTCCGATCTCGTCTGATCGACGACGACCGCCTGGACGACGGAGCAAGTGGGTGCCGTGATGCGGGCGCGGATGTTGTGAAGCTCCTTCGTGGCCCTGAGCGGAGACCGTAATGAACCGACGTCTGATTCGCCGCATCATCGCCGTGGCGGCGATCCTGCTCTCCTCGATGGCGGTCACCGCCGACGTCTCCGCCTCGGCACTGAGCCCGGGCACGCCGGCGGGCCCGTGGGTGGAGCCCGGTCTGGCGCAGAAACTCGCAGGCGGAGCCCGTACCAGGGTGAACGTGGTGACGAAGGCCCGCGCGGACCTGCCGGCCGCGGCGAGCGCCGGACAGGTGCTCCAGACGTTGTCCGTCTTACCCGTGGTCACGCTGCGCGCGGACCAGGCGGCATTGGAACGGTTGGCCGCCCAGCCCGGCGTGGTCAGCGTGTCGGAGGACCGGCCGGTGCCGCCGACGCTCGGTCAGAGCATCCCGCTCATCGGCGCCGACCGCACGCGTGCGGCAGGCTTGACGGGCGAGGGGAGCGTGGTGGCGGTGCTGGACACGGGCGTGGCGGTCAACCATCCCTTCCTGGGCGGCCGGATCGTGGCCGAGGCGTGCTTCTCGCCCATCGATCCCGACTACTCGGCCACCAGCTTGTGCCCGAACGGTACGGACCAGCAGGACGGGCCCGGCTCGGCGGACTCAGAAAGCGGCCCGTGCGCGGACGTCGAACTGGACTGCGACCACGGAACGCACGTGGCCGGCATCGTCGCGGGTGACGGCGAGGGCGTGGACGGCGACGATGGCAGCGGTGTCGCGCCGGGGGCTGACATCGTCGCCATCCAGGTCTTCAGCAAGTTCGACACCGAGGACTTCTGCGGGGTGGGCGGTGCGCCGTGCGTGCTCAGCTTCACCAGCGCCCAACTGGCCGGGCTGGAGAAGGTCCGGGAGCTGAAAGGCGAACTGCCCATCGTCGCGGCCAACCTGAGCTTGGGCGGCGGCAGATACACCGCGCCCTGCGACGGCGACCCCCGCAAGCCCGCCATCGACAACCTCCTGGCCGCCGGGGTGGCCACGGTGATCGCCGCGGGCAACAACGGCTTCACGGACGCGATCAGCGCCCCGGCCTGCGTCTCCTCGGCCATTGCCGTGGGCAGCACCACCAACGAGGACACGGTCTCCTCCTTCAGCAACCGCGGCCCGCTCCTGGACCTCTTCGCTCCGGGAACCGACATCATCTCCTCGGTGCCCGGTGACGCATGGCGCTCCATGAGCGGGACGTCCATGGCCGCCCCCCACGTCGCCGGCGCGCTGGCGGTGCTGCGCCAGGCCTTCCCCAACGCGAGTGTGGCCGAGCTGGGGTCGATGCTCAAGGAGACCGGCAGGAGCATCAGCTACCCCGGCGCGACGACCCCACGGATCCAGCTCGACGACGCCGCCCTGGGAGCGACCCCGAGACCGGGGCCCGACCAGTACTTCCACACCCGCGGCCGGATCCTCGACAACGTCCAGCTCAGTGCCAACTCCACCATGGCGGTGCAGGTCGCCGGGGTGGCCGGACTGCCCGCGACGGGGATCCGCGCGGTCGCGCTCAACATCGCCGCCAAGGGCGACTGGTTCAACTCGGGCTCCCTGGCGGTGTACCCCTCCGATGAACAGGAGCCGGAGGGCAACACGCTCTTCTACGACCCCACTCGCTACACCTCCACCCTGGTCATCGCGAAGGTCGGCGCGGACGGGAAGATCAAGGTGGTGAACAGGAGCACCGCCCCGGTGCGCGTGACGCTGGACGTCCACGGTCACACCCGCGCCCAGGCCGACGCCGCTGTGGGCGGCACCTACATGCCGATCTCCCCGGTACGGCTCGCGGACCGGACCGTCATCCCGGCATGGGGCAACGTTCAGCTGGCGACCTCCGACATGACCGGCGTTCCCACCTCCGGCGTGGCGACGGTCGCGCTCACGGTGATGGTGAAGAGCGCCGCCACCGGGACGATACGGGCCTACGCCGCCGGCGACATCTATCCCGTCGACGCCAACATCGACTACCCGGCCAACACCGCGACGCAGTTCTTCACCATCGTCAAGCCCGGCTCCGACGGAAAGATCAACCTCCACAACCTCGGCTCCAACACCGTGGAGATCTCCGTTGACGTGAGCGGCTATTACACCACCGCCCAGCGGGGTTCGACCGTCAAGGCGATACGTCCGACGCCGGTGGCCAAAGCCGTCACCATCACCGCGGGCGGCACTCGCGTGCTGACCTTCACCGGCGTGCCGGACATCCCCTCATCCGGCGTCTCCGCCGTGGGCCTGACCGTCGCCGCGAAGGCAACCGCGATCGGGGTCGTGTCGGTGGTTCCCCAGAGCGGACCGAGCACCGCCCGGGTGGTGGCGTACGCGGCGGGCAAGGACACGACCGGCTTCACGACGGCCGCGCTGCGGCAGGACGGAACGGTCGTGCTGAAGAACGAGGGCACCTCGCAGGTAACCGTCTCCGTGGACGCCTACGCCTACTTCCCCGCCCGATGACGTGAGAGCCGGCCGCTGCGGAGCCGCCTTCTTTCAGGAAACCGGCCTGCCAGGGGCTTGATCCTGAACTACGCGGCCCCGGGTGGCGCGTGCGGCCGTTCGGCCATACCACCAGGTGAGGGCGGCCGCGGCCACGGCGAGCACAGCCGCAAGCGGCGGGAGCAGCGCGGCGCCGGCGGCGTCGAGGGCGATCCCGCCGACCGCGCCGGACAACGAGACCGCCAGGTACACCGCGGACTGATTCAGCGAGGCGACCATCGGCTGCGTGCCCGCCGGGGCGTAGCTCATGATCAGGTGCTGCTGCGGCGTCGTGACCGTGAAGGAGAACACGCCGCAGGCGGCGACCGCCGCCAGCGCCGTCGCGTACGAGCCGCGCAGCGCCGGCACCAAGAGGAAGACGACGGCGAGGAGCAGCGTGCCGGCGATCACGACGCGGCGGGGCCCGCGACGGTCGGTGAAGTGCCCGGCCGCCAGGTTCCCCACCGTGCCGGCCACTCCGAACACCAGCAGCAACACCGCCAACCGGCCGCCCTGACCGCCGGTGGCCGGCTCGTACACGGCACTGAGGTAGGTGTAGGGGACGTAGATCCCGGTGAACGCCACGACCGTGGTGGTGAGCACGCCGAGCACCCGCCGGTCGGCGAGCGGGGCGAGTCGCTGCCGCCACCCGCCGGCCGGGCCGTGGCCGACGTCGGGCAGGCGGCCGGCGATGACCGGGATCACGACCACGGCCAACGCCGTGACCAGCCACATCGTGGCCCGCCAGCCGAGCGCCGCGCCCACCGCGGTGCCCAGCGGGGCGCCGAGTGCCAGCGACGACGTGAGTCCGAACATGACGATCGCGATGGCCCGGCCACGGCGCTCGTCCCCGGCGAGCGCCGCCGCGGTCGCGCTGGCGGTCGCCGCGTAGAGCGACGCGCCGCCCGCGGCGACCACCCGGGCCGCCAGCACCAGGCCGTACGCGGGGGCCAGCGCGGTGATCACGTTGCCCACGGCGAACAGCGCCAGCCCGGCGGGCAGCACGACACGCCGCGACCAGCCCGCGGTCAGCGTGGCCAGCACCGGGGCCAGCACGGCGTAGGCGATGGAGAAGACCGTGACGAGCTGGCCCGCCGCCGCCACGCTGACGTTCAGCGACCGGGCGATCTCGGGGAGGATGCCGGCGATGACGAAGGCGTCCGTACCCACGGCGAAGGTCCCGAACGCCAGGATCGCCGCGTGCCCCTGCCATCGCCCGGTGGGCTCTCTGCTCACGATCGCCCCGCCCTTTCGGCACCCACGCGGGCCTGCGTGGAATGCGGCGCGGTCACCCGGACCGGCGCCGGGTCGTCAAGGATCTGCCGGCCGATCGGGCAGGCAGGAGCCGTAATAACGATCACGAAATCTCCATGACAGATTGTTCGAGGTAGGGGAGTGTGCCGATGCGACCAGCGGTCGTCGGCGGGCGGCACAGCCCGTCGGCGGGACCGCACGGCTCAGTCAACCCGGCCCGGCGGTGAACCTGAAGGACCGATCGGATCACCATTGATACCCTTGCGGATATGAATGATCTCGAGGTGCGGCAGCTCCGATACTTCGTGGCGGTCGCGGAGGAGCTGCACTTCGGGCGGGCGGCCGAGCGGCTGGGCATGGCGCAGCCTCCGTTGTCCCGGGCGATCCGGACGCTGGAGCGCCGCGTGGGCGTGCGGTTGCTTGAGCGCACCACCCGTCACGTCGCGCTCACCACGGCGGGAGAGGTCTTCTTGCGGGACGCGCGGACCGCCCTCGACGCGATCACCGCGGCCGGTCGGCGCGCCCGGCACGCGGGCCGGTCCGACCCGCGGCTGCGACTCGCGCTCAAGGCCGACCATGACGCCGGGCTGCTGCCGCGGATCCTCTCCGCCTACCACGGCACGGAAGCGGCGCTCGCGGTGGAGCTGGTGCTCGGCGGACGGGAAGAGCAGGCGCCGGCGCTGCGCGACGGCCGGGCCGACGTCGCACTGGTGACCGGCCCCTTCGACGACCGCGGCCTGGACCACCAGCCGCTGCTGACCGAGCCCCGCCTGGTCGCCCTGGCGGCGGCCGATCCGCTGGCCACCCGGTCACACCTGCGGCTGGCCGACCTCGCCGGCCGCAGGCTCCCCAGCGGAGCCCCCGCCGACCAGGGCGGCTTCCCGCCTCCGCACGCCGCCATCGCCCAGAGCGACAGCGCGCAGCCGCACGCGGCCATCGCCAAGTGCGTCAGTGCGCAGCCGTACGCCGCCATCGCCAAGTGCGTCAGTGAGCCGCGGTACGCCGCCATCGCCCAGAACGATGGTGAGCGCCCGCAGGCGACACACCGCGGGCTCGTGACCGCGTCCGGGCAGAGCGCCACGGACATGACGCAGATCTTGAAGCTGGTCGAGCTGGGAAGCTTCGTCTGCTTCCTCCCCGCCTCGATCGCACGAATCTACCCGCGGCCCGAGATCGCCTACCGCGCCGTCGACGACCTTGAGCCGATCACGCTGGCCGTCGCCTGGCCGCAGGACGCGCGCTCGGCGGCCGTCGCCGCCTTCGTCCGCACGGCCACGGCGGTCGCGGAAGCGGCTCGCATGGAGACGGGAGTGCCGCAGTGGGCGGCCACCTGATCACGACCGCTGTTCGGCGCGGACATGGTGCTCGCGCAGGCCACCCAGGCGATATCCCGTAATAACGGTATTGCTGCTGTACGGTGCGCGTTGTGGCCTACCGCATTCGTGTGTGCATCGGTTCTCTCATCTCGCTGGCCTGCCTCGGACTCGCGCTCTACGCGTTGTTTCAGCTTGTCCGTGGCGGTAGCTGTGCCTCCGGTGGGGTCCACGTCTCCGCCCGCCAGTGTCCGCCGGGCACCGAGAAGTGGGCCTGGGTGCTGCCGGGCGCGATCATCGGCGGGCTCCTCAGTTTCTTTCTGGGTACGTTCAAGGGCTTCGGCCCGGCACCGGAGGCGACGAGGACCCGTGGCGGGGTTCCTCTGGGCGGCCCTGGCCGCGCCACCGGTCGTGTGGACCCGTCCGGCCACCGCGGAGACCCCTCCGTGGACGACCGCGATCCGATCGTCCGGCTGTACCGGCTCCGCGAACTGCTCGACGCGGGCACGCTGACGCCCGGCGAGTTCGAGCTGGCCAAGGCGAAGATCCTGAACGAGATGTGACCAGCGGGGGAGGGGAAGGTGCCGAGGGCTTATCGGGGGCGGCCTCCGGGTGCGGGGCGGCTCCGAACGAACACCGTTGAGAGGCGCAGCAGGCGGTCCGCCAGTTCCTCGGGGTCGAGGGGATCGTCGGCGTCGATCAGCCAGTCGTTGACGATCGCGCCGGTCCCGCCCGTGATCAGCGTCGCGAAGTCCCCCACCGTGGCGTCGTCGAGGTCGCCGAGTAGCTCCCGCACACCGGCCATGGTGATGAGCGAGCCGAACAGCCTGTTCAGGGCCCGGGTCATGAGGAAGGCGCACGATCCGGTGAGCATCGCGCGGTAGAAGGATCGGTGCCGGGCGAAGTGCCGGGCCATCGCCAGCATGCGCGCGCGCCGCGGTGCGCCGTTGTCCCCGACCTCGGGCATGAGCTCCCGTTCGACCAGGTCGGCCGCGGCCGCCACGAGGAGCGCGTCACGGTCGCCGAACTGCAGGTAGACCAGTTGCCGGCTGACGTCCGCGGCGTCGGCGAGGTCGGTGATGGGCAGGGCGGTGGTGCCACGCTCGGAGACCAGGCGTACGGCGGCGGCCATGAGAGCGGCGCGAGAGCGGAGCACTCGGCGGTCTTGTCGATCCTGCATACCGAGGACACTAGACACGTGTTAAAAAATAGACAACTGTTAAATCAGTCGCTTTACCTGTCCAGAGCAAGGAGCCGCCGATGTCCGCACTCGAGTCCCCCGAGCCCGAAGTCCGTACCACCGCCGGTGTGGTGCGCGGTCGCACGGAGGACGGCCTGGTCGTCTTCCGCGGCATACCGTTCGCCGAACCCCCGATCGGGGAGGCCCGCTTCCAGGCGCCGCGGCCCGTGCGCGGCTGGGACGGCGTGCGGGAGGCGTACGCCTTCGGTCCGCCCGCCCCGCAGGATGTGAACATGGCCGGCCGCAGCGGCGGCGAGTTCCTCATGGACACGGGCGACGACTGGCTGACGGTCAACGTCTGGACGCCCGACCCCGACCCGGCCGCCCGCCGCCCGGTCATGGTGTGGATCCACGGCGGCGCCTACAAGCTCGGCTTCTCCGGCAGCCCCGGCTACGACGCCCAGCACATCGTCCGCGACGGCGACGTGGTGTTCGTGTCGCTGAACTACCGCCTCGGCATCGAG
The DNA here is from genome assembly GCF_018603905.1 of Nonomuraea sp. NEAU-A123. GTDB lineage: Bacteria > Actinomycetota > Actinomycetes > Streptosporangiales > Streptosporangiaceae > Nonomuraea. Next base: position 105,055 of record NZ_JAHFZZ010000024.1, read on the forward strand.
GGCTTCGCTCGCATCGACGGCGCGCCCGCCAACCGGGGCCTGCTCGACCAGGTCGCCGCCCTGGAGTGGGTGCGGGAGAACATCACGGCGTTCGGTGGCGATCCCGGCCAGGTGACCGTAGCCGGTGATTCGGCCGGTGCCGGGTCCATCATCGCGCTGATGGCCATGCCGAGCGCGGCGGGGCTGTTCCGGCGGGCCGTCGCGCAGAGCGTACCGGGCACGTTCTTCTCCGACGCCCTGGCCAGGGACGTCGCCACTGCCCTCGCCGCCGAGGCGGGCCTGAGCCCGACGGCCAGGGAGCTGTCGGGCGTGGATCCACGGCAACTGCCGGAGATCGGGCAGGCGCTGGAGTCGAAGATGCGGCAGTACGAGGACCGCTGGGGCTCATTCGCGCACACGCTCTCCCTCTTCTCCCCGGTCGTCGACGGCGAGGTGCTGCCGGTCGCACCCTGGCAGGCGCTGGCCGGCGGCGCGGGACGGGACGTGGACCTGATCATCGGTCACACCCGCGACGAGTGCCGTACGTTCCTCCTCTTCTCCGGACAGTTCGGTAAGATCACCGAGGAGCAGGCGACGGAGGCGCTACGCCTCTTCGGCCCCGGCGAGGACGGCGAACGGGCCTACCGCGCGGCGTTCCCGAACGCGTCCGCCGAGGAGCTGTACGAACTCGTCCAGAACGACTGGCTGTTCCGCATGCCGACGCTGCATCTGGCCGAGGCGCACACCGCCGGGGGCGGGCGGGCGTACCTGTACGAGCTGACCTGGCAGTCCCCGGGCAACGGCGGAGTGATGCGCGCCTGCCACGGCCTGGACGGCCCGCTGCTGTTCGGCACCTACGACGCCCACCTGGGCCCGGTGGCCATCGGCCCCGAGCCCACCGCCGAGGCCCGCGACCTGACGACCCAGATCCGCACGGCCTGGACGTCCTTCGCCACCTCGGGCACCCCCGGCTGGCCCGCGTACGACTCCCAGCAGCGCCTGACCCGGATCTTCGACACGCCCGGGGCGGTCACCGCGTACCCCGAGGAGACGTCACGCCGCCTGTGGCAGGAGCACGTCTTCGAGGCCCTTCCCCTGCTGGCCGACTGAGCGGAGCGTGAATCGAGGTCAACTTCTGCGGTACGCGACAACCGGCGACCACTCTCGCCGGCCCGGCATCGTACGGCAAAAGTGTACCCGGATATCCAACCGCAGACTGATTGCCAGGACGAAGGCAAATCCTACGCTGAGGCCGTCGGTGGTCGACTTGGAAAGTCGCCAGGTTCATTCGGACCTCAAGAGGAGATTGCTTGATGGCATACGACCTCACCATCAAAGAGCGGACCAGAAAAGCGCTGTACCAGCCGCCCTTCCGCCTCGGCCGCTCCTTCCTCAATTTCGAGGAGCACCGTACGATCGAAGAAATAGCCGGCCTCCGCCAGGAATACGCGGCGCTGCCGGACCAGGCCAAGCCCTTTGGCTATGCCTTCCAAACCGTGTTCGGCCCGGACCTGCTCTTCGTGGAGACGCAGGTGCTGGAGGGCGTAGGCAAGCAGAAGTATGATCCTGACGCCCAGATCTGGGGCACCTCGCACCACCGGATCGACATGAGCAACATCTGGCTGCCGACTCAGTACATGACCGGCACGGTCTACAACTGCTCGCCGGACTCCACGTTCGACACCAGGAACGACTCGGCCTGCTGATCGCCGACGGACCGGGCCTGCCCGTGAGGGCACGCCCGGTTTCCTTGCCCCCTTAGACCGAGCAGAGGAGCGATTCTTATGCCTCGTTCCACCGTCATGATCCTCACGCAAGAGTTCGACGTGACCGCCGACTGCGTCGTCAAGGTATTAAGTCAGCGGGAGGACGTGGAAGTCTTCCGCTATGACACGAGCTATTTCCCGGTGGATTCGTGTCTTTCCTACGCCAATACCGGGTCCGGCTGGCTCACGGAGCTGACGGACTACAAGTACGCGGAGCGCAGGCTCGACCTCGAAACGGTCCGCTCCATCTGGTACCGGCGGCCCACGGAGTTCCGAGCAGCTGATTTCCTGTCGGCTCCGCACCGGGAATTCGCCCTCAGCGAGAGCCGGCACGCCGTGGGCGGCATCATGCTCGGCCTGCCCACCCTCTGGGTGAACAGACCCGACCACGAGGCGCGCGCGGATTACAAGCCCTTTCAACTGCGCCTGGCCCAGGAACTCGGGCTGCGCATCCCCGACACGCTGATCAGCAACGATCCCGCTCGCGTCCGCGCGTTCTATGAGCAGTGCGACGGTCAGATGATCTATAAGGCGCTCAACAGCGGTCTGGTCGAAGACCCGGGCGGCTGGCCCGGCGGCCTGCTGACGAGTGACGTCACCAGCCTGCCGGATGAGCTCCTGGAACGGGCCCGCTATGCGCCCGGCATCTATCAGAGGCGGGTGGACAAGGCGTACGACCTGCGGATCACGGTTATCGGCGATTCGGTGACCACGGTTCGCGTGGACACGACGCCCGCCGATGGCAGTCCGGCGGCGACCGACTGGCGGGGTTCGGTGGAACACGACGCGAGGTGGACACTCGCTACGCTGCCCGGCCAGGTGGAAGCCGCGCTTGGCAGGCTCATGGGCGCGCTCCGGCTCAATTACGGCGCCGTCGACATGGCGGTGACCGAGGCGGGGGAGTATTACTTCTTCGAGGTGAACCCCTCCGGCCAGTTCGCCTGGCTGGACGACGAGATCGCCGGGCTCGGACTGGTGAAGACCATGGCCGACTACCTTGCGGCGGGTAAGACGGGGTGAACGTCGCGCCGGCCGCCAAGCGACGAGGCGTCGGGCTGATCGTTCTCGACACGATCGTCCTCACGTGGCGGGCTTCGCGATGGATGATGTGCGGTCCCCTGCTCTTGACCGGTGCCCAGAGCGGGATTCTGGCTCTGCAGCTGCTCGTGGCGGGCCATTTGCTCGACACGGTGACGCGGGGGGCCGCCGGCCCTCCGCCGGTCGCGCAACTGGCGCCCTGGATCCTGGCCGCGGCCCTGCTGTTCGGCGGGGACACGCTCGTCAACGCCGTGCTGCGCGAGCGTGAGTTCATCCTGGGCGAGACCGTCGGACGGTTCGTCGAGCGGCATGTCCTCCACATCAGCACGGAAGTCGAGCTCTCCGCCTTCGACGACCCGGATTTCCACGACCGGCTGAAACGCGTGGACATGGGGACCGGCCAGCCGGTCATCCTGCTGCAGAACGCCTTCTCCCTGTTGTCGTCCGCGGTCACCGCGCTGGGCGCGATGGCCGCCCTGTTCCTCATCAACCCGTGGTTGGGGGCCGCGATCCTCCCCATCGCCGTTCCGGCGGGGCTGCTCTCCTCGAAACGAGGGCGCGAATTCTTCGATTTCCTGTACAGCTTCACACCGCGAGATCGAGAGCGTGAATATCTCGGCTCGGTCCTGCGCAGCCGGGAACTCGCCAAGGAGATCCGGGCGTTTCAGCTCGGGTCCTTCCTGCTCGGACGGCACCAGCGCATGCATCGGGAGCGGCTTCACGAGCTGCGCCGGTTCGCCCGGCGCCACATCGCGCGGGCGGTGGCGGCGGCGGGAGCGGCGGCCGCCTGCGTGGGGATCAGCTTGAGCCTGGTCACCTGGCTGAGCGCGCGGCGCGAGTTGAGCCTCACCGAGGCGGCTCTCGCCATCGCGGCCCTTGCCGTGCTGAGCGTGAAACTGAGTCAGGTCGGCAGGGCCGCCGGGATGCTCAAGGAGTCCTCGCTCTACCTGACCGACTATGCGGAGTTCGCCAGGCTGCCGGTTCCGCTCGCGAGCCGGCGTGACGCGGCGGCGTCCGCTTCCGGATTCGCGGAGATCGTCGTCGACCGGGTGTCCTTCGGCTACCCGGGTGCCGGGCGCGTGCTGCGCGAGGTATCCATGCGGATCCCCGCGGGTGGCGTCGTGGCCGTCGTCGGTGAGAACGGCTCGGGCAAGACGACCCTGGTCAAGCTGCTGTGCGGGTTGTACGAGCCGTCGACGGGATCCTTGGCGTGGTTGGACGCCCACGGCGCCGAGACCGCTCCGTCGGCCTCGGTTCTCTTCCAGGACTTCGGCCAGTATCTCGTATCGGCCCGGGACAACATCGGCTTCGGCGACAGCGTCTTGATGGACGACGGAGACGCCATCCGGCGCGCCGCCCGCGCGGCCGGTGCCGACGGCGTCATCGACAGGCTTCCCGCCGGCTACGACACGATCCTGGGACCGGAGTTCATCGGCGGGACCGACCTGTCACGCGGCCAGTGGCAGCGGCTCGCGCTGGGGCGAACCCTGTTCCGGCGGTCCAGCCTGGTCATTCTCGACGAACCCGCTGCGGCGCTGGATCCACGGCGAGAGTACGAGTTGTTCGCGAACCTGCGAGCCAGCCTGGGCGGGCGGACGGCGCTGATCATCTCTCACCGGTTCTCGAACGTCCGCCACGCGGACCGGATCTACGTCCTCGAACAGGGCCGGATCCTAGAAGAGGGCTCACACCTTGACCTGATGCGGCAAGCAGGGATGTACGCCGAGCTCTTCACCATGCAGGCGAAGGGATATCGCGACGTCGGCGCCCCGGCCGACCACACCGCTGTGGGAGGGCCGTGATATGCGAAGCGCGTGGCTGACCGGAGACCCGGCTCCGGCCGCCGAGCCGATCGACCAGCTGATCCGGCAATGGGCCCGCAGCATCCCCGAGGCGCCCGCGATCGTCGGCGAGGAAGGCGCGATCTCGTATCGGGAGCTCGACCGCCGCGCCGACGCCTTCGCCACGATCTTGCATCGTCGAGGACCGCGGTGGCCGGGCGACGTCGTGGGAGTGCTGTCGCCACGCTCGCCCCGCACGGTGATCGCTCTGCTCGGAATCTGGCGGGCCGGGTGCGCCTATCTGCCCCTGGACCCCGATGCTCCGCCGCTTCGCCAGCGGGCCATGCTGCGAGCGGCCTCATCGGTCGCCGTCGTGGGGCAGGAGGAGGCGTACGCGCTCGATCTGCCCGTCATCTCGATCGACGCGGCCGAGCACCCGGCGCTCAGCCCGCCCGCGACCGCGGCGGACCCGGACCGCACGGCTTGCGTCATGTTCACGTCGGGCACGACCGGCGACCCCAAGGGGGCGTTGCTCACGCACCGGGCCGTCCACCGGCTCGCGTACGGCGTGCCACAACTCGACGATCTCGGGCCCGGGGACGTTGTCCCGCAGTTCGCCCCGCTGGCTTTCGACGCCTCCCTGTTCGAGATCTGGGCCACGCTGGCGCGAGGGGCGTGCGTCGCCGTAGCGCCGGTGGGACCGCTGGGACCAGCGGAGATCGGCGACACCATCAGCAGGTACGGGGCGTCCACCGCGTGGTTGACGTCATCGCTGGCCAATGAGGTCATCACGGCCGAACCGGAGGCTCTGGGCCCGCTGCGCCACCTGCTGACGGGCGGAGAGCCGTTGTCGCGGGCCCACATCGTCGCCGCGCACCGATCTCACCCTGGCCTGCGGATCACGAACTGCTACGGTCCTACCGAGTCCACCACGTTCGCCACGACGTTCACCACGTCCCCCGAGCCCCGCGCCGATACTCCGAACGTTCCCATCGGGACGCCCCTTCGCGGCACCGACATCGGCATCGTGCACGAGGACGGGAGCGTCGCGGTCGCGGGCGAGGTGGGAGAGATCTGGATCGGCGGGTCGGGGCTGGCACTGGGCTACTGTGCCGATCCTGCGCTGACCGGTCAGCGCTTCGTCCCCCATCCTTTTCATCCGGGGCGCCTGGCCTACCGCACCGGAGATCTGGGCAGGCTGCTCCCCGATGGGAACCTGGACATCCTGGGCCGCGACGACGACCAGGTCAAGATCTACGGTCATCGCGTGGAGCCCCGCGAAGTGGAAACCGTACTCCTGACCTGCCCCGGCGTATCTGCCGCCGCCGTGATCGTCCGCGATCGGAGGCTGGTCGCGTATCTGGTCGGCTCGGCCCGCGACGCGCGGCGACACGTGGCCGAGCGGCTCCCGTCCTGGCTGGTGCCCAGCGCCTTCGTCGAGCTCGCCCGTCTGCCGTTGACCGCGAACGGGAAACTCGACACCGGGCTGCTTCCCGCACCGGTCCTGACCGGCGATCGCCCGTCCATCCCCCCAGCCACGGAGGACGAGCGGCTGCTGGCGGCGATCGTCGGAGAGATCCTGGATGTCGAGCAGGTAAGCGTGCGCGACGACTTCTTCGCGCTCGGAGGCGATTCCTTCCTCGCGATGCGGGTCGCGAGCCGAGCCGGGGCCAAGGGCCTCGGCTTCCCCACCTGGCTCCTGTTCCGGCATCCGACGATCGCGGCCCTCGCCGTCGCCGCACGTCACCACCGTGCGAGCCATGATGTGCCGCCGGAGCCGCCCGACGGGGGCGGAGGTCTGGACAGCATCCCGATCATCAAATGGTTCCTGGGATCTGTCCTCGAATTCCGGAACCACTACAACCAGGCCATGCTGCTGTCCCTGCCGGACCCCCTCGACCGCGGTGCCCTACGGGCCGCGCTCAACGCGCTGGTCCGGCAGCACGAAGCGTTCAGGCTGAGAGTCGACGGCGGGCGCGTCGTGATCGGCGACTTCGAGCCGTGTGACGACCTCCTGCTGGACGACACGACCAGCCAAGCCGTTCAGGCCGGCCTGGACGTGGAAAAGGGGCCGCTGTTGCGGGCGGGAATCGTCCAGGGACGCGCGCTTCTGGCGGTGCACCGCCTCGCGGTCGACATCGCGTCCTGGCCGGTCGTCATCGACGACCTGAACTCGGCGTACGTCGGCACGGCGATCCCCCGCCACACGGGAACCACTCTCGGAGAGTGGGCGCGCGCGATCGACGGCTACTCCCACAGCGGCGTCCCCTTGCGCCAGCGCGCCTTCTGGGAGGAGATCTGCCGTACGGCAAACGGCTCGCCGGCAGCCGCCACCGGCACCTTCCGGGATGCCGACTCACTGTCGTCGGAGATTCCGCCGCACGAGACGGAGCATTTCACCAAGCTGGTCGAAGCCCACGGCACTTCTCTCCAGGCGGCGGTCCTGGCGGTCGTGGGCGGAGCGCTGTGTGACTGGTCGGCCCGTCGTGACGTGCTGATCACGGTAGAGGACCACGGCCGCACGGCCGAGCCCTTCAACGACGTCGATCTGTCGCGGACCGTCGGCTGGCTGACGCTGCGGTACCCGGTGCGCCTGCCCCTCGGCGAGCGGCACTCGTGGGACGGGAAACTCCAGATGGTCCAGGACTGCCTCGCGAAGGTGGCCGATCGGGGACTCGGCTATCAGCTGCTGGGGCTGCCCCTTCCCATCGAGGTGGGTTTTGGGTATTTCGGACGGGCTTGGGACGCCCTAGGGAGCGAGGACCGCGGCGCGTCGAATCCGTTCCGCCCTGTTCCCGGGCCTACGGGTGAGCCGGTTGATCCACGGATCAACCGGCCTTATCAGCTCTACATCACGGCTCTGCTGACCGGCGGAAGTCTGGTGTTGACCGTCGAGTACGCCCGATCCCTCCACCGACGAGACGACATCGAGGGCCTGGGGGAGGCCATGCGGCAATCGTTCGAGGCGCTCCGGTCGTCTTTGGCGGCCGGCAGGTGAGCGCGGACGTCGCGATCATCGTTCAGGGACCCGACAGCGGCCGGAACGCCCAGTCGGCCCGGCGCCTCGCCGATCAGGTGAGCGACGGGGGCGGGCTCATGGCCGTCCAAGGCCGGACCAGCCCCGACGAGCTGCTGGCGTCCATGGCAAGCGCTCCAGACCGGTCAGCTGACGTCGCCGCCTTTCTTCGCAACATGCGCCACCCCTGGCAGCCGCGCTTGGCCGTCGCCGCGGCGGCCGGGTGCCCCGTTCTGCTGCTGACCGGCTTCGAACGCAACCTCAAACCGGCCGCCGGCCGCCGCCATGTGATAGCCGATCGGGAACTGGAGCAGTTCCTCGATCGCTGGCACGGCCCTGTCGTCATCGCCAGCCGCCATGCCTTCCGGCTGGCGGGAGCGCGGCTGCCGCAGCGGCGGGTGCGAGCCGCTGCCAAGGGCGGCCTCCGCGTCGTACCACCTCCCGAAGCGCATCTGGCCGTCGCCGAACGCTGGACGCGCGCGGCGCAAGCCGCCGACACGCCCTGGCATACCGTCGCCGCCCTGCTGGAGGCCCGGTACCAGTTCGCCCGCGCGGGGGATTCCGCGCGGGCGTATCAGGTGACGATGTCAGCGGTTCGGGTGCTGAACCGCCACGGTGCGCTGTCCTGGCGCGAGCACATCCTGCGCGAGGCGTACGACGACGTCGAGTGCGACAGCCGTGAGGCCGCTGACCTGCTCTGGGAGCTGGGGTTGAGCGCACAGCAGCGACAAGATCACGAATCCGCCCGGGCCCACTACCTCCAGGCCCAAGCGCTCTTCGACGAGTGGCAGGACGAAGCAGGACGTGCCGGCAGCCTGCACCAACTCGGCATGCTCGCCGAAGCCGAAGGCCGGCTGGACCACGCGAGAGCCTTGACGTTGGAGGCCATGGCCAGCTTCGAGAGTCTGGGCGAGCGAGGCCGAGTCGCCGCCGGCCGGCGAGAGCTGAGCCGGATCGCTTCCGCGAGCGGCGAATCCGCGCAGGCGGCAGATCTGGAGCGGCAGGCGCTCACAGACTTCGAACGCCTCGGCGACACGTTGAACGTGGCCCGCTGCCGACAGCAACTCGCCCAGCTGGCACATGCCGCTGGAGACTCCGGCGAAGCCACCGCCCAGCTGCGGACGGCGCTCAAGGACTTCGAACGTCTCGGCGACACTCTGAACCTGGCACGCTGCCGACAGCAGCTCGGTCAGCTGACTGATTCGACAACCCACCTCGACCTGGCGGCCAGGGAATTCCAGCAGGTCGGTGATGCGACGGCTGCGGCGGTCTGCCGCTACGAGATAGGCATGAGCGAATGGTTGCAGGGAAATCACACTCAAGCCATTGCCAGCACCCGGGCGGCGCTGGCCGCCTTCGACCGGATCGGCGACCTCGCCGGCATGGCCAACTGTCACCAGCAACTCGGGGGGCTCCTGACCACGAGCGCCCGTCCCCGCGAGGCCGTGCCCCACACCCTTCAAGCGCTGCTCCTGCACAGGAGACTTGGACTGCCCGTCGATGTTGACGAGGAGTGGTTGAGGCAGCAACGAAGCCAACTCGGCGCGGAATCCTTCACCGCGATCACTTGAAGTCACGAGTCGTGCGGTCTTGAGGCCTCCGCCGCCGAGATGCCGAGGGCGGACAGGAACGCCGCGGCGGCGGGGGAGGGAGGGAAGCGGCTCCAGATGAGGTGCTCCATGCGGGCGGGAGCGTCGCGTAGCTGGAGGACGGGCAGATCGGGCAGCTCGGACACGAAGGCGGCGGGCAGCATCCCGATGCCCAGGCCCTGCCGGATCAGGCGGGCCATGAAGTCCACGGTCGTCACTTCGAAGGCGACCTCGCGCCGGACCGCGGCCGCCAGGGGGTGACCGGGCGCGACCACGGCGACGAGGTCGCCGCGCGCCAGTTCGTGACCGTGGACGCCCTTGGGGCGGACGCCCACGGGCAGCCCCAGGAACGCGACGTCCAGGGTGCCCTGCCGTACCCCTTCGATCAGCTCTTCGCCGGCGCCCGAGCGGAGGCTGATGCGCACCTGCCGGTGCCGCAGACCGTCGCGCTCTGGGTGTCACGCACCATACTGATCACCGGAGTCACCGGAACCGTGTCCACCGCACTGATGAAGGCGCTGGACGGAGCCGATGTGGACCTCCTCGCTCTCGTCCGCGAAGAGTCCAGGTGCGAGCGGGGCGCCGAGGTCTTCGTCGGTGACCTCGATCGCTGAATCTGGCCTCGGCGCGGATCGGCATGATCGACGTCCGCGACATCGCCGAGTGCGCCGCCCGCGTGACCTCGCCGACTTCGCCCGCGACCACGCCGCAGCCTTCACGCCGAAACCGTGACCCGGGCCGTGTGGCCCCTCTCATCACTATGACGTTACGCTAAGATGTCAGGACAAAGTATTGACGCAGGCCGCATCGGCAAGGCAGGCTGCATACCATCGCCGACCACCTTGACCTGGGGCGGACCGCGGCGCGCTCGAGGCATTAGGCGTCGCGGAGCCGGGCGATCTGTCGAGGGCCCGTACCGCGTTCCGAGATCGAAGGGATCGAGTAGCCATGACCACTCCGTCCACCCCGCCGGTGGCCGCACTCCATCCGAGCGCCGGGCACCGGCTCGCCTCGGCGCGCGCGGCGGGGGCGTAAGCGATGGCGCAGTCATACGACCTGGTGTCCATCGGCCGGTGCGGGGTGGACATCTACCCGCTCGACCACGGCGTCGGCCTGGAGGACGTGGAACGGTTCGGCAAGTTCCTGGGCGGCAGCGCGACCAACGTCGCGGTGGCCGCGGCCCGGCACGGGCGCCGCGCGACGATCATCACGCGTACCGGGCGGGACCCGTTCGGCCGCTTCGTCCGTCGAGAGCTGCGCGGCTTCGGCGTGGACGACGTCTTCGCCGGTGAGGTCGACGGGCCGCCGACTCCGGTGACGTTCTGCGAGATCTTCCCCCCGGATGATTTCCCGCTGTACTTCTACCGCTATCCGATCGCGCCCGACCTGCTGATCGAGCCGGAGGAGGTGCCGCTCGACGCCGTGCGCGAGGCCGGGGTCTTCTGGGCCACCGTCACGGGGCTGTCGCAGGAGCCGTCGCGCTCGGCGCACTTCGCCGCCTGGCGGGCCCGCGGCCGTCGCGCGCATACCGTGCTCGATCTCGACTACCGGCCGATGTTCTGGCCGGACCCGGGTGAGGCGGGCGCGCAGGTGAGCGAGGCGCTGGAGCACGTCACGGTGGCGGTCGGCAACCGGGAGGAGTGCGAGGTCGCGGTCGGGGAGGCCGACCCGCGGCGGGCGGCGGACGCCCTGCTGGAGCGGGGCGTGGAGCTGGCGATCGTGAAGCAGGGGCCCAAGGGGGTGCTCGCCGCGACCGCGGACGAGCGCGTTGAGGTGCCGCCCTTCCCGGTGACGGTCGTCAACGGCCTCGGCGCCGGCGACGCCTTCGGCGGCGCGCTCGTCCACGGCCTGCTGTCCGGCTGGGACCTGACCCGCATCCTGCGCTTCGCGAACGTGGCGGGCGCCATCGTCGCCGGCCGGCTCGAATGCGCCGACGCCATGCCGACCGAGGCCGAAGTCGAGTCGGTACTGAAGAGCGCGGTACTGAAGAGCGCGGTACTGAAGAGCGCGGGGCTGAGCAGCGTGGGGCTGAGCAGCGAGACACCGGAGAGCGTGGGGCTGAAGAGCGCCATGCCGAACAGTGAAGAGGACGGACGATGACGATCCAGACGCCGAGTCGCCCCGGCATCGCCGATCTGACCGAGATCCGGGTACGCGAACCGCGCCGGATCGCCGAAGGCTGGGCCGCCCGCCGGCGGCGCGACCTGGTGGGCGCGGACGGCAGGCTGCTCATCGTGGCCGCCGACCACCCGGCCCGCGGCGCGCTCGGCGTGCGCGCGGACGCCAGGGCGATGGCCTCACGCAGCAACCTGCTGGAGCGCCTGACGACGGCGCTGTCGCGCCCCGGAGTGGACGGCGTGCTCGGCACCCCCGACATCCTGGACGACCTGCTGCTGCTGGGAGCGTTGGAGAACAAGGTCGCGATCGGCTCGATGAACCGGGGCGGGCTGCAGGGCGCGGTCTTCGAGCTGGACGATCGCTTCACCGCCTACACCGCGGCGGAGATCGTCGCCCGCGGCCTGGAGGGCGGCAAGATGCTCACCCGGATCTGCCTCGACGATCCCGGCACGGCCGCCACGCTGGAGGCCGGCGGCCGGGCGGTCACCGAGCTGGGCGCGCACGGCGTCATGGCGATGGTGGAGCCGTTCCTGTCGGTCCGCCGCGAGGGCAGGGTGCACAATCTGCTCGACCCCGACTCGACCATCACCTCCGTCCACATCGCCGCCGGGCTCGGCGCCACCAGCCAGCACACCTGGCTGAAGCTGCCCGTGGTCGAGGAGCTGGACCGGGTCATGGACGCCACGACCCTGCCCACCCTGCTGCTGGGCGGCGACCCCGGTGGTCACCCCGACGAGACCTACGCCAGGTGGGGGAGAGCCCTGCGGCTGCCCGCCGTGCGGGGACTGGTCGTGGGAAGGGCGCTGCTGTTCCCGCCCGACGGCGACGTGGCCGCGGCGGTGGACCTCGCCGCGGGGCTCGTACACGGAGACGGCTCATGAACGACAACGAACGCTGGGTCCGGCCGTACGGCACGGCCGCCGAAGGGCCCTTCCAGGTGTCGATCACCGACGCCGTGCCCGGGTGGGCCCGTACGAGCCTGCGCGTGGCCACGCTGGCGCCGTTCGCGCAGGTGGAGCTGGACACCGGGGACAGCGAGGTCATCGTGGTGCCCCTGCGGGGCGGCGCCGACGTCACGGCCGTCGACCACGCGGGAGAGCACCACAAGGCCCGGCTGGCCGGACGCGCGAGCGTGTTCGCCGGGCCCACCGACGTCGCCTACGTTCCCAGGGGCGCCGCTCTCACGGTGACCGCCGGCGAGCGTCCGGCGACGATCGCGCTCTGCGGAGCGAAGGCCGCCGAACGCACCGAGCCGCCGCCGTTCCGGCACCTGGCCGCGGCCGACGTCCCCGTCGAGCAGCGCGGCGCCGGCGCGGCCGCGCGCCAGGTGCGTAACTTCGGGATCCCGCAGGTGCTCGACGCCGACTCGATCATCGCCTGCGAGGTGATCACGCCCGCCGGCAACTGGAGCTCCTACCCGCCGCACAAGCACGACGAGGAGCGCGACGGCCTGGAGACCGAGCTGGAGGAGATCTACTACTTCGAGGTCGAGGCCCGGCCGGGCGCCCCAGACGGCGCGGACCCCGTCGGCTACCAGCGCGTGTACGGCACCGCCGAACGCCCCATCGACGTCCTCGCCGAGGTCCGCACCGGCGACGTCGTCCTCGTCCCGCACGGGTGGCACGGCCCCGCGATGGCCCCGCCCGGCTACGACCTGTACTACCTCAACGTGATGGCCGGCCCCGGCGCCACCCGGGCCTGGCTCATCTGCGACGACCCCGCCCACGCCTGGATCCGCCAGACCTGGGCCCAGCAGCCGGGAGGAACCCGATGACCGGCACGGTACGCCTGACCGTCAGCCAGGCCGTCGTGCGCTTCCTGGCCGTCCAGTGGAGCGAGCGCGACGGGCGGCGGCAGAAGCTGTTCGCCGGGTGCTTCGGCATCTTCGGCCACGGCAACGTCGCCGGGCTCGGTCAGGCGCTGCTGCAGGACGAGCTCGCCGACGACCACCCGGACCGCCTGCCGTACGTGCTGGCCCGCAACGAGCAGGCGATGGTGCACACGGCCGTGGCCTACGCCCGCCAGAAGGATCGCCTCCAGACCTGGGTCTGCACGGCGTCCGTCGGCCCCGGCTCGACCAACATGCTCACCGGGGCGGCGCTGGCCACCATCAACCGGCTGCCGGTGCTGTTGCTGCCGTCGGGCACGTTCGCGACGCGGGTGGCGGGGCCGGTGCTGCAGGAGCTGGAGGCGCCGTACGCGGCGGACGTCACCGTCAACGACGCCTTCCGCCCGCTGTCGCGCTTCTTCGACCGGGTCAACCGGCCCGAGCAACTGCCCTCGGCGCTGCTCGGCGCCATGCGGGTGCTGACCGACCCGGTGGAGACGGGGGCGGTGACGATCGTGCTGCCGCAGGACGTGCAGGCGGAGGCGTTCGACTGGCCGGTGGAGCTCTTCGCCCCGCGGGTCTGGCGGGTGGGCCGGCCCCTGCCGGAGACCGCCGACCTCGCCGAGGCCGCGGCGCTGATCTCGGCGGCCCGGCGGCCGTTCGTCGTGGCGGGCGGCGGGGTGCACTACTCCGGCGCCGAGGACGCCTTGCGCGCGTTCTGCGAGGCGACCGGCATCCCGGTGGGGGAGAGCCAGGCCGGCAAGGGCGCGCTGCCGCACGGCCACCCGCAGGCGATGGGCGCCGTCGGCTCGACGGGCACCACCGCCGCCAACGCGCTGGCCAGGGAGGCCGACCTGGTGATCGGGATCGGCACCCGCTACAGCGACTTCACCACCGCCTCGCGCACCGCCTTCCAGGATCCGGGCGTGCGCTTCGTCAACGTCAACGTCGCGCGCTTCGACGCCGGCAAGCTGGCGGGCCTGTCGGTCGTGGCCGACGCCCGCGAGGCCCTGACCGCGCTCACCCAGGCGCTGGACGGTCACCACGTGGACCCGGCCTATCGGGAACGGCAGGCCGGGCTGTGGCGCGAGTGGGACGCCAAGGTGGAGGCGGCGTACAACCCGCCCCCGGAGGTCACCGGCGCGCTCGCCGACGGCGTGCTCACCCAGGGCACCGTGCTCGGCCGTGTCAACGAGCTGTCCGACCCCGCGGACGTGGTGGTGTGCGCGGCCGGCTCCATGCCCGGCGACCTGCACAAGCTGTGGCGGGTGCGCGAGCGCAAGGCCTACCACGTCGAGTACGGCTACTCCTGCATGGGCTACGAGATCCCGGGCGGCATCGGCGTCCGGCTGGCGGACCCGGGCCGGGACGTCTTCGTCATGGTGGGCGACGGCTCGTACCTGATGATGCCGACCGAGCTGGTCACCGCCGTCCAGGAACGCATCAAGATCATCGTCGTTCTGGTCCAGAACCACGGCTTCCACTCCATCGGCTCGCTGTCGGAGGAGCTCGGTTCGCAGCGCTTCGGCACCAGCTACCGCTTCCGCGACGAAGCCACCGGCCGGCTGGCGGGCGACCGGCTGCCGGTCGACCTGGCCGCCAGCGCCCGCAGCTTCGGTGCCACCGTCATCGAGGTACGCGACCGGCAGGAGCTCGAACAGGCGATCAAGGACGCCAAGACCGCCCCGGCGGACGGCGGCCCCGTCGTCATCCACGTCGAGACCGACCCGATGGTGCACGCCCCGGACAGCGAATCCTGGTGGGACGTCCCGGTCAGCCAGGTCAGCGAGCTCGGCACCACCCGCCGCGCCTACGAGCGGTACACGACGCACAAAGCCTCGCAACGCCCCCACGTGGCCCCGACACCCCACGACCCGGAAGGACCAGTACGTTGACCACTCACATCACCCACCTCATCGGAGGCCGTTCCTGGGAGGGCGGCTCCGAGCGAACCGGCGTCGTGCACAACCCCGCGTCCGGCGCCGTCACCGGCCGCGTCGACTTCGCCTCGGCCGGTCTCGTCGGCGAGGCCGTCGCGACCGCCAAGGCGGCCTGGACGGGCTGGGCCGGCACCTCGCTGGCCAAGCGCGCCCAGGTGCTGTTCGCCTTCCGCGAGCTGCTGAACGCGCGCAAGCACGAGATCGCCGCGCTGATCACCGCCGAGCACGGCAAGGTCCTCGACGACGCGCTCGGCGAGGTCACCCGGGGGCTGGAGGTCGCCGAGTTCGCGTGCGGCATCCCGCACCTGCTCAAGGGCGGGTTCAGTGAGAACGCTTCCACCCGGGTCGACGTGTACTCCATCCGGCAGCCGCTCGGTGTCGTGGCGGTGATCTCGCCGTTCAACTTCCCGGCGATGGTGCCGCTGTGGTTCGTCCCGATCGCCATCGCCTGCGGCAACGCGGTGATACTCAAGCCCTCCGAGAAGGACCCCTCGGCGGCCGTCGCCATGGCCCGCCTGTGGACCGAGGCCGGCCTGCCCGACGGCGTCATGAACGTCGTGCACGGCGACAAGGAGGCCGTGGACGCCCTGCTCACCCATCCCGACGTGCGGGCCGTCTCGTTCGTCGGCTCCACCCCGATCGCCCGGTACGTCTACGAGACCGGCACCGCGCACGGCAAGCGGGTGCAGGCCCTCGGCGGCGCCAAGAACCACATGCTCGTCCTGCCCGACGCCGACCTCGATCTCACCGCCGACGCCGCCGTCAACGCCGGCTTCGGCTCAGCCGGCGAACGCTGCATGGCGATCTCCGCGCTCGTCGCGGTCGACACCATCGCCGACGAACTCGTCGAGAAGATCAAGGACCGGATGCGCAAGCTACGCACCGGTGACGGCACCCGGGGCTGCGACATGGGCCCGCTGGTCACCCGCCAGCACCGCGACAAGGTGGCCGGGTACGTCGGGGAAGGAAGCGCCGCGGGCGCGACGCTCGTCGTGGACGGCCGCGCGGGGGACTTCGACGGCGGCGAGGACGGCTTCTGGCTCGGGCCCACCCTGTTCGACGACGTCACCCCCGACATGTCCATCTACCGCGACGAGATCTTCGGCCCGGTGCTGTCCGTCGTCCGCGTGAAGTCCTACGACGAGGGCCTGGCCCTCATCAACGCCAACCCGTACGGCAACGGCACGGCCATCTTCACCAACGACGGCGGGGCGGCGCGGCGCTTCCAGAACGAGGTGGAGGTCGGCATGGTGGGCATCAACGTGCCGATCCCGGTGCCGGTGGCGTACTACTCCTTCGGCGGCTGGAAGAACAGCCTGTTCGGGGACACCCACGCGCACGGCACGGAGGGCGTGCACTTCTTCACCCGTGGCAAGGTCGTCACCTCCCGCTGGCTCGACCCTTCGCACGGCGGGCTCAATCTCGGTTTCCCGCAGAACGACTGACCGCCCCTCACGAAAGAAAGGACAAGCATCTATCGTCAAATGGTAAATCCGCATTCCCGGAAACCATTAGATCCGTGGAGAAAGGCCGGTGCTGCCACGGACGATCAGACGTGTGGGAAGCAGGATCTCGCGGCGTTCCTGATGTGCGCCGTCCAGCCGGTCTATGGCCGCCTGGACGGCGAGCCGGGCCTGCTCCAGCGGTAACTGGCTCACGGTCGTCAGGGCCATGCGGGGGTGCCGCGCCATGAGGCTGTCGTCGAAGCCGGCCACCGACATGTCGGCCGGCACGCTGAGGCCCCCGCTCTCCAGCGCCTCGATCGCCCCCAGCGCCGTGCGGTCGTTGAACGCGACGACGGCGGTGACGCCCGCGCCGGAGTCGAGCTGCCGCAGCGCCGCCACCCCGTGACGCTCGGTGAGCCCTCCGGGCAGGACGACGGCCTCGATTCCGTGGCGTAGCACGGCCGCCTGATAGGCGCGCCGCCGGACGGCGGAGATGTGCCCCGGTCCGCCGTCGACGTGCGCGATGCGCCGGTGGCCGAGCGCGACCAGGTGGTCGACCACGTCGGAGATGCCCTGCTCGTCGTCGGCGCGGACCACGTCCACGTTCGGCAGGTCGAGCGGGCGCCCCACGCAGACCGTCGGGATGTCCTCGATGAGGGCGGCCAGCTCGGCCTCGGGCATCGTCGGCCCCAGCAGCAGGAGCGCCTCGCACCGGAAGTCGATGAGCGTCTCGATGGCGCGCCGCTCGTCGTGGGTGGCGGTCATGGCCCCCAGTACGGTCTCGTAGCCCGCGGCGTCGACCGTCGACTGGATCTCCTCGGCCAGCTCCCCGTGGTAGACGTTGCTGGGAAGAATGGTCACGCCGATGAGTCGCGTCCGCCTTTTGGCGAGGAGCGTGGCGTTCCTGTCCTTGCGATATCCCAGGCGCTCGGCGACGGCCAGGACGCGCTTGGTCGTGGCCGCGCTCGGTCCCGCCGAGCCGCTGAGCACCTTCGAGACCAGGCCTTTGGACACGCCGGCGGCGGTGGCGACATCGAGAATCGTGGGCCGGCGGCGCCCTGGCCGGGGCGGTGTCGGAGCGGTGTGGTCGGCCATGCGGTCACCATAATGCCGAAGGCTTTGTCAGCACAAACCCTTGACATATGCCTGTAACAAGTCGCATGCTCGGCGCATTCACTTAAACCGGTTTCCAAACCGGCTGTGCGGGCGGTTTACGCGATGCGGACGCCCCCATTCAGTTACGCCCATGATCCAAGGAGCTGGCATGCCCAACGACCACATCGGCGTCGCCGTCATCGGTGCCGGGATGGCCGGCAGATCGCACGCCGCCGGCTATCGCAGCGCCACGACGACGTACGACTCGGGTCTGCCCGACGTGCGGCTGGTGGCGATCGCCGACGTGAACGAGCACTTCGCGCGGGAGACGGCGCGCCGGTTCGGCTACACGCGGGCGGAGACGTCCTGGCAGGCCGTCGCCGAAGCCCCCGACATCGACGTCGTGAGCGTGGTGGTCGCCAATCATCTGCACCGGGAAGTCGTCGAGGGGCTCCTGGCGGCGGGCAAGCACGTCCTGTGCGAGAAGCCTTTCGCGCCGACCCTCGAGGAGGCCGAGGCCATGGTCGCCGCGGCCCAGGCCAGGCCGGAGCTGCAGACGGGAGTCGGCTTCACCTTCCGCCGTTCGCCCGCGATCGCGGCGGTCAAGCGGCTGGTCGACGACGGGTCGATGGGGCGGCCGATCCACTTCAACGGCCACTACTGGTGTGACTACGGCGCCGACGCCTCGGGGCCGATGAGCTGGCGGTACAAGGGCGGCCCTGGCTCGGGCGCGCTCGCCGACATCGGCAGCCACCTCGTGGACCTCGCCGAGTTCCTCTGCGGCCCGATGCGGTCCGTCCGGGGGACGACGCTGTCGACGTTCATCACCGAGCGCGCGCTGCCGCTGGGCGCCGCGGTCGGGCACGCCGCGGCGACGCTGAGCGACGAGCGCGAGCCGGTCGAGAACGAGGACCTGGTCACCTTCACCGCGACCTTCGAATCAGGGGCCACGGCGACCATGTCCGCCTCCCGCGTCGCGCTCGGCCTGGCGAACTCCCTCGGCTTCGAACTGTTCGCCGAGAACGCCGCGGCGACCTTCGACCTGCTGCGGGCCGGCGAGTTCGGCTACATGGACCGCGCGGTGGACGGGCCCACCAAGGGCTACCGGCAGGTAGCCGTCGGCCCGGACCACCCCTACCTCACCGGCGGCCTGCCCATGGACTTCCCCGGGGTCGGATACGGCCAGAACGACTTGTTCGTCTTCCAGGCCCGGGCGTTCCTGGAGCAGGTGGCCGGGCTCGACCGGCTGCCCAGGGTGCCCTCGTTCGAGCACGGGCTGCACAACCTCCGGCTCCTCGCCGCGATCACCGAGTCGGCCCGCAACGGCGGCGCCGAGGTCAAGATCGCCTCACCCGCTCTCTGACCCACAAGCCACCTCAGCGAAGAAACGAGGACCCATGAAGCTCGGCGCCTACACCGCCTGCCTGCACGACAAACCGCTGCCCGAGGCCCTGGCCATTCTCAAGGGGATGGGTCTGGACAGCGCGGAGATCAACTCCGGCGGGTTCATCCCGGAGCCGCACCTCCCGATCGACGACCTGTTCGCCAGCGAACAGGCCCGCCAGGACTACCTCGGGCTCTTCGCCGAGCAGGGGATCACGCTCACCGCGCTCAACTGCAACGGCAACCCCCTGCACCCCAACCCCGTGGTGCGGGAGAAGCACTCGAACGACCTCCTGCGGTCCCTGGAGCTGGCCGCCCTCCTGGGCGTCAAACGCGTGGTCGCCATGTCGGGCACGCCCGCCGCCAGCGCCACCGGGACCAACCCGGCCTGGAACGTTCTGCCCTGGGACAGCGCCTACCTCGACGTACGGGACTACCAGTGGAACGAGGTCGCGATCCCGTTCTGGAAGGCGGTCCAGTGGCGGGCGGCCCACTTCGACGTCAAGGTGGCGATCGAAATGCACCCGCACAACGTCGTCTACAACCCGGCGACGCTGGAGCGGCTCGCCGAGGAGATCAACGCGACCCACGTCGGCGCCGAGATGGACCCCAGCCACCTGTTCTGGCAGGGCATCGACCCCGTGGACGCGACCGCCCACCTCGGCTCGCTGGTGTACAACGCCGCGGCCAAGGACACCAGGATCAACCCGGCGGCGCGGGTGAACGGCGTCCTCGACGACCGATTCGGCCGGGTCCACCCGGACGAGCCGGGCGCCGTCGGCCTCGGCGGGCCGTACACCCTGTCCCGCTGGCCGGAGAACTCCTCTTGGGACTTCGTCGCCGTCGGCCGCGGCCACGACGTCACCTGGTGGACCGCCTTCCTGCGCGAACTGGAGAAGGTGGACCCGGACATGGCCGTGAACATCGAGCACGAGGACCAGGAGCTCGACCAGCTCGAGGGCCTGGCCGCCGCGGCCAAGACCCTGCTCGAGGCCGCCGGTCGCTAGACCGCACGGTCGTCGTGGGAACGCCGAGCGACCCGCACCACCACCAGGGCCACCTCCCCGACCGCTTCGCGTGAATCGGCGCGACCCGCTGTGAACGCGTGAGCGCGCACTCAGGCCCGCGATCGGCCTCGCCGGTCGGCCATCCGACATACCCCCCGATATACCGCGCGCTCCGACCGAGACATCTGTCACGCCGGCGCATCACACGAAGGAGTACCGCAAAGATGGAAGGCACACGAACCCGGCGGCGTCCGCCCGGCCGCCCCAACCGCCTCCCGTTGACGGCGATCGGCCTGTTCGCCGCCCTTGCCCTGACCGCCTGCGCCAGCGGCAAGGCCACCACCGGCACCGCGAGCCAGCCCACCGCCGGCGCTGCAGGCGCCGCCGCGAACACCGCCGGACCCGGTGGCGGGAAGGTGTCCCTCTTCGTCATCGGCGGCAAGTCCGACGACCCGTTCTGGTCGGCGGTCAAGCGGGGGGTGGACGACGCCGCCACGGTCGTCAAGGCCAACGGCGGCAAGGTGACCTGGCTCGGCCCGCAGAACTATGACAACCTCGGCCCGGACGCCGCCAAGCTCATCCTCAGCGCGAAGAGCCAGGGCGCCACCGCCATCATCGGCGCCGACTGGGTCCCCGAGGCGCAGAACGACGCCTTCAAGACCGCCTCCAGCGGCGGCGTCCCGGTCTTCCTGTTCAACGCCGGCGGCACCGAGCAGGCGAAGAACGTCGGCGCGCTGACCTACACCGGCTCCGACGAGCAGCAGGCCGGCAAGGCCGGCGGCGAGTTCTTCGCCAAGAACGGCGCCAAGAACGTCCTGTGCGTCAACACCCTTCCCGGCGCCGTGAACACCGAGGCCCGGTGCAAGGGCGTCGCCGAGGGCATGAGCAGCGGCGGCGGCAAGTCCACCCAGCTACCGCTGCCCTCGTCCAACTTCGGCAACCCGACAGCCGTGACGCAGGCCATCAAGTCGGCCCTGCTCAAGGACGACTCCATCGACGGCGTGGTCACCATCAGCACCGGAGACGCCGACAGCTCGGCCGCCGCCATCGACCAGGCGGGCGCCGGAGCCAAGATCAAGCTTGGCACGTTCGACATGAACGAGGCCCAGCTCAACCGCATCAAGGCCGGTAAGCAGCTCTTCTGCATCGACCAGCAGCCCTACCTGCAGGGCTACCTCGCCGTGTCACAGGCCTACGCCTACAACGCCTACGGGCTTCTCGTCGCGCAGAACACGTTGATGACCGGGCCCGCCATCATCAACGCCGGCAACGTCAACGCCGCGATCGCCGGTGTCCAGGCCGGCGTCCGCTGATCCGCCGAAGGTGCCTCGCTCCCACGGATGACGACTTTATGGATGACCACTTTGAGGTGAAAGAGCAATGACCGTCCAGATCTCCGACACGGCCCGCCCGGCAGCGGCCGGGACGTCGTCGGGACGTTCCCTGCGCAATCTGACGTATCGTCCGGAGGCCGGCGCCCTCATCGGAACCTTGGGCGTCTTCGTCTTCTTCGCCATCTTCGGCGGCACCCACTTCCTCGCCTCCGCCGGCACCGCGGCCTGGCTGAACGTCGCCGCCGAACTCGGCATCATCGCCCTCCCGGTCGGCCTGCTCATGATCGCCGGCGAGCTCGACCTGTCGGTCGGCTCCGTGCTCGCGGCGAGTTCGATGACCATGGCGATCGTCTCGGGCTACTGGGGCGCCCCGATGATCCTCGGCATCGTGCTCGCCCTCGGCGTCGGCGTGACGGCGGGAGCGCTCAACGGGCTCATCGTGACGCGGACCAACGTGCCGTCGTTCGTCGTCACCCTGGCCACCCTGTTCGGGATGGCCGGGCTGACCCTCGGACTGTCCCGCGTGATCACCGGTACGACCAGCGTCGCCCTCAACCCGGACCCGGGGTCGAAGGCGGTCTTCGGCACCCTCATCGCGGGCCAGTTCGAGGTGGCGATCCTCTGGTGGATCGTGGTCGCGCTCGGCGTCGGCTGGATGCTCCAGATGACCAAGTACGGCAACTGGATCCTCGCCGTGGGCGGCGACAAGGAGAGCGCCCGCGCGGCCGGAATCCCGACCAACCGGCTCAAGATCGCGCTGTACACCGGGAGCGGATTCGGCGCCGCCCTGGTCGGCGTGATCCAGACCATCCTCTACAACGGCGCCCAGGTCGCCAACGGGCAGTCGTTCGTCTTCAACTCCATCATCGCGGTGGTCGTCGGGGGCGTCCTGCTGACCGGCGGCTACGGATCCGTCGTCGGGATCGTCTTCGGCACCCTCACCTTCGCGATCGTCAATCAGGGCATCTACTACACGGGGTGGAACTCTGACTGGGCGAGCTTCATCCTCGGCGTGCTCATCCTCGCCGCCGTCCTCATGAACAACACGTTCCGCCGGCTGGCGCTGTCGCACGCGCCGCGTTCCGGAAAGAAGGCCTGATCATGACCCAGCCACTCCTTCGCCTCACAGACGTGGGCAAGTCGTTCGTCGGCACGAACGCGTTGGAGGACATCTCCCTGGAGGTGCACGCGGGACAGGTGCTGTGCCTGCTCGGCGACAACGGCGCCGGGAAATCCACGCTGATCAAGATCCTTTCCGGCTTCCACGCCCCCACGAGCGGCACCATCGAGGTGGACGGGCAGCCCGTCGTCTTCAAGAGCCCGCGCGACGTGAGCGCGTACGGGATCGCCACGGTCCACCAGTTCGGCGGCACCTTCCAGCTCATGAGCGTCGGCCGGTCGTTCTTCGTGGGCGTCGAGCCCACCAAGGGCTGGGGACCCTTCAAGCGCTTCGACAAGGGTCTCGCCGGGGAGATCGCCGTCCGGGAGATGCAGTCCCTCGGCATCACCCGGGTGACCGACGGCAAACGGCTCGTCGGAAGCCTGTCCGGCGGCGAGCGCCAGGCCTTGGCCATCGCCCGGGCCGTCTACTTCGGAGCCAACATCCTCATCCTCGACGAGCCGACCGCCGCGCTCGGGGTCAAGGAGGCCACGCACGTCCTGCGGATCATCATGCAGGCCCGTGCGAAGGGCGTCGCGGTCATCTTCGTCACCCACAACGTCCTGCACGCCATGATGGTCGGCGACCACTTCGCGGTCCTGATCCACGGCCGGAAGGCGGACGACTTCCACAAGGGCGAACGGACTCGCGAACAGATCACGGATCTGATGGCGGGCGGCGAGGCCATGGCGGACCTGGAAGCGGAACTCGCCGCGCTGGAAGCGTCGGCGGGATCGACCGGAAGGAGCTGAGATGAAACTCGCCCTCGACCCCTACATGCTGCGGGCCGTCCCGCTGCTGGAGCTGCCCGGCGTCGTGGCCGACCTCGGCTACGAGTACATCGAGTTGTCGCCGCGGGAAGACTTCATGCCGTTCTTCCTGCATCCCCGGGCGGACGACGCGAGAGTCGGCGCCTTCAAGCGGGCCCTCGACGGCGCCGGCGTGCGGATCGCCTCGGTGCTGCCGCTCTACCGGTGGTCCGGCCCCGACGAGGACGAGCGCGAGGCCGCCGTCCGCTACTGGAAACGCGCCATCCAGATCTCCGTCGACCTGGGCTGCACCGTCATGAACAGCGAGTTCAACGGCCGCCCCGAGCAGGCGAGCCTGTCGGAGGCGAAGTTCTGGAGGTCGATGGACGAACTGCTGCCGATCTTCGAGCGCGAGGGGGTGCGGCTCCGCCTCGAACCGCACCCGGACGACTTCGTCGAGGACGGCAAGGTCGCCGCCGACATGGTCCGCGGCATCAACTCCTCGCTCGTGTCGTACCTGTACTGCGCCCCGCACACCTTCCACATGGGCGGTGACATCGCCGGGATCATGCGGTACGCCGGTGACAAGCTCACCCACCTGCATGTCGCCGACTCCTACGACCACACCGGCTCCAGCGGCCTGCGCTACATCACCAACCCGCCCGGCAACCCCGCCCGGGTCCACCAGCACCTCGACATCGGCCAGGGCGAGGTCGACTGGGACGAGTTCTTCGACACCCTCGGTGCCATGGACTTCGCCCGCACCCCCGACGCGATCATGACCGTCTGCGTCTTCGCCTGGGAGGAACGCGCCCGCGAGTCGAGCGTCTTCATGCGCGAGGAGATCGCCAAACGCACGGCCAACTGGTGGCCAGCCGCTCAGCGTCCTGCTGTGTAGCGCAGCAGGACGCTGTCCGAATCGTCGAACCGGCGGGTTTGCGCCAAGGACAGCCCGTTGACCGCCGAGGTGAAGACGGGGGTGCCGTCACCGAGCGCGTTCGCGCCGACGATCAGGTGCAACTCGTCGACCAGGCCGGCCGCGAGCAGCGCGAGGCCCGGTCCACCCCGAGCTGAACGTGGTCCGGCTCGTGGTGGAGGGCCTGAACAACCCCGAGATCGGCGCCCGGCTGTTCATGAGCCGCGGCACGGTGAAGATCCACCTGTCACACGTGTACGCCAAACTCGAGGTCGGCAACCGGACGGAGCTGGCCACGCTGGCCACGCTGGCCACCCCTCGGCTGGTCAGAGACTGACTCCCGCGGGGTGTTACCCGCAGTTGCCCCACTTCTGACGGCCACCACTGGCGACGGCCGGGTCGTGACCGAGCGGCTTGATCGTGCCCCAGAACTTCACGCACCTGCCCTCGGCCCAATACTTCACCGGGCCTGCGTAGGACTTGAAGTTGCCCTTGTCCCGGCGCACGGTCGGGTCCTGCTTCGTGTCCTTGATCGGCTTGGGCATGACCGTGAGCTCGGCGCTGACGGGCGTCTTCGTGCCGACGAAGCTCGACTTGATCGTGACCACGCAGTTGTAACCGTTGCTGCGGTTGTAGAGCAGGTAGACCGTGCCGTACCGGCGGCCGCTCGAGGTCTTGACCGGCTGTGTGCCGCCGGTGATGCGCGCGAAACCGGAGCCGCAGATGCTCTCCGGGCTCGCCGCCGCAGCGGCGTTCGCGGGGCTCGCCACGACACCGCTGAGACAGAGTGCCGCTGTGAGGAGGACTGCCTTTGCCGGCATTCGCACCTGATCGTCCTTTCGTAGCTTCTTGACCAAAGATCTCGACAAGCATGCCCGAAAATTGGTTATCGGTCCAGGCGTTAGGGACAAACGGCAGGTGATACGGGGCTTTCCGCGGTGATGCGCCGATCGGCGCGCTATTTCGACAGAACACACGACGGATGGCGGATGATCGCGAGGGGTCGCGACCGTGAGGATGGGCGCCATGGACGCCGAACTGGAAGCTTTCATCCCCTTGTTCCCCCCGGCCGACCTGACCGACCCGGTCACCGCGCGCAAGGACCTCGCCGCACTGGCCGGCGCGGCACCGGCGCCGGACATGGCGGGACTGGAGGTCGAGGACCGGATGGTGCCCGCCGATCCGGATGTGGCGGTGCGGATCTATCGCCCGCGCCAGGCACTGGGCGCCATCGTCTGGCTGCGCGGCGGCGGATTCGTCATGGGTGACCTGGACACCGAGCACCCGTGGGCGTCCCGGGCCGCGATCGGCTCCGGTGCGGTGGTGATCTCGGTGGGCTACCGCCGGGCTCCCGAGCATCGGTTCCCGGCCGCCCTGGACGACGCCTACGCCGTACTGACGTGGACGGCCGAGCACGCGGCCGAGCTCGGCATCGACCCGGCCCGCATCGCGGTCGGCGGTCACAGCGCGGGCGCGGGCATCGCGGCCGCGGTGGCGCTGCGGGCGCGCGATGAGCAGGGCCCGCCGATCCGCTTCCAGCTCCTCAACCAGCCCGAGCTCGACGACCGCCAGGTGACCTGGTCGGCCCGGAACTTCACCGACACGCCCTGGATGACCCGCGACAAGCTCGCCGCGACGTGGCGGCACTATCTGGGCACCGCGCCGGCCACGCAGTACGCCGCCGCGGCGCGGGCCACCGATCTGTCCGGCCTGCCGCCCGCCTACATCGCCACGGCGGAGTTCGACCCGCTCCGCGACGAGGGCATGGGCTACGCGATGCGCCTGCTGGAGGCGGGTGTGTCGGTCGAGCTGCACCAGTGGCCCGGCACCTTCCACGGGTCGCAGGCGATCCTGTCCGCCGAGGTGTCACAGCGGCAGCTCGCCGAACTCACCGGAGCCCTGCGCCGTGCCCTGGCCGAGTGAGGCGATCGAGGTTGGCCGAGAAGAGATCCGCGACGACGGGAAAGCGATGACAACCACTGACCTTGCCGACGCGAGGGGACAGTCCACACCATCGTCGGATGCCGATTCCACGGCGGGACAGAGCATGGCAGAGCTGCTGCGCCCTCATCTCGGGAGTTTCGCCGCCGTCATGATCCTCCAGGTCATCGGCGCTGTCGCGGGTCTGGCACCGCTGCTGGCAGTCGTCGAACTGGGGCGAGCCCTGTTGTCGCCCGGCCCGATCGATCACGGCCATGTCTGGTTCGTCGTGATCGCGGGGGCGGCCGGGTTGTTCGTCCGGCTGCTGTTCACGGCCGCGTCCTCCGGAATCGGGCATCTCCTCGACGGCCAGGTGCAACTGTCGTTTCGCCGGCAACTGGCCGCGCGGCTGGGGCGCGTACCGATCGGCTGGTTCTCCCGGCGCCGGACCGGCGAGCTGGCGAAGGTGGTGGGGGACGACGTGAGTGCCGTACATCCGTTCATCGCCCACACCCCCGGCGAGCTCGCCTCCGCGTTCGTGGTGCCGCTGGTGTCGCTGGTCTACTTGTTCGCCATCGACTGGCGGCTCACGCTGATCACACTGATACCGGTGGGGCTGGCAGTGGCGCTGGTCCCCCTGATGATGTTCCCGACCCGGCTGCGTGAGCAGGAGGAGTTCGACGCGGCCATGGGACGGATTTCGAGTTCCGTCGTCGAGTTCGTGCAGGGCATCGCGGTGGTCAAGGCGTTCGGCGGATCCGGGCGCGCCCATCGTAAGTTCCGCACGGCCGCGGACGATTTCGTCGACAGCTTCTACCGGTGGGTGCGCGGCATCTCCGGGATCGCCGCCGGGATGCAGCTGGTGCTGTCGCCGCCGTTCGTGCTGCTGGTCGTGCTGATCGGCGGTGCGACACTGATCACGGCCGGCGCCATGGCCCCGGCCGACCTGCTGCCCTTCCTGCTGCTGGGACTGGGCCTGACCGCTCCGGTGGCGGCCCTCGGTCACGGCTTCGACGACATGCAGGCCGCCCGGCGCGCGGTCGGACGGATCCGGGACGTGCTCGACGTACCACCGCTACCGGAGCCCGCCCATCCGGTCGCGCCACACGGACACCGGGTGGAGCTGCGTGACGTTCGATTCGGTTACGAACCCGATCACGAGGTGCTGCGCGGGATCGACCTGGTGCTCGAACCGGGGACGGTCACCGCGATCGTCGGACCGTCGGGAAGCGGGAAGTCCACGCTGGTTCAGCTGTTGCCGCGGTTCTTCGACCCGACCCATGGTTCGGTCGTCCTGGGCGGTGTCGATCTGCGCCAGATCGGCAGCCGGGAGCTCTATCGGCTGGTCTCCTTCATGTTCCAGGACGTTCGCCTGCTGCGCGCGTCGGTCGCGGACAACATCGCGCTGGCGGTACCGCATGCCGACTTCGATGACGTGGTTCGCGCCGCCAAGCTGGCGAATATTCATGACCGAATTCTCGAGCTGCCACGCGGATACGAGTCGGTGATCGGTGAGGACGCCGGACTGTCGGGTGGGGAGGCGCAGCGGATCTCGCTGGCCCGCGCACTGCTCGCCGCCACGCCCGTCCTGGTGCTCGACGAGGCGACCTCCTTCGCCGACCCGCAGACCGAACAGGCGGTGCGCCGGGCCCTGGCGACGCTGGGGAGCGATCAGACGATTCTGGTCATCGCCCATCGCCTGGAGACGGTCGCCGACGCCGACACCGTCGTGGTGCTGGAGAACGGGTCGATCGTCGAGCGAGGCAAGCCCGCCGAGCTGCTGGCACGGGACGGGAAGTTCGCCGCGTTCTGGCGATCCCACCGATCGGCGATCGCCGACGAGATCGAAACCCCTGATGGCGTAGTGCAAGGAGACGAGCCCCGATGATTCGAATGCTGCTGCGCGTGCTGGGACACGAGTACGCCCAGCCGGTGCGTCGCACCGTGGCCCTGATGACGACGACCGCGGTGGTCGAGGGTTTGTCCTACGCACTGCTGGTTCCCGTGCTGCGCGCGCTGTTCGGGAGCAGCCCAGGAGATGCGCGGTCGTGGCTGATCGCGTTCGGGGCCGCGGTCGCGGTCTACGCGGTGCTGCGCTATGTCAGTGATCTGTCTGGTTTCCGCGTCGGGACCACGCTGTTGCGCGGTATGTATCACCGGCTCGGCGATCATCTGGCCCGATTGCCGATCGGCTGGTACAGCGCCGGCCGCGTCGGAGAGGTGTCCGTCATGGCCAGCAGCGGCCTCCTGCAGGCGATGAGCGTGATAGCACACCTGCTGGCACCGTTCATCTCCGCCTGTGTGACCCCCCTGACGATCGTTGTCGTACTGCTCGCCTTCAACTGGCAGCTGGGGCTGGCCGCGTTGGTCGCCGCACCGATCGTGGCGGCGATCCAGATCTGGACGGGACGCTCGACGGCCGCCGACGATGCGGAGAGCGCCGAACGCGGCCGTGAGGCCACCGGGCGGGTCATCGAATATCTCCAGGCCCAGCCGGTGCTGCGCGCCGGCGGCCGGACCGTTGAACGCTTCCGGTCGCTCGACGACTCGCTGCGTGAAGTCCAGCGCGCATCCCGCCGGTCCACGCTGTCGGCGCTGCCCGGCATCGTGGGCTTGACGCTCACGGTGCAGGCGATGTTCACCGTGCTGCTGGTCCTGGGCGCCTACCTCGCGCTCGGCGGGAGCATCGGCGCGGCGGAGGTCCTGTCGATCCTGGTGCTCGCCGCCCGCTGCGCCGACCCGCTGCTGTCGCTGGCGGCCATGGGTGGCAAACTGCGTGGCGCGCGTTCCGAGCTGGCCAGACTCGACACGGTGTTGCGCACCGAGCCGCTGCCGGAACCTCGCGAACCGATCCAGCCGGTACGCCATGACCTGGAGCTCGAGTCCGTCGCCTTCCGGCATGGCGACCGCATGGTGATGGACGACGTGTCGTTGTCCGTGCCGGCGGGACAGCGGCTCGCCGTGGTCGGACCGTCGGGTGCCGGCAAGACCACATTGCTGCAGTTGCTCGCGCGCTTCTACGACGTGGACGCGGGCGTGGTGCGTCTGGGGGGTGTGGACGTGCGCGCGATCAGCACCGAGGTGTTGATGGCGCAGTTCGCCATCGTCTTCCAGGACGTCTATCTCTTCGACGGCACGATCGAGGAGAACGTGCGGCTCGGCCGTCCCGACGCAGGCGTTGCCGACGTACGGGCGGCAGCGATCGCGGCGCGGTTGGACGAGGTGATCGAGCGACTGCCCGGCGGATGGGCGGCGCATGTCGGCGAGGGCGGCGCGCTGCTGTCGGGTGGTGAGCGCCAGCGTGTCTCGATCGCGCGAGCGCTGCTGAAGGACGCGCCCGTCGTCCTGCTGGACGAGGTGACCTCCGCGCTGGACCCGGTGAACGAGGCGGCGGTCCACGAAGGAATCGAGCGCCTGATGGCGGGCCGGACGGTGGTGATGGTGGCGCACCGGATGCGGACCGTCCAACGCGCCGATCGTGTCGTCTTTCTGGACGGGGGCCGGATCGTCGAGGAAGGCAGCCACGACGAGCTACTGCGCCGCGGCGGCCGCTACGCCGATTTCTGGGAGATCTCCATGACACCGGTAGCGAAGTGAATGAGCCGGTGAGTTCAGCGGCGCAGGGCGGTCTCCCTTTCGACCCGTGACAGCTTCTCGGGATTGCGTACGGCGTAGAGCCCGGTGATGAGGCCGTCGTCGACGCGCACCGCCATGACGCCCTCGATGGCGCCATTGAGCCGGAAAACCAGCGCCGGATAGCCATTGACCTGTGCCGGCTGCAGCGACACCGTGGCCGCGATCCTGCCCAGCACGTAAGCCACCTGCTCGGCCCCCACGATCGGCTCCAGCGCGGCCTGCACGACACCGCCACCGTCACCCAGGAGGACGACATCCGGCGCGAGCAGGTCGAACAGACGTTGCAGATCGCCCGTTTCGACCGCCCGCTGAAACGCCTCGAGCGCACCCCGGGTCTCGGCCGGGGACACGACCCCCCGCGGACGGCGCGCCGCCACATGCGCCCGCGCCCGATGCGCGATCTGGCGAACCGCGACCGGGCTCTTGTCAACGGCCTCGGCGATCTCGTCGTAGGCCAGATCGAACACCTCACGCAGCACGAACACCGCCCGCTCGGTCGGCGTGAGCGTCTCCAGCACCAGCAGCATCGCCATCGAGACACTGTCGGCCAGCTCGACGTCCTCGGCCACATCAGGCGCCGTCAGCAGCGGCTCAGGCAACCAAGGACCGACGTAGGACTCCTTACGCCGGCCGAGCGTACGCAGCCGGCCGAGCGCCTGCCGCGTGGTGATCCGGACCAGATAGGCACGCTGATCCCGCACCTCGTCAAGATCGACCCCCGCCCACCGCAACCAGGTCTCCTGCAGGACGTCCTCGGCGTCGGCGGCCGAGCCCAGCATCTCGTAGGCGACGGTGAACAACAGGTTGCGGTGAGCGACGAACGCCTCCGTGGCGGGATCGGGGCGATCGTCGCGGCCCATGTCCCCACCGCGATCGTCGGGCGCCGTCTGCGACGTGCCGGCCATGGATGACTCCTGTTCACTCTCGACTGTGTCACCCATCAGACACCGGACCCTGCCATTTTGTGACATCGATTCCCCGTTGTCCGCTGCCGAATGACAGGACGCCACCTGTTTGTGGCGCACGTCACATGGCCGCGCTGTCACAAGGATCGGGTCGTCGGCATCTTGTGTTCGTTCAGTACGACAACACGAGGGAGACACGTCTTGGAACCCCGCTTGAACCTCTCGGGCAGCCCGCTCGCCGCCAAGGCCATGAAGTACATCGCCTCGGCCAGCAGGGTGATCATCAAGGACTCGACGGTGCCGACCGCCACCCAGGACCTGATGCTGCTCCGCGCGAGTCAGATCAACGGCTGCGGCTTCTGCACCGACGCCCACAGCAAAGACCTCGCGCACGCGGGGGAGGCCTCGGTGCGCATCAACCTGGTCGCTGCCTGGCGAGAGTCCACGGTGTTCACCGACGCCGAGCGCGCCGCCCTGGAGCTGACCGAGCAGGGCACCCGCATCGCTGATGCGGCCGGTGGCGTCACGGATGAAGCCTGGGCGAATGCCGCCAAGCACTACGACGAGGAACAGCTGGCAGCCCTGGTGATGCTCATCGCCCTGATCAACGCCAACAACCGCCTGGGCGTCATCACCCGGCTGCCGGGCGGCGACTACCAGCCCGGCCAGTTCGCATAACGGAAGGAATGTCATGAGTTCAGCGCTTGAAACCCTTCGCCGTGACTTCGGCGGCGACATCATCGAACCGGGCGCAGCGGAGTACGAATCGGCCAGCCGCTCGATATTGGCTTCGGGTAGTCCGGCCTATGTTCTGCGGCCCAAGAGCGTCGGAGACGTGCGGGCAGGTGTCAGATTCGCGGCCGGCACAGGGCTTTCGCTGTCCGTACGAGGCGGCGGCCATAGCTTTCCGGGCTTCGGCACCAACGACGGCGGCGTCGTGATCGACCTCAGCAGGCTCGCGAACGTGGAGATCATCAACAAGGACCGTCACCTCGTGCGGATCGGCGGCGGCGCCACCTGGGGTCAGGTCGCGGACGCCCTGGCCCCGCATGGCCTGGCGATCTCCTCGGGCGACACCAAGAGCGTCGGTGTCGGTGGGCTGACGTTGACCGGTGGCATCGGCTGGAAGGTCAGGAAGTACGGCCTGGCCCTGGACAGCCTGGTCGCCGCAGAGGTGGTCACGGCCGACGGGGAGGTCGTGTACGCGAGCGCGGAGGAGAACCCGGAGCTGTTCTGGGCGATTCGCGGTGGCGGCGGCAATTTCGGGATCGTGACCGCTTTCGAGTTCGCGGCACACCCGACGACAGACGTCTTCTACGGCAAGATCGCTTTTCCGGCGGCGGAGGCGGCCACCGTGCTCCAGGGTTGGGCGGACTACCTCCGCACCGCCCCCGAAGAGCTCACCTCCATCGCGAGCTTCGCCAATCCCTTCGCCGGCGGACCCGCGGCGCCGGTCGAGATCCAGGTCACCTTCGACGGCGATGATCCGGAGCTCGCGGCCGAGGCGATCGACCCGATCCGCCGGCTCGGCACGGCGATCGACGACGATGTCGCGCTCAAGCCCTATGTGGACACGCTCGTGGACGGCGCGACCCCGCCGCCGGGCATTCAGCTGGTCACCCGAAGCGCATTCGCCGACAAGGAGTCGGTGTCCGAGGTCCTTCAGATCCTTGTCGAGATCGGGGCATCGGCGGGGTCGCCGTTCATCGCCGTTCGCAGCGTCGGCGGTGCGGTGTCCCGAGTCCCCGACGACGCCACCGCCTACGCGCATCGCCAGGCGGAGCTGATGTTCGTGACCACCATCGCGGGTCCGAAGCCGGTCGTCGAGGCCGCTCGTCCTGCTCTGGAAGCGATCTGGGGGAGACTCGCACCGCACGTCAACGGCGCCTACGCGAACTTCCTCGCTTCTGCCACCGAGCAGGACGTCGCCGCGATCTATCCCACGGAGACCTATGAGCGGCTCGCGGCGGTCAAGCGTCAGTACGATCCCGGAAACCTGTTCGCCGGCAACCATAACGTCCGTCCCCAGTAGGTGATCTACAATGTAAAGGCGGTCGGCCAGGATGCGAGCTCAGCGGGCGAGGCTGATGGTGGCGGGGATACCTTGGCGGGTCATCTTGGCGTAGGGGCACAGCGCGGTCGCCTGGGCGAGCAGCGAGGTGGCCGTGTCACGTTCGACTCCGGGCCAGGTCACGACAAGGTCGGCGCGTAGCTGGTAGCCGCCGTCGGCGGGGTCACGGCCGAAGGCGACGGTTGCCTCCACCGTGATCGGTTCGGGATCGAGGAGGTGCCGGCGGGCCAGCAGGCTGAGGGCGCCGTGGAAGCAGGCGGCGTATCCGGCGGCGAAGAGCTGTTCGGGGTTCGGGCCGGTGGTGTCGCCGCCCAGTTCCTCGGGCATCCGCAGCTCCAGGTCGAGGGCCCCGTCGGCGGAGCGGGCCCGGCCGGTGGCCCGGCCGTGGGCGGAGCTGCCGCCGGTCACGGCGACCCGCGTGATGTAGAGCGGTTTGAACGCGGAGCCGCTGTAGTCGTGCTCCGTGGACAATCTCGGATCGTTCACCGGTACGCCTTTCAGCGGCACGCCAGGGGGACGCCGGTCATGAGCGGTGCCAGCGCCGCAACTTGTCGGGGTTCAGCACGATCCACACCGCGGTGACCTCCGCACCGGCGACGCTCACGCCGACCACCGCCACGGCCTGGCCCGATCGGCGCAGCACCAGACCCGTCCGGCCGTTCACGGACGCGACGGACACCTCGGTGCCGGGCCGGCCGGCCAGCAGGGCCGTGACGAACCGGGCGACCGCGTCCGCGCCGTGGGTCGGGTGGATGGCGGCGCGCAGCTTGCCGCCACCATCGCTCACGACCATCGCGTCCGTGGCCAGGACCGCCCGCAGCGCCGCCGTGTCCCCCGTGTCGCAGGCCGCCGCGAACCGGCGCGCGACCCGGTCGTGTCTGGCCAGCATCGCTTGGTGTGACCCGGCCTGGTGATGTGCCGCCCCGGGCCCGTCACCGGCCCTGCACCTCACCCGGCCGGTGACGGGCCCGGGCCGGCGTGCTGAAGTGCCGGTGACGGGTGCCGCAACCGGTTGCGGTACGTTGACAGGTGCGGGAATCGGGGTGTCAGCGGCGAGCAACTCCAGGCAGATGCCGCCGGCGACCCGCGTCAGCCAGGCGCGCGGCACCGCGATCCCGGCGCGCTCCTCATCGCCGAGGGCGTACCAGCGGCGGTAGGTCTCTTGCACGATCCGGTCAGCCGTGATGTCCGAGCCGAACATCCACAGGGCCACCTCGAGCAGGTGCTGCCGTTCATCGAGCATCTCCGCCAGCGTTCCGGCGCTCACCTCGGTCATCTCCTGCCGCCCTGGTAACTGGGGGAGTACGCCCGCGAGCGACGCGGCTTCTCCTGTCTCCAAGCTGCGGTCAACGGGATCGTCCACACGATGTCCTCTGTTCTGTCGGTGTCAGCAGCTAAGACCAGATAGCCGGTCCCGTTGTGACGCCCCTCACGGCGCTCACGAGACGCGGGCTACGTCGGTCATCGCCTGGCTTGATGCGGTGGACGCCTCCAGCCCGGCTAGCCCCTGTCAGGTGTGTGGCGTCCCCGTGAGCGTGATCGTGTGAACGCGTCGAGTTTGGCCGGATTGACGAGCCACATGAGGTGATGGATGCCCTGCGGCGAAGCCTCGATCGTGAGAAGCGTGACACCGGTGCGGCCCCGGGGGACGAGCACGCCGGCCTGCCCGTTCGCTTCGACCCACGTGAAGTCGGCGCCCGGCCAGAACCGTGGCGCGAACGCGGCGATGAATTTCACCACGCGGGCGCTGCCCACCAGGGGAAACCGCGCTGCCCCCCTGACGCCGCCGCCGTCGGAGGAGCTGACGACGTCCGCGGCGAACAGGCTTTCGAGGGCGGCGACGTTTCCGGTCTGGGCGGCGGTGACGAAGGCCGTCAGGAGGCGTCGGTGTTCGATCTTGTCGATGGGCTCGCGTCGCGCGGCGGACACGTGTTTGCGGGCCCGGCTGACGAGCTGGCGGACGTTGACCGGGCTGAGCTGGAGGATGTCCGCGATCTGCGCGTACGGGTAGACGAAGGCCTCGCGCAGGACATACGCCGCCCTTTCGGTCGGGGTGAGTCTTTCGAGCAGCAGCAGGAAGGCGAGTTCGAGTGCTTCGCCGCGTTCGGCGCCGACCGTGGGGTCGGAGCTGGTATCGACGGGTTCGGGGAGCCAGGGCCCGATGTAGGCTTCGCGGCGCGCTCGGGCGGATTGCGCGACGTTGATGGCCAGGCGGGTGGTGATCTGCGCCAGGAAGGCCGAGGGGTTTTCGACGGTTGAGCGGTCGGTGTTCTGCCAGCGCAACCAGGCTTCTTGCACGATGTCCTCGGCTTCCGCCGCGCTGCCGAGCATCCGATAGGCGATGCCGAACAGGCGCGGGCGCAGCGCGACGAAGGCGGAAGCAGCCTCCTCGAGGGTGTCGACCTGTTCCAGGGATTCTGCACGCATGTTTACCCCCCGCCTGCGCTGTGTTGTTGTCAACTTTTCCACATCGATTCGGCCGGGCGACGCGGGGGCCTGCCGGTCCGTACCCGCACGTCGCCGTTCCAGGCGCTTCGTTCGTGTCACGTCTCGGCTCTCGGCCCGGGCTGGGGGCCGTCCTCCAGCACCTCGACCGCGTCGAGCAGACCCCGCTCGCCGATCTCCTCACGCTCGACGTCCGTCGGGTCGAACAGCCAGTCGGTGATCGGCAGTGCCATCTCCTCCTCCGGATGGCTCGCCACGGCCTGGGTCAGCTCCATCTCGACCTCGGCCTTGAGCTCGTACAGAACGTCGTTCTCGCGGTTCGGAGCGCTCATCTTTCCTCCATGGGTGGCTTGAGCGGATGTCCGGCAGACCGGCCGGACCGCCTTGGGGCGGTCCGGTGACTGGTACGGCCGCCGCGCTCAGGACGGGCGCGGGGCGCGGCGGTCCTGGCGCCGGGCGAGCTCTTCCTCGTCGACCAGGGTGAGCATCGGCTTGCCCGGTTCGCACAGCATCGTGACGAGGAACCGGACCGGGACGTCGTCGCGGTTGTTGCCGTCCTGGTAGTGGATGACGTCGCCGCCCGCCTCCCAGAACGTCTCCCCGGCGCGTACGACGCGCTCCGGCTCGCCTTCCAGTTCGAAGAGCATCTCGCCGTCCAGCACGTAGCCGAACGCCGGGCCGGAGTGGCGGTGCGGCGGGGCACCGGGGTCGCCGGCCGGGTACTCGACCATCACGGTCATCGCGTGCGCGCCCTGCGGGATGAACGGCGGTTCGACCTCCTGCAGCATGGTCAGCGCGGTCTGCCACGTCGGCTTGGGTTCAGTGGCTGTCGGGTGGCTGTCGGACATGGGAATCACCTCCGTGCGGACGGGCTACTTCTTGGTGGCGTTCCGGCCGGGCCAGTCGCGATAGCGGATCTGGCCGAGGGTGGCGCCGTCATCCGGCACCAGCGACCGCTCGAGCAGTTCGGCTCCGAAGTAGTGCGCGTGCGGGTCGGTGACCACCTCGCGCGGATCGCCCCAGGAGGCCAGCACCTCACGGAAGAACTCGTCCATCCGGAACTGCTCGGGCCCGCCGACCTCGACCCTGCCGTTCAGCGGCGTCCCCACCGCGACCCTGCCGACCGCCTGCGCGACATCGTCGCCCGCCATGGGCTGGAAGAGGACGGGCGGCATCCGCACCTGGTCGCCGTCCGTGGCCTCGTCGGCGATGCTCCGGACGAACTCGAAGAACTGGGTGGCGTGCACGAGCGAGAACGGGATCGACGATTTCTCGATCAGCTGCTCCTGGGCGATCTTCGCCCGGAAGTAGGCGTTCCCGGGCGGACGTTCCGTTCCCACCACCGACAGGGCGACGTGGTGTCCGACGCCGGCCTTGGCCTCCGCGTCGAGCAGGTTGCGAGTGGAAGTCTCGAAGAACTCCAGGACGGCGGCCTCCTCGAACGACGGGGAGTTCGACACGTCGATCACCACCTGCGCGCCAGCCAGCACCTCGGCCAGCCCTTCGCCGGTGAGCGTGTTGACGCCGGTATTCGGCGACGCCGCCACCGCCTCGTGACCGTGCTCGCCCAGCTTCTTCACGAGCTTGGACCCGATCAGGCCAGTTCCGCCGATTACCACGATCTTCATGGGAGATCCTTTCCGTCCGCCGGGGCAGTTGCTGCCAACCGGTCGCCAGCTAAGACCGGGCAGCCTCCGGGCTTGTGACAGCCGGCCGCTAAATTTTTTCCAGGAGCAGGACCTACCGGAGCACGCTTCGAGCGCAGGCCCGCCGAGCGGTTCATCGCCACGGTGACAAATCTCGCCCGGGGGGCGGAGGGGGTCTCGCGACGCACCTGCACACGTAACCAGGCGCTCTCGTGCTCGCGAAGGACCGTGGTTGTCGGGCTTCAGGTCGTGGTCGCGACGGGCGGACTCGACGTTGTTCTGGCAAGATTGCGGGGACGGCCTGCAATGCGGCCGGATCACCTGCCTGCCGATTGGGCCGCCCCGAAGGGAAACAGATCACGCTGGGGCTCGCCAAACTGTCAGCTCAGGATGCGGCCACCAGGAAGGGCACGCTGGTGTTCAATCTGGGCAGCCCCGCCCAGCAGATCTTGGTGCTGCGCCAGGCCAAGATCACCTTCGCCGACCTGCGGTCCGGCATCAACGTGATATGCGCTCCCTGAGGGAGGCCCTGCTCACTGTCGCCACCGCGACCGTCGTGGCGCTCCTGACCGCGCTGGGGCGGCGCGTCCCGGTCGACGTGCCTCTCCTGGCCGTCTTCAGCGTCGGTGTCAGCCTTTCTCTGCTGGTACGACGCGCGCTGCCCTTGACCGCCGCGGCCACCTCTGCGGTGGTGGGGCTGGCCGGGCTGGCGCAGCTGGACCGTTGGGAGGGGATGTTGGTCGCGATGGCGCTGTTCTGCACGGCGGTCTATCATCGGCCGCGGCACCCTGGCCTGGTGCTGGCGCTCTCCACCTGCTGGGCGGTGGGCACGTGGCTGGTGATCGGAGCCGCGTCGGCGCTCACCAGCATGTTGATCATGGGGCTGGCCCCGGTGGCCACCGGATACGCGCTGCGGCTGCACCGCGACCGGGCCGGCCAGACGCTCCGGTTGCAGCGGGCAGAGGCGGAGCGCGTGCTGGCCGAGGAGCGCACCTGGCTGGCCGGGAACGTGCACGACAGCGTCGGCCACCACCTGACCGCGATCCGGCTGCGGGCCGCGGCGGCCCGGCGAACACGCGGCGCTGGAGCTGGCGCTGCTCGGCGGGCATACAGACATTGCGCGGCTCCTGACCGACGCGGGCGCCTCCAGCACGCTATCCGTGCTGGACGCCGCGGAAGCGGCGATCATGCGAGGAGATCGCAAGCAGCTCGAACGCCTGATGAGCGGCGACCGCGCACTGGTTCGGCGCCTGCTGACAAAACGGCGGGACCTGCTCATCAAGGCCGCGGAGTACGGCCAAGTGCCGGCCGTACCTGGCCTGCGCGCTGGGCTTCGACGTGAACGCACGCCTCCCTTCGACGGCGTTGCACAAGGCGGCGCGGGCAGGCAACCTGCCGATGGTGCGAGCGCTTTCGCAACTGGGAGCTGACCGGTCACTACGGGAGTCCGATTACCGCGCCACCCCGCTGGAGTGGGCACAGTTCGCCGGCCAGGCCGAGGTGGCGGAGCTCTTGACCCAATACCGGCCGGCTCACTAACGAGCCAACGACGGTGAGCGCAGGGCTCCTTGTCTGCGGAGGCTCACGGCACCTCATAACCAACACCAGCAACGCTTCCACGCATCCGCTACTGGCAGAGACCGTTAATTGAGTGGTCTGTGTTCGCTTGTGCGGGCAGATCGGTGGTCACTTTGTGTGGTCACCGGCGGCGTAGCGGCACTTGTATGACGAGGTCAGCGGCTAGGTGTCGGCCGTGTCGGCTAGCGCGCGGATGGCGCCGGTGACGGAAGGCCAGAGGGGCCGGGGCAGGTCGTTACCCATGCCAGGGAGAGTGATCAGCTTGGCGCCGGGGATGGTCGCGGCGGTGGCGCGGCCGCCGGCGAGAGTGACGAGGGGGTCTGCCTGGCCGTGTAGGACGAGCGTGGGCAGGCCCACGGTGGCCAGAGCGGTGCGGCGGTCGCCGGAGGCGAGGATGGCCGCGTTGTGGCGGCGTGCTCCGGCCGGATCCAGGCCGCCGCGCTGGTGGATGAGGCGGGCGAGCTCGCCGTACCACGCCTCGTCCAGGGAGTGGCCGGGCGAGGCGTAGACGCGGGCGGCGCCGGTCAGCCGGGCCGCCAGAGCTTTGACCGGGTCCAAGCTGGGCGCCGTACGGCGGGTGCGGATCAGCCGCAGGGTCGTGCCCAGGCTTGCGCGCCCGATGCGCGGGCTGGGCGTGCCGCTGATGCTGGTCAGCGTTCGCACGCGAGCCGGGTGCCTGAGGCTATCGTCTGGGCGATCATCGCGCCGAGCGAATGGCCGACCACGTGCGCGGCCGGCCAGCCGAGGGCGTCCAGCACCGACACCGCGTCGTCGGTCATGTCCTCCAGCCGGTACGGGGCAGCCGCGGCGGGCCGCAGCAGCATCGCGGCCAGGCCGGGAGCGCCGGCCGCTTCCAGGTGGGTGGAGGTGCCGGTGTCGCGGTTGTCAAAGCGGGCCACCGTGAAGTGGTGCGTGACCAGTGCGGCGCAGAAGTCGTCAGGCCAGTAGACGAGCGGCATGCCGGTGCCGGCGATGAGCAGCAGCGGGTCGGCGTCCGGCGGCCGCTCACCTGATAGGCGAGTTCCACCGCGCCGTTATGGGCGACGCCTGGGCGCACCCCGATCACCTCCCACTGAGACGAGACTCCCGTTGCGTTGCTATGTTACGGATGTAACATAGGTGCGTGACGGTCAATACGGAAGAGCGGGGCTGGCTGCTGATCAGCGTGTCCACCGCCGGCGCGGCGCCGACCCTGCGCGTGCAGGTGTGGCGCAAGCTGCGCTCGCTGGGTGCGCTGTATCTGCAGCAGTCGGTGTGCCTGCTGCCCGAGCGCGAGCAGACCGTGCGGCAGATGCGCCGGCTGCTGGATCGGGTGCACCAGCAGGGCGGCACCGGCCGGATGCTCCACCTGACACTCACCGATGAGTCCGAGCAGCGGCAGATCATCGGCGAGTTCAACGCCGCCCGCGACGCTGAATACGCCGAGGTGCTGGAACGGCTGCCCGCTTTCCGGCAGGAGTTGGCGGCCGAGCGGGCTCGCGGTCGTGCCACCTATGCCGAGGTCGAGGAGTCCGAGGCCGACCTGGAACGGTTCCGTTCCTGGATGGCCAAGATCGCCGCCCGGGACTACTTCACCGCCCCGGGCGGAGCCGCTGCGCGGGCCGCGGTCGAGGACGCGACTGCCGATTTGGCTGCTTTCGAGCAGGCCGCGCTGGCTACCGAAGGTCCCGTGGAGGTTTCGGGGGAACGGGAAGGCGGCCGACGGTGACCGGGGTGTGGGGATGGGATCTGCTGATCGGGTTCGCCGTCGCGCTGCTGGTCGCCTGGCTGGCGCTGATCGCGATCGGGGAAAGACGGCGCCGCACCGCGCACAACTGTCTCGCGGTCGCCAACGCCCCGGGGGACGTCCACAACCCTAGGAATCGCCGATAGAGAGCCCGCCCAGCAAACAGATAGAAGCCGGCCAGAAGCCCACCAAAGTTTCCCGCCCCAAGGGCCACTGACCGCCCTGGCGCCGATGAACGCTACTTCCTACGCTTCCAGCCTCCGTGAGGAAGCGTGGCCGCCATTTCTCTTCAGGAAATGGCCCTTTCCTGAAGAGAATCGGTGTCCTGCGATCTCGCGTCCTTCGTCACCGGGTTCTGCGGGAAGTCGACGGTGATGTCGAGGCCGCCGCCGGTCCGGGCGGCGACCGCGATCCGTCCCCGGTGAGCGAGGGCGACCGCGCGCACGATCGACAGCCCCAGCCCCAGCCCGTCGGTACGGACGCGGGTGCCCTGCCCGTGCACGAACGGTTCCAGCAGCGTCTCCGCCTCGCCGGGCAGGACCGGGCGGCCGGTGTTGGAGATCCGCAGGATGGCGCGCCCGCCCGCCGTACCCGTGCCGACGACCAGCCGCCCGCCCGCCACGTTGTAGCGGACCGCGTTGTCGACCAGGTTGCCGATCATCCGTTCCAGCAGGACCGGTTCGCCGCTGACGGGTGCGGGCCGGAGCTCGCATCGTACGGCGACGTCGGCGGCTGCCGCCCGCGCCCCGGCGGCGTCGAGGGCGGCGGCCGCGACGGCGGCCAGGTCGACTGGCTCCCGCGCCGCGAGCCCGGCCTGACTGCGCGCCAGCAGCAGCAGCCCGTCCAGGACGCGCTGCATGTGCTCGACGGCGCCGCGCACGTCGCCGGCCATCGCGAGCAGCTCGGCAGGGCTGGGCTTTCCGTCCAGGGTGACGTCGATCGCCGTGCGTGCGGTGGTCAGCGGCGTACGCAGCTCGTGGGCGGCGTTGGCGGTGAACAGCCGCTGGCTGTCCAGGATCCGGTCCCGCTCGGCGACGCCGCGCTGGATGCGGTCCAGCATCCCGTTCACTGTGCCTGCCAAAGCGGACAGTTCGTCGGCGGGAGCGGTGACCGGCACCCGCTCGGTGAGGTTCTCGGCCGACAGGCGCCGGGCGGTGGACGAGATGACGCGGATCGGCCGCAGCACCCGGCCAGCCACCAACCAGCCCAGTACGGCGGCCAGGGCGGTCACCACGATGAGCGCCAGAACGGCCTGGGGCAGCAGCGCGGACAGAGTGGCGGTCTGCACCCGATCGGCGAAAACTTGCAGGTCCACGGCTGTCGGCATCGGCGGGGGAGTGCCCGATGGGTCAGTGTCGCTCCGGTCCAGGTGGGTGAAGAAGGTGCTGCGGCGCATCAGCAGGTAGGTTAGCCCGGTCAGCGCGGCGCCGGCGGCCAGCACCAGGGCGGTCTGCAGCAGAGTGAGCCGGGCCCGGGCAGTCAACCCGGCCCTCCTGAGTCGGGCCACGCCTCACCCTCCAATTCGGTAGCCGGCGCCGGTGACGGTCTCGATCAGCGGCGGGTCGCCGAGCTTGCGGCGCAGCGTGCCGACGGTGATCCGGACCGCGTTGGTAAACGGGTCCACGTACTCGTCCCACACCTTGTCCAGCAGGGTTTCCGCGCTGACCACATCACCGTCGGCGGCGACCAGCTGCTCAAGCACGCCGAACTCCTTGGGTGTCAGACGCAGCAATCGCCCGTCCCGCTCGGCGCTCCGCCGGGCCGGATCCAGGGACACGCCGGCGGCGCGCAGCACCGGCGGGCGGGCCGGTGCGCTGCGCCGCACCAGGGCGTGCACCCTGGCGACCAGCTCGGAGAACGCGAACGGCTTGCCCAGGTAGTCGTCCGCGCCCAGCATCAGCCCGCCCACCCGGTCCTCCACGGCGTTGGACGCGGTCAGCATCAGCACCCGCGACACCCCCCGCTGGACGAGCCTGCGGCACACCGCGTCGCCGTGCACGATGGGCAGGTCCCGGTCCAGGACCACCACCTCGTACGGCGTGAGCTCGCACTTGTCCAGCGCGGTCTGTCCGTCGAGGGCGACGTCGACGGTGAAGCCGTGCTTGCGCAGCCCGGCCTCGATGTACCCGGCCAGAGGCTGCTCGTCTTCGACCAAGAGCACACGCATCCGAGCAGTATCGCAACACCCACCTATGGAACACATATGGTCCGCCGATCGCCTGCCGATATGCGCCGGCCGGTAAATGTGATCCCTGGCAAGGCCCGCCGGGCCGGCCTCGACGACGAAAGCATCGAGGCCCTGTTCATGACCACCTTTTCGAACCACCACTCAGGAGGACATAGCGTGACCGAGCGAAGCGAGGGCACCAATAAGCACAGCACTCAAGTCATGAAAGCTCCGAAGGAGCTCTCATGACTTCTGCCCTGCAGGCCCAGGCACTGGGCAAGAAATACGGCAAGCGCTGGGCGCTGCGCGAGTGCACCATCGACATCCCGGCGGGCCACGTCGTCGGACTGGTGGGACCCAACGGAGCCGGCAAGACCACGCTGCTGAAGCTGGCCGGCGGCCAGCTCCAACCGACGGCGGGTGATATCACCGTGCTCGGCGGCCGGCCAGGAAGCACGCCCGCGCAGCTGGCCAAGGTCGGGTTCGTCGCCCAGGACACCCCCGTCTACGCGGGACTGACCGTCGCCGAACACCTGCGGCTGGGGGCACGGCTCAACCCCCGCTGGGACGCCACCATGGCGCGGGAGCGCATCGCGCAACTCGGCCTCGATTCCACCCGCCGGGCGGGCAAGCTGTCGGGCGGCCAGCGCGCCCAGCTCGCCCTCACCCTGGGCCTGGCCAAACGGCCCGAGCTGCTGATCCTGGACGAG
The DNA here is from genome assembly GCF_018603905.1 of Nonomuraea sp. NEAU-A123. GTDB lineage: Bacteria > Actinomycetota > Actinomycetes > Streptosporangiales > Streptosporangiaceae > Nonomuraea. Next base: position 148,002 of record NZ_JAHFZZ010000024.1, read on the forward strand.
CCGGTCGCCTCGCTCGACCCGCTGGCCCGCCACGAGTTCATGCAGGGGCTGATAGAGGCCACCGTCGAGCACCAGTTCAGCGTGGTGCTCTCCTCCCACCTGGTCTCCGACCTGGAAAGGACGTGCGATTACCTGATCGTGCTCGTCGAATCGCGCGTGCAGGTGGCCGGGGAGGTCGACGAGCTGCTGGCCACCCATCACCGGCTCACCGGCCCGCGCCGCGATCTCGACCGGCTCCCCGCCGACCAGCAGGTGATCTCCGCGCGCCACACCGAGCAGCAGAGCACATTCGTGGTCCGTACCGACGCCCCGATCCACGACCCCGCCTGGACGGTCACCGAGCTCAGCCTGGAGGACCTCGTCCTGGCCTACATGGACAAGCAGACCGCCGACAACCGGCGAGCCGCGCTGGAGGTGCAGCGATGATCTGGCTGACCTGGCGCCAGTTCCGCGGCTCGGCCGCGATGATGGCCGCCGTACTGATCGTTCTCGCCGTCGCTCTGGCCGCGACCGGCCCGGGACTGGTCTCCGCCTACTCCGCGGGAATCGCCGATTGCACCAAGGACAACACCTGCGATCACTTCTACAACGTCTTCTTCAACGAGTACAACCTCCCGTTCATGGCCCTGACCCTCGCCGTGCTGATCCTGCCCGCTGTCGTCGGGATCTTCTGGGGCGCACCGTTGATCACCCGCGAGCTGGAGGCGGGCACGTACCTGCTGGTGTGGAACCAGAGCATCACCCGCGGCCGCTGGCTGACGGTCAAGCTCGGGCTCACCGGCCTGGTTGCCATGGCCGTTGCCGGCCTGTGCGGCCTCATGGTGACCTGGTGGTCCGACCCCCTGGACGAGTCGGCCACCGAGAGCATGGCCCTGATGGCTCCCCTGGTGTTCAGCGCCCGCGGCATCGCCCCGATGGGGTACGCGGCCTTCGCCTTCGTTCTCGGCGTGACCGTGGGTATGGTGGTGCGCCGCACGCTGCCCGCCATGGCCCTCACGCTGGCCGCGTTCGCCGCGATCCAGCTCGCCTTGCCGGCGACGGCCCGTCCCCATCTGATGGCCCCGGTGACCGCGACCTTCCAGCTCGGCAGGGCGAACATAGACAGCCTCAACATCGACCGGGAGGGAGGCGGGGCCCCACGGCTGTTCCTGAGGGAGGCCGTTCCCGGCCACCCGGGTTCCTGGGTCCTGACCAACGAACTGCTCGACCCATCCGGACGCGTGATCTCCGGCGGCAGCAGCGGCACCGGAGCCCTCATCAATAATGTCTCCTCGACATCGGGACCCTGCAAACCGTCGAGTGCGGCGGGCGGCGAGGACGGCTGCCTGGGCGAGATCAACCGCCTCGGCTACCGGCAGCAGGTGACCTACCAGCCCCTTGAGCGCTTCTGGCTGTTCCAGTGGATCGAAACTGGGATCTACGCCCTGCTCACCGTCGGCATGACGTGGTTGTCGTTCTGGTGGATCCGGAGGCGCCTGTCATGACCGCCATCAGGACCGCCATCAGGACCGCGACCGCCGGCCTCGCCCTCCTGCTGGCCGCGGCCTGTACGGCGCCGACGGCGCCGCGCAGCCAGGCGAGTTCAGCAGCCAGTACGGTCTGCGCAAAGCCTTATGGCCGCCTCCCGGCGCAGACGCCCACCACGATCGACGTCATCGAGCAGGCGTACTTCTGCATCCTCGGCAACTACTACAGCGGCGCCACCATGGACGCCCGCTCGCTGCTGACCGCCGGGTTCATCGCGTTGACGCGGGAACTCAACCTCAGCGGGCGTGATGTCGCCGAGGCGACCATGTCGGCGTTGACCGGTGACCGGGAAGACGACTGGACCGCTTTCGAGGCCGTCTATCGGAAGGTCACCGCTCAGGTCCCCGACCTGAGCGACAAGCTGGCCGTCGTCACCCTGGAGGCCATCGTGGCCAGCCTCGGTGACAATCACGCCAGCTGGGCGCACGGCGGCGCAGGGGCGCCCCCCGGCTACTATGACGGCGACGGTTACGGCCTGGGTCTTCAGGCGAGCGTCTACGGAGCTCAGGTGAACGGCAACCCCGGCGCCGCGCTTCCCCCGTTGTTCGTCACCACCGTGGAGGGCGGCGCGGCGCAGGCCGCCGGAGTGCGTCCGGGCGACATCATCGAATCGATCGACGGATCGGCGCCCTTCATCGACGGGAAGCCCACCCCCGCGATCGCCGCCCTCTACCCGCAGTACCCGCAGGTCGGCCCGGTCAAGCTGCGGCTTTTGCGGCAGAGCACCGGCCGCCGCTGGAGCGTGACGCTCAAGCCCGGCGTTTACGAGCGGGATCTGGCCGCCCTGCAAGGGGTGACGTCGAAGCTGCTGGACGGCGGCATCGCCTATGTGCGGGTGCGCGGGTTCGCTCCCGACGCCGCGGACAGGGTGTTCAAGGCGATCTCCCGGCTGCGCGTCGGCCGGACGCTCACCGGCATCGTGCTGGACCTGCGGGGCAACGGCGGCGGCAGCCCCAAAGAGGCGATCCGGCTGCTGAGCGCTTTCGTCCATGGCAAGAACACCGCCTACCTGTGCACTGTGGACGCCAAGTGCGAAGCCTTGCGGACCGACGACACCGTCGAACTGCTCGACCTGCCGCTTGCAGTGCTCACCGACCGCAGTTGCGCCTCGGCGTGTGAGCACTTCAGCTCCGCGGTCAAGGACCTGGGCGTCGGCAAGCTGGTCGGCGCCAGGACCGCCGGTGCCATCTCCGGCCCCTCGGAGCCGTTCAAGCTCACCAACAACACCATGCTGGCCTTCCCCACCAGGCACCACCTGGGGCCGAACCGCGAGACGCTCGACCGGATCGGCGTGCCGCCCGACCACTACGTGCCCCTGACCCCGAAGGACGCGGCCGCCGGGCGCGACCCCGCCCTGGCCAAGGCGCTGACCCTGCTGCACAAGTGAATGGACCGCTTGATGAGACACCTCCTGGCAGTCGCCGCGGGACTGGTCGTCCTGGCCGCGTCCGCCTGCTCCGCGCCCACGCCGCCCCGGTCGGCTACCAGCCCGTCGCCCACGCCCACCGGTCCGGCCGTCCTGCCCGCGCCTACCGGCGATCATCCGGTCGGCACCACCATCCTGCATGTGAACGACACTTCCCGCCCCGATCCCTGGAACCTCGACGTCCAAACCAGGGAGCTCAAGGTCACCCTGTGGTATCCGACCGAGCAGAAGGACGGGCAGAAGGCGCCGTACATGACGCCGAAGGAGTCGGAGCTCTTCCTGAAGGGCTCCAAGGTCGCGGGTGTGCCGTCTGACACGCTGAGCAAGACGCGGACGAACGCCATCAAGGACGCCGAACCCGCGGGGGAGAAGCTTCCGCTGGTGGTGCTCTCTCCCGGCTTCACCAAGCCGTTGAGCTCACTCACGTCCCTGGCCGAGGACCTGGCCAGCCGGGGGTACGTGGTGGCCGGGATCGACCACACCTACGAGAGCTACGTCACGACCTTGTCCGATGGGCGGGTCGCCGAGTGCATCGCGTGCGACAGCGACACCGACCCTGGCTTCGGCCCGAGGGTGGTCCAGGGCCGGGCGGCCGACGTCTCCTTCGTGCTCGACCAGCTGCCGGCGAAGTGGGATGCTTCCGGCCTGATCGACAGGTCCAGGATCGCGATGGTCGGCCAGTCGATCGGCGGGGCCGGCGCCATGGCGGCCATGGTGAAGGACTCCCGCGTACGCGCCGGGATCGACATCGACGGCAGCACCTACACCCGGATCCCCAAAAGCGGATTCTCCCGGCCGTTCATGTTCATCGGTTCGGAGCAGCACGTCCCCGGCGGCAACGACTCTTCGTGGGACCGTGACTGGAAGCTACTGACCGGATGGAAGCGCTGGATCGCGGTGACGCACACAGACCACCAGGCGTTCACCGACATTCCGCTGTTCGGACCCTCCCTCGGCATCAAGCCCGTCTACGGCTTCCTGCCCGCGAAGCGCAGCGCCGAGATCGCCCGCACCTACGTGGCAGCCTTCCTCGACCAGCACCTGAAGGCGCAGCGGCAGCCACTCCTGGACAAGCCGTCAACGCAGTACCCGGAGGTCAAGCTCTGCCCGGAAAATTGCGGCAAATCATGATGCCCGACACGCTCCCCGAAGCCACCGGGCGATGTTGACCACAGCTTGCCCAGGCTCAGAAGACGCGAAAAGACAGCGACACCGCGCGCCGACCGCCCTGAAAGGAACTGCTCGGGCAGGAAGCTCCAAGGCCCACCGGCCGACACCCCGGAGCGGTTCAACACGACCACGGGCCAGACTGTCTTCTCCAACGAGGACCGCAGCCGGCTCGGCTCGGCGCATGACCCACCTCAACCAGCAGCACCTCGAGCGCAACCCGATCATGGGCGGACCGGCGGCTTTTCCGCCCTGTGCACCCAACTGGCTGCTGCCGGTGTAAAGACCGAGGTCCGCCGTACCGGCGGATCGCTGGTGCCGGCCGGACATCGCTACGCAGCGGTCTGGCGCTGGACCAAGCAGGTGCACGCCGCGACCGGCGGCACGGTCTTCGCCACCGGCTACGTGCGCGGATCCGTCCCGTGCGTGCCCAACTGGGCCACCGAACCCGTGTCGTACCGCAACACGGGCCTCATCGGCAGCAACTGCGACAGCACTCCCGTACCCGAAAAGCGAACAACCCTACCCGGTAGCCACAGCGACCGGACGACAACGCACACACGATGGAGATCAACATGGAAAACGCCCCCAGTCAGAAGCGCTCGCACAGGAGCCTCGCGCTGGCCGTCGCGCTGGCCGCCATCGCATTGGCCGGCGCGGCCTGCGGAAGCAGCCAGGAATCCGGCAAGTCCGAGGTGTCCTTGGTGCCAAAGGGCAATGCGACGGCGGACTGGCCCCAGGCGGACAAACTCAAGTACGCCGCGTGCATGCGCAGCAACGGCGTGCCGTCGTTCCCCGACCCCGACGCAAGCGGCGCTTTCACACTCGACGGCAAAGACGCCAACGAACCGCAGTTCAAGAAGGCCGAGGAGGCCTGCAAGCAGCACCGGCCGCAGGGCACCCCGAGCAAGACCGACGGCAGTTGAGCGTGATCCGCCGGACGGACACACTGGCGGCCGAAGGCGTCTGGGAACCGATGTCTCGCGATTGACCGACCGGTCGCGTTCTCCATGCCTGGATGGGCTGGCGAACAGCACCCGCGACTGGAACGGACCGTCGTCGCGTCCGGGGTGCCGTGGACCTTGTACGGCCCGGCACCTCGGTAAGTGCCACAGCAGCGGACCTCCCCTTCTCAGCCCCGGGGGGTCATGCTCTCGCGGCTCAACGCCATGACCCGCCGACAACGGTGGTTGTTGAGCTTCTTGGCCCGGGTGTGTCGGGGCCCGGCGATGGCACGCGGCGGGACGACCGAAAGCCCAGCCGGGCTGGCCCCGCCTTCAGCTCAATGCCCTTACTGGCAGAGACCGTTGATCGAGTGATCTGTATCCGTCTGTGCGGGAAGATCCGTGGTCACTTTGTGTGGTCGCCGGCGGCGTAACGGCTCCAAGGGCTTCCGGCAGCCGCGGCGTGGCGCGTGGTGGCTTGGGGGGTGTAGCCGAGCATCTCGGCAACGACTGGAGCTGGGGCTTGGAGCACGAGTTGGCGCAGGGCGGCTTCCCGGGCGGCGCCGCTGGAGAAGCCGAGCAACCGGAGTTGCTCTCGAATGGTGGCTGCGTTAAGGGGTTCTCGGGCGTTCTGACCGGGGAAGAGCCAGCGGGCGTCGGGGTTGGCTGCGGTGTTCATGTTCGTCCGGGCCTCGGCGAGCTGGAGGAGCAGGGTGGCGAAGGGCTCGGGAACTGGGCTGGGCGGGTTGTCGAGTCGGAGCCGCACTTCGGTGTCGGTGATGCTGATGTCGTCGAGGGTCAGGCGCATGATGCGGGTGATGGGCTGGGCATAGAGGAGTACCAGGCATGCGGTGACCCGGACACGTGGCGGAATCTGATCATCGGTGGCGGCCCGGCGGATCAGCTCCAGGCGGCGGCGCTGGCTCAACGGCGCAGAGTTGCCGTGCGGCGGGACGGGCAGGTCGAGACGGCGCATGTGGCGGTTGGCCATGGCCCAGGTCAGGAAGGCTTTCAGAGCGGCGCGGTGGGATTTGGGATGGGTGGCGTGCCAGGAGTCCAGGTCAGCCTGCCCGCACTGTCGTAGATCAAGGTCATGCTCGTCGAGCCAGGTCAGGAAGGCTTGGGCGTGGGTGAACTGTTCGCCGGCGGACTGGCGGGCGCTGGCGGTGAGGGGCTGGCGGGCGGCGCGAGCGCGCAGGGTGGGCAGGAGGTGCCAGGTGGCGAAGCGGCGCAGGAGCGGCTCGTGTGCGTGGCCGTCGAGCTCTGCGAGGCGGTGGGTGAGCCAGGTCTCGGTGTGCAGGAGCTGCTTGTCGGTGGCCGGGAGCACGCCGCAGGCCATCAGCAGATCGCGCAGATAGGCGACGGTTCGCCAGCCGGGAAGCTGGTGAAGCGCCTGGTGAGTCAGGGGGATGCGACCGCGGGCCAGGCCAGTGAGAAGGTCCTGGACGTGGGCGGTGCGCAGCCACATCCATCCCTTCCAGGGGTCGGGCATCGCGATGAGCGCCTCGGCCAGCGGGGCGAGCGCGGGATTGATCCGGCCGGTGCCGTCGTCGAGCGTGGCCGTGACCTTGTCGGCCAGGGTGCAGCGCTCGCAGAGTCGGCCGGTGTGCAGGCGGCCCTCGAACCCGCAGCGGTCGCAGAAGAAGTTGCGAGTGATGCCCGCGCAGTCGCGGCAGATCGGAGTGCCGTCTGGGCGGCGGCCGGGCAGGAGCCGGTCGGTGCCGCAGCCGGGGCAACGGCCTCGGGTGCGGGTGGCCTTGTCCAGGCAGGTGCGGCACATCGGCCCGTCGGACCAGTTCGCGGCCTTGCCGGCGTGGCGGCCGCAGCGGGCGCAGTCCCGCAGGTACCAGCGCTCGTACTGCTCGGCGCTGGGAGAGCGCACGCGTTACTTCTCGGGCTGGATCCGGGCCCGCTTGGGCCGGATCGGCGCCAGCTCGGTGACCTCGCCAGAGTTGGTGGCGGTGCGGCGTGCGGGGGCGTTCTCGGCCTTGGTCGCGATGAGCCGGTCCGGGGTGCAGCCGAAGATGTCGCAGAGAGCGGCCAGCACGGGCAGGGACAGCCGTTCGGGAGTCTGTGTGACCAGCCGCCAGACCTGCACCGAGGACAGGGTGATGCCGCGCTCGGCCAGCAACGGGGCCAGGTCGGTGGCGGCGAACATGCCGTGGGCGGCCATCGTCTCACGCAGCCGCCATTGGTAGCTGACCTGGCGTTTCATCGCTTCCTCCGAGAGGGTTTGAGTGCGGCGTCCATGGTGGCGTCCAGCGCCCGGCGCAGCGTGCGGGTGCGGAAGTCGGAGCTGACGCAGGTGTAGATGGAGGTGGTGGAGGCGTGCTCGTGGCCGACCTGTTCCTGGACGAAGCGGGCGTCCCAGCCGTCCTCGATCAGATGAGTGACGTAGGAGCGGCGGAAGGAGTGGAAGTCCAGCGCCCGGTCCAGGCCGAGCGCGTCACGGTAGGCGGCGAAGCGGGTGTTGATCTGGGAGAAGCCGATGCGCGAGCCGCGTTCGGAGGGCCAGAGCGCGCCCGCCTCGCAGGTGGTGAACAAGGGCCGGACCTCGGTGTCCCACTGTTCTAAGATCTCTGCCGCCCATGGCCAGACGGTCAGCACACTGCGCCGTTTGGGCGGCGAGCCCTTCTGGGCCTTGCCGTGGCGGACGTAGAGCACGCCGTACTCGCCGAACTCCGGCCCGTCGGGGTTGTGGCCGAAGTCCACGACGTCCAGCATGCGGGCCTCGTTGCGGCGCAGGCCGAAGGCGTAGGCGGTCTTGAACAGCACCCCGTCACGGAAGATCGGCAGCCAGCCCTTGCGGCCGGCCTCGCGTACCCGGTCGACCTGCTCATCAGCGTGATCGAAGAAGGCCTGCAGCTCCTGGCGGGTGAAGGCGCGCTTGCCAGCGTCGGCTTCGGCCTCGGCCACGTGCACCGCGGTGTTCCACTCGTGGCAGACCTGCACGGGATGGGTGCCGAAGCGCTGCTCACACTCGGCCGGCAGCCGTAGGCCGGGTCGGTGACGTAGGAGCAGAAGCCGCGTACCGCCTCTTGGTAGTTGCGCAGCGTCGACCGCTTGAGGTTGTGAACAGAGCGCAGGTCACCGCACCACTCATCCAGCATCAGCGGCGTCCACCGCCAGGGGAAGGCGTCGGTGTGCTGGGCGAAGGCCCGCACCGTGTTCTCCCGGCCGTCGATCGTGCCGAACGCCAGGTTCCGGGCCAGCTGCTGATTGCGCCAGCCGTCCAGCATCGCGGTGAAGACCTGTTCGTCGGGGCGCAGCAGCGGCAGGCCGTCCACCAGATGCAGGCCTGCGGCGCCCGGCATGAGACCGTCGTCAGTCATCAATCCAGCACCCTCCGTCACTTACATTGAACGAAGGGATTCTTCATCAGATGTAATCACCTGGCAAGCGTCGCAGGTCACCCCCACCTCTAGCGGGTCTCGCACCGAGACCACTACTCTCGTCCAGAGACCACAGCGCTCGGTTCGACCAGCGCGGTCACCTGGGGCGCCGCCCATCGGCCAACCGCGCATGTCAACTAGTCGGAGATTTCATCAGCTGAAATTGCGGCCGGTATGCGATGGAACGGAATCCGGCGCTTACCCACGTTAGGACGGGCGAGCGAGACAGACTTACTGACTAGCGAGAATCGCGCTAACGTCGGATTCCGTTCCAAATCTCTCTGACCCCCGGGAAATCAGCGTTCTGCGATCACGATCATCCGTCGGCTGTCGATGGTGAGTGCCGTGCCGTCCGCGCCCAGGGCATGGACGGTCGTGAAGCCGGCGGAGAACATCTGGTCGCGCAGTTCGGTGAAGGTGAACATGCGCACGAAGTACGGGATGTTCCGGGTCCGGCCGTCGCGGATGATGGTTCGGTTGACCACGTTTCTACTGGTCAGCAGGTCGAGGTGGTGCTGATCGATCACAAGGTCGCCGTCTCGTTCGACCACGGTGGACCTCTGATAGGTGCGGACGATGGCGGAGTAGTTGTTCAGTTCGAGCGCGATCTTGCCGCCTGGTTTAAGCGTGGCGGCAGCCTGGACGAGGACCCGCTGGTTTTCGGAGTCGCTGAAGAAGCCGAAGGCGGTGAACCAGCTGACGATGCGATCGAAACGAGCTGTCCACGGCAGCTGGCGCATATCGCCGTGGACGTAATCGATGGTGACGCCGAGGGCGTCGGCATCCTGGCGGGCGCGGTCCAGAAACAGCCGCGAGGAGTCCAGACCGGTGACACGGCAGCCTCGCTGGGCGAGCCGGTTGGAGATCCGCCCGTGGCCGCAGGCCAGGTCCAGGACCTCCATGTGGGGCTGAAGGTCGAGCAGTTCCCAGATCAGTTCGGCCTCGGCGTCGCTGCGGGCATCAAGATGCCCGGCGAAGAAGTAGAGGTAGTCGTCGTCGAAGAGGCCTTCGGCGTCGAACTTCGGCTCGGACATGGCACTCCATTGGGCTTGGGTTCTGACCTGGCTGCATCGTCGCGATCTTTGAGCGGTTGCGCCAGCGCTTTCAGCGGTCGGGAGCTCGTGGTGAGTACCGCGACGAAGATTCGGCTATCTGCACCTGCCCACCGACGCCGAGGGACGGCCTATCTCTCCGGCCGCCGACTGGGTTGAGGATGGCCGCGACCGGTTTCGCGATCCCGCCGCCCGCGACATCCTTGATCTGGACGGCCTTCACCCCCGGTTCAGGAGGCGGTTCTTAACACCCCGGTGCCCAGGAGCTCATCGACAACCTCGTCGACTACGCGATGCTCCTGCTGGCCCGAAGCAATCGCTATCGGTAGCGCCGGCGGACGTCATAGAGGACATGCGGTTTGTTGAAAATGGTTGCCCAACGCGTTCGTGACCGTGGCCGCGACGTGGAGATCGAATACCTCCACGTCCACCTGCCCCGCATGCTGAGGACGCCCTCGTGATGGGCTTGGCCGATCAGGCTCAGGTTTCGCCGCTGTCAACGTCTCGGGGCGGACTAATCCGTTCTGTTGGTCCGCCGAAAGGCAGGACCAGGGTTCTCCTGGCCAGTAGCCAGGAGCCCTTCATCCTGTGGAACGTGTCCTCGTAGTGCCCGATATTCGCCGGGAGCCGAGGCGGCAGGAGCGCGCCCTCGGCATACCCGTCAACCCGATAGGTGGCGAGGTATGTGGTGGCAGTGGCGGTGGAAGGTGAGTCCACGGTCACCAGGATATTGGTGCACATACGCCGCGACAGACGGTCCGCAGGGCGTGACCCGAAGTAGTCGCGCAGAGCCTCACGGCCTTGAACGCGACGACCGTCATAAGGCCATTCCCAGACCCCATCGGGGGTGAACAGGTCTGCGACCGAACTCGGTCGCCCCAGGTCGAGTCTGTGGATGAACGTCAAGATCAGACGCTCGCAGGCTCGCTCTGCGAGCAGGCGGTCTATCGGTGTCAGAGCTTCAGCATCCATTGCCATGTCCCATCAGGATCACGCCGATCCTCACGATCGGCTATCACGAGGCGAAAGGCCGTCGACCGCCGCAGCGCCGAGTTCGCCACGCGAGCAGCCGTCCGCTCGGGCAGATAGATCGACCACACGATGTCGATCAGCCGGGTGACCGGCATCACACGATCGTGTTCCAACAGCAGGGCGGCCAGCAGGTTCTGCGGCTTGAGGCCGCCCAACGAGATGGACCGGCCCTCAGCCCTCACCTCGACCGGTCCCAACAGCCGAAACTCCACCTCAACTCCCATCTCAGCTCTCGACGGCGACTGGCCCGGTCAAGTCCAGGCGACGATTGGTACGCAGTTGCACAGTTCCGTTCCGTACGGGTCTGTCGGTGTGGAACAGCCAGGTCAGGCCACGCCGGTCGGCGTCGGTCAGAGGCTGCCTTTGACTCGGATACCGGTCCTGAGACCGCTCACACATCACTGATCTGCAGCCGTCGGCTGCAGGTCGCCTTTACGCCGCTGGGTCGGTGATCCTTCCTTGTAGGAGGGTGGTTCCCAGGGGGGTGAGGGTGTGCAGGACGGCGCTGCCGTCGCGATGGGTGGCGATCAGTCCGGCGTCTCGCAGCACGGTGGTGTGACGGCTGATGGAGGCCGGTGAGGCCTGCAGGTGCCGGGCGAGTTGGGTGGTGGTCGCGGCCAGGTCGAGGGCGGACAGCACGGCGGTGCGGGTCTTGCCGATCAGCGCCTCCAGGTCCCGGCGGTCGGTCGCTGCTGGTGTCCAGCGGCAGTCTTGATCGATGGGGTAGATCAGCACGGGTGGCAGGTGCGGGTCGGCCAAGGAGACCGGGGCGTTCTGGCAGAAGTAGGAGGGCACCAGGTGCAGGCCGCGGCCGCCCAGATGCAGTACTTGGTCGACGCTGTAGGTGACCTGCAGTTCCGGCGGCTGCCAGCGCACCAGCGGCCGCAGGCCGGCCAGGAGGCCCTCCACCCCGCCGTCGAGCAGGTCGCGGGCCCGGCGGGCGCGTTCGGCGTTGCATGCGGTGTGGATGAGGTCGTGGTGCGGGGCGATAGCCGCCCGGTGATAGGCGCGCAGGGCATGGCCGAGTCCCGACAGCGCGGTGGGGTCTCCGTCAGCCAGCGGCTGAACCCACCCGGGCAGGCGATGATGATCGGCCAGCAGGTGCAGTTCGTGGCGCAGCCGGTGGCGGGGGGTGGACAGCATCGCCTCCAGGCCGACCTCCAGGCCCAGACGCGCTTGAGCGGGGGTGAGGAAGTCGGGGAAGTAGGGACCCGGCGGCACCAGCACATCCAGCAGTCGGGCGCCGGGTCTCATCCGTGCGAGCCGTGCCGGGTCGGCTCGCAGCCGCTCGGCCCACGGCCGGAACGCCAGCGGCAGGCATCGCTCACGTAGCCGGAAGCGGCTGAGCAGCACCTCCCACAGCGGATCCGGCGCGGCGGCGACGGTGGTCCGCGCCAAATCGTCGGCGGTGAAGTGAATCCGCAGTGTCCCCATAGATCCCCCCGTGGAAATGTCTCTGCGGTGCGGGCCCCATGACACCCAGTCATCGGACAAACGGCGGCATGTCGTACATATCGCATTTCTGGCGGATTGTGATGAGTAGCGTGAAGAATCATCCTGGCGCAGGGCGAGAACGCGACATCAATTCACCGCTCCAGCACCACATGCACCGCGCGTGCGCCCCCGTCCCATCCCCCCGGCCGACCGACGGCTCCCACCAGCATGTTTCCGCCTGCGTGCAAAGGCTCTTACTACCTGTCAAACATGTCACCCATAATCGCTGTCATGTTCCGGAATGCGCAGGTGCGGGATCTGCGTATCAGGATACTCATTTTATTGACCGCTTGTGATGATGCTGCGTAGGGTTGGCGCAGATCCGGGATGGCGGATACGGGGTTCGGGGGAGCCATGGGGCGGCCGGAGCGTTTACTTGATCCTGCGGATGGGCCGATTCAGCGTTTGGCGCATGAGCTGCGGAAATTGCGGGAATCGGCGGGGCGGCTGAGTTATCGGGAGCTGTCCAGGCGGGCGCATTATTCGGCGACCGCGTTGTCGGAGGCGGCCGGCGGCTGCGTGTTTCCGTCGCTGGCGGTGACCCTGGCGTACGTGCGGGCCTGCGGCGCAGATCCGGCTACTTGGGAGAAGAGGTGGCAGGAGGCGGCCGATGAGCTGGCGGCGCCCGAGTCGGCAGAGGGGCGATACAGGGCACCGTACCTGGGGCTGATGACTTTCGAGCCGGACGACGCCGAGCTGTTCTTCGGCCGTGACGAGCTGCTGCGAGATCTGGTGTACCGGGTTTCCTGTACACCGTTCATCGGGGTTTTCGGCGCATCCGGAAGCGGGAAATCATCTTTATTGCGTGCCGGTCTCGTCCCGGCGCTGCGGCATTGGCCGATCGTTGTTCTCACGCCCGGCGAGCATCCTGTGCTGGAGCTGGCGATCGGACTTTCCAGTCATGCTGGAATTAGCCCGGAGGCGTTACGCAACGACATTTCGTCCGCGCCGGAAAACATCGATGTGATCGTGCGAGGGATTCTCCACGGCAGGCCGGACGGTGACCGAGTGGTGTTCTTGGTCGACCAGTTCGAGGAGGTGTTCACCCTCTGCCACGACGAACGGGAGCGGGAAGCCTTCATCGCCTGTCTGCTGGCGGCGGGGGACCAGGCGCGGGTGGTGCTGGGGATGCGGGCCGACTTCTACAGCCACTGCGCCGGGCACGGTGGGCTGGTGGCCGCGCTGCGCGATCGCCAGATACTCGTCGGGCCGATGGAGGAGGAAGGCTTGCGCGCGGTCGTCGTCGAGCCTGCGGCGCGGGCGGGGCTCAAGGTCGAGGCCTCGCTGGTGGTGGCCGTGCTCGCCGATGCCCGCGGGCAGGCGGGGGCGTTGCCGCTGCTCGCGCACGCCCTGCTGGAGACCTGGAAGCGGCGTACGGGACAGACACTCACGTTGGCGGGCTACCGGGAGACGGGCGGTATCCAGGGCGCGATCGCACAGACCGCCGAACGGGTCTACGCCGAATTCGATGCGGCGGGGCAGCGCCTGGTCAAGGACATCTTCCTGCGCCTGACCGCGCTCGGTGAGGGCACCGAAGACACCCGCAGGCGTCTTGCGCCGGCGGAGTTGCTGACCGCGCCGGACCCGGCGGCCTCTGCCGCGGTCTTGTCCCGGCTGACGCATGCTCGGTTGGTGACTGCGGACGCGAGCAGCGTGCAGATGGCGCACGAGGCCGTGCTGCGGTCCTGGCCCCGGCTGCGGGGCTGGCTGGCCGAGGACCGGGAGTTCGTGCTCCGGCGCAGGCGGTTGACGGAGGCGGCCGCCGAGTGGGACGGGCACGGCCGCGAGGAGGGGGCCCTGTATCGGGGAGCGCGACTGGCCGCCTGGCAAGGGCGCGAGATGGACCGGCTGAATGAGCAAGAACTGGCGTTCCTGACCGCCAGCTGGGCCCATCGGGACAAGGAACGCCGCAGCGCTCAACGGCGGATGCGGCGCGTGGTGGCGGGGCTGGTCGCGGCGTTCACGGCGATCAGCGTCGCGGCCGGCGCGGCGATCTTCCAGGCCAGGCAGGCCCAAGACAAGCACGATCTGGCCGCGTCCCGTCGCCTGGCCGCCGATGCCCGCGCCCAGTTGGAGCTCGACCCCGAGCTCGCGTTGCTGCTGGCCCGCCAAGCCCTGCGCACCGCAGCCACGCGGGAGGCCGAGGCCGTGCTGCGCCAGGCCATGGTCGAGCACCGTCAGCGCCTGGTCGTATCGCTCAGCCCGACCAACGTGCGCGGGGTCGCCTACAGCCCCGATGGCACCCGGTTGGCCACTACCGGCTCCGACGGTGTGGTCCGCGTTTGGGATACCCGGACCATGCGTGATCCGCTCGTGTTGGCCGCTTCGTCGGGGGATGCGCAAAGTCCGGTCTTCAGCCCCGATGGCACCCGGCTGGCCACCACCGACGCCCTCTTTGACGTGGTGCGCGTCTGGGATCTGACCCGCCCCGGACAGGCAAGGGTCCTGCACCCGCATCTGGGCCGGACGTGGGGCATGGCCTTCGCCGCGGACGGGCGACTCGCCACGGCGGGCGAGGATGGCGCCGTCTCGGTCTGGACGGCCGACGGCCGCCTGACGCGCATACTGTCACACGGCCGTGCGCGCAAGCTGGCGGTCGCCGTCAACGCCGACGGCACGCTGCTGGCGGCCGTCGGCGACGACGACGTGATACGCGTGTGGGGCTCCTCGGCCAAGCCCCGCTTGCTGCGCGCTCGCGACTACCGCCTGGCGCACCTGGCCTTAAGCGCCGACGGCACACGCCTGGCTTTAAGCGCCGACGGCACACGCCTGGCCAGCGGCGACGTGGACGGCACCGTATGGGTGTGGGATCCACGCGGGCCAGGTGAGCCGATCGCTCTGCGCGGCCACGACAGGACCGTGAGGAGCGTGGCCTTCAGCGCCGACGGGCGGCTGGCCAGCGCGAGCAGCGATGGCACCGTACGCGTGTGGGATCCGCACGGCCGGCGCGACCCGCTGGTGTTGCGCGGGCATCACGGCACGGTCTGGAGCGTCGCGCTCAGCCCCGACGGCAGCACGCTGGCCAGCGCGGGCGAGGACAACACCCTCCGGTTATGGGACGCCCGACCACCCGGCGCCCCACTTCTTCTGCGCGGCCACACCGGCACCGTCGGGCAGGCCGCCTTTACTCCGGACGGGCAGGGCGTGGTCAGCGGCGGGCACGACGGCACCGTACGCCTGTGGAAGGCCGACGGCTCTGGCCGCTCGGTGCTCCTGCGCAACCGTGGCGGCGAGGTGCTCGCTGTGGCCGTCAGCCCCGACGGCCGCCACGTGGCCGACGCCGGTGCCGACGGACGAATACGCATCTTCCCCATAGCCGGGGGCCCCGAGCGGCTGCTGCGCGGCCACGAGGGCCCGGTGTCGAACGTCGCCTTCAGCCCGGACGGGCGACGGCTCGCCAGCGGTGGCAGCGATGGGACCGTCCGTTCCTGGAACACCGACGGCTCCGGCCAACCCCTCATCCGACATTCGATGCCGGGAACCATCCGGTATGCCGCCTACAGCCCCGACGGCCGCCACGTCGCCGGAACCGACTACGACGGAAGCGTCACGATCTGGCCCCTCGAGCAACCGGAGCAGCCGGTCGTCCTGCGCGGGCACCACGACACGGTGTCCGCCGTGGCCTTCAGCCCCGACGGACACCTCGTGGCCAGCGCGAGCACCGACGGCGCCATCCACATCCAGCGCGCCGACGGCACAGGCCCCAGACGGGTGCTGCACGGCCACCAAGGACTGGTGTGGAGCCTGGCCTTCAGTCCCGATGGACAGTGGCTGGCCAGCGGCGGTAGCGACGACACCGCCCGCTTCTGGCAGGTCAGCGGCGGCGACGAGTCAGTGGTCTACCACGGGTTCGGCACCACCGTCGAAGGCATCACGTTCGGCCCTGGCGGACGCCTGGTGACCGGGCACGGCGACGGCATCGTACGGATCTGGCAGTGCCAGGTCTGCCGCCCCATAGGGCAACTACTCGCTCTGGCCGACCACCGCATCACCCGCGCGCTGACCGCCGAAGAAAAGGCGAAATATCTGCCCTGACACGGCACCCCAGGTCACCACAACGCTCATCATCGGGCCGTGCAGCGAAATCTCACACCAGGGCCGACCCGCCATTGACCAGACATCGCCTCCATTGATTGACCAGTACACAACCTTAGTGCTGGCCAATCCGGCTCGGCCTATGTTCTGCATGTCAGCCCATATCGACCCATTGTGCGGGCCAGTTGTGGGCGGCGACAGAAGTAACGAAGCCAGACGCATCCAGGAGAAGAGAAGAAGGGTACGCATGATGAAACGGACGAGACGTGTCATGCGTCGCCCCGCATCTGACTGACGGATCAGAGGGTGCTACCACAAGTCCGCACAGACCCCGGCCCATGCTCACCAGCCACTGCTGCTTTCGCGCGTACAGAGCCGCGAATACGTCGCCGTGCACACGTACGGCTTCCCGTTCCGACCGTGACGACCATCCAGGAGATCACGATGCTGCATCCAGACTTATACCTACTCGTTGAAGGCGTACGAGCCCGTGAGCTGTGGGAGGAGGCTGACCGGCAGCGCAAAGCTCGCCTGGTCGCCCCCGCGTCGGTAATCAGTGCTTTCGAGGAGCGGCTCGGCTGGATGCTGGTGAGGACGGGCCTTCGGCTCGTGGACCGCCACGCCTGCAGGCCGCACTGGTCGCCATCCGTGCCGCCCCGGTGATTGACGACCTCAGGGGCGATGTGCCGCAGAACCATGGCTGATCATCACGGACAATGTCGACGGTTCAGGAACAGATACTCACCCAGACCGGCCGTAAGCACGGCCCACGAGCCACGTGGAAGGCTTCGACCTGACCTCTCGCGGGGGCCGACGACCGCTGCACTGAGATCAATGCAAGGTTAGACGCCGGGTCCTTGTCCACGGCGGCGGAAGATGCGTCCTGGGGCAGCGCCCCCGCTCCGAGCGACCGCAGGACCTTGTCAGGGGCCGAGGAGGCGATCGCGTAGCGCGCGCCGCCGCCGGTCCGCCGCGTCCAGGCGGGTAGCGACCAGCGCGAACAACTCGGTGTTCGTCTCGGTGCGGATCGCGGAGACCGTCTTGTCCAGCGTGGTGAAACCGGGCAGCTCGCGCCGAGCCCGGACCAGCTCCTCCAGCGCGACGTTGATCAGGTCGGCCGGGTTGTCCTTCGTGGTGACCGCTTTGCGGATCGCTTTCTCGGCGATCGCGCGCCTCGGCGGGCTTGTAGACCACGTTCAGTCGGGCCCGGACGTAGTCGCGGTGGCGCCACAACGTCCGATCCGACTCGTGCACCGCCGCGACCTCGTCGGCGACCGGCGTGAACGCCTCCGCCAGCTCACGGGCCGACACCACCCGCTTGAACCGCGGATAGGCGGTCCGATCGATCGAAGCCACCCAGCAGCACCCCAGGCCCAGCCAACGGACGTAACCCAGCGCACCCTAACCAACACCCGCCGCACCCACGCCACACGGGCTCTCTAACGATCTCTAGCGCCCTCTACCAGGCACTACCCGAGCACTTGGCAGGTTTCTCCCGTATCCCGGCGGTCCCCCGGCAGGAGATGCCGCTGCTGAGCCCGAACCCGCGCGGGTCGAAGACGACCATGTCGAACCGCTGGGCCAGATCGGCGAAGGTTGCCCGGCCGGCGCGGAAGGCGTTGATCTGCGGGGCGGGACCGCCGAGGTTGACCAGCAGGGTTCCCTCCTTGTGCGCCTGGTCCAGGGCGCAGCATGGCCAGGCCGAGCGTGATCCGCTCGCCACCGCGGGGGCGGGCCCAGTCAGCAGGCACGTCCACCTGGCCGCAGCGCAGACCGTTGCCGCAGTCCTGCCAGGTCAAGGCCGAGTCGGCGCTCGCTGCCGCGGGTACGCAAACCGCCGCCAAAACCGTCATCAGAGCGGTGGCGACCTTTCTGAACTTGTGCATGATCACAGACCGGTCAGGGCCCGGGCCGGGCCGGGTCTATCTTTCGGTCTATCTTGAGTCGGCACGGCCACGTCCCCCAGACCCCAGACGCCTGGGCAGAACCCTCGACAAAACGGACTATGTCGTAAGACTCCTTGCGGCTGCGCTCGTGATCGTGACGGCGACCAGCAGTACGCAGCCGGCCGTGATGGCCGCGACCACGGCGGCCACGCCGATCCGGGGCGCCGCGAGTGGCAGCAGCAAGATGACGGTGACGCAGCCCAGGACCGCGGCGGAATGGATGACGGGCTCTGTGACGACAAGCGCGTGTATCGCCCACAGCAGGGCGAGATACAAACCGACCGGGAGGGCGACGGCGTAGCCGAGTGCCAGCGGTGATGCCGCGACGTCGTGCCCGCTCTGCTCCACCGCCACTTCGAGCGCGGCGCCGAGGGCCGCCAGCGCCGCGAAGACGCCATAGTGGCCGTATCCCCACAGGTACGACCGATCACGGCGGTCGCTGAGACCTTCCCCCGCCTGCACGAGGAAGTACAACCACCAAAGAGCGCACAGCAGAACCAGACCGGAGCCGGCGATGACGACGAGGGGAACGCTTGTCTGGTCCGCTTCGAGCGCTCCTTCGACTCCTCTGCTCGCGGCCAGGACGCTCTCACCGAGCAGAATGATGGTGAACAGGCCGTAGCGCTCGGCGATGTGGTGCGGGTGCCAGTTGGTGGCTCTGGCCCGCTCCGCCCACCGTGGCACCGCGAGTTCCAGGACCACCAGGCAGACGAAGGACAGCAGCCCGGCGGATGAGGGCAGGGCGCCCGTCTCGGCGAAGAGGAAGCGAAGCAGCCAGCCCATCGTGACGATGATGATGCCGACGGCGTAGCGGAGCGCGGTACGGCGCCTGGCCGGGTCTTCGAGACCGGCCCGCAGCCATTGGGCGACGAGCCCGATCCTCATGATGAGGTAACCCAGCGTGACGATGCCGTAATCGGAGTGACCGGCCGCGGCCGGTACACCGGCGGCGAGCACCAGCACGCCGGCCATCTGCACCATGGTCAGCACCCGGTAGGCGACATCGTCGGTGTCGTAGGACGAGGCGAACCACGTGAAGTTCATCCACGCCCACCAGATCGAGAAGAACACCTGCAGGAACGGGACCAGCGCGGCCAGGCCATGACCATCGGCGATGCCGTGCGCGAACTGGGCGGTCGCGGCCGCGACCGCGACCACGAAGGTGAGATCGAACAGCAGCTCGAGCTGACTCGAAGCGCGGTGCGGCTCATCGATGGCACGACTGCTCATCCGGACCCGGATCCGGATGGTGGTGCTGGCTGGTGGCACGGTCTCGCTCCTGTCGTCGCGCAACGTCCGGTCAGTCTGCAAGACAGGGCAGCACTCCGACCTGTGACAATGCGGCACCGAGCTCACGAGGCGCCGGCGCCCTGTCACATTTCCCGGTCCTCGACTGTCCATTGCTCATACACGTTGAGCAGAGGGGAAGGTAGCGATCTTGGACGTCTATGAGGCGGTAACGAGCCGACGGGCGGTGCGCGGATTCACCGACAGACCTGTCCCGAGGGAGGTGCTGGAGCGCGTGCTGTCCGCCGCGGCTTGGTCGCCGTCCGGATCGAACCTCCAGCCATGGCACGCCTATGTGGTGACCGGTGAGCCGCTGGCCGAGCTCAAGAAGCGCGCCGGCGAGCGCGTGGCCGTGGGCGACCCCTGGGACGAGCGGGAGTACGAGATGTACCCGTCCGCACTGAAGTCCCCGTACCGCGAGCGCCGATCCGCCTTCGGTGAGGAGCGCTACGGCGCTCTCGGCGTTTCGCGCAAGGACTGGGAGGCGCGCCAGAGGGCCGCTTCCGCGAACTGGGACTGTTTCGGCGCGCCCGCCGCCCTGTTCTGCTACATCGACCGCGACCTGGGCCTGCCCCAATGGTCCGACCTCGGCATGTACCTGCAGACGGTCATGCTGCTGCTGCGCGCCGAAGGGCTGCACAGTTGCCCGCAGATGGCCTGGTCGGTGTATCGCAAAACCGTCGCGGAGGTCGTGTCACCCCCGGACGGGCTCATCCTCTTCTGCGGCATGTCGATCGGGTTCGAGGACGTCACGGTGGAATACGTCCGTACGGGCCGGGCGCCGCTCGACGAGACGGTCACGTTCGTCGAGGGTTAGCCAGTGGCGCGGCGCCGGCGAGGGCTCCACCAAGGCATCGCCCGGCTCTTCCGCCAGGTCAGGCGCCGGTGACGGCAACGGTGGCCGCCCCTTCAGCTCAGCAGGTGCTCGATGAGGTCGGCGGCCCGCGTGGTGCCGCCTTCGGCTCGTGCCTCGGCCCGGAGCCCCGTAGAGCGGAGGGCGATCTCCGGATCGGCGACAAGTTCGCTCAGAGCGGTCCGCAAGGTCTCGGCGGTGGCGTCCAGGGTGTCGATGCGGCGGGCAACGCCCAGCTCTACGAGCCGGCTGGCGTTGAGGAACTGTTCGGCGGCCTGCGGAACGGCGATCATCGGAACACCGGCCAGCAGCCCTTCGCCGCAACCACCCATACCGGCATGGGTGATGAAGGCGTCCGCCTGTTCCAGGATCGCCCGCTGAGGCACCCAGGAACGCACGTCGACGTTGGCCGGGATGTCACCCAGTTCCCGCGCGTCGGTGTGCCTGCCGATCTGCAGGACGACGTGCCAGCCCGGCAGGTCGCCGAAGGCCGCCATGCACTGACGGCAGAACTCCGGCTGACGGGTGTATGCCGAACCCAGGGAGATCAGAAGGACGTTCTCGGCATCGGCGGGACGTGTCCAGCCGTCCTCCTGCCCGCTCGTGCCGTAACAGGGGCCGACAAAGGTCACCGTGCCGGTGTCGACCTGGTCGGCGTGCGGTTGCATCGCCTGGGGGATCAGGGCCAGGGCCCGTGCGGGGAGGCCGGAGAAGGCGTCGGTGGTGGACGCCCCGGAGCCGGTCAGCCACTGCGCGAACTTCGCCCGGTAGGCGTCGGCGCCGGGCAGTTGCCGCAGGTGCGCCGCCACGTCCTGGTCGTAGCTCTTCCAGGCCACGAAGGTCGGCGACAACTGCAGGACGGGGCGGTCCTGCGTTTCGGCGAGGGCGCGCGGCGTAGGCGCCGATGTCGTACAGGTAGAGGTCCGCACCGTCGTGGTCGTAGGCGGCGTGTAGTTGCGGGAGGGCCTGAACGGCGTTGTCGAGGAAGAGGTCCATCGCGGCGATGGGGTCGTCGGGCCAGTTGTTGTCGGCGACCGGCAGTACGGAGGTGCAGGGGACCAGTTCAGCGCCGGTGCCGGCGATCAGCTCGCTGACCGCCGGGTCGTTGGCGTAGGTCACCCATCGGTGTCCGGGGCGGCGGCTTCCAGGTCGGTGATGCTGCCCGACATGATCGCCCGCACGTGGTCGGTGATGTGCTCCGCCGGCCAGTCCCACCAGGCCACCGTCAGCAGACGGGCGACGGTGTACCGGCGCTGGCAGGATGTCGGCGGCCTGCTCGCCGACGTCTTCGAAGCGGCGAGTGACGATGACTGGCAGCCCCCGGACACCGGCTCCCTGCAGGGCGACCTGGCGGCACTGAACCACGAGAGCCAGGAGTCCCTGACCGCGCAGCCGCCCATCGTCGCAGCCCTGATCGCCGCCTCGTTCCGCTCCGAAGAAGCCGCCCGCGGCGTACGGCGGCTCTGGGAGGATCGTTACGCTCGCTGCGAGGTCATCGTCAGCCGAGCCGTTCGGCGCGGCGAACTCCCGCCGCACACCGATGCCCGGCAACTGCTCCTCGCCGCCACCGCGCCGGTGTACCACCGGCTGGTGCTTCTCCGCACGCCACCCGACCCGGACCTACCCGACCATGCGGCGAGGACGGCCGTCCTCGCCGCATCCGCCGGCGCCTTCGTCAAGTCCCCGCCGGTCGGCGACACCTGAGCGGACCACCCGTCGCGGGCTGACACCCGCAGCCCGCGCAGGGGGACTGTCAGACTTCTTCCACGCTGCTCGGCTCACGCCGGGACAGATCGATACCGAGCTCCTCCGCCGCGCGGAAGACGTCCTCGTCGGTGTCGCGCAGCTCGATGGACATGCCGTCGCTGGAGAGCACCTCGACGTTGAGGCACAGCGACTGCATTTCCTTGATGAGGACCTTGAAGGACTCCGGGATGCCCGGCTCGGGGATGTTCTCGCCCTTGACGATCGCCTCGTAGACCTTCACGCGGCCCAGGACGTCGTCAGACTTGA
>NZ_JAHFZZ010000025.1 GCF_018603905.1 Nonomuraea sp. NEAU-A123
TTCTGGTCCCCGTCCTACTTCGCCGCCTCCTGCGGCGGTGCCCCACTATCGATCATCAAGGAGTACATCGAGAACCAGAAACGACCCGGCTGATCTGCCTATCCAGACCTGCCCGCTACTACACCACCCGGGCCGGGAGGCCCTCCCGCGCTGTCGTCTCCTCCCGGGCGTAAACGCCCGGGGTTCCACGCCAGAATCCGCTGAAGCATCTACGGGAGGAGAGGATCGAGCCGCCCGCTCCCGGGCGGATCTCCCGGATAAGGGGTCGGGGAACCTGGGAACAGCCGTTGGCGGTAGGG
This sequence comes from Nonomuraea sp. NEAU-A123, assembly GCF_018603905.1. Lineage (GTDB taxonomy): Bacteria > Actinomycetota > Actinomycetes > Streptosporangiales > Streptosporangiaceae > Nonomuraea. Next base: position 300 of record NZ_JAHFZZ010000025.1, read on the forward strand.
TCGGGAGCTGGCGCGGTGGTGATCATGGTTGACGGTAGGGCCCAGGGCCTGTCTTCCGCCGGTTTCCCGGTCGGCTGTGCTTTCCCTGGTGTCCGTGGTCAGGTCACTCCGTTTCCAGCTCCCGCCGCATCGAACTGGGCGTGCGGTTCTCCCGCACCCAGCTCACCGACGCCGTTCACCGCCGGTATTCAGCTTCTCCCGCCAGGGCTTGCCAGCTCTGGCGGGACGACGATTCCAGACAGCTTGATCAGGCCGCACTCGTCAGGCGAACGGTAGGCGACCACGTCGATGCCGAAGCGCCGTCCGCGTTTGTGTCGCTTCCCGATGAAGATCGCCAGCCGATGGGTCGCGTAGTGCCTGATCTTGCCGATGCGGATCGTGGAGTGGCCGTACTTGAAGTACGTCGCCCACCCGCGCAGGAAGTCGTTCAAGTCCTGTACGACCGCATCGACCGACATCCACAGCCGGGACCGGTGGGTGAGTTCCCCGATCCGGTCGCGGGCGTGTGCCATCGCCTTGTCTGCGGGCCAGCGAGCCAGGAATTGCACCCCTCTGCCTCCGCGCACCCCGCGAGAGCGCACCATCCGGTGGCGGAAGCCCAAGAAGTCGAAACCCGGGGCTCCTTCCTCCAGGTGGATGATGGCCGTCTTGGCCTCCTTCGGCTCCAAACCGAGTTCGGCCAGCAGCTCCCTGAGCCGCGCGAGCGCGGCCTCGGCTTGCTGCCGGGATCTGCACATCACCAGCAGATCGTCGGCGAACCGGACGATCACGCCGTGCTCACGAGCGTCCCATGCCCGGTCGATCCGGTGCAGGTAGACGTTGCAGAGCAATGGACTGATCGGACCGCCTTGGGCGGTCCCGGTCACCTCACGCCGAACATGCCCGTCCTGCATCACACCGGCCCGCAGGATCTGCCGGATCAGCTTGAGGACGGACTGGTCGACGATGCGTTCCTCGATCGCTTGCATCAACTGGTCATGCGGAATCGCCGAAAAACAGTTGGCGATGTCCGTCTCGACCACCCACCGGCGGCCCCGCCAAGCCTCATCGATGACGACTTGAAGGGCGTCGTGCGCCGACCGTTTCGGCCGGAACCCGAAGCTGCACGTCGCGAAGTCCGCCTCGAACACCGGCTCAAGCACGATCTTCAAAGCGGCCTGCACGACCCGGTCTCGGACCGTCGAGATGGAAAGCGGCCGGTATTCATCCGCCCGTCCCGGTTTGGGGATCATTACCCCGCGCGCGGGCAGCAGCCGGTACCGGCCCTCCCTCAGTTCGGCGGCCAGTTCGTCCACAAGCCGGACTGCCCCGTACTCATTTTCGATCTGGTCCAAAGTGGTCCGGTCGATGCCGGGTGCGCCGTTGTTGGCGCGCACCGCGACCCACCCACGCCACAGAACGTCCCTGCGCAGGACCTTGTCCATGAGCGCGTGAAACCGTCGTCCGGGATCGGCCTTGGCCGTCCGGTAAAGCGTGTGCTGCAGGGCACGCACCTTGTCCAAGGGAGCCTTCACCAGGGCGGTGGGACTAGCCGAAATCTCGGCACTCACCGGGCACCTCCATCTGCCCCAGACTCATCTGGGACGTCTGCATCAGCACGCGTCGACGAAGTAGGGGCCCTTCCCTCGCCGCCGGTTTTGTTGTCCGGTCGGCTCAAGCAGTACTACGGCCCCCTCCGACGCCCACCCGGCCAGTGATCCACTTCCCGAGGTCATCGGTTATAGGACACCACGCTCCGGCGACACGACTGCGCAGGTCACCGGGCCGGGGAGGGCCTCTCCAGTTCCCGCCGCCACTATCTGTACGTTCCACGCCCTCTACGCCGGGGGATCCTTCACGGCTGCAGTTTCAGGATCTTCGCCGCTTCCATGGCCTTCGCCCTTCTCAGCCGGGCTCGGCATCCCCTCGCCCCACCCGTCACCGGGTGAGAGATCTAACGACGCGGCAGGCTTCGCTTCATGCTGCGGACCGCACAGTTGCACGCCCCCAAGGGACGCTTGACGCTGGGCTTCGACCCCGACCGTTTCCAGACGAAGCCGCCAGCCTGCTACCGGGCTCCCTGACGATTACCCGGACCGGACTCGCACCGGCAAGCGACGACGAGCTTACGAGATCAGTCGTTAACCGCTCATTCGATCAACCACCTATCTCTACTGGACGCACCTGAGAAGGATCTTGCGCGAAGGGTGACGTCCAATTTCCACGTGTGACCGCTCTACCTGGAGGTCTCTGGCCCGTGGATGATGCGGTGGATGGTGGAGCGTCCGACGCTGTACTCGGTGGCCAGGTCGGCCAGGGACACCTCGCCCGCGGCGTATCGCCGACGGATGGAGCGCCGGGCGGGTTCGGGCAGTTTGGGTTGCTTGCCCTTGAGCTTGCCGTTCTTCTTCGCCAGCGCCATGCCCTCGCGGGTGCGCAGGTGCCCGAGGTTGGCCTCGAACTCGGCGACCATGGCGAGGGTCTGCAGGAACAGCCGCCCGAACGGGTCGTTCCAGTCGTAGACGGACGCGCCCAGGCCGAACAGCACGCCGCGTCCTGACAGACCGGTGAGGATCTCGTTGGCCTCGGCCATGTTGCGGGCGAACCGGTCGAACTTGGTCACCGTGAAGACGCTGCCGTCCCACGCGGCGGCGAGGGCCTGGTCGAGGCCGGCGCGGTTGCGGCGGGTGGTGCCGGAGAAGCCGTGGTCGATATAGATCCGGTCTTCGGGGACGCCGAGGATCAGGAGTTGCTCGGTCTGGATGATCACGTCTTGCTCGTCGGTCGAGCAGCGGGCGTAGCCGACACGGGTCGGGGTGCAGCCAAGGTACGGCGGAAACCGCCAATAGGCTGAGCGGCCCTCGGGTTTGCGCTGGTGAGGGCAGGGGTTCCCGGATGTGATCGATCTCAGCCCTCGGCGTAGTTGATCTTTTGGTACGTTCCTCGATCCGTATGGGTTGATATTTGCGGGTCTGGGGTTGTGGCGTGACGTCGGTCGAGCGGACCGCGTATCCGCGGTTCAAGCGGTTCCTGTCGGCCCGGGAGTTGCACGTGTTCTACACGCCGCAGACGGAGGAGATCGCGTGGGCGAGTGGGCAGGTGCGGTCGGACAACCACCTGCTGGCACTGATGGTGCAGCTGAAGTGCTTCAACCGGATGGGCTATTTCCCCCGGCTGGATGACGTCCCGGAGGCAGTGGTGGCCCACATCCGCCGAGATCTCGGGCTGGGCGAGGACGTCGCCGCGGTGTACGACTCGGACCGGACCCGGGGCCATCATCGGATGCTGATCCGCCGGCGTAGCGAGGTCGTGTCGGACATTCAGCAAGACCGCCGTCGTCGTCATCACCGCGAAGTCCGCCGGGCGCAAGGTCTTCGGCCTCGCCACCGCAGACGTCCGTCTCGCTTGACCTCTTGCGCGTCAGTCCGGCAGCCAGTGCAGCTCGTGCGCCAGGGTTTTGGCGACGGCACGGATGCGGCGGTGTAGTGGCGACTGCTCGCGTGGGAGGACCAGGTGGATCGTCAGGCTGGGCGCGCCCCGCAGCGGTCGCCAGGTGAGACCGGCCGGTGGTGCCGTGACCGCGGCTTCTCCGGCCGGGGCGAGGGTGACCCCGTCGCGCAGGTCGCGCTGAGACATGTCGAAAGAGACTGCGGGCGTGTGGAATCGGGGGTGTGGTCGGGTGTCTCGGAACAGTGCGGACAGCTGATCGTGGATCACGGGGTTGGCCGCACGGTCCGGGAGTCGCAGCGGATACGCGGCCGCGTCGGCGATCTCGATCTCCGGGTGTTCGGCCAGCGGATGGTGCTGCGCCAGCTGGACCCCGATGCGCACACGCCGCAGCAGGAACCGGCGCACGCCACGGCCCGGCTGTTCACCGCGGGTGATCCCGGCATCGATGCGGCCGTCGGCGACCGCGGGGGAGATCTCCGGTGTCGCCATCGGGACCGCGCCGACCTCGAGTCCGCTGTTGCCGCGAATCAGCCTGTCCACCAGGGCCGGTGCCGTCTCGGCCCCGGCGCTGAGGCTGTATCCGATGCGCAGCGTGCCCAGTTCACCGGCCGCCGCGCTCCGGGCGGTGTCCCATGCCCGGTCCAGCGCCGCCAGCGCGGGCGGCGCGGACTCCGCCAAAGCCGCACCGGCCGTGGTCAATACGACGCTACGCGTGGTGCGGACCAGCAGGGACGTACCGAGTTCCGCCTCCAATCGGCGCATCCGGGCGCTGAGTGCGGGCTGTGCGATACCGATCCGGGCGGCCGCGCGGGTGAAGTTCAAACTCCTGCGCCAGCACCAGGAAGTACCGCAGGCTCACCGTATCCGGCGCCACGTGCCCTCCCTGCCGATTGATAACGATCCGTTCTGAGGCTATCCCGTACCGGTCTTTCCCTCGACCGCACATCAAGCCCTAACCTGCGCATATGACGATTCAACTGACCGCAGTACTGGACATCGCACTCACGCACACCGCCGATTTCGAGTCCGCCCTCACGGCTCTCGCGAAGGCCGCGGCCACCAAGCCCGGTGTGCTCGACTATGGATTCTGGCGCGACCCGACCCACCCGGGCCCTCCCCGATGTCGTAGCCTTCGTCGGCGACCTCCCGCCGTGGCTGGCCACCGACTCCCACGCGCTCCTCGAAACCACCTCCGTCCTCACCCAGATCCCGATGCTCCGCACCTAGCGAGGTCGGCGGCAGTTCTTAGCAGGAGCTCCCAGGTCACCCGGAGTGTTATGGTCTCGTCTCTGGACGAAGGTCGTCATGCATAAGTTGGTGGTCCTGTATTCCAAGCCCGCCGACCCTGACCACTTCCGCGACTACTACGTGACCAACCACCTTCCGCTGATCATGAATTGGCCCGGCCTGCTTGCGTGGCGCTACAGCTTCGACGTGGCGGCGACCAAGGGAGAAGCGCCGTATTTCGCGGTCTTCGAAGGCGACTTCGCTGACGCCGCCGCCATGGCCGCGGCGCGGGCGTCGCCGCAAGGCCAGCGGGTGGCCGCCGATGTCGCCAACTACGCCACCGGCGGTGCGGTCATCATCCACTATCCGGTGCAGGACGGCACCGGCTGAGGCAGGACGGTACGCTCCGGGACGCGTTCGGTCGGCCGTTGCGGCCAGGTCCGGCTATCGGCGGACGCCGTTCGCGGTTGCCGGTTCGTTGAGCGTCAAAGGTGGGCCGATGTCCTGGCCGGATGTCACGGTGGTTGATGCGTGCGTGCGGCGCGACGGCCGGGGCGGCAGCCCCACGGCCGTCACCGACGACGACCCGGCGGCGACTGACGCGGACCGGCGTGCGGTCGCTGCTGCGGCCGGCACCTCGCACGCGGCGTTCCTCGGCCCGGGGCGGACGCCGGACGGCGGCTGGCCGGTCCGGTTCTTCACCGCCACCGCCGAACTGTCCGGCTGCGGCCATGGCACCGTTGCCGCGCAGGCTGTCCGGTTGACCCGCACCGCGCTGGGCGAGCTGAACGACCGCCAACACACCGGCGGGCGCACGTTCGACACCGTCGCGATCCGCCGCCCCGCCGGCATCGAGGTGTGGTTCGACCAGGGCCTCGTCGCGCTGCGTCACCGGCGCCGGACGAGCGCGCCGCGATCGTCGCCGCGCTCGGGCTCACCGCGGACGATCCGCATCCGACCGACGCGCCACGGATCGCCGCGCCCGGCGCGCCACGCATGCTGGTACCGGTCCACGACCGGTCGGCGCTGCTCCGAGTCTGCCCACACCTCGGCAGGCTGACAGCGGCGTGCCAGCGGTACGGGCTCCTCGGCTGTTTCGTGTACGTACCGCCGGTGGGCGACCGACCGGGTGCGGCGCGGATGTTCGCGCCGGCGATCGGTGTCGACGAGGACGTCGCCAACGCCAACAGCACCGGCTGCCTGGCCGCCCACCTGCTCGACACGGCAGGGGCGCAGACGGTCGCGATCGAGGTGGAGCAGGGTGACACCCTCGGTCGACCGGCCAGCGTGCTCGCTTCGGCCCGACGCGGGCCGGCGGGCATCACGACCCGGGTCGGCGGGTTAGCGGTGGTCCGCGACGGACACCGAGGCGACAACTAGACCGTCCTCTTCTGCGATCCGCGCATGGGGCTGGGGCTGTCCGCTGCGGTCAAGCGTTGGCACCCGGTGGCGGCCGTCAGCGGGGCGCGGTGTCGAGGGCGCGGCTGAGTGTCCATCGGGAGACGCGCAGCTTGGCGGCGACGGCGGTACCGAAGATGATCCTGCCTATCGGGACTTCTCCGAGCGCTGGTCCTCAAGGGCCGATCCAAGATCGGAGACTGCTCAAGATCATCACTAGCGCCATTTCCGTGGATCATGCTAGTCACGGGCCGGCAAGAACAAGGGCAAGCCGCCGCCCGTCGCCTCGCTCTACCGGGCATTTGCCGAAGCCGAGGCGGCAGCCGAACAGGCCGCCGCGAACGACCGCGTGACGCTGCGACCCAAGCCCGCCCCGATCCGGCAGCGCAGCGAGCCGGAAACACCCGAGGAAGCCGAGCTCCACGACCGCCTCCAGGCTCAGGTACTCCAACGCCGCGCGGGCCAGTAGCCCAAACCCGCACCCACTACTGGCCCCGCTACCCGCCTATTGCCGGTTTCCGCCGTACCTTGGCTGCACCCCGGGTTCCGTTCACGGCTCCAAGTGTTCCGGATAGGGGGCCTTCACCGGAACAGTTCGCGGAACACCTATACGGAACACCCTGACCTGGGGCGATTGTCCGGGCGGTTGGTGTTCCGGTGGGGGATCCCCTTACGGAACACCACTCTGATCACCGACACTCTCCTGCTCGTGCTCGCGCTGACCGTTGCCTGAGTGCGACCGGCGCAGCCCGTCCAGCACGAGGGTGATGACACCGTCGGCCTCGGCCCGCCAACCGGGGCGGTCATGGGCCGCACCGATGCCATGCAGTGCCATCATGACGGCACCGGCACCCACGTCGTCGCGGACGGCGCCGTCCTTCACGGCGGCGGCCACCAGGTCGGTGACAGCCTGCTCCAGCGCCCGACTACCCTCGGCGAGCGCACCCGAGCCGGTGGCCATGAGCGTGGCCAGCGTCCGGGCGAGGCCCTGGTGGACATCCATGTAGCCGACCATGCCACGCAGGAAGGTCGCCAAGGCCTCCTCCGCGGGCAGCGTGGCCTGCAACTGGCGGGCGCGGTCGCACAGCGTGGCGACCTCCTCGTGATAGACCGCCTCGGCCAGTGCCTCCCGGGTGGGGAAGTGGCGGTACAGCGTGCCGGTGCCCACCCCGGCCAGCTGGGCGAAGTCATCGAAGCGCAGGTCGAAGAAGTCCCCGGCGTCGAAGACCTCTCGTGCCTTGGCGATCAGGACATCGCGGTTGCGTTGGGCGTCGGCCCGCAGGGGCTTGTCGGCGGTCATGCGCTACCTCGCGTTGACAAATGGAGATGACCTCCATATTTTGGAAAGTGGAGATGGCCTCCAAATCGATCGTACCCCACGAGGTGCAGCGTGAAGATCCTGATGTTCGGCCGAGGCGTGATCGCCACTGTCTACGGCTGGGCCCTGCAACAGGCGGGACATGACGTCGAGTTCTACGTCCGACCGGGTCGCGCGGCGACGTACGGGGACGCGGTGGACCTCGACCTGTTCGATACGCGGCGCCGGGTGTGGGGGCAGCGCGTCGCCGAGAAGTGGCCGGTGCGCTACCGCGAGGCGCTGGAGCCGGACCACGACTTCGACCTGATCGTGCTCAGCGTGCCGCACCACCGCCTCGCGGGCGCGACGGCCTTCCTGGCCCCGCGTGTCGGCCAGGCCACGGTGCTGATCTTCGGCAACATCTGGACCGAGCCGCTGGCCGCGATCGGCGCACTCCCGCTCGACCAGATCGCCTGGGGCTTTCCCCAGGCCGGTGGCGGTTTCGGCGCGGACGGCGTGCTCCACGGGGCACTGCTGCCGTCGGTCATCTTCGGCACACTCGGCCAACCCCCGACCGACCGGGACCGGGCCGTGCGCCAGGCGTTTCGCGAGGCCGGGCTCCGGATTAAGGAGCAGCCTGACTTCCGCGGCTGGCTGTGGGTCCATTTCGTGTCGGATGCCGGCCTGTTCTCGCAGGGCCTGCGGCTGGGTTCCCTGTCCAAGCTGGCCGGGGCAACGGGCGACCTGCGCGAGGCGCTGCTGGCCGGTCGCGAGCTGCTGCCGCTCCTCCAGGCGCGCGGCCTCGACCTGCGACGGCACCGGGGCGGTGTGCTGCTGTTCCGGGCGCCCACCTGGCTGGCGGCACCCGTGCTCGCCTGGCTGACTGCTCATGTCGCGCCCGCGCGCGTGAGCCTCACGGCGCACTCCGACCCCGACGCCGAAGAGCCGCGCGAGATCTGCCGAGACACCCTGGCGGAAGCACGCCGGTTGGGGGTCGCGGTACCGCGACTGGAGGCGGCGGAACCGAGCTTCGCCCGCGAGGTGACAGGCTGAGTGAGCGGCTACGAGACTTCCCCGCAGTTCCGCTGTGATCATCCCTTGGCGACGAGGGGTAGGAACGTCGACGACCTCGCCCCACGCCGGGTGCACCTCCTCAGCCGTCCGCGCATCCTTCGAAAGATCGGCCAAAAGGACAGGATCGCGCAGCCAGGCCGGGCACGGCGGACGATTCTCCGGATCCCTGGGGTCTACCCCTCCTCCTCCACGCCGCCGCCGTCGGGGAGAGCGGGGATGTCGGGGGTCTCGCCGAGCTGCCGCAGGCCTTCGGCCGGTGCAGAGGAAGAGATGGAGTAGCGGCCCAGGACGTTGAGGTGGGCGTGGCCGAGCGGGGACAGCCGGGCGGCGTCCTCATCCTTGACCGGGACGCCTTCGGCGCGCAGCCGGTCGACCGCGGCCGACAGGTACTTGGAGTTCCACAGCGCGACCGCGTTGACGACGAGGCCCAGAGCCGCTAGTTGATCTTCTTGCCCTTCACGGTACGCCTTGCGGATCTGACCGCCTCCGCCGTGGCAGATCTTGCGGGCGAGCCGATGCCGGGACTCCTGGACGGTGAGCTGCTTATTCAACCTGCGGCGGTAGGTGTCGTCGATCGGATCCAAGATGCTGAGCAGATGGAGGGTCTTGTCGATCCGCCCGTACTCGGCGAACGCCTGCCCGAGCGGGGTGGGCCGCCCGCCTCGGGCGAACATGCGCAGCAGGCCGGGCAGGACGTGGACGGCGTAGGAGTCGCCCGCCGCCACGCCGGACAGTGCAGGTCCAGCAAGGCCGTGACGTACTTCCGGGTGATCTTGATGCCGCACTCGCCGCCGATCTTGGCCTCGGGCATCCCGAGGTGCGGCTGGATCACCGAGTAGTCGCTGCGGCCTTGACGGGCTGGGCGGGCGGGCAACCGCGCGGCGACGCAGATCCGAGCGGGCCGGTTTCGAGAGCGAGGGAGCCGAGCCGGCCGGCGCGCAGCCGCTCGGCAGCGACCCGGAGTTCCCCCTCGTCCTGTCCGCCGGTGAACGGCGGTCGTTCACCGCGAACACCATCGCCGGGCCGAAAGATCGGAGCACGGCGCGGTCAGTGGGAGTCTGGTCTGGGGATATGGATGCCGGCGGCGCGGAGCTTGGCCTCGAAAAGCGCGGCCAGCCGCGCCACGGCCGGCGTCTGCTCTTCGCCGTGGTGGGCGATCAGCGTGTACCGGATCGCGGCCTCGGTACGGGCTTGCAGACCGGTCACCGTCTTCAGCAGTGCGGGGTTGGCGAGGTAGTGGTCGGCCACGGCGGTGGCGAGCTCGGCGATGCGGGGGTCGTCCGGTTCCCAGGCCGCGGCTTCGGCTGCGCGCTGGGTCAAGGCGACGAGCCGGGTGTCTTCGAGGGCGTGCTCGAAATGGGTGAGGTAGTCGTCGAAGCCTTCTGGGACCAGGGCCTTGGCCAGCACCCAGCCCTCCCTGGTGGCCGCCACCTCGTCCGCGGGGAATCCGAGGCCGAGCATCCGCTCCAGCAGCGCCACAGCGCGGTCGGGCAGCAGGGCCCGGTCACCATCGGCGAGCCGATGCAGCGTGTCACGCCGCGCGATCAACTCCTCGATCCGTTCGGTGAGCTGCCGCTCGACGTCGGCGAGCGTGGTGGCGAACAGCGCGGCATCGGCGTCGAGCAGGAGCCCGATCTCGGCCAGCGGCACCCCGGCGGCGGCCAGCGTCCGGACCTGGACCAGCCGCAACAGATCGGCCGATCCGTACCGCCGGTAGCCGGAGCTGTCGCGTTCCGGCTCCTCGACCAGGCCGAGCTTGTGGTAATGCCGCACCGTCTTCACCGTGACGCCGACGAATACCGCCGCCTGCCCGATCGTGACTCCGTTCCTCATCTGCTCAGCCTGCCTTGTGCTCGTGCTCGGCGTGGCCCAGGTTCGCGCTCTACCTGATGCACGACCGGAAGGGGGCGTCCCTCGAGGCGTACGGGTCACAGGTGCTCAGTCCGTCGGCTGAGCCGGCCCACCGCAGAACACCTCGTTCACGAGCCTTTGCTGGGCGTTCTGGAACGCTGTTGCGATGGACAGGTCGGCGTCGTCCACGCAGTTCAGCGCTGCGGTCAGGGTCTTGCTGCCGTCGGGTGTGCTGTACATCAGCGCCGCGTGGCCCACGGCGGCGCCGTTGTGGGAGATGACGGTGCCGCCGTCCGTGTTCAGCACGAACACGCCCAGGCCGTAGTCCATGTTCGGGATGCCCGTCGGGTGCGGGGTGCACATCTCGGCCAGCAGCGGGGCCGGCAGGAGCTTGCCGCCGACCAGCGCGGAGATGAACGTGTGGAGGTCCTGGGTGGTCGAGATCATGTCGCCGCCGGTGGAGATCCAGGAGGGGTTCTGGCGGGTGACGTCGACCGTCTTCTGCTGCCCGGCGTCCTCGTAGCGGTAGTAGGCGTGGGCGTGCGGCTCGGGGATTTCCGGCGAGGCGTCCGGCACGACGGTGCCCGACAGCCCGAGCGGGCCCAGGATCAGCCGCCGCATCTCCTCGGCGAGCGAGCGGCCGGTGACCTTCTCGATCAGCAGCCTGGCCAGCACGTAGTTGGTGTTGGAGTAGCTCCAGCCCGTCCCCGGCTCGAACCGCGCCGGCTTGGACAACGCCAGCTCCACCAGCTCCTGCGGCCGGTAGGTCTTGAACCGGTTGTCCATCCACTCTTTGCCCGTGGTGCTGTAGGGGATGGGGATCCCCCGCGCGACCGTCCCGTCGTCGTAGACCTCGCCGGTGAAGTTGAACACCCCGCTGGTGTGCTGCAGCAGCATCCGCACCGTGATCCGCTCGTCCAGCCCGAACTCGGGCAGGTAGTCCGCCGCCGGGGTGTCCAGCCCGATCTTGCCCTCGGCCACCAGTTGCAGCACCACGGTCGCGGTGAAGGTCTTGGTGTTGCTGCCGATCCGGACATACCCGTTCGTCGGAGGCTTGGCGGTCTCGCCCAGCTCGGCCGCCCCGGCGCTGCCGACCCACTCGCCCCGCTCATCGTGTACGCGCAGCGACACCCCGACGAAACCGGAATCGACGATCTCCTCGATCGCCTTCTGCAGCTCCGGGCGATCCTGCCCGGCAGCAGCCCCGTTGTCCGCAGTGACGTCGAGGGCGGCGGTGATCTTGCGGGCCATCTCGGCCGTGGTGGTGCTTGGCTTGTCCGGGTGGACCTGGGCGGCATCGATGGCGAGGAGGATGGTCGTGCGGAAGTTGTCGGCTTCTGCTGGAGCTTGCTTGCAGAGCAGCTTCATGGCTGCGGTCAGGGCCGGCAGTACGCGGTCGGCGAGCTCGGCGACGGTCTTGCCCTTCAGCTCGATGTCCTTGGCCTTCGCGGCGAGCACGTGCCCGACCAGGCCGGTCGCCGATGTCAGGGCGATGGCGGCATTCGTGGCGGCCTTGTAGGGCGAGCCGGTGGCGGCGGCAATCAGCGACACGGCACCGTACGCGGCCGTCCGAAGGGTGCTCTTGTCCTGGCCGGAAAGGGTGATGGACATGGTGGTTTGCTCCGTTAAATCCGTTATGTCCGGTCGGCGTCGTGCCGCTGCGACGAGCTTCCACCCTGACCCAAGGTCAACCTCAACCGTGATCTAGCTCACAGCCACTTTTGGGGGTTTGCCGAGACGCTCGGACCGTTGACCCGGGTGGCCAGGCACTCAGCTCGTACCAGGCACGTACCTACCCTGCCCCCAGCGGTCCAGGGTGTGGTCGAGGTGCTGGTCGAACAGGCCAACGAGGTCCACGGTGGGGTCGAGGAGCCACTGGATCTCCAGTCCGTCCATGGCGGCGCAGAGGGCGCGGATCTCCGATTCGGCCTGGCCGTGCGTGATGGGCGGGATCTCTCCCGCCTGCGCCACACTGAGCAGCCGCCCGACCAGCATGTCGACGATCTTCCCGTAGCGTTGCTGGATGAAGGCCCGCGCCGGGTGCTTCTCATGGGAGGCCTCTCCGGTGAGGCGGATGAAGAGCTCCAGCAGACCGCGATGCTCGACGTGGTACGTCATGAGAACGCGCAGATCGTTGAACCCCCGCAGCCCGGTCCGTTCTCCTATGCCGAGCGCGGCGGTCTCCCTCGCCCACCATTCCAGGACGGCGGCGAGCAGGTCTTCCTTGTCCTGAAACGCCGAACAGGCCGAAGCCGCCTGCCGCGCCGGCAAGAAGGGCGTCCTGGTGGAAAAGCCGCTGGCCACCACCCTGGACGAGGCCCGCGCGATCGCCAAGGCGAGCAGGGACAGCGGCGTACCCGTTGTGGTGGGCGCCATGCACACCTACGACCCGGCATGGCTGGCCGCCGAGCGGGCCTGGGGCGATCTGCCGGAAACCGTCCGCCGGGTCCGCTCGCGCATCGTCCTGCCGCCCAACGCGCGCTTCGAATCGCCGGCCACGCAACTGCACACCGACCCGGTGTTCCCGGCGCGGGGCGGCGATCCGGCCGCCGCCATCCACGGCGCGATCCTCGGCCTGGCCATCCACAACCTCCCGCTGGTACGGCGCTTCCTGCCGGAGATCGAAAGCGTCGACCTCGTCCGGCCGCTCAAGCCGTTCGGCTATCTGCTCACCCTGCGGGGCGGCGGGCGGACCGCCGAGCTGATCGGCTACCTGCACGGCGGCTGGCGTACGGAATGGACCTTCGAGGCCTGGGGCGACGACGGCGAACTGCGGCTGGATTTCACCCCCTCCTACGTACGCGCCGGCTCCGCGACGGCCGAACTGCGCACCGGCGCGGGCACGCGGCTCTTGGCCCGACCACGTGCCCGAACAGCAGCGCGGCCGGGTGTCCGGCATCCTCGGCCCGATGAGCAACATCGGCATCCTGGTCGGCACGTTCCTCACGACGATGGTCGTCGGCAACACGTCCCTCATGTTCCTTCTGCCGGGCGTCTTCACCTTCGCCGCGATCGGGCTGCTCATCGCCTTCCTCCCCGACCGCCCCGCCGACCGCGGCCTGCTCGGCCCCTTCCGCCTGCTCGACCTGCTGCGCAGTCTGTGGGTCAACCCCTTCGCCCACCGCGACTTCGGCTGGGCCTTCGCCGGGCGTTTCCTGCTGTTCACCGGAAACGCCTTCAAGCTCACCTTCGGCTTCTACGTCATCACCGATCGGCTCGGCTACAGCCCTGCCGAAGCGGTGTCCCTCGTCTTCACCGCCACGCTGGTCTTCACCGCGGCCTCCCTGCTCACCGCCACGTTCGGCGGCTTGTTGTCCGACCGGACCGGACGCCGCAAGGTCTTCGTGCTCGTCGCCTCCCTCATCATGGGCGTCGGCCTGCTGACCCTCGGATTCGCCACCACCTACCCGCAATACCTGATCGGCTCGGCGATCCTGGGTCTCGGCACCGGCACCTACCTCGCCGTCGACATGGCCCTGGTCGTCCGCGTCCTGCCCAACCCCGACAACGCGGCCAAGGACCTCGGTGTCTTCCAGATCGCCAACTCACTCCCCCAGTCGCTGGCACCCCTGATCGCGCCGCTCTTCCTCACCATCGGCGGCGGCAACCAGAACTACCCCGCCGCCTTCACCGCCGCCCTGGTCTTCGCCGTCCTGGGCGCCCTGACCGTCATTCCCATCCGCAAGGTCCGCTGACAGTCCCTGCCGACGCCTCACGACGGAGCTCCCGCGCGGGATGAGGCCGAGCCCGTCGTGGTGCCCGGCACTACCGGCCCGAGCAACACCGCCGTCGTGGTCGTCGCACGGCATGACCAGTCCACTCTGTACGACTCGGTCTACGGCGACGACGAGCAGGTCATGCGTCACCTCATCGAGCTCGGGCACCGCGACATCGTCCACATCGCCAACCTCGCCTCGGGGCATGTGCCCTCGGCCATCTTCGCCGGAGCAGATGAGGCCGCGTTCGGAGCGCTGCGCGCGATCGCGGAACCGCCCGACGAGGTCGCCTCGACCGTCGCGGTGGTCGGCTACGGCAACACCCGCTTCGCCGACCACCCCAAGATGTCGCTCACCAGCATGGACCAGCCCGGTCGAAGCGGATCGCCACCGCCGCACCGACAGTGATCTTCGCGGACAGGTCGGCCTCGGCCGGGAACGCGGGGACGCTCAGTGTCCGACCAAACCTTGTCGCAGGTCGAGTTCGGCGTCGTGGCCGTAGATCCACCCGTTGTGCGCCAGTGGGTCCTCGCCCGCGAACTGCCTGTCGCGTGCCTGCTGGGCGGCTCCATCAGGGAGGTGGTTGGTCTCCGCTCTGCCCCGGCTCAGTTCCTGCAGCCGGATCGCCCGCGGCCGCCGGATGCTCTCATAACGCCCCAGCGCGGCGACCGGGTCCTCAGGCTGGGCGGCCAGGCAGCCGGCCAGCACAGCCGCATCCTCGATCGCCTGAGCCGCGCCCTGCGCGAAGAACGGGAACATCGGATGCGCCGCATCCCCCAGCAGCGCGACCGGCCCAGTGGTCCAGCGGGGCAGCGGATCGCGGTCCAGCAGCGCCCAGCGTCCGGTGCGCTCGGCCGCCGCGAGCAGGGCGCTCAGCTCGTCCGACCAGCCCGCGAACTCGGCTCGCAGGTCCTCGATCCGCCCCTCCGCCGACCACGACTCCCTCGTCCAGTCTCCCGCCGGAGCGAACGCCACGAGGTTCACCACCTTTCCCCCGCTGATGGGGTAGTGCACCACGTGGTGGCCGGGGCCCAGCCACAGGGTCTGCACGGGGCGCCGCGCGAAGGCCGGCGCCTGCTCGGCCGCCACCAGGCAGCGGTAGGCGCACAGTCCGGAGAATCGCGGCGGGCCCGCCTGCGCCACGTAATGGCCGACGGTCGTGTGCACCCCGTCGGCACCGATGACCACATCGGCCATCGCCCGGGATCCGTCGGAGAACGTCAGCTCCAGACCCTTGTCGAACTGGCGCAGTTCGGTGAAGCGGCGCCCGAGCCGTACCCACGACTGAGGAACCGCCGCCCGCACGACGTCGAGAAGATCCGCGCGGTGCGTGACGTAACACTGCTCGCCGTATCGCCGCTCGCACTCCTGCCCAAGCTCCTGCGAGAACAGCACTCGCCCGTCCGCCCAGCGCCGGAACTCCCACCCTGTCTGTAACGCGATCGCGCGTTCCTCCAGCCGCTCGATCCCGCCGAGCCGGCGCAGCAGGCGCACGGCATTCGGGGGCACGATCACTCCGGCGCCGACTTCGGCGAGCGCGGGGGCCTGCTCGAACACGGTTGCGTCGATCCCGGCTCGATGCAGGAACGCGGCAGCGGCGAGACCGCCGATGCCGCCGCCGACGATCGCGACGCGTGGACCGGTCGGATTCGGGGTGTTCGTGATGGGCATTGACGGACCTCCATTGGCTGCTGCGGCGCTCACCCGCAAAGTTGGCGCATCGGGTTCGGGTCGGGCAGCGCCATGTCCGGTGAATGGACATCCGGTGAGGCGGCCCTGACAATGGCTCAGCAGCAGTGCGATGAAGGGGTGCGAAACGGCCAACAGTCCCGACCGTGGCCGCACGGTCATCTCCCGGGCCTTGGCGATCCTCGGCACCTTCACGACGGACCGTCCCCAGTTGACGCTGGCTCAGATCTGCCGGCAAACCGGCCTCCGGCATGCCACCGCGCACCGGATCGTCGGCGAGTTGGCCGCGTGGGGGGCGCTGGAACGCAAGCCGGGTGGCGCCTACGTCGTCGGACTGCGCCTGTGGGAGCTGGGCGCGCTCAACCCCCGTGCGCTCCCACTGCGGGTGCTGGCGATGCCGGTCATGGAGGACCTCCACGCCGCCACCCGACAGCACGTGCAACTCGCCGTCCTCCAGGGCACCGACGCCCTCGTCGTGGAACGGATCTCCACCGCCCACGCGGTGCCGATCGTCTCGCAGGTCGGGGGCCGGGTGCCGCTGCACGCCTCCGCCGTCGGCAAGATCCTGCTCGCCCACGGCGACGAAACCCTGCTCGACACCATCGTCGGCAAACGGCTGTCCCGGTTCACACCCGCGACCATCACGGACCCGGGCGAGCTGCGTGTGACGCTCGCGGAATGCCGCAGGACCGGTGTGGCCATCGTCCGGGAAGAGATGAGCCGCGGAACCTATTCGGTCGCCACCCGCATCACCGACTCCAAGGACCGCGTGGTCGCCGCCCTGTCGGTAATCGGCGCCGACCCGGCCACCCAGCGGCTGATACCCGCTGTCGTCGTGGCCGGGCGCAGCATCTCGCGCGATCTGCGTTCGGCGAGATGAGCAGGTCGGCTCCGGCATCGTGGCGGGAGGCAGGCACGCCGGCGCGGCGGGATCCGTGCTCGTACCCCGTCCCGGCACCACGATCACTCTGGACGAGATCCGCACGACGATGGAGCGCGGCGGCGTCGCCCGATTCAAGATCCCCGAACACCTGGTGATCGTCGACGAGCTGATCTCCACCAAGGTAGGGAAGATCGACAAGAAGGCCTTGCGAGCGGGCATCGCCCGCCGCCTGGAACCACAGGCCAGCACGTGAACGACCCGCACGGCACGCTGCCCTGGATGCGACAAGAGCCGCCATCAGCGAGCCGCCGAGATCGCGGAATCCGCGACGCGTCCCGTTCACCTCCTGCGACCCGAACTCGCCACCACCGACCAGACGCTCGACCAACGATCCCCGGTGCGCCTGAGGCGTGGTGTCCACGCCTGCCTGGTGGATCTGTTGATCGGCCTTGGGCAGACTGCGGCTGATTGTTGAGGGTTTTGGTTTGATAAGAAATCTACATTGCAAGAAGCCCCTGCCTTTACAATGTAGATTTCTTATCTACGCACCCCGCTTGATCCTGCATCGGCCGCACTCGCGCCGTCGGCGGATGACCGGCCGGAGCCGTGATCGCGTCCTCGGGCCGAGGAGCCATTGCAGCGGTTCTTACGTCCCGGGCTCCCGCATCGTGTGGCAGTACCGCTACTGAGCCCCTCCCTGCCGTACAGCACGCCCGGCCGCGGCATTCACGGTCGGCGCGTTCGAGTCCACGGCAATCAGTCCCGTGGCGCAGGCTACGTCGTCGGGAGGCCGACCGCGTTGGACGCGTCGGCCTCGAAGTATTCCGTCGTAGCGAAGGGGCCGACATGATCCTCGAAGAAGCTCCTGACGCCGTCGACCGAGTCATGGACGATGGCGTTCACCGCCCTGGTCCCGTCGGTGCTCGCGACCGCCAGCGTCCACTTGGCACCCCTGGGAAGCTGGCCGTACGCCTTCTTCAGGGAATCCCAGAAACCGTCGTTGTCAGAAATCGTGGAAACAGCCATGACGTGCACCGTGGCACTCTCCTCATTGACTCTTGGATTTACTCGGCAATTGATGTGAAGATACTGTGCGGCACCATTCTTGAAGTCGTAGATCGCGACGGTCTGAGGGTCCTCGAGCGGATCGTCAGAAGGCATCAAGAAGTGGGTCTCGCTGATCGGGAGCAGCTCGTAGTCGAGCTGTTCTGGCTTATTGAGGAGTTGCGCCTCCATGGGGTTCAGGGTGAATTTGAGGTGGAGCTTTCCGCGGTCGGCCGCCACTTCGTAGCGGGTGCCGGGGCGCTCGTAGGAGCCTTCGTACCTGGACAGATCGAGGGCCAGGGTCGGGTCGGGCTCCGGCAGGTCGGGGATCGTGACCGCGCCGAGATCGGCCAGGATTTCGTTGAACACCTTCCGGTAGAAGCTGTCGCGCGGCCCGGCGTTCGCCAGCATCGAGACGGCGATGTTCGATTCCGGCAGGATCCGCAGGCGGGCGCTCTGACTGACCGCGCTGCCGTCGTGGGCGTAGACGGTTTGGCCGTGCCAATCGCACACGATGAGGCCGAGTGCCCATTCCGGCCCGAACATGTACGGGTCAGGTATGGGGACCCGCGACTCCGTCATCTCACGGATGATGCCGGGTGAGACGATTCTGGTCCCGTTCGGCGCCTTTCCTTCGTGGAGGAAGACATACGCCATCATCAGCAATTCCCGGGCTGTCGTGCTGACGTTGCCTCCGGGGCCGAAGGAGCGCGGCAGGTGATCCAGGGGTGAGAGGATGGGTCCTTCTTCGAGGGATCGGATCAGGTATCCGGTCGCGGCCCGGTCCTGGTCCACGTGCTCACGCCGGCTGCTCGTCGAGGTCAGTCCCAAAGGATCGAACAGGCGATCCTTCATGATGTCGTCCCACCGCTTGCCGTCGATCACCTCCATGATGCGGGCGAGGATCGCGTAGCCCAGGGCCGCGCTGTAGCCGTGTGTGTGGCCCAAGGGGTGGACCTGGTATGCGCCGGCGATGTTCTCCACCATGCGCTCGTACACGTCGTCGTCCTCGCCCGGATCTCCGTAGCTCTCCTCGATGCCGTTGGTGTGGTTGAGGAGATGGCGGGGTGTGACCTTGGCGCTGACGTCGGGGTCGGCGACCCGGAAATCAGGGAGGTAGGTCCGCACCGGCCCGTCCAGCGCGACTTTCCCCTCGTCGACGAGCTGCATGAAGGCGAGGGCGGTCCAGGTCTTGGTCACGGAGCCGCACTGGTAGATGGTGTCGGGCGTCGCGGGCTCCCGCGTGGAGATGCTCTTGACGCCGACCGCGAAGTCGGTGATCTCCCCGTCGCGGAGGACGCCGATCGCGGCACTCGGAATCCGGTACTCCGCGAGCAGCTCGGAGACGCGAGCTCGTATCCGGGTCACATCCAACGCTCTTGCCATAAGGGGTTCCTCGTCCTCTCCGATTCTTTCCGGGCGAAAAAAGGCTACGTTGCCTTTCATGATGCGTCAACGTGAAATCCCCTTGAAGCGCTTAAAATACTGGGCTTTCAGCCGATCGTTGCAACAGCATTGTTGATAAATGCAATCCATGCACACCAGCCGTTGCAATGTAATGTGGGTGAACGCACCCGTGAACCCGACCGACAGGAGGGCGTGCCGATGCCCGGAGGCAGGCTGACCCACGAGGATCGCCGGCAGATCGTGATCGGGCTGGCCGAAGGGCTGGGATACGCCGAGATCGCCAGGCGGCTGGGCAGGCCCACGTCCACGATCAGCCGCGAAGTGGCGCGCAACAGTGCGCCCAGCGGCTACCTGGCCGACGGCGCCCAGCAGGCCGCCGGACAGCGCGCCCGCCGCCGCGGACCGGTTCAACCCACGGAGCAACCGATCGACGGACGGCCGACCGAGTCCGTGCGTGGTTTCGTGGAGCAGTTCGCGACGCTGCTGGTCGGGATCGGCCTTCCCCGGATGCCCGCGCGCGTGTTCGTCTGCCTGCTCACCTCCGACTCCGGGAGCCTGACGTCCGCCGAGCTCGTACGCCGGCTACAGGTCAGCCCGGCGTCGGTGTCCAAGGCCATCGGCTACCTCGAGGAGATCGAGCTGGTCAGACGCACGCAGGATGCCGGCCGCCGCGAACGGTATGTGATCGACGACGACATCTGGCTCCGGGCGTTCAAAGCCGACACCGGGGCACACGCCGAGGTCGCGGCGGCCGCGCGGCACGGGATCGAGATCTTCAACGCTGGCACACCCGCCGGCACCCGGCTGGGCCAGATGGCTCAGTTCTTCACCCGGATCAGCGAGCAGATGAGCGACAGCGGCCTCACCAACGCCGTCGTGCACGACGCGCTGACAGTGCTGGCCGCGCTGGTGTACGCCGCTCGGCCACTCACCGTGGACGAACTCGCCACGGCACTGGACTGGCCCATCCAGCGGGTGGCCGACGCCCTGGACGCGATCAGCCGTCGTCCGATCCTCTCCGACCCGCTCACCGTGGAGCAGGTCGGGCTCGGTGCGTACGCCATCACCCCGAGACCTGACCGCCTGAGCTCCGCGCAACGCGACGCACTGATCGTCAGTCCGCGCTCGACCCGAGGGCCTCGAAAATAACGAAGCCGGATAGACGTCGCAACCGCGACCCCTCCCGCCACACCCGCGCGCCTGCCGGACACCGAGGCGTCGCAGGACCCGAATCAGCTGCCGAGATTACGGAGCGGCGGCCGAGTGCCCGCCCCACCCGGCTCCCGGAGGCGGCAGGTTCCGCGAGGCCGACATCCACCCCAAGCTCCGCACCGAGCGAACGCCCAACTGGCCATTCCAGGCTCAGCGAGTGCGAGAAGACTTCGTCGTCCTGCCCTTTTGCATCGTAACATCGGATGTCTCAAACATAGATCAGTGCGGCGCGAGGAACCCCCACACTCCCGCAGATCTCAAAGTCTAAGACGAATTCCCTTGTAACAGGCCAACTATTGTCGTGCGATACATCGCATCCTATTATGTCGAGAGCCTACATAAGCAAGCGCGACTGCCCGCAATACACCCGATGTATCGGCTTGGTGGATGGGTGGGAGAACGAATGACTTCGCCCCCGGGCACGAGGAGTCCCCGATCTACTTCCAGCCCGAGATCAGGCGCGTCCTGGCCAACGCCGTACGGTGGGCGGCACCGCCCGCGCAGGCCCAGACGAAGGCCACCAGAAAGGGCGAGTACCCGAAGAACTGGTGGGTCCAGGCATGACCGATCTGATCCAGATCGGCCTCGGCTCCTGAGGGACCGACCGGGCTACCAAGAGCCTTCCGCAGCTCGCCTACGCAGGGATGACCGGCTGGGTGGACGCCTCCCCCGACGCGCGTGCGGCGTTAGTCGCCGCGACCGGCGCCGACCCAGGCACCATGCGGGAGGCGTTCGAGACGACCGGGGCCGTGGCCGCTACATCACCAACGTCGGCTCGTCGATGAGGTCGCTGATGGCCGAGACCACGATGGTGAACGGCAGGTTGCCGCCGCAGCAGGAGGAGATCCAGCTAGCGGGCTCGTACCCGATCTCCCGTGACGACGGCCTGCCGCTGGAGGCCGGGCGGCAGCAGCGGACGGGCAAGGCGCGCATCGACGCCGATCGAGGTGAAGGTGAGCGGCGCACGCACCGCTCCGGTGGACAAGCTGACCTTGTCAAAAAGGCGCCGGTCTGTCGGCCTGAGGGAAAGGGTGTCCCGGCAGATGCCTCACTGCTTCTGCCACGCCGCCACATGGTTTCCGGCGATGTAGGCGAAGACGCAGGCTGCGCCTATGCTCGCGCCTCCAGCGGGATAGGCGCGGCCCATGACCGAGGCGGTCGCATTGCCGGTGGCGTACAGGCCTGGGATCGGGTCGCCGTTCACGTCAAGGACGCGGGAGTGCTCGTCGCAGAGAAGGCCGCCGCTCGTCCCGACGTCGCCGAGGAAGACCTGCTCGCCGTGGCGCCGGAAGGGATCTGGCCGTGCCCGTTGCCGCGCATCGGTATCAGTCTCTCTGCCGGGCAGCATCGACACGGTCGATTGGTTCGGCCTCGGCCCAGGCGAGGCTTATCCGGACACCAGTGAAGCGGTGCGCGTCGGCAGGTTCAGCGCCGCCATCGACGAGATGCAGACCCCGTATGTCTATCCGCAGGAGAACGGCAGCCGCCGCCAGGTGCGCGAGGCTCGGCTGGTGGACGTGACCAACCGCGGGCTACACGTCATGGCCAGCCCAGCGGTGGCCCTGACAGTCCGCCGCTGGACCAGCGAGGACCTCGCCGCTGCCCGCCATACGACGGACCTGCGGGCACGCGACCGGGTGTTCGTCACCATCGACGCCTCACAACACGGAGTCGGCAGCAGTTCCTGTGGTCCGGGCACCCAGCCCGGCTACCGGCTCGACGCGCGACCCGCCGCTCTCACGCTGACGTTCCGACCAGTGTGAAAGCGAGCGGAGCGGGATGACGACAGTCCTGAACCAGTCCGGCTGACCTCTGGATCATGAGTTTTCAGGCGGCTGTGAGGACCGGCGATTCTTCGGGCGATCGACGAATGACCCTTTCCCCAAGGCCGAGTAGTCAAGGCGCTCGTAGCGCCGTCAAGCACGTGAGTTCCCAGGTGTGGTCGTCCCAGCGGAGCCAGGCCTTCCGCTCGGGGTCGGCCATCGATTGGGCGTGCGTGAGGTGGGCGCCAGCGTGGCCTGCCCCAGCGCCCCAACGCGGCCTACGCCGTCTTGGCCGCAGCCCACGAGCTCGGCGTCGAACCGGCCGCCGCCCTCAAGCTCGCCGCTCTGGCCGGATAAGGGCACGCACACCCGACCACCGGCCAGCCTGGCCTCTTCCTTCGCCGACCCGCACGATCATCTGGCGCGGTCATCTGGCGCAGGCGCCGCCTAGCGCCAGACAGACGAATCAGCCGCGGCCAACCCACTTGCCTACGTGCCTTGACGATCTTCAAATGGCTGACCAGCTAGTTCGCTTGGCAACCCACGATGACGATCGATGGCCATCGACCTTCGCCCAGCTGACGGCTGCCGTTCGACTGGACTGGTGGCGCATTTTTGGATCACCTGCCATGATCTTGGGCGAATTACACTCAACCGAAAATGAGGCCATCCGTGAAAAGAACGACGGTGCGTAGGGCCGGTGTCGTGGCGCTGGCTCTGACCAGCCTGATGGGGGTGGGCGCTACCGCGGAGGCCGACGCCCAGCGGCTCGCCAGTTCCTGCGGCGCCAGCGTCTGCCTGTACGAGCACGACGACTACGCCGGTGCCCAAGAGGACTTCCTCTTCACCTCCAACGGGTGCGCCAATGTGGGCGCGCTGAACAACAAGGCCAGCTCCATGAGGAATCCTTCGGCCGGCCGGATGCAGTTCTACAACAGCGCCAACTGCTCGGGTTCTTACGGCTACGCGGCCGCCCCGAGGTCAGCCGACAGTGACCTGACGAACAACGGCTTCGACAACCTGACGAGCTCCGTGAGGCGCGTCAACCCGTAGCGCCTCCTGATCACGGGTGATCTGGTACGGCCGATCCCGTACGATCTTGGCGGTTTCGGCCCTATCAGAATGAGGACCCTGTCACTACGACCGCTGGTCGTCTTATTCGACTGTCGCGAGTTGTCGATGAAGGCAAGCGCAACACTGACGGTCCGTGCTCACCTGCGGCGCATCGGCTCCACGTGCCGCCGCCGCTGGTCGCGGCCGCAGCCTTCCTGTCCCTCGAGAAGTCGTCCATGCAGGGCAGCTGCGGCATCCGGCCACGGGTCGTCGCGTCCGCCCTCGGGCCGACGGAAGCCAGGTGCAGAAGATCAGGCGTAGGAATGATCTGCGGGTGTGAATACAAATCGGGGGAACGGCGAAGTAGGCGTGTCCATGGTTCTTCTCCGAAGGGCAGGCATGCCAGCTCCCCCTCCGCAGTCGGCTCCGCCAACCGCTGAGACCGACGCACAGCTCATCGAGGTGTCACTACGCCGTCCTGAGCGGTTCGGTGCGCTGTTCGACCGACACCACGAGGCCATCCACCGCTACGTCCACTTCCGCCTCGGCGAATCGGCGGCGGACGACATCGCCGCGGAGACGTTCCTGCGGGCCTTTCGCAACCGTACGCGCTACGACCTCTCCCACCCTGACGCCCGCGCCTGGTTATTCGGCATCGCCTCCAACCTGGTGGACGGCCACCGGCGCGCCGAGGCCCGCAGGTACCGCGCCCTGGCCAGGAGTGCCGAGGTCACCGACGTCGTGAGCCACGACGAGCGTGTGGTCCAGCGGGTGTCCGCCGCCGTCATGCAGCCGCGCCTGGCCGCCGGTCTGGCCGCGCTCTCGCCCGGTGACCGGACCGTGCTGCTGCTGGTGGCCTGCGCCCAGCTCACTTATGAGGAGATCGCCGAGGAGCTCGGCGTCCCGCGCGGCACCGTCGGCTCGCGGCTCAACCGGGCCCGCAGGAAGCTCCGCCCGTTCATCACCATCGAGGAGTCGTCATGACCGATGACCTGCAGGAGATCAGGACGTCCCACGACGCGCTGCCCGGCCCCTCCGCCACGGCCATCGCCAAGGCGAAGGACTTGCTCGCAGCCGAGGCGGTGGCGGAACGAACGCCTCATACCGGCTCTGGCAAGCACCGCCTCCTGCTCAGGACGGCCGCGGTCGGCCTGGCGGCAGCCGTCGCCGCGGTCGCCTTCCTGACCGGTACCGACGGTGGTGCGACCCCGGCCAACGCGGCGGAACTGCTCCAGGAAGCGGCCACGGCCGCCGCCCGGCAACAAGCGCCACAGCCGGGCCAGATCCTCTACGTCAACCGCACGGACCAGATCAGGATGACCGTATGGGGTCACGAGCGCGACCGTTCGGAGGTCACTCAGGAAATTAACCGCGAGTACTGGATTCCCGCCGCCGACCCCGACGGCGCGCTGACCCGCCTCACCTACGGCAAGCTGCGCACCCACACCGGCCCGGTCCCGACCAGTATGGAGGCCCCGGGCACAGTCGAGTTCCAGCGCGCCGGGCCGTGCACCGTGCATGTGCTCTCGCCGACCGGTGGCGGCAACCTGCCCGACGACCCGGACCAGTTGCTCGCCCGGATTCGCGCGGACGCCGAGGCCTCGGTCAGGAACGAACGGCCCAAGCCCGGCACGGCACCACCCAGCAAGGACCAGATCGAGCGGCTCATCGAGCTCACGGTGACAAGCCGTCTCGTCACCCTGGCCCAAAACCCCTTCCCCGGTCCCGGCCTGCGTGCGGCGGTGCTCGACGCCCTGTCCCATATGCCCACCGCCACCATGCGCACCGACCTCACCGACCTGGCCGGGCGACAGGGCATCGGCGCCTCGATCAGATACCAGGGACCAGACGGATGGGAGCGCACTGAATTGATCTTCGAACCCGGCACCTACCGCTTTCTCGGCTGGCAACACCTGTCCGAGCCACCCGGCGGTGGGGTGCAGGGCTATGCCAGCGCAGTACTGGAAACCAAGATCGTGAACGCCATGCCGAAGATCCCGGCCGGCGCTCCCGAAGCGGTGGCCTGCTAAGCACCGAACGCCGCTCAGTAACCGTGCCGAAGCCGGCAACGCGCCAGCCGTCCGACGTGAACACGAGCTGGGCGTCCGCGGTGTCGGCAGGGGCAGCGTGACAGATAATGTCGGTTCTGTGTCACCGCTGGGGATGGGCCGAAGGCTTCGGCCGAGAACAGGTGTTCCCGCGCTCTTGAGTGGAGTGACGCACGTCACGTCGCGTCATGTCACGTCTCAGCGATCCGCGGTGTCCTGAGGGCATGACTGAACACAACACACCCCACAAGGTCGTGGTCATCGGCGGCGGTTACGCCGGAACGCTCGCGGCCAACCGTCTGCGGATGCGGGCCGACGTCGACATCACTCTGGTCAATCCGCGCCCGGAGTTCGTCGAACGCATCAGACTGCACCAGTTCGTGGCCCGTACCGGCGATGCCACGATTGACTACGGCACGCTGCTCGGCGAGGGCATCCGGCTGGTCGTCGACAGCGTCACGCGTATCGACACCGCCGCCCGCACGGTGCAGTTGGCGTCGGGCCGCGCGCTGGACTACGACTACGTCATCTACGCGGTCGGCAGCACCGCGGCGACACCGTCAGCGGTGCCTGGCGCGGCCGAATTCGCGTACGACATCGCGGAATGGGAGTCCGCGCAGCGGCTGCGCGCCCGGCTGGACGCGTTGCCCCTCGATGCTCCGGTCACCGTGGTCGGCGGCGGATTGACCGGCATCGAGACGGCCGCCGAACTGGCCGAACAAGGACGCAAGGTCACGCTGGTGTGTGGCCGGAGCCTGGCGCCCTATCTGAGTGCGTCGGGGCGCCGATACGTCGCCAAGTGGCTGACCCGGCACGGTGTCGCCGTGCTCGAGGCCGGCGTGGTGGCCGAGGTCCGGCCCGATGCGGTCGTCCTTGCCGACAGTTCCGGCGACGGGTCTGCCGACCGTGCGGTGCGTGCGAGCGGACTGACCATCTGGACGGCCGGTTTCGGGGTGCCCAAGCTGGCGGCGGCCAGCGGGCTGCGTACCGACGCGCTCGGCCGGCTGCTCACCGACGAGACGCTGACCAGCGTCGACGACGACCGCATCGTCGCGGCCGGCGATGCCGCCGCACCATCGGGCCAGCCGCTGCGGATGAGCGGCTACG
The DNA here is from genome assembly GCF_018603905.1 of Nonomuraea sp. NEAU-A123. Lineage (GTDB taxonomy): Bacteria > Actinomycetota > Actinomycetes > Streptosporangiales > Streptosporangiaceae > Nonomuraea. Next base: position 26,498 of record NZ_JAHFZZ010000025.1, read on the forward strand.
CCGCCGGGCCACTCGGGGCGCAGGCCGCCGACGCCGTGCTGAGCCGTATCGCGGGGACCGAACCGGCGGTGATCACCCTGGCCTTCACGGGCGCGTGCGTCAGCCTCGGCCGGCGCGCCGGCATCCGACAGCTCGCCCGCAAGGACGACACCGCGGTGAACGTCTTCATCGGCGGCCGCATGGGCGCGGCGATCAAGGAGGTGACCTGCAAGTTCGTCGTGTCGAAGAGGATCCGCGGGGAGGCCCGCAAGCCGGGTTCCATGGGCTGGCCGACGGGCGGCCCGCGTCCCGGGCAGCCGACCTCCGCCGCGCGGGTGGTCACCTCCCCGTGAGCACCGACGAGCATGCCGAGCGGTTCACCCTGTTGCGGCCGCTGCTGTTCACGATCGTCTACGAGATCCTCGGCTCGGTCACCGAATCCGACGACGTACTGCAGAACAGCTATCTGCGGTGGGCCGAAGTGGACCTCGCGACGGTGCGGGACACCAAGTCGTATCTGGCACAGCTGGTGACCCGTCAGGCGCTCAACGCCTTGCGGGCCGGCGCGCGCCGTCGCGAGGACTACATCGGCTCGTGGCTGCCCGAACCGCTGCTGCTCGAGGCGAACGACGCCTCGGCCGATGTGCTGCTCGCCGAGTCGGTGTCGATGGCGATGCTCGTACTGCTCGAAACACTCACCCCCGATGAGCGTGCGGTGTTCGTGCTGCGTGAGGTGTTCGGCTTCGGCTACCACGACATCGCCACAGCGGTGGGCAAATCCGTGGCGACGGTGCGCCAGGTGGCACACCGCGCCCGAGAGCACGTACAGGCGCGGCGTAAGCGCTTCGAGCCCGTCGACGCCGCGACGACCACGCGGATCACCGAGCAGTTCATGACCGCGGCGGCCAGCGGTGACCTGGACGGGCTGCTCTCACTACTCGCGCCGGACGTCACCTGGACCGCCGACAGCGGCGGCAAGGCCACCGCGGCGCGCCGCCCGGTGGTGGGCGCGGAGAAGGTGGCCGCGCTCCTCATGACCATGTTCCGCCTGGGACGGCCGGGGAACCTGCGGATCGAGATGGTCAACTGCAACAACACCCCCGCGATCGTCCTCAGCGGAGAGCGCCTGGAAGGCGTCTTCCTGATCGAGATCGCCGACGGGAAGATCACCAACTTCTACGCCATCCGCAACCCCGACAAACTTCTCGCGGTGGCGGCTCCGCGTCAGATCAGCCGGTAGCAGGAGCCGGCAAGCCGCAGCGCACCGGAGTTGCCGCCGCAGATGCGGCGCCCGGTCGAGGAGCTCGCCCGGGCACGGGATGGCGCGGCTGTGACGCGTCCGGTGGCGATCGCCGAACGCATCCCCCCGATGCGTGTGTTGATCAATTTGACGGAACGATGACCAAGGAGTTGACCATGACCGACACGCAGGTAGTGATAGCTGGGGCGGGGCCGACGGGGCTGATGCTCGCGTGCGAGCTGCGGCTCGCCGGGGTCGATGTGCTCGTACTCGAGCGTCTCCCCAAGCCTCGAACGGTGGAATCGCGGGCCGGTGGTCTACACATCCGTACGATGGAGACACTCGATCAGCGAGGCCTCATCGACCGGTTCCTCGAGCACGGACGCCGGATGCAGGGCGTGCACTTCTCCGCCCTCCGGCTCGACGTGTCCGATGTGACGACGCGGTATCCGTACGTTCTCGTCATCTTGCAGTCCGAGGTGGAACGGCTGCTGGAGGAGCGCGCGGTGGAGGTCGGGGTACGGCTGCGACGCGGCGCCGAGGTGGCGGGGTTCACCCAGGACGAAACGGGTGTCACGGTGGAGCTCGCGGACGGGTCGCACGTCCGGGCGGACTATCTCGTCGGCTGCGACGGCGGCCGCAGCACCGTGCGCGGGCTCGCGGGCATCGAGTTCCCCGGCACCCCGGCCACGATGACCGCTCTGCTCGGCGACGTCGAGCTCGCCGAGCCGCCCGCCAACGACATCTTCCAGGAGCGGCGCGAGCACGGCAGCTTCTCGGTGCTGTCGTTCGGACCGGACTGGTACCGGGTGCTGACCAACGAGTTCGATCACGTCGCCGACCGGGACGATCCGGTGACCATGGAGACCCTCCGCAAGGCCATGCTCAAGATCGCTGGGACGGATTACGGGATGCACTCGCCGCGCTGGCTCTCCGGGCACGGCGACGCGGCGCGCCAGGCCGACCGTTACCGCGTGGGCCGGGTGCTCCTCGCCGGCGACGCCGCGCACATCCACTTCCCGGCGGGCGGTCAGGGCCTGAACACCGGCGTGCAGGACGCGGTCAACCTCGGCTGGAAGCTCGCCGCCGTCATCCACGGCCAGGCCCCGGACCTGCTGCTCGACACCTACCACGCCGAACGCCACCCGGTCGCCGCCCGCGTCCTGCAGAACACCCGCGCCCAGACCGCCCTCTGGCGGGTGGATGATCACACCTCCGCGCTTCGCGAGGCGCTGGGCGATCTCATCGGCATCGATGAGGTACGGCTGCGCCTGGCCGGCATGATCACGGCGACCGACATCCGGTACCCGATGGAGGGGACGGACGACCTCCTCGGCCGGCGGATTCCGGATCTCGACATCGAACACGGCCGCGTCTACGAGCTCCTGCACCGCGCCCGTGCGGTTCTGCTTGATCTTGGTGGTCTCCCGCCCCTCGACGCCGTCGTGACCGGCTGGGCGGACCGGGTCGATCTCGTCCGCGCCCGTCCTGCCGAGGGCTCCGATCTCGGCGCGGACGCCGTACTCATCCGTCCCGACGGACATGTCGCCTGGGTCACCCGCGCCGGCGAGCGGCCAGACCTGAACGCTCTCCGGACCGCCCTCACGACGTGGCTCGGCCCGGCCGGCCTTCACGGTACGCAGCGGCCCACGGCAACCTCGGACTAAGTCAGGCACCGGCGACGACCTGGCTGAGCCGGGCGGTGCCGAGCGGGCCAAGGGCATGGGCGATTGGATCGCCGAGGTCCACGACTGTCTGCGCAAGGAGCTCGGCGACCTGCTGCGCCAGGTCGCCGACCTGGTCGCCGAAGCGGGCCGCAGTGCGCAAGGTGGTGCTGCTGTCCTCCGGAGCGGTCGATGACGACACCGAGGTCCAGGACGGACCGATCGCTTCCTACCACGCCGAGATCGAGCAGGCCCTGCGCGCCTCCGACCTGGAGTGGACCTTCCTGCGCCCGGACCCCCTTCCCAAAACCCGTATCAGACTAGGGGGCGATGGTGAGCGAACCTCCGCATGCCCCACGTCTCCGGGCGGACACGTCAGGTCCGCACAGTGAGCCACGGAGACAGCGCTCCCGGCGAGCCGGTGCGGCGGTCGTCGAGGAGTTGGGGGCGATAGCCGAGGGCGGTGCGTTCGGCGGCGGGCAGGATGCCGGCGTCCTCGTGTTTCCTGATCGTCTAGGTAGACCGGCCGTGCTCGCGCGCCAGGTCCACTGGCCTCATGGATGCATCGCCGGTTGAAGGTCTATCGCGATGGGAGCAGGGGTTTCCGGGGAAAAGTTTACACCGAAAGTTCAACGATACCGTTGAAGGCATGGATATCAAAGACACGGCCCGGCCGCTCGATGGCGTGGGCGTCTCGGCGTTCCTCCGATCGCTTCCCGCCACTCCCCTGCTGCTCGGCCTGGGCGAGGCCAGGCACTTCGTGGGGGAGCTGGGCGAGTTGCGCAACGAGGTTTTCCGGCATCTGGTCGAGAACGAGGGCTATCGGTCGTTCGCCATCGAGAGCGACTGCCTCATGGGCCTCGTGGTGGACGACTACGTCACGACGGGCGCGGGCACGCTCGATGACGTCATGGAACGCGGCTTCAGCCACGACTTCGGCACGTTCCCGGCCAACCGCGAGCTCGTGCGCTGGATGCGGGCGTACAACGAGGAGCATGATGAAAAGCTCCGGTTCTTCGGGTTCGACGGCCCGCTGGAGTATTGGGCGGCGAGCCCGCGCCAGGCGCTCACCGCCCTCTACGCCCTCCTCGACGACCCGCTCCCGTGTACGACAGAAACTCTTGACGCGCTGCTGGGCCCGGACGACCGGTGGTCGAACGAGGCCACGGCCATGGACCCGTCCCAGTCGATCGGCCAGTCCGCCGACGCCCAGCGGCTGCGACTGATCGCCGACGACCTGGTGGCGCTGCTCGACACGCAGGCGCCGCGGCTGAGCGCGGAAGACAGGGAGCTGGCGGCACTGTACGGACGCACCGCCGTCGGCCTGCTCCGCTACCACTACTGGATGGCCGATGCCTCCCCGGCACGGTGGTCCCGGCTGTCGGCCCTGCGGGAGGCGATGATGGCCGCCAACCTGCGTGCCGTCGCCGAGCAAGGCCCGGCCCTGGTTTTCGCCAGCAACCTTCACCTGCAGCGGAACAAGAGCCTCATGCCGTTCGGCGACCAGACGCTGGAGTGGTGGGGCGCGGGGGCGATCGCCGAAACGCACCTGGGCGACCGGTACGCCTTTCTGGCCTCGGCCTTCGGCACGGTCGGCGACGACATTCCGTCCCCGGACACCGTCGAGGGCCTCCTGTCCACGCTCCCGTGGGACCACTCTCTCATCGACGCCCGCCACCTGGCCAAGGCCATCACGAAGCCCGCCCCGCGTACCTCCTCCGATTTCGCCTATTTCCCGCTGGACCCGGCCCAGCTCGACATGATCGACGGCATCGTCTTCCTCAAGCAGGCTGTCAGGCTGAAAAAGCTGGGTTGACGTGGCATCAGCCGTGTCGGCGACTTTTGACCACGCTCAACAACGCCCCAACGGCGCGTTGTTGAGCGTGGGGATATGGGCACGCCGACGCGTTGGTCTGCCCGACGGCGTATTCATCGCGGCCGCGACCCCCATCGCCATCCGGACGGCGATCAGTTGCTCCGCGGTGACGACAAAGGCGGTCGCCAGGCTCGCCACGCCGAGCAGGACCAGCCCGATGAGCATGATCCGCCGCCGGCCGAACCGATCGGCGATCGCGCCGAACGCCAGCATCAACCCGCCGAGACGGATCCATCCCCTTTTTCCGGACCGCGGCGTCGCCCGCGCTGGTCGCGCGTGCGAGAGAGATCGCCTCCGATCTTCAGCACACCCTCACCGAGGAGCTCGAACGCGACCCGACCTTCGAGAGCGACGGGACGTTGCTCGCCGCCTTCTTCATCGCCGGTTTCGGCACTGTGATGGTGGAGACCGCGCGTCGCCTCATCGCCGGAGAGCCGCCGAGCGCCGTGGTGGACGGCCACCGCGCGCGCCTCGAGCGGCTGTTCGACGCGCTCCGCAGCGGAGTCGCCCCCCGACCGTGAGGGTCAGGAGGCGGCGGGTGCTGCCAGCAAGGCCGAGAGCATCGGCAGCGCCACTCCCCACCGGGTCGCCTGCTCCCGCAGCGCCGTGGCGAGGACATCGCGCGTCTCCTGCCGATGGAGACGGAACTGCTCGCGAATGGTTCGGGCCGGTCGTCGTGGGCTCAGCGGAAGGCGGGGACGGTTGGTGGCCGACCCATGAGGACGGCGCCCGCGGCGTCGTACATCGCCGGGCTGAGGAAGGCGTGCTCCTGTGGCACCAGCGCGTCGCCGAGCAGAGCCTGCAGCGGGTGATCGCGGTAGATCGCGGCGGTGCCGGAGAGGGAGACGACCTTGTGGACCACCTCCGAGGAGGTCCGGGCGAGGTGGGCGGCGGACAGCCGCAGATGCGCGTTCTGTTCGTCGCTGACCAGGCCGCCGGCGACGAGCGTCTGCCAGGCCTCGTCGGCGGCCTCGTAGAAGTAGGCGCGGGCGGAGCGGAGCACGGCCTCGGCCTCGGCGATGCCGGCGCGGTAGTAGGCGCGGTCGGCGAGTTTCGGCGCGCCGGTGATGCCGGCCCGGCCGCTGCCGACCTCCTTGGCGAAGTCGAGGGCGGTCCGGGCGACGCCGGCGGAGACCACGGAGAGGGACTGGGCGACGTACGTGATCGCGGGGTAGCGGTAGAGCGGCTCGTCCACCACCGGCTCCCCACCGCGGATGAAGGTCCACTCGCGATCGACCTCGACATTGTCGGCGACCAGATCGAAGGAGCCGGTGCCCCGCATGCCGACGACGTCCCAGTCCTGCACGATCTCCAGGTGCTCCGGACGCACCAGCGCCCCACGGGGTTTGCCGGAGGTCGAGTCGTCGCCGGGGATGCCGACGCAGATGACGTCGGCGGCCATGCAGCCGCTCGCGAACTTCCACCGGCCGCTGACCAGGAAGCCGCGTTCGGTGGGGGTGGCCTGCTGGATCGGGAACAGCGCCCCGGCGAAGACGACGTCAGGGCCGTCGGCGTACAGCTTGGCCTGGGTCTCCAGCGGCAGCGAGCCCAGATAGACGAGCTGGGAGCCGAAGCTCGCGACCCAGCCGGTGGAGCCGTCGACGGCCGAGATCCGCTCGATCTTCTGGAGAAACTCCGCGGGCGGCATCGTCTGCCCGCCGAACTGCTCCGGCGTGGCGCAACGATACAGGCCAAGCCGCTTGAGCCGGTGGACGAAGTCCTTGGAGACGTAGCGCTGCTCGCGAAACTCCTGGCGACGCTCGGCCAGCTCGGCGAGCATCTCGCCGAACGCGCGTTCGGGCTCGGTCCCCTGGCTCTGCGCCATCACAGCTCCTCATGGTTCGGTAGGTGCTCCAGAGTAAGAAGAGCGCTCCCGGTCCGTCAGTCGTCATTTCCTCGGCCTGACGTAGGGGATTTCTTTAACACCCGTTCTCCGGCCCGGGACCTACGCTGTGGTGGTGCGAGTAGATCCGCAGGCTCCCGAGCTCGTCAGCGACGACTTCGTGGCGATGATGAACGCCTCCCGGATGTGCGTCCTCGTTCACGACGCGGCGACCAAGAACATCCTGTGGGCCAACCCGGCCGCCTGCGAGCTGCTGGAATTCACGCTGAACGAGATCCGGCCACTCAAGGCCAACCACATGAGCAGCTCGGCGCAGCAGTACGACCGGATCATCGGCCGCGACTGGCTGCAGGACGCCGTGGAGAAGGGCGCGAGCCGGATCGAATGGCACTACCGCTCCAAGTCCGGGCGGGTCATCCCGACGGACGCCCTCGCGATGCGGGTCGAGCTCGCGCAGGGGCCGGCGGTGATGGTGCAGTTCCGCGACATCGAGCGTGAGCAGCGGGTGGAGCGCGAGCTGCGGCTCACCACGTCGTACGTCGACGCGCTGGCCCACCACACCTCCACCCTCGCCTTGATGCTGGACGCGACGGGGGTGATCCGCTTCGCGACCGACACCGCGCTCAGCGCGATCGGCGCACCGGTGAACGAGCGGGCGGTCGAGCCGATGCGGCCACTGACCGCGTTCGCCCGGCTGCAGCTCGACGGCCGCGAGGTGAGCTGGCAGGACGTCCTCGCCCGCGCCACTCCGGTCACGCCGGTCCAGTTGGACGTGCGCCACCCCGATGGCGAGCGGGTCTGGCTGGAAGGGTCGCTGGAGCGGCTGCGGGAGGAGGACGGCGACGCGCTGCTGATGATCCTGCACGATGTCTCCGACCGGGTCCAGGACCAGGTCCGCCGCACCCGCGAGCTGCACCGGGAGAACCACCTGGCCCGCTACAACGCCATGGGCGACATGGCCATGGCGATCGCCCACGAACTCGGCCAGCCGCTGGCCGCGGCCGCCAACTTCCTGGCCGGGGTGCGCCACCGGGCCGACCAGTTCGAACGGCAGGAGCGGCTGCCGAAAGGCGTCGCCGGCCAGCTGACCCACGGCATCACCGGTGCGGTCAACCAGATCGAACGCGCCTCCGCGATCGTGAGCTCGGTGCGTGCCTTCGTCGGCCACCTGGAGCAGGTGGAACAGGTGGCCGACCTCAACGACATCGTCGAGGAGTGCCTTTACTTCGTGCGGCTGCGCGCGGCGCCGCTCGGGGTCGAGGTCCAGATCCGGCTCAGTCCCGAGCCGGTGCTGGTGCGCTGCGAACGGGTGCTGACCGGCCAGGTGGTGCTCAACCTCGCCTTCAACGCCGTCGACGAAATGGCACAGTCACCGTCCGCGGCGAAGTCGATCACCATCGCCACGGCCGCTGACGGCACCTTCACCGTGGACGACCGGGGCCGGGGTCTGCCGCGCGACCCGTTCGCGGAGTCGTTCACCTCCAAGGAGCACGGCAGCGGGATCGGCCTGGCGCTCAGCTACCGGATCATCACCCGTCAGCACGGCACGATCTGGGCGGCGAAACGGGACGAGGGCGGATCGCGGTTCGGGTTCCAACTGCCGCTCGCGCAGCCAGGGCGCGAGTAGGGGAAACCCTCAGCCGGTGCGGATGAAATCTCACTATCGGCGCCTGACGGTCGCGGCCTAGCTTCGAAAGGCACCCGCTCACCGTCAGGAGGCAGCCGTGGATGACCAGACCGAGGCCCAGCGCAGTTTCCGTACCGCGATGGCGAACCTCTCCGCCGCCGTCAACGTCGTCACCACCGACGGCCGGCACGGCCGAGCAGGCGTGACGGTGAGCGCGGCGTGCGCCGTCACCGACACCCCGCCCACCATGCTGGTCTGCGTCAACCGCTCCAGCAGCTCGCACGACATCGTCCTCGCCAACGGGCGCATCTGCGTCAATGTACTCGGCACCGACCAGGAGGAGCTGGCGCTGCACTTCGCCGGCGCGACGAACGTGCCGACCGCCGAGCGCTTCGGCGAGGGCTCCTGGGACTTCGACACCCATGGTGTGCCCGTACTGCGCGACGCGCTCGCCTCGGTCGTCGGACGCATCATCACCAAGCGTAGGCAAGGCTCGCACACGGTGGCCTTCGTCGAGATCGACGCGGTCACCGCACGCGTGGACAGCGGCGCCCTGGTCTACTTCCAGCGCCGCTTCCACGCTCTCGCCGCCACCGCGCTCAGCGCCTGACCGGTCGTGTCCTCGTGACGAGCGGCCGGCCACCGAGCCGTCACAGATCGATCCGGTAGTGGAGCACATCACGCACCAGCGCCCCCAGGCTCTCGGCGCCGGTCTTGGCCTTGATCCGGGCACGGTGCACATCGACGGTCTTCACGCTGGTGCCGAGCCGGCGGGAGATGAGCTGGCTGGGCAGGCCATCGACGACGAGCCTGAGCACCTCGAGCTCCCGCGCGGTGAGCGACTCGACCCGTTCGCGGACGGCCTGCCGGTGAGCGTGCTCACTGAAGCGCCGCCCGGCCTCCCGCGACTGCTCCTGAACGACTTCGAGCATCTGCTGCGGCTTGTAGGGCTTCTCCAGGAAGTCGACCGCCCCTCGTCTCAGCGCCCGTACCGACATCGCGATATCACCGTGCGCGGAGCAGAAGATGATCGGGGCGGGATAGTCGAGCCCGAGCAACTGCTCCTGCAGCTCGAACCCGCTCACGCCGGGCATCCGGACGTCGACGATCAGCACGGCCGGCTCGGCCGGGTCGTACTCGGCGAGGAACGTCGCGGCGTCGGGATAGGTGAGCGCTTGGATTCCGACGCTCTCGAAGAGAAAGGCCAGCGACTGTCTCAGGTCGTGGTCGTCGTCGACGATGTGCACGACCGGGCCGACCGCGGCCGACCCCGCGCCGCTCATCACGCGGACGCTCCCCCGCTCCCGCAGGCCGCCGCGCCGAACATCAGAATTCCCGCTCCTATGAGCGGTGCTGTCCTACGCATGGTTTCTCCATCGGTTCCTTCTCCCCGACCGCAGGACCGTTTACGTCTGCGCGGCGGCCCATGCTCCGCACATCCGGACGCTGTCCTCCGGCGTCGCCTGGGCGCCGCGGTCGACCTCGACGATCAGCCAGCCGTCGAAGTCCTCCGGCAGGGCCCGCAGGAAACCGTCGATGTCCGCCTCGCCCTGACCCGGTTCGGACCACAGGCCGGCCAGGACGGTCCGGCGGTAGTCCCAGCCCTCGTTCTTGGCCCGCTCGGCGAGCGTCAGCCGGAGGTCCTTGATGTGGACGCTCGCCACCCGGTCGGCGTAGTCGCGGACGAGCTGTGCGGCATCAGCGCCGGCCCAGGCCAGGTGGCCCATGTCCGGGCCGAAGGCGAGCAGGGAGGCGTCCACGGTGTCCAGAACGAACCGGGTCTCCTCCTCTGTCTCGGCCCAGGTGCCCACGTGCGGGTGAAAGGCCGGAGTGATTCCGCCGGCCCCGATGACGCCGGCCACCTCGGCCAGCAGGTCCCGCACCCGTTCCAGGCGGTCCTGGTCGGCCAGGTGACCGACCGCCGGCCGGGCCACGCGTGGCGCGTCCTTGGCCATGCCCATGGCCAGGAACATCGTCGGCACGCCCAGCACCGCGTGTTGCTCGGCGAGGCGGGCGGCGCTGTCCATGAGCTGCCCCTTCTCGGTCGCGTCGTCGCTGAGACGTACCGGGAGGTAGCCCGGCGCGGCGCTCAGCCCGTGATCGGCGAGCGACTTCGCGTAATCCTCGGCCGTCACACCGGCGGGTACGGAGCTGTGCACGGCCGTGAGTCCGGCCTCACGGATCGTCGTCAGCTGCTCATCCAACGACGGCGCGAGGGAGGGGTCGATCCAGCCATCAGGGCTGGCCACCCACTGCAGGGGGTTGATGGCGATGCGATTTCGACTGATCTTCATATCTGTTCCTTTCGGGAGGTCAGCGGGTGTAGCGGGGCTCGGGGCGCGCGCAGGTGCTCTCGATGGCGACGAGCCGTCCCTCCTGCTGAGATGACGCCGAGACGCCGACCGGCTCGCCGATCAGGCCGGCGTCGATCGCGTGGCGGGCGGTCTGGCCGGCGCTGCCGAGGAAGGTGTCCGGCGCCGCTCCCAGCAGGCGGCCGCTGTGCCGGGCGGCCTCGATGTCGGCGACCCTGACCAGTTCGAGGCCGGGCAGCGTGCGCAGACCTTCGGCATAGCGGCCGAAGATGTTGCCCGCGCCCAGGATGCCGATCCTGTGTCGCGTGTCCATTGCGCGCTGTCCTCCTCAAGGATGCGGAGATTCGGGCGGCTCAGGAGAGCCTCAGAGCAGGTTCTTGCGGATGACTCCGGCCTGAGCGACCAGGACGATGCTCTGCGGACGGCCGAGGAGGGAGATGTCGGCGAGTGGGTCGCCGGCCACGACGACGAGATCGGCGATCTTGCCTGTCTCGACGGTGCCGAGGGTGTCGGCGAGGCCGAGCAGCTCCGCCGAGGCGCGGGTGCCGGCCACGATGGCGGCCATCGGCTCCATGCCGAGTTCGACGAGGTAGGACAGTTCTCGCAGGTTGAACCCATGGGGCGTCACTCCTGCGTCGGTGCCCACGGCGATCTTGACGCCCTGGGAGATGGCGCGGGCGATGTTCTCCTTGGTCACGCCCGCCCAGCGGGACTTCTTGCGATAGTGGTATTCGGGCATGCCGGCCGGGTCGAGTGGCCGGAACGCGGTCGCCAGGGTCGGCACCAGGAACGCGTCCTGCTGACGGGCGAGGTCGCACAGCTCGTCGGTGATGCCGTAGGCGTGCTCGACGCTGGTGACTCCGCTGAGCAGAGCGTTGCGGATTCCGGCGGCTCCCTGCGCGTGGGCGGCGACCTTGCGGCCACGGTGCCGGCGTCCCTCGGTGACCGCCGCCCGCATCTCCTCGATGGTCAGCCCCTCGTCGTCGGGGTCGTCGTGCGGGCTGCCCATGCCTCCGGTGGCGCACACCTTGATCACATCGGCACCGTCCCGGAGCATCCTGCGGGCGGCCACGCGTACTTGATCAGGGGTGTCGGCGAGCTCGGTGAGCCAGGGAGCGGCGTTGACCCCGCTGGGCAGCCGGCAGTCGGCATGGCCGCCGGTATGCCCGATGACCTTGACGGCGACCTGGAGGCGAGGGCCTTCGATGAGGCCCTGCTCGATGGCCGTGCGGAAGCCGGCGGGGGTACCGCCCAGATCGCGGACCGTGGTGACGCCCGCGTGCAGGGTCTCGCGCAGTCGAGCGGCGGTGGCGAAGACGTCCACGACCGGATCGGCGCCCAGCCCCTCGGTCAGCCGGCGGCCGGGCGTCATGGCCATGTGGACGTGACAGTCGAAGAACCCTGGCAGCAGAGTGCGCCCGGTCACGTCGATCACGACCGCCTCGGAGGTGGCCGGTGCCTGGGCGGCTGAGCCGGCATAGCGGATCCGGCCGTCCTCATCGGTGATGACCGTGGCGTTCGGAACGGGCGGGGCGCCGGAGCCGTCGATGAGCGCGGCGCCTTCGAACCGCAAGGCTGTGTCGCAGGCCGGAGCCCAGGTCATTGGCTGTCTCCAGGGGTGAGTTCGCGCCGGTGGCGTGGTGCCCTTAGACCGGTAGTCTCGGTAGGGCATTCGCCGCACTCAGCAAAATCGCCGGATTTTTTCACCGCAGTCGGCTGGATGCCGGATTACGTGCAAACCAGACATGCAGGGATGTGACATGGCCGACCGGCCGGATTCCGCCGCGCAGCTGCCCGACGAACTCGACCTGGCGATCGTCAACGCCCTGCAGACCCACCCCCGGGCCCCATGGTCGCTCGTCGGCGAGGTCCTGCAGGTCGACCCGGCCACGGCGTCACGGCGCTGGCGCCGGATGCGGTCCGCCGGCCATGCCTGGGTCACCGGCTTCCTCACCAACGGGTTCACGCAGGAATGCGGGGCGATCCTGGAGATCAACTGCCATCCAGGACGCGTCGTCGAGGTCGCCGAGACCCTGTCGGCCGATCCGCAGGCCTACGGCATCAAGCTCATGAGCGGCCGCCGGGACCTGGTCGCGCTGGTCGTGGCGCGGAACCTGGAGGAACTCTCGCACTACCTGCTGGAACGACCCGGCCGGCTACCCGGCGTGGCGCGCATGGGCAGCTACCTGATGGTCGGTGACGCACGGGCCAGCAGCCGCTGGCGGCTGCGCAACCTGGAGCCCGCCGCGGTGGCGCGCCTCAGCGAGGCGGCGCGCCCGCGACCGGCCCCGCCCCTCACGCTGCGGGAGGTGGACCATGCCCTGGCCGGCGCGCTGGCCAGGGACGGCAGGTTGGGCCTGGCCGAACTCGCCGCGGAGATCGGCACCAGCCTCGCCACCGCCCGCCGCCGGATGAACGCGCTGCTGGGCAGCGGTCAGTTGACGCTGCGCTGCGACATGGCGCGGACGCTGTCGGGCTGGCCGGTCACCGCTTGCTTCTGGGCGCGGGTGCCGATGGACTCTCTGGCCGAGACGAACAAGGAACTGGCCGCCATCCCCGAGGTCCGGGTCGCCTTCATCACCGCCGGGCCGCAGAACCTGTATCTGGAGGCATGGTTGCGTACCACGTCGGACGTGGTGCGCTTCGAGGAGCGGCTCACCGCCCGGCTGCCACGGATGACGGTCGACGACCGCGCCATCACCCTGCGGGTCATCAAGCACAGCGGACGCATCCTCGATGCGGCGGGCCGGTGCGTGGACACCATTCCCCCGTTCTCGGCGATGCCCCAGCAACGGTAACCGCACGAGAATTCAGGCCGTTCGAGGGCCGTATGGCGAATCACGCCCGACACCCAGCCAAAGAACCGACCGAGACGAATTTCTCACGCCACACATATCGATGCGGTGATAAATTTCAGCCTGCGCGGAACCGCTCTCACAGCACTAGCCCCTGGTTATTCAGGACGCGTAATCTTCTTATTCCGTCGTACGGTTCCTGTTGATGAAACCCCGCACTGCAGGGTGGTCGCATGGATTTCAAGATCCTCGGGCCGATCGAGGTTCGTACCTCTCGTGGCAGACCGATCGCGCTCGGACGCCGAAAACAGCGGGTGCTGCTGGCCGCCCTGCTGCTCAACACGGACAAGGCGATCCCCAGCCGGCGCATGCTCGACTGGCTGTGGGGCGAGCACGCGCCCGCCACCGCGCAGTCGAACCTCTACACCTACATCTCCGCGCTGCGCAAGGTGCTCGACTCCCCCTCCCGCATCGAGGCGGGCCCCAACGGGTACCTGCTGCGCGTCACGCCCGGCGAGGTCGACGTCACGCTGTTCGAGGATCTCGCCGCGCAGGGGCAGCAGGCGCTGTCCGCCGGACGCCACGACGTCGCGCTCGAACGGCTGACCCGGGCCCTTTGCCTGTGGCGCGGCGAGTCCGTCCTGGAAGAGCTGCCCCTGCCCACGCCGCTGCGCTGCGAGGCGGCGCGGCTGGAGCGGCTGAGGGCGACCGTCGTGGACGCCTCGCTGGAGGCCCGGCTGGCGCTCGGCCAGCACGACGAGATGCTCGCCGACCTGGAGGCTCTGACCCGCAGGGACCCGCTGAACGAGCGGCTCAGGACACAGCTCATGCTGGCCTTGTACCGTTCCGGCCGCAGGGCCGACGCGTTGACGATCTATCAGGGCGCGCGGATGACACTGGCCGCCGAGGTCGGCATCGACCCCGGCCCGGACCTGGTCCGCATGCACCAGCGCATCCTCGCCGACGACCCCGCCCTGACGCCGCCGCCGGCGGTCGCCGCCCGCAGGGCCCCGGCCGAGCTGCCCATCGGCCCGGCCGCGTTCACCGGCCGGGCCGCCGAGATCACCCGCCTGCGCACGATGCTGACCTCGGCCTCCGGCGCGACCGCCATCTCGGCGATCACGGGCGCCGCCGGGGTCGGCAAGTCGGCGCTGGCCGTGCACGTCGCCCATCAGGTCGCGGGCCGGTTCGCGGACGGGCGGCTCTACGTGGACCTGCACGACTCCACACCCGGCGTCGCGCCGCTGAACCCCGCCGACGTCCTGGCCCGCCTGCTGCGCTCGCTCGGCGACGACACGGCCGGGCGGCCCGACGTGGACGAGGCCGCGGCCCGCTTCCGCTCGCTGACCGACGGCAGGCACCTGCTGCTCCTGCTCGACAACGCCCGCGACGCCGCGCAGGTGCGCCCGCTGCTGCCCGCGAGTCCCACCTGCCGCGTGCTGGTCACCGCTCGCAGGATGCTCACCTCGCTGGACGCCGCCTCGCACTTCCGCCTCGGCGTCATGGCCGAGGACGAGACTTCCACGCTGCTCGGCCGCCTGATCGGGGAGGAGCGCGTGGCAGCCGAGCAGCGGGCGGCGCGCGCGATCGTGCGGCTGTGCGCCGGGCTGCCGCTGGCGATCAGGATCGCCGCCGCCCGGCTGATCGCCCGGCCGGGACTGCCACTGCGCGCCCTGGCCGACCGGCTGGCGGTCGAGGACCACCGCCTGTCGGAGCTCCAAGCCGACGGTCAGGCCGTGCGGGCGTGCTTCATGATGAGTTACCGGAGCTTGGACGCCGAGTCCTCCCGGATGTTCCGGATGGTGAGTCTGCTCGATGGCGTCGCCATCAGCGTCGCGGCCGCCGCGGCCCTGGCCGACCGCTCCGAGCCGCGCACCGCCGACCTGCTGGACCACCTCGCGGAAGCCCAGCTTCTCGAGGCACACGGCCACGACCGGTACCGCATGCACGACCTCCTCCGCCTGTTCGCCCGCGAGCGGGCCAGGGCGGAGGGCACCGAGGAGGACCAGGCACTGGCCGTCTGGAGGGCGCGGCGGGAGGTCTGGACGCCGCCCGCTCAGCCGGCCACCTACATGACCGCGAGCCGCCCCGCACGCGGGAAATCATCCCTATTCGCCGCGAGATTCGACTGATAAATATCCGGTGATCCGCCCCCGGGCGCCCTTTCTCCTCCGCCGTCTCGCAGCCCGCCGCCAACCTACACACATGTGCATGGTTCGAGGTATAGGCGGATTCGACATTGTTGGCGACATGTCTCACCTTTTCTCACCGCCGAGAAGAAGGCCGGGCACCAGCGATATTCGCGCGAACCGGGAAGGGCGGACGTGTCTGAACTGATCGGCGTTGATGAGTGTGAAAGTTTCACCGTAAAGCAGGTCCAAGATCTGTACAGAAGGTACGTCAGCCGCAGTCAGGTCAACCTCATGACCTCCTTCGGCTTCGGCCGGGAGCTCGTCGAAAGCGCCGAGGGCGCCTGGATCAGGACCCGCGACGGCCGCAAGGTCCTTGACGTCACCGGCGGGGTCGGTGTACTCAACCACGGCCACAACCACCCCCGCATCCTTGAGGCACGGCGCCGCTTCGCCGACCGCCGGCGCATGGAGGTGCACAAGGCGTTCTTCTCACCGTACGTGGCCGCCCTCAGCCACAACATCGCCGAGCTGCTGCCGGGCGACCTGAGCATCTCCTACTTCCCGAACTCCGGCGCCGAGGCGAACGAGGGCGCCGTCAAAATGGCGTACAAGTACCACGAGGGACGCCGCAACACCATCCTCCGCTCCGACATCAGCTTCCACGGCAAGACCCTGGGCGCGGGCAGCCTGACCGGATCGTCCGAGAACTCCTTCCGCTTCCCCGGTCTCCCCGGCATCGTCGTCCACCCCTACGGCGACATCGCGGCCGTCCGCGCGGCCATCGAGGCCGCCCGCACCCCCGACGGCACATGCGACGTCTACGCGATCATGGCCGAGCCGTTCAGCGCGTCGAGCATGCGCTGCTGGACGGAGAACGACCTGTACGAGCTGCGACGGCTCTGCGACGCGAACGACATCATGCTGATTTTCGACGAGGTCTACACGGGTTGGGGCAAGACGGGCAGCCTCTTCTACTTCATGCGCTACCCCGACCTGCTGCCCGACATCCTCGTCTACTCCAAGTCCCTCGGCGGCGGCAAGGCGTCGATCGCCGGGTACACCGCCCGCGAGACCGTCTTCCGCAAGGCCTACGACCGGCTCTCCGACGTCATCCTGCACAGCACCACCTACTACGGTTTCGGCGAGGAGACCGTCACCGCCATCGAGGCCGTCAACATCGTCGTCGAGGACGACTACCCCGCCCGGGCACGGCAGATCGAGCGCATCCTGGGCCCCGGCCTGCAGAACATCCACAAGCGCCACCCCGACGTGGTCGGCCGGGTGAGCGGGGTGGGCGCGCTGTGGGGCGTGTTCCTCGGCGGCGGGCCCAAGGTGCTCGACCTGGCCGCCAAGCTCGCGCCCGGCTTCTCCGGCGACCCGCAGTTCCGCACCAAGCTGATCACTCTCGCGGTCATCGCCGACCTCTACCGCGAGCACGGCATCGTCTCCTACTACAGCCCGAACGCCGACAACCCCCTCGTCGTCGCGCCGACCCTCGCCATCGCACCGGAGGACATCGAGTACTTCCTGGACAGCCTCGACAAGACGCTGGCCAAGGGCCTGCCGCGGCTGCTCGCCGGCTTCGTGCGAGAGAAGGTGGGGTCGCGATGGCCCGCCGGGTCGTAGTCACCGGCAGCGCCGGGATGCTCGGCGGCCACCTGGCCCGCCGGCTCGTACTCGACGGCCACGACGTGCTCGGGGTGGACCTGCGCCCCCAGGACGACCCGCTGCTGACGGCGGGACACCGGATCGGCGACGTGCGCGACCTGCCGCTGATGACCGAGGCCATGACCGGGGCGGACGCGGTCGTCCACTGCGCCGGCGCGCTGCCGAGCTACCCGGCCGAGCAGATCCACGACCTGATCGTCGGAGGCACCCGCACCGTCCTGGAGGCCGGGCGCCAAGCCGGCGTGGAGCGGCTGGTCCACATCTCCTCCACCGCCGTCTACGGGCTGCCGACGCTCGTGCCCACGCCGGAGGAGCATCCGCGCGCGCCGGTCGACCCCTACACCAGGGCAAAGGCCGCGGCCGAGGAGCTGGCGGAGAAGTACCGGGCCGACGGCATGCGCGTGCCCATCCTGCGCCCCAAGACCTTCCTCGGCCCCGGCCGGATGGGCCTGTTCGCGATGCTCTTCGAGTGGGCCGAGGAGGGCCGCAACTTCCCGGTACTCGGCAGCGGGGACAAACGCATCCAGATGTTCGCGATCGAGGACCTGGTGGACGCCGTGGCCATCGTGCTCGACGCGCCGGCCGACGTCGCCGACGACACCTACAACCTGGCCGCCGCCGAGTTCGGCACACTGCGTGAGGACTTCCAGGCGGTTCTCGACGCGGCCGGCCACGGCAAGCGGGTCGTCTCGCTGCCCGCGGGACCGGCCCTGGCCGGGCTCCGGCTGCTGGAGCGCAGCAAGCTGTCCCCGGTGTACGGGCGGCTGGCGCGCAAGCTGCTCGCCGACTCCTATGTCAGCATCGACAAGGCCCGTGAACGGCTCGGCTTCCGTCCGAAGCTGTCCAACCAGGACGCGATCCTCCGCACGTACGCATGGTGGCGGGAACACCGCGCGGCCGGCTCACCTGCCCTCTCATCGGGCGGTGCGACGAGCCGTGACGCGTGGCGGCAGGGCGCGCTGTCGCTGGCGAAGGTCTTCTTCTGAGCTATCGGGGTAAAGCATGCGCCTTGTCGAATCGCCAGACGTCCCAGAGAGCCCGCAGCGTCAGGAAGCGGCGCAGGAGCGGGCCGTGGAAACCCGCAAGCACCTGGTCGCGGATCTGGCCGCCCTGATCCGCCCCTCCCACGCGGCCAAGGCGATCCTTCTCGTGCCCGTGGCGCTCATCGGCGCCCCCTCTGTCAGCCTGGCCGAGGTGGTCGGTGTCATCTGGGCCACCGTGGCGTTCATGGTCGCCTCCGCCGCCGTCTACATCGGCAACGACATCGCCGACCGGCACCGCGACCGCCTCCATCCCGTCAAGCGCAACCGCCCCATCGCGGCCGGCCGGGTGGGGGTGCTGACCGCGGGCGCCTGTTGCGTCGTCCTGCTGGCGGTGCTCACCGCCATCGTCGCCCGGGCACCGGCGTCCTCCTGGCCGGTGCTGGTGTACCTCGTGCTCAACGTCGCCTACAGCCGCCTGCTCAAGCACATTCCGCTGGTCGACGTGGGCGCGGTCGCGGTCGGCTTCGTCCTGCGCGTGGTGCAGGGGTATGAGGTGACCGGAGACCGGGCGCCCGCCTGGCTGCTGATCACGGTGTTCTCGATGTCCCTGCTGCTGCTCATCGGCAAGCGCCGCCAGGAACTGCTGGAGGCCGGGGCCGTCCACCGGCCCGCGCTGCGCGGTTACTCGATGGAGCTGACCAACTGGCTGCTGCAGATCGCCTCCGTACTCGCCCTGGTCTCCGGCCTGATGTACCTGCGTGACGAGGGACCGTTCGGCCCGCAGCACGGCCAGACCGCGATGATGCTGTCCACTCCCTTCGCGCTCTTCGCCCTCTTCCGGTACCTGCAGATGCAGCTCGTGGACAAGGAGGGCGACCCGGTGCGTGTGCTGCTGCGCGACCGTGTCATGGTCGCGAACTCCATGTTGTGGGCCGCCACCCTGGGTGTGATGCTCGTGCTCGTTCACCACCCGTCTCTGGCGGCGGTCGTCCACCTATGAGAAACGATTGTGAGAGGAAGGCGATGGACGTCCGCTTACTGGGACCGGTCGAGGTGACCGTCGGTGACCGCTGCGTCCCCCTGGGACCACCCCAGCGGCGCGCGGTGCTGGCCGCCCTGGCGATCGACGCCGACCGCCCCGTGTCGCTCCGCACGCTGATCGAGCGTGTCTGGGACGATCCGCCGGACCGGGCCACCGACTCGCTGTACGCCCACATCACCCGCCTGCGGCAGGCGCTCACCGCCACCGGGGTCTCCATCGAGCGCCGGAACGGCGGTTACGCCCTTGATGTGGACCCCGAGCGGGTGGATGCCCACCGGTTCCGGCGGCTGGCCAAGCAGGCGCAGCTACGCGTCTGCGACGACGTCGCCCGGACCCGGCTGCTGGCCGAGGCGATGGAACTGTGGCGCGGCGCGCCGCTCACCGGCATCCCGGGAGAGTGGGCCGCCCGCATGCGGTACGGCATCGAGCAGCAGTTCGTCGGCGCCATCGTCACCTGGGCCCAGGCGCACCTGCGCCTGGGCCGCCCCGACATCGTGGTCACCGAGCTGACCCCGCTGGTGCCGCGTTACCCTCTCGCGGAACCCCTGGCGAGCATGCTGATGCACGGCCTGTGCGCCCTCGGACGCGGCGCGGAGGCGGTGGCCCTGTACGCCCGCCTACGCGGATACCTCGCCGACCACCTGGGCATCGAGCCGGGGCCGGAGCTGCGTGCGCTGCATCTCACGATCCTGCGGGCCGGCACGGACCCGGCGACCCGGCCGGTCGGCCGATCCGGCCTGCTGTACGCCCAGGTCACCGGCTGAGCGAGAGGACCAGCCGCTGCCCGCTGTGGTCGGACAGGCCGTCCGAGCGGACCAGCCGATACGCGTGGACGGTGATCTCCGGCGTGGTGTACGCCCAGTCGATCCGCCACCACGGCCACCGGTCGTCCCAGGTGGCGGGGTAGAGCGAGCGCAGCGCCGGGGTGGCGTCGACCATCCGCCCCGGCACCAGGCGCAGGATGCCCATCGCGGGCGAGGCGTTGAAGTCCCCGGCCAGGACGGCAGGCAGCGGGTTCGCCTGGATGTCGGCCGCGAGCACGCGGAAGTTGGCCTTGCGTGCCTCGTGCTGCGTGCGGTTGAGGCTCAACAGGTCAAGGCCGCCCGCCGACGGGTCGACCGGCGAGTTGATGTGGGAGTTGTAGAACGAGACGGTCCGGCTACCGATGCGCAGGTCCGTGCGCAGCGTCTTCACCGTGTAGAAGCCGGGCCAATCGGAGCCGGGCGGCACGGGCGTGTCCCGGCTGTCCTCCGCCTCCGGACGCAGGTCGAGGCCGCGCTCCAGGACGATGGGGAACCGCGACAGCGTCACCAGCTCGCTCGCCGCGGCGATGTGGAACCCGGGGAACTCCCGGCGCAGCCTGTCCAGGTCGTTCACCCGGATCGGCCGGGAGTCCGCCCCGAAGTAGACGTACTCCTGCAGCAGCAGCACGTCGGCGTCCTGCGCGTGGAGGTAGCGGTAGAAGGCGGCGACGTCCCGCGGGGGCGTACCGGTGGGCGGGGGCATCGCGCTGCCCACGGACTGGTCCCAGTACCAGGTGTTCCAGGAGAACACCTTGATCGCGTCCGCCGGAGCCGGGACGGCGCGGTGCCACAGCGGGGCGAGGTTGAGCCCGCTCACTCCCCCGCCCAGCGCCAAGGACGCCAGCGCCACCGCGGCGGCCGCCCGGCGCGCGCGGCGCGCCGCCAGGGCCGCGACGAGCAGCACCACGGGAACGGCCGCCAACGCCAGCGGCGGGACGAGCTCGGGGAGCTGCCACCACCACACCCGGCCGGACAGGACACGGTGCGCCACCACGAACACCAGCCAGGCGGTCGCCGCGCACAGCACCAGAGGGATCCTCCGGCGCGCCCCCAAGGCGCGCCGAAAATCGCGGGGGCGCGTCGCGGCCTGTGTGGCGCCGGTCATGTGCGCCTACCGACCGGCCGGGTTCCGGCGCACGTGCCGTCGGTCGTGCGCGCCGGGCCGAAAAGCGCCCGGAGGGGAGCCGTCATGTGGCCGCCTCTCCGGTGGTCGAGGGGCGCATGGTCAGGTCGGCGTCGTAGAGCCGGCGGAACCTCGCCGAGCACAGCCACCGGGCGACCCCGGCCGCCACCCCGGCGGCGATGGTCACGTTCACCAGGAAGTGCACGGCGCCGAAATAGAGCAGGAACAGCGGGCCGCGCCTGCGCAGCACGAAGCGGTACATGCCGAGGTCGGCCAGCAGCGACACGGCCAGGGCGAGGACCGCGGGCGCGGCGCCGGCCGGGCCGAGCATGATCACCAGCGGCGACGCGGCCACCGCCGCCAGCGCGGCGAGGCTGCCGCCGGCCCGGCTGGAGGTCTCGAACCCGCGGGCGAAGCGCCGCCGGCGCGCGTACAGCGGCACCCGGGCGCGCCCCCGCCGGTACAGTTTGCGCAGCAGCTTGACCAGCTTGTCGTCGTGGTCGTGCCGCGAGCGCACCGCGGTGGTGAGCACCATCTCATACCGCTGGGTGAGACGGTGACCGTAGTCGACCTCCTCGGTCTCGCGCAGGCGCGTGTTGAACGGCCCGATGTCGTCGAACACGCGGCGCGGCATCGCCATCAGCGCCGGGAACAGGAACGAGATGGGCCCCTCTGAGCTGGCCGTCCAGTAGTGGTACTGCAGCGCCCGGTACTCCTCGACGAGGCTGTCGCGGATCAGCGGCTCAGGGTCGTGAATGCTGCACACCGCGCCGAGCCCCGGATCGGCGGCGAGCATGCCCACCGCCACCTCGACGGCGTCGGGGTAGGGGGCCACGTCCGAGTCCACGAATATCAGGATTTCACCGCTCGCGTGCGCGACGCCGAGGTTGCGCGCACCGGCCACGCCCATGTTGCGTTCCGTGCGGATCACCCGCACGCCGAGCCGCCGCGCGATCTCGACCGAGTCGTCGGTGCTGCCGTCGTCCACGACGATCAGCTCGATCGGCCGGTAGGTCTGCGCCTGCAGCGCGCTCAGGCACAGCTTCAGCGAGGCGGCGTAGTTGTAGTTGGGCACGATCGCCGACACCAGGGGCCGTTGCTCGGTCATCGCTCACACCTCGGCCGACGCGGAATGGGCCGGGAGGTCGTAGGTACGACGGAACCGGCTGGACAGCAGGCACTGGGCCACTCCGGCGAACACCGCCACCGCGACGGTGACGTTCACCAGGAAGTGCACCGCGGTGAAGTACAGGGTGAAGCGCGTGCCGGCGTAGCGCCGCACGAAGCGGTACATGCCCAGGTCCGCCACTATCGAGCCGGCCAGCAGCACGACCGGCGCGGCCAGCCAGGCCGGACCCAGCACCACCGGCAGCGGCGCGCTGAGCACGGCGAACAGAGCGGCGAGCGAGCCCCAGCCGCGGCTGCTGTTGGCCGGGCCGCCGTTGAAGTCCGGGCGGCGCAGGTACAGCGGGATATGCAGGCGTGCGCGGTGGAAGAACTTCGACAGCACCACCTTGAGCCGGTCGTCGTGGTCATGCCTGCCTCTGATCCTGTTGTCCAGCACGATGCGGTACCGCTGGGTGACGCGGTGGCCGTACTCGGCGTTCTCGCTGTGGCGCAGCGCGGGGTTCAGCGGGCCCACCTCGCGGAAGACCTCCGCCCGCATGGCGAAAAGCGCGGAGTAGATCGTGGTGATCTCGCCCTCGTCACCGGAGATCCAGTAGTGCAGTTGGAGGCTGCGGTACCGCTCCACGAGGCTGTCGGGGATCAGCGGCTCCGGGTCGTAGGTACCGCACACCACCCCCAGGGTGGGATCGGCGGTGAGCAGGTTCACCGCGTGCTCGACCACGTCCTCGGCCAGCGCCAGGTCCGAGTCGAGGAAGAACAGCACCTCGCCGCGCGCGTGCTCGACGCCGAGGTTGCGCGCCGCCGGGGCGCCGATGTTGGTGTCGGTGACCACGACCCGCACCCCGTGCCGGTGGGCGATCTCCACCGAGTCGTCGGTGCTGCGGTCGTCGACGACGATCACCTCGATGCGCGGGTACGTCTGCCGCTCCAGCGCGCTCAGGCACAGCTCGAGCGTGCGGGCGTAGTTGTAGTTCGGCACGATGACCGAGACCAGCGGCCGTAGCTGCGGTGTCATCGGAGCTCCCCTTCCCGGTCGGCCGGTGTCGCGAAGGTCCGCGCGTCGAGGGTCGTGTCCACCATCTTGACGAACGTGGCGGGGTCGGTGCCGATGATCTGCATGGCCGTTCAGTCCTGGGCCGGGAGAATCCGGGCGGGCTTCTCCCGGCGGGCGCGCGCGAACCGCTGCAGGACGCCCACCGCTCCGCCGAGGGCGCCGGTGAAGGTGACGGCGAGGTGGACGCCGGTGAAATACAGGCCGAACGCGGCGCCCCGCTGGGTGTAGGCGAAGCGGTAGGTGCCCGCGTCCAGGGCTATGGCGGTGGCGACCAGCGCGGGCGGGACGAGTGCGCCGGCGCGGCCCGCCACCACGGGCAGAGCGAGCGCCGGGACGGCGGCGAGCAGCAGGACGCCGCCGACCGCGCGCGGCACAGAGTCCCCGGGCGTCTCCCCCTTGTGCCAGTCCAGCGCGCTGATGCGGGCGCGGCGGAGCACCTTGCGCAGGATCGTCCCCACGGTGGCGTCGTGGTCCTTGCGGCCGCGTATCGCGTCGCTCAGCTTCACCTCGTACGACCGCGTCACGCGTATGCGGTAGTCGGAGGAGACGGTCTCGCGCAGCCGCGGGTCGAAGGGGCCGATCTCGGCGAACACCTTGGCGGGGACCGCCAGCACGGCCGCGTGCAGCTCGAGCGTCGGCCGGTGGGCGGGCATCCACCAGCGGTGCATCTGCAGGGCGCGGTACTGGGCGGCCAGACTCTGGGAGACCAGCGACTCGGGCCCCAGGATGCCGCCCAGGGCGCCGATCCGCGGGTGGGATGCCAAGATCCGCACCGCGTTCTCCACGGCGTCCGGGTCGAGGGCGATGTCGGCGTCGAGGAAGAACAGGATCTCCCCGGCGGCGTGCTCGGCGCCGAGGTTGCGCGCGGGGGTCGGACCGCCGTTGACCTGGGTGCGTACCACCTTGGCGCCCTTGGCCGCGGCCACCCGCGCCGCATCCTCGGTGCCGCAGTCATCCACCACGATGACCTCGATATGCGGATAAGTCTGTTCTGCTACCGCAGCCAGGCAGAGTCCTAACACGTCGGACCGGTTATAGCTGGGGATGATGACCGAGACTAGCGGACGCTCCCGACTCATGATGTGCTCCATTGGCCGTGTCCAGACCTCGCGTCCGGTTCACGCTAGGCACGGCGACTTGTCCCATTCTTGTCGCGCCGAACGCGCCGAACGCGCCTGCCCGGCCGCCGCCCGCTGACAAGGATGCGACAAGGACTCCTGAGTACGTTCGACGCCGGCCCACCCACCGAGGATGGTGTTGATGCGCGACGGGGACGCAGTGACCGACCAGCGGCTCACCTCCACGCCGCCCCAGCCGGACAGGTCCTGGGCGGAACGTGTCAGGCGTTTCATCCGCCCGCGTCGCCGCTGGTGCTGGGGCACCAAGCTGGTCGTGACCGCCTCGGTGGCGTGGCTGCTCTTCGTGCTCTGCCACCTGCTGGCCAGCGGGCGCACCTCGCTGTGGGCGCCGATCGAGCTGATACCGCCGCCGCTGTTCCTGGCGGTCCCCGCGCTGCTGCTGGTCGTGGCGCCGCTGGCCCGGCCGGTGCGCTGGCGGATCATGTCACTGCTGGTGGTCACCGCGGTGCTGGGCGCCGGGCCGAGCGGGGTCAACTACGCCACCCTCTGGTACACGCCGCCGCTCGCGGGCCCCGGAAGCATCACCGTGGCCGCCTGGAACACCGAGTTCTGGGACCAGGACTGGCGCACAGCCGAGGGCGACCGGTACTCACCCGAGTTCTACGCCTACCTCCACAAGCTGGACGCCGACGTATACCTGCTGACGGAGTACCTCTACGTGAACACCCGGGCCGGGGACATGCGGTCCCAGCCCTGGACCGCCGACCTGGCGATGCGCATCGACAAGCTGGCCGAGCTGCGCCGCGAGTTCCCCGGCTACCATGTCGCGGCGTCCGGCGAGCAGATCACGCTCTCGCGCTTCCCGATCGTCGGGCACCGCGGCCTGGACCTGCGCCCATGGCTGCCGTCCGACCAGAAGGAGATCCCCGAGGCGCTGCGGGGCTGGCCGGAGGGCTACACGGTCGAGACGCTGCGCACCGACATCGACGTCAACGGCACGGTCGTCTCCTTCTACGACCCCCAGATCGCCCAGCCCCCGCTCGAATGGCGGCTGTACGACGCCAAGTCCCGAGACAACGCCTTCAGCAAGACCCTGCGGCGGGAGGCGAGCTACCGGGCCATCAGCGCGGACATCGCCGCCAACCCCCATCCCGTCGTGCTCGCCGGCGACCTGAACACCTCCCCGGCGATGGGCCTCCGCCGCCTGCTCCCCGAGCGGCTGATCGACAGGACGCCCGCGCTCTCGTCCCTGTATCCGGCGACCTACCTGGCCGGGACCGCCGAGCTGTGGCGGATCGACTGGCTGTACACCAGCCCCGACGTGACCGTTCATCGCTACGAGCTGCCCGGCGCCGAGGGGCTGTCCGACCATCGGGCCCAGCGCATGGTCGTGTCGGTGTCCTGACCGGCGCGGCCCCACCAACGAAGGGACCGGATATGCCTGACGAGCTGCCCTGGCGTGATGACGTCGCGGTCATCGTGCCGAACTACAACAAGCGCAAAACCCTGCGGGCCTGCCTGGAGTCGGTGTACGCGCAGACCTACCGCCCGGTCGAGGTCATCGTCGTCGACGACGTCAGCACCGACGGCTCGCTGAAGACAGCCCGGCAGTTCCCGTGCACGATCGTCCAGTCGCCACGCAACCAGGGGCCGGCGGGGGCCCGCAATCTCGGGGTGGCCGGCAGCACGGCTCCGCTGCTGTTCTTCGTCGACTCCGACACGGCACTCGCCCCTGACGCGATACACAACGCGGTCAAGGCGTACCGGGAGACGCCGGACTGCGGCATGGTCCAGGGCATCTATGACATCGAGCCGCTGTACGACGACGGCCCGGTCGAACGCTATCGCGTTCTGTGCGAACACTACGAGCGCAGCCGGACCACGGCGACGTTCCTGTCCTGCACCCTGATCCCGCGCCACGTCTTCGAGGAGGCGGGCGGCCTGGACGAACGCCTGCGCGATGGCGAGGACTTCGAGTTCGGCACGCGTGTCCCGGCCCGCTACCGGCTGGTCGTCACCACCTCCGTGGTCACCAAGGCCGACGACGAGGACCGGTTCTGGGGGTGCCTGGCCGAACGGTTCGTCCGGTCCACCACGCTGCCGGTGATCATGGTACGGGCGCGGCGACTGCGTGGTGAGGGCAAGGTCGGCTTCCAGCTCAACATGATCGGAACGGGCCAGAACAAGCGTCGCAAACCACCCCGGGTCTCCTCCGCTTCGGCGACGGCCACGTTCCTCACCCTGCCGCTCGCGCTCGTCAGCCCCTGGCTGCTGGCCGTGCCGGCGGCGACGCTCGCGGTGTTCCTCTGGATGAACCGTATGTTCATCGGCTTCGCCCGCCGCTACCGGGGCACCCGCTTCGGACTGTGGGTCGCCTGGATGCAGCTCTGCTTCCACACGGCCTTCTTCCTCGGCGCCTGCGTGGGGCTGCTGCGCGTCGCCTACGAGCTGGGCCGCCGGCAGGGAGAGCCGGTCAGGACAGGCCTGTCCCCGGCGCCGTCGGCTGGGACGCGCGAGTGAGATCGATCAGGCTGCCCCGGCTGCCACGTCCGCTGAGGCTGGCGCTGGCCGCCGCGTTCGCCCTCGCCGTCCTGACCGCGATCGTGTGGACGATGTCCCGGCTGGACTGGAGTGTCGTCGGTGTCCTGTTCACCCAGCGCGAGGCCGGGCAGATCAGCCTCCTGCTCGGCGGCTCGCTGCTGGCGAGCATGGCGGGACTGTCGCTCGGGTTCCTCGGCTGGCGCGTCGTGCTGCTGGAGACCGGCCCCCCGGTCAGCGGGCCGCGTGTGGTGCGGATCTTCTTCGTCGGGTTCCTGTCCAAGTACCTGCCCGGACGGGTGCCCGGCATGATCGCCGCCACCAAGGTGGCCACGGCCAACGGCGTCACCTTCGCCAGGCTGATGACCACGGCGGCGCTCGTCATGAGCCTGGTGCTGCTGAGCGGGTTCACGGTCGGGCTGCTCGCGGGCGTGCAACTGCTGGGGGCGCAGGCGGCGTGGCTGGCCGGAGCCGCCGTACTGATCGTGCTCGTCCTGGTGCGCCCGCACATCGTCAACCAGGGCTCCGCGCTGTTGCTGCGGCTGCTGCGCCGCCCCGGGGCGGCCAAGGCCGCCTCCGTCCGGGGAGTGCGGCTCGCGGTCGCCTGGCAGAGCCTGTCATGGGTGGTCACCGGGCTGCACCTGTGGCCCCTGGCCATCGCGATGGGCGCGCCTCCGTCGCGCTCGCTCATGCTGTGTGTCGGCGCGTTCACGCTGGCCACCTCGATCGGCATCGCGAGCGTGTTCATCCCCGACGGGATCGGCGTCCGTGAGGCGGTGCTCACGGCCGCGCTGACCCTGGTGCTGCCCGCCCCGGCCGCCGCGGTGGTGGCCCTGGCCAGCCGCCTGGTCTCCACCGTCGCCGAGGTGCTGCTCGGCGCGGCCGCCCTCGCGACCGCCGAGTACCTCATCCGCCGCGGACGGACCGATCCGCAGGACATCCCGCAGCCCGCGGTGCCGAGCACACCCCCGGTCTCCTGAACGGTCCCGAGCAGCGGCACGGCCCTCACCCTGGAGCGCCGGATTCGGGAGATGCGAACCGGGTAAAGCTGCACAAGTTGCTCAGGTTGTACAACATTGCGCGCCGACCGCGTATCGTAGAGCCGTCCGGGAAGAGCGACGCCGGAGAACACCTCGGAGGATCCACATGACCATTGAGGCGCTGGGCATCGCCGAAGCCCGCACCCAACTCGGCACCCTGGTATCTCGCGCCGTACACGGCCACCAGCCCACCACCATCCGCCGTTCCAACAGCGAGCGCGCCGTCCTCATCTCCGAGCAGGATTACGAGGAGCTGCTCCGCGCCCACCGCGAGCTGGAGGCCGCCCGCGTGGCGGAGGCGATCGCCGCCCACGAGCGAGGCGAGCGCGAGATGATCACGTACGACAGCAAGGCCGCCCTGTACGCCGACCTTGACCTACCAGCCCCCAGCGAGCGGTCTTGAAACGACTCCTCCACGTAGATGTCCCGGTCCGCGCGATCCTGAGCCATGCTGCGCCCGGCCTGCGCGTCATCATCGCGGACATCATGTTCGACCTCGCCGAGGACCCTGAGCCGCTCGCGGCCGTGCCCTATGGCGGCATTCCCAACGCGTTGGAATTGCGGACCGATACTTTCCGCGTGATCTACACCCACAGTGCGGATCACGTCTCCATCTGGGTCCTCCAGATCAACACCTGAGCGATAGCCAGCGCTGCCATACCGGTTCGGGTCTGCGCACCCGAACCGGGGGCCTCAACTGTTGGCCAGGGTGCGGTCGAGGAGGGAGAGCAGGCGGTCCCAGTGGCGCTGCAGTGCGGAGGGGTTGAAGGCGTCGGTGTCGGACATCGTGAAGCCGTGGACGGTGCCGGGGTAGATCTCGCAGGTGTGGCCGGCGCCTGCGGCATCCAGTGCCTGGTTGAGCTCGCTGATGCCCTCGGACGTCATGTCGTTCTCGGCGAGGCCGAGGTGGACTTGGGCGGTGAGCTCGGGGACGAGGCGGTGCGGGCTGTCGGGTGCGTCGGTGACCAGGTTGCCGGGGTGGAATCCGGCGACGGCGGCCACCTGGTCGGGGTGGGCCGCCGCGGTGCGCATCGCCAGGACGGCGCCCATGCAGTAGCCGATCGCGGCGACCGGTCCGGCGCTGACCTCGGGCTGGGTGGTGAGGAACCTGAGGTAGGCGTCGGCGTCACGCAGAACACGTTCGGTGGTGTGCACCTTCACGAAGGGGATCAGCTGGGCGACGACCGTGGGCCGGATCTCCGCTCCGAGGTGCTCGGGAAGTTCGATCACCGGTGCCGGGCCGTGCCGGTAGTAGAGGTTGGGGACGAGCACGTAGTACCCGTTCCCGGCCAGTTCGCGGGCCATCTCCCGCAGCACGGGCCGCACGCCGAAGATGTCCGTGTACAGCAGCACCCCTGGGTGCCGTTCGTCATCGTCGGGGAAGGCGGCGAAAGCGTCGGCCTGGCCGTCCGCGGTGGGAATCTGCAGCGCCTTGGTGGGCATGGCGGATCTTCCTTCCTGGGGGGTCAACCAGAGATGACCTATGATCACCGGGCAAACCGGTACGAACCGTAGCAGTGACGATCAACCCAGCCGAGGTCAGCCGTTGCCGCGCGCCTCGAACCGGAGGTAGAGGCCCTGCTTCTTCGGCACCGTGAGCAGGGTCTCGACGACCTTGCCCTTGAGGTCCACGATGCCCACGCCCTCGGAGGTCGGCGCGAGCAGATGGCGCTCGTCGTACCAGCCCAGCACCGGACTCCAGACAGGGCTGAAGGCCAGCTTGATCCTGGTGACGGCCTTGCCGGTGGCCGTGTCCCACACGCAGGCGGACTTCTCCAGCGGGGTGCAGGCGGTGACGAAGCGGCGGCCCGACGGGGTGAACGTCCCCTGGCCCTGAGCCGCCGGGCGTCCGCGTACGTGCCAGGTCCGCTTGACGGCGCCTGTGAGGTCGTACTGGCGGATGGAGGATTTTCCGTTCTTGCCCCAGCGCACCACGACACCCTTGCCATCGCGGGTCCACTGGAAGCCGCCGACGGTGATGAGGGCCTTCTCGATGCGGACGAAGCGGGCCTTCAGCGTGGGCACGTCGATCAGGACGATGCCCTCCGAATGGGGCTCGAACCCCGGCTCGAACACGTTGAGCAGCAGGTGGCGGCCGTCCGGAGACCAGGTGGGCCAGAGCGTGCGCAGGTGCTGGCCCTCCTGCTCGGGATCGGCCGGGACGGGCAGCTCCACGTTCGTCCGGTCGCCGGACTTGCGATCCACGAACGCCATCGTCGGCGCGCCGGAGGGCTGAGTCTCGGCGAGGGTCGCCGTCCAGCGCTCGTCGGGCGACACGGCGACCTCCCCCGCGGTCTCGACGAACGCGCCCTTGGCCGGATCCCAAACCCGCTTCTTGAAGGGCTGCCTGGTCGACGGCGTCGAGTAGGAGGTGAGCTGGATCGGCCGACCGGCCATCTTGGCCACGACCTTGGCCGAGGTGCCCGGCAGCTTGCCGACCGGCGGCTGGGCGGGGGCGGTGCCGAGCGTGGCGGTCATGGCCAGGGCTGCGGCTAAGTTCATGATCATGTTTGCTCCTGGAGGCTCGGGTGCGCCAGCGGATCCTACAAGATCACGGGGAAGCCGGAACGCGGATCAACTCAGGACACCATGGAGCCGTTCGCCGGGCACTGGAGAGGCGGGCGTCTCTGCGGGGGCGGTCTTGAGGTACGGCGTGCGCTTCGGCAGCACCGGGCTCTTAAGGTTTGGTGCGGTAGAACTCGGCTGCGGTGACGGTGGCGGGGACGCCGAGTTCGGCGGCGACCGCGGTGATCGCGCTGGCGCCGACGGCGAGGTCGGCTTGGCCGTCGGTGGTGAAGTACGGTGCGATGAACTTCTCGTAGTGCGCTCGGACTTCGTCTGCGGTGTGTCCGCCGAGGAACGTCTGGAGATACCGCGCCGTGGTGTCGGGTTCGTTCTGGATCACCCGCAGGGCGCGCCGGTGGGCTCGTACGACGGCCTGGACCGCGGGGTCGTCCGGCTGGATGTAGGTGGGGTCGACGGCCACACCTACCGTGGGGACCTGGAAGTGGTCGCCGACCCAGGCCAGCACCTGCCAGCCGTGTTCGGCGGCTATCGCCTCCGGCGCCATGGTGCTGCCGACCAGGGCGGCGTCGATCCTGCCGTCGTGCAGCCAGCGCAGGTCCATGCCGTAGTCGCCGGGCGGGCGGACGATGGTGTGGATGTCGCGGTCCGGGTCGAGGCCGGCCCGGCGCAGCACGATCCGGGCGAAGCAGCCGGGTGCGGTGTGGGGGGCGTGCACCGCCAGCCGTCGGCCGGCCAGGTCGGCCAGGGAGGTCAGGCCGGAGCGGGCGAGGAACCAGAACAGCGGGCGGTGGGTGTTGACATTGAGTGCGACCCAGGGAATGCCATCGGCCAGTCGGGACAGCAGCGCCCGGCCGAGCCCGATGGTGGCACCGTGGCGCAGCCGCTCCTCGTCCCAGGAGCAGCCGTCGCGCAGCGCGACGTGAACGCCTTCCTCGGCGTCGTAGCCCTGCTGGTCGGCGATGTAGGCGACCAGCTCCTCGTGCAGGCCCCGCCCCACGTAGGCGAGATCGATCGTGTACATGAACGTTTTCCTTGATCGTGTCACCGCCATGCGCCCGCGCGTGCCCGGCTGCTGACGTGACGGTGCGCCGGATACGGTCCGACTGGCCCATATGCGTCAGTACATGGACATCCCGCCGTTGACCGCGGCCGAGGTGCCGGTCATGAAGGCGTTGTCCTCGCTGGCGTAGAAGGCGACCACTTGGGCGACGTCGCCCGGGTGCGCCAGGCGGCCCAGAGGGGTAGCGGCCACCTGCCGCTGCTTCTGCTTCTCGTCGAGCACACCCGCCATGCGGGTGTCCTCCACCGGGCCGGGCTCGACGACGTTGACCGTGATGCCCTGCGGGCCCAGTTCCTGGGCGAGGTACCGGGCGAACTGCGCCAGTGCGGCCTTGGCCGTGCCCAGCGCGATCATGCCATCCCGGGGCGCGCGGCTGAGGCCGGTACCGAGATAGATGATGCGTCCCCAGCCCTGTTCGGTCATGGTGGGCAGGACGGCTTTGGTGACCGCGAACGCCGCACGCATCTCGTCGTCGAGCTTGCCGCCCAGTTCTTCCCACGTCATGTCCTGGAACGGCTTGATCACATAGGGGGTGAGCGCGTTGTGCACGAGCACGTCGATGCCGGCCCACGCCGCCTGGACCTGCTCGATCATGCTCTCGACCGCGGCTGCCTCGCGCACGTCGGCCTGCACGGCCATCGCCTGGCCGCCCGCGGCCTCGATGCCGGCCACGACCTCCTTGGCCGCCGAGCCGCTATGGAGGTAGTTGACCACCACCCGCATCCCTCGCGCGGCCAGAAGGCGCGCGGTGGCCGCACCGATTCCGCTGCTGGCCCCTGTCACCAATGCCACCCTGCCGGTTGCTCCAGCCACGGGCCCACCTCCTGCCCATCATCGCGGGCTGTCGGCATGACATCGTCCATGCTCGCCCACGCGAAAGCCGGCGCGAAGAACAGCCGGCCGACCGCCTCCACGGTCACGTCAGCGCGCTGCCCATGGTGGCTCCGCACCTCTACGCTACCAAGGCACGCTTTCCGGGCACGCGGGGCTATGTGCCCGGATGCGGTGAAACCCGGAGGAGGACGGTTGGTAGCTCCTCTGGGGGCGCGTTGGTCGTGATAACGGCTACGTGTGGTCAGCCAGGTGGGTGGTTGTCAGGCGGCGGCCTGGCGGATGAGGTCGGCGACCGTGGCGGGCTGGGAGACGTAGACGGCGTGGCTGCCGACGGCTTCGACGACGAACGCTCCGGCGCGCTCGGCCATGGCGCGCTGGGCCGGCGGCGGGATCATGCGGTCCTCGGTGGCCACCAGGTACCAGCTCGGCTTGTGCCGCCAGGCCGGCTCGGTGACCGCCCCACCCAGGGCGTTCACACCCCAGGGGACCTGCGCGTCGGCCATGAACGCGGCCACCTGGCCGGGCAGGTCGGCGGCGAAGGAGGCGGCGAACTTGTCACGGTCGAGGAAGAGGAAGCCCTCCACGGGAGGGAGGATGGGCGGCACGGGCGCGCCGGGCGGCGGGTCGGCGATGAGGGTGTTCACCGATTCGCCCTTGTCCGGGGCGAAGGCGGCGATGTACGCCAGTGAGGCGACGTTGGGGTGGGTTCCGGCCTCGCTGATGACGACCCCGCCGTAGGAGTGGCCGACCAGGACGGCCGGGCCGTCGAGGCCGTCCAGGACCCGGCGGGTCACCGCGGCGTCGTCCTCCAGCGACAGCGTCGGGTTCTGCACGATGGAGACATGGAAGCCGTCCCTGGTCAGCTCGTCGTAGACGCCCTGCCAGCCGGATCCGTCCACGAAGCCACCGTGCACGAGCACGATGTTCTTGATGGTGGTCATGGTCGCTCCTGACCTGGGTGGACAGGCCCGACGCCTGTCCGTGTGCACTCCATCCAAGTCGCGCGCACGCGGCCCGTCCACGCAGAACAGGACGCAGAAGTGGCGCGGAACGGTCAGGGCGCGGCGTTCGGCAGGTCGCGGCAGCGGCTGCTCGCATCGGCGTCGCCGAGGGCCTCGTACACCTCGGCCGCCCGCGCATAGGCATCGCGGCTCTCGCCGGTCCGGCCCTCGTCGGCCAGCAAGGCCGCCAGTGTCTCCAGGGAGCGGGCCTGCGGGACGGGCACCTGCGCCTGCTCCATGAGGCTGATCGCCTCGGTGAGCTTGGTGATCGCTTCGGTCCGGTGGCCGAGCGATCCCAGACATTCGCCGACGCGAGCAAGCGCGATCGGCCGGGTGAACGCCGCGACGCTCGGCGTCATCCCCGACCGGTCGTCGTTCAGCAGGGTCAACAGGTCGAGGTACCGCTCCAGCGCCTCGGTGTAGCGTCCGGCGTCGCGAAGGCACGTGCCGAGGGCGCCCAGACACTGGCCGTACGTATCGATGTCGCCGATGGCCTTGAACATCTCCGCCGCCTGGGTCTCCGCCTCAGTGGCCTCATCGAGCCGTCCGAGCCGGCGAAGCGCGCCTCCCGCGGCGTGGTGGGCCGAGGCGATCTGCGCCGTGGCGCCACTGCGGGTGGCGAGGTCCATCGCCTGGGCCGTGTACCGCAGTGTGGTCTCCGGGTCGTCTCGCGGCAGCAGGTGGACCCAGGCCAGCGAGTTCAGCTGCCGGGCCTGCCGGGCCGGATCGCCCAAGGCGGCGGCGGCCTCGGCGCCGAGGGTGAAGACCTCGTGCCAGTGCGGCGCGTGCATCCACCGGTCGGAGAACCAGTACATCGACTCGGCGCAGTCGAGGACCGCGGAGTGCCGGCCGCCACCGGCCGCCGTCCGCAAGGCACCCAGCCAATTGTCCACATTCGCGCGCAGCCAGTGGTCGGCCTCTTCTGGGGAGGACAGGTCGGTGTCAGGCCGGTCGGGACTGCCGTACGCGGGCTCGAACCACCGTCCGGCGGTGGTGGCCATCCGCAGCAGCCACGACGTCATCGTCGCGGCGATCGTGTCGCGATCGGCCGCGGGTTCCTCCGCGTGCAGCTGATCGCGGGCGAACAGTCGTACCAGATCGTGGAAGCGGTAACGACCCGACCTGCTGTCCTGCAGCAGACCGAGATCGACGAGCTCGTCCAGGGCGTCCCAGGCGTCCTCGACCGAGACGCCGCCGAGCACCGCCGCGAGGGCTGCGTCGAAGTCCCGGCCGGGCACCAGGGCCAGCCGGCGGAACACCCGCTGCGCGAGCACCGCGAGCTGCTCATAGGACATCCCGAACGCGGTCGCGATCTTGAGGTCACCGGCTCTGAGCTGATCGAGGCGCCGCTCCTCGTCCGCCAATCGGTCCACGAACGCGGCGGCCGGCCAGCTAGGCCGACTGACCAGCCGATTCCCCACGATCCGCAAGGCCAGCGGCAGGCCACCACAGAACTGAGCAAGCTCGCCGATCGCCGCCCCGTCATCCAGGGAACCACGCTTCGCCAAAATCCCGGTCAGCAGCTCGGCTGCTTCCGCCGACGGCAACGGGCCCAGACTCAACCGGTGCACACCCTCCAGACCGGCCAGCAACCGCCGGCTCGTGGCGAGCGCTCTGCTGGGGCCGCCACCCGGGAGGATCGGGCGTATCTGCTCCTCCGACCCGGCATTGTCGAGCACGACCAGAACGCGGCGCTCCCGCAACAGCGACCGGTACAACGAGGCGCGGTCAAGCGGGTCGTGGGGCAGGTGCCGCTCGGCGGTGCCAAGCGCGCGCAGGAGTTGCGTCAAAGCGTCCTGCGCGGACAGCGGCCGAGAGGACATGCCGAACAGGTCGACGAAGAACACTCCGTCCGGGAAGTTCGGCCGCAGCACGTGGGCGGCGCGGACGGCCAACGTCGTCTTGCCCAGCCCGGCCGCCCCGGTGATGAGGGCGACGCCGGCGGCACCCGGCGACTCGGCGGCGTTCACGAAGTCGTCCGTCCAGGCCAGCTCGGCGGCACGGCCGGTGAAGTCGTCAACCGATCGCGGCAACTCACACAGACCGGTCGGACGCGCCCAGTGATCCCTCAGGCGGCCCTCTCGGGCCAGGTCGATGAACTGCTGATGATCGTCCTCCCCAAGCGAGAGCGCCTGCGCCAAGGCGGTGACCGTCCGATGCTGCGGGCCTGTGCTGCGCCCACGCTCCATGTCCGACAGAGTCCGGGCGCTGACTCCGGATGCCTCGGCGAGCTGTTCCAGAGTCAGACGCGCCGCTTGCCGATGCTGACGCAGCAACTCCGCGAAGCTGGGCGGGGTAGAGATGGGTCGCTCCTCCTCATGACCGGCTGAAGGCAGCTCCGAGCTTACGGTCCAACGCTGCCCAGCCCAAGGGCCGCGAAGTGCCCTTACTGGTCGCGCGTCAGGTATTGCCATTTGGTCATGCGGTGCCGCAGGTCGAGGGTGTCGGCGTTGGCGGAGAAGGTGCCGTCGCCACGATGATGGAACTCGCCCGCTCCTCGTTTGCCGGCATCGAACCAGGCGCGCTCGCCGCGGAGAATCCACAGGTTGTAGTCGTCGACGAGCCTGTCATCGGCCACGGTGCATTCGATGTTGGCGAAGCACTCCTGGACGAGAGGCGCCCGAGCGACAGCCGCAGGTGCGGGAGTGAAGCCGAACTTGTCCCATTTGTCGACGTCGCGGCCGGAGATGTTGCCGACGTCGGTGACCTGTTCGGCCAGGTCGATGGAGGGGATGGCGATGACGCACTCGCCGGTGGCGCGCAGCGCGTCGTAGCTGTGGTCCCACGGGCCGAGAATCAGCCCGATGAGGGCCCCGTGCGCGATCGGCATGTTGAAACCGTTGGTCATCAGGTTGGCGCGCTCGCCGTCGAAGGTGGACACCATGATGACCGGCCCGGGCTCGATCAGCCGGTGCACGAGGTCCAGCGGGTATTCGGAGAATCCTGTGGGGCTCATGTCGGGCCTTTCCTTGTGCGCGAGTGGGGGCCGATGGCTGGTCGGTGCTCAGCCATCGGCCCCCCTTCCCAGGGCTGCTAGATGGCCTGGGCGGTGGGCAGGATGGTGATCTCGGTGAGGTTGACGTGGCGGGGCACGGCGGCCATGAAGGCCACGGTCTCGGCGATGTCACTGGACTGCAGGACGTCGACCTGCTCGATCAGGTCGGCCATGAGCTTGCTGGCGTCGGGGTCGGTGACGTGGTCGGGCAGTTCGGTGTCGACCATGCCGGGCTCGATGGTGGCCACGCGGATGTTCTTCGGGCCGAGCTCCACCCGCAGCAGCCTGGTGAGGTGGCTGATGTAGGCCTTCGTACCGGAGTAGATCGAGAACTTCTCCAGGATCCGGGTGGCGGCGATAGAGGAGGTGGTGATCAGGTCGGCCGGCCTTCCCGCCTCGGCGGCGGTGCTCAGCTGTGGCAGGAAGGCGCCGATGACGTTCATCACGCCGGTGATGTTCAGGTCGATCTGACGTTGCCAGTCGTCGAGTCGCAGCTCATCGATGGCGGACACCAACTGGACACCGGCGTTGTTGAAGACCAGATCCGCCCGCCCGAGCTGCTCGGCGACCTGGTCGGCGGCGGCGTGGACGGCTTCGCGGTCGGTGACGTCGACGGGCAGCGCCATGGCGACACCGCCGGCGGCTTGGATGCTGTCGACGAGTGTGTCGAGCTTGTCCTTGCGCCGGGCCATGACGGCGACCTTGGCGCCAAGCTGGGCCAGGCGCTGCGCGGTGGCGGCGCCGATGCCGCTGGAGGCTCCGGTGACCACGGCCACGCGGCCGGCGAGCGGAGTGCCGGTGAGCAGAGCAGACATGAGTCGTGCCTTTCTTCTGACAATTGCCTTCGTGGGATTGCCTTCGTGGGATCGGCGACAGTCGGCAGTGGCGTCTGGCGCCGCAGATGAGCTCAGCTGATGCGCGGGTCAGGCGGCGTCGTCGTGCGCGGTGGCCGCCGACTTGTCCCGCCAGGCGTTCAGGTCGTCGTGGATCTGCTCGAGCTTGACCTGGAGCCGATCGATGGTGTCGGGCCCGAGGTACAGGTGCCGGGGCAGGATGGTCTGACCGGTGACCTCGTAGATCAGGGCCGCGCTCTTGACGGGGTCGCCGAGCTGGGTGTGGTTGGCGTCGTCGACCCAGTCGAGGGTGACGTGCGCGGGGGTGCCGTCGTAGTCGGCGATCCGCTCGCGCGCCAGCGACAGCGAGCTGGCGTCCAGGAAGTCGGTACGCAGTACGCCCGGTTCGACGACCATGGACTGGATGCCGAACGGCGACATCTCCGCGCCGAGGGCTTCGCTGATCCCGGCGACGGCGAACTTGGAGGCGCTGTACAGGCTGACTCCGGGCTCGCCTTCGAATCCGGAGCGCGAACCGATGTTGACGATCTTTCCCGAGCCCCGGCGACGCATACCGGGCAGCACGGCCCTGGTCATGTTGATCAGGCCGAACACGTTGAGGTCGAACAGGGAGCGGGTCTCGTCGTCGCCGATCTCTTCCAGGGCGCCCAGCAGGCCGCGGCCGGCGTTGTTGACCAGCACGTCGATGCCGCCGAAGCGGTCTGTCGCGGCCTGGACGGCGGCGGGGATGGCGCCGCTGTCGGTGACGTCCAGGGCGACGGCGAGGACCTGGTCGGAGTTCTGCAGGTCACCGGGCAGCCGGTCAGGGTTGCGCACGGCGACGACCACGTTGTCGCCGCCCTTGAGCGCGGCTCGGGCGATCTCGGCGCCGAGCCCACGGGAAGCGCCGGTAATGAACCACGTAGTCATGATGTCGTCTCTTTCCTTGGCGTGTCTCTCGTCGAGAGTTCCGGCGGAGTCGGCTCCCGTCGCTGACAGATCCGAGTCTGTGCAGCTCACGGGCGGGGATGAAGGCCGGGACTTTCCTGGGAGGAACACACCTAGGAAGGGAACGTCGGGTGAAGGCCGGGCTCGAACCGGAGGCGGTACGAGCTGGGCGTGCTTGGGCCACCTCTCTGACGCGGTGCGGTGGGAGCAGTCAGATGGCGTCGTTGTGGTGCAGCGTCCTCGCCGTCACCCGCGCGGCTGAGGCGCGCAGTTGCTCGAACGCGGCCGCGGTCGCCGAGGCGGGCTGGGCCTGGTAGACGACGAGTTGCTGGTGCGGGGCGCCGTTGACGGTGAAGGCGGAGAACTGGATGTGCAGGTCGCCCACGCGGGGGTGCCGCAGGTGCTTGCCCTCCTGCGTCTTCGACTTCACCTCGTGGCGGGCCCACAGCTCGGCGAACGCGGGGCTGGCCGAGCAGAGCTCGTCGACGACCTGATTGACGCGCGCGGACTCCGGGTCGTGGCCGAAGGCGGCCCGCAGCTCGGCGACGCAGGAGTGCGCGGCCCGCTCCCAGTCCCGATAGAACTCCCGCCCTGCGGGGTCGGTGAACACCATGCGGGCCAGGTTGTCGGTGGCGGCGAACCCTTCGTGCAGGGCGGTGGCCATCGTGTTGGCGGCCAGGATGTCCAGAGCGGGGCCCAGCACGAACGCCGGCGAGGTGGGCCAGCTGTCCATCAGCTGCAGCAGTTGCGGGCTGACATGGTCGTCGGCGGCGGCTCGGCGCTGAACAGGCGGCCGGATCAAGCGGTGAAGGTGCTCGGTGGCCTCCTCGTCCAGGCTCAGGGCGCGCGCCACCGCCTCGACCACCTGCGGCGAAGGGCTCGACTCCCGGCCCTGCTCGAGCCGCACGTAGTAGTCGCTGCTCATGCCCGCCAGCATCGCCACTTCCTCGCGGCGCAGGCCCTTGACCCGGCGCCGCCCGTACTCCGGCAGGCCGACGTCCTGCGGTTTGAGAGCCTCGCGACGGGCTCGGAGGAACTCTCCCAATGGCGTGCTTTGCGACATTTCGTCAGGCTAGATGACAAATGCCCGATGAGCCATGACATGAATAGGTGGTGGTGGTTTCCTAGGAAAAGTTCGCCCTGGCGGTGGTGATCCCTTTGCCGCCGCTCTCGCCTAGCCTCGGTGCCATGGACGGTGCCGACATGAGCAACGCCTTGGGGCAGTTCCTACGCCGCCACCGCGCGTTGACACGCCCTGAGCAGGCAGCGGGCCGCCGCCAGGTGCCCGGGCTACGCCGTGATGAGGTCGCCAGGCTGGCCGGGCTCAGCACCGGCTACTACGCGCGCCTGGAGCAGGGCAGGCAGCGACGCCCCTCGTGGCAGACGGTGGCCACCCTGGCGCGGGCTCTGCGGCTGGACGAGCCGGCCGCGGCCGAGCTGTACCGGCTGGCCCGTCCGGCCGTCCGCCGCCAGCGCCCGGCGCGCGTAGAGCGGGTAGCCCCCGAGGTGCTCCGGCTCATGCACGGCTGGACGGACGTCCCCGCCTACGTTCTGGGCTGGTCGCAGAACGTGCTGGCGCGCAACCCGCTCGCCGGTGCCCTGCACAGCCGGTTCGCCCACGACGACAACATGCTGCGCATGATCTTCCTCGATCCCGCAGGGCGAGAGTTCTTCCGTGACTGGAGCGAGACGGCCCGCGCGGCCGTGGCCGACCTGCGCGAGATCGCGCTCAAGGCGCCCGACGAGCGCGGCCTGGCCGAGCTGGTGGGCGAGCTGGCCATCAAGAGCCCGCAGTTCCGGCGCTTGTGGGCGGAGCGGAAGTCCGGAGAAACCTTTCGCCGCACGATCCGGCTCTCCCCCCCGGAGGTCAACGATTTGCGCCTGAGCAGGGCGGTCTTCCTGATCGCCGGCGCGCCCGGCCAGCGCCTGGTCACCTACCAGGCCGAGCCCGGCTCGCCGTCCGCGGACGCGCTGGCCCTCCTGGCGACCCTGGCCGCGTCGGATCTCGGCGAGCGCGGCCCGTCCGTGTAACTCCAGACGGTCGCACCCGCGCTTTACGCGTCTTCCATCCTAGGCATGGCACTCCCAGGAAATCAGCGGCCTTCTTCGCCCCCGGCGACGTGGACAGACTCGGATCTGTCAGCGGCGGAACCCCGCCGCAACCCACGGATAGAAGGCCCCATGAACGCCGACACGACCCTCGACCAGCTACGCCGCCAGGACACCGATCGCGACCGGCGCGTTCTGCTGACCGGCGCCACGATCGTCACCATGGATCCAGATCTCGGCGTTCTGCCCAAGGGCGATCTGCTCATCCAGGGCAGCACCATCGCCGCCGTCGCCCCTGACCTGCGCACCGCCGGCGCTGCCACGGGCGCGGTCGTCATCGACGCCACCGGCTCCATCCTGGCCCCCGGCTTCGTCGACACCCACCGGCATGCCTGGGAGGCGCAGCTGCGCAGGATCATGCCCGACGTGAACGACCTCGGCGAGTACGTCATGTCCACCCTGTCCGGCATCGCTCCCGCCTATCAGCCGCAGGACATGTACATCGGGACGAAGCTCGCCGCCCTGACCGCCATCGACAGCGGCATCACCACGATGCTCGACTTCTCCCACAACTCCCGCACCACCGCCCACTCCGACAGCGCCATCCAGGCCCTGATCGACACCGGCATCCGAGGTGTGCATGCCTCCATGCGGCCGCACTTCGGAGACTGGGACGGCCAGTGGCCGGCTGACCTGACCCGGCTGCAGGACAAGTACTTCGCCTCCGGCGACCAGTTGCTCACGCTGCGCCTGGCCACCCTGGCCACCGATGAGATCGCCGGCCCCGATCTCGCCTACGGGCCCGCGCTCGCCCGCGTCGCCCGCGAGTTCGGCATCGGCGTCAGCGTTGACGCCGTCTTCGGCATCCCCTCCTCGCGGGCCATTCTGCGCTGGTCGGCCGATGGGCTGCTCGGCCCGGACGTGACGCTCATCCACAGCACCGGCTTGACCGCCGACGCCTGGCGGGCCATGGGCGACTCGGGCACCACGGTGTCGCTCGCCCCCACCTCCGACGCGCAGATCGGCCTGGAGACCGCGGTCCCGGCCGTCGACGAGGCGCTCGCGGCCGGCATCCGCCCCGGGCTGAGCATCGACGTCGAAGTGGCGCTGGCCAGCGACATGTTCACGCAGATGCGCGCCTTGCACGCGATCCAGCGGATGCGCGCCGTCAATGCCGCCTACGGCGCCGGCGCCACCCCCGTTCGGATCGGCGTGGCCGACGTCTTGGACTTCGCGACCCTGCAAGGTGCCAGAACCGTCGGCCTCGGCGACGTCACCGGCTCACTCACCCCCGGCAAGCAGGCCGACGTCCTCATCGTCGGCGCCGAGGACCTCAACAACATGCCGCTCAACGACCCGATCGGCACCCTCGTTCTCGGCTCAGACCCGCGCAACATCCAGGCCGTCTTCATCGCGGGCCGAGTGCGCAAGTGGGCCGGCACCGTCCTCGGCGTCGATCTGGCCGAGCTGGGTCAGGATGTGCGCGAGTCCCGCGACCGCGTCCTGCGCGCCGCCGGTCGCTGAACGCCCTTTCCGCCGAGTCGTACGAGCCGCGACCGAGCTCGATCACCTACTCGATCACTGAAAGAAAGTGTCTCGACATGCGCACTCCGGAACAGCTCAACGTCATCAACAACGACAACGTTCGCCCCCTCCTGCTGACCGGCGGCACGGTCATCAGCATGAACCCGATGCTGGGTGACTGGGCACAAGCCGACATCCTGATCGGCGGTCCCACGATCGTCGGTGTCGGCCCCGGCCTGCTCACCGCCGCCGAGGACGACGGGATGATCATCATCGATTGCGCCGGCCGTCTCGTACTGCCCTCCCGCGCCGACTTCACCGACACCGGCACCACCGGCACGCTGACCCCGGGCAACCGCGCCGACATCGCGGTGATCAGGATCGCCGACCCCGAGAGCGCCCCGGGCGGCCCGGCCATCGCCCGCGACGGCCATCTGGACGTTCTCCTGCACGACGGGCGCGTGACGGTATGGGACGGACACCCGGCCAGTGACCCCCAGCCCGTCTCCGAGACCGCGCCGCCTGAGGCCGGCGCCGACCACTCCTACCTCGGCCTGTGGGTGGATGAGAACGACTTCGTCCGCCAGCGGCTCCTGCCCGACGGCCGCTACGACGAGGCCCGCGGCGACCGCCCCAGCGCCTACCAGGGACGCTACTGGATCAACGGAACCCGTATCGACTATCTCGACGACCTGGGTTTTTGGGCCTATGGAGAATTCCGGGACGGCGAACTGCACCACGCCGGCTACCGGTTCACCCGCCACTGACAGCCACGACCATGAAGACAATGTTCACCATGCTGACCGCCGCGTGCTCTACCGGCAGCCGTACCACAGCTGATCTGTCCTGGTGGACCGTGAAAGGATCTGAACACCGGCCCGAGGGGTCGTGGTCAGGCAACCAGACAGGGGCGCTCATGAAGGTCGTCACGGTGGGTCGGGGCCGCATCGGCGGTGGGCTGGCCGGGATCTGGTCGAAGGCTGGACACGAGGTCATCACCCTGGGCCGTGACGGCGGTGACGGATCGGCGGCCGACGTGGTCCTGATCGCCGTGCCCGGGTCGGCGATCGCGGCGGCGCTGGCGAACGTGACCGGCATCGCCGGCAAGGTGACCATCGACGCGACCAACGCCTACGGACAACGCTCCGCCCCGTTCGCATCCCAGGCGCACGAGATCAAGTCCATCATCGGTGGGCCGACCGCCAAGAGCTTCAACACCAACTGGGCGGTGATCTACGACCAGATCGGACAGCAGCGGGTCCGCCCGAGCAACCTCTTCGCAGCCGACCCGGACGCTCGGCAGGTCACCGAGCAACTCATCGTCGACGCCGGCTTCGACCCCGTCTATGTCGGGGACTTGGAGCACGCCCGCATGCTGGAAGACCACCTTCCGCTCATCCAAGCCGTCGCCTCCGCCGGGCTCGGACCCTTCTTCTACCGCATGGCCGGCCCCGGACAACTCTGATCAACATCGACATCCGGGGTGCGCCCGCGCCTTACTCCCCCTCCAGTAGTCGGAATGGGCGGGTGGCCATCCGGCTACTGTTGCTCCGCATGACGCACACCGAGATCGAGATCACCGCGGAGTTGGTGCGGGATCTGCTGCGCGACCAGCACCCCGACCTGGCCGATCATCCGGTGAGGCTCGGCGCGCGCGGCTGGGACAACCAGCTATGGAGGCTCGGCGACGACCTCGCCGTCCGGTTACCCTGGGCGACGCAGGACGCGGACGAGCTGCTGCGTAAGGAGCACACCTGGCTGCCGGCCCTCGCCCCGCGCCTCCCGCTGCCGGTTCCCGTCCCGCAACGCCTCGGCGAGCCCTCCGCGCTGTTCCCGCGCCCCTGGATCGTCAC
This sequence comes from Nonomuraea sp. NEAU-A123, assembly GCF_018603905.1. GTDB lineage: Bacteria > Actinomycetota > Actinomycetes > Streptosporangiales > Streptosporangiaceae > Nonomuraea. Next base: position 70,047 of record NZ_JAHFZZ010000025.1, read on the forward strand.
CACCTGGGTGCAGGGCGAGCCCGCCGACCGCGCCCCCGTCACGCGTGGCGCAGAGGCGGCCGACACCCTGGCCGCCTTCCTGATGGCACTTCACCAACCTGCCCCCGATGGAGCCCCCGCCGGCCGGGACCGCGGGGGGCGGTTGGCCGCCTACTCCGAGGACTTCGTCAAGGGGCTCGCCTCGGCCACCGAGATGGGGCTCATCCCTGACCCAGACGCCGTCCGCGCGGTTTGGGAAGACGCCGTCGCCGCGCCTGATTGGGCAGGCCCAGCGCTATGGCTCCATGGCGACCTGCATCCGGCCAACGTCCTCACCGCGGACGGCACGATCTGCGGCGTGATCGACTTCGGCGACCTCTTCGTGGGCGACCCGGCCAGCGACCTCGCTGCCGCGTGGAATCTCCTGCCGGACGGCACCGCCGACCGCTTCCATTCCGCCTACCAGCCGTCCCCGGACGCCGCGACCCTGCGCCGCGCCCGCGGATGGGCGGTGCGACGCGCCCTCGGCGGCATCCGCATCGGAGAAGCCGGCGTTCGCGGCCGCCCAGGCGGCAAGGCCACATGGGGCCCACCTGCCCAGGCGGCACTGCGACGTCTCATCGCAACGGCCCATCGCTGATCAATCGCTTCCCCACGCGCTCGGATACCTTCGCGCCGGTCCGGGCCACAGGTATCCCGGCAGGCGCCGGCGAGCTGGAGTGGATCACGGGCAAGAGTTCATCGGGTCGTGAGATGTCATGCCCGGTCGAGGTGCTCGTCCAACCGGCGGGCCGCGCGGACGAGCCCGCTCGACCCCTTGCGGGCGGCGATCCCGGCGACCTCGGGGATCGTCCCGCGCCCCTCGGCCCAGCGGGCAAGGCAGACGGCGAGCTCCAGGGCCCGGGTATGGGCGGAGCTGCCCCGCTCCCCCGGCCCCGGCAGGAACACCGGCAGCAGCCCGCGCATGATCGCCCAGGCCTCCCGGTGCGCTCCCTTGCGCGCTATGTCCTCCAGGCCCGCGCAGACCTGACTCATGGGAATCCCGATCCTGCGCACGCACAGGCCGAGCTGCCGACCGCACTCCTCGGCGGGCAGGCACTTGGCGGCGGCTGCCCGCAGCAGCAGCTCCCGGCAGCGTTCGGCGTGCCAGCCGCGCTCAGCCAGCAGCATGCCGAACAGGAGCGCCATCCCCTCCCCCACGGGGCCGTCCTGGTAGCACAGCGCGGTCACGTACGTGTGCAGGTAGCCCGGGTGCTGCCAGCTGTGGACCAGTTGCGGGATGAGCTGCATGGCCACCGCCTCCCGGTCGGAGGGCAGCATCAGCCGCACCGAGGCCAGATTGCCGCCGGGCACACTCCAGATCGTGGAGGGCGGGTCGGACAGCAGCGCGTCCACCAGCGCCATCCCCGTCGGCTCCAGCCAGACGACGGCGCGTGGGAAAGGCGCCGGCCACCCCCGAGCCCCCAGGGGCGCATCGGCCGGCGGCCATTCCAGCCGCGTCTCGGGTTCGGGCCGCTGCCTCAGCCAGCGCTCCAGCGCGGCGCCCGCCTCGGAGTGGCGGGCCAGCCGGCCGGCACGGGCGCTCACCTCGGGATCCACCTCGCGTGGCAGCCGCAGCAGCGCCTGCTGCAGGTCGGCGGGCAGAGGCCGTACATCCGCCTTCTGGTAGCCCTCGATACGGTCGGCCAGCTCGGCGGGGTCGATGTGGCCGGAGATGCGCGTCGGGGTGGCCAGGAGGTACGGCGGCAGCGTCCCTTCCTTCAGCGCACTGTGGATCTCGGCGCAGCGCAGGAGCACGGCCCAGTACGACGGTGATACCCGCTCTCGGTGGGGCAGCCGTTCGTGCGGCTTGGCCTCCTGCGGACTCGGCTCGCGTTGGCGCACCGTGGCCAGGAAGACGCGCTCCCCTTCCGGTCGTGGCCCGGCGAGGCTCTCGGCGTCCGGAAGAGTGAGGCCCAGCGCGCCCAGGCTTGCCGCGAGGTTGTGGAGCACGCCCGGGGCGAGAGGACCGGAACGGGCCGTGGTGCCCCGACGCGGTTCCCCTCCGGGATTGGTGGCCTCACGCAGCAGCGCCTCGGTCCAGTCGGTCAGGTTCGACCACTCCTGTCGGGTGTACAGGTCGGTCGAGCGGAGCGGATGCTTCCTGTTGTGGGGATTGCGGACGAAGCCGTCGAGCCACCGATCGAGCGCGTATTCATGATGGAGCTGGTCGAAGGTGTCGGCGAGGTCTTCGATCGGGCCGGGGAAGGACCGGCGGCTCGGCACACTGAACACCGGCAGCTCGACGGCCTCGAAGCCGCCGGGATCGAAGGAGCCGGATTCGGAAGAGCTGGGCGGTGTCGCGGTGGCGCCGTAGGCCTCGGTCAGCCGGGCTGCCAGATCCGGGGGCAGCGCGCCCGCCGCCTCCCGTACCGCTTCGGCTCCGACCGGCGTGAACCGTCCCGCGTGCTTGACCGCCAGCCGGACCGACCGCTCCCTGACCTCGTAGGACTCGCACAGGAAGGCCGAGGCCAGCGCGGGCGCCAGGTGGTCGAGGTCATCGCCGGCCGCACGAGCGGCCTGGTCGAGCAGGGTGAGCCCGGCGCGCACGAGCTTGCCCTCGGGGCGGAACAGGAGCGCCGCCACCGCATCGTTGACGTCCTCCCCGCTCAGCCCACCCTCCCCGCTCAGCCCACCCTCCCCGCTCGGCCCGCCGACGCCGCGCAGCTGCCGCAGGGCCAGCTCGGCGACCGGACCCGGCGCGGCGGGCAGCAGGCGCAGGTAGTCGCGCACACGTTCCGGGCTGTGCCGGGGCTCCAGCAGCTCGTGCAGGCGCACGAAGAACCGCAGGTCCGTCGCGCTGCCGCCGCGCAGGAACCGGCGCACGCACCCGTCGACCAGCGCCTCCCGCTCGATACGCCCGCCGTCGGCCAGGTCGCGCAGCGCGTGCAGCCAGGACCGGCGGCCGTCCTGCCCCTCCTCTCCCCGGTCGTCGCGCAGCACCCGGCCCACACCCTCGGCTTCGAAGAGCCGCGGGATCAGGTGCTCGGCCAGCGGATCGCCTTGGAGGTCTGGCGTTGTGGACACCCAGGCGGCCACCAGCGGCTCGTGGTCGGGAAGCGGGGATCCGGTGCGGCGCAGCAGTTCCAGCGCCAGCGCGACGGTGCCGTCCGCCCCCTGCCGGCGGGTGCCGCGCAGACGTCCGGCCACGCGTACGGCAAGGTCGGCCTGCCACTCGGATGGGCGCGCGGCGATGACCCGCAGCAGCGGCTCCAAGGGGAGGCCTCCATTCCGGTCGGCGAAGTCGCGGCGGAAGATCCAGGTGGCGACCGCGGCCGCGCCGCCCAGCGTGCCCGCACCCGCGACCAGCATGGGGGCGATCCAGTCGTCGCGCATCGTCCAGTCGACGCCGCGGTGGTGGGCGTGGTAATTGCCCGTCGACCACCACCGCTGGAACGCCTCCTCCTCGGACAGGCCGCGGGCCACCTCAGCCGCGATGAACGTCTTGCGACCCCGTTCCTCCTCGGCTGTGGCCTGTTCCCGTAGACGGTCGAAGCGCTCGTGCGTGGCCTGCCGCGCAGAGCCGATGTGGCGGGGCAGCCGACGGGCCGCCTCGCGGCACCCGGCCGCATCCAGGCGTAACACCTCATCGGCCGTCCTGGACGCGTCACCCGCGCCGACGGCCTCCGCCACGCGCTCCCACCCGCTCACGCGCCCACCCCCGCGAGGCCGTCACGCCGGAGGGCGCGGGGGTACAGGGTGCAGAAGCGGGCGCCAGGCGCCGACACGGCAGTGGTCATGACGCAGACCATAGAGATCGTCCCCGACAGAAGCCGTCCGGGCAGCTCGTTCCCGCCAGGTTCTCTGTGACCTGTGTCAGCAAGGGACTTGCAACGCTTGTGAGCTCTACCAGTGATCCCAGTGAACGACCTCGGTGACCGGGACGCGGCGGGCGGGCTTGAACTGCGTGCCGATCGTCCAGGCGACGGGAATCAGCGCGCATTCGCCATCCGAACCCGATGATGATCAAGGTCAGCACGGGTGCGAGGGCGATCTTCGCGACGGCGGCCCCCGCGGTGTAGAGCGCCTGCGGCAGGCCGCGCCGCTCGTTGGGGAACCATGAGTACAGCACGGTCATGGACAGCGGGTTGGCCGGTCCTTCCGCGGCTCCGACCAGGATTCTGCTCGCGTACAGCATGCCGCTGGTGGCGGCGACGACGGCGGGCACCTGGCCGACGGCCCACAACAGGCCGCAGACCAGCAGGACCCATCGCGGGGAGATCCTCTGTGCGGCGAAACTGACGGCGATGCAGGTGGCGCCGAACAGTACGTAGGAGGCGCTGCCCAGGGTGCCGAAACCGGCGGCCGACATGCCGAGTTCGGCGCTCATCGGTTTTGCGACCAGGCCCAGCAGGGCCTTGTCGAGGAAGACCACGACCGAGGAGAGCACCAGTACGGCGGTGACGCCCCAGGCGCGGGCCTCGAAGCGGGGTGATGACGGGGGGAGGGCGGCGCCGTGTGGCGCCAGGCTGTCGTTGACTGCCACGGCTGTTCGCTTGCCTTTCTGCGGGGGGCGGGCGGCTATCGGGGAAGGGCGGCCAGCCACTGCATGAGGGTGTCGTTGACCTCGTCGGGCTGTTCCTGGTGGATGAAGTGGCCCGCCTGGGGGCGCTGCATGATCCGGCTGTGGTCGGGCGGCAGGCACAGGCGCTCCACCTCCGCCCGTGCCGTGTGGCGGTGGAAGGCCAGCACCGGCTGGTGGCGTTGCCGCAGGACGGGCTCGGCCTGCGGGCGGAAACGCAGGCTGCTGGGGCCGAAGGCGCTGTGCCGGAAGGTCTGGGCCCGCAGCCACGCCGGTCGGGCCAGGACCTCCAGCAAGTGCCAGGTGCGCAGATGTCCAGGGGTGGCGGGGGTGTGGAAACGATCGCTGATGAGATCCTGCGCGATCTGGTCGGCGTCCGGTCCCTCCAGGTCGTCGGCCAGGCGGGTCATCCACTCCCGCTCGCCCGGATCGCCAGCGTAGTCGGGGTCGATCACCGCCAGGGCGTGGACCAGCCCGGGGTGGCGGGCGGCCAGGACGGTGGCCACCGAGCAGCCCATCGAATGGGCCAGCAGGACGACCGGTGCCAGATCGGCGTGCCGGATCAGGGCCGCCAGGTCCTCGGCGTGGTCACCGAGGTCGTAGCCCGACGGCGGGGCGCTGGATCGTCCGTGTCCGCGCAGGTCCACGGCCACGGTGCGGTAGTGGGTCCGCAGGGCGGGGATCTGGTGGATCCATCCTTCGGCCGCGCCCCACAGGCCGTGCACGAGGAGGAGGTTTAGCGGTGGCCGGAGGCCGAGGGCGGGCGGGTACTCGGCGTAGAACAGGCGCACGCCGGAGCGTTCGAAGTAGGGCACGGAATGCTCTTTCAGTCCGTTGATCGTCAGGCCGGCGGTGCGAGCTGGGCCCCGCCGCACACGTGCAGGACCTCGCCGGTGATGAAGGCGGCCCGGTCGCCGGCGAGGAAGGCGACGGCGTCGGCCACGTCCTGAGGACGGGCCAGCCGGCCGAGCGGTGTCATCGCCAGATGGCGGGCCGTGAACTGCTCGAACTCCTCATCGGTACGCCCCGCCCTGGTCAAGGGGGTCTCCACCACGCTGGGCGCCACGGCGTTGACGGTGACGCCGAGGGGGCCCAGCTCGACGGCGAGGGTCCGGGTCAGCCCCACGATGGCCGCCTTGGACGTGACGTACGCCGTGGGGCCGCCTGCGAGCCAGGTGCGCGAGCTCACGTTGACCACCCGGCCGCCGCCATGACGCTGCCACCAGGGCCGCATCGCCTGGCACAGCAGCATCGGCCCGCGCACGTTCACCGCCATCGTCGTGTCCCAGGCGTCAGGGGTCTGCCCGGACAGGGGCAGGCGCGGATTGACGGCGGCGTTGTTCACCAGGCAGTCCAGACGCCGGCCCGCGTGTTGCAGCCGGGCGATCTGCTCGCCGACCGCATGGGGGTCGCTCACGTCCACCGGGCACCCGGCGACGTTCCCGCCGCTGGATGCCGACAGGCGGCTCGCCGCGTCGGCGACGGCCGCTTCGTCGACGTCGAAGAGCGTCACCTCGAATCCGTCGGCGCCAGTTGGGCGGCGATGACCGTGCCGAGGACACCCGCCCCTCCGGTGACGATCGCTCCTTTCGCACTCACGGCCGACCTCCCGCCGCGGACTCGAACGTGGTGTGATCGCTCAGGTAGGCGGCATTGAAGGCGAGGGCCTCGCGCGGTGGCCGATCCGTGCTGAAGTCCTCCACCGACACCCATCCGCGGTAGCCCGCGCTTTCGAGCAGCCGCAGGATCGCGGGCACGTCGAGCACACCGTCGTCCATCGTCGTCCATCGGGGCCGCCACGGGCCGCCGCCCTCGGCACGTTCGTAGGCGGCGTTCTTGAGGTGTACGTGAGCCAGGTGCTCGCCGAGGATCTGCAGCGCCAGCCGGGGATCCTCCGACCCTTCCACCACGGTGTTGCCGGGGTCGTAGATGACGCCTACGAGGTGCGGAGGCAGGTGTCCCACGACCTGCTTGGCCAGCGCGGCACTGGGGCAGATCGTCCGCTGTCGCAGCGGGCGCAGGGTGCAGCGGTTGTTCCGTAGGAAGTGCGCCGGTCCTTGCGAACCGGCCTCGGTTGAGACCCGCCATTCGATTCCGGCATACCCGGCCGCGGCCGCCGCCTCAGCCGCCTGATGCGGCGTCAGCTCCGGCAGGCAGGCCGAACACACGCCAAGCCTCATCTCGCTCCTCGAAGAACGCAGCATGCAGAGCTGCTCACCGTTCCGTGTCACCATCAGTGATGGCCGTCGACATCAGTACAGGGCCGGACACACCTCGCGGTCCAAGTCCTTCTAGGCACCTCTGCTATGTTCCGCAGGCATAGCAGAGCAGCCAGGTGAGGAGGGACCGTGGAACTTCGGCACCTGCGCTACTTCGCCGCAGTGGCAGAGGAGGGCTCGTTCTATCAGGCCGCCCAGCGTTTGCTGGTCTCGCAACCGTCATTGAGCCGGCAGATCATGGATCTGGAACGGCGGCTCGGCCAGCGGCTGTTCGAGCGCACGTCCCGGGGGGTGCGGCTGACGCCGAGCGGACAGGCGCTGCTGCAGCACGCCCGGCAGATCCTCGGCCTCGCCGCGACCACTCAGAAGATCGTCTCGGAAGCGTGGACGAGGTGGCCGGCGTGGTGCGGTCCGTACCGGCCTGACCAGGCGTGATCGTGCCCGTGCTCCGGTGAGGAATACCGGGCCCGCTCACCAACGGTCCCAGTGCAGAACCTCCTCCCGCGGGATACGGGGAGCGGGCTTGAAGTCGGTGCCGATGGTGAAGGCCAGCGGGATGAAGGCCGCCAGCATGATCTCGTCGTACGGCACGCCGAGCACCCGTGCCAGCTCGCGTTCGAGCGGCCCCTGCGCCGTTGTCCACACCGTGCCCAAGCCCCGCGCCCGGGCGGCCAGCATGAAGCTCCACACCGCGGGCAGGATCGACCCCCACGCACCGGCCTGCACGGCCACCGGGGCGCCGTCAGTGCGCCCCTCCACGCCGGGGATGACGAACGCCGGCACCCGGTGGATGTTGGCGGCCAGGTGACGCAGGCCGTCGAAGACCCGCTCGGTGGAGCCGGAGTGGTAGTTCATGCGCCACACATCACGTTCGGACAGCGGCTGGCCGCCGGCCACGGCCAGGGCGCGCAGGAAGATATCGGCCACGGCCCGGCGCTGCTCGGGCTCGGTGACGACGAGGAAGTGCCAGCGCTGCCGGTTGCGCCCGGTGGGCGCCTGCACGGCCAGGTCCACGCACTCCTCGATCAGCTCGCGCGGCACCGGACGGGTGAAGTCGAGACGCTTGCGTACGGCACGGGTGGTGCTCAGCAGCTCGTCGGGGGTGAGGTTCAACGTCATGATGATCTCCTTCAGGCGGTGGGTACGGGCATGGGGCGGCGCAATCGCAGGCCGAAGGCGACCGCGTAGCCGGACGTCAGCCACTGCAGGGTGCTCTCCGGCAGCGACAGATCACGCCCGATCGCGGGCAGGGCCACGCCCATCAACGACAGGTCCATCGAGTCCAGGAACACCGCGGCGCACAGCAACACCAGGGCCACCTGTTGGGGGCGTTGGTTCGGGTCACGATCACTCTCCATCTGCATGCAAACAATTGGTGGACAGACGGTTCGGACCGTATGCCGACAAATCATCTGCTGTCAAACAATCTGCGTGGAGATGGAGTTGCGGTAGGCTGACGCCTGAACGCAAGAGGGAGAGTGATGGCGACAACGACGAGAACGACGGATCGCGGGATGGCGTACTTTCCGCGACTCGCCGCCGAGCGGCTGGACATCGCGCTGTGCCGGGCGTCGGCCGCCGTGGCCCGCGCCGCCGACGTTCATGCCGCCGGGGAAGGGCTCGGAGTCGGGCAACATCTCGTACTCCAGATGCTCGACGCCGTCGGCCCCTGCTCTCAGCAGACGCTCAGCGACGAACTCCGGATCGACCGCAGCGTGATGGTCGGCGTCTGCGACGATCTGGAGCAGGCGGGCCACGTCCGCAGAGAACGCAACCCCCGCGACCGGCGCTCCTACGCCGTCACCATCACCGACTCGGGCCGCCGGCGGCTCGCCCAGGCCCAAGCCTTGATCCCGGCCTTCCTTGAGGACACCTTCCAGGCCCTCACCCCCGACGAGCGCGGGCAGTTGAGCGCGATCCTCGCCAAACTCCTGCAGGTCGGCGCCGGCGACCCTCGCTGACGCCGTCCCGGGGCCCGCCTACGACACCGTCCTGGGCAAGGAGAGTCAGCCTGCCGTACGACTTGGAGGACCATTGCGGACGGGAGACAGGAATGCCCGGCGGACGATATGGGCGCCGACATTCCCGGCGCTTTCGGTAGGCCGACGAGGTACTACGCCTGGATGAAGCCGAGTTGCCGCAGCTGTGAGTAGATGTCGACGACTCCCCAGATGTCGGCGATCTGGCCGTCGGCAAAGCGGGCGATAAAAATCTCCTGGTAGGTGACGGATTTGCCGGTCGGCGGCATGCCCCGGTACTCACCGGAGTTGGTCCCGGTGACCGTCTGCCGAGCGACGATCTTGTCACCCTCGGCAAGCAGGTCCTCGACCGTTACGTGAATGTCGGGGAACGCGCGCAGGAGGATCTCCCATACGCGCTTTTGTGCCTGCACCGCGGTCACGTCAGTCGGCTCCGCCGTGTGGAACCGCCCGTCCGGGTGAATGAACTCGTCGATCGCCTTCGAGATGACCTCCAGATCGCCACTGTTGATGGCGTCGTGGAAGTGGTGGTACGTCTCCTTGTTGCGTAGTTCCTGGCCTGCTGACATGTCGCCTCGCCTTAGATCGAGATGCGGTCATAGATATGACGCTGGTGGTGAAACCAGCGTCTCGATACTTAATGACGAGATAGCCCCTCGGAATGTGATGCGGGAGCTCGCCGAGTTTCGCAGTCGGTGCGCAGACAGGGACCACGAATTCGGGCCTTGACCTGGGAACGGGGCGACCCGGAAAAGCAGCGGCGCCAGCCGGCACACCAGCCCCGGCGCCACCTTCACCCCGACAGGCTGACGATCATCCGAGCCTCTCCTGCGGTTCGCCGGCGACCCAGTCCCAGCCGGTGATCGTGGTACGCATCAGGCAGGCGGCGGTTGACAGGTGACTGTCGGCGCCCCAGAACAGGGTGAGCGCGCGCCGGCAGTCGGGGCTGTCGACGGCGATCCAGGCGAGGAGGGCACGGGTGGTGGCCCGCCGCGCGATGGCGGGGATGAGACCGATGCCGAGTCCCACGCTGACGAGGTCGGCTATGGCGCTGTGCTCATCACTCTCGCAGACGATCTTCGGTGTCAGGCCTCTGGCGGCGAAGAGCCGATCGAGGAGCCGGCGTTGCCAGTGCCCCTGGCGTGCGGTGATAAAAGGCTGATCGGCGAGTTCGTCCATGCTCACCGAGGTACGGCCCGCCAGCGGATGATCCAGTGGGGTGGCCACCCCCACCGCCTCATCGAGCAGCTGCGTCGCCGCCAAGCCCTCGGCGTGGATCGGCTGTGAGGCGATGCACAGATCGACCTCTTGGGCCCGCAGGCGGCGGGCCATGTCCTCGGCCGGCATCCAGTGGAGTTCGACCTCGATGGCGGGATGAGCTCGCTTGTAGGCCGCCAGCGGTCCGGTGAGCGTGAGGAAGGTTTCCGACGCCAGCCTCACGGTGCCCACACCCTCGCTGGTGGCCTCGGCGACGGCTCGCCGCCCCGCGTCGAGCTCACCCAGGGAGCGTTCGACGTAACCGCGGAAGAGCTTGCCCGTGTCGTTCAGTCGGAGCCGGCCGCTCCGATCGAACAGCGGCGTGCCCAGCTCGTTCTCCAAGCGGGCCATGGTACGGCTCAGCGAAGGCTGGGCGATGCGCAGCTCGTCGGCCGCCCGGCTGAGGTGTTCCAGCCGCGCCACCACCAGGAACTGCCTGAGCGTGTTGAGGTCCATCATGCCTCCCCATACATAACGCCATAGCAATATTGATCTTAGGCAAGATAACTCACAAGCCATAGTGTCTAAGCGTTTGCACATGGGACAGAGTGAGGAGGATCCCTCATGGCCAACCGCCTGGGATCCGATGCCGCGCATCGGACGACACCCACGGGGTGGACATTACGGGCCGCCGTCAGCGCGCATGTGGTGGCGATCGTCGGCCAGCCGGTGTTCGCCGGGGCGTACCTGACCGGTGACTTCGACAGTCTGCGCTGGCACGCGGTCGGCGCCGACGTGGTCACCTCCATCGGCTATCTGCAGGTGATCGTGGCGATCGTGGTGTGGATTCGGCTGCGTCAGGTCTGGCCGTTCCTTGCCACGTTGGCGGTGGTGGCGGCCGAGACCGTGCAGTACTTCGCCGGGTTGGACGGCGCGCTGTGGTTGCACATCCCGTTGGGGGTGATGACCGTCGTCGCGCTCGTCGTACTGTTCATCGCCCTCTGGCGCCAACCCTTGCCGCGTCGAGCGCGGGAGGCCCGCGATGCGTGAGCGTGACATGACCAGGCGGCAGGTACTGGGCATCGGCGGGGCGCTCGGGCTGATGGCGGCCACCGGGCTGTCGGCCTCGGCGGCGCTGGCGCGCAGGCCGTCGATCACCGGTGCCGAGTCGCGCAGTGCCCTACCGCTACCGCCGCCTTTCCAGGTGCCGCTGCCGATCCCCTCCGTACTGGCACCGGTCAGCACCTCGGGCGGCACCGACCGTTACGCGATCACCCAGCGCGAAGCGAGCATGGAAATCCTGCCCGGCATCAGGACCCCGCTATGGACCTACGAAGGCACCTTCCCAGGGCCGACGATCGAGTCGCGCCGCGGCCGGCCGATCACCGTGACGCACCGCAATGAACTGCCCGTGCCGACCGTCGTACACCTGCACGGCGGACGGACCCCGGCGGCTTCCGACGGGTACCCGACCGACCTCGTCCTGCCCGAGGGCTGGCCGGAGACCGCCATGCACACGGGGCACGGCATGCACGATCCGCGTGCGGTGGTGACCAAGCTGACACGGGACTACACCTTTCCGCTGGACCAGCGGCCGACGCTGCTGTGGTACCACGACCACCGGATGGACTTCACCGCCCCGGCGATCTGGCGCGGCCTGGCCGGGCTGCACATCGTCCGCGACGACGCCGAGGACGCACTCGGCCTGCCCACGGGGCCACGCGAACTACCTCTGATGATCGCCGACCGAACGTTCGCCGCCGACGGCAGCCTCGCCTACCCCGCCCTCGACCCCACCCTGCGGGAGCGGCCGGGCGTGACCGACCCGTATCTCGCCGGCGTCCTCGGCGACGTGATCTTGGTCAACGGCGCCCCCTGGCCCGTACACGAGGCCGACGCGGCCCGCTACCGGCTGCGCATCCTGAACGCCTCCAATGCCCGGCACTACGAACTCGAAGCGGTCACCGACGACGGGCACCGGCTCGACCTCGTCCAGATCGGCGCCGACCAGGGACTGCTCGCGGCGCCGGTCACCCACCGCGCCCTGCCGATCGCGCCGGCCGAACGCTACGACGTGATCATCGACTTCTCCGGTGTCGCGATCGGCAGCCGCGTCAGAGTCGTCAACCGGCTCGGCTCTGGCCGTACCCGCGACGTGATGGCCTTCCGCATCGCGCGCAACGCCACCGACGACAGCCGCATCCCGCGCACGCTCTCGGACGATCTGCCGGCTTGGCGCAGGTCGGACGCCGTCAGGGTGCGCGAGTTCTCCTTCCGTACCGGGCGGATGCGCGGTGGTCACGGGTGGCTGATCGGCGGCCTGCCGTTCGACCCAAGCCGCTCCGATGTCACCGCCAGTCTGGGCGATGTCGAGGTGTGGCGGCTGATCGCCGACGTTCATCATCCCGTCCACCTGCACCTGGTCGGCTTCCGGGTGCTCTCACGCGGCGGCCGGCCGCCGCTGCCGCACGACGCGGGTCTCAAGGACACCGTCTCCTTGCGGCCGGGCGAATCGGTGGAGATCATCACCCGTTTCGACGGTTACCGAGGCCGTTACCTCTTCCACTGCCACAACGCCGAGCACGAGGACATGGGCATGATGGCCAACCTCGAGATCATCTGACATATCAGCATCTAGGAGAGCATTGTCATGTCTGCCGATGCCGGCATCGTCATCATCGGGGCGAGCCTGGCCGGAGCCAGCGCCGCATCTCCACCCCGCGCCGTCCAAGGGCTATCTCCTGGGCAACTACCGAGGTCGGCGACTTCGATGTCCTGGAGCCGGGGTTCTACGCGGACCAGGACATCACCCTGGCACTCGGCTCCCCCGCCACCTCTCTCGACCTAGCCGCCGACCGCCTTTACATTGTAGATTAATAACGCCGCCGAAGCACGATCGCGAATTGCGACCACCGGTTACAGGTGGCGGCTACTTGCGTGATTCTTAGTTGTCAGTCATGTGAGGCAAGTAAGGTTGGCGCGCCCTTCCCCCTCAAGTCTGCTTGTTGAAGATCTCGCCGCTGTCTCAGGTCTTCGCCTGGACGCGCGCAAAGAGAACCGCCTCTGGAGCGCTCTCGTCGAGGTTGAGCAGCATTTGGGCCTCGACCGTGAACCCGGCATCGCCCAGCCAGCCCGCCACCTGCGTGGGCTGACGCCGGTTAACATGGACCTTCATGGGATGGCCGCCGTACCCCCGCGTCTTCAGCCGTGATTCGTCGCCGACGTGAAACCCGAGCAGCAGCGTCCCGCCGGGCCGTAGCACCCGCTTGAAGTGACCGAAGGCCGTGGGAACCGCGTCGTCGGGGACGTGAATCAGCGACCAGAAAGCGATCAGGGCGGCGACTGAGGCGTCAGGGAGGTCGAGATCGGTCATAGACCCCACCTCGAACCGCAGATGGGGATGGTCACGCCGGGCCACGTCGATCATCACGGGAGAAAGGTCGATTCCGAACGCGTCGAGGCCCAACTCCTGCAGGTGAGCCGTGACATGCCCAGGTCCGCAACCCACATCAGCCACCAGTCCGCCTCCGCCGGTGCGAACCAGCTCAGCGAACAACGACAGGGCTGCCCGGAGATACGGGTACTCGCCCAGCGCCTCGCGCATCTGGTCGGCGTAGCTGAATGCGACCGTGTCATAGGAGGACCGGGTGTCCTCCAGCCAGTTGTCCGTGTTCATGCGCTGACACCCTAGTTCAGTGATCAAGAACTTCAAGGGCGTGCTCACTGCGGACAGCTTCTCAGCATGGCCGGTGGAGCGGGGTGACGTAGTGATCAGATGGGGTGGGCTCATCAGCGCCTCATGGGCGGTGCGCCGCCGGCGCACTGGCATGGGACGCGGGTCGTGCACCAGGCGGTGCCGGGATTCCGTGCGCCACTGTTCTTCGACGCGTTCGGCGAGGGTTTGAGCGGCGGCCTTCACGTTGGTGATGTCCGAGCACCCTGACGACCCAGCCCGAGCAGCACGATAAAGGCCAGCGCAGCCATGAGAACCGGCCAGCGGGCAGTCCTCGATGAGCGTCATCGCACACGCGGCGACGATCGGCTTTGTCATCGAGCCGATGCGACAGATCGTGTCGCCCGCCATCGGCGCCCTGCGGGGAGCCCGCCACGCTCAGGCCTCCGCCAAGACGAGCATGCCGCCGGGCTCGCTGCGGATCCGTCCCCCGAAACCGCGTCCGGCCTTGTCGAGGGTCGCGCGCAGCCACTCGGCGTCGCCGGGTTCGGCGTGGCAGAGCCGCATGCGCCGGGCCCGCACGGGCGCCATGCGCAGGGCGGCAAGCCGTCCGGAGTCCGCCTCGAGCGAGGCGAGGTAGAGCAGCCGCAGGTCGTCGTGGTACTCCTCGTACCCGCTGATCCCCTCGTAGTCGTCGATCAGGTCTCCGCAGCCGTACAGGATCAGCCGGCCGCGATACACCTCGATCGGGCGCGGATGGTGCGAGGAGTGCCCGTGTACCACGTCGACGCCGCCGTCGATGAGCGCGTGCGCGAAGAGGACCTGTTCCCGGGAGACCGGATACCCCCAGTTGGAGCCCCAGTGGACGGAGGCCACCGCGATATCCCCCGGCCGCTTCTCCCCCCGTACCCGCTCGACGATCGCGGCCGCGGCGGCCGGCGACGGCTCCGGCACGAAGTCGACGCCGGAGCGGTCCGGGGCCGCCGCCCAGTCCGGCGGCACGCCGCTGGAGGGCATGCCGAACGCGAACACCAGCACGCGCCGGCCTCCCGGCAGGCACACGGTCGCCGGGCGGCGCGCCTCGTCCAGGTCTCGCCCCGCCCCGGCGGCCGCGAGCCCGGCGGAGGCCAGCGCGTCGAGCGTCTCGGCGAGCCCGGCGCGACCGAAGTCGAGCATGTGATTGTTCGCCAGTACGCAGGCGTCGGGCCGGACCATGGCCAGGCACGGAAGGTTGTCGGGGTTCATGCGGTAGTGGAGCGCCTTGCCCGGTGCGAACGCATCGCTCTTGGTCACGCTCGTCTCCAGGTTCACCACCCGGGCGTCCTGCGCGTACGCATCCAGGACCGACAGCGCGTCGCCCCAGGGCCAGGAGAAGTCGACGGGGCGCGGAATCGGCCCGTTGACCGCCTCGGCGAGCTCGACGTAGGTGCGCGCGTCGTCGACGTGCGGCTCACACAGGGCGGGATCACCGGGATGCGGCAGGACCTGGTCCACACCGCGGCCGAGCATGACGTCGCCACAGAGAAACAGGGTCACCAAGCCAGCGACCATGCCTCCATGCTAGGCGGCCCGGCGCCTGCGCGTTGACCCACCTTCCTTCAAGTAGTCAACGCAATGAGAATGCGCAGTGACTCACCGTCACATAGTGCGTAATATGCGTTAGGCGCCTTGCTCGAGGCGTCCTGTCTCAGCGGGGGTGGGCCCATGGCGAGTGAGACGACCCGGCTGCGCGTTCAGGTGATCGACGCCGCCGCCGATGCGCAGGACCTGGACCAGGCCGCTGCCAGCCTCAAGGACGAGCTGCTGGAGCTGGACGTGATGGTGAGCGCTGAAGAAGGGGCGCAAGCTCCGGAGGGCGCCCGGGGGGACCTGACGTTCACGCTCGGCGGACTGGTGATCGGGCTGGCAGGTACGGAGGTGCTGGCAACGATCCTGAACGCGGTGACCGCCTGGCTCTCTCGCAACCAGCACCGTTCGGTCAAGCTGGACGTAGAGGGTGACGTGCTGGAGGTGACCGGAATCGCGTCCAAGGAGCAGCGCGAGCTCATCGACGTGTGGTTACACCGTAGACAGCCGGACGCACCCGCACGGACAGGTCGGCGGATGGCGCTGATCGTGGCCGGCGACGAGTACCGTGATCCCGGGTTGCGGCGGCTGCGGGCGCCGGCCCTCGACGCCGAAGCGCTGGCCGGGGTGCTCGGGGACGCGGCCATCGGCGGGTTCGACGTACGTACGATGCTGAACGAGTCCACCGCCGTCATCAACGAGGCCGTCGAGGAGTTCTTCGCCGACCGGCACCCCGACGACCTGCTCCTGCTGCACTTCTCCGGCCACGGGGTCAAGAACGACAACGGCGAGCTGTACTTCGCCACCCCCACCACCAAGCTCAACCGCCTCGGCGCCACCGCTGTGTCCGCCGAGTTCGTCAACCGGCTGATGAGCCGCAGCCGATGCCGGCGCATCGTGTTGCTGCTCGACTGCTGCTACGCGGGCGCCTTCGGGCGCGGCGCGCTACCACGGGCGGGCTCGGACCTCCACGTCGAGGAGC
Source organism: Nonomuraea sp. NEAU-A123 (assembly GCF_018603905.1). Lineage (GTDB taxonomy): Bacteria > Actinomycetota > Actinomycetes > Streptosporangiales > Streptosporangiaceae > Nonomuraea. The sequence continues at coordinate 86,203 of NZ_JAHFZZ010000025.1, forward strand.
AGTTCGGCGGGCGCGGGCGGGTGGTCATCACCGCCTCCAACGCTCTGGAGTACGCCTTCGACGGACCCGAGCTGGCCGATGCCCGGGACACGTCGCCCTCGGTGTTCACCAGCGCGCTCGTGGAAGGGCTCAAGACGGGCGACGCCGACCGTGACCAGGACGGCTACGTGGGCATCCACGAGCTGTACGACTATGTGTACGACAAGGTACGAACCGGCACGCCCAAGCAGACGCCGGGCAAGTGGACGTTCGACGTGCAGGGGGACCTGGTCATCGCGCGACGCAGCCGCCCCGTGAGTCGGCCGGCGCCGTTGCCGCCCGAGCTTCAGGAGGCCGTCGACCATCCGATCGCGGATATCAGGGCCGGTACGATCGACGCGCTGGCCCGGCTGCGGGGCAGTCGCCACGCAGGTCTGGCCTTGGCGGCCCGGCTGACGCTGGAAAGGCTGGCCGACGACGACAGCCGGATGGTCTCGGCCGCCGCGGCCCAGGCCCTCAGCGCCGACACCGCCTCGCTACCTGCCGGGCCCGCCGTTCCGCCGGCGGTACCACCCGTAAGACCGGTGGCCGCGAAGGGCATAGGCGCCCAGCCGAGAACGACGCCTGCAGGGGAGCCCGCTCCCACAACCGAGTCGGCGATCAACCGGCGATCCTCCTCGCGGCGAGACGAAGACGAGATCGTTCCCCGAGATGCCTTCGCGAGCCGGCGTCGCCCGTGGACTCCGGCCCTGCGCGCCCTCGCCTTCCTGTCCGTGCTCCTCCTGCTGGTCGGCCCGAGGGATCGCGAGTCCGGCATCGGATACCTGTGGCTGCAGGGCGGCGCCCATCCGACGTTGTTCCTGCTGCTCGTGGGCACCGCGATGGTGATCGGCCTGCTCAGAGAAGGCCGACCACGTACGGCGCTACTGGGTGCCGCGGCCGGCCTGGCCGCGCTCCATGTGGGGCTGTTCGCTCAGATCATCGCGGTCAATCGGCTCCACGCCCCGTTCGAGGCGATGATGACCCTCACGGGTACCGTGCTCATCCTGCTGGTGGTGCTCCTGGAGATGGCCTTGGCCCTGGAGGGCCCGGCCAGGGCCGTCGCGGCCGTCGCCGGCCTGTTGGCAGTCACAGCGATGATCATCGACCTGGTGGTTCCCATCTCGGTGGCCGAGGTGGACGGCCCGACAACCGTATCGATGACGACCTTGGCCCTCCTCGGCGCGCTCATCTTCCGCGTGGGTCTGGACTCGGGGCGGCAAAGAGCCTGGCGGCCGATCGTGCTGGGCATGACGGCCACAGTTCTGGTCACCTGCGGCGTCATCAGCCTTCAGATCGGCGACGATCCTCGAAGTTCGTGGGTACCCGCCTATCTGCCGGTCCTGCTGGTGTTGTTCGTCGTTGAGTCCCAGGTGACGCACGACCGGCTGGAACTGCTGGCCGGCCTCCACTTCGTGGTGATCGCGGGCTTGATCCACAACTTCGCGCTGGTGCCGACGGGGGCGGGGTTCTTGGTGGTGTTGTTGATCGCGGCGGCGTTCGCGGGTGCTGCCGCGTACCTCACGCGAGCACGGGACCGGGCGCGGGTCACTACGCGAGTTCAGGATGACTTCCTGAGCGAACCGCGCTACCTGGGTGAGGCATAGCCCGCGCGGTTGCTCACATCGCGTATCGTCCGGCGAATTTCGGCTCTGATGTCGTTCCATTCGTCGGACAAGGCGAACCTGGCCGTCGAGGTAGTTCGCTCCGTCATCGAGTGAACGCTGCCTGTGGCGGATCGCATGCTGGGCAGTCACCAGGTGACAGGGAGTTCGTGGACGCCGTAGACCATCCCGTTGTATTTGAACGGAACCTGGTCCAGCTCAGTCGCCAGTTTCAACGTCGGGATGCGCCGGTAGAGGGTGCTGTAGACGACCTGGAGCTCCATGCGGGCCAGCGGTTGGCCCAGGCACTGGCGGACGCCGAAGCCGAAGGCCACGTGGCGGCGGGCGTCGCGCTGGATGTCCAGTTGGTCCGGGTCGGAGAACACATCGGGGTCGCTGCGCTTCACGCCACCGGCAGGAAGCGGCACCGTGGCGGGGTAGCCGGGACGGCTGAGATCGGCGCTGACCTGCGAGCCCCCAGCACGGCCCGCTGTTCGGCGTAGCCGGTGACCAATCAGGGGGTGCTGCCGTCCCACAGCCGGACCCTGGTCAGCGGACCCTGCTCTCGTTGGGCGTACAGGCCAGGGGCCGGGTCGAACGGGCAGCCCGCCGCCCGCGCCATCGGGAACTCCGGAACCTCAGCCGGGCTCTCATCGGCGGAATGCAGGGTGCTGGTCATGGTTGTCCGTCCTTCCGCGAATCTTTCTCTGTCGACAGCGCCACGCGACCGCGGTGCGAAGCCGCGGCGTGGCAGCGGGCCGTTCACGAACGATGTGTCACCGGGGCCAGCCACAGTCCGACGATCGCGTCGATCAGACTGGCGGCGAGGTCGTCCCAGCTCGGCTGGAGGGTGGGCGTGCCCTCGGCCAGGGCACGTTCCCGCTCGACGCACATGTGCACGATCACATGACGCGCCATGGCCCAGCGCGCCTCGCGTACCTCGGGCGGAAGATCGGAAATGCACCGGTTCAGGCCGTCCACGAGCAGCCGCAGCGACGGTGACGGGAGCGACTCCTCGATCGTGATCTGGTAGAGCGCCGGATCGGCCATCACCTGGGCGCGGAACCGCGCGTACCAAGTGGGACTGCCCTGAGCCGCCAGATGCCGGATGAACGGGCGCACCAGACAAGCCACCCAATCGCGGACATCCGTGGAGCCGGCGGCGTCGGCCACCATCCACATCCGCAGTTCCTCCATCTGATCGGCGTGTTTGCGGGCGATCGCGCGCACCAGATCGGCCTTCGTGCCGAAGTGGTAACCCACCGCGGCGCTGTTGCCCTGCCCCGCCGCCTCACTGATCTGGCGGTTCGACACCGCGTGCACACCATGTTCGGCGTACAACCGCTCCGCCGTGGCCAGGATCAACTCCCGGGTCGCGCCGCCCCGCTCGGGCCGCGCCGTCCTACCCGCCATCGCCGTCTCCTCGATCTCGATCTCGACCGTCACCGCATCGTAGGGAACCTTCACGCCCACCCAAGTCAATCATTTGGCTTAATTAAGTCAATCGTATGGTTTACTTTGCTGTCTGCATGACCACCCAGATGGAGGCTTCCCCGTGTCCCAAGTCCTTGCCGGATCCGCTGATCCCAGGACATCCGCCCCGCCGCGGTCGGGCGCGATCGTGGCGGTCCTGGCCTTCGCCGGGATCGTGACGGCGTCGATGCAGACCTTGGTGATCCCGCTGGTCCCCAGACTCCCCTCGCTCCTGGGCGCCTCCGCCTCCGACGCGACCTGGGCGGTGACCGCCACCCTGCTCGCCGCCGCCGTGGCCACCCCGGTGGTGGGGCGGCTGGGCGACATGTTCGGCAAGCGGCGGATGCTGCTGATCAGCCTCGCCCTGCTGACGGTCGGCTCGGCGATCGCGGGCCTGTCCGCCGACCTGACTCCGATGATCGTCGGACGAGCGTTACAGGGATTGTCGGCCGGTGTCATCCCGCTGGGCATCAGCATCATGCGCGACGAACTGCCGCCCGAACGGCTCGGCGCGGCCACCGCGACCATGAGCTCCTCCATGGGCGTCGGGGTGCCATCGGGCTGCCCGCCGCGGCGCTGATCGCCGATCACGCCGACTGGCACGTACTGTTCCTGCCCCGCCGACGCTCACCCGCCCACCGATGACGGCGACCTCCGCATCAACGACATCATCCAGGTGCGTGAGTACGAGGACCTGCGCACGCATACCCACATCGTCTGTACCGCGACCCGTCCGTCTTCCCCGACCCGGACCTGCTGGACCTCCAGCGCAACGCCCGGCTCCACGTGAGTTTCGGGTACGGGGTACACCAGTGCCTGGGCCAGCCCCTGGCGCGGATGGAACTGCAAGTCGCCTACCCCGCCCTCCTGCGGCGGATCCCCACCCTGGCACTCGCCACCGAGGTGGAGCCGATCCCCTTCAAGCACGACGGATTCGTCTACGGGGCCTACGAGCTGCCCGTCACCTGGTGACAACCCCCACCGCGAACTGCGCAAATTCCTCGTGAACCAAGCCCCAGCAGGAAGGCGAGCGCAATGAACGATCACTGATGTACCGGTGTGAGTTCTACATCGGAGGTGAGTGGGTCAAGCCGGCGGCCGCCCGCGCCGCCTTCGACCACGGCCCGTGGCCCCACGCCGCAGGAGCGGGCCGACGTCCTGGTCCGCGCCGCCGAGCTGATCCGTGCCTACGCCTTCGACCGCGTGGTGCGCTCCGGCGGCCTCGCCGCGCTGGTGACCTCGGAGCCGGTCGGCGTGGTCGCCGCGATACGGACGGCAAAAAAGCAAAGGCAAGGAGGTTTCGCAACTCCCTGCCACTCTCAACGTATAGCGCAGCGGGGGGCTTGCGGCAAGACCCGGGTCGTGCTGCAGAATCGTCGGCCGAGGCCAGAACCTGCGGAAATCAGAGGTTCGTGAAGTACGTATAGGCCTCGCGGGACGTCGAATGGGGGGGTTCATGATCGACGTGATCGTCGCCGGTGGCGGACCGACCGGCTTGATGCTGGCCGGCGAGTTGCGGCTGCACGGCGTGCACGCTCTCGTACTGGAGAAGGAGACGGAGCCGACCGCGTACGTCCGCGCGCTCGGTCTGCACATGCGCAGCATCGAGGTGCTGGACCAGCGCGGTCTGCTGGAGCGGTTCCTCGCGCTCGGCCAGCAGTACCCGAACGGTGGGTTCTTCGCCGGCATCACCAAGCCGTGGCCCGACCGGTTGGACACCGCGCATCCGTACATGCTCGGCATCCCGCAGACCACCACCGAGCGCCTGCTGACCGAGCACGCCACCGAGGTCGGCGTCGAGATCCGGCGCGGCTGCGAGCTGGTCGGGCTGAGCCAGGACGAGCACGGGGTGACCGTCGAGCTGGCCGACGGCACGCGGGTGCGCTCGCGCTACCTCGTCGGTTGCGACGGCGGCCGCAGCACGGTGCGCAAGCTGCTCGGCGTCGGCTTCCCCGGCGAGCCCGCCAAGGTCGAGACGCTGCTGGGCGAGATGGAGCTGACCGAGGATCCGGCGACGGTCGCCGCCGTCGTCACGGAGGTCCGCAAGACGCAACTGCGGTTCGGCGCCATTCCCCTCGGGGACGGGGTGTATCGCGTCGTCGTGCCCGCTGAAGGGGTGGCCGAGGACCGCACGGTTCCGCCGACCCTCAAGGAGTTCAAGCAGCAGTTGCGGGCCTACGCGGGCACCGACTTCGGCGTGCGCTCACCGCGCTGGCTCTCCCGCTTCGGCGACGCCACCCGGCTGGCCGAGCACTACCGCACCGGCCGGGTGCTGCTGGCCGGCGACGCGGCGCACATCCACCCGCCGACCGGCGGGCAGGGGCTCAACCTCGGCATCCAGGACTCGTTCAACCTCGGCTGGAAACTGGCCGCCGAGGTCGGCGGCTGGGCGCCGGAGGGGCTGCTGGACAGCTACCACACCGAACGGCACCCGGTGGCCGCCGACGTGCTGGACAACACCCGCGCGCAGATGGAGCTGCTGTCCCTCGAGCCGGGCCCCCGGTCAGTGCGCCGGCTGGTGTCGGAACTGATGGACTTCGAGGAGGTGAACCGGTACCTGATCGAGAAGATCACTGGGATCGGGGTGCGCTACGACTTCGGCGAGGGGCATGAACTGCTCGGCCGGCGGTTGCGGGACGTGCAGCTGAAGCGCGGGCGCCTCTACGAGTTGATGCACGGCGGCCGCGGGCTGCTGCTCGACCAGACCGGCCGGCTCTCGGTGGCGGGCTGGGCAGACCGGTCGATCACGTCGTCGACGTCAGTGAGGAACTGGACGTGCCCGCGGTGCTGCTGCGGCCGGACGGTCACGTGGCGTGGGTCGGTGGAGATCAGCAGGGGCTGCTCAGCCGGCTGCCCAAGTGGTTCGGCGCTGCCGCCGGCTGAGCGCGCAGCGGCGGGCGCCCGGCCACCAACGGGAAGGCCCCGTTCCCGGTATGGGAACGAGGCCGTGGAGCGAGGTGGGTCACTTGTGCCAGGTGATCTGGAACCCGCTGTTCGCGCGGGACCGGCCAGGAGGGCGCCGGCGGCGATGGTGGCTGCGGCGGTCAGCTCCGGTCGATGTACCAGTTGCCGCAGAAGCTACCGAGTATCGCGGTGCGCGCGCAGGCCCGGGCCGCGTAGTGCCGCTGCTGGCTGGTGTTCCAGTTCAGGACGAGGCTGCTCTCCGAACTGGAGAAAGGACCGCACTGCTTCCAGCCGCCGTTCGCGTTGACTTGTTCGGTGGTGGGATACATGGGCAGGCTGCTGGGCATTCCCTGCAGGCTGCGGTCCACCCAGACCTGCTCGCCCGAATTGCGGGGTGAGAGCCTGGCGTAGCTGTAGTTGAAGGCGCCGCCGTTCCACAACTGGAGGCGACGGTCGCCCAGATCGGGGCTCGAGCCAACGACGACCTGGTAGTAGTCGGGAACCCCGGACTGGTCGCACTCGGATGGGGTGGCGCTCGCGGCGGAGACCGGAACGACGGCCCCGGCCGCCGCGCCGATGATCACGGCGAGGAGGATCTTCACGAATCGGTTCGAGGTCGTCGACTTTCCAGCACTCATGACTGTCCTTTCACTGGCGAATGTGCGTGATCAGTTGGGATCGACCCAGAAGGCGTCCCAGTCCAGCAGCCGCTGATAGCGGACGAGCGCTCCGTATTTCCCTCCGGCGCCCTCGTTCTCGTCCTTGGGGACCATGGCCCAGCTGAACGCGCCGCCGCTCGTCCAGGCGCCCTCCCGCGTACGCGCCATGGGATATTCGTCGCAGGTGTATCCCGTGGGACGGGGCCGCCAGTCGGGGCAGGCGATCTCCCGGTTCTTCACGGCCTTGGCCTCGTCGGCCAGCCGGTGGAGCGGGGTGGTCCCGGGGGCCCCGGGGAGCCCGCCGGCCTGCGCCGTCCTGATGTGCGCCCTGACCTGCGGATATTCGGTCAGCCCGTCGAGCGTGGGGAAGAAGGTCGGTATGACGCAGCCGGCGCCGCTGAGAATCCTGTCGCAGCGAATGTCCGGCGAGGGGTAGGGGCCCTTCTCCGGCGGGAAGACGTTGACGACTTCCGTGTCGCCGCCCGGATGCGCCACCTGCAGGTCGTAGGTGGTGTGAATGGTGCGTTGCCCGTTCGCGGGCACGTTCACGAGATGGGGTATGGGCGGGGTCAGGTATTGGGGGGAGTTCTCCGGCAGCGTGATCGCAGGGCCGAAGTCGCCCGCCGTGCAGCCGTAGGAACAGCTGACCGCCAGACGGAAATTGATGGCGTCATCCGAGGTCAGCGCCCCTTCGGAGTTGAAGCGCACGATCGCGAAGACGTCGGTGAGTTCGAGGCTGTCGTAGAACATGGCGATGTAGTGGATGTAGTTCAGGGTGGTGCGGCCGAGCAGGGACCCCGTCACGGTGTCGTAGAGGCTGACCGTCGCGTAGTTGATCAGGCAGGAGGCGAATCGCCTGGTCTTCCACGCGCTCTTTGTCTGGTCGTCAGGAGGGTCGATGCACCAGGCGGGCAGGGGCGGCGGGGTGGCGGCGGCGCTCGCCGTGGTCAGGGCCGGCTTGGGGGGCGGTTGTGCCACCGGCGCGACGCACAGGACCTTCTTCTTGCCCTGGCGGGCGAGTGACGGTAATCGGTCCCTGATGCCGTCGCAGCCGGTCGCCGTCTTCGTCGTGGTGGCCGCGGCGGCGCCCGGCGCCGCGACCAGCGCGCACATGAACAGGAGCAGAAGCGTGATGGTTCTCATCCGAATGGTGCCCATGGCATCCCATCAGGCTGGAGGGTGAGGCTCCCTCAGGAAACCAGTCGCGGCAGTTCGGACGGCAGGCGCTCGACCGGCGGTTGACCGGCGGTTAGGCTGCGGGCGCGCGGACGTGATCGCGTACTGTGGACCGGCCGGAAGGGGATCGATGTTCGGCGACGCGCTGCGCGAGTTCCGGGTACGGGCACTGCTCACACAGGAGGAACTGGCCGCGCTGTCAGGCGTCAGCGAGCGGCAGATCCGTGAGATCGAGTCCGGCCGCGTCACGGTTCCCCGGGCCAGCACCGTCCGCGTGCTGGCCGAGACGCTGAAACTGTCCCCGGCGGACCGCACCGCCTTCCAGCTCGCCGCGCAACCGGACGCCGGTCATCCGCCGACGCCCGCGCAGTTACCCGGCGAAGTCGACGGCTTCACCGGCCGTGCCGCGGCGCTACGCGTCCTCGACGCGGCCACGGCCGCGGTGGTCACCATCTCCGGCCCGGCCGGCGTGGGCAAGACCTCGCTCGCCGTGCACTGGTCCCGCCTGGCCGCGCCGCGTTTTCCCGACGGCCAGCTCTACGTGGACCTGCGCGGCTTCTCGCACCACACGACGGTCGATCCCGCCGAGGTGATCCGCGGATTCCTGGACGCGCTCGGGGTGCCGCCCGACCGCATCCCCTCCGGCTTCGACGCGCAGGCGGCGCTCTACCGCAGCCGGTCCGTCGGCCGCCGCCTGCTGGTCGTGCTCGACAACGCCCGCGACGCCGACCAGGTCCGGCCGCTGCTGCCCGGGGGCCCGGCCGCCCGTACGGTCGTCACCAGCCGCCGTCAGCTCACCGATCTGGTCGCGCAGACCGGCGCCGCCGCGCTGAGCCTGGACGTGCCGGAGGTCGACGAGGCGGTCGAACTGCTCAGCCACCGGCTGGGCCCGGGCACCGATCCCGCCAGCGTGGCGGCGATCGTGGCCGCGTGCGGACGGCTTCCGCTGGCGCTGGCGCTGGTCGGCGCGCGGGCGCGGCTGACCGGCTTCCCGCCCTCGGCGATCGCCGCCGAGCTGCGCCACCCGGGCGACCGGCTCGCGGCCCTGGAGATCGACGCCGTGTTCTCCTGGTCCTACGACGCGCTGAGCCCGGCCTCCGCCCGGCTGTTCCGGCTGCTCGGGCTCGCCACCAGCGCCGACATCGCGGTGACGGCGGTGGCCGCGCTGGCCGGACGGGCACTGTCCGAGGTCCGGCGGACGCTGGCCGAACTGACCCACGCCAGCCTGGTCACCGAGCACGCGCCCGGCCGCTACCGGACGCACGACCTGCTGCACGCCTACGCCCGTGAACGTGCCATGGCCGAGGAGTCCGAGGCCGCGCGGCAGGCGGCGCTGACTCGGCTGCTCGACCACTACACGCACACCGCGTACCACGCCGAACTGGTGCTGAACCCGGTGCGCGCACCCATCCCGATGACCCTCACCGCGCCCACGGACGGCGCCGAGCCGAAACGCGCGTTCGACCTCCCCGCCGCCCTGGACTGGCTGAGAACCGAGCAGGCGGTCTTGCTCACCGCGCTGCGGCAGGCCGAGGAGGAGGGCATGCACCGGCACGCCTGGCAGTTGAGCTGGGCGCTGGACACGTTCCTGAACGACCAGCGACGCTGGCAGGACGAGGGCGCGGCGTGGGCGGTGGCACTGCGCGCGGCGACCGCCCTGACCGACCGGCCCGCGGCGGCGCACGCGCACCGCTTCTTGAGCGCGGTGCACGGCCGCCTCGACCGGTTCGACGACGCGCACGCCCACATGCGGCAGGCGCTCGACCTGAGCCTCGCCGCCGGACACCGGGCAGGCGAGGCGGAGAGCCGTTTCGTCCTCTCCTACGTCTATTGGTTGCAGGGCGACCGTGAGCAGGCGCTCGACCAGGCCGAGCAGGCGTTGTCGCTCTTCACCGAGCTCGACGACCCGCTCTGGGCGGGCAAGGCCAGCCTCGCCGTGGGCTGGTACCTCTCCGAGATCGGCGCCTGCCAGGAGGCCCTGTCGTACCACGAACGAGCGCTCGACCTGCAACAACGAGCGGGCGACCTGGCCAACGAAGTGGTCACCTGGGACACACTGGGTGTGCTCCACCAGCGGCTGGGCGACCCGGAGTCGGCGATCAGGCACTACGAGAGCGGCCTCCGCCGGATCGGCACGATGGAGAGCCCGGGGTTGCGCGCCCAGCTGCTCGGGCATCTCGGCGACGTGAGCGAGGCCATCGGCGACTGGCAGACTGCCCGCGAACGCTGGCTGGAAGCGTACGAGATCCTCCGCGAGCTCGGCCACCCCCAGGCGGGCGACCTGCGCCGCAAGCTTCAGTCACCCGGCCCGTCGTCGTAGTCACCGGCCTGCCGGTGGTTTCGCCTTCTGCCGCAAAATCGTTGGCGTCGCCGTCCTCGAGCGGGCTAGCGTTGCTCCGTCATGCGCCAGAAGGACACGTCCTGTCTGCGCTTGTGAGTCAGCGGATTGGAGATGCGCCATGGCTTCTCAGCTCGTCGCGCTCAGTTTCGATGCGAACGACCCCCTCCCTCTCGCGCGCTTCTGGGCCGGGGTCCTGGGCTGGGAGATGGCCGATGACTCTCACGATGGCATCACGCTCCTGCCGAACGATGACACCGGGTTCCGGATCCGATTTCTGGCGACCCAGGAGAAGAAGACCGACCCGAACCAGACGCACTTCGATCTGACGAGCACGTCGCTCGAGGACCAGGAGCAGACGGTGGCGAGGGCGCTCGAACTCGGCGCCCAGCACATCGACGTCGGGCAACTCCCGGAAGAGGATCATGTGGTGCTCGCCGACCCCGAAGGCAACGAGTTCTGCGTCATCGGGCCGGGCAACAACTTCCTCGCCGACTGCGGATTCATCGGCGCGCTCGCGTCCGACGGTTCGCAGGAGGTCGGGTACTTCTGGAGCCAAGCACTGGGCTGGCCCTTGGTCTGGGACCAGGACCAAGAGACCGCGATCCGTTCGCCGCACGGCGGTCCGAAGATCACGTGGGGCGGTCCGCCCGTGAGGCCGAAGACCGGGAAGAACCGGATGCACTTCGACCTCGCTCCGCCCGCGCACAGCGATCAGCAAGCGGAGGTCGACCGTCTCGTCTCCCTCGGAGCGACCCGAATCGACACCGGCCAGCACGGGGTCGGTCAGGTTGTGATGGCCGATCCCGATGGCAATGAATTCTGTGTGCTGCCTTCAATAGCGTGACCAGGCCCGGGAGCGGGTCGACGGTGAGTCAGCGCAGGTCGGCGACTACATCGTTGGATTCACGGCTGCCGCTACCGGAACCCGGGGTCCGTTGCCGCGGACCGCGCGCGAGAACGTAGACGAACAGGACCGCCATGAGCGCGATGCAGACCGCGACCAAGATCGTACCTCGCTGTCGTGGGTCTTGGATGGTCGGGTCGGGGGCTTCCGTACTCATGGGATTCCTTTCAAGAAGGCAAGGGGAATCGGCGCCGGAGCGGCGGGGCTCTGGCGCTGTCGGATGGTGTGGTTACCGGCGTCGGGTGGCGCGCACGACGACATCCTGGAGCGGGACCGCCCGGCCCCCGTCGCCGGTGAGCGTGCGGAAATGCTCGTCCGCTGTGACGATCTCCCAGTCCATGCCGTCCATGCGCGCGGTGACGGCCGCGGAGGTGACCGACGCTTCAGCAAGAGGGTGGTGCCCGTGGCCGGTGGAGCCCGGGGTGTGCAGGTGCCCCACGATGAGCAGCGTGCCACCGGGAGCCACCCATCCGGCGATGCGGTGGTAGAAGTCCAGTTGAGGCATCGCCGGGTGGGCGTAGTGGGTCATGACCAGGTCAAACCGCTCGTCCGGGCGCCAGACACTCAGGTCCGCCTCGACCCACCGCAAGCGCTCGGACGCCCCGCTCGTCGCCGCGCGCTCGGCAGCGCGAGCGAGGGCCTCGGAGGAGATGTCGGCGGCGGTGACGTGCCAGCCGTGGGAGGCGAGCCAGATCGCCTCGGCACCGCCGCCGCACCCCGCGTCCAGTGCTGTGCCCGGTGTCAGGCCGCTGGTCTCACGAGCGAGGTACGGGTTCGGCGGGTTGCCGCCCATGGAGCCGGGGCCCTGTTGCCAGTGCCGCTCCCAGAAGTCCTTGTCGAATCCGTGCGTCATAGGTCGTCCCCCTCGTTCGCGGTGCGTTCGTTCATGCTGCTGATAGAGGAGGCGGATGCGCAAACGTTGTTGCCGAATGGCAAAATGGCGGGGTGGATGAAGCCATAAACCGCACTCTTGACGCTGTCGGCCCGAGGTTGAAACGCCTTCGGCTGCATCGCGACGTCACGCTCGCCGACCTCGCGGCGGAGACCGGCATCTCCGTCAGCACCTTGTCCCGGCTCGAGGCGGGCCTGCGCCGTCCCACGCTCGAGCAGTTGCTGCCGCTCGCCCGCGTCTACGGGGTCACCATCGACGAGCTCGTCGACGCGCCGCCGACCGGCGACCCCCGCGTCAATCTGCGTCCCATCCCCTGCGGCGACGGCTCGGTCATCCTGCCGCTGACCCGGAGGCCCGGAGGGATCCAGGCCTACAAGTTCGTCCTCCCGACCGGAAGCGACGACGCCGAACCCGACCTGCGCACCCACGAGGGCTACGACTGGGCCTATGTCCTCAACGGAACGCTCCGCCTCGTACTCGGCGAACACGACCTCATCCTCAAGCCCGGGGAGGCCGCGGAGTTCGACACGCGTACCCCGCACTGGTTCGGGGCCACCAGCGCCGGCCCCGTCGAGTTCCTGAGTCTCATCGGGAAACAAGGCGAACGCGCGCACGTCCGTGCGGCGCCGAGACCTGGGCCGGCCGAATAGGAAAAGATCCGCCTAGCTGATCGGGACGGTGAGGCGACGCCTGGTGGGTGGTGGCTCCTTGCGTTCGCCGAGGAGGGTCATGAGCTGGTCCATGGCCACCTCGCCGAGCCTTTCGCCGTCCACGTCGATCGAGGGGACGTCGCCCAGGCCGAGGCTCTCGACGACCATGCGCTCCGAGCTGACTACGACGTCGCGGATTCCGCGGCTGAGCAGGGCGAACATGAGGCCAAGGCCGATCGAGGTCGCATAGGGGACCACGGCGGTGGCGCGGGCGGCCACCACGGCCTCCGCCGTCCCCACGCCGGCGGCGAACGTCGAGGGGTAGGGGCCGAGCATGGTCAGCGTCGCGCCGCTCGACTCGGCCGCGGCGCGGATGGCCGCCTGGCGCTGGCGGTCCTGCCAGGAGCCCGCGGGGCCGCCGATGTAGACGATGCGCTCGTGGCCCTTCTCGACGTACCAGGTGACGAGCGCGCCGAAGGCGGTGGCCGTGTCGGCGACCGCCGAGGTCATGCCCTCGATCTCGCGGTCGATGAGCACGGTCGGCTTGTACGACGCGGCGGCGCGGACGATCTCGTCCGAACCTCGGGGCGCGGTGAGCAGGAAGCCGTCGACCTGGTGCGCGAGATGCTCGACCGCGGCGAGCTGAACCGCGTGCTCCAGAGAGTGCACCGCGATGGTCAGCTGCATGCCCGAGTCGGCCGCGCGCGCCTGGGCGCCGCCGATGATCGGAGTGAAGAAGGTATTGTCGAGCGTGGGCACCACGACCGCGACCACCCCGGTCTTCCCACGGGCCAGTTGGGTGGCCGCCCGGTTGGGGACGAATCCGAGCTGCTCAGCGGCCGCGCGGACGCGAGCCACCGTTTCCGGGGCGGCCAGGTCAGGCCGGCCCAGGGCACGGGAGGCCGTCGCCTTGGACACCCCGGCCAGCGCGGCGACGTCCGCGAGTGTCGGCACTGATCCTCCTTGAGTCGTCGTTACACGGAATTCACACAGGGGTTTGTGCGCGGGGCCGCTCATAATCTATGGTCAGGCTTCATGGAACCGGTTCCGCAACCGGTTCCACACAAGCGTACGCCACTGAGAAAGGACGCCGACATCTCCCGCAAATCGGCCTTTCTACTGGTGCCTGGTCTCGTCCTTCTCGTGGCAGGTTTCCTCATCCCCTCCGCCGCGATGCTCTTCGCGCCGCCGGACGTGCCGACCAGCAAGATCTTCGCACGCCTGGGCGAGATGCTCACGGACTCCTACGACCTGGAGGTGATCGGGCGCACGGTCGGGCTGGCCCTGGCTGTCACGATCATCTGCGTCGTCCTCGGCTTTCCCATCGCCTACTGGCTCGCCCGCTCGCCGTCACGCTGGAGCGGGGTCTTCCTGGCAGTGGCGATCTTCCCATTGATGCTGAGCAACGTGGTGCGGACGTTCGGCTGGCTGGTGATCCTCGGCTCCAAGGGGGCGCTCGGCCAGTTGCTCGTTCAGCTCGGCATCGTCGACGTGGCGCCGCAGCTGCTCTACACCAAGCTGGCGATCGTCCTGGGTCTCACCCAGCTGTTCCTGCCGCTGGCGATCATCTCCTGCTACTCGGCCGTCGCCCAGGTCGATCCCGGCCTGGACGACGCCTCGCGCGGGCTCGGCGGGAGCAGGATCCGCACGATGTGGAACATCGTCATCCCGCTGACCATGCCGGGCATCGTGGTGGCCGCCACCCTGGTCTTCGCGGGGTCCGTCACCGCCTACACCACGCCTTATCTGCTCGGCGGGTCCAGTCAGCGGATGCTCTCCACGCAGCTCTTCAACTACGCCAGCACCACGGTCGACTGGGCCTCCGCCTCGGCGACGGCGCTCATCATGACGGTCCTGGTCTTCCTGGTCTCCGGGCTGTCCTCGCTGATCGGGCGGAAGGGGGCCACCTCATGAAGCGGCCGATCACAGCGGCGCTCGCGGTCATCGGCTACGTCATCATGATCGTGCCGATCATCTTCGTGGTCGCCACCGCCTTCACGGCGGGAAGCACCCTGAGGTTCCCGCCCGACGGGATCTCGCTGCGCTGGTTCGACGAGGCGCTCGGCTACGAGCCGTTCATCGAGGCCGCGATCTCCAGCCTGGAGCTCGCCGTGCTCGCCACCGCGCTCGCGCTGCTGCTCGGCGTGCCCGTCACGCTGGCCATCCACCGGGGCAAGCTGCCTGGCAAGGGCCTGGTCGAGGGGTTGTTCCTGTCGCCGCTCATCGTCCCTGAGCTGGTCGTCGGCCTCGCGCTGTTCCAGCAGCTGATGGTCGGCCTGGGCCTGGACAACTTCAGCACCCTGCTGGTCGGGCACACGGCGCTGATGCTGCCTTACGCGGTACGCGTGACCGGCGCCTCGCTCGCGCTGGCCGACCCCGTGCTGGAGGAGGCCGCCCGGGGTCTCGGTGCCTCGCCGCTGCGCGCGTTCTTCAACGTGACGTTGCCCGTCCTGCGTCCGGGAATCTTCTCTGCCGGGCTGCTCAGCATGGTCACGTCCGTCAACAACGTGCCGCTGTCGCTCCTGCTGCAGGGCCGCGACTTCCGGACGCTGCCGGTGACGATGCTCGACTACGTACAGCAGTCCTATGACCCGATGGTCGCCGCCGCTTCCACCCTCATCCTGGCCGCCACCGTGGTCATCGCGGTGATCGCCGAGCGCACGGTCGGATTCGCCAAGATCTTCGGAGGGATCAACCAATGACCGCCGCCGCCGAGTTGATCGGAGTCACCCAGAGGTTCGGCTCCTTCACCGCCGTCGATGAGATCGACCTCGCCGTGCCATCGGGGAAGCTGACGACGCTGCTGGGCCCGAGCGGCTGCGGCAAGACCACCACGCTCAGGATGATCGCGGGCTACTCGGCACCGACGTCGGGGACGATCCGCATCGACGGGATCGACAGCACGCGCACGCCGCCGGAGAAGCGGAATCTGGGGATGGTCTTCCAGTCGTACGCGCTGTTCCCGCACATGACGGTGGCCGACAACGTCGGTTACGGGCTCAAGCTGCGCAAGGTGCCGTCCGCGGAGAGACGGTCGCGGGTCATGGAGACGCTCGAGCTGGTCGGGCTCGCGCACCTGGCCGACCGCAAGCCGAAAAAGCTCTCCGGCGGGCAGCAGCAGCGGGTGGCACTGGCCAGGGCGATCGCGATCAGGCCCAAACTCCTGCTGCTCGACGAGCCGCTGTCCAACCTCGACGCCCGCCTGCGCGTCCAGATGCGGGCCGAGATCAGGCGCATCCAGGCGGAGACCAAGCTGACCGTCATCCTCGTCACACATGACCAGGACGAGGCGCTGGAGATGTCCGACGAGATGGTCATCATGAACGAGGGCAGGATCGTGCAGCAGGGCTCTCCTCAGCAGATCTTCCCCCGCCCGGCTGACCGCTTCGTCGCCGAGTTCCTCGGCTACGAGAACTTCCTCACCGCGGCCGACGGCACCCCTCTGACCATCCGGCCCGAGCATCTGCGCCTCGCCGAGAAAGGTCAGGGCCTTGACGCGACGGTGGTCGACGTGGCCTTCCGCGGCGTCGACCTGCTGGTCTCGCTCGAGGTGGTCGACCCGTCGGGCGCGACCGTCAGGCTGCTCGCCGACGTACGCGGCGGCGCGACCCTGACACCCGGATCGAGCGTCACGGTGATCGCGCCAGACGACCATCTGGTCTCACTCCCCCGCTGAATCCCGCTGAATTCCGCTGAAAGAAGGAACCCCATGCCCACGCGCCGTGCCGTACTGGCCGCTGCCCTGACAGTGCTCGCCGCAGCCGGATGCTCCGGCTCCGGTTCCGGTGAGAAGCAGGCCGATCAGCAGACCATCGTCGTCAGCACCTTCCCCTTCGGGGTGAAGGAGTTCGAGCAGGCGGTCGTCGCTCCGTTCACCAAGCAGACGGGAATCAAGGTCGAGCTGGACACCGGGTCCAACGCCGACCGGCTGTCGAAGCTGAAGCTCACCAAGGGCAAGCCGGAGGCGGACGTGGTGCTGATCTCCGACTACTTCGCCGCGCTCGGGCAGAAGGACGGCCTCTTCCAGAAGGTCGACGTGCCCAACATCAAGGAGCTCGCGCCGTTCGCGACCGAGGGCACCTACGAGGGGCCGGCCTACACGCACCAGCTCAACGGGATCATCTACAACACCGGCAAGCTCAGTCAGAAGCAGGCCGCCGACTGGGCGCTGTTCGCGAACGCGGCGAACAAGGGAAAGGTCGCGCTTCCCGATATTTCGGTGACCGCCGGACAACTCATGGTCTCGGGGGTGGGTGAGTCGTACGGCAAGGGCCCCTATGACATCGACACCTCGTTGAAGACCCTGGCCGGTTGGGCGCCGAACGTCCTGCAGTTCTACACCTCCTCGACCGAGGTCACGAACCTGCTGAACCAAGGCGAGATCGTCGCTGCCGACGCGCTGAGCGGCTTCGCCACCAAGCTCGTCACCTCGGGCGAGCCGATCGCCTGGACGGCTCCCGCCAAGGGCCGCTACATGGCCACCAACCGGGCGATGATCCCCAAGGGCGCGCAGAACCAACAGGGAGCGGCGAAGTTCATCGACTACATGCTGTCGGCCGAGGCGCAGAGCGCCATGGCGAAGGCCGTCGGTGACCTGCCCACGAACCTGAAGGCCGAGATCCCGGCCGACATCGCCAAGGTGACGGGCGAGGCGGCGAAGGACCCCGTGGCCGCCGGGTTCAAGACCCTCGACCCCGCCCAGCTCGTCGACACCCGCACCACCTGGGTCGACCGCTTCACCCGCGAGGTGGCCGGCAAGTGAACCTTGACCTGATGCCCAAGGTCGATCTGCACTGCCACCTCATCGGCACCGTACGCGCCTCGACCTTCGCCGAGCTGGCCAGGCGGGAGAGGCTCGACCTGCCCGACACGCCGGAGCGGATCTACGCGGATGTGAACTCGCTGCCGCCGGACCCGGCGCTCTACCTGAACACCCGGATCCCGGTTCCGCAGGGCAGGAGCGCGGACGAGCCCGAGGTCTCCTACTCGCTGTTCCAGGTGTCGTCGTGGGTTGTCCAGGTCCTGCGCGAGGCTGACGATCTCACCAGGATCACCTATGAGGCATTCGAGAACGCCCACCGGACCAGCGCGACCAGACATCTCGAGGTCTCCTTCGACGCGCTGACCGGACATCAGGAGAAGCTCGGGTACGCCACGGTGATCGAGGCGTACGCCGAGGGCATCAGGATGGCGGAACGCGACTTCGGCATGTCGGGCAGGCTCATCGCGGCCGTCGACCGGAGCAAGTCGGGCGAGGAGGCGCTCTCCTGGATACGCACGGTCGCGGACCACCCGCACGACTACGTGGCAGGCATCGGGCTGGACAACCTGGAGACCGCCGGGCCGCCCGAGCGGTTCGAGGCCGCCTTCCGGCTCGCCGGTGAGGCCGGGCTGCGCCGTACCGCTCACTCCTCCGAGCACGCGCCCGTCGCCGTCAACACGGTCACCTGTCTCGACGTACTCGGGTGCGACCGGATCGACCACGGCTACTTCGTACTCGAGGACGACGAGGTCGTCGCCAGGGTCAGGGATGAGCAGATCCCGTTCACCGTCATCTCGACCACCTCGCGGCGCTCGTGGCGGCCGTGGCGGCGGGCGTCGATCGCGGCGATGCTCGAGGCCGGGCTCAACGTCATTCCCGCTTCCGACGACCCTGGGATGTTCCCGACATCGCTGGCGAACGAGTATCGGATCCTCTCCGATCAGCTCGCCGTACCGGATGAGCGGCTGCGTGCGATGGCACTGGCCGGGGTGGAGGCGTGCTGGCTGCCGAAGCCCGAGAAGGACGCGCTGCGCAAGCGCTTTGAGGGCGAACTCGCCGGCGCGGAGTAATCGGCATCTGAAGCTGCTACTGGTCACGGTCCTCGTCGAAGGGCCGTGACCAGCAATGACGCAACTGACCTAACAGCGGCGTGTGATGCTCGACGCGACGGTCCTTCCGCCCCGGCTGGTGGCCCGCACCCGAGTACCGGTGGATGCGGCGCTGGCCGGGCTGCTCGCCGTCGTCGCCGAGGCCATGGCGGCCGGCACGTGGACGCGGCTCAAGGCCTGCCGGGAGCCGAGCTGCCGGTGGGCCTACTACGACTACTCCCGCAATCGGCGCCGCACCTGGTGCTCAATGGACCTTTGCGGAAACCGCGCCAAAGCCCGCGCCTCGCACCACCGCAAATCCACCGCGCGACCTTGATCGCGGTACGGCCCACGCGCTCATCCGTCTCGATGCATGGCCGGCGGCGGTCCGCCCACGAGCTTGCCGGCACCGGCAGAGGTGGGCCGTCAACCTCGGCGGTCGGAGGCGGACGAGTCCAGTTCGTCTGCACGGCGGAGGTCCTTGGGGCGGCCTATGGCGCGGCGCATCTGGATCAGGTCTTTTCGGGAGACGTAGTGAACTTCCAGGCCGCCCGGGTCGACTGCGGTGATCGCGCGGTCGAGGAACTCTCGGGCGTCAAGGTTGCCCCAGGGGAGCGCCGGGGTGCAGCAGTCGCCGCCGGCTTCGGGTGAGGTGAACTGCACTTTGGGGCGGAGAAAGCAATCCGGGTGAGTTGCCAGAGGGTTGCCCTTTTCGTCGGCGAGCTGGGCGTTGACGGAGGTGAAGGCGGCCGCCAGGGCTGGGGTGTGGGCCGGGGTGCCGTCCCAGAGCAGGTCCAGATCGCCGGTCAGTTCGGTGGATCCGTGCATGATGCCGGCGACCTGCCCGATCACTACGGCCTGGACGCCGTTGCGGTGGAGGGCTTCGAGCAGCGGGAACGGGTCGAACCCGAGGGCACCGTCCGTGCCGATCGTGCCGACGTCGTCGTCGGCGTCCTCGTGACCCAGGCCGGTGGCCGCCCGGTTCAGGGCCAGTTCACGGGTGCGTCGTGCGGCGGCGCGGAGTCGTTCCAGCGGTTCGTCGATCATCCGATCCATGCAACACCCGGCCGCGCTCACGGCGCACTCGAATTTCTTAGAGGGGCGGTCTCCTCCGCCCGGCGGATCGGGCGCTTCAGACTCGGGGTGCGTAATGCGACTGTGGTGCGGCGACCTGTCCGCCGCGGCCGGTGTTCTGAAGCTCACCAGGCGGGTCGGCGATCTATACGGCCAGGCCGCCGCGACACGTAAATCAGACGGTGACCCACAGGGCCCAGCCGGGAGTTTGCCGTGGTCGCTGCACGTCCTGATTCTCGCGTAGATCGCGTAGATGTAGGTCTCCTGCGCCGTCACCGGCCCAGCAAGCCGCCCATCCGCATCCAGAACGCGTACCTGTCGGAGGAGATCCCTGAGATCGCAAAGGAGCATGGTCTCGGTCCGGATGGTGAGGTCGGCGCGTCGCCTCACATTGTGCGGGGCTGTGTCGTCGTACCGATGAACCGAACGCGAAGGAAGGAAACCGATCATGGAACCCGTGAAGGTCGCGATCATTTACTACAGTGCGACAGGCACCGTGCATGCCTTGGCGCAAGCCCTCGCCGAGGGCGCGGAGAAGGCCGGCGCACACGTGCGACTGCGCAAGGTCGCCGAAACGGCCCCGCCGGAGGCGATCAGCGCCAGGCCGGAGTGGGCCCTGCACCTGCAGGACACCGCCGACGTCACCGAGGCCGGCCATGACGACCTGGAGTGGGCCGACGCGGTGCTCTTCGGCACCCCTTCTCGCTTCGGCAACCCGGCCAACCAGCTCAGGCAGTTCATCGACACCACCGGTCCCCTGTGGTTCCAGGGCAAGCTCGCGGACAAGGTGTACTCGGCTTTCACCGCCTCCAACACCGCCCACGGCGGACAGGAATCCACCCTCCTGGCCCTGGGGAACACCTTCTACCACTGGGGCGGCATCATCGTGCCCCCCGGCTACACCGACCCCATCCAGTTCCAGTCAGGCAACCCCTACGGCACCTCCCACGTGACCGGCGACGGCCCACCCAGCGAGGTGACCTTGCAGGCGGCTCGCCACCAGGCCCGCCGCGTCGTCGACACCGCGGCCGCGCTCAAGGCCGGCCGCGCCGCCTGATCCAGCACGCGTCTGGTTGCGGTCAGAATTCTTGAACGGAGGATGCGATGACTACGAACGATTCCGAGGTTAGGGCGTTCTTGGACAGTCGAGTCGATGCCTGCCAGAAAAAGGACATTGATCGACTCATGTCACATTATTCTTCCGACATCGTTTATTACGATGTCGTGCCACCTCTCCAGTTCGCGGGATCCGATGAAGTCCGCGGCAACTTTGTGCGGTGGTTTGATGAATACGACGGCCCCATCGGCCTGGAAACGCACGACCTCACCGTTGTGACGAGCGCAGACGTCGCGTTCGCGCACATGCTTCACCTAGACAGCGGAACGCGTAAGAACGGGCTCCAGAGCGCGATATGGGTACGATCGACCGTCTGTTGCCGACGGTCGAATGACAAGTGGTTGATCACGCACGAACATATCTCAGTGCCGATCAACCCTCAGAACCTTCAAGCCTGGTTTCCGCCGGGGATGTGAGCCAGGCCGATGATGCAGATCCGGTTCGGCGACCCCGGCCTGGCCGAGCTGGGTAGCGGACCGGAATGGGGCGCCGCGCTGGTTGCGGCGCCCCAGGACACGACCGGCCTGATCTTCTAGACGTGACCGCGACCGACATCAGCACGAGTGATGAGGACTTCGTCAACGCCGCTTCGGCGGTCTGCGGTAGGTGGTGACCTTGTCGCCCGGTCCCGGGTACGCCATGATCAGCAGCTGCTGGGTGCCGTACTTCTCGCCTTTCCAGGGAGACCAGGCGAAGTGCACGCGGATCCGGTAGTGCCCCTTGCGACCCTTGAGTGACAGGTCGGGCAGTTCGGTGCCGCTCAGGCCGTCCATGAAGCTCATCTCGCCGCTCTGGTTGGCGTAGCCGACCTCGACGACGTCGTCCCAGCCCTTGGTCTCGACCGGTGGGCGGCGCGTGTAGGTCTCCAGCGTGACACAGACGTGGAAGTCGGAATGCGTGTTCACCGTCACGCTGCCGGGCCCGGCGATGACCCGGCCGGCGGTCGTGCTCTTGCCCTCCTCGGAGAATTCGTCGTACAGCTCCAGCCCCGCCTCGGGCCACTCCGGATCCTTGAGGCGGATCGCCTTGGCGGGCTCGATGAGGGGGCGGTGAGATGGGGTGGCGTCGCATTTGCGGCGCTCCTCGGCCATCATCTCGTCGAATTCGCGATCCTCGGCGGCCGCTTCCGCCGTGACATCCGCGTTCGCGGCCGGGCAGATCCCGGCGAGCACCCCGCTCAGGCCGGGGAGATTCTCCCCTTCCGTCCCCTGCAGGCGGGCCAGCTCGCGCCGGTCTTTACGGGTGTAGGCGGCGCACAGGCGACGGCCGTGGGCGAGCAGCACCTGGTCGGGCGCGGTGGCGGCGAAATCGAAGGTGTTGTGCTGACGTACCGCGCAGATGAAGGCGCGCTCACCGGTCGGCGGCGCGGGCTCCTCCGTGGCCACTCCGTTCTCCCAGGGCTCGCGCGGTGAGCAGCTCGCGGCCGTGGTGATCGGGCCGCGTGACTGGTCGGCGGCCGGCAGGAAGCACAGGGCCACGGAGGTGGCCAGCGCCGTCACGAGCACGTGGTGGCGCAGGCGGGCGGTGGACGGGGCGCCGTACAGGACGAGCAGGACGAGGGCGGAGGCGGCGAGCGCGACGCTGTACCACAGCGGGGAGAGTCCGAAGAGGATGTCGCCCTTGTCGTTCGGCTCGAACAGCCCGTCCGGGTACAGGGCCAGCCGCTGCTCGGTCATCTCGGGGATGGTCTTCCAGTCCGCCTCGGACTTCGTGGTGAGCGCGGTGACGACGCCTGCCGCCGCGCCGAGGGTCAGGACCAGCATCGTGACACGCAGCAGCCGTCTGGTCCTGCGTACGAGCGCGATCAGGACCAGTACGGCCGGGGCGCCGACCCCGACGAGCAGGTCCACGGCGACCCAGAGCACCGTCACCGGGTAGCTCAGGTACCCGTGGAAGAGCTCGTCGACCGCGCCCCTGGGGCCGATCCACACGGGCATGCCGTCCGCGAGGTTGACGGCCGCGGGGATCAGCGGGAGCACCACGGCCACGGCGGCGAGGGGCCACGCCCGCGCGGGTGCGACCTGGACCGGAGGCGCCGGAGACGGCACGGGGATCGGGCCGCCCAGGTCGTGGGCGGAGCGGGCCTGCCACACCATCCCGAAGACGCCC
Organism: Nonomuraea sp. NEAU-A123; assembly: GCF_018603905.1. Taxonomy (GTDB): domain Bacteria; phylum Actinomycetota; class Actinomycetes; order Streptosporangiales; family Streptosporangiaceae; genus Nonomuraea. Next base: position 108,974 of record NZ_JAHFZZ010000025.1, read on the forward strand.
AGAATGCTCAGGACCATGAGCAGCAACAGGTGGTAGTCAATGCCCCAACCACCGAACGAGATGATCGAACGACCTCCGGTCGACAGCAGCGACAGCGCCGCCGAAACCCCGCCCATCCGCACGGTGCCTCGGGTCCAGCGCGCGTCCCTGGCCTGGCCGGCCAGGACCGGCACCAGCCACAGCAGGTAGACGGTGTTGCCGAGCTGGTACGGAGAGACGAACGGCAGGATGTCGTACTGGCCGAGGCCAACGGCGAAAGTGGCGGCCATGCCCATGGCGGCGTTCGCCAGCCCCGCCACGAGCCCGAGCAGCCGCAGCCATCGAGGCAGGCTTCCGGCGAGGACCACGAAGAACAACCCAATGATGGCGACTTGGAGCAGGTCGGAGGGCAGACCGAGCCACCACTGGTACGGGATCGGAAACCGATACAGCAGCGTGCAGGCGATGCTGAGGTACAAGGCCGCCCGCAACAACCGGACGGGCCGCTCGTTGACCGCCGCAGCGCCGGTCGGCCGCCCGCGCAGCACCTGCCAGTAGGCCCAGCCTTGCAGGACTCCGCCCGCGACCATGAGGAGCTCCACCCACCAGGTGTAGGGCACGAATTCCGGGTCCCACCCGCCGGTGACGATCTCGCGCAGCAGCGCGGGGTCGCCGGTGGCCAGCGCGAGAACACCGGACACGACGACCGCGGCCACATAGATGGCGGCGAACAGCATGGCGATTCTGCCGAAACGGTAGCGGCGCACGGGAACACCCTCAGGCACGAGCGGACAGGATCTGGCAAAGGCGCCCAACCCTAGCGAGCCCCACCTAAATGATCAAGCACCGGAGGCCCTGGACCTGGTGCCGTGGAATGGCCGACGCCGTGCCCGTGCGGCCGGGCACCACGGTCGCAGTACATTTCACCAATCTTGGTTCGCTCCATCTAACGGGAGGCTGACATGCCGCTGATCGAGGTGACGCTGGTCCATGGCCGCACGCCGGACCAGATCCGCACGCTGATCCACGAGGTGACCGCGGCGGTCGTACGGGCGCTGGAGGTGCCGCAGCAGAGCGTCCGCGTCGCCGTACGAGAGCTGCCGGCGACGCACTGGGCGGCCGGCGACGTGACCATCGCCGAGCGGGAGGCAGCCAGAGAATCGGGAGGAGAGGCGAGCTGATGGAATTCTTCGGTCATCTCATCGACGGCGAGGAGTCCGCCTCGGCCTCGGGCGCCACCTTCGCCTCGGTCGACCTCTACACCGCCGAGCGCGGGCGCATCCTGCACCGTCTGGCGGACCTGATCGCGGCGAACGCCGAGGATCTGGGCTTGGCGGACACTCGCGACATGGGCCAACCGATCAGCCAGTCCCGCGGCAAGCGTCCTACGAAATAACGCCCTCCATGAGGAAGCAGAGGTCGCCGAAAAACGCGCGGATATGCCGTGCGTAGGCTCCCGACCTGTGGATCTGTCGGGGCTCGCTCAGCTTCTGGAGCTGGTCGGGGTGGGGAAGACGGCTACGGTGACGAGGGAGCGACGGGTCGCGACATCCCAGAGGCGCGCCGTACCGTCGTAGGAGCCGCTGACCAAGGACTTGCCGTCCGGGCTGAAGGCCAGATCGGCGATCTGACCGCTGTGGCCGGTCAGTGTGCCGATCGGGCGCGTGGTGGCGACATCCGTCAGCACGATCGTCTTGTCGGAGCTGCCGGTGGCCAGCGTCTTGCCGTCCGGGCTGAACGCCAGCGGCCCGACCCCGTCGGTGTGTCCGGGTTTGAGGTCCTTGCTGGTACGGGTCGTCAGGTCCCATATCTGGATGGTGTACGCGACGCCGCTGGAGCTGGCCAGTGTCTTCCCGTCCGGGCTGATGGCCAGGTAGTGGATGCCGTCCTGGGCGCCGGTGAGGGTGCTCCTGGTGTGGCCGTTCGCCGGGTTCCACAGGCCGATGGTCTTGTCCTCGCTGGCGCTGGCCAGGGTCTTGCCGTCGGGTGTGAAGGCCAGCGCCCGTATCTCGCCCGTGTGACCGGTGATCACGTTTCGGGTACGGCCGCCGACTACATCCCAGAGCCGGATGGTCTGATCGATGCCGCCGCTGGCGAGGGTCTTGCCGTCCGGGCTGAAGGCGAGGGCTCGTACGACACTGGCACGACCGCCGTTGACCAGCGGGCCCTCGGTGTGACCGGTCAGATCGGTGATCGATTCACCGGTGCGGACGTCCCAGAGGTGGATCGAGTTGTCGGCGCGGCTCGCGGCGATCTTCTTGCTGTCCGGGCTGAAGGCCAGGCCATAGAGGCCACTGGTGTTGCCGGAGGTGTTGAGCGTGGACAGGGCGGCTCCGGTTGACGCGTCGCGCAACCAGATCTCGCTTCTGAGGTAGCTCGCCATCGCGACGGTCTTGCCATCCGGGCTGAACGCCACCGACGTCATCGGGGCCTCACCCCCGCCGCTGCTCTGGCCGCCATTGTCACGAGGTGATCCGTTCACGATCACTGTGGTGATGGCCGCCGCTGCCACAGTCACCGCCAGCCCGGCCAGGAGAGCGACCCGGGTCCGTAACCGCCAGCGCCGCCACATCGCACCGATCGAACCTGTGACGGCAGGTGCCTTCGGAGTGACGAGCTGCCGAGCTGGGCTGGTCGCTTGAGGCGGGGTAGAGGGCTGGACCGGTGCGGCGGTGGCCTGGGACTCGGCGGCAGGTTCGGGTTCGGGCTTGGCGGCGGGTTCGGGCTCAGCGGTGGGTTTGGGCTTGGCGGTGAGGGTCGGTTGAGCGGCGGTGCTCGGCCCGGCGAGGGCTTGGGTGGCGGCGGTGGAGACCATGCGACTGTCGTCGTCGGCCAGCTCCTGCAGAGCCATTCGCGCCGCCAGGGCGAGCCCCGCGTGTGCGCCGTGCAGCAGGCGCTCCAGTTCCCCGACAATGGCGGCGCGCACAGCGGGAAGCGGGTTCTGGAGCGCTCCGCGCAGTTCGGCGGGCAGTTCGCTGGGCCGCTCGACCGGGCGAGCGCGCCGGGCGACGACCAGATCACCTTGTACGTCGAACGTCCACTTGCCCGGCGTCTGCTTGGGTGTGATCGTTCGCACCCGCTCGTAGACGAAGTCGTACAGTTCGTTGATGCCCACGTACCCGTCCTGGTTGAGGTCGGCCTCGCCGGTCTCCAACCCTTCGACGAGCACACCGGTGAACACGGACGGAGAGGGCTGCTGGTCATCGGCCAGGTCGAGGCCGTCGAAGGCGTACTCCAGCGCGTTGGACGCGGTGATGACGATGCGGCCGCGCCCGCCGAACTGGTCCTCGACGTGCGTGCTGAACCCCGCCCTCGGCGTCGCGCCGCGCGCGAAGGCGCCCGCGTAACAGCAGTCGAGCAGCAGGACGATGCGGCGGCAACGGCTGCGGCTCATCGCCCGGTTGACGAAGCCAGCCGATATCGCTGTCGCGGCGAGCAGGTTGAGCTTGGTGCTGGAGGTCGCGAAGTACAGATCCCCGCTGTCGTCCTTCACACCGTGCCCGGAGAAGTGCAGCAGGAGCAGGTCATCGGGATCACGGTCGGCGAAGAAGCCCTCGATCGCCTCGGTGATGACCGGTGTGGGCTCGTTGACCAGCGTACGTACCTCGAAATCGCCGATCGCGGGATTGCCCAGCACCCGGGTCAGCGCGTCGGCGTCCGTGGCGGGCGCGCGCAGCTTGCGCAGCCCCGAGTCGCGGTAGTCGTCGCAGGCCACGATCAGCGCCACCCGCCGGCCGCCGCGGGGCGTGGCCTCGGTGAGCTCCTGCCGCGACCGGCGGCGGGTCAGCCAGTCATCGATCAGCCGGCGCTGATCCGGCGACGCCACGCCCGTCACCTCGAGCAGGTCGCCGTCGAGGCTCATCTTCACCGAACGATCCCTGTGCCGCGTCAGCCAGGCGGTCACCGCCTCCACGAGGGCACCGAGCAACTCGGTGCCCGCCAGCGCGACCGTCAGGCCGCCGATGGCGAAGGACAGGATCGCCCTACTGCCTTCCGGCGCCTCGCCGGCCTGGGAGAGGCCGACCACGACATCCAAGTCGAGCAATTCGGCGCGGAGCGTGGCGGTCAGCTCGTCCAGCTCCTGCGGATCCGCAGAGTCGTCGACCACCCACAGGTTCAGCTGGTTCGTCCCACCCGCCATGGCAGCTCCCAAGGGAAGGAACGGGCTGCGTCGAGTGGAGCCTAGCCGGAGTTCGTCTCGATACCGTTACCGTCTCCACCACCCGCCGCACTCGTACGGCCCCTCCGCTGGAGAAGAGGTGTGTGGCCACGAGGCGCCGTCACGCGTCACAGGCGCGTTGCCCCAATGTCGAGATCATCGGCGTGACCCGGCGGGGTGCGTACGCCGCCTACAGCACCTGACCTGGACCGTGCGTTGACTTTCCAAGTTGGAATGTGATTGACTTTCCATCATGGAAAGGAACAGTGCCGAGGACCTGTCCCTCATCGCTGAAGCCCGCGCCGCCATCGCCGACCGGCTGATCACCCCGTGGTGGTATCACCCGATCCTCGGACTGCTGCTCGCCGGTTTCGTCCTCGCGTTCGGGCTCGGCGGTGCTGCGGTCAAGATCGGGGGCGTCGTGCTGCTCGTCGTCGGCAGCGCCGCGCTCGCTCGCGCCTATCGCCGCTTGACCGGTTTCTGGGTGTCCGGCTTCGAAGCGGGCCCCGCCGGCCGGTGGCTCGGCGCGCTGGGCTGGTTGACAGCCCTGGCCACCGTCGCGGCCCTCGGAATCGGGGGCTTGACCGACCTGCTGTGGCCGGTGTGGTGCTTGGCCATGGCGCAGTTCGTCGGCACCATCGTTCTGTGCCGGCGGTTCGACATCGCACTGCGGGCCTATCTGAGGGCAGGCGTATGACCGGGCGGTTCGACGAGGTGGTGCATGCGCCGAACCGGTTGCGGATCTGCGCGCTTCTCGCCGCCTCGTCCAGCGCCGAGTTCGCGGTGCTGCGGGACATTCTCGGTGTGGCCGACTCGGTGCTGAGCAAACACTTGAAGGTGCTGCAGGACGCCGGTTACCTCGCGATCTCCAAGCCGACCGGCCGGGGCCGGGTGAAGACCTGGGTGAGCCTCACCCCCGAGGGCCGGCGCGCCTATGCCGGGCACGTCCAGGCGCTCAAGGCGCTTCTCGACACTCCGGGCATATCGGTTGGTTCGCCAGAGGCGCCGCACGGATGAATCCGGTGACGGCTGCGGTCGGGAGCAGGTCAGGTAGCCATCGCCCGCGTGTGACCATGACGGACTCCACGGACGCGCCGGTGGGGGCGTAGCAGCCGTACCCCAGCGCGATCTGTCCGGTTCGCCGGGCGTTCCACTGCAGCGCGATGTTCATGTGTGATCCCGGGTTCCCTCGACCGACCCGATGACGGCTCGGGCGCGGTCGGCGCAGTAGTCACCGGCGGGGTGAGCCGTACGCCCGCTCCACGCCATTTCCATGCCTTGGAGGCCTCAAAACGATGCGAACCATATCTTCGACGACCGAAAGCGGCCGACGACCAATCGTCGCCATGAACCGGATCACGACCGTGGCGCAGCTCGAGGCGATCATCGGACGCCCACCGGCGATGGTGATGCTGAAGGAACTCGCGGAGCTGGACGATGCCTGCCGGCACATGCTCGCCCTCGCGCCGCTCGCGGGCTTCGGCTACCGCGATGACGACGGGCGGCCCCGGACGACGGTGGTCGGCGGAAAGCCCGGCTTCGCCGAGGTCGAATCACCGACGCGGATCGCTTTCGCCTCCGAGGTGGACGCGTCGGGCGCGGTCTCCTTCGTTTTCCTGCTGCCCGGCGTCGGCGAGACGCTCCGGGTGAACGGCTCGGTCGCCGAGCGATCCGCTGGTCGGATCGTCGTCGATGTCAGCCAGGCCTATGTCCACTGTGCGCGGGCGATTCTCCGGTCCCGGCTGTGGGATCCGGTCGTTCCGACGGTGTCGGTTCCCACTGTCGCCGACGGGCCGCTGTCCAGCGCGGGCGTCGCCGCCTTCCTGGGGCCTACACCGTTCTTCGTGGTGTCCTCCTGGGACCGTGACGGCGGCAGCGACACGAGCCCGCGCGGTGACACGCCCGGCTTCGTCCGGGTGATCGACGGGCACACGCTGGCCATCCCGGACCGGCGCGGCAACAAGCGCGCGGACACCTCTCACAACCTGCTCGCCGACGACCGGATCTCCGCGGCGATGCTCGTTCCCGGCCGTACCGACGTGCTGCACGTGAGCGGTACCGCCGTGGTCACGGACGACGCGAATCTGCTGGCGGACATGGCGCTGGGCGGCGCCGTCCCGCAGACCGCCCTCATCGTCACCGTGGAGCGGGCCGAAGTGCGGCACAACCAGGCCGTCGCCGCCGCGAACGTCTGGGACCGCGCCAACCGCGTCGACGCGGCCACGCTCTCCGAGCTGATGGCGTTGACGACACGGCAACTCGGCGTGAAGAAGCCGGCGCTGCGCTGGCTGGCCAGGCCGCTCGCCGCGTTATCCCCGCTGATCCGGCGGATCATAGACGGCTCCTACCGCCGCGCGCTCAAGAAGGAAGGCTACGGCGTTGCGACCGACACCGGCCCCGGGCGGCCGGTGCGGGTGATCGACGTGATCCGGGAGACGTCTGACGCGGTCACGCTGGTGTTCTCCGGGGCCGACACCGCGTTCGCGCCCGGCCAGTTCTACACACTCATCATGGAGATCGACGGGCGTACCGTCCGGCGCGCCTACTCGGCCACCTCCGTCCCCGGCACGGATCGGCTCACGCTGACCGTCAAACGGAACGGGCTCTGCTCCACCTATCTCAACGACCACGCCCGCGTCGGCACCGAGATGCGCGTCCTCGGGCCGTCCGGCACCTTCGGCGTGACCGATCCCGCGGCGGCCGGCACGGACTACGTCCTGATCGGCGCCGGCAGCGGCATCACACCGCTCATGAGCATCATTCGTACGGTGCTCGCCGCCTCGCCCGACGCCACGATCACCTTGGTATACGGCAACCGCACCGAGGCCGACATCATCTTCGCCGACGAACTCGCGGCGCTGCGGGACGCCCATCCCGGCCGTCTCACGGTCCACCACGTGCTGTCTCGCCCCGACCCGGGTTGGACCGGCCGTACCGGCCGAATCGGCCCCGATCACCTGATCCACTCAGAGCGGGCCCACTACTACGTCTGCGGACCGGCGGCCATGCTGACCAGCGTCCGCGACTGTCTGACCGGCCTCGGCGTCGCCTCGGACCGCCTGCATGAGGAGCAGTTCACCAGCGTGCCCGCGGCGGCTCCCGAGCTGACCGCGCGGACGATGACGGTCGAGAACGTCGGTGACGTGGTGGTCTCCACCGGCCAGACCATGCTCGACGCGGGCCTCGCCGCAGGCGTACCGATGCCCTATTCGTGCACCGTCGGCAGCTGTGGCGAATGCCGGATCCAGCTCCTCCGTGGCGAGGTGCGAGGCACCGTCGAGGACGGTGGTGTCCTCACCTGCGTCTCCTATCCGCTGACCGACACCGCCGTCGCGATCGGACCGGCGGAACCTCGGGACTGAACGCGTCGTGGCGGCCGCCACGAACATCCTGCTACCGGACGCACGGCCGATGTGGTCCTGACCGCCACACGTATCGGCCGGTCTCCGGAAACACTGACCGGGGGGTGACTCAAGCCGCCTGCGGTGTACGCGACCGACCCGGCCAGAATGACCCTTGAACTGTTTGAACAGGTACAAATACTTCTCGAACCGCAGGAGCGTCTTGCCCTGTCCTGATCAGTGGATCGTGACGCAGTTCACAGCTACCAGGGAATGGCCGATCACAATTTACTTGTTCGGACAATCAATGACGCGATGAGCGCCAGGCAAGTGGCGCCGCCCCAAGCGGCGACCTTCTCGGAACAAGGAATGTGATCATGCCTACGGCATTTGACTCTTTCGAGCTGGGCGGCAAGCGCTTGGCCAACCGCATCGCCATGGCCCCCATGACCCGCAGCCGCGCCTACGACCCCGGCGCCAGCCCGACCGAACTGATGGCGACCTACTACGCGCAGCGGGCCGGCGCTGGCCTGATCGTCACCGAAGGCACCCAGCCGTCGGCGATCGGCCAGGGCTATCCCGACACCCCGGGACTGCACTCCGCCGAGCAGGTCGCCGCCTGGCGGCAGGTGACCGACGCCGTGCACGGTGCGGGCGGCGTGATCTTCGCCCAGCTCATGCACACCGGCCGGATCGGCCATCCCAGCCTGCTGCCGGACGGCCTGCACCCGGTCGCGCCCTCCGCCGTGGCGGCCAACGGGCAGGTCTACACCCGCCAGGGTCCCCAGGACTTCGTCACTCCCAGGGAACTGACCGAGGCCGAGATCGCCCAGACCATCGGCGACTTCGCCACCGCGGCCCGCAACGCCATCGCCGCCGGCTTCGACGGCGTCGAACTCCACGGCGCCAACGGCTACCTGATCCAGCAGTTCCTCGCCCCCAACACCAACCGCCGCACCGACGGCTGGGGCGGCACGGTCGACGGCCGGATCCGCTTCGCCGTCGAGGTGGCGACCGCGGTGGTGCAGGCCATCGGCGGCGACAAGGTGGGCCTGCGCATCTCGCCCGGCAACCCCTACAACGACATCGCCGAGGACGACGTGGAGGAGACCTACGGCGCCCTGGTGGCGCGGCTGGCCCCGCTCGGCCTGGCCTACCTGCACCTGGTGGAGAGCGCCGACCGCGATTTGACCCGCCGCCTGCGCAAGGAATGGCCCGGCGCGTTCATCCTCAACCCGTTCACCCACCCCGCCCCCACCGGGTCGGAGGCGCTGGAACTGGTGGAGGACGGCACCGCCGACATGATCGCCTTCGGCGCGCTGTTCCTGGCCAACCCCGACCTGCCCGCCCGTCTCGCGGCCGGCGGCCCGTACAACGCCCCCGACCCCGTCGCCTTCTTCGGCGGCGACCACCGCGGCTACACCGACTACCCCGTCCTCACCTGATCCCTGCCCGGAGGCGATCAGCATGACGCCCGGCCGGTCATCCCGGCCGGGCGTCATCACGGTTCACCGCACAGCCGCTCTCTAGGGCTCCGTCGCCATGCCCAGTGCGCATGACGTGCTGGTCAGATGGCGCTTTACGGCGTCCAGCGCCGCGTTGGCGTCACCGGCCCGTACGGCCTTGGCGATGTCGAGGTGCTCTTGCAAGATCGTCTCGATCCGGCGCGGGCCACGGAACGCCGACTCACCCATCGAACTCATCCTGTTTGGTGCGCGCCGGTCATCAACCCGGCCAGGTCCTCTGGCCGCAGGAACGACGGCGGTGGCGGTGGCCCCCAGCTGAACAGGCCCTTGGCGCCTTCGATGGCTTCCGGCGTCCAGAGTTGGTCGTCGACGATGCAATCCATGTCGGAGTAGTACTCGGAGAAGTTCCCCGCCGGATCTTTGAGGTACCAGAAGAAGTTGGACCCGGCGTGATGCCTGCCCAGCCCCCACACATGCCGTTCGGGGTGGTCTTCCAGCATCGCGGTGGCGCCGCGACCGACCTCGTCGATGTCGTCGACCTGCCACGAGCTGTGGTGCAGGAACTCCACCGGCGCCGCCAGTACGAGCACATTGTGATGGTCGGTGGAGCAGCGCAGGAACGCGCCCTTGCCGGTGATCTCGTCGCTGAGTTTGAACCCGAGCCCGTCGGTGAAGAACCGCCGGGTGGCCTCGTAGTCGGTCGAGCCCATGACGACGTGGCCGAGCTTGCGCGGTCGCACCGGTCCGGTGCGCAGGACGGCGGGCGCGCGGCTGGTCAACCGCTCGAACCGCCCGGGACCGTTGTACGAGGCCGCCGGGACCGGGGCCTGCCGCACCGGTTCGGCTACCCGCACCACCGCCCGGAACCCGGCGACCGGCTCCAGCGCGGTGACCGAGTCCGCGTCGCACGTCACCGGCACGCTGAGCCGGTTCAACCGGTCTGCCACGGCGTCGAGGTCGTCACCGTGTTCGGCACGGACGACGACCTCGACCAGCCGCCGGGTCGCGGCGGGCACCAGCCGTAGCTGGCGTCCCCCGTCCCGTGTGGACAGCCAGCCATCCGGCTCCGGGGCGAGGCCGAACTCGGTGTAGTAGTTCCGGGTGTCCGCGATGTTGGGCACACCGACGGTGATTGACGACAGCCCGTGTAACGGCATTGCGACCTCCTGGGAACGGACGGGAAGGCGACATCAGTGGCCGGCGACCATGCGATGGCGCATCTGACCAGTTCGACGCCGGGGGCGAGGAAGCGCTGTGGTGTGCGACCGAGCCTGGCGCTCAGAGATGTCCTGCCCCACCGGCACGCCCGCCACGTACGACCAGGCGACGTCGGTCACCAAGCTGAGCCGCCCGGACACGTGTTAGCCACCTTCATGTGGGCTATTTCCTCATAATTCGTCGTCCGGCACAGCACCGGGCGGGATGCTAACTGTCTAATCCGCAGCACCAGAGACTCGATCTCCACGGGCGCCGGTGGTCAAGGGTGATCTCGATGATCCGCATTCCCTCGATGCCGCGCTCGGCGGTGCGTACGGGGTCTACAGCGTGCAGACGTTCATGGGCCCGGACGGGATCGAGGGCGAGGAGCGTCAGGGCCGCGCGGTCGCCGAGGCGGCGGCGCGGGCCAAGGTCGAGCACTCCGTGTACGCAGCGCGTCTCGGGGCGAGGAGCGTCACATGGGTGATCGCGTTCTCCGACTCGGTTTCCTCGCCGGACCGTCCGGGTCGGCGAAGGAATGGACGGCGCTCGCCAAGCGCGCGGAAGACCTCGGCTGCTCGACCTAGCCCTGGTCGGACGCTGAGCCGCGATTCGGCATTGCGACGTTCACCAGCGTCTCGCCGAGCGGCTGGGCGTTCGCGAAGTGACGCTCGGCGTGACGGTGGCGGCGGGATCGTCACACGTCGGTGATACGGATTCCCGCGTGTGCCTTGTAACGGCGGTTGATCGCGATCAGGTTGGCGGTCAGCGCCTCCACCTGGTGGGCGTTGCGCAGCCGCCCGCCGTACACGCCCCGCATGCCCGGCACCGCGTCGGCCAGCGCGCGCACGAGGTCGGTGGCCTCGCGATCGTCGCCGAGGACGAGCACGTCGGTGTGCAGCTCGGGGATCGACAGGTCGGCGAGGTGTACCGCCGACACGTGGTGGAACGCGGCCGTCACCCGGGACTCCGGCAGCAGCTTCTCCGCCTGCTGCGCGGCGCTCCCCTCCTCGACGGGGAGCGCGAACGGGCCCTGCTTGTCGAAGCCGAGCGGGTTCACGCAGTCGATGACGATCTTGCCGGCGAGCTGGTCCCGCAGCGAGGCCAGCAGCTCACTGTGGCCCTCCCACGGCACCGCGACGAGCACGACGTCCGCCATGGCGGCTGTGTCCTGGTTGTCCATGCCGGTCACGCCGTCACCCAGCTCGGCGGCGGCCGTCTCGGCACGCTCGGCACTCCGTGAGCCGATGATCACCTTGATGCCGGCCTTGGCCCAGCGCGGTGCAGGACGTCGTCCCTCTCGGACACCTGCTGACCTCGTCCAGCCCGGCACCGGCGATGCGCCCGTTGGCGAGATGGCAGGCGTCGTGGTGCCGACGCCTTCGTCGCGGCGGTCCGTGATGCCGGGGTGCGACTCGTCGGGCTCAACTTCTTCGCCGGGAACATGCCCGAAGGCGACCGTGGCATCGTCACGTCGGCAGCACGCGACGTCGGCGTGGTCATCCCGCTCGGCGGCGCCGTGGCCCAGCTGATCGCCGCTCTCGTCGCGCGCGGTGATGGCGACCTCGACCACTCCGGCCTGTTCAAGCTCGTCGAAGTGCTGTCCGGCCGCACCGAGTAGTTCGATCGCTCTCGCACAGGACACCCGGCATGTCTCATCCGCAGGCGGCTTCGACCAGCAGGGCCACCGCGACCGCTCCCGGATCCAGGACGCCGCGGGCCACTTCACCCACGTAGCTCGCCCGGCCGCGCTTGGCGAGCAGCTCCGCGGTGGCCTCGGCACCGGATCGCGCGGCGGCGGCCGCGGCGGCCAGGGCCTCGTGGATGCCGCCGGTCGCCGCCGCGAGGGCCTCGGCGGCGGGGGCCATGGCGTCCACCATGGTCTTGTCTCCCGGTTTAGCGCCGCCGAGCCGCTGCACGGTCGAGGTTCCGTCGGTGAAGCCGCGGGCCAGGTCGGCCACGCCGACTGTCGGGGCGCGGGTCGCCTTCGCCAGGTTTCGGAACCACATGCCGAACAGCGGGCCGGACGTCCCGCCCGTGTTCAGGAAGGCGGTCGAGACCACGTCGAACACGTCACCAGGGGTGGCGGTCTCGGTGGCGTCGAGCGCGGTGCGGGCACGGCCGAGGGCCGACCGCAGGTTGGCGCCGAAGTCGCCGTCGCCTGTTCTCCGGTCGAGGTCGGTGAGAGTCTGCTGCTCGCGGTCGAAGGCGGCGAAGAACCGGCCCATCCACTCCCGCGCGTCGGATCCGTTCATGTGAAAGCCTTTCACCAGGTCAGGGCGGGCGTGCGTACGGGCGCGTCCCAGAGCGCGACACGGGTGTCGTCGGCGCGGACCAGCGTGATCGACAGACCGGCCATGTCGAGCGACGTGACGTACGGACCGACCAGGCTGCGCGCCACCTCGATGCCGCGCCCGGCCAGTTGCCGGTGCACGGCCCGGTGCACCAGCGCCAGTTCGAGACCGTGCGTGGCGCCGAGGGAGTTGACCACGACGAACACGCCGTCGCCCCGGCCGAGGCCGAGCGCGGCGACCAGCCGGTCGAGCAGGTCGGCGGTGAGCTCGTCGGCGCTCGCGTACGGCCGCCGGCCGATGCCCCGCTCGCCATGGATGCCGACGCCCAGCTCGACCTCGTCGTCGGCCAGTTCCCAGGCGGGAGCCCGCTCGCCGGGGTGCGCACCGGCGGCCAGCGCGATGCCCATGCTGCGGGCGTCCCCGACCACTTCCCGGCCGAACCGGGCCAGCCGCGGCAACTCGGCCCCTTGCTCGGCCAGAGCGCCACAGAGTTTCTCGACCACCACGACCGCCGCCGTGCCGCGCCGTCCGGGCCCTTCACCGTCGGCGCGTTCGGAGGCCAGGTCGTCGTCGACGAGGACCTGCTCGACGGCGGCGCCCTCGTCACCGGCGATCTCGGCGGCGATCCGGAAGTTGAGCACGTCGCCGGTGTAGTTCTTGACGATCTGCAGGACGCCTTGACCAGTGTCCACCGCGGTCGTCGCGGCCGACACCTGCAACGCGGTCGGGCTGGCGAACACCGCGCCGGGCACGGCCGCGTCGAGCATGCCGGTGCCGACGAAGCCGGCGTGCAGCGGCTCGTGCCCGGAGCCGCCTCCCGACACGAGGGCGACTTTGCCGGTGGCGGGTTTCGCCCGGGTCACGTACGCGGGCTCGGGGTTCAGCCTCAGGAGTCCCGGATGCGCCAGGACCAGCCCTTCGAGCGCTTCGGGAACCACGTGTTCGGGGTCGTTGAGAAACTGTCGTCGGCTCATGCGCAGCCTTGTCTCCTGTGTAACAAGCTCTTGACGTGCTGGAAAACTAACGCCTACATTGCTCCTTGTCCAGACTGTACGTCTTGTACGTACCAGGGCACTGACCTCAGATTATGGAGTCCTCCGTGAACAGACCCGACGACGGCAAAGCCATCAACCGCGTCTCGGTCGAGCCCTACTACCTCCAGCTGGCCGACCGGATCCGCAAGCAGATCTCGGACGGCACCCTCGCCATGGGCGACCGCCTGCCGAGCGAGGGCGAACTGGCCACCACCTGGAACCTCTCCCGGGCCACCGTCCGTGAGGCGCTCCGGCTGCTGGAAGAGCAGGGCTGGGTCACCCGCATCGCCCGTCGCGGCGCGTTCGCCTCGATGCCGCCACAGCGGGGATGGCTGCTGCAGGGTCGTGAGGGTTTCTTCGAGGACGAGGTCGAAGGTCGCCAGCGCCAGGTGATCACTCAGGTGCTGCGCGCCGAGCAGGTGCCGCTGCCGGAGTCGGCCGTCGAGGCGCTCCAGCTACCTCCGGGCAGTCACGGCTACGTCCTCGAGCGGCTCCGCGAGCTCGACGGCAAGGTCGCTCTGTTCTCCATCAACTACCTGCCCCCGCAGATCGGGACCTTGGTGTCGCGCAGCGACGTCCCGACCGGCGGCGGCTCACTCAACAGCACCCTGCGCAAGGCGGGCTACGCCGTCGCCAGCGCGTCCCGCACGGTCGAGGCCGTCGCCGCGGAGGGTGGCATCGCCGACCTGCTCCAGGTGTCCTCCGGCACGCCGCTCCTGAAGATCAAGTCGACCTCCTGGGATACGAACCTCGTGGCCTTCGATCACCACGAGGTCTGGGTACGCAGCGATGTCGTCCACGTCGAGATCCAGGTCGGCGCCCCCACACCGGCCTCCACCACCTCACACTCCCCCGAGATCGGCCGGATCGTCAGCCCCTGACCCCGCCGAGGACGTAACCGAACCCGGGCCCGCCGCCGAGGCGGCGGGCCGGTCCACCCCTGCCCGTTTCCAGGAGGACTCCATGCGTCTCCGCAACAGAAGAATCAGCGCGGCGCTGCTGGTCATCGGCACCATGGCCGCCGCCTCAGCCTGCTCAGACCCCACCGCCGGGAAGGACGCCGCGGGCAACGTCACGATCACCGTGGCGCTCGCGGCGAACCCGCAGATGAAGACCGCCGAAGGCCTGATCTCCGACTTCGAGCAGAAGAACCCCGGCATCAAGGTCAAGTTCACCACTCTGCCGGAGAACGACCTGCGCCCCGCCGTCACCAAGGACGTCGCCACGAAGGCCGGCCAGTACGACGTGACGATGATCGGCAGTTACGAAGTGCCGATCTGGGCGAAGAACGGATGGATCGTTCCACTCGACGACTACGTCGCCAAAGACACCGCCTGGGATTCGGGCGACGTACTGCAGCCGATCAAGGACATCGTCTCGGCCGACGGCAAGCTCTACGGCGCTCCGTTCTACGGCTCCAGCTCTTTCCTCTTCTACCGCAAGGACCTCGCCAAGAAGGCCGGCGTGACGATCCCCGAGCAGCCCACCTGGGAACAGGTCGCCGAGGCCGCGGCCAAGATGGACGACAAGCAGGCCGGCGTCTCGGGCATCTGCCTGCGCGGCCTGCCCGGCTGGGGGCAGAACCTGGCCCCGCTGACCACGGTCATCAACACCTTCGGCGGGCGCTGGTTCGACGAGAAGTGGCAACCGCAGCTCACCTCGCCCGAGACCACCAAGGCCGTGCAGTTCTACGTGGATCTGCTGCGCGAGCACGGCCAGCCCGACGCCGCCAAGGACGGCTGGGAGGGCTGCCTGCAGCAGATCACCCAGGGCAAGACCGCGATGTGGTACGACGACACGGTCTTCGCCGGCTCCGTCCTGCAGCAGGCCACCCCGGAGATCAAGGACAACGTGGGTTTCGCTCTGGCGCCGGTGGAGAAAACTGAGGCCTCCGGCTGGCTGTGGTCCTGGGGGCTGGGGATCACTCAATCCAGCAAGAACAAGGACGCCGCCTGGAAGTTCGTCTCGTGGGCGACCAGCAAGGACTACATCAAGCTGGCCGGGACCAAGGCCGGCTGGGACTCGATCCCGCCCGGCTCGCGCGCCTCGACGTACACGATCCCGGACTATCAGCACGCGGCCAAGTCCTACGCCGACCTGACCCTGAAGTCGATCAACGCGGCCAAGCCGAAGCAGCCGACCGTCCAGCCGGTGCCCTACACCGGGGTGCAGTACGTGCAGATCCCGGAGTTCACCGACATCGGCGACTACGTCTCCCAGCAGATCGCGGGCGCCATCAGTGGCACCCAGACCGTGCCGCAGGCGCTGCGGAAGTCCCAGACGTACACCGAGAGCGCCGTCAAGAAGGCCGGTTACCTCAAGTAGCCGCCCGGGTGGCGTCGCGAAGGCCACCACCCGCGACGCCACCCGACAACCAGGAAAAGGTAGGACATGACCGCCATCGCCACAGGGGCGAGCCCGGCGAAGACGACCCGGCGCGGGTCATGGAGCCGGCGCGCCCCGCTGCTGCCGGCTCTCGTCATCACGCTCGCGCTCACGCAGATCCCGTTCGTCCTGACGATCTGGTACTCACTGCAGCGCTGGAACCTGCTCAACCCTGGCGAGCGGAGCTTCACCGGGCTCGCCAACTACCAGGCCACGTTCACCGACGGCACCTTCTGGAAGTCCATCGGGAACACCGTGGTCCTCACCGCCGGGGCGACGGTCGTCAGCATGGCCATCGGGCTGGTGCTCGCGATCCTGCTGCAGAAGAAGTTCCCCGGCCGTGGCCTCGCCCGTACGCTCGCCATCACGCCGTTCTTCATCATGCCGGTGGCAGCCGCGCTGTTCTGGCGCAGCGCGATGTTCGACCCGTCGTTCGGGCTGCTCGGCTGGCTGACCGATCTGGCCGGGCTGCCGCGCGTGAGCTGGCTGAGCGAGCAGTCGATGCTGTCCATCACCCTGATCACGTCCTGGCGGTGGACGCCGTTCGCGATGCTCGTGCTGCTGGCCGGGCTGCAGGCGATGCCCGACGAGCAGATCGAGGCCGCGCGGGTCGACGGCGCGGGGTGGTGGTGGCAGTTCCGCGGCGTGATCCTGCCGCATCTGCGGCCGTTCCTCGAGCTCACGGCGCTGCTGCTGAGCATGAACCTGATCCAGACGTTCGGCGAGATCGCCCTGCTCACCGCCGGCGGTCCCGCGTACGGGACCACCAACATCACGTACTACGTCTACCTGCGTGCGTTCAACTCCTTCGACTTCGGTACGGCGTCGGCGTACGGACTGGTCACGCTGGTGCTCACGATCGCTCTCGCGATGCCGGCGCTGCGGCTGCTGTCCGGCATCTTCCGGCAGGAGGGACGGCGATGACCGTCACGACCCCACAATCGACCGCCGTCGCCGCGCCCGCCGAGATCCGGGCCGAGCCTCGACGCCGGCCGGACATGGACACGGCCCGCTGGCCGGTGGCCGTGCTGGGCTGGCTCGGATCGTTGCTGCTGTTCTCTCCCATCGCGTACATGCTGCTCAAGAGCTTCCAGAGCGAGATCGACGCGGCCTCGCCGGCACCCAGGCTGATCTTCCAGCCGACGCTCGGGCACTACCGGGACGCCTTCGGCGCGGGTTTCTGGGCGTATGCGGGTAACTCGATCGCCGTCGCCGTGGTCTCCACGATCCTGGTGCTGGTGCTCGCCGTACCCGCGGCGTACGCCCTGTCCGTACGGCCGGTGCCCAAGGCGCAGGACGTGTTGTTCTTCTTCATCAGCACGAAGATGATGCCGATCGCGGCGGGCATCATCCCGATCTATGTCGTCGCCCAGCAGCTCAACCTGCTGAACACCGTGACCGTGCTGATCATCCTGCACCTCGGCATGAACCTGCCGCTGGCCGTGTGGATGATCCGCTCCTTCTTGCAGGAGGTTCCGGGCGAGGTGCTAGAGGCCGCGGCGATGGACGGAGCGGACCGGCCGCGCATCATGCGCAGCATCGTGCTGCCGCTGATCCGGCCCGGGCTGTGGGCGACCGCCCTGCTGTCCTGCGTGTTCTCCTGGAACGAGTACTTCTACGCCGTGAACCTCACCACCACCGCCTCCACCCTGCCGGTGTTCATGCAGAAGTTCCTGTCGTTCGGCGAGCTCTACACCGCGCAGGTCGCGGCCGTCGCCACCGTGGTGAGCGTCCCGGTCGTGATCCTCGGCTGGATCTGCCAGCGCAGTCTGGTGCGCGGCCTGCTGTTCGGAGCGGTGAAGTGATGCGCGCGATCGTCCTGGACGGCAACGGCCACGTGGAGCTGACCGAGCTGCCCGACCCGGTACCCGGCCCGGAGGACGTCGTGATCGCCCCCGCGGCGGTCGGCATCTGCGGCACCGACCTGCACCTGGTCGAGGGCAGCTACGCCACCGGCCGGTACCCCGTCGTGCCTGGCCACGAATTCGCCGGCACCGTGGTCGAGCTCGGCGCGGACGTGCGCGGCCTGTCCCCCGGCGACCTGGTCGGCGTCGACCCGAACATCCACTGCGGCGTGTGCCGCTGGTGCCGGATCAAGGCCTACAACCTGTGCGTACGCCTCGAACCCGTCGGGGTGACCCGCGCCGGCGCCTGCGCCGAGAAGGTGGTCGTCCCGGCCCGCGTCACCTACCGCCTGCCCGCCGGCGTCGACGCCACCACGGGCGCGCTGATCGAGCCGCTGGCATGCGTACTGCACGCCCTGGACCGCGCCGGGGACCTGAAGGACAAGGACATCCTGGTGTACGGAGCGGGCTCGATCGGCCTGCTGCTGTGCGCCGTGGCGAAGCAGCGCGGCGCCGGCCGGATCCAGGTCGTCGAACCGCACGCGATCCGCCGCGACACCGCGCTCCGCCTCGGCGCCGACCGGGCAGCCGCCTCCGCGGGCGGCCTCGACCTGCCCGGCGGAGCCCAGATCGTCGTGGAGGCGAGCGGTCATCCGTCCGCCGTCGCCGACGCGCTGGAGCGGATCGCGGTCCGCGGCACCCTGGTCCAGATGGGCGTGACCGCGCCGGAGACGGCCGTACCCCTGCATCCGTTCGAGGTCTTCGAAAAGGAACTGACGGTGCTCGGCTCGAACAGCCTCGCCGACTGCTATCCGGCGGCGGTCGAGCAGATCACCGACCTGGCCTCGGTCATCCGGCCGCTGGTCACCCACGAACTTCCGCTCGCGTCCTACGCCGACGCGCTCGCGGTCGCCGCCTCACCCGAGGCGCTCAAGGTCCACATCACCCACTGATGGGAAGGCAACCCCTGATGACTATGGCTTACCGCATGACCCGGACGCTGCCGCAAGATCGAACGGCCATCATCATGCCCGTCGACCACGGGCTCATCTTCGACCGCCTGCCGGGCCTGGAGAACCCGGCCGCGGTGGTCGAGGAGTTCGGCGACGACGACATCACAGGCTTCATGATGAGCCCCGGCCTGGTCGTGCGTACCGAGCAGTACTTCGCCCAGCGCCCACATCTTTCCCGGGTCATGGCGATTGACGCGTTCTACCACTACACCGACGCCTCCACCGGCTTCGGGGCGTTGCAGCACAGCGTCGAGGACGCTGTCCGGCTCGGCGTTGACTGCGTGAAGATGCTGATGCCGTGGAACACCACCAAGGCCGAGCAGGCCGCGCTGGTGACCCGCGTCGGCAAGGTGATCTCCGACTGCGAACGCTGGCAGATCCCGCTGATGCTGGAGCCGGTGCTGCTGGGCGCGCCGCGCACCGCGGAGGTCGTCGCGGCCGAGGAGCAGGCCGCGCGCATCGCGTTCGACCTCGGCGCGCACATCATCAAGATCGCGTTCCCCGGGGAGGAGGGCACCCACCGCCTCGTCGAGGAGCTCGGTCTGCCCGTCGTCATCGCCGGCGGCCCTCGCGCGGGTGAGCCTGCCGAAACCGTCGAGGCCGTCCGGCAGACCGTCGTGGCCGGTGCTCGCGGCATCATCGTCGGCCGCAACATCTGGCAGCGCCCCCTGCCGGAGGCGCACGCCATCGTCGAGCGGCTGGCCGCGCTCTCGCGTACCGGCGGCCGCGCGCTGCAGACCATCTGACGATGGGAGACGTCTGGGCCGGCGCCGACCTGGGCAGCACCAACGTCAAGGTGCTGCTCACGGACGGCGACGGCACCGTACTCGCCCGCGCGGCCCGGCCCACCCCGAGGGCCGGGCCGCGCACCCATCCCGGCACCCTCGTCGACACCCTTGAGGAACTGATCCTCACGGCCGCCCGCGGCCTCTCCCGCCCCCGGCTACGCGGGGTCTGCGTCGCGGGTGTCGGCGAGGACGGCGTGCTGCACGCCGCCGGCCGGCCGCTCGGCACGGCGCTGCCGTGGTTCGACCCGTCCCGCCGCAGCGTGCTCGACCGGCTGGCCGAACTACGCCGTCCGGACGACCGCACCCGTTACGGGCTGGAACTCGACGCCGCCCGTACCATCGCGGCCTGGGCCCTGCTCCCGTCCGAGCAGATCGCCGCGGCGACCGGCTGGGTGGCGTGCACCGACTACCCGGCCCTGCACTGGACCGGCCGCGCCGTCATGTCCAGCAGCCTCGCCGCCCGCACCGGAGCCTGGCTGCTGGAACCAGGCAGGTGGGATCCCGACCGGGTCACCCCGTTCCTGCCGCTTGAGCTGTTGCCACCGGTCGTCCCCGCCGGCACCGTGGTCGGCGAGCTGCGCAGCCCGCGGCTGGCGCGACTGCTCGGCTCTGACGCCGTCGTCGTCGCCGGCGGCCACGACCACCCGATCGCCGCCTCCGTCGTGCACCGGCAGGACCCGGGCGCGCCGCTCGACTCGATGGGCACGGCAGAGGTCATCGTGCGGACCGTCACGGCCGACCGGCCACCGCCCGGCGCCGATCTCTCCCCCGCGATCCTCGGCACCGGCCGGACCGCGCTCACCGTACTGGAACTGGACCGCAACATGTCCTGGCTGCGGGGCGCGGGCCTGGCCCCCCACCTGGACGCGGTCCTGGCCGGTGACCTCACGGTGACACCCCCCGGTGCACACGTGTTCGTACCGGGTGCCGAAGGTGGCGAGGCTCCCCGCTGGACTCCGGCGGCCGAGCGGCTGTCCAGCGAGCAAAGGGCGGCGGGCGCGGTGTGGCAACTCGCGCGGGCCGGCACCACTGCTCTGCGTCGCTTGGCACCCGAGGCGCAGGTCGTCTACGCGGCTGGTGGATGGACCCACTCGCCGGGGTGGATGCGGCTGAAGGCCGCGACGGCGGGGCTGCCGTACCGCGTCCTCGTCGAACCGGAGCTGTCAGCCCTCGGCGCGGCCCAGCTCAGCCTGCCCGGCCCGATCCGGCCTGTAGCGCTTCAAAAGTCATCGCAGCGACCTTGACCCGCACCGTGAAAGGGTGACCGCGCCTGCTCATGGGCCGGGCGCGGTCGGCTGCGCGCCGAAGGCCTGGCCGTGCAGGGTCCGTCAGCCGCAACCAGCTATACCCGGAAATAAGATGATGGGGTACGCTCAGGTTTCGCGTTTTCGGGGCGCGACCGGTCCGCGGGAAGAGCTCAGCCCACCCGATCCTCACTCGTTTTGCGTCATTCCTCCTTTTCGGCCCGAAGCTGCGGACGTCGGGCACATCCGAAAGGGAGGTCTTCGTGACCAATCGTCTGCCCGAAAACCCCAGTCTCGGCCATCTGAAGAACGAGGCCAAGCAACTGCTGCGCGGCGTACGCGCGGGCGAGAGCCGCGCGCTCGCGACGGCGGGCGGGTGGCATCCAGGAGAGCTGTCCGAACTGCGGTTGGCCGGCGCCCAACTGGTGGTGGCCCGCAAGTACGGCTTCACGAGCTGGCCGCGGCTGCGCGCGCACCTGGCGATGGTGGACGAGTTTGCGCGCCGGCCACACGAGGTGGGCCCGTCGGCCGACTCCGCGACTGAGTTCTTGCGGCTGGCCTGCCTGACCTACCACGCACCCGCGAGCACCGAGACCGCGGCGCGGCTGCTGGCCGCCCATCCGCGGATAGCCGACGCGTCGGTGTGGACGATGGCGGCGGTCGGCGACGCCGCCGGGATGGCACGCGCGGTGGCGGCCGACCCCGCATCGGCCCAGGCACATGGCGGCCCGTTCGGCTGGGAGCCGCTGCTGTACCTGACCTATTCACGGGTGACGCAGTCCGATGCCGTGGGGACAGTGCGGGTCCTGCTGGCGGCGGGCGCTGATCCGAACGCCGGCTACCTGCCCGAGGGGCTGGCGCCGCCGTTCACCGCGTTGACCGGGGCGCTGGGCGGAGGAGAGCTGGGGCAACCGCCGCACCCGCGGGGCCTGGAGCTGGCCCGGGTGCTCCTACGGGCGGGGGCGGACGCCAACGACGGCCAGGCCCTGTACAACCGCGGACTCCTGAGTGATGACACCGGTTACCTGGAGTTGTTGCTGGAGTTCGGGCTCGGCCGTGGGGACGGCGGGCCGTGGCGGGCCAGGCTGGGCCAGGTGCAGGACTCGCCGGCCCGCATGCTGAAGAACACGGTGCTGACAGTCGCGTTGCGTGGCCAGGCGGGCCGGATGCGGTGCCTGCTGGCGCACGGCGCGCCCGCCGACGTCAAGGGCGACGGGCATCCGTCCTTCGGCGGGCACACGGCACTGGAGCTGGCACTGCTGGGCGGGCATACGGAGGTCGCGCGGCTGCTGACCGATGCGGGAGCCTCCGGCACGCTCCGAGGGCTGGACGTCGCGGAAGCGGCGATCATGCGAGGGGATCGGGAACAGGTCGAGCAGTTGCTGAGCGCCGATCCGGGACTGGCCCGACAAATCCTGACGCGGCGCCGCGATCTGCTCATCAACGCCGCGGAGTACGGCCGGGTGCCAGCCGTACGGCTGGCCTGCGCGCTGGGCTTCGACGTGAACGCGCGCCTTCCGTCGACGGCGTTGCACAAGGCGGCGCGGGCAGGCCACCTGCCGATGGTGCGAGCGCTGTTGGAGCTGGGAGCTGACCGGTTGGTACGGGATCACGATTACGATGCCACGCCGCTGGAGTGGGCACGCTCCGCCGGCCAGGCGAAAGTGGTGGAGCTCCTGAGCCGGTAGCGGCCGGCTCGCCGACGAGACAGCGGACATCTCACTGTTGGACACCCCAAAGCCGATCACCTTCGCATGCCATCGACCCGGAGCCGCCCGTTCGCGGGTTAGGAGGGCCGCCCGCCGAACTGCCAGTTGTGCAGCTCGATGTCGGCACCAGGTACCGGTTGCCGCCGGTCCGGCCGCCGGGGAAATCCCACATGGTGCGCCCCAGCGTGTTGCGCCACCGTCGCAGGAGAACGTCCCGGTATACGCCAGCCTGGTCGTTCGGCTCGTCGAAGGCGAACGCACGGGCGGCGACGGGATCGGGCAGGTCGACGATGTGCACGCTGCCGGTGGGTGTGTCGCCGTCGTCGGCCATGGGCGGGCCTCGGGCGATCATCTCCTTCGCGTACCCATCCATAGCGCTCGGACAGTGGGCGCGCCCGGGGTTCTCTTGCCGTTACCGGATGCGGTCCCAGCAGGTGCGCTCGGCGGCGGCCGGGTCGTCGACGGCAGTGATGCGATCGGAGATCAGGCCGGTGGCGCGGCGGCTGGTGTCGTAGGCCGGCCATCCCGGGTCTCCGCGGGTGATGAAGTCCACCCACACCTTGTGCGCCTGGTCGGCGACGGCCTGCGACGGCGTGGCGCCGAGGCGCGGCCGGACGTCATCGCGGCCGATGGTGTCGAACACGTACGGCACCTCCGCGCCGTGACACGCGCCCAGCCGGTTGTTGTCCTCGGGATCGGGGTGGTCGAACCGGTAGGTCCATGTGTTCGCCGTCCCCTGACAAGCGCGGGCTTCGGCGACCCGGATCGACGGGATGGCGTAGAACCAGTCGGTGACGACGGCGGCCAGCAGGTCGCCCGGGCCGGCTCCCGGCCGGTTGGCCCGGTAGGCGGCCAGCGACTCCGCAGGCAGGCCGTACGTTCCGGCAGCCGCCTCGAGCGTCGCATCGTCGATCAGGTCGATGACGCCCGGCGCGACGAGGAACAGCCGGGCTTCGTCACGGTTCGATCCGATCAGCAGGCCGACGTCGGCGCCCTGCCCCGCGCTGATCGCCGGCAGTGGCGCCTGGGGCAACGTGACGCCGTCCACAGTCGGCGCGAACGGCAGCAAGTTCAGCGCGAGCTTGCCCCACTTGATCGGATCGGGGGTGGTCTGCACCTCGACGACCAGGTCCGACGCGGCCTGGATGAGCCGCTCGAGCGGCACCGCTTTGATCGAGTCCCGATCCGCCGGCACGCCCAGCGAATCGGCGAGGAAGCCGCTGACCTTGAGCGCTTCGTCGCGGGTAAGCGTGTGCGCGGCCGCGCCGCTCTGCGCGATGGCCTGGCTGAACATGCCCTCAGCGAGCGGCATCGACAGCAGCGCGGTCACGCTCATGGCCCCGGCCGACTCGCCGGCCACGGTGACCCGCGACGGATCGCCGCCGAACCTGGCGATGTTGGCCCGCACCCAGCGCAGCGCCGCAAGCTGATCCAGCAGGCCGAGGTTGGCGATGCCATCGTCGAGGAAGAGGAAGCCATCGGCGGCCAGCCGGTAGTTGACGGTCACGCACACGACGCCGTCGCGCGCGAACGCGCTGCCGTCGTACTCGCCGACCGACCCGGATCCGTTGGTGAACGAGCCGCCGTGGATCCAGACCAGCACCGGCAACCCGGTCGCGCCCGGGTCGGGTGTCCACACGTTGAGGTTCAGGCAGTCCTCGCCGGGGATCACCACTTCCGGGAAGAGCGGTGCGTACTGCGGCGGGTAGCTGCCCTTGGGCGCCGTCGGGCCGTAGGCGGTGGCGTCGCGCTCGCCGTCCCAGGGCTGAACGGGCTGTGGCGATCGCATCCGGTTCGCGCCGAACGGAGCCGCGGCATAGGGGATGCCGAGGAAGGCGGAGACCCCTGACCTGACCTTGCCGCGGACGGCTCCGTCCTTGAGCTGAACGAGCGGGCTCTCGGCCATGTGTTGCTCCTTTGCGATGTTCGCTGAGCCTGTTGTAAGAGGGGGTACTGCGATAAGCTCGACCGCTCCCCAAGATCATCCGCTGTGTTCTGTCGCGGCGAAGGCCAGGAGGGGTGTGGCGATCCGCGGCGGATCCTCGAGTATGGGTGAGTGTCCGAGACCGGGCAGCAACTCGACGTTCGCGCCTGGAACGGTGCGGTAGTCGGCGGCGGAGGAGGATCGCCATCTGCGGTCGTCCTCGCCGAAGATCACCAGGAGCGGCTTGCCGAGGGCCGTCAGCCGATCCGGGAGCGCCTGCTGCTCCAGGTAGTGGCGGGTGCCCTGCATCGTCGCGGTGAGCGTGTGGTAGGTCATGGCGCGCACCTCGTCCAGGAGCTCTTGTGGGATCTGGTAGCCCGCGCGGCTGAATCCGGTGCTCGCGAACTGGCGGATCTGCTCGTCGGTCGGCGGCCACTGCGCGGGTTCGATCGCGGCGGACTCCGATGGGATGAAGGCGTTCAGGCTGGGTCCGGTGTTGATGAGCGCGAGCGCGGTCACCAGGTCGGGTCGCTGTTCGGCGAGGGCGGTGGCGACCGCGCCGCCGCTGGAATGGCCGACGACTATGGCGTGCTCGATGCCGAGCCGGTCCAGTGCCTCGCCGACCCGGCGTCCCTGGTCCGGGGTCGCGTAACTACGATCGGCCGGCTTGGCCGACCGGCCGTGGCCGAGCAGGTCGATCCGGATGACGCGATGGGATCGGGTCAGCAGCGGTACCAGCGCGTCCCACGAGCGGGTCGAGGAGGCGGACCCGTGGATGAGCAGGAGTACGGGGGCATCGCGGGGGCCGTCCTGGCACACGTAGATGTCGCCGTCGTCCAGGGACAGGGTCGTACTCTCGGCATCGCTCTTCACCTGTGGTCCGCCGTCAGAAATGGTCATGAGCCCACTGTCGCCGCTGGTGCGCGGCGGTGGATTGGACGAATGTCCTTCAGCCGGCCCGCGTAGCATGGTGCGGTGCGTACGTTCGTGCACGGTGCGGCTATGTGGGATGTCGCATGCCCGCAGCGGCCCAGCCGGGTGGCCGGTGTCACCATGGCCGGGTTCCGTGTCCGTGACCTGGACGCGCTCCGGATGGTCCCGCACCCGGCTGTGACGCTGCTTGTGGAGTTCGGCACCGGTTCGCCCGTCCTGGACTATGCCGCCGGGCGGCAGCAGCGGGGAAGCGTCGTCGCCGGGCCCGGGCTCGGGTCCGGCGGCGCGGTCTGGGCGCGGGGGGAGAATGTCGAGTGTGTGCAGGTGCGGCTGTCCCCGGTGATCGCACGCGCGGTTCTGGGCGTCTCCCCCGCCGACCTCGACGGTGCCGTGGTGGCCCTCGATGACCTGTGGGGCCGGGAGGCGTCACGGATCCGTGAGCGACTGGGCGATGTCTCCTCCTGGCAGGATCGCTTCGCGTTGACGGACGCGCTGCTCGCGCGCCGGCATGAGGCGGGGCCGCCGGTAGACCCGGAGGTGGCCTGGGCTTGGGACCGGATCGTCGGCGGCCGGGGCCTGGTCCGGGTCGACGGACTTGCGGGCGAGGTCGGATGGAGCCGTAAACGCCTGTGGTCCCGGTTCCGGTCGCAGCTCGGCCTGCCGCCCAAGCGCGCCGTGAAGCTGGTCCGCTTCGACCACGCCGCCCACCGCCTGGTCGCGGGTGAAGGAGCGGCCCGAGTCGCGGCCGACGGCGGCTACGCCGACCAGTCCCACCTGCATCGCGACGTGGTGGCGTTCACCGGGGTAACCCCCGCGACCGTGGCCGACGAGCCATTTCTGGCGGTTGACGACATCGCATGGGCCGGCCACGGAGCCCCCCGTTAAGGATCCATGCCTGCCCGACAGCGTCTTTGATCTGGAACACACCTTCCGGCTGTTCAAGCCATGACGGTCACTGTCGGTGAGGGTCAGTGTGGGACATGCCGCCGCCGTCGCGATCGGCAGGACTCCCGCTCAGTCTTCGGGAACAGTCGAGAGTCGGCAGCACGTTCGGCCACATGTCGGCTGTCGGAGGCGGTGTCCGCGCCTACAAGAGCGGCGGGACGATGAGGAGGTCGTCTTTGTCGTAGGTGAGCTCGGAGACGACGTCGATCACGCCCTCCACCCGGCGGATCTCCTCCACCAGTTGGACGGCCTGGGAACCGCGCGCCACCCGGCCGCTGACCGTCACCACTCCGCCGGAGACACTGACGGACACCGGCTTCAGGTCACCGATCACAGCTTGGACATCCCTCTCCAGCTGGCCCGCGGACCAGGTGAAGACACGCAGCACGTCCGACTGGCGCAGGGTGCCGACGATGCGCCCGGTGACCGCGTCGATCACCGGCAGTTGCTTGATCCGTTTCTCGTGCATCAACCGCGCCGCGTCGCGAACCGGGGCTCCCGGGGTCACGGTGATCGCGGGCGTGCTCATGAGCGTGGAGGCGGTGACCGCGGCTGCCTTCTCGTGTTCCTCGCGCCGCTTGCGGCTCTCGAAGATCGAGACGCCGTGCCGTACCGGGTCCACCTCCTTGAGCAGCAGATCGTCTTCGGAAACGACCCCCACAGGCCGGCAATCAGCGTCGACCACGCTGACCGCTCCGACGGCGTATCGCCGCATCGTGCGTACGATCTCGGCGAACGACGCGTCCTCCAGAACCGCGATGGCGACGTTCCTCATGACGTCCCTGACCTTGACGGACATGGCGGTCTCCTCTCACCTCTCCCCCGCAACGATGCTCTTTGGGCCTTGTGGCCAGCATGGGCGAACGTCCCTCGTCGCCGAGTCTTTGGTCCCGGTTCAGCAGGAGCCCTCTGCCCCGAGGTCGGCCGGTGGGAGAGCTCAACATCCAGATTGCTGGTCACGCAGGGCGACTGAGCGTTCCCGGCGTCGGCGACACATCTGATCGCCGGACTCAGGAAAGTTCGCCGGACGGTTCAACGGATTCGCGGAAATGCATCTGGTGTGGAGGGATCGGTGCTGTTAACGTCGATCGTGGAGCGCCGGGAAGTCTGGTCGGCAACGTCATATCGGACCGGCTTCAGGGAGGCGCCCATGTCGGGCAATCCTGCCATCCTCATCAGCGGACTAACCAAGAGCTTCGGGCGCGTGCGCGCCCTGGACGGACTCGACCTCACCGTGGACACGGGCGAGGTCCACGGCTTCCTCGGCCCGAACGGCGCGGGCAAGACCACCACCCTGCGTATCCTGCTCGGTCTGCTGCGGGCCGGCTCCGGCCACGCCGAACTCCTCGGTGGCCACCCATGGCGCGACGCGGTCGAGCTGCACCGGCGCCTGGCCTACGTACCCGGCGACGTCGTGCTCTGGCCGACGCTGTCCGGCGGCGAGGCCATCGACCTGCTCGGGCGCCTACGCGGCGGGCTCGACCAGCGGCGCAAGAAGGCGCTGCTGGAGCTCTTCGACCTCGACCCGACCAAGAAGGGCCGCGCCTACTCCAAAGGCAACCGGCAGAAGGTGGCTCTCGTCGCGGCTCTGGCCTCCGATGTGGAGCTGTTGCTGCTGGACGAACCGACCGCCGGGCTCGACCCGCTGATGGAGGCCGCCTTCCGCGAGTGCGTCACCGAGGAGCGCGGCAACGGCCGTACGGTGCTGCTGTCCAGCCACATCCTGTCCGAGGTCGAGGCCCTGTGCGACCGGGTCACCATCGTCCGCGACGGCCGAGCCGTCGAGAGCGGCACTCTGGAGCAGTTACGCCACCTGACCCGCAGCTCCATCACCGCCGAGCTCGACCGGATCCCTGACGGCCTGGCCGAGCTGGCGGGCGTGCACGAGCTGGCCGTCAGCGGCTCCCGCGTGCGCTTCGAGGTCGAGGCCGACCGGCTCGGCGGCGCGCTGCGACTACTCACCGACGCGGGCGTACGCAGCCTGACCTGCCAACCGCCCACCCTGGAAGAGCTGTTTCTGCGGCACTATCAGAGCGCGTCATGACGGGCACGTTCGCGCTGGTACGGCTGGCGTTGCGCCGTGACCGCCTCCTCCTGCCGGTCTGGATCATGATGATCACGGGCGCCATCGCGGCCACCGCCTCGGCGATCGGCGAGCTCTACCCCGGCATGGCACAGCGTGTCGCCCTGGGCGTCACCATCGGCTCGACCCCCGCGCTGCAGGCGCTCACCGGCCCGGTCTTCGACGCGACATCGGTGGGCGGTCTGACCGCCTGGCGAGCGACCACTCTGGCCACCGGCCTGGTCGGCTTGATGAGCATCATGGTGGTGACCAGGCACACCCGCGCGGAGGAGGAGACCGGCCGCGCCGAACTGATCGGGGCCTGCGCGGTCGGCCGCCACGCGATCCCGGCGGCCGCGGTGATCGTGGCAGGTGGCGCCAACCTCCTCATCGCTTTCCTCCTCACCGTGACTCTGATCGGCCAAGGACTTCCCGGCTCCGGCGCGCTCGGGTTCGGGCTCGCGGTGGGCGGCACCGGGTGGGTGTTCACCGGCATCGCCGTGGTGGCCGCGCAGGTGACCGAGCATGCCCGCACCGCCAACGGGCTGGCCATCTCGGTACTCGGCCTGGCCTACCTGCTGCGGGCTTCGGGTGACGCCGCCGGTGTTGAGACACTGGCGTGGCTGTCGCCGTTGGGCTGGGCTCAGCGGGTACGAGCTTTCGCCGGCGAACGCTGGTGGGTGGTCGGCCTGCTGGCGCTGACCGGACTCCTCCTGGTCGGACTGGCCGCGCTGCCGGCCAGGCGGCGAGATGTGGGCGCTGGCCTGCTGCCGCCCCGGCTCGGCCCATCGGATGCGGCGCCGAGCCTGGCCAGTGCGCTGGCGCTGGCGTGGCGGTTGCAACGGGGCGGGCTGCTGGGCTGGATGATCGGCTTCGCGATCGGCGGGGCCATGTTCGGCTCGCTGGCCCAAAGCGTGGGCGACATCGTCAACGACAACCCTCAGCTCGCGGCGATCCTGGAGCGGATAGGCGGCGCGGGGGCGCTGGTGGACACCTTCCTGGCCGCCGTGATGGGGCTGCTCGGCCTGGCCGTGGGCGGTTTCGCCGTACAGGCCACACTGCGGTTGCAGGGCGAAGAGGCCGGCATCCGAGCCGAGCCTGTGCTGGCGGCGGCCGTACCCCGCTGGCGGTGGACGCTCAGCCACCTGGTCATCGCTCTGGGCGGCACCCCGATCATCATCACAGCCGGCGGCCTGGCGGCCGGGCTGGCTCATGGCGTGCGAACGGGCGAGGTTGGCGAGCAGGTCCTCCGGCTGCTGGGCGCGGCCTGGGTACAGGTGCCCGCGGCGTGGGTGCCGGCCGGGATCGCGATGCTGTTGTTCGGCCTGCTGCCCCGGCTGACCGCACTGGCCTGGGCGGCTCTGGTGGCCTTCGCCCTGCTCGCCCAGCTCGGCGAGCTGCTCCAGCTCGATGACTGGATCAGGAGCCTGTCGCCCTTCGCTCACCTCCCCCAGGTGCCCGGTGGCGAGGTGAGCGCCGCGCCGCTGCTCTGGTTGACCGCCGTCGCGATAGCGCTCGCTCTGGTCGGTGTCGCCGCGTTCCAGCGACGTGACCTGGCCGGCTACTGACATGGCGGGAGATGTCCTGCGGTGATCGGTGCTGTTCTCCGTGACCTGGTCAGCAGGCGCGTGGCGCGAACCGCACGAACGGGATGCGCCGACCGACCTCCTGGTAGTCCTCCGCGCTGCCGTCGATCGCGAAGCCCATGATCCTGCAGAGCTGGCGGGCGGCGGCGGGGTGCCGGGGCCCGTACCTGGCCATGATCTCCGCGCCTTCGTCGGCGGGCAGCGGAGTGGCGGTCACCTGGAGGGTCCGGCCACCGATCTGGATGGTGATCTCCGGGGTCTTCATGACGTTCTGGTACCAGTCAGCCTCCGCTCCGAATCCAGAGGCGGCCACGTAGCCGTGCTCTCCGTGTTCGATGACCTCGATGACGGCCTGGCGCTGCCGGCCGGAGACGCGGCCGATGTGGGCGAGCAGCATGATCCGGCGGCCCAGCAGCGGGCCCAGCCCGATCCGGTACAGCCGGATGGGGAGCCGCCACAGCCTGCGACGCAGCCCGGTCGGCGGGCTGGGCTTTTTGATGATCTGCATGGGTCAGTCCCTTCTGAAGTCGATGGCGGTTATGGCGTCCTGCGGCGGCAAGATGGTGCCGACGCCGAACTGGCGGCGCAGCACGGGCGCGAACGCGTCGCGCATGATGAGTCGGCTGATGAGGTTCTGCGCGATCAGACCGGTCCGGGTGCCGGGCACCAGTGACCGGGCGAAGAACAGCGCGTTGCGTTGCCGCCGGGTCACCTCACGGCGCATCCGCTCCTCATAGCTGCGGAACGCGCGCGCGTGGTCGCCTTGGGTGTGCAGTGCTTCGGCCAGGATGTAGGCGCCGGCCATCGCCATCGACACGCCCTGCGCTGACACCATGGTCATGCAGCCGCACGCGTCGCCGATCAGAGCCACCCGGCCGTGGTGCCAGGTGGGCATCACGATCTGGGTCATCGTGTCCATGAAGACGGCCTCGCCGGACGGGGCGTCGGCCAGCAGCGACGGCGTGATCCATCCCATGCCGTCGAAGGTCGCGCGGAGCAGATCCAGTCGCCGCCCACGCGGGACGCTCCCGCCGTAGGGCGCCTTGAACAGCAGCAAGGCGATCAGCTCGCCGGTACGCCCGGTGGGATAAACGACGGCCTGCCGGCCGGGCTCCGTGTAATGTGCCCGGATCCGTCCAAGGTCGTAGCGATCCGGCACCGCGTAGGAGGCCAGATGGCAACCGAGATAGCGCGCGAACTCGGCTTCGGGGCCGAAGACCAGCCCTCGTGTGACCGAGTGGATCCCGTCGGCACCCACCAGCAGGTCAAACGCCTCCGTGTCACCTCCGGCGAAGTCGACCTCGACGGCGGCAGCGGTGTCGCGTACCGCGATGACGGTGTCCCCGTAGCGGATCTCCACGTCATCCTGGACCACGTCGAGGAGCGCTCCCTCAAGACCGCTGTGCATCAGCCCCAGGTGCGGCCCCTGGATGACCTTGGCCAGCAGCTCGTTCGTCAGCCGGGCGGTGGCCTTGCCGGACGCGTCGACGAAGTCGACCGAGTCGACCGGTAACTGGTGTGGCGCCAGCCGGTCGATGATGCCCATGCGGGTGGCGACGTCGTAGCCGGTGCCGAAGAAGTCGATGCCATAGCCGCCCAAGCGGCCGTGCGAGGCGCGCTCCACGACCACCGGCTCGAATCCGCGGCGACGTAACCAGTACGCCAGCGTCAAGCCGGCGACGCCGCCACCGCATATGAGAACCCTCATGCCCGCCCCTCTCCCAGCAGATCCCCCACCGCGTCCAATGCCTCGCCGACCGGCATGCCGGGGTCGAGCATGTAGTGCAGCATCAGCCCGTCGATCGACGCGGCGATCAAGGTGGCCGCGCCGATCAGCCGTGCGGGCGGCCAGCCGGGGTGGAGTTGCCCGATACGGTCGGCGATCTGCACGCGGGCCTCCCGCAACTGGTCCCGGAGAACCTCCCCCAGGACCGGGTCGCGCATCGCCCCCGCGATCAGCTCCACCGCCAGCCGGGTCGTCCGCTCATCACCGGTGGCCTGTGGCAGCAGTTGCCGGACCACGACAAGTGCCGCCCGCTCGTCCATCGCGCCGAGGAGCTCGGCGACCAGCGGGTTGATGATCAGATCCGCGGCACGCCTGGCGATCGCCGCGTGCAGGCCGGGCAGGCCGCCGAAGTGATAGTGGATCAGGCCAGGACGGGAGTCCGCGCGCTCGGCCACGCCGCGCGTGGTGACGGCCGGCCATCCGCGCTCACACAGCAGCGCGATCCCGGCATCCACCAGTTGCTCCCGGCGCCGATCCCCGCGCACTGAACTTGGCCGATCGCCCAAGTTGGTCATGTGGCCAAATTAGCACGCGAAGCTTTACTGCGACGTCTTCATGGCTGCCGAGGAGCTGTGGAGGGCCGCCACGATCACGCGGCTGCGCCTGGGCCTGGCAGCAGGTCGATGTCGCCGGCGTGCATCGGCTCGCCGCAGTGGGCGCAGCGCAGGTCGACGTGGCTGATCTCGCCGCACGCGTGATGGCGGTAGAGCACCGGCGGCCCGGCCTCGCCGGCGAGCCACTTGTCCCCCCAGCCGACCATGACCATGAGCAGGTCGACCAGCTCCACACCCTTCGCCGTCAGGCGGTACTCATAGCGCGGCCGGTTGTCGTAGGGATGGCGCTCGAGAACGCCCTGGTCGACGAGGTGGTTGAGCCGCTCGGTCAGCACCTTGCGCGAGATCCCGAGGTCGGCCTGGAGCTGGTCGAAGCGACTCATGCCCACCCATACGTCACGCAGGATCAGCGGCGACCAAGGCTCTCCGATCACGTCGAGGGTGCGCGCGATGGAGCAGGCCATCTCCCCGAAATTCGTGCGTTGCATGACATCAGTCTAGCAATTGGGGTTCCTTTACGGAACTCATCGCGCTACGCTATTAGAGTCTCTTCAAGGAACCCAAAAGGGAGTCACAAGATGAGCAAGGTCTTCAGCGCCCACGCGGTGTCGGTCGACGGTTACCTCACCGGGCGCGACCCGGGCGCCGGGCGCGGACTGGGCGACGGAACGATGCTCTTCGACTGGTACTTCGATGGCGACACGCCCAGTCAGGTGTTCGACGGGTTCCGGCTGAGCGAGCCCAGTGCCCGGGTCTTCGATGCCCTCGCCGGACGCGTGGGTGCGATCGTGACGGGGCGCAACACCTATGAGGACTCCGACCATTTCGGCGGCGGCAGCCCGCACCCGACGGCCCGGCTGTTCGTCCTCAGCCATCGGGCGGCGCCGGAGATGACCGAACGGCAGACCCTGGTCACCACCGGCATCGAGGACGCGGTCGCGGCGGCTCGCGAGGCCGCCGATGGCAGGGACGTCGGCCTCATGGGCGGCGGCGTCGCGACCGAGGCATTGAAGGCGGGGCTCGTCGACGAGGTGATCCTCCACCAGGTGCCGATCCTGCTCGGCGGCGGCCGCCCCTTCTTCCAGGCGCTGCCCGAGCACGTACGCCTGCGCCTGGTCGAAGCCGTCCCGGCGCCGGGCGTCACCCATCTCCACTACGAGGTCGAGCGCTGATCCTCACCACCCGACACCGCGGAGACATCCGCCGGCCGCCCCGCTACAAACCCACCCAGAGCCAGCACAGACTTCACAGGAGATGATCCCGATGCTCGACCCCGACATCCGCCGCGTCCTCGACGGCACCTCGATCGCCCACCTTGCCAGCCTCCTCCCCGACGGCGCTCCCCACTCCGTTCCGGTCTGGATCGGCACGGAGGGCGACAGAGTCGCGATCCTCACCGGCCCAGGTACCCGCAAGGCCCGCAACCTGCGGCGCGACCCGCGGGTCGCGCTCTCCCTGACGCCGGCCGACAACCCGTTCCAGCCGGTCATCGTCCGCGGCAGGGTCGTCGAGTGGCTCGAGGGCGACGCCGCCTGGGAGGTCATCGACCGGATCTCCACGAAGTACATCGGCGGCCCCTACTCCCGCAGCGAGGAGCGGCACGTCGCGCTCATCGAGCTCGACCGACAGATCATGGGCTGAGACGGCTGTCCACCGCACGCTTTCCCGGACCGGTCGGTTCGAAGAACTTCTCGAACCCTGCCGGGGTGACGACGCGATAGCCGCCCCGGCGTCCCGGCTATTGAGCCGACAGGGGTTTGGCCGTGAGCTCGGTCAGGCCCGCGCGGGCGACGTCGAGTACGCGGTCGACCAGGGGAAGCAGCTCCTCGGTAGCGGCGTCGCGGCGGTGGGCCTCGTGGGTCATGTACAGCTCGCGCAGGCCGCCCACCACGGTGTACGCGGTCAGGCGCGGGGCCAGCGCGTTGGGCGGTAGGCCCAGGTCCTTGCCGATGGCGGTGGCGATCAGGCGTTCCAGTGCGTAGTAGCTCGCGCGGGCGCTACCGCGGAGGTCCTCGTCCTCGGCTATCAGGGTGGCGCGTTTGACGCGAAGAGACCAGGTCTCGCCCGGTTTGCGGCCCTGGTCGGCGTCGTGTTCGTCGAGGGCGTGCATCGTGTCGCGCATCCACTCGCCGACGGCGTCGAGGGTGTCGCCGGGCCGGGTGTCGAGGCGGGCGGCCAATGACTGCGGGGCGAACGGGTCGTCAGCGAACAGCAGGTCTTCCTTGGTGGGGAAGTGCAGCGTGACGGTCCGCGTCGCGACGTCCGCGTGTTCGGCGATCGCCGCGATGGTCGTGGTGCGGTAGCCGTGCGACGTGAACAGCTCCAGTGCCGAAGCCTGGATCCGTTCGCGGGTCTGCCGCTTCTTCCGATCTCGCCTGCCTTCCATGCGGCAAGAGTATCACTCATGCAATTAATGCAGTCCATGCTACCGTTACTACGAAAGGTATCTAATGGAGAGAGGTGAAGACGATGTCCAAGACGTGGTTCATCACCGGCACATCGAAGGGGTTCGGCCGTGAGTGGGCGGAGGCCGCCCTGGAGCGGGGCGACCGGGTCGCCGCCACCGCACGCGACCTCGGCCACCTGCGTCCCCTCACCGAGAATTACGGCGACGCCGTACTGCCCCTGCGGCTCGACATCACCGACCGCGCCGCCGTGTTCGCCGCCGTTCGGCAGGCGGCCGAGCACTTCGGCGGGCTGGACGTGGTGGTCAACAACGCGGGCTACGGCCATTTCGGCATGGTCGAGGAGTTGACCGAGAGCGAGATCCGCGCCGAGATGGAGACCAACTTCTTCGGCACCCTGTGGGTAACGCAGGCGGTCCTGCCCGTGCTGCGCGCGCAAGGCCACGGCCGGATCATTCAGGTCACCAGCGAGGGCGGCGTCCGGGCGTTCCCCGGCATCGGCGGCTACCACGCCTCGAAGTGGGCGGTGGAGGGGCTGTCGGAGTCGCTCCGCAAGGAGGTCACGCGTTTCGGCATCGACGTGATCTGTCTGGAGCCTGGCCCGTATTCGACCGACTTCGGCGGCGGCAGCGTCCGCACCAGTGCCGAGCACCCGGCCTACGCCGAGATCCGCGCGGACACCGAAATCGCGTGGGAACTCGGTGACCCGAAGGCGACGCGCGGGCCGATCCTGGAGTTGGCCGACACCGACGACCCGCCGACCCGGATCTTCTTCGGCAAGTCGCTCGAGCCGGTCGCGGCCGAGTATGAGGAACGGCTTGCCACGTGGCGCAAGTGGCAGCCGGTCGCACTGGCCGCATTCCGTTGATCGAGTCCGTGGTGAGCATATCTAGCGCAGCTCGGCGAACCAGCGGTCGGCCGCCGGCCAGCAGTCGGTCACGTCGAAGCCCCCTGGCCGGGCTGTGCGCCTGATGTCGTCGGCGGAGACCACCGCCCAGGCGAACCAGTCGCCCACGACATCGTCGCGGCGCAGCCGTACCCGGTCGACACGGCTGCTCACCCCCGGCGGGTCGACCTCGACAATGGCCCGGCCACCCGGGCGTACCAGCTCTCTGACTCTGCGCAGCAGGACGCCGGGATGGCCGCCGATCCCGATGTTGCCGTCGGCGAGCAGCGCCGTCTCCCAGCGGCCGCTTCCGGGCAGTTCGTCGAAGACGCTGCGGCGCAGGGCGAAGCCGCCCGCTCGGCGGGTCAGGTGTACGGCGTGCGGGGTGATGTCGATGCCGAGGGCCGGGACGCCGCGGCGGTTGAGCGCGACCGTGAGCCGGCCTGGGCCCGAGCCGATGTCCAGGGTGGGCCCGGTGCACCGCCGCAGCATGGTTTCGTCGCCCTCGATGGGCTCGAACCAGCGGGTGGCCCCCAGGAGGGTGCGGGTGCCGTCGACGTACTCGAGCTCGGCGGCGGCTCCGGCCAGCGCGTCGGCGTAGATCTCGCCCATCATCGCAGTGCGACCGCCGCCAGTTCGTGGAGCGCCTTTGCGAAGCGTGAGGCCGGCGCGTCGGAGGCGACCCGGGCGGCGTCGGCGGCGGTGTCCACGTCGGTCAGTTCGGGCAGGTGCCGCACACTCAGCCCCGCCTCGCTGAGGCGTTGGAGTTGCGCCCGTCCGGTGTGGGGCTGCGACATGGGCACGCCGAGCAGCAGATCGGGATCGGGGCGGCGCAGCCCCAGCAGCCAGAAGCCGCCGTCGGTGGCGGGGCCGAAGACGGCATCGTCTTCGCTCAGTCCGTGTATGGCCGTGTGCAGTAGTTCGGGGGTTACTTGGGGGGTGTCCATGCCGATCAGCACCATCGGCTCCGGCCGGAGCCGATAGGCGTCGGCGAACGCCGCGGTGAGGCGTTCGTCCAGACCGGATCCGCGCTGGGGGATCACCTCGAAGCCCGCGGGCAGCCAGCAGCCGGGCAGGCCGTCCAGAGCCAGCACCCGCTGGGTGGCGGGTGTCGCCGCGACGGTGCGCAGGGTGTCCTCGAGCGCGGCCTCGGCCAGCCGAGCCGCCTGGGCCGGGCTGTACGGCGGGGTCAGGCGGGTCTTCACCCGGCCCGCGACCGGCTCCTTGGCAATGATCACGATCTGCGTCATGCCTTCTGACGATAAGGGCTGTGACCTGCGTCAACTCTTACAAGGTCGTTACGGCACCAATTTCTTACGGAGTGCGGACAATACGGGCCGGGCATGGCGAATCATCGCGCCGCTCCGACCTCGACGGCCTTGCGGGAGAGCCGGGCCCGGCGTACGACCCAGCCCGCGAGCACGGCCAGCGCCGCCAGCGTGTAGGCGAGCGTCGCGGGGCCGAAGAGGTAACCGACCGCTCCCGCCAAGGCCACACCCAGCCATTCCCACCGGCCGTCCATGGCGACCAGCGCGACCACCAGCAGGGCGTACCAGGAGTACTCGGGCGTGAACAGCAGTAGGACCGACCCGCTGACCAGCAACGCACCACCCCAGGCCCGCTCGGGATCTCCGTAGCGCAGTACGTACAGCACCGCCAACGCCAGCAGCAGTATCGCGGCGAACGGCGCCCACGAATCCGGCATCACCAGCCGCAACACCGCATACCGCCCCCTCGCCGAGGGCGCCTCGTACCCTTCCTCCTGGACATACCCCAACAGGTAGCCCACCACGGAGCCCCGCGAGACGAGCACATAGGGCAGATAGGTCAGTACGACCACCAGGACGGCGGGCACGATGACGGCGGCGATGCGTCGCCAGGCCACCCCGCCCTTGAGCACCCCCGACAGCGCGCCGGGCAGCGCGGTCGCGGGGATCAGCTTGGCCGCGATGGCCGCGCCGAGCAGCGCCCCCCGGCCGCGGACCACGCACAAGGCGAGCACCACGAGCAGCACGCCCAGCATGTCGATGTGCGCGTTGTTCACCGCCTCGGCGGGCACGGCCGGACACCATGCCCAATAGGCGGCCCGGGCCGCGCCCGCCCATCGCCACAACGCCAGCAGCACTGCGATCGCCATCAGCGCGCCGCCGACCTGCAACCCCTTGTGCCGCGAACCCTCCGGCGTCAGCCAGTGCACCAGCAGGAAGTACCCCTCCGCCAGCGGCGGGTAGATCGTGTGTACGGCGGGCCGGTTGATCCGGGTGCACACCCCTTGCGAGACCCGGGCCCGATCGGGCGCGTCACAATCGTCCGGGAACAGCCAGCCATCACGCAACGGGCTCAGCGCCGGATCGGCGGGGGGATGGTCATAGGGCGAGATGCCCGCCGCCTGCACCCGGCCGTCCCACGCGTACCGGTAGGAATCGGTGCTGGTGCTCGGCGGTGCCACCAGACCGGTAGCGGTCACGATGACGCCGCCCGCGACGACCAGCACCGCGCGCTGCCGCGCCGGCACCGACCTGGCCAGCCACAGCGCCACGACGAACAGCCCCCACGCGACCAGATACCACGGCAGCAGGCCAGGGCGCCCGAACGCCATCCTGACCAGGACGGCGACGAGCGCCAGGAGTGTCGCGCCTACGTACACCGTGTATCTGCTCACGCTCCGCAGCCTCGCACCGGCCACCGCCCATGAGGCCGCGGCAGCACGGTTCGTCCGCACTCCGTAAGAAGTCCGCACTCTGTAAGAAGTCGCCGCTCCCGCTCAGGCCCTTCCTTCTCGGCCGGCCAGGACTCGGCGCATGTCGCCGATGGCCCGCAGCGTGCCGCGTACGGTGCCGGTCACCTTCGACCGGCCGGCCCGGGCCAGGTAGTTCACCTCGACCTCGCCTATCCGCCAGCCCGCGGACGCCGCGCGCAGGACCATCTCCAGGGGATAGCCGCAGCGCCGGTCGCCGGGGCCGAGCAGGCGACGGCCGAGGACCAACTCCGCCTCGCCGGCCAGGACGGGCCCCGCCACCAGCGGCAACTGTTCGGGGTCCAGGGACGCGTCGGCGTCCATGAAGCAGACCACGTCCGTGGTCGCGGCCACCAGCCCGGCATGGCAGGCGGCGCCGAACCCGCGCCGGGGTTCGGTCACCACCGTGGCACCGAGCTTGGCGGCGACCCGTGCGGATCCATCGGTCGAGCCGTTGTCGACCACGATCGGATGGAAGCCGTCCGGCATCCGCCCGAGCACCCACGGCAGGGCCGCCTCCTCGTTCAGGCAGGGCAGCACCACATCCACCTTCATAGATCGACGCTAGAGCCACAGGACGCGCACGATCCCCATGAGAGGGTCACGTGCCTTCAGAGAAATCGCCAGTTCCCAGGGGCGCCACGGCGAACTCCCGCATTCCTTCGGCGAAGCCGATCCGCGCGCGGAAGCCGAGTTCGCGCGTGGCGCGGTCGGCGGCGGCGACGATGTGCCGCACGTCGCCCAGGCGATACTCGCCGGTCGTGACCGGATCAGGACCACCATGTGCGGCCGCGAGCGCGGTGGCCATCTCCCCGATCGTGTGCGGTTCGCCGCTGGCAACGTTGCAGGCGGTCAGCGCTCCGGGTGGAGCGTGGGAGCCGAGGGCTGCGAGGTTGGCGCGGGCGACGTCCCGCACGTGCACGAAGTCGCGCCGCTGGCGCCCGTCCTCGAACACCCGAGGTGCCCTGCCTGCCTCCAGAGCCGAACGGAAGATCGCCGCGACCCCTGAATACGGCGTGTCCCTGGGCATCCTCGGGCCGTAGACGTTGTGGTAGCGCAGCGCGATCGGCGTGCCGCCGGTCTCCCGCGCCCAGTTGGCGGCCAGGTGCTCCTGAGCGAGCTTGGTGGTCGCGTAGACGTTACGGGGTTCTGGGGGCGCGTCCTCCTCGATCGCGGCGGGTGCCAGCTCCGCCCCGCAGCACGGGCAGCGGGGTTCGAACGCGCCGCGGGCGAGATCCTCCCGAGCACGAGGGCCCGGCCGGGTCCGGCCGTGTCGCGGGCAGTCGTAGGCGCCCTCCCCGTACACGACCATCGACGAGGCCAGGACCAGGCGGCCCACGCCGTGTTCCGCCATGGCGGCGAGCAGCACGGCGGTGCCGTGAACGTTGACCGAGGTGTAGTCGGGCAGGTCGGCGACGCTGGACCCGAGCCCTACCTTTGCCGCCTGATGGGACACCGCGTCGACGCGGCGCAGCAACCCCGCGAGCACGTCGGCGTCGCGCACGTCACCGACCACGTGACCGGCCCCTGCCCGGCGGTCGAGGCCGGTGACCTCGTGGCCGGCCGCCCGCAGCGCCTCGACCACATGACTTCCGATGAACCCAGCCGCGCCGGTGACCAGTACTTTCACCGCCTCAACGCTAGGCCCAAACCTCCAGCGAGCACTGAACGTCACACGCCCTTGACCATGTCGCGGCCGCCTTCCTCACCAAACACGGCAAGTTACGCCACTCCAAATAGGGGTATTTCCGGCAAACAGAATAAACGGCCCTATTTAGGGCCACTGGCCCTTAGCTGCTTTTGGCAGAGCGCTTGTTTCGGGGTGATTCGGTGTCAGATCGGCAAAACGCCAACGCTTGGCTGCGCGCCCATCCCCCACCGGGCCCATTCCGGCCGGCGTTCTGGCGCAGCCCGCTGCGCGGCCCATGGCTGACCTCGGTCTTCGGCCTCGTCCTGCTGTTCGGGATCCCGATCATCGCGATCACAGGACTGGTGTCCTACGCCGCCTACGATCCACAGCTGCCCATCAACGACCCGACCCCCGAAAAGGGATGGCTGGGTTTCTACCTGTTCGACTGGCCAACAAACCCGGCCTGGCTGTACCGGGTCACGCAGGGAGTGCACGTCGTCCTCGGGCTGACGTTGACCTCAGTGCTGCTGGCCAAGCTATGGTCGGTGATCCCCAAGCTGTTCACCTGGCCACCGGCCCGCTCCCCCGCCGAAGCCGTGGAGCGCGCCAGCCTGCTGCTCCTGGTCGGCGGCGCGCTGTTCGAGTTCGTCACCGGCATCCTGAACATCCAGCTCTTCTACGTCTTCCCGTTCTCCTTCTACCCGGCCCACCTGTACGGGGCGTGGATCTTCCTCGCGGCCTTCGTCGTCCACGTCGCCTTCAAGCTGCCGAAGATGGTCCGATCGCTGCGATCGCGGAGCTTCCTCCGTGAGCTGCGGACCAGGCTGGACGCCACCCGGCCGGAGCCGCCCGATCCCGATGGCCTGGTTCCCCCGTCTCCGGCGGAGCCCACCATGTCCCGGCGGGGCCTGCTCGCCTTCGTGGGCGGCGCCTCGCTGATCACGCTCGGCCTGTCCGCCGGCCAGACCCTGGACGGACCACTGCGCCGCACCGCGCTCCTGGCCCCGCACGGACGGGTCTACGGCCCCGGCCCCAACGACTTCCAGGTGAACAAGTCCGCCACCGCCATGGGCGTCCACCTGGCGGACACCGGCCCGGCATGGAGGCTGGAGCTGGCCGGACCGCATCCGGCGCGCCTGAGCCGCGCCGAACTGCTGGCGATGCCGCTGCACACCTACGCGCTGCCGATCGCGTGCGTGGAGGGATGGTCCACCGAACAGTCGTGGACGGGCGTACGGCTGGCCGATCTGGCCCGGCTGGCGGGGATGACGCCCGGCACGGCGGAGGTGCTCGTCGAATCCCTGCAACGCGGCGGCTCCTTCAGCCGGGCGTCGCTGAGCGCGGGCCAGGTGGCCGACCCCCGTTCCCTGCTCGCCTTGCGGGTCAACGGCGCCGATCTGTCCCTCGACCACGGCTATCCCGCCAGGATCATCGTCCCGAACGCCCCCGGCGTCCACAACACGAAATGGGTCCGCGAACTCAGCTTCCATCCGACGGCGAAATGAGTGACGACATGCCTTTCCGGATCCGCGGCTCGTACCGGAGGCTGGCCACCCACTACGGGGCCGACCCGTTGCATCTGCTGGCGCTGCTCGCCTGCTTCGCCCTGGCCGGATACGCCGCCGGCCGCGTCGTCGCCGCGGGCATCTGGGTCGGCTTCCTGGTGTGGTTCGTCGGCGCCGCGGTCATCCACGACCTTCTGCTGTACCCGCTGTACGCCCTCGCCGACGTCGCCGCGCAACGGCGGCCGTGGCGTCGCCGCCGGCGACCGTCCGGCACTTCCGCCTGGCCGTCATCGATCAATTACCTGCGTGTACCGGTCGCGCTGTCCGGGCTGCTGCTCCTCATCTGGTTCCCCCTCATTCTCCGGCTGGCCGAGGGCAACTACCACCGGTCAACGGCGCTGGACACGAGCCCGTACCTCGGCCGCTGGCTGCTGGTCACCGGCGTGCTCTTCGCCGCATCCGCACTCGCGTACGCCATCCGGCTGCGCCACCACAAGACCTCGGCCGAGCCGCCACCTCCCCTCCCAGCGCCGCGAGCCCCGCGATCCTCGCCGAGTGGATGATGAGGCTCCCTTGAGCACCGGGCCGATCCGCGGCCCTGGTCACATCCGGCGGTTCGGTGGACTGGCTCTGCATGCCGCGCTTCGACAGCCCATCGATCTTCGCCCGGCTGCTCGACGAGAACGCCGGATACTGGTCCATCCGGCCCACCGGGCACAGCGGTGGACTCTCCCACCGTGGGAGAGTCCACCATGATGGCGTGCAAGAAGAACTGATGACCCGGATGATCATCCTCGTTCAGGAGAGCATGGCATGACCACGGCAATAGACATCGATGTCGGCGGTACGCAGCACTGCGAGACGACAGCCCTGGGAGTGCTGCTGCGACACCAAGGACTCGATCTGTCCGAGCCCATGCTCTTCGGCCTCGGCTCCGGCCTGTCCTTCATCTACTGGGACAGCAAGAACATGGGCTTTCCCTTCCTCGGGGGACGGGTCAAGCCTTTCGACCTCACCAGAAACCTGGCCACCAGCCTCAAGCTGGATCTCCTGGCCCAGGAAACCGCCTCGCCCCGCAAGGCATGGGAGAACGTTGTAGCCCCCATCGACGCCGGCCACCCCGTCGGGCTGCAGCTCGACAGCTACTACCTGGACTACTTCGGGTCGAAGGTCCACTTCGGCGGTCATTTCGTCGCCATGTACGGCTATGACGACCACGACGCCTACCTGGTGGACACCGACCAGCAAGGCGGAGCGGTATCCACCAGCCTGGCCAACCTCGCCCAGGCCAGGGCCGCGCGCGGCCCGATGTCCGCCAAGCACCGCTCCTTCACCCTCACCGCTCCGAGGAACCCGCCCCACCCACAGAGCCAGATCATTCCCGCCATCACCGCCTGCGCCGACGCCTTCCTCAACCCGCCCATCGCCAACCTCGGCCACCGAGGCATTGACAAGGCCGGCAAGCTGGTACGCACATGGCTCCAGCGCACTGACAACCCGCAGCGGGACCTGCCGCAGGCCGCCCTCTTGATGGAGAAGGCCGGCACCGGCGGCGCCCTGTTCCGCAACCTCTACCGCGACTTCCTCGCCGAATGCACCGAACTGCTCGACAGCAGCCACCTACGTACCGGCCACGAGCTGTACTCCGAGG
This sequence comes from Nonomuraea sp. NEAU-A123, assembly GCF_018603905.1. Lineage (GTDB taxonomy): Bacteria > Actinomycetota > Actinomycetes > Streptosporangiales > Streptosporangiaceae > Nonomuraea. The sequence continues at coordinate 152,031 of NZ_JAHFZZ010000025.1, forward strand.
CAGCCACCCTGTGGACGGCAACCGCAACACTGATCGCAAAAGCCGGTGAATCAGGCGATGCGCAGTGCCTCGTGCAGGCAGGCACCATCCTCAGCGACCTTTCACGCATTGAGCACGAGGCCATGCAGGCACTGAACCGCCTGGAGGAGTGAGACCCCAAGCGCGGATATCAGGGCGACACACCGCACCGAAACCGTAGAACCTCGCCGTCCAACTGCGGCACGTCTACGCCCGCGACGGGCCCTCCTGGTCAAGTCCCCCGGGATGGCCCTGGCCGGGCGCCGATGAGTTTCAGTCGCGGCAGTGGTCTCCCTCTCGAAACGACTGGAAGGAGTGGTTCCGGTGGACCTGTACAGCGTCGTGTGCGTGGGTGACCGGGCGGCATCGCAGAAGTGGTTCGAGGTGTTCTTCGGGCGGCCGGCGGACGAGATCATCGGCGAGGAGTACCTGTGGCAGGTCGGTGAGAACGCGTGGGTCGTCATCGACGACCGGCACGTACGGGCCGCACGGGTGGGCGGCACCATGATCACGCTCGGCGTGACCGACCTCGACGACATCGTGGCCCGGCTCGCCGCGCACGGCATCGAGCACGAGCCCGTGGAAACCTACGGCAACGGCGTGCGCCACGTGGAAGTCCTCGACCCGGACGGCAACAGTCTGTCTCTCGCGCAGGCGCCCGCCCAGTAATCCGAGCTCGACAAGCACGAGCTCACCGCCACAGCCCGCCATAGGACGAAACGCCGACCTCACCGCCATCTGCGGAATACGCGAAGACCAAACGTTGAAGCGACCGATTCACTGACGGTTTCGCGACAGATGACATCAACCCCCAGAGGGCAGGCGGTCGAGTGTGCGGATGAGGGCGGCACGGCCGGCGCGCAGGGCGGCGGCCGGGTCGGTTCCCGCCGGTCCCTGCCAGCGGAGGTAGACCATGGTCGTGCCGCGGCGCACGCCCATGGCGACGTGCGCGACCGAGCGGCGGAAGTTGTCCTTGGGCCGGTGCGGCGGGTCGGGGCGCCGCACGGCGAAGGTCTTGATCTCGCCCGTCCACGGGCCCCGGGTGAAGGCTTCGAGGCGGGGGTTGATGCTGTAGGGCTGCTTGCCCTCGTCGGAGAGGCATGAGCCGCCCCAGTTGAGTGGCCGGGTGCGTGCCTGTTCGGCTACGTGCTCGTCGGGCAGGAACAGTACGTCCTCGCGAACCGAGACCTCACCGATCAGGCGGCGGGTGACAGCGGGCGCGCCGTCATAGGCGTTCTGCTCGAAAAAGGAGTCTCCGCAGACCAACTCGTGCGAGCGGGGATCATCCCATGGGGCCGGCCACGACATCATGTCCTTGCCGTACGCGGACGGCGGCGGCAGGGCGGCGGCCATCGCGGCTGAGGCCGATGGCGCCATGGCGGCGGCGGGTGCGGGCAGGGCAGGGTCGCCGCCTATGGCGGCCAGCACGGATGTGGCCGACATGGCACCCTGCAGCAGCACATGCCGAGCCGGCTCGCCGCCCGCTTCGAACGGCCAGGCCCACGTCACCTCTGCCAGCAGCCCACCACGTGCGGCCACGATCGTCGCCTGGGCGCCCGAGTCGCCCTCCTCCGTCCAGGCATCCGTGGTGATCAGGGCCTGCATGCCGCGCCACCCCCATTGGTCGAAGCCGGCCACGTCTTTGAGCACGAACTCGTCGGAGCTGCTGTGGCCGCACTCCTCGGTCCCACGGCGAGCCGCCGCGACCGCGCGGACCGCCGCCTCGGGAGAGGTGATCCAGAACCGCACCTTCAGCGGCTCGACTATCTCCGGAGAGAGCAGCTCGCCGCTGTAGGCAGGCACGCCGTCGGGCGGCATCCGCGCCTCCATGTTCTTTGGCCAGCACCAAGCCAGAAAGGGAGTGTCGGGGAGGGCGACGTAGTGGGCGTAGGTGACGTCGTCGTCGAGGCGCCCGCGCAGCCGGTCGGCGATTTCCTCGACTGAGGCGGCAGCGCGTGCCGGCGTCGGCAGGGCGGGCGTCTTCAGCTGGTCGAAGGCGCCGAGGGTGAATAACAGGGTGACGGCCGCGGCCGCGACACGCAGCCTCCTGAGCCTGGCAAGATCCACAACGGATACGACGCCGGGGACCCGGCCGAGGTTGACCTGATTCGCCGCCGCGACCACTGCCGCCAGCGCGTCCTTCCAGGTCGGCCTGATCACTGCCACCTCCTTTCCCCCTGAACGTCCGCCCGCCGGGCCTGTGCGGCCAGTGCCTTTGGTCCTGCCGACCGGGGACGTTCGCCGCTGTCGCGCGACGGCAGCGGGCGCCCACCATGTGCTTGTACCGTTTTGATGGAGGTGAACCGATCATGATCGGCGGACGAATGATCATGGAGTCGTCAGTGCTCGACGCCGAACTGCTGTCATTGAAGAGGCGGGTTGACAAGCTGGAGGAGCTGGTCCGCACGCTGACCACCGCGAACCTCACACTCGTCAGGGCCGTGGAGAACCTTCACCACCGCTCGGCCAGCTTGGCCCCGAGCGACTGAGGCAAGCCGTCCCCGTCCTCCGGCGACTGCGCACCATGGCGCAGCGGATCGGCACCCGTGGGTGCCGCCGGATTCCGGTTCATGACCTGCTCTCCGAGCACGACGGGCAGCACCCCGACCGACTGTCCACGCGATCCCGGCGCCTGTACCCATTGCACGCTCGCGGCCAGCGCGCCCGCTACGGCCGGGAGGGCGAAACCCGCGACCTCGCCCACACGACGGCCGCCGCAGCCGCTTGAATAGCCCATATGCGTCGCACCGCGCATGGTGACCCGCAACCGCGCGCCCATCCCGGGCACCGAGGTGGGCGCGAGCGCGGGGCGCACTACTTCAGGTACGGGTTGCGCTGGACGATGGGCAGGTTGCCAAGGCCGAGGGTCGTTCCGGCGCCTGCCAGGGCGAGGCCGACCAGCACGATGGAGTAGATGATGTGCTCGTCCATGAACGGTTGTTGGCCAAGGGCAGCTCGGCCGCCCACATCAGGACCAGCATGAGCGTGCCGGCGACGGCCGCGATCCGCAGGCCCACGCCCAGGATGAGCGCGGCGCCGATGCCCAGCAGGCCGAGCATGAACAGCCAATCCACCCACGCCTGCCCAGCCAGGCCGGAGAAGAAGCCGCCGAGCGCGTTCTCACCGGTGCCTTTCAGGAACCCGGTCGTCGGGCTGCCACCCGAGATCCAGGCCCGGTTGGCCGGAGTGGCGAAACCCCAGCCGAAGGTCTTGTCCAGGAACGCCCACAGGAAGATCCAGCCGATCGAAATCCGGGCGACCGCCCAGACATGATCGACCGGACGGGTCTCGCGCTCGCTCGGATCAGCGTCCATGACGGGCCTGGCCTGAGAAGTAGCCATGATGACCCCCTTTCACAGGATGTGCTCTCACCTGCCTCCAGGACACCTCAGCCGACCAGCCGCCGACAGAGCCCTTGTGCCCGCCGTATCGGGCCATTCGCCCTTTCGTGACTGTCAGCGCTGCAAGGGGTCGTCGGGGTGGACCGGTCGGGCTCCCAGGGGGCCGTGATGCGCCGCGCCGGAGCGGGCGTCGTGGTGACGGATCTGGCCGTTACCGGCCGCGGCACCAACACGCCCTTGCCAGGAGCGGGCGGCGAGCTGAGGCGCCGGCCCGCGCGCCCAGCCACACCACCACATCGACGCGGATCAGGTGGTCCGGAAAGTGTCGGCATTGCGTGTGCACCAGGCGGCGAAGGTGCGGGGCTTGCGCTGAAGCAGGCGCTCCACGGTGTCGGTACGGAGTCCGGCGGTGTCGGCGCGCATGAGGTGGAACCCCTCGATGATGGCCTCGGCCAGCGCCGGGGGTGCCCCGTTGGGGAATCGGGAGGCGACGGCCTCCTCTGCGGTGGTCACTGCCCGGATCGCGATATCCCGGCCGGTCGCCGCAGCGAGGATCTTGACCTGTTCGGTGATGGTGAAGACCTCCTCGCCGGTGAGGACGTATTCCTGGCCCTGGTGGCCGTCATCGGTAAGAGCCAGGGCGGCGACGGCGGCGATGTCGGCCGGGTCGATCGGCGCGTATCGGCCGGGGCCGACCGGATCGAGGACATAGCCCGCCTGGCGGATGGTGGGCAGCCAGTCGAAGGCGTTGGTCATGAAGCCGCCGGGTCGCAGGAAGGTGGCCGGGATGCCGGAAGCTCGGATGGCCTGCTCGCGTTCGTGGTGCCAGCGGCCCATGGCGGGCATGGGGTCGCCGAGCACGTTGAACGAGGACAGGTGCACGATGTGGCGCACCCCCGCGGACTGGGCGGCGGCGACGGCGTGCCGGGTGTGGTCGAGGCCGATGCCGGGAGTGAGCAGGAACAGCCGGTCGACTCCCGCGAAGGCGGGCGGCAGCGTCGCCGGGTCGTTCAGGTCCGCCACGACCCGTTCGGTCCGCTCGGGGAATGCAGCGGCGCGGGCCGGGTCGCGGATCAGGATACGGAACGGCACGCCGCCCTCGTCCAGCTCGCGGACGAGCTCGCGGCCGATGTTCCCGGTGGCGCCAGTGACCAGTATCATGAAAACCCCTAAGTCGTGTACCGGTTAACGATCGAGAGAACGCTAACCGGTACACGATCTCCTGTCAATCGCACCGTGCTGCGCCCGCGACATCACCGGAGGCCTCGACGTGCCTGAATTCCTGGACATGCACAGCAAGACGTCGAAGGTGCTGCGGGCGGCGGCCGACGCGGCTATGCGGCGCCATGGGCTGCACCTGGGACAAGATCACCTACTCGCGGTGCTGTGGCAGCAGGACGGCCGCACCCCGGGCGAGGTCGCCGCCGCACTGAACGTCACCACCCCCAACGTGGTCAAGGCGGCCACCCGGATGGCCGCGGCCGGCCTGCTCACCCGGCGCCGCGACGACCGGGACAACCGCCTGGTCCGGCTGTGGCTCACCGACGCCGGGCGCGCCCTGCAAGCACCCATCGAGAAGGAACGGCGCTTCCTCGAAGAGATGGTCACCGCCGACCTCACCGAGACCGAACGCGAACATCTCCTCAGCGCACTGACGAAGATCCACCGCTCGGCGAACGCCCTGCTGGACACCCCCAGCGATCAGCGCAACCCGGCTACCACCTGACACCACCGGGCCGTGCGGCGAAAGCTACGGCGCAGTAAGGCAGCCGCCGCCGTACACGCGGCCGAACGACTGGACGGGATCGTCGACGTCAAGAGAGCAGCGAAGCCCTGCTCGTGACACGCATGACCCGCCGGGCGACTCCTCTTAGGGACTTTCGCCCCTTCTCTGCGCTGGTCCTGGCCGGTTAGCGTCAGAGCATGATTCGTGTGTTTCTCGTCGACGATCATGAGGTGGTACGGCGGGGCGTGGCCGCCCTGCTGGACTCCGAAGCGGATATCGAGGTGATCGGCGAGGCCGGGACGGCGGAGTCGGCGATCGCCCGCATCCCGGCGCTCAAGCCGGACGTGGCGGTGCTGGACGTGCGGCTGCCCGACGGCAATGGCGTGGACGTGTGCCGCGAGGCCCGTTCGAGGCTGCCGGAGCTGGCGTGCCTGATGCTGACGTCCTTCGCCGACGACGACGCGTTGTTCGACGCGGTGATGGCGGGCGCGTCCGGGTACGTGCTCAAGCAGATCCACGGCTCCGATCTGGTGGGTGCCGTGCGCACGGTCGCCTCGGGGCAGTCGCTGCTCGATCCGCAGACCACCGCGGCGATGCTGCAGCGGCTACGGGAGCACGCCGCCAGGAAGGACCCGCTGGCGGCGCTGTCGGAGCAGGAGCGGCACATCCTGGACCTGATCGGTGAAGGGCTGACCAACCGGCAGATCGGCGAGCGTATGTTCCTGGCCGAGAAGACGGTCAAGAACTACGTGTCCAACCTGCTGTCCAAGCTCGACATGCAGCGCCGTACCCAGGCTGCGGCGCTCTCAGCACGGTTGCGGGCAGATCGACGGGAATGAGCAGGACTTCGCCGACAAAAGCAGGCCAGCGTCAGAGAGGGACGCTCCAGCGAAGAGCGGTCCCCCCGGCTTCCGGAGCGGTGGCAGCGAAAGAGCCGCCGAGCGCGGTGGCACGCTCGTGCAGGTTACGCAGGCCACTGCGTTCGCCATCCGCGCGCAGTCCGACGCCGTTGTCCAGTACGGCCAGTGTGAGCATGCCATCCGCCACCTTGACAGAAATGTCCGCTTTGGAGGCCTGGGCGTGGCGGGCCACATTGGACAGCGCTTCGCGCAGGACGGCGAGCAGGTTCTCGGCGATGGGTTCGGGGACGCGGTTGTCGAGCTGGCCTTCCATCAGCAGGCCCGGTGTGAAGCCGAGATGGCCACGGGAAGCCTCCACCAACTCCACGATCTGGGCGCGCAGGCTGGGGCCAAGACCCGCACGTGATCCCTGAAGGGCGAAGATGGTCGAGCGGATCTGCCGGATGGTCTCGTCCAACTCGTCGATCGCGTGCCGTATCCGGGCCGACGCCTCGGGTTTCTCCACCAGCCGGACCGTGCTCATCAGCGTCATCGCGATCGCGAACAGCCGCTGGATGACCACGTCGTGCAGATCCTTGGCGATGCGGTCGCGGTCTTCGAGCAGACTGAGGCGTTCGGCGTCGCGACGGGCCTCGGCCAGTTCCAGCGCGATGGCGGCCTGCCCGGCGAAGGCCTCCAGCATGCGCAGGTTCGCGGCGCTGAACGGCAGCCGGCCCGCGTGTTTGGCCACGGCCACCACGCCGCGTACCTTCTCCCCCACGCCCAGGGGCATCAGCAACTCGGGGCCGAAGCCCAGGTGGCGCAGCGGTGAGTCCGTCTCGTTCAGGTCCTCCGCTGACACCGCCTCGCCGCGGGTGTACACCTGGCCGGCCGCGGTGGCCACCAGATCGAAGGTCAGGCCCGCCACCTGCTCGGCGTGCTCACCGTCGACGTACGCCACCATCAGGGACCGGCCGCCTGCCTCCGGCATGAGGACCTCCACGAGGTCGGCGTCGCTCATCTGACGGGCGCGGGCGGCCATCAGGGTGAGCACCTCGCGCGGGTCGGCCCCGGACAGCAGGCTGGTGGTGACCTCCGAGGATGCCTGCAGCCAGGTCTCGCGCCGCCGGGTCTCCTCGTACAGGCGGGCGTTCTCCACCGCGACACCGGCCGCGGCGGCCAAGGCGATGACGATGGCCTCGTCCTCCTCGTCGAACTCCGCCCCGCCCCGCTTCTCGGTCAAGTACAGATTGCCGAACACCTCATCCCGCACCCGTACCGGCACGCCGAGGAAGGTGCCCATCGGCGGGTGCCCGGACGGGAACCCGTAAGACTCGGGATGGTCGGAGATGCGGCCGAGCCGCAGCGGCCGGGCGTCCTTGATCAGCAGCCCGAGCAGGCCCAGCCCGTGCGGCCAGTGCTCGATGCGAGCGATCTCCTCCTCGGTCAGCCCGACCGGGATGAACTGAACGAGCGTGCTCTCCTGCCCGACCACGCCCAACGCCCCGTAACTGGCGTCCACCAGCCTGGTGGCGGTCTCCACGATCCGGCGCAGCACCGTCTCCAGATCCAGGTCGCTGCCCACCGACACGACGGCTTCGAGCAGCGCGTGCACCCGGTCGCGGGTGGACAGCACGGCGTTCAGCCGGACCTGCAGCTCCGCCAGCAGCTCATCCAGCCGCATGTTCGGCATCAACAGGCGGTGCTCGCCCTCGGTCATAAGATCAGTGTTACACCTGGACATCGCCACGCCCTCCCTGGTCGGGGCACGGGTTTGTCATATCAGCCCGCGTCGCGATCCTCGGAGGCAATGACCGCCGACGCCTGCGAGGGGGCACGGTCTGGTCCGTGCCCGAGCTGCCCATCCGAGGTGGCCGAAACCCGGTCATCGTCACGGCCGACGGCGCCACGACGGTGGGCGTGCGGATCAGGATCGCGCCCTGCGCTCCGCTGCTGCGCCGCCCGCGCTGACCAACGACCGCCCCGTTCGGGACTTCCGGCCCTACCAGCCGCACTGCCGCGGGGCTGTGATGAAGGTACAAGAACAGCAGACGAGAAGGGCTGACCCGTGAAGCTCAGGACCGTCGCCGACGTGATGACCGCCAAGGTCATCACGGTTACCGCGAATACCCCGTTCAAGGACATCGCCGAGACCTTGATCGCCGGCGGCATCAGCGCCGTCCCGGTGGTCGACGGCAACGGCCACGTCGTCGGCATGGTGTCGGAGGCCGACCTGCTCCGTAAGGAGGAGTTCCGCGAGCAGTTCTACCGGGAGGGCTACCGGCCACCGCTGCGCGCCCGGCTGCGCCACCCCAAGGGCAAGGAGAAGGCCACCGGTGACACCGCGGGCGAGCTGATGACCCGCCCGCCGATCACCGTCTCGCCCGAGGCCTCGGCCGTCTCGGCCGCCCGGCTGATGGACGCCCACGACGTCAAGCGGCTCGCCGTCGTCGACGCGGACGGCCGGCTGGCCGGCATCGTGAGCCGCCGCGACCTGATCAAGGTGTTCCTGCGCGGCGACGACGACATCGCCGCCGAGGTGCGCGAGGACGTCCTCGACCGGGGGTTGTGGGTGGACACCTCCGGCGTCACCGTCAACGTACGCCACGGCGTCGTGACGCTGAGCGGCCGGATGGACCGCAGGACCGAGGCCTCGATCGCCGTCCGCATGACCGGCCGGGTCGACGGCGTGGTCGACGTCATCGACGAGCTCGCCTGGAAGCACGACGACTCCAAGTGGGAAGCCCGATAGTCATGCTCGTGCGCGAGGTCATGAGCAGGCCGCCCATCACCGTGCGCCGCACCGACCCGGTGCGGCAGGCCATCCGGACGCTGCACGGCCATGACATCACCGCCGCTCCGGTCGTGGACGACACCGACCGGCTCGTCGGTGTGGTCAGCGAGCTCGACCTGCTGCGGGGCGAGTTCGAACCCGACCCCCGTGCCTCGGTACGCCCCGTCGGCCCGGTTGCCGAACCGCCGCCCCGCCGGGTCATGGAGGTCATGACCCGCGAAGCCGTCACCGTGACCGAGACGACGGACGTCACCAAGGCGATCGACCTCATGGTCGGCAAGCGGATCAAGAGCCTGCCGGTCGTACAGGGGGACCGGATCGTGGGCATGGTCAGCCGCCGCGACCTGCTGGCCATGCTCGCCCGGCCGGACGAGCGACTGCGCCAGGACGTGATCGCCGCGCTGCGCGAGCACTACCCCTTCGGGCCCAGCTGGGACGTCAGCGTCCGCGACGGCGTGGCCCAGCTGAGCGGGTCGCCCCACGAACACGCCGATCACATCGCCGACGTGCTGGCCCGCACGGTGCCCGGCATCGTCCGGGTCAGGCATCTGAGGTGAACCCATGGTTCCTGTCCTACGAGGGTTCCGACGGCCTTTATCGGAACAGGGCGTCGTCGATGGTGAAGCGGATGAACTCGCCCTCGGCCCACCGATCAGTGCCGGGCCACCAGCCGCCCGCCAGGTAGGCCGGAATGGTGAACCCGTCGAATTCGATCTCGCGCCCGCACTCCACCCCGAACACGTGCTCGCGGTAACGGCCCTCCCCGGGATCACCCCAACGGGACATGGTGACCCGCTCCAGCGCGCCACTGGGCGCGATGGTCAGGGTCACGTCGTGATCCTCGGTCCCCACGGGAAGGCCGGCGATCGCTTGGCGGTCGTCGATCGATTTCCACCGAACCCTCGGGTCGAGTGCGGCGGCGGGCGCCATGACGAACTCACATGCCAGCCGTCCCGCGGCACTTCTGGTGATGTCCGGACCGGCACCCGACATCACGGGGATGACGTCCAGCAGCCGCCAGCGCATCTCCCCCTGACCCGCGCGATACCGGTCGAACCCGTGCACGGGTAGCGGTCCCACATAGGCGGTGGCCGACCACACGAAGCCCTCCATCGGCAGGAGTACCTGCTGGGCGCGGAAGTCGCGCCAGGTGCTGAGCCGGATGGAGCCGTGCATGTCCAGCACCACCGCGCGCAGCAGGGGTGTCCCCGGAGCGATGGCGTGCAGCACCCAGCGGCGCGCCGGTTCCGGCAGGTGGCCGGCCTGCGCGGGGTCGAACTCCTGGGCGTCCTCGGTCTGCGCCTGCAAAAGGTCCCAGTCGTGACGGGCCGTCTCGGTCATGTACGGCGGGGCGACGATGACGCTCATGACCGCCGCCAAGAAGTCGGTACCACGGCCACCGGACAGCGAGCCCGGTGCAGGACACCGTGGCTGACGGAGCCGAGTGCCGCCGAGGCGAAACCGCCCAGGCCGCGCGATCCGACCACCACCAGCGCCGCCGTCTCGGACGCCCTGACCAGGACCGGGACCGGGTGCCCCGGGACGGTCGACTCGATCACCTCGACGTCCGGGTACTTCTCGTGCCACGGCGCCAGGCGCAGCCGGATCTCCGCCGCCTCGTCGCCCAGCGTCCCGGTCAGGAGCGGGCCGTACCCCGCGGGATGTGGGGTGAGCATCGGCGTTCTCTGGGCGTACACGACGCGGACCGGCATGCGCCGTGCCTTGGCTTGTTCCAGGGCGTAGTCCAGTGCCGACTCCGCGAACGGGGAGCCGTCGAAGCCGACCACGATCTCACCGTGGCTGCCGGGGACGGGCATCCGGACGATGACCACCGGGCTGTGCGCGTGCCCGGCCAGGCCGAGCCCGACCGAGCCCAAGACCAGTCCGGCGAACCCACCGAGCCCTCTGCTGCCCACGACCACGCTGTCGGCCGTCTCCGACTCGCTCTTCAGCCGCTCGATCACCGCGCCCGTGACCACGGCCGTTGAGACCTCGAGGTTGGGGATGAGTCTCCGTACCTGGTCGGCGGCATTGTCGACCAGGTACGTGCACCGCTCGGTCAGCGTCTGCCGGTCACTGGCCGCGGTGGGCGGATGCTCCGCCGCCCAGGGCTCTCGTACGAGCACGATCCGCAGGGGAAGCCCTCTGCATGAGGCGTCGTCGGCGGCCCAGCCGAGCGCCGATCCGGCCGATGGTGATCCGTCCACGCCGACCACGATCGCTCTGCTCATCGTCATCCTCCTTCGGGTCGCTCCGGCCGGATGTGGCACCCGCCCCCGGTTCCCTCACCTCCAGCACACACCTACGGGCCCGCGGCTCCCAGAGGACGAGGTCCTGCCTTATCAGGGACCATCGGCCCTGATAGAGCGCGGGCACGGAGCCGGATCCGCGCCGACGTCGCCATCGAGGCCGTCGGCCTCCCGGAGATCTTCGAACTGCGCACTCACCTGGTACGCTCCGGCGGTCACGTCGCCAACATCGGCGTGCACGGCGCACCCGCCACCCCGCACCTCGAAGATCTGTGGATCCGCAACCTCACCATCGCCACCGGCCTGGTCGACACCTGCTCCACGGCGGCGAGTTGACGAGTCCGCCAGGGTATGGGATGCTGAAGGCGGCAACGAGGTTGACACGTATATTAAGTGTAGACATACGTTTCTCATTTGCGTTATGCTGCCCCTCGCGCCGTCTTTTAACGTCCCGGATTCTGCCGGGGCGTTTGGCGTGCGCGCAGTTCGATTCCATCCGTGCCCTCCGGAAGGACATCTGTTGGCAGCTTCTAACGTCACCGCCATACCCGCCGGTCCCCGTCGCGTCTCTTTTTCGCGTATCCAGGAGACCCTCGAAGTTCCTGACCTTCTCGCCCTGCAGACCGAGTCATTCGACTGGCTGCTCGGGAACGAGAAATGGAAGGCCCGGGTAGAGGCGGCTCGTCAGGCCGGGCGCAAGGACGTCCCGACCCAGTC
>NZ_JAHFZZ010000026.1 GCF_018603905.1 Nonomuraea sp. NEAU-A123
TCACCCGGAGTCAGGTTGCGGACCTTCTCCACCACGACGCCGCCCTCAAGGCCGGCGTTGACGGCGATCTGCTTCAGCGGCTCCTCGAGCGCCTTGCGGACGATCGCGGCACCGGTGGCCTCGTCGCCGGTGAGCTCGAGCTTGTCGAACGCCTTGGCGCCCGCCTGCAGCAGCGCCACGCCACCGCCGGGGACGATGCCCTCCTCGACGGCCGCCTTCGCGTTGCGAACGGCGTCCTCGATGCGGTGCTTGCACTCCTTCAGCTCGACCTAGCACTGGGGTACGCGGGCCGTAGGGGATTCGCCTACCTGGGAGGTAATCGACAGGCCGCGTCGGGTCCGAAAGGGTCGCGGTATGACTTCTGACGCCCAAGGCACCCGTGACATCGTGGAAGCACTGCTGCGCCGCATCGGCGAGGGCGATCACGACCGTATCGCCGAGTTGTTCGCCGAGCCCATCGACTGGGGGCTCGACTGGCCGGCTGAGGGGCATCCGGCCGTACCGTGGATCCGGCCGCGGTCGAGCCGGGCCGATGTGGCCGACCATTACCGGTCGCTGGCCGCTCATCACGTGCCCGAGCTGAACGGCACGACGGTGGCGCGGATCCTGGTCGATGAGGCGGACGCTGTCGTTCTCGGGGAGATCGTGCAGACGGTGCGGGCCAACGGCGCCGCCTATAGCTCACCGTTCGCGTTGCATCTCACCGTCGAGGGCGGACTCATCACCCGCTGCCACATTTACGAGGACAGTCTCACGGTCGCGCGAGCCCTCAGCGCTTGAGCGACAGAATCCGGCGGCCGCCGTGGGGCAGCCGCCGGACGTCATGCGGTTTCTCAGGAAGAAGCGCTTAGGGAATAGAAGCGCTTAGTAAATGCGGTACTTGCGGCCGCAGTTGTCGAGCTTGCCGGCCCAGCAGGTGAAGGTGTAGACCTTCTTGATCCCGCGCCCGCTCCAACTGCCGACGACCTTGCCGTCCCAGGAGCGGTTGAACTTGTGCCAGGAGCCGTTCTTGTAGAACTCGAACCACACCCAGGCGCGCTTGCCGCCCACCTTGTCGACGCCGTGCCACTTGGTGACGACGATGCCGTTGCGCTTGCCCGTCTCGCCGAAGGTGTACGCCTTGCGGTCACTGGAGAAGAACTTGCCCCAGTTGTGAACGGAACCGACGGTCTGGGACGCCGCGGTGACAGTCGTCCCCGTCTGGGCGGCGGCCTGTGCGCCGGGGGCGAGGGCGATCGCGCTGACGGCCATGGAGCCGGCCAAGAGGGTTGCTGCAAGGGTCTTACGCATGGGTTCCTCCCCGTTTGAGTGCACCGGTTTACCCGGCAGCAGGGACACTACGAAGATCCGTCGCCCTGTTCTGTGTAGGAGTGCACACATACGAGGTGATCAACGCCACACGCGGTCTTAGGCCACCTTTGAGGAGGGGGCCGTCCAGGTGTTGCACGAGCCGGGGTCGCCGGTGGCGAAGCCGCGCTTGTACCAGGCGACGATGTTGGCCCTCTTGCCGTACCAGCGCACCTCGCCGGGAGCGTCACCCTCGAGCATGCTCAGCAGATACGTCCAGTCCTTGGTCGTCCTGCCCTTCAGCGGCCAGACGCTCTTGAGGAACGCGGCGGTGAAGCAGTCGTTCTGGAGACTCTCGCGCCGGGTCAGCTCGCGGCCCTCAGCTTTGCCACTGGACGGCACCGCGGCGAAGGCGTCGTCGATTCCGACCAGCTTCAACACATGGAAGCCGTACATGTAGGTGACGGTGTTGAACAGCCACAGGTCGGAAGGGTCGTCGAGCCAATCCTTGCCGAGCTGGAAGACCAGCTCGCCGGTGTCGCCGCAGTAGCGGGCCGTGGAGTCTTCCTTGTCCGTCTCCCTGGTGCCGCAGTACGTCTTGGGGAGCTTGCTCACGTACCGCACCTTGACCTTGCTGAAGGGCAGGCCGGCGGTGGTGAGGTGCTGCTCCCAGGTGGACTCGAGGCAGGCGATCACGGCGTTGACGTAGGCGCGGCCCGACTTACGGTCGTTGCGCTTGACCGGCGGCTCCTCGCAGGTCGTGGCGGGCAGCGCGCCGGCCTCGTAGAGCGGGTTGGCGATCAGCTTGGGGTGTTTGACGGGGGGCGCCGTCGTCGTGGCGGTGGCCGTACCTGATAAGGAGAGCATCGACGCGATGGTCAGCGTCATGATCAGAAGTTTTCGCACGAGGAATGACAATAAGGCCGCGCGCGCGTCTGAGGAAATGGGGTTTTGCCGGTCTCCTCGGGCGGGTGACCGATTTTGTCACCCCGGACTGGCCTCATTCATGCGCTCCTTGGTCCAGTAGGACGCGACGTCCTGCGGAGCGCGCGTATTTCGGACCCCTGTCGCGGCCTCGTCGGGGGTGCGACCGCGGAAAATCACGACCACCATCGCGGCCAGCACGAGGGTGGCGGCGACGGCCAGAATGGCGACGGCCTTACGGCTCATGCCGCCATCGTACGACCGAGCGCCTCGGCGTCCAGCCGCTCCCGCTGCCGCGCCACCGGTCCAGATGCCCGGCCAATGCCCTGTCAGCGCCCTGGTCCGCAATCGGTGCGACGGCAAGAATTGCCGCACGAAAACAGGAAGGCACCAATATGATAATCGGCAAGAAGATGGCAATACTGGCTTCGGCGTTCGCCGTCGCCGGTATCGCTCTGACGGCTCCGGCCCAGGCGGCATCCGCGGCGCCCAAGCTGCCGCCGGCGGCGATCCCGCCGCCCAAGTGCATCCCGCAGAGCCAGTACAACCAGCCTTACGAATGGGAATACCAGTTGACCCGCACCCTGGGCAAGGGCGGCCACGGCGTCCGGACCCACGTGTTCGCCATTTACTATGCGCCGGCCGACATATTCAGCCTCTCCACGAGAGTGACGTGCAGCGTGAGGTTCTGAGAAATGCCGGCGGCGCGGGGGCGCGCTCGGCACACGGGGCGACGGGTCAGTCCGAGGCCGGTCGTCGTGACTTCGCGATGAGGGTGTCGATCTGGACGCTGAGGCGCGCGCCGAGGGGCCAGCCGATGTAGTGGGTCAGGAAGATGGCGATCTCGCGGAGCTCGTCCGGGGACAGCTCGCCGTTGCCCAGCGCGGCCGGTAGCTGGATGTCGAGCACGTCGTTGAGGCCCCTGCTCGCCAGCGCGCCGATGAGAAGAAGCCGCCGGTCGCGCATGGACAGGCCGGGCCTGGTCCAGATCTCGGCGAAGAGGTGGTCCACGGTGATGCCGAAGAAGTCGCCCGGCGCGTCGCCGATCTCCCAGCCGTAGACCTGGCGCATCATCTCCAGCCCGCGCTCCCGGCGTTCGTCGGTCATGGGACCTCCTTCCCGAGCAGGCCGAGAGCGTCGGCCAGGCGGTCGCGGGCCAGCTCGGCCAGGGGCGTGTCCACATCGAGGTCGCGGGCCAGCTCCAGCGCCAGGTCCAGGTCCTTCTCGCCGAGTGCCAGGACGTGGCGCATGATCCCGTACAGCGGATCGTCCTCGCCGAGCGGAGCGGTGGTGGCGCGGAGCATGATCGCACCGGGCCCGCCCGTGATGGCGTCCGAATGCCTGACCACCCGGCCGAGCTTGCGCAGCGAGACCCCGGACGCCTCCGCCAGCCGCTGCGCCTCGGCGGCGGCGGCGAAGGCGACGAAGTGCAGCAGGTTGCGGGCCAGCTTGGCGCGGGTGCCCGCGCCGACCGGCCCCACGTGCAGGACGAGGTCCGCCCAGGTCGCGAACGGCCGCTCGCAGCGGGCGAACGCGCCGTCACCGCCGCCGACCATGACCGCGAGCGTGCCCGCCTCCGCTCCCATGAAGCCGCCGCTGACCGGCGCGTCGACGACCTCGATCCCGTACGGCGCCGCCAGCCCGGCGAGCTCCACGGCCGTGCCGGGCCGGATCGTGGAGTGGACGGCGATGACGGTGCCCGGCTCGGCGGCGGGCAGCAGTCCGGACACGACCTCGTGCACCTGGTCGTCGTCGCGCACCATGACGGAGACGAACCGGCTGGCGGCGGCCAGTTCGCCGACGTCCGCCGCGGCCCGCGCGCCCGCCTCCACCAGCGGCGCCATGGCCTCCGGCCGGGTGTCGTAGACGGTGAGGCCGAGGCCGATCAGGTGCCTGGCCATGGGGGCGCCCATCTGGCCGAGTCCGGCGAAGCCATAGGTCATGATCGGAACACCTCGCCGCCGTCGACGTTGAGGATCTGCCCGGTGACCCAGGCGGCCTCCTCGGACAGCAGGAACAGGCACATGCCGACCAGGTCCTGCGGGGTCCCCACCCGCTTGAGCGCCAGCTTGTCGCGGATGATCCGGTCGACCATGCCCGTGGGTACGACCGCGCGATTGGCCTCGGTGTCGATCGGGCCGGGCGCGATGGCGTTCACCCTGATGCCCATGCCGCCCAGCTCGTGGGCGAGCTGCTGGGTGAGGCCGTTGATCCCGGCCTTGGCCAGGCCGTAGAAGCCGGAGTACTGCCAGGCCGCGGTGGAGGACTGGTTGACGATCGCCCCGCCGCCGCGCCTGACCAGGTGCGGATGCGCGGCGCGGGCGCAGAGGAGGGCGCCGTCCAGGTTCACCGCCATGAACCGCCGGTAGTAGTCCCAGTCCACGGTCAGCAGGAAGTCCAGCCGCATCGTGCCGAAGATCGCGGCGTTGTTCACCAGGTAGTCGATGCCGCCGTACCGCTCCGCCGCCGCGTCGGTCATCCGCTGGACGGAGTCCGGGTCGGCCACGTCGGTGTGTACGTACAGGCCCTTGATCTCGTCGGCGACGGCGGCGCCCTGCTCGCTGACGTCGGCGACCACGACGCTCGCGCCCTCGGCGGCCAGGGCCCGCGCGTAGGCCCGGCCGATGCCCTGGGCGGCTCCGGTGACGATGGCGACTTTTCCCTCGAAGCGCCTCATGACACCCCTTCCGCGATCGACTTGGTCTCCAGGTACTCCTCGAAACCGGCCACACCCATCTCCCTGCCGATCCCCGACTGCTTGTAGCCGCCGAACGGCACGTCGGCGCCGTACCAGACGCCGCCGTTCACGCTCACCGTGCCGGTCCGCAGCCGCCGCGCCACGGCCCGCGCCCGCTCCGGGTCGCCGCCGTGGACCGCGCCGGACAGCCCGTACGGCGAGTCGTTGGCCAGCCGGACCGCATCGTCGTCGCCGTCGTGCGGCAGGATCACCAGCACCGGGCCGAAGATCTCCTCCCTTGCCGTCCTGGTCTCGTTGGTGAGCCCGGTGATCAGGGTCGGCTCGATCCAGAAGCCCCGGTCCCGCCCGGCCGGGCGCCCGCCCCCGGTGGCGAACTCGCCGCCCTCCTCGACCGCCAGCTTCAGGTAGCCCTCGATCCGGTCGCGCTGGCGGGCGGAGATGACCGGCCCGCACACCGTGCGCTCGTCGCCCGGGTCTCCGGTGCCCAGCTTCCTCATGGTGGCCGCGGTCAGGCTCACGGCCTCGCCGTACCTCTCGCGCGGGACGAGCAGGCGGGTGGTGAGCGCGCAGCCCTGCCCGGCGTGGGTGAGCGCGGCGAAGGCCGCGTAGGAGCAGGCGGCGCGGAGGTCGGCGTCGGCGAGCACGATGAACGCCGACTTGCCGCCGAGCTCCAGGAAGACCCGCTTGAGGCCGTCCGCGGCGGCGCGCATGACTGCGCGTCCCGTGCCGGTCGAGCCGGTGAACGACAGCAGGTCCACCCGGGCATCGGCGCAGAGCCGGGCGCCCAGCGCGTGGTCGGCGCCGGTGATGACGTTGACGACACCCGGCGGGATGTCCGTCTCCTGCTGGACGAGCACGCCGAGCGCCGCCGCGCACCACGGCGTGTCGGGGGCCGCCTTGAGGACGATCGTGTTGCCCGCGGCGAGCGCCGGGCCCAGCTTGGCCAGGTTGATCTGGTGCGGGAAGTTCCACGGGGTGATCGCGCCGACTACGCCCACCGGCTCGCGGACGACGCGGCGGTCGCTGGTCAGGCCCATGGGCGCGGCCCGGCCGAGGTCCCGTTCCCAGTCGTAGCGCTCCGCGAGGTCGGCGAACCAACGCAGGTCGGCCACCGGCGCGTCGAGCTGCGCGCCGTACGTCAGGAACCTGGGCGCGCCCGCCTCCGCGATCGTCAGCTCGCGCAGCTCCTCGGCGTGGCGGGTGAGCGCGTCGTTGAGCTGGCGCAGGCAGCGTACGCGCAGCGCGAGGTCGGCGGCCCAGGGGGAGGAGTCGAACGCGCGGCGGGCGGCGGCGACGGCGTGGTCCAGGTCGGCGGGGGAGGCGTCGGCGGCCTCGCCCAGGACCTCCTCGGTAGCCGGGTTGAGCGTGCCGAAGCGGCGGTCGCCGGGGACGAGCCGCCCGTCGATCAGGAGCGGCGAAGCGGCGCCGAACAAGCGATCGGTTGTTCTGGACACATGTCCAGACTACAGTTCACCGTATGAGGGCACGCAAGGACTATTCCGGAGAATTCGATCCGGGCTTCCGCTATGAGGACCTGTCGAAGGAGGCACTGGTCCGTCTCGTCCGGGAGTACGCCTTGATCGTTCACCTGCTCGACCGCTCGTCGTTGATCGCGGTCGGGCTGCGGTACGGGCAGCGGGTCGTCGAGGAGATCGCCATCGAGGAGTGGCAGGGCGCGAGCCCGATCTACACCGAGCGCATCCGCGAGATCATGCGGATCGAGGGTGACGGGGTTTCGGCCATCTTCAAGTGCCTGCAGCTCGATCCGGGCTTCGCGCAGCACTACATGGACGTCGAGTACGAGCTCGTCTCGGAGACCCACGGGTTCTTCCAGCTCCGCACCTGCGGGGCGCTGCTGGACGTGGAGCCGTTCGGCGAGCGCGCGATCCGCGGCATGTGCCATCACATCGAGGACGGCACCTTCGACTGGACCGCGCAGGCGGTCAACCCGCGCGCCCGGATCCGCCCGGTGCACCGGCCGCCGCGCGTCCCCGGCGACCGCGTCCCGCACTGCAGGTGGGAGGTCATCATCGACGACGAGACCGAGCCCGTGGGGGAGGCCGAGATCACCAGGATGACGCGCGGCACCACGGCGGCCGCGTTCCGCTTCCCGCCCATGAAGGACGGGACGCCCCACATTCCCGTCTGACTCACCAGATGGAGGCCGGAGCCTGGCCGCGCCGGTAGTAGCCGGGGATCGCGGCGCCGGAGGCGGCCCGGTCCAGGCGGCGCCTCATCCCGTCCGACAGCACCCCCGCCTTCATCATCTCGACGAACACCGACGTCACGTTGCCCAGGTCGAACCAGTCCCGCTGCCACGACCACCGGAAGCCGCCCGCGTACCTGAACCGGCTGCCGCCGATCCCCGCCACCTCGTACGGTGTGCCGTCCGGCCGGCGGGCGTCGGCGACCTGCTTCCAGAATCCGACCACCTCGCCGCCGCGGTCGTCGATGAGGATGCTCTGGTACGGGTAGGACCAGCCGTCCAGGCCGCCCATCTCCGAACCGAGGGCCAGGTCGCGGATCTCGTCCCGGCCCACGGCCATGAAGTCCTGGTCCGGGCCGACGTTCCAGCCGTAGGTCGCGTCCTCGGTGTACAGCTCGGCCAGCGGGCGCCAGTCGCCGAGCTCCTCGCACCGGCGGTTGGCCGCCAGCCATCGGCGCACCATCTCTTCGAGCTCGTCGCGGGGGAAGGCCGGCATGTGGTCACTCCTTCGACGTCGACAGCGCCCGGGTGGGGCAGTAACGGATGGCCGCCTCGACCTGCTCGCGCATCGACTCGGGCGGTGACGGGTCGAGCACGCGGACCTTCCCCTTGCGCGGCACCTCGAAGACCTCGGGCGCCTCCAGCTCGCACATCGCGTGCCCCTGGCACAGGTCCAGATCGGCGACGACTCTCACCGCCGCCTCCGCCGATACCGCACCATGCAGGGCCGGGCGAGCTGGACCACCATCTTGGAATGGTCGTTGCGATAGGAGCCGGACTCCTGGGCGAGGGCGAACTCCCAGTCGCGCAGCAGCACCGAGAAGATCGCCTTGAGCTGGATCATCGCGAAATTGGCCCCCACGCAGCGATGCCGGCCCGCCCCGAACGGCACCCACGTCCATCGGTTGACCAGATCCTCCTCGCGCGGCTTGGCATAGCGGGCCGGGTCGAAGGCGTCCGGCCGGGGGAAGTCCGCGGCGATCCGATTGGAGACGGCCAGGCCGCAGCCGACCATCGTCCCCTCCCGGATCCGGTGGCCGAGCACCTCCTGCTCGGACTTGGCCACCCGCAGCAGCAGGATGAGCGGCGGGTGCAGCCGCAGCGCCTCCTTCACCGCCGATTCGAGCAGCGGGATCTCCCGCAGCGCCTGGAAGCTGACCTCCGACCCGTCGGCGTACAGCCCGTCGAGCTCCGCGACCACCTCCCGCAGCACGCCGGGGTGGCGCAGCAGCTCGATCAGCGTCCAGGCCGCGGTGCCCGAGGTGGTGTGGTGCCCGGCGAACATCATCGAGATGAACATCCCGGTGATCTGGTCCGCCGAGAACCTGTCCAGCGACATCAGCACGTCGAGCAGATCCCGGTCCGCTCCCGCCGGACCCGAGCGGGCGGCCATGATGCCCTCGACCAGCGTGACGAGCTGGGCGCGGGCCGCGTCACGGCGTCGGAAGCTGTCGATGTCGGCGTACGGGTCGACGAAGGCCAGCGCGTCGGTGCCCTGCTCCAGGTCGTGGTACAGCTCGGCGAAGCGCCGGTCGAGCTGCTCGCGGAACCGCTTGCCGATCAGGCACGCCGAGGAGGTGTAGATGGTCAGCTCGGCGAACCAGTCGAGCAGGTCGATCTCCCCCTCCTCCTCCCACGAGGCGACCATCCGCTCCACCTCGGCGGCGATCGTGGCGGCGTGCCCCTTGAGGAAGGAGCCCTTCAGCGCCTGGTTGTGCAGCGCCTCGCGGCGCTGCTCGGGCGTGGCGTCGAAGACGACGCCCGCCCCGAAGATCGGCGTCATGAACGGGTACGCCTCGGCCTGGTCGAGCTCCTCGTCCGGGGCGCGGAAGAAGAACTCGTTGGCCTCGGCGCCCGACAGCAGCACCACTGTCCGCCCGGCCAGCCGGAACGCGCCGACCGCGCCGCATTCCTCACGCACCCGCCGCATCAGCGCGATCGGGTCGGTACGCAGTTCCTCCAGATGGTCGGGGCCACCGGAGACGAGCGTCGGCTCTCTCATCGCACCTTCGCCTCCGGCTGGACCTCCACGAGCGTCAGGTGGGTGCCGCGGGGCGCCTCGACGACGACGGCGATCGCGGCGGCGACGTCCTCCGGCCGCAGGAAGTACGGATGGCGGGCCAGCCCCCACTTGACCCACTCCTCCAGGACCTCGCCGGTGGTCTCGGCGTCCCAGCTCATGCCCATGCCGGTCATCGTCGGGCCGGGCCGGACGATCGAGGCGCGCACCCCGGTGCCCTCCAGCTCCATCTGCAGCACCCTGGCCATGCCCTCGATGCCGTTCTTGGCCGCCACGTAGGCGCCCATCCGGGTGCGCGGTGAGCGTACGACATCGGAGGAGACGAGCACGACGTCACCGCGCCCGCGCTCGACCATGCCGGGCACGACGTACGAGACCAGGCGGTGCGCGCCGACCAGGTGCACCCCGACCTGGGCGGCGAAGCCCGCGGAGTCCAGCTCGTGGACCCGTTCCGCGCTCAGGTCGCCGGCCCCGCAGACCACGATCTCGGGAGCGCCGAGCGCGTCGGCCGCGGCCGAGACGAAGAGCTGGACCGAGTCGGAATCGGCCACGTCCAGCGCGTGGGCGAACGTCTCCGCGCCCTCCTTCCTGAGGGTCTCGGCGATTTCATGGCATTTGTCGACCCGGCGGGCGCCGAGGGCGACGGGGTGACCCTTGGCGGCGAGCAGGGCGGCGGTGGCGGCGCCGATCCCGGAGGAGGCTCCGGTGACCAGCGCGGGGCGGCGTAGCGGGTGCGGTTCGAAGCGCGGCATGGCGGCTCCATCGCTAGGCGGCGGAAACGGAGATGGGCAGTGCGGCGAAGCCGCGGACGTTGACCGAGTGCACGCGCGCCGTGCCGCCCTCGTCCACGTCGTAGTGGCGGACCCGCCTGACGAACTCGGTCAGCGCGATGCGGGCCTCCAGCCTGGCCAGGTTCGCGCCCAGGCAGAAGTGCCTGCCCCCGCCGAAGCTGATGAGCTGGGAGGTGTCGCGGTCCAGGTCGTAGCGGTCCGGGTCGTCGAACACGCGGGGGTCCCGGTTGGCCGCGCCGACGAGCAGCAGCAGGCGGTCCCCGGCGGGCACGGTCGTGCCGTACAGCTCGGTGTCCGTGGCGACCGTGCGGGCCAGTATCTGGCTGGAGGCGTCGAAGCGCAGCGTCTCCTCCACCCAGTCGGTGATCCGGCCCGGATCCCGCATGGGCTTGGCCAGCTCGGCGGGATGGCGCCAGCCCCAGTACAGCGCGTTGGCCAGCAGCTTGGTGGTCGTCTCGTTGCCCGCCACCACCATCAGGAACAGGAACGCCACGACCTCCTCCTCCGCCAGCCGGTCGCCATCCTCCTCGGCGGCCAGCAGCGCGGAGGTGAGATCGCTCCCCGGTCTGGCCCGCCGCTCGGTGACCAGGTCCTGGTAGTAGCCGATGAGCGTCAGCGCCGCCTCCATCCCGGCGACCGGGACGTCGGACAGCCCCTCCTCGCGGTGCATGACCAGGTCGGCCAGGCGCCGCAGCTCGTCCCTGTCGGCCTCGGGGACGCCCATCAGCTCGCAGACGACGTCCATCGGCAGCCGGCCGGCGAAGTCGGCGACGAAGTCGAAGTCGCCACGCGCCACGGCGGGAGCGAGATGGTGTTCGGTCAGGCGCAGGATGCCGGCTTCGAGCTCGCGTACCCGGCGCGGGGTGAAGCCCTTGGCGACCAGGGAGCGCATCCGGGTGTGCGAGGGCGGGTCCAGGGCCAGGAAGGACATCGTCCGGTGCGCGGCCGGTCCCCACGCGCTGGGGTCCAGGGAGACGCCGTTGGCGTTGGAGAAGCGCTGGTGGTCGCGGAACGCGCCGGCCACGTCGGTGTGCCGGGAGACGGCCCAGAAATCCAGCTCGTCGTTGCGGTAGAGCGGGGCCTCCTCGCGGAGGCGGGCGTAGATCGGGTACGGGTCTTCGTGGACGGCGTAGTCGTAGGGGCTGTATAAGAGCGGGTCCACGGGCTACCTCACGATCAGCTCGGCGACTTCGGCCAGGCGGTCGGCGGTCTCGGAGTAGGAGATGTAGCCCATCCCGGCCTGGACCAGCGCGCCCGCGTAGGCGATCTCCAGAGCGTTGAGGACCTTGCGATCGGCGGCCGGGCCGAGCGCGGTGCGCAGCCGCCGGCGGATGCTCAGCCCGATGCGCAGCCGCAGCTCCTGGACGTCGGGATCGGTGCCGAGCATGGCGGTGGTGCACGCGGCGGCCAGGCGCGGCTCGTCGGCGACCAGCAGGGCGATCTCCCGGAGCGCCGTGATCACCTGGCCCGCCTCGCCGGTCGCCTCGATCGGCGGCAGGGCGCTCAGCCGGCGCCAGAACACCTCGGTGACCAGATGGTTCTTGGAGGAGAAGTAGGTGTAGGCGGTCGCCGGGGCGACGCCCGCCCTGCGGGCCACGTTGCGGACGGTCAGCCCTTCGAAGCCGCTCTCGCGGACCTCCTCGACCACGGCGTCGGTCAGCCGCCGCACGGTGTCGGCCTGCCGCCGGTTCAGCCGCCGCCGGGTGGACTCTGTCACGACATCGCTGGACACATGTCCAGACGATAGTTCAGCACGTGCCCTCCGGCAAGGCGCTAGATATCCAGGTTTGGGATGACATGGAAGGATAGGCGGCGTGCGCCGCACCCTGGCTGTGTTAGCCGTCACGCTCACCGCATGCTCGGCCGCCCAGCCCGCGCGCCCGTCCCCTGCGGGTTCGCCCGGGCCCGCCGTGAGCGAGGTAAGTCCCGCGCCGACCCCCGGCAAGCTGCGCTTCACCAAGCTCGCCGAGCTGGCGAAGCCCGTGGCGTTCGCCGTACGGAAGGGCGACCAGCGGCTGTACGTCGCCGAGCAGGGCGGCAGGCTGAAGACCCTCGACGGCGACACGATCGTGAACCTGTCGGGCGAGGTCAGCGGCGGCAACGAGCAGGGCCTGCTCGGCGTGGCCTTCCACCCGTCGGGCCGCTGGCTCTACCTCGACTGGACCGACGCGAGTGGCGACACGCACGTGACCGAGTGGGCGTACGACGGCAAGCAGGCCACCCGCAGGCGTGACGTGCTGACCCAGGACCAGCCCTACGCCAACCACAACGGCGGGCAACTGGCCTTCGGCCCCGACGGCCACCTCTACATCGCGCTCGGCGACGGCGGCAGCGGCGGCGACCCCCACCGCAACGGCCAGAACCTCGGCACGCTGCTCGGCAAGATCCTGCGCATCGACCCGCGCGGCACGCCGTACAAGATCCCCGGCGACAACCCGTTCATCGGCAAGAAGGGCGCGCGGACCGAGATCTGGGCCTACGGCCTGCGCAACCCCTGGCGGTTCGGCTTCGACCGCGACAACGGCGACCTCTGGATCGGCGACGTCGGGCAGGACCGATGGGAGGAGGTCGACTACCAGCCGGCCGGATCCGAGGGCGGCGAGAACTACGGCTGGAACCTCCGCGAAGGCGACAAACCCTTCAGAGGAGGCAAGGGCCGCGAGCTCATCGACCCGGTGATCACCTATCCGCTCCACGAGGGCGGCAACTGCTCGGTGATCGCCGGCTACGTCTACCGAGGGGACAAGATCCCCTGGCTGCAGGGCCGGTTCCTGTACGGCGACTTCTGCGCGGGGTGGGTCAAGGCCGCACCCGTCGACGAGCTGGACAAGGACGCCAAGGTCGGGCAGGTGGAGCAGCTCTCGTCGTTCGGCGAGGGGCTCGACGGGGAGCTGTACGCGCTCAGCCTCCAAGGTCCCGTCTATCGGATCGATCCCGCCTGACGCGTTCGATCAGGTCCTCGACCTGGTTGTTCAGCCGCGAGCCGCGAGTCCAGCCCGCGTAGTGGGTGAGGAACACCACGACCTCTCGCAGCTCACTCTCATCCAGGTCGCCCGCGCGCAACGCGGTGTCGAGCTGGACCTCCACCTGCTCGTCGATGCCCTGCCCGACGAGCAGGCCGAGCAGGAGCAGGCGGCGCTCTTTGACCGAGAGGGCACCGCGCGACCAGATGTCGGCGAACATCCGCTCCGCCATCATGCCGAAGCTGTCCACAGTCTCCATGGCCGGTTCTGTCATTGTCCGCTCCGGGTAGCAGGGATCCTTCTATCTTTCGCTACTTTGCCGGTTGAACCAATGGGGGGACGCCAACGTTGTACGGGCGTCCGCACAAGAGCCCGCACCCGATCTGTGCGGATCTGTAACAACTGAAGCCAATGTACGGCCAAGATTTGGTCAAGATTTTACACCGTGCACTCGGCCTCATTTCACATGAAAACGGGCAGAACAACTCCGTTGGTCCGTAAAGCGGAGGTAAGCCCAGGTGAAAAAAACACGGGCTTGGATCGCGCTCATGGCCGCGATCTTCATGCTGTCAGCGTGCGGGCAGCCTGATTTCACCTACGTACGCGACAGGGAAGGCACCACCTACTTCAAGGTGCCGTCCTCCTTCAGCCAGCTCGACACCGAAGCCATCGAGCTCTACCTGACCGGCGACAACCCGAACTCGGAGGCGGCCCGGCTGCGGCGCCAGCAGGTCTGGTCGACGGCCTTCGACCAGTCGGCGCAGCCGTCCGTCGAACACCTGCTCAGCTCGACGGATCCGTTCGTCTACGCCACCGTGCACAAGCTCACGGACGAGGAACGGGACGCGATCTCGCTGGACCGGCTGCGCGACTTCGTCCTGCCGGTGACCGGGCAGGTCCGCACGCTCTACGAAGCCAAGGCGGCTCAGGCGGGGCGGCAGCCGCTGTTCAAGGGGTTCGAGCTGATCAGTGATCAGATCCTTCAACTCGACCGTGGCGCCAGGGGAGTGCGGGTCCGCTTCAACTACCAGATCGGCGACGACGTCCAGACCTTCGACCACACCGCCATCCTCGACGAGCAGGGAGCCACGGTCTCCGTGATGCTCATCGGCTGCCAGTCCATCTGCTTCAGAGCGCGCGCGGCTGAGTTCGACAAGATCGAGGAAACCTTCAAGCTGCTCCGGCTGCCCGGATGAAGGAGCACCATTGACCACGACCACGCATCACAGCGGGCTGCGCGCGCCCGGTAGCGGCCCCTCCGACCCCGAAGCCCTGACCAGAAAGAAGATGCCGTTCTGGGCCCGGAGCAAGTTCCTCATCGGGCTGGTCCTCGCCTTCTTCATCCTCACCTGGAAGGTGATGGCCGACTTCCAGGGCATCGTCTCCTTCGGCGAGGCCATGCGGGCCATCGCGTACGCCTACCAGTGGATCTTCTGGCTGCTGGGCGTCGAGGCCCTGCGGCAACTGCACTTCTTCGTCAGCGAGCGGTGGTCGGCCTACCACCGCTTCTGGAGCCGGCGCGTCTTCGGCGGGTTCGAGCGGTGGACCCACCGGCGGTTCGACGACTGGACCAGGTATCGCTTCGCCCTCGCCGCGAAGATCATCTTCTGGGTGGTGCTGATCGCGCTGGTACTCGGCGCGGTGCTCGACACCAACCCGCTCCTCGCCCTGTTCAGCGCGCCCGCGCTGATCTGGAAGGCGATGCCGTTCCTGATCCAGATCGTGTTCCTGTTCTTCGTGGTCATCATCCAGTTCGTCGGCCTGTTCTGGTTCCTGTCCAGAGGTGGTGTCGAGACGTACTTCCCCGACGACATCAAGACCCGCTTCTCCGACGTCTGGGGACAGGACCACGTGGTCGAGCGCGTCCAGGAGAACATCGTCTTCCTCGAACGCCCCGACGAGATCGAGAAGCGCGGCGGGTACGTGCCCAGCGGCCTGCTGCTGTGGGGGCCGCCGGGCACCGGCAAGACGCTCATGGCCGAGGCGGTGGCCGGCGAGACCGGCAAGCCGTACGTGTTCGTCGACCCCGGCGCGTTCACGAACATGTTCATGGGCATCGGCATCCTCAAGGTCAAGACGCTCTTCAGGAAGCTGCGCAAGCTCGCGCTCAGGTACGGCGGGGTGATCGTCTTCTTCGACGAGGCCGACTCGCTCGGCAAGCGCGGCCGGCTCGCCCAGCAGGGCCCACCGGGGCAGGGCGGCGGCTTCTCCGGCTGTCATGGGGTCAACTACCTGTCCGAGGAGAGCCGCTCGGTGCTCGCCTTCCGCGCCAGGCGGGAGGTGGAGGAGCCGGCGACCCGCAACCGCTTCTTCATGGGCGGCGGCGGCATGAACAGCGGCGACCCGGGCACCCTGCAGGCCCTGCTCACCGAGCTGTCCGGGCTCAAGAAGCCGCGCGGGTTCTTCAACCGCCTGATCAGGCGGCTGCTCGGGATGCGGCCCAAGCCGCCGCCCAAGTTCCGCATCCTCGTCATGATGGCCACCAACCGGCCCGACGCGCTCGACGAGGCACTGCTGCGGCCCGGCCGCATCGACCGCATCTACAAGGTCGGCTACCCCTCCAAGGCCGGACGGGTCCGCACGTACCAGGGCTATTTCGACAAGGTCGACCACGAGCTGACCGAGCAGCAGATCGACAAGCTCGCCACCATCACCCCCTACGCGACGGGCGCCACGATCAAGGACCTGGTCAACGAGTCGCTGATCACCGCGATCCGCGACGGCCGCGAGGTCATCTCCTGGTCCGACGTGCTGCGGGCCAAGCGGCTCAAGCAGCTCGGCCCGCCCGAGGACGTCGAGTACATCGAGCGGGAACGCCACGCGGTGGCCGTGCACGAGGCGTGTCACGCTGTGGTGGCCTACGTCACCCGCTTCCACCTGGAGATCGACATCGCCACGATCGAGAAGGGCGCCGACTACCTCGGCATGGTCGCCTCGATCAAGCCCGAGGACCAGTTCACCCGGTGGAAGTCCGAGTACGAGGCCGACATCATGGTCTCGCTCGCCTCCCTGGCCGGGGAGCGGATGTTCTTCAGCGAGGACAACTCCTCCGGCGTCTCCGGGGACCTGCACTCGGCGACGCTCCTGACCGCGCTCATGGAGTCGTACTGGGGGATGGGCTCGGGCGTCACCTCACTGCCCGCGCTGCAGGAGCTGGAGATCCACGGCGGCAAGGCGATGCCGCGGCGCGGCGGCGGTGGCGGGCCCATCGGCATCACCGATCGGGAGCCGAGCCGGGGGCAGCCCGAGCTGACGCCCGACGTGTTGGGGGAGCGGATCGAGTTCAACCTGGTCCGGCTGCTGGAGAAGACCGAGCGGCTGCTGGAGGAGCATCGCAGGGAGGTGCTCTGCCTCGCGCACGCGCTGGAGACGCACAAGACGCTCAACGGCGACGACGTGGTGGCGATCATCGAGCGGGCGACCGGCCCGCTCATCGACGGCACGATCTACTCCTCCGACGAGCTGTATCAGGAGCTGGAGGACTACCACCGCGACGCGGCCAGGGCGCACAAGGAGCACAGCCGGATCGAGCGCGACCTGCCCGGCCACGTGGAGGAGCCTGCCCACCAGCCCAACGGCCAGACCGCGAGCCGGCCGAACGGCCAGCCCGTTGGTCAGCCCGTTGGCCAGCCAGGTCAGCCCGTTGGTCAGCCAGATCAGTCCGGTGGTTGGCTCGCCGGGCCAGTTTTCCAGCCTGGGGTCGCCGAGCCGGTGGGGACTGTCGTGTCCGCCGAGCCGGTCGTGGTGACGGCCGAGATCGTCGCCGGGCCCACCGCGGTGGTCGCCGAGCCGGGCCGGCCAGAGTTCGTACCGTGGGCGCCCGATCCCACGCCCGTTTACGCGGCGGCGCCACCGCTCCGCCCGGCGGAGCCGCCGCCGCCCAGGCGCCGGGCGTGGGTGGTCGTCGCCAGCCTGCTCGCGCTCGTCGTCCTCGCGCTCATCACCGGGCTGGCCCTCACGGGCGCGGCCCCGGTCGTCGGACTGGCCTCGCCCGGGCTGCTGCTCGTCCTGTTCGTCGTCGTGGTGGCGGTGATCGTGGGCGCCGGCCTGGCGCTCATCGCCATCAAGGCCGTACGAGCGGCGCAGACCAAGGCGGAACACGAACGCGACCAAGCCCACGCCAGGGCGCAACTGCTTGCCGCCGCGATGGACCCCGACACGGCCATGCGGCTGCTCGGCTACGACGGCAGAGGAACGGACGGGAGGGCCTAGATACGCACGGGACCGCTTGGACGCGGACGGGACCGTCTGGATAAGGACGGGACCGTTGAGATGCGGAGGGGACCGCTCAGATGCGCACGTCGAGCCGGCCGATCGGCTCGACCAGCTCTTCCTCTTCGTAGGCGAAGTGCGAGGACAGGACGGCGGACAGCCGCTCGGCCTCGGCCCGTACCCGGTCGAGGCCGGTGTCGCCGGCCACCAGCTCCACGCAGGCCTCGTCGAGCCGGGTCAGCAGCGCGGCGATGACCTCGTGCTCCTCCTTGAGCTTCTCGATCACCGGCTCGAGCGAGTCGTCCCGCTTGAGTATCGCCGGGAACATGGCCTCGTCCTCGAGCGTGTGATGCACGGTCAGCAACCGGCAGAACGTCGTGCAGAACGCGCCCAGCGTCCAGTAGTTCTGACGCATGGTCAGCCGATTGATCATCGACCGGAGCGCGGCGGCGTCGAGGGCGCCCGCGGCGACCTGGTCGAGCGCGTCCTGTACCTGCCGCATCTCCTGGCGGTAGCCGTCGTGCACGTCGGCCAGATGCCGGCCGAGCTGCCGCTGCGCCGGCGTGAGCGCCGCTGGATCGTGCTTGGTTCCGCGCGGCCTGCGGGCCTCATCGAGATCTATGGTCACAAAATCCCCCTTTGTAACAAATGATGGCATGGGCCGGAGGATCGCCCGTGATACCCGGGTTGATTAACACGACGTTCACATTCGGGCAAAAACCGGGAAACGGTCAGCCGGAAGACTCGGCGTGGCTGTGAGACACCCTGAAAGGACCGACGTGAGCTACAAGGCTGAGTACATCTGGATCGACGGCACCGAGCCCACCGCACTGCTGCGCTCGAAGACGAAGATCCTCGCTGACGGAGCCGAGCCGTCGGTCTGGGGCTTCGACGGCTCCAGCACGAACCAGGCGGAGGGTCACTCGTCCGACCGCGTGCTCCGTCCGGTCTTCACCTGTCCCGACCCGATTCGCGGCGGCACCAGCGTGCTGGTCCTGTGCGAGGTCGAGGAGATCGACGGCGCTCCGCACAAGAGCAACACCCGCGCCCTGCTCCGCCCGATCGCCGAGCAGTTCGCCGACCAGGAGTCGTGGTTCGGCATCGAGCAGGAGTACACCTTCTTCAAGGGCAGCCGCCCGCTGGGCTTCCCCGAGGGCGGCTTCCCCGCTCCGCAGGGCCCCTACTACTGCGGTGTCGGCGCCGACGCCATCTTCGGCCGCGAGATCGTCGAGCTCCACCTCGACCGCTGCCTCGCCGCCGGCCTCGCGATCTCCGGCATCAACGCCGAGGTCATGCCGGGCCAGTGGGAGTTCCAGGTAGGCCCCGCCAGCCCGCTGGACGTCTCCGACCACATGTGGATCGCCCGCTGGCTGCTCTACCGCACGGCCGAGGAGTTCGGCGTGGAGGCCACGCTCGACGCCAAGCCCGCCCGTGGCGACTGGAACGGCGCCGGCGCGCACACCAACTTCTCCACCAAGGCCATGCGTGAGGGTTACGAGCCCATCATCACCGCCTGTGAGGCCCTCGGCGAGGGTGACAAGCCGATGGAGCACATCACCCAGTACGGCGTGGGCATCGAGAGCCGCCTGACCGGCGCCCACGAGACCGCCCCGTGGAACAAGTACAGCTACGGCGTCTCCAACCGCGGCGCCTCCGTACGCATCCCGTGGCAGGTCGAGGTGGACCAGAAGGGCTACATCGAGGACCGCCGCCCCAACGCCAACGTCGACCCGTACGTGGTCACCCGCCTGCTGGTGAACACCTGCTGCGCGGCCCTGGAGAAGGCCGGCCAGGTCTGACACCTGCCATGAAGTGAACGGAGGAACGCGGGCACCCCCGATGCGGGCCCGCGTTCTTCCGTTTTCACGCCAGGCGGGACTGGTAGACCCTGCGGGCCTCCTGCATGACCGCCAGGTAGTCGGCGCTCACCCGGTCCCTGACGAGCTCTTCCAGCAGCTCCAGCCAGCGCAGGCAGAAGGTCACGTCCTCCTCCCTGGCCACCCGCCGGCTCTCGACGTCCAGATAGACCGGGCTCGTGTGCGCCCGTACCTGGCCGCCGCCCTCGGCGACCGCCACCACGTAGGTCGGCCAGTTCACCGTCAGCTCCGCCGTCACCTCGCCGGGCGGCCCCGCGGCCAGCTCGCCGTCGGCGGTGAGCAGGCGTACGTTCTCCACCAGTGGCCCGATCACCCGCCCGGTGACCCGCACCCTGCTGCCGGGAGTCAGGTCGAGCGTGGCGCCGGGGCCGTGGCCCTCGACCGCCAGCTCGAGGAACGGGCCGGTCGTGGCGAACGTGCGGCCGTGCCGTACCGCGTCGGCGTAGGACTCGGCGGTCAGCCGTCCGTTCACGTGCGCGTATGTGCGTTCGCGGCCGATCGGCCCGAGCCGCTGGGCCGTACCGGCGACGGCGGCGACGCGGTTGCCCGCGCCGATCAGCCGGCGGTAGGCGCGGTCCGAGCCGATCGCCGAACAGAAGCTGTCGACCAGGCCGAGCGCCGCGTCGACCACCGACAACCGGGCGTCGTACTCCGGATCGCCCGCGCCGATGAGCTGCTCGGGCGTCTCGACCGGGCCGTGGAAGGCGTTGGCGTAGCCGATGAGCGCGCCGCGCTCGCGCAGCTTCCGCACCGTGTCGTGGCACTTTTCGGGGCCGAGCGCGTGGTGGGCGAGGTCCACCCTGGCCACGTGCGTCTCGTCGGACCATGGCAGATCGCGGCCCGACCAGCGCTCGACGGCCTCCTTGTCGCCTTCGTCGCCCGGCAGCAGGTTGATCACGTGCAGGTCCTCGCCGTGCTGCGAGTCGGCCACCCACCGCGGCGGCCGGTTGAGGTGGACGTGCAGGTCACCGCCGTACCAGCCGCGGGCCGCCGCGTCGTAGATGCGCTGCGGCGCCAGCTCGACCAGCGTCTCACCGTCGCCGGGCACGAGCGTGGTCTCCGCCGAGCCGTACTCCATGCCCCTGGCCGCCCTGATCGTCAGCCGTTCGCGCGGGACGTCGAGCACCAGGTCGTCGCCGTGGAAGTACGGCACGCCGTCGAGGTCGCGCGCCGGTGAGGTGTCGCGCGGGAACCAGCCCTTGCCGTTGGCGCTCCACACACTCCAGCGGCAGGGGAAGCCGGCCCGCAGCCGGAGCGTCCGCTGGGTATTGGCTATCCGTGCCGTGGTTAACGGTGTCGGATCGTCACACATCGGCTTCTCCCTGTAATCGAAGGCGCCGATATCGTGACACGACCATCACTCGCCGGGAAGCCCGCGCTTCCCGGCAGGGTGGCTTTCTTCCTCCAAGGTAGAAAGATCTAGAGCCGGAAACTCATATCCGGTGCGATGTCCACGACGTCCATCTGGGCTTTCTGCAGGTGGCCGGAGTGGTCCCAGTTCATCGCCTGCCAGCGGGTGAACTGGTCGAGCACCCAGATGCCGGACTGGCGGCTGCCGTTGCCGGACTTGCCGTTGCCGCCGAAGGGCAGGTGCGCCTCGGCGCCGGAGGTCGAGTTGTTGACGCTGACCATGCCGGCGGAGATCCCCTCGCGGAACCTCCACGCGTGCCTGGCGTCGGTGGTGTAGATCGAGCTGGAAAGGCCGTAGCCGGGCAGGTTGGCCAGCTCGATGGCCTCGTCGAGCGTCTCGAACGTCGTCACGCCCACGATGGGCCCGAACGTCTCCTCCAGGAACAGCTGGTCGGTGGCCTTGACCCCATCGACCACGACAGGGTGGTAGAAGAGTCCGTCGTCGCCGGTGAAGTCGCGGCGCGGGCTTTGGCTGGTGATTTTTCCGATATTTCCGGACACCACCCGGTGGTGGGGCTGGATCCAGGTCAGGTACTCCTCGTACCTCTCCGCGAACTTCTGGTCGAGCAGCGGGCCCGCCAGCACGTCCTGCTCCGGGTCGCCGATCTTGGCGTTCTGTACGGCCTGGGCGAACCGCTCGACGAACTCATCGTGCACGCTCTCATGCACGATGACCGTACCGAGGCTGGTGCAGCGCTGACCGGCCGTACCGAACCCGGAGAACAACGCCCCCTCGACGGCCAGATCGAGATCGGCGTCCGGCATGATCACCATCGGGTTCTTCCCGCCCAGCTCCAGGCAGGCCGCCTGCAGATGCCGCCCGGTGAGCTCCCCGATCTTCCTGCCCACCTCGCTGGACCCGGTGAACCCGACCTTGTGCACCGTGCCTTCCTCCAGCGCCTGCTCCAGCCCCCGGAAGGTCTGGACGCCGTCGGCGAACACGATGTTCAGCACCCCGTCGGGCAGCCCCGCGGCGGCGAACAGCTGGTACATCGCATGGGCGGACGCCGCCGCGTACTCGGCCGGCTTCCACACCACGGCATTGCCGCAGAGCAGCGCCGGAACCAGATACCAGGACGGCACCGCGACCGGGAAGTTACCGGCGGTGATCACCGCCGCCACCCCGACCGGGTTGCGGAACGTGAACAGCTTCTTGTCCGGCATCTCCGACGGCACGGTCTGCCCGTAGAGGCGGCGCCCCTCGCCGAGGAAGAAGTCACACGTGTCAACGATCTCCCGCACCTCACCCAGGGCTTCGGCGTACGGCTTGCCGATCTCCTGGGTGACGAGGTGGGCCAAGGCCTCGGCATTGGCCTCGACCAGCCGCCCGATCGACGCGATCACCCGCCCTCTCACCGGAGCCGGGACCTTGGCCCACTCCCGCTGGGCCTCTTTGGCGGTGCGGCAGGCGTCGGCGAAGGTCTGAGCGTCGGCCAGGCCAACCCGGGCGACGACCTCGGCGATGCGTGCGGGATTGGTCGATTCGTAGGTGTCGGTGCCGGCGGCATCCTTACCACCCACAACGGAGACGATCTGACGGGTCACCGGTGCCCTCCTCATTCGGTCCTCAACACAGCCAATCATCCCCCAAGCAGACTCTTCACCACGCTCAAGCCCACAAGCATGGTCTTCGCCGCGCTCAGGCAGTTCCCCCGGCTTACAAGCATCGGCTTCGCTGCGCTCAGACTGTGTCTATTGGGGCTCCCGCCCCAAACCCCGGCGAGGGGCCCCGGCCCCTCGCGCTCCCCGGGAAGTTGACCGTCTGGCTGAAAAGCGAAGATCGGCAGTGCGACCCTGCGCAAGGGAGTGAGTTCGTCAGGTACAGGCATCCTGGCAAAACGTGAAAAGGTCCACATCGTGTCAGTCAAGCGCCGGGGCAAGCCGCAGGACCAGCAAAGAACTGGGCTCAGGGCCGTCACGCACCTCCTGCACCTCGGCTTCAGAGACCTCCGCCAGGCGGGACAGGTCACCAGGGCTCAGCCCTCGATGATCGGATAACCGCGCCAACAACACGCCGAACCCTGGTATCCCATCATCCCGCCAACCTTGATCAGTGCATCACCGGGCAGATAGTTCGCCTGCGATCACATCACCTTCATATCTCCAGTTGGGGATGTAAACGGACATCTACCGCAGAGACTCCCGCGTGGACAAGGGCAACCCTCTTGCGACGGCCTGCCGCGTCGGGCGGGCGCTGGCCGCGCTGCGGCTCTTCGGCCGGTCGAGGCCGGCGCCGCCTCGCTCCATCGCATTTTCGCGATGCTTCAAATCTATGAATCAACGTCCTCGGATGTCGTGTCCGGGATGGCGTACGTGCGGACGTCGTCCCTAATGTCGTAACTCATTTGGGCGGATCGTCGTCAGATCCTTCAAGGCTCTGCCTTAAGCGATCGGTACCCGAGGAGCTGTTCTGGCGCTCCGGCGTGTGGTCCAGCCCACACGAACCTCAAATCAATCGCCAGCACCGACACACATGCTGTCCACACGAATGCGCGACGCATTCACTTCATCTATCCAGCTCACGACAAGCTCTGGAATACACGACTTCTGCAACAGGATGAAGATCTGCCTAGCCACCGGGTGTAAATGGATTTACTTCGAAGATTGCAGAGTCGGCGGCATCACCGACACACTCACTCGGTACCTTCAGGCCCGGGGGTGTCGAGTTGTTCCAATCGACGTATCCTCCGGCGATTTTCACCTCGGCGCCTTCGAGAAGAATGAGGCCGTTGCCCAATTGCACGCCTCGCTTGTTGTTCTGGATAAGAGGCCGGGTATCTTGTGGCCAGAGAAGAATGACAGTTTTCCGTGATGGCGGCTCAGCCGTATTCTGCACGGCAAGGCATTTGTTCGTTGCGTTGAAGACCAGCCGACCGGTGAGAAGTGCTTCCATTCCAAAATCGGAGTGATGATGCACCAAGATCCGAGGATCGCGTCCTTCTAATGTTACGCGATCAGACTGTGTCTCATTTGCGCCCATAGAACAACCGGTTATTGCAACAACCATCATTGGTAGTGCAATCCAGTTCACAACCTCCGCCATATGTTTCTCCACGTTGCTCCAAACGTAGGACCGCGCGTTCGGAGCTGAACTGTAGCCCCAAACGCAAGGTCGAACTAGTTCCCTATTGATGACTGGTATCTCTTAGGTCCCTGGAGGCGCTGTCCACCGCGCTGCAGTACTCGATCATGTCCCGCCTGAAACGCGCCTTGCTGAAGTAGACGAGCGCGTGGAACCTGGGACGCCGCCGCGCCTACTCATGACGGCATCCCCGCCCGACGCCCTCCACTCCCTGCGACGCCGACTGGGGCGGTCTATGCGCCCTTCCGATGGCGCCGCTCTTGGACGATTTGTGCGGCCGTTAGCCCACACACGTGCTGTACGAACCACGGGCGTTCGTTCGCGGCATGCTTTCCGTCCCACTGCTTGGCGTCCTGCTTGGGCATGTTCAGCGGCGGAGATACCTTGGCCGGCCGGTAGGTGGCAAGCCAGTGCTGGCCGTTCCCGTAGGTGGGGTTCCAGTAGGTGTAGTCGCCGCCGACGACCGGTTCGGGGTCGAGGTCGATTTTGAGGCGTCCGTGATCGAGCAGGTAGACCTCGAACACGTCCTGGCCGCAGTCGTTGCAGCGCTCGGGTCCGGTGGTCATGCGATGTCGCCGGTGGGTGGGGTGTGCGGTGGCCTCGTGCTGGACCGCGTGTTATGCAGAAGAGCTGATTGCCAGGCCAGTGTGGACGCGAGCGCGATGGCGTTCTCCTGCCTGACGGTTCGCATGATGCCTGCCGTTGCCATCTCCAGGGTGAGCGTCCGGCGCAGCTCGGCCGTCCACCACATCTGCCCGGACGCATTGCTCTCGTAGTAGATGTCCCAGCCCGGATAGGTGTTGCGGAGCACCGAGAGTTGGCGGCCGCGCAGGTTCAGTACGAGTGCGGCTTCGGCGATGACCTGGCGGACGTTCGGTTCTGAGGTCTGGATGAGCGCGTGCGGTTCGACGTCGCTCATCGCGTGGTGGTTGTTCGTGTCCTGGTGCACGCTTCCATCACAGTCGCCCGTGGTAAGACTCCGGGAGAGGACACCGGAGGCGCACCCGGCTATCCGCCTGTGTCCGCCCGTCTCCCGGAGGTGTGCGCGATGAGCAAGGTTCCGGGCTGGGCCGGTCGGCTTCGCACCGAGCGGACCACGCGAGGATGGTCTCAACGGGATCTCGCGGTGCGACTGTCCAGGGTCGCCGACAGGGTTCTGCCCGAGCCCGAGAGCATGGTGCGCAGGATCCGGGATCATGAGTGCGGCAAGCACCGGCCGGACGACGAGTACGCCGAGCTGTACTGCCGCGTGTACGGGTTGAGCGAACACGCCCTCTTCAACGACGAGGATGAAGAAACGTACCTTGGCGACGAGATCGACGCGATCGAGCTCGCCTGCCAGGGAGGGGCCAGCGACGTCGGCCGGGAAACCCTGGAACGACTGGAGCTCGCCGTGGATGATCTGGCGTCGGCCTACCCTCGCACACCGCCGGCCCAGCTACTCGGGCGTGTGAGGCGGCACCTGGAGTACGTTGTGCGGCTCGTCGACGGCAAGAAGACCCTCGCCGAGCATCGACGTCTGCTCGTGGCCGGCGGCTGGCTGTCACTGCTCGCGGCAACCTGCCACATCGACCTGCGCCAATACCCAGCCGCCGCGGCACGCCTGCGAACCGCGGGCCAGTTGGCCGACCACGCCGAGCACCCCGAGATCAAGGCGTGGTGCCTGGAAACAGAGGCGTGGCAGGCCCTCACCGAGAGCGAGTACCAGCACGCCATGATCCTCGCCCAGGGAGCGCAAGACGTCGCCCCCCGCGGGAGCTCGGCCTACATCCAGGCGACCGGGCAGGAAGGCCGGGCTTGGGCCCGGATGGGGAAGGGAACCGAGACCAGGGCAGCGCTCACCCGGATTCAGCGG
The DNA here is from genome assembly GCF_018603905.1 of Nonomuraea sp. NEAU-A123. Taxonomy (GTDB): domain Bacteria; phylum Actinomycetota; class Actinomycetes; order Streptosporangiales; family Streptosporangiaceae; genus Nonomuraea. The sequence continues at coordinate 25,326 of NZ_JAHFZZ010000026.1, forward strand.
ATGGTCTCGCCCATGCCCATACCGGACCGGCCAGAGCATCACTTTCGCTACGACCCCGCCAAGAGCGAGGCCTACACCGCGACGACGCTCTCATGGCTGGGCGATCCGGCGGCGGTGGACTACGCGAGGCAGGTCCTCGCACGATTGGAGTCCGTCGAGGACGGTGGTCCGCGCCCCCGTCGAGCTGCGTCAGCGCGTCTGGATCTGGCCTTGGCCTTGCTCGCCACGGACGAGCCGGGAGAGGCCGGCCACATCACCCTCCAGGCGGTCATGAGCGGCCTGCTTGTGCCCTCCAACTACTGGCGGGCCAAGGAGGTCATCGCGGGTGTCGAGGAGCACGGCCTAGCCGAAGCCGTCGAACTGCGCGAGGTCTACCGGGAACTATACGGCCGGTCGTCGAAGTCGCCGAGACCGCAGCTCAGCGCATGAACCCGGACGTTCGTCGCCAGGATATGGAAGGAGCCGCCTGGGGTGAGCCATGCACTGCGCGCACATGGCTTACAAGCATGGTCTTCGCCGCGCTCAGACTGTGTCTATTGGGGCTCCCGCCCCAAACCCCGGCGAGGGGGCCCCGGCCCCTCGCGCTCCCCGGGCGTGGACCGTCGGCTACAGAAACCGGAGGTCGGCAGTTCGTCGCTGCCCTTGACCGCCACTTGGCTCGTCATCATGTTCTGGAGCCCATGCGAGATCTTTGAGCAGCGTCTCCGACGACGCGATGACAGCGACACCACCAACTGCCTTCAGACCTTGGCCGACCTGTGGGGAACAACGGTGAGGCCTGTGAACGGGCGATCCGCTATCAAGGGCCTCGTTGGGGACTCAGACGCATCCTGTCTCTTCCTGATGCGACGTCGCCCCTGCGGTTATCCTGGCGGTATGGGCGCTCAGCCTGTCCACCCGCACGTTCCTGGGGAGCCCCGGGTGCCGCGTACCGTCGATGGGATCGCCACAGCCCTTCAAGGTGGTCGGCGGATGGAGTTCTACCGCGAACTCGGTATGGCACCTCTAGGCCAGGCCGAGGCGATTTTGCGCCGTTGGTGGTGTGAGGCGATGCTCGACACTGATCCCGAGGCCGATCAGATGCGCAGTGCAGCGCTGGAGGGCACCTTGCCTGTCGTCACTTTCGCGGAGGTCTTTGCTCGCCGTGAGCAGCAGGGCCTGCCCCTTGAGTGAGCTCGAAGAGAAGGGGTAGCCCTGTCATTTCTCTGAGGGGTCGCGGAACTCCTGGCGGATTCACAGATCAGCCACGAGACGAGAGGCAATGTATCCGGACATACCGCTTCTGCTCAGTGGCCGCAACAGCGCAGGGTCCCGCTTGGTAAGGATGGGCACTTGGGCGTCGCCGAGTATGTCGTCGTGGCCGATGCGGCCGAACCGCACTGCGTCATCACCCGTGTCCAGCTGTATTAGATGAGGCGTCTCGCTGGCAGCTTTGTCTTGTGATCTTGCATTCGGGCCTGAGGGGCCTAGATCATTCCCAGTCGATCTCTCCTTCGGCCACCATCTCACGCATGCGAGCCACGGCCGCTGCCCGTCTGCGTCGGTCAACGATCTCTCGGAGGGCGGCGTTGACCGTGTCTTTCTTGGACGAGGTGCCGAGCAACTTCGCGGCCTCGGCCAGGGCTTCGTCGTCGAGGTCGATCAGGGTCTTGGTCATGATGCCACCTCGCCTGTATATACGAATCAGGATTGGTATATCAGCAGTCGGCTCTGCGGCCGTTCGCTTCGGCGGGTGTCACCTCGGCGGCCTCGTCGTCGTACCGGAGCACAACCGGGTGTCGCTGGCGCTCGGTCCCGCGCTGGCCGCCACCGACTTCACCGCCGCGTCGCTCTACGCGACCCTGCGAAGCGCCGATCCGGCGCAGCTCCCCTGAGTCGCGGACTACCCGGCAGAGGCACGACCGCCCGAGGCTCAGGAGCGGGATCTGCTGGAGACCGAGGGCGGGACTCCGGTGCTGGTTGCCGAGCAGCTCGCCTTGAACCAGAACGGGCGGCGACTATCTTTAACTGGCCGCTCTCCTGCCATGGGGAACGGCCAGTGATGTTGTGGGTCACGCGCGAGTCATCCGGTCATTTCTGGAGCTCCAGGCGGTGGTCAGAACCTAGGCGGGCGGTGTTCTCGGCCGTCGCGAAATGACCGGCCATGGCACGAATCTGCACCCGGACAGGCCGCCACCTGCTCGTCACCCGAACCACCCGAACTACTGGAGATCACGACTGGCGTCAGGGGAGCCGTCGAGAGTTTCCGGCGTGATCAGCTCTACCTCGTTCTCCTTCAGCGCGTCCAAAAGATCGGGCGGCGGGGTGGAGTCTGTGACGAGGTAGTCGGCGCCCCCGAGCTCGGACACCTGGGCGAAGAGCCGGCGGCCGAACTTGGAGGAGTCGGCCAGGATCGCCACGCGCGCCGCCCGAGAGATCATCTCTCGCATCATCGCCGCCTCGGCGAGGTTGCTCGTCGTGTATCCGGCGGTCGCGGAAACGGCGCCGACCCCGATCAACGCCAGATCGCAGCTGATGTCCAGCTCGCCTCCGTCGGACGCCCGGAAGCTGACGGGGCCGATGGTGGCCAGCGTGAGAGTGCGGACCGCGCCGCCGAAGACGTACACGTCGCGGACGGCTGAGGGCGGCAGTGCCGGGGGTACGAGCAGGCTGTTCGTCACCACTGTCAGGTCCCGATGGTTGCGCAGGTTCCGGGCCGTGGCGAGAGTGGTCGTACCGCCGTTGATCATGACGATTGACCCATCTTTGACCAGCGACGCGGCAAGTACCGCAATCTTCTCCTTCTCGCGTTCTTCCATCTTGAGCCGCACGTCCACGGCCCGGTCGACCCGGGAAAGGGTCGACTGGCTGACCGCTCCGCCATAGGTGCGGACCAAGACGCCGTCGGCGCTGAGCTGGTCCAAGTCCCGCCGGATCGTGTCGATGGAGACGCCGAAGCGCTCTGCGAGTGCGCTGACCGTGACCTGCCCGGTCTCTGCGACGTATGCCGCCAGTTGGGCCTTACGTCCTGCAGGTAGACGGCGCTGCCGGTCGTCTTCGTCAAGGGTCACTGACCCTCCCATCTCTGCGGTAGTCGCGCTGAAGATCAGCGCAACAGAGGAGTGATACAGGCCTAGAACTGCAGACTACCGCATAACCTTGCCTCTTTCGGGCAAGATGCTGCTTACTCCGGGAGTCTGGCATGGGAAGCCTCCCCTGTCAGTGCACCTCTTCCGGTTGCGTGCCGGACTGTGCGGTTTCTAGCTGTGTTTTGCATTATTAGGTCTTGTGGTGTGGCGTCATGCGTTGTTAATGTGGCGGAAACCAGCAAAGAGCGGTAACACCTGTACAGCAAGGAGGTCGCGATGACCGGAGGCAGCACCCGGTTGCAGGGCCGGACGAGGCGACTACTCGGGGTGATGGCGGTGGCGGTGCTCAGCGCCACCGCCGTGGGGTGTGGTTCCAACTCGGGATCCAGCGCGGGAACAAGCGCGGACGGGACCGTCACGCTGGAGTTCGCGCAGTGGTGGGCGCCGGAGCTTCCGGCGGGATCGTTCGACAAGCTGATGTCGGAATTCACGGCACAGAACCCGAAGATCAAGGTCAAGCTGTTGAGTGGTCCGTACGCCTCCACGAAGCAGCAGTTGGTGTCCGGAGCGGCGTCGAGGACGCTGCCCGATGTTGTGGGCCTCGACGGCGCATGGGTGAGCGACTTCGCCAAGCAGGGTGCCATCGCTGACCTGTCCGAGCTCATGGCGGCCGCGAAGTACGACTCCAGCCAGCTCGCGAGCCAGATCCAGATCAAGGGGAAGACTTACATGATCCCCGTGGTCAACTTCGTCTACCCCCTGTTCGTCAACAAGGATCTGCTCTCGAAGGCGGGGGTCAAGACGCCTCCGAGCACGCGCACGGAGTTCTTGGACGCGGCCAAGAAGATCAGCGCTCTTGGCGGCAACGTCAAGGGCTGGGCCCTGCCCCTCGACACCGCCGTTCCCAACGGCATCCAGAATGACGTGATGTCATGGCTGTGGGCATCGGGCGGCAGCATGCTCACCAAGGACGGGAAGCCCGACCTGACCGGCCAGGGCGTCAAGAGCACCGTGGAGTACGTCAAGAGCCTGAACGACGCGGGCGTCATCGCGCCCGGAGCGCTGACCATGAAAGAGCAGGACAAGGTCGAGAAGTTCTCCACCGGTCAGGTCGGCATGATGATCGACTCCTTGGCTCACATCACGCTGATCAAGAAGAACGATCCCAAGCTGAACTTCACGGTGGTGCCGATCCCGGCCGAGGACAGCTACACCGGCAAGCGCGGCATCCCGTACGCATCCTGGGGCATCGGCGTCGCCGAGTCCTCGGAGCACAAGGCCGAGGCGTTCAAGCTGGTCCAGTTCTTGATGAACAAGCAGGCGAATGCGGAGCTGAGCACGTTGGCGAACGGCTTCCCCGGCAACAAGACGGCCGAGCCGGACTTCAGCAAGAGCGACGCGCTGTTCAAGACGGCCTTCGACATCTACAAGGCGGGCTATCCCGCCAACGAGTTCGTGGGCTTGCCGAAGTCCGAAGACCTGATGCGCAGCTTTGATGAGCAGCTACAGCTCGTGCTCACCGGCAAGCAGAGCGTCGACGACGCCCTCAACAAGGCGCAACAGGCCTGGGCGCCGGTGCTCTGACCTTCCGTACTTCGTGGGCCGCGCCGACCGTGCGGCGCGGCCCCGAACCAAGGAGACATCGATGGAAACCGCGAAACTCGATCCCGCGGCCTCCCCGGGAGCCGCAAAATCGGCACCCGAATCCTCTGCGGTCCGGAGGAGAAGGACGCGGCCTTTCCCCGGGCAGCGTGTTGTCCCGTTCGGCTATCTCTCGCCGACGCTGATCTTGATCTTTGTGCTGATGATCATCCCCATCGCGATGGTGGTCAGCTATTCGTTCAAGGACAACGTGATCGTCGAGCAGAATCCGGTCTTCGCCGGCCTCGCCAACTACACCACGGTGCTTACCGATCCCAACTTCCTGGCCGCGCTGAAGAACACGTTCATTTTCATCACCGTGAGCACTGTCGCTCACCTCGGCCTCGGGCTGGCCTTCGCGACGATGCTCAACACGCCGTTGTTGGGCGGAGTGACGAAAGCCATCTTCCGCATTGTCTACATCCTGCCCTGGCTGTTCACGGTCGCCGTGATCGCGGTCATCTGGCGGCTCATGCTGGACCCGTCCGGGGTGGTCAACTACATCCTGACCACGATCGGCGTGATGCGCGAGGAGGTGAGCTGGCTCTCCGACCCGAACACGGCGCTCTGGGCATTGACCTTCATCAACATCTGGGCCGGCTTCCCCTTCTTCATGATCAGCATCCTCGCCGGGTTGCAGGGAATCTCGCCCGTTCTGTACGAGGCGGCCTCCGTGGACGGCGCGACCGCTTACCGCCGGTTTCGCAATGTGACGATTCCACAGCTGAAACCGGTACTCCTCAGCATGGCCGTGCTCGATCTCATCTGGACCTCTCAGCAGTTCGCCCTCATCTGGATGACCACCGGTGGTGGCCCGCTGAATGTCACCGAGATGCTCAGCACGTACACCTACAAGCAAGCCTTCAGCAGTTACGAGTTCGCCACCGCGTCCGCCGCCGCCGTCATAGTGCTGCTGCTCACGATGATTCTGGCCTTCTTCTACGTTCGCCTGCAAAAGGAGAGGTGATCACCCGTGCTCACCCGCAAAAGGCGGCGCCTCGGCGCGAAGATCGCCGTGCTCGCAGGCTTGTGCATCGGCGCGGCCTTCGCCGGCCTGCCGGTCGTGTGGATGCTGTCGACGTCATTCAAGACCAATGGGGAAGTCTTCCAGGTTCCGCCGCGGCTGATCACCGAGACCTTCTCGTTCGACGCCTACGCGAAGATCCTGGGCGACAGTGCCCAGTTGAGGTTTTTCATCAACAGTTACATCGTCGCGCTGTCGGTGACGGTACTGACATTGTTCGTGGCGATCCTCGCGGCATATGGATTCAGCCGCTACAACTTCCCGATGAAGAGATCCATCAATGCCGTGATCGTCACTGTTCAGGCTGTGCCGCCAATCACACTCGTCATTCCCTACTTCGGCCTCGTGGTGGCGCTCGGCCTGTATAATACTTATGCGGGGTTGATTCTCACGCACATGGTGTTCACCTTGCCCTATGCGATCATCATGATGACCGCGTACTTCAACACCCTGCCCCGGGAATTGGATGAATCCGTCAAGGTGGACGGGGCGTCGAGCTGGACGGCTCTCTGGCGGATCCTGGTGCCCATTTCGGTTCCTGGGCTGGTCGCCGTCGGTGTCTACACCTTCATGATCTCGTGGAACGAATACCTGTTCGCGCTGACCCTCACTCGTACCGACGACATGCGAACCGTTCCCATCGGCATCCAGCTCCTGATGGGCCAGCACTCCTACGAGTGGAATCAGATGATGGCCATGAGCATCCTGGGGTCCATCCCGGTGCTCGTGTTGTTCCTCCTCTTCCAGCGCCGATTCATCGGCGGCCTCACCTCCGGCGCGGTCAAGGCCTGACACCTCATCCCCGTCCCGAGCGATAATCTATTACTCAGAAGGAGAAATACAGCAATGCTTACGACCGGCAAGGTGCTCTTGGCCGTCGCGAACGAAAAATACTTCGCCGTGCCCGCCTTCAACATCAGCGACTACGCCATGTTCAACGGCATCGTGGACATCAGCGAAGAGAAGAACGCGCCGCTTATCATCGGGATCCATCCCGACGAGGTACGGCACATCGGGCCGGACGTGATCGTCGCGATGGCCCAGCGAGCCCACCGCTCGTCCGTGCCGATCGCGATTCACTGGGACCACGGCGCGACCTATCGGGAGATGCTGACCGCGATCCAAATCGGCTTCACCTCGGTGATGATCGATGCCTCGATGAAGTCCTTCGAGGACAACATCGCGATCTCCAAGAAGGTCGCTGACACCGCGCACGCGGTCGGCCTGTCGGTCGAGGCGGAGCTGGGGACGATCGGCAAGACCGACAACGAGGCCGAAGACGGTAGCGACGCGATCATCTACACCGACCCGGCGGACGCCGTGACCTTCGTGCAGGCAACGGGGGTGGACAGTCTCGCCGTGGCCATCGGCACCTATCACGGCATCTACCCGAAGACCCTGAAGCCGGAGCTCAAGCTCGACCTGCTGAAGGAGATCAAGGACCGGGTCAAGATCCCTCTCGTGCTACACGGCGGCTCGGGCAATCCTGATGACGAGATCGCCGAATCGGTCAAGCTCGGTATCAACAAGATTAATATCTCCAGTGACATCAAGCTGGCCTACCACATGAAGATGCGCGAAGTCCTGGCCGATGAGAGCCTGCGTGAGCCGAACTCCATCCAGCCGCCGTGCATCGATGCGATGAAGGTGGTGGCCGCGCAGAAGATCGACCTCTTCGAAGCGGCCGGCAAGGCATCTCTGTACTGATATGACCAGTCAGGTAGTCCTGGGCTTGGGGGGATGCGTCGACTACGAACTCAAGCTGTCCTCGTCGATCCTGGAGCGGCTTGTCGACGAGTACCAGATCCACAATGCCGAGCTGACTTCATCGGTCACCGTGACCAACGAGCGCGAGCTTGTCATTTCCATTCTCACTTATCTCAAAAAGGGCGGAGGAGGCGAGCACTTCGTCGCCTCCTCCGAATGCCTGAGCACATTCGCAGGGCGGTTCCCCACGCGAACGACTCTGGGTGGAACCTCCGTTCGCGCGGCGATGGAGATGAGCCGGCTCGGCGTACCATCCACCCTGCACCTGGTCAGTCTCAACGACATCGTCCGCCGCCTGCTGCCGGCAAGCTGCGACTACATCTGCAGCGGCGACCAGGACACCCTTTATCCGCACCTGATCGTGCAGTACGACCAGGGCATGCGGGTTCGAGCAGGTGACATCGACATCCGTGCGCCATTTCCGAACAGATTGATCTACGTCAACGACCCGGCGAACGAGTCCATGCTGCTGAGTAACGAACTGGGCTCGTTGTTCCGCGACGCACGGGTGTTTCTGATCTCGGGATTCAACGCGGTACGGGACCAGCAGACGCTTGACCGGCGTCTGTCCACGCTGAGAAGCCACATGCGACAACTTCCAGCCGAGGCAGTCGTCTACTACGAGGATGCCGGATTCCACGAGCCGGGCCTCAGCCAACGGGTCCGCGACGCTCTTCTGGAAGTCATCGACATTTACGGACTGAACGAAGACGAGATGCAGTCGCACCTGGGCTACCCCGTCAACCTGCTCTCCGTGACGGAGGTGGCACACGCCCTCGAAGCGCAGCAAGCTCTCATCCCCGTGACGACCCTGGTTGTGCACACCAAGTATTGGTCGGCGGCATTCGGCGAGAGGGCCGGCGAGTACGCGGAGCCACTGAACGAGGGCATCCTGATCGCCAGCACCCGCTACTGCCACGGCGATGAGTACACAGACCACCACTACGAACTCATGCGGAACCGGCCGAGGCGAACGGAGGCGGTGGAGTTCGCGGCGGCTCTGGAAGGCCGAATGGGCGGGGTTGTCCGTTGCCTGCCCGGCTTCGACCTTGACGTTGCCGCGCCCACGACCATCGGGCTCGGCGATGCGTTCGTCGGCGGTTTCCTCGCCGCGGTCTCCCGGGGCGGATCAAGCAGTCATGTGAGATGATCCGCGCCCGCGTCTACCAGCCGTACTTCGCCGCGTCTTTCCCTCGCTTAAAGTGATGCTCCCGCACAAACGCCCTGAAGCGCTGATCGCTTCAGGGCGTTCTCGTACCTGTTGACGGCAAGGATGGCGGTCATGCCGTCCCGCGCTGGCTTGCCCGCGACGGGGATAACCGTTAAATATAATAGTTAACGGTTAGAGGAGGGCCCAATGCAGCAAGAAGTGGTGCTGGCGATGTTGGCCAAGGAGCCCTCGCACGGCTACCAGCTGCGCGCGCGGCTGCGCGACGCGCTCGGCCCTCTCGGTGACGCGATGAACGCCGGGCACGTCTACGTCACGCTGACCCGGCTGGAAAAGGCCGGGCTGCTAGCGGTCGAGAAGTCCGCCGAGGGCGCCGACCGGTCGGATCGCAAGGTGTACGCGCTCACCCCCAGCGGTCAACAGCGAGTCGCCGAGTGGATCGCCGAGGTGGACTGGCCAAGAGGTGATCTCGCGGAGTTCCATCTCAAGCTGATCGCGGCCGCGTCGGCCGGGCTGGCCGACCCGATCACCATCGTCGACACCCAGCGCCGCGAACTGCTGCGCCGACTGCGTGACGCCCAGCGCGCCGCCATGGCCGAGCCGGACCGCTCGAACGCGGCGCTGTTGCTGGAGGGCATCGTGCTCCGGCTTCAGGCGGACCTGCGCTGGCTCGAGGCATGTGAGAGGAACTGGACTCACCGAAGGGGTGGGTCGTGAGCAGCGCCGCCGACACGCCCATAGTGAGCGCCTGCGGGTTGCGAAAGGAGTACGGCAAGGGGGAAGGATTGGTGCGCGCCGTCGACGGGGTTGATCTCGACGCTGGCGCCCACCATGAAGGGCGCGCTAGAACCCCAGGCCGAGGAGCACCGTGTGGGCGTTCTCCAGGCTGTGGACGTGCTTTCCCAGCTTCGCCATAGAGGACACTTTCTCCGTCTTGAGAATCTCGACGAGGTGCCGTGCCAGCCAGTCGCCATCCACTTCGCCAGGACCGCCCGCGTCCAACGTCCACGATCGCACGGTCCGTTCGACCCGCTGCGACCAGCCCAGTTCCTCGCCCGGCGAGAAGTACTTGAACCAGCCCACGATGGTCAGTCGCTCGGCGGAATGGATGGCGAGAACCTGGCGATTTCCCCCGAACACGGTGACGCTCACGTTCCTGCCGATCGCGCACGTCTCGGCGGGCAGCGTGCGGACGAACGCCGACAGCAAAGGTGGCAGCACCGCCCACCGAGGCACCCGCCACCCACCCGGCGTGCTGAGCCCCTCATTGGCGGCGTCCAGATACTCGATGACGAAACCACCCGGCAAATGCGACGGCTCTCCCCACTCGAACGCGGCCTCCCGCCATTCCTCATACGGCTCCGTCGGCTGCAGGGAGAGCTCCGCGCCGGTCTCAGTGGCGCGTAATTCAAGGGATTCGGTGCCTGACCGCCGCCAGCGCAGGAAAGGGGCTCCCCAATCCGGTGACCGCTCGTACCAGGGACCTATCGGGCCATGGCTGCCAACGCTGTTAGCAGCGCCGATCGCGTTCTCCACTGCCTCGGCGTGCCGCCGGAACGCGGCGAACGGTTCTCCCACCAAAGAAATGGGGACGACGAGACCGCGGAACTCGCGGTCGCCGGCGTACCGCCGCTCATGCTCCTGTACCGGCACCAACCGGCCACGCCCCTCGCCCAGCGGCCGCAGCGCCTCGCCGGACCAGTCGCCGGGATCCACCTCGTGCCACAGCCATCTGGCGATGTCGGCGGTGTCGTCCTTCCTCATGGGCGCGATCTTAGGAGGAGCCCGTCAGCCATGCCCGGGTCTATCCAGATTTAGCCATCGTGGAGCGCCACTCGATCTGGTAGCAGCTCGCCCTGGTGGCGGCAACCGTGCTCGTGGTGGCGGCGCTCACTTCCGTCCCCGCCTGCCTCGGCGGCCGTCGTCCCATGACCGAGAATCTCAAAGCCGGACTCGCATGAGCAACGTCCCCACCGATCGGACACCCTGCTAAATGGGAATGACCTTCTGCGGCTCGGGAGAAGCCAGGGGACCGTGAGCCGGCCGAATGAGCCAGGTGGGGGAGACGAGGGCCGCGATCACGGCGGCGAGTACGGGCAGGCAGGCGATCAGCATGGCGATCGCCGTCCATGGGGTTTCGAAAGGTACTCGCGGGGGCGGATCCCAGTCGATCGAGGTGGTCATGGGCCACACCAGGAACAGGCCGATGACGCACCCGGCGGTCGCGCCGATCGCCGTGCCACATGCCGCACTGACGGCCGCTCGGCAGGCGGCGAGGAACCGCAGCGCTGCGACTGAGCCGCCGCTGATCCGTAGCAGAATGCGCGCCGCGCCGGCCGAACGGGTTGCGGCCAGTGCGCCGGCGAGGGCGATGAGAATCATTACCGCAACGACGTACAGCCAGTAAGTCGGTGCCTGATATCCCCGCTCGACGTAAGTGACGGCGATTTCGCCCAGTCGGCGGTCGAGTCGCTCCTGCTCGGTCGTCGAAACGCGATAATGCGAAGGGTCGATGATGAACTGATGGAGCTGTAGCTGGACACCAAGGTCTTGCACCACCTCGCGGGGCACAAAGAGCCTTCCGAAACGGGGATCAGGGGGTCTGACAGTGATCATCGGAATGGCCTTGATGGCGGTAGAGCCCTCGGTCAGGGAGAAGGAGTATCGGATCTCCGCTGAGGCGGTTTCTTCGTCGTCTGTCGAGACCACCACGGCTGTGCCCTTGTCATAAGGCGTCGAAGGATTGCCCGTGAGGTAGCGCAGCAACGCCTGGTCGCCAACGTAGGGAGCAGACCAGCTGCTGTAGCCGGTCGCCACATCGAAAGTGCCCGGTCCGCGAGCAGAACTATTCTCTGCGATGGATACGCCGGGTAACTCGTGCTGGATGGCCGCCCGCACGGTGGCCGTCTGATCTGCGGAGAAGCCCTCCACGACGAGTGCGCCTGGCCGGGCATCGGGATAGTAGTTCGCCCCGCCCTGCGCCGTCATGGCAGGTGCGATGATCATCAGCGCTGTCGCGACGGCGGCCGCGGCCATTGTCGTCGCCACTCCCGCGGCGGTTCGGGCGGGTGCGCCACACACATGACGGACGGCCGTCCGAAGCGCTCGCGGCAGAAATACGGCGTGGCGCCGGAGCACTTCCAGCAGCCATGGGACGAAGGGACCCAAGCCGAAAATCAGCAGTGCTCCACCGAATATGCCTGCCAGGGCGGTCATCGCCGAATCGAAGTCGTCATAGTGCTTGTCCTCTTGCGTGGACCACGCGGTAAGCGCCATCACCGCGATGCCGAACGTCGCCACGACCGCTCCCCAGACCAGGGGATACAGGCTCATACGAGTCCGCCGGCCACGGGGGGCCGACAGCATCGCGAAGAATATCGAGCCGCATACGACTGCCGTCGGGATGCCCAGGACCACCAAGAGAACCACGATCATGAATGATACGGAGCTCGTTAGCACCCCATCCACCTCGACCGAGAAGAGGAAATGCCGCAGCCGCGTCATGATTGATCTACGGTTGTCTCGACCGGAGGTGTGCATGCCTGAGGTGGCTTCGCTGCGCCCGGGGGACCCCCGAAGACGGGGCGAGTACAGCATCGACGGACTGCTGGCCGACGACAGCGTCTACCTGGCCAGAAGCGACACGGGAGAGCGTGTCACGATCAAGATGTTCCGGGCTCGATCCGCGGCGGTCTTGGCGCAGGTCCAGGAGATCCAGAAGGTACGGCTGCCCGACGCCTACCACACCGTACAGATCATCGACAGCGGTGTGGCGGACGGCCTGCCGTACATCGTGATGGAGTTCGTGGACGGCGACACGCTGGAGCGGACCGATTCGGCTGACCTCGTACCTCTACCAAGAGAAGGGGAAGCTCGGCAGTCCGGCATATGTTCGCGAACGCGGCACCAACAGGTTCCAGCAACTCGCCGAGTACCGGAACACGGTCCTGTCACCGGATGGCACCATGTTCGCCGGCGTCTACGCCTTTCCGCGGTTCGCGGGGGAGGACGCCAATGAGGCGCAGTTCACCGAACGTACGACGGGACGGCGGTTCTCCGTGCCCACCGTGGCTCCCTCGCTCCACGTCAAGTCTCCGCAATGGTCCGGGGACGGCAGGCGGCTGCTGCTGACGGCGTACTCGGACAAGGAGGCCGTGGGGCCGGTCGTCGTGGACGTCGCCGCGCGGCGTGGCACGCTTACCCGGATCGACACGCCGGGCACCGGCACCCAGCCCTACCTGTGGCTCCCGGACGGCTCCGGGGTCGTCCGGATCGCCGGCAAGACACAGCTCCGTGCTTACTCCCTCAACGGCACCGTCCTGCGCACGTATCCGGACGCCGCCGCGGCCGTCAACACCGACGAGTGGTTCTCCCCTTCGGGCCGCCGGCTCGCCGCGATCTGTCCGGGCAAGCCCGCCGCCGCCTGCCTGCTCGACACCGCCACCGGCGAGCGCCAGACCCGGGTGCCGCTGCCCACGGGCACCACGCTGTGGGGCTGGTTCAACGAGGACCATCTCCTGGTGTACGGGGACGGGACGGTCGACGTACTCGACGGGGCGGGCCGGCCGGTCCGGAGACTGGCCGAACTCGAAACCGGCGACAAGGGCTCCTGGGAAGTGCACTTCACGCGGGCCTGGTAGCGCCCGGAGCGCCATGAAAAGGCGCCCGCAAATCTTGGTCAACTGTTCCGAACAGAGATGCGCCCCGAACATTCACCAGGCCCAGGCATGTTTCCCTGTTGGCGGCGATGCCGACAGGTCAGTCGTTACCGACAGGACAAATGTCCATTTTCATATAGGGGCGGCCCGATGGGCTTTCTTGCTAAATTCATCGGTGGCACGGGGGCCGCTGTGCTCGCGCTGGGTGCGATGCCGCTGCCGGCACACGCGAGGTCTGCCCCGGTGAAGGACGTGACCGTCGCGTGCGACCCGGACGCGCTCGTCACGGCGATCCGCACAGTCAACGGGATCGGAGCCGCCAGGCTCCTTCTCGCGCCGTACTGCGACTACAACTACGCCACCGCGAACGACCCCGGGGACGCGTTGCCGGTCATCACGGGCGACATCACCCTGGTGGGCGGGCCGAGCACGAAGATCAGGCGGGATCCGACCGCACCTGGCCTCTTCCGTGTCCTGGAGGTCGCATCCGGGGCGACGCTCCATGTCCAGAGGATCTCCATCCTGGGCGGAAGGACGACGGGCCTCGGCGGTGGAATCCTCAACGCGGGCACCGTGGTTCTGGACCGGACCACCCTTGCCGGCAACCGCGCAGGAAACGGCGGCGCGTTCGCTAATAATGCGGACGCCACAGCGACGATCTTCCTCAGCCGGCTCAACGCGAACTCGACAATGGGCGTCGGAGGCGGCGCGATAATCAACTCGGGGACGCTGACGCTCTCCAAGAGCGTCCTGGCCGGGAACAGCGCACCGGTCAACGGCGGTGGGCTGAACACCCAGGCGACCGGCGTGTCGCACCTCATCAACAGCACCTTGGACAACAACGTATCCGGCAGCCTGGGCGGAGGCATCTCCAACCTGGGAACCACCACGCTCGATCGCGTCCTGGTCACGCGGAACAAGGGATCAGCAGGCGGTGGAATCTCCACCGGCAACACCAATGTCGTCATCCAGAACTCGACTATCCGTGACAACATCCCCGACAACTGCAATCCGCTGAACACTATTCCGGGCTGCGTCGACTAGCCGTCGGCTCAGCAGACTGCTGGTCGGTGCTCGGTTCGTCGCGGGGCCAGATCTGCCTGCCTCGAGGCAGATCTCTGATGCCGCCACCTTCCGGGATCATGCCCCAGAGGAAGGGGATCAGATACTGAGGCGGTTCGCCCAGGAGCACGGCCAGCTCGTCCTCGGTGACGGTGAGGGTGAATGTCGAGCCTGGCCGGCCGGAGTTCCATCCTTGTTCGACGGCTCGCCGGACGCATCCCGCGACGAGGACAGGACGGACCGCGATCGTTCGCTCTCCGTTCCAGTTGTCCGGCCGGGCGCAGGAGAGGGTCACCATGAGAACGCTGCCCGGTTCCTGGGCTCGCTCAACGGCGAAGGTGAGAGGACTGGAGCCGGTGCCTTCGCGGTACGTGGGCTTGTGACTGACCCGCCAGCGGAAGGCAGTGCCGTCGACGGTGATGAGCCGTGACCCCTTCTTGGGCATCGCCACAGCGGCCTCCAGAACCAGCGAGAAGTGATGCGGAACGCCCGCAAGCCTAGAGGGAGGGCTGGGTCATGGCGCGGTGGACCGCCTCGAGGAGGGATGCGGCTCTCCGGTCCGGTACGCCTTCTTGAACGTGGTTCATGACATATCCGAACGCCAGGCCGCTCGCCGGGTCGGCGAAGCCGAGCGATCCGCCGTAGCCGGGGAACCCGAAGGCGGTCGGGCTGTACCAGAAGACGTCGGGTGTCGGCAGCCCGAAACCGGTGCCGATCCGGACGGGCACCCGCAGGATGCGGTCGATACCACTGACCTGCTCCGCGGTCGCCGCGGCCAAGGTCTCGGCGGAGAGAATGCGATGCCCGTCGACCTCGCCGATGAGCGCGGCGTAGAAGCGGGCCAGTGCGCGGGCCGTGCAGATGCCGTTGCTGGAGGGCATCTCAGCGGACTGCTCGTCGGGGTTGTTGTGGTCCAGCGGCGGCGTGATGACGGTCAACAATGACCGCACGGTCAACGACGTCGGGTCGGCGAAGGCTCTCATCACCTCGCGCACGGATTCGGGAAGGGCGTCCAGGTCGAGGGCGGCCATGGACGCCAAGTCGGGCGCGTCGGCGATGATCCGGCTGACCCGATGCCGCTCGGCTTCCGGCAGCCCGATCCACAGGTCCAGGTCTATCGGCGCGGCGATCTCTTCGGCGAGGAACGTGCCGATGCTGCGGCCGGTCACCCGGCGAACGACCTCTCCGACCAGCCAGCCGTAGGTAATCCCGTGGTAGCCATGTTCGGTGCCCGGCTCCCAGGACGGGCGCTGGGCGGCCAGTGCGGTCACCATCGGCTCCCAGGCGATTGCCTGAGCCGGGGTGATCGGGTGGTCGATCGTGGGCAGTCCGGCCTGGTGGGTGAGCAGCCAGCGGACGGGGATGCGGTCTTTTCCGTTCGCCGCGAACTCCGGCCAGTACTCGGCTACGGGCGCGTCGAGGTCGAGTTCGCCGCGCTGGGCCAGCAGGTGCGCGCAGGCGGCGGTGACGCCCTTGGTGGTGGAATAGACGACCTGCAGGGTGTCGCGCTCCCAGCGGCGGCCGGTCTCGGGATCGGCGATTCCGCCCCACAGGTCGACGACCTTGCGACCGTGGAGGTAGACGCTGACCGCCGCGCCCACTTCCTGGTCACCGGCCAGATTGGCGGCGAATGCCGTACGCACTCCTTCGAAGCCTGGTGCGGTGTCCCCGCTGATTTCGGGCATGCGTCATCGCCTTCCGGTCTTGTGGTGGTTTGCCGGGAAGTGCTAGCTGCGCCATTTCTCGATGAGCCAGGCGCAGACTTCCGGCTCGGTCATCTCGGGAAACTCTTCGGTGAACGTGCGGAGCGCGCGCAGCGCCTCGCCCCGCTCCAGGCCACGCAGCCCGGCGTGCTTGAGGTACTCCTGACGTGCGGCGGAAGGACGGCCTCCGCCCGCGCCGCGGCCAGGCAGGCCGTTGCGCCACTGCACGATCTCGTCCAGCCGGTCGGCCCGCCAGCCGGGAACTCCGTCGATCTCGACGTCGGGCTCGGGAAACGGGTGACTCGAATCGCTCGGATAGCGGGAGCGCCACTTGTGCACCGCGTGCCGGCTCACCCCCAGCGCCTCGGCGATGCCGACTCCGCCGAGGTAGTGCTCGATCATGATGCACCAACTTGTCGGTACGGCCTCCTGGGGACCCCATGCCTACCACGGCCGAGCCGTAAGCCTTGGAACCTTGTCTCCGGCAGAGACGACGATAGACCGAGCGAGAAATATCGTCAACAACGGAGACGAAGTTTCCCGAGAGGCATGAGCGCGGGCTGAGGGGAAGGTGAGGAAGTGTGATGACCGAACGCGCCGCGCTTTCCCCCTCAGAGCAGGCGACCATACGAGAACTGCTCGACGCCGACCGTCAGAGGACCACGGCCCGCGTCGCCATCCTGGGCCGCGACCGGGAGGAGATCGTCAAATCGTCGGCGCTGACCGCCTCCGACGACGAGCACGACCCCGAAGGAACGTCCACCGCCTTCGAACGGGCCCACGTCCAAGCCCTCCTCGACCAGGCCGTGAGCCACCTCGCCGAACTGGACCTCGCCTTCGAACGGCTACGCGATGGCACCTACGGGATCTGCGCGAGATGCGGGCAACGCATCGCCATCGAGCGCCTGACGATCCTCCCGGCCACCAAGACCTGCGTCAGCTGCGCCTCCGGCCACCGCTGACCCGGCGGGAGATGGTCTCGAAGTCGGCGTCGGCATGCAGCATGGTCAGCTTGTGAAGATCATGTGCGTCGGGACCTCGAGGTCTTCGCTCTCGTAGAGCTTGGCTATGGCCTCGGGGTTGTCGTCGGCGCAGGTCGTGGCGATCATGTCCATGAGCGAGTCGTAATCGGGACCGGTGGCGCCTTGGTAGGAAGCCTCCATGCGGCCCCATTCGTCCCAGGGCAGCATTTCGATCTTCTGAAGGGCGGCCAGGTCGCGGATCGCGTTGCCCCGGATTTCGGCCGCTCCCCACGCGTGCGCGACTCCCGCGACGCCGAACGAGTCAGGATCAACGGAGCCTTCGCGATAGAGGCGCCAAGCTTCGCCACCGGTCAGGAACTCTCCGGTGGCCAGGTCTTCGGGGGCGGCGACCAGGTTCTGGCCGAGGATCTCGCTGTCGATGCGCACCCAACGCCGTTCGTCGGTGCGCCAGTATTCCGTGATCCAATGGTCGACGCTCTTGCCGGGAATGAAGTATGTGGCGAAGCCGCACCGGGCGCGAGCGGGGATGCCCTGGAGGCGGAGAAGAGCGCAGCTGACAAGAGCGAAGTGACGGCACGTGCCCACCACTCGCAGGTGTGCGGGACGTGGGACATCCAGCGGGGCGGGGTCGAGGCTGGTGAGCGATCGGATGATGTCGCTTGTGCCGCGGAGGTTCTTCTCGGCCAGGCGTTCCGGGGGGATCGGCAGGGAGGCGGCATCGTTCGGGTGGACGATGAGGCCTTGTGTGATCTTGCAGATGTCCACTGGGGTGGTCGGGAGGCGTTCGGTGAGTGGTGACTGATCGGCATCAAGACGCGTGAAGACACCCGGACGGCGGTAATCGATGGTGCTCGCTGCCATGTCGGCACCGTAGCGAGGGCCACTGACATTTCCGCCTCCGGTTGGCGCCGCGACTGATTGTCCAAGGGAGGGAAGGGGAGGGGGAGGAGGTCGTCCGCGGGAAAGGGAGACCATGGACGTCGCGGAAGTCGGGGTGCGGATCCCGGTCGGTGACGTGGCGCTGGACGCCGACGTCGCCGTGCCCGGTGAGCTGCGTGGGGTGGTGCTGTTCGCGCATGGCAGCGGCAGCGGCCGGCACAGCCCGCGCAACCGCTACGTCGCGGCGCAGCTTCAGGCCGCGGGCCTGGTCACCGTGCTGGCCGACCTGCTGACCGCGGCGGAGGAACGGCGCGATGCCGTGACCGGTGAGCTCAGGTTCGACATCGGCCTGCTCGCCGGCCGCGTGGCCGCGCTGACCGACTGGGCCGGGGCCGACTCCAGGACCGCGGGCCTCGGCATCGGGCTCTTCGGCGCGAGCACCGGCGCCGCCGCGGCCCTGGTCGCCGCGGTGGAGCGGCCCGATGCGGTGCGTACCGTCGTCTCCCGCGGAGGGCGGCCCGATCTGGCCGGTGACCTCCTCGCCGGGGTGCGCCAACCCACCCTGCTCATCGTCGGCGGCGACGACTCGGTGGTCATCGACCTCAACCGCTGGGCGCGGCAGCGATTGCCCGGCGAGGTCCGGCTGGAGATCGTGCCGGGCGCGTCACACCTGTTCGTGGAGCCCGGCACGCTGGAGCAGGTGGCCCGCCTGGCCACGGACTGGTTCGTCACCCACCTGTGAAAGCCCGTCTGTGAAAGCCCACCTGTGAAAGCCCGCCGGCCGTCGAGTCCGGCCGGAGTCATCCCTGCTGGTACGCCGGGGCGGGGCCGGTGAGATAGCGCTGGATCGTCGGGCCGAGCCAGGCGACCGTCTCCTCGTTGGACATCAGCCGCGCGGGCGGGAAGGCGAGGATGTACCGCACCAGCGCGATGCCCAGAATCTGGGCGCCGACCAGCGCGGCGCGGGTCGGCGTCTGCTCGGGATCGCCGGTCAGCCTGACGACCAGCGGGGCGAGCTGCTCGGCGAAGATGGCGCGCATGCGTTCGGCCACGGCCTCGTTGGTGACGGCGGTACGCAGGAGCGCCTGCAGCGCGTCGTCGGCCTCCCAGCGGTCGAGGAAGTGGCGCACCAGGGCGGAGCCCACCTGCTCACGGTCGATGCCGGTCAGGTCGGGCAGGCGCAGGTCGAATTCGGCCGCCACGGCGAACAGCTTCTCCTTGCTGCCGAAGTACCGCATGACCATCGCGGGGTCGATCCGCGCGTCGGTGGCGATGGCCCGGATCGTCGCCCGCTCATAGCCGTCCGCGGCGAAGCGCTCGCGGGCCGCGGCCAGGATGAGCGCCTTGGTCTGCTCCGAAGATCTCCTCATGTCAACAAGTGTAGGCCAACGCTTGTTGACATCCAATCCGCCCGGGGTTAGCTTGATGCCAACAAGCGTTGACCAAGGAGGAGCGATGGATTCGGACGTACTGATCGTTGGGGCCGGGCCCGTCGGGCTGACCGCGGCGATCGTCCTGACGCAGCAGGGTCACACGGTCACGATCGTGGACGCGCAGGCCGAGAGCCTCAACACGTCCAGAGCCGCCGTCGTGCACCCGCGTACCCTGGAACTGCTCAAGCCGTACGGCGTGGCGTCGGCGATGACCGCGCACGGAGTCCACACCCCGCGCTTCACCATCCGCGACCGGGACCGCGTGCTCGTCCCGGTGCCCTTCGACGGCCTGGACACGCCCTTCCCCTACACCTTGATGATCTCCCAGGCGGACACCGAGGCGTTCCTCCTGGCCAGGCTGGAGGAGCTCGGCGGCAAGGTGCTGCGCCCCGCCACGGTGACCGGCATCGAGCAGGACGCCGAAGGCGTCACCGCCACCCTCGACGACGGGCGGCGGATCCGTGCCGCCTACCTGATCGGCGCCGACGGGATGCACAGCATGGTCAGGGAGAGCGCCGGGATCGCCTTCGACGGCGGCGCCTATGCGGAGTCGTTCGCGCTCGCCGACGTGCGCCTTTCCGGTGGTGTTCCGCAGAACGAGGTCATCCTCTACTTCTCGCCCGCGGGGCTGGTGGTCGTCGCGCCGCTGCCCGGCGGGTCCTACCGGATCGTCGCCACGGTGGAGGAGGCGCCCCAGCGGCCCGATGTCGCGTTCGTCCAGCAGTTGCTGGACGAACGCGGGCCCGAGGCCGAACCCGCCGTCGTGCACGAGGTCATCTGGGGATCTCGCTTCCGCGTGCACCACCGCATCGCCGTCAGCTACCGCAAGGACCGCATCCTGCTGGCCGGCGATGCCGCGCACGTCCACTCTCCCGCCGGCGGCCAGGGCATGAACCTCGGCATCGACGACGCCGTCACCCTGGGCGAGGCCCTCTCCCGCGTGCTGCGGGGCGCCTCGCCCGACCTGCTCGACGGCTACGCCACCGGTCAGCGGCCGCAGGCCGAGAAGGTGGTCGCCCTGGCCGGCACGCTCACCGCGCTGGCCACGGCCGCGTCCGGGAAGCGGCTGCTGCGCAATCTGGTCCTGAGGCTGGCGGGTAAGATCCCCGCCGTTCGGCACCGTCTGGCCTGGCAGCTGTCCGGCCTGAATCGCCGATGAGCTCGCCGGCGGCTGGTCGACGCCGGTGCGGCCACGGCGACCAGCGCGCCGCCACCGCCGATCCGGCGAGCCATGACCGGCTTCCTTATCCGCCCAGCCGCAGCATCACCTTGCTGCTGCCGCTCGCCGGATCGGCGGCGACGGCGAGTGCCTCGGCGGCCTGGTCGAGGGCGAAGCGGTGGCTGATGATCGGGGAGACGTCGAGGCCGTCCCGCATCGCGTCCAGGGCGTCGTCGATCTCCTCGGCGAAGCGGTACGAGCCGATCCAGGTGATCTCCCTGGTCACGAGGTCGCCGAGGGCTGAGAGGGCGGGCGTGCCGGGCAGGCTGCCGACCTGGACCAGGGTGCCGCCGCGGGCCGTCGCCCGCAGGACGGAGCCGAGCACGGCCGGGATGCCCGTGGCCTCAAAGACCAGCTCGACATCCTGGGGGAGTGTCGCGTCCCCGCTGATGTCGAGGGTCTCGTCCGCGCCCATGGCGCGGGCGACGGCGAGTGACGTCTTGGCGATGTCCGAGGCGATGACCGTGGCCGCCCCGTGGTGTTTCGCGGCGGCCACGACCAGTGAGCCGATCGAGCCGGTGCCGTTGACCAGCACCGTCTTCCCGCGCAGGTCCCCGGCGCGGGACACGGCGTGCATCGCCACGGCCAGGGGCTCGGCGAGGGCGCCGTGCTCGGTGCTGATGCCTTCGGGCAGTGGCCGGATCTGGGCCGCGCGGACCACGCGGTATTCGCTGAAACCGCCGTCGGTGTGGGGGTCGAAGGCGGCCGACCCGAAGTAGCGGACGCGGGGGTAGAGGTTCGTGCGGCCGGCGAGCCGGTCGGGCAGGCGGCCGTCACCGATCAGCTCCGCCGGGTGCACGGTGACCGGCTGGCCCACCGCGAGACCGCTGACACCCGTGCCGACGCCGGCGATCCGGCCGGCGACCTCGTGCCCGAGCACCAGCGGGTGCTTGAGTACTGCGGTCCCGGAGGCCCCGTGCTTCCAGTACGTGATGTCGGAGCCGCAGATCCCGCCCCATTCCATGGTGAGGAGGACCTCTCCCTCCCCCGGTGCCGGATCGGGGCGTTCGTCGATCCGGAGGTCGCCGGGGCCGTGCACGACGACGGACTTCATACCGCGTCCTCCAGAAGGACCAGGTCGCGCCTGCGGGTCTCCGGGGCGAGGATCGTGGACAGCAGGGTGATGAGCGAGTAGACGACGAGCATCGCCGCGATGGGCCACCAGCTACCGGTGACGGCGGTGAGGGTCGCCGCGACGACCGGGCCGATGGCGGTGGCCAGGATGCCGCCGATCTCCTTGGCGAGGGCGAGCTGGGTGAAGCGGGTCCGGGAGCCGAACAGCTCGGCCATCGTGACGCTCTCCAGCGAGAACAGGCTCAGGACGCCGATGTTCAGCCCGAAGATCATGCCCAGCATCAGCGCGGCCGTGCTGCCGGAGGTGATCAGCAGCATCATCGGGAACGCGAAGGCGGCGGTCAGCAGGGTCACCGCGATGTACATGGGGCGGCGGCCGAACCGGTCGCCGAGCAGGCCGACCAGCGGCACGGTGACGAACCCCAGCAAGGAGCCGTAGACGATGGCGCTGGTCGGGATCGACCGGTCGACGAGCAGCGTGGTGGCGAGATAGCCGACGAGGAAGGTCTGGACCAGGCCCGAGTTGCCGGCCTGGCCGAACCTCAGCCCCAGGGCCAGGAAGAACGCCTTGCCCTTGCGCTGCCGGAGCCCGGCCTCGAGAACGCTCTTGTTCTCCTCCTGGAAGACGGCCTCGGCCTGGGTACGGGACATCGCGACGCCGTCCACGACGTCGGGCCGCTCCTCGAAGACCGGGCTCTCCTTGAGATTCCGGCGTACCCAGACCGCGAAGACCATGAGCACGAAGCTCAGCAGGAACGGCAGCCGCCACCCCCACGAGAGCAGTTGCTCCTCACTGAGGACGGCGAGCAGGATCGCCCACAGGCCCGACGCCGCCAGCGTGCCGGTGTTGGTGCCGAGCGACACCAGCGACGCGACCAGGCCGCGCCGCTTCACGGGGGCGTACTCGGCGAGCATGACCGTGGCTCCGGCGATCTCGGCGCCGGCCCCGAAGCCCTGGACGAGCCGCAGGACGACCAGCAGGATCGGGGCCAGGATGCCGATCACCGCGTAGGTCGGCAGTACGCCGATCAGCGTGGTCGACGCGCCCATCAGCAGGATGGTGATGATCAGGACCTTCTTGCGGCCGATCCGGTCGCCCATCCGGCCGAAGTAGATGGCGCCGGCCAGCCGGGCGACGTATCCGACGCCGTAGGTGGCCATGGCGGCGATCAGCCCGATCGCCGGGCTGACGTCCGGGAAGAAGATCTTGTTGAAGACGATGGCGGCCGCCAGCGAGTACAGCTGGAAGTCCATGAACTCCATCGCCGTGCCGAGCCAGCCGGACATGGCCGCCCTGACGAGGTCACGGGTTGTTCTTGTCACGGGGCCCGCGGGCTCCGTCTGTGTGCTGTCTTTCATCGCGAACTCCGAGGTAGGTCAGATCTCGACGCGGCCGGCCCGCAGTGCGGGGAGCCGGGCGGCGGTGCCGGAGACGAGCGCGCCGTCCCCGGCCAGGTCCGCCGCGCCCAGCACGCTGAGCAGCCGGCGGATGGTGTCTTCGTGGTCGGACGTCTCGTGCCAGCAGGCCGCCAGTTCCGCGGCGGCGGGGTCCGTCGTGCCGAACGGCTGCCCGCCGTCGGCGGGCCGGGTCGCGTTCGCCCAGGCGGCGAGCGCGAGCTCGAGCGTCGGAGTGCCGGCGGAGGCGGCGCGCAGCGAGCGGAGGGCGCCGAACCAGCGTTCCGGGATCTTCCGGGAGCCGTCGGAGCCGATCTGCCGGAGCAGGTGCCGCATCCCGGGGTTGCGGAACCGCTCGACCAGGTCGTCAGTGTACGTGGCCGAGTCCGGCCCGTCGGCGGGCAGTGTCGGTGCGATCTCCGCGCCCAGGGCCCGGACCAGCCGTTCACCCCAGCCGGTCGCCATGACGTCGGCGATCGTCGCGCAGCCGGCCGCCGCTCCGAGGTAGGCCATGGCCGAGTGGGACCCGTTGAGCAGCCGCAGCTTCGTGAGCTGGTACGGCCCGACGTCGGGAACGAACAGGGCGCCGTCGAGCTCCCACGGCGGACGCGGGCCGGCGAAGGAGTCCTCCAGCACCCACTGCCGGTACGGCTCGCCGACGACCGGCACCTCGTCACGCACGCCGAGCGCGATACGCGCCGCCTCCCGGTCCGCATCGGTCGTCGCGGGCACGATGCGGTCGACGATCGTGGCGGGGAAGGCGACCGCCGTGGCCAGCCGGTCGAGCACGGCCTGCCGGTCCGGCCACGACGAGGCTTCGACGAAGCCGCGTACCACCGTGCCGAGCGCGGCGCCGTTGGCGGCCATGTTGTCGCAGGACACGACGCTGATCGGGGCGCCGTTGACCCGCATCCGCGCGGCGAGCCCCGCGGCGAGCCGGCCGACGACCGTGGTGATGTCCGCCGCCTCCCTCGCCGCGAGGTCCGCGGCGATCTCCGGTGCTCCGGTGTCGAGCTCGCCGGTGCCGGGGCGGCGGTAGTAGCCGCTCTCGGTGATCGTCAGGGTCAGCACGGTGACGTCGGGGTCGGTGAGCAGGTCGTCGACCCGCCCGGCGTCCGGGCGCATCCCCAGGGCGTCGATGATCGACCCGACCGCGCGGGTGGTGGTGGCCGCCGGGTGGCGTTCGGTCACCGAGTACAGGCAGTCCTGGGCGCGCATCGCCTTGACCACCCGCGTCGAGTTCGGGGCCACGGCGACGATGCCCCACGGCTCGCCGCCGCGGGCTGCCGCGTTCTCGGTGTAGACCGCCTGGTGGGCCCGGTGGAACGCGCCGAGGCCGAAGTGCAGGATCCGCGGGCGCAACTGCCGGGGATCGACGGCCGGGCGCAGCTCAGGAGCGATCCGGTCGAGCGTGGCGAGGCTCAGCGAGGGCGTCGTGAAGGTCTTCACCAGTCATGCACCGAACCGTCGAGGCGCCGGGCGACAGGCAGGTAGCGAGCCTCGTAGGGGAAGCGCGCGGCCGCCTTCTCGTCGTACTCGACGTCGAGGCCGGGCTCCTCTGACGGGTACAGCATGCCGTCGGACAGCGTCACTCCGCTGCGGAAGACCTCCGCGGTCTCGTCCGCGTGGCCCATGTACTCCTGGATGCCGAAGTTCGGCACCGAGATGTCGACGTGCACCGCGGCGGCGAGGGTGATCGGCGAGAGGTCCGTCGCCCCGTGTGAACCGGTGCGGACCTGGTAGAGCGCGGCCAGGTCGAAGATCCGGCGCAGGTGCGTGATCCCGCCGGCGTGGACGACCGTGGTGCGTACGTAGTCGATGAGCTGCTCGGTGATGAGGTGCTGGACGTCCCAGATGGAGGTCAGCGCTTCGCCCACCGCGATCGGCGTCGTCGTGTGCTGCCGGATGAGCCGGAACGACTCCTGGTTCTCGGCCGGGGTCGGGTCCTCCATCCAGAACAGCCGGCAGTCCTCGACCCGCTTGCCGAAGCGGGCCGCCTCGATGGGAGTGAGCCGGTGGTGGATGTCGTGCAGGAGGTGGAAGCCGAAACCGAAGCGCTCGCGGACGGCTTCGAGGTAGGTCGGCGCGAACCCGAGGTAGGCCTCGGTGTCCCAGGGCTGCTCGTCGGGCAGCGAGGTCGCGGCCGGCTCGTACACCTTGCCCTTGCGGACTCCGTAGGTGCCGCCGACGTTCGGGACGGCGGCCTGGGCGCGTACGGCCTTGTAGCCGAGATCGAGAAACCGCTCGACATCGTCGAGCAGGGCGGGGACGTCCGCGCCGCTGGCGTGCGAGTAGACCATGACGCCGTCGCGGGATCGGCCGCCGAGCAGTTGGTAGACCGGCAGGCCGGCGACCTTGCCCTTGATGTCCCACAGGGCCGTGTCCACGGCGGAGATCGCCGTCATCGTGACGGGGCCGCGGCGCCAGTACGCGCCACGGTAGAGGTACTGCCACATGTCCTCGATGCGCGCCGGATCCTTGCCGATCAGCAGGGGCACGAGGTGCTCCTGCAGGTAGCTCGCGACGGCGAGCTCACGACCGTTCAGGGTGGCGTCGCCGAGGCCGGTCACGCCGTCAGACGTCGTGATGCGCAAGGTGACGAAGGTCCGCCCCGGGGAGGCGACGAACACCTCGGCACGCTCGATCTTGCTCACAGGTCCCACTCCTTCGGACAGTCTTCATCGTGGTCGGCAGGCTGCGTCAGGAGGCGGCCACTAGTCGAGCAGTACTGATATACAAGCATCTGTCGCACAGATGCGCAATAGCGGTTGTGCGCCCGCCGAAGGTCTGCTCGCTCAGGCATCCTGCCCCGGTAGGGTGAGCGTGTGGCCGGATCGAATCAGCGGCGGACCAGCCGACGCACTGTCTACGAGGCCCTGCGCCGCAAGGTCCTGACCCTCGAGCTCCCGCCGGGGACGGCCCTGTCCGAGAACGAGCTGGCGGCCTCGCTCAAGGTGAGCCGCACACCGGTCCGGGAGAGTCTGATCCTGCTGTCCGAAGAGGGCCTGGTCCAGATTTTTCCCCAGGTCGGGTCGTTCGTCTCGCGTGTCGACCCGGCCAGGGTGGCCGACGCGCAGTTCCTCCGCGAGGCCGTGGAGATGGCCTCCCTCGAGGATCTGCCGGCCGAGCTCGACTCCCAACTGGTCGACGCACTCCGGCGCAACCTCAGGGAGCAGCAGCGGCCGGGCCTCGATCTCGAGGGGTTCTTCGAGCTCGATGAGGCGTTCCACCAAGGCCTGCTGCGGCTGAGCGGGCATGGCAGCGCCTGGACGACCGTGGCCTCGGCCAAGGGGCATCTCGACCGCGCCCGCCGGCTCGGCCTCCACGAGACTCCGGCGACGGACTTCGCCGCCCAGCACGTCCAGATCCTCGACGCGGTGCTCGCCGGCGACGTCGCGCTGGCCCGCACGGCCATGCGCACCCACCTGAGAGCCGTCTTCAACGACGTCGAACGCATCCGGGAGCACTCGCCCGAGCTGTTCGCGACGGATTCGGGATCGGCCCCGGTGCGCCGCAACGTCGTCGTCTGGGAGTAGCCGCCGGGCTTGAGTCTCCAGTAAGGGGAGACGCGAAGGTGAGGGCATGGACGGCGACACGCTCTACTCGATCGGCGAGTTGGCCCGGCGGACCGGGCTGACGGTCAAGACCATCCGGTTCTACTCCGATCAGGGGATCGTGCCGCCTGCCGACCGCAGCCCGGCCGGCTACCGCCGCTACGGCATCGACGCCCTCGCCCGCCTGGAGCTCGTACGGACGCTGCGCGACCTGGGGCTGGACCTGCCCACGATCCGGAAGGTCGTGGACCGGGAGGTCTCGCTCACCGAGGTCGCCGCGGCGCACGCCGACGCGCTGGATGTGCAGATCCGCACCCTTCGGCTGCGGCGCGCGGTGCTGACGGCGGTGGCCAGGCGCGGGTCCACACCTGAGGAGATGGATCTCATGCACCAACTGGCCAAACTCTCCGAGGACGAACGCCGGCGGCTGATCGGCGATTTCCTCGACACCGCCTTCGGTGGCCTGGCGGACAACCCCGCGTTCGCCGGGGCCATGCGCTCGATGACCCCCGAGTTGCCCGACAATCCCGAGGCCGAGCAGGTCGAGGCATGGGTGGAGCTGGCCGAACTGTCCCAGGACCCGGACTTCCGGGCCGGCCTGCGGCGCATGGCCGAGCAGTACGCGGCCGAGCGGGCCCAGGGCGACACCACGGTCCTGCGCCGCGACTCCGCCGCGATGGTCCGCGAGGAGGCCGGCCCGGCCGTGGCGGCCGGCCTCGACCCGGCCTCGACCCAGGCCGACGCGGTCGTCGCGGCGGTCACGGCTCGATACGCGGACGTTTTCGGCTGCCCCGACGATGCCGATCTCCGGCGGCGGCTGTTGGCGCGGTTGGAGAGCGTGAACGATCCTCGCCGGGAGAGATATCTCCGGCTGCTCGCGGTGATCAACGGTTGGCCGGCCCCGGAGAGCCTGGCGCCGGTGCTCGACTGGTTCGTCCGGGCCCTGCGCGCCCGGATGCCGGGGTAGCGGAGAGCGTATCCGGGGTCAGGGGATCGCCAGGATAACCCCTCGATCCATCACTATATGTATTAATCTAGCAACCGTGAGTAACAGAGTCGATGTCGGCGCCCCTCCTTTTCGCCGTACGATCATCCGCGTGCTGCACCGCATTGGGCGGCGCGGCGCCTCTCTGGCGTTCGTCGGGCTGCTGAGCCTGGCCATCGGCGCTTCCCTGGCGTATGTACCGGCCGACCAGCGGGTGGCCCCCGGATACGCCATGCTGGCCTCCATCGCTCCCCTGAGCGTGTGGGCCCTGGTCTGGTGTGCCACCGGCGCTCTGTGCCTGGTGCAGATGTTCATGCGCTCAGATCGCGTGGCCTTCGCCGTCGCCACCGCCCTGCTCCTGTTGTATGGCCTGGTGTACCTGTTCTCCACCTTCACCGGCGTCAACCCGCGGGGGTGGGTCGGCGGCGCGGTCTGGCTGGCCTTCGGCGGCTGGATCGCGCTGATCGCCACCTGGCCCGAGGCCGTCGAGGTGAGCCGCTTCCCGGGTGGCGAGGCCGAGCCGGAGGCCGTGATCGTCGCCGACGAAGCCGGGGTCATCCAGTCGTGGAACCCGCAAGCCGCGAACCTGTTCGGCTGGACCATTGACGAGGCGGTCGGACGATCGCTGACGATGCTGATGCCGTCCCGCTTCCGCGCCCAGCACTCCGCCGGACTCGCCCGGGTGCGCTCCACCGGTCGCTCGGACCTGGCCGGGCGGATCATCCCGCTGGTCGGCCTGCACCGCGACGGCACCGAGTTCGCCATCGCCCTGACCGTCAACGCCTGGCACAGCGATGACGGAGTCACCTATACCGGCGTGATCCGGCCCATCGGAGGTGGCAGTGTCCAGCCTGAGTAACCTCCTCATCCAGTTCTCCGTCGGCATCGTCCCGCTGGGCGTGGCCTACCTCGCCTTCCGCTCCGCCACCGACGCGAACAAGAAGACGCAACAGACCGCGCTGCTGCAGGCCGAACGCCATGCCGAGCTCGAACGCTCCAAGGTCGACGCCGACGCCTTCCTCCGCGCCAAAACGATCTACGAAGACGCGCTGACCCAGATGGAGCGGCAGGTGGGCCGCTTGCAGGATCAAGCCACCCGGGTCAGCGCCGACCTGGCCAGCGAGCAGACCGGCTCCGCCGCGATGCGCGAGCAGATCCGCCAGTTCCAGGCCC
Organism: Nonomuraea sp. NEAU-A123; assembly: GCF_018603905.1. Classification (GTDB taxonomy): domain Bacteria; phylum Actinomycetota; class Actinomycetes; order Streptosporangiales; family Streptosporangiaceae; genus Nonomuraea. The sequence continues at coordinate 54,112 of NZ_JAHFZZ010000026.1, forward strand.
AGATCCGCGCCCTCGAACGCACCGTGGCAGCGCTGCGCGGCCAGCTCATCGCGGCGGGGCTTTCCCCCGTATCCGGCCCCGAGACCACCGGGCCTCATATGATCGGCGGCCCGCCGCGCCCCCGAGCGTCCGAATGAGGCGGCCGGATCTCGCGTGCTGTCGCTAGGATCGGCGCCACCTCAACGGTGGAGGGACCGGTAATGATCATGGAGACTGAGACGCTCCTCGCAGCCCTGAACAGCCAGCGCGATCACGTGCTCGGGATCCTGGACGGCCTTCCGGAGGACGCGCTGCGACGGCCGGTGCTGCCGTCGGGCTGGACGTGTCTGGGGTTGGTCCGGCACCTCGCCCTCGACGTCGAGCGATTCTGGTTCCGCGCCGTCGTCGGCGGCGAATCGGTCGATCTCGAAACCGGGGACGCCGCCTGGCGGGTCGCCCCTGACGTGACGGCCGAGGCGGTGTTCGGCCTGTATCGGCGGGAGACGGAGCTGGCGAACGCCGTCATCGCCGCCACCCCTCTCGATGCCCCACCGCTCTGGTGGCCCGCCGACCTCTTCGGCGACTCGCCGCCCCGCGACCTGCGTACGGTCATCCTGCATGTGATCACCGAGACCGCGTGTCACGCCGGGCACCTCGACGCCGCCCGCGAGCTGACCGACGGCAGAACCTGGCTGGTCCTGACGTAGCCGCGCCCATCCGGTCCGTCCAGATAAGGTGGCGGGCGTGAAAGATCGACCGGCGGGGCTTGATGAGCGGGCGTTGCGCGACATCCTGGGCGCGTGGGGGATCGGGGCGGTTTCGCTGGACTACGCGCCGGTCGGGTTCGGGGACTACCACTGGGTCGCGGCCGATGCCGATGGGCCGCGGTGGTTCGTCACGGTCGCGGATCTGACGCAGAAGGGCCCGGTCGAGGAAGGCTCCGCGGAGAGCGGGCTGCGGCAGGCCATGGACACCGCCGTCGCCCTGCGCGAGCAGGGGCTGGACTTCGTCGTCGCGCCCTTGGCGACCGGCCGAGGCGAATCGCTCCGGCTGCTCGGCGAACGGCATGCGGTGAGCGTGTTTCCGCTGGTGCACGGGCGCACGGGGGATTTCGGCGAGAGCCTGGCGGCCGGCGAGCGTGCTGCGGTCGTGGAGATGCTCGCCGAGTTGCACCGTACGGGGGCGCCGGCGTCGACTCCCGTTCGGCCGCTGCGCATTCCGGCGCGGGATCGGCTGGAGGATGCCATCCAGGCGTCGGGCGGGGGCTGGCAGGGCGGGCCGTACGCCGAACCTGCCCGAGCGCTGGTGGCCGGCTGCGCCGGGAGGTTACGGGAGCGGCTGGACGAGTTCGATCGGCGAGCCGACGAGGTGCGCGGCGAGCAGCTCGTGGTGACCCACGGCGAGCCGCATCCCGGCAACCTCGTGCTGGCCGACGGCGGGCCACTGCTGGTGGACTGGGACACGGTGGGGCTGGCGCTGCCCGAGCGGGATCTGTGGCTGGTCGCCGATGGGCCGGATGACCTGGCGCGGTACGCGGACATCACCGGGCGGCGGCCCGACCCGGAGATCATGGACCTCTACCGGCTGCGATGGGCCATCGAGGACGTGGCCCTCTACGTGGACGACTTCCGCAGGCCCCATGAGAGCGGCGCCGACAGCCGCCAGGCGTGGGAGGCGCTCACAGACACCGTGCGCGGGCTCGTCGAGCAGGTGGCCGAGGCGCGGAAGGGCGGCTAGGCCTCCAGCAGGCGGAGGGTCGGGTCGGAGATCACCAGGTCGGCGCGCGGGCGGGTGCCGCTGACCAGGGTCGCGTTCCGCTGGTCGGTCCCCATCACCCAGGCCACGGCCGCGTCGTGCTCCTTGCCGAACTGTTCGTGGCGGGCGACGAGCCGCCGCACCCGTTCGGCCTCGTCGAGATCGCAGTACCAGACCTCGTCGAGCACGGGCCGGACCCGCGCCCAGTCGCCCTGGTCGAACAGCAGGTAGTTGCCCTCGGTGACGATGAGGCGGGCGGTCCGCGGGATCGGGATGCTGCCCGCGATCGGCTGTTCCAGGTCGCGTTCGAACGCGGGGGCGTAGATCACGTCGTCCTCGTCCTCGCGCAGGCGGCGGAGCAGCGCGGCGTAGCCGGCGGCGTCGAAGGTGTCAGGGGCGCCCTTGCGGTCGCGGCGGCCGAGCCGGTCGAGTTCCACGTCGGCGAGGTGGAAGCCGTCCATCGGCACGTGCGCCACCCAGTCGAGCGCGGGCTGGTCCTGCCGCAGCAGCCGGACCAGGTGCTCGGCGAGCGTCGACTTGCCGGCTCCGGGGCTGCCCGTGATGCCCAGCACCGCGCGGCGGCCGTCGTGTACGAGGGAGCGGGCCCGGGCGGCCAGGTCGGTGAGGGTCGTCATCGAGTCTGGCTCGCGTGGAGTTGGCCGGTGATGAAGCCGTGGGCCTGGCGGGCCAGGTCCTCGCCGTCGGACCACAGGTTGCGCCAGACGGCCAGGTCGTTCGACAGGCCGCGCGCCACCACGGCCGAGGAGAAGGACTCGAAGGTGATCGGGCCCCGGTAGCCGATGTCGGCCAGCGCGTGGAAGAACGAGGTGAAGTCCAGGTGCCCGGAGCCGAGGTAGCCGCGGTGGTTCTCGCCGATGTGGACGTAGCCGAGCCGGTCTCCGACCTCGCGCACCGGCCGTACGAGATCGTCCTCTTCGATGTTCATATGGTAAGTGTCGAGGTGAATGAGGACATTGTCCTCCCCGATGTCGTCGGCGAGCCGGAGCGCGTCGCGCGCGGTGTTGATGACGTTGGTCTCGTAGCGGTTGCAGATCTCCAGGCCGAGCGTCATGCCGCGCCGCCGCGCCTCCTGCGCCAGGCCGCGCAGCACCGACACCACGTGGTGGCGCCCGGCGTCGGTGAGCGGGCGGTCGTACTTGCCCAGGGCGCTGTAGAGGGCGCCGGTGAAGTGCGTGCCGCCGAGCTCGTCGGTGATGGCGAGCGAGTCCTGCAGCAGTTTCTCGCCACGCGCCACCACGTCGGCGTCGTCGCTGGAGACGTCGGCGTCGAAGGCGAGTCCGCGCGAGCACGCCACGCCGAGGCCGGCGGAGCGCAGGGCGTCGCGCGCGGCCGGGACGTCGAGGTTGGCGGAGTCGTGCAGGGACAGTTCGAGCAGGTCGAAGCCGGTCTCCTTGGTCTTGCGGATCGCGTGCTCCACCGACGCGGGCGTGGTGTCGCCGGCCCAGACGAGGGCGTGCACGCCGATGGGGTTGGTCGTGGTGGCGGTGAGGGTCATCGTGGTGCTTTCTGTTGATCGTTGGAAGGGGCTCACTGGCTGACGGCCCCGGTGACGAGAGAGACGATCTCCTCGCCGCTCGTCTCGGACGTACGGCGCCCACCGACGCAGCGGCCGGCGCGCATCACCCAGACGTGGTCGCTCAGCTTCATGACCTGCGCGAAGTTGTGGCTGATGAGGAGCACCGTGTGCCCCTCGTCGCGCAGGCGCAGGATGAGCTCCTCGACCCGGGCCGTCTCCTGGACGCCGAGCGCGGCCGTCGGCTCGTCCATGATGACGAGCCGGGAGCTGAAGCCCGCCGCGCGGCAGATGGCGACGGCCTGGCGCTGCCCGCCGGACAGCCGCCGGACGCGGGACTTCACCGCGGGGACGTTGACCGCGAGCGTGGAGACCATCTCCCGCGCGCGGGCCTGCATCGCCCGCCGGTCCAGGAACGCGATGGGACCGAACCCGCGGACGAGTTCGCGGTTGAGGAAGAGGTTCTGCCACACGGTGAGGTCCTCGACGAGGGCCAGGTTCTGGTGGACGGTCTCGATGCCGGCCTTGCGGGCTTCGTCGGGGGAGTGGAAGTCGGTCTCTTCCCCGTCGAAGATGATGTGGCCGTTGTCCGGCCGGTGGATGCCGGAGACGCAGCGGACCAGCGTGGACTTGCCCGCGCCGTTGTCGCCGACCAGGGCGGTGATCTCGCCTTGGCGCAGGGAGAGCGAGACGTCGGCGAGGGCGCGGACGTTGCCGAACGACAGGGACACGTTCCGGCATTCGAGCAGGGTGTTCGTCATCGCTGGAACCTTGTCAGGAGCGCGGCCAGCACCACGACGATGCCGACGGCGAGGGGCTGGTAGAACTGCGAGACGCCGAGCAGCGTCAGCCCGTTGACCAGCGCGATGAGCAGGAGCGCGCCGATGACCGGGCCGATGATGCTGCCGCGCCCGCCGAACAGGCTCACCCCGCCGAGCACGACCGCGGCCACGGAGTTGAGCAGGAAGGCGGTGTTGGCGGCCGGCTCGGCCGCGCCGATCCGGGCGACCAGCAGGATGGCCCCGAGCCCGGCGAGCACGCCGGAGATCGTGTAGACGGCGATCTTCACGCGCTGGGTGCTGATCCCCATGGCCGTCGCGGACTCCGCAGCGCCGCCCGTGGCCAGCAGGTGCGTGCCGAACCGGGTGTGGAACAGCAGGACGTGCGCCAGCACCGCGACGACCGCCGCGATGACGAACGACCAGCCGAAGATCCCGAGCCCGCCGGTCGACAGCCCGAGCAGCGTCGCGTCGATGATCGTCACAGGCTTGCCGTCGGAGAGGATCAGCGCCAGCCCGGAGGCCGCCGAAAGGGTGCCGAGCGTGACGATGAAGTCGGTGATCTTGCCACGGGCGACGATCACTCCGTTGAGCACGCCGACCAGGCCAGAGGCGACGATGGCCGCCAGGCACGACAGCGCCAGGCCCATGCCCATCGAGTAGACCTGGCCGAAGGCCACCGCGCCCAAGGTCATCGTGGAGGCGATCGACAGGTCGATGCCCGCCGTGGCGATGACGAACGTCTGGCCCACGCTCAGGATGATCAGGATGGCGGCGGCGACCAGCATCGACGCGATGTTGCCCGCGCTGAGGAACGTCGGGTTCAGCGCCTGGAAGACGATCACCAGGACGATCAGCCCGACGAGGGCCGCCCACTCGGCCCAGAAGCCGACGTCCTTCAGACGCGCGGTCCAGGCTCCGTGCTCGGGTGCGGCGATTGCAGTGTTTGCCATCTCTGTCCCTACGGGATGAGGCTCTTGAACGGGTCGACGTAGGCGCCGAACGGCTTGGGCGTGGCCGCCAGCGCCTTGTCCGCGTTGTCCTTGGTGACCAGCTCGACCGGGGACTTCACCGTGCCCGGCAGCGTCTTGCCCGCCGTGGCGGCCTGGCACGCCTCGATGCCCATCAGGCCCATGGCGTACGGGTACTGGGCGACGGTGCCGTCCAGCGTGCCGGCCTTGACCGCTTCGAGGGCGTCCTTGATGCCGTCGACGCTGATGACCTTCACCTTCCCCGTCTGGCCGGCGTTGGCGATGGCCCGCGACACACCGAGCCCCATGTCGTCGTTGGCGACGAAGAAGCCCTTCAGGTCCGGGTGCGCGCGCAGGAGGTCGGTCGCGGCGGTGAGCGCGGTCTGGCGATCCCAGTTGGCGGCGACCGTCTGGACGACCTTGAACTTGTTGCCGATGCCCTGCTGGAACCCCTCGACCCTGGCGCCGCTGGTGACGTCGCCCGATATGCCGCCGACGATCGCGACGTCACCGCCGGAGGGCACGAGCTGGCTCATCCGCTGCCCGGCCATCGTGCCCGCCTCGCCGTTGTCGGTGCCGATGTAGGTGGCCAGCTTGACGTTGGCGCTGTTGGCCGCACCGGGGTCGATCGGGCTGTCGATGTTGACGATGGGCTTGTTCTGCGCGCCGATCTTGGCCAGGCCCTGGATCAGGTTGGTGCCCGTGATCGGGTTGACCACGAAGCACGAGAAGGGCTGCCCGGCCAGGCCGTTGAGCTTGTCCGCCTGCCCGGTGGTGTCGGTGATGGAGGTGGCCGCCTGGACCGTGAGGGCCACGCCGCCCGCCTTGGCCTGCTCGTCCATGCCCTGCTTCATCGTCTGGAAGAACGGGTTGTCCAGCCCCTTGATCACCGCGGCGACGTTCGGAACCGCGGTGCTGGAGCTCGCCTCGGTCGAACCGGCGGACACGCTGGAGCCGCACGCTCCCAGAGCCAGCGTTCCGGCCGCCAGGACGGCGGTGACCGCTGCCCCTCGCCTGCGATGCGAGGTCATATGCATCGGATGCCCCTTTCGGCGTCGATGGGATGACCGTATGTGCTACTTCTGAAGACTGACAACCCTTCTTTCGACTTTTTAAGACGAAACTTTCTTGACTTACGAGTACTCGCGGTCGCCGATAGAGTGGACGAATGGCCATAACAGGCGTGTCCACCCTGCGGATGGGAGTCAGCTCAGGGGAGATCCTCAGCTTGTTCCGCGACATCCCCGATGGGCTCACGAAAGCCGACGTCATGCGGCATACCGGCCTGTCACGCACGACGGTCAACCAGCGCCTCGACGGGCTGCTGGCCGCCGGACTGCTCATGCCCGCGCCCACGGAGGCGCGCACGGGCGGCCGGCCCGCCGGCCAGTTCGTCGTCAACCGCGGCCGGGGCGTGCTGCTGGTGGCCGACGTGGGCGCCACCGGCCTGCGCACCGCCGTGTGCGACCTGGGCGGGGAGGTGCGGGCCGAACGCGACGTCCGCGCCGACGTGACGAGCGGCCCGACGGCGATCCTCACGATCGTGTCCAAGCTGTTCGCCGAGCTGCTCGACGAGCGCGGCCACGCACCCGGCGACGTGCTCGGCATCGGCATCGACGTGCCCGGTCCGGTCGACTTCGCGAGCGGGCGGGTGGTCAGCCCGCCGATCATGACCGGCTGGGACCGCTTCGACATCCCGGGCTGGTTCACCGCCCACTACAACTGCCCGGTGCTGGTCGACAAGGACGTCAACGCGATGGCCTTCGGCGAGCAGCGCCTGCGCTACCCCGAGGTCCCGCACCTGCTCATGGTCAAGATCGGCACCGGCATCGGCACCGGCCTCATCGCCGGCGGCCAGGTGCACCGGGGGGCCGACGGCGCGGCCGGCGACATCGGCCACATCCAGGTCGTGGTCGACGACGTGGCCGAGCCGCCGCTCTGCCGGTGCGGCAACGTCGGCTGCGTGGAGGCGTACACGGGGGGCTGGGCGCTTGTCCGCGATCTCCAGGCGGCGGGCCGCGACATCGCCAGCGTCGACGACGCTGTGCGGCTGATCCGCTCCGGCGACCTGGTCGCGGTACGGCTCGCGCGGCGCGCGGCCCGCATACTCGGCGGCGCCATCGCCGACACCGTCAACCTGTTCAACCCGCGCATCATCGCGATCGGCGGCCAGCTCGCGCACACCGACGAGCAGTTGTTCGCCGGCATCCGCGAGATCGTCTACCGGCGGTCCCTGCCGCTGGCCACCCGCAATCTGCAGATCGTCCGCAGCGACCTCGACCCCAACGCGGGCATACTCGGGCTCGCGCAGCTCCTCGTGGACGGGATCTACTCTCCCCAGCGGGTCCAGGAACTCGTCGATCGCGGTGGCGCGGGCAGTAAGATCATGCTCCCCGTCCCCGACGGAGAATGAGACATGCGGAAATACGTGATCTTGGGCGTGCAGGGCAGCGGCAAGGGCACCCAGAGCACCTTGCTGGCCACCGATCTCGACCTGGTGCACATCAGCGTCGGCGACATCTTCCGCTGGCACGTCAAGAGCCACACCAAGCTCGGCGCCCAGGTCCGCCGGCTGGTCGCGGCCGGCGAGCTCGTGGGCGACGACCTGGTCGAGGACGTGGTCAGGGAGCGCCTCCAGCAGCACGACTGGAACTTCGGCTTCATCATCGACGGCTTCCCACGCAGCCGGCGGCAGGCGGAGTTCTTCCTGGAGAGCTACGACATCGACGGCGTCATCCACCTCGACCTGCCCGACGACGAGGTGCGGCGGCGGGTCCTGGCCAGGCGGCTGTGCTCACGCTGCGGCATGGACTACAACCTGATCGCCCACCGGCCCGCGACCGAGGGCAGATGCGACGTGTGCGGCGGCGAGCTCGTCACCCGCGAGGACGACGCCCCGGACGCGCTCGCCACGCGGCTGCGCGAATACCACGACAAGATCGACCCGGTCGTGGAGCTGTTCCGCGGCAAGGAGTACGTCACGACGGTCGACGCCCGCGACGACAAGGTGACCGTCCAGCGGAGCATCCGCGCCCGCCTCAACCTCCCGCCGTACGTCCCGGAGAAGTCGGAAAAGGCGGATTCAGGGCGCGAAGTCGCGGCCGAGTAGCTGCCGGGCGACGACCAGCTTGGTGATCTGGGCGGTGCCGTCGGCGATCTGCAGCGCGATCACGTCCCGCAGCCGCTGCGCCTGCCGCAGCTCCTCCGAGTAGCCGGCCTGCCCGAACGTGAGCAGCGCCTGCTGGACGGCGTCCGCGGCCATCCTCGGCACCCACCACTTGACCATGTTCGCCTCGGTCGTGTGGGGGAGCCCCTGGTCTTTGCGCCACAGCGCCTCGTAGCAGAGCGCCCGGCCCGCGCGAAGCTGCGTGGCGTACTCGACCAGGGGGAAACTGAGCCCCTGGAAGGCGCCGAGCGGGCGGCCGAAGGCGATGCGCGTGCGCGCCCGCTCCAGCGCGTCGTCGATCGCCGCCTGCGCGGTGCCCGTCGCCATCAACGCGATCAGCGCCCGCGAATAGTCGAAACCCCGCATGACCTGGACGAACCCGAGGCCCTCGCCGCCCACGATCGTCTCGGGCCCGGCGGACAGGCCGTCGAAGGTCAGGTGGGCGCGGCCCGCGGCGCGGTTGCCGAGGTCGGTGAACGCCTCCCGCTTGGCGGACGCCAGATCGGCGAGGAAGGCGGTGACGCCGCGCGCCCCCGGACCGCCCGTCCTGGCGAAGACCAGGCCGTGCGTGGCGGTCATGCCGAGCATGATCGAGGTCTTCTCGCCGTCCAGCAGCCAGGCGCTGTCCTGGGGGGTGGCGCGGAACTCGATGGCGGCGGCGTCCGATCCGTGCTCGGGCTCCGTCAGGCAGATGGCCGGGATCAGGTCCCCCGAGGCCAGGGCGGGCAGCCAGTCGGCCCGCTGCTCCGGCGAGGCGTTGGCCTGCAGGATGTCGGCCACGAGCGCGGCGTTGAGCACCAGGTAGCAGCTGTTCACGTCGGCGCGGGCCAGCTCTTCGAGCACCAGGCCCGTGGTCACGGCGTCGGCGCCCGAACCGCCGTACTCCCGGTGGACGCGCAGGCCGAGCAGGCCCATGCGGGCCAGCTCGCCGGGCAGCTCGGGGCGCATGGCCGCGGCGCGGTCGTCGGACTGGTAGTGCGGGGCGAGGCGCTCGGCCGCGAAGTCGCGCACCCGGGCGCGCAGCCGCTCCTGCTCGTCGTCGAACGCGAAGTCCATACTCAGCCCATCCGTTCCCGCAGCTCGAACTTCTGCACCTTGCCCGACGCCGTCTTCGGCAGCTCGGCCACGACCGTCAGGCGTTCTGGCCAGAACTGCCGGGCCATGCCGAGCCGCTCCAGATGCCGCTGTACGTCGGCCAGCGACGGCGGCTCGCCAGCCGGGACGACGAAGGCGCACGCCCGCTCGCCGAGCCGCTCGTCGGGATAGGCCACCAGCGCGGCCTCCTTGATCCGCGGGTGCCGCCACAACGCGGCCTCCACCTCGACCACGGGGATCTTCTCCCCGCCCCTGACGATCAGGTCCTTGGCCCGGCCGGTGATCCGGATGCCGTCGTGGCCGTCGTCCCTGGCGAGGTCGCCCGTGTCGAACCAGCCGTCGGGGGTGAGGGCCTCGCCGTACAGGTCCGGGCGCTTCCAGTAGCCGACGCACTGGTTCGCGCCGCGTACCTGAAGCCGGTCGCCGTCGATCCGGACCCGCATCCACGGCGCGGGCCGGCCGTCGGAGCGCGCGGCGAGATCCGGCGGGTCCTCGGGGCGGGTGATGGTGACCGTGGCGTTCTCCGTCATGCCCCACAGCGCGTACATGCGCACACCGAGCACCTCGCCCGCCTCCTCCACCACCTTCGGCGGGATGGGCGACCCGCCGCAGGCGAAGGAGCCGAGGGTCTTCAGGTCCCGGGGGCGGGCCCGCTGCGCGGCGATGGCGTCGACCACGAACGTGGTGGCGCCCATGCCGAAGTTGACGCCTTCCGACTCGACCAGGCCGAGCATGACGTCCGGGTCCCACACGTCCTGGAACACCGCCCGGCCGCCGAGCTGGAGCGGCATCAGGAAGCAGTAGAGGTACCCGGCCTGGTGGGTGAGCGGCGATCCCATGTGGACGACCAGATCCTCGTCCAGCCCGAGGGCCTCGGCCTCGGTGCGGATGCCGGCGTACAGCGTGTTGTGGGTGTGCATGACGCCCTTGGGCTCGCCCGTCGTGCCCGAGGTGAACATCACCTGGGCCAGGTCGTCCGGGCTCGCTGCCAGTTGCCCGTGCCGGACGTCGCGGCCGGCCATGAAGACGTCGTCGAAGTCGAGCGGGCCGCCGCCGATGGTCACCGCGTGCCGCAGCGTCGGCACCTCCTTGGCGATCTCCGCGAGCATCCCGGCGTGGTCGAAGCCGCGGAACGACGCGGGCGCGACGCAGACCTTCGCTTCCGTACGTTCCAGCATGAAGCCGACCTCGCGTCTGCGGAGGATCGGGATGATGGGGTTGACCGCCGCGCCGACCCGCATGCAGGCGAGCGCGAGCGGCGGGAACTGCCACCAGTTCGGCAGTTGGAGCGCGACCACGTCGCCCGGGCCGACGCCCAGCTCGGTCAGGGCCCCGGCGAACCGTTCCACCAGGCGGGACAGATCCGCGTACGTCAGTTTGACCAGCTCGTCGGCGCCCGCCTGGTGCGCCGTGATCGCCACGCGCCCGGGGGAGCGCTCCACCGCCCGCCGGAGATCGTCCAGGGGCGTGGCGTCCCGCCACCAGCCCTCCCGGTAGCAGTGCTCGGCGTCGCTCCGCCACTCCATGCGTCCTCCTACCGGTTGTCCAGGTGGTAGCCGTACCTGCCCATGAGCGGCAGTGCGGCGAGGGTGCTCAGCGCGAGGCTCGAGGCCGGCAGGGCGGTACGCCAGGCGTCGTCGGGCCTGATGGTCACGGGCCCGGTACGCAACCGGTCGGGGTTGCCCGTCACGGTGTGGTTGACGCCGAGCCGGGCGGTGCCCCCGTCGATCACCGGGCCGGGCGGCGCGAGACCCGCCCACGCCATGACCTGGCCGATCGTCTCGGCGGGCCGGGCGGCGAAGTCCTCGTACCTGAGCCTGAGGCACCTGACGGGGAAGGCGCTCGCGATCCACTCCGACGCCGCGTTGAAGCCGGTCCAGTACGTGCTGCTGCGCAGGGGGCTCATGGCCGGGATGTAGCCCTTGGCGCGGTGCCACGAGTAGGCGGTCGCCCTGGGGTCGCGCACCATGTGCAGGACCTGGGGGCTCAGGTCGGGCAGGCCCATGAGGTGGGCCGCCTCGGCGGGGAACTTGGAGGTGTCGACGATCAGCTCGGCGCCGAGCACCTCGCCGATCGCGGTGTAGAGCCGCCGCTTGACCTCGCTGATGCGCCGCACGTCGCGCGGCGGCCGGGCCAGGCCGCGGGCCTCGCGCAGGCGCTCGTGGGTGAAGCGGGTGCGCAGGCAGGCGTTGTGCAGCCCGATCATCTCCGTCGCGATGGCGGGGCCGTCCAGCTCGAGCAGGACCTGCCGCCACACGTCGCAGTCCAGAAGGTCCTTGCCGCAGCCGCAGGTGCTGTTGGTGCCGGTGCCGAGCACGCCGTTGGACCACAGGTAGTTGAGCTCGCCCACGTGCGCGACGCCCGGCAGCTCGTTGAGCAGGTTGCCGAGGAGCGTGCTGCCCGACCTGCACCAGCCCGTGACATAGAGCACCCTCGGCGTCATCGGCTCGCGGCCCGTCCGGCGGCGGCGGTCTCGACGACGGCCTTCCCGGCGGTGTTCTCGGCGGCAGGCTCCCTGACGGTGGCGTTCTCGGCGGCGGGCCTTCCGGCGGCGGCCTTTCTGACGGCGGTCACCAGGCGGTCGCAGGCGGCGAGGTCCAGGTTGGCCGAGAGCGGGATGTCGATCGCCTCGCTGACGTAGCGCGCCGAGGCCGGGAAGCGGCTCCGCGCGGCGTCCGGGTCGTCGCCGAGCAGGAACCGCCAGTTCCAGAAGGCGCGGACGTTGACGTCGTCGCGGTCGCCGAGCGCGCGGGCGTCGACCCCCTCGGCCGCGACGGCCCCGGCGAACGCCGCGCACTCCCGCGGCGTGGCCCCCGGCAGCCGGAACACCAGCGCCTCGCCGAGGTACGCGCCGGGCGCCACCGGCTGCCGCAGCGCGATCCCGTCGAGGTCCGCGAGCCGTTCGGCCACGTAGTCGTAGTTGCGGTGATGGGCGGCCAGCCGGTCGGGCAGCCGCTGGAGCAGGGCTCCGGCGAGCGCCGCCCTGATCTCGTCCATGCGGAAGCTGAAGATGGGGAACGCCCGGTCGTCGACGTCCGGGACCTTTCCCGGGAAGTGGCGGGCCATCCGGCCTTCGTACGCGCCGCTGTAGACCACCGCGCGGGCGTACGCTTCGGGGTCGTCGGTGAGCAGAAACCCGCCTTCTCCGGTGTTGAGCGACTTGTCGGACTGGGTGCTGAAGGCACCGAAGTGGCCGAACGTGCCCAGGTAGCGGCCATCGAGCCGCGCGCCGAGCGCGGGCACCGCGTCCTCGACCACGAAGGCGCCGTACTCCTCGGCCAGTCGGCATATTTCCGGCATGTCGCTGGCGAAGCCGCGCATGTGCACCACGACGACCGCCTTGGCGCCCTCGTCCAGCACCCGGCGCAGGTCGCGCACGTCAAGGTGCAGGTTCTCGTCGCACTCCACGAGCACCGGCCGGTGCCCGGCCAGCAGGATCGCGCTCGGCGTGGCCGCGAAGGTGAACGCGGGGCAGGCGATCGGCGAGCCGGCGGGCAGTTGGAGTGCGAGCAGGCTCAGCGTGATCGCGGTGGTGCCGCTGGCGCAGGCCAGCGCGTGCCGGGCGCCGAACACCTCGCACAGCCGTCGTTCGAAGCGCCCGGTAAATGTCTCCTCATGCGGTCGGAAATCGTAACGGAAGAACAACTGGGCGCGGAGCGCCTCCATGGCTGCGGCGATGTCCTCCGGGCTGAGGAAGACATCACCCTTGTCATAAGTGGGCCAGGTGGTCAGGGGTGGATTCACCGGTCCCTCGAATCTGTTGTGCAAATAACGTAGTGAATTGCGCGATGGAGCTAAGAGCCGACTATCGCCGCAGATCCCGGGAAAGGCAACCCCCCTCGCGTGTGTCACAAATGCGTGATAAGCCGTCGAAGAACCTAGGCCCGAGAAAGGAACAAGCCTGTGACGGTCTCCGCACTGAACGCCGCGTGTCCCGATCGGGTGGTCGGTCCCGGCCACTCCGCTTATGACGAGTTGCGGCTGCTCTTCAACGGCATGCACGATCTGCGGCCCCGGCTGATCTGCCTGCCGCGCGACGTCGCGGAGCTGCGCGCGGTGATCCGCACTGCCCGCGAGGCCGGCCTGGTCACGGCGGTGCGCGGCGGCGGGCACAACGTCGCCGGCTACGCCTCCGTCGATGACGGGCTGGTCATCGACCTGCGGCTGATGAGCGCGGTGACGGTCGATCCGCGAGAACGCACCGCCACGGTGGGCGGCGGCGCCACCTGGAGCCAACTGGACCTGGCGACCACGGCGTACGGGCTGGCCACCACGGGCGGCACCTTCGACACCACCGGCGTCGGCGGCCTGACCCTGGGCGGCGGCCTCGGCCACCTGATGGGCAGATATGGCCTGACCTGCGACAACGTGCTCTCCTATCAGCTCGTCACGGCCGCCGGGGAGGTGGTCGAGGTGGACGCGGAGCGCGATCCCGAGCTCGACTGGGCGCTGCGCGGCGCGGGTCACAACTTCGGCGTGGTGGCGGCGTTCCGCTTCCGGACGTACCCGGTGGGCCTGCTGTACGGGGGCTGCGTCGCCTATCCGCGCGCCGAGCTCGGGCCGGCCGTGCGCCTGTTCCGCGACCTCATGCTCGACGCGCCCGACGAGCTCACCTGCACGCTGCTGCTGAAGAGGTACGGTCCCACGCACGTTCCGGCGGCGGTGATCTGCGTGGCCTACAGCGGTGAGGACGAGGGATACCGGGCGGCGCTGGAGAAGCGGCTACGCGGGCCGGAGCTCCTCGACTGGCAGCTCATGCCCAGGTCGTACCTCTCGCTGCAGGCCACGCTCGGCCGCCTGGCGTTCGGGCTCAGGCACTACTGGAGCGCCCGCTTCGCCGACGCCTTGCCGGACGAGCTGGCCGACGCGCTGGTCGAACGGTTCCTGGCCGGCCGGTGGCTGGGCCCCTTCAGGGACGGGATCCTCGTCGAGGCGCTGCACGGCGCGGTGCGGCGGGTGCCCGCCGAGGCCACGGCCGTGCCCTTCCGCGACGCGGGCTTCAACGTCACGGGCACGGCGATCTGGGCCGACCCGGCCGCCGACGCGGAGCAGATCGCGTGGGCGCGGTCCGTCGCGGAGGTCGCCGAGCCGTACGGCCGCTGGGGTGACGGATACATCAACTATGCGTCCACCGGCGAGCGGGCCAGGAAGACCTTCGGCGAGGCGGCCTTCGACCGGCTGACCTCGGTCAAACGGCGGCTGGATCCGGACAATTTCTTCCGCGGCAACTACAACGTCGCGCCCTCGGCCGTCCGCTGAGCCGCGTCCACCGGCTCAACGATGCGTCGCCTCCCGGGTCATCGCCAAGTGGACGCCGTCCAGGGCGCCATGACCTTCACTGGTGGCACTCGGGTCCTTCACCGCCAAGGAGTTCTCGTGATCGTCCTCGGATACAACGGGTTCGGTAAGGTCGCCGAACTCTTCGCGCGTTATTACGGGTCGACGGGAATCGACCGTCACATGCTCTACGGTCACGATTCCTCAGCGGCCCTCATGGTGGACGGTGAATTGGTCGCGGCCGTCGAGGAGGAGCGGCTCAATCGCGAGAAGAAGACCGCCAGGTTTCCGGTCAACGCCATCGCATGGGTTTTAAGGGAGGCCGGTAAGTCATTCGACGAGGTCGATGTCTTCGCGCATTCCTGGCGTTTCTCCCAGGACGTCATGAACAACATGATCGCCGAGATCGTGGACGCCGACGCGCCGGTGGACAAGAAATTCGCCAGGCTGCGGCGGCTCGACGACACCTACACCCGGATATTCAGCGGGCAGGCCATTCTCGCCGACTTCCACGAGCACACCGGATACCCGCTGACGGCCGAGAAGCTGGTCACGGTGCCGCATCACATCGCCCACCTGATGACGGGATACCACCTGTCCGGAGGCGGGGACGCGGCATTCGTGGTCAGCGACGGCCGGGCGGAGTGGCTGTCGGCGATCCTCGGCGAGGTGCGCGACGGCAAGGTGCGGGTGTTCGACGACGCGACCGTCGACGGGGACAACTCGCTCGCCCTGCTGTTCGCGGTGCTGACCAGGTATCTCGGCTTCGTCCCCAACAATGACGAGTACAAGGTCATGGGCCTGGCCGGCTACGGCCCGCCGCCGGAGCCCAACCCGCTGCTCAAGCACGTGGTGGAGCTGACGGGCGACGGCCGCTACACCATTCCCTACGCGCCGCGGGCCGTACGCGCCTACTACGCGCTGTTCGACCGGATCTTCGACACGGACCCGGACGGCCGGGAGGACTTCGACGTGCGGGTCCGGGTCGCCGGGGCCGCCCAGGAGATGGTCGAGGCGGTGACGGCCCACCAACTACGCGCGCTGGAGGAGCGCAGCGGGCTGCCGCGGCTGCTGTTCGAGGGCGGGCTGGCGCTGAACTGCGTCAACAACACCAAGCTGCTCGAAGGCTCCAGGTTCGCCGAGATGGACGTGAGCTTCGGCGCCAGCGATCCCGGCGTGGCCATCGGCGCCGCCTTCTACGCCAGTCAGGAGGCGGGCGACACGCCGCGGGTCAGCGGCTCTCCGTACCTGGGGCCCGCCTACGGCGACGAGGAGATCCTCGCCACGCTCGACGCCCACGCGGGGCGCGTCGAATGGCGAGAGCTCGCTCCGGGCGACGTCGCGCGGGAAACGGCGGCGCTGCTGCGGGAGAAGTGCGTGGTCGGCTGGTTCCAGGGGCGGACGGAGTACGGGCCGCGCGCGCTGGGCAACCGCAGCATCCTGGCCAATCCGCGGTTCGGCGATATCAAGGACATCATCAACGACCGGATCAAGCACCGGGAGCCCTTCCGGCCGTTCGCGCCGGTCGTCCTCGAAGACGTGGCTCCCGAGGTGTTCGAGCTGGGAAAGAAGCGCGCCTCGCCGTACATGACGTTCGTCTTCCCCGTACGGCCCGGCTACCGCGACCTGATTCCCGGAGCCACGCATGTCGACGGCACGTCCAGGATTCAGACGATCCGCGAGGACGACAACCCGCTGCTGGCGGAGTTGCTACGCGCCTTTACCGAGCTGACCGGGGTGCCCTGCCTCATCAACACCTCCTTCAACGTGGCCGGCGAACCCATCGTGTGCTCACCGGCCGACGCCATGGACTGCTTCCTGAAGACCGAGATGGATTACCTCGTGCTCGGACGGTTTGTAGCCACCAAATCAGCTCAGCGTTGACAACCATTTCAACGGGGAGGGACAGGCATGTCTCCTGGCGAGGAGTTCGCGTGGGCGGTGGCCGGCTCGCGGAACGGCGGCGACGTCGAGGTACCGTACCGGCTGGCGCTGACCGAGGCGTTCCCGCTGTTCAAGACCCGGCCCCGCTACACGGTCCGGCACCTGCTGAAGAGCGCGAAGGTGGGCGGCGCGCAGGTGCCCTACGTCCATGAGGCGCCGCCGCCCCGGCTGGAGCCCTCGGGGACGTCGTACGCCGAGACGCCCGAGTCCGTCTTCGCCTCCAGCGTCCGCGTGGCCGACCTAACCGAGGTCAAGGTCGGCGTGCCCGTGCCGAAGGGCGTGCTCGACGAGCCCGGCCTGCTCGCCGCCTTCGTCGACTACCGCGTGCTCGTCCGGCTGTCCACGGTCGAGAACGAGATCCTGCTGCACGGCTCGGGCGACGGCGCGATCGACGGGCTGCTGCACCTGGCGGAGTCGCGGCACGCGCCGTTCGACGGAGATCCCGAGGACGTGCTGACGGCGGCGGCGGCCGAGGTCGAGGAGACCGGCGGCTCGTGCGACGGCATCGTGACCCATCCCGGCCTGTACTGGAAGCTCGTCCGCGACGGGGCGCTCGACCGGCTGGCGACGGCCGGCATCCGCGTCTCGCGCACCCGCATGATCGGCACGGGGGACGCGCTGCTCGGCGACTTCCGCGCCGCCGTGACGCTGCTCGACCCCGCGCAGTCCACGCTGCGGCTGCGCAGGGACGCCGAGGTCATCGAGGCGAGCACGCGCGTCGGGCTGGCAGTACACCTGCCGCAGCACTTCCTGCTGGTCTCGTGAGAGGTGTCCGACCATGGACCTTGGGCTGAACGGACGGGTCGCGCTCGTGGCGGCGGCCAGCAGCGGGCTCGGGCTGGCCGTGGCCCGCACGCTGGCGGCCGAGGGCGCGCACGTCTCCATCTGCGCCCGCGAACCCGTACGGCTGGCGCGGGCGCACGCCGAGATCGACGCCGCCGGACCGGGACGGGTGCTCAGCACCAGCGTGGACGTGCGCGACGAGGCGGCCGTCGCCAAGTGGGTGCGGCGCACCGCCGACGAGTTCGGCTCGCTGCACATCGTGGTCAGCAGCTCGGGCGGGGTGCCGCACGGGTCGCTGGAGGAGTTCGACGTGTCCGTGTACCGGCGGGCCCTGGAGGACAACACGATCCCGCACGTGAGCGTCGTGCTGGCCGCCCTGCCCCACCTGGACACCGGCTGGGGCAGGGTGCTGATGCTCACCTCCGAGGCGGTACGCCAGCCGCTGCCCCTGACCGGCCTGTCGGCCGTGGCGCGGCTGGGCGTGCTGGGCTTCGCCAAGGGGCTGGTGCCGAGCCTCGGCCCGCGCGGCATCACCGTGAACGTCCTCGCCCAGGGCTTCCACCGCACCCCCGCCCTCGACCACCAGTTCGGCGACGAGGCGGACGCGGCGCTGGCGCGGGTGGCGGAGGGCCTGCCGATGCGCAGGATCGGGCGGCCCGGCGACTTCGGGGCGATCGCCGCGTTCCTGGCCAGTGAGCACACCTCCTTCATCACGGGCGTGGTGCTGCTGGTGGACGGCGGCAACACCCGCGGCCTATGACCTGGGCGCGGACGTTCGCCGGGCTGGTGGCCGCGCTGTTCGCCACGTTCACGGCGTTCGGCGCGGCGGTGCCGGTGATCCCGCGGCTGGTGACGGAGGAACTGGGCGGCACCCCCTTCGCCGTCGGCGCAGCCTTCACCTCGACCGCGGCGGTGACGCTGGCGCTGCGCCCCTACGGCGGGCAGCTCGCGCAGCGGTTCGGCAGCCGCCGGTTGATGCTGGCCGGGTCGGCGCTGGCCGCCGTCATCGGCGCCATGTACGCGCTCCCGTGGGGCCTGCCGGGCCTCATCGCCACCCGGCTGATCATGGGCATCGCCGAGGCGCTGCTCTTCACCGCGGGCTCGGTGTGGACGGTGCAACTCGCGCCCGAGAGCCGCCGGGGCCAGATCGTCGGCTGGTACGGCCTGGCCATGTGGGGCGGCTTCATGGCCGGTCCCGCCCTGGGCGAGTCGCTGTACCGCCTCGGCTCCTACCCGGCGGTATGGGCCGCCGCCGTGGTCCTGCCGCTCCTCGCCGTCGCGGTACTGAGCCGGCTGCCGGCCGGCGCGCGGCTGCCCGTCGTGTCGCGCAAGCTCATCCCGGGCGCGGCGGTGCTGCCGGGGCTGGCGCTGGGGGCGGGGGCCTTTGGGTACGGCGTGCTGGTCGGCTTCGGCGCGCTGGCCCTGGCTGCCAGGGGGATCTCGAACGGGCCGGTGCTGCTGAGCGTCTTCAGCGCCGCGTACATCGCGACGCGGCTCGTGGCCGGGCGCCTGCCCGACCGGCTCGGCCCGATGCCGGTCATCGTCGTGTCGAGCCTCGCGGAGGCCGTCGGCCTGGCCATGA
The DNA here is from genome assembly GCF_018603905.1 of Nonomuraea sp. NEAU-A123. Taxonomy (GTDB): domain Bacteria; phylum Actinomycetota; class Actinomycetes; order Streptosporangiales; family Streptosporangiaceae; genus Nonomuraea. The sequence goes on from NZ_JAHFZZ010000026.1 coordinate 72,977, forward strand.
TCGGATTCGCGCCCGGCTGGTGGGTGGCGGCGGCGGGGGCGGTGCTGTCGGGGGCCGGGTTCACCCTGCTCTACCCGTCGCTCGCGATGATCACGATCAGCCGGGCGCCGGAGCCGGAGCGGGGGGCGGCGCTGGGGGCGCTGAGCTCGCTGTACGACATCTTCTTCGGGCTCGCGGGGCTGGTCGGCGGGGTGGTCGCGGACATCAGCTATCCGGGGACGTTCGCGTTGGCCGCGGTCGTGGTGCTCGGCTCCCTGGCCCTCGGCCCGCTGGCGACACGTCCGGTCTCTGTACGGCCGGACCGGTCAGGTTGACATGAGGCCGGAGCGGTAGGCGAAGGAGACCAACTGGGCCCGGTCCTTGGCCTTCAACTTCGCGCGGAGCCGGTGCAGATGGGTGCGTACCGTACTGACCCCGATGTACAACTCACCCGCCACCTCCTCGGTCGACCGGCCCTGCGCGACCAGGAGCAGAACCTGCTGCTCGCGCGGCGTCAGCCCGGCCAGCGTGGGCTGGTCCAGCTCGGCGGGAGGGGGCTCCCGCTGCCTGAACCAGTCGACCAGCCGCTGCGTCACCACGGGGGAGAGCATGGTCTGCCCCCGGCCCGCCGCCCTGATGACGGCGACGACCTCGTCCTGGGTGGAATCCTGGGTCAGCAGCCCGTTCGCTCCGGCGCGCAGCACGTCGGTGACCGTCTGATCGGTGTGGTCGACGGTGAACACGACCACACGAGGCTCGGGGTCCAGCTTCTCGGCCCGTAATCGCTGGATCAGCTCCAGTCCGGACAGCCCGCCCAGTGTCAGTCCGGTGACGACCACCTCGGGGTGATGCTTGCGGGCGAGCATGATCGCATGGACTCCGCTGTCGGTGGTCTCGACCACGTTGACGTCGTGCCGGGACGCCAAGATCGTCAATAGGCCGAACCGGGTGATCGCGTATTTATCACAGATAATCACTCTTAGTGACGCATTGTACATGCGAACTCTTTTCCGTGATTTCTGGGCAGCATGTCACATCTGTTCGGTTATGCCGTGGCACGAAGCCAAAAATCAGGGTTTGGACCTTTTTTCGACTCTGAGCTGGAGTGGTGCGTAAGACGGCCTGTCATACGGGTAGAGGGTGACGCCTGTTTACTGCTCGGACAGCAGGAACAGCGTGTAGACCGCCAGCGACGCGGCGTCCGCGATCTCGCCGGTGCGGATCATGGCCTCGAAGTCGCCGCGCCTGAACCACCGGTGCAGCAGGTCCTGCTCCTCGACCTCCAGCTCGTTGGGCCCCGGCTCCAGCCCTGTGGCCACGAACACGTCGAAGACCTGGGACGACATGCCCTTGGCGGAGTTCAGGCGGCCCAGGTGCCGCATGTGCGCCGCCGTCAGTCCCGTCTCCTGACGCAGCTCCTCGTGCGCCAGGTGCTCGGGGTCGCCGGTCGCCATGTGCGGGAACGCGCCCTGCGGGAACTCCCACGAGCGGGCGCGGATCGGATAGCGGTACTGCTCCACCAGATGCAGCCCGTCGTTCTCGATCGGGATGACCAGCGCGTAATCGGGCTTCTCCACATAGGAGTAGATGCCTTCGGAACCGTCCAGGCGGCGGATGCGGTCCTCGCGCATGCGTAGATACGGGCTCTCGTAGACGACCTGGGTCGAGAGGCGCCTGATGGGGTGTTCGCTGTCCGGTCGTCCGTCCATGATCCCTACTGGGCTCGCGCGGTGAAGTCGGCGAAGTCGAATCCCGGCGAGACGACGCAGCTCACCAGGACCTCCTCGCCGGCGGCCGGTCTGGCCGACTGCCACACCCCGCCCGGGACCACGGCCTGCGGCACCTGGCCGTCCTCGACCAGCGGGCCGAGGATGACGGTCTCGTCGCCGACGGTCAGGCTCAGCGGGCCGCCCCGGTGCCACAGCCACACCTCGTCGGACCGGACCACGTGCGGGACCGACTCCTCGCCTGGCCCCAGCAGGAAGTAGATGCCGGTGGCGGAGGCCCGGGCGCCGGGGTAGCCGGCGGGCAGGAAGGAGACGGGCGCCCGCCAGGTCTCACGGAACCAGCCGCCCTCGGGGTGGGGCAGCAGGTCCAGGGCCTGGGCGATGGGCGGACGGTCCACGAACGCGATGGCCGCGCCGGTGACGTCCCGGCGCAGGAAGCGGGTGCCGTCGAGGACCAGTTGGCCGTCCAGCTCGCTGGCCAGGGCCGCAGCCTCGTCGGCGACCTCGACGGACGGGCCACTGGGATAGATCGTCAGCTCCACGGGGGTGATCCTATGCGGTCGGTATTCCGGCCGTGGTGAGGCGTGGCGGGCGGAACGTCGGGTCGTCCACGATATGGATCTTCTTCGCGGATCCGGTGGAGCGGCGGTAATTGTCGGTCGGCCTGGCTAGTCTGCGGCAAGTGATCGAACGGTGGAGCCGTGATCAGGTGCTCGCTCTCGCCCCCGACGCCTCGTCCCAGAAGGCGGCGCAGGGTGTGGCGGCACCCGGCAAATGGACGTTGCGCGGCATGACTGACGACGTGCTGTTCGGCGCGTGCAAGGGGAGCGGGGCCACGCCCTACATGGCGTGTGTCGATCTCTCCGAGCCCGCATATCGGTGCAGTTGCCCCAGCCGGAAGTTCCCGTGCAAGCACGCGCTCGGGCTGCTGCTCATGTGGTCGGCGGACGGGGTGCCCGCCGCCGACGCGCTGCCCCCGTGGGCGGCGGAGTGGGTCGCCCAGCGCACCGAACGCGCCGCGAAGGCGGCGGCCAAGCTCGAGGCCGCCCGCGCCCGAGCCGCCGCAGAAGCCGCTGGCGACCCGGAGTTGGCGGACGGGCAGGCATGGGACTCGGCGCCGGATGCTGGGCTGGGCTCGGGCGCTGATCTGGGCTCGGGTACGGCCTCCGGTTCGGACTCGGGTGGTGGGCCGGGCTTGGGGTCGGGTGCGGGTGCGGCCTCCGGGTTGGGCGAGGGCTCTGCCTCGGGCGGGGGCTCGGGTGGTGGGGTGGGCGTGGCGGCTGGCGGTGGCTCCGGTCTGGGGGCGTCGGCCACAGGTACGTCGGGTGGTGGGCGGGGTGCGGGGGCCGAGTCCGTACGGCATGCGCGGGTGGCCGCCGGGCTTGCCGAGCTCGAACGGTGGCTGGCCGACCAGGTGCGGCAGGGTTTGGCGGGGACCGACGCCGACGAGTGGGACGAGCTGGCCAAGCGCCTCGTCGACGCTCAGGCGCCGGGTGTCGCCAACGCCCTCTCCCGGCTACGGGAGGTGCGCATGGCCGACGACTGGCCGAGCCGGTTGCTGGCCGAATACTCGCTGATCAACCTGCTGGCGGTCGCCTACCGGCGGCGGGCCGAGCTGCCGGGGCCGTTGCGCCAGACCGTCCTGATCCGTGCGGGCTTCCCCGTCGCACGGGAGGACGTGCTGGCCCGGCCGGTGGTGCGCGACCGTTGGCACGTGGTGGGCAGGCGCGACGAGGAGCACGACCGGCTGATCGCCCGCCGGGTCTGGCTCCGGGGCCACGACACGGGCCGGGCGGCGCTGGTCCTCTCGTTCGCCGCCTCCGGCCAGCCGCTCGACGCCTCGCTGGTCACCGGCACCACGATCGACGCCGACGTCGCCTTCTACCCAGGCGCCGCACCCCTCCGCGCCCTGGTAGCCACCCGCCACCCCACCCCTCGGGGTGTCCCCGCTGACCGGAGCGCCCTTACCGGTCAGAGCGACGCCACCGACCCGAGGGTGCTTGCCGGTCAGAGGGAAGCCGCTGGCCGGGGTGATTTCGGTGGCCGGGTCCCGCCGGGGGTGTCGCCGGAGGAGGCGCTTGGTGAGATCGCCGCCGCCGTCGCCGCCGATCCGTGGACCGATTCCTGGCCTGTCGTGCTGGCGGGCGTGGTTCCCGGCCGTACGTCCGTGGGCGGGTTCCCGTTGCACCCGAGGTCCCGCGATCCGTGGCGGCTGATCGCCGTATCCGGTGGGCGTCCGGTGACGGTGGCCGCCGAGTGGACGCCGCTGGGCCTGCGCCCGCTGACCACCTGGGCCGACGACGGAACGGCGGTGATCCTGTGACCTGGGAGGATCTGGCTTCGACGGCGCTGGTGGGCACCGACCGCAGACCGTACGAGGGAGAGCTGCTCGAAAGCGCCGCCGTGGAGGTGGTGCGCCGTCGCGCCGGTCAGCAACTCGGCGGGACGACCGAGCAGGAGCACCAGGCTCACGATGAGGAGTTGCCCGCCGTGACCGCGCGGGCGGCCGAGCGTCTGGCCAGGATCTTGGGCGGCGAGTACGACCGCCTGCTCCCCGAATGGCTGGCCGCCGCGTCCTCGGCAGGCCGCATGGTGCCTCCGTACGTTCTGCCCGAGTTGCTGGACCGGGGCAGGCGCGACCAGTCGATCAGGTCCCACCTCGGCCTGGTCGCCGGGCAGCGCGGCAGGTGGCTGGCCGCCCTGAACCCGGCCTGGGCGTACCTGCTCGAAGAGCCGACCGGCGAGACGTGGGAGCTGGGCAGCCCGGCCGACCGCCGCGCCTACCTGAGCCACCTCAGGAGGCAGGAGCCCAAGCGGGCCAGGGAGTTGCTGGAGACGGGCTGGGAGCGCGAGGAGCCCGACGATCGGGCGGCGTTCGTCGAGGTGCTGGCCGACGGCCTGTCCATGGACGATGAGCCGTTCCTGGAGCAGACCCTCGACGACCGCAGGCGAGAGGTACGCCAGCAGGCCGCCAACCTCCTCACCCGCCTGCCCGAGTCGCGGCTGGCCCAGCGCATGGCCGTACGCGCTCGAAGCTGCCTGACCTTCACCAGGGGCACGATCACCGTCGAGGCGCCCAAAGCGTGCGACCCGGCGATGGAGCGCGATGGCATCCGGGCCAAGCCCCCGAGGGGGATCGGCGAGCGGGCCTGGTGGCTCCAGCAGGTCGTCGCCCGCGCGCCGCTCGGGCTCTGGGGCAGGCCCGCCAGGCTGCTCAAGATGAAGATCCCCGACTGGGACGCCGAGGTGAAGGCCGCCTGGGTGCGCGCGGCCGTGCTGCAGCGGGATCCGGAGTGGGCGCGGGCGATGTTCGCGTGGGACCCGATCGCGGATCTGCTGGAGGCGCTGGGGCCGGACGAGCAGCAGCGGCTCGCCGCTGATTTCGTGAAAGAGCATGACCTGGACAGCCAATTGATCATGGTGCTGGGCGGCGTGTCCTCGCACTGGCGGGAGGGCCTGGCGACGGCCGTCCTCCGCAAGATCATCAAGGTGGCCACCACCCAGCCGTGGAACCTCGGCGAGCTGATCAAACTGGCCGGCGAGCGCATCGACCCGTCGCTCGCCGAGCTGGCCGAAAACTACTCGCCCGTGCCGCCCATTCAGCAGGTCGCCGCCCTGCTGCGCTTCCGTGCCGACATGTTGAAGGAGCTCTCATGACCGTTTTGCGGCCCCATGCTGAAGACCAGTACGCCGAGGAGCTGGCGGTCCTCGCCAAGGACGACGACCGGACCAGGCCGCCCGGCTGGAAACTGTCGCCGTGGGCCGTGACCACGTACATCCTGGGCGACGGCCGCCAGATCACCCCGAAGTACGTGGGCGCCCGCCGCATCGTCGAGGTCGCCGTCGCCACCCTGGCCACCGACCGCGCGCTGCTGCTGCTCGGCGTGCCCGGCACGGCGAAGACCTGGCTGTCCGAACACCTGGCCGCCGCGATCAGCGGCGACTCGACCCTTTTGGTACAGGGCACGGCGGGCACGGCCGAAGAGGCCATCCGCTACGGCTGGAACTACGCGAGGCTGCTGGCCGAGGGCCCGTCCATGGAGGCGATGACCCCGTCGCCCGTCATGCGGGCCATGGCCGAGGGCCGGATCGCCCGCGTCGAGGAGCTCACGCGCATGCCCTCCGACGTTCAGGACGCCCTGATCACCGTGCTGTCGGAGAAGACGCTGCCGATCCCCGAACTCAACCGCGAGGTCCAGGCCGAACGCGGCTTCAACGTGATCGCCACCGCCAACGACCGCGACCGGGGCGTCAACGAGCTGTCCAGCGCCCTGCGCCGTCGCTTCAACACGGTCGTGCTGCCGGTGCCCGCTACCGCCGAGGAGGAGGTCGACATCGTCTCGCGCCGCGTCACCCAGCTCGGCCGCTCGCTGGAGCTGCCCGAGACCAGCACGGGGCTGGCGGAGATCCGGCGCGTGGTGACGGTGTTCCGGGAGCTGCGCACGGGGGTGACGGAGGACGGCAGGACCAAGGTCAAATCGCCCAGCGGCACTCTGTCCACGGCCGAGGCGATCTCGGTGCTGACCAGCGGCATCGCGCTGGCGGCCCACTTCGGTGACGGTGTGTTGCGGCCCTCCGACGTGGCCGCCGGGATCGTGGGCGCGGTGGTGCAGGAGCCCGTGTCCGATCGGGTGGTGTGGCGCGAATACCTCGAAACGGTCGTCCGCGAGCGCTCCGACTGGCGCGACTTCTACCGCGCCTGCCGTGAGGTGTCATGAGGTGCATCAGCGGTCTCTCGACTGCCGACAAGGGGATGGTGCACCAGTGAGCGTCTCGATCCTCGGCGTCCGGCACCACGGCCCCGGCTCGGCGCGCGCCGTGCGGGCCGAGCTCGAACGCCTCCGTCCCGACGTGATCCTCATCGAGGGACCACCGGAGGCCGACGCGCTGGTCGCGCTCGCGCCCGAGCTGGAACCACCGGTCGCGCTGCTCGCGCACGTGCCCGGCAAGGCGTCCAGCGCGGCCTTCTGGCCGTTCGCCGGGTTCTCGCCCGAATGGCAGGCGATCTTGTACGGTACGGCGGCCGGCATCCCGATCCGCTTCTGCGACCTCCCGGCATCCCACAGCCTGGCCGAGCCTGAGCCTGAGCCTGAGCCCGTCCCCGGTCCCGACCCCGCCTCCGGCTCCGGTCCCGAGCCCGGCTCCGGTCCCGAGGTGGGACCCGAGCTCAGCCCCAGCCTTAGCCCCGGGCCCGGGCCCGATGCCGAGGGACTGCGGGTTGATCCGATTGGCGCGCTTGCCAAGGCGGCCGGGTACGACGATCCCGAGCGTTGGTGGGAGGACGTCGTCGAGCATCGGGGCGACACCCCGTTCGAGGTGATCGCCGAGGCCATGGCCGCCGTTCGTGAGGGGCACGAGCCCGACGAGCGAGAGGCCAGGCGCGAGGCGTACATGCGCAAGACCCTCCGCACCGCCATCAGGCAGGGCTACGACCGCATCGCGGTGGTCTGCGGCGCCTGGCACGTCCCCGCGCTGACCGCCCCCTTGCCCCCGGCCAAGGCCGACGACGCGCTCCTGCGCGGCCTGCCCAAGGTGAAGGCCCAGTTGACGTGGGTGCCGTGGACGTACGGGCGGCTGGCCTCGTGGAGCGGTTACGGCGCGGGCATCTCCTCGCCGGGCTGGTACCACCACCTGTTCACCGCCCCCGACCGTCCCGTCGAACGCTGGCTGGCCGGGGCGGCGGCGGTGCTCCGTGACGAGGGACTGCCGGTCTCGTCCGCGCACGTCATCGAGTCCGTACGGCTCGCGCACAGCCTGGCGACCCTGCGCGGACGCCCGCTGGCCGGGCTCGGCGAGGTCACCGAGGCGGCCAGGGCGGTGCTGTGCGAGGGCGACGACCTGGCGGTGGAGCTGATCCAGCGGCGGATGGTGGTCGGCGATCGGCTCGGTCACGTCTCCGACGGCACGCCCATGGTGCCGCTCCAGCGCGATCTGCGTGAGCAGCAGCGGCGGCTCAAGCTGAAGCCGGAGGCGCTCGACCGCGAGTTCGGCCTGGACCTGCGTAAGCCGCTCGACCTCGATCGCAGCCGCCTGCTGCACCGGCTGCGGCTGCTCGGCGTCGAGTGGGGGGTGCTGGGGCAGGCCAGGGGCAAGGGGACGTTCAGGGAGACGTGGACGTTGCAGTGGCGGCCCGAGTTCGATCTGGCGCTCGTCGAGGCGGCGGCTCTCGGCGTCACGGTCGCCTCGGCCGCCGCCCAGCGGGCCCGTGACCACGCCTCGGCGGAGTCGGTGACGCTGGCCGACCTGACCGGGCTGGTCGAACGCTGCCTGCTGGCCGACCTGCCGGAGGCGCTGCCCGAGGTGCTGGCCGCCCTCTCGGCCAAGGCGGCGCTCGACACCGATGTCACCCACCTGATGGCGGCGCTGCCCGCGATGGTCCGCGCCCACCGCTACGGCGACGTGCGTGGCACCTCGGCCGAGGGGCTGGCGGTGATCGTACGGTCCATGCTCGACCGCATCTGCGTCGGCCTGCCCGTCGCGGTCAGCGGCCTGGACGACGAGGCGGCGGCCGCACTCCTCAGCGGCGTCGACGCCGTCCACACGGCCGTCGCCCTGATGTCAGAGGAATCCACCGGGCCCTCGCCGGAGGATCCCACATCGCCCCGAGAGGCGTCCGCCAAGTCGGCACCGCAGAAGCCCACGGGGTCACCGCCAGCGGAGGCCGCTGGACAAGAGACGCCAGCGGAGGCCGCCGAGTCACGGCCGGAGCAAGGCGCCGTGACGTCGCTCGAAGGGCCCGCCGGGTCACCGCCGGAGGAGCCGGAGCAGGTCGTCGGGCGGGAGGCGCCCGTTGTCCGGCAGGCGTCGCCGCGTAGTCGGTGGCTGGTCACGTTGCGTGGGATGAGTGACCGGCCCGACCTGCACGGGCTGATCGAGGGACGGCTGACCAGGATCCTGCTCGACGCGGGGGAGCTCGACGACGCCGACGCCCGGATGTCGCGGGCGATGTCCCGAGGGCACGCGCCCACCAGGGCCGCCTCGTGGATCGAGGGCTTCCTGGGTGGCGGCGGGCTGCTGCTGGTGCACGATCCGCGCCTGCTCGACCTGGTCGACACCTGGCTCACCGGGCTTGACGGCACACAGTTCATCGACGTGCTGCCGCTGCTCCGCCGTACGTTCGGGAGCTTCGCCGCGCCCGAACGCCGGGCGATCGGCGAGCGCGTCCGATCGGCGGAGCGGTCCGAGCGGGCGGGGGAGCAGGACGTGGACGAACAGCGGGCGGAGACGGCCGCCCGGACCGTACTGGCGATCTTGGGGAGAGCGCGGATCGACGGGAGAGACCATGGCTGAGCCGATGGATGAGCGCCTGCGCAGGTGGCGGCTGGTGCTGGGCGGTGGCGACGCCGACGGCATAGGAAACCAGAGCGGCGCTCTCCAGGGGGCCGACGCGGACATGGACCGGGCGCTGGCCGCCGTGTACGACCGCGACGGCGGGCTGGGCGCGTCGGCGCCCCGGGTGGCGCGGTGGCTGGGCGACATCAGGACCTACTTCCCGTCGACCGTCGTCCAGGTCATGCAGAAGGATGCGATCCAGCGGCTCAACCTCACCAGGCTGCTGCTCGAACCCGAGATGCTGGAGGCCGTCGAGCCCGACGTACACCTGGTCGGCACACTGCTCGCGCTCAACCGGGTCATGCCCCAGCAGGCCCGCGAGTCGGCCAGGGCCGTGGTGCGCAAGGTCGTACAGGAGCTCGAACGCAGGCTCGCCCAGAAGACCAGGGCCGCCGTCACCGGCGCGCTCGACCGCTCGGCCAGGACCCACCGGCCCAAGCGAGTGTCCGACATCGACTGGGACCGGACGATCAGGGCGAACCTCAAGAACTACCTGCCCGAGAAGAACACGGTCGTGCCCTCGCGGCTCATCGGCTACGCGCGCCGGCAGCGGTCCGTGCAGCGTGAGGTGGTGCTGGCGATCGACCAGAGCGGGTCGATGGCCGCCTCGGTGGTGTATTCGAGCGTGTTCGGCGCCGTGCTGGCCTCGATGCGGTCGCTCAAGACGTCGCTCGTGGTGTTCGACACGGCTGTGGTCGATCTGACGGATCAGCTGCATGACCCGGTCGAGCTGCTGTTCGGCACGCAGCTCGGCGGTGGTACGGACATCAACCGGGCCATCGCCTACAGTCAGGGCCTCATCACCCGCCCCGCCAATTCGATCTTCATCCTCATCAGCGACCTCTATGAGGGCGGGGTGAGGCAGGAGATGCTGCGCAGGGTCGCCGCGATGACCCAGGCGGGCGTCCAGGTGATCGTGTTGCTGGCGCTCTCGGACGAGGGCGCGCCCTTCTACGACCACGAGAACGCCGCCGCGCTGGCCGCGATGGGGGTGCCCGCCTTCGCGTGTACGCCCGACGCGTTCCCGGACCTGATGGCCGCCGCGATCGAGCGCCGCGACATCGCCCAGTGGGCCGAACGGCACGTCGGCCTGGGTTCCTGAAGCCAAGCGAAAGGGCCGCGACGCGAGGTCGCGGCCCTTTCGAGCGGGTTACGCGGTCAGTGCCCGGTCTGCTCCGCGTTGGCCTTACGGGGCAGCAGGTACGACAGGACGAAGGTCAGCGCCAGCAGCCCGATCTCCACCCAGACGGTGACCTGCATCGCCGAGCCGAAGCTCCACTGGCTCTTGAGCAGGTCGAAGAAGAGCGTGCCCAGCAGGGCGCTGCCGAGCGCGCCGCCGAGCTGCTGGGTCGCGGTCAGCGTGCCCGACGCCGAGCCCGACTCGTGCGGCTCGACCCCCGAGAGCACGATGTCGAAGAACGGCGCCATGGTCAGGCCCATCCCGATGCCCACGAAGGCCAGGCCGGGAGCAAGCTGCCAGGGGCTGATGTCGGTCCCGGCCAGGTGGATGGTCAGGCCCAGCACGGCCGCCCCCACCGCCATGACCGCGGTGCCGATCTGCAGCAGGCCGCGACCGAGCTTCTCCTGCAGGCCCGACATGGCCAGACCGAAGCCGACCACGCCGCCGATGGCCTGCGGCAGGCCGGTGAGGCCGGCCTTGAGCGGGCTGTAGCCGAGCCCGACCTGGGTGTAGAGGGTGAAGACGAGGCTGAGGCCGATCATGCCGGTGAAGAAGGCCAGCCCGGCCACCAGCCCGCCGGTGAAGGCGCGCTTGCGGAACAGGCTCGGCGTGATCAGCGGGTCCTTTCCGGACCCCGCGCGGCGGCTCTCGTACCGGCCGAACACGGCGAACACCACGAGAGAGGCGGCCATCGACACGAACGTCCAGGCGGGCCAGTCCAGATCGCGGCCCTGGATGAGCGGGAAGATCAGCAGGAACGCGGCGGCCGACACCAGCAGCATGCCGACCAGGTCGAGCCGGGTGGCGTTGGAGAGCCTGAACTCCGGCAGGTACCGCATCCCGGCCAGCGCGGCGGCCAGCCCGAGAGGCAGGTTGATCAGGAAGATCATGCGCCACCCGGTGCCGAACAGGTCGGCGTCCACCAGCCAGCCGGCCAGGATCGGGCCGCCGACGGACGAGATCGTCATGACCGGGCCGAACATGCCGAACGCCTTGCCCATCTCCTTGGGCGGGAACATCTCCTTGATCAGGCCGAGCCCCTGCGGCAGCATCACGGCGCCGAACAGGCCCTGCACGACCCGGCTGGCGATCAGCATCTCCGGGTTGGCGGCGACCCCGCACAGCAGCGAGGCGGCGGTGAAGCCCAAGGCGCCGATCACGAACATGCGCTTGCGGCCGTAGAGGTCGCCGAGCCGGCCGCCGGTGATCAGGCCGACGGCCATGGCCAGCGTGTAACCGGCCACCAGCCACTGCACCATGCTCGAGGAGCCGCCCAGATCCTTCTGGATGGTCGGTGCGGCGATGGAGGTGACCAGCGCGTCCAGCAGGTCCATGACCTCGGCGGCCAAGATGACGAACAGCGCGACCCAGCGCCAGCGGTAAGGCTGGACCTCCGAGGCCGCATGGGGGGCGATGACGGTCATGTGGACTCCTTGGTTAGAACACCGTTCTTACGACGAACACCGTTCGCTACGAACACTGTTTTAGTGGCGAACAGCGTTCGTGTCAAGTACAGTGTTCGTCATGGGAAGCAACGAAGACGTCCCGACCCCGCCGTGGCGCAAGGCGCGTAAGCCGGTCCAGCTCAAGCCGCAGCTGAGTCAGGATCTGATCGTCGAGACGGGGCTGCGGATCCTGGACGCCGAGGGCCTCGACGGGCTGAGCATGCGCCGCGTCGCGCAGGAGCTCGACACCGGGCCCGCCTCGCTCTACGCGCACGTCGCCAACAAGGAAGAGCTCCTGGAGCTCATCTACGACCGGGTGCTCGGCGAGATCCAGCTCGCCGAGCCCGACCCGGCCCGCTGGAAGGAGCAACTGCGCGAGTTCGCGATGGAGTGCCACCGGGTGCTGGGCAGCCATGCCGACGTGGCCAGGGCCGCGCTGGCCAGCGTCCCCACCGGCCCGAACGCGCTGCGGATCAGCGAACACATCTTCGGCCTGCTCCTCGACGCGGGCATGCCGCCCCGGGACGCCGCACTCGCCGTCGACCGGCTCGCCCTCTATGTCTCCAGTGACGCCTTCGAGGGCTCGCTGCACTTCGGCAAGATCCGGGCCGCGGGCCTCAGCCTGGAGGAATACTTCACGACGTTCGTCGGCAACATCGAGAGCTACTACCGCTCACTGCCTCCCGAGCGGTTCCCGCACATCACCAAGCACATCGACGAACTGATCGCCGACGACGGCACCATGCGCTTCGAGTACGGCCTCGATCTGCTCCTCGACGGCCTCGAGGCCCGGATGCCTTAGGCCCAATGGCCTAGGGCTGTCGCCCGATGTGCCGACCAGGGTGGTCGCCATAGCGTGCCGGGCATGACCACAACTCTTGAAGCACCTCCTGTCAGCGTGGTGTCGGCGAAATATCGGGCGCTCAGCGTGGGGCTGGTGGCGCTCGTCATGCTGGTGGCGTTCGAGGCGATGGCGGTGGCGACGGCGATGCCCGTCGTGGCGCGCGAGCTCGGCGGCATGCACCTGTACAACCTGGCCTTCAGCGCCACCCTCGCCGCCAGCGTGATCGCCACCGTGCTCGGCGGCAGATGGAGCGACGTGAAGGGCCCGCTGGCCCCGGTCGGGACCGGGGTGGCGGCCTTCGTGGCGGGGCTGCTGGTGGCCGGGCTCGCGCCGAACATGGAGGTGTTCGTCGCCGGGCGGTTTGTTCAGGGGCTCGGCGCGGGCCTGATCCAGGTGGCCCTGTACGTGCTCGTGGCCAGGGTCTATCCGGGTGAGATGCATCCCAAGGTGTTCGCGCTGTTCTCGGCCGCCTGGGTGGTGCCCTCCATGGTCGGCCCGGCCATCGCGGGGTTCGTGGTGGAGAACGCCGACTGGCGGTGGATCTTCCTCGGCGTCTCCCTGATCGTCGTGCCCAGCGCGCTGCTGCTCTGGCGCGGCACCGCGGGCACGGGCCTGAGCGGCGGCAACGCCGAGCCCGCCCCCGGCCTCGGGCGCAAGCTGATCTGGGCCACGCTGACCGCCGTGGCCGCCGCGTTGATCCAGTACGGCAGCGCGCTCCAGCTCCGCGGCCTGCCCCTGCTCGCGGCCGGGATCGTCCTGCTGGCCGTGTCCCTGCCCAGGCTGCTTCCCCGCGGCTCGCTCAGGGCCGCCCGCGGGCTGCCGACCGCCCCCGTGCTCCGCGGCCTGGCCTACGGCTCGCTGATGGCGGCCCAGGTCCTCATCCCGCTCATGCTGATCAACGAGCGTGACCTGACGCCCACTGGCGCGGGCATCGTCCTGACCGTCGGCGCGCTCGGCTGGTCCACCGGGTCCTGGATCAAGGGCCGCGGCGTCATCAGCCACCTGACCGCCCTGCGCGGCGGCTCCCTCATGATCGCCGCCGGCATCGCGCTGATCTCGCTCGTGCTGATCGACTCCGTGCCGATCGCTCTGGCGTACGTGGCCATGGCCATCTCCGGGCTCGGCATCGGCGCGCTGCACCCCACGGTGTCCGTACTGGTGCTGGAGATGTCCGCGTCGGGGGAGGAGGGCCAGAACACCGCGGCCCTCGGCGTCGGCGAGTCCGTGTTCACCGTCGTCGCCGTCGCGGTCACCGGAGCCCTGTTCACGGCCACCGGCGAGACCTATTTGGTGGGCCTGGGCTTCACGTTCGCCCTCGCCGTGCTCGCCGCGGCCGTGGCTCCGCGTTTTGCCCAGCACACGAAGGCAGGCACACTGGGAGAAGCCATTTCATAGCTTCGTCGCAGAGGGGGGTACATGCCGCGAGTGCGGGAGCTAGAGGTCTTCCGGCTTGTCCTGCCGTTCGGCAGGCGGTCGGAGAGCCTGCTCGTCAAGCTCACCGACTACGCCGGCATGACCGGCTGGGGTGAGGCGCTGGCCCCCCAGCCGAAAACCTGGGCCCAGTTGGAGGAGTCGCTGGGCGCCCAGCTCATCGGCGTCGACTGGGAGCACCCCGACGCCGTCCCGACCGGCGACCCGGCCGTCGACATGGCCTGCTGGGACCTGTGGACCAGGATGCGCGGTGTCCCGCTCGCCGAGGCGATCGGCGGCACCCGCACCTCCCTGATGGCGACCGTCCGGCTCGAACCGGACCCGTCCCTGGAGAGCCTGGTCTCCCGGGTCAACCAGCAGGTCTGCGCGGGCTACGGCCATGTGACGCTCGACGTCCGTCCCGGCTGGGACGTCGAGCCGGTGCGGGCCGTACGACTCGCCTATCCGGCCCTGACGCTGGCCGTCGACGGCGGGTGCGCCTACTCCGAGGGCGGCCAGCTCGCGGCCCTCGACTCCTATGGCGTCGAGGTCATCGAACGGCCCTTCCCCATCGGCGACGCCTATGCGCACGCCGCGCTGCAGGACCAGGTGACGGCGTCGGTGGCGGTCGAGGTGCGCTCGCCGGCGGAGCTCGACGACTACCTGACGCTGCGGGCCGGGCGGGTGCTGCTGCTGCGGCCCACCGCCTTCCGCTCGCTCAGCGAGGTCCGCCGGACGCACGACCGGGCCGCCGCGGCCGGCTGGGACATCCAGTGCGCGGGCGGCCAGGGCGCCGGGCTGGCGCGGGCGGCCACGGTGGCGGTGGCCAGCCTGCCGGGGTGCACACTGCCGTGCGACGTGACGCAGCCACCGCGCACCAACCAGATCGTGACACCGATCGTGGGGGCGAACGGCGGGGTGGTGGCGGTGCCGCTGACGCAGGCGGGTCTGGGACACGTCATCGACGAGGTCCGGGTACGCCGGATGGCCAAGGACTCCTTTCGTGCGTGACGGCTACGTGATCTAGCTCTTCTACCTTTATCCCGAAATTTCGCGATAAAGGGGCTCGCAGTGAAGGATGTACCGGCGTTAACCAAGTGGCGGACGCTTGTTGTCATCCTGCGTGTGACCCCCGGGAGCTTGGGGCCGGAGTGGCTGCAACTGCTCGTTCGCCTGGCCGCTGTCGGTGCTGTGGGGGTCGGTTTCCTGTATGTGGTGCCACCGCTCGAATTCCCGGTGTCGCTGTTGCCGCCAGCGGTCCTCGCCACCTGCCTGATCTCCGGAGCCATGGCCTGGTGGCCTCGGGGCCGCTGGAGATACCCGCGCCTGCCGTTGGACGATCATCCGCGGCTGCGTCGCGTCCTCGACTCGGCGTTTGAGGAGGCGGGCTGGCGGCCCACCTCGGTCAAGGTCAGGCTGAGTGCCTGGCCTCGCATGGCGGCATGGCGCGTCCGCCGCGACGGATGCCTCTTCTACCTGGGCCTGCCGCTGCTGATGGGGCTGGACGAGGACGATCTGCGTGCTCTGGTCGTCAGGGAGATCAACCTCATACCATCGGCGTCCTGGTGCATGCGCTGGATCCTCCGCCTCAATTTCATGGACGGCGGCCGAGAGGCGGAGGGCAAGTCGCTGCCACAACGGGAGTGGCTGCGCGAACACGCTTACCGGATCCGCAGCGATCTCTGGTCGACGACCGCCGAAGTCGTAGGACGCGACCTCCTGGCACACGCCACGCGGCGCGCCTACATGGTCGACTCCGCCTTCTTCTGGCACCTCGACCGATACGCGTTCCCGGCGATGTCGCCTGAATGGGGTTACGTTTCCGACATCTACCAGAGCTTCCTGTGGAAGATCAGAGAAGACGGCCTGCTCGCGCGGATGCAGCCGAACGTCGACGTCTACCTGGCGGAGAAGTTGTACCGCCACGAGGCGAGGCTGTTCCAGGAGCTCGGCTGGAACGCCGGTGAGCCTGTCGAGGTGGCGGCCTACCCGGTCGTCCTCGGTGTCGCGGAGAAGCTGGAACGCAGGCTCGGGCAGGTCGTCCTGTGGGAGCGCACCAAGGCCGCCAACTCGCGCATCCCGTCCCACTCCCTGCATGACGTGCCCTGGGACGCGTGGGGCTCGATTCACGAGCACGGCCGGGCCATGGTGATCGCCGCCGCGAGCACGCTGCTGGGGCGGGAGGCCACCGCTCGCGACGTCGTCCAACTGGCCGTCGACGGCCGGGCGGGCGAGCTCTCCTGGGAGCACGCTGAGCCGTGCCCTCACCCCAGCCCGGCCGTCTGCGTGCTGATCCCGTTCTTCGACGGCGCGTTGCGGCGGATGGGCTACGTCGCCGACGTTCTCCGGCAACGCAGCCTCGTCGGACCCCTGGGCGATACGGTCGATGTGGTGGCACTGGCTGATAAAGCAGGGCAGGGACTGCCGTACGGACTCGAACTTGGAGGACCTGTGACAGAGAGGGACCGGGACGCGGACTCCCGGCGGCTGGCGGCGGAGTCGCTGGCGGCCGGCGATCCGACGGGCTGGTTCGAGCGCCTGTACGCGGAGTCGGAGACGGGCGAGGCGATCGTCCCGTGGGATTCGCAGAGCCCCCACCCGCTGCTCGTCGAGTGGCTCCCTATGAGACCGGGTTCGGGCTCGGAGGTCGGTGTGGGCCGCCGAGCGCTGGTGGTGGGATGCGGGTTGGGTGACGACGCCGAGTACCTGTCGCGGTTCGGCTACGACACGGTCGCCTTCGACGTCAGCGAGTCGGCCGTACGCCTGGCCAAGGAGCGCTTCCCGGGCTCCACGGTGGACTACCGCGCCGCCGACCTGCTCGCCCCGCCCGCCGAGTGGCGCCAGGCGTTCGACCTGGTGGTGGAGGTCATGACCGTCCAAGCCCTGCCGGAACACCTCCACGCACCGGCCATCGCCTCGGTCGCCGGCTTCGTCCGGCCGGGCGGCTCGCTCCTGGTCATCGCCTCGGCCCGCGAGGAGGGCGGCCCGGTGTTCGCCCCGCCCTGGCCCCTCACCCCGTCCGAGATCGCGTCCTTCGCATCCGATGGCCTGGTAGAGGACCGCATCGAGGACCTCCGCGACCCGGAACGCCACCGCTGCCGCGCCACCTTCCGCCGCCCCGCCGCATTGCGGTGATCTGACGCCGGTCCCGCCGCACCCAGACCTCGGCCTGCCCTCTCCCGTGACCCTGGACCCGCCTTGCCCAGTCTCCGGCCTTCTGGATCGTGAGCCGGGGCATGCGGCGATCGACGACCTCAAGGCGCTCCCGTCGCGGCGGCGGAGCGAAGCGTCGGCCGGGCGAAAACCAGAAGCAATTCTGGAAATGGGGGTGGGCGCCCGCCGGTCGATCAGGCGGGCTCGCGGTCCGCGAGCCGGCGGTCCGCCGCGATCTGGTCGGCGGGAAGGTCCAGCAGGCGGCACGCCGTGAGGATCTGGAAGCGCACCTCGCCGGGCGTCAGGATGCCGGCCATCCAGTGCTGGATCGCGGCGTCGGCCGTGCCGATCACCACCCAGATGACCTGTCGCTGATGGTCGGACATAGGGCCGACCGCCCGCTGGACGATCTCCATGTGCAGGCGGGTCAGGCGGTCGCGCTCGGCGCTGAAGTGGGGGTCGGTCAGGGAGCTGAGACGCCGCACCACGGCACCCAGCTTCGGCACGCGCTGGTCGACGCGGAAGAGCCGGAGCATGTGGTCCGCGGCACGCTCGCGAACCGGCTGCCCCGCGCGCCGGTTGGGCTGGGTCTTGGCGAGCACGGACTCCAGATGGTGCTCCACCAGCGCGAAAAGCAGATGCTGCTTGGACGGGAAATACCGGTACAGCGCCGCCAGCGACACATGAGCGAGCGACGGCAGGTCGCTCATCTGAAGGGCCTCTTCGCCGCCGGTCGTGACCAGCATCGTCGCCACGTCGAGGATGCGGAGGAAACGTGCGCGCTGCGCCTCGGTGGCCGGCCGGGCCGGCGTGGTCGTCATAGCGGAGTCCCCGGTGCTCGAGTCCACTGATGCGCCCTCAACCATAGCTTCGTGCCGGGTGCGGCGTTGACGGGGCTCGCGAGGGTTGATATCTGAGAGTGGATTCTGTTTCTTGTGAGGGCCCGACCATTGCGAAGGAAGCGCCGATGAACGCCGCCGTCCTCGTCATCGACATGCAGAACGCGTTCTGCCATCCCCAGGGCTCCATCGCGTCCCTGGGAGCCGAGCTGCCCGACCTGCCCGCGGTCGTCGCCGCGCACGTGGAACTGCTCACGGCCGCGCGGGCGGCCGGCCTGCCGGTGATCTACACGCGGCATGTCTTCCGTCCCGGCCTGATCGACATGCCGGTACGTTCGACGAAGCTGTGGCCACGCGATCCGGAGCCGCTCGTACGGGGCTCCTGGGACGCCGAGATCATCGACGAGCTCGCCCCCGCCGCCTGCGACCACGTCATCGACAAGAACCGCTACGACGCCTTCCTGTACACCGATCTCGAAGTCCTGCTCCGCGGCCTGGGGGTCAGCCGCCTGCTCTTCGCCGGCATCCTCACCAACGTCTGCCTGGAGACCACGGTGCGATCCGCCGACCAGCGCGACTTCGATCCCTACGTGGCCAGTGACTGCACGACCGCCTACGGAGAGTCGCGGGACACGGCGCTGGCCGCGATGGACGTCGTGTTCGCCACGGTCGGCAAATGGCGTGAGCTGTTCGACCAGCTGAGCGAAGGGTAGCTCTTTACGGACGATTATCGTCTGTATTAGTTTGTCCCTTGGGAAGGAGCTCACATGTCGTTGAACCTCGACCTGGTGGGGCAGACCTGGGAGTCGGAGGGCCGCGCCTGGACCTCGACGGACGCGATCCTGTACGCACTCGGGGTGGGCGCGGGCGCGCAGGACCCGCTGGCCGAGCTGTCGTTCACCACCGAGAACTCGCACGGGGTCATCCAGCAGGTGCTCCCCACGTTCGCCGTCATGCTCGGTGGCACGGGAGCCGGCCCCAAACTGGGTGACTTCGATCTCGCGCAGTTGCTGCACGCCGAGCAGACGATCAGCGTGCGAGGGCCGATCCCGACGCACGGCCGTTCGCGGACCTCCGCCCGCGTGACCGGGATCTACGACAAGGGGTCGGGCGCCCTGATCGTCATGGAGTCGTCGCTGTTCGACGCCGACACCGGCCGGCTCATCGCCGAGGTCGGCACCGGCGTCTTCATCCGGGGAGAGGGCGGGTTCGGAGGTGAGCGGGGCACGTCGGCTCCGTGGGCCGCGCCGGATCGGCCCGCCGACCACGTCGTGGTCTATCCGACGCGGCCCGACCAGGCGCTGCTGTACCGGCTGAGCGGGGACCGCAATCCGCTGCACTCCGATCCGTGGCTGGCCGGGCGGGCGGGGTTCGAGCGGCCGATCCTGCATGGCCTGTGCAGCTACGGGTTCACCGGCCGGGCGCTGCTGCACACGTTGTGCGGCTCGGATCCGGCGGGGTTCGGGATGATGTCGGCTCGTTTCGCCGCCCCGGTGCTGCCCGGTCAGGAGCTCGCCGTGCACATCTGGGACGACGGGGAGACCTCTCGTTTCGTGACCAAGGTGGGCGAGACGGTGGTGCTCGACCGGGGCCGGTTCGCCAGGGTGTCGCGGTGAAGCCGCAGCCGACGCCCGAGACGGCCCCGTACTGGGAGGCCGCCCGGGCGGGTGAGCTGCGGGTTCAGCGCTGCCTGGACTGCGGGCGTCACTACTTCTATCCCAGGCCCGCCTGCCGCTTCTGCGCATCCGAGAACGTCGAGTGGACCGGCGTGTCGGGACGGGCCCGCCTGGTCTCGTACGTGATCAACCACCGCCCGTTCCCGGGGTTCGAGAGCGTGTCGCCCGTGATCGCGGTGGTGGAGCTGGACGAGGGACCCCGGCTCATGACCAACATCGTCGGGATCGAGCCGATCCCGGAGAACCTGCCGCTGGACATGCGCCTGACCGTGGCCTTCGAGGAGCGCTCCGGCGCGGTGTTGCCCGTGTTCGAGCCGGAGGAGGCGGCCACGTGAGTGGCGGGATGCACGGAGGCGGCGTCGCGATCGTGGGCGCGGCCGAGACCGAGGAGATCGGCGTACTCCCGAGCACGTCGATGATCGAGCTGCACGCGCAGGCCGCGCGCCGCGCGCTGAAGGACGCGGGCCTGACCTTGGCCGACGTGGACGGGGTGGCCACGGCGGGACCGTCGCCCATCGAGGTCGCCCACCATCTGGGCATCGCGCCACGCTGGCTGGACGGGACCAATGTCGGGGGCTGCAGCTTCCTGATCCACGTACGGCACGCCGCCGCGGCGATCGCGGCCGGCGCCGCGGACGTCGTGCTCATCACCCACGGAGAGTCGGGCCGGTCCCGGGTGGGCGCGCCGGGCTACAGCATGGGCGCCTCCTCGCCGTCCGGCCAGTTCGAGATGCCGTACGGCGCGATCATGCCCTACTCGACGTTCACCGTTCCGGCGCTGCGGTTCCTGCACGATCGCGGCATGGGCCGGGAGGATCTGGCCCAGGTCGTGGTGGCCCAGCGCGAGTGGGCGGCCAAGAACCCGCGCGCCATGCGCCGCGACACCGTGACGGTGGAGGAGGTGCTGGACGCCTCGATGATCGCCTATCCGTTCACCAAGGACATGTGCTGCGTGGTCACCGACGGCGGCGGCGCACTCGTCCTGACCAGCCGGGAACGGGCCGCGGACCTGCCCGCCGGCTCGCGGGCGGTGTACCTGCTCGGCTCCGGCGAATCGTCGGAGACGCCGGCGGTCTCTCAGATGGACGACCTCGGCACCAGCGCGGCGTTCCGGCGCGCCGGGGCGGAGGCGTTCGCCACCGCCGGGGTCGGCCACGGCGACATCGACCACCTGATGTGCTACGACGCCTTCGCCCACCTGCCGCTGTACATGCTGGAGGACCTGGGGTTCACCGGCTATGGGGAGTCGGGCGCGTTCATCGCCGAGGGCCACACCCGGCCGGGCGGCGCCCTGCCCATGAACACCAACGGAGGCGGCCTGTGTTACACCCACACCGGAATGTACGGGATGTTCGCCATCCAGGAGGCCGTGCGGCAGTTGCGGGGCGAAGCCGACGCCCAGGTGCCCGGCGCCCAGCTCAGCTTCGTCCAGGGAGTGGGAATCTTCTTCGCGGCGGGCGCGAGTCTGGTGCTGGCGGGCCGCGAGCCGTAGTGGGCGGCGCCTGGCACACTGACGGTATGCCGAGCCCGTCGCTGAGATCGTCCGGCCGGGGCCGGACTCCCGACCCGGATCTGGAGGCGCGGGTGTTCGACGCGACGCTCGAGCTGTACGCCGAGGTGGGCTGGGCCGGTTTCAGCCTCGACGTGGTGGCACGCCGGGCGCGGGTGGGCAAGGCCGCCCTGTACGGCAGGTGGGGGAGCAAGGAGAAGCTCATCGGGGCGGCGCTGGCCTCCTGGAGCTCGCAGGCCCCCTCGTTCGAGGAGTCGGGATCGCTGCGCCCTGACCTGATCAGGATGGCCACGGCCATGATCGAGGGCTACGTGGGCCGCCGGGGCCTGGTCGTGCTCCGCGCGCAGGTCGAGGCCAAGGTCTATCCCGAGCTGTTCGGCCAGGCGATGGACGAGCTGCAGCGCGAGCGCACCCGGATCGGCCGCTCCGTCGTGCTGCGCGCCATCGAGCGCGGCGAGCTGCCCGTCGGCACCTCTCCGGCGCTGCTGCTGGACGCCGTCGCCGGCATCGTGACCAACCACGTGCTGACGACACCGGCGAGCAGGATGTCCGCGCTGGAGGCGCGCGCGGCCGAGTACGCCGAGCAGGTGGTCGATTTTGTCCTGTCGGCCCTCGGCCACCGCCCCGGCGACCTCGAAGATTGATCCTTGACACGCCGCGAGGCACCGTTCTAGCGTCAAAATACGGACGTTTTCCGTCCGAAACCACTAGGCCCTCACGAATCATCGTGGCGCGAAAGGGCGTGGGCATGACAATGATCGACACGACGGCGGTGGGCTTCTACCGCATCGCCGCCTCCCATCCCGACCGGACCGCCCTGATCGGCCCGGACGGTGAGCGGCTCACCTTCGGCGACCTGCTGCGGAACGTCAACCGCCGATCCAACGGGCTGCGATCCCTCGGGCTGGCCAAGGGAGACGTCGTCGCGATGATGGTGCACAACGACGCCGTCTACTTCGAGCTGGTCCTCGCCGTCGCGCAGGTCGGCATGTACCTGGTGCCCATCAACACCCACCTGGAGCCCGCCGAGGTCGCCTTCATCGTGCGCGACAGCGGCGCCAAGGTGCTCGTCGCCCACGCCGACCTGGCCGGCAGCCTCGCCGGTGAGTCGGCCGGCCTGCCCGCGGCACGCTTCGCCGCCGGAGGCGACGTGGCGGGGTGGCGCCCGTACGAGGAACTCGCCGGATCACCCGCCGAACCGGATGGACGCACCGCGGGCTCGCTGATGCCGTACACCTCCGGCACCACGGGGCGGCCCAAAGGCGTCAGAGGCAGGCTCATGGAAGTGAGCCCCGAACAGGTGGCGGCGGGACACGCCGCGTTCCTGCGGACGCTGGGCTTCACCGCCGACGACGGAGAGGCCCACCTGGTCTGCTCACCGCTGTACCACGCGGCTCCGGGCGGGTTCGCGATCGGCGCGCTGCATCTGGGTCACACGGTGGTGTGTCACCGGAAGTTCGACCCCGAGGCGGTGCTGCGCGACATCGAGAGGTTCCAGGTGACCACCAGCCACCTGGTGCCCACCCACTTCCACCGGATGCTGCGCCTGCCCTCCGAGGTACGCGACCGCTACGACCTGTCCAGCCTGCGCAGGCTGGTCCACGCGGGCGCGCCGTGCCCGGTCACGGTCAAGCGGCAGATGATCGACTGGGTGGGCCCGATCGTCTGGGAGTACCTGGGGGCGACCGAGGGGATCGTGAGCCTGGTCAGCCCGCAGGAATGGCTGGCCAAGCCCGGAACGGTGGGCAGGCCGGCGCCGGGCGTCACGGTGCGGCTCCTGGACGAGAATGGCGCCGAGGTGCCGCAGGGGGAGCCGGGCACCATCTACTTCGGCACCGGCCGGATCGGATTCGAGTACCACAACGACCCGGCCAAGACGGCCGCCGGCCGGGTCGGCGGCCTGGCCACCGTGGGGGACATCGGCTGGTTCGACCAGGACGGCTACCTGTACCTGCTCGACCGCCGCGACGACCTCATCCTGTCCGGCGGGGTGAACATCTACCCGGCCGAGATCGAGCAGCACCTCATCGCGCATCCGGCGGTCGCCGACGTGGCCGTCATCGGCGTACCCGACCCTGAATGGGGCCAGAGCGTGCTGGCCGTGGTCCAGCCCTCGCCGGACGCCGTGCCAGGGGAGGCGCTGGCCGGCGAGCTGGCGGCGTACTGCGCGGACGGGCTGGCCTCCTACAAGCGGCCCCGGCGCATCGAATTCCGCGCCGACTTCCCCCGCACCGCCAGCGGCAAGCTGCAACGCCGCCGCCTGCGCGACCACTACGTCAACGAAAGGTGAGTGTCATGGGAGTACTCGACGGCCGTGTCGCCGTCATCACGGGCGGAGGCCGCGGCATCGGCGCCGCGCTCGCCCGCGCCTTCGCCCGTGAAGGCGCCTCACTCGTCGTCAACGATCTCGGCTCCGCACCTGACGGGGTCGGCGGCGACAAGGCCCCGGTGCACCAGGTCGTCGAGGAGATCAACGGCTCCGGCGGGCAGGCCGTCGCCGACGACGGCGACGTGGCCGACCTGGCGACCGGTGAGCGGCTGGTCGCGACCGCCGTCGAGCGCTACGGCAAGCTGGACGTCCTGGTGAACGTGGCGGGCATCCTCCGCGACCGCATGATCTTCAACCTGCCGGAGGAGGACTGGGACGCGGTCATCCGGGTGCATCTCAAGGGCCACTACAGCACGATCCGGCCCGCGTCGGCGTACTTCCGCGGGCAACGCAACCCCGACGGCAACTACCGGATCATCAATTTCACGTCCGTCTCCGGCCTGCAGGGCTCGCCCGGACAGCCCAACTACGCCGCCGCCAAGATGGGCGTCGTCGGCCTGACGTACTCCCTGGCGCAGGCACTGGGCCGCTACGGGGTGACGGCCAACGCGATCGCCCCCGGCGCCGCCACCCGCCTCACCGGTGTGCTCCCCGCTGAGGGCGACCCCGGCGAGCTGGCCCCCGACAACATCGCGCCGATCGCGCTCTACCTGGCCAGCGAGCGATCGGGCTGGCTGAGCGGCCGTACGGTCGCCGCGATGGGCTATGAGGTCGGCCTCTACAGCAACCCCGAGGTGATCCGCCAGGTCAACGGCACCGGGCCGTGGGAGTTCGAGCACCTGGCACGGGTGGTGGAGAGCAACTTCCGTCCGGTCGCCGACGGACCGCCGCCCAGCGTCTTCGTCCCACGCGGCTGAGCCGCGTCCGTTTCCTCAGCAGCGGCGGGTCCAGCGCTTGCGCACCCAGACATTGCGGCATTTTTTGCTGGACGGCGTACTTAGGTAACCGTCCTCGGTCTTGGTGCAGACGCCATTCACCGTTTCCGTGCACTCGTTGGTGGCGACGCACTCGTTATTGATGGTCGTGGTGCAGTACTCCTCATCGCTCTCCTCTTCCTCGGGCTCGGGCGCGTCCGGATCCTGGTAACCGATGGCCGCCTTGGCGGCGTCACCGCCGCTGCGGCGAGCGCTGTAGGCCTCGGCGTACGGCTCACGGAAAGAGCCGTCGTCGGCTTTCTTGGCCATCGCCGGAACGGAGCCGTCGATGCGGATGTAGTACCAGCCGTAGCCTTTCTCGCCGTCGTCGCACCTGATGTTCGCGAAGCGGATCCGGGTGGCTTTCCGCACGCAGACCTTGACGCGGTCGTCGACGTCGGTGAGCATCACGTCCGAGCCGAGGCCGCCCTTCGCGGGAGCCCGGTAGCCCGAGCCCCGCGGCTCTTTGAACGAGCCGCGCTTCGCCTTCGAGCCGGTGGCGGGGATCCGGGCGGTCAGCGGGAAAAAATACCAGGCGATGCCGGGCTCCGCATCGTCGCAGGGTCGATAGTTGACCCGCACGCGTGTCTTCTTCTTGACGCAGATCTCGATGTAGCCCGTTTCTTCTTCGTCTTCTTCCGTCGAATTCTGCGGCACCGGTTGTTCGGCGACCGGATTCGCGGTCTCGGTATCGACCGGTGTCGTTGTGGTGGTGCATCCGGCGATCAGGAGCGCGGCGGTGAAGAGGAAAACGAGTCGTAACGCGGTCGGCGGCAAAGAACCTCACTGTCTGAGACGAGATGGTGGGTCGGGAGCGCTTTCCATTTCTCGATGTACATTAACGCCACCCCCACCTGTCCCGCCTTAAGCCAGCGCCGCCTCCAGCAAAAGCGCTCCGGCGCCCAGGAGGGCGGCGTCTCGGCCGGCGCGGGCCGGGGCGATCTCCAGGTCGCGGGTGGCCAGTGGCAGGCAGCGCTCGTACACCGCCGCCCTGATGGCGGTGATCAGCGGTTCCGCGGCCGACAGGCTGCCGCCCACCGCGATCACGTCCGGGTTGAAGAAGTTGACCAACACCGTGAGGACCTCGCCGATCCGCCGCCCCGCGCCCCGTACCAGGCTGGTGGCCTCGGGGATCGCGTCGTTCACCAGGCCCACGATGTCCGCCGGCCGGGCCACCGTGATCCCGGAGTCCGCCAGGGCCGACATGAGGGCGGCACCGCTGGCGTACGCCTCCAGGCAGTCGGGATGGCCGCAGGCGCACAGGACGGACGAGTCCGAACGTACCCGTACGTGGCTGATGTCGCCCGCCGCGCCCCGGCCCCGGTGCAGGTGGCCGTTGACGATCACGCCGCAGCCGATGCCGGTCCCGGCCTTGAGCACCATGAGGTTGTCGCAGCCGGGCCAGTGCTTGGCCTCGCCGGCGGCCATGAGGTTGGCGTCGTTCTCGACGAGGATCGGCAGGTCGTAGCGGAGCCCCAGATGCTCGGCGACGGGGAAGTTGTTCCAGCCCGGCATGCGCGACGGCGTGACCACCCGGCGCGTCGCCGGGTCCACCGGGCCGGGGATGCCGGTGCCCACCCCGCGTAATGGCACGTCACCGGGCACATGTACGGCCAGCAGCTCGTCGAAGGCGTCCGACAGGAGGTCGAGCGTGGCCGCCGGGCCCCGGGCGATCTCGCAGGGGCGTTCCTCGATCACGAGCGGGACACCGCTGAGGTCGAGCAGCCCGAGCCGGGCGTGGTGCGCGCCGAGGTCGGCGACCGCCAGCACCCCCGCCGACGGCGACAGGCGCAGCCGCCTGGGCCGCCGCCCGCCCCGCGACGTGCCCGAGCCCTCCTCGCCGAGCAGCCCCAGCGAGATCAGCTCCTCGACCCGGAGCGACACGCTGGAGGCGGCCAGGCCCGATAAGCGGGCGAGGTCGGCCCGGGACTCGGCCTTGCCGGTGGCCACGAGCCGCAGCAGGTCCCCCTGTGCCCCGCTCACGGGCAGCCGCTGATCCATGTGAGAGGAATACCATGTCCAGACTTCCTGCGACAACGTATTGACTTAGTACGAAATCTCCCACTACGTTCCGCTTCATCTTCGATTTCGAAGGAAGTGGATGCTCATGAAGAGACTGGTCGCTGCCGTCGCCGTATCCCTGTTAGGCCTGGCGGCCTGCGGCGAGACGAGCAGCCCCGCCGTACCGGGAGCCGTACCGGAGCAGGCCAAGGCGAAGGACGACGTGCTCGCGCAGGCACCTGTCGCCGCCGCCGCGGACATCCTGCCCGGCTCCACCATGGAGAAGATCAAGCAGCGCGGCGAGCTGATCGTCGGCGGCTCGCTGGACGCGCCGCTGCTCTCCCAGCAGAACCCCGCCACCGGCGAGGTCGAGGGCTTCGACGCCGATCTGGGCAAGGCACTGGCGAAGTACATCATCGGCCAGCCCAAGGTGAAGATCGTCAACTCGGCCTCGGAGACCCGTGAGGCGCTGCTCGCCAACGGCACCGTGGACGTCGTCTTCCAGACGTACACGATCACGCCGGAAAGGGCGAAGCAGGTCGCGTTCGCCGGGCCGTACTACACCTCCGGTCTGACCATCGCGGTGAAGAAGGGTGCGACGGGCATCGCCAAGCCCGAGGACCTGAACGGCAAGAAGGTCCTCGCGGGGGCGAACACGCCGGCCATTCCGGCGATCAAGAAGCTCGCGCCGCAGGCCGAGATCATCACGTTCGGCAGCGACCCGGAATGCCTCCAGGCGCTCAAGCAGGACCGCGGCGTCGCCTACGTCCAGGACGAGACGCTGCTGATCGCCGATGCCAAGAAGGACCCGTCGATCCAGATCGTCACCAAGCCCTTCACCGTCGACCCGTACGGCATCGGGCTCGAGCACGGTGACGACCAGTTCAAGACGTTCACCAATGCCTGGCTGAAGAAGATGCAGGACGCCGGGGTCTGGCAGCAGATCTGGAAGAACTCCATCGGCACGGTCGTCGTGGGCGATGCTCCGCAGCCGCCCCAGATCGGTTCCGTGCCGGGGTCCTGATGTCCGTCCTCCTCGATCACCTGCCCGAACTGTGGCAGGGACTGCTCGTGACGTTCCAGCTCACCGCCGCGTCGTTCCTCGGCGCGGCGGTGCTGGGCGTGCTGGTCACCGCCCTGCGGGTGAGCCCGGTACGGGTGCTGCGCGCCCTCGGCACCGCTTACGTGGAGACCTTCCAGAACCTGCCGCTGCTGGTCCTGCTCGTCCTGGCGTTCTTCGGCCTGCCGGAGATCGGCGTCCAGGCCGACCTGAAGGTGACGGCCATCGCGGTGATCTCCGTGTACGAGGCCGCCTACATCGGCGAGGCGCTGCGGTCCGGCGTGAACTCGGTGGCCAAGGGGCAGGGCGAGGCGGCCCGCGCGATCGGGCTGACGTTCACCCAGTCCCTGCGGCACGTCATCCTGCCGCAGGCGCTGCGTACGGTGGTGCAGCCGATCGGCAACATCTTCATCGCGCTCACCATGAACACCGCGCTCGCGGCGGCCGTCGGCGTCGTCGACCTGACCGCGGCGGCGAACCGGGTGAACCTTCTCGAAGCCCAGCCCATCCCGATCTTCGTCGGCGCGGGCGCGGCGTACGCGCTGATCGCCGCCTGCGCCGGTTTCGTGACCGGGCGGCTCGAACGACGACTGGTGATCCTGCGATGAGTACCGCTCTGTTCGACGAGCCGGGCCCCAGGGCGCGGCGGCGCATCCGGATCGCGACCGTCATCGGCACGCTCGCCGCCCTGGCGCTGCTCGCACTGGCCGTCCGGCAGTTCGCCGCCAACGGGCAGCTCGACGCCGCGCGCTGGCAGCCGTACGCCACCTGGCCCATGTGGCGCTATCTCCTGACCGGACTGTGGTCCACCGCGCTGGCCGCGGTCGTCTCGGCCGCACTGGCGATGGCGTTCGGGCTGGTGCTGGCCCTGGGCCGGGTGTCGCGCCACCGCTTCCTGCGCGTCCCCGCCGCCGTGTACGTCGAGGTGGTCAGGACCATCCCGGCCCTGCTGCTGGTGTACGTGGTGCTGTTCGCGCTGCCGAAGTACGGGCTGGACCTGCCGCTGTTCTGGAAGCTCGTGGTGCCGCTGTCGGTGTCGAACGCGGCGGCGTTCGCCGAGATCTTCCGCGCCGGGATCCGCTCCATCGAGCGCGGCCAGGGTGAGGCGGGCCTGGCGATCGGCCTCACCCACGGCCAGGCCATGCGCCTGATCGTGCTGCCGCAGGCCGCCCGCCGGGTGCTGCCCTCGATCGTCAGCCAGTCGGTCGGGCTGCTCAAGGACACCGCGCTCGGATACGTCGTCAGCTACGCCGAGCTGCTCTACAGCGGCAAGGTCCTGGCCGCCTACAACGGCTACCTCATCCAGACCTACCTCGTCGTCGCGCTGGTCTACCTGGTGGTCAACGCGTCGCTGTCCAAACTGGCCCGTACGCTGGAGGCCCGCCGGCGCGCGGGCCCCGGCATCCCCCGAAGGAGATCCACCCGTGCCTGAACTCGCCCTCCTCGCCGAGGTCGTGCGCTCCGGGTTCGTCGAGAGCGTCCACTACGGCAGCGCCGTCGGCCTCGACCCGTCGGGCCGGCCCGAGGTCGCGCTCGGCCGGGTGGAGACGCCGATCCTGCCCCGCTCGTCAGGCAAGCCGTTCCAGGCGCTCGCCTGCCTCGTCGCGGGCGCCGCCCTGAGCGGACCGCGCCTGGCGATCGCCGCGGGCAGCCACACGGGCGAGGACTTCCACGTACGGCTGGTCGGCGAGCTGCTGGCCGACTACGGGCTGGACTTCGGGGCGCTCGGCTGCCCGGCGAGCTGGCCGGAGGACCAGGCCACCATGCACGCGCTGATCAGGCAGGGCCAGGGCGTCTCCCGCGAGCGGATGAACTGCTCCGGCAAGCACGCCGCGATGCTGGCCGCCGCCGTGGCCAACGACTGGGACGTGGACTCCTACCTGTCCGCGGAGCACCCGGTGCAGCGCAAGGTGCTCTCGATCACCGAGGAGCTGGCGGGGGAGAAGGCCGCCCACGTGGCCGTGGACGGCTGCGGGGCGCCGGTGTTCGGGCTCTCGCTGACCGGCCTGGCGCGGGCCGTGCAGGCGCTCGTGCTCGCCACGCCGGGCAGCGCGCCCCGCCAGGTCGCCGACGCGATGCGCGAGCACCCCGAGTACGTCGGCGGGACCGGCCACCAGAACACCGAGCTCATGCGCGCCCTGCCCGGCGCCCTGGCCAAGGGCGGCGCGGAAGGGGTGCTGGTCGTGGCGATGGACTCCGGGCACTCGGTCGCGGTGAAGGTCATCGACGGCAGCCCGCGCGCCACCACCGTCATCGCCCTGGCCGTCCTCCGCGAGATGGGCTGCGAGGTGTCCTCGGCCGCCGCGTTCGAGAGCGTGGCCGTGCTCGGCGGCGGCGCGCCGGTCGGCCAGATCGTCACGCCGAGCCGCAGCCCTCGGTAAGGGTCTTGGTGGGGTCGCTCTCTTTCTGCTTCTTGGGCGACTTCGACGGCGACGGTGACGAGGACGGCGACGAGGACGACGACGGCGCCGCGGAGGCCGTGGCCGCGACGGGACGGCTGGCCGCGGAGTCGTGGACGGCCTTCTCGGTGATGGTGCGGATCTTCGCCCAGTCGGGGTAGGCGGTGCTGATCAGCGGCGGTACGAACTGGACGCTCGTCACCTTGGCGTTCTTGACCGTCAGCGCCAGCGGCACCAGGTGCTTGAGCATCGGCCGCGGGATGTCGGTCTTGATCAGCTCCTTGGTGGCGAACGCGATCTTGTTGAACCGGGTCAGCACCGTCGCCGGATCGGCCTGGTCGAGCAGCGCGCCGATCACGCAGCGCTGACGGCGCATCCGCGTGTAGTCGTCGCTGAAGGTGCGCGAGCGGGCGTACCACATCGCGTCGGCGCCCTTCAGCTTGCGCGTGCCCGCCTTGACCAGGCCCTCGTTGTACTTGCCGAACACCACGTCCTGCTCGACCGAGATCCTGACTCCGCCGATCGCGTCGATCAGCCGGGCGAACCCCCACATGTTGACCAGCGCGTACCAGTCGACCTTGAGCCCGAGGGTGTAGCCGATCGTGTCCATCAGCACCCTGGGGCCCTGGTGCTGCTTGCCGCCGAAGATCTCCGGATGCGCGTCGGCGTACTCCCAGACGCTGTTGAGCAGGTCGCTGCGGCCACCGCCCGGATCGGGCGGCAGCCGGAAACCGCTCGGGAAGTGCTGGGCCATCGGCGTGCCCGGCCGGAACCGGACGTTCTCCAGGTTGCGCGGCAGGCTGATCAGCACGGTGTTGCCGGTCTTCACGTCGATGGTGGCCAGGTTCATGCTGTCGGTGCGCACGCCGATCCTGTTGTCGTCGGCGTCGCCGCCGAGCAGCAGGATGTTCACCCTGGTGCGGCCCGCCCATGGGTCCTCGGGCCGGATCTTCTCCTCGGCCTGCGGGTCGGGGTTGCCGTCGTTCACGAAGATGTTGTTGAGCGTCTGGCGATACGTCCAGGCGATGTTCGCGCCCATCCCGAACGGCAGCACGACCACGACGGCGAGCAGTCCCGCGAAGGTGCCCGCCAGGATCTGCCCGCCCTGCGGCAGGCTGCCGGGCCGCAGCACGATGAACGAGTGGACGATCAGGGCGAACCACGCCACCCCGAGCGCGGCGGCGCCGGCGGCCACGCCCGTCAGCCAGCTGTTCTCCTGCAGCTCGCCCAGCAGGTTGTCGGTGCTCAGCCGGACGGCGAGCAACCCGAGCAGGCCGGCCGCGTAACAGCTGAGCAGTATCAGCCCCGTCTTGCGCCATCCGGCGCGCAGATGCGCCGCTCCCGGCGCGACCACGGCGAGCGCCAGCCAGCCGAGAACCGCCCACGCCCGCACCGGTTTAATTGCCTGCCTCACGCCATCCCCGTTTCCCCGCGAACTTCACCGTAGGCCGAATCGAGGCGGCAGCCTATGGACAGAATGCGAAATATGTCTCGAGGGGAGAGTGAACATTAGTCGCCGAATAAGATTCGGTGCATGTCCTTCTCCCAGATCGAGTACGGCGTGACGGACCGGATCGCCACGATCACATTGAAGCGTCCCGAACGGCTCAACGCGTTCACCTTTACGATGCGCGGAGAGTTGGTAAAGGCTTTTGACCTCGCGGATGACGATGACGAGGTGCGCGCCGTCGTGGTGACCGGCGCGGGCCGGGCCTTCTGCGCCGGGGCCGATCTGAGCGGCGGCGGTGACACCTTCAGCCACCGAGATTTCCACGGCGAGCCCGGCGAGCTCGTGGCGGGCGCACCGCGCGACGGCGGCGGCACGGTCGCGCTGCGCATCGCCCGGTCGCTCAAGCCGGTCATCGGCGCCATCAACGGCCCCGCCGTGGGCGTGGGCGTCACGATGACACTGCCGATGGACATCAGGCTCGCCGCCGACACCGCCAAGTTCGGCTTCGTCTTCGCCCGCCGGGGGATCGTCACCGAGGCCGCGTCGAGCTGGTTCCTGCCCAGGCTCGTCGGCATCGCGCAGGCCATGGAGTGGGCCGCCACCGGGCGGGTGTTCCCCGCCTCCGAGGCGCTGGCGGGAGGTCTCGTGTCCCGCGTGGTGCCCGCCGAGGAGCTGCTGCCCGCCGCCTACGCGCTCGGCCGGGAGATCGCCGACAACACCTCCGCCGTGTCAGTCGCCGCGATCCGCCGCCTGATGTGGTCGGGGCTGTCGGCCTCGTCGCCGTGGGAGGCGCACGCGGCCGACTCCCGGCTGATGGCCGAGCTCGGGTCCGCGCCCGACACCGTGGAAGGGGTGACGGCGTTCCTGGAGAAGCGGCCGGCCGAGTTCCCGATGAAGGTCAGTGAGGACCTGCCAGGCGGTGTGCCGACTTGGCCGGTAAATCCTTATGGTGGCTAGCATGTACGACACCACCGTTCTGCCCATGCCGCCCGACTTCGAAGGCGACGTCGTGGCGACGCTGATCTCCAGACGAGCCGGTTCCCGCAGGGCGGTGCTCTACCTCCACGGCTTCACCGACTACTTCTTCCAGGACCACCTCGCCGACCACTACGTCGGCCGCGGCGTCGACTTCTTCGCCCTCGACCTGCGTAAGTACGGCAGGTCGCTGCTGCCCCACCAGACCAGGGGCCTGGTCAGGAGCGTCACCGAATACTTTCCGGAGATCGACGAGGCCGTCCGCGTCATCAGGCAGGACCACGACGAGCTGACGATCAACGCGCACTCGACCGGCGGCCTGGTCGCCTCCCTGTGGGCCGACCGCGTCCGCGGCCGGGGCCTGGTGCAGGGGGTCGTGCTCAACAGCCCGTTCTTCGACCTGAACGTGCCCGCTCCGCTCCGCCTCGCCGCCGACCTGCTCAAGACGCCGCTGTCGTACTTCAGCCGGGCGCTGCCGCTGGGCGTCAGCGTCGCGTACGGCCAGAGCCTGCACCGCACCGAACAGGGCGAATGGGACTACGACCTGGAGCTCAAGCCGCTCGGCGGCTTCTCCGTGCACGCCACCTGGCTGGCCGCCATCCGCAGGGCGCAGCGGCGGCTGCACGCCGGGCTGAACGTGGACGTGCCGGTCCTCGTGCTCGCCTCGGCCACGGGATTACGGATCCGCGACTTCGTCCCCGAGGCCCGCTCGGCGGACACCGTACTCGATCCCCGCCATATCGCCCGCTGGGCCACCTCTGTCGGCCCGCACGTCACCTGCGTACGCATCCCCGACGGGATGCACGACCTGGTGCTGTCGGCCGAGCCGGTGCGCGAGCAGGTGTTCGCCGAGATCGACCGGTGGCTGAACGCCTTCGTCTACCAGGGGAAGGCGAACAACCCGTAATAGGCCGCGGCCACCAGCAGCAGCCCCGTACCGCCGAGCACGCCCGCGATCGCCACGTGCTGCCAGCGGCTCGGCCGCATGCCCTCACGCAGCCCCGCCACGACCGCCGCGACCGCCGTGACCTCCTGCACCAGCATGAGCACGGCCAGCAGCCGCACCACCAGCCAGCCGGCCAGCACGGCGGGCCAGGCCCCCGCCTGGTTCACCGAGAACAGCACCAGGACCGTGATGAACGCCACCACCGAGGCCAGCAGCCCCAGCCCGGTCCACGCCATCCGGCGCAGCCGGCGCCTGATCGGCGGCCAGAGCCTGGCGTTGGTGTCGGCCGGAGTCTGCCGGCGGCCGCGCAGGCGTACCACCATCGCGGCGACGGGACCGGCCACGTAGCCGACGGCGGCCAGGCAGATCGTCAGCCCCAGCATCGTGCCGCCCGCGTACCACGGAGCGGCCGGGACGTCGCTGGCCTCGAAGCGCTGCACCGGCGTCGCGCCCGCCACGTGCACAGTGGGCCGCGCGGTGCCGGGCAGGCCGAGGATCCAGTTCGCCAGCGTCTCCAGGTAGCCGTGCGCGAACGGGCCGCCGTTGATCCGCATGGCGTGGTCGGCCTTGTCCATGAAGCGGACTGTGTACCGGTCGTTGCCCGCCACCTTGAGCGCGGAGATCAGGGACTGGCTGGACTCCACGAACGGGATGGACGGGTCCATCGTCCCGTAGAACGCCAGCACCGGCTGCCTGATCTGGCGCAGCGCGGGCGTCGCGTCATAGCGCAGGAAGTCGAAGCCCACCCCGCCCATCGCCCTGGTCAGCAGGTCGCGCACGCCGATCGGCGCGTGCAGGCGCTGCAACTGCTCGTTCAGCGCCCAGGCCACCTGCCTGAGCGGGGACACGTTCGGCGACGACACCAGCACCGTGAACCCCACGTCGAGGCTCTTGGCCGCCGCGATGGGCACCACCCAGCCGCCCTCGCTGACCCCCCACAGCCCGGTACGCAGGGGATCCACGTCGGGGCGTGTACGCAGGTACTCCACCATGCGCAGCGCGTCGTCGGCGAGCAGCCCGAAGTCGCGGTCGCGGAAGTTGTAGCCGACCGTCCGCTTGTCGAACGCCAGCGTCACCACGCCCGCCTTGGCCAGGAACTCCGCCTGCGGCGTGAACTCGGTCCGCGAGCCGTTGCCCGACCCCGACACGAACACCATCGCCGGATGCCGTCCCGGCGTCGTCGGGGCGCGGACCGTTCCGACCAGTGACTGGCCCTCCGCCGGGAGCGAGATCTCCTGGCGCCGTACGGGATCCACCGCGGCCACGGGCCGCAGCTCGTTGGCGGGCTGGGGCGGGAGCGCCTGCATCGTATGATCCGCCTGGAGCGGCGGAGGGTTGAAAGCGGGTGGCAGAACGTAGCCGACCGAGGCAAGGACCACCAGGACCAAACCGGCGGCGACGCTCAAGGTGCCACGGCCAGTGCGCATCGGCCTCCCCATGTGGGTTGATTTGCCCGCTGATCTTTCAGCCTACTCCCGCGTTCTGTGACCCAGGGGACCACATTTGTCGGTGGGAACTGTTAGCTTCCTGCGAATGCGGATCCTGCACACCTCCGACTGGCACCTGGGGCGATCGTTCCATCGCGAGAGCCTGCTCGAGGGCCAGGCCGCGTTCATCGATCACCTGATCGAGACGGTGCGCGCCGAGCGGGTCGACGTGGTGGTGGTGTCGGGCGACGTCTACGACCGGGCCCTGCCGCCGGTCGACGCGGTCGCGCTGTGCGGCGACGCGCTGCGCCGCCTGATGGGCACCGGCGCCCGCACCGTGCTCATCAGCGGCAACCACGACTCGGCGCGGCGGCTCGGGTTCGGCGCCGACCTGATCGACGCCGCCGGGGTCCACCTGCGCACCGACCCGTCCCGCGCCTGGGAGCCGATCCTCGTGGACGACGTCGCCTTCTACGGCATCCCCTACCTGGAGCCCGAGCTGGTCCGCGGTCCGTGGGAGCTGCCCGACCGCAGCCACACCGCCGCACTGTCCCATGCCATGGCACACGTACGTGC
This sequence comes from Nonomuraea sp. NEAU-A123, assembly GCF_018603905.1. Classification (GTDB taxonomy): domain Bacteria; phylum Actinomycetota; class Actinomycetes; order Streptosporangiales; family Streptosporangiaceae; genus Nonomuraea. Next base: position 108,149 of record NZ_JAHFZZ010000026.1, read on the forward strand.
CGATGCCGTACGACACCGCCACTCCGTCGTCCTGGCCCACGCCTTCGTCACCGGGGGAGAGGCCAGCGACAGCGAGCGCGACATCAGCGTGGGCGGGGTGGCGCACGTGCCGCTGTCGGCGTTCGACGGGGTCGACTATGTCGCGCTCGGCCACCTGCACGGCCGCCAGCGGATGTCGGAGACGGTCCGCTACTCCGGCTCGCCCCTGGCCTACTCCTTCTCGGAGGTCAACCAGAAGAAGGGGTCGTGGCTGGTCACGCTCGGCTCAACCGTCGACTTCGTACCCGCGCCCGTGCCCCGCCCGGTCGGCCGCCTGCGCGGCCTGCTGGAGGACCTCCTGACATTCCCGGAATACGCCCCTATGGAAGACCACTGGCTCCAGGTCATCCTGACCGACCCGATCCGCCCCAAATCCGCCATGGACCGGCTGCGCGCCCGCTTCCCCCACACCCTCGCCCTCTCGTTCGAGCCCTCAGGCGGCGGTCCCGCCGCCCAGCCCGCACGGCTCAGCGGGCGGCCCGAGGCGGAGGTGGCACTCGATTTCGTCCGGGAGGTACGCGGCGAGCCTGCCGCACCTGACGAGGAAGACCTGCTAAGACAGGCCATCGAGGCATCCCGGGTGAAGGAGACGATGGCGTAGATGCGGCCGCACCGGCTCTCGCTCACGGCCTTCGGGTCCTTCCCCGGTTCGGAGACGGTCGACTTCGACGCGCTGACGGAGGCGGGTCTCTTCCTCGTCCACGGACCCACGGGCGCGGGCAAGACCACGATCCTCGACGCCCTGTGCTTCGCCCTCTACGGCCAGGTCCCGGGCCAGCGCAACAGCGCCCGCGCGCTGCGCTGCGACCACGCCCCGCCGTCCGTCGGGCCTTCGGTCTCGCTCGAGGTGTCAGTGCGTGGCCGCTTACTGCGCATCCAGCGTTCTCCGGTGTGGCAGCGGCCCAAGCTGCGCGGGTCCGGGTTCACCGAGGAGAAGGCCAAGGTCATCGTCGAGGAACGGGTCGGCTCCTCCTGGCACGGCCTGACGACCCGCGCCGACGAGGCAGGGGACCTGGTGGGCGGGCTGCTCGGCATGAACGCCGACCAGTTCTGCCAGGTCGCGATGCTGCCGCAGGGCGATTTCGCCAGGTTCCTGCGCGCCGATGGGGATGACCGGCGGCGGCTGCTGGAGCGGTTGTTCACCGTGAAGGTGTTCACCCAGACGGAGTCCTGGCTGGCCGAACACCGCAAGACGTCCTGGCGGGAGCAGCAGGAGCTGCGACAGCAGGTGGACTTCGCGATCCAGCGACTGGAGGAGGCAGCAGGCGACCTCACGCCGACCGCCATCACCGCGCCGGACACTGTCGTTGCGGACAATCCCACCCCGGACGCCGCTTTGCCGTCTGCTGGTGCCCTTTTCGATCTGCCCGCAGACACCTCCGCTGGCCCGGACACTTCCGGCAGCCGCCGGTCAGCGCAGGAGGCAGCCGCCTCGCCCGGTTCCGGCACCGTCCCGCCCGGTTCCGACACGGAGCCGCCCGATGCGGACACCGACCCGATCGGGTGGGCCGGAGCGCTGCTCGCTGCCGCCCGTGCTGTCGTCGTCCGTACGACCGAGCAACACGAGTCGGCGGGGCACGCGCTGCGTTCGGCGCGTTCCCGCTTCGAGCAGGCGACGTCGCTGGCCGACCGCCAGCGCCGCCACGCCGAGGCTCTGACTCTGCGCCGCACCCTCGACGAGCGAGCCGAAGAACGCGCCGAACTCCAGGCCATCCTCGACGACGCCGCCCGCGCGGACCGCGTACTCCCGCTCATCCGAGCCGCCCGCCAGCGCGCCGAAGCCGCCGCCAAGTCCCACGCCCTGGCCACCGACGCCGTCGCCCGCGCCCACCCCCTCCTGAAAACCACCTTCACGCGCGCATCCGCTCACGCGCCCGCCGTAGACGCGCCCGCGGCCTACCCCGTTGACTGGCCGCTCGCCGACCCCTCCCACACGCCCTCAGACGAGGAGGGCGTGTCCCACGACGGCGCTCTGGCGCTGCCTCGGGGTGCGAACCTGGTCGGATGGGTCGAGCCCGAGCGGCTTCGCGCCATGGAGCGGGACCGGCAGGCGGAAATAGCCCGCCTGTCCGAGCTGCTCACCGAGGAGGCCAGACTGCTGGTGGTCCGGCGAGACCTCCAGCGCGTCGAGGAGGAGCTGACCGGGCTGGTCGCCGAGGACGAGACCGCCGCCGCCCGGCTCGCCGCCCTGCCCGCACTCGTAGATGAGGCCGAACGGAAGCTGGCCCAGGCCCGGCTGGACGCCGCCCGAATCCCGGCGGCCGAGGCCGTACGGACCGCGGCGGCCGAGCTGATCGGCGTCGACCGGGAGCTGGCCAGGCTGGCCACGGAGTTCGGCGAGCTGACCCAGCGGGAGGCCGAGGTGGCCGCCGCCGACGCGGAGCTGCCCGCCCGGCTGGCCGACGTCAACACCCGCCTCGCCGAGGTACGGGCCGAGGCAGCCGCCATCCCCGCCGCCGTCGCGACGCTGGAAGCCGCCAGGGCCGTACGGGATGCCGCCCACCGCGGTGAGACCCTCGCCGCCGAGCTGGAGTCGGCCGCCGCCGCCCACCAGTCGCTCGTGGACCGAGCCCAGGGCCTGCGCGAACACTGGCTGGACGTACGGCAGGCACGCATCGACGGCATGGCCGCCGAGCTGGCACGCGACCTGTCCGACGGCAGCCCGTGCGCCGTGTGCGGCTCCGACCACCACCCCCACCCGGCCTCACCCGCCCCCAGCGCCCCGTCCGCCGACGACGAGCAGGCGGCGGAGAGCGCCCACGAAGCGGCCCTGTCCGAACGAGAGGCGGCCGAACGCGCACTCGCCTCCCTCGAATCCCGCCACGCCGACGCCGTGTCAGCCGCAGGCGCCCTCGACACCGGCACAGCGGAGTCCGCAGCGCTCCAAGCACAGGAGCAACTGGCCCGCCTGGAGTCGATCGCCGAACGCGAGCCCGCCCTGGCCGCCGAGCTGGACCACATCGAAACGGAACGCGAACGCGTCCGGGACCAATCCCGCGAACTCGGCGAACTCCTCACGGCCCACCGCACCCACCGCACCCACTTCCAGGCCGAACGCACCCGCCTCGTCACCCGCCTCCTCCAAAGCGGCCTCCTCGACACCCACCTCCCCGCCACCGACACAAACGTCTCCGCCACCGACACCGGCCGCTCCACGGGGTCCGCCCAGTCCGACTCCCAAGCCGACCTCCGGGCAGAGGACGGAGCTGACGGCTCAGCGCAGGGTCGGGCCGAGCGGGGCGTGACCTCTGGCGAGGTGGCCGATGGTGGGGGAGTGGAGATCGGTCCTGAGCTGGCGCCCGCTGTTCTGGCGGTGGCCGAGGAGGAGTTGGAGAGGCTCCGGGTGTCGGCCGGGTTGGAGGCTGGGCTGGCAAAGGAGGCCGCCGGGCTCAGTCAGGAGCGGGTGGCGCTGGAAGAGCGGGTGCGCCGCGTGAGCGCCCGTCTGGCGGCCGGGCGTACCAGACAAGAGGAGCTCAGCGGTGACGCCGGACGACTGACCGCGCGGCTCGACAGCGCGCGCGGCGACGACTCGACCCTCACAGCCCGCCTGTCCAGGCTGAACGACGAGGCCGAGCTGCTGCGGGAGGCCCTTGAAGCCACGCTGGCGGCCGTCGCCGCCGAGGCTGAGCGGGTCAGGGCGGTGGAGGCGGCCGGGCGGGCGGCTCTGGAGGCGGGGTTCGACGACGTCGCCGACGTGGAGGCCGCCGCCAGGAGCGAGTACGAGCGGGAGGGCAAGGCGGAGCTGCTGCGGCGGCTCGACGCGCAGCACGCGGCCGTGACCAGCACGCTGGCCGATCCCGAGCTGGTCGCCGCCGCGCAGCAGGACATACCCGATCTGGCCGCCGCCGAGGCAGCACGCGACGAAGCCGAGCGGGCGCACACAGCGCTGGCGTCGGCCCGGGACCAGGCCGCACAGCGCGAACGGCGGGTGGCCGAGCTGGGCGCGGAACTGTCGACGTGCATTGACCGGTGGCAGCCCGCCGCCGACCGGCATCGGCTGGCCGAGCGGCTGGCGGCGCTGGCCAGCGGCACGTCGAGCGACAACCAGTGGAGCATGAGCCTGTCGTCGTTCGTGCTCGGCGAACGGCTCCGGCAGGTGGTCGACGCCGCCAACGAGCGCCTCGACCACATGTCGGCCGGACGCTACCTGCTCCGGCACGACCTGCGGAAGACGGCCGGGGCCAGAGGGCGTTCCGGGGGCGGGCTGGGGTTGCGGGTGGCCGACGGGTGGACGGGTGTCGACCGCGACCCGGCCACGCTGTCGGGCGGGGAGAGCTTCATCACGTCCCTCGCTCTCGCGCTCGGGCTGGCCGACGTGGTCACCGCCGAAGCCGGCGGGGCGGAGATCGGCACGCTCTTCGTGGACGAGGGCTTCGGCACGCTCGACGAGGACACGCTCGACGGCGTGCTCGACATCCTCGACGGGCTGCGTGACGGAGGCCGGGCGGTCGGCATCATCAGTCACGTCGCCGAGCTCCGCTCCCGGGTCCCGGCGCAGCTCAAGGTCTCCAAGACGCGTACCGGATCCACCCTGTCGGCGGTCGGCGTAGGCTGACGATCTCAGAGGCGCGGTACTCTCGGGCGTGTCTGAAACCACCACCGCACCACCACCGTTACCGGAGCTCACCCGGGTGCTGATCGGCCCCCCGGGATGGGTGCTGCATTCCCTGGTCGCGCTGGCCGGGCTGATCATACTGAACGACTACAGCCTGCCTGGCGGCGGCGGCTTCATCGGCTTGCTGCTGGGGCTCGCGATCGCGCTCTGCACCGTCATCGTGTGGACCGCCCGATTCGGGGTGGGTCTGCTGCGTTCGGACGGTCGTCCCAGGTTGCGCAGGCACTGGCCGCGCTGGTTGACCGCGCCGATCATGGGGGTGGCCGTGATCGGGCTGGTGTACTTCGATGTGCCGTCCACTGCCCGGTTCGCGCTGTCCGAGTCGAGCCTGGAGGACTTCGCGCGCACGGTCGCCTCGCAGGCAGAGGAGACGGAGATCGGTGACACGTGGGTAGGGCTCTATCCGCTGACGTCGATCGAGCCGAACGAGGGCGGGGCGCGGTTCCTGGTGAGTGGCACCGGCTTCCTGGACCAGTACGGGTTCGCCTGGAGCCCGAAGGGGCCGCCACCAGAGGAGAGCCACACTGGATATACGCACATGGACGGCCCCTGGTACCTGTGGGTGAGCAAATTTTGAGGGTGCCCGGCACGCCGCTCCTGTGGATCTTCCTGGCCGCCGCGCCGCTGGTCCCCGTGTACTTCCTTTCGGGGGAACTCATCCTGCTGGCGGCGCTGATCGTCGCGCTGGTCGCCATGGTCGCCGCCGTTACCCGGGCCTACCAGGACGCGGCCCTGATCCAGGCCGCGGAAGACCGGACCCGGGACGCGGAAGAATGACGCGGTTCGGCGTTCGCGCGGTGTCTCAGCGGGGGATCGGCAGCACGCGGTCGGGGTGGTCCTGCCGGCGTGCCTCACCATCCGGGTAGATGCGCCACGAATCGCCCGACGCCAGCAGTATCGGGCTCCGCCACGCCTCGGTCGGGTGAGGGAGCTCGATGTGCCGGACCCGTTGCGACGCGTCCCAGATCAGCAGTCCGCGTACGTCACCGAGCAGATTGATCTTGACCGGGTCGTGCAGCGGATGGTCCCACAGGCCGCCGAGCTCGGCATAGACGACGCGATCGTCCAGCCATTCGGCGAACTGCTCGCACAGCGGGCCCATGTCCTGATCACACGGCACCGGCACCGGGTCGCCGTCGACCCAGAGCAGCGCGCCGATCCAGTTCGGTCCCTGAAGCAGCGCCTCAGGACTCATCCCGGCCGGCCACTGTTGTCGCCGCCGTCACACTCCACATCCTGGATCTCTGTGACGCCGCGAGTCCAGTGGTTCGGTCGTTCCGCGCTGCCGCAGCGGTTCCGTGCCACGTTCGCGCGTTCCGCCTCTCCTATATTTCGGTCTATGCAGTCATTTCTTACGCGCAAGTCCCTCAGCGGTACGTGGGGCACCGTCCTGCTGCCGCTCCGCTCCGACGACTCCATCGACTTCGCCCGGCTGGCCGACGAGCTGGACCGGCTGGCCGCCGTGGGTCTGGACGGCGTGTACGCGCACGGCACGGCGGGGGAGTTCCACGCGTTATCCGATCAGGAATACCAGCAGGTCAACGAGCTGCTCGCGGAGCGGTGCGCGGGGCTGCCGTTCCAGATAGGCGCCAGTCACATGAGCGCCACCACCTGCCTGCGACGGGTGGAGCTCGCCCGCGAGCTCCGGCCCGGGGCCATCCAGGTGATCCTGCCTGACTGGGCGCCACCGTCGCGGGCCGAGGTGGTGACCTTCCTCGAGCGGGTTGCCGAGGTCGCCGACCCCGTGCCGCTGGTGCTGTACAACCCGCCGCACGCCAAGACCCGCCTCACGCCCGCCGACTTCGGCATGCTGGCCGCCCGGGTCCCCGCGCTGGTCGGGGTGAAGGTCGCGGGCGGCGACGCGGGTTGGTATCGCGAGATGCTGAACGAGGCGGCCGACCTGCCGCTGTTCGTGGCGGGGCACACCCTCGCCACCGGCATGGAACTGGGCGCGGCGGGGTCCTACTCCAACATCGCGGCGTTCAGCCCGGCCGGCGCCATGGCCTGGCAGCACCTCATGCGCACCGCTCCGGCGGCGGCGCGCGACGTGGAACGCCGGATCGGCCGCTTCTTCGCCGAGCACGTCCGGCCCCTCGCGTCCGGGGGCTACGCCAACCCGGCGCTCGACAAGTTCCTCGCCCATGTCGGCGGCTGGGCGGACATCGGCACCCGGGTCCGCTGGCCGTACCGCTCGGTAGCGGAGCAGCACGCCGAACGACTCCGCCCGATCGCCAGAATGGCCCTACCGGAGCTGTTCCCCGCGCCGTAGCGTCCCGGGAGTGAGAATCCGGCAACTGGCGCCCGTCATAGCGTCTCTCCTCCTGGCCGGTACGGTGGCCGCCTGCACGTCCGCGCCTCCGACGGCTCGGTCATCGCAACGGGATGCCGCCTCGCCGGGCAATCCATCCCAGACCGAAGTGAGCACATCGCCACCAGGCGAGGCCGGTCCGCTGCGGGTGCCGAGTATGGACGCGGGCACCACATCCCTGCTCGCCGCGGGGCCGACCAAGGGATCTCGCCAGGTCGGTGTCATCCCCGGCGGTAAGGGGAGCGTCTGGGTGCTGTTCGACTGCCGGGGGGCGGGAAAGGCGGAGATCATCGTGGAGTCGGTGGTGAACATGCCGTTCACCTGCTTGGCGGAGTCGCTCACACCGACCCTGAACAAGCTCGACCTCACGTCCAAGAAGGCATTGCGGATCCGTGTTCGGGCCCCCGACTCGGTCGAATGGGCCTTGCGGGTTACACAGTGAGGCTTCAGGGCCGCGTCACGCGGCCCTGAGTCAGACGAGTGTGGGGTTGGCCGGAATGTCGTCGCGGAGCGAGGTCTCGGACAAGGGGGCCGCGAGCTGGTGTTCGACGACTTCGGCCAGGTTGGTGTCCATGTCCGGCCCGTAGAGGTCCTCGGCGAGGTTGAGGTGGCGGCGCATCGCCTCGCGGGCGCCGTCGGGGTCGCGGTCGAGGATGTGCTCCAGGATCACGGTGTGCAGGGGCTCGCCGGCGGCGCGGACTTCGCGGTCGCTGAGGCTGCGCAGCATCAGGCCGTAGGCGAGGTCCTGGATCGCGGTGAACATCATGTGGATGACCGGGTTGCCGGAGGCCCTGGCGATGGTCTCGTGGAAGGTGAGGTCGACGCGTGCCCTGGCGTGCAGGTTGCCCGGCTGCGCGAAGAGCTGGTGGATGCGCAGCAGGTCGGTCCGGTCCTGCTTGGTCGCGTTGATCGCGGCCAGGCCGGCGGCCTCGGTCTCCAGCATGACGCGGGCGCGCATGAGCTGCCGGGCGGTGACGCCCGCCGCGCGGGCCGCGAGGTTCATCGGCCGCATCAGGTTCTCCGCCGTGTAGTGGCGGACGAAGCTGCCGCGTTTCGGCGAGACCTCGACGAGCCCACGTTCCTGCAGGGCCTTGAGCGCCTCCCGGATGACGGGGCGGCTGACGGTGAACTCGGTCGCCAGGTCGCGTTCGGACGGCAGGCGGACCCCGGGGGCCCAGCCTCCGGTCAGGATCCGGTTCTCGAGTACGGCGATGAGCGTACTCAGGTTCGTCGTCGACGGTGTCTTCCCGCGCCCAGCGGTCATGCCGACCACGGTAGCGGCTGGCCGTCGGCGGCGAGTTCGATGCCGTGCCAGCACGCCCGCCCATCCGGGCCGAAGAGGTGAAGATCGGCGAGCGGCACCTGGAAGGTCGCGGGTTCTCCGTCGCGCGGTCCGGTGCGGGGCGGGAGGCGGGCGACGATGGCCCGTCCGGTGCTGTCGCGCAGGTGGAGGATGCTCTCGTTGCCGAGGTTCTCCCGGTACGACACGGTCGCCGCCAACGGATAGGCGGGCGTTCCGTCGTCGACGCGCATGTGGACCGACTCGGGCCGGAAGCCGATCCGCACCGACTCCGGCAGGTCCGCCGGCAGCCCCTTGCGCGGCAGCCGCCAGGTCAGCTCGCCGCTGGTCAGCTCCACTTCCTCCTCGAAGGGGCGGACGGTGGCGCCGAGCAGGTTCATCCGGGGGCTGCCGAGGAACGTGGCGACGAACACGGTCGCCGGTCTCTCGTAGATGTCGGTCGGAGTGCCGATCTGGGCGAACTCGCCCTCGTTGAGCACCGCCACACGGTCTCCCATGGTCATGGCCTCGACCTGATCGTGCGTCACGTACAGGACCGTGCCCTTGGTGCGGCGGTGGAACTCGATGAGCTCCGCGCGCATCTGCACGCGCAACGCGGCATCCAGGTTGGACAGCGGCTCGTCCATGAGGTACGCGGCCGGCTCGCGGATCATGGCGCGGCCGAGCGCCACCCGCTGGCGCTGACCGCCGGAGAGCTGCCCGGGCCGCTTCTTGAGCTGGTCGGTGAGCCCGAGGGCCTCGCCGGTGTCGGCGATCCGCTGCCGGATGACGTCCTTCGGCACGTGGTGGGCACGCAGCCCGAACGCCAGGTTGCCCTCGACGCTCAGATGCGGATAAAGGGCGTAGTCCTGGAAGACCATCCCGATCCCGCGGTCACCGGGGTGGGCGTGGGTGACGTCACGCCCGCCCACCGTCACCCGCCCGGAGCTGACCGGCTCGATGCCGGCGACGATACGCATCAGCGTGGACTTCCCGCACCCGGACGGACCGACGATCACCAGGAACTCCCCGTCCTGGACGTGCAGGTCGATGTCGGCGAACAGCACCTGATTGCCGTAGCGCTTGGTCACCTGCTCGACGCGGATGCCGTCGGTCATCGCTTGACTCCTCCGAGGGTGAGGCCCGAGACGTAGTAACGCTGCAGGAAAGAGAACAGGACGAGCGGGGGCAGGATCGAGATGAGTGCCGCCGCGGTCTGGAGGTGGTAGACGATCCCGTGTTCCCCCTCGAAGGACGACAGCGCGAGCGGCAGTGTCCACAGCTCCTGCTCGCTGGCCGCGATCAAGGGCCAGATCAGGTTGTCCCACTGGGCGAGGAACTGCAGCAGCAGAACGGTGAGCAGGGCCGGTCGCAGCAGCGGTACGGCGATGCGGAGAAAGATGCGCAGCTCGCTGGCGCCGTCCACCCGCGCGGCGTGCAGCATCTGCACCGGGATGCCCAGCGCGAACTGCCGGACCAGGAAGACGCCGAGCGCGCTGGCGGCGAAGGGCGCGATCAGGCCCTGATAGCTGTTGAGCCACCCGATCTCGCTGAGCATGACGAACACCGGGATCATGACGACCGCCGGGGTCAGCGACAGCGCGATGACCACCAGGTTGAGCAGGGCGGCCCGGCCGGGGAACCGCAGCCGGGCCAGCGCGTACCCGGCGGCCGCCGAGATCGCCACGTCGAGCACGGAGACCGCCGACGCGATCAGGACGCTGTTCATCAGGTAGCGCGGGAACCGGCCGTCGGTCATGATCTGGCCGATGTTGTCGAACAGCGCGAACCCGTGGAACCCGAGCCCGGACAGATCGCCGTCGTCCGGCGCGGACGCCAGCACGATCATGGAGTAGAGCGGGAGCAGCATCAGCGCCACGAAGCCGATGAGGGCCACGGCGGTGAGTGGCCGGCCGATTCTCATTCCTCGTCACTCCTGACCAACGTGAACTGGGTGAAGGCGAAGATCAGCAGCACCACCAGCAGGACGATCGCGATCGCGGACGCGTAGCCGAACCGGGAGTAGGAGAACGCGTTGTTGTACAGGTACAACGGCAGCACCTGGGTGGCGTTGACCGGTCCGCCCTTGGTGAGCAGGTAGGCGGGCACGAAGGACTGCATGGCCCCGGTGACCGCCACGACGATCACGAAGGTGAAGGTGCGGCGCAGCAGCGGCACGGTGACCAGGAAGAAGGTACGCAGCGTGCGGGCGCCGTCGATGGCCGCGGCCTCGAAGACGTTGGCCGGCAGGGCCTGCAGCCCGGCGACGAAGATGATCACGTACAGGCCGACGTACTTCCAGATGACCATCACGAGCAGCGCCCAGATGGCGTAGTCCGAGTCGGTGAGCCACGGCCGGGCGCCGACCCCGGCCGCCTGGGCGATCGTGTCGGCGAGACCGCCGGTCGAGTAGATGACCTGCCACAGTACGGTGGCGCCGACCAGCGGCATCACCGCGGGAATGAAGATCAGCCCGCGTAGCCAGGCCCGGAACCGCCCGGGTTTGGCCAGCGGCACGGCCACGACCAGAGCGATCACGATCGTCGGGCCCACGGCGAAGACCGTGTACAGCAGGGTCACCCACGCGCTGCTCCAGAACTCGTCGCTCGTCACCATCTGGCGATAGTTGTCGAGCCCGACCCATTGGGGAGTGCCGGAGAGATCGTAGGAGGTGAAGCTCAGGTACAGGGCGGCGAGCGCGGGCAGTGCCCAGAACAGCACGAAGTACACGATCGCCGGGGCGGCGAGGCCCGCGCCGGCGCGGGCCTCGACCGTGGACATGGAGCGGGCTCTCACTTGAGAATCCGCCCCACCGCGTCGTCGAACGCGGTCGCGGCTGTTTTGGCGTCCTGCTTCTTGTGGATCACCGATTCGAGCGAGTCGAGCAGCGCCTTGATCGTCTCGGTCCATTGCGGCAGCACCGGGCCGAAATCGGTGTACGGGATCTGCTCCTCAAGCTGCTGACTGGCCTTGTCGCTCGCGCTGGCCAGCTTCTGCCAGCCGGCCGTCGGGGTGACCAGGCCGGTGGCGGACAGTTGCTGGTCGACGTTGTCGCCCTCGGTGAGCCAGTTGATGAAATGCCAGGCCGTGAACGGGTTCTTCGCCTTCTTGGCGACCATCCAGCCCCAGGAGTAGCCGGCGGCCACCTTCTCCTTGCCCTCCCAGCTGGGCACGATGGCGCTGTCGAAGGTCTTGCCCAGCTTGGCCTCGGGGTTGATGGCCGGGATGAGGCTCGAGGTGAACCGGCCGGACATCAGCATGGCCGAGGTGCCCTTGGCGAACAGGCCGAACGCGCCGACCGGGTCGCTCAGCTTGGGATTGCCGAGGCTGCCGTAGTATTCGAGCGCCTTGATGCCCTCCGGCGTGTTCAGCATGCCGCGCCGGGAGCTCTCGTCGATGATCTGGCCGCCCAGCCCGTGGATCAGCGGGATGAAGTTCAGCATCGCCCAGATGTTGTCGGCGAGCTGCCACTGGAGCCCGACCTTGGAGGCGTCCGCGTTGGTGAGCTTCTGGCTGAACTCGGCGATCTGCTCCCAGGTCGTGGGGGGCTTGTCAGGGTCGAGTCCGGCCTGCTCGAAGCGGTCGCGGCGGTACCACAGGTGGACCGAGTTGAAGTCGATCGGCGTGCCGTAGATCTGATTCTCGTAGGTCAGCGCGGCGAACGCGTTGGCCTCGAACCTGCTCTTGAGCTGGTCGAGGGAGCCGACGCCGAAGTCCGCCGGCGCCAACGGCGCGAGCTGCCCCTTCGACGCCCGCTCGGCGAGCGTCCAGGCGCCGACCTTGATCAGGTCGGGCGGGGCGCCCGTGGTGAACGCCGTGGAGAGCTTGGTGTCGAGGTTGGCGATCGGGACGTACAGCGGTTTGATCGTCACCTTCGGGTACTTCTTCTGATATTCGGCGATCTTGGCGTTGAAGTACTTGGTGTTCGCGGGCTCTTCATGCATCCAGACGACGACCTGGCCCTGTGGCCCGGCCTTGCTGGAGCCGACCGGCTGGTCGTCCGACCCGCACCCGGTCAGGGTCAGTTGGCTCACTGCGCCACCGAGGGTGAGCAGGGCGGCGCCACGCAGCAGGTCTCGACGGGGGATGGCACTCATGTGTTCGGTTCCTTCCAACACACAGGCCGTTCAGGGAACGGCGGTGAACTCGGTTACCCCCGTGTGGATGGCGTCGGTCATGCTCCGGTGCCAGGCCACGTCATTCCACATGCCGATGAACTGCGGCCCGCAGAAGTTGCTGGTAGCCAGCGCCTCCCACCGACCGGTGGCCAGCGCGGCACGTACCCCGACCTCGCACAGCTCCTTGATCCAGGCCCAGTCGCGGCCCGGCCCGTCCTTGTAGTTCACGACCGCCCAGCACTCGGTCGTCACCAGCGGTTTGCCGGCCGACCGCGACCATGCGGCGACGCGCTCGATGTGGGCGGTGAGGCCGTCGGCCCAACGCCGTGGGTCCGCCCGGTAGAGGCGTTCCGCCGGGCCGGACAGCGCCTGGTAGGCGTGCGGGTCGAACTGGGAGTGCTCCAGGTCGTAGCCGATCTCGGTGTAGAAATCGGTGGCCTGCGGCGTCATCCATACGTGCGGTTCGAGCAGGTCCAGCTCGGTGAGGTCCTCGCCGTCCGCGCCGGTGGTCTCGGTGGCGATGGACAGCGTGTAGCGGTAGCGCGGATGCGCCGCGCGCAGGGTGGCGATGGCCTCGCGCGTCCAGCTCCGCACCACCTTCTCGGACCGCGACAGGAGGACGGCGTCCGGGTCGTTCCCGTACAGGAACGGCGCCCACATCGGGATCGGCCACTCGTTGACCAGGTCGACGAAGTAGATAGCGTCGGCGAGACCCGCGTTCTCGATGGCCGACAGCGTGACGTCCCAGACACCGGCCAGGTCGGCCGCGGTCCGGATATGGGACCGGGTGTCGAGTTCGTCCCGGCGGAACCAGGAGGACAAAGCCACCCGCAAGCCCCGGGCCGCGCAGGCCTGGATGAACTCCAGCAGTTCGGGCAGCACGCGCACGGATACGGGCTCGGTCGCGCCCCACGCCTCGAAGTGCCAGACGGGCAGCAGGCGCCAGGTCCGCTGCGGATCGGCCGCCACCAGATGGGGGAAGGCGTCGATGCGCACCGCGTCGTAGCCGCGCTCGACGAGCTCGTCGAGCGCGCGGTCCCAGTCCTCGTACCCGGCGCCGTCCCAGCGCCGTTCGAGCCAGGAGAAGTCCCACATGGTGATCGCCAGGGGTCTGTCGGTCAACGTCATAGCCTCAACATCCGTCCCGACCGTGGTCTTACCAGATTGCAAGAGCTTTGCTGGTAGGAGCATTACTGTCAAGGGTCAATTGTTTCTTGCGGATTACTGGTCTTACCAGATAACGTCCTGGAACCATGAGTACCCGAGCGGTCGTGCGCGGACTGGAGACCATCCGTTGTTCGATTCAGCCCAACGTGCTGCTGGTGCGGCTGCACACCGACGACGGGCACGCCGGCCTCGGCGAGTCGTTCTTCGGGGCCGAGGCGGTCGAGGCCTACCTGCATGAGACCGTCGCCCCGCTCCTCGTCGGCGCGCCGGTGCCCGGCCCGGAGCGGCTGCGCCGGCTGCTGATCGGCCATGTCGGCTTCCAGGGCAGCGGTGTGGAGACCCGTGGCAACGGCGCGGTGGACCTCGCCGTGTGGGACCTGCTCGGCAAGACCACGGGGCAGCCGGTGTCCACCCTGCTCGGCGGGCCGTACCAGGACAGCCTTCCTGTCTACAACACCTGCGCCGGCCCCTCGTACGTCAAGAACGAGCCGCGTCAGGCCGTGTCCAACTGGGGGCTGGCGACGGCGTCGCCGTACGACGACCTCCAAGGCTTCCTGGAGCGGCCGGCGGAGCTGGCCAAGTCCCTGTGGGACGAGGGGTTCCGCGCGATGAAGGTGTGGCCGTTCGACCAGGCGGCCGAGCGCACCGGCGGCACCCGGCTGGACCGGGAGGACCTGCGTGCCGGCCTGCGGGTGCTCGACGAGATCAAGAACGCCGTGCCGGAGATGGAGGTCATGGTCGAGCTGCACGGGCTCTGGAGCCTGTACGCGGCCGCCGGTCTGATGCGGGACCTGGAGAGGTTCGCCCCGTTCTGGGTGGAGGACCCGTTGCGGTCCGACAGCCACGGCTCCTACGCGACCCTGCAGGCGGGGACGTCCGTGCCGCTGGCCACCGGCGAGACGCTGACCGGGCAGCGCTCGTTCCGCGGGCTGCTGGAACGCTCGGCGATCCGGGTGGCGATCATCGACATGGGCTGGTCGGGCGGGCTCACGGAGGCGCGCAAGATCGCCGCGCTCGCCGACTCGTACGACATCCCGTTCGCGCCGCACGACTGCACCGGGCCGATCTCCTTCGCGGCGTGCGTCCACCTCGCCCTGAGCCAGCCCAACACGCTGGTGCAGGAGAGCGTGCGGGCCTTCCAGCACACCTGGTATCAGGAGCTCGCGACCGGCCTGCCACGAGTGGAGAACGGCACGGTGCGCCTGGACGGACGGCCGGGACTGGGGGTGGAGCTCGTCCCCGGCCTCACCGAACGCGCCGACGTCACCACCCGGCTGTCCGGGAGCCGGTCGTGAGCCGGCCGCGGATGAGGGCGCTGCGCTGGTTCGGCCGCGGCGACGTGCGGCTGGTCGACACCGAGGTGCCCGTGCCGGGTCCCGGAGAGGTCCTGATCGCGGTCACGCTGTGCGGCGTCTGCGGCAGTGACAGCGAGGAGTACCGGTTCGGGCCGGTCGTGGTGCCGGTCGAACCGCACCCGCTGACCGGCCGGAGCGCGCCGCTCACCCTGGGGCACGAGGTCGTCGGCGTGGTGGCGGAGGCCGGTCCCGGCGTGGCCCTTGCGCCCGGCACCCCGGTCGTGCCGGATGTCGTGCTCGGCTGCGGCCGGTGCTGGTGGTGCGCCCGCGGCGACTACCCGCTGTGCGAGCGTGGCGCGGCACTCGGGCTGCAGGCCGACGGCGGGCTGGCGGAGTACCTGGTGGCACCGGCCGCTCGCTGCGTCCCCCTGCCCGACGGCATGCCCGCCGCCGTGGCCGTCTTCGCCGAGCCGGCGGCGGTCGCGGTCCGCGCGCTCGACAAGGCCGGCGACGTGTCCGGGGCGGTGGTCGCGGTGGTCGGCGCCGGGGCCGTCGGCCTGCTGGTCGCCCAGGTGGCCAGGTCGCGCGGCGCGGCGACGGTCGTCGCGGTCGACCCGGACCCGGGCCGCCGCGCGCTGGCCCGCTCGTGCGGCCTGGTCGGCGTGGCGCCCGACTCCGCTCTCGCCGCCGTACGCGAACTGACCGACGGCCGTGGCGCCGACGCGGTGGTGGAGTGCGCGGGACCGGCGGCCGCGGTGGAGAGCGCGCTGTCGCTGTGCCGGCGCGGCGGTACCACGGTCCTGCTCGGCGTGTCGCCGGAGCCGGCCGCCCTTCCCACGCTGGACGTGGTGCTCGGCGAGAAGCGGATCGTGGGGTCGGCCTCCCACCGGTGGGACACCGACCTGCGTGCCGCGGTCGCCCTGCTGCACGGCGGGCAGATCCGCGTCGACCAGTTGCCCACCCAGACCGTCCCGCTCTCGCAAGCCGTGGCGCGCGGGCTGGCCGAGCCGCCGCGCGACATCGTGAAGACGATCGTCGACGTACTCCGCCAAAGCTAGTCGGCTATGAAGTGCCTAGTGCCGGGAGGGTAAGCTGCGGTTATGGTGCAACACGTCCCGGAGAGCCGCGCGTCGGACGGCATCTCGTGCGATGTGCACTTCACGGACGTGTTCAAGCTGCTCGGCAAACGCTGGAACGGCATGATCATCGTCGCCCTGCTGCAGCGGCCCGCGCGGTTCGGCGAGCTGGCCAAGATGATCTCAGGAATCACCGACGGCATCCTCACCGATCGCCTTCGCGAGTTGATGGCGGCGAAACTCGTGGAGCGCCAGCTTGCCGAGGGTCCGACCACAGCGGTCCTCTACCGGCTCACGCCTGTCGGCGAAGATCTGCGCGGGGCATTCCACGAGCTCCATGCCTGGGCCGGTCGCAACGACATCGGCAACGACTGCGACGCCTGACCGCCGGCGATGGCCCCGGGCCGGCCGGGGCCAGGTGGCCTACCGGCGGACGAGGTCGATGAGCTCGGCATAGAGAGCGAGCTCCTCGTCGATCCCGAGTTCGTCGCCCCCGGTGGAGGCGAACAGCACGTGGTCGACGCCCGTGCCCTCGAGCCCGGCCAGATCGTCGGCGATCTGACGCGGCGAGCCGCCGAGAAACGGCCGTTCGCCGCCCAACGCCTTGGCGGTGAACGGCACATTGGCCCGGGCGACCACGGTGACCGACGCCGGGTCACGTCCGAACTCCGCAACGGCCGACCGGAATGCCGTG
The DNA here is from genome assembly GCF_018603905.1 of Nonomuraea sp. NEAU-A123. GTDB lineage: Bacteria > Actinomycetota > Actinomycetes > Streptosporangiales > Streptosporangiaceae > Nonomuraea. The sequence continues at coordinate 124,740 of NZ_JAHFZZ010000026.1, forward strand.
GTCAGGCCCAGCAGCATGTCCCGCGACATCGCCACCGGATTGAGCCCGTCGGCGATGCGGGCGGCCCTCCGCACGCCACCGGGAGTCATGGCGCCGAGCAGGATCGGTACGCGTGCCTGGACCGGCTTGGGGTTGATCTCCGACTCGGCGATGTGGGTGAACGTGCCGTCGTACGAGACGGGATCCGGCCCCCAGCAGGCCCGCATGGCGGCGACGACCTCGTCCATGCCGGGCCCGATCCGGCTCATCGGCACGCCGGCCGCGGCGAACTCCTGCGGCATCCAGCCCTGACCGAGCCCGGCGATGACCCGGCCGCCGCTGAACTGGTCGAGGGTGGCGAACCGTTTGGCCAGGACGGCGGCCGGGTGCAACAGGGCGTCGATGATGCTGGTGCCGAGCTTGACCCGGTGCGTGAGTGCGGCCACATAACTCAGCGTCTCCAGCGGCTCGTAGGTGAGCCGGTACACCTCGGGCACCGGTTGCGGCTCACCGCCGCCCATCGAAACGGGCGCGGTCGGCCGCAGCAGCCTTTCGTAGGTCCACACCGAATCGTACCCGAGCCGCTCCACTTCCTGTGCGACGCGGGCGATGTTGGCGGGGCCGGCCAGCGGGCCGGATGTAGGCAGGGCGATACCTAGTTCCATGCCGACACCGTACTATATTTTTAATAGTTAACTCTATTAGTAAGAGCAGTACGTTGTCACTTGCCGACGCCCTCCGTGAGGCCGCGCAGGAACTGGCGCTGACCGATCAGGAACAGCACGATCGTCGGCAGCGCGGCCATGCTCAGCCCCGCCAGCATCACCGGCCAGTCGGTGAGCAGGCGGCTCTGCATGGCCATCAGCCCGACCGGCAGCGTCTTCAGCGAGTCGTCACTGACGAACACCAGCGCGAACGCGAACTCGTTCCACGCGAACAGCGCCTGCAGCAACGCCGCCGACACCAGGATCGGCCGCGACATCGGCAGGATGATCCGCCAGAAGATCTGCGTGCTGGAGGCCCCGTCGATGGTGGCCGCCTCGTCCACGGACCGCGGCAGCTCGATCATGTACGCCCGGATCAGAAAGATCGTGAAAGGCACCCGAAAAGCGGTATAAAGCACGATCAATGCCCAGTACGTGTCGAAGAGTCCGATCGACGTCAAGAGGCGGAAAAGCGGGATCAGCGCCACCGTCGGCGACAGCAGCAGCCCGCCCAGCACCAGCAACGCCACCCCGTTGCCGAACGGCAGCCGCAATCGGCACATCCCGTAAGCCGCCCACGCGCTGATCAACGTCGTGGCCACGATCGTCGCCGAGGTGACGATCACGCTGTTGGTGAAGTAGCGGACGACACCCAGGTCCCAGGCCCGCGCCCAGTTCTCCCAGCGCAGCTCGCCAGGCAGCCCCCACGGCTGATTGAAGATCTCCTGGTTGTCCTTGAACCCGCTGAGCACCATCCACAGCACCGGATAGAGCACCGCCACCCCGAACCCGGCCAGCAGGCTCCACCCCAGCAGCCGCGCCACGACGGTCCGCACCCGTACGGGCGTCCCGGTGCGCGCCCTGGTCCCGTGCGCCGAGCCCGCCGGGCGGGTCAGGCTGGTCGAGCTCATGTGTCGTACCTCCGGCGGCGGGAGAAGGCCAGTTGCGCGGCCGCGATGGCGAACGTGATGACGAAGATCACCGTGGCGACAGTGGCCGCGTAGCCCATGTCGTCCTCCATGAACGCCTTGCGGTACAGCCACGTGCCGAGCACCTGGCTGGAGTTGTCCGGCCCGCCGGCCGTCATCACCATGACCTCGTTGAACACCAGGAAGGCGCCCGAGATCGTGAGGATGACCACCAGCGTCGTCATCTCCCGGACCATCGGCAGCGTGATCGAGAAGAACGTACGCACCGGGCCGCCGCCGTCGACCTTGGCGGCCTCGTAGTACTCGCGGGGGATGCGCTGGATCGCCACGACGAACAGCACGGCGGTGTAGCCGACCGACTGCCACTGGCTCATCGCGATGACGCTCCAGATGGCCGACCCCTCCTCGCCCAGCCACGCCCTGGCCAGGTGGCCGAGGCCGAGGCCGTTGAGCGCCCCGTTCAGCAGGCCGTAGCGAGGGTTGTACAGGAAGGAGAACAGCACGCCCACGACCGTGATCGACATCGCGGCCGGGATGAAGTAGAGCGTGCGCAGCAGCCCGCGCATCCGCCGCCCGACCAACTCCTCCAGCAGCGCGGCCAGCACCAGCGACAGCCCGCCCTGGAAGATCAGCGAGACCACGGCGTAGGCGGTGTTGTTCCCCAGCGCCCGCCAGAACACCGGGTCGCCGAACGCCTCGGCGTAGTTGTCCAGGCCCACGAACCGGGGCTCGGGCGAGAAGGCGTTCCAGGAGAACAGGCTCAACCGCAGGTTGTCGGCGATCGGGTAGTAGACGAACACCAGCAGGAGGACGACGGCGGGCAGCACCCAGGCCCAGGTCCGCCACCGCCTCAGCATGGTCACCCGACGTCCTTCTTGGCCTTGGCCGCCGCCTTCTGGACGCCGGCCATGACCTGCTCGGCAGTGCGGGAGCCCGACAGCATGCCCTCGACTCCCGACAGGTAGGCACTGGCGACCTCGGCGTTCGTGATCGTGTCCAGCCAGACGGCGAAGCTGCCGGCCTTGTCGATGTCCTGCAGGGCGTCGGTGAGCTGCGGGTAGGAGTTCGCGGCGGTGGCCGAGCCCTTGACCGGGCTGAGCCAGCCGATGTCCTTGGTCATCGTGGCCGCGTTCTCCTTGCTGGACAGGAACTTCAGGAAGTCCACGGCCAGGCCCGCGTTCTTGCTCTGGCCGTTGACCAGGAAGCCGTCGGGGGCGCCGGTCAGCGCGTCGGTGTCGCCGGGAGCGCTCGCCGGAGCGGGCAGGCGCAGGAAGCTCCAGTCGAGCTTCGACTTGTTGAGCACGTCGAACTCGACCGACTCCAGGTAGTGCATGGCCGCCTTCCCGTCCAGGAACTGCGCCTGCGCGGTCTCGTGCGACAGGCCGTTGGCGTCCTTGGTGCCGCAGCGGGACACCAGGTCGGCGAACTGCTTGAGCGCCGTGACGTAGCCGGGGTCGGTGAAGGCGCCGGTTGCCGGGGCGTAGTCGGTGGCCAGCGTCTTGGCCGACACGTCATAGGCGTTCAGCTGGGTGATGAAGTGGATGGCCGCCCAGCCGTACTGGTTGCCGAAGGCGATGGGCTGCGTGCCCGCGGCCTTGAGCGTGTCGCAGGCGGTCAGCAGCTCCTCGAACGACTTGGGCACCTGCACGCCGGCCTTGGTGAAGACCGCCTTGTTGTAGGCGAGGTACTTGGCGTCGAGGTCGATCGGCATGCCGTAGTACTTGCCGCCGTACTGGAACGTCTTCAGCGCGGCCGGCGCGAACGTCGAGCCCCACGGGGTGTCCGGGCCGATGACGCCGGTCAGGTCGGCGGCCAGCCCGGCCCGGACGAACTTGTTGGCGAAGTCGCCCGCCCACGAGAAGTAGATGTCCGGCAGGTCCTTCGACGCCGTGAGCACCCGGATCTTGTCCTTGTACGGCTGGTCGCCGACCTGTTCGAGCTTGATGTCGACCTTCGGGTTGGCCGCCTTGTAGGCCGCCACGACCTTCTCGAAGTAAGGCGCGTACTTCGGATCGGCGAACTTGGTGACCATCGTCAGCGTGCCCGACTTCTCCTTGGGCGCCGACAGATCGGCCTTCGCGGGCGCGCCGGCGGAACCGCCACCGCAACCGGCGGTGACCAGCGCGGTACCGAGGAGCAGCGCGGTCCAGCGATGCGTGTTCATGAGGTCTCCTTGGTGCTTGGCAGGGGGGCTTCGTGTCCGAAGGCGCCGTAGGAGGTACAGGCGTGGGAGGCGTAGGCGGTGGCCGCGACGGCGAGCGCGGGCAGGTCCTCGCCGCGGGCGAGACCGACCAGGAGGCGGGCGATGAACGCGTCCCCGGCCCCGAGCGTGTCCACCACGGCGACGGGCTCGGCCGCGCCCCAGACGACCACGTCCTCGGCGACCGCTAAGACGTCGCCAGCCCGGTCGCCGGTCCCGACGCCGGTCCCGGCGCCCCCGGCAGCTCCGGCGATCCCGGCACCTTCGGTGGCTTCGGAGACGAGGACGGCGCCGTGGGCGCCGAGGGTCACCGCCACCGTGGCCGGGCCGAGCGCCCGTACCCTCCGGGCCAGCGCGAGCGCCTCGTCCCGCGAGCCGGACGGGCTGGACAGGATCGCGATCCCGGCGTGCCGGGCATGCGCCTCGACGTACTCCCACGGGCGTTCGGAGAAGTCGAACGACAGCCGCCTGGCGTGCGCGGCCAGCTCGTCGAGCTGGCCCTCCAGGAACGAGCACTCGCCGGTGTGCACGATGTCGGCCGCCGCGAGCCGTACCAGATCCGCGGGGGAGAGGCGGAACCGCGAGACGCCCTCGCGCCCGCCGGTGAACTTGCGCTCGCCCGCGACGAGCCGGACGGTGGCGGCGGCGTTCGGCCCGTCCACCGTCCGGAGCAGTGACAGGTCCACGCCTTCGGCGGCCAGCGCGTCGCGCACCACGCGCCCGGCCTCGTCGGTGCCGACCGCGCCCAGGTAGCCCGACTCGGCGCCCGTACGGCGGGCGTGCACGGCGACGTTGACGGCGTTGCCGCCCGGATACATGACGCCGAGGTCGGGATAGCAGTCGACGACGTTGTCCCCGACGGCCACCAGGCGAATCAAGCGCGGCTCCACACGTTCTCCTGTGACTGGGAAGGTTCTCACTCGCTTGAGTGAGAACGTTCTCAATCGCTGAGACGCATGTCAATAGCCCCTGCGAAATCCGCTACGGTGATCGCCACTCGTCAGTGGGAGCATGATGGTCTGGACAGGATCTAGCAGCCCGGGGGTGCGGATGAGCGGCAGCGCTCGGCGCAGCATGCCGTCGATCGAGGTCGTCGCCAAGGAGGCCGGGGTCTCCACCGCGACGGCCGGGCGGGCGCTCGGCGGCTACGGCTCGGTGAGCGGCAAGAGCCGCGAGGCGGTGCTGGCCGCCGCCGAACGGCTCGGCTACCGGGCCAACAGCCTGGCCCGCAGCATGATCACCGGGTTGACCCACACGCTCGGCGTCCTCGTACCCGACATCGAGAACCCGTTCTTCTCCCGCGCCCTGCGCGGCGTCGCCGACGTGGCGCACGAGCGCGGCTGGGAGGTGCTGCTGGTCAACACCGACGAGGACCTCTCGCTCGAACGCAAGGCGCTCGGCGTGCTCACCGAGCGGCGCGTCGACGGCCTCGTCGTCGCGCCCACCGACACCGCCGACCGCGACGCCCTGCAGGGCGTCATCGACGCCGGGATCCCGATCGTCCTGCTCGACCGGCGCGTCCCGGGTCTCGACGCCGACACCGTCGGCATCGACAACCGCGCCGCCGCCAAGGACGCCACCGAACGCCTGCTCGCGCTGGGACACCGCTCCATCGCCTTACTGACCGGCGGCGATGAGAAGCTGCGGCCCCGGCTCGCCCGCCCGGGGCTGCGCGGGGTCGAACGCCTGGGCGCCACCACGGTCGGCGCCCGCGCGGCCGGATACCGCGACGCGTTGCTCGAAAAGGGCATCGAACCCCGGCCCGAGCTGGTCAGCGCCGAGGGCTTCCGCAGGGAGGACGCCGCCGCGGCCACCACCCGCCTGCTCGCGCTGCCCGACCCGCCGACCGCGATACTCGCCCTGGACAGCCTGCTCGCGCTGGGGGTGCTGCAGGCGCTGAAGCGACTGGGGCTGCGCTGTCCCGCCGACGTGTCGCTGGTGGGCTTCGACGACGCCGACTGGGCGGAGGCGATCTCCCCGCCGCTCAGCGTGGTGGCCCAGCCGGTGTACGAGCTGGGGGCGGAGGCGGGCCGCCTGCTCCTGGACCGCGTCCACGGCACCGACCGCCGCCCCGTACACCGCCGCCTGCCCACCCGGTTCATCGAACGCGACTCGGCCGAGTCTGTCAGGACGCCCGCCACGTCGACGCCTCCTTGAGCCCTCGAGGCCGCCGTCGGCCTGCACCGGGAGCCGACCGAACGGACGGTGACCACATGACGGCGCTGCCGCTTCCCTCTCCCAAATCGCCGGGTTAACCTGCTGACTGAACGTCCGGTAGGTAATTCATCGAGGAGGGACCCCGCGGTGACTCCACTACGCAGCTACGTGTCCGGCCGGTGGCAGGTCCCGCCGGACGAGGGTGTGCCGTTGAAGGACGCCGTGACGGGCGAGGAGGTGGCCCGCGTCTCCGCGACCGGCGTCGACCGGGCGGCGGCGCTGGCGTACGGCCGCGGGGTGGGCGGTCCCGCGCTGCGGGAGCTGACCTTCCACCAGCGCGCCGCGCTGCTGAAGGCGCTGGCGCTGCACCTGCGCGAGCACCGCGAGGAGCTGTACGCGCTGTCCGCCCGCACCGGCGCCACGCTCGCCGACTCGCGCTTCGACGTGGACGGCGGCATCGGCGTGCTGTTCTCCTACGCGAGCAAGGCCAAGCGCGAGCTGCCCAACGACACCATCCTGGTCGAAGGCCCGGTCGAGCCGCTGAGCAAGGGCGGCACCTTCGTCGGGCAGCACGTCTGCACGCCGCTGCCGGGCGTCGCGGTGCAGATCAACGCCTTCAACTTCCCCGTCTGGGGGCCGCTGGAGAAGCTCGCGCCCGCGTTCGTGGCCGGGATGCCCAGCCTGATCAAACCGGCCAGTCAGACGGCCTACCTGACCGCTCGCCTGGTGGAGCTGGTCGCCGAGTCCGGCATCCTGCCAGACGGGAGCGTGCAACTGCTCTGCGGGGAGGCGGGTGACCTGCTCGACCACCTGACCGAGCAGGACCTGGTGGCCTTCACCGGGTCGGCGTCCACCGCGCTGCGGCTGCGCCACCACCCGGCCGTGACCGGCCGCTCGGTCCGCTTCAACGCCGAGGCCGACTCACTGAACTGCTCGATCCTCGGGCCCGACGCCCGTCCGGGGACGGCCGAGTTCGACCTGTTCGTCAAGCAGCTCGTCACCGAGATGACCGTCAAAGCCGGGCAGAAGTGCACCGCGATCCGCCGCGCGCTGGTCCCCGCCGAGGTGATCGACGACGTCGCCGAGGCGACCGCGGAGCGGCTGGCGCGGGTGAAGGTCGGCAACCCGGCCAATCCGGACGTACGCATGGGCGCGCTGGCCGGCCTGGAGCAGCGCGAGGAGGTCCGGCGCGCGCTCAAGGCGCTGCTGGACGCGAGCCGTCTCGTCTACGGCAGCCCCGACCGGGTGGACGTGATCGACGCGGACGCCGAACGCGGCGCGTTCCTGTCACCGATCCTGCTGCGCGCCGACGACCCCGAACGCGGCGAACCGCATGAGGTGGAGGCGTTCGGACCGGTCAGCACCCTGCTGCCCTACCGCACGGCCGAGCAGGCCGTCGAGCTGGCCGCGCGGGGACAGGGCAGCCTGGTCGGGTCGATCGTCACCGCGGACCCGGCCTTCGCCCGGCAGGTGATCATCGGCGCCGCCCCCTGGCACGGGCGGCTGCTGGTGCTGAACGAGGAGGACGCCAAAGAGTCCACCGGGCACGGCTCCCCGCTGCCCGCCCTCATTCATGGCGGCCCCGGCCGGGCCGGCGGGGGCGAGGAGATGGGCGGCGTCCGGGGCGTACTCCACCACATGCAGCGCACCGCGGTGCAGGCCGGGCCGTCCATGCTCAGCGCGCTGACCGGACGCTGGGTGCCCGGCGCGCCCCGGACCGACGGCGAGCACCCGTTCCGCAAGCATCTGGGACGGCTGAAGGTGGGGGACACGGTGGTGGCGGGGCCGCGCACCGTGACCCTCGACGACATCGAGCACTTCGCCGAGTTCACCGGCGACACCTTCTACGCCCACATGGACGAGGAGGCGGCCCGCGCAAACCCCTTCTTCGGCGGCCGGGTCGCGCACGGCTATCTCGTGCTGTCGTTCGCGGCCGGGCTGTTCGTCTCGCCCGACCCCGGCCCGGTGCTGGCCAACTACGGGCTGGAGAACCTGCGCTTCCTCACCCCGACCTTCCCCGGCGACGCCCTGACCGTGACCCTCACCGCCAAGCAGATCACACCCCGCGAGGACGCCGACTACGGCGAGGTGCGCTGGGACACCGAGGTCACCAACCAGGACGGCGCCGTGGTCGCCAAGTACGACGTGCTCACCTTGGTGGCCAAGCGCTGACCGCGCTGCTTGAGGCGCTGGTCGCCAAGGGCTGATCGTGCTGCTTCAGCCGCTGGTGGCCAAGGGCTGACCGCGCTGCCTCAGCCGCGTCCCGACCAGTAGGCCGTGGCGCGCCGCCACGCCGCGTCGCCGACCGCCCGGCCGAGGGCGCGGCCCTGCAGATCGCCGGCGCGGAAGTGGATGCCGCCGTACCTGCGCGACATCCCGGCCTCGTCGGCGGCGTCGCTGAAGGTACGCCAGCGCAGCGTCACGTCGTTCGCAGGGCTCACCCCCGGCTCCACCAGCGACGAGCCCGCCGCGATCACCGTCGAGCCGCCGAACGCGTCGCCGCCGGTGAAGCGCCGCAGCACCTCGGCCGCGGCCGCGCTGAACGTGCTGTGGCCGGAGACGTACTCGGCGAACGGCGGCGTCGGGAACGTCGGCACCTGGTAGGGCACCCATGTCGAGCCGTCGATCACCCGGCCGCCCCAGGTCGCGATCTGCTGCCCCTGATACAGGAAGCGGACTGCGGTGATCGGGCGTACCGAGTCGTAGTGCCGCTTGACCTCCCAGGAGGCGATCCCGGCGTCCTGGACCGAGTTGGCCAGCGCGAAGAACATCTTCACGTCCTGGTCGAGGCTGTGCCCGTCACGCAACGAGATCTGCTGGGCGAACAGGCACCAGTGTCCCGGCGGCGTCTCGCTGCTCGGGCCGTCGGCCCAGTATTCCGCGATCGCCTTCTGGTGGTCGGTCAGCGCGGCGGTGCCCGCCACGATCTCGGCGGCCTGCGCACGGTAGGCGGCCGTGCCGTACGTCGCGGGCGCGGGCACGCCGCCGGCCAGGTCGCGCGCGCGACCGCTGAAGGAGGCGACCCCGCCCCAGTGCGGCGCCAGGAACGGCGGCGTGACCACCACACCCGCCTTGTTGCGGTATGTGAGCGGCTGCCACCGGCTCGGATCGTTGACCGTGGTCAGCGGGTCGGCGACCACCATCGGGGCGTTGACCGGCGCGTAGCCGGTGGTGTCGGCGTAGCCGCCGAGCTGGTTGGCGCCGTCGGCGTGCCGGTATTCGAGCACCGCCGTGCAGGCGGCCAGACCGGTGCGGGCCGGCTGGCTGGACTGGTCGGCCGGGTCGTAGCCCAGCTCGGTCATCAGCGCGTCGAACCCGGCCCGCTGCGCCGGATAGAGATCGACGGCCGCCTGATGGGCCGCGTAGCTGATCGCCTGCGCCCGGTTCGCCGCGGTCCGCTCGGCCGCGGGCCGCCGCAGCGACCCGCCCAGCCGGGTGCCGACGGCGACCGGATCGTAGGCGGCCCACGCGTCATAGGCGCAGGTGTGCACGGTGGCCAGCGCCCTGGCCGCCAGCGGCGGGCCCAGCGTGCCGCCGCGCACCGCCGCCAGCAGCGCGGTGTTCCACCTGACCACCACGTTGGGCTGCGAAGTCGCCGCCGCCGGGTGCGCGGGTAAGGCGGGCACGACGAGCGCGGTGGCGGTCACCAGGGTGAGCGCGATCGCGCGTAAGGACGATGGGACGGGCATGGCATGTCTCCTCGCGTTGCGGGCCCCCGTGCGCCCGGTAGAGAGAGGCTTCCATGGTCGAACTCACTTTCGAGCTATCCCGTCGGTAAGAGCTGCCTTCCCACGCGTCGGGGATCCGCGGCGGCGTGCGGCGTTTGACACCCTTATGGCTAACCGCTATCTATTGGCTAACCGTTAGAGGGTGGGTGCATGCTCACCAATGAGCCGTCTCGCACGAGCGTTTGCCGACGGGCGCCCGGCTGCCGACTACATCGATGCGATCTGCCGGAAAGGGGGCATGAAGTGGCATTTGCCGCCGCCGGTGTTCGGCGATTCATGGTGGACACGGGGGAGCCCCGCGGATGGGTGTCCCCCAGGACAGACCTGGTGATGGCGCTGCTCGGCATCTGGTTCGGGGTCGGACTGATGATCGACGCGTGGGCGCACAGCAACCTGGCGAAGCTGGAGACGTTCTTCACGCCGTGGCACGCGGTGTTCTATTCCGGTTTCGCCGTGGTCTCCGGCTGGATCATCTGGCAGGTGTGGCGCAACGTGCGCGCCGGGCGGCAGGGGCCGGCGGCCGTCCCCACCGGTTATCTCGCCGGGCTGGTGGCGATTCCCGCGTTCGCCGCCTTCGGACTCGCCGACATGATGTGGCACACCATCCTCGGCATCGAGACGACCATCAACATCTTTTTCAGCCCGTCACACCTCGGCCTCGTCGTGACGATGATGCTCATCATCACCACACCGCTGCGCTCGGCGTGGAACGCCCCCGACGTCGCCGCCCGGCCGTCGCTCGGCCGCCTGCTGCCCGCGCTGATCGGGCTCGCGTTCGCCACCACGCTGGTGTCGCTGTTCCTGTCGTACGGCGACGCCATGCAGTACCGCCCCGCGGGCATTGTCCAGGCGTTCTCCATGCTGCGGGACTCGGGTGCCGGGCAGCGGGGAGCCGGCCCCGGACCGGTGGGCCCGGGCGCCGACCGGGTGGCCGTCGCGATGGTCGTCACCAACGTCATCATGCTCAGCCCCGTGCTGTTCCTGGTGCGCCGCTGGCTGCTGCCGTTCGGCTCGGTGACCGTCATGTACACGATCATGGTGCTCATGCCGGGTGCCCAGACGGGGTTCCGCAACGTGCCGATCCTGTTGTCGTTCGTGGCCGCCGGGTTCGTGAGCGACCTGCTGATCCGCCGGCTGCGACCGTCGGGCGAGCGGCGCGCCGCCTACTGGGCCTTCGCCGGGCTGTCGGCCTTCGCCACCTGGTCGCTGTACCTCGGGGTCGCCTCGGTCGCGGGGGGCGGCCTGCCCGCCGTGCCGGAGCTGTGGACCGGCGCGCCGGTCGTCGCCGGGCTGATCGGGCTGGCGCTCGGGGTGCTGCTCCTGCCCAACGCGGTCATCGCCGAGCCGGTTCCGCCCAGCGCGGCCGGCCGTCCGGGCCCTCACGGACGCTGAACGTGCCGATGCGCCTCCTGGTGCTGGGTCAGGAGGCGCACGTTTCGGCGGCCCGCCCTGTGCGGGTTCAGCGGGCGTATTCCTGGAGGCCCTCAGCCATGTGCGGTGGGTGGGGCCGGCCCATGCTTGCCGTACTAGAAGATCGCCTTTCGCATGAAACGGATAGCCGCGCTGAGACAGCCCCACCCCGATGGGATCAGTAATCCACCTGGAACATGTAGTTGCGCTTGTCCAGGTCGTGGCCGCGCACGGCCTCGTAGTGGCGGGCCAGCCGGTCCATGAGCACGGCGATCGCCAGCGCGGACACCTCGCCGCGCAGCGCCTTCGGGATGCCGGGCAGCGTGAGGTCCGCCGTGTCGATGTGGAAGGTCTTCTTGGTCGCATACGTGTCGAGGAAGCGCTTCGCCCGTTCGGCCATGGCCCGCGACGGGTCCTCGCCGAGCAGGTTGATCACTGCCACGTCGTCATTGATCACCTCGAACGCGCCCTGGAAGAACTCGCCCGAGTTGAAGCCCGCCGCGTGCTTCCACTGCATCTCCTGCAGGAAGCACATGGCCAGTCCGTAAGCCCAGCCATAGCTGGGGCCCGAGCCGAGCACATAGGTGATCGGCTCGTCCTTCAGCGCCTCGGCGATGACCCGCGCCCGCTCCTCACCCTCGTGCGCGGTGGCGACCATGGCGTCCGGGAGCGCGTCGAGGGCCTGGTCGAGCAGCGCCCAGTCGCGTTCCACCCCTGACCTGCGCAGCAGGGCATAAGCCGCCAACTGCATGAACAGGTCGCTCTTGCCGGTGAAGGCCACGTCGGCCGCCTCGGCGAGCGGGCCGCCCTCCTTGGTCACCACGGCCACGGTCGCGCCGGTGCTCTTGGCGTACCGCGCGGCGGCGACGGTCTCCTTGGTCTTGCCGGTGTACGAGGCGAGGAAGACAAGGGAGCCGTCGCCCAGGCGCCGCGGACGGCCGGTGTTGAGCTCGTCGCTCTGCAGCTTGTAGACGGGCCAGGTGCCTTCGTTCTCGAGCAGGTAGTGGCCCGGGTAGGCGGCGATGAGCGAGCCGCCGGCGCCCACGAAGAACACGTTGCGCAGGCCCCTGTCGATGGCGCCCGAGACGAGCTCGTCCAGCCGGGCGCGCTGGTCGAGCGTCTCGCGGGTCTTCTCGGCCAGGTCGGACTCGATCGGTTTGAGCGGCAGCAGGTCGGTCACGGATGTCTCCCCAGTCCTTTTGAGAACGTTCTCAGTCGTGCGTTGATAACGTTCTCACTCAGACGGAGAATGCGTCAAGAGGTTGCCCAGTCGGTCGAGAGTCGCGGCGGCCGGCCTCATCGGCACGGCCATCGAGTTTCGCTGTGCCTGCTCGCCCTTCCGGAGATGGGGGAGCAAGCTCTCTAGGCTTGTCACCCGGAGCGCCCCTCCAGCCGGTAGTACCTCGTGAGGCGGTACCGAGCTGGAGGACATGATGGCGGATGGGTTCGCCGAGTATGTCGGGCAACGACATGAGCGGTTGTGCCGTACGGCGTACCTGCTGACCAGGGACTGGGCGACAGCCGAGGACCTGGTGCAGACCGCGCTGGTCAAAGCGTGGGCGGTGTGGCGCAGGATCGAGGCCGACCCCGACCGGTACGTGTACCGGATCCTCGTCAACACGCACGCCTCGTGGTGGCGGCGGCGCTGGCGGAACGAGGTGCCGACCGACGTGCTGCCCGAGGGCCCGATCGAGCCGGACTTCGAGACGAGTGTCGCGGAACGCTCGGCCCTCTGGGTGGCGGTCGGCGACCTGCCGCCCCGGCAACGCGCGGCCCTCGTCCTGCGTTACTTCGACGATCTGACCCCGCAGCAGGTGGCCGACGCGCTCGGCTGTTCGGTCGGCAGCGTGAAAAAGCAGCTCAGCAGGGCGCTGGCACGGCTGCGCGTGGATCCCGCCCTGCACGACCTGAAGATGGAGGCGCTTCAATGACCCGGTACACCGAGGACGACCTGCGGGTGGCGTTCACCGAGCACAGCGCCCGCGACCACGGGCGGGCGCCCCTGGTGAGCGAGATCAGGCGGCGGGGAGCCAGGACACGGCTGCGCAGGCGGGTGACGGCGGGCGCGGCGCTGGCGGGGGCCACCGCGGTGGTCGTGACCCTGACGGGGGCCACCGCGGCGGTCGGGACTCTGGCCGGCCGCGTGGTGCCGTGGCTCGGCGATCCGACGGCGGGCTCCACGTCACACGTCCTGACAGCGCCCGGACTCCCGCGGACCGTGACGAGCCCGCAGGGGCCGCTGTCGTTGCTCGTCGGCCAGACCTACCAGGCCGTGGGGGAGAGGGTGCGGGTCACGTTCCGGCCGACCAGCGTCTACACCGGCTTCGCGATCAAGTGCGCTGATCCGAAGGTGTGGCTGCTGGTGCGGGATGCGCGGGCCACCTGGAGCAATTTCGGCCGCTGCGGCGTACGAGGGAGCGGCCTCGACCTCCAGCACAACGAGACGTCCGTGACACCGGACTGGCTGCGGACACCGCAGACCTTGGAGATCTGGGTCTTCCCCGCCGACACGCCGATCACCGGCTCGCCCAGTTGCACCCTCGCCGACCGGCGGGAGGGGAGGTGCGATCGACCGTGGGATCGCGAGGCGGTCCCCAAGATGCCGGAACGGCTGGCGGCCGAGCTCGGCCCTCAGCAGGGCAGCACCTGGACGGTAGGGATCTATGACAAGGCCGGCTCATGACCCGCGTCCTGGCCGTCGTGCTGCGCCACCGTACCCGTTAGTCCAGCCAGATCCGGGCGAGGCGGCGGCGGGCGCGCGGGTCCTCGGTGAACGCGGTACGGCCGTGCAGGACCACGTCATTGTTGACGAGCAGGAGATCGCCCGGCCGTAACAAGAGGCGCAGCACCATGTCCTGATCGGCGAGGACCTCGTCGAAAGCATCCAGGGCGGCCACAGCGCTGGGCGACAGTGGTTTCTGGGCGGCTTCCTGACCGCGTTCGATCCAGTAGCGGTTGTATTGCACGCGGACCCGGCCCGCGTGCCGCCTGAAGACCGGATAGACGCGGTCGAAGTCGGAGACCGTGCCCGCGCCGAAGCGGAAGTCCTCGTACAGCTCCGGCAGCAGGTCGGGACGCTCGTCCAGCAGCCGGTCGTGTACGGCGTGGCCACTCACCAGCAGCGATTCTCCACCGCGAACGGCCGCGCGGAGGCAGAGCAGGCCGACCAGATGCGGCGGGCCGGGCGGGCCGCCCCGGTCGGTGTGGAAGGCGAGCCCCTGGTTGTCCATGCCTCTGCGCGGCTGGTTCGCGCCGGTGGTGACCAGGCCGGTCTTCTGGGCGCGTTGCGTACCGATGAGCGAGCCGAACGTGTAGCACAGCAGGTCGATCTGCTCCTCGGACCAGCCCTCGACCGGCCACCCCCGGATCACCACCAGACCGGGGCCCTCTTCGAGGGCGGCCTTGGCCCTCTTGGCCAGCAGCGTCAGCGCCGGGATGTGGAACTCCGGTTGCGCTCCGGTGAGTGGTTGGTCGATGGGGTGCAGCCAGTCCCGTTCGCGCAGGGTGGACCTGGTCCATGCCGCCGGGCCGCCTATCGGTGTCGCGTTGATCGGCATCGTGGTCTCCTGATGATCGTGCCACCTGTACTACGGCGTACCCGGCTCACCGGTGGCCCCGCACTGAAGCCTTTCACCCGGTCTCATGCGGCTTACGGGCGGTGAATCGAAATGATCTCCTCGGCGGAGCCGCCCGCTCGATCCGGACCTCCGTAAAGTCGGCCCTGCTCAGACGTCCGTCGAACGTGTCCGGATCGACCACCACCATGGTGTCGCCCACATGAAGCAGCCGAACACCAAGGGACATCCCGCTGTCGCTGCCCGCGAAGACGCCCCCGGGCCGCAAGACCCGGCAGGCCTCGGCGAAGAGCCGGTCCTGCAGCTCGGCGGACGGAATGTGGTGCAGCATCGTGAAGCACACGACGGCGCTGAACGAGTCGTCGCCGAACGGCATCGCCGAGCCGTCCCCCTGAACGATGGTCGCCCGGCCGCCCAGCGTGCGTTCCAGATCCTCGGCGAGTCGCGGATCGAGCTCGAGGGCTGTGAGCTTCGGAACGAGGCCGACCAGTGCCCGGGTGGTCGGCCCGTACCCCGGCCCGATCTCGAGCACATCGATATCGCGTTTCCGACAGACCCCTCAGCCGATGCGCCAGGAAGGCGCCCGCACGGGGTCGAAGATGAGCGCCTTCTCGTAGCAGCGGGTCAACGGCTGGTCCGTGTACCTCCCGTAGGGCTCGACACGCACGAATCCGCTGCTTTCGTACAGAGCGATCGCCTCTGGCTGCCTGACACCCGTCGCCAAGCGCACGGTCTGGTACCCCATGCTCTGGGCCAGGTCCTCCAGCGCCGTCAAGAGCATCCGGGCGATGCCCCGCCCACGGAATGCGGGCGCGACGTACATGCGCTTGAGCTCACCCGTGTCCGGACCCGCCGGCTGGATGGCGCCACACCCGGCGGCCCGGGCTCCGGCATAGGCGACGAGATAGCGAGCCTCCGCCTGAACAACAGACCGTCCCTCGGCTCCGTACCGGCTCACCAGCTCGGCGAACGCCGCATCGAGCAGCCCGCCCAGGTCGGCATCGGCAACGGTCCGTTCCTCGATCAGCATGCAGACATGTTATGAGCTGACTAATCCACCACCAATCGGTAGACAAGCAACAACCACGCCCGGCAGGGTCGCAGCCGCCGGCCCGATCGCGCAGCAAAACTCCCAGCTCACAGTACGAAACCGCGTTCCCGAGCAGGACAGGCTGACCAACGAGGCGCTGCGAAGAATGCGCAATTCAGTTCCTTGGGCCCACTGTTGGCATCCTTCACCGTCTGGGACGGGAGCCCGAGCAAGCGCTGGGGCCGGTGGAGTCGACTTCGACCTAGGCGATTGCCGGCCCGAAACTCAGCGGATGAAGCAGACGGGAAGGTTGCCCGTGATGGGGTCCTCGCCGTAGTCGGACCAGTCCGCGTCGCCCGCGAACCGAGTCCATTCCGCCCTACTGATGGTCTCCCGGCCAGGCATGCTCCCGCACAGGGTTTCCACCGGATCCGCGACGATCTCCCGCAGATCGGCGAGGTTCCACACGGACAACCCCCTGTCGGGGCTGGTCATCAGGGCGACTCGGCCATCAGCGCCTAGCGCCACGCTGTTGATCTCATGCGTGTATCCCTTCAAGTTGGCCAGCCGGACAGGGCGGGCCGGATCGGAAAGGTTCCACAGGAAACCCGTGCCACTGCCACCAGCCATGAGGGCGGTCTTGCCGTCCGGAGTCAAGGCCACGTCGTACATGTCCGTTGGGGGCAGGGCCAGCATGGCGGTGTGAGCCGGATGCGTCCGGTCGTCGAGTCTCCAGACATCAGCCTGGTTCGGGTTCGCAACGACGATCGTACGCCCGTCCGCGCTCATGGCCGTCGCCTCGGCGAAGCCGGCTGGAAGCGATAGATCGGCCCGTTTGACCGGCCGCACGGGGTCAGCCAGGTCCCAGACGATCACCGAATAGTCCTCGCCGCTGGTGACGGCGGTCCGGCCATCGGCGCTCAGCGTCACGTCTCGTACGTAAGAACGGTGGGCTTTGGTGATCGACAGGCGCACCGGATGAGAGGGGTTGGCCAGGTCCCACACGATGATGTTGCCGCTGAAATCGGCCGTCATGGCGATACGCGCGTCACGCGTCAATGCCACAGCCCGCACACTGTTCGCGAAATCGTCTTTCGGCTCACCCGGCAGAGTGGCGAGCCGGGCCGGATGCGCCGGGTCCGTCAGATCCCACACGATCGTGGTGCCATCGTCGCCGCCGATCAACGCGGTGCGGCCGTCGAATGACAACACCAGTGCGCTGACGTCTTTCTTGTTTCCCGTCAGGACGGCGAGCCGATCGGCTTTGTCGGTGAATGCGATCTCGGGATCAAGCCAGGTCCTGAGGTCCCACACGCCCACCCCATCGGCGTCCCCGGTGAGAGCGATCCGCCCGTCGCCGCTGAGAGCCACCCCATCGACGCCGCTACTGGCGAGCGAGTAGACGTCCGTACGACGCCACATGACGAGAGTGTCTATCAACCCCGCCCGGGTCTGCTCATCCGCGTGGATTTTGACCGCGGCCAATCCGAGATCCCGTGCTTTGGCCGGGTCGTCATCGCGGAGTTCCGCGGCATGCAGCGCGAGCCTGCGGGCCACCGCAACACGCTCCTGCGCCGATGCCCTCTCCTGCTCGCGCCACACCACCGACCCCATGACCACCAGGCAGACGACCAGCGAGGCGGCGAGCACGACAGGGAGCATTCTCCCGAGCGGTAAGCCGCATCCCTGCGCTTCGGCCGTGTCGTTCAACGTCTCTCCTTCAGAACCTCGGCAGGCCGTGAGACACGTCGGCTCGGACGGTCGGTGAACTTCTTCGAGTCAGAGTGGCAGGTACTTCGTGCTGTAAACGTACGTATAGCTTGCCCCACACACAGGACCACCCCCGATGCTCGAAGTGACTCTCTCACGTCAACGGCCTACTGCGCCATATTGAAAAATTGAAGTTGGTTGATACAGGAGAGGTCTCGGGCATCGAGCGACTTAGCTTAAGCGAATGAACTGTGGGCGAGAGGCGGGCAATCGCTGATATGGATCGAATTATTGGGGATATTCGCGCCGTCGAGGCGTAAGCATCAACCCATCGAAGAAGCACAAAGATACGGGCGGTTGAGACAGGCCGTAGCAGGCTCTTAGGCGACAGTTGTCAGTTAAGAGAGGCCTGCGACCTGGACAGCCTCGGGCGCCGAGTCCTTCTTGGCGAAGTGACTTCCGCCCACATCACCGCCAACGCCGCCCCTGAAACCCGACGCCGCAGGCCGCAGCCAGGTCCGTTGGATTTTCGGCGGGTACTGCCGGCCCTCAATAGCCGAGGCTCGGTCGGGCGGCCCGCATCAGACCCAGGAATACTCCTTGTCCGTTACCGCGGGCAGTTCCACGATGCTCGGCCTCGCGGTCGGACTGGCCAACTGGGCGAGCGCCGTTCCGATGGGAGGGAACAACGGCAGGTCAGCCGCCTGCCGGTAGTCGATCCACTGCACATGGCCGACCTCATGGCCGCCGTCGGTGAGTTCGTCGAACTCGTGAGTGGCGAGAGTGCGACGGACATCCGCGCTGACGTGGAGGCGATAGATCAGGTGGAGCTTACGCGGCGCAGGTGTGTTTCCCGGCCGCGTTACCCTCACATCCATCAGCCACAGCAGTTCCGGCTCCGTTCCTAAACCCGGCGCGAGGGCGAGCTCTTCTTCCAGTTCACGGGCGAGGGCGGTATTGAGCGGCTCGCCTGCGGAAACGTTCCCGCCGATGGTGGTGAAGAAGTGGATGTTGTTGGCGCGGTCCCTACGCAAAAGTGCGACCTCGTTCCCGCAGAAGACCAGGGCGTTGACACGGATCTTGATCCTGCCGAACGGGGCATCGAGAGGACCTGCGTGATCATCACTCAATGGCAGTCCTTACAGCGCTGTGGTGGGGCCGAGCGTCCACGAACACCAGCGTCCCGCTGGCATCACTCGGTATGGCGCCAAAGCCCACTGTGGCAGTCGAAGTGAACCCGACAGCTCCGTTTCCGACAACCCCTTGACCCAATGAACGCCGGGCGGCGCGTAGTGGACGGAGCCGGCGCGGTAAACGCCCGAGGAGGTCGCGGTGATCGCCGAGCGGACCCGTCAGGCAGATGGCCGTGCACCATTGGGCAGCTTGAACGACGGGCCCCGTCTACCCCGAAACCTCCAGAGTGCTTCGGGGGAGTGCTCAGGCACAACCGCCGGGCTTGGAGAGTGCTCAGTCCTGTCCGGGGAACAGCAGTGACAGCTCCCGCGGATAAGCCGCGATCAACCGCAGTTCGTCGTCCGTGAGCGGTCGGCCGGTCATCGCGTTGCAGAGCTGGACGAGCCGGAACGCCAGATCCTCCTCCCGCACCTCCACGCCGAGCCCGTCCATGACGTGCCTGAACCCGGCCTTCCCGCCGTACTCGCCGGTCAGCACGACCCGCCCACTGCGCGCGTGCCAGTCCTCGGGGAACGGCCCGAGCGTCGCCTCGTCGTACAGCTCATAGTTGCCGTGATCCTTCAGCGCCCCGTCCGCGTGAATGCCCGACTCGTGCGCGAACGCGTTGCGCCCCACCCCCACCTGGTTGTACGGCAGCGCCTGCCCGAACGCGTAACTCGCCCACAGCCCGAACCTGCGCGCCCACGACAGATCGATGGCGTCACCGATCTCCGCCTCCAGCCCGAAGCCGTGCTCGAAGGCGAGAATGGTGGACAGCAGGTCGGCGTTGCCGGAACGTTCGCCGATGCCGTTCACGCAGGTGTTGATCCACGCGTCCTGCCCGGCCTCCAGGTCGCCGAGCGCGCCCGCGATGGAGTTGGCCACGGCCAGGCCGAGGTCGTTGTGGCAGTGCGTTTCGATCGGCAGCCCGACGGCCAAGGCCAGCTTGGCGAAGCGCTCGCGGATCCGGTCGGGCGTGTCGCCGCCGATGGTGTCGCAGTAGCGGACCCGGTCGGCGCCCGCCTCCTTCGCCGCCAGCGCGAACTCCAGCAGGAACCCGTCATCGGTCCGCGACCCGTCCTCCGCGTTGACGCCCACGGTCAGCGCGCCCGCCGACTTGGCCGCCCGCACGGCCGCCGTCATCTCCCTGATGATCGCGTCGCGGTCGAGTCGGCCGCGGAACTTGTTCTGGATCATGTAGTCCGACGTGGAGATCGACAGGTTGTAGTGCTTCAGGCCGAGCGGCGCCGCCTGCTCCACGTCCTGCGGTACGCCGCGGCACCAGCCCGACAGCCGCAGCTCGCCGAACGCGCCCGCCTCGGCCAGCGCCGTCTGCGCCCGTACGTAGGGGACCTCATGGAACAGGAAGGGGAAACCGATCTCGGACTGAGCCACACCGAGTTTGGCCAGGTAGAAGTTGACCATGGTCTTGCCGAACTTCGAGAGGCCGGTGCGCGCGGTCTGCACGCCGTCCCGGTTGGTCACATCAAGGAAATGGACTTTGGGCATGCCCACACGTTGACACGCTCCTTCAATGTGTATCAATATTGATTTTCATCAACATAGGAGGCTGGGCGTGGAGTGGATCGACGCGGCGACGGCGGCCGAGCGGCTCGGTGTGAAGCCCGCCACCCTCTACGCGTACGTGAGCCGGGGCGTGCTCAAGCGCCGACACGGTGACGATCGGCGCAGCCTGTTCGACGCGGCGGAGATCGAGCAGCTGGCCCGGCGCGGGCGGCCGCGCAACCAGCCGCCGGAGCTGGTCATCGAGTCGGGCATCACCGCACTCGGCCTCGACCGCCCGTACTACCGCGGCCTCGACGCCCTCGACCTGGCCACAACCACGGATTTCGAGACGGTGGCCGAGTGGCTGTGGACGGGAGACCCCGATGTCTTCGCCGTTGCCCCGAACGCCGAGCTCCGCTCCCCGCGAAACCACCGGCGAACGGCAGGCGGCTCCGCCCCACCCCCGGAAGCGGTGCACAGGTCCGGTATGGCGCAGGGCTGGGTGCGCGATCCCGCGACCTCGCAGGCCGCCGTCGCAGCTCAGCGCGGCCTCCCCGAAGGGCTGCTGCCCCTGGACCGCCTCCAAGTGATCATCACGGTTCTCGGCGCCACCGACTCGCTCCGCTACCAGCTCGATCCCGTCTCCGTCGCCGCCACCGGCCGTCGCCTCATCTCCGGCCTGGTCGATGCCCTGCCGCCCCTCCACACCCCCGGCGGTGAGTCGATCGCCGAGCGGCTCTGGTCCCGCCTGTCCCCGCGCCCCGCCAGCCCACCGCTCCTCGCCGCCCTGCGGGCCGCGCTCGTGCTGCTCGCCGACCACGAACTGGCCGCCTCCACCCTGGCCGCCCGGGTGGCCGCCTCCGCTCGGGCCGACCCGTACGCCGTGGTGCTGACCGGCCTCGGTGTGCTCGGCGGCCCTCTGCACGGCGGCGCGTGCTACGCGGCCGAACGCCTGCTGACCGAGGTCAACGAGCCCGGCCAGGCCACCCGCGTGATCGCCGAGCGGGTACGCAGGGGCGAGCGCATCCCCGGCTTCGGCCACAGCGTCTACAAGAACGGCGACGCCCGCGGCAGCTTCCTGCTCGACCTGGTGGCGGAGGCCGCACCCGGCCACGAACGCGTCGCCGTGGCGCGGGCCGTACTGGCTGAAGTCCGTCGGCGACGCCTGCCCGAGCGGAACGTCGACTTCGCGCTCGCCACCCTCGTGGGCGTCGCCGGGATGGTGCCTGGGTCCGGCGAGGCGATCTTCGCGGTGGCCAGGGTCGCGGGATGGCTGGCCCACGCGATGGAGGAGTACGCCAAAGGCTCCCTGCTCCGCCTCCGCGCCTCGTATACCGGCCCGCTGATCAGGTGATGGGCGCTCCGGTCAGGTGCTCCTGTCCACATAGGCGGCCAACGCCCGTACCCGCTCCGCGTGCTCGTCGTGTCCGACGATCACCGGTGGCTCGTTGTACGGCATGGCGTCCGACGAACGCCTGAGCTTGATGTACTGGCCACAGGCATCGATCGCGTACGGCTCCATGTCGTCCTGGAGCGCCCCGATCACCGTGATCCCGTACGTCTCGCCGATCCGGCGGAACAGCGCCACCGCCTCCCGCCGGTGCTCCTTGCCCAGGTTGCGGCCCAGTTCGTCGAGCACCAGGCACAGATGCCCGCCGCCGGACGACGCGATCGCCGCCGCGCACACCAGCTTGACCGCCTTCTCGTCCATGAGCGCGGTGTTGGCCCGCCGGTTGTACGGGACGAAGCCCTGGCCCTCGCCACGCCGCCACTTCGGGGTGACGCGCCATTGCCAGCGCTGTTCGGGGTCCGCGGGCGCCGGTGGCACCGGGAACTCCAGGGTCGCCCCATAACCTCCGTACGACGTGTCGAGCTGCTCGAACTCCTCCGCCACCCGGGTGAGCCTGGACTTGATCGCCGCCGTCAGCGCCGCCCGGTGGACGGCCGTCGATCTGGCCGCCTCCTCCGCGCCCTTGTCGGCGGCGGCCAGGTCGCGCTGCCGCGACACGACCTGCGCCTCGATCTGGCGGCGCTGATGCTTCTCGTACTCTTCCTGCCCACGCAGGTAAGAGGCCAGCGAGCCGCACACCGCCGCGAACGTCGCCTGCTCCCGCGCCGTGCTCCCCCCACGCTCGGACAGCAGGAACCGCAGCTCCTCCGGGATCTCCGCGTCCTCCTCAGGGAACGTGTCGCGCAGCGCCTGATCGAAATGGCGTTCGGCGATGCGCCACCATTCCTCGGCGGTACGCGAACGTTCGTCCTCGGGCAGCGCCTTCAGCCACTCACGCGCCCCCTCGGCGGTGCCGCCCCAGTCGGCGGCCAGGGCCTCGACCTTGAGCGCCTCCCGCTCGCCGCTCACTCTCGTCTCGTCCTGACGCGACCGGGCCCGCTCGCCCTCGTGCCGCTGCCGCCG
Organism: Nonomuraea sp. NEAU-A123; assembly: GCF_018603905.1. Lineage (GTDB taxonomy): Bacteria > Actinomycetota > Actinomycetes > Streptosporangiales > Streptosporangiaceae > Nonomuraea. The sequence continues at coordinate 147,254 of NZ_JAHFZZ010000026.1, forward strand.
CCCCTCCAGGCGTTCGATCTCCATGTCCTTCGTGCGAGCCCGGAAGTCGAGCGCGCCCGCCTGCCGTTCGGCCTCCGCCACCGCGGGCGTCAGCTCCTCCAGCGCCGCCGTCAGCTCGCCCAGCCGCGCCCGCCGCCCGGCCAGCTTCGTCTCCAGCTCGGCGAGCCGCACACCCGCTTTGGCCCCCTCCAGTCGCCGCTGACCCTCCGCGACGCCTTCCTCCCCATCTCGTACGGCCTGCGCTGCCGTCTCCTGGATGTCCCTGGCCCGGTTGAGCCGGTGTTCGGCGGCCTTGATCCGCGCCTCCCGGCCGGTCGCCTCCCCGTCGAACGCCCCCACCACACTCACCCCGGCCGCGCTCACCAGCACCGATCCAGGCAGGTCGGCCAGCGCGACCGCGGCGGCCTCGAGCTGGTCGGCGTCGACGATCACCGCATGCTCATGGGGCCAACCCCGCAGCTCCTCCAGCCCAAGCCCACCCCCGCGAGAAGCTTCACCGGCGGATCCGTCCTCGGTGCCGTGGGCGCGGGCGTAGTCGCGCGCCTGCTCGGCCACGTCCAGCGCGTCCAGCAGGCCCGTCGCCCCGACGCCGGCCGTGGCGAGCGCGTTGAGCTGCGCCGCGGCCGGACCGCCCTCGGCGTCGTCCAGCGCCGCCTGGGCCGAGGCCACCTCGCGATCGGCCACGCCCAGCGCCTTCAGCGCCTCGTTGAGCCGCAGCCGCGCCTCCCGCAGCTCCCGCTCGGCCGTGGGCACATCGCGGCCGTCGGCGAACCGGCGCGTCTCCTCCAGCGCCGGGATCAGGCCGCGCAACTCGTCGGCGGAGTTCTCCGCCACGGCCCGGTCGGCGTCGAGCTTGGCGGCCCGCGCCTGCATCACGGCCAGCTCCTTGCGCGCCTCCGCCACCTTCCGGTCGAGCGTGTCGTCCTTCAGCGTGGCGGTCTCGGCCTTCACCTTGGAGATCGCCTCGGCCGCCGCCTCCCCCGCGGCCCGGTGCCGTTCGAGCTCGGCCACCAGCAGTTCGTCCTTGGCCGCCGCGTCGTCCAGCTTGCGGGCCTGCCGCCCACGCCAGCACCGCAGCGCGTCGGCCAGCCGGATCCGCGCCTGATCGCGCCGGTCGAACGTGGTCAGCAACGCCCTCGACTCCGCCTCGAACTCGGCCAGCCGATCACCCGCCTGCGCCGCCCGTACCCGCTTGGCGTGTTCGTCCCTGCGAGCCTCGCGCTCCTGTTCGAGCTCGGCGTCGAGCCCGGTGAGGGCCGCGATGGCCTCGAACACGCGCTCCGGCGAGATCTCGTTGAGCGGCTGCGAGAGCAGGTTGGTGGCGACCTTGCTCCGAACCGAGGTCGACAGGAACGACACGCAGCGGATGCGGTCGCCGTACAGCACCTTGGTCAGGTCGCGGGCCACCACGTCGCGGCGCCCGGCCGACTTGGGCAGCGTCGCCCACATCTCGTCGGCGCGCGCCACGCGCTCGGCCTCGGACGCGGCGGAGGCCAGGTGTACGCCGTCACGCCAGCGGATCTCCAGGTGGGGGGCCTCCTGGTTGACCTTGAGCCACACAGTGACGGCCCCGCCCGACGTGTCGGGCACGGCGAACAGCTCGCCGCTCTCCGGGCCGGACTCGGAGGATTCCGTGCCCATTTGGGGAGACCCGGCTCCTGGAGCAGCAGCGTCGGGGGAAACCGAGGCCAGCGTCTCGACGAGGTCGGTCGGCACCGCCTCCGCGGGGGTCGCGGGCGGTTCGGTGGTGCGCGGCGGGAGGTCGAAGGAGGCGCCCGGCGGCCCGAAGACACCGACGATGTAGCCATGGTCGGCGCTGGCCCACTGGCGGGCGCCCGCGCCGCTGGCCAGTTCGGCGTTGAACAGCAGCTCCGACACCGCCTTCGCGCCCGAGGCGAACCGCCACTGCTCGTCACCCAGCAGCGCCGTGATCGACGCGATGAACGACGACTTGCCCGCGCCGTTGGAGTCCTTGGGCCCGGCGCCCGCGACGACGATGAGCGTGCCGGGGACGGTCGGCACCGGATGGGTCGAGAGCCGTGAGATGTTGACCGCCTGCATGGCGATCAACACCCGGTCCCCGACGACGTTCTCCACCTGCGACACCTGTAACCCCCGTAGCCCTTCCGTTTCACCGCGCCGCCCCGGTTGGGGCTGACGCTCGTTGTCTGTGCCGTGCCGTCCCGGCTGGGGCAGACGCTTGTGCCTGCTAGGTCCGGGCGGCTACCCGGCCGATCTTCGAGCTCGTACGGCCGAGGCCAGCGGGCTGTGCGGCCCGGCCGCCAGGATCAGCTCCTCCTGCAGCCGTCGCCGCGCCGCCGGGGTGAGCCGGTGGAACTGCGGTCCCGGCGCGTAGCCGCCAGCCTCCTCGCCCGCCTTCACCTGGGTCAGCAGCCCGGCATGCCGCAGCATCCGCAGCGCCGCCTCCAGCTCGCCGATCGGCAACTGGGTGTGGCGGCGCAGCTCATCGACGGGAGTGGGATGCGGCGACAGCCAGGTGTCGTCGGGCAGCAGCCCCTCCGCCCGCGGGATCGCCACCGAATGCACCAGCACCAGCGTCAACACCGCCCGCTCACTCTCACCAAGCCCCGACGCGACTCCCGACGCGGGCCCCGGCGCGGGCCCGTGTCTGGGCACCGGCCCGTCGCGATAGGCGTCGTCGTAGCCCGAGGTCCATCGCTCCCGGTGTTGGATCAGCGTCCGGCCGCGCCGGGCGAGCATCTCGCCGAGCGTGTGGCGGAGCGCTGGGTCGCGGAGCCCACCGAACCGGGCCTCCAACACCGGCTCGGCACCATGCTCCACCGCCATGAACGCCGCCACCAGCTCGGCCCGCCGCCGTTCGTCATAGCCGCCCAGCAGATCATCGAACTCCGCCTCGCCACCCTCGACCCGGCCCGCCGCCATCGCGGAATCCGGCGCCCTCGGAGACTCTTGCGCCGCGCTCGCCGCCCGCGGCTTTTCCGCGCCGGTCGCCGCCGCCGGCTCTTGCGCCGCGGTCACCTGCGGTTCTTCGACTACGGTCGCCACCGGTGGTTCTTCGGTGGCGACCGTAGTCGGCGGCTCTTGCGCGTCGGTCGCCATCGGTGGCTCTCCCGTGGCGGTCGCTCCCGGCGGACCTTCCGTGGCGGCTGCCACGATGTCGGCGTCCGCCACCACCGTGAGGTCACGGTGCTCGGGCACGGGAATGCGCCGGATCAGCTCTTTGAGCTGGGCGTGCGACTCGACCGGCCACAGGGCGCAGCGGGGGCCCAGCGAGACCACGCCGTCGGACATGACGATCCACGCCGAGTCGTGCAACCGGCGCAGAGCCCCGATGGCCCAGTTGCGCATCAGGTCGTCGGTACGGCCGATCAACGCCCGATAAGTGTCGAGGATCAGCTCAGCCGGCGCCGGAGTGCCCGGCCACGGATCGACGGACAGGTCGCTCCAGCAGCACTTGAGCGTCGCCGCCAGCACCCGCCGCGTCTCGCCCGCGCGCTCGACCGGGACCGGGGACACCTGGTATTCGTCGAGAAGCGAAGGGGTGGCCGAATCGGGCCACACCGGCAGTGCCTGGCCGGTGGAGTCGGGCCGCGTGAGCCGGAGCATCCCAGGAGGCGCGGCGACACCGGCCCCCAGCCGCAGCGGCCCACCCGACCGCGCCCGCGCGTGAGCCACCGCGCCGTCGCCCAGCGGGCGACGAGCCCCGGCACCAGCAGAAGAGCGGCCCGCGTCACCGGAGCCTGAAGATTGACGAGTGCCGCTCATGCGGTGCGCTCCAGAAAGCCGTGCGACAGCCAGGCCGGTTCTTCCCCTGGCGAGATCGTGAGATCGTCGGCCCACACCAGCCGATAAGGCAGCTCAGGCCGCAGATCAACCGTCGTCAGATCGGCCAGCAGCCGCCGCGCCGACGGCCAGTCGGAGCGCAGCACGCCGGCCAGCGCCACCCGCGACGACGACCCCAGCAGCGACTCCGCCACCTCGGTCAGCCGCTCGATCGCCGCGCTCGGTGAGGAGGCGAGCGAGTCTTCCGGGCCTTGGTCGGGAAGGGTGGAGCGCGGGGGAGTGGGCTGGGCCGGGGCGGGCCGGGGCGCCTCGTCGACCGCGCGGGCGATCGCCGCCGGGTCGTGCCAGGGCGCCGGAGCGTCGAACACGAAGCCGTCGAGCACCGCCGCGAGTCGTTCGCGCGAAGCGGTCTGAGAGAACGTGCGCCACGTCTCGGTGGGCAGAAGTGTCAGGTTGCGGGTCGTGCCCGCCGAGTCGGCCAGGCGTCCCGCTGCCCGCCGGGAGGCGTCGCTGTAGGCGTAGATGGCCGCCCGCAGATCGGTGCAGACCCGGTCGAGCACCGGCCAGCGGGTCAGGATCGTGCCGTGCAGGCTCTGGGCCCGGCGCGCGATCTCCTCGGTGCCCCACAGCTTGGGTGCCTGCTCGCGCAGCTCCTCGATCGTGCCGGTGGTGAGCGTGATCAGCTCCAGCGCCCACAGCCGGAACGCCCTGGCCAGGTTGGCGGCGCTCTGCCTGGCCTCCTCCATGGTGGTGCGGGGGTCGGCGACGTTGAGGTCTTCGAGCGCGAGCAGCCGGTGCATCTCGGACTGGCCGCCGTCGTCCATCATCCGCCTGATGAACATCAGCCCGACCACGCTGGTGAACGACGCGCGATAGCGCAGTTGGTTGGGCTTGGGGAACACCTCGCGGATCGCGCCCAGCCCCTTGAGCACGCGCAGCCGGTTGTCGAACTGGTCGCCGGGGTAGGCGCGGCAGGCGAAGCGCATCTGCTCGTGCGTCAGCCACTCCTCGCCCGCCTCCGCGAACGCCGCGAACAGCGTCTCTGCGATGTCGACCAGGGCCGGGTCGTCGACGACCGCGCCGCTGTCGCGGGCCAGCGCCGCGAACATCCGGCGGTAGGTCGACAGCACCGCCTCCTCCGAGAGCGCGGCGTCGAGAGTCAAGGGCTGTTCGGACACGGGCACTAAGGTACGGCTTCCGACCGACAATCTTGGCCCGACCTGACGCGCTTACCCGCGAGTAGTCAGGGCCGCACGCTAGTGTGCTTCAGGGTAATGCGGGGGCAAACGTTAAGTAATCGTACATACGGGGTGAGTGACGCTTTGCGTATCCGTGTGCTCCGGGGCGACCGTGCGACGGCCGTGATAGCCGGTGCGATGGCCGCGAAAGGTGAGGTCGTACCGGTGACCAAGGGCTACATCACGCTGACGGTGATCTGCCAGGTCAAGGGCGCGGCCTACACCGGGCAACGGCTACCTCAATGACACTCTGGTGGCCACACCCGAGGGGGCGCCTTCCCGGGGGCTCCGCTCTACCGGAATGTGGGCCAGTGCTCTCGTTTTTAGGTGGGAGGTGAAGGCCCATGCGGGAGTGTCCTCTGGGCGCGAGGGTGTCTGAACCTTAGCGGGTGGGCCGGTCCTGGTCCTGGATGTAGTTGCTGACGGTGGCGTGGTTGGCTGCGCCGGTTGAGCCCGCGTAGTAGGAGCGGGACCAGAGATGTCCGCGCCAGAGGTGGTTGCGGAGGTGGGAGTCGTATTCCTTGCGCAGGTAGCGGGCAGAGACGCCTTTGAGGGAGTTGACCAAGATGGAGAGTGCGACCTTGGGCGGGAAGTCGACGAGCAGGTGGACGTGGTCGTCGGCGCCGTTGAACTCCATCAGCTCGCATCCGAAGTCGGTGCAGACGTTCCTCATGATCTCTTCGCAGCGGGTCAGCATCGGCTCCGTGAAGACGTTGTGACGATATTTGGTGACGAAAACGAGGTGGACACTGAGTTCGTGAACGCAGTGTCTTCCCTTGCGTACGTCGGGGTTCTGCTCCATGACACCAAACGATACGATCACGGTGTGGAGCGAGTGAACCACAAGCGTGCGCACGTCGCGCGCCTGGAGTTGGACAAGCGGCAATCGGCCGTCTTGGACGCTCAGGCGCACACCGCGCGTGCCGTGTGGAACCTGCTGCATGAGTTCACGACCTTCCGCCAGGGCCGGTTGGCGTCATTGAAGGAGTGCGACGCGGCGATTCGGCAGGCCCGCCACGAGATCGAGTGGATGGGGCAGCTCCCTGCTCAGGCTGCGCAAGCTGTATTGAAGACCTACCGGCAGGCGTGGGCGAACTTCTTCAACCCCGACCACCCGGCCGAGCGTCCGACGTTCAAGGGCCGGTTTGTGTCCCGGATGGCCGTGGACGTTCCCCAGGCCCGCGACTTGCAGATCACCGGGATCAACCGCAGGTGGGGTGCGGTGAACCTGCCCAAGGTCGGGCGGGTGAGGTTCCGGTTGACGAAAGACCTGCCCGGCGTCACCAAGGGCGGACCCTCTGGGAGGATCACCGGGGCTCGCCTGGTGAAGGAGGCCCACGGGTGGAATATCGCCTTCCGTATCGAGCTGGTCGTATCCGTCCCCGTACCGCACATCGGGCCGAAGGCCGGTATGGACCGGGGCATCACGGTCCCCCTGGCCCTGTCCAGCGGGGAGCACCTTCGGCACGGTCCGTGGCTCAGCAGCGGGCGGCGCGAGCGGCTGTTGCGTCTGGAGCGCAAAAGCGCCCGTCAGCGTGCCGCCCGCAAGAAAGGCGACCCGGTCTCCCATCGGGAACGCCGCACCTACGACCAGATCGCCCGGCTCCGTGCGACAGCCAAGCGCCGAGCCGTCGACTGGCAGCATCAGAGCACGACCGACCTCGCGCGGCGGTTCAGCGCGATCGTGGTCGAAGACCTGAACATCACCAACATGATGGCCTCGGCGTCTGGGACCGTGCGGGAGCCGGGGGTCAACGTCACCCAAAAGCGGGGCCTGAACCGCTCGATCGCGGGCCAGGCGTGGGGGCGAACGGTGGAGTTCCTGACCTACAAGAGCGCCGACCGCGGCGGCCTGGTCGCCAAGGTCCACCCGCACGGCACCAGCCAAGAGTGCCACCGCTGCCGCACCACCACTGCAGGATCACGCGAGACGCAGTCGCGGTACGCGTGCAAGAACCTGGCGTGCGGATGGATCGGCAACGCCGACACCAACGCCGCCCGAAACCAGCTTCATCGGTACAACTCTGCCGCCGGATGGGCGGTCACAGGACGTGGAGACTCCGGGATGCCGGGGCCTGTGAAGCGTCAAGCATCCTGTCCCACAGTCTCGCCCGCACCCGCGCTGCGAGCTGCTGCGTAAGCAGCACAGGAATCCTCCACAATTATTTATGCGGAGGAGCACGTCAAGAATGCACCGACTGAGATAGGGGACCTCAGTTGTACAACGAGCAGACGCAGCAACCGCAGCAGCTTGCGGCACAGTTCGCCCAGCGCTTCCAGATGCTGGCCCAGAACATCGAGCGCATCATCCGCGGCAAGCACGAAGCCATCGAGCTGGCCCTGATCTGCCTGTTCGCCGAGGGGCACCTGCTGATCGAGGACGTGCCCGGCACCGGCAAGACCACGCTGGCCAGGTCCATCGCCGCCAGCGTCGACGCCGAGTGGCGGCGCATCCAGTTCACGCCCGACCTGCTGCCCAGCGACATCACCGGCGTGTCCATCTTCAATCAGGCGCACCAGAAGTTCGAGTTCCACCAGGGGCCGGTGTTCGCCAACATCGTGCTCGCCGACGAGATCAACCGCGCATCGCCGAAGACGCAGTCCGCGCTGCTGGAGGTCATGGAGGAGCGCCGGGTCACGGTCGACGCCGAGCCGCACTCCGTACCCAGGCCGTTCCTGGTGGTCGCCACGCAGAACCCGGTCGACATGGACGGCACGTACCCGCTGCCGGAGGCGCAGCTCGACCGGTTCCTCATGCAGATCTCCGTCGGCTATCCCGACCACGTGTCGGAGGTCGAGGTGCTCAAGGGCATGCCCAACGGGCCACAGGTCGAACGGCTGCCCGTGGTGGCCCGCGCGTCGGACGTGGCCGGGATGATCGACTTCGCCACCCGCATCCACGTCGCCGATCCCGTGTACGACTACATCGTCGCCCTCTGCTCCGCCACGCGCACCAACCCCAGCCTGCGGTTGGGCGCCTCTCCGCGAGGCAGCCTCGCGCTGCTGCGGGCCGCCCGCGTCAAGGCCGCCGCCGCCGGACGCCACTACGTCGTGCCGGAGGACGTCAAGGCGCTGGCCGTCCCGGTGCTCGCGCACCGGCTGATCCTCACCCCCGAGGCCGAACTACGCGAGGTCACCGCGGCGAACGTGCTCGGCGAGCTCCTCGCCGGGATGCCGGTGCCGCAGGCGGCCTAGGTGCTGACACCGCTGGGCTGGGGCACGCTCGCCGGTTCGGCGATCCTGTACGCGGCGGGGTTCGGGCTCGGCTACCCGGAACCCGTCGTGCTGGCCACCGGCGGGCTGCTCGCGCTCGCCGCCGCCCTCGCCTGGACCGCCCCCAGACCGAAGCTGGAGGTGCACCGCGAGGTCACGCCGCTCAAGGTGGCGCGCGGTGACGCGGCCGTCGCGGTTCTTCACGTACGCAATCTCGGCCGCCGGGGCCTGTCGGGGCTGCGCGCACAGGACCGGATCGGTACGGCCGAGCACACCGTCGACCTGCCCCGCCTGCCCAGACGCGCCGCCAGGGTCGTCGGCGACGACCTGCGCCACGTCCACTGGAAGTCCAGCGCCCGCACCGGCACGCTCATGGTGCGCCAGCTCATCGACGCCAGCCTGCCCACCACGACGGTCGTCCTCGACACCCGCGACCTCACCGAACTGGCCGTGGACGCCGCCGCCTCGGCCGCCGTCGCCGGACGTGCCGATCAAGCAGGCGTACCGGCTGCAGAACTACCTGCGCACCAACGCCACGTACGACGTCACCGCGCCGCCGGGGCACTCGCTGAAGGGCCTGGAGTTCTTCCTGGAGACCACGCACCGGGGGACGTCGGAACAGTTCGCGTCGACGTTCGCGCTCATGGCCAGGACGCTCGGGCTGCCGTCGAGGGTGGTGGTCGGGTTCCGGCCGTGGCAGGCGTCCGGCGGGGTTTATCACGTTAAATCGGGCCACGTCATGGCGTGGGCGGAGATCAAGTTCGACAAGCTCGGCTGGCGGCCGTTCTACCCCACGCCCGGCCGCGGCGGCGCGAAGGACGACCACGACGTGGCGTCCTCCGCGATCAAGGAGAGCGAGGAGTTGGAGGGCGAGTTCACCCAGGGCACCGTGAACCAGCCGGAGCCCGGCCAGCAGCCCACGGCGGGCGACAAGCCTTCCGCTGGGCCGCCGCTGTGGGTGATCGTCCCGGCGGCGGGCGCGGGGATCCTGGTGGTGTACGCGGGCACGGCGATGGTGCTGCCGTGGTGGCGCAGGCGGGCCCGCAGGACAGTGGCGGGCGCGGAGCGGCGCGTGCTCGGCGCCTGGTGGCAGACCTGCGACGACCTCGGCCTGAAGGGGGAGCAGGCGCTGACCGCCGAGGACGTGGTGGCCCGGCATCCCGCCGACATCTCCGCACACCTCCGCCCACTCGCCGATATTTCCAACTTCGTCCGCTACGCCCCCGACGCTGTCGCCCACGAGGCCGCCGACGCCGCCTGGCGCCACAGCGATGCCGTCCGCCAGGCCGTACGCGCCAGAACACCCCTCAAAACCCGCCTCCGCAAGCGACTGCTCCTGCGCTGACCCTCCAGAGTCATTTGACCGAAGCGCGATTCCATGACATTGAGGAGTCTGGGATTGTTCTTGTCGTGAAACCCGTTCAAGGGGCGGCGATGCCGAAGCTCTCACGTAGCGACTGGTACGACCTATCACGCGACACCAATTGGACGTTCCGCTATGTCACCGAAGAAGAGGTCTTCCCGGAGGAGTTATCCGGCTCTCACCGGGTCACCAGTGAGGCATGGACCCAGTGGGACGAGCCGTACAAGATCAGCTACCGCGAGTACGTCCACAACCAGGTCACCAAAGACACCGCTACTTACTCGCTGAAGAACGCGATCAGCCGCTCCAAGCTGTTCGACCAACTGGATCCCGGCTGGAAGTCGGTGATTCTGGCGCACTACGGTGCCATCACGATGCCGGAGTATCTGGCCGCCATCGGAGAGGCGCGCATGGCCCGATTCGGCAGGTCGGCGGCCTGGCGCAACACGGCGACCTTCGGCGCGCTGGATGAGATGCGGCACGGGCAGATCCAGGCGTTCTTCCCGTACGGGCTGCTGGACAAGGAGCCGCGCGCGGACTGGGCGTTGAAGTCGTTCCACACGAACAACTGGGTGGTGCTCGCCGTCCGGCACCTTTTCGACGACATGTTCGTCGCCAACGACGCGGTCTCCATCGCACTGCAACTCACCTTCACCCTGGAGACGGGCTTCACGAACCTGCAGTTCCTCGGCATGGCGGCCGATGCGATGGATGTCGGCGATCTGGAATTCGGGGCGCTGATCTCCAGTATCCAGACCGATGAGGCGCGCCATTCCCAGCAGGGCGAGCCGACCATCAAGGTGCTCATCGACAACGGGCACAAGGAATGGGGACAGTTTCTGATCGACCACATGTTCTGGCGTTCCTGGCGAGCGTTCGCGGTGCTCACGGGGCTGTCGATGGATTACTACACGCCGCTGGAAAGCCGCCGGATGTCGTTCAAGGAATTCATCGAGGACTGGGTCGTCAAGCAGTTCGCCGAGCAGTTCCGCGACTTCGGCCTGGACTATCCCTGGTACTGGGACCAGTTCATCGACGAACTCACCTGGTACCACCACGCCATCCACCTCGGCGTCTGGAACTATCGGCCCACCGTGTGGTGGAACCCGGACGCGGGCGTCTCCGCCGCGGAACGCCAATGGCTGGAGGAGAAGTACCCGGGCTGGAACAGCACGTTCGGCCGCAACTGGGACGTCATCCAGGACAACCTGCGCAGCGGGAACGTCGCGGCGACCTTCCCCCAGACGCTGCCGATCACCTGCAACCTCTGCCAGATCCCGATCGTCCGCGTGGCGGGTGTCATGGCGGGCGCGCTCGACTCGGCCGCCCCGCTGCGGCACACCCACAACGGCCGGACGTACCTGTTCTGCTCGGAGCCGTGCAAGTGGATCTTCACCCGACGGCCGGAACGCTTCGCCGGGCACAAGTCGCTCATCGACCGCTTCCTGGCCGGCGACATCGTGCCGCCCGATCTGGCCGGAGCGCTCGCCTACATGGGCCTGTCCGAGGCCGAGCAGGGACGCGACGCCACCGACTACGCCTGGGCGCTCGGCCCGGCCGCCGATTGAGGGGGATCTGATGGCGTTGCTCCCGCTGAGCGCGACCTTCGAGAACGATATCGTCGCGCTGCTCGTCGCCGTCGACGATCAGGACACGGCTCAGGTCGTCGGCGAGAAGATCGCCGAGCACGTCGTCGGCCACCGGGTGGCGGCCAGATCGGCCCCGATCCGCGTTCGCCATGAGGGCCGGGTGCTGCCGCCCGAGCAACGCATCGGCGAGGCGGGGGTGGGGCCGCTCGATCACGTGGAGGCGTTCTTCGATGAATCCTGAGGAACTGTCCTGGACGAGCGTCGGCACCCTCGACGAGCTGTGGGAGGGCGACATCGCCGAGGTCACGGTGGGGGAGGACCAGGTGCTGCTGGCCCATCTGCCGGGCGGCGAGTTGCGGGCCTACCAGGGGATGTGCCCGCATTCGGAGTTTCCGCTGGCCGAAGGCGAGTTCGACGGCGAGGTGCTCACCTGCTCGGGCCACGGGTGGGAGTTCGATCTGACGACCGGCCGGGGGAACAACCCGGACACCTGCCGCCTGTACGCCTTCCCGGTCCGCCTGGACGGCGAGCGGATCTACGTAGCCGTGCCGGCCGACGGCCGGCGTCACCACAACCGATGCCGTGGATGAGGAGCACAGTCGTGGCCGATGACCGCGAACACCTGGTGGGACCTGTGGCCAGAGGATTCGATCCCGAGGTCGTGGACGCGCTGGTGACCGCGCTGGAGAAGGACAATCCAGACAAGGAGCTCCTCGTCGAGGACCACGGCGGATACGTGCGCATCCACGCTCCCCATCTGCTCCGCCTGACGCGCGCCAGCCTGGAGGAAGCCGCGGGGCACCCCTTCCCGCTGGCCGGTCTCGAACCCGCGATCGCGAGCTTCGCGGGCCGCATGCGCTACATCGGTGACGACGAACTCGTCTGGTACCTGACCAGGGAGGACTGACCATGGCCACGACCCGGCGGCGTACCTGGAGCCTGTTCGACGGCGAACGCCGCAGACCCACCGAGTACGACATCGTCACCCGCGGCTTCCACTACCACTTCGGCCGCCAGCCGGCCCCGTTCGACCTCGACCCCGGCAGCGCGATCAACCAGTGGTACCTACGGCACCGGGAGGGGTCGCCCCTGCAGGCCCCCGACTGGGACGGCTTCCGCGACCACGCGCAGCTCAACTACCGGCGCTACATCGCCCTGCAGCACGAACGCGAGATCTACGCCGAGGGCGTGGTCGACAGCTTCGAGGCCGACGACCACGACGCGCGCCTCGACCCCGCATGGGTCGCCGTGCTGGGCCGTTTGTACCTACCGGCCCGATTCGCCCTCCACGTCCTGCAGATCACCAGCGAGTACGTCGGCCAGCTCGCCCCGAGCACCGCCATCATGAACGCGGCACTGTTCCAGGGCGCCGACGAACTCCGCGCGCTGCAATGGATCGCCTACCGGGCCAAGTCGCTGTCGCTCACCCACGGCGCCGCACTCGCCGACGGGAAGACGGCCCGCGCCCTCTGGGAGGACGACCCGGCCTGGCAGCCCGCCCGGGAGACCCTGGAGAGGCTCCTGCTCGCCTACGACTGGGGCGAGGCGTTCACCGCACTCAACCTCGTCGTCAAACCCGCCTTCGACACCCTGCTCAAGCAGTGCTTCGCCGACCTCGCCCTGGCCAACGGCGACGGCCTGACCACACGACTCCTGCGCGACTCCGGCGCCGACACCGCCCGCAGCCAGGACTGGAGCTCGGCACTGGCCAGGTACGCCATCGCCGCCCGCCCGGAGAACCTGAAGCCCATCACCGAATGGGAGGACACCTGGCGCCCCCGTGCCATGGCCGCGGTCGAGGGCCTGGCCCCGCTGTTCGCCACAGCCCCGAAACCCGCCGATCCCGGCGAGGTGGTGACTGCCGTCACCGCGACGGTCGAGCGTTCACCCGGCGGGCCACGAAGCTAGACCCTCAGTTCACGTACGCCCACAGGTCGTAGGTGTAGAACATCGGGTTCTCGGGCTGGTGGGTGCTGCACCACCAGGTCTGCCAGCGTCCGGTCTCCTGGCCCGACCGGCCGAAGCTGATGCAGATGTCATAGGGCAGGTTGGTGTAGACGACTTGGAGCGTGGACGTGGCGTGTGCTGGCGTGCTCGTGGCCAGGATGGGCGCCAGAGCGGTGACCGCGACAAGCGACAAGGCGGTGATTCGGCGACGCACCAGTTCTCCCCTCATGAAGGGCCGGAAATCGCGAAGAGCGATCACCGTGAATTGGACGCCAAGCACCGCACCACCGCAAGATCCGCCCCCGCCTGACCCCGACGACCAGCGCGAACATCGCGGACGCGATGAAAGCTTCATCCCGGCTCTCCTGCTCCTCCGCCGACCTCGTCCGGGAAGATCGAGTGCATGAGAAGCGTCGAGGCCCAGCTGCTGCACCGCCCCCCGGGCCTGAGCGTGGGTGAGATCGTCCGTCACCTGCTCGCCGTACAGGCGCAGGACGTCACCGCCGCCTACCTCGCCTTCCGCGCGCGGTCGGCCACGGTCACGGTGGCCGACGTCGAGGCGGCGTGGCGGGACCGCGAGATCGTACGCACCTGGGGCCCGCGCGGCACCCTGCACTTCGTCCATACCGACGACCTGCCGTGGATCCACGCGCTCACCCGGAACGCCACGAACACCACGCGCCGCCTCCACCAGGAGGGCGTAACGGGCGACGACCTGCTCCCGCTGATCGACCGCACCCTCGCGGGACAGGGCCCACTCACCAAGGCCGAACTGGCGGAACGGCTGGCGGGCAGGGCGAGCGGCCAGGGCATCGTGCACCTCGTCGCCCTGGCCGCCCACCACGGCCTGGCCGTGCTCGGTCCGCCACGCGGCGGGAAGCCCACGTACGTGCACGCCGCCGACTGGCTCGGCGCCCCCATCGTCCCCGAACCGGACAGGGACCGCGCACTGACCGAACTGGCCCACCGCTACCGCCGCGCCCACCACCCATCGACCCCCGAAGACCTGGCCGCCTGGTCAGGCCTCCCTTTGGGCGCCGCCCGCACCGCCTGGTCCCTCGCCGGACCGCCCGCGGCCGTCGGCCTTCCCGCGTCCACCCAGCTCGTACGACTGGCCCCCGCCTTCGACGAGTACCTGCTGGGCTGGAAGAGCCGAGACCCCATCCTGCCCGCCGAACACGCCCGCAAGGTGTTCCCCGGCGGCGGGATCCTCCGCCCTGTCGTGCTCGTCGACGGGATGATCGCCGGGGTCTGGGGACGGAAGGGGAGCGAGGTGACGGTGTCGCCGTTCGGCGAGCCGGCGCCGGGGCCGCAGCTCGACGCCGAGATCGCGGACGTCCGGCGGTTCCTCGGCTGAGCGTGGACCTACCCGTCGCTCATGCCCGTTGTACGGGACCGGCTACGTCCGCGTAGCGGATGATCTGGGTCGCCAGGACCACCACAGCGGCCAGCGCGGCGGCCGAACCGAGCAGGACCGATGGAGTGTGTGGGCCCAGCAGCCAGAGCAGGGTGAGGGCCGTCAGCGAGGGCACGCAGAACGCAGCCAGGTCCACCGCCAGTTGTAGCCGCTTGCGAGAGGGGCGGAGTGGATCCTCGCGGTGGTATTTCTCCCACTTGAACAGGTCGATGTCACTGGAGCCGTCGTCGACGAGGCCGACCAAGCACGGTCCCAGACGGCTGCGGACGTACCGCCCGATGGCGGTGATCTTGTGATCGTTGGTGACGTAGGCCCAGCCCAGCACCGTGGCGGCCAGCGGCAGCAGCAACAACAACTCCAGCCGGCCCACGGTTGCGGTGACAGTGCTGATGCCGGCGACCGCGGTGAGCGTGGCGTACAACAGCTGGCCACGCACGCCGATCCGCTGCCGCTCCTCCGCCTTCAGGGCGTCGTATTCGCTTAGCAGCGCCGTGACCGCGTGCTCGGGACTTACCGCGGTGGTGGTGGTGACTGCGGGCATGATGGTATCTGATGATTTCGTCATTTATGGACAGTATCGTCAGTCGTGTAATGACTCGCCAAAGCATCAGTGATGATTCCGTCACTCTTGACGGATCCCACTACAGTGGAGGGCGCACCACAGCCCACAGGAGAGGGACAGATGACCGACGCCGCACCGAGCCGCCTGGACCGGCGCAAGGCGCGCACCCGCGCCGCGCTCATCCACGCGGCCCAGACCTTCATCGCCGACGGCAACACCAACATGGCGATCCTGGACCTCACCCAGGCCGCCGACGTCGGCATGGGCTCGTTCTACAACCACTTCTCCA
>NZ_JAHFZZ010000027.1 GCF_018603905.1 Nonomuraea sp. NEAU-A123
GCAGCACCGCGAGCAGGACGAACCGCGCCAACCGTGGTGACTCGATCCGCGCCGGGGGCTCGGCGATCGTGGTGGCGCGGTAGGCGCCGGCGGTCTCCCGCACCTCCGCCAAGGTCCGCCGGGCGAGGCCGATGCCCTCGCGGATGTCCTGCCGGGCCTCCACCGGCTCTTCCCGGCCCGCTTTCCGCATCCGGAACGCGATCGCCCGCAGCTTCCCGCCCAGGATGTTCCGCAGCTCGCCGTCCAGCCGCAGGCGTTCCCTGACCAGCGCCAGCCGGGCCAGTTCGCCCCGGGTGTCGTGCAGCCGCCGCGCCGTCCCGACGAGCGCGGCCAGGCTGAACACGATGAGACCGTCGTCCGCCGTGACGATCATGAACCAGACCGTGTCGTAGACCCCATACCCGAGCAGGGCGGCGGTCGCGCCGGTGGCGGTCAGGACAAGGGCGAACAGCGGCCAGGCCAGCCGCGCCGGGAGCACGCACAGCACACCGGCCGCCACCGTCCACGGCATCCAATCCCACCCCGCCCCGACCACGAGGAAGGGCAGCAGGTAGAGCAGCACCAACGCCGACAGAAGCCCATACCGGACGGCCGGCCGCCAGCCTCGCGCCACGATCGCGATCAGCGGCGGATAGGACGCCATCGTCAGCAGAAACGCGAGCGGGGCGGCGTCGCGCCCCACCCCGCTCATCGTGCGGATGTAGAACAGGATGCCGAACGACGCCCACAGCATGCCGCCGGCGAGCCGCAGCGGGAGGTCGTCAGCGGTCCGCGCCACTCAGCTCTCCCGATGAACCGTGCAAAATGCATGCCCGCCTGGTTACAGGGACACTATCGGCGCTTTCCCGGCCACTGCCACCCTTTACCTGGGAAATCACCCACGTGATCGTCACGACCTCCGTTCACCGGTGTCGTGGCCGTACAAGAGTAGGAAATCCGAGCTGATGGAACCCACCGAGATTCTGCCGATCATCGCGATCGTGTCGCTGGTCACGGTCGAGTTCGGCGGGCACGCGCTGCTGCGCTTCGTCACCACCGATCACCAGAAGCTGGGCGAGTTTCGCGAGCGGTTCTTCCGAGCCGGCCACGCGCACGCCGGGGTGTTGCTGCTGCTGTCCCTGGTCTACCTGCTCTACCTGCCCCGTGCCGGCTTCTCCGCCGGCCTGGAATGGCTGGCCGGCGGGGCGCTGCTGGCGGGGGTGCTGGCGCAATCGGGTGGGTTCTTCCTGCACCTGGCCGTCGGCGAGCAGGGTGCCCGCTCGTCCGGCACGATGCTCACGCGAGTCGGGGGCCTGCTCCTCGCCGTCGCGCTGATCACCCTGGCCGTCGGCCTCATCGGTGCCGCATAAACCTCGCAAGTTGATGACCTTGATGGGAGACATGATGATCTTAGTGACGGGCGCCACCGGAAATATCGGCTCGCAACTGGTGACCGCTCTGACCCAGGCCGGGCAGCAGGTGCGCGCGCTGGTACGCGACCCGAAGGCGGTCACAATGCCCCCGGGCGTCCAGCTCGTCACCGGCGATCTGAACCAGCCCGACAGCCTGGCCGATGCCCTGGTCGGCGTGCGGGGCGTGTTCCTGCTGCCGGGATATGCGGACATGCCCGGATTACTGGCCCGCATACGCCAAGCCGGGGTGCAACGGGTCGTGCTGCTGACGAGCGGCTCGGCCGCGCAAGCGGACATGAACAATGCGGTCTCCCGCTTCATGGCGCTCTCCGAGCGCGCCGCGCGGGAGGCGGATGTGCCCTGGACGTTCCTGCGGCCCAGGGCGTTCATGTCCAACGCGCTGCGCTGGCTGCCACAGCTTCGGACCGGCGACCTGGTGCGCGTACCGTTCGCCGGGGTGGCGGCCGCCGCCATCGACCCCGCCGACATCGCGGCCGTCGCGGCCCTGGCGCTGACGAGTGATGGATATGAGGGCCGGATCTACGAGCTGACCGGCCCGGACTCGCTGCTGCCCGCCGACCAGATCGCCGTGCTGGCCAAGGTACTGGGCAGGGACCTGCGCTGCGAGGGGCTCCCGAACGAGGAGGCTCGGGCTCAGATGGAGGCGAGCATGCCGGTCGAGTACGTCGACGCCTTCTTCAGCTTCTACGTCGACGGCACGCTCGACGAGTCGCAGGTCCTGCCGACCGTGCAAGAGGTGACCGGACACCCGCCCCGCACCTTCGAACAGTGGGCGGAGACACACGCCGACGCCTTCCGCTGACCTCGGCCGGGACTCGAAAGGAGCGGTCATGGAGCCGGACAGCCGTGACGCGGGACCGTCGGCACCGCTCATGTCGGCGATCGTGACGGAGCATTTCGTGCTGCAATCGGCGGCCAGCACGACGGTCAGCGAGGCGCTCGGGCGTTCGTCGCTGTACCTGTCGGCGTTGTCCAGCAGTCTGATCGCGTTGGGGTTCGCCTCGCAGACGCCCGGCCTGTTGCTGCCGTTCGCCGCCGCCGCGTTGCCGACGGTCTTTGTGCTGGGCGTGTTCACCACGGCACGGCTCGTCGACACAGGGGTGCAGAACGTGGCGTACCTGAGCAGCATCGCGCGCATCCGCGGCTACTACCGCCAGCTCGACCCTGAGGCGGCGCGCTACTTCGCCAGTTGGGGCGCGGGTGAAGGGGAGACCGACGATGCGCTCGGGTCGCTGGCGGTCAAAGCGGGCCCGATGGCCGGGCTCTTCACCGCCGCCAGCATGATCGCCATCATCAACGGCGTCCTGGCCGGCGTCTGCCTCGCCCTGCTGACCTACTACCTAATGACAGACCATCACCTGCCGGCCGCCCTGGCCGTCGGGCTCCTCACCGCCGCCGCCGGCCTGACCGTGTTCTTCCGGTATCAGCACCAGCGCTACCTGAGGGTTCAGCACTGAGCGACGCGCCGGTGGTCAGTCCCGTTCGGGCACGGCCATCTCGCCGAGGAGGGACCAGTCGTCCTGCGGCACGGTCGCGTTCACGATGCGCGGCGTCTCGGCGAGATACGGCGGCAGGGTCTGCTGGGCCTTCCTGAAGTGCTCCGACTGGACGTGCGCCGCCCCGGCCTCGCCGTCGCGGAACGCCTCGACCAGCACGTACTCGGTCGGATCCGCCAGACTGCGCGACCAGTCGAACCACAGGCAGCCAGGCTCGTCGCGGGTCGCCTGGGTGAATTCGCCCGCGATCTCAGGGAACCGGTCGGCGTGGTCGGGCAGAACGCGGAACTTCGCGGTGATGAAGATCATAAGGCCATTCTCTCGTGCGGTCGGCTGACGTCAAAGCAGGCATTGACGTCAGCCGGCGGCACGAGCTCTAGCTAAACGTCACTTCACCAGGCGAACCGTCAGGGGATAGCGGAACGGGTTCTCCGACAGCGCCGAAATGCCACCGGCGATGGACAGAACGACCGCCGCCACCCAGATGACCGGGATGAGCACCACCCCGATCACGGTGAACGGCAACAGGAACGTCGCCCCCACCACGGTGAGCTGGAAGTTCAGCGCCTCCAACGCGTGCCGTCGGATGTACGGCGAGGTCTTGCCGCCCGTCAGCAGCAGGATCAACGGCCCGACGATCGGGAACCCGACCAGCGTCAGCAGATGAGCCGCCGAAGCCCCGAGCCGTTCATTACTCTCCGTCGGCGCCTCACGCCGAACCGGCGCGGGCATCGGCCGGATCCTGGGGACGGCGCTCGCGCCGTACAGCTCCGCCATGATGGGCATCAGATCACCGTGCGTACGCGCGGTCATCGCCCGATCCAACCGGTCATCGAACTCGATCTTGTCGAATCGGCCCTCCGCGTAAGCGGCCTGAACGTGCTCGACCACGTGCTCACGGTCCTGGTTGGTGACGCGCAGATGAGCGGGCGGCACCTGTCCCGGGCCCGGGGGTGTGGGTACCCCAGCCATAACAGCCATGCCTCTCCTTAGAATCGGGCAGTCACCATCCATACTGACCGCCGCACGTCATCGTGGCCATCCGGAGAATCCCCGAGGTGTCCCCTAGATCACCCCGACGCGCGCGGCCGTTTGACGGTATAAAAAGGACTCATGAGATGGCGAGACCGCTACGGCATTCGGCGGCTGCGCGGTTCCAAAATCGCGAAGTTCGACCGGGAAGCCACTGACGCCGATATCGAAGCTCTCATCGCCTTCGCCAAATCACGGCGAGGCGTCGAGTTCTTCGTCGAACCCGAAACCTTCGCGACGGACACCACGGCCGTCGCCGTGGCCGACGACGGCGAGTGGACCCGCCGCCGGGTCGGCTCCCCCGCCGTGATCCACAAGGTCGCCCGAGACCTCGCCCTGCCGGTGTACGACGTCCAGATCATGGGCTATCCACCACGGATGCGCGCGTACAACGAACGGCGGCGACGCGAGGAGAATCTGTAGCCGTCGGTGCTACGCCGACCATCGCGGCGCGCGGCTCCGTCATCGCGTCTCCACCCGGTTGGCGCCGGCCAGCACGTCCCGCACCGAGGACCATCCGGCGAGCGTGTTCCGTACGTCCGCCCGGGTCTCCTCCCCTAGCGCCTGCGCGTGGGCCCGCTCGAGCACGTCGTCCAGGCGCTCGGGCCGGCCGCTCGTCGCCGACCGCACCGCCGCCTCCACCATCGCCAGGCTCATCACGTTCTCGTGCACCTCGCCGGACGGCGGCTCCCCGGTCCGGAGCGCCCGCACGAACACCTGCAGAGCGCCGGCGATCCCGGAGTACGGCGAGCCGGCCGGTTCACCGGCCGCCACCTCGGCGTCGAGGACCGGCTCGTGGTCGCCGTCCCAGAGCGCGGTGCCCTTCTCGCCGCTGACCCGCCAGCTCCCGTTCCACGACGTGATGTCGCCGGGACTGCACCAGCTTCCGTTGTAGACGTAGCGGGTGCCGCCCTCCATCTCGAACACCACGGCCGCGTTGGCGTCCCCGGCGAACCAACTCCACGGCGGGTTGTACGACTGGCAGTACGCCGTCACCGGCTCGGCCCGGAGCAGGAAACGCGCCGAGTCGAAGGCGTGGATCGCCATGTCGACGAGCAGCGGGTAGGCCATCAGATCGCGAAACCCGCCGAACCGCTCGGACCGGAAGAACTCCGTGCTCACCGTCCCGATCGCGCCGAGCCGCGCGATCATCCCCCGCAGCACGGCGAGCTGCGGGTTCCAGCGGCGGGACTGGCTGACCATGAACAGTTCGCCGGTGACCTCCGCCGCGGCGGCCATGGACAGCGCCCGGCTGACGTTCTCCGCGACCGGTTTCTCACCGAGCACCGGCAGGCCGGCGAACAACGCTGCGGTGGTCACCGGGTGGTGCGCCTCGGGGACGGTCACGTTGATCAGCGCCTGGGCGCCGGTCTGCCGGGCGAGCGCGACGGCGTCCGTGCCGACCGGAAGGTCCGGCAGGCCGGCGCCGTCGGCCGACGCGCGGGCCAGCGCCACGTCCAGGTCGGCGATGCCGGTGAGCGTCACCTCGGGCGAGTCGGCAACAGTGGCCAGCCAGGCCCGGCCCATGCTGCCGGCGCCGACGATGACCACCCGGAGCGGATCCGCCGGGCTGGAGGGGATCGTCCGGAAGCTCACTGGAGCGGTCCGGTGTAGTCCTGGCCCTGGAAGAACTCCCCGGTCGCGTACCGCAGGAGCACGGGATGGCTCCGTTCCGGCCGATCGGTGCGGGCCCAG
The DNA here is from genome assembly GCF_018603905.1 of Nonomuraea sp. NEAU-A123. Lineage (GTDB taxonomy): Bacteria > Actinomycetota > Actinomycetes > Streptosporangiales > Streptosporangiaceae > Nonomuraea. Next base: position 5,636 of record NZ_JAHFZZ010000027.1, read on the forward strand.
GCGACGCCGTTCGCGATGACCCGGCGTACGTCCTTGTGGTGGTAGGTGGGGTACGCCTGGTCCCCCGGCCGGAAGTAGAAGATCTTGCCGTGGCCGCGGCGGAACGTGCAGCCGCTGCGGAACACCTCCCCGCCGCTGAACGAGCTGACGAACACGAGCTCGTCCGGTGCCGGGATGTCGAAGAACTCCCCGTACATCTCGTCCTCTTCGATGATCAGCGGGTGCGGCACGCCCTTGGCGATGGGATGCGTGGGGTCGACCGTCCAGATGAGCTCACGGTCGTGCTCGTCGCGCCAGCGCAGTGTGCAACTCGTCCCCATCAGCTTGGTGAAGATCTTCGACCAGTGCCCGGAGTGCAGCACGACGAGTCCCATCCCGGACAGCACATGCCGGTGGACGCGCTCGACGACCTCGTCGCTGACCTCGTCGTGCGCCGCGTGCCCCCACCAGGTGAGCACGTCGGTGCCGGCCAGCACCTCCTCGGTCAGGCCGTGCTCCGGGTCGTCGAGGGTCGCCGTGCGGACGACGCAGCCGTCGCCGAGGTTCTCCTCGATGCCCTCCGCGATCGTCGTGTGCATGCCCTTCGGATAGATCTTCGCCACGTGCTCCTCGATCTGCTCGTGGCGGTTCTCGCCCCACACCGTCACACGCAGCGGGCCGGCCGTTCCGTTTGTCATGTCGAACCTTTTCTGCTGGGGGTTGCTGGATTCACTTGACGGCGCCGGCCGTCGTTCCCGCGGCGACGTAGCGCTGGGCGACGACGAGCAGGACGATGGCCGGGATGGAGGCGAGCACGGCGGTGGCCATGACCGAGCTCCAGTCGTTTACATATGTCCCGATGTAGGTGTAGAGCCCGAGCGTCACCGGGCGCACGTCCTCGGTCGTGGTGAGGGTGAGGGCGAACAGGAAGTCCGCCCAGGAGAAGAGGAAGGTGAACAGGGCCGCGGTGATGAGCGCGTTGCGGCTCATCGGCAGCACGATGGAGATGAACGTCCGGACGTGGCCGGCCCCGTCGACCCGGCCGGCCTCCAGGACCGCCCGCGGGATGTTGGTCATGAACGCGCGGACGATCAGGATCGCGAACGGGATGCCCGCGGTCGAGTCGGCGAGGATCAGGCCCGGGATCGAGTTGAGCAGTCCCAGGTCGTTGTAGGCGGTGTAGAGCGCGTTCGCGATGACGATCCCCGGGATCATCTGCGAGATCAGGATCCCGAAGAGGAACGCGCCCACGAAGCGGACCTTGAACTGCGCCAGCGCGTACGCCGCCGGCATCGCGATCAGCAGGCTGAACACGACCGAGCCGAGGGCGACGACCAGGCTCGTGACCAGGTTGCGGCCCTGCTGGCCGAGCGCGGTGGCGTAGCCGTTGAAGCTGAGGTCGAACGGCAGCCACGGGGTGCCGACCGCCGAGCCGCTCGGCTGCAGCGAGACGTTGACCATCCAATAGATCGGGAACAGCAGAACGGCGAGGATGACGATCCCGGCGACGGTGCTGCCCCAACCGGCCCGAGTGTGCCTTGTGATGGTGGTCATGACGGCCTCACTCGTCCACGGCACGCCGGTTGGCGCGCAGGTAGAAGATGGCGAACACCAGGGAGATCGCGATCAGGATGTTGCCGAGCGCGGCGCCCTGACCGAAGTCGAACTGCTGGAACGACAGGTGGTACGACTGCGTCGCGATGGTCTGGCTGGCGTTGGCCGGGCCGCCGCCGGTCAGCGCCAGGATCACGTCCAGCACCTTGATCGTGTAGACCACCCCGAGCACCAGCACGACGCTCACCACCGGGCGCAGCAACGGCCAGGTCACATACCGGAACCGGTGCCAGCTGCTCGCCCCGTCCAGCGCGGCCGCCTCGTACAGGTCCTCCGGGATGTCCTGGAGCCCTCCGTAGAGGATGGTCAGGTTGAACGGGATGCCGATCCAGATGTTCACCAGGATCACCGCCACCAGGGCCAGTGAGGTGCTGGTCAGCCAGCCGGGGTGGTCGGTCGCCACCCCGATGGCGGCCAGGAACCGGTTGAGCGCGCCGTTGTCCTTGTCGAGGATCCACCGCCAGACCGCGCCGGAGACGATCAGCGGGATCAGCCACGGCAGCAGCATCAACGACCGGAGCACACCGTTGAGCGGAAAGCGGCGCCGGAAGAACATCGCCAGGGCCAGACCGATGACGAACTGCGCGGCGATCGAGCCCGCGGTGAACAGGACGGTGTTCAGCATGGCCTTGCCGAACACCGGGGAGGACACCACCGCGGAGTAGTTGGCGAACCCGACCCACGGCGCCTCGCCGGTGTAGAAGGTGCTCGTCGAGTACTCCTGGAAGGCCATCACGAAGTTCTTGACGATCGGGTAGCCGAAGAAGGCCACCATGTAGATCACGGCCGGGGCCAGGAACAGCACCTGCGCGGCGCGGTTCTGGAAGTGGTGCGACTGCCAGAAGCGGGGTCCGGCAACGGTCCCGTCGCCCGCCACGGTCGCCGGCGGTGGTGGATCTGTCTGACGTTCCCTTGTGGACTGTTGTGGGTGCTCAACCATTCTGGGCCGTTTCCAGGGCCTTGGCCGGTGTGGCCTGGCCGGTCAGCGCGGACTGGAACGCGGTGTAGATCTTCGTGGCCGCCTTCGGCCAGTCCGCGCCGAGTTCACCGGTGCGGGCCCGTGCGGTCGGGATCTGGTCGACGAAACCGGCCATGTTCGGGTTGCTCGAGCTGAACTTCGCCAGCAGCGCCGTCTTGGTGGGGATGGTCTGGGTGTCCTTGGCGAGGCTGAGCTGGTTGTCGTCCGAGTTGAGACAGGCGATGACCTTGGCGGCCTTGGCCTGCTTGTCCTTGTTCCCGGTCTGCGGCACGGCCCACGTCTCACCGCCGAGCGGCGCGACGACCGGTTTGCCCGCGACCGGTGCCGGGATCTGCGCCACCTCGTACTTGACGCTCTTGTCCTCGTCCAACGCGGGGAACTGCCACGGCCCGTTGATCGCCATCGCGGCCTTACCCGCCCGGAACTGGTCGTTGACGTCCGCCTGGGTCCAGTTGAGAGCGGACTTCGACACCGAGCCGTCGTTCATCAGGTCGACCCACAACTGCACTGCCTGCGCGGTCTGCGGCGTCGCGATGTTCTTCTCGTCGCCACCGTTGGACCACATGAACGGCAGGAACTGCCAGGTGCCCTCGTAGTTCGCCGGTGCCGAGAACGCCAGCCCGTACGTGCCGCCCGAGGTCAGCTTCTTGGCCGCCGTCTTCAGCTCCGCCCAGGTCGTCGGCGGGGTCACGCCCGCCTTGGCGAGCAAATCCTTGTTGTAGAACAGCCCGATGGTGTTGGTGATCGGCTGCAGGCCGTAGAGCTTGCCCTTGTACGTCGAGGCGTTGACCACGCCTTCCACGTACCCGTCGGCCTTGAGCCCGAGGTCGTTCAGCGGGGTGAGGGCGCCGCTCTGGGCGATCTGCTGCAGATCGGGGTTGTCCAGCATCAGGACGTCCGGGAGGGTCCGCGAGGACGCCTGCTGGAGCACCTTCTGGATCAGGGTCGCGCCGGGCACCGCCTCGCGCTGGATGGTGACACCGGCCTGCTTGCCGCAGGCATCGATGGCCTTCTGCCAGACCGTCTTGCTCGGCTCGTTGTTGTAGTAGTCGAGCACCCGCAGAGTCGAGGAGTCGCCGCCGCTGTTCGAGCCGCCACCGTTCGAGCCGCCACCGCAGGCGGTGAGTGCGAGGGGCAGGGTGAGCATCGAGGCGAGCGCGGCCTGGGCTCGGCGGGATCGGGGGGAGCGGATCATGTCGTGTCCTTTCGGATACGGAAGGTTGTCCGGGGTGGATCGGGTCATCGTCGATACGTATCGACTGCGGTCATGTGCGAGTTCGTCGATACGCATCGACGACGCGCATCGTGGGCCGGTGGCCGAGGCCACCGGCGATCAGTTGGAGGGAGTGGGCATCACGGTCGTACGACGGGTGAGTCGTGGCGCGACCAGGTCGATCGCGGGACGTTCCACCCCGGAAGTTGGATCGAGTAACCAGAACAGCGTCTCCATCGCGCGCCGCGAGACGTCGCGCGGTTCGCCGGAGACATTCGTGTACGGCGGATCGGACTGCTCGGCCTCACGGTCGGTACTGAGTCCGATGAGGGAGATGTCACGGCCAGGCACGACGTCCCGCTTCCGCAGCGCGTTCAGCAGCGGCACGATCGTGTCGCTGTGCGGCACCACCACTCCGAGACGCCCGCCGGTCCGCCGGGCGAGGAGCTGATCGGCCACCTTCGCGATGGCCTCTCGTCCACGCTCGACCGGTTCGATCACCGTCAGCGGAAGGCCGCGCACCTGCCCATGCTCCCGCACCGATCGCAGAACGCGGACGACGAAGTTCAGGCCACGTTCCATCGCCGCGGCCGTATAACCCACCACGACGATCTCGTCGTGCCCGGTGTCGGCCAGCTCGTCGACGGCCATCCGGGCCGCCGCCTCGAAGTCGAGGTCGACGCAGTGCAGCCCGGCCGGGTCGGCCGGCACACCGATGAGCACCACCGGAACGGACAGCGCGGCGGCCACCGGGACCCGTTCGTCCTGCTCCTCGATGTCCATCATGATGATCGCGTCGCACAGGGCCCGTCCGGCGAGGCGCCGCAGACCCGCGGAGCCCTCGTCCGCGGTCACGAGCAGAACGTCGTGATCGTGGGCGCGGGCCGAGCTGGCGATGGTCTCGATGAACGGCAGCAACCCGAAGGTCTCGCCCCCGACCCCGAAGCGCACGACCAGACCGACCACCTGGGTACGACGCCCCGCGAGAGCCCGGGCACCGGAGTGCGGCTCGTAGGTGAGCTGTGCCATCGCGTCAAGGACCCGCCGCCGCGTGGGCTCGGAGATGGGTCGCTTGCCGGTCATCACATAGGACACGGTGCTCTGCGAGACACCGGCGATACGCGCGACGTCCTTGCTGGTGAACGCCGCCATGACACCTCCCTGGAGGAAATCGTCGATACGTATCAATGGCAAGTGCCGACAGGCTACGACGGCGGTCGTCCGACCACAAGACATCTCCCGGAAACATTTCCGCGAGCCCGCCGCGTGATCATGATGATCGGGGAGTCGTGCGCCGGGAGGACCTGTGCCACCTTCGCCGCCTGACCGACGCCGGCCCCGGCGCCAGCCAGGCGGCGCCGTCGGCCCCGGCCCGGCGTCGGCGTCGGCCCCGGCCCGGCGTCGGCGTCGGCGTCGGCGTCGGCCGGGCGGCGCCTTCGCCCACCTGGCAGGCCCTGATCACCGAGCTGGCGCCTCGCCGGGAACTCGCCGCCGCGACCCGAGGCGCTGGAAGGCAACGGACATCAGAGCCATGCCGTGACACTCGCGGGTCTGACCAACGACGTCCGCGACGACCGGCCGGTCACCCTCGACACCCACATCGACCAGCTCGGGTATATCGGCCGTTGGCACAGGGCGCGACGGGAACGCACTTGCATCGGGCACCGCCCGCGTTTACCCATGAATGCAGGAGACCGATCACGCCTTCTATTTCAGTGAACGGGTGACCACTTTCACGGGACAGGCAATGTTACGCGCCATTCGCCCTGGTCGCGCGGCATGTGCGGCCATTTCAGCAATCGCCGGTTGATCTTCATGGCGAACCCGGCACATGCGGACGTAGGACGGCTCATATTATTCGCCGACACAGCTTTCTCCCAGACGACGACCAACATCAGAGGATCCCGACTGTGCCCAGCAGCGTCGCACAAGTACGCCGCCCCCGTGGCTTCGCGGACAGCAAGCGGAAACCATCCCAGGAGTCCTCGCCCCTCGAGACAGGCACGTGCTACACCCGGCCCAGATCCGCCAGATTCGAGTCCATCCCGCCGGACCCGCATCATCTGGCAGTGCAGACATACCCCGGCCTCGCCAAGGCTGCTCCCACCCTCGCTGGCACCACCCGGATGAAGCTGCCCTCAACTCCATTAACCTGCCGCGACCGGCCAGAGGGCAGAGGTCTTTCGCCCCCCTCGAACGCAACATCTCATGGCGCAACCGGTCAAGCTCGAAGGCCCTCCATGGCTCACCCTTCTATGCTTGATAGTGACAGCACAATATAGGTGCCCGACTTTACCGGATCGGCTTGGAACGCCTTTTCCATCCCTGGCTCCAGCTGTGCCCCGAGTGAATCTATATCGTCCACGCGGCTAAGTACTGCGGTCGTTCCACTCCAGCGACTCGACGTCATGATGACAGTGACATCAGTATAGCTACTCACGCTCCATCCCCGTTGCTGCAGACGGCCGCGCGCCACGCTAAGCGCTTTGGTGAAATCGGAAGCGCCAACGTCGAGCACCAAAATCTCTACGACTTGCACAGTTTGTGCATAGATTGGATCCGCAGTGGTCCGCATAACGATGCGGCCAAGACCTCGTACTTCATTGATCACGGCGGGATCTACTTTGATCACCGTCAGATCCCCGGAGAACCATGACGCCTCGCAGCCTGAAACTGCAACTAACATACATAGTATCGCTAATAGGCGCCTGGTCATCTAGATGACATCCCTCTCGCCGCGTGGCGACGGTCTTACCCGCCACCCCATATTTTCCAGTACTCCCTGGAAGCCTCGTAGGCCAATCCACCTTGATACTTAGAATTCACACCGCTTCAGCAACACATTCCCATCCGGGGAGGCTCGGGGAGATACACGGTGCACGAGGCTCCCTAGCCTTCTGAGGCAACAGCCCGATGCAGGGAAGGCTCGGCATCTTATCTGTGCCGAGCCTTCCGGTCTGCCGCACAGCAGAGGTCACATCAGCGACCAACACGGGAAGGCGTCACCCATTCACACCCGCACCACACGTTCAGGTGGAACTGCATGTATAAACTCCCACCGTCAGGACGATCTGGTGCAAGAACCCTTGATAGCAGCATAAGACGATCTAGACCTTTGATCCTGGCGCCTCGTATGGTCACCGTATGACGACTGTGCTCTGCGTACCACAATGGCAAGGCTCGGCATCCAGCAAGGCGCCGCAACTGATGACCGGTGCCCGCCGCGCCGCCGAACTCGTTCCGGCCGACGCGGTGGTGACCGTGCCGGTGCTTGAGACCAGCGGGGACAAGGCGGCCGGGATCCGCGCGTTCGACGCGCTCGTTGAGAACCAACGGCTGACGCACAAGGCATTGGCCGCCATCGACGACCGAGTGATCACCATCGGCGGCGACTGCGCGGTCGACATCCCACCGATCGCCGCTGCCCACGCCCGCTATGGCGACGCCTTGACGGTGCTGTGGATCGACGCGCACCCGGACGTCTACAGCCCGCAGACCCTGCCATCGGGCGCCTTCCACGGAATGGTGGTGCGGGCACTGCTCGGAGACGGGCCGGCCGCCCTCACACCGGAACACCCGCTGACACCACGGCAGGTGATCATCGCCGGAGAGCGGGCAGGCGACGTGTCCGAGCACGAATACCTCGCGAAAACCGGCCTGCGCAGATACGGCGTCGGGGACCTGGAGCGCGCGTTCGACGGCCTGCGCGGCCCCGTGTACGTACACATCGACCTGGACGTCCTGGAACCCACCACCTTCGGCGCAACCTGCTACCCAGAGCCGAACGGCATACAGCCACAGCGACTGATCGACCTCCTCTCCCAGTTGGACGACATCATCGGCGCAGCCATCACCGAACACGCGCCATCCAGCGGCGACGTCAACCCCGACGAGGCCGACGTGATCCGCCGGCTGGGCGCCGCGCTGACACACTGACGGTCGGCATGTCCTCGCCCAGCCGGTGCATACCGTCCAGATCTTGGGCAATCCGCCTCGGATGCGCGCGTACAACCAACGCCGCCTCGGATGCGCGCGTACAACCAACGGCGGCGACGCGAGGAGAACCAGCAGGCCAAGCCGTGCGGCTTAACGAGGAACGACTTGCGCCCTGACGCCGGGGAGGTCGTCGAATGCGGCTGACGAGTCCATCGTGATCACCGTTCTCGCGGTGGTCGCGGCCGTCGCAGCGATCAGCAGATCGTACGCTCCCCGCTTCTTTCCCTCTCGCCGAACATGCGCCATCAGGCGAGCATGAACCCTGGCGATGTCCATCGTGTATTCCTCAACCGGAATCAGCGCAAGAACCTCATCCACAAAAGCCTGTCGATTGGGGCGGCGTGCCGCATCGGCCATCTCCACACCGACGAGCAACCTAGCCACGGTGATGGCGGCGATCGCCACATCGTCGGCGTCTCCGATCACCCTGTCCACAGACGCCTTGCCTCGCTCCGCGGCGATGAGCACACCCGTGTCGAGGATCAGACGTCGGGCCACGTGTTCCTCATCTCGTCGTCGACCGTCTCCCGGGCGGCCGCCACATCGCCCTCGAAGTCGGCGTCCAGCGTCCCCGCACTTCTAGCCAAGAAGGCCTTGACCAACCGCCCTGGCGCAGCGGGCGCGGGACCGATCACCGCAATCCGCTTTCCACCGCGAGTAACCATGATTGTTTCACCTCTTTCTGCTTCGTCCAGAACCATCGCGAAGCTCCGAGACGCCTCGGTAGCAGTCATCACCTTCATGAAGTCAGATTATCTGATTTTCGGGCTGGGGTTGAGGTGGGTCAGGCGGCTGTTTCGTGGTCTTCGTCGAGGATGTTGATCAGGGGGATCAGCCAGCCCGCGTGGACGGGGCCCATTGCGGTGTCCAGTTCGGATGGGGTGGGGAGGCGGTCGAGCAGGGTGGCCGGGGACAGGAGTTGCTGGAGGGCGTGCATGAGGAGGTTGGCCATCGAGTAGCTGGGGTCGGTGGTCAGGGCGCGTTCGAGGGCGATGGTGGCCAGGACGCTGTCGCCGGTGCGCCAGGAGGCCATGGCCAGCAGGGATGCCACCGGTGGGATGAAGCGTGGTTCCAGGCGGCGGGTGAGGTCTTTCCAGAGGGTGGCGTGGGTGTCGCGGGCGAGGGTCCAGGCTTCGTCGCGGATTCTGATCACCGCCAGGTCCAGGCCGAGTCTGGCCGCTTCCGCGTCGTCCAGGCGGCCGCCCGCGGTGTGGGTGGCCAGGGCGGCGCGGACTCTGATGATGCCCCGGGCGACGAACTGCTGGGCGAACGCGTTCACGTCCGTGGCCTCCATCAGCCTGGTGCGTAGGTCGGCGACCGCCTCTGCTGTGGCGCGGCGCATCGCGACCCGGATGGGGCCGGTGATGGGGGCGATGGTGCGTTCCAGGCTCTGGCGGTTGGGGAGGGCTACCAGGCCGTGGACGGTCGCCTCGGCGGCGATCTGACTGGTCGAGGGGTCGTACGGGGTGCCCTCGGGTGGGCAGCAGCGCGGGGTGTCGCAGATGTAGGACCAGTAGCGGCCGTCTTCTGCTCGTAGTGCCTCGTCCACGCCGACGCCTGACCTGGCGGCCAGGTGGCGGGCCTCGTCCACGGCCGGGGTGACCCGGTCTCCGGGGCCGTAGCCGATCACGATGATGTGGGTGATGGCCTCCCGCTCGAACAGCGCGGCCAACGGGTCGAGCGTGCCCGGCGGGAAGGGCAGGGGCCAGCGGGTCGCTACCTTGGCCTGGCCTTGGGCGAGGCCGAGCACGATCAGGCTGTCAACCGGGTGGAAGCCCACGAGGTACGGCACGGCGGCCAGGACGTCGGTGGGGCTGGTCAGGGTCAGGCAGGGCTCGGAGGCGTTGGTCGTCATGAGGCATGAGGGTGCCTGGGCGGAGGGGGTCCGCGAAGCGCCGAACCGCGTTCTGGGGATGACGGGGTGAAGGTGGAGCCAGGTTGTGGACGACCGCGTCGCGTGGTCGTGGTCAAACAGCGGTGCAGGCCGGTGCGGACCGGCGGTCAGTGTCGAGGCTGTGAAGTCAGGGAGCGGTCGTTGGGACCAGGCGGTTGCGGACGAACAGGGCCGCCCCCGCCACCCCCGCCGGCATCGCGATGACCGCCACGAACGGCACCAGGAACAGCAAGAACACCACCACCCCGAACCCCAAAGCCCCCGCCTTGTTCCCCCGCAACAGCGCGAACCGCTCCTTACGCCCCATCCCCCGCCGCTCCAACGCCAGCGTGGTCAGCTCCACCGTCAGAAAGAACCCGGAGACCATAGCCCCCAACACCGGCGCCACCGTCTGCCCGACCACCGGCACGAACCCCAGAAAGAACAGCGGCACGGTGAAAAGCAGCACATACCCCAACGTCACCAGACTGTCCCGCAGAGACCGGGGCAAGGTCCGCCACCACGGCTGCTCCACCGCCCCCGGCAGCGGATCCACCGTGGCGGACAACTTCTCGTAGAACGGCTCCCCGATCGCCAGCGTGAGCGCCGTGAAGGTCAGCACCGCCAGCGCCAACCCGCCGAGGACCAGCGCGATCGCGATCATCGTCCGGAAGAGATCCCGCCACCCCCACGTGTCAGCGAATGGCGTAAGAAATTCCGCCATATCCGTTGCGTTCGTGCCGAGGAAGATCAGCGTCCCCACGTACACCGCGAAAGCGAGCAGAGCCGGGATCAGCCCGAACAGCCACCACCGGCCGTGCTTGGCGACCCAGCCCACACCTTGCAGGAAGAAGCCGACACCCGCCATGAAGTCGCGCACTGATCGCATGCCCGGCAGGCTAACGCCAGAAGGACGTCACCGTGTAGCCCAGTTCGCCGAACAGGTTGCGGAGCAGCGGCAGCGAGATGCCGAGCACGTTGCCGTGGTCGCCCTCGATGCCGTCGACGAACCAGCCGCCCCGACCCTCGATGCTGAACGCCCCGGCCAGGCCGAGCGGCTCGCCGGTGTCGGCGTAGGCGGCGATCTCCTCGTCGGACGGCATGCCGAAGTGGATCACGGTGGTGGACACCTCGGCCACCTGCCGACCGGCGGGTACGTCGATGACGCAGTGGCCGGTCACCAGGCGTCCGGTCCGGCCGCGCATGACCCGCCAGCGCTCGGCCACCTCCTCGGACGTCGCCGGCTTGCCGTACGGCCTGCCGTCGAGCTCGAGGATCGAGTCGCAGCCGATGACCAGTCCCTCCTCGAGCCCGCTCGCGACCGCGGACGCCTTGGCCTTGGCGAGCTCGAGGGCGAGCGCCGCGGGCGAGTAGGCGGAGTATGACTCCTCGTCGACACCGCTGACGATCACCTTGGGGTCGAGTCCGGCGCTGCGGAGCAGGGCCAGCCGGGCGGGGGACGCTGAGGCCAGGACGATCACCGCACCAGCTTACCGTTCACCGATCGAGGTTCGGCTGCCCGGGTGTGTCCATGGCGTCGTTGTCGAAGATGGTGGCAAGCAGGTATCTCAGCTCGTCGGGCAGCCCGGCGTCCTCCTGCTTCAGGGCTTCGGCGACGGCCTCGGTGCCCATTCTCCCGCGGGTCGCCCGTACGGCCAGCAACGACATGATCATGGGCGCGACCAGCGGCAGCAGCCTCATGATCGAGCTGGAGCCGACCCCTGCCAACCGGGACAGTCCCTCGGCCGCCTGCTCGGTGCCCTGCCCACCGAGCACGTGCCCTAGGATGCTCTGCCCGTCACGCGACAGCGACGCCACGTCGCCGTTGAACGGGTCCGCGTCCACATGGTCGTCCAGCGCGCCGCGCAGCGCCTCCGCGCCGTCCAGGTGCGCGGCGTTGCGCGCCAGGCCGCCCACGATCGTTCCGGACACCAACGTGAGCACGCTGTGGGCCGTGGCGATATCGGTACCGAGCAGCCCGGCGACCTCCTCCAGCCCGGCATCGCCGAGCTCTGAGAGAAGCTCGTCGTTGAGTGTCACATCGGAGACGTTCCCAGCGTGGCGTCTAGCTACGTTCCGGCCTTGTCCAAGGTCCCGGAAAGCCCGGCGGCGGCGTAGGCGCTGGCCTCGTCGAGCGTCTCGTGCTCCAGCAGGGCGGCGACGATGGCGTCGAGTTTGTCGCGGTTGTCGCCGAGGACGCGCAGGGCGCGTTCGTAGCACTCGTCGACGATCCGCCGCGCCTCCTCGTCCACGGTGGCGAGCATGGCGGGCGATGCCTGCGGGGGCTGGCCGTCGTTGGGCAGGATGGTCAGCGGTCCGACCTTCTCCGACATGCCCCAGCGCCCGACCATGCCGCGGGCGATCATCGTGACCTGCTCCAGGTCGTTCTCGGCGCCGGTGGTGATGACGCCGAACACGACCTGCTCGGCCGCCATGCCGCCGAGCGCGCCGGTGATGCGCCCGCGCAGATACTGCTCGTCGTACGCGTAACGGTCGGAGTCGGGCGTGGACAGCGTGACGCCGAGCGCCCGCCCGCGCGGGATGATCGAGATCTTCCTGACCGGGTCGGCGCCCGGCTGCAGCATGCCCAGCAGCGCGTGGCCGGCCTCGTGGAAGGCGGTCCTGGTGCGCTCCTCCTCCGGCATCACGATGCTGCGCGCCGCGCCGAGCTGCAGCTTCTCCAGCGCGTCGGCGAAGTCGGCGATGCCGACCTTCTCCTTGCCGCGCTTGGCGGCGAGCAGCGCGGCCTCGTTGACGAGGTTCGCCAGGTCGGCGCCGGTCATGCCGGGCGTGGTCTTGGCGATCTGGTCGAGGCTGACCTCGCCGTCGAGCGGCACGCTCCTGCTGTGTACGGCCAGGATCGCGGTACGGCCGGCGGCGTCGGGCAGCCCTACCTGGACCGTGCGGTCGAATCGGCCCGGCCGCAGCAGGGCCTGGTCGAGGATCTCGGGCCGGTTCGTGGCCCCGATGACGATGACGCCCTCGACTCCGGAGAAGCCGTCCATCTCGGTGAGGATCTGGTTGAGCGTCTGCTCACGCTCGTCGTGCCCGCCGATGCCACCGGCGCCGCCCCTGGACCGGCCGACGGCGTCGATCTCGTCGATGAACACGATCGAGGGGGCGACCTTGCGCGCCTCCTCGAACAGGTCGCGCACCCGTGACGCGCCCACGCCGACGATCATCTCGATGAACTCCGACGCGCTGGCCGAGAAGAACGGCACGTTCGCCTCACCGGCCACGGCGCGGGCCAGCAGCGTCTTGCCGGTGCCGGGAGGGCCAGCGAGGAGGACGCCCTTGGGCAGCTTGGCGCCGAGCCTGCGGTATTTGTCGGGGTCCTTCAGGTAGTCGACGATCTCGACGAGCTCGTTCTCGACCTCGTCGATGCCCGCCACATCCTCGAACGTGGCCCGCACCTGGCCCGCCTCGACCGGTTTGGCCGCCTTGGACTTGCCGAGGCCGCCCAGCCCGCCGCCGCCCATCATGCTGGCGCCGCGGCGCATGATCCAGATCCAGAGCCCGGCCAGCAGCAGCACGGGGAGCAGGGAGAGCAGCAGGTTGACGAAGAAACCGCGCCCGCCGTTGATCGGGTCGGCCTTGATGTTGACCCCGGAGCTCTCCAACTGCTGGTAGAGCTGGTCGTTGTTGGCGAAGGCGGGGATCTCGGTCTTGAACTTCGTGTACGACTTGTTGCCGCTGTCGGGGTCCTTGGCCGCGGCCCGCAGATCGCCCTCGACCGAGAGGCCGGTCGCGTAGATGTCCTTGACGTTCTTCGACGTCACCTGCTTGGTGAACTCGGTGTAGGACACGGTCTCGACAGAGCCGGTGTCGAAGAAGGACGAGACCAGGAAGAACGCCGCGTAGACGACGAGCAGCGTGATGACGAAGCGCCACCAGTTGATCTTCGGGCGACCGCCGTTCGAGCCGGGTAGCCCTTCCGCCCGCCAGGGCGGCTTGGGCTTCTCCCTGTCAGGCGCCTGCGGCTTACCCGAGCGCTTGTCAGGTGCCTGTGGCTGACCTGAACGTTCCACGGCGTCACTCCCCCATATCGCCGCACCATGATCTTCTAGCCTAGAACACGCACCCCGGAAACCACGCGCGTGATGTCACGCCACCTGTTCCGCTGTGAGTCCGGCACTGTCACGAACGCCAGCCCCGGCTTGGCCATTCCCCCGTCGAGCACGACCACGGCCGCCCGGGAGACGTGCTTGCCGTACCGCACCTGATAGACGAGCAGCCAGCCGCCGCCCTTGGCCCGCTGGGAGGCCAGCCAGCGGATCCGCGCGCCCTTGGGGTGGTGGTTGAGCGTCCAGCGGGCGGCGAGCAGCGCGGTGTCGCGCACCGACTTCTGCGCCTCGATCGGGAGCGGGCAGGTGACGAGCATGCCCCGCTGGTTCGAGCCACGCCGCAGCGGGAGCACCTGCTTGCTGGTGAACGGCGCCGCCCGGTGTGCCTTCCACGGCTTGGCGAGCCTGGGTACGGCCAGTCCGGTGCGCCGGTCCTGGAACACCCGCTTGCCGGGCTTGGCCATCGCCACCCGCCCGGGCTTCTTCGGCAGCTTGGGGAGCCTGGGGTCGGCGTACAGGGCCTCCATGGCCGTGTACCCGGGCGCCAGCGACGAGCCGGGAGAGGGCGTCGTCCGGGGAGCGGGCACCGCGGTCGCGGAATCAGCCGTCGAAGGCGACGCCGACGGCTCGGCCGAGGCGGAAGGGGCGGGTCCGGACGAGGCCGGCACGGTCGATGGCGCGGCAACCGGCCGTGCGGCGACCTCGTCCGGCCGCGGCGGGAGCAGCATGACCAGCGTGACAGCGACGACCGCCACCGCGGTCGCCACTGCGAGCCCCCGGTATACATCCCGCATCCGCATATCGCCGATGCGAGAGCGCCTGGGCGGAGAAACAGGGGTTCCCGGTCTGGCAGCAGTTCTCACACGGGAACCTTCGGTCCCATCATCCCCATCGAGCACGATCGGGAGCGTACGACAAATCCCAGCATTCCGCTTATGAAGCTACCGAAGTGTCATCATGGCTTCGTGGAACAGGTGGAGCTCCGATTTGACCCGGCCTCGCGGGCCTCCGAAACGCACACGAACCTCTCCGCATTACGGCACGACGGCACCGGCCTGTGGGTGGCCGGAGACGAGACCGCCACCATCGAACATCTGGCCTGGTCAGGGACGCGCTACGCGGGCCAGCGCACCTTCCGCCTGGCCGACTACGTACCGCTCCCCGCGGGCCCCGAGGACGAGGCGGACATCGAGGGCCTGGCCAGGGCCGACGGCCACCTGTGGGCCGTCGGCTCACACAGCCTCAAGCGCCGCCGCGTCAAGTCGAAGGACCCGGCCAAGGCCGCCAAACGGCTGGCGACCGTGATCCGCGAGGAGAACCGCTTCATCCTGGTACGCCTGCCGCTGGACCCCGCCACCAACGCCCCGCTGCCGGGAGCGATCCTGTCGGGCCGGCAGAACCTGGCCGCCCACCTGGAAGACGACCCGCATCTCGCGCCGTTCCTCGCGCTGCCGGGCAAGGACAACGGCCTCGACATCGAGGGCATCGCGGTGCTGGACGAGCGGGTCTACCTGGGCCTGCGCGGCCCGGTGCTGCGCGGCTGGGCGGTGGTCCTGGAGATCAGGCCGGTCGAGAGCGAGCCCGGCAGGCTGCGGCTGAGCGAGCCGTACCGCAAGCACTTCCTGGACCTGGGCGGGCTGGGCGTGCGGGACCTGTGCCCGTACGGCCGCGACGTGCTGCTGCTCGCCGGGCCGACCATGGACCTCGACGGGCCGGTACGCGTGGTGCGCTGGCGGGTCTACCGGGCCGGCGACGTGGTCCCGGCGGAGGAGCTGGAGACGGTCGCCGAGCTGCCGTACGGCATCGGCTGCGACCATCCCGAGGGGCTGGCCCTGCTGCCGGACGGCAGACTGATGATCGTCTACGACAGCCCGTCGCCCGCGCGGATCACCCCGGCGGGCGGCGTCCTGGCCGACGTGATCACGATCTAGCGACCCGCCCGTACAGCCACGGCGCGTCGGCGACGAACGTACACGAACCCGGCTCGATCTCGGTGAACCCGGCGTCGCGCACCACAGGCAGCCCCGCCGCCACCTTCGACGCGAAGTCGGCCGCCGCCGCGGTGCGCACGGCCACGCCCAGCCCGGCCGCCCGCCAGGCGGCACGCTCGGCCTGGTCGCTGGCCCACCAGGCGAGCTGGGCGGCGTGCCCGGCCTGGGCCATGGCCTTGCCCGCCGACATGGCGAGCCCGGGGTTGGCCCACAGGACCGGCGGCTCCGCGGGCGTGAGTTCGCCGCTGTCGGTCAGCTCGGTGCCCGAAACCTGCAGCCTGGCGAGGTCTCTCGGCCAGTCGTCGAGCGGCACGGGCGGGTGCACGCGCACCTCGGCCGTGCGGTGCTCGATGGTACGGCCGGGCAGCGCGAGCGCCCTGCGCCACTCGGCGCCCCTGGCCCTGCGCACGACCTTGCGGATCTTGCCGGTGGACTGCCAGGCATGCAGCTCCTCGCCCCACTCGCCGGGGTCGTCGAGCAGGCTCAGCACCGCCATCGCGGCCGCCTCCAGCGCGTCGGTACGCTCGGGCGGCGTCGCTCTCTCGATCCTGACCACCAGCGGCAGGACCATCAGTTCAGACTCGTTCATCGCCCTTTAGCATGCCCGATCGCCAGGGACATGCCGGCGGCCAGGAGGCAGAGCGCGCCCGAGGCGTACCAGGCCAGGTCGTAAGCGCCCAGGTGGTCGCGGGTGAGCCCGGCGCCCACGGCGGCGAACGCGGCGCCGATCTGGTGCGAGCCGAACACCCAGCCGAACACCACCGCCCCGTCCGCCCCGTAGATCCGGCGGCACAGCGCCACGGTCGGCGGCACGGTCGCCACCCAGTCCAGCCCGTAGAACACGATGAAGATCAGCATGCTGGGCTCGGCGGTCGCCGCGAACAGGCCAGGCAGCACCATCAGCGACAGGCCGCGCAGCCCGTAGTAGACACCGAGCAGGATCTTCGGGTTCACCTTGTCGCTGAGCCAGCCGGAGGCGATCGTGCCCGCGACGTCGAAGATCCCGATGACCGCGAGCAGTCCCGCCGCGACCGGCTCGGCCATGCCATGGTCGTGCGCGGCGGGGATGAAGTGGGTGCCGACCAGGCCGTTCGTGCTGGCTCCGCAGATGGCGAAGCCGCCCGCCAGGAACCAGAACGCCCGGGTCCGCGCCGCCGACCTGAGCACCGTGATCGCTCTCACGGCCGCGTTCACCCGGACGGGCGGAGTACGGACCGTGCCGGGCTCCGCCCCCAGCGCCGTGGTGCCCACGTCCTCCGGATGGTCGCGCAGCAGCCACCACACGAACGGCACCACGGCCAGCGCGGCCCCCGCCACGGTCAGCGAGGCCACCCGCCAGCCCGGCCCTTCGGCCAACTGGGCGAGCAGCGGCAGGAAGATCAGCTGCCCGGTGGCGCCCGCCGCGGTGAGCACGCCGGTGACGAGCCCGCGGTGCCTGACGAACCAGCGGTCGGTCACCGTCGCCACGAACACCAGCGCCATGGAACCCGTGCCGAGCCCGACGAACACGCCCCAGAACAGCAGCAACTGCCAGCTCGCCGTCATCAGCACCGTGAGCCCGCTGCCGGCGGCCACCAGCAGCAGCGCGAGGGCCACCACCCGGCGCATCCCGAACCGGTCCATCAGCGCGGCCGCGAAGGGCGCGGTCAGCCCGTAGAGCACCAGGTTCACCGACACCGCGAGCGAGATCGTGCCCTTGGTCCAGCCGAACTCCTCCTGGAGCGGGGTGATCAGCACGCCGGGGGTGGCGCGGAACCCGGCGGCGCCGAGGATGGCCACGAACGCGACGGCCGCGACGAACCAGGCCCGATGCAGCCGCCTGGTACGGGTGGTGGTGCTTATGGTCATCCACTAATCCTGATTTATCTGCTCTTGGTGCCGCGAGTGGCCGGAAAGCCAATATATGCAAGAATCCGGCCATGACCCAGCGCGTCGCGGTCCTCGTCCTGAACCACTTCGCCCCGCTCGACCTGGGCGTCCCCGGTCAGGTCTTCTGGTCGGCGGAGTCACCGGCGGGCGAGAAGCTCTACGAGGTCGTCACCTGCTCCCCCGGCCGCGAGCCGGTCCGCTGCTCGGCCGGATACAGCGTCCTGCCCGACCACGACCTGGACGTCCTGGACACGGCCGACACGGTTCTGGTCCCCGGCATCCACGCGGGACGCGCGATGAAGGACGGCACGATCCCGCCCCACCTGCGCGACGCGTTGCACGGCCACGAGCGGATCATGTCGATCTGCACGGGCGCGTTCGTCCTGGCCGCGGCGGGCCTGCTGGACGGCCGCCCCGCCACCACGCACTGGCGCGAGGCCGAGCACTTCGCCGAGCTGTTCCCCCGGGTCAAGCTGGACCCCTCGGTCCTGTTCATCGACGACGGCGACGTCCTCACCTCGGCGGGCGTGGCGGCCGGCCTGGACCTCTGCCTCCACGTGATCAGGCGCGACCACGGCACCGAGGTGGCCAACCGGGCCGCCCGCCGCTGCGTCATGCCTCCCTGGCGGGAGGGCGGCCAGGCCCAGTACATCGACCGCCCCTTCCCCGGCCCGACGGGCACCAGTACGGCGCCGACCCGCACGTGGATGCTCGCCCACCTGGACCAGCCGCTCGACCTGGACGCGCTGGCCGAGCACGCGAGGATGAGCGTCCGCACCTTCACCAGACGCTTCCGCGAGGAGACCGGCATGAGCCCGTCGCGATGGCTGACCAAACAACGCGTCGACCACGCCAGGCACCTCTTGGAGACCACGGACGCGGGCGTGGAGGAAGTGGCCCGCAGAGCCGGTTTCACCACCACGGTCTCGCTCCGGCAGCACCTCCACGCGGCGGTCGGGGTCGCCCCGCTGACCTATCGGCACACCTTCCGGCGCTAGGGAAGCCACGGCTCCGCGCTGGGGAAGCCATGGTCAAGTGGACGCACGTAACGGCGCCCGGCCACGTGCGGGTTCAGCGGCCGTTTTCCTGGAGGCCCTCAGCCACGTGCGGTGGGGGGCGGTGGGGGCGGCTGTGCCGTAATGGAGGCAAAAGGTGCTCTGAAGGAGGCCTCGGCCACGTGCGGCGAGTGGGGGCGGCCCGGATCACTCGAAGAGATCTGGCTGTTCGCGGGTGATCTGGTCGTGCAGGGGCTGGTAGTTGATCCAGCCGACCAGGTCGTTGCCGATCTGCTGGTGGGTGAGCGCCGCGTTGTCCGGCTCGATGAGCACCACCTGCCCCGCCGCCTGGGCGACGAGCTGCACCTGCGCCGAGCGTTCCATCGTGATGAACCACCACGCCGCCGCGTCCACGCTGTCGCCCACGGTCAGCAGCCCGTGGTTACGCAGGACGACGGCCTTGTTGCCACCCAGCGCGGCGGCGATGCGCTTACCCTCCTCCAGGTCCGTCACCACGCCCGTGTAGTCGTCGAAGAGCGCGACATCGCCATAGAAGGCACAGGCATCCTGCGTGATCGGCTCGATGATCCGCCCGAGCGCCGACAACGCGCGCCCGTACACGGAGTGACTGTGCGCGGCGGCCACGACACCGGGCCTGGCCTGATGCACCTGCGAGTGGATGGCGAAGGCCGCCTCGTTGACGTGGTAGCGGCCCTCGACGACCTTGCCCTCGTGGTTGACGAGGATCAGATCGCTCACCCGGACGTGCTTGAACGACATGCCGAACGGGTTCACCCAGAAGTGGTCGGTCAGCTCGGGGTCGCGGGCGGTGATGTGCCCCGCGACGCCCTCCTCGAAGCCGAGCTTGCCGAAGACCCGCAGGGCGGCGGCGAGGCGTTCCTTGCGATGCCGCCGCTCCTCCTCAACCGTCTCGAACGTCGGCGGCAGGCGAAAGATCAGGTTCTCTGGCATGGGCCCTCCTAGAGTCCGGATCAGGTTAACCGAACCAGGTTCTGACGGCCTCGTCCAGCGAGTCGTCCGGGGCGCCCGCCCAGGCCACGTACCCGTCCGGGCGGATCAGCAGCGCGTCGGCGGGCGGCGCCACGCACGTGGCCGTGACCACGTCGATCCGGTCGCCCCACTTGTCCGCCCGACCAGCCTTCTGAAGGCCGCCGGCGAGGTCGAGCAGAAGCGGCCGGCCCGTCCGCATGAGCGTGGCCAGAGACACCGGCTCCAGCTCCAGGTCCGGGACGAAATGGCCGGTCAGCGGGTGTGCGGGGGCGTCCGTGGGATAGGCGACATCCGCACCCGACATGAGCGCAGATATCCGACTACGGGCGCTCTCGTCCTGAAGGAGCTCGCCGAACACCACGCGCAACGCCGTCACCTCCGGCCCCGGCGACATGAGCGCGAGCTGGGCCTTGCTGTGCATGGTCACCCGTTCGGCGGCCAGGTGACGCTCCCGCTCGTAGCTGTCGAGCAGGCCGGGCGGCGCCGTGCCGCGTACCGTGGCCGCCAGCTTCCAGCCGAGATTGGCCGCGTCCTGGAGGCCCAGGTTCAGCCCCGGCGCACCGATCGCCGCGTGCACGTGGGCGGCGTCCCCGACCAGCAGCACCCTGCCCGCGCGGAAGCGGTCGGCCACCCGGGTGTTGCGCCCAGCCTGCCGGCGGAGCAGATGCGGCCCCGGGCCCGGCGGGGCGGCCATCGGGACGTCGGCCCCCACCACCCTGGCCAGGCTCTCGCGCAGCTCGCCGAGCGTCATCTCGACGTCCTCCCCGGGATCGTCGCCGCCCCACTCGACGGAACTGATCGTCAGAACCTCGGAGCTCATGGGCAGCAGGGCGTACGCGCCGCGCTCGGTGCGATGCCAGGCGTAGAGGCCGACCGTGCCCACGCCGGGCAGTTCGAGCTCGGCACGGTCCAGCCGGATCGTCGCATCCGGTAAGCCGACGTGGGCGGTGCGGGAGATGACAGAGACCGAGTTCACCCCGGGGAAGCCGATGCCCGCCTGCTTCCTGACCGTGCTGTGGGCGCCGTCGCAGCCGACCAGGTAGCGGGTGCGCAGCCGGTCGCCGCCGTCCAGTTCGAGCGTCACGCCCTCCTCGTCCTGGGTGAACGCGGTCAGCTCCCGCCCACGCCTGATCTCGACGCCCAGCTCGCGGGCCCGATCCTCGAACAGCTCCTCCAGGCGGGCCTGCTTGACGCCCATGGCGTACATCGTGTTGCCCTCGATCGCGGCCAGGTCGAGCGGCAGCGCGCCGAACAGGAACATCG
This sequence comes from Nonomuraea sp. NEAU-A123, assembly GCF_018603905.1. Classification (GTDB taxonomy): domain Bacteria; phylum Actinomycetota; class Actinomycetes; order Streptosporangiales; family Streptosporangiaceae; genus Nonomuraea. The sequence continues at coordinate 26,483 of NZ_JAHFZZ010000027.1, forward strand.
GGATCGGCCGCGGCGGCTCGGTGACACCCAGGAAGCGCCGGTAGAGGCCGCGCTGATCAAGCAGCCTGACGACCTGCCCGACGATGCCGTTGGCCTTGGGCGCCTGACTCCGCTCCGGCAGGCGTTCCAGCACGATCGGCCGAACTCCGGCCAGGGCCAGCTCACAGGCCAGCATCAACCCGTTGGGGCCGCCACCGGCGATGACAACGTCCGTGGTCATTGGGGCTCTCCTTGCGTCGTTGGATCGGGCTGTGGACAGGGCAAGCTAGATGGACGGGTCGGGGAAGCCGGCGCCGAGCTGGCGCAGCGCCTCTTCGATCAGGGGTAGGAGCGGCACGGCGGGCTCGGCCTGCAGCCAGTGGCGGACGGCGGCCTGCGTGGCCACGATCACCGCCGTGGCGACAAGCTGCGGGTAGAAGTCGCGTTCGGAGTCGGTGCCGGTGCGCTCGGCGACGGCCGCGGCCAGCTCGCCGTCGGCGGAGAAGAGCACCCGCAGGGACTCCCCCTCCATGGCGGGCGCGCTGGTCAGCAACCGCAGGGCGGCCCGCGCCTCGGGGCCGGGAGGCAGCGTGGTCTGCTCCGCGCCCTCCCACGGCGCCAGCATGGCCCGCGTCACCGCCTCCCACAGCGGCTCACCCGGCGGCCTGTCGCGCAGCACCTGTGCCGAATGCCTGGTCCGGTCGGTGTGGCGGGCGGCGATCGCCTCGTACTTGCTGGAGAAGTAGTTGTTGAACGTCCGCGGCGACACCCCCGCCGCCTCGGCGATGTCCTCGACCCGCACGGTGTCGAGACCACGCTCCAGAGCGAGCTGGAGCGCCGCCGTCATCAGAGCGTCGCGGGTCGCCTGCTTCTTCCGTTCGCGTAGCCCGGTCATGCTTCCTAGGCTACAGAATTTTGCGGACTAGGCAAGTTTTCGCACCCAGCAATTTTTTCGGACCCTCAAGGAGCCAGGTAGCCGCGCGCCCTCAGCCCCCACGTCCGCCTCGCCCGTACGGCCGGCGGCTGAGACTAATAGCCAATCTTCGAGCACAAAGAAGCGGGAAAGGGCATTCCCAAACACCAACGTGAATAAAGATCACCCTCACCGCTCACGTCACACCTGGCACCCCTGAGGACATAACCACCCAGCCGACCCCCTCTCCCACAAACGCGAAGAGATTACGCGATACATATGCGATCATCGGCTAGGATCAAGCGTCACTTCATTAAACCGTGAAGAATGACGCTTTATAAGCACATGGGCGAACTATGCATACATTGCCTTGATGTCCATTTTGTTCACATATGCAGATGATCAACAGAATCCCATTCTGGGAGCTGGACACACACCTCACCAAGGGATGGATTTCCACAAACGGGACAGGCGCGCTAACCAACTCGGCCGCTTCGGAGTCTGCGCCTGGGGGGCCTGAACAGCCAGTCAGTACCACTACGAAGATCGAAAGGCAGCCTAGTGGCTATCACCTCCCGATACCTTGGCACACCAAGGAAAGAGCATCTCGGGCCGACAAAGATCTACCGCGAGCAACTGGAACAGCTCGCCAAGATATTCGAGCAGACCGGGGTCTATTCGAGCATCTGGACCGACTCCAACTACGTCGTGTACCAATCCACCTCTTCGGCGGACATCGCCGACCTCGGCGCGATGATGACCCCGAGGCTGAAAGTGGTGAGGATGATCCGGCGCGACCCCGTGACCGACAAGAAGATCATGGAGTTGACGCTCGCCCCGGGGACGGCTCTGCTGGTCTGCTATCGAGCGGAAGAGACGGCGAGTGACGCGGCCCGGATCAAGGAGATCTGCAAAGAGAGAAAGCGAACCTGGGCACAGGTCGCCCATATCCCCGGTCTGCTCGTCGGAACGATCGCGGCGATCATCGGCGCGGCGATCGCGAGCCGCTTCCTCGGCTCGTCCTCGAGCCCGGTCTGGCTGAGCCTGCTCCCGGTCACGATGGCTCTGCTGGCCCTCGGGCTGGGAATCAAGTACCTGTGGAAGCGACTCGGGGCCGGCCTCACACAGGCGGTCATCATCAACCTTCCGGAGGGCTCGCAGGGCGGCCTGCTGTCGCGCAAGCGCGATGACTTGATCGTCGCGGGGATCATGTTCGTGCCCAGCACGGCCACCAACGTGTTATTCACCCTGCTGCTACAGCGCAGGTAGGGTTCGCGGCGAAGGCCACGGGCTTTGCGCTGATCGCAGTTAGGCGGAACCCCCCGCCCAGGCCCGAGCCTGGGCGGCACCCTTTCGACGACTTCCCGAGAGGACTATTCACCTGCCGCTCAGGTGGCGGGGGAAATCGTGGCAGTGGAAACTATTAACCCGGCTCGGACCACCCCCACTGCGGAACCTCCCGAAGCGGGTGGAGCTGGTCATCGGTTTCGGCATGAGAGTTCTGCATCGCCACCTTCGACCCGAACTCCACATGCGACCGTAGCGCCTCCCGAAAAAGCGCGTCGTCGGGCATCCCCGCCTGATCAGCAGCCGCCATATACAGCTCGACGAACCTCTGACGCTGCGCCTCGGTGATCCCCAGACCCCGATGCGCGTCGATCAGCATGGAAAACCCACCCATTTCCCGAGAGAAAGTGTCGGGCCCTCCGAAGGTCTCGGCGGTGAAGGCCGTCAGATGTGCCACGTGTTGCGGAAGCCCCTCGCCGAACAAGGGCTGGAGCAGTGGGTCGGATAAGAGGCTTCCGTAGAAAATGTCGATGAACCTGTGGAGCCCTTCTTGGCCGCCTGCGTGCTCAAAGAGAGTTTCCATGATTACATCATTACACGATCTCTCACCCAAGCGCTAGATTGATCCCGGCCGCGCGGCAATGGCGCTTCCGCGCGAGGTCCGCGTACAGGGGCGAGGCGGCGAGCAGTTTCGCATGGGAGCAGGAGCCGGCGGGATGCGAGGTCGTACGGCAGGCTGGGTGCGCTGTCGTCGACGGGAGAGGCATCTGGTGGCGGGCCATGTGGTACCAGCCTTTGACACCATCGTTAGGTACCATAGAGTCATGGACCTTCGACTCCGACTGCCCGACGAGATTCACAGCAGGCTACGCATCGTCGCGGAAGAAGACGGCAAGAGTCTCAACGCGGAGATCGTGATCGCCATCGAGGAATACCTGCAGCGAAAGCAGACCAGCACGGTGCGAGCAATCGCCCGCAAAGTGGCCCAGCGTGACGCCGAGTTGCTCGACAGGCTGTCCAAGTGACGGTCTACCTCACGACGGCCGACGTGCTGGCCATCGCGGAGGAGATCCTCCCGACCGTCGGCCTACGAGACGGGGGGCAGCTACACGCTGCGGTGCTGCGTCCACAGACCAGCGTGTTCGGCGACGACGCCTATCCCGATCTCTGGACCAAGGCGGCGGCCTTGATGCAGAGCCTGATCATCGGCCATCCACTCATCGACGGCAACAAGCGACTCGGATGGACGGCGGCCGTGGTCTTCCTCGAATTGAACGGCGAGACGCTGGACGCCACCGACACGGACGCTGCCGAAGCTCTCGTGATCTCCGTGACAACCGGAGAATTGGACGAAATCCCGGAAATCGCCAAACGGCTCCACGACCTGACCTGACCTGACCCGAAGACCTTACCTACGCACGAATCGTGCGTCCCGCATAGCTGCGGATCACTGTCCCCGCCCGGAGAACGGTGAGTCGCTTTCCGGTCCAGCTCGGACAGTTCATCTGGCAAGGAGCCAGAACATCCCGGCTCTTGGCAAGAGCCGAGCGTGATCCATCTCGGATTATCAAACGGCCCTTCCACCGGCCATGCCAAACAGTCACGCCGCCGGGCAACAAGCAAGCCATTCGACAAGGGCCATACCAGTACGCGCAGGCAGAGCCTGCGCCCAGATGAGGGCGCCCGAGCGAAGCGAGGCCCTTTGGCCCGGCGCTGGAGCACTCGGGCACTGGGCTACTGGTCGGGGACCGATCCGCGCACCGACCGCACCCTGATCTCGCCGAGCGTGGCGTGGCTGGCTCGGATGTCGGAGATCAGTACGTACGCGACCAGCAATAGCCCAAGGCAGAGGGCGTCGGCCGCCCACCAGGGGATCTCGGCGAGCAGCAGATAACCGTCACTGTCACTCAGCGACCTGATCACCACCGTGACCGCGGCCACCACCACGGTGACCATCAGCCAGCTCCGCAGCCGCGGCAGATTCCCCTGGTTCCACAGCCGGATCCGCCAGCTCATGAACACGGTGAGCACACCGAGCAGAGCACAGAACCCGATCAGCCACCAAGGCAGGGCGAAGGCGGTCTGCTCGGCGATCTGTGCCTGCGTGGTGCGGAGCTCGGCCTCGGCCTTCTGCTTGGCCGCCACGGCAGCGTCGAGCTGCTTCTTCAGCTGAGTCACGCTCTTCTCCTGGCGCACGGGCGGCGAGGAGACGTCCGTCGGCAGCATCCGCGCCACGACGGTCAGCATGATCGCCACGAAGGACAGCGCCAGGACGATGGCCATGAACAGGTCGATGAAGCGCAGGTCGAGCGGCGGCGCGAACGACCTGACGGGTCGCTTCCTCACTGGTCCCTCACCAGGGTGTACTTCTGCGGCCGGCTCTCGGCGGCGCTCAGCCGCTCCACCGCGGTGCGCAGCGCGTCCAGGCCCTTGACCAGCTCTTCGGTCCTGCCTCTGGACTGGGCCAGCTCCTGGGTGAGCCCGTGCATGGCGGGCGCCGCCTGCTTCGCGGGCAGGCGCGCGATATAGATGAGGAACACCTCGTCGGCGGCCACCACGCTGGCCCGTTCCGCCCGCTCGGTCAGGGCCATCGCACCGAACGCGAGCACGCTCAGGAACAGCGCGATCAGCGTGACGCCGAACGCGGACGCCAGCTCGGGCAGTACGTGCTGCTTGAGCGCGGTGATCAGCACGCCGGGGTCGCCCTGGCTGTCCAGGGCGTTCGAGAACGCGCTGACCATCGCGGCCATCGTCAGCGCGGTGCCGATGAATCCGAACACCGGCAATGCCCAGATGAGCGCGTGGTCAAGGTGGTGCTTGTTGGCCATCTCGCTGTCGTCCAGCGCGGACCGGGCGCTCAGCACCGCTTCGCAGTCGTTCCCGGCCTCGGCCGCTTCCTTGAACAGCTTGAGCCGCCGCCCCACCAGCGTGTCCTCGGTCGGCTTCACCGCCTGGACGTTCGCCACGGCCCGCGCCGTCGCGGCGCTCTCCCGCCGGATGTCCGGTACGGCCCTGACGATCCTGAGCACGGTGGTCAGGAACACCGCGAAAATGAGCGTGACCACGAGCTCCGCGGCCGCCGGGGCCGTGGTCGCGCCCACGGACTCCAGCAGCGCTCCCACCACTCCGGCCACCAGCAGCAACGCGGAGAGCACCAAGCCCACCACAGGCGCGAACACCGTGTGACGCCAACCGTACCTTGACACCCTTTAACCCCACTCCGGCACACAAACTGTCAAAGGTCCACCTAAGCACACGTAGAGCAATTATTGGTTACGGTGAGGTCAGGTTGGCTTCCTGAGCTTCGACCGCAGTGACGGCACTTCTCCGGGTGTCGGCGGGCTGTCTGGCGTGCAGCGGCGAGTACGGATAAACGTCAGAGCCTTGCGTTGGTCGTGGACCGGCGGTTTGGGGCAACGGGTCGGCGTCTCGGAGGAGGCCACCCCTCGGGCAGGTCTTCGAGGTGGTCGTTGTGGATCATCCGGGGGCGGCGGCCGTGCCGCCAGCGGGGCTTGGGGTCGTGTGGGCTGGCTGGTAGCTGGTGCCAGTGAGCTGAGCACGCTGCACCACGCTTCGGTCCGCGGCGCGGGCACGCCCGGGGGTCAACCAGCGGGCAACCACTGGAAGTCGTCAGCGGGAGTCCGGGCCGGGGCGAGCCAGCGCAGGTAGGGGTCGGCCATGGCGATCAGGCTGTCATCGTGCCGGCCCGCGTCGCGCAGGCTGGCCCCAACCAGGTAGAGGCCATTGCGTCCGGCCAGCGGCCCCCGCAGGGCGGGCATGACCGGAGAGGCCGCTGCCGAGACTGTCTCCTGGCCCCCGATGCGGTAGTGGTGGCGGTCGAAGAGCAGGTTGAGCCCGGCGCTGGCACCGACCTCGGCCAGGGCGAGCGGTCCGGGCCGGTGCTGGTGGACGTGGCTGAGCCCGAGGCGGAGAGCCGCGCATCGGCGGATCTCGTTGGTCTGGGTGGACTTGGTGTGCAGCAGCCGGCTGAGTTCGTCGTCGTGCTCGGCGCAGAAAGCGGCGAACGCCGCCACGAGATGCTCGTCCACCGGCCGCCGGCCCCCGTGCACCGGGTAATAGGACGCGAGCGCCGCATCAGGATGCGCGGCCAGGATGAGGTTCGCCGCTGCGAACAGCAGGCTGGGCCGCCGCTGCTCGCTGGGCGTGCGCATGAGCATGTCGAGCAGGGCGTCATTGCCGGCTACGCCTTTGCTCAGCGTCTCGTAGACCAGGGAGCGGCCCCGGCACTGCGTGTCGGCGAAGAACTGAAACAGGCGGCGGAGCCGTCCGGCCTCATCAGTGCTCTGCACCTCGGGCAACGAGTTCACCAACCTTGCTCGTGAGGACTTCAGCCCACGGGGTCGTCTGCGGCATCAGCATCCGCTTCCGCCAGCGAATCGGCCTCCAGCACCACCACGACCCCGCACCGAGATGATCAAGACCACCTGGCAGAGTCCACGATCAACCCTACGACCGTCACGCTGATCGCCTCTGCACGGGCGAGCAGCGCTGACCAGCTATGGGTGACGACACTCGTCCGCGCACGGACGTGAGCGGTGCGACGATGTGCGGATGCGGGAGCTCAGTGAACTGAACGACGGGGACGATCCGGCGTGGCCGGGGTTGCAGGAGGAATTCGCAACCACATCCGTACCGCTGAAGGTGCTTCCCGGCGACCCTGAGCAAGGTCGTTCCTGCTTGTCGCAGCTCCAGGTCAGTGTGGAGTCGTATCTCGGTGCGCTGGCTCTGCACTCCGGTGGGCTGATCTTGGACGGAGGATGGCTGCGGGTGTTCGGCGGTTCGACGATGACTGGTGCTGATGCGCTGCCTAGCCTGGCCCAGGTGAATTGCTTTCCCGCCGCCTTTGACCCGGGATGGCGCCCCGCCGACGGACTGATCGTGGCACAGGACATCCTCGGCGGGGTCTTCGCGCTGAACGGGCACGATGCAGCGAAAGCCGGGCGGCCGGGTACTCCTGGGCAAGTGATCTACTTCGCTCCGGACTCCCTGGAGTGGCAGGCACTGGAGATGGGATATGGCACGTGGCTGACCTGGCTGTTGACTGGTCGCCTGGAGCAGTTCTATGGCGGCCTGCGCTGGCCTGGGTGGCGAGCCGAGGTTCGCGTGCTGTCCCCGGCTCAAGGGATCGCCTTCTACCCTTTCCTGTGGTCCGACGAGGCCCATGCCAACCTGGCAGCCACCACTAGAAGGCCGGTCCCAGTGATGGAACTGCTGCGCATGAACGCTGACTTCTGCCAGCAGCTTGGGGTTAATAGTCCGGGTTTTCTCGGCAGTGTCTAACCCCAATGGTTGAGCGGATTCGAAGCCGCGTCCAAGTGGGTCCCTGATGGAGATCACGAGTAGAAGACCAGTCAGGGGCCACTCCGTCCAAGCCATCGACCAGGCAATCTCTCAAAGAGTCAGATTATCCTGGCTTTTTGACAACACAAACTGAGCGTGATCAGCCTGTCACGCATGCCTCTGCCGAAGGAAGCCGCCGTCTTCGGCTCGTGGGCGGCACGCATGCGCGGAGAGCCCGGTCCCGCCCCGGTCGACATCGACCTCCTCATTATCGGCCGCCCCGATCGCGACGATCTCCATGAGGCCACCGCCCGCGCAAGGTCCGGACTCGCACGCGAGGTCAACACGGTGGTCGTCACTCGTGCCCGGTGGGAAGCCAACGAGGACGGATTCATCCGCGAGCTGCACAGCCGCCCGCGGGTGCCCGTACCGATCCCCTTGGGGACGACGCATGACGAGTTGGGCACGCGGGAGAGACGAGATCATCGGCATGCTCCAACGACGCGAACTCACCCAGGTCGTCGTGGATGCCGAACTCGCCAAGCGGATGCTCTCGACCGCCCGGCAGCCGATCCTCCGCCCGGTTGATCGCATCCGTACGACCCGGACATCACCCGTCCCCGTTCGTCCTGTGAAACCGTTCGCTGAGCTGTCAATGATCCTCGGTGGTTCATCCGTTGCCGGGCGAAGGAGCCCTTGCTGACCAAGAGGCCTTTCCACTGAGCACCGGGATCCTGGGCGGCGACGTGGTTACCCACGTTTGGAACCCCTTGCGGGCATCCGGATAAGTACAGTCGTGACATCCATTCCCCACGAGGAGCCGGCATTCCCGGGCCTGACCCTCAACATGACCGCATCAGCACAGCCGCGAATACGCGACCATACGCCTGACGCGGACGCGGCGGTCATCAAGGCGTCGCTGCGTGACCCGGAGCGGTTCGCCGAAGTTTTCGACCGGCACGCCGCCGTGCTGCACCGCTACGTCGTACGGCGCCTCGGCCCTGACCACGCGGAGGACGTGGTCGCCGAGGCGTTCACCAGGGCGTTCGAGAAGCGGCACAAGTACGCCTTCGACCGCACCGATGCCCTGCCCTGGCTGTACGGGATCGCCACCAACATCATCGGCAGCCACCGCAGGGCGGAGGTCCGTGGATACCGGGCGCTCGCCCGCACCGGGGAGGACCCCGTAGCTGCGGCCTTCGACGATCAGGTGGTTGCCCAGGTCACGGCATCGGCCACTCGCGAACGGCTGGCCGCCGCTCTCGCGAAGCTCGGCCGGGGCGAGCGCGACGTACTGCTGCTGATCGCCTGGGGCGATCTCACCTATGAGGAGACGGCACAGGCGCTGGACGTGCCCGTCGGCACCGTGCGCTCCCGGCTGTCCCGCAGCCGCCGCAAGATCGTCCAAGCCTTGGGCGGCAGCAACCCCACCGACGTGATCGAGGAGGCCCGATGAACGACCTGGACATCGTCCGCGACCTGCGCTCACAGGTACGGCAGACAGAAGAACGCGATCTGCGCGAAGCACGCCGCCGGCTTCTTGTCTCGATGACCCGCGTACCCCGTACCCGCAAGCTCCCCCGCACGGTGTTCCGCGTGGCAGCCACCGGCGCCCTCGCACTCGCGATCGCCGCCGGTGTCACCGTCGTCCAGAACCTCGGCACGGACGGCCCCGGGACAGGCCCCGCCAGTCCCCCGGCGTGGGTCCCGGTGGCGAACGCGGAGACCCTCGCGAAGCGAGCGACCGCGGCAGCGGCGGGTACGACCGATGTCTACCCCCGTGCCGACCAGTGGATCTACGTCAAGAGGGAATCCTTCAGCTCCCCTAAGGTGATGGACACCTCCGATGTGCCGTCGACCGGCGGAGGGAAGACCGAGTCCCGGCATGTCGAGGAAGTATGGATCCGGGGTGACGGCAAGGAACGAGCGCGACGGAAGGAAGGCAGCAAGACGGTCACGAGGATCCACGGAGGAGAGGACTCACGTCGTCGGTTCGACCCCGACTATCTGCGCTCGCTCCCGTTGGAACCGTCCGCCCTGCGGCAACGCTTGCAAAAGGATATGGAAGACGTCACTCCTCTGCGTGGCGAGCGGGCGGTGTTCTCGCAGGTCTCGTTCATCCTCCAGGAAGGCGCTCCGCCGGCTCGCCTGCGTGCCGCCCTCTATACCGTCATCTCGCAGCTGGACGGCGTGGGTGTGGAGCAGAAGGTGCGCGATGTGGTGGGCAGGGAAGGCGTGGGACTGTACATGGACGCCGACGTGGGGCGGCGTGAAGTCATCATCGACCCAAAAAGCTACGATTTGCTCGGCGGACGTCTCATCTACCTCGGTGGTGCGGAGAAGTCGTCCCCGTTCGCCCGCCTCACACCGGGCGAGGTTGTTTCCTCGATAGCCCAGGTGGCCTACGGAATCGTCGACCACGCGGGAGACATCTCATAACGACGCCGGCCGATGCCCCGCCGGCCGCAGCAGAGCATGACGAGGGCGAGGCAGCTTGCGCAGCGTCGCGGACTGCTCATCGGTGAGGAGTAGGCCCAGCAGCACGCTGAACGCGGTGGTCACGCGCACGGGGGCGAGCGGTCTGCTGGGCTAGGCCGGTTGCGGTGAGGTGATGCGCCGAGTCGTGAACGCGGCCGTCCCGAGGGCGTGGGTGAGTGTGCCGGTCGGGTCGGTGGGGGTGCTGCGGGCGCGCCAGGCGAGGTAGCCGTCCGGGCGGACGAGCGTGGCGCCGCCGTCGGTGAGGCCGAACACGTCCCGGAGCTGGTCCGCGTGGTCGGCCAGCGGGGCGGTGCCGATCAGACGGCACTCTACGGTGATGCCGGTGCGCTCGGCGGCCTCGCGGGCGGCCTCGGCCCAGCGGTGGCCGTCGGCGAGCAGCACCCAGCCGCGCCCGAACAGGTCCAGCGTGGAGAGCCGCTGGTCGCCGGTGGTCAGCCAGATGTGGGGGGCGCGGGTTCCCGGCTGACCGGCCCACTGCTCGGGCCGGAGCGCGGGCGGCAGGTCGTCGCCTGCGCCGAGCACGGCACCGGAGCGGTAGAGGTGGCCGAAGGCCATCGCCTGGTCGTCGATGATCGACGCGCTCTCCTCTGATGTACGGCGGTCCTGGCCGTCGTTGTGGGCGAAGATCTGGTCGTGGCACAGCCACGCTATGGGCCGTCGTTCGGCTTGGTAGGTCTCCAGCAGTGCCGGTGTCGACTCGCCTGCGAGCACGGCGGCGAGTTTCCAGGCCAGGTTGTGGGCATCCTCGATGCCGGTGTTCGCGCTGTAGCCACCCCGGTTCGGCGGCAGGGTGTGCGCGGCATCGCCGGCGAGGAACACCCGGCCCTCGGCGTATCGCTCGGCGATCGAGGCGCTGACCTCCCACCGCCCGGTGGTGATGATCTCGACATCGATATCCCGGCGGCCGATGGCGCGTAGCACCATCTCCCGCAGATTCTCCTCGTCGCGCTCGGTGTCGTCGCCGGTCAGGAACAGCGCCCAGCGGCCGTCGCCATAGGTGGTGAGCCCGCCGCGGAGTCCGGGTTGGTCGATCGCGAACTGGCCGAACCCCGATTCCCGGTACTGCTCAAGCGGTGCTCGGAACAGCACGCTGCGGCTGGTGTGCAGGTATCCGCGTCCCTCCTTGCCGATGCCCAAGGCCTCGCGTACCGGGCTGCGGTGCCCATCGGCGGCGAGGAGGTACTCCGCCCGCACCGCGTACGTCTCCCCGTCGGCGCTGCGTAGCATGGCGTGCACGCCGTCCCGGTCCTGGGTGAAGGAGAGTAGTTCGGTACTGAACCGGACATCAGCGCCTAGCTCGGTGGCTTTCTGGCGCAGGATCGGCTCTAACCGGTCCTGGGCCAGTCCGATGCCACCGCAGGGCGAGTACTCGATCACCGGCTCGCGCGGCTGGTCCGATCGGGGCTGCGGTGACCAGTGCAGCTCCTCGAACCACTCGCCGGCGAGGCTCTCGACGCGCACCCGGCGCACTCCCGCGCCAAGCCGCCCGGGGGTCGGCGGGAGCACCGGCTCCAGCCCGACGGCACGGTAGAGCTCCCTCGTCCGGGACGTGTACCCGAGCGCCCGGGGATGCGGCGAGCTGCCCGCGTGGCGCTCCACGAGCACTGTGGGAACCCCGCGCCAGGACAAGAACACGGCCGCGGACAGTCCGACCAGCCCGCCCCCGACCACCAGCACCGACGTCTGCTCCGTTCGCATGACCACTCCTTCTATACGGCGTATTGATCAATACACTGTATCATCGAGGGGCGGTGTATTGTCGTACTCGGTCGGAGGGCTTGACGCGACAAGGGGTGCGATGGCGGCACGACGAAACACCACCGAGGACGAACCAGCGCTCATCTGGGAACGACCGGAACCACCCCACCGGCCCGTACCGAGCCCGCTGAGCAGGGCCCGCATCGTCCGCGCCGCCATCGACCTCGCCGACACCGGCGGCCTCGATGAGGTCTCCCTACGCAAGGTCGCCGCCACGCTCGACGCCGGGCCCATGCGGCTCTACGGCTACGTCGCCACCAAGGACGAGCTCCTCGACCTCATGGTCGACGCGGTCTACGCGGAGATCACCCCGCCCGAGCCGACCGGCGAGGACTGGCGCACCGCCCTACGGTCGCTGGCGCACCGCACACGGCAGGCCGCCCTCCGGCACGAATGGTTGGCCGACCTCCTCGGAGGCAGACCCCACATCGGCCCCAACGCACTGGCCCACCTGGAAGCCACGATGTCCGCCCTGGACGCCGCACCAGGCTTCAACGACATCGACACCGTCATGCGGGCCGCCGGCACCGTGCACGCCTACACCCTCGGCGCGCTCCGAACCGAGATCACCGGACGACGCGCCGAACGCGCCAGCGGCATGACCGAACAACAATGGCAAACCGCATCGAGCCCCTACTTCGCCCGCATGCTCGCCACCGGCCGCTACCCCACCCTCGCCAAGATCATGCACGAGGCCGCCCACCCCGACACCGACACCACCTTCGACACCGGCCTCGACTGCGTCCTCGACGGCATCGCCACCCGACTCGGCAGCGAATGCCGATAACAGGTACCGCGACACGAACCATACGGACCTCGACGAATGTTGATCACGTCAAAGGTGGGCGGCGCGGTCGAGCACCTCGTGGATCAGGGTGGCCACTTCTTCGGGGGTGAAGTCCATGGCGTTGTCGCCGACGCTGATTTCGAAGCTGCTGCGGGCGGGGTCCGGGTTGGTGCGTACGCGGCCCCACAGTTGGAGGCCGTGTTCGGCCAGGATGTCCGCGCCGGCCTGCTCGACGGCTCGTCTCGGGGCCGGCAGGTGGACGTGGAACAGGGGCGTCTGCGGGGGATCGGGGTGGGCGCGGGCGGCGCCGTCGGCGTTGATCGCGGCGGCGATGGCGATGGCGTGCTCGCGATAGGCGGGCATGCGCTCGGCCAGGGTGTCGAGGCCGGTCAGGGCGGCCAGGGCGAGCGGCCAGGCGTCGCGGATGCCGCCGCCGAGCCGCTGGCGCCACACGCGGGCGGCGTCGATCGTGGCGGCGTCGGAGGCGAGCACCGCGCCACGCACACCCTGCAGGCTCTTGTAAAGGGAGACGTAGACGGTGTCGAAGAGGGCGGCGATCTCGTCGAGCGGCCGCTGGTAGTAGGTCTGGGCCTCCCAGATGCGGGCGCCGTCCAGGTGGGCAGCGGCGCCGGTCGTGCGTACCAGCGCGATCTGCTCGCGCAGGTCGTCCCATCCGGGCAGCAGGCCGCCGAGGTCGCGCTGCGGCAGTTCCCAGACGGCCGCGGCGAGCGGCTCGCCGATCGCCGCGAGGTCGCGGGCGGTGAGGAGTTCGTGTGGGTCCCCGGTACGGCGCAGCCACAGGCCGTGGACGGCGTTGTAGCCCTGCTCCTCCCACACCTCCAGATGCGATTGCGGGTGGGCGGCGAAGGCGCGGCGCCCGCGCCGGTCGGCGTGCAGGCGCAACGCCACCTGCTGGGCCATCGTGCCGCTGGGGAAGAACAGCGCGCTGTCCTTGCCGAGCAGCCCGGCCAGCCGGCGTTCCAGCACCGCCACCGGGCCGTCGGGGCCGTCCGGCGGGGTGTCGTCATCCACCAGCGCCAGCATCCGCTCCAGCATCAGGCGGGGTGTGCGCCGGATCGGCGCGTGCAGGAACAGCGACCGGCGCACGGGCGAGCTGATGCCACTCAATGAGGACCTCCTGGTAGTTGCGACTAATTCGCAATAATATTAAACACTACGGGGGTTGGGTATATGTGGAGGCTGCTGAACGGCAGGTTGTGGGTTTCGCGAAGATTCCGGCTGTCGGACGGGTGAGGGTGGGGTCAGCCGAACTCCTTGCCGAAGTCGAACGTGCGCCACCGTTGCGGCCGGATGTGGAGGGTGATCCACGATGACAACGCGTCCTTGATCGATGCGAAGAACCGCTCGTCGGCGATGGTCATAGTCGCTCCTTCACACCAGGCGGACCAGCATCTTGCCGGTATTGGCACCGCGCAGCACACCGAGGAAGGCGCCCGGCGCCTGGTCGAGGCCCTCCACCACGGTCTCCTCGGTACGCAGGCTGCCGTCGGTGAGCCAGGACGCGGCCTTGGCGAGGTACTCGGGCAAGACGTCCTGGTGGTCGGTCACCAGCACGCCCCTCAGGGTCAGCCGTTTGGTGACCACGTCGTACAGGTTGCTCGGGCCGGGAACCGGCTCCGTGGCGTTGTACTGGCTGATCATCCCGATCAGCGCGGCCTTGCCGTGGACCTTCAGCGCGCCGATGGCGGTCCGCAGGTGGTCGCCGCCGACGTTGTCGACGTACACGTCGATGCCCTCGGGGGCGAGCTCGGCGAGCCGCTCGGCCAGTGAGCCGGCGCGGTAGTCGATGGCGGCGTCGAATCCGAAACCCTCGACGATCCTCTTGGTCTTCTCGGGTCCTCCGGCCGAGCCGATCACCTTGGCCGCGCCCAGCTTGCGGGCGAGCTGCCCGGCGACGCTGCCGACCGCCCCAGCGGCGCCGGAGACGAAGACCACGTCGCCGGGCCCGACCGGCGCGATCCGGGTGACGGCGAGGTAGGCGGTCAGCCCGGTCGGGCCGAGCGCGCCCAGGTAGTCCTGGGGGCGGGCGACCCCTGTGTCGACGACGGCCGCGGCGTCGGCGTCCAGGACGGCGTACTCCCGCCATCCCAGGAAGTGCGAGACCGTCGCCCCGACCGGGATCCCCGCGGCCCGGGAGGCGACCACCTCACCGATCGCGCTGCCGTCCAGCGCGGCGCCGACCTCGAACGGCGCTATATAGGACGCGCGATCGTCCATCCGGCCGCGCATGTACGGGTCGACCGACATCCAGGTGTTGCGGACCAGGATCTGGCCCGTGCCGGGCTCCGGCACCGTCACCTCGGCCAGCTCGAAGTTCTCCGGTCCCGGCTCGCCGAAGGGGCGACGGGCAAGGCGGATCTCACGATGGACACTCATCGTCGGTCCTTTCATCGAGGTGATGTGCTTCAGCCTGCCCCGTGGCACTTTGGGTTTTCTGCGGGGTCGCTTTAGGTCCGTCCGAAGTCGTCTAGCCTGACGGTTGTGCGTTTCGGGGTGCTCGGCCCGCTGGCCGTCTGGACGGCCGACGGCACGCCGGTACGCGTCGGCGAGGCGAAGGTACGCGCGTTGCTGGCCGCTCTGCTCGCAGCCGAGGGCGATCCCGTCTCGGCCGACCGGTTGATCGACGACCTGTGGGGCGGGCGGCTGCCGCGCAACCCGACCGGCACTTTGCAGACTCGGGTATCCCAGCTACGCCGCGCCTTGGAGGACGCCGAACCGGGCGGACGCGGCCTCGTGGTGTCGCAGCCGCCGGGGTACCTGCTGCGGGCGGACCCCGGGCAGGTGGACGCGGACCGGTTCGCGTCTCTGGTCGCGCGAGCCCGCAGGACGAGTGACGTACGGGAGCGGGCGGGCCTGCTGGCCGGCGCGCTGGCGTTGTGGCGGGGACCCGCGTACGCCGACTTCGCCGACGAGCACTTCGCCAGGCCGGTCGCGGCGCGGCTGGAGGAGGAGCGCCTGGCCGCGCTGGAGGATCACGCGCAGGCGCGGCTGGAGCTCGGCGAGCATGCCGGGCTGGCGGGCGAACTGGGCGAGCTGGTGGGCCGTCACCCGCTGCGTGAACGGCTGCGCGTCCTGCACATGCGTGTTCTCTACCGGGCTGGGCGGCAGGGCGAGGCACTGGAGGGCTACGCCGGGCTGCGCGCGCGGCTGGCCGACGAACTCGGCCTTGACCCCGGCCCCGAACTCGTGGCCCTGCACCAGGCCATCCTGCGGCACGATCCAGCGCTGGACGGGCCGGCGCCGGACGAGGTCGCCGTCCCGGCACGTCCCCGCACCAATCTGCCCGCGGCCCTGACCGAGCTCATCGGCCGAGGGGAAGCGGTCGCCCAGGTGCGTACGCTGCTGCGGTCGGGCCGGCTGGTCACGCTCACGGGAGCGGGCGGGGTGGGCAAGACCCGGCTCGCGCTCACGGTCGCCCGCGAGTCGGCGGACGGTTTCGCCGACGGCGCCTGGCTGGTGGAGCTGGCCGGCCTGGACCGCACCTCCGGCGATTCCCCGACGTCGGTGGCCGGACTCGCCGCCACCGCCCTCGGGATCCGCGACGACGAGGCAACCCGCGGTGATCCGCCGGCGCGGCTGGCCGACGCGCTGCGCGGCAGGAGCCTGCTGCTCGTGCTGGACAACTGCGAGCACATCGTCGAGTCCGTCGCCGTACTGGCCGAGACGCTGCTGCGGGCGGCGCCCGGCCTGCGCATCCTCGCCACCAGCCAGGAACCCCTCGCCATCCCCGGCGAGGTGCTCTGGACCGTACCTCCCCTGGAACTGCCCGGACCCGCCGCCGAACCCGCCGGTCTGCGCCGTTTCGCCGCCATCGACCTCTTCGTGACCCGGGCCGCCGCCGCGGCGCCCGGCTTCACGCTCGACGCCGGCAACATGGCGGCGGTGGCAGCGATCTGCCGGCGCCTGGACGGGATCCCGCTCGCGCTGGAGCTGGCCGCCGCCCGCGTGCGCGCGCTCGGAGTGCACGAACTCGCCGCCCGCCTCGACGACCGGTTCAACGTGCTCGTCGCGGGCCGCCGCGGCGCCCCCGCCCGGCAGCGCACGCTCCGCGCGATGATCGACTGGAGCTGGGAACTGCTGTCCGAGCCCGAACGCGAGGCCCTGCGCAGGCTCAGCGTCCACCCCGACGGCTGCACGCTGGCCGCCGCCGAGGACGTCGCATCACTGAACGGGATAGACGTGCTGGCCCGCTTGGTGGACCGCTCGCTGGTGGTCATGACCGACAGCCCGGACGGCCCCCGCTACCAACTGCTGGAGTCCGTACGCGAATACGGCCTCCAGCGTCTGCGGGAAGCCGGTGAGCAGGACGAAATCGCCGGCCGCCATCTGCGCCATTACACCGAGCTGGCCGAACGCGCGGCGCCGCACCTGTACGGCCGCGACCAGCGGCCGTGGCTGGAACGCCTCGACCGCGAATGGGCCAACCTGCGCGCCGCCCTCGACACCGCGGTCCGCCTCGCCGACGGCGCGGCCGTCCGGCTCGTCAACGCGCTCACCTGGTACTGGCTCCTGCGAGGCCGCATGGCCGAGGCCCGCCGCGCGCTCGACCTGGCGCTGGACGTACGCGACGACGCCCAAGCCGCCGCCTGGCGGGCCGGTGTGGCACTCCTGATGAGCGGCGGCGCCGACCGCTCGGAGGTTCCCGCGTACGAGACGATCGCCGACCCCGGCGAACGGGCGCGGGCCCGATGGTTCCTCAGCTACGCCCACCGCGGCTTCACCGACCTGACCGTCACCTCCACCCTGCTCGAACAGGCCCTCGACGGGTTCCTCGAACTAGACGACCGGTGGGGCCTGGCCGCCGCGCTGAGCCTGCGCGCCACGATCGCCCGAGCGCGGGGCGACCTCGCCGCCGCCCGCCACGACGCCGCGGCGAGCAACGCCCTGTTCCGGGCGCTCGGCGATCGCTGGGGCCAGGTGAAAGCCACCAACACGCTCGCCGAACTGGCCGAGATCGCCGGCGACTATCCCGGGGCGGCCCGGCTGCATCGCGAGGGCCTGCGCATGGCCGAGGAACTGTCCCTGTGGAGCGAGGCGTCGTTCCGGCGCTCCGGGCTCGGCCGGATCGCCCTTCTGACCGGCGACTTCGCCGCCGCCGACACCCACCACGAGCAGGCGATGCGCCTGGCCGCGGAGCAGTCGAACAAGGTCGCCGAGCACTTCGCCGAGATGGGACTGGCACTGAGCGCGCGCCGCCGGGGCGAACCGGAACTGGCCGCGACGCACCTGACCAAGTGGGTCGATTGGCTGCGCGGAGTGGAAGGAGAGCCAGGCCTGGCCCTGGTCCTGGCCGAGCTGGGCTTCGCCGCCGAACAGCGCGGCGATCCCGAAACCGCTCTGAAGCTACACCTGGACAGCCTGGCCTCGGCCCGCGCGGTCGGCGACCCCAGGGCGGTGGCCCTCGCCTTCGAAGGACTGGCCGGGGCACTCACCCCCTCAGCCGCGCCACGCGCCGCCCGCCTGCTGGGCGCCGCCGCGACACTGCGCACCTCGGTCGACGCGCCCCTGCCACCCGCCGAACAAGGCGATGTCAACCGCATCACCGCGACCTTGCGCGACGCGCTGGAAGATACGGCGTTCACCGCCGAGTTCGAACAGGGCACGCGCCTGAGCACGGACGAGGTGATCCAGACCTTCGCCTGCCAACTCGCTCTCGTCCGCGAGAAGGTCGGCATGACCGAGGAAGACCGGGGTGAGGAACCCGAGCCCCCTACAACGAAGCCACCGCATGGTCACACCACACCCAAGACCTCACGGCTTGACACTTAACTAGCCAGTTACCGAGCCCTCAACGTCCCCACATGAGGTGGCGCAGTGCCATTCTGCTTGTCGCCGGGGACAAGATCCGTGAGCAGCCCGCTGCCCCCGACTGCTGGTCCGGCAAGCTGAAGAGCTGTCCCAGACCTACCTGATCGAACGCACCGAGGAGGAAACCCGATGACCAGCTTCAAGAAGTGGATCGATGTCCGCGAGGAGCATGTCGTGCGCGCCGGAGGAGAGGAGGAACTGGCCAAGACCCGGCGCATGATCGAGGCGTACGTGCATGCCTGGCATCTGGCCGAACGGCGCAGGAACGGCGGACTCACGCAGTCCGACGTGGCCGAGAAAATGGGCGTGACCAAGATGCGCGTGTCCCAGATAGAGAACGGCGATGTCACCTCGGTAGAGGGTGCTGGCCCGCTACATTGAGGCCATCGGCGGACGACTGGAACTGACCGCCACCTTCGAGGTCCATGGAAGTTGGAGACCCTTGGGTCGGTGCCGTCTTCGGGGAGAGGGAGAACGGAGACCCGGCGAATGTTCGTGGTCATCCCATTAGTCGCATCGCGCCGGAAGGGCTGGGGTCGCCCTGGGAACGCTGGTGCAGGGGTTGAAGGGTTCTGCGGGGATAAGGCGAAAACGTCGCCAGGATCCTGGCGGTAGCTCACGGAGACGATTGCGCTCCGCTGTCACCGCGAGTCGTTCACTCGCTCCCTCCTTGGTGGGACCATAGCGTTTTTCCATCACCTACAGGAGCGCCATGCCTGTCCAAAGCGCGTTCGTCACCATGTGCACCCTCGACGGCCTCCACCTCGCCGGAACACTGGTAACGCCAGGCGAATCGACCGATTCTGCGGTCGTCCTCGTCCATGGCGGCGGCGTCACCCGCGAGGAGGGCGGCTTCTTCACCCGCCTGGCGGCCGGGCTCGCTCAAGCTGGGCTGGCCTCGCTCCGCTTCGACCTGCGCGGCCACGGTGAGAGTGAGGGCCGCCAGGAGGAGCTGACCCTGGCCACGATCCTCAACGACATTCGGGTGGCGCTGCGCCATGTGTGCGATACGACCGGGGCGAACCGGATCAGCCTGCTCGGCGCCAGTTTCGGCGGCGGCATCTGCGGTTACTACGCCGCCCACCGGCCCGCGGAAGTCCAGCGGCTAGTACTGCTCAACCCACAATTCGACTACAAGAAACGCACCATCGACAGCAGGCCGTACTGGCACGACGACTACCTGGACAAGGAAACCGCCCAGCAGCTCACCGAGCAGGGATATATCGCCTTCACTCCCAGCTTGAAGCACGGCCGTCCGCTGCTCAACGAGGTCTTCTGGCTGCAACCGCACACGGTTCTGGCAGAGATCAAGGCGCCGACGCTCATCGTCCACGGCACTGGGGACACGCTGGTGCCCATCGAGTCCTCACGCGCGGCGGTGCCCCAGTTCACCGTCCCCTGCACCCTGGTGGAAATCGATGGGTCACAGCACGGTTTCGCCGTCCACGACGACCCGCAGTACCTCAATCCCCAGAGCCAGGTCTGGCAGGCGTCGGTGATTCAGACGGTGGCCCAGTGGGTGCGGGCTGAGGATTAGGCAGTTCGGCCCTCGCGGAGCGCCTCCCGCAGTTCCCGAACATGCGGCCGCGCACCCCAGCGGCTCAGGGTCTGCAGCATCTCCGTCAGCACGATGGTCGTCCGCCTGGAGCGTGTGGCCTGGGCGACCCGCGCCGCCTCCAGACCCAAGATGGCCGCCTCGTCCGGCTCCCCGATCAGGGCCAGCGCGGCTGACCACCTGGCCTGGAAATAGCCGGCATCGCGTGCGGAAAGACTGTCGCCAGCGATGATGTCGCCCAGTATCTCGGCCGCCTCGCCAGGCTTGCCCGCCTCGGTGTAGCACGCAGTGCTGCGCAGCCGGAGCGTGCTGTCGGCGAAGGTGCCACCGAGCATGTCAGCCTCATCGCTCGTCGGGCGTGCGAGCAACTGCCGGGCATCGTCCAATTTCTGCTCGACCATGCGCAGCGGTTCACCGAGCATGGCCAGGCCCAAGGCCTCTTGCTGCGCAGCCTCGGCGCGGACTTTGCGCGGAAGCCGAGTGGTGCTCCGCTGCGCCGCTTCGGCCAGGGTGAGCACCCGCAGCGCATCGCGTCGGTCATAGGCCAGCTGGGATTTCCGAAGCAGCACATAGCCTTGCATGGCGCTGTCGTCGGCTTCCTGCGCCCACTCGATCGCCCGGTCATACCAGTACGTGGCCGTACGCAGGTCACGGAGGTCGCGGTACAGCCAGCCCACGAACTCGGCACCGTCCGCTCCCATCGCCAGCAACGCCCGCCGGACATCGGGCTTCGCCTCCCGGACAGCGCGCTGCACAGCGCCGAGCATCCTGAGTACCTGCGGCAGGACAGCGGCTGGACCAAGCCTGCCGTCGTCGGTCTTGCTCGCATCGAGCTGCTGGCGCAGGACATCCACGACAGGCCCGTCGACGTAGCGGCGGGCACCGGTCAGGACAGCTTCAGCCGGTGGTCGCTCATCGGCGCTGACGGCTGTGCAGACAGCATGGACGATGTTCGAGCGGACGTGCCCTGTTGCTCCTGGGAAGGACTGCGGGGCGGTCGTCTCCGTCTTCTCCGGCAGCTGGAACCACAAGCGAGCAGGCGGCATGCCCAGTAGCCGTGCCCAGGTGATCAGACGCGTGAGGTCCTGGACGGGCGCTCCGGATTCGACGCGGCTGAGCTGGGCCTGACTGAGACGCAACCACCCGGCCACGCGTTCCTGGGAGAGCGGCCTCCCGTGCGAGGGATGGTGACGGTACGCCCGGATAACCCGCCCGATGTGCCGGGTGGCGAACGCTTGCTGCAAGGCGTTGTCGGCCCAGAAGTCCGGCGGCACGGCTGGCGGCTGCGCGCGAGGTTGATCCCGTCGGCCACAACCCGCAATCTCGGGGCCTTTGCTGATCAAACGGCTACCCCGAACACTCACGCCGCCGGGTGACAAGCAAGCCATTCAGGAAGGGCTATAGCAGCATGCGCAGGCGAAGCCTGCGCCCAGATAAGGACGTCCGAGCGAAGCGAGGCCCTCCCAGGGGTCGGGACCGGGCCCGACTGGAAGCAACGACTGAGCGTCCATAAGCGCGAAGCGCCCGAGGCGAAGGCCTTTGTGGCCGGGGTGGGCGGCAACTCGCCAACCACCGAATCGGGTAACGGGCGGGCCTGAAAAAGAACGTCCGGAGCGGAGCGGAGGGCCTTCAGGGGTCGGGGTCAGGCCCGACTGGAAATAGTGTCTGAGGTCCTTGAGCGCGAAGCGCCCCGATGAAGCCCTTTGGGGGGTGTGAGTGGAGCTATGGGGATTCGAACCCCAGACCTCCTCCATGCCATGGAGGCGCGCTACCAACTGCGCTATAGCCCCTCGAACCGTCCACAAGTGTATCCGACTCCAGCCCCACCACGTCCCAGCCCGCCACCCACAGGCAACGGGCCGCTTCCGAAGAAGCGACCCAGCCTGCGGAAAGCGACCCAGCCGGAAGAGCCCGGAAGTACGCCGACAGCGGCTACCCGACCGAGCGGGCCTTGTCGATGAGTCCCGCCAGTTCCGTCACCATCGGGTCCTCCGCCGCGCCCGCCAGCCGCCTGGCCTGGTCCCCCAGTGTCGGCAGGTCCAGCCCGAACGCCTCCCGGTCCCGCATGTACACCGCGAAGGCCGCCGCCACCACATCCACCTGCAGCCGCATCGGTGCCTTCCCCCACACCGACTCGTTCAGGGCGCCCACGTCCACCGACTTGCTCGTCTCGGAGGGGTTCCTGGTGTCGGGGTCCTGCCAGCGTACGGTCGCCTGGGCCAGTTGCCCCGTCGCGCCGGACTTGAGGCGTACCGCGTAGAGAGCCGTGACCGAGTGGCCGGGGCCGACCTCGCCGCCGTCGCGGCTGTCGTCGCGGAACTCCTCGGTGGTCAGGGCCCGGTTCTCGTACCCGATGAGCTGGTAGCCCTCCACGACCGACGGGTTGAACACGACCTGCGCCTTGGCGTCGCGCGCCCGCAGCTCGATCGTGGCCGGGAGCTGGGTGGCGAAGACCTTGTCCGCGTCCTCCTGTGTGCTGACGTAGACGGCGGCGCCGTCGCCGTTGTCGGCCAGCTGTTCCATCAGTTCGTCGCCGTAGTCCCGGCCGACGCCCACGGTCAGCAGGGTGACCTGCCGGCCCGCGTACTCCTTGACCCGGTCCAGGATGGAACGCCACTCGGTGCTGCCCTGGTTGGCCAGGCCGTCGGAGAGCAGGATGACCCGGTTGGTGGCCGCGGGGCGGAACGCCTTGGCCGCCTCCTCATAGCCGGTGACCAGCCCGGACTCCAGGTTGGTACTGCCGGCCACGGCCAGTTGGTCGACCGCCGCGTGCAGCTCGGAACGTGCGGCCAGCGGCGTCATCGAGGCCAGTACCTTGGCCTCGTCGCTGAAGGAGACGATCGACACCTGGTCGCCCGGCGCGAGCTGGTCGATCAGCGTGTGCAGGGCCTGCTTCACCAGGTCGAGCCGGCCGGGCTCGGCCATCGAGCCCGACACGTCGACCACGAACGTGAGGTTGGCGGGCCGCCGCGCCGCCGCGTCGGAGCCGCGCGTCTGCAGCCCGACGCGCAGGACGGCCTGGTTGCGTGACGGCATCCTGGCGCCGTCGACGTGAACGGTGAACCCGTCGTCGGCCGGCTGCGCGTAGTCCTGCCGGAACGCGTTGACGAACTCCTCCGGCCGGATCTGCCCCGGTTCGGGCCAGCGGCCTTCCTGGAGGGTGCGGCGGGCATAAGTGTACGAAGCGGTGTCCACGTCCAGGGCGAACGTCGAGATCTGCGCCGCGGACGTGTCCTCCTGAGTCTCCGGAGAGGCACTCGCCTGAGACTGAGGCTGAGACTGAGGCTTGGCATCCTGGGGCGACTTGGCCCCGGACTTGGCCGACGCTCTTGGTGCTGCGGGACCGGTAGCGGGCGCCCGCGCGGTGGAGCCTTCGTGGGATCCCCCCGAGCCGCCACAGGCGGCCAGTGTCAGGAGCCCAACGACCCCGACACTGGCGACTAAAGGACGAAATTTCATCGCAACCACCTCCGGCCCTATGACGGCTCCCGGAAATGGCCTGGCCGGGCCGGTGACGCAAGCGAGCGCA
This sequence comes from Nonomuraea sp. NEAU-A123, assembly GCF_018603905.1. Taxonomy (GTDB): domain Bacteria; phylum Actinomycetota; class Actinomycetes; order Streptosporangiales; family Streptosporangiaceae; genus Nonomuraea. Next base: position 49,920 of record NZ_JAHFZZ010000027.1, read on the forward strand.
AACCGCGATCAACACGTGATCCGCTCAGCCGGCCAGCGCCGCCTCCTCCACCCGGACCCGGACCGCGAGCAACACCCCGTTCACCAGCGTGAACACCAGCGCCGTAAGCCAAGCGGTATGTACGAGCGGCAGTGCCACCCCTTCCGCCACCACGGCCACGTAATTCGGATGACGCAGCCATCTGTACGGCCCGGCGCTGACCAGCGGCATCCCCGGCACCACCACGACACGCGTGTTCCACTGCCGCCCCAGGGCGGCGATGCACGACCAGCGCAACCCCTGAGCCAGCAGGACGATCGCGAGCATCGGCCAGCCGAGCGCCGGGATGAAGAGCCGGTCGAACAGCCACACCTCGGCCGGACAGGCCAGCAACAGACCGGTATGGGCCAGGACGATCCAGCGATAGTGCCGCCTGCCGTACTCGATGCCGCCCTTCGACCTGGCCCAGGCCAGGTTGCGGCGAGCCACGGCGAGCTCGGCCAGCCGTTCGGCGGCGACCAGCCCGATCAGGATCGTGTAGGGACTCACCAGTGCAGCAGGAGCAGTTCGGCCGAGAAACCGGGCCCGAGGGCGAGGAGCACGGCCGGCTGGCCCGGACGGCCGCGCGTCTCCTGCAGGACGTGCAGGACGGAGACCGACGACATGTTCCCGTGCTCACGAAGTGACCGCCGCGTGACCTCCAGAGCCGAGGGATCCAGGCCCAGCGGCTCCACGATCTTGTCGATCACCTTCGGGCCGCCCGGGTGGCAGATCCAGGTGCCGACCTGTTCCGGGGTGAGCCCGTTGTCGGCGAGGAAGCTCCTGATGTCGCCCGCGAGCACCTTCTCCACGAAGCCGGTGAGCTCGGCGTCCAGGATGAGGTGGAAGCCTCTCTCGCTCACCTGCCAGCCCATGAGGTGCTCGGTGCCCGAGTACAGCCTGCTGCGCGTGGCCACCACCTCCGGGCCCTGGCCGCGTCCCACCGCGACGACGGCCGCCGCGCCGTCGCCGAACAGGCCGCTGGCGACCAGGTTCGCGATCGAGGTGTCGTCGCGCTGGATGGTCAGCGAGCACAGTTCCACGCAGACCAGCGCCGCGACCTGTTCGGGCCAGCCGCGCAGGTAGTCGTTCAGCCGCGACAGACCCGACGCCCCCGCCGCGCAGCCCAGCCCGAACATCGGCACCCGTTTGACGTCCGGCCGCAGCCCCACACGTTGCACCAGCCGCGCGTCCATGGACGGCGTGGCCAGGCCGGTGGTCGAGCAGAACACCAGGTGATCCACCCGCCGCGGGGATACGCCCGCCTTGTCCAGCGCGCCGCGGAGCGCCCGTTCGCCCAGATCGAGCGCGATCTCAAGATAGATGTCATTGGCGCGACCGAACGAGTCGAGCTTGGCGTAGTCGGCCAGCGGGAGCGCCAGGTTCCGGCTCTGGACGCCGGTGGCCTCGTGGAAGCGTTCGAGCTGGTCGTGGTCGGCCTCGGTCAAGCGGGAGAATGCCTCGGTGATCTCCGCCTGCTCGTAGCGGTAATCGGGCAAAACGGTCTGTACCCCCGAAATGTGCATATATCTCTTCTTCCGCTGAGAGGGGCGGGCTAACATGCGGCCATGCTCATGCCCGTACGCGCTGGACTGCCGAGTGTCGCCGTGCTCGCGTTCGATGGGATGTCGCCGTTCGAGCTGGGGTGTGCGGTGGAGATCTTCGGGCTCCCCCGGCCCGAACTCGGTGTGCCCTGGTACGACCTCAAGGTCTGCGCCGAGACGTCCCAGCCGCTCCGGGCGGTCGGCGGGTTCACGCTGCAGGCGGCGCACGGGCTCGACGTGCTGGCCGCGGCCGACACCGTGATCGTCCCCGGCGTGGCCGACGTACGCGGGCAGGTCTCCGGCGAGCTCGTCGCGGCGCTGCGGCTGGCGCACGATCGGGGCGCGCGCATGGTGTCGATCTGTTCGGGGGCGTTCGCGCTGGCCGCCGCCGGGCTGCTCGACGGGCGCGAGGCGACCACCCACTGGAAGTACGCCGAGCTGCTCCAGGAGCGCTTCCCCAAGGTGTCCGTCAACGCCTCGGTGCTGTACGTGGACGACGGCGACGTGCTGACCAGCGCGGGCAGCGCGGCCGGGCTCGACCTGCTGATCCACCTGATCCGCGGCGACCACGGCCCGAACGTCGCCAACGCGGTGGCCCGCCGCCTGGTCATCGCGCCGCATCGGGAGGGCGGGCAGGCGCAGTTCATCCAGGCCGCGGTGACGCCGGTCGAGGACGACGACGCGGTGGCCAGGGCGATGGCCTGGGCCATGGACCACCTGGCACAGCCGATCAGCGTCGGCGACCTGGCCAGGGTGGCGCACATGTCCGAACGCTCGTTCATCAGGCACTTCAAACGGCAGACGGGCACGAGCCCGCTGCGCTGGGTGATCTCCCAGCGGGTGGCGGCCAGCCTGCCGATGCTGGAGGGCACGGCCGCGCCGGTGGAGGAGATCGGGGCCGCCGTGGGGTTCGAGAGCCCCGTGACGTTCCGGCACCACTTCACCCGCGCGATGCGTACGTCGCCTTCGGCCTACCGGCGCGCCTTCAGCGACACGTGACAGGCTTCACCCCACCGCGAGCCGCCACAGGGACGTCACCTCGGCGGCCCGCGCGGCGCTGAGCGGATCGGTGTCATCCGACGCGCGCCGATGGCGCGGCCGGGTGTCGAGCCGGTCGGTGACCCGCAGCCCCGCCGCGTCGAACGCGGCCATCAGGTCGGCGCGGGAGCGCAGCCCCAGGTGCTCGGCCAGATCCGACAGCACCAGCCAGCCCTCGCCGCCCGGCTCCAGGTGATCGGCCAGGCCGTCGAGAAAACCTTGGAGCATACGCCCGCCGGGGTCGTACACGGCCTGGTCGAGCAGCGACGACGGCTTGGCGGGCAGCCAGGGCGGGTTGCACACGACGAGCGGCGCGCGCCCCGGCGGGAACAGGTCGGCGGCCACCACCTCGACCCGGTCGGCCAGGTCCAGCCGGGCCAGGTTGTCGCGGGCGCAAGCCACGGCGCGCGGGTCGAGATCGGTGGCCACGACCCGCTCGACGCCCCGCTTGGCCAGCACCGCCGCCAGCACGCCGGTGCCCGTGCCGAGGTCGAAGGCCAGCCGCTTGTCGGCCAGGGGCGCCTGGGCCACCAGATCAACGTATTCGCCGCGAATCGGGGAGAAAACTCCGTAGTGCGGATGGATCCGGGCATCCAGCGCCGGGACCTCGACGCCCTTCTTCCGCCATTCGTGCGCCCCGATCAGGCCGAGCAGCTCGCGTAGCTGGCCCACCACCGGGCCCGCCGCCGGGCCGTAGACCTCTTCGCACGCCTGCCGTACGTCGGGAGCGCGGGCGAGCGAGATGAGGTGGCCTTCGTCGTACGGGATCAGCAGCATGCCGAGCGTGCGCGCCCGCTGACCCTGGGCCTGGCGGTATTGGTAGAACGTGGCGCCGGGATCGGCCGGCTTGCACCGGCGCCCCATCGCCTGGAGCAGTTGGCGGGCGTTCTGGAAGTCGCCGCGCCACAGCAGGGCGGTGCCCTCGCAGGCCAGGCGGTAGGCGACGTCGGCCTTCATCCGGTCGTCGGCGATCACCACGCGCTTCGGCGGCGGCGCGCCCAGCGCGGAGCGCCATGGCGCCGAACGTTCCTCGCCCGCCTCAGTCCATCGGATCATCATCAGACCCCGACCGTTTCATGGACGGCCCGCCCATGGCGAATCGGTTCGCCAGGAGCCCCACGACGAGCGCACGCAGCCCCTCGCCATAGGTGTCGCGCGCGGTGAGCTCCTCCCACCGATCCCCCACCGCCGCGAGGCGCGGCAACGCCTCGGCGTCGAGCTCGGCGAACACCCGCCGCCGATAGGTCGGCCCGCCCTCCTCCCGCCTGCGCCGCGCGGCCGCCCGCGCGGTGATCTCCCCCGCCGTGTAGTGCCAGATGATCCGGTACGCGTCCACGGCCCGTTCCAGGGTCAGCCCGGCGCGTACGGCCGCGTCGATGATCGTCTCCGGGTACCACAGCGCGTTGACCGAGAGCAGGTCGTCCGCCCTGAGGACATCCACGATCCACGGGCGGCCCGCCAGCGCGTCGTGCAGGGCGACGGCCGCCGCCGCCATCCGCTCGGCCGATTCGTCCGGGAGCTCGGGCCGGGGCATCTCCGCCGCGTAGTCGTCGAGCAGGAGCAGGAGGAGTTCTTCCTTGTCGTGTACGTGGTGGTAGAGGGCCATGGGCGTGGTGCCGACCTCGCGGGCCAGCCTGCGCATCGTCAGACCCTCCGTCCCTTCGGCCTCGATGATCCGGTGAGCGGCGGACACGATGTCCGCTCTGGAGATCTTGGGTGGCCGTCCTGTGCGCGCGGGCATGATGCCATGCTACTTTCTATACGCGTATAGAAACTCGCTTGGAGGTAGCCGACATGAGCGCCGAACGACTCATCGCCATGGGTGACGAGCTGGTGAAGCTGCACGACGGGTTCCGGCGGGAGCTCGCGGAGCTGCGGCGGGCGCCCGGCTCGCGGCCCCAGCTACGGGAGCACTGCCTGACGTTCTGCGACGCGCTGCACGCCCATCACACCGGCGAGGACGGCGTCCTGTTCCCGCACCTGGAGGGCGCGCATCCCGAGCTGGCGGAGGTGCTGGCACGGCTGCGCGCCGAGCACCAGGTGGTGGCGCGGCTGCTCGCCCGGATCCGCGAGCTGCCGGATGGGGGCGACACCGACGACGTCGGCGCCGAGCTCGATCGGCTCTCCCGCGAGCTGGAGGCGCACCTCGACTACGAGGAGGAGCAGTTGGTGCCGCTGCTCAACGCGATGACCGATTTTCCCGAGGGGCTCTAGCCCCAACGCCGTTCAGTGCGGTGCTGCCCGGGATGCTCGAACGCGGCTCCGGCACGCTGCTGTTCACCTCGGGCATCTCGGCCGTGCACCCGATCGACTTCCTGGGCAACATCGGCATCGCCGTGGCGGGGCTGCGCAACTATGTCCTCGCCCTGGCGCAGGCGGTGTCGGACCGTGGCGTCCATGTGGGCCACGTCCCCATCGGCGCCGCCATCGCCCCGGGCTCTCCGGCCGCCCCCGAGGCGGTGGCCGAAACCCACTGGCGCCTGCACACCGACCGGGACCGCAACGAAGTGATCCTGGGCGACCTGGCGACGGTCCAGGCCGCGATCAACGGGCTGAACACCACCCCGGCCTCATAGCTCAGAGCCGGTAGTCGAAGACGTACGAGTGCGAGCCGTCGGGGGCGATGAGGATGTCCATCTCGCCCCTGAGGCCGCTCAGCTCGCCGGTCCCGGAGTCCGGTACGACCGCGACCCGCAGCGACTGCTCGCCCCGGTCGCCCACCGCGAAGTGCTGGAACACGAAGCTGCCCGTCCGCCCGTCCAGGCTGCCCACGACCCGTTCCATCGCCACATACGCCCGCGAGTTCTCCACCGGGGTCCCCGCCACGATCAGATGGACCACGCTGGTGCCGGTCAGGTCGCCGTGGAAGGTCTTGCCCAGGGTGACGTGGCCGAGCGAGACGCCGTCGGCCTCCTCGTACGGGGGCTGGGCGTTCCAGTCGGCGGTGTCGAAGGTTCCCTTTGCTGTCATGCGTCCCATGGTGACGGGGATACCTGTCAGGAACGGTCAGGTACCGCTGAGCATGGCCACAACGGGAGCGAAAGAGTCCATGGACTCCACGTTCACTGTCACGTACGAGATGCCGAGTTTGTCCCTGCGCTCGCGCAAGGTGGTGGCCATCTGGTCCGGGGTTCTGGTCAGCACCCCCGTGCCCTCGGTAGCCAGGCCCATGCTGAGCTCCAGGTGGTCGTAGCGGTCACCGGCCAGCTCGTAGAGCTCGTCCAGCATCGCGGCCACCTGCGCCTCGGCGCACCACGGCGGCAGCCACAGAGCCACCGTGTCGGCCTTCTCGGCGGCCACCTTGAGCAGCCCGCTGCAGGACGCGGCGATCAGGATCGGCACGTCGCGTACTGCGGCGGCCGTCCTCGCCAGTCGCCTGACCTGCTCGGCGGGCGTGTCGCCCGTCACCGGCGGGGCCGCGCCCAGGCCCAGCTCGAACCGGCCGCCGCTGAACGCGCGTAACCCGGCCGTCTCCCGCGCCACGCTCTCCGGCGTCCAGGAAGGAACGTCCACGACGTACGTCCCGACGCGCAGGGTGGTCGTCGCGGCGGCGACGACGGCCGCGGCGGCGAACGGAGACCGCACGCCCGACACATGGTCGGGCACCAGCAGTGTGGTGAAGCCGAGGCCCTCCGCGCGGCGGCCCAGCTCGCCCCAGCCGTCGGGATGGAGATCGTGACCGGCGACGGCGCCGAATCTGAACGGGTGCGTGGTCATGCTCCCACGATCGGCCACCGGCCCCCGCGAGACATCGTCCCCGAGACCGGTGATCCGCTACCCCGCCGGGCGCAAGCCCGGCCGGCCCGCCTACTCCCCCAGCAGTATCCGCACGAAGTCGTTGCGGAACTTGCCCGCCGGGTCATAGCGCCCCACCAGGTCACGGAAGCGCTCCGGGCACGACGGCCACCGGGTGAACAGCTTGCCCCAGTGCGGCCGGGGATCGAACGGCGCCAGCCGCTCCTCGACCAGCTCGATCACCGGCAGCACCGCCGCCGTGTCCTTGACCCAGGTGAAGTGCAGGCCCACCGTGTCGCGGCCGTTGTAGGGGCTGAGCCACAGGTCGTCGGCGGCGATCGTGCGTACCTCGGAGATCTGCAGCACCGGCCTGATGCGGTCGCCGATGGCCCGCAGCTCGCCCAGCGCCTCGGCCGCGCGCGCCCTGGGGAGCAGGAACTCCGACTGCAGCTCGTCGCCCGCGCTGCTCGGCGGCGAGTCGGCCCGGAAGTGCGGCAGCCGCTCGTGCCACGGCCCGGGCACGCCGAGCTGCTCGGTGCAGCTCCCGGCCGGCATGCCCGGCACCGGATGGCGGGGGCCGTCGGCCGCGCGGGTGCCGTGCCAGTCGCCGGCGGGCAGCTCGGTGCGGCGCTTGAGCCACACGCGGGTCGACAGCCAGTCGGTGAACAGGCTGACGCTGTATCCGGCCGACATGACGGCCTCGAAGTCGAAGTCGTCGGGCAGGTCCTCCCGGACGTACTGGCGCAGTTCGAAGGCGGGTACGAGGTCGAGCGTGACCGAGGTGACGACGCCGAGCGCGCCGAGCGCCACGACCGCGCCGGGGAAGTCGGCCGCACCCCGCCGAAGGGTGATCAGGGAGCCGTCGGCGGTGACGAGGTCCAGCGCCGCCACGGCCGCCGACAGGCTCTGGTTGCCGCCACCGGAGCCGTGCGTGCCGGTCGCGCACGAGCCCGCCACCGAGATGTGCGGGAGCGAGGCCAGGTTGCCGAGCGCGAACCCGTTCGCGTGCAGGACGGGCGCGAGCTCCGCGTACGTCGTCCGCGCGCCGACCCGCACGCGCGCCGCGGCGCTGTCGATCTCCACCTCGGACGGCAGGCGGTCCAGGGTGACGAGGTCGCCCGTCGTGTCGGCGACGTCGTTGAAGGAGTGGCCGCTGCCTAATGCCCGGATGTTGGCCGTGTCGGCGACCAGGTTCTGAAGCTCGTCGAGAGTGGAGGGATGGTGGACGGTTTTCCCCTGAAAGGCGATATTTCCCGCCCAATTCTTCAGCGTCACCGCTTTACCCTTCCATACCTCTTGTCGGCGCCGCGAGCGGGCGCTATTTTCGAGTGCCGCGACGAAAGCGCCGACGACAAAGGCGCTCCTGACGAGGGCGTCGCCAAGGAGAATTCCGTGCTCTACCTGTCCGAGGCTCTCGGCCTGGCCACGATGGTGCTCTGGCTGTACTGCCTGTTCGATGCGATCACCACGCCGGAAGAGGCGTGCCGTAACCTGCCGAAGATCCTCTGGGTGCTCGTCGTGCTGCTGTTCCCGCTGGTCGGCTCCGTGATCTGGCTGGTGGCCGGGCGGCCGCAGGCGGTCCAGGCGGCGCGGCCGACCGGGTTCCCCGAGTACGACCGGCCGGGGCCCGCGACCGCGACCAACCCCGACGACGACGAGGAGTTCCTGCGCCGCCTCCGCGAGCGAGCGGAGGAACAACGCAAGAACGCCCCGAAACCACCCGACGAAGACGCTTAGAAGCCCTGCGCCAGCCGGTAGTACGCCTGGTTCCAGCGCAGTTCCTTGGCGAAGCTGCGGGCCGTCGTGTCCGCGTCGATGATCAGCAGTTCGACGCCGAGCATGTCGGCCAGGTCGCTCAGCTCCTCGGCGCCCACCGCCGTCGAGAGCACCGTGTGGTGCGGCGCGCCCGCGGTCAGCCAGGACTCGGCGGAGGTACGCAGGTTCGGGCGGGGCCGCCAGACCGCGCGCGCCACCGGCAGGTTGGGCAGCGGGTGCGGCGGCGCGACGATGTCGATCTCGTTGGCCACCAGCCGGAACCGGTCCCCCATGTCGGCGAGCCCGATGACGATGCCGGGCCCGGGCTCGGCGTCGAACACCAGCCGCACCGGGTCCTCCCGGCCGCCGATGCCCAGGGGGTGGATCTCACACGTCGGGGTGCCCGAGGCGATCGACGGGCAGACCTCCAGCATGTGCGCGCCGAGGATGAGCTCCTCGCCCGGCGTCAGGTTGTAGGTGTAGTCCTCCATGAACGAGGTGCCGCCCGGCGCCATGGCCTTGAGCGTGCGCAGCAGCACCGAGGTCTTCCAGTCGCCCTCGCCGCCGAAGCCGTATCCGTCGGCCATCAGCCGCTGCACGGCCAGGCCGGGGAGCTGGCGCAGCCCGCCGAGGTCCTCGAAGTTCGTGGTGAACGCGCGGAACCCGCCCGCCTCCAGGAAGCCGCGCAGGCCCAGCTCGATCCGGGCGGCGTAGCGCAGCGACTCGTGCCGCTCGCCCAGCAGCTCCGGCGCCACCCGGTAGAGCTCCGCGTACTCCTTGACCAGCGCCGTCACGTCCGCGTCGGAGGCGGCGTCCACGACCTCGACCAGCTCGTTGACACCGTAGGTGTTGACCGAGACGCCGAAGCGGAGCTGCGCCTCGACCTTGTCGCCCTCGGTGACGGCGACGTCGCGCATGTTGTCGCCGAACCTGGCGAGCTTGAGCGTGCGTACCTCCGCCAGGCCCGTCGCCGCCCGCGACCAGGCGAGCACGCGGTCGGCCACGAACGGATCGCTGACGTGCCCGGCCACGGTCTTGCGCGGCACGCCCAGCCGGGTCTGGATGTGGCCGAACTCACGGTCGCCGTGCGCGGCCTGGTTGAGGTTCATGAAGTCCATGTCGATGGAGCTCCACGGCAACTCGACGTTGGCCTGCGTGTGCAGGTGCAGCAGCGGCTTGCGCAGCGCGTCGAGCCCGGCGATCCACATCTTGGCCGGGGAGAAGGTGTGCATCCAGGCGATCACGCCGGCGCACGAGTCGTCCGCGTTGGCCTCCAGCATCACGCGCCTGATCGCGGCCGCGTCGGTGAGCACGGGCTTCCACTCGACGGTCACCGGGAGGGCGGCGGCGATCCGCTGCGACTGCTCGGCGACCTGGCGCAGCGTGTCCTCGCCGTACAGCCCCTGGCTGCCGGTCAGAAACCAGATGTTCAACGCGGGCTCCTCTGTCCGTAGACGTTCTGATAGCGGTCGTACAGGCGGTCGATGTCGTCCTGGGGGATGGTCAGCGGCTGGCCGAGCTGCCGGGCCACGTGCACGGTGCGGGCGACGTCCTCGCACATCACCGCCGCCTTCACCGCCGCCTTGGGGGTGGGGCCGATGGTGAAGACGCCGTGGTTCCGCATCAGTACGGCCCGCGAGCGGTGTCCCTTGAGCGTCTCCACGATGCCGTGGCCGATGGAGTCGTCGCCGATCAGCGCGAACGGCCCGACCGGGATCTCGCCGCCGAACTCGTCGGCCATGGCGGTCAGCACGCACGGGATGGCTTCACCGCGCGCCGCCCAAGCGGTGGCGTAGGTGGAGTGGGTGTGCACCACCCCGCCCACCTCCGGCATGACGCGGTAGACGTAGGCGTGCGCGGCGGTGTCGCTGGACGGCGCGTGCTCACCCTCGACCAGGTTGCCGTCGAGGTCGCAGACGACCATGTTCTCCGGGGTCAGCTCGTCGTAGGAGACCCCGGACGGCTTGATGACGAACAGGTCCTCACCGGGGATCCGCCCGGAGACGTTCCCGGCGGTCCAGGCGACGAGGTTGTTGCGCACCAGTTCGGCGTGCAGGTCGCAGACTGTCTTTCTCATCTGCTCGCCTCGTTCCTGATCGCGCGTAGCGTGTGCAGCATCCGTCCGTCCCCGAAGTAGTCGTGCAGTGTGCGGTATTCGGCGTAGAGCCGGTCGTAGGCGTCGGCCCGCTCCGCGTCGGGCACGTAGGCGTTCTCCTGCCGCGCGCCCATCGCGGCCGCGGCCTGCTCGATGTCGTCGTACGCGCCCGCCGCGACGGCCGCGTGGATCGCCGAGCCGAGCGCGGGGCCCTGCTCGGAGACGATGACCGACAGCGGCCTGCGCAGTACGTCGGCGTAGACCTGCATGAGGAAGCGGTTCTTCAGCAGGCCACCGGCGACCACGAACTCCGCCACCGGCACGCCCGACGCCTCGAACGTCTCGACGATCACCCGGGCGCCGAACGCGGTGGCCTCGATGAGCGCGCGGTAGACGTCCTCGGGCCTGGTGGCCAGGGTCTGGCCGACGACCACGCCGGACAGGTCGTGGTCGACCAGCACCGAGCGGTTGCCGTTGTGCCAGTCGAGCGCGACCAGGCCGTGCTGCCCGACCCGCTGCGCGGCGGCCAGCTCGGTCAGGTAGTCGTGCACCGACCGGCCCTGCTCGGCCGCGAGCCCTGCGTACGAGGCGGGCACGGCGTTGTCGACGAACCAGGCGAAGATGTCGCCCACGCCCGACTGTCCCGCCTCATATCCCCACAGCCCTGGGACGATCCCGTCGCGGACCACCCCGCACATGCCGGGCACCTCGGCGAGCTGGTCGGACGGCATCACGTGGCAGGTGGAGGTGCCCATGATCGCGACCATCTGGCCGGGCCGGACCGCGTCGGCCGCGGCGGAGGTGACGTGCGCGTCGACGTTGCCGACCGCGATCGCGATGCCCTCGGGCAGCTTGGTCCACTCGGCGGCCTGCGCGGTCAGCCGCCCGGCGAGCCCGCCCAGCGGCGACAGCTCCTGCCCCAATTTGCCGACAAATCCGGAGAAATCGGGGTTGAGTGCGGCCAGGAAGTCTTCTGAGGGGTAGCTCCCGTCCTGAAATATGCCTTTATATCCGGCGGTGCAGACGTTGCGCGTCTCGACCCCGGTGAGCTGCCAGATGATCCAGTCGGCCGCCTCGACCCATCGCTCGGTCCGGCCGTACGTCTCCGGGTCCTCCTCGAGCAGTTGCAGGCCCTTGGCGAACTCCCACTCCGAGGAGATCTTGCCGCCGTAGCGCGGCAGCCAGCTCTCCCCGCGCCGGGCGGCCAGCTCGTTGATGCGGTCGGCGTGCGCCTGCGCCGCGTGGTGCTTCCACAGCTTGGGCCAGGCATGCGGCCGCTCGGGCGTCTGGAAGCAGAGCGGCGTGCCGTCGCGCGTGGTCGGCAGCACCGTGCACGCGGTGAAGTCGGTGCCGAGGCCGACGACCTGCGCCGGGTCGATCCCCGCGGCGGCCACCGCCTCCGGCACGGCGGTGCGCAGGACGTCCAGCCAGTCCTGCGGGGACTGCAGCGCCCAGTCGGGTCCCAGCCGGATCTCGGAGCCGGGCAATCGCTCCTCGATGACGCGGTGCGTGTACTCGTGCACGGCGCTGCCGACCTCGGCGCCATCGCCCACCCGCACCACCACGGCGCGGCCGGACAGCGTGCCGAAGTCGACACCGATCACGTAGGTGTTGTTAGCGTTCACATAATCTCCCTTGAATCCGCCACGACAGGGACGCCCCGGAGGTCAGGTTCGGCGTGCCGAGAATAGGCGCTGAAGCAGGATGAAGACGAACAGCAGAAGGCCGATGAAGATCTTGGTCCACCAGGAGCTCAGCGTGCCCTCGAAGCTGATGACCGTCTGAATCAGGCCCAGCACCAGCACGCCCAGCACGGTACCAAGCAGGAATCCCGAGCCGCCGGTCAGGAGGGTACCTCCGATGACGACCGCCGCGATCGCGTCGAGCTCCATGCCGACGGCGTGCAGACCGTACCCGGAGAGCATGTAGAACGACAAAAGCACCCCGCCGAGCGCCGAGCAGAACCCGCTGATCGTGTAGACCGTGATCTTCGTCCGGGCCACCGGCAGGCCCATCAGCAACGCGGACTGCTCGCTGCCCCCGGTGGCGTAGACGGAGCGGCCCAGGCGCGTGTAGTGCAGCACGTACGCCGCCACCAGCACCACCACCGCGGCGATGATCACGCTCGGCGAGATCCACAGGTCGGCGAACAGGTCGATCCTGGTCTGCGCGAACGCCGTGAACGTCGGGTCCTCGATGGGGATCGAGTCGGTGCCGATCGTGTAGCACAGCCCCCTGGCCAGGAACATCCCGGCCAGCGTGACGATGAACGGCTGGATCTCGAAGGCGTGGATGATGTACCCCATCACCATCCCCAGCGCGGAGCCGATGAGCAGCACCAGCGGGATCACCAGGTACGGCGGCCACCCGGGCCCCTTCATCAGGCTCGCCGAGATCATCGTGGACAGCGCGACCACCGAGCCGACCGACAGGTCGATCCCCCCGGTGAGGATCACGAACGTCATGCCGACGGCCACGACCAGCAGGAAGGCGTTGTCGATGAAGACGTTGAGTATCACCTGCCCGCTGGCGAAGCCCTCATAACGGATGCCGCCCGCGACGAACATCGCCACGAACAGGCAGGCGGTCACCAGGACGGGCACGTACTTGGCCGGGATCGTCCTGAGGCCGTTGAGCGTCACGGTCGTCATGCCGTCACCCGGACCTTCTCCTCCGCCGCCGGGCTGGGCGGCACGGCTCGGCGGCGCCGGCCGAACACCTTCTCGCGGAACGACTTCGACTGGATGAGGCAGACCGCGGTCACCACGAGCGCCTTGAACAGCAGCGTGGTCTCCGGCGGCACGCCGATCGAGTAGATGGTGGTGGTCAGCGTCTGGATGATCAGCGCGCCCAGCACGGTGCCGCCGAGCGAGAAGCGCCCGCCCGACAGCGAGGTGCCGCCGATGACCACGGCCAGGATGGCGTCGAGCTCGACCCAGAGGCCGGCGTTGTTGCCGTCGGCGCTGGACACGTTCGAGCTGATCATCAGCCCGGCAACGCCGGCGCAGAGCGCGGCGAACGCGTAGACCATGATGATGATGCCGCGCGAGCGGATGCCGGCCAGCCTGCTGGCCTCGGCGTTGCCGCCGACCGACTCGATCAGCATCCCGAGGGCCAGCCTGCGGGTGAGGAACACGGTGATCGCCAGGACCACCGCGACCAGGAGGATGCCGAAGGGCACGGTCAGCCAGTAGCCGCCACCGATGATCTTGTACGAGGGACTGTTGATGGTGATGATCTGCCCGCCGGTGATCAACTGGGCCAGGCCGCGCCCGGCGACCATGAGGATCAGCGTGGCGATGATCGGCTGAATGCCGACGACCGCGACGAGCAGGCCGTTCCACGCCCCGAGCAGCACCGACAGGCCGAGCGCCAGCACCACGGCGGTGAAGACGCCGGCGTCCTGGCTGATCTGCAGACAGGCCAGCGCCCCCGAGATCGCCACCACCGAGCCGACCGACAGGTCGATGCCGCCGGTCGCGATGACCAGCGTCATCCCGAGCGACACCAGGATCAGCGGGGCGCCGAACCGCAGGATGTCGATCAGGCTGCCGTAGAGGTGGCCGTCGCGCATCTGGATCGAGAAGAAGTTCGCGGTGAAGAACACGTTGACGAGGAGCAGCACGGCCAGGATGACGGCCGGCCAGAGCAGGCGTCTCATTCCGCTCGGCCTCCGCTCGCGCCGCCACTTGCAATGGTCTCCATGAGCACGTCCATGGTGAGGTCGTCGTCGTTGGGCAGCTCGGCGACCAGCCTGCGGTCACGCAGGACGCCGACCTTGTGGCTGAGCCGCAGCACCTCCTCCAGCTCGGCGGAGATGAACAGCACCGCCATGCCGCCGTCGGAGAGCTGGGCGACCAGGCGCTGGATCTCGGTCTTCGCACCGATGTCGATGCCGCGGGTGGGCTCGTCGAGGATGAGCAGCCGCGGCTCCAGGATCAGCCATCTGGCCAGCAGGACCTTCTGCTGGTTGCCGCCGCTGAGGTCGCGTACGAGGTGCTCCGGGTTGGGCGGGCTGATCTTCAGCGCGGTGATGTACTTACCGACCAGCTCGTCCTGCTGCTCGCGCGGGACCGGCCTGGTCCAGCCCCTGGTGGCTTGCAGGGCCAGGATGATGTTCTCCCGGAGCGTGAGGTCGGGGATCAGCCCGTCCGACTTGCGGTTCTCCGAGCAGAACGCGATCCGGTGGTTCATCGCGACACGCGGCGTGCGCAACGAGACGGCCGTGCCGTCCATGGTCACGTCGCCGGCGCTCGCGTGGTCGGCGCCGAACAGCAGCCGCGCGATCTCGGTACGGCCCGAGCCCAGCAGCCCGGCCAGCCCCACGACCTCGCCCTCGTGGACGGTCAGCGTGAACGGCTCGATCGCCCCGGCCCGGCCGAGCCCGCGCGCCTCGAGGAGCGAGCGGTCGAACACCTTGGCCTCGCCGTGCAGCTTCTCCAGCGCGGCGAGCTCCTGGCCGATCATCTTGGCGACCAGCTCGACCTGGCTGAGCTCCTTGGTGAGGTATTCACCCACCAGCCGCCCGTTGCGCAGGATCGTCATCCGGTCGGAGATCTCGTAGACCTGGTCGAGGAAGTGCGACACGAACAGGATCGCGATGCCCTCCTCCTTGAGGCTGCGCATCACCTTGAAGAGCTGCTCGACCTCGACCGCGTCGAGGCTGGACGTCGGCTCGTCGAGGATCAGCACCCGGGCCTCGATGTCGATGGCCCGCGCGATGGCGACCATCTGCTGGATGGCCGGCGAGTAGGTCGACAGGGGCGCCGAGACGTCGAGGTCGAGCTCCAGCCGGGCCAGCAGCTCCGCGGCCCGGGCCCGCATCCGGGGCCAGTCGATCCGGCCCCAGCGGCGCGGCTCGCGGCCGACGAAGATGTTCTCGGCGACCGAGAGGTTCGCGCAGAGGTTGACCTCCTGGTAGACCGTGCTGATGCCGGCCCCCTGCGCCGCCAGCGGGCTGCCGAACGCGACGGGCTCGCCGAGCAGTTCGATGGTGCCGGCGTCGATGGGGTGGACGCCGGTGAGCACCTTGATCAGGGTGGACTTGCCCGCGCCGTTCTCGCCCATGAGCGCGTGCACCTCGCCCGGCAGCAGTCGCAGGTCCACGCCGTCGAGAGCCTTCACGCCGGGGAACTGTTTGCCGATTCCGCTCATCTGCAGGATCGGCGCGGGTACGGCCATCTCGGCGCCCCTCTCCTCCTCTTGAGAGTGGGCCGGCCGCGCGGGCCGGCCCCGTCAACGGTCAGTACTGGCGGTTGGGCAGCGCGGCCTTGGCCTGCTCCTGGTTGAACGCCGTCTCCTCCGTGATCACACGGGTCGGTACGGTCTCGTTCTTGACGACCTTCTTGGCCAGGTCCATCAGCTGCGGGCCGAGGAGCGGGGAGCACTCGACGATGTAGTTGATCTTTCCGTCGGAGAGCGCCTGCATGCCGTCCTTGACGGCGTCGACCGTGATGATCTTGATGTCCTTGCCGGGCACCTTGCCCGCGCCCTCGATGGCCTCGATCGCACCCAGCCCCATGTCGTCATTGTGCGCGTAAAGGACGTCGATGTCCGGAGTGGACTTCAGGAAGGCCTCCATGACCTCCTTGCCCTTGGCCCTGGTGAAGTCGCCGGTCTGCGAGGCGACGATCTTGAACTTGGGATCCGCCCCGATGACCTCCTGGAAGCCCGACTTGCGGTCGTTGGCGGGGGCCGAGCCGGTGGTGCCCTGCAGCTCGACGATGTTCACCGGGTCCTTGCTGTCCTTGTACTCATCCACCAGCCACTTGCCGGCCTTCTTGCCCTCCTCCACGAAGTCCGAGCCGAGGAAGGTCTTGTAGAGCGTGGTGTCCTTGGAGTCCACGGCCCGGTCGGTGAGGATCACCGGGATCTTCGCGTTCTTGGCCTCTTTGAGCACCGTGTCCCAGCCCGACTCCACCACCGGCGAGAAGGCGATGACGTCCACCTTCTGCTGGATGTAGGAGCGGATCGCCTTGATCTGGTTCTCCTGCTTCTGCTGGGCGTCCGAGAACTTCAGGGTGATGCCCGCGGATTTGGCCGAGTCCTGCACGGACTTGGTGTTCGCGGTGCGCCAGCCACTCTCCGCGCCGACCTGCGAGAAGCCCATAGTGATCGCGCCACCGCCCGACGCGGCACCGCCCCCGCCACTGCCACCGCAGCCGCCCACCGCCATCGCGGTGAGCCCGGCGAGCATCAACGCCGAGATCCTCTTCAACACGTGGGGTCCCTTCTGGTGTGAGCGCTAACATCGAACCGCGTCGTGTCAGCGCCGCCCTGTCTCTGGTGTACGGGCTACCGCCGGGCCGTACTGGCCCGGGGAATGAGCGAGGGCGGGACCACGAGGCGTTCGCGCTCGTGGGAGCCTTGGCCCTCGATCTGCCGAAGGAGCACCTCGATGCTGTGCCTGCCCACCGCGCCGAAGTCCTGCCTGATGGTGGTGAGCGGCGGCGAGAAGAACTCCGATTCGGGGATGTCGTCGAAACCGACGACGCTCACCTGATCGGGCACTCTCACCCCCTGCTCGGTGAACGCCCGCAGCACGCCCAGCGCCATCTGATCGTTGGCGACGAACACCGCTGTGACGTCCTTCATGCTCGCCAGACTGCGCCCCGCCTCGTATCCCGAGCGCGGGCTCCAGTCTCCGGTGAGCGGCTCCGGGGCCGGACGGCCCGCCTGCTTGAGCGCGGCCCGCCACCCGGCCACGCGTCCCTCGGCCTCCAGCCAGTCGGAGGGGCCGCGGATCTGCCAGACCGTCTCGTGTCCCAGGGAGAGCAGGTGCTCGGTGGCCAGCCTGCCCCCCTCGACCTGGTCGACGCAGACGACCGAGGCCTCGCCGGCCTCGCCGCCCTCGACGGCGACCGTCGGCACCCCGAACGGGAGCTCGGCCAGCGCCTGGGCGGCCGACCGCTGCGGCGCGACCACGACGATGCCGTCGACGCCCTGGTCCGTCAGGTAGTCGAGGGCGTCGTTGACGCCGAGCTTGTCGATGGACTTGAGGCTCACGATGCTGACGAAGTAGCCGGCCGCCCGGGCCGCCTGCTCGATGCCGTAGACCGTGCTGGCCGGGCCGTACAGCGTGGTGTCGAAGCTGACCACGCCGAGCGTCCTGGAGTGCTTGGTGACCAGAGCGCGGGCGACGAGGTTGCGGCGGTAGCCGAGCTTGTCGATCGCCTCCTGCACCCTCGCGCGGGTCTCGCTGCGCACGTTGGGATGCTCGTTGAGCACGCGTGAGACCGTCTGGTGCGATACCCCGGCCTCTTTGGCCACGTCGGCCATGACCGGCGGGCGACGCCCCTGGGTCGATCCCACTGCGTGCTCCCTTCCTGGCTTGGCATGACTGTGAACGTTAACAACAGGTCTCGTCAAGGGGTCGTCCGATTACGGTCGCGTCACACGATGTCTCTTGACGTCGCGGCGCGCTCCTCTTAACTTGGCCTTCACCTGGTGGTGAACGCTCACCCAGAATGTTAACGCTAACAGAGCCGAGGAGTCCCTGACCATGCCGCGAACGGTCTTATCCGCGCTGATCAGGGGCCTGCGAGCCGTGTGACCTTACTCCGGCTCGGAAAGACCCGTGCCCGGGCGGGGACCTGCCCTCCCCGCCCGGGCACGTTCACGACGACGACGCCGTGGAGTCGCGGATCACCAGTTGGCAGGGCATGCGGTGGACGCCCGGCGTCGCCCGCCCGTCGATGGCCGCGAACAGGTGCTGGGCGGCCGTCCTGCCGAGGAGCTCCAGGTTCATGTCCACGGTCGTCAGGGCCGGGCGCGTCTCGGTGGACAGCACCTCCCAGTTGTCGTAGCCGATCACCGCGATGTCGTCGGGCACCCGCCGCCCCCGCTCGCGGGCGCCCTCGACGAACCCGGCCGCGATCTGGTCGCTGCCGCAGAACACCGCGTCGATCTCCGGCTGTGACATCAGCAGCATCTCCGCCGCGTGCCGTCCCCACCGCTGCGACCACGCCCCCCAGAGTGTCTCCCCCGCCTGCGTGAGGCCCGCCTCGGTCAGCGCCAGCTCCACCCCTTCGACGCGGTCGCGCGCCGCCTTGTAGTGGGCGGGCCCGGTGACGTGCGCGATCCTGCGCCGGCCCAGCGCCACCAGATGCTGTACGGCCATCGCCGCCCCGCCCACGTCGTCCGGCACGAACGACACGTCCTCGGGATCTTCGGAGGGCCCGTAGGCGTACACCACGGGAACCGGCAGATCCCTGCTGACGGAGGACCGCGGGTTGGTGCTCTCGCCCACCACGATCAGCCCGTCGACGCGGCGCGACAGCAGCGCGCGCAGGTGGTGCTGCTCCCTGATGGCGTCGCCGCGGGCGTCGCAGAGCAGCACCGCCATCTCCCCGGCGCCGAAGGCGTCCTCCGCCCCGAGCAGCACCGGTATGCCGAACCGGCCCGCGCTGTCGGAGGTGAGCAGCCCGACCGTGCGCGTCTGCCCGGACAGCAGCCCCCTGGCCAGCGCGTTCGGCTGGAAGGAGAGCTCCTCCGCCGCGGCGAGCACGCGCTGCCGGGTCGAGGCCCGCACGTCCTGCCGTCCGTTGAGCGCCTTGGAGGCCGTGGCGATCGACACCCCCGCCAGGGAGGCCACGTCGTTGATGGTCGCGCGCCTACCCGCCATATTTACGAAACCCTTTTCAGTCACCGATATCTGGGTCAAACCCTAACACCCATTGACAGGCCCGGATGTTTCTTCTACGTTTCCGAAAACCTTTCAGTTCACGGGGGTCCCGAAGGAGACAACCATGAGACTACGGCTGGCTGGGATCGCCTTCCTCGGATTGTTAGCGCTCACAGCCGCCGCCTGCGGCAGCGGTGGGAGCGATAAGCAGCCACAGGCGGCAGGCCCGGTCACGATCACCATGTGGACCCGCGCGGCGACGCAGGCCCAGAGCGAGCGGTTGGTGAAGGCCTACAACAGCAATCACAAGAACCAGGTGAAGCTGACCGTCATCCCGACGGACAACTACCAGCCGCGCATCGCGGCCGCGGCGGGGGCGAAGCAGCTCCCTGACGTGTTCGCCGCCGACGTGATCTTCGTCCCGAACTACACCTCGCAGGGCCTGTTCATGGACATCACCGACAGGGTCGGCGCCCTGCCGTACAAGGACGGTCTCGCGCCCTCCCACATGAAGCTCGGCACGCTGGACGGCAAGCTCTACACCCTCCCCCACACGCTGGACCTGTCGGTCTGGTTCTGGAACAAGGACCTGTACAGCAAGGCCGGGCTCGACCCGGAGAAGGGGCCCAAGACGCTGAAGGAGTTCGCCGAGCAGGCCACCACGATCCAGCAGAAGCTGGGCAAGGACGGCAAGGTGCACGGCACGTTCTTCGGCGGCAACTGCGGCGGCTGCTACGTCTTCACCTTCTGGCCCTCGGTCTGGGCGGCCGGCGCCCAGGTCATGAACCCCGAGGGCACCACCTCGCTCAACGACCAGCCCGCGATGACCGAGGTGTTCAAGACCTACCGCGACCTGTACGAGAAGAAGGTCACCGGCCCGACGGCCAAGGAGGAGCAGGGCCCGACCTGGACCGGCTTCTTCCCCAAGGGTGAGATCGGCGTCATGCCCATGCCGTCGACCACGCTCGGCACGATGCCCGCGGACATGAAGATCGGCGTCACGCCCATCGCCGGTCCCGACGGCGGCGAGTCGACGTTCGTGGGTGGCGACTCGATCGGCATCTCCTCGACCTCCAAGAACGCCGACGCGGCCTGGGAGTTCCTGTCCTGGACCGTGTCCGACGAGGCGCAGGTCGAGGTCATGGCGAAGAACAAGGACGTGCTCGCGCGTACCGACCTGTCCAACAACAAGTACTCGGCGGAGGACCCGCGGGTGGTCCTGATCAACTCGCTGGTCGCCAAGGGGCAGACGCCGTTCGCGCTGCGCTTCGGCCAGACGTTCAACGACCCGCAGGGACCCTGGCTGCGACTGGCCCGTGAAGCGGTGTTCGGCGACGCCTCGAAGGTGCCCCAGTTGAACGCAGAGATTACGAAATCTCTCCAGCAATGACTCTGACCCTCGGCAAGCCCAAGCGACGGGCGGCACACACCGTGCCGTCCGCCCGCTGGCGGGGAAGACAGGCTCAGGGCTGGCTGTACGCCGCACCGACCGCCGTAATCGTCGGCGTCCTGTTCCTCGCGCCACTGGTGCTGGTCGTCTGGATGTCGCTGAACCGCTGGCCGCTGCTGGGGCAGGCGGTGTTCAACGCCCCCGACAACTACACCAAGATCCCGAACAACCCGCTGTTCTTCGACGCGGTGCTCTTCACGCTGAAGTACACCGCCATCACCACCGTCCTGCTGTCGACGGTGGCGCTCGGCCTGGCCCTGCTGGTGCAGGAGCGGCGGCCCGGCGTCGCCTTCTTCCGCACCGCGTTCTTCCTGCCCGGAGCCGTCGGCTTCGCCGCCGCCGCGCTGCTGTTCTACGGCATGCTGAACAACGACTTCGGCCCGATCGGCCCGCTGCTCCAGAACCTCGGCATCACCAAGGAGCCGGTGAAGTGGATCGGCACCCCGAACATGGCGCTGTTCTCCACGATCGCGCTGGTGCTGTGGCGTTTCGCCGGGTTCAACATGCTCATCCTGCTGACCGGCCTGCAGTCGATCCCCGTCGAGGTGTACGAGGCGGCCAGGAGCGACGGCGCGAACCGCTGGCAGATCTTCACCAAGATCACGCTGCCGCTGCTCCGCCCGACGCTGGCCCTGATGCTGATCCTCAGCGTGACGGGCTCACTGCTGGCCTTCGACCAGTTCTTCATCTTCACCAACGGCGGCCCGGACAACAGCACGACCTCGATCGTCATGGTCGTCTACCGCGACGCGTTCTTCCGCTTCGACCTCGGCGGGGCGGCGGCGCTGTCCGTCGTGCTGCTGATCGCCCTGGTCGGGCTCAACACGCTGCTGATGCGGAGGCTCAGGTGAGGTATTACTCCACGGTCACGGCGCTGGCCATCCTGTTCCTGTTCCCGCTGCTGTGGAGCGGCTGGGCGTCACTGGAGAAGCCGCAGAACTACCTGAACATGGCCGCGTACGGCGAGGGCGTCGGCACCTACGCCACCAACAGCGTGCTGGTGTCGTCGATGACCGTCGCCGGGACGCTGATCGTCTCCGCGCTGGGCGGCTACGCGTTCGCCCGGTTCGACTTCCCCGGCAAGAACCTGCTGTTCCTGGCCACGCTGGCGATCCTCATGGTGCCCTACGCGACGATCCTCATCCCGCTCTACGTGCTGCTCGGCTACCTCGGCCTGCAGAACTCGCTGCTGGGGCTGTCGCTGGTGTTCGTGATGTTCCAGTTGCCGTTCGCGCTGTTCATGATGCGCAACGCGTTCGAGGCGATCCCGCGCGAGCTGGAGGAGGCGGCGCTGGTCGACGGCTGCGGCACCTTCCGGGCCTTCTCCCGGATCCTGCTGCACGCCGTACGGCCGGCTCTGGTCACGGTCGGCCTGTTCGCCTTCCTGGCCTCGTGGAACGACTTCTTCGCGCCGCTCATCCTGCTCAACGACGGCTCGTCGTTCACCCTGCCGGTGGCCGTGGTCAGCATGACCCAGGGCACGTTCGGCGCCATCGACTACGGCATGCTCCAGGCCGGTGTCATGGTCATGGCCCTGCCCTGTCTCATCCTGTTCGTCATTCTGCAGCGCCACTACGTGCGCGGATTCATGTCGGGAGCTCTGCGTGGCTAATCCTGTCCTGCCCTCATCGGGCGTGCTGTCCCCCCTCGGCCTGGACGCGGTACGCCTGGCGCCCGGCTTCTGGGGCGACCGCATCGCCCTCAACCGGGACGTCACCATCGCCCACTGCCAGGAATGGGAGGAACGCGAAGGCTGGATCGGCAACTTCCGCGGCCGTCTCCCCCGCAAGGGCAGGGAGTTCAGCGACTCGGAGACCTACAAGCTGCTGGAGGCGATGGCGTGGGCCGACCACCCCGCGCTGCCCGAGCTGGCCGAGACCGTGGCCAGAGCCCAGGAGGGCGACGGCTACCTCAACACCCGCTGGACCGGCAACCGCTACACCGACTTCGAGTGGGGCCACGAGCTGTACTGCTACGGCCACCTCATCCAGGCCGGGGTCGCCAGGCTCCGCATGCACGGCGAGGACCGGCTGACCGAGGTGGTCACGCGGGCGGCGGACCACATCTGCCGCCGCTTCATGGACACCTCGGAGACCTGCGGCCATCCCGTGGTGGAGATGGCGCTGGTCGAGCTGTACCGGGCCACCTGCACCGACCGCTACCTGGAGATGGCCCGCCGCTTCGTCGAACGCCGCGGCCTGCCCGCGCTGGGCGAGATCCCGTTCGGCCGCGCATACTTCCAGGACGACGTCCCGGTACGGCGGGCGCAGTCGTTGCGCGGGCATGCCGTACGGGCGCTCTACCTGGCCGGCGGCGTCGTGGACGTGGCCGTGGAGACCGGCGACGTGGAGCTGCTCAAGGCCGTCGAGGCGCAGTGGGAGCGCGCGGTCGCCAGGCGCACCCACCTGACGGGCGGCATGGGCTCGCGGCACGCCGACGAGTCCTTCGGCGACGACTACGAGCTGCCGCCGGACCGCGCCTACTCCGAGACCTGTGCGGGCATCGCGTCGATCATGCTGGCGCACCGGCTGCTGCTGGCCACCGGCGACGCCCGGTACGCCGACCTGGCCGAGCGGACGCTGTACAACGTGCTGGCCACCGGGGTGGCGCTGGACGGAAAGTCGTTCTTCTACGCCAACCCGCTGCGCGTGCGGGTGCCGGCCGAGCCCTTGGAGGGGGTCAACCACGCCGCCGAGGGCGGGCTGCGGTCGCCGTGGTTCGACGTGTCGTGCTGCCCGCACAACATCGCCCGCACGCTCGCCTCGCTGGCCGCCTACGTGGCGACCTCCGATGCGGGCGGGTTGCAGATCCACCACTTCACGCCCGGCGAGATCACCCACGGGTCGCTCGGGGTGCGGGTGGAGACCGGGTATCCGTGGTCGGGCGGGGTGCGCGTGCGGGTGCTGTCGGGCGGCAGCGGGCGGATCTCACTGCGGGTCCCCGCCTGGGCGAAGGGCGCGACGCTCTCGTACGGGCCGGCCGCGCCGTCCGGCGCGAGCGGACCGGGCGGGGGGCCGGTCGCGGGGCCCGGCTCGCGCCTGGGCGCCGGGCTGGGCGCCGGGCTGGGCGCGGCTACGTCCGACATTTCGCATATGTCGGGTGCTCGCGAGGTCGAGCCCGGGTACGCGGTCGTCGAGGGTGACTGGCGGCCCGGTGACGAGATCCGTCTCGAGCTGCCCATGGCTCCCCGGTGGACCTTCCCCGACCGGCGCGTGGACGCGCTGCGCGGGAGCGTCGCGGTGGAGCGCGGGCCGCTCGTCTACTGCGCGGAGTCCGTCGCCGACGAGCCCCCACTCGCCGACGTGGCCGCCCGCGTCTCCTCCCCACCCACCGACCACCTGACCGACCATCTGGCCGACCACCCCAATGACCACCCCACCGGCCACCCGGCCGACTCTCCGGCGAGGGCGTCCGCAGCCGCCCCCACGCCGGAGGCGGCCGGTTCCGAGACGGGCGCGCCCGTTCCCGTCGCGGGCGCGCCCGTCGAGCCCGCGGATCCCGTCACGGGCACGCCCGGCGGATCCGTCGAGCCCGCGGATCCCGTCGTCGAGGTGGAGGTCGCCGTTGTGCTCGGCGCTCCGGAGGCCAATGGCTGGCCGTACGGGCCGGTGGCCGATGCGGTGGAGGGCGTGGACACCGTGCTGCGGCTGGTGCCGTACCACCGGTGGGGCAACCGCGGCCCCGCCACCATGCGCGTCTGGCTGCCCGTCGCCGAGTAACACCCCCCATGGAGGACTTTGTGCGCAGAACCCTGCCGGGCCTGGTCGCGTTAGCCGTCGCGGGCAGCCTGCTCGGCGCCGCGTCCCCGGCCACGGCCGTCCAGGACGACCTCGGCATGCCGGTCTTCACCGGCGAAGATCCCGTCCCGGCCGAGCCCGTCCGCTACGAGCCGCGCAAGATGATGGCGGAGATCTACAAGAAGGAGAAGGGCGGCGACTCGTACTGGATCGACCGCATGCTGGCCCGCCCCGGCGACGACCCGGCGGGGACGTGGCTGATGTCGCGTGGCCGGGCGGTGTTCATGAAGGAGCACGACCCCTCGGTCATCGGCTTCGGCGGCAGCGTGGCGTACTGGGAGAGCATCGACAATCGCGACGCCTACACCGTCTCGCTCGGCACGGACCTCAAGGAGGACGTGAGCAAGCGGTTGCAGATGCCCAGCCACTGGACCGGCCAGTACGCGGGCGGCGGGCTGGCCGTGACCGTCAAGAAGTTCATCACGCAGGAGAACGTGGCGGTCACCACGCTGGCGGTCACCAACACGGGCACCGCGAAGGTGGACGTACCGGTCACGGTGACGTCGCCGTACACGAAGACCGCGGACGGCGACCGCGAGCTGACCGGCGTCGTGGCGGCGAAGAACCGGCTGACCACGATCTTCCCCCGGCTCAGCGGCGACGGCCTGAAGGTCGCGGACGGCACGCTGAAGGGGACGCTCGCCGTCGAACCGGGCAAGACCGTGCGGACCAAGGTGCAGCTGGGGTTCGTCACCGAGGAGCTGGCCGGGTCGCGGTCGGAGTACGACGGCTACAAGGGGCGCTCGCCGGAGAAGGCGCTGCGCCGGCAGCTCCAGGACTACAACGCCTGGTGGGCGGAGAACCTGCCGTACATCGACGTGCCGGACGAGAACATCAAGAAGTTCGTCTACTACCGCTGGTGGTTGATGAGGTTCAACTTCCTCGACGCCGACATTCCGGGGAACGACTTCCAGTTCCCGACGTCGGTGGAGGGGGCGCTCGGCTACAACAACGCGATCGTGCTGACCGTGCCGATGTTCCTGCAGGACCTGAAGTACCTGCGGGATCCGATCTACTCGTACGGCCCCTGGGTCTCAGCCGGGGAAGTATCGCGTAACTCGAAATATACGGATAATCCGGGTGACCCGGAGAACTGGTCGAACAGCTACACCCAGTACATCTCGGCTTCGGCGCTGGAGAGCTACCAGCTCCACGGCGGGCAGCCCGCGATCCTGCGCAACCTCGCCCGCTACGCGGAGAAGGACGTCTACGGGCAGCTCAACGCGTACGACTCCAACAAGAACGGGGTCATCGAGTACGACTGGGAGGCGATGACCGGCAACGACGCCGACGCGGTGTCGTTCCACTACTACGACCGGGCGAACGAGCGGCTCGAAGGCGCCTACGTCTACGCCAACGCGATGGCGGCGGCGCAGGCGTACACGCTGATCGGCGACTCGGCGAAGGCCACCGAAATGCGCGGCGTGGCGGACAAGGTGAAGAACGGCATCCTCACCCTGCTCTGGGACGACCAGAACAAGCTGTTCAAGCACCGCGACCTGCAGACCGGCAACCTGATTCCGTGGAAGGAATCCAACAACTACATCCCGTACGCGACCGGCCTGGTCCCGACGGACGACCCGAAATATCGGGAAGCACTCCGCCTATGGGCCGACCCTGCTGAATATCCGATTTTCCCGGCCTATACGGCTAATCAGAAGGACAAAGCGGAGGCCGCCGCGCAGGGCCAGCCGGGGTCGAACAATTTCTCGCAGATCAACTCGACCCGGAACTTCTCGCTGTTCTCCAAGGCGCTGCGCGACTACGCCTCGCCGTACATCACCGCCGAGCAGTACAAGCAGTTGCTGTACTGGAACGCCTGGTCGCAGTTCGTCGGCGGCGACACCCGTTACCCGGACGCCAACGAGTTCTGGTCGAACTGGAACCCGAGCACCAAGTCCATCGACTACCGCTCGTGGATCCACCACACGATCCTCGGCAGCAGCAACTGGACGGTCATCGAGGACGTCATGGGGCTGCGCCCGCGCTCCGACGGCAAGGTGGAGCTGTGGCCGGTCGACATCGGCTGGGACCACTTCACCGTCAACGGCATCAACTACCGCGGCAGCGACCTGAGCATCGTCTGGGACAAACCCGGCGACGGCGCCACGCACTACGCGGGCGTGCCCGAGGGCTACTCGATCCTCATCGACGGCAAGCGCAAGGTCACGCTGTCCGGGCTCGCGCACGCCGTCTGGGACCCGGCGACCGGCAGGGTCGAGGGTGGCACGGTGCTGCACTCCGAGGCGGCCCGGTCGATGAAGGCTCCGGCCGAGGTGAAGCTGTCGGGCGACCGGGTCGAGGACCTGTTCCAGAAGGCCGGGGTCGATCTCGGCTCCACCCGGCCGAACCTGGTCAAGTCCGCCACCGCCTCGCACGGTGACCCGGCGGGCGCGGTCGACGGGTTCACGATCAACGAGCCGTACTGGGGCAGCAAGGGCTCCGGCAAGACGCAGGACTGGCTGGAGGTGGACCTGGGCGCGGCCCGGCCCGTCGACCTGCTGCGGCTGTACTTCTCCAACGACCGCAAGGTCGGCGGCTACAGCGAGCCCGCCCTGTACTCGGTGCAGTACCTCGACGGCGCCACCTGGAAGGACGTCCCCGGGCAGGCCAAGGAGCCGGTCTATCCACGGGCCAACCTCAACGACGTCCGCTTCAGGTCGGTCGTCGCCCAGAAGCTGCGCGTGCTGGTCACTCACCGGCCCGGCTACTCGACGGGCTTGAAGGAGGTGCAGGCGTACGCGACCGGCTCGGCGCCGCCGTCGGCGGGCAACCGGGCTCCGTACGTGCTGGCCGTACCGGATGCCACCTTCAACCGCCCCGGGCAGGCCAAGCTGGACGCGATCGTCAAGGACGACGGGCTGCCGTCGGGGACGCTCAGCATGCAATGGAGCGTCGTCGACGGGCCCGGAGAGGCGTTCTTCACCGATCCGGCGAGCCCGGCCACGGTCGCCTCGTTCACCGAGGCGGGCACGTACCACCTGCGGCTGACCGCCACCGACGGCGCCAAGTCGGCGTCCGGCACCGTCGCCGTCACGGTGAGCGCCCTCGGCACGCAGGTGAACGTGGCGCCGTACGCGACGCCGACCGCCTCCTACACCTCACCGTGGGAGAAGGTGACGGCGATCAACGACGGCATCGACCCGCCGCGCTCCAACGACGGCGCCAACCCGCGCTGGGGCACCTGGCCGCAGCAGGGCACGCAGTGGGTGCAGCTCGACTGGCCCTCGCCGGTACGGGTGAACAAGGCGGAGGTGTACTTCTTCGACGACGACGGCGGCGTCCGCGTCCCGGCGTCGTGGAAGATCCAAGCGTGGGACGGCGACTCGTTCGAGGACGTGACCGGCGCCGCCTCCTACCCGGCCGCGGTCGACGCCTACAACTCGGTCTCGTTCGACACGGTGACGACGACCAAGCTCCGCGTCGAGCTGGTGTCCGGGCAGGCGTCCGTCGGGCTGCTGGAGTGGAAGGCGTACGCGGTGCCGCCGGACTCGGTGCGGCCCGTGCACGTCCCCACGGTGGCGGGCACGCTGCCGCGGCTTCCCGGCACGGTCGAGACGCTGTACGCGGACGGCGGCCGGGGCCAGGCCGCGGTGACCTGGCAGCAGGTGACCGCCGACCAGGTCAAGACCGGTGGCACCAGCTTCAAGGTCGCCGGGCTCGCCGAGGGCCTGCGCTCGCCCGTCGAGGCGACGGTGTACGTCCGGACGAGTCCGGCGGTGACCATCACCTCGATCGCCGAGGAGGCGGTACGGACCCGGGCGGGCACCGCGCCGTCGCTGCCCGCGACCGTCGTGGCCACGTACAACGACGGGTCCAAGGACAGCTCGGTCGCGGTCACGTGGGCGGCGATCGATCCCGCCTCGTACGGCTCCCCCGGGACGTTCTCGGTGACCGGGCAGGTGGCGGGCACCACGGTTCCCGCGAAGGCGACGGTGACAGTGGAGTGATCCGGTAAATATTTCGCCAGTTTTCGGGTAGCTGATGGCCCTCGCGATCTCATGGAGGTAACTCGATGGGCTGGAGCTACCGAAAGTCGGTCAAGCTGGGGCCGTTCCGGCTGAACCTGTCACGCGGCGGCGTCGGGCACAGCTGGGGCAACCGGTTGTTCCGGGTCACCCGCACGGCGGACGGCCGCCGTACGGTGTCCGTCAACCTGCCCGGCGGTTTTCACTGGCGCAAGACGACAAGCCGGCGCGATTAGCGCAATATCCCAAAGGGCCGGAGGCGATCGCCTCCGGCCCTTTGGCTTGGGCTCACTCCGAGATCGCATTGACCAGCCGCGTCCAGAACTGCGTGAGCTCCGGGCCGGTGTAACGGCGGAAATGAATGCGCTCGTGTCCCCGGTAGACGGCCACCTCAGTCATCGGTGTGCCGTCCTCCTCGAAATTGGTGTAGAGGCTCGTCCAGTCGTCCGGACCGGCTTGCCAGTCCGCGAAGGCCAGGTGGGCCGCATGCTCTTGGAGCGCTTCAACCCAGCGTTCCTCCCCCGAGGAGTGCATGAATTTCACCTTGCCAGGAGAGACCCCATGAGCAGGCAAAACACGCTATTTGCTGACCTGAGCGTCTTAAGCGCTGGAAAACACAAGACTGCCTCTTTCTCGTGAATCCCCCTAGATTCCTCGGCACCGCTACCCCGAGGAGAACGTCGTGGCTGAACTATGGGAACTGGCCGCCGGAGAGCTGGCGCGGATGATCGGCGTCCGGGAGGTGTCGAGCCGTGAGGTGGTCCAGGCGCATCTGGCCCGGATCTCCGAGGTGAACCCGCACGTCAACGCCATCACGGTGGTGCTGGACGAGCAGGCGCTCGAAGCCGCGGACACGGCCGACCGCGCGCTGCGCGACGGCACGGCGCCGGGCCCGCTCTGCGGCGTCCCCATGACGGTCAAGGAGAACGTCGACGTGGCCGGCTCGGCGACGACACTCGGCATCGTCGCCCTCCGTGACGCCCTCGCACCGCGCGACGCCCCGCACATCGCCCAGTTGCGCGCGGCGGGCGCGATCCCGATCGGCCGGACGAACATGCCGGAGTTCGGCATGCGCTGGCACACCGACAACGCCCTGCGCGGCGCGACCCGCAACCCCTGGTCGGCCGGCCACACGCCGGGCGGCTCCAGCGGCGGCGACGCGGCCGCGGTGGCGACCGGCCTGACCCCGCTCGGCATCGGTAACGACGGGGCGGGCTCGCTGCGCTGGCCCGCCCAGTGCTGCGGTGTCGCCGCGCTGAAGCCGTCGCTGGGCCGGGTCGCCCATGGAGGACAGGCGTCGCCGTTCGGGTTCCAGCTATTGGCCGTGCACGGTCCGATCGCACGGCGCGTGGCCGACCTGCGCCTGGCCTTCGACCACATGTGCGGCCACACGCCGGGCGACCCCTGGTACGCCCCTGTGCCCCTGCGGGGCCCCGCCCCGGGGGCGCCGACAGGCGTGGCCGCGGTCACCGGACTCGACGCCGACCCCCAGGTCACCGCCGCCGTACGGCAGGCGGCCAAGCTGCTCACCGACGCCGGATACCAGGTGACGGAGAGCCTGCCGCCGGCCCTGGACCGAGCCGCCGAGATCTACACCCAGATCATGTCCTCGTACGGCCGCGTCCACGAGGAGCAGCCGCCCGTCGAGTCGATCGCCTCCGAGGGGTTCGTCCGGTTCTGGACCGCCTTCGAGGAGCCCTGGGCGCGAGCGGCCGGCCGGGCGGCCTTCGACCCGATGATGGAACGCGCCGCCATCGCGCGGGCGTGGGACGCATGGACGGCCTCGACCCCGCTGGTCCTCGCGCCGATCTGCACGATCCCCGCGTTCCCGGTCGGCGCCGATCTCGATCCCGAGTGGGTGGCCGGGTGGCCGGCGGCTCTGCGCATGAGCGTGGTGGCCAACCTGCTGGGGCTGCCGTCGGTCGCCGTGCCCACCGGTCAGGCGGACGGGCTGCCGCAGGCCGTACAGATCATCGGGCCGCGCTTCCGCGAGGACCTGTGCCTGGACGCGGCCGCCGCCATCGAGGCCGGGACCCCGCGCCTGACGCCGATCCACCCCCGATAATCGTTGGACGTGTGTTCCATGCTGGACTCATGGAACACACTCCCGACGCCCGGGTGCTCATCGTGAACAACGACGACAAACAGGCCTGGTCGCAGCCCGGCCGATCGAGCTAGGGGCGACGGATCTATGCGGCGCATCCTCGTGGTCGGCATCAGCGGAGCCGGCAAGTCCACCATGGCACGGGCCCTGAGCACCCGCTTCGCGGTGCCGTACCACGAGATGGACGCCCTGCACTTCGCCGGCCCCGGCTGGGCCGTGAACGACGAGTTCGCCGCGCAGGTGGCGCGGATCGCCTCTGCACCGGCCTGGATCTTCGACTCCTACGGCTATCCCGAGGTCCGCGACCTGCTCTGGGAGCGTGCCGACACCGTGGTCTGGCTGGACTTTCCCCGGCGGGTCATCATGCCCCGGGTGCTCAGGCGTTCGCTCCGCAGGACCTTCCTGCGTGAGCGGATCTTCGGCGGTAATCGCGAGACCCTGACCGGCTGGTTCCGCCGCGATCACCCCGCCTGGTGGGCGTGGTCACAGCACGGGGTTCGGCGGGCGGACATCCAGCGGCGCGTCCACGATCCACGCTTCGCCCCTCTGCAGGTGATGCGCTTCGGCACCCCGGAGGAAGCCGCCGGCTGGCTGCGGAGTCAGTGACCCTGGCTCAGCGAAGGGCTCTGGCCAAAGGCGTGTCCCCGGCCGGGTCCAGCGGCGCCGCCAGCATGAACGGCATCTGCGCCATGAACCTGGGCCGCTCACCGAGGTGCTCCTGCGCGGCGTGCACGGTCAGCGGATGCACCAGATAGGCGTCTCCCGGTGAGCCGGTCGCCGACGCCACCGGCCGGTCCCGGCTGGCCGCGTCCAACAGCGCGCCCGCGCTGACATGGTCGTACACCTGATCACCCAGCGCCCCGAGGCTGTCACGCTGCGATCCCGCCCTGACCCGGGTCGGCGCGTCCAACTCACCGACCTCCGAGAACAGCATCAGCACCAGGAGGTTGTGCGCGCGGACGGTCACCCCCCAGGTGCCGTCGGGCCGCGGCAGGTTGAGGTCGACGTGCCAGCCGCGGTCGTCGGCCGGGGGCTGCCGTGGGAACCGGATCGGGATGTTGCCCGCCGCGCCGCGTGGCTGCCAGCCGCCCTTCCCGCACACCGCGTCCAACCCGGCCGCCAGCACGGGCGACCTGACCAGCTCACCGAACGGCCCCCGCCCGGTCATGTCCGCGGCCCACACCACCGGCTCGCGCCAGCCCTCGGGCTCGTCGGGCGACAGGCCGATCTGCTTCCACAGCAGCTCCTGCGCCGCTTCTCCCTGCTCACGCGTGCCGATCGTCAGCTTCACGAAGCCGTCCCGCACGAACGACTCCACCAGATCATCCATGGCGACCACGCTATTTCGGGCCGCAACCGATTTTCGTGCGGGCGATTTCGTAAGGCGGCTTGCACTATATCGGTAAGGTGCCTTACGTTTCTCGGATGCCCGACACTCCGTACAACGAACTCGTCGCCCGGCTCGGCCCCCCGCTCGGCGTCGAGGAGGCTCGCGCCCAATGGGGCCGGTTGGTGCGCGCCGCCCAGGACGGCAAGACCACGCCGATCACCCGCGAACGCTGGGAGTGGGCCGCCCTGATCCCGCTCTCCGAAGTGTCCGGGCCGCTGACCGGCCTGCCCGCCCTGCCGCTGTCAACGGTCCGCCGCAAGCTCGGCGACCTCGTACGGCAGGCCGCCCAGCCGTACGAGAGCGGCCCCGTGCTGCTCACCCGCCACCGCACCCCCGTGGCCGCCCTGGTCGGAGCCCGCCACCTGGTCGGCAGACCTCGCCTGGCACCGGAGGACCTGCTCCGCGACGGCCACACCATCCTGCTGACCCACCTGCCGGAACCGGCCTACTCCGCCGTCGCCCGCGACCCCGACGGCAACCCGATCGCCAGCGGCCAGGGCGACAGCGTCGACGAGGCCCTGCGACGCCTGCGCCCACCGGCCTGAGCGGGGCGGTGGATCACTTGCCGTCCTTGTCGGAGTCGGCCGCGAAGACGATCACCCCCAGGTAGCCGTCGTCCTCCTCGGTGACCTTCAGCAGCATGCTGTCCTTGTAGATGCTGTCACCGTCGTTGAAGGTGTCCCGCCCGGTGTGCGTCGCGTACGGCGACTGCGTGAAGACCTTGGTGTTGAGCGCCTCGTCGAACATCACCTGGGTCGTGAGCACGCGCGCGTTGCTGAAGTGCACCATCGCGTGGATGTGCACCGTCCGCCCTCGATACCACCCCGGCCAGACGGTGGTGAACTCCACGATCCCATCGCTGTTGGTGACCTGTGCCCCGCGCAGGTAGCGCTTGTCGTCCGTCGGGGTCAGGTCCATCGCACTGGTCTCACCCGTCGGGGCGCCTGTGGGCGGGCCACCGTTCGGCGGGGCGCCGGTCGGCGGATTGCCGCTGGGCCGGCCGCCGCCCCCGGTCGACAGCGACTCCGCTCCGGAGTAGAGCCCGGCCGCGTCGCAGTGCCAGATCTCCACCACGGCGTTCCCCAGCGGTTTGCAGCTCTCGCTGTCCTGGACCTTGAACATCAGGCGCAGCCGCGTGCCCTTCCGATCCTCGCGGATGTCGCTGCGGACCTTGTCCGCGTCGAAGTAGTAGGGACCCTGAGTGGTGGTGGCGGTCAACGTGCACGTGTTGGCTTCGGCGAACAGAGCGGTGACGTCCTTGGCCGTGGTGGTCGTCGTCGCAGTCGGAGACACGGTCGCCCCTGTGGAGGTGGTCGCCGCCGGCGCGTCCTGGCCGCAGGCGGCGAGCAGGCTACCGAGCCCGAGCGAACTGACACCGGCGATCAACCGCCGCCGGCTGACCCGCTGACCCTCATGATCGTGTCCCACGTGACTGCCTTCCGGAAGAGTGTTCTTGCTGACGGAGTAAAGGTACGATCCATGCCTTGGCACCCCATTTGCGGCAGATGAACTTTTCATGAGCCACAGCCCGTACAAAATAGGACAAGGCTCCATGGATGGTCATGGGGTTGCTACTGTCCTCATAACCGCGTGGGGGACGAGGAGACGACGAATGAGTGACGCACCCCAACGGCCAGGTGTGTCGGCCGGTGTTCCCAGCGTTGCCCGTATGAACGACTACTTCCTGGGCGGTAAGGACAACTTCGCCGCCGATCGCGAGGCCGCCGCGAAGGTGCTGGCCCTGATCCCGGACGCCAAGGTGATGGGCGAGTACGTCCAGGAATTCCGGGAACGGGTCGTGCGCTACCTCGTCGAACAGGGCGTCCGGCAGTTCATCCACGTCGGCTCCGGGCTCCCCACCAAGCAGAACGTCCACGAGGTGGCCCAGTCGCTGGACCCCGGCGCCCACGTCGTCTACGTCGCCGACGATCCGGTCGCGCTCAACCACGCGCGGGCGCTGCTCGCCACCAACGAGCGAACCGGAGCGATCGAAGGCGACATCCTCCACCCCGACGCCATGCTGGACGATCCCGCCCTGGGCCAGCTGATCGACTTCGACCAGCCCGTCGCTGTGCTGATCATTGGCGCGCTCCAGTACATTCCCGATGAGAACGACCCGTTCGAGAACGTGGCCCGGCTGTGCGAGCGGCTGGCGCCCGGCAGCTTCCTCTGCCTCACCCACGCCGTCTTCGACGGCCGCCCCGAGATAGCCGAGCAGATCGCCGACGTCTTCCGGGAGGCCCTCAACCGGCCCAAGGGCGGCCCGCGCAACCGCGACCAGGCGCTGCGCTTCTTCGACGGGCTGGACCTCGTCGAGCCCGGCTTCATCTACGTCCGCCAGTGGCGCTCCGACGCCCCGGTCTCCAAGCAGGAGGAGAAGAGGGCCTGGGTCCTGGCCGGAGTCGCCCAGAAGCCACCCCAGGACTGAAGAGCCGGGTCCCCTTCGATCGCCTCGTGCTCTGCCCGTGATCCGCTTCCGGCATGATCACGCTCCATGAAGAAGATGATCACGGCCCTGGTGGCCTGCGGCGCTCTGCTGGTGCCCGCCACTCCCGCGCAGGCCGCCACCCCCAAGGATCCCGTCCGAGCCCTGAAGACCAAGCTGATCTCCGGGCACGGTGTGCGGTTCACCGAGACCACCACCCTCTCGGGCGACGACAAGGTCAAACTGCAGGACCGTAAGGGAACCTTCCAGTTCAACGCCAAGGGCATCGCGGCCTCCGACATCAAGACCAACGCCACCAATTCCGAGCCCGAGCGGAGTATCAGTGTCGGCAAGGTCAGCTACACCTCGGGCGGGCTGTTCAACGACCGCCTCCCGGAGGGCAAGACCTGGCTCAAGAGCGGCGGCATGTACGGCGGCGCCGGCGGCTTCTTCGGGCAGGTCATCAACCCCGCCGAGCCGAAGACCATAGCCGCGCTGATCAAGAAGGGCCGGCTGACCAGGAGCACCATCACGGGGAAGATCACCTTCGATGAGCTCGAGAAGGTGTCGCCCTGGTTCGGCGCGTCGATCCCGCTGCGCATGCACAACGAGAAGGTCACCTACACCCTCACGCTCACCTCCGCCGGGCTGGTGAGCAGAGTGAAGAGCTCGTACGCGGCGACGGGGGTGTTCGACAAGAGCGAATTCGACGGCAAGACCATCACGATCGACAGCCGCTTCACCGGGTGGGGTACCAAGGTGTCGATCAAGGCGCCGGACCCCGAAACGGTGACCAGCAAGATGAACAACTAACCGTTCCGGCGTCATCGCCGCGCTCACCGCCTCCTACATGATCGAACCCGGCAGCGTGCCGGCACTTCTCAGCCGACGTTAATGGTCACATCACGCCTGCTCAATGGGGGCCCGACATCGTCATAGTCGTGAGCACGATGACGAGGACGGCCCTTCGGGACGAGACGGCGGAAAGCCAACCGGCCGAAGGGCCGGTTGGCGGGTATGACGAGCAGCGAGTACGGGTTTCCAACCGGGCGTACTCTTTCGCCGCCTGGGTCCGGCAGGCCCTGATGCCCACCGGGATGGCCCGCCAACTGCCGACGTACATGATCATCGGGTTCGTCAGCACGCTCGCCTACCTGCTGCTGTTCGCGATCCTGAGCATGATCGTGTCCTCCGTCACCGCCAACGCGACCGCCATGGTCCTCACCACGATCGCCAGCACGGCGGCCAACCGCAGGTTCACCTTCGAGAGGACCAGCCGGGCGGGCGCGGTACGCACCCACCTGGAGAGCATGCTCGTCCTCTGCATCGCCCTCGCGATCACCACCGTGAGCCTGGACCTGCTGCCCTCGGCCACGTCGCCCCTCACCGAGCTCGTCACCGTCATCCTGTCCAACGGCCTGGCCGGCATCGTCCGGTTCGTACTGTTGCGGACCTGGGTGTTCAACCCCCGAAGGGCATCGTGAGCGGCACCCGGCTTCAGTGGGCCAGGAGTACCAGCGCCAGCGCGGCCAGGGCCGGGACGGTCTGGACAAAGAGGATCTTGCGCGACGCCGTCGCGGCACCGTACAGCCCGGCGACGATGACGCAGGCAAGGAAGAAGATCCTCACCTGGAAACCGACCGGATCAGGAGCGAAGGCGCCCCACAGCAGCCCGGCCGCGAGAAACCCGTTGTACAGACCCTGGTTGCCGGCGAGCACCTTGGTCGAGGCGGCGAACTCCTCCGTCGTACCGAAGGCGGCCCTCGCCCGGGAACCGGTCCACAGGAACATCTCCAGGACCAGGATGTAGACATGCAGCAGGGCGATCAGAACTACCGCGACTATGGCGATGACGGACATCCCGCACACATTACGTCACGCTCGACTCGTACACGGAAGTGGGCGGGTTCACACCACCCGTGCAGGTGCGCATCGGCAAGTCCGGCGACCGGCTCACCAGCTCATGCAGCAACGACGGCAAGAACTGGTCGCTGACCGATCCCGTGTCGACCCCGTCGACCGCACGCGACGGCGCGCAGGACACGCTGCAGAGCCTCCGCAAACCGGTCACCGCGCTGAGCTAGGAGCCGAGCCGGGGCCCGGAACACGCGAACGACAGCAACCGCGCCAACTCACCGTACTTCGCCAGCCAGCTGACCTGGGACACCACCTGGTGGCAGGTCGACCTGGGTACGGTCAACGACATCTCACGCGTCAACGTGCGCACCTATGTCGGGGGCGGGCGCTCCTACGAGTACCGGCTGGAGGGGAGCCTCGACGGCACCACCTGGTACACCCTCGGCGGCCGCCGCGGCACCCGGGCCGTGACCGACGCCGGAGACACCATGACCACTGAGGCGAAGGCCCGGTACGTCCGGGTGGTCGGCACCCACAACAGCGCCAACCTGTCGTTCCATCTCACGGAGGTCAGCGTGTACGGCACTCCGGAGCAATGACGACGTGACCCCGCTTGACCTTGACACGGTGACAAGGGCTTCACTGTTGCCAAGGAGGTGGTCCCGATGGCCATGCCACAACAGGACACGGATACGATCCGAGCTTTCCAGGGGTTGGAGGACAGCAACTCGTCAGTACGGCTGCGGGCGGCGCTGGCGGTCGGCACGACCCCTGACCCGCGGTTCATCGACAAGCTCATCGAACGATGCGCGATCGAACCCGAATTTCACGTGCGCGACATGCTTACCTGGGCGCTCACCCGCCACGCAGTATCAACGACGCTCTCCAAGCTTCTCCAGGAAGTCCGCTCGGAGCGTGCGCAGGCACGAAGCCAGGCGTTGCACACGCTGTCCAAGATCGGGGATCGGCAAGCGTGGCCGGTGATCACCCGGGAGCTGCTGTCCGACGCCGACGATGAGGTGGCGCGGAGCGCTTGGCGGGCAGCGGTCGTGCTCGTGCCCGCAGGTGAGGAGCCCGAGTTGGCCGCAGTGTTGTCGACACAGCTCGGGCGCGGCGAACGTGAGATGCAGCGGAGCCTCAGCCGGGCGCTGATCGCGCTCGGTGAGGTGATTGAGCCAACGCTGCGCGCCGCGATGACGGACCTCGACCCGCGCGTACGCGAGCACGCGATCGCCACGGAACGGCTGTTGCGCGACCCGGATGCCGGGTTCGGGTTCGCGATCGAGGAGGCGAAGCGCGTCGTGGCCCTCGGCACGACCGGCCAGGAGGGGTGATGGGCAGTGTTGATCGGTGATGTGGCACGACGGTCCGGGGTCAGCGCCCGCATGCTCCGGCATTACGACTCGCTCGGCCTGGTGCGGCCGACGGGTCGTAGCGATGCCGGCTATCGCGAGTACTCCAGCGAGGACATCCGGCGGATCTTCCATATCGAGAGCCTGCGGTCCTTGGGGCTGTCGCTGCGTGAAGTCGGGCGCGCGCTCGATGATCCCGACTTCACCCCCTCAGAGCTCGTCGACGACCTCACCCGCCAGACGCGAGAACGCATCGCGGCTGAGACGGAGCTGCTCACGCGACTGCGTCGGGTCGGAGCCGCGGAACCCGCGGGCTGGGAGGACGTCCTCCAGATCGTCGCGCTCCTCCAGGCGTTGGGGTCGAAGAGCGCCGGCAAGCGCCAGCGCGCGGCCTTGTCCTCGGTCGAAGAGGTTGCGGTGCCGGTGGAAGCACTGGTCGAGGCAGCGCTGAGCGAGACGGACCCGAACGTCGCCGGAGCCCTTCGATGGGCTTTGGCGCAATCGGGCGATGAGGGATTGGCGCTGCTGGCGGAGGGCCTCGGCTCACCCGTAGCCGAGGTGCGCAAACGTGCCGTCCAGTCTGTTGCCGAGATCCCGAGCGGCGCGGCGACCGCACTGCTGCAGGACGCCTTCACGAACCCCGACATCGTGGTCCGCAGGTATGCGGCTCTGGCACTCGGGGCACGTGGAGTGGCCGACGCGGTCCCGACCCTCATTGACATGGTCGTCGAGGGGACGAATGACGTCGATGCCGCCGATGCGCTGAGCGCGCTGTCGAGTCGTCCCGCGTTGGCGGATCAGATCGCCGCCAGGCTAGTTGATCGCCTTGCCCCCGGCACCGTCGAACCGTCCGCACGTCGACGGCTGACACAGGCGCTCGCGGACATCCCGGGAACCACAGCGTCACAAGCCCTCGCAGATCTGTCACATGACGAGGACCGTGCCGTCGCGCTTACCGCGGCATACATTCTCGGGATACGCGACGCACGATAACGGCCTCGAGACCCTGGAAAACGCGGAATCCCGTCCGATCCAGATGATCGAACGGGATCCCGTCAAACGGTCCAGCGTGGAGCTATGGGGATTCGAACCCCAGACCCCCTCCATGCCATGGAGGTGCGCTACCAGCTGCGCTATAGCCCCTTGTTGCGCACCCAGTGTATCGGAATCCCAGCGCGCCCGTGTCACACACGATCCACCGTGATACGTCTTAAGTCCTATGTCGACTTTCGAGGACCACCGAAGCCTGCTGACCGGCGTCGCGTACCGGATCCTGGGCAGCATGGCCGACGCCGAGGACGTGGTGCAGGAGGCGTGGCTGCGCTGGTCCGGCGTGGACGAGACGACCGTCGCCGAGCCCAAGGCGTACCTGGTCAGGATCACGTCGCGGCTGGCCATCGACCGGCTGCGGTGGGTGAAGTCGCGGCGGGAGTCGTACGTCGGCCCGTGGCTGCCCGAGCCCATCAGCACCGCGCCCGACGTCGCGGAGCACGCGGAGCTGGCCGACTCCGTCGAGCTGGCGCTCCTTGTGGTGCTCGAAACGCTCTCGCCGCTGGAGCGGGCGGTGTTCGTGTTGCGGGAGGCGTTCGACCTGCCGTTCTCCGAGATCGCCGAGGTCATCGGCCGGGCCGAGCCCGCCACCCGGCAGCTGGCCAAGCGGGCCCGCGAGCACGTACAGGAGAAGCGGCCCCGTTTCGACGTGGACCTCGGCGAGCGACGGCGCATCACCGAACGCTTCATCCGCGCCTCCACCAGCGGCGATCTGGACGGGCTGATCGGCCTGCTGTCCAGTGAAGTGACGCTGGTCAGCGACGGCGGCGGCAAGGCCCGCGCCCCGCTGCGCGCCCTCACCGGTGCCGAGAACGTGACGCGCTTCCTGGCGTCCATCACCACCCCCGAGGGCATCGCCAAGTTCATGGCCTCGATCGGTGTGGGGGACTTCACCACCATGTCGTACGGCCTGGCGAACGTGAACGGCGCCCCCGCCATGGTCGTCTCGGTCGCGGGCCGGGTCGTCACCGTCATCTCCCTGCTCATCACGGACGGCAAGATCGACACCATCTACCTCCTCGCCAACCCGGAGAAGATCGCCCACCTCGACGCCCTTTCCTGACCCGCGACCACTGTCAAAGGCCCGCCCAGCACCGTGCCGTGGAAGCGGGTGCCGGCCTTCCTCCAGAACGTCAGAGAGAAGTAGTGGTGCGCATGGTCAGCGCGGCATCCTCCAGGGACAGCGCGACCGTGACGGCCCCCAGCTCCCCCGTACGCCGGACGTGGGTGCCACCACACGGGATCGACGTCTCGCCTTCCGGCAGCGCGCAGTGCCACGTACGGCGGGCCGTCAGCCCGGGCCCCGGCACGTCGAGCCGGACCGCCGCGTCGGCCATGACCCACGCTTTGAGCCGGTCGTTCACCTCTGCGGCGACCTGCGAGAGCTCCAGCCCGTCGGCGGAGAACCCCTTCTTACGCAGGGACTTGCCGAGGCGGTAGACATCCTCGCTGCCGAAGGGGGAGATCCGCGACGAGGTGATCGCGCTCTGGTCGAAGTCCGGGTGGCCGAGTCCGTCCGGCGCCACCGGCTTGCGCCAGTGCCCGGCCAGGGCGGCGTTGAGCGCGAGGGCGGCCAGATGGCAGGCGGTGTGCCCGGCCGACAGCGCCGCCCGGTGGCCGGGGTCCACCTCCAGCGCCACCTCGGTCCCCACGGGCAGCGGGGTGTCGGTCACGTGGACGACCAGCCAAGCCCAGCCCTCGGTGCCCCGGCGTACCGGGATGTCGGGGCCGAGGAAGATCTCGCCGGTGCCCGACTGGGCCCCCGTGACGCAGTCGGCCACCGGCAGCCCGCCGATCGTGCCCTGGTCGGCCGGTTGGTCCGGCCAGGTGTGATCAAGCGGGTGGAAGGGGGTTTCGGCGACGACGAGGCCGTGCCGGCCCCCCGCCGGCACGACCCCGACGATCTCCGACCGGCCACTGACATGACCGTCGGGGAAGGTGACGACTGTCGAATTCATCCGCCTATTCTGGCAGGCACGGGCTCGTCGTCCAGCGGCGCGGACTCGTCCTCGAGGTAGCGGTTCCGGCCCGCGTACAGGCCGGTGAAGAGCTGCACGACCAGCACCGCGAAGATCAGCGCGTACGGCAGCGTCCACCCACCGGTCATCTGGTGCAGCACCCCCACGAGCAGCGGCCCCGCACCCGCGATCAGGTACCCGGCGCTCTGCCCGAACGCCGACAGCGCGGCGGTGGACTCCGGCGTACGGGTGCGCAGGGCGAGCATCATCAGCGCCAGCGGGAACGACCCCATGCCGATCGCCACGAACGTCACCCAGACCGCCGCCGTCGAGATCGGCGCGAACCACAGCCCGGCGAAGCCGACGGCGTAGCAGGCGACGAGCCCGACGACGACCGGCCGCTGGTCGGAGAAGCGCGAGGCGATGACGGGCACCAGGATCGAGACCGGGATGCTCAACGCGGTGAACACACCGAGCAGCAACCCGGCCTGGCCGGTGGTGTAGCCGCCTTCGGTGAGCATGGTGGCGAGCCAGCCGAACATGATGTACGCGATCATGGACTGGCTGCCGAAGTAGAGCGCGACCATCCAGGCCAGCTTGCTCCGGGCAAGCCGGCGAATGCCCGCGTCCCCCCGGCCGGTGTGCCGCTCCGGCTCACTGCGCAGGAGCACAAGCCACGGAATGGCGGCCACGGCGGCCAGGGCCGCCCACACGCCGAGCGCGATGTGCCAGTCACCCGACGCGCGCTCGATCGGCACGGTGGCCGCGGCGGCGAGCATGGTGCCGACGGCGAGTGCGACGGTGTAGACGGTGGTCATGATCCCGGTTCTGGCCGGGAAGTGGCGCTTGATCAGCGTCGGGATGAGGACGTTGCCGACGGCCCCGCCCGACAGCGCGACCGCGCTGCTCAGCAGGAACACCGGCGCGGAGCCGACCAGCGACCGCACGAGCATGCCGGTGCCGAGCGTGACGAGCGCGAGCAGCAGCAGCCGGTGCTCGCCCACGCGGCGGGCCAGCGTGGGTGTGATCGCGCCGACCGTGGCGAAGGCCAGTACCGGCAGCGTGGTGAGCAGGCCGGTGCCGACGCTCGACATGCCGAGCGCGCCGGCGAGCTGATCAAGTAGGGGGCCCACGCTGGTCACGGCGGTGCGCAGGTTGAGCGCCGCGAGGACGATTCCCAGCACGAGGAGCCAGACGAGGGATCTGCCTTTGGTCTCTTGGGCGGCGAGCACGCTCATGCGGGGACGGTTCCTCCACTCATCAAGTCATGGGATGAATCGCCATCTTAACAGGGCCGAAACACGCATTTATTCCTGACCACGACAAAACCCCCCGAGACACTCGGGGGGTTTGACGTCAAACCATCACAGAACGGGCGGCCGACCCTGCGGCGGCTCATTACGCGAGGGCGGCGGGCCAGGCACCGGGCCGGGCGGGGGGCCGGGCACCGGGCCGGGCGGCGGGAGCGTG
The DNA here is from genome assembly GCF_018603905.1 of Nonomuraea sp. NEAU-A123. GTDB lineage: Bacteria > Actinomycetota > Actinomycetes > Streptosporangiales > Streptosporangiaceae > Nonomuraea. The sequence goes on from NZ_JAHFZZ010000027.1 coordinate 91,549, forward strand.
GAGCCCCCGGGGAACTCGCCGCCACCGCCGATGGTGCCGGGCGGCATCCGGTCCCCGGTCCCGGGCGGCACCGGCTGGTCGCCGGGCTCGTAGCGGGAGCCGCTCTGGTGCGGTCCGGGCACCTCGCCGCGCCAGCCGCCGGTCTCGCCGCCGCGCGACTCGATGAACGACTTGAAGCGTTCCATGTCGTTCCTGATGCGCAGGCGGACGATCTGCAGCCAGTCGGCGGCCGTCTCGAGGAACCCCTCGGGGTCGTACTCCATCTGGAGCGTGACCCTGGTCGTGTTCGGGTCGAGGTGGTGGAAGGTCACCACACCCGCCTGGTGCGGACGGTCGGTCGATCGCCAGGCGATCCGCTCGTCCGGATGCTGCTCGGTGATCTCGGCCTCGAACTCGCGCTTCACTCCCGCGATCTCGGTCACCCACGCCGTACGCGTGTCACCGAGCTGCTTGACGGATTCGACACCCTCCATGAACTCGGGGAAGCTCTCGAACTGCGTCCATTGGTTGTATGCCACCCTGACGGGGACCTGGACATCTACTGAGTGCTCGATCGTGCTCATGGGGGTGGCCCCTGCCCAGCCCCGCGAGCGGTTAACGCCTGCGCAACAGCCAGTAGAGGCCGACGAACGGCAGGACCAGCGGGATGAACAGGTAACCCTTCCCATAAACCGACCAGACGGTCGCCTCGGGAAAGGCGGCCGGATCGAGAACGCTGGCCGTGCCGATGAGCAACACGCCGGCCAGCTCGACGCCCAGCGCCGCCAGCGCGAGGGTGCGCGCCCCACGGATCAGCGCGACGGTGAGCAGGATGTAGACCAGCGCGGCGAACGCCGACAGCGTGTACGCCAGCGGCGCCTCCCCGAACCGGGTGACGATCTGCACCGTGGCCCGCGAGCCCGCGGCGAGCGCGAAGAGCCCGTAGACGGCGACGAGCGCCCGCCCTGGCCCGCTGCCGAGGGACGGCGCGGTCACGGGAGACCCTGCCAGATCTGCAGCAGCCGGCCCGTCATCACCGCGATCGCGAACCCGGCCACGACCAGGATCGCCGGCCCCCACCGGCTCCGCTCGGCCAGCGCGAGGAAGACGCCCGCCGGCGGGATGACCGCCTGGCCGCCGAGGTAGCCGTAGAGCGTGGCCTTCGCGGCCGGCCCCTGGCCACCGACCACCGCGGCGATCACGATGCCCGCCTGGACCAGCACCGCCACCTCCAGCACGGCGAACCCGATGAGCAGGACCATGCCCATGGGCCGGTTGCGGATCGCGGTGATCAGGCTCGCCAGGGCGAGCAGCAGCGAGCCGACGATCACGATCGTGGCGACGGTGGTGTTCATCGGGAAAAGGCTATCGCCCGGGTAGGTCGCCCTCGATTCCGTCCAGCAGCCAGTTGAGCCCTCGCTCGTAGGTGTCGTCGGCGCCCGCCACGCCACCCTCGATCAGCGGCGCGAGTCGCGGGAACGCACCGCTCGCGACCAGCTCCCGCATGTACGGCTCGGCGATGGCGGCTCGTTCGGCGTCGTTGACCCCCATCGTGCGGGGTGCGGCGCGCTCCAGCGACTCACGGATGATGTAGCCCAGCGAGTAGTCGTCGACCGTGGCCAGGATCCGCCACTTGGTCAACTGGTCCACCTCCAGCCCGTCGAGCGCGGCCAGCGACTGCTCGACATGGCGCAGCCCGTTCGGCCCGACGGAGACGCGCTGGGCGACCAGGTCGACCCGCCACGGATGCCGGCGTACGACTTCCCGCTCGCGCCGGGCGATGGTCAGGATCGCCGCGCGCCAGTCTTCCGGCAGCGGCTCGTCCACCAGCACCTCGGCGGCGACCTCGTCGGCCATCAGGTCGAGCAGGTCTTCCTTGCGCTCGATGTAGGAGTAGAGCGTCATCGCGCGGGCGCCCAGCTCGGTGGCCACCCGCCGGATGGAGACCGCCCCCAGCCCTTCGGCGTCGGCGATCGCGATCGCGGCGGCCACGATCGCCTCCCGGGTCAGCGCGGGACGTCGCTGCGGCGCGGGCCGCGACCAGACGGAACTCACGGGCTCAGTCTAAGCGAGCCGATACACCGTACGAATAATGTTACGCTGTACGGCATGCGATACAGCGTACGAGATCCCCTCAAGACAACCGGTCTAGTGGTCCTGCTGGGTGTGATCATGACGATCCTCGACACGACGATCATGAACGTGGCGGTCAACGCCCTGGCCCGCGACTTCCACACGACGCTGTCCACCATGCAGTGGGTGATCACCGGCTACCTGCTGGCCCTGTCCATGTCGATCCCGGTCACCGGCTGGGCGGTCGGCCGGTTCGGCACGAAGGCGGTCTGGCTGACCTCGCTGGTGCTGTTCGCCGGCGGCTCCGCCCTGAGCGCCGCGGCCTGGTCGGTGAGCGCCCTGATCGCCTTCCGCGCGGTCCAGGGACTGGGCGGCGGCCTGCTCATGCCGGCCGGCCAGGCGATGATCGCCCAGGCCGCGGGCCAGGACCGGATGGGCCGGGGAATGGCCATGATCTCGGTGCCCGCGATGCTGGCCCCGGTGCTCGGCCCCCTGCTCGGCGGCGTGATCGTGGAGAACCTCGACTGGCGCTGGCTGTTCCTGGTGAACCTGCCCGTCTGCGTCATCGCCCTGCTCGCCGCGATCAAGCTGCTGCCCGGTGGGCGGCCGAGCGCTGGCAGCCGCCTCGACGTGCTCGGTCTGGCGCTGCTCTCCCCCGGCCTGGCCGCGCTGGTCTTCGGCCTGTCGGAGGTGGGCAACGGCGCCTCGCTCGCCCATCCGGCGCTGTGGGGCGGGCTCGCGCTGGTGGCGGTGTTCGCGGTGCGGGCGGTGCGGACTCCGGGCGGGCTGCTCGACCTGCGGCTGTTCGGCGACCGGACGTTCGCGGCCGCGGTGGTCGCGCTGATCTGCTACTCGGCCGCGCTGTTCGGCGTGACCGTGCTCGTCCCCCTCTACAGCCAGCTCGCTCAGGGCGGCGACGCGCTGGACGCCGGGCTACTGCTGGCGCCGATGGGCGCCGGCGCCGCCCTGACCATGCCGATCGCCGGCAAGCTCACCGACCGGAGCGGGCCGCGCGGGGTCGGGGCGGCGGGTGTGGTGCTGGCGACGCTCGGCGTGCTGGGGTTCGTGCTGTTCGGCGGGCTCGTGCCGATGTTCGTGCTGGGTCTCGGGCACGGGCTGGTCGCGCCGTCCGTGGCGGCCGCCGCGTTCAAGACGCTCGACCGGGCCGCCATGCCCGCCGCCTCGACGCTGAGCACCATCTCGGTACGCCTGGCGTCGTCGTTCGGCGTGGCACTGCTGGCCGTACTCCTTCAGGTCTTCACCAGGGCAGGCGTCGCCGAGCCGTTCACCTACGCGTTCGGCTGCGCGATCGCGCTGGCCGCCGTCTCGCTGGTGCCGATCGCGCTCATAGGATCGGCAGTATGGAAAGAGTCCTCGTCAGCGCCTGCCTGATGGGCCGGCGGGTGCGCTATGACGGCGGCGCCAAGACCAGCGCCGACGCGCTGCTCGCCGCCTGGCACGAGGAGGGCCGCCTGGTGCCGTTCTGCCCCGAGGTGGAGGGCGGGCTGCCGATCCCCCGCCCGGCCGCCGAGATCGAGGGCGGGGTGAGCGGCGCGGCCGTGCTGTCGGGGGCGGCCCGCGTGCTCACCACCGACGGATCCGACGTCACGGCCGAGTTCCTGTCGGGCGCGCAGTCGGCGCTCGCCGTCGCCCGGTCCTTCGGCGTACGGCTGGCGGTGCTGAAGGAGGGCAGCCCCTCGTGCGGCGCGCTGACCATCTATGACGGCACGTTCCAGGGCCGCCGCACGCCCGGCCAGGGCGTCACCACGGCACTGCTGGAGCTCAACGGGATCCGCGTCTTCACCGAGGACCACATCGCCGAGGCCGCCGCCTACCTACGCAGCCTCGACGTGTAGAGCGCGCCGGCCAGGCCCGCGATGAGCAGCATCGCCATCGTGCGGTGATACCAGGTGTTCAGCGTGGTCGTCTCGGCCGCGCCGAACGCCAGCGCGAGTACCCCCATCAGCACCCCGGCCAGCGCCCCCGCGTGCGTGTAGATCAGCCCGTCCCACGCCCACGGCCGGCCGGTCAGCGCACCGCGGGCACCGATGAGCAGGACCGCGCCGCAGAACGTCTCCACGATCGTCGCCGGTACGATCACGGGCTGGTGCAGCGGGCCGAGCGCGAGCCCGGTGTGCAGCAGCGCCGCGCAGAAGAAGATCAGCGCATAGGCCACCGAGAGGGCTCCCAGCGCTTTCCGCAGTGCGTCCATGCCCTTACGCTGGCACCTCGCGCGATGATCGGAATCGGCCCCAAGTCGATGGCTCGGCTACGCCGTCCGCAGTAGTGAGCGTCCCGTCATCAGTACTCCCAGGTGTCGGTGCGCTGCTCGCCGCTGATGCACCACACGCCCGAGCCGTGCTCGCCCTTGACCAGGTCCACCCTGATCCAGCCGGTGTTCCTGGCGACCTTGGCGGTGTAGCCGCCTCTGGGGGTGGCCGACACCAGGCGGCAGCCCTCGGGGCCCAGCGTGAACGCCACCTCACCGCCCTTCACCGACACCACCCGCAGATTCTTCGGGGTCCTCGTGGGTGCGGGCGCCGGCGTCTTCCGCACCGCGGGCTTGGTACGAGTCCGAGTGCGGGTGGGCGTGGGCGTGACCGTTGGGGAGGGCGTGAGCGTGGGCGTAGGGGTGGGGGTGGGCGTTTTAGTGGGAGTACGGTCGCCGTCCGAGACCGCCTGCGCCACGAACGGCTCAACTTGGACATCGTCCACGAACTCGGTACGCAAGACGCCGCGCACACCGAACCACGACACTGAGATCGCGACCACGGTGGCACCACACCAGATCACGACGTATCTAAAGGCTCGGCGCATGACACGAATTATGTACGGGTGGGGTGAATGGCGACGGTTCTTGTAGTCGAAGATGATGAATTCGTCCGATCGGCGATCATCCGCGAGCTGGCCGGCCGGCAGCACGCGGTACGTAGCGCGGGCTGCGCCCTGGACGCGCTGCGGGAGATCTCGCAGCACCCGCCGGACGCCGTCATCCTCGACCTCGGCCTGCCCGACCTCGACGGCTCGGAGGCGCTGAAGATGGTGCGCGGCATCTCCGACGTACCGGTCATCGTGGCCACGGCCCGCGACGACGAGACCGAGATCGTCCGGCTACTGGCGGCGGGCGCCGACGACTACCTGGTCAAGCCGTTCTCCGGCGAGCACCTGGGCGCCCGGTTGGACGCCGTGCTGCGCCGGGCCAGATCCGCGCCGCCGCCGCAGGTGCTGCGGGTGGGCGGGCTGGTCGTCGACACCAACCGGCGGGCGGCGGCGCTGGACGGCGGGCCGCTCACGCTGACCAGGCGCGAGTTCGACCTGCTCGCCTACCTCGCCACGCGGGCCGACCGGGTCGTCACCCGCAAGGAGCTGCTGACCGAGGTCTGGCACCAGGCGTACGGGGACGACCAGACCATCGACGTGCACCTGTCATGGTTGCGCCGCAAGCTTGGCGAAAGCGCCTCCAACCCCCGCTACCTGCATACCGTCCGAGGCGTCGGCGTCATGCTGTCCGCACCCCGATGAGGCGAGCCCTGGCCGTGTTGATGGTCGCCGTCACCTCGATGGTGGCGCTGGCCTTCCTGGTGCCGCTCGCCCTGATCGTCAAGGAGACCGCGCGGAGCAGGGCGGTGGCCGGCGCGGAACGCCAGGCGTCGGCGCTGGTCCCCGTGCTGGCCCTGACGACCAGGACGGAGGACCTGGCCCACGCGATGGCCCGCACCGACGCGGGCCGGCGCGGCCTGCTCGCCATCCACGTCAAGGGCGGCCCGACCGCGGGCACGTCCCGCGCCCCGGCCGCCGACGTGGCGCGGGCGGCGGCACAGACCAGGGCCGGCACCGTCGAGCTGCCGGCCGGCCAGGTGCTGCTCCGGCCGGTCGCGCTGGACGGTGACCGGGGCGCGGTGATCGAGGTGTTCGTGCCGGCCGACGACCTGAACCGGGGGGTCGGCACGTCCTGGGCGGTGCTGACCGGCGTGGCCGTGGTGCTCGTGCTCGGCTCGGTGCTGGTCGGCGACCGGCTGGGCGCCCGCGTGGTCCGCTCGGCCCGCCGGCTCGGCTCGGCGGCCACCGCGCTGGGCGCGGGCGACCTGAGCGAGCGCATCCATCCCGAGGGACCGCCGGAGCTGGTCGCGGCGGCCACGGCGTTCAACGCGATGGCCAACCGGGTCACGCACCTGCTCGCCGCCGAGCGCGAACTGGCCGCCGATCTGTCCCACCGGTTGCGTACGCCGCTCACCGCGCTCCGGCTCAGCCTCGACCAGCTCGGCACGCAGGCCGAGCCGAGCAGGCAGGCGCTGGCCCGGCTGGAGGGCGAGGTGGACACGATCATCTCCGCGGCCAGGCGGCCGTCACGCGCCGACCGGGCCTGCGACGCGGCGGAGGTGCTGCGTGACCGGCTGACGTTCTGGTCGGCGCTGGCGGAGGACCAGCAGCGACCGTGGCAGCTCATCGGCGCGACGCTGCCGGTACGGGTGCCGGTGCCCGCGGCCGAGCTGACGGCGACGGTGGACGCGCTGCTCGGCAACGTGTTCCGGCACACGGCCGAAGGCACCGCGTTCAGCGTGTCCCTGCATGAGGGCAAGGACACGGTCGGCATCCTGATCTCCGACGCCGGTCCCGGCATCGCCGACCCGGAGGCGGCGCTGGAGCGGGGCACCAGCGGCGCGGGCTCGACCGGGCTCGGCCTGGACATCGCCCGCCGGCTGGCGGAGTCGTCCGGCGGATCGCTTCGGCTGGACCGCTCGTCACTGGGCGGGGCCCAGGTACAGGTCTGGATCCGCCGTACTGAAAAGCCGCCTAAGCCAACCTTAAGAGCGGTTTAAAGAGCATTTTTCACCCCTTTTCATGCTTCAACGTGATCTACATGCAGATCACCCGCAAGGCCATCGCCGCCGCCGCCCTGACCGCGCCCACGCTGCTCGTCCTGATCGTCGCGCCCGGCGCCGCCAACGCCCACGGCACCATGAACAACCCGCCCAGCCGGACCATGGTCTGCTTCAGCGAGGGCCCGGAGAACCCCAAGTCCGCCGCCTGCAAGAAGGCCGTGGAACTCGGCGGCACCCAGCCCCTCTACGACTGGAACGAGGTCAACCTGGCGAACGCCGCAGGCAGGCACCGCGAGCTCATCCCGGACGGCAAGCTGTGCAGCGCGGGCCGCGACAAGTACCGCGCCTTCGACCAGGCACGCGCCGACTGGCCCGCCACCGGCATGGCGAGCGGCGCGTCGTTCACCTTCCGCTATCGAGCCACCGCTCCGCACAAAGGCTCCTTCGACCTGTACGTCACGAAGGACGGCTATGACCCCTCGAAGCCGCTCAAGTGGTCGGACCTGGAATCGAAGCCGTTCCTCACCCAGCGGGACCCCGCGCTGACGGACGGCGCCTACACCCTCCAGGGCAAGCTCCCCGCCAAGCAGGGCCGCCACCTGATCTACGCCATCTGGCAGCGCAGCGACAGCCCCGAGGCGTTCTACTCCTGCTCGGACGTGGCCTTCGGCGGCGGCACGACCACCCCGACCACCCCGGCCACAACGCCCCCGACCGCAGCGCCCACGACCGCAGCGCCCACGACCAAGCCGACCACCACCGCGTCGCCCACGACCAAGCCCACGGCCGCCCCGACCGGCGCTCCTCCGGCGCAGCAGCCCGGCGGCGTCGCCCTGTCGGCGATCAACGCGGGCGCCGGAGTCAGCCCCGCCTCGGTCAAGGTGGGCCGGCAGGTGACGGTCACGGCGGTGTGCGGCGGCTCCACGGTCCGCGGCGTGGCCTCCAACGCCTTCAGCCCGCGCAGAGCGGTCGCCCCGGCGTCCACCGTCGCCTGGACGCCGTCGCTCAAGGCCGTCCGAGCAGGCACGTACCCGGTGGTCGTCTACTGCCAGAACGGCGGCCAGGCCCGCGCCGTCCTCACCGTACGGGCCTGAAAGCCACCCAAGAACTTCTAAGTTAGGTAAGGCTAAGCTAATATCCCAAGCAGAGCGAGGCCCCCTAACAAGGAGAAGAGCATGCTCTGTGTCCCCCGTCGCGGCCTGTTCGTCATCGGCGCCGCCGCACTTCTGGCCGCCTCAGGCTGCGGCGGCACAGAACGGCCACCGGCCGCGCAGGCGGGCGAGACGGCGACGGCGGAGCAAGGCCCGTGGGAATGGATCGACGACCGGGGCAAGAAGATCTCCCTGCCGCGACGGCCGCAGCGGATCGTGGCGCAGTCCAATGCCGCGGCCGCGCTGTGGGACTTCGGGGTGCGGCCGATCGCGGTGTTCGGGCCATACAAGCTGAAGGACGGCTCCCGCGACCCCGAGGTGGGCGAGGTCGACGTCGACAAGATCGAGGGCCTCGGCAATGTGTGGGGCGAGTTCAACATCGAGAGGTACGCCGCGCTCCAGCCGGACCTGCTGGTGGCGGGCATGTACGCGCCCAACGCGCTCTGGTACGTCCCCGAGAAGTCCGCGGCCGCGATCGACCAGATCGCCCCGTCGGCCGGCGTGCGGATGGGCGGCAAGGGCCTGATCGAGGTGATCGAGACGTTCGGCAGGCTCGCCGGCGCGCTGGGAGCCGATCTCGACGCCGCGCCGGTGAAGGCGGCCAAGGCCCGCTTCGAGACGGCCGCGGCCGAACTGAAGTCGATCGCCGCCACGAAGCCGGACCTCAAGGTCATGGTCGTCACCGGCACCCCCGAAACCCTGTACGTCACCTACACCCCCGACCATCCGGACATCTCCTACTTCCAGGAGCAGGGCCTGAAGGTCGTGTCGCCGCCCAAACCCGCGAAAGGCGGCTTCTGGGAGGTGCTGAGCTGGGAGAACGCCGACAAGTACCAGGCCGACGTCATCCTCGTCGACGCCCGGAGCCAGTCGATGAAGCCCGCGGAGATGGCGGCCAAGCCGACCTGGACCGAGCTGCCGGCGGTCAAGGCCGGGCAGGTCTACCCGTGGCACGCGGCCGAGCGCTACAGCCATCTCGGCTACGCGAAGGTGCTGGAGGAGCTCAACAGCCACCTCAAGACCGCCCGGACCGATCTCGTCAACTAGGCCGCTCGGAATGGACAGCTGTGACAAATGGGTCTTCTCAGGATGAGGTCCGCTGGTTACGTTCAGGCAGCGCGGCTGTTTACGGGGCTGTCCGCGCCTGCCCAACGTCCCAGACCGGGATCTGCCGAGCGATCTCCCCTCTGTCCACCCCCCACGGAGGCCCCAGATGAAGCTCCTCGCGGCGTTAGGCGCCCTCGCGCTGGCCGTACCCCTGGCACTCAGCGCGCCCGCGTCAGCGGCCGTCGCGGCCGCCCCGCCGAACATCTCCCTCGCCAACGTCAAGGCCCACCTGGCACAGCTGCAGACGATCGCCACCAACAACGGCGGCACCCGCGCGCACGGCCGGCCCGGCTACCTGGCCTCGGCCAACTACGTCAAGGGCCAGCTCGACGCCGCCGGCTACACCACGACGCTGCAATCCTTCACCTACAACGGCGCCACCGGCTACAACGTGATCGCCGACTGGCCGGGCGGCGACCCCAACGACATCCTCATGACCGGCTCCCACCTCGACAGCGTCACCGCCGGCCCCGGCATCAACGACAACGGCTCGGGCTCGGCGTCGATCCTGGAGGTCGCGCTGGAGGTCTCGCGCCAGGCAGTGCAGCCCACGAAGCATCTGCGCTTCGCCTGGTGGGGCGCCGAGGAGCTGGGCCTGCGCGGCTCACAGTTCTACGTGAACAACCTGCCCGCCACCGAACGCGCCAAGATCAAGGCGTACCTGAACTTCGACATGGTCGGCTCCCCCAACCCCGGCTACTTCCTCTACGACGGCGACAACTCCGACGGTGTCGGCTCCGGGCCGGGCCCGGCCGGGTCGGCGGAGCTGGAGCAGACCCTGGCGGCGTACTTCTCCTCCATCGGCGTCCCGACCCGCGGCACCGACTTCGACGGCCGCTCCGACTACGGCCCGTTCATCGCCGTCGGCATCGCGGCGGGCGGCACGTTCACGGGCGCGGAGGGGATCAAGTCGAGCGCGCAGGCGCAGCTCTGGGGCGGTACGGCGGGCCAGGCGTTCGACGTCTGCTACCACCGTTCCTGCGACACGACCGCCAACATCAACGACACCGCGCTCGACCGCAACGCCGACGCCATCGCGTACTCCGTCTGGACGATCGCCACCGCCGTACCGCCCGCGACCGTCTGGTCGGACACGTTCGAGAGCGCCACCGGCTGGGTCACCAACGCCGGCGGCACCGACACCGCGACCATCGGCCAGTGGGAGCGCGGCGACCCGGAGGCGACGACCTCCAGCGGCACCAAGCAGCTCGGCACCACGGTGAGCGGCACGAACGACCTGGTCACCGGCAGGCTGGCCGGGGCCAGCGCGGGCGCGAACGATCTGGACGGCGGCACCACCTCGATCCAGTCGCCGCCGATCACCCTGCCGGCCGGCGGGACGCTCAGGCTGTCGCTGTCGTGGTATCTCGCGCACGGCAGCAACGCCTCCACCGCCGACTTCTTCCGCGTCAAGGTGGTGGGGAGCACTACCAGCACGGTGTTCCAGCAGTTGGGGGCCGCGAGCAATCGCGACGCAGCCTGGAGCACGGCCGGCGCTGACGTCTCCGCCTTCGCCGGGCAGAGCGTCCGTGTCCTGATCGAGGCCGCCGACGCGTCAGGGGCGAGCCTGGTCGAGGCGGGCGTGGACGACGTCAAGATCACCCGGCAATGACCCAATGAGCCCGGGCCGCGCGGGGCCCGGGCTCATTGCTGTCCACCCTCATCGCCGCCAGCGCTCCTTGTGGCCCGCGCGCTCGTTGCGGGCCCACCCATTGCGGCGTGCACCCATCGCCGTCCCCGCTCACTGCCTTCCGGAGGTGTGGAGGACCGCGGCCGTGCCGTCGATGAGTGCGCGTAGCCCGTGTTCGAAGGCTTCTTCACCGAGCGGGTTGCCGCCCTCCAGCAGGGCCGCGATCAGCGGGGCCGACATGCCGTCGTCGAGCTGACCGGCCAGGGCGGCGAGCAGGTCCTCCGGCGGAGCCGAAGGCTCCCGCCGCTCGCCCTGCACCTGGAGGACGAAGCCGTTGACGTAGTGGGCGACGCTGGTGATCGTCCGCAGCGCCAGCGCCGGAGTGAATCCGCGGCCCACCATGGCGGCCAACTCCTGGTCGAACATCCCCACCGTCGCCGGGCTGAGCTGCGCCGCGGTGCAGACGATCCGGGCGCCGTCGCGGTGGGCGAGCAGCGAGTCGCGGTAGGCGCGGGCGCGGCGGCCGAGCCACTCCTGCCAGGACTCGCCGTCGCGGGGCGGCCCCATCCCGGCGCCCAGGATGATCGCGTCGGCCATCCCGTCGAGTAGCTGCTGCTTGGTGCGGATATGCCAATAGAGCGCCGGCGACTGTACGCCGAGCTCGGCGGCGAGCCGGCGCACCGTCAGCCCTTCCAGCCCGACCTCGTCGAGCAGTCGCAGCGCCGTCTCGATCATCGTCTCGCGGCTCAACCGGGGCCGCTTGTCACTGTCCATCGATTGACAGCTTAGCAGCGCTAAGCCATCCTTAGCATTGCTAAATTGGCCGTACGAGAAAGGGAGGCCATGCCATCGACCAGAGGTTTGCTGGCGTGCGGCGCCATGGCCGGGCCGCTGTTCATCCTTGTGGTCCTGGTCCAGGACTACACCCGAGCGGGCTTCGACCCCCGCCGGCACCCGCTCAGCATGCTGGGGCTGGGAGATCTGGGCTGGATCCAGATCGCCAACTTCACGATCACCGGACTGTTGTTCATCGCCGCCGCCGCGGGCCTGTGGCGGTCGCTGCACCCCGGTCCCGGCGGGACCTGGGGGCCGATCCTGATCGGCGCCTACGGGGTCGGCCTGGTCATCGCCGGGATCTTCGTGACCGAGCCCGCGTGGGGCTACCCGCCCGGGGCGCCCGCCGACCCACCCCACGTCTTCGGCCTGAGCTCCGTTCTGCACAACGTCGGGGCCCTTGTGGTGTTCGGCTCGCTGACCGCCGCCTGCTTCGTCTTCACCAGCCGCTTCGCCGCGTACGGAGATCGTCGTTGGGCGCTCTACTGCGCGGCCACCGGCGTGGCGCTCCCCGCCCTGCTGGTGGGCGGGGAGTTGGCGAGCGGCGACGCCGCGGACTCGGGACCCGTGAGCCTGAGCCTGCGCGCCGCAGCGCTTCTGGGCTGGGGCTGGGCCTCGCTGATCGCGGCCCGAGTACGTGCCGCGAGCACCCCGCCTGATCAGGCGTCACCGTGAGAGTGGCAAACAACCGGTTTCGAGCGGTACAGGAGGGCAGCGAGCCTCGGATGCGGCAGTCGTCCGGTTTACTCCCGTTTTAGATCGGCAGGGATTGAATCGGAACAACTCAGCTGGAGGACATAGTGACGCCAACGAGTTCTGACCAACCAAACGAGGAACTTTCGATCAGACCGAACGAGCCACGCAGGCGCGTCCCACGATCGCTGATCGTCACCGCGACCATCGCGCTGGCGGCGACGGGCGGGATCGGAGTGTCCGCGGCGGCGGCGTCGGGAACGGCGACGACACCGACAGAGTCGCCGACTCCCACGGCGACGGTCAGCGAGACCCCCACCGAGACACCGACCGAGACGCCCACGGAGACGCTGACGCCGTCACCCGCCGCGCCCGCATTACCACCGATCAACCCTTGGGGCTTCGTCGGCGCGATGCACGGCGAGTTCGCGGTGGCGACCAAGGACGGCTGCGGCGTCATCACGCTGCTCGCCCAGACCGGGCAGGCGACCGCGGTCGCTGAGGACTCGATCACCGTGAAGAGCCAGGACGGCTTCGAGAAGGTGTACGCGATCGGCGAGTCCACTCGGACGATCGCGGGCCGCCGCGGCACCAGCGCGATCAAGGAAGGCGACTGGGTGTCGGTGACCGCCACCACAACGGCCGCCACAACCGCCACTGCCACCGCGACCCCCACCGTCACGGAAACCCCCACCCCTACCCCCACCGAAACTCCCACCTCTACCCCAACGGAAAGCGCCACCCCCACCCCCACGGAAACCCTCACCCCCACCGTCACGCCCACCGCCGGCGGCGAGACGACGGCCACGGCCGCTTACGTCTTCGACCTGTCGCGGCCCACCAAAGTCTCCATGCGCAACCGCGACTGGTGGCTGCCGAAGCAGTGGTGGACCGGCCAGCCGAAGTGGCGAACCCCGGCCGCCTGCCCCACTCCCAGAGAGACCGTGACCCCGACAGAGACGCCAACAGACACCCCGACCCCCGACCCGACATCATCGGTCGCGGAAACCCCGACCCCGACCCCCACACCCACCCCGAATTCATGAGCATCCGGTAGCGGCGCGATCCCGTCCCGAGCAGCCCCTCTCCGGAAGCGCTCGAACCAACGGCTCGCCGCTCCACCGCCTGAAGCGCGGTGGAGCGGCGGAGGCAGGGGCCATCAGCGGTCCTGTTTGTACCGGTAGCGCCCCAGGTCGGCCATGGAGCCTATGATCGGGCTTCGGGGGTCAGACCATGTTGCGGGCGTTCTTCAAGACCGAGACGGGCAGCACCAGCGTGCTGCTGGGGGCAACCCTGCTGGCCCTGCTGTGGGCCAACTCGCCCTGGGGCGCCACCTACGAATCCTTCTGGCACACCACCATGGGCCTGTCGTTCGGCAGCGCCGCCTTCGACCTCGACCTGCGCCACTGGGTCAACGACGGCCTCATGACCGTCTTCTTCTTCGTCATCGGCCTGGAGATCTCGTACGAGGTCCGGCTCGGGCAGCTGCGGGATCGGAGGCTGATCGGGGTGCCGGCCGTGGCGGCGCTGGGCGGGATGATGGTGCCCGCCGGCGTCTACCTGGCCCTGAACACGGGTGGGCCCGGGGCCGGTGGGTGGGGGGTGCCGATCGCCACCGACACCGCGTTCGTGCTGGGCATGCTCGCCATCGTGGGGGCGCGCTGCCCGGAGCCGTTGCGGGTGTTCCTGCTGACACTGGCGATCGTCGACGACGTGCTGGCGATCATCATCATCGCGATCTTCTATACCGAGAGCCTGGACGTCGTCTCGCTGGTGGTCGCGGCGGCGCTGCTCGCGGCGATCATGACGTTGCGGCGGCTGAAGATCTGGCGACCGCCCGCGTACATCGTGCTCGGGTTCGCGCTGTGGGTGGCCACGCTGGAGAGCGGCGTGCATCCGACGCTGATCGGCATCGCGCTGGGCATCCTGGTGTTCGTGTACGCGCCCAGCGACCACAAGTTGTTGCGTGCCGATGAGGCCGTGCACGAGTTCACCAGCGACCCGAGCCCGGAGACGGCCAGGGAGGCGACGCGCACGCTGCGGCGGGCCGTGTCCGTGAACGAGCGGCTGCAGCTCCTGCTCCACCCGTGGTCCGGCTACGTGATCGTGCCGATCTTCGCGCTGGCCAACGCGGGTGTCAGGTTCGACAGTGAAGCGCTGCGCACGGCCATGACGTCGCCCATCACGCTCGGCGTGGCGGCCGGGCTGCTGCTGGGGAAGTTCGTCGGCATCTCGCTGGGCACCTGGCTGCCGCTGAAGTTCGGCTGGGGGATCCTGCCTGGAAACCTCGTGTGGGGGCAGTTGCTGGGCGGGGCCGCCGTGTCCGGCATCGGGTTCACGGTGGCGCTGTTCATCGTGGACCTGGCTTTCGAAGACCCGGCCGTGCAGAGCCAGGCGAAGATCGGCATCCTGGCCGGATCGCTGCTGGCGGCGCTGCTGGGTGGGGCGATCTTCCGGATGGCCTGGGACCGGGGCGGGGTGTGCGCGCCGCCCGACGCGGAGCCTGAGGAGGAGCTGCCCGTGCTGCTGGCCGAGCCCGTGGGGCCGGACGACCACGTACGGGGACCGGCGGACGCGCCGGTGACGATCGTGGAGTACGGCGACTTCGAGTGTCCCTACTGCGGACGTCTCCATCCGATCCTGGACGAGCTGCTGGAGAAGAACAGCGACGTGCGGCTGGTCTTCAGGCACTTCCCGCTCCGCACCATCCACCCGCGGGCGTTTCCCGCCGCGCTGGTCGCCGAGGCCGCGGCGAGGGAGGGCCGGTTCTGGGAGATGCACGACGCCCTCTACGACAACCAGCGCTTCCTGACCGATACCGACCTGGCCCGCTACGCCGACGAACTGGACGTCGAGCCGTGGCCCGACATATCCGAACAGGCGGCGCCGATCACGCGGGACGAGGAGTCGGGCCGGGCGAGCGGCGTCCGCGGAACGCCCACGCTGTTCCTGAACGGCGTCCGCTACCAAGGCGACATGGACCTGCGCTCGATTACCAAGGCAGTGGAAAGCGCGCGCCAATCCACGTAACGTCGCGTCTCGAACATATTGCGCGAAAGCGGAAGACGTGCGCGACAGAGCTGAAAGACGGGAACATGACATTCTCGAACGTGCTGTACGCCATCCTCTCGCTGGGGATGATCGCCCTGCTGCTCGTGGGCGTCGTGCTGATGACCAAGGCGAAGGCGGAGCACGGCCGGGCGGCCACCTTGGGGATGTTCGGCTGCATCGTGCTCCTGCTCGGCGAGGGCTACAGCCTCGTGCGCAACTTCACGCTGTCGAGCCTGGTGGAGGCGGTCGGCGTGAGCAACATCACCCCGATGTTGTTCGTGATAGACCTGATCGGCATGCTCTTCACCGCTGGCGGGGTGGGGTTGCTGATCTGGGCCGTGGTCGCCCGCCGCACCCCGGCGCAGGCACCGAGCTGGCAGCAACCCCAGCAGCAGTACGGCTGGCAGCAGCCGCAACCACAGGCACCGCCCGAGTGGCAGCCGCAGTCCCCGCCTCAGCCGTCCCCGCCCCCGCAGCCGGGCTGGCAGGACCCTGACCGGCCCGGCTGGCAGAATCCGCAGGGCTGATCATGAATCCAGAGCAGCCGGACCAACCCGGCCCCGACCCCAACCGGACCATCAGGCACCGCTGGCCACACCCTGAGTCACCCCAGGAGCCCGGCCACGACCCCGGCCAGTCCCCCTACACCCAGCACCTGCCGTACACGCCCGACATGCTCCCCGACGTCCCCCAGTACGAGACCAAGCCGCCGAAGTCGAGCTGGTGGTGGGTGATCGTGGTCGGTGGGATCGCGATCCTGGTGGCCGCGGTGGCCGTGGTCGCCCTCCTGTGGGGCAGGAGCACCGTCGAGCCGACCGTCAAGCCGGGCTCGCAGGCCCCCGCGCGGGTCACCGACACCAAGGCCCAGGTGTCCTACCTGATCCCGGCGGGCTGGAAGAAGGCCGACCGGCCGTCGTACACCTCGGGCATCTCGGCGGGCGGCGCGGTCGTGGTCGCCTTCCCGCAGCAGCAGGGCGGCATCGGCGGCGCCGCCACCTCCGAGCAGTTGCAGGCCAGGGCCGACGCCGTGGCGCTGGACACGGCCCGGCGGCTCCTGCCCGACGTGGGCGGCCGGGACGGGCTGCGTACCCGGGCGCTGGAGGTCGGCGGCCGGCCGGCGGCCACGGCGTCGTTCCGGGTGGTGTTCAAGAGCGCCACCAAGGATCCGGCTTATGTCCGCATCATGGCGGTGCACACCGATGATGGCGGCCTCTCGTACGTGTACGGCAGTACGGTGCCCGACGGCGACACCGCCCGCCGCGCCCTCGACGACGTCCTGGACAGCGTCACGCCCGTGTGAAGTCCATGGTCCAGTTCGTCTCCCAGGTCTGCTCGCCGTCCACCGAGAAGGCCTGCTCCCACCGGCAGGAATCCGCGCCGAAGACGCTCCAGATGAACCGGCAGCGCACCGGCGCGCCCTCGTGCTCGTCGTCGGCGTAGAACTCGCCCCTGTCACCGGTGAAGGCGCCGACCAGAGGCGTCGTGTCGAGCACTCCCCTGGAGCTGCTGGACCAGTAGATCGACCACAGCTCCGTCGCAGGGTTGAAGATCCGCAGGGTCAAGCCGGAGAAGCCCCTGGTCGGGAACTTGATCTCGTCGAAGCTCACCGCGCCGTCGAAATGGCGGCTGGCCACGGAGGTGGCGGGGAACTCGTCCCACTCGTCGCTGCCGGTCAGCGGCTTGACGAGCCTGCGGTTGACGACGTTCCAGGAGCCGATGAAGAAGTCGAAGTCGTTCATGTGGACGAACGTAGACCGGGGTCACTGACAGGTAGTGTCAGTGAAATGCGCGCTTCCCGGCTGGTCTCCCTCCTCCTGCTGCTGCAGACGCGGGGGCGCATGACGGCCCAGGAGCTGGCCGACCGGCTCGAGGTCTCGGTGCGGACGATCTACCGCGACGTCGAGTCGCTGCACACCGCGGGCATCCCGCTGTACGGCGACGCCGGGCCGAGGGGCGGCTACCAGCTCCTCGACGGCTACCGCACCAGGCTCACCGGGCTGACCACGGACGAGGCCGAGTCGCTGTTCCTCGCCGGGCTGCCGGGCCCCGCGGCCGAGCTGGGGCTGGGCGCCGTGGTGACGGCCACGCAGCTCAAGCTGATGGCCGCGCTACCGGTTGAGCTGCGCGACCGGGCCGGGCGGATCCAGGAGCGCTTCCATCTCGACGCCCCGACCTGGTACCGCGACCCGCAGCCGGTGACGCATCTGTCCGCCGTGGCCGACGCCGTGTGGAACGAGCGTGTCCTGGAGGTCAGATACCGCCGCTGGAAGGCGCCCCAGGAGGTCGATCGGCGGCTGGAGCCGTACGGGCTGGTGGTCAAGGCCGGGCTCTGGTACCTGGTGGCGCGGTCCGGTGACCAGGTACGCACCTACCGGGTGTCGCAGATCCTCAGCCTGCACCCGCTGCCCGAGCGCTTCACCCGGCCCGGCGACTTCGACCTGGCCGCCTATTGGCAGGCGTATCTGGCCGAGTTCGAGGCCCGGCTGCGGTGGGGCGAGGCGGTGGTCCGGCTGTCGCCGCAGGGGATGCGGCTGCTGGCCAACCTGATGACGCCCGGCGTGGTGGCGGCGGCGAAGGAGACCGCGCAGCCGCCCGACGGCGAGGGCTGGACTCAGGTGACGGTCCCGATCGAGTCGATCGAGCACGCGACGGGCGAGTTCCTCCGGCTCGGCACGGACGTCGAGGTCCTCGCCCCCGGCGAGCTCCGCGAGCGCATCGCCGGCACGGCCGCGGAACTGACCCGCCGCTACCACTGAGCGCGCGCCGCGACGACGCACCTGCCCGCGCACGACGCCATCTCCGGCACGTGGGTCACGCCGACCGCCTCATCACGTGGAAGCGCCTGGTGACCTGGTAGCCGGCCCTGCTGTAGAGGTGGCCGGCCGGGCCGGTCTCGCCGGTCCACAGGAACCAGGAGCTGTGCAGGGCTTCGGCCCGCATCATGGTCATGGTCAGGTGGAGGAGGATCTTGCCGAGCCCGGTGCCCCGCTCCCCCGGATCAACCCCGAACGGCCCGAACCGCTCAGGAATCCCCCGGTAGGCCCCGTATAACGCGAACCCAACTATCCCCTTATTTTTCGCGATAATCATGCGTTTGGTGTCGCGGTGCTGCCGGATCGCCTCGCCCCAGTCCGGGTTGAAGACGTCGGCCGCGAACCGGATGAGCTCCGGCAATTCCCCGTCGTAGGGGCTGCGGAACTCGTACCCCTCGCTCTCGCGCTTGTCCCGCAGCACGCGCACCTCGTCCGGCGTCGCGTAACCGACCAGGGTGCGGTCCATCGCGGCCGGCGAGTAGAGCGTCTCGAACCCCAGCCCGCCCAGCAGCCGGAACCCGTCGGGGTAGAGCTCGGCGTCGGCTCCCGGCAGCACGTAATTGGGCGTGTAGGAGGAGAAGTCGATCCTGGTCCTGCCCTGGGCTTCGAGGAAGGCGATGGCCTCGCCGAGCAACCGCCGCCCGAGCCCGGTCCGCCGATGCTCGGGCGTGACGAAGAAGAACGGGATCCAGCCCGTCTCCGGCTCCAGATCGGTGCCCGGGGCGAGCGGGGTCAGCCTGCGCACGGCGTACGCGCAGCCGGCCACCCGCCCGTCGATCACCGCGACCCGCAGTCCCTCGGGATCGAAGTTCGGGTCGAGCAGTACGCAGTCGCGGAACCACCCGGAGGTCGTCGGGTCGCCTGGCATGCTCCGGTTCCAGGCGTCGATCAGGGAGGTCTCATCCCCCGAGGCGAACGCGCGGACAGTGACCATCGGGGGTCCTTTCACCCTGGGCTCTCCCGTACCAGGGTTGCCAGTGATTACGGACCAGGTCAATATGCGTCAGGAATCTTTCGTTTGCGGTAAGTACGCGCGTCAGCGGGCGCCACCTCGGACGTTGCCCGCCGTGACCAGACTCACCGGGCCCAGGGCGGTGCCGGTGGCCGTCGTGACCGCGAGCGCGAGCGTGTTGTCGCCCTGGTGATCCAGTACGCCCTCGGGAAGGGAGAAGTCCCGCTGCGGGCCGATATCGCCGGAGTACTGGCCGAGGTTCCAACCGTTCAGGAACACCACCACCCGGGCACCGACCGGAAGCTCACCACCGAACCGCAGGGCGATGGGCGTGTCCTGGTCGCCGGGCAGGTTCAGCCCGAACGTGGTGCGATACCACCGCACACCGGGAGTCTGGGCCGACGGCGTGGACGTCTCCTGCCACGAGCCGTCCCGGTATCCAGGCAGGTGCCAGCCGGCCCGCTCGCCGTACAGGCCGCCAGTGTTGAGCGGACCGCGTACGGGATCGACCAGTTCACGGCCGCCCCGGGCGCCCTGGATCTTCCACGAGATCGCCGCCGAAGACCCGCTGACGGCCGCGCCGAACAGGCCGCGCGGCTGCTTGAACCGGATGTCGTCGGCGGTCCAGTCGTCGTTGTGGCCCATGTTCTGCACGAGGACCGCCAGGACGGCCGGCTCGCCCGGTTTGAGGAGCCCGGCGGGGATGGCGAAGTTCCCGGGGCCGGGATCGGGGTTGCGGGTGTCGGAGTCCGCCTGGGTGCCGCCGGTGGCCGAGCCCAGGTAGTGGCCGTTCAGCCAGGCCAGGTACGTCCCGCGCCGGCCGGTGATCGCGTTGAGCGCCACCTGGGTCTCCGTGCCGGTGGCGGTGAACCTGCCCCGGTACCAGACATTCCCGTAGTCGAACCCGTACTCCTCGGCGAACAGGACGGGCTGGGTCTTCGGCGCGTACGGGATCGCGGTGGTGGTGTGGTCGGCCACGGTCCAGGTGGAGTCGTCGAAGCCGGGCCGCACCTCGGGCGCCTCCGCCATGGTCCGCCAGCGGGTCAGAGCGGGCAGCCGAACCGGCCGGGGGCCGGGCAGGGAGCCCAGCAGGGAGCCACTGGGCGTGCTGGTGGTCGCCACCTTCTCGCCGTTGACGACGAGGTCGCGAGCGGCACTGAACACCTCGACGTCACCGGCCCGCGCGCTGTCGGCGCGCAGGCTGACGGTGTCCCCGCGCACGTCCGCCGACCGCAGCAGCGAGGTGCCGCGCACGAGGACCGAGCCGGCCTGCCAGAACGTCGCCGCCTGCGCCTCGGCGCCGAGCAGGAGCAGCAGCGGACGCCGGCCACCACCGGTGATCAGCACCCGGGACAGGCCGGTGTGCGGGTAGTCCAGGGTGAGGTCGCCCGAGGCGTAGGCCGAGGTGACCGCGCCGTCGAGGACCTTGACCACGGGCGCGGAGGAGTAACGCAGCACGGTCCGGCCCGCGGAACCGTCGCTCCCGTACAGCACGGCGAGGTCCCGGCCGCCCGTGGCCAGGTGGGTCATGATCTCGGAGGTGGAGTAGACGAGCCGCTGCCCGCCGAGGTCGTACCCGGCGACCAGGACCTTCGCCTCGCGGCCGCGCACCTGGACGGGCACGGAATAGCCGCCGTCGGGCGTGGTCCAGGCGAGCGTGGCCGAGTCGGTGGAGGTGGCGGCCCGGTCGGCGTGCCGGACGAGCACGAACTGGGTTCCGGTCCCGGGATTGGCGCGGGCCACCGTGGTCACCGCCGGGTTGCCTGAGGCAGGGCCGGTGACGGGGTCGGTCTCGGCGATCGGGGTGACGGCCCGCAGGAAGTAGCCCTGCCGCTTGAACTCGTCGTACTTGTCCGTCAACTGCCGGGTCTCGGTGATCGCCGCACCGTAGTCGTAGGAGGTGTAGGCGTCGTTGGGCTGGGCGAGCCAGCCCCAGTTGGTGCCGCCATAGCCCATGTAGTAGCTGAACATGGTCGCGCCGCTGGTGATCAGGTTGTTCTTGTGGAAGAACCGCATGTAGCCGGGCCCGGTCAGCTCCCTGCATCCCTCATACCCGGCGTTGAGCGTGTCGATGGCGCCGGCCTGGTACTCGGCGGCGAACACCGGGCTCTCCTGGCTCGCCCGCTCGGTGACGCCCTCACCCCACGGACCCCAGGTGGTGGCCGGGTTGGCGCAGTCGAAGGACTGCGGGTAGTCGTCCACGCCGGGAAGCTGGACGGCCCCCAGACCCGCGGACCAGTCGGTGGTCCAGGACGCGTTATCGCAGCACTGGTTGTGGCTGATCGGCACGTCGATCCCGTCCGCGCGGGCCTTCGCCTGGATGTCCGCCATGTACTGCCGGTCGGTGTTGACGGCGTACTCGTTCTCCGCCTGGTAGACGATCACCGAGCCGCCGCGGGTGATCTGGTGCCGGGCGATGATCGGGTCGATGTGGCCGAGCCAGTCCTGGTACGCGACGGTGTAACCGGGATCGCTGGACCGGCCCCGGCCCTCGACCGTCTTCAGCCAGGCGGGGAAGCCGCCGCCCGTGGTCTCGGCGTTGATGTACGGTCCGGGGCGCGCGATGACGTACAGACCGGCCCGTTCGGCCTCCCGCAGCAGCCGGTCGACGTCGCGTACGCCGGTGAAGTCGTACACGCCCAGCTTGGGAGAGTGGTAGGCCCAGTCGAAGTAGAGGGAGACCGCGTTGAACCCGGCGGCCTTGAACTTCTCCAGCACATCCCGCCACAGACCCGGGCTCGGCAGCCGGAAGTAGTGGAACTCCGCCGCCTGCACCACGAGCCGCCGCCCGTCGATCTTCAGCGAGTAGCGGTCGTAGGTGACCTCGTGCGACCGGCTCCGGGCAGCGCTCGCGGGCGGCCCGCCCACGGTGAGGACGGCCAGCAGGATCACCAGGAGCGCTGCGCTGAGACGACGGGTTCGCACGACGATCTCCCTGCCTCGACGACCTTTAGTTTGTTTTATCACTAAACCAACTGCCGTCAACCGCCTACCCCGTGCCGGCGGAGAACACCACATCCACCCAGTAGTTGCTGGCCTGGAAGCTCTTCGTGGGGAAGCCGTTCGCCGCGCCGTACCGGTACAGGCCGTTGCCGCCGCTGCTCGCACTGTCCGGAGCGATGAGCGGGCCGTTGGTGTACTGCGTGGCGAAGTACTGCCTGTCCACCGAGTAGAACCCCGAGGTCGTGAAGTACGAGACCACATAGGTGGTATTCGCGGTGATCGTGACCGGTGTGGAGAAGTCCGCCCGCTGCCAACCGCTCGCCGTCTCGTTGCTGAACGCCACCGACGCCAGCAACTGACCACCGCTGGTCCACAAGTACCCGGTATGGCTCCCGGTGTTCTGCGCCCCCTTGAAGAACCGGACACCCAGGATCCTGCCGCCCGTCGTCGACCTGAACTTCACGCCCAGCGCGACGGCCGACGGATCATCGGCCGACTGAACCGTGGGAACCGTCGTGTCATCCCACAGGCTGTTCGTGGGCGGCGGCGCGGACGTCGTGTAGACGACGTCCACCCAGTAGTTGCTCGCCGAGAACGTCCTGTTGGGGAAGATGCTGCTCCCCGCGTACCGGTACACGCCGTTGCCGCCGCTGCTCGCACTGTCCGGAGCCGTGAGAGGACCGTTCACGAACGGGCTCGTGAAGTACGACAGGTTCCGCGCGTATCCACCGTTGGGCGCGAAGTACGAGGCCACATAGGTGGTGTTGGCGCTCACGTTGACCGGGGCCGAGAAGTTCACCTGCTGCCAGCCGCTCGTCGTCTCACCGGTGAACGTGGCTCTCGCCAGCAACTGGCCACTGCTGTCCCAGAGACTCCCGACGTGGGTGCCGTTGTTGCCCACCCCCTTGTAGAACCTGATCCCCGAGATGGCTCCCGCGGCCGAGGCCCGGAACTTCACCCCGACCTCGACCGCGTTCAGGTCATCGGTCGCGGTCACGGCGGGCACGGTGGACGGCGTCCAGATGCTGCACGGGCAGCCCGCGGTGACGGTGATGGTCCTCGAGGTGGGGGTCGCCTGGAGGTTGCCGCTGTCGTCGACCGCCCTGACCATGATGGTCTTGGAGCCGCCGGTCTGGAACGACGCTTCGTACTGCCAGGTGGCGCGGCCCGTCGCCTGACGCCACTGGGTGCCGCCGTCGATCGACACCTCCACGGCGGCCACCACTCCTCCCCCGGTGTCAGCCGCCGTTCCCTGGATCAGGACGGTTCCGGACGGCACGGTCGCCCCGGCGGCCGGACTGGTGATCACCGTGGTGGGTGGAGTGGTGTCGGTCGACGCGGTCGCCGCGACGAGCCCCGGTTGGAGGCTGACCGGCTGAGCTCTCATGTCGGCCAGGAGATTGACCGTCGCCTGCTGGATTCTGACGTCTGTGGGGGTGCCCGCCCGGTCATGGACGGCGTCCAGGCCCCACGCCCACTGGACAGTGCCGGCGCCGAAGACGAGCGCGCCGCTGGAGGCCTTGTAGACCGTCAGATTGTGCGTCGCGGTTCCGGCGCCGTAGGTGCTCCCGTAGTCGAGCAGGTATTTGTTGGTCGTGGTCAGCGTCGTCCGGGAGAGCCGCACCAGCCCCGGCGGCGAGAAGTCATCGTCGGGAGACAGATCCCATTCGAACCCGAGCATTCCCGCGGCGAACGTCGCGGTCTGTCCGGGCTGCAGGCTGGCAACGGACGTGTTGCGCCAGAGCCGCATCGGGCCGTACTCCGCAGGAACGTTCATCGGGTCGTTGACGGTCCCGTTGATCACGAAGCGGGTCCCGCTCACCCGGTTCTCCGGCCTGCCCCCGTCCGAGGGCGGCGAGAATCGCGGGTCGCGCCACGTCCCGGTCCAGAGCGGACTGGGGTCGATCTTGGCGTTGGCGTGCGTCTCCTTGTAGCAGACAAGCGTCCGGAACGGCGTGGCCGTGCCGTCGATGCTCGGCTCCCATCTGGTCTTCCAGAACATCTCGTTGCCAGAGAAGAACGCCACGTT
Organism: Nonomuraea sp. NEAU-A123; assembly: GCF_018603905.1. Taxonomy (GTDB): domain Bacteria; phylum Actinomycetota; class Actinomycetes; order Streptosporangiales; family Streptosporangiaceae; genus Nonomuraea. The sequence continues at coordinate 115,627 of NZ_JAHFZZ010000027.1, forward strand.
CACGCCGGCGTTACTGGCGCTCTCAACGGCGTTGCGCTGCTCGTTCGACCAGTACTCGTCATGCCCGACGGACAGGAACGCCCGGTGCTCCAGCAGTTCCGCACCGTGCGCGGCGGTTTCCACCTCGCTGGAATAGCTCACGTCGTAGCCGTTGGACTCGAGCCAGCGAATCATGGGGTACTCGGCGTTGAAGAAGAAACCCTCGGGCGCGTCCATCTGTCCGGCGCCGCGCGTGACGAACGGACGGTTGTAACTGACCTTGTAGGCGCGGCCCGCCGGGCTACCGAAGTACAGGCTGTTCCCGCCGTACCTGTTGTACGCCTGCCAGGTCGTGTCCGAGGTCTGCACCAGGATCTCCGCACCCCTGGTGTCATCCCGGACCACGAAAATGATGTGGCTGGCCCCGCTCCCGTCCTCCCGCACCAGCTTGGCGATGTAGACCCCGGAGACGGCGTCGTTGGGCACCAGCCAGGAGGCCGACACCGCCCAGTTCCCGCAGTCGATGAGCCCGGTCGCCGCATTCTGTAGACAGGCAGGCTGCTGCTGGGGCAGGGAGACGGACGGCTGGACCGTCGTGATGAATCGCGCCCCCATTCCGCCGTAATAACCGATGCGGTAGATGTCGAGGCGATAATCGATCGAGACGGTGTCGACCTTGAACCGTACGGTCTCCCCTTTGACGGCGCTCATCTGCGTCGCATAGCCCTGGATGGCAGTGCTGCCCGCCCCCACCACGTCCCATTCGCTGGCCGGGTTGCCGGGCTTGTTGTTCTCATTACAGATGACGGAGGTCGGCGGACAGACCGCTCTCCTGCCGCCGCCAGGCTTTCCCAAGCGAGCCGCACGCACCTGCCTGCGAGCCCCCTTCGCGACCCGCGCGGCGAACCCCGACGCACTCCGCCCCGGCCCTTTGGCGACCGCACCACCGGCAGGGGCCACGCCACCGACCGGATCGACCGCGACGACCGGTGAGGGCGCTTGAACCCCGGCGCCTGATCCACTCTCCAGCCCGCACACAAAGCCGGCGGCTATGGCAATAGCCAGCCCGATCCTGGACAGCCGCCGCCCGACACTGGCTCTCTTCTCATGGTCAGACACGTGCACCCCAGGTCAAGACGGCGAAATCCGCAGTGATCATCGACTCGTGACGCATGCTACGGGCCGAACCGGGGGCTCCTAATGCGAGCACTGATATGACAGCAGCTCTTATGAAATGGGCGTGTCGCCACTAATAGCGAGAAAAATCCCCAACAAATCAAAGATCCCAATAAACCGCGCCCGGAGACATCGCTCCAGCCAACACTGAGATGACGAGCAACCTTAAACAGCCCAAATCGGCCAACAGGCGGGCGAAGCCCGCACCAAAAAGAAAAACGCCCGAGCGAAGCGAGGCCCTACAGGGGGTCGGGCCTGTGGCCCGACTGGCAAAAAACAGCCCTCGCGAAGCGAGGCCCTTTGGCCCGACGCTGGGGGTTCGGGGGTTATCCCCCGATGCAAACAACGCGGAGGCCGCGGGGAGCATGCCCCCCGAAGGGGCACATGCGACCAAGACAACCCCGCCGACGCGTGGAGCTATGGGGATTCGAACCCCAGACCCCCTCCATGCCATGGAGGTGCGCTACCAGCTGCGCTATAGCCCCTGGTCACCGCTACGAGTTCGCTCGTTGCGGCGCTCCGAGAGCATATAGGCATCCTTGGGATTCGCCTAATCGCGTCGGCCGTGCGCCACACCGGCCACCAGAACCGCCAGCCCGTCCAGTTGGCGCCGCAGCCCGAACTCGAAGAGCGAGTCCAGGTCGAGGTCGAGTCCGGGCTGCACGATGACCCTGGCCATGGTCGGGAAGCCGCCGGAGGAGAGCACCTCGGCCAGTTGCCCCTCCCTGGCCCGCACCCACTCGTCGTCGGTCTCCGCCTGCGCCTGGACCTCGGCCTCCAGGCTCGCCGCGACCCCGCGTACGAACCCGGCCAGGGACACGCTGGCGTGCAGCATGGCGTTCGGGGTGAGGCCGAGGCCGTCGATGGCGCGCAGGACCCATTCGGTGTGCGCCATCCCGTTGCGGACGAACTCAGGTCTGGTGAGCGGGATGGCCTGGGACAGCCAGGGGTGGCGGCGGTAGAGACGCCATTGCAGCCGCAGCGACACCTCAAGCTGGGCGCGCCAGCCGGACGGCGGCTGTGCGGGCAGCGGCATCTCGCCGTAGGCGGCGTCGGCCATCAGGTGGACGAGCTCGACCTTGTTCCGTACGTGCCGGTAAAGGGACATGGCCGAAGCGCCGAGTTCGATGGCGATGCGGCGCATGGTGACGGCGGCGAGCCCCTCGCTGTCGGCGATCTTGATGGCCGTGCGGAAGATGCGTTGCTTGGTCAGGTCCGGTACGGGCCGGCGGGCGAACTCCAGCGTCCCGCCACGGCCGCCGTCGGCCAGCCGATCAATCCCGGTCAATCCATCCGAATCTGGCAAGCGGTCGGCCTGGTCGACCACGACGGTGCCGATCCCGGGCACCGGACGTACCAGCCCGTCGTCCCGGAGCGCTCCAATCACCTTGGTAGCCGTGGCCATCGCCACGCCCCAGTCCCGCATGATCTGCCGCGTGGACGGGATCCGGTCCCCCGCTACCAGCTCCCCTGCGGCGATTCGCCGCCGCAGCTCGCGGACGATCCGGAGGTAGGGCACCTCACCTCGATCCACCGCGAAATCTCCTCATCGCTCTAGTGCACCGAACGACATAACACCACATCGTCTCTGCCGCCCGCACTAGAGCGATAAATCCTGGTATTCCGAAAAAGAGGGCATGCGTACGCTGTACACACCACCGAACCAGGCCGGAAACCGCCGACGCGCAGCGGGGAGAGGCTAGGCGTCAGGCCGGTCGTCGCTGTTGACGGGCTCCGGCAGCGTGCCCGCGTTGTGCTCGAGCAGCCGCCACCCCTTACGCCCCTCCTGCAGCACCGACCAGGAACAGTTGCCGAGCCCGCCCAGCGCGGGCCAGAGCTCCTCGGGCAGCCCCAGCATTTCGCAGATGCCCAGCCGCAGCGCCGCACCGTGCGAGGCCACCACCAGCAGGCCGTCGTGGTCGAGCCGGTCGGCCCAGCGACGCATGGCGACGGCCACCCGGCGGGCCACCTCGCCGACCGGCTCGCCGTCGGGCGCCTCCCAGGCCACGTACTCCTCCGGCCAGCGCGCGGCGATCTCCTCGCGGGTCAGGCCCTCCCACAGGCCGCCGCCGCGCTCCCGGAAGTCCTTGTCGACCGACACCTCAAGGCCGACGATCCGGCCGAGCGCGAGCGCGGTGTCGTTGGCCCGCTGGAGGTCGGAGGAGACGATGGCCGTGGGCCGCAGCGATGCCAGCAGCGACGCGGCCCTGGCCGCCTGGGCGACGCCGGTCCCGTCGAGCGGGATGTCGGAGTGGCCTTGAAAGCGGTGCTCGACGTTCCACAGCGTTTGGCCGTGCCTGAGGCAGACGATCCTCTTGCTCAAGTGCGGGCCCGCTGGATGTTGGCCTGCGCCACGCTCTCCGGCAGGGGGATGGCCGGGCAGTCCTTCCAGAGGCGCTCGAGCGCGTAGAAGGTGCGGTCCTCCTCGTGCTGCACGTGCACGACGATGTCGAGGTAGTCGAGGAGCACCCAGCGGCCCTCTCGCTCGCCCTCGCGGCGTACCGGCTTGGCGTCGGCGTCGGCGCGCAGCCTGTCTTCTATCTCGTCCACGATGGCGCGGACCTGGCGATCGTTCGTGGCGGAGCAGAGCAGGAACGCGTCGGTGATGACGAGCTGCTCGCTCACGTCGTAGGCGAGGATGTCATCTGCCAGCTTGTCGGCCGCGGCCTCGGCGGCGATCTGGACTAGCTGAACGGCTCTTTCGGATGCGGTCACGATGCGGGTCGGTCCTCCTGTGTCGGCAACATGCCCCTATGTCGAGGGTACCCGTTAGCGCTCCGGAGCCCCACGTACGGCACGAGTACCTTCAGCCCTCCGCATGATAAAGGCCGCGTTTGTTGATGTACTGCACAATTCCATCCGGCACCAGGTACCAGATCGGCTCACCCTTCTCCACCCGCTGCCTGCACTCCGACGAGGAGATGGCCAGGGCGGGGATCTCGAGCAGGGTCACCTTTCCCGGCGGCAGGCCCGGATCGTGCAGGGTGTGACCAGGCCGCGTACAGCCCACGAAATGAGCGAGCTCGAACAGCTCCTCGGCGTCCTGCCAGGTGAGGATCGCCCCAAGGGCGTCGGCTCCGGTGATGAAGTAGAGCTGCGCCTGCGGTCCGTATATTTCGGAAATATCACGCAAAGTGTCGATGGTAAAAGTGGGTCCGGGCCGGTCGACGTCCACCCGGCTCACCGAGAAGCGGGGGTTCGACGCGGTCGCGATCACGGTCATCAGATAGCGGTCCTCGGGCGCGGACACCTCGCGCTCCGACTTCTGGTAGGGCCGGCCCGTAGGCACGAAGACAACCTCGTCGAGATCGAAGTGGTGAGCCACTTCGCTGGCGGCGACCAGGTGACCGTGGTGTATCGGGTCGAACGTCCCACCCATCACACCCACGCGTCGCATTCCCTGGACACTCGGCGCGTTCATCATGAAAGGACCCTACGCGGAAGCTATCCGGCACCATCATGGCACCCCCCGCAGACCTACGCGGTGACGAACGTAAGGATGAACGCGCATCGTCCCGGCTGCCGACGTAGCATGCCGGGCATGACGACCACCCCGGACCGAAACCGCGTCCAACTGCCCGGCATCTCGTCTCGTGCCTACGAACACCCCGCAGACCGGTCCGCGCTGGTCGCTCTGCGTAAGTTGAGTGGGTTCGACACGGTTCTTAAGCAGATGTCCGGCCTCATCAGTGAGCGCCGCCTGCGCCTGATGTACCTGGCGTCGGCCGTGCGCGTGAGCGAGACCCAGTTCCGCTCCCTCTACGACATGGGCCGCGATGCCGCCTACGTCCTCGACCTGCACCGGATCCCCGAGATCTACGTTCAGCAGGACCCGCAGGTCCAGGCCAAGGCCATCGGCTTCGACGACCCGTTCATCGTCGTGACCACCGGCCTGCTCAACCTCATGAACGAGGAGGAGCAGCGCTTCGTCATCGGGCACGAGACCTCGCACATCCTGTCGGGTCACGCCGTCTACCGGACGATGCTCGACATCCTCACCCGCCTGGCCACCCGCGTCGCCTGGATCCCGCTCGGCTACATCGGCCTGCGCGCGATCGTCGCGGGCCTGGAGGAGTGGTACCGCAAGTCGGAGCTCTCCTCCGACCGCGGCGGCCTGCTCACCGGCCAGGACCCCGAGGCGGCCAAGCGCGCGCTGATGAAGCTGGCCGGCGGCGCCTACACCCACGAGATGAACATCGAGGCGTTCCTGGAGCAGTACCAGGAATACGACACCGCAGGCGACCTTCGCGACGGCTTCCTCAAGGTGCTCAACCTGCTCGGCACCACCCACCCGTTCGCCGTGGTGCGCGTGGCCGAGCTCGACAAGTGGCACCGCGGCGGCGAGTACGAGCGCATCCTCGGCGGCGACTACCCGCGCAGGGAGGACGACCCCAACGCCCGCGTCACCGACGAGATCAAGGCAGCGGCCGAGTCCTACCGCGCGTCGTGGTCCCAGTCGCAGGATCCGTTCATCGGCGTGCTGCGCGACGTGGCAGAGGGCGCGGTCAACGCGGGCGAGCGCATCTTCAACCGCTTCTCCCGCCGCGACGGCGGCCAAGGCTGATCCAGCAGTACAGAAGCGTTCAGCAGTTAAAGCAGCAACGCGATAGCGCGCACCGCCGCCGCGCACAGGGCGACGAACCCGCCCAGCACGGCCAGTGCGCGCAGCCCTTCCCTGCGCAGGTCCGGCAGACGAGCGCCGACCCGCTCGATCTCGCGTCCGGTGATGCCGCCGCACAGCATCCCGAACACGACACCCGCGGCGGTGACCGGCGCGGGCTGCTGCCACCAGTCGGAGTCGATCTGGCCGCCACCGATCAGCCAGAGCGCGCCACCCGCCGCCATCGCGACGGGCACGCCCGGCCAGGCCACGGCGGTCGCGGTCGCCCCGGCGAACGCGAACGGGAAGAGCACCACCCGCAGGGTCACCCTGACCCGGCGTGACACGCGCTTCCTGACCATCCAGTGGCTCATCCAGAGCGTCCTGGTCAGCAACACGAACACGGCGGTGATCGCGATCGTCGCGATCGGCCAGATCACCGACGCCACCACACACGGCACGGCCAGCACAGCGAGCAGCAGCAACGCCGCGTTGCCCGCGGGCAACGCGGTGGAGCCCGACTCCGACCTGAGCCCCGTGTTGCGGGTGCCCGCCATCCGGGGCTTCCCGGTCACGACCCTCGCGCGGCTCCGTACAGGCGTGGCCTTCACGCCCTCGCCTGTACGGCTCCGCAGCACCGCGCTCTTTCCGTCCGTGGCCATGCGGCCCCGGGGTGCGGGCACCTTTCCGTCCGTACTCGTACGGCCTCGCGGCGCCGGGACCTTCCCGTCCGCGTTCGACCGCGTACGCGGCGCGGGAACCTTCCCGTCGTCAGCCGTACGCGTGCGCGGCTTGGCCTCCTCACCGGTCCGGCTACGCGACTTGGCCTCTTCACCGGTGCGGCCGCGCGGCTTGACGTCCTCCGCCGTACGAGCGCGCGGCTTGGCCTCCTCGCCGGTACGGCCGCGTACCGCGGCGCCCTCCTCGGCCGGGGACACCACGCGGGCGGGATCGGGCTCGGCCGGGCTGGTCACCTTGGCCAGCCGTGACAGCCGGTCGGCGAGCAGCGCGGCCGTCGGGCGCTTGCCCGGCTCGCGGTTCAGAGCGGCCCGCACCAGCGACAACAGCGCCACCGGCACGCCCTTGAGGTCGGCCTGCCCGTTGAGCACCGCGTACATCTGCGCCTCGGCCGTCCCCCGCCCGAACGTCGGCCGCCCGGTCGCCGCGAAGGCCACCGTCGCCGCCCACGCGTGGATGTCGGCGGGCGAGTCGACGTGCTCGTCGGCGAAGATCTCGGGCGCCGTGTAGCCGGGCGTGCCGAGGAAGGTGCCGGTCATGGTGAGCCGGGTGGCGTCGTGCACCTGCGCGATGCCGAAGTCGATGAGGACCGGGCCCTCGGCGCCCATGAGGATGTTCGCGGGCTTGAGGTCGCGGTGCACCACCCCGGCCGCGTGAATGATCGCGAGCGCGGTGGCGATGCCCTGCGCCAGCTCGACCAGCTGCGCCATGTTGAGCGGGCCGCTGTGACGTACCCGATCGAGCAGCGTGGAGCCCTCGATGTGCTCCATGACGAGGTATGGACGATCGCACGAGAGGTCGGCGTCGAGCACCTTGGCCACGTACGGGCTCTCGACCCGGCGCAGGGCCCGGACCTCGCGTTCGAGCCTGACCCGCATGGAGTGGTCTTCGGCCAGATCGTGCAGGACCTTGAGGGCGACGCGCTCGCCACGGCGGGAGCTGGCGAGGTAAACCTCGCCCATGCCGCCCCGGCCGAGCCTCTCGAGCAGGGTGTACGGCCCGACCTTGCCGAGCTTGGTCACCGTCCCTCCCCGCCCGGCGCGCCCATAAGGGACACAACCCTAGCGCTGGGAAGGCTGACAGCGCTTGCGGCGCGCCGAAGCTTTATTGGCGGGGTTGCTCGGACAGCATGCTGTCGAGCTCGGTCGTGGGTTCGCTCGACAGGTCCTTCCGGCCCTTCCTTCGCCAGTGGATGTGGCCGCGGCCCTCCAGCCACAGCAGCAGCCGGTCCGCGCCGAACAGCACCGCGGCCGCGCAGGCCAGGGCGATGACCATCTCCATGAGGTCCAGTCAACCGAGCTCCTCCGCTGACCGGTCACACCGACACGCCGCCGCTGCCCAATCCCGTCAGGCGCCTGACCGGGGAATGACCGTACCGGCTGACGTGCGTAGATGCCCTTCGCCGGTATAGACCCATTTGGTGGAAGTCAGCTCGGGCAGGCCCATCGGACCGCGCGCGTGCAGCTTCTGGGTGGAGATGCCGATCTCCGCGCCGAACCCGAACTCGGCGCCGTCGGTGAACCGGGTGGAGGCGTTGACCGCGACGGCCGCCGAGTCGACCAGCGACACGAACCTGCGCGCCGCCTGCTGCGACCGGGTGACGATGGCATCGGTGTGACCCGAGCCGTAGCGCCGGATGTGGGCGACGGCCTCCTCCAGCGAGCCGACGACGGCGGCGGCGATGTCGAGCGAGAGGTATTCGGCGAGGAAGTCCTCTTCGGTGGCCGGCTCGACCTCGCCGTAGGCGGCGATCCGGTCGTCGCCGTGCACGGTCACACCCGCGTCCTTGAGCGCCTGGAGCGCCCTGGGCACGAACGCGTCGGCGACCCCGGCGTGGACCAGGAGCGTCTCGGCCGCGTTGCACACCGACGGCCGCTGCGCCTTGGCATTGATCAGGATGTCGACGGCCAGGTCCAGGTCGGCGTCGGCGTCGATGTACACGTGGCAGTTGCCCACCCCGGTCTCGATCACCGGGACCGTCGACTCCTCGACCACCGAGTTGATCAGCGACGCGCCACCGCGCGGGATCAGCACGTCGACCAGGCCGCGGGCCCGCATCAGCTCCTTGACGGAGTCGCGCGTGAGGCCGGGCACGAGCTGCACCGCCCCGGAGGGCACCTCGGTGCGCTCCAGCGCCTCCTGCATGACCCGCACCAGCACGGTGTTGGATGAATAGGCGCTGGACGAGCCCCTGAGCAGGGCCGCGTTGCCGCTCTTGAGGCAGAGCGCGGCGGCGTCGACGGTGACGTTCGGGCGGCCCTCGTAGATGATGCCGATCACGCCCAGCGGCACCCTGAGCTGGCGCAGCTCCAGGCCGTTGGGCAGCGTGCTGCCGCGGATCACCTCGCCGACCGGGTCGGGCAGGTCGGCCACCTGGTGCACGGCCTCGGCGATGGCCTGGATCCTGCGCCCGTCGAGGCGCAGCCGGTCGATCATGGCCTCCGGCGTGCCCTGCTCCCGCGCCTGCGCCACGTCCTTGGCATTGGCCTCGACGATCTCGGCGGTGTGGGCGACGAGCGCGTCGGCGATGGCGCGCAACGCCCGGTCCTTGGGCGCCCGCGGCAGCGGGGCCAGCTCGGCGGCGGCCTCTCGCGCCGCGCGGGCGACCTTCAGGAACTCCTCGGACATCACACGCTCCTCTGCGGGGTAGTCTCAGCACCCCCGCTGCTTAGTTGTGGGCTTCCAGTATGACGATGTCGTCGCGGTGGATCAGCTCGCGTTCGTATTCCGGACCGAGCTCGTTGCCCAGGTCTCGGGTCGAGCGGCCGAGCAGCCCGGGGATCTCTCCCGCGTCGAAGTTGACGAGCCCGCGCGCCACCACTCCACCGCGCGGCCCGCACAGGTCCACCGGGTCTCCGGCCGCGAAGTCGCCCTCCACCGAGGTGACCCCGGCGGGCAGCAACGACTTGCGCCTGGCGACGATGGCCTCCACCGCGCCGTCGTCGAGCAGCAGCCGCCCGCGTCCCGTGGTCGCGTGGGCGAGCCAGAGCAGCCGGGTGCCGGGGTGGCGGCCACCCGGGTGGAAATATGTCCCGATATCGGCCCCGGCCAGCGCCTGGGCGGCGTGCGCGGCGGCGGTCAGCACGACGGGCACCCCGGCGCCGGTGGCGATCCTGGCGGCCTGCACCTTGGTGACCATGCCGCCGGTGCCGACGGCCGCGCCGTTCTTGCCCAGCTCGACGCCGACCAGGTCTTCGGGGCCGCGGATCTCGGCCAGCCGCCGCGACCCGCTGCGGCTCGGCGGGCCGTTGTAGAGGGCGTCCACGTCGGAGAGCAGGACCAGCGCGTCGGCGTGGATGAGGTGGGCGACCAGGGCCGCCAGGCGGTCGTTGTCGCCGAAGCGGATCTCGTCCGTGGCGACGGTGTCGTTCTCGTTGACGATCGGCACGATGCCGAGCTCCAGCAGCCGGTTGAGGGTGCGCTGGGCGTTCGCGTGGTGCGCGCGGCGCATCATGTCGTCGGCGGTCAGCAGCACCTGTCCGACGCGCAGGCTGTAGCGGGCGAAGGAGGAGGTGTAGCGGGCGACCAGCACGCCCTGGCCGACGGACGCGGCGGCCTGCTGGGTGGCCAGGTCGCGGGGGCGCGCGGGCAGCCCCAGCGGGCCCAGGCCCGCCGCGATCGCCCCCGAGGAGACCAGGACCAGTTGCGTCCCGGCGCGGCGGCGGGCGGCCAGCACATCGACCAGGGCATCGACCCGGTCGACGTCGATCGTCCCCTGGGGGGTGGTGAGCGACGACGAACCGACCTTGACGACGACCTTTGACGCTGAGCTGATCTGTTCCCGCACGCTTCGAAGCCTATCTGAGCCCGGCCACCCGCCTCCGCCCGGTTTCCCGGGCCTGAGGCCGCCGCTGCGGCGTCTCTAGCCGAACCTGTTGTCGGAGCCGCGCGGTCCCTGTCGTACGGACTCGGCGTTGAGCGTGGGCTGCCAGTCGAAGACGTACCCGCCCTCCATCGGCCCGATGACGATCTCGGCGCCCGCGGTGGCCCCGGCCTTGACCAGTTGCGCCTCGACACCGAGCCGCTCCAGCCGGTCGGCCAGGTAGCCGACGGCCTCGTCGTTGGTGAAGTCGGTCTGCCTGATCCAGCGTTCGGGCTTCTCGCCGGTGATCTGGAAGAGGTTGTCGTTGACCCGGCGGACGCTGAACCCGGCCTCGCCGAGCTGCTTGGGCCTGAGCACCAGGCGCGTGGGCTCCTCGACGGGCTTGGCGGCCCTGGCGGCGGCCACCCATTCGCCCATCGCGAACGTCAGCTCCCGCAGCCCGTCGTGGGTGGCGGCCGAGACGGTGAACACCCGCAGCCCCCGCTCCTCGAACTCGCCCCTGACCAGATCGGCCAGCTCACGGGCGTCGGGCACGTCGGCCTTGTTCAGGACGACCATGCGGGGGCGGTCTTCGAGCTTGCCGTACGCCTCGAGCTCGGCCTCGATCACCTCGTAGTCGGTGATCGGGTCGCGTCCCGGCTCCATGGTGGCGCAGTCGATGACATGAACCAGCATGTCGCACCGCTCGACGTGGCGCAGGAACTCGTGCCCGAGCCCCTTGCCCTGTGACGCCCCCGGGATCAGCCCCGGCACGTCGGCGACGGTGAAGATGTTGTCACCCGCGGTCACCACGCCCAGGTTGGGGATCAGGGTGGTGAACGGGTAGTCGGCGATCTTCGGCCGGGCCGCGGACAGGGCCGCGATCAGCGAGGACTTCCCCGCGCTGGGGAACCCGACGAGCGCCACGTCGGCGACGCTCTTGAGCTCCAGCATGATGTCGAGCGCGTCCCCCGGCTCCCCGAGCAACGCGAACCCGGGCGCCTTGCGCCGCGTGGAGGCCAGCGCCGCGTTACCGAGCCCTCCGTGACCGCCTTCGGCGATGACGTAGCGGGTCCCGACGCCCACCAGGTCGACGATCACCTCACCGGTGTCGGCGTCCTTGACGACCGTCCCGTTGGGCACGGGAATGATCACATCCCCGCCGTTGGCCCCGTCCCGGTTGGACCCCTGGCCCTGCTTCCCGTTGTCGGCCTTGCGATGTGGCCTGTGGTGGTATTCGAGCAGCGTGGAGGTGCTGGGATCCACCTCAAGGATCACCGCGCCGCCGCGCCCGCCGTTACCGCCGTCGGGCCCGCCCAGCGGCTTGAACTTCTCCCGGTGAACGGACGCACACCCGTTGCCCCCGTCACCCGCCTTGATATGCAGCACCACTTGGTCCACAAAGTCAGCCATCCCGGCCCCCTCCTCCTAGGCCGATCAAGGCCCATCACATAACCCAGTCCGCGGACCGGGGCCAAGAACGCGCACGTCACCGCACCCGGCCACGTCCACCGCGCTGAGCCGTACACCCCGAAAACGCACTCAGGGACGGATCGAGAACCCGATCCGCCCCTGAGCAGGAAACTCTAAAAAATCTACTCCGCCACCGGAACGATGCTCACGGCGCGGCGTCCGCGCTTGAGACCGAACTGCACGTGGCCGGCGGCCAGCGCGAACAACGTGTCGTCGCCACCGCGCCCGACATTGTCGCCGGGGTGGAAGTGCGTGCCACGCTGCCGGACGATGATCTCGCCCGCGTTGACCAGCTGGCCGCCGAAGCGCTTGACGCCCAGGCGCTGGGCGTTGGAGTCACGGCCGTTCCGGGTGGACGACGCGCCCTTCTTGTGTGCCATCTCTCTAGCTCCCGATCAGGCCTGGTCGATACCGGTGATCTTCACCTGGGTGTACCGCTGACGGTGACCCTGGCGCTTCTTGTAACCGGTCTTGTTCTTGTACTTGAGGATGCGGATCTTCGGGCCCTTGGTCTCACCGAGAATCTCGGCGCTCACCATGAACTTGCCCGCCTCCGTGGTCACATCGCCGTCGTTGACGACGAGCACCGTGGGCAGCGAAACCGAAGAGCCGACCTCGCCGGCGACCTTGTCCACCTCGAGGACGTCACCGACGGAGACCTTCTGCTGCCTGCCGCCGCAACGAACGATCGCGTACACCGCGGAACCCTTCTACTGACTTCTGAATGCTGCGCCCGGCATTCGGTGCTGTCTGGAACCGACGAACCGAGTAGGCGCGCGAACAGGGCACGCCGCTGGACGCACCGATTCTCAAGAGTACCGGATTAACGGTGCCCTGGTCGAACCGGACGGATCGTCGGGGTAGTCCGCCGAGGAGCGCTCCCTTGCGGGAGCGCCTGGCTACTCGGCTGACTTTGCTCGGCGGGAGCGTCGCCGCCCCCTGCCGGAAGTCTGACCCGCCTGGTCGTCCTCAGCCGGGACGTCTTCAAGCGCATCGGTCACGGTATCACGGCTGCCGGAGTCCTTGGCCGCGGAGACCTTGTCCGAGACCGCCTTCTCGACGGCCATCTTGCCCTGGGTGCCGCGTGGCTCGGGCTTGGACTCGACCGGCTCCGTGGAGACGATCAGACCCCGCCCGTTGCAGCACTCACACGGCGTGGAGAAGGCCTCCAGCAGCCCCTGACCGACCCGCTTACGCGTCATCTGGACCAGACCCAGCGAGGTCACCTCCGCCACCTGGTGCTTGGTCCTGTCGCGCGCCAGGCACTCCAGCAGCCGCCGCAGCACCAGGTCACGGTTGGACTCCAGCACCATGTCGATGAAGTCGATCACGATGATGCCGCCGATGTCGCGGAGCCTGAGCTGGCGGACGATCTCCTCCGCCGCCTCCAGGTTGTTGCGGGTGACGGTCTCTTCGAGGTTGCCGCCCTGCCCGGTGAACTTGCCGGTGTTGACGTCGACGACGCTCATCGCCTCAGTGCGGTCGATCACCAGCGAGCCGCCGCTGGGCAGCCAGACCTTCCGGTCCATCGCCTTGCTGAGCTGCTCGTCGATCCGGTACGACTCGAACACGTCGCCCTGCTCGATGTCCCACTTGGACAGGCGCTCGCCGAGGTGCGGCGCGACGTACTTGACGTACTCGTCGACCGTCTCCCACGCCTCCTCACCCTGCACCACCAGCGAGGTGAAGTCCTCGTTGAAGACGTCGCGGACCACCCGGACGGTCAGGTCCGGCTCGGCCGAGAGCAGCTCGGGCGGACTGGCCGACTTGGCCTTCTTCTGGATGGCCTCCCACTGCGCCGACAGGCGGGCCACGTCGCGGGCCAGCTCGTCCTCAGAAGCGCCCTCCGCGGCCGTACGCACGATGACGCCGGCGTTCTCGGGCATGACCTTCTTCAGGATGCTCTTGAGCCGGGTGCGCTCCTTGTCGGGCAGCTTGCGGCTGATGCCGGTCATCGAGCCGTCCGGCACGTACACCAGGTAGCGGCCCGGCAGGCTGATCTGCGACGTCAGGCGGGCGCCCTTGTGGCCGATCGGGTCCTTGGTGACCTGCACCAGCACCGACTGGCCGGACTTCAGCGCCGCCTCGATGCGCTTGGGCTGGCCTTCCAGTCCCGCGGTGTCGAAGTTCACCTCGCCGGCGTACAGGACGGCGTTGCGGCCCTTGCCGATGTCGACGAAGGCGGCCTCCATCGACGGCAGCACGTTCTGCACCTTGCCGAGGTAGACGTTGCCGACGTAGGACTGGCTGGCCTCGCGGTTGACGTAGTGCTCGACGAGCACGCCGTCCTCCAGCACCGCGATCTGCGTGCGGTCGCCCTGGCGGCGCACCACCATCATCCGGTCGACCGACTCACGCCTGGCCAGGAACTCCGACTCGGTGATGATCGGCGGACGCCGGCGGCCGAGCTCGCGGCCCTCACGACGGCGCTGCTTCTTGGCCTCGAGCCTGGTGGAGCCGCGCACGCTCTGCACGCCGTCGGCGGAGACGTCGTGCGCGGCCGCGCGGCCCGTGCGGGGCGCGCGGATGCGCACGACGGTGTTGGGCGGGTCGTCGACGGCGGGCTCGGCGCCGTCGTCGGCACCGCGACGCCTGCGCCGGCGCCGGCGGCGGGAGCTGGACGCCTCTTCTTCCTGCGGCTCGTCGCCCTGGTCCTCGTCGGACTCATCGGACTCGTCGTCGGAGTCGTCACGCTCGCGCGCCTTGCCACGGCCCCTTCCGCCACGGCGGCGGCGACGGCGGCGGCTGCCGCCCTCCTCCTCCTGCTCGTCGTCGGCGGTGTCGGCCTCCTCGTCCGTGACCGCCTCCGCGGCCTCCTCGGGCTCGGGGGCCGGTGGCTCGGGCTGCGGCTGCGGCTCGGGACGCCGGGTCACGGCGGGCTTGGCCTGGGTCGGGTCCGGGGCCTGGAACAGCGGCGCGAAGATGGCGGCCGGGCGCTGGAACGCGGTGCCCTGCTCGCGCTGCGCGCGCGCGGACAGGCCGAACGGGTCGGCGAGCAGGCTCGGCCGGTCGTCCTCGTCGAGGTCCTCGCCGGCGGGCTCGTCGTCCAGCGGCTCGTCCTCGGGCAGGAGCTCGATGACGTCCTCATCGGCGTCGGCGCTGCCGGACCGCTCGGCGGCCACCTCACCGACGCCCGCCGCGACCTCGGCGGACCGTCCCGCATCCGCCTCGACGCTCTCAGCGGCCGTCTCAGGCTCTGTCTTCTTACGGGTGCGGCGACGCTTGGGCGGAGCGGCCTCGACGGCCTGCTCACCCCCCTCAGCCGCGTCCAGGGCACTCGCGGGCTCATCGCCGGTGCCGGTCACGACGTCGGGGACCCCACCGCTGGTGTCCTGCGCGCTCTCCGTGACCTCACCGGCGGCTTCCGCCTCCGCGGCCTTCTTGCTGGTGCGGCGGCGCGTCGTCGTCGCCGTCGACCGGGTCCTCGCAGCCCTCTTGGGCTTGTCTTCAGTAGTGGTATCGGTGGCCTGCGCCACGGCGCCGTCAACGGCCTGCGCCACGGCGGCCTCGACCGGACTCGCGGGCTCGGCCGTACTGGCCGGGACCGTGGCCGTGGTCACGCTTGGGGCCGTCACGGACGGCTCCTCGGGCAGCTCGGGCGGCGGTCCCGCCGGCCGGCTTGCGGAACGGCGACGCCTGGTCACCGCGGGCTGTTCAGTTGTCTCCCCGCCGGGGCCGTTGGCCCCGCCGTTGGGCTCGTTCTCGAGCATGCGGGCGCTCTCCCGTCAGCCCCCGGGCGCGTCGCCGCGCCGCGCAGGAGCTCTCGTGTCTCGTTGTCCGCCCGCACCCCTCGGAAGGGGCACAGGCGCCAAGTCCTGTCAGCGGTCGTACCCCGCTCACGCAAGGCACGTCCTTAACCGTCGACGTGCTCACCCGCCGAACCCGCCTCGCCGCCGCGCGTAATGTCGCGGTCCAGGTCGAGCGGGTCGGCAAGCGCACCGGTGCTGGCGTCAAGCGGCCCCTGCGCCAGCCTGGTCACCTCGGGGGGAACCGGCGGCGCGAAGTCGGCCACAAGGCGTAGCCCTGTGAGCACATCGTCGGGTCGTACGGCAGGAATCACGTGCCGAACAACCATGCGCAGTATGACACACGACTGTCCGGGCACCTGAGCTGCGGTTCTGTCTGTCCCCTCGGGCACCTCGAGCCTCAGTACCGCCTCCCGGGCGTCGAAGCGTCGGGGCCCCTTCTTGGTAAGGCGTTCGACCTCCACGGCCTCGGCGGCGAGGAATTTCGCCACCGCCGTCTCCGCGAGCTCCCAGTCGGCGCCGGGCAACCGCACATCCCACTCAGATGCCTCCAAGCGGTCGGCCAGCCCACCAACGGTGGCCTCTACGACGTCGAGCACGTCGAGACCGGGCGGCAGCGAGCCGTCCAGGTCATCACGGATCCGTCCGGGTTCGCACGGCTCCGTGACGCCGATCTCGAGGTATTCGGCCTCGCTGGCGACGCCGGTCGGCGCCGCACCCGCGTAGGAGATCTTCGGATGGGGTGAGAAGCCCGCACTGTAAGCCACCGGAATGCCGGCACGGCGGACCGCCCTCTCGACGGCCCGCGAGATGTCGCGGTGGCTGGTGAAGCGCAGGCGTCCGCGCTTGGCGTAGCGCACGCGCAGGCGCTGCACCGTAGGCGCGGGCGGAGGCCCATCGGGAACAGGTTTCAGAGCTGGTCGTCCTTCCCGTGTAAGAGTTCCTTCGTCTCAGGATATGCCGCTCCGGAGCCTCAACGTCCCGGATCATGTACGGCGAGGCACGGACCGCGCACTCAGCGCGGCTAGACCACCGTGAGCGGAAGGAGTTTCTTACCTGTCGGGCCGATCTGAATGTCGGTGCCCATGGTCGGGCAGACGCCGCAGTCGTAGCACGGAGTCCAGCGGCAGTCCTCGACCTCGGTCCCGGACACGGCCTCCTGCCAGTCCTGCCAGAGCCATTCGCGGTCGAGCCCGGCGTCGAGGTGGTCCCATGGCAGGACCTCGTTCTCCTCGCGCTCTCGCACGGTGTACCAGTCGACGTCGATGCCGGACTTCTCGGCCGCGGCCATCCAGCGCTCGTAGGAGAAGTGCTCACTCCAGCCGTCGAAGCGCCCGCCGCCCTCCCAGACGGCCCGGATCACCGCGCCGACCCGGCGGTCGCCGCGCGACAGCAGGCCCTCCACGATCGACGGCTTGCCGTCGTGGTAGCGGAAGCCGATGGCCCTGCCGTAATTCTTGTCGCCGCGCAGCGAGTCACGCAGCGCCTTGAGCCGCCGGTCGACGGTCTCGTGGTCGGCCTGGCTCGCCCACTGGAACGGCGTGTGCGGCTTGGGCACGAATCCGCCGATGGAGACGGTGCACCGGATGTCGCGCGAGCCGGTGATCTCGCGGCCCGCCTTGATGACCTTCTTGGCCAGGTCGGCGATGCCGAGCACGTCCTCGTCGGTCTCGGTGGGCAGCCCGCACATGAAGTAGAGCTTGACCTGCCGCCAGCCCTGCGAGTAGGCGGTGGTGACGGTGCGGATCAGGTCTTCCTCGGTGACCATCTTGTTGATCACCCTGCGCATGCGCTCGGACCCGCCCTCGGGGGCGAAGGTGAGGCCGGAGCGCCGGCCGTTCCTGGAGAACTCGTTGGCCAGGTCGATGTTGAACGCGTCGACCCGGGTCGAGGGCAGGGACAGTGAGGTGTTGGTGCCCTCGTAGCGGTCGGCCAGGCCCTTGGCCACCTCGCCGATCTCGGAGTGGTCGGCGGACGACAGCGACAGCAGGCCGACCTCGTTGAAGCCGGACTCCTTGATGCCGTTCTCGACCATGGCGCCGATCGTGGTGATCGACCGCTCGCGGACCGGGCGGGTGATCATGCCCGCCTGGCAGAAGCGGCAGCCGCGCGTGCAGCCGCGGAAGATCTCCACACTGAACCGCTCGTGCACGGTCTCGGCCAGCGGGACCAGCGGCTTCTTCGGGTAGGGCCACTCGTCGAGGTCCATGACCGTGTGCTTGTGCACCCGCCACGGGACGTCGGACCGGTTGGGCGCGACCCGCTTGATACGGCCGTCGGGGTGGTAGTCGACGTCGTAGAACTTCGGCACGTAGACGCCGCCGGACTCGGCCAGCCGCATGAGCAGCTCGTCGCGCCCGCCGGGGCTGCCCTCGCCCTTCCACTCGCGGATGACCTCGGAGATGGCGATCGCGATCTGCTCGCCGTCGCCGAGCACGGCCGCGTCGAGGAAGTCGGCGATCGGCTCGGGGTTGAAGGCCGCGTGGCCGCCCGCCAGCACGATCGGATCGTCGTCGCCCCGATCGACGGCCAGCAGCGGGATGCCCGCCAGGTCGAGCGCGTTCAGCATGTTGGTGTAGCCGAGCTCCGTGGAGAACGACAGGCCGAGCACGTCGAAGGCGCGCACCGGCCGATGGGCGTCCACGGTGAACTGCGGTATGCCCTCGGCGCGCATGAGCGCCTCGAGGTCGGGCCAGACGGCATAGGTCCGCTCGGCCAGCGTGGCGGGCAACTCGTTGAGGATCTCGTAGAGGATCGCGACGCCCTGGTTGGGCAGTCCGACCTCGTACGCGTCCGGATACATGAGCGCCCACCGCACATCGGCGGAATCCCAATCCTTCACGGTCGAGTTAAGCTCACCCCCGACATACTGGATGGGCTTCTGCACCTTGGGCAGCAGCGCTTCCAGGCGGGGGAAAATCGACTCGACAGTCATAGCACCCAGCGTAGCGGCGCTCAGACCGTGGCAGGTCCCGGGATGTCGATGTCGTTCCCGCTGAGGACGATGATCTTGTGTCCCTCGTAGCAGGTCAGCTCGACGGCGATGACGCCGCCGGCGAGGTTGTGTACGGCTGTGACATGGCTGGCGGGCAGGAGGAAGCGCTCCTCGCACTCGTCGCAGTAGGCCAGAAACATACTTCTAATTAAACGTCTGTTCGCGGATTCTGATCGACTGAAGCAACCCGATCGAGATGAGATTCGCGAACGTGGCCGTCCCGCCGTACGAGACGAACGGCAGCGGCAGCCCGGTGATCGGCATGATGCCGATGGTCATGCCGATGTTGACGAACGTCTGGAAGGCCAGCCAGCACACGATCGTCCCGGCCACCAGCGTGCCGAACCTGTCGTCGCACAGCCTCGCGATCCTCAGCCCGCGCACCAGCACCACGCCGAGCAGCAGCACCACGGTGAGCGAGCCGAGGAACCCGAACTCCTCCCCCGCGACCGTGAAGATGAAGTCGGTGTGCTGCTCGGGCACGAACCGGCCGGTCGTCTGCCCGCCGTCGAACAGCCCCTTGCCGAACAGTTGCCCCGAGCCGATGGCGATCAGCGACTGCGTGCTGTTGTACCCGACGCCCCGCGGATCGACGCGCGGGTCGAGAAAGGCGGTAAAACGCGCGACCTGGTACGGCTCCAGCATCTGGAACGCGAACACGCAGAACACCCCGGCCCCGGCGATCAGCGTCAGCAGGATGATCCACCTCTTACGCACACCCGCGATCACCAGCCCGGCAGCCGTGATCACGGCCAGCACGAGCGTGGTGCCGAGGTCGGGCTGCAACATCACCAGCCCCATCGTCAGCACCGCGGCGAACAGCGCGAACCCGACGTCCAGCCCGCGCGGCCGATCGGTGCCCTCGCCGGGCTGGGCCAGCAGCATCGCGATGATGAGCAGCAGGCCGAGCTTGGCGAACTCCGACGGCTGCACGGCGAAGCCGCCGCCCAGCAGGATCCACGAGTGCGAGCCGTTGATCGTCGCACCCAGCGGCGTGATCACCAGTCCCAGCCCGGCCAGGGAGAGCAGGAACGCCAGCGGCGCGTACGCCCGTATCGCGCGATGGTCGACAACGGTCACCGCCGAGCACAACAGCGTCCCGATAACGACGTTGAGCAGGTGCTTCTTGACCAGTCCCGTCGAGCCGGGCGCCCAGGTGCGGGTCGAGGACCAGACCAGCAGCGTGCCGATCACGCAGAGCGCGGCGACCGCGACCAGCATCACCCCGTCGAGCCGCCACATGGCCGACTGCGCGCCCACCGCCCGCCGGGCGAACGAGCGCCGCCCGCCCATCAGCGTGCGGTCCATCATCCCCCTGCCTCCGTGACGCCCTCCCCCGTGGTGCCCTTGCCCGTGCCGCCCTCCCCTGTGCTGTCGGCCACCGTGGTGCGCGTCCCCGTCTTGCCCGCCACCGTGCCCTCGGTGACCGTGCCGTCCGCCACTGGGCCGTCGGCCACCGTGCCGTCGGCCGCGATCTTCGGCAGCTTGGACACCGGACGGCCCCCGGGCAGCGCGGGTTTCTTGTGTTCACCGAAGCCGAAGATGCCCTCGTAGATCTCGCGTGCGGCGGGCGCGGCGGTGGAGGCGCCCATCCCGCCCTGCGAGACCATCACGACCACGACGAAGTGCGGATCGTTGGTTGGCGCGAACGAGGCGAACCAGGAGGTGTCCTCCTTGCCCCACACTTCCGCGGTGCCGGTCTTACCGCCGATCCGCACCTTGTTCATCGGGAACCCGGCGAACGCCCCCGCCGCGGTGCCGTCGGAGGGCACGTCGCTGAGCGCGTCCTTGATGTAGAGGCGTTCCTTCTTCGACAGCGGCAGCTCGCCGACCACCGGCACGTCGATGCGCCTGACCAGCGCGCCGTCGGGCCGGATCGTCGCCCA
This sequence comes from Nonomuraea sp. NEAU-A123, assembly GCF_018603905.1. Lineage (GTDB taxonomy): Bacteria > Actinomycetota > Actinomycetes > Streptosporangiales > Streptosporangiaceae > Nonomuraea. Next base: position 136,022 of record NZ_JAHFZZ010000027.1, read on the forward strand.
GCCGATGCGCGGGCTGCGCAGCTTCCCGTCGCTCACCAGCGCCGCGTACGCCCTGGCCAGTTGGAGCGGCGTCACCAGCACGTCGCCCTGGCCGATCGAGAAGTTGGCCGAGTCGCCCGCCCGCAGCAGGAAGCCTTCGAGGCAGTTCTCGTTGGCCAGCCGCTTGAGGAACTCCGCCCGCGACTTGTCGGTCACCTCCGGGTAGCCGGTCTTGGCGCGCCGGCAACTGTTGCCGCTGGTCTGGGCCCACATGTTCTTCTTCCAGGCGCGGTCGGGGATGCGCCCGGCCGACTCGCCCGGCAGGTCGATGCCCGTCGGCTTGCCGAACCCGAACGCCTTGGCCGTGTTGGCGAACACCTCCTTCGGCGTCTTCTTGGGATTGAGCCCGCCGTCCTTGAGCCACTGGGCGTAGCCCGCGCTGTAGAAGATCGTGTCGCACGATTTGACCAGCGCGGTGTGCAGGTTCATGGAGCCGAGGCCGATGCCGTGGAAGTTGTGGAAGGCCCGGTCGCCCACCATGACCGCCCCCGGGCAGTCGTACGTGCCGTTCAGCGGGTATCCGGCCCGCAGCATCGACGTCACCGACGACACCTTGAACGTCGAGCCGGGCGCGAACATCCCGTTGAGCGCCCGTGACACCAGCGGCTTGCCCGTGGAGTCCGACAGCAGCCGCTGGTAGCCGCGGTCCGAGATGCCGCCCGCCCAGACGGCCGGGTCGTAGCCGGGTGCGCTGGCCAGCGCGAGCACCCGCCCGGTCTTGGGTTCGAGCACGACCGCGGCGGCGCCGTCCGCCTTGGGGGCGTTCTTCATCGCGTGCTGCAAAGCCTCCTCGGCCAGGGCCTGCACGCGGGCGTCGATGCTGGTGACCAGCGTGTCGCCGCTGATGGGCGCCACCTGCTCCTCCACCCCGATGGCCTTGCCCATCCTGTCGACCTGCACCCGACGCAGCCCGGCCTTGCCGCGCAGTTCGTCGTCGTAGATGTACTCGAGGCCGTCGCGCCCGACCAGATCGACGCCGGAGAAGGCGGCCTTCAACCCTTCGCGCTTCTCCAGCTCGGCCGCGGTGACCGGCTGCAGGTAGCCGAGCATCTGCGCGCCGGCCTTGCCTCCGGGGTACTGCCTGACGGACTGCACCTCGGCGGAGACGCCGGGGAACTCCTCCTGCCGCTCCAGGATCTGCAGCGCCTCGCGGGTGTCCGCCCGCTCCTCCACCGGGATCGGCTGGTACGGAGAGCCGGTCCAGCAGGGCTTGCTCACCCCGGGCCCGCACGGCGTGATGCGCTTCTGCAGCTGCTTGACCGGCTCGCCCAGCACTTCACCGAGCTTGCGCAGGACCGGAACGCCCTGCTCGGGCATCCTGATCAGCCCGGTCCTGTCGATCGAGACGACCAGCGAGGTCTGGTTGCGCACCAGCGGCCGCCCGGAGGAGTCGAGTATCTGCCCGCGCACGGCCGGCACGATCACCGAACGCGTCCTGGTCTCCGTGGCCCTGGTGACCAGCTCCTGCCCCCGCACCACCTGTACCTGCCACAGCCGCAGGCTGAGCACCGCCAGCACCGCCATCACGATCACCTGGAGCACGACCAGCCGGGTCCGCATCCTGATCATTGCGGGAACCTCGGCTGCGGCCTGTCGCGGGTGACCAGCCAGATGACCAGCGGTGAGACGATCAGCGTGTAGACGACGGTCACCGGAACCTGGTCGGTCAGAGTCGAGAGGGTCACCCGCGGATCCGCGATCAGGCCGCCGAGCGCGGCGGCCACCAGCGGCGCCATCAGCACGCACAGGACGACGGTGGTGGCCGGGCCGCCGACCCCCCGCCCGGCGACATAGCCGATCAGCGCGAACACGAACGCGTACTGCCCCACCAGATGCGCCGTCGGCGGCACGATGTCGACCAGCAATCCGGCGCAGAACCCGATCACCGTCCCGGCCACGGGCCCGCGCAGCAGCGCCATCGCCGCCACGGCCAGCAGCACCAGATCGGGCGCTCCCCCTCCCGGCAACCCCAGCCGGTTGACCAGCATGACCTGCAACAACACCGCCGCCAGCACGCACAACCCGACTATCATCGCGGCCCCTCCTTGGGTGGTAGCACGGCGTCCCTCGGGTTCTTCGCGGGCGCCCCCACCACCACGCCGACCACGTCGAGCGCGGTCAGGTCCGCGTACGGCCTGGCATACGCGATGCGGGTCAGCTCACCCGGCGTCGCCTCCACCCGCTCGATCACCCCGATCGGCACCCCGGGCACGTACGGCGCGCCGCGCTGGGAGCCGAAGCTGACGATGCGGCCGCCACGGTTGATCGCCGCCGTCGAGTCCAGCAGCCGGAACCGTACGAGCCGCCCGTTCTCCCCCACCCCGTGCACGACGCCGATCTCCTGGCCGCCTTCGAGTCTGGCCCCGGCGGCCGAGCCCGGGTCGCTGATCAGCACCACGGTCGAGGAGTCGGCGGACGCCTGGATGACCCGGCCGACCAGCCCGTCGGCGTTGAGCACGGTCATCTCGGGGCGTACGCCGTCAGCGGTGCCGACGTCGATCTGGACGGCGTCCTCGAAGCCGGGCTGGCCGCGCCTGGCGAGCACGTTCGCCGTCACGATCTTGTAGCCGCCGAGCCCCGCCATCCCGAGCAGGCGCTTCAACTCCGCGGAGCGGACAGCGTCGAGCCGGCCCGCGGCCAGCCCGGCCCGCAGCCTGGCGTTCTCGGCCTTGACCCGGTCGAGCTCGTTCTGGGCGCCGGGGGCGTTGACGATGGCGTGGAAGAAGCCCCCGACCGGCCGGACCACGGAGCCCCCGGCCTCCTCGACCGTGCCGAAGAACCAGGAACCCATCGCGCGCAGTGGCCACAGCGGCGAGGCCGCGCCGGCCCGGTGGTCGACGGTCAGGATGACCAGCGCCACCGTCAGCAGCGTTCCTAGGATCAGCCGGGCGCGGCGCGACTCTCTCATCAGCGACGTGACTCCGGTACGAGCACCTGGTGCAGCGCTTCGAACTCCTCGACGCACTTGCCCGAGCCGAGCGCCACCGAGTCGAGGGGGTTCTCGACGAGGTGGACGGGCATCCCCGTCTCGGCCCTGACGCGCTCTTCCATGCCCTTGAGCAGCGCACCGCCGCCGGTGAGCGCGATGCCGCGGTCCATCAGGTCGCCGGACAGCTCCGGCGGGCACTTGTCGAGCGTGGTCTTGACGGCGTCGATGATCGTGTTGACCTGCTCCTCCGTGGCCTTGCGGATCTCCTCACCGGACACCACGATCGTCTTCGGCAGGCCGCTGACCAGGTCACGGCCGCGGATCTCGGCATGCGAGTCCTCACCCATGGGGCAGGCCGAGCCGATGGCCATCTTGATCTCCTCGGCGGTGCGCTCGCCGAGCATGAGGGAGTATTCCTTCTTCGCGAAGGTGATCACCGCCTGGTCGAGCTCGTCGCCGCCGACCCTGATCGACTGGCTGGTCACCACGCCGCCCATGGAGATGATGGCGACCTCGGTGGTGCCGCCGCCGATGTCGACGACCATGTTGCCGGTCGGCTCGTGCACCGGCAGCCCCGCGCCGATCGCCGCGGCCATCGGCTCCTCGACGATGTAGACCTTGCGCGCCCCGGCCTGGTAGCCGGCCTCCTTCACCGCCCGCTGCTCGACCCCCGTGATGCCGCTGGGCACTGCGATGATGATGCGCGGCTTGGCAAAGTGCCGCCTCTTGTGCACCCTTTGGATGAAATATCGCAGCATCCGCTCGGTGACATCGAAATCGGCGATCACGCCGTCTTTGAGCGGCCGGACGGCCACGATGTTGCCCGGCGTCCGCCCGATCATGCGCTTGGCCTCGATGCCGACCGCGACGATCTTCCCCGTGACCGTGTTGATCGCGACGACCGACGGCTCATTGAGCACGATGCCCCGGCCGCGCACGTAGACCAGCGTGTTGGCGGTGCCGAGGTCGACCGCCATATCACGGCCGAGAAACGCGAGCTTGCTGCCCATGGGGAACGGAGCCTTCCGTAACGTCGTTCGCGAATGACTACGGATCGAATTCGAATCGTAACGTGACGTTACCCACCAGGGCACGCAATGAGCCCCCTGTGCCCCACAAATTCTTGAGCCCATCCGGAAGCCCCGATGTCACCGCACACGCAGGACAACATTCGTCCTCCGTCTTGCACCGTTTTGACCCACCCCTCGTCCGGCTCAGCGCTCTCCACGGAACACGGCCGACGACGCGCACGTCACGGCGCCCGGCCACCTCCACCGGAGGAGCGTGCCCCTGGACAGACCCCGGCCCCGTGCGGCGGGTGGGGCTCACCGGGCCGGCCGTACAAGATCGTAAAAGACCCGGCCACCTCGACGACGCGCGCGGTCCCGTGCGGCGGGTCTTGACTACGCAAAACAGCACAAAAAAAGCGCCCGCCATCGTGGCGGGCGCTCGGGAAGAACAGGAAGAGCTAGAACCGGTCCGGGAAGAAGATCTTGATCTCCCGCGCGGCCGACTCGGGCGAGTCGGAGCCGTGGACGATGTTCTCGCCGATCTCCAGCGCGTGGTCGCCGCGGATCGTGCCGGGCGCGGACTTGACCGGGTCCGTGAGCCCCGCCAGCGCGCGGAACGCCTCGACGGCGCGCGGCCCCTCCAGCACCAGCGCGACCAGCGGCCCCGAGGTGATGAACTCGACCAGCTCGCCGAAGAACGGCCGCTCGGAGTGCTCGGCGTAGTGGGCCTTGGCGGTGTCGACGTCGAGAGTGCGCAGGTCCATCGCCGCGACCTTCAGGCCCTTGCGCTCCACACGGGCGATCACGTCACCGATGAGGCCACGCTTCACCCCGTCGGGCTTGATCAGGACAAGAGTGCGCTCGGACACTTGAGGTTCTCCTTCGAACAGGGTGTGGGTCGGAGTGGCGGCCACATGCACCGGCCTTGCTCCCACGGAGGAATCGGCCCCGGGACGCAGACCACTCGCGTCAAGGTGGCTGCCGCCCAGCTTACCGCCCCACGACGGCTCCCCCGTTTCCCACCATCAAGCCGCATCAACGCCCACGTACGAGCGTGAGCGACCCGCTCTCCGTCGCGCCACCAACCGCACTGCGCGCGGCTCACTCAACGAAACGACATCCACCCGCGCCTGCGCTAGGCCCAAGCGCGCCACCTTGTACAACCCACCCTCTGACGCGCCACCCCGTACGACCCGACCTCCAGCGCCGCCACCCCGGATGACCCGATCTCCAGCGCCACCCTGTACGACCCACCCACTGGCGCGCCACCTATCCGCGCCGGACAACCCGCACCCGGGCAACCCGCGCCTGTCACCCGCGCCGCCCGTACAGCCCGCACCAACCACCCGCATCTGTGCACCCCGGATACCAGAGTGCCATCCACCCAACCGCGCCTGTATGGCCCTCACCGGCGCCTCAGCCACCAGGCTGTGGTTTCGGGCACTCAACCTCCAGGAACGCTCGGCCCACAGTCAGGCGGCATCCCTCAGAAGCGGCCCTACGGGGAGGCGGTGTCCTCGGGCGATTGAGCCTGGGGCGGGACAGGCGGGACCGGACCGGTCTCCTCGGCCGCCCCCTCCGTACCCGCAGCATCCCCACCAACCGCCCCGTCAGCGGCGCTGGAGGCCGCCTCCCCGCCGTCGCCAGAGCCAGACGCCCGCTCTCCCCTGGCAGACGCCGCCCCACGACCGGAGAAGTCGTTCCCCGGGTCGGACACGGAAACGCGCGGTATCGCCCCAGTAGGCCAATCCTCATCCCCGGCCCCCGGCTGGGCAGGCACCTCAACGGCATCAGCCCCGGAGCGCGGTCTCCGACGGAGAGACTCGTCACCCCCCAGCGCACGGGACTCCGCCGCAGCCTCCGAGGCTTCCCCAGCGACCTCCGCACCCGGCGAAGAAGCCAGATCATCGGACGAAGAAGCCGCCTCACCGTCCACCGACGACGCCTCAACCACCGGAGCCGCCCGCCGCGTGAACAACTCGGCCAGGACGATGACCGCCACCACCAGAAACCCGCCGATCAGCGACCACAGATGCAACGTGCCCACGAACCGGTCCACCAGCTGCTGCGCCACCGTGACCCCACGCAGCATCTTCAACTGCACCCCGGTGGCCAGCAGATAACCAGCCAGAACACCGGGAAAACACAGCGCCAGCCCGAACAGCGCCGCCCCGATGCCCGCCTGGCTGAGCGCGGACGTGAGCGCCACCGCCGCACCCGCCGCCAGCAGCGTGAACGGGATCACCAGCACGAGCCCATCGGCCGCCGGCACCACGACCCGCACCGAACACAGGCCGACCACCATCGCCAGCAGCCCCAGCGGCACGAGCCACCGCGCTCCGGCGAACAGCCGCACCGCCACGGCTGCGGCCAGCGCCAGCAGGCCCGCCACCAGGAACGGGATCCACAGCCCGGTCATGCCCGGCCCGCCGAGCAAGCCTGGACCGCCGAGGCCGCGCATCTCTACATACGTGACCTGAGCCAGGCTCGGCAGCAGCACGATGCCGACCGCGACCATGACGTACGCCAGCGTGCGTCCCTCGCGGCTGCCGAGGTAGGCCATCACGAGCAGCGCCACGATCGCCAGCACGGCCAGCAGGATGACCAGACCGGCCCCCCACTCCTCACTCGCGGTGCTGATGGCGACCACGGCGATGCCCACCGCGGGCACGCTCGCGAGCAGCAGGCGGCTGGATTCGCTGGCCCGCGGCATGGGCATCGGACGCTGGCCCAGCAGCAGCCAGACGACGAAGTAGACGGCCGCCAGCGCGAGGGCGATGCCCGTCAGCAGTGGGTACGGCTGGAGCGTGACCCTCCAGTCGTCCACGTCGTCGAGCGGCCACAGCGCGAGCGCCTGGGCGGTGAGCAGGCTGAACGCCAGCATCCCGGTCCAGATGGCGCGCAACGCCATGGGACGCTCCCAGGCCGCGACCAGCGTGGCGGGAATGAGCAGGCCCGCGCCGACCCCGTGCAACACCCGCAGCACCGCGACCAGGAACGTCGAGCCCGCGAACCCGCCCGCGGCATCGGCCAGAGCGAGCACGGCGAGCCCGCCGAGCAGCATGTGCGGGACCTTGACGTGGCGCAGCGCCACCGCGGCGAGCGGCACCGTGAGAATCATCGCCGGGAGCGCCAGCCCGTGCGCGCGCATCAGCGCCAGCTTGTCGAAGCCGTCGGGCAGCAGACCAGAGACCACGGACACGGTGTTGGGGATCGCGATGATCGCCAGTGGCAACGCGACGATGATGAGCAGCCCGAGCACCGAGTCGAGCAACCACGGGAACCTGACGCCTGCGCTGGGTCCCGCGCTCGGCGCGTTCAGGGACCGCTGGATCGGGGGGACGGCCATGTTCGCCGACTTTAGCGGGAAGTCACGCCCTCGACACGGCGAGCGACGAATATCGCGGTAATCCATAGCGCCGCGAAGATCACTCCCAGGAAGAACATCGTCGGCACGAGGAACCCCGTGCCGATGGCCAGGACCTGCAGAATGCTGCCCGCGACGTACGCGAAGGGCCGCTTGAGCAGCCCGGCGACGACCACGCACAGCACCGCGAGCCCGATACCGACAGTGACCGCCACCGCCGTCTCGACGCCGCTGTTGATCGCCACCGGCGTAATCAATCCGGCGACGATGGCCTCCATGCCGAGCACGCTGGCGCCGAGCCGGCGCATGCCTGGAGTGACCTGAAAGTTCATCACACACCGTCCGCCTTGAGCAGATGACGGGCATCTCCCGCCGTCACGACCGAGCCGGTGATGAGCACGCCCGTGCCGCTGAACTCGCCCTGAGCGTCGGCGATGCCGATGCCCATGTCGATGGCCTCGTCGATGCGTTCGACGGTCCGCACCCTGTCCTCGCCGAACAGGGGTATGGCCACTGCCGCCAGCTCGGCGGGCGACATCGACCGGGGAGAGGAGTTACGCGTGACGACGATCTCGTCGAGAATCGGCTCCAGCAGGTCGAGCAGGGTGTGCACATCCTTGTCACGCATCACCGCGACGACGCCGACGACCTTGGCGAAGTCGAACGCCTCCTGCATGGCCTCGATCGACGCCTTCATGCCGCCCGGGTTGTGCGCCGCGTCGACGACGACCGTGGGATTGCGGCGCAGGATCTCCATCCGCCCCGGTGACGACGCCTGCGCGAACGCCTGTCGTACGAGCTCGATGTCGAGCGGGTCGTCACCCCCCGTCAGAGCCTCCACAGCGGCCAGCGCGCAGACCGCGTTGCTCGCCTGGTGCTCGCCATAGAGCGGCAGGTAGACCTCCTCGTAGACGCCCTTGAGGCCGCGTAGCGTGAGCAGCTGTCCGCCCATCGCCACCTCACGGGCCAGCACACCGAACTCAAGGCCCTCACGCGCGACCACCGCGCCGACGTCGGCGACCCGCCGCATCAGCACCTGGGCGGCTTCGACCTCCTGCTGGGCGAGTATGGCCGTGGCGCCGGGCTTGAGGATGCCCGCCTTCTCCCCGGCGATGCTCGGGATGTCGGGCCCGAGCCTGTCGGTGTGGTCGAGCGAGATCGGCGTGATGATCGCCACGGTGCCGTCCGCGACGTTCGTGGCGTCCCAGGAGCCGCCCATGCCCGCCTCGACGACCGCCACGTCCACCGGAGTGTCGGCGAAGGTCGCGAAGGCCATGGCCGTGAGCAACTCGAAGAACTGGATCCGCCGGCCCTGCGTGTCGGCCAGCTCAACGTAAGGGGCGATCTCCTCGTATGCCTGGGCGAAACGCTCCTCGCTCAGCGGCTCCCCGTCGACGGTGATGCGCTCGCGAACCGAGACGAGATGCGGGCTCGTGAATCGCCCCACGCGCAGGTTGCGCTCCTTGAGCAGCGCCTCGGTCAAGCGCGCCGTGCTCGTCTTACCGTTTGTGCCCGCTATGTGTATGACAGGGTACGCCTGCTGCGGCGAGCCGAGCAGGTCCATGAGAGCCGCGATCCGGTCCAGCGTCGGCTCGAAGTCCCACTCGACGCCTCGCTCCATGATCGCGCGTTCAACCGCACGATAGTCCACTCCTCAACCCTACTGACCGTACGGAGCGCTCTCCCACGCCGGCCACCCGATGATCAGCGGTTTCGGCGCCTGGGGGCCACCGGCGTGCTTGCCGCAAACTACCCCTAAAACGCAGAAAGGGCTCCACGCGTAAGCGTGGAGCCCTTTCTGAACCAAAGATTGTCCGGCGGTGACCTACTCTCCCACACCCTCCCGAGTGCAGTACCATCGGCGCTGGGAAGCTTAACTTCCGGGTTCGGAATGTAACCGGGTGTTTCCTTCCCGCCATAACCGCCG
>NZ_JAHFZZ010000028.1 GCF_018603905.1 Nonomuraea sp. NEAU-A123
AAACGACCCGGCTGATCTGCCTATCCAGACCTGCCCGCTACTACACCACTCGGGCCGGGAGGCCCTCCCGCGCTGTCGTTTCCTCCCGGGCGTAAACGCCCGGGGTTCCACGCCAGAATCCGCTGAAAGAGACAGCGTTAACGATTTCTTCCGGCCTATCCACGGCTACTGCGTGCGCACGGCTGCTTCCAGCGTGTTCGCGGATTACTTCCACCGACTCCACGGTCTCCAGCTACCCTCTGGCCTCTTCCAACAGACCCACAGTCCCCAGCTACCCCCTGGTCTCTTCCAGCAGAGCCACGGTTTCCGCCCATCCCCGGGCCTCTCCCACCGACTGCACAGTCTCTACCTATCCAGCCTCCTCCAGCGGGTCCAGGGTTTCTCAATGCCCGCCGCATTCTTCCCGTGCCCGCAGAGGCCACCCACGCTGGTAACCCACGGAGACAGCCCAGCCCTTACTCAACTCGCGTTGCTCCACCCATCCGATCGAGCCACCTCGAATGGGCACCCCCGAACGGCCCCTGCCGCTCTCCCACCGCGCCCATCAACCACCTGGCCGTCTCCTCCGCCCGCGCAATCATTGATTCCGGATATCCCAGTAACACCTGGTGCTCAGCGAACTCGTCCTCATCGTCCAAAATCAGCCGCCCATCCCGCATCCTGATCACGTCAAGGTCGAGATCCAGCATGGTCACCTCATCGTCACGCCACTCGGGAACCGTAGTGACGTCCACATAAACCTCAGCCCGATTCGGCGGCGAGTTGAAAGACGCCGTCCACCACCCGTCACGCGGGAATAGCATGATGGCCGTGGTCTTCCACACCACCGGCGGCCCCTCCCCTTTACGGGCAACCGTCCCTCTCGGCGCTGCGGCCCACACCCCATGCTCATCCTCGCCGAGGACCTTCGCGGGATGGTTCCAGTGCAACGCCCCGCCGTACTTCCGGAAGACAACCCTCACATCGCTCACTCTCGGGACGCTACCGGACCATCACTCAGACCCTGCGCTCCCCCAAGCATTCAGGCCTCTGCGCTCTCCAAGCCTTCGATCAACAAGCCCCGACCTCACTTGCGCTCCCGCCCCTCTCCTGTACGAACCGCAGAAACGAGCCCGCTCTCGTACGCCACGATGACAAGCTGTGCCCGGTCCCGAGCGTCGAGCTTGGCCAGCAAGCGACCGATGTGAGTCTTGACCGTCGCCAGGCTGAGGTGAAGATGGGCGGTGATCTCGCTATTGGAAAGACCCCGAGCGATCAACGTGAGAACCTCCCGCTCCCGCTCCGTCACCCCATGAAGCCCCTTGACCTCTAGTGATGCCGGTGTGCGGGTGAACTCCTCGATCAACCTGCGCGTCACCGTCGGAGCCAGCAGCGCCTCACCGCTCGCGACCACCCGAATGGCGGCGACCAGATCGGCCGGCGGGGTGTCCTTGAGCAGGAACCCGCTGGCCCCGGCACGGAGCGCGTCGTAAACGTAGGCGTCGAGGTCGAACATGGTCACGATCAGGACCCGAGCCACATCACCGATGCGCCTCGTGGCCTCGATGCCATCCATCTCCGGCATCCGTACATCCATAAGGACCACATCGGGTCTCTCCTCGAGAGCAACGGCCACCGCTTCGGCTCCCGTCGCGGCCTCACCGACGACCATCAGATCGGGCTCCGAGTCGACTAACACCCTGAAGCTCCCCCGGAGCAATGCCTGATCATCGGCGACAAGGACCCGAATCATGAAATGCCTCCATAAGGCAACTGGGCCGACACCCGAAACCCTCGCCCAGGCAGACGTCCGGCCTCGAACACTCCGTCGTACATCATGACCCGCTCTCGCATGCCGATCAGCCCGTGCCCGGTCCCTTCCACCGGCAGTGCGCGGCGGCCAAGACCGTCATCGATCACCTCGATCCGCACCTCCCGCACATCGGCGACCACAGACACCCGGCACCGCGCCGGTGCCGCATGTTTCACCACATTGGTAAGCGCTTCCTGGACGATCCGATAGACCGACAACTCCACGCCCTCAGGCAGCCCCACCCCGAGCCGCGAGATATCTTCTCCCCCGCGGCTGCCTGCTCCGCCCTCCACTCTGTCCTGGGCTCGTCGACCAGCCCCCACCTGGGCATCAATCCGACCGTCAGCCCATCCCACGGCCGGCGCACCGCCTCTGAAAGGGGCGTCAGCACCCTCCAGAGCTGCGCTGTCCCGGTCCGCGCGCTCACTACTGGTCGCCGCTGCAGCGTGAGCGTCCTTGCCGTCCGCCGCAGCAGCATGAACGCCCGTGCCGTCCGCACGATCAATCCGCGAATGAGGTGCGGCATCGTCTCCGCTGCCACGGCCTCCCCCCGTCGCTAACCGGAGATCCAGCTCCACCTCTACTCCCGCCAGCCTTGCCTGCTCGGCCAGCCCCGGGAGGCCACCGAGGTCGGGAGCGGGACCACGATCGGGCGTCTCGTCTGAGCGGAGGACGCCGAGCAGGTGGCGCATCTCGACGAGCGCACTCCGACTGGCGGTCTCGATCACTCGCAACGCATCGTGTGCCTCTTCAGGTCTGGTGCCCATCACATGATTGGCCACGCCCGCCTTGACCGCGATCAACCCCACGCTGTGCGCGACGACATCGTGCAGTTCGCGGGCGATGCGCAGCCGCTCCTCTGTCACGGCCTGTCCGGCCAGGCGTTCGGCGTCGCGCGCCGCATAGTGTCTTCGTTCTCGTACGGCTCGCCCGACCGTCCACGCGCCGCCCAGCGCTGCGACGCCGATGAGCGGCCCGTCGATATTCGTCAACCACGCGGGACCCGCCTGCTGCGGCGCAGCGCCGGCGACCACCATTCCGACCAGCGTGACCAGAGTGAGCACGCCGATCGCCGAGGTCGGCACCCACACGCCCCGAGCATCGGCCAGCGCGACGATATAGAGCGCGTAGGCAGGCGAGATATAGGCGAACGACACCCCTAACACCGCAGCGACCACGATGGAGAGCGTCAGCATGAGGCAGAAAACGGGCAACGGCCACACCCTGCGCAGCACCAGCGGCAAACCCAGCCCCAGGATAAGAGCCAGTCTCGCCCACGGCGGCAGATGCGACCCACTCGTCGACGCCGTGAGGAACAAGAGAGAGGAGCCCAACCCTGCCAGTAGGTCCAGCGCGATCAGCTGACGATGACTCAAGCGAGCGGTGAAGAGGGAGTGGGATTCGTTCACGCGTTGACCGTAGTGGTTGACGGTGGGCCCGCACGTCAGACCAGGGTCTGACCTTGAGGTTCGGACCGTGGTCCGATGTGACGACCGCCCGCCGTACCTCATTCTTTACCGCGTGATCGAACTCAAGCGCCTCACCAAACGCTACGGCGACACGCTCGCCGTCGACGATCTGTCCTTCAATGTAGAGCCCGGCCACGTGACCGGGTTCCTGGGTCCCAACGGTGCCGGCAAGTCCACCACGATGCGGCTGATCCTCGGCCTCGACTCCCCGACCTCGGGCGAGGCACTCGTCAACGGGCGACGATACACCTCGCTGAGCAGGCCCATGCGCGAGGTGGGCGCGCTGCTCGACGCGAGCGCTGTGCACGGCGGCCGCAGCGCCTACAACCACCTGTTGTGCTTGGCCCGCACCAACGACATCAGTGCGACGCGGGTGTCCGAGGTCCTTCAACAGGTCGGCCTGGCCGGTGTGGCGCGCAAACGGGTGGGCGGCTTCTCACTCGGCATGAAACAGCGCCTCGGCATCGCGGCCGCCCTGCTCGGCGACCCGGGCACGCTGATGTTCGACGAACCGGTCAACGGACTCGATCCCGACGGAGTGCGCTGGATTCGCGACTTAATGCGCTCATTGGCCAAGCAAGGCAGGACCGTCCTGCTCTCCAGCCACCTGATGAGCGAAATGGCACTGACCGCCGAGCGCATCATCATCGTCGGCCGAGGCAAGCTGATCACGGAAGCCACCGTGGCGGAGCTCACCGAGCGCTACCCGTCGCTCGAAGACGCCTACCTTGCGCTGACGGCGAGCAGCGTGGAGTACGGAGCGGCCCGATGAGAGCAATCATGTCTTCCGAATGGCTGAAGCTGCGCTCGGTCACATCGACTTATCAGGCGATCGGAGTGGCTGCGCTCACGGTGGTTCTCGGCATGGTCTGGACTTTCTACGTCAGCGGCCTGGCGGACGAACGCGGATCACTGCGAGCGGCGGCGCCTGAGCAGGGTTTCCTGCCACTCGTCCAGATCAGCCTGGCGGTCCTCGGCGTGCTGGCCATCACCGCGGAGCAGGCCAGCGGCATGATCCGCACGACCCTCACCGCGGTTCCCAAGCGAGGCACCTTATTACTGGCCAAGGCCGGCGTAGTCGCCGCCGTTACATTCGTCGCCGCCAACTCGATCATCATCCTCACGTACGTGACAAGCCGCCTCATGGCGGGTGACCGCCACCTGCAGTTCAACGAGTCCTCCGTGGCCAACGACCTACCGATGCTGCTCGCCTCCGGACTGTCGGTGACCGTGCTAGCACTGGTGGGCCTCGGTCTGGGGGTAGCCACCCGATCCACGGCGGCGGCGCTCGTTTCGGTGGTGTCGCTCCTGTTCGTCCTGCCCGGCATCGCCAACTACCTGCCAGCGCCGTGGAACACTCGCGTGGCCGCGCTCATGCTGCCCAACCTTGTGCCGCAAATCGCCGACCAGCGGCTCTCCAGACGCCTGGGCGACGGTTTCCTGCCGCCCTGGGCCGCGCTCCTGGTCCTCGCCACATATGCGATCGTCGCGCTCGCGGCGGGGTTCTATCTGTTCAGAAGGAGAGACGCGTGAGCGTGCTGGCGTCGGAATGGCTGAAGGTTCGCACAGTTCGCTCCAGTTACCTGGCTCTGGGGCTCAGTCTGGGCGGCATCCTGCTGGGCATCGCGGTCGCCTGGGCAGCGGTCGGGATGTACGACAGCACCACCCCCGAACGGCAGGCCCATGCCAGCATCGCTGACCTGGAGGAAGTGGTGCTGATCGTGCCACAGCTCTGCATGGGCGTCCTCGGCGTGCTCACCATTACGTCTGAATACACAACAGGCCTGATCAGGACGAGCCTCGCCATCGTGCCAAGACGCTGGCCGGTCCTGGCAGGAAAGTCCGCGATCGTGGGTCTGCTCGGCCTGGTCACCGGTCCGCTCGTGGTCTTCGGGACCTACTTCGCCGCCCGCTTGATGATTGGCGACCGCTTTCGCGGCTCCTACACGACGCCCCTCCTCGACAAACTGCCGACGCTTGTCACATCGAGCCTGTCCGTGGTGGTGTTCGCGCTACTCGGGCTGGGATTGGGCGCGACCTTACGCTCCACGGCGGGAGCCATCACGATCCTCGTGGGCCTCGTGTACGTGATCCCGATCATCGTGGGCAACCTGCCTGAGCCATGGAGCGAACGGCTCGGCTCGGTGCAGATCGGAGCCCTCCCACGCGAGATAACCGGCGACGATCTCACTCATTCGGTATACGGCTCGCTGCTACCGCCTGTGGCGGCGGCCATCGTGCTGATCGCCTACGCCGTACTGCCGTTGCTCGCCGGCGCATGGCTAATGCGCCGGAGGGACGCCTGAGCTGCTGACAAACAGTGTTGGTGGGGACGTGGAGTAAGCGGAAACGAGCCGCCACAACAGTCACGCGCTCAGGCCAGTTGAGACTCTCGCTCAGCAGACCATCGAGGCGGCGTTCAACCAACCATGCCCAGCAGACCGTCCAGACGGTGCCCAACCAACCATGCTCAACCGACCGTCCAGGCAGTGTTCAACCAACCGTCCAGGGCGAGTCGGAACGTTCGTCGAGCAGTTGGCCTGTCCAGGGCATTGACCGCTGGCTGGTCGACCAGCCGGACAGGACGCCGCTGCTGTCCAGCAGACCACCAGACGACGTCGGAACTGCATCCGGACGGCTTCCAGAGGTACGGCAGGCGCGCGTGCCTGCCGTACCCGTACGGAGGTCAGACCTCGAGCACCACGGGGATGATCATCGGACGGCGGCGGTAGGTGTCGCTCACCCAGCGTCCGACCGTGCGGCGAACCACCCGGCGGATCTCCTGCATGTCGACGACTCCGTCGGCGGCCTTCTCCTCGAGCGCCTTCTCGATCTGCGGAATGAACTGCTCAAACTGCGCCGGGTCGATGCCGGAGCCACGGGCGTGGATCTCCGGCCCCCCGGTGAGCTTGCCGGTGCTGGAGTCGACCACCACGACGACGGAGATGAAGCCCTCGTCGCCAAGGATCCTGCGGTCCTTCAGCGAGGTGTCGGTGATCTCACCGACGGACGAGCCGTCGACGTAGACGTACCCGGCGTGAACCGCGCCGACGATCTTCGCTCTGCCGTCGACCAGGTCGACCACCACGCCGTCCTCCGCGATCACGATGTGATCGTCGGGCACGCCGGTGAGCGCGGCGAGCTTGGCGTGCGCGCGCAGGTGCCGCCATTCGCCGTGCACGGGCATGAAGTTCGACGGACGGGTCAGGTTCAACACGTAGAGGAGTTCGCCGGCGGCCGCATGTCCGGAGACATGCACCTTGGCGTTGCCCTTGTGTACGACTCGGGCCCCCCAACGGGTGAGCCCGTTGATCACCTTGTTGACGGCGGTCTCGTTGCCCGGCACCAGCGACGAAGCCAGCAGGACGGTGTCACCCTCGGCGATGCGGATCGGGTGATCCCGGTTGGCCATCCTCGACAGCGCCGCCATCGGCTCGCCCTGCGAACCCGTGCAGACGAGCACCACGTCTTCCGGCGGCCATTCCTCGATGTCGCGCGAGTCGACGATCAGGTCCGGCGGCACCTTGAGATAGCCGAGATCGCGGGCCACGCCCATGTTGCGCAGCATCGACCGCCCGACCAGGGCGACCTTGCGGCCATGCTTGGACGCCGCATCCAGGACCTGCTGGATGCGGTGTACGTGCGACGCAAAGCTGGCCACGATGACCCGCTGCTCCGAGGTACGGATCACCTCGTCGATGACCGGCGCGATCTCCCGTTCGCTGGTGACGAACCCAGGCACTTCTGCGTTGGTCGAGTCGGACATCAGCAGGTCGACGCCCTCGGTACCAAGACGGGCGAACCCGCCCAGGTCGGTGAGGCGGCCGTCGCTGGGCAACTGGTCCATGCGGAAGTCGCCAGTGTGCAGCACGATGCCGGCAGGCGTCCTGATGGCCACCGCCAGCGCGTCCGGGATCGAGTGGTTGACCGCCAGGAACTCGCAGTCGAACGGCCCGAACCTATGCCGTTCGCCCTCGATCACCTCGATCTTGGTCGGCTGGATCCGGTGTTCGGTGAGCTTGGCTTCGATGAAGGCCAGCGTCAGCTTGGATCCGATGAGCGGGATGTTACGCCGCTCGCGAAGCAGGTATGGCACGGCGCCGATGTGGTCTTCGTGCGCGTGCGTCAGGACGACCGCCTCGACATCGTCGAGCCGATCCCTGATGTATTCGAAGTCGGGCAGGATCAGGTCGACGCCTGGCTGGTCCGGCTCGGGGAAAAGCACCCCGCAGTCGACGATCAGCAACCGGCCCTCGTATTCGAAGACGGCCATGTTCCTGCCGATCTCACCCAGCCCGCCCAGCGCGACAATGCGCAGGCCGCCCTCCGGCAGCGTCGGCGGGGGGCCCAGCTCAGGATGTGGATGGCTCATAGCCGGCCCCCATGGTCAAATCGTGTTCTCAAAACTCCCGGTTCCTCCCCGTTCCTATGCGTCTGTCAACTTCACCCCGCCGGCTACCAGGCAAGCACGCAGCTCGGCGATCTGCTTCTCTGTCGCGGCCACCAATGGCAGCCGCACTGGTCCGACCGGCACTCCTACCATGCCCAGTGCCGCCTTGGCCATGATCGCGCCGCCCGCGCTCAACATGATCCCTTCGACCACGGGCGCCACTTGGCGGTGCACTGCGAGCGCCTGAACGACGTCGCCGTTCCTGTACAGGTCGATCATGCGGGCCAGGTCAGCGCCGACCACATGGCCGACAACGCTGACGAACCCGGCCGCTCCAACCGAGAGCCAGGGCAGGTTGAGCAGATCGTCGCCCGAGTAGAAGGCGAGATCGGTCATCGCCATCACCTGGCTGCCAAGGAACAGATCGCCCTTGGCATCCTTGACGGCCACGATGCGCTCGTGCTGTGCGAGCCGGATCAAGGTTTCGATCTTGATCGGCACACCGCTGCGTCCAGGGATGTCATAGAGCATCACCGGAAGGCCGGTTGCATCGGCCACGGCAGTGAAGTGCTGATAAAGGCCCTCTTGCGGAGGCTTGTTGTAATACGGCGTCACCACGAGCAACCCGTGAGCACCCGCGCGGGCCGCGGCCTTGGCGAGCGAGATGCTGTGATGCGTGTCGTTGGTGCCCGCCCCGGCCACCACCGTCGCTCGATCACCCACCGTTTCGAGCACGGTGCGCAGAATGCGCTCCTTCTCGTCATCGGAGGTGGTGGGCGACTCCCCGGTCGTCCCGCTGACGATCAAGCCGTCGTTGCGCTGCTCGTCCACCAGATAGGTGGCCAGGCGCCGCACGGCGTCGTAATCGACCGCACCGTCAGGAGTGAACGGCGTGACCATGGCGGTCAACATACGGCCGAAGGGCGCGTCGGTGGTTCCAGTTGGCGAAGCCATAGTGCGAACGCTACCTGGATTCGCAAAAGCGGTGGACGCCGCCACCCCGCTTTGCCTGCCTGGAGCCGCCTATTGTCATGCCGTTCCCCGGCCTCTCAGGGCATGTCCAACTACCCTCAACGCGTTGTTGCGTGCTGTTCCAAGTGCCCGAGCGTCCGTGTGGAGCGGACCGCGGGACCGGAACTCGATCATCAGGTATTCGGCCGCAGTGATCACCGGGACCGCAAAGCAGGCTTCATGCCGCGTCAGGCGCATGCCGTACGGCCGCAGCCCGACATGCCGCGCACAGACGTCATGACGTCCACAGACGCCTCATACCTATCCCATATCCGCCGAACCGGGTGCGGAGCCGGGCAACGCCCGCGCGAGCGACCTCTACGGCACCCATGGGAAGAGGCCGCCGATATGTGCTCGGGGGTACACACATCGACGACCTCTACCGAAGAATCGGCTGCCCTTACATCGGCGTTACAGGGTTTCTCCGATAATTTTCCACTGCCGCAAAGTTGGGGCTCCAAGTGTCCTCGATGACGGTCGGTTACCTGCCGAATACGGCAACATGGGGCAACGCCTCACACGAACCCTCAGGGATGGACTAGTGGCCACCTCAGATCCGGTCTACCTGCGTGTCGTCGAAGACATTCGGCGACAGATCACCGACGGCACCCTTCCCCCCGGCGCGCCCATTCCCTCACGGGCGCAGCTGACCCGCAAGTATCAGGTCGGCGAGACCGCAGCCCGCCACGCCCTGCGCGTGCTGGCAGGCGAAGGCCTCATCATCGGCCGTGTGGGATCGGGTCATTACGTCAGAGAACGCCCCGACCTTTCCCCATTGCACCGATGGCGCTTCCTCGATCATCCCGCCCCATTCGCCGCCGACCTGCAGTCCCAGGGCCGGCGCGTGACTTGGGACTGGCACAGCGAACCCGCCGAGGCCGGACCCGACATCGCCAGACGGCTACGGCTCGACGAATCGACCACCCTGACGAGGACGCACTATGTCTTCCGCGGTGATGGCAGGCCGCTCCAGCTCGCCACCTCGTACGAGCCTCTGGAGTTCGCCGCCCACACGGAGGAGGAACGGCGCAGCTTGGTCGCCAGAATGTACGCACACGGGATAAAGATCACGGAGATCGTCGAAAGCGTGCACACCCGCGTGCCCCGCCCCGCGGAGAGCGACGCCCTCGATCTGCCTGCGGGCATCCACGTCCTGCACGTGGAACGCACCCATTGGGCAGGCGACCGCCCAGTGGAGACCAGCGACATCGTGATCCCGGGCGACCGCTTCCGGATCATGTACAGCATGCCTGTTTGAGCGAATATGAGAGCTCCGGGCCGATACCCGCCTCTTCGGCCTGGAGCTCGGCCAGACGGCCATCGGGCTGACATTCCGCCACGACGACGGCCGGCCGGTCCCCGCACCGCATCATCACGACTTGTCGCTGAGCCGATTCCTGCGGCTTCACGGCCTTGAGGTGCGAGGTTCCATACTGGCCCGGGGCGTCGTAGCCCTCGCGTTGTGGGGCCTCAGCGCCCCCTGCTGCTTCAGCGTCCGTACGTCACGCGCCCCCGAGCCAACCTGCGCCCCAAGAATCCGCACATTACGGGACTTCCGCCCAGCCTGCGGCCTCAGGCCCGCGCTTTGAGGTTTCCGGCCCGGCCTGCGGGTGTCCAGGCTGCAGCCGTCCGGAACTGCGGCCGGATCTGCCCTCCAGACTGTGACCGTCCGGACCTCGGCCGTACAGACAGGGACTGTCCAGCCTACGTACGCACAGGCTGCGATCGTGCGGACCACCGGTGTCCCGGCCACCACAACCGTCCAGACCACCGGCGGGCGGGTCGAAACCGAGCGCCGCCATCCAGGCCTCGATGTGACGGAAGCAACATCAAGCTTCGTCAACTAGACCGCAGCTCTCAAAGGCGCCTCCCGCCGACATTCCGGGCGATTCTCGCTGGTCAAGCCGAGGTTGTCGGTGCTCGTTGATACAACCGTTCTGGAGGTTGCGGATGCGAGTCAAAGACCTGCCAAGACGTGAGCGGCCACGCGAGCGGCTGATGGCGAGCGGCGCGACGGCGCTGGCTGACCGGGAGTTGCTGGCCGTGCTCCTCGGTTCAGGCTTTCGGGGGGCGAGCGCGATGGATCTGGCGGCCCAGGTGATCGAGCACTGTGGCGATCTCGATGGGCTGGCCCGGTCTGAGCCACACCGGCTACTCGCCGTACACGGCGTTGGGCCCGCCAAGGCGGCGCGGGTGATTGCGGCTTTCCATCTCGTACGGCGGGCGCAGGCAGAGCCCGAGCCGACCAGGATCACCAGCACGTCCGATTTGGCGACGGTCGTCGCTCCTCTGCTCCGTGGCCACTCCCGGGAGCGGCTGGTCGTAATGGCGTGCGATGTCCGGGGGGCGGTGTTGCGGCGGGTTGTCCTGACCGAGGGGGGCTCTGACCACACGACAGTGCCGGTTCGGGACATCATCACGGCGGTGCTGACGGCCAGCGGAGCGGCGTTCGGGGTCGCGCACAACCATCCGAGCGGCTCCCTCGATCCGAGCGACGCGGACGTGGTCGCCACGGCACGTCTCGCCGAGGCCGCCGAGACGGTCGGGCTTCGATTCCTCGACCATTTGATCGTCACGGACGCGGCATGGCGTCGGGTGCCCTTCTGAACGCCAAGGGGGTGGTGCGGGAACCGGGTCGGTCTCCGCCCACCCTGACGGGCGCAGGCAGAGTCCGAACCGACCACCAGGCTCCCGGCGCTACGCCAGCCCGCCGGACTTCAGGCGCAACCTGAGCGACCGAACCCCCAGACACTTATCTGCCCGCCGGACTTCAGGCGCGACCCGGACGACCGAATCTCAAGCACAAACCAGCCACCGCACCCCATGCACAACCAGCCGTCAACTCCCAGCGCAAAACGGGCCGCCACATGCCCCGCTCGAGCCGGGCGCCCGACACCGCTGAACCCCCGGCACGTTTCTCACCGCCATCACGACCCGTCGGGCCGGCCGCTCCGGCAGGTCTCTCACCGGCATCACGGCTCTCGGCCTACTCGCTCCAGGGTGTTCCTCAGGGCATTCCAGCGCTTCGCCGAACCGGTATGGGGCCTTTTGATCACCACCAAGAGTGCTGATCCACCGCAAGACCACCGAAAGGCATGTTTCCGTTGATAGCTCTGAAGGCAAGGCTTCCCTCAGCGGAGCGTGAGACGCTACCTCTGCGAGCAGGTCGACTAGACGTGAGTCGGCCAATTGCTGGCAAACGCGTGGTCCCGTGCCTCCCGGAGGGCATGGGACCACGTCGGCCCGCAACTGGGTCCGTCCACTACGCGCGACGGCGCAGCAACACCGTGGACGGTCGGACTCCTGGCAAGGTCCACCCGGTAGCAGGCGAAGAGGACGGCTCAGCACCACCAATGCGGGTTCTCGGAAGCGTCGGCGAACTGCGCTCGTCGGCGATCAGCGAACCCGTAGGACTAGAAGACTCTCTGAAATCGCAGCCACTCGACTGTAGAGGGTGGTTGCCTCGTCGCTGGCCCCGCATCAGACGCGGGATGCGGGGCCAGCGCGACCCGGTCTTCGGCCGTGATCGCCGAATCTGCGGCACTTCATTCGGCAACGCGACCTGATGCTCCACACGGACACGCCCGCCCCGGCGACACCGTTTCCAGCGAAATGCCCCACCAGAAGGTGGTCGCAGGTCCTAGGCGGGGGCATGGGACCTGCGAGAACGAGTTGGGCCCAGGCAGAGCACGGAGTTCTTGCAACGACCTCTGCCGGGGGTCTCGACAGGCACGAACCCGCACCTGTCCGATCAAACAGACCGCGCGGCGGCTGCGCAATGTGGCGAGAAGACGCCCAAGGATGCTTCGACGACGACGTACGACGATCATCGAGCGTCTCCTTGCAGCAGCAGTGCCCACAGAACGTCCGTTTTAGAGGCGGCTATTCGGACGCTCTCCTCCACCACCACTCGCCCGCCCTTTCTCGTCGTCCTGCGGATGTAACGCTGGCCGCCTGCCTGGCACAGCTCGTAAAACACCGACTGACAGTCGCAGGTGTAATCCCGCACACGCACCCGCTCATTGCAGGGCCCCACCAGATCCCACTCGATCGACGCCGACGCGCCACTCGCCTTCGCCACATGACGGCCATGGAGGTCGCCCTCTTCCCACCGCATGCGCTCACTATAGCCCAGGCGTATCTACTGGTCTACTACCCGTATCAATATACTCAGTGAGCGTGTCCACTTTGGGCGAGCATGTATGGTTTCGTCTATAATCCCAAGGTGCTAGATCGCGACGGCCCCGTCCCCATCTACAAGCAAGTCGCCGACCTGATCCGTGATCAGATCGAGCGTGGCGAGCTCATGGCGGGCGACCCTGTACCGAGCGAGGCCAAGCTCGAGAAGGACTACGCGATAGCGAGGACGACGGCCAGGCGCGTGGCGCGCGAGCTCCGCGAGCAGGGCATGGCGTACACGATTCAAGGCGAGGGCACGTTTGTTGGGCCACCTGGCGCTCCACGCACGCCCAAAGCCATGCCGATTTATCAAAAAATCGCCGAAGATATCGCCGAACGCATCCGGCGGGGCGAGATACCGCCCAACAGGGCGATTCCCGGCGAGAAGGCCATGATGCAGCAGTACGGCGTCGCCAAGGTCACGGCGCGCCAGGCCGTGGGGCACCTCAGAGAGCAGGGCTGGGTGTTCACCGTCCCCTATCGAGGCACTTTTGTGTCCGATCCGAAGGAGTGGCCAAGCAGAGGTTCATAACTCGCCACCCCTTGTCTATGTCCCGTATAACATTGACGACATGCTCGACCGCGAGGGTGATACCCACCCCTATCGCCAGATCAGCGAGATCATCCGCTCGCGCATCGTCGACGCACTCTCGCCCGGCGACCCCGTGGCAAGCGAGGCGGAAATTCAGCGCGAGTTCGGCGTGGCCCGCACCACCGCGCGCAGGGCAATCCGCGTACTTCGCGACGAGGGACTTATTCACACCGTTCAAGGCGAGGGAACATTCGTCGGCGTGCCCAATGAGGCGCCCCGCATATCCCGAAAAATCCCGCTATATCAGCACATAGCTGCTGATATAGCGCAGCGTATCAAGGCCGGAGAGCTACTCCCGAGACGGCCGATCCCCGGGGAGACGGCCCTGCTGCAGCAGCATGACGTAGCACGCGAGACCGTACGGCGAGCCATGGCACTGCTGCGCGAGCAAGGCTGGGTCTACACGGTCCCTCAGCGCGGGAGCTACGTCTCGCCGGAAGAGTCCTGGCCTAAGGAGTAAGAAGGCGGAAGGTCAGGCAGACGATCGTCGACGAGTCAGTCACCTCTTGCCCCAGACCAGCCCAATACCGGCCATGGACCTCACGCCAGTGTTCGATCGAGCGGAACCCCTCCCCCTCCGCCTGCGCGAACTCCCAGCTCACCGCCCCGAACGCCACCTGCTCCACCCCGGCCACCTCCAGCAGAGCCGCCCGCGAGCCCTCATCGTCCAGGAGCACGAGTCGCTCGCCGACGTGTTCCAGCGGCTCCCCCTCGGCGACGTAGTCGAGCTCCAGCAGCCCCGCCGTGGCCGTCTTGGCGCCGGACAGGACCAGGTCGGTCAGCCAGGTGCGCTGCTCGCCGGGCATGCCGAGTTCGAGCACGCGGAGCCCGTCGATGCGTCCCCACATGAAAGGGATCGTAACGCCGGGATCAGAAGACCGGGATGATCTCCTCGGGGTCGATGAAGTCCACCTGGACGCCCTCCAGGTCGAGTTCGGGGATGGCGGGGAAGGCGATGCCCCACCGTTCGACGATGACGCGGATGCGGGCCATGGCGAGCCGCCAGTTCTCCGCCTGCTCCTCGTAGGACAGCACGCCCAGCCCGGATTGCCTGGCGTGGTCCATCAGGACGCGGTGGTTGGCCAGGAAGTACGGCGGGAGTTCCCAGAAGCCCTCCGGCGGCTCCCAGAGGATCATGGACAGGAAGACGAAGCCGGCGCGGAGTTGGCGGGTGATGAGAGAGCGGGTCTCGTCCGTGAGGCCGGGCCACTCGTTCTCCAGAATGGTCATGCAAATCTGGAGATGTCGGGACTCGTCGCGGCCGATGCGCTGGAACATCTCCCCGAAGACGGGATGTTCGGTGCCCGAGGCCATGCCCCTGAACAGGGTCGAGGCGGCCATCTCGCCCATCATGAAGCTGGTGAAGAGCACGGGCAGCGAGTACTTGCCCACGGCCGCGCTGTAGCCGGTCCAGTAGCGGCCGCCGTTGTGATAGAGCCAGCCGATGTTGTTGTGCGCGGCCTTCTCCAGGTCGTCGGTCGGAGTCCAGTCGAGGGGGCCGCCGGGCCAGAGCTTGGCGATGGTCCGCTGGCAGCACTCTTCGTGGTTCATCTCGTCGCGGGTGATCGAGAAGAAGCACTTCCTGACCGGATCCTCCTCGTGCTTCTCGAACGCCTGAATGGTGGCCCGCGCGAACACGGCCGGCCCCGAGGCGTCGAAGTTGGCCAGCACGGCGAACCAGTACATGATCCCGAGACGCTGTTCACGCGTGAAGTCGTCCGGGTTCAGCCCGTCCCAGGGCAGGTCGGCCGGGTTCCAGAGCGACCGCTTGGACTTCTCGTAGATCGCCGCCAGCTTGGCCGTCTCGACCCGCCACTCCATCGGGTAGATGTTCGGCTGCGGGATCGCAGGGGCCGGCCAGAAGCCGCCCTCCGGAATCGTGAGGTCTGCCATCTGTGACACCTCCGCTTCCCATCCTGCGGGGCGGCGTTACGGCATTCAAGTGCGGGCGTCACCGCATTCAAGTGCGGGCGCGCTGGGTGAGGGCCACGCAGACGAGTACGGCCAGCGCGGCGGCCACAGTGGCCAGGCCGTACCTCTCCCCCATCAGGAACCACGCCCAGATGAGCGTGAGCAGCGGCTGGGTGAGCTGGGTCTGGCCCGCTCTGGCGATGCCGCCCCTGGCGAGACCGGCGTACCAGGGGACGAAGCCGAGGAACATCGAGATCAGGCCGACGTACGCGAAGCCGGCGAGGGCTTGGGGCGACGGGTGGACGGGGGTGGTGAGGGCGAGTACGGCCGTCACGGGGGCGGTGAACGGGAGGGAGAGGACAAGAGTGTAGGAGATGACCTGCCACCCCGGCGTTTCGCGGGAGAGCCGGGCGCCTTCGGTATAGCCGATGGCCGCCGAGACGAGGGCGGCGACCAGGAGGACGTCGGGCCAGGCGGCCGTGCTCTGGCCACGGGTGAGGGTGAAGGCGGTGATGGCGATCGCGCCTGCCGTACAGGCCAGCCAGAACAGGGGGCGCGGGCGTTCGCCGGCGCGCAGGACCGCGCATACGGCGGTGGCGGCCGGGAGCAGGCCGATGACCACCGCGGAGTGGGCGGTGGTGGCGCCGAGGTCCAGAGCCAGGCCGCTGAAGACGGGGAACCCGAAGACCACGCCGAGGGAGATCGCGGCGTAGGAGCGCCACTGGTGGCGAGGCGGGATCAGCGGGAGGCGGGCTGCTTTGAGGCAAATGAGGGCTATGACACCGGCGATCACGGCCCGGCCGATGGCGACCAGCCACGGATCGAACCCGCGCATCGCGTAGACGGTGGCGGGGAAGGAGCCGGAAAAGGCGAGAACACCGAGAAACGCGAGGAAGCTTCCCTGGCGGAGTCGCGCCGAGTCTCCCTGAGAGGCGACCGCTACTCTGTCGCGGACGATAGCGCTATTCTTATTCGTCATGGAACAGGATAGCAGTATCGCCCATATCACCGCGATCCTGCGCCAAGAGCTCACCCGCCTGCGGCCAGGTGACCGCCTCCCCTCCTCCAGAGAGCTCATGCGCCGCCACAACGTCAGCCCCGTGACGGTCTCGCGCGCCATCGGGCAACTGGCGGCCGAGGGCCGGGTGATCACCAGGCCCGGCATCGGAGCATTCCTCGCCCGGCCGCCCGCGGGGCCCAGCGACCTGCCCGACTTCTCCTGGCAGACCGTCGCGCTGGGCGATCGGGTGGTGGACGAGAGCCCGGTGACCGCGCTGCTGACCCCGCCGCCCGAGGGCGTCATCCCGCTCACCGGCGGCTACCTGAACCCGGGTCTCCGGCCGGACAAGCAGCTGGCCGCCGCGGCGTCGCGGGCGGTGCGCCGGCCGGGAGCGTGGGCGATGCCGCCGCTGACCGGGCTGACCGAGCTGCGCAGGTGGTTCGCGACGCAGGCCGGTGGCGACGTGACCGCGGCCGACGTGCTGATCGTCAGTGGCGGCCAGGCCGCGCTCACGCACGCCTTCAGGGCGCTGGCCGCCCCGGGGACGCCGGTTCTGGTCGAGACGCCGACATATCCCGGCGCGCTGGCCGCGGCCAAGGCGGCGGGCCTGCGGGCGACGGCCGTGCCGATGGACCGGGACGGCGTACGGCCCGACCTGCTGGCCGAGGCGTTCGCCGTCACCGGCGCGCGGGTGTTCCTCTGCCAGCCCACCCTGCAGAACCCGACCGGCGCGACGCTCACTCACGAACGCAGGGAACAGGTGCTCCAGGTTGCCAGGGCGGCAGGCGCGTTCGTGATCGAGGACGACTACGCCCGTTACCTCAGCGACCGGACGCCGCCGCCGATGGTGTCGATGGACGCGCACGGCACGGTCGTCTACATCTGCTCGCTCACCAAGATCCTGTCACCGAGCACGCGGGTCGCGGCCGTGGTCGCGCGTGGTCCGGCCGCGCATCGGCTGCGGGCCAGCCAGTTGGTGGAGTCGTTCTTCGTGGCGCGCCCGCTCCAGGAGACCGTGTTGGAGTTCGTCGGCTCCCCCGGCTGGCGCCGGCACCTGGCGAACGTGCGGACCGAGATCCTGATCCGCCGCGACGCGCTCGCCACCGAACTGGCCACGCGGCTGCCCGCCGCCGAGCTGCACCTGCTGCCGAAGGGCGGCATGCATCTGTGGGTCCGCCTGCCGCCGGAAACCGACGAGAACGCCCTGGTCGAGGCGGCGAAACGCAACGGCGTACTGGTGAGCCCCGGCAGGATCCACTACCCGTCGGAACCACCGGGACCCCGCCTCCGTGTCACCCACATCGCGGCCGCGAACCTGGCGGAGCTGGCTGAGGGGGTGCGGCGGCTGGCTCAGGCGCTGGCGAACACCTCGTAGTGCTCCACGGTCCGCTCCCTGTCGACCAGGAACGCGTCGTCCTCGGGGTAGAAGACCGCCACGCCCGGATCGTCCCCGGCGAACGCCCTGATCGCCTCCCACGACTCCCACAGCGAGATCAGGAAGAACTCGGTCCTGTCGCCCGAGTCACGCCTGGTGAAGTAGGCGCCACGGTTCCCCGGCGTCTGGGTGTATCCGGGGAATCCGGTGCGCAGGAGGTATTCCTCATAGGCCGCGGCATCGGAGCTACGTGTCCAGCCTCGCCAGGTACGAACGATCACGCGACTCATCATGGCGCAACCGGCCACTGCCATACAGTGGTGACATGCTGGCGCCCGCGGAGCTCGTACGCGACTTCGTGAACACCTACGACCTCGATTCCGACGCCGACGAGCTGGCCTCACCCGCCGAACTGGCCGTCTGGCTCCGGGAGCGGGGCCTGATCGGCCCGCGCGACCGCGCGACCGACGACGACCTCACCACCGCGCTCACCCTGCGCGAAGCCCTTCGGGCCGCGCTAAGACGCGAAACTCCCGAGCTGCGGGCCGCGCCAAGACGCGAAACTCCCGAGCTGCGGGCCGCACTAAGCCGCGAAACTCCCAAGACGCCCGAACCGCGGGCCGGGCTACGGCGCGAAACTCCGGAGATGCCCGAACTACCGACTTTGCTGCTGCTCGTACGCGTCGGCGCCACGCCGGAACTGGTCCCCCTCGAAGAGGGCGTCAGAGGCGGTCTGGCCAGGATCACGGCTGCCGTGACCGACCAGTCGTGGCACCGGCTGAAGGTCTGCGCCGAGGGCCTGTGCCAGTGGGCGTTCATCGACTCCTCGAAGAACCGATCACGCTCGTGGTGTTCTATGCGGGTCTGCGGCAACCGCACCAAAACACGCGCTTACCGGGCGAGGAAGCAGGGTTCGCGTCATCCCCAAGGCTCAAACACCGATACGGTGTAACTCGTGCCTTGTGGCATGGACGGCAGGCGAAGGAGCGGGCCGAGATGGCAGACGTAGGCGTCCGGGCGGCCCGGCGCGAGGATGTGCTCCAGGTGGCGAATACTCAGATCCGCGCCTGGCGCTACGGCTATCGGGAGTTCCTCCCCGAGGGGCCGCTCGAGCAGATGACGGGGGCCGCGGCGGAGAAGATGTGGCTGCGCCAGTGGGACGAGGCGATCGTCGCCCCGCCCACCCCCATGCATCGGGTGCTGGTGGCGGTGGAAACCATCCTGGACACCGAGGGCTTCCCGGCTCTCGGCGTGGGCGGCAGTGCGGCCCTGGCCACGCCGCGCGGCGGTGAGCGAGTGGTCGGCCTGGCCTCGCACGCGCCCGCCGAAGACCCCGACCTCGACCCGACCGTCGCCGCGGAGATGCTGACCCTGCTGGTCGACCCCGATTTCGTCCGGCGTGGCCACGGCAGCCGCCTGCTCAACGCCACCGTCGACCACCTGCGGGAGGACGGCTTCCGGCAGATCGTCACGTGGGTGTTCGCCGACAACTACGCGGTGCTGGGCTTCCTGGAGTCGGCCGGCTGGGGCGAGGACATGGCCGAGCGCGTGCTCGACATGGGGCGTCCCATCCGCATGGTCAGGCTCACCACCGACATCAGCTAGAGGATTCGTCTTTATGGCAACCCCCGGCCAGTGGATCGCCGGCGCACGTCCGCGCACCCTGCCCAACGCCATCGTGCCTGTCATGGTCGGCACCGGCGTGGCGATCGGCGAGAACGGCTTCATCTGGTGGCGCGCGATCGTCGCGCTGCTCGTGGCCCTGTCGCTGCAGATCGGCGTCAACTACGCCAACGACTACAGCGACGGCATCCGCGGCACCGATGACCAGCGGGTCGGTCCGATGCGCCTGGTCGGCTCGCGTGCGGCCACACCGAAGCAGGTGCTGACGGCCGCGCTCGGCTGCTTCGCCCTCGCCGCGGTGCTCGGGCTGACCCTGGTGCTGGCCACCCGCGCGTGGTGGATCCTGCTCGTGGGCGCCGCCGCGATCGCCGCCGCCTGGTTCTACACCGGCGGCCGGGCTCCGTACGGCTACCGCGCGCTCGGCGAGGTGTCGGTGTTCACCTTCTTCGGCGTCGTCCCCGTGGTCGGCACCGCGTACGTCCAGACCGAGCACCTGTCCTGGGCGGCGCTGGTGGCGTCGATCCCCGTCGGGCTCCTGTCGTGCTCCATGCTCGTCGTGAACAACCTGCGCGACGTGGGCACCGACGGCCAGGCGGGCAAGCGGACGCTGGCGGTCGTCCTGGGCGCGGCACGCACCCGCACGCTCTACGCCGCATGCCTGATCGTGCCGTTCGTCATCGCCCTGGCCATGCTCCCGATCGCGCCGCTGGCCGCCGCCGCGGTGCTCGCCGCGCCGCTGGCGATCACGCCGATCAAGACGGTCCTGCACGGAGCCGTCGGCCCCGCGCTGATCGGCGTACTGCAGCAGACCGGCAAACTGCAGCTGGCGTACGGCCTGCTGTTCACGCTCGGCCTGGCGATCACTCTGTAGGCGGCCAGGACGTGCGGGGACCGGAGGGCCCCCGCACGCGGATCAGCCTCAGCTCGCGGTGAGTCTCAGCCGCTGGTTGTCGTGGTCGATCTCGGCGATCCGTACCGAGATGCTCGACCCGGCCTCTGGCCGGTCCGATCCGACGAGCAACCCGTGGACGCCGTCGGCGACTTCGATGAAGGCGCCGAACGGGACGACTCTGGCCACGCGCCCGTCAAGCACGTCACCGACGGTGTGCCGCGCAGTGAAGCCTTCCCAAGCATGGAACATGTGATCACCTCCTTCCTCTGCGATCTCCGCCTGGGGGAACGCGAGAGGTGGCGGGCCGCGGGCCCGCTCGGTGATCAAGGCGTGGCCGGGCGCCCCGTCTCGTCATGGCACTTGGCCGACCCGGCAGTCACGGTCGCCACCCTACCCACTAGGGGACGGCCGTGAACAGCTCGTAGCTGTGGCCGTTGGGATCGCGTACGTAGACGCCACGGCCGCCACCGAGATGGTTGATCTGCCGGTCCCAGCCATGGCCCGGGCCGGAGCCGTACGAGATCGACTCGGACTCCCGGAGACGGCCCAGCACCGCGTCGAACGTGTCGTCGTCGACCAGGAACGCGTAGTGGCCCGGCTGGACCTGGTGCCGGTCGTCGAAGTCGAGTGCGAGGTCGTCATTGACCCTGACGGGCACGAACGGGCCGGACGGCGCGGAAACCGGCAACCCGAGCAGGTCGGCGAGGAACGTGGCGGCGGCGGTCTTGTCGGCCGCCGGGACGATCAGATGGTTGAGGACGATGGACATGTCGGCTCTCCTCAAAGCTCAGCCAGATACATGCGATATGCACATACTATATATGCATATCGCATCCATCTCGGGGTAGAGTGTGCGCATGAACGCGCACGGCCTTTCCTCTGCTGACGGCGACGGCGGTCCCGCGCTCTTCCGACTGGTGCGTTTCTGGTCACGCCGGTGGATCAACAGCGCCTCGGAAGAGCAGACCGGGGAGACCCGGCACGTGCAGCACATCCTGGCCGTGGAGGCCGTCGACACGGGCAAGGACGCCACCGAGGAGGCCACCGTCGGCACCGTGGCCCACCAGCTCGGCCTCGACCACTCGGGGGCCAGCCGCATCGTCAAGGACGCCACGAAGGCGGGCTACCTGGTCCGCGCCTCGTCCGAGTACGATCGCCGGCGCGCGTCGCTGCAGCTCACCGCACATGGCGAGAACCTCCTGGCGGGCTCGCGCCAGTGGCAGCGCCACGCCTTCGACGAGCTCACCGTGGGGTGGGACGACTACGACCGCCGGCAGTTCGCCTCCTACCTGAAGCGACTGGCGGACGAACTCGGCATTTAACTTCAGCGTGGACAGGCCATGACCACCCGCGGCGCCACCTCGATGCCCAGCTCACGCTCGTGCTCGACCAGTGCCCGCAGCTCGGGCCCCCACTCCGCCTCGGGCAGCACGGAGAAGCCGTGCCGCTCATACCAGGGCGCGTTCCACGGCACGTCCCTGTAGGTCGTCAGCGTCACCGCGGGCGCGCCGCTGGCCACCGCGTGGTCGCGCACCGCCGCGACAAGCCGCCCGCCGATCCCCTGCCGCATCCGCGACGGGTGTACGGCCAGCTGATCCAGGTGCAGGTTGCCATCGACCCAGCCGATCAACGCGAACCCGGCCGGCGGATCCCCCTCGACCAGCACCACGCCCGGGTCCGTGACCTCTTCGATCATGGTCGTGCCCGGCGGGAAACCGATCCCCACCTGCTCGAACAGCCCGTCCGCCGCCAGCTCCACAGCGACCAGCCCGGGTAGCTCGCCCGGCTCGGCCCATCGCGTCATGCCGACACGGTCTCATGTTTGGCCTGGTTCGCGCCTCTGGATATTACTGTGGTGAGCAGGCCGGCTGTGCGGAGCCGGAATCCTCTCCTCACGTCGTGCCCATGACCCGGGTCAGGTCGTGGGCATGATGTGTCTTCAGAGGTCGAGCAGTGGCTCCAGGCCGACGGTCAGGCCGGGCAGCTCGCGGACCCGGCGCACACCGAGCAGCACGCCCGGGGTGAACGCCGCGCGGCTCATCGTGTCGTGCCTGATCGTGAGGATCTCGCCGTCGCCGCCCAGCAGCACCTCCTGGTGCGCGATGAGCCCGCTCAGTCGTACGGCGTGGACGTGGACGCCGCCGACGTCGGCGCCGCGCGCTCCGTCGAGCTCGGTGGAGGTGGCGTCGGGCATCGCGCCCAGCCCGGCCTTGGCGCGCGCCTGCGCGACCAGCTCAGCGGTGCGGCGGGCGGTGCCGGAGGGCGCGTCGGCCTTGTTGGGGTGGTGCAGCTCGACGATCTCGACGGACTCGAAGTGCTTGGCCGCCTGCTGGGCGAAGTGCATCATGAGCACGGCGGCGATGCCGAAGTTGGGGGCGATCAGGCAGTTGGTCCCGGGGAACTTCGCCAGCCATCCGCGCACGGTCTCGAGCCGCCCGGCGTCGAAGCCGGTGGTGCCGACGACCGGGTGGACACCGTGGGCGATCGCCCACTCAAGGTTGCCCATGACGACGTCGGGATGGGTGAAGTCGACGACCACCTCGGCACCCTGGAGCCCCTCGATGGCATCGTCCTTGTCGAGCGCGGCCACCAGCTCCAGATCGGGAGCCGCCTCTACCGCCTTGCACACCTCGAGGCCCACGCGACCGCGCGCGCCCAGCACACCTACCTTGATCACAGGTCAACCCTATACCTGACGACGTGCGCGGGACCTCTGGGGAGGTCCCGCGAGCGTCATCAGGCGATGGCGTCGGAGAAGTCCTTGTCGCCGTAGGGGCCGATCACGGCGAGCGTGAGCGGCCGGTTGAGGACGTCGGTCGCGACCTCGGCGATCTGGTCCGGGGTGACGGCCTCGATCCTGGCGAGCACCTCGTCCACGGACAGCAGCTCGTCGTAGACCAGCTCGTTCTTCCCGATCCGCGACATGCGCGAACCGGTGTCCTCCAGGCCGAGCACCAGCCCGCCCCGCATCTGCCCCTTGCCGCGCATGATCTCGTCGGCGTCCAGGCCGTCGTCCACGACCCTGACGACCTCGTCGCGGCAGATCTTGAGCACGTCATCGATCTTCGACGGCAGACAGCCCACGTAGATGCCGAACTGGCCGGTGTCCGCGTAGGCCGAGGTGTAGCTGTAGGCGGAGTAGGCCAGCCCGCGCTTCTCCCTGATCTCCTGGAAGAGCCGCGACGACATGCCGCCGCCGAGCGCGGCGTTGAGCACGCCGAGGGCGAAGCGCCGGTCGTCGGTACGGGACATGCCGGTCGTACCGAGGACCAGGTTGGCCTGTTCGGTGGGCCGGTCGAGCACCTTGACCACCGACCACGTCCGCGCGCCCGGCCCGCTCGTGCGGGGCGGATCGGCCTCCAGCGGGCCACCGAGTGCGCCCGCCCGCTCGTAGGCGCGGGCGACCAGCTCGACGACCTCCTCGTGCCGGATGTTGCCGGCGACGGAGACGACCGTGCGGCGCGGCCGGTAGTGGTGCTCGTAGTACTCGGCGATCCGGTCGCGGGGGAGCTCGTTGATCGACTCGACCGTGCCGAGGATGGGCCGCCCGATCGGCGAGTCGCCGTAGAGCGCCGCCGCGAACTGCTCGTGCACGACGTCGGACGGATCGTCGTCGTGCATGGCGATCTCTTCGAGGATCACCCCGCGCTCGGACTCGACGTCGTCGGGGGTGATCAGCGAGCTGGTCACCACGTCGGCGAGCACGTCCACCGCGACCGGCAGGTCCTCGTCGAGCACCCGCGCGTAGTAGCAGGTGTATTCCTTGGCGGTGAAGGCGTTGATCTCACCGCCGATGCCCTCGATGGACGCCGAGATCTCCATGGTGTCGCGTGTGGGGGTGCCCTTGAAGAGCAGATGTTCAAGGAAGTGGGTGGCCCCCATGTGCTGGGGGTCCTCGTCACGCGAGCCGATGCCGACCCACATGCCGACCGCGACACTACGCACGGTCGGCATGGTCTCGGTCACCACGCGCAGCCCACCGGGAAGGACGGTGCGCGTCACGACCCCGGCCCCGTCACGGCCGGGGTGCAGCGTGGTGGTTCTCACGAGTTGCGGTCGTCTCCATCGGATCCGTCGGCGCGCGGCGCACGGGTACGGGTGCGGGTACGGCGCGGCCGGTCGTCGCGCGGCTTGTCGTCCGAAGCGGCCGAAGCCTCCTCGCCGGAGCCTGAGCCGGAACCGGAGTCTGCGGCGGAGTCCGCGTCGCCCCTGGCCTCCTTCTCGGCGGCCTCCTTCTCGATGACCTCGACCGGGACCAGGGACAGCTTGCCCCGGCCGTCGATCTCGGCGATCTCGACCTGGACCTTCTCGCCGACGCTCATGACGTCTTCCACGTTCTCGATGCGCTTGCCGCCGTGCAGCTTGCGGATCTGGGAGACGTGGAGCAGGCCGTCCTTGCCGGGCATCAGCGAGACGAACGCGCCGAAGGCGGCGATCTTCACGACCGTGCCCAGGTAACGCTCGCCGACCTCCGGCATGTGCGGGTTGGCGATGCCGTTGATCACCGTGCGGGCGGCCTCGGCGGACGGGCCGTCGGTGGCGCCGATGTAGATCGTGCCGTCGTCCTCGATGGTGATCTCGGCGCCCGTGTCGTCCTGGATCTGGTTGATCATCTTGCCCTTCGGGCCGATGACTTCGCCGATCTTGTCCACGGGGACCTTGATGGTGATGATGCGCGGCGCGGTCGGGTTCATCTCCGCCGGGGAGTCGATCGCCTCCTGCATCACGTCGAGGATCGCCAGGCGGGCGCCCTTGGCCTGCTTCAGCGCGGCGGCCAGCACGGAGGCGGGGATGCCGTCGAGCTTGGTGTCGAGCTGGAGCGCGGTGATGACGTCCTTGGTGCCGGCGACCTTGAAGTCCATGTCGCCCATGGCGTCCTCGGCGCCGAGGATGTCGGTCAGAGTGACGTACTGGTCACCCTCGCCGATCAGGCCCATCGCGATGCCCGCGACCATCTCGCGCAGCGGCACACCGGCGTCGAGCAGCGCCATCGTGGAGGCGCAGACCGAGCCCATCGAGGTGGAGCCGTTGGAGCTGAGGGCCTCGGAGACCTGGCGGATCGCGTAGGGGAAGTCCTCACGCGCCGGCAGGACCGGGATCAGCGCCCGCTCGGCCAGCGCGCCGTGACCGATCTCGCGACGCTTGGGCGAGCCCACCCGGCCGGTCTCACCGGTGGAGTAGGGCGGGAAGTTGTAGTTGTGCATGTAGCGCTTGGTCCGCTCGGGGTTGAGCGTGTCGATGACCTGCTCCATGCGCAGCATGTTGAGGGTGGTGATGCCCAGGATCTGGGTCTCGCCACGCTCGAACAGCGCCGAGCCGTGCACCCGCGGGACCACGTGGACCTCGGCGGACAGCGCGCGGATGTCCTTGGTGCCGCGGCCGTCGATGCGCAGGCCCTCCTTGATGACCCGCTCGCGCATGAGCTTCTTCATCACCGAACGGAAGGCGGCGGAGATCTCCTTCTCCCGGCCCTCGAACTCGGGGAGCAGCTTCTCGGCGGCCAGCGCCTTGACCTTGTCGAGCTGGGTCTCGCGCTCCTGCTTGCCGGGGATGGTCAGCGCGGCGGCCAGCTCGGTCTTGACCGCGCTCTCCACGGCCGCGTAGACGTCCTCCTGGTAGTCGAGGAAGACGGCGTATTCGGCCGTCTCCTTGGCCGCGACCCGCGCGACCTGCGACTGCGCCTCGCACAGCACCTTGATGAACGGCTTGGCGGACTCCAGGCCCTGCGCGACCGTCTCCTCGTTGGGCGCGACGGCGCCCTCGGCGACCAGCTTGAGCGTGTCCTTGGTGGACTCCGCCTCGACCATCATGATCGCGACATCGCCGTCGGCGAGCACTCGCCCGGCCACGACCATGTCGAACGTCGCGCGCTCGAGCTCGTGGTGCGTCGGGAAGGCGACCCACTGGCCGTCGATCAGCGCGACGCGGACGCCGCCGATCGGGCCGGAGAACGGCAGCCCGGCGAGCTGGGTGGACAGCGAGGCGGCGTTGATGGCGACCACGTCGTAGAGGTGGTCGGGGTTGAGCGCCATGATCGTGGCGACGACCTGGATCTCGTTGCGCAGGCCCTTGACGAACGACGGGCGCAGCGGCCGGTCGATCAGGCGGCAGGTGAGGATGGCGTCCTCGGAGGGACGGCCCTCACGGCGGAAGAACGATCCGGGGATGCGTCCCGCGGCGTACATGCGCTCCTCGACGTCCACCGTCAGCGGGAAGAAGTCGAGGTTTTCCTTGGGCGACTTCGAGGCGGTGGTCGCGGAAAGGACCATCGTCTCGTTGTCGAGGTAGGCGACGGCGGAGCCGGCCGCCTGACGCGCGAGACGACCGGTCTCGAACCGGATCGTGCGCGTGCCGAATGAACCGTTGTCTATGACGGCTTCAGCGGTGTGGACACCCTCCACGGGGGACCTCCTTTGTCAGTCAGTCTCCCGCGCCCTCTTTCTCACCGGCACCCTCGTTAGGTGCAGCGCCGGTCTTCGATCGAAGCGCCCGGTCAGATGCGATGTCACTGTTACCGGAAGCCACTACCGAGGACCGGCCCGCATGCGTCGCGGGTCGCTTGGTGCTTGTGCGGACGCGGGGGGCTCTAAGTGTGTCTTGGATATTCAGTTGTCCGGCGCTCGACGCGCCGGTCTCACAACGGAGAAGGGAGCGACGCGAACGCCGCTCCCTCTCACTCTATCGGCGCAGGCCGAGCCGCTCGATGAGCGCACGGTAACGCGCGATGTCGACCTTCTGCAGGTACTTCAGCAGGCGGCGCCGGCGCCCGACGAGCAGGAGCAGGCCACGACGGCTGTGGTGGTCGTGCTTGTGCGTCTTCAGGTGCTCGGTCAGCTCGCTGATGCGCTTGCTGAGCAGCGCGATCTGCACCTCGGGCGACCCGGTGTCACCGTCGGCCGTCGCGTACTCGGCGATGATGGTCTTCTTGGCAGCGGTGTCTAGGGACACGGCTCTCCTTTGAGCTACAGGCACGCGCGGATGGATAACTGATGCGAACGACCGTGCGTGCCTACAGTCGCCGCGGCGAAGGCCGTCAGAGCAGCGCGCAGCGCCGCCGTCACTGGACCGACATGCAAGGTTACCACCGCGGTCAAGCTCCGCGTCATCAATCCTCAGCCCGAAGTCAGCCGCCGGGCCTGGTCGACGTCGGCGTGGATCTGCGCGATGAGCTCCTCGATCGAGTCGAATCGGGTGTTTCCCCGCAATCTCGCCCCGAAGTCTACCGCCACGTGCACGCCGTACAGCTCCAGGTCGTCGCGGTCCAGCGCGTACGCCTCGACCGTGCGCGGGACGCCCTCGAAGGTGGGGTTGGTGCCGACGGAGATGGCGGCGGGCCAGCGCTCGCCCTCGTAGACGGTGGGCAGGTTGGCGACCGGCACGCACTCCAGCCAGCCCGCGTAGACGCCGTCGGCGGGGATGGCCGTGTGGGGCTGCGTCTCGACGTTCGCAGTGGGGAAGCCGAGCTGGCGTCCGCGCTGGTAGCCGCGTACGACCACGCCCTCCACCCGGTGCGGGCGGCCCAGGTCCGCCGTGGCGCCCTCGACGTCGCCGTCCACCAGCCGCTCGCGGATCTCGGTGGAGGAGACCCCGTCATGCAGCGGGACCACTTCGACGGTGAAGTCATATTTCTCGCCGAGCGCGGCCAGGGTCTCGGTGTCGCCCGCCGCGCGGTGGCCGAAGGTGAAGTTCGCCCCCACCACGACCACGGCGGCCCGCAGCCGGTCGGCGAGCATCGACTGGGCGAACTCGCCGGGGCTCATCCTGGACAGCTCCAGCGTGAACTCCTCCACGCACACCTCGTCGACGCCCAGCTCGGTCAGCAGCTCCGACCTGCGCCTCGGCGTGGTCAGCCGGGCCGGGTGGGAGCCCGGCCGGACGACCTCGGAGGGATGCGGCTCGAAGACGACCGCGACGCAGCGCAGACCACGCTCCCGGGCGGTGGCCACGGCACGCTCGACCACCCGCTGGTGCCCGCGGTGCACGCCGTCGAACACGCCGATCGTGACGGCGGACCTTTCCGAACCCTGCACGCCCGGCCCCATTCGCTTGTGGCGGATCAATCCCCCACCAGCCTGCCATGCGGGGCCGCGTCACCTCCAATCGAGGGGGTACGATCGGCCGCACCATGCCTCGATACGCACTTCTGATCCTGCCTGCTTTCAACCGGGTCTACGGCGAGAGCTCGGTCCGCCTGACCCTCGCCGAGCTGGCCGTCTTCGGCCGACGAGCCCTGCGGAGCGAGGTGTCGGCCATCGAGGAGAGCGTGATCGGCGGCCTGCCGTACGTGACCTTCGAGACGGCCGCGCCGCTCGGCGACGACGACGTCGCGCTGCTGTCCAACCTCTCGTCGGCCTACGCGCTCTACGGGATCGAGGGCGAGGTGCTGCGGCCGCTCACCATGGCGCCGCTCGACCGGCTCAGCAGCGACCTGATCACGATCCAGAAGTACGCCGGCAAGACGAACGAGCACTTCACCAAGCTGCTGCTGAACGTCACGGTGCTGGCCGGCGACCGGCGGCTGGACGAGCGGCTGTCGGTGTTCGACCCGCTGTGCGGACGCGGCACCACACTCAACCAGGCCCTCATGTACGGATATGACGCCTACGGGGTCGATGTCGACAATAAGGACTTCGAGGCGTACTCCGGCTTCCTCAAGACCTGGCTGAAGAACAAGCGCTTCAAGCACACGGCCGAGACCGTCCCCGTACGACGTGAGCGGGCACTGGTCGGCCGGCGCCTGAACATCTCCTTCAGCCCGTCGAAGGAGGCGTTCAAGTCCGGCGACACGCAGCGCGTCGCCGTGGTCAACGCCGACACCCTGCGCAGCCGCGAGTTCTTCAAGCCGCACTCCTTCGACGTCGTGGTGACCGACACCCCCTACGGCGTGCAGCACGGCAGCAGGGGCGGTGGCGGGCTGTCACGCAGCCCGCTGGAGCTGATCAGGAAGGCCGCGCCCGTCTGGGCGGAACTGCTGCGGCCCGGCGGCGCCATCGGCATCTCGTGGAACACCTATGGCGGCACCCGCGACGAGCTGGCCGAGATCCTCACGAAGACGGGGCTCGACGTGGTCGATCTGCCCGACTTCGAGCACTGGGTCGACCAGGCGATCGTCCGCGACATCATGGTGGCCCGCAAGCCATAAGAGATCGGACCTCTCCTCGCTTCCGACAGCTCACATCACCGCTCTTGACGAGCGAGTGTGGTAAGTGATCCCATGAATCCTGATAGGAAAGTTTCCTAATCAGGAGGAATCCATGCGATTACTCACCACGGGCGCGCTAGCCATCGGATTACTCGTCCCAGCCCTGCCCGCCTCGGCCGACCCCGTGGAGTCCGGACCTTGGACCTCATACGAGCCGACGTTCAATGTCCAGGAGCGGGGTTGCGGTGACGTCAGCGACCTGACCTTCAAGCTGACCTGCTCCACCGGCAGCGGCGACCAGCGCGCCGAGCGGCGCTACGCCACCTACTCCAGCGGCACCCGCCAGTTCGAGGGCTACTTCAAGATCACCAGCCTCGAAGGGACCCGCATCAGCCTGAAGCAGACGTTCAAAACGACGGGCCCGTTCTTCATGCTCGCCGTCGAACGCGGCGGCCGGCTCTACTCGGTGCACGGCGGCAACACGATCGCCACCGGCGCCACGATCGGCACGACGGTCCGCGTCAACACCGTTCACGTGGTCGGCAGCACCCATCGGACCTACATCAACGGGTCGCTGAAGCACACCGTGTCGAGTGAGAGCGGCAGCTTCTACGACAAGTTCGGCGCCTACCGGACCGGTAGCGGCAAGGGTCCCGCCACGGTCGAGTGGAGCGGCATCCAGTTCTGGCGCAAGTAGCGACGATGAGAGCAGCTCTGGTGGTGTTGTTCCTGCTGGCGGCCGCCTGCGCGACCCCCCGGCAGGCGCCGGTCCAGCTGACGGCCACGCTCGTGTCGCCGACCGACATCACGCTGCGCTGGGCGGGCCGCGATCCGGACGCCTCCGGGCAGGTCGTCGAGTTCGCCACCGAGCCAGGGGGTCCCTACACGATCCTGGGGTTCCTGCCGCCGGAGCAGACCACGTACACCCATCCCGATCTGATCCCGCGCACGCCGTTCTACTACCGGGTGCGGCCCTACTACGGGCAGGCATCCGCCCCGGTCGAGGTGGCGCTGGGCGGCGGGCCGTACGCCAAGCCGGAATCCGGCTGGTCGGAGCCGCGGACGATCCCCGGCGGCCCGAAAGGGGCGCGGCCGGTCAGGAGCGAGGGAGCGGCGCCGTCGGACCTGACGGCCACCGTCATGCGGGCCGACGGCGTCGCGTTCCGGTGGACCGACCGGACCGCCGACGAGGAGGGCTTCCTGCTGGAGGACCGGCCCTCGGGCCGGCCGGACTTCCGGGTGGTCGCCGCCCTCGATCCGGACGTCAACGCCTTCGGCCTGGTCACGCTGCCCGAGGAGAGCGGCGCGTCCTACCGGGTGCGCGCCTTCCGCTACGGGCCGCCGTCGAACGTCGTCCATCAGACGACCGGCGACTAGGAAATGAACTTTAGGAAATGAACTTTAGGAAATGAACACGGCCAGGGGCTTGGCGATGCGGCCCTGCTCCTCCACCAGCGCGAGCAGCTCGCCCTCCGGCCCGAACACGCCGATCGGGCCCTTGCCGAGCCCCGCCGCGGGCAACCGCCCGCCGTGGCTGACGACCCTGGTCTCCTCCGCGGTGAGGTCCCAGCGCGGGAACGCCGCGGAAACGGCCTCCCCGATGGGCAGGATCACGCACTCCTCGGCCAGCCGCTCGATGGTTCTGGCCCGCGACAGGTCGTACGGGCCGACCCGGGTGCGGCGCAGCGCCGTCAGGTGCCCGCCGACACCGAGCCCGGCGCCCAGGTCGCGGGCCAGCGCGCGGATGTAGGTGCCGCTGGAGCAGGTCACCACCGCGTCGATGTCCATGACGTCGTCGTGCGCCCTGATGTCCAGCACCGAGAACTCCCGCACGGTGACGGGCCGCGCGGCCAGCTCGACGTCCTTGCCCGCACGGGCCAGCTTGTACGCCCGCTGCCCATCGACCTTGATCGCGCTGACCTGCGGCGGGACCTGCATTATCTCGCCGGTGAGCGCGCCGACGCCCTTCTGAACCTCGGCGGGGTCGACCTCCGACGCCGAGGCCGTCGAGATGACCTCGCCCTCGGCGTCATCGGTGTTGGTGGTCACGCCGAGCCGGATCGTGGCCACGTAGACCTTCTCGGTCAGCGCCAGGTGGCCGAGCAGCCGGGTCGCCTTCTCCACGCCGACCACGAGCACACCGGTCGCCATCGGGTCGAGCGTGCCCGCGTGGCCCACCCGCCGGGTGCCGGCCAGCCGCCGCAGCTTGGCCACCACGTCGTGGGACGTCCACTCGGCGGGCTTGTCGACGATGATCAAGCCGCTCTCGGCCATCAAGCTTCTCCATCTGCGTTCGCCAGCAGCGCGCGGAACGCCGCCATGATGTCCTCGACACTGCCGTGCGAAGTGAATCCGGCCGCGTTGTGATGGCCGCCGCCGCCCAGCGCGGCGCAGATCGAGCCGACGTCGACCGCGCCCTTGGAGCGGGTCGACACCTGCCAGGCTCCGTGATCGTCTTCCTTGAGCACTGCCGCCACCTCGGCCTCGTCAGTGCGCCGCACGATGTCGATGAGACCCTCCAGCTCCGCGTACGGCAGTCCGTACGCGGCCCGGTCTACCCGGGGGACGTACGTCCACACCAGGTGATCCTCCAGCGACACCCGGTCGAGCGCGGCGGCGAGCACCTTGAGGTAGCCGAACGGAGAACGGTCCCACAGCTCACGGGCGATCTCGTCGGTGCGTAGCCCGGTGGCGACCAGCCGGGCGGCCATCTGGTGCACCTCGGGCGTGGTCGAGGAGTAGCGGAAGGAGCCGGTGTCGGTCACCAGCCCGGCGTACAGGCAGGTGGCGATGTCACGGTCCAGGCTGCCGCCGAGGCGGTAGATCAGTTGCTCGGCCAGCACGGCCGTGGCGGCGACGTGCGGGTCGATGAGGCTGAGCGTGCCGAAGCCGGTGTTGGACAGGTGATGGTCGATCACGATGACCTCGTGCGCCTTGGCCGTGTTGGCGCCCAGCAGGCCCAGCCGGTCGGGCGTCGAGGAGTCGAACGTGATCATCAACTCCGGCTCCGCCGGGACGTCGGCCGGCGGCACCAGCAGGTCCTGGCCGGGCAGGAAGTGCAGCAGGCGCGGCACGGCGAACTGCCGGTCGCCGAAGGAGGCGATGACCCGCTTGCCCAGGGCGCGCAGCACGGAGCCGGTGGCCAGCATCGAGCCGAGCGCGTCGCCGTCCGGCGACACGTGGCAGGCCAGCGCGATCTCGTCGGCCTTGCCGATCAGGTCCAGCGCGCGCCGCCAGGCGGCCTCGGGGATCACCGAGCCGGACGGCGGCAGGGCACCCTCCGGGCCGATGGGCGGCAGGGCCGGAGGGCGGCCCTGCCCCACCGAACCCGGATCCACGCGGGACGGGCGACCGGTTCTGTCACGCACGTCGGGCGTCACGTCGCCGGCTGCCCATCCTCGTCAGCCTTGCCGTTGAGGTCCGGCTCGTCGTCCTCCTCCGGCTTGCGGTAGGGGTCCGGGTCGCCGGCGTAGGCCGCGCCCTCGGCCCTGCGGGCCACCTCGGCGTCCCTCGCCTTGGCCGCGTTGATCAGATCGTCGAGCTGGCGCGCGCTGTCGGGCAGCGGGTCGTGCTTGAACTCCAGCGTCGGTGTGAAGCGGACACCGGTCTGCCGGCCGACCTCGGAGCGGATGATGCCTCTAGCGCTCTCGAGGGCGGCCGCAGTGTCGGCCCGCTCGGCGTCGGAGCCGAACACCGTGTAGAAAACCGTCGCCTCACGCAGGTCCGCGGTGATGCGCGTGTCGGTCACGGTGACGAAGCCCAGGCGCGGGTCCTTGATCCGGCGCTCCAGCATCTCAGCGACGATCTGCTGGATGCGGTCGGCGAGCTTGCGCGCTCGTGCTGCATCCACCATGTTCGCTCCCCCTCACGCACGACCCGGAGGTCGTGCAGTCTTTCAGTCGTCTTCGTCGTGGAAAAGCCGATGTCTGGCCGACAGCAACTCGATCTCGGGGCGGAAGGCCACCAGACGCTCGCAAGCATCCAATACCTCTTTGCAGTTGCCCGCCGAGGCCGAGACTACGGCGATGCCGACCTCCGCCCTGCGGTGCAGGTCGAGATGGCCGGTCTCGGCCACCGCGACGGCGGGAAAGCGTCTGTGCAACTCGGCGACCAGGGGTCGCACGACGGAACGCTTCTGCTTCAGCGAATGTACGTCGCCGAGCAGGATGTCCAGGGTCAGAGCACCCACATACATCGTTGGTAACCACCGCTTGTCCTGGTGTGTGAAACGCACCCTGGCCCTGCTGCGGTGGAAAGCAGGCCCAGGCGTGCGAGAGGCGCCCGGCGGATGGTCCGCCGGGCGCCCGGCCGCATGTTATGCGCGCGGCTTCTCCCGCATCTCGAACGTCTCGACGACGTCGTCGATCCGGATGTCGTTGTAGCCGACCCCGATGCCGCACTCGAAGCCCTCACGGACCTCGGTCGCGTCGTCCTTGAAGCGACGCAGCGACGAAACGGTCAGGTTGTCGGCGATGACAACGCCATCGCGGATGATCCGGGCCTTGCTGTTGCGCACGATCGTCCCGGAGCGGACCAGCGAACCGGCGACGTTGCCGATCTTCGGCACCTTGAAGACCTCGCGGACTTCGGCGGTGCCCATCTGGACCTCTTCGAACTCGGGCTTGAGCATGCCCTTGAGCGCCGCTTCGATCTCTTCGATCGCCTGGTAGATGACCGAGTAGTAGCGGATGTCGACGCCCTCGCGCTCGGCCAGGTCGCGCGCCCGGGGCTCAGGCCGGACGTTGAAGCCGATGATGACCGCGTTGTCGTCGGCGACGGCCAGGTTGACGTCGTACTCGGTGATCGCACCGACGGCGCGGTGCAGGACACGGAGCCTGACCTCGTCGCCGACATCGATCTTGAGCAGTGCGTCTTCCAGGGCCTCCACCGAACCGGACACGTCGCCCTTGATGATGAGCTTGAGCTCATCGACGCGACCCTTCTCGAGGTTGCTGAACAGCTCCTCAAGGGTCAGGCGGCGGCTCGACTTCGCCATGTCGGCGCTGCGCTTGCGCGCCGCGCGCTGCTGGGCGATCTGGCGGGCCATCCGGTCGTCGGTGACGACGATGAAGTTGTCACCCGCGCCCGGCACGGCCGTCAGACCCATCACCAGGACCGGACGGGACGGCGTGGCCTCTTCGACCAGGTCGCCGTTGTCGTCGAGCATCGCCCGGACACGGCCGTAGGCCTCGCCACAGACGATCGAGTCGCCGACGCGCAGCGTGCCGCGCTGGACCAGGACGGTCGCGGTCGGGCCGCGGCCCTTGTCGAGGTGCGCCTCGATCGCGATGCCCTGAGCGTCCATCGCCGGGTTGGCGCGCAGGTCGAGCTCGGCGTCCGCGGTGAGCAGGATGGCCTCGAGCAGCTGCTCGATGCCGGTCCCGTTCTTGGCGGAGATGTCGACGAACAGCGTCGAGCCGCCGAACTCCTCCGCCACCAGGCCGTACTCGGTGAGCTGGGCACGGACCTTGTTGGGGTCGGCGCCCTCCTTGTCGACCTTGTTGACCGCGACCACGATCGGCACGTCGGCCGCCTGGGCGTGGTTGAGAGCCTCGATCGTCTGCGGCTTCACACCGTCGTCGGCCGCGACCACCAGCACGGCGATGTCGGTCGCCTTGGCACCACGGGCACGCATGGCGGTGAACGCCTCGTGACCCGGGGTGTCGATGAAGGTGACCTTGCGCTCTTCGCCCTCGTGCTCGGTGGAGACCTGGTAGGCGCCGATGTGCTGGGTGATGCCACCCGCCTCGCGCGCCACCACGTTGGTCTTGCGGATGGCGTCGAGCAGCTTGGTCTTACCGTGGTCGACGTGACCCATGACGGTCACGACCGGCGGACGCGCGGCCAGGTCGGCCTCGTCGCCCTCATCCTCGCCGAACTCGATGTCGAAGGCCTCGAGAAGCTCGCGGTCCTCCTCCTCCGGGCTGACGACCTGGATGTTGTAGTCGAGCTCGGAGCCGAGCAGCTGCAGCGTCTCCTCGTTGACCGACTGGGTGGCCGTCACCATCTCGCCCAGGTGCAGCATGATCTGCACCAGCGCGGCGGGGTTGGCACCGATCCGGTCGGCGAAGTCGGACAGCGACGCACCGCGCGGAAGGCGGATCGTCGCGCCGTTGC
Organism: Nonomuraea sp. NEAU-A123; assembly: GCF_018603905.1. Lineage (GTDB taxonomy): Bacteria > Actinomycetota > Actinomycetes > Streptosporangiales > Streptosporangiaceae > Nonomuraea. Next base: position 35,494 of record NZ_JAHFZZ010000028.1, read on the forward strand.
CACGAGCGACCTGCACGCCACCGATCGCCGGGGCCGACATGTTGTCGAACTCCTGGCGCCTCTGGCGCTTGGACTTGCGGCCACGCGTGGGACGGCCACCGGGGCGACCGAACGCGCCCGCCGTGCCGCCACCGCGGCCACGACCGCCGCCACCGGGACGACCGGCGAAACCGCCGCCGCCACCGGGACCACCGGTGCTCGTGCCCGGACGACCGGCGCCACCGCCGCCACCGGGACGACCGGCGAAACCGCCGCCACCGCCACCGGGACGACCGCCGCCGCCACCGCCGCCAGGACGGCCACCGCCGCCACCGCCACCGGGACGACCGCCGCCGCCACCGCCACCGGGACGGCCACCGCCGCCACCGCCACCACCGGGACCGGCGGGACGGCCCTGCGGCATCATCATCGGGTTGGGACGCGGACCGCCGGGACGGGGACCGCCCGCACCGGGACCGGGACGCGGACCTGCCGCACCGGGCGGACCAGGACGCGGGCCACCGGGACGGGGACCGCCCTCGCCGCCACCGCGACCCTGCGGGGGACGCGGGCTCGCGCCGTCGCGCGGCGGACCGTCACGACGCTCGCGCTGCCCGGGACCGCCACTGGGGGCACCGTCACGGTTGCCACCGGGACGCGGCGGCCGGGACTGGCCCATGCCGCTGGCGTTGGAGGAGAACGGGTTGTTGCCCGGACGCGGGCCGCGCGGACCCGGCTTGGGACCGCCGGGACCGGGACGGGGACCGCCGCCGGACGGGGCGCCACCAGTGCGCGGAGCCGCCGGACCGCCGCCACCGGAGGGCGCGCCGGAACGCGCCGCGGGGCCGGGCTTGGGACCCGGACGAGCGGCGGGACCGGGACGCGGGCCCGGAGCGGGGGCGCCCGGAGCGGGCGCGGGACGGGTGCCGCTGTCGAAACGCGCCTGCGGGGCGCCGGACGTGTCGCCACGCTCGGCCTCAGGCTGCGGCTGGTGCGGCATCGGCACCGGCGGGCGCGATTGACCGCTGACCGCGGGAGCCGGCGCCGGAGCCGGAGCGGGTGCCGGGGCAGGAGCCGCGGGACCCGGACGCGGACCGGGCTTGGGACCCGGACCCGGACGCGGAGTTGATGTTGGGGTCGGCGCCTCCGCGACGCCGTTACCGGCCTGGCTGTCCGCCGGCCGGGGAGCAGCCCTTGGCGGCTGCGGCTTGGACGACGAACCGCCGCCCCTAGAGGACCCACCCTTAGATGCGCCCAAAGCTTCGGTGAGCCTGCGGACCACCGGCGCCTCGATGGTGGAGGACGCCGAACGGACGAACTCCCCCATCTCCTGGAGCTTGGCCATGACGACCTTGCTCTCTACGCCGAACTCCTTAGCGAGCTCGTATACCCGGACCTTCGCCACTGCACTCCCTTACTCGGCCCGGGAGGCTGGCTGTGCCGTCCGGACCGTCGCTACCTTGACGTCTTCATCGCCGCGTGCTCATCAGGCGCTCATAGCAATCTGACTCCGCCCATCAACTCGGCGTCCTACATGACATTTCGTGGTTCTCCTTCTCCAGGTGCGCCCGCACTCGCGAGATGTCAAGCGGCCCCGGCACGCGGAACGCGCGCAGAAACGCTCGGCGACGCTCGGCAAGCTCCAGACACCTCTCGGTCGGATGCAGTGACGCACCTCGACCAGGAAGCCGTCCTCGCAGGTCAGGGATCACGTGATCCTCGACCCGCACCAAGCGGAGCAGGTCGGACTTAGCCGTACGGACCCTGCAGCCCACACAGGTGCGCTGTGGAGCCGCGTGGCCACCATATTCCAGCTTACCGTGTTGACGCATCTACGGAACCGGCAGCATCCTCGGCCTGGGTGTCAGGCCGGATGTCGATCCGCCATCCCGTGAGCCGGGCGGCAAGCCGGGCATTCTGCCCCTCTTTGCCGATGGCCAGGGAAAGCTGGTAGTCGGGCACGGTCACCCGCGCGACCCGGCCTTCGAGATCGAGGACCTCAACGTGGGAAACGCGGGCGGGCGACAGGGCATTCCCCACGAACTCGCCGGGGTCCTCTGACCAGTCGATGATGTCGATCTTCTCGCCGTGCAGCTCGGTCATCACGTTGCGCACGCGCGAGCCCATCGGGCCGATGCACGCGCCCTTGGCGTTGACGCCCTGCCTGCGCGACCTGACCGCGATCTTGGTGCGGTGACCGGCCTCGCGGGCCACGGCGGCGATCTCCACCGTGCCGTCGGCGATCTCCGGCACCTCCAGCGCGAACAGCTTCTTGACCAGGCCGGGATGGGTGCGCGACAGCGTGACCGAGGGGCCCTTGTGTCCCTTCTTCACCTGCACGACGTAGGCGCGGATGCGCTCGCCGTGCACGTAGTCCTCGCCGGGCACCTGCTCGTTGTGCGGCAGCACGGCCTCGATCTTGCCGAGGTCGACCAGCACCACGCGCGGGTCCTTGCCCTGCTGGATCACGCCGGAGACCAGCTCGCCCTCGCGGCTGGCGAACTCGCCGAAGTTGATCTCGTCTTCGGCGTCGCGCAGCTGCTGCAGGATGACCTGCTTGGCGGTGGTCGCCGCGATCCGGCTGAAGTTGCCCGGCGTATCGTCGAACTCCCTGACGATCTCGCCCTCGTCGTCGAGCTCGGCGGCGAAGATGGTCACGTGCCCGCTCGACCTGTCGAGCTCCGCCCGCGCCTTGGGCGCGGCACCTTCGGTGCGGAAGTAAGCGATCAGTAGCGCGTCTTCTATCGCCTTGACGACCAGGTCGAAGGAGATGTCCTTCTCCCGCTCCAGGCTGCGCAGGACGCTCATGTCGATGTCCACGAGGCTTTCCCCTTAGCCTTCGTCGCCGTCGACGTCTTCGTCGTCGAACCGGCGGAACTCCACCTGCACCCGTCCACGGGTCAGGTCCTGATAGTCGAATCGGCGATCTGCGCCGTCGACGTCGAGCTCGACGCCGCTCTCGTCAGCGGAGCGCACTCGGCCCTCCACCACGGAACCATCTCTCATCTCGGCCTTCACCAGCCGCTTGGCCGCACGCCGCCAGTGACGCGGCTCGGTCAGCGGACGGTCGACGCCCGGCGAGGAGACTTCGAGCGTGTAGGCCGACTGGCCCATCGCGTTGGTGTCGTCGAGCGCCGCCGAGACGACCCGGCTGACGTCGGCCACGTCGTCGAGGCTCACGCCGCCGTCGCAGTCGACGATCACACGCAGCAGCCGGCGCTTGCCGGCCTGGGTGACCGTGACGTCCTCCAGATCGAGGCCCTCCGCGCTGACGACGGGCTCAAGGAGCTTCATCAGGTGGTCGCGGGGTGATGCGCTGCCCATATCGACCTCCCTATTGTCATGTCTCAGCCGGGCGGACCTCGCCTCTGGCTCTCTCGCCGCCTGGCCGCTCAGCCAGCGACGACAGTTGACACCCTATCTGTACGAGGGCACGAAGAGAGCGCCACTCGGCACGGGCGAATGGCGAGCGTCGCCTGACATCGGGAGCGGGCGCAAGACCGTACGATGCTATCTGCGTTCCGTTTACAGGAGGTCCCTGCCCGTGCGCCCGCGTTCCCTCTCACGGCGAGCCGTGCTGGCGGGCGGAGCGGCGGCCGCGGCCCTGTCGGGATGCGGCGCGTCCGACGTCCCCCAGCCGTCGCCCACCCCGTCGGAGGATCCTGAGCAGGTGCTGCTGCGCCAGCTGATCGCCGACAAGGAACACACGATCGCTCTCTACTCCACGCTGATCGCGGCCGGTCAGACCAAGTTGACGCCGTTCCGTGACCGCCACCAGGCGCACCTCGGCGAGCTGCGCAAACGCCTGACCGGCGGCTCCCAGACGGCCTCGGCCGCTCCGGCGCCCCAGGGCTCTCAGACGGCCGCTCCGGCGCCCAAGACGTCGCTGTCGCGGCTGCGCGACGCTGAGCGCCGGTCGGCGGCGCTCCGCGTCCGTCAGCTCGCCGGCGTCTCGCCACAGTTGGCCCAGCTCATCGCCAGCATCGGCGCCTGCGAGGCCGCCCATGCCCTGGCCCTGCCGAGGTCGGCGTGATGACCGCCAGGACGCCGGCCGATGTGGAGAAGCTGCGTAAGGCGCTGGCGGCCGAGCACGCCGCGGTCTTCGCGTACGGGCTGATCGGCGCGCGCACCACGGGCTCGCTGCGGTCGCGGGTCACGACGGCGTTCGACGCCCATCGGGCCAGGCGCGACCAGTTGCGCACCGCCATCACCGCCCGGGGCGGCACGCCGTCCGAGCCGGAGGCGGGCTACTCCCTGCCGGTCGTGCCGTCCACGGCGGCCGAGGCGATCCGCCTCGCGGTCTATGTGGAGACCGGCATCACGGCCGCCTATTTGGAGCTGGTGGCGTCGGACGACGCGTCGCTGCGCCACTACGCCGCTCTGGCCATGCAGGAGTCGGTGAGCCGCTCCTACAGCTTCCGCCCGGTGGTCGCCACGGCCTTCCCCGGCATGTCGCGGCCCACCGGATGAGCGCCGCTCACCGGGCGCCGTGATGGCCGCTTCCAGCCAGCCGTGACGGGCGCGCCCCGCGCGCCGCTGGGCCGCTCGCCCCGCTGTGACGGCCGCTCACCGGCCCTTTGATGGCCGCTCAGCGGTAGAGGACCGTCAGCAGGTCGGCGCCCAGGCGTTCGATCGCTTCGGCGTCAAGCTGGTAGTAGACCACCGCGCCCCGCCGGTACACGTGCACCAGCTCGGCCTCCCTGAGCTGGCGTAGGTGCCGCGACACCTGTGGCGCGGTCATGCCCAGTTGGTTGGCGAGCTCGGCCGTGGCCACCGGGTTGCGCAGGATGGCGTAGCAGAGCCTGAGCCGGGTCGGGTGCTGGAGCACGGCCAGCCGATGCCGGGCGGTCTCCAGCGACAGCCCGGCGGAGGTGCCGACGCCGTACTGGATGACGACGGGGTAGCCCGGGTAGTGCTTGACCACGAAGTGCGGCCGGCCGTACAGGCTGGGTACGAGCAGGCAGGGCCGGTCGGCGCCGATGCGGGCGGTGGCGTTGTAGAGCTTGTCCAGGATGATCCTGCGCCCGCCCTCGACGGCTGTGGCGGTGGGGAAGTCGGCGATCGCCAGGGGGCCGCGCACGGCGATCGCCCGCTCGCGCACGGCGGCCTCGGCGGTCAGCGCCGTCCGCAGCCCCGGCCAGTCCGCCTCGAACGCCGCGGCGGCGAAGTCCGCCAGGAAGCCGGTCAGCTCGCGCCGGAAGCCGTGGGGGTCGTCGTGTACCCGGGTGCCCAGCTCCACCCTGCTGGAGGAGATCAGCCTGAGGCGCTGGAGCACGTTGTCGCCGACGCCGGCGCCGTTCTTGCCGATGAGCGCCTGGAAGGTCATCGCGGTGAAGTCGCCGATCGGCAGCGCCTCGATCTCGGCCAGCTCGTCTTCGAGCGTCCTGGACCGGCCGGCGGACAGCGGCAGCAGGTAGCGGGCCCGGAATGCGCTCCACAGCGGCGCCCACGCCGTCGCCCTGGCCAGCAGGACCTCGTCGGCCTCCGTGTGGACCCTGGCCACCCAGCGGGCCGCCGCGGGGTGGTGCCCCGGCTCGTCGAGCACGTGCAGACAGGCGCAGAGCTCGGCCAGCGGGGAGACGCGGACGGTGATCGGGGCCGAGTCAGCGGAGGACAGGAGGAGCGTGACGGGCACCCTGTACATTACCGCGTTGGCGACAATCTCCTTGTCCGAAACTGGATATATGTCCAGGCTGTGGCGCCATGGCCAAGGCACTACACGAAGACGGCGGAGTAAAGCACCCCACGGAGTTCTACTTCAGCGGCTCCACCACGATCTTCGCCTCCCGATATGACCAGCGCTTCTCCTACTGCCTCTACGTGCCGACGGCCCATTCGCCCGACGGCCCGCCGGTGCCGCTCGCCGTGCTGCAGCACGGGACGGGACGGCGCGGGCCGCAGTACCGCGACAACCTCGCCGAGTGGGGTGAGCGGCAGGGCTGCCTGGTCCTGGCGCCGCTCTTCCCTGCGGGCATCGAGGACGCGGAGGACCTGCACGGCTTCAAGTTCATCCACTACCGCGGGATCCGCTTCGACCATGTGCTGCTGGCGATGGTCGAGGAGGTCGGCGAGCGCTTCAACGTCGACACCGAGCGGTTCCTCCTGCACGGCTTCTCCGGCGGCGGTCAGTTCGCCCATCGGTTCGCCTACCTGCATCCGGACCGGTTGTCTGGAGTGTCAATTGGTGCACCAGGGCGGATATCGTACATCGATTGGGACAGCCCGTGGTGGATCGGGCTCAAGGGGTTCGAGGAGGAGTTCGGCCAGCCGCCCAGGATCGAAGAGCTCGGGGCGGTGCCGGTGCAGATGGTCGTGGGTGCCGAGGACGTCGAGACCTGGGAGATCAACAACCAGGGCGACGCCAACTGGATGGACGGCGCCGACGCCTACGGGACCACCCGTGTCGAACGGCTGGCGGCGCTGCGTGACAACTTCGCCGCGCACGGCATCAGCGTCAGGTTCGACGTCGTGCCAGGCGTCGCGCACCAGCCGATGAGCGTGCTGGAGCCGGTCAAGGACTTCTTCACCTCGATCCTCACCCCCCGGGAGAACTCATGAAGATCATTGTCGCCGCCGCCGCCCTGACGGTCCTGGCCACCGGTTGCGCGGTCGGCGAGAGCGCCGAGGCGGGCGCCGAATACCCGAGCAAGCCACTGACGATCATGGCGCCGGGCAGCCCCGGCGGCGGCTGGGACACCCGTGCCCGCGGCATCGCCGGCGCGCTCAGCCAGTGCAAGATCACCACGGCGAAGGCCACGGTCGTCAACGTCCCCGGCGCGGGCGGCACGATCGGGCTGGCCCAGTTCGCCAAGAGCAAGGGCGACCCCTACCAGCTCATGGTCATGGACAGCGCGACCATGCTCGGCGGCATCGTCAACAACCACTCGCCCGTCGACCTGACCACGCTCACCCCGATCGCGGGGCTGAGCAGGGGGCCGAGCGCGATCGTGGTGCCGAAGTCGGCGCCGTACGAAGACCTGAAGTCCCTGCTCGCCGCGATGAAGAAGGACCCGCACGGCGTCAAGTGGACCGGCGGCTCGCTCGGCGGCCCCGGGCAGATGACGGTGGCGGGACTGGCCAAGGGCCAGGGCATCGACGCCAAGCAGGTCAACTACGTGCCCACGGCGGGCGGCGGCGAGTCGATGAACCTGCTGCTCAGCGGTGCCGCCACGGCGGGCATCGACACCGTCGCCGAGCTCCGCGCGCAGCTCCAGGCCGGAGAGCTCAGGGCGCTCGCGGTGGACGGCGACAAGCGGATCGAGGGCATCGACGCGCCGACGCTGAAGGAGCTCGGGCTGTCGGACCAGGCCATCTCCACGATGGCCGGCGTGCTCGCCCCGGCGGGGCTGTCGGCCGAGCAGCAGCAGGACATCGTCAAGATGGTCGACAAGATGCGGCAGACGTCGTGCTGGCAGCAGGTGCTCAAGCAGAACAACTGGGTCGACGCCTGGACCCCGGGCGACTCGTTCAAGCAGGTGCTCACCGAGCAGCGCGGTCAGATCACCACCATCCTCGGCGAACTGGGACTGGGCAAGTGAGCACCCGGCTCGTGTCGGCCGGGTTCCTGGCGGTCGCGCTGGTCGTTGTGGCGCAGGCGTTCATGATCCCCGACGGCGGCGGTTACCAGGCCGTCGGGCCCCGGGCCTTTCCGCTCCTGGTCGGCATCGGCATGGCGGTGGTGGCCGTGATCGGGGTGGTGCAGGCGTTCCGCGATCCGGTGACCAGCGAGGGCGAGGACGAGGGCGTGCACTGGCGTCCCGTGCTGCTCCTCATCGGCACGCTCGCTCTGTACGCGGTCCTGCTCGTGCCCGTGGGCTACTGGCAGGCCACCACGCTGTTCTTCGTCGCGGTCGCCCGGGTGCTCGGCAGTCGCAAGCTGGTCCGCGACCTGGTCGTGGGCCTGCTGCTGGCGCTGGCCACGTACCTGCTGTTCGACCGGGTGCTGGGCATCACGCTGCCGCCCGGCCTGATCAGATTGGCGATCTGAGATGAGCGTACTGGGCCACCTGCTCGACGGCTTCGCGCACGCGCTCACCCTGCAGAACCTGCTGCTCGGCCTGCTGGGCGTCACCGTCGGCACGCTCGTCGGCGTGCTGCCGGGCCTCGGCCCGGCCACGACGATCGCGCTGCTGCTGCCGCTGACCATGGTGTTCGACCCGGTGGGCGCGTTCGTGATGTTCGCCGGCATCTACTACGGCGGCATGTACGGCGGCAGCACCACCGCGATCCTGCTCAACATCCCCGGCGAGACGGCGTCGATCCCCACCACGATCGAGGGCTACCCGATGGCGCGGAAGGGCCGGGCCGGGGCCGCGCTGGCCACGGCGGCCATCGGCTCGTTCGTCGCGGGCACGATCTCCACCGTGGTGATCACGTTCCTGGCGCCCGGTATGTCGGCCATCGCCAAGTCCATCCAGCCCGCCGAGTACTTCTCGATCATGGTGCTCGCGTTCGTCACCGTCACCTCGCTCATGGGCGACTCGATCGTGCGCGGCATGTCCAGCCTCTTCCTCGGGCTGGCGATCGGCATGGTGGGCATCGACCAGATGACCGGCCAGCCGCGCCTGGCCTTCGGCGTCCCCGAGCTGTACGAGGGGCTGCCGGTCGTGGCGCTGGCCGTGGGCCTGTTCGCCGTGGCCGAGGCGGTCGCCACCGCGGCCCGGCGGAACCGGCAGGAGCAGGCGCCGGTGAAGGTGACCGGGCGCATCGGCATGACCCGCGACGACTGGCGCCGCTCCTGGCGGCCATGGCTGCGCGGCACCGCGTTCGGCCTGCCGATCGGCTCGCTGCCCGCGGGCGGCGCCGAGCTGCCGACGTTCCTCAGCTACAACGTCGAGAAGCGGCTGGCGAAGAACCCGGAGGAGTTCGGCCACGGCGCCATCGAGGGTGTGGCGGGGCCCGAGGCGGCCAACAACGCGGCGTTCTCCGGCGTGCTGGTGCCGCTGCTCACGCTCGGCATCCCGACGTCGGCCACGGCCAGCATGCTGCTGATCGCCTTCCAGATCTACAACGTGCAGCCCGGACCGCAGCTCTTCGACCAGCAGCCGGTGCTCGTGTGGACGCTGATCGCCAGCCTCTACATCGGCAACGTGATGCTGCTGGTGCTGAACCTGCCGCTGATCCGGCTGTGGGTGAAGCTGCTGAGCGTGCCCGCCGCGCTGCTGACGGCGGCGATCCTGACGTTCGCGACGCTGGGCGTCTACGCCACCTCGCAGAGCGTGTTCGAGATCCTGGTGGCGTACGGGTTCGGGCTGGTGGGGTTCGTGCTGCGGCGGACCGGCTATCCGGTGGCGCCGCTGATCCTCGGGGCGGTGCTCGGGCCGCTGATGGAGGTGCAGTTCCGGCGGGCGCTGGCCTTCAGTGAAGGGGATCCGGCGGTGTTCTTCACCCGGCCCGTGTCGCTGGCCATCCTGGTGATCGCCGCCGCCTGCCTGATCGGGCCCGTGGTGCTCCGCCACCGCGGCAAGATCAGGATGCCCGCGGCGATGGACTGACGCGAAAAGGACGGCTCCCCCCGCCAGTGGCGGAGGGAGCCGTCTTTCGCGCTATGAGCAGGCGGCCAGCACGCGGTCGGCGGCCGTGTCGAGGGGGATCTCCTCCTTGGTGCCCGTGACGCGGTCACGGAGCTCGACCACACCCTGGGCCAGCCCGCGGCCGACGACCACGATCGTGGGCAGCCCGAGCAGCTCGGCGTCCTTGAACTTGACCCCCGGCGAGACCCCGGTCCGGTCGTCGACGAGGACGCGGAGCCCGCGTGCCTCCAGGTCGGCGGCCAGCTCGAGGGCCGCCTCGATCTGGTTGTCCTTGCCCGTGCCCACGATGTGCACGTCGGCGGGCGCGACCTCGCGCGGCCAGACCAGCCCGAGCTCGTCGTGGGCCTGCTCGGCGATGACCGCCACGGCCCGTGAGACGCCGATGCCGTAGGAGCCCATCGTGATGCGGATCGGCTTGCCGTCCGGGCCCAGGGCGTCGAGCCCGGCCGCGTCGGCGTATTTACGGCCGAGCTGGAAGATGTGCCCGATCTCGATGCCGCGGTCGATGGACAGCGGCGAGCCGCAGCGGGGGCAGGGATCTCCGGCGCGCACCTCGGCGGCCTCGATCGTGCCGTCGGGGATGAAGTCACGGCCCGCGACCACCCCGGCGGCGTGCTTGCCGCGCTCGTTGGCGCCGGTCACCCAGGAGCTGCCGGTGACCACGCGGGGGTCGACGAGATAGCGGATGCCGAGCTCGCGCAGGACCTGCGACCCGATGTAACCACGCACCAGGCCGGGGTGCTTGGCGAAGTCCTCGGCCTCGAAGATGGCGGGCTCGCCGGGGGCCAGCGCGGCCTCCAGGCGCTTGAAGTCGACCTCGCGGTCGCCGGGCACGCCCACGATCAGCGTCTCGACCTTGTCGGAGCCGGGCGTGGTGACCTTGACGACGACGTTCTTCAGCGTTTCGGCGGCGGTGATCGACAGGCCGTGGTGCTCGTTGACGAACGACACCAGTGACTCGATGGTCGGGGTGTCGGGGGTGTCGAGGACGCGCTGCGGCTCCAGCCCGTCGAGGGCACGGACCGGGGGCGCGGTCGTGGTGACGGCCTCGGCGTTGGCCGCGTAGCCGCAGGAGTGGCAGGCGACGAAGGTGTCCTCGCCGGTGGGCGTGGGCGCCAGGAACTCCTCGGAGGCCGAGCCGCCCATCGCGCCCGACGTGGCGAACACGATCTTGTAGCTGATGCCGAGCCGGTCGAAGGTCCGGATGTAGGTCTCGCGGTGCTGCTCGTAGGAGTGCTTGAGCCCGTCGTCGTCGAGGTCGAAGGAGTAGGAGTCCTTCATCAGGAACTCGCGGCCGCGCAGGATGCCCGCGCGGGGCCTGGCCTCGTCGCGGTACTTCGTCTGGATCTGGTAGAGCGTGACCGGATAGTCCTTGTACGAGGAGTATTCGCCCTTGACCATGTCGGCGAAGAGCTCCTCGTGCGTGGGGCCGAGCAGGTAGTCGGCGCCCTTGCGGTCCTTGAGCCGGAAGAGCGTGTCACCGTATTCGGTCCAGCGGCCGGTGGACTCGTAGTATTCGCGCGGCAGCAGGGCGGGGAACAGCACCTCCTGGCCGCCCATCCGGTTCATCTCCTCGCGGACGACCCTGGCGACGTTCTCCATCACCATCTTGCCGAGGGGCAGCCATGAGTAGATGCCGGGCGCCACCCGCCGGACGTAACCGGCGCGGACCAGGAGCTTGTGGCTCGGCACTTCCGCGTCTGCCGGGTCGTCCCGCAGGGTGCGAAGAAACAACGACGACATGCGCAGCAACACGGCTACTCCTTGGTGGGGCCCGGATATGGAGGACTACAGGCTATCGACTCGGAGCAACCTACCGCGCGGCCTTATCCGGCGATGGAGATCCAGCCGGCCAGCGCGCCGGTCACCCCGACCGCGAACAGGGCGGTCAGGACCGCCGCCAGCGCCAGCGCGCGCACCCGGCCCGCCATGCTCCTGCGCAGCGCCAGCACCAGCACGACGGACAGGACGCCGATCGCGATCGCGGGGCCTGGCCAGAACGCGGGCTCGCTGTTGATGAAGCCGGGCGTCGCGCGGTCGACCGTGTCGGCGAGCAGCAGGGCGCCGACGACACCGGCGGCGACATCGCCCCAGATGTCCGTCCTGCTCGTCACGTAGGCGAGCAGGCCCACCCCGACCAGCAGGACGAGCGCCCAGTTCAACCCGGCCGCCGGCCCATCGGCGACGGCGCCCAGGTCGGTCTGGCCGCGCAACAGGCTGCCGCCCGTCGCCGCGACGATCATGGACAGAGCGGCCAGGAACGTGGCGAGCAGCGCCCACCCGAAGCCCGCCGCGCTCGCCCCGACGACCAGCGCGAGGGCCAAGTACATGTAGGGGTCGTAGAGCTGGCCGAGCCACTGGGGCACCCGGCCGGCGGCGAGTATGCCGATGAGGCCGACGGCCACCCCACCCACGAAGGCCGCCACTACGTGTCGCTCGATGCCGCGTTGCCGCCGGTCGTATGCGGCGAACTCGGCATAGTCGAGTGCTGTCTCTTTCATCCCCATTCCCCGGTCACTCCTTCCCCGGAAACCTTTAGGAATGACTTACCTCCACATTATGTGGACAGCTAGAAAAGGCAAATTTCGGACAACCTTATACAATCAAGCAATCGCTTGGTTACACTTGCCGGGTGACCGTCACAGACGAGCTGCGCGCCGTCGTCCGCGCCTATCTCGCCGACCGCCCCGCCGCGCCCTGGCCGGCGTTCGCGCGCGACCTCGGCACCGCCGGGCTCGCCATTCCCGAGGAGTACGGCGGAGCGGGCTGCGGCCCGGCCGAAACCGCGGTCGTGGCCGGAGAGCTGGGCAGGACCCTGTCCCCCTATCCCTTCCTGCAGAGCGCCGTCCTGGCCGTCGAGGCCCTCAAGGCGGGCGGCGACGAGGCGGCGATGGCCCGGCTGCTGCCCGCGCTGGCCGACGGCTCGGCGACGGCGACCGTCGTCCTGCCGGGCGACGGCGACCTGACCCTCCGGGACGGCCTGCTCACGGGCGTCGTCCCGTACGCGCTGGAGGGCGACGTGGTGCTCGCCTACGCGGACGGCCTCCTGGTCGAGGCCGTGCCCACGCGGCGTGTGGCGCACCCGACCATGGACGAGAGCCGGCCGCTGGCCGAGCTGTCCTTCGACCACGTCCAGGTACGGCCGGCGGGCGACGGCGCGGCGTGGAGCCGGGTGCGCGACCTCGGCATCGCGGCGCTGGCGGCCGAGCAGGTGGGCGGGGCCGAACGCTGCCTGGAGATGGCCGTCGAGCACGCGAAGCTGCGCCACCAGTTCGGCCGGCCGATCGGCTCTTTCCAGGCCATCAAGCACAAGCTGGCCGACCTGCTGCTGCTCGTCGAGTCGGCCAGGTCGGCGGCGTGGGCGGCGGCCGAGTCCGAGTCCTTCGCGGCGATCGCCGGGTCGTACTGCACCGAGGCGTATCTCACGGCGGCGGGCGAGAACATCCAGGTCCACGGCGGGATCGGCGTGACCTGGGAACATCCGGCGCACCGCTACCTCAAGCGGGCCACCTCCGACGCGCAGCTCTTCTGCCCGCCACAGGCGCACCGCGAACGGCTGGCCGCCTACGTCTTCCAGGGCCCCGCCGGCGGGTCAACCGCCCAGTAGCGTTTCCCAGGGGCGCGGGGCGTTCGTGCTGCGGGTGGTGTCGAGCGCCTCGGCCAGCCGCCAGAAGCCCGGCTTGTCGCGTACGCGCTCGCGGCCCAGCGGATCGATGGCCCGCAGCTCGAAGCGGACGCCCATCACGTCGAGCACCGCCGACCGGCTGTCGCCCGGCCCGGCGGGCCTGCCGAGCTCGTCCTCGTAGGCGGGATTGCGCACCTGCTCGGCCAGCAGCGCCGCCACCTCGGAGGCGTACGGGCCGTCGCGCCATTCGATGTGCCAGCTGTGGTCGGAGCCGCGCCACCAGGTCAGGTCCCGGCACGACTCGATGAACTCGGCCTCGGTCGCGAGGGCGGCCATCACCCGGCCGAACGCCTCGAAACCGCGCCCGCTCGTGAGCGAGAAGTCATCGGCCCGCATATCGGGGAGCGTGCCATCTTTCGGCCGCCTTAGCGCGTGCTTTCGCCTCACGTGCATCACTCTGATCGCGAACGCGCCCTTCCCGCAAGTCTTTGGTGCTGGTAGTCTCTACCAAGCGAGCGCTTGGTTTACTACTTTCGCCGGAGGCGCGATGACGTCCCTACGGATCAGCCTGGGGTACGAGCTGGAGGTCCGCGGGCGCTCCCGCGAGGTCGAACAACAGGCGTTCCAGAACGTGATCGACCAGGTCGTGCTCGGCGACCGGCTCGGCTTCGACACCGCCTGGTTCGTCGAACACCACTTCACCCGAGGGTTCTCCCACTCCTCCGCACCCGATCTGGTGCTGGCCGCGATCTCCCAGCGGACCGAGCGGATCCATCTCGGGCTGGGCGTGGTGCTGCTGCCGTTCCAGTCGCCTATCCGTACGGCGGAGCGGGTCGCCACCCTTGACGTGCTGAGCGGCGGGCGGGTGGAGTTCGGCACCGGGCGAGGGGCCTCGCCCCTGGAGTACCAGGCGTTCCAGCGGCCGTTCGAGAAGTCGCGGCAGATCTGGGAGGACTCGCTGGAGGCGACACTGGCCATCTGGCGGGCCGACGGGGAGCCGGTCAGCCGGTCGAACGAGTTCTTCGAGATCCCGGACGTGGCGGTCTACCCGCGCCCGGTGCAGCAGCCGCACCCGCCGGTCTGGGTGGCCTCGACATCGCTGGAGGGCTACCTGGCGGCGGCCGACCACGGCTACAACCTGCTCGGCATGACGATGGTCAAGGGCATCGACGACGTGGCCGCCGACATCGCCCAGTACCGCGAACGCCTGGCCGCGGCCGGGTTCGACCCCGCCTCGCGCCGGGTCGCGCTGATGATCCCCTGGTTCGTCGCGCCCACCCGCGACGAGGCCAACGAGACGGCCGCCGACGCCGTCCTGTGGTACATCCGCCGCCAGGTCAACCTCGTCACCCCACCGGACTACTACGACGCGCGGCACGCCACCCATCGGGTTCTCGGCCAGCTCGCGGCCGGGATGCCGCCCGAGGAGGCGATGGCGACGCTGCGGGAGCACCTGATGGTCGTGGTGGACGACGTGGCGGGCTCGCGCAAGGCCCTGGCCAGGATCGCGGAGGCCGGGGCGACGGACCTGATCATCCAGGCGCAGGTGGGCGGGCTGGCGCACGACCGGGTGTGCGAGGCGATGACGCTGTTCATGACCGAGGTGGCCAAGTGACCGCCGCGCGGTGGCTGACGCGGGACGATCTCCGGGCGGGCGCGCGGTCCGCGACGGGGCTGCTGCTGGTCGCTCCCGACGCCTCCAGCGCCTTCCCGCTGGGGTCCGGCGACCGTGCGGAGGCGGAGGGGCTGACCGGGGCCGCGCTGCGGGCGGTGGGCGTGGACGGGCGCGACCGGGTCGTGGTGGCGCTGGCCGAACCGATGGGCGCCCTCTGGGCCGCCGCGGCGGCGGACGTGGCGTCGGCGGCGGCCTCCGTGGGGCCGCGCGGCCGCATGCGGCTGATCCACGCGCTGTCCGCCCTGGGAGCCACCACGCTGGTCGCCACCCCGACGGGCGCGATGGACCTGCTGGCCAGGCTGCACCTGGAGTTCCTCCTCGACCCGCTTGAGCTGGGGCTGCGGCACATCGTCCTGACCGGGGAGATCGCCTCCAAGCGGACGCTCCGCCACCTGGCGGGCGAGTTCGACGCCCACGTGACCGAGGTGTACGCCAACCCCTTCAGCGGCGGCGCCCTGGCCTGGCGGGCTGCGGAGAACGACCCGCTCACTCCGCTGGCGGACGGCGTGCTGCACCTGGCCTCGCTGACCAAGGACGTGCTGCGGCACTCGGAGCCGTCCGGGGTGGCCGAGTTGGTGATCACCCCTCACGGTCACTCGGCGCTCGGCGACGCCGTCCTGCGTACCGGCCAGGTGGTGCGCGCCGACTCGCCCGCGTCCGGCGACGCGCGAGCCGGTGAGCCCGGATTGCCCGCTCCCGCGCACACGGTCGGCGAGTACGTGCTGGTCCGGGGCGTGTGGCTGTCGCTGCCGCGGATCGACAAGGCCCTGGCCAAGATCGACGGCGTGTCCCGATGGGAGCTGTCGATCAGCCGGCCGGGCACGCTCGACGCCGCGGTGCTCACGGTCACGTTCAGCAGGGAGAGCCTGGTACGCAACCCGATGTGGCGGGGGCGGATCCAGCAGGCGATCCAGGGGCTGACCCCGATCTCGATCGGCGTGGAGATCGCACCGGACATCGCCGAGGCGCCGGGCCCCGGCGTGCTGACCGACCTGCGCGGCCACCACCTGGGCCGCGACCGGGCGCTGATCGTGTAGCCGGGGGCGCACCGATGGGACCGATGCCGGACTGGGGGACGCTCCCCCGCATGCTTCGCGACCAGGCGGACCGCCACCCGGACGCGGTCGTGATCGTCGACGGCGGCACGCGCGTGACCATGGCGGAGCTCCGCGCCGGAGCCGCCCGCGTGGCACACGGGCTCATCGAGCTCGGTGTCCGGCCGGGTGACCGGGTGGCCATGTGGGGCGTCAACGACCCGTACTGGGTGACGCACGCCTTCGGCATCTGGGACGCCGGTGCGGTGATCGTGCCGCTCTCCTCGCGCGCCAAGGGCCTGGAGGCGGCGGCGATGATCGCGAAGACCGGCGCCGAGGTCCTGGTCACGGGCGAGGGCCCACCCGGCGTCGTACTCGCCGACCTCCTGCCGCCGGGCACCGGCCCGCGTCACGTGCTGGGCGCGCGCCTCCTCACGGAGCCCGCGGGCATCGATCAGGCCGTCGAGGAGCGGGCGCTGGCCGTACGTCCAGACGATCTGTGCGAGATCATGTCCACCTCCGGCACCACCGGCACCCCCAAGGGCGTGATGCTGGACCACGCCCAGGTCCTGCGCGGCTACTGGGACTGGTCCGAGATCGTCACCCTGGACGAGAACGACCGCTATCCGGTGATCGCCCCGTTCAGCCACGGTTTCGGGCTCAACGCCGGGCTGATCGCCTGCGTGCTCCGGCGGGCGACCATGATGCCGATCAGGATCTTCACCCCCGACGCCCTGATGTCGCTGATCTCGGATGGCCGGGTGAGCATCCTGGCGGGCCCGCCGACGCTGTTCCACCGGCTGCTCGACGAGCTGGACCGCGCCGACTGGGACGTCTCGTCGCTGCGCGTGGCCATCTGCGGCGCCGCCGCCGTGCCCGCCGCGCTGATCACCCGGCTGGTCGAACGGGTCGGGCTGGAACGGATGATCAACGCGTACGGCCTGATGGAGGGCACCGTCGTCTCCATGACCAGGGCCGGCGACCCGATCGAGGTGATCGCCGCGACCACCGGCCGGGCGGTGCCGGGGATCGAGGTGCGGATCGTCGACGACGAGGGCAAGGAGGTCGCCGCCGGGGAGCGGGGCGAGATCCTGCAGCGCGGGTACGGGGTCATGCGCGGCTATTGGGAGGAGCCCGGCAAGACCGCCGAGGTCGTCGATCCGGACGGCTGGCTGCACACGGGCGACATCGGCGTGCTCGATCCGGCGGGCAATCTCGCCATCGTGGACCGCAAGAAGGAGCTCTACATCGTCAACGGCTTCAACGTCTCGCCCGCCGAGGTGGAGTCGCTGCTGCTGCGTGAGGGCTCGCTGGCGCAGGCGGCCGTGATCGGCGTGCCCGACCCGACCACGGGCGAGGCGGGCTGGGCGTACGTGGTGCCCAGAGCGGGTATGACGGTCGATCCGGGCACGCTGCTCGGCTGGGCGAAGGACAACATGTCCAACTACAAGGTGCCGAAGCGGATCATCGTGGTCGAGGCGCTGCCCGCCAACGCCAACGGCAAGATCGACAAGATGGTCCTCCGCGCCCGCGCGTCCGGGTCGTGAAACGCCGAGGGCCACCCCATTCGCGAAAGATGGGTTCATTCGTACCGGCGATCGGGGATACATCGATCACAGTGCCTGGTTGAATCTGGTGGGACGCAAGCCCGTGTAACAGAATCGCCCACATAGAGGAGGCAGCGTGACGTTGCGCGTGGCGGTCATCGGGTCGGGCCCTGCCGGTATCTACACGGCCGAGGCCCTGGTCAAACAGGCGCAGGAGGACGTGCGGGTCGACGTCATCGAGCGGCTGCCCACGCCGTACGGGCTCGTCAGATACGGCGTCGCGCCCGATCACACGTCGATCAAGTCGATCGCCAACTACCTCCGCCGGGTGCTCGAGCTCCCCGAGGTCCGCTTCCTCGGCGGCGTCACGCTCGGCGCGCACCTGTCGGTCGAGGACCTGCTGAGCTGCTACGACGCGGTCGTCTACGCCACGGGCGCGATGGTCGACAGGAAGCTCGGCATCCCGGGCGAGGACCTGCCGGGCAGCGTGGCCGCCACCGACTTCGTCAACTGGTACTGCGGCCATCCCGACGTCTCCGCCTCCATGTTCACCCTCGACAGCCCCGAGGTCGCGGTCATCGGCGTCGGGAACGTGGCCGTCGACGTCGTACGCGTGCTGGCCAAGACCGCCGACGAGCTCAGCTCCACGGACGTGCCGCACGACGTGCTCGAACGTCTGGGCGCCAGCCAGGTCAAGGCGATCCACATGATCGGCCGCCGTGGCCCGGAGCACGCCAAGTTCACGCTGAAGGAGCTGCGGGAGCTCGGCGAGCTGGCGAACGCCGACGTCTGCGTCCGCGACGACGAGGCCGTCGTCCTGGGCGGCGACTTCCCTCGGCAGATCCGCGGCAACATCGACGTTCTGCAGTCCTGGGCGACCCGCGCCCCCGTCGGCCGCCCGCGCCGCCTCGACGTGCGCTTCTGGCTGCGCCCGGTGGAGATCCTCGGCACGGACCGGGTGGAGGGGCTGCGGCTCGAACGCACCCGGCTGTCCGAGGAGGGCCGGGTGGTGGGCACGGGCGAGTTCGAGACGCTTCCGGTGGGCATGGTGCTGCGCTCGGTCGGCTACCAGAGCGTCCCGCTGCCGGGGGTGCCGTTCGACGAACGGTCGATGACCGTGCCCAACGAGGCCGGACGGGTCCACGACCGCGAGTACGTGGCGGGCTGGCTCAAGCGCGGCCCCACCGGCGTGATCGGCACCAACAAGTCGGACGCGGCGGAGACGGTCCGCACGCTGCTGTCCGACCTGACGGGCCAGGATCGGATACAGTCGGCGCCCATCGACGCGCTGCTGACCGAACGGGGTGTACGGCCGGTGACATACGACGAATGGCTGGCCATCGAGGCGGCGGAGGGCGCGCTGGCCAAGTCGCTGGGCCGGGGCGAACGCGTCAAGCTCGCCGGCCTGGAGGCCATGCTGCGGGCCTGCCGGCCCTGAGAGCGGACGCGTCACAGTGAGAGACCACTCCCTTCCCGGATTCGAGGAAGCCCACCGGGTCCAGCGGGCCCGCTATCCGGCCGCCGAGCCGGGCTGGCAGCCGGTGCACACCGTCTACGTCCCCGCCGACCGGCTGTCGCCGAGCACGGTCGTGGGATGGCGCGCGCAGGCGCTGGACCTGGTCAAGGAGCACCTGAGCGGCCCCGATGAGCTGGCCGCCGTGTTCGGGCTGCCCGACGCGCTCGCGCGGGACGTACACGAAAGAGTGCTGCGAAAGCTCGCCCACGAGCCGGTCGAGGACCTGCGGATCGACTTCGAGGACGGGTACGGCGGGCGGCCCGGCGATGAGGACGGCCACGTCGATCAGGCCGTCGAGGCCGTGGCCGTGATGCGGGCCGCCGGAGGGCTGCCGCGGCGGTGGGGGCTGCGGGTCAAGTCGTTCGCCGACGGGGATCCCGGGCGGTCGGTGCGGACGCTCGACGGGTTCGTCACCGGGGTCGTCGAACGGGTGGGCGAGTTGCCCACCGGGTTCGTGGTCACCTTCCCGAAGGTCCTCATGGAGGCGTACCTGGGGCAGTTCTGCGGCTTCCTGGAGCGGCTCGAGAGGGAGCTGGACGTCGAGCTGCGGTTCGAGATCCAGGTCGAGGCGCCGCAGACCGTGCTGTTCCTGCGCGGAGAGCTGGCCGAGTCGTTCGGGGGGCGGCTGGCGGGCGCGCACTTCGGGGTGTTCGACTACACGGCGGCGCTCGGGCTGCCGCCGCACGAGCAGCGGCTCGACCATCCGGCCTGCGACCACGCGCGGCACGTGATGCAGACGGCGTTCGCGGGCACCGGGGTCGAGCTCTCCGACGGGTCGCTGGCCGCCGCCCCCGCCTCCGGGTCGGCCGAGGACGTGCACGCGCTGTGGCGGCGGCATGCCGAGCTCGTCAGGCACTCGCTGGGGCATGGGTTCTACCAGGGCTGGGACATGCATCCCTCACACCTGGTGAGCCGGTTCGCCACGGTTTACGCCTTCTATCTGGCGCGCTACGACTCCTACCGGGACCGGGTGCGGGCCTGGGAGGAGCGGCGCGCGGCCGGGGGCGGCGTCATGGACGAGCCCGCCACGATCAAGACGCTCGCCGCCGCGCTCCGCCGCGCCGACGCAGCGCTCACGCTCCCAGACTGAGGGCAGTTGTGCTGGGGTCAGTCGCGGTCGACGAGGGTGCGCCACTGGCGGACGCGGCGCTGGTCGACCGGCATGGACCAGTTCTCCCGTACGGCCGAGCCCACGTGGAACGCGCGGATGCCGTAGTCCAGCAGCGACGGCACGTAGGCGGGCTTGAGCCCGCCGCCCGCCAGGATGATGGAGCCGTCGCCCGCGTCGGCCCGGCTCTTGAGCACCGGCAGCCCGGAGCGCACCCCGGCGGGCGAGCCCGCCGTGAGCACCGTGGCCAGGTTGGGCAGCAGCCGTACCGCCCGCCACGACGCCTGGACGTCGGCCGCGTGGTCGACGGCCCGGTGGAAGGTCCACGGCAGCGGCGACGCCGCGTGGATCAGCGCCTCGGTGGCCACCAGGTCGACGGCGCCCGCGTCGTCGAGGAAGCCGAACACGAATCCCGCCGCACCCGCCTGCGCCAGCGCCTTGACGTCGAGGCGGAGCCGGTCGAGCACCTCGGGGCCGGCGGTGAAGCTCGCATCGCAGCGCAGCATCACCATCTGGGGCAGCGGGCACTCCGCGGCGATCGCGGCGACCGTCTCCGGCGCAGGGGTCAGCCCGTCGGCACCCATGTCGGCGACGACCTCCAGACGGTCGGCTCCGCCCTGCTCAGCGGCCACGGCGTCGCGCACGTTCAGCGCGATCACCTCTAGGAGGGATCCGGTCATGCTGGAGAGGTTATATGGTGCTCTGCCCATTTCCGTGGGTGAAGGGGGATAAAAATCCCCACCGGCCGTGCCCCACTGGGGGAAGCAGGGCACAGTCGTACCGGCAGGTGCCGATCAGGTGCTCAGACGCCGATCAACTCGGCGACCGTGAGATCGCGGAACGCCGTCGTCGCGGCCTCCTCCGCGGGCCGCTCGAAGAGGGCGCCCGAGGAGCGGTGCGGCAGATCGACCGTACGCAGGTGCCGGAAGCCGCGCCGCCGGTAGTAGTCCTGCAACTGCGGGTTGTTCTTGGCGCAGTCGAGCCGGAGCAACCGCGACCCGGAGGCGTGCGCCATGGAGCCCGCCCAGTCCAGCAGGGCGTCCCCGAGGCCGAAGCCCGACCAGGGCCGGGCGACGGCGAGCTTGTGCACGTACAGCGCGGCGCCCGGGTCGTCGGCCAGGCGCCAGAACTCCGGGTCGGCGTGGTCGTCGATGGCGATCGTGGCGACGGGCGGGGCCTCGTCATCCAGCTCGAGGTACCGGAGCTCGTCGTCCACGAGGTAGAGCACCCGCTCGGCGATGAGTGGCTCGATCCGCTCGGGCCCGAAGCCTCCCCGGGGCCACTGCCGCACTCCCCGGGAGTGCAGCCATTCGGACGTGTCGGCGAGGAGGGTCAGGACGCCCGGGAGATCGGCGGCGTCGGCGCGGCGGAGAGCGAGCGGATGGAGCAGGGTGTTCGAATGCACGGTTCAGCCCTTCATAACATCGGGTGTCCATGCGAACACAGAACGTGATCACAGGAGCGCGCGCTGGCTCGCACGGGGGGTTTGAGGCGACATCTATCGAGAAATCGCGCATCAAGGGAGTGCGCAGGACTCCCTTTGCCCAGCGAGGCGGGAGGCTCGTCTTAGGCGGCCGGTGGGATCACCCCCAACCGAGCTCGCTCAGCGGCTGTCGAGCTCGTATCTGATCAAGTGCTTGTCGGCGGGGAGCACCGACACCGCGACACGCACTGGCATGTCGCCGTTGTCGTAACCAACCCGGACGTAAACCATGACCGGTGTGCCGAGCTCCAACTGGAGACGCTCGGCTTCTTCCTGGTTGGGCATACGCGCCCAGATGTCGTCCACCACCCGCACCTGCTCGTGTCCGAGCTCCTCCAGCACCCGGTTCGCCCCCCGCGGAATATCGCCCGGCCGGGCGATCTCCGTGCTGGCGACCAGGTCACGTGGAAAATAGGAATCATTGGTGTTGTACGGCTGGCCGTCGACGAACCGCAGGCGCCGCCGGACGACGGCCAGTTCCCCTTCGGCCAGCTCGAGCCGGCTGGCGATCTCCTCGACCGGAGAGACGGTCAAGACCTCTATGTACTGGCTGGGCGCACGACCTTCCTGCGTCACGGCGAAGGCGAAAGCCTCGCGTAGTTCGCCGGACGGTTGCGGCTCCAGCTCGCGCTGCGGATAGATCAGCAGCGGCCTACGGTCCCGGACGACCGTGCCACGCCGCGGGGTTCGCGTGACCAACCCTTCGTTGACCAGCTCCCCAAGGGCGAGTCGGACAGTGTTGCGACTCACCCCATGGTCTTCCATGAGCTGCGCCTCGGTCGGCAGCTGCGCCCCGGGGCCGAGTACACCGGAGTAGATGGCTCTCCTCAGCTCCGAGGCCACCAGCTGGTACAGGACCGACCTTGCCACTTTCACCCCTTTTGTTCCAACAATTTAGACGATCTGGTTCTAACAGGCCACAACCCCTTGACCGATGGCCATTGCCAGCCGCATCATCCATTCGTTGGTACAAATCCATCGAAAGGTCGGTGAGGGGGTGAGGGCCGGTGTTACCGGTCCACGCGGGTACGCCATACCTGCCCTGGCAAGACCCTCGTGAAGCAGCACGTTTACTGCGGTACGCGTTGCGTCACCAGAGCCACTGCCACACCTACCAGAGCAATGGGAACGGCATGTCCGTGTTGACTGAGTTGACTGTGTGGAGCAAGGACGGTTCCTTCATCTGGAATGAGGAGGGCGCCACCGTCTCACATCCCATCGATGACCCCGTCGGTGCGGCCCAACGCATCGTCGACCACTACCAACATCCGGAGTCCTCGAAAGAGGGTCGCTCCCCCACGAACTCCGTGCGCGAACACTCGGCCTAGGACTCCATCCCTCGCCGGAGTCCTGGTGTCGCCGCACACGGGGCAGGAAGCGCGTCCTGGCGGGTCCCCCACGCCCGCCAGGGCGCGCATTCCTCCTTTATCTCAAACATTTGCGGCGCTTCGCGCCTTTTACCGCCATTTTTCGCGCCTAGCCAGGCCCGGGCCATACGCCGACCCCGAGCGTGCCCCGCCCCGGAGGCGGGCGCCCGGCGTGCGTGGCCGGCCGCGGTGACGAGACCGCGAAACCGGCATTGGCTTTCAGGCCCATTGGTACCTATCGTTCCCGACTTGGTGGCGCCGCGAAGGATTTCCCGGGGATGCGTGCTACTCAGCTGGCCGCCAATTGAGCAGTGCCAGGTCATCGCCCATGTCCGCGTACACCCCCTGGACCGCCTGACCGTACTCGGGCTCGAGATCGCCGTCCCACCCGCCGTGAATCAGGCAGCCGGGCACGGCGGCGAGCCTCACCAGCACCACGACGTACGGCTCGGTCGAGCCGGGCATGAACGGCCGGCGGTTGACGATCCAGCTCTCCACCGTGCCCTCCGGCGAGACCGCCTCCCAATGCCACCTCTCGGTACGGCAGGCCGGGCAGAAGGCCCTGGCCGGGAAGCGGTCGGTGTGACAGGTGTCACAGCGCTGGACCGTGAACTCGTGGCCGGCGAGCCGGTCCCACCAGTCCTTGGAGTCCCGATCAGGGGTCGGCCGCACGCCTCGGGGCGGCCTGCCGTACCGGTCAGGCATGGGTCAGCCCTTTCTGAGCAGGAGGGCCGAGGTGGCGGGCAGGATGTAGCCGGGCTGGGCGGTCGACAGAGCCACCTCGGCGCCGGCGACCTGCCGGTCACCCGCGTCCCCGCGTAGCTGGGAGACGGCCTCGGCTATGTGGTTGATGCCGTGGACGTAGCCCTCCGACAGGAAGCCGCCGTGCGTGTTGACCGGGAGCGCTCCGTCGAGGGCTGTCGCGCCGGAAGCGACGTACGGGCCGCCCTCGCCCTTGGCGCAGAAGCCGTAGTCCTCCAACTGGACAATCACCGAGTAGGTGAAGCAGTCGTACAGCTCCGCCACGTCGATGTCGGCCGGGCCGAGTCCGGCCTGGGCGTACAGGCGCGGGGCCAGCGCGGCGGCGGCCGTGGTGGTGGGGTCGGCCCGGCCGCCGGACAGGTGCGAGTCGCCGCCACCCCAGGCCGCGCCGGAGATCAGCACCGGCGGGCGGCGCAGCGAGCGGGCGCGCTCGGCGGTCGTGACGACCAGGGCGCACGCGCCGTCGGTCTCCAGACAGCAGTCCAGCAGGCGGAACGGCTCGGCGATCCACCTGCTGGCCAGGTAGTCGTCGAGGGTTATCGGGGTGCGCATGAGAGCGCGCGGATTCTTGACGGCATTCGCCCGCTGAGTGACGGCCAGCCGCCCGAAATGCTCCGCTTTAGTGCCGTATTTCTGCATATGGGCATTTGCGTACATCGCATATTGCTGTGGTGGCGCGAAATAGCCATATGGCGCTTGATACTGCACCTCGGGGCTCACCGGAAGGCGCCGCCCGGTGCCGCCCATGCGGAACTCCGACCGGGCATTGATGGCGCGGTAACAGACGACGGTCTCGGCCACGCCGGCCGCCACGGCCAGCGCCGCCTGCGCCACGACCGCGTGCGAGACGCTGCCGCCGCCGAACTGGTCGAGATACCAGGTCGGATCGGCCATGCCGAGCGCGGGCCCCACCAGGGACGGCGCCGCCGAGTCGCCCACGCGATGGGTGGCCAGGCCCTCGACGTCGCCGGGGCCGAGGCCGGCGTCGTCGAGGGCGGCCATGATCGCGCGACAGGCCAGCGTGAGCGTGCTGACCCCCGAGTCCTTGGTGAAGGGCGTGTAACCGACCCCCACCACGGCCGTACGGTCCCGGAACTCAAGCAAGCGCTTGGCCATCCTGAAACGCTAGGCCCGACCGTCCACGTATGTCAACGGGGAGGTCTGCCTGGTATGCCAACCTGCGCCGCATTTCGCTTGACACCTTTTCCGCCGCACGCCTACCGTCCAAGCAAGCGCTTGGTAAGATACGATGCAAGCGGCGATGAGGAGGAGACCATGAGCACACACGCTGCCCGGCTGATCACGCCGGACGGCTGTGGCGGCCCCCCGGCGCCGTACCAGCGCAGGACTCTCAACGGAGCCTCGATGCCGAACGGCCAGTCCCACGAGAGCGGCAACGGCCAGCTCGACAGCCGGAGGTTCAGGTCGGTGCTGGGCAGGTTCGCCACCGGTGTGGTGGCGATCACCGCGCTCGACCCGCTGAACCGCGAGCCGTGCGGTCTGGCGGCCAACTCCTTCACCTCGGTGTCGCTCGACCCGCCGCTGGTGGCCTTCTGCGTGGCGCACACCAGCACGAGCTGGCCCAAGGTGCGCGGCGCCAAGGTCATCACGGTGAACGTGCTCGCCGAGCACCAGCAGCACGTCTGCGCCCAGCTCGCGAGCAGGGGCGGCGACAAGTTCGCCGGGCTGCGGTGGACCGGTTCGCCCGGCGGCAACCCGGTGATCGAAGGCGCCTTGGCCTGGATCGACTGCGCGATCGAGGCCGAGCACATGGCGGGCGATCACATGATCGTGGTGGCCCGGGTGCTCCAGCTCGACACGCACGCGGACGGCGGCCCGCTGCTGTTCTTCCGCGGCGGCTACGGCGGCTTCGTTGAGCCCGGCTGATCTCGTCGAGTCCGTCTCTCAGGAGGCCTCCGTTGAGCCTGCGTGAGGAGGCGCGTGCCTGGCTGGCCGAGAACCTCACCGGAGACTTCGCGCACGCCCGCGGCCTGGGCGGTCCCGGGCGCGAGCACGAGGGCCACGAGGTACGGCTGGCCTGGGAGCGCCACCTCGGCAAGGCGGGCTGGACCTGCCTCGGCTGGCCCGTCGAGTACGGCGGCCGCGACGCCTCGCTCGCCGACCAGGTGGCCTTCCACGAGGAGTACGCCCTGGCGGACGCCCCCGCCCGCGTGGGCCTCATCGGTGAGGGACTGATCGGGCCGACAATCCTGGAGTTCGGCACCGAGGCGCAGAAGGCCCGGTTCCTGCCGCCGATCCAGCGCGGCGACGAGCTGTGGTGCCAGGGCTACTCCGAGCCGGAGGCGGGCTCCGATCTGGCCAACGTCCAGACGAAGGCGTACCTGTCAGGCGACGAATGGGTCATCACCGGGCAGAAGGTCTGGACGTCGCTGGCCCACGTGTCCGACTGGTGCTTCGCCCTCTGCCGTACGGAAGCGGGCTCCCAGCGGCACCGTGGGCTGTCGTACCTGCTCGTGCCCATGGACCAGCCCGGCGTCGAGGTGCGGCCGATCGTGCAGATGACGGGGACGTCCGAGTTCAACGAGGTGTTCTTCGACGGGGCCAGGACCGCGGCCGGGCACGTGCTCGGCGCGCCCGGCGACGGATGGCGCGTCGCGATGGCCACGCTCGGCTACGAGCGGGGCGTCTCCACGCTGGGGCAGCAGATCGGGTTCCGGCGGGAGCTGGCCCGGGTGATCGAGGTCGCCCGGCGCACGGGCGCGGCCGACGATCCGGTGCTGCGCGACCGGCTGGTGCGCTCGTGGCTGGAGCTGGAGATCATGCGGCTCAACGCGCTGCGGGCCGATCCGGGGCCGGTGGCGTCGATCGCCAAGCTGTACTGGTCGGAGTGGCATCGCCGGCTGGGCGAGCTGGCGCAGGCCGTACAGCACAAGTCCGGACTTGTCGCCCGCGACGGTGAGCTCAACGACCTTCAGCGGCTGTATCTGTTCAGCCGGGCGGACACGATCTATGCGGGTTCGAGCGAAATCCAGCGGAACATCATCGCCGAGCGCACCCTGGGACTTCCCCGCTGATTGGAGCACGATGGCACCCCCTTATCCGAGCGCGCACGGGCTGCTCGACGGCAAGGTCACGCTGGTCACGGCCGCGGCGGGGGCCGGGATCGGGTACGCGACGGCCAAGCGCTGCGCCGAGGAGGGCGCCACGATCGTCATCTCGGACCGGCATGAGCGCCGCCTGTCCGCCGCGGCCGACTCGCTGACCGAGCTCACCGGCGTCAAGCCGCTGGCGGTGCCGTGCGACGTGACGTCGGAGGCCCAGGTGCTGGCGCTGTTCGACGCGGTGGTGGAGGCGCACGGCCGGCTGGACGTGGTGGTCAACAACGCCGGGCTCGGCGGTACGGCGTCGCTGGCCGAGATGACCGACGACCAGTGGCACACCGTCATCGACGTGACCCTGAACGGCACCATGCGCTGCACCAGGGCCGCGCTGAAGCAGATGATCGCGCAAGGCTCCGGGGTGATCGTGAACAACGCCTCCGTGATCGGCTGGCGGGCACAGCGGGGGCAGTCGCACTACGCGGCGGCCAAGGCCGGGGTGATGGCGCTGACCAGGTGCGTCGCACTGGAGGCCGCCGAGCACGGCGTGCGGGTCAACGCGGTGGCGCCATCGCTGGCCGTGCACCCGTTCCTGGCGAAGGTGACGAGCGAGGAGCTGCTGGCGGAGCTGGCGGCGGCGGAGGCGTTCGGGCGCTCGGCGGAGCCGTGGGAGGTGGCCAACGTGATCGTCTTCCTGGCCAGCGACTACTCCTCGTACATGACCGGCGAGGTCGTCTCCGTCTCCTCGCAGCACCCGTGACTATATCCTGAGTGACAAGATATAGTGCGAGGGTGAATATAACGGAGCCCATGTTCCTCGCGCTCACCGCGCTGGTGGACGAGCCGCGGCACGGCTACGGGATCGTCCAGGAGGTCGATCGGCTGTCCGGCGGGCGGGTGCAGCTCAAGATCGGCTCCCTGTACGGCGTGCTGGACCGGCTGGCCGGGGAAGGGCTGGTGGCGCTCGACCGGGAAGAGGTGGCCCAGGGCCGGCTGCGCCGCTACTACCGGCTGACGGACTCCGGAGCCGGGGCCCTGGAGGAGGAGGCGGCCCGCCTGACGGCCAACGCCCGCGCGGCGACCGCCCGGCTCAGGGAGCGGACCGCCCGCCTGCGCCCCGGCCCCGCCTTCGCCCGCCTGCTCCGCGAGACCGCCGCCGATGCCGGAGGTGCCGGGTGAACGAGTTGCTCGAACAGCGCTACCGCACCGTCCTGCGGCTGCTCCCCCGTTCGTACCGGGCCGAGCGGGAGGAGGAGATGGTGGCCGCGTTCCTGGAGTACTCGGGCGACGTGCCCGACGAGGAGAACCCCCGGCCCAGCTGGGGCGAGATCGCCAGTGTGCTCGCCCTCTCGACGCGCGTACGGCTCGGCGGAGCGGGCGCGACGCCCCGGTTCGTCGCCTGGGGCGCGGCCGTCAGGCTGGTGGCGACGCTGGGGCTCGCCTTCCACGCGGCGGCCGGCGCCTACACCCTCGCCTCCCTCCCCTTCACGGCGCCCAGCTCGACGACGCGGACACTGGGTGTGCTCGCGGCGGCCCTCTGGGCGACGGCGTTCGTGCTGCTGATGCGCGGGCACGTCCGGACGGCCAAGCCGGTGGCGCTCGCGGCCGGCGCGGCCGCCCTGGCCGAGCTCGCCGTCTGGCAGAACTTGGGCAGCCTGTTCGTGCCTCTGGACGTGGTGCAACAGGCACTGAACGTCGTGGTGCCGCTGGCGGGCCTACTGGCCGGCTTCCACGATGACGTCCCGCCGGTGCGGCGAGCGTGGCGACCGACCGTCCTGCCGCCGGCCGCCGGGCTGCTGCTGAAGGCCGTCATCCTCGCCCTGCTTCCCGTGTTGGGAAAGGTGCCGCTGTTGTGGCCGTGGGTGGACCTGATGGGTCTGGCCACGGTGGTGCTCGTGGCGGCCGGGATCGTCTGCCTCGCGCGCCGCGTGCCCGCGTACGTACCGCTCGCGCTGGCGATGCTCGGGACGCTGATGCTGCCGTCGCGGCTGTCGGTGGTCGACAACAGCTACCTGAGCTCGGGACCGGCAGTGCTGTGGGCCTCCAGCGTGGGCCAGTGCGGGGCGCTGGTCGTCATGGTGGTGCTTCTCGCGGTCGCGGGCTTCCGCGGTTTGCCGGCCGTACGACAGAGGCGGGAGACCGTCTGAAGATCGGCGGGGCTCCACCCTGACAGGGAAAGACCAGGGTAGGCGGGCGAGCTGGGAAGACTTAGTGTCCGAGACATGGGCACACGCGCTTCCCACCTGCTAGATGTCCTCATGACGGAGTTCGGCGAGTCGATCAAGCGAGACCCCGCGGCGTTCAGGCGGAAATTTCGGAAGATGGCGGCCTCCCCTTTTGCGTTCTACCGGGGCAGCGCCTGCCTGTTCTACGCGGACCTCACCGAAGGATTCGCGGACCAGTCATACCTTGACGAACCAACCAGCCGCGTATGGATCCACGGCGATCTGCACGCCGAGAACTTCGGCACCTACATGAACGCCTCCGGGGTGCTGGTCTTCAACGTCAACGACTTCGACGAGGCGTACGTGGGGCCGTACGTCTGGGATCTCAAGCGGTTCGCCGCCAGCGTGGCGCTGATCGGGTACGCCAAGGCCCTGTCGGACGACGCGATCAGCGGGCTCGTGGGCGACTTCGGGAGCGCGTACCTGGACGAACTGAGCGGCATCGCGCGCGGCGGGGACGACGCGATCGGGTCGCTCACGATCGACACCACCAGCGGCGTGCTGCACCGGGTGCTGCAGACGGCCCGGCTGAGCACGCGGGTGGCGATGCTGGACGTCGAGACCGTGATCGACGACTACGACCGGCGGTTCGCGTTCATGGACGGGCGCGAGCCCGTCGACGCGGCGACGCGGGAGGCCGTGCTGGCCGCGTTCGAGGACTACCTGACGACCCTGCCCACGCAGTCGAACCCGGTCGAGCACGTGATCAAGGACGTGGCGCTGCGCAAGGGCGTGGGGATCGGGTCCGCGGGGCTGCCGTCGTACAACCTGCTGCTGGAGGGGCGCTCGCAGGCGCTGGAGAACGACGTCATCCTCTACATGAAGCAGGCGCAGGTGCCTGCGGTGGCGCGGCACATTCCCGACGAGAAGGTCGCGCGTTACTTCCACCACCAGGGGCACCGGACCGCGGAGTCGCAGCGGGCGTTGCAGGCGTACGCCGATCCGTGGCTGGGCTACACGACGCTGAACGGGGTGGGGCAGTTGGTGGCGGAGGTCTCGCCGTACTCCGCCGACCTGGATTGGGACGACGTCAACGAGCCGGCGGAGCTGCGCTCGATCATGCGCGATCTGGGGCGGGCCGTGGCGCGCATGCACTCGGTGGCCGACGACGAGTCCAGCCACGACCTGGTGAACTTCTCGACGGAGGAGTCAATCGTGGGCATGGTCAATGGCGACAGGCCCGGATTTATCGGGATGTTGGTGGATTTTGCGCACCGCTATGGGGCACAGGCCCGGGAAGACCACCAACGGTTCGTCGACCTCTTCCGCAACGGCCGCCTTCCGGGAGTGTGACCGCCTGGTCCCCGCGGCGTGGAGCTTTACGAAAGGAGCATCGTGAGGCATCTGGTGGGGTTGCTGCTGGGGACGGAAGAGGACTGGCCGTCGGCGTTCGAGACGGTGCTGCGGCGGCTGGGGCCGGTCAAAGGGGTCGGCGAGTTCGATGTGGAGCGCATCACGATCGAACCGTTCGACCTACGCGATCAGCCCCGGCACGATCTGGTGATCGACCGGCTGGCCTACTGGTACTACCACCCGCGCGAGTGGCTCAAGAAGATCGCCATGATGGACGACGTCTATCTGCTGAACAGCCCGTTCACCTTCCAGTCGATGGAGAAGCACGCCGCCTACTGCGCCATGATGCGACTCGGTTTGAAGGTCCCGAAGACAGTGCTCGTGCCGTACAAGAACCCGCCCGACAACACCAAGTACGCCTACACGGCGGCCCGCTACAACCAGTCGTTCGATCTTGACGCGGTCGCGGAGGGGATCGGCTATCCGCTGTTCATGAAGCCGTATGACGGCGGAGCGTGGCGCGGGGTGTCGCTGGTGCGCAACCCCGACGAACTCCATCGGGCCTACGACGAGAGCGGCGAGATGCTCATGCATCTGCAGAAGGCGGTCGAGGGGTACGACGCGTTCGCCCGGTCTCTGTCGATCGGGGCGGAGACCATGGTGATGCGGTTCCGGCCCGAGGAGCCGATGCACGCACGGTACGTCGTGGACCACGAGTTCCTCGCCCCGAGTGTGGGCGAGGAGGTGGTCACGATCGGCCGGTTGGTGAACGCGTTCTTCCGATGGGAGTTCAACTCCTGCGAGACGCTGGTCAAGGGGGCGGACGTGTACCCGATCGACTACGCCAACGCCTGCCCGGATGTCGCGCTGACGAGCCTGCACTATTACTTCCCCTGGGCGATCAAGGCGCTGGTCCGGTGGAGTGTGTTCTGCGTGGGCACCGGGCGGCGGCCGCGGCTCGATCTGGAGACGCGGGAGTATTTCGCGGTCAACGGGTCGTACGAGGAGCGGCTGGCGGCCTATCGGCGGCTGGCCGACGACTACTTCGAGACCGACCGCTACCAGGACTTCTGCGACAGCCGGCTGGGCCACCTCGATGAGATCGTGCTGGACTGGGTGGCGGGGCCGGACTTCGACCGGCTGCTGGTCGACACGGTGACGGCCACGTATCCCGCGCACGAGAGGGACCGCTTCGTGGAGCATTTCCGCGGTCTGCTCGGGATGTGGGTGAAGGACTCCGGCTGAGCGGCGGCGCTGGCTACCGACCAGTCGGTATGGCATGCTTCCGGAACATGACGCTGTTCTCGGTGGAAGGCAAGACCGTCGTCGTCACCGGCGGCTCCCGTGGCATCGGGCGCATGATCGCGACCGGATTCGTCGAGGCCGGGGCGACCGTGTACATCTCCGCCCGCAAAACGGCCGAGGTGGAGCAGACCGCCAAGGAGCTGGGATGTGTCGCCGTACCGGCTGATCTGTCCACGACCGAGGGGGTGGACTCGCTGGTGGCCGCGGTGGAGGGGCCGCTGGACGTGCTGGTGAACAACGCGGGCGCGGCCTGGGGCGCGCCGCTGGAGGAGTATCCGGAGCACGCCTTCGACAAGCTCTGGAACATCAACGTCAAAGGGGTCTTCTTCCTGACCCAGCGGTTCCTGCCGCAGTTGCGGGCGGCGGCCAGCGCGGAGGATCCGGCGCGGGTGATCAACATCGGGTCCATCGACGGGATAAGGGTGCCGTCGGTGGAGAACTTCGCCTACTCCGCGTCGAAGTCCGGCGTGCACATGCTGACCCGGCACCTGGCCAGGCAACTGGCGCGCGAGCACATCACGGTGAACGCGATCGCGCCGGGACCGTTCGAGTCGAAGATGATGGCGTTCGCGCTGGATGATCCGGCCATCCGGGAGACCGTCGTGTCCAGCGTGCCGATGGGTCGCATCGGCCGCCCCGACGACATGGCCGGGGCGGCGATCTATCTGTCCTCGCGCGCCGGCGCCTACCTCACGGGGACGGTCATTCCGGTTGACGGCGGCATTTCCTGCTAGTCCCGCACAGCCGGTAAGTCCTGGAGGATCTCAGAGCAGCTCGCGCAGCGCGGTGGCGAGGTTCGCGGCAGCGCGGGGCTCGTAGCGCAGGTACAGGTACGGCTCCGTGAGCTCGACCTCCATGACCACCGGGCTGCCGTCGGGGAGCCGGACCAGGTCGATCCTGGCGTAAAGAAGGGCCTGGGGGATGGCGGCAAGCACCTTCTTGGCAAGTTCGACCTGGTCCGGGGCCGGTGTGCGCGGATCCGCCCGTACCTGGTCCGCGCCCGTCTTTCCCGGGGTGAGCATAGGGGTGCGCCGGACCGCATGGCTGAACCGGCGGTTGAAGTACAGCAGCGAGGTCTCGCCCTCCGACTCGACCATGTCGAGGTAGGGCTGGACCATGGGGACGCGCCCGGCGGCCGCCAGCGCGGCGGCGTGCGCCTCGGCCCGGCCTCGGTCGGTGGTCCTGATCGTGTCTCGGGCACCCGCCGAGATGGCGGGCTTGACGACGTACTCCCCCCAGTACGGCAGGCGCTCCGGAGACCAGTGGGTCGGCACGATGGGCACACCCAGCTCCCGGAGATAGGTCTTGTCGGTGTTGGATTCGAGCACGGCGGCCGGGTTGAGCAGCTTGGTCTCGCGCTCTACCCGGCGGGCCCAGGCGAGGAAGTCGGCCCGGCGGTCGAGGTAGTCCCAGACCGACCGGACCACCACCACGTCGTAGGCGCTCCAGTCGACCGTGGGATCGTCCCATTGTTCGGCACGGCCCTCGATGCCCGCCTCGCGCCACGCGGCCAGAGCCCCGTCACGCTCATCATCGTGGTCGTCAGGATTGTGGAACATCGCGTACGCACAGATAGGCACCCGGAGATGTTAGTACTCGGCGAGTCCGGCCATCCGGGCCCGATCCGCACCTCGGCCTCTAGTCGGAGGTGGTGCTCACGCCTACGCCGCTGCCGCCGGTGGCCGTGGCGGCGTTGCCGTTGACGTTGGTGACGTTGGTGCTGGAACCGCCACCGGCGTTTCTGACCTGGACGTTGCCGAAGGTGTTGCCCGACTGCGCGGACGAGGAGTTGGAGCTGCGGTTGTCGGTGTCGGCATGGGCGGGAGCGGCCATCAGGACCGTGCCCGCGGCGACGACGATGCCGGTGGCGCAGAGCTTCTTGATCATTTCGACTTCCTTCCGGAGGATTCTCGCGAGCTGGGGACTCCGTCGGACGATGGCGACCGGTGTGCGAGGAAGGGGGATCGGGGTCAGTAGAAGATGTACGTCACCGTGGTGCCGCCGTAGGACGCCGTGGTGGCTATGCCGTTGATGTTGTTGACGTTGGTCGAGCTGCCGGCGCCCTCGTTGAGCGCCGCGATGTCGCCGAAGCCGTTTCCGGACTGGGACGAGTAGGTGTTGCCGCTCCAGTTGTCGCTCCAGCCGTCGGCCTGAGCGGGTGCGGCCGGCAGGGTGACGCCGGCGGCCGCCGCCACGACGGCACCGGTGACGCGCAACTTCCTGATCACTTCAGCTCCTCCACCTGCGGGCGTCACCATGAGACAGTTGACTTTCCTTGACGTTGCGTGATCAAAGCCAAAGCGATCATATACTAAGCGTAGTAATTAAGTAGCTGTACGTAATCAGAATATTCTTCTGGCCCTATCCTACTGACAGGCGGTGTCAGTGGTCCGCTCGTAGCATCCCCGCATGATTTATGAGTTTCGGAACTACACGCTGCGTCCTGGCCGGCGCGACACGTTGATCGAGCTGTTCGAGCGCGAGTTCATCGAGGGGCAGGAGGCGGCCGGGATGGGGGTGGCCGGCCAGTTCCGGGATCTGGACGATCCGAACATGTATCCGTGGATGCGGAAATTTCCGGACATGGAGGCTCGGCGAGCGGCGCTCACGGCCTTCTACAGCGGCCCCATCTGGAAGGCCAACCGGGACGCGGCCAACGCGACGTTGCTCGACTCCGACAACGTGCTGCTGCTGCGCCCGGCGCCCGTCCCCTCCGCCGATCCGTTTCCGGGTACGGCGCGACCGCCCGTCGGCGCCACCGTCCTGCCCGAGTCGCTGTACGTCGCGATGATCTACCACGTCGGGGACGAGTTCGCCGAGTTCTTCGCCCGGGAGGCCGTACCCGTGCTCAAGGAAGCCGGGGTGCCGCCGATAGCGTGCTTCGAGACCGAGACCGCCGAGAACACCTTCCCCGCGCTCCCCGTACGTACAGGGGAGCAGGTGTTCATGTGGTTCGCCCGGTTCGACCGGCCCTCGGACGAGCGTGAAGTGGCGCTGCCCGGGCTGGAGTCCCGGCTGACCGCTCCCCCGCAACGTCTCTGCCTGGCCCCAACGGCCCGATCAGCACTCCGCTGAGGGTCTTCGCCTCGCGTTCAGCACCAGCCGCCGCCGTCTACGGATGAACTCATGCGCACATAGAACATGTCCGGCTTATCAACCGAAACCGACAAATCGACGTCCTTATCGGCGATGGCTTTGGTGAAACAGAACCCGCTCGCGTCCTCCTCCTCGCTCGAGGGCTCCCACCCGTCCCTCACGGCGACCTCGCGGTAGAAATCGAACACGTCCTTGCCCGCGTCGGGAAGGCGATAGACCTGCTCGACATCCACGATCCGGTCATCCACGTCACAGATCGCCGTCCGCTCGCCTTGTGGTCGGGCGCCGGACGGGCGCTGGGCGAAGATGCCGTGCGCCGCGAGAGACTGGGCCAGGCGGTCTTCGCCGCTGCCGCAGCCATGAGAGGCGAAAAACGAAAAGGCGCCCACGCCAATCCCCGTCACACCCAGCACGGCGAAGAGAACGACGACGGCCAGAGGTTTCATGCGGCACCGCGATTCATTGAGACCGTGGGAGAGACACCAGCTCAATGATGTCGGAGGACCGCTTCTCCGCCCGGCTGTCGCGGTCCGTACTGGCGGTCGTGTCTGGATTTCGGCTCCGGTGAAGGGCTTTTGAGGTGATTTGGCAGGTGGGGGTGCCTGGTCGGGCGCGGACAATGGTGGGCATGAAGGTAGTGATCGTGTCCGGGCCTCCGGGGGCGGGGAAGACGACCGTGGCCCGGCTGCTGGTCGATGCCGTCACGCCTAGCGTGCATCTGTATATGGATGACTTCTGGGCATTCATCCGGCGGGGCGGGATCGCGCCATACCTGGCGGAGGCTCGCCGGCAGAACGAGACCGTCGTGGGCGTGCTGGCGGGCGCGGCGTTCGGGTACGCGGACGGTGGCTACCACGTGGTGGTGGATGGTGTTGTGGGGCCGTGGTTCGTCGGCGCCTTCGCCGAGGTGCGGCGTGCGCCGCTGCACTACGTGGTGCTCCGGCCGGACCGGGAGACGACGCTGCTCAGGGCCACGGGCCGGAGGCTCGACGCGCTCACGGATCCCGAGCCGGTGCTGCAGATGTACCAGCAGTTCGTCGACCTGGGTGAGCTGGAGTCGCACGCCTTCGACTCCAGCGGCCTGACCGCCGAGCAGACCGCCGCCGAGATCCGCACCCGCCTGTCCGAGGGCGCCTATCTGCTCAAGCAGTAGACAGCCCAGACCGCGTAGACCGCCCTCGCGCGCCGTAGACGGGCCTCAGACGTGCGAAGAGGACCTCATACCGAAGACGGCCGAGCGCCATAGACGGGCAGTGGGTCGGGGGACTCTTCCAGGAGCTTCGTGACGGCGTCGCCCACCTCAGTAGGGGACCAGCGGGCGCCGCGATCGGCGTGTGGGCCGTGGGTCCAGCCGGTGGCGAGTGAGATCACTCCGCCCTCCACCTCGAACACCCGTCCCGTCACCGCCTCCGACGCCACCGAGCCGAGCCAGACCACCAGGGGCGACACGTTCGCCGGGTGCATCGGGTCGAAGCCGGACACAGGTGCGGCCATGGTCTCGGCGAAGACCTCCTCGGTCATGCGGGTGCGGGCGGCGGGGGCGATGGCGTTCACCGTCACGCCGTACCGGCCCAGTTCGGCGGCGGCCACCTGGGTCAGTGCGACGATGCCCGCCTTGGCGGCCGAGTAGTTGGCCTGGCCGACGCTGCCGAGCAGGCCCGCACCCGACGAGGTGTTGATCACGCGGGCGGCGGCGGGGGCGCCGGACTTGGCTCGTTCGCGCCAGTACGCGCCCGCGTGCCGCAGCGGCAGGAAGTGGCCCTTGAGATGGACCCGGATCACCTCGTCCCAGTCGTCCTCGCCCATGGAGACCAGCATCCGGTCGCGGACGAACCCGGCGTTGTTCACCAGCACGTCGAGCCCGCCGTACGCGCTGACGGCGGTCTTCACCAGCCGGGCCGCGCCGTTCCAGTCGGCCACGTCGTCGCTGTTGGCCACCGCTTGGCCGCCGAGCGTACGGATCTCCTCGGCCACGTCCAGCGCGGGACCGCCGGATCTGCCGTCGCCGTCGCGGGCGGTGCCCAGGTCGTTGACCACCACACGGGCGCCCTGCCTGGCGAACTCCAGCGCGTGCTCCCTCCCGATGCCCCGCCCGGCGCCGGTCACGATCACGACGCGGCCGTCACAGATTCCCACACGGACCTCCCAGAAGATCAAGCAGAGATATCAGGAAATGTCGTCGGAAGCCAGGTTTTGCCAGGCCGGGATCTCCCCGCCTCCATGCACGTGTACCTGCGCCCCGGTCACGTAGCCGGGCGCGGCCAGCCACAGGCAGACCGAGGCCACGTCGGCGGGCGTCGCCATCCGCCCGGCCGGGATGGCGGTCCCCACGTCCTTTCCGCCGTAGTGATCGAGGGAGTCCTCGGTGGCGGCCAGGCCGACGACGACCGTGTTGACCCGTACGCCGGGGGCCCACTCGGCGGCCAGGCAGTTCGCCAGGTGATGGAGTCCCGCCTTGGCCGCACCGTACGCCGAGGTGCCCGGGGAGGGCCGCACGCCGCTGGAGCTCCCGATCATCACCACGGAACCGCCCGAGGCGGCGAGCAGCGGGTACGCGCGCTGCGCGACGAGCAGCGGGGCGATCAGGTTGAGCTCGACGATGCGCGCGTGCAGGCGTGGTGACGTGCCCTCCAGCCGTGCGTACGGCGACCCGCCCGCGTTGTTGACGACCACGTCGAGCCGGTCGAGCCCGGAGAACAGCCGCTCCAGGTCGTCGGCGTCCCGCACATCGGCCCGCACGAACCGCACCCCGGTGCCCGCCGAGCGGGGAGGGGGACTCGGCGGCGACACCGGGGGCGGAGGTACGGGATCGTGGCGGGCGCAGACGATCACTTCGGCTCCGGCGGTGGCGAAGGCGGTGGCGATGCCCGCGCCGATCCCCCTGGTCCCACCGGTCACCAGGACGACCTTGCCCGTGTAGTCGTAAGTCACCGTCACGGGTGCTACCGTACCAAGCAAGCGTTAGGTGCAACCAGGGAGCGGGATGGGAATCACGCTGCGGGACGGCCCGATCGCCGAGGTCGTCGTGGACGTCCCACCGGTGAACGCGCTGCCGGCGCGAGCCTGGCACGAGCTGGCCAGAGCCGTGACGGAGGCCGGGCAGGACGAGAAGACGAGGGTCGTCGTGCTGCGAGCCGAGGGCCGGGGCTTCAACGCCGGCGTGGACATCAAGGAGATGCAGGCCACAGAGGGCCACACTGCCCTGATAAATGCAAATAAAGGATGCTTTGCGGCGTTCGCGGCTGTTTACGACTGCCCGGTGCCGGTGATCGTCGCCGTGCACGGCCACTGCGTCGGCGGTGGGATCGGGCTGGTGGGCAACGCGGACATCGTGCTGGCCAGCGAGGACGCCTACTTCGGACTGCCGGAGGTGGACCGGGGCGCGCTCGGCGCCGCCACCCACCTGGCCCGGCTGGTACCCCAGCATCTGATGCGCGCCATGGTCTACACCTGCCGGAACGTGACGGCCGCCGAGCTGCACGTGTTCGGCTCGGTGCTGGAGGTGGTGCCGCGCGACAAGCTGCGGGACGCGGCGCTGGAGGTGGCGGGCCAGATCGCGGACAAGGACCCGTACGTGATCCGCCGCGCGAAGGAGTCGCTCAACGGCATCGACCCCGTGGACGTGAAGCGTTCCTACCGCTTCGAGCAGGGCTTCACGTTCGAGCTGAACCTGATGGGCGCGGGCGACAGGCATCGAGACCGCTTCGTGGAGGGCTCGTGAGCAAGGTCATGTCCGTCGAGGAGGTCGCGGCCGAGATCGAGAGCGGCATGACGGTCGGGATCGGCGGCTGGGGGTCGCGGCGCAAGCCGATGGCTCTGGTCGGCGGCCTGCTGCGCTCGAACGTCCGGGACCTCACCCTCATCTCGTACGGCGGCCCGGACGTCGGCATGCTCTGCGCCGCCGGGAAGGTGCGCCGGGTGGTGGCGCCGTTCGTCACGCTGGACTCCATCCCGCTCGAACCGCACTTCAGGCGGGCCAGGCAGGGCGGCACGATCGAGTTCACCGAGTATGACGAGGGCATGTTCATGTTCGGGCTGCTGGCGGCGGCGCACCGGCTGCCGTTCCTGCCCACGCGGGCCGGGCTCGGCTCGGACGTCATGCGGGTCAATCCGGGCCTGCGTACGGTCCGCTCGCCGTACGAGGACGGGGAGGAACTGGTCGCCGTGCCCGCACTGACCATGGATGTCGCGCTGGTGCACCTCAACCGGGCGGACCGGCGCGGCAACGCGCAGTACCTGGGCCCCGACCCGTACTTCGACGACCTCTACGCCAAGGCGGCGACCTGCTGTTACGTGTCGTGCGAGCGGCTGGTGGACACCGCCGACCTGCTGAAGGAGGGGCCGGTGCAGTCGCTGCTGATCAGCCGGTCGATGGTGACCGGCGTGGTCGAGACGCCGGGCGGCGCGGGCTTCACCGTGTGCGAACCCGACTACGGCCGCGACGAGCAGGAGCAGCGGCGGTACGTGGACACGCCGTGGGAGGAGTTCCATGAGCAGGGCTGACGTGTGCGTGGTGGCCTGCGCGGAGGCGTTCAGGGGTGACGGGGAGATCCTCGCGGCCGGGATCGGCGGGGCGGTCACCGTGCTGGCGGCCCGGCTGGCCAGGCTGACCTTCGAGCCCGAGCTGCTCACGCATGACGGCGTCTGCCTGCTGACAGGCGACGTGCCCGCGCTGGGCGAGCGGCCCGAGGTGGTGGAGGGCTGGCTGCCGTTCCGCGATCACCTGTGGCTGGTGCTGAACGGCCGGCGGCACGTGATGCTCGGCGCGAGCCAGATCGACCGCTTCGGCAACTCGAACATCTCCTGCATCGGCGACTGGGCGCGGCCCAAGGCGCAGCTCCTCGGCGTGCGCGGCGCGCCGGGCAACACGCGCTGCGATCCGACGAGCTACTGGATCCCCCGGCACTCCCCCAAGGTGTTCGTGCCGCAAGTGGACGTGGTCAGCGGTCTCGGCACCGACAGAGGGGCCTACGACCTGCGGCGGGTGGTGACGAACCTGGCCGTGCTCGACTTCCGCACGCCGGACGGGTCGATGCGGCTGGCCTCGGTGCATCCGGGGGTGAGCGTCGCGGAGGTGGTCGCGGCGACCGGGTTCGAGCTGGTGATCCCCGAGGACGTACCCGAGACGCGGGAGCCGACCGCCGAGGAGAGCCGGCTGCTGAAGGAGGTGCTCGACCCGCGCGGGTCCCGCGAGCGCGAGGTGGCGGCGTGAAGACCGCGCTGACGGAGCTGGTGGGGTGCCGGTATCCGATCGTGCAGACCGGAATGGGGTACGTCGCGGGCGCGCGGCTCGCGGCGGCCACGTCCGAGGCGGGCGGGCTCGGGATCATCGCGGCCGCGACCATGTCCGTCGGCAAGATGACCGAGGCGATCAACAGCGTGCGGGAACGCACGGACGCCCCCTTCGGGGTCAATATCCGCTCCGATGCCGACGACGCGGCCGAACGGGTCGAGGTGATGATCCGCGCGGGCGTGCGCGTGGCGTCGTTCGCGCTGGCGCCACGGCGGGAGCTGATCGACCGGTTGAAGGACGCGGGCGTGGTCACGATCCCGTCGGTGGGCGCGCGCCGGC
Organism: Nonomuraea sp. NEAU-A123; assembly: GCF_018603905.1. GTDB lineage: Bacteria > Actinomycetota > Actinomycetes > Streptosporangiales > Streptosporangiaceae > Nonomuraea. The sequence continues at coordinate 75,673 of NZ_JAHFZZ010000028.1, forward strand.
ACGCGGAGAAGGTCGCCTCCTGGGGCGTGGACGCGGTGATCGTGCAGGGCGGCGAGGGCGGCGGGCACACCGGGCCGGTCGCGACGACGCTGCTGCTCCCCCAGGTGGTGGACGCGGTGGACATCCCGGTGATCGCCGCGGGCGGCTTCTTCGACGGGCGTGGGCTGGTGGCCGCGCTGGCGTACGGGGCGTGCGGCATCGCGATGGGCACCCGGTTCCTGCTGACGAGCGACTCGCCGGTGCCGGACGAGGTGAAGAAGGTCTACCTGGCGACGGCCGACACGCTGGTCACCACCAAGGTCGACGGGGTGCCGCACCGGGTGCTCAGGACTCCGTTCGTGGAGTCGCTGGAGCGTTCGCGGCTGCTCAGGGCCGTGGTCAACGGCGCCAGGTTCAAGCGGCTGTCGGGGCTGACGTGGGCCCAGATGCTCCGCGAGGGGCGCCGGATGCGGCACGGCCGCGAGCTGACCTGGGCGCAGGTGCTGCAGGCGGCCAACACGCCGGTGCTGCTGCGGGCCGCCATGGTCGAGGGGCGGGCCGACCTGGGGGTGATGGCCTCCGGGCAGGTGGTCGGGGTGCTCGACGACCTGCCGTCCTGCCGGGAGCTGATCGATCGGGTCATGTCAGAGGCAGCGGTCGTACTGGAAGCGCTCAGAGCACCGTGATGCCGCGGGCGGCCAGGATGGCCGCCGCCTGGGCCTGGTTGATCGTCGCCCCCGCGTAGGCGCGCAGCTTGGCGTCGTCGGGCTCGCCCAGGTCGGCGCCGCGCAGGTCGGCCTTGACGAACACGGTCTTGAGCAGCTTGCTGCCGCGCAACCGGCAGTCGCTGAACGTCGCCTCGGTGAAGTCGCAGCCCGACAGGTCGGCGTCGTCGAAGCGGACCCCCTCGATGAACTCCCCGCGCAGCGAGCAGCCGCCGAGGTTGGCCATGGTCAGGTTGGACCGGGAGACCTTGAAGCCGGTGCCCCGCGCCCCGGTGAGCGAGGCGCCGATCATGCGGCACCCGGTGAAGGTCACGTCGGTCACCAGCGCCCCGCCGAACTGCGCGGAGGACAGGTCGACGTCGGTGAACGCCACGTCGATGAGCTCGGCGTCGTTGAACCTGATCCGCATCCCGCCGCCGCTCGAGAACACCGCGCTGTCGAGGTCGGCCCGGCGGAAGTCGGCCTGGTCCAGCACGCACGACTCGAAGCGGGCGTCGGCCAGCGGCGCCCGCCGGAGGTCGGCCTCGGTCAGGTCGCAGTTGCGGAAGACGTGGGTCTCGTCCGGGGCGAGCCGGTCGGTCAGCGTGGTGTGAGAGAGATCCTCGTCTTCGAAGTTCACGGTGTCAAAGGGTACCGGTGATCACTTCGGCGGCGGCCTGTCCGCAGACCATGGCCGAGCCGTAGGTGGCGATGTGCACGGCGCCCAGGTCGGAGCGGGCGGGCAGGCCCATCTCGACCACCACGGTGTCGGGGCGGGCGCTGAGCAGGTGCCGTAGCGCCTCGCTCTGCCAGGGGTGGCGGTGCGCGTCGCGGACCACGACGACGAGAGGGCGTCCGTCGGCGCCGGCGATGAGCCGCTCGATCGCGACCCCGGTCGCCTCGCCGGCCGCCAGCCGGGTCACGGCGGTGCCGGGCAGCAGCCTGCCCAGCGGCTCGCCGACCCCCCACGGGGTGCCCTTGTCGATGGCCAGGTTCATCTCGGGGGTCAGCTCCACCACGTGGGCCGCGGAGGTCAGCGGCAGGATGGGGGCGTTCGTGCGGCGGGTGACCCTGATCGCGCGGCGGGCCGCGGTGAGGCCGAGGTAGCCGTCCTCGGGCACCGGGGCGCCGGCGGAGGCGGTCCAGGCGGCCAGCTCGCTGACCCGGCGCGCGGCGTCGGCCAGGCGTTCCTCCGGCAGCAGCCCGTCGCGTACGGCCTGGGCGATGGCCTCGCGTACCTCGACGGCGGTCGCCTCGCCGGCGTGCTCCCCGCCGACGCAGATGGCGTCGGCCCCCGCTGCGATCGCCCGTGCGGCGGCGCCCCCGATGCCGTACGGCCCGGAGACGGCGGCCATCTCGATGGCATCGGTGATGATCAGGCCGTCGAAGCCCAGTTCCTCACGGAGCAGCCCCGTGAGGACCTTGGGGCTCAGCGTGGCGGGCAGGACGGCGTCGTACGCGGGCACCAGCAGGTGGCCCGTCATGACGGCCTTGACGCCCTCCCTGATCGCGGCGCGGAAAGGGCCCAGCGCGGATTCGATCCCGTCGGTGGCGACCATGGGCATGCCGTGGTGGGAGTCCATCGAGGTGTCGCCGTGGCCGGGGAAGTGCTTGGCGCAGGCGGCCACCCCGGCGGACTGCAGGCCGCGGACGAACGCCCGGGTGTGCCGGGAGACCAGGGCGGCGTCGGCGCCGAAGGAGCGCAGGCCGATGACCGGGTTGTCGGGGTTGGAGTTCACGTCGGCCGAGGGGGCGAAGTCGATCGTGATGCCCGCGGCGGCCAGCTCCCCGCCGAGGTCCCTGGCCAGGGCCTCGGTCAGCGTCACGTCGTCCACGACGCCGAGCGCGTGGGCGCCGGGACGGCTGCTGCCGGTGGCGACCTCCAGCCTGGTCACCTCGCCCGACTCCTCGTCGGTGCCGACCAGCACGGAGGGGTTCTCCGCGCGCAGGGCGGCGGTCAGCTCGGCGACCTGGGCCGGCCCCGTGATGTTGCGGGAGAACAGCACCACCCCGGCCAGCCCCTCCCCCAGCCGGCGGCGGACCCAGTCGGGCGGGGTCCGCCCCTCGAACCCGGGCAGGAGTACGGCATCGGCAAGGCACAACAGGTCACCGCTCTTGAGCATGACCCGAAATCTAATAGGAAAGTTTCCTATTTGCTAGAGGCATTTTCGGACGTCATAGGCGTTCGATGATGGTGACGTTCGCCTGGCCGCCTCCCTCGCACATCGTCTGCAGGCCGTACCTGCCGCCGGTCCGCTCCAGTTCGTGCAGCAGCTTCACGGCCAGGACCGCGCCGGTCGCGCCGAGCGGGTGACCGAGCGCGATCGCGCCGCCGTTCGGGTTGACCCTGGCGGGGTCGGCGCCGCTCTCCTTCAGCCAGGCGAGCACGACCGAGGCGAACGCCTCGTTGATCTCCACGACGTCGATGTCGCCGATCGTCATCCCGGCCTTGCGCAGCGCGTGCTCCGTGGCGGGGATCGGCGCGGAGAGCATCATGATCGGGTCGCCGCCGCGCACCGACAGGTGGTGCACGCGGGCGCGCGGGCGCAGCCCGTGATCGCGTACGGCGCGCGGCGACGCGATGAGCAGGGCGGCGGCGCCGTCGGAGATCTGCGAGGCCAGGGCCGCGGTGAGGCGCCCGCCCTCGACCAGGGGCTTGAGCCCGGCCATCTTGGCCAGGGTGGTGTCGCGGCGCGGCCCCTCGTCGGTGGTGACGCCCTCAAAGGGGGTGAGCTGCTCCGCGAAGCGGCCGTCGTCGATGGCGGCGATGGCCCGCCGGTGCGATGCGTAGGCGAACGCCTCCATGTCCTGCCGGGAGATGTCCCACTTGGCGGCGATCTGTTCGGCTCCGGTGAACTGGGAGACCTCCTGTGTGCCGTACCGGGAGAGCCAGCCCTTGGAGCCGCCGAAGGGGGTGTCGTGGCCGAGGGCGCGCCCGGCGAGCATCGCCGAGGAGATGGGGATCATGCTCATGTTCTGGACGCCGCCCGCGACCACGAGGTCGCTCGTGCCCGAGAGCACGGCCTGGGCGGCGAAGTGCAGCGCCTGCTGTGAGGAGCCGCACTGGCGGTCGATCGTGACGCCGGGCACCTCCTCCGGCAGCCCGGCGGCCAGCCAGCAGGTGCGGGCGATGTCGCCGGCCTGCGGTCCGATGGTGTCGACGCAGCCGAAAATGACGTCCGCCACGGCCGCCGGATCGGCGCCCGTGCGGGTCATCAGCTCTTCGAGTACGCGCGCGCCCAGGTCGGCGGGGTGGGCCCGGGCGAGGCCGCCGTTCTTGCGCCCGACCGGGGTCCTGACCGCGCCGACGATGTATGCCTCGTTCACTCCCGCATCGTAGCAAGCGCTTGGTCGCATGCGGAACGGCGGGTGAGCTGGGCGGGTTCGGTGAACAAGCGATTGTCTGAGGGCTCATAATGGGAGACGTGACAACGCGAAAGAACTCCGGGCAGAGCACGACCGCCCCGGCGAAGCGTCAGCGCGCGACATCGTCGGGACCGGCGTCGGAGCGCCGTGACCACCTCGTCAAGCTCGCCGCGGAACTCTTCGCCCGCAAGGGCTTCCAGGCCACGACCGTACGCGAGATCGCCGATGAGGCGGGCATCCTCTCGGGAAGTCTCTATCATCATTTCGACTCCAAAGAGACGATCGTCGACGAGGTGCTCTCCACCTTCCTCGACGACCTGGTCGCCCGCTACCGCACGGCGATCGGCTCGGGCGCCGACCCGCGCTCGATCCTGTCGGAGATGGTGCGCATCGGTTTCGGCACGCTGGAGCCGCACCGCGCCGCGATCACCGTGATGCAGAACGACTGGAACTATCTGCGCCAGTTCGAGCGGTTCAACTACCTGGTCAAAGCCGAGGACGAGGTCGAGCAGATCTGGGTCGCGCAGATCAAGGCGGGCCAGGCGGCCGGGCAGTTCCGCGCCGACGTCGACCCGAAGCTCACCTACCGGATGATCCGCGACACGATCTGGGTGGCGGTGCGCTGGTTCCGTCCCGGCGGCCGGCTCAACACGACCGGTCTGGCCGAGCACTACATCACCGTGCTCTTCGACGGCCTGGCCACGGGTGAGCGGACCACTCAGCAGGCATGAGCCTTGGTACGGCAGTGCGAAAGGCACTGCGGGAGGCGGCGGAGCCCGCGAAGGCCGCGACGATGCGTGCGTACATGAAGTCCGACATGCCGTTCCTCGGCGTCCAGGCGGTGCCGAGACGGGCCGCGCTGCGGCGCGTGTTCGCGGCGCACCGCATCGGCACGGCGCCGGAGTGGCGCCGGGCGGTGCTCGGCCTGTGGCGCGAGGCCGAATACCGCGAGGAGCGCTATGCGGCGATCGAGCTGACCGGCTATCACCTCTATCGGGAGTTCCAGACGCTCTACACGGTGCCGATGTACGAGGAGATGATCGTCAGCGGCGCCTGGTGGGACCTGGTCGACGAGCTGGCCACGCACCGGATCGGCGGCCTGCTCACCGCGTTCCCCGACTCGATGCGCCCGCTCATGCTGGACTGGGCGCGCGACGGCGACCTGTGGAAACGCCGCACCGCGATCCTGTGCCAGAACAGGTTCAAGGCCCGCACCGACACGGCGCTGCTCTACGCCTGCATCGAGCCGAGCCTGTCGGACAACGACTTCTTCGCCCGCAAGGCGATCGGCTGGGCGCTGCGCGAATACGCCAAGACCAACCCGGCCGAGGTCATCCGCTATGTGCGGACCAAGGGCATCTCGGGCCTGAGCCGCCGCGAGGCTCTGCGCAACTTACCGGCTACCTAGTCCACAGAGCATCCTGTACGGCCTGCACCAGGGCCATCAGCTCGGGCGTGACGCGCTCCCTCGCCCACGCCAGCGCGTACGTGATGCGCAGGTCACCCGCATCGAGCGAGACGAACCTCAGATCATCGCGGCGGATCGTCCTGGCCAGCAGCTGCGGGATCGGCAGCACCCCGGCCCCCGCCGCGACCAGGTCGAGCGCGGCGGCGAAGTCGTCGTCGGCCACCATGCGCGAGCGCCCCGGCAGCCCGGCCCACGCCCGGCTGCCCGGCGTGAGCAGCACCTGCCCGGCGACGTCACCGGGGACGACCTTGGCCCTCGACTCCAGCGCGTGCCCGAGCGGCACCGCGAGCTGGTCCACGGAGACGTGAAACCTGGCGGCGGTGACGAACCGCGCCGGGGCGGGCGTGGTGAGGATCGCCGCCGACACCTCCCCCCGATCCAGCGCGTCGGACGCCACCCCGCGTCCGGCGACCGTGAGCTCCACGCCGATGGCCGGAGTACGGCCCGCCAGCCGCCGGGCGACCCGGGCCGCCAGCGCGCCGACGAGCGGTGGATAAGCGAGATGAATGGTCGGCCGAGCCAGCCGGGCCGCCTCGGCCGCGAACGCGGTGGCGGCGGCCAGTAGCTCGTCGGCGTGCGGGAGCAGGGCCTTGCCCGCGGCGGTGAGCCGCACCGCGCGGGCGGTCCGGTCGAACAGCCTGGTCCCGGTGGCCCGCTCCAACCTGGTGATGGCCTGGCTCATGGCGGGCTGGGACATGCCCAGGTCCGCGGCGGCCACCGAGAAGCTGAGCCGGGCGGCCACGCGGGTGAAGCACTGGACCTCCTTGAGCATAAGCAGCACGAATACAGGATGCACCAGGGGCGGCGGGTGTGGTGGATTCTCGGCGTTCGATCAAGTCGTCAACGCAGGGAGCAGTCTGATGTCGTCATTTCCCCGGTCCACCGTGCTCGGATATCCCAGGATCGGCCCGCGAAGGGAGCTGAAGCGGGCCCTGGAGTCGTACTGGGACGGCCGCTCGACCCGCGCGGAGCTGGAGGAGACGGGCGCCGAGCTGCGGGAGCGGACCTGGCGGCGGCTCGCCGAGCTGGGCCTGGCCGGGCTGCCGTCCAACACCTTCTCGCTATACGACCAGGTGCTGGACACGGCCGTGCTGCTCGGCGCGGTGCCCCGGCGCTACCTGGAGGCCGAGGACTCCTACTTCGCGATGGCCAGGGGCACCGCCGGGCTGGCGCCGCTGCGGATGACGAAGTGGTTCGACACGAACTACCACTACATCGTGCCGGAGGTCGACGCCGAGACCGTGTTCAAGCTCGATGCCGCCAAGCCGCTCGCCGAGCTGCGGCAGGCTCGGGAGCTGGGCTTCGAGACGCGGCCCGTGGTGATAGGGCCGGTGACGTTCCTGCTGCTGGCCGGGGCGCTGGAGCGGCTGGAGGAGGTGCTCGGCTGCTATGAGGAGCTACTGGCGCTCTTCGCGGCCGAGGGTGTGGAGTGGGTGCAGCTCGACGAGCCCGCGCTGGTGGCCGACCGGTCTCCCGAGGAGCTGGCCGCCGTCACGGCCGCCTACGAGCGGCTCGGGTCCGCTCCTTCGCGCCCCGGGCTGTTCGTCGCCTCCTACTTCGGTGATCTGGGCGAGGCGCTGCCCGTCCTGGCCGCGACGCCGGTGGAGGCGATCGGGGTGGACCTGGTGCGCGGCGGCCTGGACCGGCTCGCGGCGCTGGCGGGCAAGACCGTGGTGGCGGGCGTGGTGTCCGGGCGGGACGTGTGGCGTACCGCTCCGGGGCGGGCGCTGAGCCTGCTGCGGGCGGTGCGGGAGCACGCGGCGGACGTGGTGGTCAGCACGTCGTGCTCGCTCCTGCACGTGCCGTACGACGTGGCGGGGGAGGACGAGCTCGACCCGGCGCTGCGGGCGCGGCTGGCCTTCGCCGAGCAGAAGGTGGCCGAGGTGGTCGAGCTGGCGCGCGCCGACTTCGGCGGCGCCGAGGCCCCGGCGGCGTCGGTGGCGCTGGCGGACCCGGTCGTGTTCGAGGGGCGCGGTCCGTACGCGGAGCGAGCCGCGGCGCAGGCCGCGCATCTGCGGCTGCCCGCACTGCCGATCACCACGATCGGGTCGTTCCCGCAGACCGGCGAGCTGCGCGCGGCCCGCGCGGCCGTGGTGGCGGGCACGCTGGAGGAGGCCGGCTACGACCGGCGGGTCGAGGCGGAGATCGAGCGGGTCATCCGGCTGCAGGAGCGGCTCGGGCTCGACGTCCTCGTGCACGGCGAGCCCGAGCGCAACGACATGGTCCAATACTTCGCCGAGCACCTCGACGGCTTCGCGGTCACCGCCAACGGCTGGGTCCAGTCCTACGGCTCGCGCTGCACCAGGCCGCCGATCCTGCACGGCGACGTCGGGCGGCCCGCGCCGATCACCGTGCGGTGGGCCCGCCACGCGCAGTCGCTGACGGACAAGCCGGTCAAGGGCATGCTCACCGGGCCGGTCACGATCGTCGCCTGGTCGTTCGTCCGTGACGACCTGCCGCTGCGTGACGTCGTGTTCCAGGTGGCCGACGCGGTCAGGGACGAGGTACGCGACCTGGAGGAGGCGGGCGTGTCGATCATCCAGGTGGACGAGCCGGCGCTGCGCGAGCTGCTGCCGCTCAGGCGGGCCTCGCAGGCCGACTACCTGGAGTGGGCGGTGGCCGCGTACCGGAGGGCCACCTCGGGCGCGAGTGACCGCATCCAGATCCATACGCACCTGTGCTATTCGGATGCCGACCAGATCCTCGCGGCGATCGACGGCCTGGACGCCGACGTCACCACGATCGAGTCGGCCCGTTCCGGGGCCCGGATCCTGGGGGCGGTGGGCTCCTTCGGGCGCGGGCTCGGGCCCGGCGTCTACGACATCCACTCGCCGCGGGTGCCGAGCGAGGCCGAGGTGGAGGGGCTGCTGCGCGAGACGCTGAAGGTGCTGCCCGCCGAGCGGGTCTGGGTGAACCCGGACTGCGGGCTGAAGACCCGTACCTACGAGCAGGTGGAGGCGGCGCTGGCGAACGTGGTCGGCGCGACCAGGCGCCTGCGCGACGAGCTCGGCACTTCATGATCGACGCTACGTGATCAGCTGAAGGTCCGGGTGAGGTGGGCCAGGGCGGCGTCGGCGTAGTGGCGCGGGCCGGTGCTCAGGCCGTACGCGAGGTCCTCGATGAGCGCGCACCTGGCGTAGAACAGGGCCCTGGCCCGGTCTGTCTCGTCGAAGTCGAGGTCGTAGTGCGAGACGGTCTGCTCGAAGACCGCGGGACCCAGGTCGCGGTAGATGAGCGCGAAGTCGTGCGCCGGGTCGGTGACGGCGGCGTCGGTCCAGTCGATGACGCCCGTCAGCGAGCTGGTCGCGACGTCGACCAGGAGATGCTCGCCGCCCAGGTCGTTGTGGCAGAAGCGCAGGGAGCGCGGCTCGTCGGGCGGCCTGCGGCGTAAGAACTCCTCCACCAGCGGCCGTTGTTCGTACGGCACGTGCCGCTCGACGTCGCGGTAGTCGAGCCCGGCGTCCACCAGCAGGGTGGGCGCCGGGTAGAGGTCGAGCGGCGCCAGCTCGCGCAGCTCCCCCGGCTCGGCGCCGTGCAGGGCGCTGAGCAGGCGGCCCAGCGGGGCGGCCAGCAGTGCGGGGTCCGGCACCGGGTGCAGGTTGAGCGGCTCGCCCGGCAGTTTGCGGTAGGCGAGCACGCCCTGCTCGTAGTCGGCGAAGACCACCTCGGGCACCGCCACGGTGGCCAGCGCCCGGACCGCGGCCAGCAGCTCGACCTCGCGCCGCGTGGCCACCGGATCGACGGCCCTGCTGCCCCGGACGATCAACTCACCGTTGACCTCGTACACCTCGTTGTCCAGGCCCTGCCCGGACTCGGTGAGGGAGCGCACCTCGACGTCGGGGAGGTGGCGGGCCAGCAACGCGCGGATGTCGCCGATCACACCCCGCAGCTTAGAACCGCCGCGACCGGTACGCGAGGGATATTCACTTGAGCGCTCCCGCGGTCAGCCCCGACTGGATCTGACGCTGGAAGACCGTGTAGACGACCAGCATGGGCAGGATCGCCAGCGTCAGCGCGGCGAACAGGGCCGACCAGTCCTGGTCGTAGCCCGCGGCCGTCGAGATGTCGGCGATGCCCTGCGTGAGCACCCACTTGTCGCGCTCCTGCAGCAGCACCAGGGGGAGCTGGTACTGGTTCCACTGGCCGAGGATATTGAAGATCGTGATGCTGACCAGGCCCGGCCTGGCCATGGGCAGCATGATCTGGAAGAAGACGCGGGTGTGCGAGGCGCCGTCGACCATGGCCGCCTCCGCCACCGCCGTGGGCAGCGTACGGAAGAAGGCCGCCAGGAAGAACACGGTGAACGGCATCGAGTAGGCGATGTAGACCAGCACGAGGCCCGCGTGGGTGTTCAGGCCGATGAGCGGGCCGATCAGCGGGAGGTTGCCCATGTTCTGCACGACGAAGAACAGCGGAGACAGCGCCATGAAGACCGGGAAGGCCAGGCCCGACACGAACAGCAGGTAGATGGCCCGGTTGCCGCGGAAGGGATAGCGCGCCAGCACGTACGCGGCCATCGAGCCGACCAGCATGGTGCCGGACACGCTGAAGGCGACCACGATGACGCTGTTGAGCATGTACTGGCCGATGTGCGCCTGATCCCAGGCCCTGGCGAAGTTGTCCCAGTGCAGACTGGCCGGCAGCGACCAGGCGTCACCGAAGATCTCGTCCTCGCTCTTGACCGACGCCAGGAACGTCCACAGGATCGGCACAACCGTGAGCAGGGTCCACAGCAGCAACGCGACGTGCGACAGGATCGCCATGGGGCCGAGCCGCCTGCGGCTCTCCTGGCGGGCCAGCTTGCGGGAGTTCGCCACCGTCCATGAGGTCGTTGTCATCAGTACTCGATTCGTTCGCGCCGCGTGAGGCGCAGCGAAAGGATCGCGAACCCGACGGTGAAGAGGAACATCACGACGCCCAGGGCCGAGGCGTATCCGAAGCGGAAGTATTGGAAGGCGTTGCGGTAGATCTCGGCGGCCATGACCGTGGTCGACCAGTCGGGGCCGCCGTGCTGGTCGGTCATCACCCACACGATCGCGAACACGTCGAGAGCGATGATGCCCAGGTAGACCCAGGCCACCTGGACGGTGTCCCAGAGCAGCGGCAGCGTGATGCGGAAGAACAGGCTCAGCCGCCCGGCGCCGTCGATCTGCGCCGCTTCGAACATGTCCTTCGGGATGGAGGCGAGCCCGGCGGAGAAGAGCACCACGTAGAACCCGACCGCCTGCCAGACCAGGACACCGAGCACCGACCAGAACGCGACGTTCGGATCCGACAGGAAGCCGATCGGCTTGGCGCCCAGCGCCATCAGCGGCGCGTTCAGCATGCCGCTGCCGTCCGGCCGGAACACCTGCTGGAACAGCACCGCCACCACCGCGACGGCCAGCACCTGCGGGAAGAAGAACACCACCCGGTAGAACTTGGAGCCCCTGATCCCGCCCACGGCCCGCCCGCCGCCGCCCACGTTGAGGAGGAAGGCGAAGAACAGCGCGATGACGATCGTGAACAGGGGCAGCAGGACGAGCAGCCCGGCGTTGTGCGTGACCGCCTTCCAGAAGATCTCGTCTCCCAGAAGACGGACGAAGTTCTCCAGCCCGATGAAGGCCGGCGTGGCCGAGACGCCGCGCCAGTCCGTCATCGCCATGTAGAACGCCTGGATGTACGGCGAGATCACGTAAACCAGATAGAGGGTCACCGGGGCTGCCAGGAACGCGGTGATGAACAGCCCTCGGCGATACCTGTTGAACAGCATCAGCGCTTGTACTTCTTGATCGAGGAGTCGTTCTTGATCTCGTCGGCCTTCTTCTGCAGGCGCTCCAGGTACTTGTCGGGCGTGAGGCCACCGGTCATGAGCTGGCCGGTGGCGGCGATGGCCTCGTCCTTGAGCTGGGCGTACCAGGTCTGCCAGCGGTAGTAGACGATGTTCGCGCCGGCGGCGGTGTAGGCCGTGGTCGCGCTCGCGGCGCCCGGCGAGAGCTGCCGGCCCTCGCCCGCGCCCTTGACCGTCGAGACGGTCTTGACCATCTCGCTGAAGTCGCCCGACGCCTTCTTCGACAGCATGGCGCGCAGGTACTCCATGCCGCCCTGCGGGTTGGCGCCCTTGGCGGGGACGATGAAGTTCTCGCTCGGCTGGCTGTGGAGCGTGCCGTACGGCATCTTGTCGGAGCTGGTGAAGTCGGGGACGGGGAACATGCCGTACTCGAAGTCGGGCGGGGTCGTGGTCTTCTGCTCGTTCTCCAGCCAGGAGCCGGAGGGCAGCATGGCGACCTTGTACTTGTTCTGGGCGGTCTGGGTCTGGACGTGGTCGAGGCCGGCGGTGCCCTCCATGAGGTACTTCGCGCCGATCTCGGCCCAGGCAGTGGCGGAGGTCTTCATGGCCTCGCTCTTCCAGGCGCCGTCCTCGAGGTTGTCGATGTTGACGAGGACCTCGTTGCCGCCGATCTTCGCGGCCATGGTGAGCAGCACTTCGTACAGATATTGCGGGAATTTTCCGGCGTAGGTGAAGGGGGCCATCTTGCCGGACTTTTTGATTGTTTCGTTGAGCTTGAGGAACTCGTCCCAGGTCTTCGGGGGCACCCAGCCGTTGTCCTTGAACGCCTTCTGCGAGTACCAGATGCCGAAGATGTAGTTCACATAGCCGAGCACGCTGAACGTGCCGTCGTAGGTGCCGATGTCAATGACGGCCTGGTCGATGGTGTCCCTGACCTTGGTGCCCGGGTCGTCCCACGAGGGCGCGTCGAGCAGCGGGGTGAGGTCCTGGAGCTGGCCGTCCTGGGCGAGCGCGCCGAAGTCCATGGCGTTGGCGCCCGAGTTGTCGATCACGTCGGGCGGGTTGCCACCGGCGAACCTCGGCTGGAGAACCTTGGTGATCTCCTTGGTGGCGTTGTGCTTGATCTCCACCTTGGGATACTTCGACTTGAACAGCGGCTGGTGGATGTTCTTGGCGTAGTCCTGGCCGAAGCCGCCGTCGAAGATCCATACCTCCAGCGGCTTGCTGTCCGACACGCCGAAGGGGTTGGCCGCGCTGGTCGCGACCGGGGCGGCCGACGAGGCCGACGGCTTCGCGGCCGGGGTCGCGCACGCGGCGAGCGCGCCCGCCATGGGGACCAGAGCGGCGCTCCGGAGGAGCTCGCGCCGGGTGATGCGGGGGGTGTTCGGCATTATGTCTACTCCTAGCTAGTCATGCTCCACGTCGGATCCGCCCTGCGTAGCGGCTCTCCAGGGCCTTGTTGTGCTCGTCGCCGCCGGCCACGTTGACCGACAGATAGATGGGCGGCGTCTCGCCGAGCGCCACGAGCCCGTCCACCGCCTCGGTGACCACCATCTGCGCGAGCAGCGCCGAGGTGACCGTCGAGATCGCGCCGTAACCGCCGCCGCCCGGCAGTTCGAGGATCGCGTCCCCGTACGGCGCGCCGTTGTCCAGCACGACGTCGGCCAGGTCGAGCAGCTTGCGGCCCGACGGGTGGCGCGAGGTCATCTGGCTGCTGTGCTTGACCGAGGTCAGCGCGATCAGGGGATGACCGCGGTCCTTGACGATCGTGGCCAGCTCGACCACGGCGCCGTTGATGCCCGAGCTGGAGATCAGCACGAACACGTCCTGCGGCGCGACGGGCGCCAGCTCGTAGATCCGGTGGGCGATCTCCGGATCGCGTTCGAGCTCGGGGGTGAGCACGCTCGGCGGCTGCCCGCCGTACAGGACGAGGTCGCGCGGGGTGAGCCGGTTGCTGGGCACCAGGCCGCCGGCCCGTCCGGCGATCTCCATCGCGATGGCCTCGGAATGCCCCGATCCGAACGCGTTGACCACGCCGCCCGCTCTGAGCGAGGTGACGAGCAGGGCGGCGGCGCGGCGTACCGGCTCCGCCTGCGACTCCACGACCTGGCGTGCCAGCTCCAGGGCCTTGGTTGCGAACGTCATTCAGCCTCTCTCCACCCGGTGGCTCTCCACGGCGCTGATCGTCAGCCCGAACGCCTGGTTGGTGCGCTCGTACGTGCGCTGGGCCACCGCCACGTAGACGGCGTCGAGCACGAACAGCTGCGAGTGGACGGCCGCCAGCCCGCCGAGCCGGAACGTGGTCTCCCTGCTGGCGGTGGTGAGCACCAGGTCGGCCAGGTCGGCCAGCGGCGATCGGGCAAACGAGGTGACGGCGACCGTGGTGGCGTCGTGGCTGCCGGCCTCGGCCAGGGCCTCCATGACCTCGCGGGTCCGGCCCCGGTGGCTGATGCCGATCGCGACGTCGCTCGAGCCGAGCAGCGCGGCGTCCGACAGCGCGACGTGCGCGTCGCCCGCGCTCCAGCACGGGATGCCGATGCGCCGGAACCGGCCTTCGTACATGGCCGCGACGTTCCCGCTGGTGGAGACGCCGACGAGGAGGACCCGCGGCGCGGCGACGATGGCGTCGGCCACCTGGGCGACGATCTCCGAGTCGAGCTGGGCGGCGGTGTCCTGGATGAGCCGGGCGTCGGCCGCCGCCATCACCTCGATCGCCGCGTCGAGCGGGTCGTCGGGCCCGATCTCGTGCCCCACGCCCGCGCCCCAGCCCGCCTGCGCGGCCCGGCCGGTCTCGGTGGCCAGCGCCACCCGCAGCTCCGCGTAGCCGGAGAAGCCGAAGGCCCGGCAGAACCTGGTCACGGTCGCGGGCGAGCTGCCCGCGCGCTCGGCCAGCGCGATGATGGTCGACCGGGCCGCCTCGGCCGGATCACCGAGGATCACCTCGCCGACCCTGCGCAACGCCTCCGGCAAACCGGGTAGTTCTGTTTCCACACGCCCGAGGGCACCTGAAGTCACGAATATTCCTTCCGGATACCCGGTCTTCCGCCGAAAATTATTCTTGCTTCTCCGCTGAGTCAAGTCCCACAATCGGACCGTGACCAATTCGCTCACCATTGGGGTCGACGCCGGCGCCACCTCAACTCGCGTCGCGGTGCACTCACTCGACGGGACCCGTGTCGGTTATGCCAGGGCAGGTGCCGGCAATCCGACCGCCCACGGGCTGACCAGTGCGGTGGCGGCGATCGACACCGCACTCGGCCGGGCGCTCGCCGGGCAGGACGCGTCATCGGTCGTCGTCTCCCTGGCCGGGGTCTCGGGCGTCGTCGACGCGATGGAGCCGGAGCTGGGCAAGGTGTGGGCGGGGCATGGCATCGCCTCGGGGCCGCGGCTCATGGGAGACGTGGTGATCGCGTACGTCGCCGGGTCGCCCGAGCCGGACGGCTCGCTGCTGCTCTCCGGGACGGGGGCGGTGGCGGCCAGGATCGCCGGCTACGAGCTGGACGTGATCGCCGACGGGCTCGGGTGGCTGCTGGCCGACGCGGGGTCGGGCTTCTGGATCGGGCGCGCGGGCGCCAAGGCCGTCGTCGCCGCGCTGGATCGCGGCACGTCGGAGGGTGTGCTGGTCGAGCTGGTCGTCGAGCACTTCCTGGGGGCTGAGCGCGGTCCCACGCCGCGCAAGGACGCCGATCGGATCGTCCGGCTCGCGCAGGCCGACCACATGCGCCTGGCCGCCCTGTCGACGCTGGTCAGTCAGGCCGCCGAGGCGGGTGACCCGCTCGCGCTCGGCATCACCCGCCAGGCCGCCGAGCAGCTCGTCGCCACGGTCCGGCGGGTGCACCGGTCAGGGCCGGTGGTGCTGGCGGGGAGCGTGCTGACGAGCGAGGGGCCGGTACGGCAGGCCGTACGGGAGCTGCTGGGCGGGGAGACCGTGGCCACGGCGCGGGACGCGGCGGGGGCGGCGGCCTGGCTGGCGGCGCGCGACCTGCTGCCGGCGGCCGACCGGCGGGCGCTGCACGCGGCGTTCACGCTCAGCCCTTGACGGCGCCCGCTGTCATCCCGGTGCCGACGCGGCGCTGCAGGAACAGGAACAGCAGCAGCGCGGGCAGCGCGAACAGGCTGGCCGCGGCCATCGTCGCGCCCCAGTCGGTGCCGAACACGTCGCGGAAGGACGACAGCCACACCGGCAGCGTCCGCCGGTCCTGATCCTTGATGATCAGCACGTTGACGAACGCGAACTCGTTCCACGCCGTGATGAAGCCGAACAGCGAGGTCGCCATCAGCCCCGGTGCGAGCAGCGGGAACACCACCCGCCGGAACGCCATGAGCCGGCCGCACCCGTCGACCTGCGCCGCCTCCTCCAGCTCCAGCGGGATCGCCTGCAGGAACCCGCGCAGCGTCACGATCGTGAACGGCAGCGTGATCATGAAGTAGACGCCGGTCAGCATGGTCAGCGAGTCGAGCAGCTCGGTGTCCCTGGCGATGATGAACACCGGCACCAGCAGCGCCTCCCACGGCGCCATCTGGGCGGCGAACACGGCGAGCACGAAGGCTCCCTTGCCCCGCCAGCGCATCCTGGTCACCGCGAACGCCGCCAGCAGCGCCACGACCAGCGCGAGCAGTACGGCCACCACGGTCACGACCAGGCTGTTGCGCCAGTAGGTCCAGAAGCCGGGCGCGGAGATGGCCGTGGCGAAGTGTTCGAGAGTGGGGTGCACCGGCCAGAACGTGGGCGTGGCCGCCTGAATGTCGCTGGTCGGCTTGAACGCGGTGAGGAACATCCAGTACACGGGAAAGATCGTCATCCCGAGTACGGCCAGCGCCGCCGCGTTGAGCGCGAGCCGTTTCATGAGCGGACCATTCTGCGCAGATTGCTGATCAGGGCGATGGCGAGGATGACGACGGTGAGCATGGCGACCGCGGAGCCCAGGTCGTACCTGTGCAGGACTCTGGCGATCTTGAACGCGTAGACGGGCAGGGTGGTGGTGGCGCCGCCGGGCCCGCCCTGGCTGAGGACCCAGATCTGCGGGAAGCACTTGGCCACCCAGATCACCTCCAGGGAGGTGATCAGCGCGAAGAGCTGCCGCAGGATGGGCACCGTGACCTTCCAGAAGACCTGCCAGCCGGTGCCGCCGTCGATCCTGGCGGATTCGTACAGCTCGGCCGGGATCGTGGTCAGCCCCGCGTAGAGGGTCAGCGCGGCGAACGGCACCGACTGCCAGACGACCAGGACGACGAGTACGGCGAACGTGGCGGTGCCGTCCGCGAACCAGGTGTAGCCGCGGAAGGAGTCGAGGCCCAGCGTGACCAGCAGCCAGTTGACCACGCCGAGCTCCGACTGGAAGAGCCACTGGAAGATCGTGGTGGCCGCGATGACCGGGGTGGCCCAGGCCAGGGCGAGCCCGCTCATCACGGCCAGGCGCAGGCCACGGCGGAGCCGGACCAGCATCAGGGCGACGCCGGTCGACAGGACCACGATGAGCACCACGTTGATCGCGGTCCACACGAGGGTGCGCAGCAGCACCTGCCAGAACTCCGCGCCGGTCAGGAGCTCCCGGTAGTTCTCCAGGCCGGCGAACGCGGCCCCGCCCCTGATGAGCTCGCCCATGCGGAAGTGCTGGAACGAGATCAGGGCCGCCTTGAGCAGGGGATAGAGCAGGAGGAAGGCCCCACCGGCCACCGTGGGCGCGATGAGCAGGTAGGGCCAGAGCGAACGCGACCTCACTTGCTGTTCAGGGTCGTCGTGATGTTCTCGGAGACCTTCTTCGCCTCGGCCGCCGGGTCGGCGCCGGTGAGTACGGCGGTCATGTACTGCTTGATGACCGAGGTGGCCTCGACGGCGGCCCAGTTGGGGGTGTTGGGGGTGGCCCGGCCGTTGGCGGCGGCGGTGGCCATGGCGGCGGTGCCCTCCTCGCCGGCCAGCACCCCGGCGAGCGAGGTGCGGTTGGGCACGAAGCTCATCGCCTTGGCCAGCTCCGTCTGGAACTGTTCGCCGGCCAGCGCCTTGACGACCTCGTACGCCTGCTCCTGGCGCTGCGAGGCGACCGGGATGATCAGGTCGGAGCCGCCGGTGAACACGGTGCCCGGCTTGTCGGCCGTCTTGCCGGGGATGGGGAAGAAGCCCATCTTGTCCTTCATCTTCGGCTCGACCTCCAGGACCCGGGAGGCGATGCCGGGGACGGCGATGATCTGGGCGACCTTGCCCTGGGCGAACACCTCGTGCTGCGGCGGGTTGGCCTCGTCGGCGTCCTTGGGGCCCTTGCCGAGGGCTTGGAGGCGCTTGTAGAAGTCCATGCCGGCCAGGGCCTGCGGGGTGTCGAGGGCGCCCTTCCACTTGCCGCCCTCCTGGATCGCCAGGTCGCCGCCCTCGTCCCAGACGAATCCGGCCAGGGCGTACCAGGTCTGGCCGGTGAGGTAGATGCCCTGGTCCTGGCCTTTATTAAGCTTTGCCGTGATATTTAGCCATTCGTCCCTGGTTTTTGGGGCTTTGATACCGGCTTTGGCGAATATGTCCTTGTTGTAGACGACGACGCGGTTGGCGGCGTACCAGGGGATGCCGTACTGCTTGCCGTCGATGTTGCCCGGCTGGGCCAGGCCCGGCAGCCAGTCCTCGCCCTTGAGGTCGGCCACCTTGCCGGTCAGGTCCTGGACGCCGCCGCTGGCCGCGTACTGGGCGACCTGGGTGTTGCCGACCTCGATCACGTCGGGGGCGTCGGTGCTGGCCAGCGCGGCGGTCACGCGCTCCCCGATGCCGTCCCAGGCCTGGATCTGGATGTCGAGGTCCGTCCCCTGGTGCGCGGCCTCGTAGCCGGTCTCGAACTTCTTCAGCAGTTCCTTCGTGACGCTGCCGTCCATGATCCAGACGGTCAGCTTGGTCGGGCCGCTGCTCGCGGGCGCTCCGCCTGTCGGCTTGGCATCGGAGCCGCACGCGCCCAGCGCGAAGACGGCCGCCAGAGCCAGGATGCGGTACTTCATCGTCGTTCACCTTCTGGTGGGGGGTATGTGTCGGTACGGCCGGCACGCGCGGCGCCGGCCGTACCTCGTTGCGGGGTGTCAGGAGTTGGGGACCGTGTCCTGGAAAGCGGTTCCGGCGGTGCGGAAGGCGCTGACCCGGCTGAGCACGTCGGTGGGCGAGACGACCTCGTTCTTGCTGTGGAAGACCCAGTCGACCTGCTGCCGGTAGCTACGCGGGGTGGTGCCGCCCTGCAGATCGATGAACCACTGGTTGAACATGATCCACATGGGCGTCTCGGGGTAGTAGATGTCACCGTGGTCGGCGAACAGGCGCCCGTCGACGTAGTACTTGATGCGCCCGCCGCTGACCTGGATGACCAGGTCGTGCCAGCCGTTGAAGCTCGTCCGCTCCTCGGTGTGGGTGTTCACGGCCTGCCAGGGGTCGGCCTGGTAGGTCTCCCAGCTCGTGGTGTAGAGGATGTTGCCCGGCTCGCCCCAGCCGCCGTTGGGCAGGTACTCGAAGTCCAGCTCGCCGTAATTGGGGTCCAGGTTGAAGTTGAGCGGGGTGATCGTGAAGAACGTCTGCACCAGGTGCTCGCCGTCCGGGCCGCTCGTCGGGGCGTCGCTGAAACGCACCCTGGCCGCGTACGTGCCCTCGTGGAACTTGCGGGCGGCGGTGGACAGCTCTGTCTGGACGGTGCCCGAGGCGGTGCCGTTGGTCGAGGAGTCGAGCGTGAGCAGGCCGCCGGGGAACGTGATCGCCGACGGCGACCAGGTGGCACCGGGCACGCCGGGGCCGCCGGAGCTGGAGCGGACCGTCCAGCCGCGCTGGGACAGGCGCGGGTCGGCCGAGTTGGTGTAGGTGAAGTCGTCGAACAGCACGCCCTTCGAACCGGGCGGGGTGACGGTCGGCGTCGGGGTGGGCGTCGGGTCGCTGCCTGTCGGCCGGCCCCAGGCGAGCTGGCCGTTGACGTAGACGGTCACCTTGTCCCAGTTGCCGTACGTGGTCTGGGAGCCGTAGGAGTAGTCGTCGCTCTGGGTGAAGTTCTGCCAGTCGGCGCGGTAGAAGCGGAGCTGCATGTCGCCGGTGTTCGAGCCGGGTGCGAGCGTGCCGGAGGTGAAGGCGACCTCCAGGTACTGGTCGGCACCCGACTGGCGGACGAACTGCCCCGTCACCGTCGAACAGCTCACCACTGCCCAGGAGCAGGCGAAGCGGTAGGTCTCCGTGCCGGTCAGGTAGTAGCGGATCTTGACCTGGTTGAGCGGGATCGACGTGGTGCCGTCGTTGTAGAGCTGGAACCAGGGCTCGGCCTGGGCGGTGGTGGCGCCCGGGGAGCTGGTCTTGTACTGGAGGCGTACGGCCTGCTGGGCGTTGGCCGGGGCGGTCATCGCCAGGGCTACCAGGATGAGGGGAAGGGTCAGGCTGAAGAGGATCCTCACGGCATTTCGCGTCATGGCGGGGTTCTCCTTGTTTCGACGGCCCCCGAATTTCCTGCATGCCGAACAGTGCTGTCGTGCTCTGATGTGCTCAGGGATGTGCTCAGGAAGGTGCTCAGGCGCCTCGGCGGATGCGGCCCGCGTACAGCGCTTCGAGCTTGAGGTTGTGGGCGTCGCCCTCGGGGACGTTGGCCGAGAGGTAGACCGGTGGGACCTGGCCCGCGTCGAGCAGGTTGCCCACTGTCGCGGTCACGACGAGCTGGGCGAGCAGGGCCGAGGTGATGGTGGAGACGGCCCCGGTGGCGCCTCCGTCGGGCAGGGCGAGTATCGCGTCGCCGTACGGTGCCCGGTTGTCGAGCACCACGTCGGCGAGGTCGCTCAGCTTGCGGCCCGAGGGATGGCGGGAGGTGACCGCGTCACTGTGGGCGCGCGAGGTGATCGCGACCAGGTCGTGACCGCGCTGCTTGACGAGGGTGGCGAGCTCGACGACCACGCCGTTCACGCCGGAGTTGGAGATGATCACGAACAGGTCGTCGTCGTGGACGGGGGCATGGTCGAGGATGGTGTGGGCGACGGCCGGGTCGCGTTCCAGGTCGTAGCGGTCAAGCTGGTCGCGTGGCGCTCCGCCGTACAGGACGATGTCCCTGAGCGCGAGCCGGTTCGTGGGCACCAGACCGCCCGCCCGCCCGGCGATCTCCATCGCGACCGCCTCGGAGTGGCCCGAACCGAACGCCTGGATGACGCCGCCCTTAGTGATCGCCGCCGTGAACAGTGTGGCGGCCCTGGCGATCTCCGGATCTTTCGGAATGTCCTGGATGAGCGTGGCGATGTGGGCGACGTAGTCCTCAGCATTTAACGTCATATATCTCCTTCTGGGAGTCGGTGTCCGGCTACCGCTCTGACTGTCACGTCGAAGGCCTCCTTGGTACGTTCGTAGGTCTTCTGCGCGACCGAGACGTAGACCACGTCCAGCACGAGCAACTGCGAATGGATCGCCGCGAACCCGTCCGACCGGAACGTCGTCTCGCGGCTGGCCGTGGTCAGCACCAGCTCGGCCACCTCGGCGAGCGGCGACCTGGGATGCGAGGTCACGGCGACGGTGATCGCGCCGTGGCTGCCCGCCTCGGCGAGCACCTCGATGACCTCGCGCGTCCGGCCGCTGTGGGAGATGCCGATGGCCACGTCACCGTGCCCGAGCAGCGCCGCGTCGGTCAGCGCGCTGTGCGCGTCGGACCTGCTCCAGGTGGGTACGCGCATCCGCTGCAGCCGGTATTCCATCTCGCTGGCGACGGCCGCGCTGCTCGAGACCCCGAACAGCAGCACCCTCCCGGCCCGCGCGACGGCCTGCGCGACCTTGCCCACCACGGCCAGGTCGAGCTGGTCGCCGGTCTCCTGGATCAGCCGGATGTCGTTCCCGGAGACGACGC
The DNA here is from genome assembly GCF_018603905.1 of Nonomuraea sp. NEAU-A123. GTDB lineage: Bacteria > Actinomycetota > Actinomycetes > Streptosporangiales > Streptosporangiaceae > Nonomuraea. The sequence continues at coordinate 96,775 of NZ_JAHFZZ010000028.1, forward strand.
CCAGCACCCGTTCGAGGCTGTCGTCGGGCAGGATCTCCTGCCCGATGTCGGTCTGCCAGGTCTGCTGCGCCACCCGCCCGGTCTCGGTCGCGATGGCGACGCGCAACTCGGCGTACCCGGTGAATCCCATCGCCCGGCAGAACCTCGTGATCGTGGCGGTGGAGGTGCCGCTCCGCTCGGCCAGATCAACGATTGTCAGCCGCGCGGCCTCGGCCGGGCTGCCGAGAATCGCGTCCGCCACTTTTCGTAGCGCCTCGGGCATGTCGTGCTGCTCGGTCCTGATCCGGGCTAGTAGTTCCACGCGGTGAAAATTATGCTCAGATTCTGGCGTCGTCAAGGATGTTGGGGAATAATTTTTGACATGGAGCTGGTACTGGGCATCGACGCGGGGGGCACCTCGTCGCGCGCCGCGCTCTTCACGCTGGCGGGCACGCGGGTCGGTTATGGGGTCGCGGGCGGCGCCAACGCGGTCGCAGTCGGCTTCCCGACGGCTTGCGCCAACTTGGCGACAGCGGTGCGGCGGGCGCTGATGGCGGCAGACGGCGTCCTGGCGAGCGGTGAGGTGGCGGCCGGTGCGCCAGGGAACGCCGTTCCGACGGCAGCGGACGGAGCTGCGGCGTCTCCAGCAGGGGCGGCGCCTTCGCCGGAGGCGGGGGCGGCCTATTCGGCTGAGGCGCTGGTCCGGGCGGTGGTCGTCGGTCTGGCGGGGAACGCGTCGATGCGTGAGGCCGTGGTGGAGCGTGTGTTCGGCGGATCGGCCGACAATGGCGTACAGGGGCCGGCGATCCACACGCATGCGGACGTGACCCGCACGCTTGGAGACGTCGTCACGGCATTCGCCGCAGGCACGGCATCGCCATCGGGCACGGTGCTGATCTCAGGCACGGGGGCGATCGCGGCAAAAATTACCGACCACGTCCAGGTGGCCACAGCAGACGGCTACGGGTGGCAACTGGGCGACGAGGGTTCAGCATTCTGGCTCGGCCGGGCCGCCGCCCGCGCCACCATCCGCGCCCTGAACACCTCCGCCCGCAACCAACCCATCCCCACTCGCTCCCCAGCCCCACCCACCCCCGATCCGACCAACGCCGCCCACTCCCCGCACACACCCAGCCCCCAAAAAGGGCGGCTGACAGAGCTTGTCATCTGTCATCTGTTATCCGACGGGCCATTTGACGATCCGGTTGGGCAGCTGGCGGCTGTGGTGCAGGGACAGGCGCCGCTCGCGCTGGCCGAGTTGGCGCCTCTCGTGAGTGAGGCCGCGGCGGACGGCGATCCGGTGGCGCTGGAGATCGTGAACGAGGCCGCCATCCGGCTGGTCAGGACGGTGATGGAGGTGCATGTGCCCGGCCTCCCCATCGTGCTCGCGGGTAGCGTCCTCACCACAGAAGGCCCCGTACGGCAGGCCGTCTTGGCACTCCTACGGGACGAAACGGTGAGCATTGCCGGAGACGGCGCGGGAGCGGCGGCCTGGCTGGCCGCTCGCGCGTACCTCAGCCCGCAAGAGGCCGAACAGCGCCATCCGCGCTTCGTGTCGCGGGACGCTCCTTCGCTACGCGGAGACGGCGCTTCGTGACGCCGGGACGATGCTTCGCTACGCGGGGACGGCGCTTCGCTACGCGGGGACGGCGCTTCGTGATGGTGCTGCGGTTCTGGGCCGTTCTGTCCGGCGGGTCACCGCACCCAGTCCGCGCGATTCACCGTACTCAGGCTGGGCGGTTCACCCCACCAGCAGCGCCGCGCTGCCGTAGCTGCCGCCGAAGCCCGTCACCAGTGCCACCTCTCGGCCGCCCCGTACTTCCCGGACGGCCTGTGCCACGTTGTTCAGGCCGTGTACGTAGCCCTCTGAGAGCAGGCCACCGTGTGGGTTGAGCCAGGCGTGGCGTCGTTCCAGGAGGTACGGGCCCAGGTCCTCGCTACGGACCAGGCCGAAGTCCGTCAACTGGCGGGGGACCAGCCATGAATACGCGTCGTACGGCAGTGCCGTCTTCACGTCGGACGGGCGCATGCCGGACGCCGCCCACAGCATGGGGGCCACGTACTCCGAGAAGATGGCGGTCACGTTCGGGGCACGGTCCATCGAGGAGCAGCCGGGGCCGCCGCCGCGGACCACGGCCTGGATGCGCGGGCCGTCGAGCACGCCGCTGACCAGCAACGCGCATGCGCCGTCGGTCTCCTGGCAGCAGTCGACGGTACGGAGTGGTGTGCAGACGTACGGTCTGGCCAGGTAGTCCTCGAACGACAGCGGCTCGCGGCGCAGTGCCCGGGGGTTGGTCTTGGCGTTGTCCCTGGACTGGGCGACGACGGCGTGGAGGTGTTCGGGGCCGAGGCCGGTGTCGTGCAGGTAGCGGGTCGCGGCCAGGGCGAAGAGCGGGATCGGGCCGGCCATGCCGTACGTGAACTGCTCCTGCGGGCCGGTGGAGGCGGTGTTCATGCGCTTGCCTGAGCGGCCGTTAAGCGCTCGGTAAATCAGGATATTTCGGGCTAAACCGGCGTGGATCAGCATGGCTGCGTCGCCCAGGATCGAGGCCGCCTGGGTGCCGCCTCCGGCTATGTCGTTGTGCCAGCCCAGGCGGTCGATGTGGAGCGCGCGGGCGACCTGGGTCACGGGGGCCGAGTCGTTCATGTGGTAGCTCAGCACCGCGTCCACCTCTGCGGGCGAGATGGCCGCGTCGGCGCACGCCGTACGACAGGCCTCGACCGCCAGGTCCAGCTCGGTGCGGCCGGACTCTCGCGTCAGCGCGGTCATGCCGACACCGGCCACGGCCGCCCTGCCGGCGAAGGGCTGCATGCCCACCTCCTGCCAGGCCCTCACGAACGGACGGACGGACGGACGGGTTCGTGGTCACGGGTGCCGGGTCACTCGCCGGGGCAGGGCGCGATCCACCCCGGCGGGTGACGCATGTGGTGTTCGTCCGTCACGCTAACGCGACGACGCGGTATACACAAGCGCTTGCTCGGCGCGCCGCCGCGCGGACTTCCCGGCGGGCCGCGCGGACTTCCCGGCGGGCCGCGCGGACTTCCCGGCGGGCCGTGTGGACTTCCCGGCGGGCCGTGTGGACCTTTCGGCGGGCCGTGTGGACCTTCCGGCGGCAGGCCGCGACGGAAATCGTCACCCTGCGGCAACTGAACCCCTTCACAGCAGATAGTCCGTTTTGTAATACGGAGGTGCGATCATCCGATAGCCCATCCCCATCACCTCGAGGTGAGCGATGGATCTACGCCACGTACGCAACGCGATCACCATCGCCCGCGCAGGCAGCCTGCGCCGCGCCTCCGCCGTGCTCCACATCGCCCAGCCCACCCTGTCCGAGCAGCTCAGGGCGCTGGAGAAGGAGATCGGCGTCGAGCTGTTCACCCGCTCGTCCAGCGGGATGCGGCTCACCGAGGCGGGTGAGGTGTTCCTGGCCCAGGCCACGGTGGCGGTCGACGCCTTCGAACGGGCCGTGACCGCCGCCCGGGGGAAGGGACAGACGGTACGCCTGGGGGTCGCCGACGGACTGGGGGACGTGGTGGCCCGTCTCCTGTCGCAGGTTCAGGGCGCGCGGCTCCGGGTGGCGCCCATGTGCACGGCCGAGCAGATCATCTCCATCACGGACGGAACCCTTCAGGCCGGGCTGGGGTACGCTCCCGGCTCGCTGCCCAGGGGCGTGGCCCGTATGCTCGTCCAGCGGGCCCCGGTACTCGCCCTGCTCCCCCGCGACCACCGGCTGGCCTCGTCCGAGAGGCTGCGGCTCGCCGATCTGGCGACGGAGCCGCTCGTGATGCCGGAGTCCGACGCGGTGGCGGGCGCGCGGCGGTTCCTGGAGGGGTTCGTCCGGCTCGGCCTGCATCCTCGCCTCGGGCCCGGGGCGGCCACCCACGACGCGGCCGTCGCCCTGGTCGAGTCGGGCGCCGGCTACACGCTCTGCGTGCGCGGCGGCCTGCCCGTGCCGGAACGCCTCATGTTCATCCCCGTCGCCGAAGAGATCCCGCCCCTTGAGGTGGTGTTTCTCTGGAACCGTCAGGCCGACGTGGACGATCTGGTGCACGCGGCCCGGCATCTCGCGCGATCTGGATAGCGCTATTATCTAGCGATGCGTGTTTCGGAGCTGAGTGTCGAGTCCGGTGTGGCGATCGCGACGATCAAGTACTACCTCCGCGAGGGCCTGCTGCACCAGGGCCGGCAGATCGCGGCCACCAGAGCCGAGTACGACGATTCTCACCTGCGCAGGCTCCGCCTCATCCGAGCGCTGCTCGAGGTGGGCCGGTTGCCCGTCGCCTCCATCAAGAAGGTCATCGAGGCGGTGGACGACGAGTCGCTCTCGGTGCACCTCATGCTCGGCACCGCCCAGTACGCCCTCGGGCCGACCATCGAGCCGGAGCCCGGTGAGGAGTGGGACGCGGCTCGTGGCCAGGTCGACGTGCTCATCGCGAAGCTGGGCTGGGGCGTCAGCCCCGATGCTCCCACGCGGGACGAGCTCACCCAGACCATCGTCAGGATGGGCCAGCTCGGCATGTCCACCGATCTGATGGTCTATGCCCAGACGGCCCAGAAGCTGGTGACCGAGGCGGAGATGGACACGGTGCCGTTCGACGGGCCGCGCGAGGCCGCCGTCGAGGCGCTGGTGCTGGGCACGGTCCTGTACGGGAAGGCGTTCGACGCCCTCCGCCGCCTGGCCCACGAGTCGGAGTCGGCGCGCCGGTTCGGCGGCTCCGACGACACCGCCCGCGAAGAACCGAGTGGAAGTGATCAGGCCGGGTAGGCGCGGGCGGATGTTCGACGATTTCGCGACCGACCGGATCGATGTGGGCGAGGCCGAGCTGTTCGTCCGGCACGGCGGCACCGGCCCGCCCGTGCTGCTGCTGCACGGCCACCCGCGCACCCACGCCACCTGGCACCGGGTGGCCCCCTTGCTCGCCCCCGACCACACCGTGGTGTGCCCCGACACCAGGGGGTACGGGCGCTCGTCCAAGCCACCGACGACCGCCGATCACACGCCGTACTCCAAGCGGGTGATGGCCAGGGACATGATCGCCCTGATGCGCTCGCTCGGCCACGACCGGTTCGCCGTCGTCGGCCACGACCGCGGGGCGTACGTGGCCCAGCGGCTGGCCCTCGACCATCCCGGCGCGGTCACGCGGCTGGTCGTGCTCGACAGCGTGCCCATCGGGGAGGCCCTGGCCCGTTGTGACGCCAGGTTCGCCGCCCTGTGGTGGCACTGGTTCTTCCTCGGCCAGACCGCCAAGCCCGCGGAGCGGGTGATCAACGCCGACCCCGACGCCTGGTACCGCACGGGGGCCGAGCAGATGGGCGCCGAGGCGTACGAGGACTTCCGCCGGGCGATCCACGACCCCGAGACCGTACACGCGATGTGCGAGGACTACCGGGCAGGGCTGGGCGTCGACCGCGCGGCCGACGACGCGGACCGGGCGGCCGGGCGGCGCGTCGCCTGCCCGGTGCTCTTCCTCTGGGCGACCAGGGATGACATGGAGGACCTGTACGGCGACCCGCTGGCGGTCTGGCACGCGTGGGCGTCCGACGTACGCGGCCACGCGCTGGACAGCGGCCACCACCTGGCCGAGGACGTCCCGGAGGAACTCGCCGAAGCCATCCGCAGTTTCGTGGCCGGCGAGGCCCCATAAGGCTCAGTCGGTCACGGCCACCGGGCGTTTCAACAGCCACAGGGCGGAGCGCTGCAGCAACGTGCGGTGGATCTCGTTCTCGTAGGACCTGACGTCGTGCCCCAGCGCGTCGTACACGACCCGCCCCCGCCGCACCGGCCGCGCCCACACCAGTGGCTGCCCGGAGGCCGACGACGCGAGCGGTTGTACGTCCGGCAGCACGTCGAGGTCGCTGTAGACCTCGTCCACCAGGTCGAAGTCGCGCAGACCGTCCACGATCGGGTGGTCGCCGTGCACGCGTACCCCGGTCCAGCCCAGCGGCGGGTGGTGGGACTTGGGCCAGGTCCAGCAGCCGCCCAGCACGCGCGGCCACCCCTGCCAGTCGTCGAAGCAGATCGACGCCGAGTGCATGCAGAGCAGCCCGCCACCCCGGTCGAGGTGGTCGAGCAGGGTGGTGCGGGCCTGGGCGGGTAGTTCGAAGCGCCACTCGTCACGCAGGTCGTCGAAGCGGTCGTGGTCCATCTGCCAGCGCAGCGCGTTGACGGTGATGAGCTGGACCTCCGACGGCTCGCTCAGCGCGCCCGCGATGTCCTCGGTGATCTCGGATTCGACCCCAACCCCGGCGAGCACCTCGGCGAGTGCCGCCGATGTGGCCTCGAAGTCATGGAACAAGCCTCCCGAAAGAATCAGATTTCTCGCCACGCCCCAACCTCATCATGCTTGTCGCGGCATTTCTACCCGCGGACTGTCACATCGCCAGGGGGTGTCCCGTCCTGATGACGAGAGAAATGGAGTCATCATGAGAGTTCTCGTCGCCGGCGCCACGGGTGTCATCGGCCGCCGGCTGGTCCCCCTGCTCGCCGCCGTGGGCCATGAGGCGATCGAGCTGTCCCGGTCGAAGAACGCCGACGCGCTCGACCGCGAGGCGACCCGGCGGTTCGTCCGGGAGACCGCCCCCGACGCGATCGTGCACCTGCTGACCGCGATCCCCCGGACGATCGACCCGAAGCGGATCGACAAGCAGTTCGAGCTGACGAACCGGCTGCGCGTCGAGGGCACCCGCAACCTCATCGACGCGGCACCGAACGCCAGGTTCATCGCGCAGGGCCTCGCCTACGCCTACGACCCGGCTCCGGGACTGGCCGACGAGGACGCGCCGCTGTGGCAGGACCCGCCCAAACCGTACGGGCCCGTCGTCCGGGCGCTGCGCGAGCTGGAGCGGCAGACCGCCGACGCCGGGGGGCTGGTGCTCCGTTTCGGGCATCTCACCGGCCCCGGCTCGGCGTACGACGAGGACGGCGCCACCACCGAGGCGGTCAGGGCGGGAAAGATGCCGATCGTCGGCGACAGCGGCTCGGTGCTGTCGTTCACCAGCGCGCACGACGCCGCCACCGCGATCATCGCCGCGCTCGACCGGGACGTCACCGGCGTGCTCAACGTGGTGGACGACGCGCCGGTCAGGATGGGCGACTGGCTGCCCGCCTACGCCGCCGCGCTGGGCGCTCCGGCGCCCAAGCGGGTGCCGGCGTTCCTGGCCCGGCTGGCCGTCGGCCCCTTCGGCGTCGCGTACATGACCAGGCTGCGTGGCGCCGACAACAGCCGCGCCCGGCTCGCGCTCAACTGGCGGCCCCGGCATCCGTCCGTCTTCGACGTCGCGGCATGATGCCGTGGTGGACTTCGAGGAACACCGCCCCATGCTGCTCGGGCTGGCCTATCGCCTGCTCGGCAGCATGTGGGACGCGGAAGACGTGGTGCAGGAGGCATGGCTGCGCTGGCAGGCCACGGATCACGCCGAGATCAGGGAGCCGCGCGCGTTCCTGCTGACCGTGGTGTCCCGGCTGGCGCTCGACCAGCTCCGCTCGGCCAGGGTCAAGCGCGAGAGCTACGTCGGCCCCTGGCTGCCCGAGCCGGTCGCGACGGCCGAGGCCGGGCCGCTCGACACGGCCGAGCTGCGCGACACCGTCTCGTACGCCACGCTGCACCTGATGGAGCGCCTGTCGCCGCCCGAGCGCGCGGTGTTCGTGCTGCGGGAGGCCTTCGAGCTGCCCTACGACCAGATCGCGGAGATCGTCGGCTCCTCGCTCGCCAACGCCCGCCAGATGCACCACCGGGCCGCGCAGCGGCTGGCGGAGGGTCGTGACCGGTTCCAGCCGACCTCGGAGCAGCATGCCGAGCTGCTGCTCAAGTTCGTGGCGGCGGCGTCGGGCGGCGACCTGGCCGCGCTCACCGATCTGCTGCACGAGGACGTCGTGGCGTGGAACGACGGCGGCGGCAAGGTCCGCGCCGCGCTCCGCCCGATCATCGGCCGCGAGAAGGTGGCGGCGTTCGTCAGCGGGCTGGTGTCGCACTACGACTTCGGCGAGGCGAAGCTGGTCGAGGTCAACGGCCACCCCGCGGTCCTGACCAGCGTCGCGGGCAACGAGCAGCTCGTCGCGATCGAGATCCGCGACGGCCGCATCCACGGCCTGTACGGTCTGCTCAACCCGGACAAGCTCTCACGGGTACGGACCGCCTGACGACCTATAGTCACCTTCATGGATCTGGGCATCAAGGGCAGAGTCGCACTCGTCACCGGAGGCAGCGCGGGCATCGGGCTCGCCGCGGCCAAGAGCCTGGCGCGGGAGGGCTGCGCCGTCTGCGTCAGCGCGCGCAATCCGGAACGGCTGGCCGACGCGGTGGTCGAGCTGCAGGAGTTCGGTGGCGTGGTGCATGCCGTGCTCGCGGACGTGGAGGAGCACGACGCCGCCGTCCGGGTGGTCGCCGAGACGCGTGACGTGCTGGGCCCCGTGGACATCCTGGTGGCCAACGCGGGCGGACCGCCCGTGGGCCGGTTCGTCGACGTCCGCCTGGACGACTGGGACATCGCGGTGCAGCGCAACCTGCTCGGCACCGTACGCCTGCTGCACGCCGTGCTGCCGGAGATGCGCGCCCGCGGCTGGGGCCGAATCGTCACGATCACCAGCCGGTCGGTGCGCGAGGCGATCGACGGCCTGGCCCTGTCCAACGCGACCCGCTCGGCCGTCGCCGGGATCGTACGGACGCTGGCCCGGGAGGTCGGCGGCGACGGGGTGCTGGTCAACAACGTGCTGCCGGGCCCGATCGACACCGAGCGGCTACGCGAGCTCGCGGGCGGCAACGAGGGCCTGGCCGCGCGGGGCGGCGGGGTGCCGGTGGGGCGTGTCGGGCGGCCCGAGGAGGTGGGGGACGTGGTGGCGTTCCTGGCCAGCGAGCGGGCCTCGTTCGTGAACGGGATCTCGATGCTGGTCGACGGCGGCGAGAGCCACGTCATCGCCTGATCAGGGTCGCCACGACCGCGGCGGCCCACGCGTCGGCCGGCTGCGTGAGGTCGGTGAAGAAGGCCAGGTTGGCGCGGTGGAAGCAGGCGCCCATCAGCAGCGAGGCGGCGGCCCCGGCGTCGATCGCGCCGTCGAGCCGGCCGAGCCGCTGCTCGGCTCGCAGGGCCTCGGCCAGCGCCTCGATCGGCACCTGCGGGCCGGTGGCCCCCTTGGCCAGCATGCTCTTGAAGCCGCTCAGCAGCGACGGATCGGACATCATCCCCGAGGCGATGCCGGCGGCCCGGCTGTAGAAGTCGACGGCCGCCAGCGCGAACTCGGTGAGGTTGTCCGCCAGGTCGCCCTGCCCGACGCGCTCCCGCAGCGCGGCCAGCGCCGGGGCGAGCGCGGGCAGCCGTTCGAGCAGGACCGCCAGCACCAGCGCCTCCTTCCCGGGGAAGTGCTTGTAGAGCAGCGCCTCGGAGCAACCGGCCTGCGACGCGATGCGTTTCGTGGTCGCCCCCGCCAGGCCGTACTCGTGGATGGCCTGCTCGGCGGCGTCGATGATGCGATCGCGCGTGTTCATGGGCGCATCTTATTAGTGAGCGCTTACTGACTTGGCAGCACATGACATCCTTCTTTTTAGAGACAAACGTGGGGAAGGCAGGGCCATGGACAAGCCGGTCATCGTGACGGTGGACGACGACCCAGGCGTATCGCGGGCGGTCGCCCGTGACCTGAGACGCCGCTACGGCCAGCAATACAGAATCGTCCGGGCGGAGGCCGCGGACCAGGGCATGGAGGCCGTGAAGGAAATGCGGCTGCGCGGCGACGACGTGGCCGCGATCCTGGCCGACTACCGGATGCCGCAGATGAACGGGGTGGAGTTCCTTGAGGCCGCGATGGACATGTATCCCTATGCGCGCCGGGTGCTCTTGACCGCCTACGCGGACACCGACGCCGCCATCCAGGCGATCAACGTGGTGGACCTGGACCACTACTTGCTCAAGCCGTGGGATCCGCCGGAGGAGAAGTTCTATCCGGTGATCGACGGCCAGCTCGACGCCTGGCACCGCACCGATCGCATCGAGGTCGCCGAACTGCGTGTGGTGGGCGACCGGTGGTCGGCGCCGTCGTACAAGGTGCGGGAATTCCTGGCCCGCAGCCATGTGCCGTACCAGTGGATGCTGGCCGAGGAGCCGGAGGGCGCCGAGCTCGTGGCGGCGGTCGGCACGGACTGCCGGCTGCCGCTCGTGGTCACCGCCGCGGGCGTCTCGATGCAGGCGCCCGACCAGGCGTCGCTCGCGGCGGCCGTGGGCCTGTCGACCACGCCGGCCACCGACTTCTACGACCTGATCGTCATCGGCGGCGGCCCGGCCGGGCTGGGCGCGGCGGTGTACGGCGCCTCCGAGGGGCTCAACACCGTGCTGATCGAGGCGCACGCCTCCGGCGGGCAGGCGGGCCAGAGCTCGAGGATCGAGAACTACCTGGGCTTCCCCGACGGCGTGTCCGGCCAGCAACTGACCGACCGGGCGCGCAGGCAGGCGCTGAAGTTCGGGGCCGAGCTGCTGAGCGCGCAGAAGGTCAGCCATCTGGAGCCCCGGGGGCAGGCCAGGGTGGTCGGGTTCAAGGAGGGCGGCGAGATCGCCGCGCACGCGGTGATCCTGGCGACCGGTGTCACCTACCGCCGCCTGGACGCGCCGGGCCTGGACGAATTCGTCGGCCGGGGCGTCTTCTACGGCGCGGCGCTGACCGAGGCGCCCTCGTGCAAGGACAACGAGGTCTACATCGTCGGTGCGGCCAACTCGGCCGGTCAGGCAGCGGTCTACCTGGCGGGATTTGCGAGCAAGGTCCATTTGTTGGTGAGGAGTGACGGTTTGGAGAAGTCCATGTCGCACTACCTCATCGAGCAGATCACCGCGCTGCCGAACATCGAGGTGCACTACCAGACGCAGATCACCGGCGCCGCCGGCGAAGGGCACCTGGAGCGCCTCACGCTCGCCACGAAGGGCGAGGAGCAGGTGGTCGAGACGCAGTGGCTGTTCGTGTTCATCGGCGCCGAGCCCTTCACCTCCTGGCTCGGCGACACGGTCGAACGCGACGCCAAGGGGTTCGTGCTGACCGGGCCGGACCTGGTGCAGGGCGGCAAGCGGCCACGCAACTGGACGCTCAGGCGCGAGCCGTACTTCCTGGAGACGAACGTGCCGGGAGTGCTGGCGGCGGGTGACGTGCGGGCCGAGTCGATCAAGCGGGTGGCCTCCGCCGTCGGTGAAGGCGCGATGGCAGTCGCGCTCGTGCATCGCTATCTGGAGAAGCAATGACCATCGACATCGACGAACTCCGCAAGCTCTTCCTGTTCGAGCGCCTGACGGACGAGCAACTCACCAAGCTGGCCCTCAGCGGTGACATACGGTCCTACGCGCAGGACGAGACCATCCTCCGGCAGGGCGACCCGGCGGAGTGCTTCGCCGTGATGGTCGAGGGCGAGATCCAGATGATCCAGGAGACGGTCACGGCCGGGATGGTCGCCATGCCGCGGAGCTCCCAGCCGGGCGTGTACGGCGGGGCCACCAGCGCCTATCTCGGCGATCGGGCACCGGAGCGCTACCAGCACAGCCTGCGGGCCACCGCGCCCACCCGGATGTTCCTGCTGCCGGCCAAGAAGTTCGCGCACATCGTGACCGAGTGGTTCCCGATGGCGATGCACCTGCTCGACGGCATGATGTCGGGCGGCCGCCTGCAGCGGGAGATCATCGACCGGCGCCAGCGGCTGACCGCGCTCGGCACGATCACCGCCGGGCTCACCCACGAGCTGAACAACCCGTCGGCGGCGGCCGTGCGGGCGGTGAGCGAGCTGCGCAAGCTCATCAGGACCTCCCGCATGCAGCTGGCCCAGCTCGCCGAGGACGGCATACCGCCGGAGCGGCTGCGGGCCCTGATCGAGATGCAGGAGAACTGCACCGCGGCCGTCGGCAAGCTGCCCCCGCGCACGCCGATGGAGATCTCCGACGCGGAGGACGACCTGGGCGAGGCCCTGGACGAACTCGGTGTGGAGGACGCGTGGGAGCTGGCTCCGGCGCTGGTCAACGCCGGATTCGGCCGCGTGCACCTGGAGAAGGTGCACAAGAAGGTGGGCGAGGAGCACACGGGCGCCGCGCTGCACTGGCTGGCCGAGGCCATCGAGATCTCGCAGATGCTCGGCGAGGTGACCGAGGCGACCGAGCGGATCACCTCGCTGCTCGCCTCGGCCAAGCAGTACTCGCAGATGGACCGCGCGCCGTTCCAGGTGTGCGACGTGCACGACCTGCTGGACAGCACGATCGCCATCTTCCGCGGCAAGATCCCGCCCGGCATCACCGTGGTCACCGACTACGACCGGACGCTGCCGCCGATCCCCGCCTACGCCGGCGAGCTCAACCAGGTGTGGACGAACCTCATCCACAACGCCCTCGACGCGATGGGCGAGGAGGGCACGCTGACCATCCGCACCGCCCACGACGAGGACGAGGCGATCGTCGAGATCGGCGACACCGGCCCCGGCGTGCCGGACGCGATCAAGGACCGGATCTTCGAGCCGTTCTTCACCACGAAGAGCGTCGGCCAGGGCACCGGTCTCGGGCTCGACATCTCCTACCGGATCGTGGCCGGGCGGCACGGCGGCGAGCTCAAGGCGCGGTCGGCGCCCGGCGACACCTGGTTCGAGGTACGGCTACCGCTGCGCGAGTCCGTGGCGGTCGCGTCCCCGGCCGCGTAAAGGGCCAGGGACGTGGCAACTTTCATATTCGTCTCGCGTGTCAGGGTCTCGTCCCCTGGATAAAGGATTTACGTGCCCATCACACGCTGGACCCGTCAAGCCCTGCCCGCGATGCTCGACGACCTCAGGACGGTCGTCGAGCTGGAGACCTACAGCTACGACAAGGCCATGCTCACCCAGGGGCTCGGTGCCATCCGGGCCCTGGTGGAGGAGCGGCTCGGCGTACCGGACCAGGCGGTCGCGCACGACGGCGGCCAGTACGGCGACGTCCTGGAGCTGACCTACCGGGGCACCGCGCCCGGCACCGTGCTCATGCTCAGCCACTACGACACCGTCTGGCCGATCGGGACGCTCGCGGAGTGGCCGTTCGCCATAGCGGACGGCAGGATCACCGGGCCGGGCGTGTTCGACATGAAGACCGGGCTCGTGCAGACGATCTGGGCCCTGCGGGGGCTGCGCGAGCTCGACCTGCCGCACCCGAACGTGACATACCTGTTCAACGGCGACGAGGAGATCGGCAGCCTGTTCTCCCGGCGGCACATCGAGGCCGCCAGCGCGGACGCGCTGGCGAGCCTGGTCTTCGAGGCGTCGCTGGACGGCGTGCTCAAGACCTCGCGCAAGGGCGTCGGGCTGTTCGAGGTGACGGTCACCGGCGTCGAGGCGCACGCCGGGCTCGACCCCGACTCGGGCGCGAGCGCCATTCACGCGCTGGCCGAGCTCGTCACCCGGCTCGCCGGATCCGGCGCGCGGGAGCTCGGCACCACGCTGAACGTCGGGCTGATCAGCGGTGGCACCGGGCGCAACGTCGCCGCGGGCCGCGCCACCTGCGGCATCGACGTCCGGGTCGCGCGGGCGCCGGAGATGGCGCGCATCGACGAGGTGTTCGCCGGCCTGCGCGCCTCGGACCCGCGGGTGTCGGTCACGGTCACCGGCGGCTGGAACCGGCCACCCATGACGCCCAACCCGCTGTCGCAGTGGCTGTTCAAGGAGGCGCGGGCGGTCGCGGCCGGGTTCGGCTGGGAACTGGAGCAGACGGCGGTCGGCGGGGCCAGCGACGGCAACTTCATCTCCGCGCTGGGGCGGCCGGTGCTCGACGGCATGGGCGCGGTCGGCGACGGCGCGCACGCGCGGCACGAGCACGTGCTGGTCGAGCACATTCCCGAGCGCACCGCACTGACGATGGGGCTGCTCACGGCCCTCGCCTAGGAAACGCGGCCCGTGGTAATGTCCCAAGCGAGCGCTTGGTTTACCACTGAGGGGCCGCCGCATGAAGTTCTCGACCTTCCACCTCTTCCACCGGTTCGACGGCCAGAGCTTCAAGGACGTCTACGACTACCACCTGGAGCTCATCGAGCTGGCCGAGGAACTGGGGTTCGACGGGGTACGGCTGGCCGAGCACCACTTCCGTGACTACGGCGTCGTGCCGAACCTGTTCACGTTGCTCGCCCACGCGGCCGCCCGCACCTCGCGCATCCGCCTGGGCACGGGCATCGTGGTGCTGCCCCTGCACAACCCGATCCACGTGGCCGAGGAGGCCGCGCTGGTGGACGTGCTCTCGGGCGGACGGCTGGATCTCGGGATCGGGCGCGGCTACCAGAGCTTCGAGTTCGAGGGTTTCGGCATCGACCTGGCCGAGGCGCGCGACCGGTTCAACGAGGCGCTGGAGGTGATCCTGGGCCTGTGGACCCAGGAGGCGTTCCAGCACGAGGGCAAGTTCTACAAGACCGGCGCCGAGGTGTCGCTGACGCCGCGCCCCCTCCAGACGCCGCACCCGCCGATCCATGTCGCCGCCGTCTCCCCCGAGACCGTCACCATGTACGGCGAGCGCGGGCTGCCCATCCTGGCCGACCCGGCGGCGACGTTCCGCAAGGTCGTCAAGGCGGCCGAGACCTGGCAGGAGACCGCCGCCCAGGCGGGGCACGCGGGCGGCGCCGAGCTGGTGGTGGCGCGCAGCGTCTACGTGGCGCCGACCGTCGAGCAGGCCCGCGAGGACCAGGCCAGGTTCGAGGCGTCGTTCGACCGGTCGCGGATCTTCAACGAGCGCAGCGCGCCGATCGACCCGAAGACCGGCAAGGCCGCGCAGGGCTTCGAGTTCTACCAGGACCGCTATCTCAAGGGCGGCTCCGTCTCGGCCGACTTCCGCTGGGAGCAGCTCGAGGTGATCGGCGACCCGGCGCGGGTCATCAACCAGATCTCGCTGCTGCGGGACGCCGGGTTCGCCAACCTGCTCTGCGACTTCGGCAGCACCCGGCCGATGCCGCTGGAGGAGATGAAGAAGGTCATGCGGTTCTTCGCCGCCGAGGTCATGCCCGCGTTCCACTGACCCTTCCACCGACCCTTTCACCGACGCCGCAGGAGATGCGATGATCCACAGCCTGTCGCTGTCCGACGTACTCGCCGAGCACGCGCGCAGCCGCCCCCAGGTGACGGCGGTGGTGGACGGGGAGGTACGCCTCACCTACCCCGAGCTGGACGCCCGGGTCTCCCGCCTCGCGGACGCCCTCGCCACCGCGGGCGTGGCGGCCGGTGAACGCGTGCTCTGGCTGGGGCAGAACGCGCACGCGGTGCTGGAACTGCTGCTGGCCTGCTCACGGCTGGGGGCGATCTTCTGCCCGGCCAACTGGCGGCAGTCGGCGGACGAGCTGCGCTTCGTGGTCGAGGACCTGGCGCCGCGCGTGGTCGTCCGGGAGCCGTCCGACGCCACCGCCGCCCTGAGCGCCGACACCGCGCTCTGGGTGGAGGCCGGAGAGGACTACGAGCGGCTCGTCGCGAGCGGCTCCGCCAGGGACTTCCCGCCCGTCGAGGACACCGAGCCGGTGCTGGCCCTCTACACCGCCGCCTTCGACGGCCGCCCCAACGCGGCCCTCCTCAGCAGCGCGGCCCTGCTGGCCCACAGCGTGTCCCTGCTGGTGGTGCGCCAGATGGAGCCCGGCTTCACCTTCCTGAACAACGGGCCGCTCTTCCACGTGGGCACGATGATGTTCTGCCTGGCCACCCTCCAGATCGGCGGCACGAACGTCTTCACCCCCGCCTTCGACGCCGAGGAGGTGTGCCGCCTGATCGACGCCGAGCGGGTCACGCAGGCGTTCCTGTTCGGCCCGATGATCGACGCCGTGACGAAAGCGAACGCCGGCGGCAAGTACGACCTGTCGTCGCTGCGGTTCGTCTCGCACTCCGCGGAGTGGGACGCGATGATCACCGTGGACGACTCCCCCTGGTGCCGGTCCAAGATGGGCGGCTACGGGCAGACGGAGGTCGGCGGCATGCTCACCTTCCTCGGCCTGGCTCCGGGCGCCGCCGGCTTCGCCGGACGGCCGTCTCCGCTGGCCCAGGTCCGCATCCTGGCCCCCGACGGCACCGAGGTGCCGGCGGGCGAGGTGGGCGAGATCTGCGCGCGCGGCAAGACCCTCTTTTCCGGATATTTCGCCCGACCCGACTTAAATGCGGTTAAGTCGGCGTACGGCTGGCATCACACCGGCGACCTCGGCCGGCGCGAGCCCGACGGGACGATCACCTTCATCGGCCCCCGGCTCCGCATGATCAAGTCCGGCGCCGAGAACGTCTACCCGGCCGAGGTCGAACGCTCGCTCAAGGCCCACCCGGCCGTCGCCGACGCCGCCGTGATCGGCGTCCCCGACGCCACCTGGCACCAGGCGGTCAAGGCGGTGGTGGCGCTCAAGGAGGGCGCCGAGGCCACGGCCGACGACCTCATCGACCACGTCAAGAACACCCTCGCCTCCTACAAGAAGCCGCGCGAGGTGGCGTTCGTCGACGCGATACCCAAGCGCGGCTACACCCCCGACTACGACGCCCTGGACGCCGCCCACGGCGGCGGCAACTACCCGGGCACCTGACCCCGGCACGGCTACAGGCCCAGCCCCGCCTCCAGGTGGGCCAGGGCCTTGTCGACCTCGGCGGGCCCGTCCATCACGGGGTCCTTCACCCAGTCGAGCCAGACCGCGAACACCACGCCGGTGATCGCCCCCGTGATGTTGCGGATCTCCGGATCGGACACCGCCCGCCCCGCCCGCCTGGCCAGGATCTCCTGCATCGTCCTGAGCGTCCCGGAGACGTTCTCCAGGCTCGCCGCCCACAGCTCGGGCACCGTGAGCATGAGCCTCTCCCGCTCCACCCCCTCGGCGATCTCCTCGGCCGTCTGGCCCGCCGTCACCTCCCGCATGGCGACGCGGACGGCTTGGACGGGGTTCAGCTCGGCCGGAGCCGCGTTCAGGGCCTCGGCGAAGGGCGGGAACTGGTCGATGAACACCAGCTCCTCCTTCGAGGCGAAATAGCGGAACACCGTGCTGGGCGCCACCTCCGCCGCCTCGGCAATCTGCTCGACCGTGGTCTCGGCATAACCCTGCTCGCGGAACAGCCGCAACGCCTCCTTCTGGATCAGCGCCCTCGTCTTGGCCTTCTTCCGCTCTCGCAGGCCCTGCACCGGTCGATCGCTCATGTCACTGATTGTCGGGGTTTCAGCACAGAGCCGTCCACTCATAAGAGATCACCCCAATCTGCTATGCAACTATCAAATAGGAGTCTACTCTCAAAATATGCCACTTCCCATGGACAGAACCCCCGGATGCCCCTTCGACCCGCCTCCCGCGCTGGAGAAGCTGCCGCCGATGTCGCGCCTGGACTACCCGGACGGGCACGCGGGCTGGCTCGTGACGGGCTTCGAGGCCGCCCGGACCGTGCTCAGCGATCCCCGGTTCAGCTCCCGCCAGGAGCTCAAGCACAGCCCGTCACGCATGACGTCGCAGTTCGGCCAGGACCAACCCGCTCCGCCCGGCATGTTCGTGACGACCGACCCGCCCGAGCACACCCACTACCGGCGCCTGCTCACCGGCCAGTTCACGGTCCGCAGGATGCGGCTGCTCGAGCCGCGGATCGAGCAGATCGCCGCCGAGCACCTCGACGCGATGGCCGCGGCGGGGCCGCCCGTGGACCTGGTGCCGGCGTACGCGCTGCCGATCCCGTCGCTGGTCATCTGCGAGCTGCTCGGCGTGCCGTACGAGGACCATGAGTTCTTCCAGGAGAAGACCGCGCGGCTCGTCGCCCTCGACGAGGAGGGTGTGCCGGAGCTGGCGGCGCTCGCCGGATATCTGGGCGAGCTCGTCCGACGCAAGCGCGCCGAACCCGGCGACGACCTGATCAGCGGCCTGACCGGCGACTTCAGCGACGAGGAGCTGACGAACCTCGCGCTGATCCTGCTCGTCGCCGGGCACGAGACCACCGCGAACATGCTGGGCCTGGGCGTCTTCGCGCTGCTGGAGCACCCGGAGCAGCGGGCCCTGCTCGACGGCGAGAACGCGGTCGAGGAGCTGATGCGCTGGCTGTCGATCCTGCACGTGGGCGCGCCGAGCCGGGTCGCGCTGGAGGACGTGGAAGTGGCGGGCGAGCTGGTCAGGAAGGGCGAGACGGTCGCGCTGTCGCTGCCGGCGATCAACCGGGACCCGGGCCAGTTCGCCGATCCGGGCGAGCTGCGGCTCGACCGGGCCGAGGCGCGGCGGCACCTGGCCTTCGGGCACGGCGTGCACCAGTGCCTGGGGCAGCAGCTCGCCAGGGTCGAGATGCGCATCGGCTACCGCAGGCTCTTCGAACGCTTCCCCGGCCTGCGGCTGGCCGTGCCCGCCTCCGAGGTGCCGCTGAAGGAGCGCGCGGCGGTCTACGGCGTGGAGAGCCTCCCGGTCACGTGGTAGCGGGGCTCAGAGGATCGCCAGCGGGTTCAGCGGGCTCCCGGTCCCGCCCTCGATCCTGAGCGGGGCCGCGACGAACACGAACTCCGTACGGCCCGCCGCACTCAGCTCCTCCAGCCAGAGCATCTCGATCAGGTGGATGCCGTGCCGGTGGAGCAGGATGAGGTGCAGGTCGTCGTCGAGCGGCTCGTCGGCGAGCTGGCGGTCGTTCAGCCCGCCGATCGCCGCGTTGTCGGCGGCCACGGCCGAGACGTCCAGCGACGCCAGCCAGCGCCCCGCGCCGGCCGACAGCCCCGGCTGACCTGACCAGTACTCCTCGTGCGAGCGCTCCCACACGGCGGGCCAGCCGGTACGGATCACCGCGACGTCGCCCGCGCGCGGCACGGCGATCTCCGCCAGCAGTTCCGCCGGGACGCGGAAGTCGGCGGGCAGGTGGTCGAGCCCGAGATGGCGGGGCACGTCGAACAGGACGCCTCTGGCGACGACCCCGCCCACCCGCTCGATGCCGCACCGGGTGGCGCCGTAGGAGCGTACGCGGGCGGCGGGGTGGCCGTTGTAGAGCTCGTCGCCCGACCACATGTGGCAGAGCGCGTCCATGTGCGTGGTCGTGCCGTGGTGGGTGACGATCAGTGCGTCGTCGGCCATCCGCAGCCCGGCGCCCACCGGCCGGGCGCCGGCCGCGTAGTCGCCGCCGTCGACCGACATGAAGTGCTGCGGCAGGGGACGGCCCCGCAGGTGCGGCACCGTCGTGGGGGCGGGCGACGACGTGGCGCCCCTGATCGGCATGGACAGGCTGAGCACCTGGCCGGTGCTCGCGGCGGCCAGGGCGCTCAGCACCACGTCGCCGGTGAGCAGGTTCAGCGTGCCCCGTTGATCCTCTGGGCCGAAACGTCCCCAATTGTTAGGCTCGGCTGGCAAGTGTGCGCTCCCCTTCTGTCGGAGGTCCCGATGCACTGTGATCCCCGGTTCTCTCGCGTGCGCGAGGCGTTCGAGCGGAATTTCGCCGATGGCGTCGAGCTGGGGTCCGCGTTCGCGGTCTATCTGGACGGCGAGCTGGTGGTGGATCTGTGGGACGGTGTGGCCGACCGGCGCACCGGCCGGCCGTGGGAGCGGGACACGCCCGTGTTCGCGTACTCGTGCACCAAGGCGATCACCGCGACCGTGCTGCTGCAGCTCGCCGAGCGCGGCCTGGTGGACGTGACCGCGCCGGTCGCCGAGGTGTGGCCGGAGTTCGGGGTGCGGGGCAAGCAGCGGATCACCGTCGAGCACCTGCTCACCCACCAGGCCGGGCTGCCCGCGCTGGACGAGCGGGTGCCGGTCGAGGAGTTCGAGGACCTGCCGGCGATCGCGGCGCGCCTGGCCGGGCAGCGGCCGATCTGGCGGCCGGGGTCGGCGCACGGCTACCACGCGCTGACGTACGGCTTCCTGGTGGGCGAGGTCGTGCGCCGGGTGACGGGCAAGTCGGTGGGCGAGCTGGTCGCGGCGGAGATCTCCGGGCCGCTCGGGCTGGACCTGTGGGTCGGAGCGCCGGACGACGTGATCGCCAAGGCGGCCCGCCTGACGGCCGAGCCCAAGCCCGGCAGTGAGACGGGCAGGAAGCACGGCGAACCGGGCAAGGGCGACGGCGCGCCCCGCCGCGCGCCCGGCGCACCCGTCCGCGCCGCGACGCCCATCGGGCCGCCGAAGGATCCGATCACCGCGATCGCCATGGCCGCCCGGGATCCCGGCAGCCTGACGAACCGCGCCCTCGGCAATCCGCGCATCCAGGACCTGGAAGGCGGCGCCAACAACCCGGTGCTCCTGCGCGCCGGCTGGCCCGCGGCGGGCGTCGTCACCACGGCCAGGTCGCTGGCGGCCTTCTACCGCGCGCTGCTGGCGGGCGAGCTGCTGCGCCCGGAGACGCTCGAGGACGCCATCCGTCCCCGGGTGGCGGGGCCCGACCAGATCCTGCTGCTGGACAGCTCGTTCGGGCTCGGTTTCATGCGGCCGAGCATGACGTTCTTCCTGCCGTCCGTGAGCGCGTTCGGGCACACGGGCATGGGCGGCTCCATCGGGCTGGGCGACCCCCAGCACGGCCTGGCCGCGGGCTACGTGATGAACAAGATGGCCGACGTCTTCGCCGGCAACCAGCGGGTGATCCGGCTCATGGAGGCCGTCTACCGTTCGATATGACCGCACGAGCGTCACTGCATGGTCACGCCGCCGCTGACCGACAGCGTCTGGCCGGTGATGTAGGCGGCGCGTTCCGTACACAGGTAGGCGACGAGGCCCGCCACGTCGGCGGGCGTGCCGAGGCGGCGCAGCGGGACGGTCCTGACGATCTTGTCGACCAGCCCGGGCTCGGCCGCGGAGACGCGCCAGAGCATCGGCGTGTCCGTGGGGCCCGGGCAGACCACGTTGGCGGTGACGTGCGCCCTGGCCGCCTCGCGGGCGAGCGTCTTGGCCAGGCCGAACAGCCCCGCCTTGGTCGCCGCGTAGGCGCCTTCGCCGCCGGAGCCCGCTCTGGCACCGTCCGACGAGATGAACACCAGCCGCCCCCACCCCCGGTCGAGCATGCCCGGCAGCAGCAGCTTGGTCAGCAGCATCGGGCCGCGCAGGTTGACCTGCCACATGAGGTCCCAGTTCGCCGGGTCACTCGCGATGAACGGCTCGACGATCGACACACCGGCGTTGTGCACGAGGATGTCGGCCTGCCCGGCCGCGCCGCAGAACCGCTCGATGGACGGCGGCGAGGCGAGGTCGACGGCCAGGGCGGCGGCTCCCGGCAGCCCCGCGGCCACCTTCTCGGCCCCCGGCAGATCCACGTCCGCGACCACCACCCGGGCGCCCAGCGCGGCGAGGTCCGCGGCGATGGCCGCGCCGATCGCGCCCGCCCCCCCGGTCACGACGGCCGCGCGCCCGTCGAGGCGCATCCCCTCCATCACCGCGCGTCCCCGGCCTTCCACTCCTCGACGAGTTCGGCGGCGGTGACGCGGGTGGCCAGCAGGCCGATCGTGTACTTCAGTACGGCCAGCGCGTAGCCGTCCGGTACGCCCGCGACGGCGTCGGTCACCACGGTGACCCGGTAGCCGAGGTTCACCGCCTCCAGGGCCAGCCCGGTGATGCCCAGGTTGAGCGAGAGCCCGACGGCCACCACGTGCAAGACGGACAGCGAGCGCAGCGTCATGTCGAGCGAGGTGCCGGTGAACGGGGAGAACCCGTGGTGGCGTCGGCTCTCCAGGTCGGCGTCGTCCAGCAGCTCGGGCAGCACCTCCACGGCCGGCGTGCCCTCCAGCATGTGACCGGGGTCCTTGAGCAGGGCGGTGATGAACGGGCTGTTGCGGGTGTGGGAGCCCGCCCGGTCGGGGCGGAAGGCGGCGGTGCAGTGGATCACCGGGAGGCCGGCCGCCCTGGCCGCCTGGAGGACGGAGGCGGCGTTGCCCACCACGTCACGCCGCTGGCACACAGCCACCAGGTCCGGAAATTTCGTTAGATCGCCGACGACGCCCCGCTGCATCTCCATGACCAGCACGGCCGTACGGTCCATCCGGCGCCTCCAGTTAGCCGAGCGCTTGCTTGGCCACGAACATATCACCCGGCAACCGACCGTGATAATCACCTGACACATCGCGAAATATCTGGACCCGTGACAACCGGGACCCCGGGTGAGACCGTCGAACGGGAGACGGCTGCGTTATGGGGGTTCGCTTTGGTCCCTGGTTACCGAGAAGTACGCCAGCTCGGCGCGGGGCACACGGGCCGCGTGTTCCTCGCCACCTACCAGGCCACCGGGGCTTACGTCGCGATCAAATACCTGAACGCGACCCTGCGCCGGGACACCGAGTTCATGGAACGCTTCCGGGTGGACACCCCCTCGCTGGTGGAGCTCGACGACCCGAACGTGGTCCAGCTCTACGAGTATGTGGAGACCTCGACCAGGGCCGCGGTGGTGATGGAGCTGGTCGACGGGGTGTCGCTGCGTACCATCCTGGCCGAGCACGGCAGGACCAGCCCGGAGGCGGCGCTGGCGGTGCTGAAGAGCACGCTGTCGGCGCTGGCCGCGGCCCACGAGAAGGGCGTGCCGCACCGGGACGTCAAACCGGAGAACGTGCTGGTCCAGGCGGACGGCACGAGCAAGCTGACCGACTTCGGCGTGGTGGTTCATGCCGAGGAGCCGGGGGTGCCGGCGGGTAGCCCGCCGTACATGTCGCCCGAGCTGTGGACGCAGGGGGAGGCGGGGCCGTCCGCGGACCTCTACGCGGCGGCGTGCCTGCTGTTCGAGACCGTCAAGGGGCGGCCGCCGTACAAGGCGGAGGACGTCCCCTCGCTGCGGGACAAGCACCTGGTCGAGCCGGTGCCGCTGGAGGTGGCCCCCGACTCGCTGCGCGACCTGCTCAGGCGCGGGCTGGCCAAGGACCCGGCGGTCAGGTACGCCTCCGCCCTGCAGTTCGCGGCGGAGGTGGAGGAGGACGCGGTCGCCGGCTACGGTCCCGACTGGGAGAAGCGCGGGCGCCGCCACCTCGGCGAGCTGGCCACGCTCCTCGCGCTCCGCTTCCCGCTGGCCAGGACCGACGCGCCGACCGCCACCCTGGGGGCCGTCCGGGACCGGCGGATCAGCGTGCCCAGGCTGCCGCCGCATCTGTGGATCGCGGGCGCGGCGGTGGTCGCCGTGCTGATCGCGGTGGTGCTCACCGGCGGGCTCTCTCGCGGTCCTGCGGGCACGGTGCTGATGCCGCAGCCGAAGACGTCCGAACCGCTGGATCCCAGCCCGGTCGACGACCAGACCCCGGTCCGCCGGACCTCGGAGACCAGCCGTCCCACGGCCAGGACGGCGACGACCGGCCCCGTACCGCCCGCCACCGTTTCCAGCGCGCCCACGACGGGCGTGCCTGCGCCCACGGCGTCCCGGCAGGCCGCGCGGACGCTGCCCAGCCCGGCCGTGCGGTCGGCGGACATCGTGCAGTGGACGGGCTCGGCGGGCGCGGTACGCGTGGCCGCCGACGGCCGGGGGCCGGTCCGGCTGCGCATCACGTACACGCGGCGTGACGGCGACGGCCAGGCCCGTACGGTGCACAAGGAGACCCGCACGCTCACCGGACAGACCGCCTACACCGACTCCGTGGCCCGTGACCTGGGCTCGGTCGGCTGCGGCAAGCAGGCGCACTTCGGCCTCCTGCTCCTGACCGAACCGGCGGCGGCCAACGGCCCGCAGGTCAGCGAGGTGACCGTGGACGGGCCGCCGTGCCCCACGCCCAGCGCCTCGCATCCGACGGCCGGCCCGCCCACCCAGGAGCCCACCACTCCGACGCCGTCCCAGCCGCCCGTCGCGCTGCCCTCAGACTCACCGCCCACCGGCACCCCGGCCTTCGTCTCGCCGAGCCCTGACACGCGGACCTCGCTCACGGATGATTCGCTGACCTCGGGCGAACCGGCCGAGGAACCCGCCGGCTAGGCTTGTCGAGCAACCAAGCGTGCGCTAGCTTGGCTAGCGATGACCTGTGACACCTCCGCCTACTGGGCCGCCTGCAGGCGCGGCGAGCTGGTCGTCCAGCGCTGTACGGCCTGCGATCGGCGGGTCCACCTCCCCGAGGCCGACTGTCCTCGGTGCGGTGGCGAACTCGTCTTCGAGCCGGTCTCCGGCGCGGGCGTGGTGCACACGTACACCGTGGTGCACCGCTCGTTCGCGCCCGGCTACCGGGGCCGCGAGCCGTACGTGCTGGCCTGGGTCGATCTGCCGGAAGGCGCGCGCGTGTTCGGCCAGGTCGTGGGGTGCGCGCCGGAGGAGGTCCGCATCGGGATGCCGGTGCGGGTGACGTTCGTGGACGACTTACCGCATTGGAGGCCCGCGTGATCGTTGGCAACGTGCTCATACCCGTGGCCGATCTGGACGAGGCGATCGCCTTCTACGGGCTGCCGGTGAAGTTTCGCGATGGTGACAGGTTCGCCGCGCTGAACGGGGGTGGCGTCACCGTGGCGCTGGCCGGGCCCGCCGAGCACGTCACCGCCTCGGCCGCGCCGTCGTTCAAGGTGGACAGCGTACGGCAGTCCGTACCCGATCTGGTGGCGCGCGGCGCCGAAGTGGTCCGCGAGCCGGAGGACGGGCCGCACGAAACGCGGGCCGTGCTGCGCGACCCCTCAGGAAACGTCTTCGTGCTCTATTCACCCCTCTGACGGCATTCACCTCTCTGACGACGGAGGCACCCCCGATGGCGCGATCACCGTACGGCAACTATGGCCACGCGATCCTGACCGCCGCAGCGATGAGCACCCCCGACCGGGTGGCGCTGACCTACTGCGGCGAGCGGAGCTTCACCTACGACGAGCTGAACAGGACCGTCAACCAGCGGGCGCACGCGCTGCTGGCGGCGGGCGTCACGCCGGGCACGCGGGTGGCTGCGCTGCTGAACGAGACGCTGCACGTGGCGGAGGTGTACCTGGCGCAGGCCAAGATCGGCGCGGTGACGGCGGCGCTGAACCCGTACTGGCCGGTGGAGACGCTGCGCGCGGTGGTCGAGCGGTCGGGGTGCACGGCGTTCGTGTACGACTCGACCGTGGAGGGGGTGATCGCGGAGATCAGGCCGTCGCTGCCCGCCATCACCACCTGGATCAAGGTGGGCGCTTCTGACACTTCGGATGCCTCAGAAGAGGAGCCGCCGCTCGCGGGCTTCCACGACGATCCGCTCGCGCTCTACTACACCTCGGGGACGACCGGGCTGCCCAAGCCCGTCGTCCACACGCACGCCTCGTCGCTGGCGACCGCGCAGATCTGGCTCGACGTGCCGCGCGGGCCGGACGCGGTGTTCGGCACCGGCGCGATCATCTGGGGCATCGGCTTCCCGGCCATCGTCGGGCCCGCCCTGTACGCCGGGATGCGGCTGGTGCTGGAGCAGGACTGGGGCCCGGCGAACTTCCTGCGCGTCGTGCCACGCGAACGGGTCACGCACGTCTCGCAGATCCCGTCGTTCTATGCGGCGCTGCTGGGCTCGTCCGAGCACGAAGCGGTGGACCTGTCGTCGATCCGGGTGATCATGCTGGGCGGCGAGCCGCTGACCGCGACCATGCTCGGCCGCATCAAGGAGCGACTGCCCGGCGCGGGCGTCTACTCCTACTACGGCCAGACCGAGGCCCCCTACACCTGCATGGGCCGGGTCGACGACGGCTCCACGCCGCTCGGCTCGTCGGGCCGGGCGCGTACCGGGAACGCCGTCCGGGTCACGGACCCGTCGGGCCGCCGCGTGGTGGACGAGGTCGGCGAGATCAACCTGGCCGGGCCGCACCGGATGACCGGCTACGACGGGCTCCCGGACAAGACCGAGGAGGTGCTGCGCGGCGAGTGGTACGTCGGCGGCGACCTCGGCTCGGTCTCCCCCGACGGCGTGCTGCGCGTACTCGGGCGGCGCGAGGACGCCATTCTCAAGGGCGGCGTCTGGACCCAGCCGGTCGCGGTCGAGGAGGCCGCCGCCGCGCTCGACGGCGTGGCGGAGGCCGGGGCGGTCGGGGTGCCCGCGCACGTCGACGGTCAGGACGCGGCCGAACAGCGGATCCTGCTGGCCGTGGTGGCGCGTTCCGGGCACTCGCTCGACGCGGCCAAGCTGGCACGCGCCCTGGACGACATCCTGGCCCCGCACCAGCGGCCGGACCGCATCGTGGTGGCCGACACGCTGCCGCACTTCGAGGACGCCTCCGGCGGGCCCGGCAAACTCTTACGCAGGGAGATCAGAGAGCAGCACGGCCACCTGCTGGGGAGCTGAGCAGTGGTCGCGGAGCACGAGGCCAAGGCGCTGCTGCGGGAGGCCGGGGTGCCGGTGCCGCGCGGGGTGGTGGTGCGCGGGATGGACTTCGCTCCCGTGATGGACCTGCGCGAGCCGCTGGTGCTGAAGGCGTACGGGCCCGGGATCGTGCACAAGTCCGAGGCCGGGGCCGTGGTGCTCGGGCTGCGCCGGGCCGACGTCCCGGCCGCGGCCGCGAAGATGCTGGCCGAGGTCGTCGGGGCCGAGGGCTTCCTGATCGAGGAGCAGGCTTCCGCCGGGGTGGAGCTGATCGTCGGGCTGGTCCACGATCCCGGCTTCGGGCCCGTGCTGCTGGCCGGGCTGGGCGGGGTGTGGGCCGAGACGCTGCGGGACACGGCGCTGGGCCTGTGCCCGATCTCCGAGGGGGACGCGCGGCGGATGCTGGGGTCGCTGCGCGGGTCTCCGGTGCTGTACGGGCTGCGCGGGCGTCCCGGGGTGGACGTGGACGCGGTGGTGAAGCTGCTCATGACGGTCGGCGGGGCCGGCGGGCTGTGGGAGCGGCTGGAACTGGGCGAGTTCGAGATCAATCCGGTCATCGCCACCGAGGCGGGCGTTGTGGCGGTGGACGCGCGGTATCTCCCGGCTGCCGACGCCGCGCTTGAGGCTGAGCACGGCACTCAAGCTGAGCACAGCACTCAGGCTCAGCACGGCACCCAGGCTCAGAACGGCGCTCAGGCTCAGCGTGCGGCCCGGGGTCCGCGTGTCCCGCTCGGGGGTCGGGCCCGGGCGGGACTCGCGGGGGCCGGGGAGCTCGTGGGAGCCGGGGAGCCTGCGGATTTCGGGGAGCCGGTGGATTTCGGGCCGCTCTTCGAGCCCAGGGCGGTAGCCGTGGTCGGGGCCTCCACCAGCAGGCCGAACTTCGGGAACATGTTCCTCGAGTTCTACAAGGCCGCGGGTATCCCGCTGGTGGCCGTGCATCCGGAGGCGCGGGAGGTGGGCGGTGTACCCGCCGTGCCCTCCCTGGCCGTGGCCGACGTGGACTACGCGCTGGTGGCGGTGCCCGCCGAGCGGTGCGCCGAGGTCGTACGGCAGGCGACGGGTGTGCCGTACGTACAGGTGATGAGCGGCGGGTTCGGCGAGGCGGGACGGCCGGAGCTGGAACAGGAGCTCGTCGCCGCGGCACGGGCGGCGGGGACGCGGCTGCTCGGCCCCAACTGCATGGGCGTGTACTGCCCGCGCGGGCGGCAGACGTTCGTCGGCGGCGGGCTCGGACCGGCGGGGACGGTCGCGCTGATCTCGCAGAGCGGCGGGCTGGCCGGAGAGGTGATCAAGGTCGGCGAGCGGCGGGGGCTGGCTTTCAGCCGGGTGGTCACCGTGGGGAACGCGGCCGACGTCACCCCGGCCGAACTGCTCCGCTGGCTGTCGACCGACCCCGAGACACGGGCCGTCGGCCTCTACTTGGAGGACCCGCGTGACGGGCGAGCGCTGTACGAGGCGCTGGCGGCCGCTCCTATACCGGTGGTCCTGCTGGTCGGCGGGCGCAGCGCCCAGGGCCAGCGCGCCGCCGCCTCGCACACCGGCGGCCTGGTGAGCGACGGCCGGATCTGGCAGGCACTCGCCGACCAGACCGGAGCCACCCTGGTGACCTCCCAGGACGACCTGATCGGCGTCCTCGCCTTCTTCCAGGCCCACGGCACCCGACCAACAGGTCCGTACGACGGGACCCCGCTCTCAGACGGCCAAGCGGGCGCGCGGGGCGCGCCTCCAGATAGCGATTCGGACTCTGGGAGGACGGCGCCGCACGGCGGGGCAGACTCCGAGAGGACAGCACCGCACGGCGGGGCAGACTCCGGGAGGACAGCGCCGCACGGCGAGCCGGACTCCGAGAGGACAGCACCACATGGCGAGGCGAGCGGCTGGGGGGCGGTCTCAGGTGGTGAGGCGGGTTTCCTGAGTGTGGGATCGCGTGGTGGGGCGTTGGTGATCGGGCCGAGTGGTGGGGCGAGTGTGCTGGCCGCCGATGTCTTCGATCGGGCCGGGGTGCCGCTTGGGCCGCTGCCGGACTCGGTGCTCGGCGAGCTTCGTGGGCTCGGGCTGGGGGCCGGCTCCTCGCTGGCCAACCCGCTGGAGGTACCCGTCGGCCCCCGGAGCGGGCCGGACCTGGTCCGGCGGGCCGTCGAGGTGATCGTGCGGCACCGTCCGTACCCGGATGTGGTGGCGCACGTGAACGTACAGAGCTTCTTCACCTACGGGACGCGGGCCGAACCGCTGTTCGAGTACGCGCGGGCGCTGGCGGCCACACAGGACGCGCTCCCGGGGACCAGGATCACGCTGGTCACCAGGAACGGCGAGTGCGCACCCCCCGGTGTCGAGGACGAGGTCAGGGCGATCGTGGCGGCGGCCGGGATCCCCGTCTACCGATCTATGGAGGCGGCCTCGGTGGCCGTCGCGGCGGGAGGTCGCAATGGGACTGCTTGACGGCAAGGTGGCGCTGATCACCGGCGGAGCGCGCGGCATGGGCGAGGCGCATGTGCGGCTGTTCCTGGAGGAAGGGGCGCGCGTGGTGTTCGGTGACGTGCTGGACGAAGAGGGCAAGGCGCTGGCCGAGGAGACGGGCGCGACCTTCGTCCATCACGACGTCACCGCCCCGGAGGAGTGGGCGCGCGCGGTCGCGACCGCCGTCGACATGCACGGCAAGTTAGACGTCCTGGTCAACAATGCCGGGATCCTGAAATTTCGGCGCATCGTGGATATGGCGATCGAGGAGTTCGACCGCGTGATCGAGGTGAACCTCAGGGGCACCTGGCTCGGCGTCAAATCGGCGATCGAGCCGATGCGGGCCGCCGGGCGCGGTTCGATCGTGAACATCTCCTCGATCGAGGGCTTCATCGGCGCCGAAGGGATGTCGGCGTACGCGGCCTCCAAGTTCGCCATCCGGGGGGTGACCAAGTCGGCCGCCCGTGAGCTGGCCCGCTTCAAGATCCGCGTCAACTCGGTGCATCCCGGGGCGATCAACACCTCGATGGCCTTGGACCCCGACATCATGAGCGAGGTGGACGCGGACGCGTTCCTCCGCAGCATGGTCATCAAGCGCTTCGCCAAGCCGGTGGAGGTGTCGCACGTGGTGGCGTTCCTGGCCTCGGACCGGTCCAGCTACTGCACGGGCAGCGAGTTCACAGTGGACGGCGGCCTACTGACCGGCGCGGGCTATTGACCGGCACGGCCTGCCGACCCGCACGGCCTACTGACCGGCGCGGGTTACCGATGGGGGTCCGTCCAGCCATGCCGTCGGGGTGATGAACAGGCCGGTCGCCTCGGCCAGCACTGTGCCGTCCGGCAGCGATACGCGACCGTCCGCCCACGCCTTGCGCCCCTCCGTACGCGTGTGCTCCGCCGTCACGACCACCGGCCGGCCGTACGGCACGGGCGCCCGGTAGCGCAGAGTCAGCGTGCCCGTCATGCCCGCCAGCCCGGCCACGGCGACCGCCTGCCCCAGCAGGTGGTCAAGGGCCATCGCGATGATCCCGCCGTGCACGGAGCCGGGCGGCCCCTCGTGCAGCGGCCGGAACGACACCTCCGCCCGTACCCCGCCGCTCGCGACCCGCTCCACGACCAGCGGCACCGCGAACGGGTTGGCGGCGCCGATGGCGGCGTTGCCCAGGTGGCGTACCGTGCCGTCCGGCGCGATGTCGAACGACTGCGACGACACGCGGACGGTCGCCTCGAGACGTTCGGTCAGGGCGGTCAGCTCGGCGGTCACGGCCACCAGCTCGTCCTCGTCGACGTCAGTGATCAGCACCGCGTCCATCAGGTCTCTGGTCTGCTGAGCCAGGGCGCACAGGGCGGCGATGCGGGACTCGCCGGTGGCGACGTCGATCGTCATTGCAGCATCTTAGAACACGTTCTACCGAAACATGTTCTAGACACCCGAAGGTAGATCTTTTACTATCAAACCGTCCTTGTCGGGACATTTCTGGCAAGCTTTTGACCTGCTGTTTTAGTGCGCATTACCTTTGGAGCTACCTTGACCCGTGCTTGACCTGCCCTTTCGCCACGGTAGCCTCCTTCATCACGGAAGACGACAGGCCTCCGGTTTTGCTACATACGTCCCACGTACCCGTGGCTGTGTGGATAAACCCGGTCTTGCCCGGAAGGTTCCCTCGCACGTCCATGACGCCAGAGATGAAGAAGTTCGTCGACCTGCTCGAGAGTCAGCTTGGCTACTCCGAGAAGGGCGATGCGTACACCAAGTTCGGCCACTGGTACGGCAAGAACGTCGAGTTCGACGCCGACTACACCTCGGCCCCTTGGTGTGACATGTACCTGTCGTGGGCCGCGCACAAGCTCGGCTACGAGGACTGGATCGGTCAGTTCGCCTGGACGGTGCAGCACGCCGAGTGGTTCAAGGAGCACGGCGCCTGGGGCCACAAGCCCCAGCCCGGCGCCTTCGTCTTCTACGACTGGGGCGGCTCGAACGACATCGACGCCATCGACCACGTCGGCTTGGTGACCAAGGTCGAGGGCGACACGATCTTCACGATCGAGGGCAACATCGACGGCGGCGTCGCCAAGCGCAAGGAACGCGACACCAGCAAGGTCGTCGGCTACGGCTACCCGGAGAAGGTCAAGACCCGTCTGGAGAACGAGGCCGCCAAGAAGCAGGTCGAAGGAGAGCAGGACGCACAGCAGCGGGCGAACGAGCAGGCGTCCGCCTCCACGACCGACGTGGGCAAGCTCCAACTCCCCGACGGCACCCCGCTTGTCGACATGATCCCCCGCATCGGGCAGGGAGTCGGGCAGAGCGAACACCTCCAGGCCCCACTCGCCACCCGCCCCAAGCAGGCCGTCTCCCCCGCCCCCACGGCCACCCGCAAATCGTCGCCCGCCGCCACCACGAAAGCCGCCGAACAGGCGCCCAAGAAGGGCAAGCACGCCAAGCCGGCCACCGCCGACACCAACGCGGTCACCAGCAACCCCGCCCCCTTTCCGACCATCGTCGACGCGTCGTCCACCACGCCGGTGCCCACGCTCTCGTCTCCCGCGCTGATCGGCTCCGCGCTGGTGGCCGCCCTCGCGGTGCTCGCCGTCGCCAAGACCAGGAATATGCGTGTACGGCCGGCCCGCGTGGCCGCCCTCGCCGCCCCCGCCCCAGCCGTCGTCGGCCACCGGCGCCGCCGCCGGAAGCCCCGCACCGAAACGGCCCCCGCCCTGGCCCGAACGGCCACCCCGGCCCTCACCACCCCGGCCGAGCTCACCCCGGCCGAGCTCGTCACCTCGAACGAGCTCATCGCGTCGACCGACTTCGACTTCGCTGTCCCTGCCGAGGTCGTCGCGTCCGCGCTCGGGAGCGAGCCGCGCCTCGACGTGACCGACCCGCGTCTGGTGACCGGTGTGAGCCGGTCGATCCTGGAACGATTGAAGCCGTTGGAGCCGATCGCCGACCTGCTGGCGCGGGCCTCGGCGCCGCT
>NZ_JAHFZZ010000029.1:0-41614 GCF_018603905.1 Nonomuraea sp. NEAU-A123
ACTGCTCAGGGGCATGCCTGTCCCCAAGACACACCGGCGAGCACACGCGGGCGTGGGGACTTAAATCTGGCCACCAGTGGTGACCTCAACCCGGCCACCTGCGGCTACCTTTGCACGGCCACGGACAAGCAGCGAGCAATTTCGCCATGCCTCCAATGTCGCGGGAAGATCACTCAGGATCAGTCACGCCTGCCTGCCTGTTGGAGTGGGGGTCTTCCCTACTGTCGATTGTCCGGGGGAGGCCAATTGCGCCGATCGAGGGATGGGAGGCGGACACCGGCCAACGGCCGCCCGGCCGATCTCCTCGAAGGCGCGGTAGGTGAGGTGCTTGGGGCCGCCGCGGGTGACCGCAGTACTTGTCACGGCAAGGGATCTTCAGGGCCGGAGGGGCGGGCCTCCGGGTGGGGATCATCTGAGGAGGGCGAGGTCCTCGGTGTATATGAGGGTCCCCGCCGAGGCGAACCATACGATCACGGCCGCTGAGAAGGCCAGTGCTTGGGCCATGAGCAGCCTGCCGACGATTCCCGTTCGGGTGAACGAGCAGCGATAGGCGAAGAGCAGGGCGGCGATGGGAGGCAGGACGAGTGCCCCTTCCAGGAGGTTGACGTGCCACCCTCTGGCACAGGTCTTACCACCGCACAGCCCGGCCCAGCCGATCTCGATGAGACCGAAGAACATGATCACGAGCATGACGAGAGCACCCACGCCGGCCGCGATGATCAGCACGAGGCGCTGCCGCGACGTGATCGGCAGCCGGTCGTCGCGAGCGATCTGCGGTGCCAATCGCCGCCTCCGATGAGCTCGTGGTCGCCAGTTGTCCTCATCCTGACACCGATCAGGCTCCTACCTAGGATCCAGCGCTGCAGTTCGCGCTTGAAAAAGCCGACTGGAGTGAAGATCGGGAAGTATCACGGCGAGCACTCTAACGACCCGACATCCTCAACCCCGGGAAACGATCACAGAATGTCGGGAAGGGATCTTCTCGGTATTCACTCCCACCAGGCCAACGCCACTTGTGCCCACCCCGCCGAGGGCCGTTCTTGAAACGCAGTGCGGTCAAGTCCTCGGACGGCCGTATCGTCCAGGCCGGTGGTCGCGGTGGCCGGTCGGCGACCGAAGTCGAGCGCACCCAATAGGTTCGGTACGCGGTCGCACGCCGTGCACCATTCACGCGGGGAAGGCGATGGTGCTCATCAGCGCGTTGGCTTCCTGCCTGGAGTCCAGGCGGGTGTGCTGGACGACGATGGGCACGTCGCTGGTGACGATCAGGCAGTAATCGGTGCCGGTGGGAATCTGCTCCGGGTGCCTGAGATCGTTGATGCGTTGGTGAAAGGCGCGTCGGGGGTCGATGGCGAGAAGGAAGGGGCCGGCCGGCTCGCGATCGGTGAAGTAGACGTACACCTCGACGCGTGCCTCGCTGTCTCCCGGGTTCAGCATGCAGATGCTGTCGTGACTGGTCATTTCCGGCTCGGGTCCGGAACTTCGGGGTGGTATGTAGCCGTCGGCGACGACCCACGTGGTGGATCCGATACCGGTCAGCCCTGGGTTCATGGGTCTTTCCTTTCAGTTCTGGAGGGGGAGGGACGCCTGGTCGCAGGGCGGGGTCAGAAGTCGTTGGCGCCCCTGGCCGTGAGACCACCGTCGACGTGCAGGTGGCTGCCGGTGACATAACTGGATTTGGGGCCGAGAAGCCAGTCCACCGCCTCGGCGATCTCCTCGGGCCGCGCGAGCCTGCCCATGGGTATCTGGGTCCGTGCGCGGTCGGCGACGTCATGTCCATTCGCGGCGACGTCGAGCAGAGGTGTCGCCGTGGCGCCGGGGACGACGCCGTTGACGCGGATGCCGGACTGCGCGTAGTCGATGGCGAGGGCTCTGATCAGGGCGGAGATCCCGCCTTTCGAGCTTCCGTAGGCACTGTTGCCTCCCCCGGCGAAGCCCACGAACGCGGAGGGTGACGAGACGCAGACGATGGTCCCGGCAAGGCCCTCGTTTAGGAGGAGCCTGATGGCGTAGCGGCAGGTGAGGAAGGTGCCCGTGAGGTTTACGTCGATCACGTGCCGCCATTCGGCAAGCGTGGTCTCGTGTGCCTTTCGTGAGATCTCGATGCCGGCGTTGGCGACGATCCTGGTGGGGGTGCCGAGAGAGGCTCGGCACTGTTCGAAGGCGCGGGTGATGTCGGTTTCGGAGGAGATGTCAGCGGTGATGGCCAGCGTGTGCTGGGCTCCGCGTTCCTTCGCCGCCGCGGCGACTTCTCTCGCGGCGGGCTCGTTCCTGTCCATCAGGGCGAGCGAGCGTCCGGCCGACGCCTGCTGGAGCGCGATGGCCCGCCCGATGCCGGATCCCGCACCGGTGATCAAAGTGATGTCGTTCTGCATGGTCATGTACCTCACACGAAGGGTGGCCGGTCAGGGACGAGCGTCCCGGTGGGCCGGCGCGCTGCTCATGTCCTCGAGCTCGCGGTTCGTCGTTTCGGGTACGCCGAAGTAGACCAGAAACCAGGAGAGCGCCGCCATCACCGCATAGATCGCGTAGCTTCCAGGGAGGGAGATCTCGCGCATGGTCGGGAAAGAGAGGTTGAGCCCCACACCGGCGATCCAGTTGATCGACGCCGCCAGCGCGAGTGCGACCCCACGGATGGCGTTGGGGAACATCTCTCCTAGCAGCACCCATACCACTGGGCCCCAGGAGACGGCGAAGCAGACCACGAACGCGTTCGCGCCGATGAGGGTCAGCGGGCCCCAGGCCTCGGGGAGCGTCAGTTCCCCGCGAACCGTGACGGACTGCGCGAACCCGAAGCTCACCAGGACGAGGCTGGCCACCATGCCGGCGGAGCCGACGAGCAGCAGCCGGCGTCGGCCGACCCGATCGATGAGCACGATCGCGGCGATCGTCGAGAGCACATTGATCAGCGAGCTCAGGACGGAGAGTCCGAACGAGGCGGACTCGTCGAATCCGACCGACTTCCACAGGGAGTTCGAGTAGTAGAAGATCACGTCGATGCCGACGAGGGCCTGGAGTGCGGCGATGCCCACGCCGATCCAGACGATGGGGAGGAGGCCGGTCCGGCGGGAGAGCAGGTCCCGGAAGCGGGGGCGGTGTCCTCGGGAAACAGTGGCCTCCATGCGGTCGACGTCCCGCTCGGCCTGATCGAGGGGGATCGCGTGCAGGTCGGCCAGCACCCGGGAGGCTTCGTCCCGGCGGCCGCGGGCCGCCAGGTAGCGCGGGGATTCGGGGAGCTTGACGGAGAGGGCTCCATAGAGGAGCGAAGGGACCACCCCGGCGATGAACATCCACCGCCATGCCGGGAGCCCGAGGAACGTCTCGGCGTCCGCGCCGCCGAGTAGGGCGGCGATGAGGGAATCGGTGAGGAGGGCGGTGAAGATCCCCAGAACGATGGCCATCTGCTGGAGAGAGGACAGCCGGCCGCGGATTGAGGCAGGGGCGATCTCGGAGATGTAGAGCGGGCCGAGGACCGTCGCGTACCCGACGGCGACCCCTGTCAGCAGGCGCCATACCACCAGATCCCAGAAGCCCGCCGACACCCCGCATCCGATCGCGGAGGCGACGAAGATGAGGGCGGCGACGCCCATGACCTTGGTTCTTCCGATGCGGTCGGCCATCCAGCCCGCGATCAGCGCCCCGGTGGCGGCGCCGAACAGGGTGATGGCCACGACGACGCCGAGACCGACCGAGCTGAGGTGGAAATTCTCCTTGATGGGGTCGACGGCCCCGTTGACGATGGCTGTGTCGAAGCCGAAGAGGAAGCCGCCCACGGCCCCCGCGATGGATATGAGAATCACTCGGCGGGGCGATTTGCCGGTATGGGGACCAGAGGCGAGCGCTGCTGTGGACTCGTCGGACATGAGCTTTCTTCTCTCGCGCTGTTGGAATGGATCACTGCGAGTGGTGTGCGGTCGAGGCAAGGGCTGGTCAGGGCCGCAGCAGAGCGGTGACGTCGGCGTAGCGGGCCAGGGCCTCGGGGTCGAGGCGGATCCCCAGGCCCGGGGTCTCGGGGATGGCGAGCATCCCGTCGGAGTCGAGTCGCCAGGGAGTGGTGGTGATGTCGTCGACGTAGGGCGATCCGGTGACGTACTCGACGAGGTCGGTGCCGGGCAGCGCCGAGGCGAGCTGCAGATCGGCGGCGAGCCCGACTGCTGTGTTCCAGCCGTGCGGGATCAGGCGCACTCCGTGGTCCTGGGCCGCCCACCCGATGCGGCGCTGTTCGCTCAGGCCGCCGACCTTGGTGACGTCAGGCTGGACGATGTCGAAGGCCCCGGCCTCCAGCCAGGCGTGGAAGCTCTGCCGCCTGGTCAGGACCTCACCTCCCGAGATCGCCACCATGGCCTCGCGGCGCAGATGCGTGTAGTCCTCGAGAGCGTCAGGGTTGAGCGGTTCCTCGAACCAGGCGACGCCGTAACGGTCGAGCATGCGGGCGGTGCGGAGCGCCCACTTGTAGCCGTTCGACCAGGCGCTGTCGCTGCCGCCCGCGTCCACCATGAGCAGGGCGTCGGGACCCACAGCCTCTCGGGCGGCGGCCACGATCCGCTCGTCCAGGTCCTCACTGACCCGCCCGAAGGGGCCCCAGCCGATCTTGAAGGCTTTCCAGCCCTGAGCGGCCAGAACGTTCAGGCGTTCCGCCAGGACCTCTGGACGGTCCATGAGCAGGGAGGCGTACGGGCGGACGCGCTCACGGTACCGCCCGCCGAGCAGGCGGCCGACGGGCTGGCCGGTGACCTGGCCGAGCACATCCCACAGGGCCACGTCGATCCCGCTGATCGTGTGCGTCACCGTCCCACCGCGGCCCAGCCAGAATGTGGCCCGATGCAGGCGCTCCGACACTCGCTCCGGCTCTGTCGCCTCCTCTCCGATCAGCAGCGGGCGCAGCACCTCAAGGGCGCCGCGGACCAGCGCTTCGCTGGTGAACACGCTGCCGACGCCGATCAGCCCTTCGTCGGTGTGCACTGCCACCAGGGTGTGAACGACGTCGTCACTGGTGAGTTCCTCCTGCCACCCGCCCGCCGGGGTGGCACCCCGCAGGCCGGCCGCACGAATGTCACGGATTTTCATGAGTTCCTGATCCGTTTCGCGAAGATTCCCCGACGGCTCTGGGCGAGCCGACGGACGGTTGATGAAGTTGGAGCCACCAGAGCGCCGATCCCTTGCGAAGCATGAGATCGAGGTCGCGGCGTCTACCACGTCTCATCTGCAGGTGAGGCGATGAGGTGATGGGGAACATTAACCGCTCAAATGGCAGATGGTCAACCATCTGCCATCGTGGTCGGTTATCGCAGTCGTTCCACGCAGCGCGCCATCACGGGTCGGCGGCATGGCCCGCAAAGCTTTGGCAGCGGGGCCGCACACGGCTCTGGCGATCTGGCTGCTGTGAAGCTCAGGGAATGTCGGCTTTCGCCTGACGCGCCTGCTGCACGTGGAGTCAGCCGAGGTGATGGCGGGCGGGCGTACGAGGTCGCCGACCGCTACGGCGCGAAGCCGGTGCCCATGGCAGAGAGCCTCTCGTCGGCCTGCGACGTACTGGCGCGGTGCGCACTGAGGGAGGCGGTGACGGGTGGGACGCCGAGATCTACCTGGAGGAACGACTCCTCGGCCACGGCGACCAGAGCGGCCCGCGTCAGGCGTCTTCGAACGGGCCGGGCATGCGGGTCACCCGCCGATGTAGGTCTCCACGTGTTCGGCGATCGCGCGTTCGGTGGCCTCTGGGTCGGCCGAGCGGATGGCGTCGAGCAGCGCCCGGTGCTGGCGAGGGATCTCGGCGGGGTCGGGGTGCTCCGGCGCGTCCCGGACGAAGTAGGCGCGGACTCGCGGCTGGATGGTCCGCCAGATGGACAGCGTCTGCGTGTGGCTGGAGGCCGCGATGACCGCTTCGTGGAAGGCGAGGTCGAGATCGGCGAGCCGGTCCGGTGAGGTGGTCTTCTCCATGTCGCTGACCAGGGCGGTGAGCCGGTCTACCAGCTCGGGGGTGGCGTTTTCCGCCGCGTGCCTGAACGCGAAGCGCTCGATGACGAGCCTGATCGGCACGAGGATCTCGCTTATCTCGGCCTGTGAGACCGGAGCCACCTGGGCGCCGCGGTAGGGATGGGAGACGACCAGGCCCTCCTGTTCGAGGATCATGATGGCCTCGCGCACCGGCCCACGGCTCACCCCCGAGCGTGCCGAGATGTCCCGCTCCACCAGCCGGTCCCCGGCCTTGAGCTCGCCGGACGAGATCGCCTGCCGTAGCCAGCGCAGCAGCCAGTCGCGGCGGGACTCGGGTATCGCGCTAACGGGCTCGGACATCGAACCTGACCTGCTCATGGCCGAGATCATAGCGCATGGTAAATGGTTGACCATTTGCATCCGTGTGGCTACGCGACGGGGCCGTCGCCTGACGGCCCCGTCCGCCGTTCATCGCCGGGAGCCCTCTTCGACGCCCTTGAGCACCGCGTCGGCGATCGAGCGTGGGTCGACCCCGAAGTGCCTGCGCACGGACTCGCGGGTGCCGGACAGCCCGAACCCGTCGGTGCCGAGCGACGTCCATGGCTGGTCGATCCAGGGGCGAATCTGGTCGGGTACGGCGCGCATCCAGTCACTGACCGCGATCACCGGGCCGTTGATCCCGGCCAGGGCCTGCCGCAGGTACGGCACGCCCGTCGCGGCCATGGCATCACGGCGCAACTCGCTCCACGACGTGACCGACCAGACGTCGACGCCCAGGCCGTACTCCTCCTGCAGCATGCGCTGCGCGGCCAGCGCCCAATGGATGGCGGTGCCGCTGGCGAGCAGGTGGGCCTGGCCGCCACCGGCGGCGTAGCGGTAGATGCCTCTGAGGATGCCCTCCTGCGCTCCCTCGGGCATCGCGGGCTGGGGGAGCGGCTCGTTGTAGACGGTCAGGTAGTAGAACACGTCCTCGCCGGCGGGCCCGTACATGCGCCTGAGGCCCTCCCGTACGATCACCCTCACCTCGTAGGCGAAGGCGGGGTCGTAGGCCAGGCACGCGGGGTTGGCGGAGACGAGGAGCTGGGAGTACCCATCCGCGTGCTGCAGCCCTTCCCCCGTCATCGTGGTCCGGCCGGCCCTGCGGGATCTCGCACTCGCCGAGGACGGGTCGGCGGCGCTGTCGGCGTTGGACGATACCCGCCAGTTCGACGCCTGGGACACGACAGCCCTGACTCAGGGGCGCGCCTACGACAGCAGCGGATTCGGTGAGCACGGCCTGCCCACCGCTGTCGCGGCCAGCCCGAACGGCGCCTACGTCGTGGGCGGCTGGAACTCCTCCGCGGGCGACGCGGCGGAGCTCGTGGTGTATGACGCGACCACCGCGGAGGTCATCTACACACTGCCGGTGCCATCCGGTCTGACGACCTTGCCCGGCACCGGGCGGATGCACCTCTAGCGGCTGCCGCCCTCGCCCTACCACTCCTCCACGCTGACCTTGACGGCTCCCTCCAAGGTGACCGCGCTCAAGCAGTCGACCCTCAGCGGACGACTCACGCTGAGCAGCGGACTGCCACCCGGCCTGCAGACGCTCGAACTGTACCGTTGGCTCCCCGATGGCACCTCCAGCTTCCAGGAGGTCACCACGGCGGCGGACGGGACCTATCAATTCACCGACGCCCCGCCGTCCATCGGGGCGTTCAAGTATCAGGTGTACTGGCCGGGCAACTCATGGTTCCGGGGTAGCGGCTCCTCGGTGACCGTCACGGTGGCCTTGTACGAGCCGACGCTCACCGTGACCGGACCGGCGACGGGCAACGTCGGCGAGCGACTCGAATTCAGACTCTTTCAAAACCGCGAAGTCGCGAGACGGTGATGATCGTCTGCGGGAAGGTGATGCCGTCGGCGCCGAAGGTGCCGACTCGAAGCACCTGGTGAAGTTGATCGCCGCCGCCGATGGGTCGTTCAGCTTCTCCGATACGCCGACCACGGCCGGCGAACACACGTACACCATCCACTTGTTCGGCAACTCGACCATCGAGTCAGTGAGCACCACCCACGTGGTCACCGTCCTCCAGCCGCCCGCGTAGCATCCCGACGCCCGGGTGACGGCGAGTCGACTCGCCGTCACCTATGCTTTCCCACGCCAAGGGACTACAGATCGCCACGGCAGCCATAGGGGTCCGCCTGAGCGCTGGCCGAACGACACCGTCCATCGACGAGATCGCGGCCGCCGCCGACGTGTCCCGCCGACGCGATCAACGAGCCTCGCTGTAGGTGCGTGGTGACGGTCTTCGCTTTGCCAGCTATTGACCCTGACCTGGGTACACTCCCTCAACACACCCCCGCGTCGGTCGAACCGTTGGGGATGCGTCATGGCCACACTGCGCGCCGCCGGCCCCATGCTGGCACTCGCCATCGATCACCTGCCCGACCCGGCCAGTCGCCGCGGAGGATGTCTTTTACGAGCCGAAATATGACGGGTATCGCGCGTTGACCAGGATCGACAACGACGGCGGCGTACACCTGCAGTCGCGGCACGGCACCCGGCTCAACGAGATGTTCCCTGAACTCGTTTTCGCTCTGTGGGAGCACCTCCCAAAGCGGACCATCGTGGATGGGGAGATCGTCCGTTGGAGCGAGGCGGGCAGGCTCGACTTCGGCGCGTTGCAGCGTCGCGTGGGCGGCGGCAACCACGCCCGCCACCTGTCGATAGTGGAACCCGCTCACCTCGTGATCTTCGATCTCCTGGAGGTCGACGGCGTCGACATCCGCACCCAACCTCTGGCTGAGCGGCGCAAGCACCTGGAGGACCTGTTCGCCGGCATCCCGGCCGCCTGCCCGCTCGCCCTGTCCATGCAGACCAACGACCCGGTCGAGGCTCGCCTGTGGTTCACCTCGCTGGCCGCGCACGGCATCGAGGGCCTGGTGATCAAAGCCGCCGCCGAGCCGTACCAGCCCGGCGCGCGAAGCTGGTGGAAGTACAAGTCCCGGACGTCCACCGAAGCGATCTTGGGAGGCCTGACCGGCACCCTGGCCCGGCCGTCAGGGCTTCTGCTGGGCCGCTATCCCCCCAAGGGAGGACAGCTGCGGGTCGTCGGCCGGACCACCCGCCTCGCCCGCGACCTGGCCGCCGAGGTGGCCGCGTATCTTCGCCCGGCCGCCCCGGCTGAGCATCCGTGGCCCGAGCAGCTGCCCCCCGGGTGGGCGAGCGGCCTGCATGGCAAAGGCGACCCCGTGACCTACAGGCGGGTCGTGCCGGAGCTGGTGGTCGAGGTGCTGGTCGACGTCGCCCGCGAGCGCGGCCAGTGGCGCCACCCGATGCGCTGCCTGCGTCTGCGGCTGGATGTGTCCCCGGACGCTGTACCGCGCGGTACCAGGCTGGACGCCGGACCGGCGGCCTGACGGCCACGCCGATGCACGGTGGGCCCCCGGTCAAATTCTGTCTTGAGCCCTGGCACCGATTGATCTTGCTCTCCCGCCTGCAGGAATGTGATCCGACTTACGTCAGCAGCCGGCGACAAGGAGCGTCCAGCGCGGCGGCCATCCGAGAAGAGTCGAGATCAAACGGTTCGGAATCTGCACCACCCTTTTGGAGATCGCTCTACTGCGAACGCGCCCAGTCGTCTTTCCGGCTCAGACCTGGCGCTCGTCAACGCCTACGGCGCCGACGCCGGTGCCGAGACGGCCGCAGGAGCCCTGCGACTGCCCAGAGCCGCCCGGCGGGAGCGTGACCCACTCCCCGACGACGTCAGGTGCCCAGCCGCAGGTGATCACGGCTCGGAACCTCCAGGTTTGGCCTGTGGGGTTGCCGCACGACGCGATGCCGACGTAGTTGTCGTTATGGTGGACGAAGGTGTCGCAGTTGAGGACCGTGGCCGCTGACGCTGGTGTGGTGAGCCACTGCGACAGCAGCGCGACGGAGCCGGCTACGACCGCCGCGACGCGTAGTGTCTTGAACATTGCCCCTCCTGAACCCGCCATTGAACGTTGCTTTGTGTTACCGATCATATGCATAGAGTGGCTATGGCGAAACTGGATTCCCGCGGCACGTCTACGTGGCCGGCCACCTCGACCGGGTCCGAAGCCGTCGCGCCGCCGATGATGGACGGCCCTTCCCTACTCTTGCCGGCTCACGGCATGGCGGCTGTGCTGCTAGTCCGGTTATCCTGCGGTTTCTCGTTGAGGTCGAGTAGGAGTACGTCCATGGCTGCAACGTTCGGAGCCGGTCGCGATTGGCCGACGATACGCCACCCTCACCGCAGGTACATGGCGTGAGCGGCGGAGGCCATGACAATCGTGCGCACCAAGGATCAACGGTCAAGCAGGAGCGTTCAGCGGACGTCACGCGGCAGCGGGGCCGCCGCACCGGGGATTGACGTGCTAGGGGCCGCCCCGAGCCTCTCGGAGCACCTTCAGCAACGTGATGAGGTGGATGCGCTCCTCATCCGTGAGTTCCTGGATCGCCCCCAGGCCTGCCCAGACGGCCTGCGCACCCGAATCAGCGCCGACGAGAGGGCCGAGCGCTGGCGAACGGTCCGGCTCCTGCTCCGGGTCGCCACCATCAAGGATGGCGTCGAACGAACCCGGTTTCCAGCCGAGCCGCTCCTCTATGACGGCCACCGACGCGTCACCGACCTGTCGGTGTGGTCAGGCCGACCAGATCGGCGCTCACCTGCCAGAGCCGTGCCGCGGCCGCCTCGTCGTAGCTGCGCTGGGAGGATCTCTTGGGTTTGCTGTTGGCGAAGTAGCGGCCCGTCACCTGCTCGAGCTCAGGAGCGGAAGCCAGGTGGATGGACGTGGCGGCGCCCCGGGCCGGGGTTTTCATGAAGGGCCGGATGAACGGGACGATCAGTCGCTGGAGGAGGGCGGGATCCTCGGCTCCCCAAGAGGTGTTCACCATGCCGGGATGCAGGGCGTTGGCGGTGACGGAGGTGCCCGGCAGCCGCCTGGACAGTTCGTAGCTGAACAGGATGTTGGCGAGCTTGGACTGGTTGTAGGCGGTTCCGCCGGAGTAGGACCGTTCGCCCTGGAGGTCGTCGAAGTCGATGCGGCCCAGGGACTGCACGTTGGAGGCGACCGTGACCACGCGGGCGGGGGCGCTCTGCTTCAGCCGGTCGAGGAGCAGGTTGGTGAGCAGGAACGGCGCGAGATGGTTGACGGCGAAGGTGTGTTCGAGCCCGTCGGCGGTGACGTGCCGGGTGTGCCAGTAGCCTCCGGCGTTGTTGATCAGCACGTCGATCCGGGAAAGGCTCTGGAGTAACTCCGCGGCCAGCCGCCGCACCTCCGACTGGGCGGACAGGTCCGCGACGAACGCGTCCACCTGCCCGCCGCCGGCCGCCCGGACCTCGCGGGCCGCGCGCTCGGTGCGCTCGCGGTCCCGGCCGATGATGGCCAGCCGCGCGCCCATCGTGGCCAGGCCCAGGGCGGTCGCCTTGCCGATGCCTCCGGTGGCACCGGTGACCAGCACTGTCCTGCCCGCCATCGGCCCGCTGTGGATCTGTTCCATGTTCGTGCCTCTCCGCTGACGAAAAGCTACAGTACTAAGTACGATAATGCTACCGATCGGCAGCGTCAGGAGCGTCGACCCAGGTGAGCACGAGCCGTCAGGGACGGAGCCGGGCCGGGGCGGCCCGCAACGTACGCTGTTCACCGTCACCGCGTCGGGGCGATCCGCCGTGGACGAGTGGCTGATGCGGCCTGTAGAGCGCATCCGCGACATCCGCACCGAGTTCCTGGTCAAGCTCGCCCTGCTCGAACGGATCACGACGGACGCACGGCCGCTGCTGGACGCGCAGGCGGAGCGGATCAAGCCGATCATCGCCAGCCTGCGCGAGCAGCGTGACCAGGCACGCGGGTTCGAGCACGTCGTGGCCTCCTGGCGATATGAGACGGCCGAAGCGGCCCTGCGCCTGATGCGGACGGCCGGACGGTGAGCCAGGGCCGCCGTGAGGTGATGGGGCGGCGGATGCGATGCTCTCGCGGGAGAACATA
The DNA here is from genome assembly GCF_018603905.1 of Nonomuraea sp. NEAU-A123. Lineage (GTDB taxonomy): Bacteria > Actinomycetota > Actinomycetes > Streptosporangiales > Streptosporangiaceae > Nonomuraea. Next base: position 11,926 of record NZ_JAHFZZ010000029.1, read on the forward strand.
GCGAGAGGACCGTTCATGAGCGATCCCCACCTGACGCCGAACTGGGCCACGTCGGCGCTGCTCACCATCGACGTGCAACGCGACTTCCTGTCCGAGGCACCGTACGGCGTGCCGGGCACCACCGAAGCGCTGCCCGCCCTGGCCGCGCTGGCGGCGGCTTTCCGCGCGGCCCGGCGGCCCATCGTGCACATCGTGCGGCTGTACCATCCCGGCGGCCAGGACGCCGACCTCGTGCGCCGCACGTTGCTCGCCGACGGAGCCGCCATCGTGGCGCCCGGCAGCGCGGGCAGCGCCATCGCCGCCGACCTGCTGCCGCCCGGTGCACCGCCCCTGGATCCGGAGCTGCTGCTGTCGGGCGAGCCGCAGCCGCTGGGTGAGCACGAGGTCGCGCTGTTCAAGCCACGCTGGGGAGCCTTCTATCGCACCCGGCTGGACGAACTGCTGCGCGGCTGGGACGTGGACACCCTTGTCGTGGCCGGCTGCAACTTCCCCAACTGCCCGCGGGCCACCCTCATCGAGGCCAGCGAGCGGGACTACCGCCTCGTCCTCGCCGACGACGCCATCTCACGCCTGCACGACGTCGGGCGTACGGAGATCACCGGTATCGGCGTCAACCTGCGCAGCGTCCAGGCCATCACCGGCGCCCTGCACAACGCTTCCCTCTCCCGGCAGGAGGCTCCTTGACCGCCACGCTCTCCGGCGACTTCGACTACGACCGCCACGGTCACGGCTACGCCCGGCAGCGCCGTACCGACCCCCGCATCGCCGCCCACGTCCACGCCGCGCTCGGCCAGGCCCGCACCGTCATCAACGTCGGCGCCGGCGCGGGCTCCTACGAGCCGGAAGACCGCCACGTCGTGGCGGTCGAGCCCTCCGCCGCGATGCGCGCCCAACGCCCCCGCCACCTGGCCCCCGCTCTGGACGCCACCGCCGAACGGCTGCCGTTCGACGACGATGCCTTCGACGCCGCCATGGCCACCGTCACCGTCCACCAGTGGACCGACACCGAGCGGGGACTGCGCGAGCTGCGCCGGGTCAGCCGCGGCCCGGTCGTCATCCTCACCTTCGACGGCGCCGCCCTCGACCTGCTCTGGCTCGCCGAGTACGCGCCCGACCTCATCACCGCCGAACGCCGCCGCTACCCGCCGATCGACCTGATCGCCACCCTCGTCGGTGGCCACGCCGACGTGGTGCCGGTCGCGATCCCGATCGACTGCGTGGACGGCTTCACCGAGGCCTACTACGCCCGCCCGGAACGCTTCCTCGACCCGCAGGTCCGCGCCTCGCAGTCGGCCTGGGGATTCGTCGACGACGCCGCTGAGGCCCGCGCCGTCGACAGGCTGAGGCATGACCTCGACAGCGGCGTCTGGGACGACCGCTACGGCCACCTGCGCGAGCAACCTGAGTTCCTGGGCTCGCTCCGCCTCATCATCGGGCACCCGTGAAGGCGAGCCGGCACTGTCGATGCCGTACAGGGTCATGCTCTCCCTGCGGTGTGATCGGCCGCGTACACCCAGGCACGCAGACCTGATGCCAGCGGTACGAGGGCGCGCTGGTAGTCGTCGACCTCATAGTCGTCGGCTGCGGCGAGCTCGTCGGTGCTGAGGTGAAGCGCGGTGCCCTCGACGACGTCGGCGGGATCGCCGGTGGCGCGCAGGATCGGGTGATGCGTGGCACCGCTGACCGCGATGACCCGCGGGTCGGTGATCTCCACCGTGGACAGCCGATAACCGGGCAACGCATCGGGAGCGCCCGTGATCTCACGGCCGAACAGCGACAGCTGCACGTCCCGCTGACGCAGCGTGCCGTAGGAGAACAGAACGACAAGATGATCCACCATGTGACCATCATTCCAGAGCCGTGATCACCGGCGTTCCCGCCCTGCCGAGTGGTTCGCCGCCTGACCGGTCGCGCGGTGAGCGCAGTAGTACCAATGAGACTACGTACAGGGTGAGAAGACAAGAGGGATGGCGGCCGCGCTCCGCGTCCTAGTCCTTCACCGCCAGGATCAGGTCGGAGGCCTTGATCACCACGATCGCCTCGCTGCCCGCCGACAGGCCCAGCTCCCGCGCGGCCTCCACGGTGATCGAGGCCACCAGCCGCACCCCATTCGCATCCAGCTCCACATTGGCCGTCGCCTCACCATGAGTGATGGCGGTGACCCGCGCCGGAATCTTGTTACGCGCGCTCAACCGCATGACACTCTCCCTTGATCGACATCATTCCTCGCCTGCTCTCCTTCCCCCCTTCGTGCGAATCACGGCCATGGCGAAACCGGCCTTCTCCCATGAGCGGCGCGTTTCTAGTACACGTCGCGGACGTAGCGCTTGTCGGCGGCGAGCTTCTTGACGTACGCGGCGGCGTCGTCCTCGGTCAGTCCGCCATGGGCGGCGGCGATCTCACGCAGGGTGTGGTCGACGTCCCTGGCCATCCGGCCGGCGTCTCCGCAGACGTAGAAATGGGCCCCGTCCTGCAGCCAGGACCAGAGCCGGGCGCCATGTTCGCGCATCCGGTCCTGGACGTAGACCTTGGCGCGCTGGTCACGGGAGAAGGCCAGATCCAGCCGGGACAGGGTGCCCGCTCGCTGGAATCCGGCGAGTTCGTCCTGGTAGTAGAAGTCGGTGGCGCGGTGCTGCTCGCCGAAGAACAGCCAGTTGCGTCCGTGATCACCACGGGTACGGCGCTCGTCGAGGAAGCCGAGGAAGGGAGCGATGCCCGTACCGGGGCCGACCATCACCATCGGTGTGGCGGGGTCGGCAGGGGGCCGGAAATGGGGTGAATGCTGGACGAAGACCGGCACGAAGCTGTCGGCCGGGGCGTCGGCGAGGTGGGCCGAGCAGGCGCCGTTGCGTCGGCTGCCGTGCTGGTTGTCGAATCTGACCACCGACACCGTCAGACGGATCTCGCGGGGGCTGGTGAGCGGGCTGGAGGAGATGGAGTAGAGGCGGGGCTGCAGGCGCTTGAGGACGTCGGCCCATTCCTGGGCGGTGGCGCGGACGGGGAACTCGGCGATGACGTCGATGGCCTGCCGTCCCCAGATCCACTGCGCCAGTTCGTTCTTGTTGTCCGGGCGCAGGAGTTTCTTGAGATGACGGTCCTGGGAGCGCTCGGCGACGAACCGCAGCAGATCAGGGGTGATTCTGGTGATGTCCCGGTGGCGGTGCAGGGCCTCGCCGAGTGGCATCGGGCCGTCGGCGGCGGTGATGGCGGCGGCCGGGTCCAGGCCGGTGACGGCCAGCCACTCCGCGACGAGGTCGGGGTGGTTGACCGACCAGACGCCCAGCGCGTCACCGGCCTCGTACGGCAGGGTGACGTCGCCGGTGTCGAAGACGAACTGCCGTACCTCCTTGACCGCTCCGGGCAGGCTCAGGAGCCGGTTGCCCGACAGCCTCGCGAGGAGCGGCGCGTTCTTGCTGTACTGGGCCGGGCCCGCCGCGCCGCCCGGGACGGTCGGCGTCGGGGGTGTGGCCAGTGCCCGGAGCACCTGGTCGAGCCACTGCCGGGCGGGTTGCTCATCGTCCGGTTCGCAGTCCACGCGAGGGGCCAGGCGTACGGCGCCGAGTTCTCCCATGCGCTGGTCGAGACGGCGGCCGTGGGCGCAGAAGTCGTCGTAGCTGGAGTCGCCGAAGGCCAGGACCGAGTAGCGGACGCCGTCCAGGCGGGGTGCTTCGGGTGCGGTGAGCGACTCCCAGAAGACCGTGCCGTTGTCGGGGGCGTCGCCGTCGCCGAAGGTGCTGGTGATGATGAGCAGGTCCGCGCTGCGCGGGAGGGCGGCCGGTGTGCACTCGGCCATGCTGAGGATGGTCGGGGCCCGTTCGGTCTCGCTCAGGTGGCGGGCCGTGGCGAGGGCGAAGTCTTCGGCGTTGCCGGTCTGGGAGGCCCACAGGACGACCAGCTCGCGTTCTTCGCGGGCGGGGGCCGGCCGCGCCCACGCCGGGTCGTCGGAGCCCTCGGCCCGGCCCGCCAGCGTCCGGGAGAACATCCCGGCCAGCGTGCCGTTGACCCACAACGCCTGGTCCGGGGCGAAGGGTGCGGACTCCGGCAGTACCGGCACGGCAGCGCCGTCGGATGGTGGCGCCGCGCCGAGCCCGGCCAGGAAGCCGGCCAGGTAGCGGCGTTCGTGGTCGGCGAACACAGGCGGGGAGACGTCCGCGAGTCCGAGCAGCCGGGCCAGGTCCGCCACGGCGCCGCCGCCCGGCGGGGTCGCGGCCCGCAGCGGGGCGGTCGCGGTGGCGGGGCGTTCGGCCAGGTCGTCGCCGTCGCCCGTAGTGCTGGGCGCAGCCGCGACCCGGGTGAGGGAAACCGCGCACACCTTGAACTCGGGCTGGAAGGAGATGGGGTCGACCGCGTCGTTGGTCACGGCGTTGATGCTGAGGTACTCGCCGAACAGATCGTTCCAGTGGAAGGGCGCGAAGCAGTCACCGGGCCGCACCCGGTCGGTGACGACGGCCGGAAGCACTGCCTGCCCGCGCCGGGAGGCGACCCGCACCGCGTCGCCCTCGCCGATGCCGAGGGCGCCCGCGTCGCCCGGATGGATCTCCACGAAGGGCCCGGGGTTGAGCTTGTTGAGCTTGGCGACCTTGCCGGTCTTGGTCATGGTGTGCCACTGGTGCTGGAGCCGGCCGGTGTTCAGGACGAAGGGGAAGTCGTCGTCGGGCAGCTCCGCCGCCGGCAGATGCGGGCGAGGGAAGAACACCGCCCGGCCGCTCGCGGTCGGGAAGGACAGCCGGGGCCGGCTGCCGTCCGGGCCCTCGGCGAGGTCCTGGCTGGCGCCGTCGTTGAGGTAGCGGATCGGGTTGCGGTCGCCGCCGTCGGCGGACGCGCTGGGCCACTGCACCGGCGTGGCACGCAGCCGGTCGTAGGCCACGCCGCGCAGGTCGTAGCCGGTCTTCGGGTTCCAGGCCCGCTTGATCTCCTCGAAGATCTCCTCGGCGCTGCCGTAGTCGAAGGCATCGGCGAAGCCCATCTCGCAGGCGACGCGGGCGATGATCTGCCAGTCCGGCAGGGCCTGGCCGGGTGGGTCCACGGCCGGTCGGAGCAGGGTCAGGTTGCGCTCCGAATTGATCATCACCCCTTCGCCCTCGGTCCACAGGGCGGCGGGGAGCACCACGTCGGCGTAGGCGTTGGTCTCGGTCTCGGCGAAGGCGTCCTGGGTGACGACGAACTCGGCGGCCTCCAGCCCTTGGATGACACTCTTGCGGTTGGCGACCGACGCGACCGGGTTGGTACAGATGATCCAGCACGCCTTGATCTCGCCGTCGGCCATGCGGGAGAACATCTCGATGGTGCCCTTGCCGACGTCGGTGCGCAGCGTCCCGGGCGCGATCCCCCACAGGTTCTCGACGAAGCGGCGATCCTCTTCCACCAGCACCGAGCGCTGCCCAGGCAGGCCCGGGCCCATGTAGCCCATCTCGCGCCCGCCCATGGCGTTGGGCTGGCCGGTGAGGGAGAACGGGCCGCTGCCCGGGCGGCAGATCGCGCCGGTGGCCAGGTGCAGGTTGCACAGCGCGTTGGTGTTCCAGGTGCCGTGTGTGCTCTGGTTCAGCCCCATCGTCCAGCAGCTCATCCACTCGCCGGCCGCGCCGATCAACTGGGCGGCGCGGCGGATGTCGGCTTCCGGAATGCCGGTGATCTCGGCGACCTTCGCGGGCGGGTAGTCCCGCAGGAACGGCGGCATCGCCTCCCAGCCCTCGGTGAACTCCGCGATGAAGCCCTCGTCGACGTGCCCGTTCTCGACCAGCAGGTGCAGCAGCCCGTTGAGCAGGGCGAGGTCGGTGCCCGGCCTGATCTGCAGATGGAGGCCGGCTTTGGCGGCGGTGGCGGTACGCCGGGGATCGACCACGATGAGCGTGGCGCCCGCCTTGACCCGCTCCATCAGCCGCAGGAACAGGATCGGGTGGCAGTCGGCCATGTTGGCGCCGATGACGAAGAAGACGTCCGCGTGCTTGAAGTCGTCGTACGAACCGGGCGGGCCGTCCGAGCCCAGCGACAGCTTGTACCCGGTGCCCGCGCTGGCCATGCACAGCCGGGAGTTGGACTCGATCTGGTTGGTCCGTACGAACCCCTTGGCCAGTTTGTTGGCCAGGTACTGCGCCTCCAGCGTCATCTGGCCCGACACGTAGAAGGCCAGCGCGTCCGGGCCGTGCTCGTCCAGGATCCCGCGCAGCCGCCGCGCGGTCGCGGTGATCGCGGCGTCCATATCGGCGGGCGCGGGCCCGGCACCACGATCCGCCCGCGCCAGAGCAGTGGTCAGCCGGCCCGGGGCGGCGAGCAGGTCGGCGCTGGTCGCGCCCTTGGCGCACAGACGGCCGAAATTGGCGGGGTGGGACTTGTCACCGGAGGCCTTGACGACCCTGCGCCGCCCGGCGCCGTCTTGAGCGACCTCGAGCACCATTCCACAGCCGACACCGCAGTAGGAACAGACCGTCTTCACGGCCGAGCTGGCGTTTTGCGGGTGGTCGGTCGCCGTCACCTGACCCCCTTCTGGTCACCGCTCCGGACAGCGGTGGGCACCTCACGCACCGCACCCTAAGAAGAACCTGTTACGTGGTTGTCACAACCGCCGTCCTGGCGTGGTTACATCCGCCCCACACGTGCAGCATCACGTTCATACCGGGTATCTCGCTTCACGCCATGACCCGTTACAGCGCCAGATCGAATCCGAAGCCCGACGGCGCCGCAGCGTCCCCGGGACCTGACCCGCTCGGCCCACACACATCGCCTCTACCACTACGCGAACGAACACGAGATTCTCGACGGCATCATCGATCCCTCGAGCGGCGGTCCCAGTATCGCGAAGTGGCCCCGGAGTACTACGCCGGTGTGCGGCGGCTGAGCAGCGCCAGCAGGCCGATCATGACCAGCCCGAGCGCGGTCAGCCCGGCCCGGTCGGCGAGGGTTTCGGCGTTGGCCACCACCCCGAAAGCGGTGTGTGCCACCAGCGCCCCGCCGGCCAGGGCGAGGCTGTGCCGGTCCGTCCACCCGCCGCCCGTCGTCCAACGGCGTACCAGCCACCCTGCGAGCACTGCGAGGACCGCCGCGACCAGCATCGGCACCGCCACCCAGCCGCCATGGGTGAAGGCGGGCTGCGTGGCCCCGCCGAAGGGGAACAGCAACGCGAGGTAGCCGAAGGCGACGATCCCCCCGAAGACGCCCACAGCCCACGAACCGGGCACCGCGCCCGTACCGGCGGCCGGAGTGGATGCGTTTGGGACGGCGGCTGACGTGCCCGGAGCGGTGTGCGGTGGTGGTGTGTTGGCAACGATGCGCGGCGCGCTGGCTGATCTGCTGGGAGCGGGGTGCGGTGCGCTGGGATCCGGGCGCGATGCGGCGGGAACGAAGCGCAGTGCCGCCGCCGCGAGCAGCGCCACAGCCGCCAGGCAGCCCACCACCACCGCTACCGGCGCTTGGTAGCCGGGGTCGATGAAGCCCGCCACGCTCCACCGCAGCAGGGCCCCGCCCAGCACGAACACCACCCCGGCCACCACCAGCCCCGTCCGCTTCAGGTACGGCCGGTCGCGCAGGCTGGGGAACATCAGGTCGGCCAGCAGGATCGGCAGCGCCACACTGAACACGGCGTGGTAGGGCAGGTTGAGCTCGGCGTAGGCGCTGTTCAGTCCAAGCACTCTGGGAGCCCAGCCGGCGACGCCGTACAGGGTGGGGCTGCTGAGCGCCTGCAGCACCAGGCCCTCCTCGACGATGCCGTACGCGACCCCGAGCAGCAGGATCGACGGCCAGCCCGCGCCGCGCCGCCGTACCAGCTCGCGGATCAGCACGGTTCCCGCGCCGTAGATCGGCACCCACAGGAGCAGCAGCCAGATCTGGCTGAGGGGCGGGTTGCCCAGGGTGAGTTCGGCGACGATCGGGGTGATCACCGCGAGCAGCAGCGCGGCCCATCGGCCGCGCCCGCTGGAGTCAGATGTGGTCATGCCGCCACGGTGTCGCGCGCCGGGCAACCGCCGCTGCTACCCGAAGACCGGTCCGTGGCCACTTCGGTCACTTTCCGCCACCCACCTCGGTTGTCTGCCGACTGTGACTTCGGTCAGCCGCCGCCTGTTCGGTCAGCCGCCATCTGTCCGGTCAGCCGTTGCCTGTTCGGTCGGGCGGCGCCGATGACCTGGGCACCGGCTGGCGGCGACTTTGGTCAACCGCCCCCGATGTCCCGTTGGCGGCGACTTCGGGCGACCGCTCCCGATGTTCCGGTGGCTGCGACTTCGGTTGTCTCCGGTGGTGACTTTGGTTGCTTACGCACGGGTCGGTGACGGGCTAGCCTGCGGTCATGTTCGTGGCCAGCGCGGAGGACGTACGGCCCGGTTGGATTCGGTCGCGGCGTGACTGGGCGGTCGGGGCGGGTGGCTTCATGTGCGCGCTCGTCGGGGCTGTCGCGGTCGTCTGGGGAGACCTGGCGGGCGAGACGCCGGGCTGGTACCTGGTGGCCGACGTGGCGGGTGGCGCGCTGGCCTGTGCGGGGTTGTGGTTGTGCCGCAGGTGGCCGGTGACCGTGGGACTGGCCGTCATCGCGCTGTCGGTGCCCGCGGCGGCCGCCTCGGTGGCGGCCGGGATCGCCACGGTGATCGCGGCCCTGTATCGGCGGCCGCCCGCCGCGATCGCCGTGGGGGCTGCGGGGGTGGTGGCGACGCTGGTCAGGTTCGCTTGGCGACCGCCGGGGCTGGCGCCGTATCCGGTGTGGGCGCTGGTGGGCGTGTTGTTCGGTGGGGCGCTGACCGGCTGGGGCATGCTGGCGCGTACTCGGCGGGAGCTGGTGCTGTCGCTGGCCGAGCGGGCTCGGCGGGCCGAAGCCGACCAGCGGCTCCGTGCCGAAGAGGCGCGCCGGGCGGAGCGGATCGGCATCGCGCGGGAGATGCACGATGTGCTCGCGCACCGGCTGTCGCTGCTGGCGGTGCATGCTGGGGCGCTGGAGTTCAACGCGGGTGCGACGCCGGGCGATGTCGCGGAGGCCGCGGGGGTGATCCGGTCGAGCGCGCATCTGGCGCTGGAGGAGCTGCGTGCGGTCATCTCCGTGCTCCGCGACGCGCCGCCGTCTGATGACGGCTCGTTGACGCGTGGCCGGCCGGATCTTGTGCCGCTCGTGGAGGAGTCCCGGCGGGCTGGGATGCGGGTCGAGCTGTACGACCACGGGCTGCGGTTGGCGGATCTGCCGGACGCCACCGGCCGTGCCGCCTACCGCATCGTCCAGGAAGGTCTCACCAACGCCCGCAAGCACGCGCCCGGCCAGCCGGTCACGGTCCTCCTGTCCGGTACGGCGGGCGCCGAGCTGAGGGTCGAGGTACGCAACCCGTCGCCTGGCGAGACGGCATCCGAAACGGATGTTGAGCTGGGCGGTGGGGTGGGGCGGTTTGGGGAGGATGCCGGGCCTACCGAAGGCGTGCGGTCTGGTGCGGGTCCCGGGCCCGCCGGCATCGCGACTCCTGGGTGGGGCGTCGGGTCCGTGGGAGGTGCGGGGTCGGGCGTTGGGTCCGTGGGAGGTGCGGGGTCCGGTGCCGGGCTCGCTGGAGGCGTGGGGTTCGGTGGGGTTGGTGCCGGTGGGGCCGGAGGGCTCGTGTCCGGGGTCGATATCGGGCTGACGGGGGCGGGGGCTGGGTTGGCTGGGTTGGGGGAGCGGGCGGTTTTGGCGGGTGGGCGGTTGGAGTGCGGGCCCATGGTGGGTGGCGGGTTCCGGCTGGTGGCGTGGCTACCATGGCCGATGTGAGTGAGTCGCCGCAGCCGCAGCCGCAGCCGCAGCCGCAGCCGCAGCCGCAGCCAGTGCCAGTGCCAGCGACGGCGCCAGTGCCAGTGACGGCGCCAGTCACGGCGGCGTCGGCGCCTATCCGGGTGCTGATCGTTGATGATGACGCGCTCGTCCGTGCCGGTCTGACGCTGATGCTCAAAGGTGCGGCCGATCTCCTGGTGGTGGGGGCGGTGGCCGATGGTGGTGAGGTGCGGGCCGCGGTCGACCAGTACGCGCCCGATGTGGTGCTGATGGACATCCGGATGTCCGGGCTCGATGGCATCGAGGCGACTCGGCGACTGCGCAGCCGGCCCGATGCGCCCGAGGTGATCGTGCTCACCACGTTCGACGCCGACGAGCACGTCTTCCGGGCGTTGCGGTCGGGGGCCAGTGGGTTTCTGCTCAAGGACACCCCGCCGGAAGGGATCGTCGATGCCATTCGCCGGGTTGTGGGCGGCGAGCCGATACTGTCGCCGAGCGTCACCCGGCGGTTGATCGCGCACCTGGTGCCCGAAGAGGAGAGTCGCCGTCGCGCCGACGCCCGGATGGTGCTGGCGCGGCTCAGTGGGCGGGAGCGTGAGGTGGCGCTGGCGGTCGGTCAGGGTAAGCCCAACGCGGTCATCGCCGCCGAGCTGCACATGAGCGTCGGCACCGTCAAGGGTTACATCTCCCGCATCCTCACCAAGGCGGCCCTGGACAATCGGGTCCAGCTCGCCCTGGTGGTCCACGACGCGGAGAGCTCGTCATGAGGGACGTTGAGCGCTCGTCATGAGGGCTGTGTGGAGGCTCGCAAGGTGAGTTCGATGGGGTGGATGCGTTCCGTCCCCGCCGGGCTCGTACCCCTCAGCAGGTCGAACAGCAGCTCCGCACACCGTACCCCCGCCTCCCTGGGCCGCAGGTCGATGGCGGTGATGGGCGGGTCGGCCTGCAGCATCGCGGGGCTGTCGACGCAGGACGCGAGCAGCAGGTCGCGGCCCTCCTCTCGGAGGAGCGGCAGCAGGTCCGTGGCCGATCCGGCGGGGCCGCAGACCAGGGCGTCGACGCGCGGCTCCAGCGCGAGCAGGTCGCGGGCGGCCTGGTGGACCTCGTCCGCCGAGCAGTCGAAGGGGACCGTGCGGACCAGCGGGTCCGCGCCGTGGCGGGTGCACCAGTCGCGGAAGCCCCGGTGTACGGAGGCGGCCCAGTCGCTCATGTCGCCGGCCACGATGAGCGCGGGGCGGGTCGCGCCGGAGGCCCGCAGGTGGTCCATGAGCCGGCCCAGCATCTCGGCGTGTTCGGAGCGCACCACGCCGTCGGCCCGCCCGGTGCCGGTGAAGCGTTCGCAGGTGACCGTGGGCAGGCCGGTGTCCATGAGCTTGGCCACGATCGGGTCGTCCCCGAGGGGGTCGCCGAGGACGAGGCCGTCGACGCGCGGGGTGCGGCGGCCCGAGGTGATCAGCGTGACGTCGTAGTCGTTGTCGGCCGCCCCCTGCACGACCCCGAACACGAACGACATGTAGTAGGACGAGCGGGTGAGCACCTCGGGCACGTGCAGGCCGATGGTGCCGGTGCTCGCGCGGCGCAGGTGCCTGGCCGACCCGTTGGGCACGTAGCCGAGCGCGTCGGCCGCCTCCATCACCCGGGCCTTGGTCTCTTCCGACACCCGGCCGGAGCCCCTGAGCGCGTCGGACGCGGTCGTCTTGGAAACCCCTGCCGTCTTGGCGACCGTGAGGATCGTGGCCGGCTCGTCTGCGCGCACGCCCCGATGTTAGCGCCACCGTTGTTCTGTTTCCGCCATGTATCGACCTGGCCAAAGGACTTGTCCTCGCCCTGACGCGGAAGTATGTTGACCCGCATGCCGGAACGTTCCGGCAAACCAAGGAGAGGGGCGAAAGCCGGATGGCAGCTGGACGGCGGGTTCTCGGCGTCGGGGAGCGGTCTCATCCGCTCGACCCGCTCAGCGCGGAGGAGATCGAGGACGTCAAGCGGATCATGGCGGACGACGGCGTGCTGGCCGTCACCGGCCGGGTGGCCTACCTCGGGATCGAGGAGCCCCCGAAGGAAGCCGTGCTAGGCGAAGCCCCCACGGCCCGTCGGGCCCGCGCTCTTGTGCTCGATCTGGCGACCGAGCAGGCCCAGGACGTCATCGTCTCGATCACCGAGGGACGGGTGGCGGAGCGCCGGCCGATCGACCCGATCACCGACGGCCAGGTTCCCATGCTGGACGAGGAGCACGAGCTGGTCAGGAAGGTGCTCGGCGCCGACGCCGGGTGGGCCGAGGCGCTGGCCAGACGTGGTCTGGACGACACGGCTCTGGTGTGGCTCGCCGCGCTGTCGGCGGGCAGCTACGGCCTGCCGGGCGAGGAGGGCAGGCGGATCGCCCGCGTCCTGGCCCACCTGCGGCCCACCGAGGAGAGCCTGCCCTGGGCGCACCCCATCGACGGCCTGGTGGCCTTCGTCGACCTGCTCAAGGGCGCGGTGGTCGAGATCGTCGACACCGGCGCGCAGCCCATCCCCGCCGAGGCGGGCGACTACCACCTGGAGCGCGAGCACCGCACCAGCCAGCGGCCCATCCACATCACCCAGCCGGAGGGCCCCAGCTTCGGCATCGACGGCAACCTCGTCACCTGGGAGAAGTGGAACGTCCGCCTCGGCTACGACATGCGCGAGGGCTTGGTCCTGCACCAGATCGGCTTCGACGGCCGGCCGATCGTCTACCGCGCGTCGGTGGCCGAGATGCTGGTGCCGTACGGGGACCCGAGCCCGATCCGGTTCTGGCAGAACTACTTCGACACCGGCGAATACCAGCTCGGCAAGCTGGCCAACTCGCTGGAGCTGGGCTGCGACTGCCTGGGCGAGATCACCTACTTCGACGTCACCGTCACCGGCGGCGACGGCTCGCCCCAGGTGCTGCCGAACGCGATCTGCATGCACGAAGAGGACTACGGCGTGCTGTGGAAGCACACCGACCCGGCCAACGGCTCCCGCGAGACCCGCAGGCAGCGGCGGCTGGTCATCTCCTTCTTCGTCACTGTCGGCAACTACGACTACGGCTTCTACTGGTACCTCTACCTGGACGGCACCATCGAGCTGGAGGTCAAGGCCACCGGCATCGTGTTCACCGGCGCCTATGACGAGCGGGCCGCGCCGTACGGCTCGCAGGTGGCGCCGGGGCTGGCCGCGCCGTACCACCAGCACCTGTTCTCCGCGCGGCTGGACATGATGGTCGACGGCCCGGCCAACGCGGTGGACGAGGTGGAGGTCGTACGCCTGCCCATGGACGAGGGCAACCCGTACGGCAACGCCTTCGGCCGCAAGGTCACCAGGCTGCGCACCGAATCGCAGGGCCGGCGCGACGCGGACCTCGCTGCGGGCCGGACCTGGCACGTGGTCAACCCGGCGGTTACCAACCGGCTGGGCGAGCCCGTCGGCTACGCGCTGTACCCCGAGGGCCTGCCCACCCTGCTCGCCCACGAGGACTCCTCGATCCGCGCCAGGGCGGAGTTCGCCACCAGCCATCTCTGGGTCACCAGGTACCACCCCCGGGAGCGGTATCCGGCCGGTGACCTGGTCAACCAGCATCCAGGTGGCGCCGGTCTGCCCGCGTACACGGCGGCGGACCGCGACATCGACGGCCAGGACATCGTGCTGTGGCACACGTTCGGGCTGACCCATTTCCCCCGTACCGAGGACTGGCCGATCATGCCCGTCGACACGTGCGGATTCACCCTGAAGCCCGCCGGGTTCTTCGACCGCAACCCCACGCTCGACGTCCCGCCGAGCAGCCAGGGCTCCTGTCACTAGAGATGAGGCGTCATGCGATACAGACTGGCCGGTAGCGTCGCGGCACTCGCGTTGGCCACTTCCGCCTGCGGCGGCGGGACGGCGGCGGCCCCGCCGGGCACCGCCGCGACCGGTTCGACGGCCGCCCCCGGCTTCCTGGCCGTGGCCGACGACAAGCTGCCCGCGGGCGGCGCGCTCAACGTCGCGGTGCACATCGACAGCGGCGCGGCGACCGGGCTCGACCCGCAGCTCGCCGACGTGGCCACCTCCTGGCAGCTCATGTCGCTGGTCTACGAGACGCTGGTCACCGTGGGGCCCGACTTCACCCCGCAGCCGCGGCTCGCCGAGAGCTGGGAGAACCCGACCCCGACCACGTACGTGTTCCACCTGCGCAAGGGCGTCGCCTTCTCCAACGGCAGGGAGATGACCGCCGACGACGTGGTGGGCAGCCTGAAGCGGCTGCTGGCCGCCAAGTCGGTGTGGCGGGGGCAGCTCGGCCCGGTCGAGAAGGTGGCCAAGGTCGACGCGGCCACGGTCAAGGTCACGCTGGCCAAGCCGTACACGCCGTTCCTGGCGGCGCTGGCCAACGTGCCCGCCGCGATCCTGCCGATGAAGGAGATCGAGGCCAAGACGCTCGACCCGGCCAAGGAGATGCTCGGCACCGGGCCGTTCAAGGTGCAGGCGCACCGCCAGGACGTGTCCTGGAATTTCGCCCGCAACGAGCACTACTGGGACAAGGGGAAGCCGGCCGCCGACAGCCTGACCGTCACGATCGCGCCCGAGGAGGCCGCCCGCGTGGCCGCCGTGCAGAACGGCAGCTCCGCCCTGGCCGCGCTGGGCAACGTCGACTCCGCCGCGATGCTGGCCGGAGCCGCGAACGTCAAGGTCGCCACCCAGGCCACCACCGACTTCTACTACCTGATGCTCAACTCCAAGAACCCCAAGTTCGCCGACCCCCGGGTCCGGCAGGCCCTGAACATGGCCCTGGACCGCAAGCAGATGGCCGAAGTGGCGCTCGGCGGCCAGGGCAAGCCCACCGGCGTCACGCCCGCCGGCCTGCCCGGCGCCTGTGACCCGGCCACGCTGCCCTCGGCCACCGGAGGCGGCGCCGCGAAGGCCAAGGAACTGCTGGCCCAGGCGGGCGTCGCGAACCTGTCGTTCACGCTCAGCATCTACTCCACCGAGCCGGCCCCCGCCGTCGCCCAGGTGATCCAGCAGAACCTCCAGCAGGCCGGCGTCGCCGTCAAGATCGAGCAGATGGACGAGGCGAGCTGGTCGGGCAAGGTATACGGCAAGGTGCCCGCGACGTTCGACGCCGCGCTGTCGTGGTTCGCCGGGTACGCCGACCCCGGCATGGTCACCACCTGGTGGAACCCCGACGTCGCCGGCTTCAACGTGGGCTTCATGCAGGCCGACAAGGACCTCAACAAGCTGATCGCCGCCGCGACCGAGACCCCGTCGGGCGCGGAACGCGACAAGGCGCTGGCCGCGGTGTGCGCCAAGGTGGACACCGACGCGCAGATGATCCCGCTGGTCACCCGCCCGGCCACGGTCGCCTACCGCGCCGACGCGGTCAGCCCGAGCCTGTACGCCACCGAGGGCTACGGCAACCTGCTCCGGCTGGTCGCCGACGCCCGGGTCAAGAAGGGCTGACGATGCGGCTCCTGCTGTGGTGGGCGGGCCGGGCGCTGAGCTCGGCCGTCACCCTCCTCGGCATCTCCGTCCTGATCTTCGCGGCGCTCCGGCTGATGCCGGGCGGGTTCGCCGAGACGATCCTGGGCCCGTTCGCCACGCCCGAGCAGAAGGCCGAGCTGGCCGTCAGGTACGGGCTCGACCAGTCGGTGTTCGCGCAGTACGGGCACTGGATGGCGGCCGTCGGCACCGGGGACTTCGGCACCTCGATGATCAGCGGGCAGCCGGTCGCGGCCGAGCTGTGGGCCCGGCTCCCGGTGACCGCCCAGCTCACCCTGCTCGCCGTCGCCGCCGCCGTCCTGGCGGGGGTGCCGCTGGGCGTGCTGACCGCGCTGCGCGCCCGCCCGGGAGGCGGTGGCGTCGCCGGGCGGCTGCTGAGCGGGCTGGGCGTGAGCGTCCCCGAGTTCGCGCTGGGCAGCCTGGTGGTGTTCGTGGTCTCCCGGTACGGCCTGCAGACCAGCGGCTACCTGCTGCCCGCCGCGGTGCTGTCGATCTTCGCCATCTCGGCGACGGCCAGGACGACCCGCGACGCCGTGCTGAACGTGCTGGTCGAGCCGCACGTCACCGCCGCCGTCGCCCGGGGCGAGACGCCGTGGTTCATCGTCAGGCACCACATCCTGCGCAACGCCGCAGGGCCCGTGCTGACGCTCACCGCGACGATCACCGCCTACCTCCTGGGTGGCGCGCTGATCGTGGAGTACCTGTTCAACCTGCCGGGCATCGGCTCGTACGTCGTCCAGGCGGTCGGGCGCAGGGACTACGCGGTCGTGCAGGCGGGCGTGCTGCTCGCGGCCACCGTGTTCATCGTCATGAACGTCCTGATCGACCTGCTCGTCGGGCTGGTCGACCCGAGACTCGGGAGGCGCGCGTGAACAGGACCACGCGGGTGAAGGGGACGGCGCGTGCGAAAAGGACTGCGAGCGTGAAAGGGACGGCAGGCGGGCGGCGGGCGAGGCGGCTTGATCCGCTGTCGCTGACCGGCCTGGGCTGCCTGCTGCTGCTCGTACTGGTCGCGCTCGGCTCGCTGGTGCACGCCGGCGGCGACCCCGACGCGATCGTCGGGCCGCGGTTGCAACCGCCCGGGCCGGGCTGGTGGCTGGGCACCGACAACCTGGGCCGCTCGATGCTGCCGCGCGTCATGGAGGGCGTCGGCACCACGCTGCTGCTCTCCTCGGCCGCCGTCCTGGTGACCGCCGCGCTCAGCGCGGGCTTCGGCATCCTCGCCGGATACCGCGGCGGCTACCTGAACGAGCTGGTCATGCGGGTGGTGGAGCTGCTCTACTCCTTCCCCGCCATCGTCCTGGCGATCCTGGTGGCAGCCGTCGCCGGGCCCGGCCAGCTCGCGGCGGTGGCCAGCATCGTGCTGGTCACGATCCCGCTGATGATCCGGCTGGTACGAGCCGCCGCCGTCGCCGTGGCCGAACGCGACTACGTGACCGCGGCGGCCATCAGCGGCGCGGGACTGCCGCGGATCCTCGGCCGCCACATCCTGCCGAACGTGGCCGGCACCATCGCGGTGCAGGGCACCTACGCGTTGTCGGTCGGCATCTCGGTCGAAGGCGGCCTGAGCTTCCTCGGCTTCGGCGTGCAGCCGCCGCAGGCGTCGCTCGGGGTGCTGATCCGCCAGGGCGGCACCTACATGATGGCGGCCCCCTGGCTGATCATCGGGCCCGGCGTCGTGCTGGTGCTCGCCATCCTGTCCATCAACGTGCTGGGCGACGGGCTGCGCGACCGGTTCGAGCCGAGGGAGACGAGGGCACTGATATGAGCGCGCTGCTCGAAGTGGACGGCCTGGAGGTCGACTACGGGACGGCCCGCGCCCTCGACGGCGCCGACCTGCGAGTGGCGGCGGGCGAGGCCGTCGGGGTCGTGGGCGAGAGCGGGTCCGGCAAGTCCACGCTCGGCGCGGCGATCGGCCGCCTGCTGCCCCGCCAGGCGGTGGTCACCGCGGGCACGGTCCGCGTAGCCGGCGAGCCGGTGCTGGACCTGCCGCCCGCCGCGCTGCGGCGGCTGCGCGGGCAGCGGCTCGGCTTCGTCTTCCAGGACCCGATCGCCTCCCTCGACCCCACCATGCGGGTCGGCAACCAGCTCAAGCTCGTCCTGCGAGCCCAGGGCCGCGAGGGCCGCGAGGGCCGCGACGGTCATGACAGCGGCGGTGGCCGCGGTGGTCGCGGCGGCGGGATCAACGCGGACGTGGCCTTCCACCTGGGGCGGGTCAAGCTCGACGACCCGCGCGTGGCGACCGCCTACCCGCACCAACTGTCCGGCGGCATGGCCCAGCGAGTGGCGATCGCGCTGGCCATGGCCGCCTCACCCGAGCTGCTGGTCGCCGACGAGCCGACCGCCTCGCTCGACAGCCAGGTGCGCGAGGAGGTGCTGAACGTGGTGTTCTCGCTGGCCCGCGAGGAGGGCACGAGCATCGTCTGGCTCAGCCACGACCTGCCCGCCGTCGCCCGCAGATGCGACCGCGTGGCGGTCATGTACGCCGGGCGCGTCGTGGAGAGCGGCCCCGCCACCGAAGTGCTCGGCAACCCCGTCCACCCCTACACCGCCGCCCTGGCCAGATCGGCCCCCGCCGCGGCCACCCCCGGGGTACGGCTGGAGCCGGTGCCGGGCCGCCCCCCGGTCCTGACCGGCCCCTCGGCCGGCTGCGCGTTCGCGCCCCGCTGCCCCTTCGCCGAGGACCGCTGCACCACCGAACGCCCCGAACCGGTCCGCGTCGGCACCCAGGACGTGCTCTGCCACCGGGCCGCCGAGCTGGAGGTGATCGCGTGATCCTCGATCTCACCGACGTCACGGTCTCCTTCACCACGGGCCCGCCGCTGCGCCGTACCCGCCTGGACGCCATGCGCGGCGTCTCGCTCTCCGTCGCCGAAGGCGAGACGCTCGGCCTGGTGGGCGAGTCGGGCTCAGGCAAGACGACCACCAGCCGGGTGGCGCTCGGGTTGCAGCGGCCCACCTCCGGCACGGTCAGGTTCGACGGCCGCCCCTTCCCCCGGCGGCGCAAGGACCTGGCCGGACGGATGCAGGCCGTGCTCCAGCACCCGCACTGGTCGCTGAACCCGAGGATGCGCATCGGCCAGAGCGTCGCCGAGCCGCTGGCCGTCCTGGGCAAGGACGCCGGTTCGCTGGTCCCCGAGGCGCTCGAACAGGTCGGCCTGGAGCCCGGCTTCGCCGACCGCTACCCGCACGAACTGTCCGGCGGCCAGCGGCAGCGGGTGTCCATCGCCCGCGCGCTGATCACCCGGCCGAGCTTCATCGTCTTCGACGAGGCCGTCAGCGCCCTGGACGTCTCCGTTCAGGTGCAGATACTCAACCTGCTCAAGGACCTGCAGGCGGAGTACGGCTTCGCCGCGCTGTTCATCTCCCACGACCTCGGCGCCGTCCGCTACGTGGCCGACCGGATCGCCGTCATGCGCGGCGGCGAGGTCGTCGAGACCGCCGACGCGGTCACCTTCTACTCCGCACCCGAACATCCGTACTCGCGACAACTCCTGGAGTCCCTGTGACCCTCGCTCCCGTGTCGGCCTTCGCCGCCGGCGTGCCCGGTAACTCCGACCTCACACTGACCCCGCAGCCCAGCCCGGGCCGCGGCTCGGTCGCGTTCGACCTGCCCGGCGTGTACGTCGGCACCGCGGAGTACGGCGAGGGCCCCACCGGCTGCACCGTCGTGCACGTCCCCGCGGGCGCGCGGACCGCCGTGGACGCCCGCGGCGGGGCGGTCGGCCTGAGCGGCGGCTACGACTACAACCACGCCATCTGCCTGACGGGCGGCTCGGTGTACGGGATGTCGGCGATCGCCGGGGTCGGCGAGGAACTGCTGGCCCGCCGGAGCAACCGGACCAAGTGGGATGAGCTGCAACTCGTCTCGGGCGCGGTGATCTACGACTTCTCCACGCGGGACAACGCCGTCCACCCCGACGGGCCACTGGGCCGCGCCGCGCTGCGCGCCGCCGTCGAGGGCGAGTTCCCCGTGGGCAGGTGCGGCGCCGGCCGCAGCGCCAGCGCGGGCAAGGTCGAGTTCGCCAGGGCGGAGTTCGCCGGGCAGGGCGCCGCCTTCGGCACCTTCGGGGCGGTCAAGGTCCTGGTGGCGACGGTGGTCAACTCCGTGGGCGTGGTCGTCGGCCGCGACGGGACGATCCTGCGCGGCAACTACCACGCCGGCGAGGACGCCAGGCGCCACCCGAGCGTGGACTACGCGATCGCCTCCGACGCCCCCGCCGTCATGGGCAACACCACGCTGACGGTCCTGATCACGAACGTACGGCTGGCCGACGTCGAGCTCACCCAGTTGAGCCGCCAGGTGCACGGCTCGATGCACCGGGGCATCCAGCCGTTCCACACCCAGAACGACGGCGACGTGCTGTTCGCGCTGACCACCGACGAGGTGGAGCTGGGCGGGCTCAAGCCGGCCGGGCTGGGCGCGCTGGCGTCGGAGATCGCCTGGGACGCCATCCTGAGCAGTGTGGAGTAGGCGGAATGTATAGCTTCCCGCGATTCGCGGCACCAGGCCCCGCGCATGTGGCGCGGCTGGTGCGGGAGAACCCGTTCGCGCTGGTGATCACCGCGACCGGCGGCGTGCCGGTGGCCACCCACGTGCCCGTCATCGTGGAGAGCGGCGGCGAGTCCACGTTCGTGGGCGCGACGCTGCTCGGCCACATGGCCAAGGTCAACCCGCAGTGGCACGCCTGGGACCAGCGGCAGACCGAGGCGCTCGTGGTCTTCTCCGCCGCGCACGGCTACGTCTCGCCGACCAGCTACGCGGTCGATCCCGCCGTACCGACGTGGGACTACGCGGCCGTCCACCTGACCGGCCTGATCGAGCCGCACCCCGACCCCTTGGACGTCGTGCGGCGCACGGTGGAGGCGATGGAGTCGCCGCGGACGCCGAGCTGGCGGCCCAGCCCGGCCTCCGAGGAGGTCTTCGCCAGGATCGTGTCCGGCGTGGCGGCCTTCCGCGTACGGGTCACGGCCGAGCAGAGCGTGTTCAAGCTGAGCCAGGACAAGGACGACGAGCAGCGCCACCGGGTCCGCCGCGACGCCGGCGCCGCCGTCGCCGCGCTGATGGACAAGGTGGACCCGAGATGACCTTTCCCTCCTATACCTCCTCCTGCCTCGACGCGGCCGGACGCGGCAGGCAGTTCGGCGCCCGCTGGCGTCAGGCCGTACACGCCAATCTCGACGGCTATCTGCGGCTGTTCGAGGTGAGCGGCGCGCGCGAGGGGCGGGTCAGAGAGCTGGGCGAGCAGGCGCTCGACAGCACGACCGCGTGGGCGCCGGAGCTCGCCGAGGAGATCGGCGGCATCGCGGCGGGGTGCGGCCTGGAGCCCTGGCAGGTCGCCGTCATCAACGCGCGTACCGAGATCCTGGCCGCGCTGCGTCACGACGGGGAGGGCGAGTGCTCCACCGCCGTCGTGCTCGGCGGCGGGCTGCCGCCGCGCACGACGCAGACCTGGGACTGGCACGACCACCTGCGCGACGCGCCGCTGCTATGGGCGTACGAGCCGCGTGAGGGACACAAGGTACGGACCTTCACCGAGTTCGGGGTGCTGGCCAAGATCGGCGTGAACAGCGCGGGACTGGGCGCGCACTTCAACATCCTGCGCCACGAGTCGGACCACGCGAACCCCGGCGTGCCCGTGCACGTGGTCGCCCGCCGGATCCTGGACGAGGCCGCCACCCTGGAGCAGGCCACCGAGATCGCCAGGTCGGCCAGGACGTCGGCGTCCACCGTGATCACCGTGGTCACCGAGGAGGGGGCCAGGTCGCTGGAGATCTGCCCGGACGGCGTCGCGGTCGTCGAGGCGGACGCCGCCGGCGTACTGCTGCACGCCAACCACTTCCTGGACGGCGCGCTGAGCGCGGGGGAGCGGCTGGGCACCGAGCGGCCGGGCACCTACGCCAGGCTCGAACACCTGGAGGAGCGGACCGGCGAGCTGGGCGACCCGGACGCCACGGCCAGGGCGCGGGCGATGACCTGCCACGCGCCGGTGGCGCCCGTGTGCGCGCACGCCGACCCCACGCTGCCGCTCGACCAGCGCTGGGAGACGCTCGCGGTGATCAGCCTGGACGTGACGGCGGCCGAGATGCGGGTGCACAAGGGCAGGCTCTGCCAGGTCACCGACTCGACCTGGCAGACCTTCTGAACCCGTCAGTGGAACGCGGGCACCCCGGTCAGCGCCTTGCCCACCACCAGCGTGTGGATCTCTGAGGTGCCCTCGTAGGTCAGTACGGACTCCAGGTTGACCGCGTGCCTGATCACCGGGTACTCCAGGGTGATGCCGCTCGCGCCGAGCAGCGTGCGGCACGTCCTGGCGATGTCGATCGCCTCGCGCACGTTGTTCAGCTTGCCGACGCTCACCTGCTCGGGGGTCAGCTCGCCCCGCTCCTTCAGCCGCCCGAGATGCACCGCCAGCAGCAGGCCCTTGCCCAGCTCCAGCGTCATGTCGGCGAGCTTCTCCTGGGTGAGCTGGAAGGAGGCGAGCGGCCGGGCGAAGATCTCCCGCTCGGCCGCGTAGGCGAGCGCCGTCTCCAGGCAGTCGAGCGCCGCGCCCATCGCGCCGAACACGATGCCGAACCGGGCCTCGTTCAGGCAGCCGAGCGGCCCGGACAGGCCGCGCGCGCCGGGCAGCATCGCCTCCTGCGGGAGCCGCACGCCGTCCAGCACCAGCTCGCTCGTCACGCTCGCGCGCAGGGAGACCTTCCGCTTGAGATCGTGTACGGCGAAGCCGGGCGTGCCCGCGGGCACCAGGAAGCCGCGGATGCCCTCCTCGGCCCGCGCCCAGACCACGGCCACGTCCGACACAGAGCCGTTGGTGATCCACATCTTGGTGCCGTTCAGCACCCAGTCGGAGCCGTCGCGCTTGGCCGTCGTCCGCATGCCCGCCGGGTCGGAGCCGAAGTCGGGCTCGGTGAGGCCGAAGCAGCCGATGCGCTCACCGGCCGCCATCGCGGGCAGCCACTCCTGCTTCTGCTCCTCGCTGCCGTACTTCCAGATCGCGTACATGGCCAGGGAGCCCTGCACCGAGACCAGGCTGCGCAGGCCGGAGTCGGCCGCCTCCAGCTCCAGGCAGGCCAGGCCGTAGGCGACGGCGCCGAGGCCCGCGCAGCCGTACCCGTCGAGGTGCATGCCGAGGACACCGACGGACCCGAGCGAGCGGGCCAGCTCGCGGGCGGGCAGCGCGCCCGCCTCGAACCAGTCCGCGACGTACGGCCGGATCTCCCGGTCGCACACCTGGCGGACGGCCTGGCGGATGTCGCGCTCCTCGTCGGTGAGCAGACCGTCGATGGCGAAGAGGGCGGAGGGGTGCATTTCTACGCTCCCTGTATTTTGGATCCAATATTGATTATCCAATATGGCACAGTTAAGGTGCGTTGACCATGGACATCCTGAATCTCGTGGACGGCCGCTGGATCGAAGGATCCGGCGCGGAGTTCACCGACACCAACCCCGCCAAGCCGGAAGAGGTCGTCGCCCGCGGCCACGCCGCCTCACCCGAGCAGGTGGAGCTGGCGATCCGGGCGGCCCGCGCCGCCGCCTCCGCCTGGCGGGCCACCCCGCACCACGAACGCGCGGCCGTGCTCGCCGGAGCCGCAGCCCTCATCGACGACGCCGCCGAGGAGTGGGGCCGCGAGCTGAGCCGCGAAGAGGGCAAGACGTTGCCCGAGGGCGTGGCGGAGGTACGCGGCGCGGCCAGGATCCTGCGCTACTACGCCGCCGAGGCCGACCGCGAGAGCGGCGAGATCTACGCCTCCCCGCGCCGCGGCGAGAACCTTCTGGTCATGCGCAAGCCGGTCGGCGTGGCCGGGGTGATCACCCCGTTCAACTTCCCGATCGCGATCCCCGCCTGGAAGCTGGCGCCCGCCCTCACCTACGGCAACACGGTCGTGTGGAAGCCGTCCTCGCTCGTCCCGCTGCTGGCCGCCCGCCTGGCCGGCGCGCTCGTCGATGCGGGCCTGCCCGCGGGCGTGCTCAACCTGGTGTACGGCGAGGCCGACGCGGGCGCGGCGATCATCGGCCACCCCGGCGTGGACGTGGTCTCCTTCACCGGGTCCACCGAAGTGGGCCGGGCCGTCATCGCGCGCTGCGGCGAGCTGGCCAAGCCGGTGCAGACCGAGATGGGCGGCAAGAACGCCGCCGTCGTCCTGGCCGACGCCGACCTCGACCATGCGGCCGAGCAGGTGTGCCTGGGCGCGTTCCGGTCCACCGGGCAGAAGTGCACGGCCACCTCCCGGCTGATCGTCGAGGAGTCCGTCGCCGACGAACTGCTGCGCAAGGTGGCCGCCAAGGCGGCGGAACTCGTCGTCGGCGACCCGCTCGGCGCCGGGGTGGACATGGGCCCGCTGGTCAGCGCCGCGGCCAGGGACCGGGTGTCGGCGGGCGTGCGCGACGCGCTCGGGCAGGGCGCCACCGTGCTGGCGGGCGCCCGGCCGTACACCGAGGGCGATCTCGCGGCCGGCTGGTTCACGCCGCCGACCGTGCTCGCGCTGCCGGGCACCGGCGTGGACCTGTGGAGCAGAGAGCTGTTCGGCCCCGTCGTGGGCGCCGTGCGGGCGTCGGGCCCCGAGGAGGCGCTGCGGCTGGCCAACCACAGTGAGCACGGCCTGTCGGCGGCGATCTTCACCAGGGACCTCGGCGTCGCCCTCCAGGCCGTCGAACACCTGGAGGTCGGCGTGCTGCACGTCAACTCCGAGTCGGCGGGCACCTTCCCCTGGGTGCCGTTCGGCGGGCGCAAGCTCAGCGGCTTCGGGCCCAGGGAGCAGGGGCGCGCGGCCCGCGAGTTCTTCACCCAGACCGTGACCGTCTACCTCGGGGCCCCCGCATGAGTGGCGCGCTGTCCGGGCTGCTGGTCGCCGACTTCAGCCGGGTGCTGGCCGGCCCGTACGCGACCATGCTGCTGGCCGACCTCGGCGCCGACGTCGTCAAGGTGGAACGCCCCGGCGCCGGCGACGACACGCGCTCGTGGGGGCCGCCGCACGCCGGGGGAGTGGCCACCTACTTCCTGGCCGTCAACCGCAACAAGCGCTCGATCGCCCTCGACCTGCGCGACCCGGCCGACCTGGAGGTGGCCCGCGCGCTGGCCGCCCGCGCCGACGTGCTCGTCGAAAACTTCAAACCGGGCACCATGGACCGGCTGGGCCTCGGCTACTCCGAGTTGAGCGCCGCCAATTCCGGGCTGGTCTACTGCTCGATCACCGGGTTCGGCGCGGGCAAGGGCGCGGAACTGCCCGGGTACGACCTCATCGCGCAGGCCGTCGGCGGGCTGATGAGCGTGACGGGCGAGCCGGACGGCCCCGGCACGAAGGCGGGCGTGGCCCTCGTCGACGTGATCACCGGGCTGCACGCGGGGCTCGGCGTGCTGGCCGCGCTGCGCCACCGCGACGCCACCGGGCAGGGACAGCGGGTGTCGGTGTCGCTGCTGTCCTCGCTGCTGTCGGCCCTGACCAACCACGCCTCCGGGTACGCCGCCGCCGGGGTGGTGCCGAAGGCCATGGGGAACCGGCATCCGAGCATCGTGCCGTACGAGGTGTTCCACGCCGCCGACCGGCCGATCGTCATCGCGGCCGGGAACGACCGGCAATTCCGCGCCCTGTGCGCTGTGCTGGGCCGGGCCGACCTGGCCGAAGATCCCCGCTTCGCCGCCAACACCGGCCGGGTCGCCTGCCGGGAGGAGCTCGTGGGCGAGCTCGAGCGGGCGCTGGCGGCGCGCACGGCCGACGAGTGGTTCGCCGCGCTCACCCCGGCCGGGGTGCCGTGCGGGCCGATCAACGCCCTGGACGCGGCCTTCGCCTTCGCCGCGGAACTCGGGCTGGAGCCGCTGGCCGGCGATCAGGTGGCCAACCCCATCGGCCTCGGCGCGACGCCGCCCGAGTACCGCCTCCCGCCCCCCTCGCTCGGGCAGGACGCGGACTGGGTCCGTGAGATATTGGGGCAATGACCTCGGTAGAAGGGCACCGCAGGCCGCCCACGGCCCAGCAGTTCGTCCTGGAGGAGCTCAGGCGGGCGATCACCACCGGCCGCCTGCGCCCAGGCGATCCGATCAGGCAGGAGGCGCTGGCCGAGGAGTTCGACGTCAGCCGGGTCCCGCTGCGCGAGGCGCTGAAGACCCTGGAGGGCGAGGGGCTGGTCACGTACAAGGCGCACCGCGGCTACTGCGTGCAGCGGCTGTCGCTCGACGACCTGCGCGAGGTCTACCTGATCCGCGAGCTGCTCGAGGCCGAGGCGGTCCGCCGCGCGGTCGAGCACCTCACCGACGCCGGCCTGGAGTCGGCCGAACGGGCGCAGGCCGAGGTCGAGCGGGCCGCGGCGGCGGGCGACGTGCTGGAGATGGCCGAGGCCAACCGCCGCTTCCACATGACCATCTTCGAATGGTCGGAGCTGCCGCGGCTGGTCCGGCTGATCAGGACGCTGTGGGACTCCACCGACGCCTACCGCTCCCTGTACTACGCCGAGGAGCCCAACAGGCAGCGGGTCATCGAGGAGCACCGCGCCACGCTCGACCTCCTTCGCCGCCGAGACGCCGAGGCCGTGGTGGCCGTGCTGGCCGGTCACCGCGCCCACGCGGTGACCGCCATCGAGGCGCGGTTGTCTCCCGGTACGACCGACTGACCGACGCGCACCCCGCGCCTGAGGGGCCGACGGTCAGAGGAAGGTCGGGAGCTGGCTGCCGGCGCAGACGTGGAGGACCTCGCCGGTGATCCGCGCCGCCTGGTCCGAGGCCAGGAACGCGACGGCGTTGGCGACGTCCTCGGGCCGTACCAGCTCGCCCATCGGCGTCACGGCGCGCACCCGCTCCGCGTAGGCGTCGAGCATGCGCTCGTCCCCCCGCTGCCTGCTGAACCCGGTGCGGACGAAGCTGGGCGCGACCGCGTTGACCCGGACACCCAGGGGCGCCAACTCCATCGCCAGCGACCTCGTCAGGCCGACGAGGCCGGCCTTGGAGGCGGCATAGCCCGGGTGCCCGCCGCCCAGCCACGTACGTGACCCGATGTTCACCAGGGACCCCGACCGCTGCCGCGCCCACCAGGGCAGGACGGCCTGGGCGATCAGGGCGGGGCCGCGCAGGTTGACGTGCTGCGTCCGGTCCCAGGCGTCGACGTCGATGCCGGCCAGGTCCTGCGCCGGCTCTATCCCCGCGGCGCAGACGACCGCGTCGATGCGCCCGAACTCGGCCCCGGCTCCCTCGACGAAGGCGCTGATGTCGCGCGGGTCGGCGACGTCGAGCCGCCGCCCGTGCACCGCCCCCGGGACGCTCTCGGCGGTGGCGAGGGCGGCGGCGAGGTCGAGGTCGCCGATCACCACCGTCCATCCGTCGGCGGCCAGCCGGGCGGCGGACGCGCCGCCGATGTCCCCTCCGCCTCCGGTGATCAGCGCCACGGGCGTGCGCGGGCCGGTGCCCGTTTGCGTCGCGTCGCTCATCGCGGCGCTCCGGGGGATCCGACCGGGGTGATGGTCTCGTGCGGGTAGCTGGGCATGTGTCGTCCTTTCAGGGGGCGGCGGGGAAGGGGAGCAGTCCGGCGGCCCGGCAGGCGGAGCCGATGGAGAGCAGCCGGCGGTCCGAGTCGGGCGGCCCGGCGAGCATGAGCCCCACCGGGAGTCCGTCGTGTGTCCCGGCCGGCAGGGACAGGGCGGGCGTCCCGGCGAAGCAGAACGGGTACGTGTGGCGGACGAGGGCCGTCGTGGTCGCCTCGGTCGCGATGTCGATCCGCGGCGCCGTGATCGGGGTGGTGGCGGTGAGCAGGACGTCCACGCCGGCGAAGGCGGCGGCCAGCTCGGCCTGCCAAGCCCTGCGGAACTCCAGGGCGCGGGCCAGGTCGTCGGGGCCGTACCGGTGGGCGCGGCGCGCTTCCACGGTCGGAGCGTAGGTCCTGCCGGGCTCCAGCAGCTCCGCGAAGGTGGCGGCGGCCTCGACGGCGTAGAGCGTCCGCGCATGCGGGTGGACGGCGGACGCGGAGGGCAGCTCGACGGGCTGGACGGACGCGCCGGCCCCCGTCAGGTCCCGCGCCGCGACGGCGACCTGCCGCCGCACGCCCTCGTCGACCTCGGCCGCGTCGTCGAACCAGCCCGTGAGCACGCCGACGCGTAGCCCCGCGAGGCCGTCTCCCGGAACCTGGCGCAGCGGCGGAGTGCCGTCGGGCGCGTCCGGTGGTACCTCAGGCTGCCCGTCCGAGGGTACGTCCTGCCGGCCGTCCAGGAGGACGTCCAGCAGGACCGACAGGTCGTCGGGGGTGACGGCGACGAGGCCGACGGTGTCGAGCGTGGGGCTGAGCGGGACCACGCCTTCCGTGCTGACGCGGCCGTGCGTGGGCCGCAGCCCGCAGACGCCCGTGAGCGCGGACGGGATCAGCACCGACCCTCCGGTGTCCGTGCCGAGCGCGGCGACCGCCATGCCGGCGGCGACGGCGGATGCCGAGCCGCCGCTCGACCCGCCGGCGGTGCGCGCCGGGTCCCACGGGTTGCGGGCGTCGCCGTAGTGGATGTTGCCGGTCACGGCCGAGCTGGCCAGCTCGGGCAGGTTCGTCTTGCCGATGACGAACGCGCCCGCCTCCGTCAGCCGGCTCACCGCCACGGCGTCCCGCGTCGCGGGCGGGCGCTCGCGGGCCGGGCGGCCCAGGGTCGTGACCCGGCCGCCGACGTCGATGTTGTCCTTCACCGCGACGGGCAGCCCGGCCAGCGCCCCACGGACGCCGCTCCCGCCCGGAAACTCGGTGAAGACCTGGGTGAACGCGTGCAGGTCTCCGTCCAGTTCCGCTATCCGGGCCAGCGCGGCCCGCGCGAGGTCCTCCGGCCGCAGTTCCCCGGCGCGCACCGCCGCGGCCAGACCGGAGAGGCCGCCGTGCCGGGCGAGCAGGTCGATGAGCGGGGCCGTGGGCATCACAACGTGCCTTCGGACAGGGCGGGGGCGCTCTCCAGGACGTAACCGAACCTGTGGCGGGGGGTAAGCGCCTCGTAGCGCGGCCATGCGAGCTCGACGCCGATGACCTCCGCCAGCATGGACTGGAACTCACCCAGCTTGTCAGGGTCGGAGCGCGCCTGGGACGGGAGCGCCTTGCGGCGGACGCAGAAACCGGCCAGTGCGCCCGCGGCCTCGCCGACGGTCCACTCCCCGGGGTGTACCCGGCAGGCGCCGCTGGTCAAGTGCGTCGCGCCGATGTTCTTCGCGGCGGGCAGCAAGTTGCGCAGGCGTACCGGCACGAGGCTGCCCAGCGGGATCTGGAACGGCCAGGTGTCGATGTCGATGGTGGGCCGCCCGCTGGTGGAAGGGTGCACGTCGATGCGGTAGGCGCTGATGCCGACGCTGTCGTGGAAGCGCTCGGCGCCTTCGAGCCCGGCCCGGGCCTCGACGCCGATGTGCTGCTCGACCAGCGTGAACTCGCTGCGGATGCGCCTGCTCTCGCGGATGTAGGGCATCTTGGCCAGCCCGTCCGGCGTGCCGGTCAGGTCGCCGCGCGGCCTCAGCTCCGGGTATCCCCGCCCGCCGTCGTGCCGCGGCGCCTCCGTCTGCATCCAGTGCAGGAAGGACAGCGAAAGCTGGCGGGCCTCCAGCAGGGCCAGCTCCCTGGCGGGCGCGTCGACGCCGATGAGAGGCAGCCGGCAGTAGTCCATCATGGGCCAGGCGGCGGCCGTGATGTCACCCCACAGGGGTTCGAGATGCGCGGCGTCGAGGACCCTGCGGGCGTGCCACAGGTCGTAGCGGACGCCTCCGGCCGACTCCTGCTCGGTGAAGAGCGGGCGCAGACGGGGCTGGTGGGTGATGTGGTCGCTGACCTCCCAGCTGAGCAGCGGCCCCGGCCACTCGGGCGGCTGGTACGCGCGCCACGTCGCGTAGCCGGCCGGCGGGTCGATCGTGTTGTCCGTCCCGGGGTTCCAGCTCAGCAGCATCGCCCAGGTGATCGCCTGCTGGTCGTAGGGGTCGGCGGGCCCGGGAAGCGCGTGCGGCTCGCCGGTCTCGGAGCTGCTCTCGGCGCCGAAGACGTGCTCCGCCCCGGCCAGGTCGATGAGGTCGCCGAGGTCGGTCGCGTCGAGGAAGAACGCGCCGGTCAGCTCCGTCTGCTCGCCCTCGGGCCCGCGTACGAGCACGGAGCGGACCTCGTCGTGCTCGGTGGCGACCTCGGCCGCCCGGTGGTCGCGGAGCACGGTGACCAGGCCCCTGCTGATCCAGGGCGCCAGCATCTCCTCCAGGACGAGCCGCGCCACCTGCGGCTCGTGGCTGAGCGGGCCGATGTTGCCGGAGCCGGGGTTCAGCCGGCTGGTGGTGCGAGCCTCGGCCTTGAGCGGGTAGTTGCGCCGGTAGAACAAGCGGACGCGGTCCCGGAAGTCCCGGTAGGTGCGCGTGCAGCCGACCGACTCGATCCAGGGATGCTCGTCGGGAGGGATGCACTGGCTGCTCACCTGGCCTCCGACCCAGTCGCACTCGCTCACCAGCACGCTGCGCAGGCCGAGGCGGGGGGGGGGCCCGGCCGCGGAGAAAACCCCCCGGGCGCCCCCCCCCCCCGCCACGGAGACGA
>NZ_JAHFZZ010000029.1:41624-127814 GCF_018603905.1 Nonomuraea sp. NEAU-A123
GTCGCACTCGCTCCCCCGCCCGCTGCGCAGCCCGCGGGGGGCGGCGGCCTGGACGGCTGACACACCGCCGAGGCCGCCGCCGACGACGACCAGGTCGAAGTGCTGCGATCGGGACACGTGGTCACTCCTTCATGTGGTGCTGTCAGGGGTTTCGGGCCGCAGCCGGATGTGCTCCTCGAGGTGGAGCCCTCCGTCCGGGCTTCGCCGGAAGACGTGCCTGCGGCTCCGCTTCACGCCGAAGACGGCGTCGGAGTCGATGTAGGGGTCCTCCGCGTCGAAGATCGTCGTGGTCAACGTGTGGTGGCCGGGGGCCGAGACGATGAGGTGGATGTGGGCGGCCCGCCACGGATGGCGGCCGGTGGCCGCGAGCAGGCGTCCCACCGGGCCGTCGGCCGGGATGGGATAGCTGACGGGGCGGACGGTCCGGAAGTCGTAACGGCCGGCGTCGTCCGTCCGGAACCGGCCGCGCAGGTGGAACTCCGGCTGGCCGTCGTCCTGCACGTCGTACAGCCCGTTGGGGGCCGTCTGCCAGACGTCGACGACGGCGCCCGCGATCGGCCGGCCGGCGGTCGTGGCGACCTCGCCGGTGACGAGCAGCGGCTCGCCGTCGAGGCCGGCGGCCGCGATGGAGGCGCCGCTCTCGCGGAACGGCGCGCCGGGCACGTAGAAGGGGCCGAGGATCGTCGACTCGGTGGCGCCGTCGGTCGCGGGATGGCCGAGGTCGTCGACCAGGCTCGACAGGCCCAGGGTGTCGGACAGCAGGATGAACTCCTGCCTGGTCGGCGTGCAGGTCCGGCCCGTCTCGGTGAGGAACACGATGCCCGCCAGCCATTCCTCCTCCCGCAGGCCGACGTCGACGGCGAACGCGTGCAGGTGGCGGACCAGGGAGCTCATCACCTCGCGCAGCCGAGGGTCGGGAGTGGCCTCGAGGCGGTCGAGCACCGTGCGGGTGAGTTCATGCCGCGCCTGCGCATCCGGGTTCATCACGTTCTTCCTCACGGGATCTCGGTGGGGTGCCGCCCGTCGAGGGCGGCTAGCAGGATCGCGCGGACGCCGGCGACGTCGGCCGGCCGCGGGTTGACGGGGTGCTCCTCGACGACGAGCGCGGCGGCGTGGTCGAGGTCGGACGCGGTGAATCCGAGTCCTTCCAGGGCGGCCGGGGCGCCGATGGCGTGGCGCAGGTCCCACAGGGCGCCCGCCGCGTCGTCGCCGCCGAGCGCTTCGGCCACCCGGCGAAGGGGCTGGGGGGCCGCGGATCGGTTGTACGCCGCGACGTACGGCAACACGGCCGAGTGGACGGCGGCGTGCGGCAGCCCGTACGCGCCGCCGAGCACGTGGCAGATCTTGTGGTGCAGGCCCATGGGGGCCGAGCCGAGGGCCCACCCCGCGAGCCAGGCCCCCTTCAGGGCGTCCGCGCGCGCCACGGGATCCCGCGGCGTGGTGGTCACCCGCGGCAGCGCGCCGGCCAGCAGGCACAGGCCTTGCACGGAGATCGCGGCGGTCACCGGCGACACCCGCGGGGCGTAGCCGGCCTCCACGAGGTGGGCGACGGCGTTCATGCCGCTCCCGGAGGAGAACGCCGGGCTCAGTTCATAGGTGAGCTCCGGATCGTAGACGACCGTGACGGGCTGGACCACGGGGTCGCGGCCGGTCCGCTTGTGGCCGTCGCGGGTGATCCCCCAGATCGGGGTCATCTCGCTGCCCGCGTACGTGGTCGGCACGGCGAGGATCCTGGTCCGGGTGCGCAACGCGACGGCCTTGGCGAGCCCGGTGGCCGAGCCGCCGCCCACGCAGACGAGCAGGTCCGCCCCCCGCGTGCGGGCCAGCCGGGTGGCGTCCTCGGCCTGCTGGTGCGGAACGTGGGTGGCGGTCTCGACGACGCGGCCGCACACGCGCCCGCCGAGCAGGCCCGCGATCGTGTCAGCGACCCCGCGGTTGCGCCGGTCGGAGATCAGCAGGATCCGCTCGGCTCCCAGCCGTACGGCTTCGGCGCCGACTCGCCTCACCTCGCCGGGGCCGAACACCACGCGCGAGGCTCCCTGCTCGTGGACGAAGGTCGGGGCGGGGCTCTCCGTCACGGGGCCGGCCGTCATCGGCCGTCGCGCAGCCAGGCGCGTCCCCGCTGGTAGAGCGCTTCGACGGCCGCACCGGTGAGCTGCGGCATGTCGGTCTTCACCTGGTAGCCCAGCCCGGTCTGCAGGTACGCCAGGTGGCGGTAGCCGTCGGGCAGGCTCTTCAGCAGGTCCTGGTCCAGCCGCAGGTTCGCCCCGGGGTCGACCGGGTCGATGCGGTCGCGCTCGTAGACGGGCTGCCGGAGGACCAGCTTCCAGCCGTCGCCCCGTTCGAGGAAGTCGTAGAACCGCCCGGTGCAGACGACGTCGCACTCGACGCCCTCCACGACGGCCCGCTGGGTGATCGTCATCTTCGTCTGGCCGATCGCCCGATGACCTGCCACCTCCACCGAGGTGCCGCCCAGGAAGTGCCAGATGCGCACCCCGCGCTCCCACCCCTGGCGGCTGACCTCGATGAAGTCACGGTAGCCGCCCTGGAACCAGGTGGCCTGCATGACGCCGTCGGGATGCCACAGCGTGGCGAACTGGTCCCAGTGGCCGGCGTCCCGCCAGACGGCCCAGTTCTCGACGAGCTGCCTGATCTCTGCCTGATCGGTGGTGTTCACGCTGACTCCTTGTGGTGGTCGTCCTGATGGAGGAGGGGCCAGCCGGCCGCGGCCAGGGCGCCGGCGGTGGCGTCGTGGACGAGGCGGGCGGCCTGCGCCGGAGGGAGCAGTTCGAGCTCGTCGGACCACACCTCGGCGGACATGCGGGCAGTCACGCCGAGACCGCGCAGCTCCCGCGCGAAGGCGGCCGCTCCGGCTCCCGGCGGCAGGCGCAGGTGGCGGGCCTCGTAGCGGAGGTCGTCGTGCGCGGTGGGCCGCGTGTCGTTGAGCTGCACCGAGAACACCCGCTCCGGCGGGACCTCGGCGAGGTCTGCCGGCGAGCCGCCGGAGCGCCGGTGGTGCCAGCTGTCGAGCAGGAGCCCGGCGTTGGGCGCCTGGGACTCGCGGACCAGCCGCCAGGCGTGTGGCAGCGTGCGGATCTCGCTGAACGGCATGTACTCCAGCGCGATCCGTACGTCGTGGGCGGCGGCCCGCTCGCACAGCCCGGCCAGCCGTCCGACGAGCCGCTCGTGCGGGTGCGCGGCGAACTGGACGACGTTGAGCTGGTCGCAGCCGAACGTCTCCAGGACGTGGAAGAGCAGCCGTCCCTCGTCGCCTCGGTCCGGGCCGTCGGCGGCCCAGTCCCACGGCGCCTCCACCTCGGCGACGTGCAGGCCGTGCACGGCGAGCAGGCGGCGCAGCGACGCGTCGTCCCGTCCGTCACGGGCGGCCTGGTACTGGTCGAGGGTGAGCCCGATCGCGTCGAAGCCGGCTTCGGCGGCGGCCCGGAGCCGATCGGTGAACGAGGCGCGCCGCAACGTCATGGCGCAGAGCGTGATCGCGTATCCCGACGTCATGTCGCTCCATTCTGTGCGCTATGTGCACACATGTGCGTATAATAAACGCCACAAGGATGCCAGTGCAATGAGCCGGCCATCCCGTCAGGCGGGCAGGAACGCGAGGAGGTGCTCCAGCACCTGCTCAGGCTGCTCCTCGGGCAGGAAGTGCTTGCAGTCGCGGATGGGCGCCCCAGCGACCCGGTCGGCGTAACCGGACCAGATCCGCGTCACGTCACTGCTCCCGAGCCCCCCGTCGGCGCCCCACAGCAGGAGCAGCGGCCGCGTCAGGCGGTTGCCGGCGTGGTGGTCCCGCTCGTCGGCGTCCAGGTCCTGCCGGAACCCGGCCCGGTAGTCCTCGAGGGAGGCGTGCAGGGAGCCCGGGTCGCTGAAGGCCGCGACGTACTCGGCCACGGCCTCCTCGCCGACCGCGTCCGGCAGCAGGGCCTGCCGTTCCAGGAAGAAGCGCAGGTAGGCCTCGGTGTTGCCGGCGATCAGCAGCTCCGGCAGCTCGGGCTGGAGGTGGAAGAACCAGTGCCACATGGCCGCGGCGGAGTCCTTGTCGAAGGAGCCCATCACCTCCCGCGTCGGCAGGATGTCCAGGAGCGCCAGGTGGTCGATGTCACCGGGCCGGTCCAGCGCCCAGCGGTGGGCCACGCGGGCGCCCCGGTCGTGGCCCACGACGTGCGCGCTGTCGAAGCCGAGCGCCCTGATCAGCCGCGACATGTCCCCGGCCGTGGTGCGCTTGTCGTAGCCGGAGCCGGGCTTGCCCGACGCGCCGTAGCCGCGCAGGTCGGGGGCGATCACGGTGAACCGCTCGCCGAGCGGCCGCATGAGGTGCCGCCAGCAGTGGCTGGTCTGGGGCCAGCCGTGCAGCAGGATCACGAGCCGGTCCGCCGTGCCGCACCGGCGGTAGTAGATGTCGACGTCGTCCAGCTCGGCGCGGTGGGAGGTGACGGTCACAGAAATTCCTTTCCGGACCCGCGCTCTCTCCGTCCGAGGAGGCCCCTATCCGATGAGGCCGAACTCCTGGTGGACGGAGCTGTGGCGCAGGTCCGCTTCTATCTGGGCTGCCGCTCGCCTCATGGCGGGCAGGAAGTCACTCATGGCTTCGGCGCTTCCGCGGCCGGACAGCATCGACACGTTGAGCGCGGCCAGGACCCGGCCGGCCGCGTCGCGGACCGGCACCGCGATCGAGCGCGATCCGTCGTCGATCTCCTGGTCGACGATCGCCCATCCCTGGGTCCCGGTCTCGCGCACGATGGTCCGGAGCCCGTCCGGATCGGTCACCGTGTGCTCGGTGATGGGCGCCAGCTCCACGGAGGCGAGATAGTCGTCGAGCCGCTGCCCGGACTGCCCGGACAGGAGCACGCGCCCCATCGACGTCGCGTAGGCGGGGAATCTGCTGCCGACCATGATGGGGATGGTCATCAGGCGCTTGACGGGCACCCGGGCGACGAACACGACGTCGTTGCCGTCCAGCACGCCGAGCGAGCAGGTCTCGTGGATCTCGCCGACGAGCTGCTCCATGTGCGGCAGGGCCACATCGGGAAGGCTGAGGCTCGACAGGTAGGCATAGCCGAGCTCGAGGATGCGCGGGCGCAGGGAGTACAGGCGCCCGTCCGTCATCACGTACCCCAGGTCGACGAGTGTCAACAGGAAGCGCCGCGCGGCGGCCCGGTCCAGACCGGTGATCTTGGCGACCTCGGTGGAGGTCAGCTGCGGCCGGGTGTGGTCGAACGCCTTGATGACGGCGAGTCCCCGCTCCAGGGACTGGACGAAGTAGGGTGGCCGCTCCTGAGCTCGCGAAGCCTGCTCGGCTTGGTCCACGTCGATTCGCGCCACCGCTGCCACACTCCCTGTTCGCTCATATGGGGTGGTTCCGATCCGCCCCGGCGGAGGACCGCGGCGGCGCCCCCAGGATATGGGGCGTCGCGACGGCGGACGATTGATCATCTCAGGCATACCGCACCGCTTCGGTCAGCAGTGCTGTGAGCTCCCGAGGGTGCGACAGCATGGGGGAGTGGGCGCTGCCGATCTCGGCCCGCCGGGTCGCACGACCGGCCATGGCACGCTGCGCCTGCGGTGACAGGGCGACGTCCCGGGCGCACACGATGTAGGTGGACGGGATCTCGTGCCAGGCGGCCCGCGTCGCCGGGGCGGTGACGGTGCCGATGTGCTCGGGCGTGAGCCGCCCGGTCGCGGCGGCCACCTGCTCGGGGGAGCACCCGCCGTAGAACAGGTGGCGGGCGGCCGCCTCCGACACGTGCAGGTAGTCGCCCTCGGCCGTGGGGCCCAGCGCCGGATCGGCGGGCGCCGGCGTCAGGGCGTTGGCGTCGGCGCACGACTCGCCGGCCTCCAGCAGGAACGCCGTCAGATAGATCAACGACGCCACGTTCGGCGCCCCGGCCGCGGCCTCGGTGATCACCGCTCCGCCGTAGGAATGCCCGCACAGCGTCACGGGGCCGTCCAGAGCGGCGAGCTCGGATCGCAGGAACGCGGCATGACCCGCGAGGTCGTGCCGGCCAGGGCCCCGGCCGAGGCCGGAAAGCTGCACGGCTCTGACGCTCAGGCCCGCCTCGGTCAGCAGGGGGACCACGGGGTCCCACGCCCAGGCGCCATGCCAGGCCCCGTGGACGAGCACCAGCGTGGGCAGCGCCTTTTCGGTCGTCGAACGCACATCGAATCCTCTCGCCTCGTCGCGCCGGGCGGCGCCACGGACAGCCGAATGGTAACAGTGCGCACAGCCGTGCGCCATACGCACAAATATGGGCGCACCTATTGCATTGGTTCCGGGCCGCTGAGTAGCATGCGCACAATCGTGCGTATACCGCACGGATCACTACGGGTCTCCTTCACAGCCCCGAGTGAAGGACGACCCCCCCTTCTCCACCACCCCGGTCACGCCCCAGGAGGAACGACGTGGAACTGCATTCCGAGGTCCCTGAAGCCGCACTCTCCCGAGCCGCGGTCCCGAAGTGGGAAAAATGCTGAGATTCCTGGGCCGTCGCCTGTTTCTGGCGGTGCCGACGCTGTTCGGCGTCTCCCTGGTCGTCTTCGTCACCGCGAAGCTCGTGCCGGGCGATCCGGTGGCCAGCCTGCTCGGCCCCCTCGCACCGGAGTCGGCACGCCGCGAGCTGATCAGCAGCCTCGGCCTGGACCAGCCGGTGGCCGTCCAGTTCGGCACCTGGCTGTGGAACCTCGCCCAGGGCCGGCTCGGCACGTCCATCCAGCTGCAACTGCCGGTGCTGGACCTCATCGTGCCCGCCTTCGGCAACACGGCCCTGCTCGCGTTCGCCGGCGCGCTGATCGCGTTCACCGGAGCCGTCGCGATGGGCTCCGCCGGCGCGTTCACCTCCCGGTCAGGGCCCGGCCGGTTCGCCTCCGGCCTGTCCTTCCTGGCCATGTCGGTGCCGCCGTACTCGGTCGCCCTGCTGCTGATCGTCGTCTTCGCCGTAGGGTTCCCCGTCTTGCCCGCCGGCGGCATGCACGACCCGATCAACGGCGGGGGCACGGCCGACCTGCTGCGCCACCTGATCCTGCCCGCGATCGCCGTGGCGGTGATCCCGATGGGGGTCATCGCCCGGATGCTCCAGGCCACGCTGGCCGAGGTGCTGGCCGGCGACCACATCACCGCCATGCGGGCGCGCGGCCTGAGCCGGGCCGCGATCGCCGGGCACGCGCTGCACAACGCCCTGCCCTCGCTGCTCACGATCGCCGGGCTCCAGCTCGCCTACCTCGTCGGCGGCGTGGTCTTCGTCGAGACGATCTTCTCCTGGCCGGGGCTCGGCCAGGCCCTCTACAACGCCATCGCCTCCCGGGACCTGCCGCTCATCCAGGGCGGCGTCCTGGTCATCGCCGTCTCGTTCGTCGTCATCAACATCGTGGTCGACGGGGCGCACGCCCTCATCGACCCCCGCGTACGGAGATAGCCGTGGACGACACCTCACCCACCCGCGACACCACCACCCCTCGCCCTCCACGAGGCAGGCTCCAACGGCACCGGCTTCCGGCGGCCCTGGTCGCCGGCGCGCTCATGACCCTGGCCCTCGTCCTGACGGCGGTCCTCGCGCCGCTGCTGCCGCTGCCCGACCCCGACACCGGCTCCCTCGCCCAGCGGCTGCTGCCGCCCGGTTCCGCCGGCCACCTCCTGGGCACCGACGGGCAGGGCCGCGACCTGCTCAGCCGCCTGGTGTGGGGCACCCAGCCGTCGCTGGTCGTGGGATTCCTACCGGTCATGGTCGCCGGCATCATCGGCACCGTCCTCGGCATCGTCGCCGGACTCGGCGGGCGCGGGCTGGAGAACGCCGTCATGCGCAGCCTCGACGTGCTCTTCGCCTTCCCCGCCGTGCTCCTGGCCATCTCCATCGCCGCCTCGCTCGGCGCCGGCCTGACCAGCCTGATCATCGCCCTGTCCGTCATCCTCGTCCCCGCCGTCGCCCGGGTGGTCGTCACCGAGGTGGCCAGGCTGCGCGAGCTGGACTTCATGCAGGCGGCGCAGGCCAGCGGGGCCACCTGGCCCACGATCGCGCTGCGGCACGTGCTGCCCGGCATCGTGCCGCCGGTGACCGTGTACTGCTCGGCCCTGGTGGGGCTGTCCATCGTGCTCGGCGCCGGGCTGTCGTTCCTCGGCCTGGGCGTCGCGCCGCCGCGTGCCGAGTGGGGCGCGATGCTGGACGACGTGCGGCAGCACATCTTCGTCGCGCCGCTCCTCACCCTGATCCCGGCTGTGGCGATCTTCCTCGCGTCCGTGGCGTTCAACGTGCTCGGCGAGGGACTGCGCCGGCACTTCGACGTGCGATCGAGGTACACGGTATGAGCGCGCTGCTGGAGATCGACGACCTGACCGTGGACTTCGCCGCCGGCCCGCGGGTGGCCCACGCCGTCCGCGGCGTCAGTCTCACCGTCGAGGCCGGCCGCACGACGGTCGTCCTCGGCGAGTCGGGGAGCGGGAAGTCCGTCACCGCGCGGGCGATCATGGGGCTGGTGGGAGGCCCGGCAACGATCCGCGGCGCCGTCCGGCTCGACGGCGCCGACCTCCTCGGCCTCGACGAGCGCGCCATGCGGGATCTCCGCGGGCGCGACATGGGCCTGGTGCCGCAGGACCCCAACGGCTCGCTCGACCCGCTGCGCCGGGTGGGCGCGCAGATCGGCGAGGTGCTGCGCGCGCACCGCGTCGTGGCGTCGCGAGCCGCCCGCCGCGCCCGGGTGCAGGAGCTGCTCGCCCACGCCGGGATCACCGACCCCGCCCGCGTGGCCCGCTCCTACCCGCACGAGTTGTCCGGCGGCATGCGGCAGCGAGTCGCCATCGCCGCGGCCGTGGCCTGCGGGCCCCGCCTGCTCATCGCCGACGAGCCCACCACCGCGCTCGACATGACGGTCCAGGCCAGGATCCTGGAGCTGTTCGACCGGCTCCAGCGCGACCTGGACATGGCGATCCTGCTGGTCACCCACGATGTGGGCGTCGCCCGGCAGATGGGTTCCTCAGTGGTCGTCATGTACGCCGGCCGGGTCGTGGAGCAAGGCCCCGCCCGGCGGGTGATCGAACGGCCCGCCCACCCGTACACCGCGGCCCTGCTCGGCGCGCAGCCCCGTCCCGGGATCCCCCGCGGGGAGCTGCTGGCACTGCCCGGCCTGCCGCCGTCGGCCACGACCCCGATCGACGACAGGTGCGCGCTGGTGCCGCGCTGCGCCCACAGCATCGCGGGCTGCTCGGCCGCGCTGCCCCGGCTCGAGCCCGTCGCGGACAGCGGCTCGTCCGCCTGCCCCGTGCCGTGGGCGAGCGCCCCCGCCACCGAACGGAGCTCAGGATGACCGAGCCGCTGCTGGCCGCGACCGGCCTGACCAAGAGGTTCGCCAACGGCGTCCTCGCCGTCGACGACGTCAGCCTCACCCTGCACGCGGGCGAGACCCTCGGCGTGGTGGGCGAGTCGGGGAGCGGCAAGTCCACCACCGCGAAGCTGATCCTGCGCCTGCTCCGGCCGGACGCCGGGCAGGTCGTCTTCGCGGGGCAGGACCTGGGACGCGCGCGGCGCTCGGAGTTGCGGGCGCTCCGCGCCAAGCTGCAGGTGGTCCCGCAGTCGCCGCAGACCTCGCTGAACCCGCGCATGAGCGTCGGCGACGCCATCGCCTTCAACCTGCGCGCGCACGGCTGGCGCAGGCAGGCGATCGTGGCTCGCGTCGCCTACCTGCTCAACCGGGTCGGGGTGTCGCCGGCGGACGCCGGCCGCTACCCGCACGAGATGTCCGGCGGCCAGGTCCAGCGGGTCGCCCTGGCCCGCGCCCTGGCCACCGACCCGGAGCTGATCGTCTGCGACGAGGCGGTCTCCGCGCTCGACAAGAGCATCCAGGCCCAGGTGCTCAACCTGCTCGCTGAGCTCCAGCGGGAGACCGGCGTGGCCCTCCTGTTCATCTCCCATGACCTGTCGGTCGTCGAGCACATCGCCGACCGCGTCGCCGTCATGTACCTGGGGCGGCTGGTCGAGGAGGGCCGGGCCGACCAGATCTGGTCGGCCCCGCGCCACCCCTACACCCGCACGCTCCTGTCGTCCATCCCCTCGATCACCTGACCCGCCCCACGTATGGAGACACCCATGACCTTCCGGCGACGTTCCACCCTGATCCCGGCCGCCCTCCCCTTCGCCCTCGTCGTCGCCCTCGCCGGCTGCGGCTCCGGCGCCTCCACCACCGGGTCGGGCTCCGGCTCCGGCTCCGGCGGCACTCTCGTGATCGGCATGACCGCGTCCGACATCCCCGGCACCGACACCGTCCTGGCGTTCACGCAGGGCTTCGAGGGCGAGCGTTTCGTCAACTTCCAGCTCTACGACGGCCTCACCCGCTACGACCTGAAGCAGGCGGACAAGACGCCGTCGATCGTGCCCGGCCTGGCCACCTCATGGGAGACCAGCAAGGACGGCCGCACCTGGACCTTCCACCTGCGGGAGGGGGTCACCTTCTCCGACGGCACCCCGTTCGACGCCGACGCCGTCGTGTTCGCCTTCGACCGGCTGCTGAAGAAGGACAGCCCCTTCTACCTCCCGACCGCGGCCGGCGCGGCGTCCCTGTGGGCCCACGACATCACCTCGTACGCGAAGGTGGACGCCCGCACGGTCACCGTCACCACCGAGAAGCCGAGCGGGCACCTGCTCACCGACCTGACCTTCCTCACCGTTCCCAGCCCCACCGCGGTCAAGAAGTACGGCAACGAGCAGTTCGGCCTGCACGCCTCGGGCACGGGTCCCTTCACCTTCGAGTCGCTCAAGCCGGGGCAGCAGCTCACGATGGTGGCCAACAAAAAGTACTGGGGCGGCGCACCGAAGCTGGACAAAGTGGTCCTGCGGCCCATGCCGGACGCGGGCGCGCGCACCGCGGCGCTCCGGTCGGGCGAGGTCAACTGGATCGAGTACCCCAGCCCCGACGACCTCGACTCGCTGAAGTCGCTCGGCTTCCAGTTGCTGTCCAACAACTACGACCACCTCTGGTACTGCACGTTCGACCAGGCCAAGAAGCCGTGGAACGACGTGCGGGTGCGGCAGGCGGCCAACTACGCCATCGACCGCGAGTCCATCGCCAAGAACCTGCTCAAGGGCACCGGCGATCCGGCCTACCAGCACGCCCCCGCCTCGACGGAGCAGTACGTCGCCGCCAACGACACCTACTCCTACGACCCGGCCAAGGCCAAGAGCCTGCTGGCCGAGGCGGGCCTGGCCGGCGGGTTCAGCACGACCTTGGCCGTGCCGACCGGCGGCTCGGGCAACCTCATCCCCGTGCCCATCGCGACCGCCCTCCAGGCCCAGCTCGCCAAGGTCGGGATCAACGTGAAGATAGAGAAGGTGGAGTGGTCGGCGCTGCTGGCCGACCTCAACGCCGGCAAGCCCGCCCTGGGCGCCGACGTACAGTGCGCCTCGACCGTCACCTACCAGGCCGAGGCCCTGATGCGGAAGTTCTGGGCCAAGGACACCCCTGTCTACACCGGCCACTGGTACTCCGCGAAGGTCGACCAGCTCACCGAGAAGGCGGAGCGCACGCTCGACCCGGCCGCGCGGAACACCCTGTTCCAGCAGGCCGAGCAGATCATCAGCGCTGAGGCGCCGTACCTGTTCGTGGTGAGCGACCGCAACCCGCGCGCCGTCGCCCCCGGAGTCAAGGACGTGGTCCAGCCGAAGTCCTGGTTCATCGACCTGACCACCATACGCATCGGCGACTGAGGAGAAGACCAGCCATGACAGCCATCGACGACCAGATCCGCTGGGCCCTGAACCTGCCGCTGCCCGGCCTCACGCTCCGCGACCACCGCCGGGCGGTGGAGGCCCTGCCCGATCTCGGCTACGGCGACGTATGGACCGGCGAGGGCGGCGGCCTGGACGCCTTCACCCCCCTGGCCGCAGCCGCGGCCTGGAGTCCCGGGCTGGGCGTGGGCACCGGCGTGGTGCCCGTTTTCACCCGCGGTCCCGCCGTCATCGCCCAGACGGCCGCCGCCCTGGCCGATCTGGCCGGCGGCCGGCTGACGCTGGGCATCGGGACCTCGGTGCCCGCCCACGTCTCGGCCTTGAACGACGTGCCGTTCACCAAGCCGGTCACCCGCCTGCGCGACACGCTGCGGTTCCTGCGCGCCGCGCTGCGCGGCGACACCGTCGACCAGGAGTACGAGACCTTCACGGTCCGCGGGTTCCGGCTGCCGAGAACCTCCACCGTCCTTCCGAAGGTCGTGGTCGGCGCGCTGCGCCCCCGCATGGTCCAGCTCGGGCTCAGCGAGGGGGACGGGGTGATCACGAACGTGCTGACCGAATCCGACCTCACGCGGGTCCTCGACGCGGCCGGACCCCGGCCGCCGGGCAAGGAGATCGTGGTGAAGGTCTTCGTCTGCCCCACCGAGGACGAGGACTACGCCAGGAGCGCGGGCCGGGCCTTTCTGGGCTGGATCCTCAACCAGGCGCCCTACCGGGCCTTCCACGACTGGCTCGGCCGGGGCGACCGCCTCCAGGAGACGCGGGCCCGCTTCGACGCCGGCGACCGGGACGCGGCGGGCAGGGCGCTGCCGGAGGACCTGGTGGACGCCCTGTGGATCCACGGCTCGGCGGCGGAGTGCCACCGGCAGATCGCCCGCTTCGCGCAGGAGGGGATCACCTCGATCCTGCTGTACGTAGCCCCGACCCCCGAGCTGCTCACCGGCCGCGCGGACCTGCTGGACGTGCTGGCCGGCCTGAGGGGTGGCGCCTAGAGGGGAACCACGCCGCCCAGCGATCCACGCGTGGTTTCCCCATCGGGCGGTTGACGTAAGCGCTGCGCCGGCCGAGGAAGATCAAGCTGACCGATGTCCGCGGCAAGGGCCGCGGACATCGCCCATACGTTGACCGCGGCCGGCCGGCCGTGCTCGCCTGCCGGCGCGGCAGGTGTCGGCAGGTGTTATAGCAGGGATCCGGCGAGCGGGATGTTCTGCGTCCGCAGGGCGCCGGTGACCAGCCGGGCGATCCGCCGGGCGCCGTACGCCTCGAAGTGGGTGTGGTCGTTGCAGAAGAACTGTCCGACCAGCCCGGAGGTGTAATCGCCGTTGTTGGGACACAGACCCAGGGAGTTGTAGTAGTCGACG
This sequence comes from Nonomuraea sp. NEAU-A123, assembly GCF_018603905.1. GTDB lineage: Bacteria > Actinomycetota > Actinomycetes > Streptosporangiales > Streptosporangiaceae > Nonomuraea. Next base: position 54,706 of record NZ_JAHFZZ010000029.1, read on the forward strand.
CTGAGGGTCTGCAGGTCGATGACCGGTGAGCCGGTGGCGGCGCCGGCAGCGGTGGTCTGGGAGACGAAGCCGCGGTTCTTGACCGCGGTGCTGCCCGAGCAGGTGATGGCCGCGACGGCGGTGAGCAGGATCGGGTGGGCGCCGCGGGCCTGCGCCGCCTGCGCCATCATCGTCATCAGCGCCTGGTACCGCGCGGTGCCGACGTGGCGCGGGCAGGTCGTCGAGCCGTCGTTGATGCCGAACTGGATGAACAAGTAGTCACCGGCCTGCATGTTGGTGAGCATCTGCTGCCATCGGGACGAGTAGGCGGTGGAGCTGAGGACGCACTCGCCGTTCGAGCCGATCGTGGAGGTCACGTTCCCCTCGTAGAGCCAGGTCTGGATGCTGCGCCCGGCGACGGCGAGGTTGTTGACCACGATGTTGCTGTGGAACAGCGAGTCGAATTCGGTGGCCCAGCCCACGGGGCAGGTGGCACTGGGGTTGGCCATGGTCGAGTCGCCGGCCATCCAGACGGTGGTCGTTGCCACGGCGGCGGTTGCGGCCGCGTTGGCAACCCGGGCGTTGCACCCGGTCGCGCCGATCACCGTGGCCGAGGCGGGGCTCGGGGCGATCAGCGACAGAGATGTCACCAGGGCAGAGACGATGGATAAGAGGATCTTACGCATGGTTTCTCCTGTCACCCCAATGGTGAAAAGGACCGCGCCGGCAGCCGCAGCAGACGGCGGAGCGCGGGCGCGGCTGAGTCAGCACCAGGACAGCGTCGAGTTGACACGGGTCACGTTGCTGATCGTGTTGTTGCTGCCGCTGCAGGGACTCCACCTGATATCGGTGGCGCCGCCGCTCTCCGAGACGCAGAAGACGCCCCGGCCGCCTCCGCGCGCTTTGACCGTGCCTACCCGAATGTTGTTCGGGTAGGCACTGCCGACCCGGCGCCGGCGTGGCGCCGTGGTGGTGACTGCCGTCATGAGACTCTCCTAGGGGGCGCCCAGGTGGTGATGGCGATGCCGCCAGTCGGCGCCGCACGGTCGCTCCCGCCCCCTTGCACCTGAGATATCAGGCGGAATTGTTGGCGCTAACATTAAACGGAGTCATCCCTTCGTGGGCGCCATTGAGGGATAGCGGTGATGCCGCCGAGCAAATATGACGCCGCCGAGGCTTGTCAATTCCGGTGTCAGCTCTCCTGTGCCTGCCGATCGCGAAGGTCCTCTTTCCGGGCATGGCCTCATCGAGGTGCTGGTGTGGTGAGATTTCATCCGGCTTCAACGCATTGCCTTGGTCGAACGCGGTTCCCGTACCGGCATGGGTTCGCTTGCGCGGCGGGGTAAGTGACGGTAGTCAAGGCCACCGGATCACCCGCCCACGCGGGTCGTATCCGATGAAAATTTCAGAAGGGGTTTGTTGGGGGCGAGGTGGTCAGTTGTTTGTTAGAACAACGTCGCGTGCTCCTGAAGTTCATTCATCGCTTTCATTGCCGTCGCCAACACAAGCCGGGTGGCGGCCGCCGCCGCCGGTTGCTCAGGGGTCGTTCGACTGTTTCGACTGCGGGGTGGTGGCCTCCAGGGTGACGCTGGTGCCCTCGGCGTCGCTCTCGATGGTCAGGCGGTTGACCCACTGCCGGGCCAGCCACAGGCCCCGGCCACTGCTGCTGCCGGGTGGCACGGGACGGTGGCCGGGCTCGTCCGGCCACGGCAGGCCGGGCCCGTTGTCGGTGACCCGGCAGTAGAGCCGGCCGTCGGCCTGCCACAGGCTCAGCCGCCCGCCCCCGCCGCCATGGCGCACGGCGTTGGTGGTGATCTCGTTGACCGCGACCACGAACCGGTAAAGGTCCGCCTCGGTGAGACCGTGGCGCTCGGCGTACCGCTCCACCAGCCGCCGCGCCGCGACAAGCGTGTCGAAGTCGAAGTCGTACTCCAGGCCGAGGGTTTCGCCGGGCTCACTCATCGGCGCCTTCCCGCCGAGCGGCGCGGGCGGGCAGGCGCCGCGAGGCAGAGGCCATGAGGGCACCCAGCCGTCCTCAGCCCAGGCCGAACGCGGTGAGCAGCCCGGTTATGCGCAGCTGGTCGAAGACCCGGGGAGTGGGATGCCCCACGCTGAAGGACGCGTCGACCTCGGCGGACGCCTTCATCGCATCCACGAGCACGCCGATCCCGGAGGAGTCGAGGAAGGCCACCTCGCCCATCTCGATCCGCACCACGGAAGGATGCTGGTCGATCACGGCGGCGGATACGGTCTTCCGTACCCAGGCCGCGTTGGTGAAGTCGATATCGCCCCGCAGCACCACCTCCAGCAGGCCGTCGGTTACGGTGCCTACCGACACCACTTCCATACGCATTCCTTCCTCTGCCGAGCACGGCGGGCTCGCCCCGTGACGCACTCCGGCCCGCCGGTCGGGTATGGCCGGCTGCTCGCACGAACCATTGTCCCGGTATATACGGGTATTTATCACCGGCTCGCCCGCCACGCCACCCACCCGACCGTTCTCAGCAGCCTGTTCACGCGCCTGAGCCGAGCAGAACGGCGATCCATCCGGCCGCCGATTCGTGCGCGGTCGGGCCGTGGGTCCGTCTGGCAGACGATCCGCGGGCGGTCGAGTCCGGCGGGGTCGTGGTTCGGGGCGGCTTACCATGTGATCGTGAGTTTCAGCCCCCGGCGTGAGCCGCGCTCCGGCGCCCGCAGAGGGGCCGTGCCCAGCATCCGCGACGTCGCGGCCGCGGCGGGCGTCTCGTACCAGACCGTTTCGCGGGTGCTCAACGACTCGCCCCGGGTGCGTCCCGACACCAGGGCCGCGGTGCTCGCGGCCATCGAGACGCTGGGCTTCCGCCCCAACCGGGCCGCGCGGGCGCTCGGTCTCGGGCGCGCTCCCGGCATCACCGTGGTGACCGCCAACACCATGCTGTACGGCTACGCGTCCACGCTGCAGGGCATCGAGGAGGCCGCGCGGACCGAGGGTCTGGCCGTCGGGGTCAGGGTCGTGGAGTCGGACTCGCTCGCCGAGGTCAAGCAGACCGTCGACTACGTGAGCGACCCGAGCGCGGGCGGCCTGATCATCATCGCGTTCGACCCGGCGGGCACCGCGGTGCTGGGGGCGCTGCCGCCGGACATACCGGCGATCGCCGCGACCGAGCCGGTGGCGCCCGACACGGGCAGGGTCACGATCGCGCTGGACGAGCGGAGGGCCGCCGCCGACGCCACCGAGCACCTGCTGGCTCTGGGCCACCGGACCGTGCACCACGTGGCGATCCCGTCCGAAGGGCGCTCCAGCGGCAGGCAGGCCGGCTGGTGCGACGCGCTGTCGCGGGCGGGCGCCGAGATCCCCGAGGTGATCGGCTCCGGCTGGGACATCCGCGCCGCCTACCTGGCCGGGCAGCGGCTGGCCGGCGACCCGGACGTCACGGCGGTGCTGTGCGGCAACGACGACATCGCTCAGGGGGTGCGCCGCGCTCTCTACGACGCGGGCCGGGACGTGCCTGGTGACGTGAGCATCGTCGGGTTCGACGACATCCCGGGCTCGGCGTTCTGGATCCCCGCGCTGACCACCGTGCGGATGGACTTCGTCGGACTGGGCCGGGCGTGCTTCCTGGCGGCGGTGGCCGAGCTGACCGGGCAACCGCAACCGGACACCGAGTTGACCCCGCCCCGCCTCATTGTGCGCGAGTCGACCGCCCCTCCGCGCCGCACGCCCTGAGGACCGCGCCCGTGTCACCGCGCCTTCGCGTGCCCGCTCGAGACCGGGTCTGAAATCCGCACGTAACAATCCGGCAAAGGACCCTTCCGCTCTTGGCATGTGAGCGCTCACACTCCATGTGACCGGTCACATGACCGCCCCTCTCCCGGCAGGAGGTACTCCCGTTGACATCGCTCCGGCTCCTGGGTGTCACGACCATCGTCTCCACGCTGCTCTGCGCCGCCGTCCCCGCGCAGGCGGCGTCCCCTGCCCTCGTCGTCGACCTCGCCTCGGACACCGGCCCGCTGAAGTACGGCGCGACCGGCTTCCTGTACGGCCTGGGAAACGACGGGATCCCCACCGACACCATGCTGGCGGCCCTCAAGCCCCAGGTCACCGCGCAGAAGGCGCCCGACGGCCTCCAGCACCCCAACGGCGACGCGCTCCAGATCGCGCCCATGTTCAAGCGCGCCGGCGGCCGTGACATCCAGGTCTACATGCAGGACATCTACCGCGAGTGGCCGTACGAGAACCTGGGCATCGACGACTACCTGGCCAAGGTCGACACGATGACCCGCAAGATCGTCGCGGACCCCTACCGGACGTCGTACGTGTACGTCCCCTTCAACGAGCCCGACCAGATCTGGTACCAGGGCAACCTCAACGGCCTGCTCGACGCCTGGAAGCGCGTCTACCAGAAGATCCGCTCGATCGACCCCGCCGCGCGGATCGCGGGCCCGAACTTCGCCTCCTACCGCGCGGCCGACTACCGCACGTTCTTCACCTACGCCAGGGCCAACAACGTGCTGCCCGACGTCACCACCTGGCACGAGCTGGGCAACGACTTCTTTACCGGCTGGTACGACCACCACGCCGACTACCGGGCCATCGAGACGAGCCTCGGCATCAGCCCCCGGCCCATCGCGATCAACGAGTACGCCCGCTTCTCCGGCGACCTCGGCGTGCCCGGCAACCTGGTCCAGTACGTGACCCGGTTCGAGAACAGCAAGGTGGACGCCTGCCTGGCCTACTGGACCACGGCCGGAGCCCTCAACGACCTGGTCACCAGGAACAGCCAGGCGACCGGCGGCTGGTGGCTCTACAAGTGGTACGGCGAGCTGACCGGCCACACGGTCACCGTCACCCCGCCCACCAAGAACGGCTCCCTCCAAGGGCTGGCCGCCCTGGACCCGGCCAGGAAGCAGGCCCGGGTCATCTTCGGCGGCTCCCTCAACGTGACCGACACCTACTCCGCCGACGTCGTGGTCAAGGGCATGGGCTCGGCCTCCTACCTCGGCAGCTCGGTCCACGTGACGGTGTGGGGGGTGAACAGCACCGGCCTCAACGCCTCCCCGGGGCCAGCCCTGATCCACGAGGGCGACTACACCGTCTCGGGCGGCCAGATCACCGTCCCGCTCACCGGCCTGAACGGCGCCGCCGCGTACCAGCTCATCGTCACCCCGAACACCGACCTGACGCCCGCCGGCCCGGCCACCCGCTACCAGGCCGAGTACGCGGCGCTCGGCGGCACCGCCCGCGTCACCTTCGGCCCCAACACCGGCTACTCCGGCACCTCCTTCTCCGAGGGGTACGGCGCCAGCAACACCGCCGCGACCACGTTCGTGGTGACCGCGCCCGGCGACGGCTACTACAACCTGGGCCTGCGTTATTCGGCGGGCCCGTACACCGGGGCGCCGCAGACCCGGGCCGCCCGCCTGATGCTCAACGGCACCGCGCTGACCGACCTCACCCTGCCGGGCACCGCCGACTGGAACACCTGGAACACGGTGACGACCAAGGTGTTCCTGCAGGCCGGCGTCAACCGGATCGGCGTGCACGCCTTCACCACCGACGACCGTGACGCCGTCAACCTCGACTACCTGGACGTGACGGCCACCACCGGCACCATCACCGCCTACGAGGCCGAGAGCGGCGCCAACGTCCGGGGCGGCACGGCCGCGGTCGGCGCCAACAGCGCCGCGTCCGGCGGCTCGTACGTCGGCTACATCGGCAAGGGCGCCGCCAACATTTTACGGTTCACCGGCGTCAACGCCCCGGCCGCCGGGCGCTACCGCGTGGTGATCACGTACGCCAACGGGGAGCTGGGCGAGGGCGCGACCAACTACAACTCCAACATCGTGGACCGCTACGCCGACGTCAGCGTCAACGGCGGCGCGGCCACCCGGGTCTACTTCCGCAACACGCTGGGCTGGTCGAACTTCCGCACCACCGTGATGACCGCCGACCTCAGGGCCGGCGCCAACACGATCGAGTTCGGCAACGCCACCGCGTACGGCCCCGACGTCGACCGCATCCAGATCGCCGCGGCACTCGGCTGACCTTTGTCCCGCCCGCGCCCGAAGCGACGCGGGCGGGCACCGCCGACCTCACCGACCCGACCCGCCGGACCACCGGACCCGCCCGACCCGCCCGGACCCCCGACTCCCTGACCCGCCGGACTCCCTGGGACCGGACTCCCTGAGAGCGGACCTCCGGGACCGGACCCCCGACCCCTCGGACCGGATCTCCCGGCCCCTTGAAGATCCCCGCTTATCGCGGCGGACCAGTGTGCGCGCCTGCGGACACCCGCACAACCGAAGGAGATTTCTTGATGCCTGTTGACGTGGTCAAGACCCTGCGCTGGGGACATGACGCCCTGGCGGCGGTGGTGGAGATCCACCCGGACCGGCCGGTGGCCCTGCAACGGCTGGGGCCGCCCGGCGAGGAGCCGCGCCGATTGTCGCAGCCGCTGGTCGAGGTGCTGATCCCCGGCGAGGGCCGGGCCAAGGCGTCGCCGCGCCTGTCGGAGACGGCCGTCGGCTGCCGGTTGCGGTACACAGGTGCCGAGCAGGGCCGCGACGGCGACTGGCACACGCTGCGGATCGCGCTGCGCGACGAGGTGTCGGGGCTGGCGGCCGAGATGACGCTGCGCTCGTTCGAAGGGGTCGCCGCCTGTCAGATCCAGGTACGGGTGACCAACGAGGGCACGGACCCGGTGCTGCTGCTCGCCGTGTCCTCCTTCGCCGCCGGGTTCCTCGGCCACCCCGTGAGCGAGCTGGACGTCCTGTCCGCCGACAGCGAGTGGCTGGGCGAGAGCCGGTGGAGCAGGCGGCCGCTCCGCGACCACATCGCCGACCTCAACCTGGCCGCGCACGGCCAGCACGGGCGCGGCCGGTTCGCGCTGAGCAGCTCCGGCACCTGGTCCAGCGGGCGGCACGTGCCGATGGGCGGTCTGGCCGACCGGCGTACCGGCCAGACCTGGCTGTGGCAGATCGAGCACAACGGCGCCTGGGGGTGGGAGACCGGCGAGCGGCTGGACGGCGTGTACGTCGTGGCCACCGGCCCCACCGACGCCGACCACCAGTGGAGCCAGACCCTGGCGGCGGGGGAGTCCTTCACCACCGTGCCGGTCTCGGTCGCGGTCTCCGCCGACGGCCTGGAGGACGCCGTCGCCGCGCTCACCGCGCACCGGCGCGCGCTGCTGCGCCCGCACCCCGACAGGTCGGCGCTGCCGGTCGTCTTCAACGACTACATGAACACCCTGATGGGCGACCCGACGACGGCCAAGCTGCTGCCGCTGGTGGACGCCGCCGCCGCGGCCGGGGCCGAGATCTTCTGCATCGACGCCGGCTGGTACGACGACGACGGAGCCTGGTGGGACAGCGTCGGCGAGTGGGAGCCGTCCCGGACCCGCTTCCCCGGCGGCATCCAGGAGGTGCTCGGCCGCATCAGGGAGCACGGCATGACACCGGGGCTGTGGCTGGAGCCCGAGGTGATCGGCGTACGCAGCCCGATGGCGGACAAACTGCCCCCGGAGGCGTTCCTCCAGCGCGGCGGCCATCGCCTGACCGAGCACGGTCGCCATCACCTGGACCTGCGCCATCCCGCGGCCGTCGCGCACCTGGACCAGGTGGTGGACCGGCTGGTGGAGGAGCTCGGCGTCGGCTACTTCAAGCTCGACTACAACATCAACCCGGGCGTCGGCACCGACCTGGACGCCGACAGCGCGGGCGCCGGGCTGCTGGCCTGTAACCGGGCCCACCTCGCCTGGCTGGACGGCGTCCTGGATCGGCACCCCGGGCTCGTCCTGGAGAACTGCGCCTCGGGCGCGATGCGCATGGACTACGCGCTGCTGTCGCGGCTGAACCTGCAGTCGACCAGCGACCAGCAGGACTTCCTCCGCTACCCGCCGATTGCCGTGGCCGCGCCGCTGTCCATGCTGCCGGAACAGGCCGCGAGCTGGGCCTACCCGCAACCGGAGATGACGGACGAGGAGCTCGTCTTCACCATGTGCACCGGCGTGCTGGGGCGGCTCTACCTGTCCGGCAACCTGCACGCCATGAGCGCCACCCAGCTCGACCTGGTGCGGGCGGGCGTGAGCGCGCACCGTGACCTGCGCGCCGACCTGGTACGCGCGGTCCCGTGCTGGCCGCTCGGCCTGCCCGGCTGGGACGACCACTGGCTCACCCTCGGCCTGCGCGCCGGGGACACCACCCATCTCGGGCTGTGGCGCCGCCCCGGCGCCGCCGAGACCGCGGTCCTGTCCCTGCCGCACCTGGCCGGGCGCCGCCTGCAGATCGAGACCGTCTACCCGGGGTACGCGGAAGGCTGGGGACACTCCTGGGACCCGCTGACCGCCGAGCTGACCGTGACCAGCGCCATCACCGGTCCGACCGCCCGAATCCTGAAGCTCCGCTCCCTGTGAACCCCCCGATGAATAAAGGAAGCACACCGTGAAACTCACCGCGATCACGGCCGCGGCCGCCACCGCGTTCCTGGCCCTCACCGCCTGCAGCGACCCGGCCTCCGGACCCGCCGCCACCCCGGCCGGGAGCGGGCAGCCCGCCGCCTGGGCCGCGCCCACCGCGCGGCTCGACGGCACCGCGCTCACCATCTGGGCCGCGCAGAACAGCAACACCGTGCCCAAGCAGGTCATCGACGCCTTCACGAAGGCCACCGGCGCCAAGGTGGACGTCGTCACCATCCCGGACCCGTACGAGCAGGGCGTGCAGACCAAGGTGGCCACCGGCGACAAGCCCGACCTGGCCTTCTGGCAGCCGACCGCGTCCATGCTCACCGCGCTGAACGCCAGGACCAACCTGCAGCCGCTGGACGGCGCCCCCTGGCTCGCCTCGATGACGCCCGAGCTGCGCGACATCACCGGCCTGCTGGACAAGACCCGCTATGCCGCCCTCATCACCAGCCCGGCCGTCGAAGGCGTCTACTACAACAAGGAGGTCTTCGCCGCCAACGGCGTCACCGCGCCGCCCAAGAACTTCGACGAGATGGTGGCGACGGCCCGCAAGCTCAAGGGCAAGGGCGTCACCCCGTTCTTCGAGATGGCCGGCGACAAGTGGGCCACCCAGTGGTGGGTGCAGGTGCAGCTCGCCGACGCCGCCCGCGACGGCCTGTGGGACCGGGTCAACACCGGCAAGGAGACCTTCGCCGACAAGACCATCCTGGACGCGATCAAGAAGTACAAGGCGCTGATCGGCGAGGGCCTGTTCAACTCCGACATCAAGACGGCGACGTTCGAGGACCAGGGCGCGGCGCTGCTGGCCGGGAAGGCGGCGATGGCCGTCCAGGTGAACTCGTTCTTCGGCCAGCTCCAGGCCAAGGCCGACACCGCGACGCTGGACAAGAAGATCGGCTTCTTCCCCATCTCGCCGTCCGGCAACGTCGGCACGTTCATCCCCGACCAGAGCAACGCGCTGGTGGCCTTCAGGACCGGCGACGCCAAGCGCGAGGCGGCGGCCCGCCAACTGCTGTCGTACTGGATGGGCCCCGGCTACCAGAGCTTCATCGCCGACCGGAAGACCGTCTCGCTGCGCGCCGACGTGCCCAGCCCGGCCGGAGTGCCGCAGGCGCTGCTCGACGTGCACAAGTCGCTCGGTGACGCGGTCGGGTCGATGCAGGCGCTCGCCGTGGCCAACCCCGACCTGTACCTCAACCTGGCCGACATGATCACCGGCAGCCTGACGCCCGAGCAGGTGGCCGCCGCGACCCAGAAGCAGTTCGCCCAGCTCGCGAAGGCTGCTGGAGCCTCCGGGTTCTGACCACATGACCGACACCAGCGCGCGCCGCACGCATCCCATGTGGTTCCTCGGCCCGGCCTTCGCGATCCTGTTCGTCTTCTTCTTCCTGCCGACCCTGTTCAACTTCATCTACGCCTTCACCGACTGGTCCAGCTTCAAGAGCGAGATCCGCCCGGTGGGGCTGGACAACTTCACCGACCTGCTGTCGGACGGCACGCTGTTCGCCGCGCTGCGCATCACGGTCGTGTACGCCGTCCTGGTGGCGCTGTTCCAGAACCTCTTCGGGTTCGGCCTGGCCGTGCTGCTGGAGCGCGACACCTGGCTGAACCGGGTCGCGCGGCTGTTCTTCCTCATCCCGGTGCTGATGTCGGCTCTGGCGGTCGGCTACGTCTTCCAGGCGCTGCTGAAACCCAACGGCAGCCTGAACGGCCTGCTCGGCGGTCTGCTCGGCCACCCGGTCAGCATCGCCTGGCTCGGCGACACCACCTGGACGCTGGTCGTGGTCTCGGTCATCCACGCCTGGAAATGGATGGGGCTGTCCATGCTCATCTACTTGGCCGGGCTGAAGACCGTGCCGGAGGACATCACTGAGGCGGCCAGGATGGACGGCGCCTCGCCCTGGCAGGCGTTCTGGTCGATCCGCTTCCCGCTGCTCGCGCCCGCGGTGACCTTCAACGTCGCCACCGCGCTGCTCGGCTCGATGAACGGCTTCGACATCGTCCAGGCCACCACCGGGGGCGGGCCGGCGCGCAGCACCGAGATCCTCAACATCTTCATCTACCGCACCTTCGGCCAGGGCCTGTTCGCGCAGGCCACGACCATGAGCCTGGTGCTGTTCCTGCTGGTCGGGCTGCTGGCCTTCCCCGTCATCCGGACCCTGCGCAAGCGAGAGGAGATCCTGTGACCATCCCCGCGTACGGCGTCCGGGTCCGGCCGCCCCGGGCGAGCGGCCTGGCGGCGCGGCTGCGGCCCTTCGCCGTCGTCGCGCTCGTCGTCACCGTCATGGGCGTGCCGCTGTGGCTGATCGTCTCGACGGCGGCCAAGTCACAGGCCGAGGCGCTCTCGCCGGACCTGTCGCTGCCGTCGCGCTGGCTGCTCTGGGAGAACCTCGCCCAGGTGTGGACCCAGGGCGACATCCCGGCCGCCTTCCTCGGCAGCGTGCTGATCGTGGTCCCGGCCGTCGCCCTGGTGCTGACGTTCGGCTCCATGGCGGCGTGGATCCTGGCCCGCCGGGCCGGCCGGCTCACCGCCGTCCTGTACGCGCTGGCCATCAGCGGCATCGTGCTGCCACCCGCCGTGGTGACGATCGTGCTGCTGCTGCGCCAGCTCGGCCTGGCCGGGACCCTCACCGGTATGATCGGCGTGTACGTCGGCATCTACCTGTCGACCGTCGTCTTCTTCGTCACCGGCTTCGTCCGCACGGTGCCGCTGTCGATCGAGGAGGCCGCGCGCATGGACGGCGCGGGCCCGGTGCGGGTCTTCGTCTCGGTCATCCTGCCGATGTTGCGCCCGGTGCTGGCCACCGCCACGATCCTCATCTGCCTGTACGTGTGGAACGACGTCTTCTACGCGTTCTTCGTCATCGGCGGACGGATGGACACCTTGCCCCTGAACCTCTTCCAGGTGGCCAACGCCGGGCTCTACCTCAACAACTGGCACTTGATCTTCGCTTACATCATCCTGATGAGCCTGCCGCTGCTGGTCGTCTTCGCCGTGGCGCAGCGCAAGATCATCTCCGGGATCACCGGGGGCGCGGTGAAGTGATCATTGGGGGACGTTCCACTTCTGCGGGTCGAGGCCGTTGCAGTCATAGATCTGCAGGCGGGTGCCGTTGGCCGTGGCGCCTTGGGGGGCGTCGAGGCAGCGGCCCGACTGCGGGTTCAGCAGTGAGCCGTTGGCCTGGCGGCGCCACTGCTGGCCGCCCGCGGTGTTGCACTGCCACAGCTGGACCTTGCTGAAGTTCGCGGTGGCGTTGGCGTCGATGTCGAGGCACTTGCCGAACGCCCGGACAGTGCCGTTCGGGTGCATGGACCAGCGCTGGCCGGTGGCGGTGCCACAGTCCCAGAGCTGGACGGCGTTGCCGTTGGTGTTCGTGTTGGTGTTGACGTCCAGGCACTTGCCGGCCGTGGCCGGGCCGGTGATCTGGCCGACCGGGCCGCCCAGCGTGCCGATGCCGTAGCGGACCTGGCACTGGTTGCCGGTGAGCAGGGTTCCGGCCAGGTAGAGGAAGCTCGTGCCGTCGGCGGAGGGCACGATCGGGGAGCTGTAGCCGGGGCAGGCCGGCGCCCCGGCGGCGTATCCGCCGGTGGGGCTGATGTTGACCGGGGCCTCGATCTCGGTCCACGCTCCGGTGCCCAGGTTGGTGTTGGCGAACACGACCTGGCCCGACTCCCCGTTCACGGTCTTGTTCCCGGTGGGACCGGCGACCACGCGCTGGCCGGACATCAGCAGCGTGCCGTTGGGGCCGCCGCCGGGCAGCCAGGCGACGTAGGGAGTGTGCAGCAGCTCCCGGCTGTCGGAGGTGCGGACGATGGTCCCGGCCGCGCTCCAGTTGAGGCCGTCCGGGCTGGTCTTGGTGTACACCTCGCAGGCGTGGTCGGGGTCGGTGGCGTCGCGGCACAGCTCGTACGCCATCAGGAACGTGCCGTTCGGCAGCGCCGTGAGGATGGACATGCCGGGCCGGGCCAGGTTGTCGGCCGGGTAGGCCACGTCCTGGGTGAGGGTGGGGCTCCAGGTCTGGCCGCCATTGGTGGAGGTGTAGTGGCCGATGACCTGGTTGTTGGTCGGGGTGCCGGCGGGCCGCTCGTCGGAGATGAAGCAGGCCAGCGTGTTGTTCGGGGCGAGCAGGAACCACGGCTCCCAGGTGCCGTGCCCGACCGTGTTGGGCTGGCCGCTGCTCTGCGTGCAGTTGGACAGGTACGTCCAGGTCACGCCGTGGTCGGTGCTCTTGAACACCTCGACCTTCTGCGCGGTGAAGTCGCCGACGTGCCAGGCCGTGCCCGCCGCCAGCAGGTCGCCCTGGTTCAGCCCGTTCGCGGTGCGCGGCACCTCGTACAGGACCGGGGCGCCCAGGTCCCAGCCGGCGGTGTGCGAGGTGATCGTGGAGATGGGGTTGGCGGTCCAGGTGCGGCCGCCGTCGGTGCTGCGGTAGACCGGGAACGCGTTGGGCGCGTTGTGGTTGTTGCGGGCGAACGTGGCCAGCATGGTCTCGTTCGGCGAGCCGTCGTAGTCGAGCCGGACGGCCCTCGGGTAGCTGGCGTCACCCTGCGGATAGGTGGTCAGGTTGGGCGAGTAGAGCACCTGTCCGGCCGGGGCGGCCGAGGCGGGACCGGCCAGGGCGACGAGCAGCCCGGCGATCAGGGCGAGCGCCATCACCAGCGGTAACGGACGCCTGGGGGGTGCTATGCGCACGGTGTCTCCTGGGGTGGGGGCCCGGTGAGCGGATCTCACCGGGACGTTTCAGGGGGAGGCGGGCTCAGGGGCGGGCCTGGGGGTCGTCGCCGATGACCGGGGCGGTGTGGGTGTCCACGTCCACGGCGGAGCGGGCCAGGACGGCGCCGTCCGACACGAGCGCGATGTGCAGGCGGCCGCTGGTCCAGCCGTCGGGCAGTTCGGCGTGGACCTCGGCGGGCGCGCCGAGCAGGAACGGCTTGGCCTCGGCCGCCGCTCCGGCCGTTCCCGGCCGCGAGGGGGCGGGCCCGTAGACGGGGGACCAGGCGGTGTGCAGGTGACCGCTGACCGACTCCGTGCCGTGATGGGAGATCCGGACCGGGACCGTGACACGCCCGGTGTCGCTGAGCAGGTCACGGCCGGGCGCGACGGGGACCACGTCAAGGACGAGCGTCGTCGTCGCGTTGACGTGCGCCGGATCCACCCCGGCCAGGTCCTTGGCCCGGCGCTCGAAGTCCAGCAGCCCGGCCGACTCGTGCTCGATGTCGTACAGCTCGGTGTAGACGTACCCGGCCAGCCGGTCGTGGCGGCGCATCTCCTGGGTCTGCCAGCGCAACTGCCAGGCCCGTTCCACGGAGGTGAAGCCGGTTCCGTACTCGCTGTTGAGGTTCGGCAGGCCGCGCAGCGGCTGCGCCGGCGTCCCCGTCAGCTTCTTGCGGACCACGTAGTCGGGGCCGAGCGGCACGGGGAAGTCGTCCTGTTCGCCGTCGAGCAGCGCGGCGATCGTCTTACCCCAGGAGGCGGCGGACTCGTCGTAGTAGTGCCAGTCGAGCAGGTCCGTCTTCACGTGCGCCCAGCCGGAGTTGTCGACCGCGGGCCGGGACGGGTCGAGGGCCTTGAGCAGGTCGTACGCGCGGGCGACGGCCTCCTGCTTGGCCGGGTCGCCGGGGATGTCCCAGTCCAGGCCCCACTCCTCGTTGTACAGGCCCCAGATGACGATCGCGGGGGAGTTGCCGTCGCGCTCGGCCATCGGGGCGATCTGCGCCTCGAAGGCGGCGACCGACTCCGCCGAGAACCGGCCGGTGGCGGCGGGCTCGGCCCAGACCAGCATGCCGAGCGTGTCGGCGTGGTGGACGAAGCGCGGGTCCTCCAGCTTGAGATGCTTGCGCACCAGGTTGTAGCCGGCCGCGGCGGCCAGCTCGATGTCGTGGCGCAGCGCGGCGTCGTCGGGCGCGGTGATGCCGGTACGCGGCCAGTAGCCCTGGTCGAGCACGCCGCGTACGAACAGGCGGCGGCCGTTGAGATACAGGTCCTCGCCGGACACCTCGATCCGGCGCAGCCCGGTGTAGCCGGTGACCCGGTCGGTGCCGTCGTCCGAGACCAGCTCGGCGTCCACGTGGTAGAGGTGCGGGTCCTCGGGCGACCACAGCCGCGGCTCGGTGACCGCCACCACAGTCCGCGCGGCACCATCGGAGACCGTCACGTCCACCGTCGTTCCGTGGCCGCGCAGGGTCAGCCGGAGCGTGGCCGGAGACGGTCCCTCGACGCGGGCCTCGACGGCGATGCCATCCAGCCCCTCGGCCGGGCGCAGCTTCAGCGAAGCCAGGTAGGTCGCGGGCCGCGCCTCCAGCCAGACGCTCTGCCAGATGCCCGACGACGGGGTGAAGCACACGCCGTCGAAGTCGTCGCGCGGCACGCTGCGCTGCTTGCCGTGCGCGATCTCCCGCTTGTCGGCGGGGGAGGAGACCCGGACCACGATCTCCTGCTCGCCGTCACGCAGCGCGTCGGTGATGTCGGCCTCGAACGGCGTGTAGCCGCCCACGTGCCGGGCCACCTCGGTGCCGTTGACCCAGACGGTGGCCTCGTGGTGCACGGCCCCGAAGTGGAGGACGATCCGCTGCCCCGCCCACCCGGCGGGTACGGCGACCCGGCGGCGGTACCAGGCCACCGGCAGCCAGTGGGCCTCGATGCCGGACGCCGGGGTCTCCCAGGCGAACGGCACGGTGATGGTCCGGTCCCAGTCCTCGTCGGCGTCGGCCCGGAAGTCCCAGTCGCCGTTCAGGCTCGACCAGGTGTGCGACCGGTCGAAGTGGGGCCGGGGGTATTCCGCACGCGGCGTCATGGTGCTCCGATCATGAGAGAGAGGGGTGTCCGGTCAGCCCTTGACGCTGCCGGCGAGGATTCCGCTGATGAAGTGGCGCTGCAGCAGGATGAAGATCACCAGCAGCGGCAGCATGGCGATGCTGCCGGCGGCGAGCAGCTCACCCCAGACGGTGGCGAAGTCGGCGCCGACGCGGTTGCCGGTGACGTTCTGCGCCAGGGTCGACAGCACCACCTGGAGGGTCTGGTGCTCGGTGTCGTTGACGGCGACGACCGGCCAGACGAAGTCGTTGTAGATGTTCATGGTGGTCAGCACCGCCAGCGCGACCAGGCCGGGCCGGATCACCGGGATGACGACCCGGTAGAAGACCCCGAACTCGCTCGCGCCGTCCACCCGTCCGGCGTCGAGCAGCTCGTCCGGGATGGCGGCGATGACCTGGCGCATCCAGAAGATGCTGAACGCGTCGACGCTGCCCGGCAGGATCAGCGCCTGGTAGGTGTTGACCCAGCCCAGCGCGCTCATCTCCAGCAGCAGCGGGATGATCAGCACCAGGGTGGGCAGCATCAGGGTGAGCATCACCACCCCGAACAACGCGTTCTTGCCGGGGAAGGTGTACTTGGCGAAGGCGTACCCGGCCAGCGGGCAGAACACCATCGTCATCGCGCCCTTGACCGCCAGGACCAGCGCGGTGTTCACGAAACCGGTGCCGATCGGCACGTCGGCGAACATCGCCCGGTAGTTGTCCAGCGTCACGGCGCCCACCGACAGCGGGCTGGTGATGATCTCGGTGGCCGGCTTGAGCGAGGAGCTGAGTGCCCACCAGATCGGGTACAGGAACGCGATGGCGAGCAGCACGAGCACCGCGTACTGCACTGGGCCGGGCCGGGCCTGCTTCATGAAACCTCCTCTTTCGGGCGCAGCAGCCGGACCGCGCCCAGCGAGAGGCCGAACACGAGCAGCACCAGCAGGAAGGAGTTGGCGGCACCGGTGCCCAGGTCGGATGCCGAGATGTGTTCATAGAGGTAGAGGCCGGCCGTGGTGGTGGAGCCGTACGGGCCGCCCTCGGTGACCACGTACGGCTCGGCGAACATCTGGAACACCGCCAGCGTCTGCACGACCACCAGGAAGGCGATGCTCCGCCGGACCAGCGGGACGGTCAGCGACCAGAACTGCCGCCACCGCGAGGCGCCGTCGATCGAGGCGGCCTCGTACACCGCTCCGGGAACGGCCTGCAGCCCGGCGAGCAGGATGATGATCGCGAATCCGGTGGTCTTCCACAGGAACAGCAGCGCGAGCGTCGGCTTGGCCCACGCGGTGGAGGTCAGCCAGCCCACGGCGGGCAGGCCCACCAGGCCGAGCACGTGGTTGACCAGCCCGTAGTCCTCGTCGAACACCACGATCCACACCTGCGCCATGGCCACCAGCGGGGTCACGAACGGCGCGATGAACGCCACCCGGAACAACCCGCGCAGCCGCAGCCGCGCGTTGGCCAGCAGCACCGCCGCGCCCAGCCCGGCGACCACCTGGATCGGCACGATCAGCAGCCACATCACCGCGCTGTTGCCGAGCGAGGCCCAGAAGTCGGGGTTGGTCAGCAGATAGACGTAGTTGCCCACGCCGACCCAGGTGGCCTCGCCCGCGCCGCGCCAGCGGGTGAAGCTGAGCCGCAGCGCGTACATCAGCGGGTAGACGCCGAAGGCCGCGAAGACCACGAAGAACGGGGCGATGAACAGGTACGGCGACAGCCGGGGCAGGCGCCGCGAGCCGATGGCGGCCCGCCTGGCCGTCGTGGCGGTGAGACCCGCCATCAGGACCGGTCGATCAGGTTGCGCTGGATCTTCTTGGCCGACTCGGCGATCACGTCGTCGGGGGACATCTTCCCCTCGATCAGGCGCTGGGTGTTGTCACCGAGATAGTCCACGGACTGGGCCCACCACACGGGCAGCGGCGCCGCGGCCGGGATGGTGGCGGCGGCCTCGACGGCGACCTTCCACAGGTCCTGGCCGCCGAGCGCGTCGATCGGCTTGAACAGCGGCTTGTCCGGCCGCAGCGCCGGGCTGAAGGAGGGCACGGAGGTGGACAGGCCGCCGGGGTAGATGCTGTTGGGGCCGTACACGGCGGTGTATCCGGGCTCGGTGAAGCACAGGAACTCATACAGCAGCCAGGCCAGCTCCGGGTTCTTCGCCTTGGCGGGGATGATGAAGCTGCTGCCGCCCATCGCGCCGCTGCGGGCGCCGCCGGGCGTCCACGCGGGCAGCGGCGCGGCCCGCCACTTGCCCTTGGTCGCCTTGAGGAGCTGCTGCGGCGCGAACGACCACCAGATCGCCCACGGGACGAACACCTGCTGCCCGCTGTCGAGGGTGTTGATGTCGGCCGCTTCCAGGTAGGGCGCGTGGGTGACCAGCTCGCCCTTGACCGCGTCCTGGATCCAGCCCAGCGTCCGCCGGTATTCAGCCGACTCCAGCCGCAGCTTGCCCTGCGCGTCGGCGAGGCTCGTGCCCTGCTGGTTGGCCAGCATCTCCAGCCAGAGCTGGCCGAGGAACGGGTTCTTGTCCAGGTGGATGGGCCTGGTCTTCGGGTCCTTCTCCTTGATCGTCCGGGCGGCGGTCAGCAGGTCGTCGTAGGTGCTGATCCCGGCCGGGTCGACCCCGGCGTCCTGCAAAATGTCCTCGCGGTACCAGAGCAGGCCGGGGTCCAGATCCCACGGCACGCCGTAGATCTTGCCGCCGACGGTGTTGACGGACAGCTTGTACGGCGCGATCTTGTCGCGGTACGGGCTGATCAGGTCGGTCAGGTCGTACAGGTGCTCGGACTGACCGCCGATCTTGGCGTCGTCCCAGAAGCTGCCGTCCGGCACGTCGGTGCCGCTGATCAGGGTGTTGGCCAGCTTGGCGTCGATGTCGACGGCCTGGTGGTTCACCTTGACCCCGGGATAGGCCTCCCGGAACTTCCCGATCGCCGCGTCGAACACCTTGAACAGGTCTCCGGAGCGGTTCCAGATGGTGATCTCGCCCTTGGCGGACGCGGACGAGGTCGTGGTCGGCTTGGCCAGCTTGCTCGGCGCCGCGCTGGTGCCGCCGCCGGGAGCGCAGGCGCCGGCCGCGGCCAGCGCGCCAATCCCGAGCGCTCCCTTGAGGAAGCCGCGGCGGGCCATGGCGGGTGTGGACATCTTTACTCCTCCGGCGGGGGTACGGCACAGTCGTCCCCACAGTAGGGGAAGCGACCTGGTGAAAGCTCTGCAACGATGCAGACATCATGCATGTGCCTCTGCAACGATGCAAGAGTGAGTTATGATCCAGAACGACGACCGAGGAGGAACATGGCCGGCCCAACGCTGCGTGACGTCGCCAAACGGGCGAATGTCTCGATTCGCACGGTGTCCAACGTGGTCAACGGCTACGCGCCGGTCTCCGACGAGCTGCGGGCCCGGGTGCAGGTCGTGCTGGACGAGCTGGGCTACCGCCCCAACCTCATCGCCCGCAACCTCAAGCAGGGGCGTACCGGGATGATCGCCCTGGTCGTCCCCGAGCTGGACGTCCCCTACTTCGCCGAGCTGGTGCGTGAGGTGATCACCGCGGCCCGCGCGCAGGGCTACGTGGTGATGGTCGACCAGACCGACGGCGACGCCGAGCGGGAGCGGGAGCTGCTGGCCCGCGACTCACGGGCGACGATGTTCGACGGGCTGCTGCTGAGCCCGCTGGCGATCTCCGCCGAGGACCTGCGCGGGCGGGGCAACCGGGTCCCGATCGTGCTGCTCGGCGAGCACATCTTCAACGGCAGCTTCCACCACGTCGCCATCGACAACGTCGCCGCCGCCCGTGAGGCCACCGCGCACCTGCTGGAGCAGGGCCGCCGCCGCGTCGCCGCGATCGGCGACCAGCCGTACGCCACCGGTGAGACCGCCCAGCTCCGCACGTCCGGCTACCGCCAGGCACACGCCCGCTTGGGACTGGCCGTGGACGACCGGCTCATCGTCCCGACTCCCCGCTTCCACCGGCGCCTGGGCCTGGAGGCGATG
The DNA here is from genome assembly GCF_018603905.1 of Nonomuraea sp. NEAU-A123. Classification (GTDB taxonomy): domain Bacteria; phylum Actinomycetota; class Actinomycetes; order Streptosporangiales; family Streptosporangiaceae; genus Nonomuraea. Next base: position 73,914 of record NZ_JAHFZZ010000029.1, read on the forward strand.
GAGCACCTGCTCGCGTTGCCCGACCCGCCCGACGCCGTGTTCTGCTACAACGACCTGCTCGCCCTCGGCGCGATGCGCGCCCTGACCAGGGCCGGCCGCCGGATCCCCGACGATGTCGCGGTGATCGGCATCGACGACATCGAGGAGGGCCAGTACAGCACGCCCAGCCTCACCACGGTCGCCCCGGACAAGGCGGAGATCGCCCGCCTGGCGGTGGACATCCTCCTGCAGTCGATCAACGGCACGGCCACCACCCCGTCGGAGCTCGTCGTCCCGCACCGCCTCATCGTCCGGGAGAGCACCGCGACCTGACCGACGGCTCCCTCACGTGCCTGTATTCACGGCGTAAAGCCCGACCGGGGGATGCCCAGCCTGAGTCTCGGCATGGGCTCGGACGGTAAAAATCCAGGTCAGAAGCCCTCTCGGCGGGCAGGCTCAGGGCATCCGATGGGTTGTAGCCGTGGAGAGCGGGGTCAGTAACCATCCCCGCTGACACCAGAAATTCCACGGAGAACACTGTGTTTATTCTGCGCTTCCTCGGCATGACCCGCCCGCCGGTGCCCATGCCGCCGGATATCTTCTCAGGCGGCAGCTCTGGTGCGGAACTTGCGCGCCGTCGTCGCCGTCACCGCCACTGAGTTCAACGCTCAACCCAGAAAGACGCTCGGCGGGGAGATTCCTCGCCGGGCGTTTCGCTGCGCCGGCCCTCGGGTGTGTAGCACGGCGTTATGAGGTGGCAGGGTGTGAGTCCGCAACCTTGGCGCCACCCCTAGCCAATACCGGGCCGCCACCCTGCCGGACCAGCGCAACACCGGTACGCGTCGTACGCCGACACGCTGCTAGCGTGTGCTCGTGCCGAAGACAGACAAGGTGCGCCGTCGCTGAGAGCGACGGCGCAAAACCCCAGTTCTCGCCGTCGCTCCTGAGCCTTGGCCAGGAGCGCCTTCGTGGCGCTCGGATTTCCCTTGTTCCGGAGCGCACCCATGTTCGCCTTGTCTTCTCGTCAACGTCGGCGTGTCCTTGTCGCTGACCTCATTTCCACCGCGGTGTTCCCGCTCGCCATCACCGGCGCGACAGCGGCTGTCCCCGACGCGACCGCGCAGTTGCCCGGTGCGGATGCCCTGGGCCCGTGGATCGTCCTCGCCTACAACGGGCTCTTCGCCGCGGCCCTGCTGCTGGCGGGGGCGACAGCGGACCGTACCGCCCGCACCCGGTTCTTCGCCGTCGGCAACATCGTCGTCGCGGCCACCGGGGTCTTGTCGGCCCTCGCTCCGGACCTGTCGTCTCTGGTAGCCCTCCGTGCGGTCGCTGGCGTCGGGGCGGCCATGTGCGCCGCCGGTGGATCGTCGATGGTCTTGGCCGTGTACCCGCCGGAGGAGCGGCGTCGGGTGTACGGCTACGCGGGCGTCGTGCTGGGCAGCAGCCTGGCGCTGGGACCGATCGTCGCCCAGGCCCTCATGGCCGTGGGAGGTTGGCCGCTCGTCTTCGTCGCGCCGGGGGCTGTCGCCGCCGTCGCGGCCTTGGTCACGCTCGGGCTTCCGGGTCTTCGCAGCCCCGAGGTGTCCGATGACTTCGACCTTGCCGGCGCCGTCCTGTTCGGAGTGACCATCGCCGCGGTGGTGACCGCACTCGGGCCTGGCCTTGGGGCTGGCGTCCCGTGGTGGGGACCGGGCGTGCTCATCCTCGTCGCGGCAGCCGGCGCCACCGGGCTCATCCGCGTGGAACGGCGCGCAGCTGATCCCGCGATCCCCGTGGACTTGTTGCGGATCCCCGCCTATCGCGCGTACGCCGTGGCGACGGGTGCCTTCATGGGGATGCTCGTGGTGGGATTGACCGTCCTCCCGCAGCTCGGCGCTGTCCAGAACATGGGTCCAGGCGAGGCGGCGATCATGCTCAGCCTGCTGACCGTGCCATCGACGGTCCTTCCGCTCCTTGCCGCTCGGCTCGCGCGCCGACTGGCACGGCAGATGGTGACAACCGCCCTGTTCGCCTGCACCGTCACCGCCGTCATCCTCCAGGTGACCGACCATCCTGCCGCTCTTCTCGTGGCGGCCGGGGTCATCGGGCTGTGCCTGGGGCTGACCGAAGGCGTCCCGGACGGGCAGGCGCTCACGTACGTGCCCTCCCATCGCGGAGGGGCGGGCGCCGCGCTGTTCAGCACGACGCGGATGAGCCTGGAAACTCTCACCCTGGCCGCCGCCACCGGGGTGATGGCGGCTCTCGGCCCCTCATCCGGGATGGCAGTCGCCGGAGCCGTGTGCCTCGCCGCCGCTCTCATCGTCCAGCAAGCCGTCCCCTCCCGCGACACATAGCCCACCGCCGTCGCCACTCGCATCTCTCAGCTCGCGGGAGCGAAGTCGGCGAATCTTGGGGTGTTCGGCTCGTGGGGCACGCGTGCCGCGGTGGCGGCGAAGCTGATCGCGTGGTACCAGCCGCAGAGCAGGAGCAGATCGAGGAGCTGGCCGTCGTCTATGACCTCCGCGAGCCGGGCCCACAGTGCGTCGTCGATGTCGCAGTTGGCGTGCAGGGCGTCGACGGCCTCGATCAGCAGGCGTTCCCGCGGGGACTCCCAGCACGGATCGTCGGGCGTCCCGTGCGTCACCGAGACGATCTGCGCGGTGGTCAGCCCGACCCGCTCGGCGAACATCGACACATGCACGCCCCACTCGTACTCGCAGCGGCACCGCGCACACGTACGGGCGATCGTGATCTCCCGCTCCCGCATGCTCAGCGTCAGCTGACGCCCCAGCTCGTAACGGCCCCATCCGTGCATCGCACCGGTCATCGGAAGATTACCGGCGAACATCCTGAACAGCCCGATCGGCGGCACACCCGTCGGCATCATGCTCTCCAACTGCGCCCCGACCTCGGGCTCGTACGGCGGCTCCACAAGCGCTATGCGCGACATCCACCCTCCCAGGTGTTTCGGAAATCGAAACGGCCGCCTCGATGCTAATGTTTCGGAAAACGAAACACAAGGAGGGGCATGTCCACGAATCGGACTCCGCTTCCTGGCCGGCCCGTCCGCGGCTCCAAGACAGGCCGGCCGCTGATGGCCGCCATGGACCTACTGAGCCGCCGCTGGGCGCTGCGGATCATCTGGGAGTTGCGAGACGGCCCGCTCGGCGCGCGCCCGCTACTCGCACGCTGCGAAGGACTGTCCTCCAGCGTCCTGTACCAGCGCCTCGACGAACTGACGACCGCCGATCTGGTCGCCCCCAGTGAGGCCGGCTACACGCTGACCGACGTGGGAATGTCCCTCGGCCCCGCCCTCCACGAGCTCAACATCTGGGCCGACGCCTGGGCCGAGACCATCCACGCACGCTCACCTGAACAGCCCCACTGACCCGACTCCAGATCGGGCCCAGGACTGGCGACCTCTGAGATGACGCGGTTGGTTGGCTCGTCGCTGTAGCCGAGCATTTGAGCGATCACCGGTGCCGGTACTTGGAGAGCGGGGCTGAGCCGGTGTCGGGGGCCGGTTCCAGCCGACGCGCTGTCAGTTGATCGCGGTCATGCCTGCTCCGGCGATCTTGATGTCGTCGCTCCAGTGGCCGCCGGACACGCCGATGCCTCCGACGATATGGCCGTCGACCGTGATCGGGATCCCGCCGCCGAACGCCACCAGGCGGTCGACGCCGGTGGGGGCGCCCAAGGCCAGCGGGGCATCATCCTTGATGAACTCGTGCCACTGCTCGGTGCTCATCCCGAAGCCTGCGGCGGTGTAGGCCTTGTCCTGGGCGACCTGTGCGGCCATCACCGGCGCGCCATCCATGCGGATGAACGCGGTCAGGTGCCCGGCGGCGTCGACGACGGCGATGGCGTACGCGATCGAGGTTTCCCCAGCGGCCTCGACGGCCGCGTCGATGATGGCGCGGGCTGCGGCGTGGGTGATGGACGGGTTCTGCGTGACGTACTTCATCGATATCTCCTTAGGCGATTGTCCGACACGAGCTCGAGAGGGCCGCTGTTCCTTCGGGGTCAGCGCGCCTGGGCGGTGTCGGCTGCCGCGGGTGCTGAGTGGCGCCGCTTCTCGACGCGAACGGGGATCACGGCAACCGCCAGCAGCGGAAAGACCGCAGCAGCCGCGAACGCGGTCGCGTACCCGTCGGCTCCGATCACCATGGCCATGATCGGCGGGGTCGCCGCGGCGACCGCGTTCTGCGCGGTGTTCTGGATGCCCAGCGCCCGGCCGGCCCAGGCGCGGCCGGCGTGCTCCGCGACGGCGGTGAACGCCAGCCCGTTGGGGCTGACGGACACGATCGAGGCGGCCACCACCGCACCGACCGCGATGGCGGATCCGCCCGCCGCACCCGCGGCCAAGATCGCGACAACGACCGCGATAGCCACCGAGACCGTGCGCATCGGGCGCATGCGGCTGCCGACCCGGTCCGACCACCAGCCCGACAGCAACCGCGCGGCGGCACCGCCGATCTGCGCGGCGGCCAGCATGTGCCCCGCCTGGGAGGGATCCCAGCCGCGCTCGTCGATCAGGAACACCAGAGCGAACGTGGCCACCGTGAACTGCGGCACGATCAGCAGGGCGCTGGCGCCGTGGAGACGCCACAGCATCGAGGTGCGATACGGCGACCCCGCCCGCTCGTCCGAACCTGCCGGCGTCCGTTGCGGATCGCGGACCACGGCGGCCACCAACACGGCCGCCGCCAGGCAGAACACGGACATGAACACCAGGGCCGGGATGCGGCCCGTGGCGGCCAACGCCGGCAGGGCGATCGCCGCGATCGCCACCCCCAGCGGCTGAGCGGTCTGCCGCAGCCCCATCGCCAGACCGCGTTCGTGGGCGGTGAACCAACCCAAGATCAACCGCCCGCTGGAGGCGTGTACGGAGGCGCCGGCAGCCCCCGCCAGCAGGAAACAGAAACCCAGCGCGACCGCGCCGTCCATCTGGGTTGCCACCGTCAGCACCGCTCCGGCCGCGACCAGCCCACCGGCCAGCACCCACCGCTCGCCCCACCGATCGGCGGCGGCACCCCAGGCGACCAGAGTCAGCAGCAACCCGGCAGTCGGCGCGGCGGCCAGCACACCCGCGGTGCTCAACGACAAGCCTTCATCGCGTAGCGCGGGCATGAGGTAGGCCAGGCCGAACTGGAACGTGCAGCCCGCGGTCATGGCGAGCATTCCCACCGCCAGTACGGCCCACCGGCGCCTGTCACCGTCTTGCCGCACCGCCATCGCGGTGCGCGCACTCGTGTTGCCCACAGAGTCCTCCCCATCCTCCAGCCACGCTCCCGGCCCTTGTTCGATGCCTGACAGTTAACAGTAAGCATGCTGATAGAGGCAAGTGCGCTGTTTGTTGCCAGCCAGTAACCTGGCAGCATGCACTACTCCGAGCGCCTTCTCGCCTATGTCAAACGCGCTGAGCAGACCACTCAGCAGGCCAAGGAGAACGTCCTGCGCGAGTTCGGCATGACCGCCGCCCAACAGGCAGCGCTCGCCATCCTCAGCGACCACGACGGCATCACCTCCGCCGAACTCGCCCGCAAGGTCGGCGTCACCGCGCAGACCATGAACAGCACGGTCAGCCGCCTGGAGGCTCGCGGCCTGATTGCCCGCGCCTCTCATCCGATGCACGGCACTCTCATCGAGATCCGTCTTACCGATCACGGCCGAGACCTGTTCGATCGCGCGGATGCCCGCGTGGCCGAACTCGACACGGCACTGGGCGCAAACCTGTCCGCCAAGGAACTCGACACGCTCAAGAAGCTGTTGACCCGCCTCGGCGACACCGCGACCCAGGCAGCCAAGCGCTGACGCAAGCCGACGCTGACCTTTTCATCCCGGCCCAGGGATCACATCACCATCTTGAGCGGACGATTCTGACGCTGGGCACCTAATGTCCGTCACCAGGGGCCTTTCGTAGTCTCGAACCCAGCCCACGAGGTGACGTCGTGCCCGTAAGCCCGGACGAAGTGCCGTAGTCCTCGACGGTGATGCCGGCCAAGGTGAAAGCTTTCACAGCTGTGGAAGTCAGGCATCAGCTCGGCACCGGCCGGGTCGAGTCCGACGCGGCGGCTGGCCATGTCGAGCGTGGCCCACGCGGACGCCTCGGCGTTGCTGGTTTGGGTCATGCCTTCCAGGCCCGGCCGGTAAGGGCCGGGCCTGGGTGGGTGTGGTCGGTGGTCAGCCGACGGCGTACGCGCGGATGATCGTCTGGGTCAGTCCGATGCCCGCCGTGCCGGTCACCACCGCGCGGAGCGAAACGAATCCGGCCGTGCTCGGGTTCGGTACCGTGGCGGACCAGCCCGAGCCGGTGCGGACGACCGGGATCCTGCGCCAGTTCGCGCCGTCGTCGACGGACATCTCCAGCCGGACCGACTCCGCCTCCACCGGCGCGGACCCGGGGTTGCGCTCGATCCGGACGGGCAGGCGAGTCACGCTGCCCGGCTTGGCACGGTTCGAGTCATCCAGGCCCACGGGGCTGTACCGGACCGCGGTCAGCGGCAGCGGCTGCTCCTTGGCGGTGGGCGCGGACGGGAACGTCCACACCGATTCCACGCCGGTGGACAGCGTCGAGTGCGGGACCTGCCTGCGCATCGACGCGGTCAGCGTGTACGAGCCGCGCCCGGAGGCAAGGTCGGCGCGCAGCTCGCACCCTTGCGGCTCGTAGATCGAGCAGCTGGCGAGGTCGGCGGTGGTCAGCACCTTCCCGTCCTTGGTGAGGGTGGCGGTGCCGGTGGCGGCGGTGTCCGACCCCGTCCTTCCCGCTCCCCCGTCGGAGAACAGCCCCACCCCGGAGAAGGTCAGCTTGTCGCCGGTACGGTTGCCGCCCGGCAGCAGGAACGACGGCCCGATGACCGCGGCGTTCCAGACCTCGCTGGTTTCGCCGCGCTTGGCGAGCCGGCCGCCGTCGAACATCAGCGAGGTGCCGACCTCGAGCCCGCTCTCGTAGGTCAGCCCGGGGGTGCGGTAGCGGATGAGCGTACCGGGCAGGGTGATGTCGCCGACCAGCGGTATCAGGGCCGAGCCGGGGAAATCAGGGTCACGCAGTCCGGCCATCGGCGTGCCCGTGGCCGCCGCTCCTGAGGCCCGGTAGGTCGCGGTGACCTTCGCCAAATCCTTCTGCCTGGCGTTGTAGACAGGATCCTCGGGAAGGCCGTCGGTGCGACGGTCGACGAGGTTGTAGACGTACGGGCTGGGAGAGGCGTCCTTACTGAGCCACCTGGTCTCCAGACCGTAAATCAGACCTGCCCGGCGGCTGGGAACGACGAAGAGTGAGGTGTTGACGTCGCCACTGATCGACCACCAGGAGTTCCATGCGCCGTGTGTCACCCCGAGGGCGTACTCGAGCTGAAGTTCGGCGCTCGGATCGTCAAGCGTGACCTTGGCCACCTTGCCCTGGCGCGCGTCCACCGTCAGCTTCTGGTCGCCGCCGTCGATCTTCAGCGCGGGGTCGGCGATCGTCATGAGCCGCTTCCCGTCGATCTTCTCCGCGATCTCGGTGTAGACGTTCCAGTCGCCCTCGGGCAGTCGTATCTTGGCCACGCCACCCGGAAGGCCGCCTGGTGGACGGTGCCGGTCTTCGCGTCGTAGATCTCGCTGCGCATGGGGTTGATCGGCTGGCCCTGCTTGCCGATGACGGTGAGCGTGACGTTATAGGACTCGGGCTCGACGTAGGCGCCGGCCAGCGTGCGGACCACCGTCTCGCCCGATCTGGCGGTGACCGTTCCCGGGTAGTCGCCCGGCGCCTTGCCGCCGGCGTCGATGGTGAGCGTGATCGAGGCCTCGCCCTTGGCCGGGACCGTGACCTGATCGGCCGGCAGCTTCAGCACTTCACCCTGCGCCGACAGGTCCAGGGTGACCGGAGCGTCGCTCGCGTTGGCGTACGTGATCGTTTTGGTCGTCACCCGCTCGCCGGCGGCCTTCCACGGGAAGGCCGCCCAGAGGTTGCCCGGCGCGGCCACGACCTGCTGCTTCAGCACGCGTACCAGGTCGATCAGCCCGGCTCCCTGCTGATAGAGCGTCGGGCCCTCGGCGGGCGCGGCGCTGCCGGTCAGCGCGGCCTTGAGCTGCGCGCCCGTCCACTCCGGATGACGCTGGGCCAGGATCGCCGCCGCCCCCGCCACGTGCGGGCTGGCCATCGAGGTGCCGCTGAGCGGCCGGTGGAGGCCGTCGGCGGTGCCCGCGGCGGCCGCGGCCACGATGCCCACGCCCGGCGCGGTCACGTCGGGTTTGATCGCGTGGTCGCTCACGCGCGGCCCCGGGCTGGAGAACGCGGCCAGGAGGCCCTGTTTGTCCACCGCGCCCACGGTCAGCGCCGCCTCAGCACTACCGGGGCTGAGCACCCTGCCGTCAGCGCCGTCGTTCCCCGCCGCCGCGACGAACAGCGTGCCGGTCCGCCCCGACAGCGTGTTGACCGCCTGCTCCAGCGGGTCCAGATCGGGGCCGTCCGGGTCGCCGAAGCTCATGTTGACGACCTTGGCCTTGAGCTCGACGGCCGCCCACTCCATGCCGGCGAGGATGGCCGAATCGGTCGGACCCGCGGCGCCGCCCACCTTCCCGATGGCCAGCGTCGCCTCCGGCGCCACTCCCCGATACTTCTCATTCCTGCCCGCCACGATCGAGGCGACATGGGTGCCGTGGCCGTTGGTGTCGCGGATGTCGGGTTCGTCGCTGAAGTTGCGTTCCTGCGCCACCGCGTCCTTCAGGTCCGGATGGTCAGGGTCGTAGCCGGAGTCGAGGACCGCGACGGTGACGCCCTTGCCCGTCATGCCCTGCTGCCACGCCTGCGGGGCGCCGATCTGCTTGACGCTCTCATCCAGCGAGAACGACCTGCGGCCGTCCAGCCACAGCTTGGTACGCCCCGCTGCCAGGGCGCGGGCGCCGCCGCCCGTCAGGTCCTTCCAGGTCTGGGCGGCGTTCGCCTTCGGCACGCGCGACGCGCTCATTCCGAGGCTGGACAACTGCCGGACCCGCTGGGCGCCCTGCGGTGCGACGGCCGGTCCGGCGGTCTCTTGAGAGATCACGGGGATGTCGGGGGTGTCGGCGTCGCCGTACTTCCAGGCCAGGAGCTGGGTGACGTCGAACAGCCGGCGGTCCAGCACGCCCCGGGCGATCAGCGGCGTGGCGTCGGCGGGTATCACGTACAGGTGGCCTCCGAGCACCTGACTCGTGAAGTCCGCCTGCCTGCCGGGACCGGGCTCCACGCGGTGCCCCCGCCCGGTGACCACGACCCGGTCGCCGGTGATCAGGGTCACCCCGTTCTCCTGTTGAGGTGGGGCCTGCGGGGCCGACGCCGGTGTGGCGCTGATTGCTCCTGCCGCGAGCGCGGCGATGAGCGACTTGCCTAAAGTCACGATCTACCTCATAGACGTAGGAGAGTGATCTTCCTCTCCTGTCTTCGCCGAAGACCGCATTCGTCTTCCCGGCCGCCACATTTCGTCGTCGCCCTGGCGCGATGCGCGTCCTGACCAGGGCCGGCTGCCGGATCCCGGACGACGCGGTGATCGGCATCGACGACATCGAGGAGGGCCAGTACAGCACCCCCAGCCTCACCAGGATCGCCCCGGACAAGGCGGAGATCGCCCGCAGAGCGGTGGACATCCTCCTCCAGCCGATCAACAGCGCGGCCACTACCTCGTTGGAGACCGTCGTCCCCACTGCCTCATCGTCCGGGAGAGCACCGGGAGCTGACCGCGCTTTGCCAGGCGGCCCGGGGTGACGCCCTGGCTGGCGAACTAGTCCTCCCCGATCATCGAGCGAAAGTCCTCCTCTCCCTCCTCGGCGGCACGTGGATCGGCAACGTAGTGGACGCTGACGACGGCCAGATGATGCTGCTCGATCTGGAGTGCTCCTCGCCCTCGAGGTGTCGGCGATCACGTGTTCCATGCTCGTCTTGTGGCCAGATCCTCTTTGCAAGGGAGGTGTGAGTTGGTGATACTCGTGATGGGCTTTCCTGGTCGTGTGCTTCGGAACCTGAAGTGCTCATGCGACGCGCCAGGTGTTCCGAAGGAGATATGGCCCTGTATGTTGCTTGATGGGTGAATTGTTAGTGAATGGTTTCTGGTCTTGAGAGGCGCATTGCCTGATCAGATGCCGTGGCGGTCGCCCTTCCGGGCGGCCGAGCATCGCAACGAGCTGACCGCGCGCACCAAGCTCGCCGCCGGCTGGTGGCGGTCGCCCTTCCGGGCGGCCGAGCATCGCAACTCCATGTGGGCTGGGCAACGGCACTTGGCCTCGTTGCGTGGCGGTCACCCTTCCGGGTGGCCGAGCATCGCAACGTCCTGTTCGGCACGACCGGCGCGGGCAAGAGCAAGTGGCGGTCACCCTTCCGGGTGGCCGAGCATCGCAACATCGGGGTCTATGTCCTCGTCAGCATCGAGTTCGAGTGCCGGCGGCCCGCCGACTACTCGGTGACGAGCTCGACCACCACCTTGTAGGGGCTGGCCCACGGACCCGATCCCTACCCGCGGTCACCTGCATCCGCAGACTCTGACCCGCGTCTGCGGTCAGGACCCACCGTCCGGGTGAAGACCCGCGTCTGCGGTGAGGACGTACGCGCCCACGGTGAGGACCTACGCGTCCGCGTGAGGCCCCACGCGTCCGCCTGAGGCCCCACGCGTCCGCGTGAGGCCTGGGTGGTCAGCTCGCGGCGGTCCAGCCGCCTGCGCGCTGGCGGCCCAGGGCCGTTGCACGCTCTCTTCCTTTGTTTGGCTGGCATCTAAACTAATCAGCGACCGTTGACGTTTGTTCGTTGGGACGGAAAACTAACTCGCGAGCCTGTGCCGGTCAGTTGAAGGAGCTTTCATGCCCTACCGCCCGCCTTTGGTCGCGCACGAGTACTTCGTCGCCGACCCACCGGAGCTGCCGGTCCGTACGCGTGGCGAACAGGGCCTGTCCGCGTTGACCGCCGCCGAGCCGGTGGCGGTGGACGACTCGGGGGTGACGCTGAAGGGTGTGACCTCGGCCGAGGAGAGCCTGGTCGTGCAGGTGCGGGTGGCGGGGGAGGGGGTGATCCGGGTCCGGCTCGGCCAGGACGTGGACGCCCGCGCCCGCTCGGCCCGGGCGATCTCCCTGGTGACCCCGGGCACGTACGCGGGGGCCCGGGTGGAGAGCCGGTCCGGCGGGCTGACCATCGACGCGGGCTCGTTGCGCGCGGAGATCACTCTGGACCCGTGGCGGCTGCGGTTCACCGACGCGGCCGGCGCCACGCTGGTGGAGCAGGACCGGGGGCACACCGACATCAGCGGGCGGATGCGCACGCTGCCGTTCGGGCGCTCCCACGCCGACGGTGTCACGGTGGCCTACCACGAGAGCTTCGCCGCGCCGGCCGACGAGGCGTTCACCGGGTTCGGGGAGTCGTTCACCCCGTTGGACAAGCGCGGCCAGCGGCCCGTCATGTGGAACTTCGACGCCTTCGGCGCCGAGTCGCAGCGCGCCTACAAGAACGTGCCCTTCTACCAGTCGAGCAGGGGATACGGCATCGTCGTCGACAGCGGGGCGCCGACGGAGTTCGACGTCTGCCAGTCCACGCACAGCGTCGTGCAGATCGTCGTCCCCGACGACCTGATCGACTACTACGTGCTCGCCGGGCCGACGCCGCCGGAGATCCTCGACCGCTATGACCGGCTGACCTGCCGCCCGGCGCTGCCGCCGAAGTGGGCGTTCGGCACCTGGATCTCCTCGGGCTTCTTCGTGGACAGCCAGGAGCGGGTCATGACGCGGGCGCGGAAGATCCGCGAGCGCGGCATCCCGTGCGACGTGCTGCACCTGGACACCTACTGGCAGACCGACGGCCACTGGTCCGACATGCGCTGGGACGAGGCCCGCTTCCCGGACCCCGCCGGGATGCTCGAAGAGCTCAACGGGATGGGCTTCAAGGTCTGCCTCTGGATGAACCCCTACATCTCCCACCTGAGCCCCGCCTTCGCCCCCGCCGCCGAAGCCGGATATTTCCTGAAAAATCCTGACGGCGAGGCGTACGTCGCCGACTGCTGGCACGGCTCCTACCCGGCCTGCGGCATCGTCGACTTCACCAACCCGGCCGCCGCCGCATGGTTCAAAAACCTCCTCCGCCCCCTGCTCCAGCAGGGCGTCCAGGCGTTCAAGACCGACTTCGCCGAGGGCGTGCCGCACGACGCGACGGCCTTCAACGGCATGACCGGCACCGACCTGCACAACGTCTACACGCTGCTGTTCAACGACGCCGTCGTCGAGGTGACCCGCGAGATCAACGGGCACGGCCTGGTCTGGGCCCGCTCGTCGTTCCTGGGTGGGCAGCGGCACTCGGCCCAGTGGGGCGGCGACACCTTCACCAGCTACCCGGCGATGGGCAGCACGCTGCGCGGCGGCCTGGCCCACGGCCTGTCGGGCGTGCCGTTCTGGAGTCACGACGCGGGCGGCTTCACCGGCCGCCCGGCCGACGACCTCTACGTCCGCTGGACCCAGTTCGGCGCGCTCTCCCCGCTGCTGCGGCTGCACGGCACCACCAGCCGGGAGCCGTGGGAGTTCCCCGCGGTGGAGGCCGAGGCGGTGGCCGCGCTGCGGCTGCGGTACCGGCTCATGCCCTACCTCTACTCGGCGGCTGTGGAGGCCGCGCGGACCGGCGCGCCGATGATGCGGGCGCTGTGCGTCGACCATCCGGGCGACCCCGTCGCTTGGCAGGCCGATCTGGAGTATCTGCTCGGCCGTGACCTGCTGGTCGCGCCCATGACCGCGCCCGACGGCACTCGGCAGGTGTACCTGCCCGAGGGCCGGTGGGTCGACTACTGGACCGGGGAGCTGCTGGAGGGCGGGCGCTACCGCGTCGTCTCCGCGCCGCTGGATCGGATCCCGCTGTTCGTCCGGTACGGCGCGCTGATCCCCGTCACCGCGCCGGGGGACACCGTGGACGTCCCCTCGGAGATCACCCTTGTCGCCTTCGGGGGCGGCGACAGTCGTACCACCGTCCACGATCTCGACGGCGAGACCGTCGTCGACGCCACCCGCGACGGCGACACCCTGCACGTCACCGTCACCGGGCCGAAGCGGATCGCCGGGGTCGAGTTCGCCCCCGTGGCGGGCGCCCCGGTCCGGGCGGTCATCACCCCCCAGGAGACACCATGATCAAGCTGAGAAGTGCCGCGGCGGCGCTCGCCGTCGCGGCCTTGACCCTGACGGCCTGCGGCTCCAACGCGGACAAGCAGCAGCCCGCCGCGAGCGGCCAGCCGCGCGTGCTCAAGCTGTGGCACTACGAGAGCGCCGACGGCGCGATGGGTAAAGCCTGGGCGGCGGCGATCAAGAAGTTCGAGTCGACCCACCCGGGCGTGACGGTGAAGTTCGAGGAGAAGGGCTTCGAGCAGATCCAGAAGACGGCCAGCATGGTGCTCAACTCCGACGAGGCGCCCGACATCATGGAGTACAACAAGGGCAACGCCACCGCCGGACTGCTGTCGAAGCAGGGCCTGCTGACGGACCTGTCGGAGCAGGCGACGAAGCGCGGCTGGGACAAACTGCTCTCCGCCAGCCTGCAGACCACCGCCAAATATGACGACCGGGGCATCATGGGCTCAGGCAAGTGGTTCGGCGTGCCGAACTACGGCGAGTACGTGATGGTCTACTACAACAAGGACCTGTTCGAGAAGAACGGCGTCACGGTGCCGACGACGTTCGAGGAGTTCACCGCCGCGCTCGACAAGTTCGCCAAGGCCGGCGTCACGCCGATCTCCACCGCCGGCGCCGAGTACCCGGCCCAGCAGATCTTCTACCTGCTCGCGCTGAGCAAGGCCAACCGGGCCTGGGTCGACTCCTATGAGCTCTACAAAGGCAAGGTCGACTTCCATGGTCCCGAGTTCACCTACGCCGCCGACACCATGGTCGACTGGGTGAAGAAGGGCTACATCGCCAAGGACTCGGCCGGGATCAAGGCCGAGGACATGGCCACCGCGTTCATGGGCGGCAAGTTCCCGATCATGGTGTCCGGAAGCTGGTGGTACGGCCGGTTCCAGACGGAGATCAAGAAGTTCCAGTGGGGCTCGTTCCTGTGGCCCGGCAACCAGCTCGCCCCCGGCTCCAGCGGCAACATCTGGGTCGTCCCCGAGAAGTCCAAGAACAAGGACCTGGCCTACGACTTCATTGACATCACGATGAGCAAGGAGATCCAGAACCTGCTCGGCAACTCCGGCGGCGTCCCGGTCGCGGCCGACCCCGCCGCCATCACCGACCCCAAGAGCAAGGAGCTCATCGACAACTTCAACAAGCTGACCTCGCAGGACCAGCTCGCCTTCTACCCCGACTGGCCCGCCCCCGGCTACTACGACGTCCTCGTCGCCGGCGTCCAGAACCTCATCAACGGCAGCAAGCCCCCGGCCAAGGTGCTCGACGAGATCGCCCAGCCGTACACCGAGAACCTCGCCGACCTTGGCAACTAGAACCTTGGCAACTAGAGCGGCACGCGGCTACTGGCCGTACCTGATCCCCAGCGCGGTGCTGTTCACCGCGGTCATCGTCGTGCCGTTCGTGATGAACGTCGCGACGAGCTTCACCCGCTGGTCAGGGGTGGGCACACCCACCTGGATCGGTGCGGACAACTACGTCCGGCTGTTCCACGATGAGCGGTTCTGGACGTCGTTCGCCAACAACGTGGCGCTGATCGTCGCGATGGCGATCGTCCCCACGGTGCTCGGCCTGGTGCTGGCCGCCGCGTTGTTCGACTACATCGGCAAGAGGTTCGGTCCCCGCACGGCCTCGGCCCTGCGGGCGGCCTACTACCTGCCGCAGGTGCTGCCCGTCGCGGTGGCCGGGGTGGTGTGGGGCTGGATGCTCCACCCGACCTACGGCGCGGTGAACCAGATCTTCGGGCTGAAGGTCAACTGGCTCGGCGATCCGGACTTCGCGCTGGCCACCGTGATGGCGGTGATGGTGTGGTTCCAGCTCGGCTACCCGGTCGTCATCTTCATGGCCGGGTTGCAGCGGGCCGACCCGGCCCTGCACGAGGCGGCGGAGATCGACGGGGCCTCGTGGTGGCGCAGGTTCTGGCACATCACGATCCCGCAGATCCGTCCTGAGATCTTCGTCGTGCTGCTGACCTGCACGATCGCCGCGCTCAAGGTGTTCGGGCCGATCTTCGTGCTCACCAGGGGCGGGCCGGCCAATGCCACGATGGTGCCCTCGTACTTCTCGTATCTGAACTTCTTCCAGAAGTCCAACGTCGGGTACGGCTCGGCCATCGCCACCATCCTGGCGCTGATCATCGTCGTGGTGACCTTCGCCTTCCTGCGGGTCCAGGAGCGAGAGTCGTGAGACGCTACCCGATCCTGGCCGCGATGACGGTGCTCGCCGTCGTCATGCTGTTCCCGTTCGTCATCGTCACGTTCAACGCCTTCAAGACGCCCGCCGAGTATTCGGCGGGCAGCCCGCTGAGCCCGCCGCAGGGCCTGAACCTCGACGGGATCATCGCGTTCTGGACCCGGGTCGACTTCGGCGAGAAGCTGCTGAACAGCCTCGTGATCAGTGGCTCCGTCGCGGTGCTCGCCGTGGTGCTGTCGGTGCTCAACGCCTACGCCCTCGGCATCGGCCGGGTCCGGGGGCGGCTCTGGATCCTCGTGCTGTTCCTGGTGGCCAACACGCTGCCGCAGGAGGCGCTGGCCTACCCGCTCTACTACCTGGCCAAGGCGGCAGGCCTGTACGACTCCAAGCTGGCGGTGATCATCGTGTTCACCGTCATCCAGGCCGCCTTCGGCACCTACCTGCTCAGCGCCGTCCTCGGCGAGTTCCCCCGGGAGATCCTCGAGGCGGCGCGGATGGACGGCGCCGGGCGGTTCCTGGCGCTGTGGCGGATCGTCGTGCCGATCAGCAGGCCCACGCTGTCGGTCCTGGTGATCTTCTTCTTCATCTGGACCTGGAACGAGTTCTTCCTTCCGCTCATCTTCCTGGTCTCCAACGACACCCAGACGGTCCCCGTCGCCCTCGGCGTGCTGCAGGGCGAGAAGTACATGGACGCCACCATGTCCAGCGCCTCGGCGCTGCTCGGCATCGTCCCGGCCGTCGCGTTCTTCCTCATCTTCCAGCGGACGCTGACCCGGGGCATCACGGTCGGCGCCATCAAGTAGGAGCTTCCGAATGAAGCGAGTCCTAGCGGCCGTCTTACTGGCGGTCACCATGGGCGCGGCGCCCGTCAACGCGGCGTCCGTCCATGCCATGGAGGTCCTGCCGTACCAGAACCCGGCCCTGCCGCTCGACCAGCGCGTCGGCGACCTGCTGGGCCGGCTCACCCTCGACGAGAAGATCTCGCTGCTGCACCAGTCGCAGCGGGCGATCCCCAGGCTCGGCATCCCGTACTTCAAGGCCGGGACCGAGGCGTTGCACGGCGTCGCCTGGTCCAACGACCACAACGACGCCTGGAACCAGAAGCTGGCCAGCGGCACGGTCTTCCCGCAGGCCGTCGGCCTGGCCAGCACCTGGGATCCGGAGCTGATCAAGCGGGTCGGCTCGGCCGTGGGCGACGAGGTGCGCGGCTACAACGCGATCGACCCGGTCCTGTGGGGCACCCAGGTGTGGGCGCCGGTGGTCAACCTGCTGCGCGACCCGCGCTGGGGGCGCAACGAGGAGGGCTACTCGGAGGACCCGCTGCTGACCGGCGCCATCTCCACCGCCTACGGCAAGGGCCTGTCCGGCGACGACCCCGTCTACCTCAAGACCGCGCCGGTGCTCAAGCACTACCTGGCCAACAACAACGAGTACCTGCGCGGCCTCACCTCCTCCAACCTGCGGCCCCGGGTCAAGCACGAGTACGACGAGGCCGCCTTCAAGCCGGCCATCTCCGCCGACGCCGCCACCGGCGTGATGGCCTCCTACAACCTGGTCAACGGGCGGCCGAACACCGTCAACCCCGACCTCGACGAGGTCGTGCGCTCGTGGACGGCCAAGGACCTCTACAACGTGAGCGACGCCTGGGCGCCCGACGCGCTCCAGGAGTACGAGCACTACTACGACACCAAGCCCGAGGCCGTCGCCGCGACGCTCAAGGCCGGGCTCGACAGCTTCACGGTCAACGGCGACGACCCCGCGCCCATGACCGCGAACCTGACCGCCGCCCTCTCCCAGGGGCTGATCACCGTGGCCGACATCGACCAGGCCGTGCGGCACACGCTGTCGATCAGGATCCGGCTCGGCCAGCTCGACCCGGACGGCGGGCCGTACGCGAAGATCACCAAGGACGTGATCAACTCGGCGGCGAACCAGCGGCTCAACAGGGAGACCGCGGGCAAGGCGATGGTCCTGCTCAAGAACTCCGGCAGGACGCTGCCGCTCTCGCCCGGCCTGAAGAAGGTCGCGGTGCTCGGGCCGCTGCAGAACACCCTGTTCAGCGACTGGTACGGCGGCACCATGCCGTACCAGGTCACCCCGCTCGACGGCATCAAGGAGCGGCTCGGCGCGAACGCGGCGGTGACCGGCGCCGACGCGCTGGACCGGATCGCGCTCAAGGACCTGGCCACCGGCAAGTACGTCACCGCGACCGGCACCACGGGCCAGAACGTCGTCGTGTCCGACACCGCGCCCGGCGGCGCCTCGACCTGGGACCAGACCGACTGGACCGGAGACGTCTCGACCCTGCGCAACGTGGGCAACGGCAAGCTGCTCACCGGCAACTTCGGGCCGTACGTCACCAACTCCGACGTCCCGGGCGGTTGGTTCGTCCAGCAGCAGTTCCGGATGGAGCGCCAGGCGGACGGCACGTACCTGATCCAGTACGTCGGCTACGAGGTCAACGAGGGCTGGTGGCCCTTCCCCGAGCACTACGTGACCGTCGGCGCGGACGGCACGCTCGGCACCGGGACGAAGGCCGCCGCGGCGCACTTCGCCAGGGAGGTCGTCCAGAGCGGCGCCGAGAGCGCGGCGGCGGCGGCCAAGGGCGCCGACGCGGCGGTGGTCGTGGTCGGCAGCAACCCGTTCGTCTACGGCCGCGAGAACCACGACCGCGCGAGCCTCGCGCTCGGCCAGGGACAGCAGGAGCTGATCAAGGCCGTGCGGGCGGCCAACCCCAACACCGTGGTCGTCCTGGAGGACAGCTACCCCACCACGATGAACGTGGACACCCCGTCCCTGCTCTGGACCACCCACGCGGGCGCCGAGACCGGGCACGCGCTCGCCGACGTGCTCTTCGGCGACCGCGACCCGGGCGGCCGGCTGACCCAGACCTGGTACCGGTCCGACGACCTGCCGGACATCCTGAATTACGACATCACCAAGACCGGGATGACCTACCTCTACCACCGGGGCGACCCGCTCTACGCCTTCGGCCACGGGCTCAGCTACACCACCTTCGGCTACCAGGGCCTGAAGGTGACCCCGCGCGGCGACTCCTACGACGTCACCGTCAAGGTCACCAACACCGGGTCGCGGGCCGGTGACGAGGTCGTCCAGCTCTACACCCACCAGCAGAGCTCGCGCGTGACCCAGCCGGTCAAGCAGTTGCGCGGCTTCACCCGCGTCTCGCTGCGGCCCGGCGAGAGCCGGACGGTGAAGCTGACCGTCAAGAAGGCCGACCTGGCCCTGTGGGACGTCACCCGCGGCAAATGGGCCGTGGAGAGCGCCACCCATGACGTCCTGGTCGGCTCCTCCTCCTCGGCCATCAGGGCACGCACGACGCTCCAGGTGAGCGGCGAGCGGATCCCGCCCCGCGACCTGACCAGGAGCACCCGGGCGATCGACTTCGACGACTACTCCGGCGTGGACCTGGTCGACACCTCGAAGGTGAGCGGCGAAGCGATCGGGGCGTCCGCGGGCGACTGGCTGAAGTTCGCCGACGCCGACCTCCGCGGCGGGCTCACCGGCATCACCGCGGGCGTGTCCTCGGTGGCGGGCGGCTCCTTCGAGGTCCGCTCGGGCTCCCCGACGGGCGCGCTCCTGGCCACCGTCGCGGTCCCGGCCACGGGCGGCATCTACCAGTACGGAACGGTGTCGGCAGGGCTGTCCGGAGCCGGCGGGATCCGGGACCTCTACGTGGTCTTCAAGGGCGACCTGCGGATCAAGGATCTGGCGCTCACCAAGTAAGTTTGGTTAATAACCAAACTATTGACCTCACTCGGAGGCTGTGTGAGCCTCTGAGTGAGGTTTCGGGGCCTCTACACCATGCGCGCTGGAACGGCGACGGCAGGGTCCTGTACCCGGTCGTGCATGGCGGTCGTCTGCTGCTGTGGGGCGCCTCACGCCCCGGAGAGGGAAACCGCTCATGCGAAGAAGGTTGTTCAGCCTGCTCGCGATGGCCGCCGTCGTCGTGACGATGGTGGTCGTGCGGATGGCGCCGGTCGGCGCCGTCGCCGCGGATCCGTACGCGTTCAAGGGGGTGAAGATCGGCGGCGGCGGCTTCGTCCCCGGCATCATCTTCAACCAGAAGGAAAAGGACCTCATCTACGCGAGGACCGACATCGGCGGCGTCTACCGCTGGGACAAGACCAAGTGGGTGCCGCTGCTCGACTCGATCGGCTGGGACAAGTGGAACTGGGTCGGCGGCGTCAGCGTCGCCACCGACCCCGTCGACCCGAACCGGGTCTACGTCGCCACCGGCATGTACACCAACGACTGGGACCCCAACAACGGCGCGATCCTGCGCTCCACCGACCGGGGCGCCACCTGGGCCGCCACCGAGTTGCCGTTCAAGGGCTTCGGCAACATGCCGGGCCGCGGCATGGGCGAGCGCCTGGTCATCGACCCGAACAAGAACAACATCCTGTTCTACGGCACGGCCAACAAGAACGGCCTGTGGAAGAGCACCGACTACGGCGTCACCTGGGCCAAGGTCACGACCTTCCCGAACGTCGGCAACTTCGCCCAGGACCCGAACGACACCACCTACAACTACAACACGATGACCCAGGGCATCCCCTGGATCACCTTCGACCCGCGCACCGGCTCGGCCGGCACCGCCACCAAGACGATCTACGCCGGGGTGGCGGACAAGGACAACAACGTCTACCGCTCCACCGACGCCGGCGCCACCTGGAGCCGGGTGGCCGGCCAGCCGACCGGCTACATCCCGCACAAGGGCGTGCTCGACGCCGTCAACGGCTACCTCTACCTGGCCACCGGCAACACCGGCGGCCCGTACGTGGGCGAGGACGGCGAGGTGTGGCGCTACGCCACCGCCACCGGCACCTGGACCGAGATCACCCCGACCCCCGACGCCGACCGCTACTACGGCTTCAGCGGCATGACCATCGACCGGCAGAACCCGAGCACGATCATGGTCGCCAGCCAGGTGTCGTGGTGGCCGGACAACATCATGTTCCGCAGCACCGACAGCGGCGCCACCTGGACGCGGATCTGGGACTGGAACGGCTACCCCAACCGGACCTTCCGCTACACCCAGGACGTCTCCTCCCACCCGTGGCTGGCCATGGGCAACCCGCAGCCGCCCGAGATCACCCCCAAGCTCGGCTGGATGACCGAGGCGATGGAGATCGACCCGTTCGACTCCAACCGGCTGCTGTACGGCACCGGCGCCACCGTCTACGGCACCACCAACCTCAAGCAGTGGGATGTCGCCGGCGGCAAGATCACCATCAAGCCGTTCATCGAGGGGCTGGAGGAGACCGCCGTCCTCGACCTGATCAGCCCGCCGTCCGGGGCGCCGCTGCTCTCGGCGGTCGGCGACATCGGCGGCTTCGTGCACAGCAACCTCGACGCCGTGCCGCCGATGATGTACACCCAGCCCAACCACGTCACCACCAGGAGCATGGACTACGCCGAGCTCAGCCCGTCGAACATGGTCCGCGCCGGCGACAATGACACGGCCGGGGTGACCCGCCTCGGGTTCTCCTCCAACGGCGGCGCCAACTGGTGGCAGGCCAGCAGCGAGCCGGGCGGGGTCACCCAGGGCGGCAGCGTCGCGATCTCGGCCAACGCCGGCGCCACGGTGTGGTCGCCCACCGGCGGCGCGGTGAGCCGCTCGACCGACTCGGGCAGCTCGTGGACCGCCTCCACCGGCATCCCGGCCGGCGCGCAGGTGCGCTCCGACCGGGTCAACCCGAACAAGTTCTACGGCTACTCCGCCGGCAAGCTCTACGTCAGCACCAACGCGGGCGCCACCTTCACCCAGTCCGCCGCCACCGGCCTGCCCACCAGCGCCGCCACCGTCAAGTTCAAGGCCGTACCCGGCAAGGAGGGCCACATCTGGCTGGCCGGCGGCTCCCCGTCGACCGGCAAGTACGACCCGGCGGGCACGTACGGCCTGTGGCGCTCGACCGACTCCGGCGCCACCTTCACCCGGCTCGCCAACGTCACCGCGGCCGAGAACGTCGGCTTCGGCAAGGCGGCGCCCGGCGCCTCCTACATGGCGATCTACCTGGTCGGCATGATCGACGGGGTGCACGGGCTGTTCCGCTCCGACGACGCGGGCGCCTCGTGGGTGCGGATCAACGACGCCCAGCATCAGTACGCCAACATGGGCGAGGCGCTCACCGGCGACCCGCGCGTCTACGGCCGCGTCTACTTCGGCACCAACGGCCGCGGCATCATCTACGGCGACCGCACCGGCCCCAACCCGACCCCGACCCCGACGCCCACCCCGACCCCGACCCCGACTCCGACACCCACGCCCACCCCGACACCCACGCCGACGCCCACGGTTCCCGGCAAGGCGTGCGCGGCGACCTACGCGCCCAGCGGCCAGTGGCAGGGCGGCTTCCAGGCCGGGGTGACGGTGCAGAACTCCGGCACCGTGGCCATCACCGGCTGGACGGTCGGCTGGACCTTCCCCAACGGTCAGACCATCACCCAGCTCTGGAACGGCGCCCTCACCCAGACCGGCGCCGCCGTCAAGGTCGCCAACGTGAGCTACAACGGCGCGCTGAACCCGGGCGCGAGCACCACGTTCGGCTTCACCGGCAGTTGGACGGGCAGCAACAACCCGCCCGCCACGGTCACCTGCACGCCGGCCTGACAACGTGGAGAGGGAGGACCCCACCCGGGGTCCTCCCTCGATCAGCCCTTGACGGCCCCGATGATGACGCCCTTGGTGAAGTGCTTCTGCACGAACGGGTAGATCACCAGCACCGGGATCAGCGCCAGCGTCACGATGGCCATCTGGATGGCCAGGCTCGGCGGCAGCGCGTGCCCTCCGATGGCGGTGTCGCCCGTCTGGCCGACGAACATCGACTGCCCCTGCAGGACGAACTGCCGCAGCACCACCTGCAGCGGCCATTTGGTGTTGTCGTTGAGGTAGAGGGTCGCGTTGAAGAAGGCGTTCCAGTAACCGACCGCGTAGAACAGCCCGATCACCGCCGTGACGCCCTTGGACATGGGCAGCACGATCCGCCACAGGATGCGGAACTCGCTCGCCCCGTCGATCCGCGCGCTGTCGGTGACCTCCTCCGGGATGTTCATGAAGAACGCCCGCATGACGACCAGGTTGAACGCGGTGACGGCGGTCGGCAGGATCAGCGCCCAGTACGAGTCGATCAGCCCCAGCGAGCTGACCAGCAGGTAGCTCGGGATCATGCCGGGCCCGAACAGGAACGTCAGCAGCACGAGGAACAGCATCGGCCGGTGCAGCAGCGAACCGGGACGCGACAGCCCGTAGGCCGCCAGGACCGTGACCGACAGGCTGAGCAGGGTCCCGACGACGGTCACCCCGAGGCTGACGGCGATCGACCGGGTCACCACCCCGCCCGCGAACAGTTGCTCGTAGGCGCCGAAGGACAGCTCGCCCGGCACGGTGACCAGGCCACCCGCCTTCGACACCGCCTCCTGCGTGGACAGGCTGGTCAGCACGACCATGTAGATCGGGAACAGCACGGCGGCCACGATGAGGGCCAGCACCAGCCCCTTGACGCTCGCGCCGAGCCGGGTGGGCCGCTCGGCCCAGGCAGGCATAGTCATGATCTTTTGTAGATTCCCTGCTCGCCGAATCGATGGGCGACCTTGTTGGCTATGAGGATCAGGATCAGCCCGGCCACGCCCTTGACCAGGCCGGCCGCGGCGCCGTAGCTCCACTCGCCGGTCAGCAGCGTGCGCCAGTACATGAACGTGTCGAGCACCTCGGCGGCGTCCCGGCCGACGGCGTCGCGCTGCAGGAAGAACTGCTCGAAGCCGACGTTGAGCGCGTCGCCCAGCCGCAGGATCAGCAGCAGCACGAACACCGGGCGCAGGCCGGGCAGCGTGATGTGCCACAGCCGCCGCCAGCGGGAGGCGCCGTCCACGGCGGCGGCCTCGTAGAGATGGGGGTTGATGGCCGCCAGCGCCGCCAGGAAGATGATCGTCCCCCAGCCCGCGTCCTTCCAGACCGTCTCCGCGGTGACCAGCAGAATAAACGTGTCCGGATTTGTCATGATGTCCACGCCCGAGAAGCCGTGGTCGCGCAGGATCTGCGCGAGCAGCCCCGCGCCGCCGAACATCTGCTGGAACAGGGTGACGACCAGGACCCAGGAGAAGAAGTGCGGCATGTACACGATGCCCTGGATGAACAGCCGCAGCCGGGGACGTACGACGCTGTCGAGCAGGATGGCCAGCAGGATCGGTAGCGGGAAGTAGAAGATCAGCTGGAACGTGGTGATCGACAGCGTGTTGATCGTCGCGTCCCAGAAGCTCTCGTCGAACATCAGCCACTGGAAGTTCGACATCCCCACCCACGGGCTGTCCTTGATGCCGACGTAGGGGGAGTAGTCCTGGAAGGCGATCACGTTGCCGAGCAGCGGCACGTAGTGGAACAGCAGCAGCAGCCCGATCGCCGGCACGGTCATGAGCAGCAACTGCCAGTCGCGCCGGAACCGGCTCCGCAGCGAGCCGTGCTTGGCCCGCTCCTGAGCCCTTCTCCGGGTGGTGCCCGGGCGACCGGGTACGGCCGGGCTTCCCGCCGGCCCGGCGTCCGTGGAACGCTCGACCGCGAGGTGGTCAGGCGCGGCCATTGTCCCGCAGGACCTTCATGTAGAACTCGCGTGCCTCGTCGCCGCCGTCGCGCCGCCACTCCGCGGCGATCTGCTTGGCGTCGCTGACCGGCCGGCGACCACGCATGATGTCGGTGAACTTGTCCTCGGTCGGCACCTGCAGGCCCGCGTACTTGGACGGCCGCTGGATCCTGATCCCGTCGAACGGCGTCTTCTCGATGTACTGGAACGAGGTGTTCTGCCACTCGATGTTGGCCTTGGCCGCCTCGGGGAAGGGCCAGTCCACGAACAGGGGGCGCCCGCCCAGGAAGCCGTAGGTGTAGGCGACCTCCTTGCGGCCCAGGTCCGTGGTCTGCGGGATGCCCTTGGCGTCCAGGGTGAAGTGCTTGCCCTTGATCCCGAAGTTGGAGAGCTCGTACTCCTTGGTCCCGTACGGTGCGGCGCACCAGTTGAGGATGGAGAGGATCTCCTCCATCTTCTCCTTCGGCAGCCCCTTCTTGATGAAGGTGAACATGCCCGCCGCGTTGTTGTGGTACATGATCGGCGTGCCGCCATCGTGCGCGAACAGTGGGAAGACGCCCATCGCGAAGTCGGGGTTCTTGCCGGTGTGCTGCTGGAGCAGCTCTTTCCAGCCGCCGAAGCCGTCCCGGTAGATCGTGATCTGGCCGGCGCCGATCAGGTCCTTCTCGTTGGCGCCCTTGCTGCTGGCGACGTTCGGGTGGATGAGCCCCTCGGCGAAGAGCTTGCGCATCCACGCCAGCATCTCCTCGAACTCCGGCGTCTCGTACTTGTTCACCAGCTTGCCGCCCGCGTAGCGCCAGTCCTGCGGGACGCCGAAGATGGGCCAGGCCATCTCGTGGATGTCGCCGAACGCCCAGCGCTTGGCCTTCGCGTCGGTGATCGTCTTGCCGAGCTGGTAGAGCTCGTCGGCGGTCTTGGGGTTCTGGTTCCAGCCGTTCTTCTCGAACAGGTCCTTGCGGTAGAGCAGGCCGTACGGGAAGGGCTCGGTGGGGTAGGGGACCGCCATCAGCTTGCCGTTCCACACCGACCACTCCCATGAGGCGGTCGGCAGGTTGGCCAGCAGCGGGTACGGCTTGACCTTGTCGCCCTGCAGGTACGGCGTGAGGTCCTCGAACGCCTTGTCCACGGCGGTGTTGAAGTCGGCCATCTTGTCGATCTCCCAGCTCGGGAGGGCGAAGATGTCGGGCAGGTCGCCGGAGGCCAGCCGGGCGATCGCCTTGTCGGCGTAGGTGTTGCCGTCGGCGATCTGGAACTCGACCGTCGCGCCGATGTCGGCGTTGACCGCCTGGAAGTAGGAGTTGCTCGACAGCCCGGGCGGCGGCGGCCCCCACAGCGGGGTCATCGCCTTGTAGCTGCCGCCCTTGCCCGCCTTCTGGGTGAGCGCCGCCGTGGGGCTGGCCGGGTAGGTGGTGAAGCCCCCGGCGATGCCGGGCACACCCGGCAGGTTGGAGACCGTGCCGGCCAGGTCGGGCTTGACGCCGGCGAACGCGATGTAGGTCGGCGCCAGCTTGGTCAGCTTGTCCGCGGCCGCCGCGGTCGCGCCGCTCGAGCCGGGCCTGGTTCCGGTCGGGGCCGAGCAGGCGGCGAGTGTGGTGAGACCGGCCAGGCCGAGAAATCCACGGCGAGTCATCGACGGTGTCACGACGCGCTCCCTTTCGTTGGTCGGAGCAGGATGAGGGGTGTCGGAACGGGATGCCTACCGGCTAGAATTAGTTCGTCTAATGACCAAACAAACTAAACCCGAGGCGGCGCTCACCACAAGGTGTGCCGCCGGTCACAGATTGATGTCGGGAGTGAGATGAGATTCCCTGACGGCTCCCTCCGGGGAGCTGCCGCCGCCCACGAGGGCCCGCCCGGCTCTCGCCGATGGCGTGGGAACACCGAGGAACGGCGCACACTGGTACCGCGGCATGACCGCCCGCGACGGCCTGACGGACGGGACTGACTGTGATCACCTCATCGACCGACCCGCAGCCGGCCGACTTCGCCGATGTGCGGGCCACCAACCTGGCCGTCGTGCTGCGCTTCGTCCGCGAGCACGCGCCCTGCTCCCGGGCCGACATCGCGGCCTCCACGGGCCTGAACAAGGCGACCGTGTCGAGCCTGGTCGCCGACCTGATCGACCGCCGGCTCGTCCGGGAGACCGGCCTGACCGAGAACCGGGTGGGGAGGCCGGCCACGATGCTGGTGCTCGACGGCTCGCCGTACGCGGCGATCGGGCTGGAGATCAACGTCGACTACGTGACGGCGGTCGCCGTCGACCTGGCGGGGGAGCGGCTGCTGTCCTGGCGGCGCGCCTTCCCCGGCTCCGTGGCCGCCGTCGCCGCGATCGTCCGGCGGGTGGTCAACCGCATGGCCAAGGAGGACAAGCAGATCCTCGGCCTGACGGTGGCCGTGCCCGGCCTGGTCGACGGGCAGGGCGTCGTGCGGGTGGCGCCCAACCTCGGCTGGCTCGACACCGACGTGAGCGGCGACCTCGCCAAGGCGCTGCGCGATCCCGGCTTCCCCATCCAGGCCGACAACGACGCCAACCTCGGCGCCCTGGCCGAGCACCGGTTCGGCCCCCATGGGGCGGTCTCCGACCTGGTCTACCTCACCGGCGAGATGGGCGTGGGCGCCGGCGTCATCCTCGACGGGCGGCTGCGCCGCGGCGGCCGCGGCTACAGCGGCGAGATCGGCCACATCCAGATCGACCCGCAGGGCCCGGAGTGCCGCTGCGGCCGGATCGGCTGCCTCGAAGCGGTGGCCGGCATCGGCGCGGTGCTGGAGCACGCCTCGCCCTCGCCGGTCGAGGTGGAGCTGGAGATCGAGGAGGTCGTCCGGCGGGCCCGCGCGGGCGACGCCCGCACTCTCGCCCTGCTCGCCGGCGTGGGCCGCGACCTCGGCCGCGGGGTGGCCATCCTGGCCAACCTGCTCAACCCCCAGGTGGTGATCCTCGGGGGCTACTACGTGCCGCTGGCGCCCTGGCTGCTGCCCGCGGTCCAGGCCGAGGTGCGCGACCGCACGATCGCGCCGGAAGCCGGCGGCTGCCAGGTGGTGATGTCGTCCCTCGGCTATGACGCAGCCGCGCTCGGCGGGGCGGCCCGGGTGCTCGACTCCGTCGATTCAGGAAGATTGCCGCGAATCTCTTGACCCCGCTCGCGCACGCGTGCACCCTTCAGAAGAACTCCGTTCGAAACACTCGTGTAACCGGGCGGGGTTTTTCTGGACCGGCTATCGAAGCGCTTCGACAGAGGCGCGCTCCCGCCCGCTAGTCGAAGCGTTTCGACGCTCTCAGAGGATGGCTCCATGAACGAACCGTTCCGCGACCCGGACCTCCCCCTCGCCGAGCGGATCGCCGATCTGCAGGCCCGGCTGACCGTGACCGAGAAGCTCGGACTGCTCCACCAGTACCAGGCGCCGGTCGAACGGCTCGGCGTGGGCGCCTTCCGCACCGGCACTGAGGCCCTGCACGGACTGGCCTGGCTGGGTCCGGCGACGGTGTTCCCGCAGGCCGTGGGGCTGGCCTCGACCTGGGACCCGGAGCTGGTGCGCAGGGTGGGGGAGGCCGCGGGCGAGGAGGTCCTGGCCTTCCATCACAAGGACCCGTCGGGCGCCGGGCGCAACGTGTGGGCCCCCGTGGTCAACCTGCTGCGCGATCCCCGCTGGGGCCGCAACGAGGAGGGCTACTCCGAAGATCCGTTGCTGACCGGGGTCATGGCCACGGCCTACGCGCACGGACTGCGTGGGAGCGCTCCCGTGATGCGGACCGCGCCCACCCTCAAGCACTTCCTCGGCTACAACAACGAGACCTACCGCTGCGTCACCTCCAGCAACCTGCCGCCGCGGGTGCTGCACGAGTACGAGCTGCCCGCCTACCGGCCGGCCCTGGAGAGCGGCGCCGCCGTCGCGGTCATGCCCTCCTACAACCTGGTCAACGGCCGCCCGGCGCACCTCAGCCCGCTGATCGAGCAGGTGCTGCGGGCCTGGGCGCCGGACGACCTCCTCGTGGTCAGCGACGCCTACGCCCCCGGCAACCTCACCGGGCTGCAGGGCTACTACGACAACCCCGCCGAGGCGTACGCGCACGCCGTACGGGCCGGGCTCGACAGCTTCACCCAGGACGACGACCGCGCCGAGGCCACCCTCGGTCACCTGCGCGAGGCGCTGGAGCGCGGCCTGCTGACCGAGGCCGACATCGACACCGCCGTACGGCACACGCTGTCGATCCGCTTCCGGCTCGGCGAGTTCGACCCCGCCACGCCGTACGACGACATCACCGAGGCGGTCGTCAACTGCCCCGAACACCAGGCACTGGCCCGGCGGGCGGCCCGCGGCTCGATCGTGCTGCTGAAGAACGACGGCCTGCTGCCCCTGCGGGCGCCGGCCCGGATCGCGGTGATCGGCCAGCTCGGCGACACCCTGATGGAGGACTGGTACAGCGGCACGCTGCCGTACGAGGTGACCGCCCGCGCCGGTCTGGCCGAACGCGGCGAGACGATCTTCTGCGAGGCCGTCGACCGCGTCACGCTGACCGCCGACGCGGGCCCGGTGGTGGCCGGCCTCGACGGCGGCCCCCTGGGCATCGGCACGCCAGGAGGCCGGTTCGACCTGTTCGACTGGGGCGGCGGGGCGTTCGCGTTCCGCGCGGTCGCGACCGGCCGCTTCCTGTCCGTGGACGACGACGGAGTCCTGGTCAACGACCAGCCCGGCCCGAACGGCTGGGAGGTACGCCAGACCTTCCGGCTGGAACAGCGCACCCGCGGCGCCGTCGTCCTGCGTCACATCTCCACGGGCCGCTACATCGGCCTGGCCGCCGACGGGGTCTTCCGGCTGGTGGACGACGCCGACGCCGCCACCTGGCTGACGGTGGACGTCGTCGAGAGCGGCGCCGCCGCGGCGGCCCGGCTGGCGGCCACCGCGGACGTGGCGGTCGTGGTGGTGGGCGACCACCCGCTGGTCAACGGCCGCGAGACCGAGGACCGTACGGACCTGGCCCTGGCCCCCGCCCAGGACGCGGTCGTCCGGGCGGTACGGGCGGCCAACCCGCGCACGGTCATGGTGATCACCAGCGGCTACCCCGTCACCTGGACGGACCCGGACGTGCCCGCGGTGCTGTGGTCCTCCCACGGCGGCCAGGAGTACGGCCACGCGCTGGCCGACGTGCTGTTCGGCGACGCCGACCCGGAAGGGCGGCTCACCCAGACGTGGTACCGCTCGGCCAGCGAGCTGCCCGACCTGCTCGACTACGACGTCATCGCCACGGACGCCACCTACCTCTACTACCGGGGCACCCCGCTGTACCCGTTCGGCCACGGCCTCAGCTACACGACGTTCGACTACTCCGGCCTGACCGTCGCCGTCGACGGCGAGAGCGTCACCGCCACGGTCACGGTCACGAACACCGGCTCGCGCCCCGGCGCCGAGGTCGTGCAGTTCTACACGCACCAGCGGCGTTCCCGGGTCAAGCAGCCGCTGCGCCGCCTGCGGGGCTTCGAACGGGCGCGCCTCGCGGCCGGTGAGAGCTGCACCGTCACGCTCACCTTCCCCGTACGGGACCTGGCCTTCTGGGACGTCACCCGCGACAGGTTCGCCGTCGAGGACGCGCCGCACCAGCTCATGGTCGGCCGCAGCGCGACCGACCTGCGGCTGAGCGCGGCCTTCCACGTCGCGGGCGAGACCATTCCGCCCAGGAGGGGCGCGCTCCCCGCGGCGGACCACGACGCCTACGACGCGGTCGCCTTCGTCGACGCGGCCAAGGTGTCGGGCGACGCCGTGCGATCCGAGGCCGAGGGGGCGTGGATCCTGTTCCGCGACGTCGAGCTCACCGGGGCCGCCTCGTGCCTGATCGAGGCCGCGAGTACCGAGGGCGGCGTCGTCACGCTCCGGCTGGACGACCTCCTGCACGGCCCCACGCTGGGCGCGATCCCCGTGCCTCCGGCCGGGCGCTACGCTCCGGCGGCCACCTCGGCCGAGCTTGCGGAAGCCTCCGGGGTGCACGATCTTTATGTCGTGTTCGAGAATGTGGGCATCACGCTGGGCAGGCTGGAACTGACCGGCACCGGACGGGCGACCCCCAGATCGGCCGGCGCCGTACGCGCCGACCGGGGACGAGCAGGCAGAGGGCGCATGGACAGAGGCCGAGCCGGCACCGGACGGGCGGCTACGTGACGGACGGCCACACCCAGGACGGGCACGCAACGGGCAGGGCGGTCACCATCGTGGAGGTCGCCCGGCACGCGGGTGTGGCCGTGAGCACGGTCTCCTATGTGCTCAGCGGTAAGCGGGCGATCTCGGCGGACACCCGGCGGCGGGTGCTCGACAGCGTGCGGACGCTCGGCTACCACCCCAACGCCGGCGCCAGGGCGCTGGCCAGCAAGCGGGCCAACGTGATCGCGCTGGTGCTGCCGCTGCGGGCCGGGATGCACGTGCCGGTGCTGATGCGCTTC
Organism: Nonomuraea sp. NEAU-A123; assembly: GCF_018603905.1. Classification (GTDB taxonomy): domain Bacteria; phylum Actinomycetota; class Actinomycetes; order Streptosporangiales; family Streptosporangiaceae; genus Nonomuraea. The sequence goes on from NZ_JAHFZZ010000029.1 coordinate 104,182, forward strand.
GCCACCTCGGTTGTCACTGCGGCCCGCCACTTCGACCACGACGTGCTGCTCCTGACCGCCGACGAGGGCCTCGACGGGCTGCGCAGGGCCGCGGCAAGCGCGCTGGTCGACGGCCTGGTGCTGATGGACGTCGAACTCGACGACCCCAGGGTGCCGCTGCTGCGCCGGCTCGCCGAGCCCAGCGTGCTGATCGGCTTCCCCGCCGACTCCGCCGGGGTGACCTGCGTCGACCTCGACTTCGCCGCCGCCGGGGAGCTGTGCGTGGCGCACCTGGCCGAGCGCGGGCACCACGAGGTGGCCCTGCTCGGCGCGCCGTCGGTGGTCTACGAGCGGGGGACCGGGTTCGCCCGCCGCACGCTCGAAGGCTTCACCACCGCTCTGGCCGAGCACGGGCTGGACGGCACGGCGCTGCCGTGTGAGGAGACCTTCGACGAGGTGCACGCCACCGTGAGCGGGCTGCTGGCGGCCCGGCCCGGCCTGTCGGGGCTGGTCGTGCACAACGAGGCGGCCGTCAACCACGTGCTGAGCTCGCTGCGGCAACTGGGCCGCAAGGTGCCGCAGGACCTCGCGGTGGTGGCGATCTGCCCCGACGACATCGCCGAGCCCGCCCGGCTCACCTCGGTGCTGATCCCGGCCGAGGAGGTCGGCAGGGAGGCGGTCGGGCTGCTGATGGAGAAACTGGCGGGCCGCACGGTGCCGCCCGCGACCCTGCTGGTCCCACGCTTGACCGTGCGGGCGAGCACGTGACCGTACGGGCGCACCTGACCGTGCGGGCGGGCACCTGACGGGAACCGTGCGGGCGAGCACCTGACCGTACGCGCGACGAGGCGCCTGGCCGTCGGCTCAGCGGTGGCGCGTGGCGCCCTTCGCCGGGCAGCGGTCCGTCGCCTCGGGGGGGAACAGGGAGACGCTGGAGGGGCGGGGGAGGGGCACGTCCGACGGGCGGGTGCCGTCGAGGAGGAGCGCCAGGTAGCGGCGCCGGTCGGCGTCGTCGTCGGCCTCCCGGTGGACGGTCGTCGCCAGCGCCATCACCACGATCGCCGCCAGATCACGGACCAGCAGGTCGTCGCGGACCAGCCCGCGCTCCCGCGCGGTGGCCAGCACGTCGCCGAGCGGTCCCATGAACCGCTCGGCGATGCCGATCGTGAACGCCCCGGCCTCCTTCGCCGCGGACAGGAGGGCCCGGTGGCCGGCCAGCGTGCCGACCGTGGTCGCCAGCGCGTCGGCCAGCCCCTGCCTGGGGTCGGCGGCCACGCGGGCGGCCTGGACGACCGGCTCGATCTCCTCGGCGAAGTAGGTCTCGAAACAGGCCCGGATCACGCCGTCGCGGTCACCGAAGCGCCGGTAGACGGTGGCGATGCCGACCCCGGCGCGACGGGCGACCTCCTCCAGCGAGACGGTCGTGCCCGACTCGTGCAGGGCCGTGATCGCCGCCCTGACGATCCTGTCGGAGTTACGCAGTGCGTCCGCACGACGTCGCTGCTCTGGCACACGCCGAACGCTAGCAGCATCCACGCGGTCACTCCATGGCAGCGTTACCAGGCCACCTCGAGGGACGCCACGCCGTACACGAGGTGGAAGGAGCGGAAGTCCGCGACGGGCGCGACGGCACGCAGCTTGGGGAAGCGCTGGAACAGGGCGGGGAAGGCGATCCGCATCTCCATCCGGGCCAGCGGCGCGCCCAGGCAGTGGTGCACGCCGTGGCCGAAGGCGAGGTGGCCGGGCGCGCCGCGGGTGATGTCCAGCCCCTCGGCCTCCTCCATGAAGGCGGGGTCGCGGTTGGCGAGGGGCAGCGAGCAGATCACCACCTCGCCGGGCTTTATCGTCTGACCGGCTATCTCGGTCTCCGTGGTGCACACCCGGGCCAGGCTGGCGTGCAGGATGCTGAGCCAGCGCATCAGCTCCTCCACGGCGGCGTCGATCCGCTCGGGCTCCTTCAGGAGCAGGTCGAGCTGGTCCGGCTGCCGGAGCAGGGCCAGCGTGCCCAGGCCGAGCATGTTGGAGGTGGTCTCGTGCCCGGCGATCAGCAGGAGGTTGCCGATGCCGATCAGCTCGTTCGTCGTCAGGTCGTCGCCGTGCTCGCGCACCAGCATGCCCAGCAGTTCCTCGCCGGGGTCGGCCTGGATGCGGGTGACCAGCTCGGTCATGTACGCGCGCGACTCCAGCTGCAGCTTGAAACGCTCCTCCATGGGCAGCGACACGTCGAGCAGCCGGCCGGTCCTGCGCTGGAAGTCCCCGCGGTCCTCGTACGGCACGCCCAGCAGCTCGCAGATCACCAGCGACGGGATCGGCAGCGCGAAGGACTGCACCAGGTCGACGGGCGAGCCGGCCTGTTCCATGGCGTCGAGGTGCTGCTCGACGATGTCCTTGATGCGCGGCTCCAGCCGCCGCATCCGGCGGATGGTGAACTCCGGCGTCAGGAACCGGCGCAGCCGGGAGTGCTCGGGCGGGTCGAAGGCGAGCAGGTTGCCGGCGCGGAGCGCGGCGATCTCCTCCTCCGACGCGCCGGGCGGCTGGAAGAAGGTCTGACGGGCGCTGCTGAACCGCTCGGCGTCGCCCAGCACCGCACGCGCGTCGGCGTAGCGGGTCACCATCCAGGCTTCGATGCCGAAGGAGGTGATGACGCGGGTGATCCCCTCCTTCTCCCGCACCTCCGCCAGCTCGGGAACGGGATCGAACTGCGCTCGCCGCATGTACAGAGGCAGCGTCGAGATGTCGCTCATACAACCCCCAGCAATGACCAGTCGTCATGAAATGCCCTGACAATAAACGATAGCAACCTATCGCTTAGCCGCAAGAGCATCGGGCGTAAACATTGGGCCTTGACGATCTTTGTGGTATCGCTAACACTCAACACGCCCCGACACCGCCGCATATCCGGCACTAAAAATGTTAGCGCTAACCAAGCTACCGCTAGCTCTAATGAGGAGTTCGTTGCCATGTTACGCCTGAGAGCCGTGACCCTCGCCGCGGCTGCCGCCACCGGGCTGGTCCTCATCACCGCAGCTCCGGCGCCCGCCGCCGCGCCGATCACCACCTCGATCTACACCGCCGACCCGGCCGCCCTGGTGGTCGGCGACACGATGTACCTCTACACGGGCCACGACGAGGCCCCCGCCGGCGGCACGAACTTCGTCATGCGCGACTGGCACGTGTTCACCTCCGGTGACGCGACGGCCTGGACGGACCAGGGCGCGAAGCTGAAACTTTCAGATTTCTCGTGGGCGGGCGCCGACGCGTGGGCGGGCGAGGTCGAGCCGCGTAACGGCAAGTACTACTGGTACGCCCCCGTCAACGGCAACGGCGCCGGCTGGATGGACATCGGCGTGGCGGTCGGCGACAGCCCGCTCGGCCCCTTCCACGACGCCAAGGGCGGCCCGCTGATCAGCGACAGCACCCCGAACTCCTCCCCGCTCAACATCGACCCGACCGTCTTCACCGACGACGACGGCCAGGCCTACATCTACTGGGGCTCCTACTACGGCCTGCGCGCCGCCAAGCTCAAGCCCGACATGATCAACCTCGACGGAGGCGTGGTCACCCCGAGCGGCGTGTCGAACTTCTGGGAGGCCCCCTGGATGTTCAAGCGCAACGGCACCTACTACCTCGCCTACTCCGCCAACGACTCGGCCTGCTCCGCGCCCGGCTACGCGTGCATCCGCTATGCCACCGCGAGCAACCCGCTGGGGCCGTGGACCCACCGGGGCGTGGTGCTCGACCAGGTCACCTCGACCACCAACCACCCGGCGATCATCGAGTTCAAGGGCCAGTGGTACATGGTCTACCACAATGCGAACAGCCCCGGCGGCGGCAACTTCCGCCGCTCCGTCACCCTCGACAAGCTCTACTGGAACGCCGACGGCACCATGCAGAAGGTCGTGCAGACGACGGGTCCCACCAGCTCGAACCTGGCGCTGAGCGCGACGGCGTCCACCTCGTACGTCTCGCCGTGGGAGACCCTCGGCGCGATCAAGGACGGCTTCACCCCGGCGAACTCGGCCGACCACAGCCACGGCGCCTACGGCAACTGGAACCACCAGGGCACCGAGTGGCTGGAGTACCAGTGGCCGTCCGCGCAGACCGTCGGCCGGGTCGGGGTCTACTGGTTCGACGACGACCAGGGCATCGACCTGCCCGCCTCCTGCAAGGTCCAGTACTGGAACGGCAGCGCCTACGTGGACGTGCCGGGACAGTCGGCCTGCGGAGTGGCGGCCAACACCTTCAACACCACGACGTTCCCGGCGGTCTCGACGACCAGGCTCCGGCTGAGCATCACCTCGAAGACCGGCTTCTCGACCGGCGTCCTGGAGTGGACCGCGCAGGCGTGACCCTCTCACCAGCACTGGAGGTGCGATGAAACTGCTTCTTCCCCTCTTGCTCGCCGCCTTCTTCCTCACCCCGGTGGAGGCCGCGCAGGCCGCCGAGGTCAACCTGGCCACCTCGGCGACCCCGAGCGCGTCGTACACCTCGGCCTGGGAGAGCGTCGCGGCGATCAACGACGGCATCGACCCGCCCAGCTCGAACGACACCGTCAACCGCCGCTGGGGGACCTGGCCCAACACCGGACAGCAGTGGGCCGAGCTGACCTGGGCCCAGGCGCAGACGCTCCGGGTCGCCCAGGTGTACTTCTTCGACGACGGCGGCGGCGTGCGCGTCCCGGCCTCGTGGAAGCTGCAGTACTGGACCGGCAGCGCCTACAACGACGTGCCGAACGCGACCGGCTACCCCACGGCGCTCAACGCCTACAACAAGGTGACGTTCGGCCAGGTGAGCACCACGCGGCTGCGTGTCCTCCTGCAGAGCGGCCAGGGATCGGTCGGGCTGCTGGAGGTCAAGGCGTTCACCAACGATCCGGGCGGCGGTGGTTCCACCACCACCTGGAACCCGCCGGCCAACCTGGTCACGCCGCTCAACGAGGTCTGGCAGCACGTCGAGAGCACCTATCCCAACCTGTACGGCTTCCGTAACTACGGCTGGGACCAGATCATGGCCAACGGCGGCTCGATCAACTACTGCGTGCGCTGGGACAGCACCGCCACGGTGACCGCCGCCCAGCGTGACCAGATCCACGCCGCGCTGGCCCGGCAGTTCAAGAAGTGGATGGACGTGATGGCCGGCCACAACGCCTGGCCGTACGCCACCGTGCCCCTCAAGGTCGTCGGCTGGGCGGTGCGCGACCGGGCGCAGCTCCAGTGGAGCGACAACTCGGTCGACGTCTACGTGAACAACATCAACGAGAACGCGCCACAGTGCGCCGCGCCCTGCGGCCGGTTCTTCAACCAGAGCGGCACCTACCCGAACTGTCCCGGCGGCGCCTCCCACCACTACGACATGTCGCTGTGGCTCACGGCGGGCTTCGGCGGCGGCGCGGGCGGTGACTGGGGCCAGCGCATCGGCAGCGAGTACTACACGAGCAACCTCAACACCGACAACATCCACATCCTGCTCCATGAGATGGGCCATTCGTTCGGCCTGGACGACTTCTACGACTGGACTCCCACGGGGGTGTGCTGCTTCCTGATGAAGGCGGGCAGCGCGACCTCGATCACCGAGTTCGACGCGTGGATGTTCCGCGACTGGTGGCGGCACCTGAAGAGCCGCTACGGGCTGTAGGACCAAGGAGAGGGCGGCGGCCGGCGGGGCCGCCGCCCTTGTCACGCGTTGACGGTGAGCGAGTACTCGCGGGTGACGGGGGTGCTCAGCTTGTCGTAGTCCCTGAGCTGGACGGTGAAGGCCGACGTTCCCGCCTTGACGGGCTTGCCGGTGATCGCGCCGGTGAACCGGTCGAGCGTCAGCCCCTCGGGCAGCGCGCCGCCGGTGACCTGCCAGTCGTAGAACGGCACGCCGCCCTTGGCCTGGAGCCGCTGGTCGTAGGCCGCGCCCGCCTTCCCCGCCTTGACCGAGGCGGTTTCGATCGAGGGCTTGAGGAAGGGGGTCAGCTTCTTGTTCAGCTTCCAGCCGGCGTTCTCCGCGATCAGCAGCGTCAGCTTGGTCAGCTCCCACTGCCTGGTCGGGAAGACGTGCCGCCAGCCGCCGCTCTGGCCGCTCAGCCGGTCCCAGTACGGCTCGTCACCGGGCACGTGATAGCTGGTGTCGAGCGGCACCGGGTAGCCCTGGTAGTCGATGACCTCCTGGTCGTCCCTGCCCTTGCTCTCGACGTACTTCGCCATCCCCTCCCAGTCGCTGTGGAAGGCGACCGCGTGGCCGTACTCGTGCATGACCAGGCCGTGCACGTCGATGACCTGGCCGAGGTCGGTCTTGTACCAGTCCTCGTCGGCCGGCGAGCTGACCAGCTTCATGAGCTGCTCGTCGTACTCCAGGATCATGCTGGTCGAGCGGTGGTACGGGGTGGGCTTGCCGTTCTGGGTGTGGAACTTGCCGTTGATCGTCGGGTAGCCGGTCGAGTACGGCGTCTGGATGCCGCGGAAGAAGACGTACATGCCCTTGTACGGCTTGGCGTTGGTGGCCTCGACCTCGTTCTGCCAGTCGTCGCCCGGCAGCTTGTTGACCTCGTCGCCCGCGGGCACCGTGTCGAAGGGCTTGAGGTCGAAGAAGGCGAACCAGTTCCGGACCGCCGTCTCCGCCGCCGTGCGCACGCCCGGGTCGGCGAAGTAGCGGGTGATCGTGTCGTAGCGGTAGTCGAAGTCGATGGGGATCGTCGGCTTGAGCGGGGTCTTCTCGTCCTGCTGGACCATGATCGGCATGCTCTGGGTGATCGTCGCGCCGGTCGCGTCGGTGGTCCGCATCAGCCACTTGTGGCGTTCGTCCTGGCCGGGGCCCTGCTTGGAGTGGATGGCCAGCCGGACGACCTCGCGGTCGGCCGGGCCCGTGAGCGTGAAGGTCTTGGTCGCGCCGGTCGCCGTCAGCTCGCTCGGCATGTTGAGCATCAGCCGGGAGGTGCCCTCGGCCTTCAGGTCCACGGTCAGCGGGTAGGCGATGCCCGGCGTCTTGGGCGCTCTGACCGTCAGCTCGACGTACGGATTGGCCAGGTAGCCCTGCCAGTCCACGAGCTTGACGCCGTAGTCCTTGACGTTGCGGTAGAAGATGTCGAACACGTCCAGGGCCGGGGCGGCCTGGCGGGCCGCCAGGCCGGGAGCGGGCACGGAGAGCGCGCCCGCGAGCCCGGCCAGGACGGTGACTACGGCGATCTTCTTCACTGAACGATCTTCCTCATCAAGCGAAAGCCTTCACTTCCAGGAGTCCGACGGACGCTTGTCCGCTCTGCAGGGCCACGCGCAGCCGCGTGGTGGAGACTTGCCCGAAGCTCACGTGGTTGTAGGCGTTGAGCGCCGTGGGGTACGTGCCGGGGATGTCCACGTACGCGGTGCCGTTCCAGTACTGGAGCTTCCAGGAGGCGGGCAGGCGCACGCCGTCGTTGTCGTCGAAGAAGTACACGTCCGCCGACCGGATCGTCTGCGCGGCCGGCCAGGTCAGCTCGGCCCACTGCGCACCGGTGTTGGGCCAGGTGCCCCAGCGGCGGTTGACGGTGTCGTTCGAGCTGGGCGGGTCGATGCCGTCGTTGATCGCCGCGATGCTCTCCCACGGCGAGGTGTACGAGGCGGACGGCGTCGCGGTCCTGGCCAGGTTCGTGGGCGTGGTGGTGCCGCCGACCTGGAGCTGGAACGACTTCGTCACCGGAGTGCTCCTGCTGTCGTAGTCACGCAGCTGCACGGTGAACGTCGAGGTCCCGGCCGTCGTCGGCGTGCCGGTGATCGCGCCGGTGAACCGGTCGAGGCTGAGCCCGGCGGGCAGCGAGCCGCTGGTCACCTGCCAGTCGTAGAACGGCACCCCGCCCTTGGCGGCGAGCGTCTGCTGGTAGGCGGTGCCCGGCGCGGCCTGGGGCAGGGAGGTGGTGACGATGGACGGCGGCAGGAACGGGGTGAGGTTGCGGTTGAGCTTCCAGCCCGCGTTCTCAGCCACCAGCAGGGCGAGCTTGGTCAGCATCCATCTGCGGGTCGGGAACAGGTGCGTCCAACCGCCGCTCTGCCCGCTGAGCCGGTCCCAGTTGGGCTGGTCGCCGGGGATGTGGTAGCTGCTGTCCAGCGGCACGGCGCGGCCCTGATACGCGACGACGTCGGGGTCGTTGCCGCCGCCGGCGACGTAGGAGCGCATCCCGACCCAGTCGCTGTGGTAGGCGACCGCGTGGCCGTACTCGTGCATGACCAGGCCGTGCACGTCGAGCACCGAGCCGGCGATGTCCGTCTTGTACCAGTCCTCGTCGGCCAGGGAGGTGAAGAGCTGCTTGTTCGCCTCGTCGTACTCGAAGATCATCGAGGTGGACCGGTGCAGCGGGCCCGCGACCTGCTGGCCGCCCCGGGTGAGGTACTTGCCGTTCGCGGCGGGGTAGCCGGTCGAGTAGGGCGACTGGATGCCCCTGAAGAAGACGTACATGCCGTTGTAGGCCGCGTTGTTGGTGACCGTGATCTCGTTCTGCCAGTCGTTGCCCGGCAGGTGGTTGTTCTCGGTCCCGGCCGCCACCGTGTCGAAGGGCTGCACGTCGAAGAACCTGAACCAGTCCTTGACGGCCTCCTCGGCGGCGGTCCTGAAGGCCGGGGCGTTGAAGTAGCCGGTGATCGTGTCGTAGCGGTAGTCGAAGGTGATGGGGATCGTCGGCTGCAGGGCGGTCTTCTCGTCCTGCTGGACCCTGATCGGCATCGACTGCTGGAGGGTCGCGCCGGCCGCGTCCCTGATCGCCAGCTTCAGCGTGTGCAGCTCGTCGACGCCGGCGCCGCGCTTGGAGGCGATCTCCAGCTTGAACGTCTTCTGCTCTGACGCGTTCGCGAACGTCAGCGTCTTGGTGGCGCCCGTCGCGGTCAGCTGGCTGGGCAGATCCATCATCAGCCGGGAGGTGCCCTCGGCCTTGAGGTCGATCGTGACGGGGAACTGGGCGTCCTGCGGGGGTTTGACGGTCAGCTGGATGTACGGGTTGGCCAGGTAGCCCTCCCAGTCCACGAGCTTGACGCCGTAGGTGTTGACGGTCCGGCCGAACATGTCGACGACCTGGGCGGCGGCGAGGGCGTGCGCGGGCGGCACGCCGACGAACAGGGAGCTCAGTAACAGGGCCGCGACGGTTAATCGCTTCATGGTGTGAGACCTCTCAGTTCTTGATGCCGGTGAGCGTGACTCCCTCGATGAAGTAGCGCTGGAGGAAGAAGAACAGCGCCACGATCGGCACGATGACGGCCGCCGAGGCCGCCATCAGGTAGCCCCACTGCGTGATGAAGACGCTCTGGAACGAGGCCAGCCCGAGCGAGAGCGTGTACTTCTCCTCGTCCTGCAGGTAGAGCAGCGGGCCGAGGAAGTCGTTCCACGTGCCGATGAAGGTGAAGATGGTGACCACGATGATCGCCGGCTTGGACAGCGGCATGACGACCGTCCAGTACACCCGCCACGGCGACGCCCCGTCGATGTAGGCGGCCTCGTCGAGCTCGAAGGGGATCGTCAGGAAGAACTGCCGCAGCAGGAACACGTTGAACACGCCCCCACCCGCCCCGGCGAACCAGGCCGGCACGGTGAGCGGGACGAACGTGTCCAGCGCGCCCAGCTCCTGCCACATGACGAACGTCGGGATGATCGTCACCGCGTACGGCAGCATGACACCGGTCAGCAGCAGCGCGAACACCACGTTGCGCCCCCGCCAGCGCAGCCGCGAGAAGCTGAAGGCGGCCACCGAGCAGGTGAACACGGTGCCGAGCACGCAGATCACCGCGATGATCACCGTGTTGAGCAGGTAGAGGCCGAACGGCTGGGCGGTGAGCGCCTCGCTGAAGTTCGACCACTGGAACGGGCGCGGGATCCACTCGGGCGGGGCGACGAACATCTGGCTGTCGGCCATCAGCGCGCTGCGCACCAGCCAGACGAACGGCAGCAGCGTCGGGATCGAGCCCGCCACCAGCGCCACGTACAGCAGCGCCCTGCCGTATCTGCGCGGCCGCCGCAGGCCCTGGGTCGGCGCCACGCCCTTCGCGCGGGTCCTCTCCCGCGCCGCCAGCGTGGTCATCGGGCACCTGCCATCTCGTAGTAGACCCAGCGGCGGGCGTTGCGGAACATCAGGAACGTCACCACCATGATGATCATGAAGAGCACCCACGCGAGCGCGCTGGCGTAGCCCATCTCGCTCTCGGTGAAGGCCTTGCGGAAGAGGTAGTAGACGTAGAAGAGCGTGGCGTGGTTGGGGCCGCCCTCGGTCATCACGTACGCCTGGTTGAACACCTGGAACGTGCCGACCACGCCCACCACCAGGTTGTAGAAGATGGTCGGCGTCATCATCGGCAGCGTCACGTGCCAGAAGCGCCGCAACGGGCCGCCCCCGTCGATCGACACCGCCTCGTACAGGTGGCGCGGCACGCCCTGCAGCCCGGCCAGGAAGATCACCATGGTGTTGCCGAAGCCCCAGGTGCTCATGATGATCAGTGACGGGATGGCCATCTGCTCGCTGTAGACCCACTGGGAGGTCGGCAGCCCGGCCTGGCGCAGCAGCGAGTTGAGCAGCCCGAAGTCCGGGTTGAAGATCCAGATCCAGAGGACCACGTTGGCGATCGCCGGGACCAGCGTCGGCAGGTAGAAGATCGTCCGCCAGAGCGACAGGCCGCGCGCCTTCTGGTTGAGCAGCATGGCGACCGCGAAGCTGACGATCAGCGTGAGCGGCACCGCGCCGAGCGTGTAGTACGTGGTGGCGCTCAGCGACTTCCAGAACAGCTCGTCGTTCACCATCGCGGAGTAGTTGTCCAGCCCGACGAACGACGGGCTGCCGCCGATCTGCCAGTCGGTCAGGCTGAAGAAGAACGAGGCGACCATCGGGCCGACGGTGAAGATGACGAACCCGAGGATGGCCGGCAACGCCATGAGGATGCCCCATCGCGTCTCGAACCTGCGCATCAGAGGTCCTGCGTGTGCTGCCAGCCCTGCAGCATCCCGGTGATCTTCGGCGCGACCGCCTTGAGGATGTCGGCCGCCGGGCGCTTGCCGGACTCGATCTCCTGGAGCGCGGGGGTCAGGACGTCACTGCCGATCTGCGTCATGTTCTTGACCCGGTTGCCGAAGACAGGCACGCCGTGGTCGCGCGCGAAGTCGACGACCGCGGTCTTGAACTCCGGCGGGTGCAGGTCGTTCTTGGTCCAGGAGTCGACGGAGGCCTGGTCCTCGTAGTACTTCTTCTCCTGCGGCATCCACAGGCCCTGCTTGTAGAGGTCGACGTAGCGCGGATCGTTGTGGAAGGCGAACAGCTCCACCGCCTCCTCCACGTGCTTGGTCCCGGCGAACACCGCCGACGCGCCCGCCACCTGGGTCGCCGTGAACGGCTCGCCGTACTTGGGCAGCACGCCGATGCCGTAGTCGGCCTTGCTCTCGTTCATGTCGAGCAGCGACCAGTGGCCGTCGATCACCATGGCCACGCGCTTGGTCTTGAGCAGGATGTTCGTGCCGGGCACGTCGTCGCCGGTGGCCGCGAGCTGGCCGGGGCCGGGCATGACCCGGTGCTTGTAGATGAGGTCCTGCAGGTTCTGGAAGACCTTGATCGCCTCGGGCGAGTCGAGCAGGCACCGCTTGCCGCTCTCGTCGGCGAAGTCGCCGCCGTTGCTGCGCAGGAAGCCGTACCAGGCCGCGCCGTAGGTGATGCTGCTGGAGATGCCGAACTGCTTGATCTGCTTGGGGTCGAAGCCCGACTCGTCGGGATGCTTGCCGTTCTGGTCGATGGTGAGCTTGTAGGCGTTCTGGACAAGCTGGTCCCAGGTCCAGGCGGAGGCCGCGTCGGCCGGCGGGGGAGCGATGCCGGCGTCCGCGATGGCCTGCTTGCCGTACCAGAGCAGCTCGACCTCGTTGGCCGTGGCGACGCCGTGCAGTTTGTCCTGGCCGTACCAGAGATAGGCGTCCGGCAGGTAGCCGCCGAGCTGCGGATATTTCGTCAGATACGGGAACAGGTTGACCAGCTTGCCCTGCTCGGCCAGGCGGAACGACATGGCCATCGGCACGTAGCCGACGTCCGGCACCCGGCCGCTGGCCACCAGGGTGTTGAGCTTGACGTCGTACTCGTCGGGAGTGAACAGCGCCTTGACCTTGATGCCCGGCTTCTTCTGCTCGAACTGCCTGAGCATCTTCTCCACGGCCTTCTGCTCGAAGGTGGAGCCCCAGTACATGAACTGCAACTGCGTCGCGGCGCTCGATCCGCCGCCGCTCCCGCACGCGGACGCCGCCGCGCCGAGGGCCGCGAGACCGCCGATCTTGAAGAGATCACGTCTATTCATCGGGGTGTTCCTTTACGCGAGGGGGATCCAGACCCGCATCCCGCGGCCGTCGCGGTTGTCCCACTGGTAGTAGGGGATCGCCGTGGCGGTCACGGGGGAGCCGGTCGCGAGTTCCGCGGGGGGTGTGATGGTGTACGGCAGGCCGCCCACAGGCTGGGAGACGGCCAGGGCGTCGGCCTCGATCAGCACGGTGCGCCCGATGCCGTCGAGATCGTCCTTGTCCAGGACGCGGAGCTCGGCCCCCGCGGCCAGCGCCAGGTCCGGGAGGTCCACGCCTTCGGGCTGGTCGGCCTGCTCGAAGCAGTAGACGAGCGGCCCCCGCTCGACGGCGACGCATCCCCTGACGGCGTCGACGCGGCGGTGCGGGTGGACCAGCCTGGGCGCCATGTCCAGCTCCAGCTCGACGGTGTCGCCCGCCCGCCACTCGCGGGTCAGCACGACGTAGCCGCGCTCGTCCGGTACGGCGGGCGCCGACTCGCCGTCGATCGTCACCGTGGTGGCGGCGCTCCACGCGGGCACCCGCAGCGCCAGCGACCACGGGGTCCCCGGCGCGCGCTCCACGGTGAACGTGACGCGGCCGTGCCAGGGGTAGTCGGTGGCGACGGCCAGCGTGAGGTCGCCGTCGGAGATGGTGCCCGGCACGTACTGGTGGACGAGCAGGGTGTTGTCGGCGGACGTCGCTACGTACCCGCCGAGGGAGGAGACGAGCCGCATGACGTTCGGCGGGCAGCAGGCGCAGGCGAACCACTCGCGCCGGCGACCGGCGTAGGCTCCCTCGATGTGGTCGTCCCTGCGCTGGAGCGGGTTGACGTAGAAGAAGCGGATGCCGTCCGCCGAGGTCGAGGCGGCGAAGGCGTTGTAGAGCGTGCGCTCGATCAGGTCGGCGTACCGGCCGTGGCCGGTGGCCAGGAGCAGCCGCCAGTTCCAGTGGATGCTGGCGATGGCCGCGCAGCTCTCGTTGTAGGCGCGGTCCGGCGGCAGCTCCCAGCGGTCGCCGAACGCCTCGTCGGAGTGGCGGCTGCCCATGCCTCCCGTCAGGTGGGTCTTGGTGGCGACCAGGTCCTCCCAGCGCCGGACCGAGCACTCCAGCAGCGACTCGTCGCCGGTCTCCAGGTAGACGTCGACGACGCCCGCCTCCAGGTACAACTGGCGCACCGCGTGCCCGACCGCCGTATCCGCCTCCCTGACCGGCAGGTGGTCCTGGGCGTACAGGATGCCGAGCCCGCTGTCGCGGATGTGCCCCCTGCCCCTGCCATCGATCAGCTTCGCGGCCAGGTCCAGGTAGGAGCGCTCGCCGGTGGCCCGGTACAGCTCCACCAGCGCGGTCTCGACCTCGGCGTGCCCGTCGATGCCGTCGTTGCCGCCGCGCAGGAAGACGTCCGCCAGGTGGTCGGCGAACTTCCGGGCGACCTCGAGCAGCTCCGTGCCGGTGCCCGCGCGGGTGGCGGCGACCGCGGCCTGGAACAGGTGGCCCGCGCAGTACATCTCGTGGCTGTACTCGAGCTCGGCGTAGATCTTGTCCGGCTTGACGATCTGGTAGTGCGAGTTGAGGTAGCCGTCGGGCCGCTGAGCCCGCTTGAGCACCTCGGACGCCCGCTCGACGAAGTCCGTGTACTCCGTCGACGGTCGCCTGGCGTGCTCCCAGGCGACGGCCTCGAGCTGCTTGTACAGGTCCGAGTCCTGGAAGCGGTACCCGCGGAACTCAGCCCCTTCCTCGCCGCCTGCTCCGGCTCCGGCCAGGCGCAGGTTCGGCAGGCTGCCCGCCTGCTCCATCTGCTCCAGCCCGAGCGGGATGCTCGCCGCGCGGTTGACGCTCTGCCAGCGCCCGAACGGCCCACCGGTGATCACCACGTCATGGATGCCGAGAGGCCGCTGCACGGCCGTCGATTCTGCGGTCGGTACGGCGGGGCCGCAGGCCTGGTCCATCGAACTCCTCGCACATGGGGAATAGGCTTTCCTCCGCGAACAGTAAGGTGTTACACATCACTGGTCAACCCTCCATGCGGTTGTATCCTGACCAGGGCATAGAGGAGGGAAATCGTTTGTCTGAATTTTCCCGGCGAGCCGTGACCATTCGCGAGGTCGCCGCGGCCGCCGGAGTGTCGATCGGCACGGCGTCCAAGGCGCTCAACGGCCAAGGCCGGTTGCGCGAGGAGACCAGGGCGCGGGTGATGGCCGCCGCCGAACGTCTGGAGTTCCGGCCGAACAAGCTCGCCCAAGGGTTGCTGCACGGCCGCACGTTCACCGTCGGCCTGGTGACGTGCGACAGCTTCGGCCGGTTCAGCATCCCCGTCATGCTCGGCGCCGAGGACGCGCTGGGCGCCGGCCAGATCTCGGTGTTCATGTGCGACACCCGAGACGACCCGATCAGGGAGCGGCACTACGTCGAGCGCCTGCTGGCCAGGCGGGTCGAGGGCATCATCGTCACCGGCCGCCGCACCGAGCCCCGGCCGAGCATCGGCACCGGCCTGCCGGTCCCGGTCGTCTACGCCATGACCCAGTCGACGGAGGCCGCCGACTTCTCGGTGATCCCCGATGATCTGGGCGGCAGCATGCTCGCCGTACGGCATCTGCTGGCCACCGGGCGGCGGCGGGTCGGCCACATCACCGGGCCGCAGCGGTTCCTGGCCGCGCGGACGCGGGCCGCGGGGTTCGCCGACGCGCTGGCGGAGGCGGGGGCGACGGCCGCGGGCGACGCGCTGTTCGGGGAGTGGTCGGAGGAGTGGGGACGCCAGGGCGCCGACATCCTGCTCCGCACTCAGCCGGATGTGGACGCGGTGTTCTGCGGCAGCGACCAGATCGCCAGGGGCGTCGCCGAGACGCTCCGGGACCGTGGCCGGCGCATTCCCGATGACGTGGCGCTCGTGGGTTTCGACAACTGGGCGCCGATGGCGCTCGGCTCCCGGCCGCCGCTCACCACGGTCGACCTGAACCTCGGGGAGATCGGCCGCGCCGCCGCCACGCACCTGCTGGACGTGATCGGCGGTGTGCCGCACCAGGGTGGAGTACGGCGCATGCCGTGCAGCCTGGTGCTGCGGGAGTCGACCCGCGTCTGAGTCATCGTCGTCTCGCGGGGCCTGCGTTTCGGAGCTGATCCAGGCGCGTCCGGGCAACGTCGGATGACGGCTGCGCCACCGGTCCCCTCGCCTGGACCGGCGGGCCGTACGGGCCTTGAAGGCAGCCGGCCGACTCTGATCGTCATCCTCCCGATATCGCTCCGGCGGCGATGCCGCCTGCCGCGAACCCGCCATCGCGGCGGCCAAAGGCCGGTGGGCGGGCCGCATTTCGAATTGAGGAGGCGACGGTCATTATCGCCGTCATGATTGCCGGAGCGGCAATCTCAGTGAGCCGCCTCGTACTGCTCCACGATGGTCGCGGCGATACGGCCGCGCTCGCTCACGGGTAGTCCCGCCTGCTTCGCCCACTGGCGAATTTCGGTGGACTTGTCGCGACTCACCGAGCGCGCCGAGCCGACTCCGCGGCGGACCTTGCCACCGCGCTCCTTGCGGACCTGACGGGCCTTGACCAGGAACGGGGCAAGCGCTTTGCGCAACTTCTCCTCGTTCTTATCCGACAGGTCGATCTCGTAGGCAAAGCCGTCGAGCCCGAACCTGATTGTGTTCTCGGACGACAAGGCGCTTCCGTCGAGGTCGTCAAGGAAGATCTCTTGAATTTGCTTGGCCATGCTGGTGCTCCGAATTCAGAGGCGAGAAGACAATCAGTACTGTAGCGTATGGCGTCGTTGTTCGGCGCACTCCCGGGACGGCGGGTGGCCAGGACAAAGAAAGCTCTGCTATTTGTTAGCGGGGCTATTTCTTTCCGGCTATCCGGGACGCTCGCGGCGCGAGCGCGTCACGGGTCCACGAGCCCAGCACCAACAGCGTCTTGGTGCCCGTGACGTTCCCGGCATGGCGCAGGTGATCGATGACCTGCTGGAGATGACCGAGGTCGCGGACGCGGACGTGGATCAGCGCGTCGGGGTCGCCGGCGATGGTGAACACCGTCTGGACCTCCGCCACGTCGGTGGCCGTGCGGACGATCTCGCTCACCGGTGTCGCACCCGCGTAATGCAGCTCGGTGAACGCCTCGATGCCCCATCCGAGCTTGGCGTAGTCGATCTGCACGGTGAAACCGGTGATGACGCCGAGCTCTTTGAGCCGGTCCACCCGCCGCTTGACCGCGGCCACGGAAAGGCCGATCGTGCCCGCCATCTCCGAGAAGGTCCGGCGCCCGTCCTCGCGCAGCAGCCGCAACAGCCGATGATCAATCTCGTCTATTTCCGGCATGCGGGTACTCCTAGGCTTTTGGTGGAAAGAACCTTAGCGAATGAGGCCGAGGCCGCAAAGGTTTTGCGTCTTTCTCGCGCCTTCTTGGGTGATACTTGCGCGATGGCCGCCCACGTTGCTGTGCTGGGGTTCCCACGAACCTCAGGGAGGCCCGCGTGAGCGTCGCTCTCGACGACAAGTACACGGCCACGGACGGCCGCGTGCTCATCTCCGGCCTCCAGGCCCTCGTCCGGCTGACGCTCGAACAGCGCCGCCTGGACCGGGAGCGCGGGCTGGACACGCGCGTGTTCGTCTCCGGCTACCCGGGCTCGCCGCTGGCCGGCGTCGACCTGGAGATGGGCCGGGCCGCCCGGCTGCTCGAACCGGCGGGCGTGGTCTTCCAACCGGCGCTCAACGAGGAGCTGGCGGCCACCGCCGTGGCGGGCACGCAGCTCCTCGACCGCCTGCCCGGCCGGCGCCACGACGGCGTGGCCGGCTTCTGGTACGGCAAGAGCCCCGGCCTCGACCGGGCCGCCGACGCCATCCGGCACGGCAACCTGGCCGGCACCGCCGCGCTCGGCGGCGCGGTGGCCTGGATCGGCGACGACCCCGGCAGCAAGTCCTCGACCGTGCCCAGCTCCTGCGAACCGATGTGCCAGAGCCTGTGCGTGCCGCTGCTCGCGCCGGGCTCGGTGGCGGAGATCATCGAGTTCGGGCTGCACGCGGTCGCCCTCTCGCGCGTCACCGGCCTGTGGACGGGCCTGAAGATCGTCGCGGACCTCGCCGACGCGTCGGCCACCGTCGACCTCGGCTCGCTGCGCGACGGCATCCCGGCCCCGGACCACGCGGCCCGCGCCACGCCGGCCGCCCTGGTCGGTCCGGCCGCGCTGGACGCCGAGCACGACATGCTGACCCGGCGCCTCGACCTGGCCCGCGACTACGCCCGCGCGCACGGCCTGAACCGGGTGATGTCCGGCTCACCGCGGGCCCGCCTCGGCATCCTCGCCTCCGGCGCCTCCTTCGCGGTGGTCCGGCGGGCGCTGGCCGACCTCGGGCTGGACGAGACCGCGATCGAGGACCTGGGCCTGCGGCTCATCCGGCTCGGCATGCCGTACCCGCTGGCGCCCGGCGACCTGGCCGCCATGACCGCGGACCTCGACCGGGTGCTCGTGGTGGAGGACAAGGTCCCGTTCCTGGAGGGCCAGCTGAAGCAGGCGCTCTACGGCGGCGAGCGCACCCCGGCCGTCGTCGGCCGCGAACTGCTCACCGCCCGCGGCACGCTCGGCGCGGAGGACGTGGCCAAGGCGCTCACCACCTTCGCGGGTCCGCTCCCGCGGACCGCCGTCACCTTGGCGTCCACCACCCTCCCCGGCCCGCTCGCCGACACCTCGGCGTCCACCACCTTCCCCGGCCCGCTCGCCGACACCTCGGCGCCCGCCCCGAAGCCGCGCCGGCTGCTGCCGATGGTCGCCGCGCGCACGCCGTACTTCTGCTCGGGCTGCCCGCACAACATCTCCACCCGCACGTCCGACAGCACGCTGGTCGGCGTCGGCATCGGCTGCCACGCCATGATCGCCCTGGACGGCAACGGGCGTGGCAACCAGGTCGGCATCACCCAGATGGGCGGCGAGGGCGCCCAGTGGATCGGCCTGGCCCCCTTCACCGGCGACCGGCACTTCGTCCAGAACCTCGGCGACGGCACCTTCCACCACTCCGGCTCGCTGGCCGTCCGCGCCGCCGTCGCGGCCGGGGTGTCGATCACGTACAAGCTGCTCTACAACGACGCCGTCGCCATGACGGGCGGCCAGCGCGCGGAGGGCCGCCTCGACGTACCCGCACTGACGCGGTCGCTGGCCGCCGAGGGAGTCCGCCGGATCGTGATCACCACACCCGAGCCGGAGACCTACCGGGGCGTCCGGCTCGCGCCGATCGCCACCGTACGGCACCGCGACGGGCTGGCGGCGGCCGAGCAAGAGCTTGCGGCACTCGACGGGGTGACCGTGCTGATCCACGACGACCGGTGCGCGGCCGAGGAACGCCGCCTGCGCAAGCGCGGGAAACTCCCCGTCCCGGTGGAGAAGGTCGTGGTCAACGAGCGGGTGTGCGAGGGCTGCGGAGACTGCGGCGAGGCGTCGACCTGCCTGTCCGTGCAGCCCGTCGAGACCGTGTACGGCCGCAAGACCCGGATCCACCAGCCCTCGTGCAACTCCGACCTGAGCTGCCTCAAGGGCGACTGCCCGTCGTTCCTGCTGGTCAAGCCGGGCACCCGGCCAGTGTCGTTGGCCGGGCCGGACACTCGTCAGGCGGGGCCGGTGCCGTCGCCGCCGGTGGAGCCCGCCGAGCCGGTCGCCAGATTCCCCGGCCGGGAGGTGCTGCTGCGGATGCCCGGCATCGGCGGCACGGGCGTCGTCACCGTCTCGCAGATCCTGCAGATGGCCGCCCACCTCGACGGCCTGCACGCGGCCGGCCTCGAACAGACCGGGCTGGCCCAGAAGGGCGGACCCGTCGTCAGCGACGTCCGCATCTCCCCGCACCCGGTCACCGGCTCCCCGAAGGCGTCGCGCGGCACCGCCGACGTGCTGATCGGATTCGACCTGCTCGGCGTGGCGGCCGACGCCAACCTGGCCACCGCCGCGCCGGACCGTACCATCGCCGTGGTCAGCACCGCCGTCGTACCGACCGCCGCCATGGTGACCGGACGCGTCACCGTGCCGAACTCGCCCGGCGACGCGCTCACCCGCGTAGAGTCGGCCACCCGAAGCACCGACAACCTCTACCTCGACGCCCACGCCCTCGCCGAGACGCTGTTCGGCGACCACATGCCCGCGAACATGCTGCTCATCGGCGCCGCGTTCCAGCACGGCTGCCTGCCGCTTTCGGCCGAAGCCGTCGAACGGGCCATCCAGCTCAACGGAGCCTCGGTCGAGCAGAACCTCGCGGCGTTCCGCTGGGGCCGGGCCGCCGTCGCCGACCGCCACGCGGTGCTGGCGGCCCTCGAGCCCCCGGCCCCGGAGGCCGGTTCGTTCGAGCCCTCGGCTCCGGAGGCCGAATCCTTCGAGCAGGCCCTGGCCACGCGGGTCACCGACCTGACCGGCTACCGTAACGCGGCCTACGCCGCCCAGTACGTCGAGGACGTGCGCCGCGTGGCCGCGCTCGCCGCCGACCGCGCGGGGGAGGAGGGCGCCCCGATCGCCCTCGCGTACGCCAAGGGCCTGCACAAGCTCATGGCCTACAAGGACGAGTACGAGGTCGCCCGGCTGCACCTGGACCCGGCCGAGCGGGCCAGGAGGGAGCGGGAGTTCGGCGCGGACGCCGTCGTGTCGGTGCTGCTGCACCCGCCGATACTGCGGGCGCTGGGCATGAAGCGCAAGATCAGGCTGCGCCGCTCGGCGAACGTCGTGTTCCGCGTGCTGCGCGCCGGCAGGTTCCTGCGCGGCACACCGTTCGACGTGTTCGGGTACGCCGGAGTGCGCCGCGTCGAGCGGGCGCTCGTCACCGAGTACCGTGACCTGATGCGTGACGCTCTCGCCCGGCTGAGCCCGGCCACCGCCGGCGCCGTGGCCGCCATCGCGGCGCTGCCGGAGGCGATTCGCGGGTATGAGGACATCAAGCTCGCGCGAGTCGCGGAGTACCGCGACCGCGCCAGGACCGCCCTGGCGGAGCTGAGCGAGCCCACTCTCGCGAAGGCAGGCGAACTCACCCCAGCGAAGCCGGGCGAGCCTATCCTCGCGGGGTCGGGCGAGCCCACCCCCACGAAGCCGAGCGAGCCCACCGGAACCCTGGAGAGAATGTGACCGTCGATCGCCTGCTGCCCACCGAGGACGCCGAGGACCTCATCGCCCTCACCCGGGAGATCGCCGACAAGGAGCTGGCGAGCCGGGTCGACGAGCATGAGCGCGCCGAGACCTACCCCGAGGGCCTGTTCGCCACGCTCGGCGCCGCCGGGCTGCTCGGTCTGCCGTACCCGGAGGAGTTCGGCGGCGGCGGCCAGCCGTACGAGGTCTACCTACAGGTCCTGGAGGAACTGGCGGCCCGCTGGGCCGCCGTCGCGGTGGCCACCAGCGTGCACACGCTCGCCTGCTTCCCCGTGGCCACCTACGGCACGCCCGAGCAGCGCGAACGCTGGCTGCCCGACATGCTGGCGGGCCGGCTCGTCGGCGGCTACAGCCTGTCCGAACCCCAGGCCGGCTCCGACGCCGCCGCCCTCACCTGCAAGGCGGAGAAGGTCGAGCACGGCTACCGGATCACCGGCAACAAGGCATGGATCACCCACGGCGGCAAGGCCGACTTCTACGCCCTGTTCGCCCGGACGGGGGAGGGCAGCCGCGGCATCTCCTGCTTCCTGGCCCCCGGCGCGGCCGAGGGCCTGACCTTCGGCCGCCCGGAGGAGAAGATGGGCCTGCACGCCATCCCCACGACCAGCGCCCACTGGGACGGCACCGTCATAGAGGCCGACCGGCTGCTCGGTGAGGAAGGACAGGGCCTGCCCATCGCCTTCAGTGCCCTCGACTCCGGCCGGCTCGGCATCGCCGCCTGCGCGACCGGCCTGGCGCAGGCCGCCCTCGACGCATCCGTCGCCTACGCGAAGGAGCGCCAGACGTTCGGCCGCAAGATCATCGACCACCAGGGGCTGGGCTTCCTGCTCGCGGACATGGCCGCCGCCGTGGACAGCGCCCGCGCCACATACCTGGACGCCGCCCGCCGCCGCGACGCCGGCCGTCCGTACGCGCGGCAGGCCAGCGTCGCGAAGCTGGTGGCGACGGACGCCGCGATGAAGGTCACCACCGATGCGGTGCAGGTGTTCGGCGGGTATGGGTATACGCGGGAATTCCGGGTCGAGCGGTACATGCGTGAGGCGAAGATCATGCAGATTTTCGAGGGTACGAACCAGATCCAGCGCCTGGTGATCAGCAGACATCTGGCCCGCTGACCGGCGCTTTCTCATGCCCAACCGTCACCCGATTCGGTGGTTGCCCGTCTGATGCCCGCCCCGCCAAAAAGGGCCTCCGCTCCGCTCCGGGCGTCCTTCTGGGGGGGGGCTTCGGCGCACAACGGGCTTCGCTTTGGGCGCTTCGCGCTTTCGGGGCTCAGACGTTGCTTCCAGTCGGGCCAAAGCCCCGACCCCTGGAGGGCCTCGCTTCGCTCGGACGTCCTCCCGGCGCAGGCTTCGCCTGCGAGAACCTTGTTGACCATGGCCTGCCGTGAATGGACGGCAGGTGCGGAACTCACGCTCTTGGGGCGCCGGCCTGTCATGGCCAAATGGTCCACTGCTGCCCTACCCAGCATCCCCTACCTTGGGCCATTGCGACCTCCGCCAAGTCGACGAAACCGACCTGTGGCCCGAAGCCACCCGGCGCCGAGCACGAAGCGATCTACCCCGTCGCTGGGCCCCTTTCCACACCGTGTGGAACAACCTCTTTCAGCGGTTAGCCGAGGTCGCTACATGTTGCGGGTGTCGGTCACCTCGCCTCGCCGCTCATGATGCGCATCCAGAGGTCTTGGGCGTGGCGGTCGGTCATTCGCTCGCTCTCCATGACGGAGGTGGGGTAGGTGGACCAGTCACAGCGCCGTATGTAGGTGTGTCCGCCCGCGACGCACAACTCGTAGACGACAGGGGCGCAGTCGCAGGTGTAGGCCCGCACGCGTGTCACCGCGCTGGTCGGCTGCCACGGGTACCAGTCCACGAGTGTGATGTTCCCTCGGGGAGCTGCCAGATGGAGGCCGTGGTAGGCGTCGAGGTCGGTCACACGCTCTCCGCATCTTTTGGCACTGTCGTGAAGCCCCTTCGCGCCGCCCGCGATCGGTCGCGGCGCATCGTCAGGGACGGCGTCGGTGAGCGCATGATGCCGCTCAGGCTGCACCCCTGCGACACCACCAGCCGGGGCGCATATGGCGGGAGGCTCCACCGGGAGAGCTCTCGACCGCGATTCACCTGGCGGTGGCGCCCTGGGCGCGGGCCTTGGCGACCGCGGCTTTAGCGTCGGTCAGCGCGCTCATGACCGCAGTAGCCGGGCAGAATCTTGAAGCCGTCCAGGGCGTCATGGCCGCGGCCTGCGGCGGTGCCGAATCACAGGAGCCGGCCGGCGCGGGCGGTGTAGACATGCAGCAGCCGATGGTCGTCATCGCCTGCGACGCGGGCCGGGGTCTCATCGTGGTGCAGCACCGGCGCGGCACGCAACGCGTTCTTCAGCGCGATCTCGAAGCCGGCCAGCCGGGCGGCGACGCGCTTGACCAGCCCGCCGGCGAACCCGGTGGAGACCGACGCGTCCAGCAGCACGCCCATCAGGTCGGAGGCCCGGGTGATGCTCATGTGCCCGGCGCAGGCCAGCAGCGCGGTCGCGGCGCGGACGTTCGGGCCGTAACAGCAGGGCCCGGCCAGTTCCGGCGAGGTGGCCGCCCGGGTCGCCCGACGGCAGGCCGGGCAGGTCACCTTGACCATCCGGTACTCGGTGACCTGGAGTTTCACCGGCGGAGTGTCGAACATCTGCACCCGCTCGACGACCTTCCCCTCCAGATCGGCCAGCGTGCAGCCGCACCCAGCGCATGCTTCGGGGGCGATGACGGTGATCTGGTTCGGATCGCTCCGCCAGGCCAGCATGCCCCTCGTGCCCGGCCTGTCCACCGCGCGGCCGGGGCGAGCGCTTCTTGGTCTTCTTGGCGCGCTTGGCCCGCGCTGCCGGACCGTCCGAACCCGGCGGCATCGATGAGTTGGACGAATCCATCCCTGCCCGCCGCTTCAGCCGCTCGACCTCGGCCAGCAGCTCCTTGATCACGGCATCTCGCTCCGCGATCGTGGCCCGCATCTCGTCCAGAGCAGCCAACAGCTCCTCACGGCTGAGCTCCTGGGGGCCGGACACAAACCCAAACTACGATGACCCATCCCAAGATCCCCATATTCAGCAGAAGCCGGCGGGTCTACCTCAAACCAGACCCCAGCTCAACGGCAGGCGTGAAGGGATACCTTCTACCTGCAAAAACCCGCCTCGGGGAGGAAATGGCGGCTCTTCGAAGTTAAGCGGGGTTGAGGTGTCCGCGGCCTTTTCGGGTGGTGGCGCATCGGGTGCGTAGTCGCTGGTTTCCTGGGTTGCGGAAGCCGTAGGCGTCGCGGGCGGTGGTCTTGATGACG
>NZ_JAHFZZ010000003.1 GCF_018603905.1 Nonomuraea sp. NEAU-A123
GCCGCCTGCTCAGGCGTCGGCAGAAGCTTCACCTGCACCACCAGCTTCACCTCGAACACACTACCGTTTGGTCCATGTCACCGCGCTGGGAACCCAATCCCGATATCCGACGGGGACGCACCGTCGTCTACAGCCTTCACGCACATTTGGTCTTTACCCCCAAATACCGGCGGAAGGTCTTCACCAATGAGCTCCTGACCCGTTGCGAAGAGATCATGATTGAGGTGTGCGACAGCTTCGGGGCCGTACTGGTCGAGTTCAACGGCGAACACGACCACGTCCATCTCCTGGTTCACTACCCGCCCAAGGTCGCCCTGTCGGTCCTGGTCAACTCCCTCAAGGGCGTCTCGGCCCGACTGCTGCGCAAGGAGTTCGGCCCGCACGTGCGCCAGTACCTGTGGGGCGGGCACTTCTGGTCCCCGTCCTACTTCGCCGCCTCCTGCGGCGGTGCCCCACTATCGATCATCAAGGAGTACATCGAGAACCAGAAACGACCCGGCTGATCTGCCTATCCAGACCTGCCCGCTACTACACCACCCGGGCCGGGAGGCCCTCCCGCGCTGTCGTTTCCTCCCGGGCGTAAACGCCCGGGGTTCCACGCCAGAATCCGCTGAACTGACGCCCAGCGCGCCTCCGCCCACACCATTCACCCGCAGAACGGCTCGCACCACCCGCCCGAGGGGACGGATCGCGCAACCCACCCGCCAATACCCCACTCGCCCAGCGGAACAGACCGCGCCACCCACCCGATGAACGGACGCGCCACCCACTTGCGGGGAAGGACGCGCCACTCACCCGAGAGACGGACGCGCTACCCACCCGAGGGGAAAGATCGCGCTACCCCCCCCCGCGGATTAGGTCACCCGCCCAGCCGGACAGACCGCGCCGCCCTCCCACAGGGGGCGGATCGCGTCGTCTGCCCACGGCATCCCTCGTCAGGACACCAAGGCGTCCAGGTCGTCCTCCGGCAGGCCGAGGTCCACCCGGATGCGGTAACGGGTGCGTAGTAGGGCCACTTGCTCGGGGTCGTTCTCGTCGCAGGCCAGCACCGCCTGGGTCGCCCACTCGTGCCCGGCCCTTAGGTCACCGTAGGCGACCAGGGTCTCGGCGATCGTGTGAGCGGTCGCCGTGGTGGCACGGCCCTCCGCGCGGATGGTCTCGATGACCTCCCTTGCCTCGTCCGGTCTGTCGAGCTCGAAGAGCGTGTCGGCTATGCCGGCTCGCGGGTCGATGCTCGACTCGCCACCGTCTTCCATCGCACGCTGGAAGCACTCCATCGCACGCGCGGGTTGTCCCGCCGCTCGCCATTCCTCGGCGGCCAGGACCAGGATGGATGCCCTGGAAACGTCGCCCGACGAATAGCCGAGCGCGACGTCGTACAGCCGCTTGGCCAGCGAACCGTGGTCGTCGGCCAGCAGTGCCTGCTCTAGCAGGCGATCAAGGTGCTCACGGGTCACATGCGCCACACCGCGAGACTACCGAGCCGCTTGCGGTTTTGCCCGGTCAATGCACATCGCGGATCTCGCACGGGTTCGGCAACGTAGCGTTAAAGTATGACTACAGCCAGCGTGTCTGTGCTGGTCGTAGGGGATATTACCGTCGCGCTCGTCCGCTAGTGGAGGGAGTCGCGATGGGCATGTCCAAGCAGATGACCTTCATGCTGGCCTGCGTCATCGTGCTGTCGGCTGTGATTCCCGGCGCGGTTGGCTACTTTTCGGCCCGCCTGGAGGCCATCGAATCGGCTGAGCGAAACCTCCACGCGCTGGAGGCCAGACTGCATACCAGGATGGCGAGGGAGGCGCGTGACGCACGGCCGGTGACGTTCCCGGCACCGTGCGTGCCGGGTGCCGGCCCGTCGCGGACCCAGCTACGCCAGCCACCCGCCGCCGCGCTCGTCCCGGAATCGACCGACCAGCCACAGCGCCAGCACGGCCTCGGCAGCTCGACTCCCGCCTGGCTCCCGGAACTCCTCAAGGAGCTACGCGAAACCGACTAGACGCCCAGAACAAAGCCGACTGGGCGCCCGGGGAACCGACTACGTCTCCCGAAGAAGTCGACCCGTGCCGCCAAGCTCCCGAAGGCCGCCTAGGGACCCCAGGCCTCCCGACGGGGAGCCGACGGTGCCTGGGGGCACCGGCCGAGCCTTTCGAAGGAGAGCCGACCGGCGCCAAGGAGACCGGCCACGCGTCTCGAGGAGGATCAGGCGCCCTGAAGAAGGCCTGGAAGCCGGGACGGCGCGTGGCCCGGGCGCCTCACGGGGACCAGGACTTGAGCTGGCGGGACAGGAAGCCGCGGATCAGTTGCTTGGCCGCCTCGATGATCTCCGGTGACCCGTCGGGATCGCGGCGGAAGGCCAGCTTCAGCACCGCGTCGCCCGCCTCGACGGCGACCAGCACGGCCAGGTCGAGCTCCTGGCTGTCGGCCAACCCGAACTCCTTCAGCAGCAGCCCGCGCAGCCGCCCGGCGATCACCATGTTGTTGTCGGAGTCGGAGTCGAGCAGGTTGAGGTCGACCACGTCGCCGAAGCGTAGGTTCCTGAACCCGGGCACGCTCCGATGCATGTCGACGAACTCGTCGATGATCGCGTCGACCGCCTCCCACCAGCCGCGGTAGTCCTCTTCGAGGAACCTGCGGCCGACCCGGGAGACGAACTGCTCGACGTTGCGCCGGGTCAGCTCCTGCGTGATGGCCCGCTTGTCGGGAAAGAACTGGTAGACCGACCCGATCGCGACGCCGGCGCGCTCGGCGATGCGGGTGGTGGAGAGACCCTCGTAGCCGATCTCGTCGAGTAGCTCGGCGCACGCGTCGAGCATCCGCTCGACGCGGCGGGCACTGCGGCGCTGCGTCGGCCGTCGCCGGAGCGATTTGGGCGGCGCGCAGCCGTCTTCAATCATCGGGGAGGACACGAGCTCCATCTTCCCCCCAAGTGCACGATCGTTACCTGGCGAATGGCGGAATTCCTGTGACGCCGGTCACTCGTGCCAGCCGCCGCAGTGCTCCCGGCGAGATTCTCGACAGCGCGTAGCCGATCTTCCCTTCCGCGTTGACCGGGACGACGGCCTGGTCACGGTGTACGGCCCGCAGGATGTGGGCGGCGACGCGCTCGGGCGGGTAGCCGCGGCGGGCGAGACTCTGTTCGGCCGTCTCCCTGATGTCCGGTCCGACGTACGTGGCGTTGCGGGCGATGGGCGTGGACACGAAACCGGGGCATATCGCGGTGACCCCGATGCCCTGCGCGGCGACTTCCGCTCTGAGGCACTCGCTCAGCATCTTCACGGCCGCCTTCGAGGTGGAGTAGGCGGGCAGCAGCCGCGACGGTACGAACGCGGCCAGTGAGGCGATGTTGACGACGTGGCCGCCTTCTCCCCGCTCGACCATCTGAGCGGCGAACAGGCGGCAGCCGTGGATGACGCCCCACAAGTTGACGTCGAGAGTCCGGCGCCAGTCGTCGACCGAGTGCTCGAGGAACGGCCCGCTGACCGCGATCCCGGCATTGTTCACCACAATGTCCGGCACTCCATACTCAGAGCGGATATTTCTGGCGAAGTCTTCCATCTGGGTGGTGTCGGCGACATCGACCCGTACGGCGTGGGCCGTACCGCCGAGGTCCTTGGCGATGCCGTCGGCCGTGCGCGCCGCCGCTTCGAGATCGAGGTCCGCACAGACGACCTCGGCCCCGTGCGCCGCGAAGGCGCGTGCGGTGGCGCGCCCGATGCCGCTACCGGCACCGGTGATCACCACCAGTTGCCCGTGGAAGGCCTTCTGTCCCTCTTCGACGCGTGCTCCGCGCAGGCTTCTGCTGGGCGCGCCGCCGTCGGTGTGCGTGGCGAACTCGGCGATCATCCTGGCGATGACCTCGGGATGGCTGCGCTGGGCCCAGTGACCGGCCGCGATCTTGCGGTGCCAGAACCTCGGGACCCACTGCCCGAGGGAGGCCAGCAACGCCGAGGTGACGAACGGGTCCCGCGTTGGCTCGATGAGCTGAACGGGCACGGCGACGACCGGACCGTCACCACCGACCGCGTCATCGCCGGGCCGGTCGGCCATGTTGCTGCGGTAGAGCCGCAGACCGTTGCGGGCGTCGCTTACCAGCGTGTCGGCCGGGTGGCCCGGTCTGGGCTCGATGCCCTCGTTCAGCCGCATGGTCCGTTCCATGACCCGCGGCATGAACGTGCTCCACCCCACCTCAGGCAGCACCGGAAGCCGGAAGACGCCGATGTACCAGGACTTGGCCCTCTGTGACAGCACCTCGCGCCGCCGGCCGTGCTTCATGAAGTGACGCCACTGCGCGAGACCCGGACCCCCGAAGCTGGTGAAGGAGGCCACCCGGTCACGGAGGCCGGGCCGGCTCACGGCGTCCCAGCCCTGCAGCGAACCCCAGTCGTGCCCCACGAGATGGACCCGCGGCTTGCCGATCGCGTCGAGCACCGCCGTCAGGTCGGCCGCGAGCCGGTCGAAGGCGTAGTCGCGGGTGTGGCGCGGGGCCGTCGAGGAGCCCGCGCCGCGTACGTCGTAGCGGACCACGTGGAAGCGGTCGCGCAGCCGCTCGGCGACCTCGTCCCAGACCCGGTGCGTGTCCGGGTAGCCGTGCACGAGCAGGATCGTGGGGTTGCCTGGATCGCCTTCCTCGAAGACCGCCAGCCGTACGTCATCGGACTCGACCCAGCGCATCGCGACCTCCTATTGGACGGGGAATCCAATGATAGATCCCGTCAAGGACGGGCGGCCAGACCCGTACAGGATCGCAGGGCCCTCCAGTCGGCCACCGCCTGCGTCTTGGCCGTGCCCGTCATGGGGATCGGTATGCCCCCCTGGATCGTGGCCGGGGTCCACTGGTCTTTGAGCACCTTGCGGCCCTTGATGGTGAGCGTCAGCACGCCGGTCGTGCCGGTGGTGCCGGGCGTGGAGTTGTAGAAGACGAAGTTGCCTAATCCGTAGCTGACGTAGCCGTTGCCGATGTACCCGGCGCCGAGCAGGATGTGCGCGTGCCCGCCGACCACCACGTCGGCGCCCGCCTTGATCAGCTTCGGGCCGAGCGCGAGCTGCGCCGGGTTGGGGCACTTCTGCATCTCGGTGCCCCAGTGCAGGTGCACGATGACGGTGTCGGAGTTCTTGCGAGCCTGCCGTACGGCCTGGAGCAGGCGCGGCTCGTCCTTGGCCGACGCGAGCCCGCCCTTGGTGGACGTCGCCGTCCACGCCTGGATGAACTCGGCGTCGAGCACCTGTGTGGCGCCGATGATGGAGACCCGGTTGCCGTTGACGGTCTTCCTGAATGGTTTGTAGGCCTGCGTGGAGTTCGCCCCGATGCCCACGATCGGGAACTTGCTCTGCTTGATCGCCGCCAGCGAGTCGGTGAGCCCCGTCTCCATGTAGTCCATGCCGTGGTTGTTGGCCATCGACGCCACGTCCACCCCGGCGGCCTTCAGCGCGGCGAACGCCGTGGCGGGCGCCCTGAACGTGAACTCCTTGCCGGGCGCGGGCGTTCCGCCGGTCGTGATCGCCGTCTCCAGGTTGACCATCGCGAGGTCGGCCTTGCGCAGCACCTGCGCGATCGGCCCGAGCGCCGTGCGCGGCGCGGCGAGCCTGTTGCGGAGCCCGCCCTCGAAGTGCACGTCCCCGCCGAACGAGATCGTGTACGGCTGCCGGGTGGGGGTGGCGGAGACCGTCGCCTCCTCAGGCTTCTCCGCCGCCTGTTCGGTCTTCGGCGGCTGTTCGTTCTTCGGCGGCTGCTCCGGCTTGGCCGCCGTGCATGCGGCGACCGCGGCCAGCGTGACGGCGAGGGGAGCCGAGAGTAGGGGTCGGGGGAGTCTCATGTGCGGTCACTTCCGCTCGATCCTGACTTTCAGCCATCGAGCATGGCATGAGCGGATGAATCGCGGTGATTCTAGCCGCGCTGACCTTCGGTCATGAGACGGGTCATGGCATCGAGGCACCCCTGGTCCAGGGGCGTGTAGACGATCATGCGGGTTTCGGGCGCCGACGAGAGGTTGAAGCTGGTCGTCCTGAAGCTGATCCGGCCCATCTGCCGGTGCTCGAACGACTTCACGCGCGGCCCGGGCTCGGCCACGTCCTGCCTGGCCCAGAGCCGGGCGAACTCGGCGCTCTCCGCGGCGAGCCGCCGGACGAAGTCCTGCCAGCACGGGTCGTCGGAGTGGCGGCTGTAGGCGCCCCTGAAGACGGCCACGCTGCGGGGCAGCTCCTGACCGCGATTGACCAGCATGGTCGTCCAGGAAGGATTGACGAACGCCTGCCAGAGCGAGTTGCGCTCGCACTCCTGGGCGCCGACGGTCTCGGGGAAGATCGTGGCATAGGCGGAGTTCCAGGCCAGCACGTCGTAGCGGCTGTTCGTGATGCACGCGGGCATCGCGCCGAGCTGGTCGAGTATGGCCTGCATCTCCGGCGTCACCGGCGTGGAGCCGTCGAGGACGGGCGTTCCCGACTGGCCCGCGAGCCGGTAGAGGTGCTGCCGCTCGGCGGTGTCGAGCCGGAGCGTGCGTGAGATCGCGTCGAGCACCTGGCTGCTGGCGTTGATCGGCCGCCCCTGCTCCAGCCACGTGTACCAGGTGACGCCCACCCCGGCGAGCTGGGCGACCTCCTCACGGCGCAGACCGGGCGTGCGCCTGCGGGGCCCCGGCGCCAGATCGACCATCTCGGGGGTGATCCGCCCGCGCCGGGTGCGCAGGAATGCCGACAGATCGGAGCGCCTTGCTTCTGTCACGGTCACCCCTTCACTATGGGATAGCGGTCATCACTCATCCAGGTAGCGTTAATACCAGTATAAAGGGGCTCTCGTTACTGGTACTGGATTGCCGCCACACTTAACCCATGACCCAATCCGCTCCCGTTGCTCCCCCTGTGCCGGTTCAACAGCCGGACAAGAGCAAGGCCAGCGGGCTGCTCCTGGCGGTCATCCTCGTGGGGCAGTTCCTGGCCATCCTGAACGTCAACATCGTCAACGTGGCCACCCCGACCATCGAGGCCGATCTGCACTCATCCGGTGCCGGGCTGCAGATGATCGTCGCCGGTTACACCATTGTCTACGCCGTCCTGTTGATCACCGGTGCCAGGCTGGGCGACCTGTTCGGCTATCGCCGGGCCTTTCTCATCGGGCTCGCCTTTTTCACGCTCACCACGCTGGGGGCGGGGCTCGCGCCCACGACCGGCACGCTGGTCGCCGCCCGGCTCGCCCAGGGCGCCGGAGCCGCGCTGATGATGCCCCAGGTCATGACGCTGATCCAGCACAACTACCAGGGCGCGGCCAGGGGCCGGGCGCTGGGCTTGTGGTCCGCGGTGGTGAGCGGCGGCATCGTGGTCGGCCAGGCGCTCGGCGGGATCCTGCTCGGGCTCGGCGCCGGCTGGCGGATCGTCTTCCTCGTCCTGGTGCCGATCGGCGTCTTGCTGTTGATCGCGGGCCTGCGCGTGCTCCCCGCCGACCAGGGCAGCGGCCAGGGCGGGCTCGACCCGTGGGGTCTGGTGAGCCTGTCGGCCGCCGTGTTGCTGTTCGTGGTCCCGCTCGTGCTCGGCAGGGACCTCGGCTGGCCGTTGTGGGGCTGGGCTTCCATGGCGCTGAGCGTGGTGCTCTTCGTGGTGTTCGTCCGCGTTGAGCGATGGGTGACGAACCGCGGCGGGCGCCCGCTGGTGAACGCGCGCGTGCTGCGCGCGCCCGGCATGCGGCCGGGGCTCGCCGTGCTGCTGCTCGGGCCGGCGACCTGGGGCGCGTTCCTGTTCACCTCGGCGCTGCACCTGCAGGGCGACCTGAACCTGTCGCCGCTGGCCTCGGGCATGATGCTGGTGCCGTGCGCGCTGGCGTTCGCGCTCGTGGGGCTCGGCTGGCCGCTGCTGCCGCCCCGCCGTCAGCGCTCGTTCGTGCCCTTCGGTTACGTGGTGGCCGCACCCGCCTACGTGGGTCTCGGGCTGGCCGCTGGAGGCGGTGTGGCGTACGCGGTCATGAGCGCGCTCATCGGCGCCGGGCTCGGCGTGCAGGTCGCGGTGACCAACCTGGCCACCACCCACGTCGACGACGTCTACGCCGCGGACGCGAGCGGGGCGCTCCTCACCGTGATGCAGCTCGGCCAGGTGATCGGGGTCTCGACGGTGGGCACGCTGTTCATCTCCCTGAGCCAGGGCGGCGGCACCGGGTCCGCCTCGATGGTGACCGCCGTGGCGCTCGCGGGGCTGGCCGTACTGGCCGGGTTGAGCTCGATCTTCCTGGTACGACGCGGCACGAGCTGAAGTATTCCTTTACTTGAATTATTCATGTTTACCGCATAGCTGTCCGGATATGGGGGTCTATGACCTACTTCCGGGGGACCGCCGCCCACGTGGCGAACTGAGGCGTCTGCCCGAGCTGTCAACGATGATCGCGAAGGATCGCGCTTATGACGAACAGGCCTATCACCACCGACGATGCGGGCATTCCCGCGCCGAGTGACGAGCACTCGCTCTCCGTCGGCCCGAACGGCCCTCTTCTTATGCAGGATCACTACCTGATCCAGAAGATGGCGCACTTCAACCGGGAACGTGTTCCCGAGCGCGTCGTGCACGCCAAAGGCGGCGGCGCCCATGGCTTCCTGCGGATCACCGAGGACGTCAGCCAGTTCACCAAGGCCGGCCTCTTCCAGAAGGGCAAGGAGACCCCGCTCTTCCTGCGCTTCTCGACCGTCGCCGGCGAGCTCGGCAGCCCCGACACCGCTCGCGACCCGCGCGGGTTCGCGATCAAGTTCTACACCGAAGAGGGCAACTACGACCTCGTCGGCAACAACACGCCGATCTTCTTCATCCGGGACCCGCAGAAGTTCTCCGACTTCATCCACAGCCAGAAGCGCCGGGCCGACAACCACCTGCGTGACAACAACATGCAGTGGGACTTCTGGACCCTGTCGCCGGAGTCGGCGCACCAGGTCACCTTCCTGATGACCGACCGCGGCATCCCCGCCTCGTGGCGGCACATGCACGGCTTCGGCTCGCACACCTTCCTCTGGTACAACGCCGGGGGCGAGAAGTTCTGGGTGAAGTACCACTTCAGGACCGAGCAGGGCATCAAGAACTACACCGGCGCCGAAGGCGCCGCGCTGCTCGTCGACCCCGACCACCACATCCGCGACCTGCACACGGCCATCGCGGCGGGCGACCACCCGTCGTGGCGGGTGAACGTCCAGATCATGCCGTTCGAGGCCGCGGCCGACTACCGGTTCAACCCGTTCGACCTGACCAAGGTGTGGCCGCACAGCGACTACCCCGAGATCACGATCGGCACGTTCACCCTGAACCGCAACCCGGCCAACTACTTCGCCGAGGTGGAGCAGGCCGGCTTCGAGCCGTCGAACCTGGTGCCCGGCATCGACACGTCGCCGGACAAGATGCTGCAGGGCCGGCTGTTCTCCTACCCCGACACGCACCGCTACCGGATCGGCCCCAACTACCTGCAGTTGCCGATCAACCAGCCCCGGGCCGCGGTCAACTCCTACAACTTCGACGGTCCGATGACCTTCAGGAACCAGCAGGACCCGGTGTACGCGCCCAACAGCGTCAACGGCCCGGCGGCGGACCCGTCGCGGTACGAGGGCGAGAACTACCAGGTGGCGGGCGAGATCGTCCGTTCGGCGTACACCAAGCACGCCGAGGACGACGACTACGTCCAGCCGCGCGCCCTCTGGGAGAACGTGCTGTCCGAGACGGACCGCGAGCACCTGGTGAGCAACATCGTCGGCCACGCCTCGGCCCCCGAGGTCACCTCGGACATGAAGCGGCGGGTCGTGGAGTACTGGAGCAACATCCACAAGGACCTCGGCCAGGGCGTCGCCCGCGGCCTCGATCTCGCCTGACACCGAGCATTGACGTCGAGCACTGACGTCGAGCACTGACGTCGACACTGAAACGGCTCGCGTCCCTATGAGGGCGCGAGCCGTTTCACGTGGAGCCTGTTGGGGGGCGGTCCAAGTGGAGCAGAGGGCTCTTCGTGCTGGAGTCGTCATACCGTACTCCGCGAAGGAGGCTGATCCTCTGCGTCGAACCAGGTGAGTCGCTAGTTGATCTCCAACGCACTTCAGGCCAAGATATGGGGATCTTCGGTTCTCGCGAAAGATGACGAGCTGGAGTCGCGGCGGCCCTGATGGTGTTGTGGTAGCAACCTGCCAGGGCCGTTATTCATGACGCGGTAGCGGCAAGCGAGGTCAGGTCGAACTCGCCATCACGGACCCCGGCCGTGAAGGCAGCCCACTCACTCGGGGTGAAGACCAGGACAGGACCGTCCTGCGCCTTGCTGTCCCTGAGCGCCACGTTGCCATCCGCGAGGCTGGCGACCTCGACGCAAGCCGATGCGCCGTTGCAGAACCGGCTCTTCCGCCATGCCGCCACTGAGGTGTCGGTGTACATTTTCTCCCCAAACGGGCGAAAGGGGCTCCATTGCCCCTTTATGTGACTTCGTCTCTAACGTCGCCACAACATGGCCTTGCGCTGGATGAGCACGCGAGACTCGTCCTCGTCCAGCGCCTCTGACCTGATGTGGTCGAAGGCTGTCTCGTATCCAGCCACCAGTCCGAGGTCTTCGACGAATTGAGCGTTGTACAGCTGCTCAAGGTATACAACATCATCGAATTCCGGGAACTTGAGGTGGATGAAGGCGCCGGTGTTGACCGGGTGGAGCGATTCCAGGGTCAGCACGCGGACACTGATGTGCGGCGTCAGGGAGATCTCCAGGAGATGATCCATCTGCTCGCGCATCACTGAGGGCTCGCCGAAACGGCGCATCAAGACCGCTTCATCCAGCACAACGTTGAGCATGGATGGCTCGGGTCGACGAAGGACGCGCCGCTGCCTGTCGAGGCGCGCCTCGACCCGGCTCCGGACACCGCTGTGCGTGATGCGCGCGATGCCACGGGTGGCCAGAATGACCTCCCGCGCGTAGTCCTCAGTCTGCAGGAGGCCCGGCACGACCTGGGGTTCCCAGCTCCGCTGAAACGTGGCCTCCGCCTCCAGCCCGAGGAGTCTTGTGTACTCCCCCGGCAGAGCGTCTTCATAATCTTCCCACCAGCCACGCTGATCCGCATCACGCAACAAGCCAAAGAGTTCTTCGAGCTTGTCGTCATCCGCCTTGTACAGCTTGCCCATTGCCTTGATGTCCTCGGCACTTGGCATGGTCTTGGCTGCTTCGATCCGGCTGACCTTGCTGGGACTCCAGCCCAGCTCCCTAGCCGCCTTGGCCCCCGTCAGCTTTTTGCGTTCGCGTAGGAGGCGCAGCTCCTGGCCGAGCATCAGCCTGCGAACAGTCGGACTGCCCTGCTGCGATGGCACCGTCCACTCTCCTCGTCGGGAATGAAGGTGTAGCGGGAAAGGACCGTTTGGAGCCCGGCTTTCTGGGCCGCTCGCTCAATCTTACACTGCAACTTGCATGTGTAGTGCCACTAAGGCTTGCCATAAGGCTTTCACGGGGAGAGCGTAGGGGGCAAGAGGGGCCTCATCTGGGGTGGGATACAAGCGACAGTTCCCCCTTACCCACTCCGACACCAGGCACCTCCGACAGTTCTCGTGCAAGTTGCATCCACAGATGCATAGCAAAGCCGCAAGCAAGGACCGAAGAAAACAAAATCTTCTCTTGCTGAACGTATTGCACCAGGCGGGTCCGGGAGAGACGATCGAGCTCTGGAAGGTTGCCGACGGATGGGAGGCCGAGATGACGACACGGCCGAACACACCGGGCCTACCGCTCTTCATCGCTGGCGGCCACGCGGGCCGCACCACCGGCAACGTCGCCGTCCCGGATCTGAATCTCTGCCCCAGGGAGGCCGCTTGCCGGAAGGACCCCGCATTCATCTGATCGACCGCCGCAAATGTCGCTCATTCGAGCACGGAGAACCACAGAGAAGCCGGACCCAGGCTGACCACCTCATTGCCGCTCAAAAGGGCTGCCACCCTGCGGCGACACCGGTCATCAGCCTGCGATCCGGCGCAAGAACCCACCTCGAGTAATGCCGCGAAAGAGGTGTTCTATGTACTCACAAGGTACCAAGGGACTCAGCCGAATCAAGACCCGGATCCAGGAACTCATCGCTTGGGCGGATCGAGAGATCTGCATGGAGCCGGATGAGTTCGCCTTCCGGCGAGGCTGGACCGTCGCGAGGACCGGATTCGGGGCACGTCGCTACCGCGACCCCCGGTTCGACCAGCTCAAGGTTCCCTCCCGCATCGTCGAGGAGGTGTCCTGAGATGTCGAGGAACCCCCGTAACCAGATCTACCCGGCCAACGAGGACCTGCCGGCCGCCGGTTCCGGACTGCTCGCCAGGCTGTGGCGGATCCGCACCGAGCTGCTGCTGATCGGGGCGCTCAGCCTGTTCGTGCTGACGCTGCTGGGCGCCACCCAGCAGGGCCGGTGGTGGCCGTTCATCATGCTGACCAGCGCGGTCTCGGTGCCGGCGGTGACCAGGACCGGCCGCAACTGGGTGGCGGCGCACTTCTGGTGCGTGGCGACCAGGCACCGGCTGCAGAAGACCTGCCTGGAGACCACGATGCACACCCGCGCGGGCAGGATCCCGCTGGTGTTGTGGATCACCCCCACGCGCACGGGTGAGAAGGCCCTCGTCATGACCCGGGCGGGCATCTCCGCCGCGGAGTTCGAGGCTTACGCCGAGGAGATCGCGGCGGCGTGCTGGGCCAGGAGCGCCAACGTCTACCGGCACCGCAAATGGGCGCACCTGCTGATCGTTGAGGTCGTCCGGCGTGACGAACTGCCCGGCGCGGCCTCCCCCGGGCTCGCCCGGCTCTACGGCCATGCCTGGGTCTCCTTGCGCACCGACCTTGAGGAGCCCCCTGATCTGGCCAGGCCGCTCGCGCTGCCGCAGGTCGGCTGACGGCCTGCCGATGACCTGGGGGGCGCCTCGGGCCTGAGGTGCTCTCCAGTGCAAGCCCCGGAGACCGCGGGGGCTCCGGGGCTTCCCCACGCGTGTCGTACGAGCCAAGATGAGTTCAACTGACGAACTCAGGAGTCGTGATGACGTCGACCGTTCACCGGACCTGTCCCCTGTGCGAGGCCGTCTGCGGCCTGACACTCACCCTCGACGAGGGCGGGCACGTGACGAGCGTGCGGGGCGACAAGGACGACCCGTTCAGCAAGGGCTTCATCTGCCCCAAGGGCGCCAGTCTGGGCCGCCTGGACGAGGACCCCGACCGGCTGCGCAAGCCGCTGATCAGGGAGGGCGAGCTCTGGCGCGAGGTCGGCTGGGACGAGGCGTTCGCCGCCGTCAAGCAGGGCCTCGACCAGGTCACGGAGCGGCACGGCCGCCAGTCGGTCGGCGTTTATCTCGGCAACCCGAACGTGCACAACATGGCGGGCCAGCTCTACGGCACGCCGCTGCTCAAGTCCCTCGGCACCCGCAACATCTTCTCGGCCAGCACCGCCGACCAGATGCCCAAGCACGTGGCCAGCGGGCTGATGTTCGGCCATCCGCTCGCCGTCCCGGTGCCGGACCTCGACAGGACCGACTACCTGCTCATGCTGGGCGCCAACCCGCTGGAGTCCAACGGCTCGCTGTGCACCGCGCCCGACTTCCCCGGCAGGCTCAAGGCGCTGCGCGCTCGCGGCGGCCGCCTGGTCGTGGTCGATCCGCGCCGCACCAGGACCGCCGGCCTGGCCGACGAGCACGTGTTCGTCCGGCCGGGCACCGACGCCTACCTGCTCTTCGGCATCGCGCACACGCTCTTCGCCGAAGACCTGACCACGGTGTCGCACGAGGTCAACGGCCTGGACGAGGTACGCGAGGCGGCCAAGCACTTCCCGCCCGACGTGGTGTCCCGCCGCACGGGCGTGCCCGCCGAGGTGATCGTCCGGCTGGCCAGGGAGCTGGCGGCGGCCAGGACGGCGGCCGTCTACGCCAGGATCGGCACCTGTACGGCCGAGTTCGGCACGCTGGCCCAGTGGCTGGTGGACGTGCTCAACGTGCTCACCGGCAACCTCGACCGGCCCGGCGGCGCCATGTTCGCCAAACCCGCCACCGAGTTCGGCCTGGCCCGCAGGCCGTACACACTGGGCCGGTGGAAGAGCCGCGTCAGGAGCCTGCCCGAGGCGAACGGCGAGCTGCCGGTCGCCACGCTCGCCGACGAGATCGAGACGCCCGGTGACGGGCAGATCCGGTTCCTGGTCACCGTGGCGGGCAATCCGGTGCTCTCGGCGCCGCACGGCGCCCGGCTCGACGCGGCCTTCGGGCGGCTCGACTTCATGGTCAGCGTCGACCCGTACCTGAACGAGACCACCAAGCACGCGAACGTCATCCTGCCGCCGCCGCGGGCGCTCCAGTCGGGGCACTACGACTTCGCCCTGCTCAATTTCGCGGTACGCAACTACACCCGTTACTCGCGTCCGCTGCTGCCGCTGGACGGGCAGCCGTCGGAGGCGCAGATCCTGTCCAGGCTCACCATGATCGCGTCCGGGCTGGAGGGTGACCTCGACGAGTTCGTCATCGACCAGATGCTGCGCAAGGCCGTCGACCTGCCGGGTTCCGGTGTGGAGGGGCGGGACGTGGCCGAGCTGCGGGCCGCGCTCGACGGCGATTCGGGGGCCGAGCTCCGGCTCGACCTGATGCTCAAGCTGGGCCCGTACGGCGAGTGGGCGGGCAAGGGCGACCTGTCGCTGCGCAAGCTGCTCGACAACCCGCACGGACTGGATCTCGGGCCGCTGGAGCCCCGGCTGGCCGAGGTGCTGAAGACCGCCTCCGGGGTGATCGAGCTCGCGCCGCCGCAGCTCATCGAGGACGTGGAGCGGCTGCGCGCCGGGCTGGAGCAGGAGCCGCCGGAGATCGTGCTGATCGGGCGGCGCCATCTGCGCTCCAACAACAGCTGGCTGCACAACGTGGGCTCGCTGGTCGGCGGCAGCAACACCTGCACGCTCCAGATCAACCCGGCCGACGTGGCCAGGCTCGGGCTGGACGGCGAGGCCCTGATCCGCTCGGCCAAGGGAGAGCTCAGAGTGCCGCTCGAACCCACCGACACGATCATGCCGGGCGTGGTCAGCCTGCCCCACGGCTGGGGACACGCGGGCAGCGCTCAGACGGTCGCCGCCGAGCACGCGGGGGTCAGCGCGAATGAGCTGACCGATGAGTCGGCAATCGACGTTCCGTCGGGAAATGCCGTGTTCAATGGGGTTCCCGTAACAATTCTGCCAACCAGTGTGATCACCGCACATTAGGGTGTCGCGCGTGACTATCGCGCCAGAAGAGGACCGCCTGACCGCCCAGATCGCGTTCGCCGTCGAGATCGACAAGTTAAAGCGGGTCCTCCGCCGCAACCATCTCATGGACGGCTCACGGCGAGAGAACGACGCAGAGCACTCCTGGTACGTAGGCACGCTGGCCATGGTCCTGGGTGAGCACGCGCCACCGGGGACCGACATCCAGCGGGTGGTGGCGATGCTGCTCGTGCACGATCTGGTCGAGATCGACGCCGGTGACACCTTCGTCTACGACACGGCCGCGGTGGCCGCCCAGCCCGACGCGGAGCGGGCCGCCGCCGACCGCATCTTCGCGCTGCTCCCGGGCGAGCAGGGGGCGGGGATGCGGGCGCTCTGGGATGAGTTCGAGGCTCGGGAGACGCAGGAGGCGCGGTTCGCCAGAGCGCTCGACCGGTTCGCGCCGATCCTGGCCAACCACCACACCGAGGGCGGCACCTGGACGCTGTTCAAGGTGACGGCCGCGCAGGTCAAGGAGAAGGTGCGGCTCATCGAGGACGGCTCGCCGTCGCTCGGGGCGTACGCGCTGGAGCTGGTCGAGCTCTCCGTGGCGAGGGGGCACCTGTCCGAGTGATGCCCTCATGCCCGGGGTAGGGGACTTGTCGTGAAAGAGATAGTACGAGCTAACCGGCGGTATTTGCGGCGTTTCGCGGGTCCGGTCGATCTGGCCGACCGGCTTGAGCGGTCCAAGGCCATGGACCGGCCGATCCGAGTGCTGGCCAAGGCCGTACGCGACCGGATCCGGCCGGGACGGCTGCGCGACTGGCTGCACGGCGTGCCCACGGGCAAACCGCTGCATCCGCCGCTCGCCACCTTCAGCCTGGGCTGCTGGATGTCCACCGCGGTGCTCGACTGGACCAACGCCGACCCCCGGGCCGCGCGACTGCTGCTGGCCACGGGCCTCGGCAGTGCGCTGCCGACCGCTGCCGCCGGCCTGACCGACTGGTCGTCGCTCCACCGCGAGCAGCAGCGTGTCGGGTTCGTACACATGCTGGCGAACGTGACCGCGCTGGGGTTCCTCTCCGCCTCGCTGCTGTCCCGGCTGCGCGGCAACGAACGCGCGGGCAAGATGCTGACCGTCGCCGGGCTCAGCGCCGGCAGCCTCGGCGCCTACCTGGGCGGGCATCTGGCCTACCGGCAGGCGGCGGGCGCCAACCACGCGCCCCAGGTCACCCATCTCGTGCCACTGGGCTGGCACGACCTGTGCCTGGTCAACGACCTGCCCAAGGACCGTCCGGTGTCGCGGCGACTCGGCTACATCCAGCTCTTCGTGCTGCGGCACGCCGAGGGCGTCACCGTGCTCGCCGACCGGTGCTCGCACCTCGCGGGCCCGCTCCACCAGGGCCGGCTCGTCGTGGAGAACGGCGAGGCGTGCGTGGTCTGCCCCTGGCACGGCAGCACGTTCCGGCTGGCCGACGGCTCCGTCAGGCATGGCCCCGCGACCGCGCCCGCGCCCACCTTCGAGACCCGGATCCGGAGCGACGGCACGATCCAGGTACGGCCGAGCTTGACCTGAACATTGGTTTAAGTTCTACGGTCCGACCATGAGCAGAATTCTGGTGACCGGAGCGACCGGCAACGTAGGCACGCACGTCGTCTCCCAACTGGCCGGGGCGGGCCTCCCGGTCCGCGCCCTGGTCCGCGACCCCGGCAGGGCGAAGCTGCCCGAAGGCGTCGAGGCGGTCAAGGGCGACCTGTCCGTCCCCGAGAGCCTGGAACCGGCGTTGAAGGACGTCGAGTCCGTCTTCCTGATCTGGCCCGGCTTCGCGGCCGAGACCGCCGCATCCGTGGTGAAGGCCATCGCCGCCCACGCGCGCCGCGTCATCTACCTGTCGGCCGACGTCGAGGATCTGGCCGACGGGGAGGAGGCGACGCTGTTCCATCAAGAGGTGGAACGGCTGATCCGGCATACCGGTATGAGCTGGACGTTCCTGCGGCCCGGCGGCTTCGCGACGAACACGCTCGGCTGGGCCGACCAGGTCAGGCAGGGCGTGGTGCGCTGGCCGTACGGGGAGGCCCGCCGGGCGCTGATCCACGAGAAGGACATCGCGGCCGTGGCCGTGCACGTGCTCACCTCGGCCGGGCACGGCGGGGCCAGGTACGCCCTCAGCGGGCCCGAGCAGTTGTCGCAGGCCGAGCAGGCGCGGATCATCGGCGAGGCGGTCGGACGCGAGGTGCGGTGGGCGGAGCTGCCGCTGGAGGCCGCCCGCGAGCAGTTGCTGGCCGCGTGGGGCGACGCGCGGTTCGTTGACGGCGCGCTCGCGGGCTGGGCGGCGTTCGTGGACACGCCGGAGCGGATCACGGACACGGTGCCGAAGCTGCTCGGCCGGCCCGCGCTGACCTTCCGCGAGTGGGCCGCCGACCACGCGGCCGACTTCCGGTGACCTTCCGTAGGTGTGCCGTGGACCACGTGGCCGACTTCCGGTGACGTTCCGCGCGCACGGCCACCGCGGCCGGCTCCCGCTGACTCAGCTCTCGTCGGCCGGGTGTTCCACCAGGGCCAGGATGCGGCTGGACATGAATCGCGCGGTACGTACCGCGGTGCCGCTCCTGGTCACCTCACTGACCTCGACCACCCCGCGCCCGGTGGCCACCTCGACGCGGCGGCCCGCGCGGGTGGCGGTGATCTCGTAGGTGCGCGGGGAGCCGCCCGCATCAATGACGATCTCGACCCGATCACCCTTCATGTACGGATTTATACCCAGAATGCCTGGTATTTATCCGTACACTAGTTTGACAATCGCCACAATTCCCACGCACACGATGATGCCCCGCAGCACCGGAGCGGGGATGCGGCGCCCGACCTTGGCCCCGATGAACCCGCCCAGCGTGGCACCCACCGCAACCGCCAGCACCGCCCACCAGTCCACGTGGGCGATGAGGATGAACAGCACGGCCGCGGTCCCGTTGACGATCAGCGCCAGGACGTTCTTGGCCGCGTTCACCCGCTGCAGGGGTTCGGTCAGGAAGCTGCCGAGCAACCCGATCAGCAGCACGCCCTGGGCCGCGCCGAAGTAGCCGCCGTAGATCCCCGCCCCCAGCACGCCGAGCCAGAGCACCACGCCGCCGTGGGGGTCGGCCTCCTCGCGCCGGGCCGACAGCCACCCGCTGAGCTTGGGCTGCACCACGACCAGCACGCAGGACAGCCCGATCAGCACCGGGACCACGACCTTGAAGACACTCGGGTCGAGGAACAGCAGCAGGATCCCGCCGATCAGCGATCCGATCGCCGAGGCGGGCCCGAGGCGCAGCAGCCGTTCGCGCTGCCCGGCGAGCTCGGCGCGGTAGCCGTACGCGCCAGTGAAGGAGCCGGGCACGAGGCCGATGTTGTTCGAGACGTTCGCCACAACCGGGTCGATGCCGATTGCCACGAGTGCGGGAAAGGTGATCAGCGAGCCCGAGCCGACTACCGCGTTGATGGCCCCGGCCGCGATCCCGGCCGCGAACACCGCGACGGCCTCCCACAATGTCATCCGACAGAGCTTAGAGGTGGACCGTTTCCCGGCTACTGGTCGGGGTCATCCTTGGGCGGCGAGAAGAGCCCGCCCAGGTTCTCCAGCGCCCGGCCCATCTCCGACGGGACGATCCAGATCTTGTTGGCGTCACCCTTGGCGATCTCCGGGAGCATCTGCAGGTATTGGTAGGCCAGCAGCCGCTGGTCCGGTTTGCCCTCGTGGATCGCCTTGAACACCATCCCGATCGCGTCCGCCTGCCCCTTGGCCCGCATGGCCTGGGCCTCGGCCTCCGCCTGGGCGCGCAGGACGGCCGCCTCCGCCTCGCCGCGGGCGCGCAGGACCGCCGCCTGCTGCTCACCTTCGGCCGTCAGGATCGCCGCCTGCCGCTGCCCCTCCGCGGCCAACACCGCGGCCCGCTTGTCGCGGTCGGCGCGCATCTGCTTCTCCATCGAGTCCTGGATGGAGGACGGCGGGTCGATGGCCTTGAGCTCGACCCGGTTGACCCGGATGCCCCACTTGCCGGTCGCCTCGTCGAGCACGCCGCGCAGCTCGGTGTTGATCTCCTCGCGGGAGGTCAGCGTGCTCTCCAGGTCCATGCCGCCGACCACGTTACGCAGCGTGGTGACGGTCAGTTGCTCGACCCCGACCAGGAAGTTCGCGATCTCGTACGTGGCCGCCTTCGGATTGGTCACCTGGAAGTAGATGACGGTGTCGATCGAGACGACCAGGTTGTCGGAGGTGATCACCGGCTGCGGCGGGAACGAGACGACCTGCTCCCGGAGGTCGATCAGGTCCTTGATCCGGTCGACGAACGGCACGACCAGGTTGAGCCCCGGTTTCAGCGTGCGGTGATAGCGGCCGAGCCGCTCGATGATCGC
The DNA here is from genome assembly GCF_018603905.1 of Nonomuraea sp. NEAU-A123. GTDB lineage: Bacteria > Actinomycetota > Actinomycetes > Streptosporangiales > Streptosporangiaceae > Nonomuraea. The sequence continues at coordinate 19,549 of NZ_JAHFZZ010000003.1, forward strand.
CGCGGTCGCCTGGGGAATGATGCGGACCGTACGCGCCACCCCTAACCCCACCGCCGCGACCACAACGAGGGCGACGATGAGCTGCTCCATGGACATGGCACGCTCCGAGGCCGAGGGGACCGCCTTCGTAGATGCTACTGGCCGTTCACCGGATAAAAGCGATCTACAGCAGACGTCTCAAGACCCAGTTGACATTAGGCAGGTAAATACCTGCATAATGGAGCGTGAGCCTCGAAGCGAGAGCGATGGACTCGATTTTCAAAGCGCTGGCCGATCCGACCCGGCGACTCCTGCTCGACCGTCTACGGGAGAAGAACGGCCAGTCGCTGCGCGAGCTGTGTGACCGCCTGGACATGGCCCGCCAGTCGGCGACACAGCATCTCGGCATCCTTGAGCAGGCCAATCTCGTGACCGTCGTCCGGCGCGGACGGGAGCGGCTTCATTACCTCAACCCGGCGCCGATCCATGAGATCGAGGAGCGCTGGATCTCGGGGTTCGACAAGCCCCGCCTACAAGCGATCAGTGCCATCAAGAACCAGGCAGAGGAGTACGCCATGACCAACGAACCCACGTCCGTGCCGACCTACGTCTATGTCACCTACATCCGCGCGAGCGCGGAGCAGGTGTGGCAGGCCCTGACGGACGCCGACCTGACGGCGCGTTACTGGGGACACGCCAACGTTTCGGACTGGCAGCCGGGCTCGGCCTGGGAGCACCAGCGCGTCGACGGATCAGGCGTCGTCGACGTCGTCGGTCAAGTGCTCAAGGCCGAGCCCCCGACGCGCCTGGTCATCACCTTCGACGACGCCCCTGACCCCGAAGCGCCAAGAGAGCCGTCGGTCGTCACCTTCCTCGTCGAACCGCACCACGACATCGTCCGCCTCACCGTGACCCACGAGAATCTCCCCAACCTGGAGATGCTCAACGGCATTTCGAACGGATGGCCCGCCGTGCTGGCGAACCTCAAGTCGCTGCTCGAGACCGGCGACGTCCTCCCGCAGGCCCCATGGGAGATGCATCGCGCGCACGCCTGAGGCGGCAGCCGCCGCACGCTCTAGTGCGCGCGGGCGTACCAACGTCCTTCGGCGCTGCGGTCCAGTGACAGCGGCACCCCGAACGTCTGCGACAGGTTGTCGGCCGTCATCACGTGCTCCAGCGGCCCCTGGGCCACGACCGAGCCGTGCTTGAGCAGCAGCCCGTGAGTGAACCCGTTGGGCACCTCCTCCACGTGATGCGTGACGAGCACCAGCGTGGGCGAGCGGAGGTCGTTGGCCAGCACCGACAGACGGCGCACCAGGTCCTCCCGGCCGCCCAGGTCGAGCCCGGCCGCCGGCTCGTCCAGCAGCAGCATCTCGGGGTCGGGCATGAGCGCGCGGGCGATCTGCACCCGTTTACGCTCTCCCTCGGAGAGGGTGCCGAACCTGCGCCTGATCAGATGCGCGGCGCCCATCATGTCGATCAGCTCGACGGCCCTGGTGACATCGTTGGAGTCGTACTCTTCGGTCCAGCGGCCCATGATCGCGTATGACGCCGTCAGAACCAGGTCGATGACCTTCTCCTCCGGCGGGATGCGCTCGGCCAGCGCGGCGCTCGCCAGACCGATGCGCGGCCGCAGATCGAAGACGTCGGCCTGACCCAGCCGCTCGCCGAGCACCTCCACGATCCCCTCGCTCGGGTACAGCAGCGTGGCCGCGACCTGCAACAACGTCGTCTTTCCTGCTCCGTTCGGCCCGATGACGACCCATCGCTCGTCCTCGTTGACCGTCCAGTCGATGCCGCGCAGCAGGGCCGCCCCGTCGCGCCTGACGGCGACGTCCTGGAGCCGCAGCACCTGACCACCCATCCCCGGATCCCTCCTTTAGGAGTAACGCTCGGGACAAACCTATTGCAGGGCGGGGGCATATCGTGGATCGGTGCGCCCTGAATCACCTGTCTCTCCTCCGCTGGTCGCCTGGGGCAACGCCTGGCTCGCCGGTCACGTCGGTCTCGACGAGGCCGTCGACCGGGTCGAAGCCGCCTCGGGCCCCGCCGTCGTGGGACCCCCCGACGTCCCAGGTTCCCCTGCCGACGTCCCGGGCTCCGCTGCCGACGTCTCGGGTTCCGCTGCCATGGGCGACGTGCCGTTGCGTGCCTACCTCGCCGGGCTGCGGTCCGACGGGCTGACCGAGTTCCGGCTGGCGCTGCCCGCGCCCGGCGACCCGCTCGGGCTCTCCGGGCCGCCCGCCTTCAACGCGGCCGCGGTGGAAGCCGGCCAGGCCGTCATCGCGGTGCTCTCCGACCGGTGCCTCGGACTGGTGCCCTCGCCCGACCTGCGCGGATCGTCCTATGTGGGAGTACGACTGGCCGTACACCCGTCCGGCCCCGTACGCGTGGACCTGCCGTCCGTGGCCGAGGCGGAGCAGGAGCTGGCGATCGCGATGCGGTCGGCGACGGAGACGCTGGCCGATGCCGGCGGGCCGGCACAGGAGTGGCCCGATCGGCTGGGGCGGCTCGGCGGCGAGCTGGCGCCCGGCTATCCGGGACGGGCGCACCGCGTCTCCGCCCTGGCCACGCGCCTGGCCGCGGTGCTGCGGCTGGCCGACGAGCGGGGCCTGACCTCCGGGGAGATCGCCGCCCGCGGCGCCGCCCTGCGGGAGCTCGACCGGGCCGTACGACGGGCCCTGGTGGCGGCACACCACGCCATCTTCGAGCCCGTCAGACAGTAGCGGCCGCGAGCAGCGCCCTCCTTGAGCCGGTCAGGCGGGCCGCGAGCAACGCCATCTTCGAGCCCGTCAGGCGGGCCGCGAGCAGCCCCCGCGTGCGACCTCCGGCCGTGAATTCACCAGCTAAGGCGCGGATCGGTCACCCTTGGCGCGGGCAGACTTCCCGGAAGGGGAGCGCGGGGATGTGGGCCGCCCACTCCTGCGGGGTCAGCGACCGTCCGGCCCGGGCGCAGACGGATCTGGCGACGGCCTGCGCGGCGGCGGGGACCCGGTTGACCGTGCCATGGCCGTCCACGGTGAGCACCTGCGTCCCGTCGGGGGTGAAGGCCACGGACGACAGTTCACCGGTGCCTGGCGCCAGCCCGCCGCCCGTGTCCGCGGAGCGGCCGAGACCGCTTCCCGAGATCGGGTCGAACAGCAGCACATGGCCCGCGTCCTGCGTGAACGCGATGAGATCCTCGGTGGGCGAGTAGGAAGCGCTCCAGCCGAAAATCTTGGGTGTGGGCGTGCCGATGCCGCGCCGGGTGGCGGTGTCCCAGCGGGTGACGCGCCCGCGCGAATCCTGCACGACCAGGATCTTGCCTGAGTGGGTGAACCACACCCGGTCGCCGGTGGCGGCCGCGTCGCCGCCGAACGGCTCGCCGATCATCTTGCCGTCGGCGGTGTCGAGGATGCGCTGGTCGGGGCCGCCGACTGCCAACCGCCGCCCGTCGGGGGAGAACGTCACGGCGAGGGGCGTACGGGTCGGCGTCTGCCACAGCCTGCGGTGCGACCGCCAGTCCCAGAGCTCCACGGCGTGGCCGCGCCCAAGCCGCCGCGAGAGCGCGAGCCTGGTCCCGTCGGGGCTGAAGAACACCTGCGAGCCCCCCTTGCCCGTGGCGAACTCGGCCAGAACCTTCCGTGTGGCCGCGTCCAGCACCTTGATCTGCCCCTTGGACAGGACGGCCAACCGGCCGTCGCGATTGAAGTCGAAGCTGTCGGCGACGGGCATGGGGCCGAGTGTCTTTCCCGTGGCGACCGCGCGTATCGTCGTGCCACCCTCCTCGGGGGCCACCAGGTAGCGGCCATCGGGGCTGATCGTCGCCGGGTCCATCAGCTCCGGCTTCACCTCGGCCATGAGGTCGGTGACGTCCACGGAGAAGACCTGATCTCTCATGACGTACCGGAACGTCGAGCCGTCGAAGGCGCCGTACGGCTGCTCGCCGGCGTCTCCGTCCCCCAGGACCCGGACCTTGGTGAGCAGGCGGAAGTCGGGCAGCCGCCAGAACTGGATGTCGTCCCTGGTCACCGTGGCCAGTAGCCGCCCGTTCGCGCTGAAGACCGGGTCGCCCTTGTTGTAGCTCGCCTTGCCGGACTCTTGCGACCAGCCTTCCCGGAGGTTGGTCAGCATCAGCCGGCCCAGGTTGTTCCGCGCCGTCCACGTGCCGTCCTGGCTCGCGACGGCGGTGCCGGCCTTCGGGTCCGCGGCGGTCACGGTCCAGCGGGTGCGGGCCCTGACGTACACGTCCTGGCCCTCGTTCTTCTCGATGGCCGTGATCCAGGCTTTGGCCAGGTAGTTCGTACGGTCGTAGGGCCAGACGCCGACGATCTCGCCGGTGTGGGCGTCCCAGGCGCCGGCCCGCACGGCGTTCGCGGCCATGAGCGTGCGGGCCGAAGGTGACAGGGTGACGTCCGTCAGCGGTCCGCCATCGAGCTTGAGACCGGGGATCACCGTGATCTGCCTGCCGGTGCGCACGTCCCACAGCCGTGCCTGGTCCTTGCTGACGCTGACCAGCGTGCGCCCGTCGCCGCCGAGCACCGTCATCGCGCCGAACGGGTATCGGAACATCGCCAGGTCGCGCTGGGCGAGCGAGCCGTTCAGCGCCGTCCTGGCCTGCGGCGTCTCGTCCAGCCGCCAGGCGGCCACGCTCAGCAGCATGGCGAGCCGCGGATCTGAGCTTCTGGTGACGTCCGCCAGGGCGGCCAGGCGGATCGACTCCGACCTGCTCAACTGCACCGCCAGCTGCTCCGCCCTGGAGTTGGCGACAACACCCTGCTGAATCGCCAGCCCGCCGGCCATCAGCGCGATGAGCAGCAGTCCCGCCAGGCTCAGCGAGACGAGCCTGGTCCGCCTGGCCCGGCGCCTGGTCAGCCGCGCCGACGAGTCCAGGAAGTCGCGTTCGGCCGGGGAGAGCGTGATGTTCCTGCGCGAGGTGGCCGCCCACTGCAGCGCGTTCTCCAGGCTGGTGCTCTGGAACAGGTCCCCGTCCTTGCGCCCGGCCGCCGTCCACCTCTTCGCGGCGGTCAGGATCTGGCGGTGTACGGCCAAGCCGTCGCGGTTGGCGTCGATCCAGCGGCCCAGACGCGGCCAGGCGCGCGGCAGGGCGGGATGGGCCAGCCAGACCTCCTGGTCGTCGCGGCCCAGCAGGTAATCGAACACCTCCAGGATCCGGGTGATCGACGACACCTCGGGCAGGGGACGGCCTTCCACCAGCTCGGACAGGTCCGCATGCCGTACGGACAGCTCGCTCTGCTCGCCCACCGTGACCAGCCGCAGGAACACTTCGGGGGCCAGCTCGCGCTCGGCCGGGTTGAGCAGCGCGTAGCACTCCTCGGCCAGCATGCCGAGCGCCGGGTCGTCGCCGGACACCGCCATCTGGGCGGCCGCCTGGTCGCCCTGCGCCAGCAGGCGTGCCGTGTCGAGCCTGCTGTCACCGCTGACCAGCGCGAGCAGGAGCTGCCGGGCGGTGGGGCGCTCGCGCGGGTCCTTCATGAGCGCCGCCGCGACCAGCGGGCGCATCGCCTCGGGCAGCACCCGCAGGTCGGGGTTGGACGACAGCACCCGGTGCATCACCCCGCCCAGGCTCTCCGCCTCGAACGGGTCGGTGCCGGTGGCCGCGTAGAGCATGATCCCGCCCCAGCCGAACACGTCGGCGGGCGCGCCCGCCCGCTGCCCGGAGAACACCTCCGGCGCCATGTAGGTGGGGGTACCGGTCACCAGGCCGGTCGCGGTCAGCGACATCTCCGCGGTCCTGGCGATGCCGAAGTCGATCACCCGGGGGCCGTCGGGGCCCAGCAGCACGTTGTCCGGCTTGAGGTCGCGGTGGACCACGCCGACCTCATGGATCGCGGTCAGCGCGGTGGCCACCGCGGTGCCCAGCCGGTGCAGGTCGTCACCCAGGAACCGGCGCCCCTCGGCAACCGCCTTGCGCAGGCTGGGGCCGGGGACGTACTCGCTGACCAGGTACGGGCGCGGCTCTTCCAGCTCGGCCGCGATCACCCGCGCGGTGCAGAAGGAGGAGACCCGCTGCGCGGCCGCCGCCTCCTTGGCCAGCTGCGCGGCCTGATGGCTGTGCAGGACCTTGATGGCCACGCGGGTGCCGTCCTCGGCGTACGCCTCGTACACCACCCCCTGGCCGCCGGCGCCTAATCTGCCGGCCAGCCAGTACTCGCCCAACCGCTGCGGGTCGCCGGCGATCAACATATCCACGGGACTTTGGATGCCAGGACTGACCATAAAGTTCTGCCGGAAAATGTGTTTTTGAGCATACGAAAGAGTCGTTGACGACCTGATGCATGGTGCCCATAAGATCACTCGGCGTGATCACGACTATCGCGCTCAGCGCGTCACTCGTACTGACCGGCTCGCCTGCCCAGGCCGCGACCAAGCCAGTGTTCTTCCGGGGTCTCACCGTCCAGATCCCGGCGAAGTGGACGGCCAAGAGGCTGGTCACCGGCGACTTGCACATCTTCACCGGTGCCTGCTCCAGGAAGGCCGCCGAGTGCGAGGGCTTCACGCTGGGCGGCCCCGTGGCCATCAAGTACGGCAACGAGAACAAGAAGTACACGCCTGACCAGCCCTACCGAGGCGCCAGCACCGGCGCCACCGAGTGCGTCCTCGACAAGCGGATCTTCGCCAACGGCACGGGCAACCTGGTCCGGACCTCGAAGGTCCCGTTCGGCGCCGGCCAGCGCGCCCAGTTCACCGAGTGGAAGAGGTTCTGCGACGGGAAGAAGCCGAACTCCGTCACCTACACTCAGCGCGTCTGGTTCTCCCAGGCCAAGCAAGTGATCGTCATCGACGAGTGGAAGACACCGGGCCTCGGGGACATCCTCGGCAAGGCCGTCTGGAAGTAAGACCGGCGGAAAAGTCGGGCCGAGCTGTGGGCGAACGATTCCCAAGGCGAGGACCACGCCCACCTCGCACAACGTGGCCGGCCCTCCGGCCAGGGGGCTCGCCTTCCACAGCCGCGCCCGTTCAGCGTGAGCAGCGCCACCAGCACCGACCCGAAGGTGTGACAGTTAGTCGCTGGCCCGTTGGGGGACTGGTCCTAGATCTTGTCCGCCTTCACCTGCACGATGAAGTCGGCCCATACCTCGGGAGCGAACACCAGGGCTGGGCCGCTGGGGTCCTTACTGTCGCGGACGGCCACGATGCCGGGGAGGTTGGTGGCCACCTCGACGCAGTCACCACCGTTGCCGCCACTGTGGCTGCTCTTGAACCACTGGGCGTCCGTCAGGTTCATGATCCCATCGCTTTCTCGATCAGGGCCACCGACGCGGACTGTGGCAGAGCGCACGCCCGTAGCGCGTCGAGCTGGGTCAACAGGGTCTCGATTTCGGCGGCACCGTTGACGATCTGACCCTCAGCTGCGGTTTCCAAATAGACTATATCGGGCGACCCCCTGAAGCTCGCGATGACGAAAGCCCCGGTTAGACCGGCATGCGCACCTACTTCAAGTGGGATGACTTGAATGGTGATTCGGGGTCGCTGAACAAATTCGAGAAGCTGCTCAAGCTGCTTGCGCATGACCTGTGGGCCGCCGACAGGACGGATCAACACGGCTTCGTCCAGGGTGGCCAAGAACATAGGCGGGTCCGGCTTGGTGAGGATTCGTTGCCGTTCCATGCGTGTGGTCACCAGATCTTCCACCTGCTCGTCGGTATCGCCGGGTCGTCCTGCTCGTAGAACCGCTCGCGCGTAGTCCTCGGTCTGCAGTAGTCCCGGAACGAGGACAGGTTGGAAGCTCCGCAGCGTCCGGGCCTCTCGCTCCAGTTCGACGAACGGCCGGAACCATACGGGGTAGACATCCCTGCCGATCAAAGGCCATAGACGGACGAGAGCGCCATCCGCTTCCAGTGCCTCGTCACACTTCTCCGCGAACTCCCTTGTCGGCGCGCGTTTGGCCGTCTCGATGAGACCGACAAGAGATATGGAGTAGGAGATCCTACGCGCGAGATCCTTCTGACTCCATTGCGCCGCCTCCCGGTATTTCCGCAGTTCGGAACCCCAGTAAGCAAGAACACTCGCGTTCGCGTCCAGCTCGCTCGGAGAGGGCATCTCTACTCCTGTCCTACATGGGTCTACACGAATCGTTGTGCGGCCTACCGAAGACGCGACTCAATGTGCGGATTCAGCGTTGAGGGCGCTCCACTACCGAACGTAGCCGTCTCGCTACACCCTTGGAAGGGCAATCCGAAGACAAACATCAACCGCGCCGAGAGGAGGCGGACAACGATGATCGCTCCCGCTCTACTGGCCCGCCCGCCCGCTGTACACGCCGCTGACCAGCTCAGTAACGCACTGAAACAGCACGGGATCTTCGCTGACGTTCATGGTGGCTACGGCGTCGCCCTGGTGTCGGTCTGGGTTGATCTTCTGGTCTGGACGGACGGCTTCGTCTACCGCTGGTGGAAGGGGCAGATCTCGGGGCGGACGGGCCGATGGCTCTACACGGTCTACAACGTGGACAACCCAGCTACCGTCGCCCGTTGTGTCGCACATCGGTACGTGGAACTACATCAAAGCCGCTCGTTGGTGGAGCCGGTCCACGGAGGCACGTCGTGAAGTCGCTGGAAGGGTGCCTGAGCCCGCACGTGGCCAAGCACGAGATCCACGAGACCAGCCGATGGTCTCTCGCCGAAGCTCGGGTGATCTGGGCGGCGTTGCTGTCCGGTAGCGCCCGGTAGACGGGTGTGGCGGCGTGGGATCTGGAGGGACGGCGTCGCCACGGCCACCAGGGGGTCAGGGGTCAACGGGATGGCTCCTGGCCCACTCCTCATCGTGAGGTCAAGCTAAGCCGTGGCGGACGGCGTACAGGGCGGCCTGGGTGCGGTCCTGCACGCCGAGCTTCATCAGCACGTTGGACACGTGGGTCTTGACCGTCTTCTCGGCGACGGACAGGCTCCTGGCGATCTCCCGGTTGGAGTTGCCAGCCGCGATCAGCGCCAGCACCTCGCGCTCCCGTTCCGTCAGCGTCACCGGACCCATCGGCGTCGGTGAGCCGTTCGCGCCGGCCAGCATCGCCTCCGCCGCCTCGGGGGCGAGCAGCACCTGCCCCCCGTGTACGGCCCGCACCGCCTGCACGAGCGCGTTCGGATCGACGTCCTTGTAGAGGAACCCGGCGGCCCCCGCCCGCATCGCCGGAGCCACGTCGGACCGGTCGCTAACCGAGGTCAGCACGATCACCCTGGGCAGCGCCCCCGAGAGCCGCGCCAGCGCGCCGAGCCCGTCGAGCACCGGCATCTTCAGATCGAGCAGCAGCACGTCGGGAACGAGCTCATCGGCCAGCGCGACGGCCTCGGCCCCGTCGGCCGCCTCGCCGACGACCGTGATGTCCTCCTGGAGGTCGAGGAAGGTCCGCAGGCCCTGCCGCACCACTGGATGATCGTCGGCGATCAGCACCCGGATCAAACGCCCACCTCCACTCGGACCGTCGTGCCCTCGTCGCGGGCCGAGGCCACGGTCATGACGCCGCCGACGGACTCCGCCCGGTCCCTCATCGACACCAGGCCCAGGCCGCGCGACTCGGCTTGTTCGAAGCCCTTGCCGTCGTCGCGTACGGTCAGCACCAGTTTGCCGCCCTCGTCGCCCAGGGATACCTCTACGAGGCCGGCGTCGGAATGCCTGAGCGCGTTGTGCAGTGCCTCCTGCGCGACCCGTAGCACGGCCACCTCGATCGCCGAGTCGAGCGGCGGCAGTTCGTCGCCCTCGAACGTGACGCGCGCGGGGTGGAGCCGGTCGAGCAGGCGCACGTGCTTGCGCAGCGTCTCCGTCAGGCCGTGCCGGTCGAGTTCGGCCGGGCGCAGCTCGACGATCACCGCCCGGAGCTCGGCCAGGGCCTCGCCGGCCAGCCGCTGCACGCGTTCGAGCTCGGCGGCGGCCTCGTCCGGGGCGCTGCGCAGCAGGACGGCGGCGGACTGCGCGGTCAGCCGGAGCGAGAACAGCTTCTGGGTGACGGCGTCGTGCAGCTCGCGGGCCATCCGGTTGCGCTCTTCGAGCATGGCCAGCTCGCGGCCCCGCTCGTACAGCCGGGCGTTGGTCAGCGCGATCGCGGCGTGCGCGGCGAACAGTGTGAGCAGGTCCTGGTCCGCCGCGGTGAAGCCGTCGGGCGTGCGCTTGTTGGCCAGGAAGATGATGCCGAGCACCTCGTCGCCGTCGCGGATCGGGACGCCGAGGAAGTCCTTCATCACGGGGTGCGCCTTGGGCCACCACTCGAACCTGGGGTCCTCGCGCAGGTCGGGCAGCCGCACCGGAGCCCCGTCGTGGAGCATCGCGCCGAGCATGCCATGCTGCCTGGGCAGCGGGCCGATCGCGTCCCACTGCTTGTCTGTGAGGCCCTCGGCGACGAACTCGGCGAACGAGCCGTCCTCGTCGGGCACGCCGAGCGCCGCATAACGGGCGTCGAGCAGCCGCTGGGCCGAGCGGACGATCACCTGCAGCACCTCGCGCACCGAGAGGTGCCGGGTGACCGCGAGCACGGCGGTGCTCACCGCCTGCATGATCTCGTCTCTGTCGGAGGCCACGGGATCCACTCTATGGTCCTGGGCCTCAATGCCCACGTTCCTTGGTCCTAGGTCCATATGCCCAGGACGAGGCGGACCCTCAGCCCGATGTCCGGCCGCTGCCGCGCTCCTAACGTCGAGGCATGACGAACACCGCACTGATCACCGGCGCCTCCCGCGGACTGGGTCTGGCACTGGCGACGACACTCGCCGCCGCCGGGTGGGAGCTCCTGCTCACCGCCCGTGGCGCGGCGGACCTGGAGCGGGTCGCGGCCGAGCTGGGCGCCACCGCCATCCCCGGTGACGTGACCGACCCGGCACACGTCGAGCGGCTCGCGCGGGCCGTACCCGAGCTGGACCTGCTGGTCAACAACGCGAGCGGGCTGGGCGTGACGCCGCTGCCACCGCTGGCGGTGTACCCGCGGGAGGAGTTCGGGGCCCTGCTGGAGACCAACGTGATCGCTCCCCTGGCCCTCATCCAGGCGACGCTGCCCGCGCTGCGCGCCACGCGCGGCGCGATCGTGAACATCACCTCCGACGCCGCGACCGGCGCCTACGAGGGCTGGGGCGCTTACGGCGCCACCAAGGCCGCCCTGGAACAGCTCTCCAACGTGCTGGCGGCCGAAGAGCCCGATCTGGCCGTCTGGTGGGCCGATCCCGGCGAGATGAACACCCGCATGCTGGCCGACGCCGTCGGCGCGGAGGAGGCGTCCGGCACCACGGATCCCGCCAAGGTGGCCGCGGCACTGTACGACCTGGTCAGGTCCCGCCCGGCGAGCGGCCGGGTGAGCCTGCAATGACCGCCGCGCTCGACTTCGCGCTGCCGGACACGCTCTCGGCGCACGAACCGCCCGAGGCCCGCGGGCTGGCCCGCGACTCGGTGCGCCTGCTGGTCTCGCGCGGCTCGCTCCCGCCGGAGCATCACCGCTTCACCGACCTGCCGGGGCTGCTCGACCCCGGCGACCTGATCGTGGTCAACAACTCGGCGACATTGCCCGCCGCCATCAGGCTCGACCGGCTCGCCGTGCACTTCTCCACCGCACGCGAGGACGGCACCTGGCTGGTCGAGCTGCGCCGCCGTACCTCCAAGGCGTCCGAGCCGTACGGCGGCGGCGAGCCGGGCGAGTGGCTGCCGCTGCCGGGACGGGCGACGCTGCGGCTCATCGAACGCGAGACGCCACGCCTGTGGCGGGCCGTGCTCGACCGTGACGTGGAGGCGTACCTGCGCGATCACGGGGTGCCGATCCGCTACTCCTACGTGTCCCGCGACTGGCCGCTCGACTCCTACCAGACGGTCTTCGCCACCGTGCCGGGCAGCGCCGAGATGCCGAGCGCGGCCCGGCCGTTCACCGCCGAGCTGGTCACGGCTCTGGTGGCGCGCGGCGTCGGGATCGCGCCGATCACCCTGCACACCGGCGTCGCCTCGCCGGAGAAGGACGAGCCGCCCTACGCCGAGCGTTATGAGGTGCCCGCGGCCACGGCGCGCTTGGTCAACCTGACCGCGGCGAACGGCGGGCGGGTGGTGGCGGCCGGGACCACCGTGGTGCGCGCGCTGGAGACCGCCGTCGGCGGCGACGGGCTGGTGGCCGCCTCGGCGGGCTGGACCCGGCACATCGTGACGCCCGCCATCGGGGTCATGGCCGTGAACGGGCTGATCACCGGGTTGCACGAGCCGAGGTCGAGCCACCTGATGATGCTCAGCGCGATCGCCGAGCGGGAGCCGCTCACCCGTGCCTATGAGGCGGCGCTGCGGGAGGGATACCTCTGGCACGAGTTCGGTGACACCCACCTGCTGCTGCGCCGATAGTTGGCCCCACCTGCTCGCGCCCCGGAACGTGCCAGTAGCCTGGCTCAATGTGGACCAGCGCTCCCTCCTGATTACCCTGACCGGCCCAGACCGGCCGGGCGTCACCTCCCGGCTTTTCTCGGTTCTCTCGGGCTTCCCGGTGACCGTGGCCGACATCGAGCAGGTCGTCATCCGCGGCCGGCTCACCCTGGGCGTGCTCGTCGCGTACGCGGGCGGTCCGTCGACCGGCACGGGCAGCACGCTCGGCGCCATGTGGACCGCCGTCGAGCGGGTGGCTGAGGACCTCGGCCTGGAGCTGGAGCTCTCCACCGGCTCGCAGACCAAGGAGCAGCGCCGGCGTGGCCGCCTGTCGGTCAGCGTGCTGGGCGCGACCCTCCAGCCCGCCGCGATCGCCGGGATCGCCGGGCGCATCGCCGCCGCCGGCGCGAACATCGACCGCATCGAACGCCTCGCCCAGTGGCCGGTCACCTGCATCGAGCTGTCGGTCTCCGGCGCCGACCCGAGCGCGCTCCGCGTCGAACTGGCCGCCGAGGCCGCCGCCCTGCACGTCGACGTGGCCGTACAGCGCACCGGCCTGTCGCGGCGGGCCAAGCGGCTGGTCGTCATGGACGTCGACTCCACACTCATCCAGGGCGAGGTCATCGAGCTGCTGGCCGGGCACGCGGGCTGCCTCGAAGAGGTCGCCCGGGTCACCGAGGAGGCCATGCGCGGCGAGCTCGACTTCGCCGAGTCGCTGCGCCGCCGGGTCGCGCTGCTCGAAGGGCTGCCGGCCGAGGTGTTCGAGCAGGTACGGCAGCAGGTCGTGCTCACCCCCGGCGCCCGTACGCTCGTCCGCACGCTCAAGCGGCTCGACTACCGCTTCGCCATCGTCAGCGGCGGATTCACCCAGATCACCGACTCCCTGGTCGACGACCTCGGCATTGACTACTCGGCGGCGAACGTCCTGGAGGTCGTCGACGGCAAGCTCACCGGCCGCGTCGTCGGCGAGATCGTCGACCGGCCGGGCAAGGCCCGCGCCCTGGAGCGGTTCGCCCGCGAGGCGGGACTGCCGATCAGCCAGACGGTGGCCATCGGCGACGGAGCCAACGACCTCGACATGATCGCGGCGGCCGGGCTCGGCATCGCGTTCAACGCCAAGCCGGTCGTCCGGCAGGCGGCGGACACGGCGGTCAACACGCCTTACCTCGACTCGATCCTCTACCTGCTCGGCATCTCCAGGGACGAGGTGGAGGCGGCGGACGCCGAGGACGGCGTACTCACCCGGTGACCTCCCCCTTGGGGTCCCAGCGCGTGACCAGCTCGGCCTGGCCCGGCCACAGGTCCACCCAGTCGGATTCGGTACGGATGACGGCGAACGCGCCCGGCCGGAACCCGTAGTCGCCCCCGGCCAGCGAGATCGCCAGCTCGTGCACGCCCGGGTTGTGACCGCACAGCACCACCGTCTCGAGCTCCGGATCGGTCAGCTTGACCAGCGCGAGCAGCTCCTCCGGGTAGGCCTGGTAGACGTCCCGCTCATAGCTGACCTCCACTTCGGGAAAGGCCAGTTCGGCGGTGCGCCGCGTACGCACGGACGGGGAGCACAGCACCAGGTCGGGAGCCAGCCCCAGGGCCCGTACCTCTTCCCCGGCCCGCCTCGCGTCGCGCTCGCCCCTGTCGGTCAGTGGGCGCTCGCGGTCTTCCATGCCGGGGACATGCACGGCCTTGGCGTGGCGGAGCACGATCAACGTACGCACGTGCTTCATCCTCTCGTCGCCCACACGCCCAGCGCGACGATCACGGCGAGGATGGCCAGCATCGCCAGCAGGATGTAGGCCAGCGTCTTGCCGCCACTTGGCCGCTTGTCGTTCATCCGCCCAGTTTCCCACCGGGGGGCCGCGGGTGCCGCACCTGACCCTCCGTTTCTCGCACGTGAAACGCCCGCTCCCCCAGACCTCGGAGGAGCGGGCGTCCGGACTGGGTCGCTACGAAGCCACCGGCTCGTGCTCCCGGTTGTTGTCGTTGCTGGTCGATTCGCTGGAGACCGAACGGCGCTTGGAGACGAGGATGGCGCCGACCACCACGCCCACGGCCACGACCGTGATCCCGATGCGCAGCGCCGGGTTGCCCGCGTACAGGACCACCGCCGGCGCCACCAGGAGCGCCACCAGGTTCATCACCTTGATCAGCGGGTTGATGGCCGGACCGGCCGTGTCCTTGAACGGGTCGCCGACCGTGTCACCGATGATCGTGGCTTCGTGAGCCGGGGACCCCTTGCCGCCGTGGTGCCCGTCCTCGACCAGTTTCTTGGCGTTGTCCCAGGCACCGCCCGAGTTGGACAGGAAGACCGCCATGAGCGTGCCGCACGCGATGGCCCCCGCCAGGAACGCGCCCAGCGGCGCGTAACCGAGGGCGAACCCGACCGCGATGGGCGTCATGACCGCCAGCAGGCCTGGCGTGGCCAACTCGCGCAGCGAGTCACGGGTGCAGATGTCGACGACGCGGCCGTACTCGGGCTTCTCGGTGCCGTCCATGATGCCCGGGTGGTTGCGGAACTGGTCGCGTACCTCGAAGACCACGCGCATCGCGGCCCGTCCGACCGCGCTGATCGCCAGGCCGGAGAAGAGGAACACGACCGCCGCGCCGATGATCAGACCGACGAGCACGTTGGGCTGGTCGATGCTCAGGCTGAACGTGGAGAACGCGCCGAGCGCCTCCTTGACCGACTGAGTCGCATCGGTGAGCTGCGTCTCCACGGCCGTGCGGAAGGCGCCGAACAGCGCGGTCGCCGCGAGCACCGCCGTGGCGATCGCGATGCCCTTGGTGATGGCCTTCGTCGTGTTGCCGACGGCGTCGAGGCTGGTGAGCACGCGTGCGCCCTCACCCTCGACGTCGCCGGACATCTCGGCGATGCCCTGCGCGTTGTCGGAGACCGGGCCGAAGGTGTCCATCGAGACGATGACCCCGACCGTGGTCAGCAGGCCGGTGCCGGCCAGCGCCACCGCGAACAGCGCGATCGTCACGTTCCCGAAGCCCAGCAGGAACGCGCCGTAGACCGCGCCGGCGATGATCAGCGCCGAGTAGACGGCCGACTCGAGGCCGACGCTGATGCCCGCCAGGATGACGGTCGCCGGCCCGGTGGCCGAGCTCTCGCCAATCTCCCGTACCGGACGCCTGGTCGTCTCGGTGAAGTAGCCGGTCAGCAGCTGGATCGCGCTGGCCAGGACCAGGCCGATGATCACCGCGCCGATGGCGATGAGCCTCGGGTTGGCGGTGGATTGCACGGCCGAGCCGGTCAGGTCGGCGAAGGTGTCGGGCAGGTACCAGAACGCCGCCGCCGCGACCAGCACCGCGGAGATCGCGGCCGAGATGAAGAAGCTGCGGTTGATGGCGGCCATGCCGCTGCGGTCGCCGTCGCGCATCCGGGTGACGAAGATGCCGATGATCGCGGTGAGCACGCCGATCATGGGCACGATCAGCGGGAAGATGAGTCCCTGCTCGCCGAAGGCCACCTTGCCCAGGATGAGGCTGGCGACCAGCATGACCGCGTACGACTCGAACAGGTCGGCGGCCATACCCGCGCAGTCGCCGACGTTGTCGCCCACGTTGTCGGCGATCGTCGCCGCGTTGCGCGGATCGTCCTCCGGGATGCCCTGTTCGACCTTGCCGACCAGGTCGGCGCCCACGTCGGCGGCCTTGGTGAAGATGCCGCCGCCGACTCGCATGAACATCGCCAGCAGCGCCGCCCCGAAGCCGAAGCCCTCGAGGACGCCCGGCGCGTCACCTTGATAGACGAAGACGACGATGGCCGCACCGAACAGGCCGAGGCCCACGGTGAACATGCCGGCCACGCCGCCCGTACGGAAGGCGATGCGCATGGCGCGCTTCTCGCCCGCATCACGGGCGGCGGCCGCGACGCGCACGTTTCCGCGTACGGCCAGCCACATGCCCATGAAGCCGGTCAGCGCGGAGAATACCGCCCCGACCACGAAGAATATCGAGCGGCCGATGCGTACATCGGTCTCACCCGGCAGAAGGAGCAGCAGGAAGGGGATCACGACGACGAAGACCGCCAACGTGCGGAACTGTCGCGCGAGATACGCGGCGGCCCCTTCTTGTACGGCACGGGCGATGTCCTGCATTCGCTCCGTGCCCGGGTCGGCGGACAGCACCTCGCGCACCAAGCCGCCGGCGACGGCTAGGGCGATCAGTGCGACCGCGGCGACCACGATCACGATAGTGAGATTGTTACCGCTCAGGGCCAGATTGGACGCTGGCTCCGCGGCCAGCAGTTGCCTAAACATCGTTCTCCTCGGCAAGACCGGTCGTCCTGCCCGGGCGGTGCTGCAAAGATCGGCGGGCTGGTGCGGCACCATCCGGGTTGTGGGTGCCGCTTCCGGATGAGTCCGCAGTTTCGCCGGATCACCTTGGCCGGTGCCGGGAGTCTACGCACGGGCTGCGCGGATATGAAGGCTCTGCCGGTCGCTATTTGGCCACGCGTCCAGTAATCCCCTGCCAGCACGGCGATTTGCCATCTGACAACCGATATTTCCACCGGTTTACGGCCATGACAAGGTGCCCGAAACGACACGCCCGAAACCTGGAATTCGGTCGCGCCGGAGCTCTGGGGCAGGCCGGGGCTCTGGGGCATGCCAAAGCCGAGCCGTGGGGATCACGACTCGGCCTTGTAGGAGCTCTACGGCTGCCGGCTGGCCGGAAGCCATGGGTGCCGGGCCTCGTATCGGCGCCCGGCCCCGCATCACCAGAGGAGCGTACCCCTGGACAGGGCTCAGGCACGGTCGGCGACTGGGGCCCACCGTGCTGTGCCGTAAAAGAAAATTATGCTTGTGTCGGTACGTGGCGCGCGGCGGGCCAGCTCATGCGGATGCGCATCCCCTTGGGACTGGGGAACACCTCCACGTCATCGGCCAGCCCCGCGATCACCGCGATGCCGAACCCTGACATGAACGAGTCGGACAGCATGCCCAGATCGAGAGGTTGCTCCTGCTTGATCTCGTCACTGGGAGCCTGATCGCTGACCGTTACCTCGAACCGCCCCGAATCGTCTTTCAGCTCGATGCGGATGGGCTCTCCCGGGCAGTGTGCGCGATGCGCCTCAACCGCCCGGGAGCAGGCCTCACCGACTGCGAGCCTGACCTCGTCCAGCAGTGACTCCTCCACGCCGGTGCGCCGGGCGATCGCCGTCGCGACCAGCCGGGCGGTCCGCACATGCGCGGGGAGGGCGCTGAACGTGAGCTCGACGGTAGCCATCACTACTTGTCTTTGCCGTGAGCTTCCTTGGCCTCGTCGACCGAAGCGTAGATCCCGAAGACCTTGGTCAGCCCGGTGATCCGGAAGATCTTGAGGATGCGCTCCTGCGTGCACACCAGCTCGAGCGAACCGTCGTGCGCCCGAACCCGCTTGAGTCCCCCGACCAGGACACCGAGGCCCGTCGAGTCGAGGAAGTCGACCTTCTCCATGTTGACGAGAAGGTGGAAGTTGCCCTTGTTCACCAGGTCTATGAGGAGCTCACGCAATCTCGGCGCCGTGTAGACATCGATCTCACCCTCGACCTCGACGATGGTGAGTCGGTCCTCGTTGTGGTGATCCAACTTCAGATCCACAGATCCTCCAGCGCCTCGCCTGCGAAAGTACCCTTGCGGGCCTGGCAGTCTGGAACGGGGCTCCAGACCGTCTGACCCCGACGCGCGGCATTCAACCACGCGTCTGGCTTGTGTCTATACGAAATCACGATTCCCGGCGACTTTGCCCACGGATGCAGACTGGAAACAGTGACTTCCTCCGCTTCCTCCCCACACCGGCCAGGTCCACTCCTCCGTCACCTGCTCGGAGTTCCCGCACGTCATGAGCGTGTCACCCATGTGGAGCATGTTCCAGCACGTCAGGCAGGTCAAGCGGGATGGCCGAATTGGGCGCCCGAACTCTTGGTTACGCGCTTGGCGAACCGCGGCATCTCAGGATTGTGGCCACACCAGTTTGAAGCCGCCGACCTAGCCCATCGTGGCCGAAACGTGATCATTTCTACCGGAACGGCGTCCGGGAAGTCGCTGGCGTACCTCACTCCGGCCGTCGCCTCCTGCCTCGACGGCGGCACCGTCCTCTACCTCACGCCCACCAAGGCCCTGGCCGCCGACCAGCTCCGCAGCCTCCGCGAACTCCGCATCACCCAGCTCCGCGCGGCCTGCTTCGATGGCGACACCCCGTTCGAGGAACGCACCTGGGTCCGGCAGCACGCCAACTACGTACTGACAAATCCCGACATGCTCCATCGGAGCATCCTGCCCCGACATGCCCAGTGGTCGTCGTACTTCCGGCGGTTGCGCATGGTCGTGGTGGACGAGTGCCACGGGTACCGCGGGGTGTTCGGCTCACACGTGGCGCAGATCCTGCGCCGCCTGCGCCGGATCTGCGCCCGATACGGCTCTCAGCCCGTTTTCCTGCTGGCCTCAGCAACCGCCAGCGAGCCCGGGGCGTTCGCGATGCGCCTGACGGGGCTTGAGATGGCCGAGGTGACGTCGGACGGGTCTCCGAAGGGTGCGACGACCATCGCGCTCTGGGAGCCGCCCCTGACCGAACTACGGGGCGAGAGAGGCGCTCCGGTGCGCCGCACGGCCACGGCCGAGGCCGCGGACCTCCTCACGGACCTCGTCCTGGCGAACGTCCGCACACTCGCCTTCGTCCGCTCACGGCGCGCCGCCGAAACAGTCGCCCTCACCGCCCGCGCCAAACTCGCCGACGTCGCTTTCTCCCTGGCTGGTACGCCGGGGGCGCGTACAGGCGTCTCAGACACGCAATCGGGTACGACCGTCAGCCCCGCCCCAACGGCCGGCGCTTTCGGCACACCCCCACTTCCCACAGGCCAGAACATCCCCACAGCAACCCCTGACCGCGCCCCCACCTCACCGCCCCCAAACCACAACGCACCCCCGGCACCCTCCCAACGTGACGACCCCTCGCAGACCCCAGACCACGACACACCCTTGTCGCCCGCCGACCGCGACGACCTCTCACAGCCCTCTGACCAGGGAACTGCCTCACAACTCCCAGGCCACGGCACACGCCCGACACTCTCCCAACGCGACACCCCCTCTCAGCCCCTGGGCCGCAGCACCACCCCGCAGTTCCTCGACCAGGGCGAGGACGTTCCCTCGGCGTCGGCTGATCGCGAGGAGCCCTCGCCGCCTCCAGACCCGGTCGCGTTGTCGCCATCTCCAGACCAAGGCGCGTTGTCGTGGGCGTTGCCCGACTCCGCCGACTGGGCCGACCTACCGGACCGGATCGCCGCCTACCGGGCCGGATACCTCGCCGAAGACCGCCGGCTGCTCGAAAAGGCCCTCCGCTCGGGCTCCATCATGGGTCTGGCCACCACGAACGCCCTCGAACTGGGCGTAGACGTCTCCGGCCTGGACGCCGTCCTCATCGCCGGCTGGCCAGGCACCCGCGCCTCCCTCTGGCAACAGGCAGGCCGAGCAGGCCGCGACGGCCAGGAAGCCCTCGCCGTACTCATCGCCAGAGACGACCCCCTCGACACCTACCTCGTCCACCACCCCCAAGCCCTTTTCGGCCAGCCCGTAGAGGCGATCGTGCTCGACCCGGACAACCCGTACGTCCTCGGCCCCCATCTCTGCGCCGCCGCCGCGGAGATCCCACTGACCGAAGCCGACCTGCCCGTCTTCGGCCCCACCACCCCGAACGTCCTCGCCGACCTCGTCACCCAGGGCCTGCTCCGACAGCGTCCCGCAGGCTGGTTCTGGACCAGGCGCGAACGCGCCACCGACCTGGCCGACATCAGAGGCGGCGGAGGCGCGCCCATCCAGGTCGTGGAGTCCGCGACCGGCCGCCTCCTGGGCAGCGTGGACGAGGCCTCCGCCCACACCACCGTGCACACCGGCGCCGTCTACCTGCACCAGGGCGAGACGTACCTCGTGGAGCTCCTCGACCTGGAAGCCGGGGTCGCCCTCGTGGGCAGCTCGCAGCCCGACTACACGACGTTCGCGCGCGACATCACGGACCTCTCTGTCCTCGCCTCCCTGCGTTCGCATGACCTCGGCCCCGGCAGCCTCCACTTCGGCGAGGTGGAGGTGACCCGCCAGGTGGTCTCGTACCTCAAGCGCCGCCTCCAGTCCGGCGAGATGCTCGGCGATGAGCCCCTGGACCTCCCGCCGCGTACCCTGCGCACCCGCGCGGTCTGGTGGACACTCCCCGCCTCAGAGGTGGCCACTCTGGCCGAGGAGGGCTTCGACCTGGGCGGCGCCGCCCACGCCGCCGAACACGCCGCCATCGGCCTACTCCCCCTCTTCGCCACCTGCGACCGCTGGGACATCGGCGGCGTCTCCACGGAACTTCACGCGGACACGGGCCTGCTGACGGTGTTCGTGTACGACGGGCACGAGGGAGGCGCCGGCTTCGCCGAACGCGGCTACGCCCGTGCGACCGACTGGCTCACGGCCACCCGCGAGGCCATCGCCTCCTGCGAATGCGAACGCGGCTGCCCATCCTGCATCCAGTCCCCGAAATGCGGCAACGGCAACGAACCACTGGACAAACGCGGCGCCATCCACCTCCTGGACACCCTGCTCCGCTCCACTCCCACCTCGGACTAACCGGACACTCAACCACCCGACTCCTGGATGTGACCAGATGCAAACACCCTCGGCCGATTCCTCCGGCATCGAGCGCGAGGTCCGGCGAGTTGGGGGTCGAAGGCCGCGAGCCGGGGCCAAGGGTCGAGGGTCGAGGCCGGGACCGGGACCGGAGCCGAGACCGGAGCCGAGACCGGAGCCGAGACCGGAGCCGAGACCGGAGCCGAGACCGAGGCCGGGCTAGCCGTGGGTTAGCTGTGGGCTAGCTGTCGCCGCCGCGATGGCGGTGACCGGCGAACGCGTTCTCGTCCTCGTCCTCGTCAGCTGCCCAGAAGTCACCGGCGCCGGGCTGTGGGCGCTCCCAGAAGCCGCTGTCCTCCATGGCTCTGGGCGACGGCGGCAGGTAGTCGTCCCAGCGCTCCTCGATGCGTACATCGGCCGACGTGACGACGGCGGCCGACTCAGGCACCACGATCACGGCCGAACTGGGCAGTGCGATCCGAATGGGCTCCTGGCGGACTTCCCGACCGTCCAGCGCAGCCCGCATCCGACCGCCCTGGTCAACGGCCCCTCGGTCAGCCCCCGTCCACCCACCCTGATCGGCAGGCGCCCGAACATCCTGGTCGATGGACACCCAGTCATCCTGATCAGCACCCATATCGGCGTCGCTGAGGTGCAGCGGGAGAACAGCACGCACCTCCGCTCGAACCGCCCCCGACACCGGCCCTTGAGCCCGACCAACACTCGGCCCCTCTGCCGAACGCCAAGCTGCGGCGGATGGTGTGACGGGTAGGTCCGAGGCCGCCGCCAGGTTGAAGCGATCAGACGCAGCAGCCGTACCGAACTGTCCAGACACGCCCAAACCTGGCCGATCGTGCACCCCCACACCGGACCGATCAGACATCCCCGCACCGGACCGATCGGGCAGCCCTGCACCGGACCGATCAGGCGCCCCCGAACCGGACGGATCAGGCACTCCCTGACCGAGCCGATCAGACGTTGCCAGGCCAGATTGTCCTGAAACGCCCAGACCCAACCGATCCGGCACCCCCGCACCGACCTGGTCAGACACTTCCAAACTGAGCCGGTCGGACGCGGCTGAGCGAGGGTGTTCCAGCGCCTGCATACGAGACCGTGCGGGCACCTGCGCGCCTGACCGTTCCGGCGTACGCGAGGCTCCCGAAGCTTGAGGCTGAGGGCGCCCACCAAGCCGCTCTGACGTGCGAGAAAGCTCCGGCGTCTGGACGATGCCGGGCCGCTCCGGCGCGCGGGACTGTTCAGGCATCTGCGTACGAGAATGCTCACTGGCCGGACGAACCTTGGCAACGGCCAGGACCACCGCCGGACGCCGGGGCACCGAGGTAGTGGTGGGCGGAATGCTGTCCGTACTGTGCTGGGGCGAAATGCCCGGACTGGGCGAAGCGGCAGCCGCGTGCGGCCCCGGCCCCCCAGCAGTCGCAGCGGCTCCGGCGAGAGACCGGCGACGCGCCCACGCGCCTCCGTGCGCGGCCAACAGCAACAAGACAAGCCCACCTGCGACGTACAGGCCGTACTGGCCGATACTTCCGGTCGGCGACTCCGACGACTGAGCCTTCACCTTGGAGTCGATGGGAGCGGATTCCGTGTCGCCCTTGGTGCCGTCGGGAGAGAGGCCGTCGGTCTTGCCCGAGTCTCCGGTCGTGTCAGCGGTCGGAATCGGGAGGTTGCCCTTGGGGTCGGTGTCGGGCATGGCGGGGAGCTTGCCGGTGTTCTTCGTCGTGGTCGCCTTGCGCGTGGGCGCGGCCGTGGGTTGGGTGTGCTTCTTGCCGGGCAGCGTCGGCAGGGTGTCGACGCCCTTCTTGGTGGTCGGCGTCTCCTGTTTCGTGGCGGTCTTCTTCGGCTTGGCGACCGGGGGCGCGGGAACGGTCACGTACGCGGCGCCGGAATTGCCCGACCCGATCGACCCCCCGTCACCGTCACCCCTGAACGCCTTCACGGTGAAGCCCACCCGCTGCCCAGCCGCCTTGGACGGTACGGCGAGCACGGCCTTGCACGACGATCCGGAACACGCGCTGTCGGCGGGCAACCTGCCCACGATGCCGGACTGGCTGGTCGCGACCTCGTACGACTGGAGATCGGGCTCCGAACCCTTGCTCCAGGTCACCACGATCTTCTTGGCGTCCTCCAGGACTGCGGCGACATTGTCCGGCGCAGCGGCGGGCCGCCTCAGCTTGAAGGTGCTCGTCGCGTAGGTGGTGCCGGTGATCTCGCCCTTGAGGATCACGTTGAAGGTCCCGTTGGGGACGCTGCCGGCGTCGAACGTACCGGAGAGCGTCTGGTTGGCCCCTCCGCCGGCGACCTTCTGCTTGGCGGTCGAGGGCCCCTCTACGTACACGCCCATGTTGAGCTGCATCACACCGGTATGCGCTGAGATCGGCACGGATCCGCTCGTGACCACCTGACCGTCGGACGGAGACGTGATCTCCCCGGGGCTCGCACCTTGCCGCATAACCACGGCCGCCTGAGCGGACCCACCGAGCACGATGGATCCCGCCACGACCGCCGTCGCGACTATCGCTCTGCCAACCACCGTCACGGCGCTTCCCTCCATAGAGAGCTTCGCGCCGCCTGACCACCCTGGGGCGTTCACGCGACGACCGGAAGTGCAGTCCGCTCGGCCGACATAGATCATCGACCGCCCCTGAATCCGCACCCTAACGGCCCAGGTCCCGGCAATCCCAGACTCCGGTCCCAGACGGCATGGACTCACGGGTAAGCGGCACCATATGTGAGCTATCTAACTCTTGGACACTCTGTCTAAGAAGTCGTAATTCGATTGCGACCTAGCCCCGACAGCCCCAGAAGCCACATTGTTCTGGGAGGGGAAAATCGCCTCTGCTTTCACGAACATTGCGCTAAATACCGCCCCTGTCCGGCCCGAACGCCCTCCGCGCGGGCAAAGATCCACCCCTCCCAAGAACCCGAAGCAGACTTCGAACGCAGCACGGTCCCGCAGCACGGTCCCGCAGCACGGTCCCGCAGCACGGTGACCCGCAGGGTAGTTGTGGGCTGGGGAGGCCGAGTTCGGGGATTAAGGAGCCAAGGCCACAGGCCAGGACGGGCAGCCACAAACGTGTCTTCGTCGCACTCGCAGCGCCGCATCCTCAGCCTCGGTGGCCACGTCGTCAGAGCGGCCGATCGATCTACACTTCCCCTCGTGACTGCTGCATCCCAGCGTGGTGGCTCTTTCTACGACTCGCCCACGACCTCCCAGAGGTATCTCGACCATCGTCACAGCGGAGTGATGAGCCCCAACCACGTCATGGAGGAGCCCGCGCTACTGGACGCGATGGGCACGGTCACCGGCCTGCGGGTTTTGGATCTCGGCTGCGGTGACGCGGCCATCGGGCGGACTCTGCTGAACGCTGGCTGTAGTAGTTATCTGGGCTTGGACGGTTCTGCAGCCATGGTCGAGGCTGCCAGCGAGACTCTTCGGGGCACCTGTGGGCGTGCTGAGCAGGTGGATATGGAGGACTTTGCCGCTCCGCCGTCGTCGTTCGATCTGATCGTTTCTCGTCTCGCACTGCACTACGTCGAGGATTTTGCAGCGGTGTTGATGGCTTGCCAGGCATGCCTGTCGCCTGGTGGGCGGATGGTCATTTCGGTTGTTCATCCTGTTCTCAGCTCCTATGACGCCGGGACGCAGGAGCCCCGCACGAACTGGATCGTCGACGACTACTTCCTCAAGGGGCCACGGCAGCGCAACTGGTTGGGTGGCAGTGTCACCTGGTTTCATCGGACTGTTGAGGACTATGTGGATGCGCTGGTGAACGCCGGGTTTGCGCTGTCGGCTCTGCGTGAGTGCGCTCCTCGGGAAGAGCGGTTCGACGGCGACTTGGCCGAGTTGGCGCGTCGCCGCCGCGTTCCGCTCTTCCTGTTGCTCAGCGGCACGCGGATCTGACCAGCCCAGGAGAACCGCCGGATAGGGTCTTTCACCTGCGGTCTTGCGTACGTGCCCGAATCACCAAGGTGGTCTCCCGCTCCGAGTGGGTCCGGATGTCCGCGCCCTAGCTGAGCGAGGTCCTGATCATCCACTCGCCCGCCTTCGTTCACCAGGTCCGTCGGCCTTGGGCTGCTTGTCCGCGCCCTACCGTGTCCACCCCACAGGCCAGCGCGTTTACCAGCTATCAGGCCGCGTCACTACTCGTGTCCATGCATGCTTATCCAGCCCGCATTTCTTGTAGGTGATTGGTCTGTCCGCGTTCCCGCTCCGGTCGTGCTCCCCCGGTCGCTTCCCTACTCCGGTCCATGGGGCTTCGGTTCATGGGGCTTCGGTCCTTGGGCGCTCTGCCGGGTCCGCGTACTCGCTTGGGCCGGCGCGGGCTCTGCCGGTCAGGGTTCGTGTCCCTATGGCGGGCAGGGTGATGGTCAGCGAGGTTCGGACATCCGCGATTTCACCCGTGAGTGTGCATTGGAGGAGTTGGACGGCGTTCTTCGTGGCTACGATCTTCGCCCTGTCGCAGGCGGCTTGAGGATCGACGATCGCAAGCCTGGCTGCGGCAAGCGCGCTCAGGTCGGCTGCGTCGTGTACGTGATGGCGTGCGACGCGTACGGAGCCCACCGCGGCGAAAGCTGTGGCGACCGTCATGAGCAGGCCCATGAGGGCGACGCCCCACAATGTCGCGGAGCCACGGTCTGCTTGCTTGGTGAACGTTGACTCCCGATGCTTCTTCGCCCATGTGTGCCAGTACGTCATGATTCTGTGTCGGCGGTCGCGGAGGCGGCTACTTGTACGGCGGGCAGAGACGCTCCCCATGCTGGTCGTACCTCCACCGAGACCTCTACTTTTGTACTCTCTGGATTGCGGCTGATGTCCACCTGTGCGTTGGGCCGGGTGGCGGATTGAACGAGTTCGCGGACTTTGTCCAGCGGCTCGCCTCTGGCGGCGGCCCTCGCTGCCGCGCGCGCCGCGTCGACGCACTCCAACTGGACCCCGACTGCTTGGATCGCCCACAATGCGGCGGCCAAGACGACCATGAGTGCGGGTAGGACCATGGCGGTCTCAGCCGTCACCGAGCCGCGCGATGCCAGCCGCTTCAGACGCGATGTTGAACGCTTCACGCGTTTGGGGACCGCAGCCTGGAGTGGGGTCATCCGGCTGCGTTGAGTGCTTGGTCGATGAGCTTCGAGAGCATCACTTGCACCTTTGGGCTGCTGACCACCTTGAACAGCACCGCTGCGAAGGCGCATGCGGCGATCGTGCCCACCGCGTATTCGGCTGTGGACATGCCGCGATCGCGGAGCGGTCCCGAACAGCGGGCCCACCTGTCGCCGAGCCAGCGGTGGAGGCGGGCGGCTGGGTTGGCCGCTTTGGCGAGCAGTTGGTCTTCTGGGGGTGTGGCGGCAGCGTTCGGGGTGGTTGCCGCATCGTGCATGGTGCCTCCAGGTGATCGGGGCCGGGCGTTGTCCGGCGTGGGTCCAACGGTGCCTGAAGGCTGTATGCGGCGGACGGCCCGAACGTGGTTCTGGGGATAAGTGGAGGCGTCGGAGCGGCCTGTGGATAGGTGATAGGGCACCTGTGGATAGGCGATAGGGCGATGGGATACCGCCCGCGCCTGGGTCGGGTCGGGTCGGAAACCCACGCCAATTTGAGGCCGGGCCGGTTCGAGGGCTCACGCGGGTTCCGCGGAGCACTGGCAGGTTTCAATTCCAGGGCGCAGGCCGACTCCAGGTTTCAGGCGGGTTCGGGAACTCAGGCCCCGCCCCGGAGTCCGGGCAGGCAAATTCCTGGGCACAGGCCGATCCTGAGCAGGCCAGTCTCAGGGGGCAAGCCGATCCTGAGGGCAGGCCGGTCCCGGAAGGCAGGCCGGTCCCGGGGGGAAGGCTGACCCCGACGCACGGGCTGGTCTCGGGGTGGGTGCTACGGGAAGGTGATGGCGGTTGCGAGGCCGGCGACGATGGGGATGATGCCGAGCAGGACGAAGGCCGGTAGGAAGCACAGGCCGAGAGGCGCTACTGCCTTTACGCCCACGGTCCTGGCTGCGGCCACAGACGTGGCTCGGGTGGATTCGCGTGCGTCGTTGGCTAGGCGGGTCAGGACGTCTGCCACTGGGGCGCCGGTCTGAGCGGCTCTGCTCATTGCTCGTGACAGTTGTGCCGTGGCCGGCTCTCGGGCGAGGAAGGCCCATGTGGGGTCTGGGTCGGCGCCCAGTCGGAGTTGGCGGCTAACCCACGACAGGCGCTGGCCGAGTGGGCCGGCCAGCGCCTCTGCTGCTATCTCAGTGGCCGCGCTGACCGGCTGTCCGGCGAGGAGGCAAGCTGCCATCAGGTCGGCGGCGAACGGCAGGTCGGCGGTGATCTGTTTGCTGTCTTGACGGGTTTCTGGGTCGTCTCGTCTGTGTAGGGCCACGCCGACGATGGGGGCGATGAGCAGGGCCGTTATCAGGCCGGCTGCTCCGCCGATGAGTAGAGCGGCGATGAGGGCGGCGCCGAGGGCTCCGACGATCGTGCGGCGGGTGATCGGTTGGGGTGAAGTGGCGGGGTGATCGAGCCAGGTTGGTGGGGAGAGAGTGTCGGTATCCGGTCGCATGGGGGACGTGTTGGCATCTGGCCCTGCGGAAGGTGAGCGTGTGGGTCGTTGTGGTCCGTGGTGGTGTGGGCGGTTTTGGGCGGCTGCTCCTGGCGGGAGCAGGCGGGTCAGGCGTTCGGCCGGGGTTGTCGGTGAGATCCATAGCCAGGTTGCTGCGCAGGCACAGGCTGCGGAGAGCAGTTCGAACATCGTCGGGGATCCGTTCCGGTCGGCTGTGCGGTGCGATCGCTTGAGGAAAGAGATAGAAGCCAATGAGCCGGTGGCTGCCGCTGAAGTGGACGGGCTGAAGCGGGCGCCTCTCAGCGGCCATGGCGGCCATGGCGGTGGCGGCCATGGTGGTGGCGGTGATGGCGGGTCGTGGCGGAGGTCCGGGCGGGTCGTGGCTACGAGTTTTCAGCGCGGGTCGCCATCTGGTGGGTCCACCACAGGCCGCAGGCGTCGAGGGCGATACCGGCCGTGAGGCAGGCGAGGCCGGGGAGGTTGCCGAAGAGGAAGGCGAGTGGGTGCATTCCCAGTGCGCTTCCCATGAGGAGGCCCAGGGCGGGCAGTGCGGCCAGCATTCTCGCGGTGGTGCGAGGGCCGGCCAATTGTGCCGTGACGTCCTGGCGGTGGGCTTGGGCTGTACGTAGCGTGCTGCCGACGCGTTCTACGAGGGCGGCTAGTCCTGCGCCTACGGTCACGCTGACGCTCCAGCAGGCGGCCAGGCGGCGTAGTCCTTCGCCGCCTTGCTGCGGTGCCACGGATATGAGAGCTGTGGACACGTCGCCGCCGTCTCTTGCCGCCGCCATCACCGGGCGCAGGGCATCCGGGTCTGGGAAGTCGACTGCGGTGATCGCTCTGGTGAGAGCTTCGCCTGGAGTGCGGCCAGCGGTCAGTTCGGCTGAGAGGGCTTGGCAGAGCTCGATCGATGCTCGGCGCCAGGCGTCGGCGCGGCGGGCTGGGCTGGGGCGGGTGATCAGGTGTTTTATGGATCGCTGCTGGAAGGGCTCGCGGGTGAAGGTCAGCCTGTCGAGGCGGGCTGTGGCGGTGCTTGGGCCGGTCCACAGCCATATGGCGGCTGCTGTGGACAATGCAGCCATGAGGGCTGCGATCACGGGTTTACGCTCCCTGCTCGTCTCGGTCTGGTCGGGTGAGCCTGGCTGATGACGGTGCGGTCTGGTCGGGTGAGCCTGGCCGATGACGGTGCGGGGTGAGTGACGGTGCGGGGTCGGTGGCTCGGCGACGGTACGGGGTCGGGTGAGCCTCGCCGGGGGCGGTGCGGATCGAGTGAGGCTCACCGGTGGCGGTAAGGGCCAGTGGAGGTACGGGTTGGTTGTACGGACTTCACTGATGGCGCTACGGCTGGGTGGGGGCACAGGTCGGGTGCTCTTCGGTCATGGTCGGGGCGTACGACACGTCGCCGGACGTACGAGGCGGGGGACGTACGAGAGGAGCTCTCAGTAATGGTCTGGGCGTAGGACAAACGTTGCCGGGTGCGGTGTGGGCCGGCGAGCTTCGCGGGGGACGTGACGCGTGACTCGGCTTCGGTCGCGGGCTGCATCTTGCTTATCGTTTGGCCTGGTCGCGCTGCCTGTGTATGGCTGGTGATACGGCTGGGGTGCAGCGTGGAGGTGACGTTTTCATGGGTATCGCTCGGCGAGTGGTCGTTGGCGGATCCGGTTGGCGACGTGTTCGCCACGACGCGAAGTTGGTCACGGGTGAGTCCTCTCTGTCAGGGCGTCGTGTCCTGGGCCGGTGCGCGGGTGGCCTTTTGTGTCGAAGGTCAGGGCGGTTTCGGATTCGACGAAGCCTGTCGAAGATCTCGACAGGAGGCAGATTTCCGCTACGCGGCGGCGGCTGTCGGAGCGGTTGCGGGTCAGGTGGATGACCACGTCCAAGGCTGCAGCGAGTTGGCTGTGGACGGCTTCTCTGCTCAAGCCTGCTGCGCATCCCAGTGCCTCCAGCCGGGGCGGTACGTCGGCGGCCGCGTTGGCGTGCAAAGTGCCGCAGCCGCCCTCGTGGCCGGTGTTCAGGGCGGCCAGCAAGTCCACTACTTCGGCGCCCCTGACCTCTCCGACCACTACGCGGTCTGGGCGCATGCGGAGGGCCTGGCGTACCAGGTCTCGTAGGCCGACGCCGCCGGCGCCTTCGAGGTTTGGCGGACGGGACTCCAGGCGGACGACGTGGGGGTGGAGCGGGCGGAGTTCGGCTGAGTCTTCTACGAGAAGCAGGCGTTCACCTGGGTCGGCCAGCGACAGCAGGGCTGATAGGAGGGTTGTCTTGCCTGTGCCGGTGCCGCCTGTCACTAGGAATGCCAGCCTGGCCGTCACGATGGCCGTCAGTAGTGGTACTGCCGACGGTGGGATCGTGCCTGCCGCCACCAAGTCGGGCAAGGTGAACGTACGTCTCGGTGGCAGGCGGAGCGACACGCAGGTGCCGCCTGAGGCGATCGGCGGGAGCACGGCGTGGAGGCGTACTCCTCCGGCCAGTCTGGCGTCCACGTACGGCGAGGCGTCGTCCAGGCGTCTGCCGGCGGCGGCCGCCAGGCGTTGGGCCAGCCTGCGGACGGCGCCGTCGTCGGTGAACGTCACCGAGGTCCTGCGGAGGCCGTGGCCGTCGTCGACCCATACCTCGCGAGAGCCGTTGACCAGGACGTCGGTGACGTCGGGTTCTGCCAGGAGGGGCTCCAGCGGGCCTGCTCCTATGAGGTCGGCGCAGAGGGAACGGGCTACGGCGAGGATCTCTGCGTCGCCGTATACGGATTTTTCGGCTCGTAGGGCTACTGCTACCTGGGCGGCGCTTGGTTCGACGCCGGTCCGGGCCAGCCGTACGCGGACGGCCTCGATCAGCTCGGGTGAAACGCCCGGGTTCATGTGCTCATTTCTCTGTGGTCTGTTTCTGTGCTGACATGTGCTCGCTTCTGGGCTGGCATGCGCTAATTTCTGGCCGACCGGGAGACAGCGCGCCCGCCGTGGAGGGTGCCCTTCGTCATTTCGTCCCGGTGAGTCCGGTAGCACCAGAAAGCGTCGAGTGAGGGTGCGGGTCTCGTCACGGCGGGAGTAGGTCGCGTAGGAGGGATGTGCAGAGGGCGCCGAGGACGGTGCGGGGGCCGAGTTTGGGGAGTTCGCCGCGGTTCAGGGTGGTGGGGAGGCGGGGCTGGTCGGGTAGGTGGCCGGCGGAGGGGATGCCGAGGGAGCTCGCCACCACGTCGTCGTCGAGGACGCCGGGGCGGATGACCGCGCGGATGTCTGAGGTGTGCCGGTTGACCTCCGTGAGGACCTGGGCGGCGGCCAGGACGCCGCGTACGTCGGCCGTGGCTACGAGCAGTGTGCCGCTCGCCCTTGTCAGGGCCTCGATGGCGGCGGGGTCGAGGTGGCGCGGGAGGTCGACGACCACCACGTCGAAGCCGCGGCGTCCGGCTTCCAGCACTGAGCGCATGGCCTGGGCGGGGATCGCGCGTACCTCGCCGCGGTGGAAGGACAGGACCGTCAGGTCGCCGAACGCCGGTAGCGCGGCCTGCAGGGCTGCCGAACCGACCCGGCCCTCGCGGGCTACCAGGTCTCCCCAGCGCGCGCCGCTGGCCTCCTCCTGTCCCAGCAACGCGTCGATGCCGCCGCCCAGCGGGTCGGCGTCGATCAGCAGCGTGCGCAGGCGGTCGCCGGAGGCGCGCAGGGCCAGGCAGGCCGACAGGACGCTCGCGCCCACCCCACCCCGGCCGCCGATGACGCAGAGTACGACGCCGGAGCGGGGATCGGGCTCCATGGCGTCGGCGAACTCCTCCACAAGGCGCCGCTCGCCGCCTGGCAGGTCGATGACGGCCTGGGCGCCCACTGCCACACATCGGCGCCAGCTGTCGGGGTCTTCTGGGTCGCGGGTGACCAGGAGCACGCCGTCTCTGGCGGGGGGTGAGGTGGCGGCCATCGCGTCGGCCAGGTCGCCGCCTATCACCACCAGGGGCGCGAGGT
Source organism: Nonomuraea sp. NEAU-A123 (assembly GCF_018603905.1). Classification (GTDB taxonomy): domain Bacteria; phylum Actinomycetota; class Actinomycetes; order Streptosporangiales; family Streptosporangiaceae; genus Nonomuraea. Next base: position 50,913 of record NZ_JAHFZZ010000003.1, read on the forward strand.
TCCAGAAAGGGCGTGCGTGGGCGGGGGCGTGGGCCACGTCGAGCTGGGCTCCGGCTGCGGCGGCCATGCGGACGAGGTCGTCGAGTAGGTCTCGGTCTTCGGTGATGACCAGTGGGCGGTGCATGAGGGGCCTCCCTGATCTGGTGGTTGGGAGGTACACCATGCGTCGGGAGGGTGGAGTGGCGGGCCGCCGAACGTGGTTCTGTGGATGACGGGGCTGGAGGAGGGAGGGCGTGTGGACAACGGGATGGGAGGAGGCGGGGAGGGAGTCTGTCCCGGTGGACGGCTACTAGCTAGATCGCAAGACGGACTATGAGACCGTCCACAAGACCGAGGTCCTGTGGACGACGGGACCGCTGGACAAAGGCCTGTGGAGCACGCGGCCGGAGGACGGCCCCGTGGCCGAAGGGCCAGGGGGCCGAAGGGCCAGGGGGCCGAAGGGCCAGGGGGCCGAAGGGCCAGGGGGCCGAAGGGCCAGGGGGCCGAAGGGCCAGGGTTCTGTGGGGACTCGGACGCGGCAGCTAGTGCGGGCGCCCTGCCGACCGCCCGGATCCAAGCCGAGCACAGCAAGCAGACCCGAGCCGCCCAGAAAAGGGGCGACCCCCGCCGGGGGGGAGAGCGGGGGTCGCCTGATCGGTCCGGCTCCGGGGGGGTAGAGCCGGTCCCGTTTCAGAAGAAAGCTTTCATCACTTGACCAGAGCATGGCAAGAGACTGGCAAAGCAAACCCATGCACAGTCGCTCCAGTTTCAAGAGATACCCCCGTATGCTGCCCGATCAACTCGAGTTTCGTCGAGGAGCAATCTCGCATTTTCGCCAAGTTTTTTCGCCCCCTCATAACGATCACATAAAGCAGCTCACTCAGAGTGATCGTCACAGGTTGATAACCACAGCAAAACCCCCGGTCGCGCGAAATCTCCGCCCCCGGAGGCCCTCGCCCGGGTAAAGGTCTTGCTCCCAGGGGTTCCCATCAGGGCGGATCCGTCGTACAAAGGTGACACGGACCACTTGTCCGGGTGCGTCAACCAGGCACCCACGCGCGACCAGCCGCGGGAGGCGCGTCGTGACGGGCTTGTCCCGCTCCGACGAATAGAGGTGCACGCTTGGTAACCCGGTGTGACGTATCGGCCGACGGCGTCTCATGACTGAGACGCCGTCAGCTATGTCAGCCTCGGGTATGTCAGCCTCTTTGCAGCGCCTCGCAGATCGCGGTCGTCTCGCGTACGCCAAGGGTGACCGCGGCGGCACAGTGTCGTACCCAGGCCGCCACCCCGTCGGGCGATCCGCTCAGGTAGGCCCGCAGGCCATCGGCATAGGGCAGCTCCAGATGCCCCACTTCGACGGCCACCAGCGACTTCGGGTCCAGCCCGTACTCGACCAGTGTGAGCCGTTCGGCCGAGCGCGCGACGACGCCGTCGGCCGTACCGAACGGGCGCAGCACGGCCAGCTCCGCGTGGACGACGGCGGCCAGCACGAGCGCGGGCGCCTTCGTGGGCGCTTCGAGCAGCCCGAACAAGCTCTCCAGACGCGCGGCCAGCTCCTCGTCCGGGGTGCGCGGCCGGCCGAGTGAGTCCGTGAGACCGGCCGCGGCGACCGTGTGCAGGCGGGCGAGCACCTGACGGGGGGCCTTGCGCCAGGTGGAGCCCAGCCGGCCCAGCTCGGCCGACGCGCGCAGGGCGCCCTGGACGACGGGATCCTCTACCGAGCCCTGTCGCAGCTCGTCCAGGGGCACGTCGACGCCCTCGATGGCCGCCGACGCCCGCGCTCCGCGCAGGGACGACTCGGCCGACACCGCCGGGCTCGCGCGGCGCAGGACGCGATGGCGATACAGCCCGTCGACGGCCTGTCTGGCCTCCTCCACCGCCTCGGGAACGCCAGGAAGTGCCGCGATGACAGCCAGTGGATCACTCACGGGATTCAACACTAGCGGGGGACCCAATAAACCCACCCATTGGCTCGTTCCATATTCGTTTGGTGCCAAGATGACAACAGTTCAATAGCACGTGTAAGACCACTTGATAACCGGATCAGCCGCGCTTCGCCACATGTACAGACCTGTCTAGACCTCTTGTGTGCGGAGCAGGTGACCTGGTGGAGTGGGACCCGACCTGTCAGATCTGGCCATAGAAGGAGTACGAGGTGGCCTCGGAAACCCCTGGCAACGAGCCCCAGGCGCTGTCGAACCTGCTGCAGGAGAACCGCCGGTTCGCACCGCCGGCCAACCTGGCGGCGGCGGCGAATGTGACCTCCGCCGCGTACACCGAGGCGGCGGCCGACCGGCTCGCGTTCTGGGAGAGTGCGGCTGACCGGCTGACCTGGGCCAAGCGGTGGGAGACCACGCTTGAGTGGAACGCGCCGTTCGCCAAGTGGTTCGTCGGCGGCGAGCTGAACGTCGCCTACAACTGCGTCGACCGCCACGTCGAAGAGGGCCGCGGCGACAAGGTCGCCTACCACTGGGAGGGCGAGCCCGAGGGCGACACCCGTACCCTCACCTACAACGATCTGAAGTCCGAGGTCAGCAAGGCCGCCAACGCCCTGCTGGAGCTGGGCGTGCGTAAGGGCGACCGCGTCGCCGTCTACATGCCGATGATCCCCGAGCTGCCGATCGCGATGCTGGCCTGCGCCAGGATCGGCGCGGTCCACTCGGTGGTGTTCGGCGGGTTCTCGGCGACCGCGCTGAAGAGCCGCATCGACGACGCCGACGCCAAGCTGGTCATCACGGCCGACGGCGGCTACCGCCGCGGCGCCCCCTCGGCGCTCAAGCCGACCGTGGACGAGGCCGTCGCCGAGTGCCCGCAGGTCGAGCACGTTCTGGTAGTCCGTCGCACCGGCCAGGACGTGGCGACGAACGGCAAGGACGTGTGGTGGCACGACGTGGTCGAGCGGCAGAGCGACCAGCACACCCCCGAGCCGCACGACGCCGAGGACCCGCTGTACATCCTGTACACCAGCGGCACCACCGGCCGGCCGAAGGGCATCCTGCACACCACCGGCGGGTACCTGACCCAGACGGCTTGGACGCACCACGCGGTCTTCGACCTCAAGCCGGAGACCGACATCTACTGGTGCACCGCCGACATCGGCTGGGTGACCGGACACTCCTACATCGTGTACGGCCCGCTCGCCAACGGCGCGACCAGCGTCATCTATGAGGGGACTCCCGACACCCCGCACCGGGGCCGGTTCTGGGAGATCGTGCAGAAGTACAAGATCACGATCCTCTACACCGCCCCCACGGCGATCCGGACGTTCATGAAGTGGGGCGACGACATCCCCGCCAAGTACGACATGTCCAGCCTGCGCATCCTCGGCTCGGTCGGCGAGCCCATCAACCCCGAGGCGTACGTCTGGTACCGCGAGCACATCGGCCACGAGCGCTGCCCGGTCGTCGACACCTGGTGGCAGACCGAGACCGGCGCCATCATGATCAGCCCGCTGCCGGGCGTCACCAGCGGTAAGCCGGGCGCCGCGATGCGCGCGCTGCCGGGCATCAGCGCGGACGTGGTCGACGACCAGGGCAACAGCGTGCCCGACGGCGGTGGCGGCTTCCTGGTGATCCGTGAGCCGTGGCCGGCCATGCTCCGGACGATCTGGGGCGACGACCAGCGCTACATCGACACGTACTGGAGCCGGTTCGAGGGCATGTACTTTCCCGGCGACGGCGCCAAGAAGGACTCGGACGGCGACCTGTGGCTGCTCGGCCGTGTCGACGACGTCATGCTCGTCTCGGGCCACAACATCTCCACGACGGAGGTGGAGAGCGCGCTGGTGAGCCACCCGAAGGTCGCCGAGGCGGCCGTCGTGGGCGCGACCGACCCGGTGACCGGGCAGGCAATCGTGGCGTTCGTGATCCTGCGCGGCACCGCGGAGGAGGGCGCCGACATCGCCTCTGAGCTGCGCAACCACGTGGCCAAGGCGCTGGGGCCCATCGCCAAGCCGCGGCAGATCCTGGTGGTGCCCGAGCTGCCCAAGACCCGCTCGGGGAAGATCATGCGCCGTCTGCTCCGCGACGTCGCGGAGAACCGCAGCGTGGGCGACGTCACCACGCTGGCCGACAGCACCGTGATGGACCTCATCTCAGAGAAGCTCCCGTCCGCGAAGAGCGAAGACTAAGAAAGGCCCTTTACGCCTTTACGGCACAGCCAACCTGGCGCCACCCGCCGCACGTGGCGGGTGGCCTCCAGGGGAACGGCCGCTGAACCCGCACGGGGCCGGCCGCCGTGACGTGCGCGTTCTGGGCCGGTTACCGGGTTAGGGTGATAGCGGTGTGCCGGGAAGTCGGGTCGGCGTCACGGGGAAGCGATCCTCGCGACACCCGCCAGAGGAGACCCCGTGCGCAAGACCACCGAGAAATGGCCCTTCCCACCCACCGTCCGCTACGCACGCACCGTGGCCGAGGCGCTGCGCGCGGAGACGGTCGGCGGCATCGTCATGCTCGCCGCCACCGTCGCCGCGCTGATCTGGGCCAACGTCGCGCACGGCGGCTACGCCGCGCTCCAGCACACCGCGCTCGGCCCCATGGAGCTCTATGAGTGGGCGCAGCACGGCCTGCTGACGGTCTTCTTCTTCGTGGCCGGGCTGGAGGTCAAGGAGGAGTTCGTTCACGGGGAGCTGGCCAACCTCCGTAAGGCCGCGCTGCCCATCGTCGCCTCCCTGTCCGGCATGGCCGTGCCCGCGCTCGTGTACCTCGCGGTGAGCTGGGGGGCGCCGGACGCGGCGCGCGGCTGGGCGATTCCCACCGCCACCGACATCGCCTTCGCGCTCGCCGTGCTGGCCGTGACCGCCAGCGCGATGCCCCCGGCCCTGCGGGCGTTCCTGCTGACCAGCGCGGTCGTCGACGACCTCGGCGCCATCACCATCATCGCCGCCTTCTACACCGACCACCTGAACCTGCTCATGCTGCTGGCCGGCGCCGCCCTCATCGCCGTATACGGGATCCTGCAGCGCTCGGGCGCCGGGAAGCTGTGGATGTACCTGCCGCTGGCCGTGGGCGCCTGGTACGCCGTGGAGGCCAGCGGTGTGCACGCGACCGTGGCGGGGGTGGCGCTCGGCCTGCTCACCCGTGTCACGACGCGAGAGCACGAGACCCGCTCCCCCGCGGAGGCCGCCGACCACTACCTCCGCCCCATCTCCGCGGGCTTCGCGGTGCCGGTCTTCGCGTTCCTGTCGGCGGGGGTGAAACTCGACGGCTCCAGCCTCGGCGGTATCTTCTCCGATCGGGTAGTTCTGGGAGTGGTAGCGGGGCTCGTGATCGGGAAGTTCCTGGGTGTGTTCGGCGGTGCCTGGCTGTCCGTACGGCTTGGCCTGGCGAAACTATCCGAAGAGCTCCAATGGCGGGACATGGCGGCGGTGTCGCTGCTGGCCGGGATCGGGTTCACGGTGTCGCTACTGATCGGCGACCTGGCTTTCGGCGCCGACCGGGAGCGGGCCGACGCCGTGACGACCGGGATCCTCGCGGCCAGCCTCACCGCGTCCGTCCTGGCGGCGGTACTGCTCCACGTACGGGTGCGCAAGCGCCGCATCGCGCTGGATGATGTTTGACAGGGCCACCAGGCCTCGATAGGAGACGTTCATGCCGCAGACTCCCGAGGAAGAATCCCTGGGCTCACTGGTCGCCCAGGCGAGCGATCACATCTCGACCCTGGTCCGCTCGGAGATCGAGCTGGCCAAGGCCGAGCTCAGGTTCGACGCCAAGCGGGTCGGCACGGCCGGCGGCCTGTTCGCCGCCGCCGCCTTCATGGCGCACCTGTGCCTCATTCTCGCCTCGTTCACGATCGCCTTCGTGCTCGCCCAGTGGCTGCCGAACTGGGTGGCCTTCCTCATCGTCACCGTCTTCTACCTGGTGGTGGCCGCGCTGCTGGTGTTCATCGGGACGCGTAGGCTGAAAGGGCTCGCCGGGATGAAGCGTACGACCAGGTCGATCAAGGGCCTCAAGGAGATCGCCACTCCGGAGAAGGAGATAGAGCCGGTGACCAGTGATGGCGCCTGACGAGTCAGTCGTCCAGATCGAGGGGCCGTGGAAGCACCGCGCGGTGCACGCCGGCGGCACCCGCTTCCACGTCGTGGAGGCCGGTGAGGGGCCGCTGGTCCTGCTGCTGCACGGGTTCCCGCAGTTCTGGTGGACCTGGCGCAACCAGCTGCGGACGCTGCCCGCCGCCGGGTTCCGCGCGGCTGCGGTGGACCTGCGCGGTTACGGCGGCAGCGACAAGCCGCCGCGCGGCTATGACCTGCCCACACTGGCCGGCGACGCGAGCGGCCTGATCCGCGCGCTCGGCGAGACCGGGGCCATCGTGGTCGGCCACGACTGGGGCGGCCTGCTCGCCTGGACGATGGCGGTGCTCGACCCGAAGTGCGTGCGCCGGCTGGTCACCGTGTCCGCGCCGCACCCGCTGCGCATGCGCAGGTCGCTGCTGACCGACCCGTTCGGCCAGCTACGGGCGACCCGCCCGGCGATCGGCTACCAGTTGCCGCTGCTGCCCGAGCGCCGGCTCACCCGTAACGACGGCTCGCTGGTCGGCAAGATGCTCGACGCGTGGTCGGGCTCGGACTGGCCGGACGCGCAGACCGCGCGCGTCTACCGCGAGGCCTTCCGCATCCCGGCCGTCGCCCACTGCGCGCTGGAGTATCACCGCTGGTTCGGCCGCTCCCAGTTCCGTCCCGACGGCCTGCGTTTCGCCAGGACCATGAAGGCTGAGATCGAGGCCCCCACCCTGCAGCTGCACGGCGCGCTCGACCGCCGGGTGCTGCCGCGCACCGCCCATGGTTCGGGCGGCTACGTGACCGCTCCCTACCAGTGGCGGCTGATCGAGGGCGCAGGCCACTTCCCCCATGAGGAGACCCCCGACGTGTTCGATGCCGAGCTGATCGGCTGGCTGTCCGACCCGGAGCCTGACCGATGAGAGACCGCGACCCCGACGGCAAGCCGCGCAACGCCCGGCCACGCGACGCCTACGGCCGGCCGCTGCCCTACGGCTCGACCGGCGTGGACCGGGTGCCCGACGACTACGCGCCCTCGACACCGCAGGCTCTGGCCGACGGGCGCCACTTCCTCAGCGAGGGCATGCCGTTCAACGCGCACGAGGTGTTCGAGGGCCGCTGGAAGTGCGCCCCCGACGACGAGCGCGAGCTGTGGCAGGGGCTGGCGCAGATCTGCGTCGGGCTGACGCACCTCCAACGCGGCAACGGGCGCGGGGCGCTGACCCTCTTCGGCCGGGGCGCCGCCCGCGTGCAGTCGTACGGTGAGCCGTACGACTCGGTGGGCCGGGCGGCGTCGGGCCTGAGCCAGGACACCGACCCGGAGCAGGCCATCGAGCTGATCCTGAGCGAGCTGCCCGGCTAGTCGCACTCCTGCGTGCCGGCCGGCGTGGTGTCGTTCCTGCCCTGGTCGGCGTCGGGCTTGACCTCGTTGGCCGTCAGCACGTAGCCGGTGTCCTCCTGGCTGACCGCGGCGGCGAAGACGACGCCGAACACCTGCCCGTTCACGGTCAGGAGCGGGCCGCCGGAGTTGCCGGGCAGCACCTTGCCGCGGATCGCGTAGACCTTCCGGGTGACGTTCGAGCTGTGGTAGATGTCAGGGCCCTCGGCGTCGAGCTGGCTGCGGATGCGAGCCGGCTCCGCCGTGAAGCCCTGGCCCTTGGGGAACCCGGCGACGATGGCGTTGTCGCCCTTCTCCGCGGTGCCGTCGAAGGAGAGCTGCGGCAGGTCCAGCCCGGGCACGTACAGGATCGCGATGTCGCGCTGCGGGTTGTAGCGGACGACCGTGGCCGGGTGGCGCTTGTTGTCGTAGGCGAGGACCTGCAGGTCACGTGTGACACCGGCGACCACGTGCGCGTTGGTCATGATCCGGTCCTTGGCGTAGACGAACCCGGTGCCCTCGATGAGCTTGTTGCAGCTCTCGGCGTTGCCCTGCACCTTGACGATGGCCCGCTGCGCCCGGCCGAGCTTGGCGCCCTGCAAAATGCTGCGCGCCGGCGGCGGCACGTCGACGAGCTGGCCCGCGCCGATGGCGTCGAACACCGGCGGGAACTCCGACCGGTCGACGAACTTCTTGAACGGCTGCTGCCAGTTGCGCGCGGTCTGCGGGATCGAGTCGTCGACCGTGGTGAGCAGCATGGAGTTCTTCACCTGGTCAACGAGCGGGGTGAAGGCCGTCGACACGATCAGCGACCCGATCAGCCAGGCGATCACCAGCACCGACAGCGCGCTGGCGAACGTGCCGCCGACCGCGTCGGCGACCTTGGCCGGCTCCCAGGTGACGTGGCTGCGCACCACGGCGCCGATGGTCGAGGAGGCGAACTGGCCGATCGTCGCGGCCAGGAAGACGATCACGATCGCGAGCAACGCCTGAGGCGTGTCACCGCCGACGACGGCCTTGGCGATGGGAGGCGCGATGAAGACCCCGAGCACCGCCCCGCCGACGAAACCGACGAAGCTCATGACGCCGATGATGAAGCCCTGCCGGTAACCCGAGATGCCGAAGGCGATCACGAGGCCGATCAATATGAGGTCAAGCAGATCACCGCGCACGCTTCAAAGGTAACCAGCGATCCGGTCAAGTGTGCACGTCTTCCCAAGGACGTCGTCACCGGCTGGCTACCTTTGGCGGCATGCCGCCGACCGACGAAACAGTGCGCGGCCTCATCGAAGCAGCTCTTGACGACGCCGATCCCGACGGGGCGGTGCGCTGGCACGTGATCTCCGTACTACGGCAGCGCGACGATCTGGAGTCCTTCATCGAGGCGCGGCGGCTCTGCGCGGCGGACGACGTCACCCAGCGCCTGCTGGGAGTGGACATCATGGGCATGCTGAAGACGTTCGCGGACCGGACGCTGCCCGTCCTGCGCTATCTGGCGGCCAGCGATGACGACGTCATGGTGCTCTACTCCGTGCTCATCGCCTTCGGCCACCTGGCCGACCGCCGGTCGCTGCCGTCCGTGCTGGACCTGGCCGTGCACGGCGACCCACGCGTCAGGTACGGCGCCGCGTACGCGCTCCAGCACGTGCTGGGCGACCCGCCGGACCGGGCCGGGCTGAACGCGCTACGGGCGCTGGCCGCCGACAGCGACGCCGACGTGGCCGGCTGGGCCGCGCTCGGCGTCGCGCTGACCACGGGCGACTCGGATCGCCTGGGCCCGGTCGTCTGAAGCTCTGTTCGGCCCTGTGAGGCCCCGTTCAAGCCCTGTGAAGCCCTGTTCAGCCCCGTGAGGCCAGGTCCAGGACGTCGGGCGGCATCTCCTCCACCTGTCCGGGGTCCCATGGCCGCTCCAGGCCGCCTTCGCGCAGCACCGCGTCGAGCACCATCGCGGTGAACCCCCACACCAGCATGCCGCGCACCCGGAAGGCCGGCCCGGCGAAGCCACGCGGATGCCGCAGCGTGAACCGGTTGCCCGGATCGACCAGCTCGGAGATCGGCACCCGCTCCACGGACTCGACCTCGGCGGGCGAGGCCGCGTGCACCGCCGACGGCGTATGCCACCAGCCGACGACCGGCGTGACCCGGTTGTCGCTGCGCCAGATGAAGAGCTCGGGCATCGTGCCGAGCACGGTCACGCCGCTCGGGTCGAGGCCGGTCTCCTCCTCCGCCTCACGCAGCGCCGCCCCGACGGGCCCGCCGTCCTCCGGGTCCACGCCGCCGCCCGGGAACGCCGGCTGGCCCGCGTGCCTGCGCCCGCGCGAGCTGCGCTGAATGAGCAGCACGTCGGGGCCGAGCGGCCCCTCGCCGAACAGCAGCAGGACCGCCGCAGGCCGGCCGCCCTCGGCGGGCGGCAGCAGCCCGGAGGGCACCGAAGTCCGTACGGCCCGCGCCGCGAGCCGGTCGAGCCAGTCAGGCACCTGAGTCACGCAATCTCCAACACGCCGGGGGTTCGGGGACTTCCCCGTTTACGAAAAGGGGCCTGATCTCACGAGCTTCTGGGCTTTGGCGGTGTCCGTGGGGCCGGTGCCGTACGAGGGGCAGAGGGCGGCCAGCGGGCAGACACCGCAGGCCGGCGTGCGGGAGTGGCAGATGCGGCGGCCGTGCCAGATCACCCGGTGCGAGAAGATCGTCCACTCGCGCTTGGGGATCAGCTCCGCCACCACGTGCTCGATCTTGACCGGGTCGGTCTCGTCGGTCCAGCCGAAGCGGCGGACCAGCCTCTGGAAGTGCGTGTCGACGGTGAGCCCCGGCACGCCGAAGGCGTTGCCGAGCACCACGTTGGCCGTCTTGCGGCCCACGCCGGGCAGCTTGACCAGGTCCTTCAGCTTGCCGGGCACCACCCCTCCGTGGTGCTCGCACACGGCCTGGGCCATGCCGATGATGCTGTTGGTCTTGGCGCGGAAGAACCCCGTCGAGCGGATGATCTCTTCCATTTCGGCTCGGTCGGCGCCCGCATAGTCATCCACCGTCGGGTACTTGGCGAAGAGGGTAGGAGTAACCATGTTGACCCTCTTGTCCGTACACTGCGCCGAGAGGATCGTCGCGACCAGCAGTTCGAGCGGGGTACCGAAGTCGAGCTCGCAATGAGCGTCGGGGTAGGTTTCCGCCAGGATGCGATTCATCCGGCGTGCGCGACGCACGAGGGCGAGCCTGGACTCAGTGGGCATTCCCATAGCCTACGTGTGCCGCCTGGAGTGGGGTGCGTCACAATGGCAGCAGAGGAGGCAGAGTGAACACCGAAGATGTGCTGGGCAAGGCCCCCCTGTTCGCCGCGCTTGACCGTGAGAGCGCCGCGGCGCTGCGGACGAGCATCACCGAAGTCCAGTTGTCCAAGGGGCAGACGCTCTTCCACGAGAACGAGACGGGCGACCGGCTCTACGTCGTGCTCGAAGGCAAGATCAAGCTGTCGCGCACCTCGCCCGACGGCCGCGAGAACCTGCTCAGCGTGCTGGGACCGAGTGAGATGTTCGGCGAGCTGTCGCTGTTCGACCCGCGCCCCCGTACGGCCTCCGCGACCGCGCTGACCGACGTGCGCCTGGCCGGGCTGGGCCACGACGACCTGCGTCCCTGGCTCACCGGCCGACCCGAGGTGGCGCTCCATCTGCTGCGGGCACTGGCCCAGCGGCTGCGCCGCACCAACGACGTGCTGGCCGACCTGGTCTTCACCGATGTGCCCGGCCGGGTGGCCAAGCAGTTGCTCGACCTGGCCGAGCGGTTCGGCACCAAGACCGACGACGGGCTGCGCGTCCACCACGACCTCACCCAGGAGGAGCTGGCCCAGCTCGTCGGCGCCTCACGCGAGACGGTCAACAAGGCTCTCGCCGACTTCGCGCAGCGCGGCTGGCTGCGCATCGAGGCCAAGGCCGTGGTCATCCTCGACATGGACCGCCTCTACAACCGCTCCAGATAGTCGAGCTGGGCCCGCACCGACATCTCGGCCGCGGGCCAGAGCGACGTGTCCACGTCGCTGTAGACGATCTCCACGATCTGGCGGGGCGTCTTGGCGCCCTGGCGCAGGGCCGCCCTGATCTGGTCGAGGCGCTGCCGCCGGTGCGCGAGATAGCCGTCGAGCACGCCGATCGGGTCGGCGAGCACCGGGCCGTGGCCCGGCAGCAGCGCCGCCACGCCGAGCTCCTCGGCCATGGCCCTGAGCCGGTCGAGGCTGCGCAGATAGTCGGCCAGGTCACCGTCGTGGGCGATCACCGTGGTGCCGCGGCCGAGCACGGTGTCGCCGGTCAGCATGGCCTGGTCCTGGGGCAGCCAGAAGCACAGCGAGTCGAACGAGTGCCCCGGCGTGCCGTACACGCGCACCTCGACGTCGCCGGCGCGCACCACGTCGCCGTCGCCGAGCCCCTCGTCGCCGAGCCGGTGCTTGGGGTCGAGCGCCCGCACGGGCGCGCCGACCAGCTCGGCGAAGCGCTTGGCGCCGCCGCTGTGGTCGTGGTGGCCGTGGGTGAGCAGGATCCGGCTCACCCGGCGCCCGGCCAGGTGATCGGCGACCCGGCGCAGGTGCCGCTCGTCGTCGGGGCCCGGGTCTATGACGATGGTGTCCTGGCCGCCGATGATCCAGGTGTTGGTGCCGTCGAGGGTCATCGGCGACGGGTTGGGGGCGAGCAGGTTCTCGGCGTGGGCCGTACGGGATCCGTCGGGTGAGCCGGCCGGGATGTGCAGACCGCTCATGTCGTCACCAACTGGAACTCACCGTCGACCTCCACCACTCTGGGCAGGATCGTGACGATCTCGCGCCGCGCGGCCAGGACGGCCGCCACCGAGTCGCAGGCGGCCAGCTCGTTCAGCGTGCGGTAGGTGGGCGGCATCAGGAAGATCTTTCCCTCGTGCGCCAGCTCGACGGCGTCGGCCGGGCGTTTCCAGGCGACCTGGTCGGCCTCGCCGCCGACGTCGCGGGTGCGCTGCCCCTCGGGGAGCACGGCGGCGAAGAAGCGGGTGTCGAAGCGCCGGGTCTCGATCTCCGGCGTGATCCAGTGCGCCCAGGGCTTGAGCAGGTCCGAGCGGAGCACCAGGCCGCGCTTGGCGAGGAAGTCGGCGAAGGCCAGGCTCCGGTCGATCAGCGCGAGCCGGTCGGCCTCCCAGTCGTCTCCGGTGGTGTCGTCGACGACCGAATCGGGCCCCGGCCCCGCGAGCAGCACCCCCGACTCCTCGAACGTCTCTCGTACGGCCGCGCAGACCAGGCCGCGCGCGACGGCCTCGTCCGCGCCGAAGACCTCGCCCCAGTCCGCCGGAGACGGCCCGGCCCAGGCGACGGCGTGGTCGGTGTCACGGGGATCGACCGAGCCGCCTGGGAAGACGTAGGCGCCCGCCGCGAAGGCCATCGTGGCCTTGCGCCGGAGCAGATATACCTCTGGCCCCTCGCGCAGGATCACCACCGTGGCGGCGTCCCGCGCGGGGACCGGCTGAACACGTCCGGCGAGGATGTCCCTGGCCCGCTCGGCGAGCTCGTCCGGGAGTCGCAGACCAGTCACATGACCTCCTTCTAGAACATCACTCGGGTCATCGTGACATATCCGGACTCTAGGAGACCTCGGCGATCAGCTCCACTTCGACCGGAGCGTCGAGCGGCAGCGCGGCGACGCCCACGGCGCTGCGGGCGTGCTTGCCCGCCTCACCCAGCACCTCGGCGAGCAGCTCGCTGGCGCCGTTGGCGACCTGGGGATGCTGCGTGAAGGCGGGGTCGCTGGCCACGAACGCCACGACCTTGACGATCCGTACGACCTTGCTCAGGTCGCCGATTTCGGCCTTCAGCGCGGCCAGCGCGTTGAGCGCGCAGATCCTGGCCAGCTCGCGGGCGTCGTCGAGGCCGACCTCGGCGCCGACCTTGCCGGTCTGGGCCATCTTGCCGTCGACCATGGGCACCTGGCCCGAGGTGTAGACGAGGTCGCCGGTCCGTACGGCCGGCACATAGGCGGCCAGCGGCGCGACCACCTCGGGCAGCGTCAGCCCCAGCTCGGCGATCTTCTCTTCGGGCGTCACTGCTTCTCCCTCTTGAAGTAGGCGACGAGCTGCTCGGGCGTGGCACCCTGCAGGATCTGGACCAGCTCCCAGCCGTCGGCTCCGAAGTTGTCCAGGATCATCTTGGTGTTGTGGATCAGCACCGGAGCCGTCAGGTACTCCCATTTCTTCATGAAGGCCAGCGTAGGTGCTGGAACCAGCAACCTGTGGCGCACCGCTGAGCACCATAGTGTGAGCAATCTCAAAGGGTGGTCGTCGATGTCCGGCAAGTGACCGTTCGGTAGCCTCGAAACGTGGACTCTCGGGACACCGATTGGGACGGCGTGCGACTGCACGTGGTCACCGGCAAGGGCGGCACAGGCAAGACCACGGTCGCCGCGGCCCTCGCCCTGGCACTGGCCTCGGGCGGGCGCAAGGTGCTGCTCGTCGAGGTGGAGGGCAGGCAGGGCATCGCCCAGATCTTCGACCTGCCACCGCTGCCGTACGAGGAGCGCCGGATCGCCGTGGCACCGTCGGGCGGCGACGTCTACGCGCTGGCCATAGACCCCGAGGAGGCCATGCTCGAATACATGGAGATGTTCTACGGCATGCGCAGGGCGGGTCGGGCGCTGACCAAGATGGGCATCGTCGACTTCGCGACCACCGTCGCACCCGGCTTCCGCGACGTCTTGGTGACCGGCAAGACCACCGAGGCCGTGCGCCGTCGCGGCAAGAACGGCAAGCGGATCTACGACGCCGTCGTGCTCGACGCGCCGCCGACCGGCCGCATCTCGCGTTTCCTGAACGTAACCCAGGAGGTCGCCGGGCTGGCCAGAGTCGGTCCGATCAAGAACCACTCCGATCTGGTGAGCAAGGTCGTGAAATCTCCGGAAACAGCGGTGCACTTCATCACCTTGCTGGAGGAGATGCCGGTTCAGGAGACGCTGGACGGCATCGCCGAATTGCGTTCGGCGGGGCTGCCGCCCGGCGGGATCTTCATCAACATGGTGCGTGAATCACTTCTTCCGCAGGCCGCACTTGACAGTGCTGTCAAGGGCCGATTCGATGTGGCCGAACTCACGCTCGGGCTCAAGGCGGCCGGTCTCTCCGACGGCGCCTCCTCGACGGCTGAGGCGCTGGCGGAAGAGGTCGCCGAGCATGCCCGCCGCACCGTCCTGGAACGCGCCGAGCGCGCCTCGCTGGCACAGGAGACACTGCCGTCCTACGAGTTGCCGCTGCTGACCGACGGTGTCGATCTGGCCGGCCTGTACGAGCTGGCCGAAGCCATCCGCACCCAGGGAGCAGCGTGAAGAAGCCCGCCGTACTCGACGTCGACGCCATCCTCGACGACCAGGGCACCCGGATCATCGTCTGCTGCGGCGCCGGCGGCGTGGGCAAGACCACCACGGCCGCCGCGCTGGGGCTGCGGGCCGCCGAGCGCGGCAGGTGCGCGGTCGTGCTGACCGTCGACCCCGCGCGGCGGCTGGCGCAGTCGATGGGGCTCACCGAGCTCGACAACACGCCGCGGCTGATCAGTTCGCCCGAGGGCGGCGGTCAGTTGTTCGCGATGATGCTCGACATGAAGCGTACGTTCGACGAGATCATCGAGGCGCACGCTGACCCCGAGCGGGCCCGCCAGATCCTGTCGAACCCCTTCTACCAGTCGCTGTCCTCCAGCTTCGCCGGCACCCAGGAGTACATGGCGATGGAGAAGCTGGGCCAGTTGCGCCGCTCGGACGAGTGGGACCTGATCATCGTCGACACGCCGCCCTCGCGGTCCGCGCTCGACTTCCTCGACGCCCCCGAGCGGCTCGGCCGCTTCCTCGACGGGCGGTTCATCCGGCTGCTGACCGCACCGGCCAAGGCGGGAGGGCGCAGCGCGTTCCGGCTGCTCAACGCCGGGTTCGGGCTCATGGCGGGCGCGATGACCAAGCTGCTGGGCGCCCAGGTCATCAAGGATCTGCAGACGTTCGTGTCGGCGCTCGACGCCGTCTTCGGCGGGTTCAGGCAGCGCGCGGAGATGACCTACCGGCTGCTCCAGGCGCCCGGCACGGCTTTCGTGGTGGTGGCCACGCCCGAGCGCGACGCGATGCGTGAGGCGTCCTACTTCGTCGAGCGGCTCGCTGAGGAGCGCATGCCCCTGGCCGGACTGGTGGTCAACCGGGTGCACGAACCCACCGCGGCGGCGCTCTCAGCCGCGCGTAGCGCCGCCGCGGCGGAAGACCTGGAGTCGCGGGGCGAACATGAGCTGACCGCCGCCGTACTGCGGCTGCACACCGGCAGGATGCAGCTCGCCGCCCGCGAGCACCGGGAGCGGGACCATTTCAGTTCGGCCCACCCCACAGTGCCGGTCGTCCAGGTAAGTGCGATGTCGGAGGATGTCCACGATCTAGCGGGTCTACGCCGGATCGGGGAACTCCTCGCGAACACATGAGAGTACGGCCGGTGCCGGCACCGGCCGTACTCCCGAGGCTTGGGTCAGCCTGCGATCAACTCGTTAGTCCGTTCGTACTCTTCCTTGGCGGACTCGAGCAGCTCTCGCCACGAGTCCACGTCTGGTCGCCGCCGTAGCAGAGCCCGTCGTTCCCGTTCCGTCATGCCGCCCCACACGCCAAACTCGATGCGGTTGTCCAGCGCATCGGCGAGGCATTCGGTACGGACCGGGCATCCTCGGCAGATCAGCTTCGCCCTGTTCTGTGCGGCTCCCTGGACGAATAGCGCGTCCGGATCCGCACCTCGACAGGCGGCACGGGAGGTCCAATCCGTGATCCACATTTCGACCCCACTCCCCTTAGGTGGTCAGTCGTCATTTGGGGCCGACGGGCGCGGGCGCCGAGCCTCCGTATTCAGTTGCCGCAGAGGAGAACGTACGCAACTAGACGTTCGGGCCGACAGACCCCAGAGGACCAATTTCTCGCTGCAGTCTTGACCGGGAATGACTAGTCACCCCCGTCAGTCAAGGCGAAATGGTGCCGAGTTACCGATAAGGTCACCCATTCGACGTACTCTTGGTCTTGTGCAAGCTCAGGGCAAAGATCGTTCCTCGCCGTTCTTGAACATCACGCGGCTGATCGCCGCGGGTGCGGCCGCGGGCGTGCTCACGGCTGCCATAGCCCTTCCGGCCGTCGGCGGGGCGGGGATGTCCGCCAAATCCGCGATGACGGGGATCAACCTAAAACCCGAGGACCTGGAAGAACCCCCACTGCCTGAGCGCACGGTCCTCCAGGACGCCAACGGCAAGCAGATAGCCCAGTTCTACTACGAGAACCGCCAGTCGGTGCGCCTGGACCAAGTCGCCCCCATCATGCGCACCGCGCTGATCTCGATCGAGGACTTCCGCTTCTATCAGCACGGCCCGATCGACGTGGAGGGAACGGCCCGAGCCCTGGTCAAAAACCTCACCACGGGCGGCGTGACCCAGGGCGGCTCGTCGATCACGCAGCAGTACGTCAAGCAGGTGCTGCTCAACTCGGCCGAGACCAAAGAGGAACAGGCCGCGGCCATCGAGGCCACTGTCGGGCGCAAGCTCAACGAACTGCGCTATGCCATGGCCATCGAGAAGAAGTACACCAAGGATCAGATCCTTGAAAAATATCTGAACATCGCCTACTTCGGCGCCGGCGCACACGGCATCCAGGCCGCCTCCAAGCGCTTCTTCGGCAAGCCGGCCTCCGCGCTCAATCTCGTCGAGGCGGCCACTCTCGCGGGCGCGGTCCAGAACCCCAACCGGACCGACCCGAACGTCAACAAGGCGTCCAGGGAGCTGCTGAAGGCCCGGCGCAACGTCGTCCTCGACCGGATGGCCGAGCTCGGCAAGATCACACCGCAGGAGGCCGCCGAGGCCAAGGCCAAGAAGCTGGTCTTCAAGGACACCAAGGTCTCCGGCGGCTGCGAGGAGAGCACGTACCCGTACTTCTGCCTCTACGTTCAGAACGAGATTCTCAACGACGAGGATTTTGGCAAGACCCCCAAGGAACGCCTCAAACTGCTCCAGCGCGGCGGTCTCACCATCAAGACCACCATCGACAAGAAGATGCAGAAAGCCGCTGAGAAGGCCATCAAGGAGTACGTCAGCACCAAGGACAAGCCGGTGGCCTCGCAGGCGATGGTCGTGCCGGGCACCGGCGAGATCAAGGCGATGGCGGCCTCGCGCAAGTTCGGCGGCAGCAAGAAGAAGAATGAAATGAGCTACAACGTCGTCGCCGACGCCAAGCACGGCGGTGGCGGCGGCTTCCAGCAGGGCTCGACGGCGAAGGCCTACACGCTCGCCACAGCGCTCGAGGAGGGCCTGAAGTACGGCGACGGCTACCCGGCCCCCGCCGGCTTCACCGCGTCCGGCTACGGCGCGTTCAAGAACTGCGACGGCAAGCGGGTCGGCGACCCCACGCACGAGGTGCGCAACTCCAGCGAGGGCGGCGGCGGCTTCAAGACGCTGCAGACCGGCACCTGGGGCTCGGTCAACACGTTCTTCATGCGGCTTGAGGAGCGCGTCACGCTCTGCAAGGTCGTCAAGCTGGCCAAGCGGATCGGGCTCAAGCGGGCCGACGGCACGAAGCTCCGCGAGTTCGAGACGTTCACGCTCGGCATCAACGAGGTCGACCCGGTCACGGTGGCCAGCACCTACGCGGTCTTCGCCTCACGCGGCCAGTACTGCAAGCCGCTGGCGATCACCGAGATCAAGGACCGCTTCGGCAAGGCCACGCAGTACAAACCCAAGTGCTCCAAGGTCATGGAGGAGGAGGTCGCCGACGCCGTCAGCGGCATCCTGTCGGGCGTGTTCACCAAGGGCACGATGCGGGAGGTCGGCGGCATCGGCCGGGACGCCGCGGGCAAGACGGGCACCACAGACGGTTACACGGCCGCCTGGTTCGCCGGTTACACCCCGAACCTCGCCTCCGCCGTCAGCCTCGGCGACCCACGTGGCGCCTTCACGCACAACCTGATCGGCGTCACGATCGGCGGCCGCTACTACAGCTACGTGTACGGGGCATCGATCTCGGGCCGCATCTGGAAGCAGGCGATGATGGGGGCGCTCAAGGGCGTCGAGCCCACCAAGTTCACGCCGGTGGATCAGGACCGGTTCGGTGGCTGCGCCGACAACTGCGCGCCCAAGCCCAAGAAGGAGAAGAAGGACGATCAGGGCGGCCCGCCGGACGACTTCTTCGACCAGTTCGACCAGTTCAACCGCGACGACAACGGCCGGGGGCGCGGCCGGGGACGCGGCGGCGAGTCGCCCATCACTCCGGCGAACGTCGCTCCGGTGAACTGACTGCTTTAGTTTTAGCCCTGGGTGCCCGCTTTGGGGCGGGCACCCTCTTGGTGCCGCAGGTCTTGCTAGGCGGACAGTCGCGCGCGGACGGCGGCGGCGACACGTCCCCCCTCCGCGCGGCCGGCGACCTTCGGGTTGACGACCTTCATGACCTGGCCCATCGCCTGCGGGCCGGCGGCGCCGGTCTCGGCGACGGCCTCGTCGACGAGGCGGCCGAGCTCCTCGTCGGAGAGCTGCGCCGGCAGGTATTCCTCCAGCACCGCGTGCTCGTCCAGCTCCGCCTGAGCCTGCTCCGCGCGCCCGGCGTTGCCGAACGCCTCCGCCGCCTCCCGGCGCTTCTTGGCCTCCTTGGTCAGTACCTTGACGATCTCGTCGTCGGAGAGCTCCCTGGCCGCCTTGCCAGCGACCTCCTCGACGTTGACCGCGGCCAGTGCCATCCGAATCGTCCGGAGACGTACCTCGTCCCGGCTCTTCATGGAGGCCGTGAGATCGGCCTTCAGCTTGTCCTTCAATGCGCTCATGCGGTCCATCTTGCCGCGTGTACGGACGGCTACGCGCTCGCGCGTCCCACTACGCGGCCCGTCACCCGGCCCTTTCGCGGCCTTTGTGCGGTCTGCTCGTGGCCTAGGTGCGGCCTTCGCGCGGCCTTCGTGCGGCCTTCTCGCGGCCTTCTCGCGGCCTTCTCGCGGACTCGGGACGGCTCGGGCCAGATGTCGGGCATCATGAATGGGTGAGGAAAGCCGCCGCTGTACCACTGTCCATGCTCGGGCTCGGCCTGGCCGGGTTGGGTTACGCCTCCGTCGTCGAACGCAACTGGTTCCGGCTGCGCCGCTTCGACGTGCCCGTACTCGAGCGCGGGCAGCGACCCGTACGCATCCTCCACCTGTCCGACCTGCACCTGACGCCGGGCCGCAAGAAGCTGATCAACTGGGTCCGCTCGCTCGGCTCCCTGGAGCCCGACCTAGTCGTCAACACGGGCGACTCGATCGCCCACCCGGAGGCCGTGCCCGCGCTCCTGTACGCCCTGGAGCCCCTGCTGGCCCGCCCCGGGATGTTCGTCTACGGCTCGAACGACCTCTACGCCCCCAAGCCCAAGAACCCGGCCCGCTACCTCTGGCGCACCTCCAAGAAGGACCGCCGCCAGCACGTCCCGTCCCTCCCCTGGGAGGAGCTCGGCGCCGGCATGACGGCCGAGGGCTGGCTCGACATGAACAACACCACGGCCCGCGTCAAGATCGGCGACCTCGACGTGGCGGTGGCGGGCATCCACGACTCCCACATCGACCGCGACCGCTACGACCTGGTCGCCGGCCCCGCCCCGGCCGACGCGGACCTCCGCCTCGGCGTCATGCACTCCCCCGAGCCCCGCAACATGACCCGCTTCGCCGCCGACGGCTACCAGCTCCTCCTGGCCGGCCACACGCACGGCGGCCAGCTCTGCATCCCCTTCTACGGCGCCCTGGTCACCAACTGCGGCATCGACCGGGCCCGCGTCAAGGGCCTCAACCGCCACGACGACGCCTGGCTGCACGTCTCGGCCGGCCTCGGCACCTCGCCGTACGCTCCGGTCCGCTTCGCCTGCTTCCCGGAGGCCTCGTTGCTCACCCTGCTTCCGCGCCGGTAAAGGCGGTCACAAGCACCCGCGAAGTCAGCTAGACTTTCTCAAGCACGCTGCAGAGGCGTGCAGCGGGGTGTAGCGCAGCTTGGCAGCGCGCTTCGTTCGGGACGAAGAGGCCGTGGGTTCAAATCCCGCCACCCCGACCCAGAAGTACCAGGTAGAAGGCCGCTTCCGAAGATCGGAAGCGGCCTCTCTTGTCTCCTGAGTGACTAGCTGCGTGACTACCGCACCGACCATCACCACTCAGGAGGCCCAAGGCACAGGGTCGATGGAGAACGCTCCCTTCTTGAGCCGTGACAGATGACCACCCTGGTAATCGAGCAACCGGATGATCACAAGCTCCAGGTACCACATCGACAGCCGCCACGCCTCGGTCAACTCCTCCGACGATGGCCACTCAAGCTTGGCGGACTTCTTTGCCGGATGCACCAGATCGTTGCGCACTGCAAAGATCAACTCCGGACCCTCCGCCGTTCCGCCGTGGTAGGCGCCGTTACGCTTCATGAGCGCTCCGAAGCCGACAGGCAGTCCGACAGGGATGCTCATACTGTGCAGAAGCAGTCTGAGATTTGCAGCCACGTTGAGCTTGTTGAGCGACTCCGCAGTGAGCCAACCACGCTGCTGAAGTACAGCCCACGCGAGTAGTTCAAGCCCGGAACACGCAACAGGAATCTTGACGTCGAGGACTACGCCACGGGCGTTTGCTGCCATCCAGTATCTGATTGCACGGCTGACGATCTTCTGAGTGGCTACATCCTGAGCCAAGGCAGAAACGCCTTGCGCCAACGCCGGCAGCACCGACTCCACCATTTCGGGCTCGCACCAGCGCCAGCTTGCTTGGCCACTCCTGGGGACGCCCCAATGAACCCAGACGACCTCGCCCGACGCATCCAGTCCTACGATAGGACCGACGCCCGGTTCGGCCCCTGCGACCAAGCCGAGGAGGTCAAAGAGCCGTTCTTCTAGAAGGTCGATCATTTCGCTTGTAGGCGCAGGATCATCAGGTGTGGCCTCGATAACGGTGGACGGCCCAGAGGCATGAGGCAGCTCGATGGCAGCCATACGCAGACGCCAGCCCGGGAGAGTGAACTCAAGTTGCCCCTGAACTCCCTCATCAGTATTGCAGGCCGGCAGAGGGAAGTCGGTTAATTCGCTGATGACGTGAAAGATCAGCTTATTGACAGCGGCCGGATTTCCTGCAATTAGATTGTTAATGAGAATGGAATGCCACTCTTTGCCAGGCAGGCCGTTCGGAGCAACGTCTGTGACGCTTGGAGCGGCGAGATTAGCGCCGGGCGGCAGGTTTACGTGCGCAAACTCAGGAAGTGTGAGCATGTGAAGTCTGGTTTTGCGATCCACGTAGACGCTAGCGTCGAATCGTGCTCTGGTCTCGCCAAAGCGAAGCCGTAGAGTGCCGGGCACTTGCTCCTCTGGGCCTTGGTTTTCACCAAGAATGATCAGGTCTCCTGCGTAGAGGACAGCCTCTCCGTTGGCTGACAGGCGATAGATGGGACGTAAGAATCGGGGGACGGAGGTATCTGATGCTGACACGTCACCAGCATGCCCTATCGTCGCGAATGCTGCATGGTTTCACTGTAGTTATGTCAGTGGCACCTCGTGATCTGTCACGTGAAGGGCTGCGCATAGACGACACCGGTGGACGCCTTGATCCTGGCCGGTCGCCGTTCCGCTCGGGTTCACTGGTCAGTATGACGACGACCCCACAGGAACATCCAGACCGCCTACTCCTGGTAGGCCGACCAGCTCCTGCATCGCGCCCGAAGCGTAGCTCAGCGGCTCATCGCCGAAATGAAGCTAGTGCGGGCTAGGATGAGGACCGTTCGTGATCCCTGAATGGGGGAGTTCTCGGTTCGAGTCCGTGGCTTTCGCTGGTCGGGCCCATCGTCGCGTCTCTATTGCTAATTCCGGAACTCCGTGAACTCTGGAAGGAGTGCAAGAGGATGGTTGCAAAGCTGATCAAGGCTAGGAAGTTCTCGTCTCTGCGAGTCGTTCTGGCGATAGTTGGTGTAATTGGCAGCACACCCCCCGCTCAGGGATCACGAGCGTAGCAACCGTGAGGCCCCATCCGAACGCTGGATGGGGCCTCACCGCGTTGCGTTAATCGTTGTGGAAGATACGATCCATGGCTGTAGCGCCACCTTGAAGTACTCTGCCCGATCACTACCGCCGCGGCAGAGCCTGGTACGGAGCCTGCCTCGCCCGCGCTCAAGCCATCCAGGGGGATGCCGAAGCCGCCGTGGCCGTCGCCCTCGGCGTCGCATCGGACGCCACAGTACTGAACGCCTACGCCGTGACCGAGCTCCGACGCACCGCGCATGACCTAGCGTCGGCAGGCGCTCCCGGCGTCCAAGCAATCAAGGACTCGTTGGCAGGCTCGAAGTAGTAGGGAGTGTCCCCGCTGTCTCCGCTGTCCCTCATCCCCTTCCGAGCTGCGGAAATCCTTTGGATCACCGGGGGACAGCGATGTTCGTGCTGTCTCCGAGTACTGCTGAAACACTGGTTTACGGGAACGGGTGTCCAGTGTTTCAGCAAGATTGGCGGATCTTTCGGCGTTCGCTTCCCACATCGGGCGCAGTTTCTTGGCGAATTAGCGCTAGATGACGTTAAGCTATCCCTCGCACACTAAAGGCCCGGGCGCCGCGCCAACGGCATCCGGACCTTCGGTGTGAAGTCACGCCGAGGCATTGCTTCACTTTGTATCATCGTGCTTCACATTGCTTCATTTCGCTAGAAGCTTTTGTAGCACGTTGTAGCAGGTTGTTGCAAGTTGGTTGTGCGCCTTGGCTGCGGCGAATCGTCGTATGACCCAAACCAAGGAGTTATGCATGGCCAAGCCTGTGAGCTGCAGGATCGTAATCTCGATCCCAGAGACGTGGGGTGGTCACCTTCGAGACGTGCTTGTCGTCGTAGTAATCATCATGTCGATAGCGCTTGGTATCGAGATACTGCCCTAGCACGCCCTGGCGTGGATGGGCAGGGCGGCTATCTGCATAAGCAGATAGCCGCCCTGCCATCAGAAGAAAAGACGCTGTCGCCGTGCACGAGTAACTGTCGAGTCGGTGGATTACTGGACGACATCCCCGAGTGTTGCAGCATCCTTGGATGAAAGGACTGGCTTAGCCGAGCGCACTGATCCCTCAGTCGAGTCAGTTCAATCGGCTCCTTTACGGATCCTGAAGGGCAGAGACTGCCATGCAAGTCTTGATCGGGCGTGGCTAGGATGCTTCTACTTGGCGATCTTCAGGCGGGCCACTATGTATGTGATCTATCGATCGTGGAATCAAGGGATGTTGGGCAAGTCGGTTCGGCATCTGGCCGAGCCCACGGTGCTGGACTGGGTCCGCAACGTTTGGAGTGTTGCTTCTGCCCAAGATGCCTACGACTGGCTCACACGTGAGCTGGGCACGAACGTCTATGGGCTGGACCGGCTCTTCTCGGAGGAGGGCTCAGCCCCGGAGACCATGCAGGAACTGCGCACTCTGGCCAGAACGCGACTCCCGGACGTCTACCAGTGCAACGTTGACGAGCACAGCGTTCGCGTTCTCGCCAATGGACTGGACTATGAGGTGGCCTACTATCTCGTGGACGACGTCGCCATCGCGGCCGATCCTGAGCGATGGTCCTTTGCCGTACACAATGGGCCGCTACCCGAGAATGCCGGCCCTCCTTCAAGCACCACGGCGTTCACGGGGCCGATACAGGTCACTGATTTGGCCGACCACCCGCTTACGGGTGAAGGGATCGTGTACGCCGTCCTGCTCACCTGCAAGGCGAAACATAACAGCATCGGCTGGGATCCTACTCATGCGTTACCCGGTGTACGACTCCCGCAGTTCGGCGCGGCGCTACGCGACCTCGACACCTCCACCGACGAATGGCCGTTGGAGCTGGAAGTTTTGCGCGTGCTGGTCGCACCCGGCGAAGATGGCATCGAGGCCGCGCTGGAGCGCTGCAACCGCTGGCCTGAGTACACGTGGATTTCAGGGGAGGAGCCTCGCCCACCTCGCTCCCACATCGCAGCACTGCGTCTCCTTGAGACTGACCCTCCCAAGCCAGAGCGTCATCGCGAACGCACCGTCATCCAGGTGGGCGAGCATGTGGCCCAGATGTTCATCCACGACGGCTACGACACCTTCGAACAGTGGTTCTTCTTCGACGACCAATGGGCCGGCACCCACCCTGATCTGGCCACTTCGCTGATCTGGTTCGCCTACCACTGGGACCCGCTCTGCTCACGCCGCCACATGTACCACACCCCATGCTCCGACAACCGAGTCCGGTACGTCGCCGTAGTCGGAGACGATGGTCAGACGCAGGTACGAGAGGCCCAACCCCACGATGAGCCACGCGTGTGGGACCTTCGCCGATGGTCCTACGAGAAGCGACCATCAGGCGACGTGACGGCCGGAGAGGTGCTCGGCACCGTGGAAATCCAATTTCAACAGCCCTCGCCTGACACGTGCGAGTTCACCCACTTCCAGATCACCCGCACCCGTCATGGACAGGCCGTCGCCGCCATGCTCGCCCGTCACGTCCGCCAAGACCTCCAAGACGCCGGCATAACCCGCATCACCGGCTGGCTTCCCGAGGACTACCTGTATCCGCACAGCCGCCGCTTCCTACGCACGCTCGGCCGGATCCACGAACCCTCTGATAGGCCCAGCATCCTGTTCATCCAGTGACTCATGCCCGTTGTCGCAGGTACTCGCAGAGGATTGCCCTCCTTACGTCGATGCGCCTGTTGGAAGGCTGCGACAAGTCGACCAGAAGCTGACGGCGGGGCTCTGCGTGACGTTCTGCGTGACAACCGGAAAGGACGATCACGAACACCAGCGGACGTTCTCACACTGTCATCGCAGGTCACGAGCTGTGTGACACCATTATGAACTGGGGTTCGATTTGCTTCGGGACGAAGCGGCCGTGGGTTCAAATCCCGCCACCCCGACCCAGTTGAGCTGGCCTTCCTGAAAGATCAGGGAGGCCAGTTCGCGTACTGACTATGCCCATGCACTCGGGCGGGTGGCTCTCCAGGACTCTTCGATCAAGACACAGTCATGGAGATTCTTGGTCAGGGACTCCGATGCCAGGACGTTCATTCCGGGCTTCGGAACGTAGACCCCCGCTCGCCCCTTACGGACACACGCGTGGTCGGCATGGCGGCCACCTTGGCGGGTCTGATTCGCCGCCGTGACGTGATGCAAGATGCACAAGCCCTGGCGACCGTCGCGGCAGCCCAGCTAGACGTCTCTCCCCTGGCTTTCAACAGCCTTCGACCAGAATGAGCAGCGCGGCGTGATTTGCGGTGAAGTGGAACCGCGGTCGAATCCGTTCCAGATCGCGGCGAGAGCGTGAGTCAGCGCGGTTCGTCGAAGGTCCGTCAGCTGCACTTCCTCCAGGCGGGGTGGGCTCAGAAGCGCTTGGCGAACAGCCGCGCCACGAGTGCGGCACCAGCCACGAGTGAGAGTCATCCTCTGCGGCAGCCTGATGCTGCGGAATAGCACCGTTCCGGATGGCCTTGTGCAGGCCCTCGGCGACTCCAGCCATCTCCGGGAAGCACCACAGCGGATCGGGCATCCGCGACCGCAGATCCTCCTCCTGCTTGGTCGACCCCGTGATGCCGGCCATGAGGGACCCTCCTCACTCGATGTGCGAACAGATCCAGACACCATGGCTCACGGGTTATATCGTCTAAGATTGTTATCGCCGGAGTGCTATGCATTTGGAGGCATGATGGAGTTGAACTCGCTCAGGCAGTTCCTGGTGGTGGCGCGGCTGGAGCACCTCAGCGGCGCGGCCGAGGAGCTTCGCGTCGCCCAGCCGTCGCTGAGCCGTACCATCGCCCGGCTGGAGAGCGAGCTGCGCACACCGCTGTTCGACCGGAGCGGCCGGCTGCGGCTGAATGACGCGGGCAAGCTCTTCCGCGACTACGTCGAACGCTCCCTGGGTGAGCTGGATGCGGGGCGGCGAGCCGTCGCCGAGGCCGTCAGCGAGGGTGTGGGCACCGTACGGCTTGCGTCGGAGACCTTCCTCACGCTCACCGGGCCGCTGGCGGCCTTCAAACGAGCTCACCCGACCATTGAGGTCGAACTCCGCTGGATGGCGGCCGAGGACATGGGCCGTCACCTGCGGGCCCAGGAGGTCGACCTGTGCGTCGCCTCCCAGCCGATCTCCGCTGAGGGCCTGGAGGCGGTCCAACTGCTCGATGAGGCGGTCGGCGTGGCCACGCCGCTCGACCATCCGCTGGCGAGCCGTACGTCGGTGAGCATCGACGAGCTCACCGGCCAGCCCTTCGTCAGCGCCCGCAAAGGGCACTGGCAACGCCGCCTCCTGGACCGGCTCTTCGCCGCACGAGACCATACCCCGAAGATCGTCTGCGAGGTCGACGAGCCCAGCGCCATCGCGGCCCTGATCAGCGCGGGGCTCGGCATCGGTCTCGTCCCCTCCTTCGCCCGGACCGGCTCCACGCGGGTCCCCGCCGCCTGGGTCCCCGTCGACAGCCCTGACTGCCGACGCGCGGTCACCCTGTACTGGGGCGCTGGCAGCCACCTATCCACCGCCGCCCGCCTGATGCGCACCACGATCGCCGGCTGGAACTGGATCACCGGCGAGCCCCAGGAGAAGCGCTGAGGACGCGCTTCGTGATCGTCACATTGCCGGGTGTCCTGCCGGCGACGTCGACGATGTGAGGCGTGATCCGCTCACCACTTCGATCGGGCGGTGCGCGTGGCGACCAGTCCGCCGCCGTCGGTGGACACACCTGCCGTGCCCCGCCTCAAGCGTTGGCTGGCCGGGGCGCGTGAGGGGTGCTCGCGCTGCCCTGGCCTGGGGTTTGGCCTCCTTGGCCTGCCGTACAAAATGGTCCGTCGTAGTCGTGGTCGAGTCGCAGGGCCTGGGCGGCCTTAGCGCCGGCCAGGCTCGCTCCGATGATGGCGATGCCGGGATCGGCGCTCATGGCAATCAGCCCAGGCTCGACGAGGCGCTGGACCAGAGTGGCGATGTCCCGATCCCGCTCGGTCGAACCGCGGAATCGGACCACCACACGGTCGGTGGATGGGGGCCTTGCGGCTGCCCGTCCGGGTCGGGTCACTTCTGGAGAACGGCCTCGATCTCGAGGCTGATCGACACCTTGTCACCGACTACGACGCCACCGGCCTCCATCGGGGTACTGATGTCAATGCCGAAGTCGCGCCGGTTGATCTCCGCGGTCGCGGAGAAGCCGGCCCGCTGTCCACCCCACTGGTCCGGGCCGAACCCGTTCACCTCGACGGCCAGCGGTACCTTCCGTGTGACGCCGTGCAACGTCAGCTCACCGTCGATGGCCCAACCGTCGCCGGTCTGGCGGATGCCGGTCGAGCGGTAGCTCATCGTCGGGTACTTCTCGATCTCGAGGTAGTCGGCGCTGCGAAGGTGGTTGTCACGTATTTCGCTGCCGGTGTCGATGGACGCGAGGTCGATCGTCGCGGCCACCGACGAGCCCAGCAGGTCCTCGCTCGTGACGATCGTGACGTCGTAGCTGGTGAACCGGCCACGCGTCTTGCTGATCACGAGATGACGGACAGTGAAAGCGATCTCGGAGTGCATCGGGTCGGCTTTCCAGGTGCCGACCAGATAGCCCGGGATGTCGACGGTCGCGGGGGCGGAGTTCATGGCTTCCTTCATGGGACGTGGTGCCGCGGCGACGCGGCGCAAGCGGGGTGGGTGGCGGGATCAGGGCTCGAGGTCGACAACTCCCTTGCCGCTGGAGATGTCGAGCGGCACCGAGACCTGGTCGTGCACGATCAACCATGTGCTGTCGATCTTCTGGAGGCAGTACGTGACCCTGACCCACATACCGCTCGTCGCCGTCCCGTCCTTCAGCGTGCCGCTGAGACGAGCGAACGCGTGCCCGAACGCCACATCATCGCCCACGGTGAGTGCCAGGTCGCGAACCTCATATGTCACACTCTCGAAGAACGTGAACACGGGAGCCCAGTTCTTGAGCTTCGCCTCGATCCCCACATGCTGGAGCGGCGGCTCGACGTCGAAGGACACGATGTCCGTCGCGTAAAGCCGCTTCAGACCCTCGAGATCCTTGCCTTGGAGCCCTTCGACGATCTTGTCGACGAGTTGGCGGATCTTGGCTTCATCTACCTCGCGTTGCGTAGGCATCGCTACCCCAACCCTTCCCTTTGCGGTGAAATCTGGCTTCTCACACCTCCGACGCTATGCCTCAGAAGTTATCTTGTCTAAGATAAATATTGCTATGGTGTTATGCCCTGGGCGGCATGATGGCCCGGTGCGCGCGCGACCTCCGCTACACCCGCAGCGCCGACTGCGCGCGAAGCGTCGGCTGCCCCCCATCGACGGTGAACCGTACGCGGGTCGGGGCGGTTCCCCCGCCGCGCTGCGCCGGACAGCGGGCCGTTACCGGTCGTGCAGCACCTTGGCCAGGGCCTCGGCGATGTGGGCGGCGTTCGCGGGGTCGTCCATGCGCATGGCCTCCCAGACCATCATCAACATGGCCACGCCCACCAAAGCGATCAGTCGTCAGATCGTCGAGACGGTCGACTTGGACAATCACCGTGCTGAGAGCGGCGCCGGCGGCACGCTCCCCTTGTGGGATTGACTCGGTGGAAACGGGTGATCTCTGGGGCCGCCGCTGGTGCCTGTTGATCTATGCGTTCGCCGGTCCTGGTGGTGGCGTGGTCACAGGGACGCGAGGACGCGGACGCGGTCGGCGATGACGCGGCGGGCGGCGGCGGTGTTGAAGGCGATGAAGTCGAACTCGTGCGGGACACCGGGATGGAGGTGGAACTCGACCGGGACGCCGGCCTGGCCGAGGCGCAGGGCGTAGGTGAGGTCCTCGTCGCGGAAGATGTCGAGCTGGCCGACCTCGATATAGGCGGGCGGCAGCCCGGCCGGGTCGGCGACGCGCGCGGGGGCGGCGTAGGCAGGGGTGTCCGGGCCGCCGGCGGCGTCGCCGAGCAGGGCTTGCCAGCCGGTGCGGTTGTCGTCCCACGACCACACGGCGAACGGAGCGAGCTGCGGGTCGGGGGTCAGCGTGCGGTCATCCAGCATCGGCATGACGAGGATCTGCTTGGCGATGGCCGGGCCCTTGCGGTCGCGGGCCAGGATCGAGACCGCGGCGGCCAGGCCGCCGCCGGCGCTGTCGCCGAAGACACCGATGCGAGCCGGGTCGACGCGCAGGTCGGCGGCGTGCTCATGCAGCCAGACCAGGGCGGCATGGACGTCTTCGACCGGGACCGGATAGGGGTGCTCGGGGGCGAGCCGGTAGTCGACCGACAGGATCGGGGTGCCGCTGGCCGATACGTACCGGGAGACCAACCCGTCGAACAGGCCGACGTTGCCGACGATCATCCCGCCGCCGTGCAGGTAGAGCGCGGCGGGGCCGGGCTCGCCGGAGGCGTCCTTGCGGGCGTACCAGCGCAGCAGGATCGTCGCGCCATCGGCGGTGGTCAGCTCGTGGTCGGTGATCGTGACGTCGTCCGGGAACGGCTGGGCGGTGTCGCCGTAACGGAAGATGCCCTCCAGCGTGGCGCGGCGGGCGGCGACGTCCCCGACCGGCGGAGGCGTGCTGTCGGCGTCAGCGAAGGGGGCGAGGGCTTCGGCGACCTCGGGGTCAAGAGTGAAGGACATGACGGCTCTCCTTTGTGAACGGGCGATTTTGCGAACGGGCGATGTGCTCGCGGTGGATGGTGTGTCCGGGGACGGACCCGGCGGTTGCCGGGACGGGTCGCGGAGGTCAGGGAGTCAGGACGGTCTTGTCGGCCAGCCGGCCGCCAGCCCGACCGAGGGCAGCGCCGCGGCGTCGGCGAGCTCGCCCGTGCGGGGAGCGGCGGCCAGCGCCTCGGCGGGCGCGGCGACGTACTCGGCGGCCGCGCCGGGCGCGGCCGGCGGCAGGAACGCCACCACCGCGTCCCCGGCGCTCCAGCCGCGCACGCCCTCGCCTACCTCGGCGACGACGCCGGCCACGTCGTAGCTCGGAACGTGCGGGAGTGCCACCGGGAACACCTGTTGCAGCAAACCCGCCCGGATCGCGGCATCCAAGAGGTTGAACGCGGTGCCGGCCACCCGCACCACCACCTGCCCCGCACCGGCCACCGGACGGTCCGCCTCCTCGTAGACCAGGACGTCGCTGTCGCCGTAGGAGTGGTAACGCACTGCCTTCATGTTCGCTCCTCCAATGCTTCGAAGTTGAAGCATATGGAGACTCTAATCTGCTTCGACTTCGAAGCAATAGCCCTCGGATAGGTGACGCTCGTCACAACGCTTTGAATTCGCAACATGTAGCGTGAAGGAATGACTGACAGCCAGCCCGACGCCGAGGGCATCCAGCCGCTCGACCCCGCCCAGCTGGGCGCCTACTTCGTGCTCATGGAAGCCGTCAGCCTGCTCCAGCACCAGGTCGAACAGCAGCTACGCGCCGAGGGCGGCATCACCTACGTTCAGTTCCAGTTGCTGGCCCGCCTTGCCCACGGTCATGGCCCACTGACCATGACCGAACTGGCCGACGGCGTCGTCTACAGCCGCAGCGGCCTGACCTACCAGGCCGGCCTGCTGGAGAAGGCCGGCCTCATCACCCGCGGCCCCAATCCCGACGACGAGCGCGCCACCCTGGTCACGATCACCGGCAACGGCCGGGCTCTCGTCGACCGCGTCCTGCCCGGCCACGTCCAGGTCACCCGCCGGCTGCTGTTCGACCCCCTGGCCAATGACGACCTGCACCATCTCGGCGACATCATGACCCGCGTACGCGACCACATGCGCGCCCTGCCACCCCGCTCCGCCGCCCCCCGCAAAGGCCACACCACTCCCGCGGCCCCGACCGCGTCGTAACCGGTCACGCTGTACGTCTCGGCGATGACCGCGCGGTCGGTCGACGGGAACGACGCACAAGGCTGAAGGCCCAGACGACACCCGGGCGTCACTCGCCTTGCGCCCGGGGACACAAGCGGATCTACCGAGCGGATGGCCATCTTGAGAATGCTGAGGCCGCGCGGGTCCCGCGAGTCGCGACGTGGGCCCCGGCGCCCAGGCCGTCTGGAACTTCGACGCCCCGCAGTAATCCTCTCCCCGACACCGGCCGGGCGTCGTGGTCCGGGCCTCGGTCGTGCTCTGGTTCAGCGTCGGCCGCGGCGGGCGGTGCCGAAGATGGATCTGACGATCTCCCGGCCGAGGGCGGATGCCGCCGACCGGGCCAGGGAGCGGAACTCCTTCGACTCCAATACGGAATGCTGCGGTTCGGGTTCCGGCTCTCTGCGCCTTTCCGGCTCGCGGGGGGCTGCGGGAGTGGGGACTGCGGGAGTCTGGGCGGCCAGCTTTGTGGCCAGGATCTCGTAGGCCGACTCGCGGTCGATCGCCGTGCCGTACTTCTGCTGAAGTGGCGAAGCGGCGATGGCGCCCTGGATCACGTCCGGGCTCGACGGCGCCATGAGCGTCTGGGGGGCACGCAGACGCGTCCAGGCCACCGGGGTCGGCGCGCCCGTCTCCGACAGGACCGTGACGACGGCCTCGCCGATACCGAGCTCGGTGAGCAGGCGCTTCAGGTCGTAGGAGGACTCGGGGAACGTCGACACGGTGGCCTTGAGCGCCTTGGCGTCCTGGGGGGTGAAGGCGCGCAGGGCGTGCTGCACGCGCGCGCCGAGCTGAGCCAGTACGTCGGCCGGCACGTCCTTCGGTGTCTGGGTGACGAAGAACACGCCCAAGCCCTTCGACCGGATCAGCCGCACGGTCTGGGTGATCGACTGCAGGAACGCCTTGGACGCGTCGTCGAACAGCAGATGCGCCTCGTCGAAGAAGAACACGAGCTTCGGCTTGTCGACATCGCCCACCTCGGGAAGCACATTGAAGAGATCGGCGAGGAGCCACATCAGGAAGGTGGAGAAGAGCTGCGGCCGGTCCTGTACGGCGGGCAGCTCGAGAACGGAGATCATCCCACGGCCGTCCTGCGTCACCCGGATCAGGTCACGCACGTCGAACTCCGGCTCGCCGAAGAACGCCCCCGCCCCCTGCGCCTCGAAGTTGGTCAACGCGCGGAGGATGACCCCCGCCGTCGAGGCTGACAGCCCGCCGATCCCGTTCAGCGCCTCCGGTGTGGTGGTCAGATACCGGATGACCGCGATCAGGTCCTTGAGGTCCAGCAGGGGCATTCCCTGCTTGTCGGCGAAATAGAAGATCAGCCCGAGCGACGACTCCTGCGTCTCGTTGAGTCCGAGGACCTTGGAGAGCAAGGTAGGCCCGAAGGCGGTCATGGTGGCGCGGATC
The DNA here is from genome assembly GCF_018603905.1 of Nonomuraea sp. NEAU-A123. Classification (GTDB taxonomy): domain Bacteria; phylum Actinomycetota; class Actinomycetes; order Streptosporangiales; family Streptosporangiaceae; genus Nonomuraea. Next base: position 83,443 of record NZ_JAHFZZ010000003.1, read on the forward strand.
GGGACGCCGGACCCCAGACCGCCCAGGGAGAGGAACTCCACCGGATAGGCCGTAGGCTGCCACGTCTGCCCCACCTCGGCGGCACGCTGGGTGACGCGCTCGGAGACGGTACCCGGCGAGGCGAGCCCCGACAGGTCGCCCTTGATGTCGGCGAGGAAGATCGGAACACCCTGGGCGGCGAGCTGCTCCGCCATGAGCTGGAGGGTCTTGGTCTTGCCGGTTCCGGTGGCGCCGGCCACCAGTCCGTGCCGGTTCAGCATGCTCAGGGGGATCCGGATCTGCTCCGTGGGGCCGGGGGTGCCGTCCTCACGTACCAAGGCCCCGAGTTCCAGCGCGGGTCCCTCGAAGTCGTACCCCTTCATCTGCACCACATCTCCCCGTTTGCTGTCCAATGGGTAAGCGCGACCTCCCAGACACCCGCCTTCTTACTACCCACCGTGACGCGTCGGTCGCAAAAGATGACCAAAGCGGCATCCTTCCAGTACCGGCCGATGGCCACGGCATACCGTTGCCGGATGGCCGACGATATTTTCGAGCATCCGCGGCTGGCCGCGGTCTACGACGCGCTCGACCCCGATCGCAGTGACTTAGACGTGTACGTCGCCATCGCTGAGAAGCTCGGCGCGCGTAGCGTGCTGGATGTGGGGTGCGGGACGGGTGAGTTCGCGCTGCTTCTGGCTGGTCGCGGGGTCACCGTCATAGGTGTTGACCCGGCCGGCGCTTCGCTCGATGTCGCGCGGGCCAAGCCGAGCAGTGAACGGGTGCGCTGGATCCATGGTGACGCGACAACCCTGCCCTCGATCCAGGTTGATCTTGCCACCATGACCGGAAATGTCGCCCAAGCCATCGTTGACCAGCGGGATTGGGAGGGGACGTTGCGTGGGGTCCATGACGCGTTGCGGCCCGGTGGGCGGCTCGTGTTCGAGACCCGCGATCCGGCGAAACGGGCCTGGCGGGAGTGGAATCGCGCCGCTTCGTACCAGGTCACCGAGATTCCGGGCGTCGGCGCGGTGGAGACGTGGTCCGAGGTGATCGACGTCAGCGGGCCGCTGGTGACGTTCCGGGGGACGTGGGTGTTCGCTTCGGACGGGCAAGTGCTGACGTCGGATTCGACACTGCGCTTCCGCGAGCGTGACGAGGTCGAAGCGTCGCTGGTCACGCATGGGTACGCGGTGGAAGAAGTACGTGATGCGCCCGACCGGCCCGGTCTGGAGTTCGTGTTCTTCGCGCTGCGGCCAGAGGAATGAGAGCGGGTTTCAGTCTCCTTCGGATGCGAAGAGGCTCCTGCACAACCGCGCCCTGAACCCCTCGAACCGGAGGCAGGGCGATCGGTGCGCCGTGCGATGCTTGGCGCTCTTCAGGCGATGTTTCAGCTCGGGCACCGGACGGGAGACGGGCTTGGGCACTGGGGGCCCCGTCGCCGGCGACGGGAGTGACGGAGAGGCCGGTGCGGCGGTCAGAGCCGTCGTGACCGACATGGCCGCCACACGTTGCTGGGCCGGCGGCTGAGGGTCCTGGGTGGTTCGTCCCACCAAGTAGCCGAAGCCCACGGCTCCAGTGAGCGCGAGCGCAACCCACCCTGCTCTCCGCCTCCGTCGCGGCGCGGATGGTGTTCTGCGGATGAACGCCGACGGCGGAAGCATGCTCATCGTCACCGCTTCAAGATTTCCGCTCAGATCCCAGGTCAACCCTCCAATCAGGGGCGAAAGGCCGGCCCCGCGGTGCGGGGCCGGCCCGGGCGAGGACTCGTCAGGGGGAGGTGATCACCCCAGGCCGCTCTTCATGGAGGTGATCAACTCACCGTTGGTGGTGTCACCGCTGAGCTCCCAGAAGAACGCTCCTCCCAACCCCTGACCCTTCGAGTAACTCATCTTGCCGCCGATGGTGCCGGGCGTGTCGTAGCTCCACCACTGGCCGCCGCAGTAGGCGTAGGCCGTGCCGGCGACGGTGCCGGTGGACGGGCAGCGGGTCTTGAGCACCTTGTAGTCCTCGATGCCCTGCTCGTACGTGCCGGGCGCCGGTCCCGTCGCCGTGCCGCCGGGGGCGGACTGCGTGACCCCGGCCCAGCCGCGGCCGTAGAAACCGATGCCGAGCAGCAGCTTGCTCGACGGGATGCCCTTGCTCTTGAGCTTCTGGATGGCGTTGTCGGAGTAGAAGCCCGCGATCGGGATGCCCGCGTACGAGGTGAGCGGCGAATGCGGGGCGGTGGGGCCCGACGGGGTGAAGGCGCCGAAGTAGTCGTATGTCATGACGTTGTACCAGTCGACGTACTGCGCGGCGCCACCGTAGTCGGCCGCGTCGATCTTGCCGCCGCTGGTGCCGTCGGCGGTGATGGCCGCGGTGACGAGGTTGCCGGAGCCGAAGCGGGAGCGCAGGGCCGACATGACGTTCTTGAACGCGGCGGCGCCACTGGAGTCGCAGGTGAGGCCGCAGGCGTTCGGGTACTCCCAGTCGATGTCGATGCCGTCGAACACGTCCGCCCAGCGCGGGTCCTCGACCAGGTTGTAGCAGGAGTTGGCGAAGGCCGTCGGGTTCTGCGCGGCCTGGGTGAAGCCGCCGGACCAGGTCCAGCCGCCGAAGGAGAAGAGCACCTTCAGGTTCGGGTACTTCTTCTTGAGCTTGCGGAGCTGGTTGAAGCTGCCGCGCAGCGCGCCCGTGTCCCAGGTGTCGGCGACGCCGTCCACGCTCTCGCCCGCCTGGTAGAAGCGGTCGTAGTCGGCGTAGCTGTCGCCGATGGCGCACTGCCCGTTCTGTACGTTGCCGAAGGCGTAGTTGATGTGGGTCAGCTTGGCCGCCGAGCCGCTGGTGTCGATGTTCTTGACGTGGTAGCCGCGCTGGTAGACGCCCCACTGGACGAAGTACCCGAGCACCTTGTTGCCGCCGCCGGTGCATCCGGTGGTGGCGCCGGTGGCCTGGGCGCTGGCCGCGGACTCGCCGACCGAGTTGTACGCCTTGACGGTGTACGTGTGCGACGTACAGGCGCTCAGCGACCCGATGGTGGCCGACGTGCCGGTCACCGTGGCCCTGACCGTGGTCCCCTCGTAGACGCGGTAACCGGTGACGGTGCCGGAGGAGGCGCCCCACGACAGGGTGATCGAGCTGCTGGTCGAGCCGGTGACGTTGGGCGCGCCCGGCTGGCCGGGAGCACCGGTGCCGCCCGAGGTGGAGGCGGTGACCGCGGTGCCGGCGGCCGAGACGTTCCCGGCGGCGTCGCGGGCGCGGACCGTGTACGTGTAGCTGGTGGCGGCGGCCAGGCCCGTGTCGGTGTAGGTGGTGCCGGTGGCCGTGGTCACCTGCGTCGAGCCTCGGTAGACGTCATAGCCGGTGACGCCGACGTTGTCGGTGGCGGCGTCCCAGGCCAGCGAGACGCTGCTGGAGGTGGTGCCCGTCGAGCGCAGGTTGACAGGCACGGACGGCGCGGTGGTGTCGGTGCCGCCGCCGGTGACCGGTTTCCACAGGGCGGGCACGTTGGGCGGCTCCCAGCCGGGCTGGGAGGTGTGGCTCTGGATGCACTCGTAGTCGACGCCGTTGTAGGTGACGCGGGTCCCCGCGGTGTACGCGGTCCACGGCGCCCAGGCGGCGGCGAAAACGACCGAGGTGGCGCCGTACGCCCCGGTGGGGACGGCGACCGTCGCGGTCAGCGGCAGGAGGAGCGCCGCCAGGACCGCGAGGCCCTTGCTCAGGATGGTGTGTCTCATAGTGTTCCGACCTCCGGCGGGTTTGGGGGGTGGATGGGAGGTCCGACAGGAAATTTATAGTAAAGTTTCCTGTCAATTATGAGACGACGCTAGCTTCTGCCTGCGGGACCGTCAATATGTGATCGTGAAATCGAAAAACTCGCCCCGAGATCCTCGGGGCGAGTGGGTGTCGCGGCTACTTGCCGTCCGGGACGGCGGGCTGCTCGTCGGTCCAGCCGGCCGTGTACGTCTCCACATGCGTCTTGCCCAGCATCGGCTTACCGTCGACAGTGACGTCGGTGTACTCGGCCAGCAGCATCATGGTCTTGGTGTCCACGATGACTTGCTGCTTGACCACCGAGCCCTTGGCGGTGCCCGTCGGCAGGGCCAGTTTCTGCCCGGAGCGGCCCAGCGGATCCTTGGCCCGCCCTAGGTCGGTGACGCCCTTGGTCGTCTTGAGTGCCTGGAAGGCGGCGCTTCTGACCTTCGGCGGCACCGGGACCTTGAACAGCATCTGGCTCAGGTCGCGGGCCACGTACGAATCCAGCCTGGACAGCCAGTCGTTGATCGTGGCTTTCGGGGCGGTGGTCTTGGCCTCCTCGGCGGCCTCGGCGATCCAGGACTTCACCTCCGCCACGACGTGCTCCTTGAGGGCGGCCGGATCCGACGGCAGGTTCTGGAGCTGCTGGTAGGTCACGGTCTTCTCGCCCAGGCGGAAGCCCTTCGGCTCGCCCTTCGCCGGCCCCACAAATCCCTTGCCAGGCTCCGTGGACAGGGAGATCTTCATGCCTTCCGTGCGGTAGGTCCACGATTTCGGCGAGCCGTCAGCGCGCCAGGCCGCCTCGTCCTTCTTGGTCGCGGGCCGGGCGCCGAGCGACCGGGTGCCGGTCCAGCCCTTGCCTTCGGGCGTCTTCCAGTTGGTGGAGGCCTCCCGCTCCGTCAGCCAGTAGCCGCTGCCGACCGCCCGTGGATGGGTCATGGTTATGACCGTCTCGACCCGCCAGTACGCGCCCCCAGGCGGGGTCGCCTGCGCGGGTAGGGCGAATACTCCGATGAAGGCCAAACCGGCTATCAGCGATCTCACTTCTGCTCCTTCAGTGGGTTGTCATCTGTCCAGACGCTCTCCTGGATCGCGGTGAACTCCAGGAGACGGCCATCGTCCGTGGCGCGCGTCTCGATCGAGAGGGGCTTTCCGGTGGCTGGATCGATCACCAGCCGAGTGCGGGTGGCCCCCGCGTACTCGGTCACGGGAAGCTCTGCGGACTGGTATTCGAGGGCTTGTCCAGTACGCCCGAGCGTGTCCGTCACCGGGCCGACGGCCGAGACCCCGGGCATCGACGCGAGCAGGCGGTAGGCGGCGGCCCGGGTCTCGCTCGTCACCGGCGCGTACACGAGCAGCCGCACGACGTTGTCGACGAGCGCCTGGTCGGGGACGCCGGCGAAGAGCGCGCGCAGCCCCTCGGGAGTCTCCGGAACCTCGTTCATCCTGGTCAGCGGCTTGTCCGCCAGGACGATGCGGAAGTCCCAGTCCTCGCTGGAAAAGGTCCACGGCTTGCCCCGGGCCGCTCGGACGATGCCCGACGCCCGGTCGTCCGTGATCAGGCCGGGGGTGTTCTTCTCGTAGGTCCAGGACGTGGGCGCGCCGGCTGCCCGCCAGGCGGCCTCGGCCTCGGAGCTCGCGGGCGCGGCACCGAGATAGGTCTCGCGGTACCAGGTGCGGGCCTCCGGGTCCGCCGGGATCCAGGCCTCCACCGACTTGGTCTGCCGCAGCAGGTAGCGGTGGCCGGGGTCGTAGAACTCGCGGCCATTGACCAGCTTGCTGCTCCACCAGGCGCCCGAGTCGGACGTCGCGGCCACCGAGGTCGCGGCGGCCAGCAGGATCCGGTTGGCGTTCGCCGGAGCGACCGCGCTCTGCGTGGCAGGGGGGCGCGGCGTCAACGTCACACCGGTGGTGGTCAACAAGCCCACGGCCGCCGCCCCGGCCAGGCCGAGCCCCAGTGTGCTCCAGATGGCGGCCTTGCGGCCCCGCCGTACCCGCTCCTGGGCGAACGCGTAGGCCAGCCGTTCGCGCCCGGCCCGCTGGACCTCCGGCGACAGCGGCGGTATGGGCAGCAGTTCGCGTACCGCCTGGTAATCATCCATCAGAGCCTCCATTCAGGGGATTGACGCCGCCCAGGGCGGCCCGGAGCTTCCTGCGCACCCGTGACAGGCGGGACCCGACGGTGCCGTACGGGATGCCCAGCGTCTTGGCCACCTCCTCGTGGCTCAGCTCGCCCAGGGCGCTCAGCAGCAACACGTCCCGGTCGCCGTCGGACAGCGCCAGCAGCTCCGCCGTGAGCCGCGCCTGCTCGTTCGCGGCGTCGACGCGGCTGACCACGCGTTCCTCGTGGCCGTGGTCAGCGCCCGCGGGAGCGGCCGCGCTGCGGCGCAGCGCCGCCAGCTTCCTGGTCTCGGTACGGCGGTGCAACGCGACCAGGTTGGTCGCGATGCCGTACAGCCAGGCACGCACCTCCCCGCGCTCTCGGTCGAACGTGGTGCGCTTCCTGAACGCGGTGAGGAACACCTCCGCGGCGAGGTCGTCGGCGGCCTGCTGGTCGAGCCGCCTGCCCAGATATCCGTGGATCTCCCGGAAGTAGCGGTCGTAGAGCTCACCGAACCGCTCGGGTTTTCGGTACGACGCCTTCAGCAGGTCCGCATCGTTGATCGCCCCCGGAGGATCAACGAGGCGGAGTGGAACCGTCAGGTTGGCAGTCACACCTGTACTCAACCGATAGGGCGATCTGCTTTCACGCGCTCACCCGACATACATGGAATTAACACCCGCCCCGGCAATCTTCATGGTGACCGGCCGGTCTTCATCCTCAGCCATTCAGAGAAGAGACTCACATGAGACGCGCACTTGGCGCCGCCATTCTCGCCATGGCGGCCTTCGGCACCACCGCTGCCCTGTCCACTCCGGCGTTCGCGGCGGACGACCCGCACCAGCCGGCGCTCATCACCAGCGACCAGCTCACGCCCATCCTCGAATGTGCCGAGCCTGAGGTCGAGCACGTCGCGAGGTTCAAGGTGGTCAAGGGCGAGAAGGTGTACAAGGGCGAAGCGGGAATCCGCATCTCGGAGGAGATCGACGGACCCGAGGCGTGCGGTGAAGCCGGGAAGATGAAGTGCCTGGTCAATCACAAGGACGGCGACCGCTGGCAGGTCAGGTTCCGTGACCAGAAGGGCGTCGTGCACAAGCGCAAGTTCACGGAGAAGGTCGACGCCCAGCGCTTCACGAAGAAGGACAAGCACATCGCCAAGTGGATCGGCTGCTCCGTCGAGCGCTGATCGAGCCTGCCTCATGGTGACGAGCGCAGACCCCGTACGGGGCTGCGCTCGTCACCGTTGGTTAAAGGGCCACCTGGTGCGGTTCCCCCGCGACCAGTTCGATCTCCTCCCGGTAACCGGAAGCGCGGTGGATCAAGGTGACCCGCTGGTCCACCGGCGACCGCAGCACCGACTGGGCCTCGGCGGCCCGCCCGGACAGGATCAGCTCGCGGATCTCCCCCAGCCGGTCGGCGATCGCGGGCGGGCGCAGGTCGCGGGTGCCGTTGGGCAGGACGAAACGGTGATGGTCGAACACCACGCGCTGGGCGTGCGGCTCGCCGTAAACCATGATCCCGTACTCGCCGTTACCGGACAGGAACGCGTCCTCCCATGTCAGACCGGGCTCGGTGTCGTAAATGCGGTGCTCGGGCATCGGGCCTCCGACGTGCGGTAAGCGCTTTCCGAACCAGCCTATTTGCGCAACGGCATCAACGGCCGACCGCTCGACGTCCACCTCCGCCTCAGGGGTGCGGGCCACGGAAAGCGCGGGCGGGGACCTTGCCGCCGTACAACTGGGTGACCGTCACGAAGTGAAAACCGCGCTTGGACAGCCGCTTCAGCACCCGCGGGATCGCCTGCACGGTGGTCGGCCGGATGTCATGAAAGAGAATGATCGATCCGGGCCGCGCCGGGCGGACCGCGGCACGGGTCACATGCATGCTGTTGCGGTAGAGCCAGTCGAGCGTGTCCACGTCCCACAGCACCAGCGGGTGCGGCGACTGCCTGCGCACCATGCGGTCGAACGCGCCGTACGGCGGGCGGACCAGTGTGGGCGTGACCCCGGCCGCCTTCTGGATCGCCCTGTCGGTCCTGGTCAGGTCCGCTCGCACCCCGGCGGGGGACAGCCGGGTCAGGTCGCGGTGCGACCAGCTGTGGTTCCCGATCTCGTGCCCGGCCTGCACGGCTCTGCGCACCACGCCGGGACGCATGACCACGTTCTGCCCGACGACGAAGAACGTGGCGTGCGCCCGGTACGCGGCGAGATACTTCAGCAGCCTGTCCGTGTACGGACTCGGGCCGTCGTCGAAGGTGAGCGCCACGCACTTGACCCGGCGGCAGTCGACCGAGCCGTCCGCCGTATAGCCGGGCAGCGCCAGCCGCCCATCCGGCGTCATGACCTGGGCCTGAGCCCGCCGGCCGAAGTCCGACAGCAGCGGCTCCACCTCGGCGCGCGGCAACACGGCGTGCGCCTGGCCGACGGCCCCCGCCGCCACCTCGCCTTCGTCGAAGGTCACGACCAGGTCGCCGCTCTTGGTGAAGGCCAGGTCGTCGAGCCCCCGGGCGTCCGTGAGCCGCGCCTGCCCGTCGATGTCCGCCAGCGCCTTCCCGACCAGCGCCTCGAACCTGCTCATGGACGGCGGGTTGATGAGCGACAGCGCGGGCACCACCTGCCCCTTGGCCCCGTCGTACCAGCGGGACGTGGTCGACTTTCCGTCGCCCGCGCCACCGAGCTGATAGACGGTGAACCGGACCCCGATCACGTCGCCCGAGGCGGCCAGGAAGCCGAACCCGATGTTCAGCTCGGGCGCCTTCACCTCCGACTCGCCGCACCCGCTCGCGCGCGCCCACTCCAGGAACCCGGCCCGCCGCTCCTCGATGAGGCGGCGAAACTCCTCCGTCAGCGGCTGCGCGCCCGGCACCTGCGGGTACGTGGTCGACCAGGCGCACGACTGCTCTTTGCCGCTGTCGCGAACCACCCGCAACCCGTTGATCCACGTCGGCGCGACCGTCGCGACCGGATCATCCGACCGGACGGACGCCTGCCATACCTTGGTCTCCTGTCCGGTCCCCCCGCATGATGTCGATGTCAACGTGACCACCGCCATCGCAGCCATCAACCGCCTCATGAGCACGACCCCCCGTCGTTTCCACCCCTGACCCGTTCGACTCCTGCTTCCACCTACTTGTTCTCTGTTCGTGGAGCGCGGCGTCCTGGATGGCCTACTTCGACGGTAACCCGGCTGGTCAGCTACGTTTGCCCACCATGAGTGACAATCGCATCCCGCCCCCCTTCGTCGGCGACGAACGCACCATGCTCGACAACTGGCTCGACTGGCATCGTGAGACCCTGGCCGTCAAGTGCGCCGGTCTGTCTGAGGAACAGTTGCGTCTGCGCTCCGCGTCGCCATCGGGCATGTCGCTGCTCGGCCTGGTCCGCCACATGGCCCACGTGGAGCGGGCGTGGTTCCGGGGAGTGCTGAACGGCGAGGTCGGCCCGAAGCTGTGGGGCAAGGACACCAACCAGGACGCCGACTTCGAGGACGTCGACACCGCCTCGGCCGACGAGGCGTTCAAGACCTGGCGGGCCGAGATCGAGCACGCCCGCGAGGTGTCGGCCGGGGTGCCGCTGGACGCCGTCGGCAAGCAGCAGCGCCACGGGCAGGACTGCTCCCACCGATGGATCCTCGTCCACATGATCGAGGAGTACGCCCGCCACAACGGCCACGCCGACCTGCTGCGCGAGCGCATCGACGGCGTGACCGGCGAATAACGATCATTTCCGATAGATCGTCTGGTCGAACTCCGCCCGGCAACCCTCGCCCGCCAGGTCCTGCACCCACAGGCCGACGAAGGCGCCGGTGAAGCCGAACGCGCGGATCTGCCCGTCCACGAACTCGTCGGCGTGCTCGTCGGACAGGATCGTGGCGTCCAGCTCCGCCGGGACGGCCTGCCAGCCGTGGCCCACGTCGTACGAGAAACGCAGGACGGGCCCGTCGAACTCGGCCCGCAGCCCCATGCCGGAGACGGCCTCGGCGGTGCCGCACACGGTCCGCTTGCCCCTGTCGCTGCTGGTGAGCACGAGCCCATCGGTGGTCAGGGCGAGATAGTGCCAGTTGCGGGTGTTGTAGTAGGCGGTGATCCCGGCGGACTGGTGGACGCTGCCGGGCTCGAAGCGGACGACCGTCTCCAGCGAGGACGTCCGGCTGGTGACCCGCCGGGCGACCAGGCTCGGGGAGCGCAGGCCGTACGGTGACTGGCCGCCCTCGATCGTCAGCCGGTCCCCTTCCACGCGCAGCCAGTCGGGCGAGGCGGGCCGGCGCAGCGTGCTCCAGTCTGCGGCGAACGGCTCGTGCGGGCGGGAGCACGGGTGCGGCGGCAGGTCGGGGGCGGGCACCTCGACGGCGGGCACGCCGCCCGCCACCCTGGGCCAGCCGTCCGTCCACTCCACGCGCTGGATCGCGGTCTCCCTGCCCAGCACGCAGGGCCCGCGCCGGGTGTAGGGCCGGGCCACCAGGTGCGCGACGTACCACTCGCCGCCCTGCGTCTCGACCAGGCACCCGTGCCCGGCCTTCTGCAGCTCCAGCGTGGGGTCGTGGCGGGCCGTCAGCATCGGGCCGGCCGGATCCTCCTCGTACGGCCCGGCGAGCTCGCGCGACCTGAGGACCGTGACGCCGTGCTCGTAGCCGGTGCCGCCCTCGGCCACCATCAGGTAGTACCAGCCGTCGATCCGGTACAGGTGCGGCCCCTCGGTCACGTGGCGGTTCGCCAGGATCGTCCGCGGTTCCCCGCCGGCCAGCGGCTGGAGCTCGATGCCGGCGAAGCCGTGGCCCGGGCGGGAGTCGAAGACCATGTTCAGCAGCCAGGAAGCGCCGTCGTCGTCGTGGAAGAGCGCGGCGTCGAACCCGCGCCCCGGCAGCCTGACCGGGTCCGACCACGGGCCGTCGATCGAGGGCGCGGTGACGAGGAAGTTCGCGATGTCCTTGTAGCCGTGGGCGTAGTTGTCCATCACCCCGTACACCAGGTGGAACAGCCCGTCGTGATAGGTCAGGTCGGGCGCCCAGACACCGCCGGAGTCGGGCACCCCGGACAGGTCGAGCAGCCGCCGCTCGGTGAGCAGGCCGCCGATGGGCCGCCAGTGAACCAGATCGCGCGAGTGGTGGACGCGCACACCGGGATACCACTCGAAGGTCGAGGTGGCCAGGTAGTAGTCGTCGCCGACGCGCAGGATCGACGGGTCGGGGTGGAAGCCGGGCAGGACGGGATTGAGGATCACGGGGCCTCCCATAGAAACCGGTCGCCGTGAACTTACGGCTGCATGCTGCATACGTTACATAGAAGGCATATGACCTGCACTGTTGAACTTAGGAGGAAGTGCTTCTACCGTAGACATCGGTTTCTATTCAAGGAGGGCTGGGCGATGATCGCCGTAGACTGCGGGCGTTCCGCGAGACGCCGCGCTCGGCCACACTGCTCCGCCTGAAGACCATGGAAGGCCAGCCTTGTCGCGAAGAGTGACTCCCGAGGACGGCGAGCGCGCCACCATCCGCGACGTCGCCGCCCGGGCGGGTGTGTCGGCGTCCACGGTCTCCCGGGTGATCGCCGGCGACTACCCGGTCGCCCAGTCCACCCGCGTGCGGGTGCTGCGCGCGATGCGCGAGCTCGACTACGTGCTCAACGTGCACGCCAGGGCGCTGTCCGGGGCGAGCACGAAGATGGTGGCGTTCGTGCTCGACGACGTCACCGGGCCCTCCTTCGCCTACGTCGCCAAGGGCGTGGAGCAGCAGGCCACCGCCGAGGGACGGCTGTGCATGGTCTGCACCACGCACGGCGACCCCTCGCGCGAGCTGGCCGTCGTGGAGGCCATGCGCGAGCAGCGGGCCGACGCGGTCATCCTGGTCGGCGGCGGCTCGCTGGACGACACCTACCGCGAGCGCATGACGCACTTCGCGCACGCCCTGGACAAGGCGGGCTCCCGGCTGGTCCTGTGCGGGCGGCCGTCGCTGGGCGACGACGTGCCCACCACCGTCGTCGAGTACGACAACGAGGGCGGCGCCTACGCCATGACCAGCCACCTGCTGTCACAGGGCCACCGGCGCATCGTCTACCTCGGCGCGGTCGGCCCGGAGGACGCCAGCACCACCAAGGTCGGCAGGGACCGGGGGTTCACCCGCGCGCACGAGGCGTACGGCGTGCCCTACGACCCCGACCTGGTCGTCCCCGCCACCTTCGACCGCGCGGCGGGCTACGAGGGGACCAAGCGGCTGCTGGCCAGGGGGGCCGGCTTCACGGCGGTCTTCGCGGCGACCGACATGGTGGCCGTGGGCGTGTTCGCCGCGCTGCGCGAGGCGGGGCTGCGCATTCCCGACGACGTGTCGGTGGCCGGCTACGACGACATCCCGTTCGCCGCCGATCTGGCGCCCGGTCTCACGACGGTGCACATCCCCACCGAGGAGCTGGGCCGCACCGCCGTACGGCTGGCGCTCAACCGGCACGAGCCGCAGCACGTGGTGCTCGGCACGCACATCGTGGTCCGGGGTTCGGTCAAGCCGCCGCTTCGGCAGTAGGGGACTATTTACCTACAATCTAGGTAGGATATGGTGGGTTTCCCCGACCACCATGAAGGATGTCCCATGCGTTCCGCCGCCCTCACCTTGCTCGCCGTCTCGGGGCTCCTCACGGCCTGCGGCGGCGGTCCCGCCGTCCAGGCGCAGGCCGGAGGGGCACCCGTCTACGGGGGCACGCTCACCTACCTGGAGCATCAGCCGACGACCTGCCTCTACCTGCCCGCCGCCGGGTTCTATCCGAACGGCGGCGTGCTGAACCAGCTCACCGACAAGCTGACCTGGCAGGACCCCAAGACGTTGAAGATCGAGCCGTGGATCGCCACCAAGTGGGAGGTGAACAAGGACGCCACCGAGTACACCTTCCACCTGCGCGACGGCGTGACGTTCAGCGACGGCAGCCCGCTCGACGCGTCGGCCGTGGCCGCCGACTTCGACGTGTACGGCAAGGGGAACACCGAGCTCAAGCTGCCCCCGGCCGAGTTCGTCAACAACTACGACCGCAGCGAGGTCCTCGACCCCCTGACGGTGCGCTTCCACTTCAAGAAGCCGTCACCCGGCTTCCTCCAGGGCACCTCGGTCATCGGCGCCGGGCTGGTGTCGAAGAAGACGATCTCGCTGCCGTACGAGCAGCAGTGCCAGCTCAAGAACGTCATCGGGTCCGGCCCGTTCACCGTGGCGAGCCAGGTCGTGGACAAGGAGATCGACCTGGCCGCCCGCAAGGACTACAACTGGGCGCCGGCGTCCTCGAAGCACCAGGGCCGCGCGTACCTCGACCAGATCAAGATCATCGTGACGCCCGAGGACAACGTGCGGGTGGGCGCGCTCACCTCCGGCCAGGCGGACTACGTCCGCTACGTCCAGGCTTATGACGAAAAAACCGTCAAGGACGCTAATTTCAAGATTTATGCGGAGCCGACCAGAGGCGTGAACAACGGCCTCTACCTGCGGCCCGGCAACAGCATCCTCAGCGACCTCGACGTCCGCAAGGCGCTCCAGGCCGGCACGGACGCCAAGGAGGTGGTCGACACCCTGTTCACCCCGAGCTACCCGGTCGCCACCTCGGTCCTCAGCCACCTCGCCCAGGGGTACGTCGACCTGTCCAAGGAGCTCACCTACGACCCCGCCAAGGCCAACGCGCTGCTCGACAAGGCCGGCTGGGTACGCGGCGCCGACGGCATCCGCGCCAAGGACGGCAAGCAGCTCCAGCTCGGCGTGTTCGTCTCGGGCCCGCAGCCGCTGTCCAAGCAGACCCTCGAACTCGTCGCCCAGCAGTGGACCAAGATCGGCGTGAAGCTGGAGATCCGCCCCGCCGACGCCGGCACCCAGGCCGTCGACATCAAGGACGCGGAGAAGACCGCCATCGCCCACTCGATGGTCGGCCGCGCCGACGAGGACGTAATCAAGAGCCACTTCCACAGCCAGAACCGCGACGTCATCCTGTCCAAGGACGCCAAGCTCGACCGGCTCCTGGAGGAGGAGTCGGCCCTGGCGGACAAGGCCGCGCGGGACGCCAAGGTCGGCGAGATCCAGCGCTACGTGGTGGAGCAGGGTTACGCGATCCCGCTGTTCGAGGAGCCGCAGGTCTACGGCGCCGCCCCCTACGTGCAGGGTGTCGCCTTCGAGGCGGTGGCCAGGCCCTCGTTCTACTCGGTCTGGCTGTCGAAGCGGTGACCCGATACGTCCTGCGGCGCGTCGGGCAGGCGGCGCTGGTGCTGTGGGCCGCCTTCACGGCCGGCTACGTGCTCCTCTGGCTGCTGCCCGGCGACTCGATCCTGATCAAGTTCCAGAACCCGGAGCTCGGGCTGTCGCCGCAACAGATCTCCGAGATCCGCGCGTACTACGGCGGCGGCGACCCGCCGCTCGTCGGCTACCTCCACACGCTGCTCGGCTTCCTGCGCGGCGGCTTCGGCTACTCGATCGACACCGGCACGCCAGTGGTCGAGCGGCTGGCCGAGGCGCTGCCGGAGACGGCGAAGCTGGCCACGGCGGGCTTCGCGCTGGCCGTGCTGATCGCCGTGGTGATCGCCTTCGCCGCCGGCTACAGCCGGACGTCCTGGCTGCGCGGGGCGCTGCTGGCCGTGCCGTCGCTGTTCATCTCGGTGCCCGCCTTCTGGCTGGGGATCCTGCTGATCCAGGTGTTCTCGTTCCGGCTCGGGCTGGTGCCGGTGATCGGCGGCAGCCCGGCGCAGCAGCTCATCCTGCCGGTGCTGACGCTGGCCGTACCGATCTCGGCGCCGATCGCCCAGGTGCTGGCGCGCGGCATCGACCAGGTCTACACGCAGCCGTTCGTGCCCGTCGTGGCCGCCAAGGGCGCGTCGCGCCGGTGGATCCTGTGGCGGCACGTGGCACGCAACGCGGTGCTACCCGCGCTGACCGTCGCCGGGATGACGTTCGGCGAGCTCATCGCCGGATCGGTCGTCACCGAGACGGTCTTCGGCCGCAACGGCGTCGGACGGCTGACCGAGCAGGCGGTCAACGCGCAGGACACGCCGGTCATGCTGGCCGTCGTGGTGCTCGCGAGCACTGTGTTCGTCCTCGTCAACCTGGCCGTGGACCTGCTGTTCCCGGTGCTCGACCCCCGGCTGAAGGCGGCGGCGTGAAGATCCTTTCCTGGTTGACGGTCGCCGTCGTCGTGCTCTGGGCCGTCGTGCCCGGCCTGTTCACCGGTTACGACCCGCTGGCCGGGGTGCCGGCCGAGAAGCTGCGCCCGCCGAGCCCTGAGCACCTGTTCGGCACCGATGCCGTGGGCCGCGACCTGTTCGCCCGCGTGGTGCACGGCTCCGTGCACTCCCTGTCGGGAGCGTTCGTCGCCGTCGCCGTGGGCCTGCTCGCGGGCACGCTGCTCGGCCTGCTGGCCGGGTCGGCCGGTGGGCTGCTCGACGACGCCGTCATGCGGGTGGCCGACGTGCTGCTGTCCGTGCCCGGCCTGCTTCTGGCGCTGACGGTGATCATTCTGCTCGGGCCCGGCACGGTCCACGTGGCGATCGCGGTGGGCATCGGGTCCGTCGCCGCGTTCGCCCGGCTGTCGCGCTCGGAGGTCGTACGGGTGCGCCGGTCCGACTACGTGGAGGCCGCGTTCGGCAGTGGCGGCCGGTTCCCGGCCGTGCTCTGGCGGCACGTCCTGCCCAACTCGCTCGGCCCGGTCATCGCGCTCGCCGCGCTGCAGTTCGGGGTGGCGATCCTGGCCATCTCGACGCTCGGCTTCCTCGGCTACGGCGCCGAGCCGCCCACGCCCGAGTGGGGACTGCTCATCTCGGAGGGCCGCAACTACCTGGCGACCTCCTGGTGGCTGACGACTCTGCCCGGCGTGGTGGTCGTGGCCGTGGTGCTGGCCGCGAGCCGGATCAGCCGGTCGATCGGAAGGGACGGGACATGAGCCTGCTGGAGGTACGCGACCTCGCGGTCTCCTACGACGCCAGGCGGGCGGTCGAGGGGATCTCCCTCACGGTCGAGCCCGGCGAGATGGTCGCGGTCGTCGGCGAGTCCGGCTCCGGCAAGACCACCACCGCCCACGCGATCATCGGCCTGCTGCCCCCGAACGCCACCCTCGACGGCGGCCAGATCCTGCTCGGCGGCACCGACCTGGCCACCTGGTCCGACCGGCGGATGGAATCGATCAGGGGCGCCCAGATCGGCCTGATCCCGCAGGACCCGTCCAACTCCCTCAACCCGGTCAAGACCGTCGGCGCCCAGATCGGCGAGGTCCTGCGCATCCACAAACGCGGCGACCGCCGGACGATCTCCCGCCGCGTCGTGGACCTGCTCACCCGCGTCGGCCTGCCGGACCCGGAGACGCGCGCCCGCCAGTACCCGCACGAGCTGTCCGGCGGGATGCGCCAGCGGGTCCTCATCGCCATCGCGATCGCCCTGGAACCTCGGCTCATCATCGCCGACGAGCCGACGAGCGCCCTGGACGTCACCGTGCAGCGGCGCATCCTGGACCTCATCGACGACCTGCGCGCCGAGTTCGGCACGGCGGTGCTCCTGGTCACCCACGACCTGGGCATCGCCGCGAACCGCTCCGACCGCCTGGTCGTCATGAAGGACGGCCGGATCGAGGAGCAGGGCCCCTCATCCCAGGTGCTGTCGGCTCCGCAGGCCGCCTACACCGGGCAGTTGCTGCGCGACGCGCCCGCCCTGTCGGTGCGCGAGTTCCGGGCAGTGGACGAGGCGGTGGACGAGACCGTCACGCAAGAGCCCGCGATCGTGGTCCGCGACCTGGTCAAGGAGTTCCGCGTCGGGAGACGTCCGTTCCGCGCGGTCGACGGGGTGTCCTTCGACGTACGGCCCGGCACCACGCACGCCCTCGTGGGCGAGTCCGGATCGGGCAAGACGACCACGGCCCGTATGGTCGTCCGCTTCGCCGAGCCCACCTCCGGCACCGTGACGATCGCCGGGGCGGGGACGGGGCGCGACTTCCGGCGGCACGTGCAGCTCGTCTACCAGAACCCCTACGGCTCGCTCGACCCCCGGCAGTCCGTCGCCGCGATCGTGGCCGAGCCGCTGCGTAACTTCCGGCTCGGGGACCGCGCCGCCCGCCGTACCAGGGTGCGTGATCTGATGGAACGTGTGGCGCTCCCCGAGAGCCTGCTCGAACGCGGGCCACGCGAGCTGTCCGGCGGCCAGCGGCAGCGCGTGGCCATCGCCCGCGCCCTGGCCGTCGACCCGGCGGTCGTGGTGCTCGACGAGGCGGTCTCCGCGCTCGACGTGACCGTCCAGGCGCAGATCCTGGACCTGCTCGAAGAGCTCCAGCGCGACCTCGGCCTGACCTATCTGTTCATCTCGCACGACCTCGCGGTGGTGCGCCAGATCTCGCACACCGTTTCTGTCATGAACAAGGGACGCATAGTGGAATTCGGAACCACACAACGGGTCTTCACCGACCCGCGGCACGACTACACCCGCGAACTCCTGGCCGCGATCCCGGAGCCGGTGCTATGAGGCTGGGATTCTTCAGCCGGCTGCTCGACGAGGTGCCCGCGGGCGAGCGCTACCGGCTGGCCGCCGAGCAGATCGGGCACGCGGAGGCCTTCGGGTTCGACACGGCGTGGGTGGCGCAGCACCACTTCGACGGCGCCGAGGGCGGGCTGCCCGCGCCGCTGGTCTTCCTGGCCCACGTCGCGGCGCGCACCAGCCGGATCCGGCTCGGCACCGGCATCATCACGCTGCCGCTCGAACACCCGGTGCGGGTGGCCGAGGACACCGCCGTACTCGACCTGCTGACCGGCGGCCGGCTCGAAGTGGGCGTCGGCAGCGGCGGCACGCCGTCGTCGTTCACCGCGTTCGGGAAGGAGAGCGCGCAGCGCGCGGCCATCTACGCCGAGCATCTCGCGGTGCTCGTCGACGCCTGGTCGGGGCGCGATCTCGGCGGCGGCAACCGGCTCTATCCGGCGGCGCCGCGGCTGCTCGACGCCGTCTGGGAGGCCACGTTCTCGGTGAGCGGCGGCGCCAGGGCGGGCCGGGCGGGCAACGGGCTGATGCTGTCGCGCACCCAGCCACGCCCCGAGGAGCATCCCGAGGCGACGCTGGCGGAGATCCAGCGGCCCATCGTGGACGCCTATTACGCGAACCTGCCCGCGGACGCCACGCCCCGGATCGTGGCGTCGCGGACCGCGTTCGTGGCCGACAGCCGGGCCGAGGCGCTGCGTTACGCCGAACGCGGGCTGAGCCGCGCCCGGCTCCCCTTCGAGACCTCCCGCGACCGCATCACGGCCTTCGACGTGCACGTGGGCACCCCGCAGGACGTCATCGACAGCCTCAAGGCCGATCCCACGCTCGACCGGGTCACCGACCTGGTCCTGCAGGTGCACTCGGTCGACCCGCCGCACCCACTGATCCTCCGCTCCATCGAGCTGCTGGCCACCGAGGTCGCGCCCGCGCTCGGCTGGGCACCGGCTCCCTCCACCGAAATGAGCACCACATGATCGACGTGATCGACCACCTGGCCGGGATCGAGCCGGACTCGCCGCTCGATCACCTGCGTGACCAGCGGCCGGACGCCCGCGAGCACGCCCAGCGCGGCTTCGACGCGCTGCTCACCCCTGACGTGCCGGGCGAGGTCTCGCTGGTCGAGCGGGACGCGGTGGCGGCCTTCGTGACCGGTCTGCACCGGGATCCCCGAACCGCCCGCTTCTACGCCGACCGGCTCTCCGAGCTGGCGCCCGATCTGCTCGACGTGGTCCGGCGGGAGATCGCGGCCGGGAGCACAACCGGCCCCTACGGCGCCTATCCCGCCGACGGGCCGCTCGCCGTCGAGAGCGACGACGGGCTGCGCTACCGGGCTCAGGATCCCGCGGCGCTCGGGGGCCGGCTCACCGCCGCCTTCGAGCACGCGCACCTGCTCGTGTTCCGCCCGCGCGAGGCGGACCCCAAGGACCTGCGGGCGCTCGCGGACGCGGGCTGGAGTGATACGGCCATCGTGACGCTCTCGCAGCTCGTCGCCTTCCTCAGCTTCCAGATCCGGGTGGTCGCGGGCCTGCGGCTGCTCGGCGCCACCCAGAAGGGCACCTCATGACCGGCTTCACCACGGACCAACTGGACTGGACGCCGTGGCTGGCGCCGCTGACCGAACCCGAGCTGACCGACGCGCACCGGGAGGCCCTGGTCGACGCGGCCCGCGCCGCCTCGCCGTACTTCAGGCTGCTGGCCCGCGACCCGGAGATCCTGCACGCGCGGACCAAGACCGACAAGGACATCTTCTACAACACCAAGGGCGGGCTGCCGCGCCCGGAGCGCGAGCTGGCCGCGACCGCCACCTCGCGCCGCAACGGGTGCGTCTACTGCGCCTCCGTACACGCGCGGTTCGCGGCGCACTACTCCAAACGGCCCGACGACGTGCAGCGGCTGCTCGACGAGGGAGTAGGAGCACCGCAGGACGGGCGGTGGCAGGCGGTCATCGACGCCTCGGTGGCGCTCGCGGCCACGCCGGTCGAGTTCGGCGCCGAGCACATCGAGGCGCTGCGTGCCGCCGGGCTGGACGACCTGGCGATCAGCGACACGATTCACGCGGCGGCCTTCTTCAACTGGGCCAACCGGCTCATGCTCTCGCTAGGAGAGCCCACCGCCGACCGGTAGGCATACTAGTGATCGATCCGAGGGCCCACCGCCGACGGAAGGCAGACCCGTGACCGATCCCCGCCTCGACCACCTCGTTTACGCCGTGCCCGACCTCCTGCGCGGCGTCGCCGACTTCGCCGAGCGCACCGGGGTGGCCCCGGCGGTCGGGGGCCGCCACCCCGGCGGCACCGCCAACTACCTGGTCGGCTTCGACGAGACCTCCTACCTGGAGATCATCGGCCCCGATCCGGAAGCCGCGGCCGGCCTCCAGCGCCCCATCTTCGACCTGGAGACCCTCTCCGAGCCGCGGCTCATCACCTGGGCCGTGCGCTCCGCCGACCTCGACAAGTCCGTACGGCAGGCCCGCGAGCGCGGCTACGACCCCGGCGACGTCGAGCCGCTGTCCCGGCGCACCCCCGACGGCACCCTGCTGGAGTGGCGGCTCACCAGGCGAGAGGATCCCGAGCCGGTCCAGCCGGTGCCGTTCCTCATCGACTGGGGCGGCACCGCCCGTCCCGCGGGGCTGCCCCGGCTGGGCCTGGCCGCCTTCAGCGCAGTCCACCCGGAGCCCGCCGCGCTCCGGCGCGACCTGGCCGCGCTGGGCGTCGAGCTGGACGTCACCGAAGGCCCGGAGATCGCGTTGCGGGCAGTGCTCGACACCCCGCTCGGCCCCGTGACCCTGGCCTAGCCGCGCATTCCGTTGGCCTGATCGCGGGCTAGCCGCAAGAATGGCTCGATGGCTGACACTACGGAGACCGACTGGGTCTCCAGGTTCGCGGATGAGGTGATCTCCGAGGCGGAGCGTCGCGCCCCGGGCAAACCGATCGTCTGCGCCTCGGGATTGAGCCCGTCCGGGCCGATCCATCTGGGCAATCTGCGGGAGGTCATGACCCCTCACCTCGTCGCCGACGAGATCCGCCGCCGCGGCCACGACTGCGTCCACCTGCTGTCGTGGGACGACTATGACCGCTTCCGCCGGGTGCCCGCGGGCATCGACCCGTCGTGGGCCGACCACATCGGCAAGCCCCTGACCTCGGTGCCCGCCCCTCCGGGCAGCCCGCACTCGAGCTGGGCCGAGCACTTCAAGGCGCCGATGACCGAGGCGCTGGCCGAGCTCGGCGTCACCTTCACCGGCATCAGCCAGACCGAGCAGTACACCGCCGGCACCTACCGCGAGCAGATCCTGCTCGCCATGCGCGAACGGGAGCGGATCAACGCGGTCCTGGCCCGCTACCGCACCAAGGACACCAAGGAGGAGGTGGCCGACTACTACCCCTACAAGCCCTATTGCGAGCTGTGCGAGCGGGATCTCACCACGGTCACCGCCTATGACGACGACAGCACCGAGCTGGCCTACACGTGCGAGTGCGGGTTCGGCGAGACCGTGCGCCTGGCCGAGCACGACCGCGGCAAGCTGGTGTGGAAGGTCGACTGGCCGATGCGCTGGGCGCATGAGGGCGTGGTGTTCGAGCCCTCGGGCGTCGACCATCACTCCCCCGGCTCGGCCTGGATCGTCGGCGGGCAGATCGTGGGCGAGGTGTTCGGCGGCGAGCGGCCGATCGGCCCGATGTACGCCTTCGTCGGCATCACCGGCATGGCCAAGATGAGCAGCTCCAAGGGTGATGTGCCGACTCCGGCCGACGCCCTGGAGATCATGGAGGCGCCGGTGCTGCGCTGGCTGTACGCGCGGCGCAAGCCGTCGCAGTCCTTCAAGATCGCCTTCGACCAGGAGATCCAGCGGCTCTACGACGAATGGGACAGCCTCGGCCGCAAGGTCGCCACCGAGACCGCCCAGCCCGCCGAGCTGGCCGCCTACGAGCGGGCCGTGCGCACGTCCGAGGGGCCGCTGGCCGCCACGCCGCGGCCGGTCCCCTACCGGACCCTCGCCTCCATCGTCGACATCACCACGGGCGACGACGACCAGACGCTACGCATCCTGCGCGACCTCGACGCCGAGCTCACCTCCCTCGACGAAGCCCGCCCCCGGCTCGACCGCGCACAACGCTGGATCGACACCCAGGTCCCCGCCGACCAGCGCACCCGCGTACGCGAGTCACCGGACACCGACCTGCTCGCCTCACTGGACGAGGCCGAACGCGACTCACTCCGCCTGCTGGTCGACGGCCTCGACGAACACTGGTCACTCGACGGCCTGACCACACTGGTGTACGGCGTGCCAAAGGTCCGGGCCGGACTGGACCCCGACGCCAAGGCAACACCCGAACTGAAGGCGGCCCAACGCGCCTTCTTCGCCCTCCTCTACCGCCTCCTGGTAGGCCAGGACACGGGACCACGGCTGCCCACGCTGCTCCTGGCCGTAGGCGCCGACCGGGTGAGGAAACTCGTGGGCGTGTAAGACCCCCGCGAGTGGCCAACTCGGAGGACGGCCGGGGTCAAGAGTGCGCACGTCACGGCGCCCGGCCCGGTAAACCTCAGGAGCGTGCCCCTGGACAGAGGCCAGCCCCGCCCAGAAGGGTGGGGCTGGCCCATGCTGGCCGTAAAAGAAGAAAAAAGTCACTTGCGTCCGGTGCGCGGGGGGCTGGGACGTTCGGAAGAAAGCACCTCAACAGAGGTCTTGCGGATGTGGTCGTAGACGAGGGACGTGCGGACGTCGGCGATGTTGCGGTGGCGTGAGATGTGGTCGAGCACGAAGTCGCGTAGGTGCCCCGTGTCGCGCACGGCCACCTGGATGATGAAGTCGTCGCCGCCCGACACCACGAAGATCGCCAGCGTCTCCGGCAGCGCGGCCACGTAGTCGCGGAACCCCTCGACCGCCTCGCGGATCTTGGGATGCAGCCGAACGTGGATGAGCGCCTGCACCGGGCGGCCGATCGCGGCCAGGTTGATCTCGGCGTGGAAGCCTTCGATCACGCCGTGGCCGCGCAGTGACCGCACCCGTTCGAGGCAGGTCGAGGGCGCGATGCCGATCCGCTCGGCGAGCTCGCGGTTGGTCTGGCGGCCGTCGCGCTGCAACTCGACGACGATGGCCGTATCAAGTTCGTCCACAGCCACATGTTGCCACGAATCTCCGAATTTCCTGCGGAATCAGGGCCGTTGAGTTGTTACTTCAGCGGGAAAAATGGCACCTTTCCTTCGTAAGTTCGGAGGAGAAAGGACCTCGGATGACCATGCTGGCCGGCTGGATCGACAGCCTCGACCATCGCAGTGACCTGCCCACCCGGGAGCTCCCGGTGAAATGGGTGATGGTGATGGACCGCGACCTGCCCCGCGGCCTCCAGGCCAACGCCGCCGCCTGCCTGGCCGCGTCCGTAGGCCGTACGGTGCCCGCCATCCTCGGCTCGGGCGGCACCGACGCCTCCGGGCACCACCATGCCGGGCTGCCGTGGATCGGCTGCACGGTGCTGTCCGCGCCCGCCGCGATCGTCAGCCGGGTGCGGGCCGAGGCCGCCACCGAACCCGACCTGGTCGTCACCGACATGGCGGCCATCGCCCAGCGGACCAACGTCTACGACGAGTACTTGGCCGAACTCGCTCGGACGGAGGAGCCGCCCTACTACGCCGTCAGCCTCCTCGGCCCGCGCGCGGTGGTGGAGCGCCTCACCGGACGGCTCCCTTTGCTGCGCTGAATGTCCGGACATATATATATATCCGAGGGCGATGCAAGGGCCTGTCAAGCGGCTTGCATGCGGTAAAGCGCACCTTCAGGGCATGAACAAGCCCTTCGCCGTGAGCGTCAGTGTCGTCGTTCCTGCGATGAACGAGGCCGGCAATCTCCCCCACGTCTTCGCGACGCTGCCTACCTGGATCGACGAAGTAGTCCTCGTCGACGGCAACTCGATCGACAACACTGTCGCCGTGGCCCGGCAACTCCGCCCCGACCTGCGCGTCGTCGCGCAGACGGGACGTGGAAAGGGCAACGCCCTCATCGAGGGCTTCACGGCGGCACGCGGCGACGTCATCGTCATGATCGACGCCGATGGGTCGACCGACGGCGGAGAGATCTTCTCCTTCGTCAGCGCGCTGGTGCAAGGCGCCGACTTCGCCAAGGGCTCCAGGTACGCCCCCGGCGGCGGCTCCGACGACATCAGCCTGCTCCGGTCGCTCGGCAACAAGGTCCTCACGGGTCTGACGAACCTGTTGTACGGCACCCGCTACACCGACCTTTGCTACGGCTACAACGCGTTCTGGGCCCACCACCTCGACGCGCTGGCACTGGACTGCGACGGCTTCGAGATCGAGACGCTGATGAACGTACGAGCCGCCCAGGCCGGACTCCGCATCCGCGAGGTACCCAGCCACGAGCACTCCCGCATCCATGGCGAGAGCAACCTGCACGCCGTACGCGACGGCTGGCGCGTACTGAAGACGATCTTCCGCGAGCGCACCCGGGGGGCCATGGCCGCACAGGCCCAGGTGGCGCTCGCCGAGTGAACGGTGACATTCTCGGATCATGCGTTACATAGTCATCGGAGCAGGGGCTGTCGGCGGCACCATCGGAGCACGGTTGTACCAGGGCGGGCACGAAGTCGTGCTGGTCGCGCGCGGCGCCCACTACGAGGCGCTGAAGAACGGCGGCCTGCGCTTCTTCACCCCCGACTCCACCGAGACCCTGGACGTGCCCGTGGCCGACGGCCCCGTCCCGACGCGTGACGACGACGTGCTGATCGTGGCCACCAAGTCGCAGGACACGATCAGCGCGCTCGACCCGTGGCCCAGGCACCTGCCGGTGGTGTGCGCCCAGAACGGCGTCGACAACGAGCGGATGGTCCTGCGGAGGTTCGAGCGCGTTTACGGCATGTGCGTGTGGCTGCCCGCGACACACATCGAGCCCGGAACAGTGGCCGCCCACGGCCACCCGTACTCCGGCATGCTGCATGTCGGACGTTATCCACAGGGTGTGGATGAAGTCTCCCGGCAGCTCGTCACCGACCTCAACAAGAGCAGGCTGGCCGGGCTCGACGCGCCCGACGTCATGCGCTGGAAGTACGGCAAGCTGCTCGGCAACCTGGGCAACGCGGTCGACGCGCTCTGCGGGCGCGGCCCCGGCCACGAGCCGCTGCACGAGCAGGTCAGGGCCGAGGGCACGGCCGTCCTGGAGGAGGCGGGCATCCCCTATGCCACTCCGAGCGAGCAGGCGGAGGTCCGCGGCAACAAGGTGGAGCACCGGCCGATCGACGGCTTCGAACGCGGCGGCGGATCCTCCTGGCAGAGCCTGGCCAGGTCCACCGGCTCGATCGAGGCCGACTACCTCAACGGCGAAATCGTGCTGGTCGGCCGCGAGCACGGGATCCCGACCCCGGCCAACGAGGTGCTCCAGCGCGAGGCCAACCGCTTCGCCCGCGAGAAACTGCCGCCCCGGTCGATGTCGGTCGCCGAACTGACCGCGCTCATCGACGAGCGTTCCGCAGCCGGATCCCACTGAACTTCATCGTGCTGGCCGTCACCTCGTTCCAGAACGGCCAGAGGTTGTCCAGCACGCGCAACTGGATCCCGGCCTCCTCATGCAGGTCCAGGAGATCCGGCACCGGCTCCGCGGGGCCGAGCGGCCGCACCGCCACCTCGGCCACGAGCGCGTGGCCGTCGTCGCCGATGACGCGGAAGGGGCCGGCGGGCAGCCGGTAGGCGTACAGGCTGACGTCCATGAGCGCCTTGAGCCAGCCGTACTCGATGGCGTGCACCCGATCGCCGCTGCCCGCGCCGATGATCCGGTCGGCGTCGGCCGCGGTGGTGGCGGCTCCTTTCCAGGCCATCGCCCGCGGGCAGGCCCTCGGGAACCAGTAGTCGGGACAGCGGTCGTAACCGACCGCCCAGACGTACGGCTCACGCATCGCGGAGGTCGGCGCCACGTGCGGCACGAAAAGCTCGATCGTCGGGTCCTCGGAGAAGTGCAGCACCTGGCCGGGCTCGGGTCTCATGAACGCCATCATGGCCGGAAACCCCTATGAGACTGGGGATGCGCGGCATACTCCGTCCGCGTCTGGGCAGTGGGGACTCGCTCTGACAACAGGGAGTGAGCTGAAATGATCTTGCTGGGTCTAGTCCTGGTCCTGCTCGCTGGTGGCGCCATCGCCCTGGTCGCCTCGGAAGAGACCGCCAGGTACATTCTGTTCGGCTATACGTTCGAATTCAATTCCTTCGGCATGTTCATCGCCGGTGCCGTGACCGCGGCGGTTCTGCTGCTGGGCATCGCGATGATCAGCTCCGGCTCTCGCCGGTCGGCCACCCGCCGCCGTCAGGCGCGCGTAGCGCGGACCGAGGCCTCCAGCCGGGTGGCCCGGCTGGAGGAAGAGAAGCGCGAGCTGCAGCGGAAGCTGGAGCGCGAGCACGAGACTCAGCCCGTGCCCCGGCCCGTGCCTCGGCCCGAGCCCGAGCCCGAGCCGACCGACCGCCTCGTGGCCGGCGGCGCCGAGGACAGCAGACGGCGGTAGCAGCGGGCGGTGACGGCGCCTCTGAGCGCGGCCGGCACGAGGGTGCCAGGGACCCTCGCGCCGGCCGACGCCAGAAATCCTCATAAAAGGGGGTGTACTCTGCGAGGCGATCTCATCATGCCTCCGGAGGTCGCATGCCCCCCAAGCGTGGCCGTCCCATCGCCATCAAGCTCCTCATCCTGCTGATCGTCCCGCTCACGTCGCTGGTCGGCCTGTGGGCGTTCGCGGCCACCCTGACCGGCGGCGACGGCCTGCGCCTGCTGGAGATCAACGAACTGGTGACGAACCTGGCCGACCCGTCCGAGCAGGTCAACGTCGAGCTCCAGAGCGAGCGGCTGGCCTCCGTCGAGTTCCTGGTGACCAAGCGCGGCGCCGATCAGCTCGCCAGGCAACGCACCCGGACCAACGAGGCCGTCGCCGACTTCCGCAAGCGGGCCGGCGCGCAGGACGTCTCGTCCGGGATGGCCAACCAGCTCAGAGCCCTGTACGACCGGCTCGACCAGCTACCCGAGATCCGGCGCCAGGTCGACGGCTCGAACCCCGCCCCGCTCGACGTGATCGACGGCTACAGCCAGATCGCCGACGCCTCCTTCCGCATGTACGACGCCATGATCCTCATGCCCGACATGACGCTCTACCGGCAGGCGCGGGCGGTCACCATGCTCGGCGAGGCCAAGGACCTGCTGTCCAGAGAGCGGGCGCTCATCATCGTGCTCCTGGGCAGGGGCAAGGTGACCCCTCTTGAGCGCCGGGAGTTCACCGGCATGGTCGCCACCAGGCGGCTCCTCTACGCTCAAGCGCTGTCCCACCTCGACTCCGGGCTGCGCGGGCCGTACGAGCAGTTGATCTCCTCGCCCGCCTACCGCGAGTTCCTCGAGGCGGAGGACGCCATCACCGGCCAGGCCACCACGAACGGCCTGCCCGCCGCGGCGGCCACCTGGCCCATCGACGCGAGCAACGTGTGGACGGTCGTCGAGCGCGACCAGCTGCAGGTCGTACGGGGGATCACGCAGCGCGTCACACCCACGGCCGTCAACGTGCTGATCAAGATCGGCGTGGCGGGCGGCGTCGGCCTGATCGCCGTCCTCGCCTCCATCCTGCTCTCACTCCGCTTCCGCGGCCGCCTGGTGCGCGAGCTCGCCGGACTCCGCGACGCCGCCACCGAGCTGGCGGAGGTACGGCTGGTGGCGCTGGTCAAGCGGCTGCGCACGGACGTCGGCCCGCCGACGCCCGACGAGCTGCCCACGCTGGAGGTGAAGGCGGAGACCAGCGAGGTGCGCGACATCGTGCAGGCGTTCAACAACGTGCAGTCCACGGCCGTGGCGACCGCGCTGAGCCAGGCCAGGCTGCGGCACGGCGTCAGCCAGGTCTTCGTCAACCTGGCCAGGCGCAACCAGACCCTGCTGCACCGTCAGCTCCTGCAGCTCGACAGCATGGAACGCGGCGCCGAGGAGCCTGAGACGCTCGAAGACCTGTTCAAGCTCGACCACCTCACGACCCGCATGCGCCGGCACGCCGAAAGCCTCATCATCCTGTCCGACCAGGCGCCGGGGCGAGGCTGGCGCAACCCTGTGCCGATCCACGACGTGCTGCGCGCGGCGGTGGCCGAGGTCGAGGAGTACCCGCGGGTCGAGGTGTTGCAGCCGCCGCCCGTCTCACTGGTCGGCGCGGCGGTCACCGACGTCGCTCACCTGATGGCCGAGCTGATCGAGAACGCGACCCTCTTCTCGCCGCCGCAGACCCGGGTGGACCTGCGGACGACGATCACCCCGCACGGGGTGAACGTCGAGATCGAGGACCGCGGTCTCGGCCTGACCAGGGAGGAACTCGACGAGCTCAACACGCGGCTGGCCGAGATGCCGGAGTTCGACCTGGCGCAGAGCGATCGGCTGGGGTTGTTCGTGGTGGCCAGGCTGGCGGCCAGGAACAGGATCAAGGTCGCGCTCGGTGCCTCGCCGTACGGGGGGCTGACCGCGATCGTCAGCCTCCCCGCCGATCTGCTGGCCGAGTTGCCCGTCCCCGCCTGACCGGCCGTCACGACGGACCACAGGCTCGCGGGGCGGGCTTCCGGCGGGGGCGGCTCAGGGCTTCAGGAGCCGAAGTGGCTCAGAGCTCCAGGAGCCGAGGTGCCTCAGAGCTCCAGGAACGGGTCGCCGAAGTGCGCGGTGGCGAGCACCGCGCGCTCGGTCCGCAGCCCGCCGAGCACCTCGGCACGCGTGGCGGCCGCCTTCGCCGGGTCGTCGTCGTAGAGGTAACGAATGCTCGGATCGGCGAGCTGCGCCGGATGCAGCACCAGGTCGCCGGTCATCGCCAGCTCGCCCAGCCGGACGATCTGGTGGCCAGGGGTGTGCCCCGCCGCCAGATGGACGCGCACGCCCGGCGCGACCTCGGCCTCGCCGTCGACGACCTGCAGCTGCCCCTTGAGCGGGGTGAGGATCTGATCGAGCATCGCGCCCCGGGCCGCGTCGACCTCGGCCTGCTGCAGAACGTACCTGGCGTTCTCGAACAGCGGCCGGCCGTCGGCGACCGCGCCACTGGCGTGGTCGCTGTGCAGGTGGGTGAGGATCACGGTGCCGATCTCGGCCGGATCCACTCCGGCGGCGGCCAGCTCACCGGGCAGGGTCCCCGGCACCGGCGCCCAGCTCGACGCCGGTGAGTCCGCGCCACCGATGCCGGTGTCGACGAGCGTGACCCGGCCCGCCAGGTCACGCAGCAGATAGCAGTGAAAGTGCAGGATCCACGGCCCGTCCGCGAGCCCTCCCCCCGGGAACATCTCGGTGAGCGGGCGGCGGATCGTCGGTCCCATGGGACCCACGGCGTCGCAGAGAGGCGTCACCTCGACGCCGGAGATCGTACGCGGCTTGTGCGGCATCCGCCCAGACTAGGCGGCCACGCGCTGGCGCGGAATGTACTCGTTCTCGAGGTCCGCGGCGTAGACGGCGCGGCAGCAGTGCGCGCACCGGTACATGATCGGGCCCTCGTCGAGCTCGTTGTCACACCGCGGGCAAAGGGTGGTGGTCTTCATGGTGATCCCCCCAAGGAGTTCGTGTCTCTATGAAAGCCTCATCGGATTGCAGTGGCCCTGCATCTCGCTTGACAGGATGCCGGTGCGTTGATGGGCGATCTGTGTCGTCGTGCACACCAGCTGCGGTAATTCGCAGCACTCCGTGCCGAGGAGAACATTGTTACGCCGCGCTCCACGCGGCGAGGCGGAAGCCGCGAGAACCCCCCGGGAATAGCCCATGCGGGCTAGGTGTTGTATGGGCCGGAACGTGTGATACGTTGCCAGCGGCGTTGAGCTTCTTCTTGCTCCGCCACTTCCCCCCACGCCCCGCCCGGTTTCTCGGGCCAGGCTCATTCTTCACTCGCCGGCTTTTTCGGCGTTGCCCTCGAGGAGGGTTCACCATGTCTGTTCAAACCATTCCCAAACCGCGCGCCGCCGCTCCCACTCGGCAGGTCACCGGCCTGCTCGACATCCGGGAGAAAGGCGCCTTCATCCGCGCGGGGCACCTGCCCGGCCCGGATGACACCCGCTTGCCGCCCGACCGGGTCAAGCAGCTCGGCCTGCGCCCCGGCGACCACGTCGTCGCCACCGTCGCGGGTGGCAAGCTGATCGAGATCGAGTCCGTCAACGGCCTCGCCGACTGGCGGCACCGTCCGCACTTCGCCGACCTGACGCCGATCCATCCCACCGAACGCCTGCGCATCGAGACGGAGTCGCTCAGCACTCGCGTCATCGACCTGTTCGCGCCCATCGGCAAGGGCCAGCGCGGGCTCATCGTGGCCCCGCCCAAGGCCGGCAAGACCATGGTCATGCAGGCGCTCGCGGCGGCCATCGCGCGCAACCACCCGGAGACGCACCTCATGGTCGTGCTCGTCGGGGAGCGCCCCGAAGAGGTCACGGAGATGCGCGCCTCCATCCAGGGCGAGGTCTTCTACTCGACCTTCGACCATCCCGACCGCGACCACGCCGCGGTCGCCGAGCTGGCCATCGAGCGCGCCAAGCGCCTCGTGGAGAACGGCCAGGACGTCGTGCTGATGCTCGACTCGCTGACCCGGCTCGGCCGCGCGTACAACAACCTGGCCCCCAGCGGTGGCCGCATTCTCACCGGTGGCATCGACGCCACTGCTCTCTATCCCCCGAAGCGCTTCTTCGGCTCCGCGCGCAACGTGGAGGGCGGCGGCTCCCTGACGATCCTGGCCACCGTGCTGGTGGACACCGGGTCGCGCATGGACAACAGCCTGTACGAGGAGTTCAAGGGCACCGGGAACATGGAGCTGCACCTGGCCCGTGACCTGGCCGAACGCCGCCTCTTCCCAGCCGTGGACCTGGGCATATCCGGGACCCGCCGCGAGGAGATCCTGCTACCGGCCGGTGAGCGGCAGGTGGTCTGGAAGCTCCGCCGGATGCTCACCGCACTGGACCGGCAGCAGGGACTGGAACTGCTGGTCGGCAAGCTCCGCGAGACACCGTCCAACGCGGCCTTCCTGCTCCAGGCCAGCGCCTGACCCTGCGCGCTGTGCCCTGCGCCCTGTGTCGGATCTGGCCTCTATCGCCCGACACACGCTCTTGTACGACACACACACATTCGGGCGTGACTCCACCGCCCACCTCTCCTTTGACGGCCCGTCCTACCGGTGGCGCGTCAAGTGCCCGGCGGCCGTGAGAATGGGCGCATGCTGGCTGACATCGTCGAATACCTGGCCTGCCCGGTCTGCACCCACGAAGTGTGGTTGGCGGGTGACACGCTGCGCTGCGCCGAGGGCCACGCGTTCGACGTGGCCAAGCAGGGCTACGTGAGCCTGCTGGTCGGGTCGCGGACGCCGGGGACGGCTGACAGCGCGGCGATGGTGGCGGCACGGGCCGAGTTCCTGGGGGCCGGACACTACGCTCCGCTCGCCGACGCTCTCGCCGAGAGTGTGCGATTGCGGATACAGAGCGCCAATGGCCGGGAAGGCGACGCTTTCCGTAGGGATAGGTTCTCAGCACTGCCGGACGCGGCGGCCGAGAAGGCGTACCGTAGTGCCGCAGTGGCTCGTGAGGCGGGGGCGGCGCGGCAGGAGGCCGGTCACGCCGAGGAGCCGGTGATCGTTGATGCCGGAGCCGGGACCGGTTACTACCTGGCGACGGTGCTGAGAGCGGTGGACCGTGGCATCGGGATGGCATTCGACGTGTCCAAACACGCTGTGCGGCGTGCGGCTCGGGCGCACCCGAGGGTGGGGGCCTTCGTGGCCGATGTGTGGCGGCCGTTGCCCATCAGGGATGGGGTGGCCGACATAGTGATCGACGTGTTCGCGCCCCGGAACGCCCCCGAATTCCGCCGCATTCTGCGGCCCGGTGGCGTGGTGGTCGTCGTGACGCCCGCCCAGGCGCATCTGAGCCCGCTCGTTCAGGAGCTGGGGCTGCTCTCTGTTGACGAGGAGAAGGAACGTCGGCTGGCCAGGAGCCTGGAGGGGTTCGAGGAGGCCGACCGGCGGACGGTCGAGTTCGACCTGGAACTGGATCCCGGCGAGGTCGCCGGGGTGGTGGGGATGGGGCCGAGCGCGTGGCACACTGAGGCGACCGAGCTGACGAAGCGGATTTCGAGCTATGTGTCTCGGGAAACCGCGAAAAAGCGGGAAAAAGTGGTGGCTAGGGCTGCGTTCCAACTGTCTATCTTCGAGGCGTCACCACGATCAAGGGCTGTTCCTTGACGGACATCTGGGACTCGTGTTAAGGATGGGGCATTTAGTCCGAAATTCCCCCACATTCTCGAAGTATTTCCGCGAGACAGGCGCAATACTGGACGGCAACCCACGCCCGGAGGCGGGGTGAGAGAGGGAGGGGGGCGCGCCGGATGAAGGCCGAGGAACGCTGGCAGGCCAGGTTCCGGGCGTCACGCATGACGTTGCCGTCCTGGGCGCGGCTGGCCCCGAGCCGCTCCATCTATCGCTCCAACGCCAGCGGCACCTGGGAGGTCTACGCCTGGGACCGCGCCAGCGGCGCCACCCGCCAGGTGACCGACAGGCCGAAGGGCACCGCCCACGCCGCCATCGATCCCACCGGCCAATGGATTTACTGGTTCGCCGACACCGAGGGCGACGAGTTCGGCCTGTGGTGGCGCCAGCCGTTCACCGGCGGCCCCGACGAGCCGGTCGCCCACGACCTCGGCCCCGGCCAGCCGGGCGGGATCGCCCTGTCCACGGCGGGCGTCGCCGCGATCAGCCTGGCCAGCGAGGGTTCGTTCAGGATCCATCTGGTACGGCCCGGCGAGCCGTCCCGCCTGCTCTACGAGCACGCCGAGGCGGCCTGGGTCGCCGACATGTCCCTCGACGGCGCACTTATCGCGATAAATCATGCGGAGTACGGCGACTTCCGTCACCCGGCGCTCCGCGTCGTCCGCTCCAACGGCGAGACGGTCGGCGAGCTCTACGACGGCCCCGACAAGGGCGTGATCGGCCTCAGGTTCGCCCCGGTGCCGGGCGACCGCCGCATGCTCGCCCTGCACGAGCGCCGCCAGCGTCAGGAGCCCCTGGTCTGGGACCCGGTGACCGGCGAGCAGCGCGAGATCTGGATGAAGGACTCCGGCGAGCTGACCGCCGACTGGTACGACGACGGCCGCGGCCTGCTGATCACCCGCGACAATCGCGCCCGCAGCTACCTGCACCGCTACGACCTCGCGGGCGGCGGCCTGACCCTGCTCGAGACGCCGCACGGCGTGATCGACGAGGCGGGCCCGCGCCCCGGCGGCAACGTCGAATACTCGTGGTCCAGCGCCTCCCGTCCACCGGTGATCCGCTCCAGCAACGGCCAGGTCGTGCTCAACCCCAGCGGCCCCTCGGCGCCGCCGAGCGTCCCGGTCGAGGACCTCGACGTGCCCGGTCCCGGCGGCAGGATCCACGCGCTGGTCTCCCGGCCCGAGATCGGGGCAGCGCCCTACCCCACCGTTTTCCTGCTGCACGGCGGCCCGACGACGCACGACCGCGACGCCTTCTCCCCCGAGGTCGCGGCCTGGGTGGACGCCGGCTTCGCGGTGGTGCGGGTGAACTACCGAGGTTCGACCGGCTACGGCTCGGCCTGGCGCGACGCGCTCCACAGCGATGTCGGCCACATCGAGCTGGCCGACGTCGCCGCCGTACGCGAGCACGTCGTCGAGCGCGGCATCGCCGACCCCACCAGGATGCTGCTGGCGGGCACCGCCTGGGGCGGCTACCTCACGCTGCTCGGCCTCGGCACCCAGCCCGAGCTGTGGACGGCCGGCATCGCGGCGGTGCCGATCGCCTGCCACCAGACCTCCTACGAGGACGAGGCCGAGAGCCTGCGCGCCTACCACCGCGCGCTGCTGGGCGGCTCGCCCGACGAGCAGCCCGAGCGCTACGCCGCCAGCTCTCCCATCACCTACGTGGACCGGGTGGAGAGCCCGGTGCTGATCCTGGCCGGCGAGAACGACAACCGGTGCCCGCTGCGGCAGATAGCGAAGTACGTGGCGAAACTGGCCGAGCATGGCCGGGAGCACGAGGTGTACGCCTATGACGCGATCCGCGGCTCCTTGGTCATGTCCGAACGGATCGCGCAAATAGCCCTACAGCTTGAATTCGCCCGCAAGCACGTAAACCCAGTCTGATAATCGACTATTAGCAAAGTCGCGCCGTCAACCGGGCGTGGAATGTCGTGAAACAGGATCAGCGGGCCCGGAGGACCACGATCGCCAGGTCGTCCGCGCTCGGCTCCGTGGCGAAGTCGGCGGCCCCCCTGCGGATCCGCTCCGCCACCGCGCGGGCCGACAGCCCGGCGCACTCGGCGAGCAGCTTGGCCAGACCGCCGTCGTCGTCGAGCAGCCGCCCGCCCGAGCGCCGCTCCGTCACCCCGTCGGTGACCGCCAGCAGCACGTCACCGTGGTCGAGATGCAGCGTGTCGGCTTCGAACATCACCTCATGGAAGACGCCGAGCAGCGACTGCGGGGTCGTCACCGTCTCGACCGCACCGCTCGGCTTGAGGCGCAGCGCCTCCGGATGACCGGCCGACACGAGGCGTACCTCCAAGCCGGTCTCCACCGGCGTGATGTCGCCGTGCAGCAGGGTGAGGAACCTGGCCCGTTCGCCCTCCTCCAAGATCGCCTGGTTGAGGCGGCCGAGCACGGCCGCCACTCCGTAGCCCTCGCGGGCGAGCAGGCGCAGGGTGTGGCGGGCGAGGCCCGTCACGGCGGCGGCCTCCGGGCCGGTGCCGCACACGTCGCCGATCGCGAACCGCCACGAGTCGTCGCCGGCCTTGAACAGGTCGTAGAAGTCGCCGCCGACCTCGTTGGCCTCGCCGGCGGGCTCGTAGACGACGCCGTAGTCGAGGCCGGGCACCTCGGGCTCGTTCGGCGGGAGCAGGCTGCGCTGGAGCGCCCGGTTGGCCGCAGCCTGCTGCGCGTAGACGCGGGCGTTGTCGGTGGCCAGCGCCGCCCGCCGGCCGATGTCCTCGGCGAACTGGATGACCTCGTCGGTGAAGCGGTCGGGCCGGCCCAGGCACATCATCCCCAGACCCCGGCCGCGCGCGGTCAGGGGGACCGCGAGCACCTGCGAGTCGGCCAGGTGGAGGGTGGAGGTGACCCGGGCGTCGGCGATCATCGCGTCCATGTCGCCGAGCTGCTCGCGCAGCCCGTCGATCCTGGCCTCGTCGGCGTGCCAGAGGTAGACCAGCCGCAGCGGACCGACAGCGGTGTCAGAGGTGTAGACGGCGCACCAGCTCGCCAGCCGCGGCACCACGATCTGGGCGATGATGGCGGGCACCATGTCGGGGTCGAGAGTGCCCGCGAGCAGGTCACTCGCGTCGGCCAGGAACCCCAGCCAATGCGGCCCCCTGGCGCTCTCCTCCAGCCATTCGGATGCCACTCTGTCCGTTGAGCCAGGTAGCGTGAGTCTTGCCCAATGGACACGAGACTCGCCCGCGAAGGTGATCCCCCACTCCTCCACCCCCACAGACGGAGCCTTCGGGTCGCCCGGCGAGCTGCTCCGCTGTCTCAACTCAACCTGTACGGCATCGCCAAAATGCTTCCAGATGACTTCGAACGGCTCGTCTATCACCTGTTCGGCCAGGTCACCGGCTACCTGCTCGGCCACATGCAGCACGCTGCCGACTGCCCACGCGGTCATGACCTCACGTGTAAATCTCATCGCAGCCGTCACAGCGGTGTCGCCGGGCGCGAACGTGGCGGCCAACACCGCATGGGGAGTACCAGTCATCGCATCGTGCCTACCACAGTTCCTGCTGACTTGGGGTAAATCCAAGGACGGGACTACGAGCTACTCATCGTGACAGACTTGTATCACTCGCGGTGGCACCCCGGGAGTGAAGGAGGCCCCATGACAACGGCCAAGGCCGCATTGAGCTCTGAGGAGAGGACTTACACCGAGTCGGATCTCGTCCCGATCCTGGAGACCCTGTTCTCCTGGCGAGACGGTGATTTCCGGCGCCGGGTCCCACATGCCCCGGCCGGCATCCTCAGTGAGGTGCGGTTGCTGCTCAACGAAGTGGCCGACCGTCGCGAACACCTCGCCAACGAGTTGGTGCGCGTACGCAAGGAAGTTGTCAAGGAGGGCCGGTTCGGCGAGCGACTGACACCGGGACCGGGCGTCGGCGCCTGGGCGGAGAGCGTCGAGTCGGTCAACATGTTGATCGACGCCCTGGTGAGCCCGGTGAGCGGCGCGGCCGACGTGATCGACGCGGTGGCCAAGGGCGACCTGTCGCGGCGGATCGATCTCGACCGCTCGGCCCGCGGCGAGGTGCGCCGCCTGGGCAAGGCGATCAACGGCATGGTCGACCAGCTCGCGCTGTTCAACTCCGAGGTCACCCGAGTGGCCCGGGAGGCCGGCACCGAGGGCCGGCTGGGCGGCGGCGCCAACCTGCGCGGCATGTCCGGAAGCTGGCGCGACCTCACCGAGGCCGTCAACACGATGTCCTCCCGCGTGGCCGCGCAGGTGCGTGACATCGCGGTCGTGACCACCGCCGTGGCCAAGGGCGACCTGAGCCGCAAGGTGACGGTCGACGCCGTGGGCGAGATGTTCGAGCTGAAGAACACCGTCAACACGATGGTGGACCAGCTCTCCGGCTTCGCCGAGGAGGTCACCCGAGTCGCCCGCGAGGTCGGCACCGAAGGCCAGCTCGGCGGCCAGGCGCAGGTGACGGGCGTCTCCGGGGTCTGGAAGGACCTGACCGACAACGTCAACTTCATGGCCAACAACCTCACCAGCCAGGTACGCAGCATCGCGACCGTGGCGACGGCGGTGGCCCAGGGCAACCTGTCGAAGAAGATCACGGTCGACGCGGAGGGTGAGATCCTCCAGCTCAAGGACACCCTCAACACCATGGTCGACCAGCTCTCGTCCTTCGCCGACGAGGTGACCCGCGTGGCGCGCGAGGTCGGCACCGAGGGCAAGCTGGGCGGGCGCGCCGAGGTGAAGGGCGTGTCGGGGGTCTGGAAGGACCTCACCGACAACGTCAACTCCATGGCCAACAACCTCACCTATCAGGTACGCAACATCGCCCAGGTGACGACGGCCGTGGCCAACGGCGACCTCACCCGCAAGATCGACGTGGACGCCCAGGGCGAGATCCTTGAGCTCAAGTCCACCATGAACACGATGGTCGAGCAGCTCTCGTCGTTCGCCTCCGAGGTGACCCGGGTCGCCCGCGAGGTGGGCACCGAAGGCCAGCTCGGCGGCCAGGCGCAGGTGCGCGGCGTCTCCGGGGTCTGGAAGGACCTCACCGAGAACGTCAACTCCATGGCCAACAACCTGACCTCCCAGGTGCGGCAGATCGCGGCGGTCTCGTCCGCGGTGGCCCAGGGCAACCTGTCGAAGAAGATCACTGTTGACGCGCAGGGTGAGATCCTCCAGCTCAAGGACACCCTCAACACCATGGTCGACCAGCTCTCGTCCTTCGCCGACGAGGTGACACGAGTCGCCCGCGAGGTCGGCACGCAGGGCGAGCTCGGCGGCCAGGCGCGGGTGCAGGGCGTGTCAGGGGTCTGGAAGGACCTGACCGACAACGTCAACTTCATGGCCAACAACCTGACGTACCAGGTGCGCAACATCGCCGAGGTGACCACCGCGGTCGCCAACGGCGACCTCACCCGCAAGATCGACGTCGATGCCCAGGGCGAGATCCTGGCGCTCAAGACCACCATCAACCGGATGGTCGACCAGTTGTCGTCGTTCGCCTCCGAGGTGACCCGGGTCGCCCGCGAGGTGGGCTCGGAAGGCCGGCTGGGCGGCCAGGCGCGGGTCGAGGGTGTGGAGGGCACCTGGAAGCGGCTCACCGAGAGCGTCAACGAGCTGGCCGGCAACCTCACCACCCAGGTACGCGCGATCGCCACCGTGACCAGCGCCGTGGCCAGGGGCGACCTGACCCGCTCGATCGCCGTCGAGGCGCAGGGCGAGCTGGCGGAGCTGAAGGACAACATCAACTCGATGGTGGCCAACCTCCGCGAGACCACCCAGGCCAACCAGGAGCAGGACTGGCTCAAGTCCAACCTGGCCCGCATCTCCCGGCTCATGCAGGGCCACCGCGACCTGTTCGAGGTGGCCAAGCTGACGATGAGCGAGCTGACGCCGCTGGTGTCGGCCCGCTATGGCGCCTTCTACGGCGTCGATCCCGAGGGCGAGCACGAGCTGCTGCTGATCGGCGGCTACGGCGTACGCCCCGACCGCGGCCCGCGCCAGCGCTTCGCGGTCGGCGAGGGCATCGTCGGCCAGGCCGCGGCCCAGGGCCGGCACATCGTCCTCGACGACGTGCCGCCGCGCTTCATCACCATCGACAGCGGCCTCAGCCAGTCGACGCCGGCGCAGATCGTCGTACTCCCGATCCTGTTCGAGAACCGCGTCCTGGGCGTGCTGGAGCTGGCCTCCTTCACCCCGTTCGGCGAGGTGCATCTCGACTTCCTGACCCAGCTCGTCGAGACCATCGGCGTCACGATGAACACCATCATCGCCAACTCGCGCACCGAGGACCTGCTGACGGAGTCGCAGCGACTCACCCGCGAGCTGCAGGAACGCTCTGACGAGCTGCAGCGCCAGCAGGAGGAGCTGCGCAGGTCCAACGCGGAGCTGGAGGACAAGGCGGCGCTGCTGGCCAAGCAGAACCGCGCCATCGAGATCCAGAACTTCCAGATCGAGCAGGCCCGCCGCACGCTGGAGGAGCGCGCCGAGCAGTTGGCCGTGTCCTCGCGCTACAAGTCCGAGTTCCTCGCGAACATGTCCCACGAGCTGCGCACGCCGCTCAACAGTCTGCTCGTGCTGGCCAAGCTGCTGACCGAGAACGCCGAGGGCAACCTGACCTCGCAGCAGGTCGAGTTCGCCAGGACGATCCACGGCGCGGGGTCGGCGCTGCTCCAGCTGATCAACGACATGCTCGACCTGTCCAAGGTCGAGGCGGGCCGGATGGACATCCATCCGATCCAGGTGTCGCTGCCGAAGATGGTCGATCTCCTGGAGGCGGCGTTCGCGCCGCTCGCCCAGGACAAGGGGCTGGCCTTCGCCGTCGAGGTGGACAGCGAGGTGCCCCAGGAGCTGCGCGCCGACGAGCAGCGGCTGCAGCAGGTGCTGCGCAACCTGCTGTCCAACGCGGTGAAGTT
Source organism: Nonomuraea sp. NEAU-A123 (assembly GCF_018603905.1). Classification (GTDB taxonomy): domain Bacteria; phylum Actinomycetota; class Actinomycetes; order Streptosporangiales; family Streptosporangiaceae; genus Nonomuraea. The sequence continues at coordinate 121,812 of NZ_JAHFZZ010000003.1, forward strand.
CACGCCGAAGGGCGAGGTGAAGCTGCGGGTCACGCCGGTGCCCGCCGGGGTCGAGTTCGACGACGACACCCTGCACGGCGCCCGCGACCTGCTGGCCTTCCAGGTGATCGACACCGGCATCGGCATCGCGCCCGACAAGCGCGAGGTCATCTTCGAGGCGTTCCGGCAGGCCGACGGCACCACCAGCCGCAAGTACGGCGGCACCGGGCTGGGCCTGTCGATCTGCCGCAAGATCGCCTTGCTGCTCGGCGGTGAGATCCACGTCGACAGCGAGCTGGGCAAGGGGAGCACGTTCACCCTCTACCTGCCGGCCTCCTACACGGGCCCGCTGGCGGAGGTCGAGAGCGGCATCGAGCGCAGGCAACTGCTCTCCGTGCCCATCGAGGAGCCGACGGCCTCGCTGCACGAGCCGCCGATCCCGCTCGACCTGCCGCTACCCGAACTGATCGAGCCGCCCGCCGAGACCAGCCAGTGGCACGGCGACGACCCGCTCAACGGCGCGAAGATCCTCATCGTCGACGACGACATCCGTAACGTGTTCGCCCTGACCAGCGTTCTCGAACGGCACGGCTCCACAGTCGTCTACGCTGAAAACGGCCGCGAAGGAATCGAGCAGCTCGAACGGAACGAGGACGTCGCTCTCGTGCTGATGGACATCATGATGCCGGAGATGGATGGCTGGGCCACCACCTCCGCCATCAGGCGCATGCCCCAGTTCGCCGATCTCCCGATCATCGCGCTGACCGCCAAGGTCATGCGGGGCGATCGCGAGAAGAGCATCGCCTCGGGTGCCTCCGACTACGTACCCAAGCCCGTCGACGTCGACCGGCTGCTCGAACGCCTGCGCGGCTGGCTCGGCCGAGGGCGATCCACTGGCGAGTCATCAGCCGAAGGGGCGTGATCGATGCCTGATCGTGCCAAGATCCTCCTGGTCGACGACCGCGAGGAGAATCTGATCGCCCTTGAGGCCATCCTCAGCTCGCTCGACCTGGTGCCCGTACGCGCCAGGTCCGGCGAGGAGGCGCTCAAGGCGCTGCTCAACACCGAGTTCGCGCTCATCCTGCTCGACGTGCGGATGCCGGGCATGGACGGGTTCGAGACCGCCGCCCACATCAAGCGGCGGGAGCGGACCAGGAACATCCCGATCATCTTCCTCACGGTGGTCGACAGCGCGCCCGACTACGCCTTCCGCGGCTACGCGGCGGGCGCCGTCGACTATCTGACCAAGCCGTTCGACCCGTGGGTGCTGCGGGCCAAGGTGTCGGTCTTCAGCGAGCTGTACAACATGAACAAGCGGCTGGCCGAGCAGGCGTCGATGCTGCGCGAGCGGCTGACCGCCGAGCTGCCGCCGGGCGCGGGCGACCAGTCGGCGATCCTGCCCGAGTTGTCCCGGCGGCTGACGGCGGCGGAGGACGAGCTGGCCAGGGTACGGGAGCTGGCGCGCAAGTCGCAGGACCCGGGGGTGGCGGCCCCGCTCTCCGACCTCGCCGACCGACTCGCCCACCTCCGCGCCGGCTTCGACGCCCTGTCGTGAAGCCCGCTCCACAGGTTGTGGATAAGAGAGCGCTCCGGATGCCGAGCCCGTCGCCGAGGCGCGCCACCGGAGCGTGAGGCCGGGTTGTCGTCGACACGAAAGCGCTGAGGCCGAGCATTAGAGACGCGCGCCGCCACCCGAACGGGAGCCCTGTGGCCGGGCGTTAGAGGCGCACGGGCGCTGTGCCGTCCGTACGAGGCGCTGGGGCCGGTACAGCAGTCCCACCCCGGCCCGGCCGGCTGCGGCGCGTCAGGCTAGGGCCTGGCCGCGCCTGGCTAGTGCCTGGCGCGCTCCAACGCGTCCCAGAAGCCGCGGCGCAGCGCGTGGCGTACCTCGTCGTGCAGCAGGAAGTCGATCGGCAACGACGAGCCCTGCAGCAGGCGGGCCTCCAGGTCGGAGGGCATCCGTGGCTTGCGCGCCAGCACGGCCTCCAGCCACAGGGCCGGAGCGTCGCGGGCCACGGACTCGCCGAAGTCGTGCCCTTCCCGATGGGCGGACTTGACGGCGTCGGACAGCGTGGTGGCCCCGGCCGTGGCGGCCGAGGGCTGCTGGGAGACCGGCGCGGGCTGCGGGCCGGTGTAGGCGCCGAGCTGCGAAGGCTGGTAGGTGCCGTTGGACGGCGAGTTGAACTGCCCGGTCGTCGGCGCCTGCGACTGCTGCGGGATCGGCCCGGTCACCGGGGCGCCCGACGGCGGGTCGGGCTGGTAGTCGGAGTAGCTGGGCAGCGACGGCGGCTGCGATTGGCCGCGACCCGCCGACGGCATCATGCCGTTGGCACCGGACTGACCTTGGCGCCCCGAGTTGGCGGAGTGGTTGCCCCCGCTCGACTGCGCGGGCGGCAGCTCCCGCTGCGCGTGGCCGCCGTGGCCGTTGCTGACCGACTGGTGGTGGCCGTTGGTCACCTCGATGGCGCCGGTCACCAGGTTGACGTAGGGGCGCAGGTGTACGCCGCCCAGCTCGATGAGGTCGTCGCTCTCCTGCGTGAGCGAGCGGGAGACGGCCCAGCCGCCGTCGGTCGCGATGTGCACGACGGTCACCCTGATGCCGAGGTCCTGCGCGTCGCAGACCACCTGGGCCAGGTCCTCGTCACCGCTGACCACGACGGCGTCGCAGATGGCGCTGTTGCGGGCGAGCGTCATCAGGTCGCGGTGAACCTGGGCGTCCACGCCTTCGCGCCGTCCTGGACGGATACGCGAAAGGCGGAGCTTGAGACCGGGGATGTCGGCGAGCACGTCGTGCTCTGGAGTGCGGCGGCCTTCGACGGTCGCCTCGTACCAGTAGCACCGCAGCAACGGCAGCCCGGTGCGTTCGCGCGAGAGGCTTGACATGAGCTGCAACAGCCCTGGATAGTCCCAGGCCACGGCTTCACGATGGCGGGTCCCATGCACGGCCATCGCGCCGTCGGCCAGCAGATAGCCAGCGTCCACGAACAGCGCGCAGCGATCCACTGACACGGCCCCTTTCCTGGTGGTCCGACCTAGCAGACTCGTGCACCGTCAGAGCCGGACGCGGCGGCCCTGTCTCAGGGTAATGAAAGCAGGTGATCGCGCGAGGGTTAATCCCGACGATTCGCCCCTGCCCCGACCATACGCCGGTGCATTCGGGCTGACCGTACCAATATGTCGGACTTTGGTCACCATCGGGCACGAACGCACACAGCGGCGATCGCGAACAGCACCACATCCTCCCGCGTAGCGATCGCCAGCGCCGGGTCATTGCCGAGTTCGGCACCGAAAGTATCGACGTCGACACCGAACGTCATTCCTTTGGCACCGTTGGACGAGCTGTCGAAGACATTACTCGCATCACGATCGCCCCCCAGGGGAGTGAGCGGCCCGGAGCCCAGCGAGAGCCGATCACCATCGAGATCGGCATCGCCTTCCCAGGTCACCATCTCGATCCACGCGGGCGACCCCCTGCGGACCGATCGACCCACCGGGATCCGCACAGCCGACCTCGCGGGGCCCGGTCCGCCCTGACGGATCCGCGCAGCCGACCCCGTGGAAACCGGCCCGCCCTGACGGATCCGCGCGGCGGATTCCGTGGGAACCCGCCCGCCCTGAGAGATTCGGGCGGGCGGGTCCGCGGAGACGAGGCCGCCCAGTGGGATCCGCACCTGATCTGTCTCGCCGCCGACGACGGTCGCTGTGTCGAGTACGACGGCGTGGCTGTACGGTCCGGCGGGGTCGGTCACGATCATCACCAGGCTCCATCCGGCGTGCCGCGCGGCCCCCTCCTCCATCGGGAGGTCGGCCGCCCACAACTTGCCGTCCCGCCGGGCGCTCCCGACCAGCCCGGTCACGTCGGCGAACGCCTGGTAGGCGGGCCCTGAGGGCAGCTCGCGGACCGTCACCTGCTCGGGCCTGACCGACAGATAACGCCGACGACCCGGCGGTCGCAGGCTGATCGGCCCCGCGCTCTCCCCACCGGCCGACCAGTAGAGACCTGCCCACACGACCCGCCCGCCCGGGGGCCGCCGCAGCGTGGCGCCGCTGGAGGCGTACGTTTCCGCGACCCTGTCCTCGTCGACGGCGTCCATGGACCACAACTCATCGTCGCGCCCATCGCCCTGCCGCTGCGCGACCTCCGCACAGCCGTCGCCCTCCGCCGGGCAGCTCAGCAGCGAGTTGCCGATCGCCCTGACCGTCACCTTGCCGTCGGCGGCGAACCTGGCGGACGCGCCCACCTGCCGTACCCCGGCCGCGGAGCGCGCCCCCACCCGCAGGGACCCGGCCGCGATCCGAACGGCGGGCCCGGCCCCCTGAGGCGCTTGGGCGGCCACGTGGACGCGCAGGAAGACCGCGGTTTTGCGAGCCGCCTTAAGCGGCCCCCTGACACACGTAGCACCCCGCCTGGCCGGACGGCAGGTCCAGCCGTCCCCGGTCCCAACGGGCGTAACCACGGCGACACCGCGACCGTGGCCACGTGTCGACACACTGCCCGCCCGTTCCAATGCGACGCCCGCAGCGACACCACGGCCGTGCGTGCCCGACGGCATGACACCCGCGGCCACACCCCCGCCGTAGCCGCGCGACCGTTCCAGCGCGGTGCCCCCGGCGTGGCGTCCTGAGGGGATCAGCGTTACGCCCGTGGGCAGGTCTACGGCGGCCTCTATTTCGCTGGTTGGGGCGTTGCCGGAGTTGCGGAGGCGCATCGCGATGATGCCGGGCTGGGCGCGGACCAGTGCGCCGAGCGCGCCGATCGTGGCGTGTAGGCGGGGTCCGTGCGGTCTCGTTCCCGGGGGCGCCGGGCGTTCGGGGGCCAGCCGTGTGGGTTCTTCGAGCGGCCGTACAAGTGGCGGTCCGGCTGAGGCGACGGGCTTGGCGACCGGACTTCTCACCGGCTCCTCGGCCGTGAGCAGCGTGAACACAGCAGCGGCCGCCACGGCGGCGGCGGTGCCGCTGGCGACCGCTGCCTGCGCGTATGTGGGCACCCGCCGGACCCAGCCGAGCACATGTCTCGACGCCCGCCCGGCCCCACCGACCACGCGCTCGGAGACCCGCCCGACCCGACCGACCACGTTCCCGGAGACCCGCCCGGCCCAAGCAACCACTCTCCTGGACGCCCGCCCGGCCCCACCGACCACGTACTTAGGCCCGCGCCCGATCCCACCGAGCACATGCCAGACCCAACCGAGTGGCGACCGCCAGATCCAGCCCAGCCCGTGCGGGGGGTCGTCCGAACCGCGGTTCGCAGCCCTCGTCTTGGCCAGTGCCGTCGCGTACCCGGCGAAAACCGGGCCGGCGATCATCGGGCCGATGATGACGCGCAGCCCCCGGTTGACGTCGGTCAGTTCCAGCAGGACGGCGCGGCATTCGGGGCAGCCGCTCACGTGCTCGTCCACCGCCTTGGAAACGCGCCTGGCCAGCCCGCCCTTGACGTAGCGGCTCATCGTGCCGAGCACCGGCCGGCACGCGTGGCGGGTCGGTGCGGTCAGGCGGATCTGCAGGTACGCCTGGCGCAGGCCCGCGAGGGCGCGGCGGGTGAGTTCGGTCACACCCTTGGCCGGCAGGCCGAGCAGGGGGGCCACGTCGGCGGGTGGCAGGTGCTCGACCTCGGTGTGCCAGAGCACCGCCCGCCATCGCTCGGGCAGCGACAGGAACGCCTTGGCGATCAGCGACTGCTCCAGGCCGACGAGGGCCGGGTCGACGAAGGGCACATCGGGATCGAACCGGTCGCTCTCGCCCGCGGGCACCGGGCCGCTCGCCACCCGCGTCCGGTCATAGACGGTGCGCCGCACGACGGTCAGCAGGTAGGTCCGGAACCCGGCCTGGGGGCCGCCGCCGCGGCCGACGAGGTCGAGGATCTTGGTGAACGACTCGGCGACCACGTCCTCGATCTCGGCCTCGCCCTTGACGAGTTGGCGGGCCAGGGAGCGCGCGGCGGCCACGTGGCGCTCGTGGAGTTCGTGATAGGCGGTGGCGTCGCCGGCTCTGACCGCGTGAAGAAGATCCGCATCGCTCTGCGGCGACGGCGATTCACCACTCATTGTCACCTCGCGATTACTTAAGACTGCCTCCCCGAGCATTCCGCAGCCGCCGTCATGGTTAAACCGAAGGGTCGCCTTTACCTTCCGACCGCATCGGGTCTCACCCCGGTCAGGACCCTAAGCTGGGTGCCATGACAGATCGCGACAACCTGCTGGCCGAGATCAAGAAGAAGGCCGTCGTGCACGGCAAGGTCGTGCTCTCCTCGGGCCAGGAGGCCGACTTCTACCTCGACCTGCGCCGGATCACGCTCGACGGCGTGGCCGCGCCCCTGGTCGGCAGGGTGATGCTCGACCTGACCAAGGATTTGGAGTTCGACGCCGTGGGCGGGCTGACGCTGGGCGCCGACCCCGTGGCGAGCGCGATGATGCACGCGGCCGCGGCGCAGGGGCGGCTGCTCGACGCGTTCGTGGTGCGCAAGGCGCAGAAGGCGCACGGCATGCAGCGCAGGATCGAGGGTCCAGAGGTTAAGGGCCGCCGGGTGCTCGCCGTCGAGGACACCTCCACGACCGGCGCCTCCCCGTTGACGGCCGTCGAGGCGCTGCGTGAGGCGGGCGCCGAGGTGGTCGCGGTGGCGACGATCGTCGAGCGGGGCGCGGCGCCCCGGATGGCCGAGGAGGGGCTCGACTACCGCTCCGCGTTCACGCTCCAGGACCTCGGACTGTGAACGCCTCCCGCGCGCCGGCCTTGCCCCGCGTGCGGGCCTTGCCGTTCTCGGTCACCTGGACCGTGGCCGCGTCGGTGAGCACCACGTCGAGTTCCGGCTCGAAGTAGCTGACCTCCTCGCCCCTGCTCATGTCGCGATATTGCAGCACGTCGCCGCCTGGTACGCGCACCGTGACGAGGGGGCAGGTGTCGGCCACGCACTCGATGCGGACAGTCGGCACCTGGGCGCTGGCCTGCGGCTGGGCGGCGACTTTCGCGCGCTCGGGCTGCTGCTGTCGCGTGTCGAGCGAGGTGAGCAGCGCGCGACCGCCGATGACCAAGAGCGTCACCACGGCCACCGCCGCCAGGACGGCGAGCGCGAGGCGGGCGAGGCCCATCGGATCTGACCTGTGGCGTCCCACAAGGGGGAGCGTACTCGTAGGCCGGGGACGATCTCGATCATTGGTGCTTACCGGTAGGAATTACCCCACGCGGTGGTGCTTACCATTGGGCTCCGGCACCTGCTTGGCGGCCCTGCGGGTCTTGATCACCTCGACGATGATCGGGATCAGCGAGATGAAGATGATGAGGAAGACGCCGGGCAGGATGTACTTGTCGATCTTGGTGGGATCGACCTGGCTGCCGAGAAAGTGGCCGATCAGCAGCATGCTCTCGACCCACACCAGGCCGCCGATGGCGTTCCACAGGAAGAACGTACGGGCCGGCATCTCCAGGACGCCGGCGACCGGGTTCATGAACGTGCGGACGATCGGCACGAAGCGGGCGATAATCACCGCTCTGGCCGGGCCGAACTTCAGGAAGAAGTGCTCGGCCTTCTCCACATATTCTCTCTTGAACAGCCGCGAGTCCGGTTTGTCGAACAACCTCCTGCCGACCTTGACTCCGATGAGGTGCCCGAGCTGGGCGCCCGCCACCGCACACAGCGGTGTGGCGATCAGCAGCACGGGGAAGGACAGCGGCTCGATGCCGATCCCCTTCGCCGCGGCGGCGGAGCTGAAGATGCCCGCGGCGACGAGCAGCGAGTCACCGGGCAGGAAGAACCCGACGAGCAGGCCGGTCTCGGCGAAGATGATCGCCAGAACGCCGACGGTCGCGAAGGCGCCGAGCATCGTCAGCCACCACGTCGGGTCCAGGAGGTTGGAAAGCCAGTCCACGAGGCGAGCCTACCCGGCATGAACGCCCTTGGCCGCCGCGCGTTGTCTCTACCACGCGGGGTAGCGGACCGGGATACTGGCTGCGCGAAGCCGTACTTCTCAGGGAGATGAAGCATGCCTATAGCAACCCCAGAGGTCTATGCCGAGATGCTCGACCGCGCGAAGGCGGGCGGATTCGCCTACCCGGCGATCAACGTGACCTCTTCCCAGACGCTCAACGCCGCGCTGCGCGGGTTCGCCGAAGCCGGGAGCGATGGCATCGTCCAGGTGTCGACCGGCGGGGCGGAGTTCCTGTCCGGCGCCACGGTCAAGGACATGGTGACAGGCGCGACGGCGCTGGCCGAGTACGCCAGGGTGGTCGCCGCCAAATACCCGGTGACGGTCGCGCTGCACACCGACCACTGCCCCAAGGACAAGCTCGACGGCTTCATGCGGCCGTTGATCGACATCTCGCTGGAGCGCGTGGCCAAGGGCCTCGACCCGCTCTTCCAGTCGCACATGTGGGACGGCTCGGCCGTACCCCTGGAGGAGAACCTGGAGATCGCCAAGGAGCTCCTCGACAAGTGCCACCGCGCCAACATCATCATGGAGATGGAGATCGGCGTGGTCGGCGGCGAGGAGGACGGCGTCGTCGGCGAGATGAACGAGAAGCTCTACACCACGCCCGAGGACGCGCTGGCCACGGCCGAGGCCGTGGGGCTCGGCGAGAAGGGCCGCTTCCTGCTGGCCGCCACGTTCGGCAACGTGCACGGGGTCTACAAGCCGGGCCACGTCAAGCTGCGGCCCAGCGTGCTGAAGGACATTCAGGACGCCGTCGGCGGCAAGTACGGCAAGGACAAACCGTTCGACCTGGTCTTCCACGGCGGTTCCGGATCGGCGATGGAGGAGATCCACGAGGCGATCTCCTACGGCGTGGTCAAGATGAACGTCGACACCGACACCCAGTACGCCTTCACCAGGCCGATCGCCGATCACATGTTCCGCAACTACGACGGCGTGCTCAAGGTCGACGGCGACGTCGGCAGCAAGAAGGCGTACGACCCGCGCGCCTACGGCAAGTCGGCCGAGGCCGGGATGGCGGCCCGCGTCGTCGAGGCGTGTGAGCACCTCAAATCAGCTGGGACCAAGATCTCCTAGCCACGTCGGCGGCTCGGCGGGTATGACTTGTCCTATGGATAACCTTCTCGCCGGGCCGCCCCCGACTCAACTGCCGGACCTGCCCGAGGCCAGGGAGGCGCTCGAAGCCGGCGCCAAGGCCGCCGATGTGGCAGCCCGTTTCCCCGCCTACCCGGGGGCCTGGGCCACGCTCGCGGAGGAGTACTTCGCGCAGGGCCACGCCGTCACCTCCTACGCTTTCGCGCGCACCGGCTATCACCGCGGGCTCGACCAACTCCGCCGTAGCGGCTGGAAGGGGCACGGTCCCATCCCTTGGGAGCACGAGCCGAACCGCGGCTTCCTGCGCTGCCTCTACTCACTCGCCAGAGCCGCTCAGGCGATCGGCGAGAAGGACGAGGCCGAGCGGTGCATGCAGTTCCTCAAGGACAGCAGTGAGGCGGCCTACGACGCGCTGACCAAGAACTAACACTTGGGACGAATAGGCAGACTCGGGTAGTCTCTCTACGCAAGAGCCCCTGTCGCACTTGCGCCAGGGGTTTCGTTTTGTGCTCAGGAGACTGAACCATGCCGGCTGTCGTTCTCGTTGGTGCCCAGTGGGGCGATGAGGGCAAGGGCAAGGCCACCGACCTGCTCGGTGGCGACGTCGATTACGTCGTCCGCTATCAGGGTGGCAACAACGCGGGTCACACCGTGGTCATCGGTGACCAGAAATACGCCCTGCACCTCTTGCCCACCGGAATCCTGTCACCGCACGTGGTGCCAGTGATCGGCAACGGCGTCGTCATCGACCCCGGAGTGCTGCTCAGCGAGATCGACGGGCTGGCCGCGCGGGACATCTCCGCCGAGCGCCTGCTGATCTCCGCCGACGCGCACCTGATCATGCCCCACCACAAAGCACTCGACAAGGTCACCGAGCGCTACCTGGGCAAGGCCAAGATCGGCACGACCGGCCGGGGCATCGGACCCGCCTACGGCGACAAGATCTACCGGATGGGCGTACGGGTCCAGGACCTGCTCGATCCCGGCATTCTGGCCAAGAAGATCGAGGTCGTGCTGACCGAGAAGAACCAGGTGCTCACCAAGGTCTACAACCGGCGCGGCATCGAGGCCGAGGCCGTCGTGGAGGAGTACCTGGGCTACGCCGAACGCCTCAAGCCGCACATCGCCGACACCTCTCTGGTGCTGAACCGGGCGCTGGACGAGGGCAAGTTCGTGCTGCTGGAGGGTGGTCAGGGCACGCTGCTCGACATCGACCACGGCACCTACCCGTTCGTCACCTCCTCGTCGCCGACCGCCGGGGGCGCCTGCGCCGGGTCCGGCATCCCGCCGATGCGGCTCACGAGGGTGATCGGCATCCTCAAGGCGTATACCACCCGCGTCGGCTCGGGCCCGTTCCCCACGGAGCTCGAGGACGAGATGGGCGAGTGGCTGCGCCAGACCGGCGGCGAGTACGGCGTGACGACCGGCCGCAACCGGCGCTGTGGCTGGTTCGACGCGGTCATCGCCCGCTACGCGACCCGGATCAACGGGGTCACCGACTTCTTCCTCACCAAGCTGGACGTACTGTCCGGGCTGGAGCGGATCCCGGTGTGCGTGGCCTACGACGTCGACGGCACGCGGCACGACGAGATCCCGATGACGCAGACGGACTTCCACCACGCCAAGCCGATCTACGAGGAGCTCCCCGGCTGGCAGGAGGACATCACCGGCGCCAAGACCTTCGACGACCTGCCGCCCAACGCGCAGTCGTACGTGCGGGCGCTGGAGGAGATGAGCGGTGCGCCGATCTCCGCGATCGGCGTCGGCCCCGGCCGCGACCAGACGCTGGTGATCCGCTCTCTCGTCTGACCCTCCCGGTTTCACGGGTACGGCCGGCACCGCGTCGCCGGCCGTACCCCGGCGCCAGAAAGCTCCCAGAAGCGTCAGGAAGCCGCCAGGACGGCGGCGGTCATCGGGGTGCGGGTCGTCCAGCCGATGGTCCGGTAGAGGGCCTGACCGGCGGGCGTGGCCACCAGGATGCCCGTCCTGGCGCCGCGAGAGGCGGCGATGTCGGCCAGGGCCGTCATGACCACGCGGCCCAGACCGCGACGCCGGTGCTCCGGCGCGGTCTCGACCTGATCCACGACCGCGGTACGGCCCGTGACGGCGATCTGCCCCCGGGCCGCGATCTCGCCCGCCGCCGTGAGCAGGCGGGCCACGGTCACGTCCGACCGGGTGGTGACGGCCAGCGTGTAGCCGTCGGGAGCCGTGGCCAGCCCCCGCGACAGCGGCCCCGTCATCATGAACTCCGGCTCGTCGATCGACCACGCCGGCGTGAGCCAGGGGACGACCGCCTCCGCCGGAGCGCAGAGCTTGAGCCAGGTGCCCGGCGTGCTGATCGTCTCGGCCAGCAGCCGCAGGTCGTCGGGGGTGGGCGCGGGCAGTACGTGGCGGGTGACGTGGCCGGGCCGGCCGACGTCCACTCGCAGGCCCCACGGCTCCCGTACGGGCAGCGGGGCGTTGCGCGAGACCACCCAGCCGTCGACCCAGGCCCGGACGATTTCCGGCCGGACCGTTTCGAGTGCCTCCATCATGAGCGCCAGCTTATTGCCACAGAGTCGCATTTATCGACCTAATAAATGGCGCGCGTGGTGCGGCGACCTGCGCTTACGCTCCGGACATGGACATCCGTCGTGCCACCCGTCCTGAGGCCGTCGAGGCGGCCGGCCACCTCTTCGACGCCGCTCCCCTGCCGGCGGCCACCGCGAGATTCCTCGCGGATGAGGGGCACCACCTGCTCATCGCCTATGTGGACGAGACCCCGGCCGGGATGATCACCGGCGTCGAGACCACCCACCCCGACAAGGGGACCGAGATGTTCCTCTACGAGCTCGGCGTGGACGAGCGTTTCCGCGGCCAAGGCATCGCCGGGTCGCTGGTCTCGACCCTGGAACGGCTCGCCCGCGAACGCGGCTGCTACGGCATGTGGACGGCCACGGGTGAGGACAACAAGGCGGCCCAGACCACGTACGGCGGAGCGGGCGGAGCACCCGAGTGGGACCAGATGGTCTACGTGTGGACGTTTGACCAGGAATAGCCATAAGCACCGCAAAAAGGGCGCGGCGTGGCACGTCGTGATCGCGGCACGCGGCACGGTAGTGTCCCCGGTGTGCGCGTTGAGATTCACGGTCATCGGGGAGCGAGGGGCCTCTGGCCCGAAAACACGCTTCCCGGGCTGAGCCGCACGATGGAGCTCGGGGTGCACGCGCTCGAGTTCGACGTCGCGCTCACCGCCGATCGGCGGCTCGTGTTGACCCACGACCTCACGGTCTCGGCCGTGACCAGTGCCGACACGCGGCCGGTCGCGAAGGACGACCCCCACTTCCCCTATGTCGGCAAGCCGATCAACTCGCTCGGGCTGGCCCAGCTACGCATGCTCGACGTGGGCGTGCGGCTGCCCCGGCACGCCGACGATCCGTTCGCGACGACGCAGCGGGCGATGCCCGAGACCAGGATGCCCACGCTGGGCGCGGTGCTCGGCCTGGTCAACGCCTACGAGGCCGAGGACGTACGGCTGCACGTCGAACTCAAGTCCGACCCGACCAGGCCGGAGCTGACGGCCGACCCCGAGCTGTTCACCGAGATGGTGCTGGAGGAGTTCGACCGGCACGGCAGGCTGGACAACGCGGCGATACTCAGCTTCGACTGGCGGATCATCGGCCACGCCGCCAGGCTGGCGCCGGGCACGCGGCGCTTCGCGCTGATCGAGCTCGACACCCTGCACTGGAACGGCCCGCTGGGCGACGACATCCCGGCCGCCGCCCGCGAGGCGGGGGCCACGACGCTGTCGCCCGAGCACGTGATGGTCAACGAGGACCTGATGGCCCAGGTGGCCGCGGCCGAGTTGGACGTCGCGGTCTGGACCGTCAACGACAAGGCGCTGGCGGGCCGGATGCTGGACCTTGGGGTGTCGGGGATCGTCACCGACTACCCCGATCGGATGCGCGAGCTGTGGCGGGAGCGCGGGCTGCGACTGCCCGACCCCGTCGGGCCGCTCAGGCGGCCCGTGGGGGTCTGAGAACCTTCTAGAGCCAGCCGTTGCGGCGGAAGCCCCGGTGCAGCAGGACGCAGGTCGTGATCATCACGGCGAGCACGGCCGGATAGCCCCATACCTGGTTGGTCTCCGGCATGAAGTCGAAGTTCATGCCGTAGATCCCGGCGATCATCGTGGGCACGGCCATGATGGCCACCCAGGACGAGATCTTGCGCATGTCCTCGTTGGCCAGCGCGTTCGAGCGGGCCAGCGCCGCCTGCAGGATCGAGCTGCACAGCTCGTTCGACGATTCGACCTGCTCGCACACGCGGGAGAGGTGGTCGCCGACGTCGCGGAAGTATTCGCGCATCTCCGACGGGATCACCCGGCGCTGCGGCAGCGCGGCCAGCGGCGCCTGGAGCGGCGTGACCGCCCGCTTCAGCTCCAGCATCTCCCGCTTGAGCTGGTAGATGCGGTTGATGTCGCGGGAGCTGACGTCGGCGAAGACGGTCGCCTCGACCTCTTCGAGCTCGAGCTGCATGAGGTCGGCGACCTGCAGGTAACGGTCGACGACGTGGTCGGCGATGGCGTGCAGCACGCCCGCCGGGCCGCGGTCCATCAGCTTGGGCTTGTCCTCGAGCCGCTCGCGCACCTCGGTGAGGGGACAGTGCCGGCCATGTCGTACGGTCACCACGAAGTCGACGCCGAGGAACACCATGATCTCGCCCGTGGCGATGATCTCGCTGGTGGCGGTCAGCTCGTCGTGGTCCAGGTAGGCGATGGACTTGAGCACCATGAACAGGGAGTCGCCGTAGCGCTCGACCTTGGGGCGCTGGTGGGCTTTGACCGCGTCCTCGACGGACAGCGGGTGCAGGCCGAACACGCCGGCCAGCCACTCGACCTCGGGGGCGGCGGGCTCGTGCAGGCCGACCCAGACGAACGCCTTGGCGCCGTCGGAGTGGCTGTTGTGCTCGCGGACCAGGTCGAGCGACTCCTCGATGCCCGCGGCGTCGACCTTCTTGCCCTTGATGTAGGCGCCGAACTCGACGATGGAGTCAATGGGAGGCACGCAGCTCTCACGTACCGGCTTGGTGAGCGGGCGCGAGACATGCGGCTGCTGTACAGGGTGACGGGTGGTGCGACGGAAAAGCGTGGACGAGCGCATGGCAGTCCCTTTCCGCCCGACCTGGCACGCTCCACGCGCGACGAAAAGTCACCTCAATCAAGGAAAAAGCGTGGAGGCACGATCAGGCTGCCGGATTGGAGTGGTCGGGGGCATACACGGTGTACGTGGGTGAGCACGTACTGCTGGGATCACCAGGTTTCATCCCGGACCACCTCCAATCACAAGAGATGCCACAAAGCCGCCCCAAGTTACCACAGGCGGGATGGACCAGACCGACGATACTCTCTGGCCCGCCGTCAGATCAGGTAGAACTCCACAAAGATTCCCGCCTATTCCCACATTTCGAGTGCCCGGGCCGGTCTGTCGCGGGTGCGACGGGAAGCCGTGCGGCCGTCCCTGCCACAATGGGGCGGTGCGCGTTCTAGTCATCGGATCCGGCGGGCGTGAACACGCCCTGTGCCGCTCACTCATGCTCGATCCCCAGGTCACCGAGCTCCACAGCGCCCCCGGCAACGCGGGCATGGCGGAGATTTCGACCACGCATCCGGTCACGGCCACCGACCCCGGCCAGGTGACCGAGCTGGCCGTGCGGCTCGCCGCCGACCTGGTCGTGGTGGGCCCCGAGGCGCCCTTGGTGGCGGGCGTGGCCGACGCGGTGCGCGCCGCGGGCATCGCCTGCTTCGGGCCCTCGGGCGAGGCCGCGATGATCGAGGGTTCCAAGGCGTTCGCCAAGGAGGTCATGACGGCGGCCGACGTCCCCACGGCCAGGGCGCGGGCCTGCGTCACGCCTGAGGAGGCGGCCCGGGCCCTCGACGAGTTCGGCGCCCCGTACGTGGTCAAGGACGACGGGCTGGCCGCGGGCAAGGGCGTGGTCGTCACCGGCGACCGGGAGCAGGCGCTCGCGCACGCGGCGGCGTGCGAGCGGGTGGTGATCGAGGAGTTCCTCGACGGACCCGAGGTCTCGCTGTTCGCGCTCTGCGACGGCACGACGGCCGTGCCGCTGCAGCCCGCCCAGGACTTCAAGCGGGCCTACGACGGCGACGAAGGGCCCAACACCGGCGGCATGGGCTCCTACACGCCGCTCACCTGGGCGCCGGAAGGGCTCACCGAGCAGGTGATGCGCGAGGTCGTCCATCCCACGATCGACGAGCTGGCCCGGCGCGGCTGCCCGTTCCAGGGCGTTCTGTACGTGGGCCTGGCCCTGACCGCGAAGGGGCCGAAGGTGATCGAGTTCAACGCGCGCTTCGGCGATCCGGAGACCCAGGTGGTGCTCGACCGCCTGGAGACGCCGCTGGCCGGGCTGCTGACGGCGTGCGCCACCGGGCGGCTGAGTGAGCATCCGGCGCCGGTGTTCCGCGGGGGGTCGGCGGTCGCCGTGGTCGTCGCGGCCGAGCACTACCCGGACGCCCCGGTGAAGGGCGACGTCATCGAGGGGCTCGAGCCCACCGCCGGCGCCTACGTCCTCCACGCCGGCACGAGACTGGCCGACGGCAAGGTGCTCTCCGACGGCGGGCGGGTGCTCAACGTGGTCGGCACCGGCCCCGACCAGGAGACGGCCCGCCAGAACGCCTACGAGCTGGTCTCCCGGGTACGGTTGCGCGGCTCGCACCACAGGACGGACATCGCCCGATGAAGCACCTGCACGCCGGCAAGATTCGCGACCTCTACCAGACCGACGACGGACTCCTGCTGATGGTCGCCTCCGACCGGATATCGGCCTTCGACCACATACTGGAGCCCGAGATCCCCGACAAGGGGGCCATCCTCACGCAGATGTCGCTGTGGTGGTTCGACCGGCTCTCCGACGTGGTGCCCAACCACATCGCGGGGCCGGGGCCCGACTCCCGCAGCATGCTGTGCAAGCCGCTGTCGATGGTGGCCGTCGAGTGCGTGGCGCGCGGTTACCTGACCGGCTCGGGCCTGATCGACTACCGGCGCGACGGGGCGGTCTCGGGGGTACGGCTGCCGCCGGGCCTCGAAGACGGGTCCCGGCTGCCCGAGCCGATCTTCACGCCCTCGACGAAGGCCCCGGTCGGGCAGCACGACGAGCCGATCTCCTTCGAGCGGGTCGTCGGCGACGTGGGCGCGGAGACGGCCGAGGCACTCCGCCAGATCACGCTGGCCGTCTACACCCGCGGCGCCGAGATCGCCCGCGAGCGGGGCATCATCCTGGCCGACACCAAGATCGAACTGGGCCGCGACGCCGATGGCGTACTCACGCTGGGGGACGAGGTCCTTACGCCCGACTCGTCACGATTCTGGCCCGCTGACGCGTGGCAGCCCGGACGCACACAACCGTCCTTTGATAAGCAATATGTTAGGGATTGGTTGCTCTCGCCCGAATCGGGATGGGACAAAGACTCCGGAACTCCCCCGCCTCGCCTTCCGGATAAGGTGGTAGAGCAGACCAGACAGCGTTATCTGGAAGCGTACGAGCGCATCACCGGAGCTCCCTTTAGCGGATGATTCGGCTGGGGCAGGCGTGGTTAGCGGCTACTCTTGGCCGGTCTAGCCAGACCGAGACCTCCGAGGAGCCGCACGAATGGTCCGTTACCGCGTGCGCGGTGGCAACCCACTGCGTGGAACCGCCTTCATCCAGGGCGCGAAGAACGCCGTGCTGCCCATGATCGGTGCGGCTCTGCTGGCCGCCAACGGCCGCACCGTCCTGCGCAATGTGCCGATCATCGAGGATGTGCGGCGGGCGGTGGAGCTGGCGGAGTCCGTCGGCGCCTACGTCGAGCTGCACGAGGCAGAGCGCACGCTGGTAATCGACGCCTCCCGGCTGACCAGCGCGGTGCTGCCCGCCGACATCGCCAGGCGCTTCCGCGGCTCGGTCCTGTTCACTCCCGCCCTGCTGCATCGGCTGGGCGAGGCGATCGTGGAAGGGGTCGGCGGCTGCAATCTCGGCAGCCGCAACCTCGACTTCCACTATCTCGGCTACAAGCGGCTGGGCGCGGTCGTCGACGAGGGCGAGACGGTCATCCACGTCAAGGCGTCCGGCCTGACCGGCGCGACCCTCTACCTCGACACCCCCTCGCACACCGGCACCGAGAACCTCATCATGGCCGCCTCTCTGGCCAAGGGCATCACCGTCATCGAGAACGCGGCGCTGGAGCCCGAGGTGCTCGACGTCATCGACATGCTCACCAAGATGGGCGCGCGCATCAGCGGCGGCGGCACCGGCTTCATCACCGTCGAGGGCGTCGACGAGCTGCACGCCGTCGAGCACACCGTGATGCCCGACCGGCTCGACGCCGGTGTGTTCGCGATGGGCGCGGCGATCACCGGCGGCGACCTCAGCCTCGTCGGCACCGGCCTCGACCTGGGTGTGGTCCGCTACAAGCTGGAGCAGATGGGCGTCGACTTCGCCCGGCCCGGCGCGGTCCTGCACGTACGGTGCGAGCGGCCGCTGCGGCCGATCAACATCATCACCGACACCTACCCGGGCTTCGCCACCGACCTCCAGTCGCCGATGATGACGGTCGCCGCCCTGGCCGATGGCACCAGCTACATCCACGAGCGCATCTTCGACGGCCGCTTCGCGCTGGCCGGCGAGCTGAACAAGATGGGCGCCGACGTGGAGGTCGAAGGCAGCAGGGCCATCGTCAGGGGCGCGACCCCGCTGAAGGGCACCCGCGTGACAGCGCACGACCTGCGTTCCGGTATCGCGCTGGTGCTCGCGGGACTGGCCGCCGAAGGCGAGACCGTCATCGAGTCCGGTTACCTCATCGACCGCGGGCACGCGCATCTCGCCGATCGAATGCGGGCACTCGGGGCGGACATTACACAAGAGATTTCCGAACGCTAAAAAACGTTAGGAATACCTCGTTGAGCTGCTGATATACCTTCTCAGCCAGTCAAGCAGAACGGCTTTCCGGAAAAGTCGGGCGTGACATTATGGTCCCCGCGAGCGATCGTTCCAAAAGAGAGCACTGCAACAGACAGCAGGATGGGACGAACATTGGTCGAGAGGGCCGAAGAAACTCCCCGAGTGTCACGCCCGGGTGCCATGACACCGGACCTCACCATTGGTGTGGTCGGACCCCACGATCTGGTCGAGCGGGTCATGCTAATGGGACACGCTGCTGCGCCACTTCCGTGCCGCCTTGTGGCGGCCGCCTACCGCGATGAGCAGGAGGCGCCCGACAAAGTGACGCGGCTCGGTCCCGGCGTGGACGCATGCCTTTTCGCCAGCCCGGTCCCCTACGACCTGGCCAGGCGCTCAGGTGTGCTGACGATGCCCGCGACCTACGTGCAGCTCGGCGGGGCGGCGCTGGTCGCCGCGCTGGCCAAGGCGGCGCTGGATCCGCGCATCGACCCGCAGCGGGTGAGCATTGACGTGGTCGCCAGGGCAGACGTCGAAGAGGCGTACACAGACCTCGGGATAGCCGCAACGGAAGTACACAGCCGCGACGAGCCGGGCGCCACCGGCACGATCGCGGCCTACCACGAACGCCTGGCCCGGCAGGGATCCACCACCGGCGCGCTCACGTGCCTGCCGGCGGTCGCCGAACGCCTTCAAGCGTCCGGCGTCCCGGCCATCAGGATCAGGCCGACCTCCGCGGCCGTGCGCACCGCGCTGCACACCGCAGCGCTGCTCGGTGCACACCACCGCCTGGAGGAATCTCAGCTCACCGTGGTACTGGTCGAGGTGCCGACGCTACGCGAGCCGGTACGCCGCGCCGCGCCACGTTACTGGCGCGACGAGCTCCGGCTCTCGCTGCACCGGCTGCTCGTCCAGGAGGCGAACCGCATCAACGCCACCGTCTGGCCGATCGACGATCACAGCTATCTGGTCACCGCGACCAGGGGCTCGATCGCCGCCGCGACCGACGGGTTCAGGGTGTTGCCGTTCGCCGCCAGGATCCGCGACGAGCTGGGTCTGGCGGTCGAGGTCGGCGTGGGCATGGGACGCACCACCCACGACGCGGAGTCGCACGCGCGGGCGGCGCTGGCGCGTACGCAGGCGGGTAAACAGGCCCAGGGCTTCGCCGTGGACCGCGAGGGCCGAGCCCTCATCCCGGCTCCGCGGATGCCGCCTCAGGGCTCCACCGCGCTCAAACCCAAGGGCGTGGAGGTGCTGGCCCGGCTCGCCGCCAAGCTGGAGGGCGGCGACACCGTGGTGGACGCGGAGGGCGCGGGAAAGATGCTCGGGGTGACGCCGCGTACGGCTCGGCGGTTGCTGCGCACGTTGGTCGACGAGGGACTCGCGTGGCCGCTGCCGCCCAACCGTACGCCTCAACCGGGCCGGCCGCGCCAGCTTTACCGCCTCATCGTGGAGAAGCTCGGGCCTCGCTGACCGCCCCCTGATACGGGTCCGCCGTCCCCCCTTCCCCTTTCCTGGGGCGGCGGGCCCCCGACCCGTTTTATCCGGCGTTTTTGACGCGGGTGAACTTGGGATTGACCGCGATCGAAGGGGGTATGTATTGCGACGCCCCCGATCGACGGGATTCGGACGGGGGCACCAAAATTTCCTCGTTCAGCAGCCGCAGGCGATGCCCTCTTCCGGGGCGGTGAGCGGGTCCACGCGGTGGCGGGTGACGCCTGACGCGGTCTCCACCGGGAAGCCTTCCCTGGCCCAATACTCGAAGCCACCCAGCATTTCCTTGACCTGGTAGCCGAGCCTGGCGAATTCCAAGGCCGCTCGGGTGGCGCCGTTGCAGCCGGGCCCCCAGCAGTACGTCACCACTGTCGCGTCCCTGGGGATCGTCGCGGGCGCGCGGGTAGCGATCTCGGCGGTGGGAAGATGGACGGCGCCCTGGATGTGGCCCTGGTCCCAGCTCTCCCGGCTGCGGGAGTCGATCACGACGATGGCCTGGGCGGCCAGGTCGGCGGCCACGTCGGAGACGTCGGTCTCGAAGGTCAGGCGGGCGGAGAAGTGGGCCACGGCTGCTGCAGGTCCTGACATTTCGCGATATTTCCCTTCTTGGGCGCGTTGATGCGACCGATGTTGCCAGGCGACCAGAAGGCTAGAAAGTGGCGTGAAAGCCCACTATCGTTAACATTCCGCCACCCCCTAGCGAGGTCCGATACCCGCAGGCGTTTTGTCGGGAGCGACCGCTATTGTCAGGAGCTATGGCATCGAACACCCCTGACCACCGCTCTCCGCTCCTCGTCTGGGGCGCACTGGTCATCGTCTACGTGGTGTGGGGATCGACGTACCTCGGCATCAAGATCACCGTCGAGACCGTGCCGCCGATGCTCAGCGGGGCAATGCGGTTCGTGACGGCGGCGCTGATCCTCGCCGGGGTGCTGATCGCCCGCAAGGGCTGGGCTCCGTTCCGGATGACCCGGTCCCAGTTCGGCGGGGCCGCGCTGGTGGGGCTGCTGCTTCTGACCAGCGGCAACGGCATGCTGGCCATAGCGGAGCAGCACGTGTCCAGCGGACTGGCCGCGCTGCTCGTCGCCTCCGTGCCGCTCTGGCTGGTGGTGTTCCGGATCGTGGTCAGGGACCGTCCGAAAGTGCTGACGCTGGCCGGCGTGCTGGTCGGGTTCGGCGGCGTGGCGGCCCTGTCGCTGAACGGCGGCGGCGGGCCGGCGAGCACCACCGGGATCGTGGTGGTCCTGGTGGCGTCGCTGTCGTGGTCGATCGGGTCGTTCCTGTCGGCACGGATCCCGATGCCGGCCAACCCGTTCGCGGCCAGCACGGTCGAGATGCTGGTCGGCGGGGCCGGGCTGGCCGTCACGGGACTGTCGGTGGGCGAACGGTTCGACGTCACGGCCGTCTCCGGGCGGTCATTGGCCGCGCTGACCTACCTGATCCTGGTCGGGTCGCTGGTCGGGTTCACCGCCTTCACCTGGCTGCTCACCAACGCGCCGATCTCGCTGGTGTCGACCTACGCGTACGTGAACCCCGCTGTGGCGGTGCTCCTCGGCGCGCTCATCGTGAACGAGCACGTGACCTCGCAGATCGTGCTGGGCGGGGTGGTGATCCTGCTGGGCGTCGCCCTCGTGGTGTCCACGGAGCGACGGTCCAAACCAGTACGACCCACGCCGGAAGAGGTCAGGGTCTAGAAGGCGTTGAGGATCGGGACGAGATACTCCTCCTCGTAGTCGAGGTGCGCCTCCAGCTCGGTCGTGAGCCGTTCCACCTCCGCGAGCACCCGATCGGCGGCCACATCCGGCTCGCTGTCCGCCAGTAGCCGCTGGAGCTCGCCGAGGAGCCGGGCGACCGTCTCGTGCTCGTCACGCAGCCGGTCCATGACCGGGCCGAGCTCGGGATACTGCCCTTCGACCCCGGGGAACATCCTCGCGTCCTCGATGGCGTGATGGTGATGGAGGCCCTGGCACAGGGTCAGGCAGTTGACGCGCAACTGCACGCCCAGCCCGCCGGTCCCGGACGCGGCGACCTCCTTGCGGATCAGCCGCAGCTCCCGGCGGAACGCGTCGTGGACCGCCACCAGCATGTCACCCCCTCGGCCGGCGTTCGGAGCACCGCCGCCGAGCGGGGTCAGCGCGACCACAGGGATGACCCGGCTCGTCTTCGCCTGGTAGGCGGCCCAGCCCGGATCCAGCTCGACCGCACGGGCGAAGGCGCTGTCGCGCTCCTCGCCTTCCAGGACGACCGCCTCCGCCTGGTAGGTGAAGACGCCGTCCTCCACCTTCACCCTCGGCTCGGCGAGCAGGTTGTGGTACCAGGCCGGGTGCCTGAGCGCCCCGCCGGCGGAGGCGATGATCAGCATCCGGCCGCCGTCCGGCAGGTAGCCGACAGGGGTGGTGTGGCCGGCCCCGGTCCGGGCGCCGGTGGTCGTCAGAAGGAGCAACCGGGCGCCGTCGAACATGGCGACCTGTCCCTGGTTGGCGCGGAACTCGTCGATGATCTGCTGATTGAAGTCTTGGGGCATGCTCTGCTTGCTCTCCAGATGTGAAAGTCACGGGGTTGGCCATGCGGGGGCGCACGGCACGCCGTACCGGCCTCGGGCGGAGAGCCTCGATGAGCACGCGGAAAGGGGACGGTCAGGCGATCGCCGGACCGTCGGGCAGCACAGGGTTTCGCGTGCGACGGTGGTGCGGGGCACCACCGGGCGCGGGGACGACGCGCGGGCGCGCGATCAGATCAGGCGCTGCCTGTGAAGTGAGAAGTCACGACATCATCCCCTACAACCGGTGCCTCCATGCCGCCGACGTCCTCCGGCCGGCGACACGCGACAAGAGCCCAATTACAGGGCCCAACCCCACAAAATGTCAACTCGCCTTGAAAGCCGCCGCGGCCGCGAGGAACGCGTCGTTCGCCTCCGGATCGCCGATCGACACGCGGGCGCCCTCCCCCGCGAACGGCCGCACCGCCACGCCCTCGGCCGCGCACGCCGCCGCGAAGTCGAGCGTGCGGTCGCCGAGGCGCAGCCAGACGAAGTTCGCCTCGGTCAGGGGGACCGTCCAGCCCTGGGCGATGAGCGACTCGCGTACCCGGGTCCGCTCCTTGACCACCGTGTCGACCCGCTCCAGCAGCTCGTCCTCCGCGCGCAGGGAGGCGATCGCCGCGATCTGCGCGAGGTGGTTGACGGCGAACGGGATGATCGTCTTCCGTACGGCCGACGCCACCGGCTCGTGCCCCACCACGTAACCGACCCGCAGCCCCGCCAGCCCGTACGCCTTGGAGAAGGTCCGCAGGACGCAGACGTTCGGCCGGTCGCGGTAGAGGGTGAGGCCGTCGGGCACGTCCTCGTCGCGCACGTACTCGCGGTAGGCCTCGTCCAGCACCACCAGCACGTCCTCGGGCACCCGGTCGAGGAAGGCCACCAGCTCGGCCTCGCGGATCGCGGTGCCGGTGGGATTGTTGGGATTGCAGACGAGGATCATGCGCGTCCGGTCGGTGATCGCCTCGGCCATGGCGTCCAGATCGTGGTCCTCACCGGCCAGCGGCACCCTGACGGACTCCACCCCGGCCAGGTCGGCCAGCAGCGGGTACGCCTCGAACGACCGCCACGCGTAGATCACCTCACCGCCCGGCTCCCCCACGGCCTCGAACAACTGCTGCGCCACGGTGACGGACCCCGCGCCGAGCGCGATGTGCTCGGCCGGCACCCCGAACCGCTCCGCGATGGCCTCGGTCAACTTGATCGCCCCCGGGTCGGGGTAGCGATTGACCTGCCGCGCCCCTTCGGCGATCGCCTCGACCACGGACGGCAACGGGTCGTAGGGCGACTCGTTGGAGGAGAGCTTGTACGAGCGGCCGTCAACGGTGCTCACGGCCTTACCCGGCTTGTACGCCGGCATGGTGTCCAGAATCGCGCGGAAACGAGGCATGGCATCACCCTAAAAGAAGCCGCCCGGCATGGCAGCACCGGGAGGTCCGGTCGTTACTCCTTCAAGGAGCGCAGCATCGGGGGGTGGAGGAGTTCGGCGGGGCCGCGGCGGTGGAGTTTGGCCGGGCGGCCGCCGTCGCGGGTGGTGGTGGCGCCGGTCTCCACCAGGAAGCCCTCCGCCTTGGTGACCTTGCGGTGGAAGTTGCGGGGGTCCAGGGAGCGGCCCCAGACGATCTCGTACACGCGCCGCAGGTCCGCCACCGTGAACTCCGGGGGGCAGAAGGCGGCGCCCAGCGAGGTGTACTCCAGCTTCGCCCGCGCCCGTTCGATGCCGTCCTGCATGATGCGGCGGTGGTCGAAGGCCATCACCGACAGGGTGTCGACGGGCTGCCAGCTCATGTGGGCCTTCTCCGAGGCCGGGAGGTCGGGGGCGAGGCCCAGGTAGGCGACGCTGACCACGCGCTGGCGGGGGTCGCGGTCCGGGTAACCGTACGTCTGGAGCTGCTCCAGGTGCACCGGGGCGCCGGGGAGGCCGGCGCGTTCGGCCAGGATGCGCTGGGCCGCCGCCGGAAGGTCCTCGTCGAGCTGGATGAAGCCGCCGGGCAGCGACCAGCGTCGCAGGAAGGGGGGATTGTCCCGGCGCCACACGAGCGCGCTCAGGGCCTGGCAGCGCACGGTGAGCACGACCAGGTCGACGCTGACCGGGATGCTCGGGACCATGGCAGGCACGTTACACGCCGAGCGGTCCGAGGCGGCCGAAGCGCCGGGAGCGGTCACGCCACGATGCGAACGTGGAGTGGCTCGGTGGTGGCCTTGCCCGAGGGGAGCCGCACGCCGACCTTGACCCACTCGTCCGGCGGCACCTGGGTCCAGTCGAACGGCACCCAGGCCGTCTGCATGCCCTCCGGCAGGTCCTCCAGCGGGTCCTCGTCGAGCCAGCCCACCGCGGAGACCACCAGCTCCTTCAGCTCGTCCCCGTACTGGACGGTGATCGTGCCGTCCTTGAGGTTGTAGCCGCGCACCTCCATGCCGTCCTGGATGTCGCGGGAGCGCCGGATGGCGTCCACCGCGATCGGCCGCTGCCAGTCCTTGGTGATCTCCGTCTCCAGCGAGGGGGAGCCGCAGGTCATGAAATCGCTCCACATGTAGGAGACGATTTTCTGAACGTAGCGGCCGGCCATCGTGACGGCCTGGTCGAGGCGTTCCTTGTCGGTCTTGCCGCGGGTGCCCTGCGGGGCGCACGGGTGGTCGCCCGAGGGCTCGAACGCCTCGACGTTCGCCCAGAGCTGCACGTCGTAGCCCGCCTGGAGCATCTGCTCACGGGCCGTGGACATCTCGCGGTAGTAGTCGCGGGTCGAGCCGTGGTAGGCCGTGCCGTACGTGGTCTCGCCGACGACGGGGCGCAGCCGCGCGTCCACCTCGGTGTCGCGTTGGTCGGGCCAGAACAGGCCGACCTTGCCGGTGCCGCGGCTGTCCTGCGGCGCGATGATGCCCACCCCGGTCTTGGCCAGCGCCACGAACGCCTCGGCCACCTGCTTGGGCGTCTGCCCGAAGGGGACGCGCTTGCGGGCGTCGAGGTAGGGGCTGATGAGGATGGGCTTGCCCGGCAGCTCCTGCTCCACGATCTGGTGCTGCTCGGCGTACACCTTGAGGGTGGGGTTGTCGGCGAGCGTGTCGGCCATCTGCACCTCGAACGGCTGGTAGACGCCGCCGAGCGAGGCGCGGTCGGCGAAGCGCACGCCGTAGTCCTGCAGGATACGGCGGGTCAGCGTCCTGAGCGTGTTGATGTGCTTGTCGTTGGCCTTGGTCGGGGTTTTGGGGTCGCGCGGCGCGAGCGGCATCGCCGGGAAGACCCGCACACCGAACTGGTCGCCGAGGTCGAGAAGCTGCTCCAGGCTGTCGGTGTCCGAGCCCGCGACGAGGATCAGGTCGTACGGCTTGGGCTTGGTGAAGTCGCAGGTGGCGTCGTCGGAGCCGTCCATCGGGGTGAGCATGCGGAAGTACACCCGCTTGCCCACAGTGATCTTGCGTTCCATCTGGGAGCAGCGGAACAGGGCGGGCCCGAACGACTCGTCGGTGCGATAGGCGTACGTGCGGGAGATCCGGTTCGCCGGGTTCGCCCGCTGTAGATCGCGTTCGGCCGCGTCGCGGCAGCTCAGGCCGTCTTCCACACAGTCCTTGTAGAGCGGGTCGAGCTCGCCGCCCTTGGTCTCCACGCGGCCTTCGTCGTCGGTAGTACGGAACTGCAGGCCGTAGCCGATCCTGATGACCGTGTCGCCGCCGAGGTCGTGGATGTCCTCCATCTGGTGGCGCCATGTGCAGACGTTCGACTTGGGGGTGATCCAGTAACCGGTGACGGCGTACGGGGCCTTCTCCTTGGTCTCGAACGTTCCACAGGGGTCGGTGAACTCGCTCACCTTCGGTGTGGGCTCCGTGCGGGTCGGCGTCGCCTTGACCTGCTGGCTGGCCTTCTTGGGAGGTTCGTCGTTGGGCAGCACGACGACCACGGCCGCGACGGCGGCCAGGATCGCAGCGCCGAGGAGCACAAGGAGCCAGCGCACGTGAGGAACCTACCGCCCTAATGATCTGCCGAAGATAAGCCGCTAGTTCTTGACGCCGGCCCACGATTCGAGCTGGGCCACGAACCTCTTGGCCGAGTTGGGCCAGTGGTGGTTCGCCCGGGCCGCCGCGTAGCCGCGCGCGCCCTGCGCCCGCCGCTCCCGCACGTCGTCCCGCAGCGTCAGCACGGCCTGCGCCACGGCTTTCGGGTCCTCCCACGGTACGACGACGCCGCTGTCGTACCGCTCGACCAGCTCGACCGCGCGCGGGGACGGGGTCGTGATGACCGGGATGCCGTGGGCCATGTACTCGACGATCTTCGTGGGCATCGAGTGGCGGTAGTTCGGCTCGTCGTGCAGCAGGGAGAGCCCGGCCAGCGCGCCGTCGAGCCGCTTCAGCGCCTCGTCGTTCGGCATGAAGTCGCGCCACTCCAGCAGGCCCTCCGTGACGGCCTGGTTGAGCACCGGACGGCTCTGCGGGTCGGCGTAGCCGATCAGCTCCACCGCCACCCGGTACGGCTGGAGCAACCGGGCCACTTCGACAGCGTCCATCACGCCCCGCGCCCTGGACAGCCAGCCCAGGTACACCACCCGGTCGTCGCCGGGCGGCGTGACCGAGTCGGGGACCCAGGTCTCGTTCGGCACGATCAGGTGGGCGTGCTTGAACCGGCCCGCGTAGGCCGTCTCGGCCAGCAGCAGGTGCAGGTAGCGCTCGGCCGTGCTCTCCAGCATCCGGGCGAGGAAACGCATCGGGGGACGCAGCAGCGACGGCAGCCACGGCTTGAGCGAGAGCGTCGCCGGAGTGTCCTCGTGCACGTCCCAGACCACGGGCGGGCGGTTGCGCACCCCCCAGATCGCGAACAGCAGCTCGGGGTCGTGCACCAGCACGAGATCGACCTTGCGCCGCATGCGCTTGAACAGCCTGCGGGCGGCCCAGACCGCGGCGATGCGCTTACGCTGAGCCGCCCTGGGCAGATCGACGCCGGTGACCCAAGGACGGGGTACGAGCCCGTGGGCGGTGAACGAGGCGGCATACGTGACCTCATGACCAGCATCCACGAGGGCACGGATCTGCCTATGCAGAATCCTCGCGTCCTCGGGGTTATGCACCACCGTCATGACGAGCACGTGCACTGCGCGCAACCCTCCGTCGCTACAGCCGCTCGACGCGTTCACCCTCGGTGAGAACACCGCGGGTGTCGAGCACGAGCCTGGCCTTCGCCTCGACCATGTCGAGGTCGAACGCGGCGTGCTGCTGCAGCAGCAGTGTCACGTCGGCGTCGACCACGGCCTCGGCCAGATCTTCTTCCCGTGGCACCGGAGTGCCGTCTACGGACCATTCCTGGACATACGGATCAATGAACGAAAGATCGGCGCCCAATTCCAGCAGCGCACGCGCCACCGGCAGGGCCGGGGTCTCCCGCTCATCGGCGATGTCCGGCTTGTAGGTCACGCCGAGCATAACCACCTTGGCGCCATTTACGGGCTTTTTATGCCTGTTGAGCAGACGCTGTACCCGTGCCACCACATAGGACGGCATCCGCTCATTGATCTCCTGGGCCAGCTCGACGAACCTGAACGGGTAGCCGAGCTTGCGCACCGTGTAGGACAGGTACGACGGGTCGACGGGGATGCAGTGCCCGCCGACGCCGGGACCGGGCAGGAACTTCTGGAAGCCGAACGGCTTGGTGGCCGCGGCCTCGATCGACTCCCACAGGTCGATCCCGAGCTCGTCGCAGAAGATCGCCATCTCGTTGACGAGGGCGATGTTGACGTGCCGATAGGTGTTCTCGAGCAGCTTGGCCATCTCGGCCTCGCGGGTGCCGCTGACCTGCACGACCTGTTCGATGAACTGGCCGTAGAACGCCGTCGCGCGGTCGCGGCAGGTGCTCGTGTAGCCCCCGACCACCTTGGGCGTGTTGCGCAGCCCGAACTTGGGGTTGCCCGGGTCGATGCGCTCGGGCGAGAAGGCCAGGTGGAAGTCTTCCCCCGCCACCAGACCCGAGCCCTCGAGGATCGGGCGGGCCACCTCGTCGGTGGTGCCCGGCCACGTCGTGGACTCGAGCACGACCAGCGTGCCCTTGCTCAGGTTGCGCGCGACCGACCCGGTGGCGCCCTCGACGGAGGAGAGGTCCGGACGGTGGTCCTCATCCAGCGGGGTGGGCACGCAGATGACGATCGTGTTGCTCCGGGCCAGCACGGTTTCGTCGAGCGTGGCGCTGAACCCGTTGGCCAGCATGTGCTCGAGGTCGGCGTCGGTCAGGTCATCGATGTAGGACTGTCCGGCGTTGAGCGCCTCGACCTTGCGAGGGTCCACGTCCACGCCGACGACCCGCATACCGGCGGCTACCGCCTCCTTGGCGAGCGGCATGCCGACGTAGCCCAGACCGATGACAGCCAAGTCGATTTCTGTCACAGCTGTGCCTTAGGGAGCCGGAAACAACACTTCATGGTCGCAAAGGTTATCTCAAGTCCACCTAGCTCACGCCTAATGCGACCGAACCCGTCAGAACAGACAGCCAATCCCAAGGTCATGATTCGGTAATGGATCGGTAGAGAGACCGGTAGGTTTCGGCAACGCGGCCCCAAGTACGCTTGGCGGCCACCTCGGCCCGGCCCGCCTCACCCATCGCCGCGCGCCTGGCAGGGTCCTCCCTGAGACCGGCGAGCGCCTTGGCCAGCGCGGCCGGATCGCCCGGCGGCACCAGCAGCCCGGCGCCGTCGGAACCGACCAGCTCGGACAGCGCGGGCAGGTCGCTGAGCACGACCGGCTTGCCGAGCGCCATCGCCTCGACGGGCTTCAGCGGCGTGACGAGCCGGGTCACCCGCAGGTCCTCGCGCGGGCAGGAGAAGATGTCGATGGCCGCCTGGGCCTGCAGGGCCTCATCGGGGCCCACCCGTCCCGGCAGGAGCGCGTTCGTCAGCCCCAGCTCCTCGACCAGCTCCAACAGGGCCTCACGCTCGGTGCCGTCGCCCACGATGAGCACCCGCACCGGCGAGCCCTCGTCGCGCAGCAGCGCCGCGGCCCGCAGCAGCGTCGCGAACCCCTCGTAGCCCACGATGCTGGACACCGAGCCGACGACGATCTCGTCCCGCGCGATGCCCATGGCCGACCTGAACGTCTCGCCGTCGTAGGAGGCCGTGAGCAGCGAGTCGTCGACCGCGTTGGGCGCCAGGAAGATCCGCTCTCTGGGCACGCCCCGCTCGACGATCTCCGTGGCCATCGTCTCGGCCAGCGTGACGACCGCGTCGGCCTCGCGCATCAGGAACGCCTCGCGCTCGCGCTGGAGCACGTGCCGCTGGCTGCCGATCCGGGCGGGGTCGCGGGAGGCCCAGGTCTCCTCCAGGAAGCCGCGGACCTCGTAGACGAACGGTGTGCCCGTCCGCTCTCGTACGGCGTGCGCGATGGAGCCGTTGCGGTGGTCGGTGGCGGCGTGCAGCACCTGGGGCCGGAGCTCCGTGACGAGCTTGGTGACCCCCTCGGCGCCTCTGATGATCCGCCCCCGGGTCTCGAACGGCATCTCACCGTGCCCGTCGGGCAGCAGCCGGTAGTAGGGGATCCCCTCGAGCTCCTCGAACGGCGGCGCGTCGGCGTGCCCCTGCAGCATCGGCCAGCCCCAGCTCGTCACCACGTGCGGATCCAGGCCCTTGGCCTGCTGCGCCATGACGATGCGGTGCGTACGGACCGTGTAGCCGGCCTGCGTGTACGGCAGGGCGTTGGTGACGCAGTGGAGGACCCGTCCGGCCACCCGGTCCACGACGGCCACCTTGGGGCCCGGCGGGATCGGGTCGGGGCTGATCGCGGCCAGCTCACCCCGGTAGTAGGCGGCCCTGCGCTTGACGAAGGGGTATTTGGTGTGCGCTTCGAGCACAGCCGCGGCCTCGGTGATCCGGCCCTGGTCCCAGTGCTCCTTGGCCTCGTCCCACGGCCCCTTGAGCACCCGCATGCTGAACTTGCGGACCGCGCGCCTGGCCCGGCGGGCCACCGGCCAGGCGACCTTGCCCACGACGGGTCGCAGGGCCGGCGGGAGCGACTCGGCCGCCGCCTGCGCGACGCGCACCGGATCGGCCTTCACCTTCGTCAGGACGACGCGGGAGACGATGATCGGATGCTGTACGAAGCCCCTGAGAAGGCCGCCGACACCGGCACGAGCGGACTTGGCGGATACCTTGCCGTTAGGTCTGGGAGAGTCTTCACGACTGGCGTCGGATGCCACGCGGTGACCGTACCATAGGCAGCGTTTTTTCCCTTCCGCTATGAAAGGCGAGGTCAATGAGGGAGAACCCCCTGGTCCTGCACGTTCTGGGCGCCCGTCCCAACTTCGTGAAAGCGGCCCCGGTGGTGCGAGCACTCGGTGAACTCGGCGTGCGGCAGGGCATCATCCACACCGGTCAGCACTACGACGCGCTGATGTCCGACGTGTTCTTCGCCGATCTGGGGCTCCCGGATCCGGTGGCCAACCTCGGGGTCGGCTCGGGCAGCCACGCGAAGCAGACCGCGGCGCTGCTCGTCGGCCTGGAGGAGGTCGTCCTCGAGCACGATCCCGACCTGGTGGTGGTCTACGGCGACGTGAACTCGACGCTGGCCGCGATCCTGGTCTGCGCCAAGCTGGGGATCCGCACCGCGCACGTCGAGGCGGGCCTGCGCTCCTTCGACCGGGGCATGCCGGAGGAGGTCAACAGGATCGTCACCGACTCCCTGTCGGACCTGCTCTTCGCCACCTCGCCCGACGCGCTCTCGCATCTGGCGGCCGAGGGCGTGCCCGCCGCCAAGGTGCACCTGGTGGGCAACCCCATGATCGACAGCCTCTTCTCCGCGCTGCCCTCGCTGGACCCGGCGCCCGTGGTGGCGCGGCTGGGCATACCGGCTCGTTATGCCGTGGCGACCCTGCACCGCCCGGCGAACGTGGACACCCCCGAGGCCGCCAAGGAGCTGGTCTCGGCCGTGCTGGAGGTCGCCCACCAGATCCCGATCGTGGTGCCGATCCATCCCAGGGGGCGGACCCGGCTGGCCGAGGCGGGCCTGGTCGACGGGCCCTCGGTCAAGGTCATCGAGCCGCTGGGCTACGTGGACTTCCTCTCGCTCGTCCGGGGGGCCGCGCTGGTGGTCACCGACTCGGGTGGCGTGCAGGAGGAGACGACGATGCTGGGCGTGCCGTGCCTGACGGTCCGGCCCAACACCGAGCGGCCGATCACGATCACCCACGGGACGAACCGCCTCGTCACCCCGGCCCTGCTGCCGGCCGCCGCCGGGAAGGCCCTGTCCGACGGGGCCGCGACGCCGTCGGGTGAGCTGCCGCCGCTGTGGGACGGCGCCGCCGGGCCGCGCATCGCCCGGGTCATCTCGGCCTGGCTCAAGGGGGACAACCTCTCGCCAGCCGCACAGGGTGTGCGTTCCGAATAAGCCCCTCATTCCGTACGGTCCCCGCCGTACCATGACATACCTCCGCTAAGCGATAAGGCGCGTATCCCATGGCCGAAACCCCCGAAGAGCCCACGTACCAGCGACTCGGTCCGGTGAACTGGCTGCCCGAGGAGCGCAAGCTCGTCGAGCGCTACGAGGTGGAGGTCAGGGAGCTGCGCCGCAGGCTGGAGATAGCCGAGGCCAAGGCCGCCTACGCCACCTGGAAGCTGGCGGCCACCCAGGCCAAGCGGACGTTCAAGCTGGGTGAGGCGCTGGGGTCGAAGAGTCCGGGCAAGGTGCTGGAGGCGGTCAGGTCCAAGGACCAGGCGCCCGCGGCGCCGACCCCGGTCACCGAGGCCGTCGAGACGGCCAACCACCGGCCGCCGCTGGTCGAGGTGCCGACCGTGAAGTGGCCGACCGGGCCGGTGAACCGGCCCGACCTCAAGGTGGCCGTCATCCTGGACGACTTCTCGCGGATGGCGTTCAAGTACGAGTGGGACCAGATCGAGTTCGGGCTCAAGGACTGGCCGGAGATCTTCGCCGAGAAGCGGCCCGACCTGCTGTTCTGCGAGTCGGCCTGGCACGGGAACCAGGGCCGCTGGCGCTACCAGATGACCGGGACGAACGCCCCCAAGGACCCGCTGCGCGACCTCGTGGCGTGGTGTCGTGCCGAAGGGATCCCGACGGTCTTCTGGAACAAGGAGGACCCGCCGAACTTCGAGTTCTTCATCGACACGGCCAGGCTGTTCGACTACGTGTTCACCTGCGACGGTGACATGCTGCCGAAATATCGTGAAACTCTGGGCCACGATCGGGTGGACGTGCTCCAGTTCGCCGCTCAGCCCCGCGTGCACAACCCGATCCAGCAGCGGCAGGGCCGCCTGCACGACGTCGTCTTCGCCGGCATGTACTTCCGCGACAAGCATCCCGAACGCCGCGAGCAGATGGAGACGGTCGTCGACCCGATCCGCGAGCTGGGCCTGCACATCTTCGCCCGCAACGGCGAGGTCGACGAGAAGTACGCCTGGCCGGAGAAGTACCGTCCGCACATCGTGGGCGAGCTCCCCTACGACCAGATGCTCGCGGCCTACCGCATGTACAAGGTCTTCCTCAACGTCAACTCGGTGCTCGACTCGCCCACGATGTGCGCGCGCCGCGTGTTCGAGCTGTCGGCCTGCTCGACGCCGGTCGTCTCGGGCTGGTCCCGGGCGATCGAGGAGACGTTCGGCGAGCTGCTGCCGATCGCCCGCGAGCCGGTCGAGTCGTACAACCAGGTGCTGCACCTGATCAACAGCCCGGAGCTGCGGGCCCGCATGGGGCACCTGGCGATGCGCGAGGTGTTCGACAAGCACCTGTTCACCCACCGGGTGGACCAGATACTCCAGTTCCTCGGGCGGCCCGTCTCGACGCGGCCCCGGTCGATCTCCGTGGTGCTGCCGACCAACCGGGCCGCGCAGATCGAGCACGCGATCTCCTCGGTGGCCAAGCAGATCCACCGGCCGCTGCAGCTCGTCATGGTCCTGCACGGCCTGGACATCGACCCGGTGGTGGTGGCCGACAAGGCCCGCATGGCGGGCATCTCCGACGTCGTCGTGCTGCCCGCCTCGGCCGAGCTGTCACTCGGCGCCTGCATGAACCTGGGCATCTCCGCCGCCGAAGGCGAACTGATCGCCAAGATGGACGACGACAACCTGTACGGCGAGCACTACCTGTCGGACCTGGTCAGGTCGTTCGACTACACCGACGCGGAGCTCATCGGCAAGGGCGCCCACTACGCCTACTTCGAGGGCCTCAACACCACCATGCTGCGGCTGCCGGGACTGGAGCACCGCTACTCCTTCCTCGTGCAGGGCGGGACGTTCCTTGGCAAGGCGGACATGTTCCGGTCGTACGGCTTCGCGGACATCACCCGGGGCGAGGACACGCACCTGGTCCGCAGGCTGAAGGAGGACAGCGTCAAGATCTACTCCGCGGACCGGTTCAACTTCGTCTACTGGCGCAGCGCCGACGCCGCCATGCACACCTGGCAAGCCGACCACATCAAGCTCACCCGCAACGCCCAGTTTTCCTTTGTGGGTCGGCCAGACGCGCACGTGCTTGTTTGATTTTCTTTTACGGCCAGCCCGGTGAGCCCCAAACGCCGTACGGGGCTGGGGGCTGTCCAGGGGCACGCTTCTCCGGTGGAGCGGGTTCCGCGCCGTGACGTGCGTCTTCTTGGCCGGTGGAGTTGTCGCCGCTCTCCCGCCGTTCGACTGGTCGGGCTGGGCCGCCGCAGGCCGCAGGCCGCAGGTCAGAGCGGGTAGTTCTTCAGCTTGATGGCGTTCGCTGCCTTCGTGGTCAGGTTGTTCAGCAGGCGGATCAGCACCTTCGTCGTCAGGATTCTGTAGGCGGCGTCGCGGATGGTGATTCCCCGCCGCGTCTTCGGGGCGAAGAAGCCGCCCGCGTTGCCAGCTATGCGCTGGCACGCCTTGGCGTACGGGCGGATGGCCGTCTCGTAGGCGGCGAAAGCCGCTTCGTGGTCGCCGTCGGCCGCGGCCAGTTCGCCGGCCAGGACGTAGGAGGCGATCAACGACATGCCCGCGCCCATGCCGCCCATGGTGGCGCCGTAGCCCGCGTCTCCCACCAGGGCCACTCGGCCCTTGGTGTAGTGGTCCATGTGGACCATGCTGATCGAGTCGAAATAGAAGGTGTTCGACCCGTCGAGCGCCTTCAGGTGGGTCGGCACTTCCCAGCCCATTCCCGCGCAGGCCTTCGCCACGAGTTGCTTCTGGTGGGCGATGTCCCTGTGGTGATAGGCCAGCGGCGGCGAGGTGAAGACGAGGGTGACGCCGCCGCCTTCTGGGGCGGCGTGAACCGCGGCGCCCCGGCCGGGCTCGCTGTAGATGACCGTGCGCTCCACGGGGTTCAGAAGATCCGGCACGCTGTAGAGGGCGACGTAATAGCCCGAGGACTTGACGTAGTCGTCCTCGGGGCCGAAGGCGAGGCGCCTGACGTTCGAGTGCAGGCCGTCGGCGCCGATCACCAGGTCGTAGGTGCCCTTCCTGCCGCTGTCGAGGGTGATGTCCACGCCGTCGGCGGTCTCCGTGAGCGTGGCGATCGAGCCGTCGAAGATGTACTCGGCGCGGTCCTTGGTCAGGGTGTACAGCAGGCGGCTCAGGTCGCCTCGGGCGATCTCCACGGTGCCGCCGGCGAACGAGGCGGGCAGGGACACCTTCGTGGCGCCGGTGCCGTCGATGATCTCCAGGGGGCCGGGGGCGGTCTGCCAGCGGCGGATCTCCTCCAGGATGCCCATCCGCTTCAGCATGGTCATGTGGGCGTCGCCGCGGAAGTCGACCGCCTGGCCGCCCTCGCGCAGGGCCGGGGCGCGCTCCACGACCGTGACCCGGTGGCCGGAGCGGGTCAGCCAGTAGGCGAGCGCGGGGCCTGCCAGGCTGGCGCCGGAGATCAGGATGTTCTTGCTGTTCTTGCTGTTCATCGGGGTGCTCCCTCGTCGTCGTCTTCCGATGACAGGAAGCCTCGGCGAGGGCGCGCACCGCGCACGCACCGCCCACGCACCGGCGGTCAGGGTGGTGTCAGCGGGTAATGCGGGCCAGGTTCTGGTCGGCCAGGCCGGCGAGTTCGTACAGGTCGGCGGGCTCCACCTGCTGCCCGACGACGAGCATGCTCATGATGACCTTGCCGCGCCGGATGACCACCGAGCCGACCTGCGCGTCGCTGTGGCCGCCCGACGCGGTGGTCAGGTAGGCGCGCGACTCGTCGCCCCGCCTGGGCATGTCCAGTGCGCGCGTGCGGTAGGTCACCCGCGTGCCCTGCACGACGGCCCCGTAGGCGGCGCACTGCGCGGGCAGGGGCGCGGGGAAGGCGGCCGCGGGCATCGACACCAGCGCCTGGGTGATCGAGCCGTGGTCGGAGGAGAACGCGACCACGGCGGCGGGCGCGCGGCCGACCTCGGGCTTGGCGGCGTCGAGCCGGGCGGCCCCGGCGCACTCGGGCCGGTCGAGCTTGGCCTGGCGGACGGCGTCGAGCCCCTGCTTGGTGGACTTGAGCGAGCCGAACGCCCCGATCTCCGGCCCGTACGCCAGGCTCATGCCCTTGGGGGTGGGCAGCAGGCCGGCCCGGAGCCTGGCCGCGCCGGGCGCGGGCCGGGACGGGGACGGGGACGGGGCGGCCGACGGGGGCGCGGACGGCTTCGGGGGCGCCTCCACGACCTCGTCGGCGGCACATCCCGACATGACCATCATGCTCAGACAAAGGATGGAAAAGGCCTTAAGCATGAATTCTCCACCTCACTCAAGCGACTTACCATAAAACGCTAGAGGAAGTGCGGACTAACGAGCTGAGTAACGGCGCTATTCGCGGAATTCAGGGGTTTCGCGAACGACTTCGGAATTTGCTCCATTGGGTGTGGGTGATACGGGTACGACTTGCTCCGCCGCGGGCCGGTTGAGCAGTGTCCTGGCCAGGCCCAGACCGGCGCCGCCGAGCGTGAGCGCCTTGGCCAGCATCTCCTCCACGCCCTGGGCACCGTTGAGCACCACCATGTGCTCGACGTTGCCGAACGCCTTGGCGCCCGCCTCGACCACCTCGGGCCAGCGCTCGGCGAGCTGCTGGGCGACGACCGCCTCCTGGTTGCTGGCCAGCGCGTCGGCGCGGGCCTTGATGGCGTCGGCCTGCGCCAGGCCCTTGGCCCGCGCGGCGTCCGCCTCGGCCATGCCGCGCAGCCTGGTCGACTCGGCCTCGGCCTCCCCGCGCAGCCGGATGCTCTCCGCCTCGGCCTGAGCCCGCGACACGGCGGCGCGCCGGTCCGCGTCGGCCAGCGTGACCTGCTCGTAGGCCCGCGCGTCGGCCGGCCTGCGTACCTCTCCTTCCAGGCGCTTCTCGGCGAGCTGCGCCTCCAGCTCGGCGGCCGTCGTCTGCTGGACCACGACCTGCTGGCGCGCGGTGGCGTCGGCGAGCGGCCCGGCCTGCTTCGCCTCGGCCGAGGCCCGGTCCATCTCCGCCTGGTAGCCGGCCTGCCGGATGCGGGCCTCGCGGATCGCGGCGGACTTCTTGATCTGGGCCTCCTGCTCGGCGGCGTTGGCCTCCTGGTCGCGCTGCGCCTCGGCGGTCCTGGCCAGCGCCGACACGGCGGCGGCGTGCGGGCGGCCGAGGTTGAGGATGTAGCCGGTGGCGTCCTCGATCTCCTGGACCTGCATCGAGTCGACGATCAGGCCGAGCTTGCTCATCTCGTCGGAGGAGGAGGTGCGGATCTCGTTGGTGAGCGCGTCGCGGTTGATGATCAGGTCCTCGACCGTGAGGTTGCCGATGATCGAGCGGAGGTGTCCGGAGAAGAGCTGGTGTGTCTTGTCGTCCACGGTCTTCTGCTGATCGAGGAAACGCCGCGCCGCGTTGGCGATGGAGGCGAAGTCGTCGCCCACCTTGTAGATGACCACCCCGCGTACGTGCACGGGGATGCCCTGCTTGGTCACGCACTTGACTTCGAGCGCGGAGACCCGGCTGTCGAGCGAGATGCGGCGCGCGGTCTGGAACCCGGGGATGACCAGCGCGCCCTTACCCGTGACGATCTTGAAGCCGAGTGTCTCCCTGCCGCGCGCGCCTAAGCCGGAGATGATGATCGCCTCGTTGGGCTCGGCGACGCGCCAGATCAGTTTGAAGGCGAGGATGGCGACGAGGACCAGAGCGGCGACGATGCCGGTGGGGATCAAGTCCATGGCTACTCCCAGGAAGAAGTCACTGCCGACCAGACTTCCCGGCTCACCTGTTTGTGATGGTACGCCGGGTTATTGCGCTTTTCCAGAAGATTCGGAGCCGTTCGGGGCCGCGCCGTTGAGCAGCGCCCGGGCCAGACCGAGGCCGGTGCCGCCGAGGGTGAGCGCCTTGGCGAGCATCTCCTCGACGCCTTGGGCGCCGTTGAGCACCACCATGTGCTCGATGTTGCCGAACGCCTTGGCGCCCGCCTCGACCACCTCGGGCCAGCGCTCGGCGAGCTGCTGGGCGATGACCGCCTCTTGGTTCTCCTTGAGCGCCTGGGCCCGCGCGCTGATGGACTTCGCCTCCGCCAGGCCCTTGGCCTGCGCGGCCTCCGCCTCGGCGAGCCCGAGCGCCTTCGCCGCCTCGGCCTGGGCGAGCCCGCGCGCCTTGGCGGCCTGGGCCTCGGCCTCTCCCGCCACCTTGGTGGCCGCGCCCGCCGCCTCGCCGCGCAGCCGTACGGACTCGGCGTCCGCCGCGGCCGCCTGCTTGACCTGGGAGGCCTGCGCGACGGCGCGCAGCTCGGTCTCCCTGGCCTCCGCCTCGGCCTGGGCGATGCGGGCGTCGCGTTCGGCCTGGGAGAGCGTGACGGTCTCGTACGCCTTGGCGTCGGCGGGCTTGCGTACCTGCGACTGCAGCCGCTGCTCCGACAGTTGCGCCTCCAGCTCGGCGGCCCTCGTCTCCTGGACGACGACCTCCTGCCTGGCGGTCGCCTCGGACAGCGGGCCCGCCTGCCTGGCCTTGGCCGCCGCCTGGTCGATCTCGGCCTGGTAGCCGGCCTGCTGGATCTTGGATTCGCGTACGGCGGCCGCCTTGCGCGCGGCGGCGGCCTGCTCGGCCTCGGTGGCCTCCTGGTCGCGCTGGGCCTCGGCGATACGGGCCACGGAGGCGACCTTGGCGGCGTGCGGCTTGCCCAGGTTGACGATGTAGCCGGTCTCGTCGTCGATCTCCTGGATCTGCAGCGAGTCGACGATCAGGCCCAGCTTGCTCATCTCGTCGGCGGCCGACGCCCTGGTCTCGCTGGTCAGCCGCTCCCTGTTGAGAATCAGGTCCTCGACGGTCAGGTTGCCGATGATCGAGCGCAGGTGGCCGGTGAACAGCTCGTGGATCGCGCCGGTCATGAAGTCCTGCTGGTCGAGGAAGCGCCGGGCGGCGTTGGCGATCGAGGACAGGTCGTCGCCCACCTTGTAGATCACCACGCCGCGGATGTGCACGGGGATGCCCTGCTGGGTGACGCAGGAGACCTGGAGATTGGCCGCCCTGGTGTCCAGGCGCAGCCTCCTGGCCGTCTGGAAGCCGGGCAGCACGGCCGCACCCTTGCCGGTAATGATCTTGAAGCCGAGGCTGTCCGGGCCCTCGCCGCGCCCGCGCGCGGCGAGACCGGAGATGATCAGGGCCTCGTTGGGCTCGGCGACCCGCCAGACGGCCTTGAAGAGCAGGATCAGCACGATGACGGCGACGAGGATGCCACCGCCGAGAACGTAGGGCTCGGGGGACATCGGGGCCTCCCTAGACGAGTGCTCGGGCCACATAGACCGTCCGCGGCGGGAAGTAATCCACCACGATCACGATCGTTCCGACGGGGAACTCCTCATCAGGCACGGTCGGATGAGCGTAGAAAGCTTCGACGCCACCCCTGACCGGCACCATGACCTCGCCGACGAGACCAGGGCCGATCTTGCCTGTGACCCTGCCCTGCTTGCCGACCACCGGACTCCCCCCGTCGTGATATTTCGGACGCTACTCCAAACAGGCATTCGCGGTAATAGGTCACGCAAAATGTTTCTCGAAGCACTGCGTGGGAGGACGCGGCTTTTACCCGGAGTCGTGATGATCAGCGCATGAGTGACATGAACTCGCACTCGGCGCGCGACCTCGGGATGAACCGGCCTATTACCCGCCGCGACTTCTTGGACGGCGTCGCCGTGGTGGCAGGAACGGTGGCCCTGGGCGCGTCGGCGGGCTGCGCGCCGCCGCGGCCGGGCGGATCGACCGTCATCGGGACCCAGGCGCTGCTCGTGCCCCAGGACGTGGGCTCTCCGGCGAGCCTCACCGGACTGCGGGGCAACACGCCTGAGGCGCTCAGCGTCCCCCACGCGCTCCGCGACGGCCGCTTCTGGGAGCACGCGGGCTCCCCTGTGCCCACGGGCGAGCACTACGACCTGGTGGTGGTCGGCGGGGGCATCAGCGGGGTGAGCGCGGCCTTCGAGTGGCGCCGGCAGAACCCGGAGGCCCGCATCCTGATCCTGGACAACCACGACGAGATCGGCGGGCAGGCGCGGCGCAACGAGTTCCGCCCCACCGGGCGCGAGGGGGTGCTGGTCGGCTGCGGCGGCTCCCGGTCGATCAAGACGCCCTCGGTGTGGACGCCGGAGGGCAAGGAGCTGCTCGACCTGCTCGGCGTCAAGCTGGAGAGGTTGGGCGGGTACCTCGACCGGAACCTGTACGCCGGGCTCGGGATGCACCGCAGCGTGATGTGCGACCGGGAGACGTTCCGGGCGGACCACCTCGTCCGCCTCACCCCCGGCGTGGAGCCCCGGCAATGGGTCAAGCGGCTGCCGGTCGCCGAGCAGGCCAAGAAGGACCTCGTCATGCTGTACGAGAACCCGCCGGACTGGTTCCCCGGACTGCCGCCGGAGCGGAAGGAAGAGCGGCTGGCGGAGCTGACCTACTCGGACTTCCTGCTGAAGGTCTGCCGGGCGCACCCCGACGTCGAACTGTTCCTCCGGACCATGCCGAGCGTCGCATGGGGGTACGGCACGCAGGCGTTCGGCGCGATCGACGCCTGGGGCAGCGACTACCCCGGTTTCGGGGGTCTGGGGCTGGACACCGGCAAGCCGTCGCGGTTCAGCTCGCCCAGTGTGAAGAAGGAGTGGAAAGTCGCCGACCCGAATGTCTACCACTTCCCCGAGGGCAACCAGGCGCTGGTCCGGATGATGGTGGGCCGGATGATCCCCGGCTTCGCCGGCTCCACCACCATGGACGGCATCACCACCACCGCCTTCGACTACGGCCGGCTCGACCTGCCCGCGAACCGGGTCCGCTTCCGGCTGTCGAGCCCCGTCGTCTTCGCGCGCAACGACGGCTCACCCGACAGCGCGACCAGCGCGACCGTCGGCTACTTCGACGGCCACCGGGTCAGCACGGTCCACGCCGGAGCGGTCATCCTGGCCTGCTGGAACATGGTCATCCCCTACCTCGTCACCGAGCTGCCCGACGACCAGAAGCAGGCGCTGCGCGACGCGGTCAAGATGCCGGTGCTCGACGCCGCGGTGCAGCTACGTAGCTGGGAGGCGTGGCGGCGCCTCGGCATCGACCGCACCCGCTGGACGGGCGCCTACTGGTGCCTGTCGGAGCTCGACCACCCGGTCGGCATGCCCGGCTACGACCACCCGAAGGACCCGGGCGAGCCCATCAGCGTGCGCATGCTGGCCGCGCCGTGCCAGTCGGAGCTGGGTCCGGGGCCGGGGTCCGCCGTGGGCCGGCAGGAGCTGCTCAACACGCCCTACAACCGGCTGGAGTACACCATCCGCGAACAGCTCGCCCGGCTGCTCGGCCCCGGCGGCTTCGACCCGGCCACCGACGTCGAGGC
The DNA here is from genome assembly GCF_018603905.1 of Nonomuraea sp. NEAU-A123. Lineage (GTDB taxonomy): Bacteria > Actinomycetota > Actinomycetes > Streptosporangiales > Streptosporangiaceae > Nonomuraea. The sequence continues at coordinate 162,454 of NZ_JAHFZZ010000003.1, forward strand.
GATCACGGTCAACCGCTGGGGCCACGGGTACGCCCCGGAGTACTGCCGCCCGTGGCACTCCTTCTACCCCGACGGCCCGTTCCCCGCCGACACCGCGCGCCGCCGGTTCGGCAGGATCGCGATCGCCAACTGCGACTCCGTACCGGCCGCCCGCGCCGACGCGGCCGTCACCGCCGCCCATCTGGCCATCGCGGAGCTGCGGACATGAGGTGTTACCGCGGCTCTTCCTTCAGCGCGTCGAGGCTGGACTGCCAGAGCCGTTCGGCCAGGCCGGGGTCGGACATCGTGTCCGGGACCTGCTCCGGGGCCTGCTTCGCGAAGTAGCGACCGGCCCGCTGCTCGCCGTCGGCGTGCGTCGCCAGGTGCACCAGCGTGCGCGCGCCGTACTCGGGCGGCTTGGCGTATCCGGGCACGGCCAGGAACATCGGCATGATCCACGTCTCCGCCGCGAACCCGCTGCGGATCACGCCCGGATGGAAACAGGTGGCCGCCACCCCGCGGGCGGCCAGCGCCACGGTGAACAGGGCATTCGCCTGTTTCGTGTCGCCGTATTGGAGCCAGCCGTTCCATCGTCGCTGCTCACGCGATAGGTCGGCCGGATCGAGCCGGCCGCTTCTGCCTGCCCGCGAAGAAGTGGTGACTACCCTGTCCACCCGATCTGTAAGAGAATGGGTCAGCAGAAAGGGGGCGAGATGGTTGACCTGAATCATCAGTTCGTGACCGTCCACCGTAATCTGGCGCCGCGGACTCATCACGCCCGCGTTGTTGGCCAGGACAGCAATGCGCTCATAACGCTCACGCAGCACCGCCACCAGCCGACGAACGTCGTCAAGCGATGTGTAGTCGCAGGTCAATACATCGGCTTCGGATCCGCCCAACCCGTCGGCCACGGCCTTGAGCCGAGACTCGTCCCGGCCGACGAGCACCACCCGGTGTCCCCGTCGTGACAGCTCGGCCGCCGCCGCGGCGCCGATGCCGGCACTTGCCCCAGTAATCACGCTAATCAACGCGTTCCTCCCCCTGCGCCGGAAGCATAAACGGTGCTAGTCTCCTGTGCGATCTTCCGGAGGTGTGTTTACACAGAGTGTGGAAATGCCCCTCGACTCCGAGGTTGGGACATGGGCTCGCAAAACCGGTCAATTCGGTTCAAGATCTTCTTATTGCTGCTGCTACCCCTCCTGTCTCTGAGTGCGCTCTGGGGCTTCGCCCTCAATCTCACCGTGGGTGACGGCCAGGCCATATCCAGAGCCAACACGCTTTATCGCACCATCGGTGTTGCCTCCACCGACCTGGGCTTACAGCTCCAAGCCGAGCGAGCCCAATCGGCCGTGGCGGTCACCACCCGTCAACTCACCCAAGAACTCGGCACGCAGCGCGCACGCACCGACAAGTCCGTCGCCGGCTTCCAGCGGTCCACCCTAGAGGCGGGCGACGCGATCAAGGCCGAGCTGAGCGGCCCCCTCGACGCCGTCAACGGGGAGCTGAACCGGCTCGGCTCCATCCGCGCCGACATCGACGGCGGCATCAGCTCCCGGCTGACGAGCCTCAACGAGTACAACCGGGTCCTCGACACCATCCTCCGGCTCTACGACCACCTCGTCGCGCTGCCCGACCTGCAGATCTTCCAGCAGGCGTTGTCGCTGCAGGCCATGGGCAGCGCCCGGGAGACCGTCGCCAGGGAGCACGCGCTGATCAGCGGCGCGCTCATCGACCACCGGCTGACCGAGCCGGAGCTCACCGCGTTCACCGCATACGTCGCGACCCGCAAGTTCCTCAGCGCCCGCGGCCAGGCCGGGCTGGACACGACGCTCCGCAAGCCGTACGAGCAGGTCTTCGCCAGCGACCTGTTCAGGGACTTCACGGCGATGGAGACGCGCGTCATCGCGACCGGCGCCCCGCCCTCCGACGGTGCGGATTGGAACGCGACCGTGGACCGGGTCGCGGCGCAGCTCGACCGGGCCGGCGCGGCGTCCTTCAAGGTGCTGAGCGGGCGCGCGCTCGACGCCGCCACCGCCACCGTGGTGAAGATCGGCAGCGCGGGCGGTCTCGGACTGATCGCCGTGCTCGCCTCGATCATCATCTCCGTGCGCTTCGGCCGCCGCCTCGCCGGTGAGCTGGCCGCGCTCAGGGCCGCGGCCGTAGAGCTGTCCGACAACCGGCTGCCCAGCCTCGTCGACCAGTTGAGCCGCGGCGAAGAGGTGGACGTCAAGGAGGAGGCCAAACCGCTCGAGGTCAGCGGTGCGGCCGAGATCGTGGACGTGGCCAAGGCGTTCGGCTCCGTGCAGCGCACCGCCGTACGGGCCGCCGTGAGCCAGGCCGCGATGCGGCGCGGCATCGGCCAGGTGTTCCTCAACCTGGCCAGGCGCAAGCAGGGCCTGCTGCACCGCCAGCTCGCGCTGCTCGACGGCATGCAGCGCCGTACGCACGATCCGGACCGCCTGGAGGAGCTCTTCCGCCTCGACCACCTGACGACGCGCATGCGGCGCCACGCGGAGAGCCTGATCATCCTGTCCGGCGCCGCCCCCGGCCGGGCCTGGCGCAAGCCGGTGCCCGTGGTCGACATCGTCCGGGCGGCGATCGCCGAGGTCGAGGACTACACCAGGGTCACCGTCGAGGCCATGCCCGGCAGCGCGCTCGACGGCGCCGCCGCCGCCGACCTCACCCACCTGGTCGCCGAACTGGTCGAGAACGCCACCATCTACTCGCCGCCGACCACCACCGTGGTCGTACGCGGCGACCTGGTGAGCAACGGCTACGCGATCGAGGTGGAGGACCGGGGCCTCGGGTTGTCGGCCGGCGAGTACGCCGCGTTCAACGCGCTGCTGACCAACCCGCCGGAGTTCGACCTGGCCGACAGCGACAGGCTCGGCCTGTTCGTGGTGGCCAGGCTGGCCGAACGGCACGGCCTTCAGGTGCTGATGCGCCGTTCGCCGTTCGGCGGCACCACCGCGATCGTGCTGGTGCCGCGCGACCTGGTCAACGACCAGGCCGCACTGACGGCAGGCAGCGAAGAGACGCCCGCGCTGCCCAGCCGTACCAAGAAGAAAGCGCTCGCGGTGGTGAACGGCACGCACGCCGGGCTGCCGAGGCGAGTGAAACAAGCCAACCTGGCACCCCAGCTCAAGGCGGACGAGCCGCCGGAGCCGGATCCGGAAGAGAAGACAGAACGCTCTCCCGATGAGGTACGGGACCTGTTCTCCGCCTTCCAGCGGGGAACCCAACGCGCCCGAGAAGAAGCGAATGAAGAGGGGGAGGCATGAGTGTGCCGACGACCAACACCGGTGAGCTGAACTGGCTCCTTGACGACCTGACGACCAGGGTCGGAGCAGTACGGCAGGCGGTCATCCTGTCGACCGACGGCCTGGCGGTCGGCTACTCCAAAGGGCTGACCCGCGAGGACGCGGAGCACCTGTCGGCCGTGGCCGCCGGGTTCCAGAGCCTGGCCCGCGGCACGGGACGGCATTTCGGCGGTGGCGACGTACGCCAGACCATCGTCGAGATGGAGTCGGCGTTCCTCTTCGTGACGGCGGCCGGGCAGGGCACCTGTCTGGCCGTGCTGGCCGACGCCAACGTGGACGTCGGGCACATCGCTTACGAGATGGCGATGCTCGTCAAGCGGGTGGGCCAGCACATATCCACCAATCCCCGGGCGAAATCGTCATGAAGGAACCCCCGCGGTGGCTTGACGAGGACGCGGGGCCGATCGTCCGGCCCTACGCCCTCATACGCGGGCGCACCAGAACCTCCGGAGAGGTGTTCGACCTCATCGCGAGCGTCACGGTCGTCGGCGACCCGGCGCCCCACGACCTCGAACCCGAGCAACAACTCATCCTTCGGGCCGCACGTAACCCGATCTCGGTGGCCGACGTGGCCGTCGAACTCGACCTGCCCGTAGGCGTCGTCCGAGTCCTTCTCGGCGACCTGCGTGACCACGGCCTCATCTCGGTGACGTCGCCCTCAGAGACAGGCCCGCGCCCGAATGAGCGCATTCTCAAGGAAGTGATCAATGGACTCCGTGCTCTCTGAGGACCCCGTCGCGCTGAAGATTCTCATCGCCGGGGGGTTCGGCGTGGGCAAGACCACGCTGGTCGGATCGATCAGTGAGATCAGGCCGCTACGCACGGAGGAGGTGCTCTCCGATCGTGGCGTCGGCGTCGACGATCTCGACGGTGTGGAGACCAAGACCACCACCACCGTCGCGATGGACTTCGGCCGCATCACGATCCGCGAGGGGCTGGTCGTGTACCTGTTCGGCACGCCCGGTCAGGAACGGTTCTGGTTCATGTGGGACGAGCTGTCCTACGGCGCGCTCGGTGCCGTCGTGATCGCCGACACCCGCCGGCTGACCGACTGCTTCCCGTCCGTCGACTACTTCGAGCAGCGCGGCACCCCGTTCGTGGTGGCCGTCAACTGCTTCGACGGCGCCGACCGGCACAGCGTGGACGACGTGCGGATCGCGCTCGACCTGGACGAGGATGTGCCCGTGCTGCTCTGCGACGTACGGCGCCGCACCTCGGCCAAGGAGGTCATGGTCACGCTGGTCGAGCACTCACTGAGGACGCTGACATCGGCGAACTAGCGGCGGGCTAGAGCGCCCGCAGGCCGTCGATCACTTCCCTGAGCAGGCTCTCCGTAGGCGTCGTGGCCTTGGAGAGCGGCGGCCGGACAGACACCAGGCCGTAGTCGAGCAGATCCCCGAGCAGGACCCTGGCCACCCCCACGGGCAGGTCCAGCTCGGCGGCGATCTCGGCGACCGGCCTGGTCTGCCCGGTGACGCAGTCGACCATCCGGCGGTGCCGGGCGCTCAGATCAGCCTTGGCCGGCGGCGGCTGGCCGGTCGCCATCACGGTCGCCAGCAGGTCGAGTTCGGCGGGCGAGGAGGACTTGGTGCGCCCCCTGGTCACCGCGTACGGCCGCACGACGGGTCCGGCCTCCTCGTCAACCCATTCGTCGGGCCCATGGGTCACGACTGGGATCCCCCATCCTGATCGCTGTCCTGCCGCCCGCGCTGCCAGCCGGACTGGAGCGAGGAGAGCAGGGCTCTGGCCTCCTCCGGCGAGCGACCCGCGGGCGAGCGTACTTCCGCCTGCTCAGGGGGTGACTCCTTGAGCCGCTCCGACAGGTTGGCCTGCCGCACCCGGCGGGGCAGCTGCGCGTCCTGGGAGCGCTCAGAGTTGGGCTTGGACGTGCGCACCCGGCGCGGCAGCTCGCCGGGGGCCGTCGTGTCCTCGGGCGTCCTGACCACCGAGACGGACACCGACTCCAGCTCGGGCATCCGCACCGGGGTCGGGAGGGCCTGAATCAGCTCTGTGGGCACCAGCACGATCGCGGTGGTTCCGCCGTACGGGGAGGGCTTGAGTGTGACCGTGATGCCGTGTCTGGCGGCCAGCATGCCGACCACCGCGAAGCCGAGCCGCTCGGTGTGCGACGCCTCGAACTCGGGCGGGCTCGCCAGTTGCTCGTTGACCGCCTGCCGGGCCTCGGCGGGCATGCCCAGGCCGCGGTCCTCGACCTCGACGGCGAAGCCCCTGCCGACCAGCTCGCCGCGGACCGACACCTCGTTGCCCGGTGAGGAGAAGGAGGCGGCGTTCTCGATCAGCTCCGCGAACAGGTGCATGAGGTCGGCCACGGCCGCGCCGGAGACCCCGCACTCCGGCATCGGGTAGACGCGGACCCGGGTGTACTCCTCGACCTGCGCGGCGGCGCCGCTCAGCACGTCCTCGACCGGGATGACGCCGCGCCACCTGCGTCCGGCCGAGCCGCCGGAGAGCAGCACCAGGCCCTCGGCATGGCGGCGCATGCGGGTCGTCAGGTGGTCGATCTTGAACAGCCGCGACAGCGCCTCGGGGTCCTCGGTCTCGCGCTGCATCTCGTCCAGCAGCTTGAGCTGGCGTTGCAGCAGCGACTGGCTGCGCCGGGCCAGGTTACGCAGCGCCTCGGAGACGCCCTGGCGGAGCTTGGCCTGCTCGACGGCCGCGTCCACGGCGGTGTACTGGACGCTGTCGAACGCGTTCGCCAGGTCGTCGATCTCGCTCGTCGCGCCGTCGCACATCTTGATGGGCGGCACCTCGGCCTGGATGTCGACGCCCTGCCCCTGCCGCAGCTTCGTCACGACGTCGGGCAGCCTGATCTCGGCCAGGTCGAGCGCGGTGCGGCGGAGCGCCGCCAGCTCACGGCTGATCCGCCGGCCCACCCGGACCGAGATGAAGATGGAGAGGGCGACCGCGATGAGGCCGAGGACACCCGCCACCGCGGCCCGCACGATGATGCTGATGCCCGCCGGCTCCATCCGGGCCAGGAACCGGTCCCCGTTGTCCCAGATGACCTGCGTGTAGTCCTTCAGCACGGGGTCGGCCATGCCGCGCCAGACCGCCGGATCGACCGGCCGGCCCGAGACGAAGCCGTCCAGCGTGCGCTCCATCGCGGCCCAGCGCTCGGAGTTGCTGATCTTCTCGAACGGGGCCCGCAGCTCGGTGTCGAGGTTGGCCATGGCCTTGGGGAACAGGTAGGTCCGCGTACCGTCGATCCTGGCGAGCATGTGCATGTCGGCCATGGACGGCTTGCCGTTCGCCGCGACGATCAACGCGCGCTCGCGGTCCAGCAGCTCGCGTACCTCACTGGCGGCGATCAGGCCCTGTGCCTGCTGAGCCAGCCGGACGTCGGTGGCGAGGGTCAGCGTCGGGTAGAGGCGGTGGACCGCGTCGGAGATCGACGAGTACTCGGTGACCAGCCCACCGGGGCTCAGCCTGCGGGTGTCGACCTGCTTCCTGATCTCGGGCAGGCGCTCGACGGTCGCGAAGACCTCCTTCAGCCTCCCCTGCATCTCAGGGGTGAGGGCGGCCTGCGTCTTCTCCGTAAGTCCATTGTCGCTGAGCCGCTTCTTGACCTCGTCGACCTTGGCGCGCGTGGTGCTCAGCGCGGCCGGGTCGGTGACGTTGCCGGAGATCACCTCGGCGGAGGCGAGGCGCTCCTGCTCAAGGGTGTAGACCAGGAAGTCGGCGTGGCTGATGACCCCGTTCCAGATCGTGTCGACCTTCAACAGGTTCAGGGCCTCACCGGAGGTGGTGCTCGCGGCGAAGCCCCAGAGTCCGACCAGGGATACCAGTGGGAGAACCAGCAGCGTCGAGATCTTGAATCTGATGGATCTGCCAGATGCCATGACGCCCGCTCCCGGATAGAAGATCGCGGGAGACAATAGCACCAATTGCGGCGGTTTTTAAGATCGACTAGCCACAAACTTATGATATGTCCGGAAATTCACAGGTTGCTGGACAATTGCTCGGCCCCATGCGAGCCGTACCAACCACGCCGCGAGCACCGCGAGCAACGCCACCTCCGCGCCCAGCAGCACCCGCTCCACCAACCCGATCATCACCCGCTCGCCGGGCAGGGCCACATAGGTGATCGCCAGCACCCCGAGCCCGCCCGCCAGGGCCAGCCACTCGACGGTCCGCGCGACCGGCTTCCACGCCTCGTCGGCCGCCAGCCGGGGCACCAGCAGGGCCGCCGCGGCGGGCAGGCTGACGAACGCGGCCACCGACACGTAGCGGTGGATCTGCGCAGTCAGGGTCAGGTCGTGGCCGATCGGTGTGGTCGGGATCACCGCCGCGACGATCAGCGCCCCCGACCACACCCACAACAGCCGCTCCGGTAGCCCCCGCACCGGTGCGTGCGCCGCTTTCAGCGCCTTCAGGAGAATGAGCGAACCGAGGCCCAGCACCATCATCGCCGCTTCCGTGACGCCCCCGCGGTCGGACACGGCGTATTCGCTGACGGTCACGTTGAGGGGGTTCAGGTACGGGTCGGGCACCAACTGCCCGACCACGATCCCGACCACCGCGAACACGATCGACCCGCAGGCGATGATGGGATAGAGCCTCTGTGCGGTCATGTCTCTACTTTCCCGTCCACCGCCCCCACCCACATCAGGCCCCACCCCTGACCCGACCCTGATGAGGTATCGGGGTGTTTTAAGGGATGTTTCTGTTACGGCAGGCACGGGAGGGCCCATCCGCCGACCGGGGTCGGCGGCCTTCCAGGGGCACGGTCCTCCGCCTCACCGGCCGAGCGCCGCTACGTGCGTCTTCTTGGCCGTCTTCTTCGCTTTACAAGCCCGAAGGGTCTCTGCCCACGCTGATCTCCTCGGCGATTCTGCGGAGTTCGGCCACGTCGAGGCCGGGGGCCTTGGGCAACTGGCGCATCAAGGCCTCCATCACCACTGGCACCGGCTGGCCGGCCAGGCGGCCGGCGATCCCGTGGACAGCCCGGAAAAGTGCCTCATCCGTGTCGTGCATCCGCTCTCCTTGTTCGTGGTCCGGGAGAACGGTACGGCGTCGGGAGGACAGTTTCGCGCTACTGCTCCAGCGTGTTCCGGAGCGCCGCGCAGATCTCGGCGAGATGTCCCACCTGCTCGGGGGTGAGGACGTCGAACAGGCTCCGTCGTACCTCCGCCACGTGCCCGGGCGCGGCGGCGGCCAGCGCGGCGAACCCCTCGGTGGTGAGCACGGCGTAGTTGCCCCGGCGGTCGGAGTCGCAGCGGTGACGCCGCACCCAGCCGCGCTCCTCCAGCCGGGCGACCGCGTGCGAGAGCCGGCTCTGCGAGCTCTGTGCCCTGGCGGCCAGCTCACTCATCCGCATCGAGCGCTCGGGCGCCTCCGACAGGGCTACCAAGATCATGTAGTACGTGTGCGGCATGCCCGCCTCGCGCTGGAGCTGGCGGTCGAGCGCCTCGTTCACCAACTGGGTCGCGGCCAGGAAGTCACGCCAGGTGCGCTGCTCGTCGTCGTCCAGCCATCGGGTCATGCGGCCATTTTACTTGAACTCTCATATACTTAGCGGTAGCTTCCGCCGAAAGGGGTTCACCATGCCGGTCCAACGGCTCAACCACGCGGTCCTGTACGTACGCGACGTCGAACGCAGCGTCACCTTCTACCGGGAGGCCCTCGGCTTCGAGGCCGTCATGGGCATGCCCGGCGCCGCCTTCCTACAGGCCCCCGGCTCGACCAACGACCACGACCTGGGCCTGTTCCAGATCGGCGAGCGGGCGGGCCAGTCCACCGCCGGCCGGTCCACCGTCGGCCTCTACCACCTGGCCTGGGAGGTCGACACGCTCGACGAGCTGGAGCGCATCGCGGCCAAGCTGAGCGAGCTCGGCGCGCTGGCCGGGGCCTCCGACCACGCCACCACCAAGGCGCTGTACGCGCACGACCCCGACGGGCTGGAGTTCGAGGTCTCGTGGCTGGTGCCCGCCTCGCTCCTCACCGACGAGGTGCTCGCCGCGCGCACCAGCATCCGGCCGCTCGACATCGCGGCCGACAAGGAGAGGTACGGCGGGCAGACGCGCGGCGGGGTGGGCGTCTCCATCCCCGCCTGATTGTCTGGCGTCGCATTTCTGGCTGGATGTACCGTGGCCTTATCCCACTCCCGCGCCTTGGAGAAGGGCCATGCCGAGCGATCCTGACCATGTTCTCGACGCCATCGACGGTGTCGTCGACGAATGGGAGACGCTGAGCGCCGACGCGATGCGCTGGGCGCCGCCCGAGAGCAAGACCGAAGATCTGCTCCAAGAGGTGACCGAGATCTTCGGCCCGCTGGCGAACGCGCTCACCCAGGCGTTCCGCCCGCTGGGCGACGCCGTGACCCGCGCGCTCGACCGTCTGATAGACGACGACGAGGGAAACTGACGATGACTCCCGTACCGGCCCGGCGGGCTTTACCCGCTGCTCGGCTCGCTCGCGCCGGACGGGTCAGTCGGATCAGGCGGGCCAGTCGGGGCAGTCAGGTCAGGCGGCCGCGAGGCGCATGGGGCGCAGGGCGCCGGTGAGCTTGGCGAGCTCGGCCAGCATGGCGTCGGCGGCGCCGATCATCACGTCGTTGGGCTTGACCGTGCCGTCCTCGACGAACTGCGGGTAGAACGCCAGGTTGACGGCCTCGACCACCGGGATCATCTTCAGCGAGCTGACCACCTGGCGCAGGCTGTTGACCGCGCGGGTGCCGCCGGACAGGCCGCCGTAGCTCACGAAGCCCGCCGCCTTGTGCTGCCACTCCTGGTGCAGGTAGTCCAGGGCGTTCTTGAGCACGGCGTTGAAGCTGTGGTTGTACTCGGGCGTCACGAAGACGTAGGCGTCGCCGCGCTCGACGATGGCGCTCCACTCCTTGGTGTGCGCGTGCTCGTACTGCTTGAGCCTGGGGTGGTTCGGCTCGTCCAGGAAGGGCAGGCCGAGTTCGGCCAGGTCGACCAGCTCGACGTCGAAGTCGCCCCCGGCCACGGCCCGCTCGTAGAACCACTCCCCGATCACCCTGCCCACGCGGCCGGGGCGGGTGCTGGCGATGATCACTTGCAGTACGGGCTTGGACATGTCCTGCTCCTCAGTCTCGAAGGTCTAGCCACTCAACATTATTGAGTAACTACATATTTCTTAGCAAGTTGCCGGGTATGATCCATCGGGTGAGCCTCCATTCGGTATGCACCCGGTTTCACACCGCCCTGGAGCTGATCGGGGCGCGGTGGTCGGGCGCCCTGCTGCACATGATCTTCAAGGGCACGCACCGCTACGCCGAGCTCAAAGCGGCCATCCCCGGCGTGAACGACACGATGCTCGCCCGGCGTCTGCGGGAGCTGGAGGCCGCCGGGCTCATCGAGCGGCGGGTGCTCGACACGTCGCCGGTCAGGGTCGAATATCACCTGACGGAGATGGGCGAGGAGCTGCGCCCCGTCCTGGACGAGCTGGTCGTCTGGGCGCACAAGTGGATCCCGCTCCCAGAGGACAAGGCCGAAGCCTCCTGAGCCGGGGTCCGTCAGGCGGCGCCCAGGTGCTCGGCGATGGCCCCGGTGACCGGTATGACCGTGGGCAGCGGCCGGGCGGTGAAATGCGCGGGCTTGTGGGTGCGCAACAGCAGCTCGCCACTGCGCTCCCACTGGAAGCCGCCCTTGTTCAGCAGCCCGGCGAAGACCGCTCCGGCCTTCTCGGGATCGCGTTCGGCCAGCCGCCGGATCGGCACCGGCGAGACGGCGTCGCCCCGGAGATAGGCGCTGACCAGCTCGCGATAGGGCCGCTTGGCGATCAGGCCGGGGTCGAGGAAGACCTCCTCCAGCATGCCGAAGTCGGCGTAGTAGCCCAGCCCGGCGACCTCGTCGAAGATCAGCGCCACCGTCTCGGCCCCGGTCACGTGCTCGGGCAGCTCCAGCCCGGCCGGTGGGGCGCCGCCCAGCCGGCCCGACTGGTAGGCCAGGTAGCCGCGCACGCGGTCGGCCAGCTCGGCGCCCCGCAGCACGACCAGGTCGGTCCCGAAGTGGCCGATGAAGCATTGGCGCTGCTCGCGCTGCAGCTCCCTGGCCTGGGTCAGCAGCACCGGGTTGCGGAACACCCACTCGGGATGCTCCAGCGCGATGTGCGCGGCCGTCGACAGGAGCGTGTCGCGCGCGGCGGCCGGGTGCACCGCCGGGGTGCCGCTGATCAGCCAGTCGAGCCCGAGGGGCACCAGCCTGCCCACGACGTACATCCCGGGCCGCAGCTCCCCGAAGGCCGCCTCGCCCAGGTTGGAGAACGCCCGGTAGGTCAGTTCGTCCACGAGGTTGAACAGCAGCACGGTCGCCCCGTCGACCACCCGCACCTCGTACACGCCCTCGACCACGTCCTTCCACCTCGACAGCAGCTCGACGTCGGCCCTGGCGAGGTCGGGCCGCTCGCGCAGGAACCGGTCGATGACCGTGTCGCCGCCGGTCAGCAGATGCTGGTGGGCGAAGTAGTCGATGGGCAGGAAGGCCGCGGCCTCGTCGGCGGGCGGGCCGTCGGCGTAGAACCGGTCGAGCACGCCGCTCAGCTCGCGCCCGAACCGGCCGGAGGTGGCAAAGTGGATCAGCTCGGCTTTGAGCTCAAGGGCCCGCGCAAGCATGGTCATCATCACTCCTTGTGTCCGAACAGACACTAACCGTCCCTGGCAGGGTCGAGACGGCTCTTCCACGACTTGGGGTCACCACCTGCCACTAACCTGCCTTCTGTGAACGATGCGGCGCCCCTGGCGGGTCTGCGGGTCATCGAGCTGTCGAGCTACATCGCCTCGCCGCTCGGCGGGATGACCCTCGCCCAGCTCGGTGCCGACGTGATCCGGGTGGATCAGCTCGGCGGCGGCCCCGACCTGGGCCGATGGCCGCTGGCCCCGTCCGGCCGCAGCCTCTACTGGGCCGGACTGAACAAGGGCAAGCGATCCGTCACCGCCGACCTCCGCTCCCCCGCGGGCCGCGAACTCGTCGCCGCACTGATCGCGACCGCCGGCATCGTGCTCACCAACGCCGCGCCGCGCCCCGGCCTGACCTACGACGACCTGCGCGAGCTTCGACCCGACCTCGTGTACGCGCGGCTGCTCGGCCACCGCGACGGCCGCAACGCCGTGGACTACACGGTCAACGCCTCCCTGGGCTTCCCCGCCATTACCGGGCCGGAGGACCACGACGGGCCGGTCAACCACGTGCTGCCGGCATGGGACGTGGCCTGCGGGCTCTACCTCGCGGCCGGGCTGCTCGCCGCCGAACGGCACCGCCTGGTCACCAGCCATGGGCAGCGGCTGGAGGTGGCGCTGCACGACGTGGCGCTGGCCACCGCGGGCAACCTCGGCTACCTGGCCGAGGCCCAGCTGTGCGCCACCCCTCGCCCGCGACTCGGCAACCACGTCTTCGGCGACTTCGGCCGCGACTTCGCCACCGCCGACGGGCGGCGGGTCATGGTGCTGGTCCTCACCACGAGGCACTGGCGCGACCTGGTGGCGGCGACCGGCCTGGCGGAGGTGATGGCCGCGCTGGAACGCGCCCTGGGCGCCGACTTCCTGCGCGAAGCCGACCGGTACGCCTACCGCGAGACGCTGGGCGGCGTACTGTCGCCGTGGTTCGCCGGCCGTACCGTCGCCTCGCTCGAAGGGGCTTTGGGGTCCGTGCTGTGGGCCGAATACCGGGACTTCGGCGAGCTGGTCCGGGACGGCACGCTGCGCGACAGCCCGCTGATGGGCGAGCTCGCCCAGCCCGGCATCGGGCCACACCTCGCGCCCGGACCGCCCGTGGTCTTCGGCGGGCGTCAGCTCCCGCCGCGTCCCGCGCCGGAGTTGGGGCAGCATACGGACGAGGTGCTGGGCGAGCTGCTGTCGATGTCCACGGCCGAGGTGGCCCGGCTCCGCGCTCAAGGGGTGGTGGGGGAATGACGCTCTCGGATTACGTACGCGACTGGCGCCCTGGGGTCGTGACCAGCGAGGACATCATCTCGCCCGGCCCGGCGGCGGCTCTGGCGGCGGTGCTCGACGCGCCGCCCTCCGGTGAGCCGCTGCCGTTGCCGTGGCAGTGGCTGTACTTCCTGGAGTGGCCCGCGCAGGCCCGGCTCGGCATCGACGGGCATCCGGCCGAGGGGCACTTCCTGCCGCCGATTCCGCATCGGCGGCGGATGTTCGCGGGTGGGCGGATGCGGGCGCGGCGGGGATTGGAGATGGGGCGGCCGGCCGTACGGACCGCCGAGCTGACGGCCGTCACGCCGAAGGAGGGGCGGTCGGGGGAGATGTTGTTCGTGACGGTGCGGTACGAGTACCGGCAGGGTGGGGAGCTGCGGCTGGTCGACGAACAGGACCTGGTCTACCGCTCAGATCCCCCATCGCAGGGGTCGGCCCCCGCGGCGGCGGTCGCCGGTGAGACTGCCGGTGCAGATGACGGTGCCGCATGGCGGCTTTCGATGACCGCCACTCCGCCGCTGCTGTTCCGCTTCAGCGCGCTCACCGCCAACGCCCACCGCATCCACTACGACCTGCCCTACTGCACGGACGTCGAGCGCTACCCCGGCCTCGTCGTCCACGGCCCGCTGCTCGCCGTCCTCATGGCCGAGCTGCCCCGCCGGTACGCCCCGGGCCGCCGGATCACCGGCCTGGTGTACCGCCTGCGCCGCCCCGTCTTCGCGGGCGAGCCGATCGTCATCACCGGCTCGCCGGAGTCGGGACAGCTGACCGTCCAGGACGCGGCCGGTCAACTGAGAGCCGAGGCGCACTTCACCTGACCCGCCCGCTCATACCGTCTTGAGCATCCCGCCGTCGACGAAGTACGTGGCGCCCACCGAATAGCCGGCCCGGTCCGAACACAGGAAGACGACGAAGTCCGCGACCTCCTCCGGGGTGGCGAACCGCTTGATCGGCGCGTGCTCCCGCGCGACCTCGTCGAGGTGCCCCTGCCAGTCGCCGCCGCTGTCGGCGGTCAGTTGCTTGGCGGTCTTCACCCAGTCGGGAGTGAGGACCAGGCCGGGGTTGACGCAGTTCACCCGGATGTTGTGGTCGATGACCTCCGTCGAGAGCGTCTTGGAGAACATCATCAGCGCGGCCTTAGCTACGCTGCTTTTAGTGCATACTCCGAGACATGACCACCTCACCGCGCCGGGCAGAGGGGCGCACACTCATCGATCGGGATCCTGACCAGCTCATATGGATCCTGTCCGCGAGGGAATCCGCAGACAGAAAAGATCAGCTAGCGAATCAGCTCACGGATCTCCGCGCCCTCGTTCGCGGCATCGGTGGGCGGATCGACCGGGAAGTACCCGAAAACGCCGTTTCATCGTACAAGAAGACTCGAATTACGCTGCCTGATGGCACATACGGATATCGAGTCGTCCGTCCCGACTGGGAAAAGATCCTCACCGGCTTGCGCCGCCGTGAATGCAATGCGCTTGCTGTGGCCGATCTCGATCGCGCAACGCGTGAACCAAGGATCTTGGAAGACCTCATTGAGGTTGTCGAGCATTACGGCGCGTACGTGGTCAGCCTCACAGGCAACATCGACCTTACGACTGACGCGGGCATTTCGGCGGCACGCGGGCTAGTTAATCAGCGAAACCAGGAATCCCGGAACACCTCTCGGCGCGTTAGTACGGGCAAGCGACACGCCGCCCTGAAAGGCAAGAACAGTGGTGGCCCTTTTCGGCCTTTCGGATGGCGACAAGACAGAAAGGCCGTCAGCAAAAGAGAGCAAGCACACATCTTGCGAGAGCTTCCGAGGATCAGAGGCGGAGTAAGCGCAATCACTATCGCGCGAGAGTGGAAAGCGCGCAGAATACCTACGGTGACTGGTGCCGAGTGGCACGCAACAACCATTGTTGGCATCTTCACGAATCCGCGCATTTGCGGCTTCCGAACTTACGACGGAGAGATTCTTAGGGACGAATCCGGCAACCCCGTTCAAGGTGAATGGGATCCAATTCTGACAGTAGAGCAATGGGAAGAGGTATGCCGCAGGTGGAAGCCTACAGAGCCTCAGGCCCCATCACGCCTCGGAGCCACGGGAACCGGCTCCCGCACGAAATACCTCCTCTCACCATTCCTCCGCTGTGGCAAGTGCAGTGCCAGGATGTCAGGAACCCTTGGATTCCGCAGCGGCGGAAGGGAAGAGCTTTATATATGTCCGGCTAAAGGGTTGGGAGGATGCGGCGGCATCTCCCGTATCGCCAAGCCCATCAATGACTACATCACAGCTCTCGTCATCGCCGATCACAGAAGGATTCAGTTTCAGAAAGAAGAAGAGACGGACGAAGAGCAGCCACCGTGGCCCAAAGCAAAGGAATTGGCAGATCTGCAAGCACGCATCAACGACTCCACTCAACGTTATGAAATAGGCGAATACTCCGCCGAGCGCTACTTTCCCAGCTTGGCGAGAATGGAAGCGCGCGAGGCTCAACTAAAGCGCGAAAAGCGCACACACGAGAGCAAGCAGCAATCTCGACGACGCGTGATCGTAGACCTGGAAAAGAGATGGAAAGAGCCGGACTTCACTCTAGAGCAAAAACACGAAGCCATCGCAAAGAGCCTGTCAGCGGTTATCATCCTACCAGCAGGTCGAGGCATTCGCTTCCACCCCGATCAAATTAGGCCGATATTCCATGAGGAACATGAGGGCGTGGCACTATAAGCGCCAATATCCCAGAGCAAGAATAGCCCCCGCTAGCAGTCGAGCAGGCGGGGGCTATTTTGGTTATTGGTCAGCCACGATTTCGAGGCAGTAGATTTGCGCTACCTCACGGGCCCAGCGGGTTGACCTTGTCGGCGCGTTTTCTAGTTGGCGTTCGGCCCACTCTTCAGGAGTGGGGATTATCACCCTCTCTCTTTTCCTTTGTTTACGACTATTTGGGTTGCTCGTTCGACATCACCCCCTTTCAGCATCCGAAGGATTACGGGTGCCGTCGCGGTAGAGCCGGCGGGCGCGGTTCCACAGGCGTCGTCCGATCCGCAGACGGAGGCCGGAGCCGCCGCAGCAGGGGCAGAAGCGCCACCCACGGCCGAAGAGGTAGGAGATTCGACCGGTGCCCTTGCATCGGCGATGTTCGCGGAACGGTCGGGCGTAACAGGCGTAGGCGTAGCTCAGCGTGAGCAGGACGGGAACGGCGATTGCTGCGGCGGCAGCAAGTGTGTTGGGGGTCAACAAACCACCTCCTGAGCTGGTACGGGGTTGTTGGTCAGTCAGCCTGCTATCTGCTACAGGGCTGGTCAGCGCGGGTTTCTGGGTGCTAGCGGGGGTGCTTCCGGAAGCAGGGTCAGCTACTTCCGGAAGCACCGTCCGGGCTCAGTCAGCGCGGCCCGTTTGGTCACGCTCCGCCATGGCTTGCGCGAGGCTGGCACGGTAGATACCGCGCCGCGTGTGCTTCTTGCCATCGATGCGTCGGCCGATGTCGCCGACCTTGACGCCGAGCGGCTTAAGGGTGCTGGTGAGTTGCTCGGACCGCCATCCGCCGTACACCTCTGGCCGCAGGGCGGCCAGACGCGTGCATAGCTCGGCGTTCCACGCAGCGTCTTCCCCGTCCGGCCACACGTGCGCCAGATCGGCCAGAAGGTCGTACGCGGGTGGGTCCGGTCGGCTGGCGTGCGGGTCGGGCATGGTGCCCGCCTTGACGCGTAGGGCGATGGCGCGTGTGACCACCTGTTGGGCCTGGTGGGCGTCGACCTCGAACCCCCTGCGGGCACCGGGCTTGCCCAGACCGACCAGGATGCCCCACCCCGCCTCTACTACCGGCTCGAACACCGTGGCGCGGTGGCCCGCCTTGTACATCCCGGTGCCAAGAATCATGTCGTTGGCGACCTGGTCGGCTACCGACATGCACACGCGGGTGTTGACGTTGCGGGTGATCCCGGTCGGCAGGCTGTCCTTGTCCGGGATCTGGGTGTCTATCAGCAAGATCACGCCCAGCGCACGGCCGAGCTTGATCACCTTCTCGCACAGCTCCCCAGCTTCCCCGCCATAGATCTTGTGCTGGAAAAGCTCTTGCGCCTCGTTCAGGAACACGATCAGCGGATGCAAGCCTGATCCTTTGCGCGACGCCAGTTCGGAAGTGACCTTGTTCTCTGGTGCCATGCCGAGCGCGTGATAGTGGCTGATCCGCTCGGCGCGTCGCTGGCACTCGTGATACAGCCACTTGATCAGTGCGGCGGCACGGCCGATGATCTTGTCATCGCTGCCGTTGCCGTACTCGGCACACACCGGTTCGACCACCGCGAAGTCAGCAACCCCCTTGAATTCGAACCCTCTGATCTCGGCGCGCGGGTCGAGCGTGGCGGCCAGCACCAGCAGCCGCAACAGGAACGTCTTGCCTGATCCCGGCTGTCCGCCGATCAGCCAATTCCGGAAGATCAGCATTGCTGCGATGATCTCCATACGTGGCGTGGTGAAGATCGGGAACGGCTTGAACACGTCCACCGTGCCGCCCCTCAGGAGCGGCCAGAGCGGTTGTTCCATCGTGCTGGCCGGTTGGTAGCCGACCCACAGTGCTAGCCGTCCAGGGTGGCCGCTAGCCACCTCTGGCCACACCTGATCAAGCGGTAGCCGCATGGCTGACGCGAGCCGTCCCCGTCGTGCCACCACGTCGGCGGCCTCCACCCCGAACGGCAGATCGACGATAGCCAGGTGTCCAGGGCCGTCGCGGTGGATGTCCTGCGGGAAGCTGATCGCGTGCTGATCTTTGGCTACGGCCGCATTGATCGCGCCTATGCCGATGCTGAGCAGGCTGCGGCGTACCAGCTCCGCAGTGAGCTTGCGGTAGCGCGGTCCTTGGCTGACCCGATCAGTGATCGGCTTGTCCTCCGGCCGTCCAGCACGGGCAAGGATCGGCACCAGCGCGGCCAGCAGCGCCCACCGCGCCCAGTCGGGCACGCTCACCTGTAGTGCCAGCACCAACGCCACGGCGGCGGCACTGAGCAGGACGGCCAGGATCAGCACCGACCAGCGCCACCGCGATTGCCGCTCGCGTTGCTTGTCGAGCTTGAGCCAGGTCATGGGATCGTTGCGGTCGGCAGCCGCCTGACGCAACGCCCAGTTGCCCTCTTCGGCCGTGGCCCACCTCAACAGGTGGCCGATGCCGGAGAACGACCCGATCGGCGCGTAGATCGCCATCTTGGCCGCGTACTTGGGCAGGCGAACGGCGTGGTAGCCGAGCACGTAGGCGGCATCCTTGACCCACCACACCAGCATGGCGCGGGTACCGATCCAGGTCCGTGCCCACGGCGGCAGGATGGGGGCACGCCCCCGACCGGTCGCTGACCGGTCGGGGGGCACGCCGTCGTCGTCGGGCCGATCTACCGGCGGCCCGTCCGCCGGTAGATCATCGGGCACCGATTCCCGGTCGAAGAACTGATCGTCTCCCCCGTCCGGTTCAAGATCATTTACCTCGCCCGCGGTAGGCTCAAGATCATTTTCTAGCCCTTCGCCGGCGGATTTGGGCACCTCTCTGACCTGTGCGAACTCCGGATTGAGGCCCGTCCAGGCGAACCGGTCGAGCGGGATCGCGGACGGTTCGTCAGGGTCGGGCGAGTGCCCCGTCATGAGGCGGCATCCCGTCCCCCGCGCTTGCCTCGCGGGTGCCGTGCGCGTGCGCGCTGCGCCGACAGTTCGTCGCGCAGGTAGTACAGGGGATCATGTTCGCCGTCCGCGTGCGCGTGCAGGGTGGCGCGTGCGGCGGCCATGAGGTCTGCCCGGTCGAGCCGGAGTCGGGTGATCTCGCTGCGGAGTCTGGTGATCTCGACCACCAGAGTGGGCGTGTCGGCTAGGGCGGCGGTGACGTGCTGCCACAGGTCCGCAAGCGTCGTGGTCGAGCGGGCGAACGTGGTGATGAGTTGGCGTGCGGTGCGGTTGCGGGTGATGACCTCCTGTAGGTCAGGGTCGGGGTATGGATGGGCGTTGGTCACTAGGCATCACTTCCTTTCGGGTTGGTGATCAGGAGCCGGTAATCCAGGACAGGAACGCGCCCAGCGCGCGGCGGATGTCGGGGGCCACGGCGGTCGCGGCCAGCAGGAATCCGAACGCGACGCATAGCAGCACGCTCCAAAGCCGGAGTTTCAGGAACCGCACGCCGAGCACTACGAGGATGCCGAGCAGCACAACCACGGGGATCGTGACGTTCATCGGGGTATCACCTCCTCCCTACGCGAGCGGGACATGAGTGGGGGCTAGATGCCGTCGTGGCGGGCCTTGTGGCGTCGCCACGCGGTACGGGCGCGGCACTTGCGGCAACGCTTGCTACCGAAGTCCGTCACCGCGCCACACAGACACTTAGGGGTCAGCGGGAATATGCGCAGGGTGTTCACCTCCTCGCCTGATGCGAGCCGGGAGCAGGGGTGGAGTCGTCGGGGCGGGGGCGACGCGCATGCATGAGCACGCGCCGCGCCACACGCTCGACCCCGCTATGGGGGCGGTCCGACAGGTTCCGGTGGCGGTCGTCGGCGCGGATGCCGCAGACCAACACCACGAAGAGCACCAGCACGCCGATAGCTGCGAGAAGCGCCAGGCTGATCACGAAGAGCGGGATGTCTGCCATTCACGCCCCGCTAGGAGGGTCTGGAAAGACGCAGTCCATGTAAGACATGAGCGCGTTCGTCCGGGCTCGACGCTCCTCTGTAGCGGTCATCGCGCCGTACCGCAGGGGGCCGAAGTCCACCTCAGCCGAGTGATAGCCGAGATCTGCATCAGCAGGGTTGAGCGGCGATCCGATCACCCGCCCGATGCGCTCTACTTCTGCTCTTCTTTCCTCTTCGCTGCCGTGCAGGACAGAGACCGTGACATGCACCATGTCGGGCACGGGCAGCTCCGGCCGATCTTCTAGGAAGTCGGCGAGGGCTCGAAGGCCCCTAACGAGTCGCGTCCGATGATCTTCGGCGCGATTGCTGGAGGTCATGTGGATCACTTCCTTCCGAGTCGTGCGCCATAGAGGGTCAGCGAGTCAGGGCAGTTCTCCAGGAGGTCGGCCACGGCGTAGAGCGTGATCATCAGGAGCAGAAGCGCCGTTGCCGCAAGCTGGCTCGAAAGCCCATCCGTGCAGTTGTCAAGGACGTCCGCCAGGGTGCGGATGAAGGTGATCAGGCGCGAGTGCTGGAGACTCCCGAGGTCCGTCATCAAGATCACTCCCATCCGCATCTAGGAACCGGGGCGACCATTCGTGCTGCTCGATCGCCGTACAGGGGGTGCTACACGAAGGACCGTACAGTCCCCCCTGCACGGCCGTCAAGGGCCCCCTGTACGAGTCGTGTCTAGCCCCCCCTTGACGAAACGCGTACGCTGGCGCTCATGACGAACGAAGGCGTGAGCGGGGCGGTACTGTCCGCGCTTGCTGACCTCGAACACGCGTTTGGTGCGGCCATAACGGCGATCAACGCCGAACCCGACCACAACCGTGCATACAGCGGTGCAACGGAACTGGTCGAAACGCTGCGGAAGCTCTTTGAAGCCTCAGCGGAACAGCGTGCTCTTTCGGCAGCTCGCATTTTTGAGCAAGAGGAAATGTCGTTGGCTGGATTGGCTGGCCGCATCGGTGTATCGAAGGCACGCGCAGCCCAACTAATCAAGACCGCAAAAGATGCCAACGACCAACGTGAAACGTGATGGAGAAAATCGATGACCGAGCGGACAGAGGTAATCGTTGAGGTCTGGCCCGTATCGGCCGACGAAGTCGGTCTATGGCTGATTAGTGGCAACGACGCATGGCGTTCTGAAGCCGTACTGCAAGACAGCGACCCTCACACAGCCGTAACGGACCTACTGAAGGCGAACGATGCGTCAGAGGGCGTTAAACTCCTGCACTCGACTTCATGGCGCGCAGAAGAAACGGCCGTCGTCCTGACATACGTTGCGGTCATTGGCTGCGCGGCCTTTGTACGGGACAAATGGCAAAGCGCAGCTCCAATCAGTCCGGTTCTTCCAAGTGCAGTAGGGAAGCCGATTGCGGTTGAGGCCACTGAGGCCCCAATCCCCCGGTACATCGACGTTCTCATGCACGGATTGCGACACCTTCAGTTCCTTCTGCAAACCGACTCGGCGGCACGGTCGGCTCTCTGCGGCAAATGGCCAGACCATCTAGCGGTCTTCCGGCCAGCGCTCGCAGGTATGTACGACCATGAACATGGAGAGGAGCCGATAACGCTCCCAGAAGGACAAAGAGCGCAATAGTCCAACACTCGAACGACAAAGGCGTAAAAGTGGCAGAAGAAACACCCGACCAGATACATGTGCAGCAGCGTGCCGCTAAAGTCCTCGAAAAGCTTCTAGCTCGCACCATAAACGAAAAGTTGCCAGTCATTAGCTGGACCATCGCCAGTAGCGCATCTCAAGCCGCGCTTACAGGGCACTGCGATGCGGGGGATGCCGAGCAACGGCGCAGCAATTTCGAGGCATGGCGCGAGGCTCTTACAGCCAATGCCCTCTCCAGCGAGAACGCGACTAGGTTGCATGCAACCGTGACGGACAATTATGCGGACCTAGATATCGCTCTTATCGCAGAGATATAGTGCGGGATCATATCTGGGCAAACCAAAGAGACTCCGTCTCAGACGGAGTCTCTTTTGTGTTTCTTGCCAGGGACAGGCCCGCTAACGCAGAACTCCTGCATCCTTCAAACGACGCCTAATCGTTTCTCGATCACGTCCCAGCGATCGACCAATAGCACCAATTGACTCCCCGGCTGTATACCGCGCTACCAATTCATTCTCACTCACCCCGAGGTCCACAGGACGATTCTCGGATCCTGCCGGACGTATCTCGATTCCCATGTCGTCCAATCGGCGCTTAATCACTCCCCAGCCGAATCCCAGCGATCGGCTAATAGCACTGACTGACTCCCCCGCCTCATAGCGTTTTGCTAGTTCTTCATCCGATACACCAAGGTTCAGACGTTTTGAAGCGCCCCGCGAGCGCAGCTCTATTTCCGCCTTCTTCAGTCGGCGCTTTATCGTCGTTAAATTCAGATTCAGCGATCGGCCGAGGTCGGCCATTGACTCACCGGCTTTGTAGCGCTTTATGAGTTCCTCATCGGTGATGCCTAGATCAATTAATTTCGGAGCCGCAGGGCGTATCTCAACTCCCGCGCTGTACAGTTTTTCCGAGATGCCTGCTGTAGTCATGTTAAACGACACGCTCAAGGCCCGTATCGTTTCGCCATCTTCATAGCGCCTAACCAGTTCGGCGGTAACCGGATTGCTCGTCCCGTTTGAAGACATGCGTTTAAGCTCTGCGGCCCTTATCCGCTTAATTATAGTTTGCTTGGTCATGCCGATCGACTCAGCGATGGCGTCAATGGATTCGCCTGACCGGAACCGTGCGGCAAGTTCATTATTGTCGAGGTTCTTAGTAATTTGATCCTTGGCGCGAAACCTGCGCCGCTCATCCTCCGATACCCGAATGATTCCAGCCGCTCTCATTTTTCTACCCAGCGTCGATTCGGCGATACCCAGTAATGCCGCAAGGTCATGTGCCCTCTCGCCGTCACAGTACCGCTGAGCTAGCTCTGCGTAGGTCATGCTGTGCCCCACCACTACCGCATTTTCCCTGACTTCAAGGCGCGGCGCTCCCTTCTTTGCGCGCTGAATCCCGTAACCCCTCGGACGCATCTGGATTCCCCAATCCGTGGCGATCCTATAGAGCGACGTGGGTGAAATACCAAGTGACGCGGCGATACCCCTAATCGATTCGCCGGCATAGTACCGTTTTGCTAATTCGCGCTTCCCAACACCGGCTTCTTCCAATCTGTCTTCTGCCTTCATTTCTGGGTCTCCTTCTGGGATGCAGCCTTGAGAAGCTGAAAAGCGCGCTGCTTGGACATCCCCAATTTTTGTGCGAGACCTTCCAACGACAAGTTCTCAGCCTCGCGGATTTGAGCCGCGACCTTTGCGCGTGTCAGCGCGACATCATCCGCTATGTCGCGTAGCCCAGTTGCTAACTGAGTAACGCTGTCGAACGCTTCTTGAAGGTCAGACGCGCTTTCTAGTTCCGACTTAGCCCTGTCACATATCTGCTGGATCGCAGCAATGACGCTGCCAGATGGAGGCCCTTGTAGGATGTCGTTTCCTTCACTCATAAGAGCCGTCCCCATCCATCCGATCTGGCGCTTTGATTCCAAAGTCTTTCAGAAACTCGGCTAGCAACTCATCGGCACGTTCTTTGGCTTTTTCCACGGACGGGAACTCCTTCGTCTCGCCCACGAGTCCGTTTTTTCCGGGAAGACGTGGATAGAGAATGAAGCGAACGCGTGCCGCAATCGAAAAAGCCCTTATTCTGCCGACCATCCCGTATTCGATATCGTGGAATACAGGCGACCGCTCCCACTTAATCCGTGGCGCGACTATTTGAGAAGCTCGGCTGGATGGCATATTCCTAGTCACCGCTTTCTCCCTACCCCAGCAAGAAAGTCGATTTTCTCGGCGTCGATTTCGACGAACGGGTCGCATGGATCTGACCGCCATAGTGGCGCCCGGACCAATCCTGGCTCGACCAATTCGAGTTCTGCGTTCGTGAAGAAGCGTGCTATATCCTCCTCTGAACGGAGCACTGCTGGGGCCGAAGCGCCCTTATAGGCTTGTACGGCGGCGACCGTTCTCGGTGCCTCTAGCACATGACTTAGTACAAGGAAGCTGCCGGATACTGTCGCATCCATGAACGCCTTCACGATCCCATAAGGGTCTTCTGAAGGTTTTATGAAGTGCAAGGACGCCACCATCAACACACCGATTGGACGTTCAAAGTCCAGCAGGGTTGCGGCATCTTCACAGACTTTCTTCCAGTCGCGTAGATCGCGCTCCAACATTTGTGTTCGATCATCGGTAGTGAGCAGCGCGCGGCCATGAGCTACGACGACCGGGTCATAATCCACGTACATGGTGAGCGCGTCGGGGTTAGCCTTCTGCGCAACCTCATGTACATTGCCTTGGCTGGGAAAGCCGGTACCCAGGTCGAGGAACTGCGCGATCTTTTCTTTGCGCGCTAGATGATCCACTGAACGCCCGAGAAATCGACGGTTAGCGAGCGCGCACGCCTTTGCCTCAGGATTCAGTTTGAGCGCTCGCCAGCACGCCTGTACATCGGCCGCATAGTTGTCTTTCCCGCCCAGGTACCAGTCGTACATTCGCGCCACGTTTGGCACATTGGGATTTACGATTCTGTCGGTCGGTGGCTGGTTTTTGCCTGTGGAGACGGTCGGGCTCATATCGACCTCCATGGAGTCATGCGCGTCTGATCTCGCTTCTTGCTTGGAGGCCCAGCGTTGGAGATCGCTGCGCCAGACGTTCCATGTCGGGTTGCGCTCTAGCGCTCACCGGGGCCGGCGCTGTAGGCCAGTCCATTCGGATCGCTCACCCAGGGGTGC
Organism: Nonomuraea sp. NEAU-A123; assembly: GCF_018603905.1. Classification (GTDB taxonomy): domain Bacteria; phylum Actinomycetota; class Actinomycetes; order Streptosporangiales; family Streptosporangiaceae; genus Nonomuraea. The sequence goes on from NZ_JAHFZZ010000003.1 coordinate 187,080, forward strand.
CCATACCTGCGACTGTACCCCTATAGGTATGTTCTCCTCCAGTAGTTGTACACACTCTTTCAAGTGGGAGTAGCGCTCCCCTTGGGCATGAGTGCGCTTACTTACTGTGCGAGGGTGCTCGATCGTGAGGGGCCTGTGCTCCTATATGTGCAGATAGCGGAGCAGCTCAGGGCGCGCATCGCCTCCGGTGAGCTGCTGCCCGGTTCTCCCTTGCCCTCTGAGGTCGATCTAGTGGCGACATACGGCGTTACCAGGCAGACCATTCGGCGCGCTCTCGCCCTCCTCAAGGAAGAGGGAGCGATCTATTCGTCTCAGGGACGCGGCACCTTCGTCGGACCGGAGGATGCACCCCAAGCGCCGCACAGGATCCCCGTCTATCAGCAGATCGCGAACGAACTCATCGAGCAGATCAAGACAGGCGAGTACATCCCAAACCGTCTCATCCCCAGTGAGAAGACGCTCAGCCAGCGCTTTGACCGGGCTGCAGGCACCATCCGCCAAGCACTCGCGTACATGCGTGAGTTGGGGTGGGTAATCACCGTTCCCCAGAAGGGCACCTATGTTGCGAGGGTCGAGGACTGGCCCGAGCGTTGAGCGGCTCCACCGTCACAGGTGTAGCTCTACAGGGATCTAACTATCGCCGCGCAGTCGAGTGGTTACCCATAGTCCGCGCCGTACGGTGAGGAAAACCCCCTGTTTAGGAGGATGTATGACCCCCGGCTGCGGAAATTGCGACTGCTTCGTCATGGAGACGGGCACCCTGTTGGTTCACCAGGGCGACAACATCTAGGGGCACAGATTGGGGGAGCCAGCACGCGCCGACTCCCCCGATCTGACTCGCCATCGCTGGCGGGGACGTCTGGCCAGTCACGTCATGCAGGTCTGAGAGGCAACACTCTCTAGAAAATATCTTCCTATTCTTGCAGGTCAGCGGGCTAGGAGAAACTTACTAGAGGCAGAGTGGTGTTGGTCACGTTGTAGATCGGCTCGTACCACAGCGGCTGTACGGCGCAGATCGACGCGTTGTGCAGGATGACCCCGCCACCGCGCCGCCGCATGCCGGGCACGAGCCCACGCGCCAGCCGGACCGCCGCCATGACGTGCAGGTCCCAGTACGCCTGCCATTTCTCGTCCGGGGCCTCGAGTATGGTCTCGTTGGACCCGGCTCCGGCGTTGTTGATCAGGATGTCCGCGCCCCCGAAGCCCTCCTCCGCCGCCTCGGTCAGCGCCGTGGTGCCTTCCACTGTCGCCACGTCACACGCGACGGGCAGCACCCGTACACCATGAGCTTCGACGATGCCGCGTGCCTCCTCCTCCAGGCGGTCGGCGGCGCGGGCCGCGAGCACGAGATGCGCGCCCTCGGCGGCGAGCCCCCGCGCCACGGCCAGGCCGATCCCGGAGCTGCCGCCGGTGATGACGGCGACCTTGTCCCTCAACCCGAGTTCCACGAATCCTCCCGCGCTGTCCGCACATGCCCCCTCCATCATCGGGCACCATGGATCTTTCTCCCGGCGCGACACAGGAGGGGTTCGGCATGGCGGAGAGCGATACGCCACAAACGCGGCGGGTCGCCGCGTACGGCGTGTGCATACAGAACGGTCAGATCCTGCTGGCGCGGTGGATCTCCGCCGATGGCGCGGAGTGGGGATGGACCATGCCCGGCGGCGGATTGGAGCACGGCGAGGACCCTCTTGACGCGATGGTGCGAGAGGTGCGGGAGGAGACCGGCTATGAGGTGATCGCCGAGCGGCTCCTGGGGATCGATTCGCGGCGGCGTTCGCTGCCCGGGCCAGCGGGCCGCATCGACTTCCACGCGGTGCGGATCGTCTACGCGGCACGGATCGTCAGCGGTGAGCTGCGTCACGAGGTCGGCGGGACGACGGATCAGGCCGCCTGGTTCGATCTGGACGCGGTGCCGAGCCTGCCCAGGGTCGACCTGATCGACGCCGCCCTGGAACTCCACCGCGACGCTCCCCCGACGGGACGCATCGCCCAGGTATAGGCCGCTTCACCTACTTGGCCGGGCCGTCCCGGTGCTCCCACTCGCGCGTCTCCGGATTCCAGCGGAGCGCGCCGCGCGGGCCGCTGAGATCGACGTCGCGCAGCGCGGCCAGCGCCTCGTCCGTCGCGTCGGTACGCATGTGCAGGCGCAGGTGGGAGTGGGGATCGCTGACCACGATCAACGTACTCTCGGCGGGTTCGCCACCCTTGGCGAGCCTGCGCGCGAGCTTGCGCAGCTTGCCGCGGACCCCGTCGTAGGTGTCCTCGGCCATGCGGCCGATCAGCGACTCCACGAACGGGACCAGCGCGGACGCCGTCACGACAGTGGCGACGACCGTCAGCCACTCCGCCGCTTCGGGGACAGTCGGTCTGGCCCGCAGGATCCTGTCCCGCATCGCGGCCGCCTCGCCGGAATCACCGTGGCGTTCGAGGAACGCCGCGAGCCGCTCGCTGTCCCCCTTCTCCGCCAGCATCGACCGGGCTTCGGCCACGCGACCCCGCCGCTCGAGGAAGTCGACCAGTGCCCAGGCGGATCCGGACTCACGGTAGAGCCGCTCCGCGCCCGCCAGGTCGCCGTCGCGCTCCTGCCGCTCGGCGTAATGCACCGCCGCCGAGCCAGAGCCGAGATCGTACGCGTCCCGCATCCAGCGATCGGCCGCCTCCCGCAGGCCCTCCTCCGCCAGCGAGTCGGCGAGCTGGCAGACCTCGCCGCCCGGGTCATCGGACCGCAGGCACACCTCCAACGCTTCGTCGTCGGCGCCGCGCATCGCCAGCAGGAGGGCGAGCCTCGGACTCAGCGACCAGTCAAACCCGCGTTCAGTAGCGCGGCGCAGCCAGACCTCCGCCTCGGGTCGCCGCCCCTGCTCGTCGTAGAGGTGCGCGAGCAGCGAGAACGCGACACGGTCCCCCGCCTCGGCGGCACGCAGGTAGAGCTGCTCCTGTTCGGCCGGATCCTGGCGGCCACGCCACGCGCCGAGCCTGCGCATGGCGTGGGTCGAACCCGCCGCCACCGCCCGCCGCACCCACGTGTCACCCTCCTGGGCCCGCGGCCCGTGCCGCCACGCGAGCCACAGGCCGATCATCGCCTCCGGGTCGCCGGCTTCGGCTTGTGCGTGCAACGTCTCCTGGTCGGCTGACTCCATAGATCCATCATGGTGGGAAACCGCCTGGGCGGGTGGGCCATGCGCGATCATGGCTTGACAGTCCAGCCGAAAGGATCACGACATGCGGCGGACATTATGCAAGGCCGCCCTGGTCGGGGCCACGATCGGCGTGTCATCGAATCTCGTCGGGGACTATTGGCCGTCCGGGTCAGGAGCCGATGACCTCGGCGGAGTCGTGGTGATGGGCGTGGTGATGGCGTTCTCACCTTTCCCGCTCGGATTACTGCTCGGCTGGGCGACCAGACTGCGGCCAATATCCGGCGGACCACGGACGCCACCCCGAAGGCCGCGTGCGCGAATCCGATTCCGAACTGGGGCTGGAAGCCGGTCACGCCATGCAGGGAGATATCACCCGGCGTCTGGAGGACACGCCTGGAGAACGAGTCCACCCTCCTGTTCGCCAGGCATGGTGACGCCCTGGTGCAAGTGGCCGCCAATGACATACCCGAGGCGGCCTTGCTCGCCATACTGCCGACGTTCCGCCCCATCGCAGCGGAGGAGCTGGCCGCACTCGGGTAGGGCCATCAGTCGGCCACGAGGCGTGCCCTCTGGCCTTCGTGCTCGCGCTGCCGCCGGATGACGTACGTACCCGGCGTACAGCCCGATGCCCCATGTTCGGGATGCAGCAGGTAGGCGACGGCGGAGGTCTCGAAGATGCCGATCGCCAGCCCGTCGGAGTCCGACACGTTGGTCGTCCACCGGCAGGTATCGGGGTCGGCGACGAGCGTGTGCGGGTTGCCGCCGGCCGCGCCGCGCAGCAGTTCGACCCCCTCGGGGGGCACGTCCGTCCATGTGGCGTCGGTCCATGGTTGCACGGACGACGCGACGACGGAGAGCGGGATGACGATGAGGTCGCCCTGGGCTTGGAGCCCGTCGACGACAGGGATGCTCGCCTCCTTCTCGAGGTGGTCGAGCACGGCGAGTCCGGTCTGCTGGGAGAGCGAAGCGAGAGTCACAGTCATGAAGATCACCTCAGGTTCGGCGTACGAGAAGGGAGTACTGCTCGGCGGACAGCCCGTAGGTCCAGCCGGCGGCGTCGACGGGGTCGTTGAGGAAGCCCGGCACGGTCAGCCCGTACTGGCGGCGGCGCCCGTCGCGTTCGACGGAACCGTTGACCGCGAGGAGCACCCGGGTCTCCTTGCGCATGTCATAGAGCCGCAGTTCCGAGCCGGGGTTGCCGGGGTCCGGCGCGGCGGCGACCAGCCGCAGCCCGGCCCGGTCGATGTAGGAGGTCCAGCCGATGCGCTCGATCGCGCACCGTCTGACCTCGACGTTGGCCTCCCGCGCGATCCGCTGGAGGTTCGGATCGGTGATCACCCAGGAGGGCACCTGCGTGCCGTGCCAGGCGTGCACGTCCCACCCGTCCGCGTACCGGATGGCGGGGCCGTCCGCGCAGTGCAGCCGCACTTCGCCGGCGTCGCCCCACACCTCCGTGTGCACGGCGACGGGCCGCTCGGAGACGACGCACACGCCTTCACGAGGCCACCACCAGCCGCCCGACCGGGCCACTGCCGCCCACAGATCGAGCTGCCGGGTCTGCTCGGGGGTGAAGACCACCCCGGCCGCCCGACGGAGAGCGTCGTAGTGGGCGACCCAGGAAACGCACTGCACCGCGTACCAGGCGGTCCGCGCGTTGTGCGGCGAGTCGTGCGCCGCACGAACCGGCACGAGAAGCGAGCCATCGGTGGACAGCGAGAGCGAGCTGCGAACCTCCCGGCGGATCAGCCGGTCCATCGGCTGATGTACCCATCTGACCTGGGCGTCGAGTTCGCGGCACAGCTCCCTCACCAGGGCGGAGAGCCGAGGCGGCAGCGGCCATTCGGCCATCCGCCGGGTGGCCTCCGAAGGCCGTAGACGCGCACCGGGCGGGACGGTCGCCAGGGCCGCGACCGGTGACGCGACCCAGTGGAAACGCGGCGGAGCGAGCCCGATCAGGCGATAAAGCTCGGAGATTGCGGCCTCGGTGGCCGGACGGTCGGCGGGCAGCGTCGACAACGCCCGGCCCAGCCATTCTTCGCGGATTTCGGCAGCTTCCCGCTGCACGAGAGCGCTCACCAGATGAAGGTGGCGTCGTCCTTTCCTACGATCATGGAGGAAATGGTGACAGATCTGAGTGGAATCTGTCTACACCACTTCCTCCGCTTGCCCAGTCGGCTGGGCAAGCGGATGGCGGTGCTTACGGGTTGTCGACGCCGATCCAGTTGACGTACCACCCGTTGGTCTCCGCGTCGGCGACGGTGAGCGGGGGCAGGGTGCTCTCGCTCCAACGGATATAGACCCGGAATCCGGTCGCGGTGGGGCGGTAAACGGTGCTGGTGCCCGTCAGCTCGAAATGGTGATCCGTGCCGCCGACGGAGACCGTGTAGACGGGAGTGCCCGTGAAGCCCGCGGACGTGGTGTCCACGTCGATGTAGAGGCCGGGCACGTTGTTCTCGTAGAGCTGCCAGCCCATTCCCGGCGCCGTGCTCCCGGAAGCGATTCGCTGAGTCGTCTCCGAAAGTGCCTGCTTGACGACCGGGCGAGCGTCGGCATGCGCGCTCACCCCTGTCGTCAGGGCGGCGCCGAAGGCCAGGGCGGCGGCGAGGGTCGTGAACCTCACGATGGACATGCGTTCTCCTTAGGTCAACGTCCTCAGCGGCTATGACCTCGGAGAGACACTGTCCGCAAAGGGCGGTCAGCGCCTGTCATGGCATGTGAGGATCAAGTGATCATCACCGATGGTAATCGCCACGAAGCGATACTCCCCGGTACGCCACTCTCGCGGAAATAGGACCATGAGCTGGTGATTCGCCCGTTCGAGCGACCCGTCATAACTCGGCGTGACTTCGGGGATCCGGAGTTCTCACCAGGCGAGGAAGAGTGCCTCGGGAGAGCGGTGGATGAGGGTGGGGACCATGGTCACGTCAGTGCGGGCCAGGCGCAGGCCGGGGAGGTCGCGGATCAGGATTTCCAGGGTTATCCGCACCTGCTCCTTGGCGATCTGCGAGCCCGGGCAGCCGTGCGGGCCATGCCCGAAGGACAGGTGGCGGAAGGCCTGCCGGCTGATGTCGAACTCGTCCGGGCGCAGGTCGGCGTCCGCGTCGCGGCCGGCCGAGCCGAAGGAGATGAAGACCACGTCGTCCGCGTGCAGCTCGGTCTCGCCCAGTGTCACGTCGGTGGTGACCGTACGCCGGAAGCCCTGGATCGGCGCCTCGAACCGGGCCGCCTCCTCGATGGCCGCGGGGATGAGCCGCGGCTGCTCGCACAGCAGTGCCCACTGGCGGCGGTCGCGTAGCAGGTTCAGCATGACCGTGCCGAGCAGCGCGGTCGTGGTCAGGTGGCCGGCCAGCAGCAGGTTCTGGACGTTGGACACGATCTCCCTGCGCTGGTCGAGCGTGAGGTCCTCGGATCCGGGCGCCAGGCCGCGGACCATCTCGGTGAACAGGTCGTCACGCGGAGCCCTCCTGCGCGCGCGGACATAGCCGTCGAGCAGGTGCTGCAGGGTCACGATCTCTCTCGCGGCCTCGACCTGCCCGGCCTCCGTCAGCTCGGTGAACACCAGGCTCTCCGCCTGCTGCGCGCCCCGGATCGCGCCGGGGACGTCGGCGGGGTCCAGGCCGATCAGGTGGCCGATCACGTCGGCGGGCAGCGGTCTGGCGTACGCGTCCATCCACTCGACCTGGCCATCGCTGGCGAAGGAGCCGATGAGCGCTTCGGCCCGTTCGGTGACGAACGGGAGCACGGCGGCGACCCTGGCCGGGGACAGTCCTCTGGTGAGAGGCCGGCGCAGGCGCCGGTGCGCGTCACCATCGGCGCCGAGCACCGCCTGCATTCCGCCGAATCCCTTGACCAATTCCGAGAGCGCGGCCTTGCCCGGCAGATAGTCGGGCCGCAGCGCACCCGCCGAGGAGAACTGCTCGGGCTTGCTCAGCACCTCGCGTACGTCTTCGCGTCTGCTCACCAGCCAGGCGTCCAGCTCGGGTACGAAGGTAAGCCCACGAGTCCGGCGAGCCTCGGCATAAAGGGGGTACGGGTCGCGGTAAAAGGCCTGTGGGGTCACGTGCCTATGGTCGCCGGTGAGATCTCTGCCGGACAAGCTTTGACATAGGGGCAGGTGGTCATGAAGTGGGTCTCTTGGGCAACGTGAATCCGAGCGCGAAGGCGAGGACCGCGAAGCCGGCGCTGACCCCCATGGCGTAGGTGGCGCTGTGGGCGAAGGCGAGGGCGGCGGCATCGGGACCGGGAGTGGTGAAGTCGAGGGTTCCGAACAGGACGCTTCCGGTCACCGCGATGCCGACAGCGCTACCGATCCGCTGGACGGTGCCGATGACTCCGCTCGCGGCTCCCGCTTCGGCCCGACCCACGGTCGCGACGATGAAGTCGGCATTGGGCGCGATGAACAGTCCGCTGCCGACGCCTCCGAGGAACAGCGGGACGGTCAGGTACCACCCGTGGAGGCTGGTGGGAACGACGGCCACCAGGACGAGCCAGATGGCGATGATGCCGACGGCGACGAGTCCGAGGCCGATGAGGAGCACGGTACGGCCGAATCGGCGTGCGAGCTGGTCGCTCTGGGCGGCGCCGATGATGCTCCCGATGGCGAAAGGCAGCACGACGAGGCCCGACTGCAGCGCGGTCGCGCCGAGTCCGGCCTGCCAGAGCAGGGCGACGCTGAAGAAGATGCTGGTGAACGCGGCGAAGTAGACGAAGGCCAGGACGACCCCGCCGGTGAAGGAGGCATGGGCGAACAGGTGCGGCGGGACGAGAGGCCTCCCGCCGAGGCGGGCGACACGGCGCTCCCAGAACGCGAACCCGACGATCAGCGCGACACCGCCGGCCATCGAGAGATAGGTCCATTCGGGCCATCCCTGGTCCTGGCCTTGGATGAGCGGCACCAGCAGGGCGACAAGGCCGCCGGCGATGAGCACGAGTCCGATCCAGTCGCTCCCCGTGTCCCGGGCTCCCTCGGCCCGTGAGGGCAGCAGCCAGCAGGCGGCGGCGACGGCGAGGACACCGATCGGAAGATTGACCCCGAACACCCATCGCCACCCGTCATGGGCTCCGAACGCCTCGATGATGAGGCCGCCGGTGAGAGGGCCGAGAGCGGTGGAGAACCCGATCGTCGCCCCCATGATCGCGAATGCCTTGCCGCGCAGCCGCCCCGGGAACATCAGCTGGATGAGGGCTGTGACGGGCGTGAAGAAGATGCCTCCGGCAAGACCCTGGACGACGCGGACAGCGATGAGCTGCACGTCATTCTGCGCCAGTCCGCAGGCCAGACTCGCGACGGTGAACAGGGCCAGCCCTACGATAAAGACCCATTTGTGGCCGTACCGATCACCGACCCGGCCTGCGGGGATGAGCGCCAGACCGTACGCGAGCGCATAACCGGAGATCACCCACGACAACGTGGATTCCGACGCGCCGAGGCTGGTGCGGATCGTCGGGATCGCGACGTTGACGATGGTGGTGTCCAGGAGCGCCATGAACACGCCCGCCAAGAGGATCGCCAACGCGAACCAGGTGGCGCGGGAAACGGTCGCCGGGAGCGTAGGCGGCGCACTCTGCTGATTCATGATGTCCCTTTCCGGGCCTTCTCATCGGCGATCACCTCAGGAAGGAGAGAGGCCAGCTCCTGATGCCACGCGATCTCCGCCCGCAACCGGTAGGACCCGTGCTTCATCGCCAGCTTTTCGGCAAGTGTCAGATAGGAGGCGATCGCCTGAGCGTGCGCGTCATGGTCGGCGAGCTTCGCCTCGAGAGAGCCGATCCGCGCCGCGATCACGATGGGCAGATCATCCAGGCGATCCGGATCGAGCCGGGTCATGGCCAGGTCGAACGGGTCAGGCTTGACCACGATCTCGCGCAACGCGTTCAGCCGAAGGGTCGAGAGGGTCTTCGAACCGTCCTGGGTGATCCCCCAGACCTGACGCTGCGGGTATGCCCCCTGCCGCTCGACCCGTAGCTCCTCGATCAATCCCTCAGCCGCGAGGCGCTTGATCGCGCCGTACAGACCGCCCACGGTGATGTCCGTCCACAGATCGATGTGCTCCTCCTCGGCAAGCAGGCGCAACTGGTGTCCGTGCATGGGGCCGCGTTCGGCCAACGCCCCGAGAATGAAGATCCGAATGGAAGACACAAGACTACTCTTGCATGAGTAGTACGGCGTCGGCAAATCCCCGCGATCTCGCGGACCGGATGGCCGGCCTCCTGCGCCATACGCAGCCGGTCAGCGCCGAGCCCGAGCAGCATCTCGAACTCGTAGCGCCCGTCATCGCTGTCGCGGCCAGGACAGGAAGGCAGCAACCATGACGGTCTGCGCCACCTGCGATCCGGCCGCTTCTTCCTGTTCTCTCTCCTTTTACTCCCGGCCACGGTCGGCGCTTCTCGGCGCGACCAAATGGCGTCGGGTATGTCGTCAACTAAAAGAGCGGACAACCATCTCCGTCATTCACGGATTTCGCGTTCTCTTGAGCAGTCCCAATGGGGAAGTGATTAAGGATGAGCGCGGCGCCGTCGATCTGATAGGCGAGGCAAGCGGCTGGCCCAGCGCCCCGGCGCCTGACGCTCCGCTCACTCCATGTTGGTGTGCCTGTCGCGCATCGCCTCGCGGGTGGCGCCGGTCAGCGTCCTCAGCTTCAGCACCATCACCTCGAACAGCACGAACAGCGCGCCCTCATAGACCGAACCCATCGGCAGGACAGAGGTCTGCCTTTCGCCCTGGTCGCTGGCCATGGTCTGCGCCGGGATCACGAGCGCGAAGTCGGCGAGCTCCGCCGCGCCGCTCTCAGGTTCGGCCGTCAGCAGGAGATTCGTCGCGCCCGCCGCCTTCGCCGTTCGCATCAGCGCCAGCACCGTGGAGGTCTCGCCGGGGCCGGAGGTGACGAGGAAGACGTCGCCGGGCCCCAGCGCCGGCATGGTCATGTCGCCGACCACCGCGACCGGCAGGCCGAGATGGAACAGGCGCATCGCGAACCCTTTGATCTGCAACGCCTCCCGGCCGCAGCCATAGACGCCGATCTTTCTCGCCTCGCCGATCATCCGGCAGGCCGCGTCGATCGGCCTTTCGTCCAGCTTCGCGAGCACGGCGCCGAGCTCGTCGAGCGCGGTGCGAAAGAGATTGTCGCTCATGACTGCTTCACCACCAGGTCCCTCTGGCCACAATACGACTATTTACCGAAAAATACGGATGAGCTGGCGCCCCTAGGAAGCTAGCTATCTCCGCAGAATTCTGCCAAGCAGCTCAGAATCAGGAATAGTTCTCTTTGTACGTTGCGACGCGTCGTTGGGGAGGGACGATGGCGAAGGCTTCACCGTACAAAGACAACGGGCGATGGGCCGCCGCGGTCGTACAAGCCGGGCCGGGTTCTCCTGCACCAGGGCGAGGTCAGCAAGCCATGTCTACATCCTCACCTCGGCCCTGCTGGGCACCCCCGCCTGCGTCAAGGTGAGCGCCCGCCTCGCGAACGGCACGGAGAGCCTGCTGGGCATCCGTGTTTCCGGTGACGCCGTCGGAGAGCTCGCGGTCCTGCGCGGCTCCGCGCGTAGCGCCACAGTGACAACATGCTCACCGACAGACGCTTACGTCATCCCGCGTAAGGAGTTCCCAGATCGACGACGCGGACGACAAGATCGCCGCGGCCGAGGACCCGGCCCGGCGCGAGTGCAACGGGCAGACGAGCCGCTGCGCTGCACGCGACCGGCCTGGTCATTCAGGCGCGCCGCGGGGGATCCGCTTGCCGAGGTTGATGAAGAAGAGGATCAAGCCCACGGTCAGCACGATGTGCCCCAGTCCGGCGATGCCGGAGATCGCCGCACTGGTCTCGGCGCCCAGGACCGTCTGGGTGCCGTGGATGATCATCATGAGCACGGTCAACCCGAGACCCGCGTTGTACACCCAGAAGGACCAGTTGAAGAGCCTGCTGGCCGACAAGGTGAACAGCTTCTCCAACGCCAGCACGACAAGGTAGAAGAGCATTCCGAGCGCGAGCAGATGCGTGTGCACCACGCCGAGCTGGCTGTCGCCCGTGAAGTCGTTGAGCTTGGTGAGCTCGCGATAGTACAGACCGCTGACCACGCCGAGGATCATGTAGGTGTGTGCCGCGTAATAGAGCTTTTTCACGATTGAAAACCTTTGTGGGAGGCGAACGTCCGGCGGCGCGTCAGGACCTGGCGTCGTTCCAGGTCGTGCTGTTGAGGAAGTAGGTGTCATAGAGCTCCTGCACGTCAAGCAGGCTCTCGGGCGGCACCTTGCCGTAGGCGATGCGCTCCAGGTGGCGGAAGTACTCGAACCGTTCGACGCCCGGGGTGATCACGATGAGGATGTCGGCGTCCTCCCCCGGCGCGGCGGCGAAGGCGTGTGCGAGACCGGGCGGCACCACCACGAGGTCGCCGCGCTCGGCGGTGACGACCTGCTCGCCGGACAGCAGTTGGGCGGTGCCGTCCAGCACGTAGAACAGCTCGGCGGAGGCGGCGTGGTGGTGCGGTTTGGCGCCGTCCGCGCCGTTCGCGAGCGTGACCCGCTGGGTCGAGAGCGCGCCGCCGGTCGAGCTGCTGTCAGCCAGCAGCCGGATGGTGGTGGGGGCCTGGCCGATCACTTCGGCCTCCGCGGAGCGGACGATGACGGACTTGTCGAAGTCCGGCACGATCAGCGACATCTCAGTGACTCCTTTGGAACGGTTTCTCAGGTTCAGACGAGGAACAGCAGGACTGCGCTGATGAGGACGGCCACGGCCGTGGCGAAGTGGATGCCGAACGCCACCGCCTTGGTGCCGCCGTTGCGCAGGACGATGACGGCGTCGGAGAGGGGGATGAGGGCGACCACCAGCATGAACCAGGCCTCGGCGCGGGCACCCACGAAGAAGAGCAGGGCCAGACCGAGGATGCCGTAGACGAAGTCGCGCTGACCCTTGATGGTCAGGTAGGCGGTGTCCCCGTCTTTCTTGGCGGGAACGCCGTAGCCGGCGGCGGCTGCCTGCGGCACCAGCAGGAACCGCAGGCCGATGAAGAGAACGAACAGGTCAAGCAGGACGGCGAATCCATAAGCAATGGGGGTGAGCACGATTGACTCCAATATCTAGCGCCGCTAGGTGCAAGAGTGACGCTAACATAGCCGCGACAGAAGCGCTAGCGGCGCTAGAGTTGCGGTCATGTCGATCAGTTGCGCCGGGAGAGGGGCTCCTTCGGTCAGGCCCTCAGCATCGAATGCGCTCTCCCTCGGGAACAACGACAGATCTGACAACGCACTATCAACCTCGACTTAACAATCCGGACCAGCCGCACGTTCCGGCTCATGCCCTTCGATCGCCAAGCGGAGCTGTGCTCTCTCCGGCGGTCGCCGTGGCGTACGACAACGGCGCTGGTCAGCGGTCGGCCGCCGACAAGGGGAAGACGGTGCGACTACGTTAAGAGTTGACCATGAGGACCAGACGACCCAGGAGACCCCCATGACCGACACCTCGGGCCAGGAACTCTTAGCCAAGATCGACACCACGAGGCCGCATTCAGCGCGAGTGTGGAACTACCTCCTCGGAGGCAAAGATTTCTACCCCGTCGACCGCGAGGCCGCCGACCAGTACAAAAAGACCTTCCCCGGGATCGTCGACATCGCCCGCACCGACCGAGCCTTCCTCGGCCGGGCCGTACGCTTCCTGACCGGCGAAGGCATCCGCCAGTTCCTGGACATCGGTACCGGCCTGCCCACGATGGACAACACCCACGAGGTCGCCCAGCGGGTCGCCCCAGAGTGCCGCATCGTCTACGTCGACAACGATCCGCTGGTCCTGCTGCACGCCGAGGCGTTGCTGAAAAGCTCCGACGAGGGGGTCTGCGACTACATCGACGCCGACCTACGCGACCCCGACAAGATCTTGGAACGGGCCGCACAGACGCTGAACTTCGACGAGCCAGTCGCGATCATGCTGCTGGGCATCTTGCATCTCGTCCCGGACTTCGCCCAGGTGCACCAGTGCGTGATGCGTCTGCTGGACGCCGTACCCCCGGGCAGCTACCTGGCCCTCACCCACGCCACCCTCGATTTCGACGGCGAGACGACCGCCCAGGCCGAGGCCCAGCAGGAATGGAACAAGAAAGCCGATCCGATGACCCCCCGTACCCGCGCCGACATCAGCCGCTTCTTCGACGGCCTGCAGATGGTAGAACCCGGCCTGGTCACGATGTCACGGTGGCGGGTCGAGGCCACCCCCTGGGGCGAACCCGCCGAAGTGGCCGGCTTCTGTGGAGTCGGCCGAAAGCCCTGAAGCCGAGCTAGCTGGTCAGCTGGTTGAAGGTCGTCAAGGAATGTCAAGCAAGCAGGCTGGCCCCGGCTGCCGCGCCGGCGAAGGGGCCACTTATGATCACCGACCCGGTGACCACCCGCAACAAGGCTGCGCCGCGGACAGGTAAATCGGTATCGCTGAGGTCTGTAGCGCGCGAAGGGCATCGCATCGAAAGCATGACCGTATCGGTTTAGTCACCGCGCGTGGTTTCTTGGCGAACCGGAGCCGGGGGTAGAACGGTCAGAAGTTGCACGATCCCATGCGGCCGGGAATTCCCATTCTGGGCATTTTCGCTGGTCAGAAGTTTCCGAGACGAGTCGGCCGGACCACACGTGGGAAGTTTCCCGGAGCCCAGCGTCAGGCTCGGCGCTGGGCAAGGAAGAGGCGGCGAGAGATCACTTGGAATATGGTGTCTGAGCCAGCCGCCGTGGCAGGATTATCGACGGTCAGACCGGGGCAATTTGCCGATTTGGGAGCACATATGCCAACTGCTCGCGGTATGGGCGACTTAACGCAAATCTCCGACGGGGATTTGCGTCAGTCCGGGCCGACAGCGTTACGGATGTTGGTTGGCGCGCACCTGCGTCAGCTGCGCGAGTCAAGGAAGATCACTCGCGAAGCCGCGGGATATGTCATCCGGAGTTCACATTCCAAGATCAGCCGCTTGGAGTGCGGGCGGACCAGTTTCAAGCTGCGTGATGTGGCTGACCTGCTCACCCTGTACGGCGTGGACGAGACCGAACGCCAAACCGTGCTCATCATGGCCAAGCAGGCCAACGCGCCCGGCTGGTGGCAGGACTATCGAGACGTACTCCCTGACTGGTTCGACGCATACCTTGGGCTGGAGCAGGACGCAGCCGTCATTCGCACCTACGAGGTCCAGTACATCCCGGGCCTGCTGCAGACCGAGGACTACGCCCGCGCGGTCATCGCGGATGGCCACGAGAACGCCTCTGCCGAGCAGATCGAGCGCCGGGTCGCGGTGCGGATGCGCCGCCAGCGAATCCTGCTGCCACCCACGTCGCGCAAGCTTTGGGTGGTGATGGATGAGGCGGCGCTGCGCCGTCAGGTCGGCAGCAGCGCGACGATGCGCGCCCAGATCGAACATCTCCGTGAGATGGCCGTGTTGCGTCACGTCACCATTCAGGTTCTTCCCTTCAGCTCTGGCAGCCGCGTCGGAGGTATCGGCCCCGTCACCATCCTTCGCTTCGCCCAGGCAGAGCTGGATGATGTGGTCTATCTTGAACAACTCGCCAGCGCGCAATATCTGAGCAAGGAATCCGACGTTCGCCCGTACCGGCATCTGCTGAACCAGCTAGGTGTCCACGCGCAGTCCGCGGCCAAGTCCCGGACGATTCTCCGCCAGATCATCAGCACGTTGTAGCTCGCTGTTCTGGCCACCGTGGCTCGACTCGGCGCCGCCGGGCCGCCGGTGGCGAGCACGTCACCGAGCGGGGTGAGAGCGCCGGCGATGTCCGGCACGCCCGCTGCGGCCACCAGGGTGACAAACCAGTCATTGTGGCTGACGATGCCGTTGAGCACGGTATCCGCCGGGATCTTGCCCGGCCACCGCACAGCGCCGGGGATGCGGTAGGCGCCCTCCCAGTTCGAGTTCTTCTCGTTGCGGAACGGTGTCATGGCGCCGTCGGGCCAGGTGTTCATGTGCGGGCCGTTGTCGGGCGGCGGATGAAGTCGATCGCCGCGTCACGGAACTCCTCGTCGCAGGTCTCCATCCGCTTCTTGGTGAGCGGCCCGGTGTCCTCGATGCGCTGGGTGCCGTCTTCGTCGGCCCACGAGCGGATCACCCCTCGCGGCCCGAACCGCTCCCTGAACCCGGGAACTCCTCCTCCGTCGGATAGTCGGGCAGCTCGGGCTCCTCCTCGGCGCCGGGTCCTCGGCGCGCAGCCCGATCTCGGCGCCGGGCATGCCCACCTTGGTCAGGCCCGTCCGGTAGGGGTTCTGACCGGTGATGAACGCGGCCCTGCCCGCCGTACAGCTCTGCTCGCCATAGAGCGGCACCACGTTCACAGCCCGAATCCGACGCGCAAAGCTCATGATCACGTCGTGTGGACCGGGCTCAGGGGAAGCAGCTCGCGGAGGGTCGCTCAGCCGGTAGACGTGGCGATCTGTACGCCGTGGCTGTCGTTGTCGGAGAGGAACGACGCCAGCTCCTGCCCCTGCTCGGCCACGGCGGTGCGGTCGGCTCGCGAGAGGAGGCGCAGTGGAGAGACCAGCACGGTGCCCGCCTCGACGCTCCAGGTCGCGGAGACCCGGCCGTCGACCAGGACAACCCGTGCGCCGGCGACCGACAGGCCGCGGTGGGCGTCGTCGATGATCCGGCCGCGGTCGTGGTACCCGAGGAGCGCGTTGTCGAACGCCGGCAAGAACCGCACCGGAGCCGGTGTGTCGGGGTCGGGGCGCGGCGCGTCGGGCAGGTCCAGCAGTTCCCGGCCTCGCTCGTCGCGGAAGGTGACCAGCTCCTCGCGTATCGCGGCCACCGCGGCCGGCAGTCCGGCGAGACCGCACCAGGCGCGCAGGTCGGCTGAGGCGGCGGGGCCGAACGCGGCCAGATAGCGCCGTACCAGCTCTTCACCGACCGGATCGGAGCCGTCCGGGGCCGGCGGGTCGATCTCGCGCCCCAGCCAGGAGGAGAGCAGGACGTTGCGTACTCCCGCCCTCGTACGCCATAACCCGCGCGGCGGTAGCTGCGCCATCGGGACGAGGGCGGCGATCAGCATTTCACCCAGTGCCCGCGGTCCCGGCGCCGGCCAGCGTTCAGCCAGCGCCCGCGCGAGCTCGGTCATCGAGCGGGGCTCCTCGTCGGCCATCACCGCCCGGCCCGCCGCCGCGAGCTCGTCGAGATCCACCCCGTCGAGCTCGCGGCGGTAGGTCCCGAGTACCCGTTGGCGCAGCATGGTGTCGTGGCGGGCCCGCCAGGCCAGGACGTCGCCGGCGGCGAGGAGGTGGACGGTGCGGCGCATGAGGTGGGTTCGTACCACGTTCCGCCGGATCAGCAGGTCCGAGAGCACCGCCGGATCGAACGCGCGCAGCCGCGACCAGAGCCCGACGTACGGTTCCTGTGGTTCCTGCGCTTGCAGGCCGCACAGGTGCCCGACGGCGTCGAGAACCGGCATGTCGGCGTGATCGAGCAGCAACTGCCGGGCGAGTGTCGCGCGGTTGAGCGCCCGGGTGTCGAGAACGGTCATCGGTTCAGGTTGATTTCTGCCCGTCGAGCGTCTCGCGCAGGATGTCGGCGTGCCCGGCGTGCTGGGAGGTCTCGGCGATGACGTGCATCAGCACCCGGCGTACGCTGCGCACCGCTCCCGGCTCGTGCCAGGGCGCCTCCGGCAGCGGATGCGTCGCCGACAGGTCGGGGACGGCGGCGACGATCTCCTCAGTGCGCGCGGCGACCTGCTCGTATCGCTCGAGGATCCCGGCCGGCGTCTCGTCGGGCAGCATCTGGAAGTCGTTCTGGTGGTCGATCGCCCACTGCGGGATCTCGCGTGCGGTACCGCCTGCGAAGTCGGCCCAGGTGACACCGTCGGGCAGGTCGTAGCGCATCGCCGACGGGCCTTCGACCACGAAGCGCAGCCACGCCTCCTCCATGGACGCGACATGCTTGACGAGCCCGCCCAGGCACAGTGCGCTGACCGTCGGGCGCTCCCCGAGCTGCTCGTCGCTGAGCCCGCGGATGGTGTTGGTCAGGGCGGATCGCGCGGCCGCGATCTGGGCGAGCAGTTCGACTCGCTCGGCGTCGAGCGTTGAGGGGGATGTGGGGGTAGCGGTCACGGCGTTCGGGCCCTTCGAGTTGTCGTCGTTGACTGGCATGCGACAACAATCTCAGGGGAAGCGGACAGGTAGTGGCCTCTTCTCCGGGCAATATGGGCATCATGCCGAAGACTTCAGCGCGACTGCTGTCGTTGCTCTCGCTGCTCCAGACGCGCCGCGACTGGCCGGGGGCACTGCTGGCCGAGCGGCTGGACATCAGCCCGCGCACCGTACGCCGTGATGTCGACCGCCTGCGCGAGCTCGGCTATCCCATCGTGGCCTTCAAGGGGCCCGCCGGTGGGTACCGGCTCGAGGCCGGTACGGAGCTGCCCCCGTTGCTGTTCGACGACGAGCAAGCCATCGCTCTGGCCATCGCGCTCCAGATCGCCACCACCACTGGCGCCGGCATCGCGGAAGCCGCGGCACGCGCCCTGAACACCGTCCGGCAGGTCATGCCCGCCCGGCTGCGCCACCGGATCGACACTCTCCAGGTCACCGCCGTCGAGCGGCCCACGATCCGACCGGGCCCACAGGTCGACAGCGGCGTACTCATGGCACTCAGCGCCGCCGTCCACGCCCGCGAGGTGCTGCGCTTCGACTACACCCCCGCATCCCCACCGGGAGCTGAGGGCAACGGTGCGCCGACTCCGCCGCGCCGGGTGCAGCCCCATCACCTCGTCACCTGGGACGGGCGCTGGTACCTCGTCGCCTGGGACCTCGACCGCGAGGACTGGCGTACCTTCCGTGCCGATCGGATCACCCCGCGCACCCCTACGGGGCCTCGCTTCACCCCGCGCGAGCTGCCAGGAGGTGATGTGGCCGCCTTCGTGGCCAGCAAGTTCTGGGACTCCGACAGCTCTGGCAACTGGCCCTGCCGCGGCGAGGTGATCCTCGATCTACCCGCCGCCGCCGTGTCCCGCTTCACCCGCTACGGGTTCGTCGAAGAACTCGGCCCGAACCGCTGCCGGCTCGTCCTGGGCTCATGGTCCTGGCCCGGCCTGGCCGCCACCATCGGCAAGTTCGACGCCGACATCGAGGTCGTCGGCCCGGCCGAGCTCAAGGCCGCCTTCGCGAGCCTGGCCCGCCGCTACGCCAACGCCGCAACGCTACCTTCGAGACCGTCGAGACCGTCGAGACCGTCGAGACTGCGGCGGATCACGGTGTCCAGGCCGGATCCCGGCCGATGACGCCAAGCAGGCTGTCGAGCTTCGGGGCATCATCCGGCACCGCCACCGGCGGCCCGAAGGCGCCGCGCTGCCTGCCCATCTCTACCATCTGGCCGGTGAAGTCCAGCGCCCGCGAGACGGCCTCGGGCTCCGGCTCGTACTGCTGACCGGTGGCCCTGGCCAGGTCCCAGCCGTGCACGACCATGTCGACGAGGTACATGTGAGCCAGCGTGGTCATCGGCAGACCCATATCGGGGCTGGTCCCATCCCATGCCTCCCGCCGCGACCAGACAGCGAGCGTGCCCTCCGCTCGCGTGGGGAAGTCGCCCCCGTAAGGTCCCTGCTCGACCCACGGTCCCTTGCGGCCCAGCGACTCGAACAGCTCCGCTACCCACTCCAGGTGGTTGATCAGGTCTTTGACGTCGAACTTTGCGCATGGCGTGGGCGACCCGAACTGATCATGACGCACCGCGCGCACCAATCCGGAGGTGCGTTCGGTGGCGCGCGTCATCAGCGGCATCATGTCGTCCATGGCAGCCATGGTTCCCCGCCTGCCCCAGGCACGGCTTGTAGAAACGCGACAGCGCGGCTGGGTCGACCCGTACGCGGGACTTAACGCCTTCAATTTCGCGCGCCAGGCGCCATCACCCGAAATTTCGGCGTACGTGGAGCATTTCTGGGTCGTCACCTGGACCGACCTCGACGAGCCGTACGAACAGCGCATCGTCTCCCACCCCACCGTGAACCTGACCATCACCCAGGACTTCCACCGGATCGCGGGAGTGATCAAGGGTGGGTTCTCCTACACGATGCGGGGCAGCGGCCGCGTCCTCGGCACGCGTTTCCGCCCCGGCGGCTTCCGGCCGTTCCTCGGCGGCCCGGTTTCCGAGCTGACCGACCGCTTCGTGGAGATCGGCGAGATGTACGGCACAGCAGGCGCGACCCTGGTCGAGCACGTCCTGGCCGAACCCGACCCCCGGGCCGCCATCGGGCTCACCGAGAGGTTCCTCCTGAGTCTGGGGCCGGAGCAGGATCCGCTGGCCGAGGAGGTCGCGGAGCTGGTGGCGATGGTGGAGAACGACGTGTCCATGACCAGGGTCGACGAGCTGGCCATCAGGTCGGGGCGGTCGGTGCGCTCGCTGCAGCGTTTGTTCCGGGACTATGTCGGCATCGGCCCCAAGTGGGTGATCCGCCGCTTCCGGCTGCACGAGGCCGCGGAGCGGGTCTCCCAGAGCTTCGACCTTGCCACGCTGGCCACCGAACTCGGCTACACCGACCAAGCCCACCTGACCCGCGACTTCACCGCCGCGGTCGGCATGCCACCCGCGGCCTACGCCCGGCTCAGCAGCCGGGCTTGATGCTGTGTGCGGCTAGTGCTCACCGGCGTTGTCCGCCCGGGCCGGTAGGAGCAGGGCGGCGATGACCACGCCCACCGACAGGATGGCGCCGATGATGAAGGCCAGCCGCATACCGCCGAGGTTGGCGAGCGCCTCCGTGACGCCTTCGGCCTTCAGGGTGTCGGCCCGCGCGCTCATCACGGTGATCACCAGCGCGGTGCCGATAGCCGCGGCGACCTGCTGCAGTGTGCTCAGGATCGAGCTCCCGTGGGAGTAGAGGTGCGGGGGGACCGCTCCGAGCCCGAGAGTGAAGACCGGCGTGAAGGTCGCGGCCAGGCTCACCATGAGCAGCGCGTGCAGGCCGAGAAGCTGCCAGTACGGCATGGTCATCGTGACCTGGGTGAAGCCGACAAGCGCGAGCATGATCCCGATAGCGCCAGGGATGACCAGAACCCGACCGCCGTAGTTGTCGAACAGCCGGCCGACGGTCGGACCGAGCAGACCCATCGCCAGCCCGCCCGGCATCACGAGGAGGCCGGTCTCCAGGGGGTTGAGTCCGCGGACG
This sequence comes from Nonomuraea sp. NEAU-A123, assembly GCF_018603905.1. Lineage (GTDB taxonomy): Bacteria > Actinomycetota > Actinomycetes > Streptosporangiales > Streptosporangiaceae > Nonomuraea. Next base: position 207,336 of record NZ_JAHFZZ010000003.1, read on the forward strand.
TTCTGCAGGTACAGCGGCAGCAGGATCATCGAGCCGAGCATGGACATGAACGCCACCGCCATCAGGATCAGCGCGACCGTGTAGGTGCGGCGACGCAGGGTCCGCAGGTCCATCAGCGGCGTGCCACGCTTCTGCAACGACAGTTGGCGAAAGACGAAGACGGCGATGGTGACCAGACCGGCCACCACGATGGCGGCGGCAACGCGGATGTCCCCACCCTCGAACCGGCTGAGCCCGTAGACCAGGCCGCCGAACCCGGCAGCGGCGGTGACCACGCTGAACCAGTCGATGGTGCTGAACTCAGGCTCACCGACGTTCTTGAGCTGCCTCAGGCCGCCCCACGTGATCAGCCCGGCGATGGGCAGCACCACGGCGAACAGCAGGCGCCAGGACCCGAAGTTGAGGATCACTCCGGAGATCGCCGGGCCCATCGCGGGCGCGACGGAGATGGCCAGGGTGACGTTGCCCATCACTCGGCCCCGGTCCGCTTCCGGCACGACCTGCATCAGCGTGGTCATCAACAGCGGCATCATCACGGCAGTCCCGGACGCCTGGACGATGCGGGCGCCCAGCAGCACCTCGAACGTCGGCGCGACGGCGGCCAACGCCGTGCCGAGCAGGAACAGGCCCATCGCGGTGGTGTACGCGCTGCGGGTGGACACCCGCTGCAGGAACCACCCGGTGATCGGGATGACAGAGGCCATGGTCAACATGAAGGCGGTCGACAGCCACTGAGCGGTCTGCTCGGTTATGCGCATCGCGTCCATCAACCGCGGGATCGCATTGATCATGATCGTTTCGTTGAGGATGACCACGAACGTGGCGAGCACCAGCAGCCGGATCACGGCCGGGGTGCGACCTGAACCAGAGGTCGCGGACTTGGCGGGTGAGTCGAGCTGTGGGCTGGACACGGCACCTCGATCGGGGGTCGTCGGACATGCTGTCGTCATGGCTGGCGTCCCCAGCCTTGGGTCTCACAAGAAGTTGTGGTCATGCAAAGACTGACCGGCACCACCGACAAAACTCATCGCCCCTCCCCAGCATTCCGGCAACTGATGCGAAATGTCACCCGATTTTCACCGGCGAACGACGATCTCTAGATCACCCAGAGCAGGACGAACCGGGAATGAGACGCCTCACGACCTTCCGGGGTGATCAGCAGGCATCGGCGCCTGCGCGCCCTCACCCTGGACACGGCCATCCGCGCCTACCTGGACCAGCATCCCGCCGCCACTGTGGTCGCCCTCGGCGAGGGCCTGCAGACCACCTACTGGCGCCTGGGCGGCCCGGCATCGACTGGCTGTCAGTGGATCTGCCACCCGTCATCGACCTGCGCACCCGCCTGTTCCCACAGGAGCCGCGCATGACCGCGATCCCGGCCTCGGCGCTGGACCGCACGTGGATGGACGTTTCCGATCCGGCGCGTGGCGTGTTCATCTCCGCCGAGGGTCTGTTCATGTACCTCGAACGCGACCAGGTGATGTCCCTGATCGCCGAGTGTGCCGTCCGAGGCCGCCCGCCTGCCCGCACAGATCCCGGGCGTGGCCACCGCCGAAGAGCTGCAGCCGCCGCCCGGCCGCAAGGCATGGCGGTCGAGAACACTCCGGAAGATCGCGGCCCTGCCCGGCCCGCGCGATCTACGCCCATCGATCACCCTGTTGAGCTTCGCCGCCCGTCATGGACAGTAGGCCGCGACGTCCTACCCGGCGAGGGTCGGGAACATCGGCGGGCGCGTGGTGGTTACAGATGTCGTGGCCGGTGTGCCCAGTGTCCCCGGGCCTCACCTATTGCCTTCGCGGAATACCGTTCGGCTGGAGCCGCGTTGCGCCTTTCGCCGAGAGGCGACACGCACACCGGTACGCACACGTTTCGAAGGTCCCGCCGCTTTTCAGTGGCGGGACCTTCGTCATGTCTGGACTTCCCGGGTAGGCGGCCAAGCCCTCGGGTCCGGCGATCAGTGGACGAATCGGCCGCGGGTACATCAGCAGCGCCCTTCAGCTGTCGGCCGGCCGCGGTGAGCCGGTGCCGCCGGGAGAGATCAGGCCGGTCTCGTAGGCGACCACCACGGCTTGGACACGGTCGCGCAGGTCGAGCTTGGACAGGATGCCGGCGACGTGGGTCTTCACCGTGGCCACGCTGAGGGTGAGCTGGTCGGCGAGTTCGGCGTTGCTCAGGCCGGTGGCGAGCAGGCGCAGCACGTCCAGTTCCCGGGGCGTCAACTGGTGCAGATCGCGGTGGAGGGTGGGCTTCGCGTCGTCGCGGCGGGCGAAACGCTCGACCAGGCGGCGGGTGATGGTGGGCGCGAGCAGGGCGTCGCCGGAGCGCACCAGACGTACCGCGGCCACCAGGTGCTCGGGTGAGACGTCCTTGAGCAGGAACCCGCTCGCCCCCGCGGCGAGCGCGGCATACACGTAGTGGTCGAGGTCGTAGGTGGTCAGGATCAGCACGCGGGTGTCCTCGGCACCGCCCGCGAGGATCCGCCGGGTGGCTTCGAGGCCGTCCATCCGCGGCATCCGGATGTCCATGAGCACGACGTCGGGCCTGGTACGGCGGACCGCGGCGACGGCTTCGTCCCCGTCGGCGGCCTCGGCCGCCACGTCGATGCCGTTGGCGGTGAGGATCATGCGAAATCCCGTGCGTACCAGTGCCTGGTCGTCGGCGATGACGGCGCGCAACCGCTCGGTCATGCGGTCCTCCACGGGACGCGGGCCTTGATCCGGAATCCGCCTTCGGCCGTCCGTCCGGCGTCCAGGGTCCCGCCGTAGACAGCGAGCCGCTCGCGCAACCCGATCAGCCCCCTGCCCTCGCCGGTTCGCGGCCCGGCGCTCCGTGTCCCGCCGGTGTCGGTCACCTCGATCTCCAGCCAGTCGCCGTCGTGGCCGATCGTCACGGACGCGGCGGCCCCGGGCGCGTGCTTGATCGTGTTGGTGAGGGCTTCCTGCACGACGCGGTAGGCGGCGAGGTCGATCCCGGGAGGCAAGGGCCCGGGCGGCGACACCGCGACGCGCACCGGCACTCCGGCAGCGCGGACCCGTTCCACCAGGCCGTCGAGCTGTTCGAGCCCGGGCTGGGGTTCGAGCCCGTCGGAAGGCCCGTCGAGGCGTTCGCCGCCCGGGCCGGCGAGCAGGCCCATGACATGGCGCAGTTCGGCCATGGCGGCCCGGCCGCCGGACTCGATCGCGAGCAGAGCCTGCTTCGACTGTTCCGGCTCCACGTCCATCACGCTGCGGGCCGCGCCGGCCTGGATCACCATCACATTGACATTGTGGGTCACCACATCGTGGAGCTCGGCGGCGATCCGGGACCGCTCCTCGGTGACAGCCCTGCGCATGGCGTCCGCCTGCGCCTGCTGCAGCTCGGTGAGCCGGTGCCGGCTGGCTCTTTGTTGTCGCCGCCAGAAACGGACGAAGCTCCCGAGGACGCCGACGCTCAGCAGGACGACGAACGGCCCCATCCAATTCGGCAGCGCAGGCGCGACGTCCCCGAACCCGGCACCGGCGAGCCCGGCCGCGAGCACGAGGCCACCCATCGCCAGGATTCGGGCACGGCTGTGGGCGGCGGCACCGTACGCGGCGACAGCACAGGTCAACACGGTGATCCAGGTCGCATCCGCGTGTGTGGCCCGGGCTGCCGCCAGCACCACCCAGAAGGTGATGAGCGGGAACCGGCGCCGTGCCGCCAGCGGCAACGCCGTCAGCGCCACGAGGAACACGGGCGGGTCGTGGGACGAAAGCTGGGCAAGCGGACCGCCAAAGGCTGAGGATGGGCCGTTGAACAGGACATGGGGAGGTACTGCGTGGTCGGCCAGGGGACCAGGTCGGAACCGCAAGTACTCGATCCCTTCGGGCTGATTCGCGAAAGAATCCACCGATACAGTCACCGCGATGACCGTCAGGACGATCGCGATCATCACGTCGGCGGCGAGTGCTCTGCGAGACAGCCTTGGGGTTCCGTCGCTACGCCGCCCCGGCGCGTCCCGGACGCCGCGCTGATCTGAGTAGTCCTCGTTCAGCCGGCTGTACAGGTCGAGCACATGCCGCCACCACGGCCGTCGTTCCCCGGTTTCCACCGGCACATTGTCACGTCTGCCCCGTCCGTCCCGCATCGGCCGTCGTGATGGGTTTCACGGTCTTCGGGACTAGATCGCAGGGATGAGCCGGCGGCACTTCGTTCTCAGGCGCTAGGCGATCTCGGTTTGACGGCCGAAGCGCACCGGCATGAGCAGTGCCTAGTTTCGTTCCCGGCACCACGCCGCCGTGGAGCCACGACGGTGGCGGCGCTGTTCATGACCACCTTTCGGACCACCCTTTTCAGGAGGGCATGGCGTGACTACTGTCCTGCGGGCCCAGGCATTGGGCAAGAAGTACGGCAGACGCTGGGCGCTGCGCGAGTGCACCATCGACATCCCGGCGGGCCACGTCGTGGGGTTGGTGGGTCCCAACGGAGCCGGCAAGTCCACGCTGCTGAAGCTGGCCAGCGGCCAGCTCGAGCCGACCGCTGGCGGCATCACCGTGCTCGGCGGCCGGCCAGGAAGCACGCCCGCGCAGCTGGCCAAGGTCGGGTTCGTCGCCCAGGAGACCCCCGTCTACGCGGGCCTGACCGTCGCCGAACACCTGCGGTTGGGAGCTCGGCTCAACCCCCGCTGGGACGACGGCATGGCGCGGGAACGCATCGCGCGGCTCGGCCTCGTCCCCGCGCATCGGGCGGGCAAGCTGTCGGGCGGCCAGCGCGCCCAGCTCGCCCTCACCCTGGGCCTGGCCAAGCGGCCCGACCTGCTGATCCTGGACGAGCCCGCGGCCGCACTCGACCCGCTGGCCCGTCACGAGTTCCTGCAAGGGCTGATGGAGGCCGACGTCGAGCACAAGCTGAGCGTGGTGCTCTCCTCCCACCTGGTCTCCGACCTGGAACGGGTCTGCGACTACCTGATCGTGCTCGTCGACTCCCGCGTCCAGATCGCCGGGAAGACCGACCACCTGCTGGCCACCCATCACCGGCTCACCGGCCCGCGCCGCGATCCCGACCTGCTCCCCGCCGGCCGGCACGTGGTCTCCGCACGTCACACCGACCGGCAGAGCACGTACGTGGTCAGAACCGGCGCCCCGATCCACGACCCCGCCTGGAGGGTCAGCCGGCTCAGCCTGGAGGACCTCGTCCTGGCCTACATGGACGGGCGCACCGCCGAGCGCCGGCGTGTCGCCCTGGAGGTGCAGGGATGATCTGGCTGACCTGGCGGCAATTCCGCGGCTCGGCCGCGATGACGGCCGCCGTACTCGTCGTCCTCACCGCTGTTCTGGCCCTGACCGGCCCGGATCTGGCCTCCCGCTACGCCGCGGGAATCGCCGGCTGCACCCCGGACAACACCTGCGACGACTTCTTCGACCGGTTCTTCGACGAGCACCAGATCCCCTTCCTCGCCCTCACCCTCGTCGTGCTGATCCTGCCGGCGCTGGTCGGGCTCTTCTGGGGAGCCCCGCTGATCACCCGCGAGCTGGAGTCGGCCACGCACCTGCTGGTGTGGAACCAGAGCATCACCCGCGGCCGCTGGCTGGCGGTCAAGCTCGGGGTCACCGGCCTGGCGGCCACGGTCGCCGCCGGCGTGTGCGGCCTTGCGGTGACCTGGTGGTCCGACCCCCTGGACAAGTCGGCTGTTCCGGAAATGGCCCAGATGTCTCCCCTGGTGTTCAGCGCGCGCGGCATCGCCCCGATGGGGTACGCGGCCTTCGCCTTCGTCTTGGGCGTGACCATGGGCGTGCTGGTGCGCCGCACCCTGCCCGCCATGGCACTCACTCTGGTCGCTTTCACCGCGATCCAGCTCGCCATGCCGCTGCTGGTCCGTCCTCACCTGATGCCCCCGGTCACGTCGACTTTCGAGCTCGGCCGGACGAACGTGAACGGCATCGTGCCGCAAGGGCAGGAAGGCGGAGCCATGCAGCTTTTCCTGAGTACGTCGGCCGTTCCCGGCCACGCGGGCGCCTGGGTCCTGTCCAGCGACCTGGTCGATCCGTCCGGACGTACCGTCGCCGGCGGCGATGGAGCCTCGGGGCCGTCGTCGACGATCGCGCGGTCCATCCCGGTCTCCACGACGTCGGGACCCTGCGCACCATCAAGGGGACAGGGCACGGACGCGTGCACAGCGGAGATCAACCGGCTCGGCTATCGGCAGCAGGCGACGTACCAGCCCATCGAGCGCTTCTGGCCCTTCCAGTGGATCGAGACCGGGATCTACGCCCTGCTCACCCTCGGCCTCACCTGGCTCTGCTTCTGGCGGGTACGGAGAGGCTTGTCATGACCGTCGTCAGGATCGCGGCCGCCGGGCTCGCCCTCCTCCTGGCCGCGGCCTGCACGGCACCGGCGCCGCCGCGCGGCGAGGCGAGCACAGCGGGTACGGTCTGCGCGCCGCCCCAGGGAGCGCCCGGGCCGGAGACGGTCACCACGATCGACGTCATCGAGCAGGCGTACTTCTGCATCCTCGGCACCTACTACAGCGGCGCCACCCTGGACGCCCGCTCGCTGCTGACCGCCGGATTCGTCGCCCTGACCCAGGAGCTCAACCGCAACGGGCGCGACCTGCCCGAGGCCACCATGCCAGCGCTGACCGGCGACCGCAAAGCCGACTGGACCGCTTTCGAGGCCGTCTATCGGAAGGTCACCGATCAGGTGCCCGGCCTGCGCGACAAGCTGGCCATCGTCACTCTTGAGGCCATCGTGGCCGGCCTCGGTGACGACCACGCCGGCTGGACGCACGACGTCAAGCGGCCGCCCGACTACTACGACGGTGACGGCTACGGCCTGGGTCTGCAGGCGAACGTGGACGATTCGCAGGCGGACGGCAACCTCGGCGTCACACTCGCCCCGCTGTTCGTCACCACCGTGCTGGGTGGCGCGGCGCAGGCCGCCGGGCTGCGCGCGGGCGACATCATCGAATCGATCAACGGATCGGCGCCCTTCATCGGCGGCCAGGCCACCCCCGCGATCAACGCCCTCTACCCCCAGTATCCGGAAGCGCGCCCCGTCAAGCTGCGCCTCCTGCGGCAGAGCACCGGACGCCGCTGGAGTGTGGCGCTTCAGCCCGGCCTTGCCCAGCGTGATCTGGCCGCCCTGCAAGTGGTGCGGTCGAAGCTGCTGGACGATGATGTCGCCTACGTACGGATGACCGGATTCGCGCCCGACTCCGCGGACCGGGTCCTGCGGGCGATCTCCAGGCTGCGGAAAGGCAGGACGCTGTCCGGCGTCGTGCTGGACCTGCGCGGCAACAGCGGCGGCAGCCCCACGGAAGCGACGCGGCTGCTGAGCGCGTTCGTCCACGGCAAGGTCACCGCCTACCACTGCACCGTGGACGGCACGTGCGCGACATCGCGGACCGACGACACCCTCGAGCTGCTCGGCCTGCCGCTGACGGTGCTCACCGACCGCAGCTGCGCCTCGGCCTGCGAGCACTTCAGCTCCGCGGTCAAGGACCTGCGCATCGGCCGGTTGGTCGGCACCAGAACCGCCGGCGTCATCTCCGGCCCGGCACAGGCGTACCTGCTGAGCAACAACACCCTGCTGAGCTTCCCCGCCCAACACCATCTGGGGCCTAACCACGAGGTGATCGACCGGATCGGCGTGCCGCCCGACCACTACGTACCCCTGACCCCCAAGGACGCGGCCGCCGGACGCGACCCCGCCCTGACCAAGGCCCTGACCTTGCTGCACAAGTGAACGGACCTCTCCATGAGACAGCTCCTGGCCGTCGCCGCAGGACTGGCCGTCCTGGCCGCGTCCGCCTGCTCCGCACCCGCGCCGCCCCGATCCGACGCCGTGTCCGCCGCGCCGGCCGGGCCTGCCACCTTGCCCGCCCCCACCGGCCCCCATCAGGTCGGCACCACCGCCCTGTACCTGAAGGACACCTCCCGCCCCGATCCCTGGAACCTCGACGCCGACGCCAGGGAGCTCAAGGTCACCCTGTGGTATCCGACCAAGCAGCACGACGGACAGCGGGCACCGTACATGACACCCAAGGAATCGGAGCTCCTCCTGAAAGGCACCAGTATCGCGAGCGCGCCGTACGACACGCTGAGCAAGACCCGTACGAACGCCATCAAAGACGCCGAACCGGCGGGGCGGAAGCTGCCGCTGGTGGTGCTCTCCCCCGGCTTCACCAAGCCGATGAGCACACTCACCTCCCTGGCCGAGGACCTGGCCAGCCGCGGGTACGTCGTGGCCGGGATCGACCACACCTACGAGAGCTACGCCACCACCTTCCCCGACGGGCGGGTCGCCGAATGCCTCGCCTGCGACAGCAACTCCGATCCCGGCTTCGGCACGGGACTGATCCAGGGCCGGGCCGCCGACGTCTCCTTCGTGCTTGACCAACTGCCAGCGAAGTGGGACGGTTCCGACCGGATCGACCGCTCCCGCATCGCGATGGTCGGGCAGTCGATCGGCGGGTCCAGCGCCATGGCGACCATGCTCGAAGACCCCCGAGTGCGGGCCGGGATCGACATGGACGGCACCGCCTACGCCCGGATTCCCAAGAGCGGGTTCTCCCGGCCGTTCATGTTCCTGGGCTCGGCGGAGCACGTCTCCGGGGGCCCCTTCCCCACGTGGGACCGCGACTGGAAGTTGCTCACCGGATGGAAGCGCTGGATCGTGCTGTCGGGCGCGGAACACCAGTCCTTCACCGACACCCCGCTGCTGGCGGACGCCCTCGGCATCAAGCCCCTCCCCGGCGTCCTGCCCGCGGCGCGCGCCGCCGAGCTCACCCGCACCTACGTGGCGGCCTTCCTCGACCAGCACCTGAAGTCGCGGCGGCAGCCCCTCCTGGACAAGCCGTCATCGCGCTACCCCGAGGCCAAGTTCTGCCCCGCGACCTGCGCTCGCTCCTGAGGCCCGGCGGCCCCTGAAGCCGTCGGAGGATGCTGAAGACGCCGGACGCCTGCCTGGCCGGGTGCACGGGCCCCTGGGGTTGTTGCAGGTCTTCGGCCACGGCGAGGTCGCCGCCGGAAATGCGGCTATTTTGCCGCTGGCGACGGCGACCCGAGTACCGGGTACAGATCTCCCAGCTCAGCGGCCTCTGGCCTTGATCGCCTTCCAGAGACGTACACCCGTGTTCGGGGACGTTGTCAGCAACGCCGTTAGCAAGATCCGGTGAACCTGCGAACACCCTGCGGAGCGGGCGATCCCTTCGATCAGCATCCCGGATTCACCTGGGCCGTCCACAATCGAGACGGTGGGAGCTGCGAGCTTCCCCGCGTCGAGTTCGAACACGGGAAGTTGCTCGACGGGGTCAACCGAGACGAGGACGAGTGTCGGCACAGAGCCGTCGAGGTAGCCGGCATTCTCACGAGGGATACGAGATGGCACTCGGCGAGCTCGGTGGTCTGGTCGGACGGTAGATACGGGCTGGTGGGGTGTGATCGTGCAAGGCGGTGTTGCGGTGCAAACTGCTGTACATCATTCAGCGTGACTGGTCGACGGCAGCGGCTCATATGCTGATCTTTGTCCTCACCTCCGGAGACAGGTTGTCGATGCATCTACATCCAGGCGAGACCGAGGCCGTTGGCTGGCGGGTGGTGACCGTGCTCGACGCCGTCCGGCAGCTGCGCGACGCATCACCCGACGTCACCGGACGTCCGCGGGTGATCGCGATCGACGGCCGGGGCGGCGCCGGCAAGACGACCCTGGCCGAGCGGCTACGCAAGGCGGTGCCCAACTCCGCCATCGTGCACACCGACGACATCGCCTGGAACCACGCCTACTTCGACTGGGGCGCCGTGCTCGTCGAGAACATCCTGCACCCCCTGCACCGGGGTGCGGCGGTGGACTTCCGCCCTGATGCCTGGATCACCCACGACCGGCCCGGATCGATCACCATCCCCGCCGGCGCCGACTTCATCTGGGTCGAGGGCACCGGCATCATCCGCGAAGAGCTTGCATCGTGGTTGGACGCCTCGGTGTGGATGCAGGGTGACCTCGATGAGCAAGAGCGCTTGTTGGTCGTCCGCGACGGTGACTCCCCCGAGCAGCTGGAGCACGTGGCGAACTGGCTGCTGGAGGAACTGCCGTTCTTGTTACGAGAACAGCCGTGGGCCCGAGCCACCATGATCGTCGCCGGCCCTCCGCAGATCGACCACGACCCGGACACCGAGTTGATCGTCGCCCCGCCGACCAGCCCTTAGGTCGGCCGACCCACCCGCAGAACGCGGGTGAGCGGTTCGAGATCAAGAACGCCAGGGTGGAACGCCCCGTGCTGACTGTCTCGGAGGTTTTCGCGCTGGCCGATGTTGTGCCTCACCGGTTCCGCGCCCTGGTGCTCCTGGCGACTTTCGGCAGTATGCGATGGAGTGAACTCGCCGCCCTCCGGCGTTACAACCTCGACCTCACGGGACGGACGGCGAAGTGATCAATCTCATCGCTACATCCTGTACCGCAACTACTCACACCCGAGTACGACACGGGTCTTGGACTTTGCCGTGCCCGGCCCCACGGACCGTCACCTTCGTCTGACCCATGAGGTCTTCGACGGCTACGGCCTGCGTCCAGACCAGGCCGCGTACGAGATACCCGACCGCTGGCGCCCCTACGCGGGGGCGTGTTGTCGATCCATACCACGGCGCTATGGGCAAATTGGGAGGTATCACTTAGGTCACTCGAATGTCAGTCTGAGTGCACCCCAGCCGGCCGGGGCTCGTCCACTCCACCCCCTGAGGAGCAACGAGCGTGAACCCCAAGCTCAGGTTGGGCGCTGCCGCCATACTCGCGTTAGCCCTGACCATCACCGCACCGGCGGGCGTCACAAGCGCGAACGCCCAGGCGGCCGACCCGCCCTCACCTTCGGAGCGCGGCACCGCGGTGGCGACCGCGCAGAGCGTCATCACCTCCAGCCGGACGCAGCTCCTGGCCGCCGACCAGGACGCTTTCTCCCTGTCATCGTCCATCGCCGGCGTCAACGGCATACAGCACCTCACGTACACGCGTACCTACGCCGGCTTACCCGTCTTCGGCGGCGAGGTAGTCATAACAACTGACAAGTCCGGCAAGGCCGTCAGCACGATCGACACCGGCCAGCAGACGAAGATCGCCCTGGACACCAAGCCGCAGATCGCCGCGCAGGCGGCGGCAGACACGGCCCGCAACGTGGCGCCCAAGGCCACCTCGATCAGCACGCCAGCTCTCGTGGTGCACGCCGCCACGCCCACGCCACGCCTGGCGTGGGAGGTCGTGGCCGCCACCGACGACCAGTCCAGCATCATGCACGTGTACGTGGACGCGCGTGACGGCCAGGTCATCGACAAGTGGGATCAGGTAGTCGACGGCACCGGCAACAGCTACTACAACGGCAACCCGGTCACCATCGACACTTCCCCGTCGTACTCGATGGTCGACCCCACGCGCACCGGCGTCCAGTGCGGCGGCCAGAACGGCGCGGTGTACACCAAATCGACCGACAGCTGGGGCAACGGCAGCGGCACGAACCTGGAGACGGCCTGCGTCGACGCCCTCTTCGCGGTCCAGCACGAGTGGAACATGCTCCGCGACTGGCTCGGTCGCAACGGCATCAACGGCTCGGGCCGCGGCTACCCCGCGAGGGTCGGGCTGAACCAGGCCAACGCCTTCTGGAACGGGTCGTACGCCTCGTTCGGCCGCAACTCCGCGAGCAGCCGGCAGGCCACCTCGATGGACGTCGTCGGGCACGAGTTCGGCCACGGCGTCTTCCAGTTCTCCGGCGGCAGCGGCGGCAGCGGCAACGAGTCCGGCGGCCTGAACGAGTCGACGGGTGACATCTTCGGCGCGCTGACCGAGGCGTACGCCAACGAGCCGGCCAGCCTCGACCCGCCCGACTACCTGGTCGGCGAGGAGGTCAACCTGGTGGGCAGCGGCGCGATCAGGAACATGTACAACCCATCGGCGCTGGGTCACCCGAACTGCTACAGCTCCTCCATCCCGAGCACCGAGGTGCACGCGGCGGCCGGACCGCAGAACCACTGGTTCTACCTACTGGCCGAGGGCACGAACCCGAGCGGAAAGCCGGCCAGCAGCCGGTGCGACGGCGGCGCGGCCATCACCGGCGTCGGCGTCCGCAAGGCGGGCCAGATCTTCATGACCGGCCTGAACATGAAGACGTCGCCGTGGACGCACGCCAAGGCGCGCGTGGCCACGCTGCGGGCGGCCAGGACGCTGTACACCGGCTGTGTCGAGTTCAACGTCATCAAGGCGGCCTGGAGCGGGGTGAACGTACCCGCGCAGAGCGGCGAGCCGACCTGTCCCTGAGCTCGATGGCGACCCTGCTCAGCGCGGATCGTCCGTAATCCGCCTGAGCAGGGCGCAGCAGTCCCCGGACCGCTGCGTCACTCGACGCATAGCTGCAACTGCCTCGCCGAAGCCAGCCGAACCGCTCTCGAGCTCCAAGCCAAGTGCCGCCACCAGCACCTGGCCGGCCCGGCCACTACGTTCGCCTCGGCGAGGAGACCTCCGCCCGCATCACCACCGCCGAGCACGCCCCCGCCGCACGCCGCCGCCTTCGCTGACCTCCGCCAGCCCGGTTCTGACCAGCGGCTCAACGCCACTGCCCGCATTTCTCGTACTTGGTCTGCCTCACGAGCGCGGACGCGAGCCGCTGGAATCGCGGAGCGTCACTGGTGCGCCGCTCGGCATGGCACATCCTGCTTTCCGACCGGGCCACGGCAATCAGGGAGCAGCCAAGTGAGCGTCAAGCAGCAGGTCATCACCGACGAGCAGTGGGGTACGCCCGCACGATCTGGGACTACCTTCTCCGGACTACTGCGGCTTCAGTGGCTGTCTTTGGACCACGCGCAGTTGTGTGAGAACGGAATCGGGCTCCCGCCCACGTGTGATGGAATTATCGGTGATGATCAGATATCTCGTGATCGCCGGGCTGTTATCCCATAACCTGTTCGTGCAAGCCCCCGTACTCCACGTGATGACGTGGAACGTCTGCGCGGGCACGAACAGCAGCTGCCCGCTCTTCCGCCGCTCAACCGCCGAGGTGGCCTGGCACGTCGCCGTGCTGGCGACCAAGGCGGACGTGGTCTACCTCCAGGAGTTCTGCACAGGCGCGGATGCCGACCTGGAGCGCGAGCTGGAGGTCCGCACCGGCCGGGCGTGGAGCGTCAAGTCGGCCGGGCTCACGCACCCGGACGGCTCCTCGTACCGGTGCTACCCCGACTGGAACGGCAGGCCGCGCGGGGTGCAGAGCGTCACACTGGCCGTGGCCGCGCAGGACGCTCGCTTCGAAGTGCATGCGTTGACCTCGCCGCCGTGGAGCGCCCGCAGGTACGCGGTCTGCACGGCTGACCGGGCGTTCTGCACCTCGCACTTCTCGTCGGGCGCGGAATACGACGACAGGCAGAAGGGCGCGCCCTACCGGCACGCCCAGCTTCATGAGCTGTTCAAGCTCGGCCGAGGTGTAGTCGGCGGCGACCTCAACCTGGTGCCGCGCGATGCCGCCATCGCCTACAAGGGCCGCGACGAATGCGACCCACGCAACCGCTGGACCTACGTCACACGCAAGCGGAAGATTGATTACCTGTTCGCCGGCGACGGCCGCATGCGAGGTTGCTTCGTCGATTACGGCAGGAGTAGGTGGTCCGACCACGTCCCGATGCACGTGTGGGTGGCGCGATAGGAAGAGGTCGCGAGCCTGCGGTCTTGAGAATTACCTCTTCAGAAGCTCACCGAATCTAGGAACCACAGGAAAGGTCCCTTGCCCGGGCGGTCAGAGAGGTAGGCCGCTAGAGCACCATCGAATCCGACTGCATCGGCGGAACGGTGGGGTCGCAGCGCGGGCACCGGCGAGGCTCGTCACGACCCCCATCATGAGCCGCCTCCGAGTTCCGAGACAGACACTTCAGGAACGGCGGGTCCAGTCTCATCTCTCACCAGCCAGGACACCGAGCCGTCACCAGGCACGACCGCGCCGACTCGCTGGATCACGATCTGAGCTGGTTCGGGACGAGGCACGTTCGAAAGCACGCAGACGAATCTGGCCTCACAAGCGTGATCAAGCAACGAGCGAGGAGCCCGTTAGTCCGGTCAACACACCACCACCGGGTGGTTCCTTGAAGTACTGCGGTGGTCCATCTGCCGGGCACGTCCGAACTGCACTCGGCCTGCCCGAAGCCTGATTCGATTCGTATCGACCCGCCCGAGGGTCTCTTGCGGCTTGTACCTCCGCTCTTACCCGCAGCCCTCGGACACGGGTAGGAGTTTCTCCAACCCGTATTCCGACAACAGTCTCGCCTTCCGGAACAGGCACCTCTGGTCGTACGCCTGGCCCACCCCCGGCATCCGCTCCAGCCGACGAATCGGGGAGGCCAGGTCAGCCTTGGGCCGCATCGACAGCCGGTACGACTCGGGCATGTCCGACACCCTGGTGGCCGAGACGAGCGCCTCGTTGTCCGCGTACGCCTTGACGAAGTTCCGGTACGCCGCCCTCTGGTCTTCGTACACGTACGATTCGAGCCCGGGGATCCGCTCGATGACGGCAACGATCGCCTTCTTCTCTTTGGCTGTGGCCGCAGACTTGTTCGCCTTGCCCCGCCCATGCAGACAGGCAGGCCAATCCGACCCCTTCATGCATAGAAATACTGATATTTCCGGCTTCAACGGAGCATGGACGCCATTCTTTGCCTGGTCGACGGCGAGCCCTACCCCTGGCCGCCCGTTCGCCGAGAGCACGATCCGGGTCCGGTCGGCCTCTCCCGACACCCGCACACGGAACGACTCCGGCATGTCTTTGGCCCGCACACTCGCCAGCACCTTCTTCTGGCCGGCGAACTCCTGGCGGAAGCTCGCGTACGCCGCGGCCCGGCTCACAAAGCGGACCTCAGTCACCTCAGGCGTGGCCTTCAGCAACGTCCCAACGTCCCGCCTCTGCTTCGCCGTGGCATACCGCTTGTGGCACCCGTCCGCGGACGGCGTGCACAGGAAGACAGCGATCTCCCGGTCTTCGCCAACATTGACCTCCGGGGCCGACGCCGCCTCGGCGGACACGACCGGCCCGGTCATTCCGGAAAGCGCCACGACGGCCGCGACCGTCAGACGCCATAACCAGCGCTTCACCGCACTCCTCGCTTGACGATCAGGGACTCGGAAACACAGGCCAGCATCATTGCACCGATCCGCCGCAGTGTTTCCTCGGGCGTGGGAAGACCTGGCGGGTTGGTCTGGCCCCAGAAGCGGGTGAGTCGCCTTGTATTCTGCGTCAGCTCTGCAAGCGTTTCATCCCCCAAGGCTCGACCACGAAGAACCCATCATGAACGGCGCACGTCTTAGGCGCCTCGCGTATCGTGGGCATTTCCGAACCGACCGTCTCGAACAGAGCGCCTTCATAGATCAGCCCCACCTTGGGAACGTCGATGCCGCGTCGGCCGTCTGATGCTCGGACGGGTCTCGTACCCTCTGGCCAGATGGGAACGAATGTCGAGAACAGGTTCTCCGTGTTGCCATTTCTCTTGACGACCAGGCACGAATCGCCTTCCACCCACTCCAGGCGCGCCGTCAACGGCATCAGCGTGGAGTAGCCGTTTCGACGGCCTGCGTTGGAATCTGTCCCTTGAAGCCGAGCCAAACCTTCGAACCGTCCTCCGTACGCTCACCACCGGCAAACTCGCCGCTGAGCGCACGCTGGAGTCGCACCAGCTTCTGCTTGGCCGCAGGCCATGCCCCGTGACGCTCGATCGCCTCGCTGAAGCTGACACCCTGGGCCTGCGCCATGCCCTTCAGGATCTCGATATGGGCGGCGGACAGGTCATCGATGGCGGCATCGGGGATATCCACCGGGCCGTCCGGCCAGTTCGCGGTGGCCGCCGGGTCGGTCTTCGCTTGCTTGTCCGGTGGAACGGATGGTCAATTCGGCATGCCGCGTTCCCGCCGCGTCCGATGTGCGCTACGTCTCATCCGCGGACCGTTACACCGGATGCGCGGCTGGTGTCTCAATGCCGAGTCCATAACACGAGGGAGACACGATGAACGGAAACGTCGAGGTGGTCGTGGTCGGCGGCGGGTACGGAGGCGTGATGGCGGCCAATCGCCTGGCACGGCGCAATGGCGTGTCGGTGACCCTGGTCAATCGACGTCCCAACTTCGTCGAGCGGATCCGCCTGCACCAACTCGTGACCGGCTCCGATGACGCGGTCGAGGGCTTCGGTGAGGTTCTGGGCGGGAACGTCCGGCTGGTGGTCGACGCCGCGACCCGCATCGACGCTGCCGAGCGTCGGGTGTCGCTGGCGGGCGGCGGCACGGTCTCCTACGACTACCTCATCTACGCGGTGGGCAGCGGCGCCGCCGATCCCGGCGTGCCCGGAGCGGCAGAGTTCGCTCATTCGGTGTCGGACCTCGAGAGGGCGGAACGACTGCGGTCGGCGCTGGCCGCGACGCCGGCGACGGCTCCGGTGACCGTGGTCGGAGCCGGCCCGACCGGCATAGAGACCGCCGCTGAGCTGGCAGAACTGGGCCGCAAGGTCACCCTGGTCTGCGGCAACGTGCTCGGCCCCTACCTGCATGCCCGGGGCCGCCGCCCGGTCGCCCGTCGGCTCGCCGAGCTGGATGTGACCGTCCTCGAAGGTCCCCGCGCGCGGGTGACGGAAGTGACACGCGACGCCGTACAGCTCGACGACGGCCGCGTGCTGCCTAGCGCGGTGACGATCTGGACCGCGGGATTCCGGGTCCCGGATCTGGCCGCCCGCAGCGGGCTGCGCACCGACACCGAAGGCCGCCTGCTCACCGACGCGACGCTGACCAGTGTGGACGACGTGCGCATCGTCGCTGCTGGGGACGCGGCGGCGATGACGGACCGGCCATTCCGGATGAGCTGCCAGGCCGCCGTGCAACTGGGCGCGGGGGCCGCCGCCACAATCCTGCGCCGGATCGCGGGGAAAACACCCACTCCCGTCCGGTTGATGTTCGCCGGGCAGTGCATCAGCCTCGGTCGGAACGAGGGCGTCACCCAGTTCTCCTACCTGGACGACAGGGTGAACGCGCTCCACATCAGCGGGCGGCTCGGTGCCAAGGTCAAGGAGTTCGCCTGCCGGTTCCCCCTCAATCAGTTGGTGTCCGGGGCACGCAAGGCCAGTTCCCGCGCATCCCACGGCGACAGCACCGCTCGCCTGGAAACGCCTCAGCCGGAACACCGCACGACGCCGTCCAACACCCGAGGCGCGGCCTAGCCGCCCAGTCCCCTCCTTCGGCCGGACCGACCGGTCCGGCCCAAGAAGGACCGAGCCGGAGTGACAAGCACACAACGCCGCGGCCTCATATGCCGTGGCCGGGCACTGGGGCGTCATTCCCACCAGCCCGCCCACCCCACGTGGCCTGATCAGCGGGGAGGCTGACTCCGTCTTCGGACCGGGTACATATCCACGGCCTGCTTCCGGCATGTGGGCCGACAGCGAGAGAGTGAAGCGCTCGACATGAACGACCACGCCACCGACCCCGCGACCGAGACCTTCGTCGCCCACCGCGACCTGCTGTTCACCGTCGCCTACGAGATGCTCGGATCGGCGGCGGACGCCGAGGACGTCCTCCAGGAGGCCTGGCTGCGGTGGGTCAAGGTCGACCTGGCGCAGGTACAGGACCAGCGCGCCTACCTGGTACGGATCACAACCCGGCAAGCACTCAACCGGCTACGCGCCCTCAAACGGCGCAAGGAGGCCTACGTCGGCCCCTGGCTGCCCGAGCCCCTACTCACCGCGCCGGACGTGGCCGAGGACGTCGAACTGTCCGAGAACCTGTCGCTGGCACTCATGTTCATCCTCGAAACCCTCTCACCGACCGAACGCGCCGTCTTCGTGCTGCACGAGGTCTTCGACATCGGCTACGACGACATCGCGGCCGCAATCGGCAAGAGCCCCGCCGCCGCACGCCAGCTCGCCTACCGCGCCCGCCGACACGTCGACGCCCGCCGGCCGCGCACACCGGCCTCCCCCGAAGAAGCCCGGGCAGCGTTGAATTCGTTCCAGACCGCCCTCCTGACCGGGGACCTGCAGGGGCTGCTCGACGTACTCGCCCCGGACGTTGTTTTCGTCAGCGACGGCGGCGGCCTCAGGCTGGCGGCCCTGCGGCCGGTGGTCGGCGCCGACAAGGTGCTCAGTTACATGGCCGGCAGTGTCGTCAAGGCCGGCGGCACCCTCACCGGTGAGCCCACGACGGTCAACGGCAACCCCGGACTCATCCTGCGTCTGGACGGCGTGATCGACGGCGTGCTGGCCTTGCGCGTGGAGAACGCCCGCGTTACCGGCCTCTACTACGTCCGCAACCCCGAAAAGCTCACCCGCGTTGAGTCCGAAACCCCCCTCACCTCCCGCTGACCGTCCCCCTGTCTCCGCCGGGGAGACTCACTCAACTGAGGAGTTCCGCAATGACCACTACCGACTCCACCCACGAACGGAAAGTACCCGCGGTCGGCCGACCCGCGCCCTTCGGTGCCGTCAGGACAGGCTCGGACACCACTGCCACCGGCACCCACGGCGGGCTACCGCGCCGGTCGGGGCTCGACGGTTGGAGAGTGATCACCTGGGTACTGACGGCTGCCGCGCTCGCTGTGGCCCTGATAGCACCGCTTTCAGGGTCGGCGCCCTACATGTTCGTACTGCTGCTGTCGATTCCGCTGGCGTTCATCTACGGCGTGCGTCGCTACGGTGCGAAGGCACTGCTGCTCTTCTTTGCCGTGACCTTCGTGGTGAGCAACTTCTTCGAGAATCTCAGCATTTCCACGGGCTTCCCGTTCGGCCACTATCACTACACCGGTAGCCCGAAGCTGATCGATGTGCCGATCTTCATCGGCCCCATCTACTTCGGCTTGGGCTACCTGTGCTGGCAGGTGGCCAACGTCCTGCTCGACGAGGCGGACACCCGGCTTTCCTGGCGGGCGGGCACCGGGCACCGCGTCAACGTAGTCGCCCTGCCCATGACCGCAGCAGCCATCATGACGATGTTCGACGTCGGCAGCGACTCGATCGCCTCGACTGTCAACCACTTGTGGGTCTGGGAGCGGAGTGGCGGCGTGTTCGGCGTCCCCTTCACCAACTACCTCGGCTGGTGGCTGGTCACCTACCTGTTCTTCCAGTTCTTCGCCCTTTACCTGGCCCGCCGCCAGGCACCTGTGCGAAGCACCGGGCTCGAACCGTCGCTGCAGTCGGTTCTCGTCTACGCAGGGCTCGGGCTCAGCACCATCCCCTATTTCGCGGCCGCCTCGAGCGACGACATCACGGATGCGACCGGAACAGTCTGGAACGCGCACGCGCTCATCGAGACGATGATGACCATCAACCTGTTCACAGTGGTTCTTCGTGGCTTTCCTCGCCTTGGTCAAGTTGGCACGCCACGACACCACCGGTAACGCGATCCCCAGTCGTGACGCCCCCTGAAGGCAGTAGGTTGGATCGGCCGTGGCAGGTTCTTTTTCGCGTCGCCTCCCGCCGAGTGAAGTAGGCCGCCGGCGAGGTGCCCATGGCCCGGGTCCTTAGCTAGTGCGGACAATTCGCCGGGGCGCAGTCAGGTGCCCACCCGCTCATCGGTGACCAGACCGGCAGCGGCAAGCGCTCGCGGATCTCACATCAGCTCCTGATGCAAGGCCACCCTGCACCAACTGCTGTCGCGACTGCTCCAGCTCCCGGACGGCACCTCGCGAAGCCGCGGCCCATTGTTTCTGTCCGAGCGCCGCCCTGTGCCGGCCCGCCGCCCGCGGCCGCCGACCTCCGCCCACACACCGGCCGCGCCCGCCTCGGCGATGCAAGTGCTGTGGGATTGGGCGGTGAGCGACAACGACGACGCCCGCGCCATCCTGGAGGAGTACTACCTCCTTCCGGACACCGCCACCCAGAGCCCGGCCGAGCTGAGCGACCGCCTGGCCAACCAGCCCCGTCGAGAAAGCGAAGCGCCCTCGCCGGGAGACCAGCGAGCCCGGAGCAGTGTGGACCACCGCCCAGCTCAAATCCTTCCTCACCTCAGCTCGGAACCACCGGCTCTGGGCCTTCTTCCACGTAGCCGCCTACACAGGCGCCCGCCGCGGGGAACTGCTCCACCTCCGCTGGGCGGACGTCGACCTCGACGGCAAGCAACTCACCATCACCGGCTCAGCGGCCTTCATCGACGGCGAGCGCATCGAAGGCACCACCAAGAGCGGCCGAAAGCGCATCGTCAGCATCGACGAGCAGACGACCCAGGTCCTGCGCAACCAGCGAAAGATACAGGCACAGGACAAGCTGAAGGTCGGCCCTGAGTGGCGAGGCGCCAGCATCTACGTGTTCACGACCGGCTGGGGCGAGCCGATCCACCCGGACACCGTCAGCTCGCTCTTCCCGATCCTGATCAAGCGCCACAACGCGCACAACCCGAAGGAGTCGCTACCCCATGCGCGACTCCACGACCTCCGCCACATCCACGCCACGACCCTGCTCCTGGCCGGTGTCCCGGTACACGTCGTCGCGGCCCGTCTCGGCCACGCAGACCCCTCGATCACCCTGCGGGTCTATGCCCACGTGATCCGCGCAGCGGAAGCCTCGGCGGCCGACGTCTTCGCCCAGGTGATCAAGGAGTGATCGCCCCGTGCAACAGGGGCGTTGGCAAGATCCCGAGATTACCAGGACAAATACGAAGGCCCGTTCCAGGTTTGCCCTGGTAGCGGGCCTTGATGCCGCCAGCGCTAGGTTGCCCTGGCTCTTCTTCAGTGCCTCTCCGGGTCCTCCGCCAGGAACTCTGCGACCAGTTCCGCCGGGTTGGCAGCCCTGGTCAAGGCGAACATCTCGTCAGGGTTGAACATGTCATAGAGGACCACCGGCAGTGGCCTTCCCAGGGTCTCCACGATCCGGCCATCCGCGTGGAGCTGCCGCGCCAGATCGACACAGAGTTCGTGGAACTGCTCGTCAAGCCGTTCGCCACGCTCGTCCTGCTGTTGTTCGGAGAGCCCGTCCTCGTCCTCGTACCAGAGGCCCTGCGCCACCGCCTCCCGCCGGTGCAACTCAGCACCGGCCGGATCGTGTTCGGGGTGGTGGCCAACGATGCGGCGCCCCTCCAGCCCGGACGGCGGGAAATAGGCGTAACTCCAGCGAGCCTCCCATGCCGCCGGCGAGCTCGGCTCCGCCAGCAGCCGGGCCACATCGGTTTCGGTGTTGTAGCCGATCGCCAGGTACGGGAACCGGGGGTCTTGGTCGACGCTGTCGATCCGGAACGTGACGGTGTATATCTCGGGCCCCGACTCTTCTGGAAACTCTGCCAGGGTGCGCACCGCCGCCTGCTCCATGTGCTGCCGGAACGTCATCGAGAACTCTTTTCAGCGGGCCTGCGGGATCACGGCGGAACTCTAACAAGTCCGCTACCAAGGAGCGATCGCCTCGTGTTAGCAGAGGTGTTAGCAAGATCCCGAGATTGTCCTGACAAACACGAAGGCCCGTTCCAGGTTTTTCCTGGTAACGGACCTTGATGCTGTGTGCGGCCGGAAGTACTCGAAACCCCAACCTTCTGATCCGTAGGGAAGGGCGGACGCCTGGTCAGCAGAGCTTCGTCCACAGGTGTGTATAACGTCCGCTGGCCCAGCCCCTCCTCCCGAAGGCCTCCACCGACCCCGCTACACGGCCATTAGCCGACCCGGAACGCAGGGCGCCAGGCCCGAGCACCGGAAGTGGCGCGGCAGCCTTACGACCTGCAGTGATGTCCTGAAGAGCCAGCACGCCCTCAAGGTTGGTTCGATGCTGGCTCGTGATCACTCTCCTGCGAGTTGGTAGCTTCATCTCGAAGCGAGTCGATCAAGTCCCTTGCTCGCTTCAGCTCAGTCTGCGCATCTACACTCTCAAGGAGTTCGATCGCGTCAGAAAGAAAGCGATTGCGCGTCTCTAGAGAGACGCCATCAACTTGACTCAGTGAAACAAGCAGTGCACCGCGTCTTCGTACTAGTATACCTTCACCCAGTAGTGATCTAGCAGCATCCACATAGGGTGTGGGATCAGTAAAACAGCGAGCTGCCGTATGCGCACGATTAATCAGACAGGTAACGGCGGTATCTATGTCTCCACTTGCTTGGCTAAGGTCAATGGCTGCATCATAGAATGCAGCCGCTCGGCTATCATTCTGACCAAGTGATAGATCTCCCAAACGCCCCAGAGCCATACTCGCCCCTCGAACGTCGTCTCGTGCCAAGCACAGGGCAAGGTCGAATGTATGACATCGAATCGCGGTGGAGTCCTCGCCTTTTTTCTGCAACGCAATACCGAGGTCGTGCAAACATCTGCTCATAAACCCGTGGGCGTCAACATGACGAAATATCTCATAGGCCTGAGAGTGGACCCTTATCGCGTCCTCTGACTTTCCGGCAAGGTCGTAGGCGCCGCCGAGGCTATTAAGTGTCCACGCTTCCGACCAATGATCTTTTTGATCGCGCGCACCCTGCAGATCTTCCAGGTAAAACTCGATCGCTCTATCATATTGACCAAGGTCACGGTACGCGGAGGCGATATTATGTGCACAAATCGAACGTCCAGAACCTTCGCTCATGGAGTCGTAGAAGTGATACGCTTTCTTAAAGCATTCCAGTGCGCCCTTGGTGTCGCTAAGAAGACGCAGGCCGTTTCCCTTGGCATTCATCGCCTCAGCCTGGAAGCGAGGATCTGCAACTTCGAGAAGGGCACTATCTAGGCGTTCTAGTGCCTCTCTCGTCCCGTCTATGTCGTGCGTTCGTGCACTTGCATATGTTTTCATTACGAGGGCGAGGAGCCGTAGAAGGGGCTCATTGGCCCGTTCCGAAGCATCCACGACGTCCTTAGAGAGCTCTAGCCAGGAACGCCAAAGTTCACGCATTTCGACGTAGCGCTCAAGGTCCCGTAGCAGGAGTATTAGATCACCGGTTAGCTCATGCTTGGCGACCAGCCCTATCACGCCACGAATCAGAGGCCATTCGCGATCGAGCCAGCGGAGGGCATGGCCTTTGTCGGCTGCAGCAATTTCCTTTGGTGTTAGCTTTGCGCGCATCGCAGGAATGAGTGCACGGCCAGCGCGTAGGGCTTGCGGTAGAAGTCCTTTCATCAGTCGAACTTCTATTTCCGCTATCTGCTCCTGAGTCTCTTCCTTCTCCAGGCGCTCACGTGCAAAGATTCGAATTAGATCATGAAAGGTATATACCGTGTCTAGGCCCGTTCGTTCAACGAGGTGTAGGTCGACAAGATCCTCCAAGCGTCGCTTGATAAGTCGTTCGGGCATTCCTGTAACTATTGCAGCGATCCTGTAGTCAAATGTGGCATTGGGGATAGCCGCTAGAAAGCGGAAAATCCTACGGGCCTGCTTCTGGAGCTGGCGATAGGAGAGTCCTATACTTGCACGCACGCCTACGTCGCTAGGGGATAGACGATCGAGGCGCTCGCTTTCATCACGCAACGAGCTGGCGAGGTGCGCAGTGGACCAATTGCCCCATCCGCACAACAGAGTGGCGATGATGCGTAGCGCAAGGGGTAGTCGTCCGCAGAGCTCAATAACATCTTCAACATGCTCATCTTCCGCGAGCTCTGGGCGACCCGTTGCCGACATTAGAAACTCAAGGGCATCTTGATGTGGCAGCACGTCTAGCGATACTTGGAGCGTGCTGGCAAGGCCTACGAGAGCATTTCGGCTGGTCACGAAAGTAAATATCTGCCCCGAGCCTGGGAGCAATGGCTCAATCTGTGCAGCGTTTGCTGCGTTATCAAGTATGAGCAAGCCGCGCTGCGTGATCAGGATGGATCTAAAAAGAGCCGATCTTTCATTTGTTTGAGTTGGGATTGTTGTAGCATTTTCCCCAAGAGCCACCAGGAAGCCACGTAGCACGTCACCGGGATCAAGTGGCTTCCCGTCAGTCCCGCGCAGGTCAACAAACAGCTGCGGACCATCGAATCTTTCTGTCAGTTCCCAAGCCAGACGCACCGCTAGAGTCGTCTTTCCTACGCCTGGCTTACCTACAATTGAGGCGACCGAGGAGGAATTACTCGTGCCATCAAGAGTTTGTTCGGCAAGTGAGCTTAGTTTGGCGAGCTCGGCGCTGCGTCCATGGAAATGTGCCGGGGTGGGCGGCAACTGCGATACACGTCGCGATGAAGATCTACCAAGGGGTGATGTGCTCGATCTTTCCAAGATCTGTACCCCGAAGCGGCTCCTCAGTGCACGCCTAATCGATGGAGCGTCGAGTTGGCCGGCACGAGGTCCCCAAGTTTCTGCAAGAGTACATAGATGGGAAAAGATGTCTGCTGGGTTCTGGTTCCCTTCGGAAAGAACCTGAGTCAAACAATCCAGGGCCATCTTGACTTCTCTGCCGTCAGATCCAGCGTCTACCTGCCATACGCGCAAGCAGGAGAGAATTCGGTGCGTCCAATCCTCAGCTTCTTGTCGGGAGGCTGATCCAAGTGCCGTGCCGACTGCGGTGACTACGTGCTCATAGCGAGTGCGGAGCTTTGCATCCGCTGTCATGGGTCCAAGCAGCTCAATCATTGATTCCTTGCTTGGATGCGGAAAGGACATCTCTGCCAACTCTTGGAGCTCGGATAGGTGCGATGCTGGCTTTCCTGCTGCTAGTCCTAGCAGCATTGCCCCTTCTAGAATGTCCCGTTCGTTCTCTCGGTATGCTTGGATGGCCGCCTCCATCACTTCGATGAAGACGCTACTTCTCCCCGTTACGGGGAGGTTCTGCTTAACCTGTATCTGAATTCTTGGGCCCGCAGGTACGGGTTCAGTGAATGCAACAATGTCGTCGAGCGCATATCCATAAGCCCCTTGCTGGAGTGCTACTCGGGCGAGTGGAAGCTTAATGCCGATTGGAAGGTGAGACCCATTTAGCATCATGCAAAACATGATTGCCGCAACTCGGTATTCGAATATGGTTCCAGCGCCACCGGTGGCTTTTGGGGAGTTGCGTCGTCTCGTCATGAGCCCTCAAGGACGCTCGTTGAGTCTGTGCGGAGTATCGCTCTGCCGGGATGGTACGACAAAGCACTGACAAGATGGAGAGCAATCTGGGATTTCACGGCGTGCGCGTACTGCAGGGTCGATTCGCGTGGGCGGTGCTGGCCGCGACCGGAGCGTCCCCAGCACGGACTAGACCCTTGAACCGTAGGGCGATCGAGCCCTAGACAAGCTGGGCTTTCCTCATCGTGAGTCAGCCGCTGGTCATCCGCAGATCGCCGGCCCAACTCTCTGCGACCACAGTCCCCGAGTCGAACACGAACTCCGCTCCCACCCGCTCGGCGCCATCCACTCCGCTGCCGAATCGCTCGACAACGCGGATGAGTCGTTCGCCGATGTGCCGTACGAGGGGAATGTCATCCGGGGCGGCGGTCACATCGACTCGGCTGCCCAGCTCTTCCATCACGTAGTTCAGCCCTGGTTCGCCTGGCTCGATCCGAAACGACCAATCGGCGGCTACTTCGACGCCGATGATCATTGACTCCAAGCGAAGCCACACATCGATAACTTCAGGGGTGTTGGTTCCATGCACGAACTGGGCGACTACCACTCCGATCAGACGCTTGTCCGCCAGACATGCAAGATCCATGGAGTCGGCTGCCTTGCTCTAATCTCAGTTCCGGGGGCGATCTATGCCAGGGTACGCGCACCTGAACGGGGTGCCCGACGACCAGTAGCAACCGACGCAGTCGGTCTGCGACAGTGATCACCTCAGCCATCGACAGCGAGTCCGGAAGCGGGCATCGGCACGGCCTCGACCACTTCGATGCGAAGTAACTTGATCGTGTCGCTCATCAGACTCATCGGGCTACCTGACCTGTACAAACAGTTCAGCGAGATCCGCGAACGTCCGCGCTCGTATGGCTCGATCGTCACCCAGTTCGTCACTCCGCGGTCTGCACACATACGCGATGCGCGATCGGATCATGAGCTCCAGCGCCACCCTACGACGCCAGCCTTACGAGTTCCGCGCATTACAGCCCCGCCAGAGTCCCTATCCACATCGGAGCGCGCAACTCGCTGACTCTCGCGCAGCGAACCAGGAGCTGACTTGCCCTGCGGCAACGAATGCGCTCCTGTCTCGCTGATATGCCGCCCGTTCACGTCGTGCTGAGAATAGGACTCACGAGGAGGTCTATCGCTTAGCCAAGGCCAATCCTGGTCTCGATTATGCGGCGCCGTCGATAGAGCTTCAGGTAGCCCTAACTCCACTCGCATCGCATTTCGCAAGACTTCTAGCAGATCTTGAGCTTGGAACCAACCAGGGTAGTAGCTGATGAAGGTTCCCCGCTTCTCCACGACTATCGTAATCTCCAACAATGCCCCAGAGACCCGATCAGCGAGATCTGCCACAGCCGGTGAGGCCATGAGCTGGACTTCTAGGAGCACAGGCTGCAGCTCATCGTCCCAACGACGAAAGTAGTCGGACAAGCCCTCCGCGATGAAGTCCTCGTCATCGATCAACTTACGCCCGTCATATGACAAGAACACAGCGAAGCTGTCGACCTCTCGATGCAGCTCCTGTGCGAGCGTTAGGTATCGGACGTATATCTGACGTCGATCGCTAAGCCATCGCCGCTCATCGTCAGCTGCGAGCTTGCGCCGTTCGTTTCGACGAGCTATCGCCCCTGTGAGCAAGACACCACCGAGGCCGCCAGCTAAGGCGAAAACTCCTGTCAGAATGGGCGCCACTAGATCGGTTGCCACGCCTGGAGTATAGAAGACCGCAACGTCACGGTAAGGAGAAAGCCGTGGGTCTCGATCCAGAAGCAGCCTGACGCAGAAACGCACCGCCCCGCAAGCATTGGCCCCCGCCACAGGCTGCGCCCTGATCACCTCGTACGCCGTCGACTCACCGCGTAGCGGCAGCGGGCCGGGGACGGAGTGTCAAGCTCGTCCTGCTCACCGCCACCCAAGCCGACGACCTTTATGAGCTGATCAGCGAACGCTCCGGCAAATCCGTGATCATAACCTCGAACCGGGCACCGGAGGAGTGGTACAAGCTGTTCCCCAACCCCGTCGTCGCCGAAGCGCTCCTGGACCGACTGATCAACTCCAGCTACCGGGTCTTCATGGATGGACCCAGCTACCGGCCGAACAAGCGACCCGGAAAGAACGGCACGTCGGGACGCGCGAAGGACAACAAGTAGACCGGCCGTCGATCGCCTGACTTCGGCGGGCGCCCCCTTGGTTGCGGGCGATCGGCGCCCCGCAGCTGGCCTATGTTGCCCAAGCGAAGCGGGACGCGGGCGTGAGCACGTTCCACACAGTTGGCCCCGAAACTTAGTTGCCAAAGGTGGCGCGGGCGGACGGGTGCGGAAGACTGCCTCGATGGCTGCTGAGTACGCCCAGAGTGACCAGTTCCGTGGTGCCCGCATCCACCTGTGCGACCTTGCCGGTCTCGAGATCCGCGATTGCGAGGTCAGCGGTCTGAAGATCGTCGACTGCTATGGGAGCGACGTCTACCTCGGTGGCGACTTCGAGCGTCTCGTCGTCAACGACGTCGACGTGACCGCCTACGTCGAGGCCGAGCTCGACCGGCGGCACCCCACGCGGGTGCTGGCGCGTGACGCCGCGTCCCCCGACGACTATCGGGCTGCTTGGGATGCCATCGAGACGATGTGGGCGGCGACACTCGACCGCGCCAGGCTGTTGCCCGAGGCCAAGCTGCACGAGCAGGTCAACGGCGAGTGGTCGTTGGTCGAGACCCAACGGCACCTGCTACTTGCCGGCGATGCCTGGCTCGGCAATGCCGTGCTGGAGGAGGAAGCGCCGTACCACCCGTTGGGCTTCCCTTACGGCGGGATGCCGCCCGACGCGACGGCGAAGCTCGGTCTCACCCTCGAAGCCACCCCGACGCTCGACGAGGTGCTCGCGCCGCGGCTCGCCCGCATGGCCACGATGCGGCGTATCGTCGACGGGCTCACCGAGGCCGAGCTCGATCGGGTATGCGGTCGCAGGCCGGCGGACCCGTATCCCGACCAGGAGTACGTCGTGCGCCGCTGCCTCAAGGTGGTGCTGAAGGAAGAGGCCGAGCATCACCGTTATGCGGTGCGCGACCTCGCCGTGCTCGAGGCCGGTGCCTGAAATGGCGCCGACCCGGCCGGAAATGACCTCCAGCCGCATTGCGTGCTGCTAGGACGGTCATCTAACGGTCACATCGGCCACAAGACCACGCTAAAGCGCCCAATTCAGTACCTAACACCCAAACGGCTCTACTGTCCTTCGTGAGCACCCCACTTCGAGTGGCTCGATTACCTGCGCACGGGCTGGCTCAATTGGCTGACGTTCGACAGCGTGGCTCCAGCTGGTGGACCGCGGCGCTCACCAAGCAGCATCCACGGACATCAACCACTGATCGTCTTGCCCCACACGAGGTCAGAGCGTGGTGGACGGGTGCCACCGTGCGCTGACGGAAGCGGACGTTGTCGGTTGTCGTCAGCGGTGTCGTCGTCAGCACCACCCTGTCCAGTGGCAAGACCCGACGAAGGAGGGTCGCGGCAGCGCATCGCCCCGACCCCGTACGTCCGGCACGGAAGTCAGCGATCGTCACGCCTCTACGCGATGACCACTTGATCCGTAGGGAAGGGCGGATGCCCTGTCAGTGGCATCCCGCCCTGGTCAAGCAGTGGATGCTGATCGGCAACACGCGGTCGCGTATGGCGGTGTTGCTGTACGGCGCTGCTGTACAGCACTCTGCCCAACGTGCTTCCGGCGCTGTTCCACCCGGTTCCGCTGCTGGGGAAAAGAGCTGCGTCGTCCTTCCGGCTTGTCAGCCGGCGACGGACGGATACCGGGCTGCTGCAAGGTCGTCAGCAAGGTCCTGCACGGCAAGATCAGCGTTCGAGCATCATCCTTCCCATAGCGGATCCTGAATCAGTACTGGATCACGGCCAGAGACTAGCCTCACGTCAGCATCAGGAGCATGACGATGGCTCAGCTCAAGTAGAAGTCTAACGGCGGTTTGCGCCAGTTCGTCGAGGGAGAACGTGGCGGTCGTATGTCCGGTAGCGGTCCCGGTAGTGAAATCCGCTATCAAGTTCCGCCCGCTAGGCATCTCGATTGCAGCGGTTTGTGCCACAGAGTCGCCTCGCGCTACCAGTTGACCAAAGTCTGGGCTGTCTACAACGTCGGCCTCGCCGACAGCTTCGATCGAAATGGCAAAATTCGACTGCTGAATTCTAACATCAGTCATACGAACGCCCATCTGTCGGACACCATCAATTAGCGTATCCACAGAAACGCCGCGTCGTATCTCGTGTTGGGGCAAGTCGTTTGACCTAACCGCAAAATATGCGGTCCACCCGTCGCCTCGAAGTGTAAGGCAGCCCCTTTCTACCCTCCAATCGGCGCGCTGCCTTATGGGCGTCGGTGCGCTTTGTCCGAATACGCGCGCTCCGCGGGCCAGCAAGCGATCTAGATTTGCTTCGACCAGACGACTTAGACTCGATCCCGACTCTGACTCCAGAGCGACTATTTGTTCAAGCTGTAGGCCGCGACCGATTCGACGCCAGAATTGCACATCCTCAGTTATCAGAGTTGCAAGCAAGAGAGACAGATCTCGCCCTGTTAGCGGGCCTGGCAAGTAGCGGTGAGACGGAAAAATTTCTGGAGCTCCGCCTTGCCCTTCCCATACCGCTTGGTAGAGGCGGCTGAATCGATTTGCTTGTTCTTCATCCAATATGCTTTCGGCAGTTGCGATGGCTGATCTGATGGGCTCTGCGTTCAGGTTCTCGGCGGCCGAAAATCCGGCAATGGCTGACTCGGTCGCGCCTCTTGCAGCTTGCTCATCAACTAGCCCCACGCCCCCGCGTATGACGGCGTTCGTAAGTACTGATGTAATTGGCGCCTGAGGGGACACAAACTCCTCGATGGCATCAGGGCCGGTAATCAGTGCTCGCGCCTCTTTGGCGGCCACTATCAAGCGCTCATGCGCGCTAGAGTCGTGGTGGGGCTCGAAGTCATCCAGCGTCAGCATAATCGGGTGACTGGAAGCGATGACCTTAAGATCGTCTGCGAGCCATCCGGGATTTGGATTGGTGCGTAGGAAAACCAGCCTTTCGCGTTTCTCGCCCGGCCAACCTAGTACTAGATCTGGGGCGAACGTGTGGTTGAAATACTCTGTCTTTCTGATGCGAACCGACGGATCGCCGGAGTGTAGAAAGTTGCTCACACTCGTTTTCAGTGAGTCGATGCGTTGGTCCGGCGAGTCGAACTCTAATGCATGGCGTAGAGCTGCACTGAATTCACCGTTCATCGGGACTCCTCGCCAATGCCCATGAACGCTATAATGCGCTGATAGTTTTCGCTTGTGATTACCAAACTTTCCTGCTCATCGCAGAGCGTTAGCAGCCATAGGCGATTGGTCAGCTCAAATACGACTTGCTCGTCGAGCTTGGTTTGCGCCACTTCGGCCGATGTCGTTCCGAAGACGCGAAAGATGTTGTCAGCATGAAGAAGGTGTTTCTTCATGGACTCCGCACTGCGGTGTTTATGCCAGCTTTGAGCTTGAAAAGGCGCCCAAGACAGCCATATCAAGTTGTCACATCGGTCGGGCTTCTCCTGGAAGGCTACGTAACATGAGGCGATGAACTCTCGGTACTCTTTTGCTGAGTCCATTTCGTAGCGATAGGCTTTGACTTCGGCCATAAACGACTTATCGTGCAGGTCGCCGCCGCGCAGTTTCCCGCCCAGGTCAAAGCTAAATCCTTGCCCGCCGTAAGGCCACTGGAAATGCAGTAGGTCCTTGAATACTTTGTCGGTGTTTGTGTAAATCGATGCCACGCGAGTCGAGTAGTTCAGCCACCGCTTAGCTCGATCTATGCCATCACTGCCAGTCTGCTGCCGTAGCTCGCCCGCCACCACCTTGCGAGGATATATCAGCTCACACAGTTAGCAACAGGGCGGAAGATTCACTGGGATAATTGGGAGGTTTTGTGTCGATGTACCCGTCGGGCCGCGCGGAGACACCGACCAAAGCGTGGTTGCTCGGGGGACTTGCGCTGTTCAAAGCTCGGGATCAGGGGCAGGGTTGAACTGCCGGCCTTCCGCTTTTCAAGCGGAGCAATCACCCTGCTCCGCTGATCGAGCCCATGGTCAGGCACGTATGGGCAGTGGCACGGATGCGTGAGCGTGCGGAGACGTTGCTGTCAGCGCTGCTGTCACCTCAGCCACGGCCATCCTGTGCCAGGGCTCGACGAAGGATGGCCAGCGCCCCCTCGTTGCGGCCGTGTCGGCACCGGCGGGACCACCCGCTGGAGCAGCTCCCACAACTTGTCGGGCACAAGCCGCTAAAGGAACGCATCCACGAACGATCTAGCGGCTGAACGCCAAATGAGCCACGCCCTTCACGAGCAATAGCTCCGTCCTTCCAAGGCGATTGCAGACAGGAGACCGCAGTGGTACAGTGCCCAAATCCGTCTCCAGGTATTCAGGTCTCATATAAAACACGAAAGAATGAGTGATATTGACTTCAAAGAGACGACCCGAATCGGGCTGGCTCTCCGAGCACCCCATCTGCGTCGAATTCGATCATGAAGCTAATGCCCCCCTGACACCTGATCGGATTGCCCAGCTGAGCAACAAGAGGGTCTGGTGGCGCTGTTCCCTTAACTCCGCACACCGTTGGCAAGCCATGCCGAACAACCGGATCGGCAAGGGATCGGGCTGTCCGGACTGCAGCGGGGCCAGGGTTAGCGATGCCAACAGGTTGTCCATGAACTGTTCAGACAAGGCGTTGCTTAGGCAGTGGGACTATGCGAAGAACGGCCCCCTCACGCCCGATGACGTGTCCGTCAGTAGCAGCCGAAAGGTCTGGTGGGCTTGCGAGAAGGCAGAAGACCATCGGTGGGCCGCGAGCGTGGGAAAGCGTGTCGCTGGGCGGGGCTGTCCTTATTGCTCGGGCACTCGTGTGTCTTCAAGCAATCGTCTCTCCACGAAACGCCCCGACATCGCCGTACAACTCAACGAAGACCTCTCAGGGATCTCGGCTGAGGACCTCAGTGTCGGGAGCAACAGGGCGGTGTGGTGGAACTGTCGTACTGATCCACAGCACGAGCCATGGCCAGCCCCCGTGGTTCGCCGCACGGGCGGTCATAAGCGCAGAGGAGCCGGATGTCCAAACTGCCAACTTGTGCACACCTCCGCCCAAGAGCTACGGCTCAAGGCCGAACTCAGTACGGTTCTGCCCATCGACCCAGGCCGCACTTGCGTTCGGAGTGCTACGGGCCGCCTGGAGAAGGTCGACATGGTCGCCGAGGATTCTACGCGGGGTCTGCGTCTCGTCCTTGAATTTGACGGCGTCTGGTGGCACGACAGCCAGACGAGGCGTCAGCGGGACATGGACAAGGCTCGACGACTGCGGGAAGCCGGCTGGGCCGTAGTGCGGATTCGTGAGCACCACCTGGAGAAGCTCGACGCGAAGTTCGACGTCGTAGTCGGGTTCAATGCTGATGAAGACGATGCCACCATGGTGGTGCTCGACCACCTCGTTGGCCTAGGAATCGTCACCGCTGCCGAGGCTGATGACTATCGTGCAGCTGGAGGGCCCAGGGCAAGCGGCCAAGCCGAGCGGTGGATCCGGGACAAACTCGGTGAGCGGGCACTGGGCGAGGACCGTCGAAGCCATGCAGAGGCGTGGTCGCGCATGCATGCCGCGCTCATGGCCTTCGAGGCGGAATCCGGGCACTGCCGCGTCCCTGCCGACGTTCGAATCGAGGGCGTTGACCTTGCCCGATGGGTGCATAAACAGCGCACCACCTATCGCAAGGGAAGGATAGCTCCTGAGCGGGTGAAAAAACTACTGACGATCACCTCCTGGTCCTTCGAATCGCCGCATGAGGCCGAATTCTGGGACGGGTACCGCCGATACGTGACCTGGATTGAAAGCCGCCAGCATACTGCCGAGACCACTAGCGAGCAGCTGGACTCGCGCGCAGCGACCATCTGGGCCAGCAACCTGAGGAAGCGCCGGCAGAGACTCCAGGCCCGGAGAGAAGATCTGCCCTCTGATCAGCTCAAGGCGATGGCCAATATCCCCGACTGGAAATGGGACCCTTTCGAAGACGAATTTCAGGAAAAGTTGACGATTCTGCAGGAATTCTTAGCTGAGACCGGCCGCACCACCGCAGACATCAAGCAACGAGATCGTTGGAGGGGTCATCGCATCGGATCATGGATCAACATATGGCGCACTCGTCGTGACCAACTGACCTTAGAGCGTAAACAGCTCCTCGAAACCCTGCCCCATTGGACATGGGCCAAGCATAAGGATGTATGGGAGAGCAAGTTTGCCGAACTCGAGAGATTCGCTGCCGTACATGGACATGTCAAGCCTTCCCTTACTGCTGCGAGCGAAGATGAGCGAGCCCTAGCCCGTTGGAAGCGGAATAATAAAAACCGCCTTCAAGGAAAGAGTGACGAAAGGGCGCAACGGTTGCGCCAGTTCCTTTCCAGGCATAATGAGCAGATGCCCTGACGCGTAGGCTCGATAACTGGCTGTCAACCCTAGGTACTTAAGGTCGGCAGCCAGCCCCCTTCAAAGCCTGTACTCATATCTCGACAGACTCTCCTTTCAAGAAGGGATGCTTCTGCCGCCCGCCGGTCTAGGTGAAGGTCGGCCCGGACACCATCAAGGACGGAGCGAAACTCGAATCGCAATCGAAACGGATGCCTTCGAGATGCTCAGGGACAGGAAGCCCCGCGACATCCTGACCTTCCGCTTTTCGGGTATACCGATCAGCTTGCTCGTGGGCATTGGCCTTGGGGACGTGGGCGCTCTGGTGCAGTTCGTACGGGACTGGTGGCCGACGTTGCCGTCACAGATCCCACGGATGCCCGGTGGCAAGGCCCGACGGAGGGCCGCGGCAGTCGATCGGCCGGGCCATGAACGGCGAGCACCGAAGTCAGCGATCGTCACGGTCTCAGCAGAACATTTCATTACGAGTGAAGCGGAGGGCCATGGTCGAAAGCCGGCGCTGCTGCTCGACCGTGTGACACCGTACGGGACGATCAGGCTTTGTGAGGCGACGTTGCTGTACTTCCCTGCTGTACAGCAGGCCACAGCAACCCGCGTATCCAGTGGCAAGCCGACCCGGAGCGCAGGGCCACCAGGCCCGAGCACCGGAAGCGGCGCGGCAGCTTCCCAATGCAAGGGACGCCTCATTCGACTGGTCTGAATACAGAAGTGAACCGGGTCACTTCGTTTAAATTGTCTGTATCTGCCGCCTGGCGCAGCCACCTCTCCGCCTCCGCCACCAGGCCCTGCTCATGAAGCAGCGTGCCAAGACGGGTCATAGCCTCAGCACTCCCGGCCTCAGCCGCCTGGCGCAGCCACCTCTCCGCCTCCGCCACCAGGCCCTGCTCATGAAGCAGCGTGCCAAGACGGGTCATAGCCTCAGCACTCCCGGCCTCAGCCGCCTGGCGCAGCCACCTCTCCGCCTCCGCCACCAGGCCCTGCTCATGAAGCAGCGTGCCAAGACGGGTCATAGCCTCAGCACTCCCGGCCTCAGCCGCCTGGCGGTGTCGCTCCTCGACATCAGGAAAGCGCGTGTGCGCGAGGTTGACAATTCCCTCTATATCGACATGCTGCATGAACAATTGATGAGATATTGTCGCATGAGCAAAACTCGCTCCGCAAGCAAACGATGATCGGTCAAAGTTGGCAGATTCGAAGAAGTATGCATGGTCAAACTCTGCTCGCCCCGCAAAAATGGCGTGTTCAAAATCTGTTTTCCGACGGAACTGAGCATGGGAAAAGCTCGCCGCTCCTGCAAACTGCGCTCGTAGAAAGAGTGACACTCCATCAAATGAGACGCGATCAAAGCTGGCGAGATCCCCACTCACCCTAAGACGCCGAAAGTCCATAGTGGTGAACGCGTGCGCGTTATTGAATATTAGATCGCTCTCGAATTCGCATCGAACAAAAGAGCCACCCTGGCGGAATATCGCCTTATCGAAGGCGGTGTCGCCAGCGAAAGACGCCTGACTGAAGCTGACCTTCCCATAAAAATGGGAATCCGAGAACAAAGCGTGCCCCGAAAAGGTTGCATCCGTAAAGGATGATTGCCCCAAGAAGATCGCACTTTCAAAGGATGCCCGATCTACCCTACATCTACTGAGGTCAAGATTATAGAGAGCGGCACCTCGTAGATCTATTGACATGTTGGGCCAATATGCATCGATGCCGCCACCCTCAAAAGGCACACGTAGATGTCTGACGAGGATATCTTGAGCTACCTCGCGAACTCTCACCATCCCCGCGCTATCCGGTGCCACAGCCTCTTGATGCAGCTCAATGAGCTGCCTTCTGAAGGCCGGCGACTCGGACAACTCGCGCAGTAGCCCGCAGAGAAGCGCAACAACGTTGCTCCTGAGTTGCACATTCGTATTCGCAAGAGACTCCAACGAGTGCATGGCCGAGAGTCGCTCTTCAACAGTTCCAGTCCGCAATTGATCGACGAGGCGATGATAAGCTCTTATAGATGTTTTCGGAGCGCCCGCCATGAACCGTTCAGCAGTCAGAGCTAGGATCGTCGCCAAGGTCGCGCCAATAGCACTAAAAGTAGCGATCGAGGATGAAGCCCAGGAATCCGTGGCAAGGTTCACGAAAACTCCAGCAGCGATCGCCGTTATAAGGCCTGCGACCGAGAAGACTACGCGACGGAGATTAGCCATTGCGATCTCCGACTTTCTTCAACACGAGAGCTGTGGTCGAGATCACCGCGATAGCTGCCACGGCACCAAATACTCCTATATTCAACGGCGTACTTAAGTAGCTCCCAAGAATTCCTGCAGCGCCAGAAGAAATGGGCGAAACTATCGAAAGAATTAGATCGAGAGGCGACGATCGAACCGTTTCACGCTGTCGCGTCAGTCTCTCACTCGCCTTTATTACAGTACTTGCCGTTACTTCGGGATTGTCTGCTCCTGCAACTCTGTCGCCCCGCTCAACCTCGCGAATCTTATCGGCCAGCTCCTTTGCATACCTCTGGATATGTTTCGTTACGTTGTCGCGAGCCGCTTCGGATGCATACCCTTCGATCTCTATTTGAACGTGCACAGAATGTGTACACTTCTCATTAACAGATCGCCCGGCAGTTGCTGGTTCCGAGGCGGGATCTTTTACGGCGATGGAATCTGTTTTAGATTTCTCACGTGAGGTCACCGCCTGAGCCTCACCAACTGCAGAAGCATCCTCTTGGTTCATTTGAGACATCCAAAGGCCATTGGCGGCTAGGGGTTGGACAGGTTTATAAACCTCATCATGGCGTAGACACGGGCCGCCTATCTACCGCATCGGCTTCATCTGTGCGCGCCCTGCTGTACCTTTCGCCTGGGCGGCGCTGGCCGCGACCGGCCGGAGAGCCGCAGCGCGGCCAGCGACCGCCCTGTGCGGCAGCCCGCCGCAGGTGGGCTGCCCTTGATGACGTGTAGATAAGTTGCTTTCTGTGCTGCCTGTAGGTCGCTTAGCGCTGCTGGTGGGGCTGAGCGGTGGTCCAGATGTGTTCGAAGCTGGTGAGGTAGGTGGCTGCCGGCCCTCGGTCGCCGGTCACACGTAGGTGCATGACGGGGGCGTTGGCTGCTGGTGTGGCATAGGCGTGGGTGTTGACGAGGAGCTGGTTGTCCGCGCGGTAGATGGAGCTGTAGAGCACGGTGCGGTGTAGGCGGATCTCGACGCCTTGGACGTTGAACAGCGGCCGGTAGAGCGTGAGGGCGTTCGTGACTCGTGCGGCCATCGCTGTGGGGCCGATGCCTTCGTCGGTGCCGCGGGCGGCGACTTCGGGGCTTTCTGGGTCGCCGAGGAGGATGCGGGTCTTGGTGCCTGCGTAGGCTCGGGTAGTGAGGATGTCGAGGAGTCCGCGGTCTTCAGCGAGGAAGAGCGCGCTGTAGGCGACGATGCCGATCTCGTCGTTGGCCCCGTTAAAGAGGTTGCGCCAGACGGTCTGAGGGATGGCCCAGCGGTGGGGGTAGATCGCTTGGACGCCGTCTGCGAGTGCTTGGCGACGTGATGCGATCTCGGGCCAGAGGTCGGCTTCGTCGACGTGGAGGAGGTCGGCGACGGCCCAGCGGTGGCGTGGGTAGGGGATGCGGCCTTGGAGCCATCGGCTAACGGTCTTGGGGTCGACGGCCAGGGCGGCGGCGACGTCGGTGGCGTTCAGCCGGGCGGTGGCCAGTGCGTAGCGGAGGTTGTCGTTCATGGGACCGGCCTGCTCCTCTCGCAAGATGACCCTGCCCTGCGACGTTAACATCAGACGTCCCCAGACGTCCCCGAGTTGCGGTGTTCCCGCCCCCGACTGCGGGGCGAGTCTCGACGCACACGACGAACCCCGTACGGACGTCAAGGAGGACGAGGGTGCAGACGAGCAAGAGCATCAAGGAGCAGCAGCGGGCATACGCGGAGCGGCTGCTGACCGCGCTCGGCGAGCAGCTCACCAGCCGCAGTGTCACGACCGTGCTCATCGTTGCGCCAGACGGGCGCCCGGCCTTGGATGTGACCGACAGTCGGTGCCGGATGCGGCGGGTGTTCGTTCACCTGCCGTTCTGCTGGTTCTACTGGGGAGACCAGGACGACGAGCGGGTGTCATTCCTGCAGATGGCCGGCGCCGTGGACCGGATCGAGCGGGCCGTGCGGGAGGGGTGGCGTGAGGGAGAGCAGGGTGACCTTAGCGTCGATCTGAACAAGATCCTCGATGCCTACCGCGGCTGAGGCGATGGCCGTGGGCCGATGGGTGACCGGTGGTCGGATCTACCCGCAGATCGCCGACCGGCTGCGTGAGCGGATCCGGTCGGGCGAGTTCGGGCCGGGCAGTGTGCTGCCATCTGAGGCGGAGCTGTGCCGGACGTTCGGGGTAGCGCGCAACACAGCCCGGCGCGCCTTGGCGATCCTGGAGGACGAAGGGCTCCTGGTCACCGTCCCGTCCAAGGGCCGCGTGGTGCCCGGAGAGAGTACGGCGGTCCCATACCGCTATCAGGTGATCGCCGGAGAGTTGCGCGAGCAGATCGAACGCGGTGACCTCGCCCCCGGTGCCGCGCTGCTCAGCGAGGCCGAGCTACGGCGACGGTTCGCGGCCTCGCGCAACACGGTGCGGCAGGCGCTGTCCGTCCTGGAACGCGAAGGGCTGGTCGTGGCCGAGCACGGGCGTGGGCGCTTCGTCCGGCTCTGATTCGTCCGGCGCTGAAACGCGAGGGTG
Organism: Nonomuraea sp. NEAU-A123; assembly: GCF_018603905.1. Taxonomy (GTDB): domain Bacteria; phylum Actinomycetota; class Actinomycetes; order Streptosporangiales; family Streptosporangiaceae; genus Nonomuraea. Next base: position 245,444 of record NZ_JAHFZZ010000003.1, read on the forward strand.
GGAAGACGTCCGGGGACGTCTAGGCTCGCCCTCTGGATTCCCGCATGTGCTTGATGCCTATCGTGAACGACGTGGGACATATCGAGTGGGCTTACGGCCTGGCCAAAGACCTCCTGGAGACGGCGTTGCCCCGGCGCTGGGCGCATACCCAGGCAGTCGCCGAGCGGGCCGAGACCCTGACTCCAATTCTCGGCGCGGACACCGACACCCTGATCGCCGCCTGTCTGCTGCATGACATCGGTTACGCCTCGGAGCTGGTGGACACAGGCATGCACCAGCTCGACGGCGCCCGCTACCTGCGCGACACGGCCGGGGCCGACGACCGGCTGTGCCGCCTGGTGGCCTACCACTCGTGCGCGGACAACGAGGCACGACAACGTGACCTGTTCGACGTCCTGGCCAAGGAGTTCGACCAAGAACGGCCCGACCTGGCCAGGGCGCTGACCTACTGCGACATGACCACCGACCCGGACGGCCGGCACCTGGACGTGCGCGATCGGCTGGCGGAGATCCACTCCCGCTATGGGGCCGACCACGTGGTGAGCCGGTCGATCACCGCCGCCACCCCCTGCATCGTGTCGTCTGTGCGCGCTGTGGAGGCCGCGCTATCCGATGTAGGGAAGGCCAGCGCCGGATAGATAGTGCTCGATCCGCATCCGCATCGAGGCTGCCATCGGCAACGATGCGACCTCATCGCGGGGCACCCACCGCACCTCACGAGATTCCGTGCTCGGGGTCGGGGAACCGGAGATCGCGCGGCCGGTCAGGACGATGGAGAACTCCTGTCGGGCCTCGCCGTTGGAGGTGTAGAGGATCACGTGTCCGGGATCGGTGTAGGTGCCGACCAGGCCGGTGATCTCACACCTGATGCCGGTCTCCTCCAGCGTCTCGCGTACCGCGGCCTGCGGCAGCGACTCGCCCAGGTCGATGGCCCCACCGGGAACGGCCCAGTTGTCGTTGTCGGAGCGCTGGATCATCAACACCTCGCCGCGCTCGTTGGTGACGATGACGTTCACCGACGGGACCAGGCTGTTGGCCGCGGGCGCGTCGGGGTCGTGGTGAAAGTCGATCCGCCGGGCCATGCTTCAGGACTCTACCGGCCTGGCCTGCGCCCACACCTTTTCGTAGCTCTCGGCGTAGGTCGCCACCATGTCCCCGCCGACCACCCGGCGCAGATGCAGAACTGGCGCATTGCCGGCGCGGGTGCCGTACACATGCGTGTTGATCAGGTACTCGTCGTCGGCGCGGTAGATCGAGTTGTACAGCACCGTGTGGTGCAACCTGATCTCGACGTTGTCCAGGCCGGTGATCGGCCGGTAGAAGACCAGAGCGCTGCGGATCTGCGCGGCCATGCTCTCCCCCACGCCCTCGTCGCTCCCCCGCTGGGCGACCTCGGCGGAGTCGGGATCGCCGAGCAGGACGCGCACCTTCACCCCTGCACGAGCCTTGTCGGCGAACAGCCGCACCATGCCCCCGTCATCGGCGAGGAACAAGCCGCTGTAGGCCAGGACGCCGATCTCCTGGGACGCCGCGGAGAACAGCCGTCCCCAGATGTCCCGGGGGACGGCCCAGCGATGCGGATAGATCGCGATGACCTCGCTCCCGGACGCTGCAGCCACCTGCTCACGCGTGAGCGCGTCCGGCCACAGGTACGCCTCGTCCACACCCAGGTACGAAGCCGCAGCAAACCGATGCTTTCGGTACGGCTCGCGCCCCTTAGTGACCCACCGCTCGACGGTCTTGGGTGCGACCTCGATCGCCTCGGCCAGGCCGGCGATGTTCACGCCTTTCTGCAGAAGGGCCGCACGTAGCCGTTCGTTCGCCATTTCACCCGCTCCGAGGGACGTCCGGGGACCTGGCCATCGTAGGCCGGACGTCTTGAACATGTCCCTGCTGCGCGAGCACCAAGCCCTAGCTACAACAGGCTTCACCACCGACAGCGACACGTCATACCGATCGGCGAGTTGCCGTAGGGAGGCTTTGGCCGGCGGGGGCAGCAGTGGACCATATGACGACGGCAGGTTGCCGCCCCAAAAATGTGGCTTCGCACCTGCCGTTCATTCATTGGTGGGCCAAGGTCAAGCAAGGTCTTCGCAGGCGGAGCCTGCCTGGGGAGGGCGTCCGAGCGAAGCGAGGTCCTCCAGGGGTCGGGGCTTTGGCCCGACTGGAAGCAACGTCTGAGCCCTGATAGCGCGAAGCGCCCGGAAAGCGAAGCCCGTTGTGCGCCGGAGGCGCCCTCAGAAGGGCGTCCGGAGCGAAGCGGATGCCCTTTTTGGCGGGGCGGGCATCAGATGGCCAACCACCGAATCGGGTAACGGGTGGGCGCGAAAAAGGCCCCCCAGGATGATCCCGGAGGGCCTTTGACATGCTGTGCGGCCGGAGGTACTCGAAACCCCAACCTTCTGATCCGTAGTCAGATGCTCTATCCATTGAGCTACGGCCGCTCGCTGCGTGAACCAGCATAGCGGGTCCAGAGCCGTGCCTCGAACCAGATACCGCCATCACGTCCCAGTAGACCCCACCTTTTTCGGCCAAAGGGTGTAGCTCAGTGGCCAGAGCAGGGCGATCAGCGGCACCTTCAGCATGCCGTACATGAAATCGATCAGTGCGGCCGTGCGGGACGGTTCGTTGACGAGCCAGACCAGGCCGAGCAGAAGAGCGCAGGCGATGGCGTACGCGAGGACCATGCGGAGCCAGAAGCCCCACTCGTAGCGGGCGCGGGCCATGCCGCCCTCGGGTGGTTTCCAGGGAGGTGGGCCGTCGGCGAAGCGGTGGCGGAACTTGGCGTCGGCCCAGCGGATCGTGCGGTGGCCGAAGACGATGGAGTACGCCAGGTACGCGGCTGCTAGGCCGTGCCTCAGGTCGGCCGTGGCGCCGCCGCGCATGTCTATGACGGCTGCCGCCAGGAGGATCACGTCCAGGAGCGGTACGCAGATGAGGAGGGCGGTGCTGAGTCGGCGGCGGTTCCAGAGGTAGCGGCTGGCGAGGCCGAGTCCGAGCAGGAGCCAGAAGCCGACTTCGCAGCCGATCAGGATGGCGACAATCACGCATTCCATCCTTTTCGCCTCTTCTCCCCGGCACATCGTCAGTGAAGACGAGCCTGTGGATACATCGAAGTGTTTATCCACAGGCGGACCCGCGGAGGAGGGAACCGGGGCCGGATGGTGGTGGGATGAGGGGCATGAAACGCGAGGCGTCGTGGGCCGGGCTGGTCTTCGTCGTGGGCCTGCTCCTGATCGTGGGTGGAGCCTACACACATCGCGGGGTGCCCATGGGGTGGCTCGTGGTGCCGCTGGCGTTCGTGTGTTCGGGGGTTCTGGTACGGCAGCGCGCGCCGTTGGTGGGGCTGGGCTTGGGGGTCGTGGGGATCGGCGTCGATCTGTTCCTGGGGCCGTCGTTGCCGACTGTCTTGATATTTACGGACAACGTGTATGCGGGGGCGTTGTACGGGCCAGCGTGGTTCTCGCGGTGGCTGCTCGGGATCGCGACTGTGCTGGCGGTGTTGGCCGGGGCCGTGACGGGGGTCGTGGCACGTGACTGGCGGCTGCTGGCGGTGATCGGGGTTCAGGCGGGGCTCGTGCTGGTCACGCCGGTGACGACGGCGATGGTGTTACGTCAGCAGCGTGACCAGGCCTTGGCCGAACGCGCCAGGGCCGAGCAGGTGGCGCGGCTGGCCGAGCTCGACCGGCAGGCGGCCATCGCGACGGAGCGTACGCGGATGGCCCGGGAGCTGCATGACATGATCGCCAACCACTTCAGCGCGATCGCCATCCAGTCGACGGGCGCGCTGTCGCGTACGGATCTGGATGCGGCGGCCGTGCGGAAGATCATGGAATCCGTTCGGGAGAACAGCCTGGAAGGGCTGGCCGAGATGCGGGCCATGATCGGGCTGTTGCGGCAGGAAGGGGATGAGCCCGAGGCCACCCGGCCGCGGCTGGCCGACGCCGAGAGTCTGGTCGAGCGGTCGCGGCGGGCGGGGATGCCGGCTGATCTACGTGTGGAAGGGGAGGCGCGGGAGCTGTCACCGGCGGTCGATCTGGCTGGATATCGGATCTTGCAGGAGGCGCTGACCAATGCGCTCAAGCATGGCGGGCGGCCGGTTGCGGTCGAGGTCGTCTATGAGCCGGGACAGGTGACGGTGGCTGTGGATAACCCTGTGGACGAACGTACGGCTCGGCTGCCCGGCACTGGCGCGGGGATCGTCGGGATGAGGGAGCGGGCCGCTCTGGTCGGGGGGTCGTTCGAGGGTGGGGCGGACGGGGGTTCGTGGCGGGTCAGGGCCACGCTGCCCACGCCAAACGGCTATGGGGAAAGGGTCCATGAACGCGTGGACGGCAAGTAGGGGATCGGTACTGGTGGTGAGATGACGATCAAGGTGCTGGTCGCGGACGATCATGCGGCCGTCAGGGCGGGGCTGGTGCTGATTCTCGGTGGGGCTCCGGACATCGAGGTCGTCGGGGAGGCGGCCGATGGTGAGCAGGCGGTGGAGTTGGCTCGCGAGACCCGGCCCGACGTGGTGTTGATGGATGTGCGGATGCCGAAGCTCGACGGCATCTCGGCGACCAGGGAGCTTGCCGGGGTGGCCGATGTGTTGATTTTGACGACGTTCGATGTGGATGAGTATGTGTTCGGGGCGTTGCGGGCGGGGGCGGCGGGGTTTCTGGTGAAGAACACCGACGCGGAGTCGCTGATCGAGGCGGTACGACTGGTGGCCAGGGGTGATGGGCTGATCTCGCCTACGGTCACGCGGCGGTTGATCGCTGCCTTCGCTGAGCAGCCGGTGCGTAAGGAGCAGCAGGTGGAGGGGTTGACGCCGCGTGAGCAGGAGGTGCTGGCCTGCGTCGGTCGCGGGCTGTCCAATGCCGAGATCGCCAGGGAGCTCGACATGGCTGAGGCGACCACGAAGACGCATGTGAGCCGGGTGTTGAACAAGCTGGGTCTCAAAAGCCGGGTGCAAGCGGCGATTTATTACTCGGAAGGCCCCCGCTAGTCTGAAGGTCGTGACCATGCCACCGCCTCCCCAGCCGCCCCAGCCGCCGCGGCCGACGGGCTTGATCGTTGGCTTGGCGTTCGCCGGGGCCTTTGGGTACTGGGTTCTCAATGTGATCGTCGGACTCATCGCCTTGAGCGCGGGGTCGACGGTCGCGATCGGGGTGGGCGCGGGATTCCTGGCTGTGGTCGGGCTCGGTGCGGGGATCGTGCTCGTGGTGCTGCGTAAGCCGTGGATGCTGGGGTTGGGGCTGGGGTTGATGATCGGGTGGGCGCTCGCCTCGATCGTCACGGCCGGCTACTGCACGGGGCTGAATCCGGGCATGTACACATGACCGTCCCGACACCGGATGGCCACAACGAGGGTGCGCCACCACTGGGTGGAAACGCCCCGACGCTAGAGGACGGGAGCGACGGAGGGTCGCCCAGAGAAATCGGCGGGTTTCCGCCTAAGCAAGCCGACAGACCGCCGCCCGGAGAAATCGGCGAGCCTCCGCCTAAGCAAGCCGACGGAGGGCCGCCCGGACGAACCAGCGGACCACCGCCCGGACAAACGAGCGGACCACCGCCTCGGCAGGCCGACGACCCACCGACCGGGCAAACCGGCCCGCCACCGCCCCGGGGCAGGCAGAAGCCACTGATCATCGGGCTGGCGTTCGCCAGCCTCGTCGCCTACAGCATCGTCAACGCCATCCTAGGCATCCTGATCTTCATCAGCACCCTGGACCAGAACGGCCCGAACCACCCCATCATCATCTCCTGCACGATCTTCCTCGCCCTCCTCGGCCTGGGCGCCGGAGCGGGTCTCCAGTTCCTGCGCAAACCGTGGGCCACCGGCCTGGGCCTGGGGTTCCTGATCGGCTGGGCGCTGTGGTCGATCCTGTCCGCCGGGATCTGCACCGGCATCAGCCCGGACCTGTACACCTGACATGCCCCTCCACGAGATCTTCGTCGGCCTGGGGGTGCTGGTCGCGTCCGTGGTCTTCGTACACGAGGCCCGCCGCCGCGGCGCGCTGAACGAGCAGTCGCTGGTGACCGTGACCGGCGCCCTGGTCGGCGGCGCGATCGGGATGCGGCTGGCAGGCTGGCTGGAGACGCTGAACCTGTCCGACCTCTGGTTGTACGGCTCGCGCAGCATCCTCGGCGGCTTGACCGGCGCCTACATAGGCGTACTGATTGCCAAGAGGATCATCGGCTACAAGCAGCGCACCGGCGACCTGTTCGCCCCGGCGGTGGCGCTGGGCATGGCGGTGGGCCGGATCGGCTGCCATCTGACCGAGGCGCCGGGCCGCCCGACCGAGCTGCCCTGGGGCGTACACGCTCCCCCGACGACGCCCGAGTGCCCCGGCTGCCTGACCGGCCAGGCCATGCACCCGTCGTTCATCTACGAGATCATCTTTCAGCTCGCCGTGTTCGCGGCGCTGCTCTGGGCGCGCAGGCGGCTTACCGAGCCGGGTGAGCTGTTCACGCTGTACCTGGCGGCGTACGCCGTCTTCCGCTTCCTCGTCGAGTTCACCCGCGCCAACGAGACCGTCTGGCTCGATCTCACCAGGCCGCAGTGGTTCCTGATCCCTGGCCTGCTGCTGCTCGCCCTGAGGCTGCGGTACGGCTGGCGGCGCGGCCACTACGATCCCCTCTTCAAGCGGAAGGTCATGACATGAGCACCGGAATGGGACTGCGGGGTGACCGCATCCTCAGGTACGTCAACGCCTTCTGCCCCCACTGCCACGGCCAGGACCTGGAGCGGGTCGAACGGCTGAGCGGCTACCTGGCCGTCCGCGACGAGCGCGTGTGGCTGGAGCGCGGCTGCCGCGAACACGGCCTAGTCAGGACTCTCTACGACGAAGACCCAGAAATCCTGAAATATCTCGAGGAATGGACCGCCCCCACAAAGCACCACATGCCGGATATGAACGGCAACTTCCAGCCGGTCCCCGCCGCCTACCTCCAAGGGCTGCCCGAGATGCAGACCCAGCACACCTGCATCCTGCTCGAAGACATCGCCGAAGCCTGCAACCTGCGCTGCCCCACCTGCTTCGCCGACAGCTCCCCCGACCTGACCGGCATCGTCCCCATCACCGACATCCTGGCGAACTTCGACCAGCGCCTGGCCCGCGAGAACGGCCGGCTCGACGTCCTCATGCTGAGCGGCGGCGAGCCCACCCTCCACCCCGAGCTCGCCCAGCTGCTCGCCGAGCTCCACCAGCGCCCCGTCACCCGCATCCTGATCAACACCAACGGCGTCCTCATCGCCAGGGACGACGCCCTGCTCGACCTTCTCACCGAGCACCGCGAGCGGGTGGAGGTCTACCTCCAGTACGACGGCAGCTCGGCCGAGGCGTCCAAGCACCACCGGGGCGGCGACCTGCGGCACCTCAAAGCGCAGGCCGTACAACGGCTGTCGGAGCGGGAGATCTTCACCACGCTGGTGATGACCGCCGCGCTGGGCGTCAACGACGGGGAGATCGGCGACGTCGTACGGCTGGCGCTCGACACGCCGTTCGTCGGCGGTGTGTCGTTGCAGCCGCAGTTCGGCTCGGGCAGGTCGGGACCGATCGACCCGATGGACCGACTCACCCACACCGGCGTGCTCAAGCGGCTCGGCCCGCAGACCGACGGCCTGGTGACCTGGCGCGACCTCACCGCGCTGCCCTGCTCGCACCCGCACTGCTGCTCGGTCGGCTACCTGATCCGCGACGACGCGCAGCAGTGGCGTTCGCTGGTCGCGCTGATCGGCCACGACCGGCTCAAGGCGAACCTGGGCCTGGTCTCCAACCGCATCGCCGACACCGAGATCCCGCGCGAGCTGCGGCTGGCCGTACAGGAATCGCTGCTCGGACTGCTGTCGGAGCAGTCGTCACTGTCGCACCCGCAGATCGGCGACCTGTGGCGGGACATCTGCGAGAACTGCGACCTCGGCGTGTCCACGCTGCTCACGCTGGCCTCTTCGGCGCTGCCCGGCAGGCGGAAGAAGCTCCGCAAACTGCTCGGCGAGCGGGTGGTGCGGGTGACGGTCAAGCCGTTCATGGACATCTCGACCATGATCGAGGAGCGGCTCACGCAGTGCTGCGTGCACGTCGGCACCCGGGCCGAGCAGGACCAGTGCGCGCCGTTCTGCGCGGTGCAGGCCTGGCCGCAGTTGTCGGAGCAACGGCTGTCGGCGGTGGCCTCCAGACCTCAGCTCAAGGTGATCACGTGAAGGATCCGCTGCGGTTGTGCGTGTACGCGACCGTCGCGCTGCTGGCCTGGCTGCTGGGGCCGTGGGCGGTGCTGGGGTTCGCGGTCCTCGGGTTCGCCGGGTACTGGAAGGCGCGCCGGGCCGGGCTGACCCAGAGCAAGTGCGTGCTCAAGGACACCCGGCTCGTACTGGCCTATCTCGGGCTGCTGGCGCTCGTCGCGGCGGCGGCGATCATCCATTCCCTGTGGTGAACCCCTCGGGGATGTACAGGCTGAGCGTCTCGGCGATGCAGGCGGGGCGCCGCTCGCCCTCGATCTCGATCGTCATCTTCAGGTTGGACAGGTAGCCGGCGGGCGTGCCCTTGACGTCGCTCAGCTCGCCCAGTGCCCTGACCCGCGCGCCGACGGGCACCGGCCTGGGGAAACGCACCTTGTTCAGGCCGTAGTTGACGCCCATCTGGATGCCGTCGACGCGCACCAGCTCGAACATGAACGACGGCAGCAGCGACAGGCTCAGATAGCCATGCGCGATCGTGCCGCCGAACGGCCCTTCCTTGGCCCGCTCCACGTCGACGTGGATCCACTGGTGGTCGTCGGTGGCGTCGGCGAAGAGATTGACCTGCTCTTGAGTGATCGTGCGCCACTCGGTCGGGCCGAACTTCTCGCCGACGGCCGCCTTGAGTTCCTGTACGTTCGCGAAGGTCCGCATGGCTCCGAACGCTATTGCGCGGGCGGGACGGCTGCCAAGTTGAGGACCCAGTACTTGTCGGGCTGCTTCCCCTTCGTGGCGTCCCAGTAGAGGATCGTGCTGGGCTCCGATGAGGTGCCGACGCTGGCTCTCTCGATACTCGCCCCATTGCCGGCGTTCAGGTCGTACACGGCATCGCCTGCTCGCAGGAAGCGGTCGAGGATGGGGTACGGCCTGGGCCCCCCGAGGAATCCGAACCCCGGCACCATCGCGATTCTGGCCCCGTCGATGCGCTGGGAGAAAGCAGTGCCGCCCAGGCGGCCAGTGCACCAGACCGGCCCGCATCGCAAGCCCTTCATCTTGTCCTTGATCACAACCTTGGTCACAGTCCCATCCGCCAAGTTAACGATCTTGGACTGGTTGCGATCAGGCTCACTGAACACGTTGCCGGCATCGCCCGCCCACGGCCAGCTGATCAGGTGCAGCCCATCGCCCTTCCGCACACGCTCGGGAGTACCGCCGGTGAACGGCACCCGGTACACGCCGCTCTTCTGCGTCGACCAGACGATGTCCTGGCCGTCCACGCCGACGGCGTCGACATTTGCCGCGTCACCGGTCAACGTGACGGCCAGCTTGGCCTTGCCACCGGACAGCGGAGCCCACCAGAGCTCGGCGATCCAGATCCCGTTCTTCCTCGCATTGGAGTACCAGACGACGTTCCTGCCGTCGGTCGAGGCAGCTGCCTGGAAGTATTCCTTCAGTCCCGGGGTCCTCGGGACCTCTGTCACCACCCGGGACGTACCGGTCTTGGTGTCGTACACCTCGATCGTGCCGACCTTATTGACCGGGGACACCGCGTTGAGCAGCACCTCGGTGGCGCTGATGCCGGTGATCGGGCGGTAGGGCCAGCCGTCGGCGTTCTTGGCGGGCATCTGGAAGACCGCCTGCGGCCAGAGCTTCGCGACCGGCATCCCTTTGACCTGCGCCTGCGGTCTCGGAGTCACGGTTATGGTCTTCTCAGGCCTGGGCCCGGTCGTGGTCGACGTGGCTGCCGCCTCTTCTCCGCCCCCGCTGGAGAAGGCCCCTCGGGCGACGACCGTACTCGTGCCCACCACCGCGACCACCGCGGCCGCCGCGAGCAGTTGCGCGCGCCGCCTGGTCCGCTGCCGCCTGCGCTCGCCGACCCCGGCGAGCAGGTCGAGCTCGGGAGCCCGGTCCGCCGCATCGCGCAGCGCGCCGCTCAGTTCGTTCTCTGTCCTCATGCCCGTCCCCTTTCCAGCACAGCGGGCCGGATCCGGAGCGTGGCGAGCGCCCGGTACGCCTGGCTGCGCACAGTTCCCCGTGAGATGCCGAGGATCGCGGCGATCTCCTCATCCGGCAGGTCCTCGTAGTAGCGCAGGACCAGCACGGTCCGCTGCTTCCTGGGCAGCGTCGCGAGCTCCTTCCAGAGCTCGCCGAAGGAATGTCTGTCGTGATAGATGCCTTCGGGGACGTCGTCGGTCAGGTGCTCCCTGCGCCGCCTGCGCCACCAGCTGATGTGCTGACGGGCCATGGTCGTGCGTACATATGCCTCGGGACTGTCCTTGTTGCGGACCCGGCTCCAGGTGTCGCTCAGCTTGAGCAGCGCCTCCTGGACCAGATCAGCGGCGTCCTCGGCGTTGCCGGTGAGCACGTAGCCGTACCTGATCAGAGCCGAACCTCTGGCCCGGACGAATTCCTCGAACTCCACATCACCGGGACGCACGAGCCGCCCGCTCTGTTGCAAAGATCTTTACTCGAAACCATCGCGCACGTGTTCGAGTGCGCGCTACAGTTCTGGGTACCGACTCGAACAAGGGTTCGGCCTGGTGGGAGGGGGTGTGTCCGATGACGATACTGGCGACGGCCCCTGCTCGGACACGCCGTAGCGCTTTCTTCCCAAATCTAAGACGGCCGCTATATCCCGCAATAAAGTCCGAGAGCGTGGACCCCGTGCGCAATCCTTACGCCCCCGGAGCCGGACAGCGTCCGCCGGAGCTCGCCGGGCGCGACCGCGAGCTGCAGCAGTTCGAGGTCGTGCTGGAGCGGGTGGCCCGCGGCCGTCCCGAGCGCAGCATGGTCGTCACCGGCCTGCGCGGCGTCGGCAAGACCGTGCTCCTCAACACGTTCAAGTCCATGGCGATGCAGCGGCTGTGGGGCACGGGCAAGATCGAGGCCCGGCCCGACCAGTCGATCCGCCGTCCCGTCTCGGCCGCGCTGCACATGGCGATCCGCGAGCTGGCTCCCCGGCATCGCGCGCCGGAGCGCATCGAGCAGTTCCTGGGCGTGCTCAAGGCGTTCGCGATGCGCGACCCGGCCGCCGCCAAGGGCACCTCGCACTGGTCGCCCGGGATCGAGGTGCCGGCCAGCCGTGGCCGCGCCGACTCCGGCGACCTTGAGATCGACCTCACCGAGCTGTTCGTGGACGCCGCGAGCGTGGCCACCGACCTGGGCGTCGGCATCGCGCTGTTCATCGACGAGATGCAGGACGTGCAGCCCGCCGACGTCTCGGCGCTCTGCGCCGCCTGCCACGAGCTGTCGCAGTCCGGCGGGCCGCTGATCGTGGTCGGCGCGGGCCTGCCCCACCTGCCGAGCGTGCTGTCGGCCAGCAAGAGCTACTCCGAGCGGCTCTTCCGCTACGCCCGCATCGACAAGCTCGACCGCGAGGCGGCCGATCTCGCGCTGATGCTGCCGGCGCGGGAGGAAAAGGTCGAGTTCACGCAGGACGCGCTCGACGCCCTATACGAGGCGGCCGACGGTTATCCCTACTTCGTCCAGGCCTACGGAAAAGTCGCCTGGGATCTGGCGCCGAGCAGCCCGATCACCCTCGACGATGTCAGAGTGTCCGCGCCCGAGGCCGAGGAGGAGCTGGCGGTGGGCTTCTTCGGCAGCCGCTACGAGCGGGCCACTCCGGCCGAGCGCGACTACATGCACGCCATGGCGCAGATCGGCGACGAGCCGGTCCCCACCGCCGACGTGGCCGACGCGCTGGGGCGCAAGCCGTCCAGCCTGTCGCCCGCCCGCGACAGCCTCATCAAGAAGGGGCTCATCTACAGCGCTGAGCGCGGCCTGATCGCGTTCACCGTGCCGCATTTCGGGAGGTTCCTGCGTGCCCAACCGATCTAGGCGACACCCCTAGTCCTCTATTGGGCTGTCTAGTGGGGAAGCTAGATAGCCCAATAGAGTCATATCTTCTTTCGAGGGTTCTATAGCGCTGTCTAGTGTCAGGCCGATACAGGCGTATAGACCGGCATAGCGCCGCTGTCCTCCGCGTTGACCACGGCCACCCGTACGGCCGGGCGCCGCCCGCTGAGATAGACCGCGAACACGACGTCGGCCCCATCCCGCCGCTCGAAGGCGAAGAAGCGCCAGCACAGCTCGCGCCAACTGTCGTACGGCTCCGCCGCGGTGAGTTGCTCCTGGTGCAGCCGCCAGGGGCCGCTCGACCGGAGCCTGGCCAGCGTGACCTCCACGGCCGGGCCCCGGCGCTGCTCGCACGGCGCCCGATAACGCAGCCGATCCGCCATCTCCTCGAGCTCCGGCGACAGTACGAGGAGCACGACTATCCCGGCGGCCACGAACCACGACGGCTGCGCGAACGCGAGCCAGCCGGGCTCCTCGGCCCACAGCGACAGCACGGCCATCCCGGTGAGCACCGTGGTCCTGGCGACCGAGCGCAGCCCGACGGGCGCCCCGCTCACCTCGCCGAAGCATCCGCATCCCACGTCGGGCCGCCGCCTGCGTACCTCCAGCAGCACGTACGTACACATGGCGAAGAACGCGACCGCCATCCACCTGAAGATCGGGGCCGTAGTCACCAGCAGGCCCGTCGCGATCACCAGCTCACCGATGGCGCAGACGATCAGCATCGGAACCTCGACGCGAGCGGGCACCAGCGCCGCGGGCCCCAGCCGGGCCAGCGAGCCCACCTCCCCGCCTGAACGCACGGTGAGCACCTTCGCCACCGCCCCTAAGACGAGCAGCACGATCAGAGCAGGCAGCTGCGATGCCAGCACGAGCGTCACCCCAATCCGATCTGCGCGTTGAAGCACCCTTTGACCAGGTCGCCGCCCAGCTCGACGTACGAGAAAGGCGAGAGCTCGACGATCCGCCCGCGGGGAGAGGTGTCGCACTCGACGCATCGGTCGCAGAAACGCCCGGCCACGCAACCACACGCCACGATCGGCACGTTAGCGGATCGATGGGTACAGGCGTTCCGCACCTGCAACATCGACCCGATGGCCAGGTACGGCAGGCCCACGCACGACACCTCGGCGTCCGAGCAGCCCACGTCGGAGCGCTCCACCATGGGGTAGGCGGCCCCCCGATCCTCCTCGTCGAAGACGTCGGACCACGTCGCGGTCCCGGAGATGCGTGACTGCAGGCCGGCGTAGGCGGGCGGCGGAGCGGGCACGGCCCGTGCCGGATAGGCGGGCTGCGAGGTCGCGGGCAGCAAGGCCAGACTGACCCCGTCCTTTCTGATACCGATCGCGTCGAACAGGAACCCCGGCTCGAACCGCGCATGGCGTACCAGGATGCGGCCGGTCGCGCGGTACGGGACGACGATTGTCCGGCGGCCCCGGTGCGGCCCGCAGTCAAGCTGAACCGTCACGTCCTTGCGTCCCTCGACGGACAGGATGGTCCCGGTCAGCCGCGTGATGCCGGCCCAGAGCCGCTCGACCACCCGGCCGTCGCGCAACGTGCGCATGATGACCGTCGAGCCCACCGGCAGATCGCCCGGCACCAGTTCGCCACCGTGCCAGGCGGTGGCCCATGGCGCGATGACGAGCCGCTCTTCGTCGCCCTCGGGGGTCTCGATGATGACCAGGTGCGGGCTGATGTCGCGGATGTCCCCCATGACCGCGCGCAGCGGATCCGCTTGCTCGGAACCTGGGGCCCCGACTTCCCGGCCCAGTGCCGCAGCCGCGAGCACCCGGCGGCGTTCCACGCTCGGATACCCCATCAGTCCCTCCCCAGTCGCACTAATAGGGTCACACGACTCCAAGGGCTGCTTCGCCGCACCCGTGCATTGAGAGCAAAATACGCACCCCTCAGGACAGGAGTTGACCCCCGGCGACGTACAAACCGCCACCGACCTTGACCTACCTTTATCGTCGGCGGGCCGAATCCTGAATTCCGGTTGCGCCCGATCTCGGCCTTTGGCTGCGATTCTGGCCACGATGCAGACCTTCAGGTGGGAAGAGGAGTTCCGCGAGTACGTCGTTGCGCGCGGGCCCGCCCTGCTGCGCACCGCCCACCAGCTCACCGGACATCCGCTGGACGCGGAAGATCTTCTGCAGAACGCGCTGACCAAGACGTACCTCGCATGGGACCGCATCCAGGACAGAGCCGCGCTCGACGGATATGTACGGCGGGCGATGATCAACATCAACATCTCGCAGTGGCGGCGGCGCCGGCTGGAGGAGTACCCGTCAGAGGACCTGCCGGAGATCGCCCCGGAGCCCGAAGCCAGCGGTGACCTGCACGACCTCCTGGAGCTTGCATTGCGGCGACTGCCCGACCGGATGCGGGCCGCGATCGTGCTGCGCTTCTACGAGGACATGACCGAGCCGGAGATCGCCAGAACGCTGGGCATCACCCTCGGCACGGTCAAGAGCACGATGTCGCGCGCCATGGCCAAGCTCAGGGCTGAGCTGGGCATTCCTCCTCAACAGCCCCCGCCGTAGCGCAGGGCCGTACGACATCCCGGATCCTGCGGAGGGTGGCCAGGAAGACTTCCAGCTCCTCCGCGCTGAGCAGGCCGGTCAGGCACGTGTCGATGTCGTCGAGGTGGCGGGGCAGCACCGTTTCGAGCTTCTCCCGACCGGCGTCGGTGAGCGTGGCGTAGGACGCCCGCCGATCGGTGGCGCAGGCTACCCTGGCGACCAGATTGTCGCGTTCGAGCCGGTCGACCACCCTGGTCACGCCACTCGTGGACAGGCCCGTCTGTGCGGCCAGATCGCTCATCCGCAAGCTCTGCCGGGGAGAGCGCCCCAGCCGCAGCAGCGTCTCGAAATCGATCTCGGACAGCCTGGCAGCACCGAACACCGGCTGCAGCCGGGCCGTAAGACCTGCGTGAACCTCCGCGAGCAGGCCCATGGCCGTCAACCGGGGGTCGTCAATGTTGACCACGTTCATACTGTAGCGGACGATAGTTGACGCGAGGAATATTCCTCGTGTAGACATTTGTTGCCGCAAACATCCGCACAGCAAGCACCTAGCCCATCCTGAGGAGAACCCCATGACCACCCGCACCTGGGAAGGCCTGACCGTCCCCGCCGCCGGCACCTACAACCTGGACGTCGCCCACACCCGCATCGGTTTCGTCGTCAAGCACATGATGGTCAGCAAGGTGCGCGGCAGCTTCGGCGACTTCACCGGCTCCGTGACCATCGCCGAGAACCCGCTCGAGTCGTCCGCCGAGCTCACGATCAAGACCGAGAGCCTCACCACCGGCGTCGCCGACCGTGACGGCCACCTGCGCAGCGACGACTTCCTGTCGGCCGAGAAGTACCCGGCGCTCACCTTCAAGAGCACCCGCGTGGTGAGCCACTCGGGCGACGAGTTCACCGTCGTCGGCGACCTGACCATCCGCGACGTCACCCAGCCGGTCGAACTCACGGTCGAGTACGGCGGCGCCGGCACGAACCCGTGGGGCCAGGCAGTATGGGGCTTCTCCATCACCACCGAGATCGACCGCGAGGAGTTCGGTCTGACCTGGAACCAGGCCCTGGAGACGGGCGGCGTCCTGGTGGGCAAGAAGGTCAAGATCGAGATCGAGGGCGAGGCCAACCCGGCCGCGTAACCCCTTCGACCTCGAGCTCCGCGCACCGGACCCGCTCAGCGGGTCCTTGCGCCGGACCTCCGCACTGAGCCCGTCCCTGTACGCTTTGGGGCGGGCTTGCTGTCTGCCGCGTTGTCCACAGGGAGTTATGCACAGGCAGTGGATAACCTTTGGACAGGCCGGGATGGGCAACCGCTTTGCTGCCTTGGCAGAAGGCCGGTACGCTGTCCTGAGCCGCGTGGCTACCAGGAGGATTCGCCTAGTCAGGTCTATGGCGCCGCACTGCTAATGCGGTTTGGTGGCAACACCATCCGGGGTTCAAATCCCCGATCCTCCGCACGTCGAGGGCCCTTCCCAGATTCTGTGGAAGGGCCTTTTTCGATCTCTGTGGGGTTCAGGGTTGCAGTTGGCTTCTAGCCAGGGCCCCAGAGCGCCTCGTCCATGCGGTCGCTGGCGTCTCTCATCTGCGTCGTTGCTACGTGGGTGTAGCGCTCTGTGGTGGTCACGCGGGTGTGGCCGAGGATCTCTTGGACTACTCGGATGTGTACGCCTTGCTCGATAAACAGGGTCGCGTCGTGGACTCTGCGTGTGGATCGGCACAGCCGTGCAGCCGGGCGCTGCTGCCGGCGATCGTGGACGGAGCCGCAGGCGGTCAACGCGATGGCAGGCGGCGCATCATGACGCCGACGAACTGGTCGCCCCGCACGAAGCCGAAGTCCCGGGAATCCCAACTGGTGTCCGGGTTGTCGCCCAGCACGACCAGGGCGCAAGGGGGCACGACGGTCTCGGGCACGTCGCGGAGCGCCGGGAAGGTCTGTCTCGGCACAGGTTCGCCGGCCACCGCGACCGCCCGCTTGACGAGCAAGTGCCAGCCAGGATCCGATCTCTCCGGCACCTTGTCCTCGTCGCCGGGTTCGATGCCCGGCGGCAGACCGTCCAGCGGTGGAGGATTCGGGATCCTGACGACCACGATCTGGCCGGCGCGGACTCGCCTCGTCCTGCGAACGAGCAGTCTGTCTCCGGAACGCAGGGTGGGCTCCATACTGGGCCCGCTGACAGTGGCGACCAGGTACCGCCGACGGATCCACCACAGCGACATTCCCAACGTCAGCAAGCCGAGTGCCGGCAGGAGCAGATTGCCGGCCTTCATCGCACCTCCTGGTATCCCGAGGCCTGGAGCCGGAACAGGCGGGCGTAGTGTCCGTCCGCGGCGAACAGTGCCTCATGCGGTCCCTGTTCGGCGATCCGCCCGTCGTGGAGCACGGCGATGAGGTCGGCATCCCGTACGGCGCTGAGCCGGTGGGAGATCAGCAGGCTCGTGCGACCGGCCCGATGCTCCCGGATGCTGGTGTGGACCTCGTGCTCGGCCTCCGGATCCAGGCCAGAGCTGGGCTCGTCGAGGATCATCAGGTCTCTGCCGTCGCGGACGAGGGCTCTGGCCAGCGCGAGGCGTTGCCACTGTCCGCCGGACAGGACCACTCCCGTCTCCGGATCGCCCTTATCGGCCTCGGAGAAGAAGATACGGGTGAGCAGCGTGTCGTAGCCTCGCGGCAGCCCCGAGAGCGTCTCGTGCACTCCCGCGCGGACGCCCGCCTCCTTGATCCGGGCCGGGTCGTCCAGGGCGGGCAGGTCGCCGAGTCCGATGTTCTCGGCGGCGGACATGTCGTAGTTCATGTGGTCCTGGAACACGGCACTGATTCGATCGCGAAGATCAGCGGGCGGATGTCCCGCAGATCCACACCGTCCCACAGGATCCGGCCGCGCGTCGGGTCGTACATCCTGCACAGCAACCTGATAAGGGTGCTCTTACCGGCGCCGTTCAACCCCACGAGGGCGACCGAACGACCGTGCGGAATCGTCAGATCGACCCCGCGCAGCACCCATGGATGGTCGTCGCTGTAGCGGAACCAGACGTCCCGCAGTTCGATGCCCCGGCGCAGCGCGGGGGCCGTACCCTCATCGACGCTCGCCAGGTCGGGCTCGGCCCTGATCACCGCGACGTAGTGCGAGAAGGTGAGGAGCCGCGCGTGGACGGACGCCATCGAGGAGACGAGTGTGTTGAGCGCTGTCTGCACCCCGCCGACGGCCGCCACGAACATGGCGACGTCGCCGACGCTGAGGGAGCCCTGGCGGGCGGACGTGATCGCCCACCACAGACCGGCACCCGCGACCGCCGCGCTCAGCGTGGTCAGGCCGCCCTGAGTGACCAGTTCCCGGCGGTCCATCCGAATTTCGGCGGTGTCGGCCCTGCGCCGCTCGGCCATCATTCGTACACGAAGGAACGCGCCGATGCCGAACAACCGGATCTCCGTAGCGGCCTGGACACCGGTGAGCAGCCGGCTGTAGAAGAACTCGCGGCGGTGGATCTGCTCGAGGTCCCACTGCTTGGTGGCCCGCCTCCGCGACAGCAGCAGTTCGGCGACGAGTGCTGGGACGGCGGCCAGCAGTACCAGGGCGGTCATGGCGGGGCTGAGGATCAGAAGGGAGCCCACGAAGCCGATGAGGGACAGGACTCCGGTCAGGCTTCCGCAGACTCCGCTGACGAGGTCGCCAGTGGTCCCCGCGCCCTCCTGCGCGAGGCGCAGCCGGTCGGGGAACACCGGATCCTCGAAACGCCGCAGGCCGACCTGCCGCTCGGCCGCCGCGAACAGCCGGTCGATCGCTTCGGCTCGCGCGAGGCGCCCGGTCTGGGCGCGCAGATAGCGGCCGATCCCCGGGAGCGCGGCGGCGGCCAGACCGGCCGCGGCCAGCCCGAGCGCGAGGCCCGCGACCGCGCCGTCGGGAGTCGTCAGCCGGTCGATGACCGATTTGGTCAGCCATACGGTGGCGATCGGGGCCGCCGCTTCGGCGAGCGTCAGAAAGACGTAGCCGGTGACCCCTCCTGGTGCCGACCGCCAGGTCAGCGACATGGCCTCCACGGCGGCCGTGGCCAAGCCCCGGATCCCGGCCCGTCGGCTCGTACCCGGGTCGCTCATGCCGTGATGCGACGGAGAGGTCCTCCAGGCGTCCGCCCGTGGCGATGACGCGGTGATCGGAGCCGAGCAGGTAGAGCGCGAAGACGATCACGTATCCGGTGGCGGTTCCCGCCACCGTCGGACCTGTCGATCACCTGCACTGATTGGACCGCTCCGGGGCCGTTGGCCGTGATACACCGGGGTTGCGGTTTGGGTTGAAGGTCACCGCTGTCCCATGCCGTTCGAGAGAGACCGACCCGGCATGCTGGTCCATATTGGACCGATCGGGATGGCGCTGCTCCGAGCTGCGCGCCCAGCTCCCCACGGGACTCAGGGCCGCGCGCCGCACCCAGCACCCGCCACCCCCATGCAACCCGCCGCACCGAGCCACGCCGCCCTGAACGACGTTGGCGACGCGACGGATGCAGCGGCAGCCGCGCAGACCGAGCGTCGTCGCGACCCGATGGAGGTACGAGGAAAGGGAGCGTTCCCCATCAGTGAACCGAGGACTGCGGCGCGCCGCTCCATTACCCGGTCCTGCGGTTCTTGTTGTATTCCTCGACCAGCTTCAAGAACCCGGATTCGGAGTCGGCGAACTTCGTGACGCTCTTCTCCGGATCGGTCGTCACGAAGTACAGCCAGGGCCCAGCGTCCGGCTTCAGGGCAGCCTCGATGGCGTCGGCGCCCGGGTTACAGATGGGACCAGGCGGCAGGCCGAGGCGCGCAAAGGTGTTGTACCGCGACCGGCTCTTGAGATCCTCGTTCGAGGCCCTGATGCCGAACTTGTTCAGGCCGTACATGAGCGTGCTGTCCATTCTCAGCCTCATCTCGGGCGTGTGGTTTAGCCGGTTGTAGATAACCCGCGCGATCTTGGGCATGTCGCGCTTGTTGGTCGACTCGGCCTGGACGATGCTGGCGATGGTCAGGATCTCCAGTGGCGTACGGCCGACACGCCTGGCACCGTCCACCAGATTGCTGTCCTCGGCGGCGCGATTGAAGCGTGTCACCATCGCGGCGAGGATCTCGTCGGGGCTCGACGTGGGCGAGACCTCATAGGTTCCGGAGAAGGCGAATCCTTCCAGCGCGCCCTTCGCGTAGGCCGGAAGGCCAAGCGCCCTGCCGTCCTTGGCGGCCCGCTTGAACTCCACCAGCGGTCTGCCGGTGGCGGTCGACAACTGCTCCAAGATCTGTGAGAGCCGTAGTCCTTCTCTCACGGTCAGGGTGGTCTGTCCCTGTTTGGTCTCCACAAGTGCCTCGCCAGGGCCCTGCTCGGCGACGTCCTTGGAGACCGGCACCCGAGAAGACAGTCCCTGGACCACGAGCGTGGATCCGACCGCCATCACGGTCACGGCCGCCGCTGCCGCCAGGGCGAGGCTGCGCCGACGAGATCGACTCCGGTTGACCTGGAGGAACCGGCCCGGTGGGGGTGGCTGCTCCTCATGGGCCATGTCGGAAAGGGTCTCGCGCAGCAGATCCTCGATGTTCATCCGAACTCCCTCACGGTGCTCAGTTCAGGTGCGGCCTTCTTCAGACGCTCCAACGACCGGTAAATCTGGCTGCGCACCGACCCCACCCTGACACCGAGCAGCCGCGCGATCTCGGTCTCGGACAGGTCTTCGAAGTAGCGCAGCACGAGCATGGTCCGCTGCCGGGATGTCAGCCGGGCAAGAGCCGCGCGCATCACCAGGCGAAGATCCACCATCTCGGCGTGCCCATCGCCGATCTGTTCGGGCAGCCATCCAGTGGACACTTCCGCGATGCGGGAACGGCGCCGCCACCAGCTCACCTGCTCGTGGTACATGACGCGGCGGACATAGCCCTCGATGGCCACGGTGTCGCGCAGGCCGCGCCACTTCGCGGCGGTCTTCGCCAGCGCCGTCTGTATCAAGTCCTCAGCGGCGTGTCGGTCACCGGTCAGTAGGTACGCGGTACGGAACAGCGCCCCTGATCGATTGATGACGAACTCCTGGAAGTCCGCCTCAAATCCTGGATCCACCCGTCCTCCTCGCGATGTCACCAAGCAAGGACGCGGTGGGGGCGATGATCTATGCCAGCATGTCCGAACTGATCTGCATCAAAGACTGCATGCCCTGACCTTCATCATCTACCTCCGCCACTTGCGGGCCTCAGCCTGAAACGGCCGTTTAAAGGGCGAAGGGCACGGGGTGAGTTCTCGACGAGGACGCGGTTCTGGATCGGTGCCGCCCTCCCGATCGCCTGATGGTGGCTGATCTCCGCTCAGGGCCGGGCGCGATTCCGACTGGGCATGTTCCGCGTCCCAGGACACCACCAGACCGTAGGCAGACCGACCCCCCGGGCCGCCTCGGAGTGGTGATCTCCCTGTCGGTGGAGATGACCCTGTGCCGGGGATGCCCGCAAGCCCAGTCCTGGCCCCGCCGCTGGAGTCACTCACCAGCCGGCCGCTGTCGCGGCAGGTGTGGCCGAACACGGGAGGCTCCCCATGCGACGGCAGCCGGCCGAGGCCTGACGCCCGACGCCTTGCGCCGCGCTAATCGCCGCCTTATATCGCACTTATTTCTAGAGAGCGCTCTCTTGACACGGTAACTGATATTGCTGGAAGGTTTCGGTAAAGTCACATCCGTGAATCCGGTGAGGTAACTCGTATGGACCGCACCCCCCGTTCCAGAACGTTGCTCGCCATCGGTGCCGCTCTCGCCACCGTCATCGGGATGCTCGTCCCGATGACCGGCACCGCCAACGCCGCCCCCGCCCCCGGCCCGCTGGTCTGGTCCGATGAGTTCAACGGATCCGCCGGCAGCGCCGTCGACCAGTCGAAGTGGCGCTTCGACATCGGCGGCAGCGGCTGGGGCAACAACGAGCAGCAGTACTACACCAACAGCACCCGTAACGCCGCCATGGACGGCGCCGGCAACCTGGCGATCACCGCCCGCCGGGAGAACCCGTCCAACTACCAGTGCCACTACGGCACCTGCCAGTACACCTCCGCCCGCCTGCTCACCTCCGCCACCTTCACCCGGGCCTACGGGCGGTTCGAGGCGCGCATGAAACTGCCCCGCGGCCAGGGCATCTGGCCCGCGTTCTGGATGCTCGGCAACGACATCGGGTCGGTCGGCTGGCCCAACAGCGGCGAGCTCGACATCATGGAGAACATCGGCCGCGAACCCAGCACCGTTCACGGCACCATCCACGGCCCCGGCTACTCCGGCGCCGCCGGCATCGGCGCCCCCTACTCGATCGCCGGCGCGTTCGCCGACGCGTTCCACACCTTCTCCGTCGACTGGTCCCCGAACCTGATCATCTGGTACGTCGACGGCATCGAATACCAGCGCCGGACGCCGGCCAGCCTCAACGGCAACCGCTGGGTCTTCGACCACCCGTTCTTCATGATCATGAACGTGGCGGTCGGCGGGTACTGGCCCGGCTACCCTGACAGCTCCACTACCTTCCCGCAGACCCTGACCGTCGACTACGTCCGCGTTTATGCCCCGCCCACCGGCGGCTCCGGTGGCCAGATCACCGGCATCGGCGGCAAGTGCATCGACGTGGCAAGTGCCGGCACCGCCAACGGCACCGCCATCCAGCTCTACGACTGCAACTCCACCGCCGCCCAGAGCTGGACGTGGAACAGCGACGGCTCGGTCCGCGCGCTCGGCAAGTGCATGGACGTCAGCGGCGGCTCCACGGCCAATGGCGCACAGGTGCAGCTCTACGACTGCAATGGCAGCGGTGCTCAAGGATGGACCTACAACTCCAGCACCGGCCAGATAGTCAATCCTCAGGCCAACAAGTGCCTCGACGCGACCGGCGCCAGCTCGGCCAACGGCACCCGGCTGCAGATCTGGGACTGCTCCGGCGGCACCAACCAGCGGTGGACACGCGCCTGACACGCGCATCCTGCCAACATCACCTTCCTGTCGAGGGTCGCCGTCTCCGCAAAGGCGGCCACCACACCGAGGCCCTGGCCCAGGCCTAGAGCGATGTCGAGACGCCGGCCGGCGCGGTGCGAGCCGCGCCGGCCGGCGCGGCGGAGTACACGACAACGGGTCCCGGAACGAGCAGCAGGTGGGATCGCGGCGACGGTGAATATCGCCACCCTTGTTTTGGTGGAATGTCGCTGATAATGAGAACGCGCTCTCTCGGGAGCATGCCGCTTCTACCGAGGGCCGAGTACTACATTCAGCCGCGGCCAAGCTCCCGGAGGCCTTCTCCCGCAGGCCGTGGTTCCTGATGCGGCGCATGGCCTGGTACCTGACCAGGATCTGGATCGAGGTCACACCGCTGCGGATGTGGTGGTGGCCGGACGAACAGGACGCCGAGCCGAAGCGGTGGGAGGCGGCGCGCCGCATGGGCGCCCCGGTTCTGACCAGCACCGACGCCGACGGCTTCGTCGTACGGACCGGCCCGCTCGGCGCCGCGGCCTCCGGGCAGGTCTGCCTGACCTTCCGCACCCACACCCATGACATGAGCGGCCAGGAGGAGACGCCACGCCGGTCGCCGACGGTGTGCACGTGCGGGTGGATCGCGCTGCCGGACTTCAGCGTGAGCGGCGGCCCGATCCAGTCGCTCCGCGAGCTGGCGGGTCATGCCCGCGTGCTGAAACCCCGTCTGGAGTACGAGGCCGCGCGCCGCGGCCAGCCCGTCCCCATCCCGCGCCGCCCCGCTGAGCCGATTCCACGTTTCCCCACGTCGGCGGCCCCAGGCGGGAGAAGGAACGATGTTGGAACTCGATGGAACGCCTTCTAGGAAAGGCGGCCCTGCCTCTGGAAAACCCCTGAGGCCGATCCGCAGCCTATGAGGGGGTAGTCGATGACGGGTGAGCCCGTCCGGGGGTCGCGGGACTTCCGGTTGATGGTGGCGCCGGAGCCGTTCGATCCGGTGGAGGCACGGCCGTCCGTCATGGCGGCGGGGCAGCAGGCGACGGTCGTGCAGTTCGCGGCGTTGCCGAGCGAGCCGGACATCGCCCGTCTCAAGGCGTCGTACGGCCTCCGCCTGGACAAGTTCATCCCGAACCTGGCCTACCTGGAACGCCTGGACACCGCGACCGCCGACCGCGTACGCGCGGACTTCCTGGTCAGGGCGGTCACCCCATTCCCGCAGGCGTCGAAGCTCGCCCCCACGATCCCCGCCACCGGGCCGCTCGACCTGACGATGGTGCTGTTCGAGGACTCGGACCCCGCCGCCGTCACGGCCGCGCTGACCGCGATCGGCGCGCGTGACATCGCCACGACCGACGACCGGGAGAGCGGCGGGCGGTTGCGGTTGCACCTCACGCTCGACGATCCGTCCAGGGTCGCCCAGGCCGCGGCGATCGACGACGTCATCTGGATCGAGCCCGAGCCCGAGTTCACCCTCATGGACGCCGGGGCGGCACGGGTGATCCAGTCGGGCGACCCGTCCAGCGGCCCGGTTTGGATCCACAACCTGCACGGCGAGGACCAGGTGATCGGGATGATCGACCAGGGCGGCGTCGACCTGGATCACTGCTTCTTCGCCGACAACCCGCCGAACAAGCCCGGTCCGAACCATCGCAAGGTGGTCCGGGCGTTCAACGAAGGCGTCGTCGGCACCCACTTCATGTGGATGGCCGGCATCATCGCCGGTGACCAGCTCGGCTTCTCCGGCAATCACCCGAACCGTGGCGGTGCGTGGGCCGCCAAGCTCGTCACCCGCAGCCTCGGGGACCTGAAGCGAGAGAAGATCAGTACGGGTTTCATGGTCTTCAGCCTCGAGACCCTGCTGAAGGCGTCGAGCGACGAAGGTGCGCGCGTCCACAACCTGAGCTGGGCGACCGGCAAGGTGGCGGCCTACGACGTGATCGCCCAGGACGCGGACAGGTTCAGCTTCGACCACGAGGAGCAGTTGCTGGTCGCGGCCGGCCAGAACGTGGAGCAGGGGCCGGAGAACCTGCCGCCCGGGATCGCGTTCAACACGCTCTGCGTCGCGGCCACGAAAGCCTTCCCCGACCACATGTCGCGGGGCAACGGGGTGAACGGTCCGACGCCCGACGGCCGCCGCAAGCCGGACCTCATGGCGGTCGGCTGCGGCATCACCACCTCGACGATCCCTACGCCCCCTCCCAAAGGCCCGTTCTGCGACGTGGAAACGATCGCGTGCGGCTGCAGCGCCGCGACGGCGAACACGTCGGCCGCGGCCGCGCTGGTGCGCCAGTACTTCCAGAGGGGCTTCTACCCGGCCGGCGAACCGCGGCCAGACAAGGTCATCAAGCAGCCGTCAGGAGCGCTGATCAAGGCGGTGCTGCTCAACTCGACCGTCCGCATGACCGATCATCCCGGCTACCCGAACGACATCACGGGCTGGGGGATCATCCAGCTCGACCGGACGCTGTTCTTCAAGGACTCCTCCACCCGCAGGCTGATCGTCAAGGACGTCCCGAAGAGCGCCGGCCTGCGGATGGACGAGACGCGTACGTCCCAGTTCTTCGTCAACAGCGGCACGGAGCCGCTGAAGATCACCCTGGTGTGGGTCAACCGGCCGTCGTCCGACCAGAACATGCCGCATCCCCGGGTGGACGCCATCAGGTTCGAGGTGGAGGACTCCCAAGGCAACTTTTACATGGGCAACGACTTCGACGGGATCGCCGGGGTCTCGCGGAAGCTGGCGACGGCCCCGGCCAACCCGCCGGACGCGATCAACAACGTCCAGATGGTCATCGTGCAACAGCCCACTCCAGGGACCTGGAGGATCAGGCTGCGCCAGTCCGGGCACCGGGAGAAACAGCGCTACGCGCTCGTGGTCTCCGGTGACGTCCTCGTGGACGAGCTATGACGGGCCGGAGTCCCGACTTCCGGCTGATGGTGGGGCCGGAGCCGTTCGATCCCGTGGAGCTCGTACAGGAGAGCGCGGCGGCTGGGGCGCGGGCGACGGTCGTGCAGTTCGCGGCGTCGCTGAGCGGGCCGGACATCGCCCGGCTCCAGGCGGCGTACGGGCTGCGGCTGGACCGGTTCGTCCCGAATCTGGCCTACCTCGAACGGCTGGACGCGGCGACGGCCGACCGGGTGCGCGCGGACTTTCTGGTCCGGGCGGTCACCCCGTTCCCGCAGGCGTCCAAGCTCTCGCCCGACATCCCGGCCACCGGGCCGCTCAACCTGACAGCGGTGCTGTTCGACGACTCCGATGCCACCGCCGTCACAGCGGCGTTGACCGCACTCGGCGCGCGCGACGTCGCGACGAGCGACGCCCGCGAGTTCGGCGGCAGGCTGCGCCTGGTCTTCGGGCTCGACGACGCGACCAGGCTCGCCCAGGTCGCGGCGCTGGACGACGTCACGTGGCTCGAACCGGCGCCCGCGGTCGAGAACCAGGACGTGCCGTCCGCCCAGACGCTCCAGTCCGGCGACCCGGCCCGGGGCACCGTGTGGGATCGGCACCTGCACGGCGAGGACCAGGTGATCCAGATCATCGAAGAGGGCACGCTCGACCTCAACCACTGCTTCTTCGCCGATGCCGCCCCGAACAGGCCAGGCCCGGGTCATCGCAAGGTACGCGCGCTGTTCAAAAGGGCCAACACCGCGCTCGACAGCCACTTCATGAAGGTCGCGGGCATCGCCGCCGGCGACGAGATCGGCAACTCCGGCCAGCACCAGGACCGCGGCGGCGCCTGGGCCGCGAAGATCGTCGGCAACGACAGCGCCGCGCTGCGCGACCTGGGCCCGAATCACCGCAGCGTCCACCAGTTCCTGGAGGACGGGAGGGGCGTCGGCGCGACCGTCCACAACTTCAGTTGGGTCAACGCCATCACCGTCCGCTACGAGTCCACTGCCCGGGACGTGGACGCGTTCTGTTTCGCCCGCGAGGAGCAGGTGGTGGTCGCCGGCGGGCCGAACACGCGGCCGAACGCGAAGAACCTGCCGCCCGGCATCGCGCTCAACGCGATCTGCGTCGCGGCGGCCAGGGCCCACCCCGGCCACATGTCGCGGGGCAGCGGCGTGGACGGGCCGTCGTTCGACAGCCGCCGCAAGCCGGACCTGATGGCCGTCGGCTGCGGCATCAGGACCTCCGTCCTGCCGCCCGCGCCGTCCCAGGGCCTGTACTGCGACACCGCCCTCCAGGCGTGCGGCACCAGCTTCGCGACGCCGAACGCGTCGGCCGCCGCCGCCCTCGTACGCCAGTACTTCACGCAGGGCTTCTACCCGAACGGCAAGCCCGAGCAGGACAAGGTCGTCAAGCAGCCGTCAGGCGCGCTGATCAAGGCGGTGCTGCTGAACGCGACCGTCGACATGACCGGCCACCCCGGCTATCCGAGCGACATCGAGGGCTGGGGGCTCATCCAGCTCGACCGGGCCCTGTTCTTCGAGAACGGCACGCGCAAGCTGATCGTGCACGACGTCCGGCGCGCCGCCGCCCTGGGGACGTCCACGACCCGCTCGTACGGCTTCACCGTCGACAACGCGGGCGAGCAGTTGAAGATCACCTTCGTCTGGACGAGCCAGGCGATGACCGAGGTGGCGCCGTTCACCCCGGACCCCATCCGGTTCGAGGTGGAGGACCCCGCCGGGGGCTTCTACATGGGCAACGACTTCGACGTGCCCAACGGCGTCTCGCGGAAGCTGGCGGCGCCCCCGAAAGCGCCGCCCGACATCGCCAACAACGTCCAGATGGTCGTCGTGAACAACCCCGCTCCCGGCGCCTGGACGATCCGGCTCCGCCCCGTGCTCACGCGGGCGCCGCAGGGCTTCGCGCTGGTGATCACGGGGGGTGTGCGATGAGGAGTGAGGGACAGGACTTCCGGCTGCTGGTGGGGCCGGAGCCGTTCGACCCCGCGCAGGTCGAGCCCGCCGTCGCGGCGGCCGGACCGCAGGCGACGGTCGTGCAGTTCGCGGCGTTGCTGAGCGGGCCGGACATCGCCCGTCTCAAGGTGGCGTACGGGCTGCGGCTGGACCGGTTCATTCCGAACCTGGCCTATCTCGAACGGCTGGACGCCGCGACCGCTGGCCGCGTACGCGCGGACTTCCTGGTCAGGGCGGTCACGCCGTTCCCGCAGGCGTCGAAACTCGCCCCGGACATCCCGGCCACCGGGCCGCTCGACCTGACAGCGGTGCTGTTCGACGACTCCGACGCCACCGCCGTCACCGCGGCGCTGACGACGCTCGGCGCACGCGACGTCGCGACGAGCGACGCCCGGGCGTTCGGCGGCCGGTTGCGCCTGCGCCTCACCCTCGACGTCGCGACCAAGCTCGCCCAGGTCGCGGCGGTCGAGGACATCACGTGGATCGAACCGGTGCCCACGATCGTGGACGCGGACGTGCCCTCCGCCCAGACGACCCAGTCCGGCGACCCGGCACGGGGCACGATCTGGGCCCACGAGCTGCATGGCGAGAACCAGGTGATCCAGATCATCGAGCGGGGCACGCTCGACCTCAACCACTGCTTCTTCGCCGACACCGCCCCCAACAAGCCCGGCCCGGGCCACCGCAAGGTGCGTGAGCTGTTCAATCCGACGAGCGCCGCACCCCGCGACCACTTCATGAAGGTCGCGGGCATCGCCGCCGGGGACGAGCTGGGCAACTCCGGGCAGCACCAGGACCGCGGCGGCGCCTGGGCCGCGAAGATCGCCGGCAACGACGCCAACCTGTTCCTCGCGCCGCCGGACCGGAATCGGGGTACGCGAACCCTCCACGACCTGCTGGAGGACGGGAGGGGCGTCGGCGCGACCATCCACAACATGAGCTGGAACACCAACCTCCGCTACGACATCGCCGCCCGGGACGTGGACGCGTTCTGCATCGCCCGCGAGGAACAGGTGGTGGTCGCCGCCGGTGAGAACACGGGCGTCAATCCGAAGAATGCCTCCCCCAGCGTCGCGTTCAACACGATCTGCGTCGCGGCGGCCAAGGCTCATCCCGACCACATGTCGCGAGGCAGCGGGGTGGACGGGCCGTCGATCGACGGCCGCCGCAAGCCGGACCTGTTGGCCGTCGGCTGCGGCATCAGGACCTCCGTCCTGCCTCCCACGCCGTCCACGGGCCTGTACTGCGACACCGCCCTCCAGACCCGGTGCAGCACCAGCTTCGCGGCGCCCAACGTGTCGGCCGCAGCCGCCCTCGTACGCCAGTACTTCACGCAGGGCTTCTACCCCCTGGGCCGACCGGTGGACGGGAACCGCGTCCTCAGCCCGTCAGGGGCGCTGATCAAGGCGGTGCTGCTGAACGCGACCGTCGACATGACGGGCCATCCCGGCTATCCGACCGACACCGAGGGCTGGGGGCTCATCCAGCTCGACCGCACGCTCGTCTTCGACGGCCCCGGCACCCGCTCGCTGATCACGATCGACATCCCGAGCCGGGCCGGGCTGCGCCTGGCCGAGACCCGCTCGTACCGCTTCGGCGTCAGAGACCCGAACGAGCCGTTGAAGATCACCTTCGTGTGGGCGAACCGGCCGCCGTCCGAGCACGTGGTGCTTCCCACCGTGCAGGCGATCAGGTTCGAGGTCGAGGATCCCGCCGGGAACCTCTACGCGGGCAACGACTTCGACGTGCCCAGCGGTTTCTCCCGGCAACGGAAGACCAGCCCGCCCGTTCCGCCGGACATCACGAACAACGTCCAGATGGTCGTCCTGCCGAGCCCCGTCGTCGGTCCATGGACGATCCGGCTCCGCCCTTATTTGAACCTGGAAACCCAGGGCTACGCGCTGGTCATATCCGGCGGCGTGACCTAGACCGGAGGTATCCGCGATGGCATTGTCCGTCGAATCTTTGATGCTCGAGGTTGGCAAGGCGTTCGCACCTTTGGAGCAGCGCCTGCGCGGCGATGAGATCCCGCTGTTGTTCGCCGAGATCGGCTTGCCGGCGCCCGGCGTCGTGCTGGCCGCGCAACCCGTACGCACCGCGGTGGAGGGCGCCGCCACGGCGCTGAGCGGATTGCCCCGCTCGCTGTCGGACCTGGCCGCGGCGATCGAGGCCCGGGACGCCGGACGGATCGCGGAGACCGTGTCCGCGGTCGGCTCGCTGATCACGACCGTGGCCGACGCGGTCGGCGTGGTGGCCGGCGCGATCCGGGCGGCCGCGGCGGCGGCCGGGCCGAACCGGCCCGAGGTCGAGGCGTTCGCCGGCGAACTGGCGGAGCGGCTGTTCGGCTTCGCGCTGATCACCTACCTCCAGGACCGGAAACCGATCGTGGCGAACGTCCTGGAGCTGATCGGCGTCCTGGAGTCGACCCCGATCGCCGCGACCCCCGGGGCGCCCACGCACGTGCGCCGGGTGCTGCGCCTGGACCGGGTGAGCGGTTTCCTGCACGACCCCGTCGGCACGCTGAGGGAGCTCTACCGCTGGGGCGACCCGGACTTCGACTGGGACCTGCTGCTCCAGCGGCTGTCGATCTTCCTCACCACGGTGTCGAACTTCGCCTTCCCGCAGCCGGGGCCACCGCCGTTCCTGCGGGTCATCGGGGTGGACATCGGCAGGACCGACGACCAGATCCCCGGCGTGGCGGCCACGCTGCGGCTCGACGCGAAGGACCACCTCCAGCTCACCGTGCCCGTCAACGACGCCGTGGCGCTGGTCGCGACGTCCGACGCGGCGATGGAGGCCGGGGCGGCGGTCGAGCTGCTGCCGCCCGCCGACCTGCGGGTCGTCCCGCCGACCGGGGAGGTGCGGGGCTCGGTGCGGTTCGGCGTCCAGGCGCCGCCCGCCAACGGCGGCCCGCCGCTCGTCATCCTCGGCACGGCCGGCGGGTCCCGGATCGAGGCGCGGTCACTGCGCATCGCGGGCGGGGCGGACCTCGACTGGAACGCCGCGGCGCGCCGCGCCGAGGGCGCCCTGGTGCTGGAGGCCGCCCTTGAGGGCGGCAAGATCGTGCTGAACCTGGCGGACGCGGACGGCTTTCTCGGCGCGATCCTGCCGTCCGGCTCCATCGAGCTCGACGCCGACGTGGGACTGTCCTGGTCGAGCGCGACCGGGCTGCGCTTCCGCGGTACGGGAGGGGTCGAGGCCGACATCCCTGTCGACCTGCACGCCGGCCCGGTGGACATCCGCTCGCTGCACCTCGGCCTGCGCCTGACCGACGACGGGGTGGCGTTTGAGGTGTCCGGCACGGTCGGTGCCCGGCTCGGCCCGATCGCGGCCGTGGCCGACCGGACCGGGGCCATCCTTCACCTGTCGCGGCAGAACGGCGTCCTTGGGCTCAGCGCCGACTTCAAGCCGCCCACGGGGGTCGGGCTGACCGTCAGCGCGCCCGGCGCGTCCGGCGGCGGGTTCCTCTCCTTCGACGCCGAACGCGGCGAGTACGCCGGCGCGCTGGAACTGGAGATCGTGGACTTCCTCGCGGTCAAGGGCATCGGGCTCATCACCACCCGCCAGCCGGACGGCTCACCGGGCTTCTCGCTGCTCATCGTGCTCACCGCGGAATTCCCCTCAGGCATCCAGCTCGGCGCCGGCTTCACGCTGCTGGCCGTCGGCGGGCTGCTCGGCCTCAACCGGAGGATGAACCTCCAGGCGCTCGTCGAAGGCGTGCAGAGCGGGGCGATCGAGTCGGTCGCGTTCCCGAAGGACGTGGTCGCGAACGCGCCGCGGATCCTGTCCGACCTCGGCCGGTTCTTCCCCGCCGATCCGGGCACGTTCCTCATCGGCCCCATGGCCAAGATCGGCTGGGGCACGCCGGCCCTCATCACCGCCTCGGTCGGCCTGATCATCGAGGTGCCCGGGAACATCGCGGTCCTCGGCGTGGTACGGGCCGCGCTGCCCTCCCCCGACGACCCGCTGCTGCTCCTGCAGGCCCAGTTCGTCGGCGCGCTGGAGCCGGACAAGGGACGGCTGTGGTTCTTCGCCAAGCTCTTCGAGTCGCGCATCGTGGGGATGACCGCCGAGGGCGGTATGGGCCTGCTGGTGCAGTGGAGCGGCGACCGCGAGCTGATCGTGACCATCGGCGGCTTCCACCCCGGTTTCCGGCCGCCGCCGCTGCCGTTCCCCACGCCGGGCCGGCTCGCGGTGGACCTGCTCAACCGGGGCAGGCAACTGATCCGGGTGACCGGCTACTTCGCGATCACCCCCAACACCGTGCAGTTCGGCGGCAGCGTCGAGGTGCGGCTGGGGTTCAGCTCGTTCGGGGTCGAGGGTCATCTCGCGCTCGACGGGCTGATCAACCGCGACCCGTTCCGGTACAAGGCGCACAGCTCGGGGCATGTGTCGCTCAAGGCGTTCGGCGTCGGCGTGTTCAGCATCAGCCTGGACTTCACGCTGGAGGGCCCGGCGCCGTGGCGGGTGCACGGGCGCGGCTCGATCGGGTTCCTGTTCTTCTCCATCTCCGCCGACTTCGACTTCTCCTTCGGCGAGGAACTGGCGCTGTTCCTGCCGCCGATCCCCGTGCTCCCGCTGCTGGCGGCGGAGTTCGCCAAGAACGAGAGCTGGGAGACCCGGCTGCCCGACGGCGGTGTCCGTACGCTGGTCTCCCTGCGTCGTCTGCCCGCGAGCGACGACCTGGTGCTGCATCCGCTCGGCACGCTCGTCGTCCGGCAGCGGGCGCTGCCGCTGGACGTCCGGGTGGACCGGGTAGGCGGGCAGCGGGCCAGCGACGGGCGGCGGTTCAGCGTCACCACGCCGGACGGCGGCGGGTTCACCCAGAAGTCGGTCACCGGCGAGAAGTTCGCGATGGCCCAGTTCCAGGACATGTCCGACGCGGCCAAGCTGTCGCGCCCCTCGTTCGAGACGCAGGACGCCGGCCTGGAGCTCACCTCCGACAAGGGCGCGCTGGCGACCGCCCGGGTGGTGCGCCGCGCGGTCCGGTTCGAGCTGCACCTCATCGACAGCGCCGGGGGACAGCCGGCCGGGGTCGCCACTCTGGCGGCCGCGACCGCCACGCCCGTACAGCGCTTCCACAGCGTCAGCGGGCCGGTGTTCGACGAGCTGCTGCGCGGTTCGAGCACCAGCCGGTCGGCGTTGTCGGCCCGGCAGGCCCGGCAGCGGCAGCCGTTCCTGGCCGAGGACACCGTGCGGGTCGACGAGCAGCGGTTCGTGGTCGCGTACGTGAAGAGCAACCGCCAGGCGTTCCCGCCGAGCCGGCCGGACCGGACCACGCGCCGGGTGCCCACGACGTTCCGCAGCCGGGCGACGGCCGAGGACGCGCTGGCCGGCTTCGTGACGGCCGACCCCTCCCTGACCGGGCAGCTCCACGTGATCCCCGCGGCCGAGGCGGCCGTCACACCGGGCGTGCCCGGCACGTGGTCGCCCGCCGGCGTGCTGCTCACGCCGGTGTCCGAGGTGGACCTGGTGCCGTTGCAGAACGGCCGCGTCCTGATCGCGGGCGGCACCACCGCGGACGGCGCGCCCGTCGCGGCCGTCCAGCTTTTCGACCCCGCCGGCGATTCATGGTCCGCCGGGCCCGCGCTCGGCGCCGCGCGCCGGCGGCACGCCACCACCCGCTTGTCCGACGGCCGCGTGCTCGTCACGGGCGGGCAGGGCGGCGGGCAGGGCGGCGGGCAGGGCGGCGGGCAGGGCGACCAGCGCCTGCCGCTCGCCTCCGCCGAGGTCTTCGACCCGGCCGCCGGCCGGTGGACCCCGGCGCCCGGCATGGCCGGCGCCCGCCACGGCCACTCGGCCACTCTGCTGGGCGACAGCCGCGTGCTGGTGGCGGGCGGCAGCGGCGCGCGAGACGGCACGGGCGGCGACACGGGCGGCACGGAGGATGGCGCGCTCGCCTCCGCCGAACTGTACGACCCGGAGACCGCCACGTGGACCACCACCGGCGCGCTGACCAGCGCCCGCACCGGCCATCAGGCGGTCCTGCTGCACGACGGCCGGGTACTGGTCACCGGCGGCCTGCTTCCCACCGGAGCGGGCCGCGCGGAGCCGCTGGCCTACTGCGAGATGTTCGACCCGGCCAGCGGTGAGTGGAGCACCACCGGCAGCCTCGGCACAGCGCGGGCCGGCCACCAGGCCGTCCTGCTGCCCGACCACCGGGTGCTGGTGACCGGCGGCGACCCGGTCGTGGCCGCCGACGGCACGCTGGACCCGCACAGCCTCGCGACCGCCGAGCTGTACGACCCGGCCACCGGAGTCTGGAGCCCGGCGCCGCCGATGCCGGGCGGCGGCCGCTCCGGCCACCGCGCGCTCGTGCTGCGCTCCGGCGAGGTGCTGGTGACCGGCGGCGCCGGCGCGCCCGAACGGACCACCGGCTTCCGGTCGGTCATCTCCTACGACCCGCGGGCCGGAACGTGGCGCACGCTGGGCGGCCTGCTGCGCGGCCGTGCCGCCCACGCCGTCGCCGAACTGCCCGACGACCGGGTGCTGGCCGCCGCGGGCGTCTCCGGCACCGACCCCACCGGCACCGGCGAGGTGCTGATCCCATGACGAGCGAAGGAACCGCGACCATGCCCCCATCCAGCGCACTCCCGTCCATCGCGCCACCCGCCGGCACCTGGAAGAGCGCCGGCGACCTGCCCACCCCGGCCGCCTGGTACGGCCAGCACGACGGGCCTGTCCTGCTCACCGGCGGCGCCGTGCTGGTGGCCGGCGGCGCCGACGCGGCGTCCGGCTCGCTCGCCGACGCGGCCCTGTTCGACAAGGACCACGACAGGTGGGACCCGGCTGACCCGATGGGCACACCGCGGCGTCTGCACTCGCTCACCCGCCTGGCGGACGGGCGCGTGCTCGCCGTCGGCGGCCTGAACGGCACCGCCGAGCTGATGTCCGCCGAGCTGTACAACCCGGCGACGGGACACTGGAGCCCGACCGGCCAGCTCATCACCGGCCGCTGGGGACACAGCGCGACGCTGCTGGACGACGGGAGCGTCCTGGTCGCCGGCGGCAGCGCGGCGCGCCCCTCGGGCGGCACGATCGCGTTGCGCTCGGCCGAGCTGTTCGACCCCGGCAAGGAGAAGTGGCGCTCCGCCGGCGTCATGAGCGACGCGCGTACCGGCCACACGGCGGTGCTGCTCGACGACGGGATCGTCCTGGTCGTCGGCGGTATCGCACCGGTCGGCTCCCCCGACGACCCGGCACTCGCGTTCTGCGAGCTGTACGACAAGGCGCACGACAAGTGGACGCCGACCGGCAGCCTGATCACGGGACGCCGGCACCACCGCGCGACCCGGCTGTCGGACACCAAGGTGCTCATCACCGGCGGGACCGCGCCCGGCTCGCCCGGCACCGCGCCCTACGACCCGTTCAGCCAGCGCACGGCCGAGGTGTTCGACCTGGACACCGGCAAGTGGACGGCGAAGACCGCGATGCCCTCCGGCCGCGCGCTGCACCGCGCCGTCCTTCTGCCGGGCGGCCAGGTCCTGGTGGCCGGCGGCGCGGCGAGCGACCGGGACGAGTCCGGATTCCGCAGCGTGCTGGCCTACGACGTCGCGGGTGACGCGTGGGCGTCCGTGCCGGGCCTGGCGACGGGCCGCTGGTCGTTCGCGGCCATCGTGCTGTCCGACGGCCGGGTGCTGGTCGCCGGCGGTGTCGCCCGCTCCGGGCTGGCCGCGGCGGACCCGGCCGCCACCGAGCTGACCCCCACCTCCGAGGTGTTCGGGGAGAGCTCGTGACCGACAACGCGTACACCTTCCTGCCGTGGCTGCGGGCCGGGATCAACACCCGGATCACCACGGACCCGGGCGCGGCGGCGCGAGCCACCGTGCACATCCCGCTCAACCTCTCCGGTGAGGCGCTCGACGGCGGCACGATCACCCACGACGCCGGGCGCCCCGTACAGATGTACGGACCGGGCGACGTGGTCGGCGTGGACCCGCGGGCGATCTCGCGGGCCGAGCCGCGGCCGGGCACCGCCAACGTGGAGCCGAACTTCCTCGCGCACATCGAGTTCGTGGACGAGGACTTCCCCTGGCGCTACAGCCCCGCCCCGTCCGGTCCGGCGACCGCGCGTCTCACCCCGTGGGTCGCCCTGGTGGTGCTGGCCGCCGACACCGAGTTCACCGATGCCGCCGGCACGGACCCGCTGCCGGCCATCGACATCACCGACCCTGTCCGTACCATGCCACCCGCCGACCAGCTCGGCGCCTGGGCGCACGTGCACGTGAACGGCTCGCTCGCCGACCCGGTGGCCACCGACAGCACGGCCGGCGCGCTGACCGCACTGGACGCCGTGCTGACCACCGACCCGGACAGCGCCTGCTCGCGGCTGATCTGCCCGCGGCACCTGCGGCCGGAGACCGCGTACGAGGCGTTCCTGGTGCCGGCCTTCGAGACCGGGCGGCTGGCCGGTCTCGGCTTCGACCCGGCGGGCGCGCCGAGCGGGCTGTACTCGAGCTGGGGCCCGCCGTACGCGAACCGCCCGGTCGGCAACCGCATGCCGTACTACCACCGCTGGGCCTTCCGCACCGGTACGGCCGGCGACTTCGAGTTCCTGGTGCGCCAGCTCCAGCCGCAGCACGCGGACGCCCGGGTGGGCCGCCGGGAGATCGACGTGCACGACTCGCCCGGCTTCGACCTGGACGGCATCCCCGACCAGGGCGGCGTGCTGCCGCTGGGCGGCGCCTTACGGGTGCCGGAGACCGTCGACCCGGCGGACAACTGGGACCATTTCGCCGACCCGCCGTCGCCGACCCCGCTCTACCCGCACCCGTTCGAGCAGGCGCTGGCCCGGGTCATCAACCTGGCCGACGACTTCCAGCAGGAGACGCCGCCGAAGGCCGGCGCCGGGCCGGACCCGATCGTCACGCCGCCGCTGTACGGCCGGTGGCACGCGCTCACCTCGCGCCTGCTGCGCGACCGGAACGACACCCCGGTGTCCACGGAGGAGAGCCACAACTGGGTGCACCGGCTGAACCTGGATCCGCGCTTCCGCGTCGCGGCCAACCTCGGCGCGCAGGTGGTGAAGGACCACGACGAGGAGCTGATGGCGGCCGCGTGGGCGCAGGTCGGGGACGTGCTGGTGGCCAACGGCCGGATCCGCGCCGCCCAGTTGGCCCGCGAGGTGGGCCACGTGCTCCAGACCCGGCACCTCGAACTGCCGGCCGGCACGGCGCGGACCGCGGCGGCGGCCGCGCCCTCGGGACGCGCGCTCACCCTCACCGCCCCGGCCCACTCCCGGGTCACCACCACGCTCACGGCGACGAACTCGCTGGTGGCGGGGCAGGACAGCGAGGTCGCCGTCGGGTTCCACGTGGCCGGCAGCCGGGTCGCGGCCGCGCCTGTGTCGCCCGCCATGCGGCGGATCATCCGCCCCGGCTCGCGGCTGATGCGCTCGCTGGACTTCGCGGAGGGCCGGCGGGGAGACGCCCTGCTGTTCCGCATGGACGACCCGGTCAACCCGGTCGTCGCCGCCCCCGTCAAGATCACCCCCGGCGCGCTGGTCACCCCCGCCGACGTCAACGCCGTGCTCCACCCGGACCGGCCGCCCGGCACCGACCCGGTCGACGTCCTCGCGCACAGCCCCGACTTCGTGCTCCGCGCGCCCGGCGATCCGGTCACCCCGCACCCCGGCACCAGTGACAGCGCCGAGGCGACCCGGTTCAAGACCGCGCTGCGCGAGCTGCACCAGGGGATCGACGCCGGCGTGGCGGTCGGCCAGACCCCGCGGCCGCCCGCGCTCGACCTGACCACCACCACCACGGACACGCTCACCGGCCTGCGCTCCGACACGACCGTGCCGCGCGCGCTGCTGGATGGGGCGGTCAGCCTGCCGGAGCGCCTGCGACCGTTCGCGGCCGCGTTCACCGAGGCCATGGCGTACCCCGTGTTCGACATCCCGATGTTCCGGTCGCTGATCGACATCTCGCTCGACGCGTTCGTACCGAACCTGAACCTGCTGCCGCCGAACTCGCTGACGCTCCTGGACAACAACCACGAGTTCATCGAGTCGTACATGGCGGGGCTCAACCACGAGATGGCCCGCGAGATGCTGTGGCGGGAGTTCCCGACCGATCAGCGCGGCACCCCGTTCCGCCAGTTCTGGGACCCGGTCACCGCCCTGCCGGAGCCGGGCGTGTCGCCCGCCGACCGCCGGGAGCGCGACTACGACATCCCGCCGATGCACCTCTGGCCGACGACCGCCAGGCTCGGGGAGAACGCCAACCCGCACGACGGGATCGTCCTGGTCGTCCGGGGCGAGCTGCTCAGGAAGTACCCGACGACCGCCATCTACGCGCACCGGGCCGAGT
Organism: Nonomuraea sp. NEAU-A123; assembly: GCF_018603905.1. Classification (GTDB taxonomy): domain Bacteria; phylum Actinomycetota; class Actinomycetes; order Streptosporangiales; family Streptosporangiaceae; genus Nonomuraea. Next base: position 283,090 of record NZ_JAHFZZ010000003.1, read on the forward strand.
GGCCGCCCGGCGCGGACGGCCTGCCCGACAAGTCGCAGCCGCGCCGCCTGGTCACGATCACCGGCCAACCGACGACCGACCAGATCCAGTTGCCCCGTTTCGAGGCGACCGTGGATCCGGACATCTACCTGATCGGGTTCGGCCTCACCGCCGACAAGGCGGTCGGCGGGCCGGACGACCCCGGCTGGTTCTTCGTGCTGAAGGAACGGCCCGGCGACCCCAGGTTCGGCCTGGACGACAGGGACCCTGGCCGACCGGCCGAGCCCATCGAGGTGTGGAACGACCTGACCTGGAGCGACGTCGACCCCGCCGGCCGCGGGTTCGTCACGCTCGACCCCGCCGTGACCGTACCGCTGGCCGGACTGGACGGATCGGACGACGCCGGGAAGCTCGACCAGCACGCCGAGGACGAGAACCTGCCGCTGTGGTTCAGCGGGCTGGGTTCCGCCGACCTCGCCTACATCTTGCTCCAGGTGCCCGTCATGGTCGCCGTCCACGCTCAGGAAATGGTGCCGCGATGACCACGCTCAGCGACGCGTTCCCGGTTCTGCTCGCGCCCGTGCGGGTCGAGACCCGGTTCACGCCGACGGAACTGCTGGTCCGGGTGTTCCCGGACGAGTGGGCCGTGGACAAGTTCGAGACCAAGCCCACCGACGCCGAGATCACCGCGATCGACGCGTACTGGACCGCCCGGTGGGCGGCCGGCGGGCGCGCCGCGGGACTCCAGGCCGCCTGGCAGGAGCTGGCCACACGGATACCGCCCGGCCGCGCGGCGTGGCTGCTGCGCGGCCGCGTCCCGGCCAACCCGAACGAGGAGCCGGCCGGAGTGGCCGATGGCGCCGTGGTGCTGGTCATCCGCGGCGCCGCGCCCCCGGCCGCGAACAACCGCCAGCCGTCGGTCACGTACTGGAGCGCGGTGTGGCGGGCGCACGGCGACCGGCTGCGGCTGCGCCAGGCCGACGCCGCGCTGGTCACGGCGGTCGGCGTCCCGCGGGCGAACGTCATCCGCGCCAACCGCCCGTTCGGGGTGGACGGCGCGCTGACGACCCCGACCGACGACGTGCACGTCGCGTTCCTCGTGCTGACGCCGCCCGCCACGGGCACGACGGCGACGGACGCCTGGACGCAGGGCGCCCGGGCCCGCCTGCTGCCGGACCGGTTCCAGGTCCTCGGGTTCAACGGCGGCCGCCAGGTGGTGTCGATGACCGGCGCCGCGGTGCCGGCCACGCTCGCGGTGAGCCCGGACCCGGCCGCCGGCGACCAGATCTCCGTCAACGAGCAGACCGGCGTCCTGCACGTGCCGGACGCGCTGCGCTGGCTCGTCGACTTCGACCGGGCCGTGACCGTCGGCATGGGCGTACGGATCCCGCTCACCGACGAGATCCGCGGCGGCCTGGAACGCCTGGTCGTGCTGGGCCTGCGCGAGCAGGCGGCGCCCACGCAGACGGCGGCCGACCTCACCGACCTGATCAACCGCCACCTGCGCGGCCCGGACGGGTTCGCCCTGCTGCCGCAGGGCACGCCGACCAACAACTCCGAGATCGTGCCGGCCGGCCAGGACGAGGAGAGCGAGGCGGCCGCCGCGCTGCGCGCCTCCGGCGGGGTCGCCGCCGCGGCGGCGCGGGACTGGACGACCCTGACCGACGGCCGGCAGCTCACTGACCTGCTCGGCATCGACCCCGGCGTGCTGTCCGGCATGCCGAACGCGGACGGCCGGGACCAGCGGGACGCCCGGGCGGCCAACACCGCGCTGTGGCCGGCGACGTGGGGCTACTTCCTCCAGACGGCGCTGCACCCACTGCTCGGTCCGGCCGCGGTCGCCGAGACCCGCGACTTCTTCCTGAAGTACGTCTCCGGCCGCGGCCCGCTGCCCGTGGTGAAGATCGGACGGCAGCCGTACGGGATCCTGCCCACCACCGCGTTCTCCCGGCTGACGTTCCCGGACTCCGCGGCGCACCGCCGGGCGCTCAACCGGGTTCTGACCGAGGCGGGCAAGGACTGGGCGGCAGCCGCGGCGCGGGTGCCGCACCTCGGCGACGGCGCGAGCGACGCGCACCAGCAGTTGCTCGACCTGGTCGCGCTGCACCCGACGTCGGCCGAGTACCACCAGCGGTACGCGCAGAGCGTCGAGGACCTGTTCAACCGGGAGAACCTCGCCGGGCGGGGCGCCACCGTCCTGTCCACGGTGGACGGGCTCGGGCTGGCCGCCCCGGTGCGCGCCCTGCTCGGCCGGTTCGGCGCGGACACCGGCCCCGGCCGGGACCCGGACCTGCTGCGCCGGCTGTTCACCGATTTCCACCAGCCGCTGCTTGCGCCCCTGGTGGACGACCGCCCGCTGTCCGAGACCGCCCATATCCGGCCGTACACCACCGACGGGCGCGACTACCTGACCTGGCTGGCCGCGCTTGCCCGCACCAACCTGAACGGCATCCGGCTGGAGTCGGGCTTCGCCGAGGGCTCCCGCCCGGCGACGCTGCTGTACCTGCTGCTGCGGCACGCGATCCTGCTCGGCTGGGACGACGCGGCCCGCGCGCTCCTGGCCGCCGCCGGCCAGTCCGCCGGGCCGCCGGTCGACCCGCCGTTCATCCACGTGCACCTGCCCGGGCCCGGCGAGGACGCCTCCAGCGAGAGCCGCTTCCGGCTGCTGTACTCGCCTGCCCCCGCCGTCACGGGAAACCCCGATCAGCTCCTGGTCAACTTCATCCCGAGCGTGCTGAACCAGCCGGGCCCGACGGCCGCGCTCGCCGACCAGGCCCGCGCGCTGGAGGTCCTGGCCACCCTGCCGACCGCGCGGCTGGAACGGGTGCTCGCCGAGCACCTGGACCTGGCCACGTACCGGCTGGACGCGTGGCGGCTGGGCCTGGCCACCGAGCGCCTCGGCGAGCTGCGGTTCGCGCCCGACGGCACCGCACGGCCCGGCCTGCACCTGGGGGCGTACGGCTACCTGGAGAACGTACGGCCGCATGCCGCGAACCTGGAGCCCGTCCCGCTCACCGGCCCGCTCGCGACGGTGTTCGCCGGCGCCCAGCCGCTGCTGCACGACCCGGAGAACGAGGGCTTCGTGCACGCGCCGTCGCTCGGTCACGCCCGTACGGCTGCCGTGCTGCGGGCCGGGTACGTCGCCAACGCCGACCGGGACAGCCCGGGACCGTTCGCGGTGAACCTCAGCTCCGACCGGGTCCGGCTCGCACTGTCGATCCTGGACGGGATGCGGCGCGGTCAGTCGCTCGGCGCGCTGCTGGGCTACCGGTTCGAGCGCGGCCTGCACGACCGGCACGGCCAGGCCGAGGTGGACCAATTCATCGGGGGGCTGCGGTTCGCGTTCCCGTTGCGGGCGGGCCGGATTCCACAGACCGCGGACGCCGGGCTGGACCAGATCGGGCAGGACGAGATCGAGCCGGACCGGATCGGGCGGGTCGAGGCGCGCAACGTGATCGACGGCCTGGCCCTGGCCCGCCACCTGACCCGCGGCGGCGTGTCGCGGACGTACCCGTTCGACATCGAGGGCCTGCCGGAGGCCGATTCCGGGCAGAGGGCGGCGATCAGCAAGGAGGCCGACCGGCTGCTGGACGCCCACGACGCGGTCGCCGACCTCGCCGTCGCCGAGGCCACGCACCAGGCGCTGGCCGGCAATCCCGAGCGCGCGTCCGCGACCCTCGACGCGTACGCCAAGGAGGGGCTGCCGCCCGACCCCGAGGTGGTCAGGTCGCCGCGCAGCGGCACCACGCTCACCCACCGGTTCGGGCTGCGCCTGCGGGCGGGTCTGCGCCCGGGCAACGGGGACACCCCCCGCGCGCAGGCCGAGCCGGCCGTGGACGACTGGCTGCCGAGTCTGCTGCCGCCGGACGGGTCCGTCGCCGCGCGCGTCACCTGGACCGACCCGGTCAACGGCCATGCCCACGAGCACGTGGTCACCCAGGACGACGTCGGCCTGGCGCCGATCGACCTGCTGTGGGCGGTGCGGCCGACGGACGCGGCGGCGATGACCGACCTGGACGACCGGATCATCGGCGTCGTGGTGGACCGGGACGACCCGCGCCCGGACGCCGAGCTGACCATCCGCTACACCGAGCGGATCAACGGCAAGGTCACGTTCTTCGAACTGTCCCCGCTGATCACCGCGCTGCGCACGCTGCTGACCACGGGCCGGCCGCTGAAGCCGACCGACCTGGTGCCGGCGTCCGGCCCGGTCACGCTCGACCGGAGGATGGACGACGCGGTGACAGTGCCCCGGCAGCGGCCGGTCGCGGTCCGCGAGGCGCTCGACGACCTGGGCGACGACGTGGCCGACCTGCTGGCCGACCTGGTCCGGCTGTACCCGCCGGCCCCGGCGCCGCCGCGGCGCGAGGACATCGTCGACGACATCGACGCGCTGCTGACCCGCTACGCCCGGCTGGTCACCAGGGCGGCCGGGTTCGGCATGGTGCGCAGCGGCTGGGGCGAGCTGACCGCCTGGCGGCGCGGCGTGTTCTCCCAGGTGCTGGCGGACGTGGCCGCCACCGCGGCCCGGCTGGCGCGTACGCTCGCCCGGGCCGACGCGCTGCTGGCCGCCTACGACGCGCTGCCGCGGCGCACCCCGGACGACGAGCGGTTCCGCCGGCTGCACGAAGTGGAGCCGCTGCTCACGACCACGCCGGACCCCGACCCGCCGGACCGGCCCGACCGGTTCCGCAACGACATCGGGCGCCTGCGCGACACCTTCGCCCGGCGCCAGGACGACCTGGAGGACATCGCCAGGACCAGCCGGACGAGCCTGAGCGGCCTGCTGGACCAGGTCGGCGACCTGCTGCCGCTGACCGGCCTCGATCCGGCCGGCCTGGACCTGACCCCGGCGCTGGACAGGGTCGTCGCGTTCGGCGCGGAACTGCTGTCCCGTACGGGGGCTCTGCGGGCCGAGATCACCGGCCGCCTCGCCTCGGCCACGGCCGCGCTGACGAGCGCCGACAACGCCGTCACCGACCCGGACCGCGCGAAGGCGACCACCGACGCGCTGCGGGCGCTGCTCGGCCCGGACGCGCTGGTCGTGCCGGAGTACACGCTGACCGACGATCTCGGCGACGAACTGCACGACGCGTTCGACGACAGCGACGACCTGGTCAGGCACCTGACCCGGGCGCCGGTCTCGCGGGACTTCCCGGTCGACGACTGGCTGCACGGCCTGGCCCGGGTCCGGGAGATGCCGCGGCTGTGGGAGCGGGTGACGCTGCTCAGCGACGCGCTCCGCAACGACGACCTCGACGACATCGAGGATCGGGAGCCGCGGCTGCGGCCGGTCCAGTTGCCGTTCGCGGACAATGACCACTGGCTGGCCATGGAGTTCGCGGACGGCGCCGTGATCGACCAGGACCGGCTGCTGTTCACCGCGCACTACGCCGACGACCCGCCCCGCGGGTCCGGGCCCGCGAGCGGTCTGCTGTTCGACGAGTGGACCGAGGTGCTGCCCACCGAGCGGGAGACGACCGGGATCGCCGTGCACGCCGACGGCCCGGACTCCGAGCCGCCGCAGAGCATGCTGCTGGTCGTGCCGCCCGTACGTACTGGATCATGGCAGGCGGACGACCTCGTCGCGGCGGTCACCGAGACCTTCGACCTGGCCCGCGCGCGGCTGGTGGAGCCCGCGCAGCTCGACGACACCGGGTACGCGCACCTGCTGCCCGCGACCGTCCTGTCCGCGACCCGCCAGCCCATCACCATCAGCACCGACCTCGCCGTCGCCAACGCAAGGTGGAAGGCCGACCATGAGTGAGCCCCGTATCGCCGATCTCCCCACGGCGCTGGCCCATCGCGACTTCCCCACGGTGGGCCTGTGGAACCGCCTGGAGGGGCGTCCCCGTACCACCGACTTCGGCAGGGCGCTGCGGGCCGAGGTACGCGACCCGCTGTGGCTGCTGGCCCGGCAGTGGCAGCTCGGCGAGTTCCGCGCCACCGACGGCGGCTCGCCGGTGACGGCCACGTACTCGGTCGTCGCCAGCCCGCTCACCCGCTTCCGCCCCGACGCCGATCCGGCCCCGGCGCCGGGACCGCTGCCCGCCGGCCGTCCGCTGGAGACGGTGGTGGAGAGGCGGCCGCTGCCGTTCGCGTTCGGCGCCGAGCCGATCTCGTTCGACCTGCGGCTGTCGCTGGGCCGCCGCTGGCTGAAGCTCGTGGCGCGGGCCTCGCTCCAGCACAACCGCGAGGTCGCCGAACAGTACGTCGCCCGCTACCGCATCACCCTCCCCGACCCGGACGCCGAGGCCGACGCCCAGCGCGTGGCGCACCCGGAGGTCTGGGCGGGCATGCAGGCGGTGGCCGGCCGCCGGATGGACGGCTACCTGCTGTACCAGCACGTCAAGGGTGGCGGAACGGCCGCCGACGGGATCACCGGGCTGCGGCGGCAGGACCGCGACGCGCTCAACGCCCTCGGCCCCCGCCTGATCGCCTGGTTCGACCAGCTCATCGACCAGCCGGGCGCGGCGAGCGCGTGGGACCCGCGACGGCTGGAGCACCGCTTCTCGGTCGCCGCGGCGGCGCCCGGCGGCGAGACGGTGCTGTCGGCCCCCGAGTACCCGGGCGGCGAGCTGGACTGGCACGCGTTCTCGGCGGCCCCCGACGACACCCTCGGCGGCGCCGGCACCGCGCCCGCCGCGCTGAACCGCACGGTGTTCCCCACGCCGGCCCGCTTCTCCGGCATGCCGCTGCCACGCTGGTGGGCGGTCGAGGACGGCCGCACCAACTTCGCCGCGGTCACCCCGGACAGCACCGACCTGGCCCGGCTGATCTTCCTCGAGTTCGCGCTCGTGTTCAGCAACGACTGGTACATCCTGCCGTGCGACGTGCCGGCCGGCACGTTCGCGGCCGTGCAGGGGCTCGCGGTGACCGACGTGTTCGGCGCGCGGCGCTGGATCACCCCCGCCGGCACGGGCGCCGCGCACGACTGGCAGCTCTGGTCGATGTACGTCCACGGCGACGCGCCGGGCCTCCTCCTCCCGCCCGGGACGCCGAAGGTGGCCGACGGCCCGGGGCTGGAAGAGGTCATGCTGGCGCGGGACGAGAACGCCAACATGGTGTGGGGCATCGAACAGACCGTCCGGATGCCCACCGGCGAGCCGCGCTCCGGCGCCGAGGCGGCCGCCGAGACCCTCGCCTTCCGCCGCCGGGTGCGCCCGCCCGCGCTGGCCGACGATCCGCGCGCGCCGGTCGCGTACCGGCTGATGAGCTCGGTCCCGGAGAACTGGATCCCGTTCATCCCGGTCCACGTCCCCGGCGACAACCGCAGCGTGCAGTTGCGGCGCGCCACGATGCCCAGCGAGGTGGACGCCTCTCCCGTCCCTGCCCGGACCGCGCTCCTTCGCGAGGGCTTCGACGCCGGCCACGGCTACTTCATCAACGAGGAGGAGGTACCCGCCACGGGCACCCGCCTGACCGCCGCGTACAACCGCACCCGCACCCGGACCGGCCAGGTGATCGTCTGGCTCACCGTACGGCGCGACACCGGCCGGGGCGGACGGTCCAGCGGCCTGTCCTTCGACCTGCTGACCGACACACCGGCGAGCTGATCCGGCCATCGGACCGCTACGCGCGCCTGACGGCGGGCGTAGCGGGCACGCCCACCCCGAGGTGGCCGGCCCAACAGATGTGGAACGCGCGATCGAGCAGATCAAAGCGGCACAACCAGCCCTTCACTTCCACATTGAACGCATCCTTGCTGACGCCGATCGGATCGCAGCCATCGGCAGCGTTCGCCAAGGACAGGACCCCGACACGCCAGGGACCGGCATGATCTGGCTGGTTCGGATGGCGGATGGACAGATGGCCGAAATGTGGACGTACCGCAGCACCACCCGATGATCAAGCGATCTTTGAATCGCCCCAATCTCACAGGTCAGCATCACTCGTGGACACCTCAGCCGCCGACGGCGACCGCGTCGGGTCACCGCAGCAGCAGATCCGCGCGGCGCCGAGCTGTGCATGTAAAATGAAGGCATGCCTAGGAACATGCAGATCCGCGATGTTCCCGACAACATCGCCGACGCGATCGCAGCCCGAGCCCGTGCCATGGGGCAGTCCGCGCAGGCCTACATGCTGGGTCTCCTGGCGGCGGATGCACGCCGTTCCCGCAACATCGACCTCATCGCCCGGTTCGAGGGGCGTGACGACGGCATGCACAGCGCTCCAGGGCAGGCTGCTGAACTCGTTCACCAGGCACGAAACGAGCGGGAGGAGCAGCTCGCAGATACCACGGGAGACTGCCCGTGCTCGTGATCGATGCCTCCGTCATGATCAATGCACTGACGGAGGACGGAGAGGCCGGCCGTGCCGCACGCAAGGCCATCATGACCGATCCCGCCTGGATCGCGCCCGCCCACATGCCCAGCGAAGTCGCCCACGTCGTCACCCGCCTCGTCAGGCAAGAACTGATCACACAAACGCGTGGAGGGAACGCCTTTGAGGCGCTCGCCCGGGCCGAGATCGAGTTGGCGGACATCCGGCCTCTCCTGCCTCGGATCTGGGAATTGCGTGGCAATATCAAGACTTACGACGCTGCCTACGTGGCGCTGGCCGAGGCTGAAGGTTGCACCCTGATCACCGGTGATGCGAAGCTCGCCAGCCTCCCGGTGGTGGTCGGCTGCGACATTCGTCTGGTCTAGCGCCTGAAGTCGCGCCCAGGATGCCCCGCTATTGGTCCATATTGGACGGTGCGGAATGCCCCCGCTTCTCCTCACCGATGCCGGCCGACCAGGTGGAGAATGTGAGAAAGGCCGACGGCTGCCCCGGCCTGTGATACGGCCCCAATAATGCGACGCCAGAGCCCCTCACCAGTGATCTGGAGAGGGGCTCTTCAATGCCTGGGCATATATTTATCCATAAATCCCGATAATTGCTCGCATCCATCACCCGTGAATAACTACAAGCCAGGCATACCAATACATCCCGCCAGCCACAGTTGCACAATTTCCCACGATTCCCCTCGCTTCCCTAAACAGGAATTCCGAAGATGGAGCGGAAAGGGATCCGCCACAAAAGGAGGCCGAGAGATTGACTGTCACATGGGATGTCGTCTTCGCTCAGCTCATCCGCAAAGACCGGCAGGGCTACTGGGGCAACTGGTCGCTGAACCCGGCGATCGTGCCCGGCGCCGTCGGCGTTCTGGACCCGGGCACTGGGACGTTCACGCCGGCCGGAGTGGCCATCCCCGGCCTGACGACCACATCACGGCGGCGTGAACATCGCAGAGCAGTCGGAGAACACGACGTTCTCCCTGAGCGGATCCGTCGGCGCGGTCCACGACATGCTCGGGCAGGGGTCGGGACAGGGATCGTTCGCGACCGCCTCTGCTGACAAGAGCGTCTCTCGGCACCTCTGGCCGGAGACGCCCGAATCCCTGGCCCCACGCCCCGCGCCCATCGCCTACACCTTCGCCTCGTTCGACGGCAGGACGGTGATCGAGAAGTGGACGGGCGTCCTCGGCTCCTTCGAACTGCTGCTGAACAGCGTCCCCGGCTGCACCTATGTCGTGAACGCGACCCTTACCTACGACACGGAGGCGGACCGGTCCGTGACCAGAACCGCTCTGATTCCCGCCGGGCTCAGTGCGACCATCGGGGCAGTACCCCTCGATGCCACCAACCTGGTTCTCGATCTCGCCTTCAAGGGCGTGTTCTCCGACGAGCACCACCGCTTCGAATGGAACACACCGCTGGGCCAGTGGGCCGGCGGCGTACGCCAGATCGACCTCAGCGGCGTCTGGCCGGGCAGCACCTCGGCGCTCGACGTCCAGTCAGGCAACGCGCGCTGAACTCCAAGCCCGAGGGGGCCCGCCTCCGGGCCCCCGACCGGGTCGGCGAAGCGGGGCTTTCGGCCTCAACTGCCGTATCGCTACCATCAGGCACGAATCATCTATATTGGCGATTTTCGTCATGGGCGCATCGACCGGTGAGGAGAGTGTCCGGCACGTGGCTGGATTGGGCAGGGTCGGGCGGCGAAGAACACGGACCGTGGGCGACGAGAACGGGTTACCGGGGTCGACCAGCGGCCGGCCGCGTCGACCGGCCGGTGGCCGCCGACTGCCCTTGCGTACGGTGCTGATCATCGTGGTGTTCGTACCGAGCATCACTTTCGCCCCGCTGTTGGCTTCGGGCATGTACCAACTGTTCACTCAGTGGCAGTCCGAGAAGGCCCAGATGGATCTGGCCACCACCACCGTCGGCAGACCCGCGGCCAACCTGTTCTTCACCCTTGACCAGGAGCGGCGACTCACCGCGGAGGCCCAGGCCGACCCCCGTAACGCCTCCCGTGACAAGCTCGCCAAGCAGCGCGCGGTGACCGACAAGGCCGTGAGCGTCTTCCGTCCGCTGGCGGCTCTGGACGCCCCCAACGGGCAGGATGGGCTCACCGAGGCCGTCACCCGGACCGTACGCGGCCTCGGCCTCCTCGACCAGCAGCGCCGGGCGGTGGACGGCGCTTCGTCCAGCCCGCAGAAGGCGTTCGACTACTACAGCGGCGTCATCGAGTCCGACCTCAGCGTATTGACCGCCCTCAGCCACACCGAGCACGGCGAGGTGGGCACCAAGGCGCAGACACTGGTCGACCTCTTCTGGGTCATCGACATGCTCGGCCGCGAAGACGCCATTCTGGCCCGCGGCTGGGACACGGGGCACCTGACGAAGGACGAGTGGGACCTGGTCGCCGACGCCATCGGCACCAAGGAGCACCTCCTGCGCTCCCGGGTGGCCCCCAGCCTCCTGCCGAACGAGAGCCAGTACGGAACGCTGACGGCCAGCAAGGCGTGGCAGGCCCTGACCGCTCTGGAGGAGCGGCTGGTCACCTCCGGGACCGGCGGCGAGAGCGGCCAGGTGTCACTCCGCGAGGTCAGCGGCCCCTGGCGCTCCTCGATGGACACGATCTCCCCGCAACTGCTGCAAGTCCTCAGCCTCCGGCTCGACAACGTCAGCACGATCGGCTACGCCCACGCCCGCACGCTCTTCGTGGTCTTCATGAGCGTCAGCAGCGTGGGCCTGCTCGCCCTGATCCTGGTCGTCGTCACCAGTTGGCGCCTGACCGCCATCCTTCGCCGGCGCATCCGCCACCTGCGCGAGGAGGCCCAGGAACTCCAGGAGCGGCTGCCCGACGTGGTGGCCCGCTTGGGGCGCGGCGAGGACGTCGACGTGGACGCGGAAGTACACATGGTCGAGCCCACTCCCGACGAGCTCGGCGAGCTCGGGCAGGCCCTCAATCTGGCCAGCCGCAGCGCTGTGCTCACCGCCGTACGGCAGGCCGAACAGCACCGTGGCTTCCAGCGCATGCTCCAGCGCATCGCCCGCCGTACCCAGATCCTCATCGGTCTTCAGCTGAAGAAGCTGGACGAACTGGAGCGCAAGCACGAGGATCCCGAGGTGCTGGAGGGCCTGTTCGACCTGGACCATCTCACCGCCCGGCTGCGCCGCTACGAGGAGAACCTGGTGATCCTCGGCGGCGGCCAGCCGCAACGCCGCTGGCGCAAGCCGGTACGCCTGCTCGACGTCCTGCGCGCCGCGCAGGGCGAGGTCCAGGACTACCGACGGATCTTGATCGAGGTCGAGGGCGAACCCTGGATTGCCGAGCGCGCGGTGGGACCGCTGGTCCACGTCCTGGCGGAGCTGATGGAGAACGCCACCGCCTTCTCCAAGCCGCCGACCCCCGTCGAGGTGCGGGCCGCATCGGTCAGCCGGGGCATCGCGGTGGAGATCGAGGACCGCGGCCTGGGCATGGAACCCGAGCAGTACGTCGCCGCCAACGCCCTCATGCAGTCGCCGCCGCAGCTCGATGTGATGACGCACGCCGACGATGTGCGGCTCGGCCTGTACGTGGTCGCCCGGCTCGCCGCGAGCCTGGGACTCCAGGTAACGCTGCGGACGTCGGCCTTCGGCGGCACCCGCGTCATCGTGCTGCTGCCGAAGTCGCTGGTGGTGGACCGCCCCCGGGCGGTACCCAAGCCGGCCGCGGTTCCCGAGGAGGTCCCCACCGATCCGCAGCCCCACCCGCAGGAAAGTGCCCCACCCCAGGATGAGACACAGTTGCCGACCCGCTCCAGGGGACGCGCGATGGCACATGTGACAGCACCCGCCGCCGGATCGCCGGATCAGGGCGACGCACCCCCGTCTTCCGACCTCGGCCCGCTGCCTCAGCGGGTGCGCCAGGCGAACCTGGTCACCGAGCTCAGAGCCCCGGCGGACCGGGACGAACAGGCCGACCAGGAGAGCTGGGCCGTACGCGACCAACCCAGCCGATCCAGTGCCACAATCGGTGCGTTCCAGAGGCAGTCCCGCAGGAGCCGGACCGGTGACGACGCCTTGCAGCCCCGGCAGGACGGAACCGCCGAACCCGGTTCCCCTAGGACGGAAGATCGAGGATGACGCAGCGAACCACCGCCACCGACACAGACCTGGACTGGCTCCTGGACGGCCTGGTCGCTCAGGTCGCGGGCACCCGGCACGCCATCGTGCTGTCCGACGACGGCCTGGTGATCAGCCGGTCCCAGACCATCGAACGCGCGGACGCCGAACGCCTCGCCGCGATCGCCACAGGCCAGCAGAGCCTGGCTCGCGGCGTCGGGCAACTCTTCAGCGGCGGACCGGTTCACCAGGTCATCATCGAGATGGCCGACCTGTGGCTGTTCATCACGTCCGCGGGCCGCGGCACCCATCTGGCCGTGGTCGCGTCCCAGGAGGTCGACGCCGAACTGATGGCCGTCGCGATGCACACCCTGGTCCAGCAGGTCGGCCAGAGGCTGGGAACCGACGCGCGTAACCCGCAGGCCGATGACGCGGGGAGACACGGATGAAACACTGGACGGAGGGCTTCGACGACGCTGGCGCCGACGAGTCCCTTGTCCGTCCCTATACGATCACCGGCGGACGAACCATCTCCGAACGGGACGACCTCACACTGATCACCCTGCTGACGGCGATCCCCGAGGTCTCTTCGGACACCGGACACGACCGCCGGAGAATGCAGCCGGAGCACCGCACCATCCTCGCTCTGTGCAAGCGGCCGCTGGCGGTGGCCGAGGTCGCCTCCGCGCTGAACCTCCCGGTGTCGGTGACCAAGATCCTCATCGGCGATCTGATCGAGGCCAGGCAACTGCGGGCCCGGCCACCCCTGGCCTTCGCCCAGGCAGGCGGCCTTCCCGGTATGGCAATCCTTGAGGCGGTGAGGGATGGGCTACGCAATCTCTGACCACGGGGACAGTGCTCCCCTGGCGGTGAAGATCCTTATCGCCGGTGGTTTCGGCGTCGGGAAGACGACCCTGGTCGGCGCGGTGAGCGAAGTCGCTCCCCTGCGTACCGAGGAGTATCTGACCGATGCCAGCGTCGGCGTGGACGATCTGGAAGGGCTGAGCGGCAAGTCCACCACAACCGTCGCACTGGACTTCGGGCGCATCACCCTCAACAGCCAGCTCGTGCTCTACCTGTTCGGCACCCCCGGGCAGGAACGCTTCTGGTTCATGTGGAACGACCTGGTCAACGGAGCGATGGGAGCGATCGTCCTGGTCGACACCCGCCGGCTGGACGTGAGCTTCGCGTCGATCGACTTCTTCGAGAGCCGCGGCATCCCCTTCGTCATCGGCGTGAACTGCTTCCACGGCGTCAAAGACCGGACGCAGGAGGAGATCCGCAAGGCACTCGACCTCGATCCGCAGGTGCCGCTGGTGCTCTGTGACGCCCGCGACCGGACGGCGGGCCGCGATGTCCTGCTGGCGCTCATCGAGCACCTGATGGCCGCCCAGTCCCGCGTCGCGCCCCACCCTGTGGCCTGACCGGGCCCGTCAAGGGGTCCAGGTCGTGGACAGCAGGGTGGGCACGACGCCTTGTTTGGCCGTGACGAAGACGAGGGCCGGCGCGTTCACGGGCGCCGGGAGCTCGAGTTCGGTGGTGTTGCCGCTCGTCGACTGGATCGGCGGCGCCAGGTCGCCGTCCTGAATGCTCAGGACCTGCCGTACGGTCGGCGCGCCTGCTCTGAGGGCCCAGCCGTTGCCCCCGGGCCGGGCCTTCCGGATCAGCGCCCGAACTCGCCTGCCCGATGTGGCCTCCGCCCTGCTGCCGAGGCGAATGGTCAGGGCGCCTCCCGAGCCGAAGACGCCCGGAGGCACGGGGTTGACGATGAGCAGGCCGGAGCGGAGCGAGCGGCTGTCGCGGCGGCCGGCCGAGCCGCCGCAGCTGATCAAGGAGGATTCCTCGCTGCCCGCGCCTCCCCACGTCTGGCGGGCGGCGGCCATGACCTGGCCCTCCGCCGGACTCACGGCGAAGGCCACACTGTCGATGCGCAGCCCGGCTACGCCGTCTTCCATGACGGATCCCGCCACGGCTTCGCGGACCGCGCCGGAAACGCCGCGGCCCTCCATGATGTCCAGCGCCTCGACGCAGATCAGACCATCGTCCGGCATCTCCTCGGGCAGCAGGTCGAAGACGACCACACTCCTCTTGATGCGGCTGCCGGCCTTCAGCAGCACGCATTGGCGCAACCGCCCCTGAGAGCGGATCTGGATGAGCCGTGGCAGGCCCTTACCGGCCTCCGCCGCGTCCGGCTCTCCCCCGTGCCAACCGCGCACCGAACCGGCGTCCACGGCCAGCGTGACCGTGACCCGCAGCCGACGGCCCGCGGCGGCCACCTTGAAGCCGGCCAGTCCCGAGCGCTCGAACCGGCCCACGATCTGGACGCCACGATGCACCTGGTCGGCGACCTGCAGCGCCGCCTCCTGGCCGCTGGCGATCTCGATCGGCACCGCGCAGGGAACGACGAGCTTGTCGAAGTCGGTGGCGGTGCCGGCGATCGGCGATGTGCTCATGACGCGCTCCTCGAAGCGGCCAGGGCCGCGGCGAACCCGCCGGCATCCTGGAAGTCGAACCGGGACAGCAGCGGGTCGCGCCGCTCCCACATCCTGCGTACCGAGCAGTAGAGCGGGTCGCCGTCACGCTCCACGTGCCGCAGGCCGGCGACGAGCGTACTCAGGTACTCGTTGCCCTGCCCGACCTCCCAGTGCGGCACCAGCGGTGAGGGCACGTCGGCCCCGCTGCGGTAGAGCCAGAGCCACAGTCGGGCCCGCTCCCGCTGCTCGGCTCCCAGGATGGACTCGCCCTTCGCGTGCTTGGCGACGGCCTCGCCGAGCAGCCGCCAATAGTCGTCCCGCGTCTGGGCGACGTGCGACAGCCCGCATCCGCTCCACTCGGACCAACCGGCCTGGATGACGGGGATGCCGAAAGCAGGCAGCTCATTGGAGACGCTCCCCCGGACTGTCACCCCCACCTCGGTCATGCTCCACAGCACGTTCTTCGACAGCGCCAGGCTGGGCATGAAAGCCATATGCGCATGCGCTGAATGGCGGGCGGCGACCGCGGCGAAATGGCCGGTCGTGTCATACCGGAACTGGCTCGGATGATCCAGGAAGAGCCAGCTCACAGAGTCGTTCCCGGCGGCGAAGTCCGCGGTCTCCTCGAACCATTGCGCCAGATCATCGAACAGCTCCCTGTTGGTGCCGAGAGCGTCGGAGACGGCATGGTGGAAGACGGTGAACACCGGCCGGTCCGGGTCGATCCCGAAACGTTCGCACGCGTGCTGGCGAATCTGGCGCCGCTCCGTTTCGGTATGCAGTTCGAAATCGCTTACATTTCCGGCCCGCCACCAGCTCGGCCTGCCGAGGTTGACCTTCGCCCGCCACGCCAGCAACTCCGCGCTCGGCTTGAGGAGGTCCCGGTACGGCCAGACGAACTCCTCGAAATACTCGGCGATCTGGCCGGTCAGCTCCGCCCGGAAAGTGCCGAGTCCCCTGCGCCGCTCCGGGAAGAGCGCGTAAGCCTTCAGGGTCCCGGTGCTCTGTACATGCACGACCGGGATCTCCCGGCGTATGGCCGTATCGACCGCCAGCCCCCACTGGTCGTAGTCGACATGGCTGGTGACCAGCGCGTCCGGCGACAGCTCGGCGAACAGCCGGTCGTAGACGGCGGAGAAGGCCCTGGTCCGGCTGCGCCGCGATCGATGCCAAGGCTCTTCGGCGTCCGGCAGTCGCGGCACCCGGCCCAGCCGGATCAGCGTCGCCTTCTCCACGACGTCGATCGTCTCGAGGTCACTCACCTCGGTCGGGCTGTCACCTCGGTCGGCCAGGTGGCGATTCACGAGGTCATGCACGTCGAACACCTTGGCGGCACCGAACGCCTCGGCCAGCCGCCGAACCCGCTCGATGTCGAACTGCTCCCAAAGCGCCTCGTTCCACTCCCGGTCCGTGCCGGTGAGCACGACCAGCCGGGCCGACCTCAGTTCACAGATCGCGTTCGCCACCAGGAGGTTGCGCACGATGACCCTGATGTCCTCGTGCAACGCCTCCGCCACGACCACTGGCCCGCTGTCGTCCCTAGGAGGGCGATGTTCGCCATATGACCGGGCAGCGACGAGCAGGCGCTCGAACTGCTCGTCATCCCCGACAAGGTTCATATTCTCTCCGCCCATACTCGCCGCCCGATCAGCAAGGCCGCGTCGACCCTGCCAGACCTGAGAACGAAGCGGCGCGGCCTTTGCCGCAACATCGCATGAGCCTTGCCGCGAAATGGTGCCGCTTCGGCGCCGCCGGCTTCGGCGCCGCCGGCTTCGGCGCCGCCGAAGCGAGCACGTCCGGTCAGCGTCGTCCGCGGAACGTACGCCGTAGGTCTTCGACCCACTCGTCCGGGATCTCCCACGGGATGAAATGCCCGCCGTGGTCGTGAGCGGTGATGTTGACGTGGTTGTACCAAGCGGCACGGTCGCTGTCGAGGAAGCTCTTCACCCGCTCGTCGCTGGTCGTCACGCCGGGCGGATTCTCATAGCCGACGAAGGTGATGCCTGTGGGCGCCTCGATCACCGGTTGGCGGTCATGCGACGGTGTCCACGGGTAGCGGTTGTTGTTGGCGTACGTGCGGATCGAGGTGTCGATGGCGTTGCCCGCCCAGTAGATCGTCGCGTGGGTGAGCAGATCGTCCCTGGTGAACACGTTTTCCACGTCCCCGTGGTTGTCGGACCAGTTCGTCCAACGTTCGAGAATCCAGGCCAGCATGCCGACCGGAGAGTCGGCCAGCCCGTAACCGAGCGTGGCCGAGTCGAGCATATGGGCTGCCAGGTGGACGGCGAAGCGCTTCTCCACCTCCATGAGCCGGTCGTGGATGGCCGGCGGCAGGTTCTCCGGGATGGGCCTGCCGCCGCTGATGTCCCAGGCGCGGTCGCCGTTGAAGAACGTGAGCTTCAGCGCGGACCCGATGTGGATCGCGTAGAGCTCGTCGGCGTACTTGTGCCCGAGCTGCCCGGTGACCAGTGCGCCGACGTCACAGCCGCCGGCCGCGTACTTTTTGTACCCGAGGACACCGGTCATCAGCTCGTGCCAGACATCGGCGATCTTCCAGAAGTTCATGTCCGGGTGATGCGTCAGCGGTGTCGAGAACCCGAAGCCGGGCAGCGACGGCACGATCACGTCGAACGCGTCCGCCGGATCGGCTCCGAACGCGGCCGGGTCGGCGAGCGGGTCGATGACCTTGGACCAGTGCCAGAACGTCCACGGCCAGCCGTGGCTGAGGATCAGCGGCACCGGATTCGGTCCGACACCCGGCTTACGCATGAAGTGGACCGGCACCCCGCCGACGTCGACGTGGTAGTGCTCGTAAGCGTTGATCGCACGCTCGGCGGCCCGCCAGTCGAACCCGTCCGCCCAGTACGCCACGAGCTGCTGCAAGTACGAGCGGCGCACCCCGTAGTAGCCGTCGTCGTTGCCGGCGTCCAGCGGCCACTTGGTCGTGGTCAGTCGGCGACGCAGGTCATCAAGCACCTCGTCGGACACGTGGATCGGCGTCGGCTCAAGGGGCACGATTGTCTCCTCATCTAGTCGTCCGCGACATCGGACGCTGCGATCTCGGTCAGACGAGCCAGGACGCGCGCCGAACCAGCGAGCACCGCACGCTCTTGGTCGTTCAGCCGGTCCACGAGACGTGCCAGGTTCGCCACCCGGTCCGCGTGACGAGATCGGACAATCCGCCCGCCCTCCTCGGTCAGGGACAGCAGAACAGCACGGCCGTCGTTCGGGTCACGACGGCGTGACACCAGCCCGTCTCGCTCAAGCTTCGCCACCAGGCTCGTGAGCGCAGGCTGCTTCAGTTGCTCCGTGGCCGTCAGATCGGTCAGGCGCAGCGGTCCCTTGCGCGACAGGGTGTGGAGCACCGACAAGGTCGAGAAGTTGAACCTCCGGACCGACGGAAGCCGGATGAAGACCGTGTTGAAGTCCTCGATCGCGGTGGTCAGCTCGTCGAGGTTCAGGGGGTGATCCACGCTCGTACTATATCGATGTTTGATGTAAATCTGCCCACAGGAGCTGAGGCGGCACCGATCAGGCGAAGTCCTCGGGGGTGAATTCCTTGGGTTCGACGAGGACCAGCCAGTTGCCCGTGTTGTCGCGCATGACGGCCTCGACGCCGTACGGGCGGTCGGACGGCTCCTGGAGGAAGGTCACGCCCTTGGCGCTCAGTTCCTGATAGGTCTTGCGGCAGTCGTCGACCTGGAGACCGAGGCCGCCCATCTGGCCCTTTTCGAGCTGCCGCCGGATGAAGTCGGCGGCGTCGGCGTCGAGCGGCGGTCCGGGGATCATCAAGGTGACCTCGAGTTCGGGCTGGCTGGGGTGGCCGATGGTGACCCAGCGGAAACCCTCTCCCATGGTGATGTCGGTGTGGGACTCGAAGCCCAGGTTCTCGACGTAGAAGTCGCGTGCCTTGTCCTGGTCGAGGCAGTAGACGGTGACCAGTGAGATGTTGGTAATCATGTGACTACGGTATGCGGCGACCTGCGGCGACCGCTTCTTTCAGATTGCGCTGTTGGGTCCGGCCGTACCACTCGGGTCGAGGACCCCGCGCATGAACAGGTAGCACCTGGGGACGTGCGGGCCGCCGCGAGCGGCCCACCGATCACGGTAGGCGGTGGGGCTTTCTCCCACGAGTTGCGTGAAGCGCGACGAGAACGATCCGAGGCTGGCGAACCCCACCGCCATGCACACCTCGGTCACCGTGAGGTTCGCGACGCGCAGCAGGTCCTGGGCGCGCTCGATGCGGCGGCGGGTGAGATAGCGGATCGGCGTCTCGCCGTAGGCCGCCTCGAAGCTGCGGGCGAAGTGGAACTTGGACACCCCGGCGACGGCGGCGAGCTGGTCGAGATCCAGCGCCGCCTGGTAGTGACGGTCGATGTGGTCGTGCGCCCGGCGAAGATGCGGAAGCAGTCGCACAGTCACTCTCCCGGGGACTCGGGGTACTGGAACACGTCGTCGAGCGGGACGCCGAACACCTGGGCGATCCGGAAGGCCATCTCCAGGGACGGCGAATACCGGCTCTGCTCGATGGCGATGATGGTCTGCCGGGTCACGCCGATGCGCTCGGCGAGGTCGGCCTGGGTCATCTCGTCGTGCGCGAAGCGCAGCGAGCGGATGCGGTTCGTGACGCGCGTCGACTTCACCACTGCGGCAGACTCCTGCGGTACACGATGACCTTCGTGATCCCGCCGACGACCGCCGACAGCACGAAGCAGAGGTAGACCACGTTGGCGATCCAGAACCGGTCCCACTCGGCCATCGCCATGACCATCGCCGCGACCGCGCCGATGACGACGAACGACTGGCCGGTGTATTCGCCGAGCCGGCCGATCTCCCTGTCGCGCTCGTCCGTGGCGCGGGACGCCCTCGGGTTCACGATCGCGATCCCGATCTCGGCCACGATCGACGCGACGATGGCCGCGCCGACGGTCCAGAGCAGGGTGGTGGCGTACGGCACCTCAGGCAGGGGGCGTCCGTTGGCGCGGCTCAGGATGATGACCACATAGGCGGCGTACACGACCACGGCGACGACCAGCCTGATCCACGCGCGTTTCTCCTCATGTGTCACGGCCCACCCCATGCGATGTATAGAATATTTGACATCATCAAGGTAGCCAGAATGCGACTCCATGTCTAGAAGATTTTACATCGCGTCGCCGATGCGGCCTCGGCCATCATGTTGTGCATGCCCATCAGGACCGCTGCCCCGGAAGATCTGCCGGCTCTGCTCGCCCTCGCCGTGGACTTCTACGAGGAGGACGGCTTCGCCACCTCGGAAGCCGATCTGCGGACCAACCTGGCCACGCTGATCGCCTCTCCCACGGCTCGCGTCGCGGTGAGCGAGGCGGACGATCGCGTGGTCGCGTGCGCCATCACCACGACCACGTTCGGGCTCGAATCCGGCCTGATCGCCGAGCTCGAAGACCTCTACGTCGCCCCGGACGCGCGCCGGCGCGGCGAGGCCCAGCGGCTCATCGAGGACAGCCTGCGCTGGTCAGCCGGCCGGGGCTGCGGCCGGCTCGAGATCGTGATCGCCCCCAACGGGCAGGACGTGAGCCACCTCTTCGACTTCTACCGCAAGCACGGCTTCCGGGACGAGGGCCGCCGGCTGCTCAGCCAGCCGCTGGAGCCGCACACTCGCGGGTAGGGGCGAGCTTCGGTCGCCGGCCCTTTCCGGCAGGGCCCCCTCCTCAGAGATCGGGTATCGCGAGGTCGAGGTTGGGCTGGTCGATGCCGCCGTCGACCTCCAGCACCTTGCCGGTCAGGTAGCGCCCGGCGGGCGAGACCAGGTAGAGCACCGCGGCCGCCACGTCCTCCGGCTCGCCGATCCGCTTCAAGGGGGTGGCCTGCTCCATCTGGGTACGCAGGTTCTCGTCGGTCATGACGATGTCGAGGGCGGAGGTGGCGACCGCGCCGACGGCGATCGCGTTGACGCGCACCCTGGGCGCCAGGTCGCGGGCGGCCAGCCGCGTGTAGTGCGTGAGCGCCGCCTTGGCGCTGCCGTACGCCAGATAACCACGGCCCGCCGTCCGGCCCACGGCGGAGGTGATGTTCACCACCGAGCCGCCGGTCTCGAGCAGGTACGGTACGGCCGCCCGCGTCAGCTCATGGGCGATCCCGACATTGAACTGGAACGCGTTCTCAAGATGTCTCCGCGTGGTGTCGAGAAAGGCGCGGGGAAGCGCTCCGCCCACATTGTTGACGATCGCGTCCACCCGGCCGAAAGCGTCCACGGCCTGCTTCGCGAGCGCCTCCATGGCGCCCGGCACGCTCAAGTCGGCGGGGACGATCAGCGCCCGCCTGCCCGCCTCCTCCACCTGGGCTGCGACGGCGCGTAGCTGCTCCTCCGTGCGGGCGGCAATCGCCACGTCCGCGCCCGCCTGCGCGAGGGCGATCGCGGTCGCCGCGCCGATGCCGCGGCCGGCACCGGTGACGATGGCGGCGTGGCCGGTGACGCGGAAGCGGTCCAGGATCATGTCATGACCTCCGACCGCAGCCTAAGGTCAAACTGAAACGTGTTTCAATACCGAGGGCGCGGCCGAGTGAGACTTACCACGATCGTAGGCGTAATGACCGGGCCCGAAGGGCAGTTACCCCCGGGTCTTGGCTCTCGGGAGAGTCCTTTTGCGGAGCCGGGCGCTCCGGCGCGGCGACTGCTTGACCTCGGGTTTCTTCTTGCTCGTGGTGACCTTGGTCTTCTCCTTGCCCGGGTCGACCTCGGCCTTCTCCGGGCTCGTGCCGCTGATTTCGGCGCTGTCATCTTCGCTGTCGCTGCCGACCTCGGCTTTACTTTCGACACCGCCCCTGACCTTGCTTGTGCCGCCGCTCTTTTGCGGGGGCGAGTTTATTATCCGCTCCTTCATCCGCTTGTTATCGAACGAAACAGTACTACGATCAAAAATCGGCGACTTGACCGTCTTACGCGCGCCCGACTTCTTTACTTCGCCCTCGTCGGCGCTCTTTTCGCGAGGCTTAGGTTTAGCGCTGATCAATGTTAATGCGCCTTCCGACGGAGGACTCTGCGCAAGGCCACCCTCCTTGTACAGGCTGTCATCCACCGAGACGCCGGAAGCATCCATAGCGCTGACCTTCGCGAGCTCCTCGAGCTGGGCATCGACATCGGTCCCGCGCGCCGTTCCGTAGTTGACCTGCAAGTACGGGTGGCACCATCCGATCTGGCTCTTGCCCTTTCCCTTGGCATTGCCATTGGTGATGCCGTACGCCGCGATCGTCGCCTTGCAGTAGGCACAGTTGGGCGACGTGCATTTGATATAGGCCACCCCGCCTCTCTTGCACGCGGCGAGTATGCACATTTCAGCGTGGTTGCTGGCCGTATCATTGGTGAATTTGCCAGCCAAATATACGTTATAAGCCTTGTAGTCGGGGTTGTCCTTGACGTGATCGAGAATCTTTTGTCCGGGTCCGGTTAGCTTGCTCCTCGATCCCACGGACAGTCCCCCCACCTTGGAGACGACCAGATCGCCTCCGGTCGTCACCGCCACAGTGTAATTACTGGCCTTTCTGAACGTCTTAGCGAGCCATTCGACGAGTAAGTCGGCTGCGGCGTTCGCCTCTGATTTCGGTTTCCGGTCCGGTTCCATGGATCTCAGCCAACACGGATGCGCCCGCGAGATCGGCTTACCGGAAGGTAAGGTCCCCGTCCCGGCCGAAATCCGGTTGTCCGCCGAGCCCGCCGCTCAGCATGATCGACCCATGAGATTCGCGGTCATCGGCGACATCCATGCCAACTTCGCCAAGGCCGACGCGATAGTCCGGCGGCACTGCGGTCCCGTCGACGCCATCTTCAGCGTCGGCGACGCCGAGCCCAACAGGACCGAGGCGGACAGCCTCGGCGTCGGCGGCCCGGCCAAATATCGCAAGGTCGGCGATTTCCCGGAGTTCGTCGCCGGGTGGCGCAGCATGAGCGCACCGGTCTACTTCATCGGCGGAAACCACGAGCCATGGCCGTCACTCGACGCCCAGGGCCCCGGCGAATGGGCGCCCGGCTTTCACTTTCTGGGGCGCTCCGGCGTACGGGAGGTGGCCGGTCTTCGGGTCGCCTTCCTGTCCGGCATCTACTCGCGCCACTTCAGCGAGCCTGACACGCCTCCCGCCGTCACGCCGGAGCGGCTCAAGGAGTACGGCTATTTCACCAGGCCACAGGTCAACCTGCTGCTCGATCAGGCCCGCGGCAAGAGTGTCGACCTCCTGCTCACGCACGAATGGCCTTCCGGGCTGTCGTACCTTCACCGGGGGAAGGAGCCGGTGGGGCGGGACGCCATCCGGGCGCTGACCGACCGGCTCGCGCCTCAGGTGCACGCCTGCGGTCACATGCACACCCCGTTCAGGGAGCGGGTCGGTGCCACGGAGGTCGTCTGCCTTTCGCAGGTCGCCTACGGTCCCGACGCGGTGAGCGTGCTGGAACTCGCCTCGGACGGCACGCTGAAAGAGCTGCCGATCCACGTCTGACCCCACAAAGAGGTGGCGAAAATGGCCCGGTGCGCGCACACGACCGCTAGGGCAGGGGCTCCAGGCCCAGGCAGAGTTCGAACACCGCCGTGAGCCGGTCGACGTCGGCGGGTGACGGTGTCTCGGGGCCCACGAGGCGGCGGACCGAGCCGATGCCCAGGAAGACCGCCGTCGCCATCCGGGCCCTGGCGTGCGCGTCCGGGCCGCCGAGGAGGGCCTCGATGGGCTCGATCAAGACGGCCTGCAGGCGATCGCGGACGAGCGCCTGGATCTCCGGATCGCCCGCCGACCGTTCGAGTGAGCGCAGGATGGGACTCTCCGGGTCGTGGGACATGCGTTCGGCGGCGTACTCCGCCAGGCGTCTGGGCAGGCCCGCCCGGTCGCCCTCGACCACGGCGCGGACCGTCGGCTCGCCCGCCAGGACCTCGCCGAACAGGCCCGCCTTGGAGCCGAAGTAGCGGCCCACCAAGGCGATGTTGGCGCCCGCCGCCGAGGCGATCATGCGGACCGTCACCTGCTCGTAGCCGTACTCGCCGAACAGCATGCGCGCTGCTTCCAGCAGCCGCTGGCGGGTGGCCGCACGATCGCGCGGCCGGGCGTCCGTCAACTGCGCTTCCATGGCCCGAACTCTACTCAAGAACACCCCACTTGCCGCGCGGCTAGTAAACGAGCGTATACTCGCCGAGGAGAAATGGTAGGAAGGGGATGTGGGTCTTGGTAGCCCAGACACAGGCCGCGGCCCCCGCGAGGCGGCAATACACTCACCGCGAAATTCTCGAGGTCATGTCCGGGCTCATGCTCGCCATGCTCACCTCGATGATCTCGACCTCGGTGGTCGGCACGGCGTTGCCGACGATCGTGGGGGAACTCGGCGGCCAGGACCAGTACTCATGGGTGGCGACGGCGACCATGCTGACCATGACGGTCTCCACGCCGTTGTGGGGCAAGCTGTCCGACCTGTGGGGCCGCAAGCTGCTGTTCCAGAGCGCCCTGGGGTTGTTCGTCGCGGCGTCGCTCGTGGCCGGTCTGTCGCAGAACATCGGGCAGCTCATCGCGGCGCGTGCCGTACAGGGGCTGGGTGTGGGTGGTCTGTCGGCCCTCGCTCAGGTGATCCTCGGCGACATCGTGTCACCGCGGGAGCGCGGCCGCTACTCGGGGTACATGGGCGCCGTCTTCGGCATCTCCACGGTCGCGGGGCCGCTGCTCGGCGGGTTCATCGTGGACACCGACTGGCTCGGCTGGCGCTGGTGCTTCTACGTGGTCGTGCCGTTCGCGTTGATCGCGTTCATCGTGATCCAGAAGGTGCTGAAGCTGCCGAGGATCCGGCGCAACACCTCCGTCGACATCTGGGGCGCGACCACCATCACGGCCAGCGCGAGCGCGTTGATGCTGCTGCTGACGCTGGGCGGCACGGAGTTCGAGTGGAACTCCTTCTGGACGTACGCCTTGGGCGCCATCAGCCTGCTCATGCTGGCCCTCGCGGTGCTCTCCGAGCGCACGGCCCGGAACCCGATCCTGCCGCCCAGGCTGTTCAGGAACCGGACGTTCGTGCTCACCGCGGCCGCCTCGCTGTTCGTCGGCGTGGCGATGTTCGGCGCGATGATCTACCTGCCGCAGTACCTGCAGATCGTCAAGGGGCTGAGCCCCACCGAGTCGGGGCTGATGACGCTGCCCATGGTGGTGGCGCTGTTCCTGGGCGGAGTGATCTCCGGGAAGATCGTCACCCAGACCGGCAAGTGGAAGATCTTCCCGGTGGCGGGCCTGCTGATCGTGGCCGTGGGGTTGTTCCTGCTGTCGCGGCTGCACGTGGAGTCGAGCGAGTGGCTCATCGGGTTCGACGTGGCCGTACTGGGCACCGGGCTCGGCCTGTCGATGCAGATGCTCATCCTCGCCGCGCAGAACGGCTCCGAACTGCGTGACATGGCGTCCACCACGGCGGGTGTCTCGTTCTTCCGGTCGCTGGGCGGTGCCGTGGGCGTGGCCGCGTTCGGCGCGATCCTCACCAACCGCCTCAACAGCGAGATGACCGACATGCTGCGGGCCGCGCACATCGCGCTGCCCGGCGGCGACTCTCCCAAGCTGGGCAGCCCCACTGCCATCCAGTCGCTGCCCGGGCCGATCAAGCACATCGTGCTCGAATCCTTCACCCGCGGCCTGGAGACCGTCTTCATGGTCGGCGTGCCGATCGCGCTGCTCGGCTTCGTGGCGACGCTCTTCCTCAAGGAACTGCCGCTCAGAGGCCCCGCGATGCCCGCGCCGGAGCCCAAGCCGCTCAGCAAGGACGACCTGGTCCTGGCCGGGCTGCTGCTGGAGCTCATCGCCCAGCGGATCGAGCGGGTCAACGGCCAGCCGTCCGCGCTGCTGTCCGCGGTCGCCAGGATGGCGCCGCCCGATGACCGTACCGAACGGGAGCGCGCCCGATCGGTCGCGCAGAGCGTGCTGCGTCCCACCTCACGCGCTCTGATCGCGCAGGCCGCGCCGCCGCGGAAAGACCTCGTCATAGGAGGAGTCTCATCATGATTCGCAAGTTCGTGGGCGCCGTCGCGGCCGCTCTGGCCTTCATGGCCGGGCTGTGGCTGATGATCGCCCCGTTCGCGCTCGGCACCCAGCCGGAGAACGCCGACTGGACCGACCCGACCACCTCCGAATTCTTCACCGGCCTGGGCGTCGCCGTCGTCGGGCTCGTCGGCGTGGCCGCCTTCGTCGCGGCCATCCATGAGGAGCTCGTGGTCCGCGGCCTGGTGGCCGTACGGCAGAAGCAGGCCGAGCCGGAGCCCGAGCCGGTGGCGCCCGCGCCGCAGGGGTCGTCCGCGGAGCTGGCCAGCCTGCTCGCCCCGCTCGTCGAGGCGTTGCGCGAGGACCTGAACAACACCGGACGCGGCGACCACCGTCAGAACGGCAAGCCCGCCCTGGTGGGAGTGGAGGAGAACCGATGAAGGCCAAGCTGGGCGTCTCCGCCCTTGTCGTGCTGTTCCTGGCCGGCGTGTGGCTGATCGCGGCGCCGTTCGCGGTGGGCTACCAGCCCCGGGGCGCGGCCTACGCCGACGCGACGGTCAACGATCTGTGGGTCGGCGGCGCGCTGGCCGGCGTCTCGTTCGTGGCCATCGTGATCTACGCCGCCGACGCGCTGCGCGAGCTCGCCGGCCGCGGCAAGCACGTCGCCGACGGCTGACGTGCGAGGCATGCCGTGTACGGCGGTAGCACAGACGACCGGTGGGAGCCCCTCCTAGGCAGGCTCCCCAGCGAGCAGTTCGAGATCGGCAAGGACGGCACCGGGCTGCTGGTGGTCGGCTTCGACGGATCGGGCCCGAGCCGCAACGCGCTCGCGTACGCGGCCGGGCTCGCCCGGCGGGACAACGCCGCGCTGCTCATCGCGTTCGTGGAGACGCTCACCAGCGCCACGTTGTGGTTCTTCGCGGGCTCGCCGATCATCCCCGACTCGGCCGGAGACCTGACCGAGGACCTGCGGACCGAGCTGAGCGGGGTCGGCGTTCCGTGGCGGTTCGTCATGGTACGGGGTGACACGGCGCGTGAGCTGGAAACACTCGCGGACTCCTGCATGGCCGACGCCATCGTGGTGGGCCGGTCCCGCTCGCCGTGGCACACGTTCGGCGGCTCGGTGGCCGTGGGGCTGGCCAGGCGCGCTCGCCGTACCGTGCTGATCGTGCCCTGACCTGGCATCGCCGATAGCGCCCTGACCTCGTAGGACGTCGCGTAGGGTGGCCGCATGAAACGTACTGCCGCTGCGTTCGTGGTGTTCGCGTCCGTTTCGTGCGGCGGGCAGGCGCCGGTCGCCGCACCGGCGCGGCCCGAGGTCCAGCCCCAGGCTCAGACCCAGCCGCCGGTGCCCGCGACGCCCACCCCGACGGCGAAGACCGCCGCACCCAAGCCCGCCGGGCCGCCGAAGTTCACCGCCACGGTCACCAAGATCTCCCGCAGCCGCCTGCCCTACTCGTGGAAGCCCGGCTGCCCGGTCTCCTACCAGGACCTGCGGCTGATCACGATGACGTACTGGGGCTTCGACGACAAGGCGCACAACGGCGAGCTGGTCGTGCGCAAGACCGTCACCGGCGACGTCGTCAAGGTCTTCGGGAAGCTGTATGCCATGCGCTACCCGATCAAGCAGATGCGGCTCGTCGACGTCTACAAGGGCGACGACTACGACTCGATCGACGCCGACAACACCTCGGCCTTCAACTGCCGCGCGGCCACCGGGTCCAGCAACTGGTCCAACCACGCCTACGGCGAGGCGATCGACCTCAACCCGCGCGAGAACCCGTATGTCACCGCAAGCGGCAGCACCGCCCATCAGAACGCCAAAAAGTTCGCCAAGCGCCCGGCGAAGGGCGAGGGCGTGATCAACCCGGGCGACCGGGTCGTCAGGGCCTTCGCCTCGGTGGGCTGGGGCTGGGGCGGCGCCTGGTCGGGCACCAAGGACTTCCAGCACTTCAGCCGCAACGGCCGGTAGCGGCGCCGGGCTGACAGAATCAGACCATGGCGGCGAAGGACGGCGACGGTTGGGCCCAATGCGAGCGCGGGCACCGGCACTGGGGGCTGCACGGGGCCTCGGGGCTCCTGGCCGTACACCATGACGGACAGGGCGTCCCGCACGTGCTCATGCAGAAGCGGGTCTGGTGGAGCCACCACGGCGGCACGTGGGGGCTGCCGGGAGGTGCGCGCGACAGCCACGAGGACGCCGTGACGAGCGCGCTGCGCGAGGCGCACGAAGAGGCGTCCGTACACGGCGACGAGCTGCGCGTGCAGGGTGTCTACCTGGACGATCACGGCGGGTGGTCGTTCGAGACCGTGATCGCCGAGTCGGCCGAGCTGCTGGCCGCGGCGCCCGCCAACAACGAGAGCACCGAGCTGCGCTGGGTGCCGCTGCCCGAGGTCAAGTCCAGGAGGCTGCACCCCGGGTTCGCCGAGACGTGGGACAAGATCCAGCCGGAGCTCACCCCCGAGACGCTGGTGCTCGACGTCGCGAACATCATCGGCGCCCGCGCCGAGCACGGCTGGTGGAGGGACCGGCTGGGCGCGGCGACGCGGCTGCTGACCGACGTCGCGGGGCTGCGGCTGGCGCATTCCGTGCTCGCGCAGTGGTACCCGCGGATCGTGGCGGTCGTGGAGGGCGCCGCGAAGAGCGCGCCGGCCGTGCCCGGCATCCAGGTGGTGGCCGCGACGGGCAGCGGCGACGACGCGATCGTCGACGTCGTACGGCAGGCGCGGCCGTGGGAACGGGTGCTCGTGGTGACGGCGGACCGGGGGCTGAAGGAGCGCGTCAGCAAGCTGGGCGCCACGACCGTGGGCCCCAAGTGGCTGCTGTCACAGTTGGACGATTAGCCGCCCGGTCACGGCTGGGCGGTCAGGACGCTGTCGAAGGCGGCCTTCAGCCCGGTCACGTCGAGGACCCGGCGCAGCACCCCCTGCACGCCCGTGAGCCGGAGCGACCCGCCACGCTCGCCCGCCTTGCGCTGATGCTCGACCAGCACCCACAACCCGCTGGAATCGCAGAACGCCAAGGCGGCCGTGTCGATGACGATCGAGACGTGACCTGCGGCGATGAGCTCAGCCATGACCTGCTTGAGCCCGGGCGCGGTGAGCTTGTCGAGATCACCGCGCAGGAGCACGCTCGCGCTGCCGTCGGCCCGTTCCACCTCGACGTTGAGATCCGCCACCTCCTGAACGTACACCGCCGTCACCACAGCCGCTATGGTGGTGTGCGCACTGGAGGGTTCGCATAGTGGACGAGTGCAGCCGCCTTGAAAGCGGCCAGGTCAGCGATGGCCTCGTGGGTTCGAATCCCACACCCTCCGCTCACTCCCCCCGCGCGGCGAATCCGTCGCCGACGCAGGCGGCCAGCTGCAGGTAAGCCTCCCTGGTCGGTTCCTGGAGCCGGTCGAGGTCGATCTCGGCGCCCTCCTCCAGATGCGGGTCGTACGGCACGCGGATCACCGCACGGCACCTCGCGGCGAAGTGGGCCTCCAGTTTGGAGATGTCGACCGCCGACTTCGAGCGCGGACGGACGCTGCAGAGCACCACGGTCGCGTCCCTGACCAGGTTGCCGTAGTGGTGCGCCTCCAGCCAGTCGAGCGTCGCCGACGCGGCCCTGGCGCCGTCCACCGACGGCGAGCTGACCAGCACGATCTGGTCGGCGAGGCCGAGCACGCCGCCCATCGCCGAGTGGAGCAGGCCGGTGCCGCAGTCGGTGATGCAGATCGAGTAGAAGTTCTCCAGCACCTGCGAGACGGCCTGGTAGTCGGAGCCGCTGAACGCCTCGGACACCGACGGGTCACGGTCCGACGCGAGCACCTCCAGCCGCGAAGGCGCCTGCGAGGTGAACGCCCTGATGTCCACGTACCGCTTGACCTGGTCGCTCTCGTTGAGCAGGTCGCGTACGGTCGCCGAGGTCTCCAGGGTGAGCTTGTCGGACAGCGTCCCGCGATCGGGGTTGGCGTCGACCGCGATCACCCGGTCACCGCGCATCGCGGCGAGGGTGGCGCCCAGGCCGACCGTGGTCGTGGTCTTGCCCACGCCGCCCTTGAGACTCAGTACGGCCACGCGGTGGTGGCCGGTGGCGACCGGGGTGCGGGCCCTGGTCAGGAGCTCGCGGCGGCGGCGGACCTCTGGCGGCTCGCCCGGCTTGATCCAGCCGCCCGACGCCTTGTAGATCAGGCGGCGCCAGCCCTTGGAGGGGGCGTTGCGGCGGCCTCGGAGAAGCGACTCGGGGTCGAGGCTGTCCGCCGTGGGCTTGCCGGTGATCGGGGGGCGGGGCGGGGCGTTGAAGACCGGCACGGGGGCCGGACGGCGGCGCGGGGCGGGCGGCTCGTCGAAGGTGAGTGGCTCGTCGAAGGTGGGCGGCTGCTCGTAGGCGCGGTCCTGGCCGTACGAGCGCGGCTGGTCGAAGGCGCGGTCCTGCTCGTACGGGAGCGGCTCGTCGAAGGCCCTGGGCCGCGGCTTCGGCTCGTCGAACGTGCGGGGAAGCGGCTCGTCGAACGAACGGGACAGCGGCTCGTCGAACGTGCGGAGCGGTTTCGGCTCGTCGAACGTGCGGAGCGGTTTCGGCTCGTCGAAAGCGTGGGGCGGCGACTTCGGTTCGTCGAAGGCGCGGGGCGGCGGCTCGTCGAGAGTCCGCGACTCCTCGAAGGCGGTCGGCTTTTCGGCGGCCGGCGGCTTGTCGAAGCTCAGCGGCAGGTCGAAGCTCGGCGGCTGCTCCGAGACCGACGGCTTGTCCAAGGCGGACGGCTTGTCCAAAGCCGAGGGCTTGTCGAAGCTCGGCGGCTTGTCGAACCCCGATGGCTTGTCGAAGCTCGGCAGCTTGTCGAAGGTCAGCGGCTTGTCGAAGGTCAGCGGGACCTCCAGCCGTGGCTCCGTGGCGTCCTCGGGGGGCGGCTCGAAGGTGCCCAGAGCGGGCTCCTCGGCCGTCTCCACCGGGCGCGGCTCGTCGAACGTCTCCGCGGGACGCGGCCACTCCAGCGGCGCGGGCCAGGAGGCCTTCGTCTCCTCCTCCTGCTCCTCGACCGCCGGCTTCTTCTCCGGCTTCGGGAAGGACAGCAGCGAGTAGGAGTCGGTGTCGTCGGGCCGGGGCAGCGGCTTGAGCGGCGCCAGGAAGGCGTCGTCGGCCTTGCCCAGGCTCGCCGGCGGAGTGACGGGCGCCGGTTCGTCCTTCGTACCGGCTGCCTCCTCGGTGAGCTCCTCCGCGGGCGGAGTGCCGTACACCGAGTCGACCGCGGCCCTGAACAGCGGCGTCGGCGTCTCATGTTGAGTCGGCACCGAGAGCCAAGGGTCCTGGGGGTACGGCGAAGCGACGGAGTCCTCCGAGGCAGAGGCGCTGACCGAGATCGGAGCTTCTTCCGTCTCCTTGATCGCGTCCAGCCAAGCCAGCTGTTCCTCGAGAGATTCCTCTCGATCGTGTCTTGCCACCGTGTTCTCCCCCTGGTGGGTGTAAAGGGGCAGCAAATACTTTGCAGGTTAACGCCATCAGTATCGGCAGAGGTCGCCAACCTACAACTTCCTTGCCCGGCTACGGTGGTTCGCATGCGAGCCATCGAGATCACCAAGCCGGGACCGCCAGAGGTTCTGGAGTGGCGTGAGGTGTCGGATCCACGTCCTGAGCGGGGCGAAGTCCTCATCGAGGTGACGGCCGCCGGGCTGAACCGGGCCGACGTCCACCAGCGTCAGGGATTTTACGATCCGCCGCCCGGCGCGCCCCCGTACCCGGGGATGGAGGCTTCGGGCGTCGTGGTCGAGATCGGCGAGGACGTGGAACATTTCACTCCGGGTGACGAAGTGTGCGCGCTGCTGGCCGGGGGTGGCTACGCCGAGCGGGTGGCCGTGCCGTGGCAGCAGGTCATGCCCGTTCCCGAAGGCGTGACGCTGGTCGAGGCGGCCGGGCTGCCCGAGGTCGCGTGCACGGTGTGGTCCAACGTGTTCATGACCGCGCGGCTGCGGCGCAGCGAGACGCTGCTGGTGCACGGCGGGGCGAGCGGAATCGGGACGTTCGCCATCCAGTTGGCCAAGGCGTTCGGGTCACGGGTCGTCACGACGGCCGGGTCGGAGGCGAAGCTGAGCCGCCTCAAGGAGCTGGGCGCCGACGAGGCGATCAACTATCACGAGGAGGACTTCGCCGAGCGGGTGACGGCCGATGTGATCCTCGACATCATGGGCGCCAAATACCTGTCCAGAAATATCCGGGCACTCCGTACGGGCGGCCGGTTGGTGATCATCGGACTGCAGGGCGGCGCCAAGGCCGAGCTCGATCTGGGCGCCCTGCTCACCAAGCGAGCGGCCGTCCACGGCACCACGCTGCGCGCTCGCCCGGTCGACGAGAAGGGCGTCATCGTGCGCGGCGTCGTCGACAACGTGTGGCCATTGGTCAGTGCCGGGGCGGTGCGGCCCGTGGTGTACGCGGAGGTGCCGATGGCGCAGGCCGCGGAGGCTCACCGATTGTTGGAATCGGGAGAGCACATAGGCAAAATCCTGCTAGTACGGTGAGTGCTATGAATGCTGAGGACAACAACACCCCCCACATCGTGGTGGTGGGCCCGGACTTCCAAGGTCAGGGCGATAGCGGCGAAGACGAGCGATCGGTCACGAACCTCGTCGAACAGCCCGCCAAGGTGATGCGCATCGGCAGCATGATCCGGCAGCTTCTCGAAGAGGTCCGGGCGGCTCCTCTGGACGAGGCCAGCCGTAAGCGGTTGAAGGAGATCCACGAGTCCTCCATCAAGGAGCTCGAGGACGGCCTGGCGCCCGAACTCGTCGACGAGCTGGAGCGACTGTCGCTGCCCTTCACCGACGAGAACGGCACCCCGCCCAGCGAGGCCGAGCTGCGCATCGCGCACGCCCAGCTCGTGGGATGGCTTGAGGGCTTGTTCCACGGCATCCAGACGACGCTGTTCGCGCAACAGATGGCGGCGCGTGCCCAGTTGGAGCAGATGCGCAGGGCGCTGCCCGGCGTGCCCCACGACGACATGCAGCGGCCGCCCGGCGGCTCGGGCCCTTACCTGTAGAGCTGCTCGAGTACGCGCGCGACCCCGTCCTCGTTGTTGGCCGCCGTCACATGGTCCACGGCGGCCAGCACGGCGGGGTGCGCGTTGGCGACCGCGTAGGACGTGCCTGCCCAGGTGAGCATCGGCAAGTCGTTTGGCATGTCACCGAACGCCACCACTTGTGATGGCTTGATCTCATACTGTTCGGCGAGCGCGGCCAGGGCGGTGGCCTTCGTCACACCGTGCGCACTCATCTCGATCAGCCCTCTGCCGCTGGAGTGCGTGGCGGTCACCAGGTGCCCCACGAGCCCGTGCACGGCCTCGTGCAGCGGGTCCGGAGCCATGTCCGGGTGCAGAGCCAGCAGCTTGGCGCAGGGCCGCGAGGTCAGTGTCGCCGCGCCCACGCGAAGGCCGCCGATGGCCTTGCTGTCCCATCCGCCGAGTGGGAAATCGGACTCATGCGCAAAACCACCTTCATACTCGACCGAAAATGCGAGTTCGGGCACGTTCGCTCTTAGCTGAGAGACGACTTGCTCCAGTACCTCGACCGCGATGAGGTGAGATTCCACTATCCGTTCGGTATGCAGATCGTAGATCAACGCACCGTTTGCACAGATTGCCAACCCTCGGTGACGCACCGCACCCGCCACACTGCTCATCCATCTAGGTGGACGGCCCGTGACGAACACTAGGACGGCACCAGTCTCCTCGACTCTGGCGAACGCCGCGGCCGTGCGGGGAGAGACGGTTCCGTCGGTGCGTAGAGCGGTTCCGTCGAGGTCGGTGGCCACTAGGCGCGGCGCTGCAAGGGTTCGCATAACACGTTCCAGTTTGCCCGGTCATGCCGCCGGCCAGAAATCTTCCTAGGGAGGGGAACACCAACGCGCCAGAATGGTGTTAGATGTGATGGCGTTGTATTAGCTGATCCCGTAGTGAAAACCAGCATGACTTTGTCTGAGCCACCCCGGGTGCTTGCTGTACGACACACCGGGACTCGCGAGGTGCGGGTCCCATAGATTCACATCCTGAGGGAGAGCTTTTATGGCTCAGGGAACCGTCAAATGGTTCAACGCCGAGAAGGGCTTCGGCTTCATCGCCCCGGACGGCGGTGCGCCGGACGTGTTCGTGCACTTCTCCGAGATCGTCGGCAACGGCTACCGCAGCCTTGAAGACGGCCAGCGGGTCGAGTTCGAGATCACGCAGGGACAGAAGGGGCCGCAGGCCTCCCAGGTCCGTGCCATCTGACCTGTAGCAGCGAGACAGACCGGGGTTCGCTTCCAGCGGGCCTCGGTCTTTCGCGTCTCTGGGCGGACCGTACGTCGTTCCAGAACATGTCACTCTCCGTGCACGGCTGATCGTCCGTCAAAAGCCCGGCCACCGCGATAGCCCCCGTCTCGTGCCTGCGAACATTTCTTGTACGGCAAGCATCGGGAACCCGCCACCCGCCGACCAGGGCCGGGGGCCTCCAGGAATACGCCCGCTGACCCCGCACAGGGCCGGACGCCGTTACGCGCGCCGCGAACAGTGGTGACAGATCGGTCACAGGTGTGACTCAACTCACATAGCCCTCGAACCATCGATCTTCCACAACCATCGACCGATATATGAGGTACGCGTGGTTGTGTCACCCTGCGACCTTGGTCGCGGTGTTCGTGCTGCTGCTCAACGACCACCTGTTCAAGCAGGTCTGGCCCGGATTCGTCACCGGCAAGCTCAGTGACGTGGCCGGACTCGTCGTGGCGCCGCCTCTGGTGGCGCTGGTCCTCGCTCGCCGGGCCGATCTCGGGGCCGTGCTGGGCACCGGGGTGCTGTTCGTGCTCGTGAAGGCGACGGACGCGGGGGCTGAGTGGGCCTCCCAGGTGTGGAGTCTGGTGGCCGGGCCATCGCGGGTCCTGGCCGATCCCACGGATCTGCTCGCGTCGCCCGCGCTCGGATTGGCCTGGTGGGCCCGCCGGAGGAGCATCTCCGCGCGTCCGGCAGCGCTCCCAGAGCGTCCAAGAGCGCCTCTGCGGCCCCCGGCCAGACTCCGGCGCCTTTCCGGGCTCTCAGGGCGCCTGGTCGCGTTCTCGGGGCGTCTCGCTGGACTCCCGTGGCGTCTGACGGGGTTCGGGGAGCGATGGCGGGTGGTGGTCGTCGTGCCGCTGGCGGTGTTCGCTGTGGCGGCGACGGCTGCCGAGTCGCCGCCTGGCGAGGTCTCTTCCGTACGGGTCGACGGGGATCGGGATTCCGTACAGGTGGACGGGGATCGGATCGTCGTGCTGGTGCGCGGCGGCGGTCCGAGAGCTCTGACCGGGATGTCCTCCGTGGACGGAGGGGTCACCTGGTCCGCCTACTACGGGAGGCCGGTGCGGTCGCCCCAGACCGCCGCCTGCGTGCCCGGACAGCCGCAGCGGTGCTACCACGTGCTTCCCGAGCGGCCGGCGGTCGCCGAGTCCGACGACGGAGGCAAGACGTGGCGGGACTCCTGGAGCCGGCCGGAGGACGACAGGTCGGCCAGGCGGCGCGACACGAGCTCCATGGCCGCGCTGAGCGCGCTGGCCGTACAGGCTCGGCCCGGAGGGCATGTCGTGGTCGTCGCCAACGGGCTCGACGGCGTGCTCGTACGGGACGTCGCCGGGACGTGGCGGCGGCAGAGATGGCCGGAGCCGCTGGCGACCCCTGCGGACGACGAGGTGAACATCGATCCCGAGGAGCGCGTGGCGCTGATTCTGGCCGCCCTGATGCTGTTCGCCGCCGCCGGGGCGGGGTTGCGGCGGCTCAGCGGCGTCTACGCCGTTTCCGCGTTGGTGGGGTGTACGGGCCTGTACGCCATGCTCGACTCGGGCAGCGACACGTCGATGGTGTGGGGCATCGATCCGATCAGCCTGGTCACGGGCTTCGTCATGATGCTGCTCGGGGCGTTGGTGTGCCTCGGCCTCGCCATCGCCGGGCCGGCCAGGGGTGTGGCGGTGGCCGTCGGCTTCGGGGCGGCGCCGCTGGTGTACGCGACCGTGTACATACCCTTCTACGGCTGGGCGCGGGGGGTGCCGGACTCGTACGGCGTGGCGGTGGTGCTCGCCGTCGTGCTGACCGCGGGTGTGGTGGCGGCGAGCGCCGCGCTCATCAGACACGCGACCCGCCCCCGGATGGCCGACACCACCGTGACCGGCTCAAGCCACTAGCCGCTTGAGCCGGGGCGGTCTGCTACTTGGACGGCTCCAGGACGTCGAGGCCGACGTAGGGGCGCAGCGCCTCGGGGACCACTACCGAGCCGTCGGCCTGCTGGTGGTTCTCCAGGATCGCGACGATCCAGCGGGTGGTCGCCAGCGTGCCGTTGAGCGTGGCCAGGTGCTGGGGCTTGCCGTCCTTGTCGCGGTAACGGACGCCCAGCCTGCGGGCCTGGAACTCGGTGCAGTTGGAGGTGGAGGTCAGCTCGCGGTAGCGCCCCTGGGTGGGGATCCACGCCTCGCAGTCGAACTTGCGGGCCGCCGACATCCCGAGGTCGCCCGCCGCCGTGTCGATGACGCGGTAGGGCACCTCGATCTTGGCGAGCATGTCCCGCTCCCAGGCGAGCAGCCGCTGGTGCTCCTCGCGCGCCTCCTCGGGCCGTACGTAGGAGAACATCTCCACCTTGTCGAACTGGTGGACCCGGATGATGCCCCGGGTGTCCTTGCCGTACGAGCCGGCCTCGCGGCGGAAGCACGACGACCAGCCCGCGTAGCGCAGCGGCAGCTCGTCGCCGCCGAGGATCTCCTGGGCGTGGTAGCCCGCCAGCGCCACCTCCGAGGTGCCGACCAGGTAGAGGTCGTCCTCGGGGAGGCGGTAGATCTCCTTGTCGTGGGCCACGTGGAAGCCGGTGCCCTGCATGGTCTCCGGCTTGACCAGCACCGGAGTGATCATCGGGGTGAACCCGTTGGCGATCGCCTGCTGCATGGCCATGTTGAGCAGGCCGAGCTGCAGGCGCGCGCCGACGCCCTTGAGGAAGAAGAACCGCGAGCCGGACACCTTGGCGCCGCGCTCCATGTCGATGGCGCCGAGCTGTTCGCCCAGCTCCAGGTGGTCTTTCGGCTCGAAGTCGAACACGCGGGGCTCGCCATGGGTTTCGAGCACGACGTAGTCGTCCTCGCCGCCGTGTGGCGCGTCCTCGTCGACGATGTTGGGCACCGACTGCACGAGCTCGTCGAGCTCGGCGCCCAGCGTCTCGGCCTCCGCCTCGGCGGTCTTGACCTGGCCGGCCAGGTCCTTGCCCCGCTGAAGCAGCCCGGCCTTCTCCTCGCCCTGCGCCCTGGAGACCGACTTGCCCAGACTCTTCTGCTCGGCGCGCAGGGACTCGAACGAGGTCAGCGCGGCGCGGCGGCGCTCGTCGAGGTCGAGCAGCGTGTCGACGATGGAGTCGTCCTCGCCGCGGGCACGCTGCGAGGCCCGTAGCCGGTCGGGATGCTCACGAAGGGTACGCAGGTCAATCACGGATAAAGGCTACCGGCGCCCGGTGACCGCCCGCCTCCGGATTAGACGCGTCCGGCCCGGATTCGGGCCAGCCAGTCTCCTGCCTCGGCGAACTCCGGGTCGGCCGTGCCCTTCTTGATCTGCGGAGCGACGCCGTCGGCACGCGGGTAGCTGCCCAGGAAGCGCACCTCGTCGCAGATGCGATGCAGACCGGAAATGGCCTCACCGACGCGGGCGTCGGCGACGTGGCCCTCGAAGTCGAAGTGGAAGAAGTAGCGGCCGATGCCGTCGCCGGTCGGCCGCGACTCGATGCGGGTCAGGTTGACCCCGCGTACCGAGAACTCCGTCAGCATCTCCAGCAGCGCGCCCGGGTGGTCGTCGGCCAGGAACACCACGAGCGTGGTGCGGTCGGTGCCGGTCGGCGCGGGCAGCGCGCCCGCACGGCTCACCCGTACGAACCTCGTCACGGTGTCGTTGCGGTCGCCGATGTCGTCGGCGAGCTCCACCAGCCCGTAGTGCTCGCCCGCGATGCGCGCGGCGATGGCCGCGTCGTACGGTGAGCCGGGCAGCGAGACCTCCTGCGCCGCGGCGGCCGTCGACGGCGCCGCCACCACGACCGCGTCGGGCAGCTCGCGGGCGCAGAACGCGCGGCACTGCGTGATGGCCGCCGGATGCGTGTAGACCCGCTTGATGTGCACGATCTCGGTGTCGGGCCTGGCCAGCAGCGAGAAGCGCACGGGAAGCAGCAGCTCTGCCGTGATCAGCAGCGGCTCTCCCCAGGCGAACTCGTCGAGGGTCGTGGTGATCGCGCCCTCGATCGAGTTCTCCAGCGGGACGACCGCGCCGTCGGCCTCGCCGTTGCGGGCGGCGGCCAGGGCGGCGGCGACGTTGGCACAGGGCAGACGGTCGGCTTCGGGCTCCAGGAGTCGCAGGGCCTCTTCGGTGAAGGTGCCTTCCGGTCCGAGATAGGCGAGTCTGGGCATGCATACAGAGTATCCGCAGGTTACCGGGTGGCGTGTGAACCTTTACTCACCCGGAAATCTCGCAGTACTCGCACGGAAGTCTCGCAGTTCTCGCAGCCGAGCCCTCTTCACCACCGGCCCGCCTGAGCGTCTATCAGCGGGCCGTGACCCAGCCGGGCGGCTCGCACCGCCTGCTCCTCCTCCGGCGACAGCGGCTCCTCCCCCTTGCCGCTCACCACCGGCCGCACATAGGTGCGGGTCTCGGACCGTCCGTTGATCGAGGTCAGCACGATGCCGTCGCCCAACCCGTTGATCATCGCGATCGAGAACGACAACCTCCCGGCCATCTCCTCAAGCGCGTCGTAACGGCACACGGCCACGTCGCGGATGGCCTTGAGATCGCCCTTGCCCTCGCTCGTCTGCCGGACCAATTGCTGCCGGCATTCGTCGAGCGCGGTCCTGGCCTCCTTGAGCGCCCGAAAGCCGAGGCAGACGCCACTCACCCCGGCAACGAGACCCACCATAACCCATACAGTAATCAGCACGTAACAGAGAGTAATGACTTGTCAAGCCAGGTCGCGCCGTTTCGGCAACCAGGCGACCAACAACCAGACCAGCCCCAGCGCCCCCAGCCCGAACCCGTCCTGCACGATCTTGTCGAGCACCGGCACGCCCGCCACCTTCAACGCCACACCCCACCAGGGGACGGGCAGCACGTAGTACAACCAGACCCCCACGGCGACCCGTAGCCTGACCGGATCCCGCCCGTCACCCACGATGGCCCCCAGCACCACGACCACCCAGGCGAGATGGTGGATCCAGGCGACCGGCGACAGCAGCACGGCCATGAGCCCGACCAGCGCGACGGCGGTCATCGGATCCTTGGCCCGATACGCGTCACGCGCCCCGCGGAAGCCGTACCAGCCCACGACCGCCACCAGGCCGATCCAGAGCACGGACGTCACCGTGTCGTTCATGTAGAGGCGGATCAGCATGCCGCGGATCGACTGGTTGGTGGTGGCGGCGTTCGCGCCGAGCCGCTCGGGATCGAACAGCGCCGAGAACCAGAAGCCGGCCGCGTCGTGCGGGATCACCAGGAACGGCAGCAGCGTGAGCAGCGCCGCGGCGAACGCCGCCATGAAGAACGTCCGCCACTGCCGCGTCACCAGCAGATAGATCAGGAAGACGCCCGGCGTGAGCTTCACCGCCGTGGCCAGCCCGATCAGGAACCCCCGCGGCCACCACGGCCGCCTGGCCACACAGTCGACCAGGCACAACGCGACCAGCAGAATGTCCACCTGACCGAACCGGACCTGGTCCCGAATGGGCATCAGATAGGCGCAGGCCACCACAAGGAAGGCAAAGACCCACGGCGCGTACCGCTCCACCCCTCCACCGGCCACCCCCTGCCGCAGCGTTCCGCCACCCGCATCTGACCCTGGCGCTTTGCCGCCCGTGTCCAGCCCTGCCGCGTTGCCGCCGGAGTCCTTCACCGGCGCTTCTGTGGACGAGCCGGTCTCCACGTCGATCCCGCACGCGCGCTCTTCTCCAGCCGTCCCCGGCGCGCTGTTCGCGCTGTCCTCGGTCCCGGCCGTGTGCTCGTCTCCCGTTCCCCCTCCGGGCCCGCGTCCGACCAGCACCCCTCTGAAGGAGTACGCCACCACGACGGCGAGCGACAGGAAGACCCCGGCGGTCCACACCCACTGGGCGGTGTCCCAGGACATCTTGGCCAGCAGTACGGCCAGCATCGCCGCGATCGGCGGGTAGGTGAACGGCAGCAACTGAGGCGCGGGCGTGGCGAACTCGTAAACGGGCCGCCCCTGGAGGATCATCTGCCCGCCGGTCCGGTACACATCCAGATCGACCAGCCGCTGATCGTCAGGATTCGTCAGCCACTGCTGCACCAGCGGTGCGACAGCCACCACGATGACCAGGACGGCAATCGCCCAAGCCCACCACTGCCGCCGGATCGTCGTCGCCCTGCCACCTGTCACGGTGTGGCACGTTACCGTGGCTGTTGTTGATCGAGCGCGTCGTACTGGGGGTCCCGCACATGCCGCACGCCACCTTCAGCGCGCCCTCCCCCACCCCGAACCCCCGCCCGGCCCTGACGGCGACCCCACATCTGAGCCCTCAAGAGCCCCCCGCGAACCTGCACCCCGACAGCACCCTCCCGGCCCCACAGGAACGCCACCAGCCCGTCGAACGTCGCCGCCCTGCGCCACGTCGCCGCCGTTCGACCACACACATCCTCTCCTCGCTGCTCCGTCGCCGCTCGGCCACAAACATCCTCGCCGCACTGCTCCTCACCACCGTTCTGGCACCCCTCTTCGACACGAGCCCAGCCGCCGCGGCAACGCCCACCCACACCTCGGCCTCCACCCTGCTCGCAGCCCTCGCACCCAGTTCGGACACCGCCTCCGCCTCCGCCTCCGCGCGCGGTCGTGTAGAGACAGAGACCTCCGTGCGTCGTCGTGTGGAGGCGGAGACCTCCGTGCCCGGTCGTGGGAAGTCGGGGGCCTCCGCGCGCGGTCGTGTGGCCCTTATTGGGGTGCCGGGGCTCCAGTGGAGTGACCTGGACGAAGCCCGTACCCCCAACCTGTGGAAGCTGGTCGCCCAGGGCGGCTCCGCGTCGCTTTCCACGCGTGCTGTGCCACCGCCCGACCGTGGCGTCACCTGCCCGATGGCCGGGTGGCTGACCGTGTCGGCGGGCCAGCGGTCCGGTACGGCCAGGCGTGGGTGTCCTGCGATCCCGGCGCCTCGAAGTGCCGGAGAGGGCGCCACGGTTCCGGGCTGGTCGGCGCTGGTCGCGTACCAGGCCGAGACCGGGTACGACGCGCGGCTCGGCACGCTGGGCGGGCTGGTGACGTCCTCGGGCGGCAAGGTCGCCGCCATCGGCCCCGGCGCTGCACTGGGCGCTGCCGACACGACCGGAAAAATCGCCAAATACGTCGATACGCCGGAGGCGCTCGGCGACCCCACTCCGTACAACCTGATCGTCCTGGACGCCTCCGACCTCGCCGCCGCCTGGGTCCGGCAGCCGCTCGACGAGTACGGCGTGCCGGCCCCTCTCCCCACCGCCACGAGACAGGCCGCCGTCGCGCAGGCGGATCGCCGCATCGGCGCCCTGCTCGGCAAGCTGCCGAACGATACGACCGTCCTGGTGGCGGGCACCTCCGACATCACCACGAACCCCCACCTCCACGTCGCCATCGCCACCGGCCCCTCCCCGAGCGGCCGGCCGTACCTGCACGGCTACCTGACGGCGACCTCCACCCGTCAGGACGCCCTGGTCACGATCACCGACCTCACCGCCACCGTGATCCAACTGCTGGACCTGGAGGCGCCCCGCGAGGTGGTCGGGCGCGCCTGGCAAAGCGACGTCACGGAGGCCTCGGCCACACCCGCCGACACGGTCAACGAGCTGTCGGACAGCGATCTGGCCAGCCAGGTGCTTCGTGAGGTTCGTGGCCCGTTCTTCGCCGTGTTCGTGACGGTCCAGTTGGTCTTCTACGCCTTCTCCGCCCTGGCCCTCCGCCGCCGTCGCCGCTCCGCCTCCGCTGGGGAATCCACAACATCGGAAATTCCCACCCCGGCCACCGACTCTCCTGAGCGCGTTAACGGCCCTGAGAACGCTGACGGGATCGAGGGTGCCGCTCCCGCCCGTCCCACGTCTGCCGGATCCACGCCTGGGGGAATCTCACCCGGTGGAGCACCGCCTGCCGAGTCCACGCCCACGGGGGCCTCGTCCGCAAAGACGGCGGCTGCTGAAGCCGGGTCCACGGGGATCTCATCCGAAGCATCGATACCCGCCGGATCCACACCAACGGACATCTCGCCCGAAGAAGCGACGCCCGCCGAAACCGGAACCACGGCGATCCCATCCGAAGCGTCGATACCCGCCGGAGCCACACCAACGGGCGCCTCGCCCGGAGAAGCCGAGCCCGCTGGAACCGGATCTGCGGGCATCTCGTCCGGCGAGGCTGGGGCTGCTGTAGGAGCCGGGTCTGCGAGGCACATCTCTGCGGAGACTCGCGGTGGCGCCAGTGGTGTCGGTGGGCCGTCAGCGGCCGGGCCGGTGTCGGCGAGTGCTTCTCGGCTGCTGGCGGTGGTGCAGGTTGTGGCCGTGGTCAGTGGGGCCATCGCCGTCTCCACGTTCCTCGCGCAGTTGG
This sequence comes from Nonomuraea sp. NEAU-A123, assembly GCF_018603905.1. Classification (GTDB taxonomy): domain Bacteria; phylum Actinomycetota; class Actinomycetes; order Streptosporangiales; family Streptosporangiaceae; genus Nonomuraea. The sequence goes on from NZ_JAHFZZ010000003.1 coordinate 325,430, forward strand.
TGCCGTGGTGGGCCCTGCCCTCGCCGATGCTCGGCGTCATCGTGACCATTCTCGCCATCGCCGGGTTGATCACCGGGTTGGCGTTCGCGGGGCCGTGGCGGGCACACGTGCTTGGGCCTCTTGCCGTGGTCGCGGGTGTCACCTCCGTCGCTCTGCTTGTCGACGTCATGACCGGGTCGACGTTGCAGGTCAATGCGGTGACCGGGTACGAGCCCGTCACCGGGGGGCGGTTCTACGGGTTCTCCAACATCGCCTTCGCCGTTTACTCGACGGGGACCGTGCTCGGGCTGGCGGGGGTCGCCCAGTGGCTGCTCAGGAGGGGGGTGTCGAGGTTTGTGACGGTGCTGGTGTGTGGCGCGTATGGGGGGTTGGCGGTGTTCGCGGATGGGTGGCCGTCGTGGGGAGCGGACTTCGGTGGGGTGCCGGCCTTTGTGATCGGGTTGGCGGTCTTCCTCATCTTGCTGGCCGGCCGGCGGGTCTCGATCATGAAGCTGCTGCTGGTCGGGGTGGCGGGAGGTGTCCTCATTGGCGGCATCTCCCTCTTCGACTGGCTGCGGCCGGCGGCGCAGCGCACTCACCTGGGCAATTTCGTGCAGCAGATCATCGACGGTCAGGCGTGGACGGTGATCTGGCGCAAGTTCAGCGCGATGATCGGCGTCACCGTCGGCAACTGGTCTCTCACGCTGCTCTCGCTGGTCGCGCTCGCGTTCCTCTTCTGGGTGCTCAATCGGCCGTCGCGCTGGGGTGCCCCCGCGCTCGGTCAGGCGTACGCGCTGGCGCCGACGCTCCGGGCAGGGTTGTTCGGGGCGCTCACGTGTGCGTTCATCGGGTTTCTCATCAATGACTCGGGCATCGCCATCCCGGCCATGGCGCTCACGGTGGCGGTGCCGTTGACGCTCGCGGCTTCCGTACGCGCCCTGCAGCTCGCCACGCCCACCACACCAGAGCAGCGGTCAGCGCGATCAGTGCCCACGGGGCGATCTGCGACCTGACGATCGTACGGAGCCAGTCGAGGTCCTGAGGCATGACGTGGTCGAGGACTCGGGCGGGCAGGTAGGCGAGGGAGAGTATGAGCAGGTGCGTGAGCAGCAGCCCGTCGAGCGCCGACGCCCCGACCAGGGCGAGCACCCCGAAGGCCAGCCCGTCGTACCAGGGCAGGATGTACGGCGTCGCGAACAGGTAGGCGATGACGATCACGACGGCGACCACGGGGGCGCTCAGCCCGGCCGACCCGGGAGATGCGAGCGGGTGCGGTGAGCCCGAGGCGTGGAGTCTGGACATCAGGCGGAACAGGGACCAGGCCACCAGGGCGAGCACGAGCAGCGAGCCGATCTGGATCTCGCCCCGGTAGGCGCTGCCCTCGCCGACGATCGACTGCAGCCAGCCCTGGACGAGTTTCCAGAACGAGGCCAGCGAGATCGACTTGCTGGTGCGGGTCATCGGGCTGATCGCCTCGGGACCGACGATCACGTAGCCGACGACCACCATCGCCAGGGCGGTGCCCGCCATCAGGGCCAGGCGGGCGGGCCGCCGGCGCAGCTCCCAGGCCGGGCCCAGCGCCACCAGGCCCGCGTTGATCTTCACCGCCACGCCGGCGCCGAGCAGGAGCCCGGAGCCGGCCGGGCGGCCCCGGGCCAGGAGGGCGGCGACCATGCAGGCGATGGCCAGGGTGTCGATGTGCATGCCGGCGACCAACTGGTAGAGCAGCAGCGGGTTGGCCGTCCACAGCAGGGCCGCTCGCAGCCGCCTGGCGGGATCGTGTTCGGTGAAACGGTCGATCAGCAGGCCCGTCGCGATGAACGCGGCCGCGTTGACCAGGGCCAGGACGAAGATGGTCAGCCGGAGCGAGTCGCCGCCGATCCAGCTCGCCAGGGCCTGCACGGCCGTCGCCACCGGGCCGTAAACGCTCGGCTCCTCCTGCCAGGGGGCTTCGACCGCGCGGGCGATGGGGTCGGTCGGCAGGTCGACGGCGCCGTGGGTGTAGGGGTTGACGCCCAACGTCACCATGCGGCCGTACGCGGCGTAGTTGAGGTGGTCGCCGGAGCCCGAGGGCGGCAGGAAAGCCAGCAGGGCGGCGGCCAGGCAGCCGAGGCGCACCAGCAGCCGAGGGTCCGGCAACCACTGCTCGGCGCCCGGTGGACCGGTGGCGAGCAAGCCGCTCGGGGACGCGCGGGCGAGCGCGAGCAGAAGACCCAGTGAGCCGAGCGCACCGAGCACGATCGCGGCCGCGGCGAGGCCCACCACGAGGTGGGGGCCGGGATCCAGGTGCAGGGAGTAGGGCGGTTGCCAGGCAGGGCCGCTCAGCGCGGGGACCATGACGGATGGGCCCAGCAGTCCAATGGCGATCGTCAGCAGGATCGAGGCGCCGATCGCCGCCGTGGCCGGCTGCGCGAGCCGGCCTGGCGCCTTTCCGCGCCGCGTCTGCGAAGTCACCCGCAAATTCCAGCACACTCGCCAGGACGCTCAGGCCCGAGCTCAGCAGGCTGTGGATAACTCAAAAGAGCGTCCTACCGCGGATACGGCAGATACGGCAGGACCGTTTGAGAGCTCCGCGCATCGAGGCCCCCGTCCACGGACGCACCGCCGGAGCCGGCCTGAGACGCGCTGCCCGAGCCCGCTCGGCCTTCCACGGACGCGCCGTCGTCACCCGACCGGGCTTCAGGCACGCCCGACCGGGCTTCAGGCACGCCGCCGGCACCCGCCCGGCCTCCCATGGGCACGCCACCGGCACCTTCCCGGCGGCTTCGCTCCGCCGCGAGCACGATCTCCGCCACCGTCTCCTGGACGTCGCCGCGGATCTCCACGTACCGCAGCAGACCGGTACGTTCCAGAACGGTCACCAACCGTTCTGGAGGGTTCGCCAGGATGATGCGGCCACTCCGCGTGGCCCGTACGCGCTGCAGCGCCACCGCCAGCGCCCCGACCAGGGAAGAGTCGTAGAACACCACGTCAGCCAGGTCGAACACGAGAATGGGCCCGTCGGACCAGTCCCACACCTCCTGGATGCGCGCGCTCAGACGCGCCCGACCGGCGTGATCCAGCTCGCCGCTCGCTCGAAGGACAGTGCAATGAACGTGTCGGATGGTGTCGATTCGCACTGCACGCGCGCTCATCGTCCCACTCACCTTCCACTAGCGTCGCTATCCTTCTGCCCGGGAAACGCCATGTCCAACGGTTCCGGACGGGTGAAGGCCATCACAGCGCCACCCCGTCAGACGACTTCGAAGGTGGCCATCATGGCCATGTCCTCGTGTTCGAGGTTGTGGCAGTGGACGACATAGCGGCCGCGATAACCGGTGAACCGGGTGATGATCTCGACGGTCTGGGCGTCGCGCAGCTCAACCGTGTCCTTCCACTCCGGCGGCCCGGCGGGGCGCTCACCGTTGACCGACAGCACCTGGAACTGCGCCAGGTGCAGGCGTACGGGGTGGGCGACGTCGCTGGTCAGCCGCCAGATCTCGATGTCACCGAGCTTGGGCCTGGCCTCGATCCTCTTGGGGTCGAAGGGGTTGCCGTTGATCAGCCATCCGCCGCCGCCGTGCATCGTGCCGCTGGTGAAGTCGAAGTCCCTGGTCGCGGCGGCTTTCGCCGGGTCGAGTCGGTCCACGTTCGACAGCACGCGCGGGATCGTCGAGTCGTCGGCCGTCATGACGCGTAGCAGGGGAAGGAACTTCGGTGTCATGACCGAGATGGTGTCTGCTGTCCCCACCCGGGTCGTCGTGCCGGGGAAGACACCTGCGACTACGACGTGAGGTCGCAGACCGGGCGCGACTACCACGCAGGGAGTAGCGCCGGTTCCGACCTGGTGCGGAGGAGGGCGACCGGGAAACGCCGTACTGTGCAGTAATGAGCACTCGGTGGCGGCCGTTCGCGGCCGATGCGGCCGTCTCGGTGGCGCTGACCGTCATGCTGCTGGTGGTCGCGCTGTCGACGCCGGGCACGGGCGTACTGGACTATGTCGTCGTTGTAGCCGGTTCGCTGTCGCTTCTCCTCGTCCGCCGGGCGCCGGTGGTGGCGCTGGTGATATGTACGGCCTGCATGCTCGTCTTCTCGGTCGAGGCGCATCCGGGCCCAACGGCGGCCTTTCCCGTCATTGTGAGCGTGTTCGCGACGGTCAATGCCGGACATCGGCTGGTGGCCGCGGGCGCGGCGGCCGTGTTCCTCGGCGGCAGCCTGGCGGCGAACCTGGCCACCACCACCGACCAGCCCGCCCTGAGCATCCTCCAGAACACGAGCCTGCTGATCGGCTGGTTCGTCGCCGCGGGCGTGGCCGCGACGGTGAGCAGGCACCGGCAGGCGTACCTCCACCAGGTCGAGGAACGGGCCGCCGAGGCCGAGCGCACCCGCGAGGAGGTCGCCCTGCGGCGGGCGGGAGAAGAGCGGCTGCGCATCGCCAGGGAGCTGCACGATTCGCTCACCCACAGCATCTCGATCATCAAGGTGCAGGCGGGCGTGGCCGTGCACCTCGCGCGCAAGCGCGGCGAGGACGTGCCCCCGGCGCTGCTGGCCATCCAGGAGGCGAGCGGTGACGCCATGCGCGAGCTGCGGGCGACGCTGGAGGTGCTGCGCGACCCCGACGCCGATGCCGGTGAGGCGCCGGGTAGCGGCTTGGAACGGCTCGACGACCTGCTGGACCGGGCGCGGTCCGCGGGCCTGTCCGCCACGATGCTGATCACCGGTACGCGCGGGTCGCTGCCTGCCGAGGTCGACAGGGCCGCGTACCGGATCGTGCAGGAGGCGCTGACCAACGTCTCGCGGCACGCGGGCGGCGCGTCGGCGGCGGTACGCATCGACTACGGCCTGGACGAGCTGGTCGTGCAGATCGACGACGACGGCCGGGCCGGCGCGGACACGACCCACGTGCCCGGTGTAGGGCTTCTGGGCATGCGCGAGCGAGTCGCGGCCCTGGGCGGCCGGCTACGAGCCGAGGCCAGGCCGGAAGGCGGATTCACCGTCCGCGCCGAACTCCCCGTGAGCCTCCCCACAGAACTCCCCGCCGCGCTCCCCACGACCGTCCGCGCCGACTCCCCCGCGGGCGTCCCCCTCGGACTCCCCTTGGAAGGACGATCTTGATCCGCGTACTGCTCGCCGACGACCAGGCGCTCATCCGGGCGGGCTTCCGCGCCCTGCTGAGCGCCGAGGACGACATCGAGGTGGTGGCCGAGGCCGCCAACGGCGAGCAGGCCGTCACCCTGGCGCTGGAGCACCGGCCGGACGTCGCGCTCATGGACGTGCAGATGCCGGTGATGGACGGCATCGAGGCCACCCGGCGGATCGCCGCCGACGAGCGGCTCCACGGCGTACACGTGGTGATCCTGACCAACTACGGGCTGGACGAGTACGTCTACAACGCGCTGCGGGCGGGCGCGGGCGGCTTCCTGGTGAAGGACACCGAGCCGACCGACCTGCTCCAGGGCGTGCGGGTGGCCGCGCGAGGCGACGCGCTGCTCTCGCCCGCGATCACCCGCCGCCTGATCGGCGAGTACGTCGGCCGCCGCCCGAATCCCGCGCCCGCCAGGCTGGAGATCCTCACCAACCGGGAGCGTGAGGTGACGGCGCTGGTGGCCAAGGGGCTGTCGAACGACGAGATCGCCACCCAGATGGTGATCAGCCCGACCACCGCCAAGACCCACGTCAGCCGGGCCATGACCAAGCTGCACGCCCGGGACCGGGCCCAGCTCGTCGTCTTCGCGTACGAGTCGGGCCTGGTCCTGCCAAGGGGCTAGGGCCCCACGCGACATACTGGGCATAAGCAGCGCCAGGCGAGGTGCGTCGCGTATCCGAACGTGCTCTGGCGCATCCCTGAAGGGAGTGCCGGTGAGCATCATTTCGCGCGGCTTCCGAGGCCGGCGCAGAGAGGACGACGACCGGTTGCCGCCCGGCCAGTATCTGGTCGACGACTTCCCGGTGCTGTCGGCGGGGCCGACACCGCGGGTCCCGCTGGACCGGTGGGAGTTCGCCATCGACACCGAGGCCGAACAGACCCACCGATGGTCCTGGGCGGAGCTGATGGCGCTGCCGCAGGAGACGCCGACGGTCGACATCCACTGCGTCACCAAGTGGTCCAAGCTCGGCACCGGCTGGCGGGGCGTCTCGCTCGACACGCTGTTCGAGAACATCGAGACCGCCGTCGAGTACGCGCTGGTCTACTCGTACGGCGGCTACACCACGAACCTGCCCCTGGAGGACCTGCTCGACGGCAAGGCGTGGATCGTCCACCAGTTCGACGGCGAGGAGCTCGAACCCCGCCACGGCGGTCCGGCCCGGCTGCTGGTCCCGCACCTGTACCTCTGGAAGTCGGCCAAGTGGGTACGCGGCATCCGGCTGCTCGAAGAGGACTGGCCGGGATTCTGGGAGACCGCCGGCTACCACAACTACGGCGACCCGTGGCGCGAGCAGCGCTACGAGGGCGACTAGGTGCGCCGCCTGCCCTGGCGGGCCGCCAGGCTGACCGGGCTGCGCGAGGAGACCGACAGTGCCCGCACACTGGTCTTCCAGGTGCCGGGCTGGCCGGGGCACCTGGCCGGCCAGCACGTGGACGTGCGGCTGACCGCCGAGGACGGCTACAGCACCCAGCGCAGCTACTCGGTGGCCGCGCCGTTCGACGGCGACACGGTCGAGCTCACCGTCGAACGGGTGCCCGACGGGGAGGTCTCTCCGTACCTCACCGAGATCATCGAGCCCGGTGACCAGGTGGAGATCCGCGGGCCGGTCGGCGGCTGGTTCGTCTGGCGGCCCGAGAGCAGGTCGCCGGTGCTGCTGGTCGGCGGCGGCTCCGGCATCGTCCCGCTGATGGCCATGATCCGCGCGCGCCGCCGGGCGGGTAGCCGCGTGCCGTTCCGGCTGCTGTACTCGCTGCGCGATCCCAGCCGCCGCTACTACGCCGAGGAGTTGCGCCGCCCCGACGCCGGGCTCGACGTCGGCTATCTCTACACGCGGGCCGTCCCGGACGGCTGGCCGCGTCCGGCCGGTCGCATCCTGCTGGACGACCTGGCCGAAAGCGGCTGGCCCGCCGGCTTCGAGCCGGAGTGCTACGTCTGCGGCCCGACGGGGTTCGTCGAGGCGGCGGCCGATCTTCTGCTCGCACTCGGGCACGCGCCCGAACACATCAGGACCGAACGCTTCGGCCCGACCGGAGGCTGACATGACCACCGAACATCTGGACGGCAACGCCCTGGCCGGCCCGCTCGGCGAGATCTTCGCCGTGGACGTCACCGCGGCCGTCGGCCGGTGCGCGAGCTGCGGGCTGACCGGTCCCGTCGCCTCGCTCCGCGTCTACGGCCCCGCACCCGGGCTGGTCGCGCGCTGTCCCGGCTGCGACGAGGTCGTGCTGCGCCTGGTTCGCGGGCCCGGCGCGGCCTGGCTCGACCTGCGCGGCGCCGTGTCGTTGCGGGTGGAACTGCCCGAATAACGGATCTCACACGACCCGGCTTAGTACACTCGGCACGTCCAACCGGCCGAGATCTGTACGGCGGAGGTCTTGGCCATGGGCGGCGGCCCGCGGCCCCGTCCCATGGGAGACATGTGAGCAACGGGCTGCTGGACGCGCCGCCGTCCCCCCACGCGCCGCCACGCGGCCGCAAGCGCTGGCTGCGGTGGGTGATCGCGATCGGGGTGACGGTCGTGCTGCTGATCGCGGGCGTCACGGTAGGCGTCATCGTCAAGCTGACCGGCAACCTGAAGCACGACGACGTCACGGCCGAGGACCTCGGCGCGACCCGCCCGCCCAAGGTCGCGGGCACCGCGATGAACGTGCTGATCGTCGGCTCCGACCAGCGCGACGGCAAGAACGCCAAGTACGGCCGCCGCATCGCGGGCGAGCGCACCGACACGATCATGCTCGCCCACGTCTCGTCGAAGCGGGACAACGCGATGGTCGTCAGCTTCCCGCGCGACTCGCTGGTGCAGCTCCCCGCCTGCCGCGCCAAGACGGGCCTGACCGGCCAGCAGCCGCATCTGGGCATGATCAACGAGTCGTTCAACTCCGGCGGCATCGCCTGCACCTGGAAGACGATCGAGACGCTCACCCACATCCACATCGACCACTTCGTCAAGGTCGACTTCACCGGCTTCAAGAGCATGGTCGACGCGGTGGGCGGTGTGGAGATCTGCCTGCCCGAGGCGGTCGACGACAAGAAGGCGCTGCTCAAGCTGGCCGCCGGGCGGCAGACGGTCAACGGCGAGCAGGCGCTCGGCTACGTCCGTGCCCGTTACAGCCTGGGCGACGGCTCCGACATCGGGCGTATCCAGCGTCAGCAGATGTTCATCGCGTCGATGGTGAAGAAGGTCATGAGCGGGGAGACGCTCACCAACCCGGCCAAGCTCTTCGGATTCCTCGATGCCGGCACCAAGGCCGTCACCACCGACCCCGGCCTGACGCCCAGCGTCATGAAGGACCTGGCGGTCAGCCTGCAGGGCCTCAACGCGGGACAGATCCGCTTCATCACCACGCCGTGGCACTACTCGCTCACCCAGCCGGGGCGGGTGGAGTGGGTCCAGCCGCAGGCCGGGAAGCTGTTCCAGATCGTGTCCAAGGACGAGAGCGTGCAGGGCGTCAAGGGCGGGCAGACCAAGGTGTCCAGATCCAAGATGCAGATCGAGCTGCGCAACGGCACCTATCGCAGCGGTCTCGGCACGCAGGTGGCCGCCGCGCTGGAGCAGCGTGGGTATCACATCACCAAGATCGGCGACACGCCCCGCAAGCCGTACGCGAAGACGACCGTCTTCTACGGACCGAACGGCGAGACGGGCGTCCCGACCCTGACGAAGGACCTGCTCGTCTCCAAGACGAAGTTGGTCGCGGGAGCGCAGACCAGCCGGCTGGTGCTGGTGCTCGGCGACGACTGGAAGGGCACCAAGCCCCTCGCCACCAACGACACCGAGTCGCTGAAGGGCTTCGACGCCACTCACGACACGTGCGCGTCCTGATCAGGCTCGTCCTGATCAGGACGAGCCTGATCAGGCGATGAAGGCCGACAGCGCGGCCAGTGCCTCCACCACCTGGTGGGCGTCCGGGGTGCTCTCCGGGTCCAGCAGCCATTGGATCATCAGGCCGTCCGAGATCGCGATCAGCACCGAGATCAGGGCGTCCGGGGCGAACGGCAGTCGCACCCCCAGCTCCGCCGCCGCCCTGTTGATCATGTCGATGCCCGCCTGCCTGGCCCGGGCGTAGACGGCGGCCAGTTTCTCTCTCAGCAGGTCCTCGCGCAGGGCGGCCGGGTAGGCCTCCACCGCCAGGACCAGTTGCGGGCGCATTTCGGCGAAGACGTCGACCAGAGCCACCATGGCGCGTTCGAGCATCTCCCTCGGGCCGGCCATCGGACCGCCGAAGACCGACTCCTCCACGCGGACGATCCAGGCTTCGTAGGCGCTCACGATCGCCTCGTTGAGCAGGGCGTCCTTGCCGCCGAAGTGGTAGCCGATGGAGGCCAGGTTGGTCCCCGACGCGGCGACCAGGTCGCGGGCGGTCGTCCGGGCGTAGCCCTTTTCCTGCAGGCAGTTGACGGCTGCGGCCAGGAGTCTCTCCCGGTATCCACCGAGCTCTGTTCTCGACACGTGTTCTATGCTACTGATATATACGAGCGTATATGACGTACGTATATATACGGAGGTGGAAAGATGCTCCCCCCTGGACCGAAACTCCCCGCACTGCTCCAGACCGCCTGGCTCCTGACCGACCCGGTAGGCGCCTTCGAGAAGTGCCACCGCAAGTACGGGCCGATCTTCACGCTGCGCTTCTTCGGCTTCCCGCCCGAGGTCTACGTCACCACCCCCGAGCTGGCCGAGCAGGTCTACCAGCTCGACCAGGGCGGCGGACGGGCCGGCCGGGTCCGGCGCGACTTCCTCGAACCGATGGTCGGCGCGCACTCGCTGCTCACCCTGGACGACGAGCCGTGGTGGCGGCACCGCCGACTGCTCACCCCGCCGCTACGCGCCAAGCAGATCGCCGGGTACGAGGGCGAGATCGCCGCCATCGCCGCCGAGAAGATCGCGGCCTGGCCGCTCGGCACGCCGTTCGCGCTGCGCGACCGCATGCAGGAGATCACGCTGGAGGTCATCATCCGGCTGATCTTCGGCATCCGCGACGCCCAGCGGCTCGACCGGCTGCGCGTGCTGCTGCCGAAGCTGATCGAAGTAGGCGGCTCGGCGTCCTTGATGCTGCTGCCGCCACGGCTGCGCGAGGCCACGCGGCGGCTGCCGTTCACGCCGTACGGGCGGTTCCTGCGGTTACGCGCGGCGGTCGACGAGATCCTGTTCGACGAGATCGGCCGGCGACGCGCCGAGCCGGGCGGCACCGACGTGCTGGGCAGGCTGCTGGAGACCGAGCTCGGCGACCAGGAGGTGCGCGACGAGCTGATCACCCTGCTCATCGCCGGTCACGAGACGACGGCCACCGGGCTGGCGTGGGCGTTCGAACGACTGCTGCGCACCCCGGACATCCTCGACCGGCTGCCGCACGACGAGGAGTATCTCGACGCCGTGGTCAAGGAGGCGCTGCGCGTCAGGCCGGTCGTCTTCGAGGCGCCCCGGCTGGTCGACGCCCCGCTCCGGCTGGGCGACTATGAGGTGCCCGCCGGATGGTACGCGGCACCGCTCATCGCGCTCATCCACCAGGACCCGTCGATCTGGCCATCACCAGAGGAGTTCAGGCCCGAACGCTTCCTGGACGGCGCGGATGCCCATGGCAAGGCGTGGATGCCCTTCGGCGGCGGCCGACGCTTCTGCGTCGGGGCCCAGCTCGCCCTCCTGGAGATGCGCGTCATCCTCCGAGAGGTGCTGAACCGCCTGGAGCTCTCCGCACCGAATCCGGCGCCGGAGGCCAGGCGGCTCAAGCTCGTCACCCTTGCCCCTGCGAAGCTGACACGCGTCAGCGCGCGTGCTCGGACTCCTGCTCGGACGCCGTAGTCGGGTGCATCTCGTCACGCGGCGAGTCGGCGCCCAGCTCCTCGCGGAGCCGGTCGTAGTCGATGTTGTGATCGGTGTACTTAAGCTGGCGAGCGACCTTCGTCTGCTTCGCCTTGGCTCTTCCTCGGCCCATGGCTACTCCCTTAGTCCCCGCTGTCATCCTAGCCAACAACGTTACGACTTGAAGAATTATGCAAGTGCGCTGGATTAGTCTGGCAGTATGCACGTGGAGGTCAACCAGGCCAAGGCCGATTTCTTCCGAACACTCGGCCACCCCGCTCGCATCAGAGTGTTGGAGCTACTTCAGGAAGGCCCGCTTCCCGTCCGGGAACTCCTGGCCCAGATCGACATCGAGCCGTCCAGCCTCTCCCAGCAACTGGCGGTGCTACGAAGAGCCGGGATCGTGAGCGCCATCCGCGAGGGCAGCACCGTCGTCTACACGCTGGCCACTCCCGAGCTGGCCGACCTGCTCGGAGCCGCTCGCCGCATCCTGACTGACATGCTCGCCGACCAGGGCGAACTCCTCGCGGAACTACGCGCCGAGGTCCCCTGACCGAGGGGCGTCACCTGACGGCCGACGGTGGGGGCACTTCTACTTGTCGGCGGTGGCAGCGGCCTCGCGGCGGACGCGGGCCGCGATGACCTTGGGGTAGCGGGCGGTGAAGACGGCCGGGATGACGAACGAGAGCGCCTTGATGGCGATGACCACGGCGGTCGCGTGCGGCGCGGCGGACAGCACGAACGTCAGCGAGACGGCGGCGAGGGTGAACGCGATCGCCCAGGCGGTGGTGATGACCACGTTGACCCGGTAGAAGGCCGGGGTCTCCCAGACCTCCTTGGGCGCCATGGTCCGCGCGATGCCGAGCGTGAACGGCTTGCGGATGGCCAGCGAGCCCCAGGCGGTGCCCGCGAGCCAGACGTTGACCAGCGCCGGGCCGTACGGAGTGAGGAACGAGTGCGGATCGACCAGCGACAGCACCGTGAGGCAGGCGAAGAACACCGCGGCGCTCGACTCGATCACCATCTCGTCCCAGGCCCGCCCCGACCGGCGGTCCACGACGACGAGGACCAGCGCGATGACGAGACCGGTGATGGCGCCCCAGCGCCACTCGTCGCTGGTGGCGATGATCGCGTAGAGGATCCAGGGGGAGAATCCCAGCAGACCGCGCATCTTGAGCTCCTCATGACGTTCCTATGTAGACATGTCGAAGGTAGAAGCTGCGGCGTCGATATGTCAATATAGGAACATGAGTCTTCGACACGCCGTTCTCGGCCTGCTCTCCGAGGGACCGGCGAGCGGCTACGACCTGATGAAGATATTCGATGTCTCCCTCGCGAACGTCTGGCCGGCCACGCAGAGCCAGCTCTACGCCGAGCTCGGCAAGCTGGCCGACGCCGGGTTGGTGAGCGTGTCAGCCGAGGGACCGCGCGGCCGCAAGGAGTACGCGATCACCGACGCGGGCCTGGCCGAGCTACGCCATTGGATCACCGAGGTGGAGCCGGTCAGGGCCGCGCGCAGCGACATGCTCCTGCGCGTGTTCTTCCTGGCCCAGGTGGATCAGCGGCAGGCCAAGGAGTACCTGCGGCGGCAGGCCGAAATCATGGCCAAGCAACTGGAACACATCGAGAGCATCCGGGGCTTCGTGGAGAGCGGGCAGGACAACTTGTCGGTGTACGGGAGGATCGCGCTGGAGTACGGCCTGCGCCTGGCCACCACGCAGCGCCAGTGGGCCGAATGGGCGGAGGAGCAGATCCGTTAGGCTCGGCCCATGGTCTCCGAACTGTTCGATCCGAAGGCGTGGCAGGTGGTCGAGGGATTCGACTTCACCGACATCACTTATCACCGGGCGGTCGACCAGGGCACCGTGCGGATCGCCTTCAACCGCCCAGAGGTGCGCAACGCGTTCCGGCCGCAGACGGTCGACGAGCTCTACCGCGCGCTCGACCACGCCAGGCAGACCACGGACGTGGGGTGCGTGCTGCTCACCGGCAACGGCCCCTCGCCCAAGGATGGCGGCTGGGCCTTCTGCTCGGGCGGCGACCAGCGGATCAGGGGCAAGGACGGCTACCAGTACGCCGACGGCTCGGCGTCCACCGGCCGGCTGCACATCCTGGAGGTGCAGCGGCTGATCCGCTTCATGCCCAAGATCGTCATCTGCGTGGTGCCCGGCTGGGCCGCGGGCGGCGGTCACAGCCTGCACGTCGTGTCGGACCTCACGCTGGCCAGCGAGGAGCACGCCCGCTTCAAGCAGACGGACGCCGACGTGGCCAGCTTCGACGGCGGCTTCGGGTCGGCGTACCTGGCCCGGCAGGTCGGGCAGAAGTTCGCCCGCGAGATCTTCTTCCTCGGCGATACGTATTCCGCGGCCGACGCGCATCGGATGGGGATGGTGAACGCCGTCGTACCCCATGCGGCGCTGGAGGAGACGGCGCTGGAGTGGAGCCGCAAGATCAACGGCAAGTCGCCTACGGCTCAGCGGATGTTGAAATATGCCTTCAACATGATCGATGACGGGCTGGTGGGGCAGCAGGTGTTCGCGGGCGAGGCGACGCGGCTGGCATACATGACGGACGAGGCCGCAGAGGGGCGCGACTCGTTCCTGGAGAAGCGCTCTCCCGACTGGTCACCGTTTCCCTGGCACTACTGATCCGCTTGCCGCCGCTCTGGGGACCCATGCCGTGATTCACCGACCGATGGCGCGGAAATCCGTCCCCGATTATCTAGAGTTGCGGCGTGAGCGGAGATTTAGTCCCACAGCCGCCAGAGTCGCGGATGTCCGACGCGGATCGCGAGCGAGTCGCGGGCAGGCTGCGTACGGCGGTCAGCGAGGGGCGGCTGACGATGGAGGAGTTCGAGCAGCGGCTGAGCGGGGTGCTCGGCGCCCGGACGTTCGGCGAGGCTGAGCCGTTCGTCGCCGACCTGCCGGGGAGCCGGGTGGCGGCATCGGCACCGGAGAGCGGCGAACTGCGCTCCACGGCGGCTGCTCTCAAGCGGCGCGGCCAATGGGTGGTGCCCCGGCTCCTGCGGGTGTCGGCCAAGGCCGGGGCGGTGAAGCTGGACTTCACCGATGCCGTCATGGCCCATCAGGTCGTGGAGATCGAGCTGGACGTGTGGGCGGGCTCCACCACGCTCATACTGCCGCCCGGCGCCACCGTGGACATCGACAACGTCGAGCTGATCGCGAGCCCCTCCAAGGTGCAGGGTGTCCCCAGCTCGCCGATCGCGGGATATGGGCGACATTTCGTGGTCCGCGGCAAGCAGCGAGCCGGTCGGCTGCTCGTCCGGCACCAGCACCGCTTCTGGCGCTGGCGGTGGTGAGCATTCCGGTCTCTTTACTGCCTATCTCCACCCAATCGTGACCATGGGCTGCAATTCTGGTACGTCATTTGACTCGGCCATGGGATGGGGATGAGACAGTTGCCGGCATCCAGGGTGTGGCGCCGCTTCGTCAGGCACGCGTCCGCTCTCTGGCTCGTCGGCGCGGTGATCGCGTTAGCCCTGCCGTCTCCCGCCCAAGCCCTGGCCGACAAGACCCTCACTCTGGCCTACACCTGTACAGGCGGCCCGTTCACCGACACGTCGCTCAGCGTCCCGCTCACCCTGCCCGATACGGCGACCGGCACGTTCGACGTCAAGTGGCGAATTCCCGCCCTCACCCTGCGCACGCCGCCGAACACCACCACCCAGGTCCACGTCGCCGGGAAACTCGCGGTGACCGGCGGGACGCACACGGATCTCGAAAAGACAGGGGCGAGCGTCACCACCGGATCCACGTCCGTACTGGCCGGACAGGTGACGAGCACGGTGTCGGTCACCGCCACCACGGGTGACGAGGTGACGGTCAAGGGGGCCACCGACCAGGGCAGCCTGAAGCTGAGCCTGGCCAGCGCGCCGTCGGACGTGACCTCGTGCACGACGACCAGCACGACGAGCGTGGTGGTCACGGTCGGGCAAGGCACCGGGACCGACACCGGAACTGGCGACTTGGTCACCTACTCGTGCAAGACCGGCACGGAAGCCACCCCCCAGACCGTCAAGATCCGGGTCACGCTCACGATGCCGACGAGCGCCCCCAAGACCGGCGAACAGTTCTCCATCGGCTGGGCGGGCACCTATGAGACAGGTTCCGAACTCGAGGCCCCGTCCACCGGGCTCCCCGCGGGCAGCAAGCTGTACGCCTACGCCTCGATCTCCGGCCTCTCCCAACTGACCTCCGCCACCGGAGTAGGCGAACTGGGAACCGTCACCGCAGGCGGCCCCATCACGCTGCCCACCAGCGTCGATATGAAGACAACGTCCAAGAATTCCGGCTCGGCGACGGTGAAGCCGGCGGCCATCAACATCGGCACCTCACCGACCGTCCCCACCATCGAGTGTGAGGTCCAGAGCGCCTCCGCCCTGAAGACGTACCCGCTCACCATCGGCGCAGGCAGCAAGGCTTCCTCCACTCCTGATCCCGAAGAGACCCCGAGCTCGACTCCCAAGGCCAAGACCTCCTCCAAGACCTCGAAAACCCCGAAGGCGGGAGCCGACACGGGCGCGGGCGGCGACGCCGGTCCGGACGGACGCATGTTCGTGCTGACGGGCACCGCCCTGATGGCAGCGGCCGGCATCGGCGGCCTGCTCATGCGCCGCCGCTCCGCGGCCAAGCCCTGAACAAGGGACCGAAACAGCAGCCGTGATCGCGATTCTGTCGGCCACCGCTGTTATGAATGACGCCATTATCCGATCTTCGTACGGAGGCAGGGTTTTCAATGGCGTTGGTGATGTTTCGCGATGAGGTGGCCCGATACAACGCTGCCCCCTCCCACCATTTTCGCGGCCTGATCGCCCATCCCGTCGTCTCTTTCGTCAAGCTCGTCCCGCTGGTCGGCGGCTGACATGGGCGTTCTCGACGGCCTTCCGCCCGAGGTCCGGCACGTGCTCGACGAACTCGATCCGGCCACCCTGGAGCGGTTCCGGCAGTTCGACGAGACCTTGCAGGGCGGCGGTCATCCCTACCGCTATCCCGACGACTCCCGGCTGACGTCCCTGGCCGTCGATGAGGCCGGGTGGCGGGCCATGGCACTGTGGACCCAGCTCGCCCTGCGCACCACTGACGGCAGCATGCCCTCGTTCGCGGTGCTCGAGTCACTGACCCGCCGCAAGATCGGCTGGACCGCCCGCGAACGCGAGCTGCTGTGGCGGACCACCCTCGCCGCGCCGGAACCCGGCTACCTGCTCCAGCTCCCCATCTCCGCGATCAAGGGCCTGACCGCGGCTGAGCTCGGACTGCTGCTGCCTCAGCTCCGCCAGGCCCATCGGGAGCTGGACCAGGTGCCCTTCGCCCACCTCTGGCCGGCAAAACGCACCCTGGACATCCTCATGTCCGAGCACCCGACCGGCGAGCCAGGCGAAGCCATCCGCGCCCTGGTGCCCGAGTGCGACGGCTTCGCCGCCCTGGTGCGCGGGGAGTACATCGAGCGGCTCGAGGTCCCCGAGGTGCTCCCGATCCTGAGGCATTGGGTCACCGCCACCTCGCCCGATCCCGGGCCGAAGTGGACTGCGAAAGCACGCGAGCTGCTCACGCCCGAGGCCGTCGCGCTGTCCCGGGAGATCCTCGGCCGCATCCCGGCTTACCGCGAGAGTCTCTGGAACACCGCCTACCGGGACGAGATCACCTATCTCCAGCAGCGCACCGCAGAGCTTGTGCGCGGGATGATCTGGACCTGCGAGCTCATCGACGAACCCTGGGTGGCCGGATTACTGGGCGACGTGGCCGTGGCCACCGGCACCGGGATGGGCGGGTCCGGCCCGAACTCACGCAGCGAGCGGGTGGCCAACGCCGCACTCGGAGCCCTGTCCAGGCGCGGCGGGCTGGAGGTGGTGCCCCAGCTGGCCAGGGTCCAGGCCAAGGTGCGCAAGAAGAGCATCCTGGCCAAGGTCACCCGAATGCTGGACGCGGTAGCCGTACGTACGGGACTGTCTCCGGAACAACTGCTGGAACGTACTGTCCCCACCTTCGGCCTGAGCCCGGACGGCACCCGCTCCGAGCAGGGGGTCACCCTCTCAGTCAACGGCACGATCACCTTCAACGGCCGCAAGACCATCCCCAAGAGCGTCGACCGCGGACTGCTGGCCGAGTTCAAGGCCACGGCCAAGGAGCTGAAGAAGGCGATGCCGGCCGAACGATTCCGCGTCGAGCGCGCCCTGGCGTCCGAGCGGCTCTGGCGCTGGCACGAGGTGTGCGAGTTCTACCTGGACCACCCGGTCACCGGCTTCTTCGCCCGCA
The DNA here is from genome assembly GCF_018603905.1 of Nonomuraea sp. NEAU-A123. GTDB lineage: Bacteria > Actinomycetota > Actinomycetes > Streptosporangiales > Streptosporangiaceae > Nonomuraea. The sequence goes on from NZ_JAHFZZ010000003.1 coordinate 342,607, forward strand.
CCCTGATCTGGGAGATCCTCCAGGGTCCGGCCGGGCTTCCCGTCCGCGTCGACGGCGCCTGGGAGCTGACCGACCCGGCCGGACGTCGCATCCAGCCCCGCCCCGACACTCCTGTCCTGCTGTGGCACCCCATCTCACACACGGCGGACGAGGTTCGGGCTTGGCGCGACCACCTGATGGCGATCGGTCTGCGCCAGCCGTACAAGCAGGCGTTCCGCGAGCTCTACCTGCTCACCCCCGCCGAGGAGGAGACGCGCGACCATTCGCGCCGTTTCTCCAACCACCTGCTCCGGTACGGCCAGGCCAAGGCGCTGCTCACCAGCCGCGGCTGGACCGGCATGACCCTGGGCCACTGGGACGGCGCGGGAGGATCCGGATGGTGCACCGCCACCAAGGAACTGCCCGGCGGCCTGACCGCCGCCTGGGACTTCCACCTGGACGAGCACTCCTACGAACGCGACGACTACGGCACCGCCTCCATCTGCGTCAGCGGCGATCTCCGCTTCACCTCCGAGGGCGAGACAGTCCTGCTGGCCGAGGTGCCGCCGCTCATCCTGTCGGAAGCGCTGCGCGACGCCGACCTGGCCGTCGGCGTCACCTCCACCGGGCTGGACCCCAACGGAACCGGCGACTACTGGCAGTCCTACAGTTTCGGCGATCTGACCGAGTCCGCCCAGGTCCGCCGGGACGCCCTGACGCGGCTGCTGCCCCGCCTGACCATCGCCGACCACTGCACGCTGGAAGAGCGGTTCCTGCGTGTCCGCGGTGACCTGCGCACATACCGGATCCACCTCGGCTCGGGCAACATCCTCATGGAACCCAACGACGCCTATCTGTGCATCGTCCCCCGCGGCTCCGGCGACCAGGTCTTCCTGCCCTTCGAGGAGGATGGCGGCATGCTGTCGATCATCCTGTCCAAGGCCTTCCTCCTGGCCGCCGACACCACCATCACCGACCCATCCATCACCCGCCAGATCCACCTCTGACAGGGACCCTCGGCATGCACCTCTCCCCTCCAGCGCAGCGCCTGTCCGATCTGCTCACCGGGGCCGCGAATGACCCCACGTACTGGCCCAACGCCTCCCAACTGAGCGTCGGGCTGGGCTCGCCGGTCTCGACATCGGCGCGATACGCGATCGACGAGCAGACCAGGCAGCGGCTGACCGAGCCGGCCCGCGAGCTGGTCGGATTCCTGTTGCGGGCCGAGAGACGACCGAGCGGCTCCTTCTCCATGCTGGTGGCGGCAGGGCTCGCGGGTTTGGACGCAGAGGTGAGCGCCCGGCTCGCCGAGGAGCTTGGGCCGATCGCGGTCGCTGAGATGGGCGTGCTGCTCGGGTGGGACGTGGAGCTGCGGGCGCTGTTCGCCGAGACGGTCAGGGCACTGCCCTATGGTGCCCCGCCGCTGCCCGGCGTGACCGAATGGCGCAGCGGCCTGCCCGGCTACCTGAACTTCGCCCGGACGGCTTTGGAGGCGGCCGAGGCCCGCGTCGCGGCGATCCACGCCGGCGAGATTCCCTACAAAGCGGAGAAGGCGTTCGATGACGGGGAAAAGGCGACCATCGGCCGGGCCGTACGGTTAGCGCTCTTCCGGGATGAGCCCTGGCTGCCCGAGCTGTTGGACAGGCTACTGCGCGGGATCGCGGTGGCACCCACCCAGGCCAAGACCCTGCCCTCCCAAGGGCTGCTGTTCGAGATCGCCCGCGCGGTGGAGGATCACCCGATCCCCGAGGCGATCTCCGCGCTGCGGGCCGCCCGCCAGACCACCCGGCACGCCGGGGTGCCCAAGCAACTGGACCGCATGTTCAAGCGCATCGAGGCCGCCCTGGTCAACCGGCTGGAGGTGGCGTTCCGGCTGCCCGACGGGCGGGTACGGCAGGCCGTCGGCGCGCACACGGCGGTGATCTCAACCGACGGCGAGGTCGAGCTGTCGTGGTGGCACGGGGACAAGAAGCTGAAAGCGGTCCCAGCAGCGGCCAGGCGGGAGCACCCCGAGGAGGTCAAACGGCTGCGCGAACTGGCCAAGCAGACCCTGCAGCAGCAGGCCACCTTGGTCAGGGCACTGGAAGCCGGATACACCAGCGAGATGGCTCCGCCGTACCGGCAGTTGGCGGGTCGCCCGGTCACCGATCGGCTGATCTGGGAGTTCGAGGTCTCGCCCGGCGTGTGGCGCAGCGAGCTGGGCTTGACCGTGCCGGACGTGCCGGTGCGGCTGTGGCATCCGGCCCGCGCGTCTCTGGAGGAGGTGCGCGCCTGGCGGGAGGTGGTGCAGGGCAAAGAGCTGCGCCAGCCGTACAAGCAGGCCTTCCGCGAGATCTACCTGCTCACCCCCGCCGAGGAGGCGACCGGGACCTACTCCAACCGGTTCGCCGGGCACGTGGTGGACTACCGCAGACTTCGTGCGCTGTTCAAGCAGCGCGGCTGGCAGTCCAACTTCCTGGGGCCGTGGGACGGCGGCGGCGACGGGGAGGCCCAGCGGCTGCTGGCCGGCGGACGGTGGCGGGCGACGCTGGATCACGGTCTGTACGACGAGGGCTACGCGGTCACCGACCAGCTCCGCTTCCATCGGCTGGCCGAGGGCGGGTGGCACCAAGCGCCGTTGACGGAGGTCCCGGCGCTGGTGTTCAGCGAGGCGATGCGGGACGTGGACCTGTTCGTTGCCGTCACCTCGATCACGACCGATCCCCAGTGGGCCGACAGCGGGCCGGACCGGTTGCAGGACTACTGGCGGACCGGCTCGTTCGCGGCGCTGCCCCCTTCCGCCGAGGTGCGCCGGGACGTGCTGTCTCGGTTGATCGGGCGAACGGCCATCGCCGACCGGTGCGCCATGACCGACCGCTTCCTGGTGGTCCAGGGTGACCTGCGCACCTACAAGATCCACCTGGGGTCGGCGAACATCCTGATGGAGCCCAACGACGCCTACCTGTGCATCGTCTCCGCGGTCGACCCCCACGCGGGGCTGTTCCTCCCTTTCGAGGAGGACGGCCGGTTGGCACTCATCCTCAGCAAGGCTTTCCTGTTGGCGAACGACACCGCCATCACCGACCCCTCGATCACCCACCAGATCCGGCTGTGATGTGTGTCATGTCGCCACATCTTGACCTCAAGTGCTCATGAGGTTCAACGATGATCCTCATGGCGACCATGCTGCGCGGCCGCATCGCCCAAGACCAAGAGGCGAACGCCGGCACGTCTTCAGCCGCCGCGGCCGCCTCACCCGGACGATCGACCCCCGTCTGTTGCTGATAGACGCCCGGGAGCCTGGGAACGTCGGCGGCTCACCCCCGTGCCCTGCCCCGGACCAGATGATGGGTGGTTTCCCGCTGGGCTCTGATGGAGTGCTCGGCGTCAAAGCCAGTTGACCGGGACGTCCGGGCAGAGCCGCTGGTAGGGGCTCGCGTCGCGGGTGATGATGCGCCAGTCGGTGGCGTTGCCTACGTCGGTGCGGCGGTGTGATGCGGCGAGTGCGGTGTGAGCGGCGGGCAGTGAGGCGACGTCGTGTTCTGCCGCCAGCGAGCCGACGGTGACGGCGTCATCGGTGTCGAGTGAGTCGACGTGGTGGGCGATCATGTACAGCAGGCCCTGCAGGCGTTCGCGGGCGGGTTCGGTGCGGACCTGGCGGGCGGCCTCGGCGGCGACGATCGTGGGGATGACGATGGGGTATCCACGGCGGACGGCTTCGCCGATGATCACTTCGATCTCGATGTCTTTGGCGAGCCAGTCGGTGAGGGCGGCGTGGTCGAGGACCAGGCCGGTGTCCAGGAAGCGCACGGCTATCGGTGGCTCTCCTCGATACGGTCGAACATGGCGCGGACGCGGGTGAGCGTGTCCATGGGGGCGTCGTTGAGGTCATAGCCGACGAGCTCGCGCCAGGCCGCCATTCTGCGATCACGGTCGAGTTTCTCGGCGACGGCCTCGTCTATGTAGGTGGAGACGGTGACGCCGTGGGCGGCTGCGGCTTGCTTGAGTTGCCTGCCGACGTCCTCGGTGTGGGAGAAGCTGGTTCGCTTGTCCTTCGTCTGCATACGATTGAGTGTAACAACTGCATACGTTGCCGGGGAATGGGTGTGCCTGCGGCAGACTGTGTGGGTGGAGATCGTTGTGCCTGACGCTTTGACCGAGTTTCACGTGAAGCACGATGGAGAGGCCGGGCGTGCCTGGTCGGCGGGGTTGCCCGCGCTGGCGGAGCGGTATCTCGAGCGATGGGAGCTGCGTCTCGATGGCGGGCCCGCGCACGGGATGGTGTCGCTGGTGCTGCCCGTGGTGCGGGCCGATGGCACGCGGGCGGCGCTCAAGTTGCAGCCCGTGAGCCACGAGAACGCCGGCGAGGGGCCGGGCCTGCGGGCCTGGGCGGGTGGCGGGTCGGTGTTGCTGCTCGACGAGGACCCTGCCACCGGCACTCTGCTGCTCGAACGGCTCGACGCCGGGCGCCCGTTGTCGTCCGAACCCGATGTCATGAAGGCGCTCGGGATCCTCACCGAGTTGCTCCGGCGGCTGGTGGCGCTGCCCGCTCCCGAGGGGATGCGGCGGCTGGGGGATATCGCGGGTGACATGCTCGGCGGGGTTCCCGATGCGGTGGCGGCCTTGCGCAGGGAGCGGGATCGGGACTGGTTACGGGTCTGCGCGGGGGCGGTGCGCGAGCTCGTGGATGAGCCGGGCGATCGGTTGCTGCACTGGGACCTGCACTACGACAACGTACTGGCCGGGGAACGCGAGCCGTGGCTGGCCATCGATCCCAAGCCGCTCGCCGGGGACCCCGGGTTCGACCTGTTGCCCGCGCTGCACAACCGGTGGGAGGAGGCCGTGGCGACGGGGGATGTGCGGCGGGCGGTGTTGCGGCGGTTCGACTTCATGGTGGATGGGCTCGGGCTGGAGCGGCAGCGGGCTGCGGGGTGGACGCTCGGCCGGGTGCTGCAGAATTCACTCTGGGACGTGGCACGGGGCGAGCGGGAGCTCCACGAGATCCAACTCGCCGTGGCCGAGGCGGTCCACCACCGCCTGTAGGACAAATCACCGGGGTCAGATGAGGAGGGCGAGCTTGCCGCGACCGTGGCCCGTCTCGATCTCGCGGTGCGCGTCCGCCGCCTCCTCCAGCCGGTACGTCCGGCGGATCAAGAACTTCAGCTCCCCCTTCGCATAAAGCGCCGCATACCGGCCAAGACGCTCAGCCGTACGGACACCCCGCGTGGTCATGACCCCCAGCCCGGCCGCCTTGCCATGCTCGACCAGCGTGACAACGCGGCCAGGGTCCGAAACCAGCTCCAGCGAGACGTCCAGCGCCGCGCCGCCCGCTCCGTCGAGAGCCATGTCCACCCCGCCCGGCGCGAGCGCTCGTACCCGGGCGGCGAGACCCTCCCCGTACACGACCGGGATCGCGCCGAGGTCGCGCAGGTAGGCGTGGTTCTCCTCGCGAGCGGTCCCGATCACCGTGGCGCCCCTGCCAACGGCGATCTGGACGGCGACCCCGCCGACCGCTCCGGCCGCGCCGTGGATGAGGAGCGTGTCACCGGCGGCCGGGTTCAGCTGGTCGATGGCGATCTCGGCGGTCTGCACCGCGGCGGTCAGCGCACCCGCCACCTCCCAGGGAACACCCGGCGGCTTGGGCGTCACGTCGGTGGCGGGGACCACGATGTACTCGGCGTAGCTGTTCAGCAGGGAGAATCCGAGCACCTCCTCCCCCACACCCAGAGTCACGTCCGGACCCACCTGGTCGACCACGCCCGCGAACTCGTTGCCGGGGACCCGCGGCAACGGGTCCGTCAAACCGGGCGGCGTCCACCCGGCACGTACCGCGGCGTCGAAGGGCTGAACCCCGGCGGCCTTGATCCGCACCCGAACCTGTCCCGGCCCTGCCTCCGGCAGGGGTCGGGACATCCGGCGAAGCACCTCAGGTCCCCCGAACTCGGCAAACGCCGCCGCTTTCATGAAATTTCCGCTGGTCATACCGCCGACCCTGCATCCCCGACCGCACTTGAGGTCAAGCCAGATCGCAGTTCGGGAACTTTCAGCTTTAGTCCGGCTTTATCTGTATATAGTCCGACGGGGGCACAGCAGGGGGCGGGGTAACCGGGGTCTGATGACCGAGTTCTTACATGTCGCGTTGAGCTTCCCGACAGTGGTATTCACCTTCCTTCTCGTCGTGGTCGCCGGCTACTGGTTCATTGTCATATCCGGTCTTTTCGACTTCGAAGACGGCGAGGCGCCCTGGCTGGGGCTGGGCGGAGTGCCCGCCGGGATCGCGCTGTCGCTGCTGATCGCACTGGCCTGGCTGCTCACCCTGATCGGCAGCCAGGTGGCGCACGGGGGCGCGCTGCTGGCCGTACCCATCCTTGCCCTGCTCGGGGCCTGGTTGGGCATGCGGGGTCTGCTCATTCCGCTGCGCCGGCTGTTCCCCGACGCGCGGCGCCCGTCACGCGGTGACTTCGTCGGCCGGATGTGCGTGATCCGGACCGGCCACGCAGGCGCCGACTTCGGCCAGGCCGAAGTCACCGCGTCCGACGGCTCCTCTGCGGTCGTCCAGGTCAGGACAACCGGCCAGGATCGGCTCGCGCGCGGCGACAACGCGCTCATCTTCGAATACGACGCCAACGGCGAATTCTTCTGGGTCATGCCTTACGAAAGCGAGCACTGATGGACGTCATCTCCACTGGATTCGGCTTATTCCTGGCCGTCGTGCTGGTCATCGTGATCGGCCTGCTTGCCGTCATCAGCCGCCTTTTCCGGAAGGTCGAGCAGGGCAAGGCGCTGATCATCTCGAAGGTCAACAAGGTCGACGTGACGTTCACCGGGGCCACGGTGCTCCCCGTCTTTCACAAGGCCGAGATCATGGACATCTCGGTGAAGACCATCGAGATCGAGCGGACCGGTCGCGAGGGGCTGATCTGCCAGGACAACATCAGGGCCGACATCAAGATCACATTCTTCGTACGCGTCAACAAGACGGCCGAGGACGTCATCAAGGTCGCCCAGGCCATCGGCACCGTACGGGCCAGCGACGAGTCGACGTTGCAGGAGCTGTTCAGCGCGAAGTTCTCCGAGGCGCTCAAGACCGCCGGCAAGCAGCTCGACTTCGTGGATCTGTACACCAAGCGTGATGAGTTCCGCGACCAGATCGTCCGGCTCATCGGCACCGACCTCAACGGCTACAGCCTGGAGGACGCGGCCATCGACTACCTGGAGCAGACCTCGCTGACCGCGCTGGACAAGAGCAACATCCTCGACGCCCAGGGCATCCGCAAGATCACCGAACTGACCGCGATCGAGCACGTACGGACCAACGAGTTCCAGCGCAGCGAAGAGAAGGAGATCACCCGCCAGAACGTGGACGCCCGCGAGGCGATCCTTGAGCTGCAGCGCCGGCAGGCCGACGCCGAGATCAAGCAGCATCGGGAGATCGAGACCATGAAGGCCCGCGAGGAGGCGGAGATCGCCCGGGTGGCGGCCGAGGAGCGGCTGAAGTCGCAGTCCGCCAACATCAAGACCGACGAGCAGCTCGGCGTCCAGCACGAGAACCGGGCCCGCGAGGTCGCCGTCGCGGAGAAGAACCGCGAGCGGGTGATCGCGATCGAGACCGAGCGGATCGAGAAGGACCGCATGCTGGAGGTCATCGCCCGCGAGCGGGAGACCGAGCTGTCGCGTATCTCCAAGGACAAAGAGGTCGAGACCGAGAAGCGGTTGATCGCCGAGGTGGTGCGCGAGCGGATCGCCGTCGACAAGACGGTGGCCGAGCAGGAGGAGAGCATCAAGCGGCTGCGCGTGGTCGAGGAGGCCGAGCGCACCCGCCAGGTCGTGATCATCGCCGCCGAGGCCGAGGCGCAGGAGAACCTGGTCAAGGACATCAAGGCGGCCGAGGCCGCCGAGACCGCGTCGAAGTTCAAGGCCCGTGAGGAGCTGACGCTCGCCGAGTCCAGGCAGCAGGCCGCCGAGCTGGACACCCGGGCCAAGATCAGGCTGGCCGAAGGCGTGCAGGCCGAGTCGGCGGCTGCCGGGCTGGCCGAGGTCCAGGTCAGGGAGCGCGACGCGGAGGCGATCGAGAAGGTCGGCCGCGCGGAGGCGGTGGCCCTGGCCGAGAAGCTGCGGGCCGAGGCGGAGGGCGCCAGGTCCATGGCCACGGTCGAGGGCGACCGGCTCAAGGCGCGGGCCGAAGGCGAGCAGGCGATGGCCCTGGCCGCCGCGACGGCGGTGGGCGAGAAGCTCAAGGCCGAGGCCGAGGGTCTGACCGAGAAGGCGGCCGCGATGGCCGCGCTCGACGACGCGAGCCGGGCGCACGAGGAGTACCGCCTGCGGCTGGAGGCCGACACGGAGGTACGCCTCAAGCAGATCGACGTCACCCGGCAGGTGGCGGAGTCGCAGGCCAGTGTGCTGGCCGCCGGCCTGGCCAAGGCGAACATCGACATCGTCGGCGGCGACACGATGTTCTTCGACAAGGTGGTGGGCTCGATCACCGCGGGCAAGGTGGTGGACGGGTTCGTGGAGCACTCGCAGGTCGCGGGCTCGCTGGCGGCGCCGTACCTCAACGGGTCGGCCAGTCTCGCGGGTGACCTCAGCGCGCTGGTCGGCGGGGTGAGCACCGAGGACCTGAAGAACCTGACCGTGTCGGCGCTGCTGATGCGGCTCATCCAGAACGGCGGGCCCGACTCGGTCCCGTTGAGCGAGCTCCTGGAGACGGCCCGCCGCCTGGGCGTGGCCGACTCCCCGGTGGCCGCGCTCACCGCCGCGAAGGTCTGATCGCGCGTGACCGACGACGTACAGCGCCAGGGCTCCCGTACGGCGGAGCCCGGCGCGGCCGCCCCGAGCGGGCTGGCGGCCGGGACCTACGAGGTGCTCAAGTCCCGGTTGGAAGCCCAGGCCAAGGCCCTGGCCAGAGCGGCCGAGGCGGTCAACGCCGAGCGCCTGACCGTCTTCGGCGGCACGGAGCTCCGCCTGCTCGGCACCGAACGCATCCGCACGGACAACAACTGCGTCCCCCGGGACATCGTCTCGCTGGGCGGCGTCATGCTGTTCGGCTACAACGTGTTCATCGGGCTGAAACCCGAGACCACGGTCGCCGACGTCTTCTCCGTGCACCGCTTCACCAGGGACGGCGACGCCTTCAGGTTCGACCCCGACCGGCTGCCGGCCCTCGACGATCCGGGGTTCCAGAAGGACTTCGCCGAGCTGTACCGCTACTACAAGGAGTCCAGGCTCCACCATCTGAGACGCGTCGAGGGCAAGCTGCTGGCCGTCTTCCAGACCGGCCCGGCCGACACGCGGGTCTTCAGATGGACGGTCGACCCCCAAGGAGTCACGAAATATCAGGACAACAGGGGTGAGCGGGACCACTCCTTCCCGCCCTCGCACGACTTCGTGTGGACTCCGGCCACCCGGGACGACCACGTGCTCGGCCGTCACCCGCACATCTCCATCCGCGACGAGGTGTTCGTCGAGACGGTCGGCGGCGACCTGACCATCAAGATCGAGAACAACACCGAGACCGGCGAGGGCATCTACGCCGAGCCCGTCACCGAACCCCTCCAGAGCCTGGCCGACGCCGACGTCGAGCATGCCGTCATCGGCCCGCTCATCCTGATCAGGATCCGCCCGTACAAGGAGACCGGCTGGCGCCACCTGGTCTTCAACATCCGTACCAAGGCCGTGACCAGGCTCGACGGCATCGGCCAGGCGTGTCAGCGGCTCCCGGAGGACCAGGGGCTGATCTTCCCCGGCGGCTACTACCTGGCCACCGGGGTCAGCAAGACGTTCGACACCGACGTCACGGACCTGGAGTTCGACCGCGTGGTCCGCTCCCCCAACGGCGAGGACGTCCTGTACGTCTTCCACGCCAGAGGCGACGGCCGCTCGCTGCTCCTGCCGTACAACGTCATCAGGAAGGAAGTGGCGAACCCCATCGTCTGCCACGGCTACTCCCTGTTCGACGACGGCACGATGGTGGTCTTCCGCGCCACCTCCGAGGAGCCGACGCGGGTCCACCCCATGCAGGTCTGGCAGACGCCGTACGTCTCCGACACCTACGCCGCCGCCCAGCCCACCGGCACTGGCCCGCTGGAGCGCATCGGCAACGCCGAGCTGGTGCGCGGCATCTCCGACTGCCTGTCGGTGGCCCGCATGATCGGCGAGATGGCGCCGTCGGCCGCCACGTTCGAGGCGCTGATCGCCGCCTGCACGCGGGCCTTCGACCACTACCACTGGCTCGGCGAGCAGGACCTGCGCGGCCCGCTCGCCGACGTACGGGCCACCGCCGAGCAGGTGCTCGACGAGTACGAGCACGTGGAGGCGCTCACCCGCCAGGCCGCCCGCACCCTGGCCGAGGCCACGGAGGAGACCACCCGGCTCGTACGGCACGCGCGCGGCGACACCCCCGCCACCGCCGACGCCTGGGTGACGCTGCTGGCCACGTTGCGCCGGGCCCAGGGCCGCCTGGTGACGCTGCGCGAGGTCCGCTACCTGGACCTCGCCCGGCTCGACACGCTGGCCGGATCGCTGGCCGAGGAGCTGGTCTCCGTCGGACAGCGGGCCGTGGCGTTCCTCCAGGGGGCCGACGCGTTCACCGGCTACCACGAGGCGGTGGAGGCGCTGGCCGCCGAGGCCGCCGCGATCACCACCGTGGCCGAGGCCGAGCCTGTCACAGAACGCCTGGCCACCCAGTCGGAGGGGCTGGAGGTCGTCACCGAGGTCGTGGGCTCGCTCGAGATCGCCGACCCCACCGTACGCACCTCCATCCTGGAACGCATCGCCGAGGTGCTCGGCGGGGTGAACCGGGCGCGGGCCGTACTGGAAGGCCGCCGGCGCGAGCTGCTCGGGGCCGAGGGACGGGCGGCGTTCGCGGCCGAGTTCGCGCTGCTCGGGCAGGCCATCACCGGCGCGCTGGCGGTGGCGGACACGCCGCAGCGGTGCGACGAGCAGCTCGGGAAGCTGATGCTGCGGCTGGAGGCGCTGGAGACGCGCTTCGGCGAGTTCGACGACTTCGCCGCCCGGCTCGCGGGCAAGCGGGACGACGTCTACGAGGCGTTCTCGGCCCGCAAGCAGACGCAGCTCGACGAGCTCGCCCGCCGGGCCGACCGGATCTTCGCCTCGGCCGAGCGCATCCTGGGCAGCGTCACCAGACGGCTGCCGTCGCTGGGCTCGCTCGACGAGGTCAACACCTTCTTCGCCACCGACCCGATGGTGGCCAAGCTCCGCTCGGTCTCCGTCGAGCTGCGCGGGCTCGGCGACGCCGTACGGGCCGAGGAGCTGGACGGCAGGATCAAGGCCGCGCAGCAGGAGGCGGGCCGGGCCCTGCGCGACCGCCTCGACCTGTTCTCGGACGGCGGCGAGACGCTGCGCCTGGGCCGGCACCGGTTCGCGGTCAACACCCAGCCCATCGACCTCACGCTGGTGCCGCACGACGGCGCCATGCACTTCGCCATCACCGGCACCGACTACCGGTCCCCCGCCCCTACCTCGTTCGCCGATACCCAGCCGTTCTGGGACCAACTGCTCGCCTCCGAGACGCCGGAGGTCTACCGCGCCGAACATCTGGCCGCCTCGCTGCTCGACGTGGCGGTGCCGGGCGGGCCACTCCAAGATCTCGTACGGCAGGCCGCCGAAGAGCGCTACGACGAGGGCTACGAGCGCGGCGTCCACGACCACGACGCGACCGCCATTCTCGACACGCTGCTCCGGCTCCGGGAGGGAGCGGGGCTGCTGCGGTATCCGCCGGATGCCCGGGCGGCGGCGCAGTTGTACTGGGCGTTCGGGGCGGACGAGGTTTCACGTAAAACATTCGCCACACGGGCCGTATCCCTGGTGCGCGCCCGCTCGGTCTTCGGCCCCACACCGGAGATCGCCGCTCTGGCAACGGAACTGGGCGCACAAATCGCCGCATTCCACACCGGGCCCGGCGAGACGGCCGCGCTCGCCGGGGAGTACCTCGTCGAGGAGCTCGCCGCCAAACCCGCCGGCTTCGTGACCAGCGCGGCGGCCCGTACCCTCCTCCAAGGCTTCCACCAGGCGCTCGGCCCGGCCAAGTCACGCGAGTTCGAGGAGGATCTCAAGGCCGTGGCGCTGCCTGATCGGCTGGAGCTGGCCCGGGCCTGGATCGGCGCCTTCGGCAAGGGCCCCGAGGTGCCCGAGTCCATCGCCGTACTGCTCTGCGACCTGCCCCGGCACGACTCCAGCGCCGCGCTCACCGCCACCGTGGAAGGTCTGCTCGGCACCCACCCGCGCGTCGCCGACCGCAAACTGGAACTGCGCCTGGACGAGACCCTGGCCAGGACCCGCCGCTTCCGTACCGAACGCGTCCCCGCCTACCGCGCCTACCAGAAGCGGCGCACCGAGCTGGTGGCCACCGAGCGGGCCCGGCTGCGGCTGGAGGAGTACCAGCCCAAGGTCATGAGCGCGTTCGTCCGCAACAGGCTGCTCGACGAGGTGTACCTGCCGCTGATCGGCGACAACCTGGCCAAGCAGCTCGGCGCCGCCGGAGCGGACAAGCGGACCGACCAGATGGGCCTGCTGCTGCTCATCTCGCCCCCCGGCTACGGCAAGACGACGCTGATGGAGTACGTCGCCAGCCGCCTCGGCCTGGTCTTCGTCAAGGTGAACGGCCCGGCGCTCGGCCACGCCGTCACCTCGCTCGACCCGGCGGAGGCGCCCGACGCGACGGCCAGGCAGGAGGTCGAGAAGATCTCCTTCGCCCTGGAGACCGGCAACAACACGCTGCTGTACCTGGACGACATCCAGCACACCTCGCCCGAGTTGCTGCAGAAGTTCATCTCGCTGTGCGACGCCCAGCGCCGCATCGAGGGCGTGTGGGACGGCCGGACCCGTACGTACGACCTGCGCGGCAAGCGGTTCGCGGTGTGCATGGCGGGCAACCCGTACACCGAGTCGGGCCGGCGCTTCCGCATCCCCGACATGCTGGCCAACCGAGCCGACGTGTGGAACCTCGGCGACGTGCTGTCGGGCAAGGAAGAGCTGTTCGCGCTGAGCTACATCGACAACGCGCTCACCTCCAACCCGGTGCTGGCGCCGCTCTCCGCCCGTGACCGGGCCGACGTCGAGCTGCTGGTACGCCTGGCCCGCGGTGACCAGACGGCCCGGCCGGACCAGCTCCGGCACCCGTACGCCAAGACCGAGCTGGACCAGATCCTCAGCGTGCTGCGCAAGCTGGTGCGGGTGCAGGAGGTCGTGCTGGCCAACAACCAGGCCTACATCGCCTCGGCCGGGCAGTCCGACGCCGCCCGCACCGAGCCGCCGTTCCGCCTGCAGGGCTCGTACCGGAACATGAACAAGCTGGCCGAACGGATCGTGCCCGCCATGAACGACGCCGAGCTGGAGGCGGTCATCGACGACCACTACCTCGGCGAGGCCCAGACCCTGACCAGCGACGCGGAGGCCAACCTGCTCAAGCTCGCCGAGCTCCGCGGCCGCCTCACTCCCGCTCAGGCGGCCCGCTGGCGTGACATCAAGGCGGCCTACCTGCGCGCCGAAGCGCTCGGCGGCGCCGAGGACGACCCGATGACCAGGGCCGTGGGCGCCATCGGCCTGCTCGCGGACCGGGTGGGCGAGGTCGGCACGGCCATCAGGGAGAACGCGGCGGACTGACGCGTCACTGCGACGAGGTCAGCTGCGTCGTACAGGTTCGCTGGATGGCCGTGGCCCGGTCGAGAAAGTCGAGGATCAGCTCCAGTTGCTCGTCCGAGTAGCTGGAGTACAGCTCGGACAGCCCGGCCACGAACGGCGCGAAGAGCTCGGCGCCCCCGGCCAGTTGCTCGTGGTTGACCTCGACGATCACCCGCCGCCGGTCCTTGGGGTCGCGGGTGCGGCGCACCAGCCACTTGCTCTCCAGCCGATCGATGAGCCCGCTCACCGAGGCGGGCGCCAGGCCGGTGTGCTTCGAGAGCTCGCCCGCGGTCAGCGGGCCCAGCCGTTGGAGCAGGTCAAGGGCCTTCTCCTCGGTCATTCCCACCCCCAGCCGCTCGCCGATGGCGGTGTGGAACATCACGGCGGCGTTGCTGTTGTCCCGCCCGGCCACGAACAGGGCTTCGAGCAATTTCTTTCGGTGCTCCGAAATATCTCTGGACATGGCCCTCCTTCCCGGCATATATTTCGTTCGACCGAACGAAAGGTTATCACCATGAAGGCTCTGATCATAGGTTGCGGCATCGGTGGCCCGGCAACCGCGATGGCCCTGCGCGAGGCCGGCATCGACGCCGCGATCTTCGAGGCGTACCAGGATAAGGCGGAAGGCGTCGGCTCGTTCCTCAACGTCGCCTCGAACGGCTTGGACGCCCTGCGGGTGCTGGGCGCGCACCGCCAGGTGATGGCGGCCGGCATCCCCACCCCGCACATGGTCATGTGGAGCGGCTCCGGCAAGCGCCTCGGCGAGGTGGCCAACGGCCTGGCCCTCGACGACGGCACGGTGAGCCACACGATCCTGCGCTCCGACCTCTACCGCATCGTCCGCGACGAGGCCGCCTCCCGCGGCATCCCGATCTCGTACGGCAAGCGCCTGGTCTCCTTCGACGACACGGGCGACCAGGTGACGGCCCGTTTCGAGGATGGCACGGAGGAGACGGGCGACGTGCTGATCGCCGCCGACGGCGTGCACTCGCGCACCCGCGCCCAGCTCGACCCCGGCGCGCCCGCGCCCCGCTACAGCGGCCTGTACAGCTTCGGCGGGATCGTCCGCGACAGCGACTTCACGGGCGAGCCGGGGGTCTACAACATGGTGTTCGGCAAGCGCGCGTTCTTCGGTTACACCGTGGCCGCCTCCGGGGAGACCTGGTGGTTCGCCAACCTGCCGCGCGAACTCGGGGACGTACCACCGGACTGGAAGCCGCTGCTGGTCGAGGCGTTCAAGGACGACGCGAACTTCTCCGCCGAGCTGGTCAGCCGCTCCAAGGTGGACCTGGCGCTGCCGGTCTACGACCTGCCGCCGCTGCGGACCTGGCACAAGGGGCGGGTGGTGCTCACCGGCGACGCCGCGCACGCCACCTCTCCGAGCTCGGGGCAGGGCGCCTCACAGGCCATCGAGGACGCGATCGTGCTGGCCAGGTGCCTGCGGGACGCGGCGGACCACCGGGAGGCGTTCGAGCGATTCGAGGCCGAGCGGCGTGAGCGCGCTGAGCGGGTCGTCGCCTACTCGCGGACGATCAGCAACAGCAAGGCCGCGGGGCCCGTCGGCCGGGTGTTCCGCGACCTGATGATGCCGTTCTTCCTCAAGAAGACGGCCAGCCAGGAGTCACTGTCCTGGATGTACCGCCACCACGTCAGCCTGTGAGACGGCCTCCGGGCTCGCGGGGAGCAGCGGCAGGCGCACGTCCGGGGTCGGGATGAGGCCCCGGGCGTGCAGGACCCCCTTGATCACGGTCGGGTTCGGCTCGGCGAACAGCGCGGCCGACAGCCGGGCGAGCCGGTGACCCAGCGCCCTGCCCCTGGCCACGTCACCCGCCTGCCACGCCGCGACCAGCTCGGCGAACCGGTCGGTGGCCAGATGCGCCGAGGCCAGGATGCCGCCCGAGGCGCCCAGCGCCAGCAGCGGCGAGATGAACAGGTCGTCGCCGCCCAGCACCTCGAACCCCTCAGGCAGGTCCCCGAGCAGGTCCACGGCGTCCTGGTCGATCCCGCCCGCCGCGTACTTCACCCCGGCGATCATCGGGTGCCCGCCCAGGTGACGCAGGGTCGCCGCGCTCACGGCCTGCCCGGTCCGGTAGGGAATGTGATAGATCACCAGCGGCACCGGCGTCTCCTCCGCCAGCGCCTCGAAGTGCGCGACGACACCGCGCTCCGAGGGCCGCAGAAAGTACGGCACGGTCACCAGCGCGGCGGAGACCCCCGCGGGCAGGTCCTGCAACGCCGCGGCCGTCGAGCGCGTGTCGTTGCCGGAGATGCCGACGGTCAGCGGCACCTCGCGTTCCGCGCAGACCCGGACGCAGACCTCGATCACCCGCGCCCGCTCGGCGGGCGTCAGCGCCGCGACCTCTCCGGTCGTGCCCAGCGCGACCAGTCCGGCGGCGCCCTGGTCGAGAACGTGGCGGGCGAGCTTGTCGATCGCCTCGACGGCCACCTCGTCCGTCTCGGTGAACGGCGTGACCAGTGGCACATGAAGTCCTGTCAGCATGCTTCAGCATGACGCGGAACAATACGTTAGGTCCAGCGCGGATTTCTGCTGTTGAGCTTAAGCTTGTCTGATGCTCGACCCTCGTAAGCTCCACCTCCTGCGCGAACTCGCCCAACGCGGCACCATCGCCGCGGTCGCCGAGGCGCTCAGCTTCACCCCGTCGGCGATCTCCCAGCAGCTCAGCGCCCTGGAGCGGGAGGCGGGCGTGGCGCTGTTGCGGCGCACGGGCCGTACGGTCACGCTGACGCCCGCCGGACACCTGCTCGTCGAGCACGCGCAGGACATACTCGAGCAGCTGGAAAGGGCGTCCGCGGCGCTCGCCGCGGTGCGGAGCGGCCCGTCGGGGCCGCTGCGGGTCGGCGCGTTCCCGTCGGCGGCGCGCGTGCTGCTGCCGCCCGCCCTCGCCGAGCTGTCCCGCGCGCATCCGGGACTGCGGCCGATGGTCTCCGAGATCGACCCCGCCGACGTCTCCGCCGCGCTGCGGGCGGGTGAGGTGGACGTCGCGCTCGTGCACGAGTACGACTTCGTGCCGCCGGTCACCGACGCGTCGCTGGAGACGGAGCCGCTGTTCGGGGAGCGGATGTACCTCACTGACCGCGCCACGATCGCCGACGCCCGCGACGACGCCTGGATCGTCGGCAAGCCCGGCACCCTGTGCCACGCGATGGCGATCCGGGCCTGCCAGGCGGCCGGTTTCGAGCCGCGGGTCCGTCACCAGATCGACGACTTCGACACCGTGCTCGCCTTCGCCGCCGCCGGTCAGGGCGTGGCGCTCGTGCCGCGCCTGGCCGCGCTCACGCCGCCGCACGGGGTGACGCTGACCAGCCTGCCCCTCAGCCGCCGCACCCTGGCCGCCTTCCGCCGGGGGTACGGCGAGCACCCCGCGATCAAGGCGGCCATCGCGGCCTTCCACACCGCGATCACCCACCTCCCTCTCTGAGCGGACCCTTTCCCTCACCGAGCAGGCCTCTGGCGAGGTCGCCGAGGGTGGCCGCGACCCTGGCCGACTGGCCGCCGAGCAGCAGGCCGCCGATCGGCTCCGTGTGCAGCGTGCCGAGCAGGACGTGCCCGGCCAGCTCGGCGTCGAGATCCGGCCGCGCTTCGGCGATCAGGGCCGAGATGTGCTCGTGCCACGCCACGTAGATCGGGTTGGCCAGCCGCGACCCGCCCCCGGCCTTCTGGGTCAGCCTGGCGTGCTCGTGCGCCGCCATCAACCCCACGTTCCCGGCCGCCATCGCGACCACCGCGTCGAGGAAGGCGACCAGCCGTTCCCCCGCCGGAGCACCCGGCCCCAGCGGCGGCGGCCCCTCCATGACGGCCTGCTCCAGCGCACGCGCCCGCTCCGTCATGAGCTCCTCCATGAGCCCGACACGGCTGCCGAACCGGTGGAACACCGTCCCCTTGCCCACGCCCGCGGCGGCGGCGACCCGCTCGACGGAGACCTCCCCCGGCGGATGCTCGCGTAGCAGCGCCTCGGCGGCCTCCAGGATCGCCCGCCTGTTGCGTGCCGCGTCGGCCCGCTCCCGCCGTTCCATCAGATCATTGTTCCCTATAGACAAGTTGACCGACGGTCCATATATTAACTGGACCAACGGTTCACTTAGAAGGGTGTCGCATGCGCGCGATCGTTGTCCACGAACTAGGCGGTCCGGAAGTGCTCAAGGCCGAGGACTGGCCGGAGCCGAAGGCGGGAGAAGGGCAGTTGGTCATCCGTACGCAGGCCATCGGGGTCAGCTACGCGGAGACCCAGTTGCGGACGGGCATCTACCCGCTGCCGGTGCCGCTGCCCACGGTGTTCGGCGCCGAGGCGGCCGGCGTGGTGACCGAGGTCGGGGCCGGAGTCGACGAGGCCCTGCTGGGCGCCACGATCGCCTGCGTGACGGGCGGGGTCGGCTCCTACGCCGAGTACGCGGTGGTGCCCGCGTCACTGATCTGCCCGGTGCCCGAGGGTGTATCGCCGGTCGACGCCGTCGCCGCCGCCGCGCCGGGCGCCATCGCACTGGGGCTGCTGCACCGGGCCGGGCTCAAGGGTGGGGAGACCGTGCTGGTGGAGGCCGGGGCGAGCTCCATCGGGACGTACCTGCTGCGCCATGCCAAGGAGTTCGGCGCGGAACGGGTGATCGCCACCGCGGGCGCCCCGGCGAAGCGGGAGCGAGCCCGGCAGATGGGGGCCGACGAGGTCATCGACCACCGCGAGCCCGGCTGGCCCGGCGAGTTGCCCGACGTGGACGTGGTCTTCGAGTCGGTCGGCGGGGCGTCGGCCAAGCCGGTGCTCGATCACCTCACGCCCGGCTCCGGGCGCATGCTCTGCTACGGCTCACTGAGCGGCGAACCCGCCGCGGTGGGCGCCGCCGATCTGCTGGCTCGCGGCGTGACCGTCATCGGGTGCGGCGGGCCCGCGTGGGGAGCCGAGGTGTTCGGCGTCCACTACCCGGAGATGCTGGCGAGGGTGGCCGACGGGCGCAGCCGCGCGTACGTCGATGACACCCTGCCGCTGGAGTCGGCCGCCGAGGCCCACCGCCGCCTCGAAAGCCGCACCGCACTGGGCAGAATCATCCTGACCCCCTAGCGGGGAGGGTGGAGGCCCGAGATGATCATGTGGATCAGCAGCTCGTAGCTCTCGTCGAGCTGCTCGGGAAGCCCGAACGCGCCTGCCGCCTCCAGCACCGAGAAACCGTGGGCGGCCGCGCGCAGGGAGCGCGCCGCGTGGATCGCGTCCGAGCCCTCCAGTCCGTACGCCCTGAGGGCCGCGACCAGGATGTCGATCAGCCGCGCCCCCGCCTCGGCCGTCGCCGGGTCCGGGACCTGGATCACCGCGGCGTAGCGGCCGCAGGATGTCACCCGCCACGTCGACGCGCGTGTAGGAGTCCCAGCCGATGTCGAAGCCGTCAAGCCTCTTGGAGGACCGCGTCGCGCACGGCTGCAGAGCTGAGCGATTCGAGGTTGTACTCGCCCGCCGTCATGGCCACGACCAGCCCGCGCTCGGGCGCCAGGTGGAGCAGTTGACCCCCGTTGCCGTGCGCGGCGAGCCAGGGGTGCGCACCGGTGCCGACGTACCACTGGTAGCTGTACGCGGACTCGTCGTCGATCCGCACCCGAGGCCGCGACAGCTCCTCGATCCAGCTCCGCGGCACGATCCCGCGCCCGCCGTCGAGCAGCAGCGTGCCGATGGCGGCCAGGTCGCGCGGCGCCAGCCGCAGCCCCGAGGCCGCCAGCTCGGTGCCGTCATCGCCCCGCGTCCACACGAACTCGCCGATGCCGAGCGGCTCGAACAGCGCGCCCCTGGCGAACTCGGTCAGCGACCGACCGGTTCCCTTGGCGACCAGCCGCCCGATCAGGGCCGTCGCTCCGCCGCAGTACGTCCGCCGCTGCCCCGGCTCCTCGACGACGGGCCGCTCCAGCACGAAGCGGTAGCGGTCGGGCGCGTACTCCATCGCGATCTCGCTGTTGGCGGCGCTGGTGTACGGCACGCTCTCGTCCCACTCCAGCCCGAGCGTCATCGTCAGGGCATGCTCGACGGTGAGGCGGGCCCGCTCGGGGTCTTCGGCCAGATCCGGATATTCCGGGAATTGGGCGAGCAAGCCCTCCTCCGGAGGCGCCACCAGCTTCTCGGCCAGCGCGATGCCGTACAGGAGCGATACCACGCTCTTGGTGACGGATCGGACGTCGTGCAGTGTGTCCGGCTCGAACGTGACGTGCCCGAGGGGCTCGTTGAGCTGGAAGTCCTGGCCCGCACCGTACCGTTCGAGGATGATCTGCCCGTTCTCGACGACCACGAGCCCGTGCAGGTTCGGCGCCTTACCCGCCCGCAGGACACTGTCCACTCGATCCGCCAATGTCATGACGACCTCCTCTTCGCTGGGACTTCCCTGTCTACGGCCTGACATGGTGTGATGGTCAATCGCGATCATGGTGGCAGACGGCCTCCAGGAGGAATCCAACCGGATCCCGCCAGAATGTGGCGTAGTAGGGCGGCGGATATTCGGGGAATTCGCGCGGCTCCTCCACGACCACATCCCCCAGCGAGACCACCAGCTCGTGAACCGCACGGACCGCGGACCGGCTCCCGACCATGAACGCCAGGTGCTGCAGGCCTGGGTGGTCGCGGGAGTAGCCGGGCGTTCCGACGGCCGCTGGATAGAAGAACAGGAAGGTGCCGGGCTTGCCCCCGGCGGGCCGGTAGGCGAACTGGTCGGCGTCATTCAGAAACTCGTCGAAGGCCAGGAGCGGCATCAACCGGTCGTAGTAGGCCTTGGCTCGCGCCAGGTCGGGGACGCTGATCCCGATGTGTCCGATCACCACGCCATCATGCGCTTCTGAGCTAAGCTATGTATCGTTCATAGTATGACTGGATCATAGTTTGGAGCGAGGATGGTCGCCGAATTCTCGGGACGGTCCCACGACCTCAGGACGCTCGACGAACAGTTGCGCCTGGCCCTGGACGGCAAGCTGACCACCCGCGGTCGAGCGGTGATCATGACCGGGCGCCGCAGGGTCGGCAAGTCACGCCTCGCGCAAGAGTTCTGCGATCGTTCCGGGCTGCCGTACGTCGTCTTCCAAGCATCTCGTGGGCGAGCCCCCGGCGCGGAGCGAAGCGACTTCATCGGAGAGGTGGCGTCCGCGGGGCTCCCGATGTCGGAGTTGGTCCAGGACACTCAGCCGCAGGACTGGAACCAGGCGCTGAAGTCGCTGGTGACAGCCGCAGCCACCGCCCCGTGCATCGTGGTGCTCGACGAAGTGCCGTGGCTGGTCGAGCAGGACGGCGAGTTCGAGGGGGCGCTGCAAACCGTCTGGGACAGGTTCCTCTCCGCCAAACCCATCCTGCTCCTCCTCGTGGGCAGCGATCTGACGATGATGGAGGCGCTACAGCAATACGGCCGGCCTTTCTTCGGACGGGCCGCCCGGATGACCGTTCAGCCGTTGAATCTCGCCGACGTCGCGGAGATGACGCGACTGCCGGCGGCCGACGCCATCGACGCGCTCCTGATCACAGGAGGATTCCCGGAAATAGTCCGCTCCTGGGAGCAGGCGCTGTCACGTGTCGACTTCCTGCGCAGGAGCCTCGACTCGCCGTTGTCCCCGCTGCTCGCCGCTGGAGAGCTTTCGATGCTGGGCGAGTTTCCCGCGGGTTCGCACGTTCGCGCCGTCCTGGAAGCGGTGGGTACGGGCGAGCGTACGTTTTCCAACATCGCCGCCAAGACGGGCGGCGGAACCCCGCTCCTGCCCGGCACACTCGCGCCGATCCTGACGAGTCTGGCGGCCAAGCGAGTGATCGCCACCGACCTGCCCCTGTCCACCAAGCCGGACACCAAGAACAAGCGATATCGGATATCCGATCACTATCTGCGCTTCTGGCTGGCGTTCCTGCAGCGCGCCATCGCCGACAGCGAGCGAGGTCGCCCGGATCTGGCCTTGCGGCGCATCGAACGATCCTGGACGGCCTGGCGAGGACGCGCCGTGGAGCCGATCATCCGCGAGACCCTGGCCAGAACGCTGCCGGATGACCGGTGGCCGGACACCGAGGAGATCGGCAGTTGGTGGAACCGCCGGAACAATCCCGAGATCGACCTGGTGGGCGCCGACAGAGGTCCGGTCGCGAGAGACGTGCACTTCGTCGGATCGATCAAGTGGTACGACAACCGCCTGTTCGATCAGCGCGATCATGCGGAACTGGTCCGCGGCGCCGCCTTCGTACCGGGCGTCTCGAGCGACACGCCGACCATCGCCGTCTCCAGAGCCGGGTTCGAGCCCGGCCTTCCGCTGGACCAGGCGTGGGGGCCTGAGGAACTGCTGGCCTCCTGGCGCCCTCACTGACCGCCGGGGGTCTCGATGCCGGTTCTGATCAGGCCGAGCAGGCGGCCGGTCAGGGCCGCTCCGTCGCGGGCGTGCTGGCCCGCCCAGGCGACCCCGACCACCAGGGCCAGCAGATCGTCGACGGCGAGGTCGCCCCGTACCTGGCCGGTCTGCTGGGCCCGGTGGAGCAGCCGGGCGGCGGCGGCGCGCATGGCGTGGCAGGAGCGGTACAGCTCAGAGGTCTCGTCGCCGAGAGCGTCGAGGATTGAGGCGGGCAGGCCCTGATATCGGGTCGAGCCGGTGGCGAAGGCGAGCAGCCACGCGGTCAGCGCCTCGCCGGCCGGCTCGGTGTCGATGAGTTCGTCGGCCCGCGCGCAGAGAGCGTCGAGGCCGTGACGCATGGCGGCCTCGATGAGCGCCTCGCGGGTGGGGAAGTGGCGATACAGCGTGCCGATGCCGACCCCCGCGCGGCGGGCGACGTCGCGCAGGGAGACGTCGGTGCCGTGCTCGGCGAACGCGGCGCGGGCCTCGTCGAGCAGCCGGTCGTAGTTGCGGCGGCCGTCCGCGCGCATCGTGTCCGCCATTCGGCTCGCCTCCAGGCTGGGCATTCGGAGCAGTGCACCGGATAGCAGGATAGCCGGGTCGGACGCTGTCGAACCGTCCGCCCGCGTACCGGCGAGCCGTGGGACGGACATCAACCGTGGTCGCAGGACGGACAACCGCCGTCACCGTGGGATGTAAGACCGCCGTGAGCATCGGATGGAGAACCGCCTTCACTAAAGAACAGCCGACCGCCCATGGCGATTTGTTGGAATGATTGGTAGAAATCCTGTCAAATCCGGGAACGGTGTGCTCATACTTGGGGAAGCTGGTCCCACAGGAGCACGATCATGCGGAAGACACCCCCACGCATGGCTCCGGAGTCAAGGCTGGAGTCAAACCACTTCCTTCAACTCGCCGCGATCGACTTCAGCGGCGTATACGCGGTCCACCTGGCCGCCAAGGAAGAGCGTCTGAAGATGACAAGGCTCGCGATGAGCCTTTTATCTGGACCGTTCCTGGCCACGATCGCGCTCACCAGCGCGAAGGTCGTCGACCCGCAGAGCCTGACGGAGTGGCACCGGGTGCCGTGGTACCTGTTCGCCCTGGTGGCGGCGTTCGGCCTGCTCAGCGTGCTGCCGTTCCTGCGGCTCATCGAGGCGGTCAACGCGCACGCCAGAACGGCCAGGGCGATCAACAACTTCCGGCTGCTGTACGTGGCCCGGCTCAAGGACGAACTGAACTGGTCGCCGAACCTGCCGGTCGATCCGCGCTTTCCCGAGACGTACGCGCCTCTGGCCTGGCCGGGGATCAACGTGATGATGCTGGCGATCGTCAACTCGACGTACCTGACCGTGGGTGTCAGCGGCCTCAGCGGGCAGGATCCGAACCTGCCCATACTGCTGAGCAGTATCACGCTGGTGGCTCTCGTCCACTACTCCGTTTACTACGTGCGCTGCAACGTCAGCAGGCGGCGCCGGCTCCCGCACAATCCCTACGAATTCCCGAACCTGGAGACCTGAATGCCCGGCCCAACACTTTGGGCGTCGTGTGGGGAGGCGTGGATATGGCTGATGCGCCATGTCTGGACGGCGGGGGCGCTCGCCGACGATGACCGGGGTCCCGTCATCGAGGCGCCGTCCGTGCTGTTCGAGATCGCGGTCACGAGTGGCAACGACCCCATCATCGAGAGGTACGGCGACACGGACCGGCTGGCGCTGTATCGCAGGAAGTTCAGCCAGGACACGATCGTGCCGCCGTTCAAGTACAGCTACGGCGCCAGGATCAAGGGCCAGCTCCAATGGGCGGCCGACCTGCTGCGGGCCAAGCCGTACAGCAAGAGCGCCTGGATCTCGCTGACCACCCCCGGCGAGCCGTACGACTCGGTGCCCTGCCTGATCGGACTGGCCTTCAGGATCAGGGAGGACGCGCTGGTCATGACCGCCACGTTCCGGTCGCAGAATGCCTTCACCAGCTACCTCAACTACCTGCCGCTCGCGGACGTCCAGGCCGGGATGGCGGGACGGCTGGGGCTGGGCACCGGTCCGATGCGGGTGTTCGTGGACGTGCCGCACCTGTACCTCGCCGACAGCACCCAGGTGCTGCGCGTCATGCGGCCCGCGCCGTCTCCGCATCGCCTATAGGCACCTCAGTGAACGGCCGGCAAACGTTCTGCAAGGGCGACCCGCTAGGTTGCGGCAGATGAAGGCCCGCATCACCAGGATTTCCACGTACCTCCCCGCAGGCACGCTGACCAGCGACGAGGTCGAGCGACGCATCCGGGGGTACCGGCCGCCGCGCGGCATCGTCGAGCGGATGACCGGCATCAGGCGCCGGCATGTGGCGTCCGACGATCAGCAGGCCTCGGACCTGGCCGTCGAGGCCGCCAAGGAGCTGGCGACCGACGTCGATCTGCTGATCTTCGCCTCGGCCTCGCAGGACCTGGTCGAGCCCGCGACCGCGCACATCGTGGCCGCCAAGCTGGGCCTGTCGTGCCCGGTGTTCGACGTCAAGAACGCCTGCAACAGCCTGCTCAACGGGATCCAGGTGGCCGAGGGCCTGATCGTCTCCGGGTCGTACCGCAGGGTGCTGGTGTGCTCCGGCGAGACGCCCTCGCGGGCGATCCGCTGGCGGGTCAGGGATCGGGCGCAGTTCGTGGACGCGTTCGCGGGATACACGCTGTCGGACGCGGGCGCGGCGGTGCTCGTGGAGGCCGACCCCACGCGCGGCATCTTTTATCGCGAATTTTCGGCTGATAGTAGGGCGTGGGGCATCGGCACCCTCCCTGGCGGCGGCTCCATGCACCCGCGCGACCCTGAATACTCCTACTTCCGTGGCGACGGCCGCAGGCTGAAGGAGGCGTTCGAGCTCATCGGCCCCGACCTCTTCCTCAACGCCCTCAAACGCACCGGCCTGACCTGGGACGACTTCGCCGTGATCGCGGTGCACCAGGTGGCGTTGCCGTACCTGAAGGTCCTGTCGCAGGCGCTGGACATCCCCGAGGACCGGCTGGTGATCACGCTGCCCGACCACGGCAACTGCGCGTCGGCCACACTCCCGCTCCAACTCGCGCACGCCCGCGAGGGCGACCGCGTGGCACTGCTCGGCCTCGGCGGCGGCATCAGCCTGGGCGTCATGCTGGCGGACCTGTGAACAGCATCAACGGCCCCCTGAATCCCCGACACGAGACTCGCCTTTACCTCGCCGCCCACCCTTTCGCCTACCCGCTGATGCGCCTGCTGGCCCGGTTGGGCGCGGTGGTGCGGGTTCCGGGGCTGGGCGTGGTGGTCAACGACGCGGCACTGGCCCGGCGCGTGCTCATGGACGGCCGCTTCCGGAAGGACGGCCCCGGCTCGCCCGGCGACCTGTGGACGCCCGTGCTCGGCCCGTCGGTGCTGCTCAACATGGAGGGCGAGCCGCACGCGGCGCTCCGCGCCAAGCTGGCCCCGCTGTTCACGCCGTCGTCCGTCGCCACGCTGGTCTCCGACGTGCTCGCCGGCCCGCTGGACGATCTCCGCGTACGGCTGGCGAAAGGCGACACGGTCGACCTGGTGGACGAGATGCGGCTGCTGGCCGGAGCGGTGATCTGCCGGGTCATCGGCCTCGGCGAGGTGCCGGCGGCCAGGGCCAGGCGGCTGTTCGCCGACGGGGAGCGGGTGGTGTCGATGGTCTCGCTGCGTACCCGGGGACTGAACTCCCGCCAGCTCACCGTGGCCCGCGAGGTGCTCGACGGGATCGGCGACATCGCGCAGGCCGCCTACGACGCGGGGGATCCCGCCACGGTGATGGGCCGGATGCGCGAGCTCGGGCTGTCGGCGGCGGAGGCCCGCGGGGCGGCCGGGGCGTTCTTCCTCACCGGCACGGAGACGGTCGCCACGTTCGTGCCCCGGCTGGTCGCGTTGCTGCACGACCACGATGCCTTCGGCGCCGCCCTGGATCTGGCGATCGAGGAGGCGATGCGGGTCACCACGCCGACCCCGGTGATGCTGCGTTCCGTCGCCGAGCCCGTACGCCTGGGCGGGGTCCTGGCCAGGCCCGGCGACCGCGTGGTGATCGTCACGCACAACTGCGCCCGCGCGTACGGACCGTTCGACCCGTCCCGGCCGCATCCGCCCGAGCTGCGCCGCTTGTGGTTCGGCGCCGGGCCGCACTTCTGCATCGGCTACCCGCTGGCGCTGGCCGAGATCCGCGCGGTGGCCCGGGTCGTGCTCGCCCGCCCGGTCGAGGTGGTGGCGCGGCGGGCGGCCAGGGGCGTGCTCATCCCGACCTACGAGCGGCTGCTGATCAGGGCCGCATGAGGGTCGGGGTCACCGGGGCGTCCGGTTTCGTGGGTGGCGCGGTCTGCCGGGCGGCCGTGGCCAGGGGGTGGCAGGTGTACGGCTTCGGGCGCAGGCCCACGGAGATCCGCGGCGTGCCGTACCTCACCTGGGACCTGACCGGCCGCGACCACCCGGACCTCGACCTCGACGCGCTGATCCACTGCGCGGGGAGCGTCACCGACTGGGGCCCGCCGGCCGGGATCTGGCGGGCCAACCTCGACGGGACCCGGAACGCCATGGCCGCCTTCCCCAGCGCCCGGTTCGTGCACGTCAGCACGGCCAGCGTGTACGACCCGCGACGGCCGACCGTCATGGCCCGCGAGCACGAGGCCCCGGTGAGCCGGTACGTCAACGCGTACGGCGCGTCCAAGGCGGCGGCCGAGCGGCTGGTCGAGGGGCGGGCGGTGATCCTGCGCCCGCACGCCGTCTACGGTCCCGGCGACACCACGCTGCTCCCCCGGGTGCTGCGGGCGGTCAGGGGCCGCAGGCTGGTCGCGGTCGGCGACGGGCGGCAGCGCGTCAGCCTGACCTCGGTGGCCAACCTCGCCCAGGCCTGCCTGCTGGCCGTCACGGGTCCTCTCGGCACCTACAACGTCACCGACGCCGAGCCGGTGCTCCTGGACGACGCGCTCCGTGCCGTACTGCGGGAGAAGGGCATCGACGCGACCCCGCTCTACCTGCCCAGACGGCTCGCCCACGGCCTGGCGGCGATCTCCGAGACGCTCACCCGCGAGCCGCGCCTGACCCGCTACGCCGTCGGCCACCTGGCCGTCGAGCGCACCCTGGACATCACCGCGGCCCGCGAACGACTCGGTTACGCGCCCTCGCCGACGTCTTTCGCAGGCGCCGCGTCCTGGTGAGGCCGGCGAAGCACCGCCTCACCGCCGTTCGAGCTTGGCTTGCGTGCCTCCAGCATCTCCGACTTGAACCACGGTCCGCCGTACCAGAACCGCCACCCCAGGTCGCGCCTGCGCACGTCGACCACGCCAAGCTCGCGCAGCACGCTCTCGTACTGGGGCGTGTGCTGGAAGTCGGCGATCAGCATCAGCCCGCCCGGACGCAGCACCCGATGCGCCTCCTTGACGGCCCGCTCGCGTCCTTCCACGGTCGGGATGTTGTGGATGGCCAGGCTGGACACGATCACATCGAACCGGCCGTCGTCGAACGGCAGCTCACGCATGTCACCCGTGACCAGCTCGACCCGATCCGACACCCCTTCGGCCTCGGCGTTGGCCCTGGTGACGCCCTCGGCGTTGCCCGACTGATCTACGCCGCGCCACAGGTCGATGCCGGTGGCCCGGCCCTCGCGCAGCCGCTGGGCCGCGAGCAGCAGCACCATCCCGCGCCCGCAGCCGAGGTCGAGAATCCGCTCGTCGCCCTCGATCCGGCCGAGCTCCTCGGCCCAGACCGCGAACTTCCCCCGGCGAGTCGTATAGAGGTAGCTGGCCGCGCTGGCCAGCGTGTAGACCGCGCCGAGCAGAAACGCGATCGCCGCCGCCGGGACATCGTTGACGTACGAGACCGCTGCCAGCACCAACAGGACCACTGCCCCGAAGAAGAGTCCGGCAAGGGCCCATGGCGCGTCGAATCCATAGCTACCGCGCTTCACACTCACGTTATATCGCAAGATGGACTTCACCGAAACTTGCCGTGACACTGCCTTTTCCGCAAATACCCCGCGTGCAACCCGTTACTAGCCTTGGGAGTAATTCGTAGAACAGGGGGCTTACCAGGGATGACAGTAAGAACACGGGGTTTTGGGCTTGGCTTCAGCATCATCCTCACCCTCGCGTCGACGCTGCTGTGGGGGGTGGCCCACCTGGCCGCCGACCGCCGGAAGACCGGCATCGCCCTCATGGCGGCGCACGTGCTGATGCTCGCCATGATCCTCACCGTGATCACCGTGTTCGGCAGCAAGCTGCTCCCGCTGGCCGTCCAGCCCGCCTGGCTCACCGCCTTCTCCATCATGATCGCCACGATCGCGATCATCTGGACGGGAGTGGTCATCTGGTCGTTTGTACTGGTACGGCCGGCGCCCGCGAACCGCGTGGGCCGCGCGCTGACCAGCGCGCTGACCATCGCCCTGTGCGCGCTCATCCTGACCCCGGCCGTCTACGCGGCCCGCGTGACCTACGTGTCGCGTGACGTGGTCAACAGCCTGTTCACCGCCAACGTCTCCCCTGTCGTGTCCCAGGATCCGTGGGACGGCGCGAAGCGGGTCAACCTGCTGCTCCTCGGCGCCGACGCCGCCCCCGGCCGGCCCGGGGTACGTACCGACAGCATGACCGTGGCCAGCGTCGACGTGGCCACCGGCTCGACGATCCTGCTCGGCCTGCCGCGTAACCTGCAGCGGGTGCGCCTGCCGGAAGGTCCTCCCAGAGAGCGCTTCCCGGACGGCTTCACCGGCGCGGGCCCCGAGACGCCCGGCCTGCTCAACGAGGTGTTCCAGTACGCCGAGGACTATCCCGAGATGGAGCCCGGCATACGCAAGGGGCAGCGCGGCCCGACCCTGCTCAAGAAGACGATCAGCGGCATCCTCGGCATCCCCATCACCTACTACACCATGGTCGACATGAAGGGGTTCGCGCAGATCATCGACGCGATGGGCGGCGTGACGGTCACGATCAAACAGCCGATCGTCTACGGCAAGTACCGCGAGGGCCTGTTGCGCCCCGGCACCCGCAAGCTCTCGGGCGCGGACGCCCTCTGGTTCGGCCGCTCGCGTACGGACAGCGACGACTACGTACGCATGGGCCGCCAGAAATGCCTGCTCAACGCCGTCGCCAAGCAGGCCGACCCGGTCACCGTACTGAACAGCTTCGAGAAGCTGGCCGTGGCGACGAAGCGCGCCATCTCCACCGACATCCCCCAGAACGTCCTGCCCGACCTGGTCGAGCTGGCGCAGCGGGTGAAGGCCAACAAGATCAGGAGTCTGAGCTTCGTACCGCCGCTGATCAGCACGGTCTACCCCGACTGGAGCCTGATCCGGCGCGAGGTCACCCAGGCGCTGGCCGAACAGGTCCCGAGCACCACACCCCCGCGTACCACCCCACGGACCCCGAGCCCCGAGACCCCGATCGCCCTCGACTCCGCCTGCCGCTAGCCACGCCACTCGGCAGCTTGGCCCGGCGCAGCAGCCGGGTCAGGTTCGCCTCGCTGATCGGGGAGGCGACAGGGTGGTCGGCGTGCGCGAGGTGGCTGATCAGCTGTCTCTCCATATGGACAGATCCTAGTTATCCCCCTATACCAACTTGACGTGTAGGAATTTGGAGGGTTTCATATGCACATAGCCGACTTATTAAGTAGGGAATAGGGAGTAGAGCATGAACGCTCGCAGGGTGCTCGCCGCTCTGGCCGCAACCGCACTCACCGCGCTCGCGGCGGCCTGCGGGAGCAGCGCGTCTCCCACCGGCGCCGGTGCCGCCAAGGAACTGCGCCTCGGCTACTTCCCGAACATCACCCACTCCACCGCCCTGGTCGGCGTCGAGAAGGGCTTCTACGCCAAGCACCTCGGCGTACCGGTGAAGACCAGCACGTTCAACGCCGGCCCGGCCGCGATCGAGGCGCTCTTCTCCGGCGCCATCGACGCCACCTACATCGGCCCGAACCCGGCGATCAACGCCTGGGAGAAGTCCAAGGGCAAGGCCATCAACATCGTCGCGGGCGCCGCGTCCGGCGGTGTCTACCTGGTCGTCAAGCCCGGGATCAACTCCCCCGCCGACCTCAAGGGCAAGAAGATCGCCACGCCGCAGCTCGGCAACACCCAGGACGTGGCGCTGCGCTACTGGCTGGACAGCAAGGGGCTCAAGACCGACACCAAGGGCGGCGGCGACGTCCACATCGTGCCCCAGGAGAACGCCCAGACGCTGCAGACCTTCGCGACCGGCGACATCGACGGCGCCTGGGTGCCCGAGCCGTTCGCCAGCCGCCTGGTCATCGAGAGCAAGGGCAAGATCCTTCAGGACGAGCGTGAGCTGTGGCCGAACAAGCAGTTCGTGATCACCCACCTGATCGTCCGGCAGGACTGGGCCAAGGCCAACCCCGACCTGCTCAAGAAGCTGCTCGAAGGGCATGTCGAGGCCACCAAGTACCTCAATGACGACCCCACCGCGGCCGCGCAGACCGTCAACACCGCGATCGAGAAGCTCACCCAGAAGCCGCTCAAGCCCGAGGTGCTGCAGAGCGCGTTCAAGAACATCACGTTCACGAACGACCCCATCGCCTCCTCCCTCACCGGCAGCGCGGACCACGCCGTCAAGGTCGGGCTGCTCAAGCCGGTGGACCTGAACGGCATCTACAACCTGAAGCCCCTCAACGAGGTGCTGGCCGCGCAGGGCCAGCAGTCGATTTCGGACAGGTGACGCACATGACGACGCAGTTGGTCGATCGCACGACGGCGGTCCGGCTGGAGGCCGTCTCCAAGGTCTACGGTCACGGCGGCAACGGGCTGCTCGCCCTCGACAAGGTCTCGCTGTCGGTACGGCCCGGCGAGTTCGTCTGCCTCCTGGGCGCATCCGGCTGCGGCAAGAGCACGCTGCTCTCGCTGGTCGCCGGGCTCGACAAGCCGACGCAGGGGGAGATCTCCACGGTCGGGCGGCAGGTCGCGATGATGTTCCAGGAGCCGGCGCTGTTCCCGTGGCTCACGGTCTCGGCCAACGTCGAGATGGCCTTCCGCGCTGAGGGCCTGTCCAAGCAGGACCGTCGTACCAGGGCGGCGGAGTTCCTCGACCTCGTGCACCTGGGCGGGTTCGGGAAGAAGCGCCCGCACGAGCTGTCCGGCGGCATGCGCCAGCGCGTCGCCCTGGCCCGCGCGCTCGCCCAGTCGTCCTCGTCCTCGGCGTCCTCGGCGGAGGAGGGCGCGGTGCTGCTGATGGACGAGCCGTTCGGGGCGCTCGACGCGATGACCCGCGACCTGCTGCACGACGAGCTCGAACGCATCTGGCGGGAGCGGGGGCTGTCCGTCCTGTTCGTCACGCACAACGTCCGCGAGGCCGTACGGCTCGGCGACAAGGTCGTGCTGCTCAGCAGCCGTCCCGGCAGCGTGGTCGAGGAGTTCCCCATCGAGCTCGCCCGGCCCCGCCGCACCGACTCCGCGGAGGTCGCCGAGCTGGCCGCGAAGATCACCGACCGGCTGAAGGAAGAGGTCATGCGCCATGGCCACTGAAGGCTGGGCTGCTGAAGGCTGGGCTACTGACGGCTCGGCCGCTCGACGCAAGGAGGCGAGCGATGGCCGTTGACACGCATGCGCGGCAGATCGCCGGGCTCGACGCGCTGGAGCTGGCCGGTGACCAGCGCGCCGGGATAGCGTCCCGGGTCTGGGCGCGGGTCTGGCCGATGCTGACCGCGATCGCGCTGGTGCTGGTCGCCTGGCAACTGGTCGTGCTGAGCGGTCGCTGGCCCGAGTACGTCTTCGCCGGGCCGATCACCACGTTCCAGGACCTCGGGCACCGCCTCGGCGACCCCGAGTTCTACCAGGCCGTGGCGACCACCATGCGCCGGGCCGTCACCGGCTTCGCGCTGGCCGTGCTCGTCGGACTGGTCGTCGGCGCGGCCGTGTCGCGGGTGAAGGTGCTGCGGGCCGCCTTCGGCGCGCTGATCACCGGCCTGCAGACCATGCCGTCGATCGCCTGGTTCCCGTTCGCGATCCTGCTGTTCGGGCTGACCGAGAGCGCCATCACGTTCGTGGTGATCCTGGGCGCCGCGCCGTCGATCGCCAACGGCCTGATCACCGGCGTCGACTACACACCTCCGCTGCTCCTGCGGGCCGGGCACGTGCTCGGGTTCCGGCGGCTGCAGCTCTATCGGCATGTGATCCTGCCCGCCTCGCTGCCGTCGTTCCTGGCGGGGCTGAAGCAGGGATGGGCGTTCGCCTGGCGCTCGCTGATGGCCGGTGAGCTGCTGGTGATCATCGCCTATCAGTCGTCACTCGGCGAGCAGTTGGCGATCTCGCGAGAACTGTCCGACTCGCCGGGACTCATCGGCACGATGATCGTGATCCTGGTGATCGGTATAGTGATCGACATGCTATTCGAGGCGGCCGACAGCGCCTTGCGGCGGCGCTGGGGCCTCAATCCGGTGTGATGCGGATCTCCGCGCGAACCGATTACGCGCTGCGGGCGGTCAGCGAATTAGCCGCCGCACCGCCGGGGCCGGTGCCGGCCGAACGCATCGCCGTGGCCCAGAACATCCCGCGCCGCTTCCTCGACAACATCCTGCTGCAGCTCAGACGGGCCGGGCTCATCCACAGCCTGCGCGGCCCCGACGGCGGCTACTGGCTGGCGCGCCCGGCGGACGACATCACGCTCGCCGACGTGATCGCCGTCATCGAGGGCAAACCCGAATATCCCGCGCACGGTGGCTATCCAGGTGTCGCGGGACCCTTGGCCGACGTCTGGACCGCGCTGCGCGAGCACGAGGAACGACTGCTCACCGAAGTCACCTTCGCTCAGATCGTCTCGTCCAAGTTCTCGGCGTAGTGGGAGATGGCCCTGGCGTAGCCGCCCGCCCGGTCTGACTCGGCGACGACCGTGAGCAGCGCGCTGACGGCTTCGCGCGCCCGGCCCGCGTTGTAGAGCGCCATGGCGTTGAACGTCCGCAGCCCCGCGTCGCCGGGGAACTCCGCCAGCCCGCGCTCGAACGTCTTCAGCGACTCCGCCACCCGCCCCAGCACCCGGTAGGTGCTGCCCAGCCCGAGAAAGGCGCCCAGCCGGTCCTCGGCGCTCAGCCCGTCACCCGCGAGCGCGCGTACATAGAACGGCACCGCCTCGGCCTCCAGGCCGAGCGCGTCGTGCACCCACGCGGCCTGATAGGCCACCTCGGCGTCCTCGGGATGCCGCGCCGCCAAAGCGACCAGGAGCTCGCGGGCCTCGTCGCGCTCGCCCGCCTCGCGCAGCCCCACGGCCCGCGCCAATTCATCGTCACGCACGCGCTCAGTGTGCCATGATGAGCGTGACCTGAAACGGTAACGGTTTTCATAATCATCGGGAGGGTGCTCGTGAGAGTGGCGTTCGTCGGGAAAGGCGGCAGCGGCAAGACGACGATGTCGGCGCTGTTCGCGAGATACGTGGCGAGCCAGGGCGGCCCGGTGGTGGCCGTGGACGCCGACATCAACCAGCACCTGGCCCTGGTGCTCGGCGTCGAGGAGCCGCCGGAGCCGCTGGGCTCCCGGCTCACCGAGATCAAGGAGCTGCTGCGCGGCGACAACCCGCGCATCCCCTCGGCCCAGGCCATGGTCAAGACGACCCCGCCCGGCCGGGGCTCCCGGCTGCTGAGCTTCAAGGACCTGGCGACCAGCGAGTTCGCGGTCACCACGAGCGAGGGCATGCGGCTGATGGCGACCGGCCCCTTCAGCGCGGACGACCTGGGCGTGGCCTGCTACCACTCCAAGGTCGGAGCCGTCGAGCTGCTGCTCAACCACCTGGTGGACGGTCCGGCCGAATACGTGGTGGTCGACATGACGGCCGGGGCCGACTCGTTCGCCTCGGGCCTGTTCACCCGCTTCGACCTGACGTTCCTCGTCGCGGAGCCGACCAGGCAGGGCGTCAGCGTCTACCGGCAATATCGCGAGTACGCCACCGACTACGACGTGCCGCTCGCCGTGATCGGCAACAAGGTGCACGACCAGTCCGACGTCGACTTCCTGCACGGCCAGGTGGGCGACGACCTGCTCACCTGGATGGAGCACTCCGCCGCCGTCCGCGCCATGGAGCAGGGCCGCCGCTTCGCCCTCGACGACCTGGAGCCCGCCAACACCGACGCGCTGGCCATGCTGCTCAAGCACCTCGACGCGCAGACCAAGGACTGGTCCCGCTTCGGCCGCCAGGCCGAGGAGTTCCACCTGCGCAACGCCCGCTCCTGGGCCAATGCCAAGACCGGTCTCGACCTGGCCGACCAGATCGACCCGGAGTTCGTCTACGGCGGCTGCCCGACCACATGACTGTCCCCTCCGGTCGTCTGGAAGCCCCCGCCGAGCCCATCTAGCGTTCAAGTCAATCCCCGTTGAGAGGAGACAGCATGTCGCTGACCGTTCCGAACGATCTACTCGATCAGGCCAGAGCGGGCGAGGTCGACGACGCGGCGTTCGTCGCCTGCGTCCGCGACTCTCTGCCGTACGCCTGGTCGGTGATCAGCGAGCTGGTCCAGCACCGCGACAGGACCGGTGCCGACTTCGCCGACAACCAGGTGCCCCCACCGGACGAGGAGGCCCGCGGCCAGCTCCTGCGCTGCCTGGCCAGCGACTCGATGCGGGGCGCTCTGGAGCGCCACTTCGGCATCCGCCTGGCCTTCCAGAACTGCCACCGGGTGGCGGTGTTCGCTCCGACGGCCACCGCCGCGTTGCGAGCGTTCGTCACTCCGCGCGCACAGATCCTCAACCAGAAACCCGAACTGGTGGACTGCTGATTCCCCTGTGGCGGGCCGGTTCTCCCGGCCCGCCACAGAGCGGCGCCCGTCTGCTAATAGTCGCCGAGTGGCGAGTTGCCGTCGACGAGGTCGCACGGTGCTACAGGGCCGTTGGAGACCCGCGCCCAGATTGCTGCCACGACGTCACCCGGCTTGGGGTCATCGTCCACGGCGAACTCCAGTACGCCGGTCTGGCCGGGCTTGATCTTTTGCGGGTCGATCTGAAAGCCGCGGCCGCCAAGGGCCGTCTCGACGGTGGGCGGGAAGACGGCGAGCGGGGCCTCCTCCTTCGACAGCCAGTTCTCGCCGCGCGGGCGAGTGGCGCACTTCTTGCCCTTGGGCAGGAAGTCGACGACGATGTTGTAGCCCATCCTCTTCAGGTCGGACTCGAGGGCCTTGGGGTCCTTGGCCTCGTTGATGGTGATGGTGATGGTGCCGTCGGGGTTCTTGGCCACCGCGAACGCGGGGGTGCCGCCGAACATCAGCGGGAGGGCCACCGCGGCCGCGGCGGCCAGACCCAGCACGGGGGCCAGTACGCCGGCGCGCAGCAGCTTGCGGCGCGGCTTGGCCGGCTTGGACTCGTCCTGCAGAGCGGTCATCACGAACTCCTTGAGCAGTTGGTGACGGCCCTCAGGAAGATCCCGTTCCTCCGGAAAAATGGTCATGGGGTGCTCTCCTGGGTGGACCGGACCGCGGTGCCGCGGTCGCCATCTATCTGTCGTCGGGTCACGGCCAGTTCCAGCTTTTTCCGGGCCCGGGACAACCGGGATTTGACGGTGCCGACCGGGATGCCCAGCGCCTCGGCCGCCTCGGCGTAGTCGAGCCCGGCCCCGGCGCACAGCAACAGCACATCCTGCTCATGTCTGCGTAACCGTCCGATCGCCGTACGCACCTCGGCCAGCCGCTCCTTGTCGGCGATCTGCCCGACCAACTCCTCGGCGAAATCCGGGACGGCGTCGTCACGGGGCATCCTGGCCATGACGTTTTCGTGACGCCGCCTGGCCCGTCGCAGGTTGCGAGCCACGTTGGTGGCCACGACGAGCAACCACGGCCGCAGCGAACCGCCGTCCGGGGCGAGCCGCTCCCGCAACCGCCACGCCTCCAGGAACGTCAGCGATACCACGTCTTCGGCCACCGACCAGTCACCGGTCAGCCGGTAGGCGTGGTTGTAAACGCTTTTGGCGTACTGGTCGAAAAGCTCCTCGAATGCTCGTTGATCGCCGTCCCGTATGCGGGCACGCATTTTCACATCCACACGCGGTACTGTCCGGCAGGCGCGGGCGAGTTCCCCATCGGCCCATTCCCGTCACTCTGTGGCCAGCCATCCTCGGTGAAGCGCCCCTCGCGCTGGGCATCCGATGATCTCCCGGTCATCTCGCGTTCCCCGTCAGCAGAGCGCTCCACATGGCATCTGCCATGCGGAAGGACCAGCGATCACTCTCATGAATGACGGTCTTCCCGGCCTGGAAAGCCGTCCGGCGAATGAACCGCAACCCGCCGAGCGTGATCAGTTCGTAGACGACCTCATTGCAGTCGCAGGTCCACTGCATAACCCGGCCGTCCGGCTCGCCCCCGCGTGGAGGGTTCCATGCCAGTTGGTCGTAGTGCGACTGCACGGCTGATACGTGCGGTGCCGTGCAGCGAGGCGGAAACCGCCAGTGGACGAGCACCCAACTCATCCCTTCACCTGACGCCCGCTGCGCGCAGCCCCGACCGTCACGCCTTCCCCGGCGCAGGCAGGCATGGCCTGACCCGTGAACGTCTCCGCCCAGACCGCGCGCTGTCCCGCACCCAGCAGGCGTACGCCCCACTTGAGCGAGATCTGCTCGACCAGCCACAGACCCCGCCCGTGACAGTCGTCATCGCCGGACTCGCGCGCTCGTGGAACCGTGTCCGCCCCGTCATCGGTCACCTCAACGCGAACAATCTCGGCATCAACGGCGACTGCCTCCACCGTGACCACCCCGCCCTGCAGCCCGGAGGCGGTGTGGAGCAGCGCATTGGTGGTCAACTCGCTGACGATCAGCCGCGCATTCTCCACGTCCCGGTGCCCTGCCGCCGCCAACATCTCCCCGACACAGTGACGAGCCACCGCCACCGAATACGCCACCCCCGGCAACACGACTTCACCAAGAAACCGCTCGCTCACCGCGCCACCTCCCAGACCAACGTATTCATGATTGAAGTACCGCATGACGGACTTCTCCACGTGCCGAACGGACCGAACGAGACACCGTCCTCACAATCACCGCCGCATTCCTGAGGCCATCCATCCGAGATCTTGGCCTGTCACGATTACTCCGGCCATATGACCGAATTGTCCATTCATCGTCATGGCCACACTTAGACCTAACGTCTTGCGCTTCAAGAATGCCCACGAAGAAGCTTGTGTAGTAGACGAAATTGGCGCACAATCGGAGCCCAAAACTCCCCTACGAGCGGGGATAGCTGTCAATACTTGTCAAAGGTACGTCACGCTTGGGGAGACACAAGTGGAGGACGAACATGGCCAATGATCTTGACCCGCGTCTGACGGCAGCTCAGCGCTTTGGCAAGGAGCTCGCCCGCGTTCGCAAAGAGGCGAACATGACACAAGTCCGGCTGGGCAAACACCTGGGCTGCTCGTCATCACTCATAGCGCATCTCGAAAAAGGTGACAGGACCCCGAAGCCAGACCTTGCCGCAGGGTGTGACGAGATCTTCGGGACAGGTGACCGATTCAAACGCCTATGTCGCAATATCACCTCTCCCACCGGCCCCGACTGGTACATCGGTTGGACAGAGGAAATCGAGCCCTACGCACGGACGCTCCGAAGTTGGGACCCTCTCCAGATTCCCGGCATCCTCCAGACGGAGGCATACGCGCGAGCCGTCTTTCGCGGTGGCCTATTCGTTTCTGAGCAGGACATACAAGACAAGGTTGATGCCCGTATGCGGCGTAGGAGCATCCTCCTACGAGACAAGTCGCCCACCTTGCTCGTGCTCCTGGACGAGTGGGTGCTTCGTCGCCCCATCGACGGCGCCAAGGTTATGGAGGAGCAGCTTGATTACCTGCTCACCGCCGGGGAACTCCCCAACGTGACGATACAGATCGTCCCCTATGACACCACTTGCACGACAGGCATGATGTCCGCATTCATGATTGCCGAGCTTTCCGACGCTCCGACCACTGTCTCAGTAGACTCCGCAGCAAAGGCGGAAGTCTCTGCAGACCATAAACTCGTTACTCTGATCTGGGACATCTATGACAAACTGCGTACAGAGGCGCTCCGCCCCGGTCCGTCTCTACAGATGATCAAGGAAGCGCGGAACCAATGGAAGCAGCAGACCTGAGCGACATTGACTTGTCCGGGGCCGTCTGGCGGAAGAGTTCCCGGTCCGGCTCAAACGGCGGCCAGTGCGTAGAGGTCGCAAGCAACATCCGCGGAATCATCGCTGTCCGCGACAGCAAGGACCGTGGTGGCCCCGCGCTCACCTTCACACCCGGCGAATGGAGAGCCTTCCTGGGCGGCGTCAAGGACGGCGAGTTCGACCAGCTGGGCTGACCGCCCCCGGTAGCGCGCCGCTCAGCCGGTGACCTGCGGCAACACCTCTGCCCCCAGGCGACGGATGTTCTCCAAGGTGCGCTGGTGGTCGCCCATCCCCTCGACCATGAGGATGAGGTGCTGGATCCCCGTCGCTTCCGACGTACGCATGATGGACTCCACGCATCGGTCCGGCGAGCCGACCGGGTGGACGCGGGTCAGGAAGTCTATATATGCCGAAACATCCCGCGATGGTGGTTCTCTGTTGTCCACCGGGATGTAGCCAGCGAGGCCGGGCTTCAGCCAGCGGGGCAGGGATTCCCGCAAATCGTTTCTGGCTTGAGCGGTGGAGTTCGCCACGTATCCGACGACCGCCGCCATGTGGGCCTGCGCCCCACCCCCGTGAGACTCGTACCTGGCGATCATCGACTTCTTCTGCTCGTCGTCGATGTGCATCCCGAGCAGCATCGGAAGGTCGCGTTTCGCGGCCAGTGCCACGGTCGGCGGTGAGGTGCACGCCACGACCGGGCGCAGCCGGGCCGGCGGGACCAGCGGCACTTCGCGGAAGCTGAAGAACTCCCCCGCCGCCGACACCCGCTCACTTGAGAGCGCGGCCAGCAGCACGTCCAGCGACTCCTCGAAGCCCCGCTCGAAGCGTGCCAGCCCGGTGCCGAACACTTCCAGGTCCACCCACGGACCGCCCCGGCCGACGCCCAGCGTGAAACGGCCGCCCGACAGGTGGTGCAGCATGGCCGCCTGCTCGGCCAAAGCGACCGGGTGCTGGGTGGACAGGACGCTCACGGCGGTGCCGAAACCGATGCGGCTGGTCCTGCCGATCGCCACGGCCGCCAACGTGGTGGCCGAAGGGCAGACGCCATAAGACATGAAATGGTGCTCGGCGATCCAGGCATCGGCGAACCCGGCCTCCTCGGCGGCCACGATGAGCTCGAGGGCGTTCGCCAGCACCTGCTCTGATCTCTGGCCCGGAAATCGGGCCACGATCAGAAAGATCCCGATTCGCACCCCACCGATAATGACCGATTCCCGGGCACCAAGCCCTGACTAACCGAAGAAACTCGCCTGGCCCTCGCCCACCGCCGGATCCCGGTGCCGTTTGAGGTGCCGCCAGCGCGGCAGGTCGTCCAGGTACGACCACGACAACCGATGATGCTCCGTAGGCCCCAAGCGGGCCAGCGCCTCCTGATGGACCGGTGACGGATAGCCGGCGTTGTCCGCGAAGCCATACTCCTCGCAACCGACCGTCCCCATGTACGCGTCGCGCCGTACCTTCGCCAGGACCGAGGCGGCCGCCACCGAGATGCTGGCCAAGTCCCATCAACGCGCCAACCACCTGTCCGTGGAGTCCGCAGGTAAAGGCGGCGGCGAACCGCCCAGGCGAT
This sequence comes from Nonomuraea sp. NEAU-A123, assembly GCF_018603905.1. GTDB lineage: Bacteria > Actinomycetota > Actinomycetes > Streptosporangiales > Streptosporangiaceae > Nonomuraea. The sequence goes on from NZ_JAHFZZ010000003.1 coordinate 382,178, forward strand.
TCACCCGAAGTGATCAAGGAAGCAGCAGAGCAATGGACCGCAAAGACCTGACCGCTACAGAGCTCACCGGGGCTGTGTGGAGGAAGAGTTCCCGCAGTGGCAACGGGGGCGGGAACTGCGTTGAGGTTGCTGCTAGGGGGAGTCCTGGAGTATCGCGACCTGGATCGTCCCGGCGGCGTGCAGGCTGGTCAGGAGCGTCCAGTCGTCCGCCGGGTCCAGCCATACCTGAAGCTCCTCGGGGCCGCGCGGCCGGGGCAGTGACCCGGCCGGCTCGTAGAACGACGTGACCAGCACCAGCGGCACGGGCGCGACCCACTCCTCCGGAGCCGGCGGCACGTGCCTGCCGCTGAGCAGCACGGCCCGCTCCTCGGGCGTGCACTCCTCCAGCGGCCCGGCTGCGGCCAGCTCCGCCTGCGCCCTGACCTGGGCGTCCAGCGCGATCCGCTCGCGCGCCTCGCGTCGCTCCTCCGGAGTGCCGAGCGCGTCGTAGCCGGGCCTGAGCGCGCCGACCAGCGCGTCCGGCTCGTCCGCGTACGCCCGCGAGCCGCCGCCAGAGAAGATCATCTCGTACCTGTACAACGAGCCGTCGACCTTGACCGGCATGGCGGGCGGCCGGTCCGCCGCCGAGGTGTTGCGGATGACGACCGCCGCGCGGTTCGCTTCACTCATCGCCACCAGGGATCTTTCGGCTTCTCGTTCCATCGGGTGATCGCAAACAGGGCCGTGAGCTGCGCCTTGTCGGCCGCCCGGTGGTAGAGGTGGTCGGCCAGCTCCAGATAGGACGAATAGTCCAGGCGCTTGCGGTGCTCAGTATGGTTGCCGGCGACATCCTTGACGTCGTGGTTGAGCGGGAACTGGTCGTCGCCGAGCCGCAGCGCCAGCCCCACCGTTCCCAGCGCCAGTTTGATCTGCGTCTGGATGACGCCGGGGTCCAACGAGCCGTCGGGGAGGCGGACCTCCGTGTGGTCCGTCCGGCCGCCCTCGACCGATTGCACGTTGATCACGGATTCGCGCTCGAATTGCGAGCTCACCAGCTCGTCCAGTGTGACGTACCCGGCGGAGTCCAACATGTTGGGCTTACAGTAGTCGAGCCCCCGGTGGTGGCCCTGCTCTGGGTTCGTCATCAGCCGTAGGAACGTGTCGAAGTAGTTTCTGTTCACCAGCCTCAGCAGCCGCTGGTAGAAGGCGGGGATATGGTCGAACACGGAAGTGTCCACGTGGATGTGGCCCCCCGTGCTCCCCGTCGCCACGCCGCCGTGCGACTTGATGATCTCGCACACGAGCTGGATGCTTTCCCACGTGCGCGGCGTGTCGTACAGCGGTGGTGAGACGAGCTCTCCGGCGACCGATTCGTCCTGTTCCAGCCGCCAGCCGTTGTCGCCCTCGTAGTAGCCGCCGTCGTGGCCGGTGTGGTACGGGTGTGTCCACGGATCCCGAGTCAGCCCCGCGTCGTACAGGTCTCGGGCGATGGCCTGGTTGATCGCGTCCTGGTGCGGCTTGAGCGACTCGGGCAGGTCGTACTCTATCTCCCGGCCGAACTTGAACCCGGTCCCGGGCGCGGCCAGTCCGCCGGTGGCGTCCTCGGTCAGGTAGGGCACGACCGGCTCGCCGCGCTCCGCCCGCGCGAACGCCTCCGCGAGGTCGCGTTCGAACGCCTCGGGGTTCCACCGATAGGAGACCTCCGGTTCGCGGGGCCGGCTGTCCCAGGCGCGGGCGCGGGCCTCCAGCGCACGAGCGTGCTCCGCCTCCAGGTCGGAGACGAGGTCGCGGGCCCTCACCGTCGACGCGCCGGATGCGGCGGCGTCACGGGCGGCCCCCTGGCGGAGCTGGTCTGTGAGCGCCTCCTCGGCCAGGCGCATCAAGGTCGGCGTGAAGCGGTACGGCTCCTCCGCCGGCGCCCGGTAATAGGAGTTCAGCCGGTGGACGAGGTCGGCCCGGTCGGCGGCACCGGCCGGGTCCAGCCCGCGCTCCTCGGCCCCCCTGAACACGTGGGCCAGCCGCTTGACCGAGTGCTCCAGGCCGAGGTCGCCCGCCAGCTTCCGCAGGGGATCGAGGACCCACGCCGGGGCGTCGCCCTGCGCGCCCACGATCCGGTCCATGCGCGCCAGTGCATTCGTTTCGGGCTCGCCGAGCCTGGTCGCGTACCGGTCGGACACCCGCAGCCTTGCCCAGGTGTCCGGGGTGGTGTCCATGTATCCCCGCAGCGCCTCCAAGAGCGCCGCCCGGTCAGGAGCGCCTACCGGGTCGAAGCCGAGCCGCTGCGCGCGCTCGGCCACGTGAACGAGGCGGCCGACCCGGTCGCCGAGGCCCAGTTCGCGCGACAGTCCGAGCAGAGGGTCCAGCGGGGGACGCGGCGCGCCGTCGCCGACGATGACGCGGTCCATCCGGCCCAGGAGCGCAGCCTTCGCCGGGTCCAGGCTCGCGTCGGGGAATCGCTCGTCCATGACACGCACGTCCCAGCCGTCCATGTCGCGTTCGCGGTGCCGCGTGAGGCTCTCCACGAGCTCCGCGTGGGTCGCCGGCCGTTCCGGGAGGGCACCGTGCGTGTCCACCTCCACGAGCATCTCGGAGAACGTCCGGAGCGCGTGCGAGAATCCCGCCTCGGCCGCCAGGTCACGCAGCCGACCATCGGGCGCGACCGAGCGGAGCGCCCGGTCGGTACGGCTCATCGCCCGCGCGGCCGGGTCGCCGAGCCCGGCGATGACGTGCTCGTCCGCGATCCGCAGCCCGTCCCACAGCTCGGAGTCGTTCTCCCGGGCCCGCTCCAGCTCGCGCACCAGGTCGTGCCGCCCTGCCACGCCCTGGACGTCCACGCCCCTCGCCTCGGCGTCCAGGAACAGGCGCCCTAAGTGATCAAGCGAGTAGAGCCCGAGGTCCAGGTCGAACGTGAGGCTGCGAAGCTGGTTGACCCTGATCTCGCGCGTGGTGCCGTTGGTGGTGCCGATCGCCATGTCCATCTGGCCGAACGCCCGCGCGAGCCGGAAGGAGGGGCGCACGAGCTCCCCGTTGGCGAGCCACAGGCCGGGAAAAAGCAGTGGGTCCGTCTGCCGGAACAGCTCCAGCCGATCGACCAGGTCCAACCTGTCCGTCGCCCCGGCAGGATCGAATCCCTGCCGCTGCGCCTCGTCGAAGACGCGTACCAGCCCGTCGAAGGCGGCAGGCATGCCCATGCCACGCGACAGCTTGTGGACGTGGGTGATCATGTCTCTCATGTTGGGGTCTTGCATTGTGGAGGTCAGGGTGCGGGCCATCGTCCCCAAGGTATGCGCGAACGCCTCGTCCGGCACCTCGATCCGCAGCCTGCCCGCGATGCGGCGGCCCAAGGAGGTCACGTCGGGATCCAGGGGCGGCGGGGGTGCGCCGTCCCGGTTGATGAGCTGGTCGATGCGGCCCCTGCCCGTGCCGTCGCCGTCTGCGTGGTGAGCTCCGGCGGGCGCGCCCTCGCGCAGTGCGGGGGCCCCGTCATGGGCGTCGGAGGCGCGGGCCGGGGGCGTGGTGCGCTGGTCGCCCGCAGCGGAGTGGGGCTCGGTGTGCCGGTCACCGGCCGGCGGCGTGGTGCGCTGGTCGCCGGTGCGGGCGGGTGGGGTCTCGCGGACGCCTCCGGGCGGGGTGTCGCGGGCGCCGCCTCCGAGAGCGGTCTCCCCGCGGGCACCGGGGCGGGGAGCGGGCGGTTCGTGTGCCGTGCCGATGGGGACGACAGGCCCGTCCTGGGCCTGGCCGGTCCGGGGGCCGCCCGCGCCGTGCCTGTCACCGGTGCGTCCGGGGGCGCCCTCCTGCCCGTCGCCCACGCGTCCGGCGGCGAAGCCCTGCCCGTCGTCGGTCCGGTGCGCGGGGACGCCGCCGTGCCCGTCCGCGGTCCGCCCGGAGGCGACGTCCTGGGCGTGCGTCGCCAGCTCCGGAGCCGTGTTCACCGGATCCCGAGTCTGGTCGAGAGCGGCCGGGGATTGCGTCCTGTGGTCGGCGTCCTGCTGTGAGTCCGCCTGGTCGGGGCGGCCGTCCTGCGCGTCCGGGCCAGGCGGTGGCGGGGTGGGCGGCACGTACGGCGTGCGGAGCGGGAGGTCGTAGAGGGGCTGCGGGTGCCCTGGCGTGGCGTTCGACGCGCCGGATACGTGCCCCAGCACGCCCGCCTGGCCGTGCGCCACACCGGACACCTGGTGGACCGCCTGTCCGTCTGCTGGACCGAGCGCCGGGCGAGCGACCTGGCCGGTCGGCTGGGCGTTCCCGGCCAGACCGGGTGTGCCGTCGCCCGCCCGCGGGGCGACGCCGACGGGCTCGTGGGCGGGGCCGGGCAAGGCCCGTGTGCCCGTGGACGGATTCCCCCTGCCCTCCGGCGGCGCGTCAGGCGCGCGGACGGCCTCGCCCGTGATCACCCGCGCCTCGTGCGGACGAGCCTGCACGGAGCCGTCGTCCCCGGCCGGACGCGCGTCCCTCGGGCCGATCCGCTGCTCCGGCCCGCCCGGAGCCTGGGGCCTCTCACCGCTCAGCACCACCTGGGTCGGCTCGACGACCCGCCGCGGCTCGGAGCCGTCCGCGGTTCTGACCCCTGCGGCCTCTCCGCCCGGGCCGCGCCCCTGACCGTGCGTCAGATCGTGCTCCGGACCGGCGGGGTGCCCGCCGGAGAGCGGGTCCGGACCGGTGGGGTGCCGGGCGGAGGACAGGTCCGTGCCGGTGGACCGCCCGCCCGCGACCGGCTCGGCGCCGTGCACCAGGTCCGGCGTGTCGCCGGCCCCCAGTAACGCGATGTGGCCCGACGGAGGAGGGGCGGGCGGGGGAGGACCGGACGGGGAATGGCCCGACGGGACCGGCCCGGCCGTGAGCTCGCCGGCCGGCATGGGCATGTAGTGGGTCCGGGCGCTCAGCGGGATGTCGATGCCTCCGGCCGTGCCCGCCACGAACGAGTAGAACAGGTGCGCCGGGTCAAGCTGGTCGCTGAGGGCCAGCCCGGGTATCGATCCCACGGTGCCCGACACGCCGCCGACCAGCGCCCGCCCGTAGACGCTCTGCGCCATGGCCGCGATCTGGTCGCGCACCCCCAGCTCGGCCCGCGACACGATGAACACCAGCTCCCGGGTGGCCAGGCGCGACAGCCCGAAGTCGACCCCGGTGAACACCAGGCCGGTCAGCGCCCCGTTGCCCAGGGACAGCAGCAACGAGTCGAGGTCGAGCTTGTCCCGGTTGCCGAAGAGGAGCTGCGCCGTCTGCACGGCCAGGTCCAGGCCGCCCATCACCGCGGCGAAGCCCAGCATGTTCATCAGCAGCCGCCACTTGAGCGCCTGGATCGACATCCGGGTCATCAGCGTGCGCACCTGGATCAGCTTCAGCACTGACGGCCCGTACAGGTACACCCACACCAGCAGCCGGGCGATGGCCAGCGCGAGCAGCGCCAGCGCCGCGTACTGCATCCACTGGGTGTGCTCCATGTCCTCCGCGTGGTCGCGCAGCCGCCGGGCCTCCTCGCGGATGGCCTTCTCCACCCGCTTCAGCAGCGCGTCACCCTCCAGGTTCGCCAGCTGAGGCGCCGTCCGCCCGTCACCGGCGAGCAGGTTCAGGACCCGCTGGAACGCGTCCTTGGCGGCGCCGTCCCACTCCGAGCCCTTCAGGTAGCGCAGCACCGGCTCGGCGTCCTCGACGCATATGGCGGCCAGCTCGTCGGCCAGCGCCTCCAGCGCCTCGGCCTCCCGCACCAGCGCGTCCGGAACGGCCTCCGGGAACGCGCCGGCCGTCAGCGGCAACGCCAGATGCCTGACCAGCTCGGGGACCAACCCCAGATCCAGCCCCATCAGCCGGCTTCCCGGACCGTCAAGCGCCCGGCCCGCGCCGGTCGGCGCCCGGCAGGAACGACTCGAAGCTCGTGCCCTCGCCGAACAGATCCTCGAACGAGACGTCCTCGGCGACCATCGGCCCGGCCAGGGTCCTGAGCTCCGCGGAGACCTTTTGAGTGGCGATGGCGGCCTGCTCGACGACGCACGCTGCCAGCTCGGTGGGCGTCCGCTCGCGGTACACGCGGGGATCGAAGTCGACGGCCCGCAGCTCACCCCGGGGTCCGACGGTGACGGTGACCATCCCGTCGTCGGACTGCGCGGAGCCCGTCAGGTCGCGCACCTTGCGGTGCATCTCCTTGACCTGTTCGGTCTGCCGATCGACGTCCTGGACGAGTTGTCGGAGCAAATCCCATGAATCACTCATCGTCGCATCAACCCCACGAAGCCATCAGGACGCTCGCATACTATCGATCAAGTCGGTGAGTCAGGGAGGGTGCGGCCGGATGGAACTCGACGGCGCCAGCTACAGCGCCAGCCGGATCAAAGGGCTGGCGGGGGCGATGGGCGATCTCGCGGACAGACTGCGGGGCGTGGAAGACCGGTACGAGACGCACAAGGAGGCGGCCCGCAAGGCGCTCGGTGACGACGACTACGCGCGCGCGTACTGGCAGGTGAACGGGCAGCGGCTGGAAGCGATCGGCGCCGCCCTCAAGCTCCTCACCCAGGCCGCCCAGCGTGAGGAGGAGCGCCTCGGCAGCGCCTCCGCCACCTACCGCGCCACCGACGACGCCAACGGCTGAGCATCCCCAGATCCGAGGCGGGCCGGACTGATGCCGAAGGGCACTCGCCAGCACATGCTCTGATCTCAGGTCCGGAAATCGGGCCACGATCAGAAAGATCCCGATTCGCACCCCACCGATAATGACTCACCAAACAGAACTAGCCGAAGAGGCTCGCCTGGCCCGCGCCCACCGCCGGATCCCGGTGCCTTTTGAGGTGCCGCCAGCGCGGCAGGCCGTCCAGGTAGGACCACGACAACCGATGATGCTCCGTAGGCCCCAAGCGGGCCAACGCCTCCTGATGGACCGGTGACGGATAGCCGGCGTTGTCCGCGAAGCCGTACTCCTCGCAACCGATCGTCCCCATGTACGCATCGCGCCGTACCTTCGCCAGGACCGAGGCGGCCGCCACCGAGATGCTGGCCGAGTCGCCCTTGACCTCAAGGCGTACCGGCCACGGAGCGCCGATGTAGTCATGCGAGCCGTCGAGGATCAGCGCGTCGGGCCGCACCGGGAGCGCGGCCAGGGCGCGACGGGCGGCGCGGCGCAGGGCCTCCGTCATGCCGAGCTCGTCGACCTCCGCATGGGTGGCGTCGCCGAAGCCGATGCCGACCGCCCATGACTCCAGCGCGGCGGCCACCGTCCCGCGCTTGGCGGCCGACAGCTGCTTGGAGTCCGTCAGCCCGGCGGGCGGGTCCGACAGGTCGGTGATGACGGCGCATACCGTCACCGGGCCGGCCCAGGCGCCCCGGCCCACTTCGTCGAGGCCCGCGACCGTGGTCGTGCTGCGCTGCGCGAGCAGCAGGTGCTCGATGTCGTAGGAGGGCGCCATGGGCACCAGACGTTATCGCTCCGCGAGGCGTACCGGATCCAGATCGGCGGCCAGGTAGCGCGCCGCGACGTGGATGGCCCGCAGGGTCACCGACACCGACGGGCGGTGGACGCTGGAGCCGCGCGCGACGGCCCGCACCTCGCGGCCCACCGGGTTGCCGGCGAACTGGCGTACGGCGATGCCGCGGACGCCGGCGGCCAGCGCGAGCGCGGGCACGGCGGCGATCCCGATGCCCTTGGCGACCAGCGACAGGATCGTGCCCAGCCCCTCGAACTCCCACGGCGTCGGCCTGGTGCCGCCCACGTCCACGAAGAGCCGGTCGACCGCTAGGCGCGACGGCTCCCCGTCCGGGGTGGCCATCCACGGCTCGTCACGCAGCTCGCGCAGGTCCAGGGGCACCTCCGGGTCGGCCAGCCGGTGCTTGCGCGGCACCACCAGCACCAGCGGGTCGTACAGCAGCGGGAACGCCCGCAGGCTGTCGCTGTCGCCGACCCGCCCGTACCAGTCGTCCACGAGCGCGATGTCCACCTCGCCCGACTGCACCTCCCGCATGCCCCGCCCCGACCGGCTCTGCCCGAGCCTGAGCGTCAGCTCGGTGTGACGGCGCAGCGAGCGGGCGAGCGCGGGCGCGAACGCGACCGCCGCCGTGGGGAAGGCGGTCACCACCACCCGGCCGGACGGCGTCGCCGCGTGGGCCGAAAGGTCGGATTCGGCCTCCTCGACCATGGACAGGATGCGTTCGGCATGGGTCACCAGGCGGCGGCCCGCGTCGGTCAGCTCGGCGCTGCGCGCGGTCCGGTCGATCAACGCGGTTCCGGTCTCGCGTTCGAGGGCGACCAACTGCTGGGACACGGCCGAAGGACTGTATCCGAGTGACTCAGCGGTCGCCGCGATGCTGCCCCGACGGGCAAACTCGCAGATCAACACCAAACGCCGTAATTCGAGCATCGGACTTCCTTACGCCTACCCACAAAAAGCCTCGCTTGTGCTGATGCCTTCATCAAACCACGCTGGGAACGTGACAACCATGACGGTTACCCTCTCCGCCACGCTGGCGGCCAACGAAGAGATCGACCGAAGACGACGCGCCGGGGAACGGGTGCTGCACCTCGCCTTCGGTGAGGCCGGGCTGCCCGTCCACCCGGCGCTGCGCGACAAGCTGGTCGCCGCATCCGAACGCAACGGCTACGGGCCGGTCGCGGGCGCGGCCGACCTGCGGAGCGCGGCGGCGGGCTACTGGACCCGACGGGGGCTCTCCACCGACCCCGAGCTGGTCGTCTGCGGGCCCGGCAGCAAGTCCCTGCTGTACGGCGTGCTGCTGGCCATCGGCGGCGACATCGTCCTGCCCATGCCCAGCTGGGTCAGCTACGCGGCGCAGGCCGACCTGGTCGGCGCCCGCCCGATCCTGGTTCCGCCCCCCGCGGGACAGGGCGGCGTACCGGATCCGGAGCGGGTGACCTCGGCCGTGCTGCACGCTCGCGCTCAGGGCAGGACCGTCAGCTCGGTGCTCGTGACGCTGCCTGACAACCCCACCGGGCGCCTCGCGCCGCCGCAGACCATCCGGCGGCTGGTGGAGGTCGCCCGCGAGCTCGACCTGTACATCATCTCCGACGAGATCTACCGGGACCTGCTGCACGACCCGCTGCTCCCGTTCACCTCGCCCGCCGACCTGGCGCCCGAGCGCACGGTCGTCACCACCGGGCTCAGCAAGAGCCTGGCGCTGGGCGGCTGGCGGATCGGCGTGGCCAGGCTGCCCGACGAGGCGTACGACCTGCGCGCCAAAATGCTCGCGGTGGCCAGCGAGATCTGGTCCGCCCCGGCCGCTCCCGTGCAGGAAGCCGCCGCCTACGCCTTCACCGACCCGCCCGAGCTGGTCGAGCGCATCGTGCGGAGCCGGAGGCTGCACGGAATGCTCGCCCACGAGGTGCGGGACAGGTTCGTCGAGATCGGCGCCTCGGTGCCCACTCCCCAGGGCGGGTTCTACCTCTACCCGGACCTGAGCCACCTGCGGCTCGGCGGCTCGGCGGAGATCACCCGCCTCCTGCTCGACGACCACGGCATCGGCGTGCTGCCCGGCCACGCGTTCGGCGACGATCCCAGCGCCGCGCGGGTGCGGGTCGCGGTGAGCCTGCTCTACGGGGACACCTCGGAGGAGCGTCTGGCCGCACTGAACAGTCAAGATCCGCTCCAACTGCCGTGGATCGCGGCCAATCTCGACCTGCTGTCGATGGGCTTGACGGAGCTCTCCGCACAACGGCGGAGCCCGGTGCGTGAACGGCACCCGGCGCTCGTGCCGACGCCATGTCACAGTTAGGCGAAACTTTGTCCACGGGCCGGTGCGGTGACCCCGCAATCGGCCCGCTGAGCTGCATAAACACCCGAGTTGCAACAAGCTGCAAAGAATGCTGGACGAGTACTGTTCTCCCGCATACCAAGCAGCCTCCATCATGTGCTCATGCCCGCTCTTGTCACCCTGTCCGGGCGCCTCGTGCGCCTGGAACCTCTCAGCCTCGCGGTGATCGACGACCTCGTCGCCGCGGCGAGTGAAGACCGCTCCACGTATGCCTTCACCCGTGTCCCGGCCAGCCGGGACGAGATGGTCTCCTATGTGGAGGCCGCGCTGGCTGAGCAGGCGGAGGGCCGCACACTGCCCTTCGCCGTCCGGTGGCTGAACACCGACCGAGTCGTCGGTGCCACCCGTCTCATGCACCTGGAGTACTGGCAGGGCCCCATGCCCTGGCCGCCGGGTACGCGGAGCGCGGTAGGCGATGTCCCGTCCGTGGCCGACATCGGTTACACCTGGCTGGGCGCTTCCGCCCAGGGCACGGGTGCGAACCGGGAGAGCAAGTTCCTGATGCTCTCGCACGCCTTCGAGACGTGGAACGTCCACCGCATCACGCTCAAGTCAGACGTCCGCAACAACAGGTCGCTGGCCGCCATAGCCGCCTTGGGCGCGCATTTCGACGGGATACGCCGGGCGGAATGCAGGGGCGCCGATGACACCGTCCGAGATACGGCGTTCTACTCGATCCTGAACTCTGAATGGCCCGGGATTCGAGAACGGCTGGCCCAGAGGCTCGGCCTCGCCGAAGCAGCATAAGCACCGTCCGCCAAGGCCCCGCCGTACGGCGGGGCCTGTGTCTTGCGCCATATATGCCAGCGTCATGGCCGCCCCCGTGTAATTGGGGCCATGTCACTGTTGACTCTCAGGATCCATCGCCCGACTCAACGCTCGATTAACGACCGATCAACGCTTCGGTTAACGAATGGGCGGATGCCTATGTGTTGGGCAAGGATGGACCTATCATTTGGTAACAAATCTTTCCATTGCGTTGGAGACAGGCGACATGGCTGGTCAGAGCTTCGAAGGCGAGCTGAGGTTCGCCGTGCTCGGTCCCGTCCGCGCGTGGCACGATGGCAAGGAAATCGACCTGGGCACTCCGCTGCAGCGTTCCATTCTCGCCATGCTGCTCCTGCGGGAGGGCCGTGCGGTGACTCCGACCGAGATGATCGACGCGGTCTGGGGTGAGGAAGCGCCACCGAGAGCCCTCGGCGCCCTGCGTACGTACGTCTCCCGGCTGCGCACCGTCCTGGAGCCCGGCAGGGCCGCCCGCTCGCGACCCGAGCTGCTGACCTCCGTCGGCCGCGGATACGCGCTGCGGCTGCCCGAAGGATCGCTCGACCTGACCCGGTTCGAGCGCGGCACCCACGAGGCCGAGGCCGCGCGCCGGGCCGGCAAGCCGCGTGAGGCCGCCCAGGGTCTGCGGGCCGCGCTGTCGCTGTTCGAGGGCGAGCCGCTGGCCGGAGCCGTCGGGCCGTACGCCGAGCACCAGCGCGACCGGCTGGTCGAGCGCCGGATCAGCGTGGTCGAGACGCTCATGGACGTGGACCTGGAGCTGGGCGAGCACGCCGCGGTCGTCTCCGAGCTGATCGCGCTGACCGCCGAGCACCCGCTGCGTGAGCGCCTGCGCGCCCAGCTCATGCTGGCCTACTACCGGTGCGGCCGGCAGGGTGACGCGCTGGCCGTCTTCACCGAGACGCGCGAGGCGCTGATCGAGGAGCTGGGCATCGAGCCCGGCCCCGAGCTGACCACGCTGCACCAGCGCATCCTGGCCGCCGACCCCACACTGACCGTCGCCGAGGTGGCCGAGGAGGAAGGGCCGCGGGAAGAGGAGGAGCCGACGCTCCACCTGCCGCGCCCCGCGCAGCTGCCCGCCGCCGTGAACGACTTCACCGGGCGCATGGAGATCGCCGGGCGGCTGCGTACGCTGCTGGCCTCGCAGTCGGCCGCCGAGGGCGTGCCGGTGGCCGCGATCTGCGGGATCGGCGGGGTCGGTAAGACCACCCTGGCCGTGCACGTGGCGCACGCGGCCGGCGACCTGTTCCCCGACGGCCAGCTCTACGCCGACCTGCGCGGCTACACCGACGAGGCGACCGGGCCCGAATCGGCGCTGGGCGCGTTCCTGCGCGCGCTGGGCGTCCCGTCCGACGTCATTCCCGAGCGCCTGGCCGAACGGTCGGCGCTCTTCCGGTCCCTGCTCGCCGAAAAGCGCATCCTCGTGCTGCTGGACAACGCCCACGACGCCGAGCAGGTCACCCCGCTGCTGCCGGGCTCGCCGGGCTGCGCGGCCATCGTCACCAGCCGCCACAAGCTGGCCGATCTGCCCTCTGCCCGGCTGTTCGACCTGGACGTGATGGAGCCGGACGAGGCGCTGACGCTGTTCGCCTCGGTGGCCGGGCCCGAGCGGGTGGCGGCCGAGCGCGACGCCGCCATGGACGTGGTCGCCGCCTGCGGGTTCCTGCCGCTGGCCGTACGGATCGTGGCGGCCAGGCTGGCCGCTCGGCTCTCGTGGACGGTCGCCTCGCTGGTGCCCCGGCTGGCCGACGAGCAGCGCCGCCTCGACGAGATGCGCGTGGGCAATCTCGCGGTCGAGGCCACGTTCGCGCTCGGATACGGGCATCTGGACACCGCCCAGTCCCGCGCGTTCCGGCTGCTGTCGCTGCCCAACGGGCCCGACATCTCGGTCGGGGCGGCGGCGGCCGTGCTGTCGGCGAGCGTGTTCGACACCGAGGACCTGCTGGAGTCGCTGGTCGACGCCAGCCTGCTGGAGGCGCCCGCGCCGGGCCGCTACCGCTTCCACGACCTGCTCAAGCTGTTCGCCCGCCGGACGCTGGAGAAGACCGAACGGCCGCAGGCCCGCACGATGGCGCTGCGCCGGCTGCTCGGGTTCTACCTGGCCTCCGCCCAGTCGGCGCACCGGCTGGCGTATGAGGGCAGCATGATCGCCGACAACCTCCAGGTGGACGGCAGCGGGCTCTCGTTCAACTCCGTCGGCGAGGCCGTCGCCTGGCTGGTCGCCGAGGGCGACTCGCTGTTCGCCGCGATCAACCAGGCCGCCGCGACCGCCCGCGCCCCGGAGCCGCTGCTGCCCGCCGGCGACCTGCTGGTGGCCATGGAGCCGCTGCTGGAGTCCGGCACCCACACCCGCGAGTTCGACCAGGGCACGCGGGCCGTGCTGGCCACCGCCAAGCGCATCGGCGACACCGGCAGCGAGCTGCGTGCCCGTTACGTGCTCGGCCGGGTGCTGTTCGCCAGCAACCGGCTCAGGCAGGCCGAGGAGCAGTTCAGGATCGTGCACGAGCTGTCGGTCGAGCGCGGGGAGAAGGTCGTCACCGGTGAGGTGATGAACGCGCTGGCCGTCGTCGTGGGCCGGCAGCGCCGCCACGCCGAGGCGCTGACCTGGTTCGACTCGGCCATGCGCTGGTACCGCGAGAACGGCGTACCGGCCGGCGAGGCGCTCGTGCTCAGCTACTCGGCCCGCGACCACCTCGGCCTCGGCCGCCCCGAAGACGCGATCGCCGCGGCGGAGAAGGGCCTGGCCATCTTCACCGAGATCGGCAGCGGCGCCGGCACCGCCCGCGCCCGCTACCACCTGGGCATCGTCCTGTCGCGGGTGGGCCGCATCACCGAGGCCGTCCACCACCACGCCGAGTGCCTGGCCTTCTTCCGCGCCAGCAAGCAGCGGGTGTGGGAGCAGCGGGTCTGCTCCCGCCTCGCCGAGACGTTCATCGCCGCGCAGCGCTACCCCGACGCCGTACGGCACGCGGAGCAGGCCCTGGTGGTGTCGAGAGAGATCGGCCATCCCTATGGCGAGGCGCTCTCGCTGATGGTGCTCGGCGAGGCGCTCAAGGGCATGGGCAGCGCCACGAGGAGCCTCGACTGCCTACGGCAGGCCTTCGAGATCTTCTCGATGCTCGGCGCCCCCGAGGCGGAGGACCTCAGGGCCCGTCTCGGCATCGCCCCGGTCGTCGATCCTGCTGTCGGTCCCGTTGTCGAGCCCGTCGTCGAGCTCTGAGTACAGCTCGTCGTCCAGACGTGTCATCCACACATGGTTGATCAAGGCTGTCCCTTTGGGAGTCACGGAGCCCCCGTGATCCATACTGTGCCGCGATTGCTAGCCCGGCCGGCCATCTGACCGTCACGCGTCGCTAGGGGGCCCGGTTTTCCGGATGCTCCGCGTAACGGCTAGCCGCCTCACATCGACGACCGGCCGGACCCGACACGAGCCTCGAACCCCCCGGGCCCGTGTCTTGGTGAGAAGCCTCCACCAGGGCGGTCAACATCCGATCAACGGCCGATCAAAGCAGGAAATAACCCTCGGCGATGAGCGGCCGGATGGCGTCGGGGTGCAGGATCTCGCCGTCGCCGACCAGCTCGGCGATGACGTTGAGCAGCGGGCCGAGCGCGAGGTCGCCGTCGCAGACGCCCGCCAGGGCCGCCTCGACGGTGCCGACCTCCCTGCTGCGGCGCAGGCCGTCCGTCTGGCGCAGCACGATGCGCATGGGGTCTTCCGCTCCGGGCAGGCCGATGCGCTCGTCCAGCAGGCCCGCCACGGTCCGCAGGTGCGCGGAGTCGAGGAAGCGCACCCGGTGGGCGGTCGCGATGGAGTCGAGCACATCGTCGACGTAGTCGCCGACGGGCAGCGTGACCTGGTGGGTGAGCTGCTCCACACGGACCACCGGGTCCAGGGTGCCCGCGTTGCGCATGGTGATCCAGCCGAAGCCGATGCCCCGCACCTTGTGCTCCTCGAACCAGCTCAGCCAGCGGTCGTAATGCGCGGTGTAGCCGGGGGTGCCCTGCACGGCGGCGTCCCTCAGCCACAGCTCGACGTATTCGGCCGGGTCCTGAACGTCCCGCTGGACCACCCAGGCGTCGCAGCCGGTCTCGCCGAGCCAGCCGCCCACGCGGTCGCGCCAGTCCTCGTCCTCGACGTGCAGCCAGTTGGCCAGGAAGTGGGCCTGGCCGCCCGGATTGAGGAAACGGGGGGTCTGTCGTACGAGGTCGCGGCAGAACGCGTCGCCGTCGGCGCCCGTCTCGCGATAGGTCAGCTCGCCGCCGGGCGAGACGACGAACGGCGGATTGGAGACGACGAGGTCGAACAGCTCCCCCTCGACCGGCTCGAACAGGGAGCCGGCGCGGGCGTCCACGCCCTCGATCCCGGACAGCCGCCAGCTCAGCCGGGCCAGCTCCAACGCGCGCGGGTTGAGGTCGGTGGCCACGATCTCATCGACGCGGTCCGCCAGGTGCAGCACCTGCACACCGCAGCCCGTACCGAGGTCGAGAGCCCGATGGGACGGGCGGCGGGAGACGAGCTGGGCCAGGTTGGCCGAGGCGCCGCCCGCCCCCACCACGTGGTCGGGGCGCAGGGCCGGGTCTCCGGGCCGCACCTTGCGATCGGAGACGACGTAGCCGCCGGTCTCCCAGGGCTGGAGGTGCACGGTGGCCCGTACGTGGTCACCGTCGGCGGCGACCAGGCCCGATCCGCGGGCCTCTTCGATAACCGCGGCCGGGAACCGCGCGGCCGGTACGGCGACGCCGAGCCACCAGAGCCGGATCAGAGCGGCCAGCGGATCGTCACCGACCGTGGCCCGCAGAGCCGGGACCAGCTCCTCGCGGGACAGGGCCGAGGCGGCCATGGCGCCCAGCCGGTCGCGGACGCCGTCAATCGTGTAGCCGGTCTCGAGGAGGTGATCGCGCAGTCGTTCCACGAGACCATCCTTTCACCGCAGAATCCCGCGCA
Organism: Nonomuraea sp. NEAU-A123; assembly: GCF_018603905.1. Taxonomy (GTDB): domain Bacteria; phylum Actinomycetota; class Actinomycetes; order Streptosporangiales; family Streptosporangiaceae; genus Nonomuraea. Next base: position 397,632 of record NZ_JAHFZZ010000003.1, read on the forward strand.
TGATCCGATACCTACAGTAATCATACTGTTACCGAAACGTCCAAGCCGTTTGCAAGCGGCGAACGATATCTCTAAGAAGACCAAAGCTCGGCGTTCGAAGAGGAGCGGATCCATGCAGATCCCTTGCCTGGCCTGCGAGTCCCGTTTCTGGCCCGACGACTACTTCCGCGCCTGCTCCGACTACAACCGCGGGCTCGACCTCGTCTCATGGACCTGCCCCAACTGCGGCAACCGCGACGACCTGCGCGTGCTGCCGGGAGAGCTGGGATTCGGCTACCCCTGCCGGGGCCGGTTCGACGTGCACGCCCGGGTGCGCGTGCCGGGGCTGCGCAGGCAGCGTGGCGACCTGCGGCTGGACATCTCGCTCGACACGGCCTGCTGGCGGGTGCTGTCCCGGATCAGGGCAGTATCTAGCGCTGGCGCAGGCTCTGCCAGGCGGCCTCACCGAGGCCTTTGATCTCCTCGTCCGTCGGCGTGTGGGCGCCGGCGAACCACAGGCGGCACATCTCCTGCGCCGGTCCGAGCCACAACACGTAGCACATGGTGGGGTGCACAGCCTGGAGCTGGCCGTTCTTCATGTGCGGCCGCCACCAGTCGGACACCTGGCGGAAGAAGGTCCGCCTGGCCTCCGCCACCTCGGCGCCGCCCGGCTCGGTCTTACGCGGCGGGCGCTCGCTGACCAGCAGCCTGGCCCGCTCCGGGTGCTCGCCGGCCCAGCGCATGTGGAGCGCGACGACGGCCTCGATGCCGTCGCGGGCCTCCTGGTGGTCGACCAGTTCGGCGAGGAAGGCCGCCTGGTAGACGGCCTGGATCTCGGCGTACAGGACGCCGAAGACGTGTTCCTTGCTGGCGAAGTGGTGGTAGAAGCTGCCGACGCTTACACCGCTCTCCTCGCGGAGGCTGGCCAGCGTGGTGGCCGACACCCCGTCCTGGCTGAATCGGCGCAGGGCACCTTCGATGATGCGGGTGCGCCCGTCGCGTCCGTTCTTGGCACTCTTCACACTGTCAATGGTGTAGCACCAGAACGTTGTTCCGCAAATACCGCTGCCTGTTGGATCATAGCGGTCACCGCGACCGACCCGGAAGTCACCTTCATCTGGGCGTCGGGCCAGAGCCTGCGGATCATCCGGAGCACCCGCCGGTTCTCGCCCAGCACGTCCATGCCGACCGTCTTCGCGCCCCGCACCGCTGCCCTGAACAGCAGCGTGTCGATCAGGTGCGGCCCGAGCCCCTTGCCCTGCCACTCGTCGGCGATCACGACGGCGATCTCGACGTCGGCTACACCGCCCCGGTAGCTCATGGCGTGGCCGATGATCTCGCCCTCCAGGGTCGCGACCAGGGCGTCCCTGCGCTCGTCCACGGCGATGAGCGCGCGCACCAGGCTGGTGGCCGGGGCGCCGAGCCCGGTGAAGAACCGCAGGCTCTGGGTGTGCAGCGACAAACGGGTGAGGAAGCACCGGATCCGCTCGTAGTCGTCGGGCCGGGCGGGTCGGATCTGAGTTCCGAGCATGAACTCAGCTTCCTCTCCTTCCTCTGGGTCTGTCAATTGAACTCAGGTATGATGTGACGCATGAAGTTGGCTTTCCAGGTGAACAACTGCTCCATCGAGCGCACCCTGGACATCGTTGGGGAGAAGTGGACCTTCCTCGTGCTGCGCGAGGCGTTCCGCGGGGTACGCAGGTTCGCCGACATGCAGGCGACCACCGGCGCGCCGCGGCAGGTGCTCAGCGCGCGGCTGACGCGACTGGTCGACGAGGGCCTGCTGCGCAAGGAGCCCTATCGCGAGCCCGGCCAGCGCCAGCGCGACGAATACCGGCTCACCGAGAAGGGGCTTGACCTCTATCCCCTGCTCGTGGCACTCATGCACTGGGGCGACAAATACCTCGCCGACGACGGCCCGCCCGTGGTGCTGACCCACCGCGACTGCGGGGGCCTCATCGAGCAGCACTTCCGCTGCGCCGAGGGGCACGAGGTCCCGGGGCCCCGCGAGGTGACGGCCCTGCCCGGCGCAGGCGCCGAGCTGAAGACCGCTTAGGCCCCGGGCTCAGGCGTCGCGCTGGAGGGCGCGCAGGCAGCGGCGGAAGTCGATCAGCGTCAGGAGCGCCGCCCCCGACAACAGCACCGCGACGGCCGTGGTGCGCACGATCAGGTACGTCTGGATCGTCTGGCTGAGCAGCAGCCAGAGGCTGAGCGAGGCGTTGCCGAGCTGCGCGCATCCCCACACGAGCGACTGCCTGGCGAAGAAGCGCCGCATCACCGGCCGCTCGATCACGTGCTCCGGCAGCGGCACCAGATCCTCCGCCACCCGTTGCGCCAGCGGCCTGCGTACCCGAGCCGTCGCCAGGAACCCGGCACTGGCGCAGAAGACGCCCAGGGTCGGCTGCAGGAAGAAGATCACCGCGCTCCCGGACAGCAGGGCCAGCACCGCCCTGACGGTGACCATGCCCGCGGCCAGCAGCACCGCCCCCGGCACGGCCCTGCGCCTGGCCAGCCGCCAGACCACCCCCGCGTACACCCAGGCCACGGCCACCACGATCCCGCCGGTGATCCCGGAAAGGATCATCCCGGCGTAGAAGACGGCGACGGGCAGGATCATGCCCTCGAGCACACGGGGCACGGCATGGCGCACCAGACGGCCGAACCGGGGCAGCTCGAACGCGGGCGCATCGGACGGCGCGGCAAGCACGGTCATATGGCTTTTGAGGCGCTCTCTGGAGGGGGGAGCTCAGGGGACGAATCCCGACCGTACGCGATGAAGTGGCTTTCGGTAAGAGTTTCGACCAGATTGCGATTAGGTCACTTTCCGGCAGACCGAGCCAGGTGAGGGAGCATCGGCCCGGGTGCCTAGGCTTGAGGGGTGTACCGGTTCCTGCTCACGCCCCGCTGGGTCGCGCTCCACATCGTGGTGCTGCTGGTGATCCCGGCCTTCGTGTTCCTGGGCCGGTGGCAGTTCGGACGGTTCGAGGAGCGGTCGGCCAACAGCTCGCAGGTCACCGCGAACCTGGCGGCCGATCCCGTGCCCCTCGGGAGCCTGACGAGCCAGGGGGTGAAGGAGTCGGACCGGTTCAAGGCGGTCACGGCGTCGGGGAGCTACGACGCGGCTCACGCGCTGGTGGTGCGCAGGCGGCCCCAGGAGGGCCAGCTGGGCTTCTACGTGCTGACCCCGTTGATCACCGGTCCGGGTAAGGCCGTGCTCGTCAATCGGGGATGGGTGAAGGCCGGCGCCACCGCCGACGCGCCCCCCGAGGTGCCTCCGCCGCCGACAGGTCAGGTAACTGTCACCGGAAGGCTACGTCTCGGCGAGACCGAGGAGACGGCCGGGATCAAGGACCGCGCCGGTCTGCCGGCCGGTCAGGTGCTGCTCATCGACCCCGGAAAAATAGGCAAGGCGCTCCCGTACCAGCTCGTGGGCGGTTACGTGGACCTGACGAAGCAGCAGCCGGAGGCGGCGGCCGCGCCCGTGCCGGTGCCCGCGCCCGACGTGGGCGCCGGAGGCGGCCTCAACCTCGCGTACGGCGTGCAGTGGTGGCTGTTCATCGGCGTGGCCGTCGGCGGCTGGTTCCTGCTCATCCGGCGCGAAGTGGCCGACAGGAAGGCCGAGGAGGACGCGCCGGTCCAGGAAGTCGGCGCGCCCAGCACTTAAGGTAGATCGGGTGATCCGCCACATTGAGTTCGCCAATATCCACAATTTCCGCGACGTAGGTGGATATCCCGCGAGGGACGGGCGGACCGTCCAGTGGCAGCGGCTCTATCGGGCCGACTCCCTCGGCTGGCTGGCGGGAGACGATCTCGTCACGTTCCAGTCCCTCAACGTGCGGACCGTCATCGACCTGCGCCATCCCTTCGAGGTGGAGAAGAACGGCCGGGTGCCCGAGTCCGCCGGGCTCGACTACCGCAACCTGCCCATCGAGGGCCGCCGCTGGGACCTCGTCGCCTACGACGACCGGCTGAACGTCGCGAGATACCTCGCCGACCGCTACCTCGAAGTGACCGAGGACGGCGTGCTCAACCTCCGCACGGCCGTCGAGACGATCTCCCGGTCCGGCAGCGCGCCCGTCGTCGTGCACTGCGCGGCGGGCAAGGACCGCACCGGCCTGCTCACCGCGCTCATCCTGAGCCTCGTGGGCGTGGCCGACGAGGACATCATCAACGACTACGCGCTGACGGGCCTGGCCACCGAGCGCTTCATCACGAGCTGGCAGCGCCGGAATCCGAACGTCGCCCGGTGGCCCGGTTTCGGGGTGGCGCCGGCCGAGGCGATGCGGTTGTTCCTCGCCGATCTGACCGCCCGGCACGGCTCGGTCGGCAACTACTGCACCGACGTCCTGCAGGTCGAAGCGGGGACCATTGAAGAACTCCAGAACAGTCTGCTCTCCGAGACTGATCCGATCTCCGCAGGGTAGACGGCACCGGGGTTCGCGGGGCAGCAACCCCGCAAAGCGGACCTCACGGCCCGGGGTCGCCACATCCCCCTCCCGGCGATCCCGGGTCCTCGGGCCGAGTGGATACCCAACGGAGACGTCGCAGCTTGTTCGACGTTATGCGACCGTCGTACGGTTACCTGCGTGACTACGCCGCTGCTTCCCGATCCGGATCCGAGGCGGCGCGACTATGTGATCATCTCCGCCGACGATCACCTGATCGAGCCGCCAAACCTCTTCGAGGGCCGGCTCGCGGAGAAATACGCCGAAGTCGCGCCCAAGGTCGTGGAGACGGAGGGCGGTCACCAAGTCTGGCGATACGGCGGCGCCACATATCCGTGTGCCGGGCTCGACGTGGGCGCCGGCCTGCCACGCGAGCAGTGGACGCTCGACCCGGTCAGGTTCGAGCACATGCGCCCCGGCTGCCACGACATCGAGGCCCGCATCGACGACATGGACCTGGCCGGCATCTGGGCGGCGCTCTGCTTCCCGGGCATGCTGGCCGGCCAGGCGGGCATGCCGTTCGCCAGGACCCGCGACCAGGAGCTCGGCCTGGCCCTGGTCAAGGCGTGGAACGACTGGCACATCGATGTCTGGGCGGGCACCTACCCCGAGCGCATGATCGGCCTGCAACTGCCCTGGCTGCCCGATCCCGACCTCGCCGCCAAGGAGATCAGGGCCAACGCGGCCCGTGGCTTCAAGGCCGTGGTCTTCCCCGAGTTCCCGACGCGGCTGCGGCTGCCGTCGATCCACGGCGGCCACTGGGACCCGTTCTTCGCGGCGTGCGAGGAGACCGGGACCGTCGTCTGCCTGCACACCGGGGGCTCCAGCTGGTCGCCGGTGCCCTCGCCCGACACGCCCATCGAGGCGATCACCACGCTGATGCCGACCAGCGCGATGTTCGCCTGCGCCGACTGGCTCTGGTCGGGACTCCCGCTGCGCTTCCCCAACCTGCGCATCCTCATCGTCGAGGGCGGCGTGGCCTGGCTGCCGATGCTGGCCGCGCGGGCCGACTACGCGCTCGACCACCCCGTGGCGGGCGAGGCGCAGTGGGACGGCGGCCTCAAGCCCAGCGAGGTCCTGCGCCGCAACTTCTTCTTCGGCACCCTCGACGACCAGGCCCTGTCGGGAGTACGCCTGGCGGTCGGCCTCGACCACGTGCTGCAGGAGAGCGGCTACCCGCACTCCGACTCGACCTGGCCCGACACCCAGCAGGCGGTGGCCCAGAACCTTGGCACGCTCCCGCCCGCCGACATCGCCAGGGTCGCCTACGGCAACGCGGCCCGGTTGTTCGGCCACCCGCTGCCGTCACGTGCCTGGCTCCGGATGGAGGAGATCTAGCCGTCGAGCTTGCCCTGGACCCTTCCCTGGATGACCTCGCGCTCCCAGTCCACGTAGCGCCCGCTCTCGCCGAGCAGCGAGGAGAGCAGCCAGAGGAAGACCCCGAAGTCGTCCACGACTCCGATGAGCACGAGGAAGTCCGGCACCAGGTCGATCGGCGAGATCATGTAGACCACGCCGAAGCCCATCAGCGCCAGCTTGCTCTTGCCCATGCCCGCGTACTGGCCGCGCATCACGGCGCCGATCATCCGCGGGATCGCGCGTAATCTGGCCATCAAGCCCGGCGTGCCGGGCTTGCTCACTTCGCGATACGTACGCCAGGCCGCTGCAGCCCGTCCTGCCTTAGCCATCATGTCGCTCTCCTACCCTCGCCTCTCACGACATAACGCGTCATCGTCGGGGCCGAGTTCCCGGCGATCAGCGTACGGCGGCGTGCTCGAACGGCCGGGCGGCCTCGATCTGCGCCGCGATCCTGACCAACAGGTCCTCCCGCCCGGCCGCGGCCACCAGTTGGACGCCCACCGGCAGACCCGCCGCGGTCCTGTGCAGCGGCAGCGAGATCGAGGGCTGACCCGTCGCGTTGACCGGCGCGGTGTAGGCCACGGCGTGCGCGGTCCTGCCGAACGCGGTGCTCAGGTCGTCCGGCGGGATCCACCCGAGCGCGAACGGCTCGACGCCGAGCGACGGCATCAGCAGCAGGTCGTACCCCGACCGCCACCACGCGGCCATCCGCCTGCGGAAGCCGTCGATCCACTGGGTGGCCAGGATGTGGTCGGCGGCGCTGTGCCCGCGCCCGGCGCCGACCATGGCGGCGTTGCGCGGCTCCAGCTCTTCCAGCTCGACCGGCTTGCCGCGCCAGACGCCGACGTTCTCGATCTCCGCGGCCAGGTTGTCCGACACGATCGCGCCGAAGCGGGCGGGGAAGCCGGGGTCGCCGAGCGCCTCGGGACAGCCGGGTGCCACGTCGTGGCCGAGCGCCTCCAGGAGGGCGGCGGCCACGTTGACCGCCTCGGTCAGCTCGGGCGGCGCCGGCACGTCGCCTCTGGGGTGCGTGGAGACGAAGCCGACGTGCAGCCGTCCCGGGTCCGCGCCGACCTCCTCGGCGAGCGGCCTCGGCAGGCGTGGGGCGTCGTAGGGGTCACCCTGCACATAGCCGGACACGAGGTCGAGCGCCGCCGCGGTGTCGCGCACGCTCCTGCTGACGAATCCCTGGCACGAGAAGCCGCTCCACCCCTCTCCGGCCCCTGGTCCCACGCTGGAGCGCCCGCGCGTCGGTTTGAGCCCCACCAGCCCGCACAGGGACGCGGGGATGCGGATCGAGCCGCCGCCGTCACTGGCCGTGGCGAGCGCGACCATCCCGGCCGCGACCGCCGCCGCCGACCCGCCGCTCGACCCGCCCGCGGAGTAGCCCGGGTCGTAGGGGTTCCGCGTGGGGCCGAACGCGACGGGCTCGGTGGTGATCGTGCTGCCGAACTCGGGAGTGTTGGTACGCCCCAGCACCACGAACCCCGCGGCCCGCAGCCTGGCCGTGCCGTACCCGTCCTCCTTGACCACGACGCCGTCGAGCGTCCGCGAACCCGCGCTGTACGGCTCGCCCGCCTGGGGCCAGCCCAGGTCCTTCAGCAGGATGGGCACGCCGCGGAAGGGCGCGTCGGCCGGGATGGCGTCGAGCTCGGCCAGCGCCCGCTCGAACCTCGGGCGGATCACCGCGTTCAGCTCGCCGTCGTGCGCCTCCATCTTGGCGATCGCCGCCTCGACCAGCTCGCGCGGGGACACCTGCCCGTCGCGGACGGCCCTGGCCTGCTCGGTCGCGTCCCACCTGAGTGCGTCGTCCACCGCATCCTCCTGAGTCAGGCCGTGGGGGCCAGGTCACGGACTGCCTGCGTGATGGTCACCTCGCCGCCCGGGATGGGCGCGAGCACGGGTGTGTCGAGGCCGTTGTCCACGTACTCCTGGATCCTGGCCCGGCAGGTCGCCGCGTCGCCGTGGATGACCAGCGCGTCGACCACCTCGTCCGGGATCGACTTGAGCGCGGCCTGCCGGTCGCCGGCCGCCCACGCCTCGTGCATCGGCCGCAGCACCTCGCCTCGGCCGAGCCAGTCGTGGAAGGCGGCGTAGGCCGGCACGGTGAGGTAGGCGGCGAGCATCCAGCGGGCCAGCGCGCGTACCTTGTCGGTGTCCTCGCTCACGCAGACGAACAGGCGGGCGATCAGCTCGGTGTCGCCGATCTCGGCCCGCACCTTCCGCACGTCGTCGGGCGAGAGCCAGTTGGTGATCGCGCCGTCCGCCTCCTCGGCGGCCAGGTGCAGCATCCGGGGCCGCAGCGCCGCCAGCACGACCTTCGGCGGGATCTTCGGCGCCCGCTCCAGCTTGAACCCCTTGATCTCGAACGTCTCGTACCGCTCCGACACCTTCTCGCCCGTCAGCGCCGCCTTGAGGAAGCGCAGGGTGTCACGGGTACGCGCGTACGGCTTGGCGAACTCGACCGCGTTCCAGCGCTCCACGATCGCCGGGGAGGAGGAGCCGATGCCGAGCACGAACCGGCCGGGCGCCAGGTCGGCCAGCGTGGCGGCCTGCATCGCGAGCAGCGCCGGGCCACGCGTGAACACGGGCACGATGGCGCTGCCGAGCCGGATCCCCGGCGCCCACTGCGCGGCCATGGCCAGCGGCACGAACCCGTCGACGCCGTTGACCTCAGCCGACCACGCATCGGTGTAGCCGAGGGCGGGCAGCTCCGCGATCAGCTCCTGCGAGTCCGCCAGTGAACGGTCGTTGAACGGGATCGTCATGCCCCAGTTCTGAGTCATCGCGGCCTCCAGCGGGGTCGGGCGTCAATGTCGGGCGTCAACAGGGCGACCATACCAACCGGCTGGTATGTAGTCGCGGCCCTGACCGTTCCGGGCTTGCCGGGTCAGGCGCGCAGCTCGTGGACCGCCGCGATGAAGTCCTTCGTGATCCCCCGCAGCCCCGGCAGATGCGACAGGCCGACGAGCCGGTCCACCAGCGGGACCGTCACGTCGATCAGGCGATGGGTACGGACGCAGCCGGGAGAGGTGTCGTGCACCCAGAACAGCACCATGCCCATCGACAGCAGCCACAGCAGCTCCGGCAGCTCTTCGCGCAGCTCGGAGTTCATGCGGTCACGCGCCCCCTCGACCACCTGCCGGTAGATCGCGATCGACGCCTCACGGGCCGGCGAGGACTGGGCGCTGAACGGGCTCAGCGGGTTCGTGGGCTCGGCGGCATGCTTGAAGAACTTCACCGCGAACTCGTGATAGGGCTCCGAGACCCGCACCCACTCCCGCAGCACCCCACTCAGCCTGGCGGCGAACGACGACTCCGTGGCCAGCAGGTCACGGCAGGCCGCCTCGTGCTCGGCCTGGGCGCGGTCGTAGTAGGCCTGTATCAACGCCTCCTTGCCCTCGAAGTAGTAGTAGGCGTTACCGACGGATACACCGGCCTCGGCCGCGATGGCCCGCATCGTCGTCGCATCGAAGCCGCGCTCCCGGAACAGCCGCAAAGCCGTCTCGACGATGACTTCCCGCGTGCTCTCCGGTCCTCGGTTTCGGGCTTCGGACACGTTCGTCACTTTACGTGGTAGTAGTGCGCTAGGTCAGGAAAGATCACGGTGATCCCCACCTCACGGCAAAAATCCCGGTGCGACAGGGGTTAGCTCGTGCGAACCATGGGATTGATGTTTCTGGCGGAAGGGCTATTCCGCGAAAAGGCATCGACATGTGGATACGTGGAACAGTACGGCTGCTAGCGGTCGTATTCCTCAACATTGAGATCTCCATAATCGCGCTGGCGTCGGCCGCTTCCGCCGCTTCGCAAGCACCCGACCGGGGGCAGCGGCAGACACCATCACCGATCACTCGGTCCTACCACATCGGGGGGACGATCGAGGCGCGCCGCTGGCACCCTTCGGTGGATCCGGCCAATTTCGGCTCGAGACCCGCCCTGAACGACGGGGGCCCCTCCGCCCACGGCCAGAAGTCCGTCGGACGCGACCCTGACACGACCGCGCGCGGCCCGGCGACAGCCGGCCGCGACTCGGAGCCGACCGTGACCGGCCCGGAACCGATCGCGTTCGGCCCCGTCACGCACAAGAACGGCCCGGCAACGGCCGCGAACGCGCCGGAGACGGCTGTGGGCGCGCCGGAGACGCCCGTACGCGGCTCGGAGGCCGCTGTCCGTGACCGGGACGCGACGAACCCGCCGACGGAGTCACAGGGCCTCGCGCTCGCCGCTCAGCGACCCGACACACCGGCCAAGCCGCTCACAGACGCGGCGAAGCGCCGGACCTCGGTGCGGTACTCCAGCATCGCCGCCAGGCTAAAACTCGACCCCGAAACCATGCGAAAACCCGGAAACACCACCACACGAAAGACCGATACGGCCACCCCGCGAAAGGCCGATACGGCCACCCAGCGGAAGCGGGGCACGGCCACCACACGGAAGCTCGGCACCGCCGCCGGCAAGCACCAGCGGAGCACTCAAAGGACCGCCGGGGTGGATCTCACCCGCGTCAAGCCGAGGGCCGCGACCGTGCACCTGTCCCACGCACTCGCCGCCGACTGGCTCCGGGACGAGGGCCTGCATACGAAGTCCTCGGGCCACTGCACGAACCGGAACCTGTTCCACTGCACATCCCTGGAAGACGTCCGCACCTCGACCATCACGCGGGTGATCGAGCTCAAGCGCCAGAGCGGCTGCCCCATCATGGTCACCGGCGGCACAGAGACGGGCCACGCCCCGGGCCGCTTCAGCCACGGCAAGGGCTACAAGCTCGACATCACTCACAACTCATGCATCGACCGCTACATATCCAAAAAACACGAAAAATCCGGCACTCGCGGCGACGGCGCCGCCCTCTACCGATCGCCCGCAGGCACGGTCTTCGCCGACGAGACAGACCACTGGGACATCCTGTTCCGGTAACACTCAGTCGCTTACCAGGTGGCCAACGAACCGGCCACGACACCGGCCGGCGTCCGCGGCGTAACGGCGGCGCGTCCGCCCACCTGGTAAGCGTCACCCTGGACAGACGTCCGCCCACGTCGGCGGATGGCGGCCCACCGTGCCGTGCCGTAAAAAAGACTCTTTCTCGAGATCCCCCGCCCGTGGCGAAGAAAGCAGCGCGCCGCACAGGAACGTGCGACGCGCCGCGTACAGAGCTCCGTACTGCTACAGCTCGGTGGCCACCAGTTCGGCGATCTCGGCGGCGTTCAGCGCCGCCCCCTTGCGCAGGTTGTCGCCGCACACGAACAAATCCAGCGTGTTCGGGAAGTCGATCGCCTGCCGGACCCGCCCGACGTACGTCGGGTCGGTGCCCACGACATCCACCGGCGTCGGGAACACCCCGTTGGCCGGGTCGTCCATCAGCACCACCGTCGGCGCCGCCTCCAGCACCCGGTGCGCGTCCGCCACCGTGATGTCGCGCTCGAACCGCGCGTGCACCGCCAGCGAATGCGTGGTGATCACCGGCACCCGGACGCAGGTCGCGGAGACCTTCAGGTCGGGGATGCCGAGGATCTTGCGCGACTCGTTGCGCAGCTTGAGCTCCTCGGACGCCCAGCCGCCCTCCTTGTACGAGCCCGCCCACGGCACCACGTTGAACGCGACCGGCGCCGGGAACGGCGACTCCTCGGGCAGCCTGTTGGCCAGCACCTTGCGCACGTCGCCCGCCACCTGGCCGATCGACCGGTCACCGGCGAGCGCCTCGACCTCGTCGTACAGCCGCGCGGAACCCGCCACGCCCGCGCCGGAAACCGCCTGGTAGGAGGCGACGACGAGCTCCTTGAGCACGTATTCGGCGTGCAGCGCGCCCATGGCCGCCATCATCGACAGCGTGGTGCAGTTGGGCGTCGAGATGATGTTGCGCGGCCGCAGTTGGGCGTCGAGCGGGTTGACCTCCGGCACGACCAGCGGGACGTCGGGCTCCATGCGGAACGTGCCCGACTTGTCGATCGCGATGGCGCCACGCTCGGCCGCGATCGGCACCCACACGGCCGACACCTCGTCGGGCACGTCGAAGATGGCGATGTCGATGCCGTCGAACACCTCGGGCGCCAGCGCCTGCACCACGACGTCCTCGCCACGCACCTTGAGCAGCTTGCCCGCCGAGCGCGCGGAGGCGACGAGGCGTACTTCGCCCCAGATGTCGGCGCGGGTGGAGACGAGGTCGCGCATGACGGTGCCGACGGCCCCGGTCGCGCCGATCAACGCCAGATTGGGCCTGCTCATCGTCCTGAACCTCCGTACACCACTGCTGAGACCTGGTCCGCGTCTAGATCGAAGGCGCGGTGAGCGGCCGCCACGGCCGCGTCGACGCCATCCTGCTCGACGATCACCGAGATGCGGATCTCCGAGGTGGAGATCATCTCGATGTTGACCCCCGCGTCGGCGAGGGCCGCGAAGAACGTCGCCGTGACGCCCGGGTGCGAGCGCATGCCCGCCCCGATCAGCGACACCTTCCCGATCTGGTCGTCGAAGAGCAGCGACTCATAGGCGATGTCGCCCTGAATCCTCTTCAACGCCGTCAGCGCCGTCGAGCTGTCGGTCGTGGGCAGCGTGAAGGAGATGTCGGTGCGGCCCGTGGCCGCGGCCGAGACGTTCTGCACGATCATGTCAATGTTGATCCCGGCGTCCGCCAGAGTTTTGAAGATCGCGGCAGCCTCGCCGACCTTGTCGGGCACCCCGACAACGGTGATCTTGGCCTCGCTCCGGTCGTGCGCGACGCCGGAGATGATCGGCTGCTCCATCTCGGTTCCTTCGGTGTAAGGATCGGAAACGACCCACGTGCCTTCTTTGGTGCTGAACGAACTGCGTACGTGGATCGGCAGATTGAAGCGCCGAGCGTACTCGACGCAGCGCAGGTGCAGGATCTTCGCACCGCAGGCGGCCATCTCCATCATCTCGTCATAGGAGATCTTGGGGATCTGCCGTGCCGCGCGCACGATGCGGGGGTCGGCGGTGAAGATGCCGTCGACGTCGGTGTAGATCTCGCAGACATCCGCGTCCAGCGCGGCGGCCAGCGCCACGGCGGTCGTGTCGGAGCCGCCGCGGCCCAGCGTGGTGATGTCCTTGGTGTCCTGCGAGACGCCCTGGAACCCGGCCACGATCGCGATGTGGCCCCGGTCGAGCGCTTCACGGATGCGGCTCGGCGTCACGTCGATGATGCGCGCCTTGCCGTGCGTGGAGTCGGTGATCACACCCGCCTGCGAGCCGGTGAACGAGCGGGCCTCGTGCCCCAGGTTGGCGATCGCCATCGCCAGCAGGGCCATCGAGATGCGCTCGCCGGAGGTCAGCAGCATGTCGAGCTCGCGGCCCGGAGGCAGCGGCGACACCTGCTCCGCCAGATCGAGCAGCTCGTCCGTCGTGTCGCCCATCGCGGAGACGATCACGACCACGTCGTTGCCGGCTTTTTTCGTCGCCACGATCCGCTGCGCGACCCGCTTGATGCAGGACGCGTCGGCGACGGATGAACCACCGTACTTTTGCACAACGAGCGCCACGAGAGTCTCCCGGTTCGGACTGTGAGCTGCCAGTCTACTGGGGGCCTCTCATGGGCCTAATGGTTCATACCACTATGTGGACGATCACACCGTCGTGGTTTCCTCCGCCACGTCGAGCCGCGAGTGGGCCGCCAATGCCTGAAGTGCGCGCATGGCCGCGCCCGCGTGGTTGCCCCAAGTGTTGAAGTAGGAGTATTGCCACCACCACAACGCCTCGTGCGGCCGCCCCGCCTGGAAGTGGCGCAGACCGTGGATGAGGTCGGCCGCCACCGCCGTCAGGTCGTCGGAGAGCCGGTACGGCGTGACGCCCGTGTCCTTGTACGGGTCGAACACCTCGGCATAGTCGTCGACCGCCTCCAGCAACTCCGACAACGCGGTGCGCACGCCGTCGATGTCGGGATCCGCGCTCAGCGGCGGTTCGTAGTTGCCCGAGAGGATCACATCCTCGTTGGCGCCGAGCTTGGCGCCCGCGAGGCTCACCTGCGCCACCTCGACCAGCAACAGCGACCACATGGCGTCACCGCCCTCGCCGCTGGCGACCCTGGTCAGGCCGTCCAAATAGTTCTGCGCGTGGCCGGCTATCTCCTCCGCCAGCGCGCTCCACTGGTCAGACATCCAGCAGCCTCCGTCCTTCGAATGCGCGGCCCAAGGTCACCTCGTCGGCGTACTCGAGGTCACCGCCCACAGGCAGACCGCTGGCCAGTCGTGTCACTTTCAGACCCATCGGCTTGACCAGACGGGCAAGGTAGGTAGCCGTCGCCTCCCCTTCGAGATTGGGGTCCGTGGCGATGATGAGCTCCGTGACCCGGCCGTCGGCCAGGCGCGTCATGAGGTCACGGATGCGCAGATCGTCGGGGCCGATGCCGTCGATCGGGCTGATCGCGCCGCCGAGCACGTGATAGGTCCCGCGGAACTCGCGCGTCTTCTCGATCGCGACGACGTCCTTGGACTCCTCGACCACGCAGATCACATGAGTGTCCCGGCGCGGGTCGCGGCAGATGCGGCACTCCTCCTCGGCGGCCACGTTGCCGCACACCCGGCAGAACCTGACCTTCTCCTTGACCTCAAGCAGCGCGTGGGCCAGCCGCTTCACATCGGCCGGGTCGGCCGCCAGCAGGTGGAACGCGATCCGCTGCGCGCTCTTGGGACCGACGCCGGGCAGCATGCCGAGCTCATCGATCAGGTTCTGGACGACCCCTTCGTACATGGCCTAGAACCCTGGCAACTGTCCGAGACCGCCGCCGCCGAGCCCCTGGGCCAGCGGGCCCAGTTTCTCCTGCTGCAGGTCGGCCGCCGCGCGCACCGCGTCGCGTACCGCGGCGATCACCAGGTCGGCGATCGTGTCGGCCGTGTCCTGCGGGTCGTCGGCGTCGATCACGCTTGGGTCGATCTTCAGTTCGAGCAGCTCTCCCGAGCCGTTGACAACGGCCGTGACCATGCCGCCGCCGGCCGAGCCCTCGATCTGCGCGTCGTTGAGCTCCTGCTGGGCGCTCACAAGCTGCTGCTGCATGAGCTGTGCCTGCTCCAGCAGCTGCTGCAGGTTGACATCCCCTGGGTTCACCGTCGTGCGCTCCTCGTGGCTCCGCGTTCTTGACTGCCACGAGCCTACGGTGTTTGGGCCTCGTCATGTACTGGAGGGATGCCCGTGTTTCGCCTTGGCCGGATCCCGGCCCCCCTCCAGTGTCCGAGACCCGGCCAACACGCCGGCCGGAGCGGCCGCACCACGCCGACGCGTTGCCGCACGCTAGCCGCGACAACGTTGCACACACGTTGCGTTCATTCAATCACCCTTTGCAATCCCCCTTTGCAATCCCACCGAACCGGTTGCGCCCGACAACCGCGAAGCGGATGCTCACCGTAAGTAATTGACTACTTGGGGTGTCCGATGCGTTGCACACATCTAGACGCGTACTCCCGCCGGTCTTGCGGGGTGCACGAAGCGGCGGTTACGGGAGAGGCCGCGCCCGGGGAAGCACGCGGACTGCCCTCTGCCTCCAGGCGGGGGTTCACAGGCGCGGGGATCGAGCCGGAAACCACCCTCCTCCCCCGCGACGTCACGGACAGCCCCGACGCACCCGAGCCACATCCGTTGCAGCCGCTGCTCCCCTTACTCGCCCACATAGCCGACGAATCCGCCCATGTCGTGGTCGTGACGGACGCCGAGGGCAGGGTCCTGGGGCGTGACGGCAACCCTGACGCGACACGCGTCCCCGACCGGGCCGGCCTCGCCGACACCAACGGCGGCATGACCACCGCACCGGCGACCCGCCCGCCGGTGCGGGTCTACTCGGAAGAACAGCTCATGCGCATGCTGCACGTCCAGTCGCGCAGCGCCGCCCCGATCATCGACCCCGACACCGACCAGGTGCTCGGCTGCGTCGACATCACTGATACGGCGCGCTCTCCCCATCCGGCCACGGTCGCGCTGGTCTGCGCCACCGCCAAGCTCGCCGAGACCCAGCTCGCGCTGCGCATGCACGAACGCGACGAGCGCCTGCGCCGCCGCTACGAGGCGCTGGGCGGCCGCCCCGGCATCCTGCTCTCGCCGACGGGCCGCGTCATCTCCGGAGACCCGCTGGGCACGCTCGGCGAACGGGTCCCGCTGCCCGCCCCCGGCGAGCGCATGATCCTCCGCGACGGCCGATTCGTCCTCCTAGAACCCTTCTCCGACGGCTACCTCCTGCGCGCCGCACCCCCGCCATCCGCTCCCGCCCGCCTCCGCCTCCACGGCTTCCTCGGCTCCGGATCGCCGACGGCCCTGGTGGGCGAGCGCCACCTGCCCCTCTCCCTCCGGCACACGGAGATCCTCGCCCTCCTGGCACTCCACCCCAGCGGCCTCACCGCCGAACAACTCTCTTTCCACCTGTACGGCGACGACGGCAATCCCGGGACGATCCGGGTCGAGATCCACCGCCTCCGCGCCGAACTCGGCAACACGATCGGCGCCCGCCCGTACCGTCTGACCGCCCCCATCGAGGCCGACTTCCTGGAACTCCGACACCTCCTGGCAAGCTCGGACCCCGCGTCACTGGCACGCGCCTACACAGGCCCCCTGCTCCCCCGCTCGGAATCCCCCGAAATCCGCCGCGAACGGGACGAACTTGAGGTCCAGGTACGCACGTGCCTCCTGCTGCGCGGCTCACCCGACGATCTGTGGGCGTACGCGCAGACGTCCGGGGGCCGAGAAGACCTCGAGGTCCTCCAGCGCCTCGCCACCACCCTCCCCGCCACCGACCACCGCGCCGCCGCCGCCCGCGCCCGCCTCCGCGCCTGACACCCTCCAGCCGACTCCCCCAACACCTCTCCACACGCTCAAGCACGGGAGACACACCTCCGTCGGCTCCTCACCCGCCCAAGTACGGTGACGCTCCCGCACGGCCTGGCGCAGGGACACTCCCGCCCTCCGCTCCTCGCACTGCCCAGCGCGGGAAGACACTCGCCCGCCAGCTCTTCGCACGACCCGACGCGGTAGGCACCCCCTGAATCGGTGCGGCCTACCCGGTGTGGTCGGTGTGGTCAGTTGTGGTCGATTTCGCCGATCACCTGGGCGCCGAGCTGGCTCTGGAGGAGTGCCATGCCGGACAGTTCGTTTACGTCCGCGTCGGCGTCGTTCAGCGGGTCGACCTCGTCGGCCTCCGGGCCCTTCCGACGTTCCGGGACCGCGTCCGGCCAGGCGGTGGAGCCTCCCTGACGGGGCGCGGGGGCTCTGGGACCCGCTTGGGCGGCTGCCTTCGCGGCCGACCTCGCGGCGGCCAGACCTGACCCGGCACCCCCAGCCGGAGGGGTTCCTCCGGGCGCGCCCGAGCCGGGACGCCCCTGGGGCCGGACACCGGAAGTCGATTGAGTGGGGTCCGGGGTGGGCGGTGAGCCGGGGCTCGGGTCGTCAGGGGCGTCCGGCCAGGACTCGTCCGTCGTCGGCCGGCCACCGCCCTGGGCCGCGTGGTCGGCAGGTCCGGGGGGTTGGCTAGCCTCCTGGGAGCCGGAATCGTCGTCCGACGAGCCATGCGAACGAGTACGGCCGTGCCCCGACGAGGGCTGCCCGCCCTGGGCGGTGCTCTGCGGGGCCGCGCCGGAGCCTGCCTGGTTGTACCGGGAAGCACTCGACGGATCCTGCTGGCCTGCGTGCGAGCCCGGCTGAGGACCCGAGTGAGACCCTGGCTGGGGACCGGACTGAGGACCCGAGTGAGAGCCCGGCTGAGGACCGGACTGAGGACCCGAGTGAGAGCCCGGCTGAGGACCCGGGTGAGAGCCCGGCCGCGGGCCGCCGGAGCCCTGAGGGACCGGGGAACCGCCCACGACCGCCTCGACCCGCCAGGTGCCGCCGAACACGTCGCCCAGCGCACTGGCCACCACGGCGTCCTTGCCGCCACCGGTGAAGTTCTTCATCGCGCCGACCTGGCCGAAGCCGAGCGTGACCAGATTGCCCTCGATGCCGACCACCTGGGCGTTGGTGCTCACGTTGGCCCAGACGACAATGCTGCGCTGCTTGAGCGCGGCCAGCACAGCGGGCCACTGCTGCTGAACCGCCCCAGCACCACCCGCTGCGACCCCACCGCCACCATGAGCCGCACCCGCTTGAGCCGACGAGCCTTGAGCCTGGGCCCCCTGCCCATAGGACCCCTGACCGTGGGACCCCTGACCGTGGGACGACTGGCCTGGGGACGACTGCCCCTGAGAGGACTGTCCCTGCGACGATGCGGCATGCGACGACAGCGCCTGGGACTCGACTCCATGCGACGCCGCGCCCTGAGACCCGGCGGCTGACTGCGCTGGCCGACCGGGACGTGCCGGCTCCGGCCAGTCGTCGGCACCGCCCGCCTGGGAACCCGCACTCGTGGAAGCACCATCGGCCGAACCATCCGCCGCCGAACCGTCGGCGTGCACGCCCGCCCCGACCTGCGGGCCACCGGCATGCGCAGCACTTCCGGGAGTCGCAGCACCACCGGCGTACGCAGCACTCCCCGCCTGCGGTCCGCCACTCGCGTACCCGGCACTACCGGAATGCCCAGCACCACCAGCCTGCGCAGCGCCAGCCGCGTAGGACCCCCCGGCCACGTGAGAAGCACCACCCTGCGCGGACGCTGCCCCCGGTTGCGGCATGGGCGCCACCGGCGGACCGGAGTCACGGGCCGTACCCACGGCTCGGGCGGCCATCTGTGCGACAGCACCGCCGCGTTCAAGACGTTCGAGGCGGGCGAGCAGGGCGTCCTCACCCTGCGAGGCGCCGGGCAGCAGGACGCGGGCGCACATCAACTCGAGCAGGAGCCGCGGCGAGGTCGCGCCGCGCATCTCGGTGAGGCCGGTGTTGAAGATCTCGGCGGCCCGCGTGAGCTCGGCCGGCCCCATCGAGCCTGCCTGCTGGACAAGGCGATCCAGCTCGTCGGCCGGGCGGTCGAGCAGACCGCTGGTGGCCGCCTCGGGGACGTTCGCCAGGATCACCAGGTCGCGGAAGCGTTCGAGCAGGTCGGCGGCGAACCGCCGGGGATCGTGGCCACCCTCGATCACCCGGTTGACGGTGTGGAAGACCTGTGCCCCGTCACGGGTGGCGAACGCGTGGACGACCTCGTCGAGCAGGTCGCCATCGGTGTAGCCGAGCAGCGAGACGGCCTTGGCGTAGGTGATGCCGTCTTCCTCCGCCCCCGCGAGCAACTGATCCAGGATGGACAGCGAGTCACGCGCGGATCCGGCGCCGGCGCGTACGACGAGTGGAAGAGCGGTCGGCTCGAACGGCACGTTCTCCGCGAGGAGAATCTCTTCGAGCAGCGCACGCAGCGTCGCGGGCGGCATCAGCCGGAACGGATAGTGGTGGGTACGCGACTTGATGGTGCCGATGACCTTTTCCGGCTCGGTAGTCGCGAAAATGAACTTCAGGTGCGGCGGAGGCTCCTCGACGAGCTTGAGCAGCGCGTTGAAACCCTCTCGGGTCACCATGTGCGCCTCGTCGATGATGTAGATCTTGTAGCGCGCGGAGACGGGCGCGAAGAAGGCTCGTTCGCGCAGGTCACGCGCGTCGTCCACACCACCGTGGGAGGCGGCGTCGATCTCGATGACGTCGAGGTGGCCCGGGCCAGTGGGGGCGAGCGCGACACACGACTCGCAGACGCCGCACGGATCCGGGGTCGGCCCCTTCTCGCAGTTGAGCGAACGCGCCAGGATGCGGGCGCTGGATGTCTTTCCGCAGCCGCGCGGTCCGCTGAAGAGGTAGGCGTGGTTGATACGGCCCGTACGCAGTGCCTGTCGGAGCGGATCTGTGACGTGCTCCTGACCCTTGACCTCAGCGAAGGTCCCAGGTCGGTACCTGCGATAAAGCGCAAGGCTCATGCGACCATCCCGCCTGCGAGGGGGTTCTCAACGAAGAGACCCCCCGCACACCCGCCAGAGCCCGCTTATCCTTGCTGCCTTCCGGCCCTGGGGAGGTTCACAGGATGACGCCGCGCGAGGGGTCCTTGGACAGTCTAGCCACATCCGGCAGTGCTCGCTGCAGCTAAACCGAGGCCTCGCCACACGTAAATCGTGGTCTCGGCACGCGCCGGAGTCCGGTAAGCTAACCGGCGGAGGATTCGCCTAGTGGCCGAGGGCGCACGCTTGGAAAGCGTGTAAGGGGCAACCCTTCAGGAGTTCAAATCTCCTATCCTCCGCCAGTCCAGAAGGGGTGTGCCGTGATCACGGCACACCCCTTCTGGCGTTCGGGTCTCAGCCGACGCCAGACCCCCGCTTGATCTGCGCGATCCCGGCAGGGAGCCAGAGCATGACGCAGCTACCGAGCGTCCGGCCGGCCACGAACAGCTCCACGAGCGAGATTTCCGACACGCATAGCGTCGTGAATTTCGGCATGAAGACCTATGCAACCCCTGTATCACTGCCGCATATCTCCGGAAAGTGTTTCCGAGCGCGACGATCGGCCAGCGACCTTACCAAATCCGTAGATCAAAACCCGGCTTGAGGTGCGTCCGAATTATCGGGACAGCGCAGGTACGGCTGCCACGAACAGCGGACATAACGCCAGGCGATCACATCGATACGCATCACCAATGGTCCGATAATAACCACAAGCCATAACGCGGAACGCGAATGCACCAGTCGTTCTACAGATCGTCATACATGTTAGTAAGTATTGCGTTTCCTTCGAACGGGACAGATCATTTCGATCATGGGCTGGGTCGCCGCCTGCCAGGAGGGTGAATCCCACGCCGTTCGTGCTCAGGAAGGACGATTAATGATCCGTCGCGCACTGGTCGCCGCAGCCGTGGCCGCCGTTGCCCTCGTCGCCCTCCCCACCGCCCCAGCGCAGGCCAAAGCCTGCTCGATCGACTACTTCTGCGTCACCACGTACTTCTCCGACGCCGCCCACACCACCGTGGTCGGGTCGAGAGAGGAGGACTGCGGCGGCTTGGTGTACGTCTGGGGCACGCGCAGCTCCTATGTGGACATCTACCGAAGCCCCTGCTGAGCCGGACGCCGGGCAGTTCATTCCGATCGATCTGCTGAAGCTCCACGCCGTCTTCGTGCTTAGGAAGGACCGTTCATGATCCGTCGCGCACTGAGCGTCGCGGCCCTGGCCGCCGTCGCGCTCGCCGTCGTACCGGCCACCGCGCAGGCCGGCACACAGGGTTTCCGCTGCCAGGCCGGCTACATGTGCAACACCACGTACTACTCCGATTCCGCGCGCACCAACTTGGTCGGCGCCAAGACAGAATTCTGCAGCGGTGAGGTCTCGACCTGGGGCATCACCACCGGCTACAGCAACTGGTCCACGAGCTCCTGCGGCTGAGCGAAGGCATCCGGCGGGGTGGCGCACCGGCGCCCCCCGCCGGATCGCGGGTCCCGCCCCGCCACACCACAGACGCCAGAGACGGCCACCCGCTGGTATGCGAACGTCATCCGCTCACCCGAGCTCACCTGACATCGCGACGTCGATCTCGCGGGACACCTGCTCGATCCGTTCCTGCACGAACTCCGCGTCGAGCGCCTTGGGCAGCGCCGCGAGCTTCGCGTCGACCTCGTCCATGATCGCCCGGGCCTGGCGTTCGGCATCTTGCTGAGCGGTCAGGATCGCCTCGCCGACTTCCCGGGCGAGAGCCTCGGCGTCCAGTCGCTTGCTACGCGGCGCGAGAACGAGTTCCCGTACTCTCCCTCGCCCATCGGCCACCGCACGGACCAGCCCTTCGGCCCCCTCGCCCGCACCGGTGATCCGCCCGAGCCGGGCATGGGCGTCACGCAGGCCACGGATCGCGTCCTCCGCCCGCGGCAGCAGGTGGTCCAGGTATTCACGGTCTTCCTGCATGGACGACGGTCGCACGCGGCCCCCACAATCACGTCTGGTGCGGGAAGCCTTCCAGCCGTGGCTCGGCGAGAGCGAGCATTTACAAGTTCCTCGAAATGTCCGCCAAGCTGTCGGTCACTGCCTAGCGTGCCGGGAATGTACGGGAGATTCGAGGCAGATCCTGACTCGCTGGAAGCCGGATCCGGGCAGATGGGGCGGCATGCCGAGGAGTACCAGTCGGTGCCCCGGCATCTGGAACAGCTGGGGCTCGGCGGCTCGTGGGGCAGCGACGGGCTGATCGCGCCGTTCGTCATGGCGTTCGCGGAATGCGTCCAGACCGGGGTACGCACGCTGTCCGTCCATGGCGCCGTGCTCGACACCACGGGGACCGGCTTGGGGGACACGGCCGCCACAATAAGGAACGCCGACGCCGCGAGCGTCATCCCGACGCCAGGGACCACGGCATAGGTATGGACACGCCGCCCCTCATCGACGAACTGGCCCAGATGATCGGCGTCAACGTCCTCGACGTCGATCCCGACAAGGTGGTGACGGACGCGAGAGTCGTGCGCGACACCGTCCCGAACCTGACCACACTGGCCGAGAGCGCCGACTCCACCCTGGAGCGGGCGACCGACGGCTACCAAGGACAATCGGCGACGGCGCTGGCGGAGAACTGGCAGCGCAACGGCGGCGGCCTGCACCAGACCGCCGCCGCGATGAACGTCCTGCCACCGGTGGCGAACGGGTTCGCCTCGGTGGCCTCGGCCGCCCGGCTCGCGGAGATCACGCAGCTCGTGGATCTCGCGAGCGTCCTGAAACTGACCCTGGGAGCGGGCGCGGCGGGAGCGGGCCTGGCGGCGAGCAGGATGGCCTTCTCCCGCGCGGCGATCCAGCGGATCAAGCACACCTTCGAGCGAGGCGTCGCCACCCGTCTCACCCCCGCGGTCGAACGCATCACCCGGCGATTCGAGGAACTCGGCGAAAAGGTGGCCGGCCCGCGAGGCGGCCTCGGCAATCCCGCGCTGGCCGGGCCGGGCGGCCGGTTGAGCCCGTACGAGGGCGGGACCGCCTTGCACGGGGATCGCGGCCTGCGCACGAACATAAATTGGGGCAAGAAGGACAACACCGGAAAATTTCATGGCAACGTGCCCGACGACACAGCCGGGATGACGGAAAAAGAGAAGCGGAGGGTAAAAAAAGACCTGGAGGACAGCGTCAAGGCAAGAGAGGAAGAAGAAGCATGGCTCGGATTCTCTGACGCCGGCCACCAGGAAAGAATGCGCCGAGAACGCGAAGCCCTGGAAAAGCTCAAAAACGATCTGAATGATTGGTAAGGGATCCATGGATACGCGGCCAGGGGACGACCTGATCGACCGCATTCGTACGCACCCCGGCGACGACGCCGTCGTCGGCCCCGCGGCCAATGACCTGCTGGACGAGCTGTACGCGGGCTATCCCGTCGAGAATCTCGGCAGGCTCATTCACAGCAACGACGCCGCGTCCGTGAAGACGGGAGCCTGGCTGCTCTCGGAGCTGGGAGAGCGCGCCGCTCCCCTGATGACGGAAATCCCGGCGCTCCTCGGCCACCCACTGCTGTACGTGAGATTCTTCGCCGTCGAAGTCGTGCTGACGAACGCCGCCGACGGACCGGTGATCGCGCGAACCCTGAACTTGAGCCAGGACCCTGAACCCGCCGTGCGCTGGAAAGTGCTCCGCTTCCTGGCCGCCGCCACGACCGATCAATTGGCGGCAGGAGTGCCACACCTTCCGGCCGGCCACATCAGAACTCTGACGGAGTGGCTGATCCACCAGGAAACCGAGCAGGCGAACCCCCGCGAAATCATCGAGCGGCTCGACGCCGACGACCTGACCACGCGCCTGTTCGCCGCCGCGGCGGCGGCTCGTCTCTCCGGAAAGGACCCGGCGCTCCTGGAGCGCGCCGCCGACACGGAGACCGAGGAGATCCGCTCGTTCGCCCTGGAGCGACTGAGGTCGTCACGCTGAGGCGGTGACCAGGGGTAGCGTTTCTTAGTCACCCCCAACGACCAGGACCGCCATGACCGGCGCGGAGACCCCCGACCTCTTCCACGACGATCCGATGGCCCGGCCGCTCACCTATCCGGGCCGCCTGCCCCGTACCTCCGGGGTGGTGGTCGACAACGCCTACCTGCCCTTACACCCCGTCGCGGGAAGGCCGGCGGATGAGTGGCAGGTGGGCGACGAGACGCTGGACCAGCTCCTGGCCCGCCTCGGCTGCTCGCCGATGCCGGCCCGCCGTCCCATCGTGGCCGTGGGATCCAACGCCGCCCCCAGCCAGCTACGCCGCAAGTTCCTCGGCCACTCGACCCGGCCGATCGTCCCGATGACGCTCGCCGACGTGGACGGCATCATCGCCGGCGTCTCCGCGCACGTGAACAAGCGGGGCTACATGCCCGCCGTACCGGTGGAGGCCCCCGGCGAGACCTCGCGGCTGTTCGTCCTCTGGCTCGACGACCAGCAGCTGGCGACGCTGGACCGCACCGAGCCCAACTACTGGCGTCGCGTCCTGCCGACCGAGCGCCACCCGGTGACCCTGGAATCCGGCGTACGGCTGCCGTCGTGCTTCGTCTACGTCGGCCGGCACGGCTGCCTGGTGGACGCCACCGGCCGGGCCCGCGGCCTGACCGACCAGACGATGCTCATCCAGAGCCTGCTCGACGAATCGGAAGAGCTCCGTCGCCTGTGCGGGACCAACCCCGAAGACTTCATCACCCGCGTTCGCCAGGAAGTCGTCCGTGAGGCGATCTACCAGCTCTTTCCCGCCGAGCGCCGCGTCCACGCGCAGCCCCGTCTCATGGCCCTTCCTTCGATACCCGACACATTTGGGCATTGACGAAAATTTCTTACATGTTTTGATGGATCAAGTTGGAAAGTTTCACCACCTCATCGGGGGACGTCCAGAGCCAACCCCAAGGAGGACGCGCATGGCGCGCAGCCAGCCCACTGACCCACCCATCGACTTACTCGCCGCCGTCCAAGGAGAGGTCTCCTGGTTCTGCTGCGGCACAGCCTGGGGACCCTGCAGCACCACCGGCAAGGGAGCCTGTGGCACCTGCAACTCGGGAAGCCTCCAGCACGCCTGGCCCAACACCTCCGACGCCTGTTGGGCGATCACCCACCCCGACACCTGCGGCTTCAACCTCTCCCGGCGGACCTGCGGGTTCCAGCACAAGATCACGGGACTGTGCAGCGGTTCCAGCGTCGTCACCGCCATCGCCGACTGCGGTCCGCAGACGGACCTGTTCTGCGGTGAGAAGAGCTGTTGCGGCGCGACCTGCGCCGGCGACCGCATCATCGACCTCACCCCGGCCGCCTACAGCAAGATCGCCAGCCTCTCCACCGGCCTGCGACCGTGCGAGATCTCGACGCCCTAGGGAGCTGACGATGACCAGCAGACGGCAAATGCTCAAGTCCGCCCTGCTCGGCGGTGGCGCCGGCGTGGTCGCCGCGACCGCGCTGGGTTCGCTCGGCCCCGAGGCGGCGTTCGCCTCGGCCAAGGCGCAGGAGGTCGAGCCCGGCGCTCCCGACCCCAACTTCGCCGAGGGCCGGATCCGCTCGATCAAGGACAACACGCTCCTCGTCCTGGGCTCGAACATGGTCTTCCACAACATCAGGGTCGTGGACGGCACGAGCCTCTGGAAGCTCGGACCGATCCCCTTCGACCAGGCCAAGCCAGGTGACGGCCTGTACGCCCGAGGCGTGCGGATGCCCGACGGAGTGCTCGCCGCCGAGGCGGTATGGCTCAACATCGTCAACATCAAAGGCCACATCAAGAACATCACCAGCGACAAGCTCCACCTCGACCACAACGGTCAAGAGGTCCTCTGCCACGTCGTGCCCGGCAAGTCGGTCGCCATCCATTCCGAGTCACCGCCGTCCTCGGACCTCTCGATGCTGCGGGTGAGCCAGCACGTGCAGATCCTGGGCGCGTGGCGGCCGGACACGAACGAGGTCGACATCGCCACCGTCTTCTCCCCCCACTAGGAGCGACAGATGCAAGGGATCGCCGCGCTTCAGCCGTACGTGATCGCCCTCTTCCTCGTCTGGGCGGCCCTGATGAAACTGTTCAGTCGTCGAATGCGGGCGGAAGCCGGACGGACCGCACTGGCCCGGCTGGTCGGCTCGGCGCGCGCGATCCCCACGCTCCGGCTCGTCGGGGTGGTGGAGCTCGCGGTGGCGGCCGCACTGCTGCTGCCTCCGGTCTCCCCTGAGGAGGGCGCGGCCGCCGCCGTGCTCTGCACGGGCTTCCTCGCCTATCTCACCTATTCGTACGCGACCGCGCCCACCTCGTCATGCGGCTGCCTGGGCGCGCACTCCCATCCCGTGAACTGGCGCGCCTTCGCCCGCGCGGGGCTGCTGTGCGTCGCGGGTATCGCGGCGATCTGGGCCCGGCCGTACCCGCTGGATCCCCCGCTCGTGGCGCTGGGTCTGGTGGAGGTCGTCGCCCTGCTCGGCCTGTCGGCGGAGCTGGACCGCTACTGGCTGCGCCCGCTGCGCCAACTGCTCGTCCGGATCCGCCGGCCGCTCGCCGTACGCTCGCCGGAGGAGATCCCGCTGGAGGTCTCGCTGCACCTGCTCTACCGCAGCCCCGCCTACTGCTCGGCGTCCGCGCAGCTCACCTCGGACGTCCAGGACGTGTGGGACGAGGACGACCTCCGGTTCGTGGTGTACGGGGCGCGCGAGCGGACGGCCGTCTTCGCCATCCCCCTGTCCGGAGTCGACCCCTCGGCCGTCCGCGTCGCACTCACCTGATCAGAGCGCCTGGCCGGACCGAGCCGATCGAGCGCGCCTTGGGCGACGCCGCGCTCAAGCCGGTACGAGGGCCTTGGAGCGATCGGCGACCAGGTGGACGGCGATGCCGGCGAGCACGGTGCCCATGAAGTAGCGCTGGATCCGCAGCCAGAGCGGGCGTTGGGCCAGGAAGGCCGCCAGAGCGCCCGCCGACACGGCGATCAGGGCGTTGACCAGGGTTCCGATGAAGATCTGGACCGAGCCGAGCGCGAGGCTCTGCAGCAGCACGTGCCCCATGGCGGGGTCGATGAACTGCGGCAGCAGCGAGAGGTACAGGATCGCGATCTTCGGGTTCAGCAGGCAGGTGAACAGGCCCATGGCGAAGAGTTTGCGCGGCGGCTCGATCTCCAGCTCGCGCGGCTCGAAGGCGGAGGTGCCGCCGGGCCTGACGGCGTTCCAGGCCAGCCAGAGCAGGTAGGCGGCGCCGGCGAGCTTGAGCACGGTGTAGGCGGCCGGCACGTATGCGAAGATCGCCGTCAGGCCCAGGCAGGTGGCCGTCAGATAGACGGTGAAGCCGAGCGCCACCCCGATGAGGGAGATCAGGCCGGCCCGGCGGCCCTGGGTGATGGAGCGTGACACCAGATAGATCATGTTCGGCCCAGGGGTGAGGACCATCCCCAGTGACACCAGTGCGATTCCCAGCATTCCACCCGTCATATGGGCACATTAGCGGACATTCTCTCCGTACATACATGATTACTCTTCGTGCAACAGGCGACGCGGCAGGTTCACCGGTGGCATCTAAGGGCCCCTTTCGGGAAGCTGTCATCCGAGCAGCACCCGAGAAGGGACCTCAGCGATGGACTTCAGGGACGACGCCAACCTCGACGCCTCACAGGTGGAGGACGTTGGCGGCAGTGGCGGCGGTGGCGGTGGCGGGGGCGGGTTCCCGGGCGGCGTGGTCATCGGCGGTGGCGGGATCGTCAGCCTGATCGTGCTCGTCGTGGTCTTCGTCCTGAACAACCTGAGCGGCGGCGACAGCCAGCCCGCTCAGCAGCAGCCGTCCTCGAATCTGTCGCAGCAGTGCCGGACCGGCAAGGACGCCGACCAGTCGGAGAAGTGCCGGGTCGTAGGTGTGGTCAACAGCATCCAGGACTACTGGAAGACGCAGATTTCCGACTATCGCCCGGCGAAGACGGTCCTGTACTCCGGCAGCCTGCGTACCCCCTGCGGCGCGGCCAGCTCAGCGGTCGGCCCCTTCTATTGCCCCGGTGACCAGCGCGTCTACCTCGATCTGAGCTTCTTCAACCAGTTGCAGAGCCAGTTCGGCGCCAAAGGCGGCCCCTCTGGCACGGATGTACATAGCTCACCGTCAGTGACTAGTCCCCTCGCGCAGGCGTACGTGATCGCACACGAGTACGGACATCACGTACAAGACGAGCTAGGGACTATGGCCAAGGTCGGCCAGGGCGCCGGCGCCGAGAGCGGATCCGTCCGTCTGGAGTTGCAGGCTGACTGCTATGCGGGGGTATGGACGCATAACGCCTACAAGACCGGCTTCTTTGAGCAGCAGTTCACCAACAAGGACATCGCCGCGGCCCTCGACGCCGCCGCGATCGTCGGCGACGACAACATCCAGAAGCACACCCAAGGGCGCATTGATCCCGATTCGTTCACGCACGGCACCTCGGCCCAGCGCGTGAAGTGGTTCAGCACCGGCTACAAGAGCGGCGATCCGGAGCAGTGCGACACCTTCAGTGGCTCGATCTAGGTCGACCCACCTTGCCGCACTCAAGGCACCCGTCGGAGCCCGGGAACCAGAGATGGCCAAGCACAGCCCAGCACATCGGCCGGCGCCACCAACGCCGCGGCGGCGACCAGAGTCGGCCGGCCGCGAGCTCGTCGGTAGAGAATCCCGCCGGCGGCGTGAGCCCGCTTGCGAACGTCGGTAGGACAGCGGTCGGCCGGTCGTCGGTCCAGGGGACTCGAATACGGGGGATGACCTCGGTCGGGATGTCGTCAGGTCGCATGTGCGAAACGTAGCGAGCCCTTACGCAGAGTGCGCAAGGGCTCGCTATCGGACTTCACCCAGCAACCCGATTCCGCCTGATCCCGCGAGAATCACCGGCAAGGTACAGCAGTACATGCGTCGAGGCCCGCACCGCTTCCCCACGGGCGAGCCTCGACATCGAACATTTTATCGACGCCGTCGGAACGGCACGACGACGCCCCCAGCCCCGGTCAAGCTCGCCGCCGCGGCGTCGAACGGAATCTCGCCTTGCTTCGCCCGCGGCCGGCGCCGACACGTCGCAGCATGCACGCGAAAGCGCGTTTCGAGCGGGTGCGCGACCTGGTCGGCCTCGGCCGCGGCCGTGATGGTCCGGCACCACCACACGCGGACGTCCACGCGGTACGCCGCCACTGTGCCGAGCGGATCCGGCTCGACGTCGAGGCACTGCCGCTCGCCGCCCTTCGTCACGGCGAAGAACACCAGCGCCTTGCAGTCCTCGCAGCGCGTCACCTCGCGGGCGTTCGGCTTCACGGCCCCTCCACGAGGTCGACGTCGCGCTCGGGGTCGAACGGGGTCCAGTCGACCACGGCCGCGCTCGGGTGCCAGGTCTCCGGATGCCGGAAGCAGCGTTGCGCGAGCAGCCGCTCGCCGATCTCGCCCTCGAGGCGGATCGCGAGGATCCGGCCACCGTCGACGTCGACGAGCTCAGGCGCCCCTGGTAGGCCGGCCGAGATGCGCTGCCGGCACCGATCGTCGACGGCGCCGTGTCGGCGCCGCGGCTTGTGCACTACGCACCGGCCAGGCCAGTCGCGGAACACCGCCACGACCTCGCCGACAACGAGCACCACAGTTCGCGCGTTCATGCGGGAATCCTCCTTGACGGGTGACAGTCCGGGCAGCGTCCGAGGTCGTCGCGAGTCTCGGGGTGCTCGCGGCGCCTGGTGGTCGGGTTGCACTGCCCGCACCAGGTGAGCGGGGCGGGTGCGTTGGCCTGCTCGACAGCGGCCCGGGCTCGCGGCCACCACGGGCCCGGGGTCTTGAGGCGGCCCGGGCCGATCGTGGCGCCGTCGGCCGCACACTCGAGCATCGCGCGCCGGACGATAGGCCACGGCCGGTCACTGCACTCGAGCAGCGCGGCCCGCACCTCTGAGGCTTTCCAGTCGCGCCGAATCACGAGGACCTCGGCCACGGCTCGAATGATCTCGGAATCCTCCCCCTCCCCCGAGACGCCGGCCACTGCGGCGCCTGTGGATATCTCGGGGAGGGAGGGGGAGGGGGTTTCTCTCTCTTCTCTAACTTCTCTATAAGGAATAGCTGCCGCACCCTGCGGCAAGGGTGGCCGCTGTGTGCGGTAAGGGTTGCCGCTGTCAGCGGCCACGGCCCCACTTTGTCCGTTAATAGGTGGCCGCTGTGTGCGGCCACCCTGACCAGGCGTTTTACCGCCCGAAGACGGTTCGGGGCGACCCACTTGAGGAAAGTTATCCACAGGCTCGCGCTCCGTAGCCGCGTCCGGAATGCGCTGTTCGCGCTGAATCCGCGAGAGCTTCGTGTCGTACAGCACGTACCGGCTCGCGGCCCTCGAGCGGGTGCCGGCCTTGAACATCGGGATCACCTCGACGTACCCGCATGCGATGAGCTGCTTGAGCCCGCGGTCGAACGAGTCGACCGACAGGCCCATCACGGCCGCGATCTCGGCTCGGGTGAGTTCCTCGGCACGCCTCGAGTAGATGTCGACGCACAGCGCGAGGCAGACGTACGCAGCCTTGCCGTTCTTGTCGAGCCGCTCGTCGGCGATCACCTCGTGATAGACCTGCCCGAACCAATCGACGTCGCCCCCGCGACCGACCGCATGCCGGGTCGATCCGCGCGTCACTCGTCCGTCCTTGCTGTTGTGGTCATGCTTGCCCCCGGGGGATATGTGAGACGGCCCGCAGAGGGGCCGACGAAGTGTCGTCTTGGCCAGCACGCCGCGCACGGCGGCAGCGTGCGCGCAATGGCGTGGAGCCGCTTGAGGTTGCGCCATGCCTGCTCAGGCGTGATCGGATCCGAGAGCCTCGGCAGCCGCTTGTACCGCTCGAGCTCGAGCGTCTCGAGGGAGCCGTACCGCTCGCGATAGAGCTGGGCTACCAGCTCCCCATGTCCCGCTACGGTCATCCCGTTCCCCCGCCTGACAGGGGCCCATGACGGTAAAGTGCTGCGCATAGCGCGCGACCTCCACACAGGTCGTGGCCCCGCCGGGATTGGCGTCCCATCAGGCGGGGCTTTCGCATTTCTAGGGGTCGATCACCGGCCCAGGCCCGGGAGTCCCCTTCTGGCGCGAGAAGTGGTTCCAAGGGGCCATAGACCGGCGACCGATGGGGGCACCGTACTACGGGCAATGTACATAGGTGAGCGACTCGGCCGAGCTCGGCGCGCGTTAGAACAACACGAGCTGCACAACAGGCAGGCCGAGCACGATGCGATCGCGCTGCGGCCCGCCGTCCGCGGCTCGGGCCACGTACCATTCGGCGATGATCGCCTTGGTCTGCGCGATCGCCGCGTCGAGCCCTACGCCGTGGTTCTGACCTCGGCAGATCAGGCAGACACACCGCTCGTCGCTGCCGTCGTAGCAGCTCGCATCGCACCGGCCGATGACCTCGCGCCCTCGACGGTACGTCGCCAACGTGACCATAGGCTTTTATCATGCCTTGACCAACGCTCCCGTGCAGGTGACTTACGGGTGATACCTCTTAGAGCCACTCGGCCCGGGCCCGCCACTCCCGGGGTACCGTCGTGTGCGCTGCTGCCGGGTCGGCGATGACATCGCTCACCCAGTGAGCTTGAGGGCGCCAACGGCCATCGACGAGGATCTCGCGGCGCCCGGGCGTCCCTCGGTCGGGGACCACGAGCCAACCGTCGTCGAGGACCTCGACGACGGTCGCGGGGCAGCCTGCCCAGCGGCCGAGGTCTGTGCCGCGGTCGGTGACGATGACGCGATCGCCGGCCTGTACGTCGCTCATGAGGTCGTCTCCTCGGGTGGCTGGTCGCCGATGTAGGTCACGCGGGCCGAGTAGGTCGCGGCGTTGCGCGGCACCTCAAGGCCGTGCCGCTTGAGCCTCTCCGCCGCGACCTTCTGATTCATCCGCTCGCCGTTCGACCGCCAGCCGAGCCGGTACGGGCCGTACTCGCCCTCGGGCAGCCCGTCGAGGATGGCCTCGGCGAACGACTTGTCGCTCTTGCCGTCGGCCTCGCGCTCGCTGCCCTCGAGCCGCATCTTGAGCGCGGCCTCGATCGCCGGGCCCTGGTCATCGAGCTCGGTCCGGATCGTCTTCTGACGGTCGGGCCAGCACCGCGTGACCCACTTGCAAGCGTCGGCCTTCCAGTCGAGGCCCGGGCCGCGGCAACCGCGGGGCGCGAGGTCGGGGTTCCGCTTGGCCACGGCGCGCACGTCGAACAGCCAGCGCATCGCGGCGTCGGCCTCGGCCTCGTCGTACGGGCTGATCCACACGTAGTGCTCGCCGCGGGCGCGGTCGATGTAGAGGAGCGCGACCCAATCGACGCGCTGCCCGGCATCGCGCCGACCCTTGCCGTAGCCGTGCACCTGCCAGTTGTGGTTACGCTTCGGGCCGAGCCGGCGAGCCTTGCTGATCGCGCTCTCGGTGCACGTCTTGAGGTCGACCACGATGCCGGTCCCGTCCGGGCGCCGGAGCGTCACATACAGGTCGCTGTGCCCCTTGAGGCCGTCAACGAAGAGCGTGCCCTCGACCTCGCACCCGCCGAGCGAGTCGGCCAGGAGAGGGAGGATCTTCTCGTGCAGCCACGTGCCGAGAATCGCGGCCCTGGTCGGGGGCGGGGCGTCGCTCGGGGGCGTGCCGGCGATGATGTACGCGGCCTCGCGCTCGCACCCGCCCAACGCCGAGATGCCGAGTTCGGGTTGCCAACCGCGCTCGTGCATGAGGTCGGCGCGAACCCACATGTCCTCGACGGCGACGTCGAGGATCGCGCGTAGGTCGTCCGAGGTCATGGCCTCGGGCGCGATCGTCATCGGGTGGCGCCGTTCGCCGCGGTGGTGCGACGGGCGCGGCTGTTGGTCTTGGGCTGATCGACCTGGTCGAGCGTCTGCTGTCCGGGGAAGTCCGCGGGGCCGGTCGAGCCCGCGGGCGCGGTCTTGAGCCACTCCTGACGGGCGAGGATCACGTTCCCGATCGGCCGTGCGTCGTCGTCGCTCGCGGGGGTGTTGACCCACTTCTGATCGCGGGCGTGCGTCCACAGGTCGCGGAGCCGGTCCTCGGCCGCCTTGCGCGTCTTGGCGGTCGCCCCGGGCACGACCGTCGCGACCTCGTCGACGAGCTCGGCCATGGTGGCGGGGTACTCGACGATGTCGGCGTCGACCGGCTCGTGTGCCGACGGCTGCACGGCCGACGGCTCGCCGTTGGGCTGCGCGGGGCCGACGGGCTGGTCGACGTCGACGAGCTCGGCCTCGACCGTCTCGTCGATGCGGTCGCGCAGCTCGTCGGGCGTGTAGCCGAACCCGAGCAGGATGTCGGAGGCGTAGGCGCGCAGGCACCTCGAGGTCGCCCGGGCGACCATCATCGCCCGCGGGTTCTTCCTGTAATTCGAGTTCTCGCGCGTAGTCAGGCCCGCGAGCTGCGCGTCTTCCATGGTGTAGGTGACGGGCCTCGAGGGTGCCTTGCCCTTGCGGGTGAACCGCACCGTGCACGCCTTAGTGCTGTCCTCGAGGATCTCGAAATCGTGGCCGGCGCGGAGCACGAGCCCGCGCATCAGGTTGGCCGACATGCCGATCTTGCCGCGCTCGCAATACATCTCCTGAGCGGCCGTCATGAACGGGATGTCGAGCGTCGCGGCCGTCATCATCATCGCGACGATGTTGCCCGTCTTGCCGCGCAGGTGGTCGGGCAGGATGCCCGCATCGCTGAGGACCTCGGCGAGCTTCATACGGTCATCGAACGACGCGGGCACGTCCGTTCGAGCAACGAGGGCGATCTCGGTCGTCATGCTGTTTTCCTCCACTGGCCTATGTCTTGTGACTATCGAACGCTGCGGCCTAGGTGACCGGCAGACGTCCGCCCGGGTTGCGGGCGAACGATGGGTATTACTTGATCTGTGCGCCAGGTGGGTTGTAGGGGCGGCCGGTCGCCTCGGCGAACGGCCGCCAGTCCTCGGGTAGCCACATGGGCGCGTACGAAATCGTGAGTCTCGGCGGGGGTGGCGCCGGCGTGCTGGCTTCATCCGCATCGCGAGTGCGTTTGTGCCAGGCCTCCACCGCGTGAACGGTGACGTCGAACGCCGTGGCGACGTCCGCGATCCCCAGGATCGGGGGCAAGGCGGGTCGTTCGCCGAGATCGATATCGGTTGGATCTTCGGGGTTGCGGAACCGGTCGGCGTACCAAACGCTCTTGCCGCTCACCTCGAGATCAGGTTTGCCGAACTTGCCGCGCCTCTTCCATGCGTAGATCGTGTTCGGTTTGCGCTGATACAGCGAGGCGATCCCCTCGAGCCCTATAAGTGCAGGTAGTTGCATGCTTTCTATCGTGATCACCTCCTCTCGAGACATTGCAAGACCGACCGTACACCTATGTACATCGCCATTGCAAGACGATCCGTACACGCATGATCGAGATGGGCCCTCGACTACTCGCCACATACACTCACAGGGCACGCGCCGGCCTCGCGCCGGCGGTTCCTCCACTGGCCGTGTAGGACGTGCACGCGGCGCCCCGCTTCGCGAGAGCGGGGCGCCCTACCCCCGACCTGCAAAGGTGCGCCGATGACAAGTGAGTCGAGCGATTTCGAGGCGCTGCTCGCGCAGATCCGCGAGCAAGCCGGCGAGCCTCTCAGCCCCGAGCAGATCATCGAGCACATGCGTTCAACCGGCGAGCTCGACCAAGCACTCGCCGCGCGGCGCGATGAACTCGCCGACATCTACGATCGGCACAGGCGCGGCCAGTCGGCACGCCAGATCGGCGCCGAGTTCGGCATCCCCGCCTCCAAAGTCATTAAGCGGCTCGAGATTCTCGGTGTCCCTTTCGGCCCCACCCGTCGCGCTAAGTGATAGGCGCCGTCCAAGCGGCCTCCCAGGTCTCGCGGGTGACCTTCCCGGACAGCCGTAGGCCCTTCTCGCGCTGGAATGCCCGGCACACATCACGCGAGGCCGATCCGTACCGGCCGTCAACGACGATCGAC
This sequence comes from Nonomuraea sp. NEAU-A123, assembly GCF_018603905.1. Classification (GTDB taxonomy): domain Bacteria; phylum Actinomycetota; class Actinomycetes; order Streptosporangiales; family Streptosporangiaceae; genus Nonomuraea. The sequence continues at coordinate 432,141 of NZ_JAHFZZ010000003.1, forward strand.
CAGCCGCGTCGCTTCATACGTCCCTGCCACCGCTCGACGTCCTCGCCCGTCATGACCGGCGGGTACTCGAGAATTCGGCCCGGCCATGGCGGGGCCTCGACGGGCTCGTCGCCGCTGGCATCGTCGTCGGGCCGTTGGTACCCGCGGCCGATCCAGTCGTACAGCCACTTGCCCGGGCAGGTCGTCGAGTAGCCGTCGCGGTGTCCTTTGACGTCCCGGCCGGCGCCGCCCTCGGAGCGGGCCCAGTCGATCGCGTCGACGAGCCCGTGCAGCATGAGGGGCGGCGGCATGACGAGGCCCGAGTCGCCGACCAGTGCACAGAACGCGTAGTGATCGGCATTGAGCCCCTTGCCGTTGGCTGCGGGAAGGATGTGCAGCCCGCGGCCCTCGAACACCTTGCGGTGTGGACAGACGAGCCCCGTGTACCCGATGTCTGCCCAGAGGTTCACGTCCATGTGCTGTCGCTGGATCGCCTTGACCAGGGTGACGCACCCGCTGTGATTGGTCACGATGTCGGGGGCGACGTGCTCGCCAACGTAATGGATCTTGACGCCGAGCGGGCGTGCCCTGAGCACGACCTCGCCGCGGGTCTCGCGGGCTCGCCATCCTGCCCTGTCGACGAGGTCGATCATCCTGCCCCCTTGGCGACCAGCGAGAGGATCGCCACCACCAGGCCCGCGGCGGCGAGCATGAGCGTGAGCTTGCCGTGCGGCCACCGTGCGGTCTCGAGCGTGCGGATCCGTCCCTCGTGGTCATCGACGCGCGTCACGAGGCCCGACACCTTGTCGTCGATCCGGTCGACCTTGCCGTCGATCTTGGCGACCTGTCCCCCGACCTCGACGACGGCGCCGTACACCGTGGTCGCGGTGACCACACCGCGGAACGGGTCACCCTCGGCCATCACCTCGGCCCCCCGCCTGCCAGGAACGCCGCGAGGTCGTCGTCGAGGCCGAGGGAGACCAGTTGCTCGTACGCGCGTAGTCTCACGACGTCGCGGTCGGCCCGGGCCCGATCGAGCTGTCGGCGTCGCGCTGCGGCGTGCTCGGCTATGAGCCGCTCGCCCTCCTCGGCCGTGATCCGCGTGAAGCCAGCCGGCGGGGGCACCTCGGCCCCGAATCCGGGCGGTCCCTCGAGGTCGACGAGCTCGCGCGTCTTGATACGGCCGTCGGCATGCTGGAAATAGATCTTCATCAGCTCAACCCCGCTAGTACGAGCGCCCGTACCGTCCATCTGACCTGCCCGTATTGGCCGCCGCTCTGGCCATTGCCGACCGAGATCGACGCGCTGTAGAGCAGCGAGCCACCGGGCGGGATCGTGCCCCCGCCGATGAGGGGTTGGCAGTACTCCCAGTGGACGGCGTCCATGCTGGTACCCGTTGCCGGCGCCCCGTTCTCGACCAGCAGGAACGAGTTACTGTCGATCTGCGCGCCGACTCGCGCGTCGCCCGTCGGGATGTTGAAGTCAATATCGACGTTCACCCAACGGAACACAGTCGCGGAGTAGCACGGCGACGGGTTGTTGATCAGAATGTCTGCCGTGTCGATCTCGGTGAACGAGACGGGACACGTCGCGTAGACGTCGGCCGTGCTCCCCGACGCCGAGACCATCGCAGCCTTCGCGTACGGCGGGGCCCAGATGCCGCACGCCTCATCGATGCGCAACGGGTTGGCGTCGACGGCGTCGCACGAGTAGGGCCACGGTGCCGCGTCGGGTTCGCCGCACACCCGGATATGTAGCCGGCCGTCCTCGTCGACCTGGAACTCGCTGCCCACACAGATAGCCACGTCAGTCCCCCTTTGGTTGGGCGAGGCGCGCGTTCAGCTCGACGACCTCTTGCAACGCGGCGGCCTCCGCCGCCTCGGCCCGGGCGAGTCGCTGACGCAACAGCCGGATCTCGAGCGCCATGCACTGCGCCTCGTCGAGCAACTTCTCGGGCGTGATCTCCATCAGGCGATCCGGCGGATCATGATGTACGACTCTCCGTAGACCGTGGTCAGCCCCACGTCGGAGGTGTTCTGCGCCCACTGGAGTCGCAGCGTGCCGGCGGTCGCGGCCGTCGACAGAACGCCGCGCTCTTGAATCGCGATCCCGCTGCTTATGGCCTGGTTGCTGTAGGGCGTCGCCGTGGTCCAGCCGTGGCAGCCCGACCGCATGGCGGTGTTGGTTCGGTTGTCGAACCCGGGCGTGAGCGTGGCTTTGGCGTCCGGGGTCGGGCCCCAGCAGGCGCGCAGACCAGTCGCGCCGGCAGGGACGGTCCATGCCGTCTTGAAGTCCCCCGCGGCCGGCCCATCGCCCATGATCATGGCGAGTACGTCGTACTTGGCGTTGGCGACCACGCTCACGAGTAGGGCGTCGTCGTCCTGCAACACGGTCGAGCTAGCGATCGACTCGTTCGCGCCCTTGACGATCGTGCGTAGCTGTCCGATCCCGTTGACCTGGAGATCCCCACCGACGACAAACTTGCCGTCGGTGGTGAGCTCGGCGACGTTCGACCGGTACAGGGTCGTGTCACCGACCGCCGCGCCTGAGCCCCACAAGTGCTTGCCGTCGGCACTGATGATCAATCGCTGCTGAGCATCGGCCGTCAGCTTCACGCGCAGCGCGGGATCCGCGGCCAACGCCCGGTTGATGTCCAGCCGTGAGGAACTCAGCGTGAGATCAGATGTGATCGTCGTCGGAACGTAGATGCCGCCGTCGCCGCCGAACGTGGCGAGGTTGGGGCCGTCAAGTGAGGTGAACGCGCGGATCCTGTTGAGCGCGTCATCGTAGGTCAAGCCCTGGCCGAGGCCCGAACCGATGCAGTCTTGGATGCCCTCGCACGACAGGCCCCCGCCGGCCGTGATGACGTAGGGGTTAGTCGGCGATCCGGATCCGCTGATCGCGATTCCGTCGCCGGCGGCGAGCACGCATGAACATTGAGATGTGCAGCCACAGCGGCTCACGGGTCGGCCTTCCTCGTCTGAAAGGGGCCCGGCCCATAGCGCAGCGGCTCACTGGTCAGCGTACCCCGCGGCCCCTGCCGATCCCCGGACGGCCGAGCCTTACGGCAGCGCGATCACGGTCGTCGTGCTGGTCGTCGTGTTTGTCGCGGTGAGCTGGCCGAGGCCGTTGACGGCGAGTAGGTAGGCGTTCGGCGGGATACCGATCACGTACTCGCTGCGCGTCTCCAATCGTCTGATGCGGTCGTCGAAGTCCTTCACGAGCTCCTCGGCCGTGCGGGGCCGTAGCTGTCGTTGCGTCACGTCGAGGCCTCTCTCAGGCGATGGTGTCGATGCCGGTCGGCACGAGGGTGACTTGTACTTTCTCGCTGGCGTCCGGGGTGAACGTGACCTTGACGCGCTGCAATCGCAGTTCGGCCGCGACCGTGCGGCACGTCTGCTCGGACGCGACCGGGATAATCACGCCGGGCACGAGGTCGTTGATGCCGACCTGCGCCTCGGGGGCGAGCTGCGCCTCGTCGGGGATCTCCAGGTACAGCGGCGCCGGGTCGCCGGCGGCGACGAGCGCATCGGCCTCGGCCTGCGCCGAGGCGAGGTCGGTGATCTCGTCCTCGGTCACGAGTCGCTCGAGCAGCCCGCACGAGCCAATGCCGCCGGCCGTGGCGAGCACGCCCTTGCCGATGACGCTCGAGGCGGTGACGGCTGCGGCCCCGTCCTCGATCACCTTTAGCTCGCCGATGAAATCGTCGTCGGTCAGACCGACCAGGCGAGCGAGCTGCGTCTCGCCCGAGATGATCAGCCGGTGGCCAATGGCCGTGTAGTCGATCCCGGTTCGGGCGAGCTCTTGCAGCGCGTCGCCCACGTACCCGCTGTTGGGCTTGTACTGGCGCTCGCCCACGATGCCCGAAGCGAACACGAGCAGGAAGTCGAGTACGCCCGGGTCGTCTTGGCCGTATCCGTGTCGTATGAGGGCCTCGGCGATGAACGCGAGGTCGAGCGAGCCGGCACCCATGTAGGACAACAGCGCCTTGATCTTGCGCCGGAACAGCCACGCGACGACGTCTTTGGCGTAGATGGTCGTCTCGTCGCGGCCGTACACGATCTTGATGATCGGGCCCTGCCACACCTTGATGCCGTCACGGAAGAACGTCAGGTCATTGCACCACGAGCGCGTCTCGTTGAGCAGTCGGCAGCACTCGGTACTCTCGCCCTCGCGCGGAATCGTCACCTCGGCTTCGCTCACGTCGTCGAGCACGCGGCCCCACGTCAACGACGAGGGCTCGACCTGCCCTCGCTCGACCCCGCCCGTGCGGTCATGGACGGCGACGACGTACTCGTCGGCGCACCCCAGCGGCCCCGCCATGGATCCCTCCTCAGCTCTCGCGCACGACAGTGCGCAACGTCACCGCGGCGTCCGCCGCGATCGTCGCGGCGTCAGCCTCGACGCACATCACGTAGGGCACCGCGCACTCGAGCACTGGCCACGAGAACGGGCGCCCCGCCGGCCCGAACACCACGCCGCCGGCGGGCGTCTCGGCCCGGCCCGGGCACTGCACGGTCGCCCGACGGCGCGTGCCGTCGAGCCGTAGCAGCGACGAGGCCGGCAGATACGAGATGTTGATCTCCGAGCAGAAACCGCACGGGTCGAGCTCGTCGACCGGCAGACCGGCGGGGTTCGGGTACAGCCGGATCCGCACGCCCCTCAGCGGCGACTCGCCGGTGTACAACTCAAGGTCGGTCACCTGGTCGGCCCATAGAGGCGCCGCGTCGGCAGGAATGTCGATGCACAGCCGGCGCCGCTCGAGCGGCTCGCAGTAGCAGGGGTTCGCCGGAACCGGGATCGCGGGGATCACCGGCGGGGGACAGTGCGGGTCGATCAGGCAGTCGGCCGCCTCGAGGGCCTCGCACGCGGCGATCTCCGAGACGCATTCCGGATCCGTCGACCACTCAATGCATGTGACGTCGGCGTCGTCGAGGTCCCAGTGCACATCATCGGCCACCATGACAGGGCCGCGAAGTGCGTGCGGCCGGCCCGCGGTCAAAGTGAACGTGACCTCGTACATGCTCGATCCGCCGCACCCGCCGGCGCTGTCCCCGATGCGGTTGGTGATCTGCGGTTCGGTCGTCATGGCGACCTCGCGCAGCGTCCGGAACACGCGGGCCGCGCACTCGGGGTAGCTCGTGAAATCTGGGCTGTCCTCGCAGATCTCGGGGCAGCACGTCATGTAGTCGAGGTCGTCGCCCGCGCAGCTCGCCCCGGGTGCGCACGGCAGCGCGCCGGCGAGAGCCGAGGTGAGCCAGCGTAGGCCGTAGTCGACCGCGCACGGCGTTGCGCCGATGAGCAGCCCCGTCACGGTGATGACGCGCGGGCCGCGGCGAGCTCGGCCGATCACAGCGCCGTCGCCGATGCGGTCGGTTACCGAGCGCTGAACCGGTGCGTTGTCCAAACCGGAGATGTCGGTGATCAGCAAGCCGGCGAAATCGTAGCTGTCCGGCTCGGCGTGATCGACCCATGCGGCGCCGTCGAGCAGCGGCGTACGGTACGGCTCGTCGTCGAGCATCAGTGCGAGGTCGGGACACGAACAGTCCTCGACGGTGGTCGTCGACGGCTTGAGTCCCTCCCGCATGTAGGCGATGGTCCGGGCCGCGTTGCTCAGCTCAACACCGCCCATGCAAAGCCAGTCGGTAGAGGCCATGAGGGTCTGTCTCCTATCGGGTCGCGTCGGCGAGGCGGTCGAGGCGGGCGAGCACCGAATCGCCGGCCCTGCTCGGGTCGGGCGAGATCAGCGTGATCGGTGCGTGGATCGTGGTTTGCCGCGTGAGTCGCTCCGTGGCAGCCGCGCCCGCGCCGACCGAGCCCGCGGCCGGTGTGAGCCTCGCCGCGCGCCGTACGGCGTCGGTCGGCCGTACGGCGTCGATCATGGTCGCGCGTACCCGGGCCGCGGTCGCGCGTAGTCCGTCGATGTAGCCGCGCAGCGTGTCGACCGCATCGGCCCGAAGCACCCGAGACGGCGATTTGATCTTGAGTGTCTTGCGGACTGTCGTCGACACGCTCTTGGCGATCTCGGTCATCAGAGCGACGATCTCGGCCCGCTGCGACTTGAGACCGGTCAGGAACCCCTTGCCAGCCGCGGCGCCGGCGTCGAACAAGGTGTCGGTCACGCTGGTACCGAACGCGCTGCTCTGGCGGTCGATCCGCTGTTGCAACGACGTGATCTCAGCGAGCGCGGTCCGCGAGCCGGTCGCAAGGGTACGCGCGAGCTCGCCCGCCTGCTCGGGGCCGCCCTCGACGAGTTGCCGGATGATGCCCTTGTCGAGGCCCCGCCGAGTCAGCACTTGCACGTCGCGGGCGAAAGTCTTGATCTTGGCGAGGCGGTCGCGCAGCGTGGCCACGAGTTTCGCCGCGCTGCTCTTCTCCTCGTCGTCGAACCCGGTGAGCTCGGCGAACCCACGCGTCCGCTCGATTGTCGACGTGCGGAACTGCCTCGCCTCGGCGATCGTGTCGGCGAGCTGGTCACGCTTCTTGGCCGCCGCGGTGAGCCGATCGTTCACCACCTCGAGCCGCTTGATCAACCGGTCGTCGATCGTGGTCCGGATCCCCACAAACGCCGTCTTGATCTTCTTTTCGAGCGAGCGGATCGCGGTCGAGATCTCCGACGGAGAGCCGACCAGGGAGCGCGAGAGCTGCGCGCCGAGGGTGAGGCCGATCGCCTGAATCCGCTTGGCGAGGGCCTTCTCGACGCTCTTGGGCAGCTCCAGGCCCAACCGCAGGTTGATGGCGCCCTGGCCCGACACTCGGCCGCCGCTCGCGTACCCGCGTATCGCGCCGACGAGTCCGCCGGCGGCGAAGCGGCCAGCGTTGAGCGCGTGCAGCAGTCCGAGGTACTTGCGGGTCTGCTTGGCGTTGATGACGTACTCGCCGTTGGACAGCAGTGCGGGAATCGAGTCCGACGTGCCGGTGCCCGGGCCGCGCACTCTTCCCGAGGGGCCGCCGGCGGCTCGCCGGATGAACCCTCGGGCGGGGTCGAGCATGCCGCCTGTGGCGCCGGCGTGAGCCTGTACACGGCTCCCCTTGACCTGTACAAACACGTCGATCACGCGGCCGGTGCTGTCCTTGATCAGCCGGTCGATCGCGCCGCGCGCCGGCGACGTGTCGGCTACGGCCTTCAGGCGGACGATCTTGCCATTCGGTAGTACCCGCACCGCGCGGCCGAATTTGTCGACGACCGTGATCGCGCCGGAAGCGTCCTCGCGGGCGCCGTCGAGCGAGCGAGCGAGGTTGAACACGGCGTCGCGGCCGGCCTTGCTATTGCCGGCCAGACGAGACAGGGCGGGCAATAGCTTGAGCGTCTCGGCGGTGGTCTGCGCGGTCGAGCCGGTCGCGCGCTGCTCGGCGACGAGCTTGTCACGTAGGGCTGTGACCTCTTTTGATAGCAATTGCTGACGGGCAAGGGCAGTGACGTTCCCATCCTTGAATGCCTTAGTGATCTCCTTCTGTACTTCCGTGAGATGGTTGGTCGCGTCCAGCACGGCGAGCGACGGATTCAAGAATCGGTTGAAAACCTCCTGCAAGGCGGCCGTCTGAGCCTCGAGGCCGATCGCCTCATCCTTCGCTCGGTGCCACGCGTCGGCGAGAACGATCGTTGAGTCGCCTGCCGTGGCGACCGAAGCGGAGTAGGTCGCGATCCGGGCGGCCGCGCTCGCGCTGATCGTGCCGTTCTCGTCCAAGGCCTTGGACAGGTCGACGCCGGCCGCGGTGGCGAGCCGAGTCGCCGACGCGACCGAGGGAGCGAAACCAGCGTTCACGAGTTGCTGTGCTGCGGAGGTAACGCGCTTGATCGCCGCGCGGTTGGCGTCCATGGCCGCGGTGATCGGAGCGCGTACGAAATTGTCGGCAGCGAGCGCCCCCTGTGCGAGTTGGAGGTTCGCGAACGTGGTCTCGCGGCCGACAGTTTTGGTCGAGGCGGCGAGACGTTGCTGTGTGGGGATCAACTTCGCTGCCAGGGCGGTATTCGCCGCCTTGTAACCCTTGATGTTGTTGCCGAACGCCTGGTTGACGCCGTTGATGCTGTTGATCGTCGAATCGAGCGCGCTCTTGGCATTCAGCGCTCGAATCGCGAAAAAGGCGATCGCCACACCGGCGGCGAGATAGAGGTTCGGGCCGGCGCCGGCAACCAGATTGAGCAGGCGGCCCGCACCGGCGGCCTTGCCCGCGCTGCCGGCGAACTTGCTCGCACTGCTGGCACCCTTGCTCAGCAAGGTGCCCACCGCCGACAGCGGCGAGCGAAGCGCGACACCGAGGACGACGAGCTGCGCGAGCTCCGGACTGACGTCGTTGAGCAGCGTGAGCAACCGCAGCAACCCGCCCACGAGACCGAGCACCGAACCGGCCAGCGGGGCGAGGGCCTGCACGCTCGAGGCGGACGCAGCGCCGAACTCAACGACGAGGTCTGTCAGTGAGTCGACGGCCGGCCCCGCGCTGCTCTGGAGGAAGGTGAAGAACTCCCGGGCTCTCGGACTGTCGAATCCTTGGCCGATCGTCTGCGTCGAGCGCTGCAACGCCTTGGCTGTCGTCTCGGCGAGCGGCTGTAGCCGCGGGAGGAGGCGGATGGTCTCGGCTGCGGTCGCGTTGTACAGCCTGAGAGATTCCGGCTCTACGGCCTTGCTCAGGGCCTTGTACCGGTCGATCAGCGTTCGCGTGGACGCGACCGCACTCCGTTGGTTCTTGGTCAGTCCGTCCCAGCGATCAGACAGCTCTTTCGTGCCCTTCACCACGGCGACGATGCTCGGGACCGACAGGGCGACCGCGGCGCCGATGCCTGCACCCGCGGCGATCAGCGGCGGCGCCGCGGCGGCGCCGGCGGCGATCGCCGAGGCCAGGATCGCGAGCCTTCCCGAGTAGCGATCGAGTTGCCCACGTGACTTGTCGGCCCGCCGGCCTAGGTCGGTGACCTTCTCGCCGAGGTCCTCGACGCCAGCCGCCGTACCGGCGGCGTCGGGGTTGTTGAGGAAGATCCGGGCGAGGGCGGCCCGGGCCCGGCCTGCGGCGCCGACGAGCCGGCCGCGCAGCGACGCTGCGGCCTTGTCGCTCTCGGTGGTGATGCGCTCGATCTCGACCGTGTCAAGATCGAAAAGCGACTGTTGAACATTCTCGACGGCGTGGTTCAGCTTGACGACGCCCGACTCGTCGATGTCGAACAAGGTGTCGCCGGCCGCACTGGCGAGCCGCTCAACCGCGTCGGCCGTATCGCCTGCGGCCCGGGCCGCCTTGCCGAGCTCGACCTTGGCCGCTACCGTGACGCGCTTGAGCTTGGCGCCCGCCTTATCCGCTCCCCCGCCGACGCGCTTTTCGATCGTGTCGCCGAGAGCCGCGGCGGCCTTCTCGGTCGCGGTGAGCTCGGCCTGAGCGACCTTCGCCGCCTTGCGTACGCGGGCCTCGAGACCTTTCTTGACGTCCTCGTCGAGGTTGTCGAAATCTACCTCGAGGCGGACCTCTGCGGTTGCGAGTTCGCTCACGGGCAGCACTCCCAGCGTGCGGGGTCTGCCCGGCCCATAGCTCAGACGGCGTCGATCTCAGGCTACGGCTGTACTGACTCGGCCGCCCTTCGTTGCGGCCACCGCTGCCATGAACGCCGCGGCGGCTTCCTCATCGGAGACGGGTGGCGTCTCGACGACGTCGACGCCGCCGGGCGGCCTGTCGAGCTTCGCCTCGAATATGCGCCGCTCCCCATCGCCGGCGCCCTCGGCGAGGTAGGCGTGCACGACGTTGCACAGGTACGCCGGCCGGTCGAGCATCGCGACCAGGTCGAGCCCGCGTAGCGCCCATCGCCCCTCGAGCTCTGACCAAGCCGCGGCCACGTGGCCGTACAACTTCTGCGCGACCCACCAGCGGCGGCCGGTAGCCGCCTCGACGAGCTGCTCGGCCACCCGGTCGACGTCGTCGAGCTCGAGAGGATCGTCGTCGTCGTCGAGCCGGTCGTCGAGCACGTCGAGGTCCTCGGGGTCGACCAGCGCGTACAACAACTCGAGCTGCCAGTCGACCAGCGTGAGCACGTCGAGCAGCACCGACCACGAGCCGACGAGCTCGTACACCTCGCCGTCGAGCTCGAACGAGCGGGGCGGCCCGTCCAGCGACGGCCGCCACTGCTCGGCCACCTAGCGCCGGCCGCGCGCCCGGGCCCGCGCCTTGTTCGCCGGCACGCTGCTCGCCCGGGCGTTGGCGCCCATCTTCTCCATGACCTTGACGAGGATGTCGTAAAGATCTTCCTCGCGGAACTTGTCGTTGTCGTCGTTGAGCCGCTCGTTCAGTCTGCGAATCGAGTCAGGCTGCAATACCCGGTCGAGGAACTCCTCGCCCGCCCACAGCGCATCGGCGGTCGACGCGCGCCGCGACGTCGAAGCGATCAGCCGGCGCATCACCTCGGGGAACTTCTTCGGCCTGATGATCTTGTAGATCTCGCCGTCGATCTCGAATGCGATGGTCCGCTCGGCCTCGGGTGTGTCGTCCTCGTCGTCACGGTCGGGCGTCGTGAACACGAGATCGGGGTCGACGACGACGGTCCCCTCGATCGGCTCGTCGTCGACGAGCTCGGCCTCGGCCGGCACCTCGTCGGCCTCGGCCGGCGGATTGCGCTTGGTCGGTTTGGTGCTGCGTACCCGTGCGGGCGCGTTCCCCATGTGCTCCCCCGTATGTGCGAATCAGATCTTGCGCTCGCGCACAGGGTACGGGCACGCCTCTTGGAAAGCGTCGCGTAGCCATCGCGTCGGCTTCACGCCCTTGACGCTGCGGGCGAAGACGACCGGCCGCGAGCCTTTCGCCGCGGTGCCCGACTTGACCTCGAACCGTAGGAATTTCCGGTGCACGGGCACGATCGGCTTGCGCTTCGGGCCGTAGATCCCGGTCCCGATGTCCTGCCAGTACATGTACTGGAGAGGCGAGCCGGCCCGCAGGATGATCCGCCCGGATCCGATCTCGATCACGTGGTCGATGCTCGTGCGGCCGACGCCGTCGTCGACCGGAGCCCGCCTCTTGGCGGCGTTCACGGTCCGCCGGCCGATCTTGTCGGCGTGCCGTACGACCTCGCGCGACCGCGATGTCGTCAACCGTCGGAGTTCTGTCTCGTTGATCCGTACCCGCACGCTCGCCACGGCTCCCCCTCTGCGCGCCCTCAGGCGCCCTCAGGCGCCCTCAGGCAGCGTCGTCGAACTCCGGCGTCGCCTTGAGCCGCAACTTGGGCTCTGGAGCGTCCTCGTGCCGCTCTCGGTCCACGTACGGGCCCGTGCGCGGCGCCTCCTCATCGTCGTCGGAGGGGGGACCGTCCGGTGACGCTGCGGCGTCCGACTCGACAAGAGTCAGACGGCCCCCCGCGATCACGGCGCGGATGAACGGAGTGTCCTCGGTCACGACCTCCTCGCCCGGTCGCATCCCGAGTGCTGCCGTCTCTGCCCGAACAGTGATCTCTCCCACATGGCAAGGATCGCATGACAAAGGCCCCAGGGCAGGTACCCCGGGGCCTTGGCCTTTCCGCACACGTGTCGGCGAGCCTACTCGCTGTCGACCGGACCAGTCAGCGCGATCATGTCGTGCTCTGCAAGCCAGCGATGCGAATCGTCGTACCGCGGCCATTGCGCGTGAGCCTCACCGCGGGCAGCGACCACGGCGAGCTCATACGCGTGACCTTCTGACTAGGCCAGGTGTCGGCCTTCTCAACGCTGGTCTTGATCCACGACTCGAGGCTCATCGTCGACATGAACTCGAAGAGCTGCGTTTCGGCGATCACGCCGGCCACGACGAGCACGTCGTCGCGCACCTCGGCCTCGCGCACCTCGCCGATCACGAGGCCCTTGTCGTCGAGCAGCCGCACGGGCAGTGAGCCGTCTCGGGCCTGGTACTGGTACGGCGGGAGCATGCAACCCATCTCCTCGCCAGTGCTGTCGAACCTGAGCAGATCGCCGCACCACTCGACCGACGGGTCACCCGGGCGCCACAACACGCGGCCAGCGTCCAACTCCCCGAGCGGGTCGTTCGCGGGGGTGCCCATCGCGATGGACACGCACTGTTTGACGCGCCCCCGGTACGCCCCCTGATCCTTCTCCGACACCCTGCCCACCACGATCCCGCGGCGGGCGAATAGCTCGATCGCGTCGTCGAGGTCGGCCTCGGCGCCCTCGAGCCGCACCTCGACCGATCCACGGATCCGCGGCTTGATCGCTTGGACGGTGTACCCGAGCTCGGCCGCCAATCGCTCGAGCTCGCCCATGCGTTCGCGACGCTCGTCGGGAGTCAATCTCTGTCCTCCTCTCGCACGTGGTCGGGGAGTACACCGCACCGACGGTCGACGAACCGGTACACCGTACCGGCGTAGGTGTCTCGGTTCAGATCCGAGCTCAACGCCGTGTTCGTGGCCCAGTCATCGAATGCCAAGACCATGGTGTGTAGCTGGTCCATGAACGCGCCGAAGCTGCCCGGCTTCTCGTCTTCGGTGTTGAGGCCAGCCTCCCGAGCGAGCTCGTCGGCCCTGGTCAGGTGGAGCAACATCGCTTTTGCGTTCTGACCGATGCGTTGTGCGGTCTTGGGGTCGATGGGACGCACCGGGGGGTCGAGGTCGTTCACTTGCCCTCCCTCCCAGTTTCGTCGACCGGCAGCATGCCGCCGGGCTTGTGGCACCAGTTCTCGACGTTCGCGTACACACCGTTCTGGCGGGTGAGCCCCCCCGACCGGCCCGCGGTGTTGATCGCCCACCCGTCGAGCGCCTCGACCATGTGGTCGACGTCGTGCAGGAACGCCCCCACGCTGCCCGGGGTCCTGCCGTTGACGTCGAGACCGGCCCGTTCGGCGAGGTCCTCGACCATGTGGAAGTGCAGCAGTACGGCCTTGGCGTGCCGCGCGAGCTGCCGCGCGAGGTCGCGGTCGATCGGTACGTCGTCGGGGATGACCGCGGCTACCACGTCGCCGGTGGTGGTGTCATTGTCGGCACTGTGCACGACGCGCGCCGTGTGCGCGCGAGCCGCCGCGACTGTGTCGACCGTGAGGTACTGCCGACCGGTGACGCGGTTGCGGTCCATGTCGATTACGCTCACGCGCTCAACCGGCATCGTCTCGCGCAGGATCGTCAGCACGATCTCGATGTCGGTCGGTGTGCCGCGTAGCCGTAGCCGCACTTCGCCGCCCTCGCTTGGCTGGTCGTCGACTACGGGTGGGGCGGATGGACCGCGGCGGTGCAGGTCGATCACGGCTGTACAGCGGGCGCCCCACGAAGTCTCGCGCGGCGCCGAGAGGTCGTCGAGGTGGATCCCGCGCTCGGCGAGCACGTCGACGGCCTCGGCGACGTCGAGGCCGTGCCCGTCGAGCTGAACGCGCACGGGCCCGCGTACGGGCCGGTCAGGGGCGAGCACGACCAGCCCGAGGGCCTCGGCCTGTCGCATGAGCGCGGCGCGCTGATCCTCGAGCGAGGCCTCGGCGAGGTCGGCCGCGGCCGACTTGTCGAACCTGGACTCGCTCATAGGGCCGCCTCGACGGCCCGCTCGATCTCGGGCGTACGGGTCTCTCGGGCGAGGTCAGCCCACGCCCTGCGGTTGTCGGCGTCGCCCGAGGCGAGGCCGGTTGAGATCGCCGTCGCAGCGGCGAAGTGGGCCCGGGCAATGCTCGAGCGCACCAGCGCAACGAGCTCGGTCTCCTCGGGGTCGGGGCCTTCCTCGGGAGTGCCCCGCGTGTTGACCGCCGCGTACGCCTCGTCGAGCGCCTCGACGCCGGCCCGGTAGTGCTCGGTCGGCGTAGCCGGGTACTGGTTCTCCATGTGATCTTCCTCATTTCCGGTGGGATTTATGGAACCGCTCGGGGAAGCCCGAACGGGTTAGGTGGTCGCAGCAAGCGCGGTCTCGACGAGCTCGAGAGCCTCCGAGGTGTTGCCGCGCCCCGGGAACGGCAGCTCACCGCTACCGGCGACGAGGCCGGCGGCGATGTGCTGCGAGCCGACCGCCTCGACGGCGTTCCGGAACGCCGGGCCCGCGTTGCGGCTCTGGCTTGAGCAGTCCAACAGCGCCGACTCGACGGTCGGACTCTCGAGCATCGACCAGGCGTTGACGACACGCTCGGCGCCGGCGGTGACGTCGGCCGGCGAGGCGCCGACCAACATCGCCTTGAAACCCTCGCGGGCCGACATGAGCGGCCCCCCGATCTGCACGAACGCGTGCCGGCAGTCCTCGGGCAGCGTGGACGGGACCGTGACGGGCTTGCCGTCAGGCCCGGGCACGGTCGAGAACGGCGCGTCGGCCGCCGGCGTCGACGCCGCGGTGCCGACGGGCGACGAGCATCCGCCGAGCAGCAAGGCGGCGGCGATGATCGGGGGGATCGTGATTCGTCTCATGGCGGGATAGTGGCCTATCTGACCGTCCGCGAGTGACCGAATGCAGTCACACGCGGACGGTAGGTGATCAGAACGGGGGTTCGTCGGAGAACTCGGAGTCGCGCACCCGCCCGTACGGCATGTCTGTGTGCCGGGACAGTTCGCGGGCAAGCTCGTCGTCGTACGCGATCGTGATGCGCGTGAGCGACCGGTACGCCGCGGCGATGCGGTCGAGGTCCTCCTCGGCGTCTCGATGGTCGACGCCGAGCGGGATGTCGCTCTCGGCAGTTGCCTCGCCGACCTGGTCGACCAGCTTCCGTATTTGCCGCTCGAGGTCGCGCAGCTTGAGCAGTTCCGGCGCAAGGTGATGCTTGATCAGCTTCTTTGCACCGATCATCATGTCGACGTAGTCGCGGCGACCGGCGCACTCGCAACCGGAGTCCGCGCAGCGCGCACACCGCGGGCCCAAGCTGGTCAGCCCGTCGAGCGCGACCCATCCGGCAGCGCGGCCGGCCTCGGCCGCGGCCTCGGCGGTCGGGAAGTGCAGACACCCGCCCGGGTCGGGTCCGTCCTCGCTCGCGTACTCGTTGGTCTGCTCGGTCGCGTCGTACGGCAGCGAGCAGCACGCGCACACGAGCACCGAGCACGCATGTTCGCGCTGCACGACACGGATCGAGTCGCGCAGTTCGGCGGGGCGGTACGTCGCCCGGATCTTGTGGCCGTGCAGCTCGAGGCCGAAGTGAGCCGAGTTGGGCAGCTCGTCGCCCTGCTCGTCGACCAGGAGCCAGCACCGGTAAGGCAAGGCCCCGTTCTTGAGCGGGGCACCGCGGCGAGCCTGGTCGAGCAGTTCCTCGAACGCCATCGCGACCGAACCGCGGATGTTGCCGTTCTTGAGGCCGGCCTCGATCAGCGCCATCGCTGAAGTGTGATCGATCGTCACGTGTCCTCTTCTCGGGATCGAGGGTTGCGGGAGATGGTGACTGCCTGGCTCTCCGAGGCCCGGGCGCCGCCCGTCATCCCTTGTACTCACTCAGGTAGGGATGGCCCTGCTCTCGCAGGTAGAGGCCGACCAGACGGTGCAGTCGGCGGGCCCGCCAGTACGGCGCGCTGTCGCCATCGCCGAACGCGGCGTCGGTGCCGAGGTCGAGCTCGGCGCCCTGTACGCCGATGTACGCCTGCCATCCGAGGTGCTCGCTCAACGTCTGCTCGCGCTCGAACGCGGTGATCCCGTCAGAGATCACGGCCAGGTTGCGCTGTGCCCTGGCGAGCTCCTCGGCCGCCTCCTTGCGCAGCTTCTCGAGCTCGTCGCGGATCGCCGGGCGGGCCTCGTCGTTCTCCTCGGGGGTGAGCGGTGCCGGCCCCTGCTCGGCGCCGCGTCCCCGCTTGCGGCTGGTCACGCGTTCTCGCCGACGATGGCCCGCAGCTTGTCGAGTCCCTCGAGGGTGCGCACCATCCGGTACGCGGTCACGAGGCCCGGGAATCCCGCGGCGAGCTTGTCGAGGTTGTGCGCATCACCGGTGTCCATCGCGGCGAGCAGCATCTTTCGGAATGTGCTCGGTGTCCAGCCCTCGCCACGGGCGTGGAACAGTACGTGAGCGGCGTCCTCTTCGCTGATCTCGACCGCGAACGTCTTGCCCGCGGCGATCGCCTGGAGCTTGGCCGTGCCGCCCTCGACGTGCTGCGCGAGGTTGACCGCGGACACGTAGCCGGCGAACCCCTCGGCGAAGCGGGCGCGGTTGGTGGGGCTGGACCGCGCGATCAGGTTCACGAGGTCGGTGGTGTAGTCGCCCCCCTGGAATCCGCCCGGGCTCCGGAAGTGAAACAGGACGTGTCGCGCCTGCTCGGCCGTGATCTTGCTTTCGTCAATGAAACGTGTCATGCGGGTATCGCTGTCCTTCCGTGACGGTGATCGACTTGTTAGAGGGGGTGAGCAGTGCGGGGGATCAACTGATCGCGCCCCCGCAGATCTGAGGGTTACGCCGCGAAGAGGCTGAGTTGATCGACCTCGGCCGCTGGCCGCGCCGAGGTGAACCGGCCGCGGTGCCGCCCGGGCCGGTCCGGGTTGAACCCGTTGACTTCCTCGAACGCGGGCTCGTCGACGCCGAACAGCGCGTCGACGTCGGCCGCGGCGAGGATCCGGTCGCGCCAACGCATGATCCGCTCGACGTTCTTCGGGGCAACGGTGCACATGGTTCCGTCGACCGAGTCGACGCCCATCCGGGCGGCGATCAGGTAGCGGCCCCACGTGTTCACGCGGCCCATGTGGGTCCACTTGCCGAGGCTGTTAGCGATGTCGACGAGCTCGGCGACCGCGGCCGACTCTTTCCAGTCGTCGCCGCCCCCGATGAAAAGCGCGTCAATGTCGTTCCACAAGTCCCACGCGTCGTACTCGATGCCGGGCTGAGCGACGAACGCGACACTGAACCCGCGCTCGCGGATCCGGGGAAGCATGTCCCAGCTCGCGTTCTTGGTGGCCCAGTGGTTCCCGACGACGTCGGGAGCGACGACGAACGCGAACTCGTCGGCGAGGCCCGCGGCGGCGAGCTCGTCGAGGCCCGCGAGGTATGCCTCGTCGCCCCGATAGTGCCCACCGAAAACGCCGTTGTCGCGGCACTTGACGACGCCCGGGATGGGGCGGTTCCCCTGTGCCGGGGTGGTGATCATGCCTAGGTCGCCGGCGAGCATCGCATCGACGATGCGCTCGTCACCACACGGCGGCGTCATGTAGAGGGGCGCGTGCATCTCAGACCTCGCCCAGCTCGAACAGGCCCTCGGCACCGGTGGCCGCGTGCTCGTCGAACAGGGTCTCGGCGACCGGCTTGAACGTGGGGTCGAACGCGGTCGGTCCGAGGTCGAGCCAGGTCTGAGCGTGGTTCACGGGGGACTCCCTTGCGGTCTTGGCGGTGCAAGACAGACCGTACACCTATGTTAATAGACATTGCAAGGGAGTCCGTACATCTAAGCCGTGGGCGCCCGTTCTCTCGAGGGTCTCGGCACGTGCCGGATCCGACCGCGCACCTCAGCCAGCGACCCCCGCCCGTACGCGAGGTGCTGCGCCACCTCCGGCCGGCAGTTGGGGCACGGCTCGACATACTCGCGGCCGTTGCCGTCGACGAGGTCGAGCCATCCGGCCACGCATCCGATGTGCAGGCAAGTGCACACGGATGGCCACGGGCAAGCGAGCCTCATGCTTCACCACCTAGTTGGGCGCACTACGTAACGCGCCCGTATAGGTCGATGATAAATGATCTCTCGAATTGAGGTACGGCGACGCTGTTGCGCAGCTACCGTTGGTGCTGGCAGTCACGCGCGAACCGGGTGGAACTTCCCAGGCTTTAGCCCGGCGTACCAAACACCTGATCGGCGCCGTTTCAAGGGCCGTGTGTAAGACCTGCGATAGACGGCGATCGGGCAGAGGGAAAACTCGATGTCTGGGGACTGCCCGCCGGGCGCCTCGTGGATCTGACGGGGCGCCCGACGCTTGTCCGGCGCACTGCTCAACGCTCATGGGTAGCTGGCAGTGCGACACGGCGACATAGCAGCGCCCCGCAGGTCGAGACCTGCGGGGCGCTGTTGGAGTTCAGGCCTGATACGGCCCTCGACGAGGGCCGATGGTGGCCTGCGGAGCATCGAGCCAGAGCTGTTGCCCCTCGGGAGTGACGGTCATGCCGAACCGATCGAGGCCCGGCTCGCCACAGCCCACCCACTCGAAGTACGCGCCTGTCACCTCCTCCCAGAGGTGGCGGTCGCCGAGCTCGTACACCCATGGCTCGTCGTCAGGCTCGTAAAGGGCTGCGCCCCATTGGCCGGGGTCGCCGGGATCAACGAGGAACAGCCGTTGCTCGTCGTCGAGGCGCATGCGTAGGCCGGTGAGGGCCGACATCATCAGGCCGGCGCCGGCCGGCGCGTAGGCGATCGTGCGGGGGTCTACCGCGGTGTTGAACCGTCGACCGCTTCCGTCGTCGGGATTGCCCGGTGTAGCGCCCTGAGAACGCATCATCATGTACGAGGTGTAGCCCGGGAACCGCCCGACGGCGCTGCCGTCGGGCATGGCGACGAGCCGTAGCGACTGGTCAGTGTCGAACCCGGGCGAGTACGGCGTGACGATGACCGCGCCCGGGCGGCATTGCTCGATCCACGCGTACGGAACGGTGTGGACTGCGCACGTGACGTGCACGCGGTCGTACGGCGCTCTCTCTGGCCAGCCATCCGCCCCGTCACCGACGATCAGGTGCGGGTGTACCTCGGCTGCGGCCAGCGTCTTTGCCGCCTGCTCGGCGAGCGCCGGGTCGACCTCGATGGACGTCACCCGGGAAGCGTCGCCGATCAGGTGGGACAACAGGGCGGCTGTCCACCCGGTACCGGTGCCCACCTCGAGTACGCGGTGCCCCGGCTCGGGGTCGAGCTGCGTGAGCAGGTCGACCACTGTGCCCGGGGCCGAGTTCGACGAGGTGTAGCGGCCTTCCACAGTGCGGATGTCCGTCGCGCCTTTGTCGAGCTGCGTCACGATGGCGGCCGTCCCGTACACGGCCGCCCACCACGCCTCGGGGTCGCAACCCCGGTCGATCAGCTCGGGGCCGGCGTCGGTCAGAGCAACTGCCACCGAGGGCACGAACATGTGCCTTGGCACCGCGTGTAGCGCGTTGGTGATCGTGCCGCTTATCGGGGCGCGAGTCCCACTGATCGCGGCGATCATGCCGTCGACGCTAGCGTCGAGGTCGGGCGTCACTTTCCCTTTCCGCCCCCCTCGTGCTTGCCACCGCTGCCGTCCCCATCGCCCGTGTTCTTGTCATGCTTCGGGAGCTCGAGCGGTTTCGACTTGGGCTTTTCGCCCTCGTGCTTGCCCATGCGGTGAGCCCTTCCTCGCCTTGAAACGAACGGTCTCCGCGACCATATGACTACCGATCGTGACCGACAAGAGGCCAATCGGTTAGGTGGGGTAGGCCATCGAGCGATGCGATACCGCGTTACGGGCAACAGGTGTACGCCTGCACGGTCACGCGCATGACCCCGCCGGCGCACCCGCCGTTCGGGGGGATCGGGCTCCACTCGCCAGGCACGAGGATCCGACCGCCGTCCTGGGCGCGGAAGCAGCACACCGCGGCGCGCATCGCGGCGGCGTCGTCGACCTGTACCTCGACGTCACGGGTCGTGGCCTCGCACGAGGGCGGGTCGCCGGCGTCGTCGAGCGTGGCCACGCACCGGTAAGCGCCGAGCTCGAGCTCGACGGCGTAGGCGGCCGACTGCCCGCACCGAACCAGCTCGTTGGTACGTGCGGGGAATTTCGACGACGGAAAGATCGCGACGACGCGTACCCATGCCTGCCCCGAGGCGCCGCTTGGGCACTCACAGCAGAAGTCGGCCGGCGGGGGGCCGACCGCGAGGCAGCAGTGACAGGGCGAACCGCCCGTGCTGCCCTCGAGAGCCGAGCAGAAGCAGGCGAGCAGCGCGTTCGCGAGCCCGAGCGCCATCTTGTCGAGGTTCACGGCCATGTCTGCACCCGTGGCGGCCGGCGGTCCGGTGAGTAGACGCGAGCGCCCTGTCGCAGCCCGTTCGGGTTCACGGCCGAGAGCCACGCGTCGACCTCGTACAGCCCCGTACGGCCCTTGTCGAGCATGTCCATCGGGTCGAGCAGCGCCAGCGTCACGCCCTCGCGCGTGATCGAGGTCACGCGCTTGGGTAGCCGGCAAGTCTGCCCCATGCACGCCTTGAGCAGCTCACAGGCATACACGCCGGCGGCGAGTTGGCCGGCGCGCGGTACGGGGATGCCCTGACGGTAGGTGACCGCGAACGTGCCGACCTCGGACGGTGGCAGGGTGAGGTCTTGGCAGGTAGGCCAGCACGCCGCGGTGTCGCGCCGGACTAGTTTCCGGTGGTCGTACACCAAGTAGTCCGCCGCGCTCACGATGTCGCCGTCGAGTCGGACCTCGACCACGCTGTCGACGGGCCCGGGGAGCACGATCTCGCACATCGGGCCGCAAGAGCAGTCGGTGAGGCACTCGCCACACCCGTTGATCCACGAACCGTCGACCATGTGAGGCCAGTACGAGCCCCCGCCATACAACGGAGTGAGCCCCACCATCGGCGTGCACGGAGCTCGACACGGCCGGACGGTGATCGTGCAAAGTCCAAACTGTCGGCCGCTGAGATTCCACATGATCTCGGTCGCGACGTCAGTCGCGAGCTGCCGTAGTTCGGCCGCCGCGTTCTCCCAGCTCGAACAGCACGTCATGTCGAGGTTCCACTCGCACGCCGTCGTGCGGATCGCCACGTCTCCCCCTCTCCCCCGGCTCTACAGAGACGACGGGCCCACGTGTACGGGGTGACACGCGGGCCCTGATCGCGGGCGACCTGCCGCTCTACGCCGCCAGGGCGACGCAACCACACACGGGCGCCGGCGGGGCGACAGTCGTCGCGTGTAGGTCGAGATGGTCGTTCGGGCCGATGGGCGTGAGCAGCGGCCCGGGCGTGGCAGGGACCGCGGTCGGGTCGACATCGTACGGGCCGACGTCCCAGCCCCCGCCGAGCTTGGTCCGTGCGGTCAGTTCAAACGAGGCGGCGTCGTTTTCGAGCGTGAACCCCGTCAAAACCGCGTTGGTGACCCAAGGCGCGAGGAAGTAGCCGTACAGTCGCGCGGTCTCCGAGCAGTCCTGACCGGAGATGTCCGACCACACCTCGAGGGCGAACCCGCCGTTGCACAGGACGTTCTTGCTGATGCGGTTACCGACGGCCTTGCCGGTATGGTCGAGAACCGTCTGATTGCCTGTCATGAGGGAGAACGCGTCAGGGTCGACGTTGCAGAAGGTCGCCGTGAGGTTGATCCACTTGATCTCGTCGCACGCCTTGTCGCTGACGCACAGCGCACCATTGGCCTTGACGACCTCGATCTCTGTGCCCTCTTTGAGTTCGCTCGCGTAGGCGATCGATACGAACCCGTCGCTCGTGACGGTCGAGCAGGCGCCGATCACGGGAACACCGCACGAGTCGAGCCGTGTGAGACGTAGAACTTTGCCGTAGATGCTTGACCAGCAAGTAGCAGGCACCGGGCCGCCCCTTCTGTGCAGAGTGGCGCCCGGCCCATAGCTCAGCGGCGATCAGATGATGTCAGCGTAACCGCCGGACGCCGCGGCACCGGGGAACGGGGTGTCGCGGCGCACAGGGGGAGTCGTACGTACGTTCTCCTACGCCTCCACGCGGGGCCCTCGAGAGACCACGGCCGCGGCCTGGAGTCCGGGAGCCCAGCGGGCGAGTAGATCCATGAGGTCGATCACCGACTCGACGTAGAGCTCATCCGGGTAGCTCGACTCTTGACCGTCGATCGAGATGTAGAACGTCGGCGTCGCATAAATCCGCTTGTAGATCGTGAACGCAATGGGATCGACGACACCGAGCTCGGTATCGCCGATCCTTGTCCAGACCTCGAAGCCCAGAGCCCTCAGACCTTCGTCGGAGTCTCCATCGGCGGCCTCGCATGCCTTTGTCATCTCGGCATGGGCTTCGGCGGCATCCAGCCATTCGCCGTTTTTGAACAGCATTGGTTTGTAATCCATCGATCACGCTCCGTACGTTGGTGTGGCGCAATACCAACACAAGATCACGAAGCGGCGCGGCCGATTCTCGTAGCTGGATGAACACGCAATACCCGCGGTCCCCTACTTCCGTCGGCCGCGGGCCAGCCGCGTCACCCCCGACGCATCCGCATCGCCGACGACCCGCTCGTCGACCGGCTGCTCAATGTGGAGGGCCTCGCCTCCGGGGCTCTCGGCATCCGGGCCCGGAGCATCCTCGGGGCCGCCCGAGGGCACCACGGCGTCGGCGTCCGGGTCGACGTCCTCGGCGACCAGCAGGTCGGCGTCCTCGGCCACCCACCGCGGCACTCGGAACCCGTGGCTCGTGGTGAGCACGAGATACGGATCAACAACCGCGGCGGCGAGCAGCTTGCGAGCGACGTCGGCGCGCTCGGTTACGTCGACGAGCAGGGTCACCCACTCGTTGCGCCGGTCGAGCTCGGTCTCATCGGTGGTGATCTCGACGGGCGGCGTGTCGGTCTCAGACATCATGATCCTTTCAGGTCAGGCGGGCTCAGGTAGGTCGAGGTCGGCGAGCACCGCGGCGTGTACGCAGTCCCAGCCGACGACGTACTCACGCTCGGCGATCATGAGCACTTCGTTCGTGGCGCGGTTGAACCCGGCCTCGACCGCGTTCGGGATGATCAGCGCGGGCCCGCTGCGGATGAACACCGCGCCCGTGACGTACAACCACGCCGTACCGGCCGGTGCGGTCGATCCGTCGGGGCCCGTGTTCGGCGAGCCCGAGTAGAAGGCGATCGCATTGCCGAGCAGAGTGCGAATCGTCGCCCCCGCCGGCGCGGCGAGCTGCGCGTGCGCGATATGCGCAGCCGCGAGGCGCGGCGCGTGGATCACGCCCCGGCCCCCGTAGTTGGCGCCGAGGTATGCCTCGAGCGCAGCGATCGCGGCCGGCAGCGAGAGCGCGTCAGCCGCGGTCGGCACGGGCACCGCGTTGAGCACGACGGCCGCCGGGTCCGCGAGGTGGGGGTCGACCGTCTGCGTGCCCGCCTCGCCGGTCCACACGACGCGCTCGACGAGTCGTTGCTCGCCGAGCTTGAGCTGAGTCTCGGCGCGGTCGCGGATCTCGGCCTCATCCGGCCGGCCCGGGAGCCGGCACAGATAGCCGTCGTGCACGCTGAACGAGTCGGCCTCGGCCAGTGGCACGCCGTCGCGGATGCTCTTTTCCTGCTCAGGGTCGTCGCACTGGTCGCCGTAGGCGTCGCCGGCGTCGCATGCGTACGGTTCCCAGCGCACGCCGCATCGCCAGTGCGCCCCCTCGGGGGCGGGTCTCTGAGCGACGCTGAACAGCCCATACTCGGCCGGCTCGACGGTCGGCGCGTCCACGATGGGCTTTGGGCACATGGGCATGATGCGGCCCCTCTCTGAGAACGGGTGCCCCGCCCCCCGCCGTGTAGTGGACGGCAGGGAACGGGGCCCCGGGCCTGGTCAGGGTCAGATCGACGGGCACGTGACGGCGATCTGCTCGGCCGAGGCGCCGTTCGCACAGATCGGAATCGTGACGACACGCGAGTCGTAGCAGCGCTGCATCATCGCGAGGCCTTCCTCGCTGAACATCGCGTTGTACCTGTTGAGGCGGATGTTCGTCGAGTCATAGAGGGTATTGAGCGTCAGAATGTCCTGAGTCGCGCGCACCCAGACGCCGGCGGCGTAGATCAGGACCTTGACCGAGGCTGGCCACACGGTCGGCGCGGTCGGCGCACCGATCGTCGCCGCACCGTCAACGAAACGATCTTGCCAGTTGTACACCCACTGCGGAGCGAACCCGCGCAGCGTCAGCCACGCATTGATCTCGGCGTTGCTGACGTCGAGAGCGTTGTCGTAGCCGTTGCGCTTGGCCAGGTCCGAACGCAACACGCCGAGCAACCAGTACGGCGCGATCAGTTCGAGTGTCGCGTCGGGGTCGAGCCTCTGCCCGTATCGGTAGTCCCACGCCTGCAACTCGAGCGAGCCGAGCAGGTCGACCGAGGCCGAGAACGGGGCCGCCGGCAGCGCGACCGCCGTCGAGCCGGCCACCATGCGAGCGATCGTCGAGGCGGCGTACCGGTGAGCGTGAGCCGTCAACGCGCCGCGGATGAACCTCGCGACCATCTCGGGATAGGCCCTGTTGGTGAGGATGCCCGCGGACAGACAGAACCCGATGGCGTCGAGGCGGACCTCGTTGAACGCGGCGCACGGGATCTCGAAACATGGCTTCTGCGTTGCGGCCTCGGCCTGAGCCTCGGTCTGTATGAAGTTCCCAGTGTGGTTGTAGATCGTCCGGAAGTCCGGGCCACGAGTCCACTGGAAGCCGCCGCGGGTCGCGACGATCTCGGGCACGGAGATGAGGCCCGCCGTGGTCTCGGGCTCGCACAGGTCATAAAGGATTTCCGACGGTGCGCACCAGCCACCCGCGGCCGTGAGAGAGCCGCCCTTGAGCTTGCTCTGATCAACGGCGGTCTTGAGGGCCTCCTCGATCTGCTCCTCTCCTCCGCTCGCGAGTACGCCCTCCTCGAACTCCTTACGGATCACGGCAAGCTGGCCAGACGCGCGGCCGTCGGCGCCCGGGGTCGGGTAGCTCGCGAACGTCGCGATCGCGGCCTCGGCGATGTGCGTCACGTCGCGATACCGCGCGCCGGCGCCGATGCCGGGCACGTTCGCCGCGGCGATCAGCGCCGGGCCGCTCGCCTTGTCGTTCGGGCCGCCGGCGGGCTTGCGCGACCGCGCGGCGATCGCCGACAGGTCGACCGGCGGCCGGCGCCGTCCGCCGGACGCTGCGACCGGCTCGAGCGCCGGCTCGTCGACAGGCGCGTCGGTCGGCGCCTGGTCGTCGACGGGCGCCGGCTCGTCGTCGGCGAGCTCGTCGGCCGGTGCCGGCGGGGTGATGCGTGCGGCGATCGCATCGACGGCCGCCGCCTGGTCTGCTGCGGCCTGGTCTCGGCGAGCGCCCTCGCTGCGCAGCGCTTCGACGCCCTCGGCGAGCTGCTCGAGCGCGGCGACGTCCTCGCCCGACAGGCCCTCGCCCTGACGTGCGCGAATCTCCTGGAACATCTCGAGAGCCGCGGCCTCAAGGGCGCCGAGGTCGAGGTCGTCGCGGGCGAGCAAGGCGGCGAGCTTGTCGGCGTCGCCAAGCGCCTTCAAAAGATCTTGGAGTGTGACCGGATCCACCGTCGGGCCTCCGCACGGGTACGTATGGCGCCCGGCCCATAGCTCAAACGGCGATCTGTAGGTCAGGGTACGGCATCCTTCGGCGGATCTTCAGGATCCTGCTTCAGAATGGTTTCGTAGTACTTTAACTCAAGATAACCAGGTACGGCCGAAGAGTTACTGTATTTCGTCGATTTGGGTGCGCCCTCAAGATATCTACGTCTAATGAGGAAGTTTGCAATTTCCCCTTGATCGGCAAGCGGAACTCGATCCGCGCGTATGGCTTGTATCAATATGGAGTCCGCCTGAGCACGTTGCATTAAATAAGTCGAGCCGAGAAAGGTCGAGGCAAATAACAATACGGCCGCAAGGACGTGCGAGACCCTTACTACAGGAAGACTCAGAAACATCATCACAGGCGCAACGGCTGCTCTAAACTCCGCTTCGCTGTATGCGCGATCCCACGCGTTATATATTTCCGGCTCTTTGCCCAATAGTCGCGAAGGAATCAGGGCAAGCAACGGCATTAGATATCGATGGAGATATATTGCTAATGTGCGAGGATGGGGATCATCCCCCAGCATGCTCTTTAATTTCACACCCAGTTCACTCTTGCCGGTCTCCTTGTATTCTCGTTCAATGACATCGAAGACTATAGCCAGCACTTCGCGATTACCGTTCAGCGAAAGAAATACTTGCTCATAGCAATTATTCGCGAACCATTGAACAGGAATATTTGCTAGCACTCCTATAAGGTAGGCAACGAAACTCATCGCAATTCCTACCGCCGCGAGGCCAGCAGCATCACCGAGACGGTAGATCTCAGCGAGGACACCTTTAGCTTGCCCCGCTCGGGGAAGATCAATTCCCCATGTCAGCCAGATGCCGGCCAGCCACATATATCCCGCTGCAAGCGGTGTGCGGATCTCACGAAGGCCAGGAAGTAGATTTGCAAGCACGCAAGGAGATCGGGATGACTCATGTTGAGTGTTACGAGATCTACTGCCGATCGCCAGGTGACCGTTCAGGGCTCGGCAACGCCCTCTCCCCGATGTGCGAGGTGAGGGCGTTCTATGTGGCGACGTTAGCTAGTCGCCTGGGCGGAGTACCGACGGGTGCGACGCCTGGTACGCCGAGCTCGGCGCGGCGGACCCGCCCGGACCTACGCGCGGTGGCCAGTGCCATGTGCCGCCGGCGAGGTCCTCGTCGTGCCGTACGGCCTTGTGTGGGTGGATACCGCCGTCAGAGGTGAAGACCGTTAGCGAGACTGTGTCGCCGTCGACGATGCCGGTCACAAGGGCGGGCGAGTCCTTGGGCGGGAACTCGCCGCCCGGGGTGCCGTAGTGGCGGTACAGGACTATCCGGCAGGTGCTAATCGGCTGATCGGTGGTCAAGGTGTCCCCCGTTTCGTATTCGATGGTGAGCTGCTCGACGAGGTCGGCGAGCAGGTCGCGCAGCGCGCCGGCGATGTGCGCCGGCGCGGTGCGATCGTCGAGTGTGGTCGCGATGTTGATCTCGAGATCGCCGACGGCGAGCTCGTACTCGCGGCCGTTGAGCTCGGCCACGAGCCGCACGGGCGCCGCGGTGGTGCCGAGCTCGCTCACCCCTTGACGACCTCGATCGGCCTGGTCGCGCCGGCTGTGGTTCGGGCGTTCTCGGCGTCGGCCTGGAGCATGTACGTTTTGGTCGTTCCGTCGTTAAAGGTGACCTTGTACTTCTTTCTGCTGGCGCTGGCGCTCTTGCCGCATCCGCACCCCATGACATTCCCCCTTGATCGTGTCGGGTTTACAGCTGACCGATCCGGGCCGCGGCCAGGTCGACGCGCGAGGCGTCGTCGACACCAAGCCGGACAGCGAGCGCATCGGCCCGGGCCCCGCGGCTGTCCATCGCCCTCACCTCGCGGGCGACCTCGACAGCGAGCATCCGTGCCTCAATCGCCCGCCGACGCGGATCGCCGTTGTGGTTGCGTCGACGTAGGTCGCGGTGTGCGATACGGCGCATCTCTCGAGCGCCGGCCGCGACGAGTGAGGTCTGTACGCCGCCGGCCGCACTGGCGCGGATGTTGGGGAACCCGGGCACGTTGACCGAGCATGCGGCGACGAGCTCGAGGTTCCCGCCGATGCGGCGCCAGTCACCCGAGGGCGGGCATAGGAGGAACAACTCGAGGTCCTCGGTAGACACGTTCGGCAGGATCCGGCCGGCGACCCATATCCCGTGCTTGTCCTCGCCGGCGCGCACTGCGGCGATCGCGGTCGCCACGTCGTCGTAATGCTGCGTGGCCGGCCGGTACCCGATCTTCGGGTCGGCATGGCCACCGCCGAGCGTGAGTTTGCCGACGGGTAGCCGCCCGGCGTCCGTCGCGATCTCGCCAAGGTGGAAGTACGCGTATGACGTAGCCGAGCGCGGCGCCATGACGCACGTGTCGCCGAACGAGATGTGACATTCGTTCCACGGGGCGATGTGCCCGTACACCCTGCCGTCGTCGGTGACCGTGAGCGGCGTCAACCGCTTGAGGCCCGGGTCGGCGAAGTGCTCAGCAGGGTAGGCGCGCGGCACCGGCGCGGCCTCGACGGCGAGGCCCGGGCCGGCCGCGGTCACCGCGTCGGCCGCCGGCTCGTAGTCGTACAACGCCTGGATTCTGGCCTCGTCGAACGCCGGAAACGGAGTCATGGTGGCGCCCATGAGGCGCCAATCGGTCATGACGGCGATCTCTTCCAGCTCGCCGGCGTCGAGCATCTCCCAGAACTCATCTTCGTCGAGGCTCTCGACGTCGACCTCAGCGCCATCCTTGGCGACCCATTTCCAGGTGAACGCGACCTCGTCGGGGTCGATGCTCAGACCGGTGAGGAAGCCGTCGCGTAGCAGGCGCGCGGCCTCGCGGCCATCCTCTCCCCCGAGATCGAGTGGCCCCTCGCCCATGACCACGCTCACGCCGTTGAGGTCCTCGACCCACGCCCGATCGGCGCGGCCGGCGATCACGCTGCCGTCGTGGCCCATGCCGGTTTCGCGCTGCCACATGATCGCGAGGGTGCCCTCGCGCATGCGCACGCCGTCGGGCGGTGTTGCCAAGATGCGGTTGTCGCCGGTGCGGATGTCGAGCGGCCCCATCACGCCGCGCCACCCTGTCGGCAGGTCCTCGGTATCGGGCATTTCTCCCCCTGATGCGATCACGGTGTCGGGACGCTGCGAGGCCCAGGCACGGACCCACAGCAGGCACAGCAACCCGTCGGCCGTCGGCCGGTACGGGCAGTCGACGAGCTCGGCGCCGGCCCGGCCCGCGGCGAGACCGGCGAACCACACGCGGGCGAGGTCGGCCCGCGAGTACGAGCGGCCGTTGCCGCCGGCCGCGCGCAGCGCGTCGGACCGTTGCGGAATGATTCGGAACGGCGCCGAACGAGCCCGAACGCGGCCGGATGACGCGGGACCTTCCGGAACGATCTGGAACGCGCCGAGGATCTTCGCGCTGTTCTCCCGGGCTCGTCGCGCCGGCTCGCGGTACTTCTCGTCGCCGAGCTCTTGGTACAGCCACTCGACCTGTGTGAGCCGCGGGTGATCCCCCCACCAACGGAGCAGCTCCTCAGAGGCGTACGCCCGGGCGGTACGGGCGTTGCCCGACCAGAGAGATCGCTCAGGCACGCCGGCCGCGAGCCCGGCTTTGGACAGCAGCACGCCGCGCGTAGCGTCCTCGGCCGCGAGGAACTGCATGTGCACCCAGTCGGCGTACGCGGCCTTGGCTGCGGCGAGGGTCTGTGCCCTGGTCTGCGACTTCGGGATGCCGGCATGCTCGTAGTACGAGGTCGCGCCCGTGTACGGGTCCTCGTAGGCCACCCACCCCGCCGGCACGTCGAGGTCCTCGACCACGGCGTCGATGTCGACGTCGTATCGGTAGCCGGGCCCGGTGCCGATCGGGTCGGGCGGCCTCGCGCTGGTCGCCGCCCACGGCGCAAGGTCCTCGACGGCCTCGTCGTGGCCGGCGTGCCACGTGTCGTCGATCGCGCCCCATGCGTCGCGGGTCTGCTCGACCGCCGCGGCGACGTCGGGGGCCTCGACCATCGCCTCGACGAGCTCGTCGGCGCGCTCGGCCTCGGCCGCGTTGGCGAGCTGCTCGAGCTGGTCGGCCCGCTCAAGGATCCGCAGAGATCCTGCCTCGTCTACCGTGACGAAGCGCGGGTACGCCTCGAGCAGCTCGACCAGCGTGTACGGCTCGAGGTCGTCGGGCACCGCCGCGACCGTGCCGAGGTCGGCGACCGCGAGCTCGTCGGCGCCCTCGGCGGTGACCTCGAGTCCGTCGACGCCGGCGCCCTCGTCGACGTCGAGCTCGGCGCCGTCGTCGTCGGCGCCCTCGAGCTCGGCGAGCTGGTCGGGGTCGAGGTCCTCGGCATCCAGGAACAGGCTCGTACACCGGCAATTGATCGTCTCGTGCCCCGGCCCTGTTGGGTCACCCGGGAAGAGCAGGGGAAACCCGCCCACGAGGTACGGCGAGGTGAGGCGTTGGGCCTGCCCGTCGGCCTCGCGGTGCGTGAGCCTTGTGCGCTCGTCCTCGGTGCTCAACCACTGCTTGTACAGGGTGTCGCCGAGGATCTCGGCTTTCGCCACGGCGCCCCAGTAGGCTCCGCCGTTCATCGCCCCGACGGTCTCGGTCCTCGTGATCCGGCGGGCCTTCCACTGCCAACGACGCTGCGAGGCGTACAGATCGGGGTACAGCCGCGACCGCTCGGCCCGGAGGTCGGCCTCCTCATCCTGCGTGATGCCGCCGGCGTCGAGCCGCGTCTCGATCTGGTTGATCCGTGCCTGTAGCCGGCGCGTCTCTGCCTGCTCGCCCCGGGCGCCCACGGTGCCGTCAAAGTCGAGGATCGCCTCGATCCGCGACCGGATCCCGTCTGGCGTCTCCCCCTCGCTGATCGCCTCTTGGATCTCGGGGCGGATCTCCTCGAACTGCTCGCTCGGGAACAGCTTCAACCGGCTGAACACGTCGGCGATGTACTGCTCGCGGTACGGCTGAGCCGAGATCGTCGCCACGCGCGCCACGGCGAGGAACCTCTCGGCGAACAGGTCCTCGAGCGCGGGTATCACGATGCGCTCGAGGCCGCTCGACCAATCGCCCTCGGCGCCGGCGAACCCGCCGAGGTCCGGCGTCGACGCCGCGGTGATGACGGTGTCGTCGCCGAGCACGAGCCGGCGCACCGCGGCGAGCCACTGCTCGACGAGCTCGCGTACGGCGTCCTCGACGAGGGCCTCGGCCGCGATGAATGCGGTCGAGGCCTTGAGCCGCTCGGCGAGCCACGGGTCGTCAGCGTGCAGCGCACGTACGGCGTCGACGTCCATCGCTCAGCCCTCGGCCGCCGGCGCGGCGTCGGCGAGCTTGAGCGGCTCACTCATCACGCGCGTGATGTCGTCGACCTCGATCCGTCGGCCGTTGTCGATCGCGTTGTTCGCGAGCCCCTCGAGGCACTCGCGCGGCGCGTCGAACGCGGCCTCGGCCGCCTCGGGGGTGGCGTATTCGCCGGGAAGCCAGCCGGCGCGGTCGGTGGCCAGGTAGTAGCGGGCGCCGTCGGGGTCGGTGCCGAAGTACACGCGGCGGTCGCGGTTCTCGCTGTACAGGCCACGGGTGCGGCCGTCGCGCAGCTCGCCGCCGGCCTCGACGTAGGCCCGGGCCGCGGTGAGTAGCCCGTCGGGCACGTGGACGTCGACGCCGACCTCGGCGTGCACGGTCTCGTACAAGCCCGTGAGCAACATCTCGTACTCGAGGTCGCCGGGAGCGACGGGGCCGACCACGCGGGCGATGTCCTGAATCCGCTTGATCAGCCCGTGGCAGGCGACCGAGGTCTCGCGCGGCTTGCAGTCGCTCGCGCCGTAGGCGGCGGCGAGGTCGTGCCAGAGGTCGACGGCGACGTCGCGCAGCATCGCCCGCGGGTCGACGTCGCCGATCGGCGTCACACGCCATCCGCGATGCCCGCACCGGTTCGAGCAGACGATGCCCGTAACCTCTCCGCGGCCGTCGACGATGACCTCGATCGTGTGGCCGGTGAGCGAACACTCGCGTTGGGCGAGCTCGAGGCGGGCCTCGCCGAGGGTGTACAGCGGCTCGCCCTCGGCCGCGAGCCGCTCGGGGATGAGCAGCTTGCCGCCGTGCTCGCCGATCGGGATCGCCATCACGGGCGGCATGGCAGTCATTGGGAACGGGCCGGCCTCGGCGAGGTCGGCCGGCGGCACCACATACGTACCTGACATGATCATTCCCCCGTTGATAGAAGTCGCGCGAGGTACTGCGCCTCGTGCGCCGTGCTCGTTCTGAGCAGGTCTCGTACGTACTCGTCGAGCCGGTCGACGAGCGCCCGGGCGTTCGGCACCACGGCGAGCACGGGATCCCAAGCGCCGGCGAGCAGCCGGTCGAGTTCGTGCTCGGCCGCGGGGATGTGCACGTGCAGCGTGGTCGCCGGTGTGTGGTTGAGGTCGGGGCGGGTGGCCCGGTAGTGCCGCGTGAGCAGGCGCTTGCCGGCGAGCTCGAGGGCGCGTTGTACGGCGAGCTCGGCGACGTATGCGAGCTCGACGGGCGTGAGCGTGCCGGATGCCTGCACACTGTCGGGGGCGTTGTCGGGCGGCCCCTCGTCGCCCTGGTCGTCACCGGTGCCGATCGCGGGTGTCGGCGCGGCCGGTGGGGCGAGCTCGGGCACGTCGGCGACGCTCACGCCGAGGGCCTCGAGTAGCGCTCTCGGGTCGCTGATCCTGTCGACCAGCTTGAGCAAGATCATTTCCTTGAGCTCGGCCGATGTCGGCGCGTCCGACTCCTGAAAACCCGTCTCCCGACGCAGCGTGACCGGCCCGATCGCGTACCTGTCGTACAGGTCCTTGGCGGCCTCGGACCGGTCGGGCGGAATCTCGAGCGTGCTCGTGTCGTACCAAACGACGAGCTGGTCAGCGTTGGGCACGCTGGCCGCGGCGAGCGCCGGCCGGTACCAGCCGATGGTGAGGGCCCAGCAGATCACGCCGAGCAGGGGCGCCAAGTGGAGTTGGATCACGTCCCTGTCGATCGCCCAAGCGCTCCAATGATTGCTATCGGAGAGTCCGAGCATGACCTCGGGCGGCATGTCCATCGATCGGGCGAGGCGGGTAATAGCGCCCTCGCGGATCTCGTGGGAGCGGCCGTCGAGCTCGTTGAAAAACTTGATGTGCTGCGCTTGGGCGATGTAGTCGCCCGGGGCAGTGACGATCAGCGGCACGACGGCCGAGGCGGTGCCTCGATCCTTGATCGGCGTGATCATGTAGTCGAGCAGGGTTTCGACGAACGATGCCTCGGCGCCGGCCTCGGTCTGCGCGCCTTGGCCGCGCAGCATCTCGAACTCCTGCGGGAGGACAAGCAGGCCGTTTCCCGCGAGGCGTGAGTCGATCTCGGCCATGATCCTTTGTGTGAGGCCGTGCACCTCACGCAGTACCGGCAGCGCGGAACCGACCGAGCTCTCGGCTTGAGTCCAGCGCCGCGGCGACGGCAGCCAGCATCGAAAGATCATGTCGTCGGCGCCGAGGTCGATAGCGCCGTCGCCGGGGTTCACCTGCCACCCGTTCGGGCCGTGCGTGGTCTCCTCGGTCGAGTAGGGGCGCCATTCTTCGGCGGGGCCGCCCGGGTCGATCTCGTCGGCCTCAAGGCGCCGGCCAACGAAATAGCTGTCGCCGGGCACGGTGAGGTGTTGAACGGCGCGCGTCAGGAAGGCGCCTTGCCCGCCTCGGCCGCCGGCGAAGTCTGCGACCAGGTCGGCCGGCACGCCGTCGTCGATGGGTTCGGGGTCGTCGATGCCGGGTGTCATGCGGCCGGCGACCAGCCGGCAACGGCTGATCGCGTTCGCGACCAGGTTGACGGCGAAACGCATCTCGCCGACCTGGTCGTACATCTCCCACGCCTCGACCTGCCAGCCAGCCTGCACGCTGGTCGTCGCCGCGGCGGTGCGGGTGATGCGCCGGCCGGTGAGTACTTGTACGGCGGCCGTCAGGCTGCGCGTCTCTTTCGAGCCGGGCGCCGTGGTGGTGTGCTGGACCGTGTATATGCCGTTGCGCCGGCGCCTCGCCGAGATGGCCACGGCTACTCGCGCTCGAGGTTGGCGTCGGCGATCCCCACGAGGTACGAGATCGACAGGATCGACGTCACGAGGTACCACAGCACGCTGCCGGCGGCGAAGTAGGACACGGCACGACGATCAGCGCGACCCAGATCGACGCGCACCATGGACACGTCATCAGGTAGGCCGGTTTCGAGTCCTCACCGCACTTTCGCTCGACCCATGAGCGGAACGGTTCGGCGAGAACGTCAGCGTTCAGAAAGCGCGTGATCCTCAGGACCGCGCCGAGCGTCAACAACCATTGGTAGACCTGCACGGACGAATGGTCACGTGCATAGGTGACGGCCCCTAGAGTGACGTGCCGTACTCACCCGAACCGAGGGGATTCGGAGGTACGGGGATGGCTGGTGCGTGATCAACGCATAGCCAGTAGTTGAGAAAGCGCCTGGTCGGCGTCGCACCGCACTTGATCAAGCTACGCGAAGAGATCAGCGCGGCGACCGGCCACGTGCAGGGCGTCGACCACTTGGGATGCATGAGGAACTCCCTCCTGAACCCCGGCTTGACCTGTAGAAACGTCGCCTCCTGCGCCCATTGCCATCAATATCAGCAGCGTCAGGAGCATCGCCCATATGCCGGTGATGAGCTGGTACAGGGTGTAGAGGAGGGCGGCGAGCGCGGCGAGTCCGGCCGTAGCGGCGACTATGCCGACGGCGGTAGAAAAACGCATGATCAACTTACCTAATGGGGGTGCGTGCGGGTTGCAGCCCACCATACGAGGAAGGGGGACGCGTTCGATGAACGCGGCCCCCTTGGTTGTGTCGTGTCGGTCAGGATTCGATCGGCAGCGGTGCGCAATGCCACTGGTGCGCGTTCGGCATCTTGCGGAGACCGATCACGTGGCCGGCGCACAGCTCGGTAACGCCGCCCTCGGGATCGGTCACGCGGTAGGCGGCCGGCTCGGTGCACGGTTGCGCGGCGCGGTCGTAGTCCCACGTGCGCGGGCAGTCGCGATCCCGGCAGCCGTACGCGACTTGGTGGCCCGAGCGTTCGATGTCAATCGTCGCGCCGTGTTCAGGGCACACACCCCATTCGGCGGGGCACGGGCGGGCCGGCCGCCGCGCCTGCCGCTCGAGGGTCGCTGCCGCCTTGCCGAGCTCGTGCTCGACCTCGGCCAACCACGAGCCGATGTCGCCCAGCGGCCCCAAGAACCGCCGTTCCCCCTCGGCCGCGCCGTCGCGAGCGGCACGGACCTCGCGGGCGAACTCGGCCGCCCGGGCGGCGAGCTGGTCGATCTCGACCGCGAGCGGCGAGGGCGCGTGCATCTTGGCGACCAGCCACAACGCGTCCTCGGCGGTGTGGCGGAACAGCGCCGTCTTGCCGTCGACCGTAGGCACGCGCCACACGATGCCGTTGCCGTCCCGGGCCACCATGACATTGATGGTGTGCGTCCAGCGGGCGCCCGAATCGGCCGAGGTCACCCAATACTGGCCGGTCCCGAGGTTCTCGGCCCGGGCCGTGAGCTCTACTCCCGTGACCACATGGCGGAACTCGTCTCCGATGCTCACGAGGTAGTGCTCGATCACCTGCCAGGCGTGCGGTGTCACCGAGCGGCCCCTTCCCGGTCGTCGCGGTTCGACTCGGCCGCGGTCCGGCCGGTGCATGCTTCGGCCTCCCGGGCGGCGAAGTAGGGCACAAGCAGCCCACGGGCGTTGTCCGCGGGGGTGAACTCGAGCAGACCCCCGCGGGCCGCCTCGCGCATCTTCTGGTTCTGCTCGAGCAGCACCGCGCACGCCGCCGCGGTGTCGGCCGACAGCTCGGCCACCCGGCCCCATACGGCCGAGTCCCGGTCGGCCGCGAACACCATCGCGACGTTGTGGACGTGGTCGTGCACGGCGCCGACCTTGCGGATCACGCCGGCGAGCTGCCCGAGCAACGTCGCGTAGTCCGCGTTCCACTGGTGGTGCCGGTCATTGAGCAGCATCTCGACTGTGTCGAGCAAGGCCTCGGCCCGGGCGACGAGCTCGATCGGGTCGACCTCCTCGGGCCAGTCCGACACGATCTCCTCGACAGCCGTATCGAGGTCTGGGCGCGCGAACTCGTGCGGCGCGTAGTTGCGGAGGGTGTAGCGCCACAGGACGCCCGCGGGGCCATCTGAGGCCGTCACAGAGCCGTACACGCGGCCCTCGTAGTCCTCAGCGCCGCACACGTCCCAGCGGTGCGGGCCGGTCGCCCTGAGCACGACCGTCTGTAGGTCGAGCTCGATCCGGTGCTCGGCGCCGAGGGACTCGGCCGCCGCGGTGAGCTGCGGAGACATCGGAACGGACATTCAGTGATCCTTTCCTAGCGGGGGGTTGCTGCGGTCGCGATGACCAAGAGCCATCCGGCCGTCAGTACGACGCCGTAGATCACGGCGACCGCGGAGAGGTAGACCAGAGCGCCGACGAGTGAGCAGAGCTCGGCGCGGATGGGGTCGTCGGGCGAGGCCTCGACGCGGTGCCACCACTCGACGACCGCGCGGCGGCCGGCGGGCAGAACGAGCACGAAGCACCACACCGCGCACAAGTGCATGACGATGATCAAGTACGTGGTCACTAGGCGCCGCCGGCGCGCTGCTCGTTCTGCCCCTTGAGTGCGTTCTCGGCCGAGAGGCCGAGGGTGGTCGCAGCGTGTATGAGGTGACCGACGGTGAAATCGGCGTACTCTGCGGCGTCGTTCCAGGCGTCCGACTTGAGGTCGTGGCCCATGTCGCCTGCGGTCTCAGCGCCGCCGTTGATGACCTCGACGACCGAGCCGCATGCATCCTTGAGATGCTCGAATACGGTCGCCCAATCGCCGTTGAAGGCATCGGCGACATCGCCCTCGTGCCGGTTGATCTGCTCGAGGCGCGCGGCGAGGCGGGAGATCTGCGCGGCGAGCCCGATCGGGTCGTGTGCGTCGTCAAGGCTGCGGTCGGCGTCGGCCTCGCGCACCAGCTCGCGTACAACCCGATGCACTTCCGATGGGGGCACAAGCTCGGCCGTGTGGAGCGTGCCGCTCTTGAGCGGGGAGAGAGTGAGCCAGACACCGCGGTCGTCCTGCGTAGCCGTGAGGCTGTAGCGGTCTGCGGCGAATCCTGGGATCTCGTACATAGGCGTCCCTTCTAGGTCCGGCGGTTCCGCCCGGCACCCGAGGTCGGTCCTCGGGTGCCGTACGCAACCTCCCGGGGCTAGTGCTTGTGGCGGCCGATGCGCTCGAGGAACCTCCTTGCGTCTTCCTCGGTAACCACACCGCGCACGGTGACAGCGACGTCGCAATCGCAGAGGAAGGTCACCGATCTTGCGGTGAAGGTTTCGTGACGGTAGACCGCCTGCCATTCGCCGCGAGGCTCGCGATAGATGAGCTTGGCGTCAGGTACGTCGCCCTTGGCGACCTGCATTTCGTACGCCTGATAGACGCCATCGAGGGCGAGTGCGCGAGTTCGCTGCGGGATGTCGATGGTCTTGCCGTGGTGGTTGGTGAAGCGCACGCCGTACTCGGTCCTGTCGCCCTCGATGATGGCCATGGGATGTCCTCCTGATCTCCGGCTTGAGTACGGCTGCTAGATGTCGTCGGCGGCCTTGATCGGCGCGCACTTGCCGTCGTCGTACGTCGTCTTGTGGGGCTCGCAGGCGTTGTACGTGGTCTCGGTGACCTCGAACTCGTTGGTCACGAATCCGGCGCGGATCGTGATCGCCCAGTGCCGGGTGTGGTTGCTGCTGATCACCCAATGCCGGTGATCGATCACGCGGCCGACGGTGATCTCAGCGGCGTCGGAATTGCCGATCTGGCACGCGGCGAGAGCGGGCATGGCGAGAGCGGCCGCGAGGACAAGGCCGGTGGTGCGGAGCATCGTCAGGTTGCCTTTCAGCGATCTTGGGGGTTACTACGCCGGCGCCTGGTCAGGGCGCCGGCGACCTAGATGCCGGGGGGCGTTACGCCCAGGAGGTTCCAGCGCGGGGGGCGGTCCACGTGACGGCGTTCGAGTTGGTCATGAGTTTCCCCTTGTCAGGTTGAACTTGTGATGCAAGACAGACCGTACACCTATGTCAATAGACATTGCAATGGAGTCCGTACACCTTCTTTGGGCTGCGGTCTGTGCGACCTGGCTGCGTGCGGCGTAGAGGTCGGCGACATAGGCGCGTACGCACGGCTCCAGGGCGAAGCGGGAGCACCTCGGCGGCGACCACGTCGAGCGCCAAGGTGGGCCAGCGGCCGAGGCCGCGCGGCGGTGCGCTGCGTCAGCACCCGGGCCGCCGGCACCCCCCAAGCGGCAAGGGTCTGCGCGGCCTCGAGGAGCTCCGCCGGGCCGGCGACCTGGTCGACGGCCTCGACGGGCTCGTCGACGTCCCACGGGGCGGGGCCGGCCGTCGTGATGACGTCGCCGAGGTCGTCGTCGCCGTAGTTGCGCGGCTCGTCGACGGCATAGATCGCGTCCCACGTCGAGTGGAAGCGGCGCGCGGAGAAGTCAGCGAGCCGTGCCGCTTGCCGCTCGGCCTCGACGCGCTCGGCCTCGGCGAGACGCACCTCGTTCTCGGCCCGCCAGGTTGCGAGGCGGGCCTCGAACTCGGCGATCCGGGCCTCGTATGCGGCGTATCGTCGGGCGGCCTCTTCACCTCCGCTCAGCGGGGGCAGCTCGTCGAGCTCAACCTCGACCGAGGTGTCGACGTTGAGCGACCACGCCATGACGGCGTCGTAACCGTCGTTGGTGAGCGCGACCCGTGACCCTTCGAGGACGAGGAACCCACCAGCAATCAGAGCCTCGACCCGGGCCCGCTTGACCTGGCGGCCTCGGCCGCTGCGGAGGTTGATTTGCCGACCGCGACCCTGGCGTCGGGCGGGCAGGTGGTAACCGCGCTCGTCGAGGTACAGGCCGATCTCGTGTGCGTGCGCCATGACCTGTCCCTGCTCGCGCGACCATTGCAGGGCGGTGGCCATCTCGCGGATTCGGTAGTCGGCGACGTACTGCTCGATCATGGGGGGTTGGGTCCTTTCGTTGGCCGGTCCGGTGGTTCCGCCCGGCACCCGCCCGTCGAGGTGAGCGGGTGCCGTACGCAGCTACAGGGCCGCGCGCTGCTGGTGCCAGGCATGCATTCCGTCGATGTAGGCGGCGAGCTCGTCGTCGGTGGCGTCGTCGAGGTCAGCCATCACCTGCGGGTCGCCCCCGCAGATGTCGGGGCACTGGTCGGCGATGTGGTCGAGCAGCTCGTCGCGGGTGCGGACGACGCTGTGCGTGCCAATCGGCCACGGGCCCGACGCCTTGCCGCTCGCGGTGCGGTGCAGGCCGAGGCGGACCGAGTTGACGAGGTTATGCGCGGCCGTGCGGGCGGCCTTGTCGTCGCCACTGGCGAGCCGGGCGAGGCCGCCGCCCTTGGGGACCTCGACACCCTCGCCGTTGTGGATCTTGCAGGCGCAGCGGATGATCTCAACTTTGGTGATCAACTTTGGCACTCCCTCGCCTCGCTCCGTGCTTGCAAGATGGACCGTACACCTATGTACATTGCCAATGCAAGAGAGTCCGTACAGGTTGGGCTGACGTGCTCAGACATCGGCTCACCTCACCCGCCGGCGATGGACCGGCGACGCACCGCTCGGCGATTTCCCGCCCGGGTTCGATACGACGGTCTCGGTCCCCGGGGGCCTAAGGAGGTTGAGCGACAGGTGCACCGCGGCGTCGATCCGGCCCGGGCTGTACGCGCTCGTCGGCGTCCAGTCGAGCCACTCAGCGACGAGCTCGGGCAAGTGGTCGTCGAGCCATTGGCGGCCCTCGGCGAGCTGCTGAGCGACCGGTTCGGCCCGTAGCAACTTGCCGCGGCGGCTGACCTGCTCGACCAGGCGCGGTATGTGCGCGTACGGACACCGCGCGACGATCTGATCCCAGTGGGCCCGCCGCTTCGGTTCGCGCTCGGCGTCCGGCTCAGGGCCGGCGTGCTCGGCGATCCACTCGCGGCGTAGCGCGTCCCATGCCGTACGGATCGCGAAACGGATCATGCCCTTGCCGTAGTTCGACTCATAGATGATCCGGTCGGCGTCGATCTCGACGGCGAGCTCGCACGCAGCGCGGGCCCACTGGTCGACGCCCATCTCGGCCGAACGGTCGTGCGTCCAATGGCAGTGCCCGAGGTCGTCGAGGTACCCGCCGATCACGCCGGCGACGTCGCGGCCCTCGCCCGATGGGTCGATCGACACGGCGATGATCACGCGCTCGACGTTCGGATGACGTACGGTCTGCCGCTCGAGGATTGCCTCGGTTGTGAGGGCGCCGGCCGCGGCGACGGGGTCGCCCTGGTAGAGCGCTGCCCAGTCTCGGGCGCGCGAGCTCGCGCGTTTCTCCGCCCAGTAGGCGGTAAGGGCGGGCACGTCGTCGACGGGGATCCGCGGGTGCGGGCACGGACCGCCGGCGGGGCGGCCGAGCGGGTCGGGGCCGAACCGTCCGGGGTCAGCGATGGCGGGAATATGGATCACGAGCCATCGGCCGCCGGCGCCGCGTCGGCCCTCGAGCTTGAGCCGTCGGCCGCCGAGGTCGAGCGGCGCCCATCTGGTTTGAATGATGAACACCGGGGCGCCCGGGGCCAAACGCGAGACGAAGTCGCCCGAGAACGACGCCTCGATCTTCTCGAGCAACTCAGGATTGTCGGCCTCCTCGCGGTTCTTGTGGGGGTCGTCGACGATCCCAAGGTCGGCCGGCCGGCCGGTGTAGCTGCCGCGGATCCCGGTCGATTTCATGCCGCCGCCTGAGGTGAGCTCCCAGTCGCCTTGTGCCTCGACGTCGCCGCGCAGCTCGAGCCCGTAGGGCATACCGAACTCTCTGACCAGTTCGCGCACGTCTCGGCCGCGCTTGACGGCGAGGTTGTCGGCGTAGGAAGTGAGTAGGACGCGGTGTCGCGGCCGGTGCGTGAGCCACCAGAACGGGAACCACACCGCGGCCCGCTCGCTCTTGCCGACCTGGGGCGGCGTGGTGATGAGCACACGGTCGACCTCGCCC
This sequence comes from Nonomuraea sp. NEAU-A123, assembly GCF_018603905.1. Taxonomy (GTDB): domain Bacteria; phylum Actinomycetota; class Actinomycetes; order Streptosporangiales; family Streptosporangiaceae; genus Nonomuraea. The sequence continues at coordinate 472,191 of NZ_JAHFZZ010000003.1, forward strand.
GCGAGCACCCGCCGGCATGCGTCGTCGATGATCTCCAGGTGCGGGCGCTGCACGATGAACCGCGGCTTGAGCCGTACGGCGAGCGCGCCCGGGGTGGCGGCGTCGCCGAGGCCGATCCCCATGCGCGCCGAGGCGACCGCGGCCCGGTCGCGCAACTGTTGCTTGCGGTCGTCGGGGAGGCCGGCGAGTGCGGCCGGCAGTGCGGTCACGGCGTGTCGGCGAGTCGTGCGCGCTCGGCCTCGAGCTCGGCCCGCGCGGTGTCGAGTCGTGTGCGCTCTGCCTCGAGCAGCGTGTTCAAGAGCTGTTCGATCTCGGCGTCGAGGTCGTTGCTCACGGTCTGTTCGAGTCGTTTCGGGTCGTACAGACGGTAAAGCTTCGCTTGCTCGGTGATCGCTCGCAGGATCGTCCGGGCCGAGGCGGCGTCGCCGGCCATGGCCTCGGGCCACATCGCGTACGTGATCTTTTCCAGGCGGGCGAGCAGTACGCGCCGCATCTCGGCGACGCCGCGGTCGACCTCGCCGAGATGCTGGTCGAGCAAGCGCGAGATGTCCTTGCATGCTGCCGAACGCGAGCTGTAGCCGAGGCGGTCGGCGATCTCCTGCCAAGTGGCGCCTCTTAGCTTCAGGTTGATCGCTTTCGCTCGACGTTCTGCGATCTCCGCGCGCTTCGTATTGCTCATGGCCATGTGAGTCCCCCGGGTGTGTCCCTCCGAATGTCCGCATTCGGCGATACACGATCATGGCGTACCACCTGGTCAGTCGGGCTTTCGCGCCGTTTCGGGAGCTGCCCGTGTTGGCGCTTGTGTGGGTTGTCACGTGGGAGGACCTACCCGGGCGCGTTCAGGAATGGATGAGGCCCCGCCCTACGGGGGTTGTGGGACTGCGAGGGCACGGGGGCGACCCAGGGCAGTCAGGGCGGGGCCTCGCCGGCGGGCCGACGTACTGCGCTTACGTCGGCCCGCCGGGGCACATGAGGGCGACTCGTCTAGCAGGAAAGAGGCAACCGGAATGTCAGTCGTCCGCGAATATCGGGGTGAGGGCGGGGCCGACCGCACGGGGTTTCCCGTTTGGATCCTGGGGGATCTCGACCTCGCCCTCTTCCCCCCAGAAACATCCCCGAGCGGGGGGCCGACGTCGCTTGTGCGCGTCTTGCGACGTCTGGTTCTAGTGTGACGCTACTCGCGGCCTATTCGTTGAGATGCAGCACCTTCTTGATGATGTTGGCTGCAACATCGATGTCTGTCCCGTGGGTGAGCCGCTGGAGGTCGCCGGCGCCGGCGCCGCGGAACTCACTCCCCCAGAGCAGGTACCAGGCGAAAGGCTCGCGGGCGAGTGCACTGCGGTCGGTCGCGAGCACGATTTCCTGCGATAGACCGGGTGCGGTGTAGATCGGGCTGTCGTGTACCTCGGTAGGTATGGCGGGCTGAGTCGCCTTGATCAGCATGTGGTCGTGTTGGCGTGAGGCGCGCACCATGAGTCCGCGCGCTCGTAGGGCGTCGATCATGGCTTGCGCGATCGGCCCGGGCTTGCTCGGGTCGAGAGGCGCCGGCCGCTGGTCTGGGACGGTCGGGGCCTCTCTGGTCGGGCCTCGGGGGGCGCTTGTCGGTACTCCCTCGGTCATGGTCACGTCGGTCTCTCGCTGTCGGTTGTCAGGTCCTCACTGAGCGTATAAACCTGACCACCCGCGCAAGGGGCAGGGTTTCTGCCCCTTACTTTTGGCTACACCAAAAGTCCTATTCGGTCGGCGAGTATCCGTGCTCGAGGACGCAATGACTTGGGTCCCTCTGTGAGGTCCAGAACCATACGCCGCGCATATCCGTTGTATCTAATCGTTTCGGGCGCTGCCCCCTGGGCGAGCTCCAATGTCCCGAGTACGGCCTCGTTATCTCGCTGAAGTTGATGCGCACGCGCCGTTTCGATCAAATGCCGACCGCGGCGCGGGCGCGATGGGATTGGCTGTGATTCGGCGTTGACGACCTGTCGGGCCGATTCGCCCCCCTGGTGCAGCTCAACGGCGACGGTGACCGCGTGCGCTTTCATGATCACATTTGAGAACGACGTCCACGGCTGGTAGTAGCCGCTGGGCAGGCGCTCGGCGATTCGGGCCGCGTCCTGCCAGTGCATCCATGCCTCTCCCGCGTCTCCCATGCGTGAGGCGGTGTATCCCAACTCGAACGTGAGGGCACCCCACATTGCTCGCAGGTTGACGTCAGCGCTATCCATGTGTGCCGACAGGGCCGTCATGACTGACCGGTTGATCGACATGGCCGCGTCCAGGTCGCCGGAGTCCCTGTGAGCTTGAGTCAGGAACCATGCCGCCGCGGCCAGTGATAGCGGGTCTTCGGCTTCCTGAGCCGCTGCGAGTGCCCGGTCGGCTACGCGCCATAGGAGGTCCTGGGCGGGCTGGTAGGCAAGGTACATCTGTGAGAGTCCGTAGACCTCGGCCAGCAGGGCGAGCGCTCGTCGCCGGTCGGCGCCTTGATACAGGCGTGCGGCGAGTTGGGCGTCTCGGATCAGGTCGGGCAGGATCGCGCCGAGGGCCGTTCGGTGGTCGGGCGAGGCGTGCCGTGTCCGCCATGCGGAGTCGAGGCGAGCTCGCAGCGTCGCGAGTGGCTGCACGGTGCCGGTCGGCAGAAGGGGAACGGTGTTGATCGCGGTGCGGACGGCGTCCAATGCCGGGTGCCCCGGGCCGGTGAACATGCGGACCGGGATCGACTGGCCGCCGGTCAGCTCAGCAAGATCTCTTACGCGCAGGACCTCTGCGAGTTGAATGAGAATCGGCAGACGGGGATTCTGTTGAATTATCCCGTTTTCGACTTGCTTAAGCCAAGACTCGGATTTTCCGACCAGACCCGCTAGAACCTCGCGGGTCATACCGCGCCTCTCGCGCAGATACTTTATGCGCTGCCCGATGGTCAGTACCGGGCTCTCGTCTTCGTTGCTACCGTCGGTCATAGCTGCCCCGCGTTCTCCTGGAAGCTTCAACAACTTCAGGCTAGGACGCGGGGCCGTTCCTATGCGAGGAAGTAGCGCGATTGCCGTTGCTGTCGAGAGGTCGGGCAGTGAGCGGGTACAGTCGGTGCGTCAGGTTGCCTCTCGGTTGGTCTCGAGAGCTCCAACGGCCCGGGTGCGCTTCTCGCCGCCCGGGCCGTTCTCGTTTCTAAGCCCGGGAACGACGAAACCCCGGGACCCTTGCGGACTCCGGGGTTCAGTCGGTCTCATCGGGAGCTGCCGACATGGCAACCGACAGCCACTCGCCGGCGAGCCTAGGTGTCCTCGGCGCGCTTGGCCTCGCGACGCGCCCGCCTCGCCTCGAGGTCGGTGTTCGCCATGTACTGAATGTTGGATTTCTTCACTTTCAGGCGGCGGCCGATCTCGGTATGTCCCTCGCCGGCGGCGTCGAGAGCCTTGACCGCCTCGTAATACCGGTCCATCTGCTCTTGGTACAGCCGCTCGAGGCGTTCGTACTCCGCCTTCTCCCGGGCCGCCACGTCGTACAGCTCGTCGACGGTGGGGCGCTCTCTCTCCTCGGGGCTGCTCGGCATGATCGGAGTGTACGGCCTCTCTTGCACCCTGAGCACCTGCCGTCACTGCCCCTCGGGGCGTTTCCCGTTGCCGGACTCCTCGCCGGCGGGGGCCTCGGCGGCCTCGTCGTCGACCTTGCCGGCGACCACGAACGGGGGAACCTCGGCCATGCGTAGCTGTCCCCAGCGATCGCCGCGGTCGTACGCCTCACCGATCGTCTTACCCGTGATCGGGATGTTCGCCAACCGTGCGGCCCTGATCGTGCGGCGTGCGGCCTCTTGCAACTCGGCCTTGCTCATCGACTCCTGCTCGTCGAGCGAGGGCACCTCGGGCAGCACATGTACGCCGGCGGGTTCGTCGTCTTGTTCGTCGACGCGGTCGCGCTCTTTCGCCTCGAGGGCCTTGAGTGCGGCGGCGTGCGAACGCTCGAGCTCGGCTCGTTCGGCTTGTGCGGTGTCATTCGCGTCGAGGGCCGAAACGTACGCCTCGGCGACCGCAGCAAGATCGGAGCGTGCGGCGTCGAGCGCACGCTCGAGCTCGGCCCGGTCAGGGTCGGCCGCGGCGAGCTCGCGGGCCCGGGCCTTGTCCTCCTGCCGTTGCTCGTACGCGAGAGCCGCGACGTTCGGGTCGGATTCGCCCGTGCGGATCGCGAGGCGCACGGTTCCGAACGTGGAGGGGAACCACAGAATCCAGCGCGTTTTCATAAAGTGCGGGGCGCGCGGGAGGGGCCGCCCCTCAGCGCGACGCTTCGCGGCATATGTCTTTCTGGTGTAGGCGTGCAGCAGCCACGGGGCGATGGCCGAGCAGCCGGTGAAGAGAGCCGCCTCGGGGGTCGGCGTCCAGTCCTTTGACCAGTGCCAATAGTTGAGCATCGCGACGTACAGGGCAACGCCGTACGCGCTGGCCTGCAATCCGCCGGCGGGCTCGTCATCGAGCGTCGCCTCGTGCGCGAGCCACCCGAGGGCGAGCCCGATCGCCTCGACCACGAGCGAGACGGCGACCGCGGCGATCGGCCACCATTGCGCCCCGATGGCGTACGAGACGGATTGCCCGCCGAACGCGACCAACGAGACACCGGCGAACGCCACGGCGACCAGACGCCGGCGGATCAAGGCGCGTACCGCGACCTCACGCCGTGCGGCGGCCGTTCGGGACTGTTCGGCCTCGGCCGCATCGTTCGCCGCACGAGCCGCAATCGTGCGGGTGCGTTCGTCTTCGGCCTGCGCGGCGGCGATCCGCTCCGCTTCGGCCTCGAGTGGTGCGAGCCTAATCGCCGCCCTGAGTTCGCGCTCACGGGCGGTGGCGTCGGCACGCTCGCGTACGGCCGCAAGGTCGGCGTTCGCTCGTTCGGTGTCGACGAGCGCACGGATCTCGCGCTGTTTCGCCTCGGCGGCCTCGGCCGCGAGCTGAGCCGCACGAACCGAATCCTCGCGGGGACGCCGTAGGAAATTGATCACTTGCGAGCCTTTCGGGGTCAGGAGAACAGAGCGAGCACGCCCACGACGACGCCGGCGGCGAGGGCGAGAGCCGCGCAGGCGCAGACCGTCAGGATCGCGGCCGTACCGAGGGCCGAATTGGTGGGCGACTCCTCGAGCCAGGACCGGCGGCCGAGCTCGAGCACGGCCGCGCTGTAGGCGGCGATCAGCAACCAGCCGAACGGGCCGGTGAGGGGGGCGAACGCCGCGGCGACGACGCCGGCGAGGGCGAGGCCAGCAGCCCACATGACGATCATGAACGCGCAGATCAAAACGGCACGCTTGTCGATCATGAAGGGCGGCGCCTCCTCCTCGTACTCCTCGTAAGGCTCCTCGACGAACGGGGCGGCCGGCTCCTGGTCGAGGTTGTCGATCATGGTCCGGGATGGCAGCGCGGTCATGAAGCGGCGCGCAGCCGGCGGGGTCGAGTCGCTCTCGTCGGCCCACGTCGCCGGCAGGGGGGGACCCGGAATGTAGGTCACCGCGCCGTCGGGCTCGACGCGGAGATCGTTGATCGAGTGATCTTCGGCAAGGTCGCCGTCGGGGTCGTCGGCGACCTGGTCGCCGAGGGCGTCGAGGTCGAGATCGAGATCAGCCGCGGGTGCCTCGTGGATCTTGTCGGTCGGGTGGTGCGTGGTCATGTCAGGGCCTTTCGTGATCTTCCTTGGTTACTCTCCGTGCGCGGCCGTCTGGCCTTGCGAGGGCTGTTTGACGGGTCTCAGCGCGTTGTTTGGCGGGCTGTTTGACGCCGCGATTCCTTAAGAGAGCGAGCGGGGGAGCGGGGGAAATGTCTGTTTAACAAGGCCCGCAAGATCGTCAAACAACGCGACCAAACAGGCCTGATGTTTGGTCACTTTCTGTAGTCATCGAGGTCGTCGGCCTCGGGGTCGCAACCGGGGAGCACGATGTACTTGCCGCGCTTCTCGGTCTGGTCGATCCAGCCGCGAGCGAGCATGATCGGGAGCTGCTGACGGAACCATGTGTCAGCCTTGCCGACGCGCTCGGCGAGCGGCCCGTACACGTTCTTGGGCCCGAACTCCTCGCCCTCACCGATCACGGTCCACAGCACCTCGCGAGCGATCGCGAGGGCCTCGGCCCGGCTCGCGGGCGGGGGCTTGTCGTCGACGAGCTCGGGGGCGTCCGGCGCGTCATGTACCAGCGTGCCGAGGTCGGTCGGTAGATCGACGTCGTCGACCTCGCTGTACTCGAACGGCTCGTCGGCATCGCCATCGGGTGTGCCGAGCATCCGCTCGGCGAGGGTCCGCAACTGCTCGCCGTCGACGTCGTCGCCGGCGAGTTGCTCGAACTCGTTGAGCACCTCGTCGGCCGCGACGTCCGCGATCCCGGCGAGCTGCTCGCGAGACAGCTCGTCGGGCGCCTGGTCGGCGTCGAGCTCGCGCGGCTCGCCGTCGAGCGGCTCGTCGCCGGGGGCCGGCGGCGTCGGGGGGACACGCACCGCGGCGGCCGGCGCCATAGCGGGGGCCGTCGGCCGCGGCGCAGTGTCGGTGACGACCGTGCGGTGCGGGGCGACGGTGGCGGGGATCGGCGGTGCGGTGGAGAACATGACCGGCTCGCGGCCACGCCGGCGGGCGCGGTCGGCCCGGTACTTCTCGTACGCAGGCCCCCAGCTCGCCGCAGTGATGGGGTCGACCGGGTTCATCAGGTGCCGATACTCGGCGATCGCGGCCTCGATATCGCTGCCGTCGCGGGCGTGACGCGCGAACCGCGCGGGCATCGCCGCGAGGCTCTCAGGGATCCCGGGCGCCTCGTAATAGATCTTGCCGGGGTACTCGGGACCCCACGCCGACGGGGTCACGCCGAGTTGCATGAGCCGCGGCGAGAGCACCATCGCGGCGTCTCCGTCGTCGTCGCATGCGAACGCGATGCCGGCGGCGTTGTTCGCGCGCATGGTCGTGTCGACGCGGTCGTGTGAGGCGCGTTGCAGCTCGATCCGCAGCTCGATTCCCACCGAGGCGGCGCGCTCGGAGACGAGCAGCAGGGTTTGCACTCCGTACAGTGCGGCGCCCTCGGCGATGTACACGGTGATCCACGTGAGCCCGCATCCCGGCTCCCACTCGCGTAGGCGCTTGCCGAGAGGGTTGCGGTTGGGGTTGCCGAGGTAGGCGGCCCGGGCGGGGATCGTCTTGTACACGAGCCGCCACAGAAAGTTTTTGATCTTCGCTTCGGTGTCGAGCACGTAGCAGCACGCGCCCTCGATCGCGCCGACGGACTGATCGGCCTTGACCGCGTCGCAGAACACGACCCCTGCGTCGCCCCGTAGACCGATGTTCACCATCGCGAGCTCGCCGGCCGCGGACTTGCCGATACGGGTCCGGCCGACCATCTTCGTGTGCGCGACTACGCTGAGCAGCCCGTTCGGAAGCTCCGTGTGCGGGATCAACATGCGTAGGTCGAGCTTGTTGCGGTAGATGCCGAGGCCCTCGATCGTCTCGGCGATCGACTCGCCCGGGCCCGACGGTCCGGCCCACTGCATGCCGAGGTCGAGTGGATCCTTGCGGGTGGCGGTGATGAGCACGCGGTCGTGCTTGGCCCCGACCTGCATGTCGGTGCCCCCTCTGATCGCACCGAAGTACGTGCCGATCTCCTCGAGCAGGTTGCCGACGATCCCCACGGTCTTGCCCAAGGGGAGCCACATGCCGGCGACGGCACGCTCGGGGCTGTCTTCGATCACGTCGATCCGTGAGCCGGCGAGTGCGGTGAGCTCGGTCTTGGTGAAGTCGTCCCAGCTTCCGCGCTGCTCGGAGACGGCGAGCTCGCCGGCGGCGTGCCGGATGTGCCGTCGGTTCCACAGGTAGGCCAGCCCGACACCGACCGTGGCCGCGGGGATGAGGAACTCGGGCCGCACGCCGTATTCGAGGGTGTAGGCGATCACGGTCGGCGGTGCGGCGGTGTTGAGGGCCTCGATGACGCGGCCGAAGCCTCGCCGCTCGCGCGTGAGATGAAAGGAGACGCCGGTGAGTACCGCGGCGAGCAAGGCGAAGCACACGGCCGTGAGCCGCGTGTATGGGGTGAGCGAGGGCGTGAGGGCGAACGCGTTGCGGGCGACGAAGGCCAGGGCCAGCGTGCTGCCAAGCAGCGCCCACGGCGCGACCAGCCTGATCGCCTCGTTGAACTCAGAACTGTCGCGGTCACGCGGGGTCTTGGTCCACTTGGACGCGCGCCGTGCCTCGCGCTTGAGGGTTGCCGTAGGGTCCATCAGACCTCGACCCCCAGAACGGGAGTCTTCCGCTCGGGCTTGCGCTTGATCTGTTTGCCATACTTGCGGGTGCGGAACCCGTCGAGCTCGGCCGCGCACTCCTTCTCGAGGTTCTCGTGCACGCTGCGGACCGCGCGGCGGGCGATGATGCACGAGACGTGCGCGGTGGAGTAGCCGAACGCGATACGGATCGCGCGGAACCAGGGGTTTTTACCGTCGCCGAATCCAAGCTTGTGCGCGGCTTTGATCAGCCCGATCACCTGTGCTCGGGTCTCGCCGGCGCGAAAGTCCATCTCGGCGCTTAGGTCGCGGAACACCCTCTCAGCCGACCGGCCGTAGAGCTTGATTTGCTCAGTCGACCTGTGGGGGAGTCCTGCAAGGTCCTGGTTGGTGGCGGTCATACGTCGATCTCCGCTCGGTAGGTCTCAGGGCGGCCGTAGGGGGTGTCAGGGTCGGGCTCGAGGTCGACGTCGCCGTCGACGACCCGCCGGTCGAACGGGCCGTCGCCAAGCTCGATCAGGTACTCGATGCGGCCGTCTTCGCTCGGGCTGGTCGTCGGCTCGACGCGGATCGCGGCCCGGTTGGCGATGTACCAGAGCAGGGCGAACCCTCCGACGACGAGCAGCGCGACGCCAAGGGCGAGCACGATGCCGAGGCCGGCGACCGATGCGACGAGCACGAGCACCGCGGCGAGCAGCACACGGCCGGTCCGGCGCCACACCGCTACCGGCCGCCGGTACATGCGCTGCTCGCGCCACCACAGGCGGCGTGTGGCGCCTTCCCACGGCCGCCGGCGCGAGGCGAGGGCGCCGAGGGCGAGCAGCGCGGCGGCGAGCAGCCACCCGCCCGCGGTCGTCGGAAGTGTGATCACCGAGCTGCCTTGGGTGTGATGTACCGGCCGACGGCGTGCCGGAAGGCTCGCCATAGCGGCCACACGACGCCGCCCGAGCAGATGCCGCCCACGTAGCCGGCGATCACAAAGGCGATGGATTTGTCGAGGCCGAGGAGCTCGCGGGCAAGCCAGTAGCCGCCGAACGCGAGGAGCACCGCGGCGACGATGGCGCCGAGGGCGATCTCGCCGCCCTTACGGCCGCGGCCGGTCGACCGGCCGCGGGGCTTGCCTGCCGTCGTCGTGCGTGTGCGGGCCGCAGGCCGTCCGCCGGCGGGCTGGCGCCGCGCGCTCATCGTGCGACGCCGCTCGAGCTCGGCGAGCTCACCAGCGTCGAGGGGGTACTCGTCGTCGACGTGCCCGGGGGCGTGTTCGTCGAGGCGGATACCGCGGTCGGCGTCGGGGGCGCCGATCTGTACGCCCGGGCCGTAGTTGGCGGCGTACTCGTCGGGCTCGAGCTCGAACGGGTGTGGGGGTCTGTCATTGGATCGCTCCTGCATAGGTGGAAGATAGCAGACAGTCAACTATTCCTGTCTAGCGTGAGCAGGAAAAGACCACAAGCGGTATGGCCTCGGAAATGCCGAACGCCCCGCGCTTGCATACAAGCGCGGGGCGTTCATCGCCGGTTCTCGACTACCGAAGGGGCCCGGGAAGACTCCCAGCTCAAGGCTATCGCCCGAGTGGAATCCTCACCGCCGAACGAGCCCCTCAGGCACCCCTGTGCGTGACCGCACCCTCCCCAGGGCTACAGGGCGTCGAGGAGTTCCGGCGGCTGGTGCCGGCGCCTGCCCCCCAGCCGGCGCCGGCGGTCTTCACGGATGAGCTCGCGCCATCGGGCCCGGTAGGGCGCGCACACGCGGCACCCGCGGTGCGCCCGCGGGAACAGCACGCCGAACCAGTGGTGCGCAGCGTGGCCGGCCCCCGCCGGCTCCCACACGACGAGCGTGTGCGGCGTCATCGGCCACGGCCACCCGGCGAGCTGCACGGCCTACGCCGGTCGCGAGCCGCTGGATACGGCCGCCGCGGCGGCCCCCTCTATCGGCTGACGACTCGGGGGCACCGGGGCCGGCCTCATCGCGCCCTGATCGGCCGCCTGCGCGACGGCGACGTCGACACCGCTCGGCACCGGGGTAAGTCCCGGTCGACCGGCTTCCGCAACCGTAGCCGCATACCCGCTCGTCTCGATTTCGCGAACCAGATGAAACACGAAGGCCCGAATTTCGCGGCCGTCCTCGCTGAGGAACCGCACGAAATTCGCCGCGGGATCGGTCTCGTATCGGGCGGCGACGAACACCGTGTCGTCGAGATCGGCATCGGTGTACCGCACGGTGAATACGAACGCTGTTGACATTTCTTTCCCTCGTTTTTGGAAGTCCCGAGCGCAGTACCTAGACATGCGCGCTTCTGATATGCGCGTGTCTAGGTGCCGCCACGCTAGCGACCCGTCACCCATCGTGACTAGCGTTCGCCGAAACAAGGGGGCCCGGATGTGCTACCGGGCCCCTCCTCACCGATGACTGTGCCGTTCAGGGCGTCGGCGCCGGCATCGCGAGCGTGTCGGCCGTTGCCGCCTGGTACGGCTCGCGCCCCGCCCGGGCCTCGGCCTGCTCATGCGGTCGGCGGCTGGCGACGAGCACGTCGAGCTCGGCATCGACCGGCAGTGTCGGCCCGGTCGACGGGCCTGCGTCGACCGGCTCGGATCGCACCAGTGGGGGCGTCGGCGTGGCGGACGCGGCGGCCCACAGCGCGCCGGCAAGCTGCGCACGGGCGAGCGCACTCTCAGGCTGGTCGGGCACGTGCAAGCCCATCGCACGGGCGATGCCCATCGGGCCGAATGGCAGCTCGAGGGGGCCGAGGTCGATCCGCGCGCCGATCCCGCCCTCGGTCGGATGCGAGTCGTAACACGCGGCCCATCCTTGGGCGTAGCCAGCCATGGCGCCGGCCGCGAATGAGGTGACGTCGATCTGCCCCATCAGCGGACATGGATGCCCGTTGCGCCTGAGGAACTCGCGCAGGAACTCGATCTCACGGTCGTTGCCGAGGGTCACGGCGTAGGACTCGAGCAGCGCGCCGGCGAGCCGACTCGCCACGCCGCGTCGCGAGGTCGGCGTCGTGGTGCCGAGGGTCGGGTCGATCTTGACGACCGGCTCGCCGTTGTGCTCCCAGGACTCGCGCCGCTCGAGGTAGCGATTCCGTCGCAGCTCGTCGGCGCTGGCGTGCTCGAGGTTCTCGGGCCTTATGTGCCAATAGCGGGTGACGTCGCCTTGTCCGGGACGACGAAGGATGGCCGCGACCTCGACGACCTCGTGCCAATTGGGGTCGGCACCGGTGCGGCTGATGGCGAGAAACACGAAGTTGGTCACGATACCTCCGTGGTGATGAGGGATAGGTGCCCGCGGGCCCTGGTGGGCTGCACGCGGATCATGCGCGTGACGTCGAGTTCGAGCGTGGCGGGATGGACGGCGCGGATCAGCGTCCCCGAGGCGAGGCGGCCGACCACGCGCACGCTGCCGGGACTGGCGTCCTCGAAGCCGACGACCATCATGGGCGCGAGGCCGTCGTGCACGTAGTCGCGTACGCGCAGCCGTTCGGCCTTGCGTGGACGCCGGTCGGCGTAGCGATGGCTCATGACGTCTTGAGCCACTCGATCCAGTCGGCGGTGTCGCGCGGCTCTGGGCTGTTGGCCGCCCACATGGCCGGCGAGCCGTCGTCGATGTCGGACCGTTCGCGGTCGTAGCCGTCGTCGAACATGATCACTCCTCTTGCAGATGTCAGGCTGCAAGAGGGACCGTACGCCTGTGTACTGAGACATTGCAAGGCGATCGGGTGATGTTGGAGATCACGCCAGGAAAGCAAAGAGCCGCGAAGATCTATAAAAGATCTTCGCGGCCCGCGTGTGTTGTCCGTCAGGCGGCAGATGGTTCAGCAGCCTCACGGAAGATCCCACCGAGGATCTCGGCCGCATGCTCGACCTGCTCGTCGCGTAGCTCCCACGTCGCCGGAGTGGTGCCCCCCGACTGTTCGAGCTCGTCGAGGATTGCTCGCTCGAGCTCGTCGATCGTGAATGCGGAACTGACGTTATTCAAATTTTGTACCTTTCGCCCCCAACCGCGCACGGCGCAGCGTGATCCCCCAGGATCGCGAGGTCCGGTTACGGTCGCACGGGTTCGGGGTGCGAGGCTAGCTCATTTTACCGTTTTGTTATTGAACTTTCACTTAGGGTATTTACCGCCAAACGTACGTCAACCGGTCTTTATCGAGCCCTCGAAAACCGGGCCTAGTGGAAGGATGTACGACAATATGGTCAATAACCGTGAGGATAAGGCCGCGCCGTTCCTCGATTTCGGCTGCCGCCCACCATGCGGCGAGAGATTTCGGTGTCACCATTTCCGGCAAGGCGGTCGACCGCTGTGCCTGCTTGAGGCGGCCCTTGACGTCGTTCACCTGAGCCGCGAGCGACTTGTTCGCCTCGAGGAACGCCCCTCGAGACATGGGGATCATCGGGTCGGCGTAGTCGCGGCCGAGCTGCTCGAGCTTCTCCTCGAGATCGGCGAGCTCGTTCCCGAGGGTCACGTCACCGCCAGGCGAGGCGGCCTCGGCGAGCCGCTTGCGCACGACCGGCGAGGCGTAGCGGGCGAGCACGCGACTGGCGACGTCGAGCTCGAGCGGGCCGGCGGCAATGCGAATTTTCGCGCATCCGCCGTACGGCGCCGTCTTCCGGCAGTGGTATCCGGGCAAGCCGGAATTCGCACGATGCCCGGTGAGGGGTCGTCCGCACAAGCCGCATATGAGAATGCCACCCGATAGAAGGTATTTGCGCTTATTCGAGCCACCGGGGTTAGTGGTGCGATCTGGGTCTTTGAGGATAACTCGCAGCCTTCGCCGCTCATCATCGGTGATGATCGCGGGCCAGCAGTCGCGGGCGACGATGAATGCGTCGGGCTCTTTTTCCTTAGTGACAGTTATCTCTTGTTTTGTGCCGTCAGGCTTGTCGACCTCGATCCGCTTCTCGTCGCCGTACGTCCGGTGCCCCGCCATTGCCGGATTCAGGAGCAGTCGAACAATGGCGCGCGATGCCCATCTATTGCCTTGACTTGTGCGGTGATCGTTGTCGCCGAGCCAAGTTACAAGGGAATTTACAGAGCCACCCTTGAGTACATGTTCGACCATATGACGAACGACTTTTTGTTCTTCCGGCCGGATTGTAATGCCGTCGGAATCATAGCCGTAGCGTCTCACGCCACATCCCCAAGCCTTTCCTTCCAAGGCGCGTTGCAGGTAAGCCGCCTTCTGCCTCTCGGCTTTGTGCTCCACCTCCCCTTGCGACACGGCCCCCAAGATTCGGGCGACCATGCGCCCGGTGTAGGTGCCGAGGTCGACATCACCAGAAACGCATGCGAATTGAGCTTTGGTCGCCTCGACCAGGTCGACAATCCGCTCAAGCTCTGCGTTGCGCCTGGTCAGGCGATCAATATGCCATACCGCGAAAGCGTTTATACGGCCGCTTTCGAGGTCTGCGATCATCCTTTCGTAGTCAGGCCTTCTTTTCTTCTTGCTCGCCGACATATCGTTATCGATATAGATGTCGACGATTACGCCTGATGGGTCGATATAGGTAATCTTCTTGGTTACCTCATCGACCTGTCTCTCTACGCCGAGGCCTGAGCCCTCGCGGTCTTTCGATAGGCGGGCGTAAATCCCCCATCGACGTCCCCCGAGGGCGGCCTCGAGTAGTCGGCTCACGCCTCGTTGTTATTGGCGCGGCGCCTGTTCCCCTCTTCCTGTTGCTGCTGGCCTACCTCGGCGGTGTAACGCTCCTCGGCACGGGCGAGCTCGTTGAATATGTTGAATATGGCTTTGTTGAGCGGGCTCGTGAGTTCGGCTGGTTCTCCGTTGCCGACCAATCCGCGGAGAATCCACAGCGCCGCGGCGTGCCCGTCGAATGCATCGACCCAGAGTGCGACGTCCTCGACCAGTCGGCCGAGACGGTCGAGCTGAACGACGACGACGCGGTCGACCTCGCCGGCCTCGACGAGCTCGAACGCACGGTCGCGGTCACGTCGGCTACGGCCGAGGTCGACCAGCTCGGCGACCACGTGGACGCCATGCCGTTCCGCGTATGCCCGAAGTGCTACTAGCTGTCCGTTTGCCTGGTCACGTACGGCGCCTCCAGAACGCGCGTAGAGCGCCCAACGGGGGCGCGGTGCTGCATCGCCCCCGGGCACGTGGTGCTCGTCGCTCTGTGAGCCGCTCGGCGCCGTCTGGGGGTCACGAGGTTCGATCACTGCATCTCCACTTTCGCGAGTCGCGGAGTGGGACAGCCAGAGCGTAGGCGGCCGAACGTAGGCATGCCCAGCTCACAAAGCGGTCCCCCTAGGTCTGCGCGGCCTCCTGACGGACCGCGCCGGCTCAGGGTAGCGCCTTGACCTATGTACAGACATTCCTTAGGGGGGACCGTTCGCGCAGGCGTATGTGATCGCCCACGAGTACGGCCACCACACCCAGGACCTGCTGGGCGCGCTCTCCGAGGGCAACTCGGTGGCCACGGAGCTGCAAGCCGACTGCTACGCGGGGGTGTGGGCCAAGCACGCGGTCGACACCGGCTTCTACGAAAAGCCGTTCACCACCTCGGAGTTCGCCGAGGCGCTCGACGCGGCGGCGGCGGTCGGCGACGACCGGATCCAGCAACGCACTCAGGGCAGGATCGACCCGGAGTCGTTCACGCACGGCAGCTCGGAGCAACGCGTCAACGCGCTGAATCGCGGTTACAAGACCGGCGACCCAGCCAAATGTGCGCAATCTGATCTTCTATAACAGCCCCGAAGAACACGAGTAATCGGATTCTCTCCTAAAATCATTGGGGTGATCTTTAAGCTCGTCGGTGACGGCCGCCCTTATCCCGACCATGGTCTGACCCCCAGAGAGTGGGCGCAGATCCCCCCACGGCAGGTCCGGCTCGACTCGTTGATCACCACGAAGGCCATGCTGGACCTGCATTCCCTGCTCGCCGCCGACTCCACGTTCTACGGCGACCTCTTCCCGCACGTGGTGCAGTGGCAGGGCCAGCTCTATCTGGAGGACGGGCTGCACCGGGCTCTCCGGGCGGCCCTGCACCAGCGATCGATCCTGCACGCCAGGGTCCTGGAGCTGCCCAGCTGAAAAAGAAATGTCAGCCTCCTCGGGCAGGATGCCTCCATGGTCTTTTTTCAGTTGGTGATCGACTGCGCCGACCCCGATCGGCTGGCGCGCTTCTGGGCTGACGGCTTGGGTTACGAGCCGGAGGAGCCGCCGGGCCACTTCGACACCTGGCGCGACTACTGGCAGAGCATCGGCGTGCCGGAGGAGGAGCTCGGCGACGGAGACTGTTCCGACAGCATCGTCGACCCGGAGGGCGCGGGCCCGCGGATCTGGTTCCAGCGGGTCCCGGAGGGCAAAGTGGTGAAAAACCGCTTTCACCTCGACATCAAGGTGGGCGGCAAGCGGGAGGAGGTTCCGCTGGCGACCCGCAGAGCCCGCGTCGACGCCGAGGTGGAGCGGCTGGTCCGCGCGGGTGCCTCCGTCGTACGCGTGCTCGCGGAGCCGGGGTTGGACCATTACGCGGTGGCCATGGCGGATCCGGAGGGCAACGAGTTCGACGTCGTCTGAGAGTTGGTTCGATGGACGAGGCCACGGCCCGATCGAAGTTCCTGACGGCACGCAGCGCCAGGCTGGCCACCGTGGACGGACAAGGGGTGCCGCACCTGGTGCCCATCGTCTTCGCCGTCGAGGGCGACGTGATCGTGTTCGCCGTGGATCACAAACCGAAGCGCGCCACCGACCTCCGCAGGCTGCGCAACATCGCGGCCAACGACCGCGTATGCGTCCTGGCCGACCACTACTCCGACGACTGGCGGCACCTGTGGTGGGCACGAGCCGATGGCACCGCGGCGCTCGCCGAGGACGACACCACCCGCCGGCACTGGCTCGACCGCCTGGCCGAACGCTACGAACAGTACGCGGAGCGACGTCCTGAGGGCCCGGTGGTGGTGATCACCGTCGAGCGCTGGAGCGGCTGGGCCTACAACGAGTAGCCGGGCCCACCAGCGAAAGCGAATAAGCGGAGGGGACAGCGTGGCAGCGCCGTACAGGAACCGGCTTCGTCTCGGCGCCTGCCTGTCGCTGTCCGGCAAGTACGCGCGCTTCGGCGGCCAGGCCCGGCTCGCCCTGGACATCTGGCGATCCACGACCGACGCGGTCGACCTCCTCATCGAGGACGACGGCAGTGACCCCGAGCGGGTGGACGCCCTCCTCCCCAGGTTGTCGGCGGAGTGCGACCTCCTGCTCGGCCCCTATTCCACGCTGCTCATGCGCAGAGCGGGCACCATCGCCGCGGCCATGGGCCGCCTGATCTGGAACCACGGCGGATCAGGCGACGACGTCGAGACAGCTCACCCCGGTCACGTCGTCTCCGTGCTCACGCCCGCGAGCCGCTACGCGGAGCCCTTCGTCCGGCACCTCGCCACCCAGCAGGACCCCCGCCCGCTCCGGATCGTTCAGGGCAAGGGCAGCTTCGCCCGTCAGGTCGCCGGCGGCGCCGAGCGCCTGGCGCACGCCCTCGGGCTGCGCACCGTCAGCTCACCGACGCCGGAGGCGTGGGATCTCTTCTGCGCCGGCTCCTTCGAAGACGACGTGCGGGCCGTCACCTACGCCAGGTCGCTGCCGATGCCCCCGCGGAGCGTGTGCGCCGTGGCGGCGGGCGTCCGCGAGTTCGGCGAGGCCGTCGGCGATCCTGTGGGCGTCTACGGCGTCGGGCAGTGGTTTCCCGGCGGAGGCGACCGCGTCGAGCTGTCCATGGCCGAGGACGACTTCCTGACCGCCTACCGGGAGCGCGCCGGTTCGCTCCCGGACTATCCGGCCGTGCAAGCCGTCGCCGCCGCGGCCATCGCGACACATTGCGCCCGGCAAGCCGGCAGTACGGCACGTGCGGAGCTGTGGTCCGCCGCCACGGCGTTGGAGACCACCACCCTGTTCGGGGCCTTCAAGGTGGATCCCCGCACCGGAGCTCAAGTCGGGCACCAGACGGCCTTCATCAGGTGGGACGCCGAAGGTCCAGCCATAACAGAAGGCCCCTGACCCGATCAGACAGGTCAGAGGCCCAAAGAGTGGCGGTGGTGGTGGGATTTGAACCCACGGATGAGTTGCCCCATCACACGCTTTCGAGGCGTGCGCCCTCGGCCACTAGGCGACACCACCGTCGACGAGCTTACCGGATCCGCCGAGTGCCAAAGAACTCCTTTAGTACGGCAGCGCACTCCTCACCCAGCACCCCCATGACGACCTCGGGCCGGTGGTTGAGCCTGCGGTCCCGGACCACGTCCCACAGTGACCCCACGGCCCCGCCTTTCTCGTCGACGGCCCCGTACACGACGCGGTCGACCCGGGCCAGCACCGCCGCGCCCGCGCACATCGTGCACGGCTCCAGCGTGACCACCAGCGTGCAGCCGTCCAGCCGCCACCGCCCGAGCGACCGGGCGGCCTGCCGGAGGGCCAGGACCTCCGCGTGGGCGGTCGGATCGAAGGAAGCCTCGCGGGAGTTGCCGGCGGACGCGAGCACCTCGCCCAGCGGGCCGAGCACGACCGCGCCGACGGGGACCTCGCCGCGGGCGCCGGCCGCGACGGCCTCGGACAGGGCCAGGCGCATCGCGTCGGCGTGGTTCACCGCAACCGGTCGAGCTCGTCGGCGAAGGACAGCCGCTCGGCGATCACGGAGAGGATGTCGGCGGGCAGCACGCCCTCTTCCATGCTCAGCTCCAGCAGCTCCTCCGAGCTCACGCCCAGGTCGCTGAGGAGTTCGAAGTCACCGGCCGGCTTGACGCCCAGCCCGTTGCTCTCCTTGTCGGGGGCCACCCCGGCGAACTCCGCGAACAGCTCGCCGAGCGTGTCGGACAGGATCGCGTGCGCGTCGGAGAGGAAGACACGCGGCTCCTCGTCACCGCGGTAGCGGACGATGGCGAACCACTCGTCCTCCACCTCGACGCAGAGCAGGGCGAGCTCGTCGCCGGACAGGCCGAGGGCCTCGGTCACCGCGTCGCCGAAGTCGTCGACGATCTCGGCGTCACCGAGATCGACCTCGGCGCCGCTCCAGCCGCCGGGGATCTTGACGAAGGCCGCGGAAAAGGTGTTGGACGCCATGTCCATGCTCCAGGGTCAGCCGAAGACCGATTCGATGGCCCGCTCGAACGGCTCGGAGAAACCGAGCCGCGCGGCGATGCTGGACAGCACGTCCTCCGGGAGGAGTTCGATGTCGCCGGAGAGTATGCCCAGCTCCATCTCGTCGAGTCCCAGGTCCGCGAAGATCGACAGATCGCCTGCGGGGAGCACCGTCTCCTCGTCCTGGAGGATCTCGTCGAGCTCCTCCTCGTCGGGGATCGGCACGTCGAGGAAATCGAGAACCTGCTCGGCCAGCGGGAAGTCCCAGGACGCGGCGATGTCGGACAGGAAGACATCAACGCGATCACCGAGGACCCGCAGCGCCACGAAGAACTCGTCCCCCACGGCGACCAGGCCAATCGTGCCACTCTCGCTCGGCTGCTGGCGCAGAGCCTTGATCAGGCCGTGCAGATCGGACGTCAGCGCGACCGGCAGCAGCCCGGCGTCCCAGCATTCATCCTCGCGATAGACCACGATGGCGAAGTCGAGCGCATCTTCTTCTGTCATCGTCCACCCCACGACGTGGCCACTTCGGCTTCCAATCGTTCCAGACCCGACCACCCCCCGCGTGCTGCTCCGACCAAATTGTGATCAAAACCGATGACGCGGCGTGCCGGTTCGTTGCACACAAGATAGCGTTGTCCCTTATGGAAACCCTCGTCGTCGACCATCCTCTCGTAGCACACAAGCTCACCACGCTACGTGATGTCCGGACGGACTCGCCGACGTTCCGCCGGCTGGCGGACGAGCTGGTGACCCTGCTGGCATACGAGGCGACCCGCGATGTCCGGGTCATCGACGTGACCGTGCAGACCCCGGTCGCCGAGGCTCACGGAGTGCGGATGGCCAAGCCGTCCCCGCTGGTCGTGCCGATCCTGCGGGCGGGTCTCGGCATGCTCGACGGCATGACCAGGCTGCTGCCCACGGCCGAGGTCGGCTTCCTCGGCATGATCCGCAACGAGTCGACGCTGCAGGCCGAGACCTACGCCACCCGGCTGCCCGACGACCTGTCCGGGCGCCAGTGCTACGTGGTCGACCCCATGCTGGCCACCGGCGGCACGCTCGCCGCGGCCGTGCGGTTCCTGTTCGACCGCGGGGCGGTCGACGTCACGGCGATCTGCCTGCTCGCGGCGCCCGAGGGGCTGGCCTACATGGACAAGGTGTTCGCCAACTCCGGCAAGCCGCTCCGCGTCGTGACCGCCGCCCTCGACGAACGGCTGAACGAGAACGGTTACATCGTTCCAGGACTGGGCGACGCCGGAGATCGACTCTACGGAGTTGTCTGACCAGCCACGCTGCGCACTCGCTTCGTTACATACTGTTGCCACCGGGGTATGAAGTGAGGGGAAGGCAACTTCCGCACGCGCGTGGGGGGAGCACGATGAGCGATTTTCCGATTACCGAGGTGTTCTCGTGAGTGAGCACACCGAGGCGGAGTCAAGTCCGTACGCGGACGTGGAGACGGCGCTCCGCGAGGAGTTCGCCGGCATCCACTCCGCGGTCACCGTAACGCGCTGCGTCGAAGCGGCGCACTACGGCGCGCTGGAGGTCACGGGCTACGCCCATCCGAGTCTCGTCGAGCGGATCGCGCGCAAGCACCTTCACGTCCTGGCTCTGGTGGCCAGCGAACGTGGCTAAGCAAGATCAAAAGTAACCCGCAAAGTTACCTTTACCCCGGCATTGCGGTGGGTAAAGTATACGGCGGGTGTAGAAGGTAGTGGTACGGAGGCGACAGTGCAGGTCAAAAAGGTCTTCACATACGGGGGTATCGCTTTTGTGGCGTACTACCTGTTCGCACGACCAACCGATGCCGCTGACGCGGTCAGAGGGGCGTTCGACACCATGATCAACGCGGCTGACCAACTGGCCCAATTCGTGAACGTTCTCGCATGAGACTTGTGACCCACGGAGACTCTGCTCCGGCGTCGGTCAACCGCTACCTACTCCCCCACGAACAACAGGTCATCATGGTACGGCGTCACCCAGCCGTGCTGCTTCGCCCGGTCGCCGAGGTCTTCGGCGGCCTGATCGTCGCCGGGCTGCTCAGCAAGATCTTCGGCGGCGAGGGGAGCAGCACGGCTCTGGTCGTCGTGTGGTGGCTCTGGCTGCTGCTGTTGATCCGTTTTGTATGGAAAGTCGCGGAGTGGTCGGTTGACTACTTTGTGGTTACCTCAAAGCGGATGTTGCTCACCACAGGCCTCATCACCCGCAAAGTCGCGATGATGCCTTTGGGCAAGGTCACCGACATGAGCTTCCAGCGATCTCTGCTTGGGCGCATGCTCGGCTACGGTGAGTTCATCCTCGAATCCGCTGGTCAGGATCAGGCGCTGTCAACAGTCGAGTACATTCCGTATCCGGAGACCTTGTACCTCGAGGTCTGCCAGATGCTTTTCCCCAGCAAGGACGACAGCGACGATTAATCCTTGGCACGGGGAATTCTTCACGTGGGGATACCCGATTGCGCCACTTCATGCAATCATTGCGGAGTGTTGACCCTTCCCCGCCTTGAGAGATGAGATGCCGAGTCAGGGAACCATCGGTGACCGCGTCCGAGGACTGCGGCTAAACAGGCGGATGTCTCAGGCCCAACTGGCCGGACCCGACCTATCTGACAGTTATGTCTCGCTCATCGAGTCGGGCAAGCGGACACCGACTCCGGTTGTAGCAAGACTCCTGGCCGAGCGCCTGGGGTGCACCACCGAGTTCCTCCTGCATGGGATCGAGCCTCGGCAGCGCATCGATACCGAGCTCGGCCTGCGCCACGCGGAGCTGGAGCTACAGCACGGCGACCCCGTCGTCGCGGCCGACCGCTTCACTGAGATCGTGAAGGCGTCCGACGAGGAAAACGCGCTGCTGACCGCGCACGCCCGCTTCGGCAGGGCGCGCGCCCTCGAAGCACAGGGGCGGCTCGGCCAGGCGGTCGAGGCGTTCGAACGGCTGCGCAGAGAGGCGGCGGCGCATCCCGAGCGTCTGGCCGATCTGCCGCTCGCCGTGTCGCTGAGCCGCTGCTACCAGCGGGCGGGCGACCGCCTGCGGGCTCGAGACCTGGCCGCGCACGCGCTGGAGCAGGCGGAACGGCTGGCGATCACGCAAGGCGAGATCGCCATCGACCTGGCCGCCGCACTGGTTGAGGCGCGCAGCGGACGCGAGGGCGACTCCCCCGAGCTCGACTATGTCCGGAGGGTGCTCGACGCCAGCGGCGTGCCTGACATTGTGGACCGTTCCGCTGAGATCCACACCCTCTGGCAGGCCAGTGTGGCCGCGGCCGGTGGCGAGGACTCCGCGCTGGCCGTACGGCTGGCCGACGACGCGATCATGGCAGGCCGGCCCGCCAGGCTGGCGCTCCAGCTCGCCCGGGCGGCCATGCACTGGGCCAGGCTCGACTCGTCGCCGCTCGCCGAGGCCGACCTGTGGGCCGGGGCGGCGACTCGCGCGTTCGCGAGCACCGCGGGCAGCACGCAGGAGCACGGTGAGAGCCTCATCGCGCACGCCAGGGTCAAGCTGCGGGCGCAGGACGCCGTGCGGGCAGGTGAGCTGGCCACGTCGGCGCTCGACCTGGTGCACGACGCCCCGGGCACGACACCGGCCGAGGCCCACCTGGTGCTCGCCACCGTCGCGCTCGCGCTCGACGCCGACACGGCGCGGCACCTGGGCGCGGCCCAGGAGCTGCTCGACACGCTCAACCATCCGGTGTTCGGCTCCGACAGGCAGGCCGCACGCTGCTGGCGAGAGCTGGGCGACCTTTACGGCAGATCAGGCGACAAGGCACAGCAGACCCGCGCCTATCGCAAGGCGCTGGAAGCAGCCGGAGTCCATTCCGCACTGGCAGGGGTGAAGATCGACACTTCTGTGTCCCGCTAGCCTCCGGGAGCTCCAGATTTGGTTTTTGAGTCTGGAATAATTAGGGTCTACCAGTCATTGACTCATGGGATGACTGGCACCCCCAGAGGAGGCGGACTGTGAGTCTGCGTACGGCTCAACGAGCTTCGCTCGTCGACCAGGTGATCGATCAACTCAAGGAGCAGATCACCTCAGGGTTGTGGCAGATGAACGGCAAGATTCCTACTGAGACGGTGCTCGCTGAGCAGCTCGGGGTGGGGCGCAACACCGTACGCGAGGCCGTACGCGCGCTCACTCACGCCGGGCTGCTGGAGTGCCGCCAGGGCGACGGGACCTATGTCCGCGCCACGAGCGAGCTCTCCGGCGCGATGCTCAGGCGCCTGCGCCAGGCGGAGCAGCTGGAGATCCTCGAGGTGCGGCGCGCGCTGGAGGTCGAATCGGCCCGCCTGGCCGCGACCAGGCGCACTGACGAGGACATCGTGCGCATCGAGGCGGCGCTGGCCGAGCGCGACCGCGCCTGGGAGCTGGACGACCCGGACGCCTTCGTCGAGGCCGACCTGGCCTTCCACATGTCGGTGGCGCACGCCACGCACAACCTCGTGCTGATCGACCTCTATGAGGACTTCTCGGCGGCGCTGCGGGCCAGCATCACGGCCGCGGGCACGTCGCTGAACAAGAGCTACATCCCCCACGACGCCATCGCGCGCGCCATCTTCTCGGGCGACGCCACCGCCGCCGAGCGCGCCGGCCACGCCTGCATGGAGCACATTCTCATCGCGCTCACCGAAGGCGATTGATCCAGCGGCTCAGCCGAGACGCAGCGACATCACCAAATAGCGGAAGCTGGGCTGCGCGTCACCCGGAACGTCCTGGATCAGCGCGGCCCTGGTCGGTGACTCCATGTTGAGCCGGGCCAGGTCGGTGTCGATGCCGGTCAGGCCGTCGAGCAGGAACTGCGACTGGAAGGCGATCTGGATGTCGTCGCCGCGCAGCTCGCACTCGACCACCTCGGAGCCGCGGCCGATGTCGCCGCCGCCGGCCTGGATGCGTACGTGGCCCTGGGTGAACGACAGCCGGATCGCGGTGTTGCGCTCGGCCACCAGCGCCACCCGCTTGATGGCGTTGACGAACGCCGTCACCGGCACATCGGCCCTGATCGACCAGTCGGCGGTCAGCCTGGTGCGGTAGTCGATGAACTGCTCGTCGAGCAGGCGGACCGTGGTGCTGCGGCCGACGCTCTCGAAGCCCGCGACGCCGTCGCCCAGCGCCACCGCCACCTCGCCCCCGCGTAGCGTCTTGGCCACGTCGACCAGCACGCGGGCGGGCACCATGGCGGACACGGCGACGTCGGGCGACACCGGGCGCCAGGCCAGGTCGCGGGCCGCGATGCGGTAGCGGTCGGTGGCCGCCATCGTCACCGACTCGCCCTCGATGTCGACCCTGATGCCGGTGAGCATCGGCAGCGTGTCGTCGCGGCTGGCCGCGGGCGCGACCTGGCCCACGGCCGAGGCGAAGACGCCACCGCCGATGGCGCCGATGCTCGGCGGCATCGTGGGCATGGTCGGGAAGTCTTCGACGGGCATCGTGATCAGGCCGAACTCGGCGCTGCCACAGGTCAGGACCGCCTCTTGCCCCTCGGTGACGATCTCGACGTCCTCGGCGGGCAGGCTGCGGCTGATCTCCGCCAGCAGGCGGCCGGGGATGAGCACCTGGCCCGCCTCGGCCACGTCGGCCTCGATCCTGGCCTGCGCCGAGACGTCGTAGTCGAACGCGGACAGGGTCAATTCCTCATCGGCCCCCAGCAGCAAGCCGGAGAGCACGGGCACCACAGGGCGACTTGGCAGGACCCTGGCGGCCCATGCCACCGCGTCCGCCAGAACATCGCGGTTTACCCGGATCTTCACCTGACCCACCCTTCGTGTCGCTGCCTCCTATGAAAGGTAGCCGGTGTCACCGACAATGCGGACTATCTGCTGTTGAGGTAGGCGAGCACCGCCAGGACGCGGCGGTTGTCGTCGTCGGAAGGCGCCAGACCCAGCTTGGCGAAGATGCCGGCCGTGTGCTTGGCCACCGCGCTCTCGCTGAGGTAGTGCCGCTGGGAGATGGCGGCGTTGGACCTCCCTTCGGCCATCGCCTCCAGCACCTCCCGTTCGCGTGGCGTGAGGGCGGCCAGCGGCTCGTGCCTGGCGTTGCTGGCCAGCAGCTTGGCGATCACCTCGGGGTCCATCGCGGTGCCGCCCTCGGCGACCCGGTGAACGGCGTCGATGAACTGCTCGGCGTTGAACACCCGGTCCTTGAGCAGGTAACCGATCGCGCCCGACCCGTCGGCCAGCAGTTCGCGCGCGTAGAGCTGCTCGACGTGCTGCGACAGCACCAGGATCGGCAGCCCGGGCACCTGCTTGCGCGCTGCCAGCGCGGCCTGCAGGCCCTCGTCGGTGAAGGTGGGCGGCAGCCGTACGTCCACGATCGAGACGTCGGGGCGCAGCTCGATCAGGCCCTTGAGCAGCTCGGGTCCGCTCTCCACGGCGGCTACGACCGTGAAGCCGTGCGCCTGGAGCAGGTGAACCAGGCCGTCCCTGAGCAGGTAGAGGTCTTCGGCGATGAGAACGCGGTTCATCGGTTGAACCATAGGCGGCGGGGCGTCGCCTCGGCCAGCCAGCGCTCCTTGTTGTGGCAGGCCGGGAGCAGGACGGCGGTCAAATACATGGCGGAGCCCAGCGTGATCATGAACAGGATGACCGGCCACTGCCACGGCTCGGGCAGGTACAGCGCGAGGAACCACGACTTCTCGTCGAGGCCGAAGACCTTGAAGATGCCCGCCACGATGCCTTGCGGGAACAGCGGGCACCAGGACGTCAGCCAGAGCGCGGCCACCACGGCGGCCTTCCAGCGCGGCAGTTTGGGCAGGCTGCCCGCCCAGTGCTGCGGCAGGACCCTGGGCATGCTCATGGTCACCGTGGTCGGCCCGCCGGGCGGGCTGCTCAGGGCCAGCACGCCGTCGAAGGCCGCGAGCCGTCGCTCGATGCCCATCAGGCCGGTGCCCTTGCTCGGGTCGGCGCCGCCCATGCCGTCGTCGGTCACGGAGATCCGCAGGTCGGGGCCGTTGCTGCTGATGTCGATCGTGGCCGTGGCGGCGCCGCCGTGCCTGGCGGCATTGGACAGCAGCTCGCTGACCGCGAAGTAGGCGGCGGCCTCCACCGGCGGCTCCGGCCGGTGCGCCAGGTCGACGTCCACGCTCGCCCGTAACGGGCTGTCGATGGCCAGGGCTCGAACGGCGTCGCCAAGCCCGCGTTCGGCCAGGACCGGCGGATGGATGCCGCGGATCACCGTGCGCAGCTCGGTCAGCGTCTCTGAGGACGCCTCCCTGGCCTTGGCGAGCAGGGCCTTGGCCGCGGCGGGATCGGTGTCGACGAGCTGCTCGACGGCCCCGAGCGTCATGCCGATCGCCACCAGCCTGGCCTGCGTGCCGTCGTGCAGGTCGCGTTCGATCCTGCGCATCTCGGCGGCTTGCGTGTCGACGGCGAGGTTGCGTACGCGCTGGAGGTGGTTGACCTGCCCGGCCAGGCGGCTCGCGGCGGTCGCGGCCAGCGTCAGCTCGCTCCACAGGCTGTAGAGGCGCAGTCCGCGGTCGGGCAGCAGCAGGAACATCGGCAGCAGAGCCAGCTTGACCACCGGGTCCAGCAGCAGCCAGACGCAGTCGCGCCAGGTCGCCGGGTCGGTGACCAGCCACTTCCACCGGTCGTTCCAGGCCGGCACCCGCGGCGACTTGTACAGCGTGCGGTTCGACCGGTACATCCCGTCGGCCTGCCGCTGCGGGGGCAGTGGCTTGGGCAGGTACGGCGAGTCGATCCGGTCCCCCGTCCACTCCCCGACCAGCCCTCTGGTGTGCTCCGCCAGCCGCCTGACCAGCCGGACCTGCAAGGGGAGGAGGGGGACCACGCCGATGCCGAAGGCGAGGACGAGCATGGTGAAGGAGGCGACGATGGCGGGCACCTCGACAAGGATCAGCGCCAGCAGCACCGCGGCCTGGCCGTACCTTCTCAACATGCCTCCAGTGTGCGCGAGCCGGAGCTTCTCGCACATTGCACCTAGATACACCTTCGCCGGGTACCCAGCCCGATTCCCCGCGAGAGCCGGGGTTCCTAGCGTCGAAGGCATGAAAGTCATCGAGGTCAGGAACCTCCACAAGCGATATCCCGACCATGTGGCGGTGGACGACGTGTCGTTCGAGGTGTCGGATGGCGAGATCTTCGGCATCCTCGGCCCGAACGGCGCCGGCAAGACCACGACCGTTGAGTGCGTCGCGGGGTTACGCACTCCCGATCGTGGCACCGTACGCGTGACCGGGATCGACCCCCAGCAGGACAGGGACGCGCTGCGCCGGGTGCTGGGCGCGCAGCTGCAGAGCGCCGCGCTGCCCGACAAGATCAAGGTGTGGGAGGCCATGGACCTCTACGCCTCCTTCTACCCGGATCCGACCGACTGGTCCGAGCTGCTCGAGCGCGTCGGGCTCGGCGACAAGCGGGGCACGTACTTCGGCAAACTCTCCGGCGGGCAGCGGCAGCGCCTGTCCGTCGCGCTGGCGCTGGTGGGTCGGCCCCGCGTCGCCGTGCTCGACGAGCTCACCACCGGGCTCGACCCGCAGGCTCGCAGGGACACCTGGGAGCTGGTCGAGCAGGTACGCGACTCCGGCGTGACGATCGTGCTCGTCACGCACTTCATGGAGGAGGCCGAGCGGCTCTGCGACCGCGTCGCGCTCATCGACGCGGGCCGGGTCGCCGCCACCGACACGCCGGCGGGGCTGATCGCCCAGGTCGGCGGCGCGCAGCGGCTGCGATTCCGGCCGACCGCGCCCTTCTCCGACGACCTCCTGCTGGCTCTGCCCGAGGTGACCGAGGTCGCCAGGAGCGGACAGCAGGTCGTGGTGACGGGCACCGGCGACCTCGCGCCCGCCGTCATGCTGACGCTCGCCAACCACCAGATCGTCCCCGCTGACCTACGCGTCGAGCAGGCCACGCTCGACGACGCGTTCCTCGCACTGACCGGAAGGAAGCTGTCATGAGGAAGCTCCTCTTCGTCGAGACCAAGCTGCACCTGCGGCAGTGGCCCACGATGGTCTTCACCATCGGCCTGCCGCTCGCCCTGCTGCTGGGGCTCGGCAGCATCCCCGACCTGGGCAAGCCCGATCCGGCGATGGGCGGGCAGCGGTTCATCGACACCCAGCTGCCGGCGCAGATGACCTTGCTCGCGGTGCTGACGCTCGCGTGCTCGGTGCTGCCGGCCGTCCTCGTCACCTATCGCGAGCAGGGGGTGCTCAGGCGGATGTCGACGACGCCGGTGCCGCCGGGGCGGCTGCTGGCCGCCCAGCTCATCATCAACCTGGCCATCGGCACCGTGTCGGTCTTCCTGCTGGTGGTGCTCGGGTACGTGGTGCTCGGCGCCGCGATGCCCAAGCAGCTCCCCGGTTTCGTGCTGGTCTTCCTGCTCGGCTCGGCCGCGCTGCTGGCCCTGGGGCTGGTGATCGCCTCGATCGCGCCGACGGGCAAGTCGGCGCCGGGGATCGGGTCGGTGGTGATGTTCCCGCTGATGTTCGTGGCGGGCATGTGGATCCCGCGCGAGGTCATGCCGGACGCGCTGCGCGTGGTGAGCGACTATTCGGTGGCCGGGCCCTTCGCCCAGGCGCTGCGCGACACCTGGGCGGGACACGCGCCGCAGCCGCTGCACCTCATCGTCATGGTCGCCGGGCTGCTGGTCTTCGGCGGGATCGCGATTCGGTTGTTCCGCTGGGAGTAGCGCTAGGACCAGACGGGACGGGCCCCCGTGACGTTCAGCATCACCGAATAGAGCGAGGACGAGGCCGCGATGAACAGCCTGTTGCGCTTGAGCCCGCCGAACACCAGGTTGGCGATGGAGTCGGGCAGTCGGAGCCGGCCGATCAGCGTCCCGTCGGGGTCGTAGCATTGCACCGCCTTGCCCGCCGCCGCCCACACGCGGCCCTTGTCGTCCAGCCGCATCCCGTCGAAGGTGTCGTCGTCGGTCCCCTGCGTGAAGACCTTGCCGCCCGAGAGCGTGCCGTTGTCGTGCACGTCGAACAGACGTATGTGCCTGCGGCGGGTGTCGGCGATGTAGAGGCGGGACTCGTCCAGCGAGAAGGCCAGGCCGTTGGGCCGGTCGAAGTCGTCGGCCACCCGGACCACTTCCCCCGTCGCCGGATCGACGCGGAAGACGTGACAGCCGTCGATCTCGGGATCGGCCCGGTGGCCCTCGTAGTCGCTGTCGATGCCGTAGGCGGGGTCGGTGAACCAGATGGAGCCGTCGGAGCGGACCACCGCGTCGTTGGGGCTGTTGAGCCGCTTGCCCTGCCAGCGGTCGGCGATCACGGTGATCGAACCGTCGGCCTCGGTGCGGGTGACCCGGCGCTCGCCATGCTCGCACGAGATCAGGCGGCCCTGGCCGTCGAGCGTGTTGCCGTTGACGTAGCCGGCGGGCTGCCGGAACGGTCCCACGGCGCCGGTCATCTCGTCCCAGCGCAGCATCCGGTCGTTGGGGATGTCGCTCCACACCAGGAACCGGCCCGCCGGGAAGTAGACGGGCCCCTCGGCCCAGCGGGTGCCGGTGTAGATCCGCTCGACCAGGTCGTCGCCGCCGACCGCGGCGAAGCGCTCGTCCAGCACCTCGAAATCCGTGGGGATCGAACTGGATGGTGTTCGGTAAATTGGCTCCATACTCGAATAGCATACTGTCATGGATGAAATCGACAAGATGTTGATCGGCCTGCTTCAGGAGGACGCCACGCGGTCGTACGCGGCTCTCGGCCAGGCCGTGGGCCTGTCGGGTGGGGCGGCACACGAGCGGGTGCGCAAGCTGCGCGAGCGTGGAGTGATCAAGCGCACCACGATCGAGGTGGATCCGGTGGCGCTCGGCCGGGACGTGGTGGCGTACGTGCTGGTCGACGGCGGCGCCTGGATGGGCGACGCCGCCGCGCGGCTGGCGGCGATCGCGCCGGTCGAGGAGGCGCACGTCATCGCCGGGCCCGCCTCGATCCTGCTCAAGGTCCGTACGGCCGACACGCGGGAATTACAGCAGGTGCTGCGGCAGGTGTTCGAGGTCGACGGCGTGACCGGGACCCAGACGGTCGTCGTGCTGGAGACGTTCTTCGAACGGCCCATGCACGTGGATTAAAGTGCTCAGATGGCGATTTTTGCGCAGATCAGCGATGTGCACATCGGCGGCTCCGACGAGAGTGTCGAGCGCACCCGACAGGTCATGCGGCACCTGCGTACGCTGCGTCTCGACGCGGTCCTGGTCACGGGCGACATCGCGGACCACGCGCTGCCGGAGGAATACACGATCGCGGACGAGCTGTTCCGTGGCGAGCTGCCGCTGGCCGTCTGCCCGGGCAACCATGACTCGGTGCCGGAGTTCGAGAAGCTGCTCGGCCCCGCCAACCAGGCGCTCAGGCTCGACGACGTGACGATCGCCCTGGCCGATTCGAGCGTGCCCGGCCACAACCATGGCTACCTGGCCGACGAGACGCTGGCCTGGCTCGACGAGGTGCTGTCGGAGCGGCCCGGCGTGCCGGCGTTCGTGGGGATGCACCATCCGCCGATCGAGCTCGGCATCCCGTACGTCGACAAGATCCGGTTGCACGAGCCGGACCGGCTGGCGGACCTGCTGTCACGGCATCCGCACGTGGCCGCGGTGCTGACCGGCCACGCGCACACCGCCGTGTCGGCCCGCTTCGCCGGGCTGCCGCTCGTCGTCGCACCCGGCGTCATCTCCACCGCCCTGACCAGCGTGGAGACCGACGCGGAGTTCCCCGTCTCGTACGAACTGCCGCCCGCCTACGCGCTGCACATCTTCGACGGCGAACGGCTGGTCACCCACTTCCGCCCGGTAATCCTCAACTATTCTTGAGGTTATGACCAAGGTGGCATGGAACTCCAGGGAGCTGACAGTCGGCCAGCTCGCCGAGCGCAGCGGCGTAGCCGTCTCGGCGCTGCACTTCTACGAGGCCAAGGGGCTCATCGGGAGCCGCCGCACCGCGGGCAACCAGCGGCGCTACACACGTGACACGCTGCGCCGGGTCGCGTTCGTCCGGCTGTCGCAGCGGCTGGGCATCCCCCTGCGGACCATCAAGGACGCGCTGGCCGAGCTGCCGGAGGAGCGTACGCCCACCCGTGACGACTGGGCGCGGCTGTCGGCGACCTGGCGCGGCGAGCTCGACGACCGGATCGAGCAGCTCCAGCGGCTCCGCGACGACCTCACGGACTGCATCGGATGCGGGTGCCTGTCGCTCGACCGGTGTGCGCTGGCCAACCCGCACGACCGGCTGGGCAGCGAGGGACCGGGCGCCCGGCGCATCGACACACGGCTCGCCCCGCCCCAGCAATGCTGCCCGCCCGCGGCCGAGACGGACTCCTCGCAGGCCTGCTAGGTCAGCGCTTGGCCGGGGGGACGATCAGGGTCGGCCGGTGGGCGTGGTGCAGCACGTGGTTGGAGACGCTGCCCAGCAGCACGGAGCGCACGCCGGCAAGTCCGCGCGACCCGGTGACGACCAGCGACGCGTCGACCTCGTCCGCGACGTCCACGATCGTCCGCCAGATCGACTCGTTGTCGGCCACCGCCCGATAGGTCACGTCCGCGAGCCCCGAGGCGGTCGCCAGCTCGGCCCCTTCCTTGGCGTACTGCTCGGCCTGGATCCGCCACTCCTCACCGGAGTCGGAGACGACCCCGGCACCGGCCAGCGGGTACCTCTTGATCTGCACGAGCAGCGGCTCCCACACGGTCACGATGAGCGTGGGCTCGGCGGCCAGGTGCTTGGCCGCGAACTCGATCGCGGCGCGCGAGTCGGCCGAGCCGTCGTAGGCGACGAGGATGGTCATGGCGTGCTCCCTTCGCTTGAAGCTCACTCCCTTGGTGCAGCACCGGGACGATCAGCCGTGATTCCGCGAGCCGTTGTCTGTTGTGTCACACCTGGCGGACTGGCGAGGATCGGTTCTTGTGACACTCCCCCGCGTGCCCCGTCTCGACATCGACGGTGTCCTGCGCCGGCTCGACGTCTCGCTCACCTATGAAGGCCCGTGCCCCGGCGGCCAGGTCGGTGCCGCGTACGTGCGCTGGCCCGACGGCCACCGGTCGGTGCTCACCCGGGGGCCCGACGTGGCTGCCGACCTGATCGGAAACGCTCCGCGTCCTTCGGTCCAAGTAGAGATGTAAGGGCGAACGACGAAGGGAGCGAGGCCTGTGCGCCTCAACGAAGACCCCGAGGCCTTTGAGGCCTTCTATCGCCGCCATGTCGATGGCGTCATGCGGTTCGTCGTACGCCGAGTGAGCGATCCTCATCTGGCCGCCGATCTGACCGCCGACATCTTCCTGGCGGCCGTGGACTCCGGGCACACCTACCGCCCCGGCCGAGGCAGCGAGACCGCTTGGTTGTACGGCGTGGCGCGCAACGTCGTATCCGCCCAGTATCGACGCACGGCCCGCGAGGCGAAGGCGACCAGCCGCATCGCGGGCAGGCGAATGATGGACGACCACGATCTCGACCGGATGGAGGAACGGATCGACGCCGAGCGACAGATGCGCCGCGCCCTGGAGGCCATGGGCAAGCTGCCCGAGGGCGAGCGGGCCGTACTCGAACTCGTGGCGATCGACCAGCTCACCGTCAAGGAGGCCGCCGCGGCCTTGGGCATCAACGGGGTGACCGCACGAGTCCGGTTGCATCGGGCCAGACGCGCCCTCGAAGACGTCGCCTCGCCATCGGCCGTGTACGTGGAGGGACAGGCATGAGCAACTTCGAGGAGCGCCTGCTCAGCGCGCTCAAGGACGACATCGCCAGCAGGAAGGCGGACCTGGTCGTCGAGACCCCGGTACGACGCCGCCGGGTCCTGGGACTGGCCGCCGCGGTGGCGGGGGTCGCGGCGGCCACGCTGGTGGCCATGAACGTGTACGGCGGAGCCGCCGCCCCCGCCTTCGCCGTGACCAAGAGCGCGGACGGGTCGGTCGAGGTGCGGATCAACGAGTTCCGCGACCCGGACGAGCTGGCGGTCAAGCTCGCCGCGGCGGGAGTGACGGCGGTGGTCGACTACCTGCCGGCGGACCAGACCTGCAAGCAGCCCCGAGGCGAGCACGGGGCCGGCTACGGGCGGGTCGAGAACGGCGTCGACGTCGGGAGGAACGGCACGGGGATCGCGTTCCGGATCGACAAGGGGCAGGTGGCGGCCGGTCAGACGCTGGTCCTGGCGGTCTCCGTCGACCAGGCGGACAAGCCGCCCATCGCGACCTCGCTGGAGGTGGTCAAGGGGGCGGTGGCGCCCTGCGAGGCGACCGCGCTGAACCTCCCCCCGGCCTCCGACCCCACCGGCAACGGCCCGTCCACCGACCAGAAGGCGGGCGAGGGGCCCAGCCTGAACACCAACGGAGGCTGACGCCCTCAAGCCCGGCCAGGGGGATTGCGGCGTGTCCGCAGCCGTTCATGAGCCCCTCCGATTGACTTTGTCGCAAGCTATGACGCAAGATGTTGATACAAAGCTTGCGACAAAAGGAGAAGGGCATGACGAACAGCTCCATGCCGGGCGCCGGGCCGCGGCAGGCGGATGTCCAAGGCGCGGAGGCCTGGCTACTGCGGCACGGCCTCGGCGACGGCCCACCGACGCCGTTACTGACCGCGCGGCTGGCAGTACGGCGGCGGGCGCGGCTCCTCGGCAGCGTCCTGTCGGCTGCGCTGATCATCGGGGCCGCGCTGGTACAGGCCTCTGACCGGCTGGCCGTTCCCGCGTCCGGCTGGTTCGGGTCGTACCAGCCGACGAAGGTGCTGGTCCTGAGCGCGTTCATCGTCGGGCTGTTGGTGGTCCGGACGCTGCTTGACGCCTGGATCCGGCGCGTCGACCGGCGGGCCGGGGTGGCGCTGGCGCGGCGGGCGGCCCATCCGGTGCAGCCCGGCTGGCGGGCCCTGCTCGGGCGGCCGTACGCCGCCTTCGCGGTCGGCACCTTGGCCGGTTCGTTCGCGCTGGGGGCCAGCGCACTGGCCGTCAACGAGGGCACCGCGCGGCAGGCAGCCGTCGTGCTGCTGGTCGCCGTGGCCGGGGTCGGCGTCGGCGCGGCCCTGCAAGTGCGCGAGCTGCTGGCCCGGCCGGTCGTTGCCGAGGACGAGGTCTCACTGACGGCCGACGTCATCATGCGCGTCGAGGACGCGCGCGAGAGCACCACGCCAGGCACGCTGTGGTCGCTGCCGATGGTGTTGCTGTTCGGGTCCGCGCCCGACTGGTGGAACGCCGCCTCCATTGGCTTCCTGCTGCTGGGCTTGGCCGCCTACATCGCGGTCCAGGTCAGGACGCCGTGTGCCGCGGCCATGGCGCGGCACGTGGTGGGCATCTGATGATCGTCATCGACGCCGGCTCGCCGGTGCCGCCGTTCGAGCAGTTGCGGGCCCAACTCGCCCGGCAGATCCAGGACCGTACGCTGGCCGTGGGCTTCCGGCTGCCGACCATCCGCCGGCTCGCGGCCGACCTCGGCCTGGCCATCAACACGGTCGGCCGGGCCTACCGGGAGCTGGAAGAGGCCGGGCTGATCGAGACCCGGGGGCGGGCCGGGTCGTTCGTGTCAGCGGCCGGCCAGGCGGCCCGCGAACGAGCCCGCCAGGCCGCCGCCGACTACGCGGCCGTCGTGGCGAGCGTCGGCATCGATGAGAGCGAGGCACTCTGCATCGTCCAGGCGGCCCTGAGATCCGGTGACGCGGCGGCCCCCGCTTCGCTCTGACCTGGCTCCCCGGGAATCCGACCCGCCGACCACCGTCCACATGGGCCGAGCGTGCTCCTACCGGGCGGCGGAAAGCAGGGACAGGGCCTTGGCCATCGCCGGGTCGCGGCCCTTGCGCAGGTCCTTCGCGGTCAGCGGCAGGTAGTGGTCGGGCGCCACGCCGATGCCGTTGATCAGTTCGCGGTTGGCGCCCACCTGGTAGGCCGCGGGCAGCGTCAGGAGACTCCCGTCGTCCAGCGTGAACATACCGGCGGGTCCCGACACCATGCCCGACGTACGCGACCCGATCAGCGGCCCGACCTTGAGGTCCTTGACCGCGGCGGAGAAAGCGTCGCAGGCCGAGGCGCAGATGCCGTCGGTGAGCACGACCAGGGGCAGGCCGAGCAGCGGGACCGCGTCGTCGGTGCGGTTGGGCGTGCACGTGTTGTCCGGGGCACAGTCGTAACTGTGCACCTTGCCGTGTACGAAGGCACTGAGCAGCTTGACGACCTCGGCGGGCGAGCCGCCGTTGGTGCCGCGCAGGTCGAGGACGAGGCCACGCGGTCTCTTGTCCGCACGCAGTCCGGCGATGGCGGCCAGGACCTGGTCGGCGGTCCCGGGCTGGAAGTTGGTGAGCTTGATCGCGGCCACGTCGCCGGCGAGCCGGCGGGCCGTCACGGGCCGCGTCGTGGGCGTGAACACTTTCGGCCCCAGCGTCGTCTTCCTGACGCGGCCGGTGGCAGGGTCGAGCAGCGCCAGCCGCACCGGGTCCGGCCGGTTGCCGGAGTATTCGGGGTTGAGCAGGTTCATGGCGCCGCTGGACAGGACACCGTCCACGAAGACAGGCGCGCCGTTGACGGACTGCACGACCTCGCCTGGACGTATCCGAGCGACGGCGGCCGGGCCGCCCTGCACGGCGTTGACGAACAACGGAGCCACCGCCTTCTGCGGTGCCCGGTACGTGATCGAATAGCCGGGCGAGGTGGTGAAACCGAGGCCGTAGGCGTCGCCCGGCTTACCTGGCGGTTGCTCTCGGCGGCCCCACTGCGAGTGATTGTCGTGCAGGCTGCTCACCATGCCCTTGATCGTCGCCCCTGCCACGGCTTGCCGCAGCGCGGCGTCGTCCGGCAGATCGGCCACCACCCGCTCGTACCCGGCCGCGAATGCGTTCAGGTCGGTCGTGCGGTTCCCGGTCAGCGGCGGCATGGTGGCGTCGGGCCGGTCCATGCCGCGGCGGTTCAGCTCCTCGGTGAGCCCGGCGAACCCGGCCGCGAGCACCGCCCGGTGGTCGAGCCGCTCGCGACCGTAGAAGGCGGTGAAGATGCAGTCGTACGCCTGCTTGATGGTGCTCAGGCCGGTGGCGACGGGCTGGTCCGGCTTGGCGCCGCACGCGGAGGCCACGGTCCGCACGGTTGCCTCGGTCCGCACGGTTGCCTCGGTCCGCGCGGTCGCCGCGGCGCCGGACGTCGCCAACGTCAGGACGCCGGTGCAGGCCAGCGCGGTCAAGAGGGAACGCTTCACGCTGATGGGTCTCCTTCGCTCATCGGACGGATCCGGTCATTGGCCGGGGCAGAGGACGGCTTCCGCTGCCTTGGTGATGGCGTCGCCGACGGCCATGGCCCGCTCGTTATCGATCTTCAGCGTGGCGGCCACCGCGAACTGAATCCGGCCGTCGGTCGAGGAGAAGGTGATGGAGTTGATCCCGGGGATGCTGCCTGAGGCCGACGCGACCGTTCCGCCGCACAGGCTGGGCCGCGGCCGCGGCGGTTGCAGGTTCGGCGGCAGGAGCTTGCCCTGGTTGAGCGCGCGGTAGAAGGCGCTGAGGTCGTGCGCGGTGGAGATCGCTCCTTCGGAGCTGATGGTGGCGTTGACCCGGTCGACGTCGCGTGGTCTGCCCTTGGCGTCGGGGTAGTAGCCGTGTCCGTGCGGACCCTTGATCTGGTCGGAGACCTTGGTGGCCAGATAGGTGTGCTTCATGCCGAGTGGAGTGAACAGCCGCCGCGCGAACTCGGTGGCCCGATCATGGCCGGTCAGCTTCTCGATGATCATTCCGAGGAGGACGTAGTTGGTGGTGGAGTAGAGGTACTCTCCCGGCTCGCCCTGGCGAGGCACGGTACGTGAGGCCTTCACCAGGTCGATCGGCTTGTAGGCGGTGGTGAAGTCGAAGACGTCGAACTTCCCGCTGGCGATGAAGTCGGGGATGCCGGAGGTGTGGCGGATCAGCTGCTGCACGGTGATCTCGTCGGCCCGATCCACATAGTCGTGCTTGGCCACTTCGGGCAGGACATCGCTGAGCTTGTCCTCCAGGCCGAGCTTGCCTTCCCCGACCAGTTGCAGGACGATCGTGGCCTCCATGAGCTTGGTCTGGGATGCGATGCGGTAACGGGAATCCGAGGGGATGCGCCCGCCCTTGCCGCCGAGCAGGCGTGAACCCGCCGTCCCCTGGCCCACCCGCTTGCCGTCGACGTACACCTGTCCGATGGCCCCCACCACGCCGTCGGTCTTCGCCACGTTCTCTATCGCCTGCTGGACGTCTCCCAGCTTGACCTGGTCGGCGGCGGCCGCGGGTACGGGGACGCTCAACGCCAGCACCGCGCATGCCACCCCGGCCACGCCAACGGTTCTCCTACGCCTCATGGTCGATCACCCTTTTCTGATGGGACTTCGTGGGCGACCACATCTACCGGCCGGCACCGATCGGTGGCCGATCGGCGACCCATATCCGTTCCATATGCGGGCGTTGCGATACTGCCCGGATGCGCGTGCTCTTGGTCGAAGACGAGCAGCCCCTCGCCGGGTACACCGAAGCCGGGCTGCGCAAGCACGGCTTCACCGTCGACGTCGCCCTCGACGGGCGGACCGCGCTGGACAAGTGCGAGATCACGCCGTACGACGTGGTGGTCCTGGACCGGGACCTGCCGGATCACCGTCGGCACATGCGCCGCAAGCTCGGCGACCCGCCGCTGATCGAGACCGTCACCGGCGCCGGCTGCCGGATCGGCGGCGCGGGATGGTCCGGCTGACCGCCCGGGCCCGGCTCGCATCGCTGCAGACCGCCCTGGTGCTGGCCGCCGGCGCCGCGCTGACCGGGTTGACCTACCTGCTGATGCGGCGCCGCGTGATCTTCACCCACCTGGACCCGCTCGGCACTCCCTCGCCGGGTACGTCGCCGCAGGACGGGCTGCTCGCTCTCGCCGACCGGGTGCAGGCCGACACCCTGTCCGCGCTGCTGCCCCAGGCCGCTCTGGCGCTCGTCGTGGTGACCGGGCTGGCCGCCGTACTGAGCTGGCTGGTGGCCGGTCGGGTGCTGCGGCCGATCCGGGTGATCTCCGCCGCCCGCCGGTTGTCGGCCGAGAACCTCACCGAGCGGGTCCCGGCCACCACCCCCGCTGACGAGCTGTCCGCGTTGGCGCCTGACGAGTCACCCCGAACGACTTCGCGATCCTCGAAGCGCTTTCACCTGACGCATAACGCTGAACAACGTCCGCCTTCTCCGACTCGGATAGCTTTCCGCCCATAGACTTCGGTGTAGGTTCCGTGTTTCGGTGTCACATGCTGGTCCTGTGAGCTGGGCGTTTTGGCGGTTCCACGCTCCGTGTCACCTTGATCGTTCCGCGCTTGGTGTCATTTCCTCGGCGTCCGGCGGAAAGACAGCACCCCTGTTATCTGGCGGTCGCCGAGACGTTATGGGTGGTTTCGCATGTTGAGGCCCAGCCCCGTGAGACGCCTTGGGTCAGGTTCCGGCCGCGGGGTCCGATGGCGGTTCAGTGCTCCTAGTGTGAAGCGCAAGGCCGCCACCGTTCGCGGGCCGGAACCCCAGTCCATGGAGCTCGGGATCGTCGACCGCGGTGACCACGCGTAGGGCGCCGGCCTCGGCTACCTCGCAGACCACGAGACGCACCAGCGCGTCGCGCACCTCTGATGGGACGCCGGGCTGGATGTGCACCAGGTCGAGACGGGCGATGGTGCGTCGCTTGTCCTCCCAGGATGCGGCTGCCTGACCGACATAAGGTTCCCCGTGGGCGTTGTCGACGTAGGCCTGAAGCCAGCAGGCAAGCCTGGCCTCGACGATCAGCTGTCTGGGAATGGTGACATCCATCCCTGCCTGGGCCAGCCAGGCGCCGACCTCGGACACAGGCGGAGAAACCGATGCCGGCAGCGATCCGAGAATGGAATAGGCCTTCTCGAGGTCATCCGGCGAGGCGGAGAGCTTTAGGTCGTTGAGTGCAACGCGACCGATGTAGAACCCGGCGGGCCAGGCGTCCGGGGCATCGTGAGTGTCCAGCAGGACGTACCCATCTCGGATCATCCGGCGGCTTCGACGAACCAGGCCGTTATCGAGTTCGATCGCGAAGCGGGATGCGAAGTCTGCGGCCCATTCATCAGGCGCGGTCACCGGCAGGCCGGTGTACGAACCGCCAGTCCACGGACTCGCCGATCCCCTCGGGAACTCGACCTTGATGGCATATGTGTTCGGATCTCGCCGCCAATGGAAGATCACCAGCATGCCGCCGGACTCTGCCACGACATCGACCGCGGAGTATCCGTCCAGCACAGCGCCCGCACGTAGCAAGCGTGTCCTGACCGCTTCGAGGACCTCCTGCCGGGACCACTCAATTGTCATATGTCCAGCCTCCCACGCCCTTCTCCTTAATCGGATCGGGACATGTCACTGAAGATCGTGGGGTCTCCCCGTCGAGGGGGAAACGGTTTGCTGGTGTTGGCCATCTACTGTGCGATGAGCCAGGAGACGGGTTCGGACTGAGTGAGCGTCACTCGTTCGTCGGACGCCAGACGAATCAGCTGGGCTGATCTACTTGCCTGACGTGGCTTAACGACCATCGGAGAGCTGACCAGCTGGTTCGTTTGGCAACCCCAGACAACGATTGAAAT
The DNA here is from genome assembly GCF_018603905.1 of Nonomuraea sp. NEAU-A123. Lineage (GTDB taxonomy): Bacteria > Actinomycetota > Actinomycetes > Streptosporangiales > Streptosporangiaceae > Nonomuraea. The sequence goes on from NZ_JAHFZZ010000003.1 coordinate 510,957, forward strand.
CAGCCTTGGAGTCCATTGCTTTGCGGGTGCTGGCGCCGCCGCTTGCGCGGAGCGGGACGCCCAGGTCCTGGGCTCGGTGGATGATGTAGGTGGTGCTGGTGCCCTTCTCGCGTGCGATGTCTGCCAGGGTCCGGCGGCGTGTGATGTACTGCTCGTATAGCCAGTCTCGGTCGATGACGTTGTGCTGTTTGAAGTAGCGCCCGACCTTCCGCAGTTCGATGCCGTACTCCGCTGCGAGCCTGGTCACGGTGGATTTCGATACTCCGACGTCGATCGCGATGGTGCGCGCAGACTGATGCTCGTCGAGGTAGCGGCGGCGAAGTTCCTCTTCGGTGAGCACTTGGCGGGCGGCGTGGCTCACCTGGCCGAGGGCGCGGGCTTGGGCGGTGCTGAGCGGTGGGGCCGGGATCGGGTGTTCCTCAAGGAGAAGACGCACGGCCTCGATGCTGACGCCGAGCGTCTGGGCGGCTGATCCGGCTGGGTAACGGCGTCCGCGAGTCAACTCGTGCAGGCGATCAATGTTGATGGTCGACGGGTCAGTGCCGGGCAGGTCGAGACCGTCGAGTATTCCGAGTGGCGGGCACCAGGCCACCGGTTCGCTCCGTAGTCCGCATCCGCTGACGAAGTCGCGTGCGACTTGCCTGAGTGCGTTCGCGAGTTGCGGAGTCCACACCTCTGTGAAGCGCTCTGCTTCCGCGCGGAAGGAGTTCACGTCAGTGGTGGGGAAGTCAGGCGCGCGGTCGAGGGGCATGCCGCTGATCTGGTTGAACAGGACGCATCGCGCGATGCGAGCACGTCGCCCGATTCCTGGAGATTGGCCGCTTTGGCGGCAGATCTCTACCCACTGTTCGGCGGGCAGCAGGTTCGAGTAGTCCAGGGTGCGGCGTCGCTGGTAGTCGATGGGGATGTCGTTCTCGTCCAGGTAGTGCACGAGGTGAACCAGAGCCGCGGCGACGGGTTCCCAGCACTGCCGGTCGTGCAGCATCTGCAGGACGCGCGATAGCGAGTTGCCGACGCTGATCGATCCGAGCATCGATGCGGCCTCGTCGAGTTCGAGTTTGGTCCCGACCAGAAGCGCCGCTGCGGCCAGCACAGGTGCCAGGATTCGCTGGTAGGCGCCGCTGGAGGGGCTCAGCCGCACGGCCCATGACGGCCACAACGTGGCGGGGAGTTTGCGTGAGCGCCGGCCGATCTGCCGGGCGGTGGCGGACGGCGAGGAGGGAAGCGCGACGGTTTGGAATCGCAGTTGATCGCTCGGGCGAAGAAGCGGTCCGAGTGCGGCCAGTTGCACGGTCTGTAGGACGGTGCCGGTGCCGCGACCCCAACTCCGGATGGTGGTGGTCGTGGTCTTCTCGGATCCGTCGCGGGTCTTGCCGATCACCGTGCGCAGCGCGTGGGCGGCTGTGTCCAGATGTTCCTCGCCGAGCACCTGCATCGCGGTGATGACCGCGACTGCGGTCATCACCGCGGTCGGCGGCGCCATAGCCCCTGGACGGCCCATTGCAGCCGCTCGGCGCTCCGGTTCGTTGCTTGGCCGGGGAGTGAGGTAGATGCCGAGGATGTCGGCGGGAACCCTTGCCGCCAAGTCGTCAGCGTTCAGGTGGATCAGCATTCGGCTGGCGACTGCGCGCAGTTCCGAGAGCGCCACGGTGGAAGGTTGGGGGTGGCGAGAATACTGGCCGAAATCCGCATGGCCAGTCTCGATCATGTTCATGATCAGGTCCTGGGCCTCAACCACGGGATGGCCGGCGGCCAGGCGGACGACCTCAGCTTGAGTAAGGTCCTGGTCGCATCCGCGTGGAGCGGTGAGGTCAGCGCTGCGTGCCGGGCGTCCGCCGCAGCGTCCTGGGATCGGCAGGCTGTGTCGGGAGAAGGGGCGTGCTCGTGTGAGGCGTCTGCATCCCTGGCAGGTGTCCGCGAGGAGGAGGGAGTGGCGGGTGCAGGCGAACGACCAGCCCAGGCGCCATTCCAGTCTCCATCGTCCGGCGTTGTCTGCGAGGCAGTCGGGGCAGTATCGCGATCCGGTGCCCCGCCCCCAGAGCCGATGCCGGTTGACCTGTCGCTTCTCATGATCGATCAACAGCGCTCGTCCGTGGAAGTGGGCCAGTGTCATGGCATGAACACGCTGTTTGTCCAGGCCGGTGGCGAAGGCGATGTTGTCGGCTTCGCGCTCGCTCAGGGCGATGGTCCAATCGGTGGGGCGGGGGTGGCGAAGATCCCGGCTCTTGGCCTTCGTCAAGAGGCCGAGGCTGGAGAGTACGTCGCCGTAGCGGATCTGCGTTCGGTGCGCGTATGCCTCCAACCAGAAGTCCAGGGACTCTCCGGGAAGCGGTGTCATCCGGATCGGCAGCGTCCGCATCACGGTCATCCTCGTCGCCTCGCGGACGGCTTCGGCTTGGTGGTCTTCTTGCCGGCGGCCAGCAGAGCCTCCCACTGCGCCTGCTGTTCTTGTGCGGCCCGGTCGAGTTTGACCATGGTCATCAGCTCAAGGGTCAAACGCTCCTCTCCGGTTCGGATCGCCCGCAGGCACGCTCGTTTGATCAATGTCATCAGGGAGCCGATGTGCCCGCTGCAGCGGGCGTATAGGTGGTCGGAAAGGTCGTCGGCGAGCATGCCGGGATGCTTGTCGGCCAGTACCAGACGTTGTTCTAGGGAGAGGAGGAAGTTGCGCCATTGCGTGCGTCCGGCTTCGTCGTCGATCGTGAACGGATCCAGAGCGAGCGGGGTGATGCGGCGTTCGAGCTGCGGATCGTCGTAGAGACCCTTGTCCTTCAGGCCGTGCCCGATGAAGAGAATCATCAGCGGGAACTCGTTGGCGATCGTCTTGAACTGGTTGGCCAGCTCGGTTCCGCGGATCGACCGGAATCTGAGGAACTGAAGGTCATCGACCAGCAAGAGCCGTGACTCGCAAGACAGGGCGCAGTCCAGGGCGCGGGACAGGAACGAGTTCGCCGTCCCGCTGTTGCGCCCAGAGTGGGCGAAGAACTCCAACATCGCCCAGTTGAAGTCCTTGATCGTGGTGTCGCCCATCATCCCGACCCGGATCACCGGCCACCGCTCGTGCCCGGCCGCGGTGAATCGGCCGTGCTGGCGGATCAGGTCGTTGTGGACGCGCTTGGCGAACGACAGCCCGATCGTGGTCTTGCCCAGGCCAGGGAACGCGTCAACGGCGGCCATCCCCTTGGCCTCCCAGTTCGGCTGATCCAGGCCCGCTTCGAGGATGTCAGTCAGATCCTCGACGAGCTGACTTGCCTGCATCGTCTTGATCGGACGCAGATTGGCGAGGAACCTGCGGCGCCCCAGATCGTGCTCGGCCTTCGCCTCCGGCTTCATCGCCTTGAGGCCGTGCGCGGTTATGTCCGGCGGGCGAGGGAAGTCCGGCGCCTCAGCGAACGCCGCGAAGCCTTCCTTCCTGGTCAGGGTCAGATCGTCGAGTGCCAGGTTCCGCCACGCGGGATCATCCTCCATGGGGACCTGGACCTCAGCCGGGATCACAGATCCTCCAGAGCATCGGCGTAGAAGGCGACCTCGTCGACCTCAACGCCGTCTGCGGGGACTTCAAAGTCGGCTTCGTCGTCGTCACCCTCGAGCTCGCCCCGTAGCGGCTCCAACGCCTTGGGCGGCTCGAAGGGATCCTCGTGCTCGGTGGGGAACGTCGGTTGTTCCAAGGCCATCCGCAGCGCCATCCGCCGTTCCTGCCGTGTGGTGCCAAGCCCGAGTTTCCACCGTTCCAGCAGCTGGTCGATGGCGAGGCGGTCGTTGGGGTACGCGCATGTCTCCGCGGCCAGTTTTCGGCCGAACCGTCGGGCGTCCAGGCTCACCGGCATGTCCAACCCGGCAGCGTGCTCCCAGGTCAGGATGTGCCACTTGCGGTCGAGGTCGCGGAAGTAGGCGTGGGTGATGTCGTCGGGGTTCACCTGGATCGGCCACAGCCCGTTCTCGTAGGGGCTGATCCGGTCGGGCTTGTAGAGCCCTTCCCCGGTGTAGCGGCAGCCGAGAGCCTCGACGCCGTAGTGCTGCATGGTCCGCCACTCGGTCCGCAGGAACTCCAGCGCCAGATAGGGGTCGCGCGGGACCTCGATGTAGCCGGCCCTGGCCATCCCGTGCTCGAACATCTGCGCCGGTGACATGCGGTATTTCGGGAGACTCGGCTCGACCAGACCGTCGTGCGGCCTGAGGTGGTAGTCGGCCGCGATCCACTGCCGGATCTTGTCGGCGAGCTCGTCCACGTAATAGAACGCCTGGCCCTCGGGGTCCACACCCCGCTTAGAGATATCGGGCCCCTTGTAGCCGGGCAGCTTCTCCAACAGGTCCTGCCGCAGGGTCCTGAAGAACCGCTCAACAGGCCCTTTGTCCCGGCCCGTGCGCAGCCGGGCCGGCTGGATGGAGATCCCCATCCGCGCGCACACGCTCGTGAGGTGCGCCGACACGTAGATCTTCCCGTGGTCCACCACGATCGTCTCCGGCACCACCGCCGGCCCGCGGCCCGGACCATCGGCCCCTCGATCGCGTCCCGGTCCACCAGGACACGGCGCGGAATGCCGTGCTCGGGCCAGACCGCGTTCGGCGGCCAATGCGGAAGCACACTCGGCGGCCGGTAGCACTGGTAGAGCACCATCGCCGCGTCCACCGCGTTGGTCGAGACCGGCGTCAGCCGCAGCCCGACAATGCAGCGGGTGTACCAGTCGACCGTCAACTCGCAGTTCACCCACTTGAGGGTCATTGGGTCCAGCGCGAAGACGTCCAGCCTCGTGGTGTCCATCAGCACGTACTCGCCCGGCCGGGTCGGCCGGAGCTTGCCGTAGGCGCCCTTCGGGCGGTCTGCGATGTCGCGGTTCCGCTTGGTGCTGTGCCGGAACGTGGGGTGCCGCTTCTCCAGCTCCTCCATGGCTTTGTAGGCGGTGGAGCGGCCCGGGATCTGCACCACGCCCTCGCCATACCGGGCGATGGTCCGGGCCCGGGTCCGCTCGAGGACCGTCTTGATCATCGGGGTGGCGTCGTCGACATGGTCGAGCATCACCTCGATGGCGATCTCCACCCACCGCTGGTCGCACCGATCCAGGACCGCATCCGCGCGGATCGGCGGCGCCAGTCCGGCCTCTCCGCTGCCATTGGCATCGCCCACCCACCGGCAGATCGTGCGCACCGTGACACCGAGTTCAGCAGCCTTCGCCTCATACCTGGCCATGAGCGGCAGACCCGGATCGTATTCCGGCCGGGGCTCCGCAGGGCCGGCCAGCTCAGCGCTCCCAGACTTGTAGCCGGTGCGGACCTCTCGAACATGCTCGACTCGCTCAAGGATCTTCGCCATCGTCTTGCGGTGCTTCCGGTCGGCGAGCATCGACAAGATCGCGCCGCCCAGCTCCTTGTCATCGCTGGAGGAGGGACCCGGCTCATCCGGCACGACCCGGGCCCGCTCCGAGAACAGCAGTTCCCTGGCCGCGACCCGGACCACACCGAGACGGTCTCGCAGCACGACCTCGGTCCCGCTCATCGTGGCGACGATCTCGACGACCACGGCCGCTTCACCGTCGTAGAGAATCCGGGTGCCTACCTGCAGCCGGATCGACCCGGCGTTCACACCACCCTCCGCAGCACGTGGCCAGGCCCGAGCGGCGTCTTCAGATCCGTGGTCAGCCTGCCGACCCACATCAGATGGAACACCGAGGCCCGCACCAGGCGGGAGTCGAACTCCGGCGCCATGGCGAACGCCTCGGCCAACGGCGCACCGTCCAACTCAGCTCGATCCAGCGCTTCCAGGATCTCCGGTGCGAACAACCACTCGCGCCGGAACCCGGCCAGGAAACGGAGGTTCTCCAGCTCCGCGACGGGAGGCTCGCTCCACACCTGGTAACCCCAACCACGCGACTCGATCACCTCGCGGGACCACGCGAACGTGAAGGCCACCGCCTCCTTCGACAACCTGTGCGCGGGCTTGACGTCGACGACGACCGGACCGGTATCGGCGAGCAGGAGGTAGTCGGGAATGTGTCTCCGCGTCAACCCGTCGACCTGCGCTGTCAGGTGGAGCGGCTGCGCGATGATCCGTTTCACGGTCGGATCGAAGTCGGCGTACAAGAGCCGGGCGAGTTCCAGCCGAGACTCATAGATGACCAGGTCAGCTTCCGTGGCCGACCAGTAAGAACCCGAATAATGCGCCTGGCCCAGATGCCAGCGGAACGTCCGCCACGGTCCCGCAGCGAACAGCACCTCCACGGGAACCTCGCTGAAACCGTACGACGCGGCATCGTTCTTGCCACGTGCCCTGACCTGCAGCGTGGCACTGGCGATCACACCTTGATCCGGCATACAAGCTCGCCCCCAGAAGCGGCTTCCCGACCCTCATGCCCACCATGGCGCAAAAGACAGAAGACGTCACAGGAACCGCCTCAAAACTCACCCCACCGGGTGATACTCCTGGCCTGCACATCCGCAGTCCATTCGAATTCGACATCCATTTGACATGCGAGCATGGATTTTGACGTCGGAGCGTGGACCCTACATTCGGAGAATACTAGTGGGTAGCCATGTCAACAAAGCGCGAATAATGTCCCTGGAAGGCGACAGTGACGGTGGCAGTTGGACCATTTCGATGCTTGGCAACTATAAGGTCCGCCTCACCCGCCCTGGGCGACTCACGCTCGTACGCATCCTCGCGATGGAGCAAAATGACCATATCCGCATCTTGCTCAATACTTCCTGATTCGCGCAGGTCACTGACCGCGGGCCGCTTGTCCGTACGCTGCTCGGGGCCTCGGTTGAGCTGGGAGATCGCGATGACCGGCACCTCCAGCTCCTTGGCCAGCAGCTTGATCGCACGGGAGATCTCCGAGACCTCGTTCTGGCGGCTCTCGGTCTTCTTCGGCGAGCTCATCAGCTGGAGATAGTCGATGACCACGAAGCGCAGGTCGTTGCGTTGTTTCAGGCGCCGGCACTTGGCCCGGATCTCCATCATCGACATGTTGGGCGAGTCGTCGATGAACAGCGGCGCCTCGGCCACCTCGCTCATCCGCCGGGCCAGCCGGGTCCAGTCGTCGTCGCCCATCATGCCGGAGCGCATCGCGTGCAGGGCCACCCGCGCCTCGGCCGACAGCAGACGCATCGTGATCTCGTTGCGCGACATTTCCAGCGAGAAGATGACGGTGGTCATCCCATGCTTGATCGCCGCCGAACGGGCGAAGTCCAGACCCAAGGTGCTGTTGTGGGTGGGGACGCACGTGCTGCCCGCGAGGTAGAGGTGATCCGCGTTGTCCACCTCGACGCAGCGGACCGGCTGAGAGGGGACCGGGCGCACGTCCACGATGGAGCGAGCCCCCGTGGTGAAGTCGATCACGTGGCAGGAATCCGGCTTGGTGCGCATGACGGCGTTGTAGCCGAGGCTCAGGATCAGCTCGTGAACGTCATGAGCGAGCCGCCGATCCGCCACGGCGAACTGGATCCGCCCGTCTCCGCCGGCGAACCCGTCCGCGTCGAGCAGGCCCGCCAGCAGGTCACGTCGCTGACGTTCCGAGGCGCGGAGGTAGGGAGCGGGGATGTGCTTCTCTTCCAGGACGCCCGAGCTGGGTCCGTCGCCGAGCCGGACACCGAGCGTGTACGGCGGAAGCGGAAGCTCTCGCTCATCGAGCGCGAATGCCGCCGACACCGCGACGGCGTGGTCCGCCCCTCTGCCGGCCCGGAAGATCTCCTCCGTGGTCGCCACGCCGCGCGTCGTCAGCCACTGGTGGCCGGCGTCCGCGACGATCACCGTGCCGTCGCTGAACTCCACCTCGTAGCACGGCCTGCCGTGCATGACCTCGGTGGCGGCGACCACCCGGGTGGGCCTGCCGTCGGCCCCGATGAGCTGCTCGCCGACCGCGATCTCGCCCATGGTCGTCCAGCCCGCCGGGGTGGGCAGCGGCGTGTCGAGCGCCAGCGCCTTGCCGATGGCCGGGCGGGCCGCGACGACGATCATCTGGCCCGGGTGCAGGCCGTTGGTGAGCTGGTCGAGGTCCTGGAAGCCGGTGGGCACGCCGACCATCTGGCCGCCGCGGCTGCCGATGGCCTCCAGCTCGTCGAGGGCGCCCGGCATGATGTCGGCCAGCGGCGCGTAGTCCTCGGACGTGCGCCGCTCGGTGACCTTGTAGATCTCCGCCTGCGCGCGGTCGACCAGGTCGTCGACCTCTTCGTTCTGTCCGCCGTAGCCGAAGGAGACGATGCGCGTGCCGGCCTCGATGAGGCGGCGGAGGATGGCCTGCTCACGGACGATCTTCGCGTAGTAGCCGGCGTTGGCCGCGGTGGGGACGACGGCCGTCAGCGTGTGGAGGTAGGCGGCACCGCCCACCCGGGCCATCTCGCCGCGTTTCTGCAGGTCGTCGAAGACCGTGACCGCGTCGGCCGGCTCACCGCGACCGTAGAGGTCGGTGATGACGTCATAGATCATCTGATGGGCGGGCCGGTAGAAGTCGTCGGACCGGATGAGCTCCACGACGTCGGCGATCGCGTCCTTGGACAGCAGCATGCCGCCCAGCACCGACTGCTCCGCCTCGATGTTGCTCGGCGGCGTCCGCTCGAAACCCGGGCTTCCGCCACCATCTTCGTCCATGCTCACCGCGCCCCCTCAACCTTGCAGGCGGTCGCACCACCCCCACTTGTAGTCGACCGGTCTGACAGTTTCGCGGGTTCGCGGTGAGACGGCAACGCGGCCTGTGGACAACCCTGTGGTCAAGCTGTGCACTATCCCGCCCAGGGTGTGAAAGGACTGTGGACAGAGCTGTGGATAACTCTGTCCATAATCCACATCACCCACGTTGACCTGGTGAAACATTGTCCACCGGCTGTGGAGGAAAGAAAGTTGGCTCGACACGCCGTGTAATGGCCATAATGGGTAAATGCCCATTACGTCCCGGGACCGGGAAATCCTGCGCCTGGCGGTGCCCGCGTTCGGCGCGCTGGTCGCCGAGCCGCTCTTCCTGCTCGCCGACTATGCCATCGTCGGCCACGGGCTGGGCACCACCGCTCTGGGCGCCCTGGGCGTCGCGGGCACGGTCCTGGCCACGGTGGTGAACCTCTGCGTCTTCCTCGCGTACGGCACGACGGCGTCCGTGGCCCGCCAGACCGGCGCGGGCAACCACGAGCGGGCGATGCGCAGCGGCGTGGACGGCATCTGGCTCGCGCTGGCCATCGGCGCCGCGCTCATCGCGGTCTGCTGGCCGCTCAGCCCGTGGATCGTCGGCCTGTTCGGGGCGAGCCCGGAGCAGGCCGGACAGGCCGTGACGTACCTGCGCATCTCCCTGCTCGGCGCGCCCGGCATGCTGGTCGTGCTGGCCGGGACGGGCGTGCTGCGCGGCCTGCAGGACACGGTCACGCCGCTGACCGTCGCGGTGGGCTCGTTCGCGCTCAACGCGGGGCTCAACGCGTGGTTCGTGCTCGGGCTGCACTGGGGCATCGCGGGCTCGGCCTGGGGCACCGTGCTGGCCCAGACGCTGGGTGCCGCCGTCTACCTCGCCGTGGTGGCCAGGGGTGCGCTGCGGCTCGGCACGCCGCTCACGCCCGGTCTGGCGGGCGTCAGGCAGGCGGGTACGGCCGGCTTCGCGCTGCTCATCAGGACCGCCTGCCTGCGCGTCGTGCTGATCGTGGCGACCGTGGCGGCCACCAGGCTGGGTCAGGCCCCGCTGGCCGCGTACGCCATCGCCGCCCAGGTCTGGACACTGCTGGCCTTCGCCCTGGACGCCATCGCCATCGCCGGCCAGGCCATCACGGGCCGTACGCTCGGCGCCGGCGACGTGGCCGCCACCAGGGCCGCGACCAGGCGCATGGTGCAATGGGGCCTCTGGTCGGGGCTCGCGCTCGGCGTGCTCGTCGTCGCGGCCAGGCCGCTGCTGCCCGGCCTGTTCGACGCCGATCCACAGGTCACGGAGCAGTTGCTGGCCGTGCTCTGGCCGGTGGCGCTGTTCCAGCCGATCTGCGGCGTGGTGTTCGTGCTCGACGGAGTGCTGATCGGCGCGGGCGACCAGCGCTACCTCGCGTGGGCGGGCGTGTGGACGACGCTGGCGTACCTGCCCTGCGCCTTCCTCGCCTCGGGATTCGGCATCGTTGCACTTTGGTGCGCGCTCGGGGCGTGGATGATCGCACGTTCGATCACGCTGGTACGGCGGGCGGTCGGCACGGCATGGCTGGTGACCGGGGCGTAATCGTCCCGTGCTTGCTGTTGCGGGTGTGGTGAGGCAGTGTGGGCGAGTCGCACGAGCGGGGTGTGCTTTGTCCACGATTCTCCGACGCCTGCCGCCCGACGCGGCAACCGGGCTACGCACGGGCGCGCGCCACAGCCTCGCCGAGCTCTACCGGCCGGCCGACCTGGTCGTGCTCGGGCTCGGCGTGATGATCGGCGCGGGCATCTTCAGCATCGCCGGCCAGCAGGCCGCCACCATGGCGGGCCCCGGCGTGATCCTGTCATTCATGATCGCCGGGATCGCCTGCCTGCTGGCCTGCCTGTGCTACGCCGAGCTGTCGTCCACGATGCCGACCTCGGGCAGCGCCTACACCTTCACCTACGTCATCTTCGGCGAGGTATGGGCGTGGATCATCGGCTGGGCGCTGATCCTGGAGCTGGAGCTGGCCGCCGCCGTGGTGGCCAGGGCCTGGGCCATCATCACGGTCCGGGCGATCACCGGGTTCGGGGTGCGCCTGCCGTACCAGAACGTGGTCGAGGACGTGTTCGTGCTGCTCATCCTGGTGGCGCTCACGGGCATCGTGGCGGTCAACGCGCGGATCGGGCTGCGGGCGCTGTGGGTGATGGTGGCGGCCAAGCTGCTGGCCATCGGGGCGGTCATCGTCGTCGGGGCGCGCTACGTCAAAGTGGCCAACTTCGGTGACTTCTACGTCGAGCCGAAGCCGCTGACGACTCCGGCGGCGACCGTGCTCGACCTGGTCGTGGGGCAGAGTCACGCGTTCGGCTGGTTCGGTGTGTTCGCCGCGGCGTCGGCCATCGCGTTCGCGTACATCGGCTTCGACGTCGTCGCCACCGCCGCCGAGGAGACCGTGAACGCGTCCAGGGCCATACCCAAGGGCATGATCCGCAGCCTGGTGATCGCCACGATCATCTACCTCGCGGTGGCCGTGGTCATGGTCGGCATGACCCCCTACACCCGCATCTCCCTCGACGCACCGCTGTCCAGCGCGTTCCGCGGGGTGGGCGTGGACTGGATGGCGCACGTCATCGACATCGGCGCGGTGCTCGGACTGACGACGGTCATCCTGGTGCTGATCGTGGGGCAGACGCGGGTGCTGTTCTCGATCGCCCGCGACGGTCTGATCCCGCGTCGCCTGGCCACGATCAGCCGCAGATACCACACCCCCACGCGGGTGACGCTGCTCATCGGGGTGGTGGCGATCCTGCTGGCCGAGTTCGTGCCCGTGCTCACGCTGCAGCAGCTCGTGGTGATCGGGACGCTGTTCGCGTTCATGTTCGTCGCGGCGGGCGTGATCGTGATGCGGCGCAGGATGCCGCACCTCGACCGCGGCTTCCGCGTCCCGCTCTCGCCGCTCCTGCCCGCGCTCTCCCTGCTCGCGACGCTCTGGCTGCTGGTGAACCTGCAGGTGCTCACCTGGGTGTGGTTCGCCCTGTGGATGGCCTTCGGCCTGCTCGTCTATCTCCTGTACGGCCGGCGCCACAGCCTGCTGGCCGCGCCCGAGACGCTGGTGAACAACTCCCGGGGACGGCATCGGCGTTAGCCAGCGGTCTCAGAGCCGCCCGGAGTCGAGCACCGCGCGCAGGAATTCCCTGGTGCGAGCGTGCTCCGGAGCGGTGAAGATCTTCTCCGGCGGTCCCTTCTCCAGCATGACCCCGCCCTCCAAGAAGCACACCGTGTCGGAAATATCGCGACAAAAGCCCATTTCGTGGGTCGCCAGGATCATCGTCATGCCCGACTCCTTGAGCTCCCTGATGACCTGGAGCACCTCCACGACCAGCACCGGGTCGAGCGCCGAGGTGACCTCGTCGAGCAGCATCAGCCGGGGCTTGGTGGCCAGCGCCCGGACGATGGCCACCCGCTGCTGCTGCCCGCCGGAGAGCTGGTCGGGGTAGGAGCGGGCCTTGTCCGCCAGCCCGAACCTGGCCAGCAGGTCGCCGGCCTGCTCCTCCGCCGCGGCCTTCGCCACGCCGTGCACCCGCCGGGGCGCGAGCGTGATGTTGTCGAGCACCGTCATGTGCGGGAACAGGTTGAACGCCTGGAACACGATGCCCAGCCGCCTGCGTACGTCGTCGACGTCCACCCGCGGGTCGGTGATCTCCTCCCCGTCGAGGTAGATGGCGCCGTCGTCGACGGTCTCCAGCAGGTTGACGCAGCGCAGCAGCGTGGACTTGCCCGACCCTGACGCGCCGATCAGGCTGACCACCTCGTGCGGACGCACCTCCAGGTCGATGCCGCGCAGCACGCTGTGGCCGCGGAACTCCTTCCACACCCCGTCGATGGTCAGCAGGCTCATCCGCGCCTCCTTCGGGTACGCGCGGCCAGGTGGTCGGTGAACCGGGCCATCGGGATGGTGAGCAGGATGAACAGCAGCGACGCCACCAGGTAGGGCGTGTAGTTGAACGCGCTGGCCGCGATGATCTGCGCCTGCCTGAGCGCTTCCAGCGGCCCGATGGTGGCCACCAGCGACGTGTCCTTCTGCAGCGAGATGAAGTCGTTGAGCAGCGGCGGGACGACTCTGCGAGTGGCCTGCGGGAGCACGACGAACCGCATGGTCTTGCCGTGACTCAGACCGAGCGAGCGGGCCGCCGCCACCTGGCTGGGATGGACCGACTCGATGCCCGCGCGGAACACCTCGGCCACGTAAGCGCCGTACGAGAGCGTCAGGCCGATGACGCCGAGCGTGACCAGATCCGTCGGGATGCCCTGCAGCCTGAGAGCGGGCAGCCCGAAGCCGACCAGGTAGATGACCAGGATCGTCGGCACACCGCGGAAGATGTCGGTGTAGAGCGTGGCCAGCGCCCGCACAGGGAAGAAGGCGGGCGCCGTGATGGACCTGGCCAGGGCCACCAGCACCCCCACCACCAGGATCAGCGGCTCGGCGATGAGGAAGATCTTGATGTTGAGCAGGAACCCGGACAGGACGTCCGGCAGCGCCTTGACGAACCACTCCGGATTGAAGAACAACTCCTGCACCCGCGGCCAGCCGGGCGAGTTGGTGACCAGCACCACGACCAGGACGATGAAGACGACCGTCGAGGCGCCGGCGATGGAGACCGAGCGCCGGGCCCGCGACCTGCGGACCCGCTCTCGTTCCCGCTGCCGCTCGCTCTTGGCCCAGCCCTCGGAGGTCTCGCTCACTTCAGCTCGGGCGCGCCCGCGGCCGCGCTGAGCCACTGCTGCTCGATCTTGGCCAGCTCACCCTTCGCCTTCAGCGCGTCGACGGCCTTGTCCACGCACGGCTTGAGCGCGCTGCCCTTCTCCATGACCAGGCCGAACTCCTCGGGCGTGCCGCCGGTGGAGCTGAACTGGCCGACGATCTTCGACTTCTCGACCTGGGCGGCCGTCACGTAGAAGGCCGTGGGCAGGTCCACGACGATCGCGTCGACCTGCTTGTTCTTCAGCGCGTTGATGGCGTCGATCTGATCGGTGTAGACGTTCGGGTCGCTGGCCGGCTTGATGACCTCTTTGACCGCGTTGAGAGAGGTCGTGCCGACCTGCACGCCGATCTTGGCGTCCTTGAGCTCGGCCAGACTCTTCGCGGCGGCGAACTTGCCGCCCTCGATGGCCACGACGGCCTGCTTGGCCGTGTAGTAGCCGTGGCTGAAGTCGACCGCCTTGGCCCGGTCGGGCGTGATCGAGACCTCGTTGATGTCGAAGTCGAACTGCTTGGCGCCCGGTGCGAAGGCCGAGTCGAACTTGACCGTGCTCCACTGCACCTCGCTGCGGTCGAAGCCGAGCTCACCCGCGACGGCGAACGCCACCGCGCTCTCGAAGCCCTGGCCGTTGCTCGGGTCGTCGTCCTTGAACCACGGCTCGAAGGCGGGCTTGTCGGTGCCGATCGTCAGCTTGTCGGCGTTGATGAGCTTGAGCTGGTCCTTGGTGCACGCGGTGGACGCGGTGGACGTCGTGGGGCTGAGCGTGGCGGTGCTCGGCGGATTGTCGACGGGAGCGCAGGCGACGGCCGCCGCCGCGAGCACGCCGAGGGCCAGCAGCATCGAGGGTCGAGCCATGGCTGGGGGCCTCCAGAGAAGGAGCGCGGGAAGAACGAGCAAATCCTACATGTCGGGTAGGGAACTACGCCCCACCTGCACTCATACGGCCGTAGAGACAGCGCTGCCCCCTCTCGAAGACGAAAGGGGGCAGCGGCGGAGCTGAGAGTCGTCAGCCGGCGACGACCTCGACGTCGACCGACGCCGAGACCTCGGGGTGCAGCTTGACGCTGACCTTGTGCGAGCCGACGCTCTTGATCGGGTTGATGATCTCGATGCGGCGGCGGTCGAGGATGGGACCGCCGGCGGCCTTGACGGCCTCGGCGATGTCACCCGTGGTGATCGACCCGAACAGGCGACCGGAGTCGCCCGCGCGGGTGACCAGGCGGACGCGAAGGGCGCCGAGCTGGCCGGCGACCTCCTTGGCCGTGCCCTGGTCGCGGATTTCGCGAGCGTCACGAGCCTTCTTGATGGACTCGATCTGCTTCTCGGCGCCACGCGTCCAGCGCATCGCGTAGCCGCGCGGGATGAGGAAGTTACGGCCGTAGCCGTCCTTCACCTCGACGACGTCGCCAGGGGTGCCGAGGCCGGAGACCTCGTTGGTGAGGATGAGCTTCATATCGACAGTCCTCCCTAGCGCGCGGTGCTCGTGTAGGGCAGCAGTGCCACCTCACGGGCGTTCTTGATCGCGGTCGCCACGTCACGCTGGTGCTGGGTGCAGTTGCCCGTCACCCGGCGCGCACGGATCTTGCCGCGGTCGGAGATGAACTTCCGCAGCAGCGCCGTGTCCTTGTAGTCGACGTAGGAGATCTTGTCGTGGCAGAACAGGCAAACCTTCTTCTTGGGCTTGCGCAGTGCCGGCTTTGCCATCGTGGTGCTCCTTTCAGAGCCCCGCCGTCAAGCGGGAATGGACTCGAGCTGGTGAACTTACGGACCTTGCGGTCTTCTTCGGTGTTAGAAAGGCGGTTCGTCGCTGAAGTCGTTGCTGCTGCCGCCGCCGAAGCCGCCGGAGCCGCCGGAGCCGCCGCCTTGCTGGCCGCCGCCCTGGTAGCCGCCGCCGCCACCGCCGCCGAAGCCGCCACCGCCCTGGGGCGGAGCGGGCGACGCGGAGGCCCACGGGTCGTCAGCGGGGCCGCCGCCGAAGCCGCCACCCCCGCCGCCGCCACCCTGACGGGTGGTGCGGTTGACCTTGGCGGTGGCGTTGCGCAGAGACGGGCCGACCTCGTCGACCTCGACCTCGTAGACCGTGCGCTTCTCGCCTTCCTTAGTCTCGTAAGACCGCTGCTTGAGCCGCCCCTGCACGATGACCCGCATGCCGCGCTGCAGGCTCTCGGCGGCGTTCTCCGCCGCCTGTCGCCACACGTTGCAGGTCAGAAAGAGGCTTTCGCCGTCCTTCCACTCGTTGGTCTGGCGGTCCATGAACCGCGGAGTGGACGCGATGCGGAATCGAGCCACGGCTTGACCCGTGGGGGTGAAGCGCAGCTCCGGGTCATCGACAAGATTGCCGACGATGGTGATTACGGTGTCGCCTGCTGCCATGGCTAGCGCTCGCCTTCCTGCACGCCTTCGCTTTGGGTTACGGCTCAGAGTACGGCTGCCGCCCGACAAAAAGCCGGGCAACGGCTGCTTAGTGCACGTCGGGGCGGAGAACCTTGGTACGCAGGATGCCCTCGTTGAGGTTCATCTGCCGGTCGAGCTCCTTGACCGTCGCGGGCTCCGCGGACAGGTCGATGACGGCGTAGATGCCTTCGGACTTCTTGTCGATGTCGTAGGCAAGACGGCGACGGCCCCAGACGTCGACCTTCTCCACGGTGCCGCCGTCATTGCGGACCACGGTGAGGAACTGGTCGAGGGACGGCGCCACAGTGCGCTCATCGAGCGAAGGGTCCAAAATGACCATTACTTCGTAACGACGCATGCGGGACTCCAACCTCCTCTGGACTTTTGCGGTCACGACACTCTGCCGTGACAGGAGGACGCTGACGTCAGAACCCGGACGCCCCTTTCGGCGGCTCGGGCTGATGGATCACCCATCACAACGCAGCTTGACCAGGTTACCAGCCGCGCGTGGATGGGAAGGACCTGTAGGAAACCATGGGGGTGACACCAGTGCCGCACATCCTTCAACCTCCGGAGAGCCAGCGGTTCAGACTCACACTCAACACTGACGGGGCGCCGCATCCGATCGAGAACATCCTGGCCATCGCCACCTTCCTCTGCGGTTTGGTGGCCTTCGTCTCGACGTTCTTCGTCACCGCCCACCCGATCTCGTCGTGGTTCGGCACGCTCGGGTTTGGGATGGGGCTCTACTCCCAGTACGTCTCCGTCACCACACCGCAGCGCTCGCTCAACATCATCGGGCTGGTGGCGTCGTTCGTCGGGGTCGCGCTCGGCATCGCCCACGGCGGGTTCCTGCCGTAACCGGCCTCCTGCCATGAGAAACGGTCCCGGCCGGGCCGGGACCGTGCGCCTCGGATCACTTGCCGATATGTAGATCCACGCCGAGCAGCACCAGGAACCAGAGGAAGACCGCGAGCAGCGCCTCGGCGATGTCCCTGAGGATCCCCGGGGTGATGTAGTGGTAGACCCAGGCCACGTAGATGCCTACAAGTACGTAAATGAAGAGGATCAGTGAGCGCCAACGCCAGCGCGTCATGTTGTTCTCCTCGCGTAGGGGGCGTCCGGCGACTTCCCTGAGCCTCTTTCTCCAAACGGATAAGCTCGTGACATGGTGCGCATCGGAGCTCACGTAGGTCAGGACGACCCCGCCGCCCACGCCGCCGCGGTCGGCGCCGAGGTGGTGCAGTTCTTCCTGGGCGATCCACAGGGCTACAAGAAGCCCGTGCTGCCCGCCGAGCCGGTCGAGGGCGTCGACATCTACATCCACGCCCCCTACCTGATCAACGTGGCCACCACCAACAACCGCATCAGGATTCCGAGCCGCAAGCTGCTCGCCCAGCATCTGGAGGCGGCCGCCGGGCTCGGCGCCAAGGGCCTGATCGTGCACGGCGGCCACCTGAACAAGAACGACGACCCGCAGATCGGGTTCGACAACTGGCGCAAGGTGTTCGAGCGCATGGAGTGCCCGATCCCGGTGCTGATCGAGAACACCGCGGGCGGCGACAACGCGATGGCCCGCAAGCTCGACCGCATCGCCCGGCTCTGGGACGCGCTCGACGGCTTCGACGTGGGTTTCTGCCTCGACACCTGCCACGCGCACGCGGGCGGCGAGGAGCTCCTCGACCTGGTCGACCGGGTCAAGGCGATCACCGGCCGGATCGACCTGGTGCACTGCAACGACTCGCGCGACGAGTTCGACTCCGGCGCCGACCGGCACGCCAACCTGGGCAACGGGAAGATCGACCCCGAGCTCATCCTGGCGGTCTGCCGCGCGGCCGAGGCGCCCATCGTCGTGGAGACGCCCGGCGAGGGGCAGGCCGACGACATCGCGTTCCTGAGGAAGAATCTCTAGCGAATACACACAGCCTGTGGATAACTTCCCTGGATTACCAAGTCCCGGGAGTGGGTATGAAGGTCATCCTGCCCAGGCGCCGCTCAGGAAGCGGACCGCGTCGAGCAGCATGAGCGGCCCCGACACCAGGGCGTACACCACGATCACCCACGGATGTCTGGCTGCCAGCCGGCCGAAGGCCACCCACAGCGGAAACCACAGCAGCAGCGAGCGCGGGATCGACAGGTAGTACGCCGAGGTCATGAGCGCGCCCGCCTGTAACCCCGTGTAGACCAGCTCGCTCCATCTACGCGTCACCAGCAGCCAGACCAGCACGGCCACGGCCACCACCGCGCCGGCCAGCTCCATGCGGAAGGCGACGGCGAAGTCGCCCGTGCCCATGGCCGAGCGCCACGTGGTGATCCATGCCTGCCACGGCCACACCATCTGCCGTCCCCAGCCGGCCTCCTGGGCGTGTTTCCAGGCGAGCCAGTCGCCCGAGCGGCTGTAGTGGAAGAACGAGTACGCCACCAGGGGCAGGAAGGGGACCACCAGCCACGGCGCCTGCCGCACGGGCTGCCTGCCGGTGACGAACTCCACGATCAACGCGACCGCCAGGAACAACCCGGTGATGCGTACGCAGGAGGCGCCCGCCGCCAGGGCGACGGCCGGCGGCCAGCGGCGCTGCCGGGCGGCCAGCCAGGCGGGGATCGCGAACGCCAGGAACAGCGCCTCGCTGTAGCCGGCGGCCAGGAAGACGGCCATCGGGAACAGCAGCAGCCCGACCACCGCGGCCCACCCCGAGCCGCCCTCCAGCTCGGTCAGCCTGGCCAGCGCCATCATGGCCACCAACCCGGCGGCCAGCGAGACGATCAACCCGCAGGCCGTCCAGTCCGGCACCACCAGGTGGACCACCCGCATCGCCAGCGGCATACCGGGGAAGAAGGCGGGCAGCCCGGCGTCGGGCGGCCTGCCGGGATCACCGTCGTAGCCGTGCTCGGCGATCGTGATGAACAGCCCGGCGTCCCACTTCTTCCACGTGCCCACGTAGTCGTGCAGCGTGACGCCGAATAACGTCGCCACCAGCAGTCCGGCCCGCGAGGAGAGCCAGAGCAACGCCGCGTCGCGATCGACAGAGCGGGTGATCATGGCTAGGCGGAGCGCAGGGTGAACCGGTCCGGCGCGTCGTTGAAGACCCCGCCGGCCTGGTCGTCTATGCCTGCCTGCCGTACGACGTCCTTGTCCGGACGCAGGATGTCACGCACCACGAACGCCATCATGATGGCGATGGTGATGATCCGTCCCCAGACGGCGGTGAAGTAGGTGTTGTCGCCGATGCCCAGGTCGGCACGGCTGACCGGAGACTGGGAGAGCAAGTAGAGCCAGATCGCGCAGAAATACCAGATCTCGGCGACCTGCCAGAGCCCGATCGGCTTCCAGTTGGGCCTGGCCAGCACCGCGAAGGGCACCAGCCACAGGACGAACTGCGGCGACCAGACCTTGTTCGTCATCATGAACGCGGCCAGCGCGAGGAAGCAGATCTGCGCCAGCCGCGGCCGGTGCGGCGCGGCCAGGGTGAGGACCGCGATGCCCAGGCACAGCAGGCCCAGCGAGACCATGCCCAGCCTGCTGACATCGGTGTCGCCCAGAATCGGCCAGCCCTTGTTCTGGAAGAACAGCCAGGGCGAGCCCCAGTCGACGCCGCGTTCCTCGGAGAAGACGTAGAACCGGCGCCAGCCGTCCCAGGCCAGCACCATGAACGGCAGGTTGACCGCCAGCCACGCCCCGGCGGTCGCGGCCATCGTGACGAGGAACGGCCGCCAGCGCGCGGTGCGCATGGTGAGCAGCAGGAGCGCGCCGACGAACATCAGCGGGTAGAACTTCGTCGCGATCGCCAGACCGAGCAGCACGCCCGCCAGCACCTGCCGCCGCCGGGCCCAGGCCAGCAGCATGCCCATCGACAGCGCGCCGGCGACCAGGTCCCAGTTGATGTAGGCGGCCAGGATGACCGACGGGGCGAGCGCGTACCAGAGCGCGTCCCACCGCCTCGTCGGTCCGGCCACCGCCGCCATCAACAGCACGCCGGCCACCAGGCAGACGCCGAGCAGGACCACCGTGATGTCGTAGAACTTGACCGCCTGGGCGACCACGTCGCGCTCCAGCCAGCGGGCGATCCAGCTGATCACCTGCATGACCTCGCCGAGGACCACCGGGTACTCGACGTGCTTGTCGAACGGCACGTCGGCGAAGTAGGGGTTCTGGGTGGCCAGCTGCCGGTCGAAGTAGAGCGGGTAGATATCGGTGTAGCAGAAGTTGGTGTACGTGGAGACCTGGTCGTTCCACCCGCCCGTGCGGCACGGCAGCCGCACGATGTAGGCGAGCGTGGCCCCCAGGGCCGCGAACAGCCCCAGGGGAAGGTACGGCACGGCCCGCGCCCCAAGGGGCGGGCGGACCTCGGTGCTCGACTTCACCAGTCCTCGCGTCTGGTCGTCGTCGGCTGGGGAACCATGGCCGGGTTCGCCCCCTGGCTGCCCCGCCCGTCGAAACCGCCGCCGTCGTCCTGCTGCGGCGTGCCGTTCTCGTTGGGGTCGACCGTGATGATCTGGTCGTCGGTGCACGGCGGGACGACGCCGCAGTTGGCGTTGGGGTCCTCGTCATCGAGCGACGGGTCCTCGGTGGGAGTGGGCGTGGGCGTGGGACTCGGCACGATGTTCTCCGGCTGCCCGATGTCGGACCTGTCGGGGAACTGCTCAACCGGCTTGTTCTGGAGTGCGGCGGTCATGAACGCGCGCCAGATCGTGGTGGGCGTGTCCGCACCCTCGAAGCCCAGCGTGGTCTCCTTCGGGGTGGTGTAGGGCTTGTTGATGTTGTACTTCTTATGCGGCTTGCCCCCCGGGGTGATGGGGCAGTTCGAGTTGATGGGTTGGACGCGCTTGCCGGTCTTCGTCAGGCATATCTCGCGGTACATCCCGACCGCCGTGGAAAGCTGCGGGGTGTAACCGACGAACCAGGCTTCCTTCTCCTCGTTGTTCGTGCCGGTCTTGCCCGCCGCCGGGCGGTTGCCCAGGCCCTTGCCCGCCGCGGTGCCGGACCGCAGCACCTCCTGCATGGCGACCGTCGCGTCGGCGGCGGCCTCGGCGCTGATCACCCTCTTGGGGGACTTCAGCTCGGGATAGGCGGTCTTGTTGTTGAGCTTGATCTCCTTCACCACGTGATACTTGGTGTACAGACCGCCGTTGGCGAAGATCGAGTATCCGGCCGCCTGCTCCACGGGAGTGACCGGTGCGCTGCCGATGGCGAACTGGTAGGAGTGCTCCTTGAGGTCGGTGTCCATACGCGTCGGGCTGAACCCGGCCGCCTCGACGAGGTCCTTGACGTCCTCGATCTTGCCGGGCAGCGCGAACGCCATCGACACGTAGGCGGTGTTGACGGACTGCGCGGTCGCCTTGACCACGTCGATCGAGGCGCCCACGTTGTGGCTGTTCTTGAATCCGCCCAACTGCTGCCCCGGGAGTTTCTCCGGCACCGTCACGCTGCCCGGCACATAACTCTTGATCGAGTATCCGGCCTTCAGCCAGGCGGCCAGGACGTAGGGCTTGAACGCGGAGGCGGCCTGCTTCGCCGAGTCGAAGGGCTCGTTCCACGGGTCCTTGAGGTAGTTGGTGCCCCCGTAGAAGGCCACCACGCGGCCGTTGTTGGGATCGACGGCGGCGAGACCGGTGTGGAACTCCTTCGACATACCCGACGTCGCGCCCAGCACCGCGGTCTTGGCGGCCTGCATGAGCTTCCTGTCGAAGGTGGTGACGATCTGGTAGCCGCTGCTCTCGATGACGTCCTCGGTGATGCCGCGTCCCTTGAGCTCCCGCTTGACCGCGTCGATCATGTAGCCGTTGAGGCCACCCATGGAGTTGTCGGAGTTGGCCTTTCTGATCTTGGGCCACG
This sequence comes from Nonomuraea sp. NEAU-A123, assembly GCF_018603905.1. Taxonomy (GTDB): domain Bacteria; phylum Actinomycetota; class Actinomycetes; order Streptosporangiales; family Streptosporangiaceae; genus Nonomuraea. The sequence continues at coordinate 532,508 of NZ_JAHFZZ010000003.1, forward strand.
TCGCCGTCTTCGCGTCCTCGGCGTACTTGTCCGGCCACTGCTTGGCCATGTACTCCAGGACGGTCTTCCAGCGGTATTTGAGCTCGGGCGCCTCGGAGTCCCAGCTCGGCGTCTGGATGTGCGCGGCCAGGTAGGCCGCCTGCGACAGGGTGAGGTTCGAGGCATGCTTGCCCTTGCCGAAGTACGCCTCGGCTGCCGCCTCGACGCCGTAGGCCCGGCCGAAGTTGACGGTGTTGAGGTAGGTCTGCAGGATCACCTCTTTGGACTTCGTCTGGTTGAGCTTGACCGCGATGAAGATCTCGCTGACCTTGCGCTTGATCGAGACTTCCGAGCTGAGGCCGCCGTAGTAGCCGCGGGCCATCTGCTGGGTGATCGTCGAGGCGCCCTGCAACTGCTGGCCCGTCGCGGTCATCCACAGCGAGCGGGCCATGCCGGAGATGGAGATGCCGGAGTCCTCGTAGAACGTATCGTTCTCGATGGCCACCGTGGCGTCCTGGAGCTTCTTGTCCATCTGGCCGATCTTGATGATCTTCCGGGGGGTGCCGAGCTTGGCGATGACCGTCTTGCCGTCCGCGTAGTAGACGGTGCTGCCCTGTGAGGTCGCCCCGGCCTGCGTGTCGTTCTCGTCGGGCACCGGGGTGTTGACGTAGGCCACCGCGATCATGCCGAAGATGCCGGCCGCGAGGACGGTCATCGAGGCCATGACGATCTTCCAGCTGGGGATGAAGCGGCGCCACTTCGGCCGCTCGTCCCTGGGCTTCTCCGGCCCCTCGGGACCGCCGGGGCCGCCAGGTCCCTGAGGACCGCCGGAGCCTCGCCCGCGCGCCCGCCTGGGCGCGTCGCTGACCATGGTCTCCTGGTTGCTGCGGGCGCGGGTGTCACTGTCGCCGCCCGTACGGGGCGCGCCTTCACGCCCGCTCTGACGCCGCCCGGGCTCGCGGGGAACCGCCTGGCGCCGTCCCGGTTCGGGGGCGCGCGGGGCCGGTTGCTGGGGGCCTGGTTGCTGGGGGCCGGGATATGGCTGGGCGGCCATCGCGCCGGTCTGCTCGTAGGCGGCTTCCGGACGACGCTGCGGCGGTCCGCCCCAGCCCGCCTCGCCGGTTTGCGGCGAGATCTCTTGGGGCATAGAACGGGATGAGTTGGAGCGACGGCGCCTTCCCTGCCGGCCCGTCCCCTCATTGCTGCTGTTACTCACACGTCCTCACAACGTCGTCGGATAGCACGGCGGATGGGCGTGGGGCGCCTCGCCGTCCTCGGTCTTCTACGGTCGCCCGACGAGATCCGGCGGTCCGTTGCCGAGGACGAACGACGCCGTCAGGTGGTTCCAGGAACAACCTTGGCAGACCTCGACGACGTACACCCGAAACTCGTCGTAATCATGAGCCATCTCGGCGGGTTGCGACGCGATCTTTGCCGCACCGGACTGACTCTTGAGCGAATCCCCGTAGACATAAGTCACGTTGGTGACGTTCTCCCTCTCGCACCCCGGGCAGAGGTGTTCGGTCGGCTCGCCGAAGTGGCGTGCCGCGCGAAGGAGGTATGGCTGTGCGTCACAGACCGCTCCGGGAGAAGTACGCCCGGAGCGCAGGGGTTCGACCACGGCTCGCTTCACAAGGCCGTAATCCACCACCCTTCGCTGTGACCACATGAGCGCCAGACTACGGCGTTTTGCTGAATCATCCCAACGGCTTGGCAAAGTCGTTAATTGCGGCGATATAGCGGCTCGACGTATCATCGGGATGTATCGGCTCGATACATCGACGCGAGAGGGGGCGGTTCCAGTGGCCAGCGGACAGGGCAGAGTGCTGGAGCTGGCCGTGCTCGGGTCGCTGCACGAGACGCCGCTCCACGGCTATGAGCTGCGCAAACGGCTCAACGCCTTGCTGGGTATGTTCCGCGCGTTCTCCTACGGGTCGCTCTACCCCTGCCTGCGATCACTGTTGGAGCAGGGCTTCATCGTGGAGGAGCAGCCGGCGCCCACCACGATCGTCGGCGGCCGCTCGAAGATCGTCTACAAACTGACCGCGGAGGGCAAGGAACGGCTCCAGGGCCTGCTGACGCAGGCGGGGCCGTCCGCGTGGGAGGACGAGAGCTTCGGCGTCCACTTCGCGTTCTTCAGGCACACGGAGGCGGAGGTGCGGCTGCGGATCCTCGAAGGCCGCCGCAGCCGCCTGGAGGAACGGCTCGACAGTGTGCGGACCGCCCTGGCCCGCACCAGGGAGCGCCTCGACAGCTACACGCTCGAACTGCAACGTCACGGTCTCGAATCGGTCGAACGCGAGGTGCGCTGGCTGAACGAGCTGATCGCGACGGAAAGACGGGGCTCCTCTGAGGAGAACCCTGAGAGATCAACTGATGAGTAAGGGAGCGAGTGCGATGGGTTCGGTTCGCGTAGCCATTGTCGGTGTTGGCAACTGCGCGTCGTCGCTGGTTCAGGGCGTTCACTATTACAAGGACGCTGACCCGGACATACGGGTGCCGGGCCTGATGCACGTGAAGTTCGGCGACTATCACGTGGGCGACGTCGAGTTCGTCGCCGCGTTCGACGTCGACGCCAAGAAGGTCGGTCGCGACCTGTCCGAGGCGATCGGTGCCAGCGAGAACAACACGATCAAAATCATGGACGTGCCGCCGACCGGGATCATCGTCCAGCGTGGCCATACCTTCGACGGCCTTGGCGACTACTACCGCGAGATCATCGAGGAGTCCGACGAGTCGCCGGTCGACGTCGTACAGGTGCTCCGCGAGGCCCAGGTGGACGTCCTGGTGTCCTACCTGCCGGTGGGCTCCGAGGCGGCCGACCGGTTCTACGCCCAGTGCGCGCTCGACGCCAAGGTGGCGTTCGTCAACGCGCTGCCGGTGTTCATCGCCTCCGACCCGGAATGGGCGGAGAAGTTCACCGAGGCCGGTGTGCCGATCGTCGGCGACGACATCAAGTCGCAGGTCGGCGCCACCATCACGCACCGCGTGCTGGCCAAGCTGTTCGAGGACCGCGGGGTCGAGCTGCTGCGCACGTACCAGCTCAACTTCGGCGGCAACATGGACTTCATGAACATGCTGGAGCGCAAGCGCCTCCAGTCGAAGAAGATCTCCAAGACGCAGGCGGTCACGTCGCAGATCCCGCACGAGATGGCCAGAGCCGACGTGCACATCGGCCCGTCGGACCACGTGCCGTGGCTCGACGACCGGAAGTTCGCCTACGTGCGGCTGGAAGGACGGTCGTTCGGCGACACGCCGCTCAGCCTGGAGTACAAGCTCGAGGTGTGGGACTCGCCCAACTCGGCGGGCATCATCATCGACGCGGTGCGGGCTGCCAAGATCGCGCTCGACCGCGGGATCGGGGGACCGATCCTGAGCGCGTCCTCCTACTTCATGAAGTCGCCGCCGATCCAGTACTCGGACGACGAGGCACGCGACTACGTCGAGAAGTTCATCCGCGGCGAGGTGGACAGATAGGTCTCTGGTGAGGCGCCGTGCGGCGCCTCACTGTCCGTTGGCCGGTTGAGCGGCGCTTCGGGCGGCCGGCGGCAGGTCCTTCAGTGGGGCGGGGCGCCAGTCCAGAGGATTGGTGCCCAGCTCGTTCAGCATGGGGACCTGTTCGCGGCACCACGGGCTGATCGCCAGCAGGGTGCTCAGGACGCCGTCCGCGAACTCCTTCCATGGCATCCATCGGACTTCGTCCACCTCCTCCGGGTTCGGGGTGGCCGAGGTGTCCACCATCACGCGGTAGACGGGGCAGAGTTCGTGTTCGACGATGCCGTTGGGCATGACCGCGCGGTAGGTGAACGTCGGCAGCATGAGGTCCGCCCGGTCGACCGTCAGGCCGAGCTCGTAGGCGAGCCGGCGGATGACCGCGTGGTCCAGGGGCTCGCCGGGCAGCGGGTGGCCGCAGCAACTGTTGGTCCACACGCCCGGCCAGGTGAGCTTGTGCGTGGCGCGCCTGGTGAGCAGCACGCGGCTGTCCTGGTCGAACACGTAGCTGGAGAACGCCAGGTGGAGCGGGGTTTCCTGGCCGTGCACCGAGGTCTTGGGTGCGGTGCCGATCGCGTTGCCCTCGCTGTCGACCAACACCACCTGTTCTTCCATCGTCACGCTACGAAGCGTACGTGATCATGATGGCCACTGGATACGGATGAATACCTGCTGTACCAACCTGTGAATCGGGCGGAAGTAGGCTGACTGCGTGTCTTTCGTCGCCGATCTTCGTGTGGTCCTCAAGGGCCGGGACTTCCGCCGGCTGTTCGGTACGCGGCTGGTGTCCCAGTTCTCCGACGGGATCTTCCAGTTCGGCGTGGCCGGATTCGCCTTCTTCAGCCCGGAATCGCAGACCACGGCTCTGCAGGTCGCCGCCGGGCTGGCCGTGCTGCTGCTGCCGTACAGCATCCTGGGGCCGTTCGTCGGCGTCTTCATCGATCGGTGGTCGCGGCGGCAGATCCTCGTCGTCGCGCCGCTCGTGCGCGGCGCGCTGCTGCTCGTGGCGGCGGCGCTGGTCGCCGTCGGCGTGCCCGACCCGGTCTTCTACGGGGCCGCGCTCGGTGTGCTCGCGGTCAACCGGTTCTTCCTGGCCGCCCTCGGCGCGTCGCTGCCGCACGTGGTGCCGGAGGACCGGCTGATGGCCGCCAACGCGGTCACGCCCACCTCGGGCACGGTCATGACGTTCGTCGGCGCCGGGGTGGGGTTCCTGCTGCGCGAGGTCTTCGGCAGCGGCGACCTGGGCGTGGCGCTGCTCCTGGTCGTCTCGGGCACGGTCTTCGGGCTCAGCGCGCTGATCGCCCGCACCATGGAGCGCTCGCTGCTCGGCCCCTCCTTCGACCCCGAGCGTCCGCAGGCCCGCCAGGCCGTACGCAACGTGCTCGTGGGCCTCGTCGACGGCGCCAAGCACCTGGTGAGCCACCGCACGGCCGCCGCCACGATGGGCGCGATGGCGACACACCGGTTCATGTACGGCATGGCGACCGCGCTCGGCATCATCCTCTACCGCTACTACTTCTCCGGCGGCGACTCCGAGGTGGCGCTGCGGGGGATCAGCCTGGTCGTGGCCACCTCGGGTGTCGGCTACTTCCTCGCGGTGATCATCACGCCGTATGCCACCGAGCGGTTCACGATCCAGCGGTGGGTGTCGATCGCGCTGGCCGCGGCCGGCGTGCTCACGGCGGTGCTGGTCGCGCCGTTCCAGGCGTGGAGCCTGCCGGTCGCCGGGTTCGTGCTCGGCATCGCCGGGCAGAGCGTCAAGATCTGCGCCGACGTCACGGTCCAGCGTGACGTGGAGGACGCCTATCTGGGACGCGCCTTCTCGATCTACGACATGCTCTTCAACGGCATGTACGTGCTGGCCGCGGCCCTGTCGGCGGGGATTCTGCCCAGCAACGGCAAGTCGTACGCGGCCGTGGTGATCATCGCGGCCGGCTACCTGGCGGGCGCCCTGATCTACCGGATGATCACCCCGACGCCGCGCGCCGCGACCTCCCACTGATCAGGCGGCCGCAGCGCGGGCTCGCGGCCTGATCAAGCGGGCGCCGCGCCGGTCTCCCGCGCCCACTCCAGCAGCGCCTCGGTGGCGGTCTCCTTGCCGACCATGCCCTTGTCCAGCCGGAGCTCCAGCAGGAACTTGTACGCCTGCCCGACGATCGGCCCGGGACCGACGCCGAGGATGCGCTGGATCTCGTTGCCGTCGAGCTCCGGGCGGATCTTGGCCAGCTCCTCCTCGTCGGCCAGCCGGGCGATGCGCTCCTCCAACTGGTCGTACGTGCGAGACAGGGCGGTCGCCTTGCGCTTGTTGCGGGTCGTGCAGTCGGCCCTGGTCAGCTTGTGCAGCCGGTCGAGCAGGTGACCGGCGTCGCGCACGTAGCGGCGCACCGCGCTGTCGGTCCACTCGCCCGTGCCGTAGCCGTGGAAACGCAGGTGCAGCTCCACCAGCTGCGACACGTCGGCCGTCACGTCCTTGGGGAACTTGAGCTCGGCCATGCGCTTCTTGGACATCTGCGCCCCCACCACCTCGTGGTGATGGAAGGAGACCCGCCCGCCCGCCTCGTGCCGCCGCGTCTTGGGCTTGCCGATGTCGTGTAGGAGCGCGGCCCAGCGCAGGATCCGGTCGGGCTTGCCGTCGTCCTCCTGGGCGATGGCCTGGTCGAGGACGGTCAGCGTGTGCTCGTAGACGTCCTTGTGCCGGTGGTGCTCGTCGATCTCCAGGCGCAGCTTGGGCAGTTCGGGCAGCACGTGCGCGGCCAGCCCGGTCTCGACCAGCAGGCGCAGGCCCTCGCGCGGGTAGGTGCCGCAGATCAGCTTGTCGAGCTCGTCGCGGATGCGTTCGGCCGAGACGATCTCGATGCGCTCCGCCATATCGGTCATCGCCTGGATCGCCTTGGCGTCGACCGTGAAGCCGAGCTGCGAGGCGAACCTGGCGGCGCGCAGCATGCGCAGCGGGTCGTCGTCGAAGGACTGCTCCGGGGTGCCCGGCGTGCGCAGCAGCTTGGCCGCCAGGTCGGTCAGGCCGCCGTAGGGGTCGACGAACTGGTGCCCCGGCAGCCGCACGGCCATCGCGTTGACCGCGAAGTCGCGCCGCTCCAGGTCGGCCTCCAGCGTCTCGCCGTACATGACGTCGGGCTTGCGGGACTTGGGGTCGTACGACTCGCTGCGGTAGGTGGTGATCTCCAGCAGCAGGCCGCCCTTGCGCACGCCGACCGTGCCGAAGTCGATGCCGATCGTCCAGACCGAGTCGGCCCAGTTTCTGACCAGCTCGAGGACCCGTTCGGGCCGGGCATCGGTGGTCAGGTCGAGATCGTTGCCCACGCGGCCGAGCAGGAGGTCGCGCACCGGGCCGCCGACGAGGGCCAGCTCGTGCCCCTTCGCGGCGAACAACCGGCCGAGCTCGTCGGCCACCGGAGCGATCTTGCGGAACAGGTCGGTCATGGCCCGCTGCTGGCTTTCGGTCAGATTTGAGTCGGACAAGCTGGGTAGGTCCTTTGATTCCGGAACATATCCCCCGAGCCACATCCAGTCGGGGTTACCGTCGGTCAGGGGACCGTCGGGGCCATGGAACCAGGCAAGGAGGTCTTCTATGAAGGACGCCCTCGCGATCCACCGCTGGCTCCTCGCACACCAGGTCCATCATGAGATCGTACGCCTTCCGCGCCCCATGACTTGCGTGGAAGAGCTGCCCGATGCGGTCTCCGCCGCGCCCGAGCGGTGCGTGGCGGTCACGGTGTTCGAGGTCGCCACGAGAATCGGCCGCGAGGTCGTCGTCGCCGTCGTCTCCGCCGTCTCCGATCCGCCGCAGGCCGGGGCCGTGGGCGGTGCGCTCGGGGTGCGGAAAGTCCGGCTCGCCCCCGCTTTCCTGGTCAACTCCGCCACCGACTACGCGGCCGGGCTCGTCAGCCCGTTTCTGCTGCCCGATGACCTGGCCATGGTCGTGGACGACCGGCTCCGCGCCGATGCCGATGCGATCTTCACGGCCACCGGCGAGCGCCACACGGCCCTCACCATGCGCGCCCTTGACCTGCTGAAACTCCTGCGTGGCAAGACGGTGAACCTGCGTGTCCCACGACCTAGAGGAACCCGTCAGGCGGTCGCGATACGGCACTGAGCCCGTACCATTGCGGGCGTGCGTCGTACTCCAGCTCGGGCGGACGCGTGATCCGTAAGGCCACGCTCCTCGCCGTACTCTCCGCCGCGTTGCTCGCGCCTACGGTCGCGACGACGCCGAGTACGGCTGCCGTGAAGACGCCGGGCACGACCGCCGCGAAGGCGATCAGGCAGTCGATGGCGATCTCGATCACGTCCATCACACCGGACGTGCCGACGAGCCAGACCACGCAGATCAAGATCACCGGCACGGTCCGCAACGACATGGGCGAAGCGATGACCAATCTGCGGGTCCAGCTGCGTTATTCGGCGCAGAAGTTCCCCGACCGGGCCACCATGTCCGCCTACCAGTCCGACCCGAACACCGCGACCCTGCCGCCGATCGTCTCTCAGCGCGTCTCCTTCATGGACATCCCGGCGTTGGACGCGGGGGCCTCCAAGGCCTTCGAGATCCTGGCGACGCCCGTGCAGCTCGGGCTTACGTCGTTCGGCGTCTATCCGGTGGCCGTCGACGTGGCCCGGTTCAATGTGCCGCTCACCTCGCTGCGCACCTATCTGACGTACGCGCCGCCGACGCCCCAGAAACTGCCGCACAACCGGCTGGCCATCGCCCTGCCCATCATCGACCAGGCGCATCGCGCCGAGGACGACAACTTCGTCGACGACAAGCTGGGCGCGCTGCTGACCGGCAAGGGCCGGCTCGCCCAACTGGCGGGCATCGCCTCGACCGCGCCCAAGAGCGTCACGTGGTTCCTTGAACCCGCGCTCCTCGACGACGTGCAGGCCCTGTCCAAGCCGCACCGGCTCAAGGGCAAGAACCAAGCCGCCGACCCCAATGCCACGAAGTGGCTCGACTCGCTGCGCACCGCGCTGGCCGACTCCCCGGTCGTGGCCACGCCGTACGCCGATCCCGACGTCGCCGCGCTCGCCCACCAGGGCCTGGACGGCCAGACCCGCACGGCGATCGAGATGGGCCGCCAGGTCGCCACGGAGCTGCTCAAGCGCGACGTGCCGCTGACCACGAACTGGCCGGCCGGGGGCGTGCTCGACCCCGACGCGCTCGACCTGCTCTCCGTCGCCAAGGTCGACCGGGTTCTGCTCAACTCCACGAACCTGCCGCCGCAGCCGCCGGTCACGTTCACGCCCGACGCCGCCGGCACGCTCGACAGCGTCCAGGGGCCGGTCACCGCGCTGGTCGCCGACCCGGAGCTCACCCGCACGTTCGAGCCTGATTCCACCGCGCCGAGCTCGGTCCTGCTGAACAAACAGCACTTCATCGCCGAGACCGCGATGATCGCCGCCGAACCCGGGCAGACGAAGCCCAGGTCGCTGGTCATCGCGCCCTCGCGGCGCTGGGACCCGAACCCGACGCTGGTCAACACCCTGCTCAAGACCGCGAACCGGCTGCCGTGGCTGACGCTGACCCCGCTCAGCTCGATCAAGCCGAGCAAGACGCCCACGCCCAGGGCCGCGCTCACCTACACCGACCAGGACCGCAAGGAAGAGCTCAGCGCCAAATACCTCGGCCCGATCAAGGACGTCGCCGCGAAGGCGCAGCTCACCTCTCTGATCGCCGAGGTGCCCAAGCCGCACTCCGACTTCGACGCCGCGGTGCTCAGGCTGGCCTCCGCGTCCTGGCGCAACAACACGCGCGCGGGCCGCGCGGCCACCAAGCTGGTCAACGAGGCCGTCCAGACCGAGATGAACAAGATCTCGATCACCGGTGCCGACCCCGACCAGCTGCGCCAGCTGGCCGGGAGCAACGGCCAGGTGCCCATCAGTGTGAAGAACACGAGCGGTGAGACGATCGCCCTCTACATCGACGTGAAGAGCAACAACCCCGCGCTTCTCCAGATCGACTCCACGCCGTGGAAGAAGCTGCTGACGATCCCCAATGACAACAACGGCGGCGTCCAGGTGCCGATGAGCGCGACGACCAGCGGTGACGCCACGGTGAGCGTCCAGCTCATGACCAGGAACGGCCTGAAGTACGGCAAGCCCGTCAAGCTGACGATCCGCACCACCGGCTACACGGGGATCGCCCTGGTGATCGTCGGGGCGGCGCTGGCGGTTATGCTCGCCGCCGTCGTGACACGGCTGCTACGACGCAGATCGCAGCGACGGCTGGCACGGGCCGCCAAGAGCCGGGAGAGTGAGACCGTATGAGCCGCATATTGCGGGCCAGCGCCATCATGGCGGCGGGCACGATGGTGTCCAGGGTCACGGGATTCGTGCGGACGATGGTGCTCGCCTCCGCGATCGGCACCTTGGCCATGGGCGACGCCTACAACGCGGCGTACGCCATCCCGTACAGCATTCTCGACCTGCTGCTGCTCGGCGTGCTCAGCAGCGTCGTGGTGCCGATGATCGTCAAGGCGCAGCAGCGCGACTACGACGGCGGGCGGGCGTATGAGCAGCGGCTCATGACGCTGGCCACGGTCGCGCTGCTGGTCGTCGCCGTGCTGGCCGTGCTGGCGGCCCCGCTGCTCATCGACCTCTACACCACCGACTGGGAGCCCGGCAGCCGCAAGTTCGAGGTCGCGGTGCTGCTGGCCAGGTTCATCCTGCCGCAGCTGGCCTTCTTCGGCGTCGGCGCGGTCGCCGGGGCCATTCTCAACACGCGTGACCGCTACGCGGCCCCCATGTGGGCGCCGGTGGTCAACAACCTCGTGGTCATCTGCGTGCTGGTGCTCTACTTCGTGGTGGCCGGCAAGGCCGGTGGCGACATCGCGCTGGTCACGAACGGCCAGATCGCGCTGCTCGGCGTGGGCACCACGGCGGGCATCGTGGCGCAGGCCGCCGTGCTGATCGTCGCGCTCAAGCGGATCGGGTTCTCCTTCGTGCCGCGCTTCGACGTGCGCAACGCGCGGCTCGGCGAGATGGGCCGGGCGGGGATCTGGACCATCGGCTACGTGGTGGTCACTCAGCTCGGCTTCATGCTGACCACCAACCTGTCCAGCGCGGCGGGCGACGCGGTGCAGGGTCACGGCATCAGCCCGTACACGCTGGCCTTCCAGCTCTTCCAGCTCCCCTACGGCGTCATCGGCGTCTCGGTGATCACGGCCATGCTGCCCAAGATGAGCCGGGCGGTGGAAGAGGGGCGGCTCGACGAGGTCCGCTCCGAGTTCGGATCGAGCGTGCGGCTCATCAGCTCGGTGATGGTTCCGGTGTCGCTGCTGCTGATGGTGCTCGGCCCGGCGATCACCGTGCCGCTGTACGCCCATGGCGTCACCTCGGCGGACTCGGCCGTCTACATCGGCAACGTGCTGCAGGTCTACGGCCTGGCGCTGGTGCCGTTCGCGATCTTCCAGTTGCTGCTGCGGGTCTTCTACAGCTTCGGCGACACCCGGACGCCCGTTTACGTCGGCGCGGCGACGACCGCGGTCAACGCGCTGCTGATGGTACTGTTCAACGTCCTGCTGCCGGCTCGCTACGCGGTGATGGGATTGGCCTTCGCCTATGCCGTCGCCTATACGATCGGGGCGGGCGGGGCCTGGATTCTCGCCGCTCGTCGCGTCAGGGGGCTGGGTGGCTGGAAGATCGGAATGGCTCTGACCAGGATGTACCTGTCGGCGCTGCCCACCGCGGTGCTGGCGCTGGTCTGCGTCTGGGCGGTTCAGGACGTGTTCGGCGGTCTTACCTTCCTCAACTCGCTGATCGCACTGGCCGTGGGCGGCGGGCTGGGCATGCTGTTGTACCTGGGCGTCGCCCATCGCATGCGCATCCCGGAAGTCAACTCGATCGTTGGGATGGTTGCCGGGCGGGTAGGCCGGTAAAGAACGCGGGTGGAACCGGCTCGGCACTAGCATGGTGCCGACACGCGCGAATGGAAGCAGGAGGGGCGTGGGCGGAACCACCCGGCATAGCGTGCCTACGTGGTACACCCCCACGCAGGTGAGTCGAGTCATGTGCACCCCCGAGCGGCCGAGCGGAGTGAGTCAGTGAGCACGTCGTCGGTCGAACCCGGCACCCGTCTCGCCGAACGCTTCCGGCTTGAGGACAGGGTGAGCGAGTCCGATGGAGCCACCCTGTGGAAGGCGATCGACGAGATCCTCGCGCGACCCGTCGCGGTCCACACCTTCTCCCCTGACTTTCCCCGCGTCCACGAAGTGGTCACTGCCGCCCGCGCCGCCAGCAGGCTCACCGATCCGCGCCTGACCCAGGTGTTCGACGCGGCCGAGCACGACGACCATTCGTACGTGGTCAGCGAGTGGGTGACCGGCGACACCCTGTCCGACCTGCTCGCGGCCGGCCCGCTGGAGCCGGAGCGAGCCGCCGGCCTGGTCGCCGAGGCCGCCGAGGCGCTGACCCACGCCCACGAGGCCGACCTCTACCACCTGTGCCTGCGCCCCGAGCACCTGGTGTGGACGACCGGCAACACGGTCAAGGTGCTCGGCGTCGCGGTCGACGCGGCACTGTCCGGCCTCACCACCGACCAGCCCGCCCTCGACGACGCCGAAGGGCTGGGCCGCCTGCTCTACGCGGGGCTGTCCGGCCACTGGCCGGGCGACGAGGAGGAGACCGGCCTGCCCACGGCGCCGATGATCGACGGGCACTTCTGCACGCCCCGCCAGGTCACCGCCGGAGTGCCCGGATACCTCGACGCGGTCACCATCAGGGCCTGCCTTCCCGAGTCCCGCAAGGGTCACGCCGCGCTGACCAGCCCGTCCGAGATCGCCGACGCGCTCGCCAACGTGGCCCGGCCCATGCCCATCCCGATCGCCTATCCCCCGACGCCGTCGGTGCAGTCGGCCTCGCACTCCGAAGGCATCGAGACCGAACGGCGCCCGCAGCAGCCCCCGCAGCCCCGACCCAGGCCGCCCCGCCCGCCGAGCGGCGGCAGCATGCTCAACCGGGTGCTGATGACCGTCGTGGTGCTGCTCGTCATCGCCGCGGTCGGCGTCGGCGCCTGGACGATCGGCCGCAGCCTGGGCAGTCCGAACGCCCCGCAGGCGGAGACCTCCCCGACCGCCTCGGCCTCCGCGTCCGCGCAGCCGATGGTCGTCGTCAAGCCGGAGAAGGCGAGCGGCTTCGACCCGCTCGCCGACCGGGAGGAGAAGGGCGAGATGGCGCCGCTCGCCATCGACGGCAAGCCCAGCACGTTCTGGAAGACTGAGAACTACAACAGCGCCGACCTGGGCAATCTCAAGGACGGCGTGGGTCTGCTGCTCGACATGGGCAAGTCCGTGCAGATCGGCGACGTGGTGGCTACGCTGGCCGAAGCGTCCGGTGCGAGCGTCGAGCTGAAGGTCGGCGACGCGCCCGAGCTGGGCTCGCTGAAGACCGTCGCCAAGGAGAAAAACGGGTCCGGGAAGATCACCTTGAAGCCTGATCAAGCCGCGAGCGGTCGGTACGTTTTGATCTGGTTTACCCGGCTTCCGGCAGATGCGGGCAAGTTTCATGGCACCATCTATGAAGTAGTGGTGCATTCTCCCGGATCGGCATAACCCAGGAATCCCTCTTGTGAACTCCCCATCTGATACACCTTCATCCGCGGAGCGGCCCGCCGTCACCGACGCCGAGCTGCTGACCGCGCACATCAATGGGGATCCTCACGCCTTCAGCGAGATCGTCAAGAGACACCGTGACCGCATGTGGGCCGTTGCCCTGCGCACGCTGGGCGATCCCGACGAGGCGGCCGACGCCGTGCAGGACGCTTTCGTATCCGCCTATCGCAAGGCGGGCACGTTCCGCGGCGAGGCCGCGGTCACCACTTGGTTGCACCGGATCGTGGTCAACGCCTGCCTTGACCGGATGCGCCGCAAATCTGTCAGACCGGTCGCCGATGACGAGCTCATCGAGGCCGCCGAGCGTGACACGCCCATGCCCGATCAGACGGGTGAGCGTGAGGTTTCGATGGAGGTTTCGGCCGCTCTGAAAATGCTTCCTACAGACCAGCGGGCCGCACTTGTGCTCGTCGACATGATGGGCTATTCGGTCGAAGACGCAGCTCAGGTGCTCGAAGTGCCCAGCGGGACGGTGAAGAGCCGGTGCGCGCGGGGGCGCGCGAAACTTGCCCCGATTCTTTCGCATCTGCGGAACCGATCGGACCTCAGTCGCGTCTCATCCGCGAAGGGAGCAGAACTTCGTGACGGGTGATACGCACTACGATCTGGAAATCCTGGCCGAGTTGGCCGAGGGTCTCCTAGACGCTGGCACGGCCCGCCAGGTCCGCGAGCATCTCGCGGTATGCGACCCCTGTGGGGAGCTACTGGCCGATCTGGCAGCGGTTCGCGAGGTGCTCGCGGCGACTCCGACTCCGGCCATGCCGATGGGGGTCGCACTGCGCATCGACAAGGCTCTGGCCGCCGAAGCGGGATCCGGGCGGGGGGGTGTCGGCCTCGCGGAACCACCCAACTGGGATGAGCTCATGCGGGACTCCCCGTGGGAGCAGGCTCCGGCACGCCACTCTCCGTGGGAACCGGGAAACGACCCTCTGGCGGGAAACGACCCTCTGCCGGAGCCGGTACGCCTAGGAGTGGTCTCCGACGACGGCACCATCGTCCCAGCCGGACGCAGGGCCGCACGACGACGCCGGTGGGCGATGCCCGCGGTCGCCGCTGCCGCCGCGGCGGCTGTGGTGGGCACCGCGGTGATCTCGACCAACCTGTTCTCGGGTGGTGGCACCATCGTCGCCGGGCAGCAGGGGGTGACCGCTGACGCGCCGTCTCCGACCAGGTCGGACGTACGGGCCAAGGCGTACGCGCTGACCGACAGCGGGCACAACTACAGCGACCAGGAGTTGAAGCAGCCACTCGAAAGCTTCTTCGGGCCCGCGCCCATAGTGGGTGGCGGCTCCTCTGACGTCGCCGGGGTCGACAAGTGTGTCAATCGGGTGGCGAACCGTACGAAGCTCAAGGTCTTCGCGGTCGACCAGGGGCAGTACAACGGGCAGGAGGCCGTCATCATGACCTCCTGGAAGAACAAGTCGGCCAAGACGCTCCGCATCGACATCGTCGACCCGTTCAACTGCAAGAACCTGCGCAAGCCCACGGTGGGCAGTTGGTAGCTTGATTCCCACGTCAGAGCCCGCTTCGGCGGGCTCTTTCGTTTTGGGCGTGCGTTGAGAACGAGCCCGGGAATCACGGCGGCCTAGGATCTGTTGAGGCGACAGGCAAGAGCAGACGAGGAAGGCGTGAGAGCGTTGAGCGACGTGCGTAACGTGATCATTATTGGATCCGGTCCCGCTGGATATACGGCGGCCGTTTACTCCGCGCGTGCCGAGCTCAAGCCGCTGGTCTTCGAGGGCTCGGTCACGGCGGGCGGTGCGCTGATGAACACCACCGACGTCGAGAACTTCCCCGGTTTCCCCGACGGCATCATGGGCCCGGACCTGATGGACAACCTGCGCAAGCAGGCCGAGCGGTTCGGCGCCGAGCTGGTCGCGGACGACGTGCTCGAAGTGGACCTGGCGGCCAATCCCAAGGTGATCAAGACTCACAGCGAGACTTACTACGCCAAGTCGGTCATCCTGGCCATGGGCTCCGGCTACCGCGAGCTCGGCCTGCCCAACGAGAAGCGGCTGTCCGGTCGCGGTGTCTCCTGGTGTGCCACGTGTGACGGCTTCTTCTTCCGCAACAAGGACATCGTGGTCGTCGGCGGCGGCGACACCGCGATGGAAGAGGCCACGTTCCTGACCCGCTTCGGCCGCATGGTCACCGTCGTGCACCGCCGCGGCGAGCTGCGGGCCAGCAAGATCATGCAGGATCGGGCGTTCGCGAACGACAAGATCCGCTTCGTCTGGGACAGCGAGGTCGTCGACGTCCTCGGCACCGACCGGGTCGAGGCCGTCCAGCTGCGCAATCTCAAGACCGGCGAGGAATCCGAGCTGGCCACCGACGCGTTGTTCATAGCGATCGGCCACGACCCGCGCACCGAGCTGGTCAAGGGGCAGATCGACCTCGACGACGACGGCTACGTCAAGGTGTCCGCGCCCACCACGGAGACCAACATCGACGGCGTCTTCGCCGCGGGTGACGTGGTCGACCACATCTACCGGCAGGCCATCACCGCGGCCGGCACCGGCTGCTCGGCGTCACTCGACTCCGAGCGCTGGCTGGCCACGAACGACAGCTGACGCCGGCCGGCCACGAACGACAGACAACTAAGGAGCGCACCGTGAAGGCAGTAACCGACGCCACCTTCGAGGCCGAGGTCCTCAAGAGCGACAAGCCCGTGCTCGTCGACTTCTGGGCCGAGTGGTGCGGCCCATGCCGTCAGGTATCGCCCATCCTCGAGGAGATCGCCAAGGAGCACGGCGACAAGCTGGAGATCGTCAAGCTCAACATCGACGAGAACCCGGATGTCCCCCGCAATTACGGTGTGCTCCAAATCCCCACGCTGAACGTCTATAAGGGTGGAGAGGTCGTGAAGCAGATAATCGGCGCCAAGCCGAAGGCCATGCTGCTGCGCGAGCTCGAGGGCCTCATCTGACGACGCCCGTACCGTTTCAACCGGAAGCCCCCTGGCGAGATTCGCTCAGGGGGCTTCCGCTTGCGGCCGTGTCTTGCCGTCGTGTCCTGAGAAGGCGTCAGACGGGGCGAAGGGCGCGTTCCGGGCTCATGGAGCCGAGTAGGCGCTCCAAGGCCACCTCGACGTCCTCACGCCACGAGACGGCGGTCTTCAGCTCCAGCCGGAGCCGGGGGAACCGCAGATGCGGGCGTACCGTCTTGAAACCTACGGAAAGCAGGTATTCGGCCGGGACCACGCAGCTCGGCTCCTCCCACTTGAGGTCGCCGAACGCCTCGATGGCCTTCACGCCTCGGCGCGTCAGGTCCTTGGCCACACCCTGGATCAGCATCCGGCCCAGGCCGCCACCCGAGAACTCCGGGATGATGTGCGCGGTCATCAGCAGCACCGCGTCCGCGCTGACCGGCGAGGTGGGGAAGGCCACCGAACGGGGGGTGTAGAGCGGCGGGCTGTAGACGACGAATCCGGCGGGCACCCCGTCGACGTACACGATCTTGCCGCAGCTGCCCCATTCGAGCAGCGTGCCGGAGAGCCATGCCTCTTTCTCCAGCGCTGGATCACCAGAATCGATCGCGCGCTCCCCGCTGACCGGGTCGAGCTCCCAGAAGACGCACCGTCGGCAGCGGCGCGGCAGATCGTCCAGATTGTCCAGGGTTATGTTGACCAGCCGACGCGACAACTACGGCCCCAATCGTTGACCCGGAAAAGCGCGCGAAAAACGCGTCCCCACCTGGCATCGTAGCCCAGTGACGGTCCCGCCACCGGCTAGCACCACGGTCAGGCCCGGTCACAGCCGACATGTCCGGCTGGCGTAATCTGGTAGTTCAGCGACAAATGACACCAAGGAGGTGGACCGTGACGGAAGAGCTTGATCACGGTCAGACGCCCGCGACCCAAGGGTCGCGCATCGACGCCTACGTCGATCGGTACGCCGCTCGAGCTACCGGGATGGTCGCCTCCGAGATCCGAGCTCTTTTCGCCGTCGCGTCGAGGCCCGAGGTGGTCTCGCTCGCGGGCGGCATGCCGTACGTCACGGCCCTCCCTCTCGACATGGTCGGCGAGCTGGTGTCCGATCTGGTCACCAGGCGCGGTACCGTCGCGCTGCAGTACGGCTCCGGGCAGGGCGATCCGCACCTGCGTGAGCAGATCTGCGACGTGATGCGGTTGGAGGGGATCCAGGCCGGGGCGAACGACGTGGTCGTCACCGTAGGTTCGCAGCAAGCGCTTGATCTGATCACCCGGATCTTCATCGACCCGGGTGATGTGGTGCTGGCCGAAGGCCCGTCGTACGTAGGCGCCCTCGGCACTTTCGCCGCATATCAGGCCAAAGTGGTCCATATCGCCATGGATGATCAGGGCATCATTCCCGAATCCCTCGCGCAGACCATCTACGCGCTGGAGACCGCGGGTGCCCCGATCAAGTTCCTCTACACGATCCCGACCTTCCAGAACCCTGCCGGCGTCACCCTGAACGTGGCGCGGCGGCAGCAGGTGCTCGACATCTGCCAGCGGGCCGGGGTTCTGATCATCGAGGACAACCCGTACGGGCTGCTCGGCTTCGACGGCGAGCCCATGCGTGCGCTGCGGGCCGACAATCCCGACGGCGTGGTCTATCTCGGGTCGTTCTCCAAGACGCTCGCCCCCGGGTTCCGGGTGGGCTGGGCGCTGGCGCCGCACGCCATCCGCGACAAGCTCGTGCTGGCCATGGAGTCGGCCGTGCTCTCGCACTCGTCCTTCACCCAGCTGGCCGTGGGCCAGTACCTGGCCACGCAGCCGTGGCAGGAACAGATCAAATCGTTCAAGGAGCTCTATCGCGAGCGACGCGACACGCTGCTCGACGCGCTCTCGGCGCTCATGCCCCCCGAGGTCAGCTGGACACGACCGGCCGGGGGCTTCTTCGTGTGGGCGACGCTGCCGGAGGGCCTGGACTCGAAGGCCATCCTGCCGCGGGCCGTGGCGGAGCGGGTGGCGTTCGTACCCGGGACCGGGTTCTTCTCCGATGGGAGTGGGGCTCGGCAGATGCGGCTGTCTTACTGCTTCCCCGAGCCCGATCGGATTCGGGAAGGCGTTCGGCGGCTGGCCGGCGTGATCGAGCAGGAGATCCAGCTGCGGGACACGTTCGGGACGGGGTCGACTCGGGGGCACCTGGGCGTGGACACACCCGGGCCTGACTTGGCCTGACCTTCTTTGGCCGGCGTCCAGAGCGGGCGCCGGCCGAATTCGCCGTGGCGTATACCGATGCGCCCGGAAACTCCGTTACCCGTACGGTAGAAAGCACCTGCTGTACACCATTCCACCCCAGCGCCGGTACGGTTGGACAGCGTGTGCGATCAGCGGAGGAGAACTAATGAGCGATCTGGGCCACGTGCTCGTGCTGGCCGGGGGACTCTCCTATGAGCGGGAGGTGTCCCTGCGCTCGGGTCGCCGGGTGAGCGAGGTGCTGCGGGCGGTGGGCATCGACGTGGAGGCCCGCGACACTGACGCGTCCCTCGTGCCGTACATCCTGGCCGATCCTCCGGACGCGGTCTTCGTCACGCTGCACGGCGGCGCGGGCGAGGACGGCGCCATCCGTTCCATCCTCGAACTCCTGAACGTCCCTTACGTCGGCGCCGACCCCGACGCATGCCGGGTCGCCTTCGACAAGCCCACCGCCAAAGCGGTCGTGCGCTCGGTCGGCCTGCGCACCCCCGCGTCGGTCACCCTGCCCAAGGAGACCTTCCACGACCTCGGCGCCACCGCCGTCCTGGGCCGCATCGTGGAGCATCTCGGCCTCCCCCTGTTCGTCAAGCCCGCCCGCGGCGGCTCTGCCCTGGGCGCCTCGATCGTCCGCACCGCCGAAGAGCTACCCGCCGCGATGGTCGGCTGTTTCGCGTACGGCGACACGGCGCTGATCGAGCGTTACGTGGAGGGCGTCGAAGTAGCGGTCTCGGTGGTCGACCTGGGCAACGGCCCGATCGCCCTGCCTGCCGTCGAAATCGTCCCGGACGAGGGCGTCTACGATTACGCGGCCCGCTACACCGCCGGCCACACCGAGTTCTTCGCTCCGGCCCGCCTGTCCGCCAAGGCAGCGGCCGCCTGCGCCGAAACCGCCGTCACGGCTCACACCGCCCTGGGCCTCCGCGACATCTCCCGCACAGACCTCATCGTCGACGCCTCGGACGAGGCCCACTTCCTGGAGGTCAACGTGGCTCCCGGGATGACGGAGACATCCCTGCTGCCGATGGCGGCGGAGGCAGCGGGCCAGGACCTTGGCGACCTCTGTCGGACCCTGCTCCAGAACGCGGCGTCCCGCTTCCAGGCTTAACCACATCCCCAGAGCGCCGATCCCAGCTCGCCTTCATACGTCTTTTCCATACGTCTTTCGTACGTCCAGTTTTGTACGTCCGGTGCCGCCCTCACCTCGCCGTCGCACGCCTAGGCTCTCCCCCGGGAACGGCCGTACCCGGTTCCGCCCTCACACGCCTTCGCCACGTCGGGCTGGCACTGGGGCGCCCGCTGGCGCTGCCAGACACTCCTATAGCTCCCCTCAGCAACCCCGTTACCGGCCCCACCTCTCCTTCACACGCCCAGGCGCTCCCCTATCTCCCTTCGGCAATCCCGGCGCGACCCCACTCCGCCTTCACACGCCGAGCGGAGACCTTCCCTTGCCTTCAATCCCATTGCCTTGCCTTGTATCCCAGATGCGACCCTGCCCCCTTCTCCTCCAGCGTCGAGCTTCTGCTCGGCTTCGTACCCTTCGCTCCGCCCCCTGCCTTCGCCTTACGACCAGGCGCTCTCCTACCTCTCCTCGGCATTCCCAGCACGACCCCCGCTTCGCTACACAACCCCAGCACCGGCCGCGCCTTGCCCTTCCTTCTTCCCCCGCATATCTCCGTCCTCAGTCCCATCGCCGCCCCTGGTCCAATTTCTCAGGCCACGCCTTCCTCGCCTTCCTCCTCCTCGCCTTCCTCTTCCTCGCCTCTCACGACCGCTCGCCACACCAGCTCGCGCCCAGCGACCGACGTGATCATTCCGTCTCCCCCAGCCCACTCCCGCGCGCCGCATTTTCTCCCCACCCCGCGTGACCCACCCCGCGTGACCCGCTCTCTCAGCCAACCCCGAGCGGACTCGCACTTTCGACGCACCGCGCGGCCCTCATCGCCGACCCACCGCCGGTCCCCCACAACAGCGAGCATCACCACGAACCTGGTGGGGAGCCGAGCCGAGCCAGAAGCCGCTGCCCCCCAGCCATGTATGGATGGCTAGCACCCGGCCCGCCCTCCCCCTCCCCCCTTCCTTCTCTAACGCCTGAAATAGCCTGACTATGTGCTGACCGATTCGACCTACCCCAAGAGCTTCGCCAGCGACAACCACGCAGGCGTCCACCCCACCATCCTCGAAGCCATGACGGCGGCGAACCACGGGGACGCACCCGCCTACGGCGGCGATCGCTGGACATCGACCTTCGAGCACCACATCAAAGACACCTTCGGCCCCAAGGCGGAAGGCTTCGCCGTCCTGAACGGCGCCGGCGCCAACATGGTCGGCCTCGCCCCCATGCTCGGCCGCTACGACGCCATCGTCTGCGCCGACACCGCCCACATCGCCACCCACGAAACAGGCGCGGCAGAGCGACTACTGGGCACGAAGCTCCTGACAACCCCCACAGCCGACGGCAAGCTACGCCCCGAAGACATCACCGCACGCCTCGGCACCCTGGGCAGCCACCACGACCCCCAGCCCCGTGTGGTCTCCATCTCCCAAGTCACCGAACTCGGCACCTGCTACTCCCCCGACGAAATCGCCGCCCTCGCCGACACGGCACACGCCGCCGGCCTACTCCTCCACATGGACGGCGCCAGACTGGCAAACGCCGCCGCCCACCTGAACACCACCCTCGGCGCGATCACCACAGAAGTCGGCGTGGACATCTTCAGCTTCGGCGGCACAAAGAACGGCGCCCTAGCGGCTGAAGCGGTAATAGTCCTCTCCCCTTCCCTCGCCCACGCCATCCCCTTCCTCCGCCGCCAGTCCCTCCAACTAGCCTCCAAAATGCGCTTCATCTCCGCCCAACTCTCCGCCCTCCTCACCCACGACCTCTGGCGCCACAACGCAACCCACGCCAACCACATGGCCACCCGCCTCGCCAACGGCATCGCCGACCTCCCCGGCATCACCATCGCCTACCCCGTCCAATCGAACGCCGTCTTCGCCACCCTCCCCAAGCCAGCCACCGCCGCCCTCCTCAACCGCTACCTGTTCCACCACTGGGACGAGGCCGCAGGCATCGTCCGCTGGATGACCGCCTTCGACACCACCCCGGACCACGTAGACGACTTCCTCGACGACATCCGCAAATCCCTCGTCACTCTCTGACCCCCGGCTGGCTCTTCTCCAAAGCTCCCAACTCATCCGCTCCGCTAGGCGCCCGACTCCCGGTTTCACGTGAAACATCGCCGCAGACCCCAGCCAACGAGCCCGCCAACGCCTCTGTTTCACGTGAAACCACCCACCCCCCACCCCAACAAGATCGTCGCCCCCAAGTTCCACCGACACCACACACGCCAACGGCGCTCGCATCTCACCCCCACCTGCACCCGTGCCCTGCACCACCGCACCCGCCAAGCCACGCTCCGCCACGCTGACCCACGCCAGCTTCGGGACAGTCATGCTTCGAACCCCCCGCACAGCTCACTCGCTCGCTGGTACTCACCCCCGCCATGTTCGGGACAATCACGCTTCGAGCCCCCACGCACAACTCAGTCACCCGCAGCCCTCGCCTCATCGCGCCCCGCCGCCCCGGCCCGCCCCGTTCCGCTCCGCCGCTCCGCCGCTTTGCCGTGCCGTGCCGTGCCTCGCCTAGCCCTTCCGCTCCGGCCCGCACCGCTCCGCCTTTCCGCGGCGCGTCGCCGCACCGCCGCACCGCCGCACCGCCCCGCCCCGCCGCACGCCCCGTTCCGCCTTCCCGCGCCGGCCCCCCGTTCCGCTCCGCCGCTCCGCCGTGCCTCGCCTAGCCCTTCCGCTCCGGCCCGCACCGCTCCGCCTTTCCGCGCCGCGTCGCCGCGCGGCCAATCCGCTCCGCCGCTCCGCCGTGCCCCGTCTCGTCTCGTCTCGTCTCGTCAGCCCAACCCCACCCCGCTCGGAGCTAATACGCCTTGAGCCCCGGCGCGCTCAGCCGCCACCGCGGCTGCGCTCAGCGCCCCGCACACCTCGCCCCACCCCGGAGTTCCGCCACACCTGCCATGCGATGAAGCGTCCGTGTTCGCGACCGCCCCGTTCGTCGTTCGTGACTGGCCTTGTGGTTCGTCGCTCAGCGCTGGCCGTTAGCGACTGGCGACTGGCACGAAATGGGGCACGGCCCGGGCCTACTGCAAGGCGCCGCATACGCGGGTGACTTAGAAGCGGAGCGGACGTCTGAGATGCGAGGCACATCGTGAAGAGGAGGAGGGAGCGAGACACGGCATGTGGCGCCAGGTGGCGCAAACAGACCAGGTGGCGCAAACAGAAAGGAACTGATGGCGGGCAGGAGCGGCGCGGCTGGGGTGACGCGATGCCAATGGTGTGATGCCTTTGGCACCGCGCAGACGGCGCCGTGCAGACGCGCGATGCCGATGGTGCGATGCGGACGACGCGGCGCAGGAAACCCAGCGCCGCGCAGAACACCGTGTCCTGTGCGGAATGCAGCGGAGACAGAAGAGGCGAAGCATAGGCAATGTGGGTCGCGGGGGGCAGTACTCCGCCCAGCCCTGCCTCGCCAGGCCCGGCCCACGCGGCCCCGGCCCACGCGGCGCGGGAAGCACGGCGCGGGAAGAGACAGAGGGGAGGCAGCGCGGACGGTGCGCTCCGGACGGCGTGGTTCGGTTCCGGCGGCGTGGTTCGGTTCGATACCGAGAGACGCGGCGCGGTTCCGAATCGCGGTGCGGTGCGGAGCGGTGCGGAGAGACGAGGTGGCGGCAGAAAGGGTGGAGCTGTGGCGGGGGTGTAGCGGTGTTCATGGGACGTGGCAGTGCTGGCGGACGGAGAGGAGAAGCTGCGAGTGTTTCACGTGAAACACGGGCTATTTGGCGAACAGCCCTAGGCGGCGCGGGGCTTGCTGGCCGATGGTTTCACGTGAAACAGGGGTCAGTCTTCGGCGTCCTTCATGGCGCGGACCGCCTCGGGGGCCATGGTGCCGATGATGCGCTCAAGGTCGTCGATCGTCGCGAACTCCACCACGATGCGTCCCTTCCGACGACCGAGGTCGACCTTCACCTTGGTCTCGAAGTGGTCGGAGAGGCGGTCTGCGAGGTGGAGGAGGCCGGGCGCCGACGGCTTGTTGGGCTGGCGTTCGCGGGTGGCCTTGGGGGCCGCCTTCGAGCTGCCGAGGGAGACGATCTCTTCGACGGCCCTGACCGAGAGGAGTTCGGCGACGATTCGCTTGGCCAGTTGGATCTGCTCTTCCGGGCTGTCGAGGCTGAGGAGAGCACGGGCATGGCCGGCGCTGACGGTGCCGGCGGCGACGCGGAGCTGGACCTCCGGCGGGAGGTTGAGCAAGCGCAGGGTGTTGGTGATGTGGGAACGAGAGCGGCCGACCTTCTGGGCGAGCTGTTCGTGCGTCGTCCGGAAGTCGTCGAGAAGCTGCTGGTATGCGGCGGCTTCTTCCAAGGCGTTGAGTTGCTCGCGCTGGAGGTTTTCGATCAGGGCGTCTCTGAGAAGTTCGTCGTCCTGGGTGTTGCGGACGATCGCGGGGATCGGGTCGAGCTCGGCCAGTTGGCAGGCGCGCCAGCGGCGCTCTCCCATGATCAGCTCGTACTGGCCGCCGCCCACCGAGCGTACGACGATTGGTTGGAGCAGGCCGACTTCGCGGATGGACGCGGACAATTCATTGAGGCGGTCGTCGTCGAAGACGTCGCGGGGCTGGCGCGGGTTGGGAATGATCGCGCTGAGGGCGATCTCCCTGAAGTACGCTCCGGCAATTGGCCTCGGGCCGGTCTCCCCCGTTGCTCCATTCGCAGGGGCGACTGTCCCCGTGCCGTCAACGATGGGACCGGTCGGGATGAGTGCCCCGAGCCCCTTGCCCAATCCCCGCCGCTGCTGACTCACTGCGTCTCCTCATCCACCGGGCCGATTCCGGTCACTCCAGGAGAGGTTACCGTCGTCAACGCAACGGGGTGCCCGCTCGCCACGCGCGGTTCCTCCGGATTTACACCGCCACAAGCTCACGCGTACACATCCGACCAGGCATGCCCTCTGCAGGCCTACCCAATGAGTGTGACCGCGAAGACGACTGTTCAAAAGGATCCCGGCAGGATCCCGGCCTTGGAGTGATGGGTGGTCGGGGCGGGGGAATCGGTGCGTGTGTGCTCGCGGGTGCTGTACTCCATGAATGCGCCGTGCGCTCCCTGGGCGTGTCGGAGCCTTGCCACTAGCGTGGTGAGGCGCCCCACGAGTGTGCGTACGCCACGAGTGTGCCGGACCGCTCCCCCGCTGTGGCCACACGCTCGACGCGCGTGCAGTGCGTGCCCCAGGGCGTCGCGAGCACCTCGAGGCCAAGGGCGTGTGCTTCGCAAACGCGCTGCAGGCATCCTGGGGGTCGGCGGCGGCGTGGACGCGGCCTGGGCACAGCCGGGACACCTGGGTCTTAAAGACACCGAATTGTCATGGTGATCGAAGTGCCGTGAGTGACCGAGGCGCCGTGGGTAAGCGAAGCGCCGTGGGTAAGCGAAGCGCCGTGGCTGGCCGAGGCGCCGTGGGTAAGCGAAGTTCCCTGAGTAAACGAGGATCAAGCGATCTTGGGGACGTGGGCGGCGAGGAGTGATGAGGGCAGAGGCATTCGAGGATGCCCAGCAACCGCCGATGGCGACATGCCAGCGGTTACACGCCAATGGCACACGCCGGTAGGACTGCCAGCCGGACCGCCGGTAGAAGCGGTCCGTGGTCCGTCCGCGGAAGACGGTCCGTACGCCGTCCTACGGTAGACGGTCGGAAGCCGTTTCGTGGAAGGCGATCCGGCAGCCGTTCGTGGGAGGTGCTCCATGGAACTCGAGCCGTGGGTCGTCCGTGCGGCAGTCTGAGGGCGTCAGCGGAGGGGAAGCAGTCAGTCTGTGGGTCGTCTTTAGTGCAAGCTGTGCGGGCGGGGTCCGGGGCTGTCTTGAGAAGGCGAGCCGGGGGGCAATTTGTGACGGCCGTCCGGGGAGTGAGAGCCATCCGTGAGCGTCCGTACGCGGAAACCGTCCACACGCGGAAGCCGTCCGTGGGACCCCGCCAGTCGGAAACAAGCTGTGGACATGGTCCGTGGAGCCGACTGCCGCACCCTGCCGTACGAGGTTCGTGCGGCCGTAAAAGATCAGCCGTACGGCACGGCGGAAGGTCAGGCGTTGGCGCGGTGGGCTATTTCTCGGGCGGCGTCCATGTAGGCCATCGCGCCGCTGGAGCCGGGGTCGTACGTCATGACCGACTGACCGTAGCTGGGGGCCTCCGAGAGACGGACGCTGCGTGGGATGACCGTGCTGAGGACGGTTTCGCCGAAGTGGGCGCGGACCTCGTCGGCAACCTGGGACGCAAGCCGGGTGCGGCCGTCGTACATGGTGAGGACGATCGTCGACAGGCTGAGCGTGGGGTTCAGGTGCGCCTTGATGAGGTCGACGTTCCGGAGGAGCTGGCCCAGGCCCTCCAGCGCGTAGTACTCGCACTGGATGGGGATCATGACCTCTTCGGCGGCCACCAGGGCGTTGACGGTCAGGAGGCCGAGCGACGGCGGGCAGTCGATGATGATGTAGTCGAGCTCGATCGCCTCGAAGGCCGCCAGTGCGCGCCGGAGGCGGGCTTCACGGGCGACGAGTGAGACGAGCTCGATCTCGGCGCCGGCGAGGTCGATGGTGGCGGGCGCGCAGTAGAGGCCCGGCATGTCCGGCACTTCCTTGACGATGTCGGCCATCGGCAGGTCGTCGACGAGCACCTGATAGACGTCCGGAACATCGCCACGGTGCTCGGTGGCCAGCGCCGTCGAGGCGTTGCCCTGGGGGTCGAGGTCGACGACGAGGACGCGCTGGCCGTGCATGGAGAGCGCGGCGGCAATGTTGACCGAGGTTGTGGTCTTGCCGACGCCGCCCTTCTGGTTTGCCACCGCGATCACCCGGCACTTGGGCGGCCTGGGCCAGGCACCGTCGCCTCCCCCGGGCGCTTCGCCTGACTTGGCGGCGGCCGTTTGGGTGGCAGATGTTTCACGTGAAACCACTGAGCTGAGCGCCTCTCGTACCAACGGCGAATCACCGGGGTTTAGGGGGGTCTGGGTCACGTTGGCCATCCTTTCAACCAGTGGCAGGCCGGTGCCAGGAATTGGCTGTCGCGACACGCCCATTTCGGGCCAGCCAACCCCGCTGGGACTCTCGGACAGAGGGCTGTCCGGCCAGCCAAGACCGCTTGATGCGATTGGCATGACCGTCACCTCCTTTGTCGCCGCCTACCGGACTCCGGCGCACGACCCGCTACCACCCGAACCAATGTTGCAGGCGGCTCGACCTTACCGCGCCCGACGGTCACAAGCTCGGCTGTCCTCGCCCCACAGGCCCGCAATTGGGGCTCCGCCTCGGCAAGTTCTTCCGCGGCGCGCTCCCCCTTCATGGCAATCAACTCGCCGCCTTCGCGAAGGAGTGGCATGGCCCACTTCAGCAGCCGGTCAAGGGGTGCGACCGCACGGGCGCTGGCGACGTCGAACTCACGTTTGCCTGCCAGTTCTTCCGCCCGACCGCGCAACACCTCGACGTTGTCCAGTTTGAGTGCTTTGACGCACTCCTCCAGGAAGACGGTACGGCGAAGCAGCGGCTCCAGCAGGGTCACCGTGATGTCCGGCCGGACGATCGCCAGCACGAGGCCCGGCAAGCCGGCGCCCGAGCCGATGTCGACCAGCCGCACCTCCGGCGGGACGGCCTCGGCGACGACGGCGCAGTTGAGCAGGTGGCGATCCCAGATCCGTGAGACCTCGCGCGGGCCCAGCAGCCCGCGTACCACCCCGGGGCCGGCCAGGAGCTCGGCGAACGCCTCTGCGCGGTCCCAGGCATCGCCCGTGAAGACCTCTCGCGCCACAGCGGGCGGAGACGGCAGCTCACGCGCTTCGTCGGGCGGAGGCGGCAGCTCATCGGTCACTGGTTGGTGGCCCTTCCTTGGGGGTTATGGGCGGGTGGCGCGCCGGGCGGTGGTCTCTACCCAAGGCTAGGCGTGCGATCACTTTGGAAGACTAGCGGGGCGGCCTGAATGAGGTCCGCGCGCCACACTCTGCACCTCGAGTTCCACCTTGTACGGGGATGCCCCACTCATCAGCTCAGACGCCCCCCATCCGGTGGGAGCGCTCCAAAAGACAGAAGCCCCGCACACGGACCGGCCGCCATCCCCCGAGTGCGGGGACGGCGGCCGGTCGGCGTGCGTGCGTGCGAAGGGCGGCGGGTCAGGCCGGAAGTACCACCACGTACCGGTGCGGTTCCTCCCCCTCGGACTCGCTCCGGAGCCCGGCGGCGGCTACTGCGTCGTGGACGATCTTGCGCTCGAAGGGGGTCATGGCGTGCAGCGCCTTGGGCTCCCCCTTCTCCTTGACCTCGTTGGCGATCTCGGTGCCGAGCTTGGTGAGCTCGGTGCGCCGCCGCTCCCGGTAGCCGGCGACGTCGAGCATCAGCCGGGACCGCTCCCCCGTCTGCCGGTGGACGGCCAGGCGGGTCAGCTCCTGGAGCGCCTCCAGGACCTCGCCCTCGGGCCCGACAAGGCCGCTGCCCTTGACGCCGACGACCGAGACCAGCGCGCGGTCGCCTTCGACGTCCATGTCGATGTCGCCGTCGATGTCGGCGATATCCAGGAGGCCTTCGACGTAGTCTGCCGCGATCTCGCCTTCCTGCTCGAGCGCGTTGAGATCAGGAGTCTTCTCCTGCTCGGCCTCGGTCATGGCCGGCCTCTCCTTCGTGTTCACGACTTCTTGCTGCCGGTGCGCTTGCTGCGGGACTGGCGACTGGGCTGCTGCCGAATGATCTTAGGCTCCGGCGGCGCGGGAGGCACGTCCTCTTCCGGAGTGGCGGTCGTCTTGCGGAATTTGGCGAGCAAGCCGGTCTTCGGCTCGATCGGCACCGGGTTGCCCTTGGCGTCGAACTGCGGCATCGGGTGCCGGCTGTAGAACCAGTGCTGCTGGCCGAGCGTCCACAGGTTCGTGGTGACCCAGTACATGATCAGGCCCAGCGGGAAGTTCAGGCTGAAGAAGGCGAACAGCGGAGAGATGTACATCAGGATCTTCTGCTGCTGCGCCATGGGGTTGTCCGGCATCTGGGCCATGGAGCGCGTGACGCTCTGCCGGACGGTGAGGAACGTGGTCAGCGAGCTGATCGCCACGAAGACACCCAGCACGATCTTCGTCGTGACGACGGTGGCCCCGAAACCTTCGACCTGGGCCTGCGACATCCAGAAGCTGGCCGGGAGCGGCGCGCCGAAGATGTGCGCGGATCGGGCGCTGTCGACCAGCTGCTGCGTCATGCCGTAAACCGGGCGGCCGTCGGCCATGGCCCGCAGCACGGTGAACATCGAGATGAAGATGGGGAACTGCGCGACCACGGGCAGACAGCCACCGAGCGGATTGGCGCCCGCTCCCTGGTAGACCGCCATGACTTCCTGGTTCATGCGCTGTTTGTCGTTCTTATAGCGCTTGCGGAGCTCCGCCACCTTGGGGGCGAGTTCCTGCATCTTGCGCGACGAGCGCATCTGCTTCAGGAAGAGCGGGAAGATCAGGACCCGCATGAACACGGTCAGCGTGATGATGGTCAGGGCCCATGTCAGCCCGCTGTCCGGGTTGAGGAATGTGCTGTATCCCTGATGGATCCAGATGATGACATGGGCTACGGCTTCATAGAGCCAGCTCAGCCAGGACAGCTCCACCGAGCTATCTCCCTTGCGTTTCGTGGGACCGAACCGGGCGTGGGGGCACCGGGTCTATACCTCCGGGATGGAATGGGTGGCACCGCCCGATGCGCCGGACAGTCAGCCATGTGCCGCGCAATGCACCATGTACGGCTATCGCTTCGAGCCCGTAAGCACTGCACGACGGATAGAAACGACAACGCGGACCGAGCATCGGACCGATGAAGGCCCGGTAGAACCGGATCGGGATGATCAACGCCCGAGCGGCGAGGCTCGGCATCCCTTGCGGCTGCTCGGTCATCTGTGTCCATCCATCGCGGACTCGCGCCGCCTGAGCAAACGATCCAACGCGAGGTCGAGCTCGGCGGCAAGGTGCTCGTATCGCGCTGACGCGGCCGGTGGATTGGCGCGTACCACCAGCAGGCTACCTCGCGGGAGCCGGTCGAGACGGTCCCGCATCAGGTGTCGGAGCCGCCGCTTGACCTTGTTCCGGACGGCGGCGCCGCCGACGGCTCGGCTCACCACGAAACCAACCAGAGGCGTCGAATCCCCAGAAATGCCGAGATGCACTACAAGAGTAGGACGGCCCGCGCGCTTGCCACGCTTGACGGCCGCCTCGAACTCCTCCCCGCGTCGCATGCGGGATTGACGGGAAAGCACCATATACGCCTATCGCCCGCCGGCGGACTTCACCGGCGGGCGGACTATCGGACGCGAGTCGATCAGGCCGACAGCGTTTCGCGGCCCTTACGGCGGCGAGCGGCCAGGATGGCGCGACCGGCCCGGGTGCGCATCCGCAGCCGGAAGCCGTGGGTCTTCGCGCGGCGACGGTTGTTCGGCTGGAAAGTACGCTTGCTCACGGGTGGGCTCCAGGCTTGAAGGTGCGCCGCAAGGGCGCTGATACACACATGGCTGGCTTGCCAAGAGAGCGAGGGCACGCGAAATAGCCGTCGCGTGACAAGCCGACCATGGCACGTTACGGGGCAAGCATGCCTCAGGTCAAACTGGCGACCGGCCCCGAACGAGTTATCCACTAATCCACATGCGGGTTTTCCACCGCCTCGGCCGCGTCCACAGTATGTGGACTCAGGTACCACTAGGCTGTGGACAACGCTTGTACACAGCTGTGCACAGGGCTAGTGTCGGCCCTTCCAGAGCCGCTCAGGGCCTGTGCACAACCTGTGGATCTCCTGTGGATAATCTGGGTGTCCAGCTCGGGCACCACGCTGTGGACGAAGGCGCCGGCCGCCCCGTGGGGCGGGAGCTCCATGTGGATAACCAACTGCGGTGGACAACCGGCGACGGCGCACCGACAACCGAGACGTACGTGCGCGAATCAACCAGCAACTCAGCCAGCAACGGACCGCGGCGGGCCAATGGCCGCAGCGGACAAGCGGGTAGACGATCGATCGCGGGGGGCCGCGAGAGGAAGGAGGGGTACCGCACATGAACGGTGTCGACCTCGGCACGGTATGGGCGAGCGCCCTGAGCAACTTCCTCAACGAGAACGTCCCCATACAGCAGCGCACCTGGCTGTCCATGGTGCGCCCGATCGCCCTGGCCGACGACACGATCGTGCTGGGCGTCCCCAACGACTTCCTCAAGGACCTCATCGAGGGCAAGCTGCGCCCCCTCGTGGCCCACGCGCTCTCCCAGGAGCTCGGCCGGGCCATGCGCCTGGCCGTGATGATCGACACGACGGCCCCGGCGCAGCCGATGCCGGACCTTCATCCACAGCCTGTGGCTCAAAATTATCCCCAGGGCCCGGACCACCAGCCACGTTATGCACAGCCCCCATCGGTGCAGCACTACCAGGCTTCCGAGCCTCCGCAGTTCTATTCTCCACAGCCGGACGCGGCCCAGATATCCACCGAATATCCACAGCCCACGTTCTCTTTTGAACAGACGCAGTCCCCTGTGGAGAAACTGCCGGAGCCGACGCAGAACCGCTGGGAAGCGAAGAGCAACAAGCCCAGCGAACCCGCCCGGCTCAACCAGAAGTACACCTTCGAGACATTCGTCATCGGGGCCAGCAACCGATTCGCTCACGCGGCCGCGGTGGCCGTAGCCGAATCCCCCGCAAAGGCGTACAACCCACTCTTCATTTACGGCGACTCCGGCCTGGGGAAGACCCACCTCCTGCACGCGATCGGGCATTACGCCCAGAGCCTGTACGACGGCGCGCGGGTGAGGTACGTGAGCTCCGAGGAGTTCACCAACGACTTCATCAACAGCATCCGCGACCACAAGGCCGACGGCTTCCGCGGCCGCTATCGGGCGATCGACATCCTGCTCGTGGACGACATCCAGTTCCTGGAGGGCAAGGAGCAGACGCAGGAGGAGTTCTTCCACACGTTCAACACCCTCCACAACGCCAACAAGCAGATCGTGATCTCCAGCGACCGGGCGCCGAAGCAGCTGATCACGCTGGAGGACCGGCTGCGCAACCGGTTCGAGTGGGGCCTGATCACCGACGTCCAGCCCCCTGAGCTGGAGACCCGCATCGCGATCCTCCGGAAGAAGGCCATCCAGGAGGGCCTGGCCGCACCGCCCGAGGTCCTGGAGTACATCGCCAGCCGCATCTCCACCAACATCCGCGAGCTGGAGGGCGCCCTGATCAGGGTGACCGCGTTCGCCAGCCTCAACAGGCAGGGTGTGGACCTCCAACTGGCGGAGGTGGTGCTGAAGGACCTGATCACCTCGGACGGCGCGGGTGAGATCACGATCGCCACGATCATGGCCAAGACCGCCGAATACTTCGGCATCAGCATCGACGACCTGTGCGGCAGCTCGCGCAGCAGGGCTCTGGTCAACGCCCGGCAGATCGCGATGTACCTCGTCCGGGAGCTGACGGAGCTGTCGCTGCCGAAGATCGGACAGCAGTTCGGTGGCCGCGATCACACGACCGTCATGCACGCCGAGCGCAAGATCCGCTCGCTCATCGCGGAGCGCAGGTCGATGTACAACCAGGTCAACGAGCTAACAATGCGTATCAAACAGACGTCGCGCGGAGCCTGACCGTTATGCACAGCCTGTGGATAACACTGTGGATCAGCGGAAACGTCCGAACGCGGCGGCCGTACGCCCCATCTTCGCCTGAAAAATCCTGCACAGCGCCTGGGGATAAACCTGGGGACACCCTGAGGACAACTTGGGGACAACCTGGGGATGACTTGTGGACGGCCTGTGCACAGTCTTTTGAGGGTCCGCCGCGAGGCCGTTTACCCCGTGGACAACCTGTGGAAACCTCGTGGATAACCGGTGGATGAACGCACCATGATCTGGGGACGAGCTGTGGGCAACGAACGGCTATCCCCAGGCGGCGAAGTTTCCCCCAGGCGCCACCCACATCCTCCGTGGATGACGCCACGCATATTGACCAGGGGAAACGCTGGTTGTCCACACTATCCACAGCCCCTAGTGTGAAGACCACCTATCTCTCTTACTAAGAAACTCAAGACCCATAGAGGGGTTCTCCCGGAACTCGAGTGCGGGAGAGGCAACACTTGAATCAACGACGAACTCAGGAGGCTGATGACCGTGATGTTCCGAATCGAGCGAGACGTCCTCGCTGAGGCGGTGGCATGGACGGCACGCAGCCTTCCCGCGCGACCGTCAGTGCCGGTTCTCGCCGGAATGCGCATGGAGGTCACCGAGGACCAGCAGCTGAAGCTGTCGGGCTTCGACTACGAGGTCTCCGCCGAAGTGACCCTCGAGCTCCACACCGGTGAGGCCGGCGTCGCCCTGGTCTCCGGCAAGCTGCTCGCCGAGATCACCCGCGCGCTTCCCGCACAGCCTGTGGACTTCGTGGTGGAGGGGGCCAAGGCGGTCGTCACGTGTGGCAGCGCCCGGTTCACCCTGTTGACCATGCCTGTGGAGGACTACCCGTCGCTCCCGGCCATGCCGCCGGCCGCCGGCCGGGTGGGCAGCGACGTCTTCGCCGCCGCGGTCGGCCAGGTCGCCGTCGCCGCCGGCCGGGACGACACGCTGCCCATGCTCACCGGCGTACGGATGGAGATCGAGGGCGACACCGTCACCCTCGCCGCGACCGACCGCTACCGCCTGGCCGTACGCGAGCTGAAATGGCAGCCGGACCAGCCCGACTTCGCGGCGATCGCGATGATCCCCGGCAAGACGCTCGCCGACTCGGCCAAGGCGCTCGGCGCGACCGGCGCCGAGGTGGAGATCGCGCTCAGCGCGGCGGGCGGCACCGGAGAGGGCATGATCGGCTTCTCCAGCGCCGGACGGCGGACCACCACGCGGCTGCTCGACCCGGAGTTCCCCAAGTACCGTTCGCTGCTGCCGACGGAGTTCTCGGCGCGCGCCGACTTGTCCACAGCCGCGTTCGTCGAGGCGGTCAAGCGCGTGGCGCTGGTCGCCGAGCGCAACACGCCGGTACGTCTGGCGTTCAAGAGCGGCGAGGTCGTGCTGGAGGCGGGCAGCGGCGACGAGGCGCAGGCCGTCGAGGCGCTGCCCGTGGACTACGAGGGCGAGGAGATGAACATCGCCTTCAACCACCAGTTCCTGCTGGAGGGTCTGGGCGCGATCGACTCCGACGTCGCCCGGCTGCAGATGACCACGTCCACCAAACCCGCCATCCTCACCGGCGGCAAGCCTGTGGATGACAGCGGGGTTCCGGACTACCGCTACCTGATCATGCCGATCCGCCTGTCGAGCTGAAAATCCCATCGGGGATTATGGAGCTCTGACTAGGGGAGTTGGTACACCATGCAGATCGGGATGGTCGGACTTGGCAGGATGGGCGGCAACATGGCCGAAAGGCTGCGCCGCGGGGGTCACGAGGTCGTCGGTTACGACCACCATCGGGAGGCCAGCGACGTCGGCAGCCTGAAAGAGCTGGTCGACAGGCTGGAGGCGCCGCGCGCCGTCTGGGTCATGGTCCCGGCCGGCGCGCCCACCCAGCAGACGGTCGACGAGCTCGGCAAGCTCCTCTCCGAGGGCGACATCGTCATCGACGGTGGTAATTCCCACTATGTGGATGACCAGAAGCACGCCGCCGAGCTGGCCGAGAAGGGCATCCGGTTCGTCGACTGCGGCGTGAGCGGTGGCGTCTGGGGCCTGCAGAACGGCTACGCGCTGATGTGCGGCGGCGACGACACCGTCGTCCAGCACCTGATGCCGATCTTCGAGACGCTCAAGCCGGAAGGCGAGGACGGCTTCGTCCACGCGGGCGCGGTCGGCGCGGGCCACTTCGCCAAGATGGTCCACAACGGCATCGAGTACGGCATGATGCAGTCCTTCGCCGAGGGCTGGGAGCTCCTGGAAGCCTCCGACATCGTCACCGACGTCAAGGGCTGCTTCAGCAGCTGGCGCACCGGCACCGTGATCCGCTCCTGGCTGCTCGACCTGCTGGTTCGGGCACTCGACAGCGACGAGCACCTCGACGAGCTGCGCGGTTACGCACAGGACTCCGGCGAGGGGCGGTGGACCGTCCAGGCCGCGGTGGACCACGCCGTGCCGCTGCCGGTGATCACCGCCGCGCTGTACGCCAGGTTCGCCTCGCGCCAGGAGGACCCGCCCGCGATGAAGGTCGTCGCCGCGCTGCGCAACCAGTTCGGCGGCCACCCGATCGCCTCGGCGGAGGGCTCGGTGGGCATGGGCGCCGACTCCCCCGGCGCCGATGTGACACCGCCGAAAGTGCGGTGATCCCCCACCGGTTTTCCACAGGCGCAAGCCGGTGACCCCAGTGACGGGCGCGGCAGACTAACCTTCTTGGGGTGCACGTCGCCCACCTCTCGCTGACCGACTTCCGGTCCTACGCATCCGTGGAGCTCGGCCTGGAGCCGGGCGTCACGGCGTTCGTGGGGCCCAACGGCCAGGGCAAGACCAACCTGGTCGAAGCCCTCGGCTATGTCGCGACGCACTCCAGCCACCGGGTGGCCTCCGACGCGCCTCTCGTACGACAGGGCGCGAGCAGGGCGATCGTGCGCTGCGCCATTCAGCGGGACGACCGCCGGGCGCTGGTCGAGCTGGAGATCAATCCGGGGCGGGCCAACCGCGCGCGGCTCAACCGCTCCCCGGTGTCCAGGCCGCGTGACGTCATCGGCCTGCTGCGCACGGTGCTGTTCGCCCCCGAGGACCTGTCGATGGTCAAGGGCGACCCCTCTGAGCGGCGGCGATTCCTCGACGAGCTGCTGGTGAGCCGCACCCCGCGGTTCGCCGGCGTACGCGCCGACTACGACCGTGTGCTGAAGCAGCGTGGGGCGCTTCTCCGTGCGGCCTCGCAGGCCCGCAGAGGGGCCAGGAGCGCCCGAAGGGCCGAGAGTGACACCGGATTCTCGGCGGCGGGCGCCGGCGACGTCCTGAGCACTCTGGAGGTCTGGGACGCGCATCTGGCGCGGCACGGCGCGGAGCTCCTTCAGGCGCGGCTCGATCTCATCGACGCGCTGCGCCCGCTGGTCGCCGGAGCCTATGCCGCGCTCGCCCCCACGAGTGCCCCCGCGACCCTGGCCTATCGCAGCACTTTGTCCACAGGCACCGACGCGGCTGAGGACGAAATCCCCGGTGAGACGGGATCTTCCGATACACAGACGTTATCCACAGACTTGGGGAAAACCCTTGAAGAACGGCTCCGCGAGCGGCTATTGGAGGTCCGCGCGGCCGAGCTGGAGCGGGGTGTCACGCTCGTCGGCCCGCACCGCGACGACCTGATCCTCGGCCTTGGCGAGCTGCCCGCGCGCGGCTACGCCAGCCATGGCGAGTCGTGGTCGTTCGCCCTGGCGCTGCGCCTGGCCGCCTACGACCTGCTCCGCGCCGACGGCGGCGACCCGGTGCTGATACTCGACGACGTCTTCGCCGAGCTCGACAGTCAGCGCAGACGCCGTCTGTCCGAGATCGTCGCCCCCGCCGAGCAGGTGCTCATCACCGCGGCGGTGGACGACGACGTGCCCGCCGAGCTGATCGGGGGCAGGTTCGACGTAGCCGAGGGGAGCGTGAAGCGTGTCCGCTGAGGACAACCCCACCACCAGGGGCGCCGCGATGGCCAGGGAGAAGCTCGCCCAGGCCAAGGCCGACGCCGCCAAGCGCGGCCAGCTCCCCCGCCGCGAGCCCAGGCGCAAGGCGGGCCCGCGCAGGGACGCCGGCGATCCCCAGCTTTTCGGACGCGCGATCATGGACCTGCTCGCCGAGCGGGGCTGGGAGCGGTCGGCGGCCGTCGGCGGGGTGTTCGGCCGGTGGCCCGACATCGTCGGTCCCGATCTGGCCGCGCACACCAAACCGGACTCCTTCGAGGACGGGGAGGTGCTGATCATCGCCGACTCCACCGCGTGGGCGACCCAGGTGCGCCTGCTCGCGCGCACTCTCGTACGCCGGCTCAACGAGGAGCTCGGTCACGGCACGGTGACGAAGGTGAAGGTCAGAGGCCCGCAGAACGCACCGCGCACGTCCGGTGGCCTCAGAGTGACCGGCAGCAAGGGTCCCGGAGACACCTACGGCTGAGCCAAATCCGCGAGAAAACCCATCAGAGAGCCGCAGGCGCGATGACCCCCATTCCTGTGGGGGGATGCTTGAAGCGGGGGAAATCGAGCGACAGGCCGTTACAGGCGCGTTCAATGCCACCTTGGGCCCTCAGAGCCGGTAGAATGAAACTGGATTCCGGACACGTCCGTTTGCGTGTCACCCCCGGCACGTATACAGCGCCGATCCCCCTGGGTGACCATCGCAACGGGGCACTCACGACGGTGACGGGCAC
Source organism: Nonomuraea sp. NEAU-A123 (assembly GCF_018603905.1). Classification (GTDB taxonomy): domain Bacteria; phylum Actinomycetota; class Actinomycetes; order Streptosporangiales; family Streptosporangiaceae; genus Nonomuraea. The sequence goes on from NZ_JAHFZZ010000003.1 coordinate 569,118, forward strand.
GGCAGGGGCAGCTAGCTTGGCAAGTGTCGCCTCCCCAGCCGCGTGTCCGCGGCAGGAGGATTTGGCACTTGTCCTACGACGCTAGCTCAATCACCGTACTCGAAGGGCTTGAGGCGGTTCGCAAGCGCCCGGGTATGTATATCGGTTCGACCGGTGAGCGCGGTCTGCACCACCTGGTCTACGAGATCGTCGACAACTCGGTGGACGAGGCCCTCGCGGGCCACGCCGACCTGATCGACGTCACACTGCTCGCCGACAACGGCGTGCGGGTCATCGACAACGGCCGTGGCATTCCGACCGGCATTCACCCGGTCGAGAAGCGTTCCGCCGTCGAGGTCGTGCTGACCACCCTGCACGCCGGCGGCAAGTTCGACAGCAAGTCGTACGCGGTCTCCGGCGGCCTGCACGGCGTCGGCTCGGCCGTCGTCAACGCGCTGTCCACCGCATTGGAGGTGGAGGTCAAGCAGAACGGCCACATCTTCCGGCAGCGTTACGAGCACTCCAGGCCCACCGCCCCCCTGGCGATGGACGGGGAGACCGCCGAGAGCGGCACCACGATCACGTTCTGGCCCGACGAGGACATCTTCGAGACCACCACCTGGAACTTCGAGACGCTCTCGCGTCGCTTCCAGGAGATGGCCTTCCTCAACAAGGGCCTCACGATCGTGCTGCGCGACGAGCGTCCCGACCACGTCAACGGCGAGTCCGTGAAGGTCGAATACTGCTACCAGGGCGGTCTGTCCGACTTCGTGACGCACCTCAACTCCAAGAAGGAGGCCGCGCACGCGTCGGTCATCGACTTCGAGGAGCACGGCGAGGGCGTCTCCGTCGAAATCGCCATGCAGTGGAACAACTCCTACAGCGAGTCCGTCTACACCTTCGCCAACACCATCAACACGGCGGAGGGCGGCACCCACGAAGAGGGCTTCCGCGCCGCGCTGACGTCGATCGTCAACCGCTACGCGCGCGAGCAGAAGTTCCTCAAGGAGGGCAAGGACGACAACCTCTCCGGCGAGGACGTCCGCGAGGGCCTGACCGCGATCGTCTCGATCAAGCTGGCCGACCCGCAGTTCGAGGGGCAGACCAAGACGAAGCTCGGCAACACCGAGGCCAAGTCGTTCGTCCAGAAGGCCTGCAACGACCACCTGCGCGCCTGGTTCGAGCGCAACCCCGGCGAGGCCAAGGACATCATCAACAAGTCGCTGCAGGCCGCCAGGGCCCGCCTCGCGGCTCGTCAGGCCCGCGACCTGACGCGGCGCAAGTCGCTGCTGGAGTCGGGCAGCGGCCTGCCGGGCAAGCTGGCCGACTGTCAGTGGAACGACCCGGACAAGTGCGAGCTGTTCATCGTCGAGGGCAACTCGGCCGGCGGCTCGGCAAAGGGCGGCCGTGACTCCCGCTTCCAGGCCATCCTGCCGATCCGCGGCAAGATTCTCAACGTCGAGAAGGCCCGGGTCGACAAGGTCCTGCAGAACACCGAGGTCCTGTCGCTGATCACGGCCATGGGCACCGGCGTGCACGACGAGTTCGACATCAGCAAGCTGCGCTACAACAAGCTGATCCTGATGGCCGACGCCGACGTCGACGGCCAGCACATCACCACGCTGCTGCTGACCCTGCTGTTCAGGTTCATGCGCCCGCTGATCGAGGGCGGTCACGTCTACCTGTCCCAGCCGCCCCTCTACAAGATCAAGTGGGACCGCAAGGGCGACGACGCTTCCTACGCCTACTCCGACCGCGAGCGCGACGCGATCATCGAGGACGGCATCGGCCGCGGCAAGCGCGACCCCCGCGGCCACGACGGCGTCCAGCGGTTCAAGGGTCTCGGCGAGATGAACGCCAACCAGCTGTGGGAAACCACCATGAACCCTGACAGTCGCATCCTCCTGCAGGCCACGCTCGACGACGCCGCTCAGGCCGACGAGATGTTCAGCGTGCTCATGGGTGAGGACGTCGAGGCGCGCAGGGCCTTCATCATCCGCAACGCGCGAGATGTCCGTTTCCTAGACGTGTAGCGCTCGGCCGTACAGTAGAAAAGGATCTTCACACGTGACGGAAGTGAACACTCCGCCTCCACCGTCTTCGGACCGCATCGAACCGGTCGACATCCAGACCGAGATGCAGCGCAGCTACATGGACTACGCGATGTCGGTCATCGTCTCGCGTGCCCTGCCGGACGTGCGTGACGGTCTCAAGCCGGTGCACCGCCGCGTGCTCTACGCGATGTACGACGGCGGCTACCGCCCCGACCGCGGTTACTTCAAGTGCTCGCGCGTCGTCGGTGACGTCATGGGTTCCTACCACCCCCACGGCGACACCTCGATCTATGACGCCCTCGTACGGCTGGCGCAGCCTTGGTCGCTGCGTCACCCGCTGGTCGACGGGCAGGGCAACTTCGGCTCTCCGGGCAACGACGCGCCCGCGGCGATGCGCTACACCGAGTGCAAGCTCGCGCCCATCGCCATGGAGATGCTGCGCGACATCGACAAGGACACCGTCGACTTCCAGCCCAACTACGACGGCCGCTCGCAGGAGCCCGTCGTACTCCCGGCGCGTTTCCCCAACCTGCTGGTCAACGGCTCGGGTGGCATCGCGGTCGGCATGGCGACCAACATCCCGCCGCACAACCTGCGCGAGGTGGCCGAGGCAGTCAAGTGGTCGCTGGAAAACCCCGAGGCCACCGACGAGGAGCTGCTCGAGGCGGCCATCGCCCGGGTGAAGGGCCCCGACTTCCCGACCAGGGCCTTGATCGTCGGCCGCCGGGGCATCGAGGACGCCTACCGCACCGGCCGCGGCTCGATCACCATGCGAGCCGTCGTCGAGGTCGAGGAGGACAACAAGGGCCGCCAAGCCCTCGTCATCACCGAACTCCCCTACCAGGTCAACCCGGACAACCTCTCCTACAAGATCGCTGAGCTGGTCAAGCAGGGCAAGGTCACCGGCATCGCCGACGTACGCGAGGAGTCGTCGTCCCGGGTCGGCCAGCGGCTGGTCATCGTGCTCAAGCGCGACGCCGTCGCCAAGGTCGTCCTGAACAACCTGTACAAGCACACCCAGCTCCAGGACACCTTCGGCGCCAACATGCTGGCCCTGGTCGACGGGGTGCCGCGTACGCTGCGGCTCGACCAGTTCATCACGTACTACGTGGCGCACCAGATCGAGGTCATCGTCCGCCGGACGCGCTACCTCCTGCGCAAGGCCGAGGAGCGGGCCCACATCCTGCGCGCGCTGCTCAAGGCGCTCGACCGGATGGACGAGGTCATCGCGCTGATCAGGCGCTCGCCGTCGGCCGCGGAGGCCCAGGGCGGCCTGATGACGCTGCTGGACATCGACGAGATCCAGGCCCAGGCCATCCTCGACATGCAGCTGCGCAAGCTCGCCGCACTGGAGCGCCAGGCGATCCAGGACGAGTTCGACGCGCTGATGACGGCGATCGCCGACTACCAGGACATCCTGGGCTCGGAGCCGCGGCAGCGGCAGATCGTCGGTGACGAGATGGCCGAGATCGTCGCCCGCTTCGGCAACGACCGGCAGACCGAGATCGTCGCGTACGACGGTGACATGTCGATCGAAGACCTCATCGCCGAGGAAGAGATCGTCGTCACCATCACCCGCGGCGGCTATGCCAAGCGCACCCGTACCGACCTTTACCGGGCGCAGAAGCGTGGCGGCAAGGGCGTCAGGGGCGCGCAGCTGCGCCAGGACGACATCGTCGACCACTTCTTCGTCACGACGACCCACCACTGGCTGCTGTTCTTCACGAACAAGGGCCGCGTCTACCGGGTCAAGGCGTACGAACTCCCCGACGCGGCACGTGACGCGCGTGGCATGCACCTGGCCAACCTGCTGGCCATGCAGCCCGACGAGACCGTCATGGAGGTCCTCGACCTGCGTGACTACGACGTCGCCCCCTACCTCGTCCTGGCCACCCGCAGTGGCCTGGTGAAGAAGACCCGCCTGTCCGAGTACGACTCCCCCAGGTCCGGCGGTCTGATCGCGATCAACATCCGCGACGACGACGAGGTCATCGGGGCCCGCCTGGTCTCCGAGGAGGACGATCTGCTGCTCGTCTCCAAGGGCGCGCAGTCCGTCCGGTTCACCGCCTCGGACGAGGCGCTGCGCCCGATGGGCCGGGCGACGAGCGGCGTCATCGGCATGAGGTTCCTCGAGGGTGACGAACTTCTCGCCATGAATAGAATTGCCGATGGTCAACATGTGCTTATCGCGACCAAGGCTGGGTACGCAAAGCGGACACCCGTCGAGCAGTATCCAGTTCAAGGACGTGGCGGTAGGGGCGTGCTGACTGCGAAAATCGTCAGTTCCCGTGGCAAGCTGGTCGGAGCAGTCATGGTCAACCCAGAGGATGAGGTCTTCGCGATCACATCCGCCGGCGGGGTGATCCGGACGAGCGCCGGCGAGATCAAGCAGTCCGGCCGCCAGACCATGGGAGTGCGTTTGATGAATCTCGCTGAAGGCGACAGCGTGGTGGCCCTCGCCCGGAACGCCGAGTCGATGGAGACTTCGGTGGAGAGTGAGGAAGACGGGGGAGGAGAGTAGGTCATGAGCGCCCAGGGTGGCACCGCCAGGACTAAGGCGGCCCGGGAGAACGGCCAGCAGCCGAAGAAGCCCAACGAAACCGAGATCTTCGACGCGGTCGACGAGGAGAAGGCCACGCCTCCGCAAGGAGTCACGCCTCCGCAGGGAGGCGTGCCTTCACCGGGAGGCGTGCCTTCACCGGGGGCGGCGTCCGCACCGGGGGCGGCGTCTCCGCAAGGAGCCGCGCCTTCGCAAGGCGTGACGCCGGTCACGGGTCAGCCAGGGGGGGAGCAGCAGCCGGAGGGCAACGAGACGGTCCGCCTCCGTCCTTCGCTCACTTCCGAGGCCCCTCCGCTTGTCGAGATGCCTAAGAAGAAGTCCTCCAGCTCCGCGGGGGCCCGTCTCCCCCGTAAGGCCCATTTGGTCCTGCGTCGCGTCGAGCCGTGGTCGGCCATGAAGTTCAGCTTCGTGGTCTCCCTCGTCTGTTTCGTGGTGTTGTTCGTGGCAGTGGCCGTGCTGTACGGCGTGCTGTCCGCCTTGGGTGTTTTTGACTCCCTTGTGGACCTGGTGAACCAGCTCGGCAAGGGGGAGCAGGGGCAGAACTCGATTCCGATCGACATCGCCTCCTGGTTCGAGCCGGTCCGCATCCTCGGCTACACCGCCCTCATCGGCGCGGTGAACGTGGTGCTCATCACGGCACTGTCCACGCTGGGGGCGGTCATCTACAACGTCGCCTCCGACCTGGTGGGCGGCGTCGAGGTGACCTTCAGCGAGGCCGAGTAGCTTTCCGGTTCAAGGCTTTTGAGCTCGCGCCGCCGCCGATCTTTCGGGGGCGGCGCGAGCAACTCGGGAGAGGCGGTAAGCTTTTCCTCGTCCGAACAACCGGTTCGCCTTCCCTCGTGGGGATGCGATACCGTTCGGTGTGCGCGGGGCTATAGCTCAGACGGTTAGAGCGCTTCCCTGATAAGGAAGAGGTCCCAGGTTCAAGTCCTGGTAGCCCCACTACAGCTCACAGGCCCTTTCCCGAGATCTTGGGGAAGGGCTTTTCGTCGTTTTGGGACACGGCTGGGACATGAGCTTCATCTCCTGTCCCAACCGCGGCCTGCCGCGCACGCCAGGCGGCGATCAGCTCGTTCAGGATCGGCAGAGTGATTCTCGCCCTCGGCCAGGAGTAGCCGGAGGCGTTCGCTTGCGTCCATGTCCTGCCACACGTCGGCCAGGTCGGGGTCCGTGCGCGGCTCATGCTAAGCATCCATGTCGCTCATCTTGACCCAACCATGTGATCGCCCGCGGGGAACTCGAGCACTTCTACAAGATCCGCGAGATCGACATGGTGGACATGGACGAGCTCATCGATGGTGGCGCTGTAGCCGAGCAGATATTTCCGGCCATTGACACGCTGGGTGATCTTGTAAAGCGACCGGGTGTCCAGCGTGATGATCTCCACTTCGAGACCGCGAAGGCCGCACCACTTCACCACACGCAAAAACTACCTAAAACGGACAGATGGCCGCAATGTTCGGCTGCCCCGGGGCCGAATGCAGCGGTCAGTTCCGGGGCGGCCGCCGGGTTCTGCGGACCATGGCCGCCTCGTTGCTGTGGAGGGCGATCCCAGCACATCGTGACGACCACAAAACGACACAGACGCCCGGACAGACACGTTACGCCTTCATTCCGCTGCTCAACGTAACGACACGAGGGCTCGCATGGACGCGTCACTCCTGATGGCCGGTCGTCAACGAGTCACCCCGTGCATGGGATCGGTATTCGGCCAGGTCAATGGCACCGCACGGCTTCGGAGACGAATGTCGACGACCGCGGGGCTCGCCGGCGCGCGACGCAATCACCGGCGCGGTCTACAGGGCCTCCAGTTGGCCCGCGGAAACTCCATTCCCGCCCGCGTGTTGCGCGGCGTTGGTCGGCAACGGCTGGATTAAGGTGGCGTTGCCGACATCGCATGATCACTCTGTGATACGAGGCGATCTCCCCTCATGCCCAGAAAAGCCGAGGTTGAGGAGAGACTCCATGCCCCGCAGCCATGCCGTGAGTACGGGATGCGCCCTCGCGATCACTGCCCTTTCCCTGGCCACCATCCCGGCCGGCGCCGAAGGCCAGACAGCAACAATCGCCGCCGCCATGACCGCCGAGACCACGCTGAAGCCGCCGCCCGGCATGCTGGAGGCGCTCGCACGCGACCTGCATCTCAGTAGTGCGCAGGCCCAGGCCCGCCTGCTCAATGAGGCCCGCCTGACCCCGATCGCGGCACAGCTGAGCAAGCGGCTCGGCAGCCGCTTCGCCGGCACCTGGCTGCGGGGAGGCAGCGCGCACACCCTCGTGGTGGCCACCACCAGCGCCGCCGACATTCCCCAGATCCTCGCCGCGGGCGCCAATGCTGAAGTCGTCACCAGGTCGCTGGGGGAACTGGCCGCGATCAAGACGAAGCTCGACCATGCTCTGCCCGTGAAGCCGCTGGTGTCGAGTGCGCGCTACGTCGACGTGAAGCGCAACAAAGTGGTCATCCTGGCCCCGAAACCCGACGAGACCCAGACCGTCGTCGAGGGCATCGGCGTGAACAAAGAGGCGGTGCTCGTGCTGCCCTCCACCGAAGTCGCCCAGCCCTTGTATGACCTGGTGGGCGGCAATGCCTACTACATCGGCACCGCCAGCCGCTGCTCGATCGGCTTCCCCGTGGTGAAGGGCACCCAGAGCGGGTTCGTCAGCGCCGGCCACTGCGGTAAAGCCGGCGACACCACCACCGGCTTCAACCGCGTCGCCCAAGGTGTCTTCCAGGGATCGACCTTCCCCGGCAGCGACTACTCCTGGATCGCGGTGAACTCCGGCTGGACGTCCCAGCCCGCGGTGGACAACGGCGAGGGCGGCACCGTGCCCGTCGCCGGTGCCAGAGTCGCCATCGAAGGCGCGTCGGTCTGCCGGTCCGGCTCCACCACCGACTGGCACTGCGGCGTCATCCAGCAGCGCGACGCCAGCGTCACCTACCCCCAAGGCACCATCTACCAGCTGACCCGCACCAACGTCTGCGCCGAACCCGGCGACTCGGGCGGCTCCTTCATCTCCATCGACCAGGCCCAAGGGGTCACCTCCGGCGGTTCGGGGGACTGCAGTTCGGGCGGCACCACCTACTTCCAGCCGATCGGCGAGATCCTCACCGCCTACGGCCTGACACTGAGGACCACCGCAGGCAACCCGCCGCCGCCGGTCACGGGCACCTGCACCGGCTTCCCGAGCACCTACACCGGCTCCCTGACCAACGGTCAGTCCGCCTACCAGCCACGCGGCTCGTACTACCACTCGAACGCCACAGGCGTCCATGCCGGCTGCCTGGACGCGAACGACGGCGCCGACTTCGACCTGTACCTGCAGAAATGGAACGGCCGCACCTGGCCGACTGTCGCCACCTCCGACGGCGCGGGCCCCGACGAGAAGATCACCTACACCGGCACGGCCGGCTACTACCGCTACCGGGTGGTCTCCTCAAGCGGCTCCAGCCCCTACACCCTGGGCTACCGCAAGCCGTAACCCACTGTCGGGCGATGCCACGGTAAGACTGCGCGACGGCCGGATCGTCACCCGCGCCGCGCTGCGGCCTGGGGGCCGGTCACGGCGCGGGCGCCGCGCGGGGCATCGCCGTAGTCACACCGCGCCACACCCAGCCAATCCGCCGACCATCGGCACGCCGCCGCCTGCTAGGACGCCGCCATGACCGACGAGGAGCAGCAAGCCCAGCTTGACGACCTCATCGCCCATGAGCAGATCATCCGAAGCATTCAGCTCAATGCAACTCTTCGAGTGCAGCATGCGGGACGCGACTGAGTTCTACCAGGAGCAGCGTAAAGAGCACGCCTCCGGCGGGGGCGCTCCGGCTCCGGGATGCGCGCCGCGCAGGCCGGATGGCCGTAGATGGCTGAGGTGGAAGCCTGCTCATCCCGCCCGCCATCGACCCGGGCAAAAGCCGAGCAGACCAGGGCCACGGGGCCAAGGTCGTTCCTCCAGTTGGGGGCTCCACCTTGTCCCCGTGGCCCTGGCCCCCTTCCCCTTCGGGCGGGTCGACGGCAGACGGGATGTTCAGGCAGGGCGGGATGCGCGCGGTGCGCCTCAACATGCACAATGCCGCTTGTGGAAATCGTTCGCACCACCGCCGATGTGATCACCATGAACCTGGGGCCAGAAGACGCCCTCGCGATCAAGCTCAGGTTTTGCTGCGCACCATCTACGACTCCTTCGTCGTGATGGAGGAGCAGCGCCTGGGGAAAGGCAAGCAGCGGTAGAGCAACAGGTCAGAGTCCTGATCATCGTGCCATTAAGAGGCGTAACGAGGGGTCAACCACAGCCAGTTAGGACCGGGCTCACCCGCAGGTCAGTGCCCCTACGAGGCAAGATCCCTGCAATTCCTAAGCTGACAATCCGCCCCCGAGTATCGTCCCTTGCTCGATCATTCAACGATGAGAGCACGAGTGAACGATTTCCGTTGGGTCGACCTTGATGTTGGGCGGAGCGTTGATGATCCAGCCCACGCCTGTGAACTCCTGGAGATGTACGTCGGCCCTTGGGACGGTCCAGGTGCGGAACGGTTTCAGCTCACCGTCTGCACTCCATTGGCCCTTGCGGAGCAGTTGCAGCACCACCCCGTCCTCATCGGCCGGCACTGGCTCTTCGTCCCCGAACTCCACCCTGACAAGGTGACCAAGTGGCTGAGTGATCGAATTGCCGTGCTGGAAGCTCCGACGTGGAGTGAGCTCGCTGAGAAGATCGGCCGCATCGGAGAATGGGAGTTCGAGGACTACTCTGACTGAGCCCTGCACTGCAACGAATACTGCAACAGAGGTACACAGCAGCTCACATCCACACCCACACAGCACTGTTCAGGGCCGGGGTGGAAGTCTCTGATCATGGTTCCGACAGTCCTGATAAGGAAGAGGTCCCAGGTTCAAGTCCTGGTAGCCCCACCAAAGGTCAAAGGCCAGATCCCTTCGCGGGACTGGCCTCTTTTCATGCCCGTACAGCAGCAAAGTACAGCAGTTGACGGCAACGAGCGGGGCACGTCATCCGCCCGCGGCGTCCTCGGCCTCCCAGCGCAGCAGGTCGCCCGGCTGGCACTTGAGTACCTCGCAGAGCGCGGCGAGCGTCGCGAAGCGCACCGCCTTGGCGCGGCCATTCTTGAGTACCGCCAGGTTGGCGGGCGTAATCCCAATGCGGTCCGCGAGGTCGCCCACGGACATCTTCCGCCTGGCCAGCATCACGTCGATGTCGACGACAATCGGCATCAGATCACCTCGTCCAACTCGGCCTGCATCTGCGCCGCTTCGACGTCGCGTGCGACGGCCTGGGCGAGCAGCATCCGCAGCACGAACACGATGAGTGCGACCCCCAGGATGGCCAGGCCAATCCCGCCCATGATGACGGTGACGCCCGGGTCGGCCCGCTGGCCCGGCGCATTGAGGGCCGTGACCGCGAACCACAGGAGGGCAGCCGCCACGATCGCGCCGATCACGGCGTCCACGTACCGGAAGGCGGCGTGGGAGAACACGGTTCCGCGTCGCACCATCGTCACCAGCCGCCATACGCTGACCAGGGCGACCTGGCCCGCCACCATGCCCAGGATCGTGATCACGCGCAGCGGGGTCAGCGGGAGCGACCCGTCCTCCGGGTCGCTCCCGCTGACCAGCACCCACACCATCAATGCCTGTACGAACACGGTGCCGGTGAGCACCACCACGAGCACGGTGCGAAGCGCACGCACTGCCAGCTTTCCCATGACCCATCCTTCCATCGAGTTACGATGATAATCTATTGAATTTCGATAGGTTAAGCAAGGGCTGGGGCGGAGGGTGGGCGGCGGTAGTCGAAGGTGTGCCTCAGGTCGAGCCGTCGCGCGCAAGTCCGGCTGTGACGTGTCGTCAGGTCAGCTGGATCCGCACAGCCTATTGAGCTCCGCGCTGTCTGTATTGATATCCGCGATCACCTGGTTGGGATCGCCGCCGGTCATGCCGGTCAAGCGGAAGTTCAGTTCCTGGAATTCGCGGGCCAGCAGACTGATCTTCGCCCCCACCACCCCTTCCGCGTCGAGGACGGCGCCCATCAGGTCGCGGTACGTCTGCTGAGCCGCGGCTGCCTGACTGCTGCGGACGGTCCCGGCGTTCCGGCGGTATGCGGTCAGCGCCGCCGCCGCCTCGTCACAGCCGCCGGGACGGACCGCTGACAGCGGTGCGGGGGAAACCGGAACCGCTCGTGTGGAGCTTGGCCTTGGTGGCCGGGGCGTGCTGGACTCAGGCGATGGAGTCGGGGTTCGACGTGCGGGCCGGGTGGTGACTGGATCTGGTGACGATGACTGCGTGGCCGGGGTGGGGACTACCGCGTCGGACGGGGGCTGCGGAGGCGGGGTCGGCGGCATCAGGTAGGCGATCAGCGCGACCACGGCGGCAACCACACCCGCCAGAGCGCTCACAGCAGGCCAGCTCAGGCGCAAGCCTGCTCCTCCGCCCGCCGCCGGCGGCTGCGCTGATCCGTTCATCGTCATGCTTTCATCGTGGCCGAGCTGCCGAGCTCGGTCCAGAATGCCTCCTGGTGATCTTCTTGACTAGAACTCGCCTATGAAGGCGCGGGGTGAAGCGATTTCGGCGGCCGGAAGGGGTCGGTTGGAAAGACGGCGACGCCCTGTAAAACTGTCGCCGGGGGCGCGCGTGTCCGATGGGGCGGTGATCAAGAGCGCGGGCAGGGCCGCACGGCCTCTGACCAGAGCCGGGAAACGTCAGTGGTTCAGGAGCCGCTTCCCTGGTCTTTCGTGCCGGTACAGGTTCCGTTGCGTAGCAGGCCGTCGTGCTGAGCGGACGCCGTAGCAGTGAGCCGATGTACGGCAACGTCGCCTGGCAAATCAGCCCTGGCGGGGGACCACGCGTCCGGCATCATCCGCCGGGGGTGCCGGCTCGTGGTCTGGGAGTCTGCCCAGCCCCCGCCAAACGCCCCCGAGCCCCGCGCACCAGGATGAGGGACAGTGCGGCGAGGCTGAAGGCGGTCAGCATGATGACGGCCATGGAGACCGTGCCGTCGCCGAGGAGGCCCGACAGGGGTGAGGCGGCCGCGCCGAGGATGAACTGGCTGCCGCCGAGCAGGCCGGAGGCCGCTCCGGGAGCGTCGTGGCCGAGCGACTGGACGATGGTCGTGGTGGCGGGCAGCGCAGTGCCGAGGCCGGCGACAGTGACGAACAGGCAGGCCCAGGTGGCGGCGAAGGAACCGCCGGTCGTGACCAGCGAGGCGACCAGGGCCGCCGTACCGGCGCCGGCCACGGCCAGCCCCGTGACCAACAGGGTGTCCACCCGGACGTGGGCGGACAGGCGGCCGAACAGGACGCTGGAGGCCAGCATGCCGAGGGCGTTGGCAGCGAAGACGAGGCTGTACTGCGTGGCCGAGAGGCCGTAGACGTTCTGGAAGACGAAGGTCGAGCCGGCGATGTAGGTGAAGAGCGCGGCCCCGGTGAAGGACGAGGCGAGCACGTACCCCATGAGGGCGTGCCGCCCGGCGAGCATCGCGATGGCCTTGACCACGCCGGTCACCCCGCCCGATTGCCTGCGGTCGGCGGGCAGGCTCTCCGGCACCCAGGCGAGGAGCCCCGCGATCAGCAGGACACCGAAGCCCGCCAGCGCGGTGAAGACAAGGCGCCAGGAGCCGACGCCGAGGATGGCCCCGCCGAGCACCGGCGCGGCCACCGGGGCCGTGAACACGATGGCGGACAGGGTCGCGAAGTGGCGACCCGCCTCCGGGGTGCCGTGGAAGCGGTCGGTGAGCACGGCCCGGGCGACCACCATGCCCGCCGCCCCGGCGACCCCCTGTAACAGCCGCGCCGCGTCGAAGATCTCGATGCTGGGGGAGACGGCGCAGGCCAGCGACAGCACCGTGAACATCGCGGCGCCGGCCAGCAGGACGCGGCGGCGGCCCACCGCGTCGCTGACCGGGCCCAGGAGGAGCTGCCCCGCGGCGAGCCCGACGAGAAAGGCCGTCAGGGACAGCTGGACCGAGGACTCCGCGGTGCCGAAGGATCTGGCCATGCCGGGGAAGCTGGGCACGTACATGTCGATGGCCAGCGGAGCGACCGCGGTGAGGGCCGCGAGCACGAGGATGAGCCGGCCGGTGTGCTTCTGATCGGTGACCAGAGCCTGGTTCTGGGACATGGGCGTGCTGCTTTCCGGCTTGGGGCAGGTGCCGAGGAGTGGCGTCGCTATGTTGGCACGCCGTCCGAGAACCTGGCCTGCGATCGCTGACTCCGCTTCGGGACGCCGGTGATCATCGGGGGTGAAGATTATGCATGGTCCGTCCGAAGAATGACACCACTAGTCATGGATGATCCATTCGAATAGCATCGGCGCTGACCGCTCCCGGACACATCTGTCAACGTTCAGCGAGGCTCGCCGTACGTATCGCAGTCCGGTGACCGGCACGCGACAGCTCTTCCAGCAGGCTCGTTTTTCCCCAGTAGAGGGTTATTCGTTCCACCACGCCCCGCGCGGCGGCGTGCCGCGCTGAAGGAGGACGGATGCAAACACCCGACATTTACCTACGCAGTATCGGCGTCCATCTGCCACCGGTGGTCAGCATCGAGACGGCTGTCGCCGAGGGCCGCTATCCGGCCGACGAGGTGGAGTACTTCCGCCTCGGTGGTGCGGCGGTGGCCGGGGACGTACCGGCTCCGGAGCTCGCGCTCCGTGCGGCCCGGCACGCGTTCGAGCGCTCCGGCGGGATCTCGCCGCGTGACTTGGACCTCATGCTGTACGCCGACGTCTGGCATCAGGGGCCGGAGGGCTGGCAGCCGCAGTACTACCTGCAGCAGCACCTGGTCGGCGGCGATGTCCTGTCCGTTGAGGTGCGGCACGGGTGCTGTGGGCTGTTCAGCGCGCTGCAGCTCGCCTGCGGGTATCTGCGCCCGGGTGGCACTGCGTTGCTGGTCGGCGCCGACAACCACGGCACCCCGCTGGTCGACCGGTGGCGCATGATCGAAGGCAACGTGGTAGGCGATGCCGGGTGTGCGGTGCTGGTCACCACGGACACGGGGTTCGCGGAGGTACGGTCGGTAAACGTTATCGTGCTGCCAGAGGCCGAGTCGGTCAACGACGGTGGCGTGGCGATGTTCCCACCGGACGCGACCGTGGGCCGGCCGCTCGACTTCGCCTCCCGCCACCATGAGTTCCGCAAGCGGCTGCTGGCCGGCGATGGTGCCGGCGTCATGCTGGCGATCCAGTCGACGTTGATGGGGCTGGTCGAGCGCACGCTCAAGGAGGCGGGGATCACGCTCGACGAGGTGGCGCGCGTCGCGTTCCCGCACGGGCGCTGGGACAACCTGGAGGAGCGGGCGAGCTGGTTCGGGCTGACCTTGGCCGACACCACCTGGGAGTACGGCGCCGGCATCGGCCACCTCGGGGTCAGCGACCAGTTCGTCGCCCTCGACCACCTGCTGGCCGGCGGGGCGCTGGCTCGCGGCGACTACGTGCTGCTCGTCGGGGTGGGTGCCGGCAAGACCTTGGCCTGCGCCGTCCTGCGGATCCTCGACCTCCCCAAGGAGTACGCCTCCGACGGGCTCGGCTGAGTTCGGCCTGCCCGGGAGGCGGCGGACATGTTCGGCGGTCAAAATACGCCGTCCGGGTCAGGCGCACGGACGAGATCTTGCAGCGTTGAGGAGTACCGCCGTCAGGCGCGGCTCGGTGCCGGCTCGGGCTGAAGGGCGGCCGGGCGGCGGGGGAGCAGCAGCGGGGTCGCCAGCAGGAGCACGCCGGCCAGGCCGATGGCCGTACGCGGGCCGATCAGGCCGCCCAGCACGCCCCAGGCGGCCGTCAGGAGAGCGGTCGAGGCCTTGGTCGTCACCGCCCAGGCGGACAGGATGCGGGCGACCCGATCGGTCGCGGTGCGCTCGAGGCGGTAAGTGGCGCAGACGGGGTTGAAGACCCCGCAGCAGAAGATGAGCCCAAGTTCGACACCCATCACCAGCAGCAGCCCTCCGGTGCCCGGCCCCAGGAAGACCAGGCCGACGGGCCAGAGCGCGCGCAGCGCCCCGACCACGACCAGGACCCGGTGCTGCCCGAACCAAGTGACGAGCGGTCGGGCCAGCCGCGAACCGAGCAGCCCACCGATCGAGGGCGCGGCGAAGGCGAGGCCGTACTGCCACGGTGCGAACCCCAGCTGGCCGAACATCAGGACGGCCAGCAGCGGCTGCGTGGCCATCACCAGGCCGTTGAACAAGGCGGTGTTGAACAACAGCCGACGCAGCGTCGCGTCGGCGAGGATGTACCGCCAACCGTCGAGCAGGTCCCCGGCCCGCATGCGCGCGGCCTCCCGGCGCTGGGGCCGCGGCTCGGGCCCGCCCATCGCGCCGATGCCCAAGGCCGAGAGCAGGTAGCTGACCGCGTCGGCCACCACCGTCGCCACCGGACCGAGGAGCCCGATCGCCGCGCCGCCCAGCGGCGGTCCGATGATCGTGGTCGTCCAGGACGTGGACTCGAATCGGGCGTTGGCGACCAGCAGGTCCTCGGCCCGCAGCAGCGTCTTCAGGTACGCGCCGGAGGCGGCGTGGAAGGTGATGTCGGCCGCCGCGACGACGACCGAGACCAGCAGGAGCTGAAGGAAGGTGAGCACACCGAGCGCGAACGCGGTGGGGATCGTCAGCAGCGCCGCGAACCGCACCAGGTCCATCGCGATCAGCACCGGCCGCTTGCGGCGGAACTCCACCCACGGGCCGAGCGGCACCGCCACGGCCGCGCCCACCAGAGCCCCCACACAGGAGAGCGCGGCGACCTCGGCCGGTCCGGCGTGCAACACCTGAACGGCGATCAGCGGGAACGCGCCGAAGGCGAGCCACGTACCGAGCGCGCTGGTCCCGTACGCTCCCCAGAGCCACCCGAACCGCCGCCCCAGCCGATGCCCGCTTCTCATACCTGACGCTCCTCGTCACTCATCCGCACAACCGATCCGCGATCGGAAGCATCAAAGCGCGCGCTGTACCTGGGGATCAAACAACTGAAGAGCTGTCGGAAACAACCAACCGTTGTACCCATAGAGTGTCGGCATGGACCTCGACACCGTCCGGACCTTCGTCGCCGCCGCTGACGCGGGGCAGTTTCAGGAGGCCGCCGCCGAGCTGGCGGTCACCCAGCAGGCCGTCTCCAAGCGCATCGCCGCGCTGGAGCGCAACCTCGGGGTGCGGCTGTTCACCCGCACTCCGCGCGGCGCCGAGCTCACCATCGATGGGCAGGCGTTCCTGCCCCACGCGCGCGAACTGCTGCGCGTCGCCGAGCGCGCGGTCGCGTCCGTGCGCACCGGCCGCCGTCCGCTGCGCGTCGACATGCTCGCCTCGCGCAGCGCGGCGTCGGGCCTGATGCGCGGCTTCCACCGCGCGCACCCTGAGATCGAGCTCGACGTGGTGATGCTGTTCGATATCGAGACGGCCCTCGCCGCCATTCGGTCCGGTGCGATCGACGCGTCCTTCCGCGCCGTCGCCGTGCCCGGCCGGCCCCTTCCCGAGGACATCGAATCCGTCCGGGTGCTCGACGAGGCGCTCCAACTCCTCACCGGGCCCGCCCACGCGCTGGCCGGCGCCCGGTCGGTGACCGTCGCTCAGCTCGCCGGGCACCGGATCTGGATGCCCGGCATCGTCCCCGGGACCGAGTGGGCCGCCTACTACGACGATCTCGTCGCCGAGTTCGGCCTCACCATCGAGGCGACCGGCCCCAACTTCGGCTCCGACGCGCTCCTCGACACCATCGCCGACACCCCGGCCCTGGCCACCTTCATGGGCGAGCAGACCCGCCTGGTCTGGCCCGCCGACCACGGCCTGCGCCGCATCCCGGTGACCGACCCGACGCCCGTCTACCCGCACTCGCTCCTGTGGCACCGCGACAACCCCCACCCAGCGCTGGCCACCCTCCGCGCCCACCTCGCCGCCGCAGCGGCCGGCCACGACGCCGCCGGGACCTGGGCGCCGGGCTGGGTGATTCCGCGCTGACCGCCGCCGCGTCCGCGATCAACCGGTCCACGGAGTCCTGCGGCACCGAACGGTACAGCCCAAGGCCAGCTCGTTGATGTGGGACGCGTTGAAGGTGCAGCCCTCGCACCGCTCCGCGGCGGGCCTGGAACCGCTACGCCCCGGGGCGAATCCTCATCAATGGCGTTGCCATGCTCGCGTCAGCAACCTACGCTATTTCGTAATTATGGAATAGCGTAGGAGAGCATGATGATCGAGGAAAGACTCGCCGAACTCGAGCGCCGGATCGCCCGCCTGGAGGGTCGGACCGAGCCCGCCGGCCCACCCCCACGCTCACCGGACTCGCCGTCTCTCATGGGAGTGCTCAACAGCATGCGCCTCCAGGCGGAGCAGGAGGACGAGCTCGGGACGGTGGGCTACGTCGGAGCCGCACGGTTGCCCGGCGGCGAGAACCGCTACGCCAGGCAGCTCTCTCTCGCCGAGTTGCTGTCGGCCGATTGGGCGCCGGCGGTCGACATCCTGGAGGCCCTCGGCAGCCTGCCGCGGCTGGCGCTGCTCGGCACACTCATACGACAGGGCCGGTGCACCCGCGCCGACCTCCAAGAATCCCTCGGCGGAGACGGCGAGCAGACCACCAGCGGCCAGCTCTATCACCACCTGCGCGCGCTGCAGAGCGCCAGGCTGATCAAACAACGGCGGCGCGGCGACTACGAGTTCGCGCCCGAGGCCGTGATCCCGGTCCTCACCATCCTCGCCGCTGCGCTCAACCTGGCCACCGACCCCCCGATCGGCCCACCTGTCGATCTTCCTGAACCGGAATGACCAAGTGGGCCACAAGGCGAAGGCGAGATCCAACGCGCCTCGGCGCCCTCCGCAAGTCGGCTCGATCGGCTGAACTTACCTCCGGCGTATATACCCTGAGGGTATAGTCGGCCGGCATGAGTGTCCCCCTCGCACTACTCGGCCTGCTGGAACGGGAGCCGAGCCACGGATACGACCTGAAGCGCGACTACGACGCCTTCTTCAACCGGGGCAAGCCCCTGCCCTTCGGCCAGGTCTATTCCACGCTCGGCCGCCTGGCCAGAGACGGCAAGGTCATCGCCGGGCAGAGCGAACCGGGCGACGGGCCCGACCGCAAGCGCTACGCCATCACCCCCGTGGGCAAGGACGAGGTCGAGGCGTGGCTGGCCGAGCCGGTCGCGGCCGAGCCGTCCCTGCATACGGTGCTGTTCACCAAGGTCGTGCTGGCGCTGATGCTGGGGCGCGATGCGGCGGGTTACCTGGACGCCCAGCGTGCGACGCATCTGGGACGCATGCGCGAACTCACCGAGATCAAGCGCGCGGGCAACCTGGTCGACGCGCTCCTGGCCGATCACGGCCTGTTCCGCCTTGAGGCCGACCTGCGGTGGATCGACGTCACCCAGGCTCGGCTGGGGGCGCTGGCGGAGGCGGTGCGCGAGCGATGATCGTCAACGCGCTGCTGCGGGCCGAGGCGGTCAGCCGCTCCTACGGCAACACGCCCGCGCTGCGGGAGGCCAGCCTGTCGGTGGCCGCGGGCGAGGTGCTGGCCGTCATGGGACCCAGCGGTTCGGGCAAGTCGACGCTGCTGCACTGCCTGGCCGGGATCTTCACCCCGGACAGCGGCGAGGTGTGGTTCGACGGGCGGCGGCTGGACACGCTGAACGACGGCCGCCGTAGCGAGCTGCGGCGCACCGCCTTCGGTTTCGTCTTCCAGTTCGGCCAGCTCGTGCCGGAGCTGACCGTGGCCGACAACGTGGCGCTGCCGCTGCTGCTCGGCCGGGTCAAGCGTAAGCGTGCCTACGCGCGGGCCGCCTCCTGGCTGGAACGGCTGGAGCTGGCCGACCTGGGCGGCCGGCGCACCGGGGAGCTGTCCGGCGGGCAGGCGCAGCGGGTGGCCATCGCCAGAGCGCTGGTGACCGGGCCGCGGGTCGTCTTCGCCGACGAGCCGACCGGCGCGCTCGACTCGCTCACCGGCGAGCTCGTGATGGAACTGCTGGTGCGCCTGGCCCGCGAGGAAGGCACCACCGTGATCGTGGTGACCCACGATGCCCGGGTGGCCGCCTGCGCCGACCGGGAGGTCGTCGTGCGCGACGGCCGGGTCACCGACCCGTACGCGAGCGGGCTCGTCCGATGATCCTGCTGGGCCTGCGGCTGTCGCTGCGCGGTGGCAGGGAGGCGGCGGCCAGGCTGGCGCTGATCGTCGCCGGGGTGGCGGTCGGCGTCGCGGTGCTGCTGGCCACACTGTCGCTCTTCAACGCCTTCCAGGCCACCAATGACCGCCTGTGCTGGGAGTGCACGCGCGGCACGGCGCCCAATGGCTGGGCACTCGATGCCACCAATGACGGCGCGCTGTGGAACCGCCACGAGGACTACTACGCGGGCCGGATGATCCAAAGGCTGGACGTCGCCGCGCTCGGCGGCCGGGCGCCGGTCATCCCCGGCCTGTCCCGCATGCCCGGCCCCGGCCAGTACTTCGCCTCGCCCGCACTGGCCAGGCTGCTGGACTCGGCGCCGCGCGAGCAGCTCGCCGACCGCTTCCCCGGCACTCGCGCCGGGTTGATCGGCCAGGCCGCGTTGTCCGGGCCCGACGAGCTGGCCATCGTGGTGGGCCTGACGCCGGGCCAGGTCGCCGCGATGCCCGGCGCCCAGCAGGTCGACACGGTCGCCACCGAGCCCACGGTCGACGGCAACGCCGACGTCTACCGGTTCGGTTTCGTCGTCGCCGCCATCGGGCTGATTGTCCCGCTGCTGGTGCTGGTGGGCACCGCCACCCGGCTGGCGGCCACCCGGCGCGAGACGCGCCTGGCGGCGATCCGGCTGGTGGGGGCCACCTCCCGGCAGGTCAACGTGCTCGCCGCGGTGGACGCCGCCCTCGGCGCGCTGCTCGGCGCGCTGGCCGGCCTCGCGCTCTTCCAGGTGGTACGGCCCGCGCTGGCCGGGGCGCGGATCACCGGTGGCCGCTTCTTCCCCGAGCTGATCACCCCGTACCCCTGGCAGTACGCGGCCGTGCTCGCCTGCGTGCCGGTCGTCGCGGCGGGCGTCGCGCTGTGGTCGCTGCGCCGGGTGCGGATCTCACCGCTCGGCGCGGCCAGGAAGGCCGTGCCGCCGTCGCCGCGGGCGTGGCGGGTGATCCCGCTGCTGGCCGGGCTGGGGCTGTTCGCGGGACCGGTGTGGCGGAACGGCAAGGAGCCCGACGCCTTGCTGTCCGGTGCGGGGCTCGCCCTGATCATGGTCGGGCTGGTCCTGGCCGGGCCCTGGCTGACGATGCGGGCCGCGCGCCTGGCCGCCCGGCTGACCCGGAGCGCGGCGACGCTGCTGGCCGCGCAGCGGATGGCCGCGGACCCCAAGGCCGCCTTCCGCGCGGTGAGCGGGCTCGTGCTGGCGGTGTTCATCGGCACGGTGATGGCGGGCCTCGTGCCCGCGGTGCTCTCCGGCCAGCGGGCCGTGGCCGACGGCGCGCTGAACCACGTGCTGCGCGCCCAGTTCGCCCGACCCGGCGTCACGGGCCTGTCCCAGCGGGTGCAGGCGGACCTGTTCGCCCGTCTGCGCCGTTTCCCGGGCGTGGACGTGCTGCCGATCTACGCCCGGAAGGATCAAGAGAACATCCCCATGCCCCCTGACGACTCACCGCCCGCGACGACCGTCATCGAATGCGCGAGCCTGGCCCGCTTCCCCGTACTCGGCAGGTGCCCATCGGCCGCGCACGCCGTGGCGGGCTCCTTCTACCGCGTGGTCAACGTCGACAACCCGCTCACCATCGACAAGATCCTGCCCCTCGCGGGACCCGCCAGCGAATCCGTCTCCACCACTACCGGCCTCGACCTGGAGTCGATCCTGATCAGCACGACCGACACGGCGACGGTGGAGCGGATCCGCACGCTGCTGGCGGCGCACACCGCCGAGGCCCCGATGACCTTCGCCGAGGTCGCCCAGGCCAGGGCGACCCTGTACACCCAGGGCGAGAACGTCGCGCTGGCCATCGTCGCGCTGACCCTGATCGTCGGCGGCTGCAGCCTCGTGGTGGCGGTCGGCGGCGGGCTGGTGGAGCGCAGGCAGCCGTTCACCCTGCTGCGGCTGGCCGGTACCCCCATCCGCACCCTGGCCGGGGTGGTGCTGCTGGAGTCGGCGCTGCCGCTCGTCCTGTCCGCCGTGCTCGCCGCCGGCGCCGGGTTCGGCGTGGCAGAGCCGCTCATCGACCAGCTCGCGATGAAGGGCGCCTCCCTGGCGATGCCCGGACCCGTCTACTTCGCGACCGTCGGCGGCGGTCTCGCCGCCTCCCTGCTGGTGATTCTCATGGGCATGCCGCTGCTCAGGCAGCTGACCGCGCCGGACAACGCCCGTTTCGAATAGGAGCCCCATGAAGCTCAGACCGCGACTGGCCGTGCTGCTCGCGCTGGTCCTGCTCGCCTCCGCCGTGGTGGTCGTACGTACGAGCGCGCCCGCCGCGGCCGGCGACGCGCGCTACTCCGCCACGATCCGGCGCACCGAGTACGGCATCCCGCACATCTCCGCCAAGGACTACGGCGGCCTCGGATTCGGGTACGGCTACGCCTTCGCGCAGGACAACCTGTGCGTGCTGGCCTCGTGGGTGGTGACGCTGCGGGGCGAGCGATCCCGGCACTTCGGCGCCACGGCCATGTCCGACGACCCGGTCAGCCCGGTCGGCAACCTCGCCAGCGACGTCTACTACAAGAGCGTCGCGGACTCGGGCGTCGTGCGGCGGCTGCTGGCCCAGCCCGCACCGGTGGGGCCGAGTGACGAGCTGCGCCGCCTGGTCGACGGCTATGTCGCGGGATACAACCGCTACCTCCAGGACACCGGCGTGGCGAACCTGCCCGATCCCACCTGCCGGGGCAAGGCCTGGGTCGGTCCCGTCACCGCCATGGACATCTGGAACAACCTGCTCGACTTCCCCCGCATGGTCGCCAGCTCCCGGCTCAAGGAGGCCATCACCGGGATCGCCGAGCCCGAGCCCGGGCCCGAGGCCGACGGCCCCGCCAAGAAAGCCGACGGCCCGGCCAAGAAGCCGGCCGCGGGCAGCAACGGATGGGCGCTCGGCCGCCAGGCGACGCGCGACGGCCATGGCATGGTGCTGGCCGACCCGCACTTCCCGTGGACCGGAATCCGCCGCTTCTACCAGGTGCAGCTCACCATCCCCGGCGTGCTCGACGTCTCCGGCGGCAGCCTGTACGGCACGCCGGTCGTCGAGATCGGCCACAACGCGAGCGTGGCCTGGACCCACACCGTCTCCCATGCCCAGCGTTTCACCCTCTATCAGCTGAAGCTCGCGGGCGACCGGACCAGCTACCTGGTGGACGGCCACGCGGAGCCGGTGGGCCGCCAGGAGGTGGAGGTCGCCCTGCAGGACGGCACGATGAGCAGCCACACGCTCTACACCTCGCGCTACGGCCCGGTGCTCGCCGTCGGGCACACCGACAAGGTCGCCTACGCGCTGGCCGACGCCAACGCCGCCAACCTGCGCTCGGCCGACGAATGGCTGGCGATGGCCAGAGCGACGAACCTCACCCAGCTACGCGCGGCCCAGACCACCCATCAGGGCATGGCATTCGTCCACACGCTCGCCACCGACGTCGGCGGAACCGCCTACTTCGCCGACACCTCGATCGTCCCCCACGTCACCGACGCGAAGGCGCGCCGCTGCGCCAAGCCCTCGCCCATTCCGGGGCTGGAGGCCTACGTCCTGGACGGCTCGACCTCCGCGTGCCTGTGGGGCAAGGACCGCGACGCCGTCGTCCCCGGCATCTTCGGGCCGGGCAAGCAGCCCAAGCTGACCCGCGCCGACTACGTGGCCAACTCCAACAACACCTTCTGGATGACGAACCCGTCGCAGCCGCTGACCGGCTACCAGCGCGCGTGGGGCAAGGCGGGCACCGACGTGGAGCCGCGCCCCCGGGTCAGCCTGGACATGATCGCCCAGCGGCTGTCCGGCGCCGACGGGCTCGGCGCGCCCGGCTTCACCCTTCAAACGCTGCAGGCCACCGCGCAGGCCAAGCGCAACTACAGCTTCGAGCTCATGCGTTCGGACCTGCTGACGTTGTGCCGTACCAACCCCGAGCTGACCTCGTCCGACGGTAAGCGGGTCAACGTACGCGAGGCCTGCGGGACGCTGCGGAACTGGGACGGGCGCGCCACCCTGGACGGCAAGGGGGCCATTCTGTGGCGCGAGTTCTACACCCGGCTGGAGGGTCCCACCAAGCCGGGAGAGCCCGGTTTCAGCCCTTGGCGGGTGCCGTTCGATGCCGCACATCCGCTGACCACCCCTCGGGGGCTCAAGCGCGACGCCCCGGAGGTGCGGCAGGCCCTGGCCGATGCCGTGCTCTTCTTCCAGACCAACCGCATTCCCCTCACGCTCACCCCGGGCGAGGCGCAGCGCTACTCCTCGGTCCCGCTTCCCGGCTGCACCGAGGGGGAGGGTTGTTTCGACAGGGTGCGTATCAATGCTCCGCTCGGCACCGACGGGCGCTATCCGGAGGTGGACACCGGGTCCACCTTCATGATGGCCGTCGAGCTCACTCCCGGCGGCCCCCGTACACGTACCGTCCTCACCTACTCCCTCTCCGCCAACCCCGCCTCGCCCCACCACACCGACCAGACAGTCTTGTTCTCGCGCGGCCAGTGGGTCACCGAGCGCTTCACCGAAGCCGAGATCGCCGCCGACCCGAAGCTGAAGACCACCGCGGTTCACCTGGGGTAGAAACTAGAAGGACAGCGATCATGAGGAGATTCGGCGATGACCCACCCCCTGGACACGCAGCCCGTGCCCCACCGCACCCCGCTCAGCGCGGAGGAGAAGGCCCGGGGTGAGGCGAACTTCGCACACCTGGTCGCCGAGACGCTCGTCAGCGAAGGGCGGTTCAGGGTGAGCGCCGACACCCCGGAGATGGTGGAGCTGTTCCAGAGGGTCGCCCGCCGGGTGGGGGACATGCTCCAGCGGCCGGTGGTCAGCTACGCCAACGGCCGCTACATCGTGATCACGTTCGGTCAGGAGGAGGAGACCCCCGCCCCTTACGGCTTGTCGAGATAGGGCGCCACGACGTCGCGGGTGTCCGCGCTGGTGACGACGGGGACGATCTCGAAGGTCGTGCCGGAGCCACGCCACCCCAGAATCCATCGCTGCAGGACGCGCAGGTCATCGCATTCCATGAGCTGGAAGCAGCGGCTGAAGTTCGGCTCGATCCAGCTGTTGAGGTACGTCAGTCCCTCGGGGAGCAGACGGCCCCTGTCACGGACCTCCCTGTAGATCGGGACCATGTCGTTGTCGCGAAACCGTTCGATCACCATGAAAAGCATGCGTAGTACCTCCTGCCCGGGTAAATTACGCGATCATTGATCGGCCGTTCGCACGGGTGACGCCGCACCGGCTGGTGTCCGCGAGCCGCTGGGCTGGAGGTCGAAAAGGCGTGACCGCGGACCGAACCGCGTGGGAGCAGCGCAGCGTGGCACGGGTGGTTTCCCCCGTTCGCCCGCGCAAGCTGGCAAAGGTCCCCTTCGTCGAGATGGCCGACGGGCGGCTGCAGGGAGTCGTGTCGAGCGGCTCGGACATCGAGCGGGTGTACGTCTCGTCGGTCACCGCCGGGACCCATACGTACAACTGCAGCACCAACAACAACCGCCCGTGCGGCGGGCTGTCCAGCTACATGTGCAAGCATCTGCGGTCCCTGATCGATGAGGCCGTGCTGCAGTACGGCGTCGACCAGGTCGCCGGCTACCTGCGGGTGGAGCTCGCCGAGGGCGACAGCCTGGCGGACAGCCTGCGGGGTGGTGTCGAGCGCACGCAGGGAGCCGTGGTGTTCAGCCGGTTCCTGCGCCACCTGGCCTATCTGGAGTTGCCCGTGACCACCGAGCCCATCGCCGAGCTGCACTGGTTCCCCGCCACCGGGGCGGTGGGCTGATGCTGAGCGTGCAACTCGCCACGCTTGTCGACGAGCCCCCGCCGGGCGTCGGCGAGGCGCTCGACCTGGTGACGGGCTTCGACGAGGCGCTGACGAACGGCTTCGCCCGGCTCGGCGAGGATCGCGCCTCGGCGCTGACCGCCCTGGCCGGCGCGGTGGCGGCCACGCCGCTCGGTGACCGGGTGGGGGAGGCGGCCGGGAAGATCACCGCGGGCTCGGTCTCGGAAGAGCACGTCGGCGTCGAGATCGGCGACCTGCGGCCCCGCTTCGCCGAGCTGGAAGAGCACCTGCTGCACCACGGCAAGGTCCGCCACTGGTCCGAGTGGTGGGACCAGTACGTGGAGCAGCCGCTGACCGGCGCGGACTACGAGTCGTACCGGCAGGTCATGGTCCTGATCGGCAGCCTGTTCCGGCGCCTGCGCCCCGAGGGGGACCAGCGGACGGACCGCGACGAGGACCGCGAGCGCCACATGTGGACGCGGATGCGCGAGCACCTCGCCGCGACGGGCGCCGACCCGGCCGAGTGCCTGTACGTCTGCGGCGCGTTCCACGCGGCCAGCCGGGTGGAACAGTTCGGGCTGGCGTCGGACGCGCCCTTCGAGATCAGCCCCCGTACGGCCACGCGCTGGCTGTACGGGCTCATCCCGTCGAGCCATGGCGCCATCGAGGCCCAGTTCGGCCTGGCCTCCGGCTCGGTCTCGATCGCCGCGGCCACCTGGGACAAGGCGTTGAAGCGCGGCGGCGTCAAGCCGTACCAGCTCGCGGGCCAGAAGGCCGGCAAGAAGACGAGCAAGAAGCCGCCGAAGCCGGTGGCGCCCGCCGTGCCGGAACCGGTCACCGACCGGCTGTCCGGCTTCCTGGCCAAGCCGCCGGTCCTGGACGGCCTCGACGAGGCGGAGCTGCTCGGCTGGTCCGTCGACATCGTCCGGCTGGCCCGGCGCAACGGCTACCAGTCCAGCACGGCCGACGCCATCGCCGTGTTCGAGACGGCCATCCTGCTCGCGGGTCTGCGTAACCGGGGCCGTCCCACGCCGTACGACTTCCAGGACGCCGCGGTCACGTGCATCGAGAAGGACACCGTGCCGGGCCGCCGGGACGTGCGCCGCCTGTGCGAGATCCTGCTCGGCGGCGACCGGATCGGCCAGGTGGGCTACCACTCCCTGCCGCCGCTGGCCAAGGACGTGTTCGACCGGCTGGAGCCGCTGGGACTCGACCTGAGCAAGCGTACGGTGCAGCGGGCGCTCATGGACCTCAAGGCGGACCCGGACCTGGTGCCCTGCTCCGACCTGCTGTGGATCCTGCGCCACCTGCTGCCCGACGACGCCGTCCGGCCCATCATGGGCGCGCGGCGGCTGGGCGAGCGGGCGATCCAGGAGAGCTGGGACCTGACGATCGGCAAGCACCAGCGCTCGATCATCGAGCTGGGCTACGAGGGCGTCACGGTCGAGCAGGTGCTCGAACAGCGGCTGCGGCGCAGCGTGTACGAGCCCACGGCGACCGCGGCCGTCGCGCTCGCGGCCGTCGAGGACTCGATCCTCTACCTGCGCAGCCGGCGGTTCACCGACGAGCTCGGCGCCCGGGCCGTGGAACTGCTGGCCGCCGAGCGGTCCGTGGACGACGCGCCGGAGGTGCTGCGCCGGATCAGGCGGCTGCTGGCCCACTACCGCGCGACCGAGCCGGAGCTGCCGGCCTGGTGCGAGGCGTTCGTCACGGCGGGGTTCGCGCATTACTGCACACTGCTGCCGATCGCCTTCGTGGACGAGGCCACCGGGGTCCGGCAGGTGTCGGCCATGCTCGGGTTCCTGTTCACCATGGAGAGCCTGGCGCTGGCGCTGGGCTGCGAGCGGGCTCAGCTGGAGATCGCGGTACGGCAGTCGCACCCCGAGCAGCCCGCCAAGGTGGCGCTGCTGTGGGCCGCCCAGTACCTGCTCGGCACGCTGCCGCTGGCCGAGCTGCGGGAGCGCTGCGACGAGCTGCTGGCCAACCCGCTGGTCGTTCCGGCGTTTCCGCAGTACATGAGCGGGTTCGCGCAGGCGATGGAGCCGGCGCCCGCGCTGGCGTCGTTCGTGGTCGAGCTGATGTCGAAGGCTTTCGGCCGGTTGCCCGACTCCGTCCTGCTGCCGTGGCTGCCCGGTCTGATCACGACTCTGCGCGAGCAGGCCGGCGAGCTGGTGCCCGTACTGGTGCGGGAGGCAGGCCGTACGTTCCCCGGCGGCCTGACCGCGCTCGACCAGTGGACGCCGCCCTGGTCGGCCAAGGCGGCGACGTCAGGCGCGGCGGTGCCCGCCCCGGCGGGGCCGGTGACCGACCTGCTGGCCGGACATCCGGCCGCGACCGACGCCGTGGCCGCGCTGCTCGGCTGCGACGGCGGCTGGCAGCAGGTCGCGGGCGGCCCGTCCACCGGCGCGGCGGGCGCCCTCCTGGCCCGCCACCCCGAGACCGCCGACGCCGTATCGGAGCTACTCGTCCACGTATGAGCGCGGCGGGACCGGGCCGAGCTCCGGGCGTTTGGCGACGCGGCCGTCGCCTGAGGAGCGGCCGCGTAGGCGCCGGTAGATCCACGGACCGGCGAAGGTGGCGACCCAGCGCACCTCCGCGCCCGCCACCCGCCACCCCGCACGTGGGGGGACCGGCGTGAGCGGGACCGACCAGGTGTCGTCGCTGCCGGGCAGCCCGATCGCGTGGGCGATGGCGGCGGCGATCCTGGCGTGGCCCAGCGGGCTGGCGTGCAGCCGGTCGCTGGTCCACATCCTGGGGTCGGTGGTGAAGGAGTGCGGAAAGGTGTCGACGACGATGACACCGTGGCGGGCGCCGGCGGCCCGGATCCGGGCGTTGAGGTCGATCACGCGGGGGAGCAGCCGCCGGGCCAGCGGAGCGATCTTGCCGATGTCGGGGAAGGTCACGGTCACCACGCACGCGCCCGACGCGGTGAGCGCCTCGAACATCTCCTCCAGCGCCGAGGCGACCGCGGCGGCGTCGAAGCCGGGCCTGATGAGGTCGTTCATCCCGCCCATCACCGTGGCCAGGTCGGGCCGCAGCGCCAGCGCCGGGCCGAGCTGCTCGTCGCGGATCTGCCCGGCCAGGCGCCCGCGTACGCCCAGATTGGCGTACTGGGCGTCGGGGTTCGCCGCGGCCAGGTGCTCGGCGAGCCGGTCGGCCCAGCCGCGGTGGCCCCGGATGTCGTCGCCGTCGCCGAGGCCCTCGGTCTGGCTGTCGCCGAGGGCGACATATCGGGCATAGGTCATCCAGAGAGTAGAGCCCATAGGACCGCCGGGGTCAACGGCGTCTGGGTGATGCGGTCGGCGATCTCCGGCAGGGCGGCGGCGATGGCGTTGCCGATGGCCGCCGGCGGGCCGATCGTCCCCGACTCCCCGGCGCCCTTCATGCCGCCCGGCGTACGCGGCGAGGGCACCTCCAGCATCGCGACCTGGATGTCGGGGACCTCACGCGTGGTCGGCAGCAGGTACTCGGAGACCGGCTGCCCCTCCTCGGTGTAGACGATCTCCTCCGTCAGCGCCATGCCGATGCCCTGCGCGATCCCGCCGCGGACCTGGCCCTCCACGATCGCCGGGTTGACCAGCACCCCCGAGTCGTTGACGGCCCAGTAGCCCTCCACTTCGACCGCTCCGGTCTCCGGGTCGACCGCGACCGCCGCCGCGTGCGCCCCGTAGGCGTAGGTCATGTCGGCCGGATCGTAGGAGACCCGCTCCTCCAGCCCGGGTGTGGCCCCCTCGGGCAGGTCCCAGCCGCGCCACGCCGACGTGGCGATCTCCCGCAGCGTCAGCGACGCCTGCGGATCCCCCTTGACGCGTACGGCGGAGCCGACGATCTCCAGGTCGGCCGGCGCCGCTTCGAGCCGGTGGGCGGCGAGGGCCACGATCTTCTCCCGCAGCCGGTCCCCGGCCAGGGCCAGCGCGCCGCCGCCCACCGTGAGCGAGCGGCTGGCGATCGACCCGATCGAGGAGTACGGCGTGGCCGAGGTGTCGCCCAGCACCACGCGTACCCGGTCGATCGGCACCCCCACCCGGTCCGCCGCGATCTGGGACAGCGCCGTCTCGATGCCCTGCCCGACCCCCGACACGCCCGCCGAGACGACGACCGAGGCGTCCTGCTCCATGCGTACGATCGCGGTCTCGAAGCCCCCGGCCAGCATGCCCATGGCCTTCATACCCATCGACGGGCCGAGCCCGGTGCCCTCCACGTGGCAGGAGTAGCCGACGCCGCGCCGGCGCCCGTCGTCACGGGCCGGGGGAGTGACCAGGTCGCGGAGGGTACGCAGGGCGAGGGGATAGTCGCCGGAGTCGTACGCTTGCCCGATTCGCGACGTGCAGGGAAGCTCGTCGGGTCCGAGCATGTTGCGCAGCCGCAGCTCCACCGGGTCGGCGCCGAGCCGCCTGGCCGCCTCGTCGATCAGCCGCTCCCTGGTCCAGGTGGCCTCGGGCTGGCCGAAGCCGCGGTAGGAGCCGGTCGGGGTGGTCGTCGTGACGACGGCGCGCAGCCGTACCCCGGCCCGGTCGAAGCGGTAGGGGCCGGGCAGCATGGTGGCGGTCACCGCGAACGGCGAGATGCCGACGTTGGACGGGTGGCCGCCGAGGTCGCCGACGACGTCGGCGTGCAGCGCGACGAAGCGCCCGTCCGCGTCGAGCGCCAGGCGGGCGCGGTGCATGGCGGCCCGCGCGGGCAGGGTCGAGGCGAGGCGGTCGGTGGGCGACTCCGTCCAGCTCACCGGGCGGCCCAGGCGCATGGCGGCGAGGCAGATGAGCGCCTCGTCCGGATACAGGTGCTCCTTCCCGCCGAAACCGCCGCCCGCGTCGCCGGTCACCACGCGTACCCGGTCGTGTGTGAGCCCGAGCGCGTCGGCGGCCTGCTCGCGTACGTGGTGCGGAGCCTGCGTCGAGGTATGCACGGTCAGCTCGCCGTCGGCGAAGTCGGCGACGATCCCGCGCGGCTCCAGCGGGTACGGCGTGGCCCGGCCGAAGGTGAACGTCATCTCCACCACGTGCGCGGCCCCCGCGATGACCGCGTCGCAGTCCTGGTCGCCGAGCGTGAAGTCGGTCAGCAGGTTGCCGCCCCAATCCGGGTACAGCAGCGGGGCGTCATGGGCCAGCGCCCGCTCGATCCCGATCACCGGGGGCAGCGGTTCGTAGTCGAGGTCGATCAGGTCGGCCGCGTCCCTGGCGGCCTCCGGCGTCCGCGCGACCACCACGGCGAGCGGCTGTCCCACGTAGCGGATCGCCTCGTCGAGCGCCGGATAGGAGGCGATGGGCTGGCCGGGGCTCAGGGTCACGCAGGGCAGCCGGATCGCGGCCGCGTCGCCCGGCGTGATGACGTCGAGCACCCCGTCGACCGTCCACGCCTCCTTGGCGCCGCAGTTCACCAGCCGTCCGTGGGCGATGGGGCTGCGGACGACGACCGCGTACGCCATCCCGGGCAGCCGGACGTTCGCGACGTATCGGGCGCGTCCGGTCAGCAGCCGGGCATCCTCGCGGCGGGGCGTCCTGGCACCCACATAACCATCAGCCATAGCCCGATTGTGAGCGAGGTCACGCGCCCGGTCCATCAGCATCGCAGCGCTGCCCCCAGATGGTCCGGATATGGCGCTGCTTTGACAAACGATGCGTACGGGCCCTGCTCTCACCTTTCCGATCTGACAGGGTCGACGCGGCTGTGACCGGTCCGACGACCATGGGTCTCCGTGACGTGGCATCCCTGACCGAAAGGCAGCCGCGACCTACCTTCCGTCTAGGAGACACATGCTTGAGGTCCAGTCTCCGGTCGTCGTCCCTTCCGTGCCCGCTCGCCGATGGCGGCTGCTCCGATCTGGCCGGCTACCGGTCGCGTTCGTCGTCCTTCTGGCGGTCGTGACCCTCAACGCCTATGCGGTGCCTCTGCCCGAGATTGGAGTGTTCAGCGCCTACATCCTCCTCGGCGTGACGCTGCCCGGGATGCTGTGGTGGCGGGCCCTCTCCGGTACGCCGCGGTCGCCGGTCACCGACGTGGCGGCGGGAACGGCCCTGGGCTATGCGCTGGAAGTGCTGACCTACATCCCCGCGCGCTGGCTGGACGTGCCGCAGGCGTTCCTCGCATGGGTCGGGGTGACCTATCTGCTGTTCGCCGCGATGCCGTCATTGCGACGGCACTGGCCGGCTCGCGGCACTTCGGACAAGGTGCCGGTGGGATGGTCGTGGGCGATGGCGGGCCTGGTCGGGTTCGCGATCCTGTACGGCGCCGCCACGTTCTTCCGGGACCATGGGCTGAGCTGGCCGGGCAACGGTGCTCCGTATATCGACCTCCCCTACCACCTGGCCATGGCGGGCGACGTCAAGCATCACGTCCCGGCGATGTTCGCGAACGTGGTCGGCGAGGCGCTTCACGATCACTGGTTCGTCTACGCCGACCTGGCGGCCACCAGCTGGGCGACCGGCCTGGAGCTCCAAACGCTGCTGTTCCGGCTGTCGCCCCTGCCGATGACCGCGGTCTTCACCGTTCTCATCGTCGTGCTGGCCCACCGGCTGAGCGGCCGGTGGTGGACGGGCATCGCGGCAGCGGTGATCACGTTCTTCGTGACCGCGCCCGACCCTTACGCCTGGACGGGCGTGATGGTGCCGAGCGTTGGCGGCGCGGGCTTGCCATGGGTGAGCCCCACGCAGGCTTTCGGCGCGCTCCTGTTCGTCCCTCTGGCGCTCCTGCTGGTCGACCTGGTGCGTCGCCCCGGCGGGCTGAACGGGCGGTGGGTGCTGGTGGTCGTGCTGATGCTCGCGGAAGTCGGGGGGAAGGCGACATTCCTTCCGCTGGCCCTGGCGGGCGTGACGCTCGTCCTCGCCGTCCACCTGCTCGTCCATCGCACGGTGCACAGGGTCGCGGCGGTGCTGATGGGTCTCTGCCTGGCGTACGTGGCCTTCGCCCAGATTGTGGTGTTCCAGGGGGAAACTAAAGGGCTGCGCTTCGCGCCCTTTCACCTCATGCGGTGGCATGAGGACAGGCTCGGCCGGGATGCCGGGCTACTCCTCCAGAGACAGGATGAATCGCCGGTTCTGCTGCTGATCGTGGTGGCGATCTACCTGGTGAGCTGGGCGGCGGTATGGGGCGGTGCCGTGGGGTTGCTGCACCGGCGGCGATGGCGGACAGATCCAGCCGTGGTGTTGCTCGCGGGCGTCGGCATGGCGGGGGTAGGCGCCGTGTGCGTGTTCGGGCATCCGGGGCTCAGCCAGGGGTACTTTCTCGGGTCGGCCGCGCCGTACTTGACGATCCTCGCCACCACGGGTCTCGCCGCCACGCTGCCCGAGAAGCGGCCATGGCCGGTGGCTCTGCCCGCATTGACGGCAGGGGCCGTCGCGATCTGGGCCATCGAGTCGTGGGTCGCCATCGCGCGGCCGCATGGCGGGAACGTCGTGATCGAGCGGGTGATCCCGTACGCGCTGCTGGCGGGGGCGGCGGCTGCCGTCGCGCTGGTGCTCGTCCTGACCGGACGGCGTGGCCTGACCTGGTGCGCAGCGCCGATCTTCGCGCTGGGATGCTGCCTGTACTCGGGATACGCGCTGCGGTTGACTCCCCTGTGGCGCATCGCGGAGGCGGCGCCGGTGATAGACCCCGAGCGGCTGCATGTCGCAGAGGGCGGGGTGACCGCGGCGCGCTGGCTGAGAGATCACTCCTCTCCTGACGATCTCGTCGCGGCCAACGCGCACTGCCGCAGGCCGGCGGGCAGGTGCGACAACCGGCACTTCTGGATCTCCGCGTACGCCGAACGCAGGATCCTCGTCGAGGGCTGGGGATACATCAATGGCGCGAACAGCCGGGCAGCCCTGATAGGCCGGCCCACCATGGGCACCATCGAGTTTCGAGACCCGAAACGGCTGGCGGACAACGACGCCGCCTTCCTCCAGCCCACCACGGAGACGGTCGGTGGGCTGCGAGACACGTATGGGGTCCGCTGGCTGTTCGTCGACGACAGATATCCTGCTCTGACGTCTGAACTAGGCCGATTCGCCGCCTTGAGGTTCCGAGCGGGGCACTGCTGGGTCTACGAGGTCACGTCGTCCGAATGAGTTCACAGCGGGTCCGCCGCATCCCAGACGGCCTCGAAGGAGGCCCCGGTGATCTCGGTCAGGTCCCAGATCTCCACCGCCTGCTCGGTGAGGAAGCCGTGCTCGTCGTGCAGGTGGCGCCACCAGTAGCGGTGGGCGGTGCGGTCCGGGCCGATCTCGACCTGCCGGACCGCCCAATGCTCGCCGTCGCCCTCGACGGTTTCGAACAGCCAGATGCCACCGCGCTCGTCGTCGCCGCGCCAGTGGTGGCGCGGCAGGTCCGACTCGGTGAGCTGCTTGATCAGGTCGGGAAGCACGGCTCCACTCTAGGTTGATCGCGAGCCGCCCTGGGTAGCCGGTGGTCATGAGGCGCTGTGCAGACGTTCCTGCCTTATCCGGACTTCGCGCGTACGGCGGCGGTCCTCGACCCGCTGCGGCTGGGTAAGCAGCGGGTCGAGGCCCTGCAGATCCTGCGTGCCCTCACGATCCCCGGCTACGGCTGGCGGCACCACCCGGCGGTGCGCATGTGGGCGGGCTACGAGGAGGCCCTGGTGCGTTACGGGCTCGACGTGTGCGGCCGGTGGTGCGCCATCGGCCGTGCCGACACCTGTGCCGGCACCCTGGCGAGGGAGTTCGCCGAACACTGCGGCGGCACCGCCGTCCGCTGCCAGGCACGCCTGGAGGCGGACGGCGAGCTGCCGCCGTGGCTGGGTGACGCCGGCTTCCATCTCAGCCACCGCTCCGCCCTGCTGCGCAAGGCGCCCGGCTTCTACCGGCCGCTGTTCGGCGACGAGCCCGACGACCTGGCCTACGTCTGGCCCGTCTCCGGGCGGCCGCCCGCGTGCCTGCCCGGCCGGGAGTTCAGCTGAGCAGGCTGTCTCCGATCCAGCCCTCGGGTGTACAGCCTGGCGGGATGGCGAAGACGGCCGAGCCGATCGGCGTGACCCACTCGTTCAGCAGGTCGCCCTTGCCCAGGTTCCGCTGGATGGGGACGAACTGCCGGTCGATGTCCGCCTGGTAGGAGGCGAACAGCAGCCCGGAGTCCGACTTGCCGTCCGGAGTGAGACCTTCGTCGTAGTTGTAGGGACGGCGCAGGATGCGCAGCCCGGGATCCGTGACGTGGGCCCGCCGGATGTGGGCGTACTCGGAGATGATCGGGAAGCCGAGCCGGTTCACCTGGCTGTAGTCCGGCTCGTCGCGTTCGGCCCGGCCGGTCAGCGGGGCGCCCGTGTCGAGGCGGCGGCCGATCGTGAACTCCCTGGCCACCCGGTCGGCGGCGTCCCATGACTCCAGCTTCATACGGATGCGGCGCAGCACCAGGGTGGTGCCGCCGCGAGCGGGTCCCTGGCCGATCCATACGGCCCGGTCCAGGTCGGCGGGCTGAATCGTGCCGTCGACCTGGCCCATCAGATTGCGCCGGGTCGCGCTCTGGAAGCCGCGCTGGACCCAGCGGACCTTGGCGAACGAGCGGGCGTCCTTGACGATCACCCGGAGCGCGTGGGCGACGGTGACGCTGTCATCCGCGCAGATCTGCACCAGCAGGTCGCCGCCGCTCCACCGCTTCTCCAGCTTGTCGACCGTGAACGACGGCAGCGGAGCCACCGGCGACTCCGCCTTCGCCGCCGCGAACAGCCCCGGGCCGAAGCCGAACGTGATCGTCAGCCGGGCGGCCGTCATCGCCAGCTCCGGCTCGGTGTCGGCGAGCGCGGGCCGCCCCTGGGTAAGGCGGCGCGCGTCGTCGGTCAGCAACTGGAGGAGCCGGACGATGGCTTCCTTGTGAGTGTCCGGCAGCAGGTCGAGGCCGACGAAGACGGCGTACGCCTGCGGCGGCGTCGCGATCCCGGCCTGGTGGATCCCGTGGAAGGGCTCGACGGCGGTGGCGTGCGCGGGGGTCGCGGTCAGGGCGCCGACAGCCGTCAGAGCGCCTCCGGCGATGAGACCCCGGCGGCTGATCACTTGTGCCCCATGCCGGGCTGGTAGTCCTCCTTGCCGCCGGCGAAGTCCTTGCCGATCGCGGTGAACTCCAGCGGCTCGCCGCCCTTGACGGTGAGCGTGAACGGGATCCGGGCGCCCGGCAGCACTTCCTGGGCGACGCCCATCAGCATGATGTGGTCGCCGCCGGGCCGCAGCTCGTGCGTGCCGTGCGCGGGGATGACGAAGCCGCCCTCCTTGGGCCGCATGATCATCTTGCCGCCGGACTCCACGACCTCGTGCAGCTCGATCTTCGGGGACACCGGCGAGGCGCCGGAGACGATCGTCACCTCGGCATCGGTGTTGTTGACCAGCGTGCCGAAGGCGGCGCTCATCCCCTTCTTGGCGGTCTTCACCCAGGGATCGGTGATGGTCAGCGCCGGGGC
Source organism: Nonomuraea sp. NEAU-A123 (assembly GCF_018603905.1). Taxonomy (GTDB): domain Bacteria; phylum Actinomycetota; class Actinomycetes; order Streptosporangiales; family Streptosporangiaceae; genus Nonomuraea. The sequence goes on from NZ_JAHFZZ010000003.1 coordinate 603,946, forward strand.
GGGGGACTGCTTGGCCACGACGGCGGGGGACTGCTTGGCCGGGGCGGCGGCGACCTGCTGGGAGCCGCAGCCCGCGAGCGCGACGACGGTGGCGGCGAGCAGCAGGGCATGGCGAGAGAACATGGGAAAGGCCTTTCTCCACCCGGTACGGCACGCGAAAGCGCGCCCCGCCGGGCGTGGTCGTCGAAACGGGGGTCAGGTGGTTTCGACGACCATCGGCGGACCCCGCCCGGAGACCACGTGCCGCAGCACGGCCGAGCGGAAGACCGGCGGTTCCGTCGTACACGGAGCGGCGAACGGTACCCGGACCACGGACGGCAGCATGATCAGCAGCCGTACGGCCAGGCGGCGCAGCAGACCCCAGAGCACGGCCTCGCCGCGCGCCAGCCACAGGGCGGTCAGCCCGATGGCCCAGCCGTGCGCGACCAGCATGCCGAGACCCGGCACCAGGCCCGAGTGGAGGTGGCCCATCGCCGCGATCGGCGAGGCGGTGTGGGCCAGCGAGAACAGCAGGTGCAGGACCACCTGGAGGCCGCCGAGCAGCGGCAGGATCGTGCCCACCGTCCGCTCGCGCCCCGACAGCGGGAACGCCGCCGATAACGACAGCCCCAGCGCGGCGCCCATGGCCGGAGCTCCGACCGTGCCGCCACCGAACGCGTGCGCCGCCACACCCAGCCCGAGGCACACCACGGCGAACACCGAGGTGCGGGCGAGGCGGAAAGGCAGGCCGGGGGTCACAGTGCCGTCATCATGCCACGGCCATCGGCCGCTCCGCGATCAAGCATCGGAGTGAATACTCACTCCGGTATTGACGGAGTGAGCACTCACTCCGTACCATGGTCCGCATGAGTGAGAAACCCGTCCGGCGCAGGGCGCCGGGAATGAGCCCCGAGGAGCGCCGCGCGATGATCGTCGCCGCCGCCCTCCCCCTGGTGGCCGAGTTCGGCACCGCGGTCACCACCAGCCAGATCGCCAGAGCGGCGGGCATCGGTGAGGCCACCATCTTCCGCGTGTTCGCCGACAAGGACGAGCTGCTCGACGCCTGCATGGTCGAGGCGATGCGGCCCGACCACGCCGTCACGGAGATCGCCTCCATCCCGCTCGACCAGCCGCTGGCCGAGCGGCTCGCCGACGCGGCGGACGCGCTCTCCGCCCACCTGGCGCGCATGGGCACCGTGGCCGGAGTCCTGCACTCCACCGGTCACCGGCGCGGCGAGCCGGGCGTCCGTCCGCAGCCGGGCAGCCGCGAGGCGTCCATGCAGCTGATCGGCGACGCGATCGCCGACCTGCTCGAACCGGACCAGGCGCTGCTGCGGCTGCCCGCCGAGAAGGTGAGCAAGGTCTTCCTGGGCCTGCTGTTCGTCCGGTCGGCCGTTCTGCCCACGAGCGAGCTCGTCGAGGTGTTCCTGCACGGAGCCATCAAGGAGGAGTTGGCGTGACTGTTTCCCTCAACCACACGATCGTTCCCGCGGCCGACAACAACCGGGAGGCCGACTTCTTCGCCGAGATCATGGGGCTGGAGCGCCTGCCGCCCATGGGGGCTCGCGGGCACTTCGCCCCTGTGCGGGTCGGCGAGCACCTCACGTTCGACTACATGGCCGTCGAGAATGCCGAGGGGCATCACTTCGGCTTCGACGTCGATCCCGCCACGTTCGATGCGATCCTGGCCCGCATCCAGGAGCGCGGCGTGCCGTACGGGAACCATCCCGCGACCCCCGACAACGGGCGGATCGACCACCCGCTCTGCCCGCGTGGGCTGTTCTTCACCGACGCGGTCGGCAACCTCTACGAGATCATGTCGCCCGAATGAGCTCGCAGCGTGGCCACGGCCGGGCCTCCTCCAGCCGGGCGGCGACCCTGATGAGCAGGTCCTCGCGGCCGTAGGGGGCGACCACCTGCACGCCGATCGGCAGGCGGCTCTCGCTCCGGCCCAGCGGCAGGCTGATCGCGGGCTGGCCGGTCGCGTTGAACGGCGGCGTGAACGGCCCGTACGCGAAGATCGTGTCCAGCCAATCCCTGAAGCTCTCCCGGGGCGCGTCGTAGTCGTACGTGCCGTGCGGCGCGGGCAACTGGCCGAGGGTGGGCGTGACCAGCAGGTCGTAGTCGGTGAAGAAGGCGGCGACCGATCGGGTCAGCCGGTTCTGGGCGTGGAAGCCGGTGATCAGGTCCAGCGCGCCGGCCCGCCGGGTGGCTTCCAGGATCAGCCTGCTGCCGGTTTCGAGCAGCGCGGGGTCGGGCTCCCCGGGCGCGAGCAGCAGGGTGGAGGCAATGGCCATGGCCTCCGTGAGGAGGCTGTGCAGGACGTCGTCCCAGTCGAGCACCGGACTCGCCTCGTCGACGTGGTGGCCCATCTCCGCCAGCAGTTCGCCGACCTTGACGGTGGCCTCGGCCACCTCGGGGTCGACGGGGACGCCCGACCAGGCCCGCGTGGTCACCGCGACGCGTAACCTGCCCGGATCGGCGCTCAGCTCGTCCGCGTACGGTCGCCAGGGCGTCGGGGCGGTGTACTTGTCGCCCACACCCGGCCCGTGGATCGCGTCGAGCAGGTGGGCGGAGTCACGCACGGTACGGGTCAGCGCGAACTCGCCCGCCATCCCGAACATCAGCTCGCCCATGTCCGGCCCCGGCGCCGTGCGGGACCTGGTCGGCTTGAGCCCCACCAGGCCGCAGCAGGAGGCGGGCACCCTGATGGAGCCGGCCCCGTCGCTGCCGTGCGCGAGGGGCACGGCGCCCGCGGCGACCAGCGCGGCCGCCCCGCCGCTCGATCCGCCGGCGCCGCGCTCCAGGTCCCACGGGTTGCGGGTGATCCCGTAGCGGACCGATTCGGTGCTGAAGCTGAGCGCCAGTTCGGGGGCGGTCGTCTGGCCCAGCGTGACCAGGCCGGCGGCCCTGAACCTGCGCATCAGCTCGGTGTCGTGGTCGGCCACCACGTGTGGCAGTGCCCTGCTGCCCAGGGAGAACGGCACGCCCTTCGCGACGGGCCCGTGATCCTTGATCAGGAAGGGCACCCCGGCGAACGGCCCGTCGGCCGCGTGGTCCAGAGCCGGCGAGAACAGCGGCAGCGTGAGGCCGTTCACCTGCGCGTTCGCGATCTCCAGAGCCTGCCGGGCGACGGCCTCGACCTCGGCGGCGCGTACCTTGCCGGTCCTGATCAGGTCACGCAGGCCGACGGCGTCGTAGCTCACGTACTCGTGAAGGTCCACCGCCCCAGCATCGGCCGCGCCGTTGATGAACACCACCGCTTTTCCACCGGCATAATGACGCCCGATGCCGAAATTTCATGACTTGTCGGAGTATGCGGCGACCATCGGTCCCGTCATCGACGCGGTCCACGTGAACGTGCACGCCTCGGCCCGCAAGGAGGTGGCGGGACTGCTGCCCGGCTTCCTGATCGACTTGCGCTTCACGCTCCCCCTCCGCCCGCTGACCCGACGTTCGCTCGCCACCATCTACCGGTACGGCGACGCGGCCTCACTCGATGCCGAGATCCGGGACCACCTGGGACAGGGCACGCTGGCGGAGGACGGAGACGGCGCGCTGCGGCCGACGGCCAAGGCGCTGACGTTCATCGACGGGCTCTACGCCGTGCACGCCGCCACCACCGAGCGCATCTGGGCGGGCCGCGACCTCCAGACGTTCGCCGACCTGGCTGGACGGGTGGTGGACGCGGCCGGTGGCGATTCCGGAGGCGAGCTTGGTCGCGAGTCTGGTGGTGATCCCAGCGGCGAGCCCGGTGGCGCTTTTGCCGCGATGGCGCCGCCGTACGAGCCGGTGGGCACGCCCGCGGGCGTGCTGCTGTTCAACCGGCTCGCCGCGCTGCGCTATCACCGCGCCGACGCGCACGCCGCCGCCTGGCGGGCCGCCGGGCTCACCGCCGCCGAGATCGTCGCGCTCGGGCCAGGGCCCCTGCGCGACCGGATCGAGCGGGAGACCAACCAGCGGGCCGCCGCGCCGTACGGCGCGATCACCGAGCACGAGCGCGCGCTCTTCCACGACGGCCTGCTGGCGCTGGTCTAGGACCACCTGGCGCTGGTCCTCGAGCGACCGGTCTTTGAGGGACCGGTCTTTGAGGGACCGGGCGTCGGTCTAGAGAGACGTCAGCAGCCGCCCCACCTCCGCCCGGTCGTTGACGCCGAGCTTCTCGTACACGGCCTGCAGGTGGTTCGCGGCCGTCCGGGTGGAGACCGTGAGCCGGTCGGCGATCTGCCGGTTGGTCAGGCCGGCCGCCGCGAGCTGGACGATCTCCCGCTGCCGCGGCGTCAGCTCGGGCGTGGCCAGCTCGACCAGCGCGGGCGTCGACACCCCCGGGCAACGCCTGGCCAGGGCCCACGCCCTGGTCTGCGCCCCCTTGGCCAGGGCGCCCCGGCCCAGAGCGCGGTAGGCGGCGGACTCCTGAGCGGTGGCTTCGGCGGCGTACAGGATCATCCCGAGCCGCTCGAACTCGGCCGCCACCCCCCGCAGCCCCTCGGGGTCGCGGGTGGCCCGCGCGTGCCGGGCCAGCAGCCCGACGAGCGGCCCGTCCACCCGTTCGGCCAGCGCGGACAGCCGGTCGGCGGCCAGCCCGGGAACACCCAGCCGCACCAGATCGTGCAGCGCGAACATCAGGTGCCCGAACTGCTCGTGCTTCTCCGCGACGTCGGCCGCCGACAGGCACAGGCGTACCGCCCCGTCCAGGTCTCCGCAGCCCGCCGTCACCCACACCGCGGCCTGCAGCGTCGGATGGCGGGTGAACGCCCATCGGGAGGCGAGCTCCTCGGCCTCGGGCAGCAGTTCGCGCGCCTCCGCCGTCCTGCCCAGCAGCGCCAGAGCGTGCGCCTGCTCGGCCAGGCACCGCCCCCGGTACGGAGAGCGGTCGTGCAGCCCGGCGGCGTCGTCGCGGCTCCACCGTACGGCGCCTTCGGCATCGCCCCGCAGCCTGCTGACCAGCGCCCGAAAGGCCCCGAACCCGGAGACGGAGAGCTCGGCCACGGCCAGCTCCATGCCGTAGTCGGCGGTGCGTTCCGCCGCGTCCAGTTGCCCGGCGAACGTCTCGGCGGCGCAGCGCGCGTCGAGCATCGTCGGCAGCGCGTGCGGCGTCTCGTCCCCCCAGCCGTCCGCCTCGGCCAGGGCCTGCTCGACGACCGCGAGGGTGCGCTCGGTCCGCCCCGAGTAGGCGCTGGACCAGGCGTCGAGCGCGGCCACGTGCGCCGCGCCGCGTACCGTGATCGGTGTGCACGCGCGGGCCCGGTCGAGCGACTCGACGGCTCTGGTGGTGCGGCCCGCCCAGAACTCGGCCACGCCGAGGTAGATGTGCGCCTCCTGCTGCCAGGCCGGGTCGGTGAGGGTGCGCGCCGCCTCGCCGAGCACCTGACACGCCTCGGAGAGGGCGCCCGCCCAGGCGTGGTTGAGGCCCAGGCTGATGGCGTGTTGCGCGCGTTCGCTCTCGGTGACGGCCGCCGGCGCCGTCTGGCGCAGCGCCGTCAGCGCGGCGTCGGCGTCACCCAGCACCATGAGCGCCTGGCCGAGCAGCGCGACCGCGGCCACGCTCGCCCCCGCCTCCATCGCGGCCCTGGCCAGCCGGGCGGCCAGGCGCGGATCCTGCCTGGCCCAGGCCAGGCCCGCGGCGACGAGCAGCATGTCCGGCTCGGCCGTCGAGCCGCTGTCGAGCCGCCACACGGCCGCGCGCAGCACGTCCTCGCGCCGCCGCAGCCCGCTCGCCTCCAGCGCCTCGGCCAGCATCCGCAGCCGCCGCCGGGTCCGCAGCGTGCCGCAGCCGCCGCGTACCACCTCGCCGTAGAGGGGGTGGCCGAGCCGCAGGTGCTCGCGCTGCCCGTCGCGGACGGCCACGATCAGCCCGCGGTTCTCCACCCGCTCCGTCGCGCTCGGCGAGGTGAGCGAGACCAGCAGCTCGGTGCCGAGCGGCTCGCCGAACGCCACCAGTTCCAGCACCTCGCGCTCGTCCTGGTCGAGGTGGCCGATCCTGGCGTCGACCAGCTCGCGCAGCCGGGTGGTCATCGACAGCTCGCCCTGCCAGCGCCACTGACCGTCGGTCTCGGTCAGACATCCGGCGGTACGGCCGGCGTGCACGAGTTCGCGCAGGTAGAGCACGTTCCCCTCGCTGACCCTGGCCAGGTGCCTGACGGTCGGCCCGGCCACCTCCCCGCCGAGCGCCCCGGTCAGCACCTCCCCGACCTCGGCCACGGTCAGGGGCGGCAGCTCGATCCGGCAGAGCAGCTCGTCCTTCCACAGCGCGGCGACCGGCGCGGGCAGCGGCTCACCGCTGCGTACCGTGACCAGCAGCCTGGCGGTGCCGCTCTCCGCCAGATGGTGCACCAGCGCCGCCGACGCCGGGTCGAGCCGGTGCGCGTCGTCCACGCTCACCAGCAGCTCGTCCCGCCCCGCGCTGATCCGCAGGTGCTGCGCGGCCCACCGCAGCAGGTTCTCCCCGCTGCCCGGCGGCCCGGTCAGCGCGTGCGCGAACGCGCCGAACGGGATCACCGCCGCCGTCTCCGTACCCAGCGCACGGACCACCCCGTACCCCTTAAGACCGGACAGCGCCTGCGCCGCCAGCCTGCTCTTGCCTACCCCCGCGTCCCCGGCGATCATCACGCCCGCTCTCGACCGCAGGGTCTCCCGTACGGTCGCCAGCTGGCCCCCTCGCCCGACGAACGGCCATGCGCTCCCCAGCTGCTCGCTCATCGTGCCTCCTCTCACCCTTGATGGTGGTGAGGAAGGTTCGCGGGAGGTTCAGGGCTGATCCGGTTTCAGCCCGGCCGCGGAGAGTAGCAGGTCGACGACCGCCTCGCTCCCGCTGAACGGCACCGGTTCGCCCCCGACCTCTTCGAGCAGCCCGCGAAGCTGGCCGCCGGACTGCTCCGGCTCGACCAGCCGTACGATGACCGTCCTCATTTCGGCACCATCTCGCCGAACGGTTCAGGTCAGGTTCAGGTGGGGTAGGGCGCGGGCTCCACTTCCAGCTCACGCATCCGTTCGGCGTACAGGGCGTAGCGCCGGCGCGCGTCGCCGCGCCGGCCCGCCGAGTCGAGCACCCGGACCAGGCCGAGGTGGGCGCGCTCGTCGTAGCGGTCGCGTTCGAGCAGCCGCAGCCAGTAGCGGGCCGCCTCGTCGTGCCGTCCCTCGGCCGCCCGCGCCGTCGCGAGCCTGGCGGCCGCCTGCACGTACGCCAGCCTGGCCTCCTCACGCAGCCCCACGGCCCAGTCGGCGTACGGGTCCTCCTCGCAGAAGTCGCCCCCGTAGGACGCCTCGGCCTCCGCCCACCGCGCCAGCGCCTCCACCGGCCGCCCCGCCTGATCCAGTTGTACGGCCGAGCCCACCAGGTCGAGGAACCCCTCCACGTCGACGTCCACGTTGGCCAGGTCGAGCCGCAGCGCGCCTTCGTCGGAGACGACGAACTCGTCCGCGGGACGTACATGAGCCGGATCGAGCACGGCCCGCAGCGTGGACACCATCACGTTCAGCCGCTTCAGCCCGACCGAGTCGCCCTCCTGGTCCGGCCAGAGGATCTCCACCAGCCGCTCCCTGCTGATCGCCGCACCCCGGCGGCTGACCAGGATCTTCAGCAGGTCGCGGGCCTTGCGCGACTGCCAGGCGGTACGCGCGACGGGCACCGCGCCACGCAGCACTCGGAACGTTCCCATGGTCTCGACCAGCACCCGAGCCTCCGCGGCGGGGGTGAACCGGCCGACCAGCGCGTCGATCCTGGCATCGAGCGCCCGGCAGCCGATCGCGTGCATGCGGCCCCTGACCCGGTGCGCGACCTCCCGGCCGGTCACCGCGTCGCCCAGCGCGGCCCTGATCAGCTCGGCCCTGGCCCGGCCGACCGGATCGCCCAGCGCCGACCACCGGCGCACGGCCTCGTCGGCCAGCAGGGAGTCGCCGTCGAGCTCGGCACGCAGCTCCACCATCGCGGCCTGGGCGGCGTGGTCCCTGCGCCGCACGGCGACGGGCTCGGCCTCGGCCAGCAGCGTCCTGGCCTCGTCATAGCGCCTGGCAGCCAGTGCGACGCGGGCCGCGACCAGCCTGGCGTTCACCCCGGCGATGCCCTCGGCGTGCTTCAGCGCCCGCGCGGCCACGCGGGCCGCCTCGTCGGGATCGTCGTCGGCGAGCAGCACGGCCAGCTTGTTCAGCGCGTTGGACAGCTCCTGGACCTCGCCGGACGCGCCGGCGTCCGCGATGATCCGCCGGTAGATGGCCATCGCCGACCTGCGGTCACCGCGCAGCACCTGCACGTCGGCCAGTCGGATCAGCCCGTAGCCGACGAACCGCGACCCCATCGCCTCCCACCGGGCCGCCGCGTCCGCGGCGTCGATCGCCGCCTCCTCCAGCCGGCCGAGGCCGATGAGCGCCTTGGCCCGGTTGGCGATGTTCAGCGCGGCGTACGGGGCGAATGACACCAGATCGGACAGCCTGGCCGCGATCTCGACCTCCGCCAGCGCCCTGGCGTAGGCGCCCTCGTCGAGGTGGCAGGAGGCGCGATTGGCCCGGATGCGGATGAGCTGGACGACGTCCCCGGCCCGCTCGGCGTACTCCAGCGCCCTCAGGTAATAGGCATCGTTGGCCCGCCGGTCGCCGTCGAGCGAGGCGAGCATGGCCTGTACGGTGCAGGCCGCGGCCATGGCACCCGGATCGCCCAGCGCGCTGGCCAGCTCCAGCGCCCGGTCCGCCAACTCGGCGCAGCCCGCCCGGTCCCCCTTCAGCCAGAGCACCGACGCGGTGGAGGCCGCGCACATCGCCGCGTCGGCGGGCGGCAGGCCGTACTCGAAGCCCCTGGTGTAGATGGCGATGGCCGAGTCGAGGTCGCCGCGCAGGTGGTCGATGAGGCCGAGCCGCCTGGCCAGGAACGCGTCGAACACCGAGGTCGCCGCCGCGCGGGCGAGCAGGGCTCGCGCCCGGTTCCAGTCACCGCGGTTCTGCTCCGCGATGCCCGCCAGGCGCTGCATCGCGGGCGCCTGCCTGGTCGGCTCCGGCAGCAGGCCGAGCGCCGCCACCACGTCGTCGCCGCGCTCGGCCAGGTGCGGGCCGTGCGTGCCGAGCAGCGAGGTGACGAGCGTGGTGTGCTGGGTGGCCACCGCGGCGCGCAGGGCCAGCTCGGGCTGGTCGTGTTCGACGTACCAGCGGGCGGCGACGGCGGCCGTGTCGTGCGCCTCGTGCCGGTCGAGCGGCGCGTGCGCGGCCAGTACGTGGGCGCTGGTGGCCGTTAACCGGTAACTATTGGTCAGGGTCGGCCCGTGTCCGCTGATCGCGGCCGGTCGGTGCCCGTCGTGGCCGGCCTCCAGGAACAGGCCCCGGCTGGTCAGCGAGGCCAGCGTGTCGGGCGGGGCGCCCAGTGCGGTGGCGAGGTCGTCGGTGAGCACGGGTAGTACGGTGGCCGCCCGCAGCAGCTCGCGCATGCTCGCGGGCAGGTCGTCGAACGCGGACAGCGTGAGCCGCTCCAGCGTGGCGGAGGTGGCGGCCAGGCCCGCGGCGGTGCCCGGCCAGGCGGCGGGATCGGTGCGGGCCAGCGCGTCGAGCGCGGCGCGTACAGCGGCGGGCCAGCCGCCGCAGGCGTCGTGCAGCGTGGCGGCGATCGCGCCCCCCGGCTCGCCCAGCCGATCGCGCGCCCAGGCCGTGGTCTCGTCGATCGTGAGCGCGAGGTCGGTCGCGTCGAGGTCGAGCACCTCATGGTCCTGCCGCAGCCGGGCCGTGGGGAACGGCAACGGCGCCCGCGAGGCCGTGACCACGTGCAGATGGCGAGGGGCCGCCCGGATCAGCGTCTCGACATAACGTACGGAGCCGGCCGCGCCGATGATCGTCTCGATGCCGTCGAAGACCAGGGCGAGTCCCCGGCGCAGCCGCCCGGCCAGCGCCTCGGCCAGCGCGCCCGCCAGCGCCGCCGCTCTGGACAGCTCGTCGGCGTCGGGTCCGAGCGGGGACTCGGCGGCGGCCGCGAGCTCGGCGGGCAGGTCGGGAACCGCCTCCGACAGGGCCGCGACCAGGGCCCCGGCCAGCGTGGTCAGGTCGCGATCGGCGGGCCCGAGCCGGTGGAGCACCGCCCCGACATCCTCGCTCCAACTCGTCAGGGCGATCGACTTGCCGTAGCCCGTGGTGGCCACCAAAGTGGTGAGCCTGTGCGTCAGCGCCCCGTCGAGCCGCCGGTCGAGGGCGGGACGGGGTTGCACCCACCCACGTTCCACCCACGCATGCTACGCCGGGGATCGCGAACGACTCCAGAGTTCGCAAAGTGCCACCTCCCGGTAACCAGGGGGGAGGCGCACTATGGTCGAGTACTTCTTCGAGGAGGGTCGCGGTGGATCAGGACCTGCCCGGCGGAGCGAGGCTGATCGTGGGAGTGGACGAATCTCCGGCCTCGCGTTGGGCGCTGGCATGGGCCATCGGGGCGGCACGGCTGCACCGGATGGCGCTGATCGCCGTGCACGTGAGCCGGGCGCCCATGCACCCCTTCCCCGAGGCGCTGCCTGTGCAGCACGCCATCAGGGCAGGGGAGGAGGCGCGGTGCAACGAGGTGATCGCGGGGGTGTTCGACGACGTGGCCGGTGGGCTGCCCGCCGACCTCACCACGGCGGTGGTCGGCCGGGTCGGCGATCCCGGCTATCACCTCGTCGATCTGGCGCGTGAGGGCGATCTGCTGGTGCTCGGGCGGGGCAAGCGGGGGGTGCTGAGCCGGTTGTTCCTGCCTTCGACCAGCATGTACTGCGCTCGGCACGCCAAGACGACGGTGGTGATCGTCCGCCAGCCGACGCCGCCGGACGAGCCGCAACTGCCGGGGGAGCGGACGCGGCGGTTCTGGAGCCGGAGCCGTAAGCACTTCTAGCCGGTCAGCAGGCGGAGGCCCTCCGCGATCTCGGACCGTTGGATCGCGCCGTAGCCCAGGACCAGGCCGTTCTGGGCGGGCGTCTCGCCGCAGTAGGCGTCGAGCCGTTCCACCGCGAGCCGGGGCGACGGCCGTACGGACGCTCCTGGGGCAAAGCGGGCACAGAGGTGCAGGCCCGCGACCGAGGGGACCAGGCGCAGCCGGTCGTCGCCGGCGAGGGCGTCGGCGATGAGGGCGTGCCGGGCGGCGTACTCGCGGGTTGCCTTCCTGATGTGCCTGGCCAGCAGGCCCTCGTCGATGAAGCGGGCCAGCGCGGCCTGCGTGGGCAGCTCGCCGTGCCAGTCGGTCAGCTGCCTGGCGGCGCGCAGGGCGGGCATGAGCGAGGCGGGGGCGACCAGGAAGCCGAGCCGCAACATGGGCAGCAGCGTCTTGGAGAACGAGCCGACATAGATGACCCGGCCCGCCCGGTCCAGGCTCTGGAGCGGTTCCAGCGGCCGGTCGCCGAAGCGGAACTCGCTGTCGTAGTCGTCCTCGACGATCACCGCGCGCCGCCGTTCGGCCCAGGCCAGCAGCGCGGCGCGGCGGGCCAGCGACATCGGGGTGCCGAGCGGGAACTGGTGGGACGGGGTGACGTAGACCATCCGGGCGGCGTTCGGGATGGCGGCCACGTCGATGCCCTCGCCGTCCACCGGGACTCCGGCCACCCGGGCGCCCTGCGAGCGGAACAGCAGGCGCGCGGGCGGGTAGCCCGGCTCCTCGACCGCCACGCAGGCGCCGGGGTCGATGAGCACCCGGCCGATGAGGTCGAGCGCCTGCTGGGCGCCGTTGGTGATCAGGACGTCGTCGGCGTTTGCTCGTACGGAGCGGCTGATGCCTATATGTCGTGAAATAGCGTCCCTTAGACCTTCATGGCCGGAGGGGTCGGCATATCCGGCGAGGCTGGTGCGGAGCTCGCGGGCCACCAGCCTGCGCCACGTCTCCATCGGGAACAGGCGCGCGTCGGGCGACCCGACGCGGAAGTCGTACTCGGGGGTCGGGGTTGGCAAGCCGGTGGGCATGGAGCGCCAGATGGCGCGGGGGCGTACGACGCCCTGGGGTGCCGACCTGGCGCGTACGCGCTCCGCGGAGACGAACGTGCCCGCGCCCGCCCGGCCGACGAGGAAACCGTCGGCCACCAGCCGGTCGTAGGCGACCGCGACCGTGTTCCGGGAGATCTCCAGCCGCTTGGCCAGCTCGCGGGTCGGCGGCAGGCGTTCGCCCGATCGGAGGCGGCCGTCGAGGATCGCGTCCAGCAGCTGCCGGTAGACCTGTGCGGCCAGGTCACCCCGGCCGTGGAGACTTATATGGACATCCATCTTGGCCCAATCATTTAACCGGAAATTGGAGCTTATGTCGGGACAAAGTGGCCTCTAAATTTGGGGCTATGACAGAGCGCATGAATCTTGGCGAACTCGCCGGAGAAGCCTACAAAGCCATGGCCGGCCTGGACCGGTACGTCAGGCACAGCACGCTGCCCGCGCCCCTGCTGGAGCTGGTACGACTACGCGCTTCGCAGATCAACGGCTGCGTCTACTGCGTGGACATGCACAGCAGCGACGCCAAGCAGGCGGGCGAGTCCGACGCCAGGCTGCACGCCGTGGCCGTGTGGCAGGAGGCTCCCTTCTTCACCGACAAGGAGCGGGCCGCCCTGGCCTTCACCGAGGCCGCCACCAGACTCTCGACCGACGACGTCACTGACGAGATCTGGCAGCAGGCCGCCGAACACTTCGACGACCAGGAACTCGCCGCCCTCGTCATCGCCGTGGCCACGATCAACGCCTGGAACCGGATGGGCGTGGCCACCCGCATGACCCCCGAGTCGTACAAGGGCTGACCCCCGATGACACTCCCCGCCCAGCCCCCGCTCCCCGCCCGGCCGGGACCCGCGAGAACGAGCAGGCGGCTCCTCGCCCAGGCACAGTTGGCGAACTCGATCGGTGATGGCGCCTACCTGGTCACCTCGGCGCTGTATTTCGCCAGGATCGTCGGCTTGTCGGCGACGGAGATCGGCTTCGGGCTCACACTGGGCTGGGCTGTCGGCACAGTCGCGGGCGTCCCGCTCGGCCACTTGGCCGACCGGCGCGGGCCGCGCGGAGTGGCCATCCTGCTCGCCCTGATGACCGCCGTCGCGGTCGCGTCGTTCCTGTTCGTGCGGTCGTTCGCGCTGTTCACGCTGGTCGCCTGCCTGTACGGCACCGCGCAGACCGGCCTGTCCGCGGCCCGCCAGGCGCTGCTCGCCGGACTGATCGAGCCGGACCAGCGCACCGAGGTCCGGGCCGTGCTCCAGTCCACGCTCAACGGCGGTCTCGCGGTGGGCGCCGCGCTGGGTGGGCTGGCGCTGCACTTCGGCACTCGGGAGGCGTACCTGGCGGTGTTCGCGGTGGACGCGGTCAGCTTCCTGGCCGCCGCCGTACTGCTGCAGAGACTGCCCGCCGTCGCCCCCGTCCCGGCCGTCGCCGGTCCGAAGCTGGCCGTGCTCAGGGACCGGCCGTACGCGGTGGTCACGCTGATCAACGCGGTCATGCTCTTCTACATGCCGCTGCTCAGCCTGATCGTCCCCCTGTGGATCGTCCAGCGCACCACGGCACCGACCTGGCTGGTCTCGGCCCTGCTCCTGGTGAACACGGTGAGCGTGCTGCTGTTCCAGGTGCGCCTCGCGCGGCGGGTCAGGGGCCTGGCCGACGCGTCCCGGTCGGTACGGCACGCGGGCCTGGTCATGCTGGCGGCCTGCGTGGTGTTCGCGATGTCGTCCATCGGCTCGTCGGCCTGGCTCGCCGGGCTGATCCTGCTGGCCGCGGCCGGGCTCCAGGTGTACGGCGAGATGCTGCTGGGGGCGGGTTCCTGGGAGATCGGGTTCGCGCTGGCTCCGGCTGACAAGCAGGGGCAGTACCAGGGGTTCTTCGGGACCGGTGTGGCGGTGGCCAGGATGCTCGGGCCCGTCGTCCTCACCACGCTCGTCATCGGCGGGGGGACGCTGGGATGGCTGCTGGTCGGCGGGGTGTTCGTGGCGGCCGGCGCCGCGATGGGCCCGGCCGTCAAATGGGCTTCGCGAACCCCCGGTGTACGTACCCTATGACCGGGTTTGACATGATCACATAGTGTCCAAGTTGGGACGGGCATAACCGGCCCCACCTGGGTCTGTTCCCTTGTTCTTTGCACATCCGGTACATCTGGTTCGTGCACAACACAAGGACCGCAGCCATCCCTTGCTAGGCTGCATGTCAACCGTTGGGTCTCACCCCGGCAGGTGAGGCCGTCGAAGAAGTGGGGTCACACCGTGAAGAAGCTTGTCGTTCTGGCGCTGATCGCCCTTGGGGGGCTGCTGGTCTGGCGCAAAGTGCAGGCTGACCGCGCCGAGCTCGATCTCTGGACCGAGGCCACCGGCAGCGAGAACTAATCGACCTGGCGAGGCGATGAGTGACGTCGTCCCCATCAAGCTGGCGTGCCTGGACCTGGCCGGCACAACAGTCGGTGACATCGCCATGGTCGAGCGTGCTTTCGCCGAGGCGATAGCCACTCAAGGCATCGTCCCCGGGACCGGAGCGTACGCGCGTGCCATGGTGCACGTGCACCGGTCCCGGGGCTGCCCCAAGATCGATGTCTTCCGAGGGATCTTCCCCGGCAACGAGGCCCAGGCCCAGGCGGCGAACCTGACGTTCGAGCGCTCGTACGAGGGTGCGCTCGACCGAGCGGGTCTCGTCCCCATGCCCGGCGTCATCGAAGTCCTCGAAAAGCTCCGCGGCTCCGGCCTGCGCCTGGCCCTGATCACCGGCTTCAGCCGCGTCACCCTGAGCCGCGTCCTCAGCGTGCTCGGCTGGCACGACAAGATCGACCTCGCCATCTGCCCCGAAGACGCCGGCGGCCGCGGCCGCCCCTGGCCCGACATGGTCCTGCACGCCGTACTCCGCCTCGGCATCGAGGACGTACGACAGGTGGCGGTCATAGGCGACTCGGAAAGCGACATGCTCTGCGGCCGTCGAGCGGGTGCTTCTGTGGTGGCCGGGGTGATGACGGGGGTCCACAGCCGGGAGCGGCTCCTCAAGGGAGGCGCCACGCACATCCTGGACTCGATCGCGGACTTCCCTGGCTTGATCTTGAGCGAAGACCCGAGCAGGCAGCAGATGGGTGTCGCGGACCGGTAAGCTATCTTCGTCGAGGGGCCTTAGCTCAGTTGGCAGAGCGCCTGCTTTGCAAGCAGGAAGTCAGGAGTTCGAATCTCCTAGGCTCCACCATTTCCTTCGTGTAGGTGGACCGTGTGCCACCCACCCCTTGCCCGTCTGGGTGGTTAACCGTGGCAGCCCACCCCGAGCGGTCCTCGCTGTCGCTCGGGCTGTTCTTCCTGGCGCGCCTTCGGCGCACAACGGGCTTCGCAATGGGGGCGCTTCGCGCTGGGGCGCTCAGGCGTTGGCTTCCAGTCGGGCCGCAGCCCCGACCCCTGGAGGACTTCGCTTCGCTCAGACGCCTTATCTTCTCGAGCGCAGGCTCTGCCTGCGCCTTCCACGTGGCCGGTCATAGCAAGTGAGCTGGAAAGTGCCTCCAGGCTCTGCGCCTTCCCACGGCCACGCCGCTCCCTGCTCACGAGATTCTGCCCAAGCAGCCTCCGGCGGGGCCTCGGACTCCGAGATGATCGCGGCAGGAGTTAGGCCGTTCAGTGGTTGAGGTCCGTGATCACCTCACTAACCTTTTGGTAAACAGAATCGGTGTGACGTATCAGAACCGCCAGTACGCGGCCGTGGCATCGTCGTGTGCCTTGCTCCGTGGCCACCGGGAGCCGTCTGGGTCGGTGCGCTCGGCCTCACGTACCTGGTTGATCAGTTCGTCTGGGTCGTCGGCAGCCAGGATGTCCATGAGCTGTCGCCAAGTGGCGAGTTGGAAGAGATCGACGAGTCGTGATGCCCCGTCGCTGAGCATTGCCGCGGCTCTTACTGAGTGGATCGGCATGGTTCCTGTGAGGGCGTGTTCGGCTGCCAGTGGGTCGGCGGACGCAACCCAGTAGCCGTCTTTTTTGTTGCGGTGCTGGAGCAGAGCTTCTTGGAACCGATGTCGCTCCTTACCGTGTGTCTTGGAGGGGGAGGGGTGGTAGGTGAGGTGTGTCCGTAGGTCTGCCGCGACGTCGTCCAGGCGTTCGTCGGTGATCACGATCGGTTCTGCTGCGGTGTCCACATCCAGTACGAGCACCGAGTCGGACAGGACCAGCCACTCCAGAGCTGTGTTTGTTCGGCGGAGCGCGACCACGGTTGCCGAGGGTGATCCCGGATGTGCGAGGTCGCAGGTTGACGAGTGGAGTGATGCCACGGTCTTGATGCTCTGGGCCAGTGCGTCGGTCAACGAGCCGTCCTCGGTCCCGAGTGCGCCGAGCAAGGAAGTACCGAGCGTGCGCGCGTACCACGCCACGCTGTGACGGCATCCCGTCTGAAGCTCTGGAGGGTAGCCGGCACCGTCCAGGACGACCACGCCGTTGGGGATGGCACCGACGAAGTCCTCATTGGCGCGGTCTGCTCTGGCTGCTTCTGTGGCGAGGGCCAGGCGCACGTTCGTCACTTCTCCTCATGCCGGTAGAGGGGACTGGCCAGTTCGGCTGACGGCGCGAATGGCGGACCGTCGGTTGGGCACACTTCGCGGGCTCACCGTGCCAGCCCGGTAAGCAGGGCGGCCCACAGAAGGTGGGCTTCCGTGAGCCGTACATGGTGAGTCTCAGCAACGACATTCTCCTCTCCCTGGATGACACGCCGAACGAAGCCCAGGCCGCCGGACTGGCAGAGTTCGTAGTAGGCGGCGCGGCAGTCGCACGTCCAGGCGATTACTCGGCATCGACCAACGTCGCGAGAGGTCAGCCATTCAAGTCGTACGCTCGCCGACTGCGGTAGCGGCGGATGAGGTGCCAGGCAGGAGGTCATCGGCATGACGTCGGCTGCGATCCGGTGCTGAGCGTGGCCCACACGGTCCTGCCGCGTTCATCGCCCCAGACGCCCCAGTCGATCGCCAGGCTAGAGACTAGAAGGAGCCCGCGGCCGCCTTCGCCATCCGGGGCGTGCCTGAAGACCAGGGGAGAAGACTGGCCGCCCTCGTCGAGTACGCCGAGCCAGAGACGGTCCGGATGAGCTTGGACACTCACCAAGAAGCGGCCCCCGAATCGTCCGCTGTCGGTGTGGCGTATCGCGTTGGTGGCCAGTTCGCTGACGATGAGCTCGGCCGCGTCGGCCGCTGGCCAGTCACGGAGTAGTGAAGTGATGAAGCGCCGGGCTTCCCTGACGGAGGGAGCGGAGCCGAGGAAGTAGCGAGAGAAGCGCCAGGTCGACATGGGTAAGCTCCGGGGGTACTACCTGGTCAGGCCGCCTTGGCGGCGGGGCGGATGGTCTCGGCGCTAAAGCCAAGCCGGGAGCGCCCGTTCATCTGCCAGTAGAAGGCGGTCAGTCCGACGGGCGCGACCTGCACGCCTTCGGGGATCTGCGGGAACGTCTCGCTCGGGAGTGTCACCACGATCGCCGGGTTGCGCCGGTCGTCGTTCAGCTTGGGCAGGAGCGGGATGGTGTAGAGCTCCCGCCCTTCGGCGTCCCTCTTCACCTCGCCCGTGGTGCGGCCGACGATCTTCGGCTCGGGCTCGCCGGCAACCGTGAACGCCAGGGCGGTGGTGTCGACGGAGAGGTTCCGCATGCTGATCGCTCCTCGATGTTGCCTAACTTGGCTAGGCAGGTTGTCGATTTCATGTTGCCTAACATGGCTAGCCATGTCAAGCATCGCAGAAGAACTGGCCTAGGCGACCTAGGAGAACTAGGCTGATTTGTGTGATGAGTCTTGATCCTGACGACCCTCGCCCGCCCTACCAGCAGGTCGCGAACGCCCTGCGCGCGGCGATCCTGACGAAGAAGTTCGAGCCGGGGGAGAAGCTGCCCTCAGGAACCGAACTCGCCAAGCAGTACGGCGTGGCGCGCATGACCGTGCAACAGGCCGTCCGGATCCTCCGTGACGAGGGCCTGATTGTGTCGCGGCAGGGCAGCGGTGTGTTCGTCCGCGAACGCACAGAGCGGCCGGTGGAGTTGCGGCCGCACATCGAGCACGCCTTCGACGTCAGCAACGTCACCATCGACTTCGCCGGCTTCTCCGGGGAGACGCTGCAAGGCATGCTCCAGGAGCCACTGGACAAGATCCGCCTTGGACGGCTCACGCCGGACTCCATCGGCATCCGTATTCTGGTACCGGACATGGAGCACCCCATATCACTGCCCTGCCGCGCCGAGGACCTCACCGATTGCCCGACGATTCGGGAACGCGCCCACCGTATTCAGCAGCGCAGCACGCAGGCCATCGCCGATGCCGTGCACGAGCTGGCAGACCTCGGGCTGGTGAAGTCCGCATCCGTCGAAGTGCGCGTCCATCAGACCACGCCCGCGTTCAAGTTCTACGTGATCAATCGGGATCAGGTGTTCTTCGGCTTCTACCCGGTGGTCAAGCACACCGTGCGGATCAAGGGCGAGCCGCGAGAGCTGTACGACGTGATGGGCAAGGACGCTGTCCTGTTCCACTACCAAGTGACCGAGGACGCCTCCTCGATGCAGTCGCAGTACGTCGCCCAGGTCCGGATGTGGTTCGACAGCATGTGGGGCACCATCAGCCGGGAAGTCGAGCTGTGACCGACGGCCTCGTTGACATCTTCCGGGAGACCCGCGCCGTCCTGCTCGACTTCGACGGCCCTGTGTGTCGAATCTTCGCCGGTCTCCCGGCGGCCAGTGCGGCGGAAGGGCTCAAGCGCCTGCTGCGAGGCCAGGGCGCAGAACTGCCTCAAGACGTCGCCGAACTGGACGACCCGCTCAAGGTGCTGCGCCGTACGGCGGACTTCGCGCCCGAACTCGTGGACAAGGTCGAGACCGCGCTGATGGCCTACGAGATTAAAGCTGTGGACTTTGCCGAGATCACGCCAGGAGCGAGGGATCTGCTCGCTGCCTGCGCCGGGACGGGCCGACCGGTCGTGATCGTGAGCAACAACTCAGAGCCTGCCATCGAGAGGTTCCTTGACCATGCCGGTCTCGACAAGAGTTTGGCCGGCGTTGTGGGCCGCCCAATCGGTGCCCCCGCCGAGATGAAGCCTCATCCGCGATCGGTGCTACGAGCGTGTGAGATGACCGATGTTCGGCCAGATGAGGCTGTACTGATCGGGGACTCGTGGTTCGACATGGAAGCCGCGATCAACGCGGGAGCCCGCAGCATCGCCTACGCCAACGCAGAGGGCAAGGACGTGACTCTCGCCCAGGCAGGCGCCGACGTGGTGAGCAAGGACATGCGCGAGATCGCCGCAGCAGTCAGAGCCAGCCGATAGACGCCGGAGGGCGTGGTTCATACCTTCCCTACATAATCAAGCCCGCCGCGCAGCGGCGGGCACCACGTGATCACGGGAAGAAGGCGGGGCAGCAGTCTTTAGAGTCCACGAGGCGGTGAAACCACACATTCTTAGCCCCTCGTGTAACACAGTGGGATATCGGAAAAGCCACCACGGCGATTAGCGGTGCAGCTCGACAACCGCTCGTCTGGCCAAGTGCGTACATGGCAACGGACCCGGCCCCAACTGGTCCGCAAGATCGAGAGCCTTCACGGAGCCATCGTCAGTCCTACTAAACCTTCCCTCTGCTACTTCATACCTTGCCAGCAGCAGCGCACGGTTCGAATCTCCTAGGCTCCACCAGCAAAAACACCCCGCCACCGATCTTGTGATGGGGTGTTCGTGCCACTAACGTGCCATTAGCCTGCGGGGACCAGCACTCCCGCTGTGCCGTCGTCATCTCCTTTCTCGCGCTTCATCCTGGCTCACCGGCAACGTGGGCAATGCCCCGTGGAGTGGTGGGCTTTGAGGTTGAGCCTCGGTGTCTACTTGCCGCTGTCGATCGCGGCGATGCCGCCGGTATCGCTGGTTGGTTTGAGTTGGGTCGTGGACTCCTCGGACAGGTAGCGGGGCTCGCGTGACTGCCGCTCGTTGTGCATGTCGGCCGCTGGGTTAGCGGTGTCGCCGGTACTGCAGCTCTACGATTCCGTTGCTGGAGGCGGTGCTGGAGACCAGGTCGAGCTGGTAGGACTTGGGGACGCCGTCGAACAACCGGGTGCCCTCGCCCGCAACGTAGGGGAACATGCTCAGCTGGAGCTCGTCGATCAGGTCGAGCCGCATGAGAGACCGCCAGAGGCTGACGCCGCCCCAGACCACGATGTGGCCGTCGCCGCCCAGCCTGAGCTTGTCGATCTCGTCTGTCGTGTCACCAGCGGCGATAGTGGTGTTGGCCCAGTCGGCCGTCTTCAGGGTCCGGGAGAAGACGACCTTGCGCCCGGCGTTCAGAATGTCGGCGAACGGGTGGTCGGTGGAGGTTGTCATGGCCCCGGCGATGCTCTCGTAGGCGGTGCGGCCCATGAGGTGCGCGTACGCGCTCTGGAGAAAGTCGAGGTGCGCCGGGTCGTCGGGCTGACGATTTTCGGGCAGGTCGAAGCAGAACTTCCAAAACTCGGTGCCCTCGTCGGCGAGAAGGCCGTCGAGGGAGTAGTTGAACACTGTCGCTATCAGCTTCCGCATGATCAAAACTCCGTAGTCTCGGGTCGTCTGGGGACCGTGCTCGCTAGGGAAACGTGCGTGTCCTGGGCCGCAGCGTTCGCGTGGCCGCCGCGTCTGTGGCCTGTCGCTAATGCTTTAGACGACACTGCCGCCCGAAAGTCATCGGTGCCCGGTCTACTGCCTGGATGCGCGGTCAGGTACCGGGGTGTCTACTCGCGCCGCTGTTGATCGCGGCGATGCCGCCGGTATCGCTGGTTGGTTTGAGTTGGGTCGTGGACTCCTCGGACAGGTAGCGGCGCTCGCCTGATTGCCACTCATCGTGCATGTCGGCCAGGATCGCGCCGATGAACCGTATGACTGCCGCCTCTTTGGGGAAGATGCCTACCACCCGGGCCCGGCGTTTGATCTCCTTGTTCCACTCGCTCGAGCGGGTTGGCGCTCCAGATCTTTGGCCAGTGCGGTCGGGGGAAAGTGTTCCGCCATGGGTCTCAAAGCACCGGGTGACGAAAGGTGAGCCGTCGCCAGTTGCAGTTCCACGCCGTTCAGGAGCGTTCTGGGAAGACCGCACACAGCCACTGACCTGCATTGAACGATCCGGAACGGCTCGAACTGGATCTTTAATTCTCAGGTTCTGGGTTCGAGAGCCTGCCACAATCAGGCCGTGGATTCCCAGGACTCCCCGCTTCACGACGCTGCCCGGATCTATCTCTCAGGCATGCGCGCCGAGGAGGACCCCGCCAGCGCGCTCCAGGTCATGGAGAGCAGCGAAACCGACGGCTGGGAGGCAGCCCTCATCCTTCTCCAAGATCTCGGCGATGCTCGTCCGCAGCCGCCCGAGTTCTGGGCACTGCTGGCCGACGCCGCTCGCTTGATATGGCTTCGAGAGGATGCCGACTGGTACGAGTGGCGGCGCAGCGAAGCGCGGAACGGTGCCCTTCGGGCTGAAATCTGTCTGATGCGTACCGAGGAGGGGGGCCGTGCGCTGCCGATACCTCCTGGCGGGCTAATCCGGCCCATGTGGGACATCGGCCGACGCACGGACGAGGGTGAATCCTCGCTCAGCATCGCCTCCCTTTGGGTTGAGGGTCGTGAACCGCTGGAACCGGGCGGGTGCGCACCGGCGAGGCTTATCCCCCTGACCCCTGGGCACTGGTTGCACCTCGCACCGGGTGACGTGATCACCATGCACGAGATGCGGCCACCCGCCGGAACGGCACACATCATCGAAGTTATGCCGCCGGTGGTGCCTTCCTAGGTGCACTCCAACACTCTCCATGCTGTTTCAGACCCACCGGCGGCCTTTGAGCAGGGGCGAATCCGTGCTCACCTGCCCCTGGCCACCAGCATTGAACAGCAGAAAGAACGCTTCGAAGCGATCATCGCTCTCGGATGACGGCACCCTGGATCAGGTTCAGGTGTGCACCTCATAGCGGTACCAACGCCGGGGATCCCCGTCCTCATGCAGCCACAGCGTCTCATCTCTGCCGATCTTCCCTCGTGCCCAGCCGTTGGGGTGTCGGTCGTCTGGTAGCAGCAGGTGCTCGCGGTGCGTCTCAGTGACGGCTCCGTCCTGTCGGCGGGCTCTGCGGATCTCCCAGCGGAAGCCTCCGCCCGCTCGGTGCTGATCGAGGAAGGCAAGCTCGGAGCCGGAGACGGCCAGGCCGCTGCACCGTGTGACGGGGTTGGGTGTGACGCTCCGGATGCCGTCAGCGTCGATCTCGATCAGCGGAAAGTCGGTGTAAGGGCACGCATGGACCATGCCGCTGCCGACATTAAGCGCATAGCAGTCGCACCAGACGACGCCTGGTGAGTGGGACGGCGCCATCCAGGGTAGGCCGCCGGCGCTGTCCCAGCGTGCCAGGCCGATCATGAAGCTGTAGGAGCGGGTGCCGTCCGGGTTGGTGGACCAGTAGTTCGACTCGTCGAAGTAGCTGATCCAGATGTTGCCCTGGGCATCCGTCATGAGCTGCTCGATGCCGTCACCAGCGTAGAAGGCCGACAGGGTCTGCCCGTCTCCGTCGATCACCCGGACGTTGTCGGTGAGGTGTAGTTCGCCCTCGGGGACTGGCCCTCGGTAGCGCTCGACGTCGATGCCCACGGGCTCACAGCGGGCAGCGGCCAGCACGATGCCATCGCCGAGGGTGTCGATGTGGGTGTCGATGTGGGTGAACCATAGGCCGAGATCTGTCAGCGGAATCTCGCGGATCTCGGCCCCGTCGCAGATGACGGCAATCGCGTCGAAGCGCGGGGGTGGCCGGAGCATGGAGAAGTGGGGGATGGAGGTGAGTCCCTGGGCGGGGTCGGCCACCAGGGCGGTGAGCCGGCCGCGGTGGTCGATAGTCGAGGCCAGGACCTCATAACGGGCGTAGCGGTCGGGAAGCGTCGCGTGGATTGCGAGCCGGAGGTCAGCGACCATGAGCCTTTCTCGTTGCCATCCATGGATGATCGCATACAAGGCAACGCCGAGTCGTGGGTACGTGCGACCGGCCGATTGCTCTTAGGGTGGCCGCTGATCGCAGTCTTCCTCTGTTGCGCGGCCAGTCTCCGGCCTCTCCGACGCCTACCCCTGGAAACGCACGCTCACAGAATTTGCCGAATTGGGCTCATAGGTATTCGTGCGGCGGCGCGGCGAGCCGCCGCACGGCCCTTCGCCCGCCCGCCGTACCCATTGCACCCGCCACAGGTGGGCCACGCCGCCGCTACACCCCAAAATGCGTGGCTGGGGTGAGAGTGCCATCGGAGTGGAGCAAGCGCAGAAGGCATCTGTTCAGGGCATCGGCTTGAGCGTTCATGCCTTCTGACCTCAACATGCTAACTAGCATGCTAGTTAGCATGTTGTTAGCAAACTAGGTCGCATATGGCACCGTGCCTTGAGGACACGGTCTTGATGCTCTCGGCCAGGACCTCGTCGAACTGCCCCGAGCTGTTGCCGAGCGTGGCCAGCAGGGTCGAGCCGAGGGTGTGGGAGTACCAGGCCACACCGTGAGAGCATCCGGAGGCCATGCCCGATGGGTGCCCCGCGCCGTCGAGGAGGACGACCGCCTCTGGCGTCGCGCCTACGAAGTCCTCGTTGGGCCGGCTCGCGTGGGCTGGTTCGGTGGCGAAGATGAGGTGCAACGGCTCACTCCTCCTCGTGCTGGTAGAGGGGGCTGGCAAGCTCGGCTTTGACCGGCTCTCCTGGCTAAGGGTTGCATCCGACAGGCCCCGGACGCGGCGGATGAGGCTGCTCAACGCGTACCTGCCGAGGCTCCACCGCGCGGCGACTCTCGACACGGTGGTGAGTGGCACGTTCCTGAAGGTGGCGAACTTCCTTGGCCCACCGCAGGCGCTGCTATCACCGGGCATGCTGTGGCGGGTCTGGAGAGGGCGCTGCACGGGCACACCGACCGCGAGCGTGGCTTCGACCCTCGGCGGACCACAGCTGGATGTCGCCCGGAATGCGTCGCCGACCAGGCATGAGCCTCAGCGGTGCCGACCGTGATGCGCAGATCGTCGGTAGCGGCGATCTGCGCATCACGGTCGGGCTGATCCCTACTGCGGGGTGGCTGCGGGAACCGGGCGTACGGCGACCGACTGGCTCAGCGGGTGCTTCCCACCGGTGGGGAACGGCGATCCGGGGGCCTGCTTCAGCGTGCCGCCGGATTCGATCGCGAACGCGACCACCTGGCTCGTGTCCTGGATGTTGGCGAAGATGTCCTGGCCGTCCGGTGTGATCGCGACCGCCGAGGTGCCATCAGTGGGGGCGGGCGAGTCGGCGGTCGGCGTGAGTGAGCCGTCCGCGTGGATCGTGAAGCCGAGCAGACCGCCGGGGGGCGAGCCGGCGTCGAAGTTGGCGCAGACGTACAGGTGCTGCCCGTCGGGCGTGACCTTGAGACCGACCGGGTCCCGTACGGAGACCGGCATCCCGGGCACGGGTTTCAGCGAGCCATCCTTACCGACCCGGAACCCCCACACGTTCTGCGCGACGTTCGAGGTCACGTACAACAGGCCGCCGTCCGGGCTCATCGTGATCCCGTAGTTGGCCGGCCCGGCCCTCGCCACGTCCTGCGCGGGTCCGAGCGTGCCGTCCGGCAGCACGGTGTATCTGGTGATGACCCGCGGCGGGCTGTCGGCGGTCTCGTCCGCGTCCGCGTACGAGAGGTAGAGGAAGCGGCCGTCGGGGGACAGCACCGTCTGCTTGGGATGGTCCGAGGTGGTCTTGAAGTCGCCGAGTTTGGTGGGCGTCCCGTCCAGGCCGATCCGGTACGCCGAGATCGTCGCGTCGTCGACGCCAGTGTTGGTCACGTACAGGGTGCGGCCGTTCGGGGAGACGGTCGCTCCCCACGGCTCGTCGCCGGTCTTGACGATCCGCGGGTTCGGCTGGAGCGCGCCCTGCGCTCCCACGCGGAACACCGAGAGCGTGTCGGAGTCGCTGTTGACGACGTACGCGGTGGCCCCGTCCGGGGTGAGGGCGATGCCCCGGGGGGTCTTGCCGTCGGTGGACACGGGCTTGCCGAGGAGCTTGAGGGTGGCCCTCGGGCCGATCGCCAGGGAGGAGACGTTGCCGGAGCCCGCGTTCGTGACGTAGACCACGCCGCCGGACGGTGGCAAGACTGGTCCCGCGACGGCCTGGGCCAGTGCGGGAGAGGGGACGGCGAGCAGCGCGGCGGCGGCCAGGACGGCAGCACCCGCTCTCATGAAGACGGATGACACGAATGTCTCCTTATCACTCCTTGAATCTGATGTGACGACACCCTCTTAGGCGTTCCACCTGGTGCCATACCGTTCCATGGGCTTGTTTGCGGCCAGCGCTGGCGGCGTTCGGCGAGGTAGTCGCGCAGGGCGTCGTGGGTCAGCTCGAGTGAAGATCCGCTGATGCTTGGTGGCGAAGCGGAACAACGACTTCAGCGGGGTGACGGCGTTGCTGAGGCGGCGCCCGCGCATTACCTCGACGGCCGCTTGAAAGCGGAGCTCAGCGCGAAGGGTGGCCAGCCCTGGCCTCCGGGGTTGACGAGATCGAGGACTGGATCCGGTGGCCTGCCCGTGGAGAACCCCGGGACCGGAACGCAGTGACCAGGACGATCACAGGAGTCCGCGTTCCATGGCCACGACGACCGCCGCGGCCCTGCTGTCGACGCCGAGCTTGGCGAAGACGTGCTTGAGATGCGTCTTCACGGTCGTCTCGCTGATCAGCAGGGTCCTGGCGATCTCCTTGTTCGCCCCTCCACGCGCCACCAGGCGGAGCACCTCCAGCTCCCGCGGGCTCGGCTCCTGCGCAGGGGGCCTGCCGATGATGGCGGACGCGACCGACGGGGCCAGGACCGCTCCTCCGGCGGCGGCCGTGCGGACCGCCCGGTGCAGTTCCTCCCGTGGCGCGTCC
Organism: Nonomuraea sp. NEAU-A123; assembly: GCF_018603905.1. GTDB lineage: Bacteria > Actinomycetota > Actinomycetes > Streptosporangiales > Streptosporangiaceae > Nonomuraea. The sequence goes on from NZ_JAHFZZ010000003.1 coordinate 629,683, forward strand.
TTCAGCAGGTAGCCCGCGACCCCGGCGGCCATGGCCCGCATCACGTCCGCGTCCGTGTCGTACGTGGTCAGCACGATCACCTTGATCCCCGGATGGTCGGCGTGCAGCCGCTTGATCGCGCCCATTCCGTCGAGTCCGGGCATGCGCAGGTCCATGAGCACTACGTCCGGGCGTGCCCGCCGGGCCATGGCCAGTGCCTCGAACCCGTCGGACGCATCCGCCACGACCTCGATGTCGGCCACGCGGTCGAACATGCCGCGCAGCCCGTCACGCACCACCGGATGGTCGTCGACGATCATCAGCTTGAGGGGATGCGCAGGCACAGCGCCGTTCCTTCCCCCGGAGCGGACTCCACCGTGAGCGTGCCACCCAGCCCGCCGGCCCGTTCGCGCATGGCGGCCAGCCCGTACCCCTGGCTCCGCGCGGCCGGGTCGAACCCCGTACCGTCGTCGAACACGTCGAGCGTCACCTCGTCGTCCATGTAGGTCAGCGTGATCGCCACCCTGCCCGCTCGGGCGTGCTTGGCGACGTTGGACAGCCCTTCCTGCGCCGCCCGCAGCAGCGTTGCCCCCGCCTCGCCCGCCAGTGGCCTGGGCGTGCCCTCCACCGACACGGTCGCCGTCAGCCCCGACGTCCGCGACCACCGGCCGGCCACCTCCGTGAGCGCCGCGTCGAGCTGGGCGTCGGCCAGCGGCCCAGGCCGTAGCGCGTCCACGGAACGCCGTGCCTCCCGCAGGTTGTCGCGCGCCAGCTCCTTGGCCAGCGAGATCCGCTTCTGCACGGTGTGCAGGTCGGGCATCGCCTGCTCGGCCGCCTCGAGCTGGGTGATGATCCCGCTCAGTCCCTGGGCGATGGTGTCGTGGATCTCCCTTGCCAGCCTCGCCCGTTCCTCCAGCATCCCGACCGTTCTGTTCTGGGTGCTCTGCCTGGACACGTAGTCCACGAACAGTCCGATCGCCACCACCAGGCCGGCGGCTCCGGCGAGCTCCCACAGGGCGCCGGGGTCGTCCAGCCTGCCCCGGGCGGCGAAGGTGCACAGGACCGTCGCCACCGCCCCCGCGTAGGACCAGGGGCCGGCCAGCATGAGGTACGGCTGGGGCATCAGGCCGAAGATCACCACGTCGAAGGCGCGGTCGCCGACCACCAGCGCGACGTAGAGCCCGCAGATCACGACCAGGTGGAACGCCATCGGGTTGAGCCGCCCGATCAGCTCCGGCCGGCGTGCGACGAAGAACCAGTGCCAAAGGGCCATCAGCGCGACGATGCCCAGCGTCAGCGGCTTGGGGCCGCCGTCCTCGCCGATCGACAGGATCAACCCGAGGGTCAGGCAGGCGTAGAAGAGCCAATGGAAGGCGCGCGACCAGCGTGCCTCCCAGATGTTCATGTCGTCACTCCCATCGGAACAGCGCTGCGGCGATGGCCGTGCCGGCCACGATTATCCCGGTGAGGATCACGATCGGGAAGACCGCGGCGGTGCCGGACCACCCGTCACTCAGTGCCTGCACGCCCGGGGTCAGCGGCAGGAAGTCGCCGATCTGGCGCAGCGAGTCCGGCAGCGCCTTCCTGGGCACGGCCGCGCCGGCCAGGAAGATCATCGGGAACATGACCAGCATCCCGATCAGTGTCGCGCCCCTGGTGTTGCGCACGACCGCTGCGATCACGAACCCGAGCGAGCAGACCATCACCGAGCACAGCAAGAAGGCGGCGGCCAGCAGGAGCACGTTCCTCGGCGCCTCGACGTCGAACACCACGATCGAGGCGACCACCAGCACCACCGCCCCCGCCAGGGCCGCGACGACCTGCGCCACAAGCTGGCCGGCCAGCAGCAGGACGGGGGAGATCGGCGTGGCGGCCAGCCGCTTGAGCACCTTGCGTTCGCGGTAGGAGGCCACGGTGCCGGGTAGCGCGCCCATCCCGCCGATGGCGGCGATCATCGCGATGTACCCGGGTACGGCGCCGCTCTCGCCGCGCTTCAGCACGAGCAGCATGAGTGGGAACGCCATCATGAAGAATAGCGAGGCGGGGTCGCGGAACAGCAGCCGCAGCTCGGTGGCTGTGAGAGAGGTGAGCGCCTTCATCGGTCCGTACCCTCCAGCGCGAAGTAGGCCTCTTCCAGGGAGGCGGTGCCGGTCCCAGCGATGATCTCGCTCGGGCTGCCCATGGCCCTGACCCGGCCGCGGGCGAGGACGGCGATCCGGTCGCAGAGCGCCTCGGTCTCGTCGAAGTAGTGGCTGACCAGCACGACAGTGGTGCCGGCGGTCTTGAGATCCTTGATCAGCTGCCAGGTCTCCCTGCGCGCGATCGGGTCGAGGCCCGTGGTCAGCTCGTCGAGCACGACTACCTCGGGGTCGCCGACCAGGGCGAGCGCGAGCATCAGCCGCTGCTTCTGGCCGCCGGACAGGTCGCCGAAAGCCTTCCGTGCCAGCGGCCCGAGCCCCCAGCGTTCCATCACCTGCCGCCAGTCGTTCCCGCTCTGGTAGAAGGAGCCGAACATGCGCAGCGCCTCGGCGACCTTGATCCGCTCCGGCAGCGAGCTCTCCTGCAACTGCGCCCCGACCCGCTGCGCCAGCGCCCGCCGCCTGCGCGCCGGGTCCTCGCCGAGCACCCGGACCGTGCCCTCGTCGGGCCGCGTGAGCCCGATCAGGCACTCGACGGTCGTGGTCTTGCCCGCCCCGTTGTGGCCGACGAGCCCGAACGTCTCGCCGGTCCGTACCGTGAACGTGACACCGTCCACGGCGTGCGTGCCTCCGTACGTCTTGCGGAGGTCTCTCACTTCGATGGCTTCCATGCTCAAAGCCTCGTGCGACGGCGAGCCGTACGGCATCGCCCATCACGTCGCCCGGCATCCTCCATTCGAGGGATGCCATCTGCCGGGGCGCTGTGGTCGACTGGAGCGCTGGAGCCGATGACGGTGACGGGATAGGCCGCGCCTGAGCGCGGCCTGAGGGGCGCTCTCTGCGGATGTACCTGGTCGGCGAGGGTGCGTGACTATCTGAGTGACTACGATCTCTCTTCCGCTGGAAGTCGTGTATCAGTATTTCGGCGCCGGCACGCTGTCTGCACACGCTGCCTGGTGCCTGTCCAGAAGTGGTCCAGCGCGAGAGCCCACGTTCGGCTACCACCCTGCGCGGACGGGGTCGTGTCCCAGTTGCGTACGCCGGGTGGCGGGGTGCTCGCTGCTTTTCGGACGGCTCAGTTGTAGGGGTTGTCGTAGGTCACGGATTTGGTGCGACTGTTGTAAGTATTGCCGGGATAGAACCAGCCGCCCGTCACGTACAAGGTGACGTTCGCGAGGGTGGTGGAGTGGGTGTATTCACCGTCGTAGAGGAATAGGGACACCTGGCACCCGGGGGGAGCAGCCGCCGTACCCGTCTGGCCCGGATAGAAGACGGTGCTGCCGTTGACGGAGACGTAGAAGTTCGGCATGGGGTAGGACCCGCTCCCCCAGCACAGCCGGAGCGCGTACCTGAACTTCGTGTTCCCGTCGTCGAACGCCAGCGTGCCGGTCAGCTGGGCGAGCATGATCGACGGGCCGGCGTTCGAGGTCACCGTGAGGGACACGGCCTGGTCTGGACCGTAGGCGGCGTGTGCGGGAGTGACGGGCATCAGGATTGCCGCGAGTGTTGCGATGGCGATGGCGACAGAGCTGGCCGCACGACGTGCTTTGGAACGTATCAATTCCAACCTCGTCTCTTTCATGATGTCGGCGGAGCGCGCACGGAGAATATTGTCGGGGCCTCCAGGCGTCCAGATAGACGATGGAGAGCCACTGATTCGGCCCGGCGTTAACTTGTGCCACGGCAGCTTGCGCGTGGGTAGGCGAGGCGGGCCACCAGGTCGGGGATTAGACCTGCGGAGCCGTAATACCGGCATGATGGGTGAAATTTTCATTTCACCAGGACGCGGTCGACTCCTGCACTGGAGACGGCTAGACCGGCGTGATCGTTACTCACTGAGCGAGATGCACGCTGATTGCTGTACAGCAGTCCTGTACAGCAACATCGACGCATACGAGCGCGCGGCATCAGTCAGCATCTGCCGCTTGACCAGGACGAAGCCGTTGGGCGAATTAGCCTGGTTTAGCTTCCGTGCCCGTTGCGTCGTCGGCTGTCCAAACGGGGTGATCAAGAGCGTTCAGCGAAGCTTCTCCATCCAGGCCGCAGGGCCGGCTTCCCTCATGCACTGCCCCACTGTGGCCGTGTGACCGGGACCACGGCGAGCAGGTGGTCCAGGCCTTTGAAATCCTTGGGATTGCAGGTGTAAAGGGGGAGGCGGTTCGCGATGGCCACGCAGGCGATCATCAGGTCTGCTGTTCGGGGGCGGGGTTTGCGTCCTGACGCGATGACGGCGGTCCACAACTGGCTGTACTCGCGGGCGGCGGTGTCGTCGAAGGGAAGAGGGTCGAACTCGGCCTCGGCGGTTTGAAGGATCTTCATTCGCTGCGCGAGTTCCTGTGCGCCGGAGGCCGCCAGTACGCCGACCGACAGCTCGGCAGTGGTGATGGCACTGATCATCATCTCGTCGGGCAGCTCGTCGGGGTCGATTCCGGCACGCAGGATGAGGATGTTGGTGTCCAGCAGCCCTTGAGTGAGAGTCATTCCCCGTCCTCTGCGAACTCGCCTCTGCTGTAGGCGCGATCGTAAGGGTCGTAGAGGTCGTCGTCGACGTGACGGTCCATGTCCTCGCGGTATTTCTGGTCGTCCAGTCGCGGCATGCCGCGGGACACTGCGGCGAACTCGGCGCGCGAGACGGCCCGGCGCCGACGGCGGATGGGGACCAGGTCGCCGATGTGATGACCGTTGCGTGTGACGGCGTATCGCTCGCCGCGTTCCAGGCCGTCCATGATCTCCGCTGACCGGTTGCGCAGGTCGCGTTGGGAGATTTGATGGGAGTGCTCGGGCTCAGGAGTGCTCACTCGTCAACTTTATCTCAGCGTGCTATCTGGTGCTACACGGTAGCACCCTCAGTGTCGCTGGTCCGGTTCAGCAAGGTCCGATGAGCTTCGAAGAGCGGCTGGGCCTGTCCGCAGGGCCGAGGTTCTCAGCGGCGCGACGTTCTCTGAGCGCTCGGCTGAGTGCGTCGCGGAGCGAGTTCGCCTTCCTGGCCGAGACCTACCGCGAACTGACCTCGCCGACTACGGTGAGCCATGGTCTTCACCATGGATCGCAACATGTCCGGGTCATCGGCCTCGATCTGCCTCGCCAGCTACTCACCGGGCATCACACTGTTGTCTGCGGCCATCGCCTTGTTCTCTTTCGATCTTGAACTGCGCACTCGAAGGATCACGCGATGGCCGTCCCCATTTCACGACGCCACACCTGTCACCAGGCCAAACTCATGCACTACTCCCGTGGTTCGGTTCGTGAGGTCCGTACGTGGATCCGTGCCATATGCAACCATGTCCACGAGGAGCCGGACCCTGGCGCCCTGGGCGGTGCCGAACGTTTCGCCCGCGACGCTTGGCCTGATGCCGGGCGCACATGTTCCTGACGTGACTCGCCCTCGGGAACCCCCAGAGAAGTCAGGACTAGACGCCAGTGCTATGAGGCAGAAGCAGGGCAGAACACCGATATGAGGGCTTTGTCGACGCGCATCCCCACAGCGCCGCGCTCGGCATCGTTCGCGGCCACCGTCACGGAGACCGCGAACTGCAGCTTCCCGTCCGGGGAGGTGTAGGTCACGGCGACGAAGCCGGGAGCGCTGCCGCCGCGTGGCTGGAAGCTGGGGTTACCTTCGCACAGGCCGCCCTGCGGCGGTGGCTGCTGGCCGGGCGCCGGGTCGGTGATCACTTTGCTCAGGGAGTCCGGCAGTAGCTTGCCCTGAGCGAACGCGCGTTGGAAGGCACTGATGTCGTGCGTGGTGGAGACCACGCCGCCGGCGCCCAGCATGGTGGTGGGGTTGAGCTTGTCGACATCGAGCAGCTTGCCCGTCTCATCCACCATGTAGCCGTGCCCATGCGGGCCCTTGATCCCCTCGGCGGCCTTGGCCGGCAGGTAGGTGTCCCGCATGCCCAGCGGGGTGAAGATCCTCCGCTTGAGCTCGGTCGCCAGCGAATTCCCGGTCAGCTTCTCGATGATCATGCCGAGCAGGATGTAGTTGGTGTTGGAGTAGTTGAAGGTCCCGATCTCCGATGGCCGTTGCTGCTTGCGGGAGGAGGCCAGCAAGTCGACGGGGCGATACGTGATCGTGGAGTCGAGCGGGTCGATGTCGGGGGTGAGGAAGTCGGGGATGCCCGAGGTCTGCTGGATCAGGTTGCGTACCGTGATCTCGTCGGCCCGTTCCACGAGATCCTTCTCCGCCACCTCGGGGAGCAGCTTGCTGAGCTTGTCATCCAGCTTCAGCTTGCCGCTCTGCACGAGTTGCAGGGCAGCGGTGGCGGTCATGTTCTTGGTCTGTGAGCCGATCCGGTAGCGGGCGGTGGAGGGGATCGCGCCGCCCCGGCCATCGAGCAGTCGGGATCCGGCCGACCCCTTCCCGGCCCGCTTACCGTTCACGTACACCTCGCCGATGGCGCCCACCACGTGGCCACTCTTTACCAAGGCCTCCATCGCCTCCTGCACGTCCCCTACCTTGACGGAGGCGTTGTCCGTCGACGCGATGGCGGGCGCGGACACGCTCAGAGCCAACGCCGCGCATCCCGCCGAGACGACGCGGGTGATGGCCGATTGACGCGAAACCATGAATCACTTCTCCTGGAAAGCCGAAGCTCCGATGTGAAGCTCCAGTCCTAGCCAGGGGACCGTTTCCTAGGCGTTTCCATCGAGCCGGTACGGGCCAGGCCCTGCCGCACCTTCCACCTCATGTCTTTGACCGCCTGCCTCGTGGGAAGCCGCGGCCTCGCCGCGAGAACTCCTGGCCGACATCGCGCACGGCCTGTCCTGGCTGTGGCGCGAACCTGTGATTCGAACGCTGGCCCTGCTCGACGCGGGAGACAGCCTGCGGTACGGCGCCGGCTACCTCCTGATCATCATGCTGGCCCAGCACCTGCACGCCAACGCCGCACAGGTCGGCATCGTCTTCGCCGGCGCCGCGATCGGCGCCCTTCTCGGAAGCCTCATGGCTCCCGCGCCCATCCGCCGATTTCCACTCGGGACGCTGTCCATCACCATGCTGTGCGACACCCTCACCAGCTCCTGGCCCTCGCAGCGAACACTGAGTAGAACGGTTCGCACGGCCACGGCGACGGACTGACGCGATGTTCGCCCGCGGGCGGTCATCGATGTCCTCACCTGTGGCGGCCTCTCGAGATGCCCTCGGTCACGCTCCCCACCGGTGACTCGTCCGTAAGCTGAGGGTGTGTCCCCCGCACTCGTCCTGCTCGACGACGTTCGCTGGCGGGGTGTGCGCGTGGTCGGCGATCGCGCGCAGACCCTGCTGGCCGTACTCGCCATGCACGGCCACGCGGGGGTCAGCGTCGAGCGCCTGGTCGAGGAGTTGTGGCCCGACGAGGAGCCGGCCAACCCGACGAAGGCGCTGCAGGTGGTCGTCTCGCGGACCCGGGCGGTGACCTGCGCCGACGTCGTGGTGCGGATCCCGCGTGGTTACCGGCTCGGGCTGCCCGCTGGTCAGGTGGACGCGCTGCTGCTCGGCGCGCTGGTGGAGCAGGCACGGGCCGCACTGGGCGAGGACGACATGGTGCTCGCGCGGCGCCGCGCCGAGGAGGCCATGGCTATCGTGGCCGGCGGCGTGGACGGCGCCGCGGGCCCACTCGCCGAGCTGAGAGGCGTCGCAGCAGGGTGGGTGGCTGAGGCACGGCGGGTGGCGGCGATCGCGCGGGGCCGGAGCGGCGCTCACGAGGGCGCGCTGCCGCTGCTGGAGGAGGCCGCGGCCGATCGCCCGCACGACGAGGAACTGCTCGCCTGCCTGCTGCGCAGCGAGGCCGCCATACGAGGTGCCGCCGCCGCTCTGGAGCGTTACGAGCGGTATCGCGCGGGCCTGGTCGCGCGGCTCGGCACTGGACCAGGGCCTGAGCTCGCCCGCGTGTACGCCGAACTCCTCGTCGCCGATCGGCCGGTACGTGAGGGCATCCTGTTCGACGGTTCCTCGCTGCTCGGCCGCGAGGGCGACATCCGTGCGGTGCACGCCCTGTTGCCGACCAATCGGGTGGTCTCCATCATCGGCCCTGGCGGACTGGGCAAGACGCGGCTGGCACATGTCGTCGGCAGGAACGCCACGCAGCCCATCGCTCACTTCGTCGAGCTCGTCGGCGTCTCCTCGCCGGAGGGCGTGGTGGGCGAGGTGGGTTCGGTGCTCGGGGTTCGGGACTCGGTCAGCGGGCGTCGTGTCCTGACCGCCGAGCAGCGCTCCGACGTACGCACCCGGATCGCCCAGCATCTCGACCAGGCTCCGGCGCTGCTGATCCTGGACAACTGCGAGCACGTGATCGAGGCCGTCGCCGACCTGGTGGCTTTCCTGACCGTGACGACCCGCGACCTGCGGGTGCTCATCACCTCGCGTGCTCCCTTGTCGATCCCCGCCGAACGCGTCTACCTGCTCGGCGAGCTGCCCACGGGCGACGCGGTGGAGTTGTTCCGCCAGCGCGCCACGGCCGCCCGCCCGGGTGTGCGGATCGACGAGAAAGTGGTCGAGGAGGTCGTCGCCCGCCTCGACGGGCTGCCGCTCGCGATCGAGCTGGCCGCGGCCAAAGTGCGGGTGATGTCGGTGGAGGAGATCGCGCGGCGCCTGGCGGACCGATTCGCCCTGCTGCGCGGGGGGAACCGTACGGCCCCCGACCGGCACAAGACGTTGCTCGCGGTCATCGACTGGTCGTGGAATCTGCTGGAGGAGCCAGAACGGCGGGCGTTGCGATGGTTGTCGCTGTTCGGCGACGGGTTCACGCTGGCCGTGGCCGAGCACGTACTCGGCCCGGACACCCTGCGCGCCGTGGACGCGCTGACCGAGCAGTCGATGCTGAGCGTCCGCGAGACGACGTACGGCCTGCGCTACCGGATGCTGGAGACCGTCAGGGAGTTCGGGCGGATGCGGCTGAAGGAGGCCGGCGAGGAGGCGCCCGCCCGGGCGGCGCAGCGGGCCTGGGCGACGGCGTACGCCCTCGAACACGCCTTCGCGCTGTTCAGCCCGGCGCAGTTCGCGGCGGCCGACGCGTTGCACGCCGAGGAGAGCAACCTTGCCGAACTGCTCCGGCAGGCTCTCGGCGAGTCCGATCCCGTCACGACGATCCAGTTGCTGGCCGGCGTCGGCGCGTTGTGGTCGATCCGTGGCGACCACTTCCGGGTGTTCGTTCACCGGGGCGCGATCACCCAGGTGATCACCGACTGGGTGCCGCCGCCGTACCTCGTGGAGGCGACCAGGGCCGCCATGCTGATCGCGCTCATGAACATCATGATCGTCGCCGACCGCCGCGACGATCCGCTGCGCGATCTCCTCCGTACGCTGCCCACCAGCGACACGACAGATCCCCGCCTGTCGGCGCTGGCCACGGTGCTGATCGCGTGCGACGTGCGCGATGGCGCCGACATGCGCCGCAGGCTGGCGGAGTTGTGCCGGAGCGCCGACCGTGACGTGGCCTTGGCGGCGATGCAGATGAACGTCCAGATCTTGGAGAACGCGGGCGACGTGACCGAGGCGGTCAAGGCCGCCGAGCGAACCCTGACGATGATCCGCGAGGATGAGGGGCCGTGGTCCGTCGCGATCATGCACGCCGTGCTGGCCCACCTGGTCATGCAGCTCGGCGACCGCCGGCGGGCGGTCGGACACGCGCGGACCGCCATCCCGGCGCTGAGTCGGCTCGGCGCCACCGACGACGAGACCCAGCTCCGCGCGCTGCTGCTGGTCTCCGCGCTCGCCGACGGCGATCTCGACACCGCGGAGGCCGAGCTCGCCGAGATCACCCGGATCAACGACAACGAGGCAGTGCTCGGCGGGGTGGCGATCGTCTCGTTGTGCGCGGCCGAGCTCGCCCTCGCCCGCGGCGAGACGGCCGCCGCGCTGGCGGAATACCGCCGGGCCGTCCAGCGGGCGCACGACCTGCGCCTGCCCGGGGTGTCGCGCGCGGAGCTCACGTTGTGGACGATCATCGCGGTGTCGGTCACCCTGACGGCGTACGCGTACCACGCTCCTCCGGAAGACGTCCGGTACGGCGAGGAGCTGTTCTCCACCGTCCGGGGCTACGACCTGCTGACCGTGAAGAATCCCGTCCTCGACTACCCGGTGTGCGGCTCGATGCTCTTCGCGCTCGGCGCTTGGGGGCTGCTGCGGGGAGCTATGTCCCCCCGCGACGCGATCAGGTTGCTGGTGCTGGCCGAGCGGTTCGCGTACAACGGCAGCATGCCCAGCATGACCTTCGAGCGGATCGAACCGTACGCGGAGCGGGCCGCGCCCGGGATGATCGCAGCCGTGCGCGCCGAGTACGGCGATCGACGTGGCCCCGACCTGCTCGACGAGGCGCGCGGCCTCGTTGAGCAGGTCTCCGGCCGTGACGGGCGCAGGTCACATGTGCCGCTTGTAACTGCGTACCGACAGCGGCGCGAAGATCGCGATGACGATCAGGCACGCCAGGAGCGTCCAGGCCACCTCTCCGCTGACGAGGGCGCTGTTGGCGAGGTCGCGGGCGGCCGTGACCAGGTGTGAGACCGGGTTGATCCGGACGAACGCGGCCAGCCAGCCGGGCAGGGTCTCGACGGGGACGAACGCGTTCGACAGGAACGTCAGCGGGAACAAGATCATCATGGAGATGCTCTGGACGGCCTGGGCGCTCCGGGCGATCGTGCCGACCCAGGTGAAGACCCAGGCCAGAGACCAGCCCGTGATGATAGCCAGCAGGATCGCGGCGAGCACGCCGCCCGCTCCGCCGCCCGGGCGGTAGCCCATCACCAGGCCCATGCCGAAGGTCAGAGTGGCCGCGATCGTGTAGCGCAGCAGGTCGGCCACCATGGGGCCGGCGAGCGGCGCGATCCGGGCGATCGGCAGCGACTTGAACCGGTCGAAAACGCCCTTCTCCATGTCCTCGCGGAGTTGCGTGCCCGTGGCCATGCACGTCGTCAGCACGGTCTGGGCGAGGATGCCGGGGATCATCAGGGGGAGGTAGCTCTCCACGTCGCCGGCGATGGCGCCACCGAAGATGAAGGCGAACATCGCGGTGAACAGGATCGGCTGCAGCGCCACGTCGAAGAACTGCTCCGGGTTGCGACGCATCTTCTTGAGCGCCCGCCACGCCATCGTCAGGGTCTGGACGATCGTCTCCCCCGTGGAGACGCGCCGCCGGGCGGCCGCCACGCGGTCGGCGGCCCGTACCGTCTCGCGGGCGGGTGCGGTCATGGTGCTCATCGGTTCTCCTCCGTGCCGGTCTCGTCGTCCCCGTCCGTCCCGTGGCCGGTGAGGGCGAGGAACACCTCGTCCAGGCTGGGCTTGGCCACGCTCACCGAGGAGATCGACACCCCGGCGGCGCGCAGTGCGATCAGTACGTCCGCGGCCAGGTCGGCCTGGTCGAGGGCGACGTTGAGGCGGCCCTGCTCCGGGCTGAGGACCGGGTCGGAGCCGAGGACGCGCCGCACGACCTCCACGGCGGTGGGCACCTCGTCCGGCTCGGCGAGCAGCAACTGGAGGGCGGAGTTGCCGACCGCTGTCTTCAACTCGTCGGGGGTGCCCTCGGCGACTTTGCGGCCGTGGTCGATGACGGCGACGCGATCGGCGAGCTGATCGGCCTCGTCCAGATATTGCGTGGTCAGCAGCACGGTGCAGCCGTCGGCGACCAGACCGCGGATGGTGTCCCACATCTGGCCGCGCGTGCGCGGATCGAGGCCGGTGGTCGGCTCGTCGAGGAAGATCAGCGGTGGCCTGGTGATCAGGCTGGCCGCCAGGTCGAGGCGCCGGCGCATGCCACCGGAGAACTGCGCGATCGGTCGGTCGGCGGCCTCCTCCAGGCCGAACTGGCCCAGCAATTCGACGGCGATGCCCCGGGCGCGCGGCGCGGCGATGCCCTGCAGGCGGCTGAAGAGCCAGAGGTTCTCGCGGGCGGTCAGGTTCTCGTCGACCGACGCGTACTGTCCGGTGACGCCGACCAGCTGGCGGATCATGTGCGGGTTGCCGGCCACGTCGACCCCGAAGATCTCGGCACGGCCCGCGTCGATCTTCAACAGGGTGGCCAGCATCCGCAGCATGGTGGTCTTGCCGGCGCCGTTCGGGCCGAGGACGCCGAAGATCTCACCGGGGCGTACGTCCAGGTCGATCCCGTCGACGGCACGGTGCCCGCCGAACGTCTTCACCAGCCCTTCCGCACGTACGGCCAGATCGGTTCCTCCGCCGGAGGCCGGGCCGCCCCCGGTACGTCCGAGTTCTGTGATGCTCATGGCTTCACTCTCGGCCGCGCCGGTTTCACGGCACCCTCAGCCGGTTTCACCGGTTGCCGGGAGCTCCATGTCGATCACGGCCGACGGCGCGCAAACCCCGGCTTGCCGGGAAGGTCACACAGGGACCGGACGGCTCTGCAACTGCTCGACCGCGTGGACGAGGGGGGCGAGTTCGGGTGCGGCGGCTGCCGCTTCGAGGGCCTCGCGCAGGGCCGCGTTGTTGGTGGGGCGGGCTTCCTCCAGCAGGTGCCGGCCCTTGTCGGTGATGTCGGTGTAGATGCCGCGCCGGTCGGTGGGGCACAGGTAGCGGGCGAGCAGGCCGCGGTTCTCCAGCCGGGTGACCAGGCGGGTGGTCGCGCTCTGGCTGAGGATGACGGAGTCGGCGACCTGGCGCATCTGCAAGTGGCCGCCCTCGCCGTCGTGCTGCCGGCTGAGGACGTCGAGCAAGGAGTATTCACGTGCGCTCAGGTCGTGTGCGGCCTGGAGCGCGCGTTCGATGCTGCTCTCGATGCGCCCGTGCAGTAGCGAGAGCGCAGACCAGCTGTGGGCGAGAGCGGTCATCGCAGGGTCTGTGGCGGTCATGTCGGCTCCCTCGGTCCGGGCGGTCGGCTGAGGCGCACCGCGGAACGGCACCCCTTAGTCACGTACGCCACTATACCGCGTTTGCCATATGCCGCGTCTGCAATTATTGTTCATGCCCGTAAGGCGCTTGCGCACTACTTTTTCGTCTGCATCGTAAGGACACGTCATGCCGCTCGCACTGCTGGCCCTGGCCATTGGGGCCTTCGGGATCGGTACCACCGAATTCGTGATCATGGGGCTGCTGCCTCAGGTCGCCGGCGACCTCGGAGTCTCCGTGCCGACGGCCGGCCTGCTCGTCACCGGTTATGCGCTCGGTGTCATGATCGGAGCGCCGATCATGACGGTCCTCGGTACCAGGATCTCCCGCAGAAACATGCTCATGCTGCTCATGGGCCTGTTCATCGTGGGGAACGTCATCTCCGCCGTGGCTCCGGTCTTCGCCGTCATGCTCGTCGGCCGGGTCGTGGCCTCGCTGGCCCATGGCGCCTTCTTCGGCATCGGCTCCGTGGTGGCCGCCGAGCTGGTAGCACCGGAGAAGAAGGCCGGGGCGATCTCCATGATGTTCACCGGGCTGACCGTGGCGAACGTGGTCGGCGTCCCGCTGGGCACCTTCGTCGGCCAGAGCGCGGGCTGGCGCGTCACCTTCCTGATCGTCGCGGGGCTCGGTGTCGTCGGCCTGGCCGGTGTCGCCAAGCTGGTCCCGAACCTCCCCAAGCCCGAGGGCGTACACCTGCGGCACGAGGTGGCAGCGCTCATCAACCCCCAGGTGCTGCTGGCCATGGCGATGACCGTGCTCGGCTTCGGAGGTGTTTTCGCCGCGATCACCTATATCGCGCCGATGATGACCGAGGTCAGCGGCTACGCGGACTCCTCCGTGCCCTGGCTGATGGTGCTCTTCGGACTGGGCATGGTGGTCGGGAACCTCATCGGAGGACGGTTCGCCGACCGCCGGCTCATGGCGATGCTCTTCACGGCCCTGGGCGGTCTCGCGGTCGTCCTGGCGCTGTTCACTGTCGGCGCGCCGAACAAGGCCGTGGCGGCCGTGGCCGTCTTCCTCATCGGCGCGCTGGGTTTCGCCACCGTCCCCCCGCTCCAGAAGCGGGTCCTGGACTACGCGCACGGCGCCCCCACCCTGGCGTCGGCCGTCAACATCGGTGCCTTCAACCTGGGCAACGCTCTCTCCGCCTGGCTCGGCGGCATCGTGATCTCCGCCGGGTACGGCTACACCGCCCCCAACGCCGTGGGCGCGGTGCTCGCCGCCGCCGCTCTCGTCCTCGCGCTCGTCTCGCGGCGCCTGGAGCGCCGCTCTGGGCCCGTCGCCGCCCGGTCGCAGCAGCCGGCCACCGGGCGGGCGGACACGCCGGACGCTGAAGTCGTCCACCACTGACCCCCGGCGCGCGCTGCCGCGGTGGAGCGCCCCCTCGTCTTTCTCTCCGCTCTCCCGCCCCTCTCGCGCAACCGGCGCGAGAAAGAACACCCCAGAAAGGACATCGACCGTGACGTCGATTCCGAATGTGACGCTGAACAACGATGTCGCGATGCCGCAGTTGGGCTTCGGTGTCTTCCAGGTCCCCGATGACGAGACCACTGCTGCGGTCACCAGCGCCCTGGAGGCCGGCTACCGCAGCATTGACACCGCCGCCATCTACGGCAACGAACGCGGAGTCGGCCGCGCGCTGGCCGCCTCCGACATCCCTCGCGAGGAGCTGTTCGTCACAACCAAGCTGTGGAACGACGACCAGGGCTACGATGCGACCCTCGCGGCCTTTGACACCTCCCTGGAGAAGCTCGGCCTGGACCACGTCGACCTCTACCTGATCCACTGGCCCACTCCGGCCCGTGACAGGTACCTCGACACCTGGCGCGCCTTCGAAAAGCTGCTCGCCGACGGCCGGACCCGCGCCATCGGCGTGTCCAACTTCCAGGTGCCCCACCTCCAGCGCCTGCTGGAGCACACCGGCATCACCCCGGTGGTCAACCAGGTCGAGCTGCACCCCGCCCTCCAGCAGAGCGAACTGCGTGCCTTCCACGCGGAGCACCGCATCGCCACCGAGGCATGGAGCCCGCTGGCCCAGGGCGCCGTTCTCGGAGCCCAGGCCATCGTGGACATCGCCGGTAAGTACGGCGTCAGCCCCGCCCAGGTGGTGCTGCGCTGGCACCTCCAAACCGGCAATGTGGTCATCCCCAAGTCGGTCACCCCGGAGCGCATCCGCCAGAACCTCGACGTCTTCGGCTTTGAGCTGAGCGACGACGCCATCGCCGCGATCACCGGCCTCGACACCGGCACGCGCACGGGCCCGGACCCCGACAGCCTCAACTGATTCGCCGCCTGCGCACGAGCCGTCCTGAACGCCGTTCCGCAGGTGGACATCCTCGTCAACGACCTCGGCATCTTCGGCGCGGGCAAGTCCGCTGACGACGCACGAAAGCGCCGTCCAGCCAAGGGCCAAGAACCAAGGAAGAGAAGGCGCTCCTTATGAGCCTCACCACGCTGCTGCCCGGTCGTCTCGGATTCGGCACCGCACCGCTGGGCAACATGTTCCGTGCGATCCCGGAGGAGGAGGTCCAGGCGACGCTGCGGGCCGCCTGGGACCAGGGGATCCGCTACTTCGACACCGCTCCGTTCTACGGCGCGGGCCTCGCCGAGATCCGTCTCGGGGAGATGCTCGCCCAGCACCCGCGGGACTCCTTCGTCCTGTCGACGAAGGTCGGCCGGATCATTCACGACGAGAGCGAGGATCCCGCCGGCCGCGACCTCGGCGAGAAGGGCGGCTTGTTCGAACACGGCCGGCCGAACAAGATGACCGACGACTACTCGGCCGACGCCACCAAGCGCTCGATCGAGGACAGCCTCCAGCGACTACACACCGACCGGCTGGACATCGTCTGGGTGCACGACATCGCCCAAGACTTCCACGGCGACCGTTGGCTGGCCCAGTTCGAGATCGCCCGCACAGGCGCCTTCCGCGTCCTGGACGACCTACGCGACCAGGGCGTCATCAAGGCGTGGGGGCTCGGCGTCAACCGCGTCGAGCCGATCGAGCTGACCCTCGCCCTGGACGAGCCCCGCCCTGACGGCTTCCTGCTCGCAGGCCGCTACACCCTCCTCGACCACCGCCAGGCACTGCAGCGGCTCCTGCCCGCCGCTCAGGAGCAGGGCGTCGACATGGTCGTCGGCGGCCCCTACAGCTCCGGCGTCCTCGCCGGCGGCACCCACTTCGAGTACCAGCAGGCCCCGGCCGGCATCGTGGTGAAGGTCCGGCAGATCAGCGACCTCGCCGAGCGCTACGGCGTGACCGTCAAGGCGGCGGCGCTCCAGTTCTCCCTGGCCCACCCCGCCGCCGCGGCGGTCATCCCCGGCGCCACCCGCCCCTCGCGCATCTCCGAGGACCTGGCAGCCCTGCGGGAAGAGATCCCCACCGGCTTCTGGACCGAACTCCGAGCGGCCGGCCTGCTCGATCCTGCCGCGCCGCTGCCGACCGGCGCCTGAGCCACCCGCGCCGCAACGCCATCAACCACCCTGTACGCAGCAAGGACACAGATCATGGCAACCACTTCAGTCAACCAGACCGTCCCGGCCGGCCCGGAAGACGTCTGGGGACTCATCGGCGGCTTTCACGCCCTGCCGGACTGGCTCCCCTACATATCGGAGAGCACCCTTCAGCAGGGCGGCCGCGTCCGCAGCCTCCGCACCAGCGACGGCGACGTGATCGTCGAACGACTGACGGCCTACAGCGAAGCGGAGCGCTCCTACAGCTACACCATCCTCCAAGCGCCCTTCCCCGTCACTGACTACCTCGCCACTCTGTGGGTCTTCGCCCTGCCCGGCCGCCCGGACGCCGCCGAGGTCCAGTGGAGCGGCCGCTTCGTACCCGACGGGGTGAGCGACGCGGAAGCGGAAGCACTGTTCGCCGGCATCTTCCGCGAGGGCCTCGATGCCCTGCACGCCACGCTCACAGCGCGACGGCAGTCGGCGTAGCATCGCCCAAGCTCCTCAGCCGGTTTCACCGATCCTCCACACAGGCCGCCATGGAGTGACGGCCTGCTCCCACACGCCGCTGGTCGTGGTGATGGACGACGGCGAGCCAGGCCCTGCCGCACCTTCCACCTCATGCGGTGAGGTCGGCCAGCTGGCATAGGTCTCGGAGTGTGCTGTTTCCCGTCCAGGTGCCATCAAGGCGACCGAGGAGCAGAGTCGGCCTTTTTGCGGGTTTCGGCGAGCTCGTCCACGTGCACCAAGCCCTCAATGCCTTCTGCCACGCTGACGAAGGCTCCGAAGGGGACGAGCTTGGTCACGGTTCCGTAGAACTCTTGTCCCTCGTGAGCCGCGTCAGCGAACTCCTGGAAAGGATCAGGTTCGAGTGCGCGAAGGGAGAGCCTGGCTTCGCCGTTCGTGGTGTCGAAGCAGAGAACGGAGCAGGTGACCTGTCATAACTGGTCCCGTCCCAGAAGCGGCCGCCTCCTGTAAGCACTCCGTTGGAACATGACAATCGCCACGGAACCCTGTGCCTATCGCATGCCCGATGGGACGGGAGACGAGACGGATCGACGGCCCCTGTCGCAGTTGCCCTCACCAGTTCGACGAGACAGCGCCTGACATTTCCAGCAGTTGTTTCGTCGGACTACTACGACACCGGGTCGCAAGGCTCGAACACCGCTGGGATCGAGCGGCGATCAACGATGCACTCAACGGAAGTTCTTGCAGCAAAAAAGCGCAAAGGAGGGCTCATGTTCGCCGCTTATGCCACGGTCACCATCTTCGCCTCGGTACTGTACGGCAGCGCCGCCGTCGTCTACCTGATCGGCCACGAATTTCCAAAGGCTCAGGCGGACATGAAGCGCTTGCCACGGTCGTGGGTACCGGTGTTGGGCATGTTGCTGGCGGCGGGCTCTTTGGGGCTGTTGGGCGGGTTCGCTGTGCCAATGCTGGGGACACTCGCTGCCGCTGGCCTCGTGCTCTACTTCATCGGCGCGCTCCTCGCGCACCTGCGAGTGGGTTCCCGCAAGCTCGTGAATTGGGCCGGATTCTTCGCCACCGCGGTGGCCGCACTTGCCGTGAACCTGGTCTACCACTGGTCGTGATCCCCGTGATCGTCCCCGCAGCCGGCCACTTCGTGATGGTCGCAAGCCCCAAGAGATTGAGAAGGGAAACCTCGCCATGGCCACGCCCACGACAACCGAGCAGGACGACCTCCGGTCGCGTCTGCCCGACCCTGCCCAGTTCTTTCCCGAGGTGGGAACAATCGCCGGAGCCATGCTCAAGGCCACGCTGAACGGTTCGATTCCGCAGGCCACCGTCAACCTGGTGCAGCTCCGCGCCGGGCAGATCGTCGGCAGCACGTACCACGCCGTCCGGCAGACCGGCCTCCTCCGCCGGGCCGGGGAGGCAGAGGAGCGCATCACCGCCGTGGCGTCCTGGCGGGACGCCCCCTACTTCACCGACGCCGAACGGGTCGCACTGGAGCTCGTGGAGGCCGTCCTCACCCCGAACCCGTCCGGGGAACGCGTCCCCGACGAGCTGTACGCCAAGGCATCCACCCACTACGACGACAAGGCCCTCTGGACACTCACCCTGGTGATCGGCCAGATCTGCTTCTTCATCCCCGTCGCTCTCATCGCCAAGCCGATCCCCGGTAAGCCCCCTGGGAAGAATTACCGCACGTAACGTCCGCCAGGTTCAGGATGAGACGGCAACTTGGGGCGCGTGCTCTACCCTTCCTGGCCAATGCTCTGAGCTGCGCGTTCTCTCCGCGGTACCCCTAGCTATACCCCCATTGGGGCGTACGCGGGAACGACTGGGAAGGCCCTCGGCTGATGTGCTGATCACTGTCAGTCAAGCGCTCCTCCCAGGAGAAATAAAATGGCAGTCAACAGCCGGCCGGATATCGAGCAGCAGCCGAGTCAGACCGGGCTGCGGGGTTTCATCCGTCGCCGTCCACTGATCAGTTTCTTCGTCCTGGCCAACCTGCTGAGCTGGGCCGCCTGGGTGCCTTACATTCTCTCGGCGACCGGCCTGGGGGTCTTGGATTTCACATTCCCCTCGCTGCTCGGTAGCACGCAGCTCCTCGGCGTTCTCCCTGGCGCCTATCTCGGTCCCATCCTCGCCGCGTTCATCGTGACCGTGGTGGCGGATGGCAGGGCAGGCCTCCGCCGGTGGGTCGGGCGGATGACGAAGTGGCGGGTCAGCTGGATCTGGTACGTCGTGACCGTCGTCGGCGTTCCGGCCGCCATCATCCTTGCCGGTCTCGCGGTGACCAACGAAGATATCCACATGCCGCCCGTCGCCGTGCTGGTGGCCTACCTGCCGGGGCTGCTGCTCCAGATGGTCACCACCGGTCTGGCGGAAGAGCCCGGCTGGCGTGACTTCGCCCTGCCCCGCCTGCAGCGCAGGTTCGGTCCGCTGGTCGCCACCTTCGTCCTCGGTCCGCTGTGGGGCCTCTGGCACATGCCGCTGTTCCTGAGCGAGTGGGGCGAGTGGCCGAACGTCACCCCGATCAGGGTCGCCGAGTTCGTCGCCTTCTGCTGCGTCTTCAGCGTGATCGTCACGTGGGTGTTCAACCGGACCGGCCAGAGCCTGCCGCTGGTCATGCTGCTGCACGTCAGCGTCAACAACTTCATGTCGATCGCCTACTCGGACATGTTCCCGTCGATCGCCAGCGTCGAGCAGGCGTCCCACGTCACCCTGCTCGCGGGCGCCACGGCAGCGATCGTGGTGCTCGTCGCGACCCGAGGCCGCCTCGGCTATCGACCGGCCGAGCAAGCCACACCGGAGGTCGCCCATCAGAACTGACCGACAGCGCCACGAAAAGCGGGCGTGGGACCGGAAAACCGGTCCCACGCCCGCTTTGCGTCTTGCCCATGGACTTCTGTGATCCGCAACCTAGATCAGCCGAGAACCCCAAGGATCGGTGTCGCACAGACACTCCCGATCGCAGACCCAGGCCGGCCGCGCCCGGTGAGACGGGCGCTGCTCCCGGCCGAGACCCGCCGGAACTCAGGGGAAGGCGAGGATCGTCTGCGGACAACAACAGGTGACCAATGTCCCGCCGACCACAAGGCCGTTGAATGAATGAGCCACACCTGGCCGATCCCCCGGGCGACGCCCCACCGTCGCAGGACGACGCCGTGGTGATCGAGCGGTCCTGGGACGAACCCGAGCGTTTCGGCGCCGTCTTCGACGCGCACTACGCGGAGATTCACCGGTACGTCTCCCGCCGACTCGGTCCGCACGCCGCCGACGATGTCTGCGCTGAGACGTTCGCCCTCGCCTTCCGTCAGCGTCGCCGGTACGACACGAGCCACCGCAGCGCCCGCCCCTGGCTCTACGGCATCGCGACCAACCACATCAGCCGATACCGCCGCGACGAGGTCCCGGCAGGATGCTGGGCTACTGGGCGGTCGTGGACTCTGGCTGGAACGACACCAAGCCCACCCTTCCCGATGGGTCCTTCCGGGAGAAAGCCGGAGGATGAAGCCGGGACGCGTGGAAGACGCGCCCGGCTGCTGAACGGCCGCTCTTCGGGGGCGGGAAGAAGATGCGGGCATGCGGCGAAGGATGGATGAAAGTAACAATCACCATCCGGAAGGCACACTTATGACGGAGACGGGCACGTGACCGCCGACGTGGGCGAACAGGTGACCGACGCCGATCTCGTCGCCGGCTACCGGGGGAACTCCGAGCTGTTCACCGCCGTGCATGACCGGTATTTCCGCGACATCTACCTGTACGTGGCGGGCCGCCTCGACACCCAGGTGGCCGAGGACATCGCGGCGGAGACGTTCCTGCTGGCGTTCGACCGGCGTGACCGCTTCGACCTGGAAAAAGGGGGTTTGCGGCCCTGGCTGTTCGGCTTCGCCACGAACCTGGTGGCCAGGCACCGCCGCAAGGAGGCCCGCCACTACAAGGCGCTGGCCCGGCTGGACCCCGCGCCGGTCGTGGAAGGACACGAGAACCGGGTCGTCACCTCCGTGACCGCCCAGCGCATGCAGCCGCACCTGGCCATGGCGCTCGCCTCGCTGAACGGCGGCGAACGTGACGTGCTGCTGCTCCTGGCGCTGGGCCAGCTCAGTTACGACGAGATCGCCCAGGCGCTCGGCATTTCCATCGGCGCAGTGGGCTCGCGGCTCAGCCGGGCCCGCGCCAAGATCCAAGCCCTCATCGACAAGGAGACGACCCATGAATGACCTGGAAGAGGTCGCCACTCTGCTGGCCAAGCCGGAGCCGTCCGCTCAGGCGGTCGCGCGCAGCAGGGACCGCCTCCAGCAAAGGACGCGGGCGGGCCGGGCGCGCAGGCGCGTCGGCTGGTTCGTGCCGGGAGTCGCCCTGGTCGCCGCCGGGGCCGCCGCAGCGGTCGTGCTCGCCACGGGGGCGCCCACGAACGACGGCGCCCCGGTCTCTGGCAAGGAGGTCCTGCTCATGGCCGCCGTCGGCGCGGAACGTACGCCCCAAGGTTCTGGGACGTACTGGCACGTCACGCGTCAGTGGTCCAAGGCGGAAATGCCGCCGATGGAGAGCTGGACCGCGCGCGACGGCAAGCGCTGGACCAAGGGCGAGCCCGGGGATCCTCCCGATGCCCTCGTACCGGCGCCGGCGTGGAAAACGCTCAGACTCAAGGGCGCCAAGGTGAGCTTCGAGGACCTCGAAAGGCTGCCGACGGACCCGGAGGCGCTGAAGGCGTGGATCGCCGAGCGCAAGGGCAACGAGAGCGACATGTCCGGATCCGAAATCCAAGGTGACCCCACGTTCCCCCTGCTCACGCTGATCACGGAGCTGCCGGCACCCGCGGAGGTCCGCTCCGCGGCGTTCCGGGCGCTCGCCGCGACGCCGGGAGTTGAGAACACGGGCGCGGTCGAAGGCGGCCAGCAACTGCGCTTCCCTGATCCTGAAGGCGGTAAGAGGGGCATCGAGCTGGTCGTCGATCCCGAGAAGGCCCAGGTGGCCCGCGCCAATCTCATCCTCGCCAGCGACGGCGGCGTGGCGTGGAGCAAGAAGTTCATCTCCGTGACCACGGAGTGGACGGACCAGCTTCCTTCGGTGAAGAAGAGCTAGCCCGTCAAAGATGAGCCGGCCGGTGGCCCGCACTAGCAGGAGTGGTCCTCCACGGTCGTGGAGAGCGTGGAGGTCACGCTTGACTTCGGTGTGTCGGGTTGCGGAGGTGAGATGCGCAGGCAGTACACGCCGTCCACATCGTCCGATCTGATCTCGAAGTCGTCCGTCGGCCGGTTCGCGCCGTAACCGGCGGCCCGCACGGCCGAGACCTTGACCGATCCGTGCGGCGGTCCCGCTCCGGTCTTCCTGATCGCCTCGTGGATCAGTTCTTCGTAGCCGGTGAAGAGACTCACGGTCTGCGGCTCCGCCTCCAGCGCGCGGGCAGCTCCGTGGACGGCGTCCCGCAGCTCTCCCTCACTCCAGTTCGCGCGGTCGTTGACGTAGTACATCCCGCCTACCGCGAGCAGGAGGGAACCCACGATGAGGGCGACGCCCATGGGGTGCTTCGGGTTGTACACATAGCGAGCCGTCCCCCACTTCGAGCGGACGAAGACCGGCTCGGCACCCTGTTCTCCATCCATACGGCATCCCTCCTTGCCCAACGTCGGCTCCCTACCGATGAATCACGCGCTCGGTACGCTGATCTTGATCCAGTAACGCCGCGCCGGGCCGAGTTCGGTGTCTCGGATACCTTCGAGGACGCCACCGTGGCGCTCGATCGTCTTCACCGAGGCAACGTTGCCGGCCGCGCAGACAACCAGCACCTTGTCCATGCCCAACTCTCGCGCCTCGTCAAGCATCCGGCCCAGCGCCCAGGTAGCCAACCCGCGCCGGCGCGCGGACGGCCGGATGCCGTACCCGATGTGGCCGGCCCACTCCACGAACTCACCGAACCCGTGCCTCAGCGCGATCCCGCCGAGCACCCGGTCGCCATCGACGATCCACCGGTACGTGCACGGCGCCTCGCCGACATCCGCTGCCTTCGCCTGATCCGACTCGTCGACCAGCCGCGCCACCCAGGCCGCGAACCCGGCCGTCGACTCGACCTCATCCGACGGCAGCAGCCCGAACCCGTCCTCATGGACGCCGGGCCCCCACTCGGCATGCGCCTCGAGCCAGGCGGCGTGCAAACGTGCGGTGGGCGCGATCAACTCCGGCATGCCACACTATATCGATCAAGCCGACGCCAGGTCGCGGCGGTGGGTGCGGTCGGCCATCCCGAAGCCGTAACCGCCGCCAGGGCTGGGTTGAGCGCCGTCGCCCTGACTGTCGCGGGAACCGCCCTGACGATCCCCGGCACCGCCGCGCGGCGGCGGCTTCATCCAGGGCTCGACGTCGTACGCGATGGGCGACCGCCAGGGCACCCACACGCTGGTCAGCAACATCAACGGCGACTGCAACGACTTCCTACCATTGCCCCATGCGACGGTACCGGCTCGTGTACAGCTACACGCTCAGCCGAGGCCGAGGTGGCGCAAAGACGATCACGTCCGTAATCATGGTGCGCGTCCGCATCGCGATGACAATCCTCTGCCGAACCGCTCAGCAGACGCACCAAAGATCACGAGTACGGTGTTGTTACGCAAGGGATTGGCTGCTTCATGGTGCACCACCAGCGGGTGAGTTTCGCCGTCCTGGGCTCCGTTCAGGTCTTCCTGGAGGGCACCCCGAGGACCCCGATCCATCTCCGGGGCAAACCTCGGGCCGTGCTGGCCACTCTGCTGCTCAACGCCAACACCGTGATCTCCCGGGACGGGCTGGTGGCCGCTCTGTGGGATGAACCTCCGACCACGGCCGTGGCCAACATCCAGACCCACGTATGGCAGCTACGGCGGGCGATCCCCGGTGGGGACCAGATCGTGCGGACCGAAGGGTCCGGCTATCTGCTGTGCGCCGAGCCCGATCAGCTGGACGCACTGATCTTCAGTGATGTGGCGCGCGAGGGGCGGCTCGCCGTACAGCGGGGCGAGCTGACGGTCGCCGAGAGGGCGTTCGGGCGGGCGGTGGCGCTCTGGCGGGGCCGGCCCGCCGAGGACCTCGTGCTCGGCGAGGTGCTGACGCCCCGGATCGCCGAGTTGGAGGAGGAGCTGTACCAGGCGCGTTCCGACTGGATCGACGTCCGTCTGGCCCTCGGGCAGCATGACCAGTTGATCGGTGAGCTGCGGAAGATCGCGGACGCGCATCCACTGCGCGAGCGTCTCTGGGGTCAGCTCATGCTCGCCCTGCACCGGGCCGGGCGGCGGGGTGAGGCGTTGGACGCCTACCGTCGGGTGCGGACGGTCCTGGTGGAGGAGCTGGGCGTCGAGCCGGGCGCCGATTTACGCAGCCTCCACGCGAGCCTCTTGGCGGATCACCCGTCAGCCCACAAAGCTCCAGAACCGGCTACCGCGCCGCACGGGCCCGCAGTGCCGGACACCACGGCGTGGCACCACATCTGCCAGCTACCTGCGGACCTCGCCGACTTCGTGGGCAGAAGCGCTGAACTGAAATCGATTACCACGATTCTGCGCGGCAGGGACCCCGAGGCCTCCGCACCCGTGATCGTGGCCCTGTCGGGCACCCCCGGACTCGGCAAGAGCACCCTGGCGATCCACCTGGCGCATCTGCTCCGGCCCGCCTTTCCCGACGGCCAGCTCTACGTACGGCTCGGCGCGGCCTCACCCGCGCCACGCGATCCCCGGCGCATTCTCGGGGAGCTGCTGAGAGCGCTCGGAGTGGAGGGGAGCGCGATCCCCGACACGCTCGAAGAGCGGGCCGCTCTGTACCGGTCACGCCTCGCGGATCGCGAGATCCTCATCATCCTCGACGACGCGGCGGAGGAGGCGCAGGTGTCGCCCCTGTTACCGGGCACAGCGCGTGGCGCGGTGCTGGTGACCTCCCGTGCGCAGCTCGCCTTACCCGGCGCTCAGGCGATCTTGCTGGACGTACCCGACGAGAACGAAGCGGTGGAGCTGCTCGAACGGGTGGCCGGACAGGCCCGCGTGCGCGCGGAGCCGAAGGCGGCGGCGTCGATTCTGCGCGCCTGCGGACGGCTGCCGCTGGCGATCCGCATAGCGGCGGCGAGACTGTCGGCCCGGCCCGCTTGGCCGTTGTCCGACTTCGCGGCCCGCCTGGAGGACACTCGCCGGCGCCTCGACGAACTGGCTCTGGGACAGCAGACCGTTCGCGCCAACTTCGCCGTGAGCTATGACGCCCTCACCGACGTGGCGCGGCGGACGTTCCGGCTGCTCGGCCTGTCCGGGCTGGAGAGCGTGCCCGAGTGGGCCGCGGCGGCGCTGCTGGGAGAGTCCCGGGATGTAACGGATCGCGCTCTGGAGACCCTGGTCGTCGCCGGTCTGGTGAACGGGCCGGAAGCCTGCGCCGCGGGAGGCCTGCGATACCGGCTGCACGATCTGCTGCGGGCGTTCGCGCGGGAACAGGCCGAGGCGGAGGAGAGCGAGACACGGCGGCGCGCGATCCTGCTCGGGCTCGTCAGGGAGAGTCTCGACCGGGTGGCGGCGGCCGTCGGTGATCTCCCCCTGCCCTGCGCGCCTATGCCGGGCGCCGGCGAGTCCCGCCCGGCGACAGGGCAGGGCGACTCCGAGTGGCTGATGGAGGAACGCGGGAACATGGTGGCGGTGGTCGAGCTCGCGGCCGCGCTGGACAGACCCGCCCTCGCGGGCGAGCTGGCCTACCATCTGACGGCCTATCTACGGATCCACGGCTTCTTCGACCAGGCCACCCGGATTCACGATGCCGTCATCGCCGCCGCGACCCGGCTGGAGCACACCCCCGCGTTGCTGACCACCCGGCTGCTGCGGGCGGATCTCCTGGTGGAGCGGGGGATGTTCGGCGACGCGCTGCGGGAGTTCGAATCACTGCTCGAGCTGTTCGAGCGCATGGGGGACCGGCACTCCGCCGCGTACGCGCTCAGCGGCCTCGGCATCTGCCGGCATGTGTTCGGGGACTTCGAGGAGGCGCTGGATCGCACCACCGAAGCCGTCGACCGGTTCGAGGAGCTCGGCGACCACGGAGGACTGCTCAGCACATTGATCCATTTGACGTCGATCCACCTTGAACTCGGCCACCACGACCAGGCCGCCGAGGTCTGCCGTCGTGGACTGGAGCTGGCGCGCGGGGGCCGCACCGCGTACCCCCGGGCGATCCTGCTCCGGGCCCTGGGCATCACCCACTACAGCAAGGGCGAGGTGACGGAGGCGATCCGGCGCTATGAGGAGAGTCTCGAACTCAGCCGCCGGCACGGCTATCCGATCATCACCACCTTGACGGAGCGCCGGCTGGGGGAGGCTCTGGGCGCGGTGGGACGGTTCGACGAGGCGGTGCGGACGCTCACGCACTGCCAGCGGAGCTTCGCGCGCTTCGGCGACACGTACGGTGAGACGCTCACCGCGTACGCCCTCGGAGAGGTCGCCTTCCGGCGTCACCGTGCGCACGAGGCACTGCGGCACCTGACGCACGCGCTTGATGTGCTGGGCGTCCGGGAGATGCAGCACTGGCGCGCCCGAGTCCTGCGCGAGATCGGCCGCGTCCATGCCGATCTCGGCGACCCGGACGCCGCCCTGGCCGCCTGGAACGAGGCGCTCGCCATCTTCCACAGCTTCGACTCCGCGGAGGCGGCGGAGGTGAGTGCCTTTCTCGATACCTTGCGCCCGGTGTCCGCTGAGTGACACCGGGTCAGCCACCCGTTCCCCGGACAACTGGCATGGCTGTGACGCCTGCCTGCCGTGCCGCCCGCCGGGCCGTACCCGGTGAAGCCCCCGTCGCGACGACGGCTCCTTCGTGCAGCGCGACCCAGGAGCCTGCGGCGGCGGGGAGATCGGCCAGTGCCTCGGTGAGCTCGACTCGATCCGGTCCGCTCCGCAGGGCGCGAGCCCGGTCGCGGCGCCGCCAGAACAGGTGCTGTCCCACGATCAGCGGCCCCAGGGGCAGCAGCAGCGGCACGAAGTCCAGATCGGTGAACAGGACGGCGAGCGTCAGGCCCAGCAGCAACGTCCCCTCGATCACGGCGGCCCACCAGCCGGCGGCCCTGCCGTACGCCTTGGCCGCCACCAGAGGCCACACGGCCAGCATCAGGCAGTCGCCGAGACCGGCCAGACTCGTGACGGGCCCGTAGCCGGTGGCGAGTATCGGGGCGAACGGCAACCCCTCGACCCGGAACACGAAATCAGTCGTCAGCGAGCTCACGCCCGTGGCAAGGGCGTCGTACACGGTCAGTGCGGCGGCCAGGCCCGCCACGTGGGCGGCCTTCATCCCCGTCTGCGCCCACAGGTTGGCGACCCCGACGGTGAGGAGGATCATCGTGAGGTCGTTGACGACGAGCACCGCCGTCGGCCATCCCGCGAAGTACGCGGCCACGTCCGCCGCGCAGAGCAGAGCGGCCGCCAGCGCGGCGTTCCGGCCGCCCAGCACCGGCGACAGGGCGAGTTGCGACACGGTGAAGACGACCACACCGAAGATCGTGACGACCAGCCCGACCGGCATGTGCATGTAGGCGAACGGCATGGCGACGAGTGCCACGACCATGATCCAGATGTCGGTCCAGACGAACCGGCCGACCGGCGGGCGCGGCATCGTCACTCTGGCGAAGTAGACCGCCGCGACACCCACGGTCAGCAGGATGAGCAGGTAGAGGACCAGTCCGCGCAGGACCGCCTCGCTCACTGGCGCGCTCATCGGACTCCTATCTCGGCGACCGCCTCCGCGGCCGCCCGCAGGGCCGGCTTGTCCACCCGGGCGGACGCGGTGGCCGTGACCTGCTCGAAGGTGTGCTCCCGCAGGTCCGCGCGGACGCGGCAGAGGGCGGGGAGGTCGGCCGGATCGTCGACGAGCTCGATGCCCCGCAGCGGAAGCTTCAGCTCGGCCGCGCGCTCCTCCAGCCGGGACACCAGCGCGCGGCTCACTTTGCCGGTCACGGCGTGCAGCACCGGTCCCGACCGGGTCTCCTCCAGCGCGTATCGCGTCGGGAGCGGGATCTCGTGCTCCGCTTGGAGGAGGTCCAGGACGTCGCGCGTGGTCAGGGACGAGGGTGACAGCCGGCCGAGCACCCGTGAGGTCGCCGGTACGGCCGCGAGCTCGCAGGCCGGCGTCTCGCTCTCGGGCAGCACTTTGACGATGTCACCGGTGACATAACGGAGCAGCAGGGTCGTGTCGCGGTACATGGTGTAGGGCGTCACCACCAGCACACCGTGGGCCCCAGGAGCCGCCGGTCGGAAGGTCTCGGGGTCGAGGACCTCGACGTGTCCCTGGTCGGTGGGGAGATGAAGGTGTCCCTGCCCGCAGACCTGGCCGCCCACGGGGGCGATCTCCGTCATCGAGTAGCCGTCCAGGACGGGAGCCCCGAACATGGCCTCCGCACGCTCCTTCAGCGCGTCGGTGAGGACCTCGCCACCGGAGTGGATCTCTTCGAGACCGAAGTCCTTCGCGTGCCATCCGCCCCGCTCGGCCTCCTGGACCAGGGCCGCGAGGTAGGAGGCCGTCGTGTTGAGGTGGGTCACCTGAGGCCGTTTGCCCGGGACGTGCAGCGGGACCGCCAACCGGTCCAGCGTGGCGCGAGGGTCCACGACACCGAGGTGGAAGAAGGCCGCCCCGGTCATGGTCACCGCCCGCTCGATGAGGATCTGGGCGATGGACCGCGAGGTGATGCAGTTGGCCCAGACATGCTCGGGGCGGAGCCCACCGGCGAGCATCAGCGCCAAGGCCGACATGCCAGACATCAGGTCGATCTCGTACCGGGAGAACCAGACCATGGTCGGCACGCCCGTCGTGCCCGTGGTCTGGGCGAGTACGGCCGGGCGGGCCCGGTCGGCGACGAACGTGGACGGCAGGTCGCGCAGCGCGGCCTTCGTCGTCGGCTCGATCGATGCCAGGGAGTCCAGGGTGATGGATGCCGGGTCGATGCCGTGCTGCTCGAACCAGCGGCGGTAGTAGGGGGTGTCGCGGGCCGTCAACCGCACCGTCCGCCGGAGCCGGCGCGCGGCGAGGTCTCGCTGCATCTCGGGATCGGGCGCGGTCAGCATCTCGCCCGCGCCCTCACCGGGGGATCCGAACTCCTCCAGGGTCGCGCGCAGGTCGTCCACCAGCGCGGCCACGTCCTTCACCCGGAATCGCCGGCCTGCCAGCATCGACCAGGCGTAACCCATCTGCCGGGCGGCTGTCCCGAACATCCTGTTCCATCCTTTGCGCGGTGGTCGTGGAACACGACGGCCCCTGGGGCGGCACAAAGCCGCTCCCAGAGGCCGTCAAGTGGGACCGAACCTCAGCCGTTGAGGATGAACACGGCAGTGGAGAGGGTGCTGACGACATAGCGCGCGTAGAACCGGACCGTCTTAACCATGACTTCCCCTTTCGTTCCTGTCCCTGTGAGAGACAGGAACGACTTTCGTCGCGGGGTCTACACGATCGCTACACGGCCACTATCGGAGCAGGTTGCGGGCCTGAACGTCATGATCAGACGAGGTCGAACCGGTCGAGGTTCATCACCTTGTCCCACGCCGCGACGAAGTCCTTCACGAACTTCTCCTTCGCGTCATCGCTCGCGTAGACCTCCGCGACCGCGCGCAGCTCGGAGTTCGACCCGAAGACGAGGTCGGCGCGAGTTCCGGTCCACTTGACCTCGCCCGTGGCGGCGTCGCGGCCCTCGAACGTGTTCGCGTCCTCGGACGTCGCCTGCCACGTCGTGCCCAGCTCGAGCAGGTTGGCGAAGAAGTCGTTGGTCAGCGACCCGGGGGTGGCGGTGAAGAGGCCGAGCTGCGACTGCTGGTAGTTCGCGCCCAGGACGCGAAGGCCACCGACGAGGACCGTCAGCTCGGGGGCACTCAGGGTCAGCAGGTTCGCCCGGTCGATGAGCAGGTACTCGGCCGGCAGCCGGTTGCCCTTCCCGAGGTAGTTGCGGAACCCGTCGGCGGTCGGCTCGAGCGCGGCGAACGACTCCACGTCGGTCTGCTCCAGCGAGGCGTCCACGCGGCCAGGCGTGAAGGGGACCTCGACGTCGAAGCCGGCGTTCTTGGCGCCCTGCTCGACGGCCGCACCACCGGCGAGCACGATCAGGTCGGCGAGCGAGACCTGCTTGCCGCCGGTCTGGGCGGCGTTGAAGGCCTGCTGGATCCCCTCCAGCGTGCGCAGCACGATCGCGAGCTGGTCGGGGTCGTTGACCTCCCATCCGCTCTGCGGCTCGAGACGGATGCGCGCGCCGTTGGCGCCGCCGCGCTTGTCGCCGCCGCGGAAGGTCGAGGCCGACGCCCACGCGGTGGATACGAGCTGGGACACCGACAGGCCCGAGGCGAGGATCTGGCCCTTGAGGGAGGCGATGTCCGCGGCGTCGATGAGCTCGTGCGTCACCGCGGGGAGGGGGTCCTGCCACAGCAGCGTCTCGGCCGGGACCTCCGGGCCGAGGTAGCGCACGATCGGGCCCATGTCGCGGTGGGTGAGCTTGTACCACGCACGGGCGAAGGCGTCCGCGAACGCGTCGGGGTTCTCGAGGAAGCGTCGCGAGATCTGCTCATAGATCGGGTCGATGCGGAGCGAGAGGTCGGTCGTCAGCATCGTCGGTGCGACGCGCTTCGACGGGTCGTGGGCGTCGGGGACGGTGCCCGCCCCGGCACCGTCCTTCGGCCGCCACTGGTTCGCGCCCGCGGGGCTCTTGAACAGCTCCCACTCGTAGCCGAACAGGATCTCGAAGAAGCTGTTGTCCCACGTCACGGGGGTGTTCGTCCAGATGCCCTCAAGGCCGCTGGTGATCGCGTCGGCGCCCTTGCCGGTGCCGAAGGTGTTCTTCCAGCCGAAGCCCTGGTCCTCGATCGAGGCGGCCTCGGGGTCGGCGCCGACGTTGTCCGCCGGGCCGGCGCCGTGCGTCTTGCCGAAGGTGTGACCGCCCGCGATCAGGGCGACCGTCTCCTCGTCGTTCATCGCCATCCGGCGGAACGTCTCACGGATGTCGCGGGCCGCGGCGAGCGGGTCCGGGTTGCCGTTCGGGCCCTCCGGGTTGACGTAGATGAGGCCCATCTGGACCGCGCCGAGGGGGCTCTCGAGCTCCCGGTCGCCGCTGTAGCGCTGGTCGTCGAGCCAGGCGGTCTCGGGGCCCCAGTAGACGTCCTCGTCGGGCTCCCAGACGTCCGCACGACCGCCGCCGAAGCCGAAGGTCTTGAAGCCCATCGACTCCAGGGCGACGTTGCCGGTGAGGATCATGAGGTCGGCCCACGAGAGCTTCTGGCCGTACTTCTTCTTGACCGGCCACAGCAGGCGGCGAGCCTTGTCGAGGTTTCCGTTGTCCGGCCAGCTGTTGAGCGGGGCGAAGCGCTGCTGGCCGGCGCCGGCGCCGCCGCGGCCGTCGCTGATCCGGTAGGTGCCTGCGCTGTGCCACGCCATCCGGATCATGAACGGGCCGTAGTTGCCGAAGTCGGCCGGCCACCAGTCCTGCGAGGTCGTCAGCACCTCCGCGATGTCCCGCTTCACGGCCGCGAGGTCGAGGGTCTTGAACGCCTCGGCGTAGTCGAACTCCTCACCGAGGGGGTTGGCCACGGCGGGGTTCTTGGCGAGGATCTTCAGGTTGAGCCGCTCCGGCCACCACTGGCGGTTTCCGCCGCCCTGCGTCGGGTGCGGGGCGCGCTCGTGCGCGACCGGGCAGCCACCTCCGCCCTCTGCCTTCGCGTCTGTGACGATTGCATCATGGTTCTCGGACATGCAAATCCTTCCGGACTATGGGATCACGGTGCTCAGGAACTGCTGGCGGTGGAACAGTCGGGACACAGGCCCCAGTAGATGACCTCGGCCTCGTCGATCAAGAAGCCGTGGGCGTCGGACGCGGTCAGGCAGGGCACCTCGCCGACCGCGCAGTCGACGTCAGCGACGACACCGCACGACCGGCACACGACGTGGTGGTGGTTGTCCCCGACGCGTCCCTCGAACCGGGCCGGGCTGCCGGCCGGTTCGATGCGGCGTACGAGTCCCACCGCGGTGAGCGCGTTGAGGGCCTCATACACGGCTTGCAGGGAGATGTGGCCCACGCGATCGCGTACACCGGAGGCGATCGCCTCGACATCGAGATGGTCACCGTCGCGGACGGTCTCGATCAGTGCGACGCGGGCGGCCGTCACCCGGAGGCCTGCACCGCGCAGCTCCTCGGCGGTGGTCGGAGTCCTGGATGCGGTCATAGCGCCAAACCTACCTACATAAACACGAAAGGTACAAGATAACGAATTATGCAAGTCTAGCGCCGCGTTGGCAACGTTTGTCCCGTTGCGGAGTTACGTGCCGGCCGGGTGTTCCCCAAGATCCGCGCCCCGGTCCACTTCCTCGAACAGCGCCGCCGCCCGCCCGGCGGTGTCCGCGGCCCAGCGCCCGGTGCTGAGCAGCCCCAGGACCAGGATGCCGACGCCGAGCCCGAGCACCAGCCACCACACGCCGTGCTCCGCGCCGGTGTACGCCGTCCCGCCGCCGGCCAGGGCCGAACCCACGATCGTTCCGGAGATCGCGACACCGAGCGTGGTGCCGCTCTGCCGGCTGGCGGAGGCCAACGAGGCGGCCACCCCGGCCATCGAGCGGGGCATCCCGGAGACCGCCGTGTTGGTGATCGGCGGGTTGACGGTGCCCAGGAAGACGCCGAACAGCAGATAGATCGCGAGTACGGCCGGCAGCGGGGTGGCCGGGCCGAGCCACATCGACGCGCCGCCGCCCAGAGCCAGCGCGGCCCCGGCGACCACCAGCGGCAGCCGAGGACCGCGCCTGCCGACCAGCCGGCCGGTGAACGGGGACAGCACCACGACCAGCACCCCGACCGGGAGCAGGCACAGCCCGGCCGTCAGCGCCGACATGCCGCGTACGTCCTGTAGGTACTGGGTGGTCACGAACAGGAACGCACCGAACCCGCACAAGGCGAAGAGCGCCATCAGAATCGCCGAGCTGAACGGCACGCTGCGAAACAGGCGCAGCTCCAGCAGCGGGTCGGCCCGGCGCGCTTCGTAGCCGAGGAGGCCCAGCGCGCCGAGCACGGCGACGGCGAGCAGGCTGAGGATGACCGGCGAGGTCCAGCCCAGCGTGCGGGACTCGATGATCGCGTAGACGACGCTGCCCAGCATCAGGATCACCAGAACCTGACCCACCGGATCGAACCGGCGCGCCCGGGCGGCGCGGGACTCGGGCACGAACAGCGCGGTGCACACGATCGCGGCGGCCACGATCGGCACGTTGATCCAGAAGATGGAGCGCCAGCCAAGGCCGTCGACCAGGGCGCCGCCGAGGATCGGCCCCAGCGCCAGCGACAGGCCGGACATCGAGCCGAACACGCCGATGGCCCTGGCCCGCTCGGCCGGATCGGGGAACGTGGTGGCGGTGATCGCCATCGCCACCGGGTTGAGCATCGTGCCACCGACAGCCTGCAGCGCACGCGCCGCGATCAGCCAGCCGATGCTCGGCGCCAGGCTGCACAGCAGCGAGCCGAGCCCGAAGGCGGCGAGGCCGACCTGGAAGACGCGCCGGCGGCCGACCCGGTCGGCGGTCGACCCGCCCAGCACCAGGAAGCCGGCCAGCACCAGGGTGTACGCGTCGACCGTCCACTGCAGGCCGGACACCGAGGCGTGCAGGTCGCGACGGATCGCCGGCAGCGCGACGTTGACGATGGAGATGTCCATCACCACGACGATGATGCTGGCGCAGCAGATCGCGAGAACCAGCAGCCTGCGGCCTTGGCTGAGCTCGTCGTCCGTGGTCTTCGGCAGCATTGAGGTACCCATGACCACGACGCTAGAATTTAGAGCGTGCTCGAAGTCAAGCGCTCTGTCTCTCAGACCGGCCTGAGCATCGCCGAGGCCGCCCGTCGCACCGGCGTGAGCGTGCACACCCTGCGCTACTACGAACGCGCCGGCCTGGTCGTCACCACCGTCGACCGCACCGCCGGCGGCCGGCGCCGTTACCAGCAGCTCGACCTGGACTGGATCACCGTCTGCACCCGGCTGCGGGCCACCGGCATGCCCATCAAGACCATCCGGCGCTACGCCCAGCTCGTCGCCGCCGGGCACGGCAACGAGCAGGAACGACTCGCCCTCATGGAGGCCCACCGCGCCGACGTGAGCGCCAAGCTCGCCGAGATACAGGAGAACCTCAAGCTCATCGACCACAAGATCGACGTCTACCGAGGCCGGCTCGCCGCCGGGGACGCCGACCAACTGTGGGCGCCCAACCGCGAGAACCACACGTCAAAGGCCACTCCCCGATCGGGCAGTGGCCTTTGACGTGTGTCGCCCAGCTGAGAGAACTAACCGCAGTGCTCAGAGGGGCTGGTGTAGGTGCTGCTGCCGACCGAGCCGCCCCACACGACGCACTGTCCGGCCGCGTCGCGCTTGACCGGCCCCGCGTAGTAGTCGAACTTGCCCGAGTCGCTCGCCTTGCTCTCGCCCTTCGGCTGCAGGAAGGCCGACACCGACGTCGCCGTGCCGAGGCTCGTCGTCTTCAGCGTGACGACGCAGTTGTTCTTGTTACCCGAGTTGTAGAGCAGATAGACGCGGCCACCGGTGAGGGCGGCCGAGTCGATGACCGTGAAGCCGCTGCCGCAGACGCTCTCCGGGGTGTTGGGGTTGGTGGGGCTGCCGCCGCCGCAGCCGTTGGTGCTCTTGAGGGCCTTCTTCGTGCCCAAGGACACGGTCGTGCCCTCCACGGTCGGGCTGGTGTCCATCGCGCCGCTGGAGGTGCGCTGTTCGTAGTGCAGGTGTGGAGCGTTCGATCCGCCCGTCGAGCCGACCGTCCCGATCACGGTGCCCTGGCTGACGGTCATGGAGCTGCCGGGCGACTTCACCTGGGTCGCGAGGTGGGCGTATCGGGTTCTGGTGCCGTCACTGTGACGGATCTCGACCCACCTGCCGTAGCTGGTGCTTCCCGCGTTGTAGAAGGTCGCGGTGCCCGCGGCGGTGGCGCGCACGGTCTCACCGTTGATGGCGTCGCTGCCATAGTTCTGCCAGTCGATGGACCCCGCTGGGTTGTGGGTGGGGGTCCAGTTGTTGGCGTAGAAGGTCTTCCCGCAGTTGAACGGGCTCTTGTGGGACACGGCCAGTGCGCCGGCGGCCTGCGCTGAGGCGGCCTGGGGAATCAGCGCCACCGCGAAAGTGACCGCTAGGGCGGTGATCGCGGATCTGACGGTCGGCCTGCTGGTTGCGGGCATGCTCACCTCTCTGAACAGGTGCGTATGGGGGGATACGGTTAGGCGCCCAGTTCCTTGGCCATGAACATAGCGCCGGAAAGTTCGCTGATCTGGCGTCCAGATGACTCCGGAAGCCGACGGTAATCGAGGGCCCGCATAGCACCCGCATATCGCCCGCATATCAAGGGGAGCGCTTTGTGGGTGGCGCCTTCGACCAAGCCAGGAGGAGCATATCTTTCTGCACGACCAAAATCATAGATTTGGTCATCTCCTAAGGAGCGCTTGGTGCGACAACCCGTACGCATTCCGCTGCCGGACGGCAGTTCACTGACGGCGACAATGGCACTACCGAAAGGGACCGTACCCGCGGCCGGATGGCCGGGGATGGTGGTCGTGCACGAAATCTACGGCGTAGAACCGGACATGCTTCATGTAATAGACATATTCGCCGCGCATGGCTATGCGGCCGTCTTGCCGGATTTGTACAGCCACGGCACCAGGATCGGGTGCCTGACACGGGCCATGCACCAGTTCGCGACCGGTAAGCCGGGGCGCCCGGCCGCCGACATCGACGCGACCCGGCGGTGGCTGGCCGACCGCGAAGACGTCGACGGCGGCCGGCTCGGGGTGATCGGATTCTGTATGGGTGGTGGATTCGCCCTCGCGTACGCGGCGAGCGAGCCGCCCGGCGTGCGAGCCGTATCGGTGAACTACGGCGCGGTCCCCCGGGACCAGGAAGAGCTGCGGGCGGTATGTCCCGTCGTGGGCTCCTATGGCGGCCGCGACCTGGGCTTCGTGCCGCACGGTTCGCGGCTGCGGGAGCACATGCGGGCGCTCGGCGTCGAGCACGACGTGGAGATCTATCCGGCCGCCGGGCATTCCTTCATGACCGACGGTCATCACCCCATCGCGAAACTCGCGCTGTTCCCGCTGCGTCACGGCCTCGTCCGGCCGGCGGCGGATGACGCGTGGCAGCGCACATTCGCCTTCCTCGACAAACACCTCGCGAACGGCGAGTAGGCCGCAACCGGGGAGCCGCCTTCGGGATAGAGGAGATTGTCAGCACCTCGGACACGGAGGAACTACCCATGACGGGACACACCACCCCATGGTTGCGGCGAGAGTGGTGAGTCAACCTACGGAGAGGCTCGGCGACCTGGAAGTTGTCGCCGCCTCTCTGGAAGACCCTGAGGCGTTCGGCGAACTGTTCCGCCGCCACGCCCCACGACTCCATGCCTACATCAAGCGGCGCCTCGGGCCAGCTCTCGCCGATGACGTCGTGGCGGAGGCGTTCGCCACCGCGTTCCGGCAGCGGGAGCGGTTCGACGGGCGATCGGAGTTCGGCGCGTGGCTGTGGGGCATCGCCAGCAATCTGCTCGCCAAGCACCATCGGCAGGAAACCCGTATGTACAAGGCGTTCGCCCGAACGGGCGTGGACCCCGCGGAGGACGGCCTCGCCGAGTTGGTCAGTGATCGGGTGGCCGCCGCGGCGTACGGCCCTCGGCTGGCGAAGGCCCTCGCCTCGCTGAGCGCCCAGGACCGCAGCGCCGTTCTGCTGCTCGCCTGGGGCGAGCTGTCGTACGCCGAGATCGCAGCGACTTTGGAGCTGCCCCTCGGCACCGTCAAGGCCAAGATTCACCGGGCTCGGATAAAGCTCCGCAGCGCCCTCCCCGGGGAGAAGAACGATGGATGAGATCGACGCGCTACGGCAGGTACGGACGGCACTGGCCCGTGAGGAGAACCCGGACCGGCTCACCCTGCGAACCAACTGGCGCTCCGGCCCTCCGCCGCGCGCCCGCCGCGGCTTCAGGGTCCCGATGGTGAGCATGGTGGCGACGGCCGCTCTGATCGCGGGGATCGTGGCCGCCATCTCTCTGACCTCGGACAGGGATCAGTCCATCCGTTTGGGCAAGAACGAGATTCTTCACGAGCCGGGCAACGCACTGCTGGTGGCCGCCACCAATGTGCGGAAAGGGCCGACCGGCACGTACTGGCACACCACCCGCATCGCCGGGACGATCTACGCGGTCGGCGAGAGCGCGTCGGACCATTACAAGGTCGAGGGGAGGATGCAGTACGACCAATGGACCGATCGGAGCGGCAAGTCGTGCTTCACCTACCAGGACCTGCCCGCCCGTCCATGGACCGCCGACGACAAGCGGAAATGGCAGCAGGCGGGGGCGCCCATGAAGGTGTCGGTCCCGACTGAGGAAGGGACCGGCACCCTGTTCTTGGAGACCGCGAAGAGGGCGCAGACGTGCCGCAGGAACAGTGATCAACGATTCTTCGGCATGACCCCCGAACAGGTGGCCACGCTGCCGACCCAGCCCAAGCAACTGGAGAACGCCCTGCTGAACCTCGACGGCAACTGGGAGGCGTACGCCCCGACGGTCACGAGGCAGCCGATACGGGCCCTGCCGGGTGAGAAGCGCGTCCGGGCGCTGAGTGATGTGGCCGGCACCCTGCTGGCCGGGGCACCCGCCCCTCCGGAGGTACGGGCGGCCGCGTTCCGGATGCTCGCCACCCTGCCCGGCGTCAAGGTCGAGGCCGAGACGACCGACCCCCTGGGCCGCCGCGGAGTGGTGATCTCCTTGCCGGTGGAGACGACCATTCCCCTCGGTCTCTACACCGCACCCAAGCAGCTCGGCACGTACCGCCGCCAGTGGATCATCAACCCCGGCAACGGAACGCTGCTGGCCATGCGGGATGTCGTGGCGACGCCGCCGCACGGCTCCCGGAAACTCCCTCCGGGAGACGACGGCAAGCCTCGCCGCCTGACGGTCGGGAGCCAGCCTGACCGATTCCACAAGCCTGGCGAAGTGTCCGAGTACGAGACGTACGAGGTCGCGGAATGGACCGAAACGGCGCCGAATCGGTAGAGCATTGATTATAGACGCGGTCGCCACAGGGTCACCATAAAGCCGCCATAAAATCGCTACACGAATGGCCTTAGCTCATCTGACCTGGGATGATGATGGTTATTCGCGCTTTTCGGGAATTGCGGCAAAGCATAGCCCGTACGCGATTTGAGCACCAACTTGAATGTCTGTACAGACCCTTGTTGAGAGGTTTTCGGTCATCTACTGTCCAGGTGGAACTGATCAGATCACCAGCTCACCCAGGAGAACTAATTGCGCCGATTAACGGTCACCGTCGCCGTCGCGATGGTGATGCTCCCCCTGCTCTCCCCAGAAGCATCCGCCACCACCACCGATGATCCGGCGCCGGCCGCGGTCCAGGAGGTCGGCCCAGGTCAATACTTCTCCGACTCCAGCACCTTCAAGATCAACGAACTGGACGTGTCCGAAGGGGTGATCGGCCGCCAGCACGGCGTCGCCGCCGCCGCCGGTGATCTGGCTCGACCGCAGTCAGCCCCCGCCACCCGCCCCGAGCTGGCCGTCTTCGGGCCCGGATGGCAAGCGGAGTTCCTCGGCGGGGCGATCAACCGGAAGCTGGACGTCCAGAGCGGCGCCATCGTCACCACGGAACTGGCCGACGGAACCTCGATCCGCTACAACCTGAAGAGCAGCATCTCGTTCCCCGACGGCGGCGGTATCCAGACCTACGAGGACACCACCGGATCCAAGATCACCCAAACGACCAAGTGGGACGCGATTGTCGGGACGATGCGCACCACGATGTCCGAGGCGGTCGTGGTGGATCCGGGCGCCGTGGAGACCGGCGACGACACCTTCACCGACGCCAACGGCAATCCCGTCAGCGCGGCCGATCTCAAGTACACCTACACCTGGGCGCAGCCGGCCGGGCTGCAGAGCACTGACACCTGGCGGGTGACCAGCGCCGGCACCACCGCCTACGGCAAGTCAACGGTGGGTTACGACTCCCAGGGCCGCATCGGCACCATCACGGAACCGGCCGGCGCGGAAGCACCCGAGACCCTCCTCACGTTCGCCTACGCCACGACGACCACGGCCACCGGCAGCACGCTCGGCGACTACGCGGGCCGGCTCAAGGGGATCACGGTCACCGCCGGCACCGAGTCGCCGCAGACACTGGCCGGCTACGCGTACGACACCTCCGGCCTGCTGCGCACCGTGACCGATCCCAGCGATGGCAGCACCGACGCGACCTACGGCTACGACCAGATCGGGCGCCTGACGTCGATCCAGTCAGCCACCAACGGCGGGTGGCAACTGGCCTTCGCGGCAGGCACCGCGGCTCCCACCGTGACCTCCACCGATTCCGACCGGCCGGCTCCCGACGCGCCGATCGCGGGTGCGGCCTTCCCCGACCCCAACGCCACAGGCCCGCCGGCGAGCGATTTCCTCCCGGACGGCATCGATCCTCCGCAGGCCTACCCCAAGTACTGCCCCACGGCCAAGGACTGGATGTGGTGGACCAAGATCGGTTGCATCTCCTGGGCGGCTCACTACGGCTGGCACAGTCCGAGCTGGAAGCGGACCGCCAGCGGGTTCAAGGTCATGGGCATCAACCACGACCACTGCACGCAATCTCCGGACCGCCCCTCGGGGTTCGACTTCCGACCGGCCTGTGACTCGCACGACTACGGCTACGGGCTGATCGGCAACACGTACAAGCATTACAAGTACTACCTCGATCGCAGTCGCAAGGCCGATGCGGACAGCCGGTTCTACATCACACTGCGCGACAAGGTATGCGGTGGGTACTTCATCCTGGTGCGCACGGCCTGTAGGCGGATCGCGTTGGTCTACTGGGGCTTCGTACGCGTCAAGGGCAATCCCAAGAACGGCGCGAACGCCACGTAATGCCACGAGTGAGCCGGGCGAGATCGTCGTCCGGCTCACCCGGATTCATGCGGCTTCAGAGCCGGGGGACCCGGCGTGGATCAACCGTATGATCGCCTGGCTCATCCGAGCGTAGTCATGGTCGTTGACCAGCTCGCCGCGGAGGCTGAAGTCGCTCATCACCGCGATCCGGTCGGCGAGGGTGACGATCTCCGGCAGGTCCGACGAGATCAGCAGCAGCCCCAGCCCGGAGCCGGCCAGTTCGGCGATCAGCTCGTGGAAGGCCGCCTTGGTACGTACGTCGATGCCGACGGTCGGCTCGTCCACGATCAGGATCTCGCAGCGCGCGGCCAGCCACTTCGCGAGGCTCACCTTCTGCTGGTTGCCCCCGGAGAGCTGGCCGGCGAGCTGGCGTACCGAGGAGGCCCGGATGCCGAGCCGGTCGGCGTACTCCTCGGACAGACGCCGCTCGGCCCGGTCCGTCACGAGCCCGGCGCGGGCGAGGCTCCGCCACACGGTCACGCCGATGTTGCGGGTGATCGGCTGGTCGAGGAAGAGCCCTTCTTCCTTCCGGTTCTCCGTCACGTAACCGATCCGGTAGCGCCGCAGCGCCTCGCCGACATCGCGAATGCGCACCGGCCGACCCTGGACCTCCACCGTGCCCGACGTGATCCGGTCCAGCCCGAGCAGCGCCTTGGCCAGCTCGCTGCGGCCGGCGCCCACCAGGCCGTACAGCCCGAGGATCTCGCCGGGACGTACGGACAGGGAGATGTCGCGGTGGCCCCGCGCGGTGCTCACCCCGCGCAGGCGCAGAGCCGCCGGCGTCTCGGGGTCGACCTGCCGCTCGGGCAGGCGCACCGAGGCGTACGCCCGCCCGACCATCAGATCGACGATCCGGTCCTGCGTGTAGTCCGCCAGCGGCTCGGCCTCGGCGACGGTACGCCCGTCACGCAGCACGGTCACCGTGTCGGCGACGGCGAAGACCTCCTCCAGCTTGTGGCTGACCAGCACGACGGCGTGCCCGCTGTCACGCAGCTTGCGGACGATCGCGTAGAGCCGGTCGGCCTCGTCGCCGGTGAGCGACGCGGTCGGTTCGTCCAGCAACAGCACCTTGCTGTCGATGCTGAGCGCCTTGGCGATCTCGACGAGTTGGGCCTGCGCGACGGAGAGCCCGGAGACCGGGGCGTCCGGGTCGAGGTCGAGGTCGAGCAGGTCCAGGCAGCGCCGGGCCTCGGCCCGCATCCGGGAGCGGTCGACCAGCCCGAAGCGCCGTGGCAGGTGGTGCAGCACGATGTTCTCGGCGATGGAGAATTGGGGGATCAGGTTGCGTTCCTGGTGCACCACGCCGATCCCGGCCCGCTGGGCGTCCAGCGGACCGGCCAGGTGCACCTCGGTGTCACCGAGGCGCACCCGCCCGCCGTCCGGCTGGTACACCCCGGTCAAGATCTTGATCAGCGTGCTCTTGCCCGCGCCGTTCTCGCCGAGCAGGGCGTGCACGCTGCCGGCGGTGAGCCGCAGGGTGGCGCCGTCCAGCGCGCGTACCCCCGGGAATGTCTTGACCAGACCCTCGGCCGTGAGCATCACGACGAC
Source organism: Nonomuraea sp. NEAU-A123 (assembly GCF_018603905.1). Classification (GTDB taxonomy): domain Bacteria; phylum Actinomycetota; class Actinomycetes; order Streptosporangiales; family Streptosporangiaceae; genus Nonomuraea. The sequence goes on from NZ_JAHFZZ010000003.1 coordinate 671,005, forward strand.
CTCCGCAACAGTCTCTGCCGGACGGTGCCGAGCAGCACCGCGCCAAGGACGACCGCGCCGACGATCAGGTCGATCCAGCGCGGGTTGATGCCGAACTGGGCCTGCATGACGTCCACCAGCCGGACCAGGAACGCCGCGAGACAGGTGCCGACGACGCTGACCACGCCGCCGGTGAGCGCGACCCCGCCGATGATCGGCGCCGCGAAGCTCGGCAGCAGCAGGTCATCGCCGATGCTGGAGTTGACCGAGCCGGAGGCGGCCACCGTGATGATCGCGGCGACCCCGGCCAGCAGTCCGCTGAGCCCGTGCGCCACGATGATCGACCGGTCGTTGGAGACCCCGGACAGCCGCGCGGCGAAGGGACTCCCGCCGGTGGCGAGCAGTTGCCGACCGGCGACCGTACGCGCGAAGAAGACGCCCACGAGAGCGGCCACCGCGAGTGCGACGAGGAAGACCACCGGCAGCCCGAGCACGGAGGCGCGGCCGAAGTCCCGCAACCCGGGCGAGTAGCCCTGGAAGGTGTCGGGGCCGTTCACCCCGTACCGGAGCCCCTCGATGATGGTCATGGTGGCGAGCGTGACGATGAACCCGTTGATCCGGGTGAACACGACGAGCAGCCCGTTGACCAGGCCGGCGGCGCCGCCGACGGCGAGTGCTCCGAGTACGGCCACCGGCGCCGGCAGTCCGGCGTCGATCATCAGCCAGGCCGCGACCATCGAGCAGAGTCCGGTGAGCGCGCCGACCGACAGGTTCATCTGCCCGATCGCGAGCACCACCATCTGGGACAGCCCGATGATGATCGGCACGGCCAGGAACCGGAAGAACGCGCCCAGCGTGCCGCTGGAGAGCAGGCCGCCCCCGGTGGCGACGGCCAGTGCCACGAAACCGGCCGCCGCCAGCAGAGCGAGGGTGAACTCCGGGCGGCCGGCGATCACGCTGGTACGGCTGGTGCTCATGCCCGTGCCCCCCTTCGCTCGGCGATCACGTGACGCACCCGGTCCAGCGAGAGGGCGACCAGCAGCACCAGCCCGATGTAGAGCTTGAGCTCGTCGAGCTGGAACTGCAGCAGGTTCAGTCCCTTGTAGATGACCTGGGTGAGCGTCGCGCCGAGGACCGTGCCGAGAATGCTGACCGCGCCGCCGGCCAGCAGCGTGCCACCGAGCACCGGCCCCAGGAACGACGGCAGGAGGAACTGGTCCCCGATACTGGCCGAGAACGCCCCGTTGTTCGCCGCGAGCAGGAACCCGGCCAGCCCCGCGAGCAGCCCGCTGAGCGCGTGCGCCTGCACGACGCGGTTCTTCGTGGGAATGCCGGACAGCTCGGCGGCCTTCTCGTTCGAGCCCGTCATCAGGATCTCCCGGCCCAGCCGGGTGTACCGGAACAGCAACCCGACCGCGAGCGCCGCGACCAGCGCCACTGGCACGATCAGCGGAACGCGGGGGCCGCACACCTCGCCCATGCAGTAGTCGGCGAACGTGTCGTTGCGCAGCGCCGTCATGCCCGCCGGCTGACCGCTGAAGGCGACCCCGTCGGTGAACCTCGTGTAGAGGATCGTGATGAGCCCGACCAGGGCGAAGTCCATCGCGAGCGTGACCACGAACGAGTTGACGCCGGTCCGCGAGATGATCAGACCGGCGAGTGCGCCGAGCAGCGTACCGACGGCCAGCCCGATCACCAGGCCGACCGGCAGCGGCACGCCGAGCCGGTCGTAGGCGAGCCCCATGGCGAACGCGCTCATCGCCGCCATGCGGCCGACGGCCACGTTCATGTGCCCGAGCGAGAGGACCGCCAACTGGGCGAGCCCGACGACCGCGTACACGCTGATGTCCGACTGCAACGGCACCAGCGTGAGCCCGGTGTCCAGGAACGCCGGCCGCAACGTGGTGAACAGCGCGACCAGGCCGATGAGCAGAACGACCAGGCCGAGGCGGGGGTTGGCCCAGAGCGGGATGCGCGGCGGCCTGCGCGGTCCTGCTGGGGAGGCCTCCGGTGGCGTGGCGGTCCGCGTGCTCACCCGACTCTCCGGTCGTCGATCGCGTCGCGGTCCCACTCGATGCCGAGCCCGGGGGCGGACGGAGCCAGCGCGTGCCCGTCCACGATCTCGATCTCGTGCCGGGTGATCGCCCGCAGTTGCGGGATGTGCTCCAGGTAGCCGCTGTTCGGCACCGCGCAGCAGAGGCTGACGTGCAGCTCCATGAGGAAGTGCGGGCAGACCTGGACGTTGTACGCCTCGGCCAGGTGCGCGACCTTCAGCCAAGGGGTGATGCCGCCGATGCGGGCCACGTCGACCTGGACGATGCCGGCCGCCCGCCGATGCAGGTACTCGCGGAACTGGGCCACCGAATACAGCGACTCGCCGACGGCCACCGGGATCGAGCTCGCCGCCACCAATGCCTCGTGCCCCGAGACGTCGTCGCCGGGCAGCGGCTCCTCGAACCAGTACGGGTCCGCCGGTTCGAGGAGCCGGGCCCGCCGGACGGCCTCGGCCGACGTGAGCGACTGGTTGGCGTCGAGCATCAGGTCGAAATGGGGGCCGACGGCCGCGCGCACGGCGGCCAGCCGATCGGCGTCCTGCACCGGCGAGCGGCCGAGCTTCAGCTTCGCCCCGCGCCAGCCCGCGGCCTGGCTCGCCTTCGCGCCGACGATCAGCTCCTCGGTGCTCAGGTGCAGCCAGCCGCCCTCGGTGTCGTACAGCGGAATGCGATCCTTCGCGCCCCCCGCGAGCATCCACAGCGGCCGGCCGGCGTCGCGGCACCGCCAGTCCCACAGCGCCGTGTCCACGGCGGCGAGGGCCAGCGAGGTGATCGCGCCGACCGTGGTGGCCCGCGTCGCGGCGAACAGGTCCCGCCACACCGCCTCCACCCGGCTGGGGTCCGCGCCGACCAGCCGCGGCAACAGGTAGTCGCGCAGCAGGGCGAGCACGGCGGTGCCGCCGGTGCCGATCGTGTACGAGTAGCCGGTCCCGAAGCCGCCGTCATCGGTCTTGATCTCGACGAAGATGGTCTCCTGCTTGAGGAACGACTGGACTGCGTCGGTGCGTACCGTCTCGACCTCCAGATCGACAAGGTACGCCTCGACGTGACTGATCGCGGGCAACGAAGCTCCTAGTTCTTGCAGGTCAGGTACTGGCTGTCGAAGGCCTTCCGCAGCTCTTCGGTCTTCGCCTGCCGTTCGGCGTCGTAGCTGTCGACGTTGGCCTTGGTGACGACGAAGGAGCCGGAGTCGACGGCCACTCCCGGCTTGCTCATCGTGCAGCCACCAGCCAGCTTCATCAGCGCGTACGAGCCGACGGACGCCTGGCCGACCGGGTTCTGCAGCACCGTGCCGGCGACAGAGCCATCCTTGATGCCGGCGAGGATGGTCTGGTCGTCGTCGATCGCGATCACCTTGATCGGCAGCTTGGCCTGCTTGACGCCGTCGGCGGAGGCGACCGCCGGGTTGTAGGCCGTGTTGACGATGCCCTGCATCTGGGTGCCCTTGGCGGCGAGCAGGTCGGCGACGGCCTTCTGCGCGCTCTGCAGGTCCTTGTCGACGTCGGTCACCGTCTGCAGGAGCTTGACCTTGCCGCCGGTCTCGTCGACCGCCTTCTGCACGCCGGCGATACGGCGCTGGGTGTTGGAGTCGACCTTGTTGCCGGTCAGGTGCACCAGGTTGCCCTGGCCGCCCATGGCCTGGATCGCGGCCTGTGCGGCCTTGTACGCGGCCTGCTGGACATCGGTGGACAGGCAGAAGCCGGCCTTGTCGATGTCCCCGGCCGGGCACGAGCCAAGGGAGGCGGTCGGGTAGCCCTGGCGCGTCAGGTCCTCGAAGGTGGCGTTGATGTTCTCCGGGGAGACTCCGAAGACGCCGAAGGCGTTGTAGCCCTGGGCGGCGAGCGACTTGAGGACGTCGTTCTGCTTGGTCTGATCCCAGTCGGACGTCTCGTTGAAGGTGACGTCGCCCAGCCCCAGGTCGGTCTTCACCTTGGCGCCCGTTGCCTTCCACGGCTGGAAGTAGGGGTGCGCACCGCCCGGGACCAGGGCGATTTTGACCTGGTCGGGCTTCCGGGTGGTCGTGCCGGTCGCCGTGTCGTCGCTCTTCCTCGTGCAACCGGCCATGGTGCCGACGGCGAGCGCCAGGAGGGCAGCCACTCCGCCGAGCCTGGTGAATGGTCTTTGCTTCATGACCGCGCCTCTCGCGACATCATCGATCCTATAGGATATTTCCTGGATGTATAGTCGCAGGTGGTTGGACACGTCAAGGGTTAACGTCCGCGAAACAAGCCGGTGTGTACCGCGCGGCGGCGCTGGGGTTGTGCCCGGCAGGGGCCGAAAATCGTACATCGTGCGTGATACGCTGCAGGAGATGATGTCCAGAGGCGTGGGGGGCAGTGATGGCCAGGGATCGGGTCGGCGCGGCCGGCAGATCGGCGGAGTCGATGATCGCCCCGTTGCCCAGCCGCCAGTCTCTGACTGACGACGTCTACGAGGCGATCAAGACCCTGATCATGGATCACGTCATCGCCCCGCAAGCCCGGTTGAGCATCGACCAGTTGGCCCGCGACCTGCGCGTTTCGTCGACTCCGATTCGCGAGGCACTGATCCGGCTGGAGTCGGAGGGCCTGGCCCGGAAGGAGGCGCTGCGCGGCTACACCACCACGCCGGTGCTGACGCCCGATGAGGTCAAGGAGCTGTTCGAGTTCCGTACTGTCATCGAGCCCTGGGCCGCGGCGAGAGCCGCACAGCGACGAGACGCCGCCAGTCTCGCCCGCCTCCAGGCCGAGGTGGACTCCGTCGACACGCTTCCGACCGGCGAGACCTACCAGGCATACCGCGAACTGGCCGGCCACGACGAGCGCTTCCACCGGCAGATCGCCGAACTGTCCGGCAACGACCAACTCCTACAGGCGTTTGTCCGGACACACTGCCACCTGCACCTGTTCCGCCAGCGCTACAGCACGAGGCTCGGGTCCGCCACCATCGCCGAGCACCAGGACATCACCGCCGCCATCGCGGCCGGCGACGCCGAGCTCGCACGAGCGGCGATGCTCACCCACCTGCGGCGAGCCCAGCAGCGCCTCACGTAGCAAAGTGGAACAAACCATTCCGTTCTGCTATATTGATAGAGGTCAACGGCCCTTGACGCAAAGGACGAACCTCATGGCAGCCAACCTTCCCCCTGCCCCCGAGGGGTACCACACCGTCACGCCTTGGATCGTCACCAAGGACACCGCCGGCCTCCTTGACTTCATCAAGGACGCGTTCGACGCCGAAGAGCTCGGCCGTGTTGAGGTGGACGGCGGCGCGATCGGCCACGCCGAGGCGCGGATCGGCGACTCCATCGTGATGATGTTCGACTCACCCTTCCCGATCGAGACCCCGGGACTGCTGCGGCTGTACGTGGCCGACGCGGACGCGGTCGTCGAACGCGCGGTGAAAGCCGGGGCCGGCGTCGTCACTCAGCCGACCGAGCTGTTCTGGGGCGAAAAGGTGGGCCGGGTACGCGACCCGCTGGGCAACATCTGGTGGATCCAGGAACGCGTCGCCGACCTGACCCCCGAACAGATCGGCGAACGGGCCGGCGACCCGAAGTACACCGAGGCCATGACCTACCTGCGGTCAACCCTCGGCCCCGCCCTTCCCGCACCCCAATAGCAGCGGTGACGTCGTCGACAATCGTGTCGCGCGAACTCTGCTTGTTGCGTTTGCTTCGTTTATTGCGGATACTGCGATGAGAGGGGGTAGCCAGTGGCAGACATCCAGGCAAAGCGTGTCGAGCCCGGAACCATCGACGCAGAGGTTGCTGGCCGCGCGGTACGCCGAATCAAGGACTATCTCATGAGGCATCCTGAGCAGACCGCCATCCCTGTCGCAGGGGAGCATGGCGGAGAGGATGCGTTGATCTTGCCTCGTCAGGCCGTGAGCCTGCTCGTCTTCGTACTTGCCCAGGCAGCGGAGGGGCGAGGCGTAACTGTCATACCGTCGAACGCTGAGCTGACCACCCAGCAGGCGGCGGACATGCTGAACGTCTCGCGCCCTTACCTGATCAAGCTTCTGGAGTCGGGGGAAATCCCCTTCCGGCTGGTAGGCAAGCACCGACGCGTTACCTACGAGGCACTCCAAGACTACAAGCGTCACGACGACGCCAGGCGCCGGACCGCCGCCGACGAACTTGGCGCACTGGGCCAAGAACTGGGCATTTAATCATGGCCTTCGTGGTGATCTACGACGCCAATGCACTCTATGGCAACACGCTGCGCGACCTGCTCATTCGCCTCGCCATGACGGGTCGCGTGCAGGCCAAATGGACCAACGAGATTCTCGGCGAGGTGCAGCGTAACCTTGCAGTCAACCGGCCGGACATCACGCAAGAGAAGCTGAACAAGCTTTGCCGCCTCATGAACTCGGCGGTCCGGGACTGCCTGGTAGAGGGTTATGAACCGCTTGTTGAGGGTTTGAAGCTCCCTGACCCCGATGATCGACATGTGCTAGCCGCAGCTATCAAGACGGGCGCGCAGGTAATCGTCACTTCCAACCTTAAGGACTTTCCCGCCGAGGACTTGGCCATATGGGGCGTAGAGGCCAAGTCTCCGGATGACTTCGTGCTCGATCAGATCGGCCTGGACGACCGGATCGTGTGGGCGTGTGTCCAGCAGATAGCGGACTCGCGAACCAACCCGCCGGAGACGATCGAGGATGTACTCGACGCCCTGGAAGCTGCGGGTCTCGTAGAGTCGGTCGCCGCGCTACGCGCTGGTTAGAGCACTCCGCTCAGGAGCCGGTTCGCGATGGCCACGCAGGCGATCATCAGGTCCGCTGGCACATGTCGATCTTTCACGCGATTGAGCTGTTCATCCATCGCGTCGTACGTCCGAGCCTTCGCCGAAGTCGCCGCCGCCTATGAGAGAGATCTGCCTGTCGCGGTGCCTGGGTGGATGAGGTCTCTGGCCGTGGATGGAGAGGTGCAAGCCCAGAAGAACGGGCTGTGGATCTGTGGCGGGCCGAAAGCGGCGTCGAGTTCGCCTACATAGCGGGCACGGCAGATTCTCGAAGGCTGCTTTAGACGGCGGACGGTGACCTCGGCGCCCCGGCTCGGGATCTCGGGAATGGCTGGTGGTGGATCGAGTGAGGCTTAGAAGCTACGCGCTGGTTGCAGTGATCGCGGCTTGAGCGAGCGCGGTAGCGTCGGGGTCATGCGGCTTCATGTGGGATGCGCGATGTGGACGCACGTGCCATGGCAGGGGCGCTTTCTGCCTCATCCACTTCCGCCCGGGGAACGCCTGCGCGCCTACGCGAGCTGGTGTAACGCGGTGGAGGGCAACACGACGTTCTACGCGACACCGGCGAGGAGCACGGTGGAGTCGTGGGCGCGGCAGACCGCGCCCGACTTCCGGTTCGTGGTCAAGCTGCCCAAGTCGATCACGCACGAGCGCCGACTTACCGGTATCGATGAGGAGCTCCGGTCGTTCCTGGAGGCAGTCGAGCCGCTCGAATCGCGAGTCCACGCCCTCTGGGTCCAGTTGCCGGGGTCGTTCGGTCCGACCGATCTCGGCACCCTGGCGGGCTTCTTTCGGCAGCTTCCCCGCTCCTACAGGTACGCCGTCGAAGTTCGGCACCGCGCGTTCTTCGATGACGCGCGATCCGTACGGCTGCTCGAAAGCGTTCTCTCCCGCGCTGAGGCCGAATGGGTCCCGTTCGACACCACCACCCTCTTCCAGAGCCCTCCGACCAGCGACGCCGAACGAGATGCGTGGACGAAGAAACCGCGCGTGCCCCGCCGGTCGTCCGCCCTTACTGACCGTCCGATCGTTCGCTACCTCGGCAGGGACGCCACAGCGCGTACGGTCGAAGGCTGGCGGCAATGGCTCGATACGGTCGTCGAATGGCTGCGCGAAGGGCGCTCGCCGACCGTGTTCGTGCATACTCCGGACAACGCCGACGCCCTCATGCTTGCCCGGCGGTTCCACGATGAGGTGCGGAGCCGGTTGCCCGAGATCGAGCCGCTGCCTGAGCCCATACCGAACGAGCCGCTGACCCTCTTCTGACCGCCGCGCCTCCGTCGTCGGTCAGCGCCGTCCCACGCGCCCCTTCCGTCCCGTCAGGCGCGATGGGCTGTTTGCGTAACTTTGGCCAGATCAACTACGGTCCTTGACCACTGTCAGCATTCATGTGCGGAGTGATCAAGTGAAGAAGTGTAAGACGGGAACCAGCATCGCCCTCACGATGGCAGCGACCGTGGGCGCCCTGCAGTTCACCGTTCTGACACCGGCGTATGCGTCCCCTACCCCCTCCCCGAGCGCGACCCCGACCCCGACCCCGACCGCAACGCCGTCTCCGACTGCCAGTGCGACGACCAAGGGGATCTTCACGCCGCCGCGCTACCAGCTCTCGCTCAAGGGGCAGCGGCAGCAGACGAACTACTACTGTGTGCCCGCCTCGTCATCGATGAGCCTGTCGAGCTTCGGCGTCAACGTCAGCCAGGCCACCCTGGCCAAGAAGATGAAGACCACGACGTCCGGCACCAAGGGCGCGAACGCCGTGCCGGTCATCAATTCCTACGTCAAGTCGCGCGGTTACAAGTACACGATCCCCACCGACGCGGACGGGAACCCCAGAGTGCTCATGAGCCGGGTGTCGGGGAACATCGGCGACCTGCACCGAGCGCCGGTGATCGCCGTGTGGATGGAGCAGTTGCCCTGGAACAAGGGCAAGGTCAAGGGCACCAAGATCGGCCACGCGATCATCGCCTACGGCTACGACAAGACCAAGGGCACGATCACCGTGTACGACCCGTGGAAGCCGACGGGCGGCTCCCACACCCTCAGCGCCTCGGCCCTGGCCAAGGTTCTCCAGCCGGGCGGCAACATGTACTACGTCTCCAAGCTCTGAGTGGAGCGGGCATCGCCGCGGGCCGGCAAGCGGACCGCGGCGATGCGGCTCAGCCTGTGTAGTCGGTGGTGTGGCTCTCGCCGTCCGGCCACAGGTACTTGCCGTTGTCGGCCGTCGAAAAAGCGCTGTTGCCGTCCCCTGTACGTGCCTGGACGAGATTGTCGCGCCACGTGGAGCCGCGCGCCGATCCGCCCCAGATATTGCCGTACAAGAAGCCGTACAACTGCTCCAGTTCGGCCGAGAAGATGTTGCCGGTGACGGTGATGTTGGTGGCATTGTCGGTGACGCCGATGCTCACGGCATAACCCCAGCCGGACACATAGTTGTTCGTGAACGAGATGTGGTCGTAGACGCCATCGCCCTGCAGGGCCAGGGCGTTGGTATTGCCCAAAGAGGCCAGGGTGTTGTGGTCGACGATCATGGGACCGCCATTGCCTTCACTCTGCGGGCCGATGCCGTCGTGGTGATAAACGTTATGCGACGTATCAGCCATGTCATGAATGTAATTGTTCGTCCAGGTCGACGGGCGGTCCGGGAAACCCGTCACCATCTCCAAACCCGCGTTGCCCCAGATGTCGTTGTGGTCCATGACCGCGACGGCTTCCTTCATCGTCGTGGCCAACTGCCAGGATTTGTCGAAAGGCGTGCCCGGCTTGGAGTGGGATGACGAGACGGTGCCGTCGTTGCCGGGCGGCATCGAATAGGAGTTGGGCTTGAGCGTCGAATACAGGAACTTGATGTTGTTGTCCGAGTAGATCTGAATGAGATTGTCATTGGGATCGGTGCCCTCGAACAAGCAGCCGACGAACGTAAGATTATCGCCGTAGATCGACACCTTCAACGCCAGGAAATGCTTGAAGGAGATGACGCTGTTGTCTGGATAGCGCAGCGTCAACGGCTTGCTGGCGCTCATGTTCGCGGCATAGTCGGTGAGGCTGCCCGGGTACGCGCCCAAGCCCAGTCCGCCGGCGTTGGCCGGCGTGTTGGCATAGCCGGTGTTCGAGAAGTCCGGCCAATACCCGGAACCATCGTTGGGCCGCGCATCGACGGCCGAGACGCTCGTTGCCGGTGCGGGCACCCGAGATTCGGCGCCGGCGCTGGAGGCGGATGCCATCAGCGCGGTCGCGGCCGCGACGGCGACGGTCGCCCGGATGAAACGGCTGAAGCGGATGACGGGAAAATGGCGGCGCTTGTATAAGGCGCCGCGAGATGATGTCTTGATGTCGCGCTCCGATGTAGTCAAGACCCCCGTGCGGCTCAGGAGTGGCCACGCGTGCACGGGACATTATCAATCTTCACAAGAGCCGTCAATATTCGCGTTCTGCGACTAGTCAAGTGCCAGCGGTAACGCCGCTTTCCCCAGCGCTATATGGATTTCACCCACGAACGAGCCTTGTTGATGGGCATCGCAAGCTCGTCCTGCACCAGGCGTACGGCTTCGTCTTCGTCGCCGCGCACCTTGAGCTGGCGCACGCGACCAGTGATGTCCATGGCTCGCATCGGATCCGTGTACTTGTGTATGCGTCGTTGCCGCATGACCCTGACCAGCTGCACCACCCAAACAATGATGAAGCCGATAAAGAGTCCGCAGAAGATGAGATGGATCGCCGTATCCAGCACGGAGTGATCATAAGATCGGCCGCCGTCTCCCAGAAGTTTCGGCGCGGGCATTCGCCCAGCTCGCACCGAAGCTTTGCCTTTTGACGAGATGACCGGGCGGCAGGCGTAGATCCGGGGAGACCGCCCGAGGTTCACCATGCGGACGCCTGGCTGCCCCCGATGGGAGACTCCACCGTCATTTCGGCATGTCGACATGGTCGCGAGACGCTTTCAGGGGAAGGACCCGCGCCCATGACGATCGCTCTTGACACCGGCCGCTACACCGTTGGCATGGCCACGAGCGCTGCCGACGTACAGGCCGCGCAACGGCTTCGACACCAGGTCTTCGGCGAGGAGATGGGGGCGCGGCTCGACAGCCCGGTCTCCGGCCTCGACGTGGACAGGTTCGACGCGTACTGCGACCACCTCCTGGTCCGCTACGACGACAAAGTGGTCGGCACCTACCGGCTGCTCCCCCCAGGGCGTATGGACCGGCTGTACGCCGACGCCGAATTCGAGCTGGCCAACCTCGCGCCCATCAGGAAGAACCTGGTCGAGGCAGGTCGCACCTGCGTACATCCCGATCACCGAGGCGGCGCGGTGGTCGGCCTGATGTGGGCGGGCATCGCGCGCTACATGGTGAACGGCGGTCACAAGTGGCTGGCCGGTTGCTGCTCGGTGCCCCTCGATGACCGGGGCGTGCTCGCGGCCGGTGTCGTCGAACGGGTGCCGCTGGGTCCAGTGGAGTACCGCGTGACGCCGCGCGACCCGTGGCGGCGGGGCCGGGGCGTGGCCGGTTCCGACCGGTTCGTGCCGCCGGCTCTTCTCCGCGGCTACCTGCGGCTGGGCTCCTGGGTGTGCGGGGCGCCCGCGCATGACCGTGACTTCGGCACCGCCGACTTCTTCGTCCTGCTCTCGATGGACAACGTGAACGCCCGCTACCTGCGGTACTTCCTCGGAGAGCCGCTGTGAGCGTCACCGCCGCCCGCCCCCTGGAGATCAACCCCTGGCTCCGGATGGGGCCGTGCTCCCCCGATGCCTGCGTGGAAGCCCCGGCCGCCGCCGTCGGCCACGTCCACCGGGTGGCGCGGCTCCTCGCGACCTTCCTCGTCCTGCTCGCGGGCCTCTCGATCTCCCTCGCCGCCTGTCGAGCCCGTACGGCCTGGCGGGCGGAGATCACGAAGATGTGGGCGAGGCTGCTGCTGCGCGCGCTCGGCATCAGGGTCGAGACCGCGGCTGACGTCGCGTTCTCCGCGGAGGTGGCGCCGGTCGCGCAGGGCGAAGGAGCTCTTCTCGTGGCCAACCACATCTCCTGGCTCGACCCGCTGGTCATGGCGGCGACGGTGCCGTCACGCCCGCTGGCCAAGCGGGAGATCGGTGAATGGCCGCTCATCCGTACGCTGGCGGCGGGCTCCGGCGCGCTGTTCATCGACAGGGAACGGCTCTCCGCCCTCCCGTCGGCCGTCGCGACGGTCGCGAACGCCCTCAGAGCGGGCGACACGGTGGTCGCGTTCCCCGAGGGCACGACGTGGTGCGGGCGCGGGATGGGGGAGTTCCGCCCGGCCGTCTTCCAGGCGGCGATCGACGCGGGTGCCGCGGTACGCCCGGCGGCGCTGCGCTACCGCGAGGGAGAGTCGACGTCGACCCGCGGCTGCTATGTCGGGGATGACTCGCTGCTCGCCTCCCTCCTGCGGGTGACCGCGACCCGGGGCCTGGTCGTCGAGGTGACCCTCTTCGCTCCCGTACGCCTCGCGCCCACCGGAAGACGGCACGAGGCCCGCACCGCGCTGGCCAGAATCGCCGAGGCCCACGTACGTAGCGGCGCCGTCGAGCGGGTCGCCGTCGACGCCCGGGTGCGCACCGGCGTCGTCGAGGAACGCGACGGCCGCGCGGGCTTCCCCGCGGCGCTCGCGCTGACCGGACCGGCCACCTGCCACTCCAGAAGCGCGATCATGCAAGTGGAAAGATGACCGTGATGTCCAGGCCGCCCTCCGCCCGCGCGACCGTGGCGATGTCCGCGTCGTGGGCGTTCACGGTGGCCCGCACGATGGACAGTGCGTTGGCGCCTGTCTCGGCCGCCGGGCTCATCGCGTGGATGCCGCGCTGCGGATCGCCGGACTTCTTCCGGCCCTCCGCGCCGCCCGCCGAAGCGCTGCGCACCGTATAAGCCGCATAAAAGGCCACATATTTTACGGCCGGCATGGGCCGGCCCCACCCGCCGCACGTGGCCCGGCTCCCTCCAGGGGAACGCTCCTCCGGTTCACGGGCTGAGCGCCGTGACGTGCGCATTCTTGACCCCGGCCACCCCCTGGTCGCCCGTCGTCACCGGACCACGGGCAACCAGGGGCCGTTCTATCGAGCCAAGGACGTGAGCGTGTCGGGCTTGTTGGTGATGATGCCGTCCACCCCATAGGTGAGCAGGCGGCGAATGACGTCGGGATTGTCCACCGTCCAGGCGAAGACCGCCATCCCCAGGCTGTGGACGCGCCGGACGTACTGCGCGGAGAGGTTGCCATACGGTGTGTTGATATGGCTGGCATAGGTCGTCAGCTTCGGTAGGTCCGCGACGGACGGGGTGCCGAGCAGGCCGATGGGCACCTCAGGCATGGCGCGGTGGAATGTCCGCATCGATGCCCAGCTGAACGACTGCACGATCAGCCGGCCGGGGCTAAGCCACGAGGTGTTGCGCCGCAGCTCGTCGGCCACGCGGCCTTCGATTCCCGGGTAGAGGGCGGGTTCCTTGACCTCCAGGAGCAGGCTGAGGCCGCTGCCGTCCATCTCGTGCAGCGTCTCTTCGAGGGTCGGCACAGGCTCGCCGTCGTACTTGTCGGCGAACCACGAGCCCGCGTCCAGCCTGCGGATCTCCGCGAGCGTGAAGTCCCCGACCCGCCAGGGTGCCCGGTCGGGGAAGATCCGTTCGACGTCCGTGGTGCGGGACAGCGTCGTGTCGTGCATCAGGACCAGCTCGTGGTCCTTGGTCTCCTGTACGTCGAGTTCGAACGAGTCGGCTCCCAGCTTCCCGGCCAGTTGGAAGGCGGTGATGGTGTTCTCGGGCGCGTACGCGGAGGCTCCGCGATGCGCGACGGCGGTGATGTCGTTAGCTTCGCGATGGGTGATGATCGTCGACGACGATCCGGCGGAGGCCGTGGGGGCTACGGCGGCGAGGGCGGCGAAGGAGATGACGACGATTGCTCCGAGTGGGCGGAACATGGGGCTCCTCGGGCTTGGGGAAGCAGCCGGCAATCCAAACTTGACAACCACGTGTGACGCGAAGTTGAGGGAAGGGCAACTCGCTGATGCCGGGAGGATGAGCATTCGGACACCGGGCTATCTCGTCAGATGGCCCCGCCCACGACGTGCTCCTGACGTTCCGGTGCGGCTTCGGGCAGCCGCTCCGGAGGGGTGTCGGTCGGGCCGACGGCGCAGTCGTACGGGATGCCGTGCGCGTGGACCGTGCGCAGGTGCCCTCTGGCCAGGCCGCGTCCGCTTCCTTTCCTCGGCGGCCTCCAGCGAGCAGCGCACCCCCACGAACAGCACATCGAGCCCGGCCGGCGCTGACCTCCACACGTGGATGAGATCGGGGAGGGCGACATCTCGTCGATGACCACATGGAGTCCCGATCTCGGCAGGACCTCGATCGATGGGTATGCGGCCTCCAGCATCCGGCGCCTTGCGGGCCCGTACTGGAACTCGACCATGGTTGCCCTCCGTGAGTGGACAAGTACTTGTCGTGACGGAAGCCTTCCCGGCTCAGCGGTCCGCCACGCCTGCCGCCCCCGCTTTGGCAGCACTCCGTCGATCCCCTGTGCGCAGGCTGGACGGCCAGGGTCGGCGTCGTCTTGCCCGCGCTGGAGGTGCCGTCGAATGTCGCGATGAGAGGTAGACCCAGCACTACTGCCTGCCCGCCCACCAGCGGATACCGTCGATCGCGTGTTGACGAGGACCGCGCTGGAAGCGCTGACTCAGCGGCCGCCGGCCTTCCTGCGGTCCGCCTGGCCGTGGCGCTCATTGGCGTACCTGCTGGCCGGTGCGGCTCCGGGCCTCGTGGTGTTCGCCGTCGTGGCGAACGGGGTGCTCTTCCGCCTGCCTCTGGTGGTGATCGCTGTCGTGCTGGCCGTGGTGGTGCTGGGCAAGCCCCTGGTGACCCGGTTCGAGCGACTGCGGCTGCGGCTGGTGGACGGCGCCCCGCTGCCGGAGACGCCCGACCGGGGCAGGCGGGAGATGGTGCTGACCCTCGTCACGGTGTTCGGGCTGTGGTGGATCGACCTGGTGGTGGTCGGGTTCACCACCGGCGGGCCGGTTGTCCTGATCCTGTCTCCTGTCGTCCAGCCCGACACGACCGGGCTCGTCGCCGGGGTGGCCGCGCTGGCGGGGGTGCTGCTGCTGCCGGTGGCCGCGTACACGATCACTGCCTGGGCCGGCGCCCGAGGCGCCATGGTCCGGGCGATGCTGGCCCCGCCCGAGCTGAACGAGGTGCTCAGGTCGCGCGCCCGGCTGGTCGACGCGTTCGAGGCCGAGCGCCGCAGGATCGAGCGCGACCTGCATGACGGCGCCCAGCAGCGGCTCGTCGCCCTGTCGATGACCCTCGGCCTGGCCAGGCTGGACCTCGCCGCCGACGACCCCGCCGGCAAGCTGATCGAGCGAGCCCACGACCAGGCCAAGCAGGCGCTGGCCGAGCTACGCGAGCTGATCAGGGGCGTACACCCGCAGGTGCTGACGGACCGCGGCCTGCCCGCGGCCGTACGCGACCTGGCCGGCCGCTCGCCCCTCCCCGTCGATGTGCACATCGACCTGACCCCCCACCCACCTGTCCGTAAGAAACCGTCATCCAACAAACCCGCGCCTGGGAGAGCGGCGTCCGGGGAGCTGTCACCCGAGGAGCTGGCGTCCGGGGGATCGGTGTTCGGGGAGTCGGCGTCTGGGAGAGCGGCGTCTGAGGAGTCGGTGTCCGGGGAGCTGTCACCCGAGGAGCCGGCGTTCGGGGGATCGGCGTCCGGGGGACCGGCACTCCAGAAAGCGGTACCCGAGAAGCCGGACACCGATCTGACCCGCCGCTCCCCCGCACGTGTGGGTGGGGCGGGCAACTCGCCAGCACCTGTCGGGGGCGATTCGCCGGTCAGGTTGCCTGTGGCCGTCGAGGCCACCGCCTACTACGTGGTCGCCGAGGCCCTGGCGAACGTCGCCAAGCACGCCCGGGCCACGAAAGTCACGATCAACGGTCACCTGGAGAAAGACAGGCTGGTCGTCGAGATCCACGACGACGGATGCGGCGGCGCCGACCCGGCCCGGGGGACCGGGCTCACCGGCCTGGCCGACAGGCTCGCCGTGGTCGGCGGGAGACTGTCTCTGTCCAGCCCGGTGGGCGGCCCGACCCTGATGCGAGTGGAGATCCCGTGCGCGTAGTGATCGCCGAGGACGCCGTCCTCCTGCGCGAGGGCCTGGCCGGGCTGCTCGAACGCTTCGGCCACACCGTCGTCGCCGCGGTAGGCGACGCGTTCGCGCTGGTCGAGGCCGTGACGGAGCACCGGCCCGACGCGGTGGTGACCGATGTGCGGATGCCACCCGGGTTCGCGGACGAGGGACTGCGGGCCGCGCTGGAGCTGCGCGGGAAGGATCCAGGGCTGGCCGTGCTGGTGCTCAGCCAGTACGTCGAGCAGACGTACGCGGCCGAGCTGCTCGACTCGGAAGGCGGGGCCGGCATCGGCTACCTGCTCAAGGATCGCATCGGTGACGTGCGCGAGTTCGTCGACGCGCTTGACCGGGTGGCGGCGGGTGGCACGGTCGTCGATCCCGAGGTGGTGCGCCAGCTGCTGAGACGCCGCCGCGATCCCCTCCAGCGGCTCACCCCGAGGGAGCAGGAGGTGCTCGCACTGATCGCTGAGGGCCGCTCGAACGCCTCGGTCGCACGGGAGCTGTTCGTCACCGAGGCCGCTGTGGCCAAGCACATCGCGGGCATCTTCACCAAACTGGACCTGCCACCGGCGGCCGACAACCACCGCCGAGTGCTGGCCGTACTGGCGTATCTGCGGGGTTGATCGGGCCGCGCCCTTGCGGGGTTGACCACGCGTGGTGCGGAGTTCGTTTACGCGGGCCTGATCGGGCCGCGCCCCTCCACCTGCCAGCCGAGCGCGCCGGCCCACCAGTCCGTCGCGAGCGCGTGCGGGTCTTCGGTGTCGACGATCATGGCTTGAAAGGCCCATGCCATGTCGCGATCCTAAGTAGAGTCCTAGCAGCGTCCCGACATGAGATTCAGGATCGAGCGATGAACGAGCAGTGGCGGGAAATCGGCGACCGGGTCTACGTCCGGCGCCACAAGTCATTCGACATGAACGTCGGCCTGATCGTCGGAGACGGCCACTGCTTAGTGCTCGACACGCGCGTGTCCCACCGCGAGGCCACCGACCTGATCGAGGCGATCAGGCGGATCACCGCCAGCCCGTGGACGGTCGTCAACACCCACTCCCACTTCGACCACTACTTTGGCAACGCGATGTTCCTGCCGGGTGAGATCTGGGGTCACTCCAGGTGCGCCGAGGAGATCGAGCTGCACGGCGAGCAGCAGCGGGCGACCTGGATCGAGCTCCTGCCCGCGGACCGGCGGGCGGAGCTGGAAGAGGTGGAGATCGTCCCACCTGACCACACGTTCACCTCCATGGCCACGCTCGACATCGGCGGCCGGGCCGTGCACCTGCGCCATTTCGGCCTCGGCCACAGCAGCAACGACATCGTCGCGCACGTGCCCGATGCCGGAGTGGTGTTCGCCGGTGACCTGATCGAAGAGGGCGCGCCGCCGGCCTTCGGCGACTCCTATCCGCTCGACTGGCCCGTCACGGTCGCCGCGATGCTGGCCGAGCTGCCCGAGCAGGTGATCGTGCCGGGGCACGGCGCGGTGGTCGATCGTGGCTTCGCCCTCGCCCAGCAGGCCGAGCTGGTCGCCGTGGCCGAGCTCGCCACCCGGGCGCACGTGGAGGGCCTGCGCGACCTCATCACCCGCTTCCCGTACCCGGAGGATGTGGCCAGGCAGGCCATCGAGCGAGCCTTCCTGCAGCTCGACAGCCAGCTGGCGTAGCCGAAGCCTGGACAGCCGTGCTGCCTCCTTCTATATTGCATATTGCACTATAGAAGGAGGCATCATGGCACGACGCCATGACCTGGTGGGGCTGACGGTGCTCGCCATGCTCTCGGTACGTGCCAGCCATCCCTACGAGCTGCACCGCTTCATCATCGACACGCACAAGGACTACGTGACCGGGCTGCCGCGCAGCCTCTACCACGCGGTCGAACGGCTGGCGAAGGACGAGCTGATCATCCCCGCGAAGACCGACCGCGAAGGCCGCCGGCCCGAGCGGACGGTCTACGAGATCACCGACGACGGCCGCCGGGAGCTGGCGACGAGACTGCACAGGCTGGTGGAGCAGCCGGACCCCGACCGGCGCACGCTGGTGGCCGCCGTATCCCTGCTCGGCGCGCTGGAGGTGCCCGACGCCAAGCGGGCCCTACGCACGCGTACGGCCTCCATCGAGGGGACGATCAGCGGGATCGACGCGCACCGGCGGGCGATGGCCGACAGCGGCCTGCCGGAGATCCTCATGCTCAAGCTGGAATGCGAGCAGGCTCTCTACACGGCCGAGCTGGCCTGGTTGCGCGACGTGCTCGACCGGCTGGACAAGGGCGAGCTCGACTGGACGGGCACGGTCAAGCAGTCGCTGATGGAGCAAGTGCTGGAAAGTTAAGTGGCCGCCGGGGTGCGCCAACACCCCAGCGGCCGGAAATCCGAACAAGGCGCCTGCCCTGTCCAGGACTCGCAGTCTCAGGATAGGCGCCGCGACGACAGGAGCTGTGCCATGTCCACTGAGATCAAGGACCTTCTCACCAGGCTCACCGAAGCCTGGAACTCCGGCGACGCCACGGCCTACGCCGAGCTGTTCACCGAGGACGCCGACTACATCACCTTCTTCGGCCTGCACCTCCAGGGCCGGGAGGCCATCGAGGTCACCCATCGGCAGCTCTTCAAGAGCCCCATCAAGCTGACCGGAGGCGGCGGCGAGCCGATCATCAAGCCGCTGGGAGACGGCGCCGCGCTGGTGATCTCCGGTGGCGGCTCGACCGTCGACGGGCGGCCCGACCCGAGCCGCGATTCGATCGTCACCTTCACCGCCGTCAGCACGCCCGACGGCTGGCGCTTCGCCTCGTTCCAGAACACCCGGGTGGGCCGGCCATGAAGCGGTCACTGCTGGCCGAGGTGTCCGGGGTGGTCGAGGCGCCGCCCGAACGGGTGCGCGAGTCACTGGTCAAGAGCCTGATCCCCAACGGCGTGCCCAACGGCATGCCCGGTGGAGTGTCGGGCGGAGTGCCGGGCGAGGGTCGGTTCACCGTCGAGGACTGGCCGGGCCACACCTTGACTGTCGAGGTCACCGACCGCTCGATCGCCTACCAGGGCGGCTGGTGGTATCGGGGCGAATGGTCGCACTCGGGGCACCCGCAGGGCACGCTCGTCGTCCACCAGGTCTACAACGTCGCCAAGCGGCTGCGCTGGGCCGTACCGCTGGCGAACCGGTTCTTCATCGGCTTCGACGAGGCCACTCGCGAGGGGTTCGCCAAGGGGCTTGCCCGGATAGGAGAGGACTTGGGGTGCTCCGTGCGCCTCGCTTAGGCTGCCGGCCATGAGTCTGGAATGGGCGCCCATGGACGAGGACGACGCCGAGCCGCTCGCCGAGCTGGCCGCCGCGATCGAGGCTGAGGATCGGACCGGAGAGCACTTCAGCCTCGAAGACGTCGTCGGACACCTGGCGAACCCGATGCTCGACCTGGCCGAGGGCACGCTCACGGCCAGGGACGGGCAGCGGCTGATCGCCTACGGCTACCTGCCGGTCAAGCAGGTACGCGACGGCGTGCACGCGATGTTCCTCCGCGCCGGCGTCCACCCCGCCTTCCGTGGGCGGGGACATGGTGGGCGGGTTCTCGACTGGGCGATCGAGGCGGCGCCGAAGCTGCATGAGCGGGCCTTCCCCGGCAAGGGGCTGGAACTTCAGACCGGAGTCCCGCAGGCGAACACCGCGGCGGCGGCGCTGCTCGAACGCAAGGGGTTCGCCGCCACGCGCTGGTTCTCCCAGATGCACCGCGACCTGTCGGGGGAGCCGCCCCAGGTGCGGGTGCCCGACGGAATCGACTTCGTCACGTACACGCCGGAATTCGAGGAGGGCGCCCGGCGGGTGCGCAACGAGTCGTTCCGCGACCACTGGGGCAGCGCACCGCACACCGCGGAGAGCTGGCGGCACAACATCACCGGCAGCCACGGCTTCCAGCCCGAATCGTCCTTCGTGGCCCGCGCGGGGGACGAGGCGGTCGCCATCGTGATGACTCATCACCACGAGGCGGCCACGGCCGCGACCGGCGTGCGTACGGCCTGGATCGACATCATCGGCACGCTGCGGGAGTGGCGCGGCAAGGGAGTGGCGGCCGGCCTGATCGCGCACGCGCTCGCCGCGTTCAAGGAGCAGGGGTACGACCGGGCGGGCCTGAGCGTCGACGCCGACAACCCCACGGGAGCTGTCGGCGTCTACACCCGCGCCGGGTTCGAGGTCTACCAGCGCGCTACGGCGTACTCGCTGACGATCACGCCAGCGTGATCTTGCCCTTCACCAGCTTGATCTTCTTGGGGGCGAGCGCACGCTTGGCCGGACCATGGACCACCTTGCCCGTGGTGGCGCTGAACTGGCTGCCGTGACACGGGCAATGGATCTTCCCGCCACTGACGCTGGCCACGGTGCAACCCTGGTGCGTGCAGATGGCGCTAAAGCACTTGAAGACGCCCTTCTTTGGGTGGGTGATCACGTACTTGCCCTTAACGATCTTTCCCTTGCCGACCGGGATGCTCTTGGCGCTGGCCAGAACCGGACCGGCGGCCTCCTCTTCCGCCTCGGCCGGTTGTGCGAACAGGAAAACGACTCCTGCTGCGCCCGCGGCGCCACCTCGGGTGATCAGTGCACGACGTGTGAGCATGATTGCCTCCTTCAACTATCCACACGGCTGAGAAGTGGCTAGTGGTTCAGGGGAAATCTTGCGATAAATCCGCCCTCTTCGGCGACGAGTGTGCCGCCGTGCAGCGACGCGATGTCCCGCGCGATCGGTAACCCGAGTCCGGCGCCGCCCACATCCCTGGCCCGCGCCTCGTCCAGCCTGGTGAAGCGGTCGAACACCGCCTCCCGCTGCCCCTCCGGGATCCCCGGCCCGTCGTCGAGCACGCGGAGCACGGCCTGGCCGTCCTCCTCGTGCACCCGCACCCGTACGACGGTCGCGGCGTGCCGTACCGCGTTGTCGACCAAGTTGGTCACCAGGCGGGCCAGGTGCGCGCGCGACCCCTGGAAGACCACGTCGGGCTCGACGTCCAGCTCCATCCGCAGTTCCGGCCGCCGCTTGATGCGCAGCGACTCCTCCGCCGCGACCTGGCCGAGATCGAGGTCGCCCGTACGCAGCGGCTCACCCGCGTCGAGCTTGGCCAGCAGGAGCAGGTCGGCCGCCAGCGACTGGAGACGGTTCACGTCGGCGAGCGCCTCGGCGGTCAGTTCGCTAGGTTCGGCCAGCTCCAGCCGGGCCCGCAGCGTGGCGATCGGGCTGCGCAGCTCGTGCGCCGCGTCGGCGACGAACCGCTTGTGCGTCTCGACGGCCGTCTCCAGCCGGTCGAGCGTGCCGTTCACGGTGGTCGCCAGGGCGGCGATCTCGTCGCCCGAACGGGGTACGGGCACCCGCTGGTGCAGGTCGCGGGCCGTGATGTCGGCCACCTTGGTCCTGATGGCCGCGACCGGGGCGAGCGCGCGGCCGACCGAGAACCAGGTCATGCCCGCCACCACGAGCAGCAGCGCGGGCACGCCGGGCAGGAGGGCGCCGTTGAGCGTCGCCAGCGCCTGGTCGGCACTGGCGAGCGAAGCCCTGGCCCAGAGCATCCCCGACCCGCTGGACGTCGACACGGGCATGCCCGCGACGGCGAATTCGCCGCCCTGCGCCCAGCTCTCCACCGGCAGCGCCTGCTCGGCGGTGACCACGACGTCCAGATCGGCCATCCGCACCGCAACACCCGACTCGGCCGTCCGCCCGGTCAGCATGTCGCTGTAGCTGCGGACCTTGCCGGTCGTGGGGGGTTCGCCGCAGGTGTCTTGGCCGGTCGTGAGGGCTTCGCTGGGTGTGCGGTCTGGGCTGGTCGCGGTGGCTTCGCTGGGCGCATGGACTGGGCTGGTCGTGGCGGGTTCGCTGCACATGCGGACCAGGTCGGTCGTGGCCGGTTCGGCGGGCGTGCTGACCCCGCTGGTCGTGGCCGGTTCGCCGAACGTGCGCACCTGGCCGGTCACGGCCTGGTGGGGTTCGACGCTCAGTGCGATGGTCTGCGCGTACGGCGCCGCGGCCACGACCTTCCTGGCCGCCTCCTCGTCCGCGCTGGTCAGCAGACTGCCCCGCAACGCCACCACAAGCACGACGGCGGCCAGCCCCAGCGCCACGGCCACCACCAGCGTCGCCGCCGCGGTCGCGCGCAGCCGCACGGACGCCAGCCCCATCGGCAGCCGTCCCGCGAGCCGCTCAGCGACCCATCCCGTCAGACGCCTCCACCGAAAAGCCACGCGATCCCGTCCTAAAGCCAGTCGGGCCCGGCCCGCGGCCAGGTGAGCGCGCCACGTGGTCATGCCGCCTCCAACCGGTACCCAGCGCCACGCACCGTCACCAAGGTCGTCCTCCCGAACGGTTGGTCGA
The DNA here is from genome assembly GCF_018603905.1 of Nonomuraea sp. NEAU-A123. Lineage (GTDB taxonomy): Bacteria > Actinomycetota > Actinomycetes > Streptosporangiales > Streptosporangiaceae > Nonomuraea. The sequence goes on from NZ_JAHFZZ010000003.1 coordinate 693,213, forward strand.
TCTTCCGGCGCAGCGCGCTGATGTACACCTCCACGATGTTCGGATCGCCGTCGTAGGCGAAGTCCCAAGCCTGTGCCAGCAGCTCACTCTTGGACACCACCTCACCGGCCCGCCGCGCCAGCCCATGAAGCACCGCGAACTCCTTCGGCGTCAGCGCGATCTGCACCTCCCCCCGGCGGCACCGCAACCCGGCCGGATCGACGACCAGGTCGCCGACCGTGATCGTCACCGGCCGCTCGTGCCCGCCCCTCCGTACCAGCGCGCGCAGCCTGGCCAGCAGCACCACGTACGAGAACGGCTTGGCGAGGTAGTCGTCCGCGCCCGTGTCGAGCGCCTCGGCCTCGTCGTAGATGCCGTCCTTGGCGGTGAGCATCATGATCGGTGTCCAGTTGCCCGCCTCGCGCAACCGGGAGCACACCGTGTAGCCGTTCAGCCTGGGCAGCATCACGTCGAGCACGATCACGTCGTACACGTTCTCCGAGGCCATCCAGAGCCCGTCGCGCCCGTCATAGGCCACGTCGACGGCGAACCCCTCGCCGGCCAGGCCGCCCTTGACCAAATCGGCCAGCCGCTGCTCGTCCTCCACCAATAGCACTCGCACACCGGCCAGAGTGCCGCACTTCACCTAAAGCCAACCTGAAGATCGTTTCGGCTGTCTTCAGGATCACTTCAGGTACGGCGGGTCAGGCTCGGGGCGTCCGATCGTTTCCAGCAAGGAGATTCCATGTTCAAGCGACGTCTCGCGGTACTCGGTGCGGTGGGCGTGCTCGTGCTCACGGCCCTGGGCGGATCCGCGATGGCCGACGAGGTCCCGTCGACGGCCCCGGGTGCCAAGGTGACGTGCACGACGAGCGACGGCAAATCCATCGCGTTCGCGCGGGCGGACGCCGTGGGAGTGCCCGGTGAGGTGTCGAAGGCAGAGGCGCCTGAGGGGATCGCGGTCACCCGTACCGAAGACGGCCAGGTCGAGATCAAGGAGGTCCCGGAGGGGGAGGTCTTGGAGGCGGTCCCGGCCATGCCCGCCACCCCTGTCGAGGGTGAGGGGTTCACCACCAGCGGTGGCGAGCCGACCGCCGCTGTGAAGCTGGAGAGGGGCACCGCCCAGAAGGCGGAGGACGGCAGCGCCCCGCTCGAGGCGATCACCATCAAGTGTGAGTCGTCGAAGTAAGTGAGGTCGCGCCCGCCGTAGCACCGGGGGTGTACGGCGGGCGCACGCTCATTCGGGGAACGACGGGTGCGGCCCCAGAGCCCAGTACTCGAACAGGCCGTGTCCCACCAGCCCGTCGTACTCGAAACGACCCACGGCGTCGACCATCCCCCACATCTTGGCCGCGTCGTCAGGCAGCGTGTACGTGACGCCCTGCACGACCGGCCCGGCACCCTGATACATCCCGTGCTTCCAGTCCGGCTCCAGGCCGTAACCGGTGCCGACCATGAGGTGGACCGGCAGCACGGGCGTGCAGCGCACGTCGAAGGCCTTGCCGCCCGGCGGTGAGAACGTGATCGTGGCCTCGACGACGTCACGGGTGCCGGGGGCGTAGACGGGGTGGTACTCGGGTCGGCCCAGGTACTCCTCCTCGCGCCCGTCGGACCAGACCCGGGTGGCCTCCTCCAGCACCCGGCGGCCCTTCTCGTCCTCCTGGACGATGCAGAGGATCGCATGGTCGTCGAACCTCATGGGCGCGTACAGCCAGTAGAAGGTGCCCGCGTTCTTCGTCTGGATGCCCGGCGGCTCGGGCTCGCCGACGGGCCTGATACCCCAGGAACGGTCGCGGGCGCCCTGCCACCGATCCGGGGTGACCGGTATGTCCACGTCGTCGATGCGGATGTGGCCGGACCAGAGCCCGGTCTGCGCCAGCCGGATGGAGTCGAAGATGACCCGCTCCTGCCAGCGGACGAAGTGCCGTGGCTCGAGCGTCGCCGGGATCGTGCCCTCCCAGGTGAGGTCGAAGGAGAGGCCATGCTCATTGGGCTCCAGGATGATCTGGAGCCGTTTGAGCCCTTCGATGACCTTCACCTGGAACGGGCCGATCTCGGTGTTCATCCGGTCGGCGCCGAGCTCGCGCGAGGCCCGGACGACGCGGTGCAGGTTCCCGTAGCGGACGCAGGCGAAGGCGTCGGTGACGCCCAGGTTCGGGTACTGGCCGGCGCCGACGAGCAGCATGAGCTCGTCGGTGCCCGCGTGGCAGTTGAAGTAGTAGCGGTCGTAGAAATTGCGGTCGGAGGTCGCCACGTGCCGCATGACCTGGGCCGCCTGGTGGATGGGGTAGTCGTCGAGCGGGGACAGCGCCATGCCGCTCGTTGTAGCAAGCGCTTGGTATAGGCGTCAACAGGGAAACGCACCCGAACGTGAAGGTGCGCCCCCCGCTCGATCGAGCGGGGGGCGCACCTTCGTGCAGATCATGACATCTTGCGCGATGTCTCGTCTGCCGTGTCGGTCACCGTGGACGCCATCCCTTCGGTGGTGCCCGCGGTCTTGTCCGCCGTGTCGCTGGCCCAGCGCGACGCGTCCGAGGCCGAGTCCTTCATGTGCTCGGTCCACTGCTGGGCGTTACGCCGGTAGAACAGATAACCGATCGTGCCCACAGCGAGACCCGTCATCAGGATCATGACCGGCCACTGCCGCGACCTGCGCGGTGTGGGGTCGATCTTGTCGGCCGCGGTGACCAGCATGGCGCTGACCTTGGGGGCGAGCTGATCCTCGACCCGATGCGCGGCCTCCTCGAGCCTCGGTGCCGCCCAGTAGCGGGCGTCTTCGATGCGATGGGCGGCGACCACCTTGGCCTGATCCGCCATCGGTGCCATTTGCCGGCCGGTTCGTACGGCCCGGGCCTTCATACGGCCCATCCACGTGTCTGGGACTACGATGACCACGCGGCGATTTCTGAGTGTCAGGGACACAACAACCTCCCCTGTCTTGATGAGGCCCCGAGCCTGACCTGCCCGTAGCGGGGCGGCTCAATCATGGCCGTCCATGGCAGGATGGCTCCCGAGGCCTTACGGCCGTCGTCATCAAATCAACACAAAACCAACCTTGTGCATAGAGGGGGCTACTGTCTCGTGGCCGAGAAACTGATCGCAAACCTGCAGACAAATCGTGGAAATATCAAGATAGAGCTCTTCCCCAACAAGGCTCCCAAGACGGTCCGCAACTTCGTCGAGCTCGCCGAAGGCGGCCGTGAGTGGACCCATCCGGGCACCGGCGAGAGGAGCACCGGCCGCTACTATGACGGCACGATCTTCCACCGGGTGATCCCAGGCTTCATGATCCAGGGTGGTGACCCGCTGGGCGAGGGCATCGGCGGCCCGGGCTACGACTTCGACGACGAGATCTACCCGGATCTCTACTTCAACCGCCCTTACCTGCTGGCCATGGCCAACGCCGGCATCCGGTTCGGCAAGGGCACCAACGGGTCGCAGTTCTTCGTCACGGTCGTGCCCACGCCGCATCTCAACGGCAAGCACACCATCTTCGGCGAGGTGATCGAGGGCCAGGACGTCGTCGACGCGATCGCCAAGACGCCGACCCAGCGCGACAAGCCGATCGACGAGGTGGTCCTGGAGTCGGTCACGATCGACCGCGTCCAGGGTTGACAGGGCGCACGGGGCGGGCTGTAGAGGCCAGCGCGGCAGCGTCGCGCAGGCCATAGGCTGCGGTCATGACCAGCCAGCCGCCCAGCCCGCCCCCGCAGCCCGAGCAGCCCGCGGAGGCCGTGCCGACGTGCTACCGGCACCCGGATAAAGAGACCTGGGTCCGTTGCCAGCGCTGTGAGCGCCCCATCTGTCCCGACTGCATGCGCGACGCCGCCGTGGGCTTCCAGTGCCCCGAGTGCGTGGCCGAGGGCAATCGAGGGCTACGCCAGGCACGGTCGGCCTTCGGCGGCACCGTGGTCGCCACCCCATACGTGACGTATGTGCTCCTGGCCCTCAACGTGCTCGTCTTCGGCGCCCAATACCTGACGGGCAACGTGGTCACCGCCGAGCTGGCCATGCGGCCGTACGACGTCGCCGCGCAGGGTGAGTATTACCGGCTGCTCACCTCGGCGTTCGTACACGGCGGGGTCTTCCACATCCTGTTCAACTGCTGGGCGCTCTACGTCGTCGGCCCCTACCTGGAGCGGGCCTTCGGGCACACCCGCTACCTGGGCATCTACCTGGTCAGCGCGCTGGGCGGCTCGGTGCTCGGCTACTGGCTCGACCCGCTCGACAACTTCACGGTGGGCGCGTCGGCGGCGATCTTCGGCCTGTTCGGCGCCATGTTCGTCGTGGGGCGCAGGCTGAACATGGACGTACGCGGCATCGCCGTGCTGATCGTGATCAACCTAGTGATCACCTTCGTGGTCCCAGGCATCAGCTGGACCGGCCACATCGGTGGACTGATCACCGGATCGGCCCTGGCCGGGGCCCTGGCCTACGCTCCCAAGAGCAACAGGACCCTCTGGCAGGTGCTGACGATCGTGGGAGCGCTGGCCATCCTCGTCGTGCTCGTGGCCGTCAGATCCTCGGCCCTCTTGAGCGGCGTCGCGGGCTGACTTCCCCAGGGTGTGGAAAAACTGTGGAAAAAACTAACGCCAGCGGGTGGAAAGCACCACCCCGAAGATGATGAAAACAAACCCGATCAGCAGATTCCAGTTGTGGAGATCGCCGATGAAGGGTGCGCCGGGAGCCACGTAGTAGATGGCTATCCACAGGATGCCGATGATCCACGACACCACCATGGTGGGCGCCAGCCAGCGGGGGCTGACCGTGACCTGCTGGGACTTCTGCGGCGGCGTGTAAACCGCCTTCTTGCGAGCCTTGGACTTGGGCACTGGAAACTCCTGCTGGGCGCCTGGGCATCCGGATTGTCCGCAGGCTATTCGTTGAGCGTAGTTGAAGCGTGCCCAGGATAGTCGCCACGCGCACGAGATGGCGATCCCCGGCCGTCGGTTGGGGCGCGCATACGCTGAGTGAGTGAGGGCCGTGCTGCGGGCCGCGGGGGAGCTGAGCATCACCGCGGGCCTGATCCTGTTGTTGTTCTGCGCCTACCTGCTCTGGGGGACGGGCGTCTACACCCAGCGCATGCAGGTGCAGTTGCAGCAGGAGCTGGGGGAGAAACATGCGCTCCCGAAGATCGAGCTGGGCCGGGCCGTGGCCATGCTGCGCATCCCGAAGTTCGGGCGCGATTACCACTACGCCGTGGTGGAGGGCGTGGACACCGAGCATCTGAAGAAGGGCCCGGGCCACTACCCCGGCACCGCCCTCCCCGGACAGATCGGAAATTTCGTCGTATCGGGGCACCGGACCACGTATTTGGCGCCGTTCAATCGGATCGACGAGCTCAAACGCGACGACGAGATCATCATCGACGCCGCTGAGGCCCGCTACACCTACCGGGTGACCTCGCAGGACATCGTGGAGCCCGATGAGGTGGACGTGCTCAGCCCGGTGCCCGGCAAGCCCGACAGCAGGCCCACCAGAGCCTTCATCACGCTGTCGACCTGCCACCCCGAATACTCCGCCGCCCAGCGGCTCATCGTGTCCGGCGTGCTGAAGAAGACCGAACTCAGGAAGGAATGACATGTACGGATGGCTCTGGCGCAGCCTGCCGGGCGGCACGGGCGCCAAGCTGCTGGCGGCCGCCGTCCTGGTCGCCGTGGCGGTGGCCGTACTCTGGTATGCCGTGTTCCCGCTTCTCGAACCCGCGGTGACGCTCGACGAGGTGACCGTACGGAAATGACCCGCGTGCTGGTCGTGGACAACCATGACAGCTTCGTCCACACCATCGTCCAATACCTGCGCGAGCTGGGCGCCACGTGTGAGGTGCGCCCGCGCGACGACGTCCGCGTGGGCGACGCCGACGGCTTCGACGGCGTCCTGGTGAGCCCGGGCCCCGGCACGCCGGAGGCGGCGGGCGTGAGCGTCCCCCTGGTGCGTTACGCGGCCCTGCGCGGCCTGCCGCTGCTCGGGGTCTGCCTCGGACACCAGGCGATCGGCCTGGCCTACGGTGCCACCGTGTCGCGGGCGCCCGAGCTCGTCCACGGCCGGACCAGCGCGGTGTCGCACGACGGGCTCGGGGTGTTCGCCGGGCTCCCCTCGCCGGTGCGGATGACCCGCTACCACTCCCTGGCCGTACGGCCCGACACGGTGCCCGCCGAGCTCGGCGTGACGGCACGCACCACCGACGGCGTCATCATGGGGCTGCGGCACCGCACAGCGCCCATCGAGGGCGTGCAGTTCCATCCCGAGTCCGTGCTGTCTGAGTATGGCCACCAACTGCTCGGCAACTGGCTGCGCGGGATCGTGTAACACTCACCCGCCGCCGGACGACAGACAGATGAGCGTCCCCGCCGTTGCCCCCGAGCGGCGGGGGCGCTCTTTTGCGTGCCCACCCCCTGACGCGCCAGGGCCGCCCTCCCGGTGCGGGAGGGCGGCCCTGGCGGGCGGCTTGGGGTCAGCCCAGGTCGCCGTCGTCGATCGGTGAGTCGTCGGTCGGCTGTGTGTCGTCCGTGGGCTCTTCCGTAGGCTGCTGCGAGTCGTCGGTGGGCTCGGCCGTCGGCTGCTGCGGGTCTTGCGTCGGCTGCTGCTCGGGGCCCGTGGATACCACGATCGTCACGGTGGTGTTGGGGTTGACCTTGGCGCCCGCTTCGGGGCTCTGCTGGATGACCGTACCCTTCGGCTGGTCGCTCGGCTGTGAGTCCACCTTTGACCTGAAGCCCGCCCCCTTGAGCGTCTTGACGGCTTCCTGCTGGGTCAGGCCGATCACGCTAGGGATGTCGGAGAGAGCCTTGGGCACGTAAAGGGTGACCGTGCCGTCCTTCTCGACCTCCTCGCCGGCCTTGGGGTCGGTCTCGATGACCTTGCCCTGCGGCTTGCTGGAGACCTTGGTGGTGATCGTGCTGGTCAGCCCGGCTTCCTCAAGGATCTTGTTGGCTTCCTCGGTCGTGGCGCCGACGAGCCCCTCGGGAACCTTCACCTTCGGCGGCCCCTTGGACACGAACAGCTTGACCGTGGAGTCCTTCGGGACCTCGGTGCCCTCGGCGGGATCGGTCTTGATCACCGTGCCCTTTTCGAACTCGGCGCTGGCCTGCGGCACCACCTCGGGCTTCAGGCTCAGAGCGGTGAGCTGGGCCTGGGCGGCCTTCGAATCCTGCGTGGAGAGCGAGGGGACCTTGATCTGCCCGGTGGTCTTGTCGCCGCCGCTGCTGAACACCGCGTAACCGATGCCGATGAACGCCCCGATGATCAGCAACGGGATGATGATCCAGGCCGCGGTCTTGAGCGCCTGGTTGCCGCCGCCGCCGGACGCGCGCCGCCGGCCGCCACGGCCGGTGTGCCCGTCGTCGTACTCGTACGGCGGGACCGCCCGGGTGCCCTGAGTGGCCGGGCCGGTGGCGGCCTGGGTCGCCGTCATCATGCGGGTGCCCGCGCCGTAGTTGCCGGTCATCGCCATCGTCTGGGCGTCGATCGGTTGGCCGGACACCGCCCGCTGGATGTCTGCCCGCATCTCGCCCGCGTTCTGATAGCGGTGCGCGGGATCCTTGGCCATGGCCTTCAGCACGATCGCGTCGCACCACGGGGGAATCTCGGGGTCGATCTGCGACGGCGGGATCGGCTCCTCGCGCACGTGCTGGTAGGCGATCGCCACGGGGGAGTCGCCGGTGAACGGCGGCTGACCGGTGAGCAGCTCGTAGAACACGCAACCGGTGGAATAGATGTCGCTGCGGGCGTCGACCCGCTCACCACGTGCCTGCTCGGGCGACAGGTATTGGGCGGTCCCTATCACCTGCGCGGTCTGCGTCATCGTCGCGGCCGAGTCGGCCATCGCGCGGGCGATGCCGAAGTCCATCACCTTGACGTCGCCGGCGCGGGTGATCATGACGTTGGCGGGCTTGATGTCGCGGTGGACGATGCCGCCGCGGTGACTGTAGTCGAGCGCCCGCAGGATGCCGTCGACAAGCTCGGCCGCCCGCTCCGGCAGCAGCCGCCGGTCGGCCCGCAGCAGGTCACGCAGCGTCCTGCCGTCGACGTACTCCATCACGATGTAGGGCACGGGGGCGCCCTCGCTGACGTCCTCACCCGTGTCGTAGACCGCGACGACGGCCGGGTGGTTCAGCGAAGCCGCGGACTGCGCCTCACGCCGGAAACGGGCCTGGAAGGTGTGATCGCGCGCCAAATCCGAGCGGAGAGTCTTGATCGCGACTATGCGGTCCAGCCGGATGTCTCGGGCGCGATAGACCTCGGCCATGCCGCCGCGCCCGACGACGCCGTCGAGCTCGTAGCGACCTCCGAGTCGCCGAGGCTGAGTCATTTCCTGCACTGTCCCTTACCGTTCATCTTGGGTACCGGCCTGCTCGGGGGGGACGCCGGTGTCCATCATCGACCCCGTGGCGCATCACGTCTTCTCCTTCGGCGGGTTTGTTACCCCGGGGTCAGGCGAAGCGCTTGGTGTCGGACTTTTCGGTGTCGTGGTGGGCGTTGGGGTTGGTGTCGGAGTCGGGGTCCGGGTGGTCGGCGTCGGCTTGGGGGTTGGCTTCCTCGTTGGACTTGCCGACACGCTTACCGTAGCCGACCGCGAGGGTACCGGCCTCTTCGACTTCACCGTAATCACCGGCGGTCGTCGAGTGTGAGCTTTGGCCCGAGGCGGCTTCGAGGTCGGAGCGTGGCTCGCCGACTCCGACGGGTCGGCGACGCTGGGCGGGCCGGGCACCGCGTCGCGTTCCATTAACGTGAAGGCGCTGAGCCCGACGGCGGCGGCGCATCCCGCGCTGGCGACCAGCGCCAGCGTCAGCCGGCCCCGGCGGCGGCGGGGTCCGGTGATCGAGCCGGTGGGCGACGCGTGCATCGTCGTGCCCGGCGAGCCGCCGAAGTCGTGGGTCGTGTGCTCGGCCGCCGGCTGCCGCACCCGGAAGCCCGCCGGGTCGGTGAGCATGCTGAGCTCGGTGGCCGATTCGCCGCCGGCCAGTGACTCGCGCAGCATGCGGGCGCGCTCGGCGACATTGATCGCCGATGTCGGCCGGTGCCGCGGGTCCTTGATCAGCAGCGTCATGACCAGCTCGCGCACCGCCGTGGGCACGTCGGCGCCGAGCGGCGGCGGCGGCTCGTTGAGGTGCATGAGCGCGATCGCCACCTGGCCCTCGGCCTGGAACGGCGTGCGCCCCGACAGGCACTCGTAGGCCACCACGCCCAGGGAGTAGAGGTCGGTCGAGGGGGTGAGCGGCAGGCCCTGCGCCTGCTCCGGGCTGACGTATTGGGCGGTGCCGAGCACGGTCCCCGTCAGCGTCACCGGAGCCGCCTCCACGGCGCGGGCGATGCCGAAGTCGGTCACCTTGATGGCGCCCTCGGACGTGACGAGCAGGTTGCCCGGCTTGATGTCGCGATGGATGACCCCCGCCGAGTGGGCGGCGTGCAGCGCCTTGGCCGTCTGGTGGACCACGTCGAGCGCCACATCGGGGCCGAGCGCGCCGTTGCGGGCCAGGATGGCGGACAGCGGCTCGCCGTGCACCAGCTCCATCACCAGGTAGGCCAGGTCGCTCTGCTCGCCGTAGTCGAAGATCTGCGCGATGCCGGGGTCGCCCAGGGCGGCCGTGATCCTGGCCTCGTTGCGGAAGCGGCCGCGGAAGGTGGGATCGGCCTGGATGTGGCTGCGCAGCACCTTGACCGCGACCTCGCGGCCGAGGAGCTCGTCCCGGGCGCGCCAGACATCCCCCATACCGCCCGAGGCGATGCGGGAGAGCAGAAGGTAGCGGTTACCGAGCCGCATGATCCAGCAGCGTAGCGGTCATCACTTGTTCAGCACCGCCTCCATGACGGCCTTGCCGATCGGCGCGGCGGTGTGGCCGCCCGTCGCCTCGGCGCCGACGTTGGCGGCGCCCGACTCGACGATGATCGCGACCGCGACCTTCGGGTCGTTGGCCGGCGCGAAGCTGATGAACCAGGCGTGCGGCGGCAGGTTGCCGGTGGTCTCCGCGGTGCCCGTCTTGCCCGCCACCTCGACGCCGGGGATCTGGGCCAGGTTGGCGGTGCCGTTGTTGACGACGCTGACCATCATCTCGCGCAGCTTGCCCGCCGTCTCGGAGCTGACCGCCTCCGACAGCTCCTCGGGCTCGGCGTCCTGGATCGAGTCGCCCTTGGAGTCAGTGATCTTGTTGACCAGGTACGGCTTCATGACCTTGCCGTCGTTGGCGATGCCCGCGGCGATCATGGCCATCTGCAGCGGAGTCATCTGGTTGCTGCGCTGGCCGATGGAGGCCATGGCGACCGCCGCCTGGTCCTCCTTCGGGCCGAAGGAGCTCTGGGCCACCGACATCGGGATGGTGATCTGCTTCCCCATGCCGAACTTCTCCGCCTGCTCCTGCATCTTGTCGTAGCCGAGCTCCATGCCGATCTTGCCGAACGGCGTGTTGCAGGACTTCTCCAGCGCGTAGACCAGCGGGACCTGTCCGGCTCCGCAGGCCGCGCCACCGTAGTTGGGCAGTTTGATGCTGGTGTTGGGCAACTGGAGCTGCTGCGGGGCGTCCACGACCGTCTGGGGGCCGCGGCTGGAGTCGTCCTCGAGGTATGCCGCCGCGGTCACCACCTTGAACGTGGAGCCGGGCGGGTAGGTGCGGTCGGTGACGCGGTTGAGCAGCGGCTGGCCCTTGTCCTTGGCCAGCTTGTCATAGAGGGGGAACACCTTGCCCTTGTCGGTGTCCGACAGCTCGGCCGGTTCGTAGGTGGGCAGCGACACCATCGCCAGGATCGCCCCGGTCTTCGGGTCGAGAGCGACGACCGCGCCGCGCTTGCCGCTCTCGCGCAGCGCGTCGTAGGCCGCCTTCTGGGCCTTCGGGTTGATCGTCACGTCGACGTTGGCGCCCTTGGTGGGCTCGCCGGTGAACAGGTCGATGCTCCGGCGCAGCAGCAGGTCGGGGCTGGAGCCGTCGAGCAGTTTGTTCTCGGACGCCTCGATCTGCGAGGCGCTCTCCGGCGAGAAGAAGCCGGTGATGTGGGCGTAGAGCTTGCCGTCGGGGTATTTCCGCAGGAAGCGGAAGTCGCCTTCCTTCTGTTCGACCGACTGCGCCAGGATCACCTTGCCGCCGGCGGTGATGCGGCCGCGCTCGACGGCATAGCGGTCGTAGTAGTTGCGGGTGTTGCGGGCATCGCTGCTGTAGGTTTCGGCCCGCCCGACCTGCAGGATGTTCACGTTGATCATCAGGAGCGCGAACATGGCGAGGCAGGCTACGGCCACGCGCTTCAGAGTGCCGTTCATCGCTGGAACACCTGCGTCATTCCTTCGTTCTGGATCGCCTGGGGTGGAGGCTGCCGCGCCGCGTCCGACATGCGTACCAGCAGCGCGATAAGGATCCAGTTAGCCAGCAGCGCGGATCCGCCCTGGGACATGAACGGGGTCACCAGTCCGGTCAGCGGGATCAGGTTGGTCACGCCGCCGACGATGATGAACACCTGCCAGGCGAGGATGAACGACAGGCCGCCCGCCAGCAGTTTGGAGAAGGGGTCGCGGGCGGCGAGCGAGGTGCGCAGCCCGCGCTCGACGATCAGCGCGTAGACCATCAGCAGCGCCATCAGCCCGGTCAGCCCGATCTCCTCGCCGGTGGCGGGGAAGATGAAGTCGGAGAAGGCCAGCGGGATCAGGTCGGGATGGCCCTGGCCCAGGCCGGTGCCCATGATGCCGCCGGCGCCCAGCCCGAACAGGCCCTGCATGATCTGGTAACTGCCGCCGAACGTGCGGTTGTAGAAGACGTTGCTGCCGGGGTCGAGCCAGACGTCGAACCGGTCGCCCACGTGGCTGAAGATCTGCCCGGCCAGCCACGCGCCGCCGACGAAGAGCAGGACGCCGATCAGCACCCACGAGGTGCGCTGCGTGGCGACGTAGAGCATCACCACGAACGCCCCGAACAGCAGCAGGGACGAGCCCAGGTCCTTCTGCATGACCAGCACGCCGATGGCGACCACCCAGGTGATGATCACGGGGCCGAGGTCGCGGGCCCTGGGCAGGTCGATGAAGAGCAGCCGCCGCCCGGCCAGCGCCAGCACGTCGCGCTTGGCGACCAGGTAACCGGCGAAGAAGATGACCAGCGCGATCTTGGCGAACTCCGCGGGCTGGATGCTGAAGACGCCGGGGATCCCGATCCAGATGCGCGCGCCGTTGATCTCCTGGCCGACCACGGGGAGCAGCGGCGAGACGAGCAGGCCCAGGCCGATCAGCCCCGCTGTGTAGGTCATCCGCTGCAGCATGCGCTGGTCGCGCAGCACGATCAGCGTCACCGTGAAGAGCACGACGCCCGCGCCGGTCATGATGATCTGGCTGGTGGCCGACGCGCCGGCCTGGAGCTTGCAGCCGCAGTTCTCCAGCCGGTAGATCATGACCAGGCCGAGCCCGTTGACCAGCGTCACGAGGGGAAGGATGAGGGGGTCGGCCCACGGCGCCCATTTGGCGAGCACCAGGTAGGCGGCCAGCATCAGACCGCCCAGGCCAAGGCCGTACGTCAGCATGCCGGCCGGGATCGTGCCGTTGAGCCCCAGCCCGACGTTGGCATAGGCGCCCATGACGATCAAGACCGCGAACGCCAGCATGGCCAGCTGGGCGCCACGCCGCTTGGCCGGCATCAGGACAGGTGCTTCCGCCACTTCACTCATCTACTGCGGCTTCGCCTTCGTCTTCGTCGCGCTCGGGGTGGGTGAGGCGCTCGCGCTCGGGGTGGCCTTCTGCTCCGTCTGCTCGGCCGTGGCCTTGAAACCGTTGATGCGTGTCATGCCCTCCGCCACGGTCGTGACATCGATGCCGCCCTTGACCAGCGCCTGGTCGGGCTCGGAGAGCTGGGAGAGCGGCTTGCCGGTGTGCTGCGCGACCGAGAAGAACTGAAACGGCCCCACTTCCTGGCGGATGCCCCGGAAGACGACCACCTCGTCGCCCTTGGCTCCGACGAAGAACTGGTCCTGAGTCCACTGCCAGCCGAAATAGCCGCCGACGCCAATAGCGACGACGGCCACGCCCAGCACCGAGACCAGCATGGGCCACACCCGGCGCCGCTTGACCGGCCGCCGGACCGCCTGTGGGCCCGAATCCTCGAAGTCGTCATCGGTCAGCACCGGCTGGGGCGCGGTCACCGCACCGGCCCGCCCCGGCGAGGTGTCCTGCGGCTCGTGCCGCAGGCGGGTCATGCCCGCCGCCCCGACGATCGCCACCTCGCCGGGCACCTGCTGCCCGTCGGTGAGCTCCAGCACGTCTGCCAGCACGCAGGTGATGTTGTCGGGCCCACCGCCTCTGTTGGCGAGGTCGATGAGCTGGCGTACGACCTCTTCCGGGTCGTCGATGTTCGTGAGCGTGGCGTGCAGCGTCTCCGCGCTCACCACTCCGGACAGCCCGTCGGAACAGAGGAGATAGCGGTCGCCCACCTGCGCTTCGCGCAACGTGAGATCGGGATCGACCTCGCCGCTCCCGTCGAGTGCCCGCAGCAGGATCGAGCGCTGCGGGTGCGTCGCCGCCTCCTCCGGCGTGATGCGCCCGTCGTCGACCAGTTGCTGCACCAGTGTGTGATCGTGGGTGATCTGGTAGAGCTCCCCGCGTCTGAGCAGGTAGGCGCGCGAGTCGCCGACATGCACCAGAGCCACCGAGGTGCCGTGCCAGAACATGGCGGTCAGCGTGGTGCCCATGCCCTTGAGGCTGGGGTCCCGGCCCACCATCTCGTGCAGCTTGCGGTTGGCGTCGCGTACCGCTGCCTCGATGGCGTTGAGCAGGTCACCACCCTGTTGAGCCTCTTCGAGAGAGGCCATTGCGGCGATGGCGACAGAACTCGCCACCTCACCGTGTGCGTGTCCGCCCATACCGTCGGCGACGGCTAGCAGGCGGCCGCTTGCGTACGCCGAGTCCTCGTTCCCTTCGCGGAGGAGGCCGACGTCCGAGCGGGCGGCGTAGCGGAGTGCGATGGTCATTTGCGCAATTCAATGACTGTCTTGCCGACGCGGATCGGAACACCGAGCGGCACCGGGGTCGGGCGGGTGACTTTTGAGCGGTCGAGGTATGTGCCGTTGGTCGAACCGAGATCTTCCACGATCCACTGACCGTCCTGAGGGAAGAGCCGGGCATGCCGGCTGGAAGCGTAGTCGTCTGTGACTACCAGCGTGGCGTCGTTCGCCCGGCCAATGGTGATGGGCGTCTCCGTGAGATTAATGGTGGTGCCTTGCAGCGGGCCACCCGTCACAACGAGCTGGCGTGGCTCGCCCTTCTTATTCTTCGGCTTAGCCGCCGGTTTGGTGGGCTTGATGCCCTTGCGTGGACCCGCGGGGGCCGTACGTGATCCGAACAAGTCAGTCCGGATCACGCCGACTGCGGCAATGACGAAGAACCACAGCACAGCCAGGAAGGCGAGCCGGATCAGCAGCAGCGTGAGCTCGGACATGGACCGTTTGTCTACCCCTAATCGCGCCGGAACACCAGAGTCGTGCGTCCCAGGGTCACTCGCGTGCCGTTCTGGAGCTCGACTCTGCGTACCGGCTGGCCATTGACGAACGTGCCGTTCGTCGATCCGAGATCGACTAGGGCGACTAGCTGACCCTCGACGCGCAACTCCGCGTGGTGGCGAGAGACGCCGGGGTCGACAAGACGAAGATCGCAGTCGGTGCCCCTGCCCAGCAAGGTCACCGGAGTGGTGAGCTCGTAGGAGCGGTCGCCCTGCGGATCGTCCTGAGTGGACACGAGCAGCCGGGGCCGCCCGTTGAAGGCATTGGGCCTGGATGGTGGCAGATCACTCGCCGGCTGGCGAATCTCGTCCTGCTCCACAGTGGCGCCGCGGATGACCCCCGACCTGATGCGGAACAACCCCACTGCCAGGTCGGCGGCGGTCTCGAAACGGACCCGGACCGGTCCCACGAAGGAGTAGCCCTGTTCTTTGGCGTACTCCCTGGCGAGGTTGGCCAGCTCGTGGCTGATGCTGTCGGCATAGACCTCAAGCCGCTCGCTGTCGGTCGTGGACAGCTCCACCACGAAGTCGTTGGGCACGAGCGTCCGACCTTGAGCGACGATCGCCGCACGCTCATCCATCTCCCGCTGAACCGCGCTGGCGACCTCGACCGGCTGAAGGTCAGATTTGAACGCCCGCGCAAAGGCCCCCTCAACCAAGCCTTCGAGCCTTCGCTCGAAGCGCTGAAGGACTCCCACCGGGTACCTCCCTTCCTCCGTGCATATGATCGCGGCCACCGGACGCTCGCCGCGCCTGGCCTCCGCTCGTCCCACGTCGCGGGTGGTCCCGGCGCTCGTCGGCTGTCGCGCCCAGCTCCTCCGCTCCCGTGTCTTATGCGATCGTATCCGGGTTCAGTACCAGCGGCTGTTCCGTGCTACTGTTTCTCCGCACCCACAAGGGCGGGTGGCGGAACGGCAGACGCGCACGGTTCAGGTCCGTGTGTCCGAAAGGACGTGAGGGTTCAAATCCCTCCTCGCCCACTCGGTGACAGGGGACCCATGGTCGCGACCCTTACGGGATCGCTTCCCTCGGTCCCCTCGTCGTTTACACCGGGGGATAACCCCCGGGCCCCCAGCGGGAGACCCGCTCGTGGTTGGTCTGCCGTATGAGACTTTGCCTTTTGCTCTGCCTCCTAAGCGCAGACCTACACTGACGAAAGAGGGCCCCGGTTCGCAAGAGCCGGGGCTTTTTGATTTTTTTGGGAAGCTTCTGGCGGTTGGACGGTAGGGCTGGCCGGTTGCAGTTTGCTTTCGGATTGGTTTCCGGCCGGGCGTGTGGTTTTGGACACACTGGGGGGTTAGGCGGCCAATGCTCGGGTGTCTAGGAGTTCGCCTAGTAGGTCGGTCAGGCTTACCATGCCGATGATCTTGCCGGTCTGGTCTGTGACCAGGGCTAGGTGGGCTCGGGCCTCTTGCAGTGCTGTCACTGCTTCGGGGGATTGGGTTACGCAGGGCAGCTTGGGGACTGGGTGGGCCAGTTCGGCCGCTGTGCGGTTGGGGTGGAGTAGGGCGTCTCGGGCGTGGAGGACGCCTTGTACGTCGTCTGTGGTGCCCACTAGGAGCCTTAGATGACCGCTCTCCGCTGTTGCCTGTCTGATTCTCTTGGCGTCGGCCGATGGTGGGACCGTGACGAAACGGTCGACCGGGACCATGAGGCGTTCTATGCCCTCTGCCTGTAGGCGGAGGGCTCTTGTGAGGAGGTCGTGTTCTTCTCTGTCCAGGAGGCCCATGCGGCCTGATTCGCCTACCAGCATGGCTAGCTGGCGGGGGGTTCTTGTTGTGGCCAGCTCGTCTCGGGGGCTTACGCCGAATAGGCGGAGGATCACGTTTGTCAGGCCGTTGAGGGTGGACAGCAAGGGGCGCATCAGCCAGGTGAAGGCGCGGAAGGGGAGTGTCAGGATCAGGGCCGCTCGTTCGGGGTGGGTCAGTGCCCAGGACTTCGGCGCCATTTCGCCCACCACCATGTGGAGGAATGTGACCAGAGCCAAGGCGATGGTCAGGGCGATCGGCATGCGCAGTGATTCCGGTATGCCGACTGCGGCGAAGACCGGCTCCAGGAAGTGTTCGATCGCGGGCTCGGTCACCTGCCCCAGGCCCAGTGTGCAGAGGGTGATGCCGAGTTGGGCGCCGGCCAGCATCAGGGAGAGTCGTCGGCCGCCGCCTACCGCTGACTTCGCGGTGATGCGTACCAGGCGGTTGCCGTGAGCCGCCATCTCCTCCAGGCGGTGCCGCTTGGCGGAGACGAAGGCGAACTCGGCCGCCACGAACAGCGCGTTCAGCAACAGCAACACCAGGCTGATCAGGATCATCGTCATCGGGCCGCCTCCGCGTGCTGAACCGGTGCCAGCCGTACCCGTTCGGGCACGCGGCGGTTGAGCGACAGGACGGTGAGTTCGGCCAGGTGTTCCTGGTCGTTCTCGGCGAACGGGTCCATCTCCGGAATGACGGGCACGGTCACGGTGTCGCCGGGGTCGGGCATGCGCCCCAGCCTGGCGAGGACCAGCCCGGCGAGCGTGTCGTAGTCGTCGCTCTCGGGCAGCGAGACGCCGGTGGCCCGCTCGACCTCGTCGAGCCTGAGCCGGCCCGGCACCTCCCAGATGCCGCCCGGCTGCTCGACGGCGCCGTCGGGCTCCGGGTCGTTCTCGTCGATGAGCTCGCCGACCAGCTCCTCCGCCAGGTCCTCGATGGTGATGACGCCGGCGAGGCCGCCGTACTCGTCGATGACGCAGACGAGGTCGTCCTTGGACGAGCGCATCTCGTTCAGTACGGCGGGCAGCGGCAGCGAGTCGGGCACCAGCACCGCGGGGCGGGTGATGCCGATGATCGGGCCGTCGTCGAGACCGGACGTGATCAGCTCGCGCACACCCGTCACGCCCATCACGTCACCGTCGGTGCCGAGCACCGGGTAGCGGGAGTGGCCGCACTCGCGGATGGCCTCCACGAGGTCGGAGACCGGCTGCGAGTCGCGGACCACGACCACGCGCGGGCGCGGGACCATGATCTCCTCGGCGGTGCGGTCGCCGAACTCCAGCGCCCGCTCCAGCAGCTCGGACAGGCGCGGGGGCAGCTCGCCCGCAAGGGTGGACTCGGCGATGATCCGCGAGAGCTCCTCAGGGGTCGCGCCGTGCTCCACCTCCTCGACGGGCTCGATGCCCACGAGCCTGAGCAGGCCCGTGGCCGCCGAGTCGAACAGCCGGACCACCGGGCCGACCACGGTGAGGTAGGCCAGCGTGGATCCGGCGAGGAACTTGGCGACGGGCTCCGGACGGGCGATGCCGAGATTCTTGGGCGCCAGCTCGCCGAGGACCATCTGCACGACGGTCGCGACGAACACCCCGATGGCCACGGACAGGCCGGTGACGACCCCTTCGGGTAGACCGGTGTCGGTCAGCCATGGGCCGACGATCGTCGCGATGGCGGGCTCGGCCAGGAAGCCGACCAGCAGCGCGGTGACGGTGATGCCCAGTTGCGCGCCGGAGAGCATGAAGGAGAGGCGGGAGGTCACTTGGAGGGCCTTCTCCGCGGCCGGATCGCCGGCGGCGGCCTGCTCACGCAGGAGACCCCGGTCGGCGGCCACGAAGGCGAACTCTTGCGCGACGAAGTAGCCGGTCGCGGCGGTGAGCAGGAAGAGGGCCAACAGCCCGAGATACGCGCTCACCGTGGTGAGCTCTGGAAAAGAGAGTACTCAGGGGATCCCGTGCGTGTGCACGGGCGAATATTCCATGGGTCCGGGGCGGACACGATCATCCCTTCGATGGCGGAAGTCCATAAACCGTAACGATGGGGTTGGCAGCAATGTTTCCGAAGTGACGCTCCGCTAGTTCTGCGTACTTTTCCGTGGGAAAACCTTGGTGAGACGTCTTCACTGGTGGGGGGTTGGACGTAGCGTCTATGACAACCGAAGGGGAAAGAGGCCAAGTGTCTGAGGAAGACCGGACGCGAGCCATGCGCTCGCCGGGCGATGGCCGCCCGCTGCCCGGCAGGAACGCCGACGGCGCGCGCTCAGGCGGTGCTCCCGCGCATCGGATCCCGTCGGCGCAGCAGGTTCCGCCGACGGCTCAGCAGGCGCCGCCGGCGAACCCGCTGCCCGCCGAGCCGGTCTCCGACGCGCCTCGGGCCGGGAGCTCGCGCGTGTACGGCCGGCAGCGCTCTGGCGGCAGCCCGATCAAGCCGTTCACGCCCAAGTCGGAGTCATCCCCGTCCGGCCCGTCGGGTCCGTCGGGTCCCAAGCCGCCGCGCAGGCGGATCAAGGGCCGGACCATACTGACGATCGTCGCCGCCGTGGTGGCGCTGCTGCTCGTGGTGGGCGTGGGCCTGTTCTTCTGGATCGACTCGCGGCTGACCGGGATCCCCGGCGTGCTCGACGACTACGCGGGCCGTCCCGCCGACACCCCGGGCACCAACTGGCTGCTCGTCGGCTCCGACAGCCGCAAGGGCCTGTCGGCGGCCGACCGTAAGAAGCTCGCCACCGGCCGCGCGGCCGGTCAGCGCACCGACTCGATGATGCTCCTGCACATTCCCGCAGGCAGCGACAAGCCGACCCTGGTCAGCCTGCCGCGTGACTCGGCGGTCACCATCCCCGGCAAGGGCCGCAACAAGCTCAACGCCGCGTACGCCTTCGGCGGCCCCAAGCTGCTGGCCCAGACGGTCGAGACCGTCACCGGGATACGCGTCGACCACTACATGGAGATCGGCTTCGCAGGGTTCGTGGACATCGTCGACGCGGTCGGCGGCGTCGAGATCAACGTCCGCGCCGCGGTCGACGACCCCAAGGCCGGACTGAAGCTCAAGAAGGGGCTCCAGACGCTGACCGGCGGCCAGGCGCTCGGCTACGTCCGTACCCGCAAGGGCGGCGCGCTGCCCGACTTCGAGCGGACCAAGCGCCAGCGCCAGTTCCTCGGCGCGGTCGTGAAGAAGGCGGCCAGCCCCGGCGTGCTGATCAACCCGTTCACCTCGATCCCGCTGGCCATGAGCGCCACCGACGCGGTGGCCGTCGACTCGAGCACGGGGGCGTTCGACATGCTCTCTCTGGGCCTGGCCATGGGCGACAGCCCGGTGACCACGGTCGTGCCGTTCGGCGGCAACGAGATCGCGGGCGGCGGCAGCGCGGTCAAGTGGGACAAGGAGAGGGCCCTGGCCCTGTTCAACGCGCTCAAGGAGGACAAGCCGGTGCCGAAGGAGATCATCGACGCCGGCTGACCCCGCGTCTCCGGAGGGTCCGGTACGGCCTGCCGTACCGGACCTTTCAGTTACCTGAGGCGATGGCGCCGATGGCGGCGGTCGAGGCGGCGATGACGAGGACCGAGTTGATCGCGGCGATCGTCTTGGCCACCGCGTCGCCCGCCCACTCTCCTTCGGCGATCTCCTTGACGCGTTCCTTGCTCGCCCCGGGGAACGCCTTGCGGTCGAGCTTGGCCGCGTACATGACGGCGATGAGCACCGCGGTGCGCGCGTCGGGCTCCGCGCCGGCCAGCACGTCGCCCACGCGCTGCCTGACCTCCGCCTCGACGCTGCCGTCGGCCTCCGGCCAGCGGGTGGTGGGGAAGATGCCGAGCACCCGGCCGCGCTCCTCGGTCAGCACGCCCGCCTCGGCGAGCCGGGTCAGCAGGCGCCTGCGCAGCTTGGTGGAGTGGAGCTTCTGAACCCACCAGTCGGGTTTGCGCTCCTTGCTCTCCTCCGCGATGCGACTCAGCGCCGCGTCGAGCTCGTCGTCGCCCAGCGGGGCGGCGTTCTCGACCGACACCTTCTTGTCGGTCAGGGCCACCCGCTCGTTCACCGCCAGCTCCGCCAGGATCGCGCCGCCGAGCGCCGGATCGAGCTGGGTGGCGCCGATGAGTTGCTTGCCCTCTTCCTCGCTGTAGGCGAGCAAGAGCAGTTCCTCCGCGATCGTGACACTCATCCTTTGACACTAACGTGCCGTTCATGGGTATCTCGGAGAAGCTGCACGCGGTGGGGCGCCCCCTCCTCGACGCGCAGCTCGCGCATCCCACCGTGGTGGGCATCGGGCGTGGCGATCTGGCGGAGCCGGTGTTCCGGTCGTGGCTGGAGCAGGACTACCTGTTCCTGCTGGACTATGTGCGGGTGTTCGCGCGGCTGGCCTGGCAGGCGCCGGCCGCGCATCTGGGCGACCTCGTGGACCTGGCGCACACGACCTTCCATGACGAGCTGGGCCTGCACCGGGAGCTGTCGGCCCCGTTCGGGGCGGACCTCGAGAACGCGCGGAAGGGACCGGCGTGCGCGGCCTACACGGCGTTCCTGCTGGAGTCGGCCGCCGATTACGGCGAAGGGCTGGCGGCGCTTTATCCATGTATGTGGGGATATTCAGAGCTTGGCCAGATGTTGGTGAAGAATTTGCCCACCGAGCCGCGTTACCGCAGGTGGGTGGAGACGTACGCCGATCCCGGCTTCGCCGCGCTGACCGTGCGGATCGGCCAGATGATCGACGAGGCCGGGCCCGAGCCCGCGCGCGCCGAGGCGCTGTTCGCCGAGGGCATGGCGCACGAGCTGGCGTTCTGGGACGTGCCGTAGTTGTCCACAGGCTGTGGACGACCATGGCACGTACCCTGGTGGCATGCCGGAACTCCCCGAAGTGGAATCGCTCGCCGGTTTCCTGCGCGAGCGGGCGGTTGGCCGTACCGTCCTGGGTGTCGACGTGGTCGCCTTCTCGGCGCTCAAGACGTTCGACCCGCCGGTCACCGCGCTCGGCGGGCTGACCATCACCGGCGTGGCGCGGCACGGCAAGTTCCTCGACCTCGACTGCGACGGGCTGCACCTGGTCATCCACCTGGCCCGCGCGGGGTGGCTGCGCTGGCGCGAGGACCTCTCGGGCGCGAAGCCGGTCCGTCCGGGCAAGGGCCCGCTCGCGGCACGCGTGCGGCTGGCGCCCGATGACGAGGGGCTGGCGCCCGGGTTCGAGCTGACCGAGGCGGGAACGCAGAAGCGCCTCGCCGTCTATGTCACGAAAAATCCGGATGACGTGCCGGGTGTCGCCGCCCTCGGCCCCGACCCCCTCGACGACGCCTTCACCGTGGCCGCGCTCAAGGCCATCCTGGGCGGCAGCCGTACCCAGGTGAAGGGCCTGCTGCGCGACCAGAAGGTCATCGCGGGGATCGGCAACGCCTATTCCGACGAGGTGCTGCACGCGGCCAAGATGTCCCCGTTCAAGATCGCCGCCACCCTCACCGACGCCCAGATCGCCGACCTGCACGAGGCCATCGTCACCACGCTGCGCGAGGCGGTCGAGCGGGCGCACGGCCTGGCCGCCAAGGACCTCAAGGCGGAGAAGAAGTCCGGCCTCCGTGTGCACAACCGCGCTGGCCAGGCCTGCGACGTCTGCGGTGACACGATCCGCGAGGTGTCCTTCGCGGACTCCTCGCTCCAGTACTGCCCCACCTGCCAGACAGGCGGCAAGCCGCTCGCCGACCGCCGCCTGTCCCGCCTGCTGAAGTAACGCTTCACGCCCTGACGGCGACGGACTCCTCGGCCGCTCCGGGCTGGTCGGTGGGGGCGGCCGGGCGGCGGCGGAGGCCGGTGGCGATGACGAGCGCGGCGACCGCCGTGGCGGCCACCGGCACCAGCAGCGCCGTCCTGATGGCCGCCAGCCCGGCCTCGGCGGAGGTCGCGTCGCCGAGCGCCGCCACGCTGACGGCCGTGACCATCGACAGCCCGAGTGCCGCGCCGAACTGGAAGGCCGTGTTCAGCAACCCGCCGGCCAGCCCCTGCTCGTCCTCCGCGATGCCATCCGTCGCGACGATCGTGAGCGGGCCGTACACGAAGGCGAACATCAGCCCGATCAGCAGCATCGACGGCAGCATGGCCGCGTACGACCAGTCCATCCCGACCCCGATGAACAGGCCGTAGGCCGCCAGCCCGGACAGCAGGCCGCCGAAGATCACCCGGGCGTTGCCGTACCTCTGCACCAGCCAGGGGGTCAGCGTGGGCGCGAGCACCACGTCGGCGGCGGCGGCGAGCAGGGCCAGGCCGGTCTGGACGGTGGACCAGCCGCGCAGCTCCTGTAGGTACAGCGTGATGAGGAACTGGAAGCCGAAGAACGACGCGGTGAGCAGCAGCGCCGTCAGGTTGGCGCGCACCAGCGGCGCGGAGCGCAGGACGCCGAGGCGGACGAGGGGTGTGGCCGCCCGCCGTTCGATCGCCACGAACGCCGCCAGCAGCGCCACGCCTCCCGCGAACGCGCCGATGGTCCAGCCGGGGCCCTCGGCGGGGTGCTCCAGCCGTACGAGGCCGTAGACCAGCAGCGTCATCGCGCCGGTGATGGTCGCCGCCCCCGCCAGATCGACGCCGCCGGCGGGCCGGGGCGTGCGCTGCTCCTTCAGCACCGGGACGGCGATGATCAGGATCGTCAGCGACAGGATGACCGGCGCGAAGAAGACCCAGCGCCAGCCGATCGAGCTCAGCAGGCCGCCGATCACCAGCCCGAGCGCGAACCCGGCCGCGGCCGTTCCCGCGTACACGAGCAGCGCGCGGTTGCGCTGCCTGCCCTCGGGGAAGCTCGTGGTGATCAGCGACAGCCCGGCGGGCATCATGAACGCGGCCGCGACACCGGTGAGAAACCTGGCGACCAGCAGCACCCACCCCTCGGTCGCGAACCCGCCCAGCCCGGAGCACACCACGAACACACCGAGCCAGAGCAGAAACATCCTGCGCCTGCCCAGCAGGTCGGCCGCCCGGCCGCCGAGCAGGATGAAGCCGCCACAGCCCAGGACGTAGGCGCTCACCACCCCGCTCAGCATGCCCGTGGACAGCCCCAGATCCGCCCTGATCGACGGCAGGGCCACGTTCAGCATCGCCACGTCGGTGC
The DNA here is from genome assembly GCF_018603905.1 of Nonomuraea sp. NEAU-A123. Classification (GTDB taxonomy): domain Bacteria; phylum Actinomycetota; class Actinomycetes; order Streptosporangiales; family Streptosporangiaceae; genus Nonomuraea. Next base: position 716,468 of record NZ_JAHFZZ010000003.1, read on the forward strand.
CCTCGATGAAGACGGCCCCGCACAGCACGATCAACATGCCCCAAGCGCGTTTGGACATGATCAACCCCCGGTTACTTATCGGCATCTCGGTTATCTCTTGTAACCGTGCAAATGATCCGGCAGCATGAGATCCCATGGAAGACGGCACTTCAAAGTCACCCGGTTACTGCGAGGGCACCGTGGACGACGACGACTACGACGTGCGGCAGTGGGACACCAGGGAGGACTGCGAGGTCCGGCAGATACTCGACCGCGTCGCCGACAAGTGGTCGCTGCTGGTCATCGCCCTGCTCGACTGCAAGAGCCTGCGCTTCACCCAGTTGCGCCGCGAGATCGACGGCGTCAGTCAGCGGATGCTCAGCGTGACCCTGCGCCACCTGGAGCGCGACGGCCTGGTCAGCCGTACGGTCTATCCCGTGGTGCCCCCGCGGGTCGACTACGCGCTCACGCCCCTCGGCCGGACCCTGCACCAGACGATCAAGAGCCTGGTCACCTGGACCGAGGAGCACCAGCGGGAGATCGCCGAGGCGCGTGCCGCCTACGACGAGCGACGCGAGATGATGGAGGCATGACGGTTCCAGAGATCCCGGCCAGCGACGTTCCCGCCGACGGCTACCTGCTCGACGTGCGGGAGCAGGACGAATGGGTGGCGGGGCACGCGCCCGAGGCAGTGCACATCCCGATGACGCAGATCCAGGGGCGGGTCGAGGAGGTGCCGGGCGACCGGACCGTCTACGTGGTCTGCCGGGTCGGCGGCCGGTCGTTCCAGGTCACGGCCTGGCTCAACCAGCTCGGGCGCGAGGCCGTCAACGTCGACGGCGGCATGCAGTCTTGGGCGGGTGCGAGCCGTCCGATGGTCAGTGAGACGGGGCACCCGCCGTTCGTCGCCTGACGGACGACCGGTCAGTACTTCTTGATGTCCCAGGCGTGACCGACGGCCTCGTGGTGACTGCTGGGGCAGACGGCGATCATGGCGGCGATCTTACTGGGATGAACCGCCCTTATATGGCTTTTCGGACGATCACCGACGGAGGGTGTGAGACCCCCTGTGGTCAGTTGCCTCCTGCATAAGGCAAGATGAGGGCGCAAACTGCACAACTGACGCGGGAGCTCGGGGCGCCGGGCTGAGAGGGTAGCGAGCCGCTGCCGACCGCTTGAACCTGTCCGGGTAATGCCGGCGTAGGGAGTGAGCGATGACACATGTCGTTGACGAAGTTCCGCTGACCCTCGAGGGAACTCCCCCCAAGACGCTCGGGCTGCTCGACCAGGGTGCCCTGTGGGCGAACCTGGCCGTGAGCCTGCTGGGGTTCAGCGGAGCGCTGTTCCTGCTCGACCCGCTCGGCGGGGCCCCGCTCACCCTGGCCGCCGCCCTGGCGGCCGCGCTGGTCGGCAGTCTGGTCGGCACGGCCATGGTGGGGCTGTCGGCCATTCCGGGCACGCAGACCGGGCGGCCGGCGATGGTGCTGCTGCGCGGGTTGTTCGGGGCGCGGCTGTCGTACATCCCGACCGTGCTCAACATCGTCCAGATGATCGGGTGGGGCGCCTTCGAGCTGTGGGTGATCTCCAAGGGCGCCATGGCCATCTTCGGCGACGCCGTGCCGTACCAGGTGTGGGTGGTGGTGGCGGGGGTGCTGACCACGTCGCTGACCATCTGGCCGCTCGGGTCGATCCGGCTGCTGCGGCGGTACGTCACCATCGGGGTGATCATCTCGCTCGTCTGGTTCGCGGTGGAGTTCCTGTCGAAGGCTCCGCCGCAGAGCGGCGGGTCGTGGACGGCGTTCGCGCCCGCGGTCGACTATGTCATCGCGCTGTCGGTCTCGTGGGTGCCGATCGCGGCCGACTTCGCCCGGCACTCCAGGTCGAGCCGGGCGGCCTTCACCGGTGTGGTCGGGGGCTACACGCTGGCGCAGGTCGCCTGCCTGGGGCTGGGCGTGTACGCGGTGGCTATCGCCGGGTCCGCCGCGGTGACGGCCGACGGTACGGCCGTGTTCGGGCCGTTCGTCGCGGCGCCGCTGGGGGCGCTGTTCTTCGCGATCCTGGTGCTGCGGGAGGCCGACCAGTCGTTCGCGAACGTCTACTCCACGACCATGTCGCTGCAGAACCTCATGCCGCGCGTCGACCGGCGGGTCTTCTCGATCGCCATCGGCGTGCTTACCACCGGCATCGCGCTCGTGGTCGACGTGAACTCGTACGGGGCGTTCCTGGGGGTGATCGGGGCGGTGTTCGTGCCGATGTTCGCGGTGCTGGCGGTCGACTACTTCCTGCTCGGCGGGTACGCGCGGTGGAACACCGAGGAGGACGCGCCCGCCCGCTGGTCCATGCTGGTGCCCTGGGCGCTCGGCTTCGTGGCGTACTGGCTGACCACCTCCACGCCCACGGTCGCGCCATGGGACCACCTCTGGGCGGTGGTGCGCGAGGCCATCGGGTTCACCCGGCAGCCGTGGATGAACGGCGCGCTGGGCGCGGCCCTCGTGGCGGCGCTGGTGACGCTGGCGATCGGCGCGGCGGCCAGGCGCGCGGCGAGCACCCGCCGCTGAGCGCGGGCGTCAGGCTTTGTACACGGGCGTCAGGCTTCGCGTACGGGCGTCAGGCGCGCGAGCGCTGCTCGACGTTGAGGAGGTGGCGTTTGGCCGCCTGGCCGCCCGCGTAGTCGCCGAGCTCGCCGTCGGCCGGCACGATCCGGTGGCAGGGCACGATCACGCAGACGGGATTGGCGTTGAGCGCGTTGCCGACCGCGCGGAGCGCGCGTGGCCGGCCGATGCTCTCGCCGATCTCGTCCAGGGTCGCCGTGTTGCCGTAGGGCACGGCCATCGTCTTCTGCAGCACCGTACGCGCGAACGACGTGGCGATGGACAGGTCGACCGGCGTGGCGAAGGCCCGCAGGCGGCCGGAGAAGTAGGCGTCGAGCTCCCTGCGCACCGGGTCGAGTCGCCCGGGGTCGGGCCCGATGAACGCGCCGACATGCCTGACGACCAGCTCGAAGACGGTGTCCTCAGCCTCGAAGCTGCACGCCACGACGCCCTTGCCGCTCACCGCCAGCACCAGCCGGCCGACCGCGCCGTCATAGGTGCCGAACGCCACATCGGGCGGCACCTCGCCGCGGTAGGTGGCGGAGGTCACCCGCAGCAGGGCATCGAGATCGCCACTCGACATACCCGTCACCTTCTTCCCCCGCCTGGAAAGGCCGTGCCCGCAGCGTATCGGACGGATCGCCCGACGAACGCCGCACGCCACAGGCACTATGGAGGTGTGGGTGACGACAGAGCAGGCAGTGACGATGAGATCGCACGCGCGGTGCTCGCCAGCTCGCCCAACGCCGTGATCGCGCTCGACCGGGATCAGACCGTACTCGTCTGGAACCGCGCGGCGGAGCGGCTCTTCGGCTGGTCGGCCGAGGAGATGCTGGGCCGCAGGGCGCCGATCGTGCCGGGGGAGCTGACAGCGGAGCACAACGCGGTGCTCGAACGCGTGCGCACGGGTGGCCAGGTGTCGCTGCGCACCAAGCGGTTGCGCAGGGACGGCACCGTGCTGGATCTACGGGTCGACACGAGCGCGTTGCTCACGGGCAGCGCCGTGGCGGGCTACGTCTTCGTGCACCATCTGACCGAGGCCGACGAGGCCGCCAGGACCCGCATGGCGCGGCGGGCCAGGCTGGTGCGCCGGCTCACCGACGTGGTCGGTGACATCAACGCCGAGCTGGAGCTGCCCGCGGTCCTCGACCGCATCGCGGCCAGCCTGACCGAGCTGACCGGCGCCGACGCGGGCGGCTTCGTGCTCATCGAGGACGAGCGGCTGCGGCTGGTGAGCGTTCACCAGCTGCCCGACTCGCTCAAGGGCGTGACGGCCGAGCTGCGCACCAGCCTGGTCGGCAAGCTCTTACGCACCGGCAAGACGGTGATGCTGGAGTCGCAGGGCCTCGGCGACCTGGTCTGGGCCGAGCTCGACGGGCTGCACACGATCGCGCTCGGGCTGGCCGCGGTCGGCGGGCGTCCCTATGGCGCGCTGTACGCGCTGTTCGCCAAGCGCAAGCCCGGCCACCTGGAGCTCGAACTCCTGGAGCTGCTCGCCGGGCACGCCGGCATCGCGGTCGGCAACGCGGTGGCCTACCAGGAGGCGGTACGCCAGCGGGCGCACGAGCGGGCGGTGTTCGACGCCAGCGCCGACGGCATCGCCGTGCTCGACCGGGCAGGGCGGGTCAGCCAGTGGAACCCGGCCGCGGCCGAGCTCACCGCGATGCCGGTCGAGGCCGTCATCGGCGGGCCGCTGCCGTTCCCGCTGCCCAGCCCGGGGGAGAAGCTCACCTACCAGTTGGAGACCGGGCGCTGGCTGGACGTGGTCAGCGCCGAGATCGAGGAGACGGGAGAGGTGGTCATCGACTTCCGCGACGTGACCACGGCCAAGGAGCTGGAGGAGGCCAAGGACCTGTTCCTGGCCACGACCAGCCACGAGCTGCGCACGCCCATCACGATCGTCCGCGGGTTCGCCAGCACGCTCGACTCGCGCTGGGACAAGCTGAGCGACGCCGAGCGCCGCGCCGCCGTCCACACGATCGCCGAGCGGGCCAGGTCGCTCGGGCAGCTCATGGACCACCTGCTGCTCGGTGCCAGGGCGGGCGCCGACGAGCCGCCGGTACGCATCGAGGCGTTCGATCTGGCCGAGCGGATCCACGCGGCCACGCTCGGGCTGCCCGTGCTGTCCGACAGGCACCGGGTCGAGGTGGCCATCTCCGACGCCCTGCCGCACGTCAGGGGCGACGCCCTCGCCACCGACATCATCCTCGGCCAGTTGCTGGAGAACGCCTTCAAGTATTCGCCGAGGGGCGGCCTGATCAGCGTCGGCGCCTGGCCCGAGGAGGACGCCGTGGTCGTGGTCGTGGACGACGAGGGAGTCGGCATCGCCGCGCCGGACCGCGAACGGGTCTTCGAACGGTTCGTCCAGGTCGACAGTGGTGACCGGCGCAGGTTCGGTGGAGTCGGCCTTGGGCTCTACATCGTCCGCAGCCTCGCCAGGGCCCAGGGCGGCGATGTCAGCGCTCATCCGCGACCCGGCGGAGGCACCCGAATGCGCCTCGTGTTGGGCAACGCTTCTCTTATCCGATCCGACACACCGATGCGGTAACGACGTGGTCACAGTTGAGCTGATCTATCGTCCAATGTGTACAAGCTGTGATCGAGATGCGGTTTCTGGGATCGAGTAACGGGGCATTTCGGTCGTACCGGGGAAGTGTTCCCGTGGGGGGCACTGGGAGCGGGGAGGTGGGTGTGTCAAGCGTGGTGCTACTGCCGTACGCGCCGTCCAGCGTCGCCGTCGCCCGCCAGCGTCTATCCACTGACCTGCGGGATTGCGGTGTCTTCTCCACCGCGATCGACGATGCCGTCCTCGTGGTGAGCGAGCTGCTGAGCAACGCGCTACGGCATGCGCATCCGCTGCCGTCGGGCATGGTCAGGGTGGCCTGGCTGAAGAGCGACGAGCACATCGAGGTGGCGGTGAGCGATGGGGGTGCCTCGACCGAGCCCCGCGCCGGCCGGCCGACCATGTCGTCGCTCGGGGGCAGGGGGCTCGGCATCGTCGAGTACGTCGCGGAGAGCTGGGGAGTCCGCCACGACGGTGACATCACGACGGTGTGGGCGATCTTGCTCGCCCCCAACGGAACGATGAACGGGCAGGTCCACGCACTCAGAGAGGCCGGGTAGCCGGGCGCTCAGAGCGGCCGGGCGGCCAGGATCGCCCGCTCGCCGGCGACCCACGCCGTGGAGATCAGCAGGTAGAGTCCCGCCGCCAGCGGCAGCACCGCGGCGGCCAGCACCGAGCCGAACGGCATCAGCGGCATGAGCCTGCGCATCAAGGCGGGCTGCTCCTCCGGCAGTGTGGCGCTCACCTTCCGGGCCGAAAACCATGCCACGACCGCGATCAGCGCGATGACCACGGCGAAGACCATAAATGGCACACTGACCAGACCGTAATTGGTGACAATTCCGGCGACATGCTGACCCAGCGGAGCGCCCAGCAGGTTGTGGCCGAGGAAGGCGGTCGGGTGCGTGGCGACCCGATACATCACCCACATGAACGGGAGCTGCCCCAATCCCGGCAGGATCGAGGCCAGAGGCGAGGTGCCTTCCTTCGCGTACAGCTTGGAGGTCTCCTTGGCCAGCCGCTCGGGATTGCGCGACCACCGCTTCTGCACCTCGCGCAGCTTGGGCGCCAGCCGCTTCTGGATCTGCGTGGCGCGGGCCTGGCGGATGCCGAGCGGCAGCAGCAGGAGGCGTACGGCCACGGTGAACAGCATGATGGCGACCGCGGCGTTGTCGCCGGAGACGGTCAGCAGGAACGAGACGAGAGAGTCGAACATGAGCCCTTCAATCAAGAAAGATGGATCAGGGCTCACTGAAGAGAGAGCCCCGCTTAGCCGGAAGCGGGGCGCGATGACGGAGCTCGAGGCCGCGGCCGACCGGCGGCGGCGGGGTGGCGCAGGCGCTGGAAGGCCGTGCGCCGGGCATAGCTCAGCGGGAAGCCGGGCGCGTCGCCGCCGATGGCGGGCAGCAGCCGGGCGGCCCAGGTGGCGAGCAGCAGGATCGCCACCATGGTCACGCCGATGAGCCAAGGATCGAGCAGGAAGAGCGTCACCGTGACGAGGACGACTTCCCGACGAGCGTGACGGCGATGAACACCAGAAGGGCGACGACTCCGATGATGAGCGCGACCTTGAGCAGCCCCATGATCATGGGCAGCACGAAGTTGAAAAGTACGAAGAGCCCCAGAAGGGCGCCCAGTACGAGCATGACGACTCGACTCATGCGCCCACCGTACGTCCTGCGGGCATGATCCGCGAGGCTTACGAACCAATGACGTAAGTGTCGATTCGGGGTGCCCCGCCGTACGGTGAAAGAGTGAATACGCGCATCCTGGTGGTCGACGACGATCCGACCGTGGCCGAAGTGGTGGCGCGTTACCTGGAGCGCGACGGGCATGAGGTCGAATGCGTGGGTGACGGCGCGGAGGCGCTGCGCCGGGCGCTCGCCAGGCCGCCCGATCTGATGGTGCTCGACCTGATGCTGCCCAAGATGGACGGGCTGCAGGTGTGCAAGAAGCTCAGGGAGCGCTGGCCGGTCCCGGTGATCATGCTGACCGCGCTCGGCGAGGAGATCGACCGCGTGGTCGGCCTCGAGACCGGCGCCGACGACTACGTGACCAAGCCCTTCAGCCCGCGCGAGCTGGCGCTGCGCGTCCAGTCGGTGCTGCGCCGCGCCCGCGGCGCCTCGGTCACGGGCGGCACGGGCGTGCTGCGTGACGGCGACCTGGTGGTCGACGTCGGGGCCCACGAGGTCGGGCTGCGCGGCGCCGAGGTGATGCTCACCGCCCGCGAGTTCGACCTGCTGGCCTACCTGATGCGCAACCCGCGGCAGGCGTTCAGCCGGTCGGCGCTGCTCGACCAGGTGTGGGGATGGTCGTTCGGCGACTCGTCCACGGTGACCGTGCACGTCAGGCGGCTGCGGGAGAAGATCGAGCCGGACCCGACCGCGCCGCGGAGGATCGTCACGGTCTGGGGTGTGGGATACCGGTACGAACCGCTCGAAGGCCAGCCATGAGCCCCCACCCCGCGATGGTGAGCGACCTGGGCATGATCGTGGCGGTCACCGCGGGGCTGGGGCTGCTGGTGGGCATCCTGGGCGTGTCCGTGATGTGGTGGCTGCGTACCCGCTCGATCGGGGTCATGCTGGGCGTCGTCATGGTGGTCTCGATCGCGGCGACGCTGGCCGGCGTGGTGGCGATCACGCTCAAGATGATCATCGAGGGCTCGGTCAAGGACATCGTGCTCAGCGTGGTGGCCGTCGGCGGGCTGGTCGGCCTGGGAGTGGCGTTCGTGCTGGCCCGGCGGGTGGTGGGCGAGAGCAGGCGGCTGGTGGCGGCCGTACGCGACCTGCCGTTCATCGCGCCCAAGGGGCTGCCGTCGGAGCTGCAGACGATCGCGAACACGCTGGAGGAGGCGTACGAGCGGGAGCGTGCCCTGGAGGGGGCGCGGCGCGAGCTCGTCGCCTGGGTGAGCCACGACCTGCGTACCCCGCTCGCCGGGATGCGGGCGATGGCCGAGGCGCTCGAAGACGGGGTGGTGTCCGACCCCGTGACCGTCGCGCGCTATCACCACCAGATCAAGCTGCAGGTGGAGCGGCTGTCGGCGATGGTCGACGACCTGTTCGAGCTGTCCCGGATCCACGCCGGGGCGCTGCGGCTCTCTCCTGTCCGGATCGGGCTCGCCGACCTGGTCGCCGACACGCTCGCGGGGGCCGAGCCGCTGGCCCGCGCCAAGGGCGTGCGGCTGACCGCTGAGGCCGCCGAGGCGGTGCCCGTGCAGGCGGACGCGAACGCCCTGAGCCGGGCGCTGGGAAACCTGGTCGTCAACGCGATCAGGCACACGCCGTCGGACCGCACGGTGGTGTTGCGGGCGGCCGTCGACTCGGGCATGGCGTGCCTGTCGGTCAGCGACTGCTGCGGGGGCATCCCCGACGAGGACCTGCACCGGGTGTTCGAGGTGGCCTTCAGGGGCGAAGCGGCCCGGACCCCGACCAAAGACGGCGGGGCCGGGCTGGGCCTGGCGATCGCTCAGGGCATCGTGGAGGCGCACGACGGGGTGATCGGCGTGGTCAACGACGGGCCGGGCTGCCGCTTCGAGATCCGGCTGCCGCTGGTCACGGGATAGCGCGCCCGTCAGGTCGGGACTTCAACCGGACTCCGGAAGGGTGCTGTCGTGGCCGCCGCCGAACGACTCCGACATCGCGCGGAACGTCGGACACGGCCAGCGCCACATGCAACTCCGGCACCGCAGGATGGGGTTGGCGGAGTCGCTGGTGATGCCTCCCGCGTCGCGCGGCTGGTGGAGGTCGAACAGCCGCAGCCCGAGCTCGGAGAATCTGAGCAGGTCGTCGCGGGCGTCGGCGAGGAAGTCGAGGTCCTCGCCGGCGAGTTTCGTGTGTACGGGGACGAAGCCCTCGTGATTGACCAGGCTACGCAGGCGTCCCACTCTGTCATGCCACGAGGTGGCCTTCTCGGTGCGAATGAGGATGGCTTCCAGTCGTTCGCGGAGTCGCTGTCGGTGCGGATCTTCGGATCTGTCTGTTCTCATGAATGCTCGGGCCCGTGGTCGCCCGGCCCCTCCTTCTCAGTGAAGTAGTGACCAGAAGCGAGGTGCCGGGCCGCCCCCCTCTCCGGCCATGCCGGTGTCACACAGTCAAGCTTCGCGTACTCTCTGTTTTCATGGAGCCCAAACGGAGGACAAAAACCTGTGCTTGCCCTATCGGCGTGACAACGTGACCGGAAGGCTCCGCGCCGCTAGCCTGCCCATGTGGAGCTCAAGGTCTCGACTCGATCACATGCCGGCCATGCGCTAGTCGCCATCACCGGTGAAATCGACCTCTATACGGCACCCCACCTGCAGGCGGAGTTCGCTCGGCTGTTGCAGGACGGGCCCAGCCGCGTGGTCATCGACATGTCCGGCGTGGATTTCTGTGACTCCACGGGGATGAACGTGCTGCTGTCCGCGCTCAAACGCGTCAAGGAGCAGGGCGGGGCGCTCGACGTCGCCGCCCCCCGGCCGGCCGTGCGGAAGATTCTGCAGGTCACCGGCCTCGATTCGGTCTTCACCGTGCACGACGAGGTGCCGCAGGAGTTCCTCATCTCCGAGGGGTCATGACGGACACGGCGGTCATCATCCCGGCCAAGGACGAGGCCGACCGCATCGGTGCCACGGTCAGCGCGGCGCTCGCCCTGCCGGGCGTCGACCTGGTCGTGGTCGTCGACGACGGTTCGGCCGACCAGACGGGCCGGGTGGCGCGGGCCGCGGGGGCCAGGGTGGTACGCCACAGCCGCAACCGCGGCAAGGCGGCGGCCATGGAGTCCGGCGCCGAAGCCGTGCGCCTGCTCGACGGTGAGACGCCTCACTACTTACTCTTCCTGGACGCCGATCTGGGCGAGACCGCGCGGGCCGCGGCTCCGCTCATCGAACCGGTGCGCTCCGGCACGGCCGACATGACCATCGCGGCCTTCGTCACCCGCGTCAGGCTGGGCGGCCACGGCCTGGTCGTCCGCCTGTCCAGGGACGGCATCCGCAGGGCCACCGGCTTCGAGGCCGCTCAGCCGCTCAACGGTCAGCGTTGCATCACCAGAGACGCCTTCGAGGCCGCCCGGCCGCTGGCGCACGGGTTCGGCGTGGAGACGGCGCTGACGATCGACCTGCTGCGCAAGGGCTACCGGGTGGAGGAGGTCGAGGTGGAGATGGCTCATCGGGCCACCGGCACGGACTGGCGGGCCCAGGTGCATCGGGCCAGGCAACTGCGGGACGTGGCACGCGCGCTCGCCACTCGGGAGCCGCTAATCACCCAAAACCTCAACAAACTCCGCCCCAAGGGCTAGCCCCCTGCGTCGCTAAATCCGGCAAACTTCGTCAACTCCCCGATCGGCGGGGAAAAGGGCCGTTTCCCCGCGTTGTGTTTACCGTGGTGCGCGCGGGTCACCTCCGAGCTGCCGCCCGCGGAATTGTCGGTACGGGCCTGTTGAATACGGGCTCATGGACACCGAACCGCGGAGACGTGGGCCGTTCTGGGACATGCTGGCCGGGCGGGTCTCGCCGCCCGCCGCGGCCGAGACCCTGGGCTGGGAGCTGATCGAGGTGGATCCCGGCCAGGGCACCATCGAGGTGGCCTTCAAGGCGAGCGAGCGGTTCGTCAATCCCATCGGTGTGATCCAGGGCGGCTTCCTCGCCGCGATGCTCGACGACACGCTCGGTCCCGCGCTGGTCGCGACGCTGCCGGAGGACCAGTTCGCGGTCACCCTCGACCTGCACGTCCAATACCTCCGCCCGGCGCGGCCGGGGCGGCTCATCGGCCGGGGGCGGGTGGTGCGGCGCGGCAGGGAGGTGTGCTTCCTGGCCGGCGAGCTCATCGCGCCCGACGGCAAGACCGTGGCCGTGGCCACCGCGACCGCGCACCTCCAGACCCGCCGGGGCTGAGAGCATGTGGTGTGATCAAACTCATTCCCATCAACGCCGACAGCGCGCCCGAAGCCCTCGGCGGCTATACGCAGGCGCTGGCGGTCGACGGGGCGTCCAGGCTCCTGTTCATCAGCGGTCAGATCCCGCAGACCCGAGAGGGCACCGTCCCCGAGGGCTTCGAAGCGCAGTGCCGGCTCGTCTGGTCCAACGTCCTCGCCGCCGTGCGCGAGGCGGGCCTGGAGGTGTCGAGCCTGGTCAAGGTGACGACGTTCCTGTCCGATCGCCGATACGCCGATGTCAACGGCGCGATACGCCGGGAGGTGCTCGGTGAGCACGCGCCGGCACTGACGGTGATCATCGCCGAGATCTTCGACAGCGCATGGCTTCTGGAGATCGAGGCCGTCGCCGCCGGGTGAGATCAAGTACCCGAAATAGGCCACTAAAGTAGCCCTTGGACGAGTGTGGCCGGGGGCCACGGTCACCCTCTGGAATGGAGTGTCATGAGCGATGACAGCCCCGCCGGCCAGTCCGCCTGGGAACGCATTGACACGACCATCCCTCATTCAGCCCGCGTGTGGAACTACCTGCTGGGCGGCAAGGACAACTTCGCGCCCGACCGTGAGGCCGGCGAGCTGCTCCTCCGGACATTTCCTGACTTCGCCGAGGTTGCCCGGCTGCAACGTGAATTCCTCATCCGTGCGGTGACGTACCTGGTGGAGGAGGCCGGTGTCCGGCAATTTCTGGACATCGGTACCGGCTTGCCGACGGCCAACAACATCCACGAGGTCGCCCAGCGCACCGCGCCCGAGACCCGGGTGGTCTACGTCGACAACGACCCCATCGTGCTGGTCCACGCCCGGGCCCTGCTGACCAGCACTCATCCGGGCGTCACCGCGTACATCGACGCCGACGTGCGCGACCCCGACGTGATCATCGAAGGCGCGGCCAAGACCCTCGACTTCAGCCGGCCGATCGCCCTGGTGATGCTGAGCATCGCCGGGCAACTGCCCGACGAGGACGACCCGTGGGCGATCGTCGACCGGCTGGTGGCCGCGTTACCGTCGGGCAGCTACCTGGTGCTCAGCGACGGCACCAACACCAACCCGGCCTTGATGGCGGCCGTCAGCGCCTACAACAAGGCCGCCGCCAACTCCTACCACCTGCGCAGCCCCGCGCAGATCGGCACCTTCTTCGAGGGCCTCGACCTCGTCGAGCCCGGCGTCGTCCCCACTCCCGAGTGGCGGCGGCCGACCGACGCGTGGAATGAGCCGTCCAAGGTGGTGAGCGCGGTGTGCGGCATCGCGCGTAAGCCGTAGCGGCTTCTGGACGGTGCGTGGGATGAGCGCGATATGTGACATCGCGCCTAAGCCGTACCGGTTTCCGGACATCCATTGCGCTCTCTGATCCGAAGCACCTATGGTCGGCGCCGCGTCGACCACCGTTGGAGGGTGCATGGAAGCGGGACGCGAACCGGGCCGCATCGCAGCGGGACGCGAGCCGAACCGCATCGAGCCGAACCGCTTCGAGGCGGGACACGAGCCGGGTCGCTTCGCAGCGGGACGTGAGCCGGGTCGTTTCGAGGCGGGACCGCAGCCGGGTCGCGGAGGTGGGCAGCCACCGGGGGTCGAGGAGCTGCTGGAGGCCACCGCGCGGGGTGACAGGGCGGCGTTCGAGCGGCTGTACGAGGCGGTGGCGCCGCGGGTGTTCGGGTTGGTGCTGCGGGTGCTTCGGGATCGGGCCCAGAGCGAGGAGGTCGCTCAGGAGGTGCTCGTGGAGGTGTGGCGCAACGCGGCCCGTTTCCAGTCGGGGCGGGGTTCGGGGCTGGCGTGGGTGCTGACGATCGCGCACCGCCGCGCCATCGACCGGGTCCGCTCGTCTCAGGCGAGCATGGACCGCGAAGAGCGGGCGGCCCGGATGGAGGTGTACCGGCCCTTCGACGAGGTGGTCGAGTCCGTCGAGGGCCGGCTGGAACGCGAGCGCCTGCGCCGCTGCCTTCAGGGCCTGACCGCGCTGCAGCGAGAGTCTGTCACCATCGCCTATTACGGCGGATACTCCTATCGTGAGGTCGCTGAGCTGGTCAAAGTCCCGCTCGCGACGGTGAAGACCAGGATGCGCGACGGGCTGATCCGGCTGCGCGACTGCCTGGGGGTGGAGCGATGAGGGGTACGACCGGCGGGTCCGATCCGCACACGCTGGTGGGCGCGTACGCGCTGGACGCCATTGACGACGAGATCGAACGGCACCGCTTCGAGGACCATCTGGCCGGGTGCCCCGATTGCACCCTGGAGATCGCGGGGTTCGCCGAGACGGCGGCCCGGCTGGGTTCCGCCGTGGCCATCGAGCCACCGCCCGCCCTCAAGGACCGAGTCTTCGCCCAGATCGACCAGGTCCGGCAGGCCCCACCGACCGTCGCCGAACCCACCCACGGGGACCAATCCCAGTGGCAACCCCAGCGGCGGCCAGAGGGGTGGGCAGAGGAACGGCCGGTGGGTCGGTCGGACGAGTGGTCAGGTGGGCAGCCGGCGGGGCGGTCGGATGAGTGGTCCGAGAGACGGCCGGCGGGGCGGTCAGAGGAGTGGGCAGAGCGACGGGCACAGAGGGGGCTACGGCGGCGGCCAGAGGGACGGGCGCGGCGGCGGTCACGGTGGCGGCCGCTGGTGGCGGCCGTGGGCGTTGCCGCTTGTCTGGCAGCGGTCGCCGTGCTCGGTGCGACCGCCTTGCGGGCCCGCGACGAGCTGGAACAGGTACGGCGTACGGATCGTGAGGTCGCCGCCGTGCTGACGGCGCCGGACTCCCGCACCGCCACGGCCTCGGCCCGGCAGGGCGGTCGCGGCACGGTGGTCGTGTCACGCTCGCGGGGCAAGATGGTCTTCTTGGCGGCGGGGCTGGCCGACCTGCCGGAAGGCAGCGTGTACCAACTCTGGCAACTGGCCCCTGGACAGATCAGCTCGGCCGGACTGCTCACCGCCGACGCCGCAGGCCACATGCTGCCGGTGATCACCGCCCCGGGACCCGGAGTAGCCAAGATCGGCGTAACCGTCGAACCGGCCGGCGGCTCCACGCAGCCGACCACCAAGCCACTGTTCCTGGTGAACCTGCCCACCACCTGACCGGGAATGACTCCTGACCCCGATCGGTCGTCCGACTCCGGCCGGTCGTCCGACTCCGGCCGACCCCGATCCGTTGATCGGCGCTGGCTGGTCACCCGGTTCGGGACCGTTATGCGATCCGACCGTCCCGATTTGGAGTCGTCACCCATCCAGCCGGGGGGTCGCAACGAATGCCTGGTACCGCAGCATCGGCGAGCGCGTCACTCTTGGCCATCTCGTGAGTGACGCGCCGACCGGTCCGTTGTTGAACTGTTATCCGGTGTCCCACGTATCTCCACGTGACCCATCCCCACCCCAACAAGGGGAAGCATGCGTTGGACCACGATTGCCGGCGCGCTGCTGTGCGTAGCGCTGGCCGGCGGCTGTGCCGCATCAGCGGCGGGAGCGCCCGCCGCCATGGCCGCCTACGACCAGGAAGACGTCCGCTTCAGCCAGGACATGATCACCCACCATCGCCAGACCATTCAGCTGGCCGAACTGGTCGCGAAACGCACCACCACGCCGTACGTACGCGAGCTGAGCGAGAAGCTGGAAGCCGGTGAGAAGGCCGACATCCAGAAGATGTCGTCGTGGCTGAAGTCCTGGCAGGTGGCCGTGCCGGCCGAGGACGACAAGGGTGTCGCCAAGCAGGTCGCCCAGTTGAGCCCGAAGTCCGGCAAGGAGTTCGACAAGCTCTGGCTGTCGCTGATCTCGCAGCACCTCGACCACGGCGTCATGATGGCCTCGGCCGCGCAGAGTGGCGGGAAGCACGCTCCCACGATCGAGATGGCGGCACGACTCGTCACTGAGCAGACCGCCGAGATCGCGGAGATCAAGGAGCAGCTGGCCTGACCGTGACCAGTACTCAGGATTCGTGGCGGCAGGTGGGCGTGACGCGCGCCCGGATGCCGTTGCGCCTCGCGCGGTCGGCCTCGTTCACGGTCGTCTGCGTGGCCCTGTCCGCCATCGGGCACTGGCTGGCGGGTGGCAACGCACCCGGGCCGGCCATGGTCGCGGGCGCGGGCGCCGTCGTACTGGCCGCGGCCACCGCGATGGCCGGCAGGGAGCGATCCCGGCCGCTGATCATCGGGCTGCTCGGCACGGCGCAGGTGGGCCTGCACGTGCTGTTCGCCTCGCAGGGGGAGACCCCGCATCTGGCCGGAGTACATGGGCAGAGCACTTGGCCCGGTATGTTCCTGTGCCACGCCGTCGCCACGCTGCTGACCGCGTGGTGGCTGGCCGGTGGCGAGGCCGCGCTCTGGTCGCTGCTGCGCCGTCTCGCCGCGCGCGCCGTACGGATCCTCCCGCCCGTCAACGACCCCATGTGGCCGCTCGCCGCTCCCGTGGCCGCGGACCTCGTTTCCGACCGGCCGCGCGAGCACATGTTGCGGTACGCGGTCGTACGGCGCGGACCTCCATTTCGTTCTGCCTGACTCCCCACGACGCGAGCAGCCTGCTTGAGCGTCATGTCCGGCATTTCTGAAAACGAAGTGGAGACCCCATGCTTTACCGCCGAATCGGTACCATCGCCGCGGCAGCCCTGGCCCTCACGGTCGGCCTCGCCGTGCCCGCACTCGCACATGTCTCGATCAACCCCGGCACCGCGGAGAAGGGCGGCTGGACCAAGCTCGCCTTCCGGGTGCCCAATGAGCGTGACGACGCCTCGACCACCAAGCTCGTCGTCACCTTCCCCACCGACCACCCTCTGCCGTTCGTCTCGGTCAAGCCCGTGCCCGGCTGGAAGGCCGAGCTGACCGAGGGCAAGCTGCCCGAGCCCATCGTCGCCGACGACGGGGACAAGGTCACCGAATCCGTCCTGAAGATCACCTGGACCGGCGGCAAGATCGAGCCGGGACAGTTCCAGGAGTTCGAGGTGTCGGTCGGGCCACTGCCCAAGGACGTGGACGAGATCGCCTTCCCCACCGAGCAGACCTACTCCGGTGGCGAGGTCGTCAAGTGGGCGGATGAGCCCAAGGCCGACGGCACTGAGGCGGAGCATCCGACGCCCACGCTGAAGCTGGTGGCGGCCTCCGGCGGCGACGAGCACGCCGGGATGGCCATGCCCGCGGCGTCTCCGCCCGCCACGCAGGCCGCCCAGAGCGTCGCCATGATGAAGCAGGCCGCCTCGTCGCCGGTGTCCGACGGCACTGCCCGGATCATGGGCGTGGCCGGCATCATCGTCGGCCTCGTGGGCGGCGGCATCGGGCTGGTCGGCTTCAGGCGACGCTCGACGACCGCTTAGCGTGCCAGGCATCAGGCGGCGCTCGACGGCCGCCTAGCGTGCCAGGCTTCAGGCGGCGGTCGTCGACCGCCTAGCGCGTCGGGCCGCGGGACGTGCTTGACGGCCGCCCAGCGTGCCAGGTCTCGGGACGTGCTTGACGGTCCGCCTAGCGTGCCCGGCTCGGGGCACCAGGCGGGCCGTCGAGCTCGTCAGCGCCGCTTCCGATGAGTTTGCGGTGGCTAGCCTGTCTACACCTGCGACAGCGGTAGCAGCAGGCGGAGGGAGCGGGGATGAGCGACATCCAGCAGCGGGTTCAGCGGGCCATCGACCGGATGGTCGAGTCGGGGGCGGAGCGTGGCGTGCAGGTCGCCGTCTACCTGCACGGCGAGCAACTGGTGGACGCGGTCGCCGGGATCGCGGATCCGGCGACCGGACGGCCGGTGACATCAGGCAGCGTGTTCTACAACTACTCGATCGGGAAGGCGGCGACCGCGACGGTGGTGCACGTGCTCGCCGAGCGCGGCGCCTTCTCGTACGACACGCGTGTGGCGGAGCTGTGGCCGGAGTTCGCCGCGCACGGGAAGGGCGCGGCGACCGTCCGGCACGTGCTGACCCACGCGGCCGGCGTGCCGGGCGTGCCGGCGGACACCACCGTGGCGGACCTGTGCGACTGGGACAAGATGTGCGCGGCCATCGCCGACGCCGAGCCGTGGTGGGAGCCGGGCGCCGCGGTCGGCTATCACGCCTACACCTTCGGCTACATCCTCGGTGAGATCGTCCGCCGGGCGACCGGTAAGCCCATCTCGCAGGTACTGCGCGAGGAGGTGACCGGGCCGCTGGGCGTGGCCGACGAGCTCTACTTCGGCATGCCGGCCGCTGAGCACGGCCGGCTGGCCCGGCTGGAGGACCCGGAGGGGGCGGGGGAGATGATGGCGGGCCTGCCCGCGGACTCGCCGATGTTCAGGGCGGGGCCGCCGGCGACGTTCCCGTCGGCCGCACTCGGCAACCGGGAGGACGTCCTGGAGGCCGACATCCCGGCGGGCGGCAAGACCTCGGCCCGCGCCATCGCGCGCATGTACGCCGCGCTCCTGGGCGACGTCCCCGGTACACGCCTCATCTCGCCGGAGCGGCTGCGCGAGGTCACGACCGTCACGGCCGAGGGCATCGACCAGGTCTTCGGCAATCCGGCCACGTGGGGGCTGGGGTTCTCCATCGGCCTGCCGGGTGCCGCCGAGCCGGTTACGAGCGTGTTCGGGATGGGCGGCGCAGGTGGGAGCTTCGCGTACGGGGACACGGCGAGCGGTATCGCGTTCGCGGTGACCAAGAACCGGCTGACCGCCGACTTCTCCGCCGCCACCGAGCTCATCGGGATCGTCACGAAGGACTGATCCGCGATAATCCCTCCGTGAACGGATACTCCCGGCGATTACTCCTCCGGCTCGGCGGTGCCGCCGTGGCCGGGAGGCTGATCCCCACCGCGAAGTCCGCCGCGTCGAGCAGTTCCAGGACCGGCGCCTTCCCGGCGCGGGCCGCCCACGCGGCGGACTTCGCCCTCCTGCGCCGCCGGTGGCGGGACGTGTCGGCGGGAGCGGGGTTCGACGCGGCCGTTGAGCCGTACCGGACCAGGCTGGTGCGGTTGGGCAGGACGGCGGCCGGCTATCGGGACAGCATGGCGCCGGTCGGCACGTCGCTCTGGCCCGGCCTGGTGTTCCCGTCCTTCGTCGAGACCACGGTGCGGCTGCAGGCCATGGCCCGCGCGTACGCCCTGCCCGGGACCGGCCTGACCGGCGACGCGAGCCTGGGAGCGGCCGTCGCCACCGGCCTCGACCACTACCGGCGGCAGGTGTACGCGGCGGGCGCGCGCCCGGCCGGCAACTGGTGGCCCTGGCAGATCGGCGTTCCGAAGCGGCTCCTCGACGTGGCCCTGCTGATCGGCCCGCACCTGACGGACCGGCAGTGCAGGGCACTGAGCGAGGCCGTGGACCACTTCGTCCCCGAACGGCGCCTGGACGACTACAGCGGCAACAGCACCGGCGCCAACCGGGTGGACCTGTGCACGGTGACCCTGCTGCGTGCCATCCTCGGAGCCGACCCGGACAAGGCCGCGCTGGCCGTCTCGGCGCTGTCGCCGGTCTTCCCGTACGTCACCGAGGGCGACGGCTTCTACCGGGACGGCTCGTTCCTCCAGCACACCTCCGTCCCCTACCAGGGCGGGTACGGAGCCGTGATGCTGTCCGGCCTCGCGACGCTGTTCGCGGTGCTGCGCGGCACGCCGTGGGAGATCACCGCCCCGAACATCTTCGACATGGTCGAGCGGTCGTTCGCGCCGTTCGTCCACGACGGCTTCTGCATGGACCTCGTCAGCGGGCGCGGGATCGGCCGGGATCCGTACGGTGACCACAAGAGGGGACGGATGATCGCCTCGGCGATCCTGCTGCTGGGCGACGCGGCGCCCGGCGCGGCGCGGACCCGCTGGCAGGGGCTGGTCAAGGGCTGGGCGGTACGTGACACGGTCAAGCCCATGCTCGACGAGGCCGACCTCGGGTTCCACGCCCGCCTCGCCGCCGTCCTGGACGACGACGCGATCCCCGCTTCGCCGGAGTCGGCCGGGCACCGGCTGCTGCCGATGAGCGCCCGCGCCGTCCATCGCGGGCCGGGCTGGTGCGCCGGCCTCAGCATGGCCTCCAACCGGATCGGCCACTACGAGCACGGCAACGGCGAGAACACCCGCGGCTGGCACACCGGCTCGGGAATGCTCTACTGGTGGGCCAAGGGCCATGGCGACCAGTACTCCGACTCGTTCTGGCCGACCGTCGACCCGTACCGGCTGCCGGGCACGACCGTCTCCACCAAGCGGCTGGCCGACGGCGCCGGTGACGGGTGGGGCGACACCTGCCCGCCGGGCCGCTGGGTGGGTGGGGCCACGGACGGCACGTACGCGGCGGTCGGCCAGCACCTGAACGGCTTCGAGAGCACGATGGAGGCGTTCAAGTCGTGGTTCTTCCTCGACGACGCCGTGGTCTGCCTGGGCGCCGGGATCACCGGGCGGGACGGCGTACCGGTGGAGACCATCGTGGACAACCGCAGGACCGGCGCGCTTCTCACGCTCGATCAGAAGGCGGGCTGGGCGCACCTGGCCGGGCACGGTGGCTACATCTTCCACGGCCTCCTGCGCACGCTGCGCGAGCACCGCACCGCCGGCTCGGTGTCCCGAAGCTATGTGACCCTCTGGCTTGACCACGGGATCGACCCGGACGCGGCCGGTTACGTCTATTCGCTCCTTCCGGGCGCGACCCCGGCCCAGACCCGGGCCCGCGCCACGGACCCGGCCTGGCTGCGGGTGCTCGTCAACACCGCGCGGCAGCAGGGTGTCCAGGTGCCGTCGCTCGGCCTGACCGCCGTCAACTTCTGGAACGCCGGAGCCGCCGGCGGCCTGACCGCGTCCGCTCCCTGCGCGGTGCTCGTCAGGGAGCGCGGCGACGGCACGGCCACGGTGACCGTGTCGGATCCCCGGCGGGATCTGAGCGAGCTGACCGTGACCTGGGACCGGCCGGTGGCCCGGGTGCTGCGCGGCCATCCGCTCCTGGCCGGCGCCACGACCGGCGCGAAGCTCACGCTCAGGTGGGGACGGCTGTCGGACCGGGGCGGCAGCTCCAAAACGATCACCGTACGGCCGGGCTAGCGGGCCCGTGGTGTGATCGTCGTCGGCAGCCGGGTGTATCCGCGCACGCTCGAACTACGGGCCAGCACCGCGTGCTTCAGGTGCACCTCGTAGTCGGGCCGCACCATCGCGGCCACCTCGCGCAGCACGACCCGGGCCTCCAGGCGGGCCAGCGCGGCGCCCACGCAGAAGTGCGGGCCCACGCCGAACGCCAGCGTCTCGGAGGTGTCCCGGCCGATCAGGAAGTGTTCCGCGGTGGGGAAGACCCGTTTGTCCCGGTTGGCGGCGCCCATGAGCAGCAGCATCATGGAGTCGGCGGGGACCGTCTCGTCGTACAGCCGCACGTCGCGCGTCACCCGCCGGGCGGTGTACTGGGAGGGCCCCTCGAACCGCAGGCTCTCCTCCACCCACGCGTCGACGTCGGCGAACGCGCGCTCGCGCTGGTCCGGGTGCTGCCACGCCAGACGCCAGGCGATGCCCAGCAGCTTGATCGTCGTCTCGTTTCCCGCGGTCCCCAGCAGCATGAGCGTCGCCACCACGTCACCGTGATCGAGCCGGTCGCCGTCGATCTCCGCTTCGAGCAGGGCAGTGGCCAGGTCCTCGTGGGGCCGGCGCCGCCGCTCCTCGACCAGTTCGTGGTAGTAGCCGGCCAGTTGCGTCATCGCGTCGCGCAGTCTGTCGGTCAGTTTGCCGTCGATATCCTCGCGCTCCATGATCGCCTCTGACAGGCGTTGCAGCATGGGCCGGTCCGCTTCCGGAACGCCGATGAGCTCCGAGATGACGTCGACCGGGATCATGCTCGCGAAGTCCGCGACGAAGTCGAACGCCTCCTTGTCCAGCCCCGGCTCCAGGTAGCCCCGGGTGAGCTCGGCGATGCGCGGCCGGAGCCGTTCGACCCGTGCGGGGGTGAACCCGCGGGCGATCAGCGCGCGGATCCGGCTGTGCTCGGGCGGGTCCATCGCCAGGAACGACATGGTGTTCCGCGCGTCGGGGGCCCATTGCTCGATCACCGCGCCGTGATCGCTGGAGTAGAGCTCGAAGTCCCGCCAGGCCGACTCGACGTCCCGGTGGCGGGACAGCGCCCAGTAGTGGGGTGCCGATTCGTGGTGGTAGAGCGGGGCTTCCTCCCGCAGCCGCTGGTACGTGGGATACGGATCGGTGCGTAACACAGGGTCATTCGGGTTGTACACGATCACGATGGGCTCCTGTCGGTGAGCTGCCAGACCTACAGATCCAGGCGGACGCCGTAGGACTCGAGCCAGACGTTCAGGTCCAGGGCCAATTCCAGGCTGAACCTCGACATCGTGGTGGTCGTCTTGCCGACCGTGGCCGTGGTGATCTCCCTGACGGCCGCCGCGTCGAGCAGTTCCAGAACCGGCGCCTTCCCGGCGAAGGCAAGGTCACGCAGCGTGTCGCGGAGCCCCTGCTCGTAGGCGACGTCCTGGGTCGCCGGATAGGGGCTCTTGACCCGGCGCAGGATCGACTCGGGCACCAGGTCGGTGACTGCGGCGCGGAGCAGGCTCTTCTCCCTGCCGTCGAAGTTCTTCATCGCCCACGGCGTGTTGAAGACGTACTCGACCAGCCGGTGGTCGCAGAACGGCACGCGGACCTCCAGGCCGACGGCCATGCTCAGCCGGTCCTTGCGGTCCAGCAGCACCGGCAGGAACCGGGTCAGGTGCAGGTAGCAGACCTCCCGCATCCGCCGCTCGTGGCCGGTCTGGCCGGGCAGGTACGGCACCTCGGCCAGCGCGCTCCGGTAACTGTCGGCGGTGAACGCCGGCATGTCGAGCCGGTCGACCAGCGCCCGGTCGAGCAGATCGCCCGGGTTGTGGTCGCGCATCACCATCGCGAGCCAGGGGTAGGTGTCGGCCTCGACCGCCTGCGGCAGGTGGAACCACGCGTACCCGCCGAACAGCTCGTCGGCCGACTCGCCCGACAGGGCCACCGTGGAGTGCTCGCGGATCGCCCTGAACAGCATGTACAGGGAGCTGTTCATGTCGCCGAGGAAGTGGGGCAGGTCCCAGGCGCGCACCACCGCCGAGCGTAGACGCGGGTCGGTCAGCTCCGCGGTGTCGAGGGTGATGTCGGTGTGGTCGGTGCCGACGTAGTCCGCGAGCTCCTTGACGAACGGCGCGTCCGGGTCACCGCGCAGCTCGTCGGGCTGGAACTTCTCCGCGTAGCCGGTGAAGTCCACCGCGAACGACCGGATCTGCCCGCTCTTCCTGGCCAGCGCGGTGATGGTGCTGGAGTCCAGCCCACCCGACAGCAGGCTGCACAGGGGCACGTCCGAGACGAGCTGGCGGCCCACGATGTCTTCGAGCAGGGTGCGGATCGTGCCGACCGTGACGTCGAGGTCGTCGGTGTGCTCGCGCGGCTCCAGCGCCCAGTAGCGGCGGAGGGAGCGCCCTTCCCGGCGTACCCGCAGCAGGTGGCCGGGGCGCAGCTCACGCATGCCCTTGAAGACGGCCTGCTCCGGGCTCCTGCCCATGGTGAGCAGCTCGCGCAGGCCGTCGGCGTCCACCACCGGCTCGGCCAGCGGGTTGGCCAGGATCGCCTTCGGTTCGGAGCCGAACAGCACGCCGTCGCGCAGCGGGTAGTAGTAGAGCGGCTTGATGCCCATGCGGTCGCGCACCAGCAGGAGCTCCTGGCTGCGGTCATCCCAGACGGCGAAGGCGTACATGCCGTTGAGCCGGTCGGCGACGCCCGCACCCCATTCGAGATAACCGTGGAGCACGACCTCGGTGTCGCTCCTGGTGCGGAAGCGGTGCCCCTTGGCCGCCAGCTCGTCCCGCAGCTCGACGAAGTTGTAGACCTCCCCGCTGTAGGTGATGACAACGGGGCCCTCGGCCGTCATGGGCATGTGGCCGCCCTCGACGTCGATCACCGCGAGCCGCCGGTTGCCGAGTATGGCGTGCGGCGACTGCCACAGTCCCTCATCGTCTGGGCCGCGGCAGCACATCGTCTCGGTCATGGCCTGGCCGGTGGCGCGTTCATTGGTCAGGTCGCGGTCGAAGTCCACCCATCCGGCGATTCCGCACATGCGAGAGTCCTCCCAAAGGGCCTGGGAATGGTATGTGCAACGTATCTGTGTGCGGACGGCTGGTCTATGGACAGGAAACGAAATACTCGTACAAATCGTGCGCCAAATACCCCCCAAATGATGGCATGCCCAAAATGGGGTGACTTGTCAGACCGAAACTTGCCGAAGGTCAGCCGGATTTCCCGAAATTGATCGAGCCGAAGACGTCACCGGCTTGGAGCACCGGGCCGGTGATCCGGGCGTCGCCGCTGATCGTGTTGGTCACGTCGTGTTTGGTCTGGACGAGGCGGGCCGTCTCCGCCGTCCACGACGTCAGAGTCTCCGCGAACGCGGGATCCGCCTGAGCGCGTTCGACCAGGCTTTGGGCGGTTTCTTCTGGAGTCTGTGCCGTTTCGATGGCGGCCACGGCATCGTCACCGAAACGGCGGCGTACGAGGCCCGTCAAAGAGGTCCAGGCATTCTTGCCGACTTCGCCCGCGGCGCCGCCGACTATCGCGGAGACGACCGCCGCGAGTGTGGGAATGACGCTCGGATCCATCGCGCCTCTTTTCGTCAAGGACGTTCTCCCAGACTAGCGCGCGGCTTGCCACGGTCCGGCCCGGCGGGAACACTACTGAAACGTGGCTGGGCCGGAGAGCGGTGGAAATGACGCAGGTATACGCAACGAGGTGTCCGGGCAGGTGTCCGGCGGGGTGGTGCAGGCCCGCGACATAGGGTCGGTGACCATAGGCGCCGCGCCTCCGCCGCCCGTACGGATCCCCCGGCAGTTGCCCGCGATGCCGCCCGGCTTCGTCAACAGGACCACCGAGCTGGCGCTGCTCGACCGTCTCCTCGAAGGGGGACCGGCGATCGCGGTGGTCAGCGGCCTCAAGGGAGTCGGCAAGAGCGCGGTCAGCCGCCGCTGGGCGCACCAGGTCCACGAACGCTTCAGCGACGGCCAGCTGTACGCCGACTTCGGTGCGCTGCGCCATCGGGGCGGCACCGAGGTCAGCGATGTCCTCGGCGGATTCCTGCGCGCGTTCGGCGTCCATGAGGAGTGGATCCCGGCGGAGCTGCCCGAACGGGCGGCCATGTTCCGCTCCATGACGGCCGACCTGCGGCTGCTCGTGCTGCTGGACGACGCCGAGCACGCAGCCGAGGTGACGCCGCTGTTCCCCGCCTCCGCCGCCAGCGCGGTCGTCGTGACCAGCCACCGCCAGCTCGGCGAGCTGCTCGTCGCGGGCGCGCGGCCGGTCAGGATCGCGCCGCTCCAGGACGAGGAGGGTGTACGACTGCTCGCCGGCATGCTCGGCGAGGACCGCGTCGCCGCCGAACGCGAGCGGGTGAGCGAGCTCGTACGGCTGTGCGGCGGCCTGCCGATCGCCCTGCGCGTGGCCGGGGCGCGGCTGGTCCAACGCCCCACCTGGACGGTCGATCGGCTGGTCAGGGAGCTGGAGGACGCCGAACGACGGCTGGATCAGTTGATGACGGAGGGCAGAGCGATCGTCGAAGCGGTCTTCGACTCCGCGTACACCGGGCTGCCGGAGCAGGCGGCCCGGCTCTACCGCTTGCTGGGCACGCTGCCGGGCCCCGGCTTCTCGCCCGGCGTGGCGCGGGCCGTCCTCGACGGCGATCCGGAGCTGGCATTGGACCTGCTGCTCGACGCGAGCCTCGTCGAGGAGCTCGAAGGTGACACGTACCGCTTCCACGACCTGGTCCGGCTGCACGCGGCCCGGTGCGCGCGGCGGGTGGACCCGCCCGAGGAGCGGGAGGCGGCGCTGCGCCGGGTGGCGGAGTGGTACCTGCGGCAGGTGGCCGCCGCGGACGCCGCCATGGGTCCGCGCCTGCGCCTGGCCGATCACCGGGAGCGGCTGCCGGCCGCCGGCCGGCCGTTCGCCACGCCCGGTGCGGCCCTCGACTGGCTGGAGAAGGAGCGGGCCAACGTGCTCGCGCTGTTGCGCGCGGCGGCGGCGCTCGAATGGGATGAGCTCGTCTGGCAGTTGGCCGAGGCCCTGTGGCCGCTGTACCACGCGCGCAAGCACTATGCCGACTGGATCGAGACCAACCGGCTGGGCGTGGCGGCGGCACTTCGGTGCGGCGATCGCGCGGTCGAGGCCAGGATGCGCAACCAGGTGGCCCGCGCCCAGTTGGAGCTCGGCGAGACCGACCAGGCGCGGGCCGAGCTCGGCTGCGCGCACCAGGCGGCCCGCGAGGCGGGGGAGCCGAGAATGGAGGCGGTGGTCCTGGAGTCGCTCGGCCAGGTGGCCCTGGCCCGGGATCTGCCGGACGACGCCATCGCCCACTTCGCCGCGGCGCTGGCCATCCACGAAGGGCTGGGCAACCCGCGCGGGGTCGGCATGCAGAGCTACCATCTCGGGCTGGCCCACAGCCGCGCGGGCCGGTACGACGCGGCGATCTCGGCCTTCGACCGCGCGCTGGCCCTCATGGTCGAAGTCGGTGACGAGCTCAGCCAGGGCAAGATCCACCTTGTGCTGGGCGAGGCCCACCGCGAGCTCGGCCACCACCCGCAGGCGCTGCGCTCGGCACGGACCGCCGCGGACATCATGCGCGAGCGCCGCATCCCGGCCAAGGAGACACGCGCCCTGGAGCTGCTGGCCGACCTCGCGGACGATCAGGAGAGCGCCGAGGCGTATCTGCGGCAGGCCCTCGCGGTCTGCCTCGCCTCAGGCAACCTGCCGAAGGCCGAGGAACTGCGCGCCCGCGTGCGTGACTAGGCGAGGCGGACCGTTGCTTCTCGTTCGCCGACCCGGACGGTGGTCAAGGGGCCGTTGCCGTTCGCCAGCCAGCCGTACACCGCGGACGGCAGGCACCGGGGGTCGGGATCGCCGCGCTCTCCAGCGGTCGCGGTCACCTCGAACCGCCGGCCGTCCCGCAGCGCCAGCCGGACCCGCCGCGCACCGATCACCTCGGCCGCCATGAAGCAGCCGGGGTAACGCCGCAGGGTCTCCGCCGCCCAGCCGTCGGCCGCGTCCCCGCGGACGATGATCGCCGCGCTCTCCAGCAGCCGCCGGTCCAGCTCCTCGGCGTCGACGACCAGATGCGGGTCCCGTACCCGCTCTCCCGGCTCGCCGACGGCGGGGAAGCGGCGCAGGGCCACGGTGCCGTCCCGGACCTCGGTTTCCACCAGGAACGAGAGCACCTCGCCGCGCTCCCCCAGGGGATCGGGCAGGGCGGTGGCGGCGGGGTCGGGTCCGGGTTCGAGGTCCATCAGCCGGTACGCGACGCGCCGTAACAAGGTGCCCGCCTGGCCGGACATGCCGAGCGTCCGCCCGGTCACCTCGTCATAGGCGCCCGGCCGGTACGTATCCATGATCGTCTCGATCTGCCCCAGCAGGTCCCGGCGCGGGTCGAGACGGGGCAGCGCCCGGGACAGCGCGGCCGTGGGGGAGGCCGGGTCGAGCTCCTCGGCCTCGCGCCCGGAGGAGGCCAGGAGAGTGGGGCGGCCCAGCGCGGCGCCGTAGAAGGTGACCGACCCGTGATCGCCCACGACCACGTCCGCCGCCAGGAGCGCCGCCTGCCAGCCCTGCTGGGGAGGGAGCAGCACCAGACCCGCGTCGAGGGCATCCGCCAGCCACAGCCGGAGTTGGAGGCCGCCGTGGCCGTACCGGATGTTCGGATGGGCGGCCAGGACCACCTGATACTCGTCGAACGGCAGCTCGCCCGTCAGGCGGGCGACCAGGTCGCTGTTGGCGCCGAGCAGGGAGTTCGGGCCCCAGGTGGAGCTGATCAGCACCAGTCTGCGGTCACCGGCGCCGAGGGAGCGCCGGTAGCGGTCGCGCCGCGCCGCGTTCGCCAGGATCCGGTCGAAGCACGGATCGCCGGTCACCACGGCCAGCGGCACCGCTTCCGGGCATTCGACCGCCAACCGGGTCAACTGCTCGTGGTGCGACAGGGCGATGGCCGCCGGCACGATCCGGCCGTCGTGCACGAGCTGGCGCCGGGCAAGACCCGAGACGGCGCCTGTGGCGTCGCCTGTGATGTCGCTCGTGGCGGCGAGCAGCCGGTTGTGGCCGGCGCCATGCGGCACCAGCAGCAGCGGAGCCTTCAGCCGGTGCAACTCGCCGTTGGCGCTGGCGGAGACGGCCAGGTCGAACGGCGTGTCCACGGCCTGCGCCCAGGAGACGACGCGCGCCTCGACATCCCGCAGATAGTCGCCGACCCCGTCGTCGAACGCCGAACCTGCCGCGACGGTGAACAGCACCTGGACTCGAGGATCCGAACGGAACAGCGGCAGCACGTCCAGCAGCCGGCTCGCCGAGGTCACCGTACGCGCCACCGCGAGGACGTTCCGGCTGGTGCCGACCGTGCGCCAACGGCGAGACCCGGGGCCGATCGGTACACGAAGCCAACCCTCGCCGCTCACCACCACTCCGACCGGCCCGATTCCTCAGTAAAAGCCCACCTTATGATGACGACCCGTCGTACAGGTACGCGGCCGTCCCATTCTCCCCACCGGCCCCAGGTGCCGCGTGCTCCTCGATCAGGGTCCGGCGCGGCGAGCAGACCTCGTCGAGGTGTCACCGTCAGCTACTTTTTCCGTCATTTACCACATTCCTGGCGTGTCATTGGAAAGCCGGGGGAAGTCCCGCTCGCCTCTCCGGTGGAGACGATAAATTCCCGGCCCGACATCTTGGGGCCCCTCTCCTCGTACAAGGCCGCATTCCTCGACATATCCGACGTATTCGTAATAAGTGCTGACATGTTGTGAAATGAGGTTTTGCCTATCGTCGGGAGACCGGGCCGATCGCCGCGATTATCGTGGGACATGTTCAGCCGTATCGGCGTATCCCGGGGAAACCGAAACCGGCGCTCTCATCCGAATCCGTTTCAGGGAGTGATCTCTGATGCTCAAGCGTCTGCTTCTCACCGCCTCCTTGGCGGTATCCACCCTCATCGTCACCGGAACGGCCACAACGCAGCCCGCCAGCGCCGCGGCAACATGCCAGCCAAGCGCCCAGCACGTCACCACCACGCCGCAGAGCGTGGCCAGGAAGTGCGAGTGGCGCTGGTGGCACAACAAGTGGTGCAAGTTCTGCTGGCGGCACGGCCACTGGGAACGTGAGTGGTGTAAGAGCTGGGACCACGACCACGGCCACATGAGCTAGCCCCAGCCATCACAACCAGCGCACAACAGTCGCTCCGCGTGGCCTGTCCGCGCGGGGCGATCTCCCATGCGACAAAACCCCGCACTATGATGCGCGGAAACCGGCGGTTTCCGCGGGTGACCGCTGAGCTGTCGGAAGCCGCGAATAGTCCCGCCAAAGCGCTGCCATTTGGGCCCTCTCGCCGCCATGGCGGAAGGCGCGGCCGAGTGAGGCTCATCGCCGCAGCCGATCACCGCCGGAGTCGTTATCGCGGCCGGTGATAGGGCTTGCTCGGATTGGGCGTTTCCGTCGGCCCGCCGAGCACGTTGACTGATAGTGATCAGTCGACGCATCTCGCGTCACTCTCACCGTGAGGGGGTCGTGATGACCCTGGACGCTGAAGACCTGGAAGTGGCCGCACGTGCCGCCCCGAATGGGCAGGCGCCGCGCTGTGACCACGTCGACGGCCTGGTCGCGGAGCAGGGGTTGCCCGAATGCACTGAATGTCTGGTCCGCGGCTGGCCCTGGACGAGCCTGCTGGCCTGCCGGACCTGTGGATGGGTGGCCTGCTCCGACGACTCGCCGGGTGGCCACGCCAAGGCGCACTACCAGGAGACCGACCACCCGGTGTTCACCTCGCTGGCGCCGGGCGAGACCTGGCGATGGTGCTACGTGCACAGACGGACCGTATGAGCGAGAAGAGACGAGACTCATGACCATTTCCCAACAACCGGTGAGACACCGGCCGGAATACGACGGCGAATCACCATTCCCCGGCGCGGATGAGCATGCCCAGGCCGGCCGGCTCCAGGTCGGGCTGACCGGGGCGATCGTGGTTGTGCCGTTCATCGCGCTCGGTGTCGCGATTTTCCTGGTCTGGGGCAACGGATTCGCGCTCACCGATCTGCTGCTGGCCGCGTTCTTCTACGTGGTGACCGGGCTCGGGGTGACCGTCGGGTTCCACCGGCTGCACACCCATGGGTCCTTCACCGCCCGGCCGTGGCTGCGGGTGGTCCTGGGAATCGCCGGGTCGATGAGTTTCCAGGGCAACATCATCGACTGGGTGGCGGTCCATCGCCGCCATCACGCCTACACCGACCGGCCGGGCGATCCGCACTCCCCTTACCGGTACGGCACCAGCCTGCGTGGGCAGCTTCGGGGGCTTGCCCACTCCCATCTCGGCTGGATGTTCACCAACGATGAGACGCCCGCCTCTCGGTACGCGCCCGACCTGCTGGACGACCCGGCGATGGTCAGGGTGGCGCGGGCCTTTCCCGCGCTGTGCGCGCTGTCGCTGGCGCTGCCGTTCCTGGCCGGCTGGGCGATCAGCGGCACCCTGTACGGCGCGCTGACCGCCTTCCTCTGGGCCGGGTTGATCCGCGTCGCCCTGCTGCAGCACGTCACCTGGAGCGTCAATTCGCTCTGCCATGTGATCGGCAGCAGACCGTTCAAGACCCGCCGCCACGACCGTTCGACGAACCTGTGGCCGCTGGCCCTGCTGTCGTTCGGCGAGAGCTGGCACAACGGCCACCACAGCGAGCCCACCTGCGCCCGCCACGGCATGGAGCGCGGCCAGATCGACCCTTCGGCCGGCCTGATCCGCCTGTTCGAGCGGCTGGGCTGGGCCACGGACGTGCACTGGCCCGACCCCGAGCGCCTCGAACGACGCCGTTCCGGTCTCCCGCAACAAGCCCGCGCGCCGTCCGAAAGCTGATCGAGGATCGGGAAGTCAGGGAGATGTCTCCGCGGGGCTCATCGGTGCCAGGCCGAGCATTCGGGCGGTGAGCCGGTGCAGGTGGACGCGGAAGCGCGCCACGGTCCTTTCGCCCTCCGAGAAGCCGCCGGGGGGTGAGGGCATCGTGGCGTAGCGCACGAAAACGATGGTGGTCCAGGCGATCGTTCGCACGCAGAGTTCGACATCGGCGTCAGAATCGAGCAGGCCCGCGTCGGCGATTCTGTTGAATACGGTGAAAACACTGTTGACCAGCGGCTCGTTGTAGATCTGCTCCAGGTCGCGCAGATCGGCGGCGTCGCCCAGCCATCGGTGCATCAGCAGAGCGGAGATGTCGGGGTTGTCCAGGCAGAAGTCCAGGTAGTCATCGATGAGCGCGTGGATGCTCGCCGCCGCCTGCGGCGCTCCCGACTCGTCGATGCGGGCGAGCGCACCCTCCAGGAGCGCCTTCTGCTCTGTGTAACCGCGCCCCATCACCGCCAGATACAGCTCCCGTTTGGAACCCGCGATCTCCATGACGGTGTCGATGTCCAGCTCGGCGGCCTCGGCGATCTGGGCCATCGTTGTCGCGTCGTATCCGAGGGCCGCGAACAATCGCGACGCGGCCGAGATGATCCTTTCCACGCCCCTCCTTTCCGGAACACGTCGATTCGAGCCCCGGTACGCGTGGTCGGCTCCCCTTCCACTCCAACAGATCGGCTGCCAAGCCCCGGCAAAGCGACACGCCGGAAGGGGATCTGGCATCATGCGATCATGCGAATCGGGATGCTCGGCGCAGCTCGGATCACCCCCACCGCGCTCATCAAGCCGGCCCGTGCCGTACCCGAGGTGGAGGTGGCCGCGGTCGCCGCCCGGGACCGGTCGCGGGCCGCGAAGTTCGCCGCCAAGCACGGCATCCCGTACGTCCACGACTCCTACGACGAACTGGTCGCCGACCCCTCGCTGACCGCCGTCTACAACCCGCTGCCGAACGCGCTGCACGCGGAGTGGACTCTCAAGGCGATCGAGGCGGGCAAGCACGTGCTCTGCGAGAAGCCGTTCGCCTCCAACGCCGCCGAGGCACGGTCCGTCGCGGACGCCGCGGCGCAGTCCGGCGTGGTGGTCATGGAGGCGTTCCACTACCGCTACCACCCGCTGATGGAACGGGCTCTCGAGATCGTCGGCACCCAACTCGGCGAGGTCCGGCATGTCGAGACCTGGATGTGCTTTCCGCTGCCCAGGTTCTCCGACATCCGCTACTCGCTGAAGCTCGGCGGGGGCGCGCTCATGGACGCGGGCTGCTACGCGGTGCACTGCCTGCGGACGCTCGGGCCGGGCGAGCCCTCGGTCGTGGCCGCGGCGGCACTCACGCAGTCTCCGGGGGTCGATCGTGCGATGGCCGCCGACCTGCGGTTCCCCACCGGCGCGACCGGGCGGATCCACGCCTCCATGTGGTCGGGACAGTTGCTCAAGATCGCCGCGCGGGTCGAAGGCGAACGCGGGTCACTGCACATCACGAACTTCGTCGCCCCGCAGGTCTTCCACCGCATGACCGTGACCGTCGACGGCGTGCGGCGCCGCGAGCGCGTCGCGGGCGACCCGACGTACACCTGCCAGCTCCGCGCCTTCGCGGCAGCGGTACGCCAGGGCACCCCGCCGCTGACCCCACCGGCCGACTCCGTCGCCAACATGACGATCATCGACGACATTTATCGCAAGTCGGGACTTCCTCTCCGCGGCACCGTGTAGCGGCACCGTGTAATCGAGGGCTCATAACCGGGTGCCGGGGCCGAGACCAGCGCGACCCGCCCACGAGCCCTACGGGTGACCATTCTTGACACTTGAAGTAATCGTCCAAATACTGTGCGCAAATGATCACTGTGCGTAGCGAGGACGGCGCGGATGGAAACCGTTCGACTCGGGGCCGGTGACACGGTGAACGGTGTCGTGTCTCGTCCGCTGCGGCAGGTCCTGGGCGCTGTCCTGGCTGTCCTCGGCCTTCTGTGGGCACAATGTCCGGCCGTCTTCGCCGGGACACAGCCGCCCACGCCGGGTTTCTCGCTGCAGGTGAGCCCGACGCGCCTGGTCGTCCCCGCCGGCACGATCTCCACTGCCCAGCACTTCGAGGTGCGCAACGGAGGGCGGTCATCGTACGACGTGACGGTCGAGAAGGCCGACTTCGTCACCGACGAGCACGGCGCGATGAACTTCCAGCCCCAGGCCCCCTATGCCGCGGCGTCCTGGGTGAGCGTCCGGCCGGCCCACTTTCGGCTGGTGGCCGGTGCGACGAAGACGGTGACGATGCGGATCGCCATGCCCGACGAGCCGGAGCCGGGTGACCACCAACTCGCCCTGATCTTCAAGGTCCCGGCCGGCCGGAACGCGGACAACATCAGGATCAACCGTGGGATCGCCGCGCCGGTGTTCATCACCGTCCCGGGCCCCATCGACAGTTCGGTCGAGGTGACGGATCTGCGAGCACCCGGCTTCGTCATGCACGGACCCGTACCGATCACTACGAAGATCCATGATCTCGGCACGGTGCATCACGACTTCCGGGGCAGCGGGCGACTGCGGGTGCGGATCGGCAGTGAGGAGATCGCGTTCCCGGACTTCACCGTGCTGCGCGGTGCGACCCGCGAGGTCACCACCAACTGGGACCCCCCGCTGATGTGCATCTGTCACGCGACCGTTTCCATTGTCGGCGCCGGTGGGCAGACGCACGGCGTCACCGTGCGGATCATCACCTTCCCCGTGCACCTTCTGGGGATCCTGCTTGCCACGATCGCGATGATTCTGCTGCTCGGCTGGTTCGTGCGGCGGCGATATCGGGCCAAGGTGCGCGCGGCGGCCGCCGCCCTCTACAGGGACGGTCCCCATGCCTGAGCAACAGGTCTCCGCTGCCGGATCCGCGCCGCGAAGGTCGCGGGCGTGGGCGCCCCGAGTCCGCCGTCTGATCAGCCGAGTCGCGCTCGCGGGCATGCTCGGCGCCACCTTGGTCGTGTTCCCATCGCATACGGTCGCGTACGCGGCCGGTACCACGCTGTTCGACCAGCCCTTCAAGAGCACCACGATAAATGCCGCTTATCCGGTGAACCTGCCGGCGCTGCCGGCCGGCTCGGGCGGGACGAATGTCGTGTGCCTGACCGCGAGGAACAACTTCAGCACCGGTTTGCACTCGTGCTCGACCAACACCGACTCTTCCGGATTCGGCGCGCTACGCCTTACCGCCGCGACGGTCTCTCAGGAGGGCGGCCTGTTCGGAGCCACCAGCGTGCCCACGTCGCAAGGCCTGGACGTGACGTTCAACTCCTACCAGTACGCAGGCAACGCGGCCGACGGGATCGCTTTCGTGGTGGCCGCGGCGGACCCGGCGAACCCGCTGCCACCGGCCACCATCGGGCAGCGTGGCGGGTCACTGGGCTACTCCTCCACCAAGCTCGGAAACCTCCCCGGTCTGGCGAACGCCTACATCGGGGTCGGGCTCGATGTGTACGGGAACTTCAGCAACACCGACAGCGAGGGAAGCACCTGCAGCGATCCTCCCTACATCGGCGGGCTGGTGCCCGGGCAGGTGGTCGTCCGCGGTCCAGGAAAGGGCACCACCGGCTACTGCGCGATCAACAGCACCGCGACCACCACTCTCTCTCCCCCGCTCGCACTCCATTCGAGCTCAAGCGTTCGGAGCGCTGCTCTGGTGCCGGTCGAGGTGGTCATCAACCCCACGACTGCGAGCTTTGTCACGGCTTCGGGCATCACGGTCGCCGCCGGCACCTACAAGGTGGTGTTCACCCCGATCGGCGGCACACCGAAGACACTCCAGGGCACTCTGCCCGTGGTCCCGCCGACGTTGTACCCCTCGTCGACCTGGCTCAACGCCAACGGCATTCCCCGTCAGCTCTCGTTCGGCTGGGTGGGCTCCACCGGAGGGTTGACCGACTTTCACGAGATCGACAACGCCAAGGTGGTCAGCTTCAACACCGTTCCGAGCCTGAACGTGACCGAGACCAGCTACAACGGCTCCTCGCCCCAGCCCGGTGGCCCGGTGACCTACACCGTGGTCGCCAGTGTGGCGGCCTCGGGCAGCAGTGAGACGGGTCCGATCTCGGTCACCGAGACGCTGCCGGCCGGGGTCGTCCCGGTAGGGGCGTTCGGGACGGGCTGGGTGTGCGGGTCTCCCGTCGGGCAGCAGATCACCTGCACCAACAGCAACACCCCCTTCGCCGCAGGGGCCGTCCTGCCGGCCATCACCGTCGTCGGTATCGTCACCGGCGGCAGTGTGACGCCCGCGCTGGTCCAGTCGTCGTCCACCGCCACGGCCTCGTCGAACGACGCCAACCCCGGCATCGCGACCACCACGACCGTCGGGACGATTCCAGCCGCCCCGTCCGGCATCACCCTCACTCCCGCCACCGGCACGATCGCCGGCGGGAACGCCGTCACGGTCAGTGGCAGCAATCTCATCGGCGCGAACGCGATCGAGATCGGCACCACCGCCGAGCAACAGGCAGGCACACCAGTCGTTCTGCTGCCCTGCGCCGCCGGGCCCGCGGCAGGATGTTTCACCGACAACGGCAACGGCACGCTCACCATCTCCTCGATGCCGGCTCGGGCCTCGGCCACCACGGTGACCGTGACGGTCGTGACCGACGGTGTCGCCGGAGCGGCGAACTACGTCTACACCGCCAAACCGGCCACCCCGGCCGCTCCCACGGCCACCGCCGGTGCCGGCAGTGCCACCGTGACCTGGGTGGCTCCGGCCAGCAACGGCAATGCCATCACCGGATACCTCGTGACGCCCTACCGCAACGGGGTCGCCCAGACGGTGCAGTCCTTCGACGCATCCACCTTGACCCGGACGCTGACCGGATTGACCGTCGGGGCGTCCTACACCTTCACCGTCGCGGCGGTGAACGCGATCGGCACCGGCACGGCCAGCCCGCAGTCCAACGCGGTGGTCCCGTACGCCGTGCCGGGTCAGCCCACCATCACCGCCGCCACCGCAGGGGACTCGTCGGCCACGCTGACCTGGACGGCCCCCGCCGACGGCGGAAGCCCCATCACCGGATACATCATCACGCCCTACATCGGCGCCGTGGCTCAGACACCCCAGTCCTTCACCGGCACCGGGACCACCCAGACCGCCACCGGTCTGACGCCCGGCGTCGCTTACACCTTCACCGTCACCGCCCAGAACCTGGCGGGGCTCGGCCCACCGTCGGCGCACTCGACCGTGGTCACCCCGAACGCCTCGCCGACGTTGACCTTCCCGCCGCCGCCGGCCGGGCAAGTGGGGATCGCCTACAGTGACCAGCTCACTATGAGCGGGGGTACGGGGCCGTTCGTCTGGTCGGTCAGTGTGGGCAGTCTGCCGCCCGGTCTCACTCTCAATGCCGCCACTGGATTGCTGTCCGGTACGCCGACGACGGCGGGAAGTTACCCGTTCACCGTCAAGGTCACGGACGCGAACAACCAGTTCGACACCAGGGCGGCGACCCTCGTCATCGCCGCCAGCCCGACGTTGACCTTCCCCCCGCCACCTGCTGGGCAGGTCGGGGTCGCCTACAGTGACCAGCTCACTATGAGCGGGGGTACGGGGCCGTTCGTCTGGTCGGTCAGTGTGGGCAGTCTGCCGCCCGGTCTCACTCTCAATGCCGCCACCGGCTTGCTGTCGGGTACGCCGACGACGGGGGGCAGCTACCCCTTCACCGTCAGGGTCACCGACGCCAACAACCAGAGCGACACCAGGGCGGCGACCCTCGTCATCGGAGTCGGACCCGTGATCATCACCAAGACGGCCGACACGACGGCGGCGGCGCCGGGGACGACCGTCCACTACACGGTCACCGTCCACAACACCGGCACGGGTCCGTTCAACGGGGTCACCTTCACCGATCCGCTGACGGGTGCGCTGGACGATGCCACGTACAACGGCGACGTCGCCGCGACCTCGGGGACGCCCGGCTTCACCAGCCCGAACGTGACCTGGAGCGGCAACCTGGCGGCCGGCGCCACGGCGACGATCACCTACTCGATGACCGTCAAGCCCGTGGGCTCGGGTGAAGGCTTCCTGGTCAACACCGTCACCTCCACCACCCTCGGTGCCAACTGCGCGGCGGGCGTCACCGACGCCAGATGCACGGTAACGGTCAACCTGCTCGCCATGACGATCACCAAGACCGCGGACGTAGCCACGGCGACGCCAGGTGAGACCGTGCATTACACCATCACAGTCATCAACAGCGGCAAGGCCGCGTACACGGCGGCGACGTTCTCCGACTCATTGTCGAACGTGCTCGATGACGCGGTCTACAACTCCGATGTGTCCGCGACGTCGGGCACGGTCTCGTTCACGAGCCCGACGTTGACGTGGAGCGGGAACCTGTCGGCCGGTGGATCCGTCACGGTCACCTATTCGGTGACGGTGAAGTCCCCGGACACGGGTGACAAGAGCCTGACCAACACGGTGATCTCGGCCAGTGCGGGCAGCAACTGCCCGTCAGGGGGGAGCGACCCCCGCTGTACGGCGGTCGTCACCGCATTGATCCCCCAGCTGACGATCACCAGCTCGACCGATGTGAGCACCACCGTTCCGACCGGTGTGGTGCGTTACACGGTGCTGGTCACCAACACCGGACAGACGCCGTATACGAATGCGAGCTTCACCTTCATTCTCGCGGGTGCTCTGGACAACGCGACCTACAACGGTGACGCCACTGTCAGCTCCGGCGGCCTGAACTTCAACCTGGACGGTTCGGTCACCTGGACCGGTGATGTGGCGATCGGGGCCACGGTGACGCTGACCGCGTCGCTGACGGTCAACAACCCCCACACCGGGGGCAACACGATGACCAGCTCCATCACCTCGGCGACTCCGGGCAACACCTGCCCGGTCGGCGGCACCAACCCGGCCTGCACCACCACTGTCACCATCCTCGATCCGCAGCTGAGCATCACGACGACGGCGGACGTGGCCACGATCAAACCCGGCGAGACGGTCACGTACACGGTCGCCATCGCCAACACCGGTCCCACCGCCTACACCGGTGCGAGCGTCACCGACTCCCTGGTCAGAGTGCTGCCCGACGCCGTCTACAACAACGACGCCACCGCGACCACCGGCACCCTCAGCTACACCAGCCCCGACCTGACCTGGACCGGAGACCTGGCCATCGGAGCCTCGGCCACCATCACCTACACCGTCACCGTCAAGAACCCCGACCCCGGCGACAAGATTCTCACCAACACCACCACCTCGACCGCGCTGGGCAACAACTGCCCCACCGGGGGCACCGCCCCGGCCTGCACCGCCACCGTCATCGTCCTCGTCCCGGCCCTCACCATCACCAAGACCACGGACACCGCGACCGTCGTGACCGGTGGCACCGTCCACTACACCGTCACCGTCGTCAACTCCGGCCAGACTCCCTACACCGGGGCCACGTTCACCGACTCCCTGACCGAGCTGCTGGACGACGCCACCTACAACGCCGACGCGTCCGCGACCTCAGGCGCGGTGTCCTACGCCGATCCCACCTTGACGTGGACCGGGAATCTGGCGGTAGGAGCCAGCGCGACCATCACCTACACCGTCACCGTCCACACCCCCGACGACGGAGACCAGCTGCTCACCAACACCGCCGTCTCGGCCACCGCCGGCAACAACTGCCCGGCCGGCGGCCAGGACGCTCGCTGCACGGTCACGGTCAGGCTCTCCCGGCTGCTGCTCACCCAGAGCTACGAGGAGTCCAGTACGACACCGGGGTCGGTGGTGCATCTGTCCGCCACGTTCATCAACACCGGGCAGACCCCGTACACCGGGATCAGCGTCTCCGCCGGCACCGCGGGCACGATCGACGACGCCATCCCCAACGGTGACCAGGTCGCCAGCTCGGGCACGCTGGTGCTGAACGCCAGCAGCATCACCTGGACCGGAAGCATCCCCGTCGGCGGCGTCGTCACCATCACCGGCACCCTCACCGTGCGGAACCCCGATCCCGGGAACAAGGTTCTCACCGGAACTCTCGTGTCCGCCGCCCCGGGCAGCAACTGCCCGTCCGGTGGGACCGACCCCCTGTGCACCGCCCGCCTGAACGTGCTCCTGCCCGCTCTGACCATCACCAAGACCAAGACCGTCTCCGAGCAGGTTCCCGGCGGGGTCGTCGGCTACTCGGTCATCGTCCACAACACGGGACAGACCGACTACACCGGTGCGACCGTGACCGACAGCCTGTCCGGGGTGCTCGACGACGCGACCTACAACGCCGACGCCACCGCCACCAGCGGCGCCGTCTCCTATGCCGCGCCTGTCCTGACCTGGGTCGGCGACCTGGCGGTAGGAGCCACCGCGACCATTACCTACAGCGTCACCGTGCTCGACCCGGACCCAGGGGACAAGCTGCTGACCAACCCCGTTGCCTCCAGCGCCGTGGGCAGCACCTGCCCGCCCGGCAGCGGCAACCCGGCCTGTTCGGCGAGCGTGGTCGTCCTCACCCCGGCCCTGGACATCGTCAAGACCGCTGACCGGACGACCGCGCTGGCCGGCTCCACCGTCACCTACACGATCACGGTCACCAACACCGGGCAGATCCCGTACACCGGTGCCACCCTGACCGATGATCTGTCCGGGGTGCTCGACGACGCCGCGTACGGCAACGACGTCACCGCCACCTCTGGGACCGTCGGCTACACCGCACCGAATGTGACCTGGACCGGGGACCTGGCCATCGGTGCGACCGCGACCCTTACGTACACGATCGTCGTCGACAACCCCGTCCTCGGTGACCGCAGTCTGGTCAACGCGATCACCTCGCCCACGTCCGGCAGCGACTGCTCGGCGGCGTCTCCCCACCCCGAGTGCACCGTGATCGTCCCCATCACCGACACCACCGTGTTGACGTTCACCAAGACGGCCGGCGCGAGCTCCGCCGTGCGGGGAGGGGTGGTCTCCTACACGGTCACCATCACCAACACGGCGGCCACGCCGTATGTAGGAGCGACCTTCACCGACCCGCTGTCGGACGTGCTCGACGACGCCACCTACAACGCCGACGCCGCCGCCACCAGTGGCACCGTCGGTTACACCGCGCCCAACCTCACCTGGACCGGCAACGTGCCCGCCTCGGGGTTGGTCACCGTCACCTATTCGGTGACCGTGCACGCCTCGCCCACCGGCGACGACGTTCTGGCCAACACCCTCACGTCCAGTTCCCCCACAGGCAACTGCCTTGCCGGAGGTACCGACCCGCGCTGCGCCGTCAGGGTCACCGTCTCCAGCCTGACCATCGTCAACAGTTCGGACGTGTCGACCACGACACCGGGTGGGGTGATCCGCTTCACCACCACCATCACCAACACCGGCCAAACCCCGTACGTGGACATCAGCGTTTCTTACGTCGGCACCGATCTGCTGGATGACGTGATCCCCAATGGGGATGAGACCGCCACCTCGGGAACGCTGTCGATCAGCCCGACCGGGTTGGTGTGGATGGGGGACGTCCCGGTCGGCGGCCAGGTCGTGCTGTCGGCATCCTTCACGGTCAAGAATCCCGACACCGGGAACCGGACCATCAGCAGCACGTCCACGTCGAGCGTGCCGGGCAACAACTGCCCGGTCGGGAACGGCGACCCGCAGTGCACCGCCACCGTGACCGTTCTGGTGCCCGCGCTCACCATCACCAAGACCGCGAGTGCGCCGGCGACCGTCCCCGGGGGCACGATCGGTTACACGATCACGGTCCACAACACCGGTGAAACTCCCTATACCGGGATCGACGTCACCGACCCGCTGACGGGTTTGCTGGACGACGCGACCTACAACGGCGACGCCGCCGCGACGGCGGGAGCGGTGTCGCTCTCCGGCGAGGTCCTGACCTGGACCGGTGACGTATCGGTCGGCGCCACCGTGACGATCACCTATTCGGTTCATGTCACCAACCCGGACCTCGGCGACAAGATCATGTCCAACACGGTCTCCTCCACGGCGGTAGGGAGCAATTGCTCCGACGTGGGTCGTGCCGCGGCATGCGCTGTCACGGTCGGCGTGCTCACCCCGGCTCTGACGATCGTCAAAACCGCGGACGCGGGCACCACGACACCGGGTGCCACCGTGCACTACACGATCAGGGTGACCAACACCGGGCAGACCTCCTACCCGGCGGCGACGCTGACCGACTCGCTGAGCGGAGTGCTGGACGACGCGACCTACAACGCCGACGCCGCGGCGTCGACCGGCTCCATCTCCTACTCAAGCCCCGATCTCACCTGGACCGGCGCGCTCGGCCCCACCGCCGTGGCGACCATCACTTACTCGGTCACGGTGAAGTCTCCGGACACGGGTGACAAGAGCCTGACCAACACGGTGGTCTCCACGACATCGGGCAGCAACTGTCCATCCGGCGAACTCGACCCCCGATGTGCCGCCACTGTCGCGGTCTCGGAGCTGACGATCATCAGCTCGACCGATGTGAGCACCACCGTCCCGACCGGTGTGGTGCGTTACACGGTGCTGGTCACCAACACCGGGCAGACGCCGTATACGAATGCGAGTTTCACTTTCGTCTTGTCCGGTGCCCTTGACAATGCCACCTACAGCGGCGACGCCAACGTCAGTTCCGGCAGTCTGGACTTCAATCCGGACGGTTCGGTCACCTGGACCGGTGATGTGGCGATCGGGGCCACGGTGACGCTGACCGCGTCGCTGACGGTCAACAACCCTCATACCGGGGGGAGCACGATGACCAGCTCCATCACCTCGGCGACTCCGGGCAACACCTGCCCGGTCGGGGGGACCGACCCGGCCTGCACCACCACCGTCACCATCCTCGATCCGCAACTCGCCATCACCAAGACCGCCGACACGGCGACCATCACACCCGGAGGAACGATCACCTACACGGTGACCGTCACCAACACCGGGCAGACCCCCTATACCGGCACGAGCGTCACCGACTCGCTGTCCGGAGTGCTGACCGACACCGTCTACAACAACGACGCCACCGCGACCACCGGCACCCTCGGCTACACCACCCCCGACCTGACCTGGACCGGAGACCTGGCCATCGGCGCCACCGCCGCCATCACCTACAGCATCACCGTGCGTGATCCGGATCCGGGCGACAAGAACCTCTACAACACGGTCACCTCGACGGCGCTCGGCAACAACTGCCCGGCCGGCAACACCGATCCCGCCTGCATCGCCAGGGTCACCGTTCTCGTCCCGGCCCTCACCATCACCAAGGTCGCCGACGTACCGGAGATCGTGGCCGGTGGCACCGTCCACTACACCATCACGGTCGCCAACACCGGACAGACCTCCTACAGCTCGGCGACCTTCACCGACGCGCTGAGCGGTGTGCTGGACGACGCCACCTACAACGACGACGCCTCCGCCACCTCGGGCACCGCCTCCTACACCGCGCCCGATCTGACCTGGACCGGCGACCTCGCCATCGGAGCCACCGCCACCATCACCTACTCCGTCACAGCGGCCAACCCGGACAACGGCAACGGCATCCTCGCCAACACCGCCGTCTCGGCCGCCGTTGGCGCCAACTGCCCGGCCGGCGGCACCGACATCCGGTGCACCGCGATCACCGACGTCATCGCGCAGAGCATCGTTCTCAGCGACCTCACCAGCAGCTTCACGCTGACCGGTCTCCCGGACACCACGGTCCGCGGCGACGGCGCCGTGACGATGACCGTCGTCACCAACAGTCCCGCCGGCTACACCGTCACCGTCCGGGGGGTCGCCCCGGCACTCACCGCGCCGGGCACCAATGCCACCGTCTCGATCTCCAACCTGAAGGTCCGCGAGAGTGGCACGTCCACCTTCCAGCCTCTCTCGGCCATCACCCGGGTTCCGGTCCACAACCAGTCCACCCCGTCGGCGCAGAACGGCGACTCTCTCAGTAATGATTATGAGATAGATATACCTTTTGTCCCGTCTGGTAGGTATTCGGGGACGCTCGACTATATCGCCAGCACGCAATGACATGGGGTGCTACCTGCCATTTTCGGGGTTTACCGAAAAGATGGCATGGTGATTATAGTGAATAAACAATGGTATTTACGTGGGGGGCGATATGTCCAGGATTCGAAAAGCGTGCATCGCGTGCGCGTGCCTCGTGCTGGCGGGCACGGTAACGACCGTCGGGACGCTGGCTTGTACTGCTTCACCTGCTATGGCGGACACGGACACGGGTAGCACCGAGGCGCATGTCGACGTGTCGTCGTCGATCGTGCTGACCGACCTCACCTCGTCGTTCACCTTGAGCGGAGCGCCAGGGGAAACCGTTACCACGGGGGCGACCCCGGTCACTATGACGGTGACCACCAACAACTTCGCGGGCTACAACGTCACGGTCGTCCCGCGTGCAGCCAACCTGACGCCGGCCATCTCGGGCAACAGCAATGTCATCCCATCGACCGCCCTGGAGGTCGATGGGCCCGCCCAGGGAGGCGCCTACGCCCATCTGACCTCCAACCCGCTGGTCGTGGCCACCAAGGCCAGCCCATCGTCCCCGGGCGGGGACATCATTACCAACAACTATCGGATCACCATCCCATTCGTTCGTCCGGACATCTACTCCGGCACTCTGGATTACGTCGCCACCACTCTCTAGCCGACTCTATGAACGGCTTGCGGCGTGTCGAAGTGGAGCTGGCAGATGTGCGATCTGTCGGCTCTATCATTCGTGTATGCGGCGTTCATCTGATGATTTTGCGCAGGCATAAGAGTCTTTCCAGTAAAAGGGATTGATCTATGACCTTTCGCGTTACTGGTGTGCGGAAAGCCGACGCGTGCCACCGTCGCCCACGGATCACCCCCCTCCGGGCGGCGGTGGTCGTCTCGCTGGCCGTGATGCCGCTCGGAATGCCCACGGCACACGCCCGCGCGCCACACCCGGCCGAGCCCAAGCGATCGCTCGCGCTGCACATCGGCATCGACAACGGGCACGAGAGCGTACAGCGGGGCGACCGGCTCACCTACACCATCAAGATCAGTAACACGGGGGCCA
Organism: Nonomuraea sp. NEAU-A123; assembly: GCF_018603905.1. Taxonomy (GTDB): domain Bacteria; phylum Actinomycetota; class Actinomycetes; order Streptosporangiales; family Streptosporangiaceae; genus Nonomuraea. The sequence goes on from NZ_JAHFZZ010000003.1 coordinate 759,274, forward strand.
CCAAGACACCCGCCCTGCTGCTCACGCAGACCTTGACTCCTGGCCTCAAGCTCGTCTCGTCAACGCCGCAAGGCAAGGTCTCGGCGGACCGGATCGCGTGGAGCAGGGCCTTGCCCGCCGGTAAGACGGACCAGTTCAGCGTGACCCTCCAGGTCGAACGGCTGCCTGCGCAGCTTCAGCGGCTCGCGGCCGTCGCCTGCGCCTCGGCCAAGGCCGGCAAGCGGCCCATCGTCTGCGCGACCGACTCCGACCGGCTGGCGACCTCGCCGTCGGAGGGACTCCAGGGCCAGCCCGTCCCTGCTTACGGCCATGGCCTCTGGTACGCGATCGCCGGAGTCGGAGCGCTGTCGACGACCTCCCTGGCGCTGTACGCCCGCAGACGCAGACGCAGACGGGCGGCGGACGCGGGGTGAGAGCGAGTCGCGTTGGCAACTCCGTGGCGCGAGCACCTTTCACCGCGAACGACAAAGTCTCCCTGTCGGCGGAGGTGGCCGTGTTCGCTGGACGCAAGGGGGTGCTGAGTGCCCAGTCCACGAGCTGGCGACCGACGATCGTCGTCACCATCCCGGCCGCCGCGGGCGCGGGCACCTACACCGGCATGATCACCCACTCGGTCGCCTGAGCAACGGCCCCTCCCGGTGACGGCGCAACCGGTGCGTCGGTCGAGGTGCTCCCTCTCGGATCTGGCGTTCGGCGGAGATCGCCGCCCCCGCGAACCGGCGCGCTCCTGGATGACTCCGCCGCTGAGTTGGAGTTTCCATGACCAGCCACGAACACGGATGGTCACAGGCGATCGCTGACCGTGCGCGATATTGAGATCGCCGGAACAGCATTGTCCGGCTCGAGCCCTCAGCGTGTTTCTACCGAGCCGCAGATTCCACCTCATGGCGGCCCAAGGCCGCGACCGCCACTTACTTGTGCCGTGCGGCCCATCCGCGCTCCTTCGTCCTACTTCTGGAAGGGATGTCATGCGTCAATCGACTCGACGCCTGGGATTTCCGCTCGTGGTCATGGCTCTGGTCCTGGTGACAAGCGCGCCCATGGGCGTGTCCGCGTCCACCGCCCCGCCACACCGACCGTCCCCCCCGCGCCCCTGGGTGACGCTCTGCCTCAAGCTCAAGCGGATGCCTGAGCATCGGCGCATCCGCTGCCACTACCCGCCGGCACCTCGACTCGCTTCACCGGCCAGGCTCACAGCGCAAGCCCAGCGAGCACCGTCCATCAGCGAGATATCCATACCGACCCATCCGTCGTCCCCCGTCGGGATCGTCGCCGGCCCGGACGGCGCGTTGTGGTTCACCGAGAACTACGCCAACAAGATCGGACGCGTCACAACGGCGGGCCTGTTCACCGAGTACGCCATCCCCACCAGCGGCTCCGAGCCGGGCCAAATCACCGTCGGGCCGGACGGCGCGCTGTGGTTCACCGAGGCGGTCGGCAACAAGATCGGGCGGATCACCACCTCCGGGACCATCACCGAATACACCCTGCCGACCAACGACGCCTACCCCTGGGGCATCACCACCGGACCGGACGGTGCCCTGTGGTTCGTCGAGGAGATCGGGGACCAGATCGGGCGGATCTCCACTAGCGGAACGATCACCGAATACGCCCTGCCGACCAGCGACACCTACCCGATGCACATCACCACAGGCTCGGACGACAACCTGTGGTTCACCGAGCCGGTCGGAAACAGCATCGGGCGGATCACCACCAGCGGAACGATCACTGAATTCGCTGTCCCGTCCTCCGGCGCGATGCCCGTCGGAATCACCGCAGGACCCGACGGCAATCTGTGGTACACCGACGCCAACGGAAAGGTCAGCAACGTCACCACCACCGGCACCTTCACCGAATACACGCTCGCTGACCCCGACAGCTTCGCGTGGGGCATCACCGTCGGATCGGACAACAACCTGTGGTTCGTCGAGCAAATGGCCAACAACGTCGCCAGCATCACCACAACCGGGACGATCAACGAGTACGCGCTGCCGACCGTCCCTTCCGGGCCGTTCGACCTCGTGAGCGGATCCGATGACAACCTTTGGCTCACCGAGGACTGGGTAGACCAGCTCGGCATCGTGACTCCCTGACCAGGCCGGTCGGCAGCCAGGCGGCAACGGGTACACCGCCGGCTGCCGATCATCACGTCCTCGCACGGTGAGCATGCCCTGGCCAAACACCTACTTGCAACGTCCTACATAATTGGTAGGAAATTGGATGTTAGATGTAGGGATTTGGAGGGATGACTGTGCACATGCCGAACTTCCTGGTCGTAGGCGTCCCCAAGGCGGGAACGACGGCCTTGCACGCCGCGCTCCAGCGGCATCCTCAGCTCTACCTGCCCCAGGTCAAGGAGCCCAAGTACTTCCTCACCGACGGCCCGCCGCCCACCAGAGGCGGGCCGGGCGACCTGGAGACGTACCGCGAGCACGTCTGGCGGCGCGCGGACTACGAGGCGCTGTTCGCCCCGGCGCCCGCGGGCACGCTGACCGGCGAGTGCACACCCTTCTACCTGTACGACCGGGACGCGCAGCGGCGCATCAAGGCGGCCATCCCGGACGCCAGGCTCATCGTGATCGTGCGGGACCCGGTCGAGCGGGCCCACTCCAACTGGACCCACCTGTGGTCGGCCGGGCTCGAACCGATCGGCGACGTGGTGCGCGCCTGCGAGGAGGAGGGCCGGCGGATCGCCGCCGGGTGGGCGCACTTCTGGCACTACGTGGCCCTCGGCCGGTACGGCGAGCAGCTCGCCGATCTGTACGAGCTGTTCCCGCGCGAGCAGGTGCTGGTCTTCCGCTACCGGGACCTCGTCGACCGGCCGGCCGACACGCTCGACCGGATCTGCGGGTTCCTCGGGGTGGAGCAGGGGCTGCTGACCGAGACGCCGAGGGAGAACGTCACGGCGCATCCCGACGCCAGCCCGCGGCACGCGCTGCTGTCCACGGTCCGGCGGCTCCTGCCCGGGGTCCTGGCCGATCCCGTCGAGCAACTGCTCCAGCGGCGGGCCGCCCCTCGCCGCCCCCTGACCTGGGAGCAGCGGAGCCAGCTCATCCCGTACTTCACCGAAGACATCCGGCTCCTGCAGCGGGTCACCGGCGAGGACTTCGGCGACTGGCTCAGGCCTCGGGAGCGTTCGGGCGGCTTGGTCGGCGCGCGGCCGCCCGGCCAGCGGCAGTCCAGGAACGGCCGCCCGGCCCGCCCTGATCAGCCCAAGGCGTCCTGATCAGCGCAGCTCGCGCTGATCAGGCCAGCCCCCACCCTGATCAGCGCAGCTCGGTGCGCAGCTCGTGGGCCCCGTCGGCGCGGGTGTACTCGTAGTAGAGCCGGATCCGGCCGTCCGGCAGGTCGACGATGTCGAGGTAACGCAGTCCGCCGCCCTGGTACGGCGACATGGCCGCCGGGGCGGTCCCCACCGGGGTCAGCTCGCCGGGGTCGGGGCCCACGGCGATCCCGGTGCGCTCCTCGTAGTTCTCGGCCGCGCTGGCCCGGCCGTCGTAGAAGGCCAGCACCTGGTCACCGTCGAAACGCACCGAGCTGATCCGCACGCCGCGCCCGTCCCACATCCCCGGCCGCCCGCTCAGCGCCGTGCCCTGCCACGTCCACTCCAGGCCGTCGGCGCTGGTGGCGTAGTCGGTCACCATCCGGTCCGCCTCATCGGAGTCGGCCAGCGGATGGCAGGAGGCCCACAGATGCCACTTTCCGCCCCGCCGTACGATCACCGGGTCCTTCACGCCGGTCTTGGGGTCGCCGGGGAGGACGGTGCCGCGTGAGCTCGGGTCGAACCCGGCGGGGTCGTCGCTCTCCAGCACCTCCACCCGCCAGTGCTTGGTCCCCGGGGTGGCGCAGCTCAGGTAGAGCCGCCAGCGCCCTTCGTCGGTACGCACCAGGGCGGGCCGTTCCAGGGACTCGGCGGCCATCTGCTCGCGGGTGATGGTCGTCAGGGTTTCGAACCGCTCACCGTCGACCGACCGGGCGACCACCACCGCGTACCCGCGTCCCTGTCCCACCGGGCGCCGCAGCCGATAGGCGAGATAGATCAGCCCGTCGGCCGCGACCGCACTGGGCCCGCCGGCCCAGTGCCCCTCGCTCGCGATCGGTGGCAGGACCGCGACCGTCGCGCGGTCAGGGTCGGGGAGCAGGGCTTCGTGAACGTCCTTGTCGGTCGGCATGGAGACGAGATTAGGCCACCACGTGGAGCTGGACACCGATGCTCACCTTCCCTTTGCATTCCCTTATTCCTACCTAAATAGTATGGATAATACACGGCTCCGCGAGTGGGTGCGGCCCCCAGGGGGCTGCTGAAGATCGTGTTCGGCGGTCATGCGATGTGGGATTTCTTAACACGCCATCAACTACTGAGGGTGACATATCGATCACTCAGAGTGCTAGTCTGCGTGTGGCTCTTGATCCCATAGATCGGGATGTAACAGCTGGTGTCCCAATCCATGCCAAGGAGGAATCCTCGACAATGAACAGGCCTTACAGAATCACCCTGGTGGGGCTGGTGGGGGTGACCGCGTTGGGGATGCTGACCAGTACGCAGGCCCAAGCCGCAACATGTCTGGAAGACGCGGCGTGCACAACCACGACCACGTTCGATGTGACCGCGGGTGCGCTGCAGATCACGGTCCCCGACGCGGCGGACCTCGCCAACGACGGAGTTCCGGGCGGCTTCGCCTACGGCCCGCTCGGGGCGATCACCGTAACCGACGCGCGAGCATCGGCCACGCCCGCGTGGACGGCGAGCGTGACCTCCGGAACCTTCATCACCGGCGACGGCGTCGATGCGGGCGAAAGCATCACCAACGCAAGCGTGTACTACTGTTCCGGCACTGCCACGGCCACAACCGGCACCGGAACCTTCACCGCCGGACAGACGGGATGCGCCGCGCCACCACCCGCGACGGGGCAGGTACTGAGCGCGCAGCGTACCGCGTACGCCCATACCGCTGGCACCGGCAACAACACCGCGACCTGGAATCCACAACTAACGGTGGCGGTGGGCCTCGACAATGTCGGAGGCCAGTACACCGGCACGATCACTCATACGGTGACGTAACCACGTGGCTGCACTTCACAGGATTTTGGCGTCGATGGGGATACTCTCCCTGCTCCTGCAGGGAGCCGTCGGCGCTCCGGTGCTCGCAGAAGATGGCTCGGACAGCACGCGTCCGAGCCATCCGGAGATCCACGGCAGCATCGGCATCAGATTGCTCGAAGCCTCATCGAATCGTCGGGACGATCCTCGAGCCCTGCTCTACATCGTCGATCACATGAATCCCGACAACAGGATCTCCCGGCGATTGGAGGTCAAGAACTCCTCCGCCACTGCTCAACATGTCACGGTGTACGCAGGTGCGGCGGAAATCGTCCACAACGAGTTCGTGCCGGTGGCAGATCGACACGCCAACGAGCTGAGTTCATGGGTTTCCATCGACCCTGCCGAGTTCATCGTGCCGCCGAACGGCCGGGCCCCGTTGAAGGCGACGATCAACATCCCGAAATCCGCGTCCAAGGGGGAGCGGTATGGCGCCATCTGGGCCGAGGTGGAGTCCTCCTCACCGTCAAAGGCCAATGAGAATGTCAAGATGGTCAACCGGGTGGGCATCAGGATCTATCTCGATGTCGGGCCAGGTGGTGATCCACCGTCGGAATTCAGCATCGAGCAATTGACGCCGGGCCGCACCGAGGATGGCATGCCAGTGGTGAAGGCGACGATTCACAACACCGGCGAACGCGCCCTCGACATGAGTGGAAAACTGTGGCTGTCCGAAGGGCCAGGTGGGCTGAAAGCCGGCCCCTTCCCGGCACAGACCGGTACGACACTTGCTCCCGGTGACAGCGCACCCGTCATGGTCATGCTCGACCACCGGTTGCCCGACGGCCCGTGGAAGGTCAGGCTTCTGATGGAAAGCGGCCGGGTCCATCATGAGGCCACCGGCACACTCACCTTTCCGGCGAAGAATGCCGCCTGGGGACTGCCGGCACTCCTGGACTCCTTCCTGCCGCAGCCCCTCATCCTCATCGGGGCGATAGCTGCCGGGACGCTCCTGCTTGTCCTCACTATTTACTTGCGCCGCAGAAACCGGCGCCGCGTCGCGTGCTGATCCGACCTGGGCGGGCAGACCAACGCGCTCAAGGGGGCGGGCTGCGAATTCGTCCGGAAGACCGACCGCATGGATCGCACCAAGCCTGAACACCTCACGCTCGATCGTCTTCACGCTAATCACAAAGGAACGTAAATATCCGTTGACGTCGACGTGGCTACGCAGTGTAATAATTCAATTTCAGTGAGTGATATCGTGCTGTCCATGCTCAGTCACAGGTGGGCACCCGGTCCGCCGTCGCACACTCGATGGGAATGCAGATCGCTGAGCGCCGGGTCGCCCGAGGGCATCATGACCCACATCCGGCGGGCGGTCGCGCTCAGCACAATGGTGGCGCTGTCCACCGTGCTCGGATGGGCCGGCCTCACCACGCTGATGCCCGTACCGTCAGCCTTGGCGGTGTCGGCGCACGCCACCACGATCGCGTCCGGCTACAGCCACACCTGCACGATCCATAGCGGCAAAGCTTACTGCTGGGGCAGCAACGCCAATGGCGAACTCGGCAACAACACCACGTCCGTCAGCCCGACGACCACGCCGGTCGCCGTGTACACGGGCGGGGCGTTGGCGGGCAAGACACTCACCCAGATCGTCGCGGGCCAGTCGTTCACCTGCGCGCTGGACAGCGTCGGCAAGGCCTACTGCTGGGGCTGGAATCCTTACGGGCAGCTCGGGGACAGCTCGTTCACCCAGCGGACAGCGCCCGTCGCCGTGACCACCGCCGGTGCGCTCTCCGGCAAAACCCTCACCCAGATCGGCGCCGGTAACTCCTTCGCCTGCGCGCTGGACAGCCTCGGCAAGGCCTACTGCTGGGGATACGACGGGGAGGGGGAACTGGGAGACAACTCGACCACCAACAAGAACGCACCGGTCGCCGTGATCGCCAACGGCGCACTCAACGGCAAAACCCTCACCCAGATCGGCACCGGCTACGAGCACACCTGTGTGCTGGACAGCCTCGGCAAGGCCTACTGCTGGGGATACAACAGTTTTGGACAGCTCGGCAACAACTCCACCACCCAGAGCGCGGTGCCGGTGGTCGTCGCCACAATCGGCACCCCGATCAGCACCAAGACCCTCACCGAGATCAGAGCCGGAAACTGGTTCACCTGCACGCTGGACAGCCTCGGCAAGGCCTACTGCTGGGGCAGCGGTGCCAACGGACGGCTCGGCAACAACTCCACCGCCCAGAGTCTGATAGCGGTGACCGTCACCACCACCGGTACCCCGATCTCCGGCAAGACCCTCACCCAGCTCACCGCAGGCGGCTCCCACGCATGCGCCCTGGACAGCGCCGGTCTCGCGTATTGCTGGGGCTTCAACAGCACCGGACAACTCGGCAACAACTCCACGACCCAGGCCTTGACGGCAGTGACCGTCAACGCCTCCGGCGTTCTGTCCGGCAAGACCCTCACCCAGATCAGCGGCGGGAATGACTACACGTGCGCATTGGACAGCGCCAACACCGTGTACTGCTGGGGCGCGAACGCCTCAGGCCAGCTCGGTGACCGCACCACCACTCAACACCTCGTCGCCGTACTGGTCACCTCCCAGCCGCCCACTGGTGTCGCCGCCACACCCGGCGACACCACTGCCGCCATTTCCTGGACCGCGCCGGAATTCCTGAACTCCAGCACCGGCTACACCGCCACGGCCAGCCCAGGCGGGGCGTTCTGCACGACAGGAGGGGCGCTCAACTGTACGATAACCGGCCTGACCGATGGCACCACGTACACCATCACGGTCGTCACCTTGATGACCGTTGGCACGTCAGATCCCAGTGCGAGCACCACCGTCGTACCCACCGGTTTCCTGACGATCACCGTACCGGCGTCAGCCTCACTCCCTTCGGCGGCGGCCGGCACGACCACCAGCGCTTTCCTCGGCACCATCACGGTCACCGACAACCGGGCGGTGGCGGGCTTGACCTGGACCGCCACGGTGTCGACGACCACGTTCACCACCGGCGGCGCGACGACCGCCGAGACCATCTCGAAGACCTCCATCACCTACTGGTCCGGCACGGCCACCTCGACCACCGGCACCGGAACCTTCACCCCCGGACAAGCCACCGCCGGCAACAAACAGGACCTCAGCGTGTCCCGCACGGCCTTCACCCTGACCGGGGGAAACAACGTCAACACCGCCGCCTGGAATCCGACCTTGGGCGTGAACGTACCCGCCCAAGCGATAGCGGGCACATACACCGCCACGGTGACCCACTCGGTCACCTGACGCACCGCCGACCTGCCGCGCTACCGGGTGATGCTCGGCTCACATGACGCCTTGGAAGGTCCGCGTGCTTTCGCGGAGCGCAGGCCTCCGTGCTGGAGAAGTGCATGAATCGGCAAGGGAAGTGACCTGGTCGTCCGCATTCCTCCATCGCCGTGGTCACTATGTGCATCGTGCGCTTACTCCGTGTCATTGGCGGCGATACCTAACGCATTACGCCCAACTGCCGAGACGGGGGCCGTGGACATGAGCGAAACCACGACGGACACCGCTGTGGACGAGGTGCACATTCTGTGGACCTCGGAGGGCATGAGCTGCGACGGCGACACGGTCTCGGTGACGGCGGCTTCCCAGCCGAGCCTCGAAGAGGTGCTGCTCGGCCTGGTGCCCGGACTGCCGAAGGTGCGGCTGCACAACAAGGTGCTGGCGGCGGAGACGGGCAGCGACTTCATGGCCGCCTTCCACCAGGCCGCGGAGGGCGGCCTACGCCCGTTCGTCTTCGTCGTCGAGGGGTCGATCCCCAACGAGAAGATCAACGGCGAGGGTTACTGGACGTCGATGGGGAACGATCCGGTGACCGGGCAGCCGATCACCGTCAACCAGTGGATCGACCGGCTCGCGCCGCAGGCGTGGGCGGTGGTCGCGATAGGCACCTGCGCGACGTACGGCGGCATCCACGCGATGGCCGGGAACCCGACGGGCAGCATGGGACTCGGCGACTACCTGGGCCACGACTTCCGCTCGGCCGGCGGGCTGCCCATCGTCAACGTGCCGGGCTGCCCGGTGCAGCCCGACAACTTCATGGAGACCCTGACCTGGCTGCTGTACCAGGCCGCGGGGCTGGCGCCCATGATCCCTCTCGACAAGCAGCTGCGGCCGACCTGGTTGTTCGGCAAGACGGTGCACGAGGGGTGCGACCGGGCCGGCTACTACGAGCAGGGCGACTTCGCCAAGGACTACAACTCACCCAAGTGCCAGGTCAAGGTCGGCTGCTGGGGCCCGGTGGTCAACTGCAACGTCCCCAAGCGCGGCTGGATGGGCGGGATCGGCGGCTGCCCCAACGTGGGCGGCATCTGCATCGGCTGCACGATGCCCGGGTTCCCCGACAAGTTCATGCCGTTCATGGACCAGCCACCCGGTGCGCTGGTCTCCTCCACCGCGACCGGCGCGTACGGATCGCTCATCCGCAAGCTGCGCGGCATCACCAACAGGACGGTCAACAAGGAGCCGAAGTGGCGCCACAACGAGCCTGAGTTGACGAGTGGCTACCAACCGGAACAGCGCTAGGCGAGAGGGAACAACGCGGTGACCATCCGATCCAAGGAGGCTCAGGAGACTCGGCAACTGGTCGAGATGTCCTGGGATCCCATCACCCGCATCATCGGCAACCTGGGGATCTACACGAAGATCGACTTCAACAACAACGAGGTCGTCGAGTGTAAGAGCACCTCCTCGTTGTTCCGGGGCTACAGCGTGTTCATGCGCGGCAAGGACCCGCGGGACTCGCACTTCATCACCAGCCGCATCTGCGGCATCTGCGGCGACAACCACGCGACCTGCTCGGTCTACGCGCAGAACATGGCGTACGGCATCAAGACCCCGCCACTGGGCGAGTGGATCATCAATCTCGGCGAGGCTGCCGAGTACATGTTCGACCACACGCTGTTCCAGGACAATCTGGTGTTCGTCGACTACTGCGAGCAGATCGTCAAGGAGACCAACCCCAGCCTGCTGCGCAGGGCGGAGACCACGGAGGCGCCGCACGCCGACGTCCACGGGTATCGGACGATCGCCGACATCATGCGGGCGTTCAACCCGTTCACCGGCGCGATGTACCGCGAGGCACTGCAGGTGAGCCGGGTCACCAGGGAGATGTTCTGCCTGATGGAGGGGCGGCACGTGCATCCCTCGACGCTCTATCCGGGCGGCGTGGGCACGGTGGCGACACCCCAGTTGTTCACCGACTACCTGTCCCGGCTGCTCAGGGTCCTCGACTTCATCAAGAAGGTCGTCCCGGTCAACGACGACCTGTTCGACTTCTTCTACGAGGCGCTGCCCGGATACGAGGAGGTCGGCCGGCGGCGGATCATGCTGGGCTGCTGGGGCTCCTTCCAGGACCCGGCCGTCGTCGACTACGACTACCGGACCATGGGCGAGTGGGGCCGGGGCATGTTCGTCACCCCGGGCATCGTCCTGGACGGCGAGCTGCGCACCACGAGCCTGGTGGACATCAACCTCGGCATCCGGATCCTGCTGGGCAGCTCGTACTACGACGACTGGCAGAACGAGGAGATCTTCGTCAGCCACGACCCGCTCGGCAACCCCGTGGACCGGCGCCATCCGTGGAACCAGACGACGCTGCCGAAGCCGCAGAAGCGGGACCTGGCGGACGGCAACTACAGCTGGGTCATGAGCCCCCGCTGGTACGACGACCGCACCGGCGATCACCTCGCGCTCGACACCGGCGGCGGGGCGCTCGCCCGGCTCTGGACGACGGCGCTGGCCGGCATCGTCGACACCGGATTCGTCCGGGCGACCGGTCACAGCGTGGAGATCAACCTGCCCAAGAGCACGCTCCTGCCGGAGATGAGGTTCGAGTGGAAGGTGCCCCAGTGGTCCAACACGATCGAGCGCAACCGGGCCCGCATCTACTTCATCGCCTACTCCGCCGCGATGGCCTTCCACTTCCTGGACAAAGCGATGGCCGAGGTACGGGCCGGCCGGACGAAGGTCTTCACCGACTTCGACGTGCCCGATGACGCGATCGGCTGCGGTTTCCACGAGGCGGTGCGCGGGGTTCTGTCGCACCACATGGTGATCCGCGACGGCAAGATCGCCAACTACCACCCGTACCCGCCCACGCCGTGGAACGCGAGCCCTCGCGACAGCTACGGCACTCCCGGCCCGTACGAGGACGCCGTGCAGGGGATGCACATCTTCGAGGAGAACGGCCCGGAGAACTTCAAGGGCATCGACATCATGCGTACGGTACGCAGCTTCGACCCCTGCCTCCCGTGCGGTGTCCACATGTACCTCGGCGACGGGAAGGTGCTCAAGCAGGTGCACTCCCCGACGCTGGGCACGAGCGTCTCCGGATAGGGGCGGGCGATGTCACTGACCGACCGCGCGGCCGCCGAGCGGGTGGCCCGGGTCGACGCCCTGCTGGACGGCGTCGAGTCGCTGCCCGACCCCGGGCCCACCGTCGAGGTGCTCCAGGCGCTGCTCGACCTGTACGGCGAGGCTCTGGCCCGGATCGTCGCGATCGGCGGGGACACGCTCGGGCCCGCGCTCGCCGAGGACGAACTGGTCGCCTACCTGCTGTTGCTGCACGGCCTGCATCCGATGGACGTGTCCGCCCGAGTCGAGCGGGCCGTGAGCCGCGTACGACCCCGGCTCGGCGGCTCGGCCGTCGAGGCGGTGACCGTGGCGGACGGCGTGGCGAGGGTGCGGCTCCAGCGCGGTCGCGGTGGCTGCGGTGGCGCGGCCGATCCGTCGGGCCTGCTGGAGGAGGCGATCCAGAACGCCGCCCCGGAGCTCGACCGGGTGGAGATCGAGGAGGTCGGCCCGCCCCCCGTCCTGATCACCATCGACACCCTGCGCCGCCCCGGCACCCGGGCGTCATGAGGGAGCACGGCATGGCGCCACGGGGTCTGCGCGGCCTCATCAACCGAGCAGCCGACCGGCCTCGGGACGACACCGACCGGCCGGCCGGGAGGTCCCCGGCGGACCAGGACGCCGACCAGTGCCGGTGCGAGCTGTGCGCCGCACCCATCCCGGCCGAGCACCGGCACCTGCTCGAGCCGGCGGCCCGCGAACCACGCTGTGCCTGCCGGCCGTGCGCCCTGCTCTTCGACCACCCACCGGCGGAGGGCGACCACTACCGCCTGGTGCCCGACCGCCGCTGGTACCTGCCGGACTTCGCCCTCGACGACGCCACCTGGGAGTCCCTGGAGATCCCCGTACAAATGGCGTTCGCCTGCCGCGACTCCTCCGACGGCCGGACCGTGATCCGGTACCCCGGCCCGGCCGGAGCGGTCGAGGCCGCGACCGCTCCGGCCGCCTGGGCCGAGGTGGAAGCGGCCAACCCCGTGCTGCGGCACCTGGCCCCGGACGTGGAGGCGCTCCTGGTCAACCGGACCGGCGGCGCGCGAGACCACTGGCTCGTGCCGATCGACGACTGCTTCGCCCTCGTCGCCGTGCTCAGGTCCCGGTGGAAGGGCCTGGCCGGTGGCCAGGACGTCTGGAACGGGGTCGGCGCCTTCTTCACCGAACTGCGGGGCCGGGCCAAGCCCGTGCCCGCGGACCTGTCGAAAGGAGTTCCACGATGACCGGCAACATCAAGGTGGGCCGCCCCCAAGTGCGGCCCGACGCGCCCGCGCACCTGAAGGGCGTCCATGAGGGGAACGCGCTCGGCAACTACGAGAAGCAACCGGGCCACCTCCCCGGCGGCTTCTCGACGGCGGCGCGATCCACCGGCATCAACCCGCGGGACCACGACCCGATCGACCCGGCCATGCCCAACCTGTCCCCGGCATGAAGCCGACACCGAACAGGGACGACGCACGGCCGCCGGAGCTGAGGTTCGCGGTCGAGAAGGCCGAGGCGGTGGACTTCGCCGCCGTGCCGACGGTGCGGTTCACGCTGCGGATCGACGGCGCCGGCGCGCCGCCGGTCCGGTGCCTCGCGCTGGACACCCAGATCCGCGTCGCCGCCGCGCGGCGCCGCCACGACCCGCCGACCCGGCGGCGGCTCACCGAGCTGTTCGGCGCGCCCGAGGAGTGGGGCAGGACGTCGAGGAGCCTGCTGTGGGCGCGGGTGGTGACGCAGGTCCCCGGGTTCGACGGGGGCACGATCACGAGCATCGACGTGAGCTGCACCTACGACTTCGAGGTGGCGGTCGCCAAGTACTTCCACACCCTGCCGGACGGCGAGGTCCCGCTGGACTTCCTGTTCAGCGGGACGATCTTCTACGCCGACGCCGGCCTGCTCCGGGTGGCCCGGATCCCCTGGGACACCGACGCCGCGTTCCGGATGCCGGTCCAGGTCTGGAAGGACGTCATGAACCACTACTTCCCGCGCAGCGCCTGGCTCCGGCTGGACCGCGAGGCGTTCGACCGGCTGTACGACTACAAGATCCAGCACACGCTGACGAGCTGGGAAGACGTGGTGGGGAAACTGCTGGCGAGCGAACCGGGTGGTGGCTGACCGATGGACGCGGTGACACAGATCGCGCGCGCGGTGCTGTACGAGGGCTACCTGCTGTGGCCCTACCGCCGTTCGGCGCTCAAGAACGCGCAGCGCTGGACCCTGGGCGGCGTCTACCCGGAGCGGTGCGGTGAGACGGGCGACCCCTCGCTGATGCGCACGCAGGTCCTGATTGAGGCGGACCCGATCGACACCGTCGACGTCCGGGTGTGCTTCCTGCACGCCGTCGCCCGCGAGGTGGCCGGTGAGGACCTCGTGCCGGTCCCGGAGCTGGTGGCCGGGGGCGAGCGCCACGTGGCCAGGGAGGAGGCGGCCGAACGGGAGGTCGCCGTGTTCGGGCTCGACCTCGCGGGGCTCGTCCAGCAGCCGGCCGTGGTGGACATCGACATAGCCGAAGGCGCGGACGTCGAATGGCTGACCGGCCCCGACGGGCAGCGGGCCGGCGCGCTTTCGCGGAGCTGGCAGGCGCTGCGCGGGCGGATCGAGATCAGGGCCGAACGCCCGCGGCCCGGCGTCTTCCGGATCACCGTCGAGGTCGGCAACACGACCGGCTGGGCGGGCGAAAGCCGTACCGAGGCGCTGAAACACACCTTCCTCTCCGCGCACACGGTCCTGCACGCGCCACGCGGACGGTTCGTCTCGCTGACGGACCCGCCGGAGGAGCTGCGGCCCCTGGCGGAAGGCTGCGACAACGCCGGCGCCTGGCCGGTCATGGTGGGCGAGGAGGGCGAGCGGCACACGATGCTCGCGGCGCCGATCATCCTCTACGACTATCCCCGGATCTCCCCGGAGAGTCCCGGAGATCTCTTCGACGCCACCGAGATCGACCAGTTGCTGACCCTGAGCGTGCTCGCCCTGACCGAGGAGGAGCAGCGGGAGATCCGCGACGGCGATCCCCGGGCGCGGGAGATCCTCGACCGCTGCGCCTCGCTCTCACCCGATCGGCTCATGCGGCTGCACGGCACCCTACGGAAGGAAGGACATGACGGCGACCGATGACTTCTGGGCCCGGATGGAACGACGGGGGCCGGACACCGTGATCGTGGACGGCGCGACGCTCGGCGCGGGCAGCCGGGTGCGGCTGCGCCCGCGCTCGCGGGCGGACATCTTCGACCTCGCCCTGGACGGCCGGGTCGCCGTCATCGAGAGCGTCGAGCAGGACGAGGCGGGCGGCATCCATCTGGCCGTCACTCTTGAGGACGATCCGGGCCGCGACCTGGGAGAGGCGAAGCTGCCCGGGCACCGGTTCTTCTACTCCGCCGAGGAGGTGGAGCCGATCGTGGCGGACAGCCGGACCGCACGCGTCCTGGTCGCCGGCATCGGCAACATCTTCCTCGGCGACGACGGCTTCGGCGTCGAGGTGGCGCGGCGGCTGTCGGCCGAGCCGCTGCCCGCCGGGGTGGACGTGGTCGACTTCGGGATCCGCGGCATGGACCTGGCCTACGCCCTGCAACGCGGCTACGACACGGTGATCTTCGTGGACGCCGCGCCCCGCGGCCACGCTCCCGGCACGCTGACCGTGCTCGAACCGGCGGAGCCGGAGGCGGGCGTGCCCATGGAGACCCACGGCATGGATCCGGTACGCGTGCTCCGGCTGGCCGCCGAGCTGGGCCGGATACCACCACGGGTGCTCGTCGTCGCCTGCGAACCGGCGACGGTGATGACCGGGGCGCCGGACGAGGACGTACGGGTCGAACTGAGCGAGCCGGTACGCGCGGCCCTCGGCCCGGCCCTGGAGACGGTCCGGTCCCTTGTCGAGACTTGATCGAAGTAATCGACGGACCGGGGTTCCGGAAAACCGAGGAGGTGGAAACGGATGAGGAAGGGGCCTCTGGTGGGGCTGGTGGCGGTGGTCGCGGTGGTCGCGGTGATCGCCGTGCAATGGCCGGAGATCAAGCGCTATCTGAACATGACAAGGATGTAGGGCAGTTCATGCATGAGATAGGAATGTGCGAGGGACTGGTCGACCTGGTCCGTCAGCACGCGGACGGCCGGCGGGTGGCCGGCGTGCGGGTCCGGATCGGCGCCCGCCATGCCGTCGTCGGTGAGGCGTTCGACCAGGCCTTCGCGTTCGCGGCCCTGGGCAGCGCGGCCGAGGGCGCCGCCCTCGACCTCGTCGTCACGCCCGTCACCGTGGACTGCGGCACCTGCGGCCACACGTCGGAGTCCGTCGACGTGCTCGCCGTCTGCCCGCGGTGCGGCGACGACGACGTGGCCGTCCACGGCGGCGACGAGCTGGTCCTCGAATCGGTCCAGTTCGAGGGGGAAGCCGATGTGCCTCGGGATTCCCGGTGAGCTCGTGGGGACCGTCGAGGAGTTCACCGACCTCGCCATGGTGGACGTCAGCGGAGTACGCCGCCGCATCAACATGGGGCTGCTCGCCGACGACGACCTCAAGCCCGGCGACTGGGTGCTCGTCCACGTGGGATTCGCCCTGTCGAAGATCTCCGAGTCCGAGGCCAAGGCCGTGATGGACATGCTGCACGGGATCGGGCAGGCGTACACCGACGAGATCGACGCGCTCAAGGAATCGGACATCTCATGACCCTCGTCTGCAAGGAGCCCGATGCGATTCGTCGATGAGTTCCGCGACGCCGAAACGGCCCGGGCGCTGGCGGCGCGGATATCGGCCCGGTGCGAGCCGGGACGCCGGTACAAGTTCATGGAGGTGTGCGGCGGACACACGCACACCATCTACAAACACGGCATCGAGGACTACCTGCCGGAGGCCGTGACGCTCGTACACGGGCCGGGCTGTCCCGTCTGCGTCATCCCCATGGGACGGGTGGACGACGCCATCCACATCGCCCGTCAGCCCGATGTGATCATGACCTCGTTCGGCGACATGATGCGGGTGCCCGGGGGCGAGTCCACGTTCCTCGACGCCAAGGCAGAGGGCGCGGACATCCGGATGGTCTACTCGCCCCTCGACGCGCTCAAGATCGCCCGGACGCATCCGGACCGGCGGGTCGTGTTCATGGCGATCGGCTTCGAGACCACGGCGCCGTCGACGGCGGTGACCGTGCTGCGGGCGGCCGAGGAAGGCATCGAGAACTTCTCCGTCTTCTGCAACCACGTCCTGATCATCCCGGCCATCAAGGCGATACTCGACTCGCCCGACCTGCGGCTCGACGGCTTCATCGGGCCCGGCCACGTCTCCACGATCATCGGCTGCCGGCCGTACGAGTTCATCGCGCGCGACTACCGGCAGCCGTTCGTGGTTGCCGGGTTCGAGCCGCTCGACATCCTCCACTCGGTCGACATGCTCCTCGGCCAGCTCGCCGAGGGCCGTGGCGAGGTGGAGAACCAGTACGCGCGGGTGGTGCCTTGGGACGGCAACCGGATCGCCATGGAGGCGATCGGGACGGTGATGCGCGTACGCCCGCACTTCGAATGGCGCGGGCTCGGCTTCATCTCCCACTCGGCGCTGGGCATGGCCGAGGAGTACGCCGCCTTCGACGCGGAGCGGATATTCGACATCCCCGGTACGCGCATCGCCGATCCCAAGGCGTGCCAGTGCGGTGAAGTGCTCAAGGGCGTGCTCAAACCGTGGGAGTGCAAGGTGTTCGGCACCGCGTGCACCCCTGAGACGCCGATCGGGACCTGCATGGTCTCGTCGGAGGGGGCGTGCGCGGCGTACTACAACTTCGGCCGGTTCAGCCGGGAACGAGTGCGGGAGGCGACCCGGGCATGACCACGGAGAAGCAGGTCCTCGACCGGATCGAGCGCATCCGGCGCCGCCGCCCGGTGGTGCGGGAGGAACGGATCACGCTGGCGCACGGCTCCGGCGGCAAGGCGACCCGGAACCTGATCGACGCGATCTTCCTGGAGGCGTTCCGCAATCCGCTGCTCGCCCCGCTGGAGGACGGGGCCACGCTGGCGCTCGACGGCTCGCGCGCGGTGTTCACCACGGACGCGTTCGTGGTCTCCCCGCTGTTCTTCCCCGGCGGCGACATCGGCGACCTGGCGGTCAACGGCACCGTCAACGACCTCGCGGTATGCGGCGCCCGCCCGCTGTATCTGTCCGCCGGGTTCATCCTCGAAGAGGGGTTCCCGATCGGCGACCTGCGGCGGATCGTCGCCTCGATGGCCGCCGCGGCCGAGGCGGCGGGCGTCTCGATCGTCACCGGCGACACCAAGGTCGTCCAGCGGGGGAAGGCCGACGGGTGTTATGTCACCACTGCGGGCGTCGGCGTCGTGGACCGCCCCGGCACGCCGTCCATCTCCGCGGCCCAGCCCGGCGACGCGGTCATCGTGTCCGGTCCGATCGGTGAGCACGGCGTGGCCATCATGCTGGCCCGCGGCGAGCTCGGCATCGAGGCGGACACGCTCTCGGACACCGCCCCGCTGAACGGGCTGGTGGCCGACCTCCTGGACGCCCTGCCCACGCAGGTGCGGACGTTGCGGGATGCCACCCGAGGCGGCGTGGCCACTGTGCTGAACGAGGTGGCGACCGCCTCGGGCGTCACCGTGGTGATGGACGAGGAGTCCGTACCGGTCCAGCCGGCGGTCACCGGTGTGTGCGAGCTACTCGGGATCGACCCGCTGTACGTCGCCTGCGAGGGCCGGCTGGTCGCCGTCGTGGACGGCGAGCACGCCGAGCGGGCGGTCGAGATCATGCGGAGCCATCCGGTCGGCGCCGGAGCCGCGATCATCGGCTGGGTGGGGGAGGACCCGCCCGGCCTGGTGCTGCTGAAGACCTCCTTCGGCGGCACCCGCATCGTGGACATGCTGGTCGGCGACCCACTGCCACGCATCTGCTGACGCTCGGTCCCGCTGCCGCGAATCTGCCGACGCTCGGTCCCGAGCGCCGGCAGATGACGCTCTGTCCCGAGCCCCCGCCACTGCGGCCTGCCCGAGACTGATGCCGCCGTCGTTGCAGGGCACGCGCCGGTGCAGCAGTACGCGCAGGCCGTGGCGGCGCAGCCCGTCGACCACGGCGCCGAGCAGGAGGGTGTTGCAGAACACCCCGCCGGACAGCGCGGCCACCTCCAGACCGGTGGCGGCCGCGACCCGGGTCGCCGCCGTCACCACCGCCGTGGCCAGCCCGTGGTGGAACCTCGCCGCGATCACCTCCGGCGCCTCTCCCCGGCGCAGGTCGCTGACGACCGCGCGGATCAGATCGGTGGTACGGATGACCGTCCCGGCGACGGTGACCGGATACCCGCCGCGGACCCCCGGGTCCGCCCGCTGCTCCAGCTCCACCGCCGCCTGTCCGTCGTAGGTGATCGTGTCTCTGACCCCGAGGAGCGCGGACACCGCGTCGAACAGCCGGCCCGCGCTCGACGTCACCTGGCCGGCCGGGCCGTTCGCCACGAGGGCCGCCACGGCCGGCCACCGGTCCTGGTTGCGGCGGACCACTCCGAGGTCGTCGAAGGAGCCGGGGCCGAACGCGCTGTGCAGGAAGGCCGCGGCCATCCGCCAGGGCTGCCGGATCGCCGTGACGCCGCCGGGCATCGGCACCGGCTCCAGATGCCCCGCCCGCTCGAAGGCCGCCAGGTCGGCCACGAGCAGCTCGCCGCCCCAGATCGTGCCGTCCGTGCCGTAGCCCGTACCGTCGAGGGCGATGCCGACGACCGGGCCGGTCTCGCCGTTGTCGGCCAGGCAGGACGCGATGTGGGCGTGGTGGTGCTGCACGCCGAGCGGCTGAACGCCGTCGAGGGTGAGGGCGTACTTGGTGGACAGGTACTCCGGGTGAAGGTCGTGGACCACCACCTCCGGCTCGATCCCGAACAGCCGCCGGAAATGGGCGACCCCGCCGGCGAAGGCCTGCATCGTCGCGTAGTTCTCCAGGTCGCCCAGATGCTGGGAGACGAACGCGTGGCTCCCCGTGGCCAGGCAGAACGTGCTCTTGAGCTGCGCTCCGCACGCGAGAACCGGCCGGGGGAACGCCCAGGGCAGCGCGATCGGCGCGGGCGCGTGCCCACGGGCTCGCCGTACCGGAACCTCCGTGTCACGAAAAATCCGGACCACCGAGTCGTCGAGCCCCGTGTGGATCGGCCGATCGTGGGTGAGGAAGGCGTCGGCGGCCAGCCGCCGCGCGTCCTCGTCGCGGTGCGCGATGGGCTCACCGGACAGATTTCCGCTGGTCAGCACATAGGGGCGGCCCAGCTCCCTGGCCAGCAGATGATGCAGAGGCGTGTACGGCAGCAGCACGCCGAGGTCCCGGTTGCCGGGCGCCACCGAGGCGGCGATGGGGCAGCCGGGGCGCCGCGGCAGCAGCACGATCGGGCGGCGCGGGCCGGTGAGGGCAGCCACCACCCCGCTCGCCGCACCGTCCAGATCACACAGCTCTCGTACGGCGGCCAGGTCCGGCGCCATCACGGCGAACGCCTTGTCCCCGCGGTGTTTGCGGGCCCGCAGCGCCGCGACCGCGTCCTCGTCGGCGGCGTCCACCGCGAGGTGGTGGCCCCCGAGTCCCTTCACCGCGAGGACGGATCCGCTGCCGAGCAGCCCCGCCGCCTCGGCCACCGGGTCACCCGCGATCACCGCGCCGCCGGACGTGTGCAGCGTGAGCGTGGGACCGCAGCCGGGGCAGCACACCGGCTGGGCGTGGAAGCGGCGATCACCGGGATCCCGATATTCGGCCTCGCATGCCGTACACATGGCGAAGCGCCGCATGGTGGTGGCGGCGCGGTCGTACGGCACCGACGTGATGATCGTGAACCTGGGACCGCAGTTGGTGCAGTTGACAAAGGGGTACCGGTAGCGGCGGTCGGCCGGATCGAACAGCTCGGCCAGGCAGTCGTCGCAGGTCGCCGCGTCCGGTGACACCTGCGCGCGGCGGGATCCGCCGGTCACGCTCTGGACGATCCGGAAGCCGTTGGCGCCGGTGGGCGACACCGGTGCCACGCTCACCCGGTCCACGACCGCCAGCTCGGGCGGGTTCCGGCGGACCGCCTCGATCAGCGCGGTCACCGCCTCCGGAGGGCCTTCCACCTCGATGAACACCCCGGAGCCGTCGTTGGCGACCGTGCCCGACAGGCCGTACCGGATGGCCACGCCGTGGACGAACGGCCGGAACCCCACGCCCTGGACGATGCCCTCGACCCGGATCCGGGAGCGCACGATCCGGTCCAACGGTCAGGCCGCCTCGTCCAGCGCCCGCTGGACCGACTCCCACAGCACATGGCACACGGTGGCCTGCGCCTCCTGAATCCGATGGACGGACGAGGACGGGATGACCAGCAGGTGGTCGACGGCACCGCACTCGGCCAGTTGGCCGCCCCCCGAGCCGGCGAGCCCGACCGTCACCATGCCGAGGCGCTTGGCCTCCTGGAGTCCACGCACCACGTTCACCGAGCCGCCGCTCGTCGAGATCCCCATCGCGATGTCCGCACCGGTGCCCAGGGCGGCGAGCTGCCGGGCGAAGACCGCGTCGAAGCCGATGTCGTTGGTGAGCGCGGTCAGCAGCGCGATGTCGGCCGTCAGCGACATGGCCGGCAGCCCGCGGTGCCCGTCTCCCGGCGCGAGGAACAGGTGGGCCACCGCCTGCGCGTCGGTGCTGCTGCCGCCGTTGCCGAAGGCGAACAGGCGGCCCCCGCCGGCGAACGCCTCGGCGAGCGCTTCGCCGCACGCGGCGATCCGCGGACCGAACAGGGTGAGCACCTCCCGCCGCAGCGCGACGATCTCCCGAGCCTTCTCCACCGTGGACCGGGTCACCGTGTCCAGCAGCGGTTCGGCGTCGCTCTCGGCTGCGGACAGGAAAGGGTAGAGCGCGTCGGTCACGGCCTTCTCTCCACTACCGCGATGGCCTCTTTCGCGTGCACCAGGACCACGTCGCCCGCCCGCACGTCGACCAGCCGCACGCTGATCTCCTCTTCGCCGTCGGGGGTGTCGGCCAGCGCGAGGTGTCCGGGCCGCAGGGCGGTGATCCGGACGGGTACGGCCGCGTCCGAGCAGGTCACGCATACCTCGTCCGGGCACTCCTCCGTCAGCCGGGGGTCGTTCAAGAACACGTGCACCAACTCCCAGAGGACGTGATATGTCGTCATATGGATCTCTCGGGCGATCAGCGGATCACGGCTGCGCGCCACGAGAAGGTGATCGACCACCGGCAGGTCGACGCCGGTCTTCGTCAGCGCGAGCGTCATCATGCCCAGGTCGTGCGCCGCCGCGAGCCCCGCCGCCACCTCGCCGCCGGCCTCGTCGATCGTGATGCCCACCGCGATGTCCCCGGCCCGCCCGAGCAGCCGCAACTGGCTCGCGAAGACTCCCGCGTGGGCGAGCCCGCTCAGCGCCGACGCGTCGTTGGCCAGCGAGACAGCCGGCAGCGCCCGCTTCCCCACGATCACCGGATGAACGAACTCCACCGCGAGATGCGCCGCGTCGGCCGCCGACTGGCCGGTGCCGAAACTCAGCAGCCGCCCGCCCCGCTGGAATCGCCGGGCCACGTCCTGACACGCTCGGGCGATCGGCTCGGCATCCTCCGCCAGCGCGAGGCCCGCCGCGTCCCGTTCCTGAAGAGACGTGCCGAGAACGTGTGTCATGAACGGTCCTTTCCGCGGCTCTCGATGCGCTGTGCCCGGGCATAAATACCGGCAATCCCATGAAACTGTTAATTGATCTCAACCGGCGCCTACTCGGTGGCGGAAGACCCAGTAGGTCCAGCTCTGATAGAGCACCACCAGCGGCAGGAAGAACGCCGCGATCCCGGTCATGATGCCGAGCGTCTTCGGTGTCGCGGCCGCGTTCTCGACGGTCAGGCTGTAGGCCGGGTTGATCGTCGATGGCAGGACATTGGGGTGGAGGACCACGAACAGGCTGATCACGGTCACCCCGATGGCGACCGCCGACAGCAGGAACGCCCACCCCTGACGGCCTCTGGCGATGGCGCCCAGCGCGGAGGCGAAGGCGAGGACGGCGAAGACGGCCAGGATGACCGTGCCGACCACGCCGCCGTAGATCTGCGTCCAAGCCAGGAAGCCCACCATGAGCACGGCCGCCGCGACGCCCGTCTTGAGCGCCACCGAGGCCGCGCGCCGGCTGATCTCCCCGCGGGTCTTCAACGCCAGGAAGACGGCTCCGTGCGTGGCGAACAGGGTCAGCGTGGTCAGCCCACCGAGCAGCGCGTAGGGGTTGAGCAGGTCCCAGAACGTACCGACGTACTCGTGGTCGGCGTCGAGTCTCACACCCCGCACGATGTTCGCGAACGCGATCCCCCACAGCAGCGCGGGCACGAACGAGCCGGCGACGATGCCCGCGTCCCATCGCAGCCGCCAGGCCACGGAGTCCCGTTTGCCGCGATACTCGAAGCCCACCCCGCGCACGATCAGTGCCACCAGGATCAGCAGCAGCGGCAGGTAGAACCCGCTGAACAGCGAGGCGTACCACTCGGGGAACGCGGCGAACGTGGCGCCTCCCGCGGTGATCAGCCACACCTCGTTGCCGTCCCAGACGGGGCCGATCGTGTCGATCATCACCCGGCGTTCCGTCTCGTTCCGGGCCACGACCGGCAGCATCATGCCGACGCCGAAGTCAAACCCCTCCAGGACGAAGTACCCGACCCACAGGACGGTGATCGCCACGAACCAGACCTCGGTGAGCTCCACTGGGCGATCCTCCTAGTAGGCGAACGACGTCTCGCCGCCGTCATGCGGCTCCGCGTCGTCGGCGGACGGTGGGGTCGCTCTGCCGTACTTGATCATGAGGCCGACCTCCACCAGGGCCAGCCCGCCGTACAGGATGGTGAAGACGATCAGCGAGGTGAGCACCGTGCCCGCGCCGACGCTGGGCGAGACGCCGTCGGCGGTCTTCATCTGGGTGAACACGATCCACGGCTGCCTGGCCATCTCGGTGAAGATCCACCCGAAGCTGTGCGCGAGGAAGGGCAGCACGACCGACCAGACGGCGACCTTCCAGACCCAGCCCGTGCCCCGGACCTGCCGGCCACGGGTCAGCCAGAGCAGGACGAGCGCCACCAGCGCGGCCAGCAGGCCGAACCCGATCATCAACCGGAAACCCCAGTAGGCGACCGGAATGTAGGGACGGTAGTCGCCCGGGCCGAACCTCCGCTCGTACGCCGCCTGGAGGTTGTTGATGCCCTCGACCTTGCCGTCGAACGAGCCGGTGGCGAGCTGTGACAGCAGGTTCGGGATCTCCAGTTGGTAGATCGGCTTGGTGCCGTCCAGCGTCCCGATGGTGAACAGGGAGAACGGCGCGGGCTGCCGCGTCTCGTAGAGCGCCTCGGCGGCGGCCATCTTCATCGGCTGGGTCTGCGTCATGATCTTGCCAAGGATGTCGCCGGAGACAAGAGTGCCCAGAGCGCCCACCAGCACCGCGGCAATGCCGAGCCGCAGAGACGGTCTGAACACCTCGAGATCCCGCTTTCTAGCCAGATGCCAGGCGGAAACCGCCATCAGGATCACCCCACCGGCCAGCCAGCACCCGAAGACCGTGTGCGGAAAGGTGGCCAGCACCACCTTGTTGGTCAGCACGGCTCCGAAGTCGACCAGCTCGGCACGCTGATTGACCTTGAAACCCACAGGCCACTGCATGAACGAGTTGGCGGCCAGAATGAAGTAGGCGGACAGCATCGTCCCGAACGCGACGATCCAGATGCACGCGAGATGCACCCTCTTCGGCAGCCGACCCCAGCCGAAGAGCCACAGCCCCAGAAACGTCGACTCCAGAAAGAACGCCAGCAACGCCTCCAGCGCGAGCGGCGCGCCGAAGATGTCGCCGACGAACCTGGAATAGGTGCTCCAGTTCATCCCGAACTGAAACTCCTGCACGATCCCCGTCACCACGCCCATGGCGAAGTTGATCAGGAAGAGCGTCCCGAAGAACTTGGTGGCGCGAAGGTAGGCGACCTTACCGGTGCGCACCCACGCCGTGTTCAGAATCGCCACCAACAGCGACATCCCTATCGTGACCGGCACAAACAGGAAGTGATACACCGTAGTAACCCCGAACTGCCAGCGCGCGAGCTCCAAGGCATCCACGACTCTTACTGTAAGTGTCCGAGTATGCACGCCTTGTCATGACGCGCCGCCAGTCGTCGGGCAGGATGCTGACAGTCCAGGTCGCATGACGAGCTCGAACACCTCCAGCATCATGTCGCCGCCTCAGGCGGTCTGACGGGTGCCGGTGATGGGGATGGTCATCATCGGCGCCTTCGCCGTGCCGGTCATCGTGTCGCCCTCGACCGAGACGGTGAACGTGACCTTCATCTTGAACGGTGAGGTGAGAGTGGCGACGAAGCCGATCTCGGTGCCGTCGACCTGCCCGTCCTGGATCGGGGTGCCGTCGAAGGCTCCGGTCAGGGAGCCAGCGGTGGCGGCGAGCCGCAGTTCGGCCTGCTGCCGGCCGCGGGGCGTGCGGAAGCTCACCGTCCAGGTGCCGTCCACCGCCGTGGCACGCGACTGCCCGCGGCGGTAGGCGGCGGCGGCCTCCCGGTACCTCTGGTGTTCCGCCTCGTGGTCGGGGAAGTCGGCGGAGCCGAAGTCGCCCGAAGCGAAGAACGAGTCGAGTCCGCCGTTGGCGGCGACGGCGTGCTGTCCCGAGCGAGGCAGCATGACGGCCTCGTATCGGGTGATCGCCTCGTCGAGAGTGGCCTCCTCGGCGATGGCGTGGGCGAGCTCGGCTCCGTCGAGCATGGCGAGGTTGACCCCGTACCCCCCGAAAGGCGCCATCAGGTGCGCCGCGTCGCCGAGCAGTGTCGCGCCGGGCGTGTGCGCCCAGGTGAGCGGGGCGGGAAGGGCGTAGATCGGGCGGTTGAGGTAGCCGCCGTCGACGTCCGTGAGGAAGGGCAGCATCTCCTCGGCCCAGCCGCTGAACTCCTTGAGCAGGAACCGTCGTACGGCGCCCGCGTCGCCCAGGTCGACGCCGGCCTTGCCGTGCCAGTCGAGGTCGGTACGCAGGGCCAGGTAGGCGCGGATGTGGCCGTTGCTGTTGCGCTGGCCGATGATGGCCCGGCCGTCGCCGTCATTGGCGAACAGATGGCCGTTCCCGACGAGTTTCGCGATCTGGGGATGACGGGTTTCCACGTCCTCAAAACGGACGTCGAGGAACGAGACGCCCGTGTAGTCAGGCGTGGCGTCGCTCAGGAGCGGCCGGACCCGAGACCAGGCGCCATCGGCGCCGATCACCAGACCCACCTCGGCGGTGACGCCGTTGCCGAACTCGAGGCGGTGCCCGCCGTCGCCGAGCGGAGTCGCGGTGACCAGCTTGTGTCCCCAGTGCACGGTGCCGGGCCGCACGTGTTCGGCGAGCATGGCGCGGAGCTGCCCGCGATCGATCTCCGGGGCGGCGGTGTCGTCCTGGTCGGGGACGAACGCGTCGAGCACGGTGCCGTGCTGGTCGAGCCGGCTCTTGGCCTGCCCTTCGAGCCGGGCGAGCTTCATGAACTCCTCGAACAGGCCGGCGTCTTCCATGGCGATCTGTCCGGTGTCGGCGTGCAGGTCCAGGGTCCCGCCGGCGTCACGGGCTTCGACGGAGGCGTCGGCGTCGTACACGGTGACGTCGATGCCGTGTCCTTGCAGGACTCGGGCGCACATCAGGCCGCCGGGGCCGGCGCCGACGATGGCGATGCGTACGGGGGATTTCATGGCGGAGTCCTTACTTAACGGGCGTTCGTTCAGCAGTGTTGACAGTAACTGAACGGGCGTTCGTTGAGCAAGTACACTGAGGCGACCGAAGGGACCATCCATGTCGACGAACACGGGAAGTGACCGGCGTACGGGCCCCGAGACCCGCGCGGAGATCCTCCGCGTCGCGCTGCGGCTGTTCACGGAGAAGGGCTACGAGGGCACCTCGACCCGAGACATCTCCAGCGCGCTCGGGATGACGAAATCCTCGCTGTACTACCACTTCCAGAACAAAGAGGAGATCGTGGCGAGCCTCGTGGAAGGGCGCCGGCACGAACTCGACGACTTCATCGAGTGGCTCGCCGCGCAGCCGCCCACCCCCGATCGGCTGGAGAAGGCGGCGCTGCGCTGGCTACAGGGCACCACTCCCGAACATCTTCAGGCCATGCTTTTCGCGCAGGCCAATCAGCCGGTCATGAGGCGGCTGGCGGAAGGCGGCCGGGATATCCGGTCGAACTTCGACCGCGTCATCGACCTGCTCGTCGACGAGGGGGCGAGCATGGAGGACCGCCTCTTGACGCGCATGGTCTTCGACACCGCCGGAGCCGCGCTCCTGTCGGCGCGGGGCACGGAGGCCGACCCGGACGATGTCATCGCCGCCGCCCGGCGCGCGACCACCGCACTCGCCCGCGCGACCACGGAAGCGACCAAAGAGGCGCTCTGAGAGCGGCTGCCCCGTGAAGCTCTCATCGCCCCTGCGGGGAAACATGCGGGACGGACGCTCCTTCCAAGAGCGTCCGTCCCGGTGAAGCAGATCGTGGGTGGTCAGTCCCAGGTCGGGAGGTACTCCGCGGGGTAGCGGGCGCCGAAGCCGCCGGCCGGGAGGATGTCGGCGATGCGCTTCAGATCGGCGTCGTCGAGGGTGAGGTCGGCGGCGCCGACGTTCTCTTCCAGGCGCTTGGGGTCGCGGGTGCCGGGGATGGGGACGATGTCGTCACCCTGGGCGAGGAGCCAGGCCAGGGCGAGCTGGGCGACGGTGGCGTCCTTGGTGGCGGCCAGGTCGGCGAGCCGGCGGGTGGCCGCCACGTTCTTCTCGTAGTTGCCGGGCTGGAAGCGGGCGTCCCAGGTGCGCATGTCGCTGGAGTCGTACTCGGCGCCGGGCTTGGCCTGGCCGGTGAGGAAGCCTCGGCCGAGCGGCGAGTAGGGGACGAACCCGATCCCGAGCTCGCGCAGGACGGGGAAGAGGATCTCGACCTCCCGCTCGAACAGACTGAACTCGGTCTGCAGCACCGACACGGGTTGTACGGCGTGCGCGCGGCGGATGGTGTTCTCGCCCGCCTCGCTCAGGCCGAAGTAACGGACCTTGCCGGCCTCGATGAACTCCTTGACCGTCCCGGCCACGTCCTCGATCGGCACGTCGGGGTCGACGCGGTGCTGGTAGAGCACATCGATGACGTCGACGCCGAGGTAGCGCAGGCTGTTGTCGACGACCTCGCGGATGTGCTCGGGACGGCTGTCGACACCGCCCTGCCGGGTGCCGGTGAAGTCGAACCCGAACTTGGTCGCGATGACCACCTCGTCCCGTACGGGTGCGAGCGCGGCCCCGACGATCCGCTCGTTCTCCCCCTGTCCGTACAGCTCGGCCGTGTCGAAGAACGTCACACCCAGCTCGTGGGCCCGGCGGACCGTCGCGGCCCCCTCCTGCTTGTCCGAGGGCCCATACGCCAGGGAGATGCCCATCGCGCCGTATCCCAGCGCTGACGCGGTCAGGCCCTGCTGTCCGAGATTTCGCTGCTGCATGGTGCTCGACCTGCTCTTTCTCCGCATGTTAGAGCGCACTTACATAAAGTAAGAGCACTCTAACATCGAGAAGAGGGGAGAATCGTTCGCCGTGAGCAGTCCCACGACACCGCGACGCGGCTACCATCACGGCGACCTGCGTGCCGGGTTGATCCGCGAGGGCATAGCCCTCCTGGCCGAGACGGGCGTCGCGGGTTTCTCGGTGGCCAAGGTCGCCGTCCGCGCGGGCGTGTCGTCGGCCGCGCCGTACCGCCACTTTCCCGATCGTGAGGCTCTGCTGGCCGCCTGCGCGGCCGCCATCCTCGCCGACATCACCGACCTGCTCGCCGCGGCGGCCGAGCAGGCGGGACCCGACCCGCTCGACCGGCTCGCCGCCACCGCGGGCGCCTACACGCGCTATGTCCTGGAGCATCGCGCCGGCATCGATCTCATCTACTCGTACGAATTCAGCGGCCCCCACCACCCGACCGTCCAGGAGCAGAGCCGCCGCCTCACGGGCGCTCTCATGGATCTGGGCTCAGCCGTCCTGCCCGCCGACGTCTCCTGGGCCGACACCGCCGACTTCGTGTACGTCCACTTGTCCACCACGCACGGCTACGCCACCCTGCTCGTGAAAGGCACCCGCCCGCCCCAGGACATCGACAGCCACGCCGCTCGCGCCGTCACCGCCGCCCGCGACCACATCACCGGATACCTCCAGCGCCTGAACAACCGTGAGACCGCATAGGGTCACCTGCCGACCTCGCGAGGGCCTGATCGGCGCTTGCGGGATCAGGCCACACGATTGACGACGTTGAAGGCGTCAACCTTCGGCCGGACGCTCTCGGGAACTGTTGATCCGCAGCGCTTCGGCGAGTTGGTCTTCCAAGATGACAATGCGGCAGGCAGCGTCCAGGGCGGTGCCCTGGTCGACGAGTTCCCGGGCCCTGGCTGCCAGACGGAGCTGGTAGCGGGAGTATCGACGGTGTCCGCCGCCGGAGCGTCGCGGCTCGATCAGTTTGGCGACGCCCAGTGCGCGCAGGAACGCGGGGGTGACGCCGAGCATCTCCGCGGCCGCGCCCATGCTGTAGGCGGGATAGTCCTCATCGCCGAATCTGTCTTCGGCCTTGCTTTGAGCGAGCGTGGCGTCGTTGCCTTCTGGGTGACTTTGATCCATAAATACCTTCCGACATGCGCACAGGGGGCCCCGGCGCGTCTTGCGCCGGGGCCCCGAAGAGGTTCAACACCATCTATCGGCCATGTGGCCGACCTTCTGTCGTCCGTATCAGCCGTATATGACGGCGCCGATGCGGGGATCGCGGATTCTTGACCGTAGACCACCTTCCGATCTGTGGAACTGCGGTGCCCGAGCGGCGCGAAAATCAGCCGGCAACGGGCGATCCCGATGGCGTTCAACACTCCCTTCTCTCAAGCGAACTTGCTCTTCCTACTTCACCTATGGCAGCGCGTCCACGGTCAGGGCCCCTTACCACTGCGCTGGCCCCGTCACGTCCGACCTTCTGCCATCACCTTCTGCTTCCATCCAGCTCATCCGGGCAGTGCGTCGTGTTGCTGGTTTCTCATGCCCGTGTGGATTCGTTCCTTGCGATGTCAGAAACATTAGCGCCCACATCCACGAATGTCTACCCTGACCGCTACAGATTTTCGATCCTGGCTGGGTTAGCTGTGGCCTCGCCGTCAGGGCGCTATGGCGTCCCCAGATAGGTGTCGAGCGCGCCCGCGCCCGTCAGCATCGCCAGGCCCCGCGTCGTCAGCCGGTCGCGCCACTCCCGCATCGTCGCCTGCAGCGGCTCCGGCCCGCCCGCCGCCCGCACCCGCTCCAGCACCCGCGCGATCTGCTCCAGCCCGTGCCCGCCCCGCCGCAACTGGTGGGCCAGCAGTACGTCACGCTCGTCGGCCGAGGTGTAGACGCGGTAGCCGGTGCGCGGGTCGCGCCGGGGCACGATCAGCCCGGCCCGCTCCCATTTGCGCAACGTCGCCGGCCGAATGCCGAGCCTGCGCGCCAGCGGCCCGATAAACGTCACACCCGACGCCGGCTCACGCGCCGACGCCAGGCCGCGCAGCGACTCCTGGTCACGCGGTGGCTTCAGCTCACGCGGCGACTCCCGGTCGCGCGGCGACGCCAGGTCGCGTAGCGCCCGTTCCACGGCCTCCAGCGTGTGCCGGTCGCCGGCCAACTGCGCGTGGCTCTCGTCGATCAGCCGCAGCGCCTCCTCGACCGCGCCGCCGTTCACGGCCCGCATGATCGCCCCCGCGGTCGCGTGGCCGTGCGCGGGGATCAACGCCAGGAACGTCCGCAACGCCGCCGCATGGCGCGGAGCATAGGCGCGGTAGCCGTGCGGCGACCGCTCGGCCGGCGGTAGGATCCCCGCCTCCTCATAGTTGCGCACCGCCTGCGTGGACAGGCCGTGCTCACGCGCCAGATCGATGGGTCGCAACCGCATTTTGAAGGTACGTCCTCGTCAACAGCCGGAAATGCCGCCAAAGTTTACACAGAAGGTTCAACGATACAGTCAAAGGAATGACGACCTCGATCCAGGACGCCGCCCATCCCTTCACCAGCGGCGCCCTCACCGCGCTCCTGCCCCCCGCCACCCGCCTGCTCGGCCTCGGCGAGCCCACCCACGGCGTCGAAGCCTTCCTCGATCTGCGCAACGAGCTCTTCCGCCACCTCGTCGAACACGAGGGCTACCGCTCGATCACCATGGAGAGCGACTGCCTGGCGGCCCTGGCCGCCGACGCGTACGTCACCGACGGCATCGGAACCCTCGACAACGCGATGAGCCAGGGGTTCAGCCACGGCTCCGGCGCCTCATCCGCCAACCGCGAGCTCCTGCGCTGGATGCGTGCCTACAACGAGCAGCGTCCTCCGTACGAGCGGCTCCACTTCTACGGTTTCGACGGCCCCCTGGAGATCAGCGGCCCCGCCGGCCCCCGTCCAGCCCTGACCGCACTGCACGACTACCTCGCCGCCCACCTTGACCTGCCCTGGAGCCGCGAGACCCTCGACGAGCTGCTCGGCCCCGACCAGCGCTGGACCAACCCGGCCGCGACAACGGATCCCACCCAGTCCGTCGGCCGCACCCCCGAGGCCAAGGAACTGCGCCTGATCACCGACGACCTGCGTACGCTACTCACCGCGCACGCCCCCCACCTGACGGCCACCACCTCCCCCGACGACCTGTGGCGCGCCGACCTGCACGCCCGCACCGCCGCCGGGCTCCTGCGCTACCACGCCGGCATAGCCGACACCGCGCCCACCCGCGTCGGCACGCTCATGCGCCTGCGCGATGCGATGATGGCCGACAACCTCGACGCCATCATCGACCGCGAGGCCCGGCGCGGACCCACCCTCGCCTTCGCCCACAACCGCCACCTGCAGAAGGACAAGAGCCGCTGGCTGCTTCCGGAGGGCTGGGGCCCACTGGGGGGCCGGACGCTGGAGTGGTGGAGCGCCGGGGCGATCGTCGGCACCCGCCTCGGCGACCAGTACGCCTTCGCCGCCACCACCTTCGGCACCCGCGGCTCCGACGTACCCCATCCCGACACCCTCGAAGGGCTCCTGTCGACTCTCCCCGACGCCCGCGCCGTCATCGATCCCGGCGGCCTAGCGGCGGCCCTAGACCGGAAGCCAACGCCCCGCGTTCCGGCCGACCACACCTACTTCGCCCTCGACCCGGCCACCATCGACCAGTCCGACGCCATCGTCTTCGTCAAGGAAATCTGAGCCACCCACGGTGGCGACGTGGGCATCGGGAGGCTACGCGGCGGTGATCCAGGCCGGGCTCCTTGCCGCCGACCTGGCCCGCCGCGCCCTCCGCTCTGCCGGCCGACAAGGCGAACCGATCGGCGGCGCGGGAGGCCCTGGAGGAGTTCGACGCTCGCTAGGCCGTCGCCGAGATCCAGGGTTTCGGCAGGCCTCAGCTGACGCGGGTCACCGCCCCTTGCCCGTGAAGGAGCACTGCTCGCCCGTTCCCAGGAGCCTCTTGACGAACCCCCAGGGCGGGCCGTTGTCGATGAGGCAAGCCTGGTCGACGCTCATGGCCACGCCGGGCAGTTCACTCGCGGCCTGGGCCACGGCCGAAGAGTCCGCACCCGCCCTGATCCTGGCGCGGAAGGACTCGGGCATGTCCGTGGGAGTTGTCGCCTTCAGGAGTTCGGGGTTGTCCTCGTACTGGCGACGGAAGTTCTCCCAGGCCTGCTGCCGGCCCTCAAACCGGACGCTCTCCACCTCAGGCCAGGCCTCCAGCGCCTGCTGGAGATTCTTCCGTTCTGTCGTGGTGATCTCGCCGCCCGCGCAGCTCGCAAAGGAGTCGCCGGCCTTGCAGAGGAAGACCGCGACCTCGGGCCCTTCAGCCGACACCGCGCCGCTCAGTGACATGGCGACGATGTTCTCCTGCGGCTCCAAGAAGGAGGTGGCGAGGCCTGCGACTGCGAGGGCCGTCACGGCGACGGTCAGGGTGGCGGCGGCGACCCTGACCAGGCCGCCTCCGGAGCTGCGGCGGGGCCGCGGGGCTGGCAACGGACGGTCATCGTCCCCGACAATCTCCGCGCGAGCCGCCATGGCGTCGCGGAGCCGCTCTTCAATGCTGTTCATGCGTTGTCTTCCAGTTCGCGAAGGAGCCGGGCCAGGGCTCGGGCGGTCATGGACCTGACGGTGCTCTGCCTGACGCGCATGGCCTCGGCGATCTCAGCGTCGGACAGGTCGAGGTAGTGGCGCATCACCAGGGCCTCCCGCTGGCGCCGGGGCAGGCGGGCCAGTGCGCGCAGCACCTCCCGCCGCGACTCCCCGATCAGCGCGGCGGTCTCCGCCGAGTCGGCCAGGCCGGCGACCGGCTCGACCCGCCGCAGCGCGACCGCCCGGCGGCGAAGGACCGACCGGGAACCATTGAGCACGCACGTCCTGACATAAGCAATCGTCGTGACCCCCGGCCGCCACATGCTATGAAGCCGAGCGAACACGTCCTGCACCACGTCTTCAGCAGTCTCTTGGTCGCCGACGAGCAGCACCGCGAACCGCACAAGACTGAGCCGATGCTGGCGATAGAAGGCGACCAGCTCAGCATCAGGGGATGCGACTGGCGGAGCCGACTTCGCCAGCCGCAAAATTTCACTATCCATGGTCTATAAACGCGCACCCCTACCGATCCGCTGCTCCTCCACCCCGAAATAACCCGGAGAAAGATTCGTCCGCCCCTGCCGAGTCGTCTCCGCCCCCAGTACGTTCACCCTCGCCGTCCGCCAGCGCGATCACCGCGAAGCGTTCGGGCAGGTGATCCGCATCATCGTCGCCGCCCCAGTTCGACGCGGGGCCGCTACCGCAAGGGCAACACCGGCCGCCCCGCGTCGGCACCCAGCCCATGCCCGTCCCCGACGACCTGTCCGCCGTGCTTCCGCGGAGCATGACGAAGACGACCTCGCCGCTTTGTCTGACTCCCCCTGTGTGTGGTGATCGTCTTGCGGGACAGAACGGGGCACGTGCGACACTCGGGATGGCGGCCCTGCCGAGCCGTCCCGGACGCCGCCGTCAGCCTGCTGGACGTGGGAGGCATCAGGGTGAATGCGCAGCGTTCGCAGCCGTACCGGCACCTTGACGCGGCACTGATCCGCGCCACCGCGCACCCGGGCGAACCGGATCTCCCCCCATGGCCCGAACAGGACGGCGAGGCCGGCGCCGAACGGTGGCGCGAGTGGCTCGCCCAGGTCTGGGCGCGAGATTCCGTGGCGGCGGCCGTCTCCATGGCCAGCCCTGCCCTGGCGTCCCAGATCGAGGCAGTGTGCACAGGCCGCCGCCCCCGCGCCGGCCGCCTCCGGCGCATGGCGCTGTCACTGGCCCGGTACCTGGTACGGATGCGCGCCCGCGCCACGCCTTTCGGGACATTCGCCGGCGTGACCCCACTCCGTTTCAACACAACACAGACAGGCCGGACCGCCGTCCCGCACCCTGGCGCGACGTTGGCGAGCGACGTTCCGCACACTGGCGCGGCGCTGATGGGCTGGACCGGCGTCCCGCGAACGAGGACGACGGCGGACGGTGTGTGGCTGGCTGCGGTGATCGCCCGGCTGGAATCGGGCCCGGAGCTGCGGCGTCGCCTGCCTGTTGTGGTGAACGATCTCGCGTTCGTACGCGGGGAGCGGCTGGTGGTGCCCTGGCAGCCGCACGCCGGCGACCCGGCTCGCAGCGAGCTGTCGGAGGTGTCGGTGCGGCACGGCCCGGCAGTCCGGACGGTCATGGACCTGGCCCAGGGGCCCATTCAGATCGGGGAGTTGATCGACGGGCTGGCCGCCGCGTTCCCCGGTGCCAGGGTTCCGGCGATCGAGGTGATGGTCGCGGAGCTGGTCACGTGCGGGGCGCTGATCACCAGCCTGCGTCCCCCCTCGACCAGCCCCGACGGGCTCGCGTATGTACTGGACCGGCTGGGAGACGTGGCGGCGGACGCGTTCGGTGAGGTCACCCCGCTGGTCCGGGAGCTGCGCGCGATCCACGAGGGGCTGCGAGCGGCCGACCACGCGACCGGCGAGGCCGCCGTGCGGGCCAGGCGAGCGGTCGCCGATCGGATGCGAGCCGCGCTGCCGGTCGAGGTCGTCCAGCCACTCAAGGTGGACCTGCGACTGGACGGCACCGTGGTACTGCCGCCGGAGGTGGCGGCCGAGGCCGAGTCCGCCGCCGGGGCGCTCCTGAGGCTGACGCCGCATCCGGCAGGGCACCCGGCCTGGCGGGAGTACCACGTCAGGTTCCTGGACCGGTACGGAGCCGGCGCTGTCGTCCCGGTCGAGCAGCTCGTCGACGACACGGCGGGGCTCGGGTTCCCCGCGCACTACGGGGAGCCACGGCAGCCGGCCGAGCCCCTGTCGCGCAGGGATCAGCGGCTGCTGGCGCTGGCGCAGCAGGCGGCCCTGGACGGTGCGCGGGAGATCGTACTGGACGACGCCACGATCGAGAGCCTGGCCGCGGACGGTATGGACGACGCCGCGATCGAGAACCGCGCGCGACCGCTCCCGTACATGGAACTGGTGGCCGAGGTGTGCGCATCCACCGCCGGCGCGCTGGCCACCGGCGCCTTCAGCATGACGGTGCTCGCCGTCGACGGCACGGCGGCCTGCCTGAGCGGCCGGTTCGTCGACATGCTGCCGGATGGGGATCGGCGGCGGATGGCCGGTTTGTACGATCGGCTGCCGGTTTCGGTGGACGGTGCCGTGCCGGTGCAGTTGTCGTTCCCGGCCCGGAACGCCCGTACCCAGGAAGTCGCCCGCACCCCACTCCTGCTGCCGGAGCTGATCACTTTGGCCGAGCACCGCGCCGACTCGCCCGGGCGGATCCCCTGGCGGGATCTGGCGGTCACCGCGGACAACGACCGGATGTACCTGCTGTCGCGGTCCCGGCGGCAGGTGGTGGAGCCGGTGCTGACCAGTGCGGTCGCCCGGCGGGCCATGCCGCCGATCGCGCGCCTGCTGTTCGAGATCCCGCGTGCTCGGGGCGCCGTGGTGTCGCCGTTCTCCTGGGGAGCGGCGGCGTGCCTGCCGTTCCTGCCGCGGGTCCGCTACGGCCGCAGCGTGCTCGCTCCCGCGCGGTGGCGCATCCCCGCTGAAGCCCTGCCCGGGCCGGACACCGCGTGGCCGGATTGGGCGCGGGCCATGACAGACCTGCGTGCCCGCCTGCGGCTGCCCACCACTGTGTCCGTGGGTACGGAGGACCGCCGCCTGCGGCTGGATCTGGACGAGCCCATGAGCCTGGCGCTGCTGCGCGCCCACCTGGACGGCGCCGGTGAGGCCGCCGTCGTGTCGGAGGCGGCGGGACCCGCCGACCACGGCTGGTTCGGCCGCCGCGCGCACGAGATCGTCATCTCACTGGCCGCCACCACGCAGGCCGCCCGCGCACCCGCCGCCGTGACCGTACCGGGGCCGCTGTCGCTGGTCAGGCGTGAGGACGGGATCCTGCCGGGAGCGCTGCACCTGGTCGGGTGCGAGGACGGGGTCCTGCCGGGGGCGCGCGTTCTGTTCGCCAAGCTGTACGGGCATCCCGGCGTGGTCGACACGATCCTCACCAAGCACCTGCCCGAGCTGCTGGAGACCTGGGACGAGCCGCCGATGTGGTGGTTCGTGCGCTACCGCGACCCTCGCCCGCACCTGCGGTTGCGCCTGCATCTCGCCGGCCGCCACGACTACGGTCCGGCCGCCGCCCGGGTCGGGGCGTGGGCCGCCGACCTGCGCGG
The DNA here is from genome assembly GCF_018603905.1 of Nonomuraea sp. NEAU-A123. Classification (GTDB taxonomy): domain Bacteria; phylum Actinomycetota; class Actinomycetes; order Streptosporangiales; family Streptosporangiaceae; genus Nonomuraea. Next base: position 795,361 of record NZ_JAHFZZ010000003.1, read on the forward strand.
CCGTGGCCTCGTCGGGGACCTGGTCCTGGACACGTACCACCCGGAGACCGCACGGTACGGATCGGGAGAGGTGCTGGCCGCCGCGGAGGCCGCCTTCGCTGCTGACTCCGCCGCCGTGGTCGCCCAGCTCGCGGCCCTGTCCGCGGCTCGCCAGGTACACCCGCACGCGCTCACCGCCGCGAGCCTGGTCGATCTCACGGCCGCCCTGGCGAAAGACCAGGCAGCGGGGGCGCGCTGGCAGATCGAGCATCCCCCGAGCGGGCCCGCTCCCGCGAACGACCGCGCGGTCGTCCGCCAGGCGGTCGGCTTGGCGGACCTGAGTGAGGACCGGGCGGCGTTACGGGCCATCCAAGGCGGCCCGCGGATCGTCGCCGCATGGCAGGACCGGCGGCGAGCCATGGCCGCCTATATGGACCGGCTCGCCGCCGACGCCCCACACCTGAGCGAATCAGCGGTGGTGGAGTCCTTCATGCACATGCACCACTTACGGGCGCTCGGGATCGACCGCGACGTCGAACGCAGGTGCCGCAAGCTGGCCCGCGCCATCGCGCTGTCCTTCGCCGCTCGCCACGATGCCGCCCCCTACGACGGCGCACCGGGCGACGCCGCACCGGGCGACGACGCCTGACGGGTTCTGTCTGATCGCCTGGTGCGGTGGTAGGTATGGATGGTGGCGCCTTTCTTTCGGACCAACAGCCGCGAATTCGACTTTCCGCCGTTCGCCGGGCTGCCGCCGATTCGCTACGTCCTGGCCGCGGCACCACGATCCGGCAGCAATATGCTCGTCCGCACGCTCTGGCACACCGGGCGGGCCGGTTTCGCCGACGGATATCTCACGGACACCCACGTCCTCGACTACTTCGAGCGCTGGGGATTCGACACCGCCGATCCGGCCGGCTTGGTGAAAGGCTATATCGCCAAATTAATGACCTGCCGGACCAGCCCGAACGGAGTTTTCGGCATCAAGGTACACGGCGAGCACCTACAGGGACTCGAAGTCGACCTGGACGAACTCCTCATGTCGCCCCGCTACATCTGGCTGCGGCGCAGGGACCGGCTCCGGCAGGCCATCTCGTACGTCCTGGCGAGACAGACCGGCATCTGGATCGTGGACGGAATCTATCTGTCCACCAGCCGGGCACTCTCCGAGCCCCAGTATGACTACGCCGAGATCCGCCGCCACCTGCAACACCTCGACGGCGAGACGAGGGTATGGCAGCAGTATTTCGACCGCCACGAACTCGTCCCGCACATCATCTTCTACGAGGACATGCTCGCCGACTATCCGGAAACCGTCCTCGGCTGCCTGCGATACCTGGGCGTCGACCCGCCCGACTCCCTGCCGGAACCCGGTATCAAACGCCAGTCGGGCGAGATCACCGAACGGTGGCTGGACATGTTCGAGCGGGACAGCGCCCGGTACGGCGACGGCGCGGCAATCGTCAAGGAATCGTTGAGCTGAGCGGCCAGCGCCTTATCCGGTACGGCGTCCACCACACGAACCCGCCCACCTGATGCAGCAGGTCCGCCCGCAGGTAGCGCTCCGTCACCGCCGGCGAGAGGGTCGTCGCCCGCACGCCGCGCAGCAGCGGCGCGATCGCCTCCTCGCGGTGCGGATTGCGAATGACCAGGCGCTTGAACGAGCCCGTCCGGCGGTCGCGGATCTCGATGAAGCCGGGACCGAGCCGGTAGCCGCACTTCGCGATGTGGAAGGAGTCCCGCCACTCGGCCGCGATGCCGTCCCCGGCGGAGCCCGCGTACACGGCCGCCGGCGGGTGGAGGTGGCTGAGCGGCCGCCAGCCCGCCGGATCGGCCGGCATGCGGACGGTCCAGTCGACCGCGATGCCGTGGCTGGTCAGCTCACGGATGACGGTGAGAGCGGCCACCGCCGCGGCGCCGTCCGCGTCGTCCAGGTCGACCGTGTCGTCCAGTTGGGCGAGCTGGACGCCGTCTTCGGCCACCCGCGACACGGTCGCGACGGGGTCACCGGTGACGTCCACGCGGCCCGCGTACATGCCCGGGACCCGCATGGCCGCCGGGTCGCGGTCCTTCCACAGCGTCAGTGGGACGCACGCCAGTGGCTCGCTCATCGCGGCATCCCTACTGGAACCGCCATGGCCGCGAGCGCCGGTACGAGCGGCTCGCCGCGGCTGAGATTCTCGCCGTCGAGCCGCATCAGGTCCTGGTTGGCGACGGCCGGCGCGACGTGGACCGCCTGACCCGCGTCACAGAAGATCAGCCCGAGCGCGCGCCAGCGGGCGAGCAGCGCGTCGATCAGGTCCTCGGTCACGCCGTCGTGCCGGGCCGCGGCTTTGCGCGTGAGCCCCGCCGGGCTGTGCGGCGTGTCGAGCAGGCGGAACACCGTCACCTCCAGCGGTTCGGTGAGGTCGAGCAGGTGCCAGGAGAAGCCCGGCCGGGTGTCGACGAGGACGATGTGGTCGCCCAGGTCGCAGTGGGTCAGGCGGCTCCGCGAGTAGGCGTCCTTCCAGTCGGCGACGGCCCCGCGCAGGCGGTCGAGGCAGCCCGCGTCGATGCCGCGGCGCGGCGAGTCGAAGACGTAGACGAGGTCGGCGAGCTCGGATTCGGGCAGGTCGTAGATGTGCCGGTACTGCGCGGCCGGATGGAGCTCACCGAAACCCAGCTCGGGCCGGTCGAAGTACGGGCTGAAGCGCTCGACCTTGATCCGGGTGGCGTTCGACGGCGGCATCAGGTGATGCAGGGCGGGCACCTGGTCGATCACGCTGTCGTAGTCGGCCTCGGACTCGCCAGGGAAGCCGTAGAGGTAGTTCCAGTTCAGGTTGATGCCGACGGTCTCCGAGTCGCGCAGCAGCCGGACGTTCAGGCAGCCGCTCACGCCCTTGTCCATCAAGGTGAGCACCCGGCTGCTGAGGTTCTCCACCCCCGGCTGCACGTAGTCGATCCCGGCCGCGCGCAGGGTCTCCAACTGGTCCCGGCGCAGGTTCGACTTGATCTCGTAGCCGATCCGCAGGTCGTAGCCGGATTCCTGGAGGCGCGGGGCCATCGAGGACAGGTAGGTCATGTCGAGGATGTTGTCGGTCACCCACACGTCGAGGACCCGATGCCGTTCGACGAGGGTGAGGATCTCGTCGACGAACCGGCCGGGGTCCTTGCTGCGGAACTGCATGAGCGAGCCGTTCAGCCCGCAGAACGTACAGTGGTGCTTCTCGCCCCACCAGCAGCCGCGCGAGCCCTCCACGGTGAGCCGCGGTTCCACCCAGGTGCCCGCGACGGACCTCGCGTGCTGGTCGAAGTAGTCCCCGAAGTCGGGCGGGACCAGCGCTTCCGGCGGCAGCGGCCGGGCTTCCACCGGGTTCGTGACGGACTCGCCGTGCGGCCCGCGCCAGCACAGACCGGCGATCCCGCTGACATCCCCGCCGGCTCCGCTGCCGGCGCGGATCGCGCTTAGCAGTTGCGGGAAGACCAGCTCGCCCTCGCCGCGCACGATGAAATCGACGTACGGGAAGTTCCGGTGCATCGCCGCGCCCTGCGGTCCTTCGCAGTTCGGGCCGCCGAATACCGTGACGGCGTCCGGCGCCCGCTTCTTGACCTCGCGGGCCGCCGCGAGGGCTGCGGCGTTCTGGGCGAAGGTGGCGGTGAACCCGACCACGTCCGGCTTCATGGCCGTGATCCGGTCGGCGGTCTCCTCGATGAACAGCGGCGCGAGCTCGTGGAGTTCCGTCGCCTTGGCGAGCATCCGCTCCGGCACGCTGCCGCCGAGGAACTCGGCGTACTCCGCCACCTTCCACCGGGGCCGTTCGTTCAGCGCCGCCGAGAAGATCCACTCGCTGTGGCCGGAGAAGTAGGAGCTCACGAAGGTGTCGTACTCCTCGAACGTGAAACCGACATGGGCGTGCACCCAGTCGATGTAGTCGAGGTTGGCGTGTATGACATCGACGTCGTCATCGGGGAACACGTCGAGGACCCGGCGCTTGAGCACGCCGAGCGAGAGCGACGGTGCGTCGATCGACGACCACGGCATGTCCACCAACACGATGTGCATGGGTCTTGCCCCTCATCTTCAGGTCGTACCGGGTCACCACAGGCCACGCCGGGACAGCGCGCGCCGCGCCGCGTCGCTCTCGGCCGTCGGGATGGCCGCGAACGCCGCGGCCACGCGCTCGGACACCACGCCGCGGGTGACGCCGGCGGGCGTGGCGAAGTACGCGTACGGTACGGCGCCGTCGCCCGCCGCGGCCTCGCCCCAGGAAGCGAGGGCGGCCGGCGCGTACCGGCGGAGGGCGGCATGACCGCGATCCGTCTCGACGATCCCCTCGCTCTCGATGACGAACGACAGCGGCTGCTCGCAGGCCAGCGCCGTGAACAGGGCGATCATCAGCTCGTGGTCCACGGTCTCCCGCAGGATCGCGGCGACGGGCCGCGGCTCGGCCAGATCGCGCAGGAACGACGCGAACGCCTCCTCCACCGACACCCCGACCCCCGAGTACGGAATCAGCCGGAACCTGGCGAAACACGGCGACCCGAGGAAGCCGTCGAGCAACTCCGCCTCGCCGACGCCGACCGCCGCGAACAGCGACACGCTGCGCGGGAACGTGGAGGCGAGGCTGCCGCCGGTGCCGAGCCGCCAGATGTTCGAGCGGAACCGGCGCGCCGCGGCGTCGAGCTCGTCGAGGTCGATCGTCTCCAGGCACTCCAGCTCACCGGCGTCCACGGCCACAGCCGCGGCGCCTTCGGTGGCGAGGCGCTCCCGCAGCCGTCCGTCGAGCAGCAGCCGCATGATCAGGTCGGCGAGCTGCTCACCGTCGAGGGACCGCACGACCGGGGTGCTCACCGCGCCGCCCCGTCCTGCCGCGCTGCCACGTCCTGCCCTGCTGTCCCGTCCCGCCACGCGGCGACCAGCGTCTTCAGCCGGCCGTAGTTTCGCCGCGACTTCTCGACAAGCCGACCGTCGTCGCGGAACATCGGGTCCTCATAGGTCACGCCAAGCAGGTTCGGACAGCGCGGCAGCAGGTACTCGGTGAGTTCGAGCTGCTCGTCCAGCAGGACTCCGTGGTGCAGGTCGCGGAACTTGCCCTTCACGATCTGACAGCCGGACAGGTGCAGCTCACGGCAGCGCCCGAGCGGCAGCGCCTCGATGTCGTCGACCATGTGGCGGCCGGTACGCCCGCGCAGCCACTGGTAGCTGAGCAGGTGACCCACATCGAGAGTCACCTGTACGTCGGCGTCGTCGGCCAGCCGGGTGAAGTACGCGAACGCATCGAGGTGCCCCAGAACGAACGACCCGCCTTCGGTGAAGCCGGGGAATTCGACGTGCAGCGGCAGCTCCAGGAGGCCGGCCGTCTCGGCCACGTTCCGCGTGGCGATCTCCAGGCCCGGTTCGGTCAGCGGCGGCGGCAGCGGGTACGGCAGCGGGCAGCCGCGGAGGTTCCAGATGCCGAGGTCCTCGACCACCCAGCGGAACCCGTAGCGGGCCGCGAGCTCGTTGGTGTACTCGGCCGCGGGCCGCCGGTCGTAGGGCTCGGGCGTGCCCATGTTGAACTCGGTCTGGTGGAAGGCCCGGTCGAGCCCGGCGGGCAGCGCCTCGAAGAAGCGATCGTAGGCGCGTACGTAGTCGGCCACCCGGGGGGTCGCGCGTGAGCGTGGCTGGTAGGCGAAGGCCGCGTACGCGAAGTCGGCGCCGTGGCGCTCGGCGAAGGCGCGTACCCGTGGCGTGATGTCCCCGCCGTCGTCCGTCTCCACGAACCCGACACCTCGCCGCCCCAGCGCCCCTCCGCCCCACGGCATGTCCATGAGCAGCCCGAACCCCAGCCTGGCCGCGCCGGCCCTGCCCGCCGCGACCGCCTGCCTGGTCCCTGTCGTGATGTCGGTCGTCATGTCGGCCTCCTGACGGCTTCGCCACCTGCGACGGCAGGCGCCTCCCAACGCACCGCGCCCGTCTGGTCCGTGCCCGCCGTCACCTCGACCAGGCTGGCCAGCAACCGGCGCCCGTGGGCGGTGCGCGCCTCGAGCAGGCCGTCGGCGCGCTGCTCGACGTCACGCCGCGGCAGCGCGTAGAACCGCTCCCAGACCAGGTCGGCAAGCACGATCCGACCGTCCCCGCCAGCGTCCTTCGTCCCGTTCGCCGCGGCGCCGGTGTCTCGGCCCTTCGCGTCCGGGAACCCGGCCACGTCGACGCGCGCCGGCACGGTCCGTACCCACGGATACGGCTTGACGGCGCGGACCGCAGCCACCCGCGACCCGGCACTGGACGCGGTCCGCCGCGGCAGGATCGCAGTCGCCTTACCGGGCCGGACCGTGTGAAAGACCCGCACCAGACGGTCGAGCGCCTGCGCCCGGGTCGGCCCGTCGAGCACGGTCAGCGGATGGCCGACCCGCCCGGAAAGGTAGCTGAGCTCGGGATTGCCGGCGAGCGCACCGGAGGTGTCCAGGGAGAGGCCGAAGCCGTCCGGATCCCGCGCGAGCCTGCTGCCGGGCTCGGACACCATGAGTTCCAGCGCGTCGATGCCGATCCGCTCCTGGTTCGCCGCGAGGAACCGCAGGGACTCCTCGAACTCGGCGTCCGTCTCGTCGAAGACGTACCCCATCACGGAGAACCGCAGGACGATGCCCACTGACGCGACGTTCTCCACGATCCGCTGGTAGTCGGCCGCCCGCACCCCCCTGTCCATCAGATCGAGCAACCGCTGGGAGGTCCCCTCGTAGCCCACCGACATCAGCTCGCAGCCGACCTCGGCGAGGCTCCGGCAGAACGCCGGATCGGCCAGGGTCGCGTCCAGCCTGCTCCGTACGCCGAACCCCACCTTGACGCCGCGGTCGCGCACCTCGCGCATCGCCTTCACGATCAGCCGCAGGTTGGTGTTCTCATCGGAGATCGACACGAACTCCGCGCCCGTGTCGCGGACCACCGCCTGTACGGCGTCGGCGATCTGGCGCACCGTACCCTGCTGGTAGGCGCCCGGCGCGAGAGACCTGTTGCCGTACGAGCAGAACGCGCATCGACCCCAGTAGCAGCCGACGCACGAGATGATCGCGACCTCCATGGTCTCGTTGAGGTAGGACCGGACCGGCAGCCCGGAGAAGTCGGGCGGCCCGAGGTCGTGGAAGCGCAGCGTGACCGGCTGCTCGGACCGGCGCGCGGGGGCGGCGCGGGGCAGCCAGATCATGCCGGGGACCGCGTCCTCCGGGGCGTTGCCGTCCAGCGCGTCCAGCCAGCGTTCGAGCGGCTGCTCGCCGGCGGTCCAGCACAGCGCGTCCACCGCGGCCCGGACGCCGGGCAGCCGCGCGAGCTCCTCATGCCGGATCATCACCTGCTGGCCGCCGAGGCAGATCTTGGCGTCCGGACGCAGCCGCCTGACCCAGGCGGCGATGAGCAGCGCGGGCGCGAGCTGGCTGAAGAACGCCACGGACAGGCCGACCACGCGCGGACGATGCCGGACCAGCAGCGCCTCGACCATGCCGTACAGCCGCTCGATCGGCATCCCCGACGCGGCGGGCGGCAGCAGAGCGGCCTGCTGCGCCGCACCGTCGAGCTGGGCCAGATCCCGCCATGTCCGGACGAGGAAGGTGTCGCGTACGAGCAGCTCGATCGCGTGGTGGGCGAGGCGGACCGCACGGGCCGGGCCCAGTTCGCCTGGCGGTTCCTTCCGCAGGACGTGGGCCCGGAGCTCGTCTACGTATCCGGCGACGACGTCGGCCATCGCCCGTCGGTACCAGGCGCCCGCCCCGCTGTCCGGCTGGTCACGCACCACGTCGCCCAGCAGCTCCGGATGCCCCAGCAGGTCGTGCAGCAGGGCGATGTTCAGATCGGCCTGGTGGACGCGCCGCCCTCGCCGCCGTAGATGACCGCTGAGATAGGGCAGGCTCAGATAGGGAAAGAACCTGGCTTCGGTCTGCGGCGGAAAAATGAGCAGGACGTCGACACCCTCGCCGCCTGCCTCCTGCCCAAACGGCACGATCTGCCCGGCCGGCAGTCTCGTCAGGCCCTGGCAGGCAGGTCGCCGGTGTCCTCCGCCGCCTTGTAGGTGTAGGAGTGGTACGACCCGCTGAGCTTGAGTTCGCTGGATTCGATCACCTCAAGCTGGTCCAGCTCAGTGAATTCGTCGTCGATGAGCATTTCGGGTTTCACCGCGGCCACGGTTCCTCCTCGTGGGAATCTGCCGACAGTCATGGGCTTAACCTGTCCAACGATAGCCAAGTGATTCTTCGCGTCAATAGCCACCGAAAACGGGAGCAGCGGAACCGGCGCAAATTACCTTTCCGGCCGACCTCAACAGTTCAATCCGCCGGGCTTTTCCGATAAATCGCGCAAAACGATTCCCCTTAAAGGGCGTCTGAATGGCGCAATAAGGACTGCTATAAACAACCGGCCGCGGCGGAGCTCACTCCTGGCCCCTGAGCGCAGGAGGCCCGTCCCCTGGACGAGTTGACTGCTCCAAGGCGGCCACAGCGGTCGGCAGGGCGAGGTCAGCAGGCGGGCGAGGTGGGCAACCGCCCAGGAAGGTCGGCCTACCTGGACGGGCCCACATCCGCGACATTCTGACCATGACCACGGCGAAGGAGGAGAGATTGTGGAACAGCCCGGACGTGGGCAGTCTGGCGGACTACCGGCCGGGCCGGCCGCCGCCGGCCAGTGGGCGGACCTCGAAAACGACGCCAAGACCACCACACTGACCGCGCGCCCGAAGGTGTACGACCTCAAGATGGAGCAAACCGTCCGGCCCTGCTGCTGGCCGACGAGCCGACTATCCACGATCTAGACATCCACGACGTGACCAAGGGACAAAGCCGCAGGCTAACGAGCTCCGGTCCAGGTAGCCGTGGACTTGTTCAAGGTCGCCTGGCCAGGTGCCTGCTGGGGTGGCTGCTGTAGATCACGCACGGTCGGCGCGTTCGGCCCTATCTGCGTGCCCGGCCATGGCCATGGCCGGGGATGGGGAACAGGGACCGGCTTTGGAAGAGGGGGGTAGACCGGGGGGTGCCAGCCCGGCCGGGGGTACGGGTAGACGTACGGGGGGCCTACGGGGTAGCCGCCCCCGACACGGACGCATTCATACTGCGGGCAGGGCAGAGTGAAGCACTGCTTGGGCCGGTACACGCAGACGTAGCCGGGTGGACACAGTACTTCGCTGCAGCCGGTCGGCGAGCACGCGGCTCGGAGAGCCGAAGCCGCGGCCGACGGTGCTGACGCCATCGCCGATTCGGCCGGTGTAAGACGGGTCGCGTCAGCCGACGCGGCCAACGCAGAAAATGGCAGCCCCGCCAAAGCCGCCGTGATGACGAACGTGATTCGGATCATGATGAATCCCTGAACCCTTCTTGGTTCCCCGATGAACCCCGCACTGAATCCGCCGGCCATTCCGTGGATTCGCGGATATCTCGTGATAGGCCGGTCGACCTACCGAGATCGTCGCATTCGACGACCCCCAGTCCATCGGTGGCAACGGCATTATCGAGGCCAGGAAACAGTAAAGATGGTGGCTATCCGAAGAGGGCCCTAAGGTCACCGAGTGTCCGCCCACTGCTCGGCGCCAGTCATCAGAAGTGTGGATATTCCTGGCGGAATTGCACCTGAGTTAGTGCGGCGGCCAGGTTCTCTTGCCCAAGACAGAGGGGACGCCCGACGGCACTGGACACATATTCGGTGCTGGGTGACTCGATGAGCAAGCCGAAGGGGCCGGGCACCTTCGCAGCGCCCGGGGCACCATCGTCCTGCAAGCCGTTGACCGCTTGGCGGCCTGCCGTACAGGTGGGTCGCCTGTACTTGCTCCTCGGCACGCTGGACCGCGCCGTGCTTCAAGCGGCGTAGGTCACGCGCCATCGCCCGGAGGACGGCACCGGGAAGCTTCGCTTCGGTGGCTGTACCGGAGTGGAAGCCGTGCCATTCCGGGGCGACCTCTAATTCGCGCAATCAGGACGACTTGCCGCGAATATCGATATGACAAACCTTCGGCCGCAATTTTCAGGTGGGGTTGGACCAAGAACTCCGCGACGCCGGGTCGAGAGTCGGGCCAGGCGAAAAAAGCTTACTAAATGGCATCCTCATCCTGGCAAAGGGGCGCGTATTGGAGTGCTTTCTTCCAGCCCTTGAGAACAGAATGAAGAGTGGCTACATTGATGAAACGAACCCTGCTGGGCGGCGCGCTCACCGGGGTCGTTCTCGTTTACTCACCTGCTGCGGCAGGTGCCGAGGCAAAGACCCCCTGGTCGCCAGGCCAGACGGTCACCGACTATACGACGAGCAGTACATATTCTCGAGCAGCGGTGCGGACCCCATCCGCGGCTGCTCGTGAATGCATTCCCGTTTACTGCCTGCCGCCGAGCATTCAATTGATTGCGCCGCCGGTCCACGTCGAGCCCGGCACGATCCCGCTGTGCGCATGGCTTCACGTGCCCCAATCGCTCTGCAAGGTGCCGCCGGGTCCTGCGGGCCCGCCGGGACCCGCGGGTCCGCCCGGCCCAGCAGGACCCGCGGGTCCCCAGGGACCACCTGGGCTAGACGGCCTCCCCGGCCCGGCAGGCCCCGCCGGTCCTGAGGGCCCTCCCGGTCTTCGGGGTCCCGCCGGTCCCGCTGGTCCTCCCGGTCCTGAGGGTGCTCCGGGTCTTCCGGGTCCTGAGGGTCCCGCCGGTCCTGCCGGTCCTCCCGGTCCTGAGGGTGCTCCGGGTCTTCCGGGTCTTCCGGGTCCTGAGGGTCCTGCCGGTCCTGCTGGTCCTGCCGGTCCTGAGGGTGCTCCGGGCCTTCCGGGTCCTGAGGGTCCTGCCGGTCCTGCCGGTCCTGCCGGTCCTGAGGGTGCTCCGGGCCTTCCGGGTCCTGAGGGTCCTGCCGGTCCTGCCGGTCCTGCCGGTCCTGAGGGTGCTCCGGGTCTTCCGGGTCCTGCCGGTCCTGCCGGTCCTGAGGGTGCTCCGGGTCTTCCGGGTCTTCCGGGTCCTGAGGGTCCTGCCGGTCCCGCTGGTCCTCCCGGTCCTGAGGGTCCTCAGGGTCCTCCCGGTTCGTCGGGGATCCCCACCGTCACCAGTCAGATCCCCGTTCTCACGGCGTATCCGTGTACAGGAGCGGTGGGGGTCGGGTTGGTCTACCCCGTTTGCAGCGATTGATCGCTCTCGGTGGCTGACAAGGTAGATGACTGAAGAGGTGTGTGCCGCAGACGGCACACACCTCTTCAGTTTCGGTGGGACGCATTCCGACTGGTGACCAGCGGGAGTGGCGGCCTCGGACACCAGGTGCTCAATCTGCTCGGCAGTCCGGCCCGCACGGGCAACGCTGTTGTTCGCGGCCATCACTGCTTTCGACCCTCGACCCTGGACTCGTGATCACGAGGGATCACGTGATGGCCATTCCCCATCCATGAAGCCACCCGGCTGCGGACTGAGCCTCTTTCACTCCCATGACGGCGGACTGCTGGTCACAGCGTGATCGTGAGTGGGGCGTTCGCCTGACAACGCGGAGAAACCCCTGGTAGGAGAGTTGATCCCCACGATCATGGCCGTCACACCCAGAGGCTTCGGATGCTGTTCTATGGTGCTGTCGTCGATTTCCGCGCTCAACGCTGAACGGCGTGGCCGGGCTGATCCAAAGGCGTGCCAAGTGATCGGGCGCCCGCGGTGATCACTCCGGACAAGGGCAACGACAAGCCCAAGTCGCAGAAGAACTGCAGCGCCGAGTAACGCGGGCGCACCCGCCTGGTCGCATGATGACCATGGCGGCGTGTTGCTGTCAGGGTCGTCCGCCTAGAAGCTCGATCACCCGGTCCCATTGGCCGGCGCCGCGTGTGGCGAATAGCCGAGACCCATAGGCGGTGCCCGTCAGGCGGGAGAAACACACTCAGACCGAGGCGTCAGTATCTGTCGATCCGCTCCAACGAGCGCCTGGTCAATGCCGGCGCAGTCACCTCGGTGGGCAGCCGGGACGAACCCTATGAGATGAGTCGGCGGCGGGAATCTCACCCGCCGCCGCTCTCGGAACCGTGCGTAACAGTCTCCCGTTACACGGCTGCCGTTGTTGAACCAGCAGGCAATGCTCCATGCCGCCACTGGACGAAGGTGCCAGGATAGGCCGAGGCGATCTCGGCGAGCTTCTGGCGTACCTCACGAGGAGCCCGACGGCATCCTTTGAACTTCCTCTGGCCCGCTTCGCCAGAAATGGGTTGATCTACTGCTCCAAGAAACGTATCAACCTGGACATGTAGTAGCGCCCGTAGTAGTTGATCCATCCCGCCACGACGAGGTTTCCTTGTGGCGGTTTCCTGGAAACTCACCGCGGGAAAGAGACTCGACTTGATTCTCCCGCCCCATAGTCGAGCGGGTCTGCTTGTCCGGACGCAGGTTCAGGCCGAACTGCCGCACTTGGCCTTCACCCGCCGTGCCCGCGACTCCGGTCCGTTTCTCTCCATGGGGTCGATCGGCGATTACTTCGCGATCACCGAGTCGCTCTGGGGTCGGATGCAGACCAAGCTGCTCCACCGCCCTCCAGATGTGCACCCCGATCGAGTACGAGATGCTCTACCCGCACACCCGTCTGGCATAAGAGTCAAACAAGCCGACTCCATGGAACTCGGGGCACATCAGGGTCTTCACCGGGCCCCGGTCCGGTGCAAGGCGGCGCTGCCACGAGTTGGGCCCGCGAGAGCGCCGCCTATCTTCCTGCTAGGCAGGTCAGAGGCCGAGACCAAGCCCCACACCGACGCCCACGCCCAGGCCCAGGCCGTGGCCGCCGCCGCTGCCGGCTCCGTAGCCGACGCCGTAGCCGGCCCCGTAACCCGCGCCGGACCCGTAGCCCGCTCCGTAGCCGGCTCCGTAGCCGTAGCCCGTGCCGGTTCCGTAGCCGTAGCCGTAGACGGTGGGGCAGACGGGGCGGACGACGGGGACCAGCGTCGGGACGACCGCCACGCCACAGGTGCAGCAGTCGGCCTGAACGGAGGCCGTGGCGCGCTTTGCGTGCCCTGACGTCTCGGCGGAGGCTGCGGCGGCAGGGGCGATGAAGGCAATGCCGATGCATGCCGTAGTGACCAGAAGGCGGCGAATCATGTCTGAATTCTCCCTGTAGTAAATCGCCGCAACAGCCCGTCCGTGCGCGGACTGCGTTGAACAGCGATTACCGAATGTGACCGCTCAGAGAGTACCCAATGGCTGAACAGGTATAAGGGTCGATGACGGTCAGATAACGGCAATGGTTGAGGCCTTAGGATCAAATAAAGATCGGTACAATGCAAAGCCTGCCCGATGGCATACATTTGGTTTCTATCGGCTATTTCCATAAAGTTTGCAGGTCAGTGCCATCGCTGCGGCTCTGTGCGACCCGGGGATGCCTCGCCGAATAATCTCGTATCCCTGAGAGTCGGCCAGTCCTTTGTTTGCCGACATGGTCAGTCAGGTCTGAATTACCGGTAATGTCGTGAATTGCGGACTATCATGCTCGTTTGGCCTCGCCGAGGGGACCGCTCGACTCCTTTGAGGGGGTCGAGTCATGGAGTGAGCCGCGATGAAGGCCACCGCCGAGTGCCGGCTCGGGTGGGCCAGCGGTTGACGGGGTTTCTGTCTTCCACAGAGCTGACCAGCCCGATCTCAGGTCCGTGACTCGGATCGAAGGGGTGCAGGCCTGTTGTCCGTATACGGCCCAAATAAACCGCCAGAGACAGTACGGCAAAGCGCGAACTGCCCGGTTGATTGTGCTCGCAATTGCTTCCTGGCGTGGCGTGGGGCTTGTTCAGCCCTGGTGGGCGTGAGCTGGTTTATGGTGGCGTTGCCCGGATCGCGTGATCATTGAGTGGTGCGTGGCGATCTCCCCCCCTTGATGGGAAATCGAGGTAGAGGAGAGATCATGGCGCGCAGACGTACCGCCGTCTTGGGATGTGTTTTGGCAGTCAGCGTCCTTACCCTGACGGACGCTCCGGCCGTCGCCCAGCCCGAGACCGCGGGTGCCGCGGTCAATGCGGGCGTCCGGAAACCACCGCCGGGCATGGTCGAGGCACTTCAGCGTGACCTTGGTCTCAGCGCCGCACAGGTCCAAGCCCGGCTGCTCAACGAGATCCGACTGACACCGATCGCGACCCAACTCCGCCGCAGGCTCGGTAGCCGATTCGGCGGTTCCTGGCTCTCGGGAACCATTGCCCAGACCCTCGTGGTCGGCACCGCCCGGGCCTCCGACATCCCCCAGATCCTCGCCGCGGGCGCTCGGCCAGAGGTCGTCTCCCGGTCGCTGGCCGAGCTCCATGTGATCAAGGACAAGCTTGACGCCGCGCTGCCCGCCCATCCCCCTAACGTGGGCAGTGTGCGCTATGTCGACGTGCGCAACAACATCGTCACGGTCTTGTCCGAAGACCCCATGAAGACCGAGGACATCATCAAGGGCATCGGTGTGGACACGTCCGCGGTGAGGGTGCTGGCGTCCGGTGAGCGGCCTCGGCCCCTGTACGACCTGGTGGGTGGCGACCCCTACTACATCGGCACCTCGGCCCGCTGCTCGATTGGCTTCTCGGTCGTCAAAGGCACCCAGCGCGGGTTCGTCAGCGCCGGTCACTGCGGTAAGGCGGGCAACACCACCACCGGCTTCAACCGGGTCGCCCAGGGCACCTTCCAGGCGTCGACCTTCCCCGGCAGTGACTTCTCCTGGATCGGCGTCAACAGCAACTGGACGCCCAAGCCATCGGTGAACAACGGCAGCGGCGGCGTGGTCAGCGTCGCGGGGTCCAGGGAAGCCATCGAGGGTTCCTCGGTCTGCCGGTCCGGCTCCACCACCGACTGGCACTGCGGCACCATTCAGCAGCGCAACGCCAGCGTCACCTACCCCCAGGGCAACATCTTCGAGCTCACCCGGACCAACGTCTGCGCCGAGCCCGGTGACTCCGGCGGCTCCTTCATCTCCGTCGACCAGGCCCAGGGAGTCACCTCCGGCGGTTCCGGTGACTGTGATTCGGGCGGCACCACCTACTTCCAGCCGATCAACGAGATCCTCATAACCTACGGCCTGAGCCTGGTGACCACCGCGGGCAACCCTCCGCCGCCGACCACGGGCACTTGCACCGGCTTCCCGCACACCGTCACCGGCACCCTGGCCAGTGGTGGGTCCGCCTACCAGCCGAACAACCTCTACTACTACTCGGGCGTGAGCGGGGTGCACTCGGCCTGCCTGGACGGTCCCGACGGCACCGACTTCGACCTCTACCTGCAAAAGTGGAACGGTCGGGGCTGGGTCACCGTCGCCGCCGCCGAAGGACCGAACCCTGACGAGAAGATCACCTACACCGGCACGTACGGCTACTACCGCTACCGAGTGAACTCCTCCAGTGGTTCCGGCCCCTACCTTCTGGGTTACAAGGCGCCGTAGCGTTCCACGCTGCTCGCTCGCCTTCTCATCGAAGGGCGTCTAAATAGCGCGATAAGGACTGCTAAAAACAGCCGACCGCGGCTGAGCTCACTCCTCGCCCCTGACCGCAGGAGGCCCGTCCCCTGGGCGAGTTGACTGCTGCTCAAAGGCGGCCACCGCGGTCGGCAGCGTCGGAAACAGGTGCTCAGGACCGATCGCGGCAGTAAGCCCGTAGGCATCGAGTGAGGTGCGCAGGTCCTGCTTGACCCTGGCCATCGCGAACACGAGGCCCCGGCGGACCAGTTCGGCGCGCAACGCCTCGACGGCGTCCAAGGCGGTGACATCCACCTCGACGTTGGCCTCGACGTTGAGCACGAACCACGAGACCTCGCCCTCATGCTGGTCGACGGCGGCCAGAGCGCGGCGCCGGAAGTCCTGGGCGTTGGCGAAGAAGAGCGGGGAATCGTAGCGGTAGACGATCAGGCCGGGCACCATGCGCGCCTCGGGATAGTCGTCGACGTCGTGCATGCCGGCCAGCCCCGGCACGAGGCCCAGGATCGCGTCGTGGGGGCGGGCCACGCGGGCCAGCATTTCGGCCACGGACAAGGCGACCGCGAGCAGCACCCCGTACAGGATGTCGAAGACCAGCACCCCGGCGAACGCGCCGAGAGCGAGCAGCAGTTCGCTGCGCCTGAAGGCGGCCAGCCTGCGGAACTCTGCCAGGTCGATCAGCCGGAAAGCCGCGTAGACCACGATGGCGCCGAGCGCGGCGGCGGGGAAGTGGGTGAGCAACGGGCCGGCGAACAACAGCACCGCGACCACTCCCACCAGGGCCACCAGGGAGTAAAGCTGGGTGCGGCCGCCCGCCGCGTCGCCGAGCGCGGTACGGCTGCCGCTGCTGCTCACCGGGAACCCACGCAGAACCCCGGCGCCCACGTTGGCCACGCCGAAGGCGAGCAGCTCCCGGTTGGCGTTGATCTCCTGGTTGTGCCTGGCGGAGAAGGAACGCGCGGTGAGCATGTTGTCGCTGTAGCCCACCAGGAGCACGCCGAGGGCGGGCAGCGCCAGATCGCTGAGCGCGCCGAGGGCCGGCATGGCCGGGATCGGCAACCCGGAGGGGATCGTGCCGACCACCTTGATCCCGTAGCGCTCCAGTCCGAAGACCGTGACGCAGCCGGTGGCCAGCAGCACGGCGAGGAGGGGCGCGGGCGCCCGTGGCCAGCGCCACTGCAGCAGGAAGAGGAAGGCCAGGACGGTCCCGGCCAGCAGCAGCGTCCACGGATGCAGCTTTGGCAACCCGCCGGCGAAGGAGACCAGTTGGTCACGGAAGGTGTCGCCGGACACCGAGGTCCTGGTGAGCTTGCCGAGCTGACTGACGATCATGATGACCGCCACGCCGGCCAGGTAGCCGACCAGGATGGGCTTGGACAGCAGGTCGGCGACGAACCCCAGCCGCAGCAACCAGCAGACCAGCGCGAGCAGCCCGACGACGACGGCCAGACCGGCCGCGAGCGCTGCGTATCTGCCCGGATCACCCCCGGCCAGCGGGCCGATGGCGGCGGCCGTCATGAGCGCGGTCGTCGACTCGGGGCCGATCGACAGCTGCCGGGAGGAGCCGAGGAGCGCGTACAGCGCCAGCGGGGCCAGGCTGGCCCACAGCCCGGCCACGGGAGGCAGCCCGGCGACCGTGGCGTACGCCATGACCTGGGGGACCAGGTAAGCGGCCACGGTGAGCCCGGCCAGCAGATCACCGCGCAGCCATTCGCGCTGATATCCGGGCAGAAGTGAGGTCACGTTCTGCTTTGTACCGCACACCGAGGCCCTTAAGGCTCAGGGTGGTCGGGCGGAGAGCACCTGATGTTAGCGGCGGCCCGGCGGCGGATGATGCGTGCAGCAATGCCACCCGTTTCGTTCCCTCCGAACAGGAAGGCAGGCTCATGCACCCACCGCGCCGGTTATCGCGGTTCGGCCTGATCGGAGTCGTGGCCGCACTCGCCACGACCATGTTGAGCGGCGTTCCGGCCAGCGCAGGACCGCCGACCGTCCGGCCGACAACGCCGCCGACCGTACCGACGCTCACGCCTGTCCCTCCGCCCACCATCCCGCCGACCGTGCAGCCGACGCCGGTGCCGCTCATCTGGGCGGGCTTCGGCGACAGTTACACGAGCGGTGAAGGCGCGAGCCGGAACCACGTCTACAAGGGAAAGCCGAACGGCGACGAGGACTGGCGGCACCAGAGCGGGCTCGCGCCGTTCCTTCTGGCGTTCGACTACCTGAAGGTGAACCGCTACCAGCTCGGCGACTACACGGTCTTCCCCACCGAGATCCCCACCACGTGGGGCAACGACCGGATGATCTTCAACGCGTCGTCCGGGGCCGAGACCATACACCTCACCCAGCCGCAGACCGAGTGCAAGAAGTGCACCGCCATCAGGAACGCGCCCCAGCTCCAGGGCGTCCCCTCCAACACCAACCTCGTCTACTTCGGGCTCGGCGGCAACGACGCCGGCTTCGGGTCGCTGATGTCCACCGCGTTCGACGTGTACTTCTGGCGGTGGACCAGGGCGAACTGGGTCGCCCGGCAGATCCGCGCCGTTCAGATGGAGGTCAACCGGCTGATCCAGAAGATGCCGCAGGTCTCGGCGAACGTCGAACAGGGCCTGGTGGAGGTGAACAAGGCCGCGAACCAGGCGGACATCATCGTCGCGCTCTACCCGCTGGCCATCAAACAGTCCGGCAACTCTGACACCACGCAGATCTCCGGCGCGGCGCTGGACCTGATGTATCCGTTCGCCGTCGAGGTGAACAAGGCGATCAAGGACGCGGTCGACCGGTTCCGTGTCAGGTTCCCGAACGTCAAGGTGCACGTGTTCGACCCGAACACGGCGGGGCCGAACAACACCAGCGTGGTGGCCGGTCACGAGCTCGGCCAGCCGGACTCGTACTTCAACGGGGTGCGCTACCGGGGCAGCATCTTCGCGCAGTTCCGGTTCTTCTCGGCGTACCAGGAGAGCTTCCACCCCAACGAGCCGGGCGCCGTGGTGCTCGGACAGGCGCTGGCGACCTGGATGACCAACGAGTTCCCCGCCTGGTTCCCGAACGGGCCCGATTTCAACCGCGTCCATGTGGACGCGCAGGCCTCCGCCGAGGACCCGGACGCCGACCAGCAGTTCGAGGAATGGGCGCTGGCTCATCCGGATGAGGTGTGCGAGGAGACCGACATCGACAGCATCTGCCACTTCATCAACACAGATGGTGAGATAACCATCCCGATCGAGGTGGTCCTCAATCCGGTCCCGCTCCAGCCGATCCCCGGAGCGCCCGCGGTCGGCGGCCCAGGGGGCGGCGGCCCCGGCGGCGGCCCGTCACCGTCGACCTGGATTCCGGCCACCTACAGCAGCGCGCCGTCCGGCCTCCCGCCGAGCGGCATCCCGTTCGACAACACCCCCACATCGGACCCCTGCGAGATCAAGACCGCGGAGCCGGGGTTGCAGGTGACCGTGACGGTCACGACCTCCACGCTGAGCGGCGGTGGTCTGAGCAACCCCATCGATCTCACCTGGGTCCAGTTCATGCGGACCCAGAAATCCGACCCCTGCCAGAAGAAGGAGAAGATCGACCCGAAGGACATCCAGCAGATGATCGACGACTGGCTGTCCACGGGTGACAGCGACTGATCGGCACCGACCACGCCACACTCAGGATCAAAGCCCCGCCTGCTCGTCCTGCTCGGCCTGCTGGGCGAGCAGGCGGTGGCGGTTGGCTCGGTTGGCCTCCTGCCGGATCGGATCCGGGATGGGCGCCGCGAGCAGGAGGCGCTGCGTGTACGGATGCTCGGGGCGTGACGTCACGACATCCCCGTCCCCGTCCTCGACCAGCTCCCCTCGATACATCACCGCCACCCGATGGCTGATGTAGCGCACGACGCCCAGGTCGTGCGAGACGAACAAGTAGGCCACGCCGAGCGACTCCTGCAGCTCGATCAACAGATCGAGCACGGTCGCCTGGGTCGACAGATCCAGTGCCGACACGGGCTCGTCACAGACGACGAGCTTCGGCCGCAGTGCGAGTGCCCGGGCGATCGCGACTCGCTGGCGCTGGCCGCCGCTGAACTCCCGCGCATAGCGGTCCACGGCGTCCTTCGGCAGTTGAACCTTGTCGAGGAGTTCGCGTACCTGCGCCTTGGCGGCCTGACGCTTGACGCCCGTGATCCAGAGTGGCTCGGTGAGGATGTCGCCGACCGTCATGCTCGGGTTGAGCGAGGTGTAGGGATCCTGGAAGACCACCTGCAGCTCGCGCGCGAGCCCGCGACGCTCACGGCGCGAGGCATGCCCGATCTCCCGGTCCTCGAACCGAATCGAGCCGCCGGTCACCGGGGCGAGGCCGAGAATGGCGCGCCCGAGTGTGGTCTTGCCCGAGCCCGACTCGCCGACCAGACCGACGGTCTCGCCGGCCTTCACGTTGATCGAGACCCCGTGAAGGGCACGGAACGGTTGCGCGCGGAAACCCTTCGACGGGTACTCGACAATGAGGTCTCGCACCTCAAGCAGCGATTCAGGCACGACCGTCCCCCGTAGCCTTCACGCGGGCGAGCCGAGCGGGCCGCCCGTCGAGCATCGAGCCGAGCAGCGACCGGGTGTAGTCGTGCTGCGGCGTGTCGAAGATCGCCTCAGCGGGCCCGTCCTCGACGATCTCGCCCTGCCTCATCACGAGGACGCGATCGCAGATGTCGGCCACGACACCGAAGTCGTGCGTCACGAACAGCACGCCAAGACCCTTCTCCTGCTGCAGGTCACGGAGCAGGTCGAGGATGTCGGCCTGCACCGTGACGTCGAGTGCCGTGGTCGGCTCGTCGGCGATGAGCAGCTCGGGATCGCAGGACACGGCACCGGCGATGAGGACCCGTTGCGCCATACCGCCGGAGATCTCGTGCGGGAAGGCGCGGTACGTACGCGCCGGGTCCGGGATGCCCACCCGGGCGAGCAGGTCGAGCACGCGGTCACGAGCCGCCGCGCGGGAGAGGCCGAGGTGCACCCGGACGACTTCGCTCAGCTGGTTGCCGATCCGGAACGACGGGTCGAGGTTGCTCAACGGCTCCTGCGGGATGTAGCCGATCCGGTGCCCACGCACGGTGCGCAGGAACGAGGCCGAGCGACCGAGAAGTGGCTCGCCGGCGAGCGCGATCGCCCCGGAGGTGACCTGGCCGCCGGTCGGCAGCAGGTCGAGCACCGAGAGCGCGACCTGGGTCTTGCCCGATCCGGACTCGCCGACGAGGCCGACGACCTCGCCGTGCGCGACATCGAGCGAGACTCCGTGTACGACCTCGACGGAGCCGCCGCTGTAGGCGACACGCAGATCGCGGACCGAGAGCAGCGCGTCCGACGGGACCGCCCCGTTCCCGGCCGGAGGAGCTTTGACGCTACGGCGGCGGACCGGCTTCGCGGCGCCGGCCTGCAGGGCATCCCGCAGGCTGCTCGCGACCAGCGCGAGGGCGGCCGAGGTCAGGAAGAGGGCGAGACCCGGCCAGAACAGCATCTGCGGAGCCTGGAAGATGTTGAGGAAGCCCTCGTTGAGCATGGAGCCCCAGCTAGCGGTCTGAGGGTCGCCGAAGCCGAGGAACTCCAGTCCAGCCTGGATGTTGATGCAGATCGCCAGCACCATCGCGCTGTGCATGATGAGCGGCCCTCGCACGACGCGAAGCATGTGCCGGGCGATGATCCTGGTGTCGCTCAGGCCGGACACCAGGGCGGCGTCGATGTAGAGCTCGTTGCGTACCCCGCTCACCGTGGCACGCACCAGGCGGTAGGCGCCGGGCGCGAGAATGACGCCGAAGATGACCATCGACGTCCAGATGGAGGGGCCGAACACCGTGCGCAGCGCCAGCAGGACGATGATCGCGGGCAGCGCCTGGAGCAGGTTGGACGCCCACGAGCTGACCGAGTCGAAGGTCCGGCCGTAATAGCCGGCGATGAGCCCCGCGGGCAGACCGATGACGAGCGAGGCGAGCAGGGCGATGGTCGCGCCGAGCAGGCTGACCTGGGCGCCGTACAGAAGCCGGGAGAGCAGGTCGCGGCCGGCGCTGTCGCCGCCGAGCGGGTGCGCGGCGGAGATCGGGGCGAAGATGTCGTCGAGCGACGACCGGGCCGGGTCCTGCGGGGCGAGCACGGCCGCCAGCACGGTCGCGAGCACGATGAGCAGCAGGGCCACCAGCGAGATGACTCCGAGCGGGTCGTGCACCACCTTGCTGATGACGCCGCGCCGTGCCGGCACCGCTGTCGGGGCCGGGATCGGGACGAGCTGACTCATGAAAGACGCACCTTCGGGTTGAGCAGGCCGATGGCGAGGTCGACCACGAGGTTGACCAGTACGACGATGGTGGTCATCACCAGGACCACGCCCATGATGACCGGGACGTCGCCGTTGACCGCCGCGTTCGTGGCGGCCAGGCCGAGGCCGGGGAGCGCGAAGATGCGCTCGACGAAGACGGCACCGCTGAGCGTGCCGATGAAGGTGAGCGCGACGACCGTCAGCGCCGGCGCGCTCGCGTTGCGCAGGACGTGCGCGACGACCCGCCAGGACGGCAGGCCGCGCGCGCGGAGCGTCCGCACGTAATCCTGTTCGAGGACGTCGATCACGGAACCGCGCACCTGCTGCGCCACGCCGGCGACCGCGCCGACCATGAGCGCGACGATGGGCAGGGTGATCGAGGCCAGCCACTGGCCGGGCGAGGCGGTGAAGGCGACGAATCCCGTCGCGGGAAACAGCCGCAGTTGCAGCGCGAGGTTCGACACGAGCAGCAGCGCGAGCCAGAACCCCGGCACCGCGAAGCCGACGATCGCGAGCACCTGAAGCGCGATGTCGAGGGCGCCCCGGCGGAGCGCGGCGGCGATGCCCAGGGCGAAGGCCAGCAGCGTCGAGACCAGGATCGAGCCGATCACGACGGTGAGGGTGACGGTGGCCCGGCTGGCGAGCAGGGAGCCTATGGGCTCCGCCGTGAACCAGGAGCGGCCGAGGTCCCCCACGAAGAGCTGCCCGACATAGTCGACGAACTGGACGTACAGCGGCCGGTTGACACCAAGCTCGGCCGACTTGGCGGCGACCTGCTCGGGCGTCGCGCTCTCACCCAGGATCTGCCGCGCGGCGTTGGCCGCGTTGCCGAACATGAGCAGGAACGTGAGGGAGGGGACTACCAGGAGCACTGACAGACCCGCGCCGATTCTCTTCGTGAGGAACGCCAACACCTTGACTGCCTGCTTCCTACTTGCCGGCGGGCGCGTAGTTGTAGATCGACGGGATGTTCTGGCTCTTCTGCAGCGTCACGTTGACGGGGCCGGCCACGAAGTACTGCTCCTCGATGAACAGCCAGGGATCGAACCAGACGTTGTCGATGAGGAACTTGTTGATCTCACCGATGATCTTGGCGTGGTCCTTCTCGGCCGCGGCCGGGTAGGACTGGATCAGCCGGGACAACTTGGGGTCGGTCGTGTGCAGCGGATTCCAGGTGGCCTTCTCGACGAGGTAGTTGTTGATCACGATCCAGTCGGTCGGGCCCGCGCCGAAGACGGCGGGGGACATCGCGTACTTACCGCTCTGCAGGCCCGCGAGAT
Source organism: Nonomuraea sp. NEAU-A123 (assembly GCF_018603905.1). Lineage (GTDB taxonomy): Bacteria > Actinomycetota > Actinomycetes > Streptosporangiales > Streptosporangiaceae > Nonomuraea. Next base: position 818,245 of record NZ_JAHFZZ010000003.1, read on the forward strand.
ACTGCGGGATCGTGCCGAGGTTCTCGAATTTGACGCGGATGCCGAGGGCGCCGAGGCTGTTCTTGAAGTTCTCCATCGCGGCGGGCGTGGTGTTCGCGTTGATCGGCAGGGTCAGCTCGAAGCCGTTGGCGTAACCCGCCTCCGCCATGAGCTTCTTCGCGCCGGCGACGTCGTAGGCGTACGCGTTGTTGAGCGCTTCGTCGTATCCGGGGGAGGACTGCCGGAAGATCTGCGTGTCGGGCACGCCGGTGTCCGCCATCAGGGCTTTGCGGATCTGCGGCACGTTGAACGACATGGCTATCGCGCGGCGAACCCGCTTGTCCCCGAGGGCCGGGACGATCGAACCGGCGCGGTCGAAGAAGATCGTGCCCATCCACGAGATGCTGTCGTTCGGAGTCAGATGTTTGATGCCCGCGGCCGTGGCGGCCTTGCGGTTGTCGGCGCCGGAGAGGTTGGCGGCGTCCACCTGACGGCTCTGGAGCGCGTTCACCAGCGACACTTCGTCGGGGAAGATCTTGAACACGACCTTGGCGAACTTCTGCAGCTCCGGGTTCCAGTACTCCTTACGTGCGGTGAAGGTGTAGGTCGAGCCCTGCACCGTCGCGGCGGTGTCGAGAACGTACGGGCCCGAGCCGACCGGGGTCGTGGCGAGGCTCTGCGGGTTCTTGAGCGCGGCCGGGCTGGACATGCGGCCGGCCGCGTCCGAGAGGTTGTAGAGGATGTCGGGATCGGGCTCGGTGTAGGTCAGCGTGACGGTGTCCGGGTCGACGACCTTGACCGAATCGAGGAGGGCGAGCTCACGCGAGAGCGGACCGGTGCCGTCGTGGAAGTGTTCGAGGTTCGCCTTCGCCGCCTCGGCGTCGAAGGGAGTGCCGTCACTGAAGGTGATCTTGGGGCGCAGGTTGAGCGTGATCGACTTGTTGTCCTCGGACAGCTTCCAGTCGGTCGCCAGCATGGGGGCGAAGGTGCCGTCCGGCTTGCGCAGGATGAGGGAGTCGTAGGCGGCCTGGGCATAGGGGACGAAGTTGGCGTCGCCGACCCCGGCGGGGTCGAACGTCTGCGGTGCGACGGTGCTGCCGAGGGTCAGTGTGCTGGTGGCGGCGCCGCTGGGGTTCTGCGGCGCGCTGCCCGAGCAGGCGCCGACACCCATGGTGACGCCGACAGCGAGGGCGGCTGCGACGACGGTGCGGATGTGCATGAATACTCCCTTGTATGCCACTTCAGTCCGTGGCGCGGTGGCGACGGCGTGGCGGGTCTTGCTAAGCACCTGAGCGGTCAGGCTTGACGGACGATCGACCGCATCGCCTGGGCGATGTGGAGTGCCCGGGCGTCGCAGCCGCCGGGCGGTGGCATGCGGCGGACGGTGTACCCGAAGCTGATCCCGGTTTCCGGATCGTGGAAGCCGAGCGCGCCGCCCATGCCGTCGTGGCCGAAAGCCCGGAATCCGCCGAAGACGAGCCCTGGGACGGGCTTCTGGAAGACGATGCCGTAGCGCCGCTCGATCCCGATCACCTCGTCGATGCCGGCCACCTGAGGTTGGGCCAGTTGGTCGATGGTGTCGGCGGAGAGCAGGGGCGCGCTGGTCAGGCCCACGGTGCTCTCCGCGAAGAGGGCCGCGATGCCGCGCGCGGACACGGTCGCGCCGGCGGCCGGCATGCCGATGGCGCGGTCGCGCCGGGCCTGGCGACGACGCTCGTCTTCGTCCGCGGAGGGCGCGCCGCCCGCCATCACGTAGAGGCCGAGCTGGCCGGGCGTGCGGGGAAAGGGCGGGGCGGCGGAGCCGGTGACCGGGCGCATCGGCAGCAGGTCGAGAGCGCGCGGTTCGAGCTCCTCGGGAAGCCCTAGATAGAAGTCGAGGCCACGCGGCCCGCGGATCTCCTGCTCGTAGAACTCGGCGAGGGTCCGCCCGGTGATGCGGCGCACGATCTCGGAGCCGAGGATGCCGATGGTCACGGCGTGGTAGCCGAAGGCCGAGCCGGGATGCCAGATCGGGCGCTGCGCGGCGAGCAGTTCGGCACCGCGTACGGTGTCGGCGAGCTCGTCACGGGTCAGCCGGGGCGCGGTCTGCGGCAGGCCGGCCTGGTGGGAGAGCAGTTGGCGGACGGTGATCGCGGCTTTGCCGGCGGCGGCGAACTCGGGCCAGTAGCGCGCCACCGGGGCGTCGAGGTCGAGCTGCCCGCGTTCGAGGAGGAGGCCGATGCTCATGGCGATCGTGTTCTTCGACACGGAGTAGGGGATGAGCAGGCTCTCCCGGGTGATCTCGGGGCCGATCGCGATGTCGAGCACGAGCTCCGTGCCCGCGTAGGCGGCGATCTGGATGTCGTCGTCGCCGAACTCCCCGCGCTCGGCGATCCCGTCGATGAGCGGGCGGAACGGGACGGCGACGTATCCGTCGAAGCTCGTCGTGGGGACGGTCATGCGATGGCTCCCTACGTTCTCACAGTGGCGTGTGAGCACCAGTTATGGGAGATTAAACACTGACCGGTGGTAGGTATGTCAATGATGCCGTACGCCGGACCTGCGCTTGATCAAGGAAGCTGGAGTCGCACATGCCATCCACACCGCCGGCAGCCGCCGCTGACACGCTGACCGTGCGGAACGGCCCGCGCTTCAGAGATCTGAACGGCAACGGCGTGATGGAGCCCTACGAGGACCCGCGACTCTCCACTGCCGAGCGGGTCGCCGACCTCATGACCCGCCTCTCGCTCGCCGAGAAGGTCGGCCTCATGTTCCACACCCAGGTGGTCGCGACCGCCGACGGCCAGGTCTCGAACGCGCCGATTCGACCGGGCCGCGTGGGCGCCGCCGACCTCGTCGGCGGCAAGCTCATCACGCACCTCAACGTGACCGAAATGCCCGGCCCGCGGGAAATGGCGCGCTGGCAGAACGCGGTACAGGAGCTCGCCGCACGGAACCCGCACGGCATCCCGGTCACCCTCTCGACCGACCCGCGACACGGTTTCGGGCACAACGCGGCCGCGTCCTTCGCGGCGACCGACCTCTCCGCCTGGCCCGACCAGATCGGCTTGGCCGCGATCGGCGACGCCGACCTCGTCCGCCGATTCGGCGACGTCGCCCGACGCGAGTACCTCGCTCTTGGCATCCGGGCGGCGCTGCACCCCTCCGTCGACCTCGCGACCGAGCCGCGCTGGGCCCGCCAGTACACGACCTTCGGCCAGGACGGCGAACTCGCCGCCCGCCTCGTCGTCGCGTACCTGGAGGGTTTTCAGGGTGCGACCCTCGGCTCCGACAGCGTCGCCTGCATCACCAAGCACTTTCCCGGCGGCGGGCCGCAGCGCGACGGTGAGGACCCCCACTTTCCTTACGGGCGCGAGCAGATATACCCGGGCGGCCGCTTCGAGGAGCACCTCGCGCCCTTCCGCGCGGCGATCGCCGCCGGCACCGCCGGCCTCATGCCGTACTACGGGATGCCGATGGGCCTCGAGCTGGAAGGCGAGCCGATCGAGGAGATCGGCTTCGGCTTCAACAGGCAGATCATCACCGGCCTGCTGCGCGAGCGTCTCGGCTACGACGGCGTGGTGTGCAGTGACTGGGGACCCGTCACCGATGCGCTGTCGCCCGACGGGAGCCGCGGCCTGCCCGCGCGGGCCTGGGGCGCCGAAGAGCTCACGCCGCGCGAGCGCGTACGCCGCCTCGTGGCGGCGGGTTGTGACCAGCTCGGCGGCGAGGAGTGCGTCGACATCCTCATCGACCTCGTCGAAAACGGCGACATTCCCGAGTCGCGGATCGACGAGTCCGCGCGCCGGCTGCTCGCGGTGAAGTTCGATCTCGGGCTGTTCGACGATCCGTTCGTCTCCGAGGACGAGGCCGTCGCCGTCGTCGGCGCGCCCCAGTTCGTCGCCGAGGGGCTGGCCGCCCAGGCCCGCGCGATGGTCGCGCTCACCCCGCTCGACGCATTGCCGCTGCGGCCCGGGCGACTCTACCTCGACGGTCTCGACCCGGCGGCTGTGGCGGGGGCCGCCGAGATCGTCGACGACCCGCGCGACGCCGACCTGGTCGTGGTCCGGATCGCGGCGCCGTGGGAGGCCCGCGACACGTACATGCTGGAAAGCGGCTTTCACGCGGGCAGCCTCGAGTTCGCCGAGGCCGACATCGCCCGGATCCTCGGCCTCGTGGCGGTGGCGCCGACAGCTCTCGTGGTGGGCCTGGATCGACCCGCGATCCTCACCCCGTTTCTCGACACCGGGATCACGTTGCTGGCCGAGTTCGGCGCCACCGACCGCGCGGCGCTCGACGTCGTCCTCGGCATGGCGGAGCCGGAGGGACGGCTGCCGTTCGACCTGCCACGCTCGATGGCCGCGGTCGAGTCGAGCCTTTCCGACGTACCCGGAGACACCGCCGACGCATTGTTCCGTGCCGGATACGCTGCCAGCAGAGCTGAGATGAAGGGAACACCGTTGCCCGACAGGGAATCCCCCATACCCTCGCGCCCCGGCCCCTATGACAGCCCGGGCCCTTATGAGAAGGGCCGGGCGAAGCGCCGGGAGATTCTCGACACCACGCTCGAACTGATCGCCGCGAACGGCTACGGCAACATGAGCCTGCAGCAGATCGCCGACGCGGTGAACATCACCAAGGCAGGGCTGCTCCACCACTTCGGCTCGAAGGAGAACCTCCTGACCGAGGTGCTCCGTCGCCGCGACGAACGCGACACCGCCTCCTTCACGAACAGCGCCGCCGTCGAACCGCGCATCACCCGCATCGTCCGGCACAACAGCGAGGTGCCCGGCCTCGTGGAGCTGTACTCGGCGCTGATCCAGGAAGGAGTCGACGCGGAGCACCCCGCGCACGACTACTTCCGGGAGCGCTTCCGCCGGGTCGCCGGAAACGTGGTCGCCGACATCAGACACGCCGCTGACGTGGGCGAGCTGCGGCCCGGGCTGGACGTCGAGATGCTGTCCCGCATCATGATCGCGGTCGCGGACGGTCTCCAGCAGCAGTGGCAGTACGACCGCTCGATCGACATGGCAGCGCATCTCGACTACCTGTGGTCGTTGCTCGGCACCGCACCGGCTCATGACATCGAGGATCCGGACAACGGGACCGTCTGCCCGGGCGGTACGGCATGAGCGACCGGAGCTTCGGGCCGCACAGTCTGCTCGCCGACGTTCTGGACCACGCCGAGGCCCGCGGCATCGTCCAGCGCGCGTTGCCCGGGGTCGTGAACTCGCCGCTGCTGGTACAGCTACGCCGACGCGCCCTCGGCGACATCACGGCCGCCGGTCCGCACGCCCGGCTCGCCCCCGCGCAGCTCGATGGCCTGTGGCGTGAGCTCGCCGCCCTCGATTCCGGCGACCCTGGCGTACGCTCCGATCCGCCGGCGATCACGCCGGATGCCCATTATGAGCAGGCCGGTACGCCTCGCGCCTCGGCCGAAGTGGTGTCCGCGCCCGCCGCGGGCGAAGTATGGGCGACCTGGGAGCTCGTACTCGCCGGACCGAGCCATGGCAATCCGTTCGTCGACGTCGAGTTGTCCGCACGCGCGACCGCTCCCGACGGCTCGACACGTCGGCTCGGCGGCTTCTACGACGGCGACGGGATCTGGCGCGTCCGGCTGCTGCCCGACCAGGCCGGACGCTGGGTCGTCACGACGGAAGCGACCACGCCCTCCCTCGACGGCGTCACCGTCGAGCTCACGGCGGCGGCCGGTGCCGGGCGAGGGCCGGTTCGGGTGGCAGACCGTTTTCACTTCTCGTACGCGGACGGCACTCGCCATCTGCCGCTCGGCACGACCGCGTACGCCTGGACCCACCAGAGCGAAGCGCTGCAGGAACAGACCTTGCGTACGCTTGCCGACTCGCCGTTCACCAAGATCCGAATGGGGACCTTCCCCAAGTCGTATCTCTTCAATGCCAACGAGCCGCCGCTCTATCCGTTCGAGCGGAACAGCGATGGTGCGTGGGACTTCACTCGCGTCAACCCCGCCTACTTCCGCGCTTTCGAGCGCCGGATCACGGATCTCGCCGCGATCGGCGTCGAAGCCGATGTCATCCTGTTTCACGCCTACGACCGCTGGGGCTTCTCGGACATGGGCACCGCCGCGGACGACCGCTACCTCCGGTACGTCGTACGGCGATTGTCGGCGTTGCCGAATGTCTGGTGGTCGCTCGCGAACGAATACGACCTGCTGTTCTCGAAGAGCGTCGATGACTGGGAGCGGCTGGCCGCGATCGTGGTCGAGGAGGACCCGGTCGGGCACCTGCTCTCGATCCACAACTGCTTCGGCTTCTACGACTACGGCCGGCCGTGGATCACCCACGCGAGTGTGCAGCGCATCGACGTGTACCGCACTGCCGAGAACACCGACCAGTGGCGTGCGCAGTGGGGCAAACCCATCGTCATCGATGAGTGCGCCTACGAAGGCGACATCGACCAAGGATGGGGCAACATCACGGGTGATGAGATGACCCGGCGGTTCTGGGAAGGCGCGGTGCGCGGCGGCTACGTGGGGCATGGGGAGACCTACCTCAACGAGCGCGAAGAGCTGTGGTGGTCCAAAGGCGGCGAACTCACCGGCTCCAGCCCGGATCGGATCGCCTTCCTCAAACAGATCATCGAGGAATCACCGACCGGTGTGCTCGACCCGCTGCCCAGCGACTGGGACACCCCCTGGGGCGGCGTGGCGGCGCGCTACCTGATCGCCTACTTCGGCTTCAACCGGCCGTCCTACCGCGACGTCACGCTGGAGCCCGGCACGGTCTGGACGGTCGACGTGATCGACACGTGGAACATGACCGTCGAAAGGCTGCCCGGCACATACTCGGGCAGCTTCCGGGTTCCGCTGCCGGCGCGCCAGTACATGGCCATCCGGCTCGTCGCGGCCGACGGGTAGCGCGCGACGCTGTGGTGCGCCTCTACTATGGCTCGTAGTAATTGCCAGTGGTCTTTCAGGTGCAGGTGAGACGTGGCTCGGGCGCGTAGACCGTGTGGAACTTCTGTTTGCGCTGTACCTTGCCGTCCTGTTTGAAGGTGCGCCAGACGTCGATGGCGAAGCCTTCTACCCCGTCCATCGGGATGCACTTGGGGCCGGACTCGGTGAGGGTGGGGATGGGCTTGACGTCATAGCGGGCAGAGCTCTGCGAGTCGATGTCGAAGCGCTTGGTGCTCCAGAACTGGACGGTGATCGAGGTGCTGGTGTAGGAGGCCTTGATCAGTACGCCGTAGGGGGAGTCGTTGCGCCATCTGAAGTCCGGTTGCGGGAAGGAGACCGTGGACTCCCGACCGGGCGGGTAGCGGGAGATGTAGTACTGGTGCGCCATGTGCTGCACATCCTGGAAACCACCGAAGAACACCGCGTTGAACATGGTGGTGGCGAACTGCGACACCCCGCCGCCGACGTCGTTGACGAACCGGTTGTTCAGGATCATCGGCGCCTCGACGAAGCCGCGTGCCTTGTCCCGCTTTCCGACGATGGTGTTGAGGGAGAACGTCTCGCCGGGTCTGACGACGTAGCCGTCCACGATGTCGGCGATGCGGTGGATGTTGGTCACCCTGGGCGCGCAGCAGGGGTGGCGAGTGGTGAAGGAGCTGACCTTCTCCTTGATGCCGAGCTGCTTGGCCTGGGCGGTGGTCACCCGCGGCTGCGTCTCGGTCACCGGCACCTGCACGCTGCGCTGACCGGCCGCAAGCGCGGCGGAGACAGCCTTGTTGAGCGCCTTGGCGTCGATGCCGCGGCCCAGGCGCGCCGACATGACCTGAGGCTTGCCTTTCACGATCTTGAAAGAGGCGTCCTTCGGACGCTGGCTCGCGGCGACGAGCTGGTTGTCCAGGCCGGCCAGGACGTCCTTCGCGTTGAACGAGGGCATCAGCCCCCCTTGGCCGTCGGCGACGAAGCGCAGCCCCGTGGCCAGTCCCGCTGTGGGCAGTTGCGCTTTCTTGCCACCGTTGACCAGTGTCAACGGGGCGGCCACAGCTGTACGGGCCAGGGCGCCGGCGACACGCTTCACTTCGGCCGCCGAGCCCGCAGGCGGGCTCGTCCGGACCTTCAGCGCCACCGACCCGCGATCATTCAGATAGGCCTCTTGTACGGCTCCCGCCGCGTCGGCGCGATCGAGGGCGCGGCCTGACTTAGGCAAGATCACCTGCGGTTCGAGCCCGCGGTAACGAATGCCCCCCTCGCGGGGCTTGGCGTCGACGCTCCGGGCCAGGTCGGCGAGCTTGGCGGTAAGGCGAGGCTCATCGACCGCGACCCGTGGCCGCAGGTCACGGGTGCCACCGAACAGCGAGCGCGCGATTCCCGTTGGAGTGCTGGCGCCGTTGAGCGCGGCCTCGACCGTGGCCTGGATATCGAAGGTCAGCCCCAGCTCGGACGGCACCAGCCGAACCGTCTTACCTGCCGCCGACAACGCCAGCGGGCGCGCGGCCCGTTCACTCAGCTCTCGCTCCAGCTTCGAGCGTGCGTCGGCCGCCGACATACCGCCGATGTCGACGCCATCGACGCGCGTGCCGCGCGGCACCTGACCGGCAAGCGCGATCGCGGGTACGGAGTAGGCCAGCACCGGGATGGCGACCACGGCCGCCAATATGGCGGCGACCCGGCCCCGCCGAGAGGCCACGGCGCGCCGGCCGCCCGTGACCGGCTGGGCGGCTCTCTCGTTCCGGCGTTCGTGATCGTTTCGTGATTTCATGGTTCGTGGCACATCGTAGGGCCGGGCGGAAGGTTTTGGTGGCGTTCTGGCCACAGTGGCCTCGTTCGTAGCTCGTGCGATTCTCGACGCCGAGGGCCGGCCGTTGTAGACCGTCGGCTGTCTCTCCGAGGACGACTCCAAGCCGCAGGCTGCTGTCCTGGCGAGCCGAACAGTGCAACCGGTTGTAGTCCGTCGAAAATTTTAGCTGGGGACCAGGTTGGCCAGATAGCCCGGTGAGCTGGCAAAACATAGATCACGATATATCGGTAACGTCTATGTAACGCCTGCAAAGGGTTGACGAAACTTTTGGCGCACCTATAGGAAAGCGCTATCCGATCCCGCCGTGCCCAGGCGGCCTGGAATGAGGGACACATGCGTCCATGACCGATTCAATCCCTGTGACCCCGGAACGTGCGCTCGCTCCCCGGCGATCCCACGTCAGCTCGCCGGGAAAGAGGCGCGCCAAGCAAGTGAACGCTCACAGACGGCGTGAGGCGCGTACCGCCTACGTCTTCCTCGCGCCGTGGTTCATCGGTCTGTTCGTGATCACGATTGGCCCGATCCTGGCGTCGCTGTATCTGTCGTTCACCGACTACAACCTGCTGGAGTCGGCCAAGTGGGTGGGGTGGGACAACTACAGCAAGTTGTTCACCGTCGACACGCGGTTCCTGGCCTCGTTGAAGGTGACCACGGTCTATGTGGTCGTGTCGGTGCCGATGCAGCTGGCTTTCGCGCTGGTGCTGGCGCTGGCGCTGGATCGGGGTCTGCGCGGGTTGTCGTTCTACCGGTCGATCTACTATCTGCCGTCGCTGCTGGGCGGCAGTGTGGCGGTCGCCATCTTGTGGCGGAAGATCTTCGGCTCCGACGGCCTGGTCAACGCCGTTTTGAGCGTCTTCGGTGTTCAGGGTGCCGGTTGGGTCTCCGATCCGGACACGGCGCTGGGGACGTTGATCCTGCTGCATGTGTGGACGTTCGGCGCGCCGATGGTGATCTTCCTGGCGGGGTTGCGGCAGATTCCGCAGAGCTACTACGAGGCGGCTCAGGTGGACGGGGCGGGCAGGCTGCGGCAGTTCCGCTCGATCACGTTGCCGCTGCTGACGCCGATCATCTTCTTCAACCTGGTCCTTGAGGTGATCAAGTCGTTCCAGTCGTTCACCCAGTCGTTCATCGTCAGCAGCGGGACGGGTGGTCCGGCCGATTCCACGCTGTTCTACACGCTGTATCTGTACTTGAAGGGCTTCAAGAGTTACGAGATGGGCTACGCGGCCGCCATGGCGTGGGTCCTGCTGCTCATCATCGCCGGGCTCACCGGCGTGAATTTCCTCGCGTCGAAGTATTGGGTCTTCTATGGCGACACGAAGTAAGG
>NZ_JAHFZZ010000030.1 GCF_018603905.1 Nonomuraea sp. NEAU-A123
ATCGAGAACATCAACAGCTTCCGCGTCCAGCTGTCCCAATGGTCTCACCAGGGCTACCTCAACAAGATCGGACCAGCCCTCTACGGCCCCCTGCCCACCAGCACTTAAGCCTTTGTCAGCAGGCTCTTAGAAAACGCGCTACCGGACGATCCGGAACTCGCAGCAACTTGGCCACGCTATGCACGATTGCTCTCTCACGCACGCTTCGTGCTGACCGCCCAAGCCAACGGTATGCGCAAAATCGCCCGCTATCTCGGTGTGAGCGGCGACTACCGCACCGCCAAAGCTCTCTACCGGAAAATTCTTGACAACACTTGGGCGAACCTGGGATCCGAGCACCCCGTCACTTTGACCGCACGGTCCAATCTTGCGCGCTGGACGGGATGGGCGGGCGACGCCACCGCAGCTCGGGACCAGCTCGCCGCCCTGCTCCCCGTCGAGGAACGCGTGCTCGGTGCTGAACACGCCCAAACCCTTCTCACTCGCCATAATCTTGCGCGCTGGACAGGGGATGCGGGGGATGCGGTAGCCGCTCGTGACCAGTTCGCTGCCCTGCTCCCCATCCGCGAACGCGTACTCGGTGCCGAGCACCCCTCCACGCTGGCCACCCGGCATAACCTCGCGCGCTGGACAGGACAGGCGGGGGATGCGGTAGCCGCCCGTAACCAGCTCATCGCCCTGCTCCCCATCCGCGAACGCGTACTCGGTGCCGAGCACCCCGACACGCTCGCCACCCGCCACGAGCTTGCACGTTGGATGGGATGGGCGGGCGACGCGGCAGCCGCTCGCGATCAGCTCACTGCCCTGCTCCCCGTTCGGCAGTGCGTGTCAGGCGTTAATCATCCCGACACTCGAAGCATCCGGGCCGACCTCGCCCACTGGACGGATCACGCACCGTAAAAGAGAGGGCTCGGCCTTTCCTCTGTGTCGTATTTTCCCAACTACCAAACTCCACTGGGAAAATACGACACAGTCGAATACGTCACGCCACCAGTCTTCTGTGCAGTATTGCATCGGATGCGACTATTGCGCTTTGCGTTCGTATTGCATCGGGTGCGGGTCTGATTCGGGGACATCCCTGGGCATGTCCAGCAATCGCCTGCCGCGCCTGTCCGTGCGGCGTACGATCGGCTCACCCGTCGAGGTGGACCGGAGGGGCGTATGGATGTCTCTGCTGTGGTGGCGTTGGCGATGCCGTACGTGAGCGCGGCGATCGGCGCCTACGGGAATGCGGTGCTGAACAAGGCGCAGGATGTGGCCGCCGATGAGACGGTCGGCCTGGGGCGCCGGCTGCTGCAGCGCATCTGGCAACGGCCGGAAAGCCAGGCCGAGCTGGAGAGCGCGGTGGCCGACCGGGTCCAGGCGCCAGACGATGACGACAGCCTGGCCGCACTACGGTTACAGATCAAGAAGGCGCTCGCGGCCGACCCGGCGCTGGCCAAGGAGTTCGCCGACATGCTCGGCCCGGCCGCCGCTCCGGCGGCGGTGACGGTGAGCGCGGTCGGTGAGCGGGCGGTGGCCGCGGGAACCAACACCGGCATCATCCAGACCGGCGACAAAGCCCGCGCCGACCGGTGAGCATCCCCCCGCCGGATCACTCCTGTGTGTCCGCCCACGGGCCACGCGCGGTCAGCGTGGGCGGGAGCAACCCAGGTATCATCCAGACCGGCGATAACGCCTCGGCGACCATCGTGCAGCCGACCGGCCCGGCCCCGCAGGCCCTGGCCGGTCTGCCGGCCGCGCCGGTCGGCTTCGTCGGCCGCACCGACGCTCTGGAACAGATACTGGCGTTCCTGAACCCTGCAGGCCGGGGATGGCCGGGGGTGGTGGTGTCGGCGGTGGCGGGGATGGCCGGGGTCGGCAAGACCGCGCTCACGCTGGTAGCCGCCCACCAGGCAATGACCCAGGGCTGGTTCGGCGTCGGGGTGTTCTTCATCGACATGCGCAGCTACACCCCCGACCCCGGCGAACGCGTCTCCGCCACAGCCGCGGCCGGGCAACTGCTGCGCGCGATGGGCATCCGCGACACCGACCTGCCACCCACCGGCGATGAGCAGCTGGGCTTGTACCAGTCGGTGCTGGCCGACCGAGCCGGCGAGGGGATGCCGGTGCTGGTGGTGGCCGACAACGCCGCCGTCTCTGGCCAGGTCGAGCCGCTGCTGCCGGCCCAGCCGTGTCACCGGCTGCTGATCACCTCCCGGCACACCCTGACCCTGCCCGCCCACCTGGTCGACCTGGCCGTCCTGCCCGAAGCCGACGCGGTCGACCTGCTGCGCACCGCGCTACAGGCGGGGCGGGCCGATCCACGCGCCGGCGCCGAGCCCGAACCCGTGGCGAAGATCGCCCGACTGTGCGGACGGCTGCCGCTGGCGTTGCAGATCATCGCCGCTCTGCTGCGCGCCGAACCCGACCGGCCGCTGGCCGAGATGGCAGCCGAGATGGCCGACGCCCAGCAGCGGCTGGACGCCCTCGACAGCGGCGACCGGGACCAGCATGGCCGCCCGCTGGCGGTCCGGGCCGCGTTCGACCTGTCCTACCAGCACCTGCTCGTCGACCAGCCCGAACAGGCTCGGCTATTTCGGATGCTGCCGCTCAACCCTGGCCCGGACATCTCTCTCCCGGCCGCCGCCGCCCTGACCAGCGCTCCGGAGCCGGTGGTGCGCCGGCAGCTGGCCGCGCTGGCCCGGGCGCACCTGCTCACCATCCCGATCACCGGCCGGTGGAGCATGCACGACCTGGTCCGCCTGTACGCCGACCAACACGGCGTCAGCCCGGCAGCTGACGACCAACGTGAGCAGGCGCTGGACCGGCTGCTGTATTACTACCTAGCTACGGCCGAGGCCGCCAACGACCACCTGCAGGCCCTGCCCGGCCAGCCCGTCCCGGACCACTTCACCGGACGAGACGATGCCATGGCCTGGTTCGACACTGAACGCGCCAATCTAGTCGCTGCCGTCACTCTCGCCCAAGCCACCGCACGCCACCACATTGCCCACCTTCTGCCAGCGCGCCTGAACGTCTACCTGCACTGGCGACGCGCCCTCGACGATCTTCTGACCGTCAACACCATCGCGGCGACCGCGAGCACCCGCCTCGGCGACCGCCACGGTGAAGGCACGGCGCTGAACAACCTCGGCGTCGCCCTGCGCCAGGTGCGGCGCTTTGACGAGGCCATCACCGCCCTCCAGGACGCCGCCACCATCTACCCCGACCTCGGCGACCGCCACGGTGAAGGCACGGCGCTGAACAACCTCGGCGTCGCCCTGCGCCAGGTGCGGCGCTTTGACGAGGCCATCACCGCCCACCAAGACGCCGCCACCATCTCCCGCCAGCTCGGCGACCGCCACAGCGATGGCCTAGCGCTGACCAACCTCGGCCTCGCCCTATGCGAGATACGGCGCTTTGACGAGGCCATCATCGCGTTCAAGCAGGCCAAGTCGATGTTCGACTTCACGAAGGATGATCACAGCCGTGCTATCGTGCAGGCCAACCTCACAGAGACCGAGCGGCGACAAGCTGGCGGGTGATGCACGGCGCCACGTCAACCACCCCGACGAGCTACAAGACGAATACGACACAGTTGAATACGTCACGGTGCCGGTCTCATGCTCAATGATCTTGTCGTTGGTGTTTTGGTCGGTACGGCTTCGCTTTCATCTGAGCCTTGATCCCCGATGGTTTTATTGGCCACCGGCGTAGAGGAAACGCTGTAGCGGATCGCCGAGCGCCCACGTCCCGTTCACCCGGGTCACGATGCGTCGGAGGCCTCCCTCTGCGACCGCAAGCGAGTGCGCGAGCCGCTACGACGCCTCAGGGCTACATGCGGATACCGAGCGAGACTCGGCATGGCTCGGAGGCCCGGCCCTCGCATCCCCATCGAGCAGATCGGCGGCCGGTGAATCGAGCCCGATCACATTCGATCAAGGAAGTGCGATGAGAGTGCGACGTACTCGTGTTACTGACGCGTATTGTCGAACACTCGCAAGCATTCACTAGCACTCTGACCTGTATTTTAGTGCGATGACGTCGCTACTTAACGTCTCTGTATGTGTCTTGTAAACAGAAGGTCAGGGGTTCGATTCCCCTCGTCGGCTCTACAAGAGGAAGCCCTTGAACAGGCGTTATGCCGTCAGGGGCTTTCTGTTTGTCAGGACAATGTTGAGATCTTGTTAACACCTTTGCTAACACGGTGGCTCCTGGGTGGCTCCCATCTATCCGCCGACGGCCTTTGCGAAGATGTCAGCAGCGGTGGCCGCCTGTTCGTGGATGACGTGGACGTACACCCGAAGGGCGATCGCCGGGTCGGAATGGCCGAGGCGGGGCCGCGACGACATGGACGGGGGACGCTGGCCAGGAGCAGGGTCGTCGCGTGGATATGGCGGAGATCGTGAGTGCGCCGTGAGGCGCTGTGAGTTGAGTGGAGGTGAAAGACCTTCACCGCTGCCCCTGTCGCAGCAGGGAGGCGGAGCTGAGGGCAGCCTGATCCGGGTGGTGCCGGGGAGGGCGGGAGCAGCCCTGACAACGCCGGGACGGGCCAGTACTGCCAGATGGTGTCAACGACGCTCGAATCCTGGATCAGGCACAGATTTCGTGATCGGACCCTGGTCAGTCAGTCAGCAGGATGCGTTTGCGCAGGAGATCGGGGTTGGCGCGGCCGTACATCTGCCGCTTGAGCATCTTGGTCCGGTTGACGTGCCCTTCGACGGGCCCGGAGCTGTAGGGCAGGGTGAGCCCGGCGGTGACGGCGTCTTGGTCCCGGCGTAATCCGGTCACAAAGGAGTGCAGCTCAGGCAGGTCGTCGTTGAGAACGGCGGTCATCCACGTCTCCAAGTTCTGGCCCTGGCGGTGCATCATCATCTCGGCGAACTGACGCACACGCAGCCGAAGCATCGCCAGCTGAGGGCAGGCGGTGGCGAGCACCTGGAGCCGGCGGTTCTCCTCAGGGTCGAGATTGGCGGGGTTGCGCAGGAACCAGCCGGTGACCTGCCGGACCGTGGGCGGCCGCGATGGCGTCGGCGCGGGAGGCGTTCCGTCGCGCCAGGGACGGACGTACTGGCGGACGGTGGTGCCGCTGCCGCAATAGCCCAGAGCCTGCAGTTCCCGGTAGAGGAGTTCAGCGTTGGTGCATCCCTCGGCCCAGCGTCTGCGCAGGTAGGAGTCGTAGGCTCCCAGGT
Source organism: Nonomuraea sp. NEAU-A123 (assembly GCF_018603905.1). Lineage (GTDB taxonomy): Bacteria > Actinomycetota > Actinomycetes > Streptosporangiales > Streptosporangiaceae > Nonomuraea. Next base: position 5,175 of record NZ_JAHFZZ010000030.1, read on the forward strand.
TCTTAGGCCGCCAGCCGGTACCGGCGTGAACGAGCAGGTCCTCGGGATTGGCGGCACGAGCGAAGCGCCGGACGGTGTTGCGGCCCAGGGACAGCAGGCGAGCGATCTCCCGCAGTCCCTGGCCTTGTTCGAGCAAGGCGTGAACGGCGGCATGCCGCTCGCGGGTTCGCATGGCGATGCGGTCCTGACGGTCGGCGGGCGAGCGAGGCGGAGCGGACGGCGCCGCAGGTGGCGAGGTGTCGGTGCGAGTGCTGGGCGCGGCGATCAGGGCTTGCAGGTGGTGGCGGTGGCGGGTGACGGCGCGTTCGACGGCCTCGCCGAGGTTGCGCCAGATGTGCCAGCGGTCCGCGACTTGGGTCGCGTGCGGCGCGCCCCGGGCGATGCCCTCGGCATAGGCACCGGCTCGGTCACGGCAGACGACCTCGACCCCGGGATGCGCACGAAGCCACGCTGCGAGGGTGTCGGCCGTCCGGTCGGCCAGCACGTCCACCACGGTGCTGGTGGAGATATCGATCAGGATCGTGCCGTAGGAGTGCCCCGCCGCAGAGCGAAGTCGTCCACGCCGAGCACCCGCGGACCGGCTTGGAGGGCCGGGTCGGGCAACGCGCGGATCAGCCTGATCAGCGTCATCCGGCTCACCGAGGCCGCCAGCCGGTCGGCGAGCCGGGCTCCGGCCCGGCCGCCCAGCGCCAGCGCGATCGCCTGCAACGCCCTCGCCGCCCGGATGCTGCGGCGGCCGTATCGGACGGTCAGCCCCGGAACCTGCTCAGCGAACGTCGCCTTTGTGCACGTGGAGGTGCGGCAGAAGAACCGGTGCACTCGCAGGTGAACGAGCACCTCCTGGCCCCCGACCGCAGTATCGGACAGCCGCCGTACATAGTGGCTGTGCACTCGCTGCGACGGCGTTCCACAAGCCGGGCAGGCGGCCTTCACGGTGCCAGTCCTGGCCCGGACCTGCACTGTGGCTCCCGACCGGAACACCTCGTCGACGCACACACCTGCCAAGTGAGGAAACAAGACGGCGAGCAGCTCCTTGATCAACACGCTGCAGATGTTGGTAATCAAGGAGTCGGCTACCGGCCGGAACGCCCGAATCGTGATCTACGCAACGGGTCCGATCACGGAAAGTGTGCCTGATCCAGTATTCACGTGTCGTCGACACCGAATGTTGGGTTCGGCTCAGCGTCCGGCTAGTCAGCCGGATGTGGTGTCGGTCGCCGTGGTGCTGGCGTCCATGGCCGTCAGCGCTTGGGCCGCGCGTTCCCCGTACGCCGTACCCTCGATCGGGTGCCGCCGCGGTGACGTCTGGGTGACATGCTCGAGGAAAATCGGTCTTAACGTCTCGAAGCGCCGGAGAGGGCCATGGCCTACAACGGAGCACGAATCGACACGAGCGCAACTGACGCAGTGTGTATAACGCTCACCGGCGAGTTCGAGCTGACTGTGGCAGACCGTCGGCTCGCGCTTCCACGTGGTGTCGAGCGGGTGCTGGCCTATCTGGCGCTGATGGAGCATCCCGTGAGCCGAACGGCTCTGGCAGGTGCTCTTTGGTTCGATACGTCTGCGCAGCGGGCGGCGAACAATCTGCGCACCACCTTGTGGCGTCTTAGCCGCGTCGGCGTTCGAGTATTGTCTGCCGCTCCCGACCGGCTCGGTTTGTCGTTGAACGTGAGGGTTGATGTCACGGAACTGTCCAGGCTCTCGCAGCGGCTAATTCACGAGGCCAATACGGACGATCTGAGCCGTCTCCCACTGCTTGTTAGGCACGCCGAGCTTCTGCCGGACTGGGATGATCCATGGGTGGTGGCAGACCGGGAGCGGTTCCGACTCCTCCGCTTGGAAGCACTGGAACACGCGGCATCGGCACTGATCGAACGGAACCACCTCGGGGATGCTCTAATTGCAGCTCTGGCCTCGGTCCGGGCGGAGCCTCTTCGCGAAAGCAGCCGTCGCCTGGCAATACGGGTGCACATCTCGGAGGGGAACGTTGTTGAGGCCCTCCGGTCATACCGCGAGTACCAGGCGCTGCTTTGGGAAGAGCTTGGGATCGAGCCGTCTGGCCTCATGCAGCAGCTGATTGAACCCCTGACCGTCCGGAGCGGGGAGTGACGCCAGCGTGCCGCGTCGGTGCCTTCCTCAGAGCAGGCTCCCCGACGTGGGACTTTCCGCCGGCACACGGCATGAGGTAGCTGTTGTTCGCGTCGAGGTTCGCGACACGAACGACGCAGCACTGCTGATTGAGCTACTCGAGGTGGGACACGAACACGGCCGCGACAAGCTACTCGGCCGGACTACGAACGCGGCGAGCGCCTGTCACATTCTCGAACAATGGCTCCTCACACTCGCCTGCGGACTCGATCGGCCATCTACTGCCGAAGACACTGGGGTGTCGGATGAGTGACGTCAGAGAGACGGTCCGGAACGCCGCGCAAGACATCCTTATCGGACTTCAAGGTGAGGAATGAGTATGAGCTCGCTTCCCCATGGCGACGCTGCCACGGTCTCCGGTCCCTGGCAGCCAGAAACGCCATTCCTCGGCCTCGCCCCCGCTGAGCCATCGCTGCGGTTGGGTATGGCGCAGACAGGCCCGTCGTCACCGATGGGCCAGTCGACGACGGAGGCCCCGTTCGTGGCCGAATACCGCCTGGGCGACGAGGTCGTCGACCTCGGCGCTGCCGAGGCTCGGGCCTTCTTTTCCGAGCTGCTCGACCCGGAGTTCGACGAGGCGATGGAGGAGCTGCTCAATGAGGCGGAGACCGAGGTCGAGAGACTCGGGACCGACGAATCAGCGACCGGGGCCTCTCGGGCCGAACGTCTGCTGGAGCGGTGGATCGAACCCCTTCGCTCGGAGGCCGAAGGCCTCTTCGAGCGGATGGCTTATGGCCTCGACACTGCACAGGTCGGCGCGTTGAGCGAAACCGAGTTGGATAAGCTCCTCCAGCGATACGAGCCGCGCGAGACCGACCTACCGCCGGTGTTCGAGAACTTTCTGGGCAAGCTTTGGAAGAAGGCGAAGGGAGCGGTCAAGGGAGCGGTCAGGCTGGCCAAGAAGATCTCGACGCTGATGCCAATCGGATTGATTCTGCGCAGGCTGGCCGGACTTGTCCGGCCACTGTTCAAACGCTTCGTGAACATGGCCCAGGACAAGCTGTCTCCGGCACTTCGGCCGTACGGAGCGATATTGGCGAAGAAGTTCACCGGCGAGCTGGCAGAGTTCGAGGAGCTCGGCCGTGTGCCGGCCGCCGCCGACACACGGGTGCTGCAGCTCGGCTTCGACTCCGAGATCACGGAGCTGTTCTTCGCCCCAGATGAGTTCGCGCAGGAAGAACTGGTCACCGAGGCCATCGTCGCCAGCGCAGCAGAAATCGATATCCTGGGCGAACTCGACGACGCACGTGCCAGGTTTTTGACGCAGTTCCAGGCCCTGGAGGCGGGAGAGGACCCGACGCCGGTAGTGGAGGAATTCCTACCGGCGGTGCTGCCTGCGCTGCGGATCGGTATACGGATGGCGGGTCGCCCGAAAGTCGTCTCGTTCCTGGCCCGCTATTTGGGCCGACTCATCGCACCCTACGTGGGGCCTCAGATCGCACCCGCGCTCTCACAGGCGATCGTCGACGCCGGACTGCGACTCATGACACTAGAGAGCCCTGCCGAACCCACGCCAGGCATCGCGGGCGAGGCATTTGCGAACGCGATAGAGGACACCGTCCGCCGGGTCAGCGAGCTAGCGGCTGACGAACTCGAGGACGAGCTCACGCTCGAGACGGTGGCTTATGAAGGTTTCCAAGAGGCTGTCGCAGCCAACTTCCCGATCGGGATGCTCGATCCGGCGAGCGAGTACCTCGAAACATCCCAACCAGCGGGAACCTGGGTTTCTATGCCGCGCGGTGGACACACGCGTTACCGCAAGCACACCGGCGAATTTCCAGTCACCGTAACGGTGCAGGCAGCAAATGCGATCCGCACCTTCGGCGGCCGCACTCTCGGCGCGTTCCTTCGCGATCAGCTAGGACGCACTGGCGTCGTTCACGGGCGCCTGCACCTCTACCAAGCCGTGCCAGGCACGCGGATCGGACGAATCCTGCGCGCCGAGCGTCGGTCCGGCAGGACAGGTCGGAGCAGCGAACGCATCGCCGTCCATCCGCTGACGCGTGAGGCTGCAGGCATCCTGCTCGGCGAGCCCGGCCTGGGACGCGAGGTGGATGAGGCATCCTTTGTCCAGCCTGAACCGTTGGCCGTCGGTGAACGCCTGTACTACCTGGAGGTGCCTGGAGCCCGGCCCCATGCGGGGCGTTCCAGCAGCGCCAGCATGATGCTCGACCTACGGGCGAGGGAGATCCGCCTCACGCTTAATCTCAGCGAGTCCGACGCCCAAACCATCGCGGTACGACTGCGCCGTAAAGAGCCTCTCGGGGCCGCCCTGGCCGCGCTGCGCCGAATCTACCGGCCCGCGATTCGGACCGCGCTCGCCAACCCGCGTGGCCAGATTCGCATCATTCGCGAAGAACCCGAGCCTCAGGACCTCGTCAGTGGAATGTTTCAGCTGGCCCGATCGCCGTCGCTGCTGCTGGCCAACGCAATCGAGCGGTGGACCGGGCGTGCCCTCGGTGTCGAGCTAGCCCGGCAGCGCGACGCGTTCGCCGCTGCCACAGCTGAAGACTCCGACGGTGTAACGCTCCTGGTCAGCCTGTCTGATCCGCCCGGCCTCCAGGCGATCGCCTCTCTCCTCAGCGGCGGAGCCGGCGGTCGCACCGTGCCCGCTGGTCTCTGGTCATTGGCCGACCTGCATGGCCTACTGAATGGCTATCCGCGCGCAGGTGTCCAGATCCGGCCGGGGCACCACCGTGCTTGACGACACGACCGCCCTGCGCCTTCAGGCCACCCGCCAGGTTGCTCACTGGCGGTCGGCAGTCATCGCTCTCGATGACTTCGAAAATTTCGCCTCGGCCTCGGCATGGGCGAATCTCGAGCACCACCTCGATGTGGCGATTCGCGCGCAGCTACGGAGTTCGGTGCAACGCCTCCAAAAAGGCGCCGACGTGCTTCAGGCGGAACTACAAGCTGCCGAGACCATTGCTGACCTCGACCGTGTCCGCCTTCTCGTTGTGCGCTTCCGGCGCAAGTACCTCCAGGTCGAGACGGCGCTCGACTTCTATGGCGACGCTGTCAACACACGGACCAGCCCGAAGACGGGTGCCCTTCTGCGCGCCTGCGACATTCTCGCCGGCCGAAGCCTGGAGCAAGTGCTGCGTCCGCTCGGCCATCTCACACCGCCCATACTTACTTACGTCGACCGCGGTCTTGGCGCCTCCGTCCTCCGCAGCGGACTCCGGCTGTGGGACGGCCGCTCGATCTCCGTCGCCGCCGCGATCAAGGTTACCCGGCATAACCTCGGCGGCGCCCGACCGAGTGCTCTCCTGCATGAAGCCGGACACCAACTGGGCTTCAGCCTCGGGTGGAACGACGAACTAGCCGCCGCATTCCGGCAGGAGTTCCGCCGCGACGCCCCAGATGTGGGCGATGCCTGGGCCAGTTGGTCAAGCGAGATGGCAGGCGACGCATTCGCCTTCGCTCACTCGGGCTACGCAGCCGTCGCGGCCCTACACGACGTGATCGCCGGAGAAGAGCGCCGAATCTGGAGTGTGCCACCAGGCGATCCGCATCCTCCAGCCGGACTACGCGTCGTCGCGAACGTGGCCATGGCACAACAATTCTACGGCGCGGGCCCATGGGATGACCTCGTGCGCTCCTGGACGCTCGCCCACCCGGCCGACCGAGCACCGACCGAAATCCGCGAACTGTACGTGCGCTCAGCCGCGCGGCTGGCACGCATCGTGGAGATCCTTCTCCTCAGACCGATGCGTGCGTTCCAAGGACGCCCGATCACCTCGTTGGTGGACCCGCTCCGGGTCCGACCAGACGAGCTGGCGCGGCTACAGCGCGATGCGGGCACAGCACTCTTCACGTCCCCGCACTGGCTTTGGGAAGAGGCCCTGCGGCTACTGGCCCTGTCGGGCTACCGGGCGGCGACCGAACCCGAGCACGCTACCGAGGTCGCGCAGCAATATGAGGACTGGATGACGCGGCTCGGTCGCGGCACCCAAGTCGCAGCCTGAGCAAAGGAGCGGAAAATGGAAGATCAACAACCCTTGGAAGACCAGACCGATTCTGTGAACCGCAGGTACGAGGAACTTTACGCATGGCTCGACGTTCCCTCACCGGCCAGCGAGTTCATCCCATTCTGGAGCGAGGACTGGCAACGCCCGAAGCCCGAAGAGCCCCAACCGTCTCGGCCGAGCGCGTGGGGTGACCAGAGAAATCTGACCGACGACCTCGATGCCTTCTTCAACCAAGCCGGTGGCCTTGGCGCCCACAGCACCGCAACCGACACCACGACATCGGCAGCACAATCCAAGCCACTGCCCAAGCAGTCACGCCGGCCCTGGAATTGGCACACCAGGCGCCAACCACCAGAAACCAGCGTGTGAGGGAGAGGCTGCCATGTTCCGCCAGATCGCCGCAAGCGTTGGCCGGGATCGGTTGATCAGCGCACCCGCTGGGCTACTCGCATCCCAAATCGAGGCTCTCTGGGCCGCCCGCAGTCGCGCCGCAAACATTCCCAGCTATCCCATCCCGCCGGCAACAGGCCCGATCGCGTTCGCATCGAGAGTTCCAAGAACAAACGTTGTGTGGGATCACCTGATCTACGCCTACCTTGTGGAAAACACCCGCTGCGACGAGATAATCCGACGCGTGATCTTTGAAATCACCCACGGTGAGCGTTTTACCGTGCCGCGAAGGCCGACCACCTACGCGTGGCTTCGCTCGACCGAAGAGCTCTTCTACTCCTTCGGCCAACCCCTGCTCGCCTCTACGACAGTCAGCCAGCTCAGATCCGACCCACGCAAGACGAGGCGGAATGCCTACTTCCGCATGTTCGGTATGGACCTGAACCACGGCACAGACGACGGTGGACCATTCCCCTACGAAAAGGCGGAGATCGCTAACCGGGACTTCATCACCACGTTCGAGCAGTTTCTTCGCGAAACGTGGCGGGCGATTGAGCATTCGCGCAACAGCGCTGGGCCGAACCCGACCGATGCTGGCGTTATCGCGAATCTGGCATTGCGTCTCCAGATCATGCTGAACGAACGCCGAGGTGGCTCTGCTGTGATGCCAAACCTGGCTAGGGAGGAGTTCAGCGCGGTCGCTGTCATGTCCTGGATACACCTCTTAATCGACTTCGACAACGATGTCTTGATCGACCTCCAGGCGCTCGGAACTTCGCCTGAGGAACGGCTTTCGCGTCTAAGCGCACGCGTGGGGATACCTTCGCACGCTCATTCACACAGTTTCTTCATCCTTGCCCCTCTCGTATCACGTCTGTTGATCGCCATTGAGGCAGGTGCGTTCAGCAACACGGCCGGGGCCGAGGTCCTATTCCGGCTACAGCCCACTCCCAGCCGCATCCGCGGCGAGGTACTGGAGATCATCGATCATTGGTCCCGGGTCACCGGTCGCAACCTCAAGGCAATCCCGGTCACCTCGAGCACGGTCGCTGCAACCCGGCAAAACACAACCTCCTCAGCCGCGATCGCCGTTGTCCCACGGCAGGGCATGGCACCCAGTGCGCCGTCGCCGAACAGGAACGGCGGCGTATCCCAAGGAACGCTCTAAGGCCGCGTAGCAGAAACCATGGAGTGGATCATGGCAAATAGCAGGGATATATCAGGAGCGAACCGGCGGTTCGACGCGGCGAATAGCAGTACAGTCTCCACTGGAATGAACGAGGATATGCCCACGCGGGTCGCTGTTACCGAGCACTGGGCCTACCAGGTCGAGACCCCATTCCGGCCGGTCCATGAGATCCTTCAGCTTGTCTCCGATGGTTACGGAGGCACACCCGCCATCAAACAGGAGATCCAGTCAAGCCACAATGAGCCCAAAGAGGAAGGGCTGTTGGACGGGTCCGAGAGTGACGGCGAAGACCTAGATGAGTTCGAGGAAGGTGGCAGACCGGTGAACGCAATACAGCCACCTGAGGACCTCGACTTCGAAGAAATCCTGGCCAGGATCCGCCAAGAGCTTGCTCTGCGATTCACGAACCCCAACGACCCTGGGCTCCTCCAACGCCGACAACGACTGCGTGTCCTCTTTACAAGAGTCCCGCAATCTCATGTAAGACAGCTCCACTCCCGACTCGGGGTCCAACGCACTGGTGACGAACTGTCGGGGCTATTCCACGGGCGATTGGCTTCAGCGACCCGGCACGAGTTGCTGAGGATTCTCCAAGACCGCCTTCTAGCTGGCCAAGACTCCTCGGCCCCACAGGGACAAGCCACCCAGCCGGAAACCTGGGGACCAAGGGACCCCCTGCCTGCCATCGCGCAACAGCGATTCGACTCTGCGCTAATGGCTTTGGAGCAGAAAGTCGCTGCAACATCTGATCCCCGCGCTTGGCGTTACCGCTGCTGGCTCGGCAAGCTCAGAGCCGGCGCCGACGACCGCGTAATCCAGTGGCACCGCATCTGTCCGACAACGACAGGCGCTCAAGGCGCGGCTTTCATGATCGACTGTTCGCCTGGACCGCCGGTCAACCAGGCCGAACTCCAGGCTGCAATCTCGTCGCTACAGGACGTAGAGCAGGCCGGTCGAAAGCTCAGATTCATAACGCATATGCGGTCACAGATTCTCTTTTTCCACGAGATGGCAGGCGAGAATGTCCACATGGACGCCTTCCGCGTCTTTCACGACGAGGTCTGGCTGGCGGAACGAAACCTAAATCTGTGGGCAAACTCGCCGACGGGCGGTAGCTCTGGAATGCCGAGGGCATACCGCTCCATTATGGCTTGGATACGCCAGAAACAGGATGATCCACGCAGCATCTATAGTTGCCTATGAGGGGTGTCGTTAAGGATCAGCGCACCAGGAGCGAAGTTGAGCTCGGCTCCGGCGCGGTTGATCAGCAGAGCGGCGGCGGAGTCTGCTTCGGCGGCGATGCGGGCTGAGGTCTCTTCGCTGAGGCGTACGTAGGCACCGAGGCTGGGCAGGTGTTGGTGGCGGGATTCGGCCTGGAGTTCGGGCGCGGTGCGGCCGACGGCGGCCAGGTGCTGGAGGCGAAGTGCCGCAGCTGGTGCAGGGTCCACCCGTTCCCGTGCGGGTCGTAGGTGGCGGTGGCGGTCCTGAATAGGTACTCGGCGCGTGGGTAGGACAGCCGGCCCCGTCCGATGAGAGGGCAGATGTCGGCATCCGCGTGAGCGCGGCGTCCTTCGGTGGGGGCGCGGCGGTCGGCGGGCCGGACCTTAGGCTCCGGCTGCCCCCGCCATCCCGCACGGAAGAGCGCCCTGACTACGTACAAGTAGAGGATGAAGGGCAGACCATAGACGGCGGCTCACTCCAATTCCCTACGGGCGTCAGATTCACCAGATTGACGAGGTAATCCAGAGTCACGTCGGGGGACAGCGCCAGTGTCACTTCCCCCCAGGAGGGCGCCCGCTGTCAGGCTGGCATGGGCCAGGCGTGGCAGCCATCGCCCGCCGACGGGTCAACAGGCTACTTGGCCTTGCATCGCCAGCCGTCTAGCGTTCGCTGGCGGTGGCGTTATCGGGCCTGAGCTGCTCGAAGGGAGACGGCGGACGTTGGGATCAGGACGGGTAGGCCGCTGGGCAGAGTGCTTGTAGTGGTCGAGCAAGATCAGGCATTCGGCTGCGGCGCTGGCGTACCGCTTGGAGTCCGGCAGACTGTGAAAGCGTACCCAGCAGTCCATAGCGCGGCGAAGTGTCGTAGCAGATGGGCGGACAGTTGGGCCAACGCGACCGCCACAATGCTGACGGCTCCGTTAAGGTAGGGGCCGAGAGTTCTCGGAAAGGCATTCGGTAGGGTAACGCTGGCGGCCTCGCGGCACGATCTTGCTAACAGAGATGCTAACAACTCCCTGAGACGATAACGGATGGCGGTGGATGGCCGGTCCTCTGAAGCAGGGCGTGACCTGGGCATCGTGAGAGCGATGGACAGCCGTGGACGGTCTCGTACTGGCTTGTAAACAGAAGGTCAGGGGTTCGATTCCCCTCGTCGGCTCGCAGGTAGAAGGCCCCTTTCGAGAGTTGGAAGGGGCCTTCTTGATCTCTATAGAGCAGCGTTGTACAGCAACGCAGGCAGTGCTCCTGTCCCTGGCGTCAGATCAGTTCACGCCGAGCTCCTTGCGCATCAGTCTTAGGTAGTCGTCGAACGCCGATGTAAGCGGTCCTTGATCGCACTTTCCATCTGCTCTGAAGAAGGTCATGAGTTCCTTGGTCGCTTTGTCGGCCGCACGATAGGTAGGGGAAGAGGCGAAGATCCGGACGGCTAGAAGCTGGTTGTTCAGTGCATCGAGGTTGTCCGCTTCGAGGTCAGATGGCCAGGGGCTTCCGTCGTATCACCGCGTCGGTGACGAGTAGCAGCGTTTGTCGGTCAGTTTGGACAGCACCTGTGGCGGTGGCGGGCCGGAATTGTCGATGAGAAATAGCAGCGCTGCAGCTTGGTCGCAGGACTGGTGGTGACGGGGCCGCGTTCGTGCCGCTGGTGTTCAGCCCACGCCCCCGCCGCACTTCGTTCAGCACGGCGCCGACCCGCTGCCATGGATCGCCATGACGCTGGCAGGCGGGTGCGGCGGGTACGGCCTGGCTGTGCTGAACAGGCCCAGAGACGGGGGAAAGCGCCCCTCACCGGATCTACCTAGGGAGCTCGGTGCTGCACTGGAGGGTGTCGTCGACGTGGGCCAGGCCGAAGACGGCGCCCAGCTTGCTCGGGCTGTCCGGCAGGTAGTCGGACGTTCTGATCCCAGCGATGATCTTCGTCCCAGGGGGCATAGCCGCCGGATCGACGGTGATCACAACTTGCCCGCCCTCCTCCTTGCTGCTGGACATGACCTTGTCGAAGCCCGGGATGTCGACCGGGGAATTACAGAACTCGTTGATCCGTATGTCAGCCGGGATGCCCGCCTGAGCCAAGGTGCTCTCCAGGGTCGCCGGGTCGAGGGTCTGCTCCTTGGTGAGCTTGACGGTGACCGTACCGTCGGCGTTGCTGTTGACGGAGAAGGCGGCGAGCTGGACGTGCACGCCCGCGGGAGGCCCGTTGACCTGCGGGCCGCCGGTCGCGACGGCCAGCGACAGCCCCCCGGCCACGGCGGCCCCCGCCGCGATCGCCGTGACCTTCCTGCGGCGGCGCGCCCGGCCTGCCGCGACGATCCGCTCAACGGGGGTGTGCATGTGCACGCCCTCCATCGACTCCCTCATGGTGTCGAAGACGTCGTTCATGGTTGGCCCTCCTGAGTGATAGCGGTGGCGAGGTCATTGCGCAGTGTGGCGACGGCCCGTGCCAGGTGTGTGGTGACGGTGCCCGGAGCGATGCCGAGGGTTTTGGCAGTGGCTTCAGTGTCCAGGTCGAGGAAGACCCGCAGCGCCACCACCTCCCGCTGCCGCCTGGGCAGGCGCCGCAGGACCGCCATTAGCGCGGGGTCGATGCCCTGCGCCTGCTGGTGTCCTTCGGTGTCCTGGCCGGCCAGGGCGACCTCACGGCGGCGTCTACGCCACCACGAGACATGGGTGTTGAGCGCGGTGCGTACGACCCAGGCGCGCGGCGCGGGATGCGCCCGCACCTTGCGCCAGGCGCTCCACGCCTGCGCGTAGGCCTCGGCGACCAGGTCCTCGGCCAGGTGCGGGTTCCCGGTGCCGACCAGTACGGCACGCAGGCACGCGTCCCTGCTGTTTCGGTAGAACTCCTCGAACTCCAGTTGCTCCACACCCTCTACACGCCTGGGAGCGTCATCACACTTACCGGAAACCGCAATTGTTCGCGCGTGGATGGAGACGACGATGCCCGGCGTACCGCCGGTGAAGAACCGCAGCAGCATCGGGGTGAGCGCGCCCAGCACGAACAGGGCCGGCCGCACCGCCGCCGGGTCCGCCTCAGCGTCGCGACGCCGAGGAAGGCGCATGCACAGTTGCCGAGCGCATCAATGCTCTCACCGCAAGCCCCCGGGCGCTGTTACTTCTCAGCGACACCGCCTTCCAGCGGAACTTCCATGGCCTTCTGAATGGCTACGGCTCCTGCAAGGCGTGCGTCTCCGAGGCGATCGCTTACTGCCCGCATCTCCGGCGCAACGCCATGGTCGTGACCGCAGGCGACTGCATCCCGCACGGAGTGCGTGCCGATCTCTTTCTGCCCTTGGTGCCGGACCAACACAACGCGGTCGTCCTCCTGAGCGACCGGACCGCGAACTGGCGCTCGCCCGAGAACTGCTGGTCCGATTGAAGAACGTACGGCCCGCCCAGATCGAGCGATGACTGAACCCTTTTGCAGGCTCAGACGGCCTGCGCGATGCGGTGGCTTTCGGTCCTGTGGTTACCGCCATGTGGTGCGGTTTGCGATCATTGGACCATGTCGGACGGCACATCAGGACGCTACCGAGCAGGTGAAACGGCCTTGCTCGCCGTGGTGAAGGAAGCTGAGCCATTGGCCGGGCGCTGGCGACAGCGTTTCGATACCTCCGCCTCGGCCGGGGTCCCCGCCCATGTGACGGTGCTCGTGCCGTTTCTGGACATCGATCGCATCGACGCTGTGGTGATCGACGATCTCGGGGCACTGCTCGGTGAGCACAGCCCGTTCACCGTCCGCTTCGCCAGGTGCCGGCGCTTCCCTGACGTGCTCTACCTCGCGCCGACGCCCGACCAGCCGTTTCGCACGCTGACTGAGGCCGTTGCGGCGCGGTGGCCCGAAGCGCCGCCCTACGGTGGACAGTTCGCGGAGATCATCCCGCACCTGACCGTCGCCCACGGCCAGCAGGCCCACGTTTACGACGAGGTGGAAGCCGCGCTGATCGCAGGGCTGCCAGTCACCGCCAACGTCGCGTCGGTCAGTCTCTTCGTCAGTGACGGCGACCGCTGGCACCAACACGCCGAGTTCCCGCTCCGCGGATGATCTGCCTCGTGCCATGAGGTCCTTGAGACCCTTCTCCCGACTCGGCGGCCGTCGGGGCGGCACGGGTCCGCAGTTCGGTGTTCAATCAGCGTCCGGCACGTGTTCTGTCCTGGGCTTGTCCGGTACGACGACGAGGCTGATGACGTGACGTATGCGGTCGTCATCCCTAGCTTGGCCGACCCGTGCGAGGACCACGCTCTCGATCTCCTCGATCATCGCGGCGAATTCTTCTTCGGTCAGCCACACAGCCGCCTGTCGGTAGACCACGCCGTCCGAGGTGGGATCGGCATCCTCGTGGGCCAGATAGCGGTCGAAATCCGTCAGCAACGATGCCGCGAACGTGGTGTACGCCCGTAGGTGATCCTCCCGCGTCATCGCCGTCCGCGCGGCGGGGTCGACCACCGCCTGCTCCGGGCGTACCCGGTAGCTGCGCTCCACCGTGCCGCGCACCCGTTTCTCCTCCACCACCTCCAGCACGCCCGCGTCGGCCAATACGGCGATGTGCCGATACATCGTCGCCGGTGCGATGTCGGGTAGCCGGTCGCGCAACTGTGCGGTGGTCAGCGGATCAGCGTCGAACAACGCTTGCAGGATGCGCATCCGGACGGGATGCAGGAGAAGGTCTGCGGTTGCCATGGACCAATATTCTCACTTACGATAATGTTCTCAAAGACGAGAACAACGAGAGGTGGGACATGTGGGATGTCGATATGAACAGCCACCGCGGACGATGGACTGTCCCTGGTCGGCACCCTAACCCTGCCCGCGGGTCCCCGGCCCGCACCCGGCCGTCCTGCTGCTGCACGGAAGCGGGCGACTGGACCGCGATGCCAACGCCGGCCGGCTCCGCATAGAGCTCGGCCCGCCACGCTCGCGAATAACAGGATCGCCACACTGGGTTATGGCCGGCGTGGTGTCGACGCCACATCCGGTGACTGGCGCGCGACCGGGTTCGCCAACAACCGGCACGATGCCGCCGCAGCACTACGCGTCCTGACCGGCCGGTCCGACTCCGGTGGTCCGTCGGGGCGCTCCTATCTCCGGCTGCTGTGCCGGTCGATTGACGCCGACCTGCTCGCGCAAGTGGCCGGCTGGCTCGCCCTCCGGCTCCAGGGGTGTCCAGGAGATTCGCCCCGTAGAGCGGACGGGTTCTCCCTGGCGGGACGGAATAGTCACTAATACGACCATTCCGATAGGTCGGGTGACGGCTGGGCGCTACGTCTGGTCAGCGTACTCATTTTCGTTGCTCTCGGGGCTCGCGGCCGGTCGTATCATTCTGCCGCTGATCGTCGAGAATGCTTCAATTGCAGTTTCCGCTCGCCTCCTGTGGAAGGAATCAGGAATTCCTTCATGCGATACCCGTGGAAGGAAGAAGGCATGACCATCTCAACTCCTGTTCGCCAGAAGAGCGGCCTTGCCGCTTTTTGGACGGTCACATTCACGACGAGCTGGGCTCTCTGGCTTATTGCGATCAGACTCGGTGGATCGCCGATGAGTTTCCCCACCGTCGTTCCCTACCTGTTAGGCGGCTTCGGTCCGGTGATCGGCGCGATCGTGGTCCGAGCGGGACGCGCTCGCCGCCGTCAGCCCGCTCCTGCTCATACGGTGCGACTTCGGTTGAGCGCGCGACTGCTCTGGGTGCTGCCCCTGCTGGTGATGGCATCGGCAACCGTGCTGGTAGCCGCGTTGCTCGCGTACCTCCTGGGTGGTCCTGCGGTGAGTTCAACGGCGGGGCAGAGTCTGATCGCGGCCGTCGGCGGACCTGTACCGTTCGTCGTCAGCATGCTGATCGCTGGGCCGTTGGCCGAAGAGCCCGGCTGGCGTGGCACGGCATATCCACGCCTGCGTGCGTCGATGAGCCGCCTGCGGGCCGGCCTGCTGCTGGGTGTCGTCTGGGCGGTATGGCATCTGCCGCTGTTCTTCGTCCACGGGACTGTTCAGGCTGCATTCGGTCTGATCAGCTGGGGTGGGCTGCTGTTCACGATCAGCGTCCTTCCGATGGCGCTGCTGACCGGTTACGCCTATGAGCGTGCTGGGGTTGCGGCGGCAATCGCGGTGCACTTCGGCGTCAACGCGACAATGGCGCTGTTGGGCGTCAGCTCGCCTATGACGCAGGCATTCATCGTGGCGGTGCAGATCATTGTCGCGATCGCGCTGCTTGCCTGGCGGCGCGATCGCCGGGCGGACCTGCCGATTCATGCGGACCCCCAACCCACGCCAGGCCGTCACTAACTCGACGTCCTCACCGCCCAAGCCGCAGACCTGCACCAAGCCCTGAACGCCGGCCTGACCCACATCAATCTCGACGGCATCCTCATCGCCACCGATCGTGTCGCCACCCCGGGCCCCAACGGCGCCGACCTGTGGTGGTCCGGAAAGCACAAACACCACGGCGGCAACATCCACGTCCCGATCAAGAAGAAGACCGGCCAGCACAAGGTGAGCGACGACCAGCACACCTGCAACAAGCTCCTACGAGGCCTGCGCAGAGTCGGTGAACGCGCCAACGCCCTGCTCACCGTCACCTTCAAGGCCCTGCGCGGGGTCAGCCTGGACCCCTGGCGCATCGGCAAGATCACCCGTACCGCTCTTGTCCTGCTCCACTGGGAGCATGACTGGACCATCTCGGCATCACACAACGTGATATTTGCTTACTGACAGTGGCTCGCTGAGAGGCTTACCGAGTGGCGACGGGAGCGTACAAGCTCGGACGCTAACGGACGCCCAGCGACCGTCTTTCCAGCTCAGAGCCCATAGAAGTCCTGTTGTGGATCATGGGTGAGTGGCTTTGGGAGCAAGAAGTCAAGGGCGTTGCTGTACGGCACGTCGTACAGCAACGCCGTCGCATGCGATCACACGGGTGGGGCGGCTTGTTGCAGGTTGGCGGCCAGCGACAGGATGATGCCGCCGGTCAGGACGAGCACAGGCCAGGACGGCGGGCCGTGCTGGATGCGTCCGGTTCTCTTGTCGCGTTGGCGTCCGCGGGCGGCCATGACGCAGGTCAGGTCGATGCAGACGGCGATGGCCCAGGCCATCCAGCCCTGCTGGCCATTCTCGGTGGCGGTGTCGCGGATGTGGGTGAAGGAGCCTGACCCCGCGATGTGATCGACAAGCTGTCTGCCGTTCCCTACGGATCAGAGGGATAGGGTTCGCATCCTCTCGGCTGTGCGCATGCCGAAGCTGCCGCTTCCAGATGTCAACTGAAAGCAGAACTACGTTGTTTGTTCTGGGGGGTGGGGGTGCGGAAGAGGAGGGCCAGGCTTGCCAAATGCAGGAGGAGAATGACGATGCCTGTGGTTGATACCGCGGGCTGGTTCCACCAGGGTGTTTCGATCCCCGTGGCCACGTAATTGTGGAACCGGCTCGTGTCGCTGTAATGCAGGGCGGACTCCAGCAGGGCCTCTGTGTAGGGCAATCCGAAGAATCCAGCGATCAAGCCGGCCCATGCCCGTGCGCGCCCGTGGCTGAGTAGCAGGATCAGGCCGCCCACCACGACAGCGATGGCCGGGATCGCAAGGTACTTGACGTGGACCTGCATGTCGAGGAGAAAGGCGCTGGGGAGGAGGTCTGGTTCGCCGCGCTCGTTGATCAGACCGGCCAGGCAGCCGACATAGTTCACTGCGGCGTAGATCAGGAGCAAGGCCGGGGTGAGCAACATCAGCACGGTTGCCTGGCGGGACGGGCTCGCCCACAGGGGTGGGGATTCCTGCTCGACGGGTTGCTTCTGATGCCTGGTCAACCATGACACTCCGTGGCTGCTGGTCAGCAGGACGAGGCCCTGTACTTGGGCGACTGTGCCGGCAACGAGCAGGGCGCCGCGGAGGGGGGAGTACCAACCGGGCTGACTCAGATCGATGACGTGCGTCAGTTCCCCGCCGTCGGGCACGATAAAGAAGGAGGACGGCTGCTTGAGGAATATCCAGAGCATGGCCACGTAGATGGCGGTCAGTCCGGCGGCCACCGCGAGGAGGAGCGTGGGCCGGCGTGTTCCACGCCATACCTTCCATGCGGTCACGCCGAACGCGGCGGAGGCCACCGCGGTGAGTATTCCCAGCCCGAGTAGCTGGTCGCGGATGTCCGTGCTGGACTGGCTTGCCGCTGAGTGCCACATCGCTGCCGAGATCTCCCGCTGGTCCTCGTAGTACGGCAGGGTGAGTGAGCTCTGCGCGTGGGCGAGCAGCGTGATCAGTGCCATCACGGTTCCGGCCGGGGCCGGGGAAAGGATCAAGGCGATCGCGATTTTGATCCTTCGTGGGGGAGCCTCCATGTGATCTTCGACGTGACGTGCTCACCCGGCGTTCCTCCCGTAATGGATCGCCACCCATTCCACCAACCCTTCAGCGGGCGTGCGAGGCAAGGCGCTGAGTTCTTGCGGCGCGTTCAACCACGCCCTGGCCTCTGCCGTACAGCACACAGGTACAGCAACGCCCCCTCGCACAGGCTCCTCGCTCCGTACTCGTGACCAGGGCGCGGCGACCCTTCGGCCACTGCTCTGCCGCTGACTCGTAAGGAAGAGTTATGGGGCTTGAGTTCCCAAGGCGGCTCCCAACTCGTGGTGATCGCGCATCTCCCTCCTCGGGAGGCGATCGGATTAGCTGCCTGGGGTCGTCTTTGGCCTTTCGGACGATGCCATCCAGGCGGCAATCTGAGTGCGCGACTTGAACCCGAGCTTGTTCAGAATATGGCGAACATGGCTGTCCACGGTGTGCTCGGAAATGAAAAGCCGGGCCCCGATCTGCTTGTTGCTCAGGCCGTCCGCGACCAGTCGCGCGACCTCTGCCTCGCGCTTCCCGAGTGGTGCCACGTCGGCGGAGGCGGAGGCGGGGACCTGGGGCGATTCGCCGAGTGCCAGCCTGATGGCGGCGGCTCGGCTCAAGTGTTTTCCCGACTCGAATTCGGACTCGAACCTGGAGGGCCCGAGTTCCGCCGCCGCCGATTGTTCGGCCCGGGTGACGAGTGGGAGGAGAAAGGGCAGGATGTCCGCGCCCGCGCCTGTGCGCACGGTTTCCGCCGCGCCCAGCAGTCGGGCCGCCAGTCGCGCCTCGCCTGAGCCGGCGGCATGGCAGCCTAAGGCGTCGAGCAGGCAATACTGCGCCACCCGGTCGTCGATCCGCTGGGCGATTCGCAGCGCCTCTGTGAACAGGGGCTTGGATTCGCCGAGATCGCCGGCCATCAGCATGGCGGAGCCGTGGTTGAACAGCATCATGTCGAGGCTGTAGAGGTCGCCGATTTCCCGGCTGATCCGTACGCCTTGTGACGACGCGGATCTCACGCTGTCGAGATCGCCGTCGAACAGTCCGTTGAGTGACTGGGCCTGCAGCGACATGAGCGTGGCCGGGAGGTCGTCGCAGGCCGCGCGGGCCTCGCCGAGCAGGCGCTTGGCGGATGCGCGATCACCGGCCATGTTCGCGGCCATCGAGGCCAGAGCGAGCGACTGTGACAGCAGACTCGGCTCCCGGGCCGCCGCCACCGCCTTTTCGAGCGCCGTTCCGGCGGTTACCGGATCGGACTGCAGCACGGCCAGGAATCCGCGCATGAAGTGTCCCTGCGCATCGCCGCCTCCGGACGCGATCAGCTCGTCGAGCCACCGAATGCCTTCGTTGGTCGCCCGCGTCATCCAGTACCAGCCGAGGGAGACGGCGAGGGCGGTTCCGCCGGAGAAATCCTCCTGGTCGAGGGATCGGCGGAGGACCGATCGGACGTTGTCGATCTCCAGGTTCATCCAGTCGAGCCATTCGACAAGCTGAAATCGGGCCTCGGCCGTGGAACGCTGGCACCTTGTTCTGTAGTAGTCGGCGAATCGCCGTTCGACGGCCTCTTGCTCACCGGCTGCCCGCAGCTTGAGAACGGCGTATTCGCGCATCGTCTCGTGCAGCCGATAGCAGGCGAGATCTCCGGCGTCCTCCTTCGTCACCAGGGATTTGTCGACGAGCGACGACAGAAGGTCCAACGCATCCGCGGAGTCGCAGACGTACTCGATGTCTTCCAGCGTGAACCTGCCCGCGAACACGCACAACCGCCGCAACAACCTCTGCTCGCCCGCCGCCAGCAGGTCGTGGCTCCAATCGATGGTCGTACGCAATGTCTGATGGCGTGGCAGCGCGGCCCGGCCACCCCCGACGAGCAGCCCGAACCGGTCGGTCAGGCGATCGAGGATCTGCCCGGCGGTGAGGACCCGGGTCCTGACGGCTGCCAGTTCGATCGCCAGGGGCAGGCCGTCGAGCCGGCGGCACAGATCGACCACGGCCGCCTGGTTCGCCGCGGTCAGCTCGAACGCGCCCGATCCCGCCGCGGCACGTTCCACGAACAGCGCGACCGCCTCGTTCTGCCGGAGCCGTGCGAGAGCCGTGTGAGGCACGGGCAGTTCGAGCGGCGGCACGGGGACCACGTGCTCGCCGGGCGCCGACAGCGGCTCGCGGCTGGTGACCATCACCCGCACGCCCGGCGCGGCCTTCAGCACCTCTGTCACGAGCCGGGCGGCCGCTTCGACCAGGTGCTCACAGTTGTCCACCACCAGCAGCAGCTTCTTGTCGCGCAGGTAGGACAGCAGCCGGGCCAAGGGCTCGGTCGCCGCCTGGTCCCGCAAGTCCAGGGTCGTCAGCACGGCGTCGCCGACCCGGGCCGGATCCCGTACCTCGGCCAGCTCCACCAGCCACGCCCCGTCCGGGAACCCGCGGCCGAGATCGGCCGCCATCCTGATCGCCAGGCGCGTCTTGCCGACCCCGCCCGGCCCGACGAGGCTGACCAGGCGCGCCTCGGTGAGTTTTCTCCTGACGTCTGCCAGCTCGTGGCGGCGGCCCACGAAGCTGGTCGCTTCGGCCGGCAGATTGCCCGAGGGGCGCGGCGGTCTGGCCATGATTGACCTGGACACTACTACCGAATCACGAATCTCCGGGATATTGGCGGTCCGGCCCCGCTGCCTACCGTGACGAGCATGTCCGAGGAGCCGGCGATGCAGCGCGTCGAGGTCAGCTTCGTCGGCGCACCGCCCGTACGGCAGGTGGCGCGCGCGTCGGGAGTCAGTGACGTGCGGGTCGATGGCACGGTCCTGCGCTGTTGCGTCTGCGGCAGCTTCCAGCCGTTCCTCGAGGCGCTGCGCGGCCACGAGGTCATCACCCTGGAGACATCATGAAGGCAATCCGCTTCAATCGGTATGGTTCGCCCGATGTCCTGAGCTTGGAGGACGTCGACATGCCCGCTGTCGGCGATGACGACGTGCTGGTCAGGGTGAGGGCGGCCGCCGTCAGCCCGCTCGACGTCCGCACCATGACGGGCACGCCGTACTTCATGCGCCTGATGTGCGGTCTGCCCCGGCCCAAGGCCATCGGTCTGGGCGGCGAGTTGGCGGGCTGCGTCGAGGCCGTGGGCGGGAACGTCACCAGGTTCCGGCCGGGAGACGAGGTCTACGGCGGCCGTGGCATGGTGCCCACCGCGCGCAGTGCGGCGTTCGCCGAGTACGCCAGCCTCCCCCAGGACGGGATGGTGGCCAAGAAGCCGGCCAACCTCTCCTTCGAGGAGGCGGCGGCCATGCCGGTGTCGGCGCTCAGCGCCATTCAGGCATTGCGCGACAAGGGCCGCATCCTGCCTGGGCACAAGGTGCTCGTCAACGGAGCAGGGGGAGGCGTGGGTACGTTCACGGTGCAGCTCGCCAAGGCGTACGACGCCGAGGTGACCGGCGTGTGCGGCACCCACAACGTGGACATGGTCCGCTCGATCGGCGCCGACCACGTCGTGGACTACACCCGCGACGACATCACCAGGACGGGACGCTGCTACGACCTGATGATCGACATAGCCGGCAACCATCCTCTGCCCGTGATCAGGCGGCTGCTCGCCCCGAACGGCGTGCTCGTGGCCGTCGGCGGGCCGCTCAAGGGGATGTGGATCCGTCCCTTGCTCGGTCCGCTCAAGCTGCTCGTGCTCTCCCCGCTGATCAGTCAGCGGCTGGCGCCGATGGTGGCGAAGGCGAGCGGCGACGATCTCGACCTGCTGCGCCGGCAGGCCGAAGCCGGGAAGATCACTCCGGTCATCGACCGGACGTACGCGCTCAGCGCCGTCCCGGACGCCCTCCGCTACCTCGACAAGGGACACGCTCGGGGCAAGGTGGTCATCACCGTCTCATAGGCGCTGGTGACCGGATCGGTAGCGGCCCGGGGTGGTGCCGATGATGTTGGTGAAGGCTGAGATGAAGCTGCTGGGATTCGCCCAGCCGCAGGCGTGGGCGACGTGGGTCGCGTCGTGGCCGTCGGCGAGAAGGATGAGTGCGTGATAAATGCGTAGTTGTGTGCGCCATTCATAGAAGGTCATGCCGAGCTCGTTGTGGAACAGCCGGCTGAGAGTGCGGGCGCTGGCTCCGATCGCCCGCCCGAGTTCGGCCAATGAGGTGTTGTCTCCGGGCTGCTCGTACATCATCTGGGCAATGGCCTGCAACCGGTCATCGTGCGGTTCCGGCAGTTGCAGTGGCTGCTCGCGTGCTTCGTGGAGTTCGTCGACGAGGACCCGACGGAGGCGAGCGCTCCTGGCCCGGTCGTGGTCGCTCGCGGCGCGGTCGTAGTTGCGTGGGCCCGTGAGGGCGAGCACGATTTCGCGGGCGAGGTCGGAGACCATGAACACGGCAGGATGGCCGGGTATGAGCCGGGCCAGGGACGCCGGTAGGAAGAGGATTCGCATATCGGTCTGGCTGTGAGCGCGGTGGTAGTGCGTGAACCCGGCGGGGGTCCATGCGACTCGATTGGCCGGCACGATCGATGTGCCACGTTCGGTGTGCACGGACAGGACGCCATGGGCCGCGTACACCAGATGTCCACGTGAATGGCAGTCCACCGGGCTGGTTCCGCCCGATGGCCATAGATGTACGCCTCCGGACGGCCATAGATGTGACGTCGGACCGGATCGGGCAACTTGGCGGCCAACGGGCATAACTTGGCATTCTACCGGTGGCCGGTCACAGCCCTTTTTCGCGACAGTGGATGCGTGCGCGATGAGATCTTCGGTGTCGCGACAACCCATGTTGCCGAGGGGTGCGAGATGAGTATGACCATGCGAGCGGCGGTCTGTGTCAGGCCGGGTGGCCCGGAGGTGCTGGAGATCCGTGAGCTGCCGGTACCGGCGGTTCGGGAGGGCTGGAGCCTGGTGCAGGTGAAGGGCGCGGGCTTGAACCGGTCGGAGCTGAGGACCCGCCAGGGGCATTCCCCGAACGTGACGTTCCCGCGTGTGCTCGGCATCGAATGTGTGGGAATCGTGGCAGCCTCGACCGATCCCAAGGTGCCGGACGGGACGACCGTCGCGGCGGTGATGGGTGAGATGGGCCGGGAGTTCGACGGCGGCTATGCGGAGTACGCCTTGCTGCCGAACTCGCTGTTGATGCCGGTCACCACCACGTTGCCCTGGGACGTCTTGGCCGCGCTGCCTGAGACGTACCTGACCGCGCAGGGCTCGCTGGACGCGTTGGGGGTCGTGCCGGGTGGCCAGGGGCGGTTGCTGATCCGTGGCGGGACGTCGTCGGTGGGGATGGCGGCCGCGTCGATCGCGGCCGGCTACGGTGTCGAGACCGCGGCCACGACCCGGCGGCAAGACAAGGCCGACGCGTTGACCGCGGCCGGCGTCGACCACGTGCTCGTCGACGCCGGGGGACCGCTGACGGCGAGCTTGCAGGCGGTCTGGCCCGAGGGTCCGGACCATGTTCTGGATCTCGTCGGGGCGCGTACGGCGGTGGACTCGCTGCACCTGGTCCGTCGTGGCGGGACGGTGTGCGTGGCGGGCTCCCTCAGCGGATGGATGATCCCGGACTTCGAGCCGATAGCGATGATCCCGTCCGGAACCAAGCTCACCGCTTTCCACAGCGACGACTTCAAGGGCAGCGCGGGCACGAACGTACTGCAGCGGATCGTCCACGAGGTCGAGGCCGGCGTCTATCGACCCAACATCGACCGTGTCTTCGGCCTGGACGACATCGTTGCGGCCCACCGGTACATGGAGAACGACCAGGCCACCGGGAAGCTCGTCGTGGTGCCCTAGGTGACTCGTCTACAACCGCAGACCGCGAAGCCGGCCCCACCTCCCTTCCGCGAACTGCGTGCCGAGTCGGTCACCTTCGTCTACCCGGGGTCGTCCACGCCAGCGCTAAAGGACGTTATGCCGTCCACGAGGCCGCGCGCCTGGCCGACGCCGACGACTTCCTGTCCCGCCTCCCCGAAGGCTACGAGACGATCCTGGGCAAGGAGTTCATGGGCGGGACCGATCTGTCGATCGGCCAATGGCAGCGCGTGGCTCTGGCCCGCGCCTTCTTCCGCGACGCCCCGTTCATCGTCCTCGACGAGCCCACGGCCGCCCTGGACGCCCGCGCGGAACACTAGCTGTTCCAGCGCATTCACCATCTGTTCCGGGACCGCACGGTACTGCTGATCTCCCATCGCTTCTCGATGGTCCGCTCGGCCGACCACATCTACTTCCTGCACAAGGGTGAGATGGACGAACATGGCACCCACGAGGAACTCATGACCTCCCAAAGCCGCTACGCCGAACTCTTCACCCTCCAAGCGGCGTCGTATCTGGACCCGGATGGAGCGTGACCTTGACGCTGCGGACGGCGCGGCCTCTAGCGACCTGCTCGACGAACGCGACCGGACGCTTCTGAAGATCGTTCGGGGACGTTGTAAACAGAAGGTCAGGGGTTCGATTCCCCTCGTCGGCTCGCAGTTCAGAGGCCCTCTCGGATGATCCGGGAGAGCCTTTTGCGATCTTGTACAGCTGACCAGGTGCTCGTGACCTATCGCCGATCCCGGCCGTGCCGCAATCCGGGGTCGACGGGCAGCTACGCCGGTCGGGCGAGCCTAGCGAAGGAGAGCACGACGACGGTCGACAGGAGCCAGCCCAGCAGGCTGGCCACGTTCAGGAGCGTCGAGGTCAGCTCTCCCGCCGTACTGCGCGTCTCGGGGTACCAGGTGGCGCGCTGGCCGAGCGAGATGAGCGGGATGACGGTGTCCACCGTGTAGAAGACGAGGTCGAAGCAGCGAACCTGGCCGTCACCGCATGGCCCCGGCAGCGCCGCGTGCCGGGCCGTTGTGGCAGTGGTGTCCGCTGTCGGCGTCGTTTCGTCAACGGTGATCAGGCGGCCGTCCACCGCGTACACGTTGCCGCGCGGGTCGGTGGCCCGCAGCGTCTGCTGCGCGGCGGGAGTCGACATCATGACGCCGACCAGGGCGAGCAGGGCTCCCAGTAACCACAGCGTGCGGCCCGGGCGGTAGCCGTAGCCGACCGTGAGCCCGTACAGGATGTCGCGGAGGTCGCGGAGCAGGCGCTGTGGTGTGCGGCCGTCCGGCGGCTGCGCTTTTCTGGCCTGCTTGCGCTGCTCGATGAGGAGCCGCTCGGCCTCTGCCGGGTGACCGTGCTGGCGGAACACCCTGGCCGCCTGCTCGTACGGGCCCGCATCGAAGGGGATCATGCCGTACAGCCAATCTCGGCGGGCCCGCCAGTCCCAGGAGCCGTCGAACCGGTCGTACATGAAGCCGGCGATCGACGAGCGCCGCGGCCACCTCGCTGGGTCATCTGCGAGCACGGTGGTGACAGCCCCCGTCAGGTCCACCGAGTCCGGGACGGTCGCCCAGCGCAGGTGCATGCCACCGCGTACGGTGGCCGACACCGCGGTGATCGCCCCGAAGGTGCCGCCCTCGCAGTCGAGCCGCCCCTCCACGACGGACCGGTTCAGCGATACACGGCCGTCGGCGGTGAACTCCTTGGAGAGCAGGATCGACCCTCTGACCGCTATTCGCTGCAGCGAGAGCGCCTCGCCGCCAGGGTGGTGCAGCCTGGCATGATGGGCGTCCAGGACGCCGCCGACTGTCGCGGAGTGGAACCTCACCCGGCCGCCCGTGGTCTCCATGCCGCGCAGGTTCACCGTCCCGTCGACTGTCACGCCCTGCGCGCTGATGACCGTGTCGCCCTCCGGGCAGCTCCAGCGGGTGCCCTGCAGGGTGAGGCCGCCCTTAATGTGCGCTCCCACCAACCGCAGCGTGCCCTGTACGGTCACCCCTTCTTCGAAGATGAGGTTGGAACGGAGTTCGGCGTTGGTCAGGTCGAGGGCGCGACCCCTGTCTGCGGCGAACTCACTGCCCTCGCGGATCAGGATGGTGCTGAACGAGCCCATGGACAGGTCCACACCGCCACCGATCCGGCATTCGCCTTCCATACTGAGGTCCCCGCCCACGAAGAGCCCGGGGGCGCTGACCGCGGAGCCGGCGCTGCGAAGGCTGGAATATCCGGCGCCCACGACCCTCCCGGTAGGCTCGAAGTCGGCGTTGCGGATGAGGAACTGCCCGGAGATCCTGGCATTACCCAGATCAAGCCGCCCGCCGATCATGGGGCGACGGCCCGTCTGGTCGTCGATGATGAAGACGCTGCCGCCGATCTGGGCGTCGCCCAAATCCAGCGCCACCCCGCGGTCGGGCCGCGTCAGGCGGGCGCCCGTGAGGTCCAATGAGCCCGCCACGTCGGCTCCGAGGAGTCGCATCCCGCCGCGTGCCTCGAACCCATGCAGCAGCCGGATCGTCCCGCCGACCCTCATCCGGTCGGCCTGAACGGCACGCATCTCGGCGTCGATGACCGTGTCCAGGCAGAGCAGGCGCCCGCCGATCTCCGACTCACATAGCCACACCGCCGCGCTGCACGAGGTG
This sequence comes from Nonomuraea sp. NEAU-A123, assembly GCF_018603905.1. GTDB lineage: Bacteria > Actinomycetota > Actinomycetes > Streptosporangiales > Streptosporangiaceae > Nonomuraea. Next base: position 30,803 of record NZ_JAHFZZ010000030.1, read on the forward strand.
CTGGCCGAGGTCCACAGGCCGCCGTTGATGCGGGACCGGGACAGGTCGAGGTCACGGCGTACGCGCAGGCCGTTGGCGAGGATGCCGGAAATCGTGCAGCCGTCCAGCACCAGCAGGTGCATCTCGGCGCCTTCGAGGTTGAGGGGGCGGTCGAACGCGCAATTGACGAAGCGTAGGGGGAAGGGGACCTGCATACCACTCAGATCAAGGTCGCCTTCGATCCTGGCGCCCTCGATGGCCAGCCCGCGAGAGTCGAGGTCCTCGGGGTTCCGGCGGCACAACTCGCGCAGCAGGCGGCTGGCCACGATGAGTTCTTGGCCGTCCCGCGGGCGGACGACTTCGCCGGCAGCGCCGGCCTGGAACAAGGTGGCCTCATCAAGCATGAGATCACATTAGAAGTACGCAATGCGTATTGCGCCCTGCTTCTGACTTTGTCGACGAGAGACGGATCTGGCTGAAAGTTCACGGTCTTGAGTTGGAGTTGGTGGGCTTCTTCGAGTCGGTCCCGCCGCTCCGCTACGCGCCGTCCGTGCCATCCGCGACACGTATGGAGCCGCGGTCTGTCGGCACAGGCGAACGGCCTGGGAGGTTGGTGCAGCACCCCTATCAGCTGGCCTCGTCGAGGAGGTGCTGGAATGCCTCGTGTACGCGCACCGCCTTCTGAAGGTCTTTCACCGTCCAGTCGCCGTCGAAGTTCGTGGCGAACAGCAGCCGCGTGTCGTCGTCGAACAGCACCCACCGCGCGTCGTGCAGGGTTCCGATGCGCGCGCTCATCTCTGTCTCTTCTCCTCGAATCCCGGCTGCTGGAAGATGTCCCGGATCTGCTGCCCGTGACCGGGCTCAACGTTGAAGAAGAGGGTGAACTCGTTCGTCCGGCGGTACTTCAAGCCCGGGCGAGCCGGCTTTCCTGTATTCGTGGTCATGGTTGCTTCCCTTTCTGGGCCGGGGCCGTCAGGCCGTTGGCGGTGACACGAGTCTCCGGTGCGCTGTGGCTCGACCGGCGGCTCACGTGTCGAGTTCGGCGAGCCAGTTCAGCGCCCGGATGCCGGGCATGAACAGGTATTCACCTCCCCTGGTGACCGCGAAGCGCGGAAGTTCCCGCAGTCGCCGGCGGACGGGGCGCTGGGGGATCGTGAACATCCCGGTGGCGTCGTTGTCCCCGATGACAGGGTTCTTCTCGGTGCCGAGGGCGACGAAGTCCCCGTCGTTCGTCCGCCAACTGTCCTTCCGGAAGCATGGGACCGTAGGTGGCACCGCGGCGCAGGGCGCGGTGCAGCTTGATGTCCACGAACGTGTTCGACAGGGCATCACGCGGGTTCATGCGGCGGATGTGGGAGCCGAGCGGGCAGCGCAGGCCGCGGGGGTCCTCCTGTTGGTAGGCGAAGTCGTTCGCGCGCTGCGGATCCGCCGCGAGGCCGGGATTGTCGTGCTCGGGAGCCAGTACGAGAGGCGCCCCGCTGCGCCAGCGGCCGACCATCTTCGCCGCGAGAAGCTCCTCCTCCTCGGATGAGGAGGCGTTGTCCTTGAGGTAGCGGCGGAAGGCGGCCACCCGCATGTGCAGCTTGCGGAAGGCCACATAGGTGCCGTTACGGCCGAGAATGTCGGGTTTGGGCATCGGCCCGACCCGCCCGAGTTCGTTGACGTACCCGAGAAGGAACTCACCGGCCCTGATGGTCGGACCGAATCCCGGCAGGTAGCCGTAGTGGTCGCCACCCGCCTGCTTCCGCAGGATGCTGGCCACCCCGGCGCCTTCGATGTCGGGCTCGCCGATGCCGTCCACGAACCCCAGATGAGTGCGGCCGGTGGGCCTAGACGTCCACGCTGTGCGGGCGGTGGCCGGTGCCGCACCTCGACGAGACTCCGGCCTGGTGTCAACAGGTCGTATCGACATTTTCCAGAACGAGGTAAATCGTCAGCTTCCCCAGAATACCGCTGAGGGTGCGCATCGCCATTCCCCGGCACCATCAAAAAAACCGCAGCAGGGCGAAGCCGTAAAGAAATGGCAGCAGCGGATGCAGGACCGCGGCTGGCCCATCACGGTCGACGGGAGCTACGGGCCACAGAGCGAAGAAATCTGCCGCGAATTCCAGAAAGAGCATGCTTTCGTGGCCGACGGTATCGTCGGGCGGAACACCTGGACCAATACCTGGGTAGAGACAATCTGCACCCGCCTTCCGCAAGCCGGAGCGAAAATCCTTGGTTCATGCCAGAGCGGCCCTTCACCGGTGAGACACGGTGAAGGGCCGCTCTCGTCGATACCCTCCGCATCCTCTTCAGGCGGCGTCCGTCGGTGCGGGCTGCGCCGCTTTCGCGTGGCCGGTCTCCGGCCTGGCGGGAAACCCCTTCACGATGAGCAGGATCCCCAGGGCGACCTCGAAAAGACCGCCGGGGATCGACGTCGTCAGGGCGATCTTGTAGCCGAGGAGTTCGGCGATCGTGCCGGCCATGAAGAGCGCGTACCCGCCCAGCCCCCACACCGCCAGGAACGCGGGCACCAGCCGCTCGCGCAGCATCGCGCGGCAGAACACCACCATGGCGGCGCAGACCGCGAGCATCCCGAAGTGGAAGGCGTAGTAGTTCCCCTGCTCGGCGACCCGCGCCAGCGCGGGGAAGACCGAGGCGCGGCCGCTGGCCGCGTACTCCTGGGCGAGCGGTATCAGCAGCAGCAGGAACAGGATCCCGACGGCCAGCACCACCACCTCGATTGTCCTGATTGTCAGGTACGCGGTGACGGCGAACGGGCGGCGCGTCCTCAGCAGGTTGAAGATCAATAAGCCGTTGACGATGTCGAAGACGGAGTTGGCCAGCATCAGCAGGGCTCCCGCCGACAGCGTCGTCTTGGCGGCGAGAACACCGGACAGCATGTCGGCGCTGTCCGAGGCGGCTTCGACCAGCGCGCCGCCCGCGAGGTAGACGACGAACGCGAGCAGGTAGCAGGCGCCCACGATCCGGCCGATGGTACGTGCTGACATGGCCTTTCCCTTCTGTCGAAGCTTTCGTACTTAGTATTTTCGTACTTAGTACGGGAAGATAACGTACTAAGTATGAAAGTGCTAGAGTCTCGAAGCGAGATGTCAGAGCCGAAGAGCAAGAGAGCCACGCCGCGCGTGCCGCTCACCCGGGAGCGGGTGCTGCGGGCGGCCATCGACGTCGCCGACGCGGGCGGGATCGGTTCGCTGACGATCCGCTCGCTCACCCAGGCGCTCGGCGTCAAGCCGATGTCGGTCTACTACCACGTCGCCAACAAGGACGAGATCCTCGACGGCATCGTCGATCTCGTCTCCAGTGAGATCGACCTGCCGTCTCCCGACGGCGACTGGCGCGCGGAGATGCGGCGGCGGGCCGATTCGACCCGGCGCGTGCTCAGAGGCCACCCTTGGGCCATCGGCCTGCTCGAGTCGCGAGCCACCCCCGGCCCCTCGACGCTGCGGCACCTCGACGCGACCATCGCCACGCTGCGCGCGGCCGGCTTCTCGGTGCCGCTGACCGCGCACGCGCAGACCCTGCTCGACAGCTACACCTACGGCTTCGCGCTGCAGGAGGCCTCGTTGCCCTTCAAAGGCCCGGACTCAGCGGCCGAGGTGACCGAGTCCATCATGGAGCAGTTCGCCGACGGCGCTTATCCGCACCTCGTGGAGATGGCGACCGAGCACGTCCTCCGGCCCGGTTACGACTTCGGCGACGAGTTCGAGTTCGGCCTCAACGTGATCCTCGACGCCCTCGCGCGATCACTCCCCGGCGACGGCGGCCGGCCGTCTTCCTGACCGGCTCGTCGTTGACTTGGCCTGGGCGGACACTGTCAGCCCACGCCAGACAACCGTTGTGCCAGGATCCGAGCGCGGGCGAGCTGGACATTGCGCGCCTGACCTGCGGCGAACCCGGCCAGGAGCCACGGGGCCGTCAGGTCGAGCCGGTCGCTCACCCGGGTGCCGGTGCCGTCCGGCTCCAGGTCGAAGCGGTAGGCCATGCGAATGCGTCCCGGGCTCCGCACCTCGCCGTAGAGGGACAGGGCCTCGGTGTGGAGGGCCACTTTGATCGGATTGTCGTACGTGAAGATCCGGAGAAATCGGAAACGCTCGACGGCCGTGTACCGGATCACGCCGGGCTCCGAGCGGTCCACATCGCTGACGGCGACCACGAGGGGGGACAGGCCGATGTAGCTCTCCGGAGCCGTGAGGTGCTCGAACACCTTCTCCGGTGCGGCGTCCACGTGGAATTCGTGGGTCAGCACGCTGTTCGACACCCGGCCTCCCGTACCTGCGGTCCCCGCCGAGCATACGGGCCTGGTTGAGGCCGGGTCTCGGCAACTGAAATGATCAGCGTGGTCTCTGTCGCCCCTCTGTATCGCAGGAGCACTCTTGTTCAAGCGCCGTGGTTTGACCTTGTCCGCAGCCCTCGCCGCGCTGTTGGTGTGCGTCGCCGTCCCCGGCGCGGCGGCGGGCGAGCAGGCGGATGATCCGACATATCCGGGGCCGGTCTACAAGACGGTTACGGACAAGAGCGGGCTGCTGTCCTTGCAGACCAATGGGCGGCCTGACGGGCGGGACATGGTCTTCCGGATTTCGGGAGCCGTGTACGCCAACATCGAGGGCAACGCCTACGACCCGCAGCTTCGCCATGGCCAGAAACTGTTCAACGTCGAGGGCTACAACATCCGGCGGCTGTATCGGGTGCCCGGCACCACGCAGCTCTATCAGCTCTCCCGCGAGATCGTGTTCTACACCGACCCCGCCGACCCCACGAAGATCCTGCGGGAATGGAAGAACCCGATTGACCTCCGGACTTACCCGGTCGTTCCTATCAACAACGACGCGGTGAACTTCGGCCCGTTCAACGTCACCTCCGCCTATGTCGGCCCGCCCCTGCGGCAGATGTACGACGAGACGGAGTGGACCAGCGACATCCCGGTTCGCACGGACTTCAAGCTCGCGTTGGGCGAGTCGTTCGGCCTGGTGAAGGGCGTCTACGCGGCCCAGGAGATGTTCGACTTCTACGTCGACGCCCGCGAGGTCGAGGCCCGCACGGCCGCGGGCAGCGTCCCCAACGGCGCGATGAAGACCAAGATCAGCTGGGCCAGGACGAGCCCGTGGGCGCCGTTCATGTGCCTGCCGGAGACCGACGTCCGCGGGCAGCTCACCTACCACGCCCGTAGCTGGTCGCTGCAGTCCTACGAGGACATCGAGCCGTGGCTGCGTGCGGAGGTCGACGCCTCCTACCCGCTCTTCAAAGCCGCTCCCACCGCGCCCGGTTCGAGCGAGAACTCCTGGACCTCCTTCTACAACAAGCAGTTGGGCAAGGGTGCCACCACGTGGGCCGACTGGTGCGCCGCCAATGGAAAGGCCTGAGGCCGAACTTCTCCGACATTCCTCGCATCAGATTGGTCATGAACTCACGCGTCGACCACAAGAGCAGCCGCAGACTCCGTAGCTGGGCGGGGACCGTCGCCATCGCGACCGCGCTGGCGCCGTTCCTCGTCATGGGCACCGCCACCGCGGACAGCACGGCCGCCGCCCTCGAAGAGACCGGTCAGATCGCGGACGGGTTCGACTGGGCGCCCGTGGTGGAGCGGGCGCTGCACTGCCTCAAGCCGCGGCCGGGCGACACCTGGTATGTCGTGCGCGCCCGCGTCGCCGCTGTCGGCGACCTCACGGGTGACGGAAAGCCCGAGACTGTGGTCGTGTCGTCCTGCCCGAGCCCGACGTCGGGCAACCCCGTCATCTCCTTCGTCTACGACGGCGCCGCCAAGCGCTCAGCTCCTCGCCTGATCGGCGCGTTGGGCAAGAACCGCTACTTCAAGTCCCAGACCGTCGCCATCCGGAAGGGGCAGGTACACCTGCGCGGCAAGGTGGTCAGCGGCCGGGCCGCCAATTGCTGCCCCGATCTGATCGTCCGCCAGACGTACAAGTGGAACGGCACGAAGTTCCTCAGGACGTCTGAGAAATCGACCCACATCTCGTGAGCTGATCTCTGACCGCATGAAATCTCTCGGCCTTCGTTGCAGGAAGCAGGATAGTTTTCTATAGCGCGCCTCGCGGTATTTTCGTCACTCACCTGCAACCTTGACGCAACATACGCTTCCGTTCCATAGTGAGCCAGTCACCCCAAGCGCATCTACGGAGGCCGCATAGAACGCAAGAATGTTAGCGCTAACAAAGCAACTTCCTTTCCGTCCCTGCCGTGATGTCGCAGGTCGGCGGGGCATCTCCCGGCATCGCGGCGCCCCCTGAAAGGCAGTGGTTCATCATGATTGTTCGGTCCCTTAAAAAGGCACTGCTGTCCGCGGGCGCGGCCGTCGCGCTCGCCGCCGGCCTGCTGGCCGGCATCTCCACGCCCTCGCAGGCCGCGACGTCGCTCGCGTGTGACATCTACGCCGCCGGCGGCACCCCGTGCGTTGCGGCGCACAGCACGACTCGCGCCCTGTATGCCGCCTACAACGGCCCGCTGTACCAAGTGCGCCGCTCCTCGGACAACACCACCCAGGACATCGGCCTTTTGAGCGCGGGCGGATATGCCAACGCCGCCACGCAGGATTCATTCTGTGCCAATACGACCTGCCTCATCACCATCATTTACGACCAGTCTGGTCGCGGTAACCGCCTCACCCAGGCGCCCCCCGGCGGGTTCTCCGGCCCGGCCGCGGGCGGGTATGACAACCTCGCGGTCGCGACCGCGGCGCCGACCATGATCAATGGTCACAAGGCGTACGGCGTCTACGTGTCTCCTGGCACCGGCTATCGCAACAACAGCACCAACGGCATCGCGAAGGGGGACCAGCCCGAGGGCATGTACGCGGTCTTCGACGGCACGCACTACAACGGCGGCTGCTGCTTCGACTACGGCAACGCCGAGACCAACAGCCGTGACAACGGCAACGGCACCATGGAGGCCATCTACTTCGGGAACATCAAGGTCTGGGGCTACGGCACGGGCAACGGCCCCTGGGTCATGGCCGACCTCGAGAACGGCCTGTTCTCCGGAGTGAACCCGGGTTACAACGCGGGCGACCCGACCGTGAACCACCGCTACCTGACCGCCATCATCAAGGGTGAGCCGAACCACTGGGCGATCCGGGCCGGCAACGCGCAGTCGGGCGGCCTGTCGACCTACTACAACGGAGCGCGCCCCAACGTCTCGGGCTACAACCCGATGAAGAAGGAGGGGGCCATCATCCTCGGGATCGGCGGCGACAACAGCAACAGTTCCGCCGGTACCTTCTACGAAGGCGTGATGACGTCCGGCTATCCGTCGGACGCCACCGAGAACGCGGTGCAGGCCGACATCGTCGCCGCCGGATACACGACGTCGAGCGGCGGCGGCACGCCCGGAACGCTCACCCCCGGCTCGTCGATCTCGCTACGCGCGACGACGTCCTGCTGCACCACCCGCTACATCCGCCACCAGAACGACCAAGCCATCACGTCGGTGATCACCTCGTCCAGCTCGTCTCTCGACAAGAGCGACGCCTCGTGGATCGTCCGCAGCGGTCTGGCCGGCAGCTCGTGCCTGTCGTTCGAGTCGAGGAACTACCCCGGCGACTACCTGCGGCACCAGAACTACCAGTTGTACCGCCAGCACAATGACGGCAGCTCGCTGTTCGCCGCCGACGCCACCTTCTGCCCGCAGACCGGCAAGAGCGGCCAGGGCACCTCGTTCGCCTCCTACAACTTCCCGACCCGGTTCATCCGCCACTACAACAACATCGTCTACATCGCCAGCAACGGCGGCTCGAACGCCTTCGACAGCGCGACCTCGTGGGCCAACGACGTGAGCTGGGCCGTCGACCAGCCCTGGGCATAACTCCGACGACCTGAGCGGAGTCGTCCCCGATCCACGGGGACGGCTCCCCGCCGTGGGAGGCCTCACGGCAGTTGGTCAGGCGTCTCGGTCAAGCCGTAGTAGATGCGCGGGGCGCCGTCCAGGCAGACCTTGACCTTGCCGTCGCGGGCGGTGAGCCGCCGTTCCCTGCCGATGCAGTCGAGCTCCCTGACCGAGCTGCCGGCCGCGGCCACCTTCAGCTCCGTCCGAATGTGGGCGAGGTCGCGGGCCATCTGGCGGCGTACTGCCTGCGCCGGGGGGTGGAACCACAGGAGGTCAGGGAGCGGGAGGCGTTGCTGGCGGAGTTCACCGGGGAACTGGACAAGATCGGGGTCGAGCGCCACTGGCCGGCGCCCGCGGGCTACTGAGCCTTCCGAAGCTCAGGTCCGGCTCCGCTGGTTCAGATGAGATGCTCCAGGAAGACCATGACGGTCATGATGGTGATGCCGGTCACGATCAGGTCGACGGCCCACTGCAGATTGCGGTTCTTGGCGCGCGCGACCCGGGCGATTTCTAGGGCGGTGGCGGCCAGGAACAGTTCGTAGTCCTTGGTCTCGGCGTTCATCTGCTCGATCAGCGCCTCGGGTGTGGGTGCCTTGGCGTAGGAGAGGATCTTCGATCCGCCGCGTTCGGCGGAGACCGGGCGGATAGTGATGAGGATCAGCAGGACCGCCATGGACAGCAGGATCAGTGCCGCGATGACGCCGAAGCGCCCGGGGCCGGGGAAACGGGCCGGGCCGGTGAGGATGAGCGTGACGACCACGCCGTAGGCGACACCCGCCCAGGACAGCAGGAGTCCTGCCCTGCGCTCGCTCGCGCTGATCAGTTCCGCGCGGGCGGCGGTGGTGGCGGCGTCGAGCCGGTCCCTGAGGAACGGGGACAAGGGCACGTGCTGGGCAGCGCTGTCGTCTCCGGCGTGGGCGTCGGAGGCGGTTGGATCGTGGTTCATGGCGGGCAGGCCCTTTCCGCGGGGTCGGGGTGACCGGTCGTCGCGCGATGCAGCCGGGACATCGAGCGTCGCTGGTCTGAATGGGATGGCCTTCGGCGATTTAGTTATGTATGGAGAAGGTTGTCGGGTAAATGCCCAGGTGAGTGGGTCGGGGAGTGTGCCTTTGCCTGTTGCGGACGCTTCCGCCCACGGGATTTTGCCGGTGAGTACGGCTAGGCATCCGAACCTGGCGTCGTGGGGAGCTGCACGCCCCGGCGACGGCTCAGCACCGCCGCGATGGGCAGGGCCGCGGCCAGGCCGCTCAGCAGGACAGCCGCGAGCGCTCCCAGGATGGCCGGCTCGTTGCCGAAGGCGATACCGACGGCGGCGAGCGCCGGCCCCGCGTTGCGTACGGCCGCGACTCCACCCATGGTGGTGCGGCGGGCCCCTGGCCCGGTGGCCAGGGCCGTGCCGAGAGCGAAGGCGATGACGGCGAAGACGAAGCCCGCGAGCAGGGTGAGTGAGCCGATCAGCGCGATGACGGCACGCCAGTTGCCGACCAGCATGCCCACCAGCACGACGAGGAACGTCACGTTCGACACCATGGCGGCCACGGGATGCCACGCCTGCGCTGTGGACGGCGCGTAATGGCGCACGATCAACCCGACGGCGAACGGGACGAGCTGGAGGACCGCCACGGTCAGCATCAGCGTCGCGACGTCGAGCGAAACCCCGCCGCCCACGTTCGCGGTCTTGAGGATGACGTTCGCCGTCGGACCGAAGGTGATGCTACCGATGGCGGCCAGCAGCACCTGCGTCGCCGCACCGGCGACCACGTCGCCGTTCTGCACCATGCCGAGTTTCGCGCCGAACGGTCCGCCAGGTGAGGACGCGACCAGCAGCAGCGCGATGAACGAGGCCGCGGGCAGGCCGAACAGCGCGGCCACACCCCAGCCGAGAAGCGGGACGCACACCAGGTTGGCCAGGAGTACCAGCAGGAGCAGCGGGAGGTCGGTGAAGACGGTACACAGCGCCGGCAGTGTGGTCGCGAGACCGGCGGCGAACATGGTGGCCGCGATGAAGATGACGGTGACGGCGTTGAACAGCAACTGCAGTGTGTTCATGTGGATCCCGGTCCTCTTACCGGAGCGGCGTCGCCGCGCTCAGTCGGTGAGGTCACCAAGCCGGCGCAGCGCGGTCAGTCCCGGCATGAAGCAGTATTCGCCGCCGCGCGTGACGACGAACTGCGGCAGCGCGACCAGGCGTCGCCGTACGGGACGCCGGGGAATGGTGAAATCGCCGGAGCCCTCGCGGGAGCCGATGACGGGATCCCTCGCGTCGCCCGCGCCGAAGAAGACGCCGTCGTTCATCCATTCGGACTGGGCGAACTCGAACTGCCGCCCCAGATGCGCCCCGACGAAGGCGAATATCAGCCCGCGATCGGCCCCGTCGTCTTCCAGGACGCCCTCGGGCAGCAGCGGGCCGTAGGCGGTGCCGCGTCTGATCATTCGGTGCAGCCTCGGCACTCCGGCCACCGCCGCGTCCCGGGGGTTGCCCCGTCGGATGTGGCTGCCGCCGGGGGTGGCGAAGCCGGCCGGATCGTCCTGCTTGTACAGGAAACTGTTGTTGCGGTACGGGTCGGCGCCGAGGCAGGGATCGTCGTGCAACGGGCAGAGTGCCAGGGGCGCGCCGCTGCGCCAGCGGCCCATGATCTTGGCTGCCAGGAGCTCCTCGTCTTCGAGGCTGGTGGCGTTGTCCTTCAGGTAGCGCCGGAACAGGGCGACGCGCTGGTGGAGCTTGCGGAAGACCACGTAGGTGCCGTTGCGGCCGAGCACCTCGGGCTTCGGCGTCTGGATGCCGCCGAGCTCGTCGGGGTAGCCGAGCACGAATTCGCCGGCCTTGAGCGGCACCTCCAGCTTGTTGGATCCGGCGATGCCGCTGCCCTCGATGGCCGGGTGGCTGATGCCGTCGCGGTAGCCGAAGGGTTCGGTCTCGGTGGGCAGCGCGTGGCAGTTCTGGCGCCAGATGGCCGTCACGCCGGGGAGGGCGTCGTAGGCCGGTCGGGCGCGGTCGATGGCCGCCTCCAGGCGCGCATTGTCTGGGGCGAGTGCCACCAGCACCACGTGGACCTCGGGTGTGCCCAGTGGCGCCTCCCAGTTCTCGGGGGCGCTCTCGCCGACGTCGCCCAGCGCTTTGGCGCGTGCGGCCATGCCCTGCCGGAACTCCCAGGCGAACGTCTCCAGTGACTCGTGCGGCACCCCGAGCGCCTTGAGGCCGTGGTAGGTGAGCGCGACACTGACCCAGGTCTCACCCAGCGGGCTCACCGTGTCGGCGGCCGAGGTCACCACGGTGCTGACGCGCCGCATCAGCTCGCGCCCGCGGTCGCGGTCGTCGATGCGGAACAGGATGTAGGTGGCCGCGTACGGGCTCGGCCGGGGGCTGAGGACCCCGCGCTGGATGTCGTCGAGTTCGAGCTTGACGTGGGTTCGCTCGCTCACCGCGACCTCGCCTTCTTCCCGCTGCTCCGCTCTTCCCGCTGATTCGCTCTTCCCGCGCTACTTCGCCGAGACGATGTTGTTCCAGAAGGCGCGCAGGCTTTCGTCGACGCCGAACAGCGAGCTGAAGATCGTGGTGTCGGCCATGATCACGTCACCGGCCCGGTCACCGCTGGGCGGCATCCACAGGAACATGTTGAACTCGGTGTTTCCGGCCTCCGTGAAGGGATGCGGTCTGGACAGGTCGATCGGCTGTCTGCCCAGCACGTGGATGACGTTCGGGTCGTCGGTGGTCACGGCGTAGTGGGGGAGGTGCATGTGGAAGTTGAAGCTGGACACGCCCTCCAACCACCTCTTGGTGTCCAGATCCCGGGCGATGGACAGAGGGGCGCTCTTCTTCCCTTCCGTCACCGCGGGACGGAGGCCGTAGCGGTTCTCGACGGGCACTCCCAGACCGGCGATCAGCGATCGGGTGTACCTGCCGAAGCGTTGCCGGCGGGGCACCAGCGCGTCACCGTGGTGCCGATATTCGATCTCGCGCACCGCCATGTCGTCCGACGCGCCGACGTCATGATGCGGCCCCAGGGCCAGGCAGGTCCCTTCGCGGGTGAGGAAGTCACGCACCGCCTCGATCTCGCCGGGTGCGGCGTCCTGCCCGGTGATCATGTGGTCCAGCCCCCACACGAACATCGTGTCGGTGTCGGCCAGCACTCGCTCGTCCAGGGGAGTGTGGAATCCGGCCTGGTCGACGCGTTGATACACGGGCACGGGATGTCCGGTGGTCTCCTGGACGAACTGCTGGAAAGGCAGCCAGCCCCAGAAGAACAGCTCCAGCCCGCCCGCGATGCCTTGCTGGAACCGCAGCGGATCCGACCATTTCGGGTCCTCGTAGGCCGGCCAGGTCACGCGGCGCACTTCGGTCATCGTGGAGAACCGGTTGTCCAGCTCGGCCGGGTTCCGGCCCGCCTCGGCTGGATAGCTCCATGCGACGTAGATGCTCAACCGCCGCCGGCCGGGCGTGTACGGACGCGGTACGTGGTTCTGGTTGTAGGTGCGCGCCGTTCTGAACTCGCTCATCTCGCCTCCGGGTGGCGCTGGCGGCTCTCACTGCAGTTGGTCGAGCATCTCCGACAGGGCGCTCTTGATCCGCAGAGCCTTTTTGATCTCATCCGCGGTGACGTACGGATACTCGCCGTACTCGATGAAGCTCGGGCAGTGATGCTCGCGGACGAACTTGATGAACGCCTCGGGGTTGGTCTTCCAGTCCTCGGGGAAGCCTTCGAGGTTCTCGAAGGCCGTACTCACCCCCGCCTTGCTGAACAGCGCGATGGCGTCCTCGGTGTACTTGTCGAAGTCGGTGTCGAAGATCCCCTGATACATGAAGCGCGTGTCGTCGTCGAAGAGCACCCAGCGCAGGTAGTGCAGCTTGAGCGGCGCGAGGAGATACGGATCGCTTTCCAGGGCCTTGGCGAGCGCGTAGCCGTACTCTCGCATGGCATCGGCCCGGCCTGGTTTGACCTTCGCGATGACGGTGAACCCGTAACATGCCGGACTGCGCGGGTAGACGGGGCCGTACTTCCCCTGCTCCAGCCGGTCGGTCTCCTTCGGGATGACAACCGCCTGCGGCCTGATGTCCATGGCCGTCCCTCTCCATCGGCTTGCTCACGGGGGGAGATTGAAGCGGCCTGACCAGGACAATTGTCGCACGATACGGCGTCTGAACGCAGTCAGGGCCCGCATCCGAACGGATGCGGGCCCTGACCTAAGGCATGCGCCGTGATCAGGCGGGAACGATGTTCTCCGCCTGCGGGCCCTTCTGGCCCTGGACGACGTCGAAGGCCACCTTCTGGCCCTCGGTCAGCTCACGGTAGCCGCCATTGGCAATGATGTTGGAGTAGTGGGCGAAGACGTCGGCGCCGCCGCCGTCCTGCGCGATGAAGCCGAAGCCCTTTTCCGAGTTGAACCACTTCACGGTGCCAGATGCCATATCGATCTCCTTCTGATGGTTGCAGATACGGGATCCGCACTTTACGGATCCTGTGTCGCTTTGATGAGCCCATCCGGAGATGACCGGCAAACAAAAAACGCACCTGAACATCATGCTAGGTCAGGTGCGCACAAGTCTTTATGGGTACCACAACTGCAACGTTTCAGACTATAGCACACGTTTTGCTGCAGCCGCAAACCCGTACGAGCGGGCTCCGCACTTGACCTTGACCCCAGGGGCCGGGTTTAGCGTCTCGCCCATGGAAGACACCCTTCACGGCCGGGCCGTGCTCATCACTGGTGGCGGTACCGGGATAGGCCGGGCCACGGCGCGGCGCTTCGCCGCCGCGGGCGCCGATGTCCTCATCGTCGGACGTACGGCTGAGACTCTGGCGGCAGCCGCCGAGGAAGGTCCCGGCATCAGGACGTTCGTGGCCGACGTCGCCGCGCCGGACGGCCCGGAGGCCATCGTGGCCGCCGCGCTCGACGCGTTCGGCCGGATCGATGCACTGGTCAACAATGCCGCCATCACCCGTCCGGCGGCCCTTGAGGCGATCGACAGGAAGGTCGCCGAGGAGCAGCTCGCCACGAACCTGCTGGGACCGGTGTTCCTCACCCAACGCGCGCTGCCGTACCTGGAGAACGGGGGCACCATCGTCAACGTCACGTCCAACCCGCCGCACTACGGCTGGGCGAACAATTCGATTTACGGGTCCACGAAGGTGGCCCTCGACTTCCTGACCCACACGTGGGCGGTCGAACTCGCGCAGCGCGGCATTCGGGTCGTGTCCGTGGCGCCGGGGGTGACGTCGACGCCGGTGCTCAGCAATGCCGGTTTCTCGGCTGAGCAGATCGCCGCCGTGGGAGAGTCCCTTCGGGCCCGGATTCCGTTGGGACGGGTCGCGCGGCCGGAGGAGATCGCCTGGTGGATCGTGAACGCGGTACAGCCGGAAGGCGGTTATCTCAACGGTACGGTCATCCGGGTCGACGGTGGGCTGAGCGCGTCTGGGTGAGGAAATGCTGATCGGAGAGCTGGCCGGCAAGGCAGGCACCACCATCAAGGCGCTGCGCTATTACGAGCAGGAGGGTCTGCTACACCCCCGGCGGGCGCCGAACGGTTACCGGGAATATGACGAGGCGGCCGTCGCCCAGGTGGGCACTATCAAGGCGCTGCTTTCGCTCGGCCTTACCGCCAATGATCTCCGGGCCTTTCTGCCCTGCCTCGGTGAGGGCCTCCCCGACGGTCCCATCTGTCCCGACAGCGCGCGGGTCATCGCCCGGAAGCTCACCGATGTGGAGGAGAAGATCGCCGCGCTGGAAATCCTGCGCGGGCGGCTGATCGAAGCGCTGAGTTCATGATCCGTTGATGCTGAACGGCGAGAACCATTGACTGATGACCCGCACCTTTCCGGACGACGGAGGAATGACCGCGACGTAAATGGCTCCGCTCTTCATGGTGACCTTGGACTTGTAGAACGCGTTGCGACTCAGCGCCGCCCATCCGCGCTGCGTCAGCCTCAGCTCCGCCGCGCCGGGGCGGGCGGTGTAGGTGTCCTGCTGGCGCACGCCGTACCAGACCACGGCGCCACCGTCCGACGTCTCGAGCGCGAAGATCTCCGGTACGAGCTGCGGCTGGTATTTCAGCGTCCACTGGCCCCGCGCCTTCTGCCGGTCGCTGCGCAGGCCGGCGACGAGCTCGGTGGTGTAGTCGCCGGAGGCGAACATCTGCTTGGCAGCCGCGTCCTCGCCGAGTGTGCTCATCAGGCGCGTGTGCGTCTCGGCCGCCTCCCGGGGAGAGACGGCCAGGCCGCCGCGCTGGTCCACGTTCAGGGCGGTGGCCAGACCGTTGGGGTCCGTCGCGATGGCGGGGGGCCGGGCCACGGAGCCGGAGACCACACGCCATCCCTCGGCGGTCTTCTGGAAGATCAATTGTGTCCAGTTCGACCCGGTCTTGTACTCGGCCAGGAACCAGGCGCCACTCGGCGGAATCGCGAACCGCGGGTTGGTGATGGCGGGTCGCTTCTCCGGTCGTTCGCCGAGCAGCGCGTTCACCCGGTTGTCGGCGTTGGTCAGTTGCAACGAGAGTCCGGCTTCCGCGGCCTTCCAGTTCGCCTGCTTCGCCAGGCTCTCGTACTGGTCGAGAATGCGCTTGGCCTCGGTCTGGGGGATCGGGGCGAAGGCTGTGGGAGAGGGCAGCGTGCCACCGACGAAAGCCGGTTGTTCGGGTTCGCCGCCATTACATGCGGCGACGCCGGAAAGTGCGAAGAAAATGACCAGGTGGCGGATTTTCATGGCCGTCTCCGGAAAGTCGATTGCCACGAAGTACGCAGCGCGCCCCTTTAAAGGTTCACTTGTATTCCAGATCAGCACGCCTGCCGGAAAACAATCTCCATCGTGCCCGGGTGAACGTGGGCAGCAGCCCGCGGGGCAGGAAAAGGACGACGAGGATGAGGACGAGCGCGTAGACCGCGTACGACAGCACGCTCGGCGCGTACGACGGCATCCCCGGCAGGCTCGCGACCCTGTCGAGCCCCTGCACCAGCAGCGTGATCGCGGTGGCCCCGACGACGGCTCCCCAGATCGTGCCCAGCCCGCCGACGACGGCCATGACGATGTACTGGATCGAGATGAGCACGGGGAACGACCCCGGCGCGACGTACCCGGTGTAGAAGCAGTAGATGCCGCCCGCCAGGCCGGCGAAGGCGGCCGACAGCGCGAAGACGACGAG
The DNA here is from genome assembly GCF_018603905.1 of Nonomuraea sp. NEAU-A123. Classification (GTDB taxonomy): domain Bacteria; phylum Actinomycetota; class Actinomycetes; order Streptosporangiales; family Streptosporangiaceae; genus Nonomuraea. Next base: position 46,755 of record NZ_JAHFZZ010000030.1, read on the forward strand.
CTTGTAGCGGCCGACCGGGATGCCGGCGGAGGCGGCGGCGGTCTCGCTGGTGGCCAGGGCGCGCAGGGCCCGGCCCGGCCGGGAGGTGATCACGTTGTGCGTCACGAGCATCACCAGCGCCAGGCCCGCCCACGTCAGGTAGGCGTACGCGGACGCGCTGCCCGCCTCGAACGAGCCGATGCCGAACTGGGGGATGGCCTGCAGCCCGATGTCGCCGCCGGTGACGTCCAGCTGCCCGGCCAGGGAGAGCAGGATGAGCTGCATGGCCAGGGTGGCGAAGGCCAGGTGGTGGCCGCGGAGCCGCAACAGCGGCGTGCCGATCACGAGGGCGAACGCGGCCGCCGCGACGGGGGCGGCGATCAGCCCGATCAGGGGAGGGACACCGTTCAGCGCGAGCAGGGCGGCGGTGTAGGCGCCGATGGCGTAGAAGGCGCCCTGGCCGAGCGAGACCTGCCCGGCGTATCCCATGAGCAGGGAGACCCCGACCGTGACCATGGCCGCCAGGCCGAGCAGGATGTACACGGCCAGCGAGCTGTCGTCCAGTACGGCGGGCAGGGCGAGCGTGACGGCGGCGATCAGCAGCCCACCGGCCAGCCGTTTCACACCGCCTCCTGGTGGATGGTCGATCGGCGGCTCGCCTGTACGACCATGACCACGAGCATGAGACCCAGGGCGACCTCCAGTTGGTGAGACCCGTACCCGTACCCCGCGGCCATGGTCTCGGCGACGCCGAGCAGCAGCGCGCCGCCGAGCGCGACGGCCGGACGGGTGAGCCCGCCGAACACGGCGGCGGCGAAGCCGTTGACGATGAGCGTGACGTCGGTGTCGAACGAGATGGGCCGCAGCGGCGTGACCAGCACTCCGGCGATGCCGCCGAGCAGTCCGCCCAGGGCGAAGGCCAGCAGGCCCATCAGCCGGGTGTCGATGCCGATCACGCGGGCGGCGTAGGGGTTGGAGGCGCACGCGGTCAGCGCCTTGCCCAGGTAGGTACGGCCGAAGAAGAGGACGAGCAGGACGAACGTCGCCGCGGTGACGGAGATGACGAGCAGGTGCTGGGTCTGGACACGAGCCCCGGCGATGGTCACGGAGCCGGCCAGGCCGGGGGCCGAGCGCGGCTGGTCGCCCCACAGGACGATCTCGACGGCGTAGGCGAGGACGCCCACGCCGAGCGTGATGATGAGCGACGACAGCGGGGTGGTGTCCCGTTTGCCGGTGGCGGCCAGACCGGTCAGCAGCCCCGCGAGCGCGGCGACCAGGACGGCGGCGACCTCGCTGACCCCGTGGGGGACCCCGAGCCCGAGCAGCGAGGAGGTGCAGAGCCCGGCGACGACGGCGAAGGTGCCCTGGGCGAAGTTGACCACCCCGGTGACCCGGTAGATGGTGACCAGCCCGCTGGCGATGAGCGCGATCGCGCACCCGACGGCCAGACCGTTGAGCAGGTAACCGATGAACGCGCTCATGTGATCGCCCCACCCAGGTACGCGCCGGCCACGCGCGGGTCGTCGGCCAGCTCGGCGCACTCGCCCTCGGCCACCACGCGGGCGGACTCCAGGACGTACGCGCGCTCGCACAGCTCGAAGGCCAGCCGCGCATTCTGCTCGATGAGCAGCACCGTCAGGCCCAGCGTCCGGTTGAGCTCGACCAGGTGACCCGCCAGCTTCGCGGTGAGCAGCGGCGCGAGCCCCAGCGACAGCTCGTCGACCACGAGCACGTCGGGCCGCGACATCAGGGCCTGGCCGAAGGCCACCATCTGCTGTTCGCCGCCGGACAGCACGCCCGCGCGCCTGCGGGACAGCTCGGCGAGCTGGGGCAGCAGCCGGTAGACGGAGGAGGGGTCGCGCAGGCCGGAGCGCCAGCCGCCGAGGGCGAGGTTGTCGGCGACCGACAAATCCGGAAATACCTGGCGGCCCTCCGGGATGAGCGCCAGCCGGCCGCCGATCCGCACGGTGCCGGACGCCGGGGTGAGGAGGCCCGCCAAGGTGTTGGCCAGCGTCGACTTGCCCGCGCCGTTCGGGCCGAGCAGCGCGACCATCTCGCCGCGCGCCACCGAGAGCGTGACGTGGTCGAGCGCGGTGGCCGCGCCGTACGAGACGACCAGGTCGGAGACGTCGATCATGAAGCCTGTCCGAGATAGGCGGCGAGTACGAGCGGATCCGCGCGTATTTCGGCCGGAGAGCCGTCCGCGATGACCCGCCCGAGGTCGAGGACGACCACGCGGTCGGCGAGCCGGGTCACGAACGCGACGTCGTGCTCGATGAGCAGGATGGTCAGCCCGCTCGCGCGCAGCTCCTCGACCAGGGCCGCGAGCCGTTCGCGCTCGCCGCCTCGCAGACCGGACGCGGGCTCGTCGAGCAGCAGCAGCCTGGGCCGCGCGCACAGGGCGCGGGCCAGTTGCAGCGCCCGCTGCTGGCCGATCGGGAGCTGGTCGGCGGCCCGGTCCGCCCACTCGGCCAGCCCCACCCGGTCGAGGGCGAGATCCGCCTCACGGGCGATCTCGCGCTCGTCGGCGCGATGCCGCGGCAGCCGCAGCGCCGCCGCGACGAACCCGGCCCGGGTGCGGCTGTGCATCCCGACCATGACGTTCTCCCTGACCGTCATGCCGCGGAACACCCGGGCGCCCTGGAAGACGATGGACATGCCGAGCCGGGCCCGCCGATGCGGCGGCAGCCGCTCGACCCGGCGCCCGAGAAAGGTGATCTCGCCCCGGTCCGCCGGCAGATGGCCGGTGATGAGGTTGAACAGCGTGGACTTACCGGCGCCGTTGGGCCCGATGACCCCGCACACCTCGCCGTCGGCGACGCTCAGCGAGACGTCGCCGACAGCGTAGACGCCTCCGAAGGAGCGCGAGATCCCGGTGACCGTCAGCACCGCTACTCCGCGGCCACGGTCTTGGCGAGCTGCGCCTTGGCCCAGGACGTGGTGATGAACTGACCGTTCTTCACGGTGTTGACCGAGATGTACTCGGGGGAGAGCCCGGAATGGTCGGTGGGGGAGTAACGGAACCGGCCATTCGGCGTGACCAGGTCCATGGTCTCCAGCGCCTGCTGGACCTTGGCCTTGTCGGTGCCCCCCGCCTTCTTGATCGCCTCGAACAGCAGCAGGCTCGCGCTGTAGCCGTCCTGCGCGAACTGCGGTGGCGGGTAGCCGTGTTTCTGCTGGTACGGCTTGGCCATCTGCTCGATGACCTGCTTCTGCTTGCCGTCGGGTAACTGCTCGCCCACCACGCCGATGGCGCTCTGCACGGTCATCCCCTCGGCCGCGGCGCCCATCGGCTCCAGCCAGAGCTTGCTGGCCTGGGACGCGGTCAGGAACAGCGGCACCTTCAGCCCCGCGGCGGCGTACTGCTTGGCGGCGGTGACGCCGGGCGCGCCGGAGCCCCAGAAGACCAGCGCCTCGGCCGCGGAGCCGCGTACGTGGGTGAAGAGCGGGCTGAAGTCGGAGGTCGTGGTCTCGTACGACTCGTCCACGGCTAGGGTCACGCCGTACTTCGGGGCGAGCGCGACCATGGCCTTGTGGCCGGAGACGGAGTAGGCGCTCTTGGAGTCGTAGGCGACCGCGATCGTCTTGAGGCCGGTGGCCTGGATGTACTGCAGGTAGCGCTCGGCGTACATGCTGGACAGCGCGGGCGTGACGAAGACGTACGACTTGACCGGCTCGACCTGCTCCTGGGCGGGCGCCAGCGACAGGTACGGCATCTTGTCCCGCTGCGCCAGAGGCTCGATCGCCAGCGCCGAGTTGGAGAAGACCGGGCCGATCAGCGCGTCGATCTCGCCCTTGATCTGGTTGTAGGCCACGATGCCCTGGTCCGGTGCGGTCTTGTCGTCGCGGGCGACGAGCTCCACCTTGCGGCCCAGCAGGCCGCCCCCGTTGTTGATCTGTTCGACGGCCAGCTCGACGGCCTTCTTGTCCTCGCTGCCGAGCGGGGTGTAGTTGCCGGTCAGCGAGACGATGAGGCCCACTTTGATGGGGTCTTGGGCGCCCGATCCGCCACTGCCGCAGGCGGCCGTGGCGAGAACGAGACAGGCCAGGGACGGGAGAAGCCTGCGCATCAGGACCTCCTGGACCGCGAATGTGGCCCTGAATGTAGGCAGGCTTTTTACGCCTGTCAATAGAGTGCCCAACATTGTGATCGGGAGGACGTTGGGCAGAACGGTGACAGCCGTTGCACAGTGGCCTAACTTGGGGCGTACGACGCTCAAGAGAAGGTGATCCACATGCGCACCTCACCCCCTTTCCGCGCAGACCATGTCGGCAGCCTGCTGCGGCCGCCCGCCCTGCTCCGCGCCCGTGAGAGTCTCACCGGCGAGGCGCTGCGCGAGGTGGAGGACGAGGCGATCCGCGAGGTCGTACGCAGGCAGGAGGAGCTCGGCCTGCAGGCGGCGACCGATGGAGAGTTCCGCCGGGCCTCCTGGCACATGGACTTCATCTACCAGCTCGGCGGCATCGGCCAGGCGACCGGCGAGCACATCACGGTCCGCTTCCACAATGAGCAGGGCGATCTCGAGTTCACCCCTGCGGCGATGCGGGTGCACGACAAGATCAGGCTGGACGAGCCGATCTTCGCCGACCACTTCAGGTTCCTGCGCGACACCGTGACCACGGCGGTGCCCAAGCTGACCATCCCCTCGCCCAGCATGGTCCACTACCGGGGCGGGCCCGCCTCCATCGATCCGGACGTCTACCCCGACGTCGAGGAGTTCTGGAGCGACCTCAGCGCCGCCTACGCCGAGCAGGTCCGCAGGATCGGCGAGCTGGGCTGCACCTACCTGCAGTTCGACGACACCAGCCTGGCCTACCTCAACGACCCGGCGCAGCGGGCGGAGCTCGCCGAGCGCGGCGACGACGGCGAGCACATGCACCTGCGTTACATCAAGCAGATCAACATCGCGCTCGCGGCCAAGCCCGAGGGCATGGCGATCACCACGCACATGTGCCGCGGCAACTTCCGCTCCTCCTGGGCCGCCTCCGGCGCCTACGACTTCGTGGCCGAGGCGCTGTTCGGCGAGCTGGCCGTGGACGGGTTCTTCCTGGAGTTCGACGACGAGCGCTCCGGCGGCTTCGAACCCCTGCGCTTCGTGCCGCCGGGCAAGATGGTGGTGCTCGGCCTGGTCACCACCAAGCGCGGCGAGCTGGAGTCCAAGGACGCGCTCAAGCGGCGCATCGACGAGGCCGCCAAGTTCATCGACCTGGACCAGCTCTGCCTGTCCCCGCAGTGCGGCTTCTCCTCCACGGTCGAGGGCAACGTGCTCACCGCTGACGAGCAGTTCGCCAAGCTGGCCCTGATCGTCGAGACGGCTCGGGAGGTCTGGGGCTAAGCGAGGTCGCGCTGGACCGCCGCGAGGTCCCAGAACGCCTTCTGGCGGGTGATGGCGCCACTCTCGTCGACCTCGTAGGTGTTGATCCCGGAGAAGTCGGCGGCGGCCGTATCGGACTCGACGTGGCAGGTCCACTTCACCGCGGCCTGCGAGCCGCCCCAGTAGTGCTCGACGGGGGTGAGCACCATCACCGGGAACGCGTCGAAGATGCCCTGCTGGAAGGCCTGCAACGCGGCCCGCCCGCGTACCGGCTCGCCGCCGACGGGGTCCTCGCTCTGCCCGTCGGGCGCGAAGTTGGCGGCCCACGCAGCCGCGTCGCGGGCGGCGATCGCCGCGAAATACCGGGAAACGGCCTCTTCGACCGGGGTACGGCTCATTTCTTCTCCCATGTGGTTAGACGCCCAGGTACTTGTGCTGGAGTTCGGCGGTGTTCAGCAGCTCCTCGACCGGCACCTGGGCCACCAGCCGGCCCTTGTCGATCACGTTGACCGAGGGGGTCACGTGGGCGACGAAGTCGAGGTTCTGCTCGGCCACGAGGACCGCGATGCCCCGCTCCCCGGCCACGGAGACCAGCAGCTCGGCGATCTCCACCACGATGGACGGCTGGATGCCCTCCGAGGGCTCGTCGAGCAGCAGCACCCGAGGCTCGGTGATCAGCGCGCGGGCGATGGCCAGCACCTGCTGCTGGCCGCCGCTCAGGCTCCGGCCCGAGTCGTTCAGCTTGTCCGCGAGCAGCGGGAAGTCCGCCAGGATCCGGTCCAGCCGCTGCCGCCACTCCCGCCGCTTGGTGCCCAGCACGGCCACCCGCAGGTTCTGCAGCACGCTCAGCCCGGGGAAGATCTCGCGGCCCTGCGGAACGTAGGCCAGGCCGAGCCGGGCCCGCTCGTGCGTGGGCAGCCGGCCGATGTCCTGCTCGCCCAGTGTGAGGGTGCCCTGCCGGAGCGGTAGCTGGCCCATGATCGTCTGGAGCAGGGTCGTCTTGCCCACCCCGTTGCGCCCCAGCAGCACGGCGACCTCTCCCGCCGGCACCTCGTACGAGATGCCGTGCAGGACCTGGGTCGAGCCGTAGCCGCTGGTGATCTCATGAAGCCTCAACATGCGCCCGCCCCAGGTAGATGCTCAGCACGCGCTCGTCGGCGCGGATCTCGTCGATGGTGCCCTGGGCGAAGACCGCGCCCTTGTGCAGGACGGTCACCGGGGCGCCGACCTCGCGGATGAACTCCATGTCGTGCTCGACCACCACCACCGTGCAGTAGGCGGCCAGGGTCCGCACGACTTCGGCGATGAGGTGGGTCTCCTCCCTGGTCATACCCGCCGTCGGTTCGTCCAGCAGGACGACCCGGGGCCGGGCCGCCAGCACCATGCCGATCTCCAGGAGCTGGCGGTGGCCGTGCGCCAGCTCGGCGGCCAGGTCCGCCGAGCGGCCGGACAGCCCCAGCCAGTCCGCCATCTCCCTGGCCCTGCGGTCGGACTCGGGCACCGATCGGCAGTCGGCGTAGGCGCAGACCCACAGGTTCTCCAGCACGGTGGAGTCCAGGTAGACGCTGGGCACCTGCCGCTTGATGCCGAGGCCCAGCCTGGCCCGCTGGAAGGTGGAGCGCCGGGTGATGTCGGCGCCGTCCAGCCAGACCGTCCCCTCGGTGGGCCGGTTGGCGCCGACCAGCAGGGAGAACAGGGTGCTCTTGCCGGCGCCGTTGGGACCCACGATGGAGTGCGCCCGCGTCGGCTCGAACTCCAGCGAGACGTGGTCGGTGGCGAGCAGCCCACCGAACCGCTTCACCAGGTCATGGGTGGCCAGCGTGGCGGGGGGACGCCCGTCGAGCGGCAATGGCGGCGGACCTTCGACGGCGAGCACCGGAGCGGCCTCGTCGGCGTGCCCGGCCCGGCGGCGGCGGACCAGGGAGATGAGCGCGGGCACCACGCCTGAGGGCAGCAGGAGCACCATGACGATGAGCACCGCGCCCAGGATGATCGGCCCGAGGTCTCCGCCGCTGCCGCCCAGCGCCGAGGTGAGCGGCTCGATCATGGCGACCCCGGCCAGGCCGCCGAGCAGCGAACCGCGCCCGCCGACCAGCACCCAGACCACCACCAGCGCGGACTGGGCCAGCCCGAACACCGACGGGTCGACATAGAGCGCGCTGGCCGCGTACAGGGCGCCGGCCAGGCCCGCCACCACGCCGCCCAGCGTGAACGCCTGGAGCCGGACCCGCCGGGGGTCGAAGCCCATCAGCTCGGTGCGGCCCTCGTTGCGCGCGGTGGCCAGCACGATCCGGCCGAACGGGCGGCCCAGCAGCCGGCGCAGACCGACCGCGACCAGCGCGGTCACCCCGACGACCAGGTAGAACGTGGCCGGAATGGTCAGCCCGTCGGGCGCCCCCGGCGCGGTGAGCACGGGTGCGCCGAGCCCGTTGTACCCGCCCAGGACCGCGACCCCGATGCGGTAGCTCGGGTCGGACAGGCTGCTCATCACGGTCAGCAGCAGCAGCGAGAAGGCCAGCGTCACCACCGCGACAGGCAGCTCGCCGAGCCGGCCGTAGAACACGAAGTACCCGATCAGCGCGGCCGCGAGCCCGCCGCACACCGCCCCGACGAGCAGCGCGGAGAACGACTCGCCGGTCACCGGCAGCAGGTTCGCCCCCGCCACGCCGTACGCGTAGGCGCCGATGCCGAACAGCGCACCCTGGGCGAAGCTGAAGATGCCGGCCTTGCCCCAGACCAGGACCAGGCTGAGCGCGAGCAGGCCGTACACGGTCCAGGTGGTGAGCTGCTGCACCTGCGCGATGCTCCCGGCGCCCGCGGCCAGCGCCGCCACGGCGGTGATGACCAGGATGCCCGGAGTGCTGGAGACCAGGCGGGTGAAAGTCACAGGGTCGTCCTTCGGTAACGGCCGGAGATACCGCCCGGCAGCAGACGCAGGATCACGGTCGCGGCCACCAGCAGGGCGGCCGTGCCGAGCAGCGGCGTGGACAGCAGGGTGACCACCTGGCGGACCAGCCCGAGCAGCCCGGCGGAGGCCGCCGTGCCGGTGACCACGGCCGGCCCGCCGAGCACCACGGTGATGAACGCCGAGGAGATCAGCGGGATGCCCATCGTGGGTACCACCGCCACGACCGGCGCGAGCAGCGCGCCGGCGGCACCGGCCAGGGCGGAGCCGAGCCCGAAGGTGAGCATGTTGATGCGGGAGGTGTCGATCCCGAGGTTGGCGGCCATCGCCCGGTTCTGCATCGTGGCGCGGGCCAGCAGTCCGTAGCGGGTCCGCAGGAACAGCAGGAGCACCAGCCCGACCAGCGCCAGGGCGGCGGCCACGATGACCAGGCTGTACCAGCCGATCGAGTACCGCCCGAGCGAGAAGCTGCCGAGCGGGGTGGCGATGCCCTCCGGGCTGCTGCCCAGCAGCAGGGTGGCGCCCTGCTGCAGGATCAGCCCGAGACCGAACGTGGCCAGCAGCGTGCCCTCGATCCGCTTGCCGTACAGGCGGCGGATCAGCAGGCGCTCCGTCACGACGCCGACCAGGCCGGTGACGACCGGACCGGCCACCATGGCCGCCCAGAGCGGGACGCCCTGCCGTACGGCGAGGACGACGGTGAAGGCGCCGATCATGATGAACTCGCCGTGCGCCATGTTGATCACGCCCATCATGCCGAACACGATGGACAGGCCGAGCGAGACGAGGACCAGGGTGGCGACGTCGAACAGGATGTTGGTCCCGGCGTTCGCCAGGTAGTCGAGTGGCATAGTGCTCCATCCAGCGGGGGACCCGCGGTCCTGCGGTCCGCTACGCGGGGGTGAAGGCCCGGTTCAGTGTCGGGTTCCGTACCAGGTCGCAGACGGTCTTCTCGTACTGCGGCGGCTGCGCGGGGAAGGTCTTGAGCAGGTCGAACCCGCGCTTGTCGTTGACCGTGGCCAGGGTGATGTCCTCGGTGACGTGGTGCGTCGGCCCGTCGACCTTGATGGTCCCGGACGGCGAGTCGATGGACAGGGTGCCGGACTCGATCACTTTGAGCACCTTGTCGCGGTCGAGGCTGCCGGCCTTGCGCACCGCCTCGGCCCACAGGTGCCAGCCGTTCCACTCGGAGACGGCCAGGTCGGTGATGTAGGCGTGCTTGGCGCCGTAGGCGGCCGCGTACTTCTCGCGGAACGCCTTGTTCGCCGGGTTGTCGAGCTCCTGGTAGTAGTTGTAGGAGGTGACGATGCCCTTGGCCTCCGCCGGGCTGAGGATCTCCTGCTCGTTGCCGAGCCCGAAGGACGGCGAGACAATCTTGATCTTGGCACCCAGCCCCTTGGCCGCGAACTCGCGGTAGAACGGCACGTGGTTCGAGCCGACCAGGACCGACACCACCACGTCGGGGGCCTCGCGCTGGATGTTGTTCAGCACGGCGCCGAAGTCGCCGCTGTCCAGCGAGACGAAGTCCGTGCCGACGACCTTGGCGCCGTACTGGGCGGCGTACTTCTGGATCCACTGCGTGGAGATGCGGCCGTAGTTGTAGTCCGCGGCCACGACGTACATCTTCTTGCCGAGGTTGGCGGCCGCGTAGTTGATCAGCGGGTCGAGGAACTGCGAGGCCGTCTCGCCGGTGATCACCTGGTTGCGGTCGCAGACGCCGCCCTCGTAGAGGCTGTTGTAGAAGTACAGGGTCCGCGTGCGCTGCAGCGCGGGGCGCATGGCCTCGCGGGAGGCGCTGGTGATGCCGCCCATCACGACCGCGGCCTCGTCCTTGGTGGCCGCCTGGCCGGCGTACTCGACGTTCTTGTCCGTCTGCGACTGCGAGTCGTACGCGACGAGCTTGAGCTTGCGGCCGAGCACGCCGCCGGAGGCGTTGATGTCGTCGACGGCCAACTTGGCCACGTTCGACTTCGGTGTGCCGTAGATGCTCAGCGGGCCGGTGAGGTCGAGGATCGAGGCCACCGGGATGGGGCCGTCACCCGGCTTCCCGGCGGCGTTCCCCGCGCAGGCGCTGGTGGTCAGCAGGACGGCGGTGGCCAGGATCGCGGCGCGCCGGCCCGATGCGGATAGTGGTGCCACGTGGATCTCCCAGAAGGTGCGCGGGTCAGGCCGGGTCGGTGTTGGTGCTGGTCATGACGTACTTGAGCCGGGTGTAGTCCTCGAAGCCGAGCTGCGAGAGGTCCTTGCCGTTGCCGGATTTCTTGAAGCCGCCGTGCGGCAGCTCGGCGAGGATCACCTGGTGGCAGTTGATCCACACGGCGCCGAAGTCCAGCCGGGCCGAGACCCGCGTGGCCCTGCCGTGGTCGTTGGTCCAGAGGCTGGAGGCCAGCCCGTACTCCACCCCGTTGGCCAGCGCCAGCGCCTCCTCCTCGGAGCCGAACGGCTGGACGGTCACCACCGGGCCGAAGACCTCCTGCTGGACGATCGCGTCGTCCTGCCGCACACCGGCGACCACGGTGGGCGCGTAGAAGTAGCCGTCGCCGGGCAGCCGCTTGCCGCCGCCGACCACCCGCGCGTGTCCGGGCAGCCCGTCCACGAAGCCGCTCACCCGCTCAAGCTGGGCGGCGCTGTTCAGCGGGCCGAGGAACGCGGCGGTGTCCTCCGGCGGCCCGACCCGGGTGTCACGGGCGGCGTCGGCCAGCGCCGTCACCAGCGCGTCGTGCACCGTGTCCTGGACCAGCACCCGGGTGACGGCGGTGCAGTCCTGGCCGGCGTTGAAGAAGGCGGCGTCGGCCAGCGCGCGGGCGGTGCGGGCCACGTCCACGTCGTCGAAGACGATCGCCGGGGCCTTGCCGCCCAGCTCCAGGTGGAGGTTCTTCAGCGTCGGCGCCGAGGCGGCGGTGATCTCCGAGCCCGCGCGGGTGCTGCCGGTGAAGGCGATCATGTCCGGGCGCGGGTGCGCCACCAGCAGCCGGCCGGTGTCCCGGTCGCCGCAGACCACGTTGACCACGCCGGGCGGCAGTACGGCGGCGCACAGCCGGCCCAGCAGCGCGGCCGTGGCCGGGGTGGTGTCGGCCGGCTTGAGGACCACGGTGTTGCCCGCGGCCAGTGCGGGCGCGAGCTTCCAGACGGCCATCATCAGCGGGTAGTTCCACGGCACGATCGCGGCCACGACCCCGATCGGCTCCCGCCTGACGTGTGCGGTGTGGCCTTCGGCGTACTCGCCGCCCGCGGGGGCGTTGAGCAGCCGGGCGGCGCCCGCGAAGAAGCGGAACTGGTCGGCGCTGCGCAGCACCTCGATGACACGGGTGGTCTCGCGCGGCTTGCCGGTGCCGCGTACCTCGGCCTCCAGCAGCTCCTCCGCGTGCTCCTCGATCGCGTCGGCGATGCGCAGCAGGGCCCGCTGCCGCTCGCCGGGCGTGGTGGTGCTCCATCCGGGCAGCGCCGCCGCCGCGGCGGCCACCGCCCGGTCGACGTCGGCGGCCCCGGAGCGCGGGGCGGTGCCGTACACCGTGCCCGTGCTGGGGTCGACGAGGTCCATCCGGGCCCCGTCGGCCGCTTCCGCCGGTTCGCCGTCGATGACGTTGCGTATCTCGATCGGGCGCATGCTGCCTCCAGCGCTGAGTGATTCGGAGTCGGCCACGGTCGCCGCCGGGCCGGGGTTCCCGCCGGATCGGGGATCGGGTCCGCGCGGGGGTGACGTGATGGGTGGCGGGTCCGGGGACCCGCTTACCGTGCTCGGCCGTCAGGCCGCCGACCTCCCGCATGGCAAAGCCTGGTCGAGAGGGGTCGGCGTGAGCAATGGATGACTGCCCGCCGTCGGGCGCGCCCGCTTGGGCGAACGCACATCAGCGCGGGAAGGAGGGCCCGTCGGGCTGGGTCGCGGGGGATGCCGCGTGCTGTCCGGCGGCCTGCGGAGTGTCCCGGTACCGCAGCGCTTTGAGCGCCACCACCAGGATCGCCGCGTCCCTGGGCCGGGTGAGCGAGAGGTCGCAGAGCTGCTCGACCCGGCGGAGATGGTTGATCACGGTGTTGCGGTGCCGGTACAGCCGCCGGGCCACCTGGGCCGTCGTCCCGTCGGTCTCCAGCCAGCCGTGCAGCGTCTCCAGCAGCCGCTCGCGCTCGCTCTCGGGCAGGGCGAGCACCGGAGCCAGCACGCCGAGGGCCAGCGTGCGGGCCGCGCCCACCTGGTCGGACAGCAGCGTCTCGATGACCAGCTCGCGCGAGTCGTGCACCCGGCCGCCGTCGGCTCCGCGCAGGGCGGCCCTGGCCAGCGAGGTGCCGGACGGGAAGGCGTACAGGTCGGGGGTCATCGGGGCGACCGCCGCGACCCGCTCGGGGTGCCCGGCGACCAGTTGGTCCAGCTCCGTACGTGCCTGGGCGGACCAGAGCGTCACCCCGACCATGTCCAGGCCGAGCGGGATGACATGCGCGGGTGCGCCGAGCGCGCGCCAGCGCATCTCCAGCCGGTGCGCGATCTCCTCGGGCAGCCGGGCGGCCATCACCAGCAGCCGCCGGTCGGGCGGCAGTTGCAGGGCCTCGGCGGCGTCGGAGACCAGGCGCGCGGACGGCTCGGTGGCGTAGGCGAGCGCGGTGAACGCCTGGGCGCGGCGGGCCATCCGCTCACGGTCCAGCGCCACCTCCTCATGCCGGTATCCCTGGGTGATCGCGGTCATGGCGTCGTCCAGCGCCGCCCAGACGCGCAGCGCGCCGGTGGCGATGACCGCGGCCGCGTGCTCGGCCGGCTGCGCCTCGCTGGTCAGCGCGTTCCAGACCACGGTGAAGTCCATCCGGATGGCACGCAGGACGTCCTCCAGCGGCACGCCCTGACGCAGCCGGCGGCGGCCGACCGCGAACGCGCGGGCCGTGGCGCTCTCCGACAGCGGGCGGCCGATGAGCGCGTCGAGCACGATGTCGAGCACGTTGCGGCCACTGGCGGCCAGATCCTCCCGGGGAACGAGGGTCAGGTAGCTCGGCACGGAGTGCACGATGTGGCCGTTGACGACATCGGCGAGCTCGTCCCGGCGAGCCAGCAGCCGCTCGCCGGCCTGCCGAACCAGCTGCTCGGTGATGTCATCGGTCAACATTCGTGCATCTTACCTGCGGCTTTTCGGCGGTCTTGCTGAGTTTTTCTGTCAGATGCGGAGGGCAGGCGATGAGCAGTTGCACATCAACCGGACATCTGCCCGGTGCACGCGACCATGGTTCGGGCATGTCGGGCGGGCCTAGCATCGCAGCGACGCCCGCCGCGGCAGGGCCGGCCGTACAGAGCCCCCGTCTGGCGCCTGCCCCACTCGTGGCGCACGATTCGCAGGGGCACTCTCGTGAAGGGGCGCTGAGGAATGCATCTGACACCCGCGGAACAGGACCGGCTGACCGTCTTCACCGCCGCCGAACTGGCCCGCAGACGACGGTCCCGGGGACAGCCGCTGTCCGCCCCCGAGGTCGTCGCGCTGATCACCGACGAGGTGCTGGAAGCGGCCTGGTCCGGTACGTCGATGGCCGGGGCGATCACCGCCGGGCAGGAGGCGGTGGCCGCGCACGACGCGCTGCCCGGCGTCCGCGCCCTGGTCCGGCACGTCGAGGTCGAGGCGCTGTTCCCCACCGGCACCGCGCTGGTCGTCATCGAGGATCCCCTCGGTGCCCCGGACGGGGACTCACCCGGCGCGGTCATGGTCGCCACACCGCTGATCACGCTCAACGCCGATCGCCCGTGCATCGAGCTCCCGGTGACCAACAGCGCCGAGGTGACCGTACGCGTGTCGTCGCACTACCCGTTCTGGGAGGTCAACCAGGCGTTGCGGTTCGACCGGGCGGCGGCCACCGGCTTCCGGCTGGACGTGCCCGCGGGCAGCAACGTGGAGTTCCCGCCGGGGGAGACCCGGCACGTACGGCTGGTCGCGCTGGGCGGCAAGGCCAGCGCGCCCCGCCTGCTGCTGGAGGAGAGCACGTGAGCACCATGGACCGCGCCACCTACGCCGTGTTGTACGGCCCCACCACGGGCGACCGGGTACGGCTGGCCGACACCGGCCTCGTGGTCGAGGTGGAGCACGACGACACCGAGCCCGGGGACGAGCTGCTCGGCGGGTGCGGCAAGACCGTGCGCGAGGGCCTGCTGGCCACCAGCCGGCCCGGCGACTCGCAGCTCGACCTGCTGGTGAGCAACGTGCTGCTGCTCGACCCGCTGCTCGGGGTCCGCAAGACCAACATCGGCGTCAAGGACGGGCGGGTCGTGGCCGTGGGCCGGGCCGGCAGCCCGGACGCGGTGAGCGACCTCGACCTGATCGTGGGCCCGCACACCACGATCATCCCGGCCGAAGGGCTGATCGCCACCCCCGGCGCGGTCGACTCACACGTCCACCTGTCCAGCCCGGCGCTGCTGGACGGGGCGTTGTCCGCGGGCGTCACCACGATCGTCGGCATGGGTGTCGGCGGTGCCTGGGACGTCGGCGTCAACCCCGGGCGGCACCTGCGGCTCATGGTCGAGGCGTGGCGTGACGTACCGCTGAACGTCGCCTTCCTGTCCCGCGGGTCGGCCACCGAGCCGGCCCTGCTGGAGCAGGCGCTGCTGGCCGGCGCGGGTGGGTTCAAGGTGCACGAGGACTTCGGCGCCCAGCCGACGGTGGTCGACACCTGCCTGTCCGTCGCCGACCAGCTCGACGTGCCGGTGGCCCTGCACACCGACTCGCTGAACGAGTCCGGCCTGCTGTCCGACACCCTCTCGGCGACCCGGGGCCGGACCGTGCACGCCTATCACGTGGAGGGCGGCGGCGGTCACCCCGACCTGCTGGAGATCCTGGCCCACGCGCACGTGCTGCCGTCCTCGACCACGCCGACGATCCCGTACACGGTCAACACCGTGGACGAGCTGTTCCCGATGACCATGACCGTGCACCGCCAGCAGTCGCTGTCGCCCGGCGACGTCGAGACCACCCGCAGCCGGATCCGCGCGCACGCCATCGCCGCGGAGAACGCGCTGCACGACATGGGCGCGGTCAGCATCATCAACTCCGACGCGATGGGGATGGGCCGCGTCGGGGAGACCCTGCGGCGCACCTGGCAGCTCGCCGCCCAGGCCAAGGCGCAGCTGGGCGGCACGGCGGGCGCCGACAACGAACGCGTGCTGCGCTTCCTGGCCAAGGTGACCGTGAACCCGGCCATCGCGCACGGCCTGGCCCACGACGTGGGCAGCATCGCGCCCGGCAAGCTGGCCGACCTGGTGCTCTGGCATCCGGCCTGGTTCGGGGCCAAGCCGGAGCTGGTCCTCAAGTCCGGCTTCGTCGCGTGGGGGGTGAGCGGGGCGGGCACCGGCTCGACCCGGCTGGCCCAGCCGCGCCGCTACCGGCCCTTCTTCGGCGGCACCGGCGGCGCGCCCCGGTCACTGGCCACCGTCTTCGTCGCGGCCGAGGCACTGAACGACACCCGGGCCAGGCAGTCCCTGGTGTCCGGCGTCGGCTACGCGGCGGTGTCCGGCGCGCGCGGACTCACCCGCGCGCACATGGTCCGCAACTCCGCGGTGCCACACGTCCACGTCCCCCGGGACGGCTCCGCCGTACTGGTCGACGGCCACCCGGTCGGCCTGGCCCCGGCCCAGTCACTCCCCCTCACCCGCCTCCACCACCTGGCCTGACCCGGCCGGGCATCAGGTGCGGACCGCGCAGAGGAGGCGGTTGTTGCCGCGCTGCCACAGGGTGCCGACCTCGGCGAAGCCCGCCTGGCGCAGGGCCTCGACGTGCTGGGACAGCAGGCCGGACTCGGTGCCGCTGTGGGCCGCGCCCGCGGTGGTGCGAGCGGTACGGGCGTCGTTGAGCTCGGTGAAGGCGGGCTCGGTGGCGATCGCGTCCCACCACTGCCGCCAGTCCTCCGGGCGGTCGCCCGCGAACACCCGGTCGGTGTGGCGGTCGTGGATGGCGCGTTCGAGACGGGCGATGGCCGGGGTGGCGTCGTCGTCGGAGTCGAAGTGGTCGCCGTTGAGCAGCAGCCCGCCCGGCCGCAGCACGGTGACCAGGTCGGCGTACAACTTCCGGAGATCCGGTACGGCCAGCCAGTGCAGCGCGGTGGTGCTCACCGCGACATCGGCCGGGCGGTCCAGGCGCAGGGACTCCGTCCAGCCCGGCGTCCGCAGGTCCACGTCGACGAAGCCGAGCTGCGGGTACGCCGCCCGGCCGAGACCGAGCAGCAGCGGGTCGGCATCGACTGGGATCACCGTGGCCTTGGGCAGCCGCTCCAGGAGGCGGGCGGACAGCGAACCCGGCCCGCAGCCGAGGTCGATGACCAGCGGGTCGGGGCGGCCCAGCGCCTCGACGGCGTCGATCAGCGCGGTGAAGCGCTCCTCACGGTCGGGCAGGTAGCCCTCCTGCTGCCGGTCCCAGCGCGTGATCCAGTCGAGTGCGATCTCGTGAGTGAGCACGTCGTCTCCTTGTGACCATCGTTTAAGCTTTAGACAGTCACACGCTAAAGCATAGGATGTAACTGGTCAAGTGAACTTCAACAGTCACACGGACGCGGTCGTGAGAGTCGCCGTGTCGGTGGTCAACGCGCTGACCCCGGGCGAGAGCCGGGGGCGCCCCTGGCCGGCACCACGCGATCTGGCCGCCACCGCCACCGAGGTGCTCCGCGCCATGTACCCCACTCATCCCGAGGTGACCGAGGCGGAGGCGGGCGAGTACGCCGAGATCGCGGCGCGCCTGCGCGCGGTCTTCCAGGCCGTCGCGGATGACGACATCGACACGGCGGCGACTCAGATCAACAGCCTGCTCGACGAGTCGCGCGCCCGGCCGATGCTCCAGCGGCACGACGGCGAGCCATGGCACCTCCACTTCCACGGCACGGGCGGCACCCTGGCCGGTGACTGGGCGGCGAGCTGCGCCACCGGGCTCGCGATCGTGCTCGGCGGCGAGTTCTCCGACCGGCTCGGCGTGTGCACGGCGCCGCACTGCGACCGGGTCTACGTGGACGTGTCACGCAACGGCACGCGCCGCTTCTGCTCCACCGCCTGCCAGAACCGGGTCAAGACCGCGGCCTTCCGGGCCCGCGGAAAGGTCACGTGAGCGGGCAGATCACGTGAGCAGCCGCACCGGGGCGCCCGCGAGGAACGCCTCGATGTCGGCCACGGCCTCGCGGAAGTAGGTGCGATAGTTGCCCTGCGTGACGTAGCCGAGGTGCGGCGTGGCCAGGACGTTCGGCAGCGTGCGCAGCGGATGGTCGTCCGGAAGCGGCTCCTGATCGAAGACGTCCAGCCCGGCGCCGGCGATGCGGCCCTCGGACAGCGCCTCGATCAGGGCGGCCTGGTCCACGATGGCCGCCCGCGAGGTGTTGACCAGATAAGCCGTGCGACGCATCAGCGCCAGCTCAGGAGCGCCGAGCAGCCCGCGGGTCCGGTCGCTCAGGACGAGGTGGATCGACACGATGTCCGACTCGGCCAGGAGCGCCTCCTTCGTGGCCGCGTACCGTACGCCCAGCTCACCCGCCCGATCGGCGGTCAGATTGCGGCTCCAGGCGACGACGTCCATGCCGAAGGCGCGGCCGATGGCGGCCATCTGGGAACCGATCTTGCCGAGGCCGAGCAGGCCGAGGGTGCTGCCGCGCAGGTCCAGGCCGATCGTGTGCTGCCAGGGGCCGCCGGCCCGCAGGGCGGTGGCCTCGGGGACCAGGTGGCGGGCCAGGCCGAGGATCAGCGCCCAGGTCAGCTCGGTTGGGGGCACCGAACTGCCGCCCGTGCCGCAGACCGTGACGCCGTGGGCGCGGGCGGCGTCTAGGTCGATGGAGGCGTTGCGCATGCCCGACGTGATGAGCAGGCGGAGGTTCGGGAGCCGGGCGAAGAGCTCGGCGGGGAACGGGGTGCGTTCCCGCATGATCACCACGATCTCGTGCTCGTGGATGGCCCGGACGAGGTCGTCCTGGGTGGCGAAGTGCTCGCGAAAGCTCGTCGCCCGGACCGGCGCCCAGTCGGCCAGGCCCAGTGCGATATCCTGGTAATCATCCAATACAGCACAGCGCAGCATAAATGCGGATATTACCGGCGCTGTCCCCGGCAGGCACAGGTCGCTTGCCGTGATGCCACTTCGCCCTAACTTCGCCGTCCTGGCATATCGCCACATACGTGCGGAAGGGTGTCCTGAAGTCTGATGGGAGAGGAAATCATCCCATGCGCAGACCGTTGGCAGCCGCCACCCTCACAGCAGCGGCCCTCATCACCATCTTCGTCGCCCTTCCCGGCGCGGCGAACGCGAGCCCGGCCGGCGCCGCCGACCGTGCGCACCGCGTCTTCATGAACGGTAGGCAGGAGGTGCCCGGCCCCGGTGACCACAACGGGATCGGGGTCTTCACCTACCAGGTGAAGGGCTGGGAGCTCTGCTACACCATCTCCGACCGCCACATCAAGCCGGCCACGGCCGCCCACATCCACAAGGGCAAGAAGGGCGTGGCGGGCCCGATCGTCGTCACGCTGAAGACCCCGACCAAGGGCTTCGCGAAAGGCTGCATCAAGGCGGTCAAGCAGGAGAACAAGAAGAACGCCGCGCTCGTCCTGACGCGGAGCGAGCTGCACGGCATCGTCAACTCACCGCAGCGGTATTACGCCAACGTGCACAACAAGAAGTTCCCCATGGGCGCCATCCGCGGCCAGCTGTGACCCCCTGCTCCAGCTCCCCGGTGCGATGCGGGGAGCTGGAGCCCGTTCAGCCGGTGGACAGGCTTTCCGCTTCCTCGTGCAGTGCCACGATGAGGATCAGCTCCAGGTGGAGCTCCGCCAGATCGGGCGCCGCGAGGCTGTCGAGGACATGCATGATGGGCCTCCCTCTAGCAAGGACGTCCCATCAGTCACAGGGGTTTACCAGATCATTCGCGGAAGCGTTCCCAGGCGGACTGCCGCGTCATGCTGAGCGAGGCGCCGATGCGCTCCCAGCTGACGTTCTTGGTGCGCAGGTGCCGCACCCAGTCGTGGAGATTGTCGTCGATCTGCGTCTGCACAGTGACGATCTTGGGGAGGTGGTCGAGGATCTGCTCCTCGCTCATGGTCTCCCACACGGGCAGGCGCGGCTCGGTGGAGGAGGCGAGCTGCTCCTGCTTGAGGATCTCGGCGCACAGCCCCACGCACTCGTCGCAGATGTGCACGCCGGGTCCGGCGATGAGCTTGGTCACGTCGGCGCCGCTCTTGTGGCAGAACGAGCAGCGCACCTTTTCCTTCCAGTCAGGCATGGCCTGACGGTAGCTCGTCAGGTCACGCCTGACAAGCCCGTGAGTCGATCTCTCTCCATCTGCGCCTGCATGATCTCCTGCCGCTCCTCGTTGATCCTGCGGCAGATCGTCACGTACGCGTTCAGCACCTTGCAGTAGGCCTGACGCGCCTCGTCGAGCTGGGCCGCGCGGATGACGATCCGCTCGGGGTCGCCCTGGATCTCGGCCTCGGTGAGCAGCGCCCGCGCCTCGTCCACGATCTCTTCCGCCCTGATCCGCGTACGGCGAAGCAGGGCGGAGCATTCGTAGAGCTCTCCCAGCCGCGCCGAGGAGACGATGAACTCCGCAGCGTGTACGGCCGAGCCGCTCACCCTGGGCCCGCGAAGATCGGATCCCACTCTCGCCACCTCCCCGGTCAAGGTTGCCTCACTGTAGACGCGCCACCCCTTCCGGTGGATCACCTGGCGCGACGTGGGGGTACCGCATCCTTCCCTTGGGGGAGGTTCTCTCCTCCCGAGTGGGAAAACAGCGTCCCTGAACCCCATTCGGTCTTGCCGGATTGCGGTAATAGGCGGTCCCACCTGCACTTATGTGAAGAGTGCGATGAATCTTCGGTCTGCGGAAGAGCTGCGGATGAAGAGACGAGATCGGCCACGCGACCCCCGCCCGCCATCACATACTGAAACGACGTGACAGCGGATTGTGACGGCTGAGGGGCGCGCTTGTGGCAATGGCGACATCGAACGGCGACGAGGACGCGGTGGACGTCAGCGTCATCATCCCTGCCCACAACTGCCGGCAATACCTCGACCGGTGCCTCACCGCGGCACTGGTCCAGCGGATCAGGAAAGAGATCATCGTCGTCGACGACGGGTCGACCGACGGCAGCGACGAGCTGCTCGACCTCTACGCCACCTACCACAAGGGCAGCGTCAAGGTCGTCAGCATCGCCGGCTCCGGCGGCGCCGGGCGGCCGCGCAACGTCGGCATCGAGCACGCCACCGGCCGCTACGTCTTCTTCTGCGACGCCGACGACTACCTGGGCCCCGAGGCGCTCGAACGCATGGTCGCCATGGCCGACCGCAACGGCTCCGACATCGTGCTCGGCAAGGTCGTCGGGCACGGCAGACGCGCTCCGATGTCGATGTTCCACCGCGGCGCCGAGCGGGCCGAGCTCGGTGACAGCGCCGTCTACAACAGCCTGAGCTGCTTCAAGCTGTTCCGCAGGGAGATGCTGATCAGCCACGGCATCAAGTTCGGCGAGGGGATGCTCGTCGGCGAGGACATCCACTTCACCGTGCACGCCTACTGCCACGCCAAGGTGATCTCCGTGGTGGCCGACTACGACTGTTACCACCTGGTCGCCAGGGCCGACGGCAGCAGCATCATGCAGCAGCCGGGCAGCCGCGACCCGCGCGGCTGGCTCACCATGATCCGCGGGCCGATCCAGCTCATGACCGAGCACGTCCCGCCGGGGCCGCTCCGCGACCACCTGCTCCGCCGGCACTTCAGGCTCGACGTGTTCGAGCAGCTCGGCGCGCCGTTCCTGGAGGCGGACGAGGTGCAGCGCAAGGAGATCGCGCAGGAGGTGGCCGCGCTCTGCGACAGGTGGATGACGCCCGGCGTCCACGTGCGGCTCAGCCGGACCGACAAGCAGCGGCTCACCGCGCTCGGAGACATCAACCGCCTGGTACGACTGGCCGAGATCGAGGGCGCCGCCGTACGCCGCCGGCTGACCGGCCTGCGCTGGGAGGCGAACCGGCTGGTCGTGACGGGGATCGCCGGGCTCGACGGCATGCCGGAGCACGACGGGGTCGCGGTGGTGCTGCGCGCCCGCAACGTGCGCGGGCAGGAGCTGATCGTGCCCGCCGAGCGCGACGGCGCCGCGTTCGCCGCCCGCATCGACGTGGCCGCGCTCGACTCGGGCATCTGGGACCTGCGGGTGGCCGTCGAGATGGAGGGCGTGGTCAGGTACGGCCGGCTCGGCGCCGACCGCGACGGCCGCGTCACCCGGCCGGCGCCCCGGCTCATCGGCGCCGTGGTGGCCCTGCCGTACTTCACCAGGGACAACGGCAACCTCAGCATCGACGTCGGCGGCCACCTGATGACGGTGCCGGGCCGGGCCAGGATCCACCGGACACGGTGGACGCTCGGGCGGCGGCTGGTCATCGACGGCGAGGTCACGGTCGTCGGGGCCGTCCCGGCGGCGTCGGCGATCAGCCGGCTCGTATGGCGCGAGCGGCAGACGGGCAACGAACGGGCCGAGCGGGTGGTCGCGCTGCCCGGCGGCGGGTTCGCGGCCCGGCCTGCGATGGGCAGGTTCGCGCCGGGCATCTGGGACGCCTATCTGGAGGTCGAGCTGGGCGGTCCGCCGGCGAGGTTCCGGATCGAGACCGACGCCCAGAGCGTCGCCGCGCCGCGCCGGCTGTGGGGCCGGTTGCGGGGCGGGGCCGTGGTCAGGAGCGTGCGCCCGTACGCGACCTCGGGCAAGGGCCGGCTGAGCACGGTGGTGCGCCGGATGACGACCCGTACGGCCTTCCGTAAAATCCTCGGCTAATTGCCATCTATGTGCAGGTGCAAGTTGATGTCTTAAGCTAGGCACGTTGCTGCACCGCTTGATGAAGGGCTTTGTCGTGCACGTACCTGATGGCTTCTTCAACGCGGCCGTATCCGTGTCCGCCGGGGCGGTCGCCGCCGCCGGCCTGGCGGTCTGCCTGCGCGGAGCCCGGCGCGAGCTCGACGACCGGACCGCGCCCATGGCCGGGCTGGTGGCCGCGTTCATCTTCGCCGTCCAGATGCTCAACTTCCCCGTCGCCGCGGGCACCAGTGGTCATCTGCTGGGCGGGGCGCTGGCCGCCATCCTTGTGGGGCCCTATACGGGCGTGCTCTGCATGGCGGTGGTCCTGCTGGTGCAGTGCGTGTTCTTCGCCGACGGCGGCCTCACGGCGCTGGGGATCAACATCACGATCATGGGCATCGTCACCGTGGTGGTCGGCTGGGGGGTCTTCCGGCTGGTCGCGAGGCTCACCAAGAGCAGGGGCGGGGTGACGGCGGCCGCGTTCGTCGCCGCGTTGGTCTCCGTACCGTCTGCCGCGCTGGTGTTCTCGGCGCTGTTCTGGGTCGGCGGCACCGCGCCGATCGAGGTCTCCGCGGTGGCGATCGCCATGGGCGGCGTGCACGTGCTGATCGGCATCGGCGAGGCCGTCATCACGGCGCTGACCGTCGGCGCGGTGCTGGCCGTCCGGCCCGACCTCGTGTACGGCGCGCGCGGGCTGACCAGATCCCTCGTCCTGAGGGGTGCCGACGGAACGATCGCCGGAGAGCCGGTCACGGTGGCCGCCGAGGAGACGGCCCCCGCCCGCGCCTCGGTGAAGCCGTTCCTGCTCGTCGGCCTCGGCCTGACGCTGCTGCTGGCCGGGATCGTGTCCTTCTTCGCCTCCTCCAGCCCCGACGGGCTGGAGGCGGTCGCCGAGAACAAGGGCTTCCTCGGCCAGGCCACCGGCCACGTGTTCGGGAGGTGGGCGCTGGCCGACTACGGTGAGGTGGGCGGCATCCCCGTGGGGATCGCCGGGATCATCGGCGTCGGGCTCGTGCTGCTCATCGCCGGCGGCGTGGCCTACGCGGCCCGCAGCCGAGCAAAAGTCCGGGTCTGAGCGAATGAACGGGAGACGGTGAGTAGCGGGTGGGCGCTGGGCACCATCATCAGCTCTACCTGGCGGGGGACTCGGTCGTGCACCGGCTTCCGCCGCAGTGCAAGCTGCTGGCCGTCGCCGCGTTCGCCATCGTGGTGGTGGCGACGCCGCGGGAGCGCTTCTGGGCGTTCGGGCTCTACGCGGTCCTGCTCGCGGGCGTCGCCGTGGCCGCCAGGGTGCCGCTGACGTACGTGCTGCGGCGGATGGCGGTCGAGCTGCCCTTCGTGCTGTTCGCCTTCCTCATTCCGGTGATCGGGATGGGGGAGCGGACGACCGTGCTGGGGGTCTCGCTGAGTGTGGCCGGGCTCTGGGCCGGCTGGAACATCCTGGCCAAGGCGACGCTGGGCGTGGTCGCCTCGATCCTGCTCGCGGCCACCACCGAGCCGCGGGTCATCCTCATCGGGGCCCAGCGGCTCCGGCTGCCCAGCCTGCTGGTGCAGATCGCGATGTTCATGCTCCGCTACATGGACGTGATCATGGATGAGATGCGGCGGATGCGGGTCGCGCGGGAGTCTCGTGGCTTCGAAGCCCGGAATTTCCGCCACATTCCGGTGATCGCCCGCTCGGCGGGCGCCCTGTTCATCCGCTCGTACGAACGCGGTGAGCGGGTGCACCTCGCGATGCTCAGCCGCGGCTATTCCGGGCGGATGCCGATGATGGACGAAATTTCGGGATCTGTTGGGCAGTGGGCCACGGCCCTCGCCCTGCCGGCCGTGGCTCTAGCCGTACTAGGACTCTCGCTGTGAACTCTCTGGAAGTGAACCGGCTCGCCTACGCCTACCCCGATGGGACGCAGGCCCTGTTCGGCGTGGACTTCGCGATCCGGCGCGGCGAGCGCGTCGCACTGCTCGGCCCGAACGGCGCCGGCAAGACCACGCTCGTCATGCACCTGAACGGCATCCTCACCGCCGGGCACGGCTCGGTGAGCGTGGCGGGCACGCCGGTGCGCAAGGACACGCTCAAGGAGATCAGGCAGCGCGTCGGCCTGGTCTTCCAGGACCCGGACGACCAGCTCTTCATGCCCACGGTCAGGGACGACGTCGCGTTCGGCCCGGCCAACTCGGGCGTGGCCGGCGAGGAGCTGGAGCGCGCGGTCAAGGGCGCGCTGGAGCGGGTCGGCATGCTGGAGGTCATCGACCGGCCGCCGCACCACCTGTCGTTCGGTCAGCGCCGGCGGGTGGCCGTGGCGACCGTGCTGGCGATGGAGCCGGAAATCCTGGTGCTCGACGAGCCGTCGTCCAACCTCGATCCGGCCGCGCGCAGGGAGCTGGCCGAGATCCTGCGCTCGCTCGACGTGACCGTGCTCATGGTCACCCACGACCTGCCGTACGCGCTGGAGCTGTGCGAACGCTCGCTGATCCTGTCCGACGGAGTGATCGTCGCGGACGGGCCGACCCGGGAGCTCCTGGCCGACTCCGAGCTGCTCGCCCGCCACCGCCTGGAGCTCCCTTACGGCTTCGCCATCCCCGCGGCGGCCGAATAAGGCGGATCGCGGCCGGACTTTTTCGGGTTCTGGCCCCGTACATCAAAACCATCCGAGTTTGTGCATGCCCGGTATCCGGGGATGTCGAAGTACAGTGGCTCATCGAGGAGGGGCCAAATGAAGCTGCGGCTTGCGCGACACGCCCTGGGTGATGCCGTGGTGGTGGCCGTTGAGGGGGAGCTTGACCTGTTCACGGCGCCGTTCCTCCGCGACGAGGTCCGCGACGCCATCAAACAGGACGGCGCCTGGCTGGTGCTCGATCTCCAGCAACTGTCGTTCATGGACTCCAGCGGGCTGTCGGTGCTCATCGAGGCATGGCGGCTGGCCACGGGCGAGGGCGGCGGCGTGTCACTGGCCGCGCCACAGGCCCCCGTCGCCCGCATCCTGCGCACGACCGGGCTCGACCGGCGGATCAAGGTATATTCCGATGTCGACACGGCTGTAGGCGAGATTTAACCCACCCCGAGTAGAACTTCATTCGGTTGGCGGGTTAGGGTCCCGGATATGGACGTGAACGGATCTGCAGCAATCATCTCCGGCGGGGCCAGTGGCCTCGGCGAGGCGACGGCCCGCGAGCTCGCGGGTCACGGCGCCACAGTGGTCATCGCCGACCTCAACGAGCAGCGCGGCAAGGCCATCGCCGACGAGCTCGGCGGTGTCTTCGCCAAAACCGACGTGACGGACGACGAGCAGGTGCAGGCGGCCGTCGACGCGGCCGTGGCCACCGGCAAGCCGCTGCGCGTCGTGGTCAACAGCGCGGGCATCGGGTGGGCCGAGCGCACCGTCAACCGTGACGGCGCCCCGCACAACCCGGCCTCCTTCCGCAAGGTGGTCGAGGTCAACCTGATCGGCACGTTCAACCTCATGCGCGTCGGCGCGGCGGCGATCGCCAGGACCGAGCCGGTGGACGCCGACGGGCAGCGCGGTGTGGTCGTCAACACCGCCTCCGTCGCGGCGCTGGAGGGTCAGACCGGGCAGCTCGCCTACTCGGCCTCCAAGGGCGGCATCGTGGGCATGACCGTGCCCGCGGCGCGCGACCTGGCGGCCATCGGGGTGCGGGTGAACACCGTCTGCCCGGGGATCATCGACACCCCGATCTACGGCTTCTCGGCCAACGCCGACGAGTTCAAGGCCAAGCTGGTGGCGCCCGTGGTGTTCCCCAAGCGCATGGGACGGGCCGACGAGTTCGCGCACCTGGTCAGGTCGCTCATCGAGAACGACTACATGAACGCCGAAGTCGTCCGCTTCGACGGCGGCATCCGCTTCCAGCCCAAGTGAGGTTCCGTGTCTGACGAAGTGCTCGTCGAAGAGTCCGACGGCGTCGCCGTGATCACGATCAACCGGCCCGCCGCGCGCAACGCCATCAACGGCGCGGTGGCCCGCGGCATCGCGGCAGCCCTGGACACCCTGGACGCTCGCCCCGACATCTCCGCCTATGTCCTGACCGGCGCGGGTGGCTACTTCTCCGCGGGCATGGATCTCAAGGGCTTCCTGTCCGGCGACTTCCCGGTGGTCGAGGGCCGCGGCTTCGGCGGCCTGGCCGAGTCGCCGCCCAAGAAGCCGATCGTGGCGGCGGTCGAGGGCTACGCGCTCGCGGGCGGCTTCGAGCTCGCGCTGTCGTGCGACGTGATCGTGGCGTCGTCGGAGTCCAAGTTCGGCCTGCCGGAGCCCAAGCGGGGGCTCGTGGCGGGCGCGGGCGGCATCATGCGGCTGCCGCGCCGGATCCCGTACCACATCGCCATGGAGCTCGCCCTGACCGGCGACCACTACCCCGCCTCGCGCCTGTACGAGCTGGGGCTGGTCAACCGGATCACCCCGGCGGGCGAGGCGCTGGAGGGGGCGCTGGAGCTGGCCCGCAAGATCGCCGCCAACGCCCCGCTGGCGCTCGCGGCCACCAAGCAAGTGATCATCGAGTCGCAGGACTGGTCGCTGGAGGAGATGTTCGCGAAGCAGGGCACGATCATCAGCCCGGTGTTCAGCTCGAAGGACGCCATGGAGGGCGCGGCGGCCTTCGCCGAGAAGCGCGCTCCCCAGTGGAAGGGCGAGTAGCCCTTTTCCCGGCCCCCTCCCCTGTTTGGGAGGGGGTTTCCTTAGCGCACGCATAAGTTCTTCTGCGTACGGTAAAGAAGGAGACTGCTAGCGGGAGGGGCGCATGAGCGACAATACGAGGTCCGCGTACGAGTCCGCCAAGCGCCGTGCGGGCAGCCTCCTCACCGGTGCGCTGAGCGCGGCCTTCGTCATGGTCGTGATACTCGGCGTGATGTGGGCGGTCGAGGTCGTCGACTTCACGATGAACGGCAGCCTCGACCGGGAGTTCGGCATCGTCAGCCTGGAGCCTTCGGGGCTCCTGGGCATCTTCTTCGCCCCGTTCCTGCACGTGGGCTTCGGTCACCTCATGGCCAACTCGCTGCCGCTGCTGATCCTGGGGTTCCTGGCCGCGTTACGCGGGATCGGGCGGTTCTTCGCGGCCAGCCTGCTGATCATCGTGATCGGCGGGATCGGCACCTGGGCCACCAGCGGCCTCGACACGGTCACGGTGGGCGCAAGTGGGCTGGTGTTCGGATATTTCGGGTATGTGCTGGCCCGCGGGATATTCGACCGGCGCGTGTTCGACATCCTTATCGGCATCGGGGTGGCGATCGTCTACTACTCGATCCTGTGGGGGCTGCTGCCCAACCAGCAGGGCATCTCGTGGCAGGGCCACCTGTTCGGCCTGCTGGGCGGCGTCCTCTCCGCCTGGGTGCTGCGCCGCAAGCGCGAAGTGCTGTAGGACGGCATTTCCCCCTGATCGGGGTGAAATGCTGACACGGTCTCAGACATGTAAGGGGTGTCCGCAATCCCCGCATGAGGAGGCCACCATGGGAATCGCTGGTGGGTGACGACCGGAGACGCCGGTTCGAGGCCATGTATGCCCAGACATACGAGCCGATTCTCGGATATGCCATGCGCCGCTGCGCGTCCCCCGAGGACGCGGCGGACGCGGTGGCCGAGACGTTCGCCATCGCCTGGCGCCGTGTTGACGTGCTGCCGCCTGACGCTGAGACCAGGCTCTGGCTGTACGGCATAGCCAGGAACGTCCTGGCCAACCACCGGCGCGGCCGGGTCAGGCGGCAGTCCAGGAGCGTGGAGCTCGACGCCGACCTCGCCGACCTGTACGCCTACTCGCCCGAGGGCAGCGTCGAACTGGGCGCGATCGCGCAGGCGTTCAAGGAGCTGCACGAGGACGACCGGGAGCTGCTGTCCCTGGTCGCCTGGGAGGGGCTGGATCACGCCCAGCTCGCCAAGGTCCTCGACTGCTCGCGCAACGCCGTACGCATCCGGCTGCATCGCGCGCGCAAGCGCTTCGCCAAGGCGCTGGCCAGGGCGGGCGTCTCCGTCAACCGTGTCACCGTGGAGTCCATATGAACGAGTTGAGGCAGCTCGCCAGGGTCCGGGACGAGCAACTGGCCGGTCAGGCGTCCGGCGCGGGGGCCCGTGCGCTGCTGGCGGCCATCGTCGTCGAGGATCCGGGCACGGAGGATGCCGGGAGCCGGGCGCCGAGATCGCGCCGCACCCGCCGCCTGGTCGTGGGGCTGGTCGCCACCGCCGCTCTCGCCATCGTGGCCGTCATGGGCCCCACTCTGCTGGAGCGGGACGCCACCTCGTACGCGAACGCGGCCATCGACATCGAGCTGCGGGGTGACGAGTACGTCGCCAGGATCAAGGACCCGTTCGCCGACCACGCCCTGTACGCCGAGGCGTTCCAGGCGATGAGCCTGGACATCGGCATGGAGCTGATACCCGCCTCACCGACCCAGGTGGGCAACATCGTACGCATGGGATTCGCCGGCACCACCATGGCCGACACGCTCGGCGGCGGCCTGGAGCCGGAGGGATGCACGATCGGTCACGAAGGCTGCTTCCTCACCGTCACGGTGAGCAAGGGATTCAAGGGCCGGGGCGTCTTCTACCTGGCCCGGCCGGCCAAGCCCGGCGAGAGGTACCAGGCTTCCGGGGAGGCCGGTAGGAAGGGCGAGATGCTCGAAGGCTACGACGCCGACGGGCGGACCGTGGGCAAGGTCGCGGCCGAGGCGCACCGGCGGGGGCTGCGGGTGGTCTTCCAGATCATCGAGCCGCACCCGGACGGCCACGGCTTCTCCCTGAGCCGGGATCAGTCGGCCAAGGTCGGCGACCACTGGTATGTCTGGGCCGCCGAGCCCGAGCAGGTCGGCACGGTGAGACTGCTGGTCACGGAGAAGCACCTCCGGAACAACCCGGTCACCGGCAAGTAGCTAGGAGGGATGCACGCGTTCGGCCGGGGAGGATGAGAGCAGACGATCTATCAGTGCCAGGCCGATGGCCGAGAGGACGAAGGCCAGGTGGATGATCGTCTGCCACATCATCTTGCTGTCCGGGATCGTCTGGGCCTTGATGAACGTCTGCAGCAGGTGCACCGACGAGATGCCCACGATGGCCGTCGCCAGCTTGACCTTGAGGACGTTCGCGTTGACGTGGGACAGCCACTCTGGCTCGTCGGGATGCTCGTTGAGGTTGATGCGCGAGACGAACGTCTCGTAGCCCCCGACGATGACCATGATGAGCAGGTTGGAGATCATCACCACGTCGATGAGGCCCAGCACCGACAGCATGACCGTGACTTCCATGTCCGTCTGGGCGCCGTGGAGGACGCCTTCGATCAGGTGCCAGAGCTCGACCATGAACTGCCACACGTACACGCCCTGGGCCACGATGAGCCCGAGATAGAGCGGGACCTGGAGCCAGCGGCTGGCGAACATCAGGTAGCCCAGGCCATTGGGCCGCCTGCTCATACTCATCCGGTATAACCCCCGTCACATGACGATATATCCGCTCAACTGGGCGGAAGGAAGATCAGCCCCGTTCGCGTGCGTGGGCTTTTTCGGGAAGAATGTTTCCTAACTCACCTAGCCGGAGGTTGGTCAGTTGGCGAAGCTGGGGTCCCTGGAGCGCGCGATCATGGACGTGCTGTGGGATGCCGGTAAGCCGATGCGGGTGCGCGAGCTGCTCGCCACGCTCAACGAGGAACGCGAGCTCGCCTACACCACGGTGCAGACCGTCGCCGAACGGCTGGTGAAGAAGGGCCTGCTCGTCCGCACGCCGTACCGGAACGCCTTCAAGTACGCGGCCGCCTACTCCAGGGACGAGCACGTCACGCGGCTCATGCTGGAAGCGCTGGCGGCCAGCACCGACCGGCTGCCGGTGCTGGCGAGGTTCGCGCAGAGTGTCGAGGAGGAGGACGCCCTGGCCCTGCTGGACGAGCTGTCGCGCCGGACGGGTCAGAGACGCTCGACCACGTAGTCGACGCAGACCGTCAGGGCCTCGACGTCGGCCGGGTCGATGGCCGGGAACATCGCGACGCGGAGCTGGTTGCGGCCGAGCTTGCGGTAGGGCTCGGTGTCGACGATGCCGTTGGCGCGCAGCGCCTTGGCCACGGCGGCCGCGTCCACGTCGTCGGAGAAGTCGATCGTGCCGACCACCTGCGAGCGGAACTCGGGAGCCGCGAACGGCGAGGTGTAGGAGGTCTTCTCGGCCCAGGTGTAGAGGCGCTGGGCGGAGTCGGCGGTGCGGGCGGTGGTCCAGGCCAGGCCGCCGTTGCCGTTCATCCAGTCGAGCTGGTCGGCCAGCAGGAACAGTGTCGCCACCGACGGGGTGTTGTAGGTCTGGTCCTTGCCGGAGTTGTCGATCGCGACCGGCAGGCTGAAGAACTCGGGCACGTAGCGGTCGGTCGCGGCGATCTCCTCGACCCTGGCCAGGGCGCGCGGGGACATGAGCGCGATCCACAGGCCGCCGTCGGAGGCGAAGCTCTTCTGCGGGGCGAAGTAGTAGACGTCGGTCTCCTCGATGGACACGGGCAGGCCGCCCGCTCCAGAGGTGGCGTCCACGAGCACCAGCGAGTCATCGGAGCCGACGCGCTCGATCGGCATGGCCACGCCGGTCGAGGTCTCGTTGTGGGTGAGCGCGTAGACGTCGATGCCGTCCTCTGCCACCGCGGCCGGGTAGGTGCCCACCTCCGACTTGATCACCGTGGGCTCGCCCAGCCAGGGCGCCTTCTTGGCGACGGTGGCGAACTTCGAGGAGAACTCACCGAACGACAGATGCTGGGACCGCTCCCGGATGAGCCCGAAGGAGGCGATGTCCCAGAACGCGGTGGTGCCGCCGTTGCCCAGCACGACCTGGTAGCCCTCGGGGAGCGAGAACAGGTCGGCGAGGCCGGCGCGTACGCGGCCGACCAGGTTCTTGACCGGCTTCTGGCGGTGTGAAGTGCCCATGAGACTCGCGCCGGAGGCGGCGAGAGCGGCCAGTTGCTCGGTGCGAACCTTCGAGGGCCCGCAGCCGAAACGGCCGTCGACGGGCTTGATGTCAGCGGGAATCACGATGTCAGCCACCTGACCAAGGGTACTTACCCGTGAAGGTTGCCTGGACCCGGGTCCGGATGGTGAGAAAGGATGAATCATTTCCACTGATCATTCGTTGGACCAGCGGCACAGATGAGCACCGGCTGGAGGAGCGTCCGGATGGCCGATCTGCGGAGTGTCGTCGAGGGGTTGATTCGCCGGCGACAACTTCCGCCACGGTCGCCGGACGGCGCAGCTCATCACCAGGCTCGCCGGGCAGGACCAGCACGTGATGGGCGTGATCGGCCTACCCCGCAGCGTGGCGGGCGTCAGCCAGGCGATCGAGGAGCCGGGGCGACATCCTGTACCGGCTCACCCGAGGGGTCTGGAACGGATCCAGCGGGAAGATCGACTTCGGTACCGCCGATCTGCACACCCCCGTCGGCAAGGCCGTCTCGATCATGAAGGTGGACGTGGAGCAGGCGGGCCGCCCGAAGCCGGTCGTCCGCTGCGGCTCGCTGGACGCCACCGAGGCGCCCCCGAAGAGCACCGTGTGCGACGGCCTGCCCGACACCGCCGACTCGCCGCCCTCCATCAAATGAAGTACGGCTGCCGCATCGGGATGCGGCAGCCGTACAGAATCGGGATCGAGGCGTCAGATGGTGCCGACGACCTCGGAGGCGCCGGGCACGTCGCTGAGCGGACGCGACGCCGGGCCGATGTACTTGGCACTCGGGCGGACCAGCCGGCCCGTGAGCTTCTGCTCCAGGATGTGCGCGGCCCAGCCGGCCGTACGGGCGCAGGTGAACATCGAGGTGAACATGTGCGAGGGCACCTCGGCGAAGTCCAGCACCACGGCCGCCCAGTACTCGACGTTCGTGGCGAGCACCCGGTCGGGCTTGCGCGCGTGCAGCTCCTCCAGAGCGGCCTGCTCCAGAGCGGCGGCGACCTCGTAACGAGGCGCGTTGAGCTCCTTCGCGGTACGGCGCAGCACCCGCGCGCGCGGGTCCTCGGCACGGTAGACCCGATGGCCGAAGCCCATCAGCCTGCTGCCCTTGTCGAGCTCGCTCTGCACGTACTTCTTGGCGTCGCCCAGGTGCTCGACGCCTTCGATCATGTGCAGCACCCGGGCCGGAGCTCCGCCGTGTAGCGGGCCGGACATGGCGCCGACCGCACCGGAGAGCGCGGCGGCCACGTCGGCGCCGGTGGAGGCGATGACCCTGGCGGTGAACGTGGAGGCGTTCATGCCGTGCTCGGCGGCCGAGGTCCAGTAAGCGTCGATGGCCTTGACGTGGTTGGGGTCGGGCTCGCCACGCCAGCGGACCATGAACCGTTCGACGATGGTCTTGGCCTCGTCGACGCGGCTCTGCGGCACCATCGGCAGGCCGAGGCCGCGCGCCGACTGCGCCACGAAGGAGAGCGCCATCACGGAGGCACGCGCGAGCTGGTCGCGGGCCTCTTCGTCGCTGATGTCCAGGAGCGCCTTGAAGCCGTAGGCCGGGGCCAGCATGGCCAGCGCGCTCTGGACGTCTACGCGGATGTCACCGGAGTGAACAGGAATGGGGTACGGCTCCGCCGGGGGCAGGCCCGGCTGGAACTTGTTGTCGACCAGCAGGCCCCAGACGTGCCCGAAGGGGACACGGCCGACCAGCTCCTCGATGTCGACACCCCGATAGCGAAGGGCGCCCCCTTCTTTGTCCGGTTCCGCGATCTCGGTCTCGAAAGCTACAACGCCCTCGAGGCCGGGTTTGAAGTCGGACATTCTCGGCCGCCTCCCTTTCTTGCCATG
Source organism: Nonomuraea sp. NEAU-A123 (assembly GCF_018603905.1). Lineage (GTDB taxonomy): Bacteria > Actinomycetota > Actinomycetes > Streptosporangiales > Streptosporangiaceae > Nonomuraea. Next base: position 79,449 of record NZ_JAHFZZ010000030.1, read on the forward strand.
TTCCGGCAATGCCTTGATGTCGAGATACCGGCGGGTCAATTTAACCCCCTACCCGCCCGTGGTCCGTCTCCGGACCCGCCGGAACGTGAAAGCCGCTGGTAGGGAGTGTTGTGTGGGATCTGCCACCAAGCGCGCAAGAATACCGTCTCGTGGATGGAACCTCGCGCCCGCCCGCGCTGGCGGGGCTTCGCCGTACCTATGAGGGCGAGCCGCTGCTCGAAGCCGATCTCGCCCCCGATCCGATCACCCAATTCGCCATCTGGTTCCAGGAGGCGCTCGCCGCCGGCCTGCCGGAACCGAACGCCATGGTGCTGGCCACAGCCTCGGCTGGCGGCCGGCCGAGTGCCAGGACCGTGCTGCTGAAGGGCTACGACGAGCACGGATTCGTCTTCTACACCAACTACGAGTCGCGCAAGGGCCGCGACCTGGCCGAGAACGCCCGCGCGTCGCTGCTGTTCCCCTGGCACCCGATCCGCCGCCAGGTACGCGTCGAGGGCACGGTCGTGCGGCTGTCGAACGAGGAGTCGGCCGACTACTTCAACTCCAGGCCGTACGGCTCGCGGATCGGGGCCTGGGCGTCACGCCAGTCCGCGGTCGTGCGGTCCAGGGAGGAGTTGGACGCCCGATACGAGGAGCTCGCCGCCCGATGGCCGGAGGATCCGCCCGTGCCCGACTTCTGGGGCGGATACCGGGTCAGCCCGCTGGAGGTGGAGTTCTGGCAGGGGCAGCTTGACAGGATGCATGACAGGCTCCGCTACCGGCGAACCCGCCCTGGGTGGGCCCTGGAGAGACTTGCCCCTTAATGTGCCTTAAGTGGCAATCGGGGAGCTGGTCAAGCGTCATCTCATAGACATACGGCCGCTGGCCGTTCCCACCTACCGCCGGCTCTGGTCCGGTCAGGCCATCGCCAACATCGGCATCGGAGTGACCGTCGTCGCGGTCAGCAAGCAGGTCTGGGACCTCACCCAGTCCTCCTTCTGGGTCGGCCTGCTGGGTCTGGCCAACCTGATCCCGCTCCTGGTGTTCGGGCTGTGGGGCGGGGCGTTCGCCGACGCGGTCGACCGGCGCCGGCTGCTGATCACCAGCTCGCTCATCTCCTGGGGCGCGACGCTCTTCATCCTGGCGCAGGCCCTCCTGGGGCTGGGCAACGTCTACCTGCTGCTGCTCGCCTCGGCGGTGAGCGCCACCGGGTTCGCCATGACCTCGCCCGCCCGCGGCGCGATCATCCCCAGGATCCTGCCCGCCGAGCTGGTGCCCGCCGCCAACGCGCTGAACTCGCTGGTCTACGGGTTCGGCGCGATCGTCGGGCCGATGATCGCGGGCGTGCTGCTGGCCTGGCAGGGCTACCCGCTGGCGTACGGGGTCGACGCCGTCCTCTTCACGGCCAGCCTGTACGCCTCCATCCGGCTGCCCGAACTGCTTCCCATGGGGGAGATCCAGCGGCCCGGCTGGCGGTCGGTGATCGACGGGCTGCGCTACATCGCGACCGGGCCGGTCCTGCTGATGTCGTTCGTCGTGGACATCATCGCGATGGTGTTCGCCCTGCCAAGGGCACTGATCCCGCAGGCCGTGGCCGAGCGCTTCGACGGCTCGCCGATCGCGCTCGGCTGGCTGTCGGCCGGCATGGCCATCGGCGCGGTGCTCGGCGCGCTCGGCTCCGGCTGGCTGGGCCGCGTACGCCGCCAGGGGGTGGCTCTGACGGTCACGATCGCCCTCTGGGGCCTCAGCGTGGCCGCGGCCGGGTTAGCCCAGCAGCTGTGGCTGATGGTCGTTCTGATGGCCGTCGGCGGGGTGGCCGACATGGTCTCGTCGGTCTGGCGGCAGTCCATCCTGCAGTTGCACGCTCCCGACGAGATGCGCGGGCGGATGCAGGGGGCGTTCATGGTGGTCGTGGCGGGCGGCCCGCGCCTGGGCGATCTGCGGGCCGGCCTCACCGCCGTGTGGTTCGGGATGACCTGGGCGTGGGTGGGCGGCGGCCTGGCGTGCGCCATCGCGGTCCTGGTCGTCGGCCTGTCGGTGCCCAGCTTCCGGAACTACCGGGCCGGTTAGCCGTACCCGCGGACGGGCCTCGCCCCGGCGGTCGAGCCGGTCGGGAAGGAACTGGGTCGCTCCGGTGTTGTCGTCCTTCACCCTCGCCGGTCGTTCTCCCCATAGGGTTCCGAGTGACTTCTGTGCCCGTAGCGGACGGGTCCAGTCCCTGCCCTGACCGGCGTAGCATTCAGATGGGAGGAGCCTTGACCGCACACGGCCTGATCGACACCACGGAGATGTACCTCCGCACGATTTTCGAGCTCGAGGAGGAGGGCATCGTCCCGCTGCGCGCGCGCATCGCGGAGCGGCTCCAGCAGAGTGGTCCCACCGTGAGCCAGACAGTGGCCCGGATGGAGCGCGACGGCCTGGTCCGCGTCGAGGGTGATCGCCACCTGTCGATGACCGAGCTCGGCCGCACCCTGGCCACGCGCGTCATGCGCAAGCACCGCCTCGCGGAGTGCCTGTTGACCCAGGTCATCGGCTTGCCCTGGGAAGAGGTGCACATCGAGGCGTGCCGCTGGGAGCATGTGATGTCCGAGTCCGTGGAGACCCGCCTGGTGACGCTGCTCGACAACCCGACGGTCTGCCCGCACGGCAATCCGATCCCGGGTCTGGGCGAGCTCGGGGCCAGAGAGCCCATAGAAGGCGGCCCAGACCTCTTGACATCCATGTCCGACCTCGCCGGACCCAGAGATATACCCGTAGTCGTGCGGCGAATTAGCGAACAAGTGCAAAGCGATCCTGCTGTGATGCTTAAACTCAAGCAAGTTGGGATACAACCCGGACGCGAGGTGACGCTCGCGGCGAGCGACGACGGTGTGCGGGTGACAGGTGACGGTGACGCGAACGACACTCTCGCGGAGCTTCCGCGTGACGTTGCCGCGCATGTTTTCGTCTCCAGACGCTGACTCGCCCGCTACTCCTTGGTTGAATCCCTATTGGGAGGCCCTCCACTCCCCGCTGGTCAACACTGTTGCAGGAGTGCCCGTGGTTCGCTTTGCGCACATGCCCTCCCTAGGAGTGGTCTCCGGATGAAGCGTTGGGGGGATCTGTCGCAGGACGAGACTGATCAACTGGCGGCCGAATCCGTACTTGATCATGCGGAGATGGCGGTCGTCGTGACCGACCGTTTCAGCAATCTCCTCTATTGGAATCCGTTCGCCGAGAAGCTCTTCGGGCGCCCCTCGAAGTCGTCACGTGACACCTCGATGCTGTCGCTCGGCATCATGGAGAAGGACCACCCGCTCGCCATCGAGCTGGCCAAGCACGTACTTAAGGGCGGCGTGTGGGAGGGCACCTTTGACGTGCGGCGGGGTGACGGCACGATCGTCTATGTGCGCGCCCAGGCCGTGCCGCTGCGCCATCCCTCCGGGTCGGTGACCGGCATCGTCGTCACCGCCCGCGAGGCGCTGCGCAGCAACGAACGGGAGAAGGACCGCTTCGGCCTGCTGGAGCGCATCGGCGAGCGGCTGGCCGGCTCGCTGTACGTCGAGGAGACGCTCAAGCGGGTGGCCGAGATGCTCGTCCCGCAGTTCGCCGACCACTGCTTCATCGAGTTGATGGAGGGCGACCGGCTGGTCCGCCGGGTCTCGCAGCACGTCCAGGGATGGAGCCCGCCGCCCGGCACCTGGAAGCCGATCGGCGCGGAGATCCGCTACCCGGCCAGCCACTACGCCGACACCGCGCTGCGCCGCCAGGAGACCATCCTCGTCGAGGACTTCGCCACCAGCAGCTTCCCCTCGCCGAGCGAGGGCAGCGCCAAGCTGTGCGGCGAGGTCGGCATGACCTCCGCCATCGTCGCCCCTCTGTGCGTGCGCGGCGAGACGCTCGGCCTGATGTACCTCGGCCTGTCCAACCTCACCGACCGCCGCAGCCCCCACTACGACGCGTTCGACCGCGACTTCGTCGGCGCCATCGCCACCCGGGTCGCGCTCGCGATCGACAACGCGCTGCTGTTCGAGGAGGAGCGGCACACGGCCGAGTCGTTCCAGAAGCACCTGCTGCCGCGGGCGCTGCCCCAGCTCGACGGCCTGCAGATCGCGGTGCGCTACTACCCGGCGGCGCCGCTCGCCTCCCACGGCCAGGGCATCCAGACCCAGGTCGGCGGCGACTGGTACGACGTGATCCCGCTGTCGGCCGGTCGCGTCGGCATCGTCATCGGCGACGTGGAGGGCCGGGGCGCCAAGGCCGCGGCCATCATGGGCCAGCTCAGGGCGGCGCTGCGGGCCTTCGCTCAGGACGACAAGTCACCGGCCGACATCCTGGCCAGGCTCGACGAGTGGACCCGCATCATCGCCGATCCCGAAAAGGACGACAGCGGCGCCGACATCAGCGTCCCGCCGATCGTGACCTGCCAATACCTCGTCTACGACGCCTGGTCGCGGCAGCTCTCGTTCGCCAACGCCGGCCACGCGCCGCCGCTGCTGCTGGTCGACGGCCAGTGCGTCGAGCTCGACATCGAGGAGGTCGGCCAGCCGCTGGGCGTACGCGCCAAGGGCCTGCACGCCGACCTCGTCTACAAGGAGGAGACCCGCACGCTGCCGCCCGGCGCGGCGCTGCTCCTCTACACCGACGGCCTGGTCGACCGCCGCCCCGGCCGCGACGGCCGGATGCCGACCGACGCCGAGACGCTGGGCGTGCTCTGCGAGAAGCTGGCGAAGATGGCCGACGCCGAGGTGGAGCGGGTGGCCGACGCCGCGACCGTCGCGGTGCCCGGCGAGATCGACGACGACATGGCGATCCTGGTGGTCCGGTCGAGCCAGTCGGACCTCGACGTCGAGGAACGCACGTTCCCGGCACAGCCGATCATGGTCGGCGAGGCGCGCCGGATGGCCTCCGAGGCGTTCGGCGGCTGGAACGTCCCCGAGGAGCGCGCCGAGCTGGCCTGCCTGCTCGTCTCCGAGGTCGTCACCAACGTGGTTCTCCACGCGGCCCACGCGGGCGTGCCACGCAGGGAGCTGGTCGTCGAGGGGCCGCCGCTGCCGTTCGAGGAGTCCTGGGACGTGCCCGGCTTCGAGGACGAAGTGGTGGGCGACAAGGAGTTCACGCTGCGGCTGCGCCGGGGCGAGGAGTCGGTCTGGGTCGAGGTGTTCGACCAGGACCTGCGCCTGCCGCGGATCCGGAGCGCGGGGGAGAACGACGAAGGCGGACGCGGCCTTTACCTGGTGGACCAGCTCGCCAGGCGCTGGGGGTCGCGACCCACCAGGGAAGGCAAAGCCGTCTGGTTCGAGATTCCCACACGTAGCCGCTGAGTGGTTGACTCGAGGCCATGGAGCTGGCCTATGAGCGTCGCGGCACCGGCGCGCCGCTGATCCTCATCCATGGCATCGGCCACCACTGGCAGGCGTGGCTGCCGGTCATGGACCGCCTCGCCGCCTCGCGTACCGTCATCGCCATCGACCTGCCCGGTTTCGGCGTCTCGCCCGGTCTGCCCGATGCCATTCCCTACACCGCGGAGTCGCTCGCCGACGCGGTCGAGTCGTTCTGCGCGCTGCTCGGCGTGCGCGATCCGCACGTCGCGGGCAACTCGCTCGGCGGTTACGTCGCGCTGGAGCTGGCCTCGCGCGGCGTGGTCACGACGGCCACCGCGCTGTCGCCCGCGGGTTTCTGGTCGCGCTCCGAGCTGCTGTACTGCCAGGCGGTGCTGCGCGCGCTGCGGGCCACGGCCAGGTCGCTGCCGCCGGAGCAGGCCGTCTGGCTCGCCGAGAACCCGATGGGCCGGGCCCTGTCGGCCGGGCTCCTGGTGGCCCATCCATCCCGGATGTCGCCGACGGCCCTGATCGCCGCCACCCAGGCTCTGGCCGCTTCGTCCGGCTTCGACGAGACGCTGGAGGCGTTCTCCGGCGTGATGCCGCCCGCGCCGCCCAAGTCGCCCATCACGATCGCCTGGGGCGAGCACGACCGGCTGCTGCTGCGCCGTCAGGCCGTGCGCGCCGCCAGGTGGTCGGGGCAGCGGGTCAAACTGCTCAAGGGCTGCGGTCACGTGCCGATGAGCGACGATCCGGGGCTGGTGGCCCGGGTGCTGCTGGAAGGCAGCGGCGGTTAGGCGGCTTCGAGGTTGGCGGCCATCTGGTTGAGCACGGTGAGGGTGGTCTGGAAGTCCTCCGTGCTGACGCCCTGGGTGGCCAGCCGCCGGTAGTCCTCCACGCGGCCGATGACCGCCGCGTGGACTGCCTTACCTTCTTCGGTGAGGGTGGTGCCGTTGATCCATCCCCTGACCGTCAGCTCGCGCACCGCGTCGCCGGTGCCGTCGAAGGCATCCAGCGCCTCGTACGGGTCGTCGCCCTCGGATACGGCGTTGAGCGCCTGCCATTCGCGGCGCGAGAGCTTATGGTCGTGTAGCGCACGGCCCATCGTCTCCTCAAGGAGCGTGTGGACGTGCTTGAGCAGGTATCCGACTCTTCGATTCATGGATGTATAGTAGCAACTATATGTACTTTGACAATGATATTGCGGCAGTCGAGCGCGCCATGGTCGCGATCAGGCGCAGGCAGAGCAGGCGCGCGCTGGCGCGGCTGCAGGGCGCGCCGGGGCCGGAGTTCGAGGTGCTCGACGTGATCGAGTCCGCGGGCCCGCCCGTCACCGTCTCCACCGTCGCCGACGCGCTCTCGGTCGACCAGCCGAGGGCGAGCAGGCTGGTGGCGGCGGCCGTCGCGGCCGGCCTGGTCAGGCGCGAGGCGGACCAGGCCGACGGGCGCAGGGCGCTGCTCGTGCTGACCGACGAGGGCCGGTCAGCGCTGGAGCAGGCTCATCGCGGCAGGCAGACGGCGTTCGCCGGGGCCATGACGGGATGGTCGGACGCGGAACGCGCGGAGTTCGCGCGGCTCCTCACCCGCTTCGTCGAGGCGCTCCCCGGCTAGCGGAACGTCTGGCCATAGACGAGCAGCATGACGATGACGAAGACGATCATCACCCCGACATAGCCCACCGGCCCCAGGCGCAGCGCCCGGCGCACGCGGTTGAGGCCCCAGGCGAACAGCAACGCCAGGAAAACCAGCAGGATCAGGCCGCCGTCCATGCTGACCAGTATGCGGTGTCGGAGCCCTTCCCGCGCGGTGTCAGTTGGAGTTGCCGTGGCTGGCTGGCCAACCCTTGGTCTCCATCTTCGCCAGCCGGCGAACCGTGATCTTCTTCTTCGGCTCGGTCTCTCGGCTGTCCTCCGGCGCGATCTCTTCGGGACGCACGCAGCAGCGTCTGCGATTCTCGGTGTTTACCGGAGGATTTCCGACAATCCGGGCGGGCGTGGCGCGTGGTGGGCCGCCTGCGTACGTTCCCAGGGGGAGTACGGGGGTGGCGGCGACACGGTGGAAGCCGGTCCGGTGGTGAGGATCGCGTACAGGCCCTGTACGTCCCGCCGGTGGGTGGGATGTCTGGGGTGCCTGGCCCGCCGGACGCTTTCCCGTCCCGGGCGTGCCGGGTGCGGGGGCGGGCACCGTGCGCCGGTCGGGCACACAGCTGAACGTCTTGGTGCCGACGGCCAAAACGTCCAGATCCCGTGCATTCCACCGCTCGGCGACGATCCTGCCGGTCATCCTCCGGGTCAGCGCGGTCAGCCAGGCCACCCGCTCGGCCAGCACCGGCCCGGCCACCACCTCCCCACTCGCCTCCAGCACCGCCCAATGCCCGGTACAGGTCGCGGTCGCCACCAACGCCGCCATCCGCACCCGCCCCTCACCGGCACCCGAAACCCAGCACAACATCACGCGCACACGACGCTACACACCGTCACCGACAATTTCCGGCGCCGCCCACCTCATCGCTCGGCAATCCCGGCATGAAAACAGCCCGATCAGATGATCCGAAACAGCTCTGGCGGCTGCGCGGCCGACGCGTCCTCGACGTGGCCGGAGTCCAGCAGCGTCGTGACGAGGATGCTCCGGTTTTACCCGAGGACGCGTCATGCGTCCGGATTCTAGAACCCGAAGGACCGTCCGATGATCTCCTTCATGATCTCCGTGGTGCCCCCGTAGATGGTCTGGACGCGGCTGTCGATCCACGCCTTGGCGACCGGGTACTCCATCATGTAGCCGTAGCCGCCGTGCAGTTGGAGGCAGCGGTCAATGACCTTGTTCTGGAGCTCGGTGGTCCACCACTTGGCCTTGGCGGCGTCGACCACGGTCAGCTCCTTGGCGTTGAGCGCCAGGATGCACTTGTCCACGTAGTGACGGGCGATCTCCGTCTCGGTGGCCAGCTCCGCCAGGACGAACCGGGTGTTCTGGAAGGACCCGATGGTCCGCCCGAAGGCCTGGCGGGACTTGCAGTACTCGATGGTCTGCTCCAGCACGACCTCCGCCGCCGCGACGGCCGCCACCGCGATGGACAGGCGCTCCTGGGGCAGGTTGTTCATGAGCTGGAAGAAGCCCTGGCCCTCTTCGGCGCCGAGCCGGTTGGCCACGGGGACGCGGACGTTCTCGAAGAACAGCTCGGCCGTGTCCTGTGCCTTCATCCCGATCTTGTCGAGGTTGCGGCCGCGCCCGAACCCCTCCATGCCCCGCTCGACGACCAGCAGCGTGGTGCCGCGCGCGCCCGCCCCGGGATCGGTCTTGGCGACCACCACGACGAGGTCGGCGTTGATCCCGTTCGTGATGAACGTCTTCTGCCCGTTGACCAGGTAGTGATCGCCTTCGCGGACCGCGGTCGTCCTGATCCCCTGCAGGTCGCTCCCGGCGCCCGGCTCGGTCATCGCGATCGCCGTGATGAGCTCGCCGCTGACGAACCCGGGCAGCCACCGCCGCTTCTGCTCCTCGTCGGTCAGGTCGACGAGGTACGGCGCCATGATGTCGTTGTGCAGGCCGAATCCGAGCCCTGACGCGCCGTGCCGGATGATCTCCTCGACGATGACCGCGTTGAACCGGAAGTCGGTGACACCGGCGCCTCCGTACTCCTCCGGGACGGAGAACCCGAACATGCCGATCTCCCCGGCCTTCTTCCACACCTCACGCGGGACGACGCCGTCCTTCTCCCACTGGCCGTGGTGGGGTGTCACTTCACGGGCCATGAACTCGCGCACGGTCTCCTGGAAAAGCAGGTGCTCTTCGTCGAAGAGGTCTCGCCGCATCAGTCGCCTCCAAGCTGGGTGGGTGTGCAGAACAGAATACGATTCTGTTGCGGGTTTTCTAGAGGCGGACACGGGTTCATCACAAGTGCCGATAGTTACGGTGTTCGGCGGATATCGACCCTAAGATCGACCTTCGGCTTAGTGTTGATCGGAGTGTGCCGTGAGTCGGTTGCGGAAGGCGTTGATCGCCGCATCGGTCGGCATGGCGGCATCAGCCGCGTTCGTGGTGACATCCACTCCAGGCGAGGCGGAGTCATCGCTCGTCGCGAAGTATCTCTGCACGGGTGGTGTCGCCGGTTCGGGCGTGCAGCTGGAGGCCACGATCACGCCCAGGCTGACCGAGGGCGGTTTGCTGAATGTCGGCTGGGCGCTCAAGTATCAGAGCACTCGCCGGTTCGGATCGCCCGGGTTCTTCCCGGCGGGTTCCACGCTCAACCTCGAAGGCGTGGTCGACATCACCGGCGCCTGGACCGGCCAGCTCCGGCCGAAGGGCAGCAAGGACCAGGCGGACCTCGTGCCCGGCGACCAGCTCGTGCTCCCCGACGGCCTGTCCGACGCCGGCTCCGTGCAGCGCTCAGGTACCGTCCGGGTCAAGCCGGCCGCGCTGGTCGTCCGGTTCAAGCCCGCTGAGGGGGAGGTGATGGTCAACAACCACAAGAGCGTCATCTCGTACACCCCGGACTGGAGCCGGATCCACACCGAGGAAGAGTTCGGCGACCACCTCTACGACCTGCACACGACCAACACGAAGGACGGGGTCGCCAAGCTGAGCTTCACCGGCACCCAGGTCGCCTACATCAGCAGGCGCGAGCGGGACCTCAGCGAGGTGCGAGTGCTCCTCGACGGCGACACCGTGACCGACGGGCTGGTCGAGCCGGGCAAGGACCGCGACGGCACCCCGATGACCGGCACCCGGGCCCAGGAGGTCCTCTGGGAGTCGCCGGTGCTCGACTACGGACCCCACACGATCGAGGTCGTCAACACCGAGGCCAAGACCGCGTACGTGGACGCCTTCAAGGTGACCACCGGCAACCTGGACGAGCCGCCGACCCACAACCAGGCCACGTGCACGCTGCAGGGCGACCCCGGCGCCATCGAGGTGACGGTGCCCGGCGCCACCCCCAACTCGCCGACCCCGACCCCGACGCCCACGCCCACGCCGACGCCCACGCCCACCCCGACCCCCACGCCGAGCGGCTCGGTCACCCCGTCGAGCACCCCGACGGTCTCCTATCCGAACGTGAACCCGGGCATCGACCGCAACCTGGTGAGCGTGGTGCCGGGCAGCGTGAGCAGCGGTGCGGCGACCCCCAAGCCGACCACGACCAAGACCAAGTACGTCAAGGCGCAGGTGGCCAAGACGCCCAAGGGCGGAGTGGACTCCGGTGTGGCGCCGGAGCCGGGACGCGGGTCGTACGGGCTGATCGCGGGCGGCTCCCTGCTGCTGATGGGGAGCGTCACAGGAGGGCTGGTGCTACGGCGGCGCAAGGCCGGGCACACCGGAGGAGTTGAGTCATGACCGAGCAGAAGCCGCTGCTGAACAGGGCACTTCCCGGGCTGCTGATCGCCGGGTCGCTGGGCGGGGTGGGCGCCATCATGGTCGGCCTGCTGTCGCTGGCGCCGACCGTGGACGACGGTTCGGGTCCCGGGCCGCAGGCCCAGCCGAGCACGGTTCAGATCCAGAACGCGGCGGGCGCCTTCGTCCTGCCGCCGACTGTGGGCCCGGGCGGCAAGAACGTGCCGCTCACCCCGGCACGCCTCGACGCCCCGCCGCCGCTGGCCGCCGCCCCGGTCGTCGCACCGATCCCGCCGGCCAAGACCAAGGCCACGAAGGCGGCGCCGGTCCGCATCAAGATTCCGAAGATCAAGGTCAATGCCACGATCGGCTCGGTCACCGTCGACATCAAGGGCAACCTCACCACCCCGCCGCTGTCGAAGCCGAGCCTGACGGGCTGGTACAAGTTCTCGCCGGTCCCGGGCGAGCTGGGGCCCGCGGTGATCAACGGCCACGTGAGCACCACGAAGGGCGCGGCGGTGTTCTACCGGCTCTCCGAGGTGGCCAAGGGGGACCAGATCTACGTGTACCGGTCGGACAAGAAGGTGACGCGGTTCACTGTCAGTGGGGTCGAGCAGGTCAGCAAGTCCTCGTTCCCGACCGCTCGCGTGTACGGGAACACGAAGAACGCGCAGCTCAGGCTGATCACTTGCGGGGGCGTCTTCAACAAGACGGCCCACAGCTACACGGACAACATCATCGTGTACGCCACCCTGTCCAAGAAGAAGGGGTGAGGCGGGCAAGTGCTTGCTTGTAGGGTTTACGGGAACTTCACAGGGACAGTTCGTATCATCTCTACCTAACCGTGACCAACGGCTGGGATTCTGATACGCCTGTTGATACTGCGCTGAACGGAGAAGGACAGTGCTGACGTCCAAGGCGAGGCACCGCCTCGCCCTCAAGGCATCTGGCCTGGCCGTAGCGGGTGCAGGTATTTTCTGGGTCGTTCCGGCGATGGCCGCTATGGCAACGCCGGTTGAGAATCGGTATGTCTGCACTCCGGTCGCTCAAGTAGCGCCTACGAGTGCACCGACGATCACCGTGCCGTTCAGCATGGAGATGGCGACTCCAACACTGGCGGTCCCACACGTCGCCGCCACAGTTAGCTGGCGCGTCGTGCAGCCCGCCACATCGCCGCTCGCGGCGCCCACGGCGATCACGCCTACAGCCACCTTCGCCGCAGAGGCGACCATCACGCCAACCGGAAGCCCCATCCCTTCGGGCCAAGTCCTGGCCACCGGGGCGACGACCGTGACGACCACGATCGCTTCAGGTGCGCCCATGCCGATTCCCACCATGGCGATCGTGGTGACTCCCACTGTGGCGGGAACCGTCGCCATCAAGGGGGACGCGTTCGCGGTCAAGGTCAACAACGCTGCGTGGTACAACTGTGCCCCCCAGACCGCGGGTGGTGGGCCCTCCGCGAACCTGGTCGTCGCGACCGGCACCCCCACCGGCACCCCGACCAGCAGCTCCACCCCCAGCACCACCCCAACGACCACCCCCACCAGCTCGTCCCCCAAGCCCACCAAGACGCACACCATCACCGTCACCAAGACGCCCACGGCGACGAAGACCACCACCAAGAGCTCCAAGACCCCCAAGGCCGGAGCCGACACAGGTGGTGGCGGTGACATGGGTCCCGACGGCAGGATGGTCGTGCTGACCGGATCCCTACTGATCCTCGCCGCCGGCGTTGGAGGACTTGTGCTGCGTCGCCGTACCATCACCAAGGGCTGACCGGCGTGGCTGGACAGTACCCCTACGGGGGTGAGCCGCCCCAGGACAGGGGAAGCACGATCCTCAGGTCGGTGCTGATCCTGGCCGCCGTGGCCGGGGTGGTGACCGTGGTGGCCGGGCTGCTGATCGTGCTCCGTGCGCCCGAGGAGTACGGCCTGGCCAGTCAGCGTGACACGCTGCCCGTCACCGTTCAGCCCGACGGCAAGGCCACGGGACAGCCGGCGCAGGCCCTGTTCAAGGCGGCCCCCACGGTGCCGCCGCCGTTGCCGCTGCCGACCCCGGCGCCCGCGATGCTGCCGTCCACCCCGCAGCGGATCGTGATCAAGCGGCTGGGGATCAACGCGCCGGTCGAGTCCGTCGGGCTCGCCAAGGACGGGACCATCCAGGTGCCGGCGGGCGACAACCCCAACCTGGTCGGCTGGTACCGCAACATGTCCACCCCCGGCGAAGCCGGTCCGGCGGTGATGCTCGGGCACAAGGACACCCGCACGCGCAGTGCCGTCTTCAGCCGCCTGTACGAGATCCGCAACGGCGACACCATCGAGGTCAAGCGGCAGGACCACACGACCGCCGTGTTCACCGTCGGCGGCGTGGAGCAGGCGAGCAAGAAGACGTTCCCCACCGAGCGGGTCTACGGCAACCGGGACAACGCCCAGCTGCACCTCATCACCTGCGGTGGCACGTACAACCGCAGCATCGGTCACTACACCGACAACATCATCGTCTATGCGACGATGACAAGCTCTTATCGAGGCTGAACGCGGAGGCGCGCGCATGGGCTGGATGGCTAAGCGGAGACTGCGTACTGGCCCGACGGCGGCCCTGCCCGCCAAACCGAGCCAGGCAGATCTTTTGCGAGTGGTACGGCTGGCCGACCCGGAGGCCCGCGAGGACGGCGGCGACATCGTGGCGGTGGACGTTCGCGTGCACGCCCCGGTCGAGGCCGAGCCCGAGTTGGTGGGCGGCGAGCTGGAACAGGTGTGGGCCTGCCGGGTGGTGGCGGAGGGACCCCTGCCGTTCGACTACTTCGACCGTTACCTGGCCGAGGGGATCGCCTTCCGCCTTGGCGGACTGGCCGTGTGCAGGGGAGAGGTGACCGATCCCGCCGACGACGACCGCGGCGGTCCGGCGGTGATCCTTCCGGTACGGCCGACTGCGGACGAACTGCGGGCGGTGCTGAGCCGCATCGACGGCGGCCACAAAGCCGAAATAGGCGACAGCGACGATGCCGCCGGCGACAGCGCCACGGAGGCTGCGACCGAGGACACCCCGACCGAGGACGCTGCGATCACCGACGTCGCGACCGCGGATGCGGATGCGGATGCGGGTTTGGGCGGCGACACCAAGCCCGACGCCGCGACTGCGGACGCCGACAGTGCTGCGGACGTCGACAGCGAAGCCGAGTCCGAGTCTGAGGCCGACGCCACGACAGCGGACACCGATGGTGACGCGGATGCCGACGCAGAAGCCGAGGCCGAAGCGGTTGCCGAGGTAGCCGCTGCCAGCGGTGACGCCACCCAGGACGATTTCCTCTACACGGTCGGCGACATACGGATCCTCGTGGTCCCGGAGAAGGGCCGCCCGCCCGCCGTACAGGAGCTGCTGCCCTTCGCCACCGAGCTGACCGCGATCGAGCTGCGCGGCGACGACCCCGAGAAGGTCGGCGCGCTCGCCCTGCGCCTGTCGGACGAGCTGAACGGGCTGATCGTGGACCGCTGGCGGTTCCGGATCGACGCGGTGGAGGACCTTCTGCCCCCGGGGTGACGGGGCGCAGAGCATCGTTCTGTTGTAGTCTCTCCCTAATAACCGAACAATGCTCGGTTTCAGGAGGGCACTGTGGCAGAGGCGTACATCGTCGGGGCGGTCCGTACCCCGGTCGGCAAGAAGAAGGGCGGCCTTTCCACCGTCCACCCCACTGACCTGGCCGCTCATACGCTGAAGGCGCTGATCGACCGCACCGGCGTCGACCCCACCGCGGTGGAGGACGTCATCATGGGGTGCGTCATGCAGTTCGGCCCCCAGAGCATGGACATCGCGCGCAATGCCTGGCTCTCGGCGGGACTGCCGGAGACCACGGCCGGTGTCACCATCGACCGGCAGTGCGGCTCCTCGCAGCAGTCGATCCACTTCGCGGCGCAGGGCGTCATGTCCGGTACCCAGGACCTGGTCGTGGCGGCCGGGGTCGAGTCGATGAGCATCGTGCCCATGGGCTCGTCGATCACGGCCGCGCTGGAGAAGGGCATGCCGTTCCCGTTCGGCGACATGTGGGTCGAACGGTACGGCAAGCAGGAGATCTCGCAGTTCCGCGGCGCGGAGCTGATGTGCGAGAAGTGGGGCCTCAAGCGCGACGAGCTGGAACGGTACGCCTTCGAATCCCACCAGCGGGCCGCCAAGGCCATCGCGAACGGCTACTTCAAGGACCAGATCGCCCCCATCAACGACGTCTCCGACGACGAGGGTCCGCGGGCGGACACGACGCTCGAGAAGATGGCCGGGCTGAAGACGCTCAAGGAAGACGGCCAGATCACCGCCGCCACGGCGTCGCAGATCTCCGACGGCTCGGGCGCGGTGCTGATCGCCTCGGCGCAGGCCGTGAAGGACCACGGGCTGACCCCGCGCGCCCGCATCCACCAGCTCGCGCTCATGGGTGACGACCCGGTGTTCATGCTGACGGCGCCGATCCCGGCGACGCGGCAGGCGCTGCGGAAGGCGGGGATGTCGATCGACGACATCGCCGTCACCGAGATCAACGAGGCGTTCGCGCCGGTGCCACTGGCGTGGATGAAGGAACTCGGCGCCGACCCGGCCACCGTCAACCCCAACGGCGGCGCCATCGCCCTGGGTCACCCGCTGGGCGGGACGGGCGCGATCCTGATGACCAAGCTGCTGCACGAGCTGGAGCGCACGGGCGGCAGGTACGGCCTCCAGACCATGTGCGAGGGCGGCGGCCAGGCCAACGTCACCATCATCGAGCGCCTCTGACCCGGCAGCCCGCTACCTGGTCCTGACGCGACGGTGCCCCGGCTCCTCGAACGAGGGGCCGGGGCACCGCGGGGAGTGCGGCGTGCCCATGGCGTCGGGTCGCGCGCCGCACGTACTACCATCCCGGGTAGTGGACTAGCGTCCCTTGGACGGGATCCGCCTGGGCGGCGCGATGGGCCGCTGCGGCATCCTCGGCATCTGCCGGGGAACCGGCGGGGTCTCCTGTCCCGGGAGGTTCTTACCGTTTTTCTTCTTGCCTGAACGAACTCGCATGAGGAAGCTCCTTTACGAAACTCACGACGCGGCCCGGGGCCGGTCGACAAGCTCAGCTGCCGCGTCTGGATGAGATCGGCGGGTGTGCGCACCGCCGGACGGGATGCCGAATTACAGGTAAAGGCGCATGTCATCGACCCTATGCGTCGTCCACCGCCGATCGCAACTGATTTATTCGCCCGCTCTTTGGTCGGCTCCGTCGTGTGTCCGTATGGGGCTGCCGGCGGATGGCCTGCCCCGCCGATCCCGTGGTCAGTGTTCTTGGCCGAGCTGCCCCTCGAACCCCGAAACCATGGCCCGCAGCCCCGCCTCGAACCACTGATCGTAAAACGCCACCGCCGCCATGCCGTTCAGTCTTGGGGGATCGGTGCCCGGTGGGGTGCCGACCTGGGCCAGGGCGTGGCCCAGGACGTAGACGGCGATCGACTGGATGGCGGTGAGCGCGTCCTGACGCGGAATCCCCGCCGCCCCGAACCGGTCCAACAGCCCGGCCAGCAGTTCCAGCCCCAGATCGATGTCCACCGGATGGGTCGCCAGCAGTGGTACGGCTTGCGGATGGCCGAGCAGCATCCGCCGGTAGGCCCCCGCGAACCGGCCGAGCGCCTCGGGCCACGGCGTGTCCGCTTCGAGGTCGATCACGGCTTCGGCGAACAGGTGATCGACCACCGCGGCGAGCACCGCGTCCCGGTTCGGCAGGTGGCGATACAGGGACATGGCCGAGACCCCGAGCTGGGTGCCGAGGCGGCGCATGGTGAGCGCGTCCAGCCCTTCGGCGTCCAGTACGTCGATGGCCGCGGCCACGATCCGTTCGCGGGTCAGGACGGCCGGGCGTCCCCTGCCGCGCCGGGCTCCGGGCTCGTTCATCCATCCAGGGTAACGATCAGCGTGGTGGCCAGCATGAGCACGGACAGAGCGCCCACCACCAGGTGCTGAACGTCGATCACCACATCATGCCCCGCGGCCGGCAGGATCTTGAGCGTCCGGCTGTACTCGCGCCGGTAGGTCTCCCGCTGCGCGGCCGTACCGCCGCCGAAGTAGGGAAGCCACCAGCTCACCACGTGTCCGCCGACTATGAGCACGCAGAGCGCGGTGGCGGCGATCAGCGACCAGGTCTGGTGCAGTGCGACCCCGGCCGCGATCAGTAACGGGAACGGGTAGTTGACGCAGGCCGCGAGCAGGCGCTGGCCGACGTTCCCGGGCCGGAGGTCGTTCAGCGGGAACATCGGCACCCACTCGGTCACGACGAGCCAGCCGAGCCAGACGAACGGGACGATGATCGCGATGGTGGTCATGGTGCTTACCTCCCGATGGATTTTGAGTACGTTGTAAGCTTACGTAGTACACAAAATGGCTGCAATAGGGTTGCCGGAGATCGGGTCGCTGGGACATGCTCGGGAGATGATGGACGACCGGAGGCTGGTGCGGATCTCGAAATACCTGGCCAAGCACCTACGCCACGAGCCCGAGCGGATCGGGATCGAGCTGGACGAGCGCGGCTGGGTGGAGGTCGACGTCTTCCTGCGCGCCGCCGCCTCCCACGGGTTCCCGATCGACCCGGCTGACCTGCAGCGGGTCGTGGCAGGCAACGACAAGCAGCGGTACGCCCTGGAGAACGGCAGGATCCGGGCGAACCAGGGCCATTCCATCGAGATAGACCTGGACCTGCCGGTGGCGGCGCCGCCCGCGTACCTCTACCACGGCACGGTGGCGCGGAGCCTGCCCGCGATCCGAGCTGAGGGCCTACGGCCGATGAACCGCCACCACGTCCACCTGTCGCCCGACCGCGAGACGGCCACGCGGGTGGGAGCTCGGCGGGGCAAGCCGGTGGTCCTGTCGGTGGACGCCGGGGCGATGCACGAGGCCGGACACGAGTTCCGCGTCAGCGCCAACGGGGTGTGGCTGGTGGACGGGGTACCACCGACGTTCCTCCGCTTTCCGGACTGACGCTTCCGGACTGACGTCAGACTTTCGTCAGGGGTAGTCCTGGACGGTCGGCGGATCTTTTCCCGCCCGTTGATTTCTACCGTCGTCACCATGAAACCCAAGCTCATCGGCACCCTCGCCGCGGCGACGGCGCTGATCGCCGCGCTGTCCGCACCTGCCGCCGCCTCAACCGTGCAGGCCGCCACCTCGATCGGCCGGGGAGCGTCGACCGCCGAACTGACCCCGGCCGCCATCGACGCCTACCTCGGCAAGGTCATGGATGCCACCGGCCTGCCGGGTATATCCGTCGTGGTCACCCACAACGACCAAGTGATCCACGCCGCCGGTTACGGTCAGGGCTCCGACGGCAAGCCCGTCACCGCCGACACCCCCATGCGGGTCGCCTCTCTCAGCAAGTCGTTCACCGCCATGGCCGTGCTGACGCTGGTCGACGCGGGCAAGATCCAACTGGACAAGCCGGTCGCCCAGCAACTGCCCGGCTTTCACATGGCGGACCCGCGCGCCACGACGATCACCGTACGTCAACTGCTCGACCAGACCTCCGGCCTGTCCGACACCACCCTCGACATCAACGCCCTGGAGGAGACCACCTCCCTCGCCCAGTACGTGGACCGGCTCAAGACCGGCACGCTCGCCACCGACCCCGGCACCCACTGGGCGTACTGCAACGTCAACTACGACCTGGCCGCCCGCCTGGTCGAGGTCGCCGGCGGCCAGAGCTTCGACGACTACCTGAAGCAGCACGTCTTCGCGCCGCTCGGCATGACCCACAGCGCCCTGCGACAGGAGGCGGTCCGGCCGTCGGACGGCTACAACTCGGTGTTCGGGGCCTGGGTGGCGCGTCCCGAACTGCCCGGATTCCTCGACGGCAGCGGCTCCGGTGGCGTCATCACCACCGCCGCCGACATGGGCGCCTGGCTGGTCACCCAGAACGGCAAGGGCAAGCAGCTCGTCACACCCCAGAGCCTGCGGACCATGCACACCCCGTCGAAGATCGGCGACTACGCCATGGGGTGGAGCCTCGACGGCGACACCAAGCTGCTCGTGCACTCCGGCAACCTGTTCACCTACACCGCCGTCGAAGCAATCTCCCCCGAGACCGGCTACGGCTTCGCGGTCATGACCAACAGCGCGGCCCTCACCGACGAAACGTACGCCGTCGCCACCGGTCTCCTCGCGATGGCCGAGGGGCGGACGCCCGAGTTGCCCGGTGGCGGGCGGCAGACGTCCGAGCTGGTGCTCGGCCTTATCGGGCTGGCAGCGGCCGGGCTGGGCATCATGGGCGTGCGGCGGTCAGGACGCTGGGCGGCCAGGCGGGCCGGGCGTCCCGGGTGGCGGATCGCGTTGCGGATGGTTCCGGTGCTGCTGCCGGTCGCGGTACTGGCGGCGTATCCGGACCTGATCTCGTTCATCTCGAACGGGCGGACGGTCACCTGGGCCCAGCTCACCTACTTCGCCGTGCCCATCACGATCACCCTGACGTTCGCGGCGCTGGCAGGCGTGGCCACGACGGTGATGCGGCTCGTCCGGCTGCGGGCAGGAAGCCGACGCGGTGCTGCGGGTCGTCCGGGTCGCGGGCAGTACGGCCCACGCTCTGGTCGCGGACCGCACGGCCATGCGCTCGATAGGGTCTAGCAGGTGAGAAACGGGGCGATTCTGGCAGTCGTCGCGGGGATCAGCCTGGTCAACGGGCTGCACCTCGACTACATCCCGGCCTGGCGGCAGTTGCTGTTCGTGGTGGTGGCCGTGGGCGCTTACCTGCACGGCAGGCATCTTCCGGTACGCCGGGACTGGCTGGTCCTGGGGGCGGTCGCGATACCCGGCATTGTGGCGCTGGGGGTGAACGTCTGGGACGGTGTGGGCGCGCTGATGGCCCTGGGGCTGTTCGCGGTGCTGCCCTGGTTGGCGGGGCGGTTCCGGCGGCAGCAGGCGGAGCTGGTCGAGGCGGGACGGCAGCGGGTCGGCCAACTGGAGCGGGAGCAGCAGTACACCGCCGAACGCGTCAAGCTCCATGAACGCGCTCGTATCGCCTCCGACATGCACGATTCGCTCGGCCACGAGCTGGCGCTGATCGCGCTGCGGGCCGGGGCCCTGGAGCTGGCCGCCGACATGAGCGAGGCGAACCGGGAGGCGGCCGCCCAACTGCGGGTCTCGGCGGTGACGGCCACCGACCGGTTGCGCCGTACCATCGGCCTGCTGCGGGACTCGGGCGGCGCCACGACGGACCCACCGGACGAATCGATCGAGGCGCTGGTGGAACGGGCTGTGCGGGCCGGCATGGCGGTGGCCCTGCGCCGCGACGACCGGTCGGCGGTCCTGCCGCCCCTGCTGGACCGGGCCGCGCACCGGGTGACGCAGGAGTCACTGACCAACGCCGCCCGCTACGCACCCGGCGCCGAGGTCCGGGTCACCATCGAACACAACGCCGGTACGCTCACGGTCACCGTGACCAACGCACCCCCGCCCACGATTCCCGCGCCCATCGGTGGTGGCGGTGGCACCGGGCTCGTCGGCCTGCGGGAACGGGTCCGGCTACTGGGCGGCACGCTGGAGGCCGGACCGACCGACGCGGCCGCACCGAACGTGGCGCCACATCCAGCCGCAGGTGGGTTCGCCGTGACGGCCCGCTTCCCCTGGCAGCCGTCCGACACAGGAGAAAGCGCATGATCCGAGTCCTGCTGGCCGATGACGAGCCCATGGTCCGAGCGGGGGTCAGGTCGATCCTGGCCACCGACCCCGGCATCGAGGTCGTCGCCGAGGCCGGAGACGGCCGGGAGGCCGTCGACCTGGCCCTCGCGCACCGGCCGGACGTGGCGATGCTCGACATCCGCATGCCCCGCCTGGACGGCCTGTCCGCGGCGGCCGAGTTGCGGGCCGTGCTGCCGGAGATGGCGGTGGTCATGCTGACCACCTTCGACGAACGCGAGTACGTGGCCAGGGCGCTCGAGGAGGGCGCGGGCGGTTTCCTGCTCAAGGCCGCCGACCCGCGCGAGCTGATCATCGGCGTCCGGGCGGTCGCGGGCGGCGCGGCGTACCTGTCGCCACGCATCGCCCACCAGGTCATCGCCGAGCTGAACGACGGCCGGCTCACCCGCACCACCACCGCCCGCAAGCGGACGGAATCCCTCACCCCGCGCGAACACGAGGTCCTGGCCCTCGTCGGCCGCGGCCTGTCCAACCAGGACATCGGCCGCGAGCTGTTCCTGTCGGAGGGCACGGTCAAGGCCCACGTCAGCGCCATCCTCCTGCGGCTGGAGGTGAACAACCGCGTCCAGGCCGCGATCATCGCCTACGAGGCGGGACTAATGACCTGACGCCATGCCGTCGTACGGCAGCAGGCCCGGCGCGGTGTTGTGCACCTGCTGGAAGATGACCGACGTACGGAACCCGGCGATCTCCCGCCGCTTGCTGAGCCGGTCGAGCAGGAAGGCGTGCAGGTGGTCCAGGTCCTGGACCGCCACGTGCAGCAGGAAGTCGTCCCCGCCCGCCAGGACGAACACGCTCAGCACCTCCGGCTGCTCGGCCGCTGACTGCTTGAACGTCTCGATGACGGTCCTGCTGAGCGGACGTACCTGGACGGAGACGAGCGCCTGGACGCTCCGGTTCAGTGCCGCCGGGGCGATGTCGGCGTGGTAGCCCCGGATGACCCCGCGCCGGGTCAGCGCGCGGACGCGTTCCAGACAGGTGGAGGGGGCGACGCCGAGCTGTCTGGCCAGTTCCCGGTTCGATTGCCGCGCATCCGTTTGAAGAAGTCGAATGATTCCCGAATCAAGTTCATCCACGGCGGCATTATCCCTCCAGAACCAATCAAACGTTCGCCAGCATCCGGGAAGCATCACGCATCCGACTAATTTCAGCTGATATGTCGGAACAAACGAAAGGTCGCCTGAGTGCCGGACAGGGCACGGCGATGCTGCTGGGCGGGGTGCTCGGACCGGGCATGCTGGTGCTGCCGCAACTGGCCGCCGAGGCCGCAGGACCGGCGTCGATCCTGGCCTGGGTGGGCCTGCTGGCGCTGAGCGCACCGGTGGCGATCACGTTCGCCACGCTCGGCGCCCGCTACCCGAACGGCGGCGGGGTGGCCGCCTTCACCGGCCTCGCGTTCGGCGGCCGGGCCGCCGCGGTGGTCGGCTGGTGGTTCTACGGCGCGGTTCCGCTCGGCATCGTGGCCGGCGCGCAGGTGGGCGCGGTCTACGTCGCCGCCACCCTGGGCGTGGACCAGACCATCGCCGCCGGCGCCCTGCTCGCCGCCGCCTTCCTCGCCAACGCCGCGGGCTTGCGCACCTCGGGACGACTCCAGGTGATCTTGGTGCTCCTCCTGATCGCGCTCCTGGCGACGGCCGTCGTCACCGCCGCGCCACACGCCAGCGCCGCGAACTTCACCCCATTCGCCCCGTACGGCATGGCAGGCGTGGTCTCCGCGGCCGGAGTGCTTTTTTTCGCCTTCGTCGGCTGGGAAGCCGCCACCCACCTGTCCGCGGAGATCGGCGACATCAGAAGGGCCACCACGGTGACCCTGCTCGTGATCGCCGTCCTCTACCTGAGCGTCTCGATCACCTCGATCGCCGTCCTGAGCCGCCCGGCCCCCATGTCCGCCCTGCTGGAGACCGGCATCGGCGCCGCGGCCGGTCCGATCACGATGGCCGCGGCCATCGCCCTCACCTTCGGCGCCATCAACACGTACATAGCCGGCGCCGCCCGCCTGGGCGCGTCCATGGCCGGCAACGGATCCCTGCCGTCCTGGTTCGGCAGAGGCGGCGCTCCTGGACAGACCCCGTACCGCAGTCTGGCCCTCCTGGCCGCCCTGACCGGCCTGGTCATGTTGTGGCCGGCGGACCTCGACACCCTCATGAGAGCCACCTCGGCCTGCCTGGCCGCGGTGACCACGGCGGGCGTGGCCGCGGCCATCCGAATCCTTCCGCCGGGAAAGCAGCGCAACACGGCCGTCGCGGCGACCGCCCTGTCATGCATAGCCCTGGCCTGCTGCGGCACATACCTGGCAGTGCCGGTGGCTCTATCCCTGATAGCCCTGCTGGCGGCAAAGCGGTAACGGGCGGAGGCCCGAATCCGGGTGCGGCGGGTAGCGGGCGACCCGTGCTTGCCGTAGAAGGAAGAGAAAGAGACCCCTCACCGAACGGAAGAGGGACGCGATGACCGACTACGCAAAGGCGAGAGAGCTCGGCGAGCAGGCCCGCGAGAAGGAGTGGACCCGCCCGAGCTTCGCGAAGCAGCTGTTTCTTGGAGACTTCCGCCTCGACCTGGTCTATCCCGCACCCACGCTGGCCGACGAGGCGACCAAGCGCGGGGAGGACTTCGTCAGAGCCGTCCGGCGGTATCTGGACACGCACGTCGATCCCGCCGCGATCGAGCGGACCGCGCAGGTGCCCGACGAGGTGGTCAAGGGACTGGCCGGGCTCGGGGCGTTCGGGATCACGATCAGTGAGGAGTACGGCGGGCTGGGTCTGCCGTACCTGTACTACTGCCGCGCGCTCATGCTCGTCGGGTCCTACTGCCCGGCGCTGGCCACGCTGCTGTCGGCGCACCAGTCGATCGGGGTGCCGCAGCCGATCAAGCTGTTCGGCACCGAGGAGCAGAAGCGGGAGTACCTGCCGAGGTGCGCGCGCGGCGAGGTGTCGGCGTTCCTGCTGACGGAGCCGGACGTGGGCTCCGACCCGGCGCGGCTGTCCACGACCGCCGTCAGGGACGGCGACGACTACGTGCTCGACGGCGTCAAGCTGTGGACGACGAACGGCGTGGTCGCCGACCTGCTCGTGGTCATGGCTCGCACCGGCAAGAAGATCAGCGCGTTCGTGGTCGAGGCCGACTCGCCCGGCATCACGGTGAAGCGGCGCAACGCGTTCATGGGGCTCAGGGGCATCGAGAACGGTGTCACCGAGTTCTCCCAGGTCAGAGTGCCCGCCAAGAATCTCATCGGGCGCGAGGGCGAGGGGCTGAAGATCGCGCTCACCACGCTCAACACCGGGCGCCTGTCGCTGCCCGCCACCTGCGCGGGCAACGCCAAGTGGGCGGTGAAGATCGCTCGCGAGTGGGGCAACGCCCGCGTGCAGTGGGGGCGCAAGATCGGTGAGCACGAAGCCGTCGCCACGAAGATCGCTTTCATCGCGGCCACCGCGTACGCCCTGGAGGCCGTCTGCGAGCTGACCAGCCGCATGGCCGACGACCAGCGCAACGACATCAGGATCGAGGCCGCGCTGGCCAAGCTCTACGCCTCCGAGCTGTCCTACCAGGTGCTCGACGAACTGCTCCAGATCAGGGGCGGGCGCGGCTACGAGACCGCCGAGTCGCTGGTCGCGCGGGGCGAGCGCGGGGTGCCGGTCGAGCAGATGCTGCGCGACTCGCGGATCAACCGGATCTTCGAGGGCTCCTCCGAGATCATGCGGCTGCTGATCACCCGCGAGGCGGTCGACGCTCACCTGTCGGCGGCCGGGGAGCTCATCAACCCCGACGCGTCCAGGAAGGAACGCGCGCAGGCGCTGCGGCAGGCCGGCCGCTTCTACGCCCGCTGGCTGCCGACCCTGGTCGCGGGCAGCGGCAACCTGCCCGCCGGCTACGCCGAGTTCGGCCCGCTGGCCGCCCACCTGCGCTTCGTCGAGCGGACCAGCAGGAAGCTGGCCCGGTCCACCTTCTACGGGATGTCCCGCTGGCAGGGGCGGCTCGAACACAAGCAGTCGTTCCTCGGCCGGATCATCGACATCGGGGCCGAACTGTTCGCCATGACGGCGGTCTGCGTCAAGGCCGAGGAGGACGCCCACGACCTGGGGCGGCGGCCGTACGAGCTGGCGGACACGTTCTGCCAGCAGGCGCGGCGGCGGGCGGAGGCGCTGTTCGCCAGGCTCTGGGACAACAGCGACAGCCAGGACGCGCGGCTGGCCCGCTACGTCCTCGAAGGCCGTTACACCTTCGTCGAGGAGGGCATTCTCGACCCGTCCATCGAAGGGCCGTGGATCGGATCGCCGCAGGGCGGGGAGAACGTACGGAGAAAGATCCTCTGACGCGCGGTCTAGACCGGTTGTGAGGTTTTTCGCGTCTTAGTGTTTTCAAACCGAGACCAACCGGTATAGACCAGACGCCAAATCGGGGCTTACTCTGACGCAAACGCGTTGAGCTGCGACTCACGCACCCGGCGGCTGGTACGGACCAGCGAGACCCGTCCGACGAGAAGGCGGTACTTTCGGTGAACATGAAACTTGTGGGCGGCGCCGCTCTCGGCTTGGCGACCGTGCTGGTCCTGTCCAGCTGCGGCTCGGGAGGAGATTCCAGGAGCACCCCGAAGTCCTCCGCCGGCGGCCCGGTGACGCTCAAGATGGTCGCCGCCGACTACGGCGACGGCCCGGGCAAGCCGAACTCGGGTGAGACGTTCTGGAAGGGCGTCGTGGACGAGTTCCAGGCGGCGAACCCGAACATCAAGGTCGACGTCCAGGTCATCAACTGGAACGACATCGACAAGCAGGTCGCCACCATGGTCCAGAACGGCCAGGTGCCCGACATCCTGCAGACCGGCGACTACTCCGGTTTCGTCAAGGACCAGCTCCTCTACAAGGTCGACGAGGTCCTGTCGCCGAACGTCTCCGGCGACATGCTGCAGAAGTTCGCCGACTTCGGCAAGGTCGACGGCGCCGCGTACGGCATCCCGTTCGTGTCCTCGGCCCGCGCCCTGTTCTACAACAAGGACCTGTTCGCGAAGGCCGGCATCGCCGAGCCGCCCAAGACCTGGGACGAGCTCAAGGCCGACGCCGAGAAGCTGAAGAAGGCCGGCGTCAGCCAGCCGGACGGCCTCGCGCTCGGGCAGGAGGAGGCCCAGGCCGAGTCGTTCCTGTGGATGCTCGGCAACGGCGGCGGCTACAAGGACGCCTCCGGCAAGTGGGCGATCAACTCCCCGCAGAACGTCGAGACGTTCAACTACCTGAAGGGCCTGGTCAACGCCGGTCTGACCACCCCGAACCCGGGCACCAAGGACCGCAAGACCGTCTGGGAGGACTTCGGCGCCGGCAAGGTCGGCATGGTCAACGGCGGCCCGATGTCCATCCCGATCTTCGACGCGGCCGGGCTGAAGAACTACGGCGTCGCGCCGATCCCCGGCAAGTCCGGCCCGCTCGACACCACGCTCGGCGTCATGGACTGGATCATGGCGTTCAACAAGAACGGCCACGCCGCCGAGATCAAGAAGTTCTTCGACTTCTTCTACACCGGCAGCGCCGCGCAGAAGATCAGCGACACCTACAAGCTGCTGCCCGTGACCAACGGCGGCATCCAGAAGCTGTCGGGCGACGAGAAGCTCAAGCCGTTCCTCGACGCGCTGCCCAACGCCAGCTTCTACCCGTTCCAGGACCCGAAGTGGGCCGAGGTGAACCCGCAGATCAAGCAGACCATCGGCGGGGCCGTCAAGGACGACCCGGCCAAGGTGCTCGGCGAGCTCCAGAAGACCGCCGAGGCCAGCTGACCCGTCGGGGGTCTGTACGGCCGGCGCTTCGCGTCTCGAGCGCCGGCCGTACCTTCATGGAAGGTTCCGCATGAAAAGGTTGCGCGCCCTGGAGCCCCTAGCCTGGGTCGGGCCTGCTGTCGTACTGATCGCGCTGGTCGTGCTCTGGCCGGTCGTCGAGATGATCCGCTCGTCGTTCCTGAAGATCAGCCGGTTCGGCGTGGTCCAGGGCGGGAACGGCGTGGCGAACTACGAGAAGCTGTTCGGTGAGAAGGACTTCTCGGACATCATGCTCCGTAGCGTGATCTGGGTGGTCGCGGTCGTCGCCCTCACCGTGCTGATCTCGCTGGCCCTGGCCCAGCTCTTCAACCAGCGCTTCCCCGGCCGCAAGGTGGCCCGCTGGGCGCTGATCGCGCCGTGGGCGGCCTCGGTGCTGATGACGGCGATCATCTTCAAGTGGATGCTCGACCCGGAGGTCGGCGTCATCAACCAGATCAGGTTCAAGCTCGGCCTGATCGACGCGATGGGCGGCGCCTCGGCCGACCAGCTCGGCGACGCCTCGACGGCGATGCCGTGGCTGATCTTCGTGGCGGTGTTCGTGTCGGTGCCGTTCACCACGTACGCGCTGCTGGCCGGTCTGGCGACGATCCCCGGCGACGTCTACGAGGCGGCCAAGATGGACGGCGCCACCCGATTGCGGACGTACTGGTCGATCACGCTGCCGCTGCTCCGGCCCGCCCTCACCGTCGCGGCGCTGATCAACGTCATGAACGTCTTCAACAGCTTCCCGATCATCTGGGCGATGACGCACGGCCAGCCCGGATACTCGACGGCGACCTCGACGATCCTGATGTTCATCCTCAAGGGCTCCAACATCGGCGAATCCGCCGCCATGTCGGTCGTCAACTTCGGCATGGTGATCATCCTGACCGCCATCTTCCTGAAGGTGTCCCGCTGGAACAAGGAGGTGGCGTGATGGCCGTCAAGACGGCGCCGACGCTGGCCACGCACCACCACGCCAAACCCCACCGCCAGCCCACGCACCGGATGCCCAAGCTCAAGACCGTGGTCGTCGCGGGCAGCGCGTACGTGATCGCGCTCATCTTCCTGTTCCCGTACGTGGTGATGCTGCTCACCTCGCTGCGTCCCCAGGAGACGCTGCGCGACGTGACGTTCTTCCCGACGCAGTGGGAGTGGTCGAACCTGGCCAACTTCTGGACCAGCGGCCTGGCCGGGAACCTCATGGTCACGCTCAAGGTGGCGGCGGGTTCGACCGTTCTGGTGCTGCTGGTGGCGCTGCCGGCCGCGTACTACTCGGCCCGGCACAACTTCAGGGGGCGCACGGCGTTCCTGATCCTGGTGCTGATCACCCAGATGTTCCAGCCGACGGCCATGCTGGTCGGCATCTACCGGGAGTTCTTCCAGTTCGGGCTGGTGGACTCGATCTGGTCGCTGATCCTGGTCAACGGCGGGTTCAACCTGGCGTTCGCGGTGTGGATCCTGAACGCGTACTTCTCCTCGATCCCGCGCGAGCTGGAGGAGGCGGCGTTCATCGACGGCAACGGGCGGTTCGGGGCGTTGTTCCGGATCACGCTGCCGCTGGCCATGCCCGGGGTCATCACCGCGCTGATCTTCACCTTCATCGCCGCGTGGAACGAGTTCGTGGTGGCGTTGACGCTCACCACGACACCGGCGAACCAGCCGCTGACGGTGGCGCTCAACTCGTTCATCGGTCAATACCAGGTGGACTGGCAGAACCTCTTCGCCGGCTCGGTGATCGCCACCATCCCAGTGATCATCCTCTTCGCTCTGATCGAGCGAAAGGTGGTGGGAGGTCTGACGGCGGGCTCCATCAAATAGCCGGCCGCAACAGCCATCCCCGCCCGGGCCCCTCCTCCACCGGCCCGGGCCCCTCAGCCGCCCCGCTCGTCGGTGGCGGCTGAGGTGGTTTCTACTGAGGTACGCGGGCGACGCAGAAGACGGTCTGGCCGAAGGGGGGCCGGATGAAACGCTCGATGAGCCGCGTGGCCGGGACCACCGTCCGGTCATAGATCTTCACGAGTCGCGGATCCGGGTAGCCCACGCCGCCCCGGCGGACTGCCGCCCACCAGGCGATGCCGCCCAGGAAGTTGATCGGCTTCAGCACCTCGGCCTCCAGCCCCGCCTTGGCGACCGTCGCGCCCAGGGTCTTGGGGGTGTAGCGCTGGACGTGCCCGACCTTGCGGTCGAAGTCCCCATAAAGCTGCATGTAGCCGGGCACCCAGATGATGATCCGCCCACCGGGCTGCGTGACCCTGGCCAGCGAACGCAGCGCCTCGGCGTCCTCCTCGATGTGCTCCAGGACGTTCATCAGCACGACGGTGTCGACCTTGTCCTCAAGCGGGATCTCGGTCGGCAGCCCGAACTGCAGCACGCTGATGTCGTCGCGCCCCTCGAAGCGCTTGCCGAGCTGCTCGACGCAGTAGGGGTCGAAGTCGCTCACCACGAGCCGGTCAAGACGCGGCAGGAACTGCTCGGCGAAATGTCCCAGCCCAGAGCCGATCTCCAGCATCGAACGACCGACATGCGGGGCGACCATGTCGA
This sequence comes from Nonomuraea sp. NEAU-A123, assembly GCF_018603905.1. Classification (GTDB taxonomy): domain Bacteria; phylum Actinomycetota; class Actinomycetes; order Streptosporangiales; family Streptosporangiaceae; genus Nonomuraea. The sequence continues at coordinate 108,054 of NZ_JAHFZZ010000030.1, forward strand.
ACTCGTACTGCCGATAGTTCTTGGCCTCGTCCCCACCTAGGTGGTTCTCCAGGGCCTCGTCGCCGGCCGCCGGTTGTACTACACGGTCATACCCAGAAGACATAGTGCCGTTCCTTCGAAGGGCTCATGGATTTGCCCGAGTCTAATGCCCCAACAGCGCCGATGGTCACCTGATACGCCAACCGCCCTTCCCTGAACCCCCTTGAATGCGGTGAAATCTGACTCGTTCATGGACGACGACGAGGCGATCCGCCGCTCGCTCGCCGGTGACCTGTCCGCCTACGAGGCGCTGGTCGCCCGCTACAGCGCGCTCGCGCACCGCACCGCCGCGATGCTCGGGGCGGGGGACGAGGCCGAGGACGTGGTGCAGGAGGCCTTCGTCAAGGCGTTCAGGCACCTGTCGTCCTTCCGCAGGGACGCCCCTTTCCGGCCGTGGCTGCTGCGGATCGTGGCCAACGAGACGCACAACCTGACCCGCTCGCGCGGGCGCAGATCCGAGCTCGCCGTACGTCTCACCGCCACGGCCGACGTCACGGCCCCCGACGACCCGGCGGGCTCGGCCGTCGCCACCGACCGGCGCGCCCGCCTGCTGGAGGCGGTACGCCACCTGCCCGAACGGGAACGCCAGGCGGTCGTCTGCCGGTACTTCTTACAGCTGTCGGAAGCGGAGACCGCCCAGGTGCTCGACTGGCCGCTCGGCACCGTCAAGTCCACTACGCATCGCGGCCTCGCGAGGCTCAGGGAGGAGGTGGGCAATGAGCTCGCATGACCCCTTCGACGACCTGACCGCCGAACTCACGGCCCTCGCCGACTTCCTCGACGTCCCCAACCCCCCGCCGGACGACGTGGCGGCAACCGTCCGCGCCCGCCTGGAGCCCACCCCAGCCACGCCAGAGGCGTCCCGGCGGCCTCCGGCGCAACGTAGGCGGCGCGCCAGATGGCGGATCGTGACAGCCATCGTCCTCGTCGTCATAGCCATCACGGCCGCCACCCCGCAGGGCCGCGCCGCCGTGCGCGCGATCCTCCATTACGCCAGCATCGAGCTACGCCTGAGCGACTCCACCCCCCGACCCGTCACCACCCCCACTCCGCTGCCGGGCGAGCACTCGGTGGCCCCGGCAGACCTGGCCAAACAGGTGAAGTTCCCCATCAAAACCCCCACCGCGCTGGGCACCCCCGAGCGCGCCACGGTGAGCGACAACGGCCGCGTGGCGTCGATGTTCTGGCCGGGTGGCATCCGCCTGGACCAGTTCGCCGGCACGCCCAGCCCGTACTTCTTCAAAACCCTGGGCCCACCCTGGCCCGAGGACGTCCAGGTCGCGGGCGTCACCGCCTGGTGGCTCGGCGGCTCGCACCCCCTCGGCTACATCAAGCGCGAGGACGGCACGTCGGTCCCCTTGCGCCAGGCCGAACCCACCCTCATCTGGCAGTCCGGCACCACCGGCTACCGCCTGGAAGGAGCCGGCACCAAGGAGCACGCCGCCGAAATAGCCGCCTCACTCCGGTGAGGCCAGCCAATCGTCGATCTCCTTCAGCAGCTCCTTGCGCACGCCCTCCGGCGCCGTGGACGCCTTGATCGACTGCCGCGCCAGCTCGGCGATCTCCGCGTCGCCGAAGCCGTAGACCTCCCGCGCCAGCTCGTACTGCCGCAACAACCGCGCCCCGAACAGCAACGGGTCATCGGCCCCCAACGCGATCGGCACCCCCGCGTCGAACAACCTGCGCAACGGCACGTCCGCCATCCGCTCGACGACACCCAGACCCACGTTGGAGGTCGGGCACACCTCGCAGCAGATCTGCCGCTCGGCCAGCCGTTCCATCAGCCACGGATCCTCCGCCGCCCGTACCCCGTGCCCGACGCGATCCGCGTCGAGGTCGTCCACGCACTGCGCGACGCTACGGGGCCCGAGCAGCTCACCCCCATGTGGTACGGCCAGGAGCCCGGCGCGCTTGGCGATGCGGAACGCCCGCTCGAACTCCCGGGCCGCACCGCGACGCTCGTCGTTCGACAGCCCGAACCCGACGACCCCCTTGCCCAGGTATTGAGCCGCGAGCCTGGCCAGCGTGTTGGCGTCGAGCGGGTGCTTGGTGCGGTTGGCCGCCACGATCACCGCGATCCCGATGTCCGACCGAGCGGCGGCCTGGGCGGCGGCGTCCAGCATGAGCTCCAGCGTCGCCGTCAGCCCGCCGAACCGCTGCGCGAACCCCGACGGGTCCACCTGGATCTCCAGCCACCGCGACCCGGCCGCCGCCTCGTCCTCGGCCGTCTCCCGCACCAGCCGGTAGACGTGCTCCGGCCGCCACAGCACCGACCTGGCGATGTTATACAGTCGCTGGAACCTGAACCAGCCGCGCTCGTCGGTGGCGCGCAGCTGGGGCGGCCAGTCCTGCTCCAGCGCGTCGGGCAGGTGCAGGCCCTGTTCGCGAGCCAGCTCGATCAGCGTCGTATGCCGCATCGAGCCGGTGAAGTGCAGGTGCAGATGAGCCTTGGGCAGCAGGTCAAGCGGGCGTGGCATTTCCATATCTTGCCACTCAACCTCTCCGGGCGTTCGCGCGTTGGGAGGGGCGAAAGGGGACCCCGCTCATGACGGATGAAGACGAAACGGCATTCGACGAGTTCCTTGCCGCACGCAGCACCTCGTTGTTACGCACCGCGATCCTGGTCTGCGGAGCCACCCACCACGACGCCGAGGACCTGGTCCAGCACGCCCTGGAGAAGGTCTACCGGCACTGGTCCCGGATCCGGCACGACAACCCCGAGGCGTACGCGCGGAAGGTCGTCGTGAACGCGGCGATCAGCCGGGCGCGGCGGCGGCGCGTCGTACAGGAGATCACGTTCGCCCGGCCGCCCGACACCGCCGCGAACTCCCCCGACCTGGACCTGCGCGACACCCTCATCGAGGAGCTGCGCAGGCTGCCGCCGAAGATGCGGGCGGTGATCGTCCTGCGCTACTGGGAGGACCAGTCGGAGGCGGCCACCGCGTCGCTGCTCGGCTGCTCGCTCGGCACGGTGAAGAGCCAGGCGGCCCGGGGTCTCGCCAAGATCCGCGAACGCATGACCGTCGCAGAAGGAGCGATCCGATGAAGGTTGAAGACGTCTTGGCCGAGGCCATGGCCGCGCACGTCGCCGACGTGCAGGCCACGCCGTCGCTGGGCAGGGAGGTGCGCCGCCGCCACCGCTCGCACGTGATCAGATTCCGTATGGCCGGCGCCGCCCTCGCCACCGCCCTGGTCGCCGTGGCCGCGCCGGCGATGCTGAACTCGGCGGAACCCGCCAAGACCCAGCACGCCGCCACCGGCACGGACCGGGCCGTGGTGGACTCGGTGATCGTCCCGCGCGTCGTCGGCAAGCACGTCGCCGAGGCGGTCGAGACGCTGAAGCAGGCCGGACTGGTCGTCAATGACCCGGAGACGACCACCGACACGGGCCTGGTCCGCATGCAGAGCCCCGCAGCGGGTCAGGAGGTGACGAAGGGGACGAATGTCCAGCTCACCGTGGGCCCGGAATCCTCGGTGCCGCAGGACCTCGGTGACCTGGGCGACGGCCGGAAGTTCGGCGGCATCCATGTCGGCTACCTGCCCGAGGGGCTCGAATGGGGTAAGTGGTCGGGCAAGAACGGCTTCGGCAAGACGAGCTATACGACCACTTTCGTGGAGCCCGGACAGGAAGAGGGCTTCTATGCCGTTCAGGTGGTCGTGTTCACGGGTGAGGCGAGCAAGCAGATCGCGCAGCGCTTGACGACGTTCTCCAGCAAGGGCGCCGAAACCACCGACATCGGTGGCAAGCGGGCCTACCTGACGAAGGTCACCGAAGGCGGTGAAGTCGCCGCCGAGGATGACAACGTCTCGACGAGCACCATCGGCTGGACGCTCCGCAGAGGGCTGGCGGTCGAGGTGTATATCAGTCCGGACTACGCGAAAAAGATCGACGCGGGGGACGAGCTGAAGAAGATCGCCGAAGGGATCGAACCCGTGAAGTGAACGGGCGGTACGGGTGAGATCAGACCGGGGATCTACCGTGCATGATGCCGGAGCACGAGACCCGCGGGCAGGCGCTGCGTGCGACGCTGGCGTTCGTCGCGCTCGGGGCAACCGCCTCGATCATCTACGGGCTGTTCTCCTCCGGATTCGGCCGGGTCCATCCCGTACCCGTGGGGGCGCCCCCACTGGTACGGACCGACTCGCCGGTCGCGGGTGGGGCGACTGCCCCGGCGCCCGCGCCCGCGCCCGCCCCGGCGCCCGTCCGGGGTGCGACCGTCACCGCTTCCACCGCGGCGGCCCGGATCGCGGTGGTCTCGCACGACTTCTGGCTCACCTACCTGCCCGCCGGGCTGGATCGCGCCGACGGGGGAGCGATCGAACCCGACCAGGGCGCCTGGGCCAGATTCGCCCCCAAGACCGGGCCGGGCTCCACCCACGGAGAGTACGTCGAGGTACGGGTCGAGCACGGCCCGGTGGCCGCCGACTGGCTCACCTACCAGCGGCGGATCTCGCTGCGAACCCCCAGGGACACCACCGTCCGCGGCAGACCCGCCCTGGTCGGCAGGTACCCCGGAGGTGGTTTGATGATCGTCTGGCTGGAGCGCATGGGCACCGGAGCGTGGATCCGGGTCAGCGAATCCTTGAGTGACGAACTCCTTCGTGTTGCCGCCTCGGTCAAGGCTCCTGTAGGAGACTAGGGACCTTTTCTGCGGTATTTCACTGGAAGTCATGGGGGACTGATGCGACGCCTGGCAGCGGTCTTCCTCGTGTTCGCGCTGACCGCGTGCGGCGGACCCGCCGTGCCGGAGGCGGATCGGGAGGCGAACACGGCCACACCGGAACCGAGCCGAGCCGAGCTGACGAACACATCTCTGACCTGCGACTCCGGAGAGCTCGACATCGGGAACCTGCCCGCGGGGGTGGAACGCGCGGGCACGTTCAGACGGGTGAAGTCACTGCGCGAGCAGCTCAAGGTGAAGGGCGTGCGATGGCGCAAGAACGATGAGGAACTGCTCGTCGCCGTGGTGTGCGGGGTGCATGGCGCCGAGCGGTTCGCCACGCTGGTCAGCCGGTCGAGCCTGGGGGCGTACCACGGCAAGCCCGCCCTGCGCTGGCGCACGCGGGGCGGGCTGAGCAACTTCATGTGGCTGGAACGGCCGGGCACCGCGGTCTACATCGGCGCCACGCCCGGACTGGCCCGCGAGATCGAGAAGGTGGCCGCGGGAGTCGGCTGACCCTCGCGGCCTCCGATGAGCGGGCCGCTGGCTAGTGGGCTTCGGCGAGGAGCTTGGCCAGGCGGCTGACGCCCTCCGCCAGATCGTCGTCCCCCAGGGCGTACGAAAGCCGGAAATATCCGGGCGTGCCGAACGCCTCGCCCGGAACCACCGCCACCTCCGCCTCCTCCAGGATCAGCTCGGCCAGCTCGGCCGACGACTGCGGCCGACGGCCGCGCAGCTCCTTGCCGATCAGCTCCTTGACCGAGGGGTAGACGTAGAACGCCCCCTTCGGCTCCGGGCAGAGCACGCCCGGGATCTCGTTGAGCATCCGGACCATCGTCTGGCGGCGGCGGTCGAACGCCTCACGCATCTCCGCCACGGCTGACAGGTCGCCGGAGACGGCGGCCAGAGCGGCCATCTGGGCCACGTTCGAGACGTTGGACGTGGCGTGCGACTGAAGGTTCGTCGCGGCCTTGACCACGTCGGACGGGCCGATCAGCCAGCCCACCCGCCAGCCCGTCATGGCGTACGTCTTGGCCACGCCGTTGAGGATGACGACCCGGTCGCCCAGCTCGGGGACGGCCGTGGCGATGCTGGTGAACTCCGTGCCGCCGTACACGAGATGCTCGTAGATCTCGTCGGTGACGACCCAGAGGTCGTTGGCGGCGGCCCAGCGGCCGATCGCCTCCGTCTGCTCGCGTGAGTAGACGGCGCCCGTCGGGTTGGACGGCGAGACGAACAGCAGGACCTTGGTGCGCTCGGTGCGGGCCGCTTCGAGCTGTTCGACGCTCGCGAGGTAGCCGGTCGTCTCGTCCGTGACGACGTCGACCTGGACGCCGCCGGCCAGCTTGATCGCCTCGGGGTAGGTCGTCCAGTACGGAGCGATCACCAAGACCTCGTCGCCCGGGTCGAGCAGCGTGGCGAACGCCTGGTAGACGGCCTGCTTACCGCCGTTCGTGACCAGGACCTGCGACGCGTCGACCTGGTAGCCCGAGTCGCGCAGCGTCTTGGCGGCGATCGCCTTCTTGAGCTCGGGCAGGCCGCCGGCCGGGGTGTACTTGTGGAAGCGGGGCTCGTGCGCCGCCGCGACCGCCGCCTCGACGATGTAGTCCGGCGTCGGGAAGTCGGGCTCGCCGGCGCCGAAGCCGATGACCGGGCGTCCGGCCGCCTTCATCGCCTTCGCCTTGGCGTCCACGGCGAGCGTGGCAGATTCGGAAATCGCGGAAATTCGGGTGGAGATACGAGGTCGCGTGGACATGGGTCCATGCTGCCACGCGCCCCGTGACCTGGGCGATCGGCTTTTGGTTCGACGTGGCGGGCATTACCCGGATACACTTTCGCCTGGTCGTGCCGCCGCATGTCAACGTGCGGTTCGGTCCAGGCAGTGAGCTGATCAGGGTAGTGTGGTTGGCGACATAGGGCACTGGCGCAATTGGTAGCGCACCGGTCTCCAAAACCGGCGGTTGGGGGTTCGAGTCCCTCGTGCCCTGCGAGTGCGGTCCGCGCAATGGCGTGTAAGCGCGCCGCAAACTGCGTTGGATACGACAGATTCAGGTGAGGACTGTGGCGATCGACACGCGCGGCGAGACCGCAGGCAAGCCTAGTGGCGAGAAGAAGACGCGCACCTCGCCGGCTCTTTTCTACCGGCAGGTAGTCACCGAGCTGCGTAAGGTCATCTGGCCGACACGCAAGGATCTCATCACTTACACCACGGTCGTTCTGGTATTCGTTCTGATCATGGTTGGGATCGTGTACGGGCTCGATGCCGCGCTCGGCTGGGCCGTCCTCCGCGTCTTCGGCGGATCCTGATCCGGACACCGCCGGTTTCGACCGACGGGGTCGCCATTCGATTCGACGAAAGAGGAAAAGTCACCGTGTCCGAGTCTTCAGTGCCGGCGGACGAGTCCCGCGAGGAGTGGGACACCGAGCCGGAAGAGGCCGTCGAGGCCACTGAGGAGACCGTCGACGAGTTCGACGCCGACGTCGCGGACAGCGACGAAGGCGACGAGGACGAGGTCGCCGACGAGGCTCCCGCCGTCGACGAAGACGGTGACATCCTGCCTGACGTCGACCCGGTCGAGGAGTTCAAGCGCTCCCTCCGGGGCCAGCTCGGCGAGTGGTACGTGATCCACTCCTACGCCGGCTACGAAAACCGGGTGAAGTCCAACATCGAGAGCCGCAACGTGTCTCTCAACATGGAGGACTACATCTTCCAGGTCGAGGTGCCGACGCACACCGTCCAGGAGTTCAAGAGCGGCAAGAAGGTGCCGGTCAAGGAGCGTGTGCTGCCCGGCTACGTGCTGGTGCGCATGGAGCTGACCGACGAGTCCTGGGCCGCCGTGCGTAACACGCCCGGTGTGACCGGCTTCGTGGGCCTGTCCAACAAGCCGAGCCCGCTCAACCTCGACGAGGTCGCCAAGCTGCTGGCGCCCGAGCCGACCGAGGAGAGCAAGAAGTCCTCGGCCAAGACCAGCAGCGGCCCGACCGTCGAGTTCGAGATCGGCGAGTCCGTCACGGTCATGGACGGCCCGTTCGCCACCCTGCCCGCCTCGGTCAGCGAGATCAGCCCCGAGTCGCAGAAGCTCAAGGTGCTCGTCTCGATCTTCGGTCGTGAGACTCCGGTCGAGCTGTCGTTCAACCAGGTCTCGAAGATCTAGGACGATCACGTAAGCTGATATGTCGTCCCCACACGCGTGGACGGTGACCCCTGTGTTCTGGGGCCCGCACGCCCGTGGGGGTTTGCAACACCATTCTCAGGACCCGGAGAAGGATCATGCCTCCAAAGAAGAAAATCGCGGCGCTGGTAAAGGTGCAGCTGCCCGCTGGCCAGGCCACGCCCGCGCCGCCGGTCGGTACCGCCCTCGGCCCGCACGGCGTCAACATCATGGACTTCGTCAAGCAGTACAACGCTGCCACGGAGTCCCAGCGGGGCAACATCATCCCCGTTGAGATCACCATCTTCGAAGACCGCAGCTTCGTCTTCATCACGAAGACGCCCCCGGCGCCCGAGCTGATCAAGAAGGCTCTGGGCCTCGACAAGGGCAGCCCGGTCCCGCACAAGGAGAAGGTCGGCAAGCTCAGCCGCGAGCAGCTCCGTAGCATCGCCGAGACCAAGATGCCGGACCTCAACGCCAACGACATCGCGGCGGCCGAGAAGATCATCGCCGGCACCGCCCGGTCGATGGGCATCACCGTCGCCGACTAAGACCTTCCCGATCCGCGGAAGGGCCAGCACCTTGGCCCGCACCGCGATCCGTGGGAGAGCCGGTTTCCGGCTCGCACCCGCACCCGATCAGTGGGAGGGCCGCACACCGGCCCGCACACCACAAGGAGACAGACATGAAGCGCAGCAAGGCGCACAAGGACGCGTCGGCCAAGGTCGACCACGACAAGCTCTACGCCCCTGTCGAGGCCGCGAAGCTGGCCAAGGAGACGTCCACCACGAAGTTCGACGCCACCGTCGAAGTGGCGCTGCGACTGGGCGTCGACCCTCGCAAGGCCGACCAGATCGTGCGCGGCACGGTCAACCTCCCGCACGGCACCGGCAAGACCGCCCGGGTCCTGGTCTTTGCCACCGGTGACCGTGCCGAGGCGGCCCGCGAGGCGGGCGCCGACATCATCGGCGCCGACGAGCTCATCGACGAGATCGCCAAGGGCAACCGGCTCAACGAGTTCGACGCCGTTGTGGCCACCCCTGACCTCATGGGCAAGGTCGGCCGCCTGGGCCGTGTCCTCGGCCCGCGTGGCCTCATGCCCAACCCCAAGACCGGCACCGTGACGCCCGACGTGGCGAAGGCTGTGACCGAGATCAAGGGCGGCAAGATCGAGTTCCGTACGGACCGGCAGGCGAACCTGCACTTCATCATCGGCAAGACGTCGTTCGACGAGCGCCAGCTCATCGAGAACTACGCCGCTGCCCTTGACGAGGTGCTCCGGCTCAAGCCGTCGGCCGCCAAGGGTCGTTACCTGAAGAAGGTCACCTTCTCCACGACCATGGGCCCCGGCGTCCCCGTCGACCCCAACCTCACGCGCGGCCTGACCGCCGACCTGGACGCGTAGCGAAACACCGACCGCCAGAAGCCCCGCTTCCGGCGCTCACCGCACCACCTGGCCCCCGCCGACTCCGGCGGGGGCTTGTTGCGTTCTCGGGCTCGCTTGGCACGACTGACGGCCACAAGCACGCCGCCGTTCGTCGCACCGCCCCCATGTGACCTTCTCGGTGGCGTGCGTTTTGTGCGGATGGCTCGCCGGCTGGCGGTCGTGCGGCCCGCCGGTGCCGCCTCCACAAGGGCCTTGCGGGCGGCCTCCGCCGCAGCGCTTCCCCGTAGGTGGTCTTTCGATGTCGCGTGCTGCCTCCGTTGCGGCGTGTGGCTTGTGGGGCCTCCCTGAGGGCGTGTGGCTGGTGAGTGCGATCTCGTGCGGCGGATAGGGGAATCCGGGGGACGAGTGCCGCAGGTGGTGCCGTACCGGAAAGAAAGATCAGAGCACCGCACAAGACAGACGCCGAGGCAGAGAGCACGTTGACCCGAGAGAGAAAGCGGGTCGGGGAAGACCCTGGGTTTTCCCTGAAAAGTCAGGGGAAGACGGCAGATCGGGTCACCGACACGTAGGGTCAAAACATGCTGAAGCGCAGAATTTCTCTCGCTACCGCCGCGGCCGGTGCCGCTCTGGTCGCGGTATCGGTTGCTGGTTGTGGAACGAACGCGCAGCCCATCCAGGTCAACCTGGCCGCGTCCGAGGTCCTCACGCAGGCCGCGCAGAAGACCGCGGAGGTCACCAGCTACACCGTCGACGCCGTCGTCGACGTCACACACCCCCAGGAGGGGGGCGGCAAGGTGCAGGGGCGGATGCTCTACCAGAGCAAGCCGCAGCTGGCCGTCGACCTCACACTCGACACCATCGACTTGGGCGGTAAGGGTCTGCCCGGCGGAGCGCGAGCTGTGCTCCAGGGCGACGCCGTCTACGTCAAGGTCGAGGCGCTCAAGCAGCTCGTCGGCGCGACGAAGCCGTGGATCAAGGTGCCGCTGACCGATGTCGGCGGCCCCGGCGAGATCAAGACGTACCTCGACCAGATCCAGCAGTTCGACCTGGCGGCGGTCACCAAGATGGTGACGGCCTCCAAGGACGTCAAGGCGGCCGGCAACGAAACTGTCGGCGGCGTGGACACCACCCACTACAGCGGGACGTTCCCGGTGGACGCGGCGGTGCAGCAGTTGCCGGCGGACAAGCAGGAAGCCGCCCGCTCGAACCTGGCCGAGCTCAAGGACATCAAGTTCGACATCTGGGTCGGCAGCGATGGCCTGCCGCGCAAGGTCGCGCTGAAGGGTGCCAAGGAAGGCGCCACGATGGACGCCACCCTGCTGTTCAAGGGGTTCAACGAGGCCGTCAACATCCAGACGCCGCCCGCCGACCAGATCGGTGAGCTGCCGAAGAACGTCTCCAACTAAGGACGATCGCTGAGCGGCGCCGCCTGAGTGCGGCGCCGAAAGCGTTGCCGACTGAGAGCGATTTGGAAACTCGGCGACCAGGACGTACTCTGGTCGTTGCCGAAGACCGCCGGTTGTCGTCAGGTTCTCAAGACCTGGTGACCGAAGGATCCACAGTCTGTGGACGGCCCGCGCAGGTGTTATACGAGTTTTCTACACGGTCTTTTCCGTGTGTGAGCCCCGTGTGCGCCCTGCGCCCGGGGCCGTTCTTATTTCTGGGCCTTCACCGGTGGCACATCTGGAAGGAGGCCCATGGCGAGGGCGGATAAGGCGACAGCAGTTGCCGAGCTCAGGAGCGAGTTCGAAGGCAGCGCTGCGGCCGTTCTGACCGAGTACCGCGGTCTCACCGTCGCACAGCTCAAGCAGCTGCGCGTTTCTCTTGGTGAGAATGCGAAGTTCGCCGTGGCGAAGAACACCCTGACCAAGATCGCGGCCACTGAGGCCGGTTTCGCGGGTCTTGACGACCTGCTCGCCGGTCCGACCGCGATCGCCTTCGTCAACGGTGACGTTGTCGAGGCAGCCAAGGGTCTGCGTGACTTCGCCAAGGCCAATCCCCTTCTGGTGATCAAGGGCGGCGTCCTTGACGGCAAGAGGCTGGACGCTACAGAGATCACCAGGCTCGCCGACCTCGAGTCCCGCGAGGTTCTCCTCGCGAAGCTGGCCGGCGCCATCAAGGCGAAGCAGAGTGCTGCCGCCGCGATGTTCGCCGCGCTGCCCACCAACATGGCCCAGCTGGCCGACGCCCTTCGCGCCAAGCGCGAAGAGGCGGGCGAGTAATACGGGGATTGCCGCAAATCCCGCGGTCCCGTTCCTAGTTATCGCAAGATCCATACGGAGGAAACCATCATGGCGAAGCTCAGCACCGACGAGCTGCTCGGCGCGTTCAAGGAGATGACCCTCCTCGAGCTTTCCGAGTTCGTGAAGCAGTTCGAGGAAGTGTTCGACGTCAAGGCCGCCGCCCCCGTCGCGGTTGCCGCCCCCGCCGCCGCTGGTGGCGAGGCCGCCGTCGTTGAGGAGCAGGACGAGTTCGACGTCATCCTCGAGGGTGCCGGCGAGAAGAAGATCCAGGTCATCAAGGAGATCCGCGCCCTGACGTCCCTGGGCCTCAAGGAGGCCAAGGACCTGGTCGACGGCGCTCCCAAGAACGTCTTCGACGGCAAGGTCAACAAGGAGCAGGCGGAGAAGGCCAAGGCTGCCCTCGAGGGCGCCGGCGCCACCGTCTCTGTGAAGTAACACTTTCGAGGCATATCGCTCGAAGAGCATTACCGAATCGCCCGTTGTGGCGTTTCACCCCAGAAGGGGCGGCTGCACCCAGGTGCCGGGTGCGCCGCCTCTTTTGTGTTTTCTGCCGGGCCGGTGACTGGCGTACAGACCTCACGAGATTCTCATGGTCGTCTCATCACATGGCGAGAGGCCGTGTTTAGCGTTCGAGTGTGTTCAAGGATGCGCGTGTCAGAGATCGATGGGCGTTGGCCGGGCTGCTCGCCGCCACCGCGGTGCTTTACGTATGGGGGCTCAACGCCTCCGGATGGGCGAACTCGTTCTACTCGGCTGCCGTACAAGCGGGCAGCCAGAGCTGGAAGGCGTTCTTCTTCGGGTCGTCGGACGCGGCCAATGCCATCACCGTGGACAAGACGCCGGCCTCGCTGTGGCCGATGGAGCTCAGCGCCAGGATCTTCGGGCTGAACTCCTGGAGCATCCTCGTGCCCCAAGCTCTCATGGGCGTGGCGACTGTGGGCGTGGTCTATGCCGCCGTACGCCGCCGGTTCCCCGCGTGGGCAGCATTGCTCGGCGGGGCGGTCATGGCGGTTACGCCGGTGGCGGTGCTGATGTTCCGCTTCAACAATCCGGACGCGCTGCTGGTGCTGCTGCTGACCGTTGCGGGTTACTGCGTCGTGCGGGCTCAGGAGAAGGCGGGGACGCGGTGGCTGGTGCTGGCGGGGGCGTGCATCGGGTTCGCGTTCCTGGCCAAGATGCTGCAGGCGTTCGTGGTACTGCCGGGGTTCGCGCTCGTCTACCTGATCACGGCTCCGACCACGATAGGGCGGCGGCTCTGGCAGCTCGCGCTGGCGGGTGGGGCCATGCTGGTGTCGGCCGGGTGGTGGCTGGTGGCCGTGGCGCTGGTGCCCGCCGCCGACCGGCCGTACATCGGCGGCTCCCAGACGAACAGCGTGCTGGAGCTCGCACTCGGCTACAACGGGATCGGGCGGCTGAACGGCGGCGACTACGGAGGGCTCGGCAACCTCAACCAGGAGGCCGGCTGGTTGCGGATGTTCGACACCGAGGCGGGCGGACAGATCTCCTGGCTGCTTCCGGCGGCGCTGGTGCTCCTCGTGGCCGCGATCTGGCTGACGCGGTCGGCGCCGCGGACTGATCCCGTACGGGCTCAGGTCGGTGTGTGGGGGAGTTGGCTGGTGGTGACCGGGCTGATCTTCAGCCTGATGCAGGGCATCTTCCACGCGTACTACACGGTGGCGCTGGCTCCGGCGATCGCGGTGCTGGTGGGGTCGGGGGCGGCGCTGCTGTGGGAGCGCCGGGAGAACCGGGTGCTCGCGCTGGCGGCGGCTGTGACGGCTGGGTGGGCGTACGTGCTGTTGTCGCGTAGCTCGGAGTGGAATTCCTGGCTGGGGCCGGTCGTGCTCGTCGCCGGGTTGGCGGCGGCAGTGGGTCTCCTGGTCGTCGAGCGCTACCAGACGGGTCCGGCCGGGGTGCCGTCTGAGGGGTCGGCGGGCATGCCGTCTGAGGGATTGGCGGGCGCTTCGTCTGCGGGATTGGTGAGCGCGCCGTCCGGGGGAACCGCGGCGGTGTCGGCTGAGGGACCTGAAAGGGTGCTGTCTGCGGGGCCTGCGGGGGAGTCGTCGGCGGGAAGCGCATGGGTGTTGTCTGCGGGATCCGCGGGCGCGCCGTCCGCGGATCCCGCGGGGGTGCCATCGGAGAGGCCTGCTGAGGTGCTGTCTCGGGGTCCCGTGGGGGTGCCGTCCGAGGTGCTGTCTCGGGGTCTTGAAGGGGCGTCGTCCGAGGGGCCTGGAGCGGTGCGGTCCGAGGGGTCCGGAGGGGTGGCGATTGCGGGGCGTGGTTGGTGGTCGCGGCGGTTGTCGGGGATTGTCGCCGCTGTGGCGGTCGTGGTGTGCCTGGCCGGGCCGGCCGCGTACGCGCTGGACACCGCCGCATCCGCGCACACCGGCGCGATCCCCACGGCGGGTCCCTCGACGGGAGGTTTCGGCGGACCTGGAGGGTTCCGTGGCGGCGGCGGCGGGCCCGCGGCTATGGGACCGGGTGGGTTCGGCGGGGGCGGCCAGCCGGGCGTTGCCGGGCGGGGCGGTCAGCAGGGCGTTACCGGTCAGCCGGGCGGAACCGGCGGCAATGCGCGGTCTGACGGTATGGGCGACGGTGGGTTCGCTCGCGGCGGCCGGGGAGGCGGGATGGGCGGGCTGCTCCAGTCCGCCACCCCCAGTGCCGAGCTGACCGCCCTCCTGAAGACCAACGCCTCCGCCTACGACTGGGTCGCCGCCGCCATCGGCTCGAACAACGCCGCCGGATACCAACTTGCTGCGGGTCAGCCGGTGATGGCAGTGGGCGGCTTCAACGGGACCGACCCCGCGCCGACACTCGCCCAGTTCAAGCAGTACGTGGCCGAGGGGAAGATCCACTACTTCATCGGTGGTGGTATGGGTGGCGGCATGGGTGGCATGCGCGGCGGGGCCGGCACAGGTGGTACGGGCGGTAGCAGCGACGCGACGGAGATCGCGGCGTGGGTGCAGGAGACATTCACCGCCAGCACCGTCGGCAACACCACGCTCTACGACCTCACCGCCGCCAAGTGACGGACCGCAGCTGTCCCGCGCGTACCGGGTCGCCCTGTTCGCCCTGGGCTGGCCCGCACGTGCCCTCCGCGCGGTCTGGCGCTCATCCCGTCCGGCCTGGCCGTACGGTCCGTGCAGCCTGGATGTGGGCGTCGTCCGCGTCGCCCCGGTGCGCGCGGGCGGCTGCTTCTTCGAGGCCGGTGAACGTCGGTCGGACACCGCGCTAGGCGGCGCGGACGCGGGCGATGGCGCTGGTGTCCATGTAGTCGCGCGTATGGACGATCAGCCCGTCCCTGACCCGCAGGATCAGCAGGCCCGGCACCGTCAGCTCTTGATCGGCCACCGCGACCACCGTCTCGTGCTCCGCTACGACCACCTCCGGGTCCGTGGTCTGGCGGATGACCACGTCGCGGATCTCCTTCACCAGAGCCTCCATGGCGCCCCACATCATCGTGTACCCCGCCCGGACCTCCTCCCGGCCCTTGAACGGCGGCAGCCCCCCGAACGGGAACTCGTGCAGACCGTCCTCGGCATAGAGATCGGCCAGCTCGTCGGCCGATCTGTGCAGCATCGCGGTGTGATAAGCGGCGACGACACCAGCAACAGACATGGGAACCCCATTTCGCTCAACGGACGTTGACTCAACGAGCGTAGAGCGAAACGGGACAAACGGTCAACGCCTGTAGAGTGAACGGCATGACGGAGTGGGTGGCGTGACCGAACGAGCGGAGCGCCGTCGCAGGACCGAGCGGCGGATCCTGGAAGCGGCCAGGAAGCTCTTCGCCGACCTGGGGTTCGAACGGACCACGATCCGGGCGGTCGCCAAGGCGGCCGAGGTCGACCCCGCGCTCGTCATGCAGTACTTCGGCAGCAAGCAGGACCTGTTCAGCGAGGCCGTACGCGTGGCCCCGGCGCCCGTGGCCCCGGGCGACACCGACGAACTGGTCGAACAGCTCCTCGGCAGCCTCTGCATGAAGATGGGGGAGCTGCCGCAGGGGTCCCTGGCCATGATGCGGTCGATGCTGACCCATCCGGAGGCGGCCGCGTCGGCGCGGGCCGTACTGAGTCGTCAGATTCACCAGATCGGCGAGTCGATCCCCGGCGACGACGCGCGGATGCGGGCGGCGCTGATGACGACGATCATGCTGGGCGTGACCGTGGGCCACCAACTGCTCGAACTCGACGAGCTACGCGAAGTGCCTCAAGCAGACATCGCACGGGTTCTCCGCCCGGCTCTGAAAGCGATCGCCAGCCCTCGGACCGAATAGGGGCTCCAAGTGCGAGGGCGACGCCCGTTGCTGGACTCGATGTCTCATAACCGGCCAGTAACAAGTTATTGGAACTGGTTCCAATTCGCTCGCACGCCGCTACCGTGATGGCAAATGTGTGGTTAGAGTGTGCGGCACGTTACCCCCTGTGCATGGAAGGTGACCCGTGGGCGTCGAAGTCGTGGTCGACGGGCTGACCAAGTCGTTCGGCCGGCAGGTCATCTGGGAGGACGTCTCACTCACCCTGCCCGCGGGCGAGATCTCGGTGCTGCTCGGCCCGTCCGGCACCGGCAAGTCGGTCTTCCTGAAGACCCTGGTCGGGCTGCTCAGGCCGGACCGCGGGCACATCTGGATCGACGGCTACGACCTCGCCAACTGCAACGAGAACAAGCTCTACGAACTGCGCCGTCTGTTCGGCGTGCTGTTCCAGGACGGCGCCCTGTTCGGGTCGCTCAGCCTGTACGACAACATCGCCTTCCCGCTGCGCGAGCACACCAAGAAGAGCGAGTCGCAGATCCGCCAGATCGTGCTGGAGAAGATGGAGCTCGTCGGCCTGCTCGGGGCCGAGACCAAGCTGCCCGGCGAGATCTCCGGCGGCATGCGCAAGCGGGCCGGCCTGGCCAGGGCGCTGGTGCTCGACCCCGAGATCATCCTGTTCGACGAGCCTGACTCGGGTCTCGACCCGGTACGGACCGCCTATCTCAACCAGCTCATCGTCGACCTGAATGCCGAGATCGAGGCGACGTTCCTGATCGTCACGCACGACATCAACACCGCCCGTACGGTGCCCGACGACATCGGGCTGCTGTTCAGGCGAGAGCTGATCATGTTCGGGCCGCGCGAGATGCTGCTGTCGAGCGATGAGCCGGTGGTCCGGCAGTTCCTCAACGCCAGGAAGCACGGCCCGATCGGCATGTCGGAGGAGAAGGACGTCTCCGAGCTGGAGGCCGAGGCGCAGCTGGGTCACGACCCCGGCTCGCTGCCGCCGATCCCGCCGCAGCTGATGCCGAGCGGCAACGGGCTCCGCCGTACGCAGCGGCCGCCCGGCACCTGGTTGGCGGCCAACGGGGTCATCCCGCCCCAAGGCTCCTTCGTGGACGATCGCGGGCGCAACTGGCTGGAAGAGTATCCACGCCTGATCAACGCCCACCTCAACGGCGTCAGGTAGAGATCGCCCCGGCAGGTATCGGGGTGGCTGTCGCAGGCGGTCTGGACCGGTTCGTGACCCCCGGCCGGGCTCGCGCTGGGGCGAGGGAAGCCCACCAGCCTGCCGCCAGACGGGCCGAGAAGGCGCTTTCCACGACCTCGGTGATGGAAAGGCAGGAACGCCACGTTGTGCGCGCTACGGGCCTCAGGGGGCCGTCTGACGGCGTTTGTCAGGTGCTTGGCTCGTCGGGGTCGGCCAGAACAACGCGTGGGGGGACCTATGTCGCCTCTGTCGTTTCCCGGGCTGCGGGACGGATCGGCGGGTTATCATCCGCGCAACCAAGCCGGGAGGTGAGCAGACGTGGACGAACCCGCCGCCCGGCCACTCCGCGTCCTGACCGGCGTACTCATCCTGCTGGTGGTGCTGCTCGGCGCCGCCGTGGTGTTCCTTCGCGGGCAGGATCTGGCCGAGCAGGCCAGGGCGGACGATCGACAGGCCGCGCTCGACGCGGCGGGCGCGCACGCGATCAACCTGATCTCGCTCGACTACAAGACCGTCGACGCCGACGTGGGGCGCATTCTCGCCACCTCCACCGGCGTGGCCAAGGAGGAGTACACGGCCAACGCGGGCAAGCTCAAGTCCACCACGCTGAAGAACAAGGTCGTACAGCACGGCGTGCTCCGCGCCACAGGGCTCGTGGCGATGACGGAGGAGACCGCGCGGGTGCTGGTCGTGGCCGACGTGGAGATCCGCTGGGAAGGTTCCAAGACCCCCAAGCAGGAGCGGTTCTACCGGTGGTCGATGGACGTGGCCAAGGAGAAGGGAGTCTGGTTGGTGTCGAGGGCGGTGCAGGTGGTGTGAGGGCGGTCGTGATCGCGCTGCTGGTCCTGGTGCTCGGGCTCGGCGCGGTGTCAGGAGTGTTCTGGTACGACGCGCACGCCTTGCGCGTGGACGAGGAGGCCGGCAGGGAGGCCATGGCCGCGGCCCGTAAGGTAGCGCCGGACCTGCTGTCGTACGACTACCGGACGGTCGAGCAGGACCTGGCCCGGGCGACCGAGCACACGACCGGCGAGCTGGCCAAGCACTACAAGGAGCTGTCGGCCACCTTGGTGGCCAAGGCCAAGGCGGAGAAGACGGTGCAGACGGCGGCCGTCGCCGACGCGGGCGTGGAGCGGGCAGAAGGTGATCGAGTTGAGGTTCTGCTCTTCGTGAACACGGGTACGGTCAAGGAGATCCCCGGCAAGGCCGAACCACAGCAACAGGTCAGCCAGAACCGGGCCAGGCTCGTCATGATCCGGCAAGATTCACGCTGGCTGGTGGCCGAGCTGTCGACCTTGATCGGTACGGCTTGAGTCACCGGGCGCGTCCCAATGTTCAATTGTTACCAAAAATAAGGTTTAGCGAAGCCCAAGTAACGGGTACCTAAGCCACAGCAGCACCGGTTGTCGGCATGGGTTCGACCCTCGGTGTGACGGAGCGTTAACCGTCCCCGTTCGCGGGTATCGTCTTGGGCCTGACGGTAGGCGCCCGATCACGCAGGGGAGAAAACCCAGCGTCCGGCCCCTAGGTCGGCGGAAAGTCGCGCTTACGGGCTTGACGTTTCCGCTCGAACGGGCGATGCTGCGACCAACGTGGAGCATGCAGCGAGAGTGAAGTGGACAGGCGTGTGCCGTTCGGCTACACTGCCCCTTTGCGCTGCCCTTTGACGACCCGCTCCGCTTGCTCACGTTGCGAGGTTGTCTGGCGTGCGTGTAGTCAGTCCGCCGCGAGCCCTCGGAAGGACATCTGTTGGCAGCCTCGCGCAACGCCTCCGCCGTACCCGCTGGTCCCCGTCGCGTCTCTTTTTCGCGTATCCAGGAGCCCCTCGAAGTTCCTGACCTTCTCGCCCTGCAGACCGAGTCATTCGACTGGCTGCTCGGGAACGAGAAATGGAAGGCCCGGGTAGAGGCGGCTCGTCAGGCCGGGCGCAAGGACGTCCCGACCCAGTC
>NZ_JAHFZZ010000031.1 GCF_018603905.1 Nonomuraea sp. NEAU-A123
CTGCATAGACAACACCTCAGCTACCGGGAGCCCGCTCCCGTCCACGGGTCAACTGCCCAACGATGACCACACCCCGACACTCTCCTGACCCGTGCCCCGACACCAAAGCCCTTCGTCAGCAGGCTCTTAGCGATCACCAGGACGCTCTGCCCCTCGTCCAGCCAGCTGCGGATGCGCTCCAGACTGGCCTCTGAGTCGATCGGATCTTCGTCGAGCGTGAGCCGGTGCCGCGCAGGTGCTGTGCCTACCGGCGCCCGGCGGACCTCGACCGAGCCGAGTGTGTCGTGGATCAGGTTGATCATCGGTTGGGCGAGGGTGGCGGACAAGACCGCTACCCGGCTGCCAAGCCGCTGCCACAACTGCATGCAGGCGCAGATCCGACCGAAGGTCGCGGGATCGTAGGCGTGAAGCTCGTCCAGGACCATCAGGGCATTGACCTGTTCGAGCAGAACGCTGGAGTAGCGGGTTCCAGCAATGGCCGCGCGCAGGAGTTGATGAGGGGTGGCGACCCTGACCCGTTGGCTGAACAGCCTCATCGCACCAGCTCGGGCACGAGCCCGACGGGCGTCGGCCGGGCCGGGCGTACATTCGTCAGCGATCGCTCGGGCCAGCAACGTACGCGCTGCGGTGGCGTGGAGCACGCCGATGTCCGGACGCTCCTGCCCAGGAGCAGAGTCGAGATGCTTGATGAAGCGATCACGGGCGGCGTCGATCGAGGCCCGGTACGGCAGCAGCCAGGCCAACCGCGGCTGACCTGGCATGTCGTCGAGCTGACGTGAGGCCCAAGCCAGCCCCGCCTCGGTCTTGCCGCTTCCCGTGGGTGCAACCAGGATGAGGTGCTCTGCGATGTCGGCGGCCTGTCGCTGGTGCGGGTAGGGCGTGGGCAACCGGCTCAGGAAGTCCCGCGGTAGCGGCATGTGCGTCTGCAAAGGCACGTGTGCGGAACCGGAGTGGTCCGCGAGGGTGACCGCGCCCTGCAGAAGTACAGCAACCAGACCGTCCTCTTCGCTGACCGGGTTGATCCACTCGGCGCTCAGCCGGGCGAAGGCATCGCGGGCGAGCTCCCACAGGCGGCGGTCGTTGGCGGGCACGGGGATGGCCAGCTGATGGGCAAGCCAGGCCAGCCAGGCGCGATGGCGGGCGGCCGGGATCTGAACGCGGGGACGCCCGAGCACCGGGGCGGGATCGCGGCCGAATTTGCGCTCCCACGCCGCTACGGGGGGATACATGGAACGCAGGTCACCCCGGCGGTGCGAGGTCAGCGGCCGGTGGTGAAAGGCCACACCAGCAGCGATCATCTTGCGCTCTTGTGGGTCCATATGGCGGGTGAGCAGGTCCACATAGGCGAGCGAGAGCACCTCATGCCGTTCACCCCAGCTCTCTCCGCCAGGGCGGAGCTGGCGTTGGAAGCCCTCGGCAACCTTGCCGGCGTCGTGCAGCAGGGCAGCGGTCTCCGCCCAGGACCAGAAGTTCGGGTAGAAGGCCAGCACGCCCGGAGAGTCGATCCGGCGTGCGATCGTACGAGTGGCATCCCGAACGGCGAGGCTGTGCTCCGTCAGCAGTTCCGGTCGTCCCAATCCCGATCCGCTGGCGGACTTGGCGAGCACCTGAGACAACTGCGCGTCGCGTTCATCCGATGAGGCAGGCGAGCTCAGCCAGACTGCCTGATCCTCATCGCGGTACGCCCCCACGACGGCATGTTCACCAGCCGACTCTGAGCACCACTGGTAGCTGCGGTACTCGGTACGGCCCCGGTCGGAACTGATCGCTTCGGCCAGCCGCAGTGTGCTAGCCAACGGCGCCTCGTGACCTCCCACCGGAGCCAAAGCGTGCCCCACCCTGGCCCGCTCGGTGGGCTGCAAGATGACCTCGCGGACGGAAACGATATGCACGAGATCTTGCGAGCGGCCCAACCGCAGACCCCACACCGGCCGGCGCAACGCCTGCGCGATCCGTTCTCCATCAGGAGCGGGGATCCAGATCGTCAAGCGAACCCCGACGAGGAACGGCCTGTCCCGGATGGTCACGCCGCCCTTGCCAGCCGCCACCCTGCCCGCGATGGCCGGGTTGGAGCCGTCGGCGGCGATGGGGTGATAGGTCTCGGCGTCAACGCCCCTGCCTTCGGCAGATGCGGCCAGGCCGAGCGTGATCGCTTCGCTGGCGCGACCGGTGGCGGCGGCCAGCATGCCGCGCACGGTGGAGGGCGGCGGTACCGGTAGACATCTGCTGACACCGGGGAACATCGGATCGCGGAAGGAGGCGACCGGCGCGTACAAATCTACCCGGACCGCCTGGATCGAACTGGGCATGCCGCTCATCGGGTTCACCGGGCCGGATCGTCGAACCAGGCGTCATGGTGCCCGGTACGGATCTCCTCCGCCAGGCAACGAAGCATCGATCGCGGGTGATCGATGACAACCTGCCCCTCCTCGATCAGGTCGGCGAGGTCGTGATCGAACTCTTTCCGGTTTCTCTCCTGGAAGCCCGGCCGCCATCCCAGCCGTACGGGCGCCTCCCATTGGCCCTGCCAGGCCTGCAGTTCCTGGCGCAGCACCTTGCCGCTCACCGTCAGCCCGCTGCCGTCAGCGGCACCGTCGATCACGAACGTGAGCGGGTTCACGCCGCCCGCCATAGGCAGTGCGGCCACAAGGGCCGGCGTGCGGTCGCCATAATGCAGCGCCTTCTTGGCTCCACCGGTCAGTTCGGCCAGCGCGTCCAGCAGCATCGCGACCCGGTCCCGGCGTACCTCCAGCGGTAGGCGAATCGCGGCATGGCCGCGGAAGGTGATCGCTTCGGCGCCCATGCTCACCGCCTGGGCCACGCTCAGCGCCGCATCCGCCGACAGGTAGTTCGCCCGGCCGCCACCGTTCGAGGCCGGCAAGGTGAAGGTGCCCACCCGAGGAAGGTCGAGCAGGAACGGCGCCACCAGGTCAGCGGTGTAAAACTCGTGCCCGTGCAGGACCGGGTCCTCAACGCCACGAGACATCACGCCGAAGTCCTCGGTCGGGCGGGCCGGCTCCACGGACATGAACGTGCCCACCATGAACGGCGTGTCCCGCAGGGTGGTGGCCTCATCGGCGCTTTTGGCGGCCGCCTTCATATAGCCGAACAGGTCATCATCGGCGTACCGGATGGGGTCGGCCGCCGTATTCGCCTTTTGCGCCTTGCCTTGCGCCTTACCCACTCGTTCGGTCGGAGAGGCGACCATGCCCATGCCGGTCATCGTGTCGCGCAGCCACCGGCGAAACGCCTGGGCCGACACGTATGGATAAATCTGGCCGCGGATTCGCGCCTTCTTGACCGGCGTGGTCGTGGTGTTCTCACCGCGCCCGTTGTTTGGTGCGCCTGCGCTGACGGCCAGCGCGATTTTGCCTGTTAGGTACGCCATCAGGAGTACTCCTCGACCTCGTCGACGTTCGTCTTGTCGAACCCGATCTCGCCCTCGGCCTCGGCCTCGGCCTCCTCATCATCGTCGTATTTTCTGGCTCCGATTGGCACTCGCTTTTCATCCAGCCTCGCGCTGACCTCGAAGAAGAGCAGCGCGCGATCAAGCCACCCCTTAGAGCCATTCGCGAATAGGTCTGTAAGCGTTGCAGAGCTTATTGCCTCCTGCGGCACACCGCGCAAACGCAGGCTTGCGTTTGTCTTCATCAGCAACCTCTGCAGTTGATAGCCACTGCCAGCGGCACGGCAGTACTCATTGAACCGGCCGCGATGTGATTCTTGAGCGATCCAGCTGGCCAGCAGTTCTGCGACAGGCTTGAGCCGATCGGCGTCCATTCCGTACATCACCTCCGCATAAAGACGGCACAAAGCCCGCCATCGCACCAGCGTGTGCCGTGAGACCTTCTCCCCGTCCCCCGAGCGCGCCCACAGCTCCATCGGTAGCCGATCCGACCGCTCCCCCTCGCGATCGAATAGCAGCCGTGCCGCGGCGGTGGCGCCGTCCGCCGCCGCCCTTCCCTGCCGGTTGCTGCGCTTCAGGATCAGCCGCAGATCCTGCCAACCCTTCGCGCAGTCGGGATCAGCCAGTATTCGATGCACGAACTGGGCCACGCCCGTCCGCGTCTCCGACACCCGCAGCCATGGCTCCTGGTTGTCGTTCTTGAACATCCACAAGCTGGTCGCCGCTGGCGCGTCGCCGGCATGCTCATACAGCGCCTGCAACGTGACCGCCTCAGGCCCGGCCATTGCGGGCAAACCATCGAAACCCAACTGGCGTATCCGCCCAGCTCGCCGCACATTCCGGGCTACGAACTGTCGCTCGACTTGTGGGTTGGCACATATCAGCACCGTGGCCGAACCAGCTGTGAGCCAAGCCCCGTACGGCAATGCCCACAACGCCACCCGACACCCCCGGCACACCGGCCACCCTGCCGTCCCGGGTGGCAGCGTGTTCAGCGCCCGAATCGAATCGAACATCGGCAGCGTCGACTTCGCCCACAACACACCGCTCGCCTGTCCGCAGAACGTGCAGGCCCGCCACGACCGTTCGGCCTCGTCCGGAGAGAACAGCCAAGCCATCTCCCGGCCCAGGACAGTACGGTCCTTCTCCCGCTTAGCATGGGTCGGCTTGGAGTTCGGGTAAAGCGCGAACAGAACCTTCCACCAGTCGTAGGCACCGCTGCCCTGATGAGCGATGGCCGCCTCGACCACGTCCCCGATGATCCGCTGAATCACGACATCGAACTGCTCCGCCGTGACCTGCTCGGCCCGCTCACAACCGGCGAGTACCGCCACCGCCCACGCTCCGCAGCGTTGCAGCGGGTGCTCGGTAATCCGCAACGAGGACGCTGGGTTCTGCGTGGCGCTCACCTGATCCACCCGAACCCCTCCACGGTGGACAGCCCCAGCCCCCACTCATACAGCGCGTCCAGCAACTGCGGCGCCCCCGCCACCCGAACCCGCGCGGTCGCCCCAATACGAAAGCCCTTCGGCATATCGAATCGACGACGAGGACCTGAATCCTCCACCTCCACTTCCACCTCATTCGGCAACCCAAGAACATCTGCCTTATGCCGGAGGTTATGCGTCAACCGCTCCTGAAAATGAGCGTCTCCGGGAACCAGGTAGAGATCTTCATGTTTCACCAAAACCGGCGAAACCGTCTCAAAAACCGCAAATCCATCCGCATGGTCAGTAACACCATCTAATTGGACGCCTTTGACCGACAAGGTCACCGACCCCCAACGGATCTCGCCCCGTCCCGCCATCGCTGCCAGCAGACACGCTGCAATCCGCGGTACCGGAGACCCCATCGATATCACCCCGTCCGACGAGGCCGAATACGCGCCCGGAAGACGCCGTGTACCAGAAAACAACGGCGGAGAAACCCCTACCGGACGAAGTGAGCCGCCCTGCCAGCCGACATCATGAAGCTCTTCGGCTACCGCCGCGTCTTGACTTTCAATCAGGTCATAGATAACTGCCCTGGCCGGACCGTGAACCTCATGCCACGGCAGCACCGGCTTACTGGCAGCAACATCAACGCGAAACCGCACGAGCTCCTCCCCTTAAGCCATTTGGACTTGGCCCAGTAGTAGCAGGAAGCTCTGACAATTTCTGAGCTATCGCAAGACTCCATGCCGGGGGCGGGGTCGGCACGTAGCACCCACGGAGACCGTGCTCAGACTTGACATGTTCTACCGTTGAGCCAGCTCTTGGACGGATCGCACCTCACTGTGAGTGATGGGCGACTGCCGACTGTGATGTCTCATCCAAGCGTGTCGTTGTAAGCGGGCATCAGGAACTCTTGGTCAGCGGACCCAACGTGCCAGGTGGATGGCCACACGACTCCAGGTAGGCGGCCACGAGAAATCCCGGTGGACGGACTGCGGACCTGCTCAGCGGGGTCTGTACTGCGTCCTGGTGGGGGGGCTTCCTGGACCTCGAGCTCATCGACGGTGTTCGCGTCTCGATGAGTCGCAGGGGTACTCCGATGCCGTGCGGGCGCCTGGATTGGTTGCGATCCCTCCAGGGTGATGAGTGGCCCCCGAGAAGAGGGCTGACGAGATGATCCCGGTCCAGTTGCGATCCCTCCAGGGTGATGAGTGGCCGTGCGCCCCGTTCGAGGGCGAGATTCTCGCGATCGCGTTGCGATCCCTCCAGGGTGATGAGTGGCCACGTGCTGGTCCTGACCGAGCTCAAGCCATCGTTGCGATCCCTCCAGGGTGATGAGTGGCTATGTGGGTCGCCATCCATCGCGTGTGCAAGGAATTGTTGCGATCCCTCCAGGGGTGATGAACGACCGCCCGAGTAGAAGGCGATCGCGTTGCCGAGCAGCGTGGTTGCGATCCCTCCAGAGGTGATGAACGACACCGCCGACCTCGCCGCGCTTGCCGGATGGACCAGCCAGTTGCGATCCCTCCAGGGGTGATGAACGACTTGGCGGCTGCCTGATCGTCTTCCTTCATCAGGGCGTTGCGATCCCTCCAGGGGTGCTGAACGACGCGGTCGAGGTGGCCACCCCACCGGTTGAGAATCATGTTGGGATCCCTGCAGGGGTGATGAACGACTCATCCTGCACTGCTCCCGCTGCGACACACCGTGGCTGTTGCGATCCCTCCAGGAATGATGAACGACCCGAGATGCTCACGTCCGGCGACAACGATTACCAGTTGCGATCCCTCCAGGGATGATGACCGACCCGACCGCGTCCGCTGGTTCCGCAAGCCTCACCCGACGTTGCGATCCCTCCAGGGGTGATGAACGACCCGGGTGGGCACCGTGGCCGGGTCGGTGGTGCTCGCGGCGTTGCGATCCCTCCAGGGGTGATGAACGACCCCTTAGGCCCGCATCCAAGCCCCGCGGGCGGCCAGTTGCGATCCCTCCAGGGGTGATGAACGACGCCCTTCGGTCGGCGGGCGGGGCGACGGAACGTCAAGTTGCGATCCCTCCAGGGTGATGAGTGGCCGGCAGGGCAACCTTGCAATCCGCGACCACGTCACGTTGCGATCCCTCCAGGGTGATGAGTGGCCGGATCACCGCCGACGACAGCACGCTCAGCATGTAGTTGCGATCCCTCCAGGGTGATGAGTGGCCCCATCCGGTGTTAGCCCTCCAGCGGGATGTCCTCGCGTTGCGATCCCTCCAGGGTGATGAGTGGCGGCGGCACCCAATCCACGGCGAGGAGCGAAGTGACGTTGCGATCCCTCCAGGGTGATGAGTGGCCATCCGCAGCCGGTGCGCCGTACGCCCCTGGACCGGTTGCGATCCCTCCAGGGTGATGAGTGGCCTCCGCACCGGGGCATGGGATGCGCCAGGCTCCGGTTGCGATCCCTCCAGGGTGATGAGTGGCGGAAACCAAAACGTACGCCACCGCCACCGCAGTCGAGTTGCGATCCCTCCAGGGTGATGAGTGGCCGGCTCCTGGCAGGACGGGCACACACCGGCCATCTGTTGCGATCCCTCCAGGGTGATGAGTGGCTCATCTTCCGGGCGTTGATCGCCCCCGGCCTGGTCGGTTGCGATCCCTCCAGGGTGATGAGTGGCCCAGATCCGTATTCATATCCTGGCGGGAATGGCGGGCGTTGCGATCCCTCCAGGGTGATGAGTGGCAGTGCAGGCGGCCCTGGCGGGATCGTGCGCCCTTGCGTTGCGATCCCTCCAGGGTGATGAGTGGCATGACATGGGGATCGCTGAGGAGCAGGTGCGGATCCTGTTGCGATCCCTCCAGGGTGATGAGTGGCCGCCGGGCGCGCGGCGGATCATCGCGGCCAGGAGCAGGTTGCGATCCCTCCAGGGTGATGAGTGGCGAGGAGCGTATTGGCCTCCTGGCCCACCTCATCGGGTTGCGATCCCTCCAGGGTGATGAGTGGCATGATCAGTCGCTCTCCTGCGAGCAGCCCGGACGGCGTTGCGATCCCTCCAGGGTGATGAGTGGCCTGGACCATGGTGCTGGGGTTGGACGGCAGGTCCAGTTGCGATCCCTCCAGGGTGATGAGTGGCCCGGGAGGCCATCTCCCGGGGCTCCCTCCCCGCCCCTCGTTGCGATCCCTCCAGGGTGATGAGTGGCTGGACGTCATCGACCGGGAACTCGTCGCGCTCGCGTTGCGATCCCTCCAGGGTGATGAGTGGCCCCACGGTAAAGTCCCAGGTCAAAGCTTGCACAGCAGAGCATAGATAATGCCATTTTGCAGCAACCCGGCGGTAATGCTGAGGCACAGGTCAGGCTGGTAAACACCGCTCCTTGGGACGCGGTCCAGGACAGGGTCGCGAAATCATCCTAGATCACCCGCCAACCCCGCATTCTTGATCCACCGCCCCCAACGAGGACTACGGGAGAACTGCGTAGCGATGTCCTTTCCGGATGGTAGTCCTCCGTCCGGGCGCCGGTTCTCCTGCGCCCATCGCCAGGCAGAGCGGTGAAGACCCAGGGCCTCGATGTCACGACGACCTATTCCGCGAGCAGATAGATCGCTCAAGGCTTCGCCTCCAGGTTCATGAGCATCTGATCCCGCAGTCGGCAGGTCTTCCACGGCGTCTGCCATGCGCTTCGACCCGGCTGAGAACCGACGGACCTGAGACATCAAGAGTTCGTAGCTACCAATGAGAGCCGCACTTGGCCATGCAGCGATAACCCGGCCGATCATGCTGGGCTCCGCGACCGCGACGTTCGCGGCAAGGCTG
The DNA here is from genome assembly GCF_018603905.1 of Nonomuraea sp. NEAU-A123. Lineage (GTDB taxonomy): Bacteria > Actinomycetota > Actinomycetes > Streptosporangiales > Streptosporangiaceae > Nonomuraea. The sequence continues at coordinate 8,629 of NZ_JAHFZZ010000031.1, forward strand.
GCGAGACTGCCGACCCCGAGCATGGTCCACGCCAGCACGCCACCACGCGACCCGTACCGGTTGGCCAGGAGGATGGACATTGAGGCAACGACGATCGTGCCGTCGACCGCGAGCGGGATGAGCACCGCCGCCAGGCGATCCTCACCGTGCCGGAGACAGAGTTCATGCATGTGACGGAACGACACGATCGCCGCGATGCCAGCAAGGAAGAGAACCCCTGTGATCGTCGTTCGCCGGATGCGAGACACGGCCCGCGCGTTCGGCTCCATCGCTGCTCAGCCCTCCTGAACTGGGAGAACAAGCGTCGTGGAGACGCTGAACGGCATGTACGTATCGGCTTTCGGACACGTAAGTTGTACATAGCTGGGCATTTCCGGGCATGAAGGTACGTCACCCTGGCCCAGCCTTCGGCTGACGCCGGGATCAGGGCTTGCTAGCCTTCCTCCTTCCAGCAGGCCGGAGACATCGGAGCACGGTGTCTTGTCCGCTACAAGTCAGCGGGCGGGATCCAGGATGACCTTCACCTCCTCTCGCGTGTCCGCCCTCAGGGCGCGAGTCTCGGGATCGTAGACCAAGGTCATGCGGTCGGCGCGCAGACGGCCGATGATGTCCGCGACGCCGAGCGGCAGAGCGCTGGTCGGCCAGCCGGCGAGATCAGGTCCGGCCAGCAGCACGTACAGGGCCGGCAGGTGCGGCAGGATGCGATCCTGGCGGATGTAGAGGTTCTTGGGCCGGTCGGGATCGGGACGGCTGGCGCTGCTGTGGCCGTGTCGACACCGGTAGGCGGCCCGGTTGTTGGCCCAGCACGACTCCAGCCGTCGGCCACAGATCCCGCAGCGCAACAGCCCAGCCAGCAAATAACAGCGCTCCGAACGCGTCCCGTCGGCTACGGCGCGCATTCCCTGTAGTGCGATGAAGTCCGCCTCACTGACCAGCGCCGGATGCGCGGGCCGTGTGGAGATCACCCAGCCGTCGGGCAGGTTCCACCGCTGCACCTGCCGATGCCCCAGCCCGGTGTTGCCCGGATCGATCAACTCGTGCTCGCTCGGCTGCCGGTTCCACACCTGCCGCCCCGTATACCGCGGATTACACAGAATCGCCCGCACCGTGGTCAGCGTCCACCCGGCACCCGACCGGTGCGCATTACGCTTCGGATCTGCGGCCGACGGGCACGGCACGTCGGCGTCGTTGAGCGCCCTGGTGATCCTGGCCAGGCTATGTCCGGCCCGCCGCTGGGCGAACATCCACGTGACGATCGGCGCGGTGTCCGGGTCCGGCTCCAACCGCCACGCCCGCCGCCCCCATGCCGCATGCGCCCGGTTCGGATGCGGGCCAGCATCCACCAGCCGATACCCATACGGCGGACGCCCGCCCTGGTACCGGCCCTGCTCGCGGACTTGAGCCGCCATCGCGGTCCGCACCCGAATCCGAGCCCGGGTGATCTCCCGCTTGGACTGGATCCCGAGCGCGATCATCAACTGCTCGTGCCCCTCGCCGGCAAAGTCGACCCGGCCACCGACCTCGGGCATCCACAACTGCACGCCATAATGCTCGAATAACGGCGCCATCAGAGCGAACTGGCTGCCGTAGAAACCACGCTCATACTCTCCCACCACGATCGCGTCGAACCCGCGCTCCGGGTCGGCCATCGCCACCACCAACGCCGCAGCCTCCGGCCGCCGCGACCACGGCAATACCCGGCTTTGCCCAACATCGAAGTACTCGGCCACGATCCGCCCGAACCGCGCCACCAAAACTGCAGCCTGATCCCGCTGCCGCGCCCGCGACGACACCGGATCCTGATGATCCTCCGTCGACACCCGCCCATAAAACACGAACCGCAACCCGCGCCGGCGCGGCTCGATCACCCGGCACCGTCTCGTCCGCGCCGCCCATGCCACCAGCGTGTCGTCACTCACCTCCTGCACCGTCATCAGGGGCAGGGGTACCAGCGTCGCAGCCATGGTCCACCTCTCGCGTCCAGCCGGATAGCGCTCCTACATTTCATCATCCATAAAGATGATCACATAGGTCACAAGCGACAGAGTTTTACATCAGAGGATAATTTTCTACATCCAGTCGGCACATATATACTACTGGTCTTCATATTTACCATTTCGCTTACGCGAAGAGCTCCATGAGGGCGCCTCGCGATTTGCAGCCAGGGGCGCGACGTTAGCTCAGGTCGGCGAGGAAGCCGTCCAGGTGCAAGGCGAGCGGGTGAGCACCGCCGAACTGCTCGGCGACGACTGCGTTCCATATGCCCGCCTTTAGCCCTCCGCTGGCCTGGTCCGCCTCGTTGCCAGATAACCGGGGAACGAAGGGGGCGCGCTGGGCGGCGACTGCCCAGCTCGTTCCCGGCCCGTGATCGCTATCTTGCTGGATAGCGAAGGTTATCCAGCAAGCTATCCACGGACTCAGATATGGTGCCCCAAAAGGCTAGCGGCCTCCTATGCGTGGCCCTGTTACGGCAAACCAACGAGGTAAGGACATGCGAGCCGCCGGCGCGAAGGGGTCGAACATCCACTTCCCGCTGTCCGCAAACGGCATGGACTACCTGATCAGCGTGGTAGACCACCTCGACGGCGACCCAAGCCCACGCGATCTCAAATACGCGGTCCTCCACCTTCAGGCCGCCACCGAAGTCCTCCTCAAAGCCTGCTTGATCATCTTTGACTGGCGTCTGGTGTTCACGAAACCTGACGAGGCCGATGAGAGGCTTTACAAACGGGGCGACTTCAACAGCTGCGACATGAGCCAAACGATCAAACGACTTCGTGACCAAGGCGTCTCGATCCCACCTGAGATCAAGGCGGCCATCACCCGTCTGGCAAACCATCGCAACCGCCTTCAGCACTTCGGCCTCACCAGTACGGCAATCGCGATCGAGGCCGCCGCAGCCGAAGTCCTGGACTTCCTGCTCACCTTCATCCACGAACAGCTCCAACCGGACCTTCAGGGCACCGAAGAAGCACATGTTGCGGACGGGATGGAACTGGTGCGGGGCCGATTGCACCAGATCAGGACACTCGTCACCACGCGGATGAAGCGACTCCGACCCGAACTCCAGCCCTATGCGGCACAGACGCTCAAATGCCCAAACTGCGGGCAGTGGGCAATGATCGCAGACGCCGGCGAGGCCCAATGCCGGTTCTGCCAGACGGAGTGGGATCCCAACACGCTGCCTCTTGCGTACATGGTGGACGTGTTGGGAAACTCGTGGCGCGCCTTCCGCAAGGGCGAGCCCCCAGCCGACGTGTGCCCTGAATGCTGGGGCGAAACTCTAGTCCACGGGGCGTTTCTAGCGGACGCTCCGGAGACTCCCCGCTCATTCTGCTTCGGTTGCTCCCATGCCTTCGACGGCCTCGCCAATTGCATCCGATGTGGACTCCCCTTCCAAATCGGCGCGGACGGATGGCCGATCTGCAGAACCTGTCGGGACGAGATGACAGCGCGAGACTGAGGAAGGCATGGAATCGAGGATACGGCGGGCCGCTACCGGCGGTGGTCTATCATCTGGACCGCTAGCCTCTGATCGTGCGGCAGCACAGGGAGAGTGATGCGCGGCTGGATAACCCGGCGCTGTTTTTCAACCGCTACCGCGGCGGCCAGGTGAAGACCCGCGCCGTCGACCGGCTGCTCGACGAGCTCGCCCTCGACGGTCGACGACAACGGCACGCCCGCCATCTCCGTGTGCACCCTGCGTCACACCTTCGCCATCAACCTGCTGCGTCAGAGCATCGACATCGTCGTGCCCACCGAGCCGATGGGGCATGCCCGCCTGGGCACCACCCGCCGCCACACCCTGCCCACCCACGGCGACCTTGAGGCCGCGGTCGCCATGCTGCCCACCGACCAGTAGCGGCACGCCGCCGTTCAGACGATCCGGCCAGGCTTCGCTGCCGCCCGCTTGGCGAGGTTGATTCACGTGTCAGCTGGGCCCACGGCAACGTGGTCACCACACCAGATGATCTCGTGGCGGCGAGGCAGGGGGTCGATTAGGACCATTGGTTTTCTGGCAAGGAAGAACGCCGATCCGCGTCCACGTCTCTGTCCAGCTCGCAGCCAGGACTGAATCGCCGTTGCAGGATCGTCATCGGGTGGATCCTGCAGTGCACGTTTCATCACATCCACCCGCCGCCCTTGGTGCTCACTGGCCCATGAAGCCCACAGCCGTCGTTCGCGGTCATTGCGTGCATCGGCCAATCGGTAGTCCTGTCTGCCCAAATTCGACGGGCCGAAGTCGTAGCGCATGACCAGCTGGGAGTACTCCGGAAACCGGCGCCCGGGGAGCGCAGCGAAGAACATCCACACGTCCAAATCCTTTACCCCGGTGGCACCTGTGAGCATGTGCAATGCAGCGCCCTGTGCCAGCACGCTTGCGATCATTCGGTCCTGGAACTCGGGGCACCGCTGGACAAACCTTCGGAGTTCAGCCGCCACGATCTCGGCCAGTCTGTCGAGGTGGTTTCTGGCAACCGGCTCATACGATCTGACCGCAAGCTCCATGTGAGAACGAATACCATTCGGCAGATGTGCCAGCAAGCCGCACGAGAAGATCTCACATCGGCCAGATCTTTCTCGGTCTTCGCCGGTTGACCACTGGCGGCCTCACCAGCACGCATGGCCGGTCGAAATGCTTGCGCGTGGGAATCAACACCGGGCTTCTCATATCAGGTGGGAGACGAGGAAGCGCCAGACGATTACCGTCACGGTGTGGATGAGTCTGAGGTCACCCTTGTTGCCGCCGTCATTGCTGCCGTGGCCGCCATCGTCGGGCCAATTGTCAGCATCGTGAACAGTCGCTTGGTTAAGCGAAGGGAAGAACTCCGGACGCGCGAGCGAACAGCTGCTCAGGGTGCGCTCGAGGTCATCGCCAAGTTGCTGCTCCTGGAGCCCGACCCACGCGAAGGAATCGAGATGGCCGAGATCCGAGAGGATGTTCGTAGAGACCAAGCTCGAAAGCGGGGTCTGCCCCTCCCTAAGCCCCTCCCCAAGCCGGCGCTGCCGGACAAGTCACAGGTAAAGGACTGGGAGAGGCGCCGCGACGATCTGCTGATCGCTCTGGACCTGCATGTCAGCAACTTCTCAAATAACGATCTCCGCAACCGACTCGATGCCGCGTACGAGATCCTCTCCTATCGCTTCGCCCTCTGGTGGACGATTCACGCGCCGGAATCGGTGTTGCGACGCGTCGCCTGCTATCACGCGAGGGCTTGCATACGCTCATTCTACCGGGGCGACCGAACGTTGCCCGAGACGCCGGACCGGTTCACCCAAGCCGTCGATGCGCTCAACGACTGGAAAGCAGAGCAGGACGTGATGGCCGAATTTGCAAAGCAGGAACGGCTGGAACGGCAAATGGCGGAAGATCAGGAGTTCCTGCGGGAGTTAGCCGCCGACGAGATAACCGGGGACGACTCGAGCACTCCTTCCCCGTGACACAGCTCGCCTGGCTGATTGGGACACCGCAAGGTTAGCTTGCGGCTCTGGGGTGTCGGCGTTTCACGCCTCGTTTCAGCCGGGCGTGTTCTTATTGCGCGGCATGCCGTGTCACGCGCACGGCCTGAGCGATCAGCGCCACGACAGCGGGGGCGACCGACTGCGGGTCCGTTCGAGGTCAGCGCGGCATTCGGCGTCCAGGCGGGCGAGGACGTTCTCGCGGTGCCCGCGCTGACAGCGATGACGGCGACCTCGACGATCGGGCGGCGTCATGGGCGGCGCGGGGCCGTATGCAGGGCGATGGCCTCATCCAGCACGGCGAGTGACCGACCAGACGCCAGGCCGCTTGCCCAGCCGGGCCACGGCCTGGGCGACGGTGACGGGCTCGACGCCGTGGCTGGAAGGCACAGTCACCTCCAGACACATGCAAAAGCCCCGTCCGGCTGGCTGAGGGCACACGTGTTTGCGCTGAGCAAAGTGTTGCACGCATCAGAGCGGCATCAAAGATCTCGTCCCGCCACCGCCAGATCGGACCCGCCCACCGGTTGGTGGCCGGGTCCTCAATCGTTGCTCTTCCTACGTCAGAATGTGGGGTGAACGCCTCGCAGCCACCGCCCTGATCGCACAGCAAAACCCCAGCACCCAGCTCAGGTCGTACGGCGCTTTCGCCCAGAACGTCTTACTCGGGGAAGATCTTCGACCTGAACCGTGGCAGTGGCGAACTCGTCGTGCAACTGCTGCCTGTACGAATGCACAGCCGCACTGAGTGCTTCCTTGTCGAGCGGTGCCATGGCGACCAGCGCTGCCAGCAATTGAGCCCTTGAGACCTGCTCTCCTGCCGCAGTTGCCAGGGCCGCCAATACCTCGAGTCGGGCGTCAACGGCGTCCGGCCACTGCACTGATGTGGTGCGTTTGGTCGAGTCCCTGAGGAGCTCCATGCCTCTTCTCTCGCATTCGCAGGCGCAAGATATACATGAGATATATAATTCTACGGTGTCGACAACGATCAAACCGAGGGCTGCCTTCGACGGGACGTCAGAGCTGGTCATCGCGGGTCGGCGGCTGAGCCCCACAACGGTGTTCGACACCTACTGGCGCTTCGCTGCGGAGCGGCAGCGGGTGTACGAGAGGAAGCTCGCCGGGCAGGTCGGCCCATGGACAGCTGATCCGATCTTGGCCAGATACCGCTTCACCAACTGCTATCGGGCTAGTGACCGCGTGAGCCAACACCTCATCACCCAGGTCATCTACCGAGGGCCGTCCGAGTGGTCTGAGGTTTTCTTCCGGGTCATGCTGTTTAAGCTGTTCAACCGGATCTCCACCTGGCGGTTGCTGACAGCCGTACTCGGCGAGATCAGTTGGGCGAACTACTCGTGGCAGGCCTATGACGCCGTATTGAGCGGCGCCTTCTCTGAAGGACAGCGTCTGTACTCGCCCGCCTACGTGATCCCGCAGCCACCGCTTGGTGAGCTGCGTAAGCACCGTAATCACCTACGGTTGCTGGAACTGATGATGGCTACCGACGCGCCAGCCAAGATCGCCTCTGCGACCACCATGGCGGCGGCTTTCGAGGTCTTGAAGGGATATCCCGGGTTGGGGGACTTCCTTGCGTTCCAGTTCCTGATTGACCTCAACTACACGTCGGTCCTGAGTTTCAGCGAGATGGACTTCGTCGTGGCCGGTCCCGGAGCTCGTGACGGCATCCGCAAATGCTTCGGCCTTGGCGCGCAGGGCGTCGAGGCGGAGGTGATCCGGTACATGGCTGACATGCAGGAGGTCCAGTTCGAGCGTCTCGGCCTGGAGTTCTCTGGCTTGTTCGGTAGGCGTTTGCAGTTGATCGACTGCCAGAACCTCTTCTGCGAGGTCGACAAATACTCGCGCGTGGCCCATCCCCACGTGCAGGGTGTCAGCGGTCGTACCCGGATCAAGCAGGGCTACCGGGCAGATTCGGCTCCTTTGACCGCATGGTTTCCGCCGAAGTGGGAGATCAATAGCGAAGAGCTGCCCCCTGCGGAGTGCCTTGAGCAGCGGCGGTGACTTCTGGCGCCAGAGGCCGACCAGGCAAGTCTCAAGACATGTCCGCCGTGAGATCGACTTGTTAACCAGCGAAGCCGGGAATGATCTCGGGCTGCGATGTCAGCAAGCGCACTTGGCGGCGCGCCATCTCGATCTGCGCCTGCCCGGCTACGACCGTGAGCTGCCCAGTACGCAGTCCTGCCTGACTGGCCACGTACTGAAGCAGCCGGCCCAGTCCCAGATAGTTTCCGTAGGCCCGCTCCACCATCGACTGGCTGCGGTAGTAGGCCAGCATGTGCACCTGGGCGTCGGCATCGAGTTGGAATGAGCAGTGGCTCAGGCAGGGGAAGTGGCCAGGTGTTCGGTCTTTGCCGGGCACGTAGATCGGAGCGGTTGCCCCGTCGTCGGGCAGAAGCGAGAAGTCATTGGTCAGCTCACCCGGCTCCTGCGGCGCGGTGGTGTCCGTATCGGGTGCACCATCCACTTCGGGTTGGTCGATGAGTGCTTCGTAGCGGGTGAAGCGTGCACGGCCGCCTTTTTGAAGCCGATCCACGACAGCAGCTAGCTGGTCGACTGCTCCTTTGATTCCCGGATACGCGACCAGCCTGGCGAAGTAGGTACCGAACTGGTTGCCCTTGAATCCGCGTAGCCGTGGTAGGTAGCGCAGGTAGCGTTCGACCAGTTCCTTGTGGTTGGAGCTGGTGGCCGCAATGGCCGCGGGGAAGATCGTGTTGGCCACGGTGTCGACACCCGGCTGCCGGAGATCGTCGAGGAGTCTGTCTACTGCAGCTCGAATGTGCTTGTCCTCAGCGACCGGGGCGTCAATTGACACGATCATGTGCAAAGCACGGGGTTCTGGCCGCCGCTGGCCCAGCGCACGCACGGCCTGCAGCCATGCTTCGGAGACGTTCGGTGCGTGGATGTACAGGACTGACATCGCGATGTCCGTTTCTCGCGGTAGACGGATCATGTTGTCGCGGCTGGGCTGGAATCTAGCCACGAACCCTGCGAGCGCAGGCGTTTCAGCCTCCCGGGCACACATCCCGGGACGTTCAGTCCGGTCGCCCGTCCGGACACGGGCGACTCACCATTGATGAGCTGGCCGATCCCGCTAGATCGGTAGCCAACCATTCCCCATCCACATCAGTCTGGCTCGTTGAAGCCAACCCGAGGAACCCGGACGGGAGCTAGTGTCACCTCCCATCCGAGCCTTCCTGCTGCCGGATGCCGCAACGGACCTCCAGCAGAGAACTGGTCGGTGATATCGAACTCCAAGGGATCATCGAGATCTAGCTCAAATCCCAGCATGCCTGCTTCGTCCCCGCTCGGGGAGATAGCACGTCGTACCCCCGCCGGCTGACTGAGCGTCTCCGCAGCGGAATCCGTGGTTGATGACAAGCTCACCACTAGCCGGTCGCCGGGGCGTACGTGCAACGTAGCGCCGTGTGCGGCCGGACCGAGAACCCAGATGTCGTTGCCTGGTGATGAGGCAGCCCGACCGACGGCTCGTGCTCGAACCTTTCCTCTGGGCAAGCGTGCCCAACTGCGCGCGTTGGCCGAGGAGATGAGCTTCAGGCTGGCGAGATGGCGGAGCGTGCCCTGGTAGGAGGTACCCAAGTGCAGCCCGATTTGATACACCTCGTCAGGCCTCGTAATGGCCTCGACACCAAGAGCGGCGATCACCTTGCGAGTCGCTACGCGCGGCATCAGGAACCAGGCGGCGAAGGCTTCCGCCTCCTTTTCCCTCACCGGCCATGCTCCTGGATCGTTGTCCTCGAACACTTGCGAGCCCTCAGATACACATTCGCCGTGACCGAACACATGGTGGCCAAGTTCGTGAGCAGCGCTGTGGCGCTGATCAATGACGCTGCGGTGGCTGTTCAGCAGGACGCCCGCCTTCCTGCCTCCCGAACCTACGGCGGCCGGCAGGTAGGCACCGAACAGGGCCGACATTGGGGTGCATATCACCATCAGCCCTGCACGGTGTAAAGCCTGGTATACGTCGACGTACCGGCTCTGATCTAGATCCAGGTCGCGGTGTGCCTGAGCGGCCCGGATCATCGCACGCCCGTGCGCCAGCCCCCAGGTCACCGGTCTCTCTCCCCGGCCACCCGCTGCTCCTCCTCGGCCTCGGCCGCATATGCGGACTGCAGGAACTGCGCGAACTTGACCACCTGCTCCCGGTCGCCGTCGCTGAGAGGGCTCAGCGCCCGAGCGAGCATGGCCGCTGCGTGATCAGCGATGGCGGCCTCGGTGTCCTCATCAAGGAAGTAGCCGATAGGGCGTTTGTAGAACCGTGCCAGCTTGCGCAACTCCAGGCTGTCGACCTTACGTGTCCCGCGCTCGATGTCGCTGACGGCCGTCCGCGGGATGCCTGTCCTGTCTGCGACATGCTGCTGAGAGAAGTTCAAATATTCGCGGGCGGTGCGCAGTCTCTCTCCGACCAGCTCCCAACTCGGGCTCCAGTCAGGATCGCGGGCAATGTGTTCTTCTGGGGCAGTCATGACACCTCCTTACTTGCGACGGCAATGGCGGCTGCGGCGAGGATCGTCCCGGCGAACGCCTGCACCGACCGCAGAGAGCGGGCGGCTTCGTTGTCGGCTGGGATGCGAACCCCGAAGTGATCCTCGACTCGGGTCAGGATCTCGGCGATCAGCTGTGAGTCGATCGGCAGTTCGCAGCCCTGGCTCTCCAGTTCTGCGCGCAGCTCAGCCGGGTCCCGGTCTTGCTCCGCAGCCAGTAAGCCGATCGTGAGATCCACTACGTCTTCCCGGGTCATGCTTGCGGACATCTTCCCTCCCCGGCTGTGGCGTTTTCCTGAATTTCCTGTCCGACAATGCCACACTCCTGGATATCCTACAAGGCGTGCAGGAGAAGCCGACACGAGGAGCGAGCGTGGATATGAGCGACTACCAACAAGCCGCCTGCAAGACCCTTCAGGAGGTGGAAGCCGGCACGGACGCCGTAGCCGTACCTCTCCTCGGGCTCATCGGCGAGGTCGGGGCGGTCGCCACGGCCTACAAGAAGCAGTTGCGTGACGGGCGGGCCAATCCGACGTTCAAGGCCCAGTTGCGCGAGGAACTCGGTGACGCCCTGTGGTACCTGGCCGTACTCGCCGAGCAATCCGGCCTCGACCTAGCCGATGTCGCGGCCGCCAACCTGCACAAAGTCGCTGATCGCTGGCGCCCCACCACTGCAGATCAGATCCCCTTCGACGAGGACTATCCGCAGAAAGAACGACTTCCACGCACCGCGCGATTCATCCTTCGTCTCGCCGACGTGAACGGCATAACCAAATCGATCCTCACATGGGATGGCGCCGCCGTGGGAGATCCGCTCACCGACGCCTCCCACGTCAGCGACGACTACAGGATGCACGACATCTTCCACCTGTCCTACGCAGCAGTCCTTGGATGGTCCCCGGTGATGCGCTCCTTGCTACGCCGCAAGCGCCGTTCCAACCCCGCCGTCGACGAAGCAGAAGACGGCGGCCGGGCCATCGCCATCGAGGAAGGCATCTCCGCCTTGGTGTTCTCCTACGCCAGCCGCCACAACTACCTCGACGGTAAGGCCCACATCGACAACGACCTACTCGACACCATCGGCTCCATGGTCGGACACCTCGAGGTCTCCGCCCACCGCGCCGCCGACTGGGAGAAGGCCATCCTGACCGGCTACACGGCCTGGCGGCAGCTGCGCCAAGCTGGCGGCGGCATCATCGATCTTGACATGAACACCCAGACGCTCGTCGTTTCCTCCATGCCCGCCCAGTGAGGCAACAGCACCATCACGAAGGAGGAGAGCAACGCACCAGGTTCGGCCTTACACGCACCTTGCCAGCTCAGACTTCGACGAAATTGCCGGGAAGCACCGTCAGAACCGATCTCCTGTCGTGCACAGGAAGTAGTCCTTTGCCAGCTACATCTTCACCAGCTTGTGGAGGAGCAGCTGCTCAACGAGGAAGGCCGTAGTCGTCGCCTCATCAGCAGGAGGCACTTCGAGCGTCATGGAGGCATGCTGGCGCGCAAGAGTCTCGTAGCCACGGCGAACCTGGTCGCGGTTTAGCTCATCCCTTTCAAAGGGCGAGGTGAACAGGAAAACCAAGTCTGCTGGCTGACTCGCCCAGATTGCGTTGATCATCCCAAAGAACGCGGACTCATCTACGCCGAGGCTGGCCAGGTCGCAGCCATACCAGCCGTAGGCCACAGTGGACCACCACCATCGATCCAGCACCACGCCTTGCTCGTGACGGGCCTCAGCAATTGCCGCGATGTTCTCTGCATGGCACGCGAGATGTAACAGCTGGCGCGCTAACGACGACTTGATCTGGATACCTTCAGTAAGGGAGTAGATGCTCGTCGTCACACGAGTCAAGCCGGATGGCATATGCGTGAACAGCGGGGCAGGGACGGCCCAATCAAGAGTGGAGAGCCGTTGGCGCTGAGTAGATTTTCCGCTGCGGTCCAAGCCTTCGAGCACCACGAGTGAGCTCGGCCGGAAGCGCAATTTCTGCAGCTCCATTGTGCACCTCGTATACTCCCAAGAGCCGCTGGATGCTGGGCCCTGCATTAGTCACAATCGGATAGTTTACCGGAGCTGCCATCTTCACACAAAGTACCTTTTGGTACTAGTTGTATGTAGCTAGCCTCGCCGATTCACGGTGGCTGAAGTGAGCTGGCCATCAACACCGCCGCCGCGATCGGCTGCGACCTGCTCGCCTGGTTCCGGCTGCTGTGCTACAAGGCCGAGTTGGCGATCGCCGAACCGGCCACCCTGCGCTACGCACTGCTGCACACCAGCGCCCGCCTGGTCCGTGGCCAGCGACGACGCACCGTCAAGATCCCACGCACCTGGCCCTGGGCCGACCAGCTGCAACGCGCCCTCTCATCCGTCCTGGCGCTGCCCGTTCCCATCTGATCACCAGCCCCCGCCCTGACACTCCGAGACGCGAGCCCCCCAACCGACCCGTGGAACCGGCACCACCGACGTGACCGTCGGCCCGGTGCCCTGCCCCGCAGCCAAATTGAAGATCAATAAATCACGCTGCTGTCACGCTGGGCGAAGCCACCCAAACCCGTGAACCAACGAGGCTGGTTCAAGAGGACACGCACACGCACTCTCATGGTTTTCCCCGATCACGAGAATGCAGTCGGCACATCACTTTAGGGAAGAATTTGAGAATGTCCCTGCGGACAGAAGGACTCTTGCGGCTGAACCACTCAAGCAAGAGGAATTCGTAGCCAACGCGGAGCACCCAGAATAGGAGTGCGACCAGCAGGATCGGCCAGGTGAGGTGGACCGGCCACCCATGGACATCAGTCGAGCAGCCAGAGAGCAGGGAGATCGCCAGATTCGCGCCAACGAGACCACAACCTTTTCCGTTCATGCCTACAGCTAAGATCCAAATACTGAACAGCCAAATAGGGCCTCGGCTGAACTTCGGCTGAAGCCGACAGGGCCGCTCTCAGCGGGGTTTCAGCGGTTCTTCCGCCGATTTCCCTGACTACTCTTGAGGTGATTCGCTAGAGTCGGGGGTCATGGCGAAGCACGAACCCATGGCCTTCATCGACATTCTCGGTAAGGCCCGCATGCGCTCCCCTGCAAATGACGTAGTCGAAGTAAGTCCTGCCCCAGCCGCGGTTCTCGTCCGACTTCTCCTCGCCGACGGGCGACCGGTGCCAGGAGAGTTGCTGCGGGATGTCCTCACTGGGGGCGGCAGCGACCAGGCGGTTCAGACGCATATGAGCTACCTGCGTAGGCAATTGAGGGCATGGACGGTGCCGATTCCGGGTCAGGAACGGCAGACTCGGACCTATCAGTTCCTCCTGGACGGCGTCCAGGTCGACGCTTTTCTGTTCAGGGACGCCGCGGACCAGCTGGGAGAGCGACCTCAGCCCAAGGAGATCGATCAGCTCTTGGAGTTATGGCGCGGCGATCCACGCACGGTACATCCGACGGTGCCGGAGAGGTTGTGGAGAAGTGTTTTTCAGGCTCGGGATCGCCTGCTAGACGCGGTCGGGCGACTGGCGCTGTCCCAGCCCCCGCCTTCCGGGTGGTCGCGCTTCGCCGACCTGTTTCCCGGGGACCGCAAGGTGGCGCAGACGGACCAACTGCTGGCAGCTGATGAACCAAGATCGGCGACAGCGGAACAGCGGCTGCTCATCGTGGAGGACCGCATCGGTCCCTACCTATGTGATCGTCTCGCTCCCTACGCGTGCACCCTGATCAAGTCATCGCGCTGCTGGCAGCGTTTTCTCCAAACGACGTCGGGTGCACTCGACTTCAACGCCGCACTCGTCGATCTCCATTTGAACGACGACAACGACGACTATGGCGGCCTCGATGTGCTCGCATACCTCCGCGATCACGCTCCGCACGTCCCGGCGGCGCTGCTCACGGCATACATGAAACCGGGAATCGTGGAGGATCTGAAGGAGGAGTACCGGATCGCGCTGATCGTTCACAAGGATCCCAGCGGCTCGCTTGCCGATGTCCGTAGTGCCGTGTCCCGATTGCTCCGCCATGGGCAAGTCGTCCGGGGCGGTGACACTCAGCGGCCAGCGTTTCCAACTCAGTGGTCCGGCGTTCCTGCCAGCGGCAGCCAGACTTCGAGGTGAGCACCGCCAAGGCCAGACATCTGATCCATGATCTCCAGCATGCCTCCGTTGTAGGTGATGTGGTCCTGGGCGTGCCGCACTCCCACCCCTCCGCCGTATTCCGAACGTACCCGCCTGACGTCCGGGTCCAACAGCACCCGCCTCAGTTCTGGGGGGATTCCACAGCCGGAGTCCTCTACGCCTATACGGGCCCAGGCTGGTGGCTTTCCGGGCTCCAGCGATTCGGTGTCGAAGCTGAGGTGAACGCGTCCGCGGGTCCCGCGCTGCGTTCGCTGCGCGGCGCGGACTGCATTGTTGAGCAGGTTGTCCAATGCCAGCTTGACCAGGGGTCTACTGCCCCAGACGATCAGCGGATCAGCGGCATCCTCCTGAAGGGTGATCTGAACGTCCTTGTACGTGACGTGGAAATGGTGTCTCCGGCCTCGCAACAGCGCGCACAGATCGAAGGGCACGCGTTTGAGCAGGGTCTGGGCCCCCTCGGGTTCCGACAACGCCCACACTTCGTCCAGATCGGCGATGAAGAGTAGGGCCCTCGCCAGTTGATTCGGATGATCATTCCGTGCCGCGAGTTCAGACAGGATGTCCTTGACAGCGAACACGTTCGTCTTCACCTGATGCATGGCGGAGGTCAGCCCGACGTTCTGCAGGTGCAGAGTGGCGCTCCCAATGGTGCGCAACCGCCGTTGGGTCAGTTCCTCGAAGTCCTCGTCGAGCCGTGCCTCCATGTCCCCGGAGCTCAGCAACGCCGCCAGCCCGGGTCTCGACCACCCGTAGACGCCAGTTCCGCGCCCTTCGAAGAGGACGCCGGTGATGGCTCGCCGGGTGGCCGCCGCAAGCGACGCCAGGTCGTCGAACGATCGTCCGATGGCCAGATACTCACCGAGGTCGTCGACTGTGAACTCCGCGTCGGGTCGCTCGCCGTAGATCATGAGCGCCACGTGCAGCAGGACCGCGACCTCCCGGTCGGAGCAGATCGGCGCGAGAACCCGCTCGTGGAAGTCCGCCATGGTCTCCCGGTCCTGGCGCCAAGCGGCGAGGTCCTCGACGGTGAGCTCGACCGGGCGACGGCCGTCGGGAGCCAGCTGCTCCAGCGCGACCCGCAGGGCCCGCAGATACGCGCCTGTGTCATACAGCAGCGTGTCCATCACGCCCCCGCCAGGGTGAACACCGAGCAGGTCGAGGCACCACGCAATCGCGTCACGTGTTTCGTGGACGGAGGTCTGGTGTAATACCGCCGTGGCGTGCTCGCCCAAGACGTCGGCCACTCGAAGCTGGCCGCCGATCTCACGGAGCAGGTTGACGCGCCGGTGTGACTCATTTGCTGGGTCGCCGGTTCTCTCGGGGGCGATCAGCCGGAGGATCGTGGTCGCATCCAGTACCGCGACGCCCGGCGGTGGCGCAGCGCCGGATGTTCCGGAGCCGGGCACGAACCATAGCGCTTGCCTATCGGCCGATGGCGTCCATCCAGGGGGGCCGATGTACAGCGGAATCTTCTTGGGCAGGTCGAGCCACGGGAGCCGGTAATCCGAGACGGCGGCGAGGTGGGTACGGAATCCTGTACCGTACGGCTCGACCTCGTGCGGGAGGCGTCCGGCCCCCAGAGCATGGTCGAGGGCGGCGGCGAAGTCGCGCACAGTCTCCTGATCGCACCGCCGGTTCAGTTTCTCTAGCGTGGCGAGCAGGTCCGTGGTGGGCACGTCATCGGGCACCGGGCACCAGTGCCTCCTAAAGCCCGGCGGGGCCGCGCCCCCGCGATACCACCGCAGGATCTCCGGAAGCTCACGGTCCGACCACGGCCAAGGCGCCCACCGGGGCACGCAGTGCGGACCGCCTGGGACGTCCTTCGCGGGCCCCGCCTCAAGAAGCCGTTCGGCGGCAGGAAACTCACCGGCGTCGAGGCAGCCCTGTACCGCGTCTGCCCACTCGGTGTTCCCTGCCGACTCCTCGGCGGTGAGCCACTTCGTCAGCCGGGCCTTCTCCTTCGCCTCGGCCTCATGCAGGCGGCTTTCCCAGTCATTAAGGGTGTCGACGGCCTCCTGCCGGCGATCGCGGAGCAGGGAGGAGACCGCCGGAGGCGGCTCGTGGAACTGGGCCCGCTGGGCCCGCTGGATCAGTCCGTCGCGACGCCGGGCCAATTCGCTCTTCGTCGCCTCCTGGGCGGCGCGGACCATATCGGCGATGTCGTTCGCGGTGTCGGTGGGGAACAGCCCGCTCCCTGCCAGCCCTTGCGCCACCCCGAACTCGCCGCGCTCCAGCAGTACCTCGATGGCCTGGCGGGGCTCGCTGACCGGTTCCGCAATACCGTCCAGGATCCGCTCGGCGCAGCGCTGCTCAAGGCGAGCGCCAGCTGGGCGGGCGACCTCGACCAGCAGTGCTGGGTATCTCCATCGGCCGTCCCAGTCGGCTAGCACGGCAAGCCAGTTCATGACCCTCCCCACCTGTTCACGACGTCCAGGTCCGCCAGAGCGCGCGCGGCCAGCCGCCGCTCCGGGTCGGGAATGGCCAAGAGCGCCTCGGGGGCTGAGGGCCACCAGGCAGCCATCGTCCGGACCAGTTTCCGGGCCGACTCCAGCTCGTATCCGCCCCCGGCCGGCTCGCGGGCCGCCGCCGCGATCTCCCGCGCCGCCAGGACAAGAGCCTCCAGCCGCTGGAGATAAGGCGGGAGGCGCTGGTAGTCGTGCATCAGCTCGCCCTGTTGCTGGACCTCGGCACCGATTTCGTGGACGAGCGCCCGGACGTCGTCCACGGGCTGCGTGCTCAACCAGGAGCGGAGGGCCGCGATGCCCCGCCTCTCGATGACAGGGCGCAACAAGCCGAAGGGGCCGTCGTCGCGGAACAGCCGGGCGTGAGTCTTGACACTCGAGGCGAACCGAAACGTGGTCCGTTCGACCCGCTGCAGCCGAAGGGCGAGATCGCGCCATGCACCGGCGAGATCAGCGCGCTGGTGCTCGGCATCCGACTCGGCGAGGATGTGTCCCAGCGGGAGCGGCCGGTGGACGGTCGCCCAGTGGTTCCGGGCAATCGCCGTCATCTCACGCCAGGGCTCGCCCAGCTCGTCGGCCAGCAACTCCAGCGCCTGATCCGCTGCTTCGGCGTGCTCGTCGAGCGTGGCGAGCAGCACCTCGGCGGTGCCGACGGTGGCGAGCACCGCCTTCTCCGCCTCCGTGGGATCTGAGAGGACGGCCTCGGCGATCGAGTCGGCAAACTCGGCATGGCCGCGGGCGGCGGCCACCGCGGTGAGGATCCGGCGCGGGCGCATGTCCGGATCGGCGATGGTATCGCGCAGCACCGCGGCCTCGACGAACGCCTCCGCATGCCAGCGTTCGAGCATCAGCCAGCGCCACCATCGCCCAGCGCGCTCCGCGGCGGGAGCCCTCCGCAGGACGTGGGCAGCCGCCACCCGCAGCACGCCCGCGTCCACGTTCTTGCTCTCCAGGTCGTTGAGCAGGGACCACGCCATCGCTTCCCCGGTGTCATCGATGTGCACGCGAATCACGGCGGCCCGCGCCGGTTCGTCATCGGAAGCCACTTCCCGGAGGGCGCCGAACAGGACCTGCGCGGAGACCGCAGTGGCGACCAACTCGCTCGGCGAGATCTCCTCCGGGTGCGGTGACACCGCTGCCGTCTCGACCCGTAGGGCGGCCATGACCTCACCCGCGATCTCTCCTCCGGCGATCTTGATGCCGATGTCCGAACGCCGCCGGTGCGGGGCGCCCGATCCTCCCGACAGCGGGTCGAAGCTGCCGACCACGACCTGTTCGTCGAAGACGAGAACGCGCGCGTTGGTGTCTCGGCGTTCGGTCAACAGCTCATCGGGGAACTGTTCCCGGAGGGACCATAGGACACCGGGCGTGGACGCCTCCGCGGTATGGTCCTCACCGTGCAGGACGGTGACGCCGACTCCCCGGAGAAGCGGTGCCCGCACCGCGTCATCAAGCCGGGTGCCGCCCATCTCGAACCCGATGCGGCGAGAGCTGATCAGTATGCGGCGCTCGGCCGAGCGCAAGGCGTCGGACAGCAGGTGGCGGTGTGCCTCGTCGTAGACCACCTCCGCCCACGGACTGGCGGACGCGGACACCTTCTGGCGGAAAGAGCGGGCGTATCTGATCCAGGCCTCGCGCCAGAACGCGACATCGCTGTCGGTGGGGTCAGCCGGCAGCTCAAGCGGGCGCGCGGACGCCGGGGTGCGCACGTCCGAGAAATCGCCATGCCGTATCTGGACCATGGTGCTGACCAGGTAGTCCGGGATCGCCTTGCGCGCCCATTCGAGCAATGCCTCCAGGGGCGGGCAGGGACCGGACGAGGCCGCCACGATCCGTAGGCCCAGTTCCCGACCGCCTGAGCCGCGCGCCTGACCGCCCTTCTCCGCGGGATTTACCGTGCGCAGCGGCGGACAGCCGCTGATCAGGGCAATCCGATCATCAGCGATCACCAGGCAGGCGTTAGTGCGGCTCGGGTGGGTGGACCACACGACCCGCTCGGGGAATTCCTCGCTGAGATCGGCGAGAAGCTCCAGCACACGGGGGTGGAGTTCCTCGCCGGGGCGGGTGCCCCAGACAAGCACCAGCCGTACCCCCTGCGCCAGTCTCTTACGGAGCGCGTCGACCAGAGAGTGTAGTTGCCGATACTCCACGATCGGAGTCACGACGACGATCTGGCGCTTCGCCGCGCCGATGAGATCCCGCACGCACTCTGTGTGCGACGTCACGTCCGAAAGCACGCGGCACCGCACCTGCATGGACGCACGGACGTCATAGAGCGTGTCGAGCCGGCGCGCCTGGTCGCAAAGATCCAGATGATGCTCGCGGCGCTTTCCTGCGGGGATGGTTTCGGTCTTGGCCGCCGCCTTCTCCAGTCGGTCCATGGCGTCCTCCAGCGAGGGCGGCTCCTTGTACGCGGAGTCGGCCTGGGCGCGCAGAGACCGGGCAAAGGGCGTGTTCGGGTACTTCTCCACCAGGGTGGCGAGTTGCGTCGCGGCTCGCTCGCGGTAGGTCAGGGGATACCGGTCGTCCAGCACCCGGATGCGGAGTCTGCTGGTCATGTCGTCCGTTCCGACCTGAACCTCAAGGGGCACCCATCGCGTCTCCCGCTTCTTACGTAAGGCCCTCGGGGGCACGTGCGCGGCCAACACCTGCTGCTCCCGTCCTGGGCGCTTCTCGTCCTGCTGTTCCCTGCGGAGGGTTTCCTCGATCGCAGCTACGAGCTGGGGCACCGGCACATCGTCGATGGAAACCTTGCTGTTCTCGACTGGGACGGCGATGTGCCCGTTGACGGGTCGGAGGGTGCCGCCAACGGGTAGGACCCGGCCGCCAAGCTTGTCAACCATGAGCTCCTTCTCCGCCGCGGAGACCTCCGCGCCGGGCAGCTCATGCAGCGTTTTCTCCTCGTAGCGGCGCGCCACATCGGGGGTGACGCGCACCTCACCGGTCGACGGATCCAGCGTTACATAGTTCTTGCGCCACAGATCCGCGATGAGGTCGAGGGTGAGGCGCTTGCTGAGCCCCAGCCAGCGGACGACATCGTCGACCGCTATGCGGTCCGATTCGTCCCGCGCCATTTGCCGCTTGCGGAGGAGTGCCATCCCCTCCAGCAGTCCGAGTTCGACCGGGGAAAGCCTGAGCCCGTAACCCAGACGCACATTCACTGGGACGACCTCGCAGGGCACGCTGATGACCGCGGTGCTCAAGGCGCCACCACCGAGCTTGCGGGAACGACGGCACCGAAGCGCTCGACGCCGTTGCACACTTCTTGCCAGAAGGAGGACCCGCACTCTTGGAAATGAAGGAAGTCGCCGACGACGATGAGCAGCCTTCGCGCCCGCGAGAACATGACGTTGACGAGTTCCTGCTGATCGAGATGGCCGATGCTCCGCCACGGGTGTTCGGTGTCACCGCGCCGCGTGTCACGCACCAGAGAGACGATGACGATGTCGGCCTCCCTTCCCTGGAACGAATGGATGGTGGAGACGTGTTTGTTCAGGTGGCTGCGGGCACGGAGCAGGTCGGCCTGTCGGCGGTAGGGCGTGAGGATGGCCAGCGGTTCCTCACCCAGGCCGTGCCGCCCGGGTTCGGGCGTAGGACGCAACTGGGAGACCAGGCCCGCGACCACGTCGACCTCACCGGGATTGGCCCAAGCCGGTTCGTCGGCGCACTCCGGTAGCACGTTGGTGTCCAGCCACACCAGGGAATGGCCGCCGAGCCAACCCGGTGCTTTGAGACCGTGCGGCTCATGCTTCTTTCGGGTTTCCAGCAGTCCTTCGCGCAGCCCGTCGGCGTCTCGGGCCTCACTCTTCGGGTAGAAGACCCTGCTGACGATCTCCTTGATCGGCTCGTTCATGCGGAACTGGCGGGTGAGCCGCTGAACTGGATGGTGCAGCCTCACCTCGCCGTCGCCGTCGCCGTCGCCGGTGGTCTCCGGAGCGTCGAAAAGCGAACCGAAAAGGTTGAGAATTGTCTCGTATTCCTTACTCCGGCCGCCGTGGATGCCTACATCGTCGTCCTCGTCGGTGTTGCTGTCGTGCAAGAACTGCAGCACCTCCCGGCGGCGATGGGCGGGGAGCTGGCGATGGTCCCCGATCAGGGTCCAGCGCAGGCCGCGGGCCAGCGGAATCGCCAGTTCGGTCGGCCATGCCTTGGCGGCCTCCTCGATCAGCACCCAGTCGAACACCGCCGAGGACTCATCCGAGGCGACGAACTGCGGAACCGCGGCGGCGCAGGTAGCGAAGACGATGCTGGCGCCCCGCAGCAGGCGGTCGGCGAGCTCCGGCCGGCAGCCTTCCACGACCGGAAGCCAGCGCTCCTTCAGGAACCGGCGCACCTCCCTGTCGGTTTCGTTCTTGTGCTCATTCATGGCATGGCGGTACAGGCCCTTCTTGAGCCGATCAGTGAGCCTGCCCAGCGTGAACGGCGCCATGCGCTCGTCCACCCGAGCCTCACCCGCATTGGTCGTCACCCGGAGCGCGACCGTCTGGTCCATCCGCGCCGTCCGGCGGTACTGCGCGTCGAGCGCGTCCATCCTCTGGAGGAGCCGCAGGGCCAGGTTGTCCAGCGCGTAATTCGACTGGGCCGACACCAGGACCCGCGCGCCCTGTTCCACCTTCAAGAATGCCGTCAGCGCCCGCGCGGCCACCTCCGTTTTCCCCGTGCCCGGCGGCCCCTGGAGAGCAAAGAAGGGCTCGCTCACCAGCAGGTCGAGGACGACGTCGCCGCTGCTGAAGTCCCCGATCACGTCCGTCCACCGTCCGGGGAGGCCCCGGATGGTGGACGGCTGGCGGAGCTGGCCTAGCAGAACCTTGTTGTCCAGCAGTTCCCAGCGCGCGTCCATTTGCCGCTGCAACGCCACGTAGCTTCCACCGTCGCCAGCGGGCCTCAGCCATCCTTGTGCGGGCAGCTTCGATTCCTGGGTGAGCTGCCGCACAGTGACGGCGTCGTCGCCGAGCTGCTCGTGGACGGAGACCTTTCCATGGCGGCTTTTGTAATCCGGGAGGCCGTCCCTGTCCCCGAAGACCTCGATCTCGTTCCAACCGTCGTCGTCGACCAGGTTGGCGAAGAACTCGCCGAAGCTGGGGCGGAACTGGTTGTAGAATCGACGGGTCATCCCATCTGCATGTTTGCGGTGATCGTCCCGCACATGGTCCAGCCGAAGCGTGGCGATCCTGCCGGTCTGCCCGGCGATCTCGTACGGATACTCGCGTGCCCGCAGTTCGGCGCCCTGGTAGATGAGCAGCCATTCCAGGGCTTGTTCGAAAGCGAGCTCGTCAGGCGCGGTGGCGAGAGGGGGCGTGAGCGCCTCGATCAGCGGCTTCCACCTTGGCCGGTCCTCTCGCATGTCGGATAGCTCGTCCGGAGCGACGTCGTAGGCGACGGCCTGCACCTGAGGAATCGCACGGTCGGCCTGGGCCCGGACGGCTGCCCGGTCGACACTCTTTCCGCGCAGGCTATCCAGCGGCACGACAAAGGTGATGAGCAGAACGTCGTCAACCGGCGGTCCCAGCGCCGAGCCAAGCGGGCTGCGCGGCCGGAACGGCCTGCAGAACCATGCGTGCGTCTGCCCCTTCAGCAACTGGCGCGACTCCCGCTTGGACTTGGAATCACCGCTTCGGATATACGGCTCCGCGCCGTACGGCGCGAAGAGCAAAGTGGCGCCGCGCAGGTCCTCCTCGATGAAGGCGGCGAGTTTTTCCCTGCCTTCAGCGCTGTTCGGATCCCCGTTGAGCCATCCCTTCTCCCATAGCGGCCCCCGGTACTCGTGAGGTATGAAAGCGACCAGATAGGGCTTGCTCGACCGCGGCCCTGCCAAGGCGCTGGTGAGTTGCTCAAAGCACGTATTGAGACGGGTCACCACATCTCTGGCCTCGGGGCGCAGATGCGGAAACGGGTTGAGCATGTCCTGAAGCAGCTCGCGGAGCGGTCCATGCAGCACCTTGGGCAGATCCCGCCTGTTGATGAGCCGGTCGCGCAATCTCTCCTGGATCTTCATAACGGCGTTGATGGTCTCTTCTCCGCCCTCGAGGGCGGAGATGTCGACGGCAGGAAGATCATCAAGAAACCATTCACAGGCCAGGATTCCGAGCGCGAAGACATCGGACCTGAGGTCACCAAGGTGCGCTCCCGCCTCGTCCCTGGACGCAAACAGGTAGCGCAGGCGTTCCTGCGGATAGTACGGCAGCGCCCGCGAATCCTGAATGCTGCTGATGCGCTTGGTCCGCAGCTCGATCTTCTGGGGGTCATGGACCGTGGCGCGCAGCAGGTCGGCGACCATCCGGCTCATCTCGAACCGCGACAGCCGAAATTGCGGTGTCGACTGTTCCGGATCCCAGTCCACATCCACGGTGCCGGCCCAGAGGTTGCGGTGCGCGATGCCGAGGTTGTGCAGTTGCGCCAGCCCATCCGCGAGCATATAGAACTGCCGAACCGCAGTCACGGGATTCTCCCGGAGTTCCTTTTTCAATTCCGGGAGGGCGAGATTATGATTCGCTCCTTTAGTTGCCACATAGGCAAATCCATCAACGCTAGGGGCAACCCGCCTGGCGACCTCCGGCTCCTCATAGCCGCCGCTGATGATGGTCGGCAATGCGGGATGGCGCAATGAGGCGGCTCGGAGCAGCACTCGGACTTCTTGCTCCCAGAAATGACCACCGATTCTCGACATTCCGCAATAGATTTGCAAGACCACTCTGCGACTGCTGCCGTCAACCAGGTCGTAGCGGTAGAGCACCCCCTCGATGACCTCTTTTCGGACTTCCTCGACTTTCTTGCGCCCAGCGGGCCGGTAGGACTCCCTACTGGCCGTAGCGCGACCGAAAAAGTGCTGGACCAGCTGGTCGATTTCGCTTGGATCCACAGAGCTCGCATCCACCTAAGACCTCGGATTCTCGTCCACCCGCGAGGAGCCGATGCTACTCAGGGGCGGTTATGATCACTTCGATTTCGCCAAATTTCGCCCTTGTGTGCATATGAAACAGACAGAGCACATCAAGGTTCACAATCAATGCCGCAGATCTCAGAAGATGATAAATTAGGACAGACTAGCGGTAGTCTGTTGGATCAAGGTGCATGGCGGGCATTCCGCATATGCGGGATTCCCTGACGACGGTCGGATCCGACCTTGACCAAGCCCAAACGTGTCTGCCTGCACCGGATGATTGGAGGGGTATACAGCCCGACTCGATGATCTGTTGTCGCATCTGGCTCAGCGGCAAGGGTCCGCCAGTACCTGTCCGGCCGGCTAGTGCCGTGCGATCACAACAGGACGCTGACGACTCCGGCCGAGCCCTACCCGGTAGTTGGGCACTACAGGCGACCGTGCAGCCGCTGAGTTCTTCTTTCAGAGTCGTGCTGGAAGCCCTAAAACGTTGGTCATGTAACTCTGGTGGTGTTGGTGGTAACTCCCGATCGCGTCTGCGGTCGGCGTTAGGACGAGGACTCGTGGTTCATCGTCCCCGGGGCGTGGCACCGGCCGGTGGAGCTGTCTGCGACTGAGCAGATCACAATCGGGGCGATCCAGTGGGACGAAGCTGTTCGTCTTCCTGCGATTGAACCGGCACGAGGTGTTCGGTGCCGCCTTTCAGGAAGAGCTGGCGGGCATGTACGGACCAAGGGCCATACGCGGCGTATCTGGCCGCACACGCGGGTGTGCCGCATGCGGCAGTGGAGTGATCGTGTTCCGCAAGCTTCCCTTCGATACCTATCCGCTTGATCCAGCGACCCCACCGAGCACTCCGCGCGAACTGCTCAGCGATGACTCGACCCGATGGAAGTGCTCCGTCAGGACGGCGATTCGTCAGCGCCCACTGCCAAGCGATTCGACGGAGGTCTTCCGCCTCGCACCCATCCGAAGCCACCTGTGCTGAGAGATCGTGGTCATCGGTACCAGCACGTTCTTGATCCGCTGTCACCGTCTCCTGCCTAACACCGGGTCCCGGGGCAGAAGTCCGGCGAATCTGAGACATCAACAGCTCATAGCTGCCGATCAAAGCGGCGCTCGGCCAGGCCGCAATGATCCGGCCGATCACGCTCGGCTCTGCGACGGCGATGTTGGCCCCGAGGCTGGCGAGACTGCCGACCAGCAACATGGCCCATGCCAAGAAGCCTCCGCGCGAACCGTATCGATTAGCCAGAAGGATGGACATCGAGGCAACGACGATCGTGCCATCGACCGCGAGCGGGATGAGCACCGCCGCCAAGTGATCCTCACCATGGCGGAGACACAGCTCATGCATGTGGCGGAACGACACGACCGCCGCGATGGCCGCGAGAAGGAGCACCCCGGTGATCGTCGTACGATGAATGCGGCGCACAGCCCGCATGGTCGACTCCATAGCTGCTCACCCCTCCCGGCCTGGGAGAACGAGCGTGGTGGAGGCACTGAACGGCATGTACGTATCGAGTGTGTCCCCCCTCGGACACAAACCGGTCGCCTATGCGGTCCTGGTCATGCGTAGATGTGACCAGGACTTTTTGTTTTGCTGGGTGGTAGATCAGCCGCAGTCCAATGTTCGCGTAGATCTTGGCCTTTCGCAGCGGGTCAGCGTTCGAGAGAACTCGCACCATGTCGCCGAGCCTATGCGTGATCTCCGCCAGTTCATTGCGTCCCAACCGCTTTCGAGGCAGTACGTGCGCGCGGTTGAGACCTTGCTCGGCTGCGGTCTTGCGAACGAGCTCTTCCTGGATCCATCCGGCGACAACCGCCGGATCGGCGCCCGCCTCAAGGGCGGCCCGATGCTGGGCGAGCCTACGGTCACACTCGGCGATCTGGCGGCGCGCTACGACGAGTGCTTGAGCCTCCGGTGGGATCAGATCCTGCGCGGCCGTCAGGATGTCGAGGGTCCGGTCGACGTTGTGCGATGCGAACAGCCGGCCGAGCCAGCGATCCAGTCGCGGGACGACACGGTCCTCTCGTAGATAGACGTTACGGGGATGCATGACGTGATTGGCCAGGGCGTACTCCTCAGGGAAGCGGCAGCGGTAGTAGGCCGCATCGTTGACCCATTGGCCCTGCATTCTGCGGTCGCAGACGCCGCAGTACAGCAGTCCCCGAAGCTGGTACGGCTTGGGGGTGCGCTTGCGGGTCTTGTCGGTGTGCCGAGCGCCTCGCCCTGACAGCGCCGCCTGAACGGCATCGAAGTCCTCCTTGGACACGATCGGCGGGTGAACGACTGTCTCCGACCAGACCCACTCCTGCTTGGAGTTCCATCTGAGTTTCGTGGTGTGGCCCAGGCCGACGTCGTCCACATCGATGAGGACCTCGTCTTTGCGCTGACGGTTCCACACCTGGTAGCCGGTGTAGCGGGGATTGGTCAAGATGGCGCGTACCGCGCTCTTGGACCAGGCGATGCCGGAGCGATGGCGATTCCGGCCTGGATCGTGGGCGGAGGGGCAGGGTATGCCGTTGTATGTCAGCATCTCGGCGATGGCGAACAGGCCGTAGCCCTCAAGAAATGCGGCAAAGATCTGTTCCACGACGGGCGCGGCGACGGGGTCGAGCTCCAGACGGTGAGCGCGCTTGCCGTCCGCCGCCTTGGCTGGGTTGGGGTGGGGCCCCGCATCGGCCAAGCGGTACCCGTACGGCGGCCGGCCCCCGAGGAAGCGGCCTTCCATCTGGGCTTGGGCGGACATGGCGCTGCGCACGCGAATCTTGATGCGGTTGCGCTCGCCCTTGCTCATCCCACCGAACACACTCATGACCAGGTCATGCGCCTCGTTGTCCGGATCGATCGGGCCACCCACCTCCGGCACCCAGAGCCGGACCCTGAAGTGCTCGAAGAGAGGGAAGGTCAGGGAGTACTGGTTGCCGTAGAAGGCCCGGTGCGGCTCGCCGATCACCACGGCGTCGAAGCCGCGGTCGGGGTTGCGTAGCTCGGCGAGCAGCGCCGCCGCTTGCGGGCGGCGCTGCCAGGGGATCGAGCGGGACTTGTCGATGTCGAAGAACTCGGTGACGACCACGCCCCCGCGCGGCTCGATGAGCGCGCGGGAGCGGGTGATCTGCCAGGCCCGTGAGGACTGGGGGTCTTGGTTGTCCTCGGTGGAGACCCGGCCGTAGAAGGCGAAGGGGATGGTGTTCATAGGTTCCTCAGGCCGCGTCCGGCTGGCTGGTCTGCAATTCCCGGTAGGCCTCCAACAGGATGGCGAGCAGCTCTGTAGCAGCGCCATGCGTCAGGCCGGGCAGTCCACTTGGTAAGGCAACGTGCGGAGTCGGTTGGTTACGGATGGTGGATGCAGTCATGATGGGGGCACTCCTATGCGTTCGTTGCTGGCGGTAGGGGTGCGGCCCCGGCGACGTGCTTGGCGGTACTGGCGTCGGGGCCGTTCGGCAGCCGCACCTCGGCGTAGATCCGCACGTTGCGGCTAGCGCCTCGGTAGAGGGGCGGGTCGGATGTTTCCGTGACGTCGAAAAGCACAGGCTGCCTGCGGTGCTTCCTCAGGCAAGGCGGTGCTTTGCGTCTGGTCATGATGCAGGTCTCTTAGCGAGTGGATGGCACACCGGGCAGCGGGCCGCAGTGTTGTCGCGAAGTTCCAGCAGCCGGGTGCGCTCGTCGCAGTGGCCGCACCAATCTGGGGCGATTCTCAGCGGACTGGGCTCGACGCCCTCGGCCGCGGGCAGGAACTTGCCGGGGTCATCTTCGATTGCCCTGGCTACGTAGCGACTGCGGTGCTTGACGGACCGGCCGTCGAGGATCGCGTGGCGGATCGCGGCGGCATCGAGGAGGGAGATATCGCGGCTGGTCAACTCCGCCAGGAGTTGGACGATACCGCGATCGATGGAGTCGTCGTCGTTCGCCCACGCACGCGCGTTATGACGAGAAGACGACTGACTGTCTTCATCCGTCCTAGTCCCCTTCGGGGACTGGACGGACCTGGGTGGCGTTAGTAACGCGTTACGTTCGGCGTTACTAACGCCACCGTTCATGGGGTGTGGCTCGGTTCGGTTGCGTTGCCTTTCTCGGTACCTCCTCTGCCGCTCGGCGTTGCCCTTCCGTTCTGCCGCCACCCGCTCCTTGGAGGGCATGCGGTCGAAAAAGTCGTGGATCACCCACCCCTTCCCTACAGGTGCCGGGCAGAGATCGGAGGGACAGCTCTTGCCAGGCTCATGCCAGATATCCCGGGACACGAGTTCGGTGATGAAGCGCTGCGGCTTCCGCACTCGCGGACACATGTCGATCAGGTCTTCCTGGAGTACCGCACCGTCGGTCAGGTTGCGGGCGCACCAAAAGATCGCTGTGACATGCAGACGGAATGCAGCGTCCGACAGGCCTGCCACCTGCCTCCCAATTGGGAATTGGTCGTCGAAGTACACCCCTGTCCCTTGCATCTAGTGGCTGCCTCTGTCTGTGAGGTGCAGGCTGGCCGTAGTGCTGAAAGCACGGTCGATTCGGACCGCGAGGTCACGTGCTGTCTCCCGAGCTGCAGCCAGTTCTGACAAGGCCTTGTCAAGACGCTCGGCGGGGTCGCCGTGGTCGCCACCCAGTTGTCCGGATGCCAGCATGCGCCGTAGCACCTCACCGAGCTGCGCCAGCAGCTGGTCAAGCCCAGCTGCGGAAACGCGGATACGGCCGAGCACGTCGTACACGGTGGACGGATAGGTGACGCCAGCGTGGGAGAGCGTGGCATGGTTGAGTACGCGCACCACCTCGGATAAGGCGGCGGCGACCTCGCTGGTGTAGTCGTCACTGTGTGGGCCGTCTGACGACAGCCAGACAGTCTCAGCCATCGGTCTTGACTTGACTGGCGGAGATCTTGTCAAGTCGCCATTGTGCCGTCAGAGTGGTGACGAGAGGCACCAGTCCTTGGACGGCTGTCGACAGGGAGCAGAGCAGCCCATATACGATCTGCTGAGGCATTCTGAAGGTGTAAGCACCGGGGATAAGTGGCATGCTCAACATGCCCACCTCCTTGGAGTGGGTTTGACGGGAGGCACCGGCGCCCGACGCCAGCCAAGCATTACGGCGCCGGCGCCTCCCCGGCAGAGAACCTGTAGAGAGTCAATTTCGCGGGGTTCCAGCGAGGCTGTTCACCTGCCCGTGGGCATGCGTGGGCGCCTATCCGCGTCCCAGCCGACGGCCGTTTCCCGATTTCCCACCCCCTTGGCATTTCGGGGTCGCATACGCACCAGGCGCATCAACCCATAATTACACAAATGCCATTACGCAGCATGACTCGACGAGTCAGAAGTTTTCCTGCCGTACCTTTGGCGCCCTGCGAACACCCGCCATCGCCCTGGCATACCCAACTCCGTCACAGACCGTAAGCATGTCAATTCGATCCGAGATCGTTGGATCTCCTGGCTGAAACCGCCAGACCACGACGGCCGCCCTTGCCCACCAAGCACCTCCCTGCTCGCTTTCATTGGATCACTAGCTAAGCACTATTGTACTAGTTCAGTCTAGATATAGCTCAACACCACTTTCCTGGTACAGCTAGAGGACCTAGCCTAGGTGTCGTGTCGGTGCCTGATTTCAGCAATGCTCGACCTGCCTACCTTCAGATTGCGGACGACCTGCGTCATGAGGTGACGGCAGGCCGCCTCAAGGTGGGCGAGCGACTGCCAGCTCGGCGGGAGTTGGCTCAGCGTTATGGCGTGGCCGTCGAGACGATCCGTCGAGCATTGGACGAACTCACGCGCGACGGCATGATCAGCACGCAATCGACGCGCGGCACATACGTGGTCAAGACTCCTGGCCAGACTGAGCCGTCCTCCGAGCTGGAGCAGGTGATGAGCGAGGTGCGACGGCTGGTCGAGCGCTTGGAAAGCCTGGAGGATCGTGTGAAGGGCCTTGAAGGTCGCTGAGCATTCCACATGCCCCTTCGACGTCAAGGCCTTCCAGAGAGTCGTACGCGTGCAACGCCACGCACCTTCGCGGCTCCTTTGCGGCGCTCCCGGGCCTTCCTCGGCAGCTGCCGAACCGCCGTCGAGAGGACGCAGGTCCAGGTGGAGCGGCCCGAGCGCAGCGAGGGACGACTACCTGGACCTGCGGCGAGCGACGGCGATACTCGGCCTGCGAGGAAGGCCGAGGTGACGTCGAGTTTCGCTACGATCAGGGCATCTAAAGATCGTTTCTGACGCTTGAACCCGGCGCCATCTGACTTCCCGACTCACCAACAGAGTCGGATGGTTCCGCCCGGCCGAGAGTGCCTGTCCGATCTCGTGTTTATCGGCTGAGACCCTCTCCACGATGGGGTTCGGTGCCGGAGCGATGGTGCGGTGGCTGGTACGCCTGAGACGGGTCATGCTGATCGATGCCCCGATGGGTGTATTGACCTGTCTTTTGCCGGGCGTCCGCGCGCCATGACGTGACGTGTTCGGCTCGGATGAGTTGTTCAAGGTCGCGCTGGTCAGGAGGCAGGTCAATGCGGCGCATGATCTCGCTTTGGATCGCTGTGAGTTCTTGCTGAGCGGCGGCATGGGCTTTGCGGTGCTCATGAGCGCGCATCTGGGCAAGTGCGACGTCGCGCTCTCGTGCCGCGCGGAGGGCGGAGTCAAAGGTGCGCTTTAGTTCGGCGTGGCGTTGTCGTACCTGTGGCCAGGCATATGGGGGCGGGGCCTGCGCGGCGGTCTGGCGGGCGGCGTCTTCCAGCGCCGGGCCCTGGGCGAGGATCGGCGTGAGCTGTTGGGTCAGGCGGTCTTGTTGTCGGTGCAGATCGGTGAAGGTGGCTGTCAGGTCGCGGCGGTGGGCCCGCTGCCAGGGGCGCAGGCTAGCCAGCTCACGCTCGATGGTGCGTTCTTGCCGACGCAGCTTGGCCAGGCGCTGGCGGCTTTCGTTGACGGCTTGGCGGGCTTGCTGAAGCCGGAGGGCGGCGGTCTCGGCCGTCTCGATCTGGTGGGCCTGTTCCTCAAGGTTGGCGCGCTCAGTCAGCAGGCGGCGTTCGCGGTGCCCGCCGCCCTCAGTGACCAGGCGTTGAATGATCTTTTCGGCGGCGTCGGCGTTTGTTGTCGTCGTGCTGAGGTGTTGGCCGAGCTGGCCCATGCGCTGGCTCAATTCGGCGTCGCTGGCAAGCTCGACACCGGACGGGGAGTTGGTGAGGGACTGCAGGACGCGGGCGCGTTCGACGGCAAGGTGAGCCTCGCGGGCGGCGGCCTGCAACTCCGCACGAGCGGCCTCAAGCTCGGCGTCCTGGGTCTGACCGGCGCGGGAGGGCGGCGTGGGGTCTAGCTGGTGGGCAATGGGTTCGGGTTCGGGAGTCAGGAGGTGATCGGCGCGGTCGCCGTAGAGCGTGGTGGCATAGGCGGCCAGAGCGCGCTGTAGTTCGTCGGCCGGGCCGCGGGTTGGGCCGTGGCGGAGCCGATCGGCGTCGTTTTCCAGGAGCTCGCGCGGTAGGTACAGGTGGGCGCTCTGCCGGTCGCGGCTCATGGCCGTATACAGGGTGTGCGGGTCCAGACCCAGGCCATAGATGAGGGTGTGCTGACTGTTCAGACCCTGGGCGGCGGCCACGGTCATCACAGTGCCGTACGACAGGCCTCCGACCGCGATGTAGGCGGGGCTGACCCATTCACGCACCAGGGCGGCTCCGTCTGGGCC
Organism: Nonomuraea sp. NEAU-A123; assembly: GCF_018603905.1. Classification (GTDB taxonomy): domain Bacteria; phylum Actinomycetota; class Actinomycetes; order Streptosporangiales; family Streptosporangiaceae; genus Nonomuraea. The sequence continues at coordinate 39,718 of NZ_JAHFZZ010000031.1, forward strand.
AGTCCGGCGCCATTCGACCTGCACACCGTGGCGATGGTCGAGAGCTGTGATGCAGCCTCGGTAGCCGTTGAGCACATCTACGGGGCCTTCGCCGCGGCGGGCCCGGTAGTCGTTCTTGCGCACCCGTACGTGATCTCCGACCGCCAGGGCGATGCTGGCGCCGCCGGCCAGGCGGTAGATGCGATCAGGGCCGGACAACTCGCACAGCTCGCGGCGTATCGCTCGGGCGGCCAGGTTGAGCCGGTTGACAGCCTCATTCGTTCCCGCCAGCACCAGCAGGCCGGCGAGCTCGTCATGCGTCTGCGGGCCTCCGTTGGTCAGGTACGGTCGCCGGGTGGCCGCCCAGTCAGCGATCAGACGCGCCATCGTGTCATCTGCACCGGCCTCGGTACGTACTCGGCCGCCCGCTGCCCAGGTGTGTAAGGCCTGACGGCGTTGACCGGCCCGGAACAACTCCAGGGCCTTGCGTTCCAACGGGTCGCGCTGACGGCGGTTGTGCCGCAGGGCCAGCCCGTCCACCTGGCGGTGGATGGCAGCAAATCCGCCACCCACCCCGACCGCCCGCAGTTGCTTGGGGTCGCCCAGCAGCACCACCTTGGTGCCGTGCCGTTCGGCGTCGTCCAGCAGCGCTGCCAGCTGCCGGTCATCCACCATGGCAGCCTCATCGACCACCAAAACGTCCACCCCTGCCAGACCCGGGCCATGCTGGATGCGCAGCAGCCAGGTGGCGATGGTGTCGGTGCCGATGCCGGATTCGGCGCGGAGGGTGGCGGCGGCCACCGCCGCGGTGGCCGCGCCCTGGACGACCAGGCCGCGGCTCTCATACGCGGTGCGGGCGGCGGCCATCAACGTAGTCTTGCCCGCGCCGGGAACGCCGATGATCGCCTCCACTCCGTGCCCTGCGCACAGGATGCGCTCCAGCACGGCGCGCTGCTCGCCGGTGAAGGTCAAGTGGTGGCTGACCTGGAAGGTGTCCAGAGCCAGGCGGACAGCGTCGGCATCGAGCACGGCCACGCCGGTGGCGTAGCGGCGGCGCACACTGGCCAGTAGTGCCTGTTCGGCGCGCAGGATGTCGGTGCTGGTGTAGCGGGCGGAGTTGGCCAGATGGCGGGCTCCGGCGTCGGGCAGGCGTACCGCCGGAGCCAGCTCCAGCACTTGGTCGGTGAGCGTCTCGGCCTCGGCCAGGTTCGCCACGCCATCGGGGAGAGCGTCGAGGACCGCGGCCAGCACATCGGCGCGGGTGATCTCCTTGCGATGCGAGGTCAGGCCGCCCTCGGGTCGCCAGATCCAGGCCGCTATCTCTGCCGGAGAAGGCCGTACGGGCAACTGCGCGCCGGTCCGGCAGGCCGCGACCAGCGCGGTGGCGTCCATGCCAGCCGCTTCGAGCTGGTTGCGCCAGTCGGCGCGCAGGTCGGCCTTTGTGGCGTCGGTTTTGCGCTGGCGGCTTTGCGTCGAAGCCACCTTACGTACCTGGCGTGAGGCCTCCCCGGCGGCGAAGCCGAGTTTGGCCAGCACCTGCTTGACCTGACCGTCCCGCTTGGAGAACAACGTCCGCGCCACAACCGGGATGGCCGCGATCTCCCACGCGCCCGTCTCCGGATCCCGCGTCCAGGCGATGCCGCAGCGCTCGGTCATTCCCCGGCGATGCCGTGCCTTGAAGAAGGCGTCGGCGGCGCGCGCGTGCCGGTGCAGGTCCCGCCCTCCGGAGGCGATCGCCGACCACTTCCCATCCCGTCCACGGGCTAGGTTTGCGATCACTATGTGCGCGTGCAGGTGTGGATCCGGCGCCGCCGAACCCACCGGACGCGCAGTCCGGTGCCACATCACCCAGCCCATCGACCCCGTCGTGGCCATCTGCCCAGCCAACTGGCCATCGCCTTGGTGGCCCCGCTGCCCGTAGCTCACCCACTGCTCGACGGCCGCGACGGTCTCGAACATCGCGGCGCTGACGATGTCCTCCAACTCGGCCGCGAAGCTCGGGCCGGCCAACCCGATCAGCACCGACACGCTCTTGGTCACGTCCAGGGTCAGGTCATAGCCCCGGTTACCGATGCGGACCCGTGCATCGCGCCACTTCCGCGCATACGCCAACTCCTCTGGCTCGTATACATCGGCCAGGTCGAGGCCGGCGGCGAAGGCCAGCCGGTCCAGATCACTGATGCGTACCAGGTGTGCCTCGCCCTTCCGAGCGATACCGCGCGCCATCTGAGCCGCGCGCTTGACCATGGCGGGGCGGGCAGCCAGCAGAGCCTCGACGGTGGTCCCGCGTGCGGCGGCGGCCTTCTCTAATGCCTCCCCGAACGGTGCCGCGGGCAGTTTGCCGCGCGGGTCAACCACGTGCTTGGCCTTCATTAGCAGCTTGCCGGTGTTCGGGTCCTCACCGTTCATCAGCGCCCGCGCCTTGCCGTGCTGGTCGGGTGTCAGCCGCGTACCGGGGGTGATGCCTACCTCGCGCAGGCCCTCACCGATCCACACCAGGGCGCTCTCGCCGCCCAGCCGGTAGCTCAGCTGCCCATCAGGCTCCTCATGGTGTTCGTGGCCGTGCTCGCCAGCGTGGGGCACGCCGCAGCCAGCGCCCTCCTGTAATCGGTATTCCACCTGCTCCATGCAGGGGCCCAACACGTTGACCCATGCCATGCGATACCCCGTTTCGGACACCGGCAGCAGCGACGGCAGTGGGACCGCTGGCGGCAGGCGCAGCCCCAGACGTATCGCAGATACCATCGTCCTTTTTCAGTGATATTGACATCATCTTTGACAGATAGTCTTGCATACTAGTTAATACATAACAATCGATTGAGATCTGCGTTTTCGCTTAGCTTGATACTTCGGTGATGCTGGTGTTCAGACCCTTCTCATCGCTGATTGCTGATAGAAACGCTTGAATCGCTCGGCATGACGCAGGGCAGTTTCAGCATCGCAACGCGAGCCTGACCGGTAGTCGCCAGAGCCCAGGGGCGGTCCCCGCGCGTGCGGGGCTGACGGCGGGTGGGTCTATTCCCAGGCGGAACATCTGGGATCATCCCCGCAGGTGCGGGGTCGACGCGGTGCCCGTGAAGGCGTCCGGGCTGCCGTCCGGACCATCCCCGCGGGTGCGGGGCCGACCGTAAGGGCCCTCGCGAAACCTGCCCGGAAATCGGACCATCCCCGCGGGTGCGGCGCCGACCTCGGGGCGATCCAGGAGCCGACCAAAGACGTGGGACCATCCCCGCGTGTGCGGGGGCGCCGGGGTCTTCGGGCGGAGGCGGGACGAACGTGCCGGAACCATCCCCGCGTGTGCGGGGCCGACTTCCGGCTACCTAGAACCCCCGGACGGATCTCCGGACCATCCCCGCGTGTGCGGGGCCGACTACGTGGTCAACCATCTGTACGGGATGGGCACGGGACCATCCCCGCGTGTGCCGGACCGACGACACGCGCGGCACCGGCAAGCGGGCGTCGCTGGGACCATCCCCGCGCATGCGGGGCCGACCCGACCGCGCCGTACAGGCCGATCTGCAGCGCGGAACCATCCCCGCGCCTGCGGGGCCGACGCGCTGGAAGCATGCCAGATGCCGCCGCTCGGCGGACCATCCCCGCGCGTGCAGGGCCGACGCCGTCGGCCGGTGTGTGAGGGGTTGGATCCCGGGACCATCCCCGCGCGTGCGGGGCCGACTCACCGTCGAACCGGGGGTCGGTGTGGCCGAGCGGACCATCCCCGCGCGTGCCGGGGCCGACGTCCGCTTCGTCGACGGCACGCTGCTGCCCCGCGGACCATCCCCGCGCGTGCGGGGCCGACCTGCGGCTGGGGCGGCACGTCCACACGCTGGGCGGACCATCCCCGCGCGTGCGGGGCCGACACCTTCAGCCCCCGCACGGAGTCGGGAACCCGGGACCATCCCCGCGCGTGCGGGGCCGACAGCACCTTGTCAGGCTCGTCACGGATGACCGCGGGACCATCCCCGCGCGTGCGGGGCCGACGCGTGCTGGACGACCTGGCTGCCCTGACGTCGGGGACCATCCCCGCGCGTGCGGGGCCGACTCGAAGCGGGCCAGGAACGCGTCACGGCCGGGCGGACCATCCCCGCGCGTGCAGGGCCGACAATCTGCTCCATGCGCGACTCGCTCGGAATCGGGGACCATCCCCGCGCGTGCGGGGCCGACTGCCCGAAGGGTCGGCCGTAGGCCGAGGGGGACGGACCATCCCCGCGCGTGCGGGGCCGACGTGGAGACGGAGCCAGGTACGGGAAGCTACGTGGGACCATCCCCGCGCCTGCGGGGCCGACCTCCCATGTCCGCATTGCGTGCCGTATGTCCGTGGACCATCCCCGCGCGTGCGGGGCCGACGTCGGAATGTGTCGGTCGGCCTGGACCGACACAGGACCATCCCCGCGCGTGCGGGGCCGACGAGTGGCAGGAGCCAGGCCAGGGGCCCGGCCGGGGACCATCCCCGCGCGTGCGGGGCCGACGTGCCCTGCTCGGGCCCCATGTCGAGCACCTGCGGACCATCCCCGCGCGTGCGGGGCCGACTCGACTACAGCGCCGCGCACGCGGGTTCGCGTCGGACCATCCCCGCGCGTGCGGGGCCGACATGGACGGGGTGTCGAAGAACGCCGCGCCGTGGGGACCATCCCCGCGCGTGCGGGGCCGACTTCACGACCATGAGCACGGGACTACACCCTCCGGGACCATCCCCGCGCGTGCGGGGCCGACGCCACACACAGGGCGGACAGTAGGACAGCGCTCGGACCATCCCCGCGCGTGCGGGGCCGACTCGGTGTCGGAACCGTGCCGGGCGAGGCTCATCGGACTATCCCCGCGCGTGCGGGGCCGACGAACGATGTCGGGGTTCTCGCGGAGGTGACCGAGGACTATCCCCGCGCGTGCGGGGCCGACGTCGAGGCCGCTGGTGAGGGTGCCGATCTGCTCGGACTATCCCCGCGCGTGCGGGGCCGACGAACATCACCACGGTTTCCAGGAGCATGTCCGGGGACTATCCCCGCGCGTGCGGGGCCGACTTGACTGGCGTCTCACGCCCCCGACCGCTGCCGGGACTATCCCCGCGCGTGCGGGGCCGACGTTGGGCAGCCGGCCGGTGTGGGTGGTGATGAAGGACTATCCCCGCGCGTGCGGGGCCGACAGCGCGGCCGTCCGGCTGGGGATCTTGTTGAGCGGACTATCCCCGCGCGTGCGGGGCCGACACCAGCATCAGCGCGAAGACCGGACCGTTCCGCGGACTATCCCCGCGCGTGCGGGGCCGACGTTCGCCTCTCTGGACCAGAAGCGGAACCAACGGGACTATCCCCGCGCGTGCGGGGCCGACTCATACAGGTCCCGGACGCTCTCGGGCTCTCCGGGACTATCCCCGCGCGTGCGGGGCCGACACTTGCTGAGCTGGGGTTTTATCGGCGGTTTCGGGCGGAGAGGATTAGTCCGTCGAAGTCGATGGGGTAGCAGCGGTCTTTGCCGGCGGTGCGGGTGGCCCAGCCTTGTTCGTTGGTGGCTGGTTCGACGAGGATGGCTTGGCCATCGCCGATGCGGGTGGCGAGGAGTTCCCAGATGCGGTCGCGGATGCGTTTGCTGGGGTTGCCGACGAAGACGCCGGCGTTGACTTCGACCATCCAGCGGGTGAGGTGGCCGCGGAGTCCTTCGGGGGCAGCGACGAGGACGATGACGGTCATGTGTCGGCCGCCTCGTTGCTGTGGGGTCGGTCGTCGAATTCGGGGCCGATGACGGCGATGTGTTCTTCGCCCATGGCGGCTTGGTTGAATTCTGCATAGAGGGGGTCGTCAGGGAATTCTTCTGTTCCTGCCCAGTTGACGCCTCCGGCGACGGTGCCGACTTTCTCGTCCCAGAGTTGGTTGACTTCGATCTCTGGGATGTCGGTTCCGTCGGGCGAAAGCAGGGTTTTGATGTCGCGGACGATGCGGCCGAGGAGTTTGTCTTCGGCGATTCGGTCGCGGAGGCCGAGGCGGGCGTCGCGTTCTTCGGTGAGGCCTTTGGCTGCGAGGTTGAAGGCGAGGGGGATGGTGTATTCGGCCTTGTAGAGGTCGGCGATGTCCATGACGAAGGAAGTGGCGGCGCCGGTGTGGACGAAGCCGAGTCCGGGGCTGGCGCCCAGTCCGACGATGACGGCGTGGCTGATGCCGTACAGGGCGGTGTTCGCGGCGGACAGCAGTCGGTTGAGGTCGTCGCCGGTGGCGAAGGCGTCGCCGGGGCGGTAGTCGCGTCCGGTCCAGAGCACTCCAGTGCGGCGGGAGTGGTGTTGGTATTGCTTGCGGACGCGGGCGCCTTCTCGGCCACGTAGTTGTTGCATGGTCATCGTGGAGACGTCTTCGCCGGGGAAACGCATGCCGTACATGGCGCGGGCGACGGCAAGGCGTTCTTTGGGGTGAGTGACGAGCCAGGCTTGGCGATAGAGCAGTCCGGAGCCGCGGCTGGGGCCCAGGCCGGAAGCGTAGAGGCGGACGCCTTGTTCGCCGACCCAGCACACTGCGGTGCCGGAATCGCCGAGGAGTTGGACGGCGCCGTGGGTGATGCGGGTGCCGGGTCCGATCAGCATGACGGCGACCATCGCGGCGGGGATCCGGACGGTGTCGCGTTTGTTGATGACGACGATGGCGTTTTCGTCGCGGTCGATGTGGCTGCGTTCGATGTAGACGCTGGAGACCCGGTCGGCGATGCGGTGCAGGTCGTGGGGATGGGCTTTCCACCAGATGTCGGCCATCACGGGTCCTGCTGTGCTGGGCGGCCGGTTAGTGGGGCCAGGGTGAGCAGGCCGCAGCCGTAGGACTTGGCCGGACCGATGCCGGCCAGGAGCCGTTCCGTGAAGGCGGCGGGGTCGGTGACACGCAGCCGGCCTTCGAAGGTGGCGGTGTGCAGGATGATCGGCTGGCGACCGCCGTTCTTCTTGCGGAACGAGCGGCGCTCTCGGGCGGTGATGCGGACCTCGCGCGGCGTGGGCGTGGGCTCATCGTCGGTTGGTTGCAGGCCGGGTGCGGGTGGGTCGGTGTGAGCGGGCGGGACGTCGAATCCCCAGCGGCCGGTGCGGGACAGAAACCAGGTGAGCTGGGCGTCGGCGGTGCGGTGGCCGAGGCGGAAGGAGCGTCGTTTGGCCTCTGTGGCTCGTTCGAGTTGGGTGGGGGTTGGTTTGATCGGGTTAGTCGTGTTCTGTACGGGGTTGGCGGTGAGCCGGAAGGCGAATTCCCGGCCGACGGCGATCTGGGCCAGCAGTGGCGCGTAGTCGCGGATGGCGGCGTGTTCGCCGTCGGCGTCGGGCCAGCCGGCCTGTTCGATGAGGTGGCTCCAATCCGGCCGGGTGACCGTCAGGACGAACAGCATGGGCCGGTGAGGATTGTCGGCGTCCAGCCGCCACAGGATGCGCTGGTCGGTGGGCGCGTCGGGGATTCCGTGCATGACGGCGCCGTGCATGGCGTGCGGGCTGGACAGAAACAGGCGGCTCTTGTCGCGTAGCGGATTGATCCTGATGCGAGACAGGTAGGTCATGTCGGGTCACCAGCCCAGGAGTGCGAACGGGTCGTGGCTCTGCACGGCGTCGCGGGATTCGGCGGATCCGGTGGGCAGGGTGATCCAGAGGTGCTGGATGCGGCGGCTGGTGAACCGGCGTTCGCGGGGGGCGAAGGAGTGGGGGACGTCGGTGAGGGAGTCTGGGCCGTCGGGGTCGTCGATGGTGGCTGACACGTCGATGGTGGCGGGTCGGCCCCGGTCGCGTGCGTAGAGCTGTTGGGCGGTTTCGGTGGCTTGCCAGGGTTCTGTTCGCAGGACCTCTAGCAGGGGGGCCTCGCGGATGGCGAGGAAGAGCGGCTGGGTGGGGACGCAGGAGCGGCGGCCGAGTGCGAGGGGGAAGGCCGGGTGTTTGACCGCTTCGGCCAGCGTCTGCACCAGGGCGGCGGGGCCGTGCAGCGCGGCGAGGAAGACCGCGTCCTGGAGGTAGAAGCGCTGGGTGACGTGCGTGTACTTGGCGGGCGAGGTGGGCCTTTGGACGCCTTTCGCCGATACGCCCGCCTGGGGCAGGGGTCGTCCCCGGTAGTCGCTGACGGTGTGGTAGTCGCGCAGCAGGCTGCCGGGTTGGTCGACGCGTACGCCGAGCCGTAGGCCGAGCAGGTCGTCCAGGGGTTCCTCACGGGCTCTGCCGGATGCGGCGGCGAGCAGGCCCAGGACGCCGGATTTGGTGGGTTCTGGCCGGGTGTCGCGCCGGTTGAACGCGCTGCGGTCGCCCCAGGATTGCAAGGGGCCGCCCAGGCGTAGGGCCAAGGTGGCCTGGGGGGCGCTCACCGGGCCTGCTTGAGGTGCTTGGCCAGGGTGGCGTGCAGGTTGGCGATCAGGGTGGGGAAGGTGGTGTTCGCGCCGATGATCGTGGTGAGTCGTTCGCCGGTGTGTCCGTCTGGGTCGAAGGTGTGGCAGACAGCGGTGTGGGCGGGGGTGTCTCCCCATTGCCGGGTGGCGCGGTCGTATTCCACGGCCAGGCGTACGGCGGATTCGGCGGCCAGGCCTTCGCCGTCGTCGCTGGCGACCAGCGGCTTTTCGTAGGCGGAGACGAGGTTGACCGGCTGGTCTTGGCGGACCACGACGGCGAGGAGGCTGGGCAGTGTGCGGTGAGCGAAGGAGTTTTGGTGCCCGGAGGGGATGGAGCGGGCGAAGTGCTCGATGAAGGCGTCGACGGCGGTGAGGGCGGCGTCGCTGTCGCCGAGGTTGGAGATCAGCTGGGGCAGGCCGATGGTGGCGTAGCGGTACAAGGTGGCGGAGTTGAAGCCGATCGTGCCGATCATGCCGGCGCCGGTCTCCTCCTTGAGGTTCTCATCGTCGACCGCGGTGTAGTAGTCGAATTCCAGCTCCACGGCGTGGGTGGACAGCGCGTGGGCGACCTGGGTGGCGGCGTCGACGTTGAGGGAGGGGATGTCGGCGACCATCCGTCCGAACAGCGCCACGTCCATCGGGTGACCCGTCTGTAGCTTCTCGGCCACCGGGAGGTCTTTGACTGCCTTGGCGAGTTGTTCGTCTTCCAGAGCGGCCAGGTCGTCGGCCTGACCGGCGACCAGGTCGATGATGTCCTCCAGCTGCCGGTAGCCGAAGAACAGCAGGTATGCGGTGTCGCCGGCCTTCTTGCCCGCCTTGATGCCCAGCGGCTCCAGGAGTGCGGTAGATAGCCGGGCGGCCTGCTCGGCCGCCAGCCCGGTACGGGCGGCCAGCCGCTTCGCCAGCTCGGCGACGATCCGCTTGGTCCGGGTCGCGTGGTCCTGTTGGGGGGCGTGCTTGGCGAAGCTGGTGCGGGTGGCGCGCTTCCACGCCTGGGAAGACACCCGGGCCCTGCGGTGCCCGCCGAAGTAGGCCTCCTTCGGGTTGCCCTGATCGTCTCGGTTGAGGTTCGCCGGGGGAACGGTCTGGATGATGTGCACGTCGATGTAGAGGCGCTCGTCCATGGAGACTCCGGATGGGATGGGATGGGGAAGAGATGATGGACAGGTCTGCGGAGTAGGCCGTCAGGAACGGGTGGTGTCCGCGCCGGATTGCGGTCCGGCAGGTGTCTGCGCGTTGGTCTTCGCGGTCGGGCGCCAGCCGTAGTAGTCCAGTCCCAGCCTGCGGCGGGCCTGTTGACGGGTGTCGGGGCGCTGCCAGTCGCGGATGTCCTTCAGCAGCAGGTCGTAGTCCAGCGGCTGACCGACGGTCCGCAGCTGAGAGATCAGGCCACGCAGGTGGTTGAGGAGAGCGGAGACCTGCGTGGCGGAGGCGGCGGAATTCACCCGCCGATCCACCGCTTCGCGGGTGAATCCCTTGTCGTGGTCGGTCTCCTTGTGGAGCCGTCGCAGGGCTTGGCCCAGCCGGATGCCGGGCTGGTGCATGGGGTCGGGGCGGGCCTGCTGGTGCATGCCGTACAGGGCGAGCGCGGCGTGTTCGGCCTCCATCTCCTGCGACACCTTGTCCTGGCGGGCGAGCCGATCATCGACCGGGGAGGTGTAGTACGGCCACAGGGCCGGCACCGTGCCGGCGAGGCGTCCCAGCCCGGCTCGGAACGCGGCCAGGTCCTCACCCGGCGGGCGTTCACGCTTGTCGCGCCATGTCCCGTCGGCAGCGACATATCTGCTCCAGTAGCGCGCGCGGCGATCGTTGGTGGGGGGCATGAGTGTCCTCGCAATCACGCTGGCTGGACGGCTGTTGAGACGGTGAGCTCGCCGGGATCGTTGTGCCGCAGGTCACGTACCGTCTGAGCCCAGCGGGGCAGCGCGGTGCTCACCCGCTGGTGGAAGTTCTGTTCGGCTGAGGCGAGCCGGTACACGTACTCGCGGTTGTTCTTCTCCACGACCCGCCCGGCGAACTCGCTGCCGGTGGCGGTGGCCAGGAGCTTCTCCGCGACATCCCTGGTCCGTTCGCGGGCGAGCTTCTCCCAGGCGGTACGGCCCCGCTCCAGCAGGTCCGGATCACCGTCGGCGGCGCGTACCCCGACCAGCAAGCGCCGCACCAGCGGGTCGAGAGCGTGCAGCACGAACTCGCCGGGGCGCTGCCCCTTGTCCCACGGGATCGGATCGGCCCCCCGCGCCCGGCGCAGATCGGCCGACAGGTCGTTCACGGCCCGGGCCAGGTCTTCGGCCTGCTCGGCCACCTCGATCAAGGTGGTGTACGTATCGGTGTCGGTGCGCAGCGCCGCGACCGGCAGGGGGATCGAATCGAACAGGACGTCTTCTACGACCGCGGACTGAGTGCCGTAGGTGATGCCGATCGTCTGCACTCGCAGCGGGTAGTCGAAGTCCAGAAGGCCTTCGGCTTGGACGTCAGCGAGCTGGCTCAACAGCGCCGAGGTCTCGACGATGCCGTCGCCGTTCTGCCGTTCCGAGGCGAGCAGCGCCTCCAGCCCGCGCCATGCGGCCTTGCCCGGAATGTGCCTTCGCGGTCGGCGGACCGTTCCTGTCGGGCTCTTGGGGATCTTCTGGAACGTCCATGCCGTGTGCGGTTCCCATTCCGGGATGGCCTGCAGTCGATCCCCTGCGCACAGCACGAGCCGGCAGACGCGCAGGCCGTGATCGGTCTCCTCCGCAATGAGGCGGATCCGCCGCGACTGCCATGTCCACAGGTCGAGCAGTCCGGTGGCGGCACGGCTGCGCCAGCGCGCTTCGGTGGGTGGGCGGCGCCACTGTGGGAGGTCCTCGGCCGGTTGATGGCCGATGGGGATGTTGAGCATCAGCGTCTCAAACAGAGTGCGCCCGAGCGGGATGACCACGCCCAGCGAGCCCAGCGGACCGGTGACGTTTCCGGTGGTCTTGCCTGCTTTTACCTCGTTGTCGCCGACCGCGCCTGACTTGATCCCCGCGGTGTCCCAGCAGTGGGCATGCAGCAGCCACCGTGCTGCCTCAGCCGGTGTCAACGGCAGCGGATCACCCTCGGTGCGCGTCGCGAACAGCGGCACGTTGTTGCCGGAGGCTGCGGTGGCGACCAGCAGCGCCGACCCCTTCGTCTCCTCCTTGGTCGTGTGCAGCCCGGCCACCTGGGCGAACGGAGCCTCCGCGCTGAACAGGTCAAGGCGGGGCCGGTGCTCATCGAGGTAGGCGCCGATCACGCGCTGTTCCTCATCGGTGAAGCGCCCGTTGGCGAACCGTCGTGCCCATTCCGCACGATCTCGGGGCCGTCCCAGGGCATCCATCACCACGGGGAGCAGCACCTGGCGCAGCAACGCCGGGGTGTGCGTGGGGACATCGACCTCGATCGCGTCGAAGTCATGGGCGCGCAGCAGCGTCTGGCGCAACGAGCATTCTTCGGAAGCGTTCTCAGCCCGTGGCCGAAGCAGCAGCCAAGGCGAGTCGATCAGATCGTAGCCGAACATCAGGAACCCTCTAACTGGTTATGTTTAGAGACCTGTGGATGCGTAGCGTGTCACGGAGGGCACCGCCCCGTCAGGGGAATGCCTAGAGTGGTGCTCGACCCTGCGTGATAGCCGTTGCGGGGATGGCCCATGGTTGTGTTTCGGGCATCCGTTGGCCCCGCCGTGCGGGGATCGAGGCCGCGCGCGGGCCAGGCGCCGTTCCGGCGACGCCACGTCACCGACGGTGACAGGCCCGCGCGGACTCATGTGCGCCGCCGGAAGGGAGGTTGCGGACCACCGTCCACCACAAGCCCCAGCTCATCGTCGTACCGCACCGCGTATTCGCCCAACGAGCCCGAAGCCGTGGAGTCCAGGACCAACGCCAGGCTCCGTTTCAGCCACGGGTGATCCCGCCAGCCATCCAGCGGCGGCAACTCGCGCTCGGCCGGCTCGGTGAGCTTGGCGGGCAACCGTACGGTCGCCCCCAGCACCTCCTCCAGCAATTCATCCGACAATGCCTCACCATTGACCCCCAGCCACCTGCCGCCCAGCGTGCGGTATCCGCGTTCGTCGTGGCGCACCAGGATCACCTCCACGCTGCGGTCCCCATCACGGACCACGGCCTGCAGCTTGTGCTCGGCCAGGCTGCCGGTGGCCGCGCCATAGTGCAGCCCATCCAGCGTCGCTTTCGTATGTTCGTTGGCCTGGGTGAGCAGGAAGTGCTCCGCACTGCGGGCACGATCCTGCTGATGGGTCACCCACGCATCATGAGCCTGCTGCTCGTCCTCGGCCCAGGCGGACGGGACGACGTCGCGTGCGTCGCCGTACACCCGCCCGACCAGACTCGGCACGTCGCCGGGCACCGACCAGTGGCCGCCGTCGGCGGCACAGACCACAGCGGCGGTACGCAGCAGCAGGTACCGGCCATAGATCGCCTCGCTCGCCGCCAGAATCGCCGGAGCGGCCCCGCCCCGTGGCGCGAATCCGGTGATGACCACCTGCGGCCGGCGAACTCGTTCCGGCCGCAACACCCCGTCGTGGCGGTGGACACGGCCCAGCCGTTGCAGCAGCAGGTCGATCGTGGTCAGGTCGGTGACCAGCACATCCGCGTCCACGTCGAAAGACTGCTCGGCGAGCTGAGTGGCGACCAGGATCAATCGCCCAGGCCGCGGCGAACCTTCCTCGCGCGAGGGACCGAGTAGATTCAGACACTCCTGGGTGCCCTCCGCCCGATCATGGGCTGTCATCCGCCCATGCAACAGCCGGACCTCATCGCCGAAACGCTCCCGCAGCGCCTGATAGGTGCGCTGCGCCCGAGGGACGGTGTTACGGATCACCAGCGCGCATCCGCCCTGAGCCAGCCGCTCCTGCAACAGCTCGGCAACCGCGCCCTCAGCGGCCCGGCCGTCCCCTGCCGTGCCTGTGTCGAGGGCCTCGGGCAGGACTGTCACCGACACGTTCAGATCGGACCGCCACTGCCGCACATGATCCACGTCGTAGACCGCCCGCCCACCTGCCAGGCACACGGCGCTGACACTGGGATATCCCCCAGCCTGCGGCAGCTCCGCCGCGTCGAACACCTCCGCCGATGCCGCACCGGCCAGGTAAGCCTCGACCAGTTCGCGTCGCTGCGCCGGCGGCAACGTCGCCGACAGCAACACCACCGGCACCCGCGCCTGCCCAAGCCAGCGCAACCCTTCCTTGAGGAACTGCGACATGTAAACGTCGGCCGCGTGCACCTCATCCAAGACGACGACCTTGCCCATGAGCCCGGCAGCGCGCAACATCACATGCTTGGTCCGCGTCGCCGCGAACAACAACTGATCGATGGTGCCGACCACGAACGGGCTCAACAGCCCGCGCTTGCGGCCCAGGAACCACTCAGCCGGCGCCTGCCGCTCCGCGTTCCCTTGCACCCCCTGGCTGAACGGGGAGTCGGCCAAGCCGTACAGGTCGTCTTCCTCGACGCTGCCATAGAAGCTGTCGGGATCGGTGCCCGGCTCATCCAGAAGGCTCTGCCATTCCTTGTTGAACATCCGCTTGCCGTGCAGCAGCGCCACCTGACCGGCCAACTCCCCGTCGATCCTGTTCAGCCAGGCGCGTACCTGGCTGAACATCGGATCGCTCGTCGCCTGCGTCGGCATACCCACAAACACCCCATCGGCTCCGAACCGCGCCGCCAGCACCTCGGCCGCCAACAAGGCCGCCTTGGTCTTGCCCTCCCCCATCGGCGCTTCGACGATCAGCAATCCAGGCCCGGGCATCCGCCCTGCCACCCGCGTCACAAGTTCCTGTGATGGGCGCGGCGGCTGATCGAAACGCTGTTCAAAGGCTTCCGGCGTCGGGCATTCCAGCCGCCCCCAGCCGCCGCGCAGCCCGAGTTGTCCCCATGCCTTCAACGCCCGCGCCTGAGACCGCTGCATGGTCACGTCGGCCAGGTCATCGACCCCAGCGAAATGACGCTCGTCGCTGGCGATCCAGTCAGCCATCACCACCAGGCCACTGAGCTGCAGTTGCACGGCACGGCTGGGCGCATTCTCGGGCTGCACGTCGGCGAGATCCTTGAATCCGACAAGCCGGGTGAAGACCTCCACCAACGCGGACTGCACCCTGATCCACGCCGGACCTTGCCCCTGCGGCTCACCCCGTGCCGTCCTGAGCCCCGCCAACGCACCCACCGCCGGAACAGATCCGTGGTGGCCAGCCACCAGCGGCCACAACCACGCGATCTGCCCGGCCTCCCAGCCGACCTCCCGCAGAAGACGCAGCAGGAGCGCTCCACCGGCCTTGTCATGCCGCCACCGAGCCCGCTTCACCACAAGCTCGTTCCAGCTCAGCCCAGCCCGCCGTACCGCCTCCGCGCCTTCGGCATCTACCCGCTGAAACGCGGGCGTCGCCTTTCCGCAGTCGTGCACCCCGCACAGCCAGGCGAAAAACGATCTCCCCCGACCGTTCGAAATGTCATTCAATGTCTGCTTGGCCGAGGGCGGCAAATAGTTATCCCAGATCTGCTCCGCCACAGCCGCAGTGTCCAATAAATGCGAAAGCAGGAGATTTGTCCTACCGCCTGCTTTCTGGCGGGATTTACCCCACAGAGCCCCAAGCTGCCGCATTAGCACAGAGTCGTAACCAAACTCGTCATGCCACTGCATCGCGCCCTCCCATCAACTGGCCACGCTAAACACTGCCACCGACAAAACAGGACCGTGATCCACACCTGCGGTATCGTTCACCCACTTCACCGCGTTAGCAGGAAGAGCGACCCGAATAGGCCACAGAGCAGAAGATGCAGCACCCCTCGCTAGCAACTAAAGGAAAACAGCACGCCCCGCCAACGAAACCGCAGGTGAACAAGTGTCGGCCCCGCGCTCGCGGGGATGGTCCGCTGCTCCAGTTCGTGACGATCCTGATCGCGCTGTCGGCCCCGCGCTCGCGGGGATGGTCCTTTGAGGGCAAACCGATCCCCCTCATCGAGCAGGTCGGCCCCGCGCTCGCGGGGATGGTCCCTTGGTCTTCGGCTCGCACGACAGAAAGGCGACGTCGGCCCCGCGCTCGCGGGGATGGTCCGCTCGCCGAGCGGGTCGGCATCAGCAAGGCCAGGTCGGCCCCGCGCTCGCGGGGATGGTCCCCTTGCCGCCGTTGGACCGCGGCCAGCTCGCCGGTCGGCCCCGCGCTCGCGGGGATGGTCCGGCGGTCAACTACTTCGTTCAGGGGAGCGCATAGTCGGCCCCGCGCTCGCGGGGATGGTCCGCTCCGGAGGAGTAGATGAAGCCCACGAAGATCGTCGGCCCCGCGCTCGCGGGGATGGTCCCCCGCACGCCGACCCGGCGATGCGCGAGCTGACGTCGGCCCCGCGCTCGCGGGGATGGTCCTCCAAGAGGGTGGCCGCGATCGCCGCTGGCGCCGTCGGCCCCGCGCTCGCGGGGATGGTCCCCTGGAGAAGCAGGCCCGCCAGCAGGCGGCGGCGTCGGCCCCGCGCTCGCGGGGATGGTCCGCCGGAGGACGCCCCGACGTGGACTTCCAGGTGGTCGGCCCCGCGCTCGCGGGGATGGTCCGGTGATCGCGCATATCGCCGACCCCGACGACCGGTCGGCCCCGCGCTCGCGGGGATGGTCCGCCTGGCTCCACGTGACCGCCTTCACTGGCACCGTCGGCCCCGCGCTCGCGGGGATGGTCCCACGAACACGAACGCCGCGTCCTGCCCGGCAAGGTCGGCCCCGCGCTCGCGGGGATGGTCCCCCGCCACGTTCGGCCCCGGAACCGCGCGAAACGTCGGCCCCGCGCTCGCGGGGATGGTCCCGTGGCGGACGGAGTCTCCCAGGGAGCCCTGGAGTCGGCCCCGCGCTCGCGGGGATGGTCCGATCGAGATCGCCGCCAGTGACGAGCCGGTCAAGTCGGCCCCGCGCTCGCGGGGATGGTCCCCGCCGACCGCAGTGTTCCGGACCGTCCCCTCCGTCGGCCCCGCGCTCGCGGGGATGGTCCGGTTCAGCCCGACTCGGATGAGGGCGAGCTGGTGTCGGCCCCGCGCTCGCGGGGATGGTCCGACGGCGCTGGTGGCCGGCGTGAGTACGGGACTGTCGGCCCCGCGCTCGCGGGGATGGTCCGGCCACCCCGTCGAACGTGGCAGCCTGGTTGACGTCGGCCCCGCGCTCGCGGGGATGGTCCCGCCGTGCTCGGCACGAGCGGCGCGCTGCTGGGGTCGGCCCCGCGCTCGCGGAGATGGTCCTGCGTGACCCGATGACGCGCGGAATGCGGTCACGTCGGCCCCGCGCTCGCGGGGATGGTCCCGGGACCATCGTCGGCCCCGCGCTCGCGGGGATGGTCCGTTCTCCTGGCAGGAGCGCGCCGTGGTGATTGTCGGCCCCGCGCTCGCGGGGATGGTCCGCTGCCGATGCTCGGCCGGATGGTCGCCCGGGAGTCGGCCCCGCGCTCGCGGGGATGGTCCGGAGCGGGCCGACCTGTCGAGCCGTAGCGGGCAGTCGGCCCCGCGCTCGCGGGGATGGTCCTCAGGCCCTGCGCCAGCGGGCCTGGTCGCCGCCGTCGGCCCCGCACGCGTGGGGATGGTCCTCTCATCAGTTTGCACCCGCGGTGTGTGACGGGTCGGCCCCGCACGCGCGGGGATGGTCCGGCGATCAGCCGCCCGCACAAGCCCGTCACCGTGTCGGCCCCGCACGCGCGGGGATGGTCCCAGCCTGGTTCCGGACCGGATCTTTCTGGCGCCGTCGGCCCCGCGCTCGCAGGGATGGTCCCCACTCAGGGGAGTGTGGCTGCCATTGGATGGCGTCGGCCCCGCGCTCGCGGGGACGGTCCTCCGAGGTACGTCTTGCCGTTCTGGGTGGGGGCGTCGGCCCCGCGCTCGCGGGGAAGGTCCCATGCGGGCCGCCGACCGCATCGAACGCAACGGGTCGGCCCCGCGCTCGCGGGGATGGTCCTGCGACGATGATGAACAGTATCGCCCATTTGTCGTCGGCCCCGCGCTCGCGGGGATGGTCCGGACGCCCAGGACGACGTCAAGTCCGCCCAGAAGTCGGCCCCCGCACGCGCGGGGATGGTCCGTCGCTGCTGCAGCAGGTGATCGAGGCCGGTCCGTCGGCCCCGCACTCGCGGGGATGGTCCCTCGTTCACCGAGCCACGCAGATTGCCGACTTGGTCGGCCCCGCACGCGAGGGGATGGTCCTAGGCGCTCCCGTCGATGGGGTGCGCCCGCTTCGTCGGCCCCGCACGCGCGGGGATGGTCCGGTGTCGTTCTCGTAGACGGTCTGGGTGTCCAAGTCGGCCCCGCGCTCGCGGGGGTGATCGGTACCTGCGAGTAGCCATTTCGTGTGGTTCGATGTCGGCCCCGCGCGCTCGCGGGGATGGTCCTTCCAGGCGAACAGCGGCTCGGAGAGCCGCATGGTCGGCCCCGCGCTCGCGGGGATGGACCCACGGGCTACGGGTGCGTGCCCAACCTGGACGCGTCGGCCCTGCGCTCGCGGGGATGGTCCTCGGATCTTCCCGCCGTAGGCGAGGCGCAGGTGGTCGGTCCCGCACTCGCGGGGATGGTCCCCGCCCCAGCCAGGACCGCACCCCCAGGGGGACGTCGGCCCCGCGCTCGCGGGGATGGTCCTCGGCCCGCAGCCTGCTCCACCGTGAACCCCTGGTCGGCCCCGCGCTCGCGGGGATGGTCCCCACTGGGCCCGCGCGATCGAGTCCCACGCCACGTCGGCCCCGCGCTCGCGGGGATGGTCCCGAGGTGTAGTTGTTGGAGGAGCCGATCGCGCAGTCGGCCCCGCGCTCGCGGGGATGGTCCCCTCTGGCCTGTCCAGCTTCAAGCCATCTTTGAGTCGGCCCCGCGCTCGCGGGGATGGTCCCAGGCAGACGTCACAGCGTCCCCTTGAACCGCTGTCGGCCCCGCGCTCGCGGGGATGGTCCGCATCAGCGTCGCGACATGGAGCTCGGCATGGTGTCGGCCCCGCGCTCGCGGGGATGGTCCGACGGGGATGCGAGGCTGGGGTGCGGGAGGCAGGTCGGCCCCGCGCTCGCGGGGATAGTCCCGCCGCTCCCGCCGATCGTGGACCTGAGGACCGCGTCGGCCCTGCGCTCGCAGGGATGGTCCCGTCAGTGCATCTTGCCCTTGCCCAGCGTGCAAGTCGGCCCCGCGCTCGCGGGGATGGTCCGACGATGTAGACCGCGGGCAGCTCGGGCGAGAAGTCGGCCCCGCGCTCGTGGGGATGGTCCCCGGATGCGGTTGCTGATCTCGGACCAGTCGGCGTCGGCCCCGCGCTCGCGGGGATGGTCCTGATCATCTCGTTTCAGGCACGAAAAAATGTGCGTCGGCCCCGCGCTCGCGGGGATGGTCCCTCGGGCTCACTCTGCCCCGGCCGTGCTGGTACGGCGGCCCCGCGCTCGCGGGGATGGTCCCACCTGTCGGTGCCCGGTGACTCGTATTTCGTCGTCGGCCCCGCGCTCGCGGGGAAGGTCCCATGCTGACGTTCTGCCTGGCTCTACTTTCCGAGTCGGCCCCGCGCTCGCGGGGATGGTCCGTTCGGCGCGACCCCCGAGGACCGCGCCCGTTTGTCGGCCCCGCGCTCGCGGGGAAGGTCCTGCGACTCCTGTGCGTGAGATGACGCTCATGAGGTCGGCCCCGCGCCCGCTGGGATGATCCCCTCTATCCCGGGTCGAACCCGCTGCTCGACCTGTCAACCTCGCGCTCGCGGGGATGGTCCCATGCGCGTCGTACGGTCGGTGGTGACAGCGCGGTCGGCCCCGCGCTCGCGGGGATGGTCCGGCGTGCCTCACGCGCAGCTCGGCCCCGCTGCCGTCGGCCCCGCGCTCGCGGGGATGGTCCGATGTCTGTAGCGCCCATATCAGCCCACCGCCTGTCGGATGGTCCTTGATCCTCGAAGGGCTCGACGTCGGCGGAGCAGTCGGCCCCGCGCTCGCGGGGATGGTCCCTGGAGGACGGCGGCACCACTCTCGCCGTTCAGGTCGGCCCCGCGCTCGCGGGGATGGTCCCCTGCTGGCCGGTAGTCGGATGGCGCTGTGTGAGTCGGCCCCGCGCTCGCGGGGATGGTCCCTGGTCAAGGGTGCAGTACGCCTCGTGGTAGCGATCGGCCCCGAGCTCGCGAAGATGGTGCCGCGATCTGCACATTGCCGCTCTATGACCTCTGAAGATCATTGGCGGTGTCGGCGAATGCTGGACCGGAGTCCGCCGGAAGTCCGCCCACAACCATGGCGATGGCCTCTTCCGCCGTGTCGGCTTCGCCGATGACGATCCCGCGCGAGGGCCCGCAGACCCGGTATCGGCCGTCTCCCATTGGATCAACGAACGGCGCATCCCACGAGAACGGATAGCCGGTACAGGTGGTGAAGTGAAGGGACCAGTGGCTCGTGAACGGATACAGCTGGCGAAGCTTCGGTTCAGCGTATGCGGCCTCGACCAAGGGGAGCACTCCTTGAATCGGGCTTTCCTGGACGCTCTCACGAAGCAGGCGCCACTTTACGGTGACCGCATCGGCGGGACCGCGCTCATGGGCTTTGGCCAGTTCGCTGACCTGGATGAAAGGGGCCTCTCGCTGGATCTCGCAGAGTCTTGCGCCATTGCGCCACGCGTCCGTTCCGCGGGCTATCTCCGCCAGGTCCGGTGTCGATCCTGAGATGAGCCGGACCCCTTGGCACCAAGCCTCGATGATGAACCACCGCTCAACGGAGCCAATGTTTATTGAGTAGGGCTCGCGGCCGGCAGTCGTGCTCGCGATGCCTGCCCACCGCAGTGGATCCGAGTCGCTTTGAAGAACTTTGCCCAGAGAGAGTCCGAGGGTGGCAGCTACCAATTCCACCGCTGCGACGAGACTGCCCGCAGACGCCAGGTCTGGATAGAGACAAGGGTCTGCAGGTGAAGGCTCTCGTCGGACAGGGCGAGAAATGTTGGAAGTCACCGCCGCAGTCTGACGCTCCAACCGATAAATCCGCCATCCCATTGAAATTGATCAATCCCACCATGCGGCGAGACTTGCGGCAGAGCACAAGGTCAGGGCGGTGTCTCATGATATGGGCAGTGAAAATCAACAGCAGACGACAGATCTGGCTAGGCGAACGGCGTGGAGCGAACTTGCCCCATTCGGTCCATCCTAATTGCGCTGACCTTCACGTAACGCGGGATGCGGCTGACTCCCGTGAGCCAGAAGCCATCCGGCACCATCAGTTCCTGGCCGGTGAGTCGTGGCTGAGAGGACGGGCCCGGATCCGGAAGGTAGGCGACGACATGGTCCACGAGATCGTCTGCCAGAAAAGTCGCGACCAGGTCCGCTCCGCCGTCGAGCAGTAGGTGGCGTACTCCGCCCGAGTGGAGCGTCCTCAGCAGTTCCCGGTGTTCGAGTAGAAGGGGGTCGGCCGGAAGACGGATCATGCCCGATCCATGGCTGCGCGGGGTTGCCTCATCCAAGCGGCCATCGGCGTCCAGGACGGCATCGGCGGTGAGGAGCAGGTCGCGCGCCGGCGGGACGTTCTTGAGGGCGCCCGTCCGTCCTTCGGAGGTCTCGGCGTAGACCCAGGTGAGGACGGGGCGGCTCAGGGCTAGCGCGGCTCGCCATGGGCCGAGCACGAGCATCGCCTCCCCGGCGAGCACGTCGGTCTCCACGCTCACGCCGGCCTTCCGTAGTTCCTTCACCCCGCCCTCCCCTCTGGAGGTGGGATCAGTCAGGGCGATGACTACGCGGGCGATCCCAGCATCGATCAGGAGCCGGCGGCAGGCAGGTGCGTGCCCAGCGTGGTTGCAGGGCTCCAGGGTCACCACAGCTGTCCCGCCCTTTGCCGCGGGGCCGGCGGCCAGCAGAGCATTCCCCTCGGCGTGGGCTTCGCCCTTGCGGGCGTGGTAGCCCTCGCCGATCGGCTGGCCGGTGGAGTCAAGGATTACGCAGCCGACTGGCGGGTTGGGGCTCGTGGAGCCGAGTCCATGGGCGGACAGGGCGATGGCCCGCCGCATGGCCTGGAGTTCAAGACTGGAGGCCATCAGTTGGCCACCGCGTCAGCCAGGGCCAGCCGGAACGCGGCCACGGACGGCAGCCGGCGATGGACGCTCAACGAGCGCTCGACCGAGGCCAGGACGTTGATAATCCTTACCGAACCGGCGGCCCGAGCGATGTCGAGAGCTTCACCGGCGGTGGTGGCGGCGTGTTCGGGCTCCCCCTGGCCGGCATAGGCCGCAGCCATACCGGCCAGGGCCATTCCGCGGTCTCGTCGGTAAACCGCAGGCAAGGCAGGTAGGGCGCTCTCGTAGGTGGCGACCGCGCGGGCGGGCTGCTTCAGCTCCAGCCAGCAGCGGGCGCGCTGGATCTCGACGTAGGCGGGCGTACAGAACGACCCGTGTCCTCCTCGGGCGTCGCCGTCATCGTGCACCGAGGCGGCCAGCGCGTGCGCCTGGTCCAGCTTCCGCTGGCAGGGGCGTTCCTCGCCGTCGAGTGCGTGTCCTTGGGCTTGTTGCTGGATGATCGCCGCTTGCATGGGCGCGGGCAGGTCAGTCTGCCGGAGCGCGGAGGTGGCCAGGCCGAGTACGTCACCGGCTCGTCGGCCGCTCATTGCCTGCTGGCTGCCCCGGAACATGGTCCACGAGATCATTTGGTCATCGCCGATTTCGTAGGCCCAGGTGGCCGCCCGGTCGGTCCAGCGTTCGGCCTGCTCCATGTCTCCGGCGTCCTCATGCAGCCACGCCGCTGATTCGGCATATCGAGTCGCCAACCGGAGCACCTCGACGCGGTCGCTTCCGCGGGCGGGGACGAGCAGTTCCTCAAGGACGGTGATCTGCTCGCAGACCGCCGGGATCGTGTGCCGGGGGCCCAGCAGGTTGTCGCGCTGCACCAGCAGGTGCCACTGCTCGCGTAGGTGATCCAGAACGTCGCCGAACTGCTTCCCGGCGGGTATCGAGGCCCGTGCGTCGCGTCGAAGCGGCGTCGCGGTCTTCGGGGTCTGGCCGCCGAACAGCTCCGGCTCGTTCATGTCGAGGGCCTTGCAGAGCAGCATGCGGTCGATGGCGTTGGGCTTGTAGGTGCCGGCCTCCCAGTAGCGGATGTTCCGGCATAGGCTCGCGGTCTGCGCGAGCGGCATGTCGTCCCCGGCGGCCTGGCGCATGCGCCGTACCAGGCCCTTCTGGCTGAGGAGCCGGTCCAGCCTGGCCTGGCGGAGCCGTATAGCCCACTCGGGCGTCACCTGATCATCCATCCGTATGCACCTCACCGCGAAGAGGGAGGGAAGGGGGCGGAAAGCCTTCCTCGTGCTTCCCCCAGTCTCCCCTCCCGCCATGGTCTCTCACCAGGCTGTGATGGATCTGTGCCTGTCCGGCACCGGAGTCACGTTCCGGCCAGGCTGCTCGGTTCGGGGACTCCTTATCGCCCGACACCTGCCCAAGAAGGGGACATCAGTGACGACCATTTCCGGTGGCACGATTACCGAGCTGTTCGCCAGTGCGGTGAGACTGACCATCGACGGGGAGAAGGTCAGCCCGCGCGGCATGGACACGCGTGAGCTACTCGACGTGCGCCTGCTGCTCGGTGACCCTCGCGCGCGGCTGCTCTACGCTCCTCCTGGCCGCGTCTTGAACACCGCCTTCGCCGTCGCCGAGACCGTCTGGATTCTGTCCGGATCCGATGCGCCCTGGATCTACGAGTTCAACAGTCAACTCCGGCAGTACGCGGAGGACGACGGCATTTTACGAGGCGCCTACGGGCCGCGAATGCGCTGCTGGGACGGCCACGTCGACCAGCTCGCCCATGCGCTCGCCACTCTCCAGGGCGACCCCGATTCCCGACGGGCGGTCATCCAGCTATACGACCCCGCCCGCGACGCCGGCGGGCATCGGGACGTGCCCTGCACGCTGGGCTACCGCTTTCATCTACGTCAGGGCCGCCTGCACATGGCCACCACCATGCGCAGCCAGGACCTGTGGACCGGCCTGCCCTACGACATCTTCGCCGCCACCACCCTGCACGAGCTGATGGCCGGTTGGCTGGGTGCCGAGCTGGGCGACTACCACCACCATGTCGACTCCCTCCACTTGTACGAGCGCGACCTGGACAAGGCGGTCGCCGTCCTTCAGCCGGATACGGCGTCCGGGAAGCTCCCCTCCCTGGAGACACCTTGGGAGGGGTTCGACGCCCTGCTGGCCGATGTTCGGTCAGGCCGGCGGGTCCACCACTCCGGATGGGACACCATGGCGGCGGTCCTGGCCAGCTATCAGCAATGGAAGCGTGGCCACCGTGAAGTCGCCGTACGCAGCGCTGAGGGCATCGGTGGCCCGCTCGGCGAAGGGCTTCGTGCCTGGTACGCGGCCCTGCAGAGCCGGGGCGAATCCGCGCCGTTGGCGCGGTGATTGCGATGCCGCCATATGTCGTATTGGGCCTGTGCTCCTACACGCACGACTCGGCCGCGACCCTCTTGGTCGACGGCGAGTTGATCGGGTTCGTCGAGGAAGAGCGTCTGTCCGGGGCCAAGCACACTCGCGCCTATCCCGAGCACGCGGTCGCCTGGCTGCTGAGCGAGGCGGGCGTCACTGCGGACCAGGTGAACGCGGTCGCCTACAACTTTCACGGTCTCCACTATCTGCGGGTCGTTCCGACGGCTCTCGGCATGCTCACGGACCCCGCGACCCGTGGGCGTGCCTTGATGCGCGGCCAGCTTCGCCAAGGTCGGGCTGCGGTCCGTTCGTCGAGCCCGGGGGTTGAGCCGCCGGTTTCCACACGCTCGTATCCACCCACTGCTGCACCATCGAACTCACCAGATGTACGCCTTCGCCGCATCCGGGTGGGAGAGCGCGGCCGTCCTGGTCGTGGACAGCCTCGGCGAGGCCCAGACCACCACCCTCGCGATCGGACGCCAGCCCGAGCCGGGCCGACCGGTGTTGCACCCCCTTCACGCGCTGACCGACCCGGCCTCACTCGGCTACGCCTACGGCGCGGTCACCGAGCACCTGGGCTGGCGGCGCGGTGACGAGGAGGGCACCGTGATGGCTCTGGCCGCCCTGGGCGACCCGGCTCGCTTCCGTACCCTCTTCGCTCACGCGATCCCGATCACCGAGTCCGGGTTCGCCCTGAACCCGGACTATTTCGCGCCCAGAGTGCTCTCGTCGTCCTACACCCGCCTGACTCCCCGCTTCACCGCTGAGACCTGCCCACGTCGAGCTCCAGACGCGCCGATCGCCGAGGCCCATCGGGACCTGGCCGCCGCGCTCCAGGAGCGTACGGAGCAGGTGATGCTGTATCTGGCCTGCCTGGCCAGGACGCGTACCGGGATGAAGCGGTTGTGTCTCGGCGGAGGCGTCGCCACCAACTGCGTGTCCGTCGGCAAAATCATCGAGTCGGGGCTTTTCGCGGAGGTGTTCCTGCCGCCTGCTCCGGGCGACGCCGGTACTGCGATCGGCGCAGCCGCCGCCGTACACCTGGCAGGAAGCGCGAGCCCTCTGGCCGGCATCGCGGGCGCGTGTTACCTCGGCCCCGCCTTCCCCGACCATCCGCTTGACCTCGCAGCCTGGCAGGGCCTGACGGCGCATCAGCTCTGCGGCGACGCCGCCGAGTTCCTGGCGGAACAACTCGCCGACGGTCAGATCGTCGGCCTGTTCCAGGGGCGTGTCGAGGCAGGCCCCCGGGCGCTAGGCAACCGCTCCATCCTGGCTTCCCCGCTGTGGGCAGGCGTCGTCGCGCGGCTCAACGACACGGTGAAGTTCCGAGAGCCGTTCCGCCCGTTCGCGCCCATGGTGACGGCCGAGCGCGCCGCCGACTACTTCACCCTCGGCCAGGAGGCGCCGTTCATGTCGATGGCATCCGGCGTGACCGAGCTGGCCCGCGAGCAGATCCCCGCCGTCGTGCACGCCAACGACACCGCACGCGTGCAGACCGTCACCAAGGACGGCAACCCGTTCATGCACGCCGTGCTGACCGCGTTCGCCCGCCATACCGGCGTCCCGGTCCTGATCAACACCTCCCTCAACGTCAAAGGCCGCCCGATCTGCGGCACTCCGGCCATGGCGCTGGACTGCCTGGCCAACAGCGGCCTAGACGCCCTGCTACTGGAAGGCCGGTGGATCACATCATGAAGATCGGCTACAGCTTCTGGGGCTTTCTAGGGTCGGGCATCACCGACACCCCGGACGGCGGGCGCAGCCACCGCCGCCCGCTCATCGACGCCATCCAGGCCGCAGGCCATCAAGTGGTATTCCTTCAGCCGAACCGTGACCTGGCCGAAGCCGGGGACCACATCGCCGCCCCCTACCGGTTCGACTCGGGCCTGCCCGACGTCGACGTGCTATTCACCGAATGGCGCTGGCCGATCCCCGGTCGCAACACCACCGCCTGCGGCGCCCAGGGGCACACCTGCGACCTGCATCGGCAAGCCGAACTCCTCGGCCACTACACCCACGGGCTCGGCCTGCCCACGATCATCTGGGACAAGGACCGCCAGCTCCCGCCGAGCGACCCGTTGCGCAGCCACAGGGACGTCGTGGTGTGCGAAGCCGCGATGACCCCCTCGGCGGGCGCCCGCTCGCTGCTGTTCCCGCTGGACGACGCCCTTCTGGATGCGGCAGACCCGGTAGCGCTCGCCGCTCAGGCTCGGCCGTTCCCACTGAGTTACATCGGCAACCAGTACGACCGCGACGAGGCGTTCCACCGCTACTTTGCGCCCGCAGCGGCCCGCCTGCCGCACTGGGTGGCCGGCAAATGGCGCGACACCTGCCGGTGGCCCCACGTCACCTTCGTCGGCAGGGTTCCGTTCCGCGAGGTGTCCCGTATGTACGGCGAGAGCCTGGCCACGGTTCTGCTGCTGCCAGACCGATATGCCGCCGTGGGCCAGATGACCCAGCGGATCTTCGAGGCGGTGCTGGCCGGATGCCTGCCACTCGCGCCCGCCACGATCGCCCACGCAGAGCGGTTCGTCCCCGACGAGCTGATCGTCAATGACGGAGCCGAGGTGGTCACCGCGGTGCATCGGCTGTGGTCCATCGCCGGAACCACCGAGCACGCCGACCTGATCGCGGCTTGCCTGGCCAAGCTGGAGGTGTTCCGGCTCAGCCGCCAACTGCAGACGTTGCAGGAGATCCTGGCCGAACTCGCCCCTCTCCGCCCTCAGACGATCGGGGCACGCCGATGAGCACGGCCCCGTGGGACCTCCTCGACTCGCCTGCCATTGCCCCGCTGGTCACGTCCGTCCCGGCTATCGTGGAGCGCCATGCAGATGAACCGAGTCGCCATCGTCGGGTCAGGTGGGAGCGGCAAGTCTCACGTGGCCCGCGAACTCGGCCGACTGCTGGATGTACCGGTCACCCATCTGGACGCGGTCTACTTCGACGACGAGTGGAACCCGCTCCCGCCCGAGAAGTTCGAGGCCGCCCAGCAAGAGTTGGTCGCGGCCCCGCGCTGGGTGATCGACGGCAACTACAACTCCTCGCTGCACGTCCGTTTGGAGGCGTGCGACACCGTGGTGATGATGGACGTGCCCACCTGGGTCGCGCTACGGGGGATCTTCTCCCGCCAGCTCCGGCATGGCGCCGGCCAGCACACCTCCGGCGTCTACAACCGCATCCGCTGGGGCGTGCTCACCTATGTGGCCACCTACCGGAGACGCATGCGGCCCACAGTGTTGGCAAAGATCAACGAGCAGGCTGCGGGCAAGCGCGTGGTCTTCCTCACCGGCCGCGCCGAGACGCGCCGCTGGCTGGAGCGGGTAGCCGCCAGCCGCTGACCCGCCCTGGCGGCATGGATGGGCGGCGCCCGTGATGTCGGCAGGCAACGCTTTCACCCACCGGGCCGTCACGTCCGATCTGTACAGGGACGGATCCCGCCTGGCCGCTCGTACGTCAGCGTTGCACCGAGCCAAGGTTCAGGGACGGCCTGTCGCCGAGGTCATCGCCGACCTGGCCGCCGACGAGCTGGCCGATCCACGGCAGGCGGTCGTCGCCGACATCGGCTGTGGCCGCGGCACCAGCACCCGGATTCTGGCGGAGCGTCTGCGTCCGAGACGGCTGCTAGCCATCGACGCCTCAGCGGCAATGCTGGCCGCCGCCCGTGCCCAGATCAGATGTGCGCAGCTCGCCGACGCTTCCACGGCGATCACGTATGTCCGGGCCGACTTCCACCGGCTGCCGGTCGCGAACGCCTCCTGCGCCTTGGTGGTGGCCGCGTTCTGTCTCTATCACGCGCCCGACCCACGTCCCGTCATCTCCGAGATCGGCCGCATGCTCTCTCCGGCCGGAATCGCCATCCTGGCCACCAAGTCCGCTGACAGCTACCGCTCCCTCGACCACCTGGTCGCCACCGCCGGGATAGACCCCCGTGCGGAGCTGCGGCCGAGCCTGTACGAGACGGCGCACGGCGGCAACCTGGAGACCCTCATCGCGCCGAGCCTGGCGATCATCCGCGTGGAGCACGAGGAGCACCGGTTCGCCTTCACCGGCTTGGACCACGTCGCCGCCTACCTCGCCACCAGCCCCAAGTACGAGCTGCCGCCCAGCATGGCCGCCGATCCGGACGCGATCGCCACGGCGTTGCGCGCCCGGATCGAGGACGGGCCGGTAGTAGCCACCTCCACCATCACGTACCTGATCGCCACACGAGGCGACGTGCCATGACCCTCAACACCTTCAGCAAGCCGTACTCCACGCGCAACGACCTCGAGCGGGCCGTCGCCCACCACACATGGCTCGCTGAACACGCCAAGTCACTGCAACTGCCGCCCCTCGTGGCCGTGCATGCCACTCGCCTCGAACTGGGCTTCGTCGACGGCCGTCACGCCGTGGTCGCCGACGTGCCTGCGGTGGCCGCCGCCCTCGGCCAGGCCCACGCCGACGTGTGGGCGAGCGACCTGCACCGCGCCCTGCTCACCCACGCGCATCCGTTGTCCGGGAGCCACGAACTGGCCGACTTCGCCTCGCCGCGGATAGCGGCGCTTCGCACTCGTTGCGAAGCTGGGTTGATCAACGCGCGCCAGATGGCCGCCGTCCAACCGCTCCTGGCTCCGCACCCTGCCACGCCAGCCGCCTTCTACAAGGACACCAACCCGCGCAACGTCCTCATCACCAGCGGCGGGCCGGTCATGGTGGACCTTGACGATCTCACCCTGGCGCCATTCGGCTACGACCTGGCCAAGCTACTGGTCACCCTCGCGATGACCGACGGACCGCTCCCGCCCGAGACCTATCCCGTTGCACTGAGCTGCTACAACCTGCCGCTCACCGACGCCGGGCTGCCACCCGTGTCCATCGACGAGTTCCTCGGATACGCGGAACTGCACCACCTGCTCACCCTGCCCTACCTCGGCAAGGGCGGCTACCGGCATCCATGGTCGACCGTCCGCCCCACTCCGGAGGATCTGAAGTGATCGTCACCGAACTGATCTTCGTCCGGCACGGCCAGGCTCAATGCAACGCGGACGGCGTCGTCGGCGGGCCCCGTACCTGCACGGGGCTGACCGACCTCGGCCACCAGCAGATGACCGTGACCGCCGCCCGCCTTGTCTCCGAGCATGAGGCCAACCCCTTCACCCACCTGTACTGCGGGCCTCGGCAGCGGCTTTGGGAGAGCGGCCGTATCCTCGCCGACACCCTCGACCTGCCACTGATCATCAGCAACACGCTCGACGGCCCCGTACACGGAGAAGCCGACGGCAAGCCCTGGCACGAGGTGAAGACGGCCTTCCGCGGCGGCCCACACGCCCGCCCGGATCAGCCATGGGCGCCGGGCTCCGACACGTGGAACGGCTACCTCAAGCTCGCCGGCGAGGTCCTCGCCGACCTCATCCGCAACCACCAAGGGGCGCGCGTCCTGTTCGCCGCTCACGGCGAAACCGTGCTCGCCACCCACACCCTGCTGCTGGACCTGCGCCCCAGCCTGATGACCAGCTTCACCGTCGACCACGCCTCCATCACCCACTGGCAACTTCACCGCAACCGATTCGACGACGAACGCTGGATGCTGCTGCACCACAACAACACCGCCCATTTGACCGCGCTGGCCAGCTCGTGAACGCCGTCGAGAACGATCTCATAGCCATGGCCCGCCGCCATCTCGGCTCCGTCATGCGGCTGCCACGCCTCGACCTTCCGTCGCACCTCATGCTCCTGGCCGCTGACGACGGCAATCGCTACATTCTCAAGCACCACGACAGCCCGGACCGGTTCCGCGCCGAAGCCCGCGCCTATGCCACCTGGGTGCCGTCCCTGGGCGAACATGCCCCGCACTTGGTCCACGCCGACCCCGACAGCCTGTCCCTGTTGCTGACCGTCCTGCCAGGACAGCGCGCCGCACAGCTCCCGGAGGGTTCCCTCGCCGAACGACAGGCCCACCGTGCCGCGGGCCGCGTCCTCCGGTTATTGCACCAAGCCTCACCCGATCCGCACGCCAGCACCGGTGTGTCCGCCTACCTGGCTGAACGCATGCGCTGGTGGGCTGCCCGCGCCCAACTGGCCGCCCTCATCACCCCCTCCGACCTCCGCGTCCTGCACGCCTGGGCCGACCAGATGGCCGCCGAGACCCTCGAAATCGCCATGTGCCACCTGGACTACCAGCCGCGCAACTGGGTCGTCAGGGCAACCGGCGAGGTCGGCGTCATGGACTTCGAGCACGCCCGCCTCGACGCCCGCATCCGCGACTTCAGCCGCCTCGAACACCGCTACTGGCAGCGCGCCCCCCACCTTCGTGCGGCGTTTCTCGACGGCTACGGCCGCCCTCTCGACCCCGCCGAGCAGGAACTCTTGGAGCGCTTCGGCGCCCTGGAAGCCATCACCTCACTGGTACGCGGCCACGAAGCAGGCAACGCGGAGCTGCTCGCCCATGGCCGCACGCTCATCACCGATCTCCGCCGACCGCGAAGGACCACCATGACCGTCTCGGCCTTCTCGAACAACGCACCCACCATGCTTCCCCGCCGGGCCGTCGTCACCGGCGCAGCCGGATTCATCGGCTCACACCTATGCCAAGCGCTACTCGAACAGGGCGTGACCGTCATCGGCGTCGACCGCCGCGACCCCACCAAGCACCACAGCACCGCGCAGAAACTGGCCGACATCCGTGACCATTCCGGGTTCATCTTCGCCACGGGCGACCTGCGTACCTGCGCCATCGAGCCCCTACTACTCGACGCCGACGTCGTCTTCCACCTGGCCGGCGTCCCGGGCGTTCAGCCGTCATGGGGTCCCGACTTCGACGACTACGTCGCCTCCAACATCTCGGCCACCCAGCGGCTCATGCACGCGGTCACGAGGCTGCGCATCCCGCGCCTGGTCGTCGCGTCGTCCTCAAGCGTCTACGGTGCGACCGGCGGCCGGCCCAGCGCTGAATCCGACCACCCGCGGCCGGCCTCCCCGTACGCGGTCACCAAGCTCGCGGAGGAGCAACTGTGCCTCGCTCATGCTGCCCGGTCCGACTGTGACACCACCGTCGTGGCCCTGCGGTACTTCACCGTCTACGGGCCCCGCCAACGGGAAGACATGTTCGTCCAGCGGCTCCTGACCGCCGCCACGACCGGCCTGACCGTTCAGATCTACGGCGACGGTGAGCAGCGTCGCAACTTCACCTACATCGACGACGCCATCACCGCGACCATCGCGGCAGGGACCATCTACCTGCCGAACAGCGTGATCAATGTCGGAGCCAGTGGCACCACGTGCCTTAACGATGTCGTCGAGCTGGCCCGTCAAATCACCGGCCAGCCCATCACCGTCCGCTCGACCAGTGCGCGTAGCGGCGATGTCCCGGTCACCTGTGCGGACGTGTCCACGGCGCATCGGCTGCTTGGCTGGTCTCCGACGACCGACCTGCTCACTGGTATGACCGCGCAGCTCGAATGGCTCACCGCCAATCGCAGCCGTTTGCCCGTCGCGGTGGAAGCAGTCTAAGCCGAATTCCGGGGTGGTCATCGAAACGGTCCGCCACCGATTCGGCCAGGCCAGCACGGAGACCTCCCAGCTGTACGCACTGCTTGACCGCAAGGTCGCTGACGCCGAGATCCGTGCCTTTCAGCAAGGGTCGCCAACGCTGACGGCTACACCGCCCGAGACGCCCCGGCCACGACGCCCCGACGCGCCCGACCACCCCCGCCGGGGTTGAGCACCAACCGCCTTGGCCCAACTTCGGCACAGCCGCCCCGCATAGGCCCGAGCCCGGGCGGCGCGGCCGTGAGATGCCGATGTCCGAGCGGCATCCCACGGCCACAAAAGGATTAATACGCCAAAACGGGATTCCGAGACAATCGCCGGTGGCTCGGGTCAAGCCAGTTCGCGACCACCTGACCTCTTCCCGTCCATGCAAGGGCTGTTGCGTGATGACATGAAGCGGTAGCGAACATACGAGCGATAACTTGCTTGCCTACCGCTTACCCGTGAGTTCCTTGGGCTATTTGGCATCATTGTTCAGATCGGCGGAGCGCGTGTGTACCTTGCAGGTGAAAGCGCCTGCTGGCTGAGGTATACGCCTCGACAAGGAGACTTCATGTCTAATTCGTAGTTTGTGCGAAGTAAATGCCTATGTGACCGTTTCAAATGAACGTCCAGCTTTGTAGGACAGCTTGGTTTTCTGGGGAGGGGCGAGTGGCTCGCTGAGATGGGACAGTCGGCGACCGCGTCGCTCGCTCGGGCTGAGCAGGAGGGGTTCACCGAGAGCACACACGACCTCTAAGTTCACCCTCCAGACCCATTAAGGGCGAAACGGTTGAACGCCCTGACGATCTCAAAAATTTGGCCTGTAGTATTGCCGTTGCTTTACCTTTGGGCGGAGAATTCAGCTTCAGTTCGGCGGCCGACGGGGCGCAATATCGACAGCGGAGAGAGCGCATGCTCGAAGGTCGGTGGACCTCAGTCACCGAGTCCGAGTTCGACCACGAGCGCCGCGGTCTGGAGGCCATCCGCGAGAAGCTGCCGGACGCCGAGCCTTGGCGGGCCTGGTCGAACTTCACCTTCACTGCGCACGCCGGGCATGTGCGTGAAGTCGACCTTCTCGTCGTCACCCCCGGCGACGTGTGCATTGTCGAACTCAAGCACTGGCGCGGCAGCCTCACCACCGAGAACGG
Source organism: Nonomuraea sp. NEAU-A123 (assembly GCF_018603905.1). GTDB lineage: Bacteria > Actinomycetota > Actinomycetes > Streptosporangiales > Streptosporangiaceae > Nonomuraea. The sequence continues at coordinate 72,032 of NZ_JAHFZZ010000031.1, forward strand.
CACTTGGGTGCAGACCACCAAGGACGGCCGCTGCATCCCCCACGGGAACCCCCTGCACCTGGTGAACAAGAAGGCCAAGGAATTGGCGGCACTGCTGGGGCAGTGCGGCAAGCGCGTGTGGGTGTCCGCTGCGGTCTGCTTCACCGACTCCTCGCTCAGGGTGCGCCTGCCCGCCCACGACCAGAACGGCGTCTACACGATCGACGGGCTCGTTGAAATGCTGCAGCGGCCCGCGCGAGACGACAGGCGGCGAATCGCCCCGAGAGACTCCCGCGAAATCAAAGCCGCGCTGGAGCAGGTGGGCATCCGCCGCAGTGATGCCGAGTACAAGGTCGGTCCGTACCTCCTGGAGCGCAAGTCCTTCGAGACCGGCCCCACCTGGGCTGACTATCTGGCCCGCCACAGCGAGCTGCCCGAGCTGGCCCGGGTACGCATTTACCTGCGTGAGCGCGGCTCGGACGCTTCGATCCGCGCGTCGGTGGAGAACGCTGCCCGACGTGAGGCGGCCGTACTCCGTCGCTTCCACCATCCCGGCGTCGTCCAGTTGAAGCAGTATGACCCCTCAGGGCACTCGGCCGGCCCTGCGCTGATCTTCGAGTACCACCCCCAGACCTTGCGCCTGGATGACTACCTGGTTCAGCACGGCGACAAGCTCGACATCCTCGGCCGTATGGCCCTGGTCCGGCAGTTGGCCGAGACGATGCGCTCGGCGCACTCCAGCCGCATCCATCACCGGGCGCTGGCCGCGCGATCCGTGCACGTGGTCCCCCGCGACCGTGGCCGTGAGGGCAGGGCCATCGGGGAGGAGGCTGCCTGGCGCGCCCCACACCTGCAGATCTCCGACTGGCAGATCGCCACGCAACGCAGCGGCAGCGGACCATCGCAGGGCATGACGAGGTTCGCCCCGACAACTCTGTCGACGATCCACTTGGCCGACGACTCGGACGCGTACCTCGCCCCCGAGCTGACCGCGGTGAGCCCCGACCCCATCGCCCTCGACGTGTATGGGCTCGGCGTCCTCGCTTACCTGCTGGTGACAGGTAGGCCCCCGGCCGCGAGCCAAGCCGAGCTGCTGGCGCGACTGGAAGCCGGGGAGGGACTGCGACCCAGCGCGATCGTGGACGGCCTGTCGGAGGACATCGACGATCTGGTCCAGGCCGCGACCGCCTACCGACCGGCGCAGCGGCTCGCCACGGTCGACGAGTTCCTGGAGATGCTGGAGTACGTCGAGGACGCGCTGACCGCCCCCGTCTCCGGCCCGGCCGACACCGACGCGGTGGCGCAGGCCCCGGAGAAAGACCCGCTGGAGGTCGTCGCGGGCGACGTGCTGGCCGGTCGCTGGGAGGTACGGCGCCGACTGGGAACCGGCTCGACGAGCCGTGCCTTTCTCGTCCGCGACTTGCAGGCGGACCCGGCGATGCGCGGTGCCCGTGCACTCTCCGTGCTGAAGGTTGCCCTGTCCGACAGCCGAGGCGAGGTCTTGGCTCGGGAAGCCGAAGTCATGGGACGGCTCCGCGCCGACTCCCGCATCATCCGGCTGGTCGAACCGGAGCCGCTGGTCATCAGCGGCCGTACGACTCTCGTCCTGGAGTACGTCGGCGACGAGCGAGATCCAGAAGAGAACGGGGAATCCGCGGGCGGAACGCGCCGCCGCGAGGAGACCGTGGCGCGGCAACTGCGCGAGCGCGGCCGACTACAGGTTGACCAGCTGGATGCGTACGGCGACTACCTGTTCGGCGCGGTCGATTTCCTGGAGGGCGAGGGCGTCTGGCACCGCGACATCAAGCCGGACAACATCGCAATCCGCGTCCGCCCCAACCGCACCCGTGAACTAGTGCTGATCGACTTCTCCCTGGCCGGTTACCCGGTGCAGGAGACGGAGGCCGGCACGGACGGCTACCTCGACCCGTTCATCGGATCGTTGACCCGCTCGGTATACGACGCCCACGCCGAGCGGTACGCCCTCGCTGTCACCCTGCACGAGATGGCCTCCGCCGAGCTGCCCAAATGGGGCGACGGCAAGGTCTCACCCCGCCAGACCGATCCCGAGGAGTGGCAGTGCCCGACGATCGCCGCTGACGCGTTCGACCCTGCGGTCCGGGACGGTCTCGTCGCGTTCTTCCGGAAGGCCCTCCACAGGGACGCCGCGCAACGCTTCCGAGACCTCAAGCCGATGCGAGACGCCTGGAAGAAGATCTTCCTAGACATGGCGCAGACGGCGCCTTCCGGCCCGCGGGCATCCCGTCACCCGGCGCCCGCTCCGGCCGAGCAGGCAAGCCCGGCCCAGGCCGTTCCGATAATCGCCGACGCCGAGCCAGAGTCGGCAGAGCAGCAGCGTGACAGGCTCGCCGCCGAAGTCACCCGCGAAACACACCTGTCGGCCGCCGGCCTGACCCTAGCCGCTGAGTCGTTCTTGTACGGCTTGGGCGTGACGACGGTGGGCGAACTACTGGACTACAGCCAACGTAACCTCGTCAATGCCCCTGGGCTGGGCGCCAAGACGCGCAACGAGATCCAGCGTCGTCAGCGCGAGTGGGGCGAGCGGCTGCGCCAGACGCCTCTCTCCCCGCTCACCCCAGAGGGTCGGCGCGCCGCGAAGGATGAGCTGGACAGGCTCAGCGCCGCGGAGACCGCCCTGGTGAACGCCTTCGCCGTCACCGGCGGCGCAGATGACCTTCCCCAACGTGCCCTGCGCTCCGTCAGTCTTGACACCCTCGCCGCGCTGCTGGTCCCAGAGCTGAAGAAGAACAGGTCGAACCAGAACGAGGTCGAGATGGTGCGGCTACTGCTGCGCCTGCCCGATGTAGGGGGCGAACTGCCCGACGTCGGGGTCTGGCCGAAGCAGAAAGACGTTTCCGACGCCCTCGGCTTGAGCCGTGGACGTATCCCGCAGATGCTGAAGACGCAGCGGACGCGATGGAAGAAACTTCCGGCAGTGCAGACGCTGCGTGAAGAGATCCTTTCGCTGCTGATCGAGCTTGGCCGAGTCGCCTCAGCTGCTGAGATCGCTGATGCGCTGGCGATACGGCGCGGCACCCGCCTACAGGGTCGCGAGCAACGACGGGCCATAGCCCTGGCCGCCGTGCGGGCCATTGTGGAGGTCGAGCAGCTCGTCCCGGAGGAGAGCGCGTTCCGGCACACCGCTAATCGCGAAGCCAAGGACGAGGCGACGGGCGCAGGCCTGCTCGCTCTGGAGGTCGGCGAGAACGACGCCCCTGACACCCCCTCCGCTCCCGGCCTGCTCGACTACGCACATCGCCTGGGGCAGGTAGCCGACCGCCTCGCGAAGCTCGACACGCTGCCGACCGCGACGACCGTCCTGAGCGAATTGGCGGCCATCTCACCTCCGCCGGGCGCCATCGAGTGGGACGAGCGCCGTATGGTCGAGCTGGCCGTTGCCGCATCTCGGAACGCCGCCGCCACCCCGCGACTGGAGATCTACCCCCGCGGTCTGGCACTGGTGCGGGCTCTGCGTCTCACGCAAGCTGGTCTGATACGGCTCATCCCCGGTGTGCCCGAGGGACGGCAGCCGGGCCTTACCGCCGACGATGTTCACGAGCGGGTGCGCGCCCGCTTTCCCGAGTTGACGGACGGCCGTAGCGGGCACGACCTGTCGGCCGGAGGAGCGCTGACCAAGGCTCTGCGGGACGCTGGATTCGACCTCGCCCTGTCCACTCGGGAGGACACCGGGACCCTGCGTTATCTGCCCACGCGCCTGGACATCGCCTCCAGCTATCTCACTGTGCGTGCCTGGCGGCAGACCACGGCTGACACCGGCATTACCCGGTACGCCGACGACCCGCTGATCGCCAGCGCGGCTCACACGGAGGAACGGCTTGCCGCCTCGACATGGCGGGATGGCTTCCGGGTACTGACCGTGCGCGCGGGACTGACCCGGGCAGCCGTCGCCGAGATCTCGGGTGCGTCCAGCAGGTTCGAAGCCCAGGCGGTTTCGGTGACTGAGCTGTTTCTCCAGGTCATGCACGAGCTGGTACCGCCGGGCACGAAGCCCACCTGGGAAACCATCCTCCGCGCAGACGTCGCCGAGCCCGGCACGCGGGCGGCGGTGAAGTTCGCTGAGTACGCCCGCACGGCCTGGGGCCGGATCGAGCTCAACGTGCAGGAGCTGTTGGAGACCGGCACCGGCCCGGTGCTGCTGACAGACGCCGGAGTGTTCGCTCGCTACGACGCGATGGGCGTGCTCGATCGGCTCGCGGCGGCAGCCCGGCAGGGCAGGCGCGGCCTATGGCTCCTCTGCCCGCAGGGCGATCCAGGGCGCGAGCCGCGGCTGGGCACGGTCGCAGTGCCGTACCAGACGGGGCTGGGCGAATGGATTGAACTACCGGACTCATGGGTGAGCAACCAGCACCGAGCCGGCGCGAATGGCCGGACGGTGTCGGAAGGAACGAGATGATCGACCGCAAAGCGTTGTTGAACGACCTGAAGCAGCAGGTCAAGGCGGTCGAGACCGATCTCGCCGAGCAGGCCAAGGCCCTGCCGGAGGTCGGTACGCGGCTGCGCGCGGAGTACGATCAGGCACGCAAACTGGGCCGTACGGCAACGACCTGGAACACCTGGCTTTACGGTGATGGCAAGAAATATGAGGGACGCATCACGCAGGTTGCCGCGGCGTGGGTGCTGGGCACGGTCTTCGTACGCTTCTGCGAGGATAACGGGCTGATTCCGGAGCCCTATCTGACTGCTCCGGCAGCCGAGCGCCGAGATCTAGCACAGGCGCGGTACGAGGCATACGTCGAGAACGACCCCGACCCCACGTATCGTGGCTGGCTGGAACGTGCCTTCGCGGAGCTGGGAGAGGGCCAGGCGGGTCGGCTGCTGTTCGACCGGAGGCACAACCCGCTCTTCCAGGTCCCGCTCTCGCACGACGGGGCACGGAGGCTGGTGGAGTTCTGGCGTGAGCGAAACGTTGCGGGCATGCTCATTCACGACTTCACCGACCCCTTGGACGATTATGGTACGAGAGGTTGGGACACCCGATTCCTGGGCGACCTGTATCAAGACATGTCCGAGACCGCTCGTGAGGTTTACAAGCTGCTCCAGACTCCGGTGTTTGTCGAGGAGTTCATCCTCGACCGGACGATGGACCCGGCGGTGCGGGAGTTCGGCTTCGAGAAGCTGAAGATGATCGACCCGACCTGCGGATCGGGCCACTTCGTGTTAGGTGCGTTCCGGCGACTGGTACGGCTCTGGGCCGAGCGTCGGCCGGACGCTGACATGCACGAGCGGGTGCGGGCAGCGCTAGATTCGGTTCACGGAGTGGACGTAAATCCGTTCGCGGTGGCGATTGCCCGGTTCCGCCTCCTAATCGCCGCGATGGCAGCGGCGGGCATGCAGACGATGGCGGAAGCCGCCAAGTACGACTGGCCCATCCATCTTGCGGTAGGCGATTCCCTCATCAAGGAACGGCAACTCGAACTGACCCTGGGCGAGGAGTCGCCGCGAGACCCGCTGGCGGAGTTCGCCTACTCCGTAGAGGACGTGCACGAACATCTCAGCATCTTGGAGCCGGACCGCTACCACGTGGTGGTAGGGAATCCGCCGTATAACCAAGTCAAGGATAAGAAGCTGAACGAGCTGTACCGGGAGCTGTACAGCGCATGCGTGGGGACGTATGCACTTTCGGTGCCGTTCGTCCAGCGGTTCTTCGGGCTGGCCAAGCAGGGGGACGCTGACGGACGCGGCTACGGCCTGGTTGGCCAGATCACAGCAAACTCCTTCATGAAGCGGGAGTTTGGCACCAGGCTGATTGAGGAATTTCTTGCTCACAAGGTTAGTTGACCGAGGTCATCGATACGTCGGGAGCGTACATCCCTGGCCACGGGACGCCAACGGTCATCCTGGTCGGCACGCGGCGCACGGGCAGACTCCGCTCAGAGACCGTCCGGACGGTTCGAAGCGTTCAGGGCGAGCCCTCCACGCCGGAGGACGGCGAGGAGGGGCTGGTCTGGCGAGCCATCGTAGAGCAGATCGATCAGCCGGGATCGGTCAGTCCGTGGGTTTCGGTAGATGACCTAGAGCGGGAACGGTACTTCGGCAAGCAGCCGTGGATTCTGGCTGCCGGTGGACTTGAGATGGTAGAGACCATCTCAGCGTCCTCGCATGCAACACTAGCTGGCCTATGTCAGCGAATCGGCTTTGTGGGGATGACACATTCTGACGATGTGATGATCCGCCCAGGAAGGTGCTGGCGGGGGCCTGTTAGAGAACTCACGATGCCAATCGCAGTGGGCGAAGATATTCGCTCTTGGATGGTCCTCGCAGAGAATCGAGCGTTCTTTCCATACGCTAAGGATAGAAGCGCCATAGATATGCCTGATACTATCCTGTCATCCGAGGCGCTGTGGCCATACCGGGCCGAATTAGGAAATCGTGCCACCTTCTCTGGAGCGACATATTTTTCAGCGGGTAGACCCTGGTGGGAATGGCATCAGCTACCACGCGATGCGAATGCTCATTCGTGGGCGTTGGCATTCGCATTCGTTTCAACTCACAATGAATTTGCTCTCGACCGAGTCAAATTCCTCTTCAAGCAGACCGCACCAGTAATCAAGCTTCTGAAGTCCGTTCCGCTGGAGACACACCTTTGGCTGCTTGGTCTCCTCAATAGTGCCACGGCTTGTTTTTGGCTTAAGATGGTCAGCTATCCTAAGGGCGGCGACCCAATGGGAGATTCTGGTGCTCGTGTCAGTATTCACCCTTGGTCTGACCGCTACGAGTTCACCGGCACCAAGCTCCAGCAGTTTCCTCTACCCGCGGATCACCCCACCGTTCTCGCCACGTCCCTTGACTCGCTCGCCTCGGAACAGATAGCAGTCAGTCCTTACGCCGTCGCCGCAGCCACCGCCCCTACTGCTGCTGCCCTGCGCGAAGCCAAGGCGAAGTGGCACTCGGTTCGGGCCCGGATGATCGCACTCCAGGAGGAGTTGGACTGGCAAGTTTACTCCCTTTACAACCTCCACTCCGAGGATCTGCGCACTCCGGAAGAGGCCGACATTCCAGAAATCGCCCTCGGCGAGCGCGCCTTCGAGATCGTGCTCGCTCGCAAGGTGGCTAAAGGGGAGGCCTCCGATGAATGGTTCAAGCGACACGGATTCGCGATGATCCAGGAGGTCCAGGACCGCTGGCCTGAACCTTATAAGCAGGTCGTACAGAAGCGCATCAACGTAATCGAATCGTCCCGGGCAATCGGGATGATCGAGAGGCCGGAGTATAAACGCCGCTGGGCGACCGAGGGGTGGGACGCGCTTCAGGAGAAGGCACTGCGGTCATGGCTTTTAGAGCGTATTGAGAAGCGTAAGCACTGGTACGACGAGAACGGGCAGCCTGCCATCGTCACACTTGCCCGGCTCGTTGACGCTCTCTCCCGTGACGAGGACTTCGTTTCGGTCGCCGCCCTTTATGCCCCCCGTCGGGAGCTGATACCCGTGGTCGCCGACCTGATGGCTGACGAGCACGTGCCGTTCCTCGCCACCCTGCGTTACAAGCCATCCGGGTTGAAGAGGCGCGTCGACTGGGAGCAGATCTGGGCTATGCAGCGGCAGGAGGACGCTGCCCCGAATGAGCCTGTCAAGCGGAAGATCCGGGACTCGATCCCCGTGCCGCCAAAGTACACCTCAGCCGATTTCGTGAAGCCGTCCTACTGGCGGGCGCGTGGCAAGCTGGACGTGCCCAAGGAGCGCTTCATCTCCTACTCCTTGACCACGTCCGGCACCCCCGATCTTTACGGCTGGGCGGGCTGGGACCACCGGGAGCAGGCGCAGGCGCTGGCCACCTACTTCACCAACCATCCCTTGACGGATGAGGAGATCACGCCGTTCCTGGCGGGTCTGTTGGAGTTGCAGCAGTGGTTGTATCAGTGGCATCACGAGTTCGACGCGATGTACAGCGGCTCCCCGGCCGACTTCTTCGCGAGCTATCGGCAGCAGATTCAGGGTGAGCACGGCCTGACCGACGACGACCTGCGGGACTGGCGGCCGTCCGCGTCCGCCCGCAGATGGCGTACCGCCCCGAAAAGGTAGTGGGATTTATCGAGTACACGACACAGACGGCAGCGAAGGAGAACGAGACAGTCCATGGCAGAGCAGCCCTTCCTGAGGGATGTCATCGACATCAAGGAGTCCATCTCCACCTCGGACTTCGTGCTGAGCCTCGCCGAGGCGGTGACGACCGAGGGGGCCGAGCACGCCCTCAAGGACTACGTCGTCACCGAGCGGCTGCTGGAGAACTTCGACGAGGCGCTCGGGCTGATCAAGTCCGCTCTCGATGGGCGCACCTCAAAGGCCTCCTACCTACACGGTTCGTTCGGCTCCGGTAAGTCGCACTTCATGGCCGTGCTGTACGCGCTGCTCAGCGGGAACCCGGCAGCCCGCGCACGCGGCGAGTTCGATCCGGTGCTGGCCAAGCACGAGTGGCTGGACACCGACAGTAAGAAGTTCCTGCTCGTGCCGTACCACATGCTCGGTGCCAAGGCCCTGGAGCAGCGGGTGCTGGGCGGCTATGTCAGCCACGTCAAGAAGCTGCACCCGGACGCGACAATCCCGCAGGTATACCGGACGGACGCGCTGTTCATCGACATCCGGGCCATGCGGGAGAGCATGGGCGACGCGGCGGTCATCGGCGGGCTGGGCTACAGCGGCGGGGAGGTGGACGAGTACGACGAGTGGGGCGAGTCGTTCGCCTGGACACCCGCGCTGCTCGACGCGGCACTCTCCGCCGAGGAGGCGCACGACGGTGGTGCGCCGCTGGACCTCGTGCACCCGAGCACCCCGGCCGAACTGCGAGCGAAGCTCGTGCATGACGCGAGCACCCATCTGCTGCCCGGGTTCGCCAAGAACGCCGCCGAGGACGAGCACGGGTTCATCTCTCTCGACGCCGGCCTGTCCGTCATCGCGGAGCATGCCAGGTCGCTGGGCTACCACGGCCTGATCCTCTTCATGGACGAGCTGATCCTGTGGCTGGCGACGCTCATCCACGACCAAAGGTTTGTGGCCCGCGAGGCCAGCAAGATCACGAACTTTGTGGAGGGCGGGGACGCCAGGCGGGCCATCCCGATCGTGTCGTTCATCGCCCGCCAGCGCGACCTGCGCGAGTTGGTCGGCGAGGAGGTTTCAGGCGCGGCGGAGGCGTCGATCCAGGACACGCTGAATCTTGCCTCTGGACGGTTCGACAAGATCACGCTGGAGGACCGGGACCTCCCGCGGATCGCGCACGCCCGCCTGCTGAAGCCCCGGCCGGGCCAGGAGGTGCTGATCGACGCGGCGTTCGAGCGGACCAAGAAGGTCGGCCCGCAGGTGTGGGACACTCTTCTCGGCTCGGACAAGGGGACGACGGGGGCGGACGAGGATTCGTTCCGGCTGACCTATCCCTTCTCGCCCGCCTTCATAGACACCCTGGTCCACATCTCCTCCGCACTGCAGCGCTCTCGCACCGGTCTGAAGCTGATGGGCCAACTACTCGCCCGTCGCCGGGACGACCTTCGGCTCGGGGATCTGGTTCCGGTGGGCGACCTGTACCCGGTGCTCGCCGACGGTGGTGACAAGCCGTTCGTGGACAGCCTGAAGGTGGTCTTCGAAGCCGCCGACAGGCTGTACAAGACGAAGCTCCGACCGTACCTGCTGACCTCATACGACGTCAGTGAGGACGACGTCGAGCGGTACGTGCATCGGCCCGAGAGTGTGACCGACCCCGGTCTGGCCCAGCGCTGCAAGTCTTTCGTCGGGGACAACCGTCTGATCTGCACACTGCTGCTTTCGGCGCTCGCGCCCAGCGTGCCCGCTCTCAGCGACCTGACGAACCGCCGCCTCGGCGCGCTCAACCACGGTTCAGTGACCGCGCCGATCCCGGGCAGCGAGGTCGGCATCATCAAGAGCAAGGTGGCCGAGTGGGCCGCCCGCTTCCCCGAGGTCAAAGAGACCGGCACCGGGGCCAACGCGGGTGTGCGGCTGGAACTGTCCGGCGTCGACGTCGACTCGATCATCGCGAACGCCGCTGTCAACGACAACCCTGGCAACCGGATGGCACTCGTCAAGCGACTGCTCGCCGATGAACTGGGCGTAAACCGATCAGACGGCAGGCTCGGCGCCGACGACCTGAACCTCGTCTGGCGCGGCTCCAACCGCTCGACAGAGGTGATCTTCGGCAACATCGCTGACGAGGACGACCTGCCCGACCACGAGCTGCAGCCACAGCTCGATGGCCGGTGGCGTATCGTCGTCGACCTGCCTTTCGACGAAGGGGCGTACGGTCCTGTCGACGACGTCAACCGTATGCGTGCCTTGCGGGAGCGGCAGGGCGAGCCAGCCCGCACAATCGCCTGGGTGCCCACTCACCTGTCCGCTCAGCGGTTCGCGGACTTCCGCAGGCTCCTAGTCATCGACAAGGCGCTCGACAACGAGCACCGGTTTGCCACGCAGTACGCCGCCCATCTCAATGCCGACAACCGGGCCCGCGCCAAGGGCCTCTTGGAGACCCAGCACGCAGCCCTGCTCAGACAGGTGAAGACCGCTTTCAAGCAGGCGTACGGCCTGGCGGATAAGAAGGCGTCCGACGTCGAGCTGGACTTCGACGACCACCTCGTGGCGCTGCCCGACATCGGCGGCCTGACCATCTCCTTCGCCAAACCGATGCGGGACGCCATCAGGGACATCGCGGGCAAGCTGCTCGCCCACCAGTTCCCCGCGCACCCGGACCTGGATCGGGACGGCACTGGCGTCGCGGTGAAACCGGCCGACGCCAGGACCGTCTTCGCTCACATACGTACGGCTGCCGAGGCCCGCGACCGTCGGGCCGAGGTACCCGAGAAGGACCGCAAGCTGATGAAGCGGATGGCCGAGCAGTTGGAGCTGGGACACCAGAAGGAGGCGTACTTCGAGCTGTCCACCCGCTGGGCGGATCACTTCCGCCGCATGGCGCAGCGTGAGGGCTTCATCGGAGACCTCAGTCTGATCACTCTTGTGGACTGGACGGACAAGCCGGACAAGCGCGGGCTGGAGCCGTTCCTCGCCAACCTGGTCGTCGCTGCGTTCGCGGAGATGGACGACCGTGTGTGGGTGCGCGGAGGAGTCCCACTGGACCCAGCGCCGGAGCTATCGCAGGTCAAGGCGGGTGATGCGCTGCGCAGCCAGCCGCTGCCGAGTGAGGACGACTGGATCGAGGCCCGGCGGCGATACGAGGCCATCTTCGGGAACAAGACGCCGACGCTGCGGCGTGGGCGGATGGTGAACCAGTTCGCCCGGCAGATCGTCGAGAGCGCCCGAGCGCACCAGGAACCCGCGGCGGAGCTGGTCCGCCGCCTGGAGACGCATGCCGCATTCCTCGCTTTGGACGAGACCGACGAGAAGGGGCGTTTGACGCTTGCCCGGCGCTCGCGTGATCTGCTGAAGGAACTGGTAGCCGTCGGTCAGGGCGCAGCGGGGGCAAGCGGAGCGAAAAAGACCATCGAGACACTGGCCCGGTTCGATCTTGGAGAGATGAGCGCCGACCGTTACGGTACCTCCGTCAAGCGGGCGCACGACGTCGCGCAGGCGCTGACCGCGGCGGCTTGGGACACGCTGGAGCTGGCCGAGGGACAGGGCGCTGAGGGGCAGGCGCTGCTGGAGTCCCTGCGCGGGGTGGCACAGGCCGACCAACTGACGGCCGACCTCATCGCTGCTCTGGACATCACCCGCCGCGAGGTCACCGCGCTGGTCAAGCGCAACCAGCCTCCGCCCGTTTCGCCGGGCCGCAGAGCGGTGGATGTGGACCTGGACACGCCTTCGAGCCATCCCCGCGTGCCGGGCAACACCGGCTCCAAAACCATCCCCATCCCTGGCGGTGTCACTTCCAGCGGGGGGAGCCGTCAGGGAACGAAGCGCACGACGGCGGCCAAGGCGGCCAGCGACCTGCAGTCTGAGCTGGCCGAACTGGCGAAGACGAACCCTGCTGCCAACATCGAGATCAACTGGCGGGTCGTGGACTGATGGTCACAGCGACTACCTACGAGTACACAGGCGCGATGCGGCTCACCTCCGCAACCGTCGCCCAGTTCCTGTCCGCCCAGTCGTCGCTGACAGACTCCCTGACCGGCGGCGAGCGGCGGCGGGTCGTGCTGCTGCGCTCAGCGCCTGAGTGGGATGGGCCCGAGGACCTGGCTTGGGGCGAGGAACGGCGGGCCCGGATCGCGGCTGCCCCCTCGCCGCTGGCCGTACACGAACTGGCGCTCGGCCACCTGGCGGCGCACGCCGAAGGACCGGCGGTGCTGGTGGTGCTGACCGACCGGGAGCAGAGCGAACTGGACCCGGCGATCCTCGCCCGCACGCACAAGCAGCGCATCGAGACCGTCGACGGCTGGAACGTCGTCCGGGACGCGTTCGGCGCCGAACAGATCGACCCTCGCCTGAGGGCCGACGGCTGGGCCGCCGAAGCCCTCCTCGACGCCACTCCCCCGGGGGGTTGGCCGCTGCTCGCCGGAGGGATGCTGTCCCGCCGTACCGCGCTGTCGGCGCTCACGTCGCGTCGCCTGCGTCTCGGCCGCTACGACACCGACGGAACGGGACGGACGCACGAAGGTCTCGACACCCACATACTGCTTCGGTGGGCGCTCACCCCCGGCGGGCCAGAGCGGCTGCTTACGCTGCGCGGTCCGGAGCGCACCGGGCTGGCGGCGTTCCTTGGTGAAGAGGACCAGGCGAGCCTCGCCGGGCGGGCGCTGCTCGCACTGGTGGAGGCCGAGCACGGAGCGGAGGCGGTGCCGTTCGGGCTGGTGTGCGCGGCACTGTGGCTGCATGCCGAGGCCGACACCCAGACGTACCGAGCTCGGGGGCGGGCCGAGCGGTGGTTCGGGGAGGAGCCGCCCGCGGCCGGCGAGGCCCTCGACATGCTCGTTGCCACCTTCGCGGAATCCTGCGAAAAGTTCGTAATCAACCTGCTGGAGGCAGGCCGTACCGGGGGCGACGAGGACACGGCGCGCGAGGCACGACGGATTACGGGCACGGTGCTGGACCGGGCCGCCTCCCTGACCCGGCAATTCGGCGCCGAGACCGCCGTGGAAGCCAGCCCGGTGCTGGTGGCTGGGCTCGAGGCCCGGTTCTCGCATGCTGGGCAGGCACTGGCTGCGGGGAAAGCGAAGACGCTCACGGAGGCCGTACAGGATCTGGACGCTCATCTCCTGGCAGCCGAACCGGACGTGCGGGTGCGCATTGAGCGGACCCGGATGGGACAGCGGCTCGCACGGTGGCTCGCCACTGACCCACCCACCGACGCTGAGACGGTCGCGGCGGCGATCGAACGACACATCGCCGAAACCGGCTGGATTGACCAGGCTCTGGAGCACATCGAGGCGGGGGGCGACCCAAACTCCCACTTGAAAGCCGCCTACGACACGCTAGGCGCCGGGGTGCGCAAACAACGACGCAAGATCGACCAGGCCTTCGCGCGTACGCTCGCCACCTGGACGGCGGCGGGTACGGAATCCGGCTCAATGCTGACCGTGGAGTCCTTCCTTACTCGGGTCGTGAAACCGGTCGTAACCGCAAAGACGGGGCGGCGCACGCTGCTGCTCCTCCTGGACGGGATGAGCGCGGCGATCGCCACCGAACTTGGCGAGGAACTCCGCCGACACTGGGCCGAGTATGACCCGGTGCCGGACCTGGCGGACCGACCGCCGAAGCGGCGCGCTATGGCTGCCGCCCTCCCAACGCTGACCACGGTCTCCCGGACATCCTTGTTCGCTGGGAAACTGATGAAGGGCGCACAGGCTGACGAGAAGCGGTTGTTCCCCGGCCACCGGTTCTGGAGCGGGGGCCGAGCCGCGATCTTCCATAAGGATGACCTGCGGGGAGAGAGCGCCGGCGACGCGTTCGGGCCCGAGCTGACCGAAGCTCTCGCCGACGAACACACACATGTGGCGGTCGTACTGAACACCATCGACGACAGGCTCGCCAAAGAGCAGAAGCTCGGCGACGGCGCGTGGCGGCTCGACCAGATCGGAAAGCTGCGGGAATTACTGCGTGTGGCCGCGGTCCAAGGCATGGCGGTGATCCTCACCAGCGACCACGGGCATGTCGTGGACCGCAACGGCGCAAAGATCGACGGCGACGACATCGCCTCCGCCCGACACCGCACATCCGGCGGCTCGCTACGTGAGGCCGAGGTCGCGTTGTCCGGCCCGCGGGTGGTGTGGCCGAACCCGGGTGCCTCGATCGTGGCGCTGTGGGACGCGGACTCCCGCTACACGGCACAGAAGGCCGGCTACCACGGCGGAGCCTCGCTGGCCGAGATCACCATCCCCGTACTGGCGTTCCTGCCCTTCGGCGCGGAGCCACCCAAGGGCTGGCGTGAACTCGGCGACCAACGTCCGGCATGGTGGTCGGAGGAGCCGGATACCCCCGGCCCCGCCGCTCTGGTCCCCACGGCGGTACCGGAGCCGAAGCGGCGCGCTTCGAAGATGTCAAAAGCGCCGGCCGCGATGGGTGAAGCGCTCTTCGATGTGGTGCTTGAGCTCGGTGGCGATGAGGCCCTTCTCACTCCTCGCTTGGCATCCCCCGGTGACGCCCTGGTGAAAGCTCTGCTGGCGTCGGAGATCTTCCAGGCGCAGGTGTCGCTGCTGGCGCGCAAGCCTCCCATGGAAAAGGTCGAAATGGCGGTGCGGGCACTGGCCGACACCGGTGCGCTCCCGGTCACCGCCCTGGCCCAGCGCGTCAGCTACCCAGCGGGCCGTGCTGACGGTTTTGCCGCCGTCCTGCGCCAGCTACTCAACTATGACGGAGTGCAGGTTCTGGAGACCTTGCCCGATGGGCGCACATTGCGGTTGAACACCGGACTGCTGCGAGACCAGTTCGAGCTGGTATGACGAGCACGATGGGAGACTGGCAGGCGTGAACACCGCTCCGCCATCCCGTTCCCCCCAGGTCAGCGCGGTACGCCGACGGGCGGTGATTGACGCGTTGCGGCGCGGTGCTGTCCCCGAGAGCGGGCTGGACCTGCTTGCCACCGGCCTCGACCGATTCGAGTCGGCGCTCGACGCCGAACTGGACGCCGTCGGCTCGGGCGCTTCGGTGTTCAAGGCCGTGCGGGGAGAGTACGGATCGGGGAAGACGTTCTTCGCGCGATGGCTGGGAGAGCGGGCCAAACGTCGGAACTTTGCCGTCGCCGAGATCCAGATCTCGGAGACCGAGACGCCCCTGCACCGGCTGGAGACCGTCTACCGGCGGCTAACCGAGCGACTCGCCACCGCCAGTTTCCCGCCGAGCGCGCTGCGGTCTGTGGTAGACGCGTGGTTCTACGCGCTGGAGGAAGACGCCCTCGCGGCCGGGGCGGACGAGGACGAGTTGTCCACCAAGGTGGAGAAGCTACTGGCCGCCCGGCTCACCGAAGTGTCACGGCACGCGCCGTCCTTCGCGACCGCGCTTCGCGGCTACCGCGCCGCGCTCGCCGCCGGAGACGAAACCACCGCCGCCGCGGTGCTGGCCTGGCTTGGCGGACAGCCGCACGTCGCCGCCGCTGCGCACCGGTTCGCAGGCGTGCGGGGGGACCTCGACCACTTCGGCGCACTCGGCTTCCTGCAGGGACTGCTGACCGTGCTGCGCGACTCCGGACACCCCGGGCTTCTCGTCGTGCTGGACGAGGTCGAGACTCTGCAGCGGGTACGCGCCGACGCACGCGATAAGGCGCTCAACGCACTGCGGCAGCTCATCGACGAAGTGCACTCGGGCCGCTTCCCCGGACTGTATCTGGTGATCACTGGGACCCCTGCGTTCTACGACGGGCAGCAGGGAGCGCAGCGCCTCGCGCCGCTGGCCCAGCGGTTGGCGACCGATTTCACCGCCGACCCGCGCTTCGACAACCCGCGCGCCGTGCAGATCCGGCTGCCCGGCTTCAGCTGGGAATCACTGGTGAATCTGGGGGTTACCGTCCGCGACCTCTACGCCGCCGGAGCCGATGCCCCGGACCGGATCAAGGACCTCGCCGCTGATGCGTACATCGCTGATCTGGCGCGCGCGGTCGGCGGGGCACTGGGCGGCAAGGTTGGCGTGGCTCCCCGGCTGTTCCTCAAGAAGCTCGTCGGCGACGTGCTCGACCGCATCGACCAGTTCGAGGACTTCGACCCCCGTCGGCATTACACCCTGACAGTGCAGAGCAGCGAACTCACTGACACTGAACGGAACCTCGCAGCCTCGGCCGACGGCATCGACCTGGACCTGTGATGGCGGACCGCAGCGACGTCCTGGACAGACTCGACCCGGTTGTCCTGCACCACATCGTGAACAGCCTTGGCTGGCCCGACCTGCGCCCGCTGCAGCGCGCGGCGATCAGACCGCTGATGGACGGTGAGGACGCGGTCCTGCTCGCCCCGACCGCAGGAGGCAAGACCGAGGCCGCTTGTTTCCCCCTGTTGTCTGTGATGGCGCAACAGCACTGGACCGGCGCATCGGTGCTCTACCTGTGCCCGCTCAAGGCACTGCTCAACAACCTCCTCCCTCGCATCGACTCCTACGCCCAGTGGCTCGGACGCCGGGCCGCGCTCTGGCACGGTGATGTCCGTGCGTCGCAGCGGCAGCGGATCAGGACCGACCCGCCCGACATCCTGCTCACCACCCCCGAGTCGCTCGAGGCGATGCTGATCAGCGTGAAGACCGACCACGCGCACCTACTTGGCCGCGTCCGCGCAGTGGTCGTCGACGAGGTTCACGCCTTCGCCGGTGACGACCGCGGCTGGCACCTGCTGGCCGTGCTAGAGCGGCTGGAGCGCGTGGCCAACCGCGCCATCCAGCGGATCGGCCTATCGGCAACGGTGGGGAACCCGGAGCAACTGCTCACATGGCTGCAGGGATCTGGCGCCGGAAAACGGATCGGTCAGGTAGTCGCACCAGAAGTCCCGCGCGCGGTCGCGGCCGTGCGCGGCTCAAACGCTTCCGGCTCCGAGGGCTCCAGTTCGGAAGGCTCTCGCCCAGCCGGCGACGTCGAACTCGACTATGTCGGCTCGCTCGACAATGCCGCGAAGCTGATTACCTCGCTACACCAAGGCGAGAAACGGCTGGTGTTCTGCGAGTCGCGGCGGCAGGTGGAGCAGCTCGGCGCTGCTCTGCGCGCCCGCGAGGTGAATGTGTTTCTCTCCCACGCCTCGCTTTCCACCGAAGAGCGTGCCCGCTCGGAGCTCGCCTTCGCGGAGGGCCGCGACTGCGTCATCGTCTCCACCTCCACGCTTGAACTCGGTATTGACGTCGGCGACCTTGACCGGGTGATCCAGGTCGACGCACCCACTACTGTCGCGTCGTTCCTGCAGCGCATCGGCCGCACCGGACGGCGAACCGGCACCGTACGCAACTGCCTCTTCCTCGCAACCAGAGGAGAGACGCTGCTCCAAGCTGCGGGTCTGCTCCTGCTGTGGGGACGGGGGTGGGTCGAACCAGTGACCGCACCGCCGGAACCACGCCACCTGGTGGCGCAGCAACTGCTCGCCGTCACCCTCCAGCAGCACCGGATCGGCGACCAGCTGTGGCCCGAGGAGTGGAACGGCCTGGCCCCCTTTGACCGCTCGGCGGCTCCCATCCTGCGGCACATGCTTGACAAGGGGTTTCTCAATGAGGAGGGCGGGCTGCTGTTCATCGGCCCCGAGGCCGACGAACGCTTCGGACGACGCCACTTCATCGAGCTGACCGCCTCCTTCACGGCACCACCGCAGTTCACCGTACTGGCCGGCCGCCAGGAGATCGGGCAGACCGACCCCTCGGTGCTGACCGAGGAGAGAGCAGGACCACGCCTGCTCCTGCTCGGTGGCCGGAGTTGGCGGGTGACCTTCATCGATTGGACGCGCAGGCGGGCCTTCGTCGAGCCGGCCGAAGGCGGTGGCGTCGCCAAGTGGACGAGTTACGGCATCGCCGGACTGTCCTACTGCTTGACACGGGCAATGCGTGAGGTGCTACTTGGGTCGGATCCACCGGTGTCGTTGACCCGCCGTGCCCAGGCCAAGCTAGCCGAATGGCGAGAGGAGGAAGCGCCCGGCACCGTACATCCCGGAGGAACCCTGATCACCCGCGCAGGTGACGGCGTTCACTGGTGGACTTGGGCCGGATACCGCGCGAACGCGACGCTCACCGCCACATTGCCGTCTATCGCCGACCCGATCCAGCGGCCGACGGACTTCTCTGTACGACTGCGCGAAGATCTGACGTCCGCTACTTGGCGAGAAGCCCTGGACAGAGCTCGCAAGGGCCAGATCCTGGCTCTGCCAGAAGTCGACCGCCGCGCCGTTGCTGGGTTAAAGTTCTCCGCCGTCCTACCAGAACGGCTGGCGATCGCTACGGTCGCAGCTCGGTTGGCTGACTTTGCCGGAGCCCGAACCTCGCTGACCGAGCCTGTCCGCCTGCAACTTTCCCCAAGTGTGTAGGACTGTAAATCGATACAAATGCCAGTGGCCGAAAGGCAACAGGACCCGGGACACCATGGCTGCTCCTCCAGGCGGTCGTCGCGGGGAATCGGCCGGATGTCGGACTGTCGTCGACAGTCCGAGCCCGAAAGCGCGCTGACGTGGGCAGGTGAGCTTTGAATGCCGAGGCCGAGAGCCTTCCGAACCGATCCGCCAGTTGCTGGCCGCACGCCGGTTGACCCAGCACCGCTTGATCACTGACATCCTGCGCTGGTCAGACTGGCGCCGCCGTGACCAGGCCACGGCCCGACGCTGCCGTTACCAGCGCAGGCCGTTAGCGGACGCAGGTTGCGGGGACCCATCCGTGAGCGGCCTTCACGATGCCTTGGGGGTGGGTGGACTGGTTGACGTGGTGCCAGTTGTAGCCGTCTCGGCCGCATTCGGCGGCGTAGCGTGACCGTGATCGGCGTCGACCGTCGCGACCCTGCCAAGCACCGCAACTCGTCTACCTCGACGTCCCGCTGGTGACCGCCACCCCTTCTGGCCGGTCACCAGCGCTAGCTATCTCTTCTCACCGGCTCGAGTCAGCGAAGCCGTCCTTCGCTATCCACTACGCAGGCGCGCGGCACGAAGAACCAGTTCGAGTCCTGGAACCGGAAGCCGGCGTTGCGGCGGGCCGCACTGTTGTCGGCGTGGGTATCACGGACCATGACCCAGTTGCCGTCCCGGGTCACATAGCGCCACCGAACCTCATAAGAGGCAGCCTTGATCGTGGCGTAGAGGTCGTGAGGGGCGGCAGCGGTCCGCCAGGGCAAAACGTTGCCGAAGACGGGGACGCCGCCAGGGAACTTCTGGGCACACTGTGCGGGCTGGACCGCCGCCGAGGAGCCATCGCTACATGTTCCCGGTTCGCAGTTGCGCAGCGGCTGCCCGTTGGGCAGCCGATACATGAACTTTTGCACCGGCAGAACGCGTCCTGCTGCTCCTCCTGGACAGTTGGGTGTGGAGACAGGACCAACGGCCTTGACGTTTTCGACGATGAGCCATGCGCACAGACGGAAGTTTCCGTGGATCATGCCATAGCGGTATCCGCGGACGTCGGGGCCCACCATGTCGAACGCGACCCCTGGGCGGTTTGGTCGGGCGGTTAGCGCGTTTCCGATGACGTAGCCCTGACCGATGGCGGCGGGCCCGTTGCGGATCGTGGCGTCGTGACCGCTGCTCACCCGCACGCGGGGACTGTCGGCCTGGGCCAGCGTAGGTGCCACCAACGTAGTCAGGAGAGCCGCTGACAATCCGCTTGCGGCGAGGACCATGCGACTGATCCACGTCCGCCGTCTGGGTGGTTTGGGGGTCGAACGGAGTATATCGGCGCTTGGGGCGGACAACATCCCAATAACGCCACTTTCGTTCTTTTGCGCGTATTTCATGCAACTTGCCTTTCTGTGCATTTACGGCCTAATGTCGCCGTGCTTGTGTTCCGCTGTCCGCAGCTTGAGCACGCCTTGGCTGCGGACAATGGACATCTGATCGCAAGCAAAGACCGTCTAGCAACATGAAGACAAAAAATAGACAAAACGCTTGCATCTTCCCAGGTGATGGACATGATCGATTTATGTCCACGCATGTCCCAAGGGTGTCCGTAGACGCACAGGAAAGGGCTGGAGAGTGTCTGGACAGGGAGACGGACGACCAAATCCGACAGAAGCTAGGAATGCTCATCAATTTCGCGAAAAGCTCAAAGCGCTCAGAGGGTGGGCGGGCCAACCATCCCTACGGAAAATGGAAAAGCTTGCTGGCTCGCGCGCCAACTCAACAACCCCGGCCCTCTCTAAGAGCACCGTGGGTCAGCTCCTAAATCGAAAAGAGGACGATGACAGGCTGCCGAATAAGGAGATCGTCGCCAACTTCGTCAGGGCCTGCATGCTCTGCCGAGACGGCAACACAGCCCAAGAACTCCTGACCCATGAGGTCGAACAGTGGGTATCGGTCCGGGGGACGCTGGTCGATGCGGGTAAGGCTCGTCTAGAAGACGAGCCCCCGCCGCAGGAGTCAGGCAATCCTTTGGCGAGGTGGATCCGCCAGCACAAAGGTCTCGCCTGGGCAAGCGCAGGTCTTCTTGCCCTCTTCATTGTGGCGGGCGTTTTTGTAGCAGGCCTCATGTTCAGCGGGCGAGGTGCCGAGAAAGCTGGATCGTCGACGAGCATGCCTGCGGACAACCGTGCGGCTTCCTCGAACGCATCCGTACCAGCGTGTGACAGCTACGAGGTTCGAGCTCAAGACCTGTGGCTTCGTGATGAGTACGGCGGACCAATGAAGGATCCGGCTCACGGCCAACTCCGCCAAGGCCAGCGCGTGACCGTTCAACGAGAGGCCAACGGGCTGGGCCAAATTGAGGTCAAAGCCGATGACGGGCGGGTCGGAAGGGTCGATCCCCGCTACCTGGAACCGAAGTGCTAAGAGTCCTCTACGCGTATGAAGTAGGTGATCTCTAGCACATGGCGTGCTAGGTCTAGCAGCTCCACTAGCGAAGGGCTGCGCTCTGGCCTGGTGTTTAGCGCTCTAGTGGCCTCGTGTGAACGCCCCTGAAATGGCGTCAGGGGCGTTCAGCAGGGGGCAGGGCGCGGTGACTAGATCTTCCGCTGGGCAAGCGCTTGGGTGACATCGGCGCGGTTGAAGCCCTTCCGATTGCGGCCCTTGCCAGCGCTGTCGCGGCCCCAGGTGTCCTCGGTCTTGACGCCGTACTCCTTCAGGCGGGCGGTCAGCGTGGCGGTCTTGGCGTCGTCTTCGAGGCCGGCCCATTGCCCGTAGGCGTCCGGCCGGAGTTCGGCCAGCCGGTCCACGACCGTCCTGTCCCACAGCTTTTCTTCGTTGGCCGTGGTGACGGTCAGGATGTCGGCGAGGAGGTCGTAGGAGGCCCGCTTGGCCGGTTCCTGGCCGATCGCCTGGCCGGACAGCGTCCCGGCGGCTTGGCGGAGCTGGTAGGCACGCTCGGCGATCAGCTCCGATGTGGGCCCGTCCAGGTAGGCCGATCGGACGATGAGCGGGTCTTCGGCGATGCCGACCGCCCAGGCGATGCCCTTGTCGTTGAGGGTGAACATGGTGGCCTTAACGCCGGCCTGGTGCAGGCCGGTGCCGAGGATCATGTCGTTCTCCTGCCAGCCCATCACCCGCAGGCAGATCCGGATGCCCGCGTTGGCCGAGATGGCTTTGGGCAGGCTGTCCTTGTCCGGGCGCTGGGTGGCCAGGATGAGGATGATGCCCAGGGCCGGGCCGCGCTTGATGATCGCGGTGGCGTACTTGGCGGCCTCCTGCCCGTACTCGTCGTCGGCGAACAGCTCCTGGCACTCGTCGATCGCGACCACCATCGGGTGCAGCCCCAGGTCCTTGTGGGCCGCCAGCTCGGGCGTGACCTTGAACTCGGGCGCCTGGTGGCGTGGCAGGCCGTCGATGACCTCGGCCCGCCGGTCGAGCTCGGCGTACACCTCGGCCAGCGAGGCGACGCAGGCGGCCTTGGCCGTGTCGGTGGCGCCCTTGGCGTAGTGGTGGGCCACCTTTTCCAGCGCCGACAGGTCGCCGGTGCCCTTCAGCTCGAACAGCCGCAGCTCGGCCAGCGGGTCGAGCGCGCAGGCCAGCAGCAGCACCCGCAGCGCGAACGTCTTGCCGTAGCGCGGCATGCTGCCGATGAGCACGTTGGCGAACATGAGCAGGATCTTGATCGGGCGGCCCCGCTGGTCATTGCCGTAGGGGATCGGGTCGAACAGGCTGACCTGGCCCGACTTGAGCAGCGGCCATGCGGGCTGCCTGGCCTTGCGCATCTCCTGATCGCCCACCCACAGCACCAGACGGCCGGGGTGCTCCTCGGAGACGGGTTCGGGCCAGACGCAGCCGAGTGCACGGCGCAGTCCGGAGGCGAGTTTGTCGCGCTTGTCCAGCACCTCCGACACGGTCACGCCGAGCGGGAGATCGATCTCGGCCCGCCAGCCAGGCCCGTCCCGCATGATCGGGGCGGGGAAGGTGATGCCGCGCCCGCTCTTGCCGAGCGCCTGGTTGATGGTCGAGATGCCGAGTGAGCCGAGCGCGTCCACCACCTGGTCGCTGGTGAGCTTGCGCACGTGGCTCGAGATGACCGCGCGATCCAGAAGAGGCTTGTCGGCAGGCGACCCGATCAGGCCAGCCGCGCTGACCAGCACACCGATGATCGCCCAGTGCGCCCACGTCGGCGCGGCCACCGCGACGAAGATGCCCACCAGGACCAGCGTGATCGCGCCCACCAGAACCGTCCACAGCCGCGCCTTGACCCGGCCATCACGCTGCCTGGCCAGCGCCAGGTACTCGGCGGCCTGTTCCTTCGACACCGCTGCCCGGCGGACCGGGCGGCCTTCCAGGTCGAACAGCCAGCGAACCAATTCGACCAGCAGGCGCCAGGCGCCGGCCGGAGAGCGGGCCGTAAGCTTGGCCGCGTACTTCGGGGTGTGCAGCACGTGATAGGCCAGCACGTAGCCGGTGTGCTCGGCCTGCCACTTGAGCACCTGCAAGGCGTCGGCCCGCGACTTCAACCACACCGGAATCAGCGGCGACCGCTCCTGTCGGCGCGCGGCCAACTCGGCGAGCAGATCAACCGGGCCGGGCTCGTGTGGCTGATCGACCAGGACCACCCTGCCCTCAAGGACGTCGTTCTCGTTCGTAACCTCCTGCGTTGGATTCTCCGAGGCGGGTGTGGAGGCGGCTTCGTGGGCAAGCGGCGAGCTCTCGTCCTGAAGGGCGGCTACGACGCTGCCGTGCATCTCCTCTATGACGGTCACGCCCTCACCTCCGTCCGGGTGACCAACGACCCGAGGATCTCTGCGTGCACGGCGAGCGCCTCGACGAAGATCCATACCGCCTTCACGGCGTGTCCGGCGAGGCGGCGCACGTCCGCCGGGATGAGCAGCACGACCACCCCGGCGACGCGAACCGCCATAAAGGGCGTGCGGCCCCAACCAGCACGGCGGGCGACCGCCCGCAGCTGCCCGGCAGCCCGGGCACCCGCAGTCGTCTCACGGGTGGGGCACTGGAGGAACGGGAACAGACAGATGACAGGGATCAGAAGGCCGGTCTTCAAGCCGCTTCCGCCTCGCTCGAACCAACCGGCTGTGAGCCGTCCAGTGGCGGTGCGGCGGCCTCCGATTCGGTCGTCTCGGAGGCGTCCAGCTCGGTGGCCTGGCACCGCTCCTTATCCACCTCGGTGATGATCTCCTCGGCCTCGCGCTGCTCCAGCCCCCACCGGCGCATCAGCGGGCGTCGGCCGAGGCGCTGCTTGCCCTCGCTGAGGCTGTCGATGTAGCTGAGCCGTGCCGCCTCGTAACGGTCGGCGGGCAACACCGGCAGCACCCGTTCCACCTCGCCGACGGTCTCGGAGGGCTGGCACACGTGCTCGTCCGCCGGGGCCTCGACCGACGGTCGCCGGGTGCTGCGGACAATCCACATCAGCAGCTCGTACGCGCCCGCGAACGCCAGTGGTGCCAGGCCACTGACCAGGCGCGATCCGAGTCCCCCGGACCAGCCATGTGCCACGTTGGCCGCCAACGTCACCGCACCTCCCAGGGCGAGCGCGATCCATGCCAGGGCTGGCACACGGAGCTTGCGACGCGAGCAGTAGACCATCACCAGCGAGGCCATGACGATCACGCCATCAGACATCGCCGGGTAGAGCACGGCCATGTCGTGCCGCTCACCAAGAGCGATCGCCAGGCCATAGAAGTGGTGGTACGAGACATAGGCCGCAGCAGCGGCGACCGCCAGCAGAACAGCCACCGCGAAGCCGAGGATGACCCGGTCTCCAAGCTGGCCTGTGCCAACGCTGGAGGGGCTTGTGACGATCGGCGCGGTGGCCTCGCGATGGGCTTGGAACAGGTTGATGAAGAAGCGCCGGGAGTGCTTGAGCGAGGTCGCTTCGGCGGACATCGCTTCCCGGGCAATCGGTGGTGTGGAAGGGTGGCGCATGGCCTGGCTCCTGGGTCAATCAGGTTGCTGGGTCACAGGCCGGGGTTCGGGGTTGCAGTCACCGAGCCCTGGCCGCCGTACTGCCGCTGTCCTGGGAGCAGCGCAATCGTCTGCTGAAGATCTCGAACGGGCAGCTGCTGGACTTCCCTGGCATAGGCGCGTGCCGCGCAGAAAGACCCGATCTGGTTGAGCTCGGGTCCAGGCGCAGCCTCCGGCACGCCTATTCCGGGCACGAGATGTCCAGCCACGGAGCGTCGAAGCTACTCAGGAGATAGGCGAACGGTTCAAGTCCCCCCTCGGACACCATGAAGGCCCTGAGAATGTGCAGGTCACAGGCTCGGGGCATTTTCATTTC
The DNA here is from genome assembly GCF_018603905.1 of Nonomuraea sp. NEAU-A123. GTDB lineage: Bacteria > Actinomycetota > Actinomycetes > Streptosporangiales > Streptosporangiaceae > Nonomuraea. The sequence continues at coordinate 96,736 of NZ_JAHFZZ010000031.1, forward strand.
TGCCTCCAGAACGAGCCGTGACACTCCGCTGATACTTGTGGGTCCGAGCACGAGGATCACGCGCCCTCGACCAGGGCCGCGAACCAGTCGGCGGCCTCTCGCTGATTGCCGGGCATGACATGAGCGTAGACCTGGAGAGTGATGGCTGGGTCGGCGTGGCCGAGGCGCTCGGCGACCATCTTCAGTTGTACGCCTTGAGTAACGCCACCGTGGCGGCGTCGAGATCGACCACGCGCGGCTTGGCGGTCTTGGTGTCACCCTCCTTCACGACCGCTCCCCTACGACGGCCACCGACCGGCGGACGCTGACCGTTCCGGCCTCCAGGTCGATGTGCCGCCAGCGCAGCGCGAGCAGCTCGCCGCGGCGCATGCCGGTGTGCGCCAGGAGGTGCCAGGCGACGTGCAAGTGGCTGTGGTCGCGCGACCAGACCAGGACGTCCTTGAGCTGTGCAGCCGTCCAGGGTGTATCTCGGGCGCTTTGGCCTGCTTGGCGGTGGGCGGCTTGGCCTTGTCCCCCGGGTTGCGGCCCAGCAGGCCGGCGTCCACGGCCTCCGACAGCGCGGCGCTCAGGATGGTGTGGACGTACCGCACGGTGCGGGCCGACAGCCCCTCCCCGGCCTTGTGGTCCTTCCGGCCGCTCTCCTCCAGGTAGCGGTAGTGCGCGGTCAGCTTCGGTCCGGTCAGCGCCTTGCCGATGTCGTAGGGCTTGAGGTGGAGCCGGATGTTCTTCTTGTAGCTGGCCAGAGTGGACGGTTCGAGTCTGAGGCCGGCGACCCACACTCGTCGAGGTAGGCCCCGAGGGTCTGCTTGCTGGGCTGGACGAACTCGCCCTTGTCCACCTTGCCGAGGGCCTCGCGCAGCGCCTTCTGCGCGTCCTTCTGAGTCGCCCAGGGCTGATTGTTCTCGTCGCGGCCCCGCTGCTGGCCGATCTCCTCGCAGCCGTGGAGAGAAGCGAGACGGTGATAGAGCGCGCCTTGGACACGCCCACGAGGGCCGTCAGCGCGCACGCCTCGACCTAGTTCTGCGGTGCCAGGGTGCGCAGGACGTCGAACTCGTTGCCCTCGGGGTCTGCCATGACCACCCAGTTTCGGTCTGAGCCCTGACCAACATCCGTCTTGGTGGCGCCGAGGCCGAGCAATCTGGTCACCTCGTCCTCGGTGCTGCCGTCGATCGGGCTGACGTCGAGGTGAAGCCGGTTCTTCACGGTCTTGCCCTCGGGCACCTGGATGAACACCAGCGTGGGCGGCATCTGACGGGCCCGGACGTCCTCGATGGTCGGCACCCAGGAGCCGATCTCGACCTTGCCCTCGCTCCGGTCGATCACTTTGAAGTCCAGGACCTCGCACCAGAAGGTCGCGAGCCTCTCCGGATCGTGGCAGTCAACGGTCAACTCGGTGAACCTACTTGTCATGACTCTCCTAGATGGTGCGGACGGGGCTCAGAGTAGGCCGCCCGTCCGATAGCTGCGAGATCTTCCTGACCAGGGACATCAGACGGGCTTGACCCGGCATCAGGTACGCGAGAAGCCCTGGTAGGAACAGGTCTGCGAAGAACAGGTTCCGGGTATCGAGAGGTTTCACGCGTTGACCAGAGCGAGTAGGGCCGCCACCTGCGGCGACGCCGACTTGCCCATCGAGGATCTGGCCGTCCGAGAACCGAGTCGCCGTGGTCGCGGACCGGCGGACAGGCCCGGGCCCGAACCGACCGATATGATCATGAGCCGAGCAGGCGGCCTGTCGTTCAGTCGTATGCGTCAGCGTGGGCGGTCTGGTCGTCGTTTCAGGGTGTGCCGAACCAGCCGGTGAGTGCTTCGCGCAGCGCGGGCGCGGCGGTGTCGGCGGGTTCGTCGATGGTCGCGGCCCAGGCGACGTGGGCGTCCGGGCGGATCAGCACGGCGTCGGCCGGTCGCTGATCGGCTTTGGCGGTATGGATCTCGACGCGAGACTGCCAGTCTCCGGCGATCTGGCGCAGGTCCGGGCGGTCGGCGAGGTCGAGAAAGACGGGCCGAGCGGTCTGCATGAGCTCCGCGACGCTGGTCGTGCCCTGGTCGGTGTGCAGGGTGAGGTCGGGGGCGAAGGTCCCGGCCAGCGCATGCTGGTCGGAGCCGGGCATCGGGTAGCGGATATCGGTGCCGGCGACGAGCGCCCCCATGCGGCGCAGCGGCGACTCGTCAGCGAGCAGCTCCTGGAAGACCTCCCGCAGCGCTTCGGCGGCCACATCGTGCCCGCGCCGCAACGCGACCTGGGCTCGGGTGTGCAGCATGGTGCGGGCGCCGGCGAGGTGGCGTTCGTGGTGGTAGGTGTCCAGCAGGCCGGCCGGCGCCCAGCCGTGGATGTCGGCGGCCAGCTTCCAGGCCAGGTTGACGGCGTCCAGCATGCCGGCGTTGATTGCCACCCCGGTGGCGGGGAACAGGTGCGCCGCATCGCCGGCCAGCAGGATCCGCCGGTGGCGGTAGCGTTCGGCCTGGTGGGCCTTGAAGGTGAACCGCGACAGCCGAAGCGCCTTCCCCACAGGCAGATCCACGCCGAGCACGCGGCGGAGGCTGTCCTGGAGCTCGGTCACGGTCATCGGTGTGTCGTCGTCGTATTCGGTGCTCTCGTCTTCGATGGTGTAGAGGGAGACGACCGTGGAGGTGGGTGACGCGCTGACGCCGAACAGGCCGCGGTCGGTCCGGGTGAAACCCGCGCGGATCGTGCCGAAGCCGGGGACGTCGAGATCGCCGTTGCCGAGGATGGTCACCGTGTCGGGCAGGGTGACCTGGGCCAGCCGGTTGACCTCCGGATAGGTGGTGCCGGGGAAGCCGATGCCGGCCCGGTCACGGACCCGGCTGCGCGCGCCGTCGCAGCCCACGAGGTAGCGGGCGATCACCTGGTACGGCCCGTCCGGGCCCCGTACGTCCACGGTCACCGCGGCGGCGTCCTGGCTCACCCCGACCACCTCGTGTCCGCGGCGGAGGTCGACGTCGAGCTCGCCGGCGCGTTCGTCGAGCAGCTGCTCAAGCAGTTGTTGCGGAAGCGGCAGGGCGTGCATGGGGGGATCCGCCAGCTGGGTGAAGTCCAGATGCACGCCGCCGAACGGGAACCGGGGGGCCGGCACGGGGTCGGTGCAGGCTGCTTGGAATCGTTCCAGCAGGCCTCGGTAGCGCAGCAGCTCCAGGATCTGCCCGCCGAGACCACCGGCCTTGGGGGTGACCCGGCGCTGCGGCTGCCGCTCCAGTACCAGCGGTCGCACCCCGGCCAGCCGCAGTTCAGCAGCCAGCATGAGACCGGTCGGGCCCGCGCCCACAATGATCACGTCGGCCTCGATCACTTGCCACTCCCTTTGCGGTCCGTGGTCGCTGGTGGGGGTTGGGTTTTCATGGTTCCTCGTCTTTGGTGTCGCGCTCAGGCGAAGAGCTCGCCGAGCAATTCGGGGTCAACGGGGATGGGGGCCGGGTGGCAGGCCGGCGGCTGCGTGCCCATCAGCTCGCGTACCAGGAAGTCCCAAGCGCTTGCTGTAGCTGCGCAGGTCGACATCCATCAGGCGGCGTCGAGGGCTCCGGTGATCTTGCGGATCATCTCGGCCAGCGTGGGGCTGGGCTCGCCCTGGTGGGTCCGGGCGGCTGCTTCGACGGCGACGAGGACGGTGCTGCGGAAGTTGCCGGCCTCTGCCGGAGCCTGCTGCTTGAGCAGGCTCATGGCCGCCGTCAGGGTCGGCAGCACATGGTCGGCGAGTTCAGCCACCGACTTGCCGTTCAGGTTGATGTCCTTGGTCTTCGCGGCGAGCACGTGCCCGACCAGGCCGGTCGCAGAAGCCAGGGCGAGGGAGCCGTCGGTGGCGATCCTGTGGGGCGAGCCGGCGGCTCCGGCGGCGGCCAGCAACGAGACGGCACCGTACGCGCCGGTGCGCAGGGTGGTCTTGTCCTGGTCGGTCAGGTTGATGGACATGGTGGTGTGCTCCTTGTGTACGGCTGAAGCTGTTACGGACTGCGGTTGAACAGGCGGATGGTGCAATGCGGTCCTGCTGGTGCCCGGGCTATCTCGATGGCTCAGGCCGGGGCCGCCTGTTGGATGTCGTGGGTGGAGAGCGGGCCTACCGGGCGTGGGCGTAGCGGGGTGCGGGCTCGGTGTCAGTCGTCGATGGCCTGGTAGAGCGTGGTCCAGAAGTCGTGGATCAGCCGCGCCGGATCCGGGGTTGACAGCCCGACCTGGGTGAGCAGGACTCCGGTGAGCTGCTTGTCCGGGTCGGCGTAGGCCGTGGTCCCGGTTCCGCCGTCCCAGCCGAACTGGCCGACCGACGCGTAGTCGCCGCGGTAGGTGCGCACCGCCATCCCGAAGCCCCAGCCGCCCTGCTGCCCTTGGCCGAACGACACATGGACGTTGTTCTTGGCCAGGTCGTTGCGGGCGGCGTTTTGCTCGGGGGTGAGGCGGTTGGTGGTCATCAGCTCCACAGCGGGCCGGGACAAAATCCGTTCGCTCCCGTGCATCCCGCCATTGAGCAGCATCTGGAAGTAGGCGTGGTAGTCATCGGCGGTGGAGACCAACCCGCCGCCGCCATGCTGAAAGGCCGGAGGCTGGCTGTAGCGTCCGCTCGCGGCCTCGTCCCACACGTGGAACTGTCCTGTCTGCGGGTCGGGAGCGTAGCTGGGCGGCAGCCGGTCGATCTTGTCGGCGGGCACGTGGAAGGCGGTGTCCTTCATCCCCAGCGGGTCGAAGACGCGTTCGCGCAGAAACGTCTCGAACGGCTGACCGGTGACCCTGGCGACCAGCACGCCGAGGACGTCGTGGCTGAGATCGTACTGCCAGCACTGTCCGGGCTGGTAGGCCAGCGGCAGCTCGCCGAGGCTGCGCATCCACTTGTCCGGGTCGGGCGCCGGCCCCGTTTCCCCGCCGTAGTTGGCCCGCTCCAGAACTGCGGCCATGATCGGGGAGCCCATCAACGTCAGGTCCACGCCGAGCCCGAACGTGGAGGTCAGCAGGTCCCGCACGGTGATCGGCCGCCGTGCCGGCACGGTGTCCTCCAGCGGGCCGTCCGCCCGCGCCAGCACCTGCCGGTCGGCCAGTTCCGGCAGCCACGCATCGACCGGGTCATCCAGCCGCAACCTGCACTCATCCAGCAGGACCATCGCCGCCGCCATCGTGACCGGCTTGGACGTCGAGGCCATCCGGAAGATCGTGTCCCGGCGCATCGGCGCGCCACCGTCATGACGCATCGTCCCCATCGCCTCGACGTGCGTCTGGCCGCCCCGGCCGACCAGGGCCACCAGCCCGGGAATCTTTCCGGACTCGACATACCGAGCCAGCACCTCACGCAGTCTGTGCAGCCCCGTGTCGGAGAAGCCGCCGTTGCTGTGTCCCATCATGAATCTCCTTGCATCAAGTGTTCGATTTCTGCTCGCGTGGCCCAGTTCGCAGCCCCGAGGCCGCGATCGCTGAACCGTTCACGGAAGTCACCATCACCGACCGCTCTGATACCGGGCCGTCGCCGTCCTGACGCAGCCGCTGACACGCCTCCGCGTGGTCGGCGGTGATGGCGGTGACGGTGAACGACGCGACCCGGTCGGCCAGCCAGGAGTCAGCCCGTGATCGGGGAAATCCACTCGATGAGCTGGATCGCCACGCCGTTGGGGTCGGTGAGCTGCACCAGCAGCTCACCCCACGGCTCCCGCCGGAGCGGGATGGTGATGGGGGCGCCTTCACGGCGCAGCCGCTCGTACTCGGCGGCGAGGCCGGTGACCGTGAACACCACGATCACCTCTGCCAGTCCCTGTCCCGGCTGCCACCGCTCGAGGTCGCGCTCCATCAGGACCAGGTCGACGGCCGCGTCGTCACGGCCCAGCGCGATGAACTCCTCGCCGGTCAGGATTTCGCGAAAGCCGAGATGACTGGTGAAGAACCGGCTGGAAGCGGCCGGGTCAGCGACGGTCAGGGATACCGTGGAAGAGACGATGTTCACGCCACAGCACCAGAAAAGGACATATCTCCATCCACCTCCCGACGGGCGTGTTCTTTGGATGGATCAAGCATCACGCCGGGCAGTGCTGCGGATCAACGGCGACTATCGCAACGGTCGTCAACCCCACGGTTGACGGTCTCAATCGCGCAGCGGTCCCAGGTCGCGCGCCACGCGGGCGAAGGCGCGGATGAGGTCGTTCTCCGCGTCGCTGCGCCACACCAGCCCGTACGGCAGCGCCTCCATGTCCTTGACGGGCAGATAGGCGATGTCGGGGCGGGGAAAGTACCTGCTCACGTGGACTGGGAAGAGGGCGACGGCCTCGCCCAGGACCGTGTGCATAAAGACTTCCTCGATGTTGTTCACGGCGGCGGTGCGGTCGATCGCCCGGCCCTTGGGGGTGAGCCTCGGGACGTAGTGGTCGAACCAGTAGCCGGGCGCAGACTCGACGGACACGTGCTGGAAGTCGCTGACCGCCTCCAGGGAGACCGAGGACCGTCTGGTGAGCGCATGGTCGCCGGCCACGGCCAGCACCCTCGGCTCGGCGAAGAGCAGCGGACCCACCGTGAGGTCGGGCTCCTCGACCGGCGGCCAGGTGACCAGGATGTCGGTCTCCCCGTCGCGTAGCTGGGCGAACGGGTCCCGGTAGGCCGACACGCGCAGGCGCAGCTCCCACTGCGGGTGCCGGGCGCGGAAGGTCTCAAAGTAGCGGCGCAGTTCCTGAACGTTGGCCGGGAACAGGCTGACCCGGAGCGTGCCGGTCTTTCCCCGGCCCGCCAGCCGCGCCCGCTCCAGGCTCTGCGTCAACCCCTGATGCACCTGGCGCAGGTCGTCGCGGAGCTGCTCACCCACCGGCGTGAGCCGAACATTGCGGCTATCACGGGCGAAGAGCTCGACGCCGATGGCCCGTTCCTGCTTCTTGATCGCCTTGCTGACCGCCGCCACGGAGACGTGCAGCCGCTCGGCCGCGCGGCCGAAGTGCAGCTCCTCGGTAAGGGTCAGGAAGATCTCAATGTCACGCAGCTCCACAGGCCCTCCCTCCCCGACCTCGAGTCACCCTGAAGGCTCCAAACCGGTTAAGACCCTCATTTGGCGGGCAAGTCTGACATACAAGTACGTGGACATCGAGGTGTAGGTGCGCTACCAGCAGCGTCGCGTCCGGCGCGCTCTCCGGCCGGCCGCCGCCCTACTCGCACGGCCGAAGACGGCGCCAACACCTCCCCTGCTGGCCTAGAGGGCGGCGACCGGGTAACACATCCCTCGGATGTGCCTCATCGTGATGTTCCTCTCGTCGCAGAGAACTGCCTTCATCCACCGGGCCGGGGAAACCGGCGCCGGACGGCAGCCTCGCCCGACGAGGGCATGCGGCGGCACGCGACACGTGCGGTCGCACCAACAGTTGGCTTGATCTTGTTCAGCGCGTACACGGCCCCCGGCATCGCCGGGGGGCGAAACTGCGGTCAACACCTGGAACGCCCGCCGGGCGTCGGTGCTGTCGTGGCTGGGCTGGTGCGGCGAGCACGAGTACGACGGCCCGAAGGTGCCGGCGTGGGCGAAGCGGATGGCCCCGCCGGGCTCCGAGACCCCGGCCCGCTCGAAGATGGTCATCGACCGGCTGATCGCCCGCCGCAACGTCCACCTTCAGGAGAAGACGTTGTGGCGGATGCTTTACGAAACGGTCGCACGGTCGGAGGAGATCCTCGGCGTCAGCCCTCGCGACGTGTGCCCGGAAACCGGGCTGGTCCGGCTGTCGTACGGGCAGGCCCGCATGCTGCTGGACGAGCACACCGCCCTCGGCGTCGAGCCACGCCAGGGCTTGCAGCATGGTCACGACAGGCAGAGGGTTACCAGGGTATGACGCCGTCGTCCTCGAAGAACGACCCCGTCGGGCCGCCGTCGGGCAGCGTGGCGAGCCGGATCGCTGTGGCCGCGCCCTGCTCAGGAGTGCGGGGTCCATGGAAGCCGGTGAAGTCGGTCGCGACCAGGCCGGGGCAGGCGGCGTTGATCAGGATGTTCGTACCGGTGAACTGCCGGGCGTACTGCACGGTGATGGCGTTGAGGAACGACTTCGACGGCGCGTAGGCCGCCATGATGGGGCCGATCTCGATGTCCGGGTCCGCCTGCCGGGTCAGGGAGGCGACGGCACTGGAGACGTTGACGATGCGTGGCGAGGTCGAGCGCCGCAGCAGCGGCAGCATCGCGTTGGTCACCCGGATGACACCGATGACGTTGGTCTCCACGACTGTGCGGACCACGTCGAGGTCGAGCGTGGTCGGGTCCTGCACCCACCCCGGACCCATCTCTCCTGAGATGCCGGCGTTGTTGACCAGGACATCCAGGCGCCCGGCCTGCCGTTCGATCAGTTCCGCGGCATCGGTGACGCTCTGGTCGCTGGTCACGTCCAGCGGCACCCCGAATGCGTCCACCCCGGCGGCGCGCAGCTTCTCAACGGCGGTCTCGAGCCGGGCCTCGTCGCGGGCTCCCACGCCCACGCGGTATCCGAGGGCGCCCAGCCCGGTCGCAATTTCGTACCCGATTCCCTTGTTCGCGCCGGTCACCAGCGCGAACTTCGTTTCACTCATGCCGTTGATGTTCGCTCACGGACGAGCGGCGCATCCAACACCGATACGGTGCCCTGTAATACCCGGTAGGTATCACTGAGTATGCTGTAGCCGTGGACACCTTGGAGACCCGCGAGTTGAGGTACTTCGTGGCCGTCGCCGAGGAACTGCACTTCGGCCGCGCCGCCGAGCGCCTCGGCATGGCCCAGCCACCGCTGTCCCGGGCGATCCAGCAGCTCGAGCGGCGCCTCGGCGTCTCCCTACTGGAACGTAATCGCCGCGGCGTCTCCCTGACCAGCGCCGGAGAGGTGCTGCTGCACGAAGGCCGCGCAGCCCTCGACGCGACCACCGCTGCCGCTCGCCGCACCCGTCGCGCCGGTGGCGCCGACAGTCCGGGTGGCCCCCGCAATCGCCTGGTGCTGGCGGTGAAGGCCGCCGGGTCTCACGAGCTGCTGCACAAGCTCCTCGACGCCTACGCGGCCGAGCCCGACGCCGCCGAGATCGAGGTGCTGCCGTGCGGCATTGGTGAGCAGGAAGGGCTGCTGCGCGATGGCCGCGCTGATGTGGCGCTCATGCAGGCGCCGTTCAACTCCCTCGCCGGGTTCGACAGCGAGGAACTGCTGACCGAGGGGCAGATCGCTATCCTGCCCGCCAGGCACCCCCTCGCCGCGCGCAAGACTTTGTCCCTGGCCGACGTCAGCGACGTCCCCGATCTTCCGCTCGCCCGCTGGCCCTGCCACGGCACGTACCCACCCGGCCCGGGCCCCGAGATCCACGACCAGACGCAGCTGGCCCAGCTGATCGCCCTCGGACGCACCGTGGCCGTCATCCCCGACTCCGCCCGCGCCTGGCTGTGGACCGAGCACACCGCCGTCCCCTTGACCGACGCGCCCCCCGTCGTCACCCACATCGCCTGGCCCGCGCACAGCCACTCCCTCGCCCTCGCCGGGCTGGTCCGCACGGCCGCACAGCTATGACCCTGCGCCCGTGGTGCGGAGTGACCCAGGCCGCGCCCGATCTGGTCTCTCCACTGGTCGATCAGGCGGTCGGGCGCCTCACGCCTGGATTCGGCTACAGCTGGATGATGTCGTAGTAGTCGAGGCGGTCGACGGTCAGCTTCAGCTTGCCGTGCCGACAGGAGAATGCCGGTGACTTCGACGGCGGGAAATCTGGCGAGACCAACGAGACGCGGCGCGGGCAGGAGCCCAGGTCAGCCTGCACAACGAACCCTGACTGGGGCGCGATGCCCTGGTCGTAGTTGTGGTTGACGAGGTGGATGGAGCGCTTGCTGGTACCGCGCTGCACGAGCAGGCTCGCCGCGACGTTGGCCACACCCACCCGTACCGCCTGGGTGCCGATCGCGTTGTCCTTGAAGATCGCGCGATGGTCCTTGTAGAAGCGGGTGTACGTCTTGAAGAAGTCCATCATTCCGAGGTCCGTCGCGGTGGGGCTGCCGACTGTGTCCTTCAGGTGGAAGGCGGGGAAGATGCCGTTCGCGTACGCCTCGGCGCCGAAGATCTGCCAGTAGTCCCTTTTCTCCTGCAGCGGCAGGTTGAGATAGTTGGTCATCATGTCGTTCGGCCAGTCGATGAACACGACGACCGGCACGTGGCCCGCGATCCGGGCGCTCTGCTCCTTCAGGTAGCGGTACTGCGACTGGAGCGACTTGGCGCCGTTGAGGTGGCCGTCGACCACCGGCACATAGTCGGCGCCTCGGAAGTCGGGCGTCTGCTCGTCCGGGTTCCACGGGTACATGCCGACGCTGTTGAAGTCCACGTAGGGCCACAGCCCGTTCGAGGAGATGAGAATGCCGCGGTGCTGGGTGCGCCAGGCGTACGCGCGCATCTCGTCGACGGTCTCTTTCCAGTACCGGCGGATGTACGTGGCGGTGAACGACGTGTCCTCGGCGTACATGCGGTTGGCGACCACCCGGCCCCACTCGGGAGCGAGCGCGTTCGCCGCGTTCAGGGGGTCTAGGTTCCAGCCGCCGGTTCGCAGGTAATCGCGGTAGTTGAAGTTGGCCGCCAGGTCGCCGGCCGGCACGTCGCGACGGAGGATGTTGTCGTCGGTCATGCCGAAGCGCGACTTCCAGTCCGCGGCGGTGAAGGTCGGATACTTCGCCAGGAGGTACCGGTTGAAGTCGGCGATCGCGTAGTCGTCGAAGCCCTCGTTGCCGTTGAAGCCGTACTTCGACCCGCCGCTGAATCCGGCGTTGATCTCGTCGAAGTTGAGCCCGTCGACTCCGCCGTCGACCTGGATGCGTGCCCAGGAGAGGAGGTACTCGCGGTACTTGGGGTTGAAGATGTTGCCCCGCCGCGCCGGCTCCGGAAAGCCGAATTCGTCATGGGGTACCGGATTGCCGTCCGCGTCGCGCGTCGACATGTCGTCGAAGATTTCGGCGGTGGCGAAGTCCTTCGGGAAGATCACGCTCGCCGTGCCGCTGCCCATGAAGTTGATGCCCTTGGCGTGGTAGCGGTCGATCTGCGCGAAGTTGTAGTCAGCTGCCTCGTCCCCCGCCGTGGACCACTTCCCGATCGCGCGGATGGTGGTGTCCGGGTCGAGCTCGTAGACCTGCGGGTCCTCCTCGTGCACGTCCGACTGGCTGAACCCGTACACGACGAAGTCCCCCGCCCTGGACGGGCTTCCGGTGGCGCCTGCGGCCGGCGCCGACTGTCCCGACACCGCGAGCGCCACCGCCACGATGCCAGCTGACCAGCGCAACAGCCCAGATCGCCGTGGCATCATGTCCCCCTGGGGGCTTCGGCGCTGCTCGGCGGCAGATTTTCGAAAGCATATGCCCGGGTTGTCGATGTTTGGAAGCGCTCGATCCGGCTCGGGCCGAAGGGCCCCCGCGCCTAAGATCATCGCGTCGGATGGACCGTGTCGCCGTTTCCCCGGGCGTGTTTCAGAAGTTGTGGGTTGGCTGACGTGGTTTCGTGGTCGGCGCTCGTTGACCTGTGTTCGGGGCTGAACCCATGACGCGCGTCACGGGCGCGGGATGTTGCGCAGGTTCGAGCGGGCAAGTTGGATCATGCGGCCCACGCCGCCGCTGAGCACGAGCTTGCTGGTGGTGGTGGCGAAGCCGGCCAGTTGCTGGCCGGTGATGTGTGGGGGCATGGACAGGGCGTTGGGGTCGGTGACGAGATCGAGGAGGGCCGGTCCGTCGTGGTCCAGCGTCTGGCGTAGCGCGTCCCGCACGTCGCGTGGATCGTCGACCCGTACGCCGTGGATTCCGGCCGCGCGGGCGATGGCCGCGTAGTCGGTGTGGGGGTAAGTGGTGCCGTACGGCGGGAAGCCGGCGACCATCATCTCCAGGTCGACCATGCCGAGCGCGGAGTTGTTGAAGAGCACGATCTTGACGGGCAGATCGTACTGGGTCAGCGTGAGCAGGTCGCCCATCAGCATGGAGAGTCCGCCGTCGCCCGAGAGGGAGATGACTTGCCGGCCGCGGTCGGTCAGTTGCGCGCCGATGGCCTGTGGCATGGCGTTGGCCATCGATCCGTGGCTGAAAGAGCCGAGCAGGCGGCGCCGGCCGTTCGGGGACAGGTAGCGGGCCGCCCACACGGTGCACATGCCGGTGTCGACGGTGAAGACGGCGTCGTCGGCGGCCTCGTCGTCCAGCAGGGAGGTGACGTATTCGGGGTGGATCGGGCGGTGCCGTTCGACGTCGCGGGTGTAGGCGGTGACGACGCCTTCCAGGGCGGCGGCGTGCTTTTGCAGCATCCGGTCCAGGAAGCGGCGGTCGCTCTTCTCCCGCACCTGCGGCGCCACGGCGAGCAGGGTCTCGCGGACGTCGCCCCAGACGGCCAGGTCCAGTCTGCAGCGGCGGCCCAGGTTCTCGGCGCGGATGTCGACCTGGACGACGCGTACGTCCTCGGGCAGGAACGCGGTGTAGGGGAAGTCGGTGCCCAGCAGGATGAGCAGGTCGGCTTCGTGCATCGCCTCATAGGCGGCGCCATAGCCGATCAGGCCGGACATGCCGACGTCGAACGGGTTGTCGTACTGGATCCATTCCTTGCCGCGCAGCGCGTGTCCGACCGGTGCCTTGACGCGTTCGGCGAAGGCCATGACCTCCTGATGGGCGTCGGCGGTGCCGCTGCCGCAGAACAGCGTGACCCTCTCGGCCTCGTCGACCAGCCTGGCCAGCTCGGCGACCTCGGCCTCGGCGGGACGTACGACCGGTCGCCGGGTGAGGATCGCCACTTCCGCGCCCGGCTGCGCGGTGTCCTGGCCGGCGATGTCTCCCGACATGCTGACGACGGCGACCCCGCCCAGGCCGATGGCGTGCTGGATGGCGGTCTGCAGGATGCGTGGCATCTGCTCCGGGTGTGAGATCAGCTCGGAGTAGTGGCTGCACTCGGCGAACAACCGTTCCGGGTGGGTCTCCTGGAAGTAGGAGGTGCCGATCTCGGCGCTGGGGATGTGCGCGGCCAGCGCCAGCACCGGCGCCATGCTGCGATGCGCGTCGAACAATCCGTTGATCAAATGCAGATGACCAGGGCCGCAGCTGCCCGCACACGCGCCCAGCCGCCCGGTGAGCTGCGCCTCCGCACCTGCCGCGAACGCTCCCACCTCCTCGTGCCGCACCTGCACCCATTCGATCGCCGGATGACGGCGTACGGCGTCGGTGACGGGATTGAGGCTGTCACCGACGACTCCGTACAATCGCTCGACCCCGGCTCGCGCGAGGATGTCGACGAACTGCTCCGCGACGCTTTGCTTGGCCATATCCCGACGCCCCCGTCTGCTCGAAACCCCCGGCCGACCGGCGGGCCCCCGCCCTCGATCAGCCGAATCTCCATCGAATCGCCTTGTCCTGCTGGATTCCCCTAGCGTTCCCGTTTCCGCCGGTACGAAGAGTGCGGTGATCACGAGGAGGGGGCTACCCCGTCGAAGGCGACCGGCAGGTGGCTGGGGCCGCGCAGGCGCGGGTTCGGCCGGTAAGGGGGCGGGTCGGTGAGCAGGCGGGGATTGCGTAGCCGGTGAACGAGTTCGGTCAGCGCGAGCTGTGTTTCGAGCCGGGCCAGGGGCGCGCCGAAGCAGTAGTGGATGCCGCTGTTGAAGCCCAGGTGCTCGTTGTCTGGGCGGTCGGGGTCGAACCGGTCTGGGTTGTCGAAGCGGTCGGGGTCACGGTTGCCGGCGGCCAGTGCCAGGACGATGGAGGCGCCTTGGGGGATGGTGGTGCCGGCGATGTCGATGTCGGTCAGAGCGATGCGCCGCAGGGCGAAGTGCACCGGCGGCTCGTAGCGCAGCAGCTCCTCGACAAGGGGGTCGATCAGTTCGGGCTCCTCGCGCAGCCTGTTGAGGGTGTCGGGGTGGCGCAGCAGGGTCAGCATGCCGTTGGTGATGAGGTTGACGGTGGTCTCGTGGCCGGCCACGAACAGCAAGATGGCGTTGGCCAGCAGTTCCTGACGCGACAGCCCTCCGCAGGTGGGGTCGTCGGCGGCCAACGTGGACAGCAGGTCGTCGCCCTGGTTGGCGAGGCTGCTTTCGATCACATCGTTCAGGTACGAGCTCATCTCGCGCTGGGTGGTGGCGAGCAGGCGCTCCGGGTCCTCGGTCCTGGGGTCGAGCGTCTCGATGAGCGCGTCGGCCCACTTGCTGAAACGCGGTTCGTCCTCTCGAGGCACGCCCAGCAGCGAGCAGATCACCGTGACCGGCAGCGGGTAGGCGAAGTCGTGGACGATGTCCACCTGATCCCTGCCCTCGAACCCGTCGATGAGCGTCGTGACGATCTCGGTTATCCGGCCGCGCATGCCCTCGATCCGGCCGGGCGTCTCCGGCGGCCCGAAGTGCCGCATCACGGCACGCCGGCTCCGATCGTGGGCGGGAGGGTCGAGATGGATGAAGGAGGTCGGCGGCTCCCCCGAGCGCTCATCCTCGCCGGGCCGCCCGACGTCGGGGCCGCTGAGCCGGTCGGAGCTGACGCGCGGATCGTGCAGCAACGCGACGATCTCCCGGTAGGTGCTGACCACGTAGCTGCCGTCGTCCTGCCGCGCCACGGGCGTCTTGCGCAGTTCGGCGTACAGCGGGTAGGGGTTCGCGCGGTTCGACTGGTCCAGGACCTGCTCGTAGACGCTGGTCGGAGTGCTGCTCTGCGGCATGGTGACGGTTCCTTGTGCGGAGTTGTACGCGGCGGTTCAGGATTGGGCGGTCAGGCGCGGCGGCGTACCAGCGTGGCGCGGCGTTCGCCGGGGTCGTGGCCGGTCACCACGACCGTGGCGTTCTGCGTGGCCGCGACGTGGTCGGACACTTCTGCCGCGACCGGGCGCAGCTCGACGGGCCCCTCTGCGGTGGCTAGCTCGGGCGGGAACGGCGCCGCCCGCTCGATCAGCTGCTGGTAGAAGGGCAGCCACATCGCCTGGTCGACGGTGACCGCGGCGGTGATGCGTCCCTGATAGCCGTAGACGGCGACGAAACGCCGCTCCTCCACCGAACCCTGGGCGATCACGACCTGGTCCGCGAAGGTCGGCACCCCGACGGATTTGATATTGAGGCCGAACTGGCTGGACCAGAAGACCGGCAGCCACAGGTGCGGCCAGCGTTCGCTCTGGTCGCACAGCATGTTGTGGGCGGCCACTTCCGCCTGGGCGACGGCGTTGCCCCAGTGCTCCAGAGTCACGAACTGGTAGCCGTAGACCGGGTGAGGGAAGCGCGCGATGTCCCCGGCGGCGAAGATGTCGTCGGTGACGACGCCGTTGACATCGACGGCACGGCAGCCCGCGTCGCAGGCCACGCCCCATACGCCGGCCGCCAGGCCGGAGTCGTCCAGCCATTCGACGTTGCGGACTCCGCCGAGCGCGACCACCGCGGTGTCCACCTCCAGTGTGCTGTCGTCGGACAGGCGCGCGGAGCGCAACCGGCCGGACGAGTCGCCCTCCAGGGCCGTGACCGAGGTGTCGCAGCGCAGGTCCACGCCGTGCTCGCGCTGGATGTCGGCGGCGATCGCGCCGATCACTCCGCCCAGCGCTCCGGACAGCGGGGCCGGACCGCGCTCGGCGACCGTCACCGGCCGGCCCAGTTCCCGGCAGACCGAGGCGCATTCCGAGCCGGTGAAGCCGGCGCCGATGACCAGGACCCGCCCGTCAGTGGCGGCAAGGTGCCGGCGCAGCCCGGCCGCATCCTCCATCGTGCGCAGCACGAACACCCCGTCCAGGGCCGCCTCCTCCGGCTTGAACCAGGGCCGGGCGCTCATCCCCGTGGCGATCAGCAGCCGGTCGAAGCCCACCTGCCGGCCATCGGCCAGACGCACCTGCCGGCCCGGCAGGTCCAGCCCCACCGCCCGCTGCCCCAGCAGCCACTCGGCGTCCAGCTCGCCGAACCGGGGCAGCGCGGTGTGGTCGGGCGGGACCTGCCCGACCATCACCTGCTTGGACAGCGGCGGCCGGTCGTAGGGCTCGTGCTGTTCGTCGCCGATCAGCGTCAACGGTCCGGTGAACCCCTCACGCCGCAGCACCATGGCGGCTCGCAGGCCCGCCAGCGAAGCGCCGACGATGACGATGCGGCCCTTCCACCTGGTTCTCTGACCGTTCTGGGCGGCCGGTCGCGCGCGCCTCTTCCCTTTCGCCACAGGAGTGACGGGCCCGTCGACGTGGACGGCCTGGACGGGGCACGCCCCCACCGCCCGCATCACCCGATCACGCTCGGCGTCATCCGGGTTCGGGTCGTAGATCAGCGCCTCCTGCCCGTGCAAGGCGAAGACGCCCGGCGCCGCGAAGACGCACTGACCGTAACCCTGGCACCGCGTGAGATCAACGATCACGCGCATCAGAACCCCCAGCGAGACGGGGGCACAGCTACGTCCCGTCCGCACGCGAAAGGAAAGCCTGGCCGTCTCTGCCCCCGAACATGAAAACGGCCATGGCGGCAGCATCAGACAGATGCCGAAACGCCTTCCCCGGACGTACGGTTTGCCATACCCGCTGGACAGGCCCACCCAACCGTTCACCCGGTGTGTCTAGCCATAATGGGTCGAATATGAAGCCGAAAATTGAGCTGTTCTGGCCGGTCAACGCCGATGAAGCCCTCCGCGCCGAGATCCACAGGGTCTTGCGAGCGGTCGTCGAATCGGGAGGCGCGGTCGGCTATCTGGAGCCACCCGACCGCGACGAGGCCGACGCCTGGCTGGCCGGCGTGCTCGATGCCGTACAACGCGACGATGCGGCCTTGGCACTGGCCCTTGTGGACGGGCGGGTCGAAGGAATGGGGCTCTGGATGCGTGGGTCGGCGCCGATCTTCACGCGCTCCGCCGAGATAGGGAAGATCATGGCGCACCCCTCGGCGAGAGGACTCGGACTGGGCCGGTTGATCGTGAGCGCACTCATCGACCACGCACGACAGGCCGGCATCGAGACCCTGACGCTAGGAGCGCGCGGCAACAACCTCGGAGCGATCGACCTCTACGAGCGGCTCGGCTTCCGCGAGTGGGGCAGGTTGCCCAACATCATCGAGGTGGGCGACCTCCGCTTCGACGAGGTCCGGATGTACCTGGAGCTGGGACGAGACGCCAAGGTCGTCCTGCATGGTTCACAGGCGGGTGGGCCAGGCTCCTCCCCCCGCCGGCAATCAAGGACCTGACGGAGGCCGGCGTTCCCATAGATGGCCCGCCGGGGTGACCGGCCGTCGGTCAGGCGTCGGCCAGGCGGGTGCCGTCGTCGGTCAGGCGAACGGCGCGGCCGGTGGCGGCCGAGCGGGTGGCCGCGGCTCCCACCAGCACACTGCGGATGCCGTCGCGGTACCCGGCAGGACGGCCCAGTGGATCCTCGCTCGGGCCGCGGAAGACGTCGTTCAGCAGCAGTCGGTCGCCGCCGCCGTGGCCGCCCTCTCCCTGCTCGATCGGGATCTCCTCGCGCTCCTGCCAGTGCCGGTGCAGGGTGAGCCGCTCCCAGGCTCCGGCCGCATGTTGCTTGGTGGCGGCGCTCGGGTCGATCGCGGCGTGCGGCGGCGTCCACGATCGCTCGCAGACCTCCAGCTCGACGCGCCCGGCCGTGCCGTTGAAGACGACGCGGTAGCCCTCGGAGGGGGCGTGCGCGGTGAGGGAGTAGGTGAGCATGGCCCGGTTCGCGTAGCGGACGAGGACCGACATGTTGTCGTCGATCGTCACGCCCGGCCCGAAGACGTCCTGGTCGCGGATGTAGCCGTCCTCGTGCTCGGCGTCCAGGTAGAGGCGCTTGAGCCGCTCGTCGGTGGAGATGTCCAGGATGAACGGGTCGGTGCCCAGGCCCGGCGCGCCCTGGCCGCGGGACGGGCGCGGGCCCCGGGGCAGGGCCTGGCCGTAGAAGCGCAGGTCGGTCTGGGCGAAGACGAGTTCGGGCGCCGCCGCGAGCCACCAGTTGACCAGGTCGAAGTGGTGGGTGGACTTGTGGACGAGCAGGCCGCCCGAGTTGACCTTGTCGCGGTGCCAGCGGCGGAAGTAGTCGGCGCCGTGGATGGTGTCGAGCGCCCACTCGAAGTGGACCGAGGTGACATCACCGATCTCGCCCGCGCTGATCAGCCGTTTCACCGCCGAGTTGCGCGGCGAGTAGCGGTAGTTGAAGGTCACCACCAGTTTGCCCGGATTGCGCTCGGCGGCGGCGGCGATGGCCTCGCAGCCCTCGGCGTCCACCGTCAACGGCTTCTCCACGATGACGTCGAGCCCCGCGTCGAGCGCGGCGACGACATAGCGGGCGTGCGTCGCGTCCACCGTGGTGACCACGACGGCGTCGGCCAGCTCCAGCAGCTTGCCGAACTCGTCCGGACGGAAGCGGGGCACCTCGCCGCCGATGCGCTCGGCGTAGTAGTCCATGCGGGTCTGGTTGGTGTCGCAGAGCCCGACGATCGTACCGGTGTCCCGCCAGTCGCCCAGCAGGGCGTCGATGTACATCCGGGCGCGGTGACCGAGGCCGACGAAGGCGTACCTGGTGCTCAACTTCTCTCCCCGAGTAGAAATGACGGGCCGGAGCCGCTGACGGCCCCGGCCCTGCGGTACCGGCCTCAGCCGGCGAGGGCGGCGTTGGCCTCGGTCAGGAACTTCTGCGCGGCGGCGTCCGGTGTCGTCTTGGCGAAGACGACCTCCTCGGTGACGCGCTTGAGGATGTCATCCACCTGGAGGGCGCCCTTCGGCGGGGCGGCGATCGGGCTCAGCTCGCTCCTGACCTCGTCGATGAAGGCCAGCGTCTTCTGGTCGACGGCCGGCAGCTTGTCCTTGACGGCCGCGAGCACCTTGGCGTTGATCGGCAGGCCGCGGTCGCTCAGCAGGATCGAGGCCGCGTCCGGGTCGTTGGTCATGAAGTCGATGAACTTGGCGGCTTCCGCGGGATGCTCGGACTTGGCGGCGACGGTGTAGAACATCGACGGCTGCAGGAACATGCCGCTGGTGGTCGCCTCCTTCGTCTTGGGCATGCGCAGCAGGGTCAGCTCCTGGCCGGACGCCTTGGACAGGCCGCCGAGCTGGTTGCTCCACCACATGCCCGTCGCGCCCGTGTTGGTGCCCAGCGGCGACTGTTCGACCCCGCCCGCGATCAGCTCGGAGCTCTTCGCGGCGTCAGGCGAGCCCTTGGTCTGGATGAGTTGCTGGTCGATGGCCCACCAGGCCTTCAGCGTGTCAGGCGAGACGCCCAGCTTCTTACCGTCGTAGAGCTTCTCGCCGCGCTGGGCCGCGAAGATCTGCAGCCAGGCGGGGTTGTAGTTGTACTCGGCTCCCGTGAGGCCGACACCGCTCGCGCTGATCTGCTTGGCCAGGTTGATCCAGTCGTCCCAGGTCCAGCTCTTGTCGTCGGGCACCTTCTGCTTGGCCTTCTCGATCGTCGCCTTGTTGACGAGCATGGAGAAGGCGTTGACGCCGGAGGGAATGGCGTACTGCTTGCCGTCGATGTTGCCGGCGGCGAGCGCCTGCTGGTCGAAGTCGGTCGTGATCACCTTGCCCGCCATGTCCGCCAGAGCGCCGCGTCCGGCGTACTCGCCCAAACCGCGGATCTCGATGCTCATGACGTCAGGGGCGTCGTTCGCCGCCACCTTGGTGGCGAGTTTCTCGTAGTAGCTGTTGAAGTCGGAGAAGTCGCCTTCGACGTTGATGGTCGGGTTCTTCTCCTCGAACTTCTTGATCACCTGCTCGGTGAGCTTCTGCCGGGAGTCGCTGCCCCAGTAGGAGAAGCGGAGTTCGACCTTGTCTCCGGCGGCCTTGTCACCGCTGCCGCCGCAGGCGGCGACCGACGTCATCACGGTGGCCGCGAGCAGGGCGACCGTCCACATCTTTCTAGGCTGCACGGCTCTACCTCCTGGTCAAGAGTTGCGGGGGGTGTTACTTCAGGCCGGTGGTCGCTACACCACGGATCAGGTACTTCTGGCCGGCCAGGAAGAATCCGAAGATCGGCCCTAGCGACACGATCGACATCGCGAACATCGGCCCCCACGAGGACTCGCCGCTGGAGTCGAGGAACTGACGCAGCGCGACGGCGACCGTGAGGTTGTCGGAGTTCGTGAGATACAGGTTCTGGCTGAAGAAGTCGTTCCATGTCCAGATGAAGGTGAAGATGCCGGTCGTGGCGAGGGCCGGGGTGCAGAGCGGGAGGATCACCTGCAGGAAGATCCGCCAGTAGCCCGCGCCGTCGATGGAGGCGGCCTCGTCCAGCTCTCTGGGCAGGGTGCGGATGAACTGCACCATGAGGAAGATGAAGAACGCGTCGGTGGCCAGGAACTTCGGCACGATCAGCGGCCAGATCGTGTTGATCCAGTCGAGCTTGGAGAACACGATGTACTGCGGCACGACCGTCACGTGGTAGGGCAGCATGATCGAGCCGAGCATGAGCGCGAACCACAGCTTCTTCAACGGGAAGTTCAGCCGGGCGAAAGCGTAGGCGGCCAGCGAGCAGGCCACCAGGTTCGCCACCACCGTCAGGCCCGTCAGGAC
>NZ_JAHFZZ010000032.1 GCF_018603905.1 Nonomuraea sp. NEAU-A123
CCGCAACATCGCCTCACGCGGTGTGGCGGACTGGGCAGTGAGTCACGCTGCCTGACGCGGACCTCGCCGCCGAAGCCAGCGACGGTGAGGAGCTGCAAGCTCGGTCGTTTACGGCCGAGAAGCTGACTGCTGTGAACGAAGAGCCGGGAACTGCAGGGCTTCGGGGTGAGCGGCGAAGTAGTCGGCGATCGGGGTGGGCTTGCGGCCGGTGAGGTGCTCGACCGCGTGTGTGGTCACGTCGAACCAGCCGTCACGCTTGTACGCCCCCAGGCCCGTCCATCCCTGAACGTACATCTCGGGGAGCCCACGTCCGGACAGCGCTGCGGCCAGGTCGGTGTCCGAGACCTGTTCGCAGCGGATCGGGCGGCCGGTGACCTGGGCGAGCGCGTCGGCGACGTTCGCATCCGTGACCGCTTCCGGGCCTGTGACCTCGAGGAGTTGCCCCTCGCAGCCGCCCTCGGCCAGCACGGCCGCGGCGACGGCGGCGCTGTCATCGCGGGTGATGTGACCCACCCGGCCGTCACCCGAATTGCTGGGCAGTACCCCGGTGGCGACGGCGATGGCGGGCAGGCCGACGAGGTTCCACATCTCCGGCCACTGGTTGAACCGCAGCGCCGTGAACGTCAGCCCTGACTCGGCCAGCAGCCGCTCGGTCTCCCCGTGGTTCTGGATGAGCGCCTGGGGCTGGCCCGGCTCGCCCGCCCTGGCGAACGACGTGTAGATCACGTGGCCCACCCCCGCCTCGGCCGCCGCCTCGATGGCGTTGACGTGCCCGCGAGGCGCCCCGGTGAGCGAGCCCATGCTGATCATCAGCAGCCGCTCCGCGCCCTCCAGCGCGCCGGGCAGGCTGGCCGGATCGTCGAAGTCGGCGTACCGGGTGGCCACCCCGAGGTCGGCGACGGCATCAGGGGTACGGGACAACGCCACGACCCGGGCGGCCTCCACCCGCTGGAGCAGGTGCCCGATGGTGAGGCGTCCGAGCTGCCCGGACGCTCCGCTAACCACGATCACGATAAATCCTCCTTGGAGGTCGATGTGCGTACCCTGATCTTTGGCCAACCGGCGAAAGGTCCGAAAGAAGGCACATTCATGTCCACTGCAACCATCACCGTCCCTGTCACGGTGGCTGAGCACGAGAACTGCCCCGCGACCAGCGTGCTGCGTCGGGTGGGTGATAAGTGGAGCGTCGTGATCCTGTCGATCCTGGAGCGCGGCGCGCACGGCTTCAACGAGCTGGACAGGTCCGTGGAGGGACTCAGCCGCCGCATGCTCACCCGTACGGTGCGCGCCCTCGAAGAGGACGGTCTGATCAGCCGCACGGTCCATCCGAGGGTCCCGCCGCGTGTCGACTACGCGCTCACCGACCTAGGCCGCTCTTTCTTGGAGCCGGTACGCGCCTTGGGCCTCTGGGCCGTCGCCCACCAGTCCGACCTCGAAGCCGCCCACAGCAGGTAGTCCCCTCCGCGGCGCAAATCGTCTTAACGATCGGTTTGTTCACGGGCACTCAGCTTGTCCTTAAACCACAATCCTGGGCGTATGCCCTGATCGGGACTTATGCCATCTACCTGCGCATAGCGGATTGTGGCTTTGGCGTCACGGTGTGTCGCCGTGACGCTCGGGGCCCTCAGGGTGCGAGATGCTCCCTCAGACCCGGCGGCCATGCCTCGAGTTCCCGGTCCACCAGCAGCTCAGCGTGCTCAGGCGGCCCTTCGACCCGGAACAGCACGACCCGCCCCTCCGGCTCGGGCGCGGCCACAACGCGGTGCGCGATCTTCGTCGGTTCGAACGGGAAGTCCCAGTGCGCCAGCCGACCGTACACCCGGTCGTCGGCCACCAGTTCGGACTGCCGCACCCACCGGATCCGCGAGCTGCCTACCACCGCGCGAAGCAGGAAGCTCCCCGGGTGCGGCCACCCCGCATCGGACTCGTCCAGGATCACGGCCGATCCGGACCGCAGTCGCAGCGGCTGTGTGGTGGCCTCGGTCAGCGCCGCCAGCAAAGATTCGTCCGCCACCGTGAGCCGATCGAGCAGCAGGGCCGCGTCCACGGCGTCGACGTCGCCGTACACGTCATAGAACGAACCCGCGATGCCCCTTGCGAGCGCAGGATGCAGCGCCGGGACCTCGGCCGCCTCCTGGAACACCTGATGCTTGGCGTCCCAGGGCACCGGACCGGCGCCGCTGATCAGGCGATCCCAGTGGGACCGCGGCAACTGAAGGGTCAGCGCCGTGAAGACCTGCGATGCATCAGGCGATTCGAAGTAGTCGACCCACAGCCCGTACTCGACCGAATCGGCCACGGGGGCCGGACCGTACATCAGCATCGCGGCGAATTGGCGCACAATCCAGTCCTGCAGCGCGTGGTCACCACACGACCAGCACATTCGCAGGTACATCAAAATCCCATAGGACGGGAACCTCTGGTGCAAAAGGACCCAGTCGGCGGCGACCTCGGCATCGGTCCCGAAGAGGTTCAGCCCGTGCGGGTCGAACTCGCTATGGGCGTCCGTGGTCGCCAGCACGGCATTCACATCGGCGTCGACCCCTCGCCGATCCAGCCCAATGTTCGCGAGTTCCCGGTCCCACTCGGGGGACCCGATCCGCGGCGGGGGAGATTTCGGCTCTGACACCCGCCAACCCTAAGGAACCGCTGGGCGCGGGGGCAAGGCGGAGGGGAAACGATACGGCCGGCATGGTTTGCGCCGCCTTTGAAAACAGGACCCGGCTCTGACGGTGATAGTTCAGAGACACCCTCTAACCTTGTTGTTTAAGGTCTGGGTCGCCTTTGGCGGTCCACCAGCGACATCACCGGCCCACTGGCGCATAACACCGCGTCCACCAGTTCGAATAACTCATCACGCCGCCTGCTCAGACACTCATAGAAGAGCTGCCGGAAGTGCGACAGATCGCCCAGAGCCGGGTCAGGTAGGCGTTTCGGGATGGATTTTGGGACACCTGCGAAGATGGGACGGCGACCGCACTATGTAACGGCGACACGCCGTAACGTATCCGCTATGCGCAGATAGGCGGCATAAGTCCCGA
This sequence comes from Nonomuraea sp. NEAU-A123, assembly GCF_018603905.1. GTDB lineage: Bacteria > Actinomycetota > Actinomycetes > Streptosporangiales > Streptosporangiaceae > Nonomuraea. The sequence continues at coordinate 3,042 of NZ_JAHFZZ010000032.1, forward strand.
TCAGGGCATACGCCCAGGATTGTGGCGTAAGAACAAGCTCAGGCACGTGCGAGCTCTACTTCGCGCGAGCACGGTGCGGGGCGCATCGGCATGCTCATCCGGTGAGGGTCATGGCGGAGAGGATGTCTCGGGCGAGGGGCAGACTGGAGGCGGCGACAAACTTGCGTCGGTGGTCCATGGCTTTCCGGATGTCGTCCATGGTGCCGAACCTGTAGTCCAGCGGAATGGGATGGCCTTGGAGGTCGAGGACCACCCCTCCGGCCGCCTGGAGGATGTAGTGCCCTGGGGCGAGATCCCAGGTGGCGAAGCCTTTGGCGAACTCGATCATCGCGTCACTGAAACCTGCGGCGACGTGGCACAGTCCGATCGAGCCGAAGTCAACGCCGATCCTGCCTCTGCTCACACCGTCTTGAGAGAGCTGGCTCAACTGCTCGATCAGGCGAGTCTGCTGGGCGAGTGGTAGGAAGCGCTCGGCAGGCTTCATGAAGTAGTTAGTGATCAGTGACTCTGACAGCTGAACGGACCAATTGAGGCGCAGGGGATGAGCCACCCCGTCCTGGGTGATGACGAAGGCTTGCTCTTGCCCGGCTTCGTCGCGGGCGGCGGTATAGATCTGGAGGTGGTGGAAGATGTCGCCCACTACGGCCGCGATCGGACGGGCGAGGCCCCGCGAGTAGACCAGAACGTGCGTGTAGCCGTACAAGGCCCGGACCGCCAGCTCACTCGTGTCGAGCGGATCGACCAGGACGCACAGATCCGGGTCCGGATCGTCGCCGATGACCTGAGGATCCGCCTCCTCGGAGGCATAGACGTACGAAGGAAGGATCTGCGTCAGAAGTTCCCGATAGCGCCTGTGCATCCACAGGTCGTACTCCGACAGGAAGTTGTCGGCATGTCGACTGTTCTGGCTCTCTGACCGGTCACCCGACAGCGCAGCTTGGATCAGCCGGGGGCGAAGCTCGCGGATGACCGTTGCCACAAGGTCCGTGAGCTGCCGGACGATGCCGGATAGAGGGGGCTGGGACGTCACGATGCGCCTCCGCTTTGTCAGAGCAGTTCTAGCGGTACGCCTGAAGGCTTGGTATGTCGGAATGCAGGTTCATCAACCCGATTGCGGCCTTTTTAACCGAAGTGCGGCAGTAACGGCGTGTGGCGCTATGTCTGATGGACTGGTCGGGTTAATCCAAAAACAGGGCAGTGGTCGTGGGCGACCCTCTTCCGTGGCAGATTCTTAGCTTAGTCCACTTAGTCGATGTATGGCTCCACGCGTTCTAGGCCACAGTCGATGCGGCGCCGAATGGCTGGCTGGATCTCGTAGCTGCCGAGTTGAGAGGGATCTACCCAACACACCTCGCGGGACTCTTTTGGATTGGGCTGTAGAGCGCCACCCACCATGCGGGCACGTAGGCAGACATTGATTGGCTGACGTACCTCATCGACCTTGTCACCGTGCATATAGACGATCACGTGATCCGGTGTTGAGAAGATTCCTACCAGGCCCGTGACCTCAACCTCTATGCCCGTCTCTTCCAGGCATTCGCGAGCGCCGGCTTCGGAAACGGTCTCCCCCTTCTTTACCGCACCGGTTGGAATGGTCCAGAGGTGGTTGTCGGTGCGGTGGAGTAGTAAGAGGTGGCCGTCATCGTTGATGACGAACACGCTTGCTGATGCCTTGCGGCTGGTTGGCTTAGGCGCATCCGGGTCGCGCCAGTAGTCGATACGCCGTTTCTTCTTCACGCCGGGGCCCCTCGCTCTAGTGGACGAGCAGATGCCCATACCCGCTCGAAGGATTCCAAATACGTGTTGAACCATGCCCCATCGACCCGACGGAGATGCAGTGTGGGCGTGTACGCAGCGAGGATGCCGTACACGTGGACATTGACCAGCATCTCATCGTCAAAACGATAGATGCTGTTGTAGAGCGGAGTGTCGTGAAGGCGGATATGTACGCTGAGGGGCATGCGCTCGGTGTAGTAGCTCAGTACCGCCGTTACGCGACCAGCGACTCCTCCGCCGATCTGATGTTCAGCATCGCGCGATACCAACTGCTTCCCCTGTGGATCACCGAGGAGCAGCCGAACCCTGGCCCCAGCTTCCGCCTTGGCGATGAGCGTTGGAATCCAGTCAGGGTGTTCTTCGGTCAGGAACAAGCCGGCGAACGCGAGCAGATCGATATTCCGGCTGGCCGTCCGGAGCGTTTCCGTCCACTGATGACGTGGCACGTCGTTCCGGCGTGGGTAGCTAGCGACGAGTTCCGCCCCCACCAGGGAAGCTTGATCGACGGCCTCAGGCCAGAGATAAGACTCGTCTTCCTCAAGAATCGCAGCAACCCGATAGCGAGTTTTCGGATAAGGCACGGAAGTTCCTTGGAGCCACCGACCGACGCTTTTTACGCTGACCTGGGCCATGTCGGCGAGCTGTTGGATGTCCAGCCCAGCACGAAGCATGGTGCGGCGGAGGCGTTCATTGACCATGACCCTACTTTCTCGTCACAGGACAGGCCAGGGAATCTAGTTGACCGGAAGATGTCCTCAGATGTCTAGGGGTGTCGGCGCGCTGTCCAAATGATCCAGTGAATCCTGCCTGCATGCGCCTCAGACATAGCAATGAGCCGTCTCATGAGGGACGGGGGAAACAAGGCATTCCTCGCCAAAGTAGCGAACAAGTCACCAGCGTGGCGCGCGATGTTCCGCCGATTCTGGCCCTTCGGAGGGCAAACGACTTGAGCGGCGACCTTGCGGAGAGTCCGGCGCTGCATGTAGCGAACCGGTTGCGCGATGAGCTGGCATTGCAGGGGATCACGTCGGACGTACATGGCGGCTACGGCGTGGCGCTGGTGTCGGTCTGGGTTGATCTGGTCGTTTGGGTCGAGTGCGGCGCTGACGGCGTGTGGCGCTATATCTGGTGGACCGGTCGGATTAATCCCAAGACAGGGCGGTGGGTCTACACCGGATGTCCGTTTGCTGGGGTGTCGTCGGTGGCGCGACTGGTCAGCGAACGGTACCGGGAATTGCTCGAACGTCACCCGTGGTCGCCGGTGATCGCTGAGGTTCTGTCAGAGGTGAACTTCGGGGTCGGTCCATGAGCCTGGCCGGGCGGGTGCCCGAAGACGGGCGGGAAGGAGCCGCGTGGCCAGACCTCACGGTTGGTGGGCTGCCTAGTCGTGTGATCAGCTGGGAGCGGTTCGACACGTCCAGGTGTCAGCGGGTACGCATCGGCGAAACCTCGTGCTGTGGTGCGTATGAGTGGGTGTGTCAGGGCGGGGAGTTCCTCGTGCTGCGACCGGCCGAACACGGTTATGAGGAGACGGGCAGAGGACGCTACTCACAGGCGCGTCTCGTCTGGATCACCCTGGTTGACGAGCATGAGCGGCAAGAGCACGGCCACCGGCAAGCGCGATTATCCCTCAGACGGGCATGGCGGCGGCAACTCACCTCTCCAGGTGCCGGAAGGTGACGCATTTACCCTACGCCGTGTCTGACGGACGGCGCGGCAGCGCGCGAGCGCCCACAAGGTCAGCCCCCCGTGACAGGAGGGTGCAAGATCCGGCGCGCTGTCGCGCCTGCCGTGAAGGTCGGCCCCAGCGTGTCAGGCGTGGGCGAGCTCCGTGAGTACGGTGCGGAGCGAGCCGAAGGTGTCGGCGGGTAGCAGCAGGTCGCAGTACGGGAGGGCGGCCGCCATCCCGGCCACGCGCGGTTCGAAGCCGGGGGCGGCGGCTCGGGGGTTCATCCAGATCACCCGGTGCGCTCGGCGGCGCAGCCGGGCCATCGCGGTGGCCAGTTCCGCCGGTGGGTCGGCGTCCCAGCCGTCGGAGCCGATGAGCACGATGGCGCCCCGCACCTTCGCGCCGTGGTGCGATGCCAGCAGTGCCCGTACGTTGGTCGCGATCCGCGTACCCCCGAACCGGTCGCTCACCCGCTCGGAGGCCAGCTCGATCGCGGCGGCCGTCGAGCGGTGCGCGAGCACCGGCGTCAGCCGGGTCAACGTCGTCGCGAACGCGAACACCTCCGCGTCCGCCACCACCGCGAGCACCCGCATCAGATGGAGGTACGCCGACGCCTGGGCCTGCATCGACTGGCTGACGTCACAGAGCATGACCACCCGCCGGGGCCGGTCAACGGGCCGCTGCCTGGCCAGCCGGAGCGGCTCCCAGCCGGTGCGGCGGGCACGCGCCAGCGTGGCACGTACCGCGATCGCGCGGCCCCGCGACGACACCGCCAGCCTGCGGCTGCGGCGTACCGGCCAGGCGGTCACGGTCGCCGCGAGCCAGGCGCCGAGCATCTCGCACTCCCGGTCGCCGAGTTGCTCGAACGGTACGTCGGCCAGCCCCTCGGCGTCGCTCGGCAGACGCTCCGGCACGGCCGGGCCGTCCGAACCCTCCGCAGTCGCGACCACCGTCGGCAACGTCATCCAGGGCAGCCCGCCCGGGTCGTCGCCGCCGTGGGAAGCGGCCGGCAGGGGTGCGAACGCCTGGTCGGCGGCACCGTTCGCCGGGCTGAGGGGCCGGCGTCGGGCGTGCGGGTCGAACGCGGGCCCCGCCGCGTGGAACACGGCCGCGAACACCTCGTCGAAGGGCTCGATCTCCGACTGCCGCCGCACCAGGCTGATGCGCGCGGCCCAGTACAGCTCCGTCAGCGAGCCGGGGGGCGCGAGCGCGAGGGCGCGGGTGAAGTCCTCGACGCCGGTGAAGCCCACGGACACACCGTGCCGCCTCAGCCGTACGGCCAGCGCCGCGGCGAACGCCGCCCGGTCGACGCCCGCCAGCAGGGCTGGTGCCTCCCTAAGAGACAACGGCCCAGATGACGACCACGACCACGATGACCACGACGATCCCGATCACGAGGGGTATCAGCCGCTTGTAGACGGCCCCGCCGGCGACACCCAGGAGGTCCAGCGGCTCGGGCTCGACGTCGGGCGTAATGACCCGCGAGACCGGCACCTCGGCGGTCGACGTTTCGACGGTCGGCACCTCAGCGATCGGCATCTCGGCAGTCGGCCCGTCAGCGGTCGGCGTCTCGGTGGTCGGCGTCTCGGTGGTCGGCGTCTCGGTGGTCGGCGTCTCGGCAGTCGTCGTGTCAGCGGTCGGCGTCTCGGTGGTCGGCGTCTCGGCAGTCGTCGTGTCAGCGGTCGGCTTGTCAGGGACCGGCGCATCAGGGACCGGACGATCGTCGGTCTCGGGCCGAACGTCCCGCCCCGCTTCCGTGCCCGACGCGTCCGCCTCAGCCGAGGATGCGGAAGCGGCGGGGCTGGGGGCGGGAATGAGGTCAGGCACGGGTCCTGGGCCTGGCGCGGACGCGAGCGTGGCGGCGGGCGCGGAATCGGAGGCGGGCGCGGCGTCAGGGGCGGGGTCAGCAGCGACGTCGGCCTCCGTCGGAGGGGCGGCGGCGGGAGCGGGGGTTTCCGGTTCGGCGGTGAGTTTGGCTTCGAGGCAGTTCACGAACTGGCCCAGCAGCTTGTTGGAGACTTCCTTGATCATGCCGCTGCCGAGCTGCGCGACCTTGCCCGAGATCTTCAGGTCCGTGTCCACCGAGACGACCGTGCGCGGCCCGTCGGCGCGCAGGTGGGCGGTGATGGCCGCCGAGGCGTTGCCCGCGCCGCGCGAGTCGCGGCCCTTGGCGTCGATGACGGCCCGGTGGGCCGCGTCGTCCTTCTCCAGAAACCTGACCGTCCCGGCGTACTCGGAGACGACCGGCCCCACCTTCACCCGTACCTTGCCCGAGTAGACGTCGCCCTCTACGCCCGTGAGCTGGGCGCCCGGCATGCATGGGGCGATGCCCTCCAGGTCGGTGAGCACTTCCCAGGCCCGTTCGATGGGCACGCTGACCGTGAACTCGTTGTCGATCTTCATGAGCCTCTCCTATGGCCACAGCCCAGCCGGTCGAGCGCCTCGGTGATGGCGTCGCGGTCGTCCAGCGTCTTCGCGATGGTGCTCAGCGTTCGTACGACATCCGCTCTGACCAGCTGTGTCGCGCCCAGGGAAGACAGAGCCGAGACCCAGTCGATCGTCTCCGCCATGCCCGGTGCCTTGTCCAGGTCGATGCGGCGTACCTGGCCGACGAAGTCGGTGGCGGAGCGGATCAGTGCCTCGTTCGCGGCGGGGACCGTACGCCGGAGGATCTCCGCCACCCGCTCCGGGGCGGGGAAGTCGATCCAGTGGTACAGGCAGCGCCTGCGGAGCGCGTCGTGCAGGTCGCGGCTGCGGTTGGAGGTCAGGATGACGACCGGGCGGCGTTCGGCGGTGAAGGTGCCCAGCTCGGGGATGGTGATCGCCGCTTCCCCGAGGAACTCGAACAGCAGCGCCTCGAACTCGTCGTCCGCGCGGTCGATCTCGTCGATCAGGAGTACGGGTGGCTGCGGCCCGCGGTGCCTGATCGCCTGGAGGATCGGGCGTTCCTGGAGGAATGCCTCGGTGAACAGGTCGGCGTCGTTCAGCCTGTCGTGGTGGGATTCCGCGAGGCGGATGGCCAGCATCTGGCGCTGGTAGTTCCACTCGTAGAGGGCCTCGCCGGCGGTCAGGCCCTCGTAGCACTGGAGCCTGATCAGCGGGGTGGCCAGGGCGCGGGCCAGGGCCTTGGCGGCCGTGGTCTTGCCGACTCCGGGCTCGCCTTCCAGCAGCAGCGGCTGGCCGAGGCTGAGGGCGAAGAACAGCGCCGCCGCCGTACCGTCGTCCACCAGATAGTCGAGCTCGTCGAGACGTCGGCGGATGTCGTCAGCACCCGCGAAAGCGGACGGCGCGGGAGGCGCCGTGTGGTCGGGTTGGGGTGCGTCGCTTTCCACCACGTCCTTACCGCCCGCCAGCCCGCGCGAAGCGGTCGCGGCATCCCGGGCCGCAGAACCACACGTCCTCGCCGTCGGCGACCAGGTGCGGGGTCTCGGCGGACACGGTCACGTTCATCCCGCACACGGGATCGACCGCGACCTCGGCGCGCGGACGCGGACGCTCAGCGAGGTCGCCGGTACGGGAAGCGGCTGCGATCTCGCCAAGGTCACCGGTACGGGGGGCGGCTACAGTCCTGCCAAGGCCGCCGGTGCGGATGGCGGCCACAATCTCGGCGAGGATCGACAGCGCGATCTCCGGCGCCGTGCGGGCCCCGATCTTGAGGCCGGCCGGTGAGTGGACCCGGCGGCGCTCGTCGTCGCTCAGCTCCATCTCCGCCAGCACCGCCGCCCCGCGCCGATGGCTGGCCACCAGTCCGACATAGCCGACACCGGCCTCCAGCGCGGCCCGGATCGCCTCCTGCTCGCCGCGCCCGTGACTGCACACGACGGCCACGGTCGCACCTGCCGGACCGGCGGCACCGGGTGAGGCCGTCGCGAGTCGTACGGTGAAGTCCAAGTGCGCGGCCAGCGCGGCGAGGGCCGTGGCGATCGGTGAGGTGCCGACGATCCAGAGCACGGGGGGCGGCAGCAGCGGCTGCAGGAAGATCTCCAGTGCGCCCCCGGACAGGCAGGGGTTCACCACGACCTGCGCGCCGGGCGAGTCGGGAAAGCCCGGCCCGCCCTCCGGCAGCACCCGCAGCAGCACCGTCCGCCCGTCCGACAGCGCCCCGAGCGCCGCCGTACGCACCGAGCTCTCGGCGCACTGCCCGCCGACGAACCCCTCGATGGACCCGTCGGGCAGGATGATGGCGTCGTCACCCGGACTGACCGCCGTAGGCAGCTGCGCCCGGACGACGACCGCGTGGACGAACGGGACGCGTTCGGCGACCAGTTCCTCCATGCGTTTGGTGTGCGGCATGTACGGCTCCAAAAGGAGATCAGATCGGCGGCGTTGGCACGCCCCGCATGGCGTCCCACACCCGCGAGGGGGTGAGCGGCATGTCGGCGTGGCGGATGCCGTACGGCTTGAGCGCGTCGACGACCGCGTTGACGATCGCGGGCGGGGAGCCGACGGTGGCCGATTCGCCGACGCCCTTGGCGCCGATCGGGTGATGCGGTGAGGGGGTCACTGTGAAGCCCGTCTCCCAGTCGGGCACCTCCAGCGAGGTCGGGATGAGGTAGTCCATGAGCGAGCCGCCGAGGCAGTTGCCGTCCTCGTCGAACGCGATCATCTCCATCAACGCCATGCCGACCCCGTCGGTGAGGCCGCCGTGGATCTGACCTTCGATGATCATCGGGTTGATCCGGGTGCCGCAGTCGTCCACCGCGATGAACCGCCGCACCTTGACCTGGGCGGTGCCCGGGTCGATGTCGACGACGCAGATGTAGGCGCCGTGCGGGTAGGTGAGGTTCTCGGGGTTGTAGCAGATCTGCGCCTCCAGCCCACCCTCGATGCCTTCGGGCAGGTCGCCGGCGCCGTGCGCGCGGAGCGCGATGTCCTGGATCGTGACGGACTTGGCAGGATCGCCCTTGACGTGGAAGGCGCCCTTTTCCCAGTCGAGGTCCGCGACCGACACCTCCAGCATGCCGGAGGCGATGATGCGCGCCTTGTCGCGTACCTTGCGGGCGACCAGCGCCGCCGCCGCGCCGGACACCGGGGTCGAGCGGCTGCCGTACGTTCCGAGGCCGAACGGCGTCTGGTCCGTGTCGCCGTGCACCACGTCGATGTCGGCGGGCGGGATGCCGATCTCCTCGGCCACGATCTGCGCGAACGTGGTCTCGTGGCCCTGTCCCTGGCTCTGTACCGACAGCCGGACCACCGCCTTGCCCGTCGGGTGGACGCGCAGCTCGCAGCCGTCGGCCATGCCGAGGCCGAGGATGTCCATGTCCTTGCGCGGGCCCGCGCCGACGGCCTCGGTGAAGAAGGAGACGCCGATGCCCATCAGCTCGCCGCGGGCCCGCCGTTCGATCTGCTCCTTGCGCAGGTCCTCGTACCCGGCGATCTCCATCGCCTTGCGCATGGTGGGCTCGTAGTCACCCGAGTCGTACACCCAGCCGGTCTTGGTCGTGTAGGGGAACTGCTCGGGCTGGATGAAGTTCTTCATCCGCAGCTCGATCGGGTCCATCCCCAGCTCGTACGCCAGGCAGTCGACGATCCGCTCGACCAGGTAGACCGCCTCGGTGATGCGGAAGGAGCAGGCGTACGCGACCCCGCCCGGTGCCTTGTTGGTGAAGACGGCGGTCATCTTGCAGTAGGCGGCCTTCAGGTCGTAGCTGCCGGTGAACACGCCGAAGAAGCCGGCCGGATACTTGGTCGGCGCGGCGACGCCGTTGAACGCGCCGTGGTCGGCCAGCACGTTCGTGCGGATGGCCAGGATCTTGCCCTCGCGGGTCGCCGCGATCTCGCCGCGCATGATGTAGTCGCGGGCGAAGCCGGTGCTGGTGAGGTTCTCGGCGCGGTCCTCCATCCACTTCACCGGCTTGCCGGTCACGATGGAGGCGACGATCGAGCAGACGTAGCCGGGATAGATCGGGACCTTGCCCCCGAAGCCGCCGCCGAGGTCGGGCGAGATGATCCGGATCTTGTGCTCGGGCAGCCCGGCGACCAGCGCGTACAGCGTGCGGTGAGCGTGCGGCGCCTGGGTCGTCGACCACAGGGTCAGCCTGCTCTCGACTCGGTCGAAGTCGGCCACGCAGCCGCAGGTCTCCATCGGCGCGGGGTGTACGCGCGGGTAGACGATGTCCTGGCTCACCACGACGTCGGCCGTGGCGAACACCGCGTCCGTCTCCGCCGCGTCACCCGTCTCCCAGTCGAAGCAGTGGTTGTCGGTCTTGCCGTCGAGGTCGGTGCGGATGACCGGCGCGCCGGGGTCGAGCGCCTTGCGGGCGTCGATCACCGGGTCGAGCACGTCGTACTCGACGTCGATCAGCTCCAGGGCGTCGCGGGCGGAGTAGCGGTCCTCGGCCACCACGAACGCGACCTCCTGGCCCTGGAACCGGACCTTGTCCGTGGCCAGGACGGCCTGTACGTCGTTGGAGAGCGTGGGCATCCAGGCCAGGCCCTGGGCGGCCAGGTCGGCGCCGGTGACGACCGCCTTGACCTTCGGGTGCGCCTGCGCCGCGCTGACGTCGATGCTCACGATCCGCGCGTGCGCGACGGGAGAGCGCAAAATCGCCAGGTGCAGCATCGCGGGGAGCTGCACGTCGTCGACGTAGCGGCCCCGGCCGCGGATGAAGCGCGGGTCCTCCTTGCGCAGCATCCGGCCGTGGCCGAGCGGCTTCTGGTCGTTGTCGACGAATCCGGCGGGCCGGTGTTCGGTGCTGGTCACGATGTCGCCTCCTGGGCGGCGGCCCAGCGCACCGAGCGGACGATGGTGGCGTAGCCGGTGCAGCGGCAGATCTGCCCGGAGATCGCCTCGCGGATCTCGCCCTCGGAGGGGTCGGGGTTGCGGTCGAGCAGCGCCCTGGCCGTCATCATCATCCCCGGGGTGCAGAACCCGCACTGCAGGCCGTGGCACTCCATGAAGCCCTGCTGGACGGGGTCGAGCTTGCCGTCCTGTTCGAGATCTTCGACCGTACGCACCTCGTGGCCGCCGGCCATGGCCGCGAGCACGGTGCACGACTTGACCGGCTCGCCGTCGAGCCAGACGACGCAGGTGCCGCAGTTGCTGGTGTCGCAGCCCCAGTGGGTGCCGGTCAGCGCGAGGTGGTCACGCAGGAAGTGGATCAGGAGCAGGCGCCCCTCGATCTCCCTGGTGACCTCCTCGCCGTTCACGATCATCGATACGCGCACGTCAGACCCCTTCCCTGAGCCGGGCGACGGAGCGGCGCAGGGCCCTCCTGGTGAGCTCCTTGGCGAGGTGGCGCTTGTACAGGGCGCTGCCGCGCATGTCCGTGACCGGGTCGCAGTACTGTGCGGCCAGCTCCCCGGCCTGCTCGTAGACCGCCTCGGACGGTTCGCTGCCGCGCAGGGCGTCGGAGACGGCGGGCATGCCCGTCGTGTTCGGGCCGACCGCGGCGAGCCCGACGCGGGCGTCGGAGATCACGCCGTCGTCCAGCCACACGGCCGCGCCCGCCGACACGATCGCCCAGTCGCCGGCGCGCCGCTCGACCTTCTCGTACGCGCTGGACCCGTTGGGCCGGATCGGGATGCGGATCTCGACCAGCATCTCGGCGTCCTCGACCGCGGTCTCGTACGGACCCCGGTAGAACTCCTCCATGCTCACCACCCGTTCGCCCTCGCGGTTGCGGATCACGCAGCTCGCGCCCAAAGTGGTGCACACCGCCGACAGGTCCTCCGACGGGTCGGCCTGGCAGAGCGAGCCGCCCAGCGTGCCCCGGTTGCGGACGACCGGGTCGGCGATGACCCGCTCGGCGTCACCGAAGATCGGGAACGTCGTGGCCAGCTCGGCCGACTCCAGCAGCTCGCGGTGCCTGGTCATCGCGCCGATACGGACCTGGCCGGGCTCGACCCTGATGTAGCCGAGCTCGGCGTGCAGGTCATTGATGTCGATCAGGTATTCAGGGGTGGCGAGCCGTAACTTCATCATCGGGAGCAGGCTGTGGCCACCCGCGATGAGCCGCGCTGAGCCGCCGAGTCGTTCCAGCAGCCCGATGGCGTGGTCGACGCTGGTGGCGCGCTCGTACTCCAACGGCGCTGGAACCTGCATCCGGACACCCCCTCGCTCGTCGTGGGCCCTCAGCCGACTCCTGCTCGGCGGCGTTGTCAACGCTCACCTAAGGAAAGGCTTAATCACCCGCGTGGGTGAGGGTCTCCCAGGCGACGAAGAGCTGGTTGGTGCCCGCGGGACGCTGCCGCTCGGTGAGCGTCTGGGTGTTCGTCATCGGGATGCCCTGGCGGTTGTGCAGCTCGTTGAAGCCGACCTCGGTGATCGGGCCGAGGCCCAGGGTCAGGGTGCCGCCGCACAACCACGCGGGCACGGCCGCGCCGAGCTGGTACTTCGACTGGAAGCCGAGCGCGTACCTGAGCCGCTCGCCGACCTCCGGGTAAAGGTTCTCGCCCTGGATCTTGGTGGTCTCGGCGACGTGGGAGATGGCCGAGATCCCGTAGCCGGTGTGGGTGAAGTCGCGGCAGGTCTCCTGGGTGAGGCCGTCGACGAAGGTCGTCTGCCCCTGCCAGTAGTTGACGATCTCGTCGCGGGTGTCGAGGCCGCTGCCGGGCGCGGCCTTGGGCAGCGCGCCGTCCGCGCTGAGGTAGACGTAGGCCGGCACCCGGCCGCGGAACTTGGCGATCGCCTTGTCATAGCTCGTCCGGTCCTCCAGGAAGACGGAGATGCCGACGGCCGCCTCCATCATGCTCAGCTCCCAGTTGCCGTTGCTGTTGGAGCCGTTGATGACCTTCGGCAGGTAGACCGTGCGCAGCATCGTGGCGAACCGGTTGACGTTTGGCCAGCTCGTGTACGTGTAGCGGATGATCTCGGCGGCCCGTGGCCAGACCGAGCCGGCCCAGCCCGTCTGCAGGGGCGCGTTGCTGTTCGTGTGGTCCTTGATCACCGCGGACCAGGCGTCCATGATCTCGATGGCCTTCTGGGCGTACTTGCCGTCCCTGGTGACGTACCAGGCCAGAGCCATCGTGTACGCGGCGAGCGCGTCCTGACGCTCGTCGGTGCAGCCGTTGTTGGGGTTGGAGTAGGGGCCGCACTCGACGACGGCGCGGGGCTTGGCCGCGCGGGTGAGCGAGGCCAGCGAGTGGCCCATCATCTGGTCGTAGGCCGACTTCCACGGCTGCGTACCCGCGTTGACCTTGGTACGCATGAAGTCGAGCTGGCCCCGGCCGAGCAGGACTCCGGGGTGGGTGAAGGTCGCCGGGGCGGCGGCCGCGGGCAGCGGTAGGGCCAGGGATGCGACGAGTGCGGCGGTCGCGATGATACGGGGGGTCATGACCGCTCATACAACGAGCCTGACGGGCCGCAGTCAACCTCCTTAGGAAAGTTTCCTAACCTTTCCGGCGAGTAGAGTCCCCAGGCATGATCGATGTTCCCCTCTGGCCGGAGACCCCTCCCGGCCCGGCCACCGCCGAGTCGCCGAGCTTGACGCTGTACGCCGCGAACGGCCCGGCCACGGGTGCGGTGGTGGTGTGTCCCGGCGGCGGTTACGCCGGGCTGGCCGGGCACGAGGGCGCGGACATCGCCCGCTGGCTGGTCACGCTGGGCATCGACGCCTACGTGCTCCGATACCGGGTGGCCGGGAACGAGCCGGGACGCGAGCCGCTGCATCCGGCTCCGCTGTACGACCTGCGCCAGGCGGTGCGCGTCGTCCGGGAGCGGGGGGCCGAGCGGGTCGCCGTCATGGGGTTCTCCGCGGGCGGCCACCTCGCCGCCACCCTCGCCACCTCGAAGGAGGGGGACCGCTCCGACGCCGTCATCCTCGGGTACCCGGTCATCGACCTCACCGGGTCGCGCGTGCACTCCGGGTCTCGCCTCCAGTTGCTCGGCTCCGACGGCACCGAGGAGCAGGCGACGGCCCTGTCCGCGCACCTCAACGTGACGGCCGAGACGCCGCCGACGTTCCTCTGGCACACCGCGGCCGACAAGGGGGTCCCGGCCGAGAACAGCCTGCTGTTCGCCGCCGCCCTCGCTCGCGTCGGCACGCCGTACGAGCTGCATGTCTTTCCCGAGGGCGGGCACGGGCTCGGCCTCGCCCAGGATGAGCCGGCCGCGTCCGCCTGGCCGGGCCTCTGCGCCACCTGGCTCGCCGCCCAAGGCTTCGGCCCCCGCCTCTGACAGCGGGCCGCCGCGCCCAGGACAGAGGCCAAAACGGCTCAGTAGGGGGTCAAGTCCTGGCGCGGGAGGGTGGCCGTCACGACCAGGCCGCCGCCCTCCCGGGGACGGGCCCAGACGTCGCCACCGTGCGCGAGCGCGATCGACCGCACGATGGACAGCCCCAGTCCCGCGCTCTTGGCCGTGACCACGCGCTCGGGCCCGAGCCGGCGGAAGGGCTGGAACAGCGCCGGGATCTCGTACGGCGGCACGGGGGCCCCGGTGTTGCTGACCTCCACCTCGACGCGGCCGTCGTGCGCGATGCGGCTGACGGCCCGCACCCAGCCGGTGCCGTCGTCGATGTTGTGCCGGATCCCGTTCTCGACCAGGTTGTGCACCAGCCGTTCGAGCAGCATCGCGTCCCCGCTGGTCGGCGCGGATCCGGCCGCCTCCTGAAGAGTGACCTTCGATTCCGCGGCCTCGACGGCGGTCTGCGCGACCACATGGCAGACCACGTCGGCCAGATCCACCGGCGACCGGTCACCGATCTCGTGCTCGGCGCGGGCCAGGAGCAACAGCCCGGAGATGAGCCGCTCGTGCCGGGCGTTGATCTCCAGCAGGCTCTCGCCGAGCTGCTTGACGTCGGGCGAGGCCGTACGGCGGTGCATGGCCAGCTCGACCAGCGCCCGGTTCAGCGTCAGCGGGGTGCGCAGCTCGTGCGAGGCGTTGGCGACGAACCTGCGTTGCCCATCGAAGGAGTGGTCGAGCCGTTCGACCATGGTGTCGAAGGTGTCGGCGAGCTCCTTCACCTCGTCCGCCGGGCCGTTCAGGGCGATGCGCTCGTGCAGGCCGCGCTCGGCGACCGGCGCGGCCGCGATCCGCCGCGCGGTCTCGGTCACCTGGCGGAGCGGGGTGAGCACCCGTCCGGCGACCACCCACCCCACCCCTGCCGCCGCGCAGCCGACCACGGCCAGCGCGATCGCGCCCTGGGTGAGCAGCGAGGTGGTCGCGGCGCCGCGCACCAGGCTCTCCTGCTGCCTCATCCAATCCATGGCCTTTTCACCGTCCAGCGGGACGGGTCCCACGCCTTTGATGATTAAGGTGGACACCCTCTTCTGCTCGAGCTGCTGGTTGAACAGGAAGTACGTGACACCGAGCAGCGCCAGTCCCGCGACGAAGAACAGCGTGCCGTACACGAGGGTGAGCCTGCTGCGGAGTGTGGGGGTGGTCATGGGATCTGGTACCCCACTCCCGGCACGGTCTCCACGACCGGCGGCTCGCCGAGCTTGCGGCGCAGCTTGAGTATGGTCAGGCGCACCGCGCTGGTGAACGGGTCGGCGTGCTCGTCCCACGCCTTCTCCAGCAGGTGCTCGGCGGACACCACGCCGCCGTTGGCGAGCAGCAGCTCGGCCAGCACGGCGAACTCCTTCTTCGACAGCGGCACGTACCTGCCGTTCCTGAACACCTCCCGCCGCGCGGGATCGAGGGTGATCCCCGCCCGCCGCAGCACCGGCGGCGCGGCGGGGCGCGAGCGCCGCCCGAGCGCCAGGACGCGGGCCGCGAGCTCGGGGAAGGCGAACGGCTTGGACAGGTAGTCGTCGGCGCCGAGGGAGAGCCCGGTCACCCGGTCGCCGATCTCGGCGGCGGCGGTGAGCATCAGCACCCGCGCGGTCGACTCGGACTCGACCAGTTCCCTGCAGACGTCGTCACCGTGCACGCGCGGCAGGTCACGGTCCAGGACGACCACGTCGTAGTCGTTGACCGCGAGCCGCTGCAGCGCCGCTTCCCCGTCGTGCGCGGTGTCGACCGCGTGTGTCTCCTCACGCAGCCACTCGGCTATCGCGTCGGCGAGCATGCGCTCGTCCTCGACCACCAACACGCGCATCGCGGCCCCTGTCTCTTCTGTCATGTACAGGAGTGATCGTGCCGGGTGCCTTGTTTGTTCGCCGTTAGCACCGGTGGAAACGCCGGAGAAACGCGCCGCCCGATTGCATTCGTCTCGCATGGCCGGCGAAACGGACCGGCCACCGTAGGAGGAGAAGAACATGCGACGAGGCATCCTGGCGGCCATCCCGCTGGCACTGGCCCTTGCCCTGACCGGGTGCGGCGCGGACGAGGGAGGCGGCGACAACGTGGCCTCCCTGAGCAGCGGCAAACCGGCCGCCGCCGCCAGCGCCTCGGCCAGCGTGGACCCGCAGGCGAAGGGGCTCAAGTTCGCCCAGTGCATGCGCGAGAACGGCGTCCCCATGGACGACCCCGAGCCCGGCAAGGGGGTCATGCTCAAGATGGACAAGAGCATCTCCCCGGAGACGGCGCAGAAGGCGCAGGAGGCCTGCAAGCAGTACGCGCCGACCGGCGGCGGACCGGGCGGGAAGGTGGACCCCAAGATGGCCGAGCAGATGCGCAAGTTCTCGCAGTGCATGCGGGACAACGGCGTCGAGGCCTTCCCCGACCCTGACGGCGGCGCGCTGCGCATGACCGGTGAGGCCGGCGACGACCCGGACTTCAAGGCCGCGCAGGACAAGTGCTCCAAGGAGTTCCTGCCCCAGATGGGCCAGGGCGGCTCCTGATGGGCACGGCCACTCTGGACGACAAGGTGGAAGCGGGCGGGGATCGCCCGCGCCGCCGCCGCGGTCGCGGCAAGCGGGTCGCGGGCCTGCTCGTCGCGGTCGCCGTCATCGGTACGGCCGGCGTGGCCGTGAACGGCCTGGGCCTCCTGGGCGGCGACCGGGCGGCGGGCAAGACGGTCAGCGCACTGCCGCCCGCCACCACCACGGTGACCAGGCAGACGCTGCTCGACACGCTGGAGGCCGACGGCGATCTCGGCTACGGCCCGACCACCACGGCGGTGAGCAGGAAGCCGGGCACGGTCACCTGGCTGCCGGACAGCGGCGACACGATCGCCAGGGGCAAGTCCCTGTACCGGCTCGACACCAAGCCGGTGGTGCTGATGTACGGCAAGACGCCCGCCTACCGCGACCTGCGGATCGGCACCGAAGGCAGGGACGTCGAGCAGCTCGAACGCAACCTCAAGGCCCTCGGCTACGACGGCTTCACCGTGGACGACGAGTACACCGACTCCACCGCCGACGCGGTCCGAGAGTGGCAGGAGGACCGCAACCTTGACGAGACGGGCGTCGTCGAGCTCGGCCGGGTCGTCTTCGCCCCCGGCAAGGTACGCGTGGACAGCCTGGAGGCCGAGGCCGGCCAGCCCACCGCGCCCGGCCAGAAGGTGCTCTCCTACACCGGCACCGACAAGGTGATCACCGTCAAGCTGGAGACGGAGGACCAGCGGGTGGCGAAGGAGGGCGCCAAGGCGTCGGTCACGCTGCCCGGCGGCAAGACCGTGTCCGGCAAGGTCACCGAGGTCGCCACCATCATCGAGCCGGGCGAGGGGCAGGGCGCGGACCCCGAGACGCGGGTCGAGGCGCTCGTCTCCCTCGGCACGCAGAAGGCGGCCAAGGGCCTCGACAAGGCCGCGGTGGACGTGACCTTCACGGCTTCGAAGCGCAAGAACGTGCTGACCGTCCCGATCGCCGCACTCGTGGCGCTCCAGGAAGGCGGGTACGGCGTGGAGGTCGTCGAAGGCGGCAAGTCCCGCTATGTCGGCGTGAAGACTGGTCTGTTCTCCGGGGGCCGGGTCGAGATCTCCGGCGACGGCCTCGCCGAGGGCATGAGCGTCGGGATGCCCCGATGATCTCCTTGTCGGACGTCACCCGCTCCTATCCCGGCGGGGTCACCGCGCTGGACAAGGTGTCCCTGGAGATCGAGCGCGGCGAGCTCGTCGCCATCGTCGGCCCGTCGGGCTCGGGCAAGTCGACGATGCTCAACGTCGTCGGCACGCTCGACCGCCCGACCTCCGGAACCGTCCGCATCGACGGGTACGACGTGGCGAAACTGTCGGACGGCCAGCTCTCCGCGCTGCGGGCGACCCGCATCGGCTTCGTCTTCCAGCACTTCCACCTCGCCGCCAAGGTCCCGGCGGTCGACAACGTGGCCGACGGCCTCGTCTACACCGGTATCGGGCGATCCGAGCGGCGACGGCGAGCCGCGGCCGCGCTGGAGCGGGTCGGGCTCGGCCACCGCCTCGACCACGAGCCGCACGAGCTGTCCGGCGGCGAGCGGCAGCGCGTGGCCATCGCCAGGGCGGTGGCGGGAGATCCCCCGCTGCTCCTGGCCGACGAGCCGACCGGCGCGCTGGACTCCGTCTCGGGCACCGGGGTGATGGACCTGCTGCACGATCTGAACGCGGCCGGCACCACCATCGTGATCATCACGCATGACAGGGAGATCGCCGCGAGCCTGCCCCGGCAGGTACGGATGCGCGACGGCCAGATCGTCTCCGACTCCGCGGCCGAAGAGAAGGTGGCCTGATGGCAGCCGTCATCGAGCACGCGAGACTGCCGAAGCTGACTCCCGCCAGGATGAAGCCGGGCGACGTGCTGCGGGTCGGCGCCGTCGGCCTGCGGACCCGCCCGCTGCGGGCGTTCCTGTCCGCGCTCGGCATCGCCATCGGCATCGCGGCGATGATCGGCGTGGTCGGCATCTCGTCCTCATCGGGCGCCGAGCTCGACCGTACGCTCTCGGCTCTCGGCACCAACCTGCTCACCGTCTCCTCCGGCCAGACGCTGATGGGCGAGCCGGCCAAGATGCCGGTCGAGGCGGAGGCGATGATCGAGCGGATCGGGCCGGTCCAGGCCGTCTCGGCGGCCGGGAAGATCGGCGACGCCAAGGTCTACCGGTCGGAGGAGGTGCCCAAGGCGCAGACCAACGGCATCAACACCTACGCCGCCCGGCTCGACCTGCCCGCCACGGTGGGCGCGACGCTGCGCAGCGGCACCTGGCTAAACGCGGCCACCGAGCGGTACCCGGCCGCGGTGCTCGGGTCGAACACGGCCCAGCGGCTCGGGGTGGGCGCGGCGGGGCCGGACACGCAGGTGGTCGTGGGCGGCAAGCGGTTCACGGTCGTCGGCATACTCGACCCGGTGCCGCTCGCCGACGAGCTGGACAGCGCGGTGCTGGTCGGCTGGCCCGTCGCGGAGGCCGAGCTGGACTTCGACGGGTACCCGACGACCCTGTACACCCGCACGGAGGAGGCCAGCCTGGAGACGGTCCGCTCGGTGCTGGCGGGCACGGCCAATCCGGAGGCGCCCAACGAGGTCGACGTCTCGCGCCCGTCCGACGCGCTGGCCGCCAAGCAGGCGACCAGCCAGGCGTTCACCGGACTGCTGCTGGGCGTCGGCGCGGTCGCGCTGCTCGTCGGCGGCGTCGGGGTGGCCAACACCATGGTCATCTCGGTGCTGGAACGACGCTCGGAGATCGGCCTGCGCCGCTCGCTCGGCGCGACCCGCGGGCAGATCCGTACGCAGTTCCTCGCCGAGTCGCTGCTGCTCTCGGCGCTCGGCGGGGCGGGCGGGGTGCTCATCGGGACCGGGGTCACGATGGGGTACGCGTTGTACCAGGGCTGGCCCGCGGTGATCCCGGGGTGGGCGACCGCGGGCGGGCTCGCGGCGACCCTGGCCATCGGCGCCGTCGCCGGCCTCTACCCGGCGGTCCGCGCCTCCCGTCTCTCCCCGACCGAGGCCCTCGCCACCCCCTGACCGGCCGAAGGGTGACCGCCGGTCGAAAGCGGGCAGCCCGGCGCGGTCAGCGCTGGGCGGGCAGTCCGGCGGCGAGGGCGGCGAGCATGCGCTTCATCGTGGGCTGGAACGGCAGACAGCGGGCCGCGATGTCAGGGTCCTGGGCGTAGAGCTCCCGCAAGGCGGGCGGCGGGTTCGCCATCGGGAAGAGCATGCCCGCCAGCGCGGCGGCCGCCCCGGCCAGCTCGACCCCCTCGCCGGTGGTCAGGCCGGGGTAGGCCAGGGCGACGCGCGCCCCGAGGTCGTCGACCGTACTGATCACAGCGCGCTTGAAGACGCGGGCCGCCGAGACCGAGATGTTGTGCTCCAGCGTGATCGAGACGTGGCCCAGCAGGTCGCAGAAGAGCGGCCGCTCGGTCAATGTGTCGACCAGCGCGGCGATCACGTCGTCGGGCGAGGCGGCCGTGGCGAGCCGGGCGACGACCTCGTCCGACCAGTCGAGCCACTCCTCGACGACGAGTTCGAGGTAGATCTCCTCCCGGGTCCCGAAATATCGCACCACGTTGGACTTCGCCAGCCCGACCGCCGACGCGACCCCGCCCAAACTGACGTTGCGGACCCCGACCTCGATGGCAAGCTGACGCGCGGCGGCGAGGATCGCCTCGCGCCGCTGCTGCTTGTGCTCCGGGCGCCTGGCCCGGACGAACGCCGATCGTGTCATCTTCGAGCCAAGCATACGAGCAAGATAACGAAACACCGTTCTCTTGTTAAGATTACACCGTCCTGTTAACGTCACCCCATATGACGCGAACCCATCCGGAGGGACATGTGGTCACGCTGCGTATGCGGGTGAACGGCACAACTCGCTCGCTCGACATCGAACCATGGGTCAGCCTGCTCGACGCACTACGCGAGCAGCTCGACCTGACCGGCACGAAGAAGGGCTGTGACCAGGGCGCCTGCGGGGCCTGCACGGTGCTGGCCGATGGCGAGCGGATCAACTCCTGCCTGGCTCTCGCCGTGCAGTACGAGGACCGCGACATCACCACCATCGAGGGGATCACGCACCCGATCCAGCAGGCGTTCATCGAGCACGACGGCTTCCAGTGCGGCTACTGCACCTCCGGCCAGATCTGCTCGGCGATCGGCATGCTGGCCGAGCACGGAGCGGGGATGCCCAGCGCGGTCACCGAGCCGGGAGCCACCGGGCTGTCGGAGGCCGAGATCAGGGAGCGCATGAGCGGCAACCTGTGCCGCTGCGGCGCGTACAACGGGATCGTCGACGCCATCAAGGAGGTCGCGCGATGAAGCCGTTCGCGTACGTCAGCGCCCCCGACGTGGCGACGGCCGTCCGTGTGATCGCGGCGGAGCCCAACGCGAAGTTCATCGGCGGCGGGACGAACCTCGTCGACCTGATGCGCGAGGACATCGAGCAGCCCGACACGGTGGTCGACATCACCCGGCTGCCGCTGACCGAGATCGAGGAGCTGCCCGGCGGCGGCGTGCGCGTCGGAGCGCTGGTGCGCAACAGCCACCTGGCCGCCCACCGGCTGATCAGGACCCGCTATCCGGTGCTGTCGCAGGCGATACTCGCGGGCGCCTCGGCGCAGCTTCGCAACATGGCCACGGTGGGCGGCAACCTGCTGCAGCGCACCCGGTGCCCCTACTTCTACGACGGCGCGGCGGCCTGCAACAAGCGCGTACCCGGCAGCGGCTGCGACGCGATCGGCGGCTTCAACCGCAACCACGCCGTTCTCGGCGTGAGCGACGACTGCATCGCGACGCACCCATCGGACATGTGCGTCGCGCTCGCCGCGCTGGACGCCACCGTCGAGGTGCAGAGCGTACGCGGCCTGCGGCGCGTGCCGCTGGCCGACTTCTACCGGCTGCCCGGCGGCACTCCGCATCTGGAGACGGCGCTGGAGCCGGACGAGCTGATCACCGCGGTCGAGGTGCCGGAGCTGACGGCGCCCTCCAGCTACCGCAAGGTGCGCGACCGGGCCTCGTACGCCTTCGCCCTGGTCTCGGTCGCCGCCGCGCTGGAGGTCACGGACGGGGTGGTGACCGACGTACGGCTGGCGCTCGGCGGGGTGGCGGCCAAGCCGTGGCGGGCCCGCCAGGCCGAGGCGGTGCTGCTCGGCGCCCCGGCCACCGACGAGTCGTTCCGCCGGGCGGCGGAGGCGGAGCTGGAGCCGGCGGTCGGCAGGCCGGACAACACCTTCAAGATCGAGCTGGCTCAACGGACGATCGTGGCGACACTGCGGCGGCTCAGCGACAGGAGCCTTGGCGTTGGGAGGATGGCATGACCACCACTGAGACGCAGAGCCCACCGCGCGAGCGGGCCGTGGGCCAGGGGATCGACCGGGTCGACGGCCCGGAGAAGACGACGGGCAAGGCCCGGTTCGCCGCCGAGTTCCCGTACCCGGACCTCGCGTACGCCGCCCTGGTGCACGCGACGGTCGCGCGCGGCCGGATCACCGGCATCGACGCCAAGGCGGCCGAGGCGGTGACGGGCGTCCTGTCGGTGATCACCCACCTGAACGCGCCCGTGCTGAAGCCGGCGCCCGCGCGGAGCATGCTCGACCTGAGCACGATGGTCTCCGCGACGTCGGTCAACTACCTGAACACCGACGAGGTGCACTGGGACGGCCAGCCGGTGGCGGTCGTCGTGGCGGAGAGCCTGGAGGCGGCGCGGCGTGGCGCGGCCCTGGTCGAGGTGACCTACCAGGAGTTCCCGGCCGCGGTGGACTTCGCCGCGGAGGAGGCGAACGCCAAGCCGCAGAAGAACAGCCTGCTGGGGGCGGGCAGCGCCAAGAAGGGCGACGCGGAGGCGGCGCTGGCGGCGGCACCGGTGTCGGTGGACCTGCGCTTCACCACCCCGCCCCACAACCACAACGCGATCGAGCCGCACGCGACCACGGCCATCTGGGACGGCGACCGGCTGACCGTCCACGAGGGCAGCCAGGCCATCGCGTGGATGCGCAAGCACCTCGCGCTCAGGTTCGGCATCCCCGAGCGGAACGTCCGCATGACCTCGCCGTACGTCGGCGGCGGCTTCGGCGGCAAGGGCCTGATCTGGCCGGGCACGATCCTGACCGCGCTGGCCGCCCGGGCGACCGGCAGGCCGGTGCGGATGATGCTGACCAGGGAGGGTGTCTACCGTACGGTCGGCGGGCGCACGCCCTCGATCCAGCGCGTCGCGCTCGGCGCCGGCCAGGACGGCAGGCTGACCGCGCTGATCCACACCAGCGTCACCAGGTCCGGGAAGGTGGGCGGCGGCCCCGAGCAGGTCACCGGCGCCGCGGGGCACCTCTACGACGCCGAGAACATCCTCCTCCAGCAGAACCTCGTCGAGATGGACCTGATCCCCAACACGTTCATGCGCGCGCCCGGCGAAGCCATCGGCACGTTCGCGCTGGAGGCGGCGGTCGACGAGCTGGCCGGCGAGCTCGGCGTCGACCCGATCGAGCTGCGGATGCGCAACGAGCCCGCGCGCAACCCGCTCGACGGCAAGCGCTTCGCGCACCGGATGCTGCGCGAGGCGTACGCGCTGGGCGCCGAGCGGTTCGGCTGGGCCGAGCGCACGCCGGAGCCCGGCTCGATGCGCGACGGCAGGTGGCTCGTCGGCATGGGGGTGGCCACGGCCTACCATCCGTCGGTGCAGTTCACGGCCAACGTCACCGCGCGGCTCTCGGCCGACGGCACGGTCGTGGTGCGCTGCGGCTTCCAGGAGATGGGCATGGGCGGCGCGACCGCGCAGGCGCAGATCGCCGCCGACGAGCTGGGCGTGCCCTATGAGGCGGTCCGGGTGGAGTACGGCGACACGGACCTGCCGACCGGGCCGATGGCGGGCGGTTCCGCGCAGACCGCGAGCATCGCGGCGAGCCTGCTGGCGGCCTGCGCGAAGCTGAAGGGGGAGGTGCTGGGCCTGGCCAGGCGCTCCGGCGACTCGCCGCTCCGCGGGCAGCGGCTCGCCGGGGTCGAGGCCAGGGACGGCGGGCTCTACCGGCTCGACCGGCCGGACTCCGGCGAGAGCTACGAGGCCATCCTGTCCAGGGCGGGCCGGCCGTACGTCGAGGCCGCTATCGGGGCCGAATCGGGCCTCGGCGCGGTGGCCGGGCAGGTCAGGTTCATGGCGAAGTTCCTCAGCGACCAGCGGCGCTGGGTCAAGGCCGCGTGCGGCGCCCAGTTCTGCGAGGTACGCGTCGACCAGGACACCGGCGAGGTGCGGGTGTCGCGCTGGCTCGGCGTGTTCGACGTGGGCCGGGTGATCAACGCGAAGACGGCGGCCAGCCAGCTCCGGGGCGGCATCGTGATGGGGATCGGCATGGCGCTGTCGGAGGAGACGCTGGTCGACCCGCGCAACGGCCGCGTGATGAACCCGGGGCTGGGCGACTACCACGTCCCCGTGCACGCCGACATCCCGCCGATCGACATCCACTACCTGGACGAGCCCGACCCGACCATGCCCCTGGGCCTGCTCGGCATCGGCGAGGTGAGCATCACGGGCGTCGCGGGGGCCATCGCGAGCGCCGTGCACCACGCCACCGGCAAGCGCGTCCGCGACCTGCCGATCACCCTCGACAAGCTCCTTTGACCGCCGGCCGGGCAGTTCGTCACTGACCGGCGAGGCCGGTATGGGCGACTCCCCGGATGATCTGACGCTGGAAGAGGACGAAGACCACCAGCAGCGGCAGCCCGGCGAGCACCACGCTGGCCATGATCTGCGCGTACCGGAGGCCGAACGTGCCCTGCACCACGTTGGCCAGGCCGACCGGGAGCGTCATCGTGTTGGGGTCGGTCGAGACCAGGAACGGCCAGAGGAAGTTGTTCCACGTCGTAATGAATGTGAAGATCGACACGGCCGCGAGCACCGGCCGCGACAGCGGCAGGACGATCGTGAAGAACACCCGCCAGCGCCCGGCCCCGTCCACGAAGGCCGCCTGCTCCAGCTCCAGCGGCACGTCCTGGAAGAACTTGTAGAGGATGTACACGATCAGCGGCGCCGCGACCTGCGGCAGGATGATCGACCACCAGGTGTCTACCAGCCCGAACGACACCATCTCGGCGAACAGCGGCGCGATGAGCACCTGCGGCGGCACCATGATCCCGGCCAGGATGACCACCAGCAGCACCCGCTGGCCGCGGAACTGCGTGCGCGCGAACCCGTACGCGGCCATCGCCGAGAACAGCACGGTCATGAAGGTGACGACGACCGCGGTGACCGTCGAGTTGATCGCCCACTTGACGATGCCGCCGGTCGCCAGCACCAGCCGGTAGGCGTCCAGGGTGAGCTCGCTGCCGAACCACTGGAGCGGGAGCTTGGTGGTCTCGGCCTCGGGCTTCAGCGAGGTGGCGACGGCCCAGGCGATGGGGGCGATCCAGACGATGGCGAGCGCCGCCGCGATCACCAGCAGGATGATCTGGGAGGGGCTGAACCGCTTGGTCATGACAGGGCCTCCTCGCGCTTGCGGAGCAGCCGGAGCTGCCCCAGCGACACGATGACGATCAGGACGAAGAGGATGTAGGTGATGGCCGACGCGTAGCCGATGCGGTAGCCGGAGAAGCCGACCTCGTAGGCGTACTCGATGATCGGCCGGGTGGCCTCCTCGGGGCCGCCGTTCGTCATCAGGTAGATCTGGTCGAAGACCTTCAGCGACGCCAGGAGCTGCAGCACCACGATGAGCCCGGTCGTCCGGCCGAGCAGCGGCAGCGTGATCGAGCGCAGCTTGGTCCAGGCCGTCGCCCCGTCGATCGCGGCGGCGTCGTACAGGTGCTGGGGGATCGACTGCAAGGCGGCGAGGTAGAGCAGGAAGTTGAAGCCGACCGTCCACCAGACGGTGGTCAGCACCATCGACCACATCGCCACGTCCGGGTCGCCCAGCCAGAGGACATGGGTGCCCAGCGTGCCGTTGAGCAGGCCGTAGTCGGGCGGGTAGATCATCTGCAGCCAGAGCACCGCGATGACGGCCGACGGCAGCAGGAACGGCCCGAAGAACGACAGCCGCCACAGCCACTGCAGGAAGCGCAGGTTGTGCACCAGCAGGGCGAAGGCCAGGCCGAGCAGCACCAGCGGGATCGTGCTCAGCACGGTGAACACCAGCGTGTTCCACAGCGAGTGCCACATCCTGGGATCGCTGAACGCCTCGGCGTAGTTGGCGAACCCGACGAGCTCGTTGTTGCCGCCGGCGATGTTGACGCTCGACAGGCTCATGCGGAAGCCGAGCACGGTCGGCCACACCAGGAAGACGACATAGATCAGCAGGAAGGGCGCGACGAACAGCAGCCCGTGCTGGGTCCAGCGGCGCCGTACCTGGATCTGGGAGACCGGAGCGGTGGCGGCGGGGGCGGCGACGGTGGCGGTCATCATCCCTCCTTGGCAGGGAAGGGGTTGGGGGCTGACATGAGTCGGTTGAGCGCCTGCTTGGCGGTGTCCAAGCCCTGCTCGGGCGTCCGCGACCCGCTGATGACCGGCGAGAACGCGCCGCCGAACTCGATCCACAACCGCGACGCGGACCCGGCGAACCACACCTTCGGATCCAGGGCGACCTCGGTAATCACCGAGCGGTACTCCGACTGCGGCTGCAGCGCGAGGTAGGAAGGCTCCTCCAGCGCGGGCAGGTAGGCGGGCACGTGCCCAGCCACCGCCCAGTCGGCACTGTGCTTGACCAGGTAGGCGATGAACCGGTAGGTCGCCGCCTCGGTCTCCGGATCCCGGCTGCGCTGGTGCGGCAGCACGAACGAGTGGCAGTCGGCCTGGGCCGCGCCGCTGCCGAAGACGCTGGGGAAGCGGGCCATGCTGAACGGCGTCTTGCGTTCCTTCAACCCGGTGGTCTCCCAGTCGCCGTTCCACAGGAAGGCCGCCTCGCCGTTGGTGAAGGCGGCCACGGACGCGCCGTAGTCGGTGCGCGGGCTGCACAGCCCTTCCTTGCCGAGCAGTTGCATGAACCGCAGCGCGTCGAGCGCCTTGGCGTCGTCGAGGGCGACCCGGGCGCCGTCGTCCGACACCAGCGTGCCGCCGCTCTGCGCGTACAGCGACTCCCACACCCGCCACGGGCCCACGGTGCCGAGGCCGAGCGCGTCGAAGACCAGCGGCGGCTTGCCGCCGAGCGTGTCCTTGGCCGTGCGCAGCATGGCCAGCAGCTCGTCGGTCCCGGTGGTCGGCTTCAGCTTGCCGTCGGCGCCGAGCAGGCCGGCCTTTCGGGAGATGTCGGTGTTGTAGTACTGGACCATGGGATGGGCGTCGAACGGCACGGCGTACAGCTCGCCGTCGATGTGGGCGCGCTCCCAGATGGGCGGGCTGAAGTCGGCGGCCCGCAGGCCGTTCTCGGCGAGCAGGTCGAGGTTGATCGGGTCGAGTATCCGACCGGCGCCGATCCCGGACAGGCGGGCCAGGTGGAAGGTGGCCAGGTCGGGCGAGCGCCCGCCCGCTCCGGCCATCGCGATCTTCGTGTAGTACGGCTCGCCCCACGCGAGCACGTTCTCCTCGACGAAGATGTCGGGATTGGCCTTGGCGAACGCGCCGACCATCCGGTTCATGATGATGCCGTCACTGGCGCCGAGGAAGTGCCAGTAGCGGACCCGGCGCTGGGCCGAGCCCAGGCCGATGGGGATCGCGCAGCCGGCCGCGCCGGCACCGAGAAGGGCGAGGGCGCCGCCGAGAAGATGGCGGCGGGAGACGGGTGAAGGACCTTCCATGAGCGGCCTCTTTTCGGGTTACCCGAGTGTTTGCGGTAACACCAGAGCTGTCAAGACCACTTGACCCGACCTATGGGAGCGCTAACAATCGAGGAATCACTTTCGAGGAGTCTGCACAGTGCACGAAGCGCATCTCACCATCGACCCCGCCTTCCGCGTAGCCCCGGTACGCCGCCGTACCTTCGGCACGTTCGTGGAACACCTGGGCCGTTGCGTCTATACCGGCATCTACGAGCCGGGCCACCCGACCGCCGACGCGGACGGCTTCCGCCGCGACGTCCTCGACCTGACCCGCGAACTGGGCGTGTCCACGGTCCGCTACCCGGGCGGCAACTTCGTGTCCGGTTACCGCTGGGAGGACGGCATCGGGCCGGTCGCCGAGCGGCCCCGGCGGCTGGACCTGGCCTGGCACAGCACCGAGACCAACGAGGTCGGGGTGGATGAGTTCGTCCGCTGGTGCCGCAAGGCCGGGGTGGAGCCGATGATGGCGCTCAACCTCGGCACCCGTGGCATCGCCGAGGCCTTGGACCTGCTCGAATACTGCAACCACCCGTCCGGCACCGCGCTGTCGGACCTGCGGATCGCCAACGGCGCCAAGGAGCCGCACGGCATCCGGATGTGGTGCCTGGGCAACGAGATGGACGGCCCGTGGCAGACCGGCCACAAGACCGCCCGCGAGTACGGCCGGCTGGCCGCCGAGACCGCCCGCGCCATGCGCACGATGGACGGCGAGCTGGAGCTGGTCGCCTGCGGCAGCTCGGGCTCGTCGATGCCGACCTTCGGCGCGTGGGAGGCCACGGTGCTCGAGGAGACCTATGACGTGGTCGACTATGTCTCCTGCCACGCCTACTACGAGGAGAAGGACGGCGATCTCGCCAGCTTCCTGGCCTCCTCGACCGACATGGAGTACTTCATCTCCTCGGTCGTGGCCACCGCCGACCACGTCGGGGCCCGGCTTAAGTCGCGCAAGAAGATCAACCTCTCGTTCGACGAGTGGAACGTCTGGTACCTGTCCCGCTACCAGGCCGCCGAGCCGCCGCGCGACTGGCCGGTCGCGCCGCCGCTGCTGGAGGACCACTACCACCTGGCCGACGCGGTGGCCTTCGGCGGCCTGCTGATCACCCTCCTGCGCAACAGCGACCGGGTGACCTCCGCCTCGCTGGCCCAGTTGGTCAACGTGATCGCGCCGATCATGACGTCGCCCGGCGGGTCCGCGTGGAAGCAGACCACCTTCCACCCCTTCGCGCAGGCGTCCCGGTACGCCGCCGGCGACGTGCTCCGCGTCGAGGCGACCTCGCCGAGCCACGACACCAAGGAGTTCGGGGAGGTGCCGCTGCTGCACGCCGTCGCCACGCACTCCGGCGACGAGACCGTGATCTTCGCCGTCAACCGCTCGACCGACGAGCCGTTGTCGCTGGAGATCGACGCACGGTCGCTGGGCGGCGCCCGCATCATCGAGGCCACCACGCTGGCGGGCCCCGACGTCTACGCCCGCAACACGGCCGAGGCGCCGGACACCGTCGCACCCCGGCCGAACCCGGACGTCCAGCACGATCCGCTCCGCGTGCTGCTGCCTCCTGTGTCCTGGAACATGATCCGCCTCGGCTGATCACCTCGTATGGCTGGGGCCCGTGCTCTCCCTGACCACGAGCTCGGGCTCCACCAGACGCTGGGTCTCTTTCCCCGCGCCCGCCATCCGGTCGAGGAGCAGGTGGAAAGCGCTCCTGCCGACCTCGCGGAAGTCCTGCCGGACCGTGGTCAGCGGGGGCCAGTAGTAGGCGGCCTCCGGAATGTCGTCGAAGCCGATCACGCTCACCTCCTCCGGCACCCGGCGCCCGGCCTCGCGCATCGCCCGCAGGACGCCCAGCGCCATCTGGTCGTTGCCCACGAAGACGGCCGTGACCGACGGGTCGGCGGCCAGCCGCCGGCCGTGCAGGTAACCCGACCGGGGACTCCAGTCACCGCGTAACAGCTCGGGCACCGGCCGGTCCTCGGCCTCCAGCGCCCCCCGCCAGCCCTCGATCCGGCCGCTGGCGTCGATCCAGTCGACCGGCCCGCTCACGTGCCAGACCGTCTCGTGGCCGAGGCTCAGCAGGTGGCGGGTCGCCCGCGCGGCGCCCGCCCGCTGGTCGACCATGACCACCGGCACCGGGACGTCCTTGCCCGCGTCGACGGCCACCACCGGCAGATCGGGCGGCAGGTAACGCAGGCCGTCGACCGCCGACTCGTGGGGCGCGACGATGACCACGCCGTCGACGGACTGGGTGCGGAGGCGGTGTACGCCCTCCTCGATCGACTTGCGGTTGAGCAGGCTCAGGCTGGCGATGCTCACGGTGTAGCCGGCCAGCCGGGCCGCCTGCTCTATGCAGTAGAGGGTGGAGGCCGGGCCGTACAGGGTGGTGTCGATGCTGACCACGCCGAGCACGCCCGAACGGCCCGTGACCAGCTGCCGAGCAGCCGAGTTGGGCCAGTAGTCGAGCTCGCGCACGGCGGCCAGCACGCGCTCCCGGGTCTCGGCGCGGACCCGGTCGGGCGCGTTGAGCACCCGCGAGACCGTCATCGCCGAGACGCCCGCCAGCGCGGCCACGTCGCCGAGCACGGCGGGCCTGGTGCGCGCCTTGCCGTCCGATCCCCCAGCCATCCGGATCACCACCTCCGCGATAACGCTAACAGGCAGGTCGCCGAGGTGTGGATCACTGACCGGAGTCTGGACGGCGCGAACGGGGGCGCGGCACCTCATGGGCCGCTCCCCCGTCACTGATCGAGGCGGTCAGGGAGACGCGCAGGTGTAGCCGGACGGCGTCGCGGTGTCGCCTGCCGGGCGGCTGACCTGGAAGCCGAAGGTGGTGCTG
Organism: Nonomuraea sp. NEAU-A123; assembly: GCF_018603905.1. GTDB lineage: Bacteria > Actinomycetota > Actinomycetes > Streptosporangiales > Streptosporangiaceae > Nonomuraea. The sequence goes on from NZ_JAHFZZ010000032.1 coordinate 32,709, forward strand.
GCGGCCGGGGCGAGGTTGCCGTTGTAGCCCAGGCTCTTCGCGGTGATGCTCTGGCCGCTGCTGGTCAGCGTGGCGTTCCAGGACCCGCTCAGCGTGTGTCCGGCGGGCAGGGTGAAGGTGACCGTCCAGCCGTTGATCGCCGAGGAGCCGGTGTTGGTGACCGTCACCGGCTGCACCACGTAGCCGCCGGCCCACTGGGTCTGCACGGTGCCGGTCGCCGTGCACGGCCCGCCGCCGCTCCCTCCGGAGGTGGTGGTGAAGGTGGCCAGGGCGGAGTTCCCGGACAGGTTGCCCGCGCCGTCGCGCGCTCGTACGTACACCTGGTACTGGGTGGCGGCGCTCAGCCCGGTCAGCGTGATGGAGGCGGTGGTGCTCTGCCCGAGCTGCGGATCGGTGGTGCCCTGCTCGCGGTAGACGTTGTAGCCGGCCAGGCCGCTGCCGCCGGAGTCGGTGGACGCCGTCCAGGTCAGGGTGACGGAGTTCGCGGTGACGTTCGACGCGGCCGGGGTGCCGGGCGTGGTCGGCGGCGTGGTGTCGGTGCTGGTGCCGCCCGCCAGCGCGTCGTGTACGGCGGTGTACGCGGGCTTCTGCTGGTAGGAGGCGTCATAGATCAGCGCGGCGCCCTGGCCGGAGAAGGTGTCGGGCACCCAGGAGTACTTGTCGGTGAAGCCCCAGATCGTGATCCCGGCGCACGCGGTGACCGCGAGGCAGGCGTTGACCACGTCGCGGTAGTAGGTGGCCTGCGTGGCGTCCTTGGTGGCGTCGCGGGGCATGATCATCCGGACGTCCAGCTCGGTGACCCTGACCTGGACGCCGAGGTCGGCGAAGCGCTGCATGTTCTGCTGGACCTGGCTCGGGAAGCCGTACTGGATCGCGAGGTGGCCCTGGAAGCCCACGCAGTCGACCGGCACGCCCTGCTGGCGCAGCGACGACACCAGGTTGTACATCGCGGTGCTCTTGGCGTTGATCCCCTCGACGTTGTAGTCGTTGATGCACAGCCGGGCGTTGGAGTCGGCGGCGCGGGCCGCGCGGAAGGCGTCGGCGATGTAGCTCTGGCCGAGCGTGTTGTACCAGAACGAGGTACGCATGTTGCCGTTGTCGTCGAAGACCTCGTTCACCACGTCCCAGGAGGTCACGGTCGCGTTGTTCGCGTAGTGGCCGACGACCTGGCTGATGTGGTTCTGCATGGCCGAGCGCATCGCGGTCGCGCCGAGGCTCTGCACCCAGCCGGGCGTCTGGCTGTGCCAGACGAGCGTGTGCCCGTGGACCTGCTGGTTGTTCTGGGTGGCGAAGGTGACGATCTGGTCGGCTCCGGAGAAGTTGAACTGGCCCTGGCTCGGCTCCGTCGAGTCCCACTTCATCGCGTTCTCCGCGGTGACCTGGCTGAACTCGGTGGCCGCGATGGTGCGGTACTGGCTCTCGTTCGCCAGCGGGGTGGTGGCCAGCGCGGCGCCGATGAACTTGCCGCGGCTGGCGGCGTGCACGCGCAGCGGCGCCGACGCGTCCGCCGGAGTGGTCGGCAGCAGGAACACGGCGAGCAGCGCCGCCACCGCGGTGAGAGATCTGAAGAGAAACACAGGCGCCCAACCTCCGATCCCGAAAGTTTCGATCCCTCGGGACGTTATTGAGCAGCAGCTTTAGGGTCAATACCCGCTCGAGCTCGGGGCCGTTTCAGCAGCTTGACCGCTGAAAGTATCGGTATATCTATGAAAGTTTCAGCCGCAGGGCTGGATTCTGCTTTGTGGTGAGATGTTCCATTATTCGGAATACCATAAAACAGGCGAAAAGCCACTCTCGGCCCCTCTGGCCACTTGACATCCCCTTGCCGGCAATGATCTGCTATCGCTGATTCGGAATGACGTTCTGCAATACGGAATGCGATCAAGACAGGAGCTCTATGAACCGCCAGCATTCGACCATCGGTGGGCTCGCGTGAAGGCCCTGGTGTTCACCGGTCCGGGCGTGGTGGAGCTGCGTGAGGCGCCCGAGCCCGAGGTCGGCGCCGGCGAGGTGCTCGTCCACGTAGCCGCCTCCGGCATCTGCGGCAGCGAGCTGCACGGGGTCAAGAGACCCGGCTTCCGGACACCGCCGCTGATCATGGGGCACGAGTTCACCGGCCACACGGACGACGGGCAACCCGTCGTCATCAACCCGATCCTGTCCTGCGGCGCCTGCGACCTGTGCGCCCAGGGACAGCCCAACATCTGCCGGAACCGGCAGATCATCGGCATCCACCGACCCGGCGGCTACGCCGAACGCGTCGCCGTCCCCACCGCCTCGGTCATCCCGCTGCCCGGCGGCATCGACCCCACCGCCGCCGCCATCATCGAACCGCTGGCCAACGCGGTGCACGCCTGGCGCCTGGCCGGCCATCCCGCCGGAGCCCGCGTCGCCATCATCGGCGCCGGCACCATCGGGCTCACCTGCCTGCACACCGCCCACACCGGCAAGGCCGCGTCCATCCACGTCGCCGACCGCTCACCCGAGCGGCTGGCCGCCGCCGCCCGGCTCGGCGCCACCACCACCGGCCCCGAGCTGACCGGCGAGTACGACGTCATCTTCGACGCCGTCGGCGCGCCGGCCACCCGGGAGCAGTCCGTGGCCCACCTACGCCCCGGCGGGGTGACGGTGTGGCTGGGCCTGGCCGACCCCGCCGCCGCCTTCGACGCCGCCGACCTCGTACGCACCGAGAAGCGCGTCCTCGGCTCCTTCGCCTACACGGGCACCGACTTCGCCGCCGCCATCGACCTGGTCAGCGGATGGGACCTGACCTGGGTCGCGTCCTACCCCCTCGACGAAGGCGCCGACATCTTCACCCAGCTCATGCACGGCCAAGCCCTCCCCATCAAGGCCCTGCTCACTCCCCTAAAGCTCACCCCGGAATCGAGGTAGAAACCCATGGCCCGCATCGTCCTGGTAGGCGCCGGCAGCATCACGTTCGCCAAGAACCTGCTGTCCGACCTCCTCACCTTCCCCGAGCTGTCCGCCTCCACGATCGTGCTGCACGACATCGACGAGGCCCGGCTGTCCACCGCCGAGGCCATGGCCACCTGGATGGTCGGTGAGCTGGGTGTCGGCGCGAGGATCGAGGCGCACGCCGACCGCCGGGCCGCGCTCGACGGCGCCGACTACGTGATCAACGAGATCGCCGTCGGCGGCCTGGCCGCCGTCGAGCGTGACTTCGCGATCCCCGCCCGGTACGGCGTCCGCCAGACCATCGCCGACACCCTCGGCATCGGCGGCATCTTCCGTGCCCTGCGCACGATCCCGGTGATGGTCGGCATCGGCAACGACCTGGCCGAGCTGGCACCGGACGCCACCCTGTTCAACTACACCAACCCGATGTCGATGATCCCGTGGGCGGTCTACGCGGGCACGCCGTTCCGCAACGTGGTGGGCGTCTGCCACGCGGCGCGCGACACCCAGCGGACGCTGGCGGGCATGGTCGGGGTGCCGGAGGAGGAGATCTCGTTCCTCACGGCGGGGGTGAACCATCAGGCGTTCGTGCTGCGCTTCGAGCACGGCGGGGAGAACCTGTACCCGCGGCTCGACGCGCTGATCGAAAAGGATCCCGAGCTGGCCCGCCGCGTCCGCGTGGAGGTATACCGAAATTTCGGCTACTTCCCGACTGAGTCGAGCGAGCATGGATCCGAGTACCTGCCCTGGTTCCTGCCCCACGAGGAAGAGGTCGAGCGCTATCGCATCCCGGTCGGCGTCTACCTGGAGTGGCTGGCGGAGGGCTTCGACGAGTACGAGTCGTACAAGCGCTCGCTGGCGGCCGGGACCGGCGTCCCGATCGAGCGCGGCGAGGAGCTGGCGTCGCTGGCCATCCACTCCATGGAGACCGGCACCGGCCGGATGATCCACGGCAACGTACGCAACGGCGGCCTGATCTCCAACCTGCCGCAGGACGCCTGCGTGGAGGTGCCCTGCTACGTCGACCGCGCCGGCGTGCAGCCGATGCGGATCGGCGAGCTGCCCGCCCAGGTCGCCGCGCTCAACCGGACGATGCTGAACGTCAGCGAGCTGACCGTGAAGGCGGCGCTGGAAGGCCGGCGCGACCACGTCTACCAGGCCGCGCTGCTCGACCCGAACACCGCCGCCACGCTGCCGGTCCGCCAGGTCCGCGAGCTGGTGGACGAGCTGATCGCGGCGCACGGCGACCTGCTGCCCGCGGGCATCCGCAACTGATCGAGGAGTAGCCCATGTGCCCAGCCGACCCGCCGTTGTCCCGATACCGGCCGGTGTCCCAACTCCGGGTCGCGGTCCACCAGGTCGACCGCGCCGCCGTGCCCGTCGTGGACGCCCACATCCACCTGGGCCGGTGGCTCAGCGACGACGGCGGCTGGATGGTCAAGGACGTCCCGGCGCTGATCGACCTGATGGACGAGCTCAACCTGCGCGGCATGGTCAACCTCGACGGCCGCTGGGGCGCCGAGCTGGCCGAGAACATCGAGCGCTACGACGCGGCCCACCCCGGCAGGTTCGCCACCTTCTGCCACGTCGACTGGGCGCAGACCACCCAACCGGGCTTCGGCGAGCGGCTGGCCGCGCAGTTACGCCGCTCGGTGGCCGAGGGCGCGGCCGGGCTGAAGGTCTGGAAGGACGTCGGCCTGCGGGTCCGCGACGACCGCGGCGAGCTGGTGATGCTCGACGACCCGCGGCTGGACCCGCTGTGGGCGGCCGTCGGCGAGGCGGGCATCCCCATCGCGCTGCACACCGCCGACCCGGTGGCCTTCTTCGAGCCCGCCGACGAACGCAACGAGCGGCTCGAACTACTGGCCGCCCGCCCGGACTGGAACTTCTCCGGGCCGGAGTTCCCGCCGTTCGAGCGGCTGATGGACGCGATGGAGGCGATGATCGCCAAGCATCCGGCCACCACGGTCATCGGCGTGCACGCGGGCTGCTGGCCGGAGAACCTGGGCTTCGCGAGCCGGATGCTCGACACGTACCCGAACTTCCACATCGACATCGCCGCCCGCATCGCCGAGCTGGGCCGCCAGCCCAGGGCGACGCGGGCGCTGATGCTGCGCCACCCGGACCGGGTGCTGTTCGGCACCGACGAGATCCCGCCGGACCGGGAGGTCTACCGGACCCACTTCCGGTTCATGGAGACCGACGACGAGGCGTTCGCCCACTCCTCGGACGACCCGCCGCTGATGGGCCGCTGGACGATCTCCGGTCTCGACCTGCCGCGAGACGTGCTGGAGCAGGTCTACACCGGGAACGCGCTCCGGCTCGTACCGAGGCTGGCATGAGCGCCGTCACGCAGGCCAAGCCGCTGTTCAAGACCGTGCGCAGGCACAACGCCGAAGGCGGGCAGGGCTGGGCGGCCCTGCTGTTCCTGGCCCCGACGCTGCTCGGCTTCGCCGCGTTCTACATCTACCCCAGCGTGCGGGGCGTGTGGCTGTCGTTCACCGACTGGAACCTGCTGTCGGAGCCCGAGTTCGTCGGCCTGGGCAACTACGCCGAGCTGGCCGGTGACCCGCTGTTCTGGCGGTCGCTGCTGCTCACCGGCTACAACACGGTCCTGAACCTGGCCGGTCAGCTCTCGCTGGCGCTGCTGGTGGCCGCGCTCATGCACCGGCTGACCAAGTCGGTGGTGCTCAGGGCGACGCTGCTGCTGCCCTGGCTGGTGCCGAACGTGGCCACCGCCCTGCTCTGGCTGTGGCTGCTCGACGCCAACCTCGGCTTCGTCAACCAGTTGCTCGACGCAATGGGCCTGCCCACCCACGGCTTCTTCAACTCGCCGGGCGAGGCCATGCCGAGCATCGCCGCGGTGACCACGTGGGCCTCCGTCGGCTACGTGGCGCTGCTGCTGTACGCGGGCATGCTGCAGATCCCCGAGCAGGTGTACGAGGCCGCGGCGATGGACGGCGCCGGAGAGGTCCGGACCTTCTTCCGCATCACGCTCCCCCTGCTCCGCCCGGTGCTGGCCCTGGTGCTGGTGGTCTCGGTGATCGGCTGCTTCCAGATCTTCGACACCATCGCGGTCACCACCAAGGGCGGCCCGATCAACGCCACCAAGGTCATCTACTACTACATCTACCAGGAGGCGTTCACCCACTTCCGCATGGGCTACGCGGCGGCGATGGCGCTCACCCTGGTGCTGATCATGGGCGCGCTCACCTATCTCCAGATGCGCCTGATGCGCGCGTCGAACTCGGACCTCGGTTAGGAGCCCAGCCATGCGCGCAGGCAGGATCGCGGCGTGGACGGTGATGGGGCTCGCCGTCCTGGTGACCGTCTTCCCGTTCTACTGGATGGTGCGTACCGCCCTCACCGATGCCAGCCACCTGTTCTCCGACAACTTCTCGCTCATCCCCGAGCACTTCACCTGGGCGAACTTCAAGCGGGTGCTCGGCCTGTCCACGATCACCGAAGCACAGGCGGCGGGCGGCTCGGGGGCGTCCCTGGACTTCGTGCTGTACCTGCGTAACTCGATCGTCTACACGGCGGTCGTGGTGGTGGTGCAGACGCTGTCGTGCGCGATGGCCGGGTACGCGCTGGCCCGGCTGCGCTTCCGCGGCCGGGAGATGGTGTTCGCGGTGTTCGTCTCGGCGCTGATGATCCCGCCGATCTTCACGCTGCTGCCGAACTTCGCCCTGGTCCGCAACCTCGGCCTGCTCAACACCTTCGCCGGGCTCGTCGCCCCGATCCTGCTCATGACGCCCTTCACCGTCTTCTTCCTGCGGCAGTTCTTCCTCTCCCTGCCGCGCGAGGTCGAGGAGGCGGCCGTCATCGACGGAGCCGGGCTGTGGAGCGTCTTCTGGCGCGTCGCGCTGCCCATGTCCAAGGGACCGCTCATCACCATCGCCCTGATCAACGGTGTCTGGACCTGGAAGGACTACCTCTGGCCGCTCCTGGTGGGCCAGGAGGAGGACAGCCGGGTGCTCACGGTCGCGCTGGGCGTGTTCCTGCAGCAGTCGCCGAACGCCCGCCCCGACTGGACGGGCCTGATGGCCGGCTCGACCCTGTCCGTCATCCCCGTACTGCTGCTCCTGCTGGTCTTCGGCAAGCGGCTGGCCAACTCGCTCCAGTTCACCGGCATCAAGTAAGGACACACCCCCATGTCCAGATATTTCGTGACAGCAGCCGTCGGACTCCTCGCCCTCACCGCGGCCTGCGGCGGCGGCGACACCAAGGCCGGACCCATCACGCTCAACTACGTGATGTGGGCCGACAACCAGGTGCCCGCCTACAAGCAGTGCGCCGACGCCTTCACCAAGAAGAATCCCACCATCTCCATCAAGATGAGCTCCGTCGCCTGGGAGCAGTACTGGCAGAACCTCACCACCCAGGTCGTCTCCGGCACCGCGCCCGACGTCTTCCGCGACTCGGTCGCCTACTATCCGCAGTTCGCCAAGAACAACCAGCTCCTCGACATCAGCGAGCTGGCCACCCGCGACAAGGTCGACCTCGGCCAGTACCAGAAGGGCCTCGTCGACATCTGGGTACGCGACGGCAAGCGGTACGGCCTGCCGCTGGACTGGGACACCATCGGCGTCTTCTACAACAAGGACCAGGTCAAGAAGGCCGGGCTCGACCCGGCCGGCTTCGCGAACTGGACCTGGAACCCACAGGACGGCGGCACCTTCGAAAAGGCCATCGCCGCCCTCACCGTCGACGACAAGGGCCGTAAGGGCACCGACCCGGGCTTCGACAAGGAGCACGTGGCGGTGTACGGCTTCGCCCCCGACTACAGCGCCCCCGCTCTGGGCCAGACCTCGTGGGCCGGGTTCGCGGTGAGCAACGGGTTCAAGTACCTGGACAAGAACCCGTTCGGCAGCAAGTACTTCTACGACGACCCGAAGCTGGCCGAGACCGTCTCCTGGTTCGCCGGGCTGAGCAAGAAGGGGTACGCCCCTCCGTACGACAAGCAGTCGGCGCTGGGCGGCGACGCGCTGCTGCAGTCGGGCAAGGCCGCGATGGTCGTCTCCGGATCGTGGATGGCCAAGGCGTACCTCGACAGCAAGACGCTTCCCCTGGCCGCGGCGCCCCTGCCGGCGGGCCCGCAGGGCCGCAAGACGCCGATCAACGGCGTCTCCGACGCGATCTACGCCGGGACCAAGCACAAGGAGGAGGCGTGGCAGTGGGTCAAGTTCGTGGGCTCGGCCGAGTGCCAGGACCTGGTCGCCGCCACCACCGAGGTGCTGCCCGCCATCACCACCTCCTCCGACAAGGCGCTGGCCGCGCACGAGGCGGCCGGGCGTGACGTGACGGCGTTCGTGGACGAGGCCAAGGCGGCCGACGGCACGTTCCTGCTGCCCGTCACGGACAACGCTGACAAGATCAACGAGCTCATGAACACCGCGATCTCCTCCGTCCTCCTCGGCACCACCGACGCCAAGTCCGCGCTGTCAACCGCGAACACCGGCGTCAACGCACTGTTCCAATAACCGGAAGGGATTCATGCGTAAGTTACTCGGCGCCACCACCCTGCTCGCCCTCCTCCTCACCGCCACCCCCGCGCAGGCCGCGGACGCGACTCTCGACCAGGAGATCGCGATCCCCACGTACTTCTACCCCGGCGGCGACTCGCTGGCCTACTGGAACCAGCTCACCACCGCCTCCAGCAAGCCCTCCATCGCGGTGGCCAACGTGCTCAACGGCCCCACCAACAGGAAGAACGACGACTACGCGAGCGTGCTGGCCACCACGCACAGCGCCGGCGTCAAGGTCATCGGCTACGTGGACACCGGCTACTTCGGCACCACCGGGCTGAAGACGCGGCTCGGCTCGACCGCCGCCGCCGACTGGCGCGCCCAGATCCAGACCGACATCGGCAGATGGTACGAGTTCTACGGCAGCAACATCGACGGCATCTTCTTCGACCAGGCGCAGAAGGACTGCGGCCCCACGACGGGCAGCGAGACCTGGGTGAACCTGTACCGCGAGTCGAGCGCGTACGTGAAGAAGTACCACCCCGGCGCGATCACCATCCACAACCCGGGCATCGCGCCCGCCGCGTGCTACGCGGACTCGGCCGACATCCTCGTCACCTTCGAGGGCGACTACGCCACCTACCTCAACCCGCCGGCGGAGCGCCAGCAGGCCGCGTGGGAGGCCGCCTACGACCCCAAGCGGATCTGGCACCTGGTCTACGACGCGCCCGACGCCACCGCCGTGGCCGCCGCCGTCGCCAAGTCCAAGGCCAACAACGCCGGGTACATCTACGTCACCAATGACGTGATGGCCAACCCGTGGGACGTCCTGCCCAGCACGTCGTACATGTCGGCGCAGCTCGCGGCGGCGAAAGGCAGCGGCGGCGCCACCCCGGCGACCCCCGCACAGCCGACCGCGAGCCTGGTGAAGGCCACCGGCCTGCGCCTGAGCTGGACCTCGGCCGCCTACCCGGGAGTGGTGGGCTACGACGTCTACCAGGGCACCACGAAGATCGGCAACGTGGCCAACTCCACTCCGTCGGCGACCACCTTCGACGTGGGCGGCCTGTCCCCGTCCACCGCCTACACCTTCACCGTGCGGGCCAGGGACAAGGCGGGCCACGTCTCGGCCGCGAGCACGGCGCGCTCAGTGACCACCGCGGCCACGAGCGCGACCGCGCCCACCACCCCCGGCACGCCCACCACCTCCGACCTCGGCCCCACCAGCGTCAAGCTGGCCTGGGCGGCCTCCACCGACGCCGACTCCGGGGACGGGATCGCCTATTACGACGTCTTCCAGAACGGCGTGCGGGTGCAGTCGCTGCCCGGCACCGTCACGGCCGCCCAGATCAGCGGACTGAGCGGCGGCGGCACGTACGCGTTCACCGTAAAGGCCCGCGACACCACGGACCGCTCCTCGGCGGCGTCCGGCCAGGTCAGCGTCACCACCCCGAACCCGCCGCCGATCACCGACCCAGCGACGACGCTCGACTCGGCCACCGCCACCTACACGGCGCAGTTCAACCTGCCGTTCTCCTTCCACCACGTCTTCATCGACACCGACGCCAATTACCTGACCGGCTGGTCGGTACAGACGATCGGCGCGGAGTTCATGATCGAGGACGGCATCCTGTACAAGAAGACCGGCGACCAGACCGCGTTCAGCTGGACCGTGGTGTCCGGCGTCAGCCCACTGCTGTCCACGTCCGGCGGGCTCTACCGCTGGTCGGTGCCGGCCTCGGCGCTCACCGGCGCGGGCGCCACGCACAAGGTGGTGTTCAACGGCACGGGCGACTCCGACTCCGCCTACAGCGACGTGATCACCGTGACTCGCGGCTGATGACCGGGGCGGTTCCCGTCAGACTGGTACTTTCCTGGTAAAGGCCTGCCGTTTCTACCTGCACGTTCAGTGTCCGCACGCACGATGGCGGACACGATCGGAGGGTGGAGCTTCTCAGGGCCGAGGGCCTGCGCAAACGCTTCCCGGGTGTGCTGGCGCTCGATGGCGTCGACCTGACCGTGCGCTCCGGTGAGGTGCACGTCCTGCTGGGGGAGAACGGCGCCGGCAAGAGCACGCTGATCAAGATGCTCTCCGGCGCCTACCACCCCGACGAGGGCCGCGTGCTGCTCGACGGCCACCCCGTGCACATCCGCACGGCCGGCGACGCCCAACGGCTCGGCATCGCCACCATCTACCAGGAGTTCAACCTCGTACCCGAGCTCAGCGTGGCCGAGAACCTGTCGCTGGGCCGGCCGCCGCGCAGGTTCGGCTTCGTCGACACCAAGCGGATGCACGAGCGCGCCGTGGAGCTGCTGGCGCGGGTCGGCGTGGACGTCGATCCGCGTACGCCCGTCAGCCGGCTGGGCATCGCGCGCATGCAGATGGTGGAGATCGCCAAGGCGCTCGGCCTCCAGGCCCGCGTCCTGATCATGGACGAGCCGACGGCGGTGCTCACCACCGGCGAGGTCGAGAAGCTGTTCTCGATCGTCCGCCGACTCCGCGAGCAGGGCGTGGCGATCATCTTCATCACCCACCACCTCGAAGAGATCGCGGCGATCGGCGACCGCGTGACCGTGCTGCGCGACGGCCGGTCCGTCGCCGAGGTGCCCGCCGACACCCCGCAGGACGAACTGGTCCGTCTCATGGTGGGCCGCCCGATCGACCAGCAGTTCCCGCGCGAGCGCGGCCAGGCGGGCGAGCCGCTGCTCAAGGTCACCGGGCTGGGCCGCAAGGGCGTGTTCGAGGACGTCTCCTTCGAGGTGCGCGCCGGCGAGGTGGTCGGCGTTGCCGGGCTGGTGGGCGCCGGCCGTACCGAGGTGGCCAGGGCGATCTTCGGCGCCGACCGGTACGACACCGGCGAGGTCACCGTACGCGGCCGGCGACCGACGCCGGGGGACGTGCACGCGGCCATGGAGGCCGGCCTCGGACTGGTCCCGGAGGACCGCAAGGGCCAGGGTCTGGTCCTGGGCGCGGACATCGCCGAGAACCTCGGGCTGGTCACCCTGCGCGAGGCCACCCGCGCCGGGTTCGTCGACCGCAAGGGCCAGCACCAGGCCGCCGCGGAGGTCGCGGAACAGCTCGGCATCCGGATGACCGGCCTGGGCCAGGAGGTCCGCACGCTCTCCGGCGGCAACCAGCAGAAGGTCGTCATCGGCAAGTGGCTGGAGGCCGACGCGGGGGTCCTGATACTCGACGAGCCGACCCGCGGCATCGACGTGGGCGCGAAGGTCGAGATCTACCAGCTGATCAACGCGCTCACCGCGTCGGGGCACGCGGTGCTCATGATCTCCAGCGACCTGCCCGAGGTGCTCGGGATGAGCGACCGGATCCTGGTCATGGCGCGCGGGCGGCTGGTCGGCGAGCTGTCCGCGGCCGAGGCCACGCAGGACGGCGTGATGGCGCTGGCGGTCACCGAGGTGGAGGGTCCCCGTGTCCAGTAGCGTGTTCCTCCGGCGGTCCTGGCTGGCCGAGAACGGCGCGCTCGCGGCGCTCGTCGTGCTGGTCGTGGCGCTGTCGCTGCTGTCGTCCGACTTCCTGAGCGTGACGAACCTGCTCAACGTGGGCGTCCAGGCGGCCGTCACCGCGATCCTCGCCTTCGGCTCGACCTTCGTCATCGTCACCGGCGGCATCGACCTGTCGGTCGGCTCCGTCGCCGCGCTCTCCGCGATCGTCCTGGCGTGGACGGCCAGCGTCGCGGGCCTGCCCTGGCCGCTGGCCACCGTGGTCTCCCTGGCGGTCGGCGTCGCGTGCGGCCTGGTCAACGCGGCTCTCATCGCGTACGGCAAGCTGCCGCCGTTCATCGCCACGCTGGCCATGCTCGGCATCGCCCGCGGCCTGGCCCTCGTCATCTCCCAGGGCAGCCCCATCGCGATGCCGGACGCCGTCTCCCACCTGGGCGACACCATCGGCACCTACCTGCCGGTCCCCGTCGTCGTGATGGTGGTCATGGGCGGCATCGCGGCCGTGATCCTGAACAGGACCTACGCGGGCCGCGCGATGTACGCCATCGGCGGCAACGAGGAGGCCGCCCGGCTGTCGGGCATCAAGGTCAGCCGGCAGAAGCTCATCACGTACGCGCTGTCCGGCGGGTTCGCCGCGGTTGCCGGCATCGTGCTGGCCAGCCGCCTGGCCTCGGCCCAGCCGCAGGCCGCGGCCGGCTACGAACTGGACGCCATCGCGGCCGTGGTCATCGGCGGCGCCAGCCTGTCCGGCGGCAAGGGCCGGGCGCTCGGCACCTTCGTCGGCGCGCTCATCCTGGCCGTGCTGCGCAACGGCCTGAACCTGCTCTCCGTCTCGGCGTTCTGGCAGCAGGTCGTGATCGGCGTGGTCATCGCGCTCGCGGTCCTCGTCGACACGCTGCGGCGCAGGGGAATGTAATAGGAAGGGGATAGATCATGCGGATTCCTGCCATCGTCATAGTCGGCACCGCTCTCGCACTCGGCCTCACCGCCTGCGGCTCGTCCGGCCAGTCGGGCTCCAACAGCTCCTCCGCCAAGCCGGCGGCGGGCGAGATCAAGATCGGCATGTCCGTTTCGACGCTGAACAACCCGTACTTCGTCCAGCTCCGGGACGGCGCGCAGGCCGAGGCCCAGAAGCTCGGCGCCACGCTCACCGTCACCGACGCCCAGAACGACGCCTCCCAGCAGGTGAACCAGGTCCAGAACTTCGCCAGCCAGGCCATGAAGGCGATCATCCTGAACCCGGTCGACTCCGACGCGGCGGCACCGGCGGTCAAGGCGGCGCAGCGGGCCAACATCCCGATCATCGCGGCCGACCGCGGCGTCAACGGCGCCGAGGTGACGGAGACCGTGGCCTCCGACAACGTGACCGGCGGCAAGCTGGCGGCCCAGGAACTGGCCAAGCAGCTCGCCGAGAAGGGCCAGGTCGTCGTGCTGCAGGGCGTGGCGGGCACGTCCGCCGCGCGCGACCGGGGGCAGGGCTTCACCGAGGGGGTCAAGGCGTTCCCGAACATCCAGGTCGTGGCCCAGCAGCCGGCCGACTTCGACCGGACCAAGGGCCTCGACGTCATGACGAACCTGCTCCAGTCGCACCCCGGCATCAACGGCGTGTTCGCCGAGAACGACGAGATGGCCCTGGGCGCGATCAAGGCCCTGGGCGCCAAGGCCGGCACGGAGGTCAAGGTCGTCGGCTTCGACGGCACCCCTGACGGCCTGAAGGCGGTCCAGGCGGGCACGCTGAACGCCACCGTCGCCCAGCAGCCCGCGATGATCGGCCAGCAGGCGGTGACCGCCGCGGTCAAGGCCGCCAAGGGTGAGGAGATCGACAAGACCGTGGCCGTGCCGGTCAGGGTCGCGACCAAGGAGAACGTCGAGGATTTCACGACGTCCTGACCGGCTGCCTCGCGTCAGTTCCTGGGCGTGAGGACCCAGCTCCATTCGCCGTTGTTCCGGTCACGGTTGGCGGTGAGCTGAGTCATCCGGGAGCCGTCGACGCTGACCAGCACCAGGCCGTTGTCGAACTCATTCCCGCACTCCCCCGCGCAACCGAGCGCGACCACGTTGTCGTCGTCGGCCCAGGCGAGGAGCTGGAGCACCTTCTGCTTGCCGACGACGGCTCCGGACTGATCGGTGATCTTGGTCGGCAGGCCGTCGCGGCCGAGAACCAGCTTACCGTTGGGCGAGACCTTCGACCTGCCGGTGTAGTAGACGTACTGGTCACCGGCCGGCGCCTCCACCTGCTTGCCGTCGAAGTCGATGAAGACCTTGTCCGGCCTGGTGTTGCTGGGCTGCCAGAGCAGCGACCCGTCCAGACTCCAGCCGAGATCCTGGCGCGCGTTCGAGTTGCCTGGAGACCCGTCCATGCTCATCGGCCCGAGCGCGTGGTAGTCGGCCTCGCCCGTGGCGACGTCGATGACGTAGTAGCCGATCCGCGGGCTGGGGAACACCTGAAAGGAGTCCTTCCCCATCGCCTGGCGCCGATCCGGAAACTCGGAATAGGCGGTGGCCAGGACCTTGGTTCCGTCGGGCGACCAGACGACCGACCCGACGGCGTGCTCCAGATCGATCCAGTCGAGCACCTGCCGGGTGTTCATGTCGAGGATGCCCACCCGCTTGCCGATCAGGTCACCCTCGACCACCGCGGCGAGCTGGAGTCCCGGCGCCACGTCGGCCCACGCCCACGAGGTCTGCTCGTAGCCGCCGGTGCGCGGATCGTAGAGCGACCAGGTCCGACGGTATCGTTCCCACTTGTCGGGCAGCTTCTCGACCTTGGTGGTCCAGTACGCGGAGACGGCGACGTTCCCAGCCGCCACCAGCTTCTTCGGGGGCGCGTTGTCGGGGTCGGCCTGCAACTCGGTCGAGGTCGCCGTCGGCCTGACCGGGACGCTCACCCCTGTCGCGGGCCGTACCGTCGTGTTCTCGCCCTGCAGGCCGATGGCGAACACCGCGACGGCCACCGCCAGCCCGGCGGCCAGCACTGTCGCACCGATAGGCAGCCAGGCGCGCCTCCGTAGCGCCCGGTCCGCCAGGTCGTGCGGGACCCGGGCCTCCGAGGCCCACTCCTCCAGGGTGTCGCGAAGCAGTCGGGTCATGTCGCGGCCTCCAGTTCCACGGCCAGCTCGGGGGCGATCAGCCGGAGCCGGGCGAGCGATCGGTGCGTGGTGCTTCTGACCGTGCCGACCGAGCAGCCGAGCTCGCGGGCGACCTCGTGGTCGGGCAGGTCCTCGAAGTAGCGCAGCACGAGCACCGTGCGCTGCTTCGCGGTGAGCTTGGCCAGAGCCCCGCGCAGCACCATGCGCAGCTCGCTCTGGTGCGTGCGGTCCGCTCCCGGCAGGTCCGGCGGGGTCGCCTGGACGACCTCGCCACGCCGGCCGGTCGCGCGCCACCAGCTCACCTGCTGGCGGTACATGATCTGCCTGGCGTACGCCTCGGGCGTGTCGACCCGCTGCCATTTCACCGCCAGCTTCGCCAGCGCGCTCTGCACCAAGTCCTCGGCCCCGTGCTGGTCACCACCGGTGAGCAGGAAGCCGAGCCGCATCAGGGCGGGAGAGCGCGCAGAGACGAACTCGCGGAAGCCTTGCTCGTCCGCGGGGTCCACGACCACCTCCAAAGGGGTTGATATCACTCCTCAGACGCCGGGCGGCCTGTCCCGCTATGCCTCTGCCGGATGACAACTTTTCCTGAACCGGATAAGTCGTTCTGACCGCAGATCCTGCCTCAGGAAATCGCTGCTGGTCATACGGTGTGGGTGTCCTAGAGTGTGGTCAGATAACCGGTTCACAGGGGGGTCTCGTGAAGCGACCGACGATCGCCGACATCGCCAGCCGTGCGGGAGTCTCCAAGGTGGCGGTCTCCTACGCGCTCAACGGGCAGCCGGGGGTGTCGGAGGCGACGCGCGCGCGGATCGTCGCCATCGCCGAGGAGATCGGCTGGCAGCCCAACAGCGCCGCCCGCGCGCTGAACGGCGCCAGGGCCCACACGGTGGGGCTCGCGCTGTGCCGTCCCGCGCGCTTCCTGGGCGTCGAGCCGTTCTTCATGGAGCTCATCAGCGGCATCGAGGGCGTGCTCGCGGACCGCTCGTACGCCCTGATGCTCCAGGTCGTCACCGACCACCAGCAGGAGATAGAGGTGTACCGGCGCTGGTGGGGCGAGCGCCGCACGGACGGCGCCTTCCTCGTCGACCTGCGTTACTCCGATACCCGGGTGCCCGCCATGGAGCGGCTGGGCATGCCGGTCGTGGTGATCGGCCACCCCGCCGCATCGGGCTCGCTGCCCGCGGTCTGGTCCGACGACGGCGAGGCGATCCGCGAGACCATCGCCTATCTCATCGCGCTCGGGCACCGCCGCATCGCCCGGGTCGCCGGACTGTCCAAGCTGGTCCACACGGCCGTGCGCGACCAGGCGTTCGCGGAGTCGTGCGCGGGCGCGGCCGAGCACGTGACCATGCACACCGACTACACCGGCGAGGAGGGCGCCAGGGCGACCAGGCGGCTGCTCAGCTCGGCGGACCGGCCCACCGCGATCGTCTACGACAACGACATCATGGCGGTGGCGGGCCTGTCCGTCGCCCAGGAGATGCGGCTCGACGTGCCACGCGACCTGTCGATCGTCGCCTGGGACGACTCCCCGCTGTCCCAGGTCGTCCGCCCGCCGCTCACCGCGCTCACCCGGGACATCCCGGCGTACGGCGCGCACGCCGCCCAGCGACTGCTGGCCCTGATCGCGGGCGAGACCGTGCCGCCGTTCGAGGACCAGGCGGCCAGGCTGACCCCCCGCGGCAGCACCGGCGCCGTGCTGATCAACACGCATTGAGCGGCGCCGAAAAGGCGATTGTTCACGGCGTTTTATAACGCCACAAATACCTGCCATTACCTCAGTGAACCGGCCATGTCGGCAATCCGTTGTGGCGGTGGATGCGTATTCCCCGACGAAAGGGAGTTCTCCATGCGATCGAGTAAATTCGTCCGTGGTACTGCCGTGGCGGGTATGGCGCTGACGCTCCTCGCCTTCACCGGTACGGCCGGCGCCGCCACCTGGAACGTCATCGAGCTTCCGCTCCTCAACGGCACCTCCGCCGCCACGCTCAAGGGCGTGACCGCGGTCACGGCGAACGACGTCTGGGCCGTCGGCTCCACCAACGACGGCGCGGTGATCGACCACTGGAACGGATCCGCCTGGTCAGAGGTGTCGTCACCGGCCGGAAGCTGCTGCGCTCTGACCGCGGTGGACGCGGCCACCGCGAGTGACGTGATCGCCGTCGGCAACGACTATCCGGCTCCATCACCAGGAGTGCCCGGCGGCCCCATACCCCTGGCCGTGCACTGGAACGGCAGCTCCTGGAGCCGGATGACGGTGCCGGCCGACCTGCGGGGCGAGGCCGTCAACGACGTCACCATGCTGTCCCCGACCGACGCCTGGGCCGTGGGCACCGGCACGGGTGGCACGCTCGCCCTGCACTGGAACGGCTCGGCCTGGTCGCGGGTGGCATCACCGAACCCGCCCGTCATCGACTTCCGGCTCCGGGTGAACGCGGTGTCGGGCACGTCGTCCGGTGACGTCTGGATCGTGGGCGGCCAGCGCGGCCCCAAGCGCCCCGGCTACAGCGGCACCAACCTGCCCTACATCCTGCACTGGACCGGCTCGGCCTGGTCCGCGGTCGCGACCCCCGACATCGGCTCCGACTACCTGGTCGACGTCGCCGCCGTGTCGCCGGCCAACGCCTGGGCGGTCTCGTTCGGCGGCTCCGTCCTGCACTGGGACGGCACCGCGTGGACGGTCGCGACGAAGCTCAGCCAGGGGGCCATCTCCACCATGACCGCCGTCTCGGCCACCGACCTCTGGGTCACGGGCAGCGGCTCCGACAGCCTGCTCTTCCACTCCAACGGCACGAACTGGGACAACGTCGCCAAGCCGGCCGGTGCGGACAACCTGGTGAGCTCGACCTCACTCCAGCCGGGGAACGTCTGGTTCGTGGGCGGCTACGGGCCTTCCGTGGTCACCAGTACCGACAACGGCTGACATCTCATCCGGCGCCGCGTCCGCGCGGCGCCGGGCCCGTTTCAGCGGATGGTGCGCCAGGACTGCTCCTCTACGAGTTCGCGGCTCCCCCAGCCGTCGGCGGTGCGCACCATCCGGTGGTGGTACCAGCCACCACCCTGGATCAGCCCCTTGCTGTCGGCGGAGACCAGCTCGCGCGAGGGAGCGAGGGTGTCGGCGAACGCCGCGCTCACGCGGGCTTCGCCGCTCTCGAAGACGATCCTGATGGCGCCGATCAGGTGCAGCCGGCCGGGCCAGCCGGACAGGACGTCGGCGAGCCAGGTCTTGATCTCGGCACGCGTGCCGCGGATGCCGCCCGCCGCGGTGTAGTCGATCACCGCGTCAGGGGTGAACACCTCGTCGAGCAGGTCCCAGTCGCCCGAGTCGACGGCGCGGGCGTACCGGGCCAGCACGTCGGCGATCTGGAGGCGGTCGGCGATCTCACGGTCGTCCATACCGTGATCAAACCAAACGCTTGCTCAGAGCGCCAGCCGGTTCAGTGAGCGTGGGCGTGGGTGTACTCGTCGCGCCGCCGCAGCATCGCCAGCAGCATGAGCGGGAACATCGCCACGTGCGCGGCCATCATCAGCCCCATCCCGTCGATGACCCCCATCCAGAGCAGCGGGAACAGCGGCAGGACGGGGACGAACATGGCGGCGCACATCTCCAGCGTGCCGGCCCACCCGTGCCCGCGGAAGCGCATCCAGACGGCCATGCCGACGGACATGTCGAAGGCCATGACCAGGTAGGCGAGCTCGGGATCCCGCTCGTACGACGGACTGACCCCGACGGCGTCCAGCAGGAAGCCGAGCGCGAACATCCCGACGAACATCGCGATGACCATTTCCACGTAGTGCCCGGCGAATCGGCCCCATGATCTCTGCGTCATGCGGCAACTGTGCCGGTTCTCCGCATCCACCGGCAAAGGAGGGAAATCAGTAGGTCTGAAATCTTGGGATCCTGGTCCGTCCCCCATAGGGTCTGGCCATGACCGTACGGCGGATGGTCGTCATCGGCTATGAGGCGGCGTCACTGCTCGACATCGCCTGCGTCACCAGCACTCTGGAGACGGCGAACGACCACGCCGGCCTCCCCCTCTACGAAGTCCGGCTGGCCACGCCCGGCGGCAACCCCATCACCTGCGGCACCGGCCTGGTCGTGCAGGGCCAGGAGGTCCTCGAACGCGTCACCGGGCCGCTCGACACGATCATCGTCACCGGCGGCATCGGCCACCTGGACGCGGCGGAGAACCGGCTGATCCTGGCGCACGTCCGCCGCCTCGCGCGCGAGAGCCGCCGCGTCTCGTCGGTGTGCACGGGAGCCGGCGTCCTGGCCGCGGCGGGCCTGCTGGACGGCCGGCGCGTGACCACGCACTGGGAGTGGGCCTACGACCTCTCCGTCCGGTACCCCGCGGTCACGTTCGATCCCGGCCCCATCTTCATCCGCGACGGGCACGTCCGCACGGCGGCCGGTGTCACCAGCGCCCTCGACCTCATGCTGGCCTTCATCGAGGAGGACAGCGGCGCCGAGCTCGCCAGGAAGGTCGCCCGCAGCCTGGTGACCTACCTGCAACGGCCCGGCAACCAGGCGCAGATGAGCATCTTCACCGTCGCGCCGCCGTACACCGACAGGCTGGTCAGGCAGGTGGCCGACTACGTCACCGGCCATCTGGACGCCGACCTGGCCACCGCCACACTGGCGGCCGGCGCCGGCGTGAGCGAGCGGCACCTGACCCGGCTGTTCCTCAAGAGTTTGGGACTGACCCCCGGCCGGTACGTCCGGCAGGCCCGCACGGAGGCGGCCGCCCACCTGCTGGCCTCGACCTCCCTGCCCATGGCCGGCGTGGCCGCCCGCTGCGGCTTCGGCACGGCCGAGACGTTGCGGCAGGCGTTCGTCGACCGCTACGGGATCCCGCCGTCGCGCTACCGGCTGACGCAGCGATCGGCCTGACTACTCCTCCGGCTTGAACGAGAAGCTGCTCGGCGGGGTGAAGGACGGGTCCGGCACGCCGTACACGAGTGAGATCTGCTCGTGCGCCTTGATCACGATGGACGCCGGGTCGCCGGTGAACGGCTTGCCGTCGACCTGGGTCGTGAGGACCTTGCCGTTGCCGGTCCGCAGCGCGCCGAGCTGGTTCGGCGAGAGGGTGACGCCCCATTGCTCGAAGATCTGGCCGAGGGTGTAGGTCTCACCCTTGGCGCGCGACTCGACGTGGATCACCCCACGGGCGTCATGGGTGTGTACGGGGGTCATGTCCTCCCCGTCGATCCCGATGTTGGCCGGGACCTCCACCGCCTTGCCGTCGACGAAGACGCTCAAGTGGGCGTGGTAGTGCTCGGCCGTGCCCATCGGCCCGGCGGTGAGACCGGCGGCCTTCATCCCGGGGGCCGGGTCGTCGGGGACGGACCAGGGCGGCGTCCCGCCGTACGGCTCGGCGGGCTTGGCCGAGACGGTCTGGAAGATGCCGTACCCGGCCGCGGCCAGGGCGACGAGCACGACGGCCGAGCCGGCCCCCGCGGTCAGCCACCGGCGGCGGGCCGGCTCGGCGATGACCGGCGGCTCGTCGAGGCGTTGCGGGGATTCCGGAGTCTCAATCGTGGACATAGGCACTCCTGGGCAACATTCGGCTTTCCGCTCATCATCGGGGAAATGCCGTCAGCGACGACGCCCGCGCCACAGGCCGGAAGTGGCCGTGTTTTACGGCCAACGGAGCTACCTGGATTCACTCCCGGAAATCGCCACGAACTTATGTCCGGTGGACCTCGAATACCGGACGAATCACCGGGTAAACGCTCGGTGAAGACAAGGAGTGCGCGGTGACTGCGACGCACGAGATGGTCATGGTCGGGGTCTCCGACTCAGGGACCGAAGAATGGCTGTGCCCCGAATGCGGCAGGCGAACGCTGATGCGCTGGCAGCCCGACTACGAGAAGGTCGTCCTCGACGTCGGCGATGAGCTCGCCACCCACTTCGGCGGCAGAGGCGGCGCCCGCATGCCCACCGGGAAGGTCAACCCGGAGATCCAGGAGCGCGACGTCGAGTGGCTGCGCAGGCACGGCATCGACTGGCACGGGCAACCCTCCTGACCGTCGCCCGGCCTCAGCGGGCCGGCGGCGGCGCGCGCGGCCATGGCCACGTCGTCTTAAATAGACCTCTAATTCACCAAAAAGGCCACAAAGAGCAGTCCAGGTCAGCCCGTTGGCCTGGGCTCGTCGTTCGAGCCGCCCATGCCGGCTTCAACGACCGCGAGAGCGGCGAGAACCAGGTGCGACAACGGGTCGACGACATCAGAGGGCCACACGGCCCCTCGGGGAGGCAAGCGGATGCCGGTCAAGGTCACGGTCTGGAGCGAGAACTACCACGAGCCACGCGAGGAGGACGTACGCCTGCGCTACCCGGACGGCATCCACGGCGCGATCGCCGCCGGCCTGACCGAGCGGCTCGGCGACCGCGTACGGGTGCGCACCGCGATCCTGGAGGACCCCGAGCACGGGCTGTCGGAGAAGGACCTCGCCGAGACCGACGTGCTCACCTGGTGGGGGCACATGGCCCATGAGGAGGTGTCCGACGAGGTCGTGGAGCGGGTGCATCAGCGCGTGCTCGCCGGGATGGGCCTGCTGGTGCTGCACTCGGGCCACTACTCGAAGATCTTCCGCAAGCTGATGGGCACCACCTGTTCGCTCACCTGGCGCGACGCGGCCGAGCGCGAGCTGGTCTGGACGGTCGCCCCCAGCCACCCCATCGCCGAGGGCGTGCCGCGCCCGCTGGTCATCGGCGAGCAGGAGACGTACGGCGAGCCGTTCGGCATCCCCGACCCCGACGAGCTGGTCTTCGTCAGCAACTTCAGCGGCGGCGAGGTGTTCCGCAGCGGCTGCTGCTACCGCCGTGGCCTGGGCCGGATCTTCTACTTCAGCCCCGGCGACCAGGGGCATCCGGTCTACCACCACCCCGACGTACGGCGCGTGCTGGCCAACGCGGTGCTGTGGGCCGCCCCCGCGTCCGGCGTCGGCGAGCCCCTGCGGAACGCGCACACCCCCATCACCTGGTAGGAGCCGCATGACCTTCATCACCCTCGACGAGGACCGTCCGCTGCGGGCCGTGGTGGTCGGCGCCGGGTTCATCGGCGGCCAGTGGGCGCCGGAGCTGCTGGCCCATCCCGGCACCGAGCTGGTGGGCTGGGTGGACGTGGCCGAGGAGCGCGCCCGCGCCGCCGCCGCGACCCTCGGCCTGGACGGGCTGCCCGTCAGCGCCTCGCTCACCGCCGTGCTCGACGGCGAGGAGCCCGACTTCATCGTCAACTGCACCGTCCCCGAGGCTCATCGCGAGGTCACCGTCACCGCCCTGGAGCGCGGGGTGTCGGTGCTCAGCGAGAAGCCGATGTCGATCACACTGGACGAGGCGCGCACCATGGTGAGCGCGGCGGACCGGGCGCGGCGGCTGTTCGCGGTCAACCAGAACCGCCGCTTCCAGCCGAACCTGGTGGCCTTCCGCCGGACGGTGGCCGAGCTCGGGCCGCTCGGGCTGCTGACCTCGGAGTTCTTCATGCCGTACGAGGGGCCGCCGTTCCTTTCCGCGCTGGAGCACCCCCTGTTACAGGACATGGCGATCCACCTGTTCGACGCGGCCCGCGCGGTGTCGGGGGCCGATCCGGTCAGTGCCTACTGCGAGTCGTTCCAGTCGCCGTGGACCTGGTATTCCGGCGCCTGCTCCGCCACGGCGATCTTCGAGATGACCGGCGGGCTGCGCTACACGTTCACGGGGAGCTGGTCCGCGCCCGGCCAGGCGACGTCCTGGACCGGAAGCTGGCGAGCCGCCGGAGCGCACGGCACGGCACGCTGGGACGGCGAGGGCCGGCCGACGGTGGAGACGGTCAAGGGGCACAAGGCACGCCGGCACCCGCCCGAGCCGGACCGATACCCGGGGCGGGCCCGGTTCAGCGGGCTGGCGGAGGGGCTGGAGGAGTTCCTGACCGGGCTGCGCACCGGGCGGGCGCCGCAGGGCGAGTGCCACGACAACATCCGGAGCCTGGCCATGGTGACGGCCGCCCTGGAGTCGGCCCGTACGGGGACCAGGGTGCCGGTGGTGTTCGACGTCTGAAGGGTTTGTAGCGCTTGGTCAGGTCCGTGACAGCGGGTTGGGGAACCGGGCCCAGCGGTCGCCCCCGGGGCCGCCGTCGAGCTGCATCAGCGTGTGCGCCTTGACGGGGAGCTCCGCCCCGAACAGCGCCGCCCGGTCGGCGCGGATGTCGGCGGTGGCGGGCAGGTCGTCGAACACCTGGACGGCCGCCGCCCTCACTGCCGCCCACAGCCGCGCCTCCACTTCCCGGTCGCCCTGGCCGAGGGCGGAGACGAGGCTGCTGAACGTGGTGCCGACCAGCGAGCCGAACAGCTTGGCGTGCAGTTCGTCCGGATCGTCGGTGATGAGCCGCGGGCTCAGCGGTGGCGGCGTCAGGCCGTTGCGGCGCAGGCGCGCGGGGCTGACCCGGATGTCGGCCAGGTCCCGGTAGACCAGGCGCAGCGGGCGGCCGCGGCGGTCCAGGACGACCAGCAGGTTCTGCCCGTGCGCCTCCAGCGTCACGCCGTACGCCAGCAGCCGCAGCCCCGCTCCCCATGCCAGCCGGGCGAACTCCGCCAACCACTCCAGCCCGGCGGTCGGCAGAGCGCCGATCAGGGGCGGACCACCGTTCGGGGGCCGGACGATGAGGGCCGCCACGGGGAGCACGGTCTCGCCGGCGCCCGCGTACTCCGACGGCGACTCGCGCACCAGGACCGCCAGGTCGGCGCTCGGCTCGCCGTTCACCACCGCGCAGGCCGCGGCCAGGTTGCGGGTGATCCGCAGCCCCCCGTCCAGCCGCCGCGCCAGGTCCACCAGCATGGCCGAGAGCGGCGCGCTGTCCCGTATCGAGCCCGGCGAGATGTCGCGCACGTTGGACGTCATCCGCGTGGAGAACGCCGTCTTGAGATGCGGCCCGCCGCCGACGGGCGCGAGCGTGCGTACGCAGATCAGCGGCCGGGCCGGGATCCCACCCGCCACCAACGGCCGCAGCCCGAGCTCCCGCAGCACATGCCGGCTCTGCCACGGGTGGGCGGGCAGCAGCAGCCGGTCGATGTCGCGCAGCCAGTCGGGCCACACCCCGACGACCACGCACCGCGACACCGGCACCGCTATCAGGTCCAGATCGACCACGGGCCGGTGCTCGGGCATGTACGCCAACTGCTCCGCCACCGACACGCCGGGCCGGTTACGGCAGCACGGATGGTACGGATGCCCGTCCACCACACTCTGCTCGAACCACTCCAGCGACCGCTCATCCGGCCCCGCCCCCGCTCCCGCCCCCGCTCCCGTCCCCGCTCCGGCGCGGGCGAGGGCCAGCGAGGCGACACTGCGCTCCAGGTCGGCGCCGAAGCGCACCGCCCCGGGCAGGCCGAGCGCCGCCACCAGCTCGCCCGGCCGCGTGTACGCCCGCCCGTCCAGCAGCACCCCCGAGTCCTCGCCCACCTCCAGGTCGTAGGGCAGCCGGCGAGGCCCGGTGAGCAGCCGCCCGTCGGACAACCGGATCCGCCCCAGCGCGGACTCCCGACCGGCCAGCCCGGGCACCGGCTCGTACAGCAGCCCCCGCCAGAGCAGCCCGAGCACGGTGGATCGCGCCCCCGGCAGCGCCTCGGCGTAGGCGGCGGCCAGCCCGGGCCGGATCCGCGCCAGCTCTGCGGCAAATTCCGCTTCTGTCCGACCTTGGGGGGGATCCTCCAAATCAATACTCATAACGGGTAGTTACCCCGTGTATGGTCGCCGATACGAGTGGTGAGGGGGCCTGCGATGACACGCCATCCCGAGGGACCGGACGCGGCGCAGGCGACCCTACGGTCCGGCCCGGACGGCGACCGCGCCGACGCTCTCACGGTGACGGCTCTCCTCAACTGCCTGATCCGCGAAGTGGCCAGGCCCGAGAGCGGCCAGGACGACGGCCACCGGATCTACCGCTTGCCGACGACCGGCCACCTGCTGCGGGTACGCGCTGGACGCTACCCCGGGCACCCCGCCCTGTACACAGCCGGCGGCTGGCTCCCCCTGTCCCTGGACCTCCTGGTGGCACTGACCGCCGAGGAGCTGACGGCGTACACCGGCGTCTCCAACGGCACCCTCGCCGGCGAGATCCGCCACAGCAGGGACGTCGTCGCCACCCTGCTGGCCACCCGAACGCCGGCGGCGACCCCCGCACCGTTCCCGCCCACCGCGACCGCCCAGGCCTCGCCCACCGAGCTGTTCCTGCGGTCCGAGCAGGCCCTGGTCGCCGGGCACCGCTACCACCCGGCGCCCAAGGCCCGGGGCGGGCTCGGCCCGGACTCCTGGCTCCCTTACGCGCCCGAGGCCCGCGCCCGCTTCCCGCTGGCCCTGCTCGGCGTGCCGCCCGAGGCCGTACTGGAGGAGGGCGACCCCACCGCGCTGGACGGGCTCGGCCCGCCGCCGCCCGAGGGCGGCCTCCTGCTGCCCGCCCACCCCTGGCAACTGGAGCTGCTCGGCGGCCCGCCCGCCCTGCGCGACGGGCGGCTGCGGTACCTGGGCGAGACCACCACCGTGGCCGTGCCGACCTCATCGCTGCGCACGGTGTACCTGCCGGACGCGGACCTGTTCTGCAAGTTCAGCCTCGACGTCCGGATCACCAACGACGTCCGCCGCCTCTGGTCCCGCGACCTGCGCCGGCTGACCGCCGTCGACGGCCTGCTGCGCGCGGTCTTCGACGACCTGCCCGCGCACCTGCCGAGACCGTCCGTACTGTCCGACCGGGGTTACCGCACCGTGGACCTCGGCGACGGCGGCGAGGCGCTGGCGGTGATCGTCCGCGACGGCCTGGGAGCGCACCTGCGGCCCGGCCTGACGGCGCTGCTGGCGGCGGGGATCGGCGAGGGCTTCCCCGCCAACCCGCTCGACGGCCTCGACGAGGACCGCGCCCTCACCTGGTGGCAGCGCTACCTCGAGCACGTCGTACCGCCGGTCCTGCACGCGTACCTGCACCACGGCGTGGTCCTGGAGTGCCACCTGCAGAACGTGCTCATCGGCGTGGACGCCGCCGGCACCCCGGCGCAGGCGATCTTCCGCGACCACGAGGGCGTCAAGCTGGTCACCGACCGGCACCCCGCCGTCCCGGGCGTCGGCGCCGCCTATGGCTGGGAGCGGCTGGTCTCCTGCCTGGTGACCAACAATCTGTGGGAGATCGCTGGGGCGATCGAGGAGCGCCACGCCGGCCTCGGCGGCGAGCTGTGGGCGCGGGCCAGAGACCTGCTGGCCGGGTACGCGGGCGACCATGTGCGGATCCGCGCCCTGCTGGCGGCCTCCCACGTGCCCGCCAAGGCCAACCTGCTGCTGCGCTGGCTCGGCGCCGACGGCGGGGAGATGCGCTGCGTGCCCGTCCCCAATCCGCTGCTACCAGTAGCGGACCGGCACAGAAACCGTGACTATGGTCATCGCTATTAGTAACCGAATAGCTACTGTCAGTAGCGATGCCGGATAGGTAGACAGGTCGTGTCCGGCCATCATCTCTGAAAGGAGAAGGGTCATGCACGCACCAGCGGCGTACGAGCCGCCCGCCCTGGTTGAGGTCGGCGACTTCGCCGAGCTCACGTGCGGTCACCCGTCGGGCTTCGTCATCGACTGGCCGCCCCATCAGTGGTTCTCCGGCTGACGGGCGGGAGCGACAGTGCTGGGTGAGATGTGGTTCGCCGTGCTCCCCGACGGTGAAGCAGGTCTTGCCGCGGCAGGCGTGCTGCTCCCCAGGGCCGGTCAGGTGATCGAGCACGCCTCCGGGCGGCCGTGGTTGATCGGCGACTGGCCCGGCCAACAGATCCGTCTGGCGGCCGTGGGAGCGGCGCGGGTGGCGGTGATCGGGCGCTGTCCGGTCACTGCCACCGACCTGGCCCTGCGGCTGGATCGGATATCCGACGTCGAGCGGATCGAGCAGGTCGTCGCCGGGCTGGCGGGCAGCTTCCACCTGGCCGCCTCGATCGACGGCCGGACGGCGGTACGCGGCACCGCCTCGGCCGTGCGGCGGATCTTCCACGCCCGCGTACGCGGTGTGACGGTGGCCGCCAGCCGCTCCGACGTGCTCGCGTGGGCGACCGGCGGGCGGATCAACGAGCAGGTGCTGGCCACCCGGCTGCTGCCGAGCGGAGTGGTCGCCCCGCTGCAGGACCTCGGCGTGTGGCGCGACGTCACCTGCCTGCCCCCCGACCGGACACTGCTGATCGAACCCGACGGCACGACCCGCGTCCGCACCTGGTGGCACCCCCCCGAACCAACCCTGCCCATGCCCGAGGGGGCGGCCGCCCTCCGCGAGGCGCTGATCGGCGCCGTGGACACCTGCACCGCGGACGGCGGCACGATCAGCGCCGACCTGTCCGGCGGACTCGACTCCAGCAGCCTCTGCTTCCTGGCCGCGCGCGGCCCGGCAAGCCTGATCACCGTGCACTGCGA
This sequence comes from Nonomuraea sp. NEAU-A123, assembly GCF_018603905.1. Classification (GTDB taxonomy): domain Bacteria; phylum Actinomycetota; class Actinomycetes; order Streptosporangiales; family Streptosporangiaceae; genus Nonomuraea. The sequence goes on from NZ_JAHFZZ010000032.1 coordinate 60,056, forward strand.
GGGCATCGACCCGGGCAACGACGACCCGGCCTGGGCCTTCCGCGCGGCCACCGCCCTGTCGACGGCCACGCACCTCGTCATCGGCAACGACGAGCTCCCGCTGTGGTTCGCCGGGCTGACCAAGTCCCAGCCGGCGATGGAGGAGCCGTCGGGCTGGGTCCGCGACACGGCGCGGCTGGCCGACCTGGCCTGGCGGCTGGGCACCGCCGGCTCCCGGCTGCACCTGATGGGGCTCGGCGGCGACGAGCTGTTCTCGCCCCTTCCGCCCTACCTCCACGACCTGGTCAGAGAGCGCCCGTTCACCGCGCCCGCGCACCTGCGCGCCCGCCGGGCCCGCTGGCGGACCTCCTGGGGGCGGATGCTGCGGGCGATGGCCGACCGCACCGGCCACTCGGCCTGGCTGGGCCGCTGCGCCGCCGAGCTGCGCACCGCGCCCGCGGCCCCTGACCCGCACTCGATGGCATGGGGACCACCGCTGCGCATGCCGCCCTGGGCCACCCCCGGCGCCGTCAACGCGGCCCGCGACGTGCTGGCCGGGATCGCCGCCGCGCAGCCGGCGCCGCTGTCGCCGCGGCGCGCCCAGCACCAGGCCCTGCTCCACGCGCGCGCCGGCGGGGCCGGGCTGCGTCAGATCGACCAGGCCACCTCCCGGCTGGGGCTCCCGTACGCCGCGCCCTACCTGGATGACGCCGTGATCGAGGCCGCGCTGTCGGTGCGGCTGGACCAGCGCGCCGGTCTCGGCCGCTGCAAGCCGCTGCTGACGGCGTCGATGGCCGGCATCGTGCCGTACGAGATGCTGGAACGCTCGACCAAGGGCGAATACAGCGCCGACTTCTATGCCGGATGGCGGCGCCATCGTGACGGCGTGCTGGAGCTGTTCGACGCGTCGGAGCTCGGCCGGCTCGGTCTGATCGACCCCGGTGTCCTGCGTTCCGCCCTGCTCGACGTGCACCCGCTGCCGCACGTCATGGGACCCCTGTCGCAGACGCTGGCCTGCGAGATATGGCTGCGCTCACTGACCCCCCTTCGGATGCCGGCCATGACCACGGGAGATTCGTGATGCCCTTCAGCCTGCGCGGCGACGTGTCCGCCGCGCACTCCATCGACGGCATGGTGCTGCTCGACGAGCGCACCGGCCGCTACTGGCAGCTCAACGCCACCGCCACGCTGGTCCTGCGCGCCCTGCTCTGCGGCGCCGCTCCGGGCGAGGTGGCCAAGAGGCTGACCGGCGACCACCCGGGGCTCTCCGCCGAGCAGGCGGACCGCGATGTCGCCGGCCTGCTGGCGGCCCTGCGCCGAGCGGGACTGGTGATGTCATGAGCCACCCGATGACCCCCGAGGAACGCGCCTGGCCACCGCTCGTCCGGACCCCCGCCACGCTGCTGGCCGTCGCCGCGGCCCGGGCGCTGACCGCGCTCACTCCATACCGGCTCCGGTGCGTGCTGCAGGTGATCCGGCGCGGCGCCGTCGCCGCGACGGCCGCGCAGGCCCTGGCCGCCAGGGACGACGTGGTGGCGGTGAGCGCGCGCTGCGCCGGGCCCGCCTGCCTGCAGCGCTCGCTGGCGACGGCCATCCTGTGCCGGATGCGGGGCACCTGGCCCACCTGGTGCGCGGGGGTGCGCGTCGAGCCGTTCCGCGCGCACGCCTGGGTGCAGGTGAACGGGCAGCCGGTCGGCGAGCCCTACGCGGCCGGCTACTACCGGCCGATCATGACCGTCGCGGCCCCGACCACCGCGCCATGAGGCCGGGGACGATCCACACCCGCTCGCTGCGCAAGTCCTACCAAGGCATGCGCGCGGTGTGCGGGATCAGCCTGAACGTCGAGGCCGGCGAGATGTTCGGCTTCCTCGGACCCAACGGGGCGGGCAAGTCCACCACGATCTCGATGCTGTGCACGCTGCTGCGCCCCAGCGGCGGCCGGGCGCTCGTCGCGGGCATCGACGTACGCGACGACCCGAAGGAGGTACGCCGCCGGATCGGGCTGGTCTTCCAGGAGCCGACCGTCGACACGGACCTGACCGTCCGCGAATACCTCGCCTTCCACGCCACCCTGTACGGCCTGGGCAAGCACGACGCGCGCCGCCGGGTGGCCGAGGCCGCGGACCTCGTGGGCCTGACCGGCCTCGGCGACTCGCTGGTTCGCACGCTGTCCGACAGCATGAGACGCCTCCTGGAGATCGCCCGCGGGCTGCTGCACGAGCCGGGGGTGCTGTTCCTCGACGAGCCCACGGTGGGCCTGAACCCGCAGGCCCGCGCGGAGATCTGGGAGCACCTGCGCGAGTTGCGCCATCGCCGGGCGATCACCGTGTTCCTCACCACCCATTACCTGGAGGAGGCCGAATACTGCGACCACATCGCCATGGTCGACCGGGGCCGCGTGGTCGCCGACGACTCGCCGGCCGCGCTCAAGCGGCTGATCGGCACGGACCGCATCCACCTGCGCACCGGCGACGACCAGGCCGCGGCCGCCACGCTGTCCGACTACCTGGGCCTGGCCAGCGCGTGGGGGCCGGACGGCCTGTACGTCCAGGTGACCGACGCGGCCACCGCCATCCCTTGGGTGTGCACCGTGCTGCGAGTGCCCGTGCACTCGATCGAGGTACGCCGGCCCAGCCTGGACGAGGTGTTCCTGCGCTACACCGGCCGGACCTTGGACGGCGCGGCGCGGTCGGGGGTGTCGCCGTGACCGTGAGCGCCTGCCTCACCACCTCGTCGCGCCTCCTGCACCGGCTCCTGTGGGAGGCGCGGGCCGCCCATGTGGTGTGGCGGCGGGAGCTGCTCCACTCCGTCCGCAACCCCGCCCGCCTGCTCATAGCGCTGGCCCAGCCGGTCGTCTACCTGCTGGTCCTCGGCACCGGGTTCGCCGCCATGCTGCCGATCCACGGCGGCTATCTCACCTACCTGTTCCCCGGCGTGCTGATGATGGCTGTCCAGACGCCCGCGATCGCCATCGGCGCCTCCATCGCGGTCGACCGCGAGGCCGGTTTCCTCAGAGAGACGCTGGTCGCGCCCGTCCACCGGGTGAGCCTGCTGGCCGGTCGGTGCGCGGGCGGCTCCACGGTCGCCACCTTCCAGGGCGTGCTCGTCCTGGGCCTGGCGGGGCCGGCGCACATCCCGTACGCGCCCAAGCTGATGATCGAGCTGGTCGCCGAGATGGCGCTGCTCGCGTTCGCCATGACCGCGTTCGTCACCCTGCTGGCCGTGGTCATCGCCCCGGCGCCGACCTTCCACGCGATATTGGGGTTCACGCTGACCCCGATGACGTTCCTGTCGGGCGCGTTGTTCCCGATGGGGGGCCTGCCCGGCTGGCTGACCGCTCTCATGGTGGCCAACCCGCTCACCTACGTGGTCGACCTGCTCCGGCGGACCATCGCCCCCTACCTCGTGCCGCAGGAGCCCACCGCCGGTCACTCGCCCATCCTCATGGAGCTCACCGTCACCGCCGCGGTCGGCCTGCTCTCCCTCCTCTTGGCCGCCCTTCGCCTCGCCCGCCCGCGCTGAGGGGCGATCTCTAGACCAGGCCGACCATGAAACCCTCGTCGCGGATGCCCAGGTAGGCGGCGGGACGATACTGCCGCATCGCCTGCTCGATGACCGGAATGTACTTGGGGTTGGAGCCGAGCGGGAGCCGATAGCCGTTCTTGACCGTGTGGAACTCCCACAGGTGCTCCAGCTCCGGGTGGCGGGCGCGGAACCCGGGGTCGGCCGGGAAGAGGTCCAGGCGGACCATCACCTTGCGCATCACATAGTCGGCGAGCTTGACCCGGCGCTGCTGGGTGCGCGAGATGCCCACCCCCGCCAGCTCGGCCCACGGCGCGGACCACGGCTTGCCCTGGGGATCGTCCCAGCGGACGCCGTAGCCGTCGAAGACCAGCTTGCGGGGGCGGCTGAGCTTGCGCCACGTGATGATCGGCAGGGCGCCGATGGCCAGGAAGAGCAGCCCGAACAGCCCGGCGACGACGGTGCTCCCGCCGCCGCCCGTCACCTGGCCGGTGAGCGCCGACACGATCGCGAAGAGCCCGATGACCCCCGCCACGGAGCCACCGATCAGCGCCTTCACCGTGGCGTCCGTACCGACGTCGATCACCACGGGAGGTGGCGTGAAGGCGGGGGGCTGCTGCTGGGGATACGGGGCGTTGAACTGCTGCTGGTGGCGGGGCGCGTGTGGCTGTTGCGGGTGGTACGTCATGAAAGGCGAGGCTAGTTGGGGTGACGAGGCACCCCTGGATGCTTCGCCGTTTTGCGAAGCGTATGTTCAGCAGGTTCGGGTGGCGAAGGCCAGGAACTGCGTCGTCTCTTCGGCGTCGAAGTTGTCGTCGGACCCGATCACCAGCGTGCACTCGCCGGTGCGCAACCGCGGTCCCCAGGCGAGGCTCTCCAGGTTCTGTACCGGCGTCCGGACCTCGTCGAGGTCGGCGACCAGGTGCTTGGACACCGCGCGGTACGGCCCGCCGGTCGACAGGCTGTCCCTGGCCAGCACGTTCGTGGCACCGCGCAGGTCGATCTCGTACAGCTTCACCCGGTAGCCGACGCCTTCGAGCCAGGAGCGTTCCAGAGCCAGGAACCGATGGTCGTCGATCGCGAGGATCTCCGAGACCCCGCTGTCGGTGTGCCCGGTCGGCGGGACGGGAGCGGTGGGCAGCGGGTCGACGCGGTAGACGTACTGGGCGCGCGGCGAGCCGCCGAAACGGTCCCACACGGTGAGGCGGGCCTCCGCGCCGTGCTCGACGGTCGGCGGCTCCCCGTCCTCGAACCGCGGGCCCTCGGTCATGGCCGTGATCGCGCGCGGGGTAACGGCCAGGCCCTCGATGCCGAAGTTACGCCTGGGTCCGTGGTCCGTGCCGGTCATGCGCAGGTTGGCGGGCATCGGCAGGTCGTCGGTCTGCCGCCCCTGGGTGTTGGCCCGGTGGACGTACAGGCCGGACAGCGGGATGTCCGGGTGGTCGGCGTCCGGCCGGTCGCCTTCGTCGCCCCACAGCAGCCGCCGGGTCCACGGGTCGTAGCGGATGGACTCGGGGTCGGCGGACTCGGGCTTGCCGTACGGGGGGTAGGTGCTCCCGTCGGGGCGCAGGAGGGTGTTGGCCGCGGTGAGGTGCACCCCGGTGAAGGCGCCGGTCGTACGGTCGATGTCGAAACGCCCGGTGTAGAAGCGGGCCGGGCCGTAGCGGCCGCGGTCGTCGGAGATCAGGTACCAGGTGCCGGTGCGTGGGTCGCGGTCGAGGCCGGACAGGCCGCCTACCGTGGTGCCGGCGTAGGGCATCTTGTGCGGCAGCCGCTGCTCGCCGAGGAAGCGGGTGATCTCCACGGCCGGCGGTGGTGGTGGGGCACTCGCCGCCGTGGCTGCGGGCACGGCGGCGAGGCCGATCGTGACCGCGAAAGCCACGGTAATTCCCAATATTCTCCGCATCGACCTCTCCCTGCTCGGTGATACCAGCGGGAATATGAGATCGCGGATTCATGGGAAAGTCCATGCACCGAAATTGGCGGCGATTACCGAGAAAATGCCTCACATGATGGCGAGTTGCCCGCCGTCGATGACCAGCTCGGTGCCGTGGATGAAGGACGCGTCATCCGAGGCCAGGAAGGCGTATCCGGCCGCGACCTCCTCGGCCAGACCGGCCCTGCCGAGGGGGATGTGGTCGCGTTCGTACGCCGACACGAAATCATCGGCCAGCCCGGACGAGATCGCAGAATTCAATGGAGTCTTGATATATCCAGGACAAAGGGAATTGACCCGGATCCCGTGTTTTCCGAGCTCCACGGCCATTGTCTTGGAAAGCAGAAGAACGCCGCCCTTGGACGCGTTGTAATGCGCGTAATCGGCCTCTCCGCCGAGCCCGTTCGTGGACGACATGTTGAGGATCACCCCGCCGGAGCCGCGCTCCACCAGGTGCCTGGCCACGGCCTGGGCGACCAGGAACATCCCCCGCAGGTTCACCGAGACGATCCGGTCCCAGTGATCGGGCGTGATCTCCAGGAACGGCTCGCGCCACGCGATGCCCGCGTTGTTGATCAGGACGTCGATCCCGCCCATCGTCGCGATCGCGCCGTCCACCAGCCGGGTGACGTCGTCCGCCGAGCTGACGTCGCCCGCCAGCCCGCTCACCTCGCCGAGCGGGGCGAGGTCGGCCACCGCCTGGTCCACCTCCGCTTCGCGGAGGCCGCCGAGCACGACCCGGGCGCCTTCCTCCAGGAATCTGCGGGCGGTGGCGGCGCCGATGCCGCTGCTGCCACCACTGATCAGCACCCGCTTCCCGGCCAGTCCGCGCATGATGTCCTCCTCTGTCGCGAGTCCGCTCCGAAGGTAGCACTGGTTCCGCCATACGCATGGTCATTCTGCCATTCGGAACATCATTCGCCCCCGAGCTGAGGCTCTGGAATGTTCCAAAGCCCCCTTGACACGTGCTCAGGGTTGCTGATGTCCTTTCGGTGATGCGGAATCGCATTCTGTATAGCGGAATTGGAGTAGACATGAGACTCGGCACGGCACGGGTCGGTGAGACCCGGTTCGCCGCGGTGCAGCGCGATGAGCTCTGGTACGCCCTCGACGTCCCACCCGGCACCTCGATGCGAGCGGTACTGGCCGAGGGGCCCGATGAGATGCGGCGGCTTTCCGGTTCGGCGGCCCGGCCCCTGCCCGGCGCGGTGCCCGACGCGCCGGTGCGGCCCGGCAAGATCGTGGCGATCGGGCTCAACTACCTCGACCACATCCGCGAGGCCGGCATGGACAAGCCGGCGCGACCGCTGATGTTCGCGAAGTTCCCGTCCAGCGTGATCGGCCCCGGCGAGCCGATCGTCATCGACGGCGACCTGACCGAGCGGGTGGACTGGGAGGTCGAGCTGGCCGCCGTTATCGGGACGCCGCTGCGCCAGGCGAGCCCGCGGGAGGCCCTGGCGGGCGTGGCCGGTTACACCGTCGCCAACGACGTCTCGGCCCGCGACCTGCAGTTCGCCGACGGGCAGTGGACCCGCGGCAAGAGCCTGGACACCTTCTGCCCGCTGGGCCCGGCCATCGTGACGCCCGACGAGCTCGACGACCCGCAGTCGCTGCGGCTGTGGACGACCGTCAACGGCGAGACCGTGCAGGACTCCAGCACCGCCGAGATGCTCTTCGGCATCGCCGACCTGCTCGCCTACTGCTCGCGCGCGTTCACCCTCGATCCGGGCGACGTCGTGCTGACCGGTACGCCGTGGGGCTGCGGCGAGTTCATGGACCCGAGGCGCTCGCTCAACCCCGGCGACACCGTCGAGGTGGGCGTCGAGGGCATCGGCACGCTGGCCAACCCGGTGGTGTGAAACGGTGGCCCCGCTCTCGGCAGGGCCACCGCGCCTAGCGCTACCTACAGGGCTTGTAGGGCAGATCCTTGAGGGAGTAGTCGGTCGCCTTCTTGATGGCGTTGACGTTGAGCGTGGCCGCCTTGCCGCAGAAGCTGGACGGCGAGGTCAGGTACTCCACCTGGAACACCGGCTTGCCCGCCTGGATGAACGGGGTCAGCTCCCCGCACTCGTCGAACTCGAAGCACTGCTCGTTGACCGCGTAGTCGAAGTCGCCCACCAGGTCGGACACCTGGGTGAGGTCGTTCTTCAGCGCCACGGACAGGCCCTTGGCATGGCCGATGGCGGCCAGTGCCCGGTTGAAGATGAGCTGGGTGGCCGGGGAGACCGTCCAGCCGGTGACCGACTTGCCCTCTTCGTGGGCGTTCACCACGTCGAACTCGACGCCGTCGAACCCGGCCTGAACGCACTTGTCGACCCGGGCCGCCATCATCGTCAGCAGGAAGTCGCGCTGGCCCTGCTCGTTGTTGATGTTGGCCCAGCGCTCGTTCGGGAACTCGTCGCTGAACGGCTTGCCCAGCAGGATGTTGCCGTGGGCGTTGTCCCAGTCGACGAACGTCTGGTAGTCGGGCCGGAAGTCCTCGATCGACCCGGCGTCGACGTAGCAGATCGCCTTGGCGCCCCGCGCGTGGATGGCGGTGACGGCGGCGGTGTTGAGCGTGGAGTTGTTGCCCACCACGTCGGCGTCCGCGTAGAGGTCGATGTCGAACACCGTCGGCTTCACGCAGGCGCCGCCGGTCTGCGGGACCTGGCAGATGTCGACGTTGACGCCGCCGGTCGAGGGGTACGCGGAGTTGCCCTGGAGCTGGTACTGCCAGCGGCTCTGCAGCGGTGGCTGCCAGACCGCCGCGCGGGCGGCGGTCCCGGAGGCGGTGGCTGAGGCGTCGGCCGACGCGGCGGTGCCGAGGGCCATCACCGGGGCGATGACCAGGGCCGCAGCCACAGCGGACCGGGTGAAGAGCGATCGCATGTTGCCCATACACTCACCTTCTATTCCGAATAGCGGAATGGTATTCCGACAACAAGGAAATCGGGCAAAATCGTACCTTGTCAATCTTGTCTCGATATCGAGAATTCCGCATAAAAGGCATACAACGTCGAGCAAGCCGTCCTATCAGCGCTTTCCGCATAGCGGAATGCTAGTCTGTATCGTGGATAGGTGGCTATACTCACCGCACGCAGTGGGCCTCATGCCCGCCGTGCTCTGTGGAGGGAAAGAGCCCCATGGCACGCATCGTCTTCATCGGCGCCGGCCGCGCCGGAAACAGCAGAAACGTCCTGGCCGCCCTGGCGGCCGTCGCCCTGATCGCGACCGGCTGCGGCTCGGCCGCCAAGGAACAGGCAACCGGGCCGGTGCAGATCACCATCTGGCACGGCCAGACGGACGCCGCCGCCAAGTCGATCGAGAAGCTGGTGACCCAGTTCAACCAGGGCCACCCCGAGATCAAGGTGAACATCGAGCCAGGGGCCGCGACCGCCGACGGCATGCTGCCCAAGCTCACCGCCGCCCTCACCTCCGACGCCTATCCCGACATCGCCTACCTGTACGGCTCCTGGGCGCCCAACATCGCCAGGAACCCGAAGACGGCCGACCTCACGGAGTACACGAAGGACCCGGCCGTCGGCTGGGCGGACTTCTGGTCCAGCGAGCGGGCGGCGGCCACCGTCGAGGGCAAGGTCGTCGGCTTCCCCGCGGTGGTCGACAACATGGTGGTCCTCTACAACAAGAAGCTGCTGGCCAAGGCCGGGGTCGAGGCGCCGAAGCCCGACTGGACCTGGGACGACTTCCGGGCGATCGCCAAGAAGACCACCGACGCCGCGTCCGGCACCTTCGGCACCACCTGGGCGATCAGCGGCGGCGAGGAGGCCGTCTGGGGCCTGTGGCCGCTGATCTGGCAGGCGGGCGGCGACGTGCTCTCTCCCGACAGGAAGAAGGCCGTCTTCAACTCCGCCGCCGGGCAGCAGGCGCTCGGCCTGCTACGCGGCATGGCGATCGACGACAAGTCGCTCTACCTCGACTCCAGCCCGGCCGAGAAGGGTCAGAAGCTGTTCGAGTCGGGACGGCTCGGGATGTTCCTGTCCGGCCCGTGGGTGCTGCCCGACCTGCAGAGCGCCAAGGTCGACTACGGCGTGGCCCAGCTCCCCGGCACGAACGGCAACCACGAGACGGTCTCGGGACCCGACAACTGGGTGGTGTTCAAGCACGACGAGCGGCGCGTCAAGGCCGCCGCCACGTTCCTGACCTGGCTGACCGCGGCCGACCAGCAGATCGAATGGATGAAGGACACCGGCTCGCTGCCCATCCGCGAGTCCATCGCCAAGCTGCCCGGTTACCAGGACTACCTCAAGAAATATCCGGGAATCGAGGTGATCTCCGCCAACCTGGCCAACGCCAAGCGGGTCCGGCCGCCGACGACCAGATATCCGCGGGTGTCGGCCTTCGTGGCCGAGGCCATCGCGCAGGCCCTGCTCGGCAAGGCCGACGCCAAGACCGCCCTGGACGAGGCGGCGGCCAAGGCCGACGCGGCGCTCGCCGTACCAGGGTCATGAACAGCACCGCGCCGGCCCTGAGCCAGGCGGCCGCCGGTCACCGGCAGCCGCGTGACCGCCGCAAGCTCGCCGACAACGTCGCCGGCTGGTCCTTCGCGGGCCCCGCCTCGCTGATCATCCTCGGCTTCTCGCTGATCCCCATGGTGTGGGCGCTCGCGCTGTCCTTCACCGACTCCGACCTGCAGTCCCCGGGACAGAACGTGGGGCTGGCGAACTACCGGGCGCTGGTCGCGGACCCGGTCTTCTTCCAGGCGCTGCGCAACACCGGGCTGCTCGTCGTGCTCTACATCCCGGCGTCGCTGATCGCGGGCCTGCTCGTGGCGGTGCTGCTGAACAGGAAGGTACGCGGGATCGGGTTCTACCGGACCTGCTTCCTGGTGCCCTACATCGCCTCGGCGACCTCGGCCGGGCTGCTGATGGGCTACATCTTCGACCGCGACTTCGGGATGATGAACGGGCTGCTCGTCAAGCTCGGGCTGCCGATGCAGGGGTTGCTGAGCAGCCCCTCGCAGGCCATGTACGTGCTCACGCTGATCTTCTTCTGGACCCGGTTCGGGTTCGCGGTGGTGATCTACCTGGCCGCGATCCAGGAGATCAACAAGGAGATCCTGGAGGCGGCCTCGATCGACGGGGCGAGCCGGTGGACCACGTTCCGGCACATCATCGTGCCGTCCGTACGGCCGATGACGGTCTTCCTCACGGTCTGGGGCGTGATCGACGCGCTGCAGTTCTTCGACCTGGTCATGACCACGACCAAGGGCGGACCGGCCAACGCGACCGTGACGATCGTCTACTACATCTGGCAGCTCGCCTTCACCTACTTCACCGCCGGGTACGGCGCGGCCGTGGCGTACGTGCTGTTCGTCGGCACCCTCGTGCTGATCGTCGCCGGCTTCCTGATCGCCCGCAGGAAGGGGGTCATGGCGTGAAAAAGCTGCGTCTGCCCAGCAAGTGGCATCTGGTGCTGCTGCCGATGTCCGTGGTGACCGTGCTGCCGTTCGTCTGGATGATCCTCAGCTCGGTGATGACCCAGGGCGAGCTCAACCGGTTCCCGCCGCCGTTCTGGCCGGAGGGCATCGACCTGGGTGGCTACCGCACGGTGCTCAACGGCTCGAACTTCCCCCGCTGGTTCCTCAACAGCGTGATCGTGTCGGGCGCCATCGTGCTGGCCCAGCTCGCGCTCTGCAGCCTGGCGGGCTACGCGTTCGCCCGGATCAGGTTCGTCGGCTCCCGGATCACGCTGGTCCTGGTCATCGCCACCGCGCTGATCCCCTTCCAGCTCACGGTGATCCCCACGTTCCTGATCTTCAACAAGGTCGGGCTGACCGACACGCTGGGCGCGCTCATCGTGCCGCAGCTCAGCTCGGCGGTCGGCATCTTCCTGATGACGTCGTTCTTCCAGTCGTTCCCGAGGGAGCTGGAGGAGGCCGCGCGGATCGACGGCTGCTCGCGCTTCGCGGTGTTCTTCAAGGTGGTGCTCCCGGTGGCCAGGCCGGCGCTGGCCGCGCTAGCCGTGATCACGTTCATCACCGCCTGGAACGATCTTTTCTGGCCGGTGGTGGTGATCAACTCGGACGCCAACTACACCGTGCAGGTGGGGTTGACGTCGTTCCAGGGCCAGCATCGGGCCGACTGGCCGGCGATCATGGCGGGCACGGTGCTGACGACGCTGCCGGTGCTGGCCGTGTTCCTGTTCGGCCAGCGCCGGTTCGTCCAGGCGCTGACCGGGGCGGTCAAGGGCTGAGGTCGCGGTACGGGTTGGCGGGCAGGCCGGTGAACGAGGTGCGCCGGCGCCACAGCTCGCCGCCCGTGCTGCCGTCCCACGCGGTGGTGACGTACAGGATGTCGAGGTCGGGGCCGCCGAAGGCGCAGCTCGTCACGTTGGTGGCGGGCACCTCGACCGTCAGGTCGAGCCGGCCGTCGGGCCGCAGGCGGACGACCTTGCTGCCGCCCCACAGCGCCACCCACACGTGGCCCGACGCGTCGACCGTGAGGCCGTCGGGCTGCGGGAGCACCGCGAACATCCGGCGGTCGGCGATCTCGCCGGTCGCCGGGTCGTAGTCGAAGACGTCCACCCGGTCGGTGACCGTGTCGACGTAGTAGAGCAGCCGTTCGTCGGGGCTCCACGCGACGCCGTTGGAGATCGAGACGCCGTCGACGACCCGCTCGCTGCGCCGGTCGGGGCCGAGGCGGTAGAGCGCGCCCGCGCCGGGAGTGTCGTCCTGGGCCATGGTCCCGGCGAAGAAACGGCCCGCGCGGTCGCACGCGCCGTCGTTCATCCGGTTCCCCGGCCGCTCGGCCGCCGTCACGGGCGCGACGACGGTCAGCTCCCCATCGTGTACGGCGAAGCCCTCGCTGACGGCGAGCGCCAGCCCACCGGAGGCCCGCGGAACCGCCACGCCCACCGGCTGCCCCACGTCGATCGACTCATGTGAGCCGTCGGCGGGGTCGAGCCGGTGCACCAGGCCGGCGGGGATGTCCACCCACAGCAGCGTCCCCGTCCGCTCGTCCCAGCGCGCCCCCTCACCCAGCCGCGCGTGCGGTACGGGCACGACCTCCATCGCCACTCCTTTGTTCCGCATGTCAGAACGTCATTCCAGGCTCTCAGCAGATCATCAGGAAGATCGGACTGTCAACCCGTCAGACCTGCTCGGCGACCGCCCGCCGCAGGTTGTGGCCCACCTCTTCCAGCCGGGCCGGCGACATCCTGTCCTTGATCGCGGTCACGCTCACCGCGGCGACCGGAGCCGTCCGCCCCAGGAAGACCGGGGCGGCCACGCAGCGCACGCCGGGCTCGTTCTCCTCCAGATCGAGCGCGTAGCCGCGCTGCCGGACCTGGTCAAGGTGGGTGGCCAGCTTGGCCGGGTTCGTGATCGTGTTGCGGGTCCTGGTCGCCAGCGGGCCGTAGCGCTCCGCCCACGCCTTGATCGCCTCGTCGGTCGGGTAGGTCCAGGCCAGCAGCGCCTTGCCCACGCCCGTGCAGTGGGCCGCGTTGCGCCCGCCGACCACGGAGGTCATCGTGATCGACCGCACCGCCTCGACCTTGTCGAGGTAGACGACCTCGCCGCCGTCCAGCATGGCCATGTGCACCGTCTCGGCGAACTCGTCGCTCAGGCGCAGCAGCAACGGGCGCACCAGCGTGCGCAGATCCATGGTCTCGTAGAACCTGAAGGCCGTGGCGAGCATCTCGGTGCCGAGGAAGTACGGCCCGCTGGGCTCCGGCTGCGCGGCGAACCCGCGGTGCTTGAGCGCGCCGAGCAGCCGGTGGAGCGAGCTCTTCGGCAGGCCGAGCCGGGTGGCCAGCTCGTCGAGCGTCACCCCCCGGCTGTGCTTGCCGATCTCCTGGAGGATCAGCAGGGCGCGGTCGACGCTTCCCACCGGTGACTGGGTCTCGGCCATGAGTACTCCTAGCAAATTCCGAATAATGGAATGCTTGAGCGTACTGCGGAATCAGCCCATCGTCCAAGTCCGCCGTGGCATCTCCTTACGGCATAAGCTATTGTACGACCAGCATTGGTTTACAGCGTATGGAGTTAGAAGGAGAGCCCCGATGCCCGAGGCGAAACTGCACGACGGAAGCACCATCGAGCTGGCGGTCCACGGCCAGGGCCCGACGCTGCTGCTGCCGGTCAACCCGGTGCCGGTCGAAGGCGCCCAGGCCGACGCGATGCGCGAGTGGGGCGTCGACCCCGCACTCGGCCGGTCCCTCATCGACGGCCTGGCGGACGCCTTCAGGGTGGTCGCCTTCGACTACGAGGGCCACGTCATGTCCACCCCCAAGCCGGACACCCTGACCCCGGCCAACATCGCCGCCGACCTGCTCGCGGTGGCCGACGCCGTGGACGCGGCCCGGTTCACCTACTACGGCTACTCCTGGCTCGCGCTCAGCGGGTTGCAGCTCGCGATCAGGACCGACCGGCTGTCGGCGCTCGTCATGGGCGGCTTCCCGCCGCTCGGCGGACCGTACGCGGAGATGCTCCGCGTGACCATGGCCACCCACGAGATGTCCGGCCAGAGCCCCGCGCCACAACAGAAGAAGGAGCCGACGGAGGCCTACGACTGGGACTCCGTCGAGGTCACCCTGACGGAGGCCCAGACCCGGCAGTTCGTCACGCTCTACGAGGGACTGCGGGGTTTCGACGACCGGGCGGCGCAGACGGGCCTGAGCTGCCCCCGCCTGTGCTTCGCGGGCTCGGCCGACAAGATCGAGTACAGCGAGCGGTGGGGCGGCGTGACCGTGGACATCGCCGGACCGATCCTCAGCAGGCGGGCCGAGCTCGAATCGCTCGGCTGGGAGGTGCGCGTGCTCGACGGCCTCGACCACACGCAGGCGATGCAGGCCCCCAACGTCCTGCCGATCCTGCGGCCCTGGCTCGAGAGCCGGGTCACGGGGTCGTGAGCTCGCCGACGGGGACGCGGCGGAAGGCGATGGTGGAGTAGGGGCTGGTATCACCCGTCTCGTACAGCAGTCCGACCGTGTCCGCGTCCACCCTGACCAGGTCCGAGTAGGCCGCGGGCAGGCCTGACACCGTGTGCACGGCCCGCCAGGTGACACCGCCGTCCGTGCTCGCCCGCACCGTCATCACGGCCCTGGCGTCAGGCGCCCCTGGGGCGGAGAACAGCAGGATGTCCGGCTCGTCCCATTGCAGCACGCTGCCCTCCACGACCGGGCAGACCAGCCCGGCCTGCGGGCGGAACGGGACGTCGAGCGTCTGACCGCCGTCGGCCGAGTAGGCGTCGGCCCGGTTGCCGGGAGCGGTGGAGTCGGTGCGGGAGTTGACGTAGACCCGGCCGTCCGGCAGCTCGGTGGCCGTCGACTCGTTGATGTTGAGGTAGCCGTCGGGGTTGTCGTCGACGTACCCGATGCGCCACGAGGCGCCGCCGTCGTCGCTCAGCAGGGCGTGACCGCCGTTGTACTTGCCCTCCGTGCCGTTGTCGGCGCCGGTCGGAGACAGGGAGTGGTTGGCGGGGACCACGATGCGGCCCGCGTGCGGCCCGCGCCCGAGTTCGAGCGCGTGGCCGGGGCCGGTGGCGTACCAGCGCCACTTCGGCCGCTTCACGCTGGAGGTGATCTCGCGGGGCGCCGACCAGGTGAGGCCGTCGTCGTCGCTCGACTGGACGTACACGCGGCGGCCGTCGGCGGCGGCGACCTGGCCGCGCCTGATCTTCTCCTCGGTGGCCGCGGGCCCGTTGCGCACGAACACCAGGACGATCCGCCCGTCGCGGGTCACGACGGGGGCGGGGTTGCCCGCGGTGCCCCGGTGCGGTTCCGCGGCGACCACCCGCGGCCCGTCCCACGTGGCACCGCCGTCGGCCGACCTCTTGAGCACGATGTCGATATGGCCCGAGTCTCCGGCCGAGCCGTGCCGCCCCTCGGCGAACGCCAGGATCGTGCCTGCCCGGGTCACCACCGCCGCCGGGATCCGGAACGTGTGGTAGCCGTCGATGCCCGCCCGGTAGGGCACCGATGTGGGGTAATCGCGCGCCATCGGGTTCCTCCTCGTCCGCCTGCGCGGGTCCCGCCCGCGGATGCGACCCTATGGCGCGTACGTACGCTCGCCGAGCCCGCTCACCTGCCCGCCCACAGGAGTTAACGCGCTCTTCACCACCCCGCCCACCGCACGAGCACACCGCATAAAGACCACCGGCCCGGTGCCCGCGGTGCGGACATCGGGCCGGTATTGGCCGCCGGACGTTCAGTCGTCCCAGAGGGACCCGCCGGCGTCGCTGCGGTTAGGGCCGGATCAGCGATCTTGCTCGACTATAAGTAATAGTCGATTCCCTGTCAGGAAACGACACGCCCATGCCCACGTAGCTCGCTGAGCGCCCGCTGCCAGCCAATTGCCAGGAACGCTGGGTAACCTCCAAGCGCATGACCTGGCAGCACAAGTTCAACGAGGCGCTCGGCAAATACGCCGGCGTCCAGTTCTCGCGGGTCAGAAAGGCGGCTCCGGAGAGCCCGGCGAGGCCGCCCGCCGACCCCGCCGACAGGCTGTTGAGCGAGCCGGTGTTCATCCTGTCGCCGGTCAGGTCGGGCTCCACCCTGCTGCGCTCGATGCTCGACGCTCACTCCCTGATCCACGCCCCGCACGAGCTGCACGTGCGCCGGCTCGCGGTCGAGTTCGGGACGTCGCTGGCGGAGCGGTCGATGACGGCGCTCGGTCACAACCGGTGCGATCTTGAGCATCTGCTCTGGGACCGGGTGCTCCACCGCGAGCTGGTCCGCAGCGGCAAGCGGCACATCGTGGACAAGACCCCGGCCAACGCCTTCGCCTACCAGCGCATCGCCATCTGCTGGCCCGACGCGCGCTTCATCTTCCTGCTGCGCCATCCCGCCTCCATCGCCGCCTCCTGGTACGAGGCCGACCCGGACAAACGCGACCGCGAACAGGCCGCGGCCGACGCCCTGCGCTACATGAAGGCGGTCCAGCGGGCCAGGAAGGGCCTCACCGGCCTGACCGTGCGCTATGAGGACCTGACCGCGGACCCCGAGCGCGAGACGAGATCCATCTGCGAGTTCCTGAGCGTCCCCTGGGAGCAGGAGATGCTCGCCTACGGCCGGCCCGGCGTGCTCAAGAAGGGTCTCGGGGACTGGCAGGACAAGATCCGCTCCGGCAGCGTGCAGCCGGGCCGCGACCTTCCCGCACCTGAGGAGGTGCCCGAGACGCTCCGCGCCATGTGCCGGAGCTGGGGATATTCATGAAGATCCGTTATCTACTGCTGCATGCCTATGGTCAGGGCGGCACCATCCGCACCGTGATCACCCAGGCCAACGCGATGGCCGCGCTCGGGCACGAGGTGGAGATCGCCAGTGCCGTGCGGCGCAAGGACAAGCCGCGGTTCCACGTCGACCCCCGGGTGACGCTGGTGCCCCTGGCCGACCAGCGTGACGGCGTCCCGGCCGACTCGCTGGGCCGCAAGCTGTGGCGGAGGATGCGCGGCAAGATCGTGCCCTTCGGGGAGTTCGCCGCCGACTACTTCACCGAACGCGTGGAGAAGGCGGTCATCGACTACGTCTCGGGCCTCGAAGGCGGCATCCTGGTCACGACCCGGCCCGCGCTCAACCTGATCTCCGCCCGCCGTACCCCCAAGAGCGTCATATGCGTCGCCCAGGACCACATGAACCTCGGCGCCTACCCCGACACGATCAAGCGGGAGATCGCCCGCTACTACGGCCGGTTCGACGCGATCGTCGTGCTGACCAAGACGAACCAGGTCGAGTACCGCATCCTGCTGCCCGGCACGCCCATCGTGCGCATCCCCAACGCGGTGCACGCGACGGGGCAGGTCTCCAAGCAGGTGAACCCGGTCGTGGTGGCGGCCGGGCGGCTGGTCAAGCAGAAGGGCTTCGACCTGCTCATCCCGGCCTTCCAGAAGGCGGCGGAGCGGCATCCCGACTGGCGGCTGCGCGTCTACGGCGGCGGCCCCAGGAAGGCCGAGCTCGGCGCGCTCATCTCCGAGCTCGGTCTGGAGGACCGGGTGCAGCTGATGGGCCGGACGGATCGCATGGACGAGAAGCTGGCCGGCGCGTCGATCTATGCGCTCTCGTCCCGCTTCGAGGGGCTGCCGATGGTGATGATCGAGGCGATGGGGCACGGGCTGCCGGTCGCCGCGTTCGACTGCCCCACCGGGCCCGCCGACGTGCTCACCTCGGGCAAGGACGGGCTGCTGGTGCCGTCAGAGGACATCGGCGGACTGGCCCGCGCCCTCGACCGGCTGATGTCCGACAAGGCGCTGCGGCTGCGGATGGGCGCGGCGGCCAGGCGGACGGCCGGGAACTACGAGGCCGACTCGGTGATGCCCTTATGGGAGGACCTGTTCGCCGAGTTGCTGAGCCGCGAGCCCATCAACGACAGCTACTGGACCCGCTAACGGCCCTGACGGTCCCGCCACTCGGAGACGACGCGCTCGACGTCGTAGGGCATCAGGTTGAGCGGCGGGCCCTGCAGTCCGGTCCTGATGGCCTCGCGGATCCTGGCGTTGATCTCCTCGACGATCCGCCGCGCCTCGGTCTCCGACCTGGCGCCCGCGGCTTCGGCGAGCGCCTCCTCCGCGGCCTTGCGCAGGGCGAGCGTCGGGGGCAGCGGCATCGACAGGCCCTCGCTGCGCACCTTCTGCTTGATCCACCACATCTCGTCGTACGGCTTGTCGAGATCGGGAAGGGGTTTGCCCGCACCGGGCAGATTGTCGAACTCGCCGCGCTCGGTCGCCTCGCGGATCTGCCGGTCGATCCACGACTCAAAGCTCATCCCGCCCGGTTTGCGCTCTGTCATGTGAGGCCCTCCACCTTCACAGATTATGCCGGGGCGCGATCGGCGCGCGCCAGCCGAGGATGGCCTCGGTCATCCGCACGGCCGCGACCGTGGCGGGCACGTCGTGCACGCGGAGGATCCGGGCGCCCCGCAGGACGGCGATCACGTTCGCGGCGATCGTGCCCTCCGTCCGCTCGTCCTGCGGGCGGCCGAGGGTCTCGCCGATGAAGTCCTTGTTCGACAGGGCGACCAGGGTCGGATAGCCGATCGAGGTGATCTCGTCGAGCCTGCGCGTGAGCTCCAGCGAGTGGAAGGTGTTCTTGTTCAGGTCGTGCCCGGGATCGATGATGATCCGCTCAGTGTGGATGCCGGCGTCGAGCGCGAACCGCACGCGCTCGCGCAGGAAGGCCGCGACCTCCGCCACGACGTCGCCGTACGACGGCCTGGCGACCGCCTTCCCCGGGCCCCCGAGGCTGTGGGTCACGATCACGGTCGCGCCGCTCTCCGCCGCGACCCGCGCCATGCCGGGCCCGCGCAGCCCGTTGGTGTCGTTGATGACGTCGGCGCCGGCCGCCAGGGCCGCCTGCGCCACTTCGGCCCGGTGGGTGTCGACCGAGATGACGGCGTCCGTCACACCCCGGATCTCGGCGATGACGGGGACCACCCGGTCGATCTCCTCGCCGACGCCGATGCCGTTCTGATCCGCGCTGAACGCGAACCCACCGACGTCCACCCAGTCGGCGCCCGCCGCGACCGCCGCCCGCGCCGCCTCGACGGCTCTGGCCAGCTCGAACGTCCGGCCCTTGTCGTGGAAGGAGTCGGGCGTCCTGTTCACGATCGCCATGATGGCCACCTGGCGCGCGAAGTCGAACTCGCGGCGGCCGATGCGCCGGACCGGGATGAGGATGTCGCTCACGTTGATGCACTCTCCAGGAGATTCGCCCAGCGATCGATGGATCGTACGATCACGGGCAGCACCTTGGCCGCCTCCGCGAGCCGGGCCACCGCCTCGGCACGCACGGACGGTTTCACCACGTCGCCCCGGCCGGGCGGGCCGGCGAGCGCCAGGTTGTAAGCGGCCCACTCCAGCATGCCGCGCAGCAGCCCGGTGAACGCGACCGCCTCGGCCGTCCCCACCTGGCCGCCCCGCTCGGCGTAGGCGGACACGGCGGCCTCGATCAGCGCCGGCTCGGGCTCGTCGTCGCCGAGACTGGTGCAGGCCAGCAGGAACGCGAAGTGGACGAGCTCCCACCAGGGCACCTCCGGCCCGGCGAGGTCGAAGTCGATCAACGCCGGGCCCCGGCCGGTGAGCAGGATGTTCCTGAAGCTGATGTCGCGATGGCAGAGCACGAAGCCGGGGGCGGTCGCCAGGCCCGCCTCGACGATCGCGGTCCCCTCCTCGACCGCGGCCAGGAGCCGCCCGGCCGGCACGGGCCCGATGACGGCCGCCGCCCGCCCGAGCCGCTCCCGCCACTCGGGCAGGTCGCGCAGCGAATAGCCCCGTCCCTGGTCGACGGCGGCGGGCGGGACGGCCGCGGCCATCGCCGCGACGCTCTCTCCCAGCCACTCGGCCAGCCACTTGTCGGCTGGAATGCACGGCTGCCGGCCCGGCGTCCACTCGCTCACCCGCACGTACTCGGATCCGCCGGGGACGGCCGCCCAGTAGCCGGCGGACTCGCCCCGGGGTTCCAGCGGGCGCGCCACGCGGACGCCGGCCGACAGCGCGGCCCGCTCCAGGTCACCCGAGTCCCGCATGGCCGCGAACTCCCAAGGCTCCGCCGCCCTGGCGGCCTTGACCACCCATCGGCCGGTCCCGGTGTCGAGCCTCCAGGCGCCCGCCGTGCCGTTGCCCACCAGCGGCACGGGCTCGGAGCGCGGCTCGCCGAGGTCGAACAGCCGGGCCACGAGCGCCGCGTCTATCGCCATTCCCCCAGTATCAAGCCTCTGCTGTCACACGCGGACCCGGGACATGCCCATGCGGCGCGCGGCGGTGGGCGGCACTTTCAGAATCTTCGAAATACTCGACAAAGCCCGCCTGATCACCCCAAACTTTCTGGCAGGGGAGCTCGCGACGGGGGCCGTCACCGCCGCTCCCATCAGGTCGGCCGAGGCCCACTCTCCCAAACGGCGGTGGCCCCCGTGGACAGCGCGGTGGCCTCCATGGTCTTGGTCACCAGCGCGTCCACCAGCCAGGCGAAGCTCTCGTCCACCGAGACCCGCACCGCGAACAGCCCGGCCGCCTCCAGCGCGCAGAACCCCTGGACCGCGCTGCGGATGCCCCGGGCGGCGTGTACGCGGGCGGCTCCGGTCAGCGAGCCGACCGCCAGGATGTCGGTGGTGACGGCCGCCGCCTCGTCGGCGGCGATGCGTACCTCATCGTCGTCGTAGCCGTCCACCGCGAAGGTGGTGGCCGCGTACAGGGCCGGGTGCTCGCGTGCATATGCTCGCTGGGCGTGGGCAAGAGCACGCAAGGCATCGGCCCCCGACCGGCCGGTGGCGGCGCGGCGGCAGCGGTCGGCGAGGTCGCGATGGCCCTTGACGGACAGGGCGATCCGCAGGTCACGCAGCCCGCCGGGCAGGTGGACGTACAAGCTGGGCGCCGCCACGCCCAGGTGCCGGGCCAGGGCGCTGATGGACAGCGCGTCGATGCCGTGCTCGTCGGCAAAGGCGATCGCGCCGTCTATCGTCGTTTGCCGCGTTAGTCTCTTACGCATCGTCCGCCCCGCTACCTAATGCCTATAGGATGAATCCTAATAGCAATAGGGGGATCGACGTGATTACCAGGAGTATCGCGCGTCTTGCCGGAGCGGGAGCGGCCGCGGGTGTGCTGGTGGCCGCCATCGCCCTGCCTGCCGTGGGGGGCGCGGGGGCGCTGTTCAAGACCGCTTCCGCGGAGCTCAATCTCAAGGCCGCGGATCTCCTGGAGCCTCCGCCCGCTGAGAAGACCGAGATCCTGGACGCCAAGGGCAACGAGATCGCCCAGTTCTACGAGCAGTATCGCGACGTCATCAAGCTCGCCGACATGGGTGACGTCATGAAGAAGGCGATCATCTCGATCGAGGACTACCGGTTCTACGAACACGGCCCGATCGACATCGAGGGCACGATCCGCGCCCTGGCGAAGAACCTGGGGACCGGCCGGGTCGCACAGGGCGGCTCCAGCATCACCCAGCAGTACGTCAAGCAGGTGCTGCTCAACAACGCCACCACCGAGGAAGACAAGAACAAGGCGCTGGAGGCCACCTACGGCCGCAAGCTCAACGAGCTGCGCTACGCGATGGCGATCGAGGAGAAGTACACCAAGGACCAGATCCTTGAGAAATACCTGAACATCGCCTACTTCGGGGCGAGCGCCTACGGGGTGGAGGCCGCGGCCAAGCGGTTCTTCGGCGTGCACGCCTCCGAGCTCAGCCTTGCGCAGGCCGCCACCCTGGCCGGAGCTGTGCAGGACCCCAACCAGACCGACCCCAACCTCGGCAAGAAATACCGGCAGCGCCTGCTGGACCGGCGCAACGTCGTCCTCGCCCGGATGGCCGAGCTGGGCAAGATCACCCCGGCGGAGGCCGAGGAGGCCAAGGCCAAGAAGCTCGGTTACAAGGGCACCCCGCTGCCCGGCGGCTGCGAGGCCAGCAAGTACCCCTACTTCTGCGTGTATGTACGCAACGAGATCATCAAGAACCCGATCTTCGGCAAGACGAAGAAGATCCGCACCGCGCTGCTCAGCCGGGGCGGCCTGCAGATCAAGACCACGATCGACCCCAAGATGCAGGCGGCGGCCGACAAGGCCATCAAGAAGCACGTCTTCGCCACCGACAACCCGATCGCCAGCGAGGCCCTGATCCAGCCGGGCACCGGGGCGATCAAGGCGATGGCGGTCAGCAGGCAGTACGGCACGTCCAAGCGGAAGCACCAACTGTCGCTCAACGTGGTGGCCGACGTGGCCCACGGCGGCGGCACCGGCTTCCAGCCCGGTTCGACCTTCAAGACGTTCACCCTGATCACCGCCCTCAAGAAGGGCATGAAGATCAACGACGGCTTCACCGTCGGCAGCGGCTACCGGGCCCCCTACTACTCCTCGTTCAAGAACTGCAAGGGCGAGAACATCGGCGACCCGTCACACACCGTCACCAACGACGAGGGCGGCACCGGCTTCAAGTCACTGCAGACCGGCACCTGGGGCTCGGTCAACACCTTCTTCCTGACGCTGGAGCAGCGCGTCGGTCTCTGCGACACCATCAAGACCGCCCAGTCGCTGGGCATCAAGCGGGCAGACGGCGGCCCGCTGCAGGAATACGAGACCTTCACGCTCGGGATCAACGAGATGGACCCGATCACGGTCGCGAACGCCTACGCCGCCATCGGGGCCCGCGGCAAGTACTGCGCGCCGATGGCCGTCACCCAGATCACCGACCGCGACGGCAAGGTCAAGAAGTACGACCCCACGTGCCGCCAGGCGCTCGACCCCGAGGTCGCGGACGCCACGGCGAACGTCCTGAGCGGGGTGTTCACCAAGGGCACGATGCGAGGAGTCGGCGGCATCGGCCGGCCCGCCGCAGGCAAGACCGGCACCACCGACGCCCAGGCCACCGCGTGGTTCGCCGGGTTCACCCCCGACCTGGCCGGCGCGGTGAGCATCGGCGACATCCGGGGCGCCCAGAAGTACAAGCTCAACAACGTCACCATCGGTGGTCGATACTTCGGCGAGGTGTTCGGCGCGAGCGTGCCGGGGCCGATCTGGAAGGACACCATGCTGGTGGCGCTGAAGGACATCGATCCCACCCCGTTCGAGCCGATCAACTCCGCTCGCTTCGGCGGCTGCGGTCAGGGCTGCGCTCCCGTACGGCAGACGCCGGACGACGACACCGAGACGGACCCGCAGAACCCCGTCATCGACGACACCCTCCCCCACTAGCCGATATGGCGTTCCGAGACCCGCGCGCACCCCGTGCTCGCGGGTCTCGTGCTGACAACACTGTCAAATCGCCCTGTTAACAGCGGCGAAACATTGGTAACGTGGGAGCGCTCCCAGGATCTTCCGCGAGGTGCTCCCATGTCTGAGCAGCCCACACTGGCACAGGTAGCGGCCGAAGCGGGGGTATCGCCCGCGACGGCTTCCAGGGTCCTCACCGGCTCCGTACGGGTCAGCACCTCGACCCGCCGGCAGGTCTACGACGCGGTGTCCCGCATGGGATACGTGCGCCATCGCGCACCCAGGGGATCGGTGGCCAGAGGACCGGCCGCCGGGGTCACGGCGGTGGTCTGCGACCACTTACCCCGCCTGTTCTCCGAGCCCTACTACGCCAGGCTGCTGTCGGCCGCCGGTGCCGTACTGGCCGAGGACGGCACGCAGCTCATGGTGACGACGGTGACCCCGACCGCGTCCACGCTCCCCGAACTGGGCGGAGCGGTGCTCCTCATCGGCGCCAGGGAACGCCATCCCCTGGCCATCAAGCTCTGTACGTCGGGCGTGCCGGTGCGGAACATCGGCCGCCCCCCACACGACCTCAAGCTGCCCTACGTCGACGTGGACAACCTGGACGGGGGCCGGCAAGCCGCCGAGCACCTGCTGCTGTCGGGCCGCCGGGCGATCGCCGCCATCGGCGGCCCGCCGTCCCTGCCGGGGGCACGAGATCGGCTCGAAGGGCTGGCGCGTACGCTGCGCGCCGCCGGAGCGACGGAGGTGCCCGTCGCCTACGGGGACTTCACCGCCGCCTCCGGCACGCACGCCATGCAGTGGCTGCTGCGCCACGCCCCCGGACTCGACGCGGTCTTCGCCGCCTCCGACCTGATGGCCGCCGGCGCGATCCAGGCCCTGCGCCGCGCCGGTCGCCGGGTCCCCGCGGACGTAGCGGTGATCGGCTTCGACGACGCCCCCGTCGCCCGGCGTACCGTTCCGGCGCTGACCACGGTCCGGCAGCCGGTCGAGGAGCTCGCGATGGTCGCCACCCGGCTGCTGCTGGCCGGGACGACCGGCATCGACCCCGTCCTCCCCACGGAACTGGTCATCCGTGAGTCGGCTTGACCCGGGGGACGTCCTGGCCCGCCGATACCTGCTGCTGGACCCCCTCGCCCACGGCGGCATGTCGGTGATCTGGCGGGCCTTCGACCAGTCGTTGCACCGGCTGGTCGCGGTCAAGGTGCTGACCGCCTCGCTCCAGGCCGGACTCGGCGAGCGCGTCCGCGTACGCAGTGAGGCCCGGGCCGCCGCCCGGTTCCTCCACCCGGACGTGATCGAGATCTACGACTACGGCGAGACCGTGACGGAGGACGGCGAGGTGGCGGCCTACGTGGTGATGCCGCTGCTCGACGGCACCACGCTCGGCGAGCGCATCGCCGAGGGGCCGCTGCCCTGGACCGAGGCCGCCGCCATCGCCCTGCGGCTGGCGCGGGCGCTGCGCGACGGGCACGCCCGCGGCCTGGTCCACCGGGACGTCACCGCCGACAACGTGCTGCTCACCGCGTCCGGGCCCAAGCTGCTCGACTTCGGGATCGCGGCCTCGCCCGGCGACCCCGACGACGACCGGGGCACCCCGCCCTACGTCGCCCCCGAACGGCTGGCCGGCGCGCCCACCCACCCGGCGGTCGACGTGTACGCGCTCGGGGTGCTGCTGTTCGCCATGCTCACCGGTCGTACGCCCTACCCGGAGACCACCTGGGAGCAGATCGAGGCCGCCCACCGTACGTCGCCGCCACCGCGGGTGACCGGCGCGCCGCACGGCATCGCCACGCTGTGCCGGAACTGCCTGGCGCACGACCCCGCGCGGCGGCCGACGGCGGCGGAGATCGCGGACTCCCTGGCCACCGCGCTCGCGGGCGCCGCGCTCGGCCGGCAGGTACGGCGCGGCCTCGCCGTCGCCGGAGCGGGCGTGATCGCGCTGTCCTCGCTGCTGTGGCTCAACGGCCCGATCGGCCTGCCCACGCCACCGTCGCCGTCCGCCGGGATCCCGGTCACCCCCCGCTCCTCCACCGACGCCACGGCCACCCTCCGGCGCTCCCCCGGGACCACGACCGGCCCCCGGCTGTCCGCCGACACCACGACCGGCCCGCAGCTCTCCACCGACGCCACGGCCACCACGCGACCGTCCGACGCTACCGCCGTCACCACGGCCACCACGCGACCGTCCGGCCGGCGCTCGGCCACGATCCGGCAGGCGGTGGACGGGTTCCACGGAACGCTGGCGGGCGGCGAAGCGTGCCGGGCCACCGACCAGGACGTCACGCTGGACCTTCAGCAGATCCTGCGGCGCGTGCTCGACACTCCCGGCCCCATCGGACCGGGCATGGCGGAGCTGAAGCGCAAACTCGCCGACCGCGAGCGCGAAGGCCGCCTCACGCCGGCCTGCCGTACGGAGCTCCAGGCCCGCCTGGACGAGATCGCCACCGCCCACGGCCCAGAGTGAGGGGTACGGCCGGGCCGTACCCCTCGTGCGCGGTCAGCCGCAGCCGTACCCCGACGGCACCTGCGTGTTCCCGTCGGGCCGGCTCGCCTGGAAGCCGAAGGCGGTGCTCCCGCCGGGCGCCAGCGTGCCGTTGTGCGACAGGTTCCTGGCTGTCACGGTCTGCCCGCTGACCGTGAGGCTCGCGCTCCAGAAGCCCGTGACGGTGTGCCCGGCGGGCAGCGTGAACGTGACCGTCCAGCCGCTCTTCGCGGCCGTGCCGGTGTTGGTCACGGTCACGGGCTGCACCACGTAGCCGCTCCCCCAGGCGTTCTGTACGGTCGCGACGGCCGAGCAGCCGCCCCCACCACCACCGGACAGGGTGGTCACGCTGACCGTGCCCGACTCCTGCGACACGTTGTTCGCGCCGTCCCGGGCCCGCACCTGATAGCGGTAGGTCGTGCTCGGGCTCAGGCCGCTGTCGGCGTAGGAGGTGGTGGTGCTCGTGCCGACCGTGGCGAAGGCGCCGGTGCCGGTCGCCCGCAGGATGTCGTACCCGGCGAGCCCGCTGCCGCCGGAGTCGGTGGCGGCGGTCCACGACAGGTTCGTGCCGCTCGACGTGGTGCCCGACGCCGTCAGGCCGGACGGCGCGGTCGGCGGCGTCGTGTCGGTGCCGCCTCCCGAGGTGGTGTACGAGAACGCGTTGACCGCCAGCCCCGTCCCGCCGACCCAGGGCTCGAATCCGGCCTGCACGCTGGTCAGGTACCACGTCCGCTGGGCGTACCCCCGGCTGACCGCGTCGGCGTAGAAGGTGTCGATGGCGAAGTCGAGCGAGGACGTCGCCGAGGTGCGGACGTAGGAGATCACGTTCCAGCCGGTGTTGCCGAACCAGACCTGCCAGGTGCCGCCGGCCAGGCTCACGGTGCCGACGGGCGAGCCGACCGGCTGGATGGAGCCCTGCTTGTTGAGCCAGACCATGATCTCGGCCCCGGTGTTCTGCCCGTCGGTGCGCGGGGTCGGGTCGAACCAGAGGTCGTAGGCCGCGTCCCAGGTGCCCGCGCTCGGGTAGCTCATGCTGACGCTGGTCCGCAGATTGCCGAAGCCGCTCGCGCTGGCCTGCATGGGCAGACCGCTCCCGGTCGTACAGGCGGCGTAGTGGCAGCCGGCGTAGATCGCCGGGTAGGAGGCGGGCGCCCCGTTGGTGGGTTTGTTGTGGGCCGCCTGGGTGACGGTGAGACCGCCGTTCTGGTTGACGTCGATGCACTGGGCCGTGTCGGCGCCCCAGAGGTTGTTCATGACGATGTACCGGCCGCTCTGGATGGTGGCCGACCCCCACTTCTCGCAGATCACCGGAGCGGCGTGGGCCGGCACGGCGAACAGTCCCGCGGCGATGATCGAGCCGATCGCGGCGATGATCAGGTGGATGTGGACGCGCCTCATGGCATGTTGCTCCCGTTCTCTGACCAAGGAGAGTTGGGAGCGCTCCCACCTCGCAGCATCACGGCTCGGGCAGACCCACGGCAAGCACGGGCACACGCCGAGTGGCATCCCTGTACGGGCGACCAGGCATGCCACCGGCGTGCGGCGGTGAAAGTTTCACGCCGCGTTGCCGGGTCAGGGGCCGCGTGCTTCAATCCGGTTAGCTGCCGGGCGGGCAGGTCGTGGGCGGGGTCTCTGTCGCACCGAACAAGGGATTCCCCATGAGATTCATCCGGTCGGCGGCCTTCGCCGCCGCTCTGGTCGCGACGCTGCTCGCCTCCGCCCTGGTGGCTCCCCAGGCGCAGGCGCACGGTGTCACGATGTTCCCCGGCGCCCGTACGTTCCTGTGCTGGCAGGACGGGCTCAGGGAGAACGGCCAGATCATCTCCTACAACCCGGCCTGCGCGGCGGCCGTCGCGCAGAGCGGCGCCACGCCTCTGTACAACTGGTTCGCCGTGCTCCGTTCCGACGCCGCCGGCCGCACCACGGGCTTCATCCCCGATGGGCAACTGTGCAGCGGCGGCACCGGCGGCCCGTACGACTTCACCGCCTACAACGCCGTCCGCTCCGACTGGCCGCAGACCCACCTGACCTCGGGCGCGTCCATCACCATGCGCCACAGCAACTGGGCCGAGCACCCCGGCACGTTCTACTACTACGTCACCAAGAACGGCTGGAACCCGGACGCCGCGCTCAAGTGGTCCGATCTGGAGTCGTTCGGCAGCGTCACCAACCCGCCGAAGACCGGCGGGCCCGGCGCGCTCAACTACTACTACTGGAACGCCCAGCTCCCGTCCGGCAAGACCGGCCGGCACATCATCTACACCCGCTGGGTCCGCTCCGACAGCAACGAGAACTTCTTCAGCTGCGCCGACGTCGTCTTCGACGGCGGCAACGGCCAGGTCACCGGCGTGGGCCCGGGCAGCGGGAGCGGCACCCCCACGCCGACCATCACTCCGACCCCGGTTCCCGGCGCCTGCGCGGCGACCTGGAGCGCGGCCGACAACCCCGGCTGGCCGGGGCACTTCCAGGCCACCGTGACCGTCAAGAACACCGCCACCAGCACGATCAACGGCTGGACCGTCAAGTGGACCTACACCGGAGGACAGGCCTTCGACGGGTCCCCATGGAACGGCGTGCTGACCGGGCAACCGCCCAACGTCGCGGTCACCAACGCCTCCTACAACGGGCAGCTCGCGGCGAACGCGACCACCTCGTTCGGGTTCAACGCCACGGGCACCGCCCCCAACCCCGCACCCACGCTGACCTGCACCTCCCCGTAGGTCACGCGCATGCTGGAAGAGGTCAGGACGAGAAGGGCCGCGGCGATCGCCGTCGTGGCCCTGATCCCCGTCGCCGGCGTGGCGCTGTTCGTGGGGATGCACCAGGTGGGGCGGTCCGAGCTGCGCGCTCAGCTCGGCGCTCAGGTGACGGACATTCTTGAGAAATCCACACCGACCGAGCACCACGAACACGGGCACGAGTTCGGCGAGCAGGCGGGCCGCGTCGTGTGCGCGGTCGACCCGTTCGGCTACGACCCGGCGGACGCGACCACGATGGCGCAGGTGAAGTGGGTCTATGCCCGCCACATGTGCGCCATCACCGGTCCGGGGACCGGGTGGGCGATGTCGGTGCGCGCCTCGGGCCCGATCGCCGTCCGGCTCGGCGATCCACCTCTGGTACGGGTGCCCACGCCGGGCGCCGGTTACCCCGAGCGGGTCCGGCAGGTGATACCCGAGCGGTATCACGAAGAGGCGTTCGGCGAGTTCGCCGACGACGACGCGATCGAGGCGGCCCGCCGGAGGTTCGCCCTGGTGGCGGCCCGATGAGCGGCGTCGCCTCACATGCGGACGCGGCCGGCAGGGCAGTTGGTCTCGCGGCCGGCCGCGTCCACGCCATCCGGGCGGGATGGTGTCATGGAACGGTTGCGTCAGTGACGGTTGAGCACCACCTCCTCATCTACCGGTCGATGTCTACCGGTCGATTCGCGGGCGTTGACCGGCCGGTGTGGCGAGGTCGCCGCACCGGCCGGTCCGGGGGTCATTTCGCGCGGGTGTAGCCGGACGGCACGGTCGTCTGGCCGTTCGGGCGGCCGGCCTGGAAGCCGCAGGCGGTGCTCGCGTTCAGCCCGTAGGCGGTCGCGGGGGTCAGCCCGGTCAGCGTGATCGAGTTGGTCGCCGACCGGCCGAGCAGCGTGCCCGGCGCCCGGTAGACGTCGTACCCGGTCACCCGCACGTTGTCGGTGCAGGCGGTCCGGTTCATCGCCGCGAGCCGTGTTCTCATGGGCGGCCTTTCGATGGGGACCCGCCCCGCCGACGTGGCAGGACGCGGCGAGGCGGGGCGATCATGGAGCGACGGCTCAGGGGAAGAGCCGTCCGTACTCGGCCAGGGCCACGGCAACGTCCACCTGCGCCCAGAACCGGTGGTAGTTGAAGACGGGGGCCGGCCCCGTGCCCTTGATGAAGGCGTCGACCCTCGCGTAGTCGGGGTCGTTCTTGTAGAAGGACCTGATCGACAGGAACGTCGAGCTGGCGTTGATCGGGTCGCCGTTCGGCATGGTGCCGCTCCACCCGGGCGGGACGTACACCGGGTCACCGACGCGCTTGTAGTCCGTCTTGGTCTCCGGCACCGACACACCCTTGGCGTCGCGGTACTTCCAGACGCCGTCGAGCAGCGCCTTGGCCGTGGTCCTGGCCGCCGTGTGGTTGGCCTTGGCCGCGTAGTACATCAGGGCCTTGGCGTAGGAGCCGGTCACGCCGACGTCCTGGGTGTAGTCCACGACGCTCACGTGCAGGCCCGGGTTGGCGGCGGGCATGCCGCTCGCCGAGCTGAAGTCGCCCGCGGGCTGACCGGTCCAGCGCAGCGTGGACGGGATCTGGTACGTGCCGTCCGCGTTGATCGTGGTGTTGGCCAGCGACCAGGTGACCCACTTGTCGAGCAGCGCCTTCGCGTTGGCGTCGCCGGTGGCGTAGTAGTACTCGGCCACCCGCTCCATCGTCCACGCCTGGAAGCCGAACCACTGGTTGGACGGCGGGTCGTGGTAGACGGGCTGCCAGTCATAGGTCATGCCGAAGAACTTGGGCAGACCGGTCGGCGGGGTCCCGTAGTGGCCTTCCCAGCTGTTGGTCGCGCCGCCGGCGATGGCGCCCTCGGCCGACTGCAGCCAGGTGTAGAACTGGAGCTGGCGGGTCAGGCTGGTGCTCCAGTCGGTGACGCCGGTCGCGCTCTTGGGCTTGAGCTCGGTGACGTTCGACAGGGCCCAGGCGGCCAGCGGGTTCTGGTAGCCGGAGTGGTTGTGGCTGGAGCCGATGCGCCAGGCCCAGCCGGCGCTCGCGTCGGTCGCGCCGCCCCACGCGTAGTACCACGAGAGCAGGTAGTTGGAGGCGTCCTTGCCGGTGCCCGCCGCGCAGGACGGACTGGTGCAGCCGGGCTTCTTGAAGTACTTGTCGTACATCGAGTACCGCAGGTAGTCGCCCATCTTCGCGGCCTTGGTGACCGACGCCGAGATCTGCGACTCCTTGCCCTGCGCCTTGGCCCAGGTCTGCGCCCAGTACGCCGCCTGGACGGCCCGCGCGTCGGCGTCGGGGGCATTGGTGTACTTCCACTGCTTGGCGTACGAGCTGTCCTTGACGAACAGGTCGAGGTAGCCGTTGGGCCCGCCATGCGTGAACATGTCGCAGGACGGCTGCGGGATCGTCTCGAAGACCGACTCCTCGGGGCCGCGCTGGTAGGTGTTGATGTAGGCGGGCTTGGTGGTGCCGTCGCCGCAGCGGCCGAAGCCGTAGGTGTTGTCGACGTCGAGCAGCCAGTGCATGCCGTAGATGTCACCGGTGCCGTACGCGGTCTTCAGCTCGTTGGCGATCGGGTCGCTGCCCACGCTCACGCTGGTGTCCAGCGGTGAGGGGTAGTTGCTGATCGAGGTGGACTCGGGGATGTACGTGGCCGGCTTCGACGGGGTGTAGAACGAGTTGGTCGGCTGGTCGGCCGTGGCCGGGATGATGTACTTCTCCATCGTGGCCCAGGCGGTGTTGAACTTGGCCCAGTCACCGGTGATCTGCCCGTAGACCGCCTCCAGCCACAGGTAGTAGCTGAACGCCTCCGACGTGGTCTCGTGCCCCTGGTCGGGCGCCTCGACCATGAAGGTCTCCAGCGAATGGTACGGCACGCCCTCGGGCGAGAAGTAGCCGTTGGCCGGGTCGTGCAGCTCGTTGTAGAGCTCGGTGAACCGCCTGACGTACTCGTTGTCGCCGCCCGGCAGGTCGTTGTCGGCCTCGGTGGCGGCGACCGCGACCGAGGCGTAGCCGGTGGCGCTCACCGTGAACGTGGCGGAGCCGGCGGTCGTGTCGGTGTCGTCGGCGGCGGCCAGCGTGACGTTCTGCGCGGTGTTCCAGTTGGCGGTGGTGAAGGTCAGGCTGCCGCCCGAGGAGACCGTGAGGTCGGTGTCACCGCTGGTCCGCGCGGTGGCGACGGTCACGTTGCCGGTGGGCGCCCGCGACAGCCGGACGCCGAACGCCGCGGTGCCCGTCTCCGGCACGGACAGACTCGTCGGGCTCACCACGAGCGCCGGCGTGGAGTCGGCCGTCACGGTGATCCCGACGGGCGCGGAGGTGGTGGTCGCACCGAGGTTGTCGGTGGCCCTGGCGGTGATCGAGTAGCTGCCCGCGGGCACGTTCGTCCAGCTGTAGGCGTACGGCGCGGCGGTGTCGCTGTTCAGCAGCGTGGTGCCCTGGTAGAAGTCGACCTTGGCGATCGAGCCGCCGGCGTCCGCGGCGGTCGCGGCGAGCGGCACCGTGGCGGGCGCCACGAACGTCTGCCCGGCGGTCGGCGAGGTCAGCGCCACGGTCGGCGGCTGGTTGGCGCCCGTGCAGGTGATCCCGTTGACGGTGAACGCGGTCGGCTTGGGGTTGGTGCCGCTCCACGTGCCGTTGAAGCCGATGTTGGTGGAGGCGCCGGTGGCGAGGTTGCCGTTCCAGTCGAGGTTCTTGGCGGTGACGGCCTGGGCGGTCTGCGCCCAGGTGGCGCTCCAGCCCTGGGTGAGCTTCTGGGTGGTCGTCGGGAAGCTGAAGCCGAGCGTCCAGCCGTTGATCGGGTCACCTACGTTCTTGATGGTGACACTGGCGGTGAAGCCGCCCGACCAGTCGTTGGTGGTGTACGTCACCTCACAGGCGACGGCCGCGCTGGCGGGCGCGGCGGTCAGCGCGGTGGTCACCCCGGCTATGAGGACAAGGACGAAAGCCGGTGCGAGCCGCCTTCTCAGGCGCGCGAGCATTGTGTACGACACGAGGTCTCCATGGGAGTAGTGGATGGGAGCGCTCCCAAAGTGGATTGTGGGTGGCGGTATGGAGATGTCAACGGAATGCCGTCCCGGTAACCCGTATATTTCCTCTCACCTGGCGCCGTGGCATGAAAGTTTCATGGACGTTCCGGGGCGTTCGGCGAGCATGCCGGGGTAGGCGACCCGGCCGCGCTTCACCACACCCTGTACACACCCGTGAGCACGGCTCAATATGGGAGCGCTCCCATACGTCAGCCCTAGCTCCCTGGAGATGATTGCTCGTGAAACTCCACCGCGGCCTGCGCAGATGGGCCGTGACCGCGACCGCCGCCTGCCTGGCGGCCTTAGGGCTCGCCGCCGGCCAGACCACGGCCGCGCAAGCCGCGGTCGCCTGCGACGTCGCCTACACGCCCAACACGTGGACGACGAGTCCGGGGCAGGGCGGCTTCACCGCGAACATCACACTCAAGAACCTCGGTGACCCGCTCACCGCGTGGACGCTGGCCTTCGACTTCCCCACGACCACCCAGACCTACACCCCGTCCGGCTGGGGCGCCAACTGGAGCCAGTCCGGCACCCGTGTCACCGGGCAGAACCTGTCGTACAACGGCAACCTCGCCACCGGCGCCTCGACCAACATCGGCTTCAACGGCACGTGGAGCGGCACCAACCCGAACCCGGCCGCCTTCACCGTCAACAACGTCACCTGTGGCGGCGGTAACGGGCAGACGCCCTCGGTGGTCACCTCCGCCACCTCGGTGTCCGTCAACGAGGGCGGCACGGCGACCTTCACCGCCCGGCTGTCGTCCGCCCCCACCGCCAACGTGACCGTCTCGACCACGCGGTCCAGCGGCGACACCGACCTGACCGTGAGCTCCGGCGGCTCGCTCACCTTCACCCCGAGCAACTGGAACACCGCCCAGACGGTGACCCTCGCCGCGGCCCAGGACTCCGACACCACGGCCGGTACGGCCGCCTTCAGCGTCGGCGGGACCGGCGTCACCTCCGCCACCGTCAACGCCACCGAGGTCGATGACGACACCACGCAGACGCAGTCGCTGGTCGTGACCCCGGCCGCGGTGACCGTGCCGGAAGGCGGCACCGCCACCTACACGGTCAAGCCGGCCATCCAGCCGTCGGCGAACCTGACCGTCACCTCCACGGCCGGCAGCGGCGACACCGACCTCACGTTGAGCTCGGGCGGCTCGCTCACCTTCACCTCCGCCAACTGGAACACCGCCCAGACCGTGACCATCGCCGCGGCCCAGGACTCCGACACCACCAACGGCTCGCAGACCTTCACCGTCGCCTCCACCGGCCTGACCAGCAGGACGGTCACCGCCACCGAGGCCGACGACGACGGCACGCCGCCCGCCGGACACGTGGACAACCCGTACGCGGGCGCCACCGGCTATGTCAACGCCAACTGGAAGGCCAAGGCCGCCGCCGAGCCGGGCGGTGCCGCGGTGTCCAACACCTCCACCGCCGTGTGGCTGGACCGGATCGCCGCCATCGCCGGCAGCTCGTCGGTCATGGGCCTGCGGGCGCATCTGGACGCGGCCGTCACCCAGGACGCCGCCAACGGCTCCGCGCCGCTGACCATCCAGTTCGTCATCTACGACCTGCCCAACCGCGACTGCTCGGCGCTGGCCTCCAACGGCGAGCTGCTCATCGCGGAGAACGGGCTCAACCGCTACAAGACCGAGTACATCGACCCGATCGCCGCCATCATGAGCGACTCGAAGTACGCGAACCTGCGGATCGTCACGATCATCGAGCCCGACTCGCTGCCCAACCTGATCACCAACCTGAGCTTCGCCAAGTGCGCGGAGGCCAACTCCACCGGCGCCTACGTCCAGGGCGTCCAGTACGCGCTGAACAAGCTGCACGCGATGTCGAACGTCTACACCTACATCGACGCCGCCCACCACGCCTGGCTCGGCTGGGACACGAACTTCAACCCGTCGGTCAACCTCTTCTACTCCACCGCCGCCGGCGCCACCGCCGGGGTGGACAGCGTGGACGGTTTCATCGTCAACACCGCGAACACCTCCGTGACCAAGGAGCTGTACTTCACCATCAACACCACGGTGAACGGCACCTCGGTCCGGCAGTCCAAGTGGGTCGACTGGAACTGGTACGTGGACGAGTCGTCCTTCGCCCAGGCCCTGCGCACCGCGCTGATCGGCAAGGGCTTCAGGTCGGGGCTCGGCATGCTGATCGACACCTCGCGCAACGGCTGGGGCGGCAGCGCCCGCCCGACCGGCCCGAGCACCTCGACCGTCCTCGACACCTTCGTCAACCAGTCACGCATCGACCGGCGCATCCACGCCGGCAACTGGTGCAACCAGAGCGGCGCGGGCCTCGGCGCGCGGCCGACCGCCAGCCCCGAGGCCGGCCTGGACGCCTACGTATGGGTCAAGCCGCCCGGCGAGTCGGACGGCGCCAGCACGGACATCCCGAACGACGAGGGCAAGAAGTTCGACCGGATGTGCGACCCCACCTACACGGGCAACAGCCTCAACGGCAACAACCTGACGGGCGCGCTGCCCAACGCACCGCTGTCCGGCCAGTGGTTCTCCGCCCAGTTCCAGGAGCTGGTCCGGAACGCCTACCCGCCCGTCAACTGACGGCCGAGCATCCGCCGGTCTCCTGACGAACGCCTGCCCGTCCGTCTCCCCGGCGGACATGACGAAGGCCCAGGCCGATGGCCTGGGCCTTCGTGTCTTCACCGCAGCGGTGGCCGGTCGTCGAAGCCGTTGAGGTCGTCGTTGTCGCCCATGTCGTCGCCGCTGTCGAGCGGCATGCGCTCCTTGTCCACCTCGACCCGTTCCATGGCAACCGGCTCCCGGCGGTCCTGGCCGGGCCGTCTCTTCCCCTTGAGGCTGCGCAGGTAGTCGACGGGTGTCGGCTCCGTTTCGGTCCTGTCGAGCGGCATGGCCTCTGGGACGATCTCGGTCTCCACGTACTTGTACAGATGTACCTGACGCGGCTCCGCCCTGATGTTCGTCTCGGCCATGCGCTGGGACGGTACGCCCGACGCCCGGATGCCGTAGTGACGGTAGAGCCTGGCCTCTTCCTCCAGCGAGAGGCGGCCGTCGATGTCGATGTTCGGCGCTTCCTTGATCGTCTCCTTGTCGAAGGGAACACGGATCTCCGCCCCCGACCGGCGGGCGTTCATCAGCGGCACGAACGTCTGCTTCAGCCCGAAGAGCCCCGTGCGTACGGTCACCCACTCGGGCTCGCCCGTACTGTCACTGAGATAGACCTGCCCCACCTTCCCGATCTCCTCACCGTCCGCGCCCATGACACGGCTGCCGAGCAGGCTGCGGATCTCTGTTTGCATTGCCACGGCGATCCCCCCGAGTCTCGTCCGTCGCCCGGCCGGCGTGCCGACCGGACTCCAAGTGGACAAATACCCCACATATCCACAAAGCACGCTTTCTACGCGAGGTTTGGGGTCGCCTTGGACACCGCTTTGAACGGATAAATAGCCAAACAAGCGGCGAATCGCTGTTCGGAAAAAGGGCAGGCTTCGATCCGCTATCCCGCGACGAAACGACTATCGTGCAGGCATGGCGAGCTATCCTCCCTTGCAGCCGTGTCTGATCGCAGCCGGACCTCGCCGGCGGAACGCCTTATGTCCTGGCTGACATACGCCTGCCAGCATCTGCCCGGCGTGACGGTGATCGCCGTCGGCGGCGAGCTGGACGCCACCAACCAGAGCAGGCTCGACGAATTCGTCCGGGAGTGCCGCCAGCGGCCCGGCGACCATCTCGTGTTCGACCTCGCGGAAGTGCAGTTCATGGACAGCGCGGGGCTCCGGGTGCTGCTCAACACCTACACCTACTCCCGGCAGCACGGCGGCAGCGTCCGCCTGGCGGCACTGCAGTCCATGCCGGCCAGGCTCGTCGAGATCACCCGGATCGGTGAGCACCTGCCGGTGTACCGCACGCTCCAGGACGCGCTCACCGCCGCGCTGACCCCGCCGGAACCTCCCCACCGCCGCCCCCTCACGGGCAACAGCGGCCCCGGCGCGGCCTGAAACGAGCCCGGACGGACCGGCCGATCAGCTCTTCTTCGGCTTGGCCTCCTCGTCCTTGACCAGGCTCCCGCAGGTGTAGCCCGGCTCCCGCTCGGGGTCGAGACGGATGTCCCCGAGGTTCGTCGACTCCGCCGGCCGCCGGAACGTCGTCATGTAGTCACAGTCGTAGAAGACGTAGACGCCGTCGCTCTCGCCGAGCAGCATGAGGTCGCGCCCGTCGTACAGCGGCTTGTCGTCACCGTCCTTCACCACCACCCACTGGTCCTGGAACCCCACCAGGCCCAGCAGGTCGTTGGCCTGCCCGGTGGTCCGCACGTCCCCCGCGCCCATGAGCAGCCCGACGAGGAGCACCATGCCCAGGCCGATGCCGGTGAGCGCGCCCACGAGCACCTTCATCCCGGCCCGCCCGACCGGCTTGCGGCGCAGCAGCCGGAACGGCACCACGAACGCCAGGATCCCGAGCACCAGGGCGCCCAGCACGTGCAGCGCCGAGATCTCCATCGTGAACAGGTAGGTGGTGCTCAGGTAGGTCACGCCGCACCAGCCGGCGGCGAGGACGGCCGCGATCCACGGCCGCCGCCTGATGCCCTGGACGACCCGGTTCACCGCGCCGCGCGTCACCTTGTCGAGCAGCCAGCCCACCGCCACCAGGATGCCGAGCACGGGCAGCAGGATGAGCAGCAGCATGATCAGCGTGCCCATGAGCCGCCCGAGCAGGACGGACTGGTCGATGCCCGCCTGTTCGGGATTGATGTCGAAGACCCAGTACATCTGCTGGATGCCCAGGTACAGCATCGCGTAGAGCCCGACGCCCACGGGGACGACCACGGAGCCGATGCGCTCCAGCATGCTCACGACGCTGCCGGACGGCTCCGGCTCCTCTTCTGGAGGGAGAGCCGGGATATCGGTCGACTCTTGAGAGAGTTGTTGCGTAGTCATGGGGCTTGACCATGCTGGTTCACGGTTGAATTTTGGTTGACGCCTGATAAATAGTTACGCCCGAAAACCGTTGTGCCGTTTCCTCGTGCTCGCGGCCGTCACCCTGATACGTCTCAGCGGCGCGCCCTGCAGCGCCCGGTGGGCCAGTCGCGGCAGCCACATGGTGAGCTGGACCGTGGTGCCCATGGAGCCGCTGTGGAAGCTGGCGCCGTCGCACAGGGTGCGGATGAGGTAGATGCCCCGGCCGGCGTACGCGACGTCGGAAGGACGCCGCCACTCGTCGACGTACTCGTCGGGGATGCCGGGGCCCTGGTCGCTGGTCTCCGAGCGGAGCATCCGGTCGCTCGTCCACAACGTGAAGTAGCCGCGCCCGCCGCCGTGCTCCACGGCGTTGATGACGCTCTCGTGTACGGCGAGGATGTAGTCCTCCAGGCGCGCGCCGCTCAGTCCGCAGTCAGCCGCCCGCTCCGCCACGGAACCTCGTAGCGCGGTCACCTCGTCGAGGGTGAAGGACTGGGCCAGCAGGGTGCGCATCACAAGCTCCTCGTATTCGCCGGGTTTGACCACGTCGACACGCGGGCCGCGCTTCTGGACCCATGACAACTCTTCGCCCTGCCCGCTCCGCCGGGCATTACACCGTCAGGTGCCATCAGGGGGAGTCAGCAAAAAGAGACTTTACACCCTCCGTATTCAATGACTAACTATTGGTAGCGAACGCTCTACAGAAGGAGCCCAGCAGCATGGTGGTCGGCGGATGGCAAGACCCCGTGGGACCTCGCATCGACAGACGGCTCAATGGATTCCTGGACGACTGGCGCGCGCCCATCTCCGATCCCGACGTGGTGGCGGCCTATGAGTTGCTGACGAGCTTCATCCTCAGCGGCGGCAAACGGATCCGCCCGCAGCTGTGCTACTGGGGCTGGCGGGGAGCCGGCGGCGACGACTGCGACGAGATCATCAGCGCGGCGGCGGCGCTCGAGCTCTGCCACGCCGGGCTGCTCATCCACGACGACATCATGGACGGCAGCGACCTGCGCCGGGGGCGCTCCACGATCCACCGCAGCCTGGCCGACCTGCACGAGGGGCCAGGTGCCGAGGCGTTCGGCCAGGCTGGCGGGATCCTGCTCGGCGCGCTCAGCCTGGCCTGGTCCGACGCGCTGCTGTCGTCGTGCGGCGTGGAGCCGGCCCGGCTGCACGGCGCCCACCACGTGTTCGACGCCATGCGGACCGAGGTCATCAGCGGCCAATACCTGGACATCCTCGGCCAGCTCCGAGCGGGGGCCACGGTCTCGGCGGCGCTGACGGTGATCCGCTACAAGACGGCCAAGTACACCGTCGAGCGCCCCTTGCAGATCGGCGGCGCCCTGGCCGGGGCGGGTCCCGCGCTGCTCGAGGCGTACTCGAGCTTCGGTCTGCCGCTCGGCGAGGCGTTCCAGCTCCGCGATGACGTGCTCGGCACGTTCGGTTCCTCGTCCGACACCGGCAAGTCGGCCCTGGACGACATGCGCGAGGGCAAGCACACGGTGCTGTTCGCGCATGCCATCCAACGGGCGACGCCCGCGCAGCTCGCGTACCTGCGTAGCTGGCACGGCAACCGGGAGCTGACCGAGGAGCAGGCGGACGAGCTGCGCGGGATCCTGCTCAACACCGGCGCGCTGGCCGAGGTCGAGGACATGATCGACCAGCGGGTGCGTGAGGCCGCCAAGGCGCTCGACGCGGCACCGATCACTTCCGAGGCGCGCGACGCGCTGACCGTGCTGGCCGACCAGCTCGCGCACCGGGACCGGTAGGGGCGAAGATCATGGGACGAGTACTTCTGGCGGCTCCGCGCGGCTATTGCGCGGGTGTGGAACGTGCCATCCTCACCGTCGAGGAGGCCATCAGACGCTATGGCCCGCCCGTCTACGTGCGCAAACAGATCGTGCACAACACCCATGTGGTCGACGACCTCACCAGCCGCGGCGCGATCTTCGTCGACGAGCTCGACGAGGTCCCGGTCGGCGCGCTGGTCGTCTTCTCGGCGCACGGCGTCTCGCCCGCGGTCAAAGGGGAGGCGGAGCATCGCGGTCTGCGCACGATCGACGCGACCTGCCCGCTGGTCACCAAGGTGCACAAGGAGGCCGCACGGCTGGCCGGCGCGGGCTACGAGATCGTGCTCATCGGCCACGCCGAGCACGAGGAGGTGGAGGGCACCGTCGGCGAGGCGCCCGACCACATCCACGTGGTCGACCCGGCCCGGCTCGACGAGCTGACGACCGGCGGCTCGGCCAGGATGAGCTGGCTGTCGCAGACCACGCTGGCGGTCGAGGAGACCATGGAGGCCGTCGCCCGGCTGCGCGAGCGCTTCCCCCAGCTCATCGACCCGCCGAGCGACGACATCTGTTACGCCAGCCAGAACCGCCAGGAGGCGATCACAAGGATCGCCGCCAAGTGCGACCTGGTCATCGTCGTCGGCTCCGCCAACTCCTCCAACTCACGGCGCCTCGTCGAGGTGGCCGTGAGCGCGGGCGCGCGGGCGGCCCACCTGGTCGACCGGTCCGGCGACGCCGACGAGCGGTGGCTCGACGGCGTCGAGACCGTCGGCGTCACCTCGGGCGCGTCAGTCCCGGAGGGGCTGGTCACCGAGCTGCTGGACTGGCTCGCCACCCGCGGCTACGCCGACGTGGAGCCGGTGACGCTGACCGAAGAGACCCTCACGTTCTCCCTTCCGCACGAACTCCGAGCCGCTCGACACCCCGGCTAGCAAACCCCTGAAGATTGGTGGTGCACCATGACCGAAACGACCGAGTCGACCGAGGCCAACGGCCAGCAGCTCAGCCTCAGCACCGATGCCGCCAAGAACCTGGCGACGACCACGAAGACCGCCCCGCAGATGCAGGAGATCACCTCCCGCTGGCTGCTCAAGCTGTTGCCCTGGGTGCAGACCTCCGGTGGCGTCTTCCGTGTCAACCGCCGGCTGACCTACACGCTGGGCGACGGTCGCATCACGTTCACCACCAGCGGCGCGGACGTCAGCGTCATCGCCGCGGAGCTCACCGAGCTGCGCCAGTTGCACGGCTTCGACGACAGCGAAGTCCTCCAGGATCTCGCCGACCGGTTCAGCCAGCGTGAGTGCGAGGCCGGCGAGGAGATCGTCCGTGAGGGCACCCCTCTCGACCAGCTGATCCTGATCGCCCATGGCCGGGTGGTCAAGATCGGCCATGGCGCGTACGACGACGACCAGACCCTCGGAACGCTGGCCGACGGCGACCATTTCGGCGAGGAGCTGCTGGGCGAGCCGGGCCAGTGGAAGTTCACCGCGAAGGCCAAGACCGCCTGCACCGTGCTCACGCTGTCACAGCAGGACCTGCGGACGATCCTCGACCGGTCCCCCGCGCTACGCGCCCACCTGGAGAGCACACGGGCCGCT
Organism: Nonomuraea sp. NEAU-A123; assembly: GCF_018603905.1. Taxonomy (GTDB): domain Bacteria; phylum Actinomycetota; class Actinomycetes; order Streptosporangiales; family Streptosporangiaceae; genus Nonomuraea. The sequence continues at coordinate 100,716 of NZ_JAHFZZ010000032.1, forward strand.
GAGGGGCAGGCCCAGAACGCCTACGGCGAGGCCGCGATCGAGCTGGCCGCCGGCCACAACGGCGAGCCCGTGCTCCCCGGCACGTTCGTCGACTACGAGCTCAGCCCGCGCGAGTACGAGCTGAGCGTGGCCCAGACGATCCTGCGCGTGCACAGCAGGGTCTCCGACCTGTACAACCAGCCGATGAACCAGCTCGACCAGCAGCTCCGGCTGACCGTCGAGGCACTACGCGAACGCCAGGAGCACGAGCTGATCAACAGCCGCGAGTTCGGGCTGCTGCACAACGCCGACCTCAGCCAGCGCATCCGCACCCGCGACGGCGCGCCCACGCCCGACGATCTCGACGACCTGCTGGCCACCGTCTGGAAGGAGCCGGCTTTCTTCCTCGCGCATCCGCAGGCCATCGCGGCCATCGGCAGGGAGTGCAGCAAGCGTGGCATCTATCCGCAGGCCAGCGAGGTGAACGGGCACCGCATCCCGGCCTGGCGCGGCGTCCCGATCTTCCCGTGCAACAAGATCCCGATCACCGGCGCCCGGACGACCTCCATCCTGCTCATGCGCACCGGGCAGGCGAACCAGGGTGTGGTCGGCCTGCACCAGACCGGCATCCCGGACGAGTACCAGCCCAGCCTGTCGGTGCGTTTCATGAGCATCAATGAGCAAGCCGTCATCTCCTATCTGGTCAGTGCCTACTATTCCGCGGCCGTGCTGGTGCCTGACGCGCTCGGCATCCTCGAAGACGTCGCGCTCGGCAGCTGAGAGCGGATCGGTTCGCCCGGCCCCATGATTGGCGGTGTTTCGGTTGACGGAATTGGACCAGCGGGACTCAAGGCAGAGCCTGGGCACGGAGGCGGCACGCCGGCTCGCCACCACGACCAAGTCTGCTCCGCAGATGCAGGAGATCTCTTCACGCTGGCTGCTGCGGGCGCTTCCGTGGGTACAAACCGCCGCCGGCACCTACCGGGTGAACCGCCGGCTCACCTACCAGCTCGACGGCGGCCAGGTCGGCTTCATCAGCGCGGGTGCGGCGTTTCAGGTGTTTCCGCCAAGCCTGACCGAGCTGCCGTTTCTGCAGGGTTTCGACGACGACCCGCTGCTCGCCAGGCTGGCTGGGCTGTTCGAGCAGCGGGAGTACACGCGGGGCGAGACGATCGTGGAGGAGGGCCGCCCGGTGGCCGACCTCCTTCTCATCGCGCACGGCAAGGCCGACAAGCTCCAGACCGGCCCGTACGGCACCAGCGTCGTGCGGGAGACGCTGGCCGACGGCGACCACACGGGCAACGACCTCCCCGGACTGGAGAACCGGTGGGCGTACACACTCAGGGCCGGCACCGCCTGCACGGTGCTGGTCCTGCCCCGGGCGGCTTTCCGCGCGGTCATGGAATTCTCGCCGGCCTTCCGGGCGCAGGTCGACTCCCATATGCGCCGGCGGGCCCAGCCGCAGAACAAGTACGGCGAGGCCGCGATCGAGCTGGCCGCCGGGCACCGTGGGGAGCCTGTGCTCCCTGGCACGTTCGTCGACTACGAGCTCAGCCCGCGCGAGTACGAGCTGAGCGTGGCCCAGACCGTCCTGCGGGTGCACAGCAGGGTCTCCGACCTGTACAACCAGCCGATGAACCAGCTCGACCAGCAGCTCCGGCTGACCGTCGAGGCGCTACGCGAACGCCAGGAGCACGAGCTGATCACCAATCGGGACTTCGGGCTGCTGCACAACGTCGATCCCCGGCAGCGGGTCTCCACGCGCGGCGGCCCGCCTACCCCCGACGATCTCGACGAACTGCTCAGCCGCAGGAAGAAGACCCGTTATTACCTGGCCCATCCCCGCGCCATCGCCGCCTTCGGCCGGCAGTGCACCGCGAGAGGCGTCTACCCGGACACCGTCCAGCTCGACGGCAGCAGGCTGACGGCCTGGCGCGGCGTGCCGATCCTGCCCTGCGACAAGATCCCGATCAGCCGGCAGGGCACCAGCTCGATCTTCGCGTTCAGGACCGGCGAGGAGGACTCGGGCGTCATCGGCCTGCACCAGATCGGCACCCCGGACGAGTACCAACCGGGGCTCAGCGTCCGCCTGTCCGGCATCGACGGGAAGGGGATCATGTCCTACCTGGTCAGCGCCTATTACTCGGCCGCGGTCCTGGTGCCCGACGCGCTCGGCATGCTCGAGAACGCCGAGGTGATGGGCTGATGACACGTTCCATCGATGGAGAAGGGACGAGCTGATCCATGGCGCAGCCGTTCGAGTTGCCGGACTTCTATGTGCCGTATCCAGCCCGGCTCAACCCGCACGTCGAGGAGGCGCGCACGCACTCCGGGCAGTGGGCGCGCGACATGGGCATGCTGGAGGGCTCGGGCGTCTGGGAGCAGGCCGATCTCGACGCCCACGACTACGCGCTGCTGTGCGGCTACACCCATCCCGACTGCGACGGCCCCGAGCTCTCGCTGATCACCGACTGGTACGTCTGGGTCTTCTTCTTCGACGACCACTTCCTGGAGATCTTCAAGCGCGGGCACGACCGCGTGGGCGGCAAGCAGTACCTGGACCGGCTGCCCGCCTTCATGCCGATGGACCTGTCGTGCGCGACGCCGGAGCCGACGAACCCGGTGGAGGCGGGACTGGCCGACCTGTGGGCCCGTACGGTCCCCGCCAGGTCGCTCGACTGGCGGGAGCGCTTCGCCGAGAGCACCAGGAACCTGCTGAACGAGTCGCTCTGGGAGCTGTCCAACATCAACGCGGGCCGGGTGCCCAATCCCATCGAGTACATCGAGATGCGCCGCAAGGTCGGCGGGGCGCCGTGGTCGGCCGGGCTGGTCGAGCACGCCGTGGGAGCCGAGGTCCCGGCCCGCATCGCCGGCTCCCGGCCGATGCGGGTGCTGCGCGACACCTTCGCCGACGCGGTGCACCTGCGTAACGACCTGTTCTCCTACCAGCGGGAGATCCAGAACGAGGGCGAGCTCAGCAACTGCGTGCTCGTGCTGGAGAAGTTCCTCGGCTGCTCCACGCAGGAGGCCGCCGACACCGTCAACGACCTGCTCACCTCGCGGCTGCAGCAGTTCGAGCACACCGTGTTCACCGAACTCGGCCCGCTCTTCGTCGAGCGGGGACTGGACCCGCTCTCCTGCGCGGGCGTGCTGGCCTACGTCAAGGGGCTGCAGGACTGGCAGTCGGGCGGCCACGCCTGGCACCTGCGCTCCAGCCGCTACATGAACGACCGCGCGACCCACAGGCCGCTGGGCATGACGTCGATCGTCGACCTGCTCGGCGCGAAGCGGATCCGCAACTACACCCACGTCCCGCACACGCCGGTCGGCCCGTCGCGGATCCCCGACTTCTACATGCCGTTCGAGGTCAAGAGCTCGCCCCACCTGAAGGCCGCCCGCGCGAACCTGGTCGTCTGGGCGCATGAGATGGGGATACTCGAAGCACAGCCGGGCGTCACCGGCTCGGCGGTCTGGGACGAGAAGAAGATCGTCGATTACGATCTGCCGCTGTGCGCCTCCGGGCTCTATCCCGACGCCACGCTGGAGGAGTTGGATCTGGCCTCGGCCTGGCTGGCCTGGGGGACCTACGGCGACGACTACTTCCCCATCGTCTTCGGCCGGACCCGCAACCTGGTCGCCGCCCGGGCCACCGTCGACCGGCTCAGCGCGTTCATGCCGCTCGACGACTCGGCCCCGCCGGCGCCGGTGAGCGCCCTGGAGCGTGGCCTGTCCGATCTGTGGACCCGTACGGCCGGGCCCATGAGCATGACCGCACGCCGCAAGCTCCGCGTGGCCATCGAGGACATGTTGGCCTCCTGGCTCTGGGAGCTGGACAACCACCTGCTGAACCACGTGCCCGACCCCGTCGACTACATCGAGATGCGGCGGCTGACCTTCGGCTCCGAGCTGACCATGAGCCTGTGCCGCCTGGCCCGCGAGAAGGCGATCCCGGAGGAGGTCTACCGGGCCGGGCCGATGATCTCGCTGGAGCACGCGGCCTCCGACTACGCCACCCTGCTCAACGACGTCTTCTCCTACCAGAAGGAGATCGAGTTCGAGGGCGAGGTGCACAACTGCGTACTGGTCGTCCAGAACTTCTTCGGCTGTGACTACCCGGCGGCGCTCGACATCGTCGACGACCTGATGACGTCCCGGATGAAGGAGTTCGAGCACGTCTTCGCGCACGAGTTCCCGGTCATGTACGACGACTACGACCTGGACGACGAGGCACGCGCGGCCCTGAACGGCTACGTGGAGGAGCTGCGTAACTGGACGTCGGGCATCCTCGCCTGGCATCGCGGCTGCCGTCGCTACGACGAGGCGTCGGTGCGCCGCCACCACCGGCCGCCCGAGTGGCGGCTGGGCGGGCCGAAGGGCCTGGGCACCTCGGCGGCGATGATCGTCTGACCCGGCGTCAGCACCAGCCCAGCAGGCTCAGGAGCCGCCGCTGGAAGGGTGTGAGGTTGCGCAGGCGGATCCAGCGCTCGGCGGGGTCGAGCATGGGCAAGGCCAGCACGCGTAGGCCCGACAGATCGATGAAGGTGAGCTCGCTCGTGTCGACGAGGATGTGCGTGCCGCTCTCGCGGGCGGCGGCCAGGGTCTGGGCGAGGGCCCAGCTGTTGGTGATGTCGATCTCGCCGCGGAGCGCCAGCACCGGAACCTCGCACCTGGCCCGCAGGAAGACCCGCAACTGGCCGTCCTCGTACAGCAGGCGCTCCGTCGTGTCGGCCGTCTCGCCGTTCGCTGTCATCGCACCCCCCATCAGACCTCACGCTTGGGGGTTGTCATGACCATCACCGCATGTGACTGGAACCCGGTTTCACATTACACGAAATATGTTTCATCATCTGATATTCACGAAAAAATAGGCGTATTACAGTGAAGTCATGAACCGCCCCGACGCCGAGTCCTCTCCCGCCGTCCGCTGGACGTTCCTCACCAACCACGCGAGGGTGCTGCTGGAGCTGGCCAGAGACCCGCGCCAACGACTGCGGGACGTGGCCGTCACCGCTGGGATCACCGAGCGGACCGCCCAGGGCATCGTGGCCGACCTGGAAGCGGCCGGCTATCTCACTCGCGTCCGAGTGGGCCGGCGTAATCATTACAGCATCGGAGCCGACGAGTGGTTCCGGCATCCCGCCGAGGCGGGGGTGCGCATCGGGAGATTGATCGACTTGTTCACGCAGCGGGAGACCGCCGATTGTTGATCGGTACAAGAAAGGCGCTGTCGAGAGGGTGCGCTAATAATCGCGCCGCGAATTATCGCCGCCCATGAGCTCAAGCGCCCGGTCAAAATCTTTGCATGTCCCCTGTGCCGACAATCTTCAGCGTATGGCCATATATGTGCCAGGCGTGCGGGCTCGCTCTTGACGCCGACTTCCAGCACCGCGACGGCCGCCGCCGCCATCGGATGGGCGTGCAAGAAGGGCGCCGGAAATTGCGGCACGCGGCGGCCGGTGGCATCGCCGTGCGGGCCGCGTTGATGATGCCCGGCGTCCCCTATACGTGGGGCGGTGGCGGGCCCCGGGGGCCCGGCTACGGCATCGGGCACGGCAAGAAGACCAAGAGGTTCGACTGCTCTGGCCTCACGGGGTACGCCTGGGCGAGCGCGGGCGTGTCGATCGGCGCGACGACGCGCAAGCAGCGACGGCCAGGGGGCAGGCGCCCCGTTCACCGGGGAGGTCGTCCGCCTCGACCCGCTGAACAAGCCGCATCTCATGGGAGTGGTCCGGCCCGAGCCGCTCGTACCGGCAGCGGGCGGACACTGAGCACCGCGCGGCCCTGGCCGTGATCGCGACCCGGGCCCCGCGGTGTTCCGGCTCGGTGCGCACCCCGAGCGGATTCCGTGGCCTCATGAGCATCCACGGTGATGATTCATACGGATCGCACAGGCATCGATCCGGTGGAAGGTATGGTCGACAGCCCTACGGCACGTGCCCGCGGAGCCGCGCGTGGACCTTCCCGCCTATGGACGTCAGTGGCCGAGCTGCAGGTTGACGTCGAGCTCCCGCGGGGTCACGGTGGCGGAGATGGCCGACTCCTTAGCCGGCTCGCTCACCGCGATCAGGTCCTGCGGGGTCACGGTGGCGGAGATGGCCGACTCCTTAGCCGGCTCGCTCACCACGGCCAGGTCCTGCGGGGTCACGGTGGCGGAGATGGCCGACTCCTTAGCCGGCTCGCTCACCACGGCCAGGTCCTGCGGGGTCACGGTGGCGGAGATGGCCGACTCCTTAGCCGGCTCGCTCACCGCGATCAGGTCCTGCGGGGTCACCGTCGCTGAGACGGCCGACTCCTTAGCCGGCTCGCTCACCGCGATCAGGTCCTGCGGGGTCACCGTCGCTGAGACGGCCGACTCCTTGGCCGGCTCGCTCACCACGGCCACGTCCTGCGGGGTCACCGTCGCCGAGACGGCCGACTCCTTGGCCGGCTCATTCACCACGGTCAGATCCTGCGGGACGTTGACCTCGCTGAGGACGGCCTGGTTATTGTTGATGGGGTCCGGGTCGGTGTCGGCCGAAGCCGCGGAGACGCAGAAGCCGAGAGCGACGCCCGCGATGGCTGCACCGGCGAAAATGCGTCGGATCATGTTTGTTTCCTCCGTTTGATGGGCGCGGAATTCCCGGCGCCTTAGTCGTTTGTGCAGGGCCTGTGAGGTGCCGCCAATAACAATCGCGGCAGGCTGTCGATATCGCAACCCAAGAATGTCTGGTCGGAACCAAGGAGCCACCTCGTTTTCTTGGCACTCGACTTTTCAGCCCCACCGGTCGGCGGAGTGCATATGCACGTGCGCCGTACAAGGTCAAACGAGTTTCATTTATCCGCACATCGAGAATGATTGGCATATCGAGCAGGCTGGTTTAGCAAGGATCACCCTGGGCTTGGCACCATTCTGTAAACCCCGCGGGCAGGTGCGATAGAAAGACGACCATGAATACTGATCTGCCGGATCTCGTCAGGTTGGCCCACGAGAGGGCGCGGGTGGCCGGGTTCGACTACTCCTGCGACCCGGACGTCGGCCAGTTGCTCGCGGTACTTGCCACCCGCGTGCCGGAGGGCGGCCGGATCCGCGGTCAGCGCGGTCGCCGAGAGCAGGTCACCCGTCTCACTCATGCCGCCATCAGCGCGCTGTCGCTCGGCGAGAGCCGGTCGAGTGCCAGCTCAGGAATAACGCGCAAACCGCCCATCGTGGTGATCGGCTCAGTGTCCCGGCCGACCGTGACGACCTCGAAGCCCCCCGGCTCGCGCTGGTGGCGCCCGTTTCGGAGGTGGGAGATCAGGTAACCGGTCTCCCAATCGGCAAGAGTGTCGTAGACGGCATGGTGAACGGGTCGCGTTATGACGACGTGCTGTCATTTCGACAGCATGTTGTCAACGCCTTAACGTGGGAGGATTGGCCCATGGCAGAGATCGTCGGCGGCGGGCACCCGGTCAACGACGCCGAGCGTCGGGTGATCTCCTACCTGCGCGACCACGCGCCCGCCGACTGGCTGCTGCTGCACAACGTCGAGCTGCCGCGCGGCGACGACGTCTTCGAGGTGGATCTGCTCGTCCTGACCGGCCACTCGCTGATCGTCGTCGACGTCAAGGGCACCCGCGGCCGGATCGAGGTGTCGGGCACGCGCTGGTTCCCGCCGCGCAGGGAGGCGTTCGGCTCTCCCGCGACGAAGCTGCGGGGCATCGCGAAGGCGCTGAAGGGGCTGCTGGTCTCCAAGAACACGCAGCTTGAGCGCGTCTACGTCGACAGCCTCGTGGTCCTCACCTCGCCCGACGCCGAGCTGGTCGACCCGGCCGGGCGCGACGCGGTCAACGTCACCACCCTGGACGGGCTGCTCGCCACGCTGAGCGACGTCTCGCGGGTCAGGCGCGGGTGCAGCCCCCGCATCAAGCCGTATCTCACCGCGATACTCGACGCCCTCAACCAGACGGTACGCCGGAGCACCGCGCCGCCCAGGTTCGGCAACTGGGAGGTCGAGGAGCAGCTCGGCGGCGACGCGAAGGTGACCGAATACCGGGCCTTCAACGTCACGCTGCCGGGCAGCGAGACCGTGCTGCTCCGGGTCTACCAGGCCGACCCGCTGGCCGACCAGGCGTCGCGGGTGGCCGAGCGGCAGCGGATCGCCAACGCCTACCAGTCGCTGGCCCGCATCCCGCCGCACCCGTGCGTGGTGCGCTCGCGCGACTTCTTCGCCATCGACGACGAGAGCCGGTTCGTGCTGGTGCTCGACGACGTGCACGGCGAGGCGCTGCACCGGCGCCTGGGCACCGGCGTGCGGCTCGGCGTGATCCAGGACCTGCTGCGCGGACTGGCCCACGCGCACGCCAACGGCGTCATCCACCGGGCGCTGAGCCCGGCGTGCGTGCTGGTGACCGACGGGCACGCGGTGCTGACCGGGTTCGACTACGCCAAGCCCGGAGCGCGCAACTACACGGTCGCGCACGAGCTGGGCAACGTGCTCGACGCCCACTACGTGGCCCCCGAGTGCAATGAGCGGCCCGACATGATGACGGCCGCCTCCGACGTCTACGCGGCCGGGGTGATCGCCTACCAGTTGCTCACCGGCGAGCTGCCGACCAGCGCCGACACCCACGGTCCCGCCGTTCCCGACGTGGTGCGCCGGATGCTCGACCACACTCCCGCCAAGCGCCCGACCGCGGCGGAGTCGTTCGAGGCACTGTCTGGAACGCCGCAGCGGTCACGCCTCAAGCGATTTGTCCGTCGCATAGTGTCTGGATCATGACGATCAAGCTTCGTCCCGCCGCCGAGGGCGACCTTCCCTTCCTCAACCGGCTGATCAACGATCCGGAGAGCACGGGCCTCCATCAGTGGTACGGCTGGTACGACCCCCACCGCATCCGCAGGCGCTGGGAGGAGAACGGGATGCTCGACGACGATAGCGGCCTGCTGCTGGTCGCTGATGGCGACGACCGTGTGGGCTTCGTGTCCTGGCGCAAGGAGGTCACCTCCAAGGCCGCCTACTGCTGGGAGATGGGGATCATCGTGGCGCCCGAGCTCCGCGGCAAGGGCCACGGCACGCGGGCCCAGCGGCTCCTGGTGCGCTACCTGTTCGACCATTCGCCGGTCAACCGGGTCCAGGCGACGACCGAGATCAGCAACCTGGGCGAGCAGCGGGCCCTGGAGAAGGCCGGGTTCACCCGGGAGGGCGTCCTGCGCGGAGTCGGCTTCCGCGCAGGCGAGTGGCATGACGGCGTGATGTACGGCGTGATCCGCGCGGACCTGGACACGCGGATCTGACCCTGCGGGCCTGGACGCGCGGATCTGAACCCGCGAGCCTGCACACGCGGATCTGAACCGGCGTCCGGGAAACAGCCCTCAGGCCTAGACCGGCAGGCTGCGCCGCAGCACGTTGGCGTGGTTGAGATAGTCCAGGGCCAGCCCGGTGCGTCCGGCCGAGTGGTGCACCTCGCCGAGCATCTGCGTGCTCGACGCCTCCCCACTCCGGTCTCCGAGGGTCTGGAAGATCTCCAGCGACCGCTCCAGCCCGGCGGAGGCCGGCGCCCACTCCCCGCGGGCCGCCTGCAGCCCAGCCAGGCTCTGGAGGGCGTAGGCGCCGCAGTGACGGTCCCCGAGCGACTCGAAGATGTCGAGCGCGTGCCGGTGGAAGGACATGGCCTTGTGCAGGGCGCCCATCTGCAGGCAGACGCAGCCCTCGCGGTGGGAGTCGCCGAGCTCCTGCGCCAGCCGCATGGCCTGGCTCAGCGATTCCGACGCCAGGGCCAGGTCGCCCGACTTGAGGCAGACCCGGCCGATGGCCTGCCTGGCGAACGCCTCGCCGTGCGGGTCGTCCGCCGCCAGGAACATGGCCAGGGCGCGCTTGAAGTGCCCGAGCGACTGGGCGTGCCTGCCCCGGAACTGGCTCACCGCGCCGAGCCCGCAGATCGAGGTCGCCTCCGCCCGCAGATCGCCCAGGTCGTGGAAGAGCCGGCGGGATCGGGTGAAGCCGTCGATGGACTCCTCGTAGTGGTCCTGGTAGAGGGAGACCTGGGCCAGGCCGCGCAGCATGGCGGCCTCGCCGTACGTGTCGCCCGACGCGCGGGCGGCACCGAGAGCGACGGTGTGGGTACGCTCCCATGTGTCGAGATGGCAGTGCAGGTCCAGATAGGGGACCATCGCGGCGGCCAGTCCCCAGGCGGACTCGGCCAGCCCCGCCTCCGCCGCCACGCTCACGGCGCCGACCAGCGTCTCGTGCTCGGCCTCGAACCACCCCAGCGGGTCCGAGGTCAGGCGGTCGAGCGTCTGCTCGGGCAGCCGCCAGCGTGGAGCCCTGGCGGCGGTGAGGCTGAAGACGGTGGTGGGCAGCCGGGCCATGGCGTGCTCGGTGGTCGCGGTCCAGGCGGCCAGCACCCTGGTCAGGCCCGTACGGTCGGAGCCGCGTTCGAGCGCGTGGCGGCGGATCAGATCCGGCACCCGGTAGCGCGGCTGGCCCACCGGGTCGGTGCCGACCAGCTCCAGCAGGTTGACGTCCACCAGCAGGTCGGTGACGTCGTCGGCGCGGTGTCTGCCGAGCGCGGCGTCGACCACCCAGCCGGGCTGGGCCAGGGCGCCCAGGAGGCCGAGCGTGCCCAGCGTACGGGCGGCTTCGTCGGGCAGGTGGCGGTAACTGCGGTCGAGGCAGACCCGTACCTCTTTCAGCTCGCTCAGCCGGTCGTCCTCCAGCCGCTCCCTGAGCACCGAGAGCGACCAGCCCGGCCGGCCGGCCAGCCGCGATCCGGCGCTCCGCACGGCCACCGGCAGAAGCCCGCACGCCTCCACGATCGCCAGGGCCGCGTCGTGCTCGCGCGACACACGGTCCGTACCGATGATCCGGCCGAGCAGCGTCAGCGCGTCGTACGCGGACAGCTCGCCGAGGTCGACCTGGACCGCGCCGGGTAACTCCGTGATCCGGCGCCGGCTGGTCACGATGACGGCGCTGTCGTTCCCGGGCAGCAGCGGCCGTATCTGGGCCGCGTCGAGTGCGTCGTCGAGCAGCACGAGCATCGGCTGCTCGGCGAGCATCGACCGGAACAACGCGGACCGCTCGTGGATCGTCGGCGGCGCCGTCTCGACGCCGAGCGCCCGCAGCGCCTCCGCCAGCAGGTCGGCCGGCTCCCTGCCGTCGAGGTCCAGGTAGAGCTGCCCGCCGGGGAAGTCGTCCCGCAGGGCATGGGCGGCGTGTACGGCCAGCGCCGACTTCCCCGCCCCCGGCGAACCGGAGATGACCGCGATGGAGAACGGCTTGGCCAGCAGGGCCAGCTCGTCGGCCCGGCCGGTGAAGTCGGGCAGGTGCGGCGGGAGCTGCCGGGGCGCGGCCGGCGGGGCCTCGTCGGCCAGGATCGACTCGTGGGCGCGGCGCAGGTCGGCACCCGGCTCCACGCCGAGCTCGTCGACGAGCTGGGCCCGGATCGTGGCGTAGGCCCGCAGCGCCTCGGCCTTCCTACCGGCCCGGTTCAGCGCCAGGACGAGACGGCTCCACAGGTCCTCCCGGTAGGGATGCTCCACCAGCAGCCCGCGTAGCTGGGTGATCGCCCCGGCGTGGTCGCCACACTCGATCCGCTGGCCGATCAGCTCTTCGGCGGCGCGCAGACGTACCTCGTTGAGCGGTTCGAGGCGGCGATCCCAGAACGGGCTGCCCGGCAGGTCGGCCAGCGGCGCGCCGCGCCAGAGCGCGAGCGCGTCGGCGAAGCGGGCCTGCGCGACCAGCTCCTCGAACGTCAACAGGTCCAGCGCGCCGTCGGGCACGTCAATGGCATAGCCGGAACCGTCGCCGCGCAGATGCTCGGCGCCGAGGTCCGTCCGCAGCGAGCTGACATACGTGCGTAAGTTCGCCTGTGCGGAGCGTGGCGGCCGGTCGGGCCAGAGCACCTCGACCAGCTGGTCCGCGCCGACGATCCGGCCTGTGTCCAGCAACAACGTGGCGAGCAAGATCCTCGGCTTCTTGCCGGAGATCCGGACGGACCGTCCCGACGATCGGACTTCCAACGGCCCAAGAACATGAAAGGTGACCGACATGACCGCATCAGCTCCTCTTTAGAGGCCTGACCACCTTTTGTATCGGTTCTGGACGATTCTTGTGCGCCGAATGCACACCCTGGTCCCACAGATCACATCTGAAAGGTTCACCTCATGAAGCTCAGTGGACTCGCAGTTGCGGGCGACACACTGTTATTCGGCCTCGGGACGGCGTCGTCGCCGCGGCGAACCAGGGTTCGACCAACGGCTTCGGCAACCTTGTGAAGATCGACCATGGTGGCGGCTACGCCACCGGCTATGCCCATTTGAACAGCTTCTCTGTGAACGCGGGCCCGGTGACCGCCTCGGCGGCCGTCAAGTGGGGCGGCAAGGCCGGATCCAGCTTGTACAACAGTCCCTCCGAACATTGCGGGTCATGATGATGAAGAAGCTTTTGGTGGCCGGGGTGCTCATCGTGGGCGCCCAGCAGGTCGCCCTGGCGGGCGCCGCTCAGGCGACCGCCGCCCCCCTCCCTGCCGCCTTCGACAAGGCCGCCTCCACCTACGAGGTGCCGCGTGACCTGCTGGTCGCGCTCGGCTACGCCGAGACGCACCTCGACGACCACGACGGCCAGCCCAGCGCCATGAACGGCTTCGGCGTGATGCACCTGGTCAGCAACCCCTCCTCGCACACCCTGGAGGACGCGGCCAAGATCACCTCTTTGACCGCAGCGAAGCTCAAGACCGACGACGCGTCCAACGTGCTCGGCGGCGCCGCCGTGCTGCGCGCCAAGGCCGACAAGCTCGGCCTGACCGCGACCGAGCGCAAGGACCCCGCCAAGTGGTACGAGGCGGTCGCCGCGTACGGTGGCGCGGCCAACGAGACCACCGCGCGGGTCTACGCCGACGCCGTCTACGAGGTGCTGGCCGACGGCGTCAACACCGCGGGCGTCAAGTCCGCCGCGAAGATCGTGGAGCCGGACCGCGGCAAGTACGACTCGGACCCGCGCACGCTCGCGGCGGCCACCGACTACCCCGGCGCCCTGTGGGCCGCGGCCAGCTCGTCGAACTACGCCGTGTCCAACCGGCCGACCGACGAGAAGATCGACCGGATCATCATCCACGTGACCCAGGGCTCGTACGCGGGCACGATCTCGTGGTTCCAGAACTCCGCGGCCAAGGTGTCGGCCCACTACGTGGTGCGCTCGTCCGACGGGCAGATCACGCAGATGGTGCGGGAGAAGAACCGCGCCTTCCACGCGGGCGTCAGCTCCTACAACCACCGGTCGATCGGCATCGAGCACGAGGGCTTCATCAACGACGCCTCGTGGTTCACCGACCAGATGTACCGCTCGTCGGCGGCGCTGACCAAGAACATCGCCGACCGGTACGGCATTCCGAAGGACCGCAGCCACATCATCGGCCACGTCGAGGTGCCCGGCTCCGACCACACCGACCCCGGCTCGCACTGGGACTGGACCAAGTACATGAGCTACGTCGGCGGCGGCTCCAGTGGCGGCACCAACCCGTACACGGCCGAGAAGGTCTGCGGCGACGGCTACAAGGTGATCGACTCGCAGGCCCTCGGCACCGCGGGCACGGTCTACCTGCTCTACAACAGCGACAACGCCAACAACTGCGTCGCCACGATCAAGAAGACGTCGCTCGGCAAGGCCAGCGCGACCAGCGCGTTCCTGCAGGTGGCCGGCAAGGCGAAGGTCACCGACTCGGGCAGCTTCACCTACTACGCGGGTCCCGTCAGGGCGGCGGCGGCTGACAAGTGCGTGACGTGGGGCGGCTCGGTCGGCACATCGAGCTACACGAGCCCCTCCGAGCACTGCGGCTGATCCCCCTCGGCCGAAGTGCGCGGCCCTGACATCATCCTCCGGTGTCAGGGCAATGCCGGTGAGTTAAGACGTCTGTGCAGGTGAAAGGCGTTCTCGCTGGCATCGGGCACTGCTTGACCCGGCACACGTCGTCGCGATTCGGTGACAGATAGTGCATTGGGTCGCCTGAGCAACGAA
>NZ_JAHFZZ010000033.1 GCF_018603905.1 Nonomuraea sp. NEAU-A123
CGCCGCTCGAGTACCCCGAAGGGCCTTTCCGCTCGACTTGCATGTGTTAAGCACGCCGCCAGCGTTCGTCCTGAGCCAGGATCAAACTCTCCAAACAATGTCTGAAGGGAAAGAAATCCCAACCAAATAAAGGAATCCGTCATCCACACCCGAAAGCATGAACATGACGGGGTTGTGCATCATGCACTGGCTTTTAACACACTGTTGAGTTCTCAAGAAACGGACGCGTACTCCCTAACCTGCGAGAGGCGCTCATTTCGTCTTCGTTGTGTCTTTATTCTTTCACCAGTCCGTTTTTCTGTCAAACTGACCGGACTTGCTTAGAATGTCGACCGCCTCTTCAACTTACCATCCCGTAGATCGGGTAGCGAATCGAAGCGACTGCCGCCCGGCACAGCGCAACGCACATCAAAGCCACCGAAGTGGAAGAGGTTGGTTGCGCCACACCCTGGCGGCTTCTAAAGATTAGCAGCGCCTCCGACCACTCGAGACGCCTTCACTCCGATCAACGGCCACAGAACGATCACGGCCAGGAACATAGACTCCCCACGTGAGCAGCAACACACCGCCTGTGGCGAAGAAATCACCAACTGAGCGCACCCATCACGGCGACACCGTGATCGACGAGTACGCCTGGCTTACCAATAAGGACGATCCCGACACGATCGCCTACCTGGAGGCGGAGAACGCGTTCCTCCAACACCAGACCGCTCACCTCGGCGACCTCCAGGAGCAGGTCTTCCAGGAGATCAAGGGGCGCACCCAGGAGACCGACCTGTCGGTGCCGAGCCGCAAGGGCGCCTGGTGGTACTTCAGCCGCACCGAGGAGGGCAAGCAGTACGCCGTCTCCTGCCGCGTGCCCGCGGACGGCGAGACCCCGCCGGCGGTCACCCCGGGCGAGCGACTCGACAAGGAGCAGGTCCTCCTCGACGGCAACGAGCTGGCGGGCGACAGCCCGTTCTTCTCCGTCGGCACCAGCGCCATGACCCCCGACGGGACACTGCTGGCCTACTCCACCGACTACAAGGGCGACGAGCGCTTCACGCTGAGGTTCAAGAACCTCGAGACCGGGGAGCTGCTCGACGACGAGATCGAGAACGTCTTCTACGGCGGCGCCTGGTCGGCCGACGGGTCGGCGTTCTTCTACACGCGCGTCGACGACGCCTGGCGCCCGTTCCAGGTCTACCGGCACACGCTCGGCACGCGCGACGACGTCCTGGTCTATGAGGAGGCCGACGAGCGCTACTGGGTCGGCATCGGGCTCACCCGCAGCGAGAAGTACCTCGTGCTCGGCGCGGGCAGCAAGATCTCCAGCGAGGTGCGGATCCTCGACGCGAACGACCCGACAGGCGAGTTCCAGGTCGTCCGCCCCAGGAAGACAGGTGTCGAGTACGGACTCGAGCACGCCGGTGACTTCTTCTACGTGCTCCACAACGAGAACGCCGAGAACTTCGAGCTGGCCACCGCCCCGCTCGACGATCCCGGCACCTGGGCGCCGCTGATCGCCCACAGCACCGACACCAGGCTCCTGGAGATCGACGCGTTCGCCGGCCACGCCGTCGTCCACTTCCGCCGCGACGGGCTGACCGGCATCCGCGTCCTGCCGTACGAGGGCGCCGAATACGAGATCGAGTTCCCCGAGCCGCTCTACGACGTCGGCCCCGCGGGCAACCCGGAGTTCAGCACCGGCCGGCTCAGGCTCGCCTACACCAGCATGATCACCCCGGCCAGCGTCTACGACTACGACCTGGCCACCCACGAGCTGATCCTGCTCAAGCAGCGCCCGGTCCTGGGCGGCTACGACCCGGCTGACTACGAGCAGTTCCGCGAGTGGGCCACCGCCGAGGACGGCACGCGGGTGCCGATCTCCCTCGTCAAGCGCAAGGACACCGCCAAGCCAGCCCCCACCGTCCTGTACGGCTACGGCAGCTACGAGACCTCCATCGACCCCGGCTTCTCGGTCCCCAGGCTCTCCCTGCTCGACCGCGGTTTCATCTTCGCCGTGGCGCACATCAGGGGCGGCGGCGAGATGGGCCGCCGCTGGTACGAGGAGGGCAAGCTCACCAGGAAGAAGAACACCTTCACCGACTTCGTCGCGGCGGCCAGGCATCTGAAGGAGTCGGGCTGGAGCGAGCGGGTCATCGCCAGGGGCGGCTCGGCCGGCGGCCTGCTGATGGGCGCGGTGGCGAACCTGGCGCCGGAGGAGTTCGCGGGTGTGGTGGCCGAGGTGCCGTTCGTCGACGCGCTCAACACGATCCTCGACCCGTCGCTGCCACTGACTGTGATCGAATGGGACGAGTGGGGCGACCCCCTGCACAATCCCGATGTCTACGCGTATATGAAGAGCTACACACCGTACGAGAACGTCGACGGCCGCCCGTACCCGCCGATTCTCGCGATCACCAGCCTGAACGACACCCGGGTCATGTACCACGAGCCCGCGAAGTGGATCGCCAGGCTCCGGGCGACGGCCAACGGCGGGCCGTTCCTGCTGAAGACGGAAATGGGAGCGGGACACGGCGGCCGGAGCGGACGCTACGACGCCTGGCGCGAAGAGGCCTTCGCGCTCTCCTGGATCATCGAGAGGGGCACCGCATGACCTACCAACCGGACGACAACCGTTACGAGCGCCAGCCGTACAACCGCAGCGGGAGGAGCGGCCTCAAGTTGCCGGCCGTCTCGCTCGGCCTGTGGCACAACTTCGGCGACAACCGGCCGATCGACAACTCGCGGGCGATCCTGCGGCGGGCGTTCGACCTGGGCGTCACGCACTTCGACCTGGCCAACAACTACGGCGTGCCGTACGGCTCGGCGGAGCGGAACTTCGGCGGGATCTTCCGCGAGGACTTCGCCGGCTACCGGGACGAGCTGGTCATCTCCACCAAGGCCGGGTACGACATGTGGCCGGGGCCGTACGGCGAGTGGGGTTCGCGCAAGTACGTGCTCGCCAGTCTCGACCAGTCGCTGGGGCGGATGGGGCTCGACTACGTCGACATCTTCTACAGCCACCGGCCCGATCCCGAGACGCCGCTGGAGGAGACGATGGGCGCGCTGGACCGGGCGGTGCGCTCGGGCAAGGCGCTGTACGCGGGGATCTCCAACTACTCCGCCGAGCAGACCGCGCAGGCCGCGCGGATCATGGCGGAGCTGGGCACGCCGCTGCTCATCCACCAGCCGTCCTACTCGATGATCAACCGCTGGATCGAGGACGGGCTGCTCGACGTGCTGGAGGAGGCGGGCATGGGGTGCATCGTGTACTCACCGCTCGCGCAGGGGCTGCTGACCGACCGCTACCTCGACGGCGTGCCCGCCGACTCGCGGGCGGCGACCAGCAGGTTCCTGAGTGCCGACCGGATCGACCGCGATCTGGCGCGCGACCTCAACGAGATCGCCGGGAGCCGCGGCCAGTCGCTGGCGCAGATGGCGCTGTCGTGGGCGATCAGGGATCCGCGGGTGACCAGCGTGCTGATCGGCGCGAGCAGCGTGAAGCAGTTGGAGGACAACGTGGCCTGCGTCGACGGCCCGGCGTTCACTCAGGACGAGCTCGACGCCATCGACAAGATCACAGGGCCTCGTGCCGCTGGAGGTAGGTGAAGGCGGCCCAGCCCGGCAGCACCGGCAGCCAGAACGTGAGCAGCCGGTGCAGCAGCACGGCCGACGTGGCCAGCTCGGCGGGAAGTCCGGCCACGGTCAGACCCAGCGTGAGCGCCCCCTCGACCGCGCCCAGGCCACCAGGTGTGGGCGCGGCCGAGCCGATCGCGTTGGCCGTGAGGTAGACGACGGCGACGGTGGTGAAGCCGATCTCGCCGCCGAAGGCCTCGACGCAGGCGTCGAGGCAGACGACGAACGCGAGGGTGATCATCAGCGTGCCCGCACAGGCCTCGATCATCTTGCGCGGCGACTGCAGCACGTCGAGCAGCCGGGGCAGCACGTTGGCGAACAGCGCGTGCATCCGCCCGGTGATGAACCGGCGCAGCGGCGGCACCCCGAACAGCACCACGACCAGCACCGCCACCGCCAGCATCACCACGACCAGCCCGCGTGACGGGCTGAACGCGGTGGCGGTGTTGGACCCGGTGATGTAGGCGAACAGCAGCAGCAGCGCGATGTGGAAGACCATCATGCTGAGCTGCGAGGCACCCACGCTGGCCACCGCGAGCGCCGGCGAGATGCCGCGCTTCTGCAGGTAGCGGGTGTTGATCGCGACACCGCCGACGGCGGCGGGCGTGACCAGCTTGACGAACGAGGCCGCGAACTGGACGAGCACCGTGCGCCAGAGCGGCAGGTGCTCGGGCACGAAGCCCCTGAGCATCAGCCCGGCGGCCACGAAGCTGATGAACGAGGCGACCAGCGCCAGCCCCGACCAGGCCCAGTTGGCGGTGGTGATGACCCGCATCAGGTTGACCTGGCTGAGCTGCGACAGCAGGAAGTAGGCGGCCAGCGTGCTGGCGATGATCGTGACCAGGGTGCGGGGCCGGAACCGCTCCAGCCGGATCTCCTCGACCTTGCCCTGCGGCTTGAGCGCGACGATGTGCTCGCGGAGCGCGGCGAGCGCGCCCTTGTCCTTCGACAGCGCCGATCGTGTCTCACGGGTGAGGGCGATGCGCTGGAGCAGGGGCATCGCGGCGGCCAGCGCGTCGGGACCCATGATGGCGGCGGCGGCCCTGACGGACCGCTCGGCGCCGACGCGTAGCGCCAGGTAGGTGAGCAACTGCGCGACGTCGAGCCGGAGCAGCAGGTCGCCGGCGGCGATCTCGCCGCTGCGGGCGTCGGTGAGCACGACCCGGCCGGCCGGATCGAGCTGGATGCTGTCGCCGGTCAGCCGCCGGTGCGCGAGCCGCTGGATCTGCAGCAGCGCGACCTGTTCCCAGATCTGCGCGAGCAGGTCGTCGTCGATGTCGGCGTCGGGCACGTCGTCGAGCGGGCGCGTCTCGAGGTGCTCGTAGGCGAGCAGCGCGGCCTCGGTGCCGATCTCGCTGGTGCCGAGCAGGCGCGGCGTGCTCGCGCCCGCCGCCTGCGCGGCGTAGGCCATGAGCGCCTCGCGCTCCAGCTCGGCGCGGAGCGACCTGATCGCCCTGCGCCTGGTCTCGGAGTTGAGCCGGATCCGCCGCCAGAGCCGGTACGGCAGGCCGGCGACCTGCCGGTCGCGGTCGAGCACGGTGACGTCGAGGCGGCTGGCGTCCTTGAGCCCGATGGCGTAGCGGCGGCTGCCCTGGTGGTCGTCGTCGATGCGGCGGGCCGAGACCGGGGAGAAGGAGAGCTTGCGGAGGGCGGCGATGACCGCGTTGCCGGGCGGCCTGGTGTTGGGGCTGCCCACGCCGTACAGGGTGCCGTAGCCCACGGCCATGCCGACCAGGACGGGCACGATCGCTCCCGGCAGTGTGATCTGCCGGCCCGAGAAGAGCGCGAAGATGTCGAGCGCGATCACCGTCCACATGAGCATGCGCCAGGTGGGGCGGCGCGAGATGCGCACGGCGGTGGCGTAGGCGACCACCGAGGTGAGCAGCGTGTTGAGCGGCTCGATGGACCGCCCGCCGGTCAGCAGCATGCGCAGGTCCTCGGCGCTGCCCCCGATCAGCCACTGGCCGAGCAGGAACGAGCCGACCATGCCGATGATCGCGGCGATCAGGCCCTCGGCGACGCGCAGGCCGTCGCGGTGGAAGACGCGCTCGACGGCGAAGGCCACCGGCACGATGAGCACGGCCGCGCCGCCGAGGAACGTCGCGACGCGGCTGAGCAGATCGGGGACGAGGGTGGTGCCCTCCTTGACGTCCGCTTCGAGGCCGTTGAGCGTCTGCTTGGCGACCAGGGCGACCAGGACGACAGCGGCGAGCACGAGCAGCGTGCTGAGGAAGCGCAGCAGGTCCGAGGGCCGGCGCAGGCGCTGCGGCAGCAGCGGCTCGACTACGTAGACGTCCGGGTGAGCGCGCGCTTCGTCCACGGCTGGATCCCCCTCCGCGAGGTCCTCCGCGTCATCACGTTCCCTGATTTCGGCCACCGACAGAGATTCTGCACCTTCCCGACCGACCGTACGATCTCTGGGTCCCGTCAATCCTTCACCTTTGATTTCTACCGCGAGTCGGAGCCTGCCGTGGCGTCCCATAAGGCCCGGTGGAGTGGCACGTAAGCTGTGTCGCATGTCGGGTGAATTGAGGGTTTTGGGGGCATGTCCTCTGGACTGCCCAGATACCTGCTCTTGGATCGTCACCGTCGAGGACGGCAAGGCCGTGAAGATGCGCGGCAACCCGGAGCAGCCCTACACCAGGGGCGCGCTCTGTGTGAAGGTCAACCGGTATCTGGAGCACACCCAGGCGAACGACCGCATTCTGTACCCGCTCCGCCGTACCGGGCCCAAGGGGTCGGGGCAGTTCGAGCGCATCACCTGGGACGAGGCGTTCGACGAGATCGGGACCAGACTGCGGAGCATAGTCGACGAGCACGGCGGCGAGGCGATCTGGCCGTACGTGGGCACGGGCTCGCTCGGCTACATCCAGGGCGCCGAGGGCGTCGCCGGGCGCCGGTTCTGGAACATGCTCGGCGCGTCCAAGCACTGGCTGAACATCTGCGCCACGGCCGGCGGCGCCGGGCTGACCCTGACCAACGGCACGCCCGCCGGCATGGACCCCGAGGACCTCGCGCTGTCCAAGCTGATCCTGCTGTGGGGCACGAACACGCTGACCAGCGGGCATCACCTGTGGAAGTTCATCCAGGACGCCCGCGCCGCCGGCGCCCACGTGGTGGCCATCGACCCGATCCGCACCAGGACCGCCGACCAGGCGGACCAGCACCTGGCGATCAGGCCGGGCACCGACGCCGTCCTCGCGCTGGCGCTGCTGAACGTGGTGCTCGCCGAGGGCGCCCAGGACGAGGAGTTCCTCGCCGAGCACACCGCCGGCTGGGAGTCCTTCCGCGAGGAGATCCTGGACTACCCCGTCGAGCGGGCCGCGGAGATCACCGGCATTCCCGCCGCGGACATCCGCGAGCTCGGGATGCGGGTCGCGCACACCCGGCCGACCGCGATCCGGGCCACGATGGGCATCCAGCGGCACGCGGGCGGCGGCACCGCGCTGCGGACGATCGGCGCGATCCCCGGTGTGACCGGTGACTGGCGCCACCCGGGCGGGGGCGTGGCCTACTCCACCAGCGGCCACGTGCACCTCGACATCGACACTCGCGACGACCTGCTGACCAAGCCCGTCCGTACGCTGACCATGACCCGGCTGGCCTCCGAGCTGGATTCGGTGAAGTGCCTCTGGGTCTACGCCGCCAACCCGGTCGGCTCGACCTCCGACACCAACCGGATCAGGCGGCAACTGGCCCGCGAGGACCTGTTCACCGTGGTCATGGAGCACTTCCCCACCGACACGGTCGACTACGCCGACATCGTGCTCCCCGCGACCATGCAGACCGAGCACATGGACCTGCACGCGGGATACGGCCATCTCTACCTCCTCTGGAACGAGCCCGCCGTGGCGCCGCCCGGCGAGTGCCTGTCCACCGCCGAGACGTTCCGCCGCCTGGCCGCGCACATGGGCATGACGGAGCCGTCGCTGTACGACTCCGACCTGGAGCTGGCCGAGCAACTGCTGAGCAGCGGCCACCCGTCACTGGAGGGCGTCACGCTGGACCGGCTGCGCAAGGAGGGCTGGGTGCGGATGAACTACCCCCGGCCGTTCACCCCGTTCGCCGACGGCTTCCCCACCGCCTCGGGGCGGCTCCGCTTCCCGCCGCACGGCAAGGCGTACGTGCCGTCCCATTCCCTGCGTACGGCCGGCACCTCGCCGTACCCGCTGACCCTGGTGACACCGGCGGCGCACACCTTCCTCAACACGATCTTCGGCAACAACCCTGAGCTCAGGCGCCGGGCCAAGGACCCCGTGGTGCTGGTCAACCCGGCCGACGCCGAGGCGCGCGGGCTGGTGAGCGGGCAGCGGGTGCGGGTGCACAACGAGGGCGGCGAGTTCCTGGCCGACGTGGAGGTGAGCGACCGGGTGGCGCGTGGCGTGGTGGCCTCGCCCAAGGGGAGCTGGCCCAAGCACAACCCCGGCGGCGCGAACCCCAACGCGGTCGTGGCCGAACGCGACGCCGACATGGGCCGGGGCCCCTCCTACCACGACAACCTGGTCGAGGTCAGCCCTTGTGCCGGTCCATGATCGATCAGCTCAGTGAGAGCTTGTAGCCCTCGTGCGAGGCCTTGAAGCCGAGCGAGTCGTAGAACCGGTGCGCGTCGGTGCGCGACTTGTCCGAGGTGAGCTGGACGATCGCGCAGGCCCGGGCGCGCGCCCGGTCGATCGCCCAGCGCATCATCTCCCGGCCCAGCCCCTGGCCCCGGGTCGTGGCGTCGACCCTGACGGCCTCGATCTGGCAGCGCTCGGCGCCGAGCCGCGAGAGCCCGGCCAGGTAGGTGAGCTGCATCGTCCCCAGGATCTTGCCCTCCCGCTCGGCGACGATCAGCTCGTCGTACGGGTTGGCGTCGATCCGCGCGAAGGCCGCCAGGTACCGCTCATCGGCCGGATCTCCCTCGCGCTGGGCGCCGAGCGGGTCGTCGGCCAGCATCGCCACGACGGCGGGCACATCATCGGCGCGAGCAGGGCGGATCATCCAGATTTCGTCCATGCCCGAATCATGCCGGACCGCTTGCCAGAATGATGTTCTATCGGTGAGGCTGTCCGGATGAAGGCAGTCGTCTGCACCGAGTACGGCAAGCCGGTCGAGCTCGTCGAGCGGCCCGATCCCGTCGCGGGTCCCGGCCAAGTAGTGGTCGAGGTCGAGGCGGCCGGTGTCAACTACGTCGACGGGCTGATGGTCGGCGGCACCTACCAGATAAGGCCGCCGCTGCCGTTCACGCCGGGGTACGAGGTGGCCGGGCGGCTGGCCGACGGCACCAGGGTCCTCGCCATCACCGGGATCGGCGGCTACGCGACGCACGTGGTCGTTGCGGAGTCGCAGGCCGTACCCCTGCCGGAGGGCTTCGATCCGCGGACGGCGGCCGCGTTCGCGCAGAGCTACTGCACGGCCAGGTACGCGCTCAAGGAGCGCGCCGGGCTGCGGCACGGCGAGCGGGTGCTGGTGCTCGGCGCGGGCGGTGGAGTGGGGCTGGCCGCGATCCAGGTGGCCGGGGCGATGGGGGCCACCGTGCTGGCGGCCGCGTCCACGCCGGAGAAGCGCGAGCGCGCGGCGCGGGCCGGGGCGGACGAGGTCATCGGCTACGAGGGGCTGAAGGCCGCCGCCAGGCGCTGGGGCGTGGACGTGGTGGTGGACCCCGTAGGGGGCGAACTGTCCGAGGAGGCGCTGCGCTCGCTGCGCGAAGGCGGGCGGCTCCTGGTCGTCGGCTTCGCCGGGGGCGGCATTCCGCGGCTGCCCGCCAACCAGGTGCTGCTGCGTAACCGGGCGGTGGTGGGGGTGGATTGGGGCGCGTGGTCGATGAGCCACGCGGCCGCCAACCGGCTGATGCTCCAGGAGCTTCTCACGATGCCCGGGATCGACCCGGCACCACCGGAGGCCAGGCCCCTGGAGGAGGCCGGGCGGGCGATGGACGACCTGATCAACCGCCGGGTCACTGGGAAGATCGTGCTCGTCCCTGCATCGTGAGCGTCAGGACGCCGGCGATCAGATAGACCAGGGCGCCGTGCCAGATCGACTCGAAGGCCGAACCGAACACACCCTCCCCGTCCAGTACGAGCTGCACCGGGTAGTCCAGGACCGCCGTGATGGCGGCGGGCAGCAGGGCGAACCGCCACGGGTGCTTCAGCGCCCACAGGCGCGCCTGGCGGGTCACCCGGTCGCCCTCGTTGGGCTTGGACACGGCGCCGATGGCGGCGACCAGCGCGAAGATACTGATCCCGAGGCCGAGCGCCCACACCAGGTCGGCGGAGCCGGGCAGGAGCACGCCCAGGCCGAAACTGACCGCGGCCGTCGCGCCACCACCGATGGCGGCTGCCTTCCAGGGGGCGCCGCGCAGTGCGGCGCCCGACAGCGAGACCTCATCGCGTCGACTGATTTCGTTCATGTCCTTAGAGTGCCTTTTGAGACCCCTCGATGGCATCGGGGACCTACCCTGAGCCTTCCCTGACATGCTGTATCGGCCGCGCGGGTCAGTCCCACCAGATCGTGACCCAGCGTTCGCGTGGGAGCGGCCACATGCCGAGTTCGAGTGCCGTCGCGCCGACCTCCGCCGAGCGGGACGGGTCGAGGCAGACGCGCTGGCAGACGCTGTCGGCCAGCTCCTCCAGGGAGTTGTATCGGTCCAGCGGCGCCTCGCGCTCCTCCACCTTTACGCGGTAGCCGAGCGCCGCCGCCAGCGCCACGCAGTCCTCGGCGACGGGCCTGAACGGGCGGCTCACGTTGTGGAAGTGCTGCCACAGCGGCTCCATCCAGCTCATGGGATGGCGGTGCGGGAGTTCGAGGACGACGCGGCGCCGGGCGTGGGCGTTCAGCGCGCGGAGGAAGTCGGCCAGGTCCGGCACGTTGTAGATGACGTGCGCGGCGATCACCACGTCGGCGACCGGCAGTTGCTCGGCCACGTCGGGCCAGCGGCCCTGGACCGCGGTGAGCGGGACGCCGAGTTTGTCCGCCCTGAGACTGAGCTCGTCGAGCATTCCGGCGGATGGGTCGACCGCGTACAGCGTGGAGATGCGGTCGTGCAGGGGCAGCGACGCGGCGCCGGCGCCCGCGCCGACGTCGAGCAGCGTGGCGCGCTCGCCCAGCGCCTCGATGAGGCGCGTCGCGGTGGGGCCGTCGTCGGGCTCCGCGAGCGCTCGGTCAGTGCGCGTGGCGAAGCGCGCCGGGGAATGACCCCACGGATCGACCGGTGCCTTGGCCATGATCTCGGCGGGGATGGCCCAGGAGTCCAGTCGCTCTCGCCACCGGGCGGCGAGTTCTTCGGCGTCCATGGAGATGAGCATGCCACGCATATTCATGGTTACTCACGGGTAGCATTTCGAGTAAGGTTACTCGCCAGTACATAACGCCCCCGGTTCAAGGAGATCGACACCATGGGCCACTACAAGAGCAACGTCCGTGACCTGGAGTTCAACCTCTTCGAGGTGTTCGGGCGACGCGAGATCCTCGGCACCGGGCCGTACGCGGATATCGACGAGGACGTCGCCCGCGGCATTCTGAACGAGGTCAACCGACTGGCCACCGGTGTGCTGGCAGAGTCGTTCGAGGAGGGCGACCGGCACCCGCCGGTCTTCGACGCCGCCACGAGCTCCGTGACCATGCCGGAGGGCGTCAAGAAGTCGTTCCGGGCGCTGGTCGACGGCGGCTGGGCGCACCTCGACCTGCCGCGCGAGCTGGGCGGCCCCGGCATCCCGCGGAGCCTGGCCTGGGCCACGGCCGAGATGATCCTCGGCGCGAACCCGGCCCTCTACATGTACGCCGCCGGCCCCAACTTCGCCTACACGCTGTGGGAGGTCGGCACCGACGCGCAGAAGCGCTTCGCCGAGCTGGCCATCGAGCGCGACTGGGGCGCCACGATGGTGCTGACCGAGCCCGACGCGGGCTCCGACGTCGGCGCGGGCCGCGCCAAGGCGATCCGGCAGCCCGACGGGACCTGGCACATCGAGGGCGTCAAGCGCTTCATCACCAGCGCCGAGCACGACATGGCCGAGAACATCTTCCACCTGGTGCTGGCCCGCCCCGAGGGACACGGACCCGGCACCAAGGGCCTGTCGATGTTCCTGGTGCCCAAGTTCCACGTGGACCTGGAGACGGGTGAGCTGGGCGAGCGCAACGGCGCCTACGTCACCAATGTCGAGAAGAAGATGGGCCTGAAGGTCTCCACGACCTGCGAGCTCACCTTCGGCGACAAGCACCCGGCCGTCGGCTGGCTGGTCGGCGAGGTGCACGAGGGCATCAGGCAGATGTTCATGGTGATCGAGCACGCCCGCATGATGGTCGGCACCAAGGCCATCGCCACGCTCTCCACCGGTTACCTGAACGCCCTGGAGTACGCCAAGAGCCGTGCCCAGGGTGCCGATCTGACCAGGATGGCCGACAAGTCCGCGCCCCGGGTGCCGATCACCCACCACCCGGACGTACGCCGCGAGCTGATGCTGCAGAAGTCGTACGTCGAGGGCATGCGCGCGCTGGTGCTCTACACGGCCACGTTCCAGGACGCCATCCAGATCGACCCCGACGACCGGCACGCGCGCGACATGAACGACCTGCTGCTGCCGCTGATCAAGGGCGTCGGCTCGGAGCGCTCGTACGAGCTGCTCGCCCGGTCCCTGCAGACGCTGGGCGGCTCCGGCTACCTGCAGGACTACCCGATCGAGCAGTACATCCGGGACGCCAAGATCGACTCCCTGTACGAGGGCACCACCGCGATCCAGGGCCTGGACCTGTTCTTCCGCAAGATCCTGCGTAACCAGGGCGCCGCGATCGGCTCGCTGCTGGCCGAGATCAACGCCTTCGCCTCCTCCGATGCCGGGAACGGCCGCCTCAAGGAGGAGCGCAAGCTGCTCGCCGAGGCCGCCGCCGACATCAAGGCCATGGGCGACACGATGGCCGGCTGGGCGCTGGGCGCGCTCGAGACGCCGCGAGAGGTCTACAAGGTCGGGCTCAACTCGACCAGGCTGCTCCTGGCCCTGGGCGACCTGGTGATCGGCTGGCTGCTGCTGCGCCAGGCCGAGATCGCGCTGGCCCGGCTCGCCGACGGCGAGGACCCCTTCTACCAGGGCAAGGTCGCCGCCGCCTCGTTCTTCGCGAACACCGTGCTGCCCCGCCTGGCCGCCGAGCGCCGGGTGCTCACCGCCACCGGCCAGGACCTGATGGACCTCCCGGAGGACGCCTTCTAGACCCGCCTCTCTGGATCCGCCTTGGGATCCGCCTCCCGCTGAACGCCCGCTCCGCTGTGGAGCGGGCGTTCTGCTGAAAAGTGCACAGTCCGTACGGCCCGGACGCGGTACGTTCGCGGCATGAGTGCCTCTCACCACGACGACCAGCCTCTGCCGCCGCCCCGTGTGGAAGAGGTCTCGTCAGGCGTCTACGCCTACATCCAGCCTGACGGGAGCTGGTGGATCAACAACACGGGCTTCCTGGCCGGGCGGCGCGGGGTGATCTCCATCGACGCCTGCTCGACCGAGCGGCGCACGCGGGCGTACCGGCGGGCCATCGCCGAGGTCACCGACCGCCCGATCACCACGCTGATCAACACCCATCACCACGGCGACCACACGTTCGGCAACTACCTCTTCCCCGAGGCCACCATCGTCGCCCACGAGCGGACCCGCGAGCTGATCATGGCCGAGGGCATCCCGGAGTACCGGACGTTCGCCTGGTCACCGGACGTGGAGTGGGGCGATCTGGAGGCGGTGGCGCCGTTCCTCACCTACAGCGACCGGGTCACGGTCCACTCTGACGAGCTGCGCTGCGAGGTGCGGCACGTCGGCTTCGCCGCGCACACGACCAACGACTCCTATGTGTGGATCCCGGAGCGGCGCCTGCTGTTCGCGGGCGACCTGGCCTTCAACGGCGGCACGCCGTTCGTGCTGATGGGCTCGGTGACGGGCGGGATCGAGGCGCTCGACCAGCTCAAGGAGCTGGGCGCGGAGACGGTCGTGCCGGGGCACGGCGACGTGTGCGGGCCCGAGGTCTTCGACCGGGTGCGGGGCTACCTGGAGTTCGTGCTGGCGACCGCCGAGCGCGGCCGGGCGGCGGGGCTGGCCCCGCTGGAGGCGGCCCGCGAGACCGACCTGGGCGAGTGGGGCGAGCTGCTCGACGCCGAGCGCATCGTGGGCAACCTGCACCGCGCCTACGCCGAGCTGGACGGACTGCCCCGGGGCGGCCAGATCGACCTGGTCGCCGCCATCGGCGACATGATCACGTTTAATGGTGGAAAGCCACTCTCCTGTCTCGCCTGAGCGTGTGATCACGCATACTCGGGTATGACCGAGGGCGTACGTGCTCTTTGCCATTGTGGAGGTCGTCATGGGTGTCGGGGTCAGCATCTTCTTCCTCACGCTCGGCGCCATCCTGCGATTCGCCATCGAGCCGGACGTGTTCGGCCAGAGCGTGCATATGGACATCATCGGCGTCATTTTCATGATCGTCGGTGGGGTGGGCGTGGTCCTGAGCATCGTGCTGGCCCCGAGGCGGGGCCGCACCTCTGACAGCCAGCTGATGCACCGCGAGAACAACCCGCCCGACATTTAACCGGAAGGGTCTCCCGGGAGCGGGCAATCACTGGTGTCCCTGTTCCCCGGCAAGGGAGACCCTTGCATGATCACATCTCTTGACGGAGCGGTCGCCGATCCCGAGCGGTTCGCCACGGTCTTCGACGCGCACTACGAGGAGATCCGCCGCTACATCGGCCGCCGCCTCGACCTCGACATCGCCGAGGACCTCGCCGCCGAGACCTTCCTCATCGCCTTTCGGCGCCGTGACAGCTTCGACGCCGCCAAGGGCGGCATCAGGCCATGGCTGTACGGCATCGCCACCAACCTCACCGGCAGGCACCGGCGGGCCGAGATGCGGCGCTACCGGGCTCTCGCCAGATCGGGGCCGCCTCCCGACGACGACGGCCACGACCAGCGGGTCGTGGATCGGGTCTCCGCCGGGGTGACCGTGCAGAAGCTCTCGGCCGCGCTGGCCGGGCTGTCGCGCGGCGAGCGCGACGTGGTGCTGCTCGTCGCGTACGGCGAGCTCACCTACGACGAGGTGGCCGCGGCGCTCGGCGTCGCCTACGGCACCGTCGCCTCCCGGCTGAGCCGGGCCAGGACCAAACTGCGTGACGCGTTGGGAGTTGAGGTGTGATGAAGGAGTTCCAGCTCATCGACGACGTGATGCCGGACGTGCCGCCGACCGACCACGCGCGGGTGATGGCGGTCCGCGCCCGGATGCTGAACGAGGCCCCGCGCCGCCGCCTGCCCGGCTGGTCCCGGGTGACGCTGGCAGCCGCGTCCGTGGCGTTGGTGCTGGTCGGCGGATTCGTGGTGGCGCCAGGACTGGGCGGAGGCCCGGCCCCCGGCGCGGCCCCGGAGGACGCGGCCCAGGTGCTCGCCACGGCGGCGGACCGGCTGGCCGCCCAGCCGCCCGGCGAGGGCGCCTGGTGGCGGCGAGAGGAGGTGCAGGTGCTCAGGATCAAGCCCAAGGACAACTCCACGTTCACCGTCGAGCAGCGCGTGACGCAGGTGTTGTGGATCAACCGAGAGGGGAAGGAGCAACGTGAGCAGGGCGACGTCTCCGCCGCACCGCTCACCCCCGCCGACGAGCAGGCATGGAAGGACGCGGGAAAACCGGCGCTCTGCGACGCCGGGGCGGGCGAGTGCGCGGTGGGCAAGGTCTTCCACATCCCCATGGACCCGAAGACGTACAAGCCCGTGACGCGGTTGCCCACCGACGCCGAGACGCTCAAGGCCAAGCTGCTGAAGGGCTTTCCCGCCGACGGGAGCGGCGGCGAGAGCCGGGAGAGCTGGCTCTGGATGGCGGCCAGGTGGCTGCTGGTCGACGCGGAGACCACTCCGGGCACGAGGGCGGCGCTCTACAGGATGCTCGCGGGGCTGCCCGAGGTGCGGGTGATCGATGGGGTCGCGGACCTCGACGGGCGGGTCGGGGTCGGGTTGGTGTTTGAGGGCAACCCCGTCCGACAGTGGAGCGGACAATACCTGCCCGTGCAGCAGCAGATCGTCATCGACAGGGAGAGCGGCGACCTGCTGGCCGTCCAGGGCGCCTTGATCCAGCCCCACGGCTCGCAGTCCGGCGAGCCGTTCGAGTCCTACGTGATCAAGAAGCAGGGCTGGACCGACGAGGCGCCTATACGCTGAGCTGGAGGGCCGCCCGGCTCGCGATGATCGGCTTGATGTGCTCCGCGATCACCTTCTGGTGCTGAGGGTGATCGCGGTACACCAGGTAGTCGTCGACGTTGTCGAAGTCGGCGACCACCCCGAACTCGTGGTTGCCCTGGTTGATGCCCGCGTCGGCGTCCGCCGTGTAGGACCGGATCTCCGGGATGATCCCCGGCAGTTTGCGCAACTCTGTCGCGACCGTGGCCTTCTGCTCCTCGGTGGCGTCTTCGGTCCAGGTGAACAGCACGACGTGGCGAATCATGAGGTCAGCCTATCGAGATCCGGTCGACGTTCGGTCCGCCGTTGGCCGTGGTGGCGGTGGCTCTGATCTTGTTGGCTCCTTGAGCGAGGGTGACGGTGAGGGTGGAGGTCTGCCAGGTGTCCCAGTTGCCGGTGCCGTTGAAGTCGCGGTTGACCGCCGTGCCGCCGTTGACCGCGATGGCCATCGGCCGGTTCACCGTGGTGCCGTTGGCGTAGCGCAGCTCCAGAGTGACCGGTCCCGCCACGGGGGCGTTGACCGTCCACTCGACGTAGCTGCCGGTCACGTTGTCGTAGTTGACGAACCCGGTGCCCGTGTAGCCGTCGTGGTTCGACTCCGCCGCGCCCTGGGAGATCGTCGCGTCCTCGGCCTGGTAGACGACCGGGCCGCTGCCGGTGGTCTCGGTCACCGCGTTCGAGGGGGCCGAGGTGTTGCCGGCCGCGTCGCGGGCCTTGACCGTGAACGTGTACGGCGTGGCGGCCGTCAGGCCCGAGACCGTGGCCGTCGTGCCGGTGACCGTGGTGGCCAGGGTCGTGCCGTTGTAGACGTCATAGCCGGTCACCCCGGTGTTGTCGGACGAGGCGTCCCAGGCCAGCGAGACGCTGGAGGACGTCTTGGCGGTGCTGTGCAGGTTCCCGGGGATGGTCGGGTTCTCCGTGTCCGGGGGGCCGGTCGGGACGGTGAGCGTCGCGGTGTTCCAGCCGGACACCCGGACGCTCGCCGCGCCGCTCAGGTCGGCGGCCCGGTAGGTGGCGGTGAGGGTCTTCGACTCGCCCGGCCAGAGGCTGATCGCGTTGTCCGACCACTGGATCGGCAGCACCGGCTTGCCTGACGCGTCCACGACGTGCGCGTCGAGCATGAACGCGGGGATCTTGCCCGTGCCGGTGTTGCTGATCGTCACCGCGACGCTCCCGGGGGACGGCGACGTGGCGGTGGCGGTGATCGGGGCCTGGGCCAGGCCGTTGAGCCCGGTCAGGTTGGCGTAGCTGGTGGTCGGCACGTAGTACCAGTCGTTGTTGTCCCAGTCGATGACGTCACTCGCCGTGGACAGCGCGTACACGTTGCGGTCGATCTCCTCGCCGCCTCGCAGCAGGCTCAGCCGTACGAGGTAGGTCGTGGACAGGCCGCTGATCGACGGGACGGTGACCGCGGTGGTCTTGCCGCCGTCGGCGGGGACGGTGACCGTGGCCGTGTTGGTGTACTTCGAGGTGCCGTCCATGTTGAACACGTCGGTCTTGACCGTCAGGCCCGAGGCCGCCGAGGTGCCCGAGTTGACCACGACGACGGACTTGTTGTCGTAGGAGTACTGCACGTGCAGCGGCCTGTTCGCCTCACGGGCGCCCCAGTAGGAGCCGCCCTGGTCGAGGTAGTAGTCGAACAACTGCCAGTGCAGCGACGACCAGCCGCTGTTGAGCATCCAGTAGATGACGCCGGTCGAAGGGTTGCTGGAGTCGGTGAAGTTGCGGCCGTACGCCTCGAACTGCGCGCGGACCGCCTCGTACTGGGCGAGCTGCGCCTTCTTCACGTAGTCCGTCAGGCTGGACGGCACGCCGTACCGGCCTCTGAGGGCGTTGTGATAGATCGTCAGGTTGTTGAACGTGCTCGACGGGGAGCGGTGATACTGCGTCGCGCTCGGGCTCTGCCAGAGCGAGTTGATCTGCGCGGTGGTCATCATCCGCTTGAGCGAGTCGAGCGTCGGGACGTCCGGGCCCGCGCTGGTCTCGGAGTTGAAGCCGAACGCGCCGCCTTCGCGCTTGTTGTACCAGTAGTTCGGCGGCACCCACTCGTACGGGCCCGGCATCTTCAGGCCTGAGGTGCCCAGTTGCGGGCTGGACTTGTCCGAGGCCACGGAGACGATCGGCAGCGGCCACTCGGCGGCCGTCAGCGCGTCGAGGTAGTTGGTCTCCTTCTGGGCCGACGGCGGATTGTCGGAGCCGATCAGGAACGAGATCACGCTGGGGTGGTTACGCAGCCTGGTGGCCTCCGCCTGCATCGATGCCTTGGCGATGGGGTAGTCGGCCGTGGCGAACGAGCCCTCCCACTTGTTACAGCACTCCCAGCCGGGCATGGTCAGGATGCCGTACTTGTCGGCCAGGTCGTAGAGCTCGTCGGTGTCCAGGTGGCCTTCGACCCGGATGGTGTTCAGGCCGAGGTCCTTGACGTACCGGATCTTGTCCTCCAGGTAGCGCAGGTCCTTGCGCAGGAAGATGTCCGGTGACCAGCCGCCGCCCCTGATCAGGATCGACCGGCCGTTGATCTTGTAGAAGCGGCGGCCACTGGCGTTCTTGGCCGACTCGACCTTGCGGACGCCGAAGCGCTGGGTCAGCGTGTCGCTCACCGCGCCGCCGACGGTCGCCGTGAGGTCGAGGTCGTACAGCGGCTGGGCACCCAGCTGGTAGGGCCACCAGACCTGCGGGTTCGTCAGCGTCTGGCTGAACGTGATCCGTTTCGTCTCGTTCGCCGCGAGCGAGACATTCTGGGAGAACGTGAGCGAGCCGATCGTCCCGCTGACCGTGGTGGTCACCGCGCTGCCGGTGCCGTTGCGTACGTCGGCCTTGATCGTGAGGTCGGCGCGGTCGAGCGCGGGCACGGCCAGGTTGGTGATCACGTGCGCGTCGCGTAAGGAGACGTCGGCACTGCGCCTGATCAGCACGTCGCGGAAGATGCCCGTGTTGTCGTCGCGCGGGACCTGGACCCAGTCGATCCAGCCGATCGTCAGGTGGTTGTTCGGGTTGTTGGCGTTGACGCGGAAGGCCACCGAGTTGACGCCCGGGTGGACCAGCGCGGTGACGTCGCGCTCGTGGCGGGTGTAGGCGCCGGCGACCTGGGCGGCGGTGGCCACCTGGCTGCCGTTGACCCACACGTCGGCGCTCGACATCACACCGCTGAAGTCGAGGAACGTGCGTAACCCGGTCTCGGAGCCGAGCGTGAAGTCCGAGCGGTACCACCAGGGCACGTCGAAGTCGGCGGTCGGGATCGACTGCATGTTCGTGGAGAAGAACGGGTCTGAGTAGACGTTGTTCTCCAGCAGCCCGGCCAGGACGGTCGAGCGCGGGCCGACCGGATACCAGCCGGAGGCCGCGTAGCCGGGGGTGGAGATCGCGGCGCCGGAGTCCGACACCTTGGCGGATGACTGGATCTTGTAGGCGGAGAGGGCTGTAGAGGAGGCGGTCGCCGCCGGTGCGGCCAGGGCGACACCTCCAGCACTGACCAGCAAAGCGCAGGTCCAGAGCAGGATGAGGATGAGCCGGGAGCGGGCCATGGGTCCTCGCAAGCTCGATGGAGTTTGTTAATAAACCTTCTTAACAACTAAACGCGATCTCGTAAATGCCCAAATTTGTGGACACGTTGGGGTTGGCTGGTTATTCTCAGAGAGAGATTGACTCACTTTGAGAAGGACGTGCGATGGAAGAGTTCCTGGCCGGCTACGACCCGCGGCGGTACCCACCGGTCGCGGTGACGGTCGACGTGGTGGCGCTGACCATCCGCGACCGGCAGCTGCACGCCCTGATCGTGGAGCGCGGCGTCGAGCCGTACGAGGGCGCCTGGGCGCTGCCCGGCGGCTTCATCCGGCCCGACGAGGACCTGGCCGAGGCGGCGGTGCGGGAGCTGGCCGAGGAGACCGGGCTGGACGCCGCGCCCGCGCACATCGAGCAGCTCGCCAGCTACGGCGGCCCCGGCAGGGACCCGCGGATGCGCGTGGTGTCGATCTCGTACCTGGCCTTCGCCCCCGACCTGCCCGATCCCCGGGCGGGCACCGACGCGGCGGCGGCCGTGTGGCATCCGGTCGACGACGTGCCGCGGCTGGCCTTCGACCATCAGCGCATCCTGGCCGACGGCGTGGAGCGGGCCCGGTCGAAGCTGGAGTACACCCCACTGGCCACGGCCTTCGCCGGCGACACGTTCACGGTCTCCGAGCTGCGGCTGATCTACGAGAGCGTGTGGGGCACGCCGCTGCACGCGGGCAACTTCCACCGGAAGGTGCTGTCGGTGCCCGGGTTCGTGGAGGGCACCGGCGAGACCACGCAGACCGGCGGGCCCAAGGGCGGGCCGCGGGCCAAGCTGTACCGCGCGGGCGACGCCCGGCTGCTGCATCCCGCCCTGCTGCGGCCCTCGCGGGAGGACGAGATCCGGTGAACGCAGGAGGAGATCCGGTGAACGCGGAGGAGGCCGCGTCGATCGTCACAGGGGCGCGTTCGGCCGGCGACCTCTTCGCGGGCGACTCCCCCGCGCGGGTCTACCGGCGTCTGGCCCGGTTGCTCCACCCGGACGTGTCCCCGGAGACGGCGGGGGCGTTCGCCCGGCTGGCCGAGCTGTGGTCCGACCACAACCGCGGTCAGCGGGTCGGGCCCTATCGGATCGGGCCGCTCCTGCATCGGGGCGGCACCGCCGTCCTGTACCCGGCCGACGGGGACGCGGTGCTCAAGCTGCCGCGCGACCCGGCCGACAACCACCTGCTGGTGCGGGAAGCCGCCGCGCTGACCCAGATCGCCACGGAAGCGGACCCACGCTTCCTGCCGTACATCCCCCGCCTTGTCTCGAAATTTCGGCATAAAGCCGGGGGGACCGTACGGCAGGCGAACGTCCTCAGCCGGGCACCCAGCGGCTTCGTCACCCTGACCCGGCTCGGCACCGGCCTCGACCCCCGGGACGTGGCCTGGATCTGGCGGCGGCTGCTGGTGGCCACCGGCCTGGCGCACCGGGCCGGAGTCACGCACGGCGCCGTGCTCCCCCGCCACGTACTCGTCCACCCCATCGACCACGGACTCGTCCTCGTCGACTGGTGCGCATCGCGGCTCTCCGATGCCTCTGAGGACGGCGCGGACGACGTCCTGGGCGTCACCCGATGCGTCGCCGGGCTGCTCGGCGACCACCCCCGGGCGATGCGCGCCTTCGTCCGCGGCTGCCTGCGGCGCCCGCCCGCCGACGCGTGGGCGCTGCTCGCCGAGCTCGACGAGCTCCTCGAAGACCTTTACGGGCCGCGTACCTACCGGCCCCTTCACCTCTAGGGAGAAGATCATGGGCAGCGGAATCTGGTCCACCGACGTCTACAGCTCGGCCGCCCACTACCGGGCCGCCACCGGCGCCAGCGCCTTCGCCTACAGCGACGGCGGCGCCGCCACCACCCACCCCGACCTCGACCCGTTCGGCGTCACGCGGGAGAGCCGCGACTCCGACGAACACCCGGACTCGCTGGCCGTCGCCGTGCTCTTCGACGTCACCGGCTCGATGGGCCGCGTCCCGCGCGTGCTGCAGGCCAAGCTGCCCGACCTGCTCGGGCTGCTGCTGCGCAAGGGGTACGCCACCGACCCGCAGATCATGTTCGGCGCGATCGGCGACGCCACCTGCGACCGGGCGCCGCTCCAGGTCGGGCAGTTCGAGTCCGACAACCGCATGGACGACCAGCTCGGCCAGATCCTGCTGGAGGGCGGGGGCGGCGGCCAGATGCGTGAGTCGTACGAGCTGGCCATGTACTTCATGGCCAGGCACACCTCGATCGACTGCTACGAGAAGCGCGGCAAGCGGGGATACCTGTTCATGATCGGCGACGAGCTGCCCTATCAGCGGGTCAGTGGGAAGGCCGTCAACAAGCTGATCGGCGACCCGCGCCAGCGCGACATCGACGTCGCGGCGATCGTCGCCGAGCTGACCCAGAAGTACGACGTCTACTACATCCTGCCCGCCGGGGCCAGCTACGCCGGGAACAAGCAGGTGCTGGGCACCTGGCGCGACCTGCTCGGCCAGAACGTGCTGGAGCTCGACGACCTGGACGCGGTCTGCGAGACGATCGCGCTCACGGTCGGGCTCGGCGAGGACGCCATCGGCCTCGACGAGGGCCTCGACGACCTGGCCGGGCTCGGCTCGCGCGCCGGCGCCTCGGTGTCGAAGGCGCTGGCCAAACTCGACCGCGGCGCGCTCGTGGTGTCGGAGCCGCTCGACGGGCTCGACGCGTGAGCGAACACGTCATCGTCGCCGACCTCGGGTACGGCGACGCCGGCAAGGGCACCGTCGTGGACTGGCTGTGCGCCACCCGGCCGGTCCACGCGGTGATCCGCTTCAACGGCGGCGCGCAGGCGGCGCACAACGTGGTGCTGCCGGATGGCCGGCACCACACGTTCGCGCAGTTCGGCTCGGGGACGTTGCGGGGGGTGCCGACGCATCTGTCGAGGTTCGTGGTGGTCGATCCGCTGGCGCTCTCCGCCGAAGCCGCCCATCTGGTACGGCTCGGCGTGCCGGATCCGTTCGGGTTGCTCACGGTCCATCGGGATTGCCTGCTGGCCACGCCGTACCACATCGAGGCGGGCCGCCGGCGGGAGCTGGCGCGCGGGGCGGAGCGGCACGGGTCGTGCGGGATGGGCGTCGGGGAGACGATGGCGTACGCGCTGGCGCACGGCTCGCTCGCCCCGCGCGCGGGCGACTCTCCCGCGACGCTGACCCGCAAGCTCGGCGTGCTGCGGGAGGCGCTGGGGGTGGACGGGCCGCCGGTGGCGGACTGCGTGGCGGCCTACCGGGCGTTCGCGGCGCGGGTGCGGCTGGTGGATTCCGCTGATGACCTGCTCAGGCGGGGGCCGGTGGTGTTCGAGGGGGCGCAGGGGGTGCTGCTGGACGAGAACCACGGGTTCGACCCGTACACGACCTGGAGCACCACGACGTTCGCGAACGCGCTGGAGCTGCTGGGCGGGGCCGGAGCCGTCCGGCTCGGCGTGCTGCGGACCTACACGCCCCGGCACGGGCCGGGGCCGCTGGTCACGGAGGACCCCACGCTGGAGCTGCCGGAGCGGCACAACGGCACGGGGCCGTGGCAGGGGGCGTTCCGGGTGGGGCACTTCGACGTCGTGGCGCATCGGTACGCGGTCGAGGTGGCGGGAGGTGTCGACGGGCTGGCGCTCACGCACCTGGACGCGCCGGTGTCTCGGCTGTGCCACGCGTACGAGGGCCCTGCGTTCGAGACGGGCCTCCAGCCCGGTGACGGGGCCGCGCTCACCGCTCGCCTGCTGCGGGCCAAGCCGGTGTACGACGACGCCGTCACCGACTGGCCCGCGGCGGTGGCGGACGCTCTGGGCGCGCCCGTCTGGGTCGGGTCATACGGCCCGACCTCAGCGGACAAGCGGATCCTCACGCCCGCCCTCGGTTAGACGAGCGGACCCTCGGTCAGACGAGCAGACCCTCGCGCCCGCCCTCGGTCAGGCGAGCGGGTCGCCGTCGGTCAGCTCCAGGCGAGCATGCGGAGCGGGTCCTCCAGCATGGCGCCGACGTCGCGCAGGAACAGCGACCCCAGCTCGCCGTCCACGATCCGGTGGTCGAAGGAGAGCGCCAGGGTCGTGACCTTGCGTACCGCCAGCTCGCCGTCCACCACCCACGGCATGTCCCGTATCTGGCCGAAGGCGAGGATGGCGGCCTCGCCCGGGTTCAGGATCGGGGTGCCGGTGTCGACGCCGAACACGCCCACGTTCGTGATCGTGATCGTGCCACCCGACATCTCGGCCGGTTGGGTCCGGCCCGCCCTGGCGGTCTCCGCCAGCCGGCCCAGTTCGGTGGCCAGTTCGGGGAGGGAAAGCTGGTGGGCGGACTTGATGTTGGGGACGACGAGACCGCGCGGGGTGGCCGCGGCGATGCCCAGGTTGACGTAGTGCTTGACCACGATCTCCTGAGCGGCTTCGTCCCACGAGGAGTTGATCATCGGGTGCCGCCTGGCGGCCGTGAGCACGGCCTTGGCGACCAGGAGCAGCGGCGAGACCTTGACCTCGGCGAAGTCCGGCAGAGTGCGCAGCCGCCGGACCGCGTCCATGGTCTCGGTGACGTCGAGCTGGAGGAACTCGGTGACGTGCGGGGCGGTGAAGGCGCTGGCCACCATGGCCTGGGCGGTCATCTTGCGGACGCCCTTGACGGGGATACGCTCCTCGCCCTGCTGGGGGATCGCCCGTGGGGCGGGCCCCTCAGCAGCGGCGTGGACGTCGTCCCGGGTGATCGAGCCGTGGGGGCCCGAGCCCGCCAGGCTGGTCAGGTCCACGCCCAGGTCCTTGGCCAGCTTGCGGA
The DNA here is from genome assembly GCF_018603905.1 of Nonomuraea sp. NEAU-A123. GTDB lineage: Bacteria > Actinomycetota > Actinomycetes > Streptosporangiales > Streptosporangiaceae > Nonomuraea. Next base: position 24,085 of record NZ_JAHFZZ010000033.1, read on the forward strand.
CCGGCGGTTTGGCCAGGACTGCGACCTGCGACAGGCTGAGGTCCGCACGGACCGCGCCTCCCCCCACGGGACCCCGAGTCGCATCGCCCCCCACGGAACCCCGAGGCGCGGTGGAGGCCTCGACGCGGGGCGGGTTCGCGACCGGAGTGGCCGGGATCACCGGTGACTGGTCGGAGCCGGCGGGCTCGTCGGGGCGGGATTTGCGGGGGCGGCGTTTGGTGGCGCCGGTTTTGACGCCGTAGCCGACCAGGACCGCCTGGCGTTCCTCCTTGGGGGCGGGGCTGCCGTGGGCGCCGGGTTCGACGGCTCCCTCGGCCGGAGGGCGCGGGACCAGGTCGTCCGCCAGCGCCTGTACCCGGTCGGCCTCGCCGCCGGAGGCGTCGGCTGCCTGGCCGGACACGTCAGCCACCCGGCCGGAGGCGTCGTCCGGCTCGCCCGTGTCGACGGCGATGATGGGAAGGCCGACGTCGATCGTCTGGCCCTCGTCGGCCATCAGGCCGGAGACCACGCCGTCCCAGGGGATCGGCAGTTCGACGATGGACTTGGCCGTCTCGATCTCCACGACGATCTGGTTGACCTTGACCGCGTCGCCGGCCTTGACGTGCCAGCGGACGATCTCCGCCTCCGTCAGGCCTTCGCCGACGTCGGGGAGCTTGAATTCACGTCGCATGAGGCCCCTCCTCAGTAGCCGAAGGCACGGTCGACGGCGTCGAGCACTCTGTCCAGGTCGGGCAGGTAGTGCTCCTCCAGCTTCGACGGGGGGTAGGGCGTGGAGAAGCCGCCGACGCGCAGCACCGGCGACTCCAGCCGGTAGAAGCACTGCTCGGTGATCCGGGCCGCCAGCTCGGCGCCGAAGCCGCTGTAGACCGGCGCCTCGTGCACCACCACGGCCCGGCCGGTACGGCGTACCGAGTCCATCACCAGCGGCGCGTCGAGCGGGTTGAGCGAGCGCAGGTCGATGACCTCGACCGAGCGCCCGTCGCCCTCGGCGGCCGTGGCGGCCTCCAGGCAGGTCTTCACCATCGGGCCGTAGGCGATCAGCGTGATGTCGGTGCCCTGGCGCACGGTCCGGCCGCGGTCGAGGGGCATCCACCAGTCGGTATTGACGGTGTCGACCTCGGCCTTCTCCCAGTAGCGCCGCTTGGGCTCGAAGAAGATGACCGGGTCTTCGGAGCGGATGGCCTGCTGGATCATCGTGTAGGCGTCGGCCGGGTTGGAGCAGGCGACCACGCGCAGCCCGGCGGTGTGCGTGAAGTAGGCCTCGGGGGACTCGCTGTGGTGCTCGACCGCGCCGATGCCGCCGCCGCAGGGGATGCGGACGACCACGGGCAGCTTGATCGCGCCGAGCGAGCGCATCGGCATCTTGGCGAGCTGGGTGATGATCTGGTCGGCCGCGGGGAAGACGAAGCCGTCGAACTGGATCTCGCACACCGGCCGGTAGCCGCGCAGCGCCAGGCCGATCGCGGTGCCGACGATGCCCGACTCGGCCAGCGGGGTGTCGATGACGCGGTCCTCGCCGAAGTCCTTCTGCAGGCCGTCGGTGACGCGGAACACGCCGCCGAGCTTGCCGACGTCCTCGCCCATGATGAGGACCTTGGGGTCGTCCTCCATGGCCTTGCGCATGCCCTCGTTGAGCGCCTTGGACAGGCTGAGGACGCTCATGACTCGAAGCCTTCCAGGTAGGCGGCGTACTGGGCACGTTCCTCGTCGATCAGCGCGTGCGGCTCGGCGTACACGTGGTCGAAGATGTCGAGCGGCGCGGGGTCGGGCATCGCCAGGCAGCGCCTGCGCAGGTCGGCGCCGAGCTGGTCGGCCTCGCCCTCGACCGAGTCGAAGAAGGCCTGGTCGGCGAACTCGTTCTTGAACAGGTACGCCTTGACCCGCTCGATCGGGTCCTTGAGCTTCCACGCCTCCAGCTCGCTCGCCACGCGGTAGCGCGTCGGGTCGTCCGTGGTGGTGTGGGCGCCCATGCGGTACGTGAACGCCTCGATGAGCGTCGGGCCCTGGCCTTCGCGGGCGTTCTTGAGCGCCTGCCTGGTCACGGCGAGGCAGGCGAACACGTCGTTGCCGTCGACCCGGATGCCGGGGAAGCCGAACCCGGAGGCCCGGCGGTAGAGGGGGATGCGGCTCTGCTTCTCCAGCGGCTCGGAGATGGCCCACTGGTTGTTCTGGCAGAAGAACACGATCGGCGCGTTGAACACGCTGGCCCAGATGAACGACTCGTTCACATCGCCCTGGGAGGTGGCGCCGTCGCCGAAGTAGGCGATGACGGCCGCGGTCGCGTCGTCGCGCTGGATGCCCATCGCGTAGCCGACGGCGTGCAGGGTCTGGCTGCCGATCACGATCGTGTACAGGTGGAAGTTGTGCTCCTTGGGGTCCCACCCGCCGTGGTTCACCCCGCGGAACAGGCCGAGCAGCTTCACCGGGTCGACGTCCCGGCACCAGGCCACGCCGTGCTCGCGGTAGGTGGGGAAGGCCATGTCCGCGTCGGTCAGCGCCCGGCCGGAGCCGATCTGCGCGGCCTCCTGGCCGAGCAGGGACGCCCAGATGCCGAGCTCGCCCTGCCGCTGCAGAGCGACGGCTTCCAGGTCTATGCGCCGGACGAGTACGAGGTCGCGGTAGAGGGACCTGACCTCTTCTGGCTTGAGATCGATGTCGTAGTCGGGGTGCTCGACCCGTTCACCCTCGGGGGTGAGGAGCTGAACGAGCTCCGGGGGTGCTTGTGCACCACGAGAGGCGTCGAGTGTCACGTGCCACTCCTGTGCGGTCAGGGCCGGGGTCGATGGGGTTGCCACCTTAGGCCAGCCTTTCGAGCGACGGACCATGTGGTGGTGGTTCGTACGCGTTTGGGGACATCGTGGCAGACGTCACAGCCCTTCGCGCAAGCCCCATCCCCTCCCACTTCCCGTTGTGTTGCCTGCCACACGCGCCGGTAGGCTGGCTTTCCCATCTCCCGCCGCACCCAGGAGGAACGCAGTGGCGCGCGTCATCGTAGACGTCATGCTGAAGCCCGAGATTCTCGATCCGCAGGGCCAGGCCATCGCCCGCGCCCTGCCCAGGCTGGGCTTCTCCGGAGTCTCAGCCGTACGCCAGGGCAAGCGCTTCGAGGTCGATCTGGAGGGGCCGGCCGACGAGGCGGCACTTGCGGACGTCCGAAAGATGGCCGAGACCCTGCTGGCCAACACCGTCATCGAGGACTACACCGTGCGCGTTGAACAGTAGAACGGCACATTTGACGCCTCGAAATACCCGCGACCGGCTAAAGTCGGGTTCGGGCGTGCCACAATGCCACGAGCTTGCCAACACTAAATAACAACAACGTGATTTTGCGGTTAGCCCCGATTTCACGGGGAAACCTACTCCAGGTGACATTCCGGAGCCCGGAGGAGTCCGGTGGATATTGAGTTCTCGTTGGCGCTGCCTCGGGATGCGATCGGCATACCGATGGTCAGGCGAGTGCTGGGAGATGCGATGCGTTCGCTCAACGTGAGCGAGGCGTGCATCTCCGACATGCTGCTCGCGGTCTCCGAGGCGTGCTCGAACGCGGTACGGCACGGCGGTCCGGCCAACCGTTACGAGGTCACGGCCTCGATCGGGTCCGGCCGCTGCGATGTGCGCGTCGTCGACAACGGCGTCGGCATCCCCTCGATGCCCATGACCTTTCCGCCCCCCGACACCGAGAACGGCCGCGGCCTGCTGATCATGCGCTCGGTCGTGGATGAGATCTCCTTCGGCATCACTCCCGGCCGTGGCACCACGGTCCACCTCCGCAAGACCCTCGCCTGGGAGGAAACGGCGAACCGCCGCTCCCGCGAGCTGGCCGCGGTCTAGCCGATCTCGCAACCCCTCCACGGGCCGTCCCAACGGCCCGTTCCTACGCGTGCGTGGGATGACGCCGTTGAGAGGCATGGACGAGCACCAGATAGCCTTGCTGTGCACACCACGAAACGCTGGAGGAGACGCAAGACATGAGCGCCCGCGTGGGGGTAGTCACCTTTCCAGGAACTCTCGACGACCAGGACGCCGCCAGAGCGATCAGACTGTCCGGCGCGGAAGCCGTTCCGCTGTGGCATGCCGACCACGACCTCAAGGGTGTGGACGCCGTCTTCCTGCCCGGCGGCTTCTCCTACGGCGACTACCTGCGGTGTGGCGCCATCTCCCGGTTCGCCCCGCTGATGCGGGAGCTCGTCCCGGCCGCCCGCGAAGGGCTGCCCGTGCTCGGCACGTGCAACGGGTTCCAGATCCTGTGCGAGGCGCACCTGCTGCCGGGCGCGCTGACGCGCAACGCGTCGCTGCACTACGTCTGCCGTGACCAGCGGCTCCGTGTGGAGTCGACCGGCACACCCTGGACCAACTCGTTCGAGCCCGGCCAGGAGGTCGTGCTGCCCATCAAGCACGGCGAAGGCCGCTACGTCGCCGACCCCGAGACGCTCGCCGCGCTCGAGGCGGACAACCGCGTGGTCATGCGCTACCTCGGCAACCCCAACGGCTCACTCAACGACATCGCCGGCATCCGCAACGAGGCGGGCAACGTGGTCGGCCTCATGCCGCACCCCGAGCACGCCGTCGAAAACCTGGTCGGCGCGCCGAGCACGGACGGGCTCGGCTTCTTCACCTCCATCCTCAAGAAGCTGGTGAACGCGTGAGCACCGACAGCGTCAAGCGGGCCGTCGAAACGCCCGCCGAGCCGATGCCGTTCGCCGAGCTGGGGATGAAGCAGGAGGAGTACGACCGGGTCAAGGAGATCCTCGGTCGTCGTCCCACGGGTTCCGAGCTGGCCATCTACAGCGTCATGTGGTCCGAGCACTGCTCGTACAAGTCGTCCAAGGTGCATCTGCGGCAGTTCGCCACCAAGGCCCCCAAGTCCGACGCACTGCTCGTCGGCATGGGCGAGAACGCCGGCGTCGTCGACATCGGCGACGGCTGGGCCGCCACCTTCAAGATCGAGTCGCACAACCACCCGTCCTACGTGGAGCCGCACCAGGGCGCCGCCACCGGCGTGGGCGGGATCGTGCGCGACATCATGTCGATGGGCGCCCGCCCGATCGCGGTCATGGACGCGCTGCGCTTCGGCGGCGCCGACCAGAACGACACCCGGCGCGTGCTGCCCGGCGTGGTCGAGGGCATCAGCAGCTACGGCAACTGCCTGGGCCTGCCCAACATCGGCGGCGAGCTCGTCTTCGACCCCTGCTACATCGGCAACCCGCTGGTCAACGCGCTCTGCGTGGGCCTGCTGCGCAAGGACCAGATCAAGCTGGCCACCGCGCCGGGGCCGGGCAACAAGGTGGTGCTGTTCGGCGCCTCGACCGGGCCCGACGGCATCGGCGGCGCGTCGGTGCTCGCCTCGGCGACCTTCGAGGACGAGTCGCACGCCAAGCGGCCCGCCGTGCAGGTGGGCGACCCGTTCATGGAGAAGCTGCTCATCGAGTGCTGCCTGGAGCTGTACGCGGCCGACGTGGTCGTGGGCATCCAGGACCTCGGCGCGGCCGGCGTCTCGTGCGCGACCACCGAGCTGGCCGCCAAGGGCACCGGCGGCATGCACGTCGACCTCAACCTGGTCCCGCTCCGCGATCACTCGCTCAGGCCCGAGGAGATCCTGATGAGCGAGTCGCAGGAGCGGATGATGGCCGTGGTCCGGCCGTCGGACATCTCGGCGTTCATGGCGATCTGCCAGAAGTGGGATGTCCCGGCCACCGTGATCGGCGAGGTCACGGACACCGGCCGGCTGGTGATGACCTGGGACGGCGAGACGATCGTCGACATCCCGCCCGGCACCGCCGCCGACGACGGCCCGGTCTACGAGCGGCCGTTCCACGAGCCCGCCGGGCAGTCGGCGCTCAACGCCGACACCCCCGACCGCCTCGACCGGCCCGCCGACCTGCGTGCCACCCTCCTGGAGCTGCTCGGCTCACCGAACCTGGCGTCGAAGGAGTGGGTGACCTCCCAGTACGACCGCTATGTCCGGTCCAACACCGTGCTCGCCCAGCCCGCCGACGCCGGGATGCTGCGCATCTCCGAGATCATGGCCGGCGCCGAGCCGACGACCAGGGGCATCGCCCTGGCCACCGACGGCAACGGCCGCTACGCGCGGCTCGACCCCTACGCGGGCGCCCAGCTCGCGCTGGCCGAGGCCTACCGCAACGTCGCCGTCACCGGGGCCCGTCCGCTGGCCGTCACCAACTGCCTCAACTTCGGCTCGCCCGAGGACCCCGAGGTCATGTGGCAGTTCGCCGAGGCCGTACGCGGGCTCGCCGACGCCTGCCGGACCCTCGGCGTGCCGGTCACCGGCGGCAACGTCTCCTTCTACAACCAGACCGGCTCGACCCCGATCCACCCGACCCCGGTCGTGGGCGTGCTCGGCGTGATCGACGACGTGGCCAAGCGGGTCGCCACCGGGTTCGTCGCCGAGGGCCTGCGCATCGCGCTGCTCGGTGAGACGAAGGACGAGTTCGGCGGCTCGGAGTGGGCGCACGTCGCCCACGGTCACCTCGGCGGTCTGCCGCCCGAGGCCGACCTGGCGGCCGAGCAGGCGATGGCCACCGTGCTGGTGGAGGCCGCCGCGCTGGGGCTCCTCGAGGGCTCCCACGATCTGTCCGACGGTGGCCTGGCCATCGCGCTCGCCGAGTCCTGCCTGGCGCGGGGCATCGGGGCGACGGTGGCGCTGAGCGGCGACGCGTTCACCGACCTGTTCAGCGAGTCGTCGGCGCGCGTGCTGGTGGCGATCCGGCCGGAGGCGTTCGACCGGTTCGCGGCGCTCTGCGTCGACCATGAGGTGCCCTGCTACGGGCTCGGCACCACCGGCGGCACGTCGCTCGTGGTGGAGGGGGTGCTGGAGGTGCCGGTCGCGGAGCTGCGCGAGACGCACTCCGGCACGCTGCCCGCGCTGTTCGGCTGAGTTCTCCGCGAGGGCCGGTACGGGGTACTGCCGTACCGGCCTTCGTCGTTTTGTCAGGACTTCTTGAGGCAGACCACGTAGACGGTGCCACTCACGCCGTGGTTGCCGCTGGTCTGGGCGGCCATGTTGTTGTTGTCGTCCTTGACCGCGGTGACCGACCAGCCCGACCCGCCGCTGGGGGCGCTGCTGGTGACGTTGGCGCTGCCGCTGATGGTGAAGCCGCCGCCGGTCGCGACGTCGCCGCTGGAGCAGGAGACGGAGCCGCTGCCCGAGCTGAAGGAGTTCGAACGGGTGTAGGTCGTGTAGGTGATGCCCTTACCGTCGACGCCGTCCTTGCCGTCCTTACCGGGCAGGCCGTCCTTCCCGTTCTTGCCGTCGGCACCGTCCTTGCCCGGGAGCCCGTTCTTGCCGTCGGCACCGTCCTTGCCCGGGAGCCCGTTCTTGCCGTCGGCGCCGTCCTTGCCGTCCTTACCGGGCAGGCCGTCCTTACCGTCCTTGCCGTCGGCGCCGGTCTTGCCCGGAAGGCCGTCCTTGCCGTCCTTGCCATCGACGCCGTCGGTGCCGTTCTTGCCCGGCAGACCGTCCTTGCCATCCTTGCCCGGCAGGCCGTCGGTGCCATTCTTGCCGGGAAGGCCGTCCTTGCCGTTCTTGCCGGGGAAGCCCTGCCTGCCCTGGAGGCCGGTGTCACCCTTCGGGCCCTGCGGGCCGGTGTCGCCCTTGGTGCCCTCCGTGATCGTGGTCGTCGACTGACCGCCGCCGCCGATCACCATCCGGATCTCCGTCTTCCTGCACGGAGTGGTGGGGTTGACGATGCGGGCGTACCGCGTCTTCTTGTGCACGCAGGCGTACACCTCTGACGCCGACGACGCGGTGGCGACTCCGCCGACGGCGAGGAGCGAGACGGCCAGCGCTCCGACAGTGGCGAGTGTGAGCGTGCGCCCACCGCGAATCTTGATAGCCACGGGTTTTCCTCCGAGGAACGTGTGTTGCTCAGGATGAGCATGAGGTTCACGTTTCAACCGTTCCAATGGATGACAGAAACTACATAACGTGTTCATTACGCGACAATGCGTATGACACTACTTGACGGGTCATGAAAGTCGGCTGTAGGTAAAAGGACGCATTGGCGGGCCTTGTCGGCCGTGGATAATCGGGACTGTTCGGGGGCGCACGTATTACACGGAGGATGACCTTGCCGACCGCCAGTCCCTACCTCCCTCCTGCCACGCAGCCGGTGCGCGGGGTGGTCTGGGCCATCCATCTGGTCCTGCCACTGCTCGGCCTCTGGCTGCTCCTGGCCCAGGACCACCTCAACATCATGTGGGAGCACCACTCCAGCCACTTCTGGATGATCATCGCGGTGGCCGGCCTCAACGTGGCGCTCGGCACGCTGATCAGCGAAGCGTCGCGCAGGAGGCAGGACGCCCGGCTCTTCCTGGTCTCGATGGTGTTCCTGTCGAGCGCCGGGTTCTTCTTCCTGCACGGCATGGCCACGCCGCAGGTCATCCTGCCCACCGGATCGATCGGGTTCGACCTCGGGCAGCAGGTCGGGCTCACGATCGCCGCGGCGTTCGCGTTCGTCTCGGCCTTTCCGCTGGGCGAGCGGGCGGCGCAGACCGTACTGAGATATCAGCACTTCATACGGGCCGTGCTCTTCGGGTTCATGATCGTCTGGGGAGTGGCCTCGCTGATCCCCGGGCTGACGCCGCTCAGCGAGCCGCCGTTCAAGGAGCCGGTCAACTGGCTCGTGTGGCTGTCGCTGCCGGGCCTGGGCCTGTACGGCGCGGCCAGCGTGATGATGTTCCAGCTCCACAGGCAGCGGCCGTCGGCCATGCTGATCAGCCTGATCACCGCCTACGCGCTGCTCGCCGAGGCCATGATCGCCGGGATGTCGCAGCTCAACTGGCACCTGTCCTGGTGGGAGTGGCACATCCTGCTGACGCTGGCCTTCGTCTTCGTCGCCTACAGCGCGTACCTGCAGTTCATGCGTGAGGGGTCGAGCGCCGGCCTGTTCGACTCGGTCGCGCTGTCGGCGACCGTGGCCCGCATCCAGCGGCAGTACGACGAGGTCCTGGAAGAGCTGGTCGAGCACGTACGGCGCGGCGAGCCGCTGGCGGCGACCCGGCTGTCGGGCAAGTTCCGGCTCACCGAGGGGCAGACCGCGATTCTCGACCGGGCCGGCGAGGCGCTGGCCAGCGAGCGCGAGCTCTCCCAGCGCTTAGGCGCCCTGGTGGCGGTGAGCGCCCAGACCCGCGTGCACCTGTCCGAGACCGACCTCCTGGCCACCGCGCTGGAACGCGTCCGGCAGGCGTACGGCGACGTGCGGATCGGCCTGATCGCCGACGGGAAGACGCAGATCGGCTCCCGCGAGTACGACTTCTCCGGAGACGCCCCCATCAGGCGCGACAGCCTGTTCGCCTTCCCGCTGACCGTCAAGGGCCACCTGGCGGGGGTGCTGGAGGTGCCGGTCGGCCGCACGTCGCAGGACGAGGCGCTGGCCGCCACGCTGGCCGGGCAGATCTCGATCTCGCTGGAGAACGCCCGCCTCTACCAGGAGCTCAACACGCTGTTCCGGCAGTACATGTCGCCCGACGTGGCCGCCGCCCTGCTCGCCGACCCCACCCAGGCGGCGCTCGGCGGCCAGATGAAGGAGCTCACCGCGCTCTTCGCCGACCTCAAGGGCTTCACCACATTCTCGGAGCGGGTCACGCCCGGCGAGATCGTCGAGATGCTCAACCGCTATCACACGGCCGCGGTGCCCTGCATTCTGGACAACGGCGGCACGATCGTGCAGTTCGTCGGCGACGCGCTGCTCGCCCTGTTCAACGCCCCGGCCACGCAGACCGGCCATGCCAGGGCGGCCTGCCGGGCGGCCCTGGCCATGCAGGAGGCCGCCGCCGAGGTGGCCGAGGAGATCGCCTGGAAGCGGGAGGACGCGGAGGCGTGGCCGACGTTCCGCGTCGGCGTCAACACCGGTCCCGCCCTGGTCGGCAACATCGGCAGCCCGGAGCTGCGCGGCTTCAACGCGATGGGCGACTGCGTGAACGTGGCCGCCCGGCTGCAGGGCCTCGCCGAACCGGGCACGGTGGTGATCGGCGAGACGACCCGCAAGCAACTGGGTGTCGGCGTCACGGTGAACCCTCTGGGAAAGCTGAGCCTCAAGGGCAAGGAAGAACTCGTGGGCGCCTACGTTCTGACCTCATTGACCTAGAAGGGCGCTGACCGTACCGACATAATCGGCGCATGAACCCAGATCTCGGCGAGTTCTTCTCCATGCTCACCCCCGAGGAGATCGAGGAGATGCGCGCCGCAGGACGCCCGCGCAGGTGGGAGCGCGGAACGACGGTGATGAGCGAGGGCGACACCTCCGACTGGGTGCTCGTGCTGACCGAGGGCCGGGTGAAGGTGTCGTCGCACACGAGCAGCGGCACCGAGGTCGTGCTGGCCGTGCGGGGGCCGGGCGGGCTGCTCGGCGAGATGTCGGCCATCGACGGTTCGCCGCGTTCGGCGACGGTCACCGCGCTGGAGCCGATCGCGGGCATCGTGATCCGCGACTTCCCCGCGTTCCTGCAGGCGCACGGGCGCATCGCCGTACTGCTCATGCAACTCGTCACGGGGCGGCTGCGCGACGCCGACAGGAAGCGGATCGAGTACGGCGCGTTCGACACCACGGGCCGGGTGGCGACCAGGCTGATCGAGCTGGCCGAGCGCTACGGCGAGAAGACCAACAGCGGCGTACGCGTGGCGCTGCCGCTCTCGCAGGACGAGCTGGCCGGGTGGACCGGGGCCTCGCGTGAGGCCGTCAGCAAGGCGCTACGGACGCTGCGCGACCGCGGGCTGATCGAGACCGGGCGGCGTCGCGTGGTGATCCACGATCTCGACGGGTTGCGCAAGCGGGCCAGGTGACCACCTCCGACAAATCGGACGTACGACGTACGTCATAGTGGAGGGCATGGTCGCGGTCTCCCCCGATTACGACAGCCGTCTCCGCTATGCCTGGCGAGTGTGTTCGGTGACGAGCCTGGGGCTCGTCCTCATCGGCATCGCCGGCAGCACACTGAACGTCGCGCTGCCCTCGGTGGTGCGGCACTTCCACGCCAGCGCGTTCGAGTCGGGCTGGATCCTGCTGTCGTTCCTGCTGGTCAACACCGCGAGCCTGGTCTTCTTCGGGCGGGTGGCCGACCTGCTCGGCAGGCGGGAGGTCTACCTGACGGGGTTCGCGCTGTTCACCGTGGCCTCGCTGCTGGCCGGGCTGTCGCCGGGCGTGTGGTTCCTGGTCGCCATGCGCGTGCTGCAGGCGATCGGCGCCGCGATGATCCTGGCCAACGGCACGGTCATCATCACCGACGCGTTCCCGCCCGACCGCCTCAGCCAGGGCATGGGCGTCTACATCGGCACGCTGTCCGTGGCGCAGCTCGCCGGGCCGACGCTGGGCGGACTCATCGCGGAGACGGCCGGCTGGCAGTGGATCTTCTGGGTGAACGTGCCGGCCGGCCTGATCGCTCTGAGCTGGGGCGCGGTCGTCCTGCGCAAGATGCCCCGTGGCCCACGCGAACCGGTGGACGCGCTGGGCAACGCGCTGCTGTTCGCCGCGCTCTCGGCCGCGCTGATCGCCCTCTCCGAGGCGGGCTCCGCCGGGCTGTCGAGCCCCACGGTGCTGATCGGGGCGGCGGTGTTCGCGGTGCTGGTGCCGCTGATCGTGCTGGTGGAGCGCCGGGCCGCGCATCCGGTGCTCGACCTGCGGCTGTTCGGCGGGCGGCTGCTGGCCTTCGCGAACCTGGCCTCGTTCTGCAACGCACTGGCCCGCTCGGCGCTGATCCTGGTCGTGGCGCTGTACTTCCAGGCGGCCAGGGGCGTGGACGCCTTCACCGCCGGGCTGAGCGTGCTGCCGGTGCCGGTCGGCATGGCCCTGGCCTCGCCGCTCGCGGGCTCGCTGAAGATCTCCCCGTACTTCCTGTCGATCGGCGGCACGCTGATGAGCGCTCTGGGCCTGGGCACGCTGATGCTGACGGCCGACCCCGCCACGCCGTACTGGATCATCGGCCTCGGCCTCTTCGTGGCCGGGTGCGGGAGCGGCACGTTCCTGACCGGCAACACCACGCAGGTCATGCGGGCCCTGCCGCGGGGGAGCCTGGGGGTGGTCAACGGGTTCCGGGTGATGATCATGAACGTGGGGATCGTGATCAGCGTGGGCGCGTCCCTGAGCGTCCTGGCCGGCTCGGTCGGCCCCGTCGAACGGGCCCAGGTGTACGCGGGAACGCTGGCCAAGCTGTCGCCGGTGGCGGTGGGGCAGGTGATGCACGGGTTCGAGCGGACGTACGCGCTGCTGTTCGCCGTCGCCCTGACCGGCACGTTATTCGCCGCCCTGGCCCGGTCGCGACATCCGTGACGACCACAAAGTGTGTTACATCTGACACCATGTGCAACGTCAGCCCTGATGAAGCGAGGAAGAGCGCACGCCGCGCCGCGGCCGACAGCAGGCACTCAGAGGCGGTGTGTTCCTGCGGGGAGATGCTGCTGAAGCAGGCCGCAGACGACGCCGAACGGCTGCGCGACGATCCCGACGATCAGGCCGAGATGCTCGCGATCCAGCGCTTCATGGGTGTCGCCGAGTGATATTTCGTGGTGCGCTCTATAAGATCAAGGCCATTGCTGGCCCTCGGGACCGCGAGCAGCAGGGACGCCGGTATGGGGTGATCATTCAGTCGGACCGCTTCGCGACCAGCGTCATCACCGTCGCCCTTACGTCGTCGAGCGCTGGACCGGCGATCTACCGGCCCGAGATCGAGTTCAACGGCACGAAGTCGCGCGTCCTGGCTGACCAGATCTACTCTGTGTCGCCGTCCAGGCTGGGCGACTTCATGGGCACACTGGACGCACACGAGGCCGCAGAAGTGGACCGCGCGCTGATACTGAAACTCGGTCTCATCTGAAAGCCGCGGCCAGCCTCGACTCCACGTCTCCTTGGAAACCCAGCACTCTAACGTCTGGCCGCCAATGCCTCCACGCCGCTGACCACCAGGTCCACGCCGAACGAGTCGTAGAAGTCGGCGGTCATCCCCGCGACCATGGGACCGGCCATCTCCACCAGGTTCGGGTACTTCTCCGCTGGCAGTGACTGCAGGCCCAGGCGCTTCACCCGGACGATCTCGGCGATCTCCTCGGAGGTGTGGCCGGGCCGGAAGTGGACCGGGGCGTCGGCGATGGAGATGGCGCTCTGCAGCAGATACTTGGAGATCAGGCAGCACTCCTCCACGGTGAAGCCCGCCGTGCGAGCCAGGCCGAGGGCCTCGTTCCAGACCGCGAGGAAGCTGGGCACCGCGCCCTGGTCCACCTGCTCCAGCACGTTCTTCGCGCAGGGGTGGGTGCGCAGGACCCTGACCAGGCCCTCGACCAGCTCCCTCAGCCGGTCGCGCCACGGGCGGTCGTCGCCGCCCTTGACCCCGAAGCCCAGGATCAGGTGGTCGGCCATGCCGATGAGCAGTTGATCCTTGTTCTTGAAGTGCCAGTAGAGGGCCATCGGCGTCACGCCCAGGTCGGCTGCCAGGCGTCTGATCGTCACGGCGTCGAGCCCTTCGGCGTCACCGATCTCCAGGGCCCGCTCGACGATGGCCCGCGCGGTCAGTTTTCCCATCACGGTTGACAACTATACGCCGTACAAGTTCAACTATACGACGTACAAGTACGACGTATAGGAGACAGACATGGACCGGCGATGGTGGGCGCTCACCGCGGTGACGCTCGGGACCTTCATGACCTACCTCGACAACAACCTCGCCAACGTCGCGCTGCCGACGATCCAGCGAGAGCTCCGGCTGACGATCTCCGGTTTGGAGTGGATCGTGAGCGGCTACATCCTGGTGTTCGCCGGGCTCATGCTGGTCGGCGGCCGGCTGGCCGACGTGTTCGGCGCCAGGCGGGTCTTCGCGACCGGTCTGGTGATCTTCACGCTGTCGTCCTTCGCCGCCGGGCTGGCCGGTGACGGCACCACGCTGATCGCCGCCCGCGCGGTGCAGGGGTTCGGCGCGGCGCTGCTCACGCCGACGGCGCTCGCGCTGCTGACGCAGATCTTCCCCGACCCGGGCGAGCGCGGCCGGGCCGTGGGCATCTGGAGCGCCTCCGGCGCGCTGTCGATGGCGCTCGGCCCGGTGACCGGCGGTTTCATCAGCGAGCACCTGCACTGGGGCTGGATCTACCTGATCAACGTGCCGATCGGGATCGTCACGCTGGGTCTCGCGCTGTGGGCCGTCCGTCCCGCCTTCACCCGGGTACGGCACAGTCTCGACCTGCCGGGCCTGGCCACCTCGGCGCTCGCGTTGTTCGCCCTGACCTACGCGCTGATCGAGGGCGACGGCGCCGGATGGACCTCACCGGAGATCCTGGCCGCCTTCGGCCTCGCGCTCGCGGCGGCGCTGGCGTTCCTGCTCGTCGAGGCGCGGGCCGCGGAGCCGATGATCGACCTGTCGCTGTTCCGGGCCAGGGTGTTCAGCGGCGGCCTGCTCACCATGGGCATCTGGTCGTTCGGCGTGTTCGGCATCTATTTCTTCAGCGCCCTCTGGCTGCAGAACGTGCTGGCCTTCTCCCCCACCGAGGCCGGCGCCGCGTTCGTGCCGATGGCCCTGCTCATGGCTGTCACGGCGATCCTGTCGCAGCGGATCAGCGCGCGGCTGGGCATCGGCCCCACCGTCGCGCTCGGCATGGTGCTGATGGGCGGCGGCATCCTCATGCTCTCCGGGATCGGCGCCGAGGCCGGGTACGGCGACGTGCTGCCCTGGTTCCTGCTGTACGGCCTGGGCGGCGGCCTGCTGGTGCCCCTGACCTCGGCGATCCTCACCGGCATGCCCGCGGGCAGGTCGGGCGTGGCCTCCGGGGTCCTGAACGTGTCGCGCGAGGTGTTCGGGCTGCTCGGCATCACCGTCCTGGGCGCCATCCTGAACTCCAGGCAGAGCGCCAGCGACCGGCCGCCGCTGACCGCCTTCCTCGACGCCTACCAGTTCACGCTGGTGCTGGCGGCCGTGCTCGTCCTGGCGGCGGTCCCGGTCAGCCTGTACGCGCTCCGCACCCGCCGTACGAGCGGCCGGCCGGACCAGCCCCCGGCCGACCGTCGGGAGCGGGCGACAACCGGTTGACGGACGCGATCAACCCCCTACGCGGCCCCGACGGTGGCGGGCTCGCCGATGACCTCCTCGATCACCGGGTCGGCGAACTGAGTGCGGTACAGCTCCTCATAGCGCCCCCCGGCGGCCAGCAGCTCGGCGTGCGTGCCCCGTTCGGCCACCCGCCCGTCCTCGATCACCAGGATGACGTCGGCCGCGCGGATCGTGGAGAGGCGGTGCGCGATCACCACGGCGGTCCTGCCCTGCAGGGCCTCGCCCAGCGCCTCCTGCACGGCCGCCTCCGAGGTGGAGTCGAGCGCCGCGGTGGCCTCGTCCAGGATCACCACTCTGGGCCTGGCCAGCAGCAGCCGGGCGATCGTCAGCCGCTGGCGCTCGCCGCCCGACAGCCGGTAGCCGCGCTCGCCGACCACGGTGTCGAGGCCGTCGGGCAGGGACTCGATCAGCGTGGCCAGCCTGGCCCGGCCGAGCACCTCCCACAGCTCGTCCTCATCGGCCTCGGGCCTGGCCAGCAGCAGGTTGGCCCGGATCGTCTCGTGGAACAGGTGCCCGTCCTGGGTCACCATGCCGAGCGTGTCGCGGATCGAGTCGGCGGTCAGGTCCCGTACGTCCACGCCGCCGATCCGTACGGACCCGGAGTCTGCGTCGTACAGCCTCGGCAGGAGCTGGGCGATCGTCGACTTGCCCGCGCCCGAGGAGCCCACGAGGGCGACCATCTGGCCCGGTTCGGCGGTGAACGAGACGCCGTGCAGCACCTCGGCCCCACCGCGCGAGTCGAGCACGGCGACCTCCTCCAGTGAGGCGAGCGAGACCTTGTCGGCCGAGGGGTAGGCGAAACGCACGTCGTCGAACTCCACCGAGACCGGTCCGTCGGGGACGCGGACCGCGCCCGGCCGTTCCTTGATGAGCGGTTCGAGATCGAGCACCTCGAAGACCCGCTCGAAGCTGACCAGCGCGCTCATCACGTCCACCCGGGCGCTGGCCAGTGAGGTCAGCGGTGAGTACAGGCGGGTGAGCAGCAGCGCCAGCGCAACGACCGAGCCGGCGTCGAGCTGGTCGCGCAGCGCGTAGAAGCCGCCCAGGCCGTACACCAGGGCCAGGGCCAGCGCGGACACCAGGGTGAGCGCGGTGACGAAGATCGACTGCGTCATGGCCGTGCGCACGCCGATGTCACGCACCCGCCTGGCCCGGTTCGCGAACTCCGCCGACTCGCGGGCGGGCCGGCCGAACAGCTTCACCAGCGTCGCGCCGGGCGCGGAGAAGCGCTCGGTCATCTGCGTGCCCATGGCCGCGTTGTGGTCGGCCGCCTCACGCCTCAGCCGGGCGATCCTGACGCCCATCCGGCGGGCGGGCAGGACGAACACCGGCAGCAGCAACAGCGCGAGCAGCGTGATCTGCCAGGAGATCCCGATCATCACGATGAGGGTCAGCACGAGCGTCACGACGTTGCCCGCCACGCTGGACAGGGTGTCGGTGAAGGCGCGCTGCGCGCCGATCACGTCGTTGTTCAACCGGCTGACCAGGGCGCCCGTGCGGGTCCTGGTGAAGAAGGCGATCGGCATCCGCTGCACGTGGTCGAAGACGGCGGTGCGCAGGTCGAGGATCAGCCCTTCACCGAGCCCCGCCGACAGCCATCTGGTCAGCAGCCCCAGCCCGGCCTCGGCCAGGGCGAGCCCCGCGATCAATCCGGCGAGCCCGGCCACGATACCGAACGTCTCACCCTTGACGATCGCGTCGACGACCCGGCCCGCGAGGACGGGTGAGACCACCGCCAAGGCCGCCATCACCACGCTCAACACCAAGAAGAGCACCACTCTTCGCCGGTGCGGGCGGGCGAAGGCGGCGATGCGACGGAGCGTCGCCCTGGACAGCGGGCGACGCTCCGTCTGATTGTTCAGTGAGTAAAGCTGGTGCCATGCGGTCATTTCCATGCTCATGCATGGCAGCTTAGAAGCTCAACTTAACTTCAGGTCAAGCGCCGACCTGCTTGCCCTTGGCGTGCCAGACCACGGCGACCGACGGACGCGGCTGGTCACCGTCGGGCCAGCGGCTGGCCGGCTTGTCCGGGGTGGCACCGTCCAGCTCGCCCGGGTGCTGCACCGCGACGAACACGCTGCGCTGGTCCTGGGTGACCATCGGCCCGCAGGTCTCCGCGCCGAGCGGAACCGTGAGGAACTGGCGCAGGTGCCCGCGCTCCTTGCCGCGCACCGGCATCACGAACATGCCGTCGTTGCTGCCGAGCTGGTTGCCGTCGGTGGAGATCCAGAGGTTACCGTCACGGTCGAAGGCCACGTTGTCCGGGCAGGAGATCGGCGAGACCTTCGTCTTGTCGTAGCCGGCGAAGTAGGTCGCGGGGTCGTTCGGGTCGCCGCAGATCAGCGGGAGCGACCAGGCGAACGTCTTCTCCCCCGCGTCGTCGCGCCGCTCGACGATCTCCAGCACGTGGCCGTGCTTGTTGGACGGGCGCGGGTTGGCCTCGTCGACCTGGGCCGCGGTGCGGTTGGTGTTGTTGGTCAGCGCCACGTACACGCCGCCGGTGACCGGGTTGCGCTCCATGTCCTCGGGGCGGTCCATCTTGGTCGCCCCCACCTTGTCGGCGGCGACGCGGGTGTAGACCAGCACCTCGATGGCGGTCATGCCGTCCACGTACGACCTGTCGCCCGAGACCAGCGGGATCCACTGGCCGGAGCCGTCGAAGGCGCCGTCGGACGGCAGCTTGCCCGACCCGTCGATCTCGGCGGCGGGACTGTCGCCGGTGAACTTGGCGACGTAGAGCGTGCCCTCGTCGAGCAGGTTCCGGTTGTGCCGGTCGTTGCCGGGGATGTAGCGGTTCTTCGAGACGAACTTGTAGATGTACTCGAAGCGGGAGTCGTCCCCCATGTACACGACCACGCGGCCGTCACGGGCCAGCGTGGTGTTGGCGGCCTCGTGCTTCAGGCGGCCCAGCGCGGTCCGCTTGACCGGCGTCGAGTCGGGGTCGAACGGGTCGATCTCCACGACCCAGCCGAACCTGTTGGCCTCGTTCGGGTGCTTGGCCAGGTCGAAGCGCTCCTCGACGCGGTCGAACCGGCGGCTGCTCGCCGGGGTGCCGGTCGTGATCGTGTAGCGGGAGATGTAGGGCAACTGCGCCGCCGGGACCTTGTCGCCGTTGACGAAGTACTGGTCGATGTTCTCCTCGGCGGTCAGCACCGTGCCCCACGGCGTCGATCCACCGGAGCAGTTGTTCAGCATGCCGACGGGGGTGCGGCCCTCCGGGTCGGCGGCGGTCTTGAGCGGGTCGCTGCCCGCGGCGGGGCCGCTGAAGCGCATCGGCGTCTGGGCGGTGACGCGCCGGTTGTAGCGCCTGCGGCCGGTGGTGACCAGCTTCCACTGACCGGTGCCGCGTACGCGCTCGATCTCGACGACCGAGCCGCCGTGCGCGGCCAGCGCGATCTTGATCTGCTCCTCGGTGGCGGCGACGCCGGTGGTGTAGCCGCGGAACATCAGGTTCTCGTTGGTGTACTCGTGGTTCACCCACAGCAGGCCGCGGTTAGCGCCCATCGGGAAGAGCGTGACGAAGTCGCAGTTGTACCCGAACTGCTTGGACTGCGCCTCGGCACTCTGGTTGTCGAAGTCGAACGCGGGCGCGTCGGCCGTCACGGGGTCGCCCCAGCGCGCGACGACGGCCGAGGTGTAGCCGTCGGGGACGGTCAGCGCGTCCTCCTTGTTCGGCGGCACGGGGGTGAAGCGGATGTCCCCCGAAGAGTGACCCAAGAGCTCGGCCTGCGGCTCCGTGGGCTCGGCCAGAGCCGGTACGGCTCCGATCCCGACGACCCCGGCGGCCAGGGCGCCCAGGGTGCCGGCGCGGAGCATGCCCCTGCGGGAGATCGCCTGCGCGACCACGTCGCCGAAGTAGGTGTTGTCGCTGGGGTTGGCCACGTCGTGCGCACAAGCGTTGCCGCAGCGGAACCGGCAGGTCATCGCCGATCGGCCAGATGTATGCGTGGGCAGCAGCGGTAGCAGCCGGTTCGCCACAGGTCCTCCAAAAAAGTACGGTCTTCCGGCGGGGACGCTACGACCGTCATCGAAACCGCAGATGAACGACGACCTCCGGCACGATGAACGCTTCCTGGGGACACAATGGTGAGGTGCCTACGCGGAAGCTGGACCCAGAGAAATTGCGGGCCGCACTGGACGCCCAACTCGTGGCGCTGGACGAACCCCCCTTCGACGGGCCGCCGTCGGCACTGGCCGGTGCGCTGGTCTCAGCCGTGCTCGCCGCGTACGAGCGCGACCTCCGGCCCGAGCGGGACGCGGCCCGGCAGGCCGTGCGCTACCTCCTCGACCGGCTGGCGACCGCCGCACCCGGGAGGACGGTGGAGGTGCGTGTGCCGCCGTACGCGGCCGTACAGGCCATCGCGGGGCCACGCCACACGCGCGGCACTCCCCCGAACGTCGTGGAGACGGACGGCCGCACCTGGATCGAGCTCGCGCTGGGCCGCCTCACCTGGGCCGAGGCCATGGCCAAGGGCGCCGTCTCGGCGAGCGGCGCCCGGGCCGACCTGTCCGGCCACCTTCCGCTCTAGCCGTTACGCCGCATCCAGGGGAACTTGTCCTCGAAGCACTTGTCGGCGAGCTGGCCGGGCAGGTGGCCGCACTCCTGGACCACGCTCCAGAACCAGATGGCCACGATGGCGAAGATGATCAGGGCGACGACGCTGATCGCGATGCCCGTGATGGCGCGGCCCTTGCCCACGCCCCTGCTGAGCGCGACGCTGCCGAAGACGATCGACAGGATCGCGGTGAGCAGGCCGGTGAAACAGACGAAGACGAGGAACGGGCTGGCGACACCCAGCACCAGCGAGGCCGTGGCCAGGCCGCTGCCCGGCTTGATGGGCTGACCGGTCTGGTAGGGGCCGTACCCCGGGGGCGGGCCGTAGGGGGGACCGCCGCCGCCGGGCGGGCCGCCGTACGGGCTGGAGGGCGAGGTGCCGGGGACGGCCGGAATGGGCTCGGTCCTCGGCGGAATGTCCCGCTGCTCACCATACGGCGCGGAAGGACCGTATCCCCTGGGGCCGCCTTCGTACGGCGACCCGGGCGGACGGCCTTCCCCGTACGGCGACCCGGCCGGGCGACCTTCCCCGAACGACTGCCCGGGCGGGCGACCTTCCCCGAACGGCTGCCCGGCACCCTCACCGGACGGCTGCGGACGGGCGTCCTCGAACGGCCACTCGGCGCCCTCATCAGCCTGGCGGCCTTCCCCGTACGGCGGCGCGGCGCCCTCACCAGACGGCGGGCGGGCCCCCTCGGACGGCGGCGGCTGCGCGCCGGGTGGCGCGAACGATGGCCGGTCGTCCTGCGATGACGGCGGCGGCTCCTCCGGTGGCGTGGTCGCCGGCTCGTAGCGCGACGGTGTCGTGGACCCCGGCGCGCCGGGCTCCCCGCCGTCGCGCTCCCAGCCCGGATAGGTCGGCCGCGCCCCGGGCATCGGGAACGCCTGAGTCTGCTCCGCGTCCCCCTCCTGGGCCGCGGCCGGGCCCGGCGTCTCGGGAGAGGTGGGCAGGTCGGGGTGGAACGGCGTCCGCGGCTCCCCTCCGGGACGCGGCGGCTCCTCCCGGGGCACCACCGGCGGCGCGGGCGTGATCGGCTCCTCGGTGCCGGGCTCCCCGCCCTCCCCGTTGGCGCCCGTGCCGGAGTCGCCGGGCGTCCTGCCGGTGGGCTCGTCCTCGCGCGGCGGCTCGTCCCGCGAGGGGCGGTCGCCGTCGTTCGGTCGGGGATGGTTCGGATCTCCAGGTGTGGTCACGTCTGCGTCTCCCGACGGGTCTGCATGCCGGATACTTCACCCTTTCGCGCATGCCACCACCGAAACCGCGCGACACGGTAAAACCCCCCTCATCCTTGGGTCACCATGCGCCAAACCGGCAGGCGGCAGGCAAGATGAGGACATGCTGGAAGAGACCCTGACCTACGCGCTGATCATGGTCATGAAGACGAAACGCAACCAGATGGCCGCGGCCCTGGTCCCGCTGGGCCTGCACGGCGGTCAGGAACTGCTGCTCAACCAGCTATGGCAGCAGGACGGCCTCACCCAGAGCGAGCTCATCGGCCGGCTGGGCGTCGAGCCGCCGACCGTCACCAAGACCGTCCAGCGCCTGGAACGGGCCGGCTTCCTGCACCGCACCCCGGACCCCGACCGGCCGCGGGTGAGCCGCGTCTGGCTGACCGACGCGGGCCGGGCCGTCCGCGAGCCCGTGGAACAGATCTGGGCCAGGATGGACGAAGAGCTGCTGGGCACCTTCGACGCGGAGGAGCGCGACGTGTTCGCCCGCCTGCTGCGTGCCATGCCCTAAGAACCCTTTCACTCCCAGCGAAACCGCCTTGCGGTCCGGCGTTCAGATGAGATTAGCTGGCTAATTAGTCGGCTAATCAACGAGGAGTTCATCATGCACGTACTCATCACCGGGGGTTCCTCCGGCATCGGTGCGGCCACCGCCGTCGCCTACGGAGCCACGGGAGCCCGCGTCACCATCACCTACAACTCCGGCGAAGAGCGGGCGGCCCAGGTGGTCAAGCGAGTGGAGCAGGCCGGCGGCACGGCCGCGGCCGTGCACCTCGACCTGGAGGACCACGCGAGCATCACCGCCGCCGCGCGGGAAGTGGGGCCGGTCGACGCGCTGGTCGCCAACGCGGTGCGCTGGGGCACGATCATGCCCAACAGCGTCTCCTTCGAAGAGGTGCCCGCGGCGGAGTGGACGGCCGCCCTGCACGCGAACGTGGTCGGCAACGCCGTTCTCGTGGGGGCCGTGCTGCCCGGCATGCGGCGCAACGGTTTCGGGCGGATCGTGTTCGTGTCGTCGGGTGCGGCGGAGGAGGGACTGCCGGGCCCCGGGGCGTACGGCACGGCCAAGATGGCCCTGCACGGCATGGCCCGCGCGCTCGCCTGGGAGGCCGGCAAGGACGGCATCCTGGTGAACGTGGCCGCCGCCGGATTCACTCTCACCGAGCGCGAACGGCCCGTCCCACAGGAGGTCGTGGACACGCTCGCCGCCCGTACCCCCACCCGGCGACTCTCGACGGCGGACGACCTGGCGGCGCTGATCGTCTTCCTCGGCTCCGCGGCGAACCGCAACCTCACCGGAGAGATCATCCGCGACGGATCCACCGCCGGCCGGTCGGCACATGCCCTCTGATCTGGCCCCCGGGTGCGCGAGCAGGGGAGCGGCCAACCTAGACTGAAGCACGTGCTGAAAGGCGACGGCCGGCTCGGCCATGACCTGGACCCCCAAGACCGTGCTCCGCAAGACGCCTGTGGCGTCTTCGGCGTCTGGGCTCCAGGCGAGGAAGTCTCCAAACTCACCTACTACGGACTGTACGCGTTGCAACACCGCGGACAGGAGTCCGCGGGCATCGCGGTCAGCGAGGGCAGCCGCATCCTCGTCTACAAGGACATGGGCCTGGTCGCCCAGGTCTTCGACGAATCGGTGCTCGGCACGCTCCGGGGCCATCTGGCCATCGGCCACTGCCGCTACTCCACGACCGGCTCCAGTGTGTGGGAGAACGCCCAGCCCACGCTCAGCTCCACCGACGTCGGCGGCCTCGCGCTCGCCCACAACGGCAACCTGATCAACACCCCGGAGCTGGCCCAGCGGCTGGCCCCCGGGGCGACCAGGGCGAGCACCGACACCGACGTGCTCACCACACTGCTCGCCCAGGACCGTGACCGGTCCATCGAGGACGCGGCGGCCGAGCTGCTGCCGCAGGTCAAGGGCGCCTACTCGCTGGTGTTCATGAACGAGAAGACCCTCTACGCGGCCCGCGACCCGCAGGGCATCCGCCCGCTGGTCCTGGGCCGCCTGGAGCGGGGCTGGGTGGTGGCCTCCGAGACGGCCGCGCTCGACATCGTGGGCGCCACGTTCACCCGCGAGATCGAGCCGGGCGAGCTGCTCACCATCGACGAGCGGGGCGTCAGGTCGCGCCGGTTCGCGCTGGCCGAGCCGAAGGGCTGCCTGTTCGAGTACGTCTACCTGGCCCGCCCCGACACCACCATCGCCGGGCGCGGCGTCCAGGTCACCCGGGTCGAGGTCGGCCGTGAGCTGGCCCGCGAGCACCCCGTCGAGGCCGACCTGGTCATCCCGACGCCCGAGTCCGGCACTCCCGCCGCCGTCGGCTACGCGCAGCAGAGCGGCATCCCCTACGGCCAGGGCCTGGTGAAGAACTCCTACGTCGGCCGCACCTTCATCCAGCCCTCGCAGACCATCCGGCAGCTCGGCATCAGGCTCAAGCTCAACCCGCTGCGCGAGGTCGTCGAGGGCAAGCGCCTGGTCGTCGTGGACGACTCGATCGTGCGTGGCAACACCCAGCGCGCGATCGTCAGGATGCTGCGCGAGGCCGGCGCCAAAGAGGTGCACGTACGCATCTCCTCGCCGCCCGTGGCCTGGCCGTGCTTCTATGGCATCGACTTCGCGACCAGGGCCGAGCTCATCGCGGGCTCGCTCACCGTCGAGGAGATCCGTGCCTCGCTCGGCGCCGACTCGCTGGGCTACATCTCGCTGGAGGGCCTGACCAAGGCCACCACCATCCCCGCCGAACGCCTGTGCCGGGCCTGCTTCGACGGTTCCTACCCCATCCCCATCGACCAGGACAACGTGGGCAAGTTCGTGTTGGAGAGCAAGGCGTGACGACGTACGAGGCCGCCGGAGTCGACATCGAGGCGGGCGAGCGCGCCGTCTCCCTGATGAAGGCAAAGGTGGCCCGCTCCCGCCGGCCCGAGGTGGTCGACGACGCCAGCGGCTTCGCCGGCCTGTTCGACGCCTCGGCCCTGCTGCGCTACCAGCGCCCGCTGCTGGCCACCTCGACCGACGGCGTGGGCACCAAGGTCATGCTCGCCCAGCGATACGGCAAGCACGACACGATCGGCATCGACCTCGTCGCCATGGTCCTCGACGACCTGGTGGTGTGCGGCGCCGAGCCGCTGTTCATGACCGACTACATCGCCTGCGGCAAGGTGGTGCCCGAGCGGATCGCCGAGATCGTGGGCGGCGTCGCCGAGGGCTGCCGGCTGGCCGGAGCGGCCCTGCTCGGCGGCGAGACCGCCGAACACCCGGGAGCCATGGGGCCCGACGAATACGACCTGGCGGGCGCGGGCACCGGCGTCGTGGAGGCGTCGGCCATGCTCGGCGCCTCCCGCGTGCGGGCCGGCGACGCGGTGCTCGGCCTGGCGTCGTCGGGAGTGCACTCCAACGGCTATTCGCTGGTACGCCACGTGCTGCGCGAGTCGTCACTGTCGCTCGACGCCCACCTCCCCGAGCTGGCCAGGCCGCTGGGCGCCGAGCTGCTGGAGCCCACCCGGATCTACTCGCTCGACTGCCTGGAGCTGGCCCGCGCGGTGGACGTGCACGCCTACGCCCACATCACGGGCGGCGGCATCGAGAGCAACCTGTCCCGCTCACTCCCCGACCACCTGGACGCCGCCCTCGACCGCTCGTCGTGGACCCCGCCACCGATCTTCTCGGTCCTGGCCGGCCACGGCGGCATCGAACAGAAGGACATGGACAAGACCTTCAACCTGGGCGTCGGCATGGCCGCCATCGTGTCCCAGGAGTCAGCAGACGAAGCCCTACGCCTACTGGCCGACCGCGGTCTGGATGCATGGGTCCTGGGAGAAATCACCGAGGGCACCGGCAAAGCCGGCTACCGCTGACACGGGTGGCAGGGGTTGCCGCTGGGCGACACCTGCCGCCGCTTCGCCACCCAGATGGTCTCACCGTCTTGTAACGGCGCCCGGCCCTGTGCGGGCTCAGCAGCCGTATTCCTGGAGGCCCCCAGCCCTGAACGGCGGGTGGCGGCCAGGTTGGCCGTGCCGTAACCCCAAAAAAAGAAAATTCGCCCCACGGGTGGGTGCCGTGGGGCGGACTCGCTCAACCAGAAGAACGACTACGAACGTCCGGACGAACGATCGTCGTCGTTGTTGCTGTAGTCATCGGCGTAATCGGCATAGCGATCCGCCAGCTCATCGCTGAGGTCGTCGGCGTCGTCATTGTCGCTGGAGTCTCCGACCCCGAGTTCATCGCGAAGACGATCAAGATCCGTGCCACCGCTGTTGTACTTCAGCTGGCGAGCAACCTTGACCTGCTTGGCCTTTGCTCGGCCGCGCCCCATTGGCTCGACCCCCTCGTGTGGGGTCGTCCCCGACCCCTCGTCGCTAACGCACCACACACTGACGCCGCCTGACTTTGGGCGTCAGCCTATCGTTCGCCTATTACCGTACCTGTTTTGTGCCCAGCTCGGTACGCCGTATGGGCGTGGGGCGTCAGTGGCCCAGCCAAATGCCCCTAATACGCCCGACTTCCGACATTCTGCGCTCGGCCAGCCTATCTGCTGCGACCGCCGGAGGGACGCCCTCCTCGCCCGCGATCGCGAAGATCTTCAGAGTCGTGTCATAGATCTGGGTCGTCTTGGCTCTGGCACGCTCCATGCTGAAGCCCTCGAGCTCGTCCGCGACCTGGATCACGCCGCCTGAGTTGACCACGTAGTCGGGCGCGTAGAGGATGCCGCGCTCCGCGAGCTGCTTCTCGACCCCGGGATGGGCGAGCTGGTTGTTGGCCGCACCACAGACGATCTTGGCGCGGAGCGTGGCCGACGCGTGGTCGTCGAGCGCCCCGCCCAGCGCGCAGGGGGCGAACACGTCGATGTCCGCCGCGATGAGCGCCGCCGCGTCGGCCACGACGTTCACCTCGGGGTGGCGCTGCCGTACGCGCTCGACCGCCTTGGGGTCGACGTCGCAGACGACCACTTCGGCCCCGTCCTCGCACAGCAGGTCCACCAGCCGGTGGCCGACCTTGCCGACGCCCTCGACGCCGACCCGCCTGCCGTGCAGCGACGGCGTGCCGTACACGCGCTCGGCCGAGGCCCGCATGCCCTGGAAGACGCCGAACGCGGTGAGGATCGAGGAGTCGCCGGCGCCGCCGTGGGCCAGCGTGCGGCCGACCACGAAGCGCGACTCCCTCGCGACGACGTCCATGTCCTCGCTGTAGGTGCCCACGTCACAGGCGGTGATGTAGCGCCCGCCGAGCGACTGGATGAAGCGGCCGTAGGCGCGCAGCAGCGCCTCGCTCTTGTCCCGGGCCGGGTCGCCGATGATGACGGCCTTGCCGCCGCCGAGATCGAGACCGGCCAGCGCGTTCTTGTAGGCCATGCCCTTGGCCAGGTTGAGCACGTCGGCCAGGGCCGCCTGCTCGTCCGGGTAGGGGTAGAACCTGGTCCCTCCCAGGGCCGGCCCCAGCGCGGTGTTGTGGATGGCGATGATGGCACGCAGGCCGCTCTGCTCGTCTGCGCAGAAAACGACCTGCTCATGGACGTCCTTGTGGGACGAGCCGAAGACATCGGTCACGGTAGTGACTCCCTGTCCGTTACAGTCCGTCGCTCCGTTGCGACGGATATCGCTTCTCAGCGTAATAGCCGCGACGGTGCGAGCAGGTTGTCTTCATGACACGATGCCTCCGTGCTGCCCTATGCCGCTTACCTCCGGGTCTACGAGCCGCTGACCGCGTTCGCCGAGTCCGAGCGCAAGGTCTGGGCCGAGTACGCCGAATCGCGCGACCGCCCCCGCCGGGCCACCGCGCTCAACGCCGAGCACGACGAGGCCGTCAGGCGGCTGCTCGGCATGCCGCCCCACCCGGCACCCGCGCAGGAGAGCCCCAACGCCTATCTGCGGCGCGTTGAGGACCGGCTCTATGTCTGTCCGTGGCAGACGCGGTTGCGCTCGTGGCTGGCGTTCTCAAGGCTGCGTGGCAGCACTCCCGTGAAGCTCCTGGACCGGTTCGTCCCGAAGGCGATCGCCGAGCAGACCGCCGACGACTTCGACCGGTACAAGCGCACGGGTGACTCCTCCGCGCTCCGGACCCACATCCGCACCACGGCGTGGCACGTGCCACCCGCGTGGTTCGTGCCCTTCGACGGGAACGAGCGCTGGCTGGTGCTCGGCTCCTCCACTCCGGGACAGGACGTGACCACCACGACGGGACGCAATCTCATCTACGTCACCTCCATGGCCCAGGCCAGGAGGCGTTCCGCGCGGGCGCTGCAGGTGCTGCGCAGGCACCTGGGCGAGGTGTCGGCCAACTTCGACGTGGAGGACGTGGCCAGGTGGCTCGAGGAGTTCCACCCGCACTCGCTGGTTGAGCTGGATTACGGCGGGTTGGTACACCTTATGAATGATGACGCTCTGCAAGCGGATCAGTCCGTCGCGGAGCTCTCCGCGGCCCTCACGGGGCTGGACACGGGTCAAGAAGAGCTTGCCTACGCCATGTATCAGAGGGTGATCCTGCGCTGGAAGTCAATGCAACTTCTGGAATCTGCCAACTGAACCCCAATACAACCGTCTGACCTGCATAAGTAGGTCATGACTCGCGGCTGCTCTCTTCTGCGAACTGAGTAGTTTGCCGTTTTCACTGCGATACCACGAAACGTGTCGCTAGAATCACCGAGCGTGACATCGCCATGTGAGCGGGCAGTTGGGTCAAAGAAGGGCTCGCAAATCGCTCTGCGTGGCGGTATGGTCACTTCGGGTGATGCCGCATATGGCTCAGAAAAGCCGCACGCTCTGGGCTATAGGGGGACATCCGTGACACGCGCAAAGGGAGTCACAGGATCGCTGAGCCGGTCCACACGGAGGAGAGGCCGCACAAATGTCAGCTCGTACACCCGAGGCCGAGCCGCTGCTCACGCCCGCTGAGGTCGCGACCATGTTCAGGGTCGACCCCAAGACCGTTACCCGGTGGGCGAAGGCAGGCAAGTTGACGTCGATTCGTACCCTCGGCGGTCACCGGCGTTACCGGGAGACCGAGGTCCGGGCACTGCTGGCGGGCATTCCGCAGCAGCGCTCGGAGTAGTGCCGGGGTCGTCACGAACCTCAGGGGGGTTGAATGGTGGGCCGTGCTGGACAGCCCGGTCCACCCAGGTGACGACGTCATGTCGTAGTGGGAAGCTGGCGCCGCCCGCCCGGCGCCATCCTTCCCTAGGCGAGCTGCTCCCTGGTCAGTAGATCCAGCAGCCCGTCGACCTCCGTGTCATAGCCGGCGGCTACTCTGAGTAGCGCCACCATGTGATCGACGAGCATCTTCTCCAGCGTCGCGCGCTCGATGTCGCGGTGCTCCAGCCAGTCCAGGCCCGCGGTCTCCACCGACGCGATCCACGATCTCAGCGTCGTACGCAGCACCGGACTCGGCCGCTCGACCCGCATCTGCCGCTGGATGAGCCAGAAAAGGCGTTGCCGCACCCCGTCGACGATCTCCCCGATCTCCCCCGCCCGGTTGGCGGGGCCGCCGCGCAGCAGCGCCGCGAAGCCGGCCGCGTGCTCCTCGACGAAGTCGAAGTAGCGCCGCAGCCCTGAGGCGAGTTCGTCCAGCGGCCTGCCGCCGCCCTGCGGGCGCAGCCGCGACTCCAGTTGCTCGGCCGCGCTCTTCAGCGCCGCCACGTACAGCTCCTGCTTGCCGCCGAAGTAGTGGTAGACCAGTGCCCGCGAAGCGCCGGCGGCCGAGGCCACGTCGTCGATCGAGACGTCTTCCGCGTCGCGTGTGCTGAAGAGCTCGAGTGCCGCGGCCATGAGCTCCTCGCGACGGCGATCCACGCTGAGCCTGCGCCGAGCCGGTCGGGCCGCTTCGGCTGACTTCCCGGGTGTCACAAGTGCACAGTATCCGACGGCCTGCCTAATAGCGGACATGTAGCCAACCGGTCAATATCAGCCTTCCCTAACCTGAAGCCGTACCCTGTGGCGAACTCGATCGTTTGGTCAGACAGGTGCCCAACTTCGCATCGCGGGGGAGACACATGTCAGGACCACCCGTCAACACTTCAACTATCGCCGAGCTCCGCGAGGTAGACGCGGTGCCTCGGCCAAGGCCGACCATCCGCAATGTCGCCGAGCGAGCCGGCGTCTCGAAATCGCTGGTCTCGCTCGTACTGCGCGGATCCCCGCACGTGAGCGAGCATCGGCGGCAAGCCGTGCTGCAGGCGGCTCGCGAGCTCGGCTACCGGCCCAACGCGGTCGCGCGGAGCCTCGTCGAAGGCCGTACCCACCTCATCGGCGCGCTCGTCGCCGACCTGCACAACCCGTTCTACGCCGAGTTCCTCGACGGTCTGCAGGAGAGCCTGCACGGCGACGGACTGCGCATGCTGATCGGCAACAGCCAGTGGGACCCCGCTTTCGAGGACGAGGCCGTGGAGGCCTTCCTGGAGCTCAGGGTCGACGGGCTGGTGCTGCTCGGCATCGCGCCGACCAGCGAGACGCTGATCGAGGCGACCTCCTACACGCCCACGGTCGTCGTAGGGGAACGTGACATCGAGCTCGAGGGCGTCGACATCGTCGTCGACGACGACCAGCTCGGCGCCCGTCTGGCCATCGACCACCTGGTCGACCACGGCCACAAGCGGATCGCGCACATCGAGGGTCCGCGCTCATCACGCTGCGAGGGTTATCTCGTGGCGATGCGCAGGCACTCGCTGGCGCCGTACATCATGGTCGAGGCCGCGGAGTCGACCGAGGAGGACGGCCGGCAGGCCGCCCTCGCCCTGCTCAGCCGCGAACCCAGGCCCACGGCGATCTTCGCCGCCAACGACGTGGTGGCGCTCGGCGTCCTCTCGGCCGCGGCGGAACTGGGTCTGAAGGTGCCGGACGACCTGTCGGTGGTCGGTTACGACAACACCCACCTGGCTGCCTCGCACCACATCTCTCTCACCTCCGTCGACCAACCGCGCCGCACCATGGGCCGGTCCGCGGCGGCCCTGCTCAGCGACCGGATCGGAGACCCCTCGAAAGTCGCCCGTCTACGCCAGGTGACCCCCGAACTGATCGTTCGGCGAAGCACGGGCCCCGCTTAGGGAGGGCCGAAGGAGCACGGGTCCCGTTTAGAGAGGGCCAAAGCTGGGTCAACCCGTGCGGCGGCGGCGCCGCACGGAGGTTTACTCATCAGGTCAAGCGACACGATCTGATCCGGGGGGACAGCCATGCGTGATCCGGAACTGGTGTCCTGCGCCCAGCGCGCGGCGACCGAGCTCGAACGCGCCTGGGCGCAGTGGCGCGCAAGCAGGGACAGGGGTACCGACGTCGGCGCGGAGTCCGTGGCCAGCTACGTCGCCCACTCCCTCGACCACCCATGGGGCCGTCCCCGCGTCGTTCTCGGTCTCGACGCCGAGGACGCACGGGAGCTGGCCGCGCTGCTCGAACGGCAGGAGGTGGGCGAACACGTCTGGTGACGCCCGCCCTTGAGGTGAGCCTCCGGCGGGGACCGCTCTGGACATAAGCGTCAGGCGAGGACCGCTCTTGACGTAAGTTGGAACGCATGCGTGCTCTTCCTGCGTCACTCCTCGCTGTCTGCGGCCTGATTGCCACCGCGTGCGGCAGCACCGGCAGCGGTGGCGCCGCGGCAGGTCAGGCCGCCCAAGCGGCCGCGACGACCCTGGCCCCCGCCCCGGCTCAGGCTCGTACCACGCCCCAGGCTCGCGCCAAGCCCCAGGCCGCGGCCCGGCCGCTGGAGGGCAAGACCATCGTCATCGACCCGGGGCACAACGGCGGAAACTACCGCGATCCGAAGGCCGTCAACCGCAAGGTCAACGTGCTGACCAAATGGAAGCCGTGTGACACGACGGGGACCGAGACGGACAGCCATTACACCGAGGCCGCCTTCACCTGGGACGTCTCCAACCGCGTGGTCAAGATCCTCAAGGCCCGCGGTGCCGCGGTGAAGCTGACCAGGGCCGACAACAGCAGCGTCGGGCCGTGCATCACCGAGCGGGCCGCGATCGGCAACAAGGCCAAGGCCGACGCCGCCATCTCCGTGCACGGCGACGGCGCCCCGGCCGCCAACCACGGCTTCCACGTCATCATGCCGAAGAAGATCAACGGCCCGGTCGACCCCGTCGTGGCCGACTCGCGCAAGCTGGGCCTGGCCGTGCGTGACGCGTACAAGAAGGAGACCGGCCTGCCCTATTCGACCTACATCGGCAGCAAGGCCCTCGACTTCCGCAATGATCTCGGCGGGCTCAACCTGTCGACCGTGCCGAAGATCTTCATCGAGTGCGGCAACATGCGTAACCCGGCTGAGGCGGCCAAGTTCCAGAATTCCGCGTTCCGGCAGCGGATCGCGGTGGCGCTGGCCGATGGTTTGCAGCACTATCTCAAAGCATGATTCCTCGCCCCAATCTGCTGAACGATCTCTCCGGTTCCTACGAGCTGACCTCGGGCGCGGCCGTCTCGGGGCCCGAGGACCTGGTGGACGCCGTACGACTGGCGCTGCCGGTGCTCGACCTGCGGCCGGGCGACGCGGGAGCCGTCGATCTGCGGCACGACCCAGCCCTCGGCCCGGAGGCGTACCGGCTGGTCGTGGGGTCGCGCGGGGTGGAGATCACGGCGGGTGACCGGGCGGGCGCCTTCTACGCGGGGCAGTCGCTGCACCAGTTGCTGCCGCCCGCGTCCTACCGTTTCGCGGCCGAGGCGGCGTGGACCGTTCCGGGGGTGCGGATCGAGGACGCTCCCCGTTTCTCCTGGCGGGGGCTGCACCTCGACGTGGCCAGGCACTTCTTCCCCAAGCGTGAGGTGCTCCGCCTGGTCGACCTGATGGGGATGCACAAGCTCAACCGGCTCCACCTGCACCTGGTCGACGACCAGGGCTGGCGGGTGGAGAGCAGGGCGTACCCGCGGCTGCACGAGGTGGCCTCGCACCGCTCTCGCACCGCGACCAACCACTACCGCGAGCCCGACGCCTACGACGAGATCCCGCACGGCGGCTACTACTCGCTCGACGACCTGACGGAGATCGCCGCCTACGCGCGAGCCCGTGCGGTCACCGTCGTGCCGGAGATCGACGTGCCGGGGCACGCCCAGGCGATCCTGGCCGCCTATCCGGAGTTCGGCTCCTCCGACGACGACTATCAGGTGCTGGAGCGGTGGGGCATCACCCCGGCCATCCTGTCTCCCATGCCGCCCACGGTCGAGTTCCTGACCGCGATCTTCGACGAGCTGATCGGCGCCATCGGCGAGACCCCCTACGTGCACATCGGCGGCGACGAGGTGGTGCTCGACCACTGGGCCGCCTCCCCCGAGATCACCGCCTACCGCGACTCGCTGGGCCTTTCGTCCATGGGCGAGTTGCAGGCGTGGTTCCTGCGCCGGCTCGCCGACGTGCTCGCGGACCGCGGCGCGCGGGCGGTCGTGTGGGACGAGGCGTTCGTCAGCGGCGAGCTGCGGCACGACACGCTGGTGATGCCGTGGCGCGGGATGGGCGTCGGCCGGCGGGCCGCCGCGGCGGGCCACGAGGTGATCGCGACGCCGGTGTTCCCGCTGTACTTCGACTACGCGGAGTCGGCGGCGGCCGACGAGCCCATGGCGATCGGTGACGCGATCACCGTCGCCGACGTCGCGGCCTTCTCCCCCGCCCCGGACGACTGGTCCGGCAAGGAGCGGTCGCGGGTCGTCGGGGCCCAGGCCCAGCTCTGGACCGAGCGCATCCCCGACCCTCGTACGCTCGACTACCGGGCATGGCCGCGGGCGTGCGCCCTGGCGGAGGTGGCGTGGTCCGGCTCAGCCGGGGCCGACTTCCCGGCCCGTCTGGAGGAGCATCTCGGCCGGCTCGACGCGATCGGGGTGGAGTACCGGCCGCTGGACGGGCCCAAGCCGTGGCAGCGGCGCAGACCTCACCGGCCCGCCACGGTACGCGTGGCCGAGGTCATGAAGCGGGTGGACTCGATGACCCACGACGCGGAGTCGACCAGACCCAGCGTGTGAGCCGTGCGTCACATCTCCAGCACCATGGTCATGAAGGCCAGCAGATCGGCCCGCCGCCGGAACGGATTGCGGTAGAGCGCGGGCCCGCCGAGCCTGATTCGCAGCGCCTCGCGCACGATCCGGTGCCAGCGCGCGTCGAACGCCTCCAGCGCGTATTCACCGGCGGCGGTCTTCGACGTCACCTCGCCCACCGCGAGCGTCTGGCGCAGGCGGGCGATGCCGAGCACGCCCCACGCGGTCTGGTACTCGCTCAGCGCGAGCACGCCCGGCCGGGAGGCCGGCCGGGCGCTGTACTGTACCCATCTGGTCCAGTACGTCGCCAGGTTCGCCCTGGTCTGCCGGGCGAGCGTGTCCCAGTCGGTGTGGATGCCGAGCTGGGCCGCCGACGGCCCTCTCACGGCCACGCCACCCTGGGCCAGCACGTGCCAGGTGACCAGGCCGCGCTCGAACCGTCCCGACTCGGTCAGCCGCCATTCGTGCACCGACGACCCATCGGGCGCCTGCGCCGGGTCCTTGCGCAGGTCGTCCCAGGTGACGTAGAGGCCGTCGAAGTACGGCTTGGCCCCACGGGTCTTCAGCTCGGTGTGGATCGTACGAAGCACGGCGGGATCGGGCGGCCGGCCGGTCACCGCGACGAAGTCGACGTCGCTCACCCGTGGCCGGTAGTCGCCCAGCGCGATCGATCCCTGCAGGTACAGCCCCTCGATCAGACCGGGCGCGTGGCGATCGGCCAGTTCGAGGTAGTCCCGGCACAGGCGCGCGGGCGTGTCGTGCAGATCATCGAGCATCCGGGAACCCTAGCAACGCCGGGAACGCAGGCTGTCACAGTTGGCTCGTTCTTCCACCTGCTGTGGGCTCCACGCCGTCCACCCGTTTCAGGCCGTTTCAGGCCACACGACCTCAGGCCGTACGACTTCAGGCCGTACGGCCGATCGCTTCCGAGATCGAGGTGAGGCCGTGGCGGCGGACGCGGCGCGCGAGCTGCCGGTGGATGCGCGCGGCCCAGAACGGCCCGCCGTAGATCCACCCGGTGTAGCCCTGGACCAGCGTGGCCCCGGCGAGCAGGCGCTCCCAGACGTCGTCGACGTCCTCCACGCCGCCCACGGAGACCAGCGTGAGCCGGTCGCCGACGCGGGCCCGCAGCCGGCGCAGCACCTGCAGGGAGCGCGCCTTGAGCGGGCGGCCCGACAGTCCGCCGGTCTCGCCGCCGTGCCGGATCGTGGTGTTGGTCGCGATGATCCCGTCGAGTCCCAGCTCCAGCGCCAGGTCGGCGACCGCGTCGACGTCCTCGTCCGCCAGGTCGGGCGCGATCTTCACCAGCAGCGGGGTACGGCGCGGCGTGCCGTCGGCGACCTCCTTGACCGAGGCGAGCAGCGGGCGCAGCAGCGACACGGCCTGCAGGTCGCGCAGTCCGGGAGTGTTGGGCGAGCTCACGTTGACCACGAGATAGTCGGCCAGCGACGCCAGCTCCTTGGCACTGGCCACATAGTCGGCGACGGCCTCGGCCTCGGGCACCACCTTGGTCTTGCCGATGTTGACCCCGACCACGACCGGCAGCCCCCGGGTGCGGCGCAGGCGGCGCGACGCGGCCACCGCCCCGGCGTTGTTGAAGCCCATCCGGTTGATGACGGCCCGTCCCGGCACCAGCCTGAACAGCCGGGGCCGGGGGTTGCCCGGCTGGGCGTGCGCGGTGATGGTGCCGACCTCGACATGGCCGAAGCCCAGGGCGGCGACGCCCTCGGCGCAGGCGGCGTCCTTGTCGAACCCGGCGGCCAGGCCGAGCGGTCCGGGGAAGTGCACGCCGAACGCGCTGACGCGCAGAACCGGGTCGTGCGGCGCGAGCGCTCGATAGAGCAGCCGCTTGAGCAGGGGGAGCGCCGAGAGCAGCGCGAGGGCCCTGACAGTCAGATGGTGCACGGCCTCGGCGTCGAAACGTCGCAAGACCTGCGTGAACACGAGGCGATACATCAGGGGTCAGGGTACCAATCGCGGTGGCCCCCTATATTGACCGGCATGGCGCAGCTCAAGATCTATGGCCGGCGGGACGTGTGGGCCGGGCGGCAGCGGGAGCTCTCGGACCTCCTGCACTCCTGTGTGGTGAGCGCGTGGGGGCTGCCGGAGGACAAGCGGTTCCACCGGTTCCTGCTGCTCGACGCCGAGGACTTCGTGTGCCCGCAGCGCGGCCCGGACTACCTGATCATCGAGGTGGTCTGCTTCACCGGCCGCAGCGACGACGCCAAACGGGCGCTGATCCGGACGATCTACGACAGATCCGGGCTCGCCGCCGAGGACGTGGAGATCACGATCATCGAGATGCCCAAGGTCAACTGGGGCATCCGCGGGGTCCCGGCGGACGAGCTGGCGCTGCCGTACAAGGTGGAGTTCTAGCCGTGTTCTAGCCGAGGGTGCCGAGCACCACCGCGCCCGCGCCGATCGCGAGGGCCAGCGGGAACGCCCACCACTTCGGCGCGGGGCCGTCGCGCAGGATCTTGACGCCGAAGGGTACGAGCGCGACGCACAGGCCCGCGGTGGCCACGATCGACATCACGCCGGTGCCCTTGAGCACGCCGATCGGCAGCGCGGACATGAGGCCGAGGGCGACCGCCCGTACGACATCCAGCGTGCCGGCCCGCCACAGGCCGACAGCGAGCACGATCCAGCCGAAGAACAGCGCCACGCTGAGCGAGGCGAAGACGTGGAAGGCGCCGTAAGAGTCCGCCACCGCCTGCCGCGCGGCCGGAAGGCCCTCGACGGAGACCAGTTGGAACGCCAGATGGCTGACCCCGGCGTGGAAGGTCCGCTCGAACAGGCCCAGCATCACCATCACCCCGCCCCACAGCACCCACCGCGAGCCGGGCGAGCGCCGCACGAGGCCGAGCACGCCGGGCCAGAGCAGCACGTTGCCCGCGGCGAAGCAACTGTAGGAGGCGGTCATCAGCGCCGCGTTCCCGGCGAAGGCCGCGAGCTGGCGGGGGAAGAAGGCGTCGTACGGCAGGCGCAGCAGCACGCCCACCAGCATGAGGACCGGCGCGATCACGAGGCTGACGCCTTCGGCCCACCGTCCGGGGAATTCGGTCATGCCTAGATCCAACCGAGCGGGATCGGCCGGGTCATTGGCGCAGGGGCGAGGTTCAGGGGTAGCGCTAGGTGGACGGTATGGTCCGACTCATGAGCACTCACTATGACGTCGTCGTTCTCGGCGCGGGTCCCGGAGGGTACACGGCCGCGGTCCGCGCCGCCCAGCTCGGGCTGCGCGCAGCGGTCATCGAGGAGAAGTACTGGGGTGGCGTCTGCCTGAACGTGGGCTGTATCCCGTCCAAGGCGCTGCTGCGCAACGCCGAGCTCGCGCACATTTTCCACAACGAGGCCAAGACCTTCGGCATCACCGGCGAGGTCAGCTTCGACTACGGCGCCGCCTTCCAGCGCAGCCGCAAGGTGGCCGACGGACGGGTCAAGGGCGTCCACTACCTGATGAAGAAGAACGCCATCACGGAGTACGACGGCCGCGGCACGTTCCTCGACGCCAACACGATCCAGGTGAACGACGAGACGATCACCTTCGCCACCTGCATCATCGCCACCGGGGCCACCACCAGGCTGATCCCGGGCACGTCGCTGTCGGAGCGGGTGGTGACGTACGAGGAGCAGATCATGACCGATCAGCTCCCCGGCAGCATCATCATCGCGGGCGCGGGCGCGATCGGGGTGGAGTTCGCGTACGTCCTGCACAACTACGGCGTCAAGGTGACGATCGTGGAGTTCCTCGACCGCATGGTCCCGCTGGAGGACGAGGAGGTCTCGGCCGAGCTGGCCAAGCGCTACAAGCGGCTCGGCATCGAGGTGCTCACCTCCACCCGCGTCGACGGCATCGACGACACCGGCGCCTCGGTCAAGGTGACCGTCACCCGCGACGGGCAGCAGCAGGTGCTCGAGGCCGACAAGGTGCTGCAGGCCATCGGCTTCGCACCGCGCGTAGACGGCTACGGCCTGGAGAAGACCGGCG
The DNA here is from genome assembly GCF_018603905.1 of Nonomuraea sp. NEAU-A123. GTDB lineage: Bacteria > Actinomycetota > Actinomycetes > Streptosporangiales > Streptosporangiaceae > Nonomuraea. The sequence goes on from NZ_JAHFZZ010000033.1 coordinate 60,855, forward strand.
TGGCCCTCACCGACCGGGGCGCGATCGCGATCGACGGCCGGTGCCGGACGAACGTGCCGCACATCTTCGCCATCGGCGACGTCACCGCCAAGCTGATGCTGGCGCACGCCGCCGAGTCCATGGGCATCATCGCGGCCGAGACGATCGGCGACGCGGAGACCATGGAGCTCGACTACGTGATGATCCCCCGGGCCACGTACTGCCAGCCGCAGGTGGCCAGCTTCGGCCACACCGAGGCGCAGGCCCGTGACCTGGGCTATGACGTGAAGGTGGCCAAGTTCCCGTTCACCGCGAACGGCAAGGCCCACGGCCTGGGCGACACGGCCGGCTTCGTCAAGATCGTCAGCGACAACCAGTACGGCGAGCTGCTCGGCGCGCACCTGATCGGCCCCGAGGTGACGGAGCTGCTGCCCGAGCTGACGCTGGCCCAGCAGTGGGACCTCACCGTGCACGAGGTCGCGCGCAACGTGCACGCCCACCCCACGCTCGGCGAAGCGGTCAAGGAAGCGATCCACGGCCTCGCGGGCCACATGATCAACATGTAATGAGCAAGTGATCGGTACGGCTGGCGCTGTACCGATCAGCCCTTGCCAATCGTTATCCGCATGGATAAATTTACTCGCATGGATAACAAAATCTGGACGCCCGTCAGGACGCTCTTCGTCGTCATGCTCGCCGTCTCGGTCCTGGCCCTCGGGGTGGCGGCCATCGTCGGCGGGGACTGGGTGGTGTGGGTACGCGGCGTGGCGGTGGCCGCCGCTGCCGCCTGGCTCATCGCGCTGACCGGCCAGGCCGAGAAGGGCAGGCGGGCCGCCTACATCCGCATCCGCTTCGTAGCGACCATCGCCCCCATCGGGATCCTGCTCATCGTGGCCGTCCCGTCCAGCGGCTACCCGCTGTGGATGCGGGTCGAGCAGGGCCTGGTCGGGGTGCTGCTGGTGGCCGTCGCGACGCTCGTCAACCGCCGGGCCGTACGGCAGGCGTACCCGAAGCGTGGCAAGCTCGGATGACATGGAGACAGCTCGTCACGCGGCGACTGAGGCACGCAAGGCCCAGATCACTCAGGCCACGATCGCCCTGCTGGCCGGACGCGGTTACGCCGCGACGACCTTCGAGGCCATCTGCGAGCATGCCGGGCTCAGCAGCAAGCGGCTCATCTCCTACCACTTCTCCAGCAAGGACGAGCTGCTGGCGGCCGTGGTCCGCAAGGTCGTGGACGACGCGGCCGCCTTCATGCGGCCCGCGCTCGACGCCGCCGACGGCGCCCGCGACCTGCTCCAGGCGTACATCCGGTCGAACGTGGCCTTCGTCGCCGCCCATCCCGACCATGTGCGGGCCGTTCAGCAGATCGCCGCCAACTCCGCTCAGCTCGGCGGCCAGGAGCGGGACGCGGCGATCGCCCGATTGGTGGCGTTTTTCGATGATGGCCGGCGTACGGGGACGTTCCGGTCGTTCGACTCGGCGATCATGGCCACGACGCTGCGGGCCGCGGTCGACGCCGTGGCCGACCGGCTGGTCGACGGGCTGGATCCGGAGCTGTGCGCGGCGGAGTTGGTCGAGACGTTCGACCGCGCGACCCGCGCGTCCTAGCGCCACTGTCAGGTGGTCGTCAGGGCGACCGTCGGGGACAGGCGGGCGGCTCGCATGGCCGGGTAGAGGCCGGCGATCGTGCCGATGACGAGTGTGGCGGCGATCGCGCCACCGAGCGCCCACGGCGGCACCACGGCCGGCCAGCCGCGTGACAGCGCGTAGCCGGTGGTGGCCAGCGCGCCCAGTACCGCCCCGACGACCCCGCCCAGCACGGACAGCAGCAGCGACTCCGCCAGGAACTGGACCCGCACCTGCCCACGCGTCGCGCCGAGCGAGCGGCGCAGGCCGATCTCGCTGCGTCGTTCCAGCACCGAGATCACCATGGTGTTCGCCACGCCCACGCCGCCGACCAGCAGCGCGACCGCGCCGAGGCCGAGCAGCAGGTTCGTGAACGCGCCCGCGGCGGCCGCCCTGGCCGCCAGCGCGTCGGACGGCCGACTGACGTTGACCTCCTCCGGGTTCTCCGGGTTGACCGTACGCGGGAGCACTCCTCGTACGCCCTCCACCGACTCCTCCGTCGACCGCTCGTAGATCGTCGACGGGTGGCCGTCGAAGCCCAGCAGCTCCGCCCCGGCCGGGAACCCGACCAGCGCCGACCGCTCGATCTCCGGGGCGAGCGGCATCGGGGTCAGGATGCCGACCACGGTGAACCACCGGCCGCCCATCCACACCCGTACGCCGGTCCTGGAGATGCCGAGCGTCTCCGCGGCCTTGGCGCCCAGGACGACGACGGGTTGCCGCTCGGTGGCGGCGTTCAGCCAGGCGCCCTTCGTCACGCCGCCCTCCAGTGTGGCGAGCAGGCCGGTGGTCGCCGCCTGTACGGCGATGCCGCCGGTTACCTCCTCGGGGATGTAGCGGGTGCGCCGCACGGTGGCGGTGATGGCTCCGGTGGCGCCGGCCGTACGGACCGGGCCGATGCGCTCGACCATGGCGACCGCGCCGGTGGGCAGTTCGGCCTCCTTGCCGAACATGGTCTGGCCGGCCGAGACGGTCAGCAGGTTGGTGCCGAGCCGGTCGAGCTGGCGCAGGAGCTGCTCGCGGGAGGACGCTGAGATGCCGATCACCGCGATCATCGTCGCGATGCCGATGGCGATGCCGAGCGCCGACAGGATCACTCTCGTCGGGCGGGTGCTGAGCCCTGCCGCGCCGACCCGCAGCACGTCGGCGAAGCCGAGCCGGGCGGGCGTCAGCCGGTTACGCGTCACTCTGGAGCTCCTTGCCCGAAACCAGCGACCTGCTCTGGACCGGCGGCCCGCTCCGGACCGGCGACCCGCTCTGGACCGGCGGCCCGTGTGAGGTCGGCGACGATCCGGCCGTCGCGGAGCCTGACCTGGCGGTGGCACCAGGCGGCGATCTCCGCGTCATGGGTGATGATCGCGATGGTCGTACCGGCCGCGTGCAACCCGCCCAGAACCGTCAGCACCTCGGCGCCCGAGGCGGAGTCCAGGTTCCCCGTCGGCTCGTCGGCCAGCAGCAGCGGCGGGTCACCGGCGACGGCGCGGGCCACGGCCACCCGCTGCTGTTCGCCGCCCGAGAGCTGGTTCGGCCGGTGGCCCAGCCGGTGGCCGAGGCCCACCCGTTCCAGGGCGGAGGCGGCCAGCTCGCGTCTGGCCCGCAGCCCGATGCCGCTGTACAGCAGGCCGTCGGCCACGTTGTCCAGCGCGCTCACTCCCGGAGCCAGATGGAACTGCTGGAAGACGAACCCCAGATGTCGCGCCCGCAGCGCGGACAGCTCCCGGTCGGAGAGTTCGGCGATGTCGTACTCGGCGACGCGCACGGTCCCGGTGGTGGGCAGGTCCAGGGTGCCGATCATGTGGAGCATGGTGGATTTCCCGGAGCCCGACGGCCCCACGATGGCCACCAGCTCACCCCGCTCGACCGTCAGGTCAACCCCGCGCAGCGCCTCGACGTGACCCTCGTAGACCTTGGTCACGTCGTGCAGCTCCACAACGCTCATGTCGCGGGCACCCCGACCTTCATGCCCTCGGCCAGCCCCGCGCCGCTGATCTCGACCCGGCTGCCGCCGAAGCCGCCGACCTTAACCTCCACGACGCGGGTCGCGCCCCCCTCGACCACCTCGACGCCGAAGCCGCCCTCGCGCAGCGCCAGCAGCGCCTCCACCGGCACGCTCAGCACGTTCTTGCGCCGCTCGCTGACCAGCTCCACCTCGACCGGGGCCTGGTCCAGCTTGGACTTCGGGGGCTTGTTCAGCGTGATGTCCACGTCGATGGTGGTGCTGTCGTCCTGGCTCTTGGCCACCGTGCCGACCTCGCTGATCTTCCCGGCCGCCTGCTCGCCGCCGGGCAGTTCCACGCTCACCTTGGCGCCCTTCTTGGCCAGCGCCTGGTCGCCGGTGTCGAGGTCCACGTGCACCAGCCGCCGCAGCTCGCTGACCGTGAGGACCGTCTGGCCGGGACCGGCCTTGCCACCGACCGCGGCCTTCGCCTCGGTCACCCGTACCGCCGAGGGCAGGAACGTCACCTGTGCGGCGTCCACCTCGCCGGTCTCGGACAGTCCCACGTCGTCCTGCCACTCCTTGACGGCCAGCCGCGTCGCGTAGCTGAAGTGGTCGTCCACGGTGAGGTCGTCTCCGTAGCCGAGCGCTTTGAGGTTGCGCTCCAACTGCTCGACGTCGGGGCCGTCCGACATGCCGGAACGCAGCGTCCTGTAGAGCGGCAGCTTGCCGTACATCAGGACGAGGGGTTTCCGGTCGATCCTGATCAGCGGGCGTCCCCTGCGGATCACCGCCCCCTCCGCGGCCACCCGCGTCACGGTGCCCCTGGAGCCGGCCGCGAGGTCGCGCTCGCCGGAGTAGGTGAGCGCGCCGCTGACGGTCTTGGTGTCGACCAGGTCCTGCCTGGTGATCTCCGCGGTGGCGGGCACCGAGGGCTTGCTCGGCGCCGCCGCGCCCGTGCCGCCGCTCTGGTTCAGTACGGTCAGCGCCGTCCAGGCGGCGGCGACCGCGAGGAGGGCGGCGCCGGCGATGGCCAGGGGCCGCCTCACGGCTTGGCCCGGAAACCGGGACCGAAGCCCGGAGCGAGGCTCTTACAGGCTTCCTGCGCCTCCTTGAGCTTCTTTTCGCCACCCTTGCCGACCTTGATCCGGATCTCCCCCTGCGCCCCCGGGTCCGGCATGTCCACACCGTGCTCCCGCATGCACCGGGCGAACTTCACCATCTGGTCCCGTTGCTTCGGATCCATCGGCTGGTTCACCTTGTCGCCGATCACGTCCTTCAGCAGGGGCTGGCACGCCTCCGTCGCCTTCTTCATCTTGCTGGGGTCGTCACCCTTCTTCTGTCTGAGCAGCATCTTGCCGTCGGCCCCGGGGTCGGGCATGTTGACGCCGTGCTCCCGCATGCACTGGGTGAACTTCAGCTGCGCCGCCTGCCGGTCGGCCTCCGACACCGAGCTAGACGCGGTGGGCGTGGCCGTACCCTTGCCCGCGCTGGCGATCCCGTCGTCGGCGGCGCCGCGCTGTCCGCACGCCGCCAGCGCTAACGCCAGCAGGGGTACGACAGGCAGCAGTCGAACTCTCATGACCCGCTCCTTCGCAGCCCGGGTCACTCGCCCGGGATGCGGGGCCCACTCCACTCCCACCCGTGCTAAACCCGGATAAGGCGCTTACTCGCGGCTAACACCCGACCCGCCACGCTCGACCACATGCGAGTGCTTGTCGTGGAAGACGAGGAAGAGCTGGCCGACGCGGTCGCGCGCGGCCTGCGGCTGCACGCGATGGCCGTCGACGTGGCCTACGACGGTCAGGAGGCGCTGAACCTGGCCTCGTACGTCGACTACGACGTCGTCGTCCTCGACCGCGACCTGCCCGAGGTGCACGGCGACGACGTCTGCGGCGAGCTGGCCAGCTCCAGCCGGATCCTCATGCTGACCGCCGCCGGGCAGGTCCGCGACCGGGTGGACGGGCTGTCACTGGGCGCCGACGACTATCTGGTCAAGCCGTTCGCGTTCGCCGAGCTGGTGGCCAGGATCCGGACGCTGGCCCGCCGGTCCTCCCGGGCCGCGCCGGCCGCGCTGGAACGGGCCGGGATCCGGCTCGATCCCGGCCGCCGTACGGTGACCAGGGACGAGCGGGCGGTCGCGCTGAACCGCAAGGAGTTCGACGTCCTGGAGCAGTTGCTGCTGGCCGGCGGTGACCTCGTCACCTCCGCCGAGCTGCGCAGGCGCGTCTGGGACGAGCACGCCGACACCGGCACCGGGGTGCTGCGCGTCACGATCACGTCGCTGCGCAGGAAGCTCGGCGCGCCGCTCGCGGTCCAGAACGTGCCCGGCAAGGGCTACCGGCTGTGACGCGTGCGCGGCCGTGGGACCGGCTCGGGCTGCGCATGCGGCTCGCCCTGCTGTACGGCGGGCTGTTCTTCGTCGCCGGATCGATGCTGCTCTGGGTCACCTACCTGCTGACCGCCAATGCGCTGAACGCGCAGTTCGTCACGAGGTTCGGCGGCTCCATGATCGCTGTTTCGAAGGAGCCGCCCACCGTCGGCCCCTCCATGAAGCAGGTACAGGTCGACGTGGAGCAGGGGGCGGCCACCGTACTGAGTGACATGCTGCGGTCCTCGGTCGTCATCATGATCCTGATCGGGGTCATCGCGTTCGTGCTCGGCTATCTGGTGGCCGATCGGGCGTTGCGGCCGTTGGATCGGGTGACCGAGACGGCGCGGCGGTTGTCGGAGAGCACGTTGCATGAGCGGATCGGGTTGCGGGGTCCGCATGATGAGGTCAAGCGGCTGGCCGATACGTTCGACGCGATGCTGGATCGGTTGCATCGGGTGTTCGAGGCGCAGCGCAGGTTCATCGGCAATGCCTCGCATGAGTTGCGGACGCCGTTGGCGATCAACCGGACGATTCTGGAGGTGTCGCTGGAGGAGCCGGCTGCGTCGCCGGATCTCAAGGCGCTGGCCCGGGCGCTGCTGGGCACCAACGCCCGTTACGAGCGGTTGATCGAGGGCCTGCTGCTGCTCGCGCAGTCGGAGCAGGAGCTGACCGCGCGCAGGCCCGTGGAGCTGCCGCAGATCGTCCGGATCGTGCTGGAGCAGATCGAGCTCGCGGCCGGGAAGCGGCACGTCACCGTGCACGAGGACCTGCGTCAGGCCGTCGCCGGGGGCGATCCGCTGTTCCTGGAGCGCTGCGTGTTCAACCTGCTGGAGAACGCGATCAAGTACAACGTCCGCGACGGCGAGGTGTGGGTGACCGTCCGCCCCGACGGTGACGGCGCCGTCATCGTGGTGGAGAACACCGGTCCGCCGGTCTCGCCGTACGAGGTGGACGACCTGTTCGAGCCGTTCCACCGGTTGCACGCCGATCGGGTGCGGTCGGCCAGGGGGTCGGGGCTCGGGCTGTCCATCGTCCGGGCCATCGTCGACGCGCACGGCGGCACGGTCACGGCCGCGACCAGACCTGAAGGCGGCCTGGCGGTGATCGTACGGCTGGCGGGCGTCGCTCAGGCGACCCCCGGCCGCGCACGAAGCCGATCGCTGGAGATCGCCCCCTGAGTTGCGCTGGTTGCCATCGCCCATGACCGCTGCGCCTAGACCATCTCTGACCGATCAGTCCGGGTCCATCCCGAACTCCAGCTGGGTCCTCTGGACGATCTCCTCGGCCCTGGGCAGGTAGGCGACGTAGAAGGCCTTGCCGCATTCGAGGTCGTCAAGCGCCGTCTTGATCTCCCGGTCCAGGAAGCGCTGTGCGGCGGCGGGCTGGAGGTGAGTCGGCGCGTACCACATGTTGGGGTTGTAGGGGGGAACGTCATCGCCTCCCTCTTTGCGAGCGAGCTCGTGCATCTCCCTTCTGAACAGCATGGCGCCCCAGTCGACGATGGACGTCGGGTTCTTGGAGGTGATCTGGTAGCCCTTGCCCGCCATGCAGTCGGCCATGGCCGAGGCCAGCTCGACGAGCCGCCCGTCACCGTCGAGTTCGCGCTTGACGCGCTGGGCCTGCAGCTTGTCCACCTGGTCGAACCAGTCGCCCTCCGATGTCACGGTCTTGCCCGTCACCTGCCCGACCGCCTGCGCCTCGCAGGCGTCCGACGCCTTGTCGTAGGCCTGCCGCTGGGTGTCTGACAGGTCCAGCCTGAGCGAACTGTTGGGGTCGAGCGGCCGGTCGCCGGAAGCGCGTCCCTTGTGATAGATCAGCGCGGAGAAGACGCTGAAGCCCCACTTCGCACGGTAAGCCGCCATCGCCGCCAGCGATGATCTCTTGGGCATGCCGAGGACAATAATACGTAAAACGTAGTATGGTCAAAGGGCCTTGCGCGCCTCCTCCACCCAGCCCAGGACGCTATGGGCGCCGGTGGCCCCGGCGAGCTCGGCTGCCTCGTCGAGCACCTTCAGCGCCTCGTCACGGCGGCCTTCCGCGGCGGTGATGTAGGCCAGCCCGATCAGGTTCGCGGCGACGCCGGGCAGGAAGCCGAGTTCGCGGCGCAGGCGTACCGACTCCTCCAGCCGTTCGCGGGCCGGGCCCAGCCGGCCGGCGACGTGCTCGGCGATGCCCAGGTGCCTGAGCGCGTACGACATGGTCAGCTTGTCGCCCGCCTGGGCGGCGAGTTCGCGGGAGCGTTCGAGTACGGGGACGGCGGTGCCGTCGTCCTGGCGGACGACCTGGTGGAAGACGCCGATCCAGAACAGCGATTCGCCCTCGCCGCGCACGTCGCCGAGCGCTTGGTAGAGCCGCGCCGCGCGCTCGAACAGGGCCAGTTCGGCCGGGTCCTCCTTCTCCGCGTCCAGGGATCGCCCGTGAACGATCCGGCCGCGGGCCAGGGCGAGATCCGCCTCGGCCGCGTCCAGCTCCCGGTCGGCTGTCTCCAGTGCCGTGGCGTCGCCGTCGAAGACGGCGCGCTCGTACAGCAGTCTGGCTCGCTCGATCCGTTCGTCCACGTTCGTCCCCCGCCCTCGGCTGCCTGGGCATCGAGCGTATAGGGGCCCTGTCTGCGCGGGAGTCCGTCCGTATATTTCAGGATTGCCGTAACAACGAGGAGGCTCGGACCACTTCCTGGTGTCAGAAGAACGATGTCCGGGATTAAGGGGCTGAGGCGGTGACGGATGATGCGCACCGGTTCACCGGCATGTACGACGGATGCCGGCAACGTGTGTGGGCTTACGTGGTCAGTCGCGCGGGCCGGCAGGTGGCGGACGAGGTGGTGAGCGAGACGTTCGCGATCGCCTGGCGGCGGCTGGACGACGTACCGGAACCGGCCCTGCCATGGCTGCTCGGCGTCGCCCGCAACGTCCTGCGGGACAACATCCGCGCGGAGACCCGGCGGGAGGCGCTGAACGCGGAGCTGCGGGCCTGGACCGAGGGCGACGTGGCCGACCAGGTGACCGAACGGCTCGGCGTACTGCGGGCGCTGGCCGAGCTGCCGGAGGACGACCGGGAGGTCCTTCTCCTGATCGCCTGGCAGGGCCTGTCCCCCAAGGACGCGGCCCGTGTCGTCGGCTGCTCGTCCGCCGCCTTCCGCGTACGGCTGCATCGTGCGCGCAAGCGGCTCAAGCAGGCGATGGAACCAGCGGGACAGTCCCGGACCCGGGTACGGAACCTCAGCGAGGAGTGGTCATGAACCCCATCGACGAACTACGGGCCGCCCGGCCCGCACACCTCGGCGACACGCCGGTCGACGAACGCACCAGGGCCGCGGAGCTCTCGTACGCCATGTCCCGGCCGCGGTCGGCGCGGCAGAAGCGCAGGACCGTACGACCGGTGTGGGGTTTCAGCCTCGTCGGCGCCGCCGCGGCCGCGACCGCCGTGGCCGTCGTGGTCTCCGGCACCGGCGGCACGACGCCGCGGGCGCCCGACGCGGCCCCGGCGACGGTCGCCTCGTCCACGCCCAAGGTGCGGCTGTCGGCTCGGGACATCCTGCTGACCGCCGCCGCGAAGGCGGCCCGCCAGCCCGCCGGGACGGGCGCCTACTGGCACACCGCGACCGTCCAGCGGACCCTGTACGCGGTCGAGGGCGCGGACTACCTGGTCATGGACCGGCAGCGGAACGAACGCTGGACGCCCAGCGCCACCAGAGGGGACCTGTGGAGCAGCACCAAGCCGCTCGGAGCGCGACCGGCGACCGCCGCGGACGAGGAGGCGTGGAAGCAGGCCGGTTCCCCGGCCGAGATCCCGGTCAAGCCACGCCCGATGACCCTCTCGACCTCTCCCCGAAAGATGAGCACCGGCCACAGCCCCCTGACCGACGGGGACAAGGTGTTCTGGCTCGGCCGCAACGTCACCACGAAGGACCTGCGCGGCCTGCCCTCTGACCCGGCCAAGCTCAAGGCATGGCTGCTGCGCTCGTACGAGAGGAACAGCACCGAATCCAGCAGCGACCCGACGCCGGCTGACACCTGGCTCTTCAGCGTGAGCGCGGGGTTGATCACCGACATGCCGGTCACACCCCAGGTACGCGGCGCCGCCTTCCGTATGCTCGCCGCCCTCGACGCCGTCGACGTCATCGAGAACGTCACGGACGCGGAAGGCCGCCAGGGCACGGCCGTGGCGATCGAGGAGCGCACCAAGGGCTCCGGTGTCATGGAGAACCGGCTGATCTTCGACCAGGCGACCGGGCGGGGCCTGGCGTACGAGAACGTGGTGGTGAAGCCCGCCGGTCTCCAGAGCACCTTCGAGCCCGGCACCGTGTGGTACTCGCAAGCCGTACTGGAAGCCGGCTGGACCGACAGCAAGCCGTCATTCTGAATCCTAGGGAAACGACCGCCCTCGCCTGTTCGGCGGGGGCGGTCGTTTCGCACGGGGGCTCAGACCCGCTTCCACCGCCACTGGCCGTTGTTGTACTGGCTGCACTGGTACTTACGGTTGGTTACCTTCGCGAATCCGTACTTGGTGTGAGCGGCTTTCGGGCAGTACGCGCCCGGTGTGACGCAGTTCCAATGGTTGCCGGATCGCTGGTAGGTGCAGGCGATCGCCGTCGCGTTGACGTGCGCCTGGGCGGCGGAGACAGGCAGGGCGGCCGCGACGGGCGCGACCAGCGCCGAGCTTATAAGAGCAGCGGAAACGAGCAGACGTCTGAGCAACAGGCGCTCCCAGATAAGTACCGATAAAGCAGGACTAATCTGGGACGATCACTGGCTTGATCGGGTTGCCGACCAGGCGTGTCCACATGCGGACATCTTGCGATGATCGCGGCTGCCACCCTATCCACAATCTGGCGGGCGATACCGCGCCTCGGTGTTCGACGACAATCACCGGATCGCCACCAGGTTGGATAAATACAATTAGCGTTTTTCCATCGGTCCATCATCGCGCAGTCGCTGGTAGCCCCGCAGCACGGTGTGCAGGTTGATGCCGAGCGTGGGCGGCCGCGTTGCGCGCCGAGGGCGGTCCACGATGGCATGCGGAGGCGGTTCTGTCGGTGCCACGGGGAACAATCGATGGATGAAGAAACCAAAGATTGTTTCGGCCGAGGAATGGCAGACGAGGCGTACAAAGCCCGGATGGGATGGACGCTGCCCTTCGTCTCGTCGCACGGCACGTCGTTCGCGGACAGCGTCCTCGACCTCACCCCGTACGGCCGCCAGGAGGACTGGGAGGACTCCCCGCCCGGCTGGCCCCAGCACCCCACGTACGGATAGCGAGCCACGGCAGCCGCCCGCTCGCCCGACCGGGACGAGCATCCGGCGGATCAGGCGTCGAACCAGGCTGTGGAAGACGGCACAAGAAGCAGGGCGATGACCGCCACCGACAGCCCGAGCCCCAGGAGCTCTCCCACGCCCGGCGCGCCGGTGAACGCCCCCACCACGAAGCTGATCACGTTCACGCCCTGGATGCCGATCCCCGTCCAGCGCACCCACTTCCTGCGCGAGCTCATCTTGACCACCACCAGCACGATGACCACGGCGCTGGCGATTCCGTACAGCAGGGGGAGCAGGACGGCGGCGTTCCAGCCCACCTGTGTGAACAGCAGGGCCAGGATGGCGGTCAGGACGAGCGTCAGGACCATCTGAACGCACATGATCGTCCGGGCGGCTCGCACCGTGCCGGGCATGACCAGGGTCTGAGCAGGCTGCACGGAGGCCTCCATCATGTGCGTACGCGCACCTTGGCGGATCTTGGGCCAAGCAAAGCGCCCCCTCCGATCGGCTGTCAAGGAATTTGTCGTGGGCGACTAATACCGATACACAGTTGATAATTACTTACATTGAATGAGCTGGACTTTTTCCATCGGTCATTAATAGAGCCACGCCTCGCCGTGCCGGCACGGCTGTGGCCGTCATCCGGTGTGAAAGTTTCACCGTTGTTTGACGGGCCTGGCGCCACCCCGCACGATCATGGTGCCTCCTGGGTCGGAAGGAGGCGTCGAGTGATTGCCGCTATCCATGGCGAGGTGCGCCGATGCCGAAATTCTCACTAAGAGCAGCGTCCGCCGTCCTGCTGACGCTGACCGCCCTGAACATCCCCACGGCGTACGCCGACGAGGTCACCCCGGTCGCGGTGACCGTCAACGCCCGCGCCGCGCTTGCCACCGTCCCCGAAACCGGCATCGCCGCCAACCATGCGATCTGGGACACCAATCTGGGCACCGACGCGACCGCCGACCTGCTCAAGGACGCCGGCGTGAAGCTGCTGCGCTATCCCGGCGGCTCCTATTCGGACATCTACCACTGGGCCGACCACACCGCCCCCGGCGGCTACGTGGCGCCCAACACCGACTTCGACACCTTCATGCGTGGTGTCCGTCGCACCGGGGCCCAGCCGATGGTGACCGCCAACTACGGCACCGGCACCGCCGAGGAGGCCGCGGCCTGGGTACGTAGCGCCAACGTCACCAAGGGCTACGGCGTCAAGTACTGGGAGATCGGCAACGAGAACTACGGCAACGGCCACTACGGCGCCAACTGGGAGGCGGACAACCACGCCGACAAGAGCCCGGCCGAGTACGCCCGCCACGTCGTGTCCTACGCGGACGCGATGAAGGCGGCCGACCCCACCATCAAGATCGGCGCGGTGCTGACCACGGCCGCCAACTGGCCCGACGGCATCGTCGCCGACGGCGACAACGGCACCTGGAACAAGGTCGTCCTGTCGATCGCCGGACCGAAGATCGACTTCGTGATCCTGCACTGGTACCCCGGCGCCCTCGACAAGGCCGCCCACGTCCCCGACATGATCCAGCTCACCCGTCAGCAGATCGCGAAGTACGCCGGGTCCGGCTCTGAGCGGATCGGCATCGCCATGACCGAGTTCAACACCGGGTCGAGCAGCGCCGGCACCAACACGCAGCCCGGCGCGCTGGCCGCCGCCGACGCCTACGCGACACTGCTGGGGAACGGGGTGTTCACGGTCGACTGGTGGAACGTCCACAACGGCATCGGCAACGTCACTCAGGTCGAGGGACATACCGATTACGGAGACTTCGGCCTGCTGTCGAGCGCTACGTGCACCTCCGACGGCAGCGTCTGCGAACCGCCACTGAACACACCGTTCGCGCCGTACTACGCGCTCCAGATGATGAGCAAGTTCGCCCGCCCCGGCGACCAGTTCATCCGGGCCGCGACCGACCAGGCGAAGGTCACCGCGCACGCCGCCCGCCGCCCCAACGGGGATCTGTCCGTCCTGTTGATCAATACGTCGTCCGACACGTCCTACCCCGTCACGATCAGCTACTCCGGCTTCAGCCCGGCATCCGGAGCGCCGACCGTACTGACGCACACCAACGGCGCCACGAGCATCACCAGCTCGACAGCGGGAAGCGCGACCAGCCAGACACTGTCGCCGCTCTCGCTGACCACGATCGTCCTGCACCCCTCCACCCCCCAAACCGGACGTCCGGGCACGCCGGGACAGCCGACCGCCGCCAACGTCACGGACAGGACCGCCACGATCTCCTGGCCCGCCGCCGTCCCCGGCGCGCGCCCGATCGTCAAGTACGAGCTCCACCGCCAGAACGGAGCCATCAGCGAGCAACTCGGCGAGACCGCCGGCACCTCGCTCACGGTGAACAACCTCAATCCGGGCACCCGCTACACGCTCAACGTGATCGCTCGGGACAGTGGCGGCGGCCTCTCGTGGGCCTCCCCGCCGCTGACGTTCACCACCGGCACGCCCGCTGCCAGCGCCTGCACGGTACGGCTGACCATCCAGACCGACTGGGCCAGCGGCTACGTCGGCGCCATCGACATCACCAACAACGGCGCGCCGATCAACGGCTGGACCCTGAACTTCAGCTGGCCCCGAACGTGGCAGAGCCTGGGCGGCGGCTGGAGCGCCGTCTGGACGCAGAACGGATCGGACGTCAAGGCCGTCAACGAGGCCGGAAACGGCTCACTGCCCACCGGAGGGTCGACCTCGATCGGCTTCGTCGGCAACTACAACGGGCCGAACGTCCTACCTGCCGTCTTCACCCTCAACGGAACCGTCTGCACAACCCAGTAACAGCGCGCTATCGGCCACGGGCTCTCATGTTGGGGACAAGTACGGCAGCTCGGCCGAACGGTAGAGCACGACGATCAGGATCACGACGGTCGCGAACCAGGCGATGGGCGTGACAACTCCCAGGTCGGCGTAGCCGTACCCAGACAGCAGGCCGAGCACTCCCAGACTGACCACGGCCCAGCGCAGCACGTCGAGGAGGGCGACCCTGGAGCTGTCTTCATAGGGACGAATCCGTCTGATGATGGCGTCGACCACCAGCCAGACGGTGACCAAGGCACCGGCCGTGCTGGCGAGGCCGACCACGTGCGAGAACGTCAGGGAATGACTTGAGCGCTCGCCGGACGCGAGCATGGCGACAAACGAGGCGCAGGCCACGGCGACGGCAAAGGACCTGGCCCGGCCGAAGGGATCGTCGACGGATCGCTGCAGCTCAGCCAGTCCGGCCGCGCACAATCCCCATCCAACGGGGTCGAACAGCAGGTCGAAGCCATTGAAACGGAGGGCACCGAACGCGAACACGAAACCGAGGGCGATCTTCGTGACGGGCGGCATGCGGCGCAACCTTCCAGGCGGGTCGTCGTCCACGGATGAGCTGACGGTCAGGGCCAACGCGGGCTCACCGCGTCATTGCACACATCGTCGGCGAGGCCTCGCTGCCAGGCGAGCGGGATCCTTCCTGTGGGTCCTGTCAGCTGCCATGAGTCCGCCGGCGCCTCCGCTGACCCTGAGCCCGTCCAGGCTCGGTAAGTGAAGCGCATCGGCTGGGGCTCGTGTGGCACCGCCGCGCAGTCAGTGATGACGATGCGCCTACTCACGGTCGCCGAGCCGCCCCTCTCCAAGGTGACCACGGAACTTTCCTCGTCCGCCTTGTCAGCAGGTATCAAGCGTAGGCCCGGAATTTCCATAGAGATATCGGTGAGGGTGACGGAGGCCAGCCCCTCGTTTTCGAGCTCGATGAACGCCCTGGTGGACAGGACACCATTCTCGTCCACCTCCGCACGGACGAAGAACTCGTCGATCTCCCAGCGGATATGCGGGGTAATCGCCGCTGACCACCACGGGGCCACGACGATAATCACGAGCGACAGCCAACTGGCCACCGCGACCAGTAATCGCGCACGCCGGGCGCGCCACGTGGCGATGCCAAATTGCCGCCATATATCGTCTGAACTCACGATATAGCACCATATATGGTGGCACTTCGTGACGATACCTCCAGTGATCTCTTGGATAGTCTCCGCCATCACCCTGCTGACGGCAGCCGTTCCGGTCACGCGAGAGCGACTCAACAGGTTCGCCGCACTGATTGGCCTTTCCGTCACAGAGGCCAACGCCCGCCAGGTCATCGACCATTTCGCCGCCCTGCGCCGATGGCGGCTGATCGCCCTCACCCTCGCTGTTCCCTTGGCTTGCCTCACCAATGACCCGTTCTATCTGGTCGTGGGGTGGTGTGCCGTTTCTGTGTTCCGCGATGTACGACTGCCGGTCCGGGTGCTCCATGCTCACGACGACGCGAATATCTATCGGAAAGCATGGCTGCTCGGTTTGGGCGGCGCCGTAGTGGCAGACGGCTATCTGCTGGTGACCCAGGGCACCACTCCGGCGCGTCTGGCCCATGCCGTCATCGTGATTATCGTGGCGGCAGCCGTACCCCTTGCCGCCCGGAAACTGAGCGCCAGGCCGGCACCCGAGGCCTCGGATGACATGGCCCAAGCCGAACTGGCCATCGGCAAATGGTCAACACGGACCCTCTACCTCGCGGGAACCGCGATCGTCCTGTCAGGGGCGCTGCTCATCCCTGGGCAACCGCCGCAACGCGACCTGCCCGAATACTCGATGCCCCAGTCGTTTCCAGAACATATGGGGGTTTTCGCGACAGTGGACAAATACAAGGGGCCTACCTGTCCGTGGACCAATCAAATGGACGACCCCTGCCGGTCATGGCTGGTGAACGAGGCGCCATTTTCCCAGGCCGCGCCGTACATCGTCGGAAAAGGCGGAGCACCTCAGCGGGCGCCGTTCGTCCGCAGCTCCGACAAGAAGGCCGTCGTCTACCTGGGCAGACATGATCGCCGCATGGTGTATCAGGACGCCGGGGGAATCCATTACCTCACCGGCAGCCTGACCGACACCGCAGTGCCCACGCCCACGTTCGCCGCCCAGAGCAGGTATGTCGCCCTGGCCAAGGACGGCGCGCAGATCACCGACACCAAGAACTGGACCACGCTGTCGATCCCCGGTGCTCGACAGGTCCATGACCTCAACGAGAGCGGGATCGTGGTCACGACGGCGTCTCAGGTGCTCGTTCTGGACCATCAGGGAAAGACGAGAATGGCCCTCCCCCTCAGGAAGGATGCTTCCGAGGACACGTACCACCTCCGATCGGACGGAAGCCGCTTCGTGGCCATCCGAGGCGGTGAGGCGCGTGTTGACACCTTCACCCCAGAGACCGGCAAGCGTGTGTCCAGCGTTGTCCCCAAGTTCCCCGACGACGATTCTCTCGACATCGGCCTCGGCTGGTCGAAGGAGGGCCCCTTCCTGGTCCGCGCCTACGACAGTAAACGCGTCTACTACCTCGACCTGGCGACGGGCAAGCTCTGGAGACGTCAGAAGTGAACCATATTTGACAGGTCGTTCTAGATAACCGTAGGCTCGGCGCCGTGGCAAGGACCAAGGAGTTCGATCCCGACGTGGCACTGCAGGCAGCCCTGGAGCTGTTCTGGGAGCGCGGGTACGAGGCGACGTCGATGGCCGACCTCGTCGAGCACCTGGGGATCGGCAGAGCCAGCATCTACGCCACCTTCGGCAACAAGCGCGACCTCTACCTGAAGGCCTACGAGCGCTACCTGCAGAACGGCATCGACTACATCGGCCTGCTGTCACAAACGGGGCCGGTGCTGCCCGCCGTACGCGCGCTGGTCGAGCGGTTCGCCGATGAGTCCGCGCACGACGAGAAACGCCTCGGCTGCCTGGTGGTCAACACCGCCGTGGAGGTGGCGCCGCACGACCCCACGATGGCCCGGCGCGTGGAGTCCAACTGGGACTTCATCGAGACCACGCTGACCTCGGCGCTGACCAGGGCCCGCGCCCAGGGTGAGCTGGCCGAGGAGAAGGATCCCCGGGCGCTCGCCCGGTTCCTGCTGACCGTGATGCAGGGCATGCGGGTCATCGGCAAGAGCTCCAACGACCCCGAGCGCCTCTACGACGCCGCCACTCAGGCGCTGCGCGCTCTCGACTAGCCCCAACTCCCCTCTGACGCGGAGCCCCTTGCAACGACGCTCCTCCATGCCTTCATACTGGAACGATCGATCTGGAAAAGAGGAGTCCGTGACAGTCCCTCTGGCCGACTCGCCCGCACCCACCAGGCCGACCGCCCCCGCCTTCGCGCTGCTCGGCACCGTCCAGATCATGCTGATCTCGGGTATCACCGTCGTCTCCGTCGCTCTGCTGGCGATCCAGGATGAGTTGCGGCTCAGCGGTGGTGACCTGGCGCTGGTCAGCACGGCGTACGGGCTGGCGTTCAGCGGGTTACTCCTGCTCGGCGGCAGGCTGGCGGACCTGTACGGCAGGCGACGGGTGCTCATGCTGGGCCTCGGCCTGTTCGGGGTCTCCTCGGCCGCGGCCGCCCTGGCCCCAGGGCTCGCCCTTCTCCTCACCGCGCGGTTCGCCCAGGGCATCGGCGCCGCCCTGACGGCCCCCTCGGCAATGGCGCTGCTCGGTGTGCTCTTTCCCGACCCTCACAGGCGGGCCCGGGCCACCGCCGTCTGGGGCGGCCTGGCGGGCATCGGTGCGACCGGGGGCACGCTGCTGTCCGGCGTGTTCGCCGAGTGGGCGTCATGGCGGTGGGCATTCGGCGTGCCGGTGATCGCCACGGCCCTCGCCCTCGTGGCGGCACCCCGGCTGCTCCCCGCCGATCGCCCGGTAGAGCGTGCTCGCATCGACATCCTCGGCGCCGCACTGGTGACGGCAGGACTCTCCACACTGAGCTACGGGCTGGTGGAGAGCTCGTACGGCCCGCTCATCGGCGGAGCCGTCCTGCTTCTCGCCTTCATGATCGTGGAATCCCGTACGGCCGCCCCTCTGGTGCCGCCGGCGTTCTTCGCCGCACCGCGAAGAGCCGTCGCCCTGGCGGCGATCGTCCTCGGCTCGGCGGGCATGGCCACCAGTTTCTTCTTCCTCTCGCTGCATCTCCAGCAGGTTCGCGGTCTGTCTCCGCTGCTGACCTCCGCCGCGTTCCTGCCGTACGGCGCGGTCCTGATCGGTACGGGCGCGGTCGCCGGGCGACTGCTGGCGCGCTTCGGCATCCGGATCGTTCTCACGACCGGCCTGATCACGGCCGCCGCCGGGCTGGTTCTGGTCGGCAGGTTCGACGGCGCTCTCATCGCCGGGCTGCTGGTCCTGCCTTTCGGTATCGCCCTGACGTTCGCCGGCGCGACCGTGGCCGCGGTCACCGACGTACCCGACGAGCAGGCCGGGCTCGCCGGTGGCGTGGTCAACACGGCAATGGAGATCGGACCGACCCTCGGCCTCTCCCTACTGGTGTCACTGGCCGCCGCACAAGCCGGTGACGCCACCCACGGTTACGGCTTCGCGCTCGGCATCACCGCTGTCGCCTTCATCCTCATGGCCCCGATCGCAGCCCTACTGCTGCGCACCCCTCGATAAAAGGAGAACATCATGACCGCTCGATTCATCGACAAGGTCGTCCTCGTCACCGGCGGTGGCTCCGGCATCGGCCGGGAGACCGCCCGGGCCTTCGCCCGTGAGGGCGCCACCGTCGTCGTCTCCGGACGTGACGCGGAGAACCTCGACCAGACGGTCAAGCTGATCGAGGCCGAGAACGGGCGAGCGAGCCTCGTCATCGCCGACGTCACCAGGCAGGAGGACGTCGCCCGGATGGTGGCGACGACCGTGGAGCGTCACGGCGGCCTGCACGTCGCACACAACAACGCCGGTATCTTCGGCCAGGCCGCTCCGCTCGCCGACCTCGACGTCGACGGCTGGCGCAACGTGCTGGACGTCAACCTGACCGGTGTGTTCCTGTCGATGAAATATGAGATTCAGCACATGCGCTCCCATGGCGGAGGCACGATCGTCAACACCTCCTCCAACATCGGCGCCCATCGCAGGCTTCGCGGAGCGAGCGCGTACGCCACTTCCAAGGCGGGCGTGAGCTTCCTGACCCGCGCCGCGGCACTCGACCACATCGATGACGGCATCCGTATCAACGCGGTCAGCCCCGGAGCCAGCGACGCCCCGATGTCGTCGCGGCCCGGCGAGAGCCGCGAAGAACGCGATGCCCGTCTCGCTCCGCATATTCCGCTCGGCAGGGTCGGCGCGCTGGAGGAGGTCACCGCCACGGTGCTGTGGCTCGCCTCCCCCGAGTCCGGATTCGCCGTCGGCCACGACCTCGTCATCGACGGCGGCGCCACCGCCTGATCACGAAGCAACCTGGGGCGGGGTCCGGGGCGCCTGTACGGCCCCGGACTCCGATCCGCCTTGATTGCTCTGCCCGTACGGCCCTCAAGGCCGCTCGGGGCCGCAAGGCGCCATGCCCGGCACGTTCCCGCGCTCTGCCTCGGCCTGCCACAGATCACGCTGAACGGCGCCCGAGCTCCGAACCACCCGCTCAGCGCATCGAGATTCCAGCCGAAATGGCAACCAGTACCCCCAGGAGCAGAACCTGATGCTCCTAGTCGATCAGGACGGAATCCACGCACTCCATAAACCGTCTCAGAAGATCAAAAAGCCCCGAACGATGATCCGTTCGGGGCAAAAAAATGTGGTCAGGGGCAGGGTCGAACTGCCGACCTTCCGCTTTTCAGGCGGACGCTCGTACCAACTGAGCTACCTGACCCAGAGCGGTCCTGACGGGACTTGAACCCGCGACCTCCACCTTGACAGGGTGGCGAGCACTCCAAACTGCTCTACAGGACCTTGCTTTCTTGCTTTGCGACTCGCTTAGCTTACCAGTTCTTCGGTGGCCTTCGACCAACCGTTTTGTGGTGCGCTTTGCGGTGCCCCCAACGGGATTCGAACCCGTGCCGCCGCCTTGAAAGGGCGGTGTCCTAGGCCGCTAGACGATGGGGGCTCAGGAACTTTCCCTGTCGCCTTCCGTCGGAGACCTCTGAAGCATAGGGGACGATTGCCCTTGATGCCAAAGTGGCGGACCGGCGGCCGGCGTTGTCGTGCCAGTGATCGATCCCGTTGGCGACGGGGCGTTCGTTGGCGCTGGAGAAATCATACGTCCCGGGTCACGCTCCACGTGACGCTGGATGTACACCGACTGCTCCCCGAGGCCCCCGAGCGTGATGTCGTCCCAGGCCTGCAGGCGTCTGGTCTCCTTGTCGAAGTACATGACCGAGGCCTGTACGGGGGTCGGCTGGGGGTGTTCGAGGGCACGCAGGCCGGCCCCGCCCGTGGAGCCCTGGACCAGCAGGCGGGTGCCCGTGGGCAGCACGGTCGTCGATCGTTCGTGGGTGTGACCTGCGAGGATGATCGGTGTGGCACCGGAGAAGCCGCGGCCGACTTCCGGATCGTGGACGGCGACCACGTCCGGCTTCCCCATCCGCGGCACGTGTGAGCGGCCGAACTCCGCCAGAACGGCCGGGTCCGAGTCGACGGCGACGGTCTTGTCGGGGGTGAAGCGGGGATCGCCCAAGCCGTAGATGTTCAGGCCTGCCACCTTCTGGGTCTTGTCATCCAGAACTATGGCGTTCTTCTGCTTGGCGACCGCTTTCTGGGTGATCATCGAGTCGTGGTTGCCGCGAACGTAGACGTACGGGACGCCGAGGGTGGAGATCTCGTCGACGAACTTGTTCTCGGCTTTGGTGCCGTGGTCGGAAATGTCGCCCGTGTCGATGATCATGTCGACCTTGAACTGGTCCTTCAGGGAGCGGATGACGTTCCAGGCGATCGGGTTGATGTGGATGTCCGAGATGTGGAGGACGCGGATGGATCTGGGGTCCGCGTCGTACAACGGCAGGGTCGACACCGTGTCGTACAGCTTCGAGACGTTCGTGACCAGCTTGGTGAGCTGTGACCGGTACGACTCGAACTTCGTCACGATCGACTCCGCGCTGCCCACCAGCGACGGCGCGGCGGCGATCAGGCCCGAGTATCTAGGCTCGACGAGCGAATTGGGGCGGAATGTGAGCGCGGCGAACGCGCTCGTGCCGGCGAGGGCCACCGAGGCGGCCAGCAAGCCGAGCAACGCCACCCGCGGCCGCCTGAACACCAGCAGGCTCGCGATCAGCGCCCCCGCTCCCGCGCACAGCATCGAGCGGATCAGCAGCAGGCGGACACCGTCCAGCAGGTCGCGCTCGATGATCTCCGGCAGCCGGTCCGCCAGGCGCGGGTCCTCAAGGAGCGCCTTGGCGCGTTCCTGGTCGATGTTCTCGAGCGAGATGCGGAGTCTGAGCGGGGCGTCGTGCGTGCGGAACGTGAGCGTGCCCAGCGGGCTGGCGTCCACGACCGTCTCGCCGTTCCAGGCGGGCCGGAGCGACATACCCGTCTCTACCGGACCGACCTGAGCCCTGAGGGTCCCGCTGAGGAAAATGCCGAGCCAGGCGCCCACCGCGGCCACGATGAGGACGGCCACGACCCTGGACACCCGCGACTGGAGGACTGCGGTCAATCTGTCAGTGAACTTCATACAGTTTCTTGCTTACCCGACCAGCGGGGCAGAATGGCAAGGGTGATCGAGGTTTCGCGGGAGAAGTTCGAGGAGCTCGTAGCCGAGGCGTTGGACACGATTCCCCCAGGTCTGACCCGGGTGATGAGCAATGTCGTCGTCACGGTCGTCGACGATCCGCCCGAACCCAACCTGTTGGGCCTGTACACCGGGATCCCCCTCACAGAGCGCGGCGACTGGTACTCCGCAGTCCTGCCCGACCGCATCGAGATCTACCGAAATCCGATATGCCAGATTTGCGATACGGAGGACGACGTGGTCGACGAAGTACGCATAACGGTCGTCCACGAGGTCGGGCACCACTTCGGCATCGATGACGCCCGGCTTCATGAACTAGGCTGGTAACCGTTCGCAATGGGTTGGCTTCTTTGGGTTGCGGGCCGTCAAATGATCGGGCACCTTAGGTGACATAGCGAGCACTCTGAGTCAGGCACAGCGGAGTCCAATGGGGGCCATGCGGACGCGACGGCTGCTGGGACGGCATCGCCGCGCCCTCCAACGCCAAGCCACATACGGCGAGGTCATCGCCATCAGGGAGTTTCGCGCGCTCTGGTACGGCCAGGGCCTCTCCCTGCTCGGCGACCAGCTCGCCCAAGTGGCGCTGGCCGTCCTTGTCTATGACCGCACCCGATCACCGCTGGCGACCGCGGCCGTCTACGCGCTGACCTACCTGCCGACGATCCTCGGCGGCCCGCTGCTGGCCGGTCTGGCCGACCGGTTCGCGCGCAGGGGCGTCATGATGACGTGCGACCTGCTCCGCGCGGCCCTGGTGGGCGTGATGGCGCTCCCGGGGGTGCCGTTCCCCGTGCTGTGCGGGCTGGTGTTCCTCGTGGTGCTGCTCAGCGCGCCGTTCTCGGCCGCGCGCGCGGCACTGCTGCCCGAGGTGCTCGAAGGTGATCGGTACGTCGTCGGCTCCGCCTTGCAGAACATGACGAACCAGGGCATCCAGATGCTCGGTTTCGCGGCCGGCGGCGCGATGATCGCCACGATAGGCCCCTTCCGCGCGCTCGCGCTCGACGCGATCACGTTCCTGGGTTCCGCGTTGATCCTGGTCATCCGCGTACGACCACGTCCCGCGGCCGCCCGCGACGGCGCCAGGCCGTCGATGTGGGCGATGACCAGGGCGGGCGCCCGCCTTGTCTTCGGCGACCGAAAACTCCGCACCCTTGTGCTCTTCGCGTGGCTCTGCGGCTTCTACATCCTGCCGGAGGGCCTAGCCGTCCCCTATGCGGCGAAGCTCAGCACCGGCGCCCTGTCGCTCCCGGTGGTCACCGGGCTGCTGATGGCGGCGATGCCGACGGGGACCGCGGTGGGGGCGTTCTTTTTCAGCAGGTTCGTCACGCCGCCGCGGCGCCTGCGCATGATGGGGTGGATGGCCATGCTGAGCTGTCTGCCGCTCGTCGTGACCGCGCTGCAGCCACCGTTGGCCGTGGTGCTGGCCGCGTGGTTCCTGTCGGGGGTTGGCGGGGCCTACCAGCTCGCAGCGAACGCCGCTTTCGTCCAGTGCGTACCGGCGGAACGACGCGGTCAGGCGTTCGGCCTGGTGCAGTCGGGGCTTATGGCCGTACAGGGGATCGGGATCTTGATCGGCGGGTTCGCCGCGGAGAGACTCGGCCCAGAGCCGGTGGTCGCGCTGGCCGGCGTCATCGGTGTGACGGCCGCGGCCGTGCTCGCCATCCTCTGGTCCGAGTCCCGCGTCGAGACCCCCGCCCCCGCATGATCACTGCTGCGGCTTCTGCTCGCCGCTGTAGTCGGTGTGGTCCTGCCAGGTGGACTTGGCCTGCTGCTTGTCGAACAGGTCCTGGACGATCGAGGTGTCCCGGCCCTCTTCCGGCATGAGCAGCCAGCCGGCCGCGTACACGCCGACCCCGAGCCCACCGAACAGCGTGGCGATCGCCAGGCCGATTCTGATCAGGTTGGCGTCGATGCCGACGTACTCCCCGATACCCGAGCAGACACCCGCGATGATGCGGCCGTTGTTGGTCCGACGAAGCTTCTTGACGTTGTATTCGCTCATGCCTCAAGACTGCCCTCCGGCCCGGCGTTCGCACATCAGGATTCCCCCTGGTAGAACCCTGGTAGGCCCTTACGGCCTTTCGTCACGGAAGGACGCTCGATGGACGATCTGCTGCGCCTGGACGACCGGCTCGACGGCGACCAGAGGCTGATCCGCGACACGGTCAGGTCCTTCGTCGACGACCGCGTCCTGCCGTACGTCGGCGACTGGTTCGAGCAGGCCACCTTCCCCGCGCGCGAACTCGCGCCCGCACTCGGCTCGCTCGGCCTGCTCGGCATGCACCTCGAGGGGTACGGCTGCGCCGGCACGGACGCCATCTCGTACGGCGTGGCCTGCCGCGAGCTGGAAGCCGGAGACTCGGGTTTGCGGTCCTTCGTCTCGGTTCAGGGATCGCTGGCGATGTTCCCCATCTGGCGTTATGGGTCCTCCGAGCAGAAAGATCAATGGCTGCCCGCGATGGCCGCCGGTGAGGCGATCGGCTGTTTCGGCCTGACCGAGCCCGACCACGGCTCCGACCCCGCCAACATGCGCACGTACGCCAAGCGAGACGGCTCCGACTGGATCCTGAACGGTTCCAAGATGTGGATCACCAACGGCTCGATCGCCGACGTGGCCGTCGTATGGGCCCAGACCGACGACGGCATCCGCGGCTTCGTCGTACCGACCGATACGCCCGGCTTCTCCGCCCCTGAGATCCACAAGAAGCTATCCCTTAGGGCCTCCATCACCTCGTCCCTGTACTTCGACGACGTACGCCTGCCCGCCTCCGCCGTACTTCCCGAAGTGTCCGGCCTCAAAGGCCCTCTGTCGTGCCTCTCAGAAGCCCGCTTCGGCATCATCTGGGGCGTCGTGGGCGCGGCCCGCGCCTGCCTGGAGGCGGCGGTCTCGTACGCGAAGACCCGCATCCAGTTCGACAAGCCGATCGGGGCATTCCAGCTGACCCAGGAGAAACTGGCCTGGATGTACGTCGGAACGGCCCAGGCGGGCCTGACGGCCCTGCATCTGGGCGCACTGAAGGACGCCGGAAAGCTGGAGCCCCGGCAGATCAGCTTCGGCAAACTGGCCAACGTACGGGCGGCGCTGGACATCGCCCGACAAGCTCGGACGATCTTGGGCGGGAACGGGATCACGCTGGAGTACCCTGTGATCAGGCATATGAACAACCTGGAGAGCGTGCTCACATACGAAGGCACCCAGGAGATCCACACACTGGTGCTGGGCGAAGCGCTGACGGGGCTCGCGGCTTACCGGTGAGGGGGCGAAAGGGCGTCGCGTGGGGGGCGGTAATCTCTGTACCCTTGCTGTTGCTAGGGGCGTTAGCTCAATTGGCAGAGCTGCGGACTTTTAATCCGTAGGTTCCGGGTTCGAGCCCCGGGCGCCCTACCATCCTCTACCTCGAATCCTGCTTCTGAGCTGGGGTTTTGCTCTGGAACGGCGTGGACCGCGAAGGCAGCCACAGGCCACCGAAAGCAGCCGCCTGCCACCCTTCCCGGAATATACGCGGAATGGATCTTGGCGCGTTTGCCCAGGTCGAGGCAGCAATTCGGAAGCGTTCTTCGGAGATTCCGCGTCGACGCCGCGACAACGACGAAGGACCCCGAGCTGTCTCGGGGTCCTTCTCTGTGAGCACCTGTTACGCGGCCTCAAGGGCATCCAAGATCCTTTGGTTGGCGACCTCGCGTTGCCCGTCGATGCACTTGGCGTAGACGCGTAACAGGACATCGACACCATGCCCCGCCCGTTCGGCCGCCTCAGGGGCATGAACGCCAGCATTGAGCCACAGCGACACGGCCGCATGCCGCAGGTCGTAGGGCCGAGCCGCCAGCGGAGAGGCGACCTGGTCGGGCGTCAGCCCGTAGGTCCGTGCCTCGCGCCAGACCATCGACACCGTCGAGCCCGGGAACGGCTTGCCTGTGCTGGTCCTGAACAACCGGCCGTCGCTGGACACGCCGTACTGTTCGAAGTTGCCGAAAGATCTTGGCCGTCTGCTTGGGCTTGGAGTTGGGCCATGTGGGCGCGCCAGCGTTGCCGTTCGGCCACCGATCGGAGGAGTCGGACAGCCAGCGGTGCGACGTTGGCGTCTCCGGCCGGGATGGGCTTCCAGACGTAGCGGTGCGGGTCTGGTGGCTGGTCGCTCTGGCCGAGGGCCTCCAGAACCCAGGTACGGCGGTCCTGCTTGTGTTCGGTCAGGGTCTTGTTCGACCACTTGCGGGAGACCAGGACGCGCCGTCCGGCGTAGCCGAGGTGGTCGGGCTTGTGCGCCTTGGACCGGCAGCGGCCGGGAGTCATACCCGGCTTGGCGTTCTTGGGTTGGACCCCGTAGCGGAGCCAGTTGGGGCAGGTCGGAGAGCAGGGCTCGAAGCGCAGCGCCTCAGTCATCCGCGTCGCGTGATCTTTCTGGGTCTGGTCGTCGGGGTCGAGGCTGTCACTGATGGACATGGTCAGGTACTTGGACAGGTAGCGGATGCACTGGTCGGCATCCGGAGTGCCCGCCAGCACGCCCTGAACGTCGACTTGGACGCCGAACCGGGATACGTGCAAGGGTTCGGCCGTCTGGTCGAGGGCTTGTTCCCAGGTGGGCAGTACCTCACCGGTTGCCGGGTTGAGGTAGCCGATGCCGTCTTCCCATATGGGCAGGTGGTCACCGTCGAAGGCGGCCGTCTCGGCCGGGGGCCACCACACTTGGTGGTAGGTCGCTGCGGCTATCTGCTTGATCTCTGCTCTGGGCAGGGTGCCTCGGATGGCCATGTGCAGGTGAGGCGCGAGCCGCTTCTGCGGTTCGACGGCCGCGAAGTACTGCACGTCATAGCCAGCAACGCGGCGAAGGTTCTGCACGAACCGGTCCACCAGCTTGGAGAAGTGCAGCGCGTCACGGGCAGCCCGGGCGTAGTCGTAGGTGTCCGGATCGACCGGTATGCCGTTGCGGATCTTGCCGTAGGACGGCAGGGTGAGCGTGACGAACAGCGACGGCCGGTAGGTCTTGCCGTCCGAACTGGTGAACGTCCGGCCCAGCGTGGTCGCCGTCATGGCGCGCTTGGGCAGGTTCGGGGCATCCTGCCGCCGTCTGGTCGAGCGGTTGCGCTTGGCAGTCGTTCGGCCGAGCACGTTGCCGCGCATGCCCGCCTCGTTGATCTCGCCATCCAACTCGGTGATGATCGCGTCCTGGTCGGCCGTGTCCTCACCTTTGGACACAGCTTGGTCGCGTTGGGCTTGGATGTCGGCGCGGAACTCGATCAGCCAGCGCTGTTCGTCGTTCGGCTCATCGGGCGTGATGGTCGGTTCCTGTTCGAGGTGCCAGCCTTCCCGGCATTGGGCCATGCGAAGCTGCCGGTTGCGCTTGGCGCAGGGCGGGCATGTGGCCTCCAGCGTGGCCCCGCACGGCACATCCACGACGTCCCAGGTTCCGGTGTGGATGTCGAGCCGTTTGAGGGGCACCGGCCGGATGCAGACGCCGTGCTGCTTGGCGACCTCCACGGCCACCTCGCGGGCCAGGGGCATCGCCATGCGCAGGGCACGAGGTGTGGCGCGGTCAGTCGCTCCGGCCACCGGCCCAACCGCTTCGCGGCCCCTTTGGGGTCCTTCGGGTTGCGCCGGCCGCTCCGCTCGCCGGTCAGTCATGACCCCTGCCCCTCGCCGATCTCGGGGAAGACCAGCGCCGACTGTCCGCACTCAGCGCACTCGACCAGCGAGCGGGCCGGGTCGAGCCGCAGCGCGTTCAGGGTCTTGCAGACCGAGCAGCGCAGCCCGTCCAGGAAGTGAGCCAGCGTCATCGCCCCTCACCACCCGCGAAGGTGGCCACCATGGCGCGAATGTCGGTGTCGGCGACGTAGGCGGCCCGGACCCGGATCGGATCAGGTGAGGATTCCAGCCGGACATAGCCGATGCCCGCGCCCAGCTCCGGGATCGGGGAGATGTGATCGGCCAGCGCACCGCGATCCCTTGCCCCGTCACCCAAGACCATGTCGACCTGCTCCGACTCGTCGAGGCGTAGGGCGATCTTGTCGGGGAACAGGTTGCGGATGTTCATGACCTCCTTGCGTGGGTCTTGGAGCGCGGCCAGGACGCCGACGCCGACCGCGCGGCCTTGTGTGGTGAGCGTGGCCAGCGCGGCGGAGATGCGCCGTTTCAGGTCCTTGTCGGCCTGGTAGGCGGTCAGGAACGCCACTTCGTCGACGACGACCAGGACGAACGGGTCTTCGGTGGTTGGGGTGTGGTTGCGCTGGACGCCGCCGAAGCGGGCGGCTCGTTCCTGCATGACCTTGACGGCCGTCTCCAGCAGGTCGGCGCACTCGGCAGGGGTGGCCGCGTACCGGTCCCCGAACAGGGCGCGGCCGAAGGACAGTTCCATCAGCTTGGGATCCAGCGCCCACACTTGGACCAGGCCCGCCCGTACGGCTGGGAGCAGGGCGCGGATGGTGGACCAGATGATCGAGCCCTTGCCCGCCCCGGTGGCGCCGGCGATGAGGATGTGTGTGCCGAGGATCTTCAGTAACCAGGGGGTGCCGTCTTCGCGCGTGCCGACCTTGACCGGTCCGACGGTGGGGGTGGCCGGGATGGGCAGCGCCGGTATCACGGTGGCGAGCGGGTCACGCCGGGGGAAGGTCAGTAGCAGCCGACCGGCCTTGATGATGGCCACCCGGCACGATGGAGCGCCGAAGCCGTGCGCTAGGTGCTCGATGCGGTCGGACCAGTCCTTGACGGCTTGCCCGTCGAGCATGCGCACGGTGACGTGGTCGGCCCAGGAGGTGCAGGTGACCTTGCCGAGCCGGGGTAGGTAGTCGCGTCCCATGACGTGCTTGCCGAGCCCGGAGACGATCATGACGGGTTGCCAGTGGCGCCGGTAGATCCAGATGAGCCGCCACCAGGCCAGCAGCCGCCAGCCAACCAGGTGGACGAAGGAAGTGCGGTTGGTCAGCGCCCAGGCGATCAGCCCGACCGGGACCGGGGTGAGCAGCAGCAGCGCGACGCGCCAGCCGTACAGCCACATCAGGACGGCGGGAGTGAGCACGGCCAGCACGGCGACGGGGTGTCGCCAGGACAGCCGGACGAGCCCGACGAGCATGCGCCAGGCGAAGATGACGATGGTCATGATGGCGGGAGTGGTGACGACGGCCGGACGGAAGACGATGGCCGTGTCAGGGGTGGTGGAGACAAGGTTGCGAGCCTCATCACCAGGAAGCTTGCGGAACATATGCTTGGAACCTCTCGTGAGTGAGATCAGGGAGAAGATCGGGGGCCGCCGGAAGTTGGCGCTTCTGGCGGCCCCGCCATGGGTCAGGCCGCCGTCTGGTCGGTGGCCTTGCTGGTGCCGTCGTAGGTGACCGTGTCGGCCTGTATGGCGTGCAGGCGCTCACAGTCGGACGCGGTAGCGGCGAATAGCTCACGGGCGAAGGCCAGGTCAGCGTCAGTGACGGACCCGCCTCCGGTGGTGCTGATCGAGACGGCCGCTTCGGTGGTGGTCAGGTCCAGGACCGGACGCTCGGCGAGCAGCAGGTTGTAGATGTGGATCTTTGAGGTGTAGAAGGACACGTCCAGCCGGGTGGTCTCGCCGGGGCTGACGCAGAGCGTGACGTTGGTGTACGGGGTCTTGTTCATGCCGCCGCCTCCGGGGGGTTGCTCGGCTGGTAGAAGCGGGTCTCGACCGAGCGGGCGTAGCGGGCGGCCTCGCGGGCGAGCTGGTGGGCGAAGGCGAGGTCAGCGGCCGTGACCGGCCCGTCGCTGGTGAGTACGACGGTGGTTGCGCCGCAGTCCAGTGCCAGCACGGGCGAGCGGTAGGGGTAGCGGTGGTGGGTGGCGGTGGCGTTCTGGGCGGTGGTCAGTCGGATCACGCTGCGGCGAGGCGTCCAGCGGCGGGTCATGCCTGCCCCTCCTTCGCGGATGGAGCTCGGTGCGCAGGGCCGGTGGAGGGTGCGTGCATCTGGCGGACCCGGATCGAGTACGACAGTCGTCCGGCCGCGTTGACGTACGGGGTGACGGTGATCTGGTCGAACAGGACCGGGGTGAAGGGCATGCCCGGCATCGGTGTGGGTGGGGTGGGCTGGGTCGGGGACAGGATCTTGACCGCGACGGTCTTCTGGGCGGGCTTGAGGGTCGGGTCGCCGTCCATGACCGCGACCTGCCAGACCAGCTCACCGGACTGCTTGTCGCGGGCCTGGACGAACCGGCCGTTGGTCGAGGCGTCGAAGTCCTTGACCGGCTCGATCTCGCCGACCACGTAGCAGCCGTGCGGGAAGAGCATCTGGTAGGTGACGGGGATGGGGCCTTGCAGAGCCATAATCGATTCCTTCTGTCGAGTGATAGGCACTTAACCTATCAAGTGATTCGAGAATAAAGAGAGCCCGCTTGATAGGTCAAGTGCCTATGCGGGCTCTGTCGGGAACACTTCCCTAACCAATCGGATAGGCGTCGTCCAGCTCATGCCGATCAGCGGGCAGCAGCACTTCCACCACCAGCAACGGTCGGCCGGAAGCCTCGCGCACCGCACCGAAGACGGCCAGCAACGGAGTGCTCTTG
This sequence comes from Nonomuraea sp. NEAU-A123, assembly GCF_018603905.1. Lineage (GTDB taxonomy): Bacteria > Actinomycetota > Actinomycetes > Streptosporangiales > Streptosporangiaceae > Nonomuraea. The sequence goes on from NZ_JAHFZZ010000033.1 coordinate 91,051, forward strand.
CCCATCGCGAGCTGCCTTGCCTCACCGGCCGTGGGCATGCGCGCGGTGATCTGCTCGACCACGTGATCGAAGCGCACCCCCTTACGCGCCTGGAGGTGCTCGCGCAGTCCCTGCGGCAACGGGGCGGAACTGGTCAGATCGGTGCCCTCCGAGAGCTCCGCAGGCAGCCACACTGACACCACCATGCTTGGCTCACCCTCAAGGGTGATCACCCGTCGCCGCAGGAACGCCTTGTCCTTGTCCGGCAGCTCCAGCAGGGCGGCGATCCGGTTGGGCGCGACGACAGTACCGACCTGCACCACCTCACCCTCCGAATCGAGCTCCGGCCGGATCAGGTACGCCTGACCGGGACGGTTACGCTCGACAGCGGCCATCGCGGGACGGCCGCGCACGAACCGGCCCTTGCCTTGCTGGGAGTCGATCCAGCCTTGTTCGCGCAGCACCCGCAACGCGGCGACCACCGTGGGCCGGGACACGCCGAACTCTTGGATCAACTGATTCTCACTGGGGAGAAGAGAGCCGGGAAGGTAGGTTCCAGACTCGATACGCCGCTGAAGGGTCTGCACAAGCTGTGCGTACTTCGGCGGCACGGACTCTAGTGACATCATGACCGTCCTGCACCTGACAGGTTGTTTTACCAAGTTGGAGCGTAGCCCGACGCACCCCCGCCTGTCCATGTCGGTCGATGTGGCGCGAGCGATACAAGCAAACGACCCCGGCAGACAGGGCGCGAGCGGACCTTGGCGGACGATAGGCCCGCACAGGGTTCCGGCGCTCCTGCCTGCCGGGGCGATCAGAGGCGCGGCGAGGGGCTGGAGAGCGCATCCACCCGACCCCCTCGGTCGGGATGGACCACCTCGCCGCGCCCGTCTCGGGGGCGGATTGATCAGGACGGTTTGATGTACTTGACCAGCGCCTGCGCAGTCCCTTGCGGATCGGAAGCCGGATGCCGATCGTTCGCGTTGTCCCAGGAGTAGTACGCACCGCCGTAGCCGACGAACACCCACACCGGCAGCCCAGGATCCGGACGCAGCACCATCAACGCGGAGTTGTTGTCGCGCAGCTCCGCCCGGACCCCGATCCGCACCAGTTCGACCTGCAACCGCAGCAGCTTGTCCGCCTCGTCTTGTGGATTGGTCATGTTGGCCAGCAAGGCCATGATCGAGTTCATCTCCCGCTCTCTTCGCCCAGGCCGCTTCCGGCGCAATCGAGACACAGCAACTCCCCACCGGCTTGCTCGCACTCCTCATCACCCACCAGCAGCGCCCGGCGCGGCGTACGTCGCTTGGTCCCACGCCCCCGGCACGCTAAACAGGGTCGTACCTCGCTGGTCTCGTCTGGCCGGATCACCGTCGCCATCTCCTCGATTACCGGCGTTCCCTGTGCCGGGAAGCCGCGTGACGTACCTTGTTGATTGATGGCAAGTCCACCGGCAAACGGGCTGGATGAGGCCCTCCAAACAGGCCCCCCTTCAGCCCCTTTTCGATCCCCCCAATCGGAAAGCGGAGCGGATATGACGGGTGCGACCCCCAATGATCGACTTCGGGCGTGGCGGGAGAACGCGGATCTGACCCGCGCCGAAATGGCCAAGATGATCAATCTCAGTCAGAGCGGCATCAAGCACGGTCTGACCTGCGACGAGGAGCGCATCCGACGTTGGGAAACGGGGGAGGTTCGCTGGCCGCATGACCCCTACCGATTCGCGATCAAGGAGGTCACGCACACTGACCTGGAGGATCTAGGGTTCACTCCCAGACGCGGCGGATCAGCAAAGAAGCCAGCGCAACGCCGTTCAGGAGAGGTTGACAATCAGGGCATCCAACCCCGCACGATGGATCTCGTTGGACGGGGGGAGGTTGAAGACGACGTGCGACGCCGGGAATTCGTCGGACTCACGGGAGCCGCACTGTTCAGCGCCGTCCTTGGACCACCGGAAAGCGTCACAGACGCGAGCCGTCATATCGAATCCCTGGCCGCCGTTCTCGTCGATTACTCGCATCCCACGGACGACCACATCGACCTCGAAGCGCTTTCCGCCGCTGTCGTGGCAGCCAAGCAGAATTACCAAGCCTGCCGATATGCGCAGGTCACCGTAGCGTTGCCCGCACTCCTCCGAACCTTGCGCACCGCCTGTATGGTGCTGGACGGCGACGGCCGGCTACGCGCCTACGCGCTATCGGCCGAGGCGCACCACGTCGCGGCCTCTATCCTGCTCAAACAGGAAGACAAGGGCCTCGCCTGGCTCGCCGCAGACCGCAGCGTCCAAGCGGCCCACGCCAGCCAGAGCCCCCTCATGATCGGCTCAAGCTCCCGCATCATCACCCACGCCCTCATGGACGGTGGCCACCACCGAGCCGCCACCGACACCGCACGTACCGCCGCCGCGCGCATGGACACCGACCTGACCCACCCATCGCCCGACGAGCTGTCCATCTACGGATCACTCTTGCTCAGAGGAGCCGTCGCCGCCGCCCACAGCAGCAACCGCCACAACATCGCTGAACTACTGGACGAAGCCGCGGAAGCAGGCACTCGACTCGGCACGGACGCCAACCACATGTGGACCGCGTTCGGCCCGAACAACGTCCTGTGCCACCGCGTGAACATCGCCCTGCGACTCGGCGACGCAGGCACCGCGATCAACCACGCCCGACAGGTCGAAATCGCCAAGCTGCCCATCAACGAGCGCAAAGCGACGCTGCTACTCGACATCTCCCGCGCCTTCCTCATGTGCGGCCAGCACGACAAAGCCCTGCACATCCTTCGCGCCGCAGGTGAGTTGGCCCCAGAGGAGGTCTCCGGGCGAGAAGCAGCCCGGCGCCTGGTCCGTGACATCCTGGCAACCGCGCCTATCAGTGTGCGCCGCGAAGCCCGCGAGTACGCCGAGTCCCTGGGAGTCGTCGCGTGATCCAACCCGGCAAGGTCCTCTACATCATCGTGTGCGCAGCCGGACCAGCCGGAGACGTCGGCCGCCTGGTCACCATGGCCCAGGACGAAGGCTGGACCGTCCAGATCATCGCCACCCCGCCAGCGCTCAACTTCATCAACGTCCCGGACCTGGAACGGCAGACCGGCCGGCCCGTTCGCAGCCAATACCGCACACCAGACGAGCCGAAGTCACCACGAGCCGACGCGATCATCATCGCCCCAGCGACCTACAACACCATCAACAAGTTCGCCCAAGGCATCGCCGACACCTACGCACTCGGCGTCCTGTCCGAAGCCCCAGGACTCGGCATCCCAGTCGTCGTACTGCCCTTCGTCAACAGCGCCCTCGCCACACGCGCACCCTTCCAACGCAGCGTCGAAGACCTACGCGCCGAAGGCGTACACGTACTGTTCGGCCCTGGCCAGTTCGAGCCCCATGCCCCCAGCTCCGGCGGCGACCACATCGACGCCTACCCCTGGAAACGCACGCTGACGGAACTTGCCGAATTGTTCTCATAGGTATCAAGGCGGCGGCGCACGCACCGCCGCGCGGCCCGAGCTTGCGGGCCGCGCGCTGCGCGTGCGGCCTGGGGGCCGTTCTCGCGCGCGCCCGCCACTCGGGCCGCGACAACGCACTTGCCTCGTCCTGAAATCAAGGATCTCACCGTGAGGATCTAGCCAAATCCGTAACCCGGCTTCAGACTCTTAGCGCATGGGCGATCTGACTCTTCCCCTAATTGCCGCTACAGCTACGCTCATTGCCGCGTCTATCGCCGCGACAGTCGCCCTATATGTAAAGAAGCTGGATCGCCGAAACGCAGCAGAACAGCGACATAGCGACGCACGCAAAGAGGCCTATGAGAAATTTCTTGCAGCTTGCGATCGGGCATGGCATTACCGGCTCAAAATATGCCTTGAGAGATACGATCACGATATTGAACCAAACCTCGAAGATCAGCAAAAGCTTCTAGACACAATTGATCATCAATGTATGGACGCTATGCAGTCTCTTCGCCTTCACTCTCAGGACATGGAGAAGGCGATGCCGGTACTTGCACACCTCTACATGGAAGCATTTGAGCGTCAGTCGCCGTCCCCGAACGATTATGAGGTGGCAAGACATCGCCTAGAAGAGCTGGTGCGCTTCGAGATAGGACTCAGAGAGAGGCTTAGCAAGCTCTCTCGGGCGACAGCCAAGATGCACAAAAGAGCAGCCGAAGAAGCCATGAGTGCTATCAATTCAGGATCTCCATATTTCCCCACGTTCCCAGGTGTTGTCATCAAGAGCTATAAAGACGGGGCACAGATGATGAGAGATCTCCATGCCATTATGCATGAATGGGAGCTACTCCGGGCGAGTTTAAAGCTCCAGGAGACGCGCGCCCAGTTCTGGCGAAGCAAATCACTCTGGCCGGAGATCGAGGCCTCCGGCGGGGGCACTCCGGCTCCGGGATGATCGGCGCTTGATCCTCAGGTCCGTAGATGGTTGAGGTGGAAGCCTGATCATCCCGCCCGCCATCGACCCAGGACAAGCCGAGCAGACCAGGGCCACGGGGCCAAGGTCGTTCCTCCAGTTGGGGGCTCCACCTTGTCCCCGTGGCCCTGGCCCGCCTCCCCTCCGGGCGGGTCGACGGCAGACGGGATGATCAGGGCGCAGGGTGCGCATCGCGCGAGAAAGCCCAGGTCGTAAGCTGATCACCGTGCAATTAGGCAGGGTAACGAGGGATCAATCACGGTCACTCGGGACCAGGTTTTCCCGCAGCTCAGAGCCCCCACGTGCTGCGATCCTTACAGTTCCCAAGCTGACAGTGCTGGCTTCACTCCGCCGAGATGTCATAGGCACATGACGCCTGTCGAAGCTAATTTCCTCAATCCGATTGCCTGGTTCGGCAGCAGCAGATGATGTCGCTATAGGAGACCCCAAGCTCCACCACTACGTGCCACAGTTCTACCAGGAATCTAGCATCCCGCATAAAAACGTGGATAAAAGCACCACACGTTCGTGCTGCTAGAATTTAGTATCTTCGTCCACCTTGCCGCCTAGCTTCTTGATCTGATCGATTGACGGCAAACCTTTGGCCTTACGCAAATCGGCACCGCGAAGATCGATGTTATCAATTTGTGCACCGCGAAAATCCGCGCCTTGCATTTTCGCGCCATGAAAATCAGCGTAAGACAGCATTGAGTCTCGCATGTCGGCGTCACCTAGGGATGCGCCTGACATGTTGGCTTTCCGCAAGTCGGCACCGCTTAGATTGCTAGAATACATCCCCGAATTCTTGGCATTGATTGATCGCATATCTGCCCCAGAGAAGTCAACACCAGCGCACATGGCGCGCTCCAAGTCAGCGCCCTGCAAGTCAGCTTGGACGAAGCTGGCGGGTCTATTGCCGATGGGTTTTACAACGTAGGCGTCTCCCACTGAATCGCTAAGATTTGCTGCACTAAGGTTAGCCCGAATCAGTCGCGCATTGCGAAAATTCCCGTCCGTTAAGGTTGTTCTACTCAGATTTGCGCTCACGAGGTCCACGAATTGAAGGTCAAGTCCAGTCAGACGCACACTGGGAGCTTGTACTTCTGATAGATCCAGCCAGCCAATCGTCCACTTTTCTGGTGGGTTGCGGCCGATGACAGTAAGTGCCGCCACGACATCCTTTGACGCCTTTGAATACCCCTTTTCATCCCCGTGCTCGCGTGCATATGCAGCAAGAACTGCCAGTACGGTTTCGTGATCGCGCTCTGAATCACGAGCGATTCGCTCGAGTGCATATATCGCGCCAAGGCGGACATCGCGCGCTTGAGAGCCAAGTTGCTCCACTGCCTTAGTGTAGCGATCTGTTATTTGCCCTTGTTGTGTGGCCTCTAATGTGCCGGCCGTATATATCAGCCCTCCAACAGTAAAGGCAACCCCTAGCATGACACCAAAAGTGCTTAACGCCTGAATCCGGCTTGCATGAGTCGAATTAATCGCATCCATGCGCTCTTTCGGAGTAAGCTGATCTATGTCTGCAGCACTAAGAGGTGGAATGTTTGCAGGCCGTGGCCATACCTTCGCCACCGTCTGCAAAGTAGCACTTGTGAAGGCGGTGCCAATAAATACTAATGCGAAAACAAACGGTAGCTCAGCAACGGTCATGGGGGGTCGGATAAATGCAGGTAGCTTTCTAAGAATGGGCCACCATGACGGGACCTCCAGAGGATCAATCAAGGCGAGCGATGCAGTGACGATCACCGTGGCGGAGAGATGCGCAACGAGCCAAATCAAATAGCGCGCGACTCCCGAAGGGATGCGCCGCAACATCCTTCGAGCGTGCGTGATATCAGTACCGCTAGAAGAGGAACTGGGTACCACGGCCTACCTCCACACTGCAATGCTCCGACTAGATGTCCAACGAACTACATGCAAGCATTTAGTAGCGGGAGCCGTCGAGCGACTTAGGACTGCTAATACAGTTTGGCCCGCCTGCAGACGCCCTCACGATCGCCTGCCTGTGACGGTTGCCCGGGCTTTCGATCTTTACTCAGCGTGTTCTGAAGGTCGCCCGGTTGCGTATACCGCTATCAATGGTTCAGCCAGAGGAGGAGCACGTTGGCGACTCTGTGCGTTCCGGGGTCACCACCTCGTCTCTCATGACTCGTTCCACAGTTGCATCGCCGATCGCTGTGCGTGCCCCTGGAACAAGCCTCCCGTCAGCACCCCGTTCCCATACTCTGTTCTCCGGGTCGACGAAGGTCAGGTAGGCGTCCTTCGTCCGTTCAGGCAGGAGCAATGTGTCGCCTCCGAAATCTGCGATTGGCATTAGCCAGGTACCGAAGTAACGACTAATACTGCACGGAGGTAGCGTTCCAAGAGGCAGATAGTGACTTCTGGACTTGTCCTCATATTTCCAAACCAGTCGGGCGACCATCGGCTCCATACTGGCGTTTTGCACTATTATATTATGCTCTGACCCGGACTGTTCTTCGGCCCACCAAGTGACCTTCGATCCCAAAGTCCGCCGCTGTAGGTCAAGTCGTTCTCCGTGATCTTGTATTTGCATCAATAATGCTGCGCTGGACACAACGAGCGCCGCGAGTGCGGCGGTACCGGCCATCACGGTGCCGATCATGGTCCACCGCGACTCGGCACCTGCATCCCGGGGCCGACTCAACGATTCGGTCAGCTTCCTCTTGTCTGGTGGTTCGATAGGCGCAGGTTGCCTGCGGAGCGCATGGACGATGATGACCAGAACAGCCGCGACGTGCAGAAGACGAGCCACACTTCGAGCGTAGGTGGCGAGTCGCTGTCCGTCTGGAGATGCACGCAACCCGGACTGAACTAAGGATGGAACAGCACGCATCCTGGCGCTCCGGCCAAAGCTCCTCTCTAGACATGATCGATTGGCACGGGTTGCAGTTTGGGTTGCAGTTCCCCGCCATGCCATCCCGTTCCAGCTAGTCCACCGAGCCGCATCGGTCCACATGAGACGGCCTTGAACGGTCAAGACCCGAGCTGCTAATGCGGTTGGGTGCCGTCCGACCCAATCGACCGCAGCCTCACGGGGGTAAGATCCGGAATATGTGCGGAACGCCGACACCTCGCCCGGAGAAACCAGACGCTTGACCGCAGGTCAGTATGCCGTCAGGTGAGTGAGCATCGCTCCACTTTTAATCCGTAGGTTCCGGGTTCGAGCCCCGGGCGCCCTACCACTCCACACCCTATCTGACCTGGGATCTCTCGATTTTCGAGTGCCTTCGGCGAGGTGAAGACGCGCCGTTGGTTGCTCGCTGGTTGCTCTTCGGCACGGTGCGGGTGCCGATTATTCATCCGTCCAGGTCAAGCCGCATGCGCGTACTCCCTGAGGATGCCGCCGAGTCGATCATGTCGGCGGATGTCGAGGCTCGTGATCTCGGCTGGGATAGTGCTCCGCTCAGGCAGCGGCCGGAGGGGAGCTGCCTGCCCGAGCGTCCGATGTGGTCGATGTTCGTTGTAGAACGTCTCGAACTCTCTCAGCGCGTGGGAGTAGATGAGCTTGGTTCCAGATCAGAGTGCGGTCCAGCAGTTCGCGGCGGCAGGTCTGGATCCAGCGCTCCATGAGGGAGTTCATTCGCGGGATGCGGACGCCTGTGGTGACGACCTGTATTGCGGCGTCGGTCAGTACGGTGTCGAAGGCCTCGGTGAATTTGGCGTCTCGGTCGCGGATGAGGAACATAGCGGTGGTGCCCCCCTCGTGTAGGTCCATGAGGAGGTTGCGGCCGAGTTGGGTGACCCATTGGCCGGTGGGGTGGGCGGTGGCGCCGAGGATGTGGATGCGGCGGGTGGCGTGCTCGATGACGGCGAAGACGTAGAGCCGGGCCCCTGTCAGGGTGCGGACCTCGAAGAAGTCGCACGCCAGGAGCACGCCCGCTTGGTCGCGTAGGAAGTCGGCCCAGGTGGTGTGCACGCGTGCGGGCGACTGAGCGATGACGTGTTCTTTCAAGATCTCCCACACCGTGGAGGCGGCGACCTAAATACCGAGCACGGCCAACTCACCGTGGATACGCCGGTAGCCCCAGCAGTTCTCCCGGACCAGCCGGAGCGCGGATGGATCGGACGGTGCGCGGACGCCCTGGCCGCCGGGGTGCGATGACCGCCGCGTGCCGGCGCCTGAGTAGGTCGCGATGCCAGCGCATGAGAGTGTCCGGGCGGACCAGCAGCACCAGCTGCCGCAGCTTGTCCATCGGCAGATGGTGGAGCAGTCCTGAGAGCAGTAATCGGTCCTCCGGAGTGAACATGGGCTTGGCCACCTGCCGCTGTAAGACCATCAGCTGATGCCGGAGCGCCAGGATCTCGATCTCTTTGTCGCGATCGGTCATCGGTAGCAGTCGCATGAACGAGAAGGTGCTCGTAACGGCGAGGTAGGCCAGGCGCAGCAGCACGAGAGATCATCATGCCGTTTCGGTACAGCCCACGCCCCCGATTTGAAGCGCATGATCGCCCATCGAGCCTGCGATCTGCACGGATGAATTTTCGGCACCCGCAGCAACTCAGGCGCCGCGACCGAAGGAGTCGAGCGACGGTGAGCGTGGACCTCGAACACGAACCCATTCATGACCTCGCCCGCCGGGTCATCCGGTTGGCCGAGGAAACTCAGCACGCCGCTCAAGTGCTCGAACGCCGTCTGGAAGTGCTGGAACGCCGCGCCGGAACCACTGGCAGAGCCGAACGCATCCTGAGCATCGCCGCCGGCATGCGAACCCATCTGGGTCAGGACCGGCTTTCCATTGAAGACCTGTACGATCCGGACACCGGCCTTCCCGCGTGATCATCGATTCCAGCAATCCCCCTGTCCCAGCGTGATCACAGGGTTTCCCGCGGGAGTATCGTGTGCTGTTGTGACTCGCCGCCCCTCTGACGATGATCTGGATGAGCTGATCGAGCAGGCGATCGTGGACGCCTACACCGATGATGAACAGATCTCCGGCTTCCAGGTAATGATCGGCGACAACCTGGCGGTGCCGTTCGAGACGACCGTGCTCGGCCTGCAGGTCACCGTCACCGCGATCGACTTCCTGGTCGGGAGTGGCATCGTGGCGATCTGCCGCCATGGCAAGCACAAGCAGGCGATCGGTATCCTCGACCTGCCACTGCCCGACTCGCCACCGGGCGGAGCCGAATGGATTCACGCGTTCCGGCGCTGGGCCGGGTGAACATGAGCGAATACCAGTACTACGAGTTCCTGGCCATCGACCGGCCGCTCACCGACCAGCAGCAGACCGAGGTCCGCTCCCTGTCCACCCGGGCCCACATCACCGCCACCAGCTTCACCAACGAATATCACTGGGGCGACTTCCGCGGGGACCCGCGCCGCATGGTGGAGCGGTACTACGATGCCCACCTGTACCTGGCCAACTGGGGCACCCATCGGGTCATGCTCCGCCTCCCCAAGGCCGTGCTCAACCCCAAGCAGGCCCAACGCTACTGCGTAGGCGACCAGGTCAGCACCTGGACCAGCGGTGAACACCTCATCCTCGACTTCACCAGCGAGGCAGAGGAAGAGTACTGGGAAGACGACGTCGAACGCTCGCTGTCGGCGATCGCCGGCATCCGCGCCGAGCTGGCCGCCGGCGACCTGCGGCCGCTCTATCTGGCCTGGCTGTCGGCGTACGGGACATGGGAGCGCGACGAGGACGCCTTCGACTACGAGGAGGAGGACGAACTGGAGCCGCCCATCCCGTCGGGACTGGGTTCGCTCAGCGCACCGCAACGGGCCCTGGCCGACTTCCTGCGCCTGGACGACGACCTGCTCGCGGCCGCCGCCGAAGCCAGCCCGCCGGCGCGACCCGTACAGCATGACCGAAAGGCCCTGGCCACCTGGATCGGCGCCCTGCCCACCAAGCGCAAGGACGCGCTGCTACTGCGGGTGGTCGAGGAGGACGCCGCAAGGGTTCGCTGGGAACTGCTGCGCGAGTTCGGCGGCGAAACCACCGACCAGGAGGTGGAAACGGGGCGGACGGTCGCCGAACTGCTGGACACCACCGCCACCCGCCGCCACGCCCGCGAGCAACAGGAGTCGGCCCGGCGCGCCGAAGAACAGGCCCGCCGGGAACAGGAGCGACGGCACACCCGGGAACTCCATCTGAACCGGCTCGCCCAGGACCTCGAAGCAGCGTGGGACCGGGTGGATGCCTCCATCGGCACCAAGAAGCCCCGTGAATACGACCAAGCCGTCGATCTCCTCCGCGACCTGCACGCCCTGGCCATCCGCGACGAGCATGCCGGTACCTTCACCCAGCGCCTCACCCACCTCCGGGAACGGCACCAGGGCAAGCCCAGCCTCATCAAGCGACTCAACGACGCGGGCCTTATGGCCGAGTGACCGGCGATTTCCATGCCTGGTAATCAGCGATCCGAGCCACCGAGATTCACGTAGCCACTGCCCGACCGGTCGAGGAGTGCGCATGGTCAAGGGATGCCATCCGTCCCATGGTTGCTCGTTGGGGCCGACGCATACCCGCGCTTCGTATTCATCAGTCGGCCAGCCCGTCCCGAGCATCGGGTTGCGCGTGAAGTGAAACGAGCTGCGACCTCCACCAGGCGTCGTCGGCGGCGGTCATCATCGGCCGGAGCTCGGCCGGTGTCCGAGCCTCAATAGGCATCTTCACTCTCGCCGACCAGCCTGCGTAGAAGGCGAAGAAGCGGCGGCTGTGCGCCCCGTACAGCACCAGCCACCACCCACCGCTGCACCTCTGGAGGTCCTCGGCATGTGCTTTCGCCGCGTTGGTGGCGTCGGGGTCAATCTCGGTGGCCAGCATGCTCGTCTTCCGAGGAGACGCTGGCCGTCTACCGCGCCGCGAGCGGGGTGTCCGAGCTGGGCAGATGATGGCTGGCACCGCACCGGACCGGGAGATTCGCGCGTGCCGGACCGGGGGTATGGGCACTCTGTACGACGGTCGCCGGCACACACAGCACGATCACAGGTACAGCCCATGAACAACCCACCGGACACATCAGGCGCGCCCGGACCTCCGTCTCCGGCCGACGCCGCGGTACACAAGGTCGCCCAGAGGCCGGAGAACAGGCGGCTGCTGGCCATGCTGGCAGCCGCCGAGCACGGGATCCTCTACCTGGTGTCGTTCGCGCTGCTGGCCCTGGGCGTCGGCATTCTGGCCCTGATGATCCTCACGATCGTCCAAGGAGGAGCGTCCGGCACTGAGAAGATCATCGTCATCCTCGAGGAGCTGCTCCTCGTGCTGATCGTGCTGGAGATCTTCGTGACGGTGCAGACCCACCTCGCGGGCGGCCGCCTGCAGCTCGAACCGTTCATCATCGTGGGCATCATCGCAATCATCCGCCACATCCTGTCGGTGGTCGTCCGGCTGACGATCCCGGGGAATCTGGCGGGGAGCCGCCAGCAGCTCATGGAGCTGGTCGTCTACGCGGGGAGCGCCTTAATGCTGGTCGCGGCGCTGGCGCTGGTGCGATGGTCGCAACAACGGCCCGCTTTGTCCGCCGACGGGCGCGGCGACTCCAGCGCTTCCGGATGAGGGCCGGCCGATCTCGCCGTCAGCCCTCCTCCCTCCGCCCCTGGTTCGGCCGTTTGTCCGGGCGCAGGCCGCGCCGGCTCGGATGCCGCAGACGGCCGTCTGCCGTCCATTCCGTGTACTGCACCTCGCCTATCAGAGCGGGATCGACCAGCGCGCGTCGCGCGCGTGCGGCTCGTACGCCGAGGCCAGCCGCTTGGCGACCACGCCTTCCAGGAGCGGGGCGCTCTGGGCGCGGCGCTGGAAAGCGACGCCGTGGTGCGGGAAGCGGCGTATGGCCACCGCCCGGATGGGCGCATCGACGCCGACCAGAGCAACGGCGACGGGTAGGTGCGGAGTTCACCTCTGCGGCGAGTCGTACCGGCCGTCTGGCAGTGGGCGGGCACGTCCCTCTCGGATGATCTGGCGCAGGGCGACGCGGAACCGGCCGGGACCCCATGCGCGGGCGTGGACGCGCAGCGCGAGGGTCTGCCGGTCGGCCGGGCCGTCTTCCTCCAGTGTGCGGACGAGTAGCTCGATCTCCCGGTCGAGTTGCTCGTCGGAGACGGCGGTGAATCGGCTGGTCGGCCCGCTGGTTCCGAGCATGCCTGGAGAGGGGAACGTGCTGCCAGGTCCCGGCCGGAAGCGGCGGGAGCCTGTGGAGTCGTGTTCGCGGCGCAGGCGGGTGCGGTCTCGGCGCTCCAGGTCCCGGAGCTTTTCCTCTTCGGTCATGCCTCGCTCGCCCTCGGCCTTGATCATGGCGGCGTGTTCAGCGGATTCGGCCTCGGCCTCCTCCGCCGTCAGCGGACGAGCGATGTTCTCCAGCGATTGCTGTTCGGCGCGGACGCCGAGCAGCAATTCGGCGATGCCGCCGATGGCCATGGCGGCCGCGCCGATGAAGAATCCGAGTGCGACCAGGCTCATGTTGCCGCTGTGGATGAATTGGCCGAACAGCGCCGGTCCGGTGATGCCGCCGATCGCGGTGCCCACCGCGAAGAACAAGGCGATGGCCAGCGCGCGCGTCTCCATCGGGAAGACCTCGCTGACGGTCAGGTAGGCGGAGGCTGCTCCCGCGGAGGCGACGAAGAAGGTCAGGGCCAGCAGAGCCATGAATGAGTTGGTGGACAATGCCTGGTTCAGCAGCAGGATGGCGGTCAGCCCAGTCAGGGCGGCGGAGACCAGGTAGGTTCCGGCGATCATGGGGATCCTGCCGACGGTGTCGAACCAGCGTCCCAGGAGGAGAGGCCCGAGGAAGTTGCCGAGCGCGAAGACGGCCATGAAGTACGGGATATTGCCGGAGGCCACGCCGAAGAAGCCGTGCAGCAGCGTGCCCAGGTCGAAGGTGACGGCGTTGTAGAGGAACGCCTGGCCGATGAAGAGGGCCAGGCCGAGGATCACCCGGCGCGGGTAGCGTTTCATGGCCACCCTGGCGATCTCCCGGAACGGGATGGCGTCGCGTTGCCTGACCGTGATCTCGCCCTTGGGCGGGGGTAGGTCGCCGCCGATCTCGGCCTCGATCTGGTCCACGATGCGCTCGGCCTCCTCGGCGTGGCCGTGGATGAACAGCCAGCGGGGACTCTCGGGAAGGCTTCGACGGGTGAACATGATGGCGAATCCGAGCACGCCACCGATGATGAACGCCAGCCGCCAGCCAATGTCCATCGGGAAGAGGGCGGTGCTGAGGAAGGCCAGCGCGGCGACGCTGCCGATGGCCGCCCCGACCCAGTAGCTTCCGTTGATGGCCAGGTCCACCCGGCCCCGGTTGCGTGCCGGGATGAGCTCGTCAATGGCCGAGTTGATCGCCGCGTACTCGCCTCCGATGCCCATCCCGGTCAGGAAGCGCATGAGGAACAGGTACCAGGGCTCGAATGCGAAGGTGGTGGCCACGGTGGCGACCATGTAGAGGCCGAGCGTGAACATGAACATCTTCTTGCGCCCGAGCCGGTCCGTGAGCTGCCCGAACAGCAGGGCTCCTACGCACGCGCCGGCGACGTAGATGGCCGCCGCGGTGCCGATGTCGGCGCTGTTGACGGCGATGCCGCTGCCGCGCTCCGTCATGCGGGAGGCGACGGCGCCGACGATCGTCACCTCCAGCCCGTCGAGGATCCACACCGTTCCCAGGCCCAGCACCACCCTCCAGTGGAATCGGGACCAGGGCAGCCGATCCAGCCGGGCCGGGATGTTGGTCCGGATGACCCCAAGGCCTTCTGTGGTCATGGTCAAAGCTCCTTCACGAAACGTGCTTCAGCGGTGCTCCGGAGGGATGCCGGCAGTACGGTCGTTTTAATGCTGCTTTGTCGGGTTCTTGGGCATCGTTTCCGCTTCGAGGAGGAGGGGGAGACGATGCGCTGGCATTGTCAGCGCGGCTGCGGAGCAGGAGGCGCCAAGCGCTACGCGAGCGCCCGGGACGCCGGCCGCTACGCCCGCGCCTTCGACAAGGAGGACCGCGACGATCTCGGCAGGCGGGCTCCCCTGGTGGGCCTCCTGCCGCTGCGACTCGTCCGCGCCCTCCGCAAAAGCAGCCGGAGGAGGAGCTGAAATGTCGCTACGGGAACATGGAGGCGAGGTCCTTCGGCATGCCGGCCTTCACGTCCTCCCACTCGCCTTCGGTGATGTGACGCTTGAGCACCTCCAGGACCGTCCTGACCATCTCCTCCGTGCTCACGTCGTGGTCGAAGGCCACCTCGGCCCGTACGCGGTCGAGGAACTCCTCGCGGTTCGCCTTCACCGGGACGCTGCTCGGCCGCCAGCCGTCGAAGTAGACGCCTCGCAACAGCAGCGGAAGCTGGGCGGCCAGGTGGGCGCTCGCCTCCACCGTCAGCCTGTCGCGCAGCGCGTGCAGCACGGCGCGCAGCGCGCCGTAGGAATGGTTGCGCCGCTCCGAGGGCCAGCCGCAGGCCTCCTCGATCTCGCGCAGGACGCGGTTGGTCTTGTCCACTGTCCGGTTGAACGGCGCGTAGCCGGTTTCTACCATTTCGCCGACTCCTTTCCCGGGCATCACCTCGACACTCGTCCCGGCTGCTCCCCGGCCACATCCCCGAGACGTGCAGTGGCGTGAAAGATCTCCAGGAGCATGGGCTTCACCGTCCCCCCTTGGGAAAGCGGTCTGACATGCGGGGACGCGAACCGGAATGGCATGACGTGGGCGGTCTGCTCGACGCCGTTCAGGCGGGCAAGACCGCGACCCTGCTGGTGGACGGAGAGCCGGGGACCGGCAAGACCCGGCTGCTCGACGAGACCGCCGCCACCGCCGGCGAGCGCGGCATCGCCGTGCTCCGAGGGGCACCGGAGGAGCTGGGCGAGCTGGTGCCGTGCGGCAGCCTGTTCGAGACTCTGGACCTGCGGCTCGACCCGGGCTCGCGGGCGCGGACGCTGGAAGCGTTGCGAACGGGCTTCGAGGAACGGGCCACGGTTCCGGTCCTGGCCGTGCTCGACGACCTGCAGTGGGCCGACCCGGCGACGCTGGTCGCCCTGCGCACCCTCCACGGCCTGCTCGAACCCCGGCCGATCGGCTGGCTGCTGAGCCGCTCGACCGCCGTCGAACAGGACCAGTCCGCCTCCCTGTTCAACCTGTTGGAGCGCCGTGGGGCCGGACGGGTGCGGCTCTCGTCGCTGTCCCCGGCCGCGGCCGTCGCCCTGGCCGCAGACACGCTCGGGGTCGAGCCGGATCCGGCGACGCTGGCCCTGGTGGACGCCGTGGGCGGCAACCCGCTGCTGATCATCGAGCTGCTCGCCGGCCTGCGCGACGAAGGCCAGGTCCTCGACGGCACCGCCCTGCGCGTCCCCGACCGGTTCACCAGAGTGGTGCGGCACTGGATCGACGGCCTGAGCTCGGTCGCCAGGAACCTGGTGGAGACGGCCGCCGTGCTCGGCCGGTCGTTCGCCCCCGAGCAGGCCGCGGCTCTGCTCGGCACGACACCGGCCGCGCTACTGCCCGCGGTGGAGGAGTCCATGGCGGCGGGCATCCTGGCCGCTACCGCGCACGACCTCGCCTTCCGCCACGAACTGGTCAGGCTCGTCGTTGCCGAGCGGGTCCCGCCGCCCGTACGGCAGGCGCTGCTGGGCCAGGTCGACCTGGTAGCGGTCATCGACACCGCGATAGCGGAGGGGCGGCTGCGGGAGGCCGAGCAGCTGGTCCGCGGCGGCCTGGCCGAGCACTCCTTCGCGCACGCTTCGGCGCACAGCGTGGCCGAGCTGCGAGGCGTGCTTTCGGACGTCATGTACCTGACCGGCAGCCTCGAGGAGGCCATGCGGGAGGCCGAGACGGTACTGGCCGTGCCCGACCTTCCCGGCCACGTGCGCGACCGGGCGCTGCTTGTGCGCCTCTCCACCATGACGCGCCTGCGCAGCGACGGGGCGTCCGTTCGCGCGTACGCGCACGAGGTCGTCGAGGGGGGCTCCCGGCACGGCGCGGCGCTCACGGCGGCGGCCCTGATCGCGCTGGCGGAGACGAAGCGGGACGAGGGCCGCCTGTCCGACGCGCTGGCGCTGGCCGCCGAAGCCAGGCGGCTGACCGGGGCGGACGTGTCGGCCGTGCATCCGTACGAATCCCGGCTGGCCTCCGCCGCGATGCTCATCGACATCCACCGCCTGGACGAGGCGCGGCTGCTCGTCGAGGACGCCCGCGAGGACATGTGCGCCCGCGGCCACCTCGCCTGGGAGGCCGACGTCTCCGCTCTCGTGGCGCGCTTCGAGCTGCTCGAAGGGCGGCTGGACGGCGCCGCGAGCGAGGCCGAGCGAGCGCTGAGCCTTGCCGCGGACCGGACCACGCCTCTGCCCGCCGCGGTGGCCACCGCCGTCCTGGCCACGGTCACGCTGCGGCGGGGCGACCTGCGGGCGGCCGCCCGGCACGTGGCCGGCCTGGACAGCGACTCGCCCGGCCACGCCCTGCTGACGGCCCAGGTCACGGAGGCGAGCGATGGGCCGCTGAAGACGGTGCCCCTGCTGGCCGGCCTGCTCGAACGGCAACACTCGACGCTTGCCGTCAACCCCACCGCGAGCGCCTGGCTGGTCCGCGTCGCCCTCGCCGTGGACGACCGCGAGGTGGCCAAGACGATCGTCGCCACCGCGGAGGAACTGGAGGCCGTCAACCCGGGTGTGCTCGCCCTGACCGCGTCCGCCGCGCACGCGCGCGGCCTGCTCGACGGCGACCGCGAGGCGCTGGCCCGGGCCGCCGGCCGCTCCGACGACGTGTGGGGGAAGGCCTCGGCCACGGAGGACCTCGGCGTCCTGCTGGCCGCCGACGGGCGGCACGACGACGCGGCGGGAAGCCTCGACCGCGCGCTCGCGATCTACCACGAGATCGGATCCATCCGGGATTCGGCCCGCGTCCGCAAGCGGCTGCGCGGCATGGGCGTGCACCACCGCCACTGGAGCTACGCCGACCGGCCCGCCTGCGGCTGGGACAGCCTCACCGAGACCGAACTCAACGTCTCGCTCCTGGTCGCCGACGGATGGTCCAACCGGAAGGTGGCGGAGCAGATGTTCATCAGCGCCCACACAGTCGCCTTCCACCTGCGGCACGTCTACTGCAAGCTGCAGATCAACTCCCGCGTCGATCTGACCCGCCTCGTGACGATCCGGGGACGCGACGAGCCCGGCAGCTGACGCGCGAGCACCAGGACTACACGTATGGGGGATGTGAAGCGGCAGCTCCCGCGAAAGCGTCAAAATGGTGGGCGCACATCGAATCACTGTCTCCAAGGCGGCGGCCGCCAAGCCCCGCCGCATCGAAGTGTCCGCCTGGGCATCTCGCGCTCACCGCCACCTCCATGATCGCCATGATTCTCTGGGGCCTGCTCTGGGGAGCGGTCTACGGACTGATCGCGCACGCGCTGACGGGCGGCCGACGGGACTTCGTCTTCGAGAGCGGCTTGGTGGCCGACAAGTACCAAGTCCTCGGCGAGTAGGAGAACGCGCCCCGGGCGCGTGAACTGCTCGCAAGCATCAATCGCTAGGGGGAGCCGCAATGGCGAAGGCAGTAGGCATCGACCTCGGCACGACCAACTCGGTGATCGCCGCCACGGAGGACGGACATCCGACGGTGATACCGAACGCGGAGGGCGCCCGTACGACGCCATCCGTGGTCGCGTTCACCGACCAGGGCGAGCGGCTCGTGGGCCAGCTCGCCCGTCGTCAGGCCATCCTCAACCCGAAAGGAACGATCTACTCCGCCAAGCGCTTCATCGGCCGCCGATTCGACGAGGTCAAGAGCGAGATCAACGCCGTCTCCTTCGACGTGGCGGAGGGGCCCGACGGCAGCGTCCGCTTCGACGTCAAGGGCAAGCAGTACGCGCCCGAGGAGGTCTCGGCCCTCGTGCTGCGCAAGCTGGCCGCGGACGCCGCGAAGTATCTCGGCGAGAAGGTGACCGAGGCGGTCATCACGGTGCCGGCGTACTTCAACGACGCCCAGCGCCAGGCGACCAAGGACGCGGGGCGCATCGCGGGGCTGGAGGTCCTGCGGATCATCAACGAGCCGACCGCCGCAGCGCTGGCC
>NZ_JAHFZZ010000034.1 GCF_018603905.1 Nonomuraea sp. NEAU-A123
CAGCCCGGCAGCCTCAACCTCCACCTCCAACAACGGGCAGGCGCCGGCGTCTCGCTGGCGTGGAGCCTGCAGGTCCTGGATCAGGTGCTGGCCGGACTGCAGGCCGCCGCCCTGAGCGACATCATCCACCTCGACATCAAGCCACAGAACATCGTCCTGGACGGCCCTGCCAACATCAGGATCATCGACTGGGGCATGTCCCAACTGCACCAAGCCGGCAAGAGCGTCTCCACGGTATCCCCCGGCGGCACCAAATGGTTCGCCAGCCCCGAGCAGCTCGGCGCCACCGACGCCGCCCCCAGCGGCCTGTCCGACCTGTACGGCGTCGGCGCCCTGGCCTACTGGCTACTGACCGGCCAGGCCCCACTACGACGCGAGATCGAAACCACCATCGGCACCGACGCCGGCGCCGACCTGCTTCAGGTCCGCCACCTGATGCAAGCCGGCACCCGGCCCGAACGCGCCGATCACCTCACCCCGAACGTCCCCGAACACCTCGGCCGGCTCATCGACCAATGGCTCAACTACACCCCCACCAACCGCATCCCACACGGGATGAACCCCACCGCTGCACTCAGCTGGGCACGCACGGCCTTGAGCTGACAACGCCCGTATCCGCATCCCAGTGGGAGACATTGACTGGAAGTGCCCGGCCAGCCGGCCTTCCTCGGGCGTGCGGAGACGTACCCGTTCAGCCGAATGGCTGCGGGCGAACGCGCCGAGGGATTCTGCCTTGGCGCGCCTGCTCTGCTGGTCGTTGCGGGGCCTCTGTAGTCCTTCGCCGTGGGACGGGAGACATGGGTGACGGCGATTCGGATCGCCGTCACCCGGTCGTCGGGATGTTACGCGGTCGGCTGGAGGACGGTGACGCCGTGGCTGGTGTTCGCCGGCTCGACAACCGAGTTCCCAACCAGCCTGATGGTGTACGTGTGTTCGCCGGCCGTGGTCGGCGTATCGGCGAAGCCGAACGACCCGTCGGCGGCGGCAGCCATCTTCACCAGGGCTTTCGAGGTGACGGTGCCATCCGGGCTGACGACCTTGCGTGAGACGGTGATCGTTGTTTGCGGGAAGACGACGCCGTCGGCGCCGAAGGTTCCGCTGAATTCAAGTCGCTCGCCGACGACGCCTGTCGCCGGTCCGGTCACGGTGAGCACCGGGTGATACCGGGCCACCGTGACGGTCACCGAGGCGCCGCGACCCCGGAACCATGAGTTGCCCGGCCAGTACACCTGATACTTGAACGCCCCGATGGACGGCGGGGTGTCGGTGAATTGATAGGTCCCGTCCGCCGCCGTGGTGACCTCCTGGAAGCTGGAGGTGCCGTCGGGGAGCCAACGGTACAGTTCGAGCGTCTGTACGCCGGGCAGCGATCCGGTGCTCAGCGTGAGCCGTCCGCTGAAGGTCAACTGCTTGAATGCGGTCGCCTCGGAGGGAGCCGTCAAGGTCAGTGCGGAGGAGTGGAAGGGCGAAGGCGGCAGCCGCCAGAGGTGCATCCGCCCGGTGTCAGGCTCCTTCAGCACTCCCCAGATGAGTGTGCCGTAGAAGGCGATGCTGCCCGCCACCAACGCCTTCCCCTGGTGGTCGGTCGCGTAGATCACCTCCGCCGTGGTCGCGTCGTACACCACGAGCTCCGCCGTGTCACCCGGAGAGGAGTTCCAGCCGCCCACGACGTAGGCGCCGTCCGGACTGGCCGCGACAGCAGTGGGGAGACCGTGCTCGCTTGACCCGCTGCTGTTGTAGGGACGGGCCTGAGTCAGGGTTGTCGTGTCCCAGGCGTCGAACTGGCGGGCGTCGGCCAACGCCGACAGCGCCGCCGACCCGTCCTCGGTGAGGGCGAGATCCCGCAGGGGCGGCAGCCCGTTCGCGTCTCCGCGGATCTCGCCGCGCGGGGTGGCCGGGGTGGTGCTGATGTCGTACACCCTGACTGCGGCGGGGCTGACTCCCGGCTCCCCAGCCACCAGCGTGTTCCTGGCGATGGCGACCAGCGGAGGCTGGGTCGTGCCCGGCCCGACCCGGACGAGGGTGGGTGTCGTCGCCGACAGAACGAGGCCGACGACACCTCCCTCTCCCGCTTCGCCGCAACCGTATCCGATCCACAGCCGGTCGTAGGACTGCGCCAGAGTCGACGGGCACGGGTACGCGGTGAGGTCGATACGCCTGGTGATGGCGAGCGTGGTGGTGTCGATCTCGATCACTTCATGCGAATCGCGCAGCGCCGCGTACACCTTCCTGCCGGTCTCCGGCGAGGCCAGGGCGACGGCACCGGACAGGCCGGGGATCGTGTTGATGACCTTGCCGTCGATGGACGCGACCATGATCCGATCGTCGGCGGCGACGAAGACCTTGCTGCCGCCCGCCACCACGTCTCCGCCTCTCCCGGCGACGCCGAGGTCGGTGACGATCCCGGCGGCCGCGGCGGCGGGCGCCTGAGCGACGAGCAGGCCCGCCATCAGGAGCAAGGACCCGGTCAAGGCGACTAATCGGCGGGATAGAGGAGCACGGCCAGAGGTTGATGGGCGCACATGCACTCCATTCTGGAGGAGGAGGGGAGAAGCGAGCGCCCCGACATGACTAAGGGACTCGCTTCCGCTGATGATCTCCGTCAATCGAACGTATATTCGCATAGTGTGGCATTGCCGTCTAGGGCACCTTCGGTGTAGTGATTCGAAGGGCGGACCCGTCCCCCGGCCATCACCTATGTCATGACCCACCCGACGGCGGTCAAGACCGCTCTGCCGGCCTACGAGGCGACCCGAACGGCAGCACGCGCGGCCCTCGAAGAGTTTGAGCGAATACGACGACGCCGTGCACCACGAGCGGGAGGCGCTGGCCGCGCAGGCGCGAGCAGCCCGTGACGGAACCGAGCCGGCGGCAGACGTCCCGGCGGACCCCAGGACGCGACGCGATGGGCTTCACGCGGGCCAGCGGTCCGGCACGAGAACACCAGCCTGCTCGCCCAGATGATCGCCGACCTCGAAGCCCGGCTCACCGAACCGGCAGCAGGCTGACCGGGACCACCTGCGCGCCATACAGCCGTCTCGATCCTGACACCGGGCTGACCTGGCCGCGTGTCGGCGTACGGGTTCCGACGCAGCGCCAGGTACGCCAGACGTACACAGGTCGGGATGCTTAGCGCGCCGACCCGGCAGCACCCTTCCGCTACTCACGCTGAGTTATCGGTAGGGTCCGGTCGCACTCGGATCGCGGCAAGAGCGTGCGCCGCGGGCGAAACGCCGCTAAAGATTCCCGTCGCCATCTCTTCAGCCAGGTAGCGGAAAGAACCACTGGCCGCGTCCCGAATGCTTTTCCCAGATCCGTGTGAGCGTTGCCGCCTTCTAAAGCTGCGACGTTAAGCTTTCTGATCAGCATGGCGCCCGCGTCGGACATCGCTCAGGGCCGGTCTGACGGGCGCGACGCGGGCCGGAGGGATCGGCTGCGTCGTGGCGGGAGATTTCTTTGGGACTGTGTCGATCCGCGGGCCGTTCGTTCGACGTGTGGGGTGCGAAGGCCGAGAGGCGGCCCCGCCGAGGAGGAGAACACGATGCCGAAGTACATGCTGATCATGCGGGGCACCGATGAGTCGAACGCGGCCCTGATGGCCGGGTTCGAAGAGTTGGCGGCCACGACTTACCACTACATCGAAGAGCTGGTCAAGGCCGGCGTGTTCGTCGCGGCCGAAGGACTGGACGATGCGGGCCAGGGCGTCGTGGTCGACTTCAGCGGCGAGACCCCGGTGGTCACGGACGGGCCGTACGGCGAGACCAAGGAACTGTTCGGGGGCTACTTCCTGCTCGATGTCGCCTCGAAGCAGGAGGCGGTCGAGTGGGCCAAGCGGGTCCCGTCGGTCACCGGGTCCAAGATCGAGGTCCGGCGGGTGGCCGGGGACGACGAGATGCCGCAGGACAGCGAGGGGTCCGTCGAGGAACGGGCCGGGAGCGAGAGCACCGGCCGGATCTGATGGGTACGGCCGACGTCGAGGCCGTCTGGCGGATCGAGTCGGCGCGGATCGTCGCCGCGCTGACCCGGTTCACCGGCGATTTCGGGCTGGCCGAGGATGCCGCCCAGGAGGCGGTGGCCGAGGCGCTGACGTCGTGGCCGCTCACCTCTCCGGCCAATCCGGCCGGCTGGCTGATGGCCACGGCCCGGCGGCGGGCCATCGACGCGCTCCGCCGCCGGACCGCCCTCCAGGACAGATACGCCCTGCTGGCGGCTGACCCGGTGGTCGACGAGGACATCGACCCCGACCGGATCGACGACGACATCCTGGCGCTGATGTTCGTCAGCTGCCACCCGGTGCTCTCCCCCGAGGCTCGGGTGGCGCTGACCCTGCGCGTGGTCGGCGGTCTGTCCAGCGAGGAGATCGCCCGCGCGTTCCTCGTACCCGTGCCGACCGTCCAGGCCCGCATCACCCGGGCCAAGAAGACGATCGCGGCGGCCGGGGTGCCGTTCGAGCTGCCGCCGGCCGGCGAGCGCCGGGAACGGCTGGGCGGCGTGCTCAGCGTCGTCTACGTGATCTTCACCGAGGGGTCGACAGCCACGTCGGGCGACCGGCTGCTACGCCCCGACGTCGCGTACGAGGCGATCCGGCTGGCCCGCACGCTGGCCGCGCTGCAGCCGGACGAGCCGGAGGTGCACGGTTTGCTCGCGCTGTGCGAGCTGACGGCCGCGCGCTTCCCGGCCCGGACCGGCCCGGATGGTTCGCCGGTCCTGCTGGCGGACCAGGACCGGCGGCGGTGGGACTTCTCGGCGATCCGCCGTGGGCTGGCCGCGCTTGCCAAGGCATCGGCTCGCGGCCTCGGCCCTTACGGCCTGCAGGCCGCGATCGCGGCCGCCCACGCGTCGGCGCCCTCGGTGGAGGCGACCGACTGGGACCGGATCGTGGTGCTCTACGAGGCGCTCGGCCGGATCGCGCCCTCGCCGGTGGTCGAGCTCAACCGGGCCGTCGCCGTGGCCATGGCCTCGGGTCCGGCGCAAGCCCTGGCCATCGTGGACGAGCTGATCGCCTCGGACCGGCTCCCCGGTTCGCATTTGGTTCCGACCGTACGCGGTGAGCTGCTGGCCCGCCTCGGTCGGCGACCGGAGGCGCGCGCCGAGCTGGAGCTGGCGGCCCGGCTGTGCGCCAACCAGCGCGAACGCTCAGTGCTGCTGTGCAAGGCGGCCGCGCTGGGCTGACTTCTCCAGCGCGGCCGGCCGAGATTCGAGCGCGGCCCGGATGCCGTCGATCGCGTCGGCCGATGCTCATCCGAGGTGTTCCGGCGCTGCCGGACGTCCGCTTCTAACCGCGCAGCCGGGTCATCGCCGGGTCGAACAGGGGCTCTTCGGCCACGACGGCGCCCACGCGCCGGTCGAAGTAGCCGATGTGGACGGTCTGGCCAGGGTTCGCGAGCGAGGCGGGCAGCCACGCGTAGGCGATCCCTCTGCCGATCGTGTATCCGTGGGCGGCGCTGGTGACGTAGCCGACCGGCCGCTCGCCGTCGTACACCGGCTCCCTGCCCATGACGACCTCGTCGGTGAGCAGGCAGGTGAGGCGGCGGCCGACCGACTCCTTGCGGGCGAGCAGCGCCTCGCGGCCGATGAAGTCGCCCTTGCCCAGTTTGACGGCGAACCCGAGGCCCGCCTCGTACGGGTCGTGCTCGAAGGTCATGTCGGTGCCGAAGGAGCGGTAGCCCTTCTCCAGGCGCAGGCTGGTGAAGGCGCCCCGGCCGGCGGCGATGACGCCGTGGTCCTGGCCGGCCTCCCACAGGGTGTCCCACAGCTTGAGGCCCATGTCCGCGGTGGTGTAGATCTCCCAGCCGAGCTCGCCGACGTAGGACAGGCGGAGCATGGTGACCGGCACGTTGCCGAGGTGGGCGCGCGTGCCGCGGAAGTAACGCAGCGCGGTCAGGTCGGCGGTGGCCAGCGGCTGGACGAGGTCGCGGGCCTTGGGCCCCCAGAGGCCGATGCAGCAGGTCCCCGGGGTGAGGTCGCGGAGGTACACGTCGGCGGACCGGTGCCGGTCGAACCAGTCGAGGTCGAGGTTGCCGTTGGCGCCGACCTGGAACTCCTGCGGGCCGAGGCGGGCCACGGTGACATCGCTGCGGATGCCGCCGTCGGTGTCGAGCAGCAGGCAGTACGTCACGGAGCCGACGGACTTGTCCACGTCGCCGGTGGTGAGGCGCTGCAGGAAGGCGACGGCTCCCGGGCCGCTGACCTCCAGGCGCTTGAGCGCGGTCATGTCGTACATGGCGACGCTCTCGCGGGTGGCCTGGGCCTCCGCGCCGACGATGGGCGACCAGTAGCGCGCCGCCCAGTCTCCCGGCGTGGGGATGTCGCGGCCCGGCAGCAGCGGGGCGTTGGCGTCGTACCACTGCGGGCGCTCCCAGCCCGACGCCTCCAGGAAGGTCGCGCCGAGCTCCTGCTGCCGGGGGTGGAACGGGCTGGTACGCAGCGGGCGCGGGTCCTCCATCGGCTGGAGCGGGTGGATGATGTCGTAGACCTCGACGTAGTTCTGGCAGCCGCGGGCCAGCACGTAGTCGGGCGCGAGCTGGTGCGGCTCGAACCTGTTGACGTCGCACTCGTGCAGGTCGAACGTCGTGCAGTGGCCGTCGACGAGCCATTCGGCCATCGCCCGGCCGACTCCGGCGGAGTGGGTGACCCAGACGGCCTCGGCCACCCAGAAGCCCTTGACCTCGCGCGACTCGCCCATCAGCGGCAGGTGGTCGCTGGTGAACGAGAACAGCCCGTTGATGCCGTCCTCCACCTTGGCCGAGCGCGTGGAGGGGAGCAGTTCCCGGGTCTGCGTCCAGGCTTCGGCGAAGTCGTCGGGGGTGAAGGTGAGTACGGACGGCATCACCTCGGCGGCATCGACGGACACGATGTCGTCGGAGCTGATCGGCATGGGCCGGTGACCGTAGTAGCCGATGCCGAGCGTGTCGTAGCGCTCGCGGTAGTACAGGTCGGCGTCCTGGTGGCGGAGGATCGGCCGGGAAGCCTCGACGGTCTGGCCCGCCAGGTCGGGCACCTGCCCGGTCCAGGCGAGCTGGTGCGCGAGGGGGGTGAGCGGCAGCTCCATCCCGACCATGCGGGCGACCCGCGGGCCCCAGATCCCGGCGCAGCACACCACGATGTCGGCGGGGATCTCGCCCTGGTCGGTCACCACCGCGGTGACCCGGCCGTCCTCGCTCCTGATGTCCAGCACCTCGTGCCTGCCGAGCACGCGCACGCCGCGCTCCTGTGCCCGCGCGAGCTGCGCGTCGACCGCCTTGACCGCCTTGGCCAGCCCGTCGGTGGGGATGAACAGGCCGCCGAGCACCTTGTCGCGGTCGAGGAGGGAGTGCTTGGCCACGCTCTCCTCCGGGGAGAGCAGGTGGGCCTCGATCCCCCAGGAGGTGGCCCAGCCGTGGCGGCGCCGCAGCTCGGCCAGCCGCTCGGGGGTGGTGGCCACCTCGAGCCCGCCGACCTGGAGGAAGCTGTCCAGCTCGACGAACTTCTCGATGGTGTAGCGGGCCATCTCGGTCATGGTCTTCGATCCGTTGATCTGGAACACCAGACCTGGCGCATGGGAGGAGGAGCCGCCGGTGGCGGGCACGTCTCCCTGATCGACGACCGTGACGCCGGTCCAGCCGCGGGCGGACAGCTCGTCGGCGAGAGCCGCGCCGACCACACCCGCGCCGATGATGACGACGCTCGGGCCCGTCATAGCCACCTCCGTTGTTGCCTAATATGCAACCAAGCGCACTTTCCGCAACAAGCGTCGCTCGCCGCGTTCGGGGTGTCAAGAGTGAGTCGCGCCTTATTCCCTGCGGTTTGCCGGGCCGCGCCGAGCCTGGCCGCCCGCCACCTCCGCACACGCATGCGCCCGGCCCGATCGACGGACGTCGACCGGGCCGGGCGCATGCGGATCTCAGCCGGCGGGCAGCCAGGCCTTGACCTTGTCGGGGTTGTCGGCCACCCACTTGGCGGCCGCCTCATCGGCGGTCATCTTGTCCTCGGCGATGTACTTGGCCACGAGGTTCTGGTCGTCGTTCGTCCAGGTGAAGTTCTTGACCAGCGTGTACGCGGGACTGCCGGAGTCCGCGAACTTCTTGCTCACGATCTTGTCCAGCTCGTACGGCGGATAGTCGCACGCCACCTTGGCCGCGTCGGAGTCACAGCCCTTGGTGTAGGCAGGCAGGTTGACCTTGACCAGCCTGAGCTCCGACAGGAACCACTGCGGCTCGTAGAAGTAGCCCAGGATCGGCTTCTGCTGTTTCTCCGACTGGCGGAAGCTGGTGATGAGCGCGGTCTCGCTGCCCGCGTACACGACCTTGTAGTCGAGCTTGAGGTTCTTCACCAGGGCAGCGTCGTTGGTGACGAACGACGGGTCGCCGTCGAGGAACTGGCCCTTGCCGTCGGACTCGGAGGTCTTGAACAGCGAGGCGTACTTGTTGAGGTTCTTCCAGTCGGTGATGTCCGGGTATTTCTTGGCCATCCATGGCGCCACGTACCAGCCGATGACGCCCTTGTTGCCGGTCGGCCCGGCGGACACGGCGACCTTCTGGTCGTCGATGTACTTCTTCTTGAGATCGTCGTGGGCCCAGTTCTCCACGATGGCGTCGACCTCACCGGTGGCGAAGCCCTGCCAGGCCACCTCCTCCTTCAGGTCCTTCTTGACCACCTTGCAGCCGAGTTGTTTCTCGGCCACCTGCGCGATCACCGCCGCGTTGGCCTCGTAGCCCACCCATGGGTTGACCGCGAGATTGACGGTCCCACAGCTCTTCGCGCCGCCGGCACTGCTGCTCGTGGCGCTCTCGACCTGCCCGACCTTGGCCCCACCGCACGCGCTGAGCAGGAGGCCGGCGCCGGTCACGAGCACGACGGCCCGGACCTTTCCACTCCTGGTTACTGCCACCTGGTCCTCCTGTAGTTCCTCCGGCCGGAACCGGCCGGTGTCGTTCACCTCTGATGAAGCCCGCCGTGCGCGGCGGCGTCCGCCCGCTCGGTGGCGGCCCGTGTGACGCGGTCGAGCACGATGCCGAGCACGACGATCGCGAGCCCGGCGGCCAGCCCCTTGCCTCGCAGCTGGTGCTGCGAGAATCCGGCGACGACGTCGTAGCCGAGCGCTCCCGCGCCGACCAGACCGCCGACGACCACCATGGAGAGCACGTAGATGAGCCCCTGGCTCGTCGCCAGAGTCACGGCGCTGCGTGCCATCGGCAGCTGCACCTTGGAGATGAGCTGCCAGGCACTCGCCCCCGCCGAGGTCGCCGCCTCGACGGTGGTGGCCGAAACCCCCCTGATGCCCTCCGCGACCAGCTTGATCGCGACCGGCGCGGCGAACACCACGGCCGCGATGATCGCGGTGAACCGCGTCGGCCCGAACAGGCCGAGGATGGGCACCAGGTAGACGAAGGCCGGCATGGTCTGGCCGGCGTCCAGCACGGGGCGGAGCAGGGTGTCGACCCGGTCGCTGCGGCCCATCCACACTCCGACGACCATGCCCAGCAGCATGACCAGGACCGTCGCGACGAGCGTCGAGGCCAGCGTGACCATGCTGTCCTGCCAGAGCCCGAGCAGCACCAGCACCAGCAGCCCGACCGTGGCGACCAGCGCGGCCCGCACGCTGCCCACCAGCAGGATGACGACCACAGCCACGGCGGCGACCAGCCACCAGGGCGAGCCCGTCAGCAGTTTCTCGAAGGGGTTGAGCAGCGCGTTGGTGAGCAGGTTCTTCAGCGCGTCCGTGTAGGTGACCAGGCTGTCCTGCACCCACTGGCTCGCGGCGTCGGCCGCGCGGCGTACGTACGGGCCGAGGTTGGCGTCGGCGGGGAACTCCGCCGCCCAGATATAGGTGTAGGACAGGTAGCCGAGCACGGCGGCGACCCCGAGAACGCCCGCCACCTCGACGCGGCGCCCCCGTGCGGTGCGCAGCCGGCCGGCCCGGCGCGCGACCTCCACGCGGCGGCTGGCCGCCGAGGTCACCCGGTCGAGCACCACGGCCATGATGACGATGGCCAGCCCGGCGTTGAACGCGGTGCCCACGTCGAGCGTCTGCAGCGCCTTCAGGACCGTCTGGCCCAGGCCGGGGGCGTCGATGAGCGCCGCGATGGTGGCCATGGACAGGGCGGCCATGATGGTCTGGTTCACCCCGACGATGATCGTCTGTTTGGCCATGGGGAGCCGCACCAGCCTCAGCGCCTGCGCGGGCGTGGCACCCATGGAGGTGCCGGCCTCCAGGGTCTCGGGCGAGACCTGCCGGATGCCGAGCGCGGTGATCCGGATGGCGGGCGGGATCGCGTAGATCATCGTGGCGACCGTCGCGCTGGCCGGGCCGATCAGGAAGAACAGCGTGAGCGGCGCCAGGTAGACGAAGGTCGGCATGGTCTGCATGAAGTCGAGCACCGGGGTCACCAGCCGGTGGAACCGGTCGCTCAGCCCGGCCCACACCCCGAGCGGGATGCCCACGGCCAGCGACAGCACCACGGCGGTCAGCGTGAGCGCCAGCGTGTCCATGCTCTCCTGCCAGAGGCCCAGGACGCCGAAAGAGAGGAATCCGGCGGCGGTGAGCAGCGCCACTTTCCTGTTGCCGTACAGCAGGGCGATGGCGGTCGCCAGGCCGGCCACGCCGAGCCAGCCGAGCACCGGCACCGGCCGGTCGAAGGACGGCTGGCTGATCAGGGCCTGGACGAACCGCACGGCCTCGTCGATGAAGAGCCGGATGTAGTTGATGAAGTAGAGGAAGAACGGGTTGCTGTTGCGGCTGTCGTCGATGGCGTCCATGCCGGTGTTCAGCCCGCCGTGCAGCGGGGTCAGCTCCGCGCCGCCGAGCGCCAGCGTGTCCCGCCCGCGCAGCAGCGCCCAGCCCAGCACCCACACCGCGAGCGTGGCCACGACCAGGTAGCCGCGGGCCGGCAGCCGGGCGGCCACCCGCGCCGCCACCGCGGACACCCTGCCCTCCTTCGCCTGACTCTCCTTCGCCGGTTTCATGGCCACGGTGCCGCGGCTCTGGACGACCTCACCGCGTCCGGTCATGCCTGCGGCCCTCCGGCGATCACTTCGAGAATCTCCGCGCTGGTGACCACGCCGAGCAGCGTCTCCCCGTCCATCACGCGCACCGGCCGCTCGGCCGAGAGCACGGCGTGCACGGCGTCCCTGATGACCACGTCGGGGCCGAGCGTGGGGCCGTCGAGCGGGTCGCCGGGCTGGGCCGGGCGCATGATCCAGCGGAGCGTCAGCACGTCCGAGCGGGGGATGTCACTGACGAAGTCCCTGACGTAGTCGTCGGCCGGCGCGCCCACCACCTGGTCGGGCGTGCCCACCTGGACGAGCTCGCCGTCGCGCATGATGAGGATCCGGTCGCCCAGCTTGAGCGCCTCGCTGAGATCGTGGGTGATGAAGACCATGGTCTTGCCGACCTCGTGGTGCAGCCGGATGACCTCGTTCTGCATCTCGCGCCGGATCAGCGGGTCCAGCGCGGAGAACGGCTCGTCGAACAGGAGCACCTCGGGGTCGGCCGCGAGCGCCCGCGCCAGGCCCACCCGCTGCTGCATGCCGCCGGAGAGCTGGTCGGGGTAGGAGTTCTCGAAGCCGTTGAGACCGACGAGCTCGATCACCTCGCGGGCCCGCGCATAGCGCTCCCGCTTGGAGACCCCGCGGATCTCCAGCCCGAAGGCGACGTTGTGGAGGACGCACCGGTGCGGCAGCAGCCCGAAGTGCTGGAAGACCATGGCCATGCGGTGCCTGCGCAGCTCGCGCAGGCTGCGGTCGTCGGCCTTGCGCACGTCCTCGCCGTCCAGCAGGATCTCGCCCGCCGTGGGTTCGATCAGCCGGGTCAGGCAGCGGACCAGGGTGGACTTGCCCGAGCCGGACAGGCCCATGACGACGAACACCTCGCCCCGCCGCACCTCGAAGGACACGTCGCGGACGGCGGCGACGCAGCCATTCTGCTGCTTGAGCTCGTCGCGGGTGAGCGTGCTGCCGACGACGCTCTCGGCCTTGGGGCCGAACACCTTCCACAGGCCGCGCACGGCGAGGATGGGAGGGGCGTCGATGTCGGGGGCACTACGTTCGGCCACTGACGGCACAGTCATGACCACCTCTTGGTCGTCGGAGCGTCAGTTCGCTGGGAACCACCGCTGGGGTCGCGGGCGGGTGTTCTGCCATACATGTTTGATCTCGCGATATTCGTCCAGGCCGGTCGGTCCGAGCTCGCGGCCGATACCCGACTGTTTGAAGCCACCCCATTCGGCCTGCGGGACGTAGGGGTGGTAGTCGTTGATCCACACCGTGCCGTGCCGCAGCCGTCCCGCGACCCGCTGCGCCTTGCCGGCGTCCTGGGTCCACACGGCGCCCGCCAGGCCGTACTCGGTGTCGTTGGCGAGGCTGACGGCCTCGTCCTCGGTGGTGAAGCGCTCCACGGTCAGCACGGGGCCGAACGACTCCTCGCGCACCACCCGCATGCCCTGCTTGCACGCGTCGAGCACGGTCGGCCGGTAGTAGAAGCCCTCACCGGCCGGCCGGTGGCCACCGCAGCGCAGCACGGCGCCCTCGGCGAGCCCGGCCGCCACGTACTCCTCCACCTTGGCCAGGTGCGCGGCGGAGATGAGCGGGCCGGTCTGGGCCGCCGGGTCGAAGGGGCCGCCGAGGCGGATCAGCTCGGCACGCCGTACGACCTCGTCCACGAACGAGTCGTGCAGCGAGTCCTCCACCAGGAGCCGGGCACCGGCCGAGCACACCTGCCCGGAGTGCAGGAAGACGGCCGTGAGCGCGAAGTCCACCGCCGTGTCGAAGTCGGCGTCGGCGAAGACGATGTTGGGGTTCTTGCCGCCGAGCTCCAGCGCGACCCGCTTGACCGTGGCGGCCGCCGCGGCCATGATCCGCCGCCCGGTGGCCGCGCCGCCGGTGAAGGAGACCAGGTCCACGTCGGGGTGCTCGGCGAGCGGCGCGCCCGCGGCCGGTCCGGCGCCGAGCACGAGGTTGGCGACGCCCGCGGGCAGGCCCGCCTCCTCCAGCGCGCGGATCAGCAGGATCGCGGTGCTCGGGGTCAGCTCGCTCGGCTTGAGCACGAAGGTGTTGCCCGCGGCGAGCGCGGGCGCCACCTTCCACGTCGCCTGCAGCAAGGGGTAGTTCCACGGCGTGATCAGGCCGCACACGCCGACCGGCTCGTAGACGACCCGGCTGATCGCGTCGTCCCGGCCGGTGTCGATCACCCGCCCGGCGTCGGTGCCGGCGACGCCGGCGAAGTAGCGCAGGCTGGCCACGGAGTCGTCGACGTCGTACTCGCTCTCGACGAGCCGCTTGCCGGTCTCGGACGACTCCGCGTGGGCGAAGGCCGCTTTGTCCCGCTCCAGCAGATCGGCCACCCTGTACAGCAGCGCGCCGCGCTCGCGCGCCGGCGTGCCGGGCCAGTCGCCCAGGTCGAAGGCGCGCCGGGCGGCCAGGATCGCGGCCACCGTGTCGGCCGCGGTGGCTTCGGCGACCGTGGTGACGAGGCTGCCGTCGGCAGGGCAGCGGATGTCGCGTCGTCCACCGTCGGCCGGCTCGGTCCACGTGCCGCCGATGTAGAGATCGATCATCGGCACACCCCTGATCGTTGCGTATCGCGCAAGACAATGCTTAGTGGGGAACAGCATTGACGGGCTTGCTCGAATAAGTCAAGAGGTGGCCGACATCACAGCCGGAATCCTTGCCCGGTGATTCCGCAGCTCCATGCTTCGCCCTCTTGACTGGACGGCATCCAGGCATACACCCTGTTGCGCATACAACGCCGCTTTGCGCCATACGCAACACTAGGAGGTGTGATGTCTCCCCGGCCCGATCCTGGACGCGAGTTCATCCTCACGGTCTCCTGCTCCGACAAACCAGGCATCGTGTACGCCGTGACCAGCTTCCTGGTGCAGCACGGCGGCAACATGCTGCAGAGCAAGCAGTTCAACGACCGCCAAGGCGGCGGCTTCTTCATGCGCGTGCACTTCGCGGCCCAGCACGGGCTCGAGGAGCTGCGCGCCGGCTTCACCTACGTCGCCGAGTCCTTCCAGATGACCTGGCAGCTCAAGGACGCCGCGACCCCCACCAGGTCGCTCATCATGGTGTCGAAGTTCGGTCACTGCGTGAACGACCTGCTCTTCCGTCGTCAGGTGGGCGGGCTGAACATCGACATCCCCGCGATCGTCTCCAACCACCCCGACCTCGAACCGCTGGCCGCCTCCTACGGCGTGCCCTTCCACCACGTGCCGGTCACGCCCCAGAGCAAGGCCGAGGCCGAGGCCAGGGTGCTGGAGCTGGTGGCGGAGTACGAGGCGGACCTGGTGGTGCTCGCCCGCTACATGCAGGTCCTGTCGGACGACATGTGCAAGCGGCTCGAGGGCCGGGCCATCAACATCCACCACTCGTTCCTGCCGGGGTTCAAGGGCGCCAAGCCGTACCACCAGGCGCACGAGCGCGGGGTGAAGCTCATCGGCGCGACCGCGCACTACGTCACGGCCGACCTCGACGAGGGGCCGATCATCGAGCAGGACGTGGCCAGGGTGGACCACGAGCTGGACCCCGAGGACCTGATCGCGGCGGGCCGGGACGTCGAGGCCCAGGTGCTCGCCCGGGCCGTGAAGTGGCACAGCGAGCAGCGGGTGCTGCTCAACGGCGACCGCACGGTGGTCTTCCGCTGAAGACTCGGCTGGAGGCGGTGGGGGCGTGCGGCGGCCCCCACCGCCTCTTTTCACTTGCCGGTGGCGCGGCTCCTCACGCGCGGTGCCGGTAGAACTCGGTCGTCTCGGGCGCGAGCGGGGTGTTGCCGAGGATCAGGTCGGCCGCCTTCTCCGCCAGCATCATGACCGGCGCGTAGATGTTGCCGTTGGTCACGTAGGGCATGGCCGAGGCGTCCACCACGCGCAGCCCGTCCAGGCCGTGTACGCGCATGGTCTCCGGGTCGACCACCGACAGCTCGTCGGTGCCCATCCGGGCCGTGCACGAGGGGTGCAGAGCCGTCTCCCCGTCCTTGGCGACCCAGTCCAGGATCTCCTCGTCGGTCTCTACGGACGGCCCGGGTGACAGCTCTCCGGTGCTGAACTCGGCCAGGGCGGGCGCGCCGAGGATGGCGCGGGTCACCCTGATGGCCTCCACCCACTCCCGCCGGTCCTGCTCGGTGGACAGGTAGTTGAAGCGCAGGGCGGGGTGCTGCCGCGGGTCGGCATTCTTGATCTTGACCGAACCGCGGGCGTCGGAGTACATCGGCCCGACGTGCACCTGGTAGCCGTGCCCGCCCGCCGGCGCCGAGCCGTCGTAGCGCACGGCGATGGGCAGGAAGTGGAACATCAGGTTGGGGTAGTCGACGTCGTCGTTGCCGCGTACGAAGCCGCCCGCCTCGAAGTGGTTGGTCGCCCCCGGCCCCCTGCGCGCGAACAGCCACTGCGCGCCGATCCAGGGATGGCGCCACTTCTGCAGGTTCGGCTGCATGGTGACCGGCTTGGCGCAGCCGTGCTGGATGTAGACCTCAAGGTGGTCCTGCAGGTTCTCGCCGACGCCCGGCAGGTCGTGCACCACGTCGACGCCGAGGGCGGCCAGCTCCCCCGCGTTGCCGACGCCGGAGAGCTGCAGCAACTGGGGCGAGTTGATCGCGCCGCCGGAGAGGATGACCTCCTTGGCGCGTACGGTGCCGCCGTCGTACTCCACGCCGACCGCCCGTGTGCCCTCGAAGAGGATCCTCGTCACGAACGCGCGGGTCTTGACCGTAAGGTTCGGGCGCTTCAGCACAGGGTGCAGGTACGCCCGCGCGGCGCTGAGCCGGCGGCCCCGCCGGATGTTGCGGTCGAAGCGGGCGAAGCCCTCCTGGCGGTAGCCGTTGACGTCGTCCGTGAGCGGGTAGCCGGCCTGCTGGACGGCCTCGAAGAACGCCCCGAACAGGGGGCTGCTCGCGGGCCCGCGCTCCAGCGCCAGCGGCCCGTCGTGGCCGCGGAAGGGGGTGCCGGGGTCGGCCAGGCAGTTCTCCATCCGCTTGAAGTACGGCAGGCAGTGCGCGTAGTCCCAGCTCTTCATGCCCGGATCGGCGCCCCAGCGCTCGTAGTCGAGGGGGTTGCCGCGCTGGAAGATCATGCCGTTGATGCTGCTGGAGCCGCCGAGCACCTTCCCGCGGGCGTGATAGATCCGCCGGCCATGCATGTACGGCTCGGGCTCGGACTCGTACCGCCAGTCGTAGAAACGGTTGCCGATGGGAAAGGGCAGGGCCGCGGGCATGTGGATGAACACGTCCCACGGATAGTCCGAACGGCCGGCCTCCAGGACCAGAACCTGCGTGGCGGGGTCCGCGGAGAGCCTGTTGGCCAGGGCGCACCCCGCCGAGCCGCCCCCGACGATGACGAAGTCGTATTGCAGTGGCGTCATAGGTGCCTCGTCTCATCACACGTTTCACCAAATCGTAGCGCTATACGCACCGCGTTTCACTAGCCGCAACAAAAGATCTTTTGGCATTGCGGATCGACGGAGTTCCCTGGAGCACTTACAGTTTCGCTATGAGCAACGATTCGGGCAGTGGAGGCGTACAGTCAGTCGACAGAGCGATCAGCGTGCTGGAGATCCTCTCCCAGCGCGGCGAGGCCGGCGTGAGCGAGGTAGCCGCCGAGATCGACGTGCACAAGTCGACGGCCTTCCGGCTGCTCGGCGCGCTCGAGGCCCGCGGTCTGGTGGAGCAGGCCGAGGACCGCGGCAAGTACCGTCTGGGCTTCGGCATCATCCGGCTGGCCGGCGGGGTCAGCACGCAGATGGACATCACCGGCCGCGCCCGGCCGATCTGCCACCGGCTGGCCGCGGAGATCGGCGAGACGGTGAACATCGCCGTGCTCCGCTCCGCCCACGCGGTCAACCTCGACCAGGTGCGCGGCCCCTCGGCGATCACCACCTACAACTGGGTCGGCCAGATCACCCCGCTGCACGCCACCTCCAGCGGCAAGGTGCTGCTCGCCTACCTGGACGACGGCGAACGCGCCCGGCTGCTGTCGGACGGCGAGCTGGAGAGCTTCACGCCCAAGACGATGGTCGACGCCGACGCGCTGGAGCTGCAGCTCGCGCAGACGCGGCAGACGGGCTACGCCTACTGCCTGGAGGAGCTCGAAGAGGGGCTGAACGCCATGGCCGCGCCCATCCGCTCCTATCACGGCGAGGTCGTGGCCGCGATCAGCGTCTCGGGGCCGGCCTACCGCTTCACCGTCGAGCGCATCCACGAACTCGCCCCCGACCTCGTCAGCGGAGCCGACGAGATCAGCCGCCGGCTGGGCTACGCGGACCGGCCCTGAGCAGCCGGATCACCACGCTCTTCGAGGTCGGGGTGTTGGACGTCTCGGCCACCGAGTCGAGCGGCACCAGCACGTTCGTCTCCGGGAAGTAGGCCGCGCAGCAGCCTCGGGCCGTGGGGTAGGCGATCGCCCTGAACCCCCTGGCCGTACGTTCGCCGTCGGGCCACTCGCTGACCAGGTCCACCAGGTCGCCGTCGGCCAGCTCGCGCTCGGCCAGGTCGTCCGGGTGTACGAAGATCACCCGGCGGCCCGCCTTGACCCCGCGGTAGCGGTCGTCGAGCCCGTAGATCGTGGTGTTGTACTGGTCGTGGCTGCGGACGGTCTGCAGCAGCAGCCGGCCGGGCGGCACCCGCAGCACCTCCAGCTCGTTGACGGTGAAGTTGGCCTTCCCCGTCGCGGTGGGGAAGCGGCGCTCGTCCCTCGGCGCGTTGGGCAGCGCGAACCCGGCGGGCGCCCGCGCGTTGAAGTCCTCGAAGCCGGGGACGACCCGCGCGATGCGGTCCCTGATCGCACCGTAGTCGCGCTCGAACTCCGCCCACGGCACGTGCGGGTCGTCGGCGAAGAGCGCGCGTGCCAGCCGGCTGACCACGGCCACCTCCGGCAGCAGGTCCGGGGAGCCGGGCTTGAGCCTGCCCCGGGAGGCGTGGACGAGCCCCATCGAGTCCTCGACGGTCACGTAGCCGCCGGGATCGCGCTCGGTGCGCCCGAGCACCGGCAGGATCAGCGCCTCCTCGCCGCAGACCGCGTGGGAGCGGTTGAGCTTGGTGGACACCTGCACGGTCAGCCTGGTACGGCGCAGCGCGGCCTCCGTCACGTCACTGTCGGGCGTGGCCCGGACGAAGTTGCCGCCCATGCCGAAGAAGACCTTGGCCGTCCCGTCACGCATGGCACGGATCGCGTCGACCGTGTCGAGGCCGTGGCGGCGGGGCGGTTCGAAACCGAACTCCGCGCGCAGCGCGTCGAGAAAGGCCGCGGACGGCTTCTCGTAGATGCCCATCGTCCGGTCGCCCTGCACGTTGGAGTGGCCGCGCACCGGGCACACGCCCGCCCCGCTCCGGCCGACGTTGCCGCGCAGCAGCAGGAAGTTGACCACCTCCCTGATCGTCGCCACGGAGTTGCGGTGCTGGGTGAGGCCCATGGCCCAGCAGACGACGACCGAGCGGGCCGTACGGACCTCGCGCGCCGTCTCCTCCAGCTCCGCCCGGGTCAGGCCCGTCGCCTCGAGGACCCTCTCCCAGTCGAGCGCGCGCAGGTGCTTCTCCCACGCCTCGAACCCGTACGTGTGCTCGTCGATGAAGGCCCGGTCGGCACTGTCGAGGAGCAGCAGGGACAGCGCCTGGAACAGCGCCATGTCACCGTTGAGCCGGATCTGCAGGAACCGGTCGGCCAGCGCGGTGCCGCGGCCCGCCCCGGAGGGGCGCTGCGGGTTCTTGAAGCGCAGCAGGCCCGCCTCGGGCAGCGGGTTGACCGCGATGATCCGCGCCCCGCCGCGCTTGGCCCGCTCCAGCGCGGTGAGCATGCGGGGGTGGTTGGTGCCGGGGTTCTGGCCCACCACGAAGATGAGCTCGGCCCGGTGCAGGTCCTCCAGCGACACCGTGCCCTTGCCGATTCCCAGCGTCTCGGTCAGGGCCGAGCCGCTGGACTCGTGGCACATGTTGGAGCAGTCGGGCAGGTTGTTGGTGCCGAACCTGCGCACGAGGAGCTGGTAGGCGAAGGCCGCCTCGTTGGAGGTGCGGCCGGAGGTGTAGAAGACGGCCTCGTCGGGGCTGTCGAGGGCGCGCAACTCCCTGGCGATGATCTCGAACGCCCGCGACCAGGTGATCGGCTGGTAGTGCTCCGCGCCGGGCGGCTTGTGCATCGGCTCGGTCAGCCGGCCCTGCTTGCCGAGCCAGTGGTCACTGCGGACGGCCAGGTCCGCCACCGGGTGCGCGGCGAAGAACTCCCGCCCGACCCGGCGCGTGGTGGCCTCCTCGGCGACGGCCTTCGCGCCGTTCTCGCAGAACTCGGCGGGGCTGCGGTGCTCGCCCTCGGGCCAGGCGCAGCCGGGACAGTCGAAGCCGTCCTTCTGGTTCACCCGCAGCAGCGTGCGCGCGGTGCGCGCGACGCCCATCTCGCGATGGGCGATCTCCAGCGCGTGCCCCACGGCGGGCAGCCCGCCCGCCCACTCCTTGGGCGGGCCGACCCTCAGCCCCTCGTCTTCGTTCTCGCCCGTCACCATCAGCCGATCCGGTCCTGGACCCACTCGTGGAAGGCGCCGATGTGGTGCTCGCTGGGCACCAGCACGCCGCCCTCGCGGTACGTACGTGAGCTCATGGCGGGCTGGCAGCGCTCGCAGGCGTCGAAGTCCTGCTCGTTGACGCGGTGGAAGAGCTCGACCGACTTGTCCAGGTCCTTGCCCGCGGCCACCACGTCGGGCAGGTAGAGCCAGTCGCATTCGACCACCGTGCGATCGACCGCGAGCGGGAACATGCGGTGCAGGATCACGTGATCGGGCACCAGGTTGATGAAGACCTGCGGCTTGATGGTGATGGCGTAGTAGCGCCGGTCCTGGTCCTCGGTCACGCCGGGGATGCGGCTGAGCCCGGCCGAGCCGTCGACGGTGAAGCCCTCGATCCGCTCGCCGAACTCCGCGCCGTGGCCGACGAAGTACTGGGCGGCGAACCCATCGGCGAACTCGGGCAGCACCTCGGTCAGCTCGGGGTGGATCGTGGCGCAGTGGTAGCACTCCATGAAGTTCTCGACGATGAGCTTCCAGTTGGCCTTGACGTCGTAGACGATCCGCCGGCCCACCGACAATCCGGCCACGTCGTAGTTGTCGATCAGGTCCAGCGCGCCCAGCCGCTCGGCCACCGCCCCCTGCACGTCCCGCTCGAACGGCGGCGGCTCGTCGGCCAGGCACACCCACACGTAGCCGAGCCACTCGCGCACGTGCGCCTTGACCAGCCCGTACCGCACCCGGTCCAGGTCGGCCATCTTGGTCAGGTTGGGCGCCGCGATCAGCTTG
The DNA here is from genome assembly GCF_018603905.1 of Nonomuraea sp. NEAU-A123. Taxonomy (GTDB): domain Bacteria; phylum Actinomycetota; class Actinomycetes; order Streptosporangiales; family Streptosporangiaceae; genus Nonomuraea. The sequence goes on from NZ_JAHFZZ010000034.1 coordinate 20,245, forward strand.
CCGTCGAGGTCGTAGGTCCACGCGTGATACGCGCACTGGAAGGCCCGCTTGACCTCGCCCGACTCCTCCGTGCACAAGGTGGCGCCACGGTGGCGGCAGACGTTGAAGAAGGCGCGGACCGACCCGTCGCGTGCCCGGCTGATGAGCATGCTCTCGGTGCCGACCTGCACCGTCTTGAAGGCACCCGGTTTGGGCAGGTCGGACGAGCGCACCGCGCAGAACCACATCGTCTCGAAGATGTTCCGCTGCTCCAGCGCGAAGATCTCCGGATCGGTGTAGAAGCGGCCCGGGAGGGTGGGGATCACGCTGGAGGTGGTTGAAGTGGTCACGGGACTACTCCTCTATGTAACGGGCCGGGTCAGTGTCCTCGGCGGATCGATCCGCATCACAGCACCACCACAGAGCGGAGCACCGCGCCGTGGTGCATCTTGGCGAAGGCGTCCTCGACGTCGCCCAACCCGATGGTCTCGGTGACGAACGCGTCGAGGTCGAAGCGGCCCTGCAGATAGAGGGAGACCAGCATGGGGAAGTCGCGGCTCGGCAGGCAGTCGCCGTACCAGCTCGACTTCAGCGCGCCGCCGCGGCCGAAGACGTCGAGCAGCGGCAGCTCCAGCGTCATCTCCGGGGTGGGCACGCCCACGAGGACGGCGGTCCCGGCCAGGTCCCGGGCGTAGAACGCCTGCTTGAACGTCTCCGGCCGGCCCACGGCGTCGATCACGACGTCGGCGCCGAAGCCGCCGGTGAGCTCCCTGATCCGCTCGACCGGGTCGGCCTGCCCGGCGTTCACGGTGTGGGTCGCGCCGATGCCACGCGCCCAGTCGAGCTTCCTGTCGTCCACGTCGACGGCGATGATCGTCGTGGCGCCGGCCAGCCGCGCTCCGGCGATCGCCGCGTTGCCGACGCCGCCGCAGCCGATGACCGCGACCGAGTCGCCGCGGCTGACCGCGCCGGTGTTCACGGCGGCGCCCAGCCCGGCCATCACGCCGCAGCCGAGCAGCCCGGCGGCGGCCGGGGAGGCGGCCGGGTCGACCTTGGTGCACTGCCCCGCGGCCACCAGCGTCTTCTCGGTGAACGCGCCGATGCCGAGCGCGGGGCTGAGCGGCGTGCCGTCCGCCAGCGTCATCTTCTGGGTGGCGTTGTGGGTGGCGAAGCAGTACTGCGGGCGGCCCCTCAGGCAGGACCGGCAGGACCCGCACACCGCCCGCCAGTTGAGGATCACGAAATCGCCGGGCGCCACGTCGCTGACATCGGGGCCGACGGCCTCGACCACTCCGGCGGCCTCGTGGCCGAGCAGGAACGGGAAGTCGTCGTTGATGCCGCCCTCGCGGTAGTGCAGGTCGGTGTGGCAGACGCCGCAGGCCTGCACCTTGACCAGCGCCTCGCCGGGACCTGGGTCCGGCACGATGATCGTCTCCAGGCTGACCGGCTTGCCCTTGCCCATCGCGACCACGCCGCGTACTTCATGAGCCATGATTCACTCCTGTTTCAGCCGGTCTGGACCGGCGCGGTCTCCAAATGGCGGCGCCAGCGGGTGAACAGCCGGACCTGGTTGACACCCAGCACCGCCACGAGCCGGTCCCCCTGCCGGTAGGCGGCGAGGAAGCTGTGGTCGGCCGGGTCGCCCTCCTCCACGGTCACCGTGTCCGCGTCGCCGGCGTGCCCGATGAACTGGATCTTCACGTCGAACTGGTCGGACCAGAAGTAGGCCGGGCGCGCGGGCTCGGGGCGGGCGGTGCCGGCGGACAGCAGCGTTGCCGCCGCGACGGCGGCCCGCTGGCGGGCGCCGGTCCAGTGTTCGACCCGGTGGTGCCTGCCCCGCACCGGGTCGTACCAGGCCGCGCAGTCGCCGACCGCGACGATGCCCGGCGCGGAGGTGCCGCCGCCCTCGTCGCAGAGCACCCCGTCGCCCAGTTCGACACCGCTCCCGTGGAGCCAGCCGGTGCTGGGCACCGCGCCGATCCCGACGACCACGACATCGGCGGGCAGGTGCGTGCCGTCGGCCAGCCGTACGCCGTCGGCCCGGTCCGTTCCGGTCACCTCGGTGACGTAGGCGTGGCGTACCAGCCGGACGCCGCGCCGCTCGTGCAGGTCGGCGATGACGCGCCCCATCGTGGGGCCGACGACGGCGGCCAGCGGCGCCTCCCCCGATTCGACGAGGGTCACGTCGAGGCCGAGTTCGCGGGCGGTGGCGGCGACCTCGGCGCCGATGAAGCCGCCGCCGATCACCACCAGCCTCCTGGCGGTCGCCAGGTCGGCGCGCAGCGCGCGAGCGTCGTCGAGGGTGCGCAGCGTGTGCACCCCGCGCAACGCCTCCGTCCCCGGCAGCGTGCGCGCGGCCGCGCCGGTGGCGATCACGATGCCGTCCGCCACGAGCGACGTGCCGTCGCTCAGCGTGATCCGGCGGGCGGTCGCGTCCAGGCCGGTGGCGGCCACGCCCAGCCGCCAGTCGATGTCCTGCTGCTCACCGCCGCCCTCCAGCGCCAGGTCGGACTCGCCGATCACGCCCTTGAGGAAGTCCTTGGACAGGGGTGGCCGGTCGTAGGGCCGGTGCTCCTCGGCGCCGACGACGACGAGCCGCCCCCCGTAGCCCTGGCTGCGCAGGGCCCGCGCCGTCAGCAGCCCGGCCAGCGAGGCGCCGACCACGCAGACCGTCTTCACGCCTGCCCTTTCAGGGTGACGCCCGGCGGCAGGTTGGGCGGCGCGTCCGACGGCACGACGTGGATGACGTCGTTCTCGACGACGACCTGGTGGACGCGGACCGGCCGCTTCGCGGGAGGGGCGTCCACCTCGCCGGTGCGCAGGTTGAACCGGGAGGCGTGCAGCGGGCACTCGATCTCGCAGCCCTCCAGCCAGCCGTCGGCCAGCGAGGCATCTTGATGGGTGCACGTGTCGTCGATCGCCAGGATGTCGCCCTCGTCGGTGTGGAAGACCGCGATGGGCGGATCGACAACATCGAGACGGAGGGCCTCACCTCGCGGCAGTGACGCGAGAGGGCACACTGGGATCATTGTCACACCCCGGTTTCACAACGAGCAACGTCTAGCGCTATACGCAACAGATTGAGGGCGCGAAATGCGGATGTCAAGACTGTTTGCGATGACTTCCGACAGGGTTTCCGATTAGCCCGACGGCGGCCAGCCCCACCCAGGAACCGGCCCGCCGCCATGCCGCGCCGGTCGGCGGTCCGAGCACACGACGAAAGGCCGGTCCCGATACGGGACCGGCCGTCATCAGAGCGCTATGACGACGCGTTCAACGAACGGGTGAGCCAGTGACGGCGCGGCCGAGCGTGGTCCCCGCCAAGGCGGCGATATCCGGGTCGCCACCATCACCATTCCGCTACTTCTTGTCAGTCTGACAAAAAGCTAAGCTCCAGCACATGTCCGACACCTTGTGGGTACCACCGTCCGTCTTGCTTGCCGTTGATCTGGTGATCTTGACCTTGCGCGGGATACGCCTGAGCGTGCTGCTCGTCGAGCGCGGGATCGACCCCTACAAGGGCATGCTCGCGCTGCCCGGTGGGTTTCTGCGGCACGTGGAGGAGGACCTCGCCGCAGCCGCTCGGCGAGAGCTCGAGGAGGAGACCCGCCTCGATGTCACGACCCTCCGCCTGGAGCAACTCGGTGTCTACGGGGACCCGGCCCGGGACCCTCGCGGCCGGGTGGTGTCCGTGGCCTATTTGGCCATCGCGCCCAGCCTGCCGGAACCCGCCGCTGGCACGGATGCGTCCGACGCGGAATGGCACTCCGTCGACCGAGTGCTCTCTGGTGACACCAGCCTTGCCTTCGACCACCAGAAGATCGTCAAGGACGGCGTGGAATGCGCCCGCGTCAAGCTTGAACGCTCTGCCCTCGCGACGGCGTTCTGCGGACCGACCTTCACCATCACGCAGCTGCAGGACGTGTACGAGGCGGTTTGGGGGATGTCCCTGGACCCTCGGAACTTCTATCGCAAAGTCCAGAAGGTGGAGGGCTTCATTGTCCCGGCTGGGGCGGCTCGCAAGGCGGCTACCGGCAGGCCGGCCCGACTGTTCAAAGCGGGCCCGCGCACGATTCTCTCCCCGCCCATGGTTCGACCCGGTGAAACATCGAGCGCAGAGGAGCTGAAGAGTGAACAGACACCACGTGGTGATACTGACCGCGCTGGATCTCGAGTACCAAGCGATCCGGGAACTACTCGTTGAACCGGACGTGCATCGCCATCGGCACGGCACGCGATTCGAGGTCGGCGCCCTCAGGGATGGCCGTTGCACCCTGGCTCTGGCGCACGTGGGCACGGGCAACCAGTCGGCTGCGGTCCTGGCCGAGCGGGCGATCGCAGAGTTCAGCCCGGCGGCGCTGCTCTTCGTAGGAGTGGCGGGCGCACTCCATTCCCACATCAACCTGGGTGACGTGGTCGTGGCCACACGCGTATACGCCTATCACGGTGGGACGAGCGAGGACGGCGGACTCAAGAGTCGTCCTCGCAGTTGGGAAACCTCGCACGCGGCAGACCAGGTCGCCCGACACATCGCTCGCACCGGGGCCTGGACGGACGGCGGTCCGGCGCCCACCGTGCACTTCGGCGCCATCGCCGCCGGCGAGGTGGTGCTCAACTCCAGGACCTCAGGACATGCCCGGTGGATCAATCAGAACTACAACGACGCGTTCGCCGTCGAGATGGAAGGCGCTGGCGTAGCGCAGGCCGGCCATCTGAACGGCGCCTTGCCGGTGGTCGTCATCCGTGGAATCAGCGACAGGGCCGACGGAACCAAGGAGGTCACGGACCGAGCGCTGTGGCAACAGCGCGCCGTGGCCAACGCGGCCGCATTCGCGGCGGCGCTGGCCGAGGAGATCGCCGCTGAGGACAGGGACGGCAACTGGGCCGGGACACCGGCGAAGGCGAGGGGAGCAGAGATGGGGAGACAGCCGGTGACCTACAACATCGCCCGTGACAACGCGCAAGTAGGAGTGCAAGTCGGAGTGGTACACGGTGACGTCAGGAACGGCCCGGACGGCCGCCCGTCGACAGACCTGGCTGCAGCGCTCGCGCGATTCCGCGAGATGCTCCATTCCGCCCAGGCCGACGGCCGTCTGGACGGAGACGACTGCGAGGCGGCGAAGGCAGAGCTGGCCGTGGCGGACGAGGCCATGAGGTCAGCGGAACCCGAGAGCGCGAGCAAGGTCAAAGTGGCGCTCAAGAAGCTGCGGGGCCTGGTCAGCGACGTTGCCGAGTTGGCTACCGAGCTGGCGGCCATCATCGCCTTGACCAAGGGCACGTCATGACGCCCCAGGAAGCCGGCGGAGGGAATACCGCTGCCGAATCTTCGCACGTGGGTGTGCAGGCGGGAGTGGTTCACGGCGACGTCAACAACTACATGGCGCCTCCAGACGCGACGCCGGAGGAGAAGTTCGAGACGGGTATGCGACTCCTCGACAGCGGTGCGCGAGAGCGCGCCTGGCATCTCATCAACGATGCCGTCGTCGCCGGATACTCCACCAACCGGGTCTGCTTCTACTGGCTTCTCGCACTTCTGAGCGGGCGGACGCAGGACGAGCTGCCCGATGAGGAGATCGCCAGTCTGCGGGACTCCGCCCGTCGGCTCCCGCTCACCCAGGACGACTCCTGGGCGGAGGGTGTGCGGGTCATCCGCAGGCTGCTCGACTTCGATGAGGGGCCGGACACAGATGTCCCCGTCCTGATCATGGAGTTCGACAGGCTCAGGCCGATCCAGCGAGCTCTGATACTGCGCCACTTGGAGATGGTCCTGAAGGGCCAGCTCAAGGAGCAGATGTGGATGCGTTCCCTCGATCGCGCATGTGAGGGCCAACTGGCCGACGGCCGCAAGGATCGAGTCTGGAAGTTCTTTCAGCCCACGCCTGCCGGTCCTCGCGTACGGCAGGCGGATCCTCCCGCGATCGCGGTCGGTACCTGGGCGCAGGCGTTGACGGGGACGTTGCTGTGGCTCGCGGCCACGGCCTTCCTCGGCTATCTCCTCGCGCGAGGCGGCCTGCTCATCCCCCTGTTCGCCCTGCTCCTGGCCGGAGGCGTCGGCGGCTATCTCGCCGCGGGGAACGGCATCGAATGGCGCTTCCGCTCACAACGGCGCCGCGCCAAGGACGCGGAGCATGCAATGGGGCCGCCTCCCAAGACGACCGCGCCTCCTGGAGGCTTTGCCAGGAGTGTCGACCATCGATTCGACCACTACTTCGCCCTGTACGTACCGCACGGTATGGAGCGAGATGCCTGGTTCGCGCAGACCGCCGGCATCCGCAAGCGCCTGCGAGACGAGATCGTGGAGGCGTACCGGGAGAAACGAACCCCGGCCAAGACGATCAACTGGCTCATCCGGGACCGGGCCAGTCAGGTCAGAACCCGCTGGGCGAACGGCACGCTCTGGGACTACCGGGTGGAGCTGGCCACGCCCCCGCGCACCAAAGCGGCGGCCCTGCTCGGAGCGCTGCTCTACGTCGCCGCGGAGATCTGGGCCGAACGCGCGGTGCTGGGCATCGATCTGCTCGGCGCCATACTCACCACCCTCCTGATCGTCGCCGGTAGCTGGCTCGCCATACGTGCCTGGCCGGTGATCGCTCTGGAGTACCGCAGGTACACGGCTGACAAAGCGGAGGCACAGAACCGACTGGACGAGAGCGAGATCGCCTTCGCGCGCTGGAAGGAGCGCCTCTCCGACAGGCCTCAGGACCGGGAGATGGCCGAGTGGCTGGACCACGACCGACAGATGCTACTGAACGAGGCGTTGCAGCATTACCGGCTGTCCATGAGGAACGTCATCGCGCACGCGTTCCTCGAAGCGCCCGCAGGTTCCGCCGACAGGGCCCGCGTGCGGGGCGGTCCCTGGCGGTACAAGAGGTATCACCTCCTCGTCTTCGTCCTCACCAACGACGGTGTCCGGCAGCTTGCCGTAACCCTCGACTTCGCGAACGCCACGTTCCACGACCGCCACAGACTGAACTACCGCTTCGAAGCGGTTGCCTCCGTACGCGTGAGACACAGGGACGACGACGAACGCACCTTCGAGCTCACCCTCATGGACGGTCAGAAGATCGACGTCCAGATGCTGGAGGCGGCGACGGAGGAACTGCAGGAGGGCGAGGCTCCGGGAAGCGTCTCCACGGTGACCTTGGACGCGGCGGGGCTGCACCACACTCTGCACGTCCTGGAGGGGATCGCGGCGGAGGGACGGGCATGGCTGAGCCGGGACCGCCGTCGAGGCGATCCGCTTGCTGGAACGGAGAACACTCGGTCTCAAAGGTGACGCGATCAGAAGCACGCTCCTGCGGACCTCGCATGGGCCCGCGGGAGCGGGGGCTAAACGGTTCCGCCGTTGACGCAGGAGGAAAGTCCCCGTACGGCTGGTGAGCGTGCCGGTGAAGCGTTCGGTGCCGACGAAGTTCGCCGAGCCGTCGAGGCGGACGGCCTGGAGAAACTCCACGACGCCCATCACCGGACGGGCAACCCAGTAACCGCCCGCCCAATGATCAACCGCTGAATCTCGGAAGTCCCCTCGAAGATGGTGTAGATCTTGGGCGCCCCAAAGACCCACCTGCGGCTAATACCCTGAAAGCTGCGTTGACCTGGGCAGACTCTTGCCTTCGTTTGCCATCGTTTGTCATCGCTAGCCACCGTCGGGCAGAACTGGAACAGAACCAGACGAAGGGCAGCGACTGCCAGAAACGCCACGGCCCCAGATCACAGACAGTGATCCAGGGTCGTGGAGGTAGCCAGATCAGCCGACTTGCTCCGCATACAACGACTCCTCCCATGCGTTCACATCCACGACCTTGTAGCGGACATACCTGCCGATCCTCATGAAGCGCGGTCCACCGCCACGAGAGTTCCACTGGTACACCGTCGAGACGGGTACACCCACCCGGTCCGCCAGATCCTCTGGAGTCAGGTGCTTCTCCGCCACCGTTGTCCCTCCGCCAGTCGGCCGCCACCCTTGAGCATCAGCCGCATTTGTCATGCTTTCGCACTGGTTGCCATCCTGAGTATATGACGCGTCAGACGCGTCAGACGCTCCCTATCTCCCGATTGTTAATGCCCGACCTCACTGAGGAGGAGAATCACGGCGGCCGACAGCACCAGCGCACTTCCGCCGATCACGCCCCACGTAGCGACCACCAGCCCCCACACCGCGACGGCCGTCAGCACGATGCCGACCACGCCCGCCCCGTGCCGCTCCAGATCCTCGAGGGCCGCGCCGACCACCACGACAACGAGCGGCACCGTCACCGCCAAGCCCCCGCTGGCCACCTGCGCCAGCGGCGCGGCCGCCCAAACAACCGCCAGCCAGGCCGCCACCATCTCGACCCGGAACAGTGCCTTCATCAGGTCTCCAGAATCTCCTCAAGCAAGGCGTAAGCCTCTCCCCCGTCGTTGCCGACCAGCCACACCCGCCCGTCCTTCACGAGTCGCTTGAGCTGCGCGTGGATCTCGCTCGGCGGGGCCGTCACCCGCCGCTTGAGCACCAGGTGCAGCAGCTCCCCCAGCTCCAGCGCCAGGCCCTCCGCTTCGGCGAGCACATCGACAATCGCCGCCTTCACGTCGCCAGGCGTCGAACGCGGCTCCTCCGCAGCCGCGCGCTTGCCAGCGCGCGGCTCGCGCCCGTCCTTCTTCGCTTGGACGAACTCCTCGATCCAGCCCATCGTCAGGTCGTCGATCCGGCCCGCGGCCGGCTGTCGGGCGATGAGCTTCGGCTTCTCGGTGTACAGCCACCGCATCAGGGCGGCCCGCCGGTCGATCCCGGACAGGTAGGCCAGGCCCTGCGTCAACTTCCCGTTCTTGAACGTCGCCGGGAGCAGCGATGGGTCGTGCGGGAGCCCCATCTGGTAGGCCGCGCCGGGCGTCTGCGTCCGTAGCGCGCACGCGTTCTTACGGAGCTGCGCCCGCAGCGTCACCGACCCGCCCAACTCGGTCATGTTCGGGTCCTGGGCGACCAGAACGATCCCGCCGCCGCCCTTGCGCCAGGTCTTCGCGCCGGATGCAAGCAGGCCCACCGCCTTCTTGCCGTGCACGTCGTGGGTCAGCAACTCGGGCGCCTCCTCCAGGACGAAGAAGATGCCAGTCATGCCACCGGCATCGGGGTCGCCGGGCACGAGGTGCGTCTTGCCGCACCGCTCGTCGCCGTCCTCGTCGATCCACGGGATCCGCGCGAGGTGGTGAACGCGGCGGCGCATCACCCAGTGCCACAGCCCCAGCTCGTCCGCGCAGTCGTCCTCGCCGAGGGCACAGCGGTGGGTGTTGTCGTTCCAGTCCGGCATGGAGCCGCCCTGCGGGTCGAGCAGCACCGTCGCGAGCTTGTCGGACAGGTGGGCCAGGCCGAGCAGCGTCTCCACCGACCGGGACTTGCCCGCTTCGGAGTCGCCGACGATGATGCCGTGCCGCATGCCACCGGACTGGGTGAAGAACGCCCAGTGGGCCGGGGCGAGGTCGTAGAAGTAGCCGATGTGCGCGCGGCCGTCCTTGCCGATGCGGGGCTGGATGTCCTCGAACCGGCGCACCTCAGCCAGCGTGTCCCCCTTGAGCAGGGTGAACATCGCCCGGCTGTTGTCGCCGTACGACACCTCCTCCAGCACGGCAAGCTGCGTCGTCGTCTGGAACGCGGAGGCGACCTTTCCGGCCGCCTGCATGATGTCTTTGGTCTCCTTCTCGCCCGGCACCGCGTGGATCTCCGCGCGGTAACCGGCGTCGATCCGCTTCGGCGTCGTCAGCGTCATGCCGTCCAGCGCCTTGCCCTTGGTGGCAAGACGCTCGTGGAATCGGGCGATGATCCGTGCCACCTCGGGGTCGATCTCGACCTGCTCGACGGTGAACGGCGGCTCATCCTCGATCGTCTCCTTCCGGCCGGGCAGGGGCAGACGGCGGTGGCGCCGCCAGTGCAGCAACGCGAACGTCAGCCAGCCGGCCACGCCGACCTCGGCGGCCAGCCCCGTGGGGCCGACCGTCGAGGTGGAGATGAGCCAGGCTGCGCCGAACGCCGCGGCGGCGACGTTGCGGCCGCCCTGGACCGCCTTGCGAACCGGGACAACCACTGTGGCCGCCGCGATGAGGACGGCCACGGCCGGGTGCACCGGCAGCAGGTGGAGTCCCGCTGAAAGCGGTAGCGCAATTAACCAGCCGAACGGAGCCGCCATCACCATGCGGTACCGCTGACGGAACGCGACCTGCCGCACGGTACGGGCGACATCATCGGTCGGCTTCAGCTTGCGGACCTCGGACAATGGAAGCTCCTTTCGCGTGGATGATGCTGGACGTACGGCGGGGTCAGCCGCCCGCGTACGCCTCCTTGTCGGCCACGTTGTCTACGCCGCCGACTGCCGCGTGGGCCTCGGCCACGTTGGATTGGGCGGCGGCGAGGTCAGCGATGTTCTGGTGCTGAGCGGCGAGCTGGTTCACGGTCTCGTGCGCGGCCATCAGCGCCGTGATGAGCGCGCCGTGGCCCATGTTCTTCTGGAGGAGGCCGGCCATCTGGCCGTCGATGGCGGCGGCGACCTGAATCATGTCGGTGTTGGCGGTGTCGTGGTCGTGCTTGAGCTGGGCGAAGCTGGTGAATTCGGCGTTCACGGTGGTCCCTTCAGTGCTGTCGTAGCTGGTCAGGTCGGTGACGGGCTTGTTGGCGGGCTTCTCGTCGGCGGCGGCAGACAGCTCGGGCGTCTCCTCAGGCGGGTTCTCCTCGGTCTCTGGCGCTTCCTCCTCGGCCTCTTCGACCACCTCGGCTTCTTCGATCTCGCGGGTGGCCTGGTAGTCGCGGTATGCCTGGCGGGCACCCTCGACGGCTTGGCGACCGATGCGGACGGCCCCACCGAGAACCTTGAGTAGTCCGTACGTGCCGCCCGCGACCGCTGCGGTGGTGCCGCCGACGACCCCGAAGGCGAGGGACGTCCACCAGCGGAGGTTGCGCGGCCCCGGCGGGGCGCCGGACGCGGTCGGGCGGGTGAGGTACTTCTGGGCCTGGTCGTAGTGGGTGCGCGCGGCGGTGAAGCCTTTGCGGAACTCGATGTCGGCCTGCGCTGCGCCGGCCCGGAGCCCGCCCATGGTGGCGGCTCGGGCGTCAGGGCGCTTGACCAGCGCGGCGGTGATGACTCCGGACAGGGCCAGCAGCAGGATCATGGTGATCATTTGCGGCCTCCCTCGACGTTGGCCGTCATGGTGTCCTGCCACGCCTTCTTGGCGTCGCGGCCAAGGTCTGCGGTGTTGATGCCGAAGATCGTGATGGCGCTGACGACCAGCAGCGTGGGGATGGCGGGAGCGACGATCGCGGTGGCCCGGCCGACCGCGTTCTTCTTGCCCCATACGTCCGCGAGCCAGATGGCCACGCAGACGCCCAGCAGGATCGACGGGACGACGGGGTGCAGGCGGCCGGTGACCGTGCGGACGACGGCCTCGAAGAACGTGCCGATCAGGCCGAACCCGGCTACGAGCATCCACCAGGCGGTGAACTTCGGCGCGGTCTTCTTCCAGGTGAAGACGATGCCGAACGCCAGCATAAGGGCGGTCACGCCGCCGAGTCCGACGAGCAGGTTGTCCACGGTGAGGGGTCCTTTCAGGCGAAGAAGTGCAGGATGAGGTAGGCGATGATCGCGGCTGTGGTCAGCTCGGGGAGGAAGATCGTCATGGCGGGGATGTAGAACGCGGTGTAGAGCAGCGCGCGGGCCAGGAGCAGCACCCGCCATGCCCACAGCACGAGACCTGCGTCGCTCGGGAGCCACTGCGGCGACCACCGCTCACGGATGAACGTGATGGGCGAGGGCATGTAGGAGGGTCGCTCGCGGGCGATCCAGTCCGACAGCGGGCCCTGGAGGAACTCGACGAGCTGTTCCAGTCGCGGCGCGGCAGGCTTGGCGAGCGACTGGGGCTGGTCCTCGCGCAGGGGCACGACCGGGGCGACCTGCTCGTCCGCGTCGGAGGCGGCCTGGGGCTGCTCGGCGGCCTGGTCGGGCTGCTCGTCCTTCGGCTGCGGCTCGGCGGGATACGGGGAGCGGATGCTGCGCATGGTCACCTCCTCTGGCGGTTGACGTCGTCGCCGCTGCTCCGGAGCTCAGCGGCGTAGTGCGTGTAGAGCCGATCGCCCTCGGCCTCGTCGACGTTGTGCATGTCGGCGAGTTCGGCCGTGAGGTAGCGGATGGCCTCGTGGAACGCCTCCTTGGCAGTTGGCGCGCCCACGATGCTGGCGTGATAGCGGGCCTTGCGGGCCTTACGGCGGGTCGGCTTGGTGGGCACGTGACTCCTCCCGATCGTCACGGTCGGTTACGACTGGCGGGGCCGTGGTACGCTCTCGCGCACGTGCGCGCACGTACACCTGCGCGCGTCGAGTCGCGGCGCGGCGGCGGGCTCCGGCTCTGGTCGGTGGCGAACACCGCCTGACGACTGGTCACGGTCGGTCACGTCCGCATGAGGTTGGCGATCACGGCGTCCCAGTCGATCCGCGCCTCTCTGGTCGGCACCGGGGCGGGCCAGTCCTCGATCTCCAAGTGGACGGAGTACGGGTCGTCCGTCCGGTAGGTCAGCCACCCGTTGTGGAAGTCGTCGTTGGCGTCGTCCCACATCGGCACGTAGCAGGACCACTCGGTCGCCTGGTTCGTCTGGCTGGTCGTCATCAGTTCGCTCCCTCGCCGTCGTCAATCGGTGTGTCAGTGGCGTGTGCCACGTCGTTGTCAGTCGTGTCACGGGTCACCCCATCGGGCGTGTCACCGGCCGTGTCATCGGGCGTGTCACCCGTGTCACCAGCCGTGCCACCGCTTGTGCCATCAGCCGCGTCACGCTCGCCAAGTCCGGCCTTCTCGATGTAGCGGTAAGCCGTGCGGGGGCTCACCTTGTACTCGTCGAGCACCGCGTCACGCAGCTCCGCCACGGTCATGCCGGGCTTCCCCTTGGCGAGGTTGTGCAGCCACGTAATGCGCTGCTCAAGCTCTCTGTCAGTGGGTGGCGCGGCCGTGCCCTGACGCGTGCCATTCGGGCGGCGTGCCGCAGGCTTGACGGGGGGTGACACGGGCGTCGGTGACACAGTCGGTGTCACGCCATTGCCGCGTGACACGGTGCTGTTCTTCGTGCCATCGCCTGTGACACGCACATCACGCCAGCGCACGCCCGTCGTGCCATCCGTCGTGCCACTGGCCGTGCCAGTCGTCGTGCCAGTCGTCGTGTCACCGGTCGCGTCGCTCACCTCGGCTGGCACGGGAGCCGGGGAAGTGACACCCGTGCCAGCCTCGATCGCGCGCGGCTGCGTCACCGGAGCGAGCTCGCCGAGCTGGTACAGCGCCCGCTCGCGACGCGTCGCCTTCCACCGCCACAACCGGCCGTGCTCGTCCTGCAGGTCCGTCTTGGCCAGCACGCGGTCACGCTCACGGCCCAGGGCATCCGAGTAGGAGCGGATCTCCCACAGCACCATCCGCCGCCACAGAGCGAACGTCTTCAGCGGCGCGAGAATCCAGCGAGAGATGCGGATCTTGTCCATGCGCGTCGGGTTCGACAATCTGGCCCGCTTGCGGACGACGTGCGCGCCGACCTCGACCGCGACGACCCACAGCAGCGGCAGCGTGGCGTGGGCCACGACACCGAACAGGGTCTCCTCGGTGGCGACGTTCAGGTAGACCGTCGCGCCGGTCAGCGCCCACGGGATGAGCCGCAGCCACACGATCCTCATCTCCAGGCGGGCCAGCACGATGTCCAGCGCGGAGAACGCGAGGATGCCGAGGTCGATCCCGAGCGGGACGGTGAACGCCAACGCTCCGAAGGTGGGCGCCGCGGCGTCCATGACCTTCTTGAAGGAGTTGACGAAGCCGATCACTCCGAGGACGCCGACTGCGATGGTGACGGCGTTGATGGCGTTGTTCTCGGCCTGCGTCAGCTCGCGGGGCGTGGTCACGCTGCCATCCCGTCGTAGCCCTCGAAGTACGTGCCGATGCCGAGCTGGCGGCGCAGCGCGGGGTCGGTGCCGCCGATGACGCCGATCGGGTCGTACGGCAGGAGCCCTGCCCGCTCGACGCACGGGCCGGCCAGCCCGCTGAAGGGGCAGCCCGAGCAGCGCTTGCACGCCTCTTCGTAGGCGTCGGCGGTCTCCGCGATGGGGAACCAGTCGTCGGGGTCGGTGCCCGGCTGGCGGCACAGCGCCTTGGACGTGAGCAGGAGTTCGTCGAGCTCGCGCAGGCGGGCGGCGGCCTGGCGCTCGGGGTCGGATGTGACAGTGTGGCGGCGTGATGCCACGATGTGGCTGGACATCGGGTCTCGGTTCCTTTCACGAGGGGTGAGAGACCTGGTGATCTAGGGCCCCGCCTGGAAGTGGAGTTCCGGGTGTGGGCCCGCAAGGGCTTATAGTGGCGGCTTTCCGGTGGAGCGGAGGACGCTTTTTCGCACCCTGCTACGCTGTGTTTACCAGTAAACAACATCGCTTTAGTCATGGTGCATCACCTAACGATCACTGTCAAGCCCGCAGGTGAGACGCACCCTGCCGCCGCTCGTACTACGATCAACGCTAGCCCGAACAGCCCGACGAAGGAGCCCGCCCGTGCCCGTCGCGAGGTTTCCCGAGGTCCTAGCCGACCTCCGGACCAAGATCCTCGACGGCTCCTATCCGGCGGGCGAACCACTCCCCCACACCGAAGAACTGATGCGGGAGTACGGCATCAGCAGGCACGTCATCACCAACGCCATGCGGGAACTGAAAGAGGAAGGGCTGATCTGGCGCGTCGCCAACAAGGGCATGATCGTCCGAGGGCCGGCCGTCACCATAGAGATCGCCATGGCCATCGAGCGGCGCGACGAGCCCACCGCATGGGCCGCCGCCTGCCGCCGGGCCGGAACCACCGGCCACCTGACGGCGCACAGGACCCGCGACGAGGCTGCGGCCGAGGAAGTTGCCCAAGGTCTACATCTCGATCCTGACTCCCCCGTCGTCACTTGGGAACTACACGGCGACATCGACGGCCAGCTCGTGTGCCTCGACCAGACGTACGTATCCGAGGAGCGGCACGAAGCCGACGCGTTCGACGTGGAGCGGTCATCTGGCGTCGTGGAGCTGCGCACCCGCATCCGCTCGGCCAGCCCGAAAGAAGCGTCGAAATTCCGGGTCAGCCGCGGCAGCCCCCTGCTTGACATCACCCGTATCACCTACGGCGACACCGGCCAGCCTCTCCACCTGCTGCGCCGCCTTGTCAACCCGCAGCGGGTCCACATCACCGACCAGCGTCTGCCCATAACTTCGCCCTGATTCCCGAACGCTGGGACGAACCTCTATCAGAGCCCATGGCGATCTGCCAGGAACCGTTCGTGTGACTCAAAGGCTCAACATCTTGCCACAAATCGTACTTTAACTAATAAACCTCGCAAATACGCCCATTGGGCACATGTTTCAGATTTTCGCAAACTCCCAATCCCGGCCAGGTAGCATGCGCGCGTGAGCAGTAATCCGCAGCCCCCTCAAGAAAAGGGGAGCAGCCTCGCAATCAAAGCCGCCTGGATAACCGTTGCGGGAGGCATCGTCGCCGCACTATTAGGTGGAGCCGCCACACTAGGCGGAGCACAGATTCAGTCGGGAGCAGAAAATCCTGGCAGATCAGCCACCCTAGGACCGACCACATCTACTAACAATCACAGCACCCAGCCAAGCAATAGGGACTCATATTTATCGCCATCAACCCCTTCGCCATCGGAGAGTCCGGCGGATAAACCAGCCACCTCTCAAGCGCTTCCCCCCACAATGGTAAGAGATCTTGTCTCCATCGACCAAGAAACGGGGGACACGTGGGAAATAACGAAAGGCGATATAGACGGAAAGTCCTACCCCGACTCCCTCTGGTCGTCGACTTGCTCCATCATTCAGACGAGCCAGCAAACCTACATTATCCGCAAAGGCTACAAGAAGTTCAAGGCAAAAGTCGGCATAGACGACTCTTCAGAGAGAGCGTCTCCAGTGTATTTCAGCGTTATAGCAGACGGCGGCACCATCTACCATCGCAAGGTTTACCCAGGAGCCCCCGCATCGATCGACGTATCGATTTCCGACACCGTCAGACTCATATTGTCAATTGAAATTGACGACTATGATTCCAACTGTAACAAGACTTATGCAATTTGGGCTGATGCGCGCCTAGAAAAATGATCCTGGGATTGGGGATGCTAACTGACAATCGACATATAAACCGGCCCCGCCAATTAGCCCTCTTCCTTCTTCCCCATCCAGGTGAACAGGGTCGCGTGGCGCCCACCTTCGGACCGCATCTTAGAGGTCTCGATTTACTCGCAGGCGTCAACGATCGCCCGGATCTCCGCAGCCTCCCCCGGCCGCCCAAGCACTTCGTCACCTAGCTCGACCGCGCGGATCCGCCGTTCAGCGCATGCGCCAGCCACTCCAAAGACCCCGTGCGCTGCACTTCCTCCGCAAGACGTTTGCCCGTCTCGGTGGCCAGGGCCGCAACCGAAGTGTCGATCCACGACTGCATGTTCTGATGGCCCTGATCCCGATACTCGATGGCCTGCATCAGGCAGTCGAGCTTGTCGGCGTCACGGGCGCACACCGCTTCCAGGCTCGTCTTGGTTTCATACTCATCCACTGCCCCTTTGATTACGTCGGCGACAGCGCTGGGGACGTTGCGGACCTGGTCGGCTGTGACTTGCTCGTTGGGCGCCACCTGGAGGTACCGCTTTCCGAGATAGGGAATATCCGTGGTTCGCGTCTCCTGGGTGTCGTGGAACAGGCTCAAGAACGCCGCCCGCTGAGGATCTGCGCCTTCCATCGCGGCGAGGACTGCTGCGATGATCGCCGTGCGGAACGAATGCTCCGCGATGCTCTCCGGTTCACGGACACCAGCGACGAGCCAGCCTGTGCGCTTGTAGCGCTTGAGCAGGCCAATCTCGTAGAGCAGGCCCGTCAGCCCTGCCAGATCCTCCACGTAGGAACCCCTTCAACCTCGATCGATCATGCGCAGAGCGTAAACCACGGTCTCAAGCTCACGCCGGGACTGGTCTGATACTGCCGGGTAATCCAGCGCTTGACGAGCGTTTTCGATCACTTGCTTCGCTGCCGAGGGGTCGAGCACACCAGGGCGAAGCATGATCAGCGCCCATAGGGTGTGGGTCACCACCTCCATGTAGGGGTTTAGCGGATCCAGCCTGTTCATCAGATGCCGAAAGAGCTTGGTACCCCGCCAGGCTTCGGAGCCAAGATTGATCATGAACAGGTCCGTTGCCTGAGGCTCGGCTGCTTCTCCAAGCCAGTAGGCCCAGTAGTTGAGGTTGGCCATCTCACAGACTTCGTCCGACAGTCGCGTGCTGATGAACTCCTGCAGGCCCTCCCGGTCACCCAGCCTTGCCAGCGAGTGAGCACCTGAGCGGACTACAGCCCACGAAGGGGTCCATTCACTGGTGCGCCGGAGCCTGCGTATCTCGGATCGCTGCATGCTAGCCAGCCATTCACCCGTATCTGGCGTGTCGTCGAAGCTCGCCACGTAGTACGCCTGCCGCCGCAGTAGAGCACTCCGAGGCTGATCATCCTTTGCGCTCTCGGCAGCGATCTTCAAATGCTCGAAGAAGTGTGCTCGTTCACCGGTCTCCAAAGCAGGTGAAGCGGCCGCAGGGCCTCGCCGTCGCATATCGCCGGCCAGATGGCGGAGCGTCGAAGGCGCGCATGCCGTCAAAGGCCATGACGCGAATTCGGTGAACGTACGGTTGATCACCCAGGAGGCCAGCGGGTGCTCGTCCGCCACGTCCTCGGTTGGCCTGTTCAGGACATACCCGATGAACTGGTCCGCTTCGAGCGCGGTATCGAGCTGTCGCACGAGCTGGGGCTGGGCTCCAAGCTGAATGAGGGTCTGGCGCAGAGCGAAGTAGGTCGCCATGGGGATTGCCATCAGCGGCCGACGCCCCGACTCCCACCCCTGCACTGTGGTGACGTCGATGCGGAGCCGCTCCGCGAACCGCTCCTGGGTGAGCCCAACCGACTGGCGGATGATCTTCAACGTGTGTCCCGAAATGCGGCCCTCAGACGAGCGCTCGGCGTAACCCTGACCATCAGTCAGGGTTCGCTTCCCGCGGGAAGCCATGGTGGTGATCACCGCCGTTGCTACTCGTACTCAGGGTCAGTACCTCAACGCATGCGCCTTGCCTAGCGTGGCTTTCAGCGAGCCCAGCGTAACTCTCATCAACGCTTGGGTGGCGGAATCGTTCAGGCGGGAGACGGAAATGCGACCAGGTGGGCTCGGCTATTACGCCCAGCGCCCCGCAAGGGGCGCGGCATGACGACCGAAACGGACACCAGTCTGAGCGACGAGACGGCCCAATTCCTGGCCGCGCAGTTGCAGGAGTCGTGGGGCGGCCGCCGGCAGGTGATGTGGAAGCCCAGGGGCCCTCGGCCTACATCATGCCGGCGAACCCCGAGGACAACCATGCTGCTGGCCAGCGAGATCGACGCGGAAGTCGACAAATGGGCGATACCTATCGCCGAGGAACTCCAGCGACGTGCAGGCGGCTGGTGGCTGGTGATGTGGAGCTTGGGCAACCGCTGCTTTGTCGCCATATACCTGGGCTTCTGGCAGGAAGGGGGACTGGTCGTCGAGGCAGAAGCCCCAGACACGCTGTGGGCACGGATGGCGCCTCACATTCCTATCGAAGTCCTACTTCGCGCCCCCGGGATGCCCGGCTGGGCTGCGAGACCCACGCCGGTCGCCGACACCCTGACTGCGGCCTGAGCCCTCAGCGCCGCGCGGCCGCCGGATGGGGAAGGCGGACGCACCCACCCTCGTGCACCATCCGCTTTCCCCCACAAGTTCCTAACCAGCGCCATCCCGCACCGATGATCACTGGAAGGGCTCGCCCTCATGGACTGGACCCCACCCGCTACGGGTGGCGCACGCGGCAGGACAGCGCTCCTGCTTGCCGATGACCTGTTCTTCACGATGTGGGACACCACGCACGCGGGTCTGCCCTACCTGCACCCGTCACGGGCGACACTGGGTCTAGCGGGCGCCCTGATCGGCGAGCTGGTGCTGCGCGACCGGCTCACCGTCGAAGGCGAGCATCTGCGCGTCATCGATACGCGGCGAGTCCACGAGAACGTGGCCGATGGCGCGCTCGCCTCCATCATGGCCTCGCCGCGACACACCGCCGTCCGCACATGGCTCGAATATCTGGCGAAAAACGCTGTCAAGAATGTGACCGGGCGGCTGATCGCCGCCCGACTCCTGACGCGCGAGAAGCCCACCCTTCTCGGCCGTGAGCGCTTTCGCTACACCCAGTTCACGAAAGCCATGTGGCCGTCCACCCGGCTGCGACTGGACTTGGACGAGCGCGCACCGATGACCGTGCAGGACATGCTCTTGGCCGCGCTAGTGGACGCATGCGACCTGATGCGCGTGGTGATCGAGGATCCCGCCGACCGGCCAGCCGCCGCGGCGTATCTGACCGCTCTGCTGAAAGAGCGGATGCCGCAGCCGCTGAAGGACCTGGTCGGCGGCGTACGCGCTGTGGTCGGCGATTCCGTTCTGACCTACCGCTGATCTCTTCAAGAGAGGACCTGATGCGCACCACCCCCTCCACCAGCCACTCCAGCAGGCATGATCCGATCGCTGGCGCGTTAGCCGCCGACCGGCTCAACGCCCGCGCGATCATCTTCTTCACCATGAGTGCGGCCGCGCCGCTCACCGTGGTGGCCGGTTTGGTCCCGACCGCTTACGCCGTCACGGGGAGCACGGTCTTGCCGGCCGCGTTCCTGATCATGGGCGTCGTGCTGGCGGCGTTCTCCACCGGCTATGTGGCGATGGCCCGGCACATGCCCAGCGCTGGCGCGCTCTACACCTACATCAGCCGGGGGCTCGGCCGACCGGCAGGCGTGGGCGCGGCGTGGGTGGCGTTGATCGCCTACAACTGCATGCAGACGGGCTTGTACGGCGCGGTCGGCTCGGCGCTGACACCGATGCTGTACCGCTGGTTCGGTATCTCTCCGCCGTGGTGGCTGATCGCCCTGGCCGCCTGGGCGCTGGTGGCGGTCCTGGGGGTGATGCGCGTTGGCGTCAACTCCCGGGTGCTGGCCATCCTGCTCGTGGCCGAGGTGACGGCGATCCTCGTCCTGGACGTCACCGATCTGTTCCACCCGGCCGCCGATATGGCGGTGGAGATGCTGTCTCCCGCCGTCGCGTTGACCAGTCCCGGGCTGGGTCCGAGCCTCATGATCGCCGCCGTGGGGTTTGTCGGGTTCGAGTCGGCGGCCACCTTTTCGGAGGAGAGCCGCGAGCCCGGCCGCACGGTGCCTCGGGCCACGTACGCGACCGTGGCGATCATCGCCGGGCTGTATGCCCTGTCGGCGTGGGCGATGGCGGTGGCCATCGGACCCGGCGCCATCGTGGAGACGGCGCGCAGAGACGGGGCGCGTACGATCTTCGTGCTGGCCGCGGGGCACTGGAGCAGCCTCATGGTCGACATCGTGCAGGTGCTGTTCGTTACCGGTTTGGTGGCCGCGAAGGTCGCCTTCCATGGTGCGACCGCGCGATATGCGTTTGCGCTCGGCCGCGAGCGGCTGCTGCCCGCGGCCTTCGGCCGGACCCGGCCGCGCAGCGGGGCGCCCCTGGTCGGCTCCATCGCGCAGAGCGTGCTCGGCCTGGCCGTGATCGTCACCTACGCCGTCGCGGGCCTGGACCCGCTGGTGGACTTGTTTTACTTCGTCGGGACCGCCGGTGGATTCGGCGTGCTGCTGCTGATCTTCGTCACGTCCATCGCCGTCATTTACTACTTCGCCCGCCACGCCCACGGGCAGGATCTCCGGCAACGCCTCATCAGGCTGACACCCGCCGCGATGGCCGCAGGCGCCCTAGCCACCATCATGTGGCTGATCTCGAGCAACTTCGCGGCCCTGCTCGGCGTCCCGCAAGATCACTGGCTCGTCACCTTCGTGCCCCAGCTATATGTGACCGTCGCGGCGCTCGGCGTCCAGTACGGGGTCTTCCTGCGCTGGCTCCAGCCCAATATGTACGCCCGGATCGGGATGGGCGCCAAGGCCGCCCTCCCCAGCACACCCCTCAACTAGAGACTGGAGACCTTCCATGCCCCCGATCATCCGCCAGGGCGTCGTAAGCGACATTGGGCCGGCCGCCGACCTGATCGCCACCGCCTTCAACTCGCTGGATGCGGCGCGCTACCTGGTGCCGGACCCGGACGACGAAGGCCGCCGCCACCCAGTCATGGCCAGCCACTTTCGGCTCATCCTGGAGGACGCCCTGACGAAGGGCGTGATCGATGTCATCGACGATGGCCGCATCGGTGATGACATCGATGTGCGGCTCGACCTTGGCCCCGTTCCTGCCGGGGTCGCGGTCTGGTTCGACCTCACCGACGGGCCGCTGCCGCAACTGGAGGACTACGACGACCGCCTGGCCGATGCCACCGGAGAACACGTTGACCGCTTCCGTGTGTTGGACGATCTGTTCGCCAAGCATCATCCAGCCGCGCCACACTACTACCTGGCGCTACTCGCGGTACATCCGGGCTACCAGTGTCACGGGCTGGGCGGCGCCCTGGTGAACCACCATCTCACGCGGCGGCCTGACGCGGCCGTCTACCTCGAAGCGAGCAGCCTGCGTAGCGCGATGCTGTACGGGCGGCTCGGTTGGAGGCATCAGGGCGACCCGTTCCGGCTGCCAAATGGGGCGTTGTTCTACCCCATGTGGCTCTCCGCGCGAACCGATGACGAGGCGCTGCGGTAGACGTCGGCGCCTGCCGCGGCGGCGTGCGCGTACCCGCCGATCATACCTGAGGCTCGGGCAGGACCCCCCTCCGCCCCGCTCTGGCCACCCGATTCACGAGGACGTTCGGGATGGACCACATCATGCTCATCGTCCTGGGCTGGCGCCTACAACGCCCCGGAGAGCAGGACCAGCTTGACCAAGAGCGGTCCGGATACGTTGACCACGAGCCGGAACGACGACCTTCCCCCGCTGTGGGCTTGCGGGCCCCCGCGCAAGCCCACAGCACCGCCCCGGCCGAGCTGGGCTGGGGCGACCGGCCGTGAGACGGCGTCCCTCTCCGCGCCGTCTCACGGCCACCCACATTCCATCGGCACGGCCCGCCACTCAAGCACGTGAGACCACATAACCCCCGGCAGTAAACGCTGCGGCTTGACGCAACCCGGCAGCGGTACCCACCCGAGCAGCCCAGCCCCTTCTCCCTCCTATCCTCTGAAGGCTCGATGACTACCTCCCCTCAGCGCCCTCTGCGGTTCGGCATCTACTACGACGGTGGCTGGTTCACCCAGCTATGGCGGCACATGGCCGGGCACTCCCCGTGGAAAGCCGGCCTGAATTTCGGCGGCGTACATGACCTGATGCGTTGGCACCTGCACCGCCAGTACAACCACCCGCTGGCCAGCGTCGTCCTGGCAGAGACGCATTACGTTCTGGGCCGCCTTCCTGAGAAGGCAGACGCGCAAACGGACGACAGCGGATGGGTCGGAACCCCCTGGGGATCCTCACCGATGTGGGACCGCATCCTTAAGGAGGAGGGGATCGTCCGGCACGACACCGCCATGACCGCCACCAGTAAAGCCGGCAAGTCCCACGCTCAGATAGGCACCGACGTCAAGCTAGCCCTGGTCACGCACATCACCGCGACCAGCGCCAAGCTGGACATCGTCGTTCTCATCGCCCCGTACGCTCACTTCGTTCCGCTCGTCTGGCATCTGCATCAGGCCGGAATCCAAGTCGTCGTCCCCAGCATCTACGAGCGGTACTCCACCGACACAGGCCACCGTGTTGAGCTCATCACCGAGCCTGCCTTGATACAAGCCGCTGACCACACACCCACATGGACCGACCTGATCACCGCCGGTCTGCAAAATGACTATCGACTCACCTATCCGTTCGTCGCAAAAGCTGGCGGCGGCCCCAACATCGGAACTGCACGACCCGAACTGGGATTCCGATACGGCACCGTCAACCGCTGGGATTCGGGCTCCCATTTCGGATTCATCACCGAAAACGACGGAACGCGCTGGTTTGTCAAGGTTGGCGAGGTCAAGGGTGGCTTCCCGCTACGCAAGGGGCAACCCGTCCAATTCCGCGGTGAGCCGTATCCCGCCCCCGGCAGGGACTACCCCCGTGTCCGCATCTGCTGGGCTTATGACGTGGACGCATGAGAGCCGCTCACGACATGGCGGCCGACCAGCTCATCCTGCCCTCCAGCCAACACCGGACAACTCTCGGCACGCTTAGGACCCAGCGATGTTCCCCCCTCCCGCGCCCGATGGCGGCTTCTACGGGCTGCTCCCAAACCTCGAGAACGCCGAACTACGCCCGGTCTGGAGGCGGTTAGGGCGGCTGATCCGGGCACTGCTGCCACGCCCGCCGAAAGCGTCACCGCTGGGGAGAGCCCGGCCCTGCACGTCCATTCGGAGACTGAAGTGATCAAAAACGGGATCTCGGCGTTCGTCCACGAACGCCGTTGCAATGACACGCACGCAGCCGAGCCCTACAGCGGGCTGGCCGACGACTACCACACGCTGCTCGGCGACTTGGCCGAACACACCTGGCGCGTCGGCGTCCTGCCCGAAGCCGCGCAGATCCGGCCGCGCCGGTCCGCGGTGGTCGTCGATCTCGGGGCCGGGACCGGTATCGGCGGACGGCTGCTCGCCACTCACATGCCGTCGCTCACACGCATCGGCGTGGACCGGTCCCCGGCGATGCTCGCCCTGGCCACCAACGCCTACGATCGCACACTGCTCGCCCCCATCGAGGCTCTGCCGCTGGGCGAGGAGTCGGCCGACCTGATGCTGTCCGGCTTCGACACCCTCAACTACCTGCCCATCCCCGTGCTGGGCCAATGCCTGCGCGAGGTCTGGCGCTGCCTGCGACCTGGCGGCTGGCTGATCGCCGACTTGTCCTCTCCTCACCTGCTGCGCCGCCACTGGCGCGACCACAGCGAGGTGCAGGAACTCAGAGACGGCACCGTGCACTGGCATCACCGCTACGAACCCGCGATGGACCGGTGCGTCAGCGTCGTCGAACGCAGAGACGCCGCCAACACGACCTGCTGGACAGAAACCCACATCCAGTACGCGGTGGACGCCGACCAGCTACAAGAGCTGGCCGCCGCGGCAGGCATGCATGTGGAACGTGTCCGCGACCTGGAGCGCGACCACTACAGCCCCTCCGCGTTCACCCACGTGTGGACGCTGCAGAAGAAGGCGAGGTAGGCATGTCGCACCTGGCCACCGTGTCCCGCGCGTTGCGCCACCGCTTCGGCGCCGACGTACGCCCGATCACCCTGGCAACCCTGAACCGTGTGGACCTCCTGCCGACCTATCTGCAGGCCGGTGCCGACGTGCATGGCAGCCATAGCCTGTTCTACTGGCTGCGTGCCCGTGGCCGCGGGCACGTCGTGAGCCGCGACAACGCTGCGATGGGCCTGGCCTGGCGCGACGACGTGAAACAGCTAATCGCCATCCGCCCGGTCGGCCCTCTTGAAGCCGTGATGCGACTCCTCGACGCGGCTGCCCAGTCGGTCAACGACCGGGCGGGGCCACCTCTGGTCGTCCGATACTGCTCACCAGCCGTCGCCGAGCACCTCCGCGACCAGGGGTGGACGGAGATGAGCAGTCCCTGGCACGCCGACGCGCCGGCCGACGACGAAACACACCCCGAAGTGATCGTCACCGCTCCTGCCGTCGAGATGCCCGGCGGCCGCAAGTACAAGCCGCTGCGGGAGGCCGTGTTCCTGCACGCCCCTCACTGTCAATACACCGCCCGGCCCGCACCGCTCGGCATCGGCGAGACCACGCTCATCCACGCCGAAGCGGCGCGAGCCGACGACTACGATCAGCACGAGCTCGGGTTCAACGACGCCGTCGCGGCCAGCCTGGCGTCCCACCACCACGATGGGCTCACCTACCACTATCTGACCCGCCGAGATCGGCTGGCCGCCTTCGCGATCACCGCCGACATCACCGGCATCGCCCACGGCTACTATCTGGCAGCCCGTAGCGAACCTCGGCTGGTCACCTACTTCCTGTGGCTGATCTATCTTCAGCAGCGCCGCGCCGGCGCCTCAGCGCTGAACCTTGGCGGTTCGGAAATCCGGTCGCTGTTCGAGTTCAAGACGCGCACCTTCCCGGACCACATACAGCAGCGCACCTGCCTGCTGCAAAGTCCCCACGCCCCCACTGACAGGTGAACATGACCATCAACTTCGTCATCCACAACGCCGACGTCGTGCTCCGCGAACGCACCTGTACCACCATGCTCACCCCGCAGGAAGAGAACGTGTTCGTCGACCAAGGCGTAGTCGTCCCTGCCAACCGCATGCCCGACGACACGATCGACCTGCTGCGTGATGCGATCGACCTCCAGGTGGCCGAACACTTCCCCTCCGCCGAGGACAGAACCTACGACGCGGAGTTCTCCGGCCAGTACGTCCGGGACCCGCACAAGCAGGACCCGCAGATCGCCATGATCCCGTTGCTGTCCTTCGGCCTGGCCGACACTGTCCGCTGTCTGCTCGGCCCTCGGATCGTGCTGCGTAACTCGAACGTGCGCGTCACCCACCCACGCACCGGGGATGGGACCGTGTGGCACACCGACTATCGGCCCCACACCTCACCAGCGTCACGGCTGGCATCAGCGCCGACCGTGATCACCTGCCTGATCTACCTCGACGCGGCGGACGAGCAGACAGGGCCGCTGCTGGTGGTGCCGGGCAGTCACAACCGTCTCGACCAGCCGCCGGCCACCGACGACCCCCTCGACGACCAGGTCATGATCCAGGTTCAGCCTGGCCAAGTCGTGCTGATGAACGCCGCCATGTGGCACCGCGGCGGCGCCAACCACAGCGAGCGGACCACGCGCCGCCTGCTCACTCTGCAACTGTCGTCAATCTTCATGCCAGAGTTCAACTTCGAACCCAGCCTCCCCTCAGCCGCCTACCAGCGGCTACTCGAACAGGCTCGATCGAGCGAGGACGAGCCGTTGCTGGAACTGCTCGGCCACGGCGGGCTCAATCCGACCAGCGCCCGCTACTGACCACGCCGCAGGAGGACAGATGATCCTTTACCGCGTGGCCGTCACCGTTGACCCTCGCCATCTGGAGCGCGCTCGCCGCATGTTCGCCGCGTTGGCCGAAGCAAGCCGTCGAATCCCCGGAGTCATCAACTTCGACATCCTGCAAGACCCCGACGACCCGCACCGGTTCGTGTCGATCGAGGTCTACGCCGATGAGGATGCTGTGGACCGCCAGGGCAAGCTGCCCCAGCTCCACGCGGTGATGGCGGCGTTCCCCACAGTGCTGAGCGCCGGACCCGAGGGAAGAAAGTTCGTCGTGTCAGACAGTGAGCCGTGGCCGTCATGACGATCTGCCCGCATGGCAGCGCCATGACCACGGAGTGTGAAAGCCTGGCTGCTGTTCTTCACCCATACCTCGGAGACACGATCATGGCCCTGCCTGCTGAGCCCGCCGACTCGCTCGCCTTCGCCGCCGCGCTGGACCTCATCACGAAAGTCGAACCGCGCGTCGCCGAAGCGATCCGGCAAGAACTCCAGGACCAGCGTGAAAGCCTCAAGCTGATCGCCAGCGAGAACTACGCCTCGCCCGCCGTGCTGGCAGCGATGGGGAACTGGCTGAGCGACAAGTACGCCGAAGGCACCATCGGCCGCCGCTTCTACGCGGGATGCCGCAACGTCGACACCGTCGAGCGCATCGCCGCCGAGCACGCCACGGCCCTGTTCGGCGCAGCCCACGCCTACGTGCAGCCGCATTCGGGCATCGACGCCAACCTCGTGGCGTTCTGGGCGGTGCTCGCCCAACGGGTGGAGGCTCCGGCCCTGGCGCGTGCGCAAGCCCGTCACGTCAACGACTTGTCCGACAGCGATTGGGAAGAACTGCGCCGCGACCTGGGTAATCAGCGGATGCTGGGCATGAGCCTCGACGCCGGAGGCCATCTGACCCACGGCTTCCGGCCCAACATCTCTGGCAAGATGTTCCACCAGGCAAGCTACGGAACCGACCCGGCCACCGGCCTGCTCGACTACGACCACGTCCGCGCCAAGGCCCGCGAGTTTCGGCCGCTCGTCCTCATCGCGGGCTACTCCGCCTACCCCAGGAAGATCAACTTCCGGATTATGCGGGAGATCGCCGACGAGGTCGGAGCCACCCTCATGGTGGACATGGCCCACTTCGCCGGCCTCGTGGCCGGGAAGGTCTTCACCGGCGACTTCGACCCCATCCCGCACGCCCACATCGTCACGACCACGACCCACAAGACCCTTCGCGGCCCACGCGGCGGGATGGTGCTGTGCCAGCCCGAGCTGGCCGACCAGGTCGATCGCGGCTGCCCGATGGTGCTCGGCGGGCCGCTCCCGCACGTCATGGCCGCCAAAGCGGTCGCCCTGGCCGAAGCACGCACGCCCGACTTCGCCCGCTACGCCGAGGCCGTCGTCGCCAACGCCCAGGCGCTCGCCGAGGGCCTGCGACGACGGGACGTCACCCTGGTCACCGGCGGCACCGACAACCACCTCGTCCTGCTCGACGTCTCCACATTCGGGCTGACCGGACGGCAAGCCGAAGCCGCCCTGCTCGACGCGGGCGTGGTCACCAACCGCAACGCCATCCCGCGCGACCCCGCCGGCGCCTGGTACACCTCCGGCATCCGTCTCGGCACTCCCGCCCTGACCACCCGAGGCCTCAACCTGGCCGACATGGACCGCATCGCCCACCTGATCCACACGGTGCTGGCCAGCACCCAGCCCGCCACCACGCCTGACGGCAAAGCCTCGCCGGCCAAATACACCTTGGACGCCAAGGTCCGCGACCAGGTCAGAGAGGAGGCAGCCGACCTGATGACTGGGTATCCGCTCTACCCGGCGATCCACCTGGGATGATCCAGGCGGTTGGGGAGCGGCATCCGGCCAGGAGCGACCGGGCTCCCACGTATCGACCGTCCACGCCCACCACGCCGCCACCACAGTGGCGTGGTGGCGACATGCCCGCCCGCTCTCCGCATCACGGCCTCCACGAAAGCGGGAGCGGTTCCAATGTCCGGTAGATGCCCGGTTGCTGCCCTGGTCCGGGTCCTTACCGGAGGCGAAACTTAAGTCAGCCCGGCTTTCGGGTCAACACAGGCCGGACATGAGTCTGCGCTGTGAGATCGGAAGAGGGAGACGACCATGCGAACGAAAATCATGCGGATTGGGCAAGTGACCATCGCTACCGCCGCGACGGTCATAGCTATGACCGCACCTGCAGAAGCACACTCGTTTAGAGTGGGAAACGAGATGGGCTTCGCAGAGATCAACTCCAACCACACGACCCTGACTGTCTGCAGAGTGCTCGGAAGCTGGCCCGATTCAGACGTCTGGGGCTCGGTTAGGTACAGCGGCGGCACTATCATCCGTTATGATGCGCCCACGGTCAGCGGCTTGTGTTACCCCCACTCCCTAAGGGCCAACCCCACCGATGTCAGGTACTGCTGGCGGCCTTCAGGGGGAAGCAACCAATGTACGGCGTGGAGGGGCGAGTGACCTCTCCTGCAGTTTCTGTCCTTCTTGGTCCATGAGGTTGCGGACCTTGACCGGTTGCGCCACCTTGCCTCCGGGCCACCGGTCAAACATGGTCAGGACTAGCTGCGCAAACACGAAAAGCGCCCCGCTCCTCCACAAGGGAGAAGCGGGGCGTACCCGTTTCGATTGACGGCTTACCGCTGCGAGTCAGGCAGGTCCGGCCGCGGCGTGTGCCGGGCCTTGAACCCAGCAAGGGCCGCCAGCGCAGTGGGCACCAGCGGCAGCGTGATCGCCTCCACCCAGTCGGGCAGGAAAGCGATCATCGACGCGTCGGCAGAGACTGCCTGCAGCACCGCCATACCGGCGACACCAGCGAGGTAGGACGCCAGGCCCATAGCCTTAACCTTGGTCTCGACGGGCGGCTTGGAGTAGGTGACCTGGGGATCTGCGTGCATATGCCCCTCCTTCGGGACAGCCCGCCACCTCGGCGGGAAGTTTCAACGGAAAGATCAGGCGCGGGGCGGCCACGACCATTGGCCGTGGTCCGTGCCCTCGGACCGCGACGTCGCCCAGTAGCTGTGGTTGCCGTCCAGGAACACCTGGAGGTTCACGGCCGTCCCGGCGCCCTCGAAGGTGCGCGTGATGATCGCCGGGAAGACGTCGCCGAGCTTGACAGGGGAACGGACGACGCCCTGGCCTCCGAACGACTGCATCGACTCTAGGTTGATCATGCTGACGTCATGGCCGGACAGCTTGTAGTGAACGATCCGGCCGATCGTCGGCGTCGGAGTCGTCTCGGTAGGGGTGGACACGGGGTGGCCTCCTTAGAAAGGATTCAGGCTGATAGCGGGACCGCTATCAGCGGTTGAACATGGCGATCTTGGCCATCGACACCTTCTCGACGACCGCCGTGGCGATGTCCTCGCGCGGGTTGATCACCCGGAGGCGGAGCTGGTTCTTGGTGTTGAGCGAGAACTGGCCGCCCACGGACTCCTCGACCCGGCCGTTGACGTCGGCGCGGAAGCTCAGCCGCCAGGCGTCATCCTCGAACTGCTTTCCGTCGCGGCTGTAACGCGACCACGCCACGTCGATCTCCGCGCCCGGTGCCAGACCGCGGACCTTCACCAGGCCGTCCACGATGCACCAGCGAGATGCCTGCGACAGGACTGCGGTACCGTCCGCGCCGTGTGCGTTCGGGTCGTCGGTGTACTCGGTGTGCCAGCGCACCGCCAGTTCGTCGCCGGCCGGGACGCTCTGGTCCTCACCGGCTCCCAGAGAGATGACCTCGGGCATGTCTTCCTCCTGCTGATTGATGGGCGTTCCGGGGCTCTTGAGCAGCGCGGCGACCCGCGACCGGAACGTGGACATGTTGAGGCTGTGCGGGTCGGGCTTTTGGGTGTTGACTTCCTTGTGGCCACGGACGCTGGAGGCGGGAACCCCGAACTCCCGACACAGCTCGGCGCACAACGCGTGATAGGCGTCGATCTGCACGCTTGGCCACGGCGTGTGGCCGTCGTTCTCGGCCTCGATGCCGAGCGACGTGCTGTTCATGTGGTGCGGACTGGTGCTCGGCGCGTTGTGCCAGCACCGCCCGGCGGCGACGACCCAGATCCGACCGGTGTGCTGCAGCCAGACGTGGCTGAGCGGCCCGCTCAAGCCCGGCCGTCCGTTCACGACGACGCCCCGGTCATTCCATCCGGCGGTGTGGTGGCACACCACGCCCTCGACGGAGGGCTGCGGCCCGTGCCCGCGGGTCTTCCACCCGCCTACCTCTGTTACTGGGAAGCCCGTCTTGCGGGCGACGTCGGCGAGTTGCGTAAGCCACGGCATGTCAGGTGTCCCCCTCGGAACTGTCTGCGGGCACGGCGAACACACCGTGCTCAGTAGGAAATGCGATCAACGGGTCAGCCGCGGGTGAGCTGGATCAGCGCGATCACCGCGCCCGCCACAGCGACCATGACGGTGACGACGGCGATGATTTGTCGGGTCCGCTCGGCAAGCTGGCTACGCGTCACGGCCTCCCGTTCCACCATGTCCAGCCGGGACTCCAGCGCCGTGTGCCGGGTGTCTGCGACTCCCCGGTCCTGCTCAACCCGCTGCGCAAGCTTCGCGTGCTGATCGTTCACCTGTTCGAGCTGCTGCAGAAGGAGCGCAATCTGCCCGTTGACCTGGGCAAATCCCACCTCGACCAGGCGGCGCAACTCGGCCAGCGACAGCGCGAGATTGGGAACCTCATCCACTGGCCACCGGCCACGGCTTGCGCCCCATCCACGTCGCCACCCGCTTCGTCATCCGGATCGCCCGCACCTTCACGTGTGACCCTGTTATCCCTTCCATCAGGCCGCCCCGGTCGCGGCGGCGTACTCACGGCGGGCGGCAGCAACCTCGGCACGTTTACGGGCCAGGGCATGCTTGTCGAACACAACCGTCGAGCGGATCAGGTCCAGCGGATCCGTTGGCGCCGCCAGGATGGCGGCCGCCTCTGCCTCCGCCAAGCCCGCGCGATGGAGGGTCCTGGCCTTGGCTGCTGCCGAGGACTGCGCGAAGGACACCACTCGGACCTTGGTTTGCTTCAGCTCCTCGATCCGTGCCAGCAGCGACTGGCGGGCGTCGTCGATCGTGGGCGCGTTCCACAACGTGACCGGCTCTGGCTCGGCCTGCGCACTGGCGGCTGCGGCGGTGAGCCGCGCCGCGCCCAGTGCGCTGGAGACGGCGAGTTCCCGATCCCGACGTGGGACGGGCAGGAACGGCTGGTGAAGTGCAATGTCGAGCAGTTGATCAATATCATCAGGGGGGATGTTGTACTCGGCCGACAGTGATTCCATCAGCTCGGTCGGCATCACCTGGAGGATCTTCACCCCGTCTGGGCGGAGTAGGTCCAACGCCCAGTAGGTGGTTCCCTCTTCGGCCTGGCACAGCCGCACCTCGGTGATGACCCACTCGGCGACCTCTTCTGCAGCGGCAGTCTCGGGCAGAGCGGTCATGTCCGGAAGACCCAAAAGAACACCTCTTTTCCGTAGTTGGTTCGGTTGGTGGCGTCTGGATCGACCTGCCAGTCCACGTCGAAGGAGCTGAAGGTGTTGTTCGACAGGCACCAACGGAAGTTCGGTACAGCGTCGACGGCGTGCTTCACTCCGGCGACGGGGTTCGGCACGGTCAGCAGCGTCGTCGGGTAGTTGATGCGCATGCCGCCGTAGTCGTTCCCGACGGTGAGGCGGCCGGTGAGGATCCCCCAGCGTGGGCCGGCCGTGAGGTGGTTCCAGCGGCCGACGTGGGTGGTGCGCGGCCCGTAGCCGTAGTCGGAGAACTCGAAGTAGTTCTCGTCCTCGCTGCCCGAGCCGTACCAGCCGACCTTCGTGCCGGAGTCACGCAGTTCCATGAACCCGCCGTTGGCCTGAGAGGAGCCGCTGTAGCGGTACTTCACCTCGAACAGGGACGCCGACTGCACCAGCGTGAAGCGCCGCCCGGCGGAGTCGGCCGACCCGACGATTTCGATGCCCGTGCCAAACGACCCACCTGCGGTAATGGAGGCTTGGCCGCCACCGGAGGAGGTGAACCGGACCTCCGGCAGGCTCGCACCGGGCGGGGCAACCTCGATGCGCTGCCCCGAGGAGGCAGTCCGCAGGTAGGCGCCCGTGATGGTGCCACCGGTGATGGATTTGCCGGTGATCGCATCGGCCGCGATCTTCGCTGCCGTGATCGCGTTCGCCTGGATCTTGTCGGCTGTGACCGCATTCGCCGCGATATGCGCCGCCTCAATGGCTCCCGCCTGGATCTTGTCGGCCTCGATGGCGTTGGCCTTGATGTGCCCGGCCTGGATCTCCAGCGCCCGGATCAGACGGCCGGTGATCGAGTCGGCGGTGATTTTCGCGTCGCCGGGGATCGTGCCGTCGATGATGTGCTCGGCCCCGTTGATCACCTTGCCGATCACGTCGGTGTCCACGAGCGGCACCGTGGCGATCGCCCCGGCCGCTGTCGGCGCTGACTCGTTCCCCGACCGGTCGACTGCGGTCAGCCACACCTCGCGGGCCTTCCCGTACGGCTGATCCGGAATCACCACGACACCGGCCGCCGACAGATACCCGACCTCGGCCGCGCCCGGCGCAAGCGGATCCTGCATCCACACGCGGACCCGCTCAAAGTCGGTCGGCATCGGCACGCTGCCAGCACCCAGGCCGTCCCACGCAACATGAATCACGCCAAGCCGGGTCGTCACCGTCGGCTCGGACGGCACCGGAGGCGGCGTCGCGTCATCCGGCATCAGCTTCACTACCTGGTCGGAGAAGACGCCCTTAACTCCGGCCGAAGTCGCGCGGACCTTCCACGCATACTCCCAGCCGACCACCAGCGGCGAGACCGTCGCCGTGGTGTCACCGGACGCGGTCTGCGCAACCAGCAGCCACAGCTCCCCCACCTGGTTGCGGCGGGCGTACACCTCGTACCCGTCGATGTCGAGCGCGACGCCTGCGACGTCGGCGGTGACCGGGCTCCACGTCACCGTGGCCTGCCCACGTGCGTACCCGTGCTCATCCAGGTACGCGGCCGCCCCGACGACAAGTCCTTGCGGTGCGGCCGGAGTACGGTTGTTCGTCTCCGGGGCAGGCTCGCCCCCAGATCCGCCCGACCCTATCCCGCCATCGAGAATCCCGGCGGCCTGCCTGGCCAAGCGGATCTCGCGCTCCAGAAAACGATCATTCAAGACGACGTTGCCGCCGACCTGGCCATCCTTGTCCACCGACAAGGTGATCTGCCGCAGACGCAGCGACTCCATCGCCCCGCCATCGCCCGGCGCGAGCAGATAGTCCCCCGGCTGGTAATGCTCGAACGGCAGCCACCGCGCGAGGTCGAACATCAAGCCGCGGGTGACCTGCACCCGCTCACGGGCGACCCGATCCAACGCGTTCTGGCCCAGCAGCCTCGCCGTACCCACATCTGAGACGCCGCTCTGCGCCTGGTAGGTCTCCCACCTACCCCACGGTGCGACGGCGGCCGAGTTGTTCACCTCCACCGACAGGCCAGCTTCGCCACCGATCAGGATGGCCGACACCGCATCCTCCAGAGTCCCCGTGTCCGGGGCCTCCGTGATGTCACGGCCGTACCGCAAATCCACCGGGTCACGCCCAGAGGCGAGGTCAGTGCCGAGCACCGTGTCCGGATTGAAAACCTGCAAGGTGCGGCCCTGCATCCGCCAATCAAGGACGCCCTGCTCACTCAAATTGATCAATATGCTGAGCAGGTCCTTGCCAGGCTCGATCGCCAGCGTCAACCGCCGCGTGCTGTCCCACTCCTTGTTGTCGCTGTCGCGGGTGTCGGAGAAGGTGTGGGTCAGGAAGCGCAGCGCACCGCGCGCCTGCGCCTCCTGGATGAACGTCGCGAGGATCGCCCCGGCGCTGACCGCATTGAACTGGCGCTTGCCGTCCACCATCGCGCCGTTCGGGTACAGCACGATCTTCCGCAGCATCCACGCCCAGCCGGGCAGCTCGTACGACCTCGCCCCCGCCCGGTCCGTGCTGTCCCCGCCCCGCTTGATCCGCAGGAACCTCGCGTTCGGCGGCTCGACCCAGCTCCCGCCCTCCACCGCGTACTCCACCGCGACCTCGCAGTAGTTGGCGATGACCTCAGCGTTCAACCCGCCAGCCGGGTAGCTCAGCTTCAGCGACGGCACATCGTTCAGCGGGTCGCCCAGCTCGAAACCGCTGTGCTGCGGCAGCACGCCCAGACGCGGCCCATTCGGCGCGTGCGCCACCAGCCGTAGCGCGAACTTAGCGGGCTCACCTGGGATGATTATCTGCATCGCTGGTCCCCCTCAGTTCGTTGATCTCGTCGCGCTGCTGGTCCACGGCCGCCGACAGGACGGCGTTCTCGTATGTCAGCTCCTCGATGCGGCGGCGCAGCACCGCGATGATCCGTGCGGGCTCGACCACCAGGTCCTCCATCACGCCCCCGACTGCAGGAGCGCCCGCTGCTGCTCAAGCCGTACAGCCGCGACCTTCACCGGGTCGATCCGCACGTGCGACCTCAGCGGGGCGAGCACGTCGGCCGCCTTCCGCGCGGCTGCCGTACGGGCCTTCGGCACGGTTGTCTCGACCGTCGCGTGGTCGCGTTTGCACCGCTCGACCCGCTCCAGCACGGCGGCGCGGGCCTCGTCCGCCGACATCTGCCACGGGTTGGGCTCGGGCAGGTTCGGCTCGTAGATCGGGTGAACGGCGCGGTGCATCAGCATGTCGATCGCCTCGTCCGTCGAGGCCAGTCCGCACGCCACGGCGGCGGACTCGATCGCCACCTTCGGCAGGAACACCCCGACCGTGACCCCATCGGCCACCCGGGTCAGCGTGATCTCCCACGCCTCGATCCGCCCGGACTCGTCGGCCGTGTTGATCACCTCCGTAACCTTCCAGCTGTCCGGCACTGCGTCACCTCCAGGCCCAGATGTGGAACGTCCGCGTTGGCGGCGAGGTCCCGGCGGACGGGTCGAAGAAGAACAGGTCGCTGTTGGTGCGGCTGAAGAGTTGCATGGTCGTGGTCTGCTCGGCGGTGAACGTGACCTTCGGCACGGTCGGGAAGGAGAAGCCGAGAGCCACCTGGTAGTAGGTGGCGCCCCTGGACACCGTGACCGACAGCATGATCAGACCGGAATCGGCGGCGTACAGCCACGTCCCCCGGTGAAACGTGCCCGTTTGGTCGAACACGAGGAGCTGGTCCTGCTGCGTCGGGTGCATCCACCCGATCGACGCCTGCCCCTCGACCGCCGAAACCGCGCCGCCGCGCTGCTCCCCGTTCGACGGGTTCAGGATGGCCGCCTGCCAGAAGCCGGCCGCGTGGGTGAGGCGGCACATCGCGGTGCTCGCCTGGTTGGTGCCCGACTCCATGACCAGCGTTGCCTCCCCGGTGAAGCGGGAGCCGTCGCTGTAGATGCGCGACTGGTTCGTGCCGCTGCCCGGGATGAAGCGGATCTCCGGGCTGGCCGCGCCCGCGGGGTTGACCACGATCCGCGCCCCGGTCACCCCGGACGCGAGCTGACCCACGATGGACACCGCGCCAGTGGCTGCCGAAATACTCGCGGTCTGCTGCCCGGAGCCGTTGAACGCCACCAGGCCCGAGCTGTTGAGCTCGACCCGCGCCCCGGACGCGCTGCCCGCGATGACCCGCGTGGACAACGTGAGTACTGCGGCGAGCTTGTCGGCCACCACCGCGCCGGCAATGATGTGCTCGGCCTCGACCGACCCGGCGGCCAGCTTGTCGGCAGTGACTGCATTTGCAGCCAGCGCGCCCGTCGTGATGCTCTGGTTGGCGGCGTCGCCCTGGACGAGCTGCACCGCGGCGATCGTTGCCGACGCGGACGGGGCCGATTCGTTGCCGGACCTGTCGATGGACGTGAACCGGAACTGCCGGTCCGCGCCGTACGGCAGGTTCGGCACGAGGATCGCCCCGGCCTCGCCCAGGACGCCGATCTCCGACCAGCCGGGCACGAGCGGGTCCTGCATCCACACGCGGACGTGCAGGAAGTCCGGCGGCATCGGCACCGAGCCGACGCCGAGCCCGTTCCACGTGGCCCGGACCACGCCGAGACGCGTGGAAAGCTGCGGGACGGTGGGCACTGGCGGCGCTTCGTCGTCGTCGGGGATCGTCACCGCCACCTCGGGCGAGAATGCTCCGACCTGGCCGAGGTTCACCGCCCGAACCTTGAAGACGTACGACTCGCCGATGACGAGCGGCGAGTACGTCGCCGTGGTGTCGCCCGCCTGGGTCGAGGTGACGAAGAACCACGGCGCCCCCTCCTGGTTGAGCCGCATGAACAGCTCGTAGCCGCCCACGGTCAACGCGACCCCGCCGACATCGGAGGTAACCGCGCCCCACGAGACCGTCACCTGTCCATGCGGCAGGCCGTGTTCGTCGATGTACGGGAGCGGGTTCACGATCAGCCCGGCCGGGGCCGCCGGCGTGCGCGGCTCGGGAGCTTTCGGGGTCGGTTGCGCCCCTGAACCTCCGTCCGTCGTCGATCCTCCGACGATCCCGGCCGTCCGCCTGGCCAGCCGGATGTCGCGCTCCAGGAACCGGTCATGCAGCACCAGCGACCCACCGAGCACGCCCGTCGAGCTGCGCGCCAACGTCACCTGCCGGACTCGCAGCGACTCCAGCGCTCCGCCGTCCCCCGGCGCGAG
The DNA here is from genome assembly GCF_018603905.1 of Nonomuraea sp. NEAU-A123. Lineage (GTDB taxonomy): Bacteria > Actinomycetota > Actinomycetes > Streptosporangiales > Streptosporangiaceae > Nonomuraea. Next base: position 56,873 of record NZ_JAHFZZ010000034.1, read on the forward strand.
CACCCGGTCACCTGGCTGGTAATCCTTCAGCGGCAGCCAGCGTGCGCCGTACAGGACGATGCCACGTGTCCGTTGCACCCGCTCGGCCCCGGCGCGCTCGAGCGCGGACTGCGCGAGGATCGTCGCAGTCCCCTCGTCGGAGACGCCGCCAGCGCCGACGTACTGCTCCCACGGCCCCCACGGCTGGATGGCCGCAGGGTTGGTGTACGTCTTGACGAGCCCGTTGTCGCCGACGACCAGCACCGACGACGCCGTGTCCTCCAGTGTGCCCTCGTCGGGCGCTTCGGCCACGTCGCGCCCGTACCGCAGATCCACAGGCGCGGGCCTGGATGCTAGGTCCCTGCTCAACGTCGTGTCGGCGTTGAACACCTGGACAGTGCGGCCGGACATGCGGAAGTCGCACACGCCCTGCTCGGCGAGGTTCTGCAGCGCCGTGAGAGCGTCCATGCCCGGCTGGTAGTAGATCGTGATGACCTTGTCCCACGCCTGGCCTGCGCTGTCCTCCTCGGGGGTGAAGTCCCATTGAAGGCCCGGCACCACGCCCCGGCCCTTGGCCTCGGCGATGAACGTCTGCAGGATCGCCCCCGCCGTCGCCGAGAGAAACGGCCTCTTGCCGTCTACCAGCGGGACCACCCCGGGATAGAGCACGATCTTGCGGAGCATCCACACGAAGCCCGGTAGCTCGAACCCGGCTAGCCCGGTAGCGTCGGAATCATCGCCGCGGCGCTTTATGCGCAGGAACCGAGAGTCCGGCGCTTCGGTCCAAACCGTGCCGTCCACACTCCACTCAACGGCGACCTCGCACGGCTGATCGAGCAGGGCCGATCCGATCGCCGTGGTGGTGTATCCGAGCTTCAGGGACGGCACATCGTTGAGCGGCCAACCGGCCTCGATCGTCAACGGGTGCGGGAGCACGCCGAGCCGGTCGCCGAACGGGCTGTAAACAACGAGGCGAAGATCGAACATCTGTGCCCCCCTGCCTGAGTGCGAGACATGGGGCACAGATGGTTCTCTCCTACACGGCAGAGAACCCGTTTCACCCTGTTCTGTTAGCCGACACGGGATTTCGTAAGAGCCTATGGCGGCCAGCGCTTATCGATGGCTCGCCATAATGACCAAGAGAGCGATGATGCCCAGGATTGAGACTATGACCCCAAACGGGCCCATGTCCTCCCACGCAGTCGGCGTGCGACCCTTATCAGACCTTTCGGTTAGCCTCCGGACCATCTGCTGGTGCTCATAATCCCGTTGGTTCTTGCGCATCCTGTCGATGTCATCGAAGGGCACTGGAGCTGTCCCCCTTCCGCTCGATGCCACTGGGTGCAACAACCATGGCACAGTAAGTCATCACTTGGGGGTAATACCGTCGTTCCATTCTTCCGTCGCCCGAATGATCCCGACCTGCGATAATCGTGCCCATCGTGACCACTCCACCTCACAGCCCCCGATCTACGTCCATGTGACGCCGCGCGGGCCGCATCTCATGATCCCGGCGGTGCGCCGCCGGAGTTCGACGCCGACGACCTACTCGCGGAACGGCTAACCGCCGCAGCTATCTGCAGCAGGGCAAGGACCTACAGTTACTGGGTTGAGCGACACACCGAGATTTCAGGACCACCAACGTTGCACCATTCCAAGCATGGGATCGGAAAGCCAGTTGACAACAAAACCAAGCAAAAACGCCAGGACCAGAAAGATGATTTGCTGAATTAGCCCCGAGCGGCGATTTCCAGTAAACTGCTTTCGCAATACCTTGTTAAGCGCCTCGACTTGTTCCGGAGTTAGCGAGGCAAGCCGCTCCTGACCATCCACCTTTTCGCTGAGCTCTTTGAGTGCAGCCAGCCGCTCTTCGAGATAGAGTTCAAGCTCACGCGATACCTCTTGCGCCTCGCGAACCATGGTCTGCAACCCCTTGGCTCGCTGTGTCAATATCGACTCGCGCCGCTTAACCCGCTCTTTTCGGCGAGCCAACAGTGCAGAAAGTCCCGAGAATGCGCCCCATCCAAAAGCGCCGACGACCACGAGCCCTACAGGGACCCCAAAAAGTACCCACCCAAAGTACTGGTCGAATAACTTATCGAACTCTGGCCCCTCCGTGGCATGGCCCGTCGCCCATGCCCAAATTAGGATGATAAGCGGCGCGCCGAGGAAAAACCACGCGGCAATACCGCCGCCCCACCACCAGCCCTCACTGCTACTTCCATCCGAAGAGACGACTTCGGGATTCTCACTAGGCGCATCCGAGGACGGAGTCGCCGACGAACTGCCAGACGGACGCGCTTCGTCCGGGGATGAAGTCATTCCTATAGAATGCGGCCCGCAACAGCCTGCGACAAGCCGACTCTGTGAGATGTCATTCAGGCGTGGTGATTGGGAATGCCGCTGAGTTGTCCTGGTACGGAACGTGCAAGATCACCGGGTCACAGGAAGGCGCGCTTCGCCTGGATCTCCGCCTTTGACGAGGCGCCCGTGCCCGTGGCCGATGTGGAGACCAGTACCGCGCGGGAGAACGGATCGGCCACCGCAACGGACGGCGTCAGATGGAGCCACCGGAACTGCGAGCCGGGACCGATCGCGTCGATCTCCCCCGTCACGTCGTTCCCGGCGGCCAGGTCCCACGTATCCGTGGTCACGACTGCGGCTTGCATCCGGCCGCAGTCAATCAGCAGCCGCTCCCCCGCCAGCAGACCACCCGGACGCAGCGCCCAGCCGCCGGTGGCGACGTCTCCGATGGACGGTTGCACGGCCGGGCCGGTGAACCGTAGCAGCGCGTCCGTGATGGGCCCGGTCGAGTTCGCGAGCGTGGTCACCGGTTGGGCGAGCTGGTTGGGCGCGCCCGTCCAGGTGGACTCGGATTCGTCCCGCCATAGCGCGCCCGGCACCTCGACTACGGCCGTGAGCCGGGCGGTCGCAGCACCGGTATTGACCTCCGGCTCGGACGCGGCGGTGATCGTCACGTCGGCGACGCGCACGAGGTTGCCCGCCTGGTAGCGCAGCTTCATCAGCCGGTGCCGCGTGCCGAGGAGCGCCGACAGCGCCTCCAGATTGCGCTCCATCTGCTCGTAGCCGCCATCCGCCCCCGAAGGAGTGGCCGACGCGACCTTGAACGTTAGGCCGAACGTCGTGGCCTCCAGGTCGAGACCGACAACCGGGATGTCACCGTGCCTGCCCGGCACGCTGACCTTCACGGCCCGCGCGCCGGGCAAGGGCCTGCGCTGTGTCCCCTTCTTGGTCCGCCAGCAGCCGGCCGGGTGGTCCAGCGGCACTCCGTCGAGTGAATAGCTCGGCACCTCAGATCACTCCCATCGCGCCGACGTACTGGAGCGACCGGTTCACGGACACGCTGGTAGGTTCGGCCTGCGGGTAGTAATTGGTCACGTTCACCACCGTCCGCGACAGAGCGCGCCCGCCGCCGATCCCGTCCGGGACGGTCACCCCGGGCATCGACAGGTCCGGCATGGCCGTCCGGGTCGCGAGCGTGGCCACCTTCTTCAGCGAAGAGACGACAACCCCACGGCTCTTATCAACGCCGATCGACATGCCTTGCATCATGAAGGCTCCGATCTGGGCAAACACCTTCGACGGAGACTTGATGCCGAGCGCGTCCTTGGCGCTCTTGACGATGTTGGCGAAGAAGTTGCGGACGTTGTTGTACAGGCCGCTGGCCAGCGACTGGAGCTTGTTCCAGAAGCCGGATACGACGTCCTGGGCGATGCCCGCCATGGTCGGGCCTATGGACGACATCGCGTTTTTGATCTTGCCTGGCAGGTCGCGGAACCAGCCGACCAGAGTGGTGCCGATCCACTTGCCGATGGCGTTGACCATGTCCGGGATGATCGAATTGCCGACCAGGACGTTGTACATCCACTGGAAGATCGCGACGCCCTTTTCGATCACCGGCTTGATCAGGCCAACGACCTCGGCCACCTTCGCTCCGAACAGAGCGAACCCGACTCCGAGCTTGATCAGCATGGGCAGGATGGGGACCAGGGCAGGCAGCACCTGCTGGATCGCCATGACCGCCAGATCGGTCAAAATCGGAAGAACGGGCAGCACCGCCTCAGCTAGCTTCACAAAGGCAGGAACAAGCCCATTGAGCAGCGAAGGGATCAGATTCAAGATCGGCGGCAGGAGTTGCTGCACGAGCACGCCCGCAATCTGACCGAAGGACGCATAGATCGGCGCCATAATCGGCCCAAGCTGCGACAAAGCTGACGAAACGGATGAAAGGGCAGGTTGCAGGGCATCCGCCAAGGCGCTGATCACTGGGCCGAGCACGGCCGACAGATTGGTCAGCGCGATACCGAGGACCTGGCCTACGATCCCCGCTAATTGCGCTACCGCAGGTAGAAGTGGCGCGAGCGCTGTAAGCGCCGCCGACAGCCCTTGGCCGAGCATTAGCAGTCCCGCCTGCAGCTCAGGCGATGCGAACGCTTGTGCGAGCATGCTCGCGACCATGGTCAGCCCCGGACCAAGAGCGGACAGGGCCGGCCCGAGCGCCGACACCGCAGAGGCGAGCCCAGGACCCAGCGCCGTCGCGATCGAGGCTACGCGCGGCGCGACCAGCGCCAACGCGCCCCCGAGCGCCCGAAAGATCGGCATCAAGGCGCTTCCGACCTGCGACAACGCGCCGAAGATCGCAACCAGCGCCTTCTGACCCTCCGCGCTCGCCAAGAACGCATTGAGCTGATCGAGGAGCTGGCCGACCACGCCCAGCGCCCCGGACCCGCCCGTAGACATCGCCGAGAAGATCGACTTGACGATGCCAATCACGTCACCGCCGACCTGGCCGAGCTGCTTGAATACCTCCAACGCGCCCTGCATCCATCTAAAAGCGCTACCGCTATTAGCGGCGTTAGACAGGAACTCTCCGAACTTCTGGGCCACAGAAGCGATGCCGGGAGCCAGCCCGGACGAGAAACTGGCACCGACCACCGCGATGTCGCGGAAGCCCGCGAGCACCGGCTGGATCGCGGGCTGCACCGCAGCGACGGCCGACCGCAGTGCCCCGAAGATCGTCGAGATCGCCGACACCGTCGCCGACGAGGAGGCAAACCGAGCCGCCTCTGCTCCGGCGAGACCGAACTCTCGCGCGACGCCCTGCATCCCGGATCGGAGCGGCCCGACAACGGCGTCCGCGACGGCGCGGATCTGGCCAGCCAGCGGAGCGAAGAAGGCGTCCTGGACGGCGGACCTCAGCCCGTCGACCGCAGGCTTGACCGAGTGCAGTTCACGCGCGGCAGCCTGCGCCGCAGGTGAGAGCCTCTGCAGGCTCTCCTCGAACTTTTTCGGATCATCGCCCAATGCCTCCTTGAAGGCGTCGTCGACGCCGAGCAATGCGACCTTGAGGGTGGCCATCGCGCCAACGCCCAGCGCTATCGCACCCGGCAGAGCGGCGATGATGCCTCCGGCAGGGGCCAGCGCCGCGGCGAAGCCGACTGCTGTCTGCGCGGCTGCGGCCATCGAGGCCGCCAGGGTGGCCGCCTTGAGCGCTGCGCCAGTGAACTGGACACCCATCGATCCGGCCGACTTGGCGAGCCCGCCCACGTCTATGTCGATCTTCTTGGCGGCGTCGCGCATGAAGGTCATGAACCGGCGGACAGCGGTTGTGCCCCGGTCCTTCACGTCGATCGTCGCGAACAACTCGCCGACATTCAGCGCCACCCGGGTCTCACCTCCTGGGATCTCAGATGACTCGCTTCACTGCCGTCCCTCGCCGGGGTCCAGCGCGCGGGCCAGGCGCGAGTCACACGTCAGCAGCCCGTGCAACCGCGTCCGCAGCCACCGCCATGACCGGGCGCGCAGCACGCCAGGCTCGCCGAGGTCGATGCCGTACACCTCGTGTAGGTCGGGCTCAACGAGCGCCCAGCGCGTCAGGATGTCGTGCCACGAGACGGTGCGGCCTTTCGAGATCGAGAGGCCGTCGTCCGGGTCGTAGTAGTCGTGGAGCCCCGTGATCGGGTCGATTTCACCGCCGCCGCTGCCGCTCGACGTGTCGCCCGGTTCGGGGCCGGTGCTTCCCCCGCGCCACCCGAGGCCCAGATCTTCGCGGCCGCGTCCTTACCGGCCGCGACCCACACCAGCGCGGTCGCGCCGATGTGCTGGACTTTCGGCCACGACACGCCGTCCGCGCGCAGCTCGTCCCACACGGGCCCGAGGATGCGCTGGTACAGGTCGCGCTCCTCGTCATCGTTCAGGACAACCTCGGCCAGCTCGTTGAGCTTGGGGTCGTCCACCGCCTCCCCCTGCTCGGCCTGCAGGCTGGCGTGCATGAGCCGCTGGCACAGTAGACCGACCTCGGCGTCGGGGGCGGGAACGATGTACCACTTCCCGCCGACCGGGAGCCGGAGGTTGTCGTCGAAGAACTCGTCGAGATCTTGGAAGGTGGTCACGGGGTGGTCACCGGGTTCTTGATCTCGACCGGAGCGCCCTGACCCAGCAAGGTGAAGTCGAACGGCTCCAAGTCGGTCACCGAACCGCCCTTGGTGAACTCGGACACGGTGCACACGCCCTCGTAGGCGTCGTTCGCGCCGTCGCGGCGGTACCACCTGACCTTGATGTTCGCGCCGAAGCCGACCTTGCGGGCGGCCTGCCGGATGGCCTCCTGGCCGGGGTCGGCGGTGAACGCCGCAGCCTCGGTCCGCTTGCGGCGGCCCTCTGCCTCGATCTGCCACGTCCGGCCGGTCACGACGGAGGAGCCCCAGCCCTCTTCGTCGTCGAAGTCTGAGTCCTCTTCCGTGTTGTCGTCGGTCGTCTCCTGGAAGCTGGTCAGGCCCTTGACCGGGAGCCAGGTCGGGTTCGCGGGGTCGGCTCCGGTGCCGACGTCGAGCTTCCAGTCCTTAGCGAGCAGGCTTCGCAGCGCCATGATCACTCCTTAAATGGGCATGTCAAAGCGCCAATAGCGGTAGCGCTATTGGCAAGGGTGAGGTCACACGTCGCGGTGCGGCGACGGCCTATGAACCATCAGGTCGAACGAGTCGGCTCGCTCCCAACGACCGCTGGAATCGCGGCCGAGTGGAGCGACCAGTGTCCGGCGCGCGAGCAACACGAGTACGCCTGTCGAGAGCGTCACGTTGGCCAAGCCGTGGATCGCGTCGAACACGCCGTCCGCCAGGTCGTCCACGACCCGCGGGTCCGTCTTGGCCCGGAACCTGGCCTGCATCTGCACGGCCGAGTCCGACTGCTCGACGTCGTCGCCCATCTGGCCCACGCCGTACACCGCGAGCGCAATCGCGGCGTCCGGCTTTGCCGGGAGACCGCCGATCGTGAGCGCCGTCTGGTTGTCGGTGTAGATGCCGTTGGGGTTCCACGTCGCGACGCGGGCCTCGCCGAGCAGGACCGCGAACCCGGTCAGAAGATCACGAGTCCAGGTCACTTGAGCGCCTGCCGGATCTGCTTGGCGATCAGCAGTTTGACCACCTCGCTCTCCTCACGGACCGCGAGTTCCAAGAACTTCGCCGCCCGGCCGGGCTTGTGCTGGTAGTCGAGATTTTCGTGCTGCACCCGGGCGTACGGCGTGTCGTAGGAGACGATGCCGCGCAGGTCGTTCTCATCGACGATGGCCGCGCCCGACCGCTCCAGCGTGCCCTCATCGTGCGGGACGCGCTGATTGGACACCGACAGAACGTGCTCGGTGGCGTGACGGAGGCCGAGTCCGGCCGCGCGCCGGATCTCAGCCGTGACCTCCTCCGCGTTGACCTTGGCGTTGAATCTGGCTCTGGCCATCAGCGGCACACCACCTCAACGTGATCCGGGGTCGGCAGTCCGCCGCCATCGCGGGAGAAGGATGTGATGACGGTGGTCTGCCGCCCGTTGACGGTGACCCTGCTCCCCTCCGGGCAGGTGGTGCCCGGAGGGAAGAACACGGTCGTATCGCTGACGACCTCGGCACCCTGCGCGTCGCGCACCAGGCGCCGCTCATCATCAACGAGGCAGCGGGACTCGACGGCCGGCCCGAACACTGGGCCGTACGCCCCGTCCCCCTGAAAGGGCTCGATGATTGCTTTGTGGCGCAGCAGCCACTCAGGCAGCATCACCACACGCTCCCGTCGAGGATGTAGCCAGGCAGCAGCCCCGCCCGCTGCAAGATCGACGAAGCGTCCGGTGAGTACCGCGGAGGCGGCGCGTCCCCGGAGCCACCGCGATCCAGCCGGACCGAGCCGATCGACACCGACTTGAACGCCGCCGCCACGCCGAACTCATCGCCCACGGCGACTGTCCACGCCACCTGGGCGCACGTCGCCCGCTTCATCGCCTCGACGTCCTCCGGCCGAGTCGGCAGGCCCGCATCGTCGGTCGGGTAGATCGAGGCGAACAGCATCTCGTCGATGCGATCAGACGCACGCTCCAGCCGCCGGTCGATGTCGTCAGGCGCGGCCTGGCCGCTGTATGCCGTGTAGTCGGCAGCGGTTGCGTACGCCATGGCTACACCGGCTGTTCGAGCACGCCGACCGTGAGCCCGGCCGGGGCCGCGTAGTCGATGTACACCTTGCCGTTGGCCTGCCGATACACCGCGCTGAACGGTGGCAGCAACAGGCTGTCGTTGGCCGGGATGGTGACCGGAAGATCCACCACGTCCTGGCCCTCGACCGTGGCGGGGATCTGCACGGTCACCGTCGCGGGCGCGCCGTTGCTGTTCTTGATCAGCAGCATGCGCCTGTCGGTGTGGTCGAAGGCGTTGCCGTCCACCTGCGCCGCGGCCAGGCCGACGCCGAGCGCAACGCCGGTACGCGGCATGGGCCGGACGGCCAGGTCAGTCCTCGCCATCTGGGTCCTCCCCGAATTCCTCGATCAGCGCGGCCTTTGACAGCGACTTGGCGTCGCTCTCGGGCATGCCGCAGGAGACCGCGTACTCGATCCACGCGGCCTTGTTGTCGTGCTCGGATGGGCGGGCCGGCCCGGCCGAAGCCGGACCGGACGTGTCGGCGGGCTCGGGCCCGCCGATGATCCGCCAGTTGTCCAACATGTCCAGGCAGGGGTCTCGCTGTTCGAGCGGGACCACCTGCCCAGTGTTGGAGTTGCGGTAGACGTAGGTCACGCCGCGACCCCGTGGATCAAGACGGCCCTGTTGGGGTCGAGGGTCTTGACGCCGTAGAGGCAGTCCACCGACACGATGTCCTGCTTTTTGGAGATGTCGTAATCCATCACGACTCTGACCCCAAATCCCTTGTAGCTCTCCACAGCGGCGTTGGCAGCGCCCTGCGGGAGAACCAAAGGACGGGTCACCAAGGCGAAGGCGGTCCTGTGAAAAGACACTCCGACCTCGGTGTTCGGCTGGCCAGCGGACGGCGTGCCGGTCGGCGCGTCGATGTTCTGGGTTTGGTAGGCGTCGTGTCCGAAAACCCGCCTACCCAGCGAAGCCTCACGGAGACCGTCCGTGTCGCCCCTGGTGTCCGCCTGATGGAACAGCGGGTCCGACAACCAGAGCGCCTCGATCTCCGGGCCGATCACCAGGTGACGGTCAGCCGAAGGGACGGAGCGCTGGTTAAGCACGCGCCTGGCGTCGATCGCTGTCTTCGGGTCGTCGTACGGGTGGATCACCTTGCCTGTGACGCCCGGGACCACCGCATTCGGCACGCCCACACGCTGCACGATGTCGTTGCGCAGGCTCAGGATGTCCCGGTCGATCTTCTGAGAGATCGCCTCCATCGCCGGAGACAGGAGCTGCGTGCCGAAGTCCTCGATCTCCAAGGTCAACTCCTCCGCCGTCACGCTGAAGCTGACGTCGGCGAAGTGGTTCAGCGTGATCGGCACGCTCCCCTCGGACGCGTTCTGGATCTGGATGCCCCGCGTCCGGTCGAACTCGTTTGCCTGGAACACGGCGGGCTTCCGCACGGAGATCGTGTCACCAACACGAGATACGAACTCCTGCTCGTAATCACGGTGAACCAACTGCGCCATCACACACGTCTCGTAGAGCGTCGCGAGCGCCGCCTTGGCGATGATGGACGGGGTCAGGAAAGTGTTAGCCATTCGGGCCTTTCACCTCTTCAGGAAGCTAATTGCGATACCGCAATTAGCGGCTAGGACGAGGCGCGCTTCGCCTTACGCCTGGCGCGGAACTCGTCGATGGAGGGCTCGGAACTCGGCGCTCGCTCACCAGGCCCGCCGGTGAACTCGCCTCCGCTCCTGGCTGGCGGCCCCGCCTGGGTGGCCGACTTGAACTTCGGGTTGTTCTCCACCGCCGTCTGGATGGTCTCGGCCAGACCGGCGGAGAAGTCGTCGGCGTCCGGGTCCATGTCCCGGACCGCCTTCAGGAACGACCTGCTGTCCAGCAGAGCGTCCGGGTCCGCGCCGACCTTCTGACTGGCGCGGTGCACCGCAAGCTCGATCAGGGCACGGCGGTGCCGCTCGCGCTCCTGGTCGCGCTCCGTCGCCGTGGTGTCCCGCTCGGCCGTCAGGGTCTCGATCACCTTCTGCGGGTCGAGCGGCTTCTCCTCCTCAGACGCCAGACCCAAGGCCTTAGCGATCTGCTGAGCGAAGTCCGTCTTGACCTGCTCGGTGATCTCATCCTGCGACGGCCCCTGCTGGGCGGTCGCGTCATCGGCAGCCTTCTGGGCGTCCTTGAGCTTGGACCGGTAGTCGGCCGCCTCCGTGCGAGTGTCCTTGATGAGCTTCTGCGCCCACGGCGGGAGCTGGTCCACGCGCTTGGCGTCGGGGTTGGCCGCCGTGTCGTCGGCCGCCGGCGGCTCAGGCGGCGTGACCTCGGCCCCAGTCGGAGGGTTCTGCTCCTCCTGCTGCGGCTGGCCTTCGCCGCTGCCATCGGTGGTCGGCACAGTGTTTTCTGGCATGACGAAATCGCCCTCCTGGAGCGTGTCGTCGGAACATGGGAAAGGCCCGCGCCTGGCGAGCCCATGTGGCGCGTCTATGCGCCCGAGCTGGCTTCTTGCTTGGCTGCGGCCTCGTCGCGGCGCTTCGTCTCCTGCTCAAGCCGGGCCAACGCCTGCTCATCGTGGCCGAACTTGCTGGCCAGGTTGGCAAGCTGCCTGTCAGTCAGCTTCTCCAGGTCCGAAGGTGGGGCATCGCCCTTCTCCCGCCCGGTCTTGCGCCGCAGACCCGTCGCCTTTGTCAGGGCCTTGACTTGACGCTGGTAGTCGGCCGTCTTCGCATTGGCCTTCGCGCGAGCGTCGTCGTCAAGCGCAACCGCTGCGCGCCGCTTGTTCTCCCGGACCTTCCGTTCCAGGTAGCGCTGCCGCTGCGAATCGGCGTATGTCGCTTCCGACCGACCCACGGGCGCCGGCCTTGAGACGCCCGGAAGGTAGGCGTTCAGGCTGTGCCCGCAGTTCGGGTGCAGCAGACCCGCCAGCCGGGCTTCCGCGACCGTCCCAGCGACCTGCACGAACACCTGCACGCCCGTGGCCGGGTTCTCTTCCACGCGCGTCCCCGCCGCCCCGGACAGGGCAAGGACCTCGCCCTCCCAGCGGGAGCACCGGTCACACGTGTGCGGCAGTCGCGACACGCTGACCAGGTTGATTCCAGCATCGCGCAGCGTGGACAGGTGCCCGTCCACCGCCGCCCGAGCGACAGCCGTCCGCATGGCCATCTCGACGTAGATGGCCATGCTCCAGGTCCGGGGCGGATCGGCCGAATCGGTGAACCCCTTGATGCCTTCCGCCGTTAACCGGTCGAGCGCTCGCTGCGCAGACTCCCTCCGGGTCTCCGCGCCGATCAGCGCTCGGCTGGCCGTCTCGGCAATGACGTTGCGGTAGATGCCTTCCACCGCGCGCAATGCGCCCTCATGCACCGAATCGACCACGCGGATGGTCTGCGCGGCCAGCTCGGCAACGCCCTGGCCAGCGTTGATGCCCCGACTCGCGCCGAGGTTCTTCGCGTCCTGCAGCACCCGCTCCAGCCGCTTCCGGACCTTCCGATCGTGGACCTGCAGCACAGCACCGCGCACCGCAGCGTCCATGCCTCCGGCCCACGTGTCCAGCACCGCCGCCTGCGCGGCCGCCTTCGACGCGGCCTGCAGACGACGGACGATGGACTCGGCTTCCTTGCGGAGCTGGGTCACCTCAGCGAGCCGCTTGTCCGCCCAGACGTTGCCGTCGTCGTTGTCGAGGTCCTTGCCGACCCGCGCGGCGATGCGTTCCAGCAGTGCCATCTCCGCGTCGGCGTACATGGCGGCGACCTTCCGCGCCTGCTCCAGACCCTCCTCGATCGCGGCGGCTGGAGTGATCGCCATCAGTCGTCGCCGGTCGCGTCAGGAATCCACGTCTCGCCCAGCGTGGTCGGGTCCGGGACGTTCAGCCCGAGCTCGTCGCGAAGCTTCTCCTTCTCAGCCTGGATCTGCACGTCGTCCCAGTCGGGATGCACCCATCGGACCTTGGTGTCCAAGGAGACGGCCTGGGCTCGGTTCAGCATGTCCAAGGTGCGGCCCATCGACTCCGGGTCCGGCATGACCCCGTCCGGCCACTCCACGGTCGCCCGCTCGGCCACGACCTTCGTCCCGAACACCGCATGATCGACGGCCAGCATCGCCTCCGACAGCCAGGCCAAACGCGGCGTCCAATACCCGATCTTCCGGCCACGTGTGCTGTACGACCGGTGCTTCTGCATGTGGATCTCGGTCGCCGTCCGGGCTTGCCCTTCACCGCCCTCACCGAAGCTCTGCACGCTGTACCCAGCGCCGCGAACGATCTGCTCCACCAGATGCTTCGACGTCTCCGAGTGCTCCTCCACCCTGATGGAGAACTGGCTGAGGGTGATCATGCCGCCCGGGTTCTGCGGCGACGGCAGCATGCCACCCAGGGGACTGTAGATCTCCCGATCCGGATCCCAGGACGCGGCCTGGCCACGGCCTGCCGTCGTCAGATAGATCTCCGGCACGATGATCCTTGCCTTACCGAGCCGCAGGTCACGCATCCAGCTCGTCCACGTCTCGTCCAAGGCGTCCATGAGCGGTTCGACGCCCGCATAGTCCGAGCGGCCGATCGCCGTACCCCGAATCATGCGGTGCGGCCGCATGTTCGGGATGTACTCGACCAGCAGGCCACGCTCGTACCCGCTATCGAATCCGCCGTCCTCGTCGACCAGCGGCGCGAACTCGGCGGTGGCCGGGTGCTCCTCCAGCGGCATCTGCTTCCCCAGGTGGTCCTCGTCGCCCAGGTACAAGCCGTGGTAGATGCGGCCTTTCTCGTGCTTCTCCAGGTGGCGCCACACCTCGCCCGACCGGTCGTCCTCGTACACCACCCGCCAGAACGTCACCGCCGTCAACCGGCCGTTGTGGAACTCTGGCACGCCGGCGTCCGGAGGCAGCGCGTCCACGACCGGATGGTCAGCCGTCGTCGTGTCCCAGCCCACCCTGAGGTAGACGCCCCCGTACGCGGCGGCCAGCTCGGCGGCCTCCAGCAGGCTGCCGTACACGCCAGCCTCGTGCAGTACCGAGTCGAGCCGCTGCTGCCCCTTCTTGCCCTTCAGCTTTAGCGTTGGCGGCTCACTGAACAGTAGATCGGCCGAGGTGGCGGCGATGTCGGCGGCGAGCGGGATGTGCAACTTCGTCGCGCGCGCCTGCGCGGCCGGAGTGGGCGTCCCCCAGAAGTACCGGGCCATCCGGCCGAGATAGCCGCCCGCGCGGGTGATCGGTCGGTCCCAGCCCTTCGGGTCCATACCCATCCTGGGAGTTGCTTGGTTGCCGCCGTACACCTGCGCCAGCTTGTCCGGGTCACCGGCGTACCAGGCGCCGTGGGTGTCGTAGAGCCGCATCTCCTGTTGGATCGCTGGCGGCGGCCACTCCTGATTACGCTCGGGAAGCGGCATCAGCCACCCTCCTCATGTCTTCTCGATCTCCGACAGGGTGACGGCCAGTTGCGTCCAGCCCTCGGCGATAGAGACCTTGGCCTCGACCATCGCCGGGTTGGGCTCGCAGTCAGCGCGCTCCCGGACTGCCGCAGCATGGGTCGCGGCTTGTCGCCAGGTGATCGTCTGCTGTGTCATCCGGCCGTCACCGGCCAGTGCCAGGTGCCAGGTTCCGTGCCGAGCGCGACGTTGTACTCGTGGAAGCCGCCGAGCTGGCCAGGCGTGAACACCCACAGGTGGACGTGGCGGTTGCTGTCCAGCGGGGGCACCGCGCCGATCTTGACGCCTTCCGGATCCAGCGTCTTCGTGTCCGCCGTGACGATCGCGGCGCGCAGAGCGAAGAGGCCCTGCTTGCCGCGGTAGCGGACGATGTCGCCGGTGGCTGGGTTGCGAAGCATGGGGTCTCCTCAGATGACAGGGACAAGCCCGCCGGGAAGGACTGGCTTTTCGACAAGAGCGGACACCCGGACCCACGCCCGGTAGGTGCCTTCGGGCAGCGCAACCGCGCCATCACCACCCGGGCCGACGAGGATCTTCGCGTCGGCCCCGGCGGCGCTGTGGTTGTCCCACGTCGCGTCGTGCCAGTCCGTCTCGGTCGGCTCGCCGGCCTCGTTGGTGAAGGCGACTTCGACGCCCTCGCCACCGGACGGGCCCTTGACGGGGATGTACAGAAACTCCCGGCTAAGGGAGGAAATTGGTTCCATGGGGCGGTCCTCCCTACGTTCGCGGCGATCCTGCGCCCCAGTCGCGGCGCGGTTCACCAGCGGAGTACCTGCGGTACGGGGAACCCGCCGACCAGCGGCGGTAGAGCGGGCCAAGCCCAGTGATGTCCCGGCCCAGGCTTGTCACCGTGGCCGTCTCGACCAGGACCGCCGAGTCCGTCGCGGACCGCGGCGCCTCAACCACGGCCTGGTCGTCGATGACCGCGCTGTCGCTGACCGTGATGGCCGCCTCACCCTGAACCGACTCGACGAGCGTTGCGCTGTCGGCCGACGCCAGGCCCACCGCGACCGACTCGACGAGCTGCGCGGAATCGCTGGCCTGCTTGAGGACAGCCACGTCCGCGACCTCTGTCAGCGCGCCGCTGTCCCCGGCCGTCGTCTCCACCGTCAGCGCGGCGACCTCGCTCAGCGCTGCGTGGTCGCTGGATATCGGACCGATCGTTTCGGCGATGGCCACCGATTCGGCCAGCGTGCCGCTGTCGCCAGTCGCCACCTGAACGTCAACCTGGGCGATTTCAGCGAAGACCGCTTGGTCCGCGCCCGACCAGCCAACCATCAGCATCGACGTCTCGACGAGCGACGATTGATCGACGCCAGCCGACTCAGCGGCGATGGCTGCGACTTCCGCCAGCGTGGCCGTGTCCCACGAGGTGATGTCGGCCGTGGCCGCTGCCGCCTCGGTCACGGTTCCAGTGTCGCTGGCCGCCTTGGGGATGCCATCCGGCAGGACGGTGACCGCGGACGACTCAGCCACGGCCGCCGTGTCGGACGCCGACTTGGTTTCCTGCGGAGGCCCGGTGACTACCGGGGCGATGGCCATGGTGTAGCCGGCCCGCCACTCCACCGTGTTGGCCGAGGCGACGAAAGCTGCGGGAGCAGTTGCCGCGTTGGACTGCAAGGCGCGGGCCGCCGCCGCCAGGACGGTGTAGGTCCGCGACTGGATGCGGTTCAGCGGGGTGAGCCCGTCCGGCGTGGTGAAGGTCATGGCGCTGCCGGTCGAGTAGGCCGCAACCAGCCGTAGCTCCACGTCGCTACCCGACGATGGGGTGATGCCCGGCGTGGTGATGTTCTGGCCGGTCCCCGCCGTCGACCGCACGATTTGCGGGGCCGCCGTCAGCGACGCGTCCTTGACCGCGACGATCAGGCAGACACCATCTGAGCCGCCGCCCTGCTTGAACGTGTACATGCCGGGCTCGGCGGATCCAGCGCGTTTCCACCAGACTCGGATCGCCTGGATGACGCCGAGTTCGCTCAACGCGTCCAAGGAATCCAGCGGCTCCCAGGTGGTGCCACCGGTCGGGGCCGTCATAGGGGCCGTGGACCCGCGGTCCGCCGCCTGGATCCCGATCAGCACGTCGGCGGCGGCGACACCGGCAGGCGCGTTGATGGTGTAGCTCGCGGAGCCGGATGTCGCCGTGGAGGTCGACCGGATCGACGGCGGCGTGTTGGTGGACTGCGGCTCCCCCACCCACCGAGCCTCGACCAGGCGCCCGCTGTCGCTACTGGCCTTGGCGATCTCCGGCACCTGGGCGATATTGGCCGTCTCGACCAGCGTGCCCGTGTCGGCGGAGCTCTTGGGAGTTCCCGTGTCGGGGACGGTGAACGTGATCTGGTCCACCCATGCCGCGTCCAGTCCGCTGCTGACGTCCGGGTCCTTGTCGTAGCGGAACATCACCAGAGACTTACCGGTCACGTTGAACGTGGCCGGGGTCCAACCGATCTCGCCCGATTGAGTGAGCACTTCCACGCCGTCGATCAGGACGTGGAACTCGTCGTAGGTGGCCTCAGACGACACCCGGTAGTAGAAAGTCAGGCTCGTGGCCCCGGTCGGGACGGTGACCACGGCCTCCGTTGCCCCGTCATCGTCGATATCGGCGCTTTTCAGCGACGATGTGCCGACGGCAGCGAAATCGGAAGCCCGCGCCCAGTTCCCCGTGATGGTGAGATTGAGGGTTGCGTCCTCGAAATCCTCCAGGATGGTCGCCACGACGCGGCCCCCTCCGTGTCAGGCAGTCACGTTGTGGCTCAGACCAGGGAGAGCTGCACCGTGAAGACCCAGCTCGCCGCGCTGGTCTTCGTGCCGAGCGCCTCCACCTTCCGGTTGAGCATCCGGCCGCCGGACGCGGCGTTGAAGATGCCCCATTCGCCCCATACGAAGTTCGCCTCCGAGGTCGAGAACGTCGCTCGGAACGTCAGCGGCGTGGCGCCAGCGCCAGTGCCGTCCGTGTGCAGCGGGTAGGTCGCGTCCATGCCCTTGCGGATCTTGTTTGTGCCCTGCAGGTCGGTCTGCACGGCGTCCGCCGCGGCGGTGCCGTCGCCAACACCAATCCGGGCGTTCGTCGCGTCGAACGCCGCGACGGCGCTTCCGCCGATGAGGCGGTGCCACAACGCGCCCACCCCGCCGTACATGACCAGATTCCCCTCACGCTCGATCACCTCGAACGGCTTCGCGGCCGGGCCGGTCTCGTCGCCGTGGAACTTCTCCAGCTTCCATTGGCAGCGCCACCGCGCGGTGTCGTGACGGCCCACGCCAGCCGCCAGTTGGCTTCCCTCGGTCAGTCGCGCGGTATCCCGCATCGTGCCCTCCCACGGACATGAAGAAGGGCCACCCGATGCGGATGGCCCTGACGATCAGTCGTGAATTGCTCAGCGTGGCGGTGACGCGGCCCCGGCCGCGCAAGCCCCTCAACTGCGAGGCCAGGGCCGCGTCACGTGCTCGACGCACGCGGGTGGACGCGCGGAGCGGCGCACCCCTCAGTCCGCCACAGAACGGGGGTGCGCGATCATGGGGTCAGTAGACCGGCTGCAGCATCGGCAGCCAGGCTGCTTGCGTGGTGTGCAGCCCGTACCGGGCGGCGTCCAACGCGTGGTCGTCCAGTTTCACCGGAACGTCATCGCCCTTCTCAGCCCGCTTGTCGTCCCACGCGTAGCTGCCGACCTCGTCGAGGAACCCCGACACCGAGCGGTGCACCCTCAAGTGGTCAGCGCCGAGCAGATTGCTGACGGTGCGGATGCCGTCGTTGACGGAGTTGTCACCCATCGTCGGGGTGAAGCCGTCGCGCTGGAGTTGCGTAATGAAGCTCGCGGCGGACGGGTCCACCACCACCCACTGCGGCCGCACCCCCTGGGTGCCGGGGCCGTAGGTATCGGGCAGGTTGTCCAGCCACGTCCCGAGCTTCTGGCTGTACTCGGCGTCGGTGAGCTGCCGCCGCTGAGCTCGGGAGTCCCACCGGAACTCGCTGGCGAGGTAGATGCGCCGCTGGCCGGCGTCATCCGGGGTGGACACGCCGATGAGGATGGCGTCGAAAGGATTGACCGTGCCATAGTCCACGCCCAGGGCCAGCCACCGCTCCATGGGCGGCAACACATCAACGACGTGCCGGTCCGGGTCGAACATGTCGTAAATCGCACCCTCGGCCATGACCCACTGGCCCAAGATGAACCTCTTGAACCACAACCCGGTGTACTCCGCCTTGAGCGCCTTGACGTACGCCGGGTCCAACGCGGTGTTGTCGTCCAACCTGAAATGCCAATGCCGCAGGTCAAGCTCGTACTTCCGGTCGAGGAACTGCCGCTTTAGCCAGTGGTTAGGCGCGTCGGGGTTCGTGGTGCCGAACAGCTTGGCGTTCTTGACGCTGAGCCGGGCCAGGAGTTGGTCCCAAAACTCGCGCTCAATCAGCGTGATCTCATCGACATACGCCCCGGCGCACGTCATGCCCCTCAACCTGTTCTCCGATCGGGCGTCGTTCGACGAGATGATCTCAACGCGTCGCCCGAGGATGTTGGCGGTCGGCGCACCTCTCGTGTAGATGATCCGCCGCGCGATCGGCCCGGTGATGGCGGGGTCCTGGAGCACGTCAAAGACGTTTCTGGCGATCGTGTCGCTCGTTTTGCCGACGATCACCAGCGAACCGCCACGAGGCGCGTTGGCGACGTACATGACCCACCGCAGCAGCGAAGCGATCGTCTTGCCCGAGCGGATCGCGCCCGACCAGATGTTCAGGCGCGCCGTGGACTCGCCGATCGACCTCAACTGCTTGGGAGACAGGTCCAGCGGCGTCGGCGCCGGCGTACTCACAGATCGTCCCCCGACTCGATCTCGCCGATCACCTCGGCCTCGAGGATGCTGTCCGTGTCAGGGTCGGGAAGGGCGTGCCGCTGCTGGATCTGGATCAGCAGGTTGCCCAGCAGCGACGCCATGTCGCCGTCCGCGACACCGTTACGGTTGATCAGGTCCAGGCCCAGCAGGCTCGCCCGCCTGTTGATGCACTTCAGCGCGGTCTCGGCGGCATTGACCTCGCCCTTCAAGACCTTCGGCCACAACGACGCCATGACGCGGTCAAGCCGGTCGATCTCCAGCTTGAGAAGCTGCTCGCTGGCCATCTGCTCCTGCTTGGCGGCCTTCTGCAGCGCCCGGTCGATGTCCTTGCTGACGGAGGCCGCGCCCGAGTAGCCCAGCCGGTCGGCGATGACCGTAGGCGACACTCCGGCGATCCTCATCTGCACGGCCTGGTAGCGACGCTGGGAGATCTCGACCTGGCGGGCCTTGCTGACGACCATGAGGGGAACTCCTGATCTATTACGCTTTCTTGGGTGCAGATGCGGATGCTGACCGTCCGGCAGCCACGGCAGCCATGGGCGGCATTGCTCGTCGCGGGCATCAAGGACGTGGAGAACCGGAGCTGGGTCACGCCGTATCGGGGCAGGCTCCTCATCCACGCGGGCCTCAAGAGCGACGCCGATGGCTTCGAGCTCATGGAGGAGCTGGGGGTCGCCCTGGACGGGCCGCTGCTGCGCGGCGTGATCCTCGGGTCGGTGAACCTCGTCGAGATCCGCCAGGACAGTGCGTCGCCGTGGGCAGTGCCCGGCGGCTTTCACTGGCTGGTCACGGGTGCCCGACCAGCCGTCGAGCCGATGCCCGCCGTTGAAGCGCTCGGTCTACGGCCAGCTCCGGCCGGGTGGGAGCAGGCGTTCGTCGCCTAAGCTCGCGGCGCCACGTACTCGAACGACACGGTGCCGAGACGGCGCGGGTCGAGCGTCTGCGCGTGCATCCATTGGTGCTTGGAGCGGGTGCCGAGCTTCTTCTGACCCTGGATCATCCGCCACCGCGGCGACGCGCTCCGGTAGGCGATCAGTGCCGGATGGCTGGACACCGACCGGTAGCGGAACCCGTCCTCGTACAGCCGCTGCCCCATCCACTCGGAGAAGCGGCTCCCGATGCCGAGCCCCTGATAATCGGGCAAGACCACGAGCCTGTGCTCCATTTTGAGGTTGCGCGTCGCGGGGTGCTGGAAGTGGCGGTATGCCAGGAATGCGACCGGCTCGCCGTCAATGAACGCGGCGAACTTCTTGCTGGACCGGTGGAGCTCCGTACTCAAATAGTGATGACGTGCGAAGACGGACCAGAGCTGCCCATCGACCGGCCGGATTTCGAGCTGGAGCGCTGGCCGGGGTTGAACCGACCTCCACTCGAACGAGCCCGTGGACACGTCCAGCACCCAGTCCGGCTGCAGCCACTCCAGCACGTCGTAATGGCAGGTCACCGCAACAAACTGACGGCCACCACGCCGCACGGTCTTCTGGATGGTGTGGCTGGCGACTCGGGCGACCTGGCGGTCCACGACCGAAGTGAACTCGTCGATGACGACCAGGTCGCCGGACTCGGCCAGGGCCCGCGCGATCGACGCGCGGAACCCCTCCCCGTTGGACAGGGTGCGGTATGGCCGCAGCCACGCCGGCGGCGAGGACAGGCCGACCGCGCCGAGCAGCGCCACGATGTCCTTGATGGACATTTCGACCGGGAAGTCGTCCACCAGCGACCGGTCATCTGACCAGGTGTGCGGGCTGACGATGTGGTCGGGCCACAGGTGCCGCGCGATGGTCGTCTTGCCAGCTCCCGAGGGGCCGACGATCATTCCGACGCTCCACGGCCGGTCCTCGATCGGCAGGTCCATGGCCCAGGAGTTGCTCAGCCGCTCCTCTACGGGCACGTCGAACAGGCCCTGGAGCTGCAGCACTCGGGCGGTCTTGTGGACCGGTGCCGATACAGTGATCTCGGCTCGCACAGCACAACCTTCCAAGGGGTAGCGGGCGGCGGGGTTACATCAGGGCGCGGACGTTCCAGCCCTGACCCGCGAGCTGGTTGAGGAGCTGCACCTGCTGCGCTTCGCTGTCACAGGTGACGACGGCGCCCCACACCGAGGGCCGCGCGTGAGTCTCGGCGTCGCCCGGTTCGGGTAACTCCTCCTCGGCGCGAGCCCCGGTGCCGGCCTGATCTGCGCGGCCGCCGCCCGTTGCCGGGGAGTCCTCAGGGGCGAGGGTCACCGCGGCGTTGTCAGCTGCGATCGCTTCGGCCAGGTCATCGAGGTCCTGCTCCGTCCAGCCGGTACCGTCGAGATCTCCCAGACCGCGCAGCAGCTCGGCAAGGGCTTGGTCGTCGTACCCGCCGATCTCTGCGGTGCGGTTGTCGGCGAGAAGGATGCGCAGCGCGGCGTCATCGTCCACGTCGAGAATCAGGGCGGGCACCTGGCCCAGGCCCTTGACCTTTGCACCGCGCCAGCGGTGCTCACCGGCGATGATCCGCATCCGCGACTGCTGGACCAGGATCGTGCCGTAGAAGCCGTTCTTCTCGATCGACTCGGCGATCACGTCCACGTCGCTCTGGTGCGGGTTGTCAGGGTGGGGTTCGAGGTCGCCGACCGGAACCATGCGATAGATCTGGGACAGGATGCCGGGCAAGGACGACCTCACCCGTCTTCCTGGGCTCGCGGCCGATAGCCGTTCCGGGTCCGCATCTGCGACATCTTCTCGCCGAGCGCGATCAGCGCGGCGGTCCGCCACGCGCCCTTCTGGACCACCTCGTCGTCCACGCGCACGTGCCAGGAGTCGATGGAGCGGCCCTCTCGGTACGGGATGCCGGGTGTGGCTGTCCAATGCACGGACCAGGTCAGGCGGTCACGCCACCTCAGCCGCGGCCGGCCGAGTCGTTCCCGGTGGAGACGCAGCCGTACCTCGTGCTGGTCGCCCTCGGGCATCCGTACGATGCCAATCTGTTCGTCGCCGACCGGCTCGTAGCTGTACTGCTTGGGACCGAACAGCCTCTCCATCAGGTCGAAGCTGAAGTAGCCCTGCTGCCACCACGGGGCGGTGCTGGACCAGTACCCGCAGCGGCCCCAGATCGCCCACCGGTATTGCCAGTCCCCGATGGCCAGTCGGAACTCCCGCGACTCGTACCCGGTCGGGTTGAATCGGCGCTGCACCCACTGGCCGAAACCCTCGGTGTGCACGTAGATGGCCAGCAGGTGGCCGAGCCGCAGGTGCGCTTCCAGCATGTGATCGCTACCGAAGTTGCCCACCTCGAACCCGATCGAGAAGCCGGACAGAGCTCGATGGCCGACGACGACCTGCCCGCCGAGACCGCCCCGCGGGCTCTCCGGCCACGGGCCGGGCTTCCCCTGGTCGTCCTCGTGGACGGGCACGGTGCGCAGCCCGAGCATGGCCATCCACGCGTCGGCCGCCAGTACCCGCGTGAGTGGGATCCACGGCCCGGTGTATGAGTCGCCTACCTGGTACTTCTCCGGGTCGAGCGATCCCTGCGGGCTAGGCCGGACTCCGCACCGGTCGCAGACAATCCAGCGCGTCGCGTGCAGGCCGGGCTCGCGCGGGCCATACCCGTCCACGACCGGCCGGTGTCCGCGCATGCGGCAGATGAGCATGAGGCGGGGTAGGTCCGACAGCCACCACCCGCGATCGACGAGTGATCGGCTGTTGTCCTCTGCCTTGTAGTTGACGGTGTGCCAGCGCACGGCAGTGACCTCCGAGGGGTGAGAGGGGAAATCTGGTCGTCGCCGGAAGGGAACGTCCTGTACGCATGCGCATAGACGTTCGATAATGGGCTGATGATCGTGGGACCCGGCATCTGCTCGTTGTGGCACCAGGAGCCGCGCTCGATGCTGAGACCCGCCACCCTGGACGAGGGCCGGCGTGCGACGACGGCGAGTGGCACACGGCCCGGCTGGAGTGCTGGCATGCCGGACTGCTGGGATGGGAGTGCCTAATCTCCTGGAGTGCGACACCGCTCAGGCTGTACACGGGCTGGTTCGGCTACGACCGGAGGGCGCTCCGCCCGAGCAGCGATTCCTAGCTCATAAGCACTGCAAGCCCGCCGCCAGAAACGTACGCTGGAAACATGGGAGGGCGAGCATAGCGTCAGGGCGGCCAAAGGCCGCGTCCCGATCGCCGCCTCCTAGCGCTGACCGGATTGTCGATGCAGTGCAGCATCGCCTCGAACTTCGGCGACGCTCCTGAGTGGCATCAGGTGCTGTTCGGCGTGGTGGCTGTCGTCAGCACAGTTGCGGCCGTCTCACACCCCAGCACATTTTTTAAAAAAATTCCCGATCTAGAGCCATTCGGCATAGGTTCCCAAATGGAAGGTGCCACGCAAGCCACAGGGACTGGAAAATGCGTCCGTGGCGTCCGTTGGCTGCCGAGCCGTGCGTCGGACTGTGTTTTGTCGTCATGTCGGTGACCTGCAAAAACGCCTCAGATAGAGGCTAACAAGATCGTCATTGGGGACCCATCCAATGGACCTTCGGAAGCTAGCGATCACCCGTCAGCATTGCTCTGATACGCGCGAATCCTGCGTGATCAGCGTTCCGAAAGTCCAAGGATGTGACGAATGCGAGGATTCACTGACCGGATCACCAGACGCGCACGAGCCGGTAGTGCTCGATAGCCATTGTGCGGTCCACCTGGAATTGGTCCATGCCGCCGCACCTGAGTGCAGAGAATGGAATCATCCAGCCGAAGCAAGAGCCCTTCGGTAGTCTGATAGGTAACGGCCTCACAGAAGGGGTGGCCATATGGGTGCAGCCGACCTTCTCGGCTTTGGAGCTGCCCTGGCGATGTCTACGGGTCTCACCGTCTCTATAGTGCGTGAGCACGTGGCTCGACGAATCAGAAGACGGCTCGAGCGCGAGGAGAGGATACCTCTCCGGCGCGATGCCCTCGTTCAGTGGCTCCAGCTCACCGAGCACAGTGGCAATCCCGATCAACATCAGGGATTGCCTATGCCTGAATATCGTAGAAAAGCACTGGCTGACATGTTTGAGAAGTACGCGCTTCTACACAGTCGTCAGCACCAACTTAGTATGATCGCAATAGCCGCGGCTTACCTGGGGAGCCAGCACCCTGCGCTACAGGAAGCGTTCGCGCGGCTCAACTGGGAAGCGACGGCGCCACGCGACGCAGCGAAGGAACGTGACGCTACCGCCAACGTCAACTTGATGGACGTCAGCACTAACGAGGACACCGTCCAGGCGGCCGGAGCCGTCGCTGATGGACTTGACGCCCTGTTCCGGCGGCTTGGCCCACCACCCGATCACCTCCACACCGAGCGGACGCCCCTACTACACGGAGGCGGGGGAGCTGCCGAATGATCCCCGACCAGGAGCAGCGGCCCTTCACTGGGCTGGAGATCGCCATGCGATGGGCGGAGCTCCCACCCGAGCATCTATCAGCTGCGTTGAAGGCGCTCAATCCGCAGCTCGCACGTGAGCACGAGTATCGTATGGCCGAGCTAACTGCCGAGGCGCAGGAGAAAAAGGATCTTCGCAACCACCGTCTTCAGATGACGGGCCTGATCACAGGTCTCGTCCTGGCCGTCGGCATGCTCGTTGGCGCGGTCGTACTCGGCGTCAACGACCAGCCGTGGCTCGCGGGGGCGTTCATGGGGCCCAGCCTGCTGGTGCTCGTGAAAATTTTCGTGCTCCGCGAGACGATCGCCGTTGACATCCAAGCCGTTCAGAAGGCTCACGCCAATGCTCAGCCGACAACTGTGCCGCCAGCGGCTGAGCCTGGCGCCCCGCCTCTCGTGTAGACGGGTTCGGTCACTCAATGGCGGACGCGACGATCTGGGAGGCGTCCTTCTCCAGCCGGTCCCGACTGTGCAGATAGATCTCCGTCGTGGACACGTCAGCGTGGTTAAGGTCGAGCTGGATCTGCCGCATCGTGACGCCGGCCTCCTCGGCCACCGAGGCGTAGGTGTGTCGCAGGGAGTGTGGCGATACCTTCGACGTGATGCCCGCCTGCTTGGCGATTCGCCGTACCAGCTCGAACGCCTTCGACCGGTCCCACGTTCGGCCCGTCGAGGTCGCGAACAGCGGGCCCTTCAAATCCTGCAGCTCGACCCCTTCGCAGCGTGCCCGCTCAGCGAGGTAGGCGTCCAACGCGTGCGTCGTCTCCACCGGCAGTCGCCGGGTGATCGTGTCGCCGCCCTTGACCGTGATGCGCAGCGTCCGATACCCGCGGGCGAACCCGAGGTCGCCGATCTGCGCGTTCACCGCCTCGGAGATGCGGACGCCGGTCTGCAGCAGCAGCCGGAGCAGCGCCGAGGTACGCAGCCGTTCCCGGCCGTGGTCGAAGTCGGCGGCACGGAGCAGGTCCTGCGCCTCCGACTTGGTGAGCGCGACCGTCTCGGTGTGCTTGCGCGGGATCTTCGGCCGCCGCGTCTTCTTGAAACGATTGGCGTCGAGAGCTTCGGTCTCGTGCAGGTACTCGTACCAGGACGACACCGACGACAGCACCTGAGCGACCGTCTTCGGCTTCGGCGGCCGGCGGGCCGTCTCCTGAAACCAGCGAGAGAACACGTCGCCGTGCGGCTTGCGCGCCTCCAGCGGGTCCAGGCCGGTCTCCGCGCAGAACTGAAACCATCGCCGGATGTTCCGCTCGTACGCTTCGCGCGTGTTCGGCGAGTCGTACGACCACAGCCACGCCCGAGTCAGGTCGAGGATAAGCGGCGGCAGGTCGAGCGGAAGCGCGACCTCTTCGCCCTGGGCGACGATCAGCTCAGCGGTCATTGATCGTCACCGACGCCGAATTGCGGCGGTTGCCCACCGACGGCATCCCCGATGCTCTCGCGGGCAGGGCTCATCAGCCGACCTTACGAAAGACGACGGTCGCCTGGTAGCGGTTGTGGTGCTCCCCGTCCGGCTCAGCTTCGGCGCTGATGACGTCCAGTTCGGTGCTCGACCCGAAGAACGAGAGGGCCTGCGTCACGGCGGCCTCTCTGATCTCATCCGGTGTCGCTCCGGTCACGGTGACGCGCAGGGTCAGCGGAAACGATCGCACGCTCATACGTGATCTTCCTTCGCGGATAGGTGATCTTCTTTGAGCGTAACACGGAGAGCGGAACATAACGGTAATTATGTTCCTATGTCAGCGATCTTGGTCAGGCCCTGGTAGCGATCCAGCCACAGCCGCCAACACGACACGCTGCAATGAACAGATGCGCTTCAGACCACATGCCCCATCGCCGACTGACTGATATCAGCAGCCCCACCAATCTCTACTAACCCAGCAACGAACGGCATTAGCTGATCATATATCCGATAAGTCCAATTGCCGCGCAGAAGATCAAGGAAACAGATCAAATACTCTACCCACCAAAGTCAGCTTCATCACAAAAGCCTCAAATCGAACCATCGGCGACAAATTGGCCTTCATATAGTTAGTTAGCCAGTAATAGCTATGGCATATCTTCCGGATATTGCGTAGATTTTTCCTTGTGTCATCGGAGGGGAGAAAACGTGGCACTCAACTACGCTGCGGTCCAGGTCGAAGCAAGCGGAGGGGTCCTGCGGATCGGCAGTGAAGCCTACCCACTACGCGGTATCACTCGTGTTGGCCAGCGCAAACTGGTACCAAGGGAGGGAGCTGCGTGGAAGAAATTCTTCGTGCGCACTCTGATCAGTCTATTCCTGGGCGCAATTATGATCAGCATCTGGGGAGGCATATGGACCTTCGCGCTAATCGCCATACTCGCGCTGCTGACTTGGCAGCTTGTTTCGGCGCTCCAAACGCCGCCGCTGTACGGGCTCGTCATCGCAACTGCCGGCGTCCAGCACGATGCCGTGTGGGGCACAGACAAGGCAGAAATCGACCAACTGATCTTCAAGGTCACCCAGGCGGTAGGCCAACCCGACGCGGCACAGCTGTTCCAACAGGTCAACCATGCAGTTCATATAGGCGACCAGAACCGTATCTACCAGGAGGGGGACGGGAACATCGGCATCGCGAAGCACAGGGGCAGCGGTGACAACGTGGCGGGCGGATGACTCGACAACGCAAAAGCAAGCAAACGACCAATGACACGTACAGCGTCCAGCAGCGCGGGAACGGGAACATCGGCATCGCGAAGCACAGCGGCAGCGGTGACAACGTGGCAGGCGGCAAGACCGTGAGCGGTAAGCGCTCGTCGCCACCAGCGCCTTCGACAACAGACGACGCAGAACAGCCGTCGATGACTCCGCGAAGGATCAGCAGCAGAGCTCTAGCCGCCTCCATCGGTGCCATATTGTCGGCCGTGGTGAGCGCCTTGATCAACCTGCTCACCGCCTCGTGGAGTTGGTGGATATTCGCCATTGCCGCTGCCCTGTTGCTCGCAGTGGCAATAATCGTCTACGTCGTGGAATCAGTTGCTCACAGATGAGATGAGACAGCGCTACTTGACTACCCTGCGGCCACGCGGGCCGGCCCCTGGTTACCGCCCCGCGGCCGCAGCGGCGCTCCCGCCTCCTCCAGCAGTCGGTGGACGAAGCCGTACGAGCGGCCCGTCGAGATCGACAGCGCCCGGATCGACTCACCGTCCAGGTACCGGCGCTTCAGCTCCGCCTTCAACTCCTCGCGCTCCGCGCCTGACACCCGCTGATACTTCCGAACCATCACAGCCACCCCTGTCTGTTCACTTCACGCAGCCGCCGCCAGCCGAGCCCGCAGCGCATCCCGGTCCTCCGGCGTCTCGGGCACCTCTTCGCCCCGCCAGATGCAGCCCTCGATCGTCGCCAAGTCGGCGAAGTCGTACACGACTTCGCGCCCGGCCCGGCCCAGCACCCGCACGCCATACCGGCGCGCCCACTGACGGATCGTCACCGCCTCCCGGCCCAGCCGGACTGCAGCAGTCTTCGCCGTCGCAGGGGACACCAACACCCCCCGAACAGCGGAAAGCCCCCGAACCATGATCGATCCGAGGGCACACGTCTCTCCGTCGCCCGGAAGTGTTACACACTCCACCCGCCAGACGCAAGCCAACTGCGGCACCGCAATTAGCGCCCCGCCTCCTCCTCCACCCGCGCCGACGCCTCCCGTTCCGAAACGTGCGTCCCACACGAGGAGCACACGTAGAAGCCCGCCTTCACATCCCAGTTGAACCGCCGCTCCCCGCACCGGCACCGCGCTGGCGTCCACGCAGGCGGCTCATCCCCCGCCAACCGCTCCAACGCCTGCCGCCACGACCGAGCGAAGTCCACCAGCCCCACCAGGTCCTCGCGAACCAGGACACTCTCCAGACGACCCGACTCCGTCAGCCAGCCCACCGCCCTCGACCGAGCAACCGCCGACCGGACCCCGCTCGGACGCGACCCCGCCCGTAGCCACACCCGCGCCCGATCCTCGAAGTCGAGCAGCCCGCCCGTCAGCTTCTCCAGCAGCTCCCCGATCCGAGCAACATCCGGCTTCGGTCTCGACCCTGACACCCGCGACCACTTCGACGGCGGCCGGAACCCATCCGCCTCCCGAGCGAGCTGCGCAGCGAACGCGTCCATCTCCAACAGCCACGCCCGGACCGTCCCGCAGCACGTTCCGCACACCAGCGGCTCCCCCGGCCGCCACCGCACCGCCGGAACCTCCGGCTCGACAGGCGACTCCCCCGCCTCCCCCGCACGCACCCACTCGTCCACCAGATCCGCATGCTCATCACGCGCCCGCTCAAAAGCAGTCCACGCGCGCCGCGACCTGCCATTACACGGCCCCACACACGCGCCCCGAACCACCGACACCCCAGAAGCAAGACCAGACACGGCACCCCCGACCCCGAGACGAAACGCCCACAAGGCTACAAGATCAAATTCTTTCCGCAGGCACCAAGCCGAATGCAGCCCCGGCCGGGCGCGATTTTGGACCCCCGGGGGCATGCGAAAGCGCCGAACCGCGCGGTGCGGTTCGGCGCTGGTCGCGCGTCGCGCTAGACGCGAACCTTCGCGCGTTCGGCAAGCTTGCCCGCGCTGTGCACGTCGCGTGCTACCTCGTGCCACTCCTTACGCAACGTGTGTGCGCGTAGCGCCTGCAAGAGGTAGAGCGCTGCGGCGATGTACTGCCCGACCTGCGTGGCGCTCTCCCTCTCGGCGCGGCCTTCGGCTCCGATGAACTCGGCGCTACTCCAGGTGACAAGCACGGTGCCAAGGTCGTTGCGCTCCGCCTTCACATCGACCGCGACGCGATGCTGTGCCAGCACGGCGCAGCACTGCTCTACCGCGCGCTTGACGGCGTTGAGCTGCTCACGCTGCCGAACTTCCCGGCTGCTCAGCTGCACGCTCGGCAGCGTCGCGAAGAACGGGCGGACCTTGTGAGCAATGAGCACGTAGCCGCTCCACGGGCACCGGGACGACAATCCGATGACGGTGAACACCTGTCCCCGGTATTCCCTGCGGTCGCCCTGATAGGCGACCTCGGTGCCGCGCGGGAGGTAGGCGGCTAGGGCGTCGGCAGCCTCCCGAGAGATCTTGCCCGCGCCACGCTGGAGCATTCCGCCCAGCTCACACGGGATACCGTCGTCGGTGCACTTGCGGCACGTGGACACGTGGGCTGTGAGCGACCGGTGCGCGTTGAGCGCGTGATCGCGGGCTACTTCGGCTTGCTCTCGGCGGATCATGGCTAGGGCCTCCTGTGGCGTCGTGGTGTTGGGGTGGGGCGGGGAAGGGCGGGCGGCCCGTGGTGGCGTCACGGGCCGCCCGGTGCTGCTAGGCGTCGGTCTTGGCCTCGTCGGCGGTCTCCGCGTCCGTCTTGGCGTCGGCCTCCTTGGTGAGGGCAGCGATGATCTCGCTGACCTTCGCCCAAGCCAGGTCACGGTCCGCCATGACCTCGTCATAGGTGTCCGGCGTGTGGTCGGCCTTGAACTTCTCGGCGAACTTCCACACCAGGCGGACGGCGGCCACGTCGGCGGTGCGCTTGGCCTGCGCCTTGCGGCGGGCGTCGACTTCCTTGCGGTGCTCCTCCATCTCGGGAAGCTCCGCCAGGAAGTTCTGAACCTTGCTGGCGCTGGTGCCGGGCACCTTGCCAAGCTCGGTGAGCGTCGCCTTGCCGAAGCCGACCTGAGCGGCAACGTGCATGCCGATCAGGGCGTAGGTGCTGAACTTGACCGCGCTCTTGCCAGTGCCACGCGTCGCGATGCACTCGGCGGGAAGGTCCTTCAGCTCATCACCGGTCATGATCCGGTCGGCGGTGCTGCCCTCGGTGCTCGCGGCGGCAAGCTCGTCAAGGCGGCCGGTAGCGGCCAGACCGATCACGGTAAAGCCGGTCGGGCGGGAGACGCCCTGCCGGGAGAACGTGGCCTTGTGGGCGACGGTCACGCGCTCAATGGCGTCGAAGATCTCGGCGGGGTTGATGCTGATCATGGTGTTGCCTTTCGTGGTGTGGGGCGCCCGCCCGGACGGTCCGGGCGGGCGGGGTTGGTTAGAGCTGCTGCGTGTCTTCGATAGCGCTACCGCTGTTAACAGGCTGACCAGCAGATTCGCTGGCCCTATCGCGTCTGCGGCGTCGCCACCTGATCAGCAGTCCGAGCGCTACGGCTCCGACTGCCAGCAGAGCAGCGGCCCATGCGGTCCACACGGTCACGGGGTCGCCGCTTGCCGTGTTCGCCGCGTTGAGCTTGCCCGGTTCCGCCGTGTCGGCCATACCGGGCTCGCCCTGGTCGCCCTTGAGTCTGGGCGATCCAGGCTTGCCGGACGGTCCGGCGCTCCCGTCCCGTCCGGCGGGCCCTGCGGCTCCGGTCGGTCCGGGGTCGCCGGTACCAGCGAGACCGGTCGGTCCGGCGCTCCCGGTGGGTCCGGGGTCGCCCTGCGGTCCGGTCGGTCCGGGGTCGCCCTTGGGGCCGGACGGTCCGGGCTCGCCCTGAGATCCAGGCTTGCCCGTTTCGCCCTGCTCGCCCTGGGGTCCGGTTGGTCCGGGGTCGCCCTGCGGTCCCGCGTCGCCTTTGTCGCCCTTCGGTCCGGGGACCGGGACGGCGGTAACGGTGGCGGTGGGTCCGGGGCTTCCCTGGGGTCCGGGCGGTCCGGACGGACCGGGGTTGCCCTGGGGGCCGGTCTCGCCCTGGGGTCCGGGCGGACCGGGCGGTCCAGGCGGACCGCTCACGGTCACTGTGGTGACAGGTTCGGCGGCGACCAGCGTTGCCGTGGTCACATGCCCTCCCGTCAGCATGAGCGCTACTAGGACCGTCGCGAGTGACCCGCAGGTCAGCCACGCAATCCGTTCGCTCGTTCGTATCTGCACATGACAAACAGTAGGGCGGTAATGACTTTGACGGGGGCGGCTTCTGGTAACAATTTTCCGGCAGATTTATAACTGTTAGATCACGAAACGAGGGCTGGCCAGGAGGCGAAGCGAATGCGCGTTCGACAAATCGTCAGTGAGGCTGATCGTCTGCATTGGCACACATCTGGCTCTTTTGCCGACCTGCGACCAGTCGCCCACCCTCGGCTCGCATTTTTCTGATCTCGATCTTACTGGAACGCTCTCAGATCGACGCTGAGCGACTCACATCCATGGGGGTGCTTCCCTGTACCGACCAAGCGATGATCGTCGCTCAGTGTTGAACTCAGCGCGTTCCAAGGGGTGTGTCACATCACCTGTGGTGCGTCAGATGCGTTTTGATGCGTCTGGGAGCATGCGAAAACCCATCAGCGACGAGGAGGTAGCTCGGCCTCGTTCTGATGGGTTTCCGACTCATTCTGGCGACCTTTCGGCCTGTTTCGCGTGGTTCTGGCGGTCCGCCTCGTGGGCGCCTGCGGTGTATGTGCTGGTGGCGGCCTTGCGAGGTGTCGCTCTATCCGCCAACCAGCTCCTCACGCGTCGGGCATGGCCTTGGCGTCGGCCGCGCATCCGATGCAGGGCAGCGACGACCAGTGCAGGTCACACCGGCCGGCGGTGCGCGTGGTGCGCACCACCTTCGCCTGCTGCTGGGCCTCCTGGTCGCGAGTCGTCTCGCGCCAGGTGCGCAGGTCTGCCGCTGGGATGCCTGCGACGTAGATGTGGAGCGGCTTTCGGATGCGGTTCTCGCGGGCGATGACCTGGGCGACGCGCTCGGCCTCGTCGAGGGGGCATCCGATCCGCTTGGTGATGACCCGTGCGGCGCGGCTGGCCGCCGGGGTGTTGTCCTCCTTGCTGATCTTGTCGTCTTCTTCCGGTTGGTGGGCGGCGGCCGGTCGGCTCGGTTCCTCCTCGACCCCGTACGGAGATGAAGAGGATTGAGAGTGAGGAGTGGAGAGAGGATTGGGGGGAAGTCCAGACTTCCCCCTTTTGGTCCCAAACTTCCCCTTTTGCGGTCCAGACTTCCCCCTTTCCGCCCCCGAAACGGGGAAGCCTGGACTTCCCCCTTTTCCACCGGTCTCCCGGTCATCCACAGCGTCATCCACAGGGGAAACGGGGAAGTCTGGACTTCCCCCTTTCTGACCCTCCCTGGATCCGTGCGGCCCCGAATCGGGGAAGTCCG
This sequence comes from Nonomuraea sp. NEAU-A123, assembly GCF_018603905.1. Classification (GTDB taxonomy): domain Bacteria; phylum Actinomycetota; class Actinomycetes; order Streptosporangiales; family Streptosporangiaceae; genus Nonomuraea. Next base: position 88,931 of record NZ_JAHFZZ010000034.1, read on the forward strand.
GCCCCGCTTCGAGCTCCAGATCGAGGGGACGCGGCGGCTGCCCGGGCAGGTACCCAGGCATCGGAGGGATGTAAAACACGGTCGCCTTCCGGCGGCCGCCCCCGGACTCAAGCACGACAAGCAGCCCGGCCTCGACCAACCGTTCCCGCATCGCCTTGACCGACCGCACGTCGATCCTCGCCCAGTGGGCGATCTCCTCGCGGGTCAGCCAGCCGGTGCGGGTGTGGTCGTTGATCCTGCGCGCGATGGCGATCAGCGCGAGAAGGTCTCTCGGCGGGGTCGCCTTCGGCGCGTTGATCGCCACCTCGTCGGCCAACTTGTAACCCATCAGGCCCCTTACGTGCTGGTTTTCCAAGGGAGCCACCGAGGGCAGAGGCGTCCCGCAACGATAGCGGTACCGCAATTAACGGTCATCCAGCTCGTGGAGGTCGCCCCGTCAGGTCGTAGGCTTGCCGCCGGCCGGAGTCGGACAGGACGTGGTACGCCTCTCCGATCTCCTGGAACCTCGTCCTCACCGCCGGGTCTGGGTTGACGTCGGGGTGGAGCTGGCGGGCCAGCCTGCGGTACGCCCTCGTGATGTCGTCCCTGCTCGCAGTGCCGGCGACGCCGAGCAGGTCGTACAGATGCCCGGTCGGTGGTTCGGGTCTGCGCGGCGGCCGGGGTGGCGGCGGGGGCGGGACCTCGACGCGCAGCTTCCCCGTGCAGGTGGCGGCATGCGGTGTCATCCGCTTCTCCCACGGGGCGATCGGCTCGTCCTCGGTGATGCGGCGGGACCGGAGCACCCTGTGGACGTCCCTCCACACGGCGGTGTTGCCATCCGGGTGCGGGGCGGGATCCACAGCGAGCTGGGCACCGCTCTCTGAGCGGGTCCACCGGACTTGCTTCCCGCAGGGCAGTTTGCCCTTGCTGCCCTGACACGCCTTGAGGTCAGAAGGAGACAGCACTCGGCCCCTCCGTGTCCCGATCGGACAGCCCGATCATGCGGTGTCCCCGCCGTACCGAGCGAACACGGCGTTGATCGCTGCCAGCTCGGTCTTGGCCTGATCGCGGTCGGCCTTGACCTCGTCCAGCTCGACGAGGAGGTTGTCCCGGTCGGCGCGGACCTCTTCCAGCGCGGCGCGCGCTACGTCCCGGTCGCGAGCCGCGTCGTCCCGCTCGGCTTCCGCTTTCTGGATGGCCTGCTCGAATCCGATGAGGGCTCGCAGCGCAGGGCCCGCGGTGGTCGGCGGCGCGCTGTCTGCGGCCGGGGCTGCGGCGAAGGTCTTCTTCGCGGAGGTCTCGGCGGTCGTCTTCACGGCCGCGGGCGCGACTGTCCGGGGATCGGGCTTCGGGGTGGTCTTGGTGATGGTGAGTCCGCCGTCGTTCCACTCCAGCGCGATCCACCAGACGGGCGGGGTGGCGCGGGGCCGGTGGCAGCGGGTGTGCTCCGTTCGGTTGAGGTATTGCCGGACCTCCTGCTCGTGCATGGTGTCCCAGTCGGGGCATGCAGCCTTGATGATCTGGGAGAGGGCGCCCTGCCACTGCACGCCGACGACACCGCCGTTGGTCAGCGGCTTGTCTCCCTGCTCGCGGGCCGCGTCGCGAAGCAGACCCCAGAGGGCTTCGGCGTCAGCGAAGATGTCGCGGGACTTGCTCCTGACGACGGTGACGGTCTCGCCGATCTTCGGCACGTCGGCGTCTCCTTCGGTGATGGCGGTGGTGGTGTTCTTGGTGAGGTGGGCGATCACTTCGTCCTTGCGGGCCTGAAGCATCTCCGCGAAGGGCTGGGCATCAATCGGGCCGGGGGTGTGGAGATTGCCTCCCGACACGTACGGCTTGAGACCGTTGGAGAAAGCGGCGGCGAGGAGCGCTTCCACGGTCCACCAGGTGTCGCGGGGCATGGTGTCGGCTTTCTCGGGGGCGAGGTCGGTGGCGGCGACCATGGGTGACGGCTTGGTGGGGTGGTCCTGCTGCAGCGAGCGGATTTTGGTCCGGTAGTTGTCGAGGCCGCGGCCCATGGCTTGCAGCGGAATCTCGCCGGTGCGGCCGTTCTCGGGGTTGGTGATCAGCCATCTGCCGTTGGCGAGCTCCATCGTGAATCCGAGGCGATCCGTCTCGGTCTCGACGAGCTTGCGGACGTCGGACTTGCTGGTCATATGGCGGGCTCCTTCCGGATGCGCAGGTCGCTGCCGCTCTCATCGCGAGGGGCGTTGGTGACGGGCATGTCGGTCCTTTCGATGGCGGCCCAGTTCACGGCCTCGTCGATGATCACGAGAGAGGCGCGCTGGCCCTGTAGGGTCCGGCGCGCCTTCATGCGTTGCTTGATCTGGTCTTGGGTCGGTGGGGTCCAGCCGTGCCAGCCGGCCGTGCGGGCCCACCGCTGGAAGTGGTCGCGCTGCGCGAGGCCGCACCAGCGGCACCCGTTCGGCTGCGCGACCACCCGCTCAGGCACTGCCGCGGCGCACCATGCGCCGCTCACGTCGCGACATGTACAGCTGAATGCCGTACGCGCCGCCTCGGCGGTGCGCGATCCATTCGGCCTCGGCGTAGCCCCCGGGCTCGACGCCGACCGTCCGTACGGTCTCGACGAACTCCGTCATGGACATGGGGAACATGTGGCTCTCGTCGTCGAGCCACATGACGTAGCCGGCGGCGCGGCCGCGGGCGAACTGGCCGAGCTGGAGTCGCGCGGTGAACGGTTCCGGAGCGCGCCACACGATCTCCCCTTCTGGGGTCCATGCAGCGCGCAGGAGGTTGCCGAACTCGTCGAACGGCACCAACGCCTTGTCGTCGTCGTCCAGGTCAGCGGCCATCGCTGTCTCCCCTGCCGATCTGGGCCAGGGCCTGGCGGGCGATGGCTACGCCGCGGAGCCCGTTCGGCGGTGCTGGGTGCGCGGGTGTGGCGGCTGGCGGGGTGTGATCCCAGCCGTTGGCGCGGAGCCAGATGATGAACTCGAACGCGAAGTCCGTTGTGCTGCCCCGGTCTTCGGGATCGGCGTGGTCGCGGTCAAAGACGCGCTGTGTGAGCGCCTCCATCGCCTTCTCTGCTGCCTTGGTCATCATGGGGTTCTCCTTTCTCGTGCTGCTTTGCGCTGCAGGCGGCGCCGGTAGGTCCTGCGCTCGTCCTCGTCGAGGCCTCCGGCGACGCCGTATTGCGCTGCGCTGGCCTGTAGGTGGAAGTCCAGGCACTCGACCTGGACGGGGCAAACGCGGCAGAGCTGCTTGGCCCGCTCGATGCGGGCCTCCTTCTGCTTGGGGGTCTCGCGGGGTTCGCCTTCGCCTGGGCCGAAGAACAGGACCAGGTCCTGTCCTTGGCAGGCGGCGCGGTTCCGCCACCCCTTGCGGGCGGGCATCAGCGCCTCCGCTCGGTCAGTCCCATTTCGCGGGCGGCAGCGCTGTACCGTTCGACCTGGCGCAGCGACATCCGCGTCTCGGCGGCGATCTGCTGCAGCGTCTTGCCGTTGTTGATCAGCTCTGCGACACGCTGGGCCTTGGCGAGGCTCCTCGGCGTGGCGGGGATCCAGGCCGGCCCGGACTCGGGCCGGAGGACTCGGTATCCCGCGTTGCCGAGCGCGTCGAGGATGTCGGCGGCGTTGGGGGCGGCGGACGTGAGGGCGTCGGTGATGACCTCGGTCGCCGTGTTGCTCATGGGTATTTCTCCTGTTTGTCCGCTTGATTGCGGTAGCGCTGTTGTCTCATGCGGACTCGCGCAGCTTGCCGAGGTTGAGCTCCGCCCGAATCAGAAGGCGCTCCAGCGCTTCCCAGGTGGTACCGAGCCGTTCGGCGAGTAGTTCTCCGTCGATCTCCTGCGTTCGCGGGTTGATGGGCGGGTCGGTGGCAAGGACGAACCGGGCGTCCTCCAGGAGAGCCTGGGTGTTCCGCATGAGGCGGGCCCCTTCAAGGGTGCCCCTCTTCTTGAGCAGCCTCAGGTGGGTGTCGCATAGCAGACGCTCGTCCTTCGACCCGTTGATGCAGGTCGGGTAGGAGCAGCGGACGACGTGCCATGGCTTGGCCGCAGGGTCGTCGATCGCATCGGCCCACGCAGCCGCTGGATACCAACCGCTGGCGACGGCCTGCTTGCGCAAGGTCGTCACGACGGTCTTGCGACAGTGCGCGTACGGATCGAGCTGCATCAGCTCGTCGTACGTCAGCCGGAGCAAGCGGGCAGTTCGCAGGACGACCGTAGTTCTCTCACCGCGCCGAAGCTGCTTGAGACCATCCCAGGCAGCGCCCATCTGGTCGGCCACGTACCGCACGGGCCACCCCTCAACCGACAGCGCACGCATCCGCCGCATAGACCCGGTCGCGTTGACCAGGTAGTTGTCCGGCAGGTCGTCCACGGTGACGGTGAGAAGCGCTTCGACTGTGCACGCCCCGACCCGAGCCGGTGGTGGAAGCTGTCGGGTGGCACTACCTACGACGAGGTGCCTGACCGTAGTGTGCGACACCCCTGCGAGTTCGGCGATTGCCTCGTAGCTAACCAGCCAGATCCTGTGCAGTTCCCGGACGTGCTGGCGTGCCTCCTCGGCGTCGACGAGACCCTGCCAGGTGCCCGATCTTCTCCCCTTGTCGCGCTTCTGCCAGTAACGACGTCGGGCTTCGGTGTACGCGTCGCGAGTCATCGAGCGACCTCCGGCCACGTCAGCTTGTCGAGCGCTGCGCGGTGCGTCTTCGGCATGTCCGCGAGCGAGTGCCCGAGGTGGTCGGCGCCGAGCGCGGCCAGCGTTGCGGCGTCGGCCTGGTTGTGGTCACCCCCGGTGTGGAAGATCGGCAGGCGGCGGGCGATCGAATCGACGATCTCGCCCTTGCTGCCGCTGCCCTTGCCGAGCGCGTACGTCTTGAGCGTGGCCTGCGGCACCTCGACGATGGGCACTCCGGCGTCCGCGATGATGCCCATCGTCCGGTAGTACAGGTACGACCGCTCACCGACGCCGCCACGACCACCGTCCTGCCGGTTGAACACCAGCTTCTCGACCAGGACGAGATGGGCCTTCTCGGCGTTGGTAAGCACGATGATGCGACTGGCCAGGTCGTTGAGCGTCCGGTACTTGGTGCGCAGCGGCATGTTGGTGATGCCTTCGCGTCCGACCTTCTCGCACCAGCCGACGCCATTGGCCATGCCAGTTGCGGTGAGGGAGAGGTCGAGGCCGACGATGTGGAAGGGGGTCACGGTTGCCATTCCTTCGGGGTTCTGAGGACTTTGTGCAGGTCGTGGTCAAGGTAGAAGTCGGACCAGAGGGCCGGGTCTTTGGCGACCTGCTCGGCCGGCCGGGCGGCCCGGTGGTCGCGGTTGCTGCGAGAGCGTCGCCGCTCAGCGCGCCGAGCGAGCAGCGCCAGGACGAGCACCCCGGCGGCGGCCAGCACACAGAGCGCGCCGATCGCCGCCAGGATGTCTTTCACGCGGTGCCGTCTGCGCGGGCGTCGAGCTGGGCGCGGAGCGCGGTCTTCTCCGCCGCGGTGGCGAGCAGGTCACGCTCGGCCGACTCGGCCCGCTGCGCCACAGCAGTCAGCTCCTCGTTCAGCTTGTACGCCAGCTCGGACGCGGCTTCGTACTGGGAGCGCAGGGCGTTCATCTCGGTCTCGATGTCGCGTCGCATCATCTCGGCACCAACGATCAGGCCGAGCAGGATGCCAACGAACATGCAGACGACGGCGATGACGAGCGCCCACATCCCGCCGAAGACGATCAGGCCGCCGAAGAACGCGATGCTCACGCCGAGCACGAAGTACTTCTGGTACGGCTCGACCTTCTCGACGGCGATCTCGAGCTTGGGCTTCACTTCGTGGCCTCCCCTTCGATGCTGAGGATGTTGGGGTAGGACGAGGTGGCGGGGACGCGCCAGCCGTTGACCTTGATGCGGTAGGTGCGGCCTTCCTTCAGCTCGCCGTACAGCGTGGAGGAGTCGAATTTGAGGGATAGCCAGGCGTCGGTGTTTTCGTACACGTCGCCGTCGCGGTCCCAAACGAGGTAGCGGCACGACTTGGAGCTGTCACAGACCCGCTCCTTGTCCTCGATGGTGATCGTCTCGACGCGGGCGGTGGAGAGCTTGAACAGGCCGACTGCGAGGAAGATAAGCGCGCCGAGAACGAGAACGCCGCAGCCCCACAGACCGGTGTTGTCGTTGTAGCGGTTCATCGGCCACCGCCCTGGAGAGCGGCGTCGATGCGCGCCTGCTGGTCGACGGGGACGTGCGGCCGCGTCATCTCGGCGATGAGCTGAGTCGCGGGCCGGCCCGCGAAGCTCTCCCCCTCGGCCGGCTTGTCCGCGCGGAGCTTGTCCACGGTGGAGGGCGGGATCTCGATGCCCTGCTCGCGGAGCGCGGTGACGAGGGATTCGACGTCGGGCAGCTCGCATGGGGTGTATCCGATCCAGAAAACCTCCACGTCCTCCTCGTCGATGGAGGCGGGAGGGTCGAACGCCGTGGCCCAGTAGGTGTTGCAGGGGGCGTCCCAGCCGACCTTGGTGACGCGGCTCTCGGGTGAGTCGGGCGGGTTGGGGATGGTGTAGCTGCTCATGACTTCCTTAGTGGTCGGTGTCGGCGCGGGCCTGGAGGACCGCGAGGGATCAGGTGGTGGCGTTCTCGCGGGCGTACTGGTCGGCGTCGAGCTTCTGCAGCGCGGCCACGATGTCCCCGCGCCAGCCGACGACAGCGCCGGACAACCGGTCAGCGATCTGCAGGGCCTCCAGCAGACGGCCCTTGTCGTTGAGCGCGGCGGGGTAGCGGCGGTTGCCCATCGCGAGGACGGTTTCCTCGGCGGTCAGTCGGTGTTCGATCGTGGCGGGGGTGACGTCGTTGTACTCGACGGTGATGGTCTTCATGGGGCGCTCCTTGAGAGGCGGGCCCGGCGTCGGCAGTGCGCGACGCCGGGCCGGGTTTGGTCAGGTGAAGTAGTCGGGCTTGAGCGGGGCGTACGGGTCCTCGACCTCCTCGCCGTGCCAGGCGTTGGCGAGGCGGACGAGGACGACCCACGAGGCGTCGTGGACCGTTCGGGCCAGCGGGGTGCCGAGGTGAGCGTTCTCGGACAGGTCCTGGTGCACGTCGCGGATCCGCTCCAGGCGCTCGCGGAGCTCGTCGAGCTGGTGCCGGACGTGCTCGTAGTCCTCGCGTACTGTGGGCTCAGGCATGTACTCGACGAGCAGTCGGAACGCCTTGCAAAGCAGGCAATTGCGGCGGCTTTCGCACGCTCCCGCGTGGTGCGCGATCTCCGCGAAGATGGCGGTTCGCCGCTCGCGCTCGCGCTTGAGGCGGGCGAGCCGGTCAGCGCGGAGCGCTGACCGCTGGTCGTTGGTCAGCGGTATCACTGGCCACCGCCCGGGGTGACGTCGCTGTTGGTGAGCTTCTGGAGGAAGGCGGCGAGGTCTGCGTTGGTGGCCTCGGCGACCGGCTTCTTCATGTGCTGCTCGAACGTGGCGGAAAGCTGCTGGTTGTTGCCGTCGAGGTCGGACCAGACGTTGACGATGCGCTGCTGCATGTCCTTGCGGCGGGCGGCGGCCTGCTGCATCAGCAGTTTGACCCCGGTGTCCACCCGCTCGGCGTTGAGCTCCTTCGTCGAGGTGACGGCGACGCCCAGGTGCTCGGTGATCCACGCGAACCGGGCCTCGTCGTTCTTTGCGGCCGAACCCTTGCCGGTGTGGATGGTGACGCCGGCCTCGCCGAGCCAGATGCCGAGGTCGCGCAGCGCCTTGGCGGTGGGCTTTGGCTCGTCCTCGACGATCACCGCGTCCACGATGTCCTCGCCGCCGTCGGCCGCCGCGGTGCTCTGCTCGCGGGCGGCCTTGAGGAGCGCGTCGGCGCGTTCGGACGCCTTGCGCGGTTCGTCCGCGATCGGGCCCGCCGCGGGCTGGCCGAGGTCGTCGGCGAACTCCTGGAGGTGCTGCAGGGTCGCGGCCTTCATGGTCGTGCCGGTGCGGTCGCGGAACTCGGTGTGGAGCTGGCTCGTCGTGCCTGCCCACGCGGTCATGATGTGCTGGCGGATCCGATCCGCTTCGGGGTCGCTCGGCGCTGGCGGCTTCTCCAACCACTCCTGCGGGTAGCCGCCGGGCGGCGGGGTGTGCGGGGGTTCCTCCTCGTGCGTGGGCTCGTCGGGCTCAGGGGCGGCCGGGGCGGCCGGGCCCTGCGGTGCGCCCTTGCCCTGCTCGGGGAGGAAGGTGGCAACACGGGCCTTGGCCGCGGCCTCAACTTCCTCTCCTCGGCATTGCCAGGCGGGGTCGAGCTTGGTCGTCCTCCAGATGGCCAGGACGGCGTCGCGGTTCGGGGCTGTCTTGATCATCGTGAGGTAGTCGGTGGCGGGCGCAGCCTCGATCGCCCGCTGAGTCTCGCCACCCCGGGCCAGTTCGGCGCGGCGCGCGACCTCGCCCGACATCAGCTCGTCGAACCCGATGCCCTCGATGGTCAGGCCGGGCACCATGTACGTCGCGGCCTTGACCACGTGGTCCTTCTCGTCGAGAAACGAGCCGGTGCGCTCGGCCACGTACAGCCAGGCGTCCACGTAGGTCCCGGCGTGGGCGAGGAATTCTGCGGCGTTCGGCAGTTCGGCCGCGGCGTTGCCGCCCTTGCTGTCGAGTCGCCACAGGCCCAGGCTGCGCAGCCTCTTCAGAAAGACCCCGAGCCGCGTGTGCGGCTTGCACGGCCGCCTCTTGAGCTCAACGTCTGCGCCGCACAGGCAAGGGCCGACGAACGGGGGCTGCATCGCTACGCCGGTGCAGCGGCGGACGCACAGCTTGCCGTCCCAGAGCTCCATGTTCTGGCTCAGGCCGTTGGGCGGGACGATCACCGGGATGCGCTTCGCGTCGGTGATGACCTCGAACTGCGGGCCCTGCGGCGACTTCCACGGTCTGGCCTGCCCGCCGTACAGCTCGGCGACGCCCTGGATCATCTCCTCGGACGGGCTCGTGAACCGGAACGTCTCGATCTTGCTGGGGTACTCCTTGCCGTTCTTGCTGATCTTCTTCACGCCGAGGCGGATCCGACCGTCCTGCCAGTGGCGGCGCTGCAGTACAGAGGGGTCGATGGGCATCAGGCGGCGTCCTTCCTGGTGGTCTTGCTCGGGGGCTGGATGGGCTTGTGACCGCGCATTTCGAGCCCGTGGACGTAGTGCGCGAGCGGGAGCAGTCCGCAGAAGGCGTCGAACGCGTCCCGATCAGCGGGCAGAGGGACGAAGCCGTACTCCGTCTCACGGAGGTTGAGGATCGCCGTCCCGGCGAACTCCGGGACCTCGAACTCGTGGCTGTCGTCGTGGTCGTCGGTCTCGCCGTACCTGCACGACGGCGGGCACACCAGGGCGACCTCCGCGTTCCGCAGCGCTGCGAGTTGCAGCAGGTAGTCCTCGTAGACGGCGCTGGCGGGCTTGGTCAGCGAGGTCTTCATGTCGATGAGCCACAACCCGGACGGGGTGGGGATCGGGTCGGGCGGGACCGCGCGCGGCTTGAACTTCGGGATGATCGGCGACGTCGGACCGTCGAAGCGGAGGTTGGCCCAGATGTCGCTTGTGCCCCCATAGGGGATGGTGCGATTGATTACCGTGCACTCGGCCGCCACGATGTCGCGGCGGATGTTCACTCCGAAGTCGGCGAGGAACTGCCGGTAGGAGTTGACGAACGGTTCGGCTTCCTCGTCTGGGATGTACGGGGCGCCGAGGTTGATCGCTTCGCCGATGGCGTGCACGCGGGAGCCGAGGTCGGCCTTCTTGTCCCACTGGACCCGGTACTGCGCCTTGGCCAGCTTGATGAACTCCACCATGTCGTCGGGGTCCGCAGCCGCGCGGATCGCGTCGGGGAGGTTGTCCATCAGCCAAATCGCGGTGTCCCTCGCGGCGGCGGGGGCCAGCGCCTCGATCATGTGCTGATCGATGGCGTTGGTGACCGAGATCTTCATCCGGTTCGGGTCGTCCAGGGCACACATCGGGTCGCAGTAGTAGCGGCCCGCGCTCGTCGGGACGGCGTGGCTCGGGTCGTACTCGTCGCGCTCGTCCTCGCGGATAGTGATGCTCACGCACCACCGCCGAGGTGCCCGTCATAGTCGGCCTGGCCGAACCAGCCGAATCGATACTCGTCCTCGATCATCGGGTCGAGCGCGGGCCCGCCGCGGTAGCTCGGCCAGCGCGGCGGCGGCTCGTCGTTCTTGAGAGCGCCGAGGTAGTCGGCTTGCTTCGATTCGGTAGGGGGTGCTGTGCGCGGTGGGGTCACTGGGGGTCCTCTTCGTATTCGGCGGCCAGGAGCTTTCGGCCGATCTCCTCGATGAGCTGGTAGGCGGCGTCGTGGTCGCCGAGGACGTCGACGAGCAGACGAGTGAGCGCGGACTTGGCGTCGTAGTTCCAGTGCTCGGCAGCTCTTGTGGCGATGAGCTGCACCAGGTCGTCGGGGATCGGCGCTTGAGTGGTGTTGGTCATGCTGAACGCGGCACCGCTGTTAGCGGGCTGGGACGTACTGGACGTGAACGAGAACGACCTTGGCTCCGCCGTCCTTGGTGACGGTGCGGGTGGTGGCCTGGAACGTTCCGCTTTCGTCGTTGCGGAAGCCCCTGTAGCCGTTCTTGACGGCGTTGAAGAGGCGGTTGGTGTCACGCCTGCCTTCGGGGGTGTCGGGGGTCTCCGCAATGACTGCCCACTTGCCGGGGTTCTTCTGAAGTTCGGCCGCTACGGGCTCGTACTCCTTGTTGATGCGGGTTTTGACGGGCGCTGGGTCTTCCCAGCGGATGATGCCTGCGGGCATGGCGATATGACGCTCTGTGGCTTGGGGGTGGTTTTGCCGGGCTTTTTCGCCGGTGCGCTGCTTTCGGTCGCACTCGATCGAACCGACATAACGACACTATCGCGTCGTGACGCACCGTGCAACGTCTGACGCATCATTTGCGTCACCGCAGCTACCTCGCTCATGTCACAGAGAGTAATCGCTCACTTTGCGATTGCAGAGGACGCATTGACACATCAGTTGATACCGTTGCGCCAGACTCGTATGACGCATCAAATGCCGTGAAGGGACACCCGACTCGCCGTGGCCGACCTCAACCAGCCCTCAGCAGTGGTTCAGCTCCTCATTGATCGCCGCAACACTCCGGGAGGGCTCAAGCGACGCATCTCCACCCGCGCCGCCGCCACACGCGCGAAGGAACTGGCCGGCAACGCGTTGTCTGAGCCCACCTGGCGACGCATTGAGTCCGGCGAGAAGATCCCTGAAGACCGGGAACTCGTGCTCATGGCGGCCGCGATCAACGATTTGGCTGCCGAGGTCATCATTTCCCCGGACGACTTCGACGAGCATGGCCGGCCTGCGGCGGCCGAGTTGTTCCGCGAGTGGATCCGTGAGCGTACCGCTGCCGATCCAGCGCTGGCGGACATCGACCCGCAACTCGCACCGGAATCCCTGCAGCAGATGCTCCAGAAGATGCTCGGTGAAATCCGCGAGCTACGTGGCGTTACAGCCGCCGAGAAGGCCGAGATGGAGAAGATCCTGCTGTCGAACGTTGAGTCAACGCTGAAGGCGTACGGCGCCCAATTGCGCATCTTCCGACGCAAGTAGTGGTCAGTTCATCCAGTGGCGCAACGCATAGGCGCCAAGCTACAACTACGTGCAGGCCCTGCACGCCGACGTCTTCCCCCAGCGGCTTGACGACCATTCTCACCGCAGGCTAGTGATCTCCTTGGCAAAGCCTCGAACGGCCGCGCGTTGTTTCTGGCCGAGCGCGAGCACTCGGCGAGCGGTGCGCACGCGCCGCCAGCCCGAGATGGTGTGGAACGTTACTGGTGCAGATACAGCCATGATCCACACCAGCAGCAGCACCGCCGCATGGCCGGTTAGCCTGCCCATATCGATCAGGATGAGAAGGGAAGACGCCGTCGCCACCCAGCTCACGACTGACATAGTCGCCATGCTGAGCAGCCACACGCGCGCCTCGTAACTGATCATGGAGTTGGTCCCCGTCCTCTCCATCGCCGACGTCACATACCGTCCGCATGCACGGACGGATCCAATCCGGACATCTCCCGCTACCTCGCGTCGGGCTCCGACTCGATAGGAGAAGAGATCATGGTGACGGAGGCTGGCGAACTTGTCGGCTGGCCTACCGCCCGAGCAAATGATCTTTCCTGCAGAGGCGAATATTGTCAACTGACGGCTATCTTTCCCGCCGGGTGTGTACTGTTGGCGAACAGTTGAATGTAGGCGAACGGCGTCCGAATAGGGCAAGCCGGGCGTGAGGAATGGGGTGGCTGTGGCGACCTTCGCCGAGCGGCTAGACGAAGCGTTGAGGGACAAGGGCTGGTCCGCCCGTCAAGCCCAGCGCGAAATGAAGCGCACCCATCCGGATCTGGCCATCACCCACGCCTACATCAGCGGTCTGCGGAGGGGCAAGCACACCAACCCTTCAACCGAGGTCGTAACCGCGCTAGCGCAGTTGTTCGACGTGTCGGTCAGTTGGCTTTTCGGTGAGGACCCGCCCCCACCGCAGCTCAGCGAAGAGGACCAGCAGCGACACCAAGCGGTCCGCGAGGGCCTGGCCGAACTCGGCGTGCAGAACATCGCCGAGCGCCTGGTTGGCCTGTCGCCGCTTTCGCTGGAGGCCATCGAGAAGATGGTTGAGGCGATGCGGCGGGCCGAGCAGCTCGACAACGACACAGACGTGCAGTAGTCGGATCCGATCACGGGCGCGGGTAGCCTGTCGCGGGCCTGACCGAAAAGGTTGTGATATTGCCGTCCCCCACGCTGCTGACTGCCTTGTCGAAGGCGCCGCTCCCGCAGCCGTTCACCCTGGATGCTTTCATCGCTCGGATCCGGGCCGTACGGCGGCGCCCCCTGCACATGCTCGACTTGCCCGCCGAGGCCGCCAGCGCCGTATCCGGGGTATGGATCGCGACGACGAAGGCCGACCACATCTTCGTCGCTCCCGGTGCCGCCGGGCTGCTGCGCGTCAACATCGTCTTGCATGAGGTCTCCCACATGCTGCTCGGCCACGGCAAGGTCGGCGGCGACGTCGAGGAGGCCATGCGCCGGCTCCTCGGGCCCTTGGTGACGGGAATGGCAGCACGCAGCCGCTACGAGACCGTCGAGGAGCGCGACGCCGAGAAGCTCGCCACGCTCATCCTGACGCGCGCCCACACCCCGCCCGAAGGCGGCGACGAGGGCCTGCGCAAGATCGGCAAAACATTCGGATACGACCTTGGAGGCGACGACGCGTGAGCGTTGTGGACTGGATTGCCCTCGTACTGCTGTGGGGGGCGTCGATCTCCCGCATACGGTCCGCCAGGCATTCATTCGAGCAGCGAATGCTGTGGGCTGCGTTCACTGCCCTCGCTTTATCCAGGGTGGTCTCCGCGGCACCCGTTGTCGCATGGATGGACACCACCACTGGCACCGAGGCGGCTACTCTGCTCCGCCACGTCACCGGCCTGGTCTCGGCGGCGTGTCTGCTGGCGTATGTAGAGGCGATCACTCGCCGGGATCGGCCGTCCCGGGGGCGCTGGGTCTGGCCGACCGCGCTGGCCGTCATTGTCTTGCTGTTCGTGATGTTCCTTTCGCGTGGGGGCCGCATCTACTGGGCGGACGGCGCGACCGGACCCGGGGAAACCGCCATTGTGGGGCGCATCTACCTAGTTGCGTTCGACGCGTGGCTGATGACGTGCGGGTGCGCCGCGGCCTGGATGTTCGCCCAGCACGCGCGGCTGGCGCCGCCGCTCCTGCGACTCGGACTGATCTTGTCCACCATCGGAAACGTCTCCGGCGTGATCAACCGTGGCCACGTCATGACGGTGAACCTCGCGCACTTGATCACCCCGGCCACCACCTGGCGGGAAATCCCGGCGCTGCACAAGACGTCGTTCCTCATCTGCATCCTGTTCATCACAGCGGGCACGTCAATCCCAGCCTGGCGCGCAGCGACCACCCGCCTGCGGCAACGAGCCGAGCTGCGGGAGCTGCAGCCACTGTGGGAGGCGATCATCCGCCAGTACCCGACCGTGTCGCTCGGCATGAAGGGCTCACTGCAAGCCCGTATCGTGCGCCGAGTGGTGGAGATCCAGGACGGGATGCTGAGCCTCACTTCGGTCCATGAACCGCCTACGAGCGACGATCCCGCCGAGGTGGCCCAGTGGATTGCCGAGGCTCTGCAAGCCGCCCGCGCCGGTCAGGAGCCGGGGGTTCCAACTGGACGGATCCCTGGTCCGGATCTCACTGGCGAAGAAGACAGCACGGACAAGGTGAACAATGAGGCGGCATGGCTGCGTCAGGTCGCGGCCCAGTTCAAGAAGATCAGCGCCGAGAAAGCCGCGCAGCTCGCGCCTTGACGGAGCCTTCGCACCCGCACATCTGCTGTAGGCCGGAACGTCCCCTGCTTGATCCTGCCAGCACCGCTGCCAGTTGGGGTGATGGTAAGAAGTGCATCACACGGCCCAAACGTGCGGGTATTGTCCGAGGGCTCGCGAGATGATTTCTTCATGCGCCGCATCGGCTTAGCCCTTGTCGTCATGCTGCTCCTCGTCGCTGGCGGATTCCTGCTCAGCGTTACGGGCAGCCAACTCACCGGCGTGGAGGACATCAGCACCGTCGTCACGGCGCTGTCCGCGCTCGTCTCCGGTGCCGGAGCCCTTTTGGCAGCCGCAGCAGCATGGCGTTCGACCGGCAGCCCCAAGCCGACGTCGAACAGGGGCACGCACCCCTCCGCGCTGACTGCCGCGGACCTTGCCCAGCTCGACAGCGACCAGGCCCCGGTCCGGCTGGTCGGCCTGTACGCCCTGGAACGTCTCGCCGAGCAGAACCCGGCACTGCAGCAGGACATCGTGGACGTGATCTGCGGCTATCTGCGCATGCCCTTCACCCCGCCAGCCGCCCGCGCCGACGTCGCGCGCCCGACCGCGCCTGACGGCCGCGACCCGCACGGGGAACAGGAGGTCCGCCTGGCCGCCCAGCGCATCCTGACCACCCACCTACGCCATGAGACCCACCTAGGCCATAAGGTGCCTCCACCCCGCTGGTGGCAGCGCCGACCCCCTGAGCCCGCCTCGCGGCACTGGCCCGGCATCAATCTGGACCTCACCGGTGCCACCCTCATTGACTTCGGTTTGACCAGCTCCCGCGTCGGCGACGCCGCGTTCGACGGGGCGATCTTCACCGGCACCGCCAGGTTCAGCGAGGCGACCTTCACCGGCGACGCCAGGTTCAGCAGGGCGATCTTCACCGGCGACGCCAGGTTCAGCGGGGCGACCTTCACCGGCGACGTCTGGTTCGACCGGGCGACCTTCACCGGCACCGCCGGGTTCAGCGGGGCGGCCTTCACCCGCACCGCCTGGTTCGACGGGGTGACCTTCACCAGCGACGCCAGGTTCGACCGGGCGACCTTCACCAGCGACGCCAGGTTCGACCGGACGACCTTCACCGGCACCGCCGCGTTCGACCGGGTGACCTTCACCCGCACCGCCGGGTTCGACCGGACGACCTTCAGCGGCGACGCCTGGTTCGACTGGGCGACCTTTACCGGCGGAGTCACGTTCAACGGGGCGAGGAGGCTGGAGCGGGTGGAGTTGTACGGCGTGCGGGTGGAGGTGGAGGGCGCGGACATGCGTCGGATGTGGCCGCCCGGCTGGCGGGCAGAGACGGGCGCGGACGGGTGGCAGACGCTGCACCGGGCGGCCGCCCCGGAGGAGAAGGGCGAGACAGTGGAGGGCGGGCCGGGGCCCGGGGCCGGAGGGGGTTGACATAAGGTCCCTTACCGCGCATCACGACCGGGAATAGCGTCCTACGTGGCGTTATCCGCCCGGTGCGCGCCGGACTTATCCCGCCATGTTCGAGCCGAAACCGCACCCGCTCCGGGTTGCTGTGGTTCAGCCTGTGACCTGCTGTGACGCTGTTCGTCTGGGCCGTATGAAGCGATTCTTACCACCGGGCCCAGTTCTCGCCGTCGGCGCCGTGGTGGTGGCGTTGATCGGATGGGCTCGCGCGGAGATCCGCGACCACACGCCTGCTCAGGTGCTCGCGGGTACCGCGGCCGGGGCTGCGGCCACCTGGGCGACGCTCGTAATTTTGCTGTGAGACGTTAAATCGGCGTCCGACGTCAACCACAGCCAGTACAAGATCGTCATACCATTAACGATTCTTGATGCCGACGTCCTGCCGAGGCACAACGAGAGGTAATGGGACTAGATCATGACACGAACGATGGCAGCAATCGCGCTGGTCTTTGTCGTGGGCACGGTGACGTTTGCGGTGTTTCTCGTCCATGCCGTCGGGTCCCGTGAAGTCGAGGGCCTGGACGTGGCCTTCATGGTGGCGGCCGGGCTAATCGTCGCCGTCAGCGCGCTGGCGGCTGTGCGGCGGCGACCGGCAGCGTCAATCGTCGATGTTTACGCGATGGGTGGCGGATACGAGCGCGTCAAGCGTTGAGAAACGCATGGAGCCGGACAGGTCATAATCTGCCCGGCTCCATGCCCGTAATCGCACACGCGGATACAATTCCGCAGGTCAACGTATATTCGGCCATTTATCGCGGCTTGTGACGAACGTTCCGATCGCGGGCACCGTGTATACCCATCCCTGCTCACGGAGCAAAGCCACGGCGGCACTAGCGGTCTTCTTGGCCACGCCGTACTGCTCGATCAACTCCAGTTGCGAGGGCAGCACCTGATCCGGCCCGTAGTCGCCCCGCTTGATGCCCTCTGCGAGGTCGGCGGCGATCTTCTCGAACTCACGCGGCTCGCGGATCTGCGGAGCGTCGCGCGGTCCGACGTAGGAGCCATCGGCACGGATGGTGTAGATGACATCTGCCTCGCGCAGCACCTCCAGGGCTCTGCGCACTGTCAGCCGTGACGCCTGGTGGGTCGCGCACATCTCGGCTTCCGTCGGGAGCGCCTGGCCGGGCTTAAGTTTGCCGGCGGCGATGTCGTCCTTGATGGCGTTGACGATCACCTGATAGATCGGCACTGGCCCCCGAGGGCCTCGCTTCGTCATGGCCGAAGTATACATACCGGGAACCTTTGTAGACATTAGGGGTCTGCTGATCGGGCAGGGAGGTGACGAGCCGGAAGCAAAGAAGCCCCAGCGCCAGACGGCGCCGGGGCTTCGGCGTATTCGTGCAGATACGCAGAACCAGCCTACGCCGCGCTGTCCGTCAGCGTAGCCGCACCGGGGAGCGGCGCTGCGGAGGATTGACGGCCATCACACGCTCCCGTTCTGCCCGTCGACCCGCTCCCAGACCTGCGCGCCAGTCTCGACCAGGTCGTCCTCGTTCTCGAAGTGGTCGAGTGCCCACCACAGCGAGTTGAACTTGAGATCGGCGGCCGCGCAGACCGCCGCGCCGAGCTTGAAGAGGTCGCGCGCCTGGTCGTCGCTGACGCCGAGGTGGCTGAAGTCAACGGCCATCACTTCTCACCGTCCTGCGCAGGCTCGCGCTCGGCCGGCTGGTCGGCCGCCAGCTCGGTGACCCAGTTGCCCATGACGAGCATGCCGACGAGACCCAGGCCGAGGATCCACGTGATCAGGCCGGTGCCCTTCATCAGGTAGGCGAAAGTCAGCCACATCGCCAGCATGAGCAGCAGCGTCACCAGGCAGACGACGACGCGGATGGTGGGGTTCATAGGGGAGGTCCTTTCGATGAGTGGTTGGTTGAGGCGGTCGGCGTACGGCCGGCCGGGCTGGAATTTCTGATTGCGATACCGCAATTAGCGGTAATAGCCAGGGCCTTTGTCGCCGCCGTGCATGCGAACCCGGAACTCCTCATCTGGCGTGAGGGCGAGCGCGGGAAGCGTCTCGATCCCCTCGCGCCTGGCCTTCCAGAGGCGGTGCCAGCCGTCGATGGGGATGTTCCCGGTGTCCAAGAAGGGGGCGAGGATCAGGGGCTGGGTGAGGTCCACCGTGGCGGCGTGAGCCTTGTTGATGTAGACCAGCCACAGCAGCGCTGCGGCCTTCTCGACCTGGATGTAGTCGGGCTCGCGACCCTCGACGATGCTCATGGCGGCGGTCACGTTCCACGCGTAGGGGCCGAGGTGGAACACCTCGCGCGTGCGCGGGGTGGGCTCGGACGGCTGGGCGGTCACGCCCATTTCTCCTCTTCGATGGCGTCGGTGAGGCTGTTGATGAGCCCTTGGGCCTCTTCGAGGGTGATCTTTTCGAGGCTGCCTTCGACAGTGCGACTGCCGGGCAAAGCGGCGATTTCGATGAAGTTGGTGCCGTCTACGCGGAGGACGGCGACGGGCGAGCCGGCGCAGGTGTACTCGTGCGGTTCGAGCGCGGTGGACATGGCTTCCCTTCTGGGCGATGCGGTGTTGGCGCTGGTGGCGAGGTGCGATCAGGTGGCGAAGAGGGGAAGACCTCGTGGGGAGCGAGGCCCTCCTGACTGGCGTGCTAGTGAGAAGCGGGGGGTGCGGGCAGGAGGACCCAGCCCTCGGCGTCGTGTTCCTTCCAGGTGGCCGCGAGGAAGTCGGGCAGAGGTCCGTCGATCCAGGGGCAGTAGATCGCGTCGCCTTCCCACAGCACGTCAACGTCGTCGTAGTAGCTGTGGGCGGCGAAGAAGCTGGCCGAGGCTTCGGTTCCCCAGAAGTGGGTCATCCAGACGGGGCCGGGCTCACCAGGTTGCGCGTCGGGGGTGATCTCGTAGTGCTTGATCTCGATCTGCCCGTTGTCGAGGTTCGTGCGGGTGTAGAGGCGGGTTTCCATGTGGTGCCCTTCAGGGTGTGGTGTTGGTGCCGGTAGCGGTGTGCCACCAGGTGGCGAAGGAAAGTTGATCTTGTATGTAGCGATCACTCTTATAGTACATTAAGTAGGGCGGTATAGATAATCAGGAAACCAGCAGGTCGGAGCGATGAACCAATCACATGCGTGCACGTCCCAGACGACACGACGACAGAGACCCCGTACGGTGAGAACGCACGCCACACGCCACCACAGGAAGCCACAGATGCCGCGCAACCCGAAGCCGCCACAGCACCCGCAAGCCGAACTGTTCGACAACCTCTCAAACGAGCAGCAGCAGAGTGCGGAACCGCAATCGGCCCGCCGAACTGGCCCCCGACGAGTCCGCGCGGTCCGATGGACCAAGCTCGTCCCCACCATGGTCTACCTGTACAGCGACATCGACGACCGCCTCACTAGCGCCCTCGAAGACATCGGCCTGGGCCCGCAAGAAGCTTTCGAGCTCGCCATCAACACCTACTGCGATGCGCTGCAACCACCGATCCGCGCCGAGTTTCCCGAGCCGATCAGCAAGGCTGACCTTTCGCTGCCACGGGATCCCAACCCACCGCCGCCCGGCACACCTCGCGAACGCTCTGTCGCACCAGGCACCACCGTACGACTCACACCCAACGCACGGGCGAGGCTCGCAGCCGCATGCAAGCAGGAACAAATGGGCGGCATGGCCGGCCTCAACGACGCTATCGAAGCGTGGCTCGACGAGCTGGACCTGGAGCAGTACACAGATTGAATGCGTAGAGTCTTAGCCTCGTGACGGATCGCTTTTGGTGCGGTACGACCGAGGTATGCGGTACGGGCAAAGGGGTGGGTACACGCCTGCGGAGCAGGAGCGGCGGGAGTGTGTACG
>NZ_JAHFZZ010000035.1 GCF_018603905.1 Nonomuraea sp. NEAU-A123
ATGGTGTGGAACTTTCTTACGCTGAGTTGGACATCCGTGCGAGTCGGCTGGCGGGGGTGTTGGCCGGTCGGGGTGTGGGGGCTGAGTCGGTGGTGGGGATCTGTCTGGAGCGTGGCATCGATTTGGTGGTGTCGGTGCTGGCGGTGCTCAAGGCGGGTGGCGCCTATTTGCCGATTGATGCGCGTTATCCGGTGGATCGGATCGCGTTCATGCTGACCGATACCGACGCGGTGACTGTGCTGACTTCCGGGGAGTTGGTGGATCGGCTTCCGCAGGGCGTGGGGGTGGTGCTGGTGGAGGATCCTGGGCCGGTTGGTGGGCCGGTGGAGGGGTGTGTGTTGCCGGGTCATGCGGCTTATGTCATTTACACGTCAGGCTCGACTGGTCGGCCGAAGGGTGTGGTGGTCGAGCAGCGGTCGGTGGTGGCGTTCCTGCAGTGGGCGGTGCGGGAGTTCGGTGGGGCTGATTTCGCCCGCGTGTTGTTCTCGACGTCGTTGACGTTTGATGTGTCGGTGTTCGAGTTGTTCGGTCCGTTGGTGTCGGGTGGTTGTGTGGAGGTTGTGCCGGATGTGCTGGCGGTCGTGGATGGGAACTGTGACCTGGGCAGGGTGAGTTTGGTCAGTGGCGTGCCGTCGGCGTTGGCGCAGGTGGTTGGCTCTGATGTGCTGGGGGTGTGGCCGCGTACTGTGGTGCTGGCTGGTGAGGCGTTGTCGGCGGACGCGGTGGCGGGTTTGCGGGCGGCGGTGCCGGGGGCGCGGGTGGCTAACATTTACGGGCCTACTGAGGCGACCGTTTATGCCACGGCTTGGTATGCCGATGGCGATGTTGGCGGTGTTGTCCCGATTGGTCGGCCTGTGGACAACACTCGGGTGTATGTGCTGGATGGTGCGATGAATCCGGTGCCGGTGGGGGTGGCCGGAGAGCTGTATCTGGCCGGTGGTGGGTTGGCGCGTGGCTATCTCAATAGGCCGGCTTTGACAGGTGAACGTTTCGTTGCTGATCCGTTCTCTGCGGCTGGGGGGCGGTTGTATCGCACTGGGGATGTGGTGCGCTGGAACGGCGAGGGTCAGGTGGAGTATCTGGGCCGGGTGGATGAGCAGGTCAAGATCCGTGGGTTCCGGATCGAGCTGGGTGAGGTGCAGGCGGCGGTGGCCGCCGATCCGGGTGTGGCTCAGGCGGTGGTGGTGGCCCGGGAGGACATGCCAGGTGACAAGCGTCTGGTTGCCTACGTTGTGCCCGCCGGAGATGGAACGGGTCTGGCCGAATCCGTGCGAGCGTTCGTCGCGGATCGGTTGCCGTCGTACATGGTGCCGGCCGCCACGGTCGTCCTGGACGCGCTGCCGTTGAACGCCAACGGCAAGCTCGACCGCAGAGCCCTGCCCGCCCCGGAGTACACGGCGGGCACGGGCCGCGCACCGGCCAACGTCCGCGAAGAGATTCTCTGCGCGGCGTTCGCCGAGGTGCTCGGCCTGGACGGCGTCGGCGTGGACGACGACTTTTTCGCCCTGGGCGGCCACTCCCTGCTCGCGATCCGCCTGGTCGCCCTGGTACGGGCACGCGGCGTCTCGGTCTCCGTACGAGCCCTGTTCGAGGCGCCCACCCCGGCCGGGCTGGCGAGGTCGATCGGCGAGACGCTCGCGGCGGTACCCGAGAACCTGATCCCGGCCGGCGCCACCGTCATCACGCCCGGCATGCTCCCCCTGGTCGATCTGACCCCGGACGAGATCGACCGCGTGACGGCCACCGTCGAGGGCGGCGCGCCCAATGTCGCCGACATCTACCCCCTCGCGCCCCTGCAGGAGGGTCTGCTGTTCCACCACCTGCTGGCGGACGGCGGCGAGGACGCGTACGTGATGCCGACGGTGCTGGAGTTCGACTCCCGCGACCGGCTGGACGCCTTCACGGACTCGCTGCAGCGGGTGGTCGATCGCCACGACGTCTACCGCACGTCGATCGTGTGGGAAGGACTGCGGGAGCCGGTCCAGGTGGTCTGGCGCCGCGCGGTCATGCCGGTCGAGGAGGTGGAGCTGGACCCGAGCGGCACCGACCCGGTCGCGGAGCTGGTGACACGCGGCGGCACGTCGATGGATCTCGGCCGGGCTCCACTGATCGGGATGCACACCGCCGCCCTCCCCGGCACCGGGAAGTGGCTGGCCCTGGTCAGGATCCACCACATGGTGCAGGACCACACGGCCCTGGAGGTCCTGCTCGACGAGGTACGGGCCTTCCTCACCGGCCAGGGCCGGCACCTGGCGGAGCCGCTGTCGTTCCGTGACTTCGTCGCCCAGGCCAGGAACGGTGCCCAAGGCATCGACCACGAACGCTACTTCGCCGACCTGCTCGGCGACGTCACCGAGCCGACCGCGCCCTTCGGCGTCGTGGACGCCCGCCGCGACGGCATGGACACCGTACGGGCCCGCGTCGCCTTCGAACCCGAACTCCACGCCGGGCTGCTGGAGGTCGCCCGCCGGGTGGGCGCCAGCCCGGCGACGTTGCTGCACGTGGCCTGGTCGCGCGTATTGGCGGCGGTATCGGCCGGTGACGACGTGGTCTTCGGTACGGTCCTGTTCGGGCGGATGAGCACGAGCGCCGGTTCCGACCGCGTACCCGGCCCCTTCATCAACACGCTGCCGGTACGCGTGCGCACCGGCGAGCTCGGCGTACGGGACGCGGTGTCGGCGATGCGCGCCCAGTTGGGCGGGCTGCTGGAGCACGAACACGCCCCGCTCACCCTGGCCCAGCAGGCCAGCGGCGTGCCGGGTGACCTGCCGCTGTTCACCGCGCTGTTCAACTACCGCCACAACACACCAGGCGAGGCCGGACCGGCCACCAACGAGGGACTGAACGGCATCAGGCGGGTCTACTTCACCGAGCGCACCAACTATCCGCTGCTCGTGTCGGTGGACGACGACGGCGACGGAATCTCGCTGGCGGTGGACGCGGTGGCGCCGATCGACCCCCGGAGCGTCGGCACCCTGCTCCGCACCACCACGCGAAACCTCGTTTCCGCGCTGGAATCGATCCTGGACGGTGGCCCCGACCTGCCACTGAGCACCGTGGAGGTGCTGGACCAGCCGGAACGGGACCGGCTGCTGCGCGAGTGGAACGACACGGCCGTCGAGGTGGCATCGGCCACGTTGGCCGGGCTCTTCGAGGCGCAGGTTGGCCGGACGCCGGATGCGGTGGCTGTGGCCGCGGATGGTGTGGAACTTTCTTACGCTGAGTTGGACATCCGTGCGAGTCGGCTGGCGGGGGTGTTGGCCGGTCGGGGTGTGGGGGCTGAGTCGGTGGTGGGGATCTGTCTGGAGCGTGGCATCGATTTGGTGGTGTCGGTGCTGGCGGTGCTCAAGGCGGGTGGCGCCTATTTGCCGATTGATGCGCGTTATCCGGTGGATCGGATCGCGTTCATGCTGACCGATACCGACGCGGTGACTGTGCTGACTTCCGGGGAGTTGGTGGATCGGCTTCCGCAGGGCGTGGGGGTGGTGCTGGTGGAGGATCCTGGGCCGGTTGGTGGGCCGGTGGAGGGGTGTGTGTTGCCGGGTCATGCGGCTTATGTCATTTACACGTCAGGCTCGACTGGTCGGCCGAAGGGTGTGGTGGTCGAGCAGCGGTCGGTGGTGGCGTTCCTGCAGTGGGCGGTGCGGGAGTTCGGTGGGGCTGATTTCGCCCGCGTGTTGTTCTCGACGTCGTTGACGTTTGATGTGTCGGTGTTCGAGTTGTTCGGTCCGTTGGTGTCGGGTGGTTGTGTGGAGGTTGTGCCGGATGTGCTGGCGGTCGTGGATGGGAACTGTGACCTGGGCAGGGTGAGTTTGGTCAGTGGCGTGCCGTCGGCGTTGGCGCAGGTGGTTGGCTCTGATGTGCTGGGGGTGTGGCCGCGTACTGTGGTGCTGGCTGGTGAGGCGTTGTCGGCGGACGCGGTGGCGGGTTTGCGGGCGGCGGTGCCGGGGGCGCGGGTGGCTAACATTTACGGGCCTACTGAGGCGACCGTTTATGCCACGGCTTGGTATGCCGATGGCGATGTTGGCGGTGTTGTCCCGATTGGTCGGCCTGTGGACAACACTCGGGTGTATGTGCTGGATGGTGCGATGAATCCGGTGCCGGTGGGGGTGGCCGGAGAGCTGTATCTGGCCGGTGGTGGGTTGGCGCGTGGCTATCTCAATAGGCCGGCTTTGACAGGTGAACGTTTCGTTGCTGATCCGTTCTCTGCGGCTGGGGGGCGGTTGTATCGCACTGGGGATGTGGTGCGCTGGAACGGCGAGGGTCAGGTGGAGTATCTGGGCCGGGTGGATGAGCAGGTCAAGATCCGTGGGTTCCGGATCGAGCTGGGTGAGGTGCAGGCGGCGGTGGCCGCCGATCCGGGTGTGGCTCAGGCGGTGGTGGTGGCCCGGGAGGACATGCCAGGTGACAAGCGTCTGGTTGCCTACGTTGTGCCCGCCGGAGATGGAACGGGTCTGGCCGAATCCGTGCGAGCGTTCGTCGCGGATCGGTTGCCGTCGTACATGGTGCCGGCCGCCACGGTCGTCCTGGACGCGCTGCCGTTGAACGCCCACGGCAAGCTCGACCGCAGAGCCCTGCCCGCCCCCGACCACACCATCCAAGCGGGACGAGGCCCGGCCGACGTGCGGGAGGAGATTCTATGCGCCGTGTTCGCGCAGGTGCTCGGCTTGGAGAGCGTCGGCGTGGACGACGACTTCTTCGCGCTCGGCGGTCACTCCCTGCTCGCGGTCCGGCTCGCCAGCCGCGTCCGGTCGGTGCTCGGCGTCGAGATGCCGCTGCGGGCGTTGTTCGAGACGCCGACGGTGGCGGGGCTCGCAGCCCGGCTGGGCGACGCGGACGTGGCACGGGTCGGATTGGCGGCGAGGGAACGGCCGGAGCTGGTTCCGTTGTCGTTCGCGCAGCAACGGTTATGGTTCATCGGCCAACTCGAAGGGCGCAGCGCGACCTACAACGTGCCGATCGTGTTGCGCCTGGCGGACGAGGTCGATCAGGAGGCGCTCGGCCTGGCCCTGCGGGACGTGATCGGGCGGCACGAGGTGCTGCGGACGGTCTTCCCGGTGGCGGACGGCGAGCCGTATCAGCACGTCGTGCCCCTGGACGAGCTGGACTGGAGCCTGACGGTCGCCGGCGTTCCTGACGTGGACGAGGCCGTCGCCGGCGCCACGGAGTACGCCTTCGACCTCACCACGGAGGTGCCGATCCGGGCGTGGTTGTTCGATCAGCGGGTCCTGGTCGTGGTGATCCACCACATCGCCAGCGACGGCTGGTCGAGGGCGCCGCTGGCGCGTGACTTCTCGCTGGCGTATGCGGCCCGCCGCGAAGGGCGGGCCCCGGCGTGGGAGCCGATGCCGGTGCAGTACGCCGACTACGCCCTGTGGCAGCGCGACCTGCTCGGCGACGAAGCCGACCCGGACAGCCTGATCACGCGCCAGGTCGCGTACTGGCGGGAGGCCTTGGCGGGGGCGCCGGAGGAGCTGGCGTTGCCGTTTGACCGGCCGCGTCCGGTCGTGGCCTCTCACCGGGGTCACAGCGTGCCGCTGCTGGTCCCGGCTGAGGTGCATGTGCGGCTCGTGGAGGTGGCCAGGGCTGAGGGCGTGACGGTGTTCATGGTGTTGCAGGCCGCGCTGGCGGTGTTGTTGTCGCGGTTGGGCGCGGGTACGGACGTCCCGATCGGGTCGGCGAATGCGGGCCGTACGGACGTGGCGCTGGAGGACCTGGTCGGCTGCTTCGTCAATACGCTGGTCGTGCGGGCGGACCTGTCCGGCGACCCCGAGTTCCGTGAGGTGCTGCGCCGGGTACGCGAGCGCAGCCTGGCGGCGTTCGCTCACCAGGACGTGCCGTTCGAGCGGCTGGTGGAGGAGCTGGCGCCGTCGCGGTCGATGGCCCGGCACCCGCTGTTCCAGGTGGTGCTGACCAAGGGCGACACCATCGGCGCGGCACTGGACCTGCCCGTCGTCCGGCCGGGAGCCGCGTCGGCGGGCGAGCGGGCGGCCAAGTTCGACCTTGACGTGATGGTCAGCGAGGTGTTCGACGGCGAGGGGGCGCCGGCCGGGGTGCGGGGTTCGGTGACGGTCGCCACCGATCTGTTCGACCCTGAGTGGGCTGAGCGCATCATGCGGTACTGGGTGCGGGTGCTGGACACGGTGAGCGTCGACCCGGCCGTCCGGTTGAGCGCGGTCGATCTGCTGGGTGCCGTGGAGCGGCGCCGGGTGGTGGAGGAGTGGAGCGGCATGGCGGCCGACGGGCTCGGCGTGCCGGTGGTGGAGTTGTTCGAGGGCCAGGTGGCGCGTCGGCCGGAGGCGGTGGCGCTTGTCGGTTCTGGGCTGGTCAGTTACGCCGAGTTGGATGGGCGGGCGAATCGGCTGGCTCACGTTTTGGTCGGTGAGGGGGTGGGTGGCGAGTCGGTGGTGGGGGTGTGTTTGGAGCGGGGGGTGGAGTTGATTGTGGCGGTGCTGGCGGTGTGGAAGGCGGGGGCGGCGTATGTGCCGATCGATCCGCGTCAGCCGGTGGAGCGGATCGCTTACATGCTGGGTGACAGCCGCGCGGTGTTGACGGTCACCAGCGCGGAGATCGCTGAGGAACTGCCGGCGGGTCGGGGTCGGATGCTGGTGCTGGATGACGCCTTCACCGCGATGCGGCTGTCGATGGTCTCGATGGCTCGGCCCGAGCGGCACGTAGTCGGCGATCAGGCCGCCTACGTCATTTACACCTCGGGTTCGACGGGGCGTCCGAAGGGTGTGGTGGTGACTCAGGCGGCGCTGGCCAATTATGTGGGCTCGGTTCCGGGGCGGCTGGGCTTGGACGGTGGCCGGTATGCGCTGGTGCAGGGTCAGGCTACGGACCTGGGCAACACGGTGGTGTTCGCCGCTCTCGCGCTTGGCGGTGAGTTGCACATCGTGGCCGAGGAGGCGGCCACCGACCCCGAAGCCTTGCGTGCCGTGCTGGAGGAGCGCCACATCGATTTCGTTAAGATGGTGCCCTCCCACCTGGCGGCAATGGGTTCGGGCCTGTTGCCTGCGCGGTCGCTGGTGCTGGGTGGTGAGGCGGCGGCTCCTGACTGGCTGGAGCAGGTGCTGAGTCAGGCCGGCGAGCGCGGTTGTGCGGTGTTCAATCACTATGGTCCGACCGAGACCACGATCGGCGTGGCCACCGCCCGGTTGCGCGGTGGGCTGACTCCGGTGGCCAACACCGGCCTGTTTGTGCTGGATGAGCATCTGGCCCCGGTGCCGCCGGGTGTGACTGGTGAGCTGTATGTGGCTGGTGCTCAGCTGGCGCGTGGTTATCTGGGTCGTCCTGGGTTGAGCGCTGAGCGGTTTGTGGCGTGCCCGTTCGTGCCCGGTGCGCGCATGTATCGCACTGGTGACCGGTTCCGCTGGAGCACTGATGGCGGGTTGGTGTTCGGCGGCCGGGTGGACGACCAGGTCAAGATCCGCGGCTTCCGTGTCGAACCGGGCGAGGTGGGCGCGGCACTGGCCGCCTGCCCGGGCGTGCACCAGGCGGTCGTCGTGGCCCGGGAGGAAGCATCCGGCGACGTCCGCCTCGTCGGCTACCTGGTCGCCGACGACCCCGAGGACGCCCGCGACCTGCCCGCCACGGCCCGCAAGTTCACCACCGACCGCCTCCCCGACCACATGGTCCCCTCGGCCTGGGTCGTGCTGGACGCGCTGCCGCTGACGAGTAACGGCAAGCTCGACCGCCACGCACTGCCCGCCCCCGACTACGGCTCCGCCCAGAGCGCGGGCGGCCGGTCGGCGGCCACGGCACAGGAGGAGATCCTGTGCATGGCCTTCGCCGACGTGCTGGGCCTGGACAGCGTGGGCGTGGACGACGACTTCTTCGCGCTGGGCGGCCACTCCCTGCTCGCCGTCCGCCTGGTCAGCCGCATCCGCGCGCTGCTGGGGGTAGAGATCGAGATCCGCGCCCTGTTCGACACGCCCACGGTCGCCGGGCTGGCGGCCGGGCTGAACGGCGCCGCCCGGGCGCGCACGCCGCTGACCGCGGGCTTCCGCCCCGAGCGGATCCCGCTGTCGTACGGCCAGCGGCGCATGTGGATCATCGCCCAGCTCGAAGGCCCGAGCGCCACCTACAACATCCCCGTCGCGGTACGCCTGTCCGGCCGGATCGACGGCCCGGCCATGGCCGCCGCCTTCCGCGACGTGCTGGAGCGCCACGAGGTGCTCCGCACGGTGTTCCCGATCGCCGACGGAGAGCCGTACCAGCGGATCATCCCGCTCGGCGACCTCGACTGGGAGCTAACGACACGGCAGGTCGCACCGCAGGACCTGGCGGCGGCGGTGGACGAGGCGCGGGCGCACACCTTCGACCTGTCCGCCGAGGCGCCGATCCGGGCCTGGCTGTTCAGCACCGGCCCCGAGGAGCACGTGCTCGTGGTCGTGGTGCACCACATCGCCGGTGACGGCTGGTCGTGGGCGCCACTGGCGCGCGACGTCTCCGTCGCCTACGCCGCCCGCCGCGAGGGCCGGGCGCCGCGGTGGGAGCCGCTGCCCGTCCAGTACGCCGACTACGCGCTCTGGCAGCGCGAACTGCTCGGCGACGACCAGGATTCGGACAGCGTGATCTCCAGCCAGGTCGCCTACTGGCGTGAGACGCTCGCCGGCCTGCCCGAGGAGCTGGAGCTGCCGTTCGACCGGCCGCGCCAGGAGGTGGCCGGGCACCTGGGCAGGCGGGTGCCGCTGGAGATCCCGGCCGACGTGCACGCCCGGCTGCGGGAGGTCGCCCGGTCCGAGGGCGTGACCATGTTCATGATGTTGCACGGCGCCCTGGCGGTCCTGCTGTCCCGGCTCGGAGGCGGTACCGACGTCCCCATCGGCTCGGCGCTGGCCGGGCGTACCGACGAGGCGCTCGACGGCCTGGTGGGCTACTTCGTCAACACCTTCGTCCTGCGTACCGACCTGTCCGGCGACCCCACCTTCCGCGAGGTGCTCGGGCGGGTCCGGGAGGCCGGGCTGGGTGCCTTCGCCCACCCGGACGTGCCGTTCGAACGCCTGGTCGAGGAGCTGTCGCCGGCCAGGTCGCTGGCCCGGCACCCGATGTTCCAGGTGATGTTGCTGCTGCAGAACACCGCGAACGCCACCCTCGACCTGCCGGGCCTCGACGCGGGCCGACGGCCGGCCGCGCAAGAACCGGCATCCGAGGAACGGCCATCCGGCGAACCGGCACCCGAGGACGGGACAGCCGAGGATCTGGCCGTGGTGAAGTTCGACCTGGACGTGAGCGTCGGCGAGACGTTCGACGCCGAAGGCGCCGCCGCGGGCATGCGCGGCGCGGTCATCGGCGCGGCGGACCTGTTCGACCGCACGTCGGTCGAACGCCTCGCCGAACGCCTGGTACGGGTCCTCGCCACCCTGTCGGAAGACCCCGGCCGCTCGCTCAGCGCGGTGGACGTCCTCGGCACCGCCGAACGGCACCGCATGCTCACCGGCTGGAACGACACCACCGCCCCGATCCCCGCCACCACGGTCGTGGACCTGTTCGAGGCCCAGGTCGCCCGCACACCCGGCGCGACCGCCCTGACCACGGGCGAGGTGGAGCTCACCTACGATGAGCTGGACGCCCGCGCCAACCAGGTGGCCAGGCACCTGATCGGCCGCGGCGTGGGCCCGGAGTCCGTCGTGGCCGTCGTCTTCGAACGCGGCATCGACCTGGTGGTGTCGCTGCTCGGCGTGATCAAGGCGGGTGCCGCATACCTGCCGATCGACCCGGCCTATCCCGCCAGCCGCATCGCGTACGTGATCGCCGACTCCGGCGCGGCCTGCGTACTGACCGGCGAGGACATGCGCCCGCGCCTGCCCGAGTTCGAGATCGACGCTCGCGTCCCCGTCGTCATGGTCGATGCCCCGGAGGTGCGGGCGAAGCCCGGCACCAGGCCCGCCGTGGCGCTGCGGCCGCGGAACCCCATGTGGGTGATCTACACCTCGGGTTCCACCGGCCGCCCCAAGGGTGTGCTAGTCGAGCACCACGCCATCGTCAACTTCCTGCTGTCGATGCAGGACTCGTTCGCGCTGACCCCCGATGACCGCCTGCTCGCGGTCAGCACCCACGGCTGCGACATGGCCGGGTTCGAGTTCTA
Organism: Nonomuraea sp. NEAU-A123; assembly: GCF_018603905.1. Lineage (GTDB taxonomy): Bacteria > Actinomycetota > Actinomycetes > Streptosporangiales > Streptosporangiaceae > Nonomuraea. The sequence continues at coordinate 10,091 of NZ_JAHFZZ010000035.1, forward strand.
CCTGCCGCTGGTGAACGGCGCCGGCGTCGTCCTGGCCACCCAGGACCAGGTACTCGACCCGTGGGCGCTGCGCGCGCTGATCCGCTCCACCGGCGCCACCATGGTCCACGCCACCCCGAGCCTCTGGCGCGGCCTGATCGCCGACGCCGGCGACCCGGTGGACTGGACGCGGATCCGCGCGATGATCGGCGCCGAGGCGCTGCCGCCCGATCTGGCCCACACCATGCTCGCCAGGACACCGGCGCTGACGAACCTGTACGGCCCCACCGAGACGACGGTCTGGTCCACCGCCAAAGAACTCGCCGGCCCCGGCCCCGACGTGTCGTCGATCGGTGTCCCCATCGCCAACACCCAAGTTTACGTCCTGGACGACACCCTCCAGCCGGTCGCGCCCGGGGTGCCGGGCGAGCTGTACATCGCCGGCGACGGCATGGCCCGCGGCTACCTCGGCCGCCCCTGCCTGACCTCGGCCCGCTTCGTGGCCTGCCCCTTCGGGCCGGATGGCGCGCGCATGTACCGCACGGGCGACGTGGTGCGCTGGACCGCCGCAGGCGAACTCCAGTACGTCGGCCGCTCCGACGACCAGGTCAAGATCCGCGGTTTCCGCGTCGAACTGGGCGAGATCGAGGCGGTCCTGGCCGTGCACCCGCGCGTGACGCAGGCGGTGGCGCTCGTACGCGAGGACGTCCCCGGCGACCGGCGGCTGGTGGCCTACGTCGTCCCCGGCGGCGACACCGACGGGCTCGCCCAAGAGGTACGCGCCGCGGCCCAGGACCGCCTGCCCGGCTACATGGTCCCCGCGGCCGTCGTGGTGATCGACCGGCTGCCGCTGATGCCGAACGGCAAGCTCGACCGCAAAGCACTGCCCGCCCCCGGCGTCACCACCGAGGAACGCGTCACCCACTGGGACGTCACCTCGATCACGGCCGGCCTGTGCGAGGCGTTCGCCGAGGTGCTCGGCTTGGACAGCGTGGGAGCGGACGACGACTTCTTCGCCCTCGGCGGGCACTCCCTGCTGGCCGTCCGGCTCGTGGAGCGGCTGCGGCGGAGCGGTGTGACGATCGCGGTCCGCGACCTGTTCGTCGCCCCGACCGTCGCCGAGCTGATGAAGCGGATGACCCTGTCCTCGGTACGCGACGCGCTCGACGTCCTGCTGCCCATCCGCGTCGAAGGCGAGCGCGAGCCCTTCTTCTGCATCCACGCCGCCGGCGGCCTGAGCTGGTGCTACATGCCGCTGGCCCGCCACGCCCAGCCCGGTATTCCCCTGTACGGGGTGCAGGCCCGGGGCCTGGACGGCACCACGGAGTTCGCCGGCTCCATCCGGGAGATGGCCGCCGACTACATCGAGCAGATCCGCTCGGTACAGCCGCACGGTCCGTACCACCTGCTCGGCTGGTCGTACGGGGGAGGCATCGCCCACGAGATCGCCGTCCAGCTCCGCACCGCCGGAGAGGAGGTCGCGGCCCTGGTCCTGCTCGACCAGTACCCGTGGGTGCCGGAGCAGGACACCGGGGAGGAGGAGCACGGCGACGACCCCGACGCCGCGCTGGAGCGCCAGATGGACATCGTCCGCTGGCAGGCGGGCAACGGCTTCGGCGCGGCCACCGAGGAGGAGATCCGCACCTTCGCCCGTCTCCTGCGCAACCACCGCAAGCTGCGCCGCGGCTTCGAGCACGGCCGGTTCGACGGGGACGTGCTGCTGGTCGTCGCCGAGGAGGGCAGGCCGGACGAGGCGCCCAGGCCCGAGCTCTGGCGGCCGTACGTGACGGGCGAGATCGCGGTCGCGAGCATCCCCTGCACCCACTACGAGATCGCCAAGCCCGACACCCTGGCCGAGGTCTGGTCCGCGGTGTCCGGCTGGTTGCGCCTGGACGGCTGACCACGCGAAAGAGCCCGCCCCCGGCCGGCCGGGAGCGGGCTCGAAGCCTTGGGGGATCAGCCGTGACGCTTCAGCTCGTGGAAGAACCCGGGCACCGTCATGAGGTCGCCGGATGCGCTCACCTCGTCGAAGACGTACCTGGCCACCGCGAGGTCGAGCACCCCGAGCCCGAACGGTGAGAACACGACGGGCCGCCCGGCCGGGGGAGTGACCCGGCCCTCCAGCACGTCGTACAGCGTGCCGTCGACGAACGACCGCCCGCCGGTACGCTGCTCGGCCAGATGCGGCGACGTGCCGGCCTTCATGCAGTGCTCGACGTCGTCGAGGATGTTGCAGGACGACAGGATGATCTCCGGCGACAGGTCGCGCAGCGAGACGTGCAACACCAGCGGGTTGTGCGCCAGCAGCCCGGGGTCGTGGATGTGCGGCTCACCTGCGACCGTGGCCAGCACGACCAGGTCCGACGCGGTGATCAGTGAAGCGGCGTCGTCGTGGATCGTGACCGGGTCGGCGCCGGCGCGCCCCAGGTAGGCTTCGAACCCGTCGGCGTGCTCGCGGTCCAGGTCGAACACGCCCACCTCGTCGAAGGACAGCCCGGCCGCCACCAGGTACGTGTGCAGGTACCTGGCGATGAGGCCGGTGCCCACGAATCCGGCGCGCCGCGGCGTCACCCCGCGCGCGGCGGCCAGTGTCGTGGCCGCGAGCGCGGCGGAGGCGGCGGTACGCGCCGCGCTGATGATCGAGCTCTCCAGGCACGCCAGCGGATAACCGGTCGCGGTGTCGTTGAGGATGAGCACGGCCGAGGCGCGTGGGAGGCCGGCCGCCACGTTCTCCGGGAACGAGGAGATCCACTTGATGCCGTGCACGTCCACGGGCGCCCCGATCGACGCCGGCAGCGCGATGATCCGGGCGGACGGCCGGTCGGGGAAACGCAGGAAGTAGGAGTCCGGGTTGACCGTACGGCCCTCGCCGTGCAGCCGGTACGCCGCCTCCACCACCTCCACGACCTGCTTCTCCCTGCCGTGCAGGACACCGGAGACCTGCTGTCCGGAGACGACGGCGAACGACGGTACCTGAGTCAAAGTGCGCTCCAATGCGGTCGGTCGGGCAGATCGAGAGGGCCGAAGTGCTCACGCAGCCAGCCCTCCTCGTAGATCGAGTCGAGGTAGCGCTCGCCGAGGTCCGGGGCGACGGCCAGCGCGACCGGCTCCTCACCCGGGTACTTCTCCTCCAGCCAGTGCGTCGCGCCGCTCACGACGGTCCCCGTCGAGCCGCCGAACAGGAACCCCCGCGCGGCCAGGTCGTGGCAGGCCCGGATCGTGTCGGTCTCCGGCACGTGCACCACGTCGTCCACCCAGGACTCGTCGACCAGCTCAGGCCGTACGCTCGTGCCCAGTCCCGGCACCATGCGGCGCTCCGGGACGCCGCCGAACGTCACCGAGCCCACCGCGTCGACCGCGACGATCGTGACCGGCGCGCGCCGCTCCTTGAAGTAGCGGGCGCAGCCCATCAGCGTGCCCGTGGTGCCCGCCCCGACGAACAACACCTCAAGGCCGGGGAAGTTGCGCTCGATCGCGGGCGCGGTGTGCCGGTAGTGGGCCTGCCAGTTGCCGGGGTTGGCATACTGGTTGAGCCACACGTACCGGCTGCCGGAGGCGCACAGGTCGCGGACGTGCCGGATACGGCTCTCGAGGTAACCGCCGTTGACGTCCTGCGTCTCGACCACGACGACCTCGGCGCCCAGCGAGCGCATGAGCCGCCGTGAGGCGGTGTTGCAGCGCGGATCGGTCACACAGAGGAACCGGAGCCCCTTGTCGGCCGCAACCATCGCCAGGGCGATGCCCAGGTTGCCCGACGACGACTCCACCAGTACGGAGCCCGGCCCGAGCAGGCCGTCGCGCTCGGCGGCGGCCACCATTTCCGCGGCCGCCTTCAACTTGACCGACCCCGCGAAGTTGAACCCTTCGCATTTCAGATAGAGCGGCGCCCCTGTAACCGTCCGCAGGTCTATGAAAAGGTCTTCGACATTGAACTCTTGCGGAGCTTTGATGATAGGCACTTCGTCGAATCCCCCAGTGCGACGGGAATGGACACGACAGAAATAGGTCGGGGGAGTCGAAACGAGCGGCCGGCCTTTGTCCCCGGCCTTGCGCAACCTTGATCGCGGTAGCACGGATCACGATACTTGAGGAAATCTCGGCCCGGCAAGGTCGGCAATTCCCCTGCATTTACCGGAGCGTGCACATGACAATCGCGGACGGTCTGCTCGGCTTCGCCGAGCTGCCCCGGCTCCCCATCTCGCCGCAGGAGATCGAGCGCGCCCGCGCCCTGGCGGCGCGCCGCCCTCACCCGGCAGACCTCGCCGACGCCGTGATCACCCTGGTGGAACGCGTCGCCGCTGACGACGGGGACCGCCCCGCGGTGGCCGACGACGCCCGCCGCCTCACCTACGCCGAGCTCGCCGCCGAGGCACGCCGCCTGGCCACGCTGCTGGAGCGGGAGGGCGCGGGTCCCGGCACGGTCGTCGCGGTGGGCGGGGAGCGAGGCGCCGCGGTCATCGCCGCGTTCCTGGCGATCGAGCTCATCGGCGCGGTTTACGTACCCGCCGACGGCACCTGGCCGGCCGCCCGCGTGACGGAGGTGCTGACGCGGGCCGGCGCCGTCCTGCTCCTGGACACCGGCCGCGAGACCGTGACGCCCGCGTTCGCCGAGGCGGCGCGCGGCGCCGGTGTGCGGCTCGTCCGCGCGGCCGAGGCCGCCGGGCTCCCGCGCTGGTCGGGCCCGGCCCGGCTCGACGGGCCCGACCAGCCGCGGTACATGCTGTTCACCTCCGGCTCGACCGGCCGGCCGAAGGGCGCGGTGGTCGAGCACCAGGGCATGCTCAACCACCTGCACGCCAAGGTCGTCGACCTGGACATGACCGTCCGCGACACCGTGGCGCAAACGGCGCCGCTCGGGTTCGACATCTCCATCTGGCAGATGCTCTGCCCGCTCGTCGTCGGTGGCCGGGTCCGGGTGGTCGGCGACGCGACGGCGTACGACTCGGTGGCATTCGCCCGCCTCATCGGCACGGAGGCCATCACGATCGTCGAACTGGTCCCCACCATGGTCCGCCTTCTCCTCGACGACCTCGCCACCGCACTCACGACCGGTCCGCTCAGCGACACCGCGGCCACCCTTGAGACGGCCACCCTTGAGACGGCCACCCCCGCGACGGGTCTGCTCGGCGGGCTGCGGTGGATGCTGGCCACCGGCGAGGAACTGCCCACCGAGGTGGCGCGCCGCTGGTTACGCGAGATGCCGCACGCCGGGCTGGTCAACGCCTACGGCCCCACCGAGTGCTCCGACGACGTCACCCACCACACGGTCACGCCCGCCGACCTCGAACTGCTGCGCCTGCCGATCGGCACCCCCATCATCAACACCGACCTGTACGTCCTGCGCCGCGACAACGACGGCTGGCACGCCTGCGAACCGGGCGAGAGCGGCGAACTGTTCGTCGGCGGCGTCTGCGTCGGCCGCGGCTACGCCGGCGACCACGACCGCACCCGCGAGGCGTTCTTCCAGGACCCCTTCGCCGACACCCCCACCGGCCGCCTCTACCGCACGGGCGACGCGGTCCGAGCCCTGCCGCGGGGCGCGCTGCAGTACCTGGGTCGCGTCGACCGCCAGGTCAAGATAGCGGGGGTTCGGATGGAACTGGGCGAGATCGAGGCCGTCCTGCAGCGCCACCCCAGCGTCGGCGCCGTCGCGGTCGTGGTCCAGGACTTCGCCACCCTCCGCCGGCACTGACCTGCCCGGACATCAGACAGAGCGAGCGGACATGCGAAAGGGCGGACGCCGATCACCGGCGTCCGCCCTTTCGGCGCCTCAGCCCTCGGCCCACCCATGGTTCTTGGCGAACTGCAGCAGCCCGGCCCTGATCTGCACGATCTGGCCGCCGGTGAGCGACGGAGCCTCGCTGAGCAGGATCTCCGTCACCTCCCTGAGGTACTCGTCCGCGTTGAGCACGTCGCACATCGGCTCGTCCTCGCCCGCCTGCGACGTGGTCGCCGCAGCGGCCTGCTGGGGAGCCGCCGCCACGGTCGCCGTGGCGTCCGCGCTGCCGGCCGGCCGCACCCGCCACGCCTTCGGCCCTTTGTCACCCTCCTCGACCTCGAACACCACCGCGAGCCCCGCCCGCACCTCGGACTCGGGCATCAGCATGTCGTTGACGTGCAGGAAGACGTCCTCACCGCCGTTATCGGGTGCGATGAACCCGTAACCCCTCGCCGCGTCGAACTTCACCACTCGACCAGAAACCACCACGAACCCCCAAAACCCTCCCGGACCCATGCCCGGGGCATCGGTCCACAAGATAGATCGGTTCAGCTCCCGACGCGAGCGTCGTCCGCCGGTTGCCGATGGGCGAACTGCGTCCGGTACAGGTCCGCGTACAGTCCACCGGCCAGCAGCAGCTCCTCGTGCGTGCCGCGTTCCCTGACCTGGCCGGCCTCCACGACCAGGATCTGGTCGGCGTTCCTGATCGTGGACAGCCGATGTGCGATCACCAGCGACGTCCGCCCGGCCAGCGCCGTCTCCAGCGCCCGCTGGATCGCCGCCTCCGACTCCGAGTCGAGGTGCGCGGTCGCCTCGTCGAGCACGACGATCGGCGGAGCCTTGAGCAGCAACCTGGCCAGGGCGATCCGCTGCTTCTCGCCGCCGGACAGGCGGTGGCCGCGCTCGCCGACCACGGTGTCCAGGCCGTCCGGCAGGGCGCTGATCGTGTCCCAGATGAGCGCCGCCCGGCACGCCTCGATCAGTTCGCGCTCGCTCGCGCCGCGCCGGGCGTACTCGAGGTTGGCCCGCAGGGTGTCGTGGAACAGGTGGGCGTCCTGGGCGACCACGCCCACCGCGTCGCGCAGCGACCCCAGGGTCAGGTCGCGGACGTCCTGGCCGCCGACTCGCACGCTGCCCTCGGTGGCGTCGTAGAGGCGGGGGACGAGCTGGGTGATCGTGGTCTTGCCCGCACCCGACGGCCCGACCAGCGCGGTCAGCTTTCCCGCCGGGGCGTGGAAGCTCAGGTCACGCAGCGTCCACCGGTCGTCCGCCTGCTCCGGTACGCGGGCCGCGGCGGACTCCAGCGAGGCCAGCGACATCTCGTCCGGCCCCGGGTAACGGAAACTGACCTGGTCGAAGACGACGTCCGGCGCCGCGGGGCCCGAATGACCCGGCGCGCCCAGCTCCCGCGCGTTGGCGCGCTCGGTGATGTGCGGCTCCAGATCGAGCACCTCCAGCACCCGGTCGAAGCTCACCAGGGCCGTCAGCGCCGTCACCTGCATCGAGGCCAGCAGGTTGATCGGCCCGTAGAGCCGCATCAGCAGCGCCACCATGGCCACCAGGGATCCGAGCTCGAGCGAGCCGCCGATGGTCAGGATGCCGCCGAGGCCGTACACGACGGCCGTGGTCAGGGCCGTCAGGACGGTGACGACGATGGCGAAGATCCGTCCGTACACGACGCGCAGAATGGAGATGTCGCGGATGCGCGCGGTCTTGCCCGCGAACGTGGCCAGGTCGTCCTGTGGGTGGCCGTACAGCTTGGACAGCAGCGCCCCGGAGACGTTGAAGCGCTCGTGCATCATCGAGCTCATGTCGGCGTCCAGCTCCATCGACTCCCGCGCGAGCCGCGCCTGCCTCTTCGCGATCAGCCGGGCCGGCAGCAGGAAGAGCGGGATCATCACCAGCGCCGCGAGGGTGATCTGCCACGACAGGTACACCATCGCGACGAGGATGAGCACGAGCGTGAGCAGCGTCGACACCGACTGCGACAGCAGCGTCGTCAGGGCCTGCCTGGCGCCGATCACGTCGGTGTTGAGCCGGCTGACCAGCGCGCCGGTCTGCGTGCGGGTGAAGAACGCCAGCGGCTGGCGCTGGATGTGCGCGAACACCTTGGTCCGCAGGTCGTGTACCAGGCCCTCGCCGATCCAGCCCGAGCACCACGCCCCCAGGTACGCCGCCCCCGCCTCGACCAGCGACAACCCCGCCACCAGCAGGCACAGCCACGCCACCGTGCCGGTGCGCTTGGGGAGGATCCCGTCGTCGATGATCGCCTTGAGGATGAGGGGGCCGGCGGCCGTGATGACCGCGACGGTGACGGTGGTCAGCATCAGCAGGGCCAGGAACCCGCGGTAACGCCGCGCGTACGGGAGGATCCGCCGCACCGTCCCGGGCTTCACCCGCTGCTGGGTGATCGATTCGTCGAACCGTAGTCCCGCCGGGCCGCTCTTCGTGCTCTTCGCCCCCAATGGGTACCTGCCTCGCTGTCGATGGGGATGGGGATGGGGATGGGCGGCGGTGCCGGGCAAACCCGGCCAACTGCGGCATCAGCGCAGTTGAACGGGGAACCGCCGAAGTTGACTGGCGCCCGGCGCCTGAGTTCATAGTTGGTCCCAGCGGGGCCGAGCGACGCATCACGCGGCCACCGAACGCCGGACCGGAGTCGTACGCACGTCCGTTCTCCGGCGCCACCCACATCCCGTACCCGAGAAAGGACGACGTGGTGACGAATCCGTTCGACGACCCGGATGCCCAGTACCTGGTCCTGGTCAACGACGAGGGCCAGCACTCCCTCTGGCCGATCTTCGTGACGGTCCCCGAAGGCTGGAAGACCGTGTTCGGGCAGGCCGGACGCCAGGAGTGTCTCGACTACATCGAGAAGTCGTGGACCGACATGCGTCCCAAGAGCCTGATCGAGGCGATGGAGAAGAAGTAACCCGTCCCGCGACGTCGCCGATCCACCCGTGGTGGTCGGCGACGTCGGCTTTTCCGGGAGCTCTTCAGCGTTCCCGTTCGTCACGGCCCAGGCCCGTTACTGGCCGACAGCCTTCCAGGGCAGTGACGGGTCCCGCTCGTCGAGCTCCTGCGCGAACTGATGCCAGGTGGCGGCGTACTGGCGGGCCAGCCTGACCACCACGTGCTCCCAGTGGGGAGGGACCGCGTCGATGAGCTCCGACCAGCTCTCCATCGCCACTGCGGTCTGCTTCAGCAGCCGCAGCAACTGGCGGCCCTCCTCCTTCAGGCGTAGCGAGGGGTCGCGCAGCAGCTTGTCCAGCACCAGGGAGGGCTCCGGCTGGGGGAACTGCGCCGTCGTGGCCTGCTCGGCGCGCCGCTGGCCGATCTGGTCGGGCATCGCGGCGTCCGGTACAGGCTCCGCCGCGCCCTCGGCCGTGCCGGTGGCCGGCACGGTCATCGTGGGCGGCTCGTTCGACAACATGCGTCTGCGTACGTCGCTCGCCGTGGCCGGGGAGATCCCGGCGAGCCGTGCCACCTCCCGCAACGAGGACTCGGGATTGCGGGCGATGACCTCGGCCGCACGTAACCGGCCGCTGACGCCGCTCAGTGGCCGGACCCTGCCGTCGCGGCCGATGCGGGCGTTCAACTGCGGCACCGAGTCAGTTGAACGACGGCGGATGGCGGCCACCGCCTTGGCGCCGAGCCCGGACGCCCGCGCGATGGCCCGGTCCGACATGTGCGGGTGCGAGGCGACGATGCGGATCGCGGCGGCCCGCCGGTCGGCCTGGGTGAGGGGGAGACCGTGGGCGATGTTCGCCTGCACGGCGTGCAGGAAGGCGTCCTCCGTGGTGCCGTCGAAGAACTCGACGTCGATGTTCTCCTGGCCGCGTACCAGAGCGGCGAGCAGGCGGTGCATTCCGTCGATCACGCGCCGGTCGGAGCGGCGGACGAGGATGGCGGGAAGGGGACCGTCGATTTCGGCCAGCCGCGCCACGTGTTCCTGGTCCTGCCCCGCCAGCCGGGGCGACTCGCCGGGCATGAGCGTGGCGATCGGCACGCAGACGATCTGCGGCCCGAGATCGTCGGGAAGTGCGGTGAGCCCGGCGGAGCAAGTGCCCGTGGATTCCGGAACCGGGCCCACGCCGAATTCGTTTGCCTGCAAATCTTTCACCCCGTTAACATGGTGCTCATGTCTAATTATCCTCATTAATTGCCCGCCGCCGGACGATAGTTTTCCTCGCGTGATTTCTCCAGCGAAGTCCTGGCATGGCGAGGGGCATGGTCCGCCGCGATTTCGAAAGTGCTCAGGAGAACGAAAGAAGTGCCCGTTCCCGCATCAAGTGGCCGCCGCGCCCGATCCGCGTCATTCCACAGAATGCCATCGGCCGAGCAGAGAGGTGCAGGATGAGGTGGGCGTCCCTGCGGCCGCCCAAGGGGGCCAGAAGCTCATGATGACTCATCATCCACAGGGCAGGTCACTATGCCAAGCCTTTGGAGTCATCTTTGTATGTCAAATCTGTCATTGGCCGATCGGGTCAGGTTAATTCTTTCTGGTAAGGACGCTCCTCAGACGAGGGCGGGAAGACTCGCGGGCCATGGGGGCGGCGAACCCCCTGTTCAGCCGCCGTGGGCCGCGCGCACCACCAGGCGCAGCCTAGATACACGGTTATTGATCATTGATCTATTTCGCCTGGCCGAGCCCGCGACCTGCGGCTTCACCGGGACCGCGGCGGCCGGGCGCCGGATGGGAGCGCTGGAAGTCGCACCCGGCGCCTTGGATGATCACGCACAGTGAGTGGCAGCTCTCTGGATTGCGCCGAATTCGGCGGCCCGCGCCGGGATGAACGGTTAGCGCGGTGACGAGGTGGCCACGCTCAGTCCCCGCCCGGTGGGTGTACGCGTTTGTGCTTTTTTTATAGAGGCTGGTATTAGGTTCTCGTCCATGTACTTGCGGTCGACTCCCCGGCGGAATAAGGACGGTTCCGTAGTTCGCTACCTGCAGTTGGCGCACAACGCGTGGGATCCGGCGACGAAGCGTTCGAAAGTGCAGGTCATCTACAACTTCGGCCGGGACGACGCCTCGAACCGGCAGGCCCTCGTACGCCTGGCCGCCTCGGTTGTCAAGATCCTTGAGCCCGCCCAGCTCCTCGACGTGGCCGCCGACGGCCTGGAGTTCGTGGACTCGCAGCCGTTCGGCGCGGTGTGGGTGCTGGACGCGCTGTGGCGGCAATTAGAGCTCGACGGGACGTTCCGCGGGATGCGCCGGGACGGCGCGCTGGACCCCGCGGCGGAGCGGGTGCTGTTCGCCCTGGTCGCCAGCCGGGCCCTGGCGGGCTCGGCCGACCCGCCCGCCGAGGTCGCGCGCTGGGTGAACGAGGATGTCTTCGTCGACGGGCTGCCCGCGACCACCGAGGACGCCTGCCGGAAGGTGACCAAGTGGCTGTGCGAGGTGTCCGGCCGGCTGCAGGAAGAGGTCTTCCATCGGGTGGCCGACCGCCTCGACCTCAAAGCCGACCTGCTGTTCTTCGAGTCCGCCCATGGCGGTCTGCAGCCGGGCCTCGGCCTGGACGGGGACGAGGATCCCCAGGGCGAGGGGTCGAAGGATGCCCAGTCCCTGGCCCCGCCCTGGGGCTGCCACGAGGCCCACCAGACCGTGATCGGGCTGGCCGTCACCCGTACCGGCATCCCGCTCAGGATCTGGCGCTGGCCCGGCTGCACGGACGACGCGGCGATGATCCGCCAGGCCAAGGAGGACATGAAGGACTGGACGCTGTCGCGCGTCATCCGGACGGCCGACCGCGGCCGCCCGATCGCCGCAGACCGGCACGCCCTGCGCAAGGACGACGACCACCCCTACATCGTCGGCGCAAAACTGCGCTCGGGGTCGGCCGAGGCCGACGCCGCGCTGTCCCGCCAGGGCCGCTACCACCGCGTGGCGGCGAACCTGCGGGTCAAGGAGGTCCACATCGCCGCGGACGAACGCTTCGTGATCTGCCGCGACACCCGGACCGCCCAGCGCGACGCCGAAGTACGCACCCGCCTGGTGGAGGAACTCTCCGCGCTGATCGACGGCACCGACAGGCTGTCCGTCGCCGAACGCACCGACCTGCACATGGAGATCTCGGCCAATCCCCGGATGCGCCGCTATCTGCGCCTGACGCCCGGCGGGCTGCTGCGCATCGACGTCAAGGCCGTCAAGGCCGAGGAGAACCTCGACGGCAAGTATCTGGTCCGCACCACCGACCCCGAGCTGCCGGCCGAGGAGATCGCGCTTGGCTACATGAGGTTGCTCGAGTGCGAACGCACGTGGCGCGACCTGCTCGCCGGCCTGCGGCGGCTGAAGAGCCGGGGGGAGCCTGGAGACCGCGGGCACCTGCTGCTCACCTGGCTCAGCCTCCTTCTCGTCCGCATCGCCGAGAGCCGTACCGGGCTGTCGTGGTCAGGGTTACGGCGGGAGTTCGACCGCATCAAGCTCGGCACGTTTGCCGCCCGTACCGGCCTCCTGCGGCAGCGTACCGAGATCACCGAGGAGCAGTACGAGCTGCTCGCGGCCCTGGGCCTGGCCCCCCCGCCGCGGATCATCCAGATCACACCGTCGGACGGCGGACGGCGGAGGGCGGGCCCACATGCCATGAGCCGCCCACCGGCGCGGATGGCCGGGGGCGGTTCGTGACGGGGCGGATCAGGAGCGGGTCTCCTTGGGGAGCAGGAGCCCGACCAGGAAGGTCGCGGCCATCATCGCGGCCGCCGCTCCCAGCGTGCACCCGCCACCGAGGCCGCCTAAGATCCACTCACGGCACCTGCCTCGTCGAGTAATTTACACCGCTTCCGAGTGATTTCCACACCCCGCACGCCGAAGGCGGCGCGCTTCAAGGCGTCAAGGTCGCCCTGCCAGGTCCGAATCGGCCCGTTGGCCAGCATCCACCGATCTCCTTCAACGGGTTGGAACCGCGCGTCGCCTTCGAGAAGCGCAGCCGCAGGTGCGCAAGCACAGGTGGTGATTATCCGAGAAATGCCTGCTCGTGCCCTTGGAGTCGCAAAGCTCGGGCGTGTCGCGGCGCTCGACGTGAGGTTAGCTGAGGCCGGCGAGCAACCGGCCATGATCACTGGCGGGATCGAGGGCCGGCGAGAACCGGGAAACCCCAGGTCGAACGCGGTACTAGTGAGTAGGGCGGGTGGGACTTGAACCCACGACCCACGGATTATGAGAATCCTCGGTAAGTATCACCAGGTGTCATCGAGTGTTGTTTTGTATCGCTGTGATCGGAATCGTCCACGCCGGCGTGCCAGCGAGTGTTATCGCGTGTCAGGTTGTGGGGCGTACACGCGAGCAACCACCGAGCAACCGTGCGCCCTAGACCATCGCCATTATGTGCCGTTTGCCCACCAGGTTGCCGCTCGTCGGCCGCCAGCGGGCGGCCTGACTTCAGTGTTCTGGCTGACTCCTCACCGAGCTACCGTGCGTGGGGGTCAGCCCATAAGCCGAAACCCACGATGAAATGATCTTGAGGGGAGCTGCTTCTGGTCGCAGGCGCACTGTTCAACCAAGGCGGTCCACGGACCGGTGCGAACGTAGCCCAGGTGGTGGGCATCCCACTGCTGTTCCCGACGCTGCTGGTGCCGCTACTGCGCTGGCGATCGTTATCTGCGGCTGTCAAGCGAACTGGCTGGTCACCCGCTTGGAGGTCTGTCAGGCGCGTTAGGCAAGTCGTTCCGCATGCCGAGCATGGCAGGGGCTGACGCGAAAGACTTTCGTGCGCGTGCAGGGGTGGTCGGTCGGCTAAGGCGTGTTGGCCAGCGCTGACGGCACGGCGGGCTGCGGTGGCGGACGGGTCGCGCTGGCCCCTTCATGACGCGCATGGACCTCGCCTCAACCTTGCAGGACATGCTGTCCGCATCGGTCGCCGGCACCCTGGCCCGCGCCGCCGCGCTCTGAGAAGGCGTCCAGGGCCGACGCCCTCGTACGGGCTGCGTCACGGTGTCCGACTGCTGGGCCGTCCCAACGAGCCCCCGCGAACTGACCATCCGACCGGAGCGCGCGCCCGGCGACTACTACGAAGTGCACGTCGTGGCGGGAAGACCCAAGCGGGCTGAGTTCCGTGGTTCGGCGTGCCCAACGACATGGGTGACGGCGATTCGGATCGCCGTCACCCCGTCGGGAGGTTACGCGGGGGGCTGGGACACGACGACCACGTGGGTGGTCTTCGCCGGCTCGATTGTCGAGTTTCCCACCAGCTGGATGACGTACGTGTGCTTGCCGGCCGTCGTCGGCGTGTCAGCGAAGCTGAACGACCCGTCGGCAGCGGCAGTCATCTTGGCCAGGGCTTTCGAGGTAGTGCCATCGGGGTTGGAGACGTTACGTACGACGGTGACAATGGTGAGCGGGAAGGTGATGCCGTCGGCGGCGAACGTTCCGTTGAATTCGAGTCGCTCGCCGACGACGCCGGTCGCCGGGCCGGTCACTGTGAGCACCGGCTGGTACAGGCCCACCTCGACGATGGCCGAGGCGCCGCTGCCCCTGAACCATGAGTTGCCCGGCCAGTACAACCGATATTCGTACGACCCCCATTTCGGTGCGGTATCGGTGAACTGGTACGTGCCGTCCGCCTTCGTGGTGACTTCCTGGAAGGGCCGGGAGGTGCCGTCGGGGAGCCAGCGGTACAGCTCAAGCGTCTGCATGCCGGGCAGCGCGCCGGTGCTCAGCGTGAGCCGCCCGCTGAAGGTCAGCTGCTTGAGCGCGGTCGCCTCGGTGGGAGCCGTCATGGTCAGGGTGGAGGCGTGGTAAGGCGAATGCGGCAGCCGCCAGAGGTGCATCCGCCCAGTGTCAGGCTCCTTCAGCACCGCATAGGTGAGGACGCCGTAGAAGGCGATGCTGCCCGACACCAGCGCCTTCCCCTGGTGGTCGGCCGAGTAGATCACCTCCGCCGTGGCCGGGTCGTACACCACGAGCTCCGCCGCGTCGCCCGCGGAGGAGTTCCAGCCGCCCACGACGTAGGCGCCGTCCGGGCTGGCCGCGACGGCGGTGGGGAGGCCGTGCTCGCTCAGCTCGCCGCTATCGTAGGCGCGTGTCTTGGCGTTGGTCGTCGTATCCCAGGCGTCGAACCGGTGGGTGTCGGCCAGCGCCGACAGCGCCGCTGACCCGTAGTCGGCGAGGGCGAGGTCCCGCAGGGACGTGTCAGCGCGGATCTCACCGCGCGGGATGGCCGGGGTGGTGCTGACGTCATACACCCTGACCGAGGCGGGGTCGGCTCCAGGCTCCCCCGCCGCCAGTGTGCTCCCGGCGACGGCGACCAGCGGAGGCTGCGTCGTGCTTGGCCCGACCGAGACGAGGGTGGGTGTCGGCCTCCACAGCTCGAGGGCGACGACGCCTCCTTCCCCCGCTTGACCGCACCCGTATCCGACCCACAGCCGCTCGTACGACTGGGCCAGCGTGGACGGGCACGGGTAGGCGGTGAGGTCGATCCGCTTGGTGATGGCGAGCGTTGCGATGTCGATCTCGATCACTTCATGCGAATCGCGCAGCGCCGCGTACACCTTCCTGCCGTTGTCCGCCACGGACAGGGCCACGGCACCGGACAGGCCGCTGATCGTGTCGATGAGCGTGCCGTCGCTTTTGGTGACCACGATCCGATCGTCGGCGGCGACGAAGATTTTGCCGCTCTGCCCCACCACGTCGCCGCCCCTGTCTGCGGCGACGCCGAGGTCGGTGACGGTGTCGGCGGCCGAGGCGGCGGGTGCCTGAGCGACGAGCAGGACCGCTGCCAGGAACAGGGACCCAGCCAGGGCGACTAATCGGTGGGAAAGAGGAGCACGGCCAGAGCTTGAGAGGCGCACATGCACTCCATTCAGAAGGACGATTGTCGAACGTATGTTCGCACACTGGATCATCGTCGTCCAGAACGGCCTCGGAGAAGGTGATCCCATCGCCCGCCGCCCCAGGCGGACCTCGTACGGGGCGTGGCCGGCAAAGTCCTGACCGCGAGGGGCACGGTGTGGGCGTGCCGTGAGAGGTGCATCCATCGTCTTCTCGGCCGCCCGTCCAACGAGTTGCCACTCTCGGCAGGGATCGGGTGCCATCCGAGGTCCATCGTAATCGTCGGCGCGGTGTCGCCTTCGAAGCACATGTCTGCAAGGCCAGCCAACATGCCTTACGTGCCTACTTTGGCCTGCTGGGCGGCCCGGCGCAGGCGCCTGAGGTCCTGGCGGCGCCTTGCTGCGGTGGCCCGCCCGGGCCACAGCTGATCGGCTCGGGCATGGACCCCGGCGACGCCGGCGCCGACCAGGCTGACTAGCACATCTGGAACCTTCGCCGCGGGCGGCTCGCGGAAGCGCAGGCGGGCCGCTCACCCGCGAGGTCCTCCGCAAGGCCGAGCCGGACCTCGAACGCAGACCGCACGTCCACGTCGGCTGACGGACGCCCTGTAGGCGTTGCCCGACTCCTCCGCGTGCCGCGTACTAATCGCGTCAAGAATCGCGCCACGGCCGTATGGATGCCGTCAAGAACGGCAAAACGGGCCTATTTCGGGGTTTTGCTGGGTCGTGAACCGCTCATCCCGGGCGGTAGGCATGGTGTTCCAGAGTTGAGGAGTTGGGGATGGCAGACGTCATCTTCGTGGCCCTGACGATCGCGATCTTCGTGATCTTCGGGCTCGTCGTGAAGGCGGTGGAGCGCCTGTGAGCGCGATCAACGCCGCCGGTCTGATCGTGGTCACCGCTCTGGTGATCTTCATGGTCGCGGCGCTGCTGTTCCCGGAGCGTTTCTGATGAGCACGACCGCCGCAGGGATGATCTTCATCGTCTCCCTGATCGTCGCGCTGGGCCTGGTGCACAAGCCATTGGGCGACTACATGTACCGGGTCTACACGACCACCAGGCACAACGTCGTCGAGCGGGGCGTCTATCGGCTGCTCGGCGTGCGTGCCGATGCCGAGCAGAGCTGGGGCGTCTACGCGCGCAGCCTGCTGGCGTTCTCGGTGATCTCCATCCTGGTCGTGTACGGCATGCAGCGGTTGCAGGACAAGCTCCCGCTGAGCCTGGGCATGAAGCCGGTCACCGACCACATCGCCTGGAACACCGCGATCAGCTTCGTCACCAACACCAACTGGCAGGCGTACTCGGGCGAGTCCACGATGGGCTACCTGGTGCAGATGTCGGCGCTGGCCGTGCAGAACTTCGTGTCCGCGGCCGTGGGCATGGCGGTGGCGATCGCCCTGGTACGCGGCTTCGCCCGCCGCAAGGCCGACACGATCGGCAACTTCTGGGTGGACCTGGTACGCGGCTCGCTCCGCATCCTGCTGCCGATCGCCTTCGTCGGCGCGCTGGTGCTGGTGGCCGGCGGGCTGATCCAGAACCTCTCCGGCCTGCACGAGGTCACCACGCTGACCGGCGGCACCCAAGGGATCACCGGCGGCCCGGTCGCCTCGCAGGAGGCCATCAAGGAACTGGGCACCAACGGCGGCGGCTTCTACAACGCCAACTCCGCCCACCCCTTCGAGAACACCACCAACTGGACCAACTGGCTGGAGGTCTTCCTGCTCCTGGTGATCCCGTTCGCGCTGCCGCGTACCTTCGGCAAGCTCGTCGGCCAGGTCAAGCAGGGCTACGCCATTCTCGCCGTGATGGGCGTCATCGCGCTGACCAGCGTGCTGCTCACCAACGTGTTCGAGCTGGGTGGCAACGCCACCGTGCCGCAGGCCGTCGGCGCGGCGATGGAGGGCAAGGAGGTCCGCTTCGGCGTCTCCGACTCGGCCACCTTCGCCGCCTCCACCACGCTCACGAGCACCGGTGCCGTGAACTCCTTCCACGACTCGTTCACGCCGTTCGGCGGCATGATGACGATGTTCAACATGATGCTCGGCGAGGTCGCGCCCGGCGGCGTCGGCTCCGGCCTGTACGGCATGCTGATCCTGGCCGTGATCACGGTGTTCGTGGCCGGGCTGATGGTCGGCCGGACCCCGGAGTATCTGGGCAAGAAGATCGGCGCCCGGGAGATCAAACTCGCCTCGCTGTACTTCCTGGTCACCCCGGTCCTCGTGCTGATCGGCACGGCGTTCGCGATGGGCTCGGCGGAGCAGCGCGCGAGCATGCTCAACTCGGGGCCGCACGGCTTGTCCGAGGTCCTGTACGCCTTCACCAGCGCCTCCAACAACAACGGCTCGGCGTTCGCCGGCATCACGGTCAACACGCCGTGGTATGACGTGGCGCTCGGCCTGTGCATGGTGTTCGGCCGGTTCCTGCCGATCGTGCTGGCGCTGGCGCTGGCCGGGTCGCTGGCGCGGCAGGCGCCGGTCCCCGCGGGCGCCGGCACGCTGCCGACCCACCGGCCGCAGTTCGTCGGCATGGTCGTCGGTGTGACGATCATCCTGGTGGCCCTCACCTTCCTCCCGGCGCTCGCGCTCGGCCCCATCGCAGAAGGACTGTCCTGATATGTCAACCCCAGTGCTCGAAGCGCCGGGCAAGGCTCCCGCGCCGAAGCGGAACGGCCGGGTCGGCGGCGGCCTGCTCGACCCCAAGCAGCTCCTGACCTCGCTGCCGGACGCGGTGAAGAAGCTCAACCCGGTCACGCTATGGCGCAACCCCGTCATGTTCATCGTCGAGATCGGCGCGGTGTTCACCACCGTCCTGGCGGTGCTCGAGCCGTCGTTCTTCGCCTGGGCCATCGTGGTGTGGCTGTGGCTGACCGTGGTCTTCGCGAACCTGGCCGAGGCCGTGGCCGAGGGCCGGGGCAAGGCACAGGCCGCCACCCTGCGCGCGGCCAAGCGGGACACCACGGCCCGCCGCCTGAAGAGCCGTACCTCCCAGGAATGGGATGTGGTCGGCGCGCCGGAGCTCAAGCAGGGCGACTTCGTGGTCGTCGAGGCGGGGGAGATCATCCCGGGCGACGGCGACGTGGTCGAGGGCATCGCCTCGGTGGACGAATCCGCCATCACCGGCGAGTCCGCGCCGGTCATCCGCGAGTCGGGCGGCGACCGATCCGCGGTCACCGGCGGCACGAAGGTGCTGTCGGACCGGATCGTCGTCGAGATCACCCAGAAGCCCGGCGAGAGCTTCATCGACCGCATGATCGCCCTCGTGGAGGGCGCGAACCGGCAGAAGACGCCGAACGAGATCGCGCTGAACATCCTGCTGGCCGCGCTGACGATCATCTTCCTGGTCGCCACCGCCACCATGCAGCCGCTGGCCATCTACTCCAAGTCGATCAACCTGGGCGTGCCCGACTCGCTCGCGCTGAACGCGAACGGGGTCACCGGCGTGGTGCTGGTGTCCCTGCTGGTGTGCCTGATCCCGACCACGATCGGCGCGCTGCTGTCGGCGATCGGCATCGCCGGGATGGACCGCCTCGTCCAGCGCAATGTGCTGGCGATGAGCGGGCGCGCGGTCGAGGCCGCGGGCGACGTCTCCACGCTGCTGCTGGACAAGACCGGCACCATCACGCTGGGCAACCGGCAGGCGTCGGAGTTCGTCCCGGTCGCGGGCGTCACCGAGCAGGAGCTGGCCGAGGCGGCGCAGTTGTCCAGCCTCGCCGACGAGACGCCCGAGGGCCGCTCGATCGTGGTGTTCGCCAAGCAGCACTACGGCCTGCGCGAGCGGCAGATCCACGGCGCGGAATGGGTCCAGTTCACCGCTCAGACCAGGATGAGCGGCGTCAACCTCGGCGACCGCCAGGTGCGCAAGGGCGCGGCCACCGCGGTGATGAAGTGGGCGCGCGACCAGGGCGGGCACCCGACCGACGAGGTCGGCCACCTGGTGGACGGCATCTCCGGCTCCGGCGGCACCCCGCTGGTGGTGGCCGAGAAGGGCCGGGTGCTGGGGGTCATCCACCTCAAGGACGTGGTCAAGCAGGGCATGCGGGAGCGGTTCGACGAGATGCGCCGGATGGGCATCCGGACCGTGATGATCACCGGGGACAACCCGCTGACCGCCAAGGCCATCGCGGATGAGGCCGGGGTGGACGACTTCCTGGCAGAGGCCACGCCCGAGGACAAGCTGACGCTGATCAGGAAGGAGCAGGAGGGCGGCCGGCTGGTCGCGATGACCGGCGACGGCACCAACGACGCCCCCGCGCTCGCCCAGGCCGACGTCGGCGTGGCGATGAACACCGGCACGTCGGCCGCCAAAGAGGCGGGCAACATGGTCGACCTCGACTCCAACCCGACCAAGCTCATCGAGATCGTCGAGATCGGCAAGCAGTTGCTCATCACGCGCGGCGCGCTGACGACGTTCTCGATCGCCAACGACATCGCCAAGTACTTCGCGATCATCCCGGCGATGTTCGCGGCGGTCTACCCGGGTCTGGACGCGCTCAACATCATGCGCCTGGCCAGCCCGCAGTCGGCCGTCCTGTCCGCGGTGGTGTTCAACGCGATCGTCATCATCGCGCTGATCCCGCTCGCGCTGCGTGGGGTGCGTTACCGGCCCTCCAGCGCCTCCAAGCTGCTGTCGCGCAACCTGTACATCTACGGCCTGGGCGGCATCGTCGCGCCGTTCCTCGGCATCAAGATCATCGACCTGTTCATCCAGTTCCTTCCGGGGATGTCGTAAATGGAACGTCTACCTAGCTGGCTGCGCCAGCATCTTGCCGCGCTCAGGGCGGTCGTCGTGCTGACCGTGCTGCTCGGTGTGATCTATCCGCTGGTCACCACCGGCGTCGCCCAGGCCCTGTTCAACGGCAAGGCCAACGGCTCGATCGTCCAGGCCGGTGGCAAGGACGTCGGCAGCGCGATCATCGGCCAGAAGTTCACCGACAAGGACGGCAACCCGGTCAAGAAGTACTTCCAGTCCCGCCCGTCCGCGGCCGGCGACGGCTACGACCCGACTTCGACCAGCGCCAGCAACCTGGGCCCTGACGACATCGTGGATGGCCCCAACGGCGGGCAGTCGCTGCTCACCCAGGTCTGCGCCCGCTCCAAGGCGATCGGCGAGCTGGCGGGCGTCAGCGGCGCCCGCCCGTACTGCACGCCCGACGGCGTGGGCGCGGTGCTGAAGGTCTTCCCCGACCATGCCGTCAGCGTCAACCAGGCGTGCCCGGCAACCCCGTTCGTGGCCACCTACGAGGGGCTGAAGGTGGAATGCGGCAAGCCCGGCGAGGACTACGCCGCAGGCCGAACCGTCCCGGTCAGGGGAGAGGCGGGAACCCCCGCCGTACCTGCCGACGCGGTGACGGCCAGCGGCTCCGGGCTCGACCCGCACATCTCGCCCGCCTACGCCGAGCTCCAGGCGCCGCGTGTGGCCAGGGAGCGCGGGATCGCGCTCGACAAGGTCAAGCAGCTCATCGAGGCGAACACCACCGGCCGGACGTTCGGCTTCATGGGCGAGCCCGCGGTGAACGTGCTCGAACTCAACCTGTCCCTGGACAAGGCGTGACATGAGAGGGCGGCTGCGGGTCTACCTCGGGGCGGCCCCCGGGGTCGGCAAGACGTACGCGATGCTCTGCGAAGGCCGCAGAGGGCTGGAGCGCGGCAGGGACGTGGTCGTGGGCTTCGTCGAGACCCACGACCGCGCCCGCACCGCCGCCCTGCTGGAAGGCATGGAGGTGATCCCGCGCAAGACGCTCGTCTACCGCGGCGCCACGTTCACCGAGCTGGACACCGAGGCAGTGATCGCCCGCGCGCCCACAGTTGCGTTGATCGACGAGCTGGCGCACACCAACGTGCCCGGCTCCCGCAACGTCAAGCGCTGGCAGGACATCGACGACCTCCTTGACGCCGGGATCGACGTCATCTCCACGGTGAACATCCAGCATCTGGAGTCAGTCAACGACGTGGTCCAGGAGATCACCGGCGTGCCGCAGCGCGAGACGGTGCCGGACGAGGTGGTACGGCGGGCCGACCAGATCGAGCTGGTCGACATGTCGCCCGAGGCGCTGCGCCGCCGGATGGCGCACGGCAACGTCTACGCGCCGGAGAAGGTCGACGCGGCCCTGTCGAACTACTTCCGCGTCGGCAACCTCACCGCGCTGCGCGAGCTGGCCCTGCTGTGGGTCGCCGGAAAAGTCGATGACCAGCTCGATCGCTACCGCGCCGAGCATGGCATCGCCAGCACCTGGGAGGCGCGCGAGCGCGTCGTGGTCGCCCTGACCGGCGGCCCCGAAGGCGACACGCTGGTACGCCGAGCTGCCCGCATCGCCGCCCGCACCAAGGGCGCCGACCTGCTGGCCGTCCATGTGACCAGCGCCGACGGGCTGGCCGGAGCCGATCCGGCCAGCCTGGCCCGCCAAAGGTCGCTGGTCGAGGACATGGGCGGCACCTACCACCAGGTCGTCGGCGACGACATCCCGCGCGCCCTGCTGGACTTCGCCCGCGGCGTCAACGCCACCCAGCTCGTGCTCGGCGCATCCAGAAGGGGCCGGTTCGCCCAGCTCTTCTCCCGAGGCGTCGGGGTGGAGACCACCGCCCGATCGGGCTCCATCGACGTCCACATGATCACCCATGCCGAGGCCAAGAAGGGCCGCCGGCGGCCGGTCCGCTCACGTGCCGCGCTCACCCGTACGCGCCGGTCCATCGGCTGGGTGATGGCGGTGGCCGGGATGCCCGCGCTGACGGCCGCGCTGTCGCCGTTCAGGGACGTGCTGTCGCTGCCCAGCGAGATCCTGTTCTTCCTCTGCCTGACCGTCGGGGTGGCGCTGGCAGGCGGTATGTGGCCGGCCATCACCGCGGCCGTCGGCGGATCGCTGCTGCTCAACTGGTTCTTCACGCCGCCGATCGGCCAGTTCACCATCAGCGACCCGGAGAATTTCTTCGCCTTGGTCGTGTTCGTTCTGGTGGCCGCGGCCGTCAGCACCATCGTGGACATCGCCGCCCGGCGCACCAGGCAGGCCGCCCGGGCCAGCGCGGACGCCGAGCTGCTGTCCACCCTGGCCGGGCACGTGCTGCGCGGCCAGGCCGCCGTGCCGTCCCTGCTGGAGCGGATGCGCGAGACGTTCGGCCTGACCTCGGTCACCCTGCTCGAACGACGGCCCGAGGCCGCCCGCACACCCGACTACCAGTCGGATCCGGACGCGTGGCGGATCGCGGCCACCTTCGGCGGCGCCCCGTCCACCTGCCCCGGCCAATCCGACACCGACGTGGTCATCGACGACGACATGATCCTGGCCGCCCAGGGCGGGCCGCTGGACGCCGCCGACCGCACCGTGCTGGAGGCGTTCGCCGCCGAGGTCGCCGTGGCGCTCCGCCAGGAACGCCTCCAGCAGGAGGCCGAACAGGCCCGCCCACTGGCCGAGGCCGACAAGATGCGCACCGCCCTGCTCGCCGCCGTCAGCCACGACCTGCGCACGCCGCTGGCCTCGGCCAAGGCCGCGGTGGAGAGCCTGCACAACACCGACGTCGCCTGGTCGGAACAGGACCGCGCCGAGCTGTTCGCCACCGCCGAGGAGTCGCTGGACAAGCTGGACCGCCTGGTGGCGAACCTGCTCGACATGAGCCGTCTGCAGGCCGGGGTACTCGGTGTGACCCCGCAACCGCTGGCCCTGGAGGAGATCGTGCCGCGCGCCATCGACGATCTCGGCCCGCTGCGCGACCGGGTCGAGGGCGACATCTCCATCGACCTGCCCGAGATCCTCGCCGACGCGGCCCTGCTGGAGCGGGTGCTGGTCAACCTCATGTCCAACGCGGTCCGCTACAGCCCGCCGGACAAGACGGTACTGATCACCGCGAGCTGGCACGGCGACCACGTGGAGATCCGCGTGATGGACCGCGGCCCGGGTATCCCGCCGGAGGCGCACGACCACGTCTTCCAGCCGTTCCAGCGGCTCGGCGACCGCGACAACCACTCCGGCGTCGGCCTCGGCCTGGCCCTCTCGCGCGGCCTGACCGAGGCGATGGGCGGCACCCTCGTACCCGAGGAGACACCCGGGGGAGGTCTCACCATGACCCTCACACTGCCCATTTCCAGCAGCGCGGTGACGGCATGACCCGCATCCTCGTGGTCGACGACGAGCCGCAGATCCTGCGCGCGCTCCGGATCAACCTGGCCGCCCGCCACTACGAGGTGGACATCGCCGCCGACGGCGCCGCGGCCCTGCGCGCGGCCGTCGACAGCGCACCGGACCTGGTCATCCTCGATCTGGGGCTGCCCGACCTGGACGGGATCGACGTCATCCACGGCCTGCGCGGCTGGACCACCATCCCGATCATCGTGCTGTCCGGCAGGGCCGGCAACCAGGACAAGATCGAGGCCCTGGACGCCGGCGCGGACGACTACGTGACCAAGCCGTTCGGCATCGACGAACTGCTGGCCCGCGTGCGCGCCGTCACCCGCCGCACCTCGTTCCAGGAAGCCGAGCTGGCCCGCATCCAGCTCGGCGACCACGTGATCGACCTGACCAACAAGACGATCTCCAGCGATGTACGCCTCACCCCGACCGAGTGGCACATCCTGGAGATGCTGCTCCGCCACCCCGGCAAGCTGATCAGCCAGCGTCACATCCTCACCGAGGTGTGGGGTGCCCGCTTCGTGAAGGAAACCCACTACCTGCGCCAGTACATGGCCCAGCTCCGCCGCAAACTCGAACACGACCCGGCCAGCCCCGCCCACCTGATCACCGAACCCGGCATGGGCTACCGCTTCAAACCATGACCCCGCATCAGCCGGCGTTGCCCGGAAGCCTGATGCGCATGTGCTGCCGGATGCCGCCACCAGCATGAAATCCCCTATTCAGGAGCATTCTGCAATGTCTAGTGTGAAAACTCCCCCTCCGGTCAAGGAGCCCGCCGATCTCGGTGATCGGCATCGGCTGTCCGTGATCGGTGGGCTGGCGGCGCTGTCGCTGGACGCGATGGCGTCGGTGGCGTACGGGCCCGAGGCGATCGTGCTGGTGCTGGCCCTCGCGGGTGGCGCGGGGCTGGGCTCATCAGGGTCAGGGCGGTCACCAGCAGCGCGCCGATGGCCGGGATGAAGGTCCAGCCGCCAGGAGTCGCCCGCTCTGCTCGGCGAGTCCGGCGTTGAGCCAGTTGGCTCCTTCTTCATGGGAGATCCCGTATCGAAGGGCCTCCCACGCTGGCGGCCGGCGGATCCGTGTGCCCTGCCCCGGCACCGCGCGTAAGCGGGAAGACCTTGAACACCGCCGTCGCGGGGCAAGCGTGGCGGCCGCGAGCGCGAGGGGGCGGAGACGGAGAGCCACGCTACGGCGGGCTCGCACCGTCATTTCCCCTCCTTCCCACGATCGATGGCCCCACTATGTCCATTTCCCGAATCTCCAGGCAATGGATTTGACGCGCACACCGCGCGTAAATAACGCGTCAGTGGCCGTAGTGAACGCGTAGGAATGTCGTAAGGAACGGCGCTCCCGTACGCCGGATCGTGTTACATGAAGTCGTTCCCGCCGGAAGGGATGGTCGATGCGCGGGCGTCCTGTGGAAGTGCTGATTCCGGCCGGATTCGTATGCGCGGTCGGCGGCTGTGTGATGGCCGCAATGACCGTCTCCCAGACCACGGCACGCGTCATCCCGGTGGCGGTGGCCGTCGGCCTGTTCGCGTTCTGGGCAAGGCACTACCTCGCCGCGTTCGCGACGGGAGCGATGGCCTGGTGCTTCGTGACAGGTTTCCTGGTGCGGGCCGAAGGGGAGCTGGCGTTCGGGCCCGACGACCTCGTCAGGCTGGCCGCGCTGGCTGCAGTAGCGCTCGCGGGCTGCGCCTACGGGCAGATGCTTCATGTCCGGCGTTCGCGTCGCCGGCTTCGCCGTCTGATGCGGGCGCGCGCAGACGCCCGTCGTGCTCCCGTGCTGCGGGGACGGTTGCATGCGCGTTAGAAAGGGCGAGAGGAGCGTTCCGGACGGCCCCGTAGAGTTTTCGACCGTTTATTTCCCTGGCCATGAAGAGATTCGCGCACACCCCTTTGCGGCTGCCTGTCCGCGGAACCGCCTTCGCGATTCCGGATTGGCGGGCACGCCGCGTCAGTGGTGTGCCCGCGGCCGTCAAGCACGAGCATCACACGTGGCTGCTGCTCTTCGCTCATACCGGGGTCGGCGTCCTGACTCTGCGGGCCGCACAGGAAATGCGGATGATAACTCTGGCAGAGCGCCTCGGCTTCGTCAGGGATTCCACCCCCAATGCGTCTGCCCCCGATGAGGCCAATATGACAAGGAGGTGCGCCAGTACGCGGCGGCCCGGGTGTGGACCTTCGGCGAAGGGCCGCGGGCGCTGTTCGACCGGGCGCGGGTGCACATGCTCAAGGAGCCTCCGTCGGGAACAAGATCATGCTCAGGAGGTGGGGGCTGCGGCCGGCCGCGGGTTTGTTGCCCGCCCTGGAGGCGAGGACGTCGCGTAGCTCGTCGATCATCTCGGCGAGCTCGCCCGGGGTGAGCCAGATGGTGCCCTGCCGGTAGCCCACGGAGTCGGCGGTCGGGTCGGCTCCGTCCCGGTCGAGGTAGGCGTTGAACTCGGCGTGCAGGGCGGCCATGGCTGCGGCGAACCCGTGACGGTGCTCGTCCAGGGACATCGACGCGGCCATGTCAGCGTCGATCCCTGCGTGCTCGCGGCGTAGCCGGTAGTGGCGTTCGACGGCGCCGTGCACGCGCTGCTCGTCGACGACTTCCAGCACGCCCGCCTCGGCCAACAGGCCGACGTGCCGGTACACCGTGGTCTTGGGGGCGTCGGGCAGGCTGGTGCACAGGTCGGACGTGGTGCGGATGCGACCGCCGGACATGGCGTGCACGATGCGTAGCCGGACCGGGTGCAGGAGCAGATCAAGGGTGTCCACGGCCCTACGATCCCACATCTGGTACCGTTCCTAAAATTGGAAATGCAGATGCCGGTGGCGTGGCGATGGGTGGCGACCCCGAAAGGCGCGCTCTCGTCTCCGCCAAGTCGGCGCCGACAGTGAGGGAGTCAGTGATGCAACATCAAGCGGCCGAGGCAATGCCGCCAGTTGGACGGCACTACCAGGTCAGGGATCGGAGACTGTTCCTCCACCGCTCGGGCAGCGGGAGCCCGGCGGTGGTGTTCCTACCCGGTGCCGGCTCATCCGGCATGGACGGCTTCATCGTTCAACAGCGGGCCGCTGAACTCACCACGAGCGTGCTCTACGACCGGGCCGGAACGGGGTGGAGCGACCGGGCCGAGCTGCCACGCACCTCCACCCAGGTCACCGACGAGCTGCGCGAGCTGCTGCGGGTCGTCGGCGTGCCCGCTCCCTACCTGCTGGTCGGTCATTCTCTCGGCGGCCTCTACGCACGCCACTATGCGCAGCGTTTCCCTGACGAGGTGGCGGGGTTGGTCCTGGTGGAGCCCGAACACGAGGACTACGACTCCTACATGCCCAAGGAACTGAACGAGCTGTATCAGGCATGGGACCCCGGCGAGGCGGTGCCTGACGAGTTGCCCGACGAAGTCATCCAGTTCTACCGCACCCTGTTCGCCCAGGAGATGGCCGACTGGCCGGAAGAGATCCGCGAGTCGCTGATCGAACGCCACGTCAGCCCGGAATGGCTGAAGATCGGCGGTCAAGAGGCGGCCAACCGTTACCAACTCCATGACGAGCTACGCAACGCGGGACCGATGCCCGACGTCCCGCTGATCGTGCTCACCGCCACGGCGATCGACCCCTTCAAAGAAGCGGTCACCCAGGGCATACCCACGTCACTCCTCCAGGAGGAGGCCGAAGCGAAAACGCGGCTCTACACGGCGCTGGCCAAATCGGTTGCGCACGGTGAGAACCGCGTTGTCGACGACGCCGGACACGTCTCCGTCATATTCCGCCGTCCCGACGCCGTTCTCCAGGCGATCCAAGACCTACTCGGCAGACCCGGCAGCTGATCAGGACAGCGGCTCCACGGCAGCGTCGAGCCCCGGCCCGGAACTGCCTGGAAATACGGGGCTGATGCTGGTGAGATCGCCTATACGCGGGGGTTGCGTAGGCCGCGTGATCCTTTGCGCTTGGGGTCCCGTGGGGCTGGGTCCGGTCGGGCTGGGTGGGGCCGCGTGGGTTGAGGGTCGGGTGGGCTTGATGGCGCGGCTGGGGTGATGGGCTCGACTGCGTCGTGATTCGGCGGACGATCTCAGTCCGGCCGTGAACGTCGGCGGATTTATAGTTGGGGTGGTTGCTCCGCACCTGGTGTGGCTTGGGCGTCGTCTTCCTCCACCCGCACATAACCCGCGGAATGAACGGCCAGACCCAAGATCGTGCCAACCAGGATCGCGATCCCGGCGATCGTCATGATGTGCCAGAAACCGGCGACCACCCCGGCGAACCCGAGCCCGAGCGCAGCCTGCTGCGCCACCAGCACGAGAACGGAACTCGTCATGCGCCGACGATAGGTTTCATGCCGGTTCAACATGATGAGAGCAGACAAGAGCGGGATGGCCAAGGAGAAAGCGATCACGCAGATCTGGGCGGACAGATCAAGGGAAGCGGCTCCCGGGGTCAGGAACGGCTGCACCAAGATGACTCCGATACCGATCAAGCCGCCGTACATGAGGTTGTTCTGCCGGAGGGTCTCCTCCTGATGTGCTGCCGCCCGTTTCTTCCACCATTCCCCTTGTGCGGCGGCTTGCCGCCTCCACCACGCTTCGTTCGCAATGTTCTCGTCCATGGCGACCATTGTGCAGATGGTGCGAGCCGGCCTCCACCAGCCCCTGCCCCGGCTTGGTGATGAACCGGCCAGGTTGCGCGTACGACAGTGGCCGGGCGCAACCTGGCCGGCACGCCACTTCCAGGCGGCGCTGGATATCGCCGCCGCGGACGGCCTCAGCTGTCTGGTGTCGGCGGCGCGTGCGGGTATGGCCCGGGTGTCCCGTCCCGGGACACCCGGGCAACAGCCGTCCGCTGGCGAGGGGCCTGACCGGGACCGTACGCGAAGATTGATCTTGCTCTTAGAAGGGCGTGCCGGTGATCAGCGGCAGCGCCACCGACGTGCCGGCCAGGTCGATGGTGACCTTGGCCCCGGTGCCGGGTTCGACGTCGGTGCCGGAGCCGTTGCCGGTCTCGTCGAGGTTGAAGTCGTCGTTGGTTCCGGTCAGTACCAGGCCCAGCCGGTGCCCGGCCTTGAACTCGTAGTCCTGCGGCAGCATCTTCCAGGTGATCTGGTACGACTTGCTCGGCGTCAGCGGTGTCGAGCGGCTGAGTGACTTGTGGTTCTGCGCGTCCAGGATTCCGCGGGTGACCACGTTGAAGCCGGAGGTCGCCGTGTTGTCGCCGGCCCTGAAGTAGCAGCCGTCGTCATCAGCCGTGCTCTGGCCGACGCAGTCTTCGCCGCCGAGGAGCTTGAGGCCTTGCGAGGACGTCGCGGTGGTCTCGCGGTAGTTGATACGGGTGTCCTGGCCGTAGTCGACGAGCAGGACGCCCAGGTTGGCGGTCGGCTTGTCCAGCTTGACCTTCAGGCTCACCGTCGGCGTTCCGGACAGCCGCATCGCGTTCTGCAGCGGCGGGGTCAGGTAGGCCAGCCGGTTGGGGTTGGTGGTGGCGGGGTCGGCGGCCATCGCGATCTCGGTCTGGGCGGTGTCGAGGTAGCTGCCGGTGCCGGTCGAGGGCGTGTGGCCCAGGGAGCCGTCCTGCTGCGGCCTGAGGGTCGTCGTCCGCGTTCGCGCCGGCCAGTCGGCCTGGGTGACCCACCGGCCGGGGCCGAGCTGCACGTCGACGCGCGTCTGGCGCATGATGTCGTTGGAGACGCCCATCAGTTCGTGGTCGAACCACTTGTTGAGGGTGGTGAGCCACACCTCGCGGCGGGCCCAGAACGGGTCGAGGTGCCCGTATTGCGTCACCCACGCCTTGCGCTGCACGTTGCGGGGCAGCTTGGCCCACCACTCGGAGAACTGGCTGCCCACCACGTTGCGGTCCTGCATGCCCATCACCGCGAAGACACTGGCGCGGACGTCGCGCGCCTTGGAGATCGTCCCGGTCCGGTAGTTGCGTTCGTCCCAGTAGGCGTTGTAGTTGCCGGTGTCATCGTCGGATTCGGCGTCCATCCGCTGGCGCACCGCCTCACACTTCGCCGCCGGATCCTTGTCGACGTGCTCGGACTGCCACCTCGCCCCGCCCTTGAACCAGGTGAGGACGCCGTTGGCGTGCCCGTTCTCGTATCCGCTGGTGTAGGCCGAAAGTGGCACGATCGTCTCCAGCCCTTCCACGCCGGTGCCGGCGACGCCGACGCCGAGCCCTCCCTCATAGGAGTGGCCGATCATCCCGGTACGGCCGGTGGTCCAGGAGGCTTTGACCGGATCGCCCTTGTCGTCGTAGGCGCTCGCCCGGCCGTTCAGCCAGTCGACGACCGCCTTGCCGCCCAGGACGTCGGCGGCGCCGTAGGAGGTCGGGCAGCCGTCGGACAACCTGGTGCCGATCATGTCGACGGACACGAACGCGTACCCGCGCGGCACGAAGTAGTTGTCGTAATACATCGGGAACTTCATCACGTTCCCATCCGCGTCGTACTTCTTGTGTTCAATCTCGAAGCCGACGCCGGGGTTGTCGTAATACGGGCTTTCCTGCATGATCACCGGGACCTTGAGCCCGGAATCGGACTCCTTCGGCCGGATGATGTCCACCCGGACCAGATCCTTCTTGCCATCGCTGTCGCTGTCGACCGACGACTGCACTCGGACGTGCTCGCGGATGGCGTCCTGGTAGGAGAAGACGGGCTGCGTGACCCCGCCGGAGACTTTGATCTTCGGTTTCGCCGTCGCGGACGCGGCGGGAGCACCGGCGACCACGAGCGCGGTCGCGAGTGCGACTGCGGCGAGGAACTCTCGCCGTTTCACATTGGACATGGACATGGTGGTGCGCTCCTTATGTCTGTCAGGAAGCTCAATTGCACGGACGGATGGTGGGATGCGGTCTTGTTGATGCCCGGGGTATCGAGATCGGGTGCCACCGGAATCCGGCAGAAACGGGCCGCGCGGTACCGGGCCCGTCCGATCGGCCTCGGCGGTGGGGGTCGCGGCGTTCTCGCCGGCGGGTTAGGGCGTCGGGTGAGACGCGTGTGTAGCGGGCCAGGCCGGCGACGGAGGCGTGGACTGTGTAGGCCGGGAGCGTGCCGGTGCCGTTCTCGGCATTGTGGGTGAGCGACGAAGGGCGGCGGGAGACTCTCGCCGCCATCGGCGGGGCGGCGTGGGCTGGGCGAGGGCGCGTTCCGCCTGTCCGCCACCGCTGATCCGGATCAAGACGGACTCGATCGACGCGGCCCTAGGAGATCTTGCGGCGGTAGGTGTTCATGGCGAAGGCGTAGGCGACGATGAGGATGCCGACGCACCAGGCGAGGGCGATCCAGATGTCGGTGCCGACGGGCTGCTGGGTGAACAGGTCGCGGATGGCGTTGACGATGGAGGTCACCGGCTGGTGTTCGGCGAAGGCGCGTACCGGGCCGGGCATGGTGGCGGTGGGGACGAAGGCCGAGCTGAGGAAGGGCAGGAAGATGAGCGGGTAGGAGAACGCGCTGGCGCCTTCGACGGTCTTGGCGGACAGGCCGGGGATGACGGCGATCCACGTCAGCGCCAGGGTGAACAGGGTCAGGATGCCGGCGACGGCGAGCCACGCCGACACTCCCGCGCTCGAGCGGAAGCCCATGAGCAGGGCGACGAGTACGACGACGACGAGCGAGATCAGATTGGCGATCAGCGAGGTCAGCACGTGCGCCCACAGGACGGATGAGCGTGCGATGGGCATGGACTGGAAGCGCTCGAAGATGCCGCTCTTCATGTCCATGAAGAGCCGGAACGCGGTGTAGGCGATGCCCGAGGCGACCGTGATGAGCAGGATGCCGGGCAGCAGGTAGGTCACATACGACTGCGACCCGGTGTTGATCGCGCCGCCGAAGACGTAGACGAACATCAGCATCATGGCGATCGGCATGATCGTGGTGGTGATGATGGTGTCCGCGCTGCGCGTGATGTGGCGCAGGGATCGTCCTAACAGGGCGGTGGTGTCGCCGAAGAAGTGCTTGGTCATCGTGGTTCCTTACGCGTTCGTGCCGGCGTTGCGGTCATGGCCGTTGTTGGCGTTGGCGCCGACGAGGGTGAGGAAGACGTCCTCGAGGGTCGGCTGCTTTTCGACGTATTCGACCTTGGCGGGCGGGAGGAGTTGCTTGAGCTCGGCCAGGGTGCCGTTCACGATGATCCGGCCTTCGTGCAGGATGGCGATCCGGTCGGCGAGATGTTCGGCCTCGTCCAGATACTGCGTGGTGAGCAGCACCGTCGTGCCCTGGCCGGCGAGTTCCTTGATGGCCTGCCACACCTCGATGCGCGCCTGGGGGTCGAGGCCGGTCGTCGGCTCGTCGAGGAAGATGACCGGCGGATTGCCGATGAGGCTCATCGCGATGTCGAGGCGGCGGCGCATGCCACCCGAATACGTCGACACCTTCCGTGCGCCGGCGTCGGTCAGCGAGAAACGCGCGAGCAGGTCATCGGCGATCTTGCCCGGATCCTTGAGGTGCCGTAACCGGGCGACCAGCACGAGGTTCTCCCGCCCGCTGAGAATCTCATCGACCGCCGCGAACTGCCCGGTGAGGCTGATCGACCCCCGCACGTCCGCCGGTTGCGTGGCGACGTCCAAACCGTTGACGCTGGCCGTGCCCGCGTCGGCCTTGAGCAGCGTGGACAGGATCTTCACGACCGTGGTCTTGCCCGCCCCGTTCGAGCCGAGCAGAGCGAAAATGCTGCCCCGCGCCACATCGAAGTCCACACCGCGCAGCACCCGCAGCTCCTTGTACGACTTCTCCAGGCCCTGCACGTGGATCACAGGCCCTCGAACCTTGTTGGTTGTCATTCAGATATCCGTTCTCTGGTTCGTCACGGGGTTTCGTCCGTGTCGCGATCGATGGCGTCGGTCAGCCGTTTCCGCGCACGGCTGATCCACTGCTGCTGCGGGTAGTTGCGGAGAAACGCCTCGGCGAACTCCACGGGGTCTTCCCCGACGACGTCGCGGAGGGGTTCCGAGTCGCGGGAAGCCGCTGCGTGCGTGCCTCGTACTGCCGATAGAGCCGCGTGTCCTCGAAGCTCGTGATGTCGGGGCGCGGACTGGCGTTCCTACGACCTGCTCAGCCCGTCGACCTCAAGCCGGTTACTCAGCGAGGATTCCCCTCGCGGTCGAGGGCGGCGACCTCGCGGACCGCGTCGGCGACGGCGCGGAAGTCCTTACGCAGGATCGAGCCGTGGTTGCTGGCGACCTTCGCGCTGATCTTGATGTTCGGGTTGCGCTCGACCACCTGACTGAGGCTGGCGCGAACGCGCTCCTGCTCATCACCCTTGCTTCCGAAGGACGACCCCGACGCGTTGGTCGAGGACGTGCTGTTCTTCGTCATCAGACGGTCCTGACTTCTTTTCCGGTGTCTTCGCCGGCGGCGCGCGCGATGGCGCTGGTGAGTCGGTTCCGCTCCCGGTTGATGTACCGCCCCACCGAGTAGTTCTGAACGAACGCCTCGACGAACTCCACGGGGTCCTCCCCGAAGATCTCGCGGATCGGGGTTCCGTCCGCCGCGCTCTGTTCGAACAGATCGGCAAGGTCCTCGTACATCGAGGCCGCGTCGGCGCCGTCCCCCGGCCCGAAGTGCATCAAGTACCGCTCCAGCGCTTCGACTGCCATGCGGTAGTTCTCGGGAAGGTTTCTGATGCGCGCCTTGTACTGCCGCCAGCGCTTCTTGTCCTCGAGCGGCCCGGTGACCACCTCCAGGTACTGCCGGTAGCGACTCTTCGGCTCGTTCGACCCGGTGTCCATGGCTACTTACCTCCTTCGCGGAGCTGTTCGAGCCGTTCGGTGAGGAAGCTCCAGTTCCTCCAGAACTCTTCGAGGTACTCCCGTCCCTGGGCGTTCAGGGAATACATCTTGCGCGGCGGCCCCTTGTCGGACGGGACCTTCTCCACGTCGACGAGGCCGCGCTGCTCGACCCTGATGAGCAGCGCGTAGATGGTGCCCTCGGCGATGTCGGAGAAGCCCTGATCCCGCAGCCACGCCGTGATCTCGTAGCCGTACGCGGGCCGGCCGTACAGGATCGCCAGGACGATGCCCTCCAGCGTTCCCTTGAGCATCTCCGTCACCTGCTTGCCCATGGAACACCCCCTTTCAGCTACTCAATGCTGCTGACTACCGGTACAAAGTAACACTGACTACCAGTACATAGCAACACTGAATAGCCGAGACGATCGCGAGTGCCGCAATCGCTGAGCCGTCCATGGCAGCCACCATCGCCGACCGCCCTGATACCGGGCCGTTGCCGTGCTGACACGACCGCTGACACGACCGCAGCTCCTGCCAGAGAGCCCGATCAAGGGGCTCAAATGGAAAGCGAGGTAACTGTCCCGCTCAGGGACGCCCCGAGAGTAGTCGTCATATACAACACGGTGCGCCCGGATCGTTCGCGGGCGACCAGCCCGCTCTCGCGTAGTACACGGAGGTGTTGTGAGACCGCGCTGGGTGTGATCCTGAGCGCTCGAGCCAAGTCCGTCGTCGTTGCGGGGGACCGCAGTGCCTCAAGCAGTTCGGCTCGTGCCCGACCGAGCAGCCGAACCGTGCTGCCTGTGGGCACCCGCGTCCCGGCGGTCCACAGCGTCCCGACGCCCCGTGCCGGATAGCGCACCGTGGTCTGCGTGGACGTCCTCTTCTTGATCAGAACGTAGGGTGAGCCGAGAACGACCGGCATGAGCACCAGCCCACCCGGACCGCGCTCCACGACATGCTCGACCCGCCAACGCGCTCCCCCCCAACTGCAGCCGGCCATCGCGCCAGCGCAGATCCGGATGCAGGTCGGCGAACAACCTCTCGGCACCGCCCGCGGCCATCTGCTTGGCCCGATAGATGACGTCCGCATCAAGTACGGCCCGGATCCGTGACCAGTGCGGCGCGATGAGCCGCTCGTGTGCCGCGCGCAGTTCCGCGGCGATCGCACGCAGTCCTGCCGCCGGCTGTTCGGCGAGCGCGGCGGCCGGGGCAGGGAGGTCCTCGCCGAACACGCGCCGGAGGCTGATCCGCACTTGAGATGCGGGTGTCCTTCGCAACGCGGCAAGGTCGTCGTCCATGGAGGCTCCCGAGCCGAGCGGGGCAGGAACGAGGAATTCCGGCCAGTTCGGCCGGTCGCTGACGATCAGCGGCCACGTATGCGAGAGATCCAGTGGATGCCTGGCGAGCTCGTCCGCCGCCCACCGCAGCCACCGCAGGTGGAGCGGGTTCCGATCGAGATCACCCAGCTGCTGCAGGCCGGACACGGTCTCCGACAGCGGCGAGATCGCGAACCGGGTCGCCGCCAAGCAGACGATCACCACGGTCGGCTTGCAGTTCGCGGGGCCACCGGTCGGCAGCCTGCTGTTCGCGGTCGCCGTGGCGTTGCCGTTCGGTGTGGATGCCGCCTCGTTCGCCCTGTCCGCCGCGCTGCTGGCGACGTTGCCCAGGCGCAGGCGCAGGCGCGAGCGGATCGATCATCCGCCGATGCGGACGGCGATCGCGGACGGCCTGCGCTGGCTGGCCCGTCACCGGCTGCTGCGCACCCTCGCGGTCCTGCTCGGCGTCAACACCTTCTGCTTTCAGCTCGGCAACGTCTCCCTGGTGCTGCTGGCGACCCAGACGCTGCGCCTCGACGCGCCCGGTTACGGGCTGCTGCTCGCCGGCGCCGCGATCGGCAGTCTGCTCGGCGGGCTGGTCAGCGCGCGCCTCGTCAAGAGGATGGGCGAGCTTCCCGCGCTCCTCGCCGCGCTCGTCACGAACGTCGTCATCTTCGTCGGGATCGGGTTGAGCCCGAACGTGATCGTTCTCGGCGCCCTGCTGGCCGTCAACGGCTTCGTCACCACGCTCTGGAGCATCGTGACCGTCAGCCTCCGGCAACGGATCGTGGCGTCCGAGATGCTCGGCCGGGTGAACAGCGTCTACAGGATGCTCGGCTGGGGACTGATCCCGCTCGGGGCGCTGGCTGGGGGGCTGGTGGCGCATACGTTCGGGTTGCGGGCGCCGTACCCGATCGCGGGGGTGCTGCGAGGAATCGCCTTGCTGGTCGCGATGCCCGCACTGATCCGTGCCATGCGTGACTGACCGCCGCGCCCGCCTCGTGGCGCGGCGGCAGGCAGACCGGGGTGTGCTCCTCCAACCTTGCCGAAGCTCAGGAGCAGCGCGTCGTCAGGCCGGTAGTAACCGAGGCAGTGCACCTGACGTGACCTTGGAGTCACCCGAGAGAACATCGTTCCGGCGGGTGGACGGTGAGCCGGTAGCGGGTGTGCGCGACGGCCTCCCACTGGCGCCGGTATCGCCCGGTCGCGGCACCGCCGGCCTCGTGGGAGGCGACCTCGTCTCCGTGCTCGTCGATGACCGTGAGCGGTGGGGTGTGGTCAGGTACTTCGACGGTGATGGGCCCGCTGCCGCCGGCGGTGATGTCGGCGGTGCTCAGGACGCCCAGCTGCCAGTCGATGTCGACGCGGTGGCCGCCGCGGCACCGGATGCCGCGCACGTGTCCGCTCGGCCAGCTCGCGGGCAGCGTCTTCAGCAGGCTGATGGCGCCTTCGTGACTCTGCACGAGCAGCTCGGTCATGCCGGCGACCGCGCCGAAGTTGCCGTCGATCTGGAAGATGTGGCCGCCGGGCCAATCGTCGTGCGGGTGGAGGTCGAGGAGGGACGGCGAGCTGAGGTCGTCCAGGAGGACGGAGATCGACCGTTCGGCGAGCTTGGCGTCACGCAACCGGGCGGCCAGGCAGAGGATCCACGCCTGGCTCCAGCCGGTGTAGCCGCTGCCGTGCTCCAGCCGCGACCGCAGCGCACGGCGTGCCGCCTCGAAGTCACGCGGGGTGCCGGTCTCGGTGATGCGCGTGCCCGGGTACAGCGCGTACAGGTGCGAGAGGTGCCGGTGCCCGGGCTCGCGCGGGGTTCGCTCGTCGTACCACTCCAGCAGGTCCCCCTCCTGCCCGATGGCGACAGGGCGCAGCGTGGAGAGCGCGCCGCGTACCTGGGCGACGAAGAGGTCGTGGCTGCCCGAGAACCGCTCGGCCAGGAGGGCGTAGCGTGACAGCACCTCGCGCACCAGTTCCTGGTCCATGGCACTGCCCTGCGAGGTGGCGGCGCGCTGGGACTCCCCAACCACGAAATGGTGTTCCGGGGACGTCGAGGGGCTCATGACGAGCTCTCCGCGTTGGTCGGGCACCAGCATGTCCAGGGCGAACCGGGCGGCCGACCGGAAGACGGGCAGGGCCGTGTTCGCGGCGAAGTCGTCGTCGTGCTGGTAGTCGAGGTGATCCCAGAGGTGCGCGGTGAGCCACATCAGGCCGGAAGGCCAGTTGGCGAACTGGGGGTCGCCTATCACGGGAGTGGAGAAACGCCAGATGTCGGTGTTGTGGTGGACGGTCGCGCCGCCGGCGGCGTAGTAGCGGCTGGCCGTGTCCGCTCCGGCTGCGGCCAGTTCGCGGGTCAGCTCGAACAGCGGCTGGTGCACCTCGGGAAGTGCGGTCGGCTCCGCGGGCCAGTAGTTCATCTCGACGTTGATGTTGGTGGTGTAGTTGCAGCTCCATCCGGGGCGCACGTCGGCGTTCCAGATGCCCTGCAGGTTGGCGGCCTGCGTTCCGGGGCGCGAGCTGGAGATCAGCAGGTAGCGGCCGTAGTGGTAGTACAGCTCGGCGCGGGCCGGATCGGCTCCCTCGGTCGCGGGAGCCGATGCCGACAGGTCCAGATCGACCCGGTCGAAGTAGCCGCGGTAATCCTGGCGGTGGCGGGCGCGCAGCTCGGCCGTGCCGGTCGCGGTGGCGCGCTGGACGCG
Organism: Nonomuraea sp. NEAU-A123; assembly: GCF_018603905.1. Taxonomy (GTDB): domain Bacteria; phylum Actinomycetota; class Actinomycetes; order Streptosporangiales; family Streptosporangiaceae; genus Nonomuraea. The sequence continues at coordinate 47,387 of NZ_JAHFZZ010000035.1, forward strand.
CCGGCGCGCCTGCTCGGCGATGGCGGCCAGGTCGGCGCTCGGCCGCTGGTCATAGCCCCGGAACCCGCTGGCCGCCGAGGCGATCAGCCGGATCTCTTGCGGGCCGGTCCGCTGTACGGCGGCGACGACGGCGAATCCCATGCCGGCGGCGACGGTGCCGTCCTCGCCAGGTTCGTCGTCGGCGTAGAAGATCGCCGGGTGCTGGTCGACGTAGTTGGGCAGGACGTGGGAGGGCGCGCGTCCGGTGGCGGTGAGCCAGTGCACGTCGGCGTCCTGTCGCCGGGTGACCTCGACGGCGGGGTGGTCGCTGCCGAAGGTGAGGGCGACGGCGTCCGCTGCGCCGGCCCCCGTTACGGCGACGGCGTCCGCTGCCGCTGAGCCGCCTCCCGTTACGGTGACGACCAGGACGCCGTCTGGCTGGGAGACGAAGCTCTGCATGCGCACCGGGCCCGCCGGGGTGTCGTAGGCGGTGATGGCGACGGCCTCGGCCACGTCGAGTTCGCGGCGATACCCGCTGATGGGCTGGTCGGCGGCGTATCGCCACTCCAGCCGGCCCACCGGCTGGTAGGACTCGCTGTAGCCCGGTCCCTGCATGGCCCGGGCGAGTTCGTCAGCGCGCAGGTGGCCCTGCTCGGTGATGGCGCGCCGCAGTTCGGGCAGCAGGGTGCTGACTTCGGGGTCGTTCTTGGGGGACCGGGGGCCACCCGACCAGAGCGTGTCGATGTTGAGGTCGAAGCGCTCGGCGGCGACGCGCCCGTGCACCATCGCGCCCAGGGTTCCGTTGCCCAGGGGGAAACCCTCGTGGAAGGTGGCGGAGGGCGCCGGCAGCCGCAAACGGTGGCGCCGCGGTCCGCTCACTTCTGGTACGCCTTCTGCTCGATCTCCAGGTAGCGCTTGAGTCCCAGGTCGTCGAGGCCCTTGAGGTAGGCCGCCCATGCGGCGTCGTCGTTGACATTCTTCCTGCCGGTGACGAACTCGAGACCGGACTGGGCCACGTAGTTCTCGATGTTCGTCCGCAGGGTGGCGTGCTCGGCCGCCACGTCCGCGCCGATCCACACGTTCCAGTAGGGGTAGATCTGATCCTTCGCTTCCTTGCCCGCATACAGCTCGGTGGCCTGGAACAGCCGCCGCTCGACCCCGCGCGTGTCGTAGATGTCGGTCGGCTGAACCTGGGCCCCGCGGAATGCCTTGTTGCTGTTGTACTGCGTGAGGGCGCCCCAGGACTTGTTGCGGGTGGGGGCGGGGTTGTCCGGGTCGGCCGGCAGCGTCTTGAACAGCGGGGTCAGATCCTTGTCCAGGGCCACATCACCGCTGGCTGGCTTGTCCCAGTTGACCCCCTGCGTGCCGAATTCGCCGAGCACATGGCCCTCGTCGGTGAAGAGGTAGTCCATCATCTTGATCGCGGTGATCTGCTCCTGCTCGCTCGCCTTGTTGGTGATGACGAAGGACGCCCCCGGCATGCTGGGCAGGTTGTAGGCGGCGTAGCCGGTGCCGTCCGGGCCCTTGAGCGGAGGCACCGCGTCATAGTTCTTGTCCCGCCCGTCCTTCTGCCCGAGGGTGAGGAGGTTACCCACGTTCTGCGTGGTGGCCGCTCCGACGATGACCGCGTCCGCGTGGTCGCCCTTGGCCTTGAGCGCGTCGTAGTTCTGGGTGAAGGAGCCCTCGTCGATGAGCCCGTCGGCGTACAGCGAGGCGATGTACTTCAGCCCCGCACGCCATTTGTCCTGACTGGCCTGCAGTTGCACCTGGCCGTTGTTCAGCGCGAGCGTCGACGGATATGCCTCGCCGGTCTGCGGGTCGTACAGGAAGGCATTCATGAAGTACGACAGCAGCGTCTCGGCCGTGTCGCCGCTCAGCGGAATCTCATCGGCCTTGCCGTTGCCGTTGGGGTCCTTGGTCTTGAACGCCGTCAAGACGGCGCGCAGGTCCTCGGTGGTGGCCGGCTGCTTGAGGCCCAGCTTCTTCAGCCAAGCGGAGTTCATCCACAGCTTGGCCGAGTACGAGCAGTGGAAGCAGTCGTTCCACTGTGGCAGGCCGTAGATCTTGCCGTCAGGGGCGGTGGCCATGGTCTTGAAAGCCGGGGTGTCGTTGAACGCCTTCTGGATGTTCGGCGCGTACTTGGCGATCAGGTCGTTCAGCGGCACGATGATGCCCTGTTTGGCGAACTTGAGCAGCTCGGCCTGGCTGAACTGGTCAACCCATGAGACGAGCAGGTACACATCGGGGTAGTCGCCGCTGGCCAGGGAGATCTGGCGCTTCTCCGAAGCCGGGCCGGCGTCGTAGGTGGTCGTCTGGAACTGGAGGTTGACCTTGAACTTCTCGCTCACCAGCTTGGTGAACGCGTTGGTCTTGCAGTCGACCCCGGCATCTTGCGGAGCGAAGATCGTGAGAGTGCCGGGATCGGACTTGCCGGCGTTCGCGCCAGAGGAACAGGCCGCGAGCGGCAGCATGGTCATGAGGACGGCGAGCATGGCCACCCGCCTCGGGGGACAGAGCATGGCAGGACCTTTCATGGAGAACATCGGCTAGCCCTTGACCGCGCCGATCAAGGCGCCCTTGGTGAAGTGCCGGGCGACGAACGGATAGATCAGCAGCACCGGGGCCGTCGAGACGACGATGAGGGAGTACTTGAGCAGGTCGGCGAGATGGCGACGTTCGATCCCGGCCGCGGCGTCCATCCCGTTGCCGGGCGAGTTGAGGACGAGGATGTTGCGCAGCACCAGCTGGAGCGGATACAGATCATCGGTCTTCAGGTAGAGCAGCGCGTCGAAGTAGGAGTTCCACTGCATGATCGCGTACATCAGGGCGATGACCGCGATCATGGGCTTGGCCAGCGGCAGCACCACCGACCACAGGATGCGCAGGTCGCCGGCGCCGTCGAGTTCGGCCGCCTCGTACAGCGAGTCGGGGATGGAGTTGCGTAGGTAGGCGCGGGCGATGATGACCTGCCAGACGCCGATCGCCTGCGGGAGGATCATCGCCCATCGGGTGTCGAGCAGGCCCAAGGACTGCACGACCAGGTAGGTCGGGATGATCCCGCCGGCGAACAGCATCGTGTACACGATGATGGAGGTGATGAAGCCGCGGCCGTAGAAGCCTTTGCGGGACAGCGGATAGGCGATGGCGATGGTCAGGGTCACGCTGACCAGCGCGCCCACCACGGTGTAGAAGAGCGAGTTGGCGAACCCGCCGAGGATCTGCGGATCGCTGAGCACGACCTCGTAACCACGGATGGTGAAGTCGACGGGCCACAGCCATACGCGGCCGGAGGAGACGGCGTTGGGGCTGCTGAAGGAGCTGGAGAGGATGTAGATCAGCGGCAGCAGCACCACGGCCAGGAAGGTGAGGAGCAGCGCGTATACCGCGAACATGAAGACCCGGTCGATGCCGGTGTTCTTGACCTTTCGTCCCTGCTTCACCACAGACCGCTCCCGGACACTCGCTTGGAGATGACGTTGACGCCGAGCAGCAGCACCAGATTGATGACGGAGTTGAACAGGCCCACCGCCGCGGCTTGGCTGAAGTCGGCGTTGAGCAGCCCGGTCTTGTAGACGTAGGTCGCGATGATCTCCGACTGGCCGAGATTGAGCGGGTTCTGCAGCAGGTACGCCTTCTCGAACCCGATCGCCATGATGTTGCCCGCGCCCAGGATCAGGATGATCACCGCGGTCGGCATGATGCCGGGGATGTCGACATTAATGATCTTCTGTAGCCGGGTGGCTCCGTCGACCCGGGCGGCCTCGTACAGGCTCGGGTCGATGCCGGCCAGCGCGGCCATGTAGATGACGGCGGAATATCCGGCGGTCTGCCAGATGTCGCTCCACACGTAGATGTGCCGGAAGTAGTCGGCGTTGCCCAGGAAGTCGGGCGCGTCCAGGCCGAAGAAGCCGAAGCCTTGGTCGACCAGGCCGATCCGCGGCGACAGGATGAGGATCGTCATGGAGACGATGACGACAGTGGAGATGAAGTACGGCGCATAGGTGACCAGCTGCACGGTGCGTTTGAAGAAGCCCTGCCGGATCTCGTTCAGCGCCAGGGCCAGGATGATCGGGATGGGGAAGCCAGCCAGCAGGAAGTACACCGACAGCAGGAGGGTGTTGCGGACCAGCGTCCAGAAGACCGGATTGGAGAAGAATGCGGTGAAGTGCTGGAGCCCCGCCCATGGGCTGCCCCAGATGCCGTCGACGACGTTGTAGTCCTTGAAGGCGATGACCGAGTTGGTCATGGGCACGTACTTGAAGACCACGAAGTAGGCGAGAGGCAGCACGATCAGCAGGTAGAGCTGCCAATGCCGGCGCAGACTCCGCCTGAGTCCCGGTTTGCCGCGGTTAGCGACCATGAACCCTCACCTCGATGACCTCGGCCGGAGCTTGCGGGAACGCTACCTTCACGGCATGGATGAGACGTCCGCCCAGGTCGAACGACATCTGCCGGTGCCGGGTGGTGCCGGTGGCGGCCTGCTCGAACGCTTGGCCGTCGGCGGAGACCGCCAGCACGAACGGCACCGAGCCCGGCTCGCCGAAGAGCACGGTGATCGTGTCCACCGCCCACAGGCCTTCGAGATCGATGCGGAGCCAAGCGCCCGGTTGGTTCGTGGCGCTGACCCAGCCTTCGGCGACGGAGTAGTCGGTGACCAGGTGAGCCGGTCGGTCGGCCGGCGAACCGCTGCTGAAGACGGGCCGCTTGGCCGACAGCAGGCGTGGGGAATCGGCGGAGGGCATGAACGACAGCGAGGGCGGCCCGGCGGGCAGGCGGCGCGGCTGGCCGCGCCAGTCTTCTCCGCCGACCGCCTCGATCGTCAGCTCTGTCGCCTCCAGCCCGTCGGCGCCGGCCCGTAACGTGTTCGGACCGGCGAAGTACGAGCGGAACTCGATCGCGCCGACACCGTCGAGCAGGCCGCGGTTGTCAGCGGACAGGGTGATCGAGGTACCGGTGGGGAAGATGCCCCCGCCTGCCACGACCTCGATGCGCACGGCGCGATCGTCGGCGACGACCTGGCCTGAGGCGTCGACGAGTTCCACGGTGATCAGGGTGTCGTCGGTGCCGTCGGTGGCGATCGTCATGCGGTCCGCGCTCAGCCGCAGCGCGGTCGCGGTACCGGGTTGCGGCCACGGGGGCGGCTCGATGCCCCGCAGTTCGTGGCGGTACCAGTGCCAGGCCCGCAGCGGGAGGCGAAAGTAGTCGATGAACCCCATGCGGCCCATGTCGGGCACGATGCTGCCGTGGTGGAACCCGCACCAGAGCACGATCCCCGACCGCCAGGCGTGGTCGGTTTCGACGCCGTAGCTGTAGCGGGGGCCGTAGGTGCCGGGGCGGTCTTCGATGACGCTGCCGTACTCGGAGACGATGTTGGGCCATGGCGGCTTGAGGAAGAGTGACGCTCCGTCGCCGTTGTAGCCGGCCAGGTCGCCGAGCTCGTCGAAGCCGCGGCGCTGAGCTCCGCCCACCGCGGCCGGCCGGGTGGGGTCGAGCTCGTGGACGAGGTCGACCAGGCGCCGGGTCAGCTGCTTGGCCTGCGGAATCACCTCGTCATCGGTGAAGAACACCTCGTTGCCGGTGCTCCAGGCGATGACGCTGGGGTGGTTGCGGTTGACGCGGATCATCTCGGCCATGGCACGCAGGCAGCTGTCTTCGAACTCCGCGCGGTCGCCCTCGTCGGGCGGGTAGGCGCCGGCGGTCCAGAAACCTTCGGCGTTCTCCCCGCCGATTCCCCAGAAGCACAGCTCAGACCAGAACAGCACCCCTTGGCGATCGCACTCGGCGGTGAACTCCTCGTGGTGGGGGTAGTGCGATCCGCGAATGAGGTTCATCCCGCTCTCGCGGATCAGCGTGACATCGCGGCGGATGCCGCTGTGGGTCGCGGCGTCGCTCCACCCGGCGCGGTCCTGGTGCACGTTGGCGCCGTGGATCGGCAGGTGCTCGCCGTTGAGGAAGAAGCCCTTGTCGGTGGTGAACTCGACGGTGCGTACCCCGAAAGTGGTGACGGCCTGGTCCAGGCCGAGGCGCTGCTCCAGCGTGTAGAGGTGCGGCGTGTCGGGATGCCACAGCCGCGCCTGGGGCAGGGTGAGTTCCTGGCGGCAGGTGCGCGTGGCTCCGGCCGGCAAGGACACCGGCTGGCGCAGCCGCAGGATCGACTCCCCGGCCAGGCGGATTTCGGCGGTCAGGTCACCGTCGAAGGGAACGCCGCTGTCGTTGACGAGCTCGGTGGCCACCTCGATGACGGCGTCGCCGCCCAGCACCTGGCGCGTGGTGACGAACGTGCCGTACCAGGCGATGCGGGTGCGCTCGGTCACGATCAGGGAGACGTCGCGGTAGATGCCGCCGTTGAAGGTGTGTTCTCCGGCGCGGGGAGCCAGCCGCGGGTTCCACTCGTTGCTGACCCGCACAGCGAGCTGATTGGCCCCCGCGCGTACCGCGGTGGAGATGTCGATCGCGAAGGCGGTGTATCCGCCGAGATGCCGGCCCACCTGCCGGCCGTTGACGTACACCTCGGCGTCCTGGAACACCCCCTGGAACTCCAGGGCGAGGTACTTGCCCAGATCCTCAGGGCGCACTTCGAGGACTCGGCGATAGACGCCGCGGCCGACGTAGAAGCCGGTCTCCATGAAGTACGGGATGCCGAAGGAGTGCGGCAGCCCGACGTCGTAGAAGTCGCTGTCGTCGAAGTCCTCCGCGACCGCGCCGGGCGGATCCCCGTAGGCGAACTTCCAGGCTCTGTTGATCAACTCCTTGCGGCGGGTCATGGCGCAGCCGTCCATGCACGCGGCGTCAGTCGGCCGGCACCGGGCTCGAATGACGACAGGCGGCGGACTGGTGTGGAAAGGAAGGGCACGATGTACAGCTCTCAGAGGGGGAGCGGAAACGGCCGCATTGGCGACCGTGAACGTTCACGGTATGACCGTGAACGTTCACGGCATCTCCGTGAAACATCACCGTAAAGAGCGGGTTCCCCCGTGTCAATGGGGGTGGGTCAAGCGGATTCTCGCCACAGCATGTGCGGGCGTACCGTTCGCCGCATGGGCGGCAGCACGCCGAAGTCGGCGGCGGCGAGAGCGTCGGCTATGTCCAACGCGCTGCTGACCAGGGCGTGGCGATCGATCGAGACCGTCGTCAACGTGGGATGCACGGCCTCGCCCAGGGTCAGACCGTCGAAGCCGCAGATCTTGACCTGGCGCGGCACCTCGATGCCGAGAGCGTGTGAAGCCTGCACCGCACCGATCGCCATGAGGTCATTGAAGGCCAGCACCGCGTCCATATCCGGATATGTGGCGACAAGCTCGGCGAACGCCCGGCCGCCACCGGCCATCGATTCCTCACCCACGACGACCATGCCTGTCGACTCGCCGCCGACGAGCTCCTCGAAGTAGCCACGCCGTGGCGAGGGCTCGTAGGTCGGCGAGGCGCGCAGCGAATAGGAGGAATCGATCATCCCGATGCGCCGCGCCCCCTTGGTACGCAGTGCCTGGATCGCCTCTCGCACACCTTCACGTATGTCGACTTCGACGGAATGCATGCCGGGCCGGCTGCTCGGCCGTTCCAGCATCACGAGCGGGATGCCGCCGCTGGCCCGCGCGAGGGCGTCGTCATTCTGCACGAAGTGCCCGATGAACACGTCCACCTGCCCCGACAGCATGTCGAGCGCGTTCGGCTCGTCCTCCGTCTCCGTCGAGGCCATCACCACGTGCCAGCCGCGCTCTGCCGCGGCATTGAGCAGATCTCCGGCGATCTCGGTGAAGTACGGGTTGCGGAAGGAGGCCACTAGATACCCCATCGCACGAGTCTTCTTGCGCACGACGAGGTTGCGAGCGAACCGGCTCGGCCGGTATCCGAGCTTTTGGCAGGCTTCCAGCACGCGCTGCTTGGTCTGTTCGTTGATCTCTCCCATGTCATTGATCGCCCGGGTCACCGTCTGCCGGGAGACGCCTGCGGCCTGGGCCACATCGTTGATCGTCACACGTTTAGCCATTGCCTGATGGTACGGCCGTTCACCTGGCATGGGCCGCGCGCCGAGCCTGCGGCGCGACGGGAAGGGCGGACCGCAGGTCATCGCAACCTGCGATGACCTGCGGTCTTCCGTGCACTGTCAGGCCTTCGGCGTGAGGTTTCCGATCGCGGTGAGCAGCGCGTCGGCTGCCTGGTCGATCTCGGCCTGGCCGGCGAGGTCCGATCCGGCGGTGTTCAGGGCGGCGTCGAGAGCCGCGAGACTGGCCTCGGTGTAGCGGTCGCGATCGACCGCCTCGGCTTCGGCTATGAGCAGCTTGAGCAGGGTACGGTCGTCGTGACGGACGAGGAACTCGACCTCGGCGACATTGGTGTTGCCGCCGACCGGGAAGGCGACGCGCAGCCGCTGGTAGGCGGGCGTTCTCGGGAGAGTCACCTCATACCAGCGAAGCTCGGAGACGGCGCTCGCGGTGTGCAGGTTCGTCCAGGTCGAACCACCGTCGGCCGAGCCCTGGAAGACGGCGCCGTTCATCCGCGCGATGTTGCCGGCCCGCGGGTGGTAGCGCAGGGCGTCCAGCGAGACCGCCTGAGGCAGCCGGACGTCGATCCATCCGGTGGCCGTGGTGGTGTCGGTGGCCGTGGCGAGGTCGCCGTCGAAGGCCCGCCAGCCGTTGTCCGCGGCGGTCCCGCCCCCTCCCCATGGCGGCGTGGACGCCGTCACCATGGACGGATCCACCGGCACCTCGACCAGCAGCGAGCTGACCGGCACGAGCTCGGCCACGGCGGCGTAGATGCGGTTGATCAGTGTTTCCTCCTCGCCACCCGCCTTGGCTTCCGCGATCGTCTTGGTCAGCAGGTAATAGCTGCCCTTGGTGTAGTCGGCCGCGGGCAGCTTCTCGGCCTCGGCGATCACCGTGGCGAGCGGCTCGGCGGTCGCCATCAGCATGCCGGAGCCCGGCCGTTCCGTGCCGTCCGCGCCGATCGTGGTCACCTTGTAGAAGCGGGTGCCGTAGCGGAGCGGCTCGTCGGTGAAACTGAAGGTCAGCGCGCTGGACAGCACCTTGCGCCACGACCCGGCCGCCGCGTCCTTGCGGTAGACGTTGAAGCGCGTGGCGGTGTTCGGCTTGCTCCAGCGCAGGGTCACCTGGTCCCTGGCCCGCTCGACGCGCGCGTACAGCGTGCCCGCGGGCTGCTCGGCGATCGTGACGTCCTTGAACGTCGCCGCGACCGGCGCCGCCGCGCCCGCCAGGACGGCCTCGGGGAACGGGGTGAACAGCTCGGCCACGTACGTCCATGCCTGCCCGTCCTTGCCGGCCCAGGCACGGACGATGTGGGAGTCGGCGTCGCGGACGAGCTTGAGGTAGGGGTAGTCGGCGGCGTCGAGGCTCGGGATGGTGGCCTTGAGCGGGCTACGCCGCTGGTCCTGCCAGTCGTGGCGGGAGTCCCGGGTGCGGTTCCGCAGGACGAGCTTGCCGGAGGCGTCGGTGCCGAAGTAGATGTAGCGGGTGTCGGCCCGCAGCATCAGCCCGCCGTCGCCTTTCACCTTGGCGCTGATCGAGCTGCTGCCGGTGAGGACCTCGTTGGCGAACAGCAGCCGGTCGTCGATGGCGCGCTTGTCGACGTAGTAGTCGTCGCCCTCGCCCAGGCCGGTGCCGTTGCCGCCGGACAGCTCGATCTTGTGCCCGCCGGTCTTGACCGTGCCGGTGACCTCGCCGATGCGATCGACCGGTTTGGCGGGCACGGTCGCGGCCTGCGACTCCCAGCCGGAGCCGGCCCGGTTGACCGCGGTCACCGTATAGGAGCGTCCCTTGCCGCCGGCGTCGGTGAAGGAGGTGCCGCGCACGCGGGTGGCGATCACCTTGCCGTCCCGCTTGATCGTGTACGACTCGGCGCCTGCGGCGGGCTTCCAGGTGAGCACCGCGCCCCGCTGGTCGCGCAGCGCCTGGACGAAGTCCACGCGGTGTGGCTTGGCCTGCTGCTCGATCGCGGTGTCCAGCCTGAGCACCATGGCCGTCTCCGGTGGCACGCCGGCCTTGCCCTTGGCGACGGGCTTGCCCGACACCAGGTCGACGGCGCTCGCCGGCACGTCGAGCTGGTAGGTCTTGGCGTTGCCGTACTCCTGGCGGGTGGTGTTGAAGACGAACAGATACCGGCCGTAACGGGCGGTCAGGAAATCGGCGTAGCCGGAGTAGGGGGTGTCGAACTCGAAGTTCTCCCTGCGCACGGTGCCGACGCCCGGCTGGTGCGCGATCGGCGCGAGCTCTCCGGCCAGCGCCTGGGGCAGCGTGCCGTCGCCGGTCAGCTGATCCTCCATGAAGTCGACGTCGATGTTGTCCATCCGCAGGTAGTAGTCCTGGTAGGAGAACTGGGCGTCGGTGGCGATCTGCACGGTGTCGTCGTGGTCGCGGTTCAGCACGTGCAGCCTGCCGTTTCCGGCGTAGCCGCGCTGCCGTTCGAACAGCGAGCCGAAGATACGCGTGTCGCCGTCGCGCAGCGAGACGAACATGTTGTCCACGTCGGCGAAGGCGAACCGCTCATAGTCGGCGGGGTCGACTTTCAGGGCCGCGAGCTGTTCGGAGGTGTACTGGTCGAGGTCGGTCTGGGGGAGCACGACGCCGGTGGGCTCGTGTTCGCGCAGGTAGGCGTAGGTCTCGGGCAGCCACAGGTCGTACTTGTTCTTGGACTGGACAGAGCCGAACTCGTTGAAGTACTGGTTGTCGGCGAGCTGCTGCTGGGCGAAGCCGACCGCCTCGCGCGCGTAGCGCCGGTACGGCTCCCACTGCTTGCCGGCGTACTGCTCTGCGTGTTCGGCCATGTGCTTTTCCAGCGCGACGTAGGTCATGATGCGGCCCTCGCTGACTCTCAGCCCGTAGGCCGGCCAGCCGGGGTAGCCGGTGTTGCGCTCGTCGGTGACCATCTCGGCGCGCATGACGCGCTTGCCGTTGTCGTCGATGCCGGAATGGCGCGTGTAGCCGCGGGCGTGCAGGTTCTTCAGCGCCAGTTCGAGGATCTGGTCGTTGAGCTTCTCATCGCCCTTGTGCCCCAGCGTCCTGAAGAACCATTCGGGCAGGTAGTTCGTGGCCTCGCCGTAGTTGGCGACGTAGGTGTTCTCCCTGGTCAAGCCCGCTTTGGTGATACCTGTGTAGTGCTCGCCGTACGGCAGGCGGCGCACAACATGACCACCGGCATCGAGCTTGCTCTTGGCCAGCCCTTTGCCGACGATCTGCGCCGTGTCGGCAGTGAAGCGGGCCGTGGTGTCGTGGTAGAAGAGCGAGTGGTAGAGGTCCAGGTCCTTGCCGTCGGGGCCGACCAGCACCTCTTCGCCGAGAAACGGCGCCGCGCCCAGCGCCTCCAGCGCGATCCGGTGGCTGCGCTCCTTGCCCTCGTAGAACTTCGAGCTGATCACCCGCAGCCCCTCGTGCGCCTCCCATGCGCCCTCGTAGGTGAACATGACCTGGTTGTAGATGTAGGACAGCCGCGATCGGGCGAAGTCGAAGTTCGCCTTCAGCACCCGCTCGTAGGCCTCCCGTCTGGTCAGCTCGCCGCCGTTCCAGTCGACGCCCTTCAGCGAGGTCGGCCCGTCCTGGGTGCCGGTGACGAACGGTTGATCCAGGAACGCCGGGAAGTCGTCACCGAGCAGGTCCTCGACGATGTACAGCGCCTCGCCGAGCGCGCCGTAGTAGCCACCCCAGTCGCCCTGGTGGCCGCCACGCAGCAGCAGTTGGGTGTTGCCGTAGTAATCCTTGACGTGGTTGTCGATCACCTTGAGCACTCGGGCGACGGCGGCCTTGCGCAACTCGGGCGTGTTGGCCGGGCACCAGGGCTCATGCAGCGCCGAGGCGTAGAAGCGCAGGTCGTCCTGGTAGCGGACGATGGACAGCTTGCGGTCGGGCGCGGCGTCGATGGTGGCGCTGTCCTGGTTGAACAGGTTGATCTGGCTCTGCCGGTAGCCGTCGATCAACGCCTGTTTCTCCGCCTCGGTCTGTCCGGGGGCGGGTGTGGTGTCCGGGGTGAGCGTGCCCTGCTTCTCGCCGGAGACGTCCAGGTAGGCGCTGGTGTGCGTGTAGGCCTTGTAGTAGCCGCGCGAAGGCGCGGTCACGGGCTGGCTGAAGGCGCCGTCGTAGGTGCGGACCGTCATCTCCACGACGTGCTGCCCCTGCGTGTGCGCGAGCGGCAGCATGATCGTGTTGTAGTAGAAGCGACCTGGCAGCGGCTTGTTCGCACCGGCGTTGATCCCCTCGTAGTCACCGGAGCGTCGGTAGCCGATCTGCTCGCCGTTGACGTAGGCGATCGTCCTGTTGCCGGAGGCGTCGCTTCCCCAGAACTTCAGGGTGAAGTAGTTCTGGGCGACCGGGTCGACCCGCATCCTGAAGCGCAGCTCACCACCCTTGATGCTCGGTGGGTTCGTCGGATTGGCCACTCGGGCCTTCTCCTTCAGCGCTCCGTCCACCACCGAGGTGAACTCCGCGCTCAGGCCATGTGCCGACTCCGACCCGGTGTCGCCGAAGGTGATGGAGTCCTCCTGGACGGCCGGGGGGACACCGGCGGCGGCAGGTAACGCGCCGAGGGCGATCGGGAGCAGTAGGCCGGCGGCGAGCAGGACATGACACAGTCTCCAGCGGGGCATGGCGAATTGATCTCCAGACATGGGATGAGTCGGTCGTCAGGTGAGGCGGATGAGCCTCCATCGCTGAGGCAGTCCGCCTGTGTCGGTCCATTGGAGGGCGGTCGCTCCCTCGGTCGCGGTGTTGCCGTTGTCCAGCGCCTTGCCGCTCATGGCACTGATCAGCTTGTACGCGCCACCGCCGACGTCCACGATCTTCCAGCGCTGCGGCGACCCGCCGTTGTCGGTCCACTGCACGACCGTCGCTCCGTCGGCTGCGGTGTTGCCGTTGTCCAGCGCCTTGCCGCTCATGGCGTTGACGAGCTTGTGGTAGCCGCCGCCGACGTCGGTGATGCGCCAGGTCTGTGGTGAGCCGCCGTTGTCGGTCCACTGCACGACCGCCGCTCCGTCGGTCGTGGTGTTGCCGTTGTCCAGCGCCTTGCCGCTGCGCTCGCACACCAGCTTGTACGTCCCGCCGGAGACGATCGACGCTCCGTCGCGGGTGTGGACCAGGGTGCCGAACCCGAGTTGGTCGAACCCACCGCTGGTGCTTCCGTAGTCTCCGCCGCCGCCCTCTGCCCTGACCGCCGCGGCTGCCCTGGCCGTGTAGGGCATGGCCAGGCCCCGGCGACCCGCGTAGTGGTTGTAGACGGTCTCCCAGACCGGCCGGATCTGTCCTCTGCTGTCGGAAGAGATCGCGGTGTGGGTGTTCTGGGCGCAGTTCGTGCCGTTGCCCCAGGTGTAGGTGGTGAAAGGGACCGTCTCGCCCAGGTTGTACTTGGCGATGTACTCGCAGGCCCGCGCGAACCGGTTGTCGGCGTACCCGTACAGGTCCACGCCCTGGTTCCAGGCCATTTCGCAGAAGGCGCCCATCTGCCCGACGCCCATCATGGTGTGGCCCTGATCGCGGCCGCTCTCCTGCCACTGCGCGAGCCCGCCGTCGTGCAGGAACGGGATGGCGTGCATGATGGAGCCGTTGCCCGCGCCGTTCTTGAAGTAGTCGATCGCCCGGTTGATGAGCGTCTGGTCGTCGCAGAGAACACCGATCGCCAGGATCGAGTTCATGGTGCACAGGTCCCAGTTGGCCCAGTAGTTGGTGATGCAGGCGCCGTTGTGGTTGACGAGGAAGTTGTCGTTGACCGGGTAGAAGACGTTGCGCATCATGCTCTGGAAGCGAGCCAGGTCGAAGCCGCCGTACCCGCGCATGAGCTCGGCCGCGTTGGCGAACTGGTATCCGTAGATGCCCGCGGCCAGGAAGCGGTCGGCATTGCCTGTCACCGTGGTGAGAGTGGCCGACCAGGCATTGAGGATGTCCCGCGCGGTGTTCCCGTAGGCCGTGTTGCCGCTGATCCGCCACCGTAACGCGTTCTGGTAGGCGGCGTGAATGTCGTTGTAGAGGATGCCGTAGTTCTCGCCTGTCCCGCCGCGGATGATGGTGGCCTGCGGGTTCGCCGTCCAGGTGCTCTGCGCGTGGCCGTTGGCCACGAGCCGGTCCCAGCCGGCCTGCCAGGGCTGTACGCCGGCGCTCACCCGGGCGGCCATCCGGCTGAGGTCCGCCTGCGTATGCAGGAGGCCGGGGTGGGTGATCGCCGCTGCGGTGGTGCGAGCTACGGAGGCTTGGGCGGCGTGCGCGGGCACGGCCGCGACGATCCCGGCGGCCATGGCCGCCTTGAACAGGTCGCGACGATTGGGGCTTGAGTGGGGATGGATGGCTGACAAGAGCTCTCCTCTCCTAAGCGCTCACCAGGACTGGGGTGAACGCGACCGTCGGAGCGCGCACCGCTGTGGGGTGCTGCGACGGATGAAGGTGACCTGAAGACGACCTTGAGAGACGCTCAATAGAAAGCGTTGTCCGGAACCTAGATCGACCGTCGCGGTTGCACAAGCTGTCGTTACAACAGCGTTACAAAGCGCGCAGCAAGGCGGGACGCGATCTGTGAGTCGCGATCTCTGCGGCCAGCTGCGGGATCGCTGGTCTGACGGAGATCTCAGCTCTTCTTCGCGGCCGGTCCCGTCGTCTCGTCTCAGCTGACAAATCGGCGGAACGCCTTAGAGATCGTTACCATCGTGGTCGAACAGGAGTGGACAACGCTCTCTAAACTGGCTGGGTGGCCAGACGAAAGAACGACGTGCCGGACGACCTCGATCACCGCCAGAGCACGATCAAGGACGTAGCCGAGCTCGCCGGGGTCTCCCTGTCCACGGTCTCGCGCGTGGTGGCCGGCAACTATCCGGTGGCTCAAAGCACCCGGGTGCGGGTCCAGCGCGCGATCAGAGAGCTGAATTACGTCGCCAACACCCATGCTCGCGCGCTGGGCGGGGGATCAACCCGTACGGTCGGTTTCATCGTCAACGACGTACGCGGTCCGGCCTTCGCCGCGGCCGTGCACGGAGTCGAGCAGGAAGCCGCACAGCGCGGGCACATCTGCCTGGTGGCCACCACCGACGGAGATCCGGCCCGCGAGCTGGCGGCGATCCAGCTCATGCGCGAGCAGCGGGCCGCCGCGGTCTTCCTGATCGGCGGGGCCTGGGACAGCGCCGCCTACCGGGCGCGGATGATCGACATCGCCCGATCGCTCGACGCCGCCAAGTCGCGGCTGGTCCTGTGCGGACGCCCGTCCCTGGGGCCCGGGATCCCGGCGACTGTTGTCGAGTACGACAACGAGGGCGGCGCCTATGCGCTGTCCAGCTACCTCATCAGCCGTGGGCACCGCAGAATCCTCTACGTGGGCGGGGATCCGGCCTTCACCACCACCACGGGTCGTCTCGCCGGATTTCGCCGGGCGATGGCGGACATGGCCGTCTCCGTGGACGAGAGCCTGTTCGAGCTCGATGCGGAGTTCAGCCGCGCGTCCGGCTACGAGCGAGTCAGCGACCGGTTGAGCGGCGGCCGCGACTTCACCGCGATCTTCGCCGAGACCGACGTCATCGCCGGCGGCGCGATGGCCGCTGTCTACGACGCCGGGCTCAGCGTTCCCGACGATGTCTCCATCGTCGGCTATGACGACATCCCCCTCGCCACCGACCTGCGCCCCAGCCTGACCACGGTCCACGTCCCCTATGAGGAACTGGGCCGCGCCGCCGTCCGGGCCGCTCTCGATCGGCCGGTGGGCAGGGCGGAGCGGCATCAGCTGCTGGGCACCCATGTGATCCTGCGCCAGTCTGTCGGCCGGCCGGCGATCGATAGGTAACGCTGTCTGCCAAGCGCGTCGCCCAGCGGTCTGCGCAGGACAGCCGCCGCGCCCTCTTGCCATGAAATTCCGGCGTAACCCGAGATTTATCTGCATGACATCTTGCTCAGGGCCGCCCTGGAGATCTAACTTCGGCGTAGAGAACGCTTTCTATGGTCGTTCTTCAAACGGCCTGCGCGGCGATCCCTACCTACAAAGGAGCGGTGCCATGAACCGCAAGGAGATTTCAACTACGCCGCCGCCCTGTCCATCATCCTGGCCCTCGTCGTCGGCGCGGCCTCGGCCATTTTCACCGCCTCACGAACAAGGCACCGACCTCATGACCATAGCCACGGAACGCCCCCCATCGCCGGCCACCACCGACCGGCGGCGGCGCGGCCGGGCCGCCAAGGGAACCCTGCGGCACAGCACCCGCACCAAGCTCATCGTCATCACCGGCCTGGTCGCCTTCACCGTCTACTCGGTGGCACCCGTCTGGTGGCTGATCGTGGCCGCCACCAAAAGCCAGGGCGACCTGTACACCACCAACGGGCTGTGGTTCGCCGAGTTCCGGCTGTGGGACAACGTCAGGGGCCTGTTCACCTACCAGGACGGCATCTTCCTGACCTGGATGTGGAACACCCTCCTCTATGGCCTCACCGGAACCGCGGGCATGTCCCTGGTCTGCGTCGCCTGCGGCTACGGCCTGGCGATGTACCGCTTCCGCGGGCGCGGCGTGATGATGGGCGTCGTCATCGGCTCTTTCCTGGTGCCGGGTGCGCTGCTCACGATCCCGTCCTTCCTGCTCTACACGGACCTGCACATGATCGACACCCCCTGGGCGATCATCGTGCCGAACTTCTTCAGCGCCTTCTCCGTCTACCTCGCCAAGGTCTATGCCGAGGGCGCCATCCCGCCCGAACTACTCGAGGCCGCCCGCATCGACGGGGCGGGGGAGTACCGCATCTTCTTCTCCATCGGCGCACGGCTGATGTCCACCGGCGCCGCAACGATCTTTCTACTCGGCTTCGTCGGGTCCTGGAACTCTTTCTTCGGCCCGCTGGTCTACCTGCGTGACCAGTACAAGTGGCCGGTCATGCTGGGGTTGTACTCGTGGCTGAAGGTCAAGGTGGACACCTCCACCGATCTCACCGGCCTGGTCGTCGTCGGTTCGATCATCTCGCTGATCCCCATGGTCGCCTTGATGATCTCGATGCGGCGCTACTGGCGCTCCGGCGTCACGCTCGGCAGCCTCAAGTAGAGCCATCGCGCTATTCGAATACGGGGGACCTTCTTGTGACCTACCACCGCCCAAGGGCCCTGTTCGCCCTGCGTCCCGTACACCTGCCGCTGCTGTTCCCGAATACGGTCCAGAACCGAATCGCGCAGTACGCTGATCTCGATCCGGCTTTCGCCGTTGAGCGCCTGGACGATCCACGCATCGCCGCGTTGCTCCCCGAATTGGAAATCCTCATCACCGGCTGGGGTTGCCCGCCGCTCAACGACGCCTTCCTGGATTCCGCACCCAGGCTCAGGGCGGTTCTGCACGCGGCCGGCACCGTGAAGGCGCACGTGACCAAGGCCGTCTGGGACAGGGGCATCCTGGTGTCGTCGGCGGCCGAAGCGAACGCGATCCCGGTAGCCGAATACGCGGTCGGCGCGATCCTGCTGGCCGGCAAGGGCGTGTTCGGAGCGCGCGAGCGTTACCGCGGCGACAGGACGTTCACGCCGGCCGAAGTGATGCCGGACGTCGGCAACTACGGACGCCGCATCGGCATCGTCGGAGCCTCGCGCATCGGGCGGCAGGTGATCTCACATCTCATTCGGCACGACTTCACGGTCCACCTGTACGACCCGTACGCCGCCTCCGCCTCCGCCTCCGTGGAAGTGCCACGCCTGGAGCTTGAGGAACTGCTGGCCACCAGCGACATCGTCAGCCTGCACGCCCCCGCGACCCCAGAGACCCACCACATGCTCGATCGCGACCGGCTGGCCCTGTTGCCCGACGGCGCCGTGCTGATCAACACCGCGCAAGGCTCCCTGATAGACACCGATGCGCTCATCGACGAGCTCAAGACCGGCCGCATCTCCGCGATCCTCGACGTCACCACCCCGGAACCGCTCCCCGGCCAATCGGTCCTGTTCGATCTGCCCAACGTCTTCCTCACCCCCCACATCGCCGGTTCCCACGGCAACGAGCTGGCCAGGATGGGCGCCTCGATTGCTGACGAGCTCGAACGCCTGGTCACCGGGCTCCCGCTGCGCCACCGAATCCACTACCAGGATCTCGACACCGCGGCCTGAATTCGAGACGGACGGGCCGTACGCCTCAGCGTTGCCGGGGTGATACGGGTATCTCGTAGACGAGCTGGTAGCGGGCGCGCCCGCCGGCGAGAATTGCTCGGGCCTGCTCAGCACCTCGCGTACGTCTTCGCGCCTGCTCACCAACCAGGCGCCCAGCTCGGGTACGAAGGTAAGCCCACGAGTCCGGCAAGCCTCGGCATAAAGGGGATACGGGTCGCGGTAAAAGCCTGTGGGTTCACGTGCCTACAGTCGCGGGTCAGCTATCTATCGGACAAGCTTTGACAAAAGCCGCACCCGACGGTCGACTATTCCCCGCTATAACCTCATAAAAAGCCGCCCAAGCGATCGCCTCGAATGTCGGATATACTACTGTTTAGTGGGTAATTTCCGATTTGATAGTCACAGCCCGGGATCATTCCGGAGGAGCTATGACTCATAAAGGGCCCAGAGGCGGGTGGAGTAGCGATGAGTGTCCGGCGGGCGCCTTCGCACGACGGGCCTTCCTCCAGGGCACAGTCGCCGCCGGCCTCGTCGGAGCGGCGGGCGGAGGCCCGCTGGACCACGATGCCGACACGGCCGGGCGCAAGAACGCCGGCACAGGCACGATCCCGTTCCACGGCTACCATCAGGCAGGCATCGCCACGCCTCCACAGCCGACCGGGACCTTCGCCTCCTTCGATGTGATGGTCGCTGACCGCACAGAGCTCACAGACCTGTTCCGGTCGCTCACTGCGGAGGCCCGCTTCCTTACCGCGGGCGGCATGCCGCCGAAGACGCCGCCGGACGACGGCATCCTGGGTCTCCAGGTCGTACCGGATGATCTCACCTTCACCCTCGCCCTCGGCCGGACCCTCTTCGACGGCCGCTATGGACTGAGCTCCCGCAAACCGGCCCAGCTCGTCACCATGGAGCCCTTCCGCCACGACGACCTGAACCCCGCGATGGCGCAGGGCGACCTGCTGATACAGCTGTGCGCCGCACACAGGGACACGCTGGTACACGCACTGCTCAGTGTTCTGGCGCGCACCGGGGGCGCGATGAAGCCGCGCTGGCGTATCGACTGCCAGCGCAATCCGCCGCGCCCCGTCGGGATCCCGCGGGATTGGTTCGGTTTCAAGGACGGCATCTCCAACCCGGACACCACGGACGCCGCCACGATGGACCAGCTGGTCTGGGTACAACCGCACACCGCTGAGCCCGCCTGGACGGCCGGCGGTACCTACCAGGTGCTGCGCAGCATCCACTTCAACCTCGACAAGTGGGCGAAGGTACCCCTTGCCGAGCAGGAGCGGATCTTCGGCCGCCGGAAGGCCAGCGGCGCCCCCATGTACGACCTGGCCGACAACGCCTCGGACACCCTCGATCCCATCTACACCAACGACCCGCAGGGACTGGTCACCCCGCTGAACTCCCATGTCCGCCTCGCGAACCCGCAGACCCCGCAGACCGCGGCCACCAGCGCGATCCTGCGCCGCAGCTACGACTACAACCTGACTCTCGATCCACGCGGCGGCCTCGACCTAGGGCACGCGTTCTGCTGCTTCCAGCGCGAACTCAACACCTACATCGCCATGCAGACGCGGCTGGAAGGCGAAGCGCTGGTGCCGTTCATCAGTCCGCGAGGCGGAGGCTATTTCTTCGCCGTGCCGGGCGTGCGCGACGAGCACGACTACTACGCACGTGGCCTCCTGACCTGACCGTCGCCTGGGTGCCGGGGCCACGGACCGAACGCTGCGAGGTGCACAGGATGGATGTTTCCCGGCAAAGCCGAGTCGGCGTCACCGGTCGACAGCACAGGACGGCGCTGCGGGCGCTATGGGGGTTCCTGATCGGAGTCCTGTTGGTATCGGGTCTCCCCACCGCGTCGGCTGCGGCCGTCCTTCCGCGCGCCGGCAGTCGCATATACGTCACCAACCAGCTCGACGACACGGTCTCCGTGATCGATGCCAGCACGAACAAGGTCACCGCGACCGTACCGGCGGGAACGGCGCCCGAAGGCATCGCGGTCGCCCGCGACGGCAGGCACGCGTACATCGCCAACGCCGGATCGGCCCAAGTCTCAGTACTCGACACCCAGACCAACAAGATCGTCGCGACCGTGCCGGTCGGGAAGAGTCCCACCGGTGTCGACCTGAGCCCGGACGGCAGGTTCCTCTACGTCGCCAACGGCGGCTCGAACAGCGTCTCCGTACTCGACACCCGCGCCAACCGGGTATCCGCGTCCATCCCGGTCGGCATCTCCCCGGTGAACGTGGCCGTCAGCCGCGACGGCGCTACGGCCTACGTCGCCAATGCCGGGTCGGGCAGCGTGTCGATCGTCGACACCGGTACGCATCGGGCCGTCCGGACCCTGCCCGCGGGGCGTTCTCCTGTCGGCGTCGCCGTCACCCCGGATGGCGGGTCGGCCTATGTCGCCGACGAGATGACAGGGAGCGTCGCGGTGGTCGCCATTCGTACCGGTACGGTCACGGCCAAGGTGCCGGTCGGCGGCGGCCCCTTCGATGTGGCACTCGGACCGGACGGCCGCTCGGCCTACGTCGCTGTTCTCGGGCCGGGAAACGTCGCGGTCATTGATACCGGAAGCCACCGCGTCTCGACCGTTTCCGTGGGCCCTCCGGGTACCGATCCGTTCAATGTGGCGGTCACCTCCAACGCGGTGTACGTCACCGAGCAGGGGGCGGGCACCCTCACGGTCATCGACCCCAAGACCCTCAAGGTGGTGGCAACGGTTACGGTCGGCAACAGCCCGTACGGCGTGGCAGTGAGCCCATGACGGAAGCGCCGGGCGGCCCCCTCATGCCGACAGCGCTACCGATCCGTTTACCTTCATGTCCATGCCCCGCCGACAAGCTCCACACCCTCGCGGCGTCAGGCGTCCCGGGTGAAGCTGATCGTCAACAGCTGGATGGCCGCCTCGGTCGTGGCCATGGCCGACACCCTGCTCGCCTGCCGGCAGTTGGGCGTGGATCCTGGCCTGGTGCTGCAGGTGCTGGACGACGGGCCTCTGCGCATGCCGTACGCGATGCAGAAGGCCGAAGAGATGCGTGCTGGCAGCTACCCGCCCGGATTCCCGCTCGCCCTCGCGCTCAAAGATCTCGACCTGCTGGCCGGCGAGCGCGATCTCCCCTCCCCGTTGTCCGGCGTCCTGCAACAGGCGCTGCAGCAGGCGGTCGAGGAAGCCACGGCCGCGAGGACATCGCCGCTGTCGCCGAAGGTCGGGAAGTGCACCGTTCATCCACTGGTTGACCGGCAGGTGAGGGACCGCACCTTGGCATGTGGTCGCTTCAGCGGGCAGCCCATCCCCGCCAGTGATCGTCGGGCGAACGATGCGCGGAGCGGGCTGCCGATGGGCTGATCATTGGCGGGAGGGCTCGACCAGCGGGGTGTCGACCAGATGCTCGATCAGGAACCAGGTCTGCAACTCGCCGGTGCGGATGACCTCGGAGACCAGCAGGTCGTTGGTGCCGTCGTCGCCCATCTCCTGAGCGCGGGCGGCTGCGTCGTGACAGGCGACCAGGATGGTCTCGTGGGCCTCGACCAGGCGCGAGAGCATGGCTGGTACCTCCTCGCAGCCGTTGGGCGGGCGTGGGATCACGGTGATCTCGGCCACGTGGCGCGGGTCCCCGACCGCGACGCCACCGAGGGTTTGAACCCGCTCGGCCAGGGCGTCCACGAGTTCGAGCTGCTCGTCGGCGTGCTTGTCCAGCAGTAGGTGGAGCTGGTAGAAGGTCGGGCCGCGCATCAGCCAGTGGTGCTTCTTGTACAGGCTGTAGAGGATTTGAGTGTCGGCGAGGATCTGGTTGAGCCGCTGGCAGGAGTATTCGCGCGCGTCCGCGGAGAGGCCGAGTGGGAACATCCGCACGGTGTCGAACCCTTGGATCTCCGCACCGTTGACGTGGAGCCACGGCTGGCTGCTGGCCTTGGGCCGGGTGGCTTTGGCAGAGCGCTTGATCGCCATGTGTGCCTCCTTGGACGAACCAACAGAATCGGTCGCCTGGAGCCTGCCCGGCGCTACCTCAACAACCACCACGGACGTGTGCAAAAAGGCGTCAAGTCAGGCCGTCCGGCAACGCCCACCTGGCCTCAACTGTGCTGGGGTCCGACAAGAACGCCGGGGGATGACAGACCGGCTTCCCATCCACCGTCCGACACGTGCGAGACGCAGAAGCGGGCCCAGATGATCCGGCTCTCCGGCCCGGCGAAGGCGAGCGTGTGATGGGCGCACCCGCCTTGCGGGGCGTCCAGCTCCCAATAGTTGTCGAAAGGCCGGATGGCCCGGTTTCCTACCCGGACCACGACGACGGTCTTGTCCTTGACCCAGTCACACACCGTGAAGCTCTTCAGATCGTCGAACACCGTCGCCCGTCCGACATCGGCCCGGCCATCCACCCGGCGCACGCCCTGGGCATGCGCCGGAGCCGGGGACAACGCGATCAAGGCGGGCCGAAGTAGTCGGATTCGGAGTCGAGTTCATCCTTGGTGGCGTAGCCGAGCGTCACCAGCGCCGCGCGAGTTGCCTTAGTCGGACTCGTCCCCCTATCTTAGAATAATCGTTCCAAGATGGAGGTGTCGGTGCCGGATGTGAAGCACTTCGATCCCGATGCGGTGCTCGAGCAGGTTGAGCAACTGTTCTGGCAGCGCGGTACCGCCTCGACGGGTGTCTCGGAGGTCGTGGCGGTGACCGGGCTCAGCAGGTCCAGCCTGTACGCCACCTTCGGTGGTAAGCGGGAGCTGTACGTCAAGGCGCTGCGGCGTTATGTCGAGCAGCGGTCGCGGCCGGTGTTCGACCGCTTGGCCGCCGACGATCGCGGGTTGCCCGCGATCGTGGACTTCTTCGACCGGCTGATCCAAGCCAGGTGCACGGGCGAGCACGCGCGCTGGGGATGCATGGTCTCCAACGCCCACGCCGGGTCCGAAAGCGGCGATCCGGAGGTCCGGCGCGTGCTGGACCTCCATCAGGAGCGGCTGCTTACGGCCATGCACGCCGCCTTGTCGAAGGCGCGGCTTCGCCCGGGTCTGGACCTGGACGCGACCGCCGACCTGCTCACCCTGCTGGCCTACGGCGTGAACCTGCGTTCGCGAGCCGGCGCCGACCCCTCCCACCTGCGGGCCGCCGTGGCGGCTGCCCTCGACCCCCTTCGACCATGAGGAGAAACCCATGACCGGCAACCTGGCCGCGAGACCGCAAGTAGTGATCTTCGATGTGAACGAGACGCTCACCGACATGGAGCCGTTGCGGGCCCGGTTCGAAGAAGTCGGGCTGTCTGGGGACCTGATGGCTGCCTGGTTCGCGGGTGTGCTGCGCGACGGGTTCGCGCTCACCGCGGCAGGCGCGTACGCCGAGTTCGCCGCCATCGCCGCCGACGTGCTCAGGGGATTGCTCGCCGGCCGGGAAGCGGACCCTGACAAGGCCATCGGCCATGTTCTGCGCGGCTTCACCGAACTGCGGGTGCATCCCGACGTCCCTGACGGGATGCGGATGCTGCGCGAGAGTGGCGTGCGGCTGTTCACCATGACTAACGGCGCGGCGGCGATGACCGAGGGGATCCTGGCCCGCGAGGGGCTGCTCGAACTGGTGGAGGCGAGACTGGACGTGAGCGGTCCCCGGGTGTGGAAGCCCGCCCGCGCCGCCTATGAGTACGCGGTCGATCGCACCGGAGTGCGGCCCGATCAGGCGGCCCTGGTCGCCGTACACCCCTGGGACATCGACGGCGCCCAGCGGGCCGGCCTGACCGGGGCCTGGCTGGACCGGCGCGGCACCCCATACCCGAGCGTGATGACCGCCCCGCGGATATCAGCCCCCGACCTCAAGGCACTGGCGACCCTGTGGCTGGATGCGTGACGTCAGGAACTTCCGCCGGACGCGTGAGCCCGCCAGTTAACGAGAACGTCTTGTCCGGCTGTCGCGGCGTCCACGATCGGATCATCGGTGGCCTGTCCGGTGAAGACACGCAGCTCGTACCAGCCCTAATACAGGACATACAGCCCGGCCAGCATGAGCAGAGCACCACTGACCCGGGACGCGTACGGCAGCAGCCGCCACAGTCTGGCCGCCGCGGCGGCGCCGCCGAGCACACCGGCCCCGGACAGGGTGGGATTGCGATCATGGCGCGGGTGGCGGGCGCTGCATGCATCCGCAGCAGGTCAGCGACCAGTTCTACCTGCTGTCCTTCGAGGGGGGCTGCTGCCGGTGCGGCTGCACGACCTGCGCCACGGCGCCGCCTCGCTCATGCTCGCCGCCGGAGTCGATCTGAAGATCTTGCAGGAAACCCTGGGGCACGTCTCCGTCCACCTTCACCCGCGACACCTACACCAGCGTCTACTCTGCTGGTCACGAGCGGCCTGGTGGGCAAGACGAGCCGACTTGGACAACGCTTGACCGCGCGTTAGACCATTGCTGACCGGCGACGTTGTGCAGACCTCCTGGCTTGATCTTCTGATGGTCATCTCTGGGGACTGAGCTGGCTGTGACCGCCTAAACGATCCACCGCGATACACGGTCCGTAAACAAGGGCAACCACCGAGCGACCAACCATGATCAACAACGCGATCGAAGGCTGGTGAGAACCGAGAAACCCCGGCTCAACAGCGGTATTGGAGAGTAGGGCGGGTGGGACTTGAACCCACGACCCACGGATTATGAGTCCGATGCTCTGACCGGCTGAGCTACCGCCCCTTGCAAACATGCATCCTTCCACACCTGAGCCACCATGCCAGCATAGATCGTCCTCGTTCACTCAGCGCGTACGCCAACGGTTGTGATCGGCCGGTAGCGTCGGTGGTATGGCGGTCAGGCTGATCTACGAGACGCATTCCCCCACAGTCGACAACGAGACGGGCATCGCCACCGGCTGGTTGCCGGGGGAGTTGTCCCAGGTCGGGCGGGAGCTGGCCGTGGAGTTGGGGGTGCGGCGGCGGGACGTGGATGTGGTGTACGCGTCTGATCTGCGGCGGGCGGCGCAGACCGCGGAGGTCGCGTTCGGAGATGAACAGACCATTCGGCTCGACTCCAGGTTGCGGGAGTGCGACTACGGGATCTACAACGGGCGGCCGGTCAGTGAGGTGGCGATGTTGCGGCGGCGGTTCGTTGATGTGCCGTGGCCAGGGGGGCAGAGCTATCGGCAGGTGGTGGCCGAGACCGCGGCGTTCCTCGAGGACGTGATGGATAAGTGGCAGGGGTGTTCGGTGCTGGTCATCTCGCACTCGGCCAATCGGTGGGCGCTGCAGAATCTGCTTGAGGGGGCGGAGTTGGAGGAGTTGGTGGATGCTCCGTTCGCGTGGCAGCCGGGGTGGGAGTACACCCTGGCCTAGCCGCTCGGGACCGGGAAGCGGAGAGGGGAGCCGTTGGATGCGCTCCCCGGCCCTGTCTGTGGGCTACGGAGCGGTGCCGAATCCGGTGTTCCGCACCAGCCAGTCCTGGTAGACGGGGCTGCGCCGGACCACCTCGGCGTGTGTCTGTCTGGCCTGTTCCACGACCCAGGCGGCGTCGGGGGCGGCGGGGTGGTGGCCGAGGAGTTGTCGCCAGCGCAGCGGCGCGCCCGCGAGCGGGATCATGGCCAGGCCGGGGGCGGCCTGGTGGGTGGCCTGGCAGAGCACCACGGCCCGGCCGACCCGTGCGAGGTGCGTGCAGGTCGCCACGTCGGTCTCGTAGATCGTTCCAGGGGTGAAGCCGGCGCGGGCGCAGGCCGTGGCGAAGCAGTCGGCGAAGCAGCCGTCGCCCGGGGTGACGGCCCAGCTTTCGGGGGCGAGTTCGGACAGTTCCAGCTCCTTTTCGCCGGCCAGCGGGTGGGTGTCGGCGACCAGCGTGAAGACCGGGTCGTAGCTGATCGTCTCCCACCGCAGCGAGCCGATGGGCGTGCCGCCGTCGCCGCAGGCGCCGGTCAGCACGTAGTCGAGCCGGCCCAGCTCGGCCATGGTGGTGAGCTCGTCGGCCGACCACGAGGTGTACGTGCTCACCGTCCGTTCCGCGGCGAGCCGGTCGACGAGGCCGCCGAGTATCGGCCCGTTGGTGGCGCCGATGCGGAAGCCGGGGGAGGGGGCGTGGGCGAACCGTACGGCCTCATCCTGCAGTTCCTTGGCCGCCGGGAGGAGCACCCGGGCCCGGGCGAGCACCAGCTCGCCGAGCCGGGTGGGCCGGGCGCCGTGCCTGTCGCGCTCGAACAGGGTGCCGCCGAGCACCCTCTCGATGCGTTTGAGCTGTGCGGTGAGGGCCGGTTGCGCCAGCCCGAGCAGGGACGCGGCCTTGCTCACACTTCCCGCGTCCGCGACCGCGCGAACGATCCTGAGGTGCCTGAGCTCGAGGTCCATAACGGGAAGGTAAGGCGGTCATCTCCTCCCGACAATGCCCTTATGTCATGAAATGTGACAGATATTGTCGGGTGTCTTCTGGGGTAGGGGGTTAGCCATGACGACGATGGGAATCGATCCAGCCCAACTCGAGGACGACGATCTGCTGCGTGAGCTGCGGCAACTGCACACGACACGTACCGACGCCCTGCTGCACGGCTCGGCCGCCGCGTTCGCGCGCCACACCTCGCGTACCAACGAACTGGAGACCGAGTATCTGCGCCGCTACCCGGAACGCGACGTCGACCCGGGCCGGCTCCGGGACGGGGCGAGGCGGCGCTGATGGCTCGAGATCACGACGTGCAGGCACTGTCCGACGTCGACATCCACGTGTACGAGGCGCTCGCCTCGAAGGCGGTCGAGTCCGGCGGCGCGGAGCTTTCCGCGCTCGTCCGCTCGACCGGCCTGGAAGAGGACGCGGTACGGCGGAGCCTGACGACGCTGGTCGAGCAGGGGTACGTGGTGCCGAAAGGAGAGGGGTACGGCCTGGGCGCCCATACGTTCGGGCTCGATTACTGAAAATTTCACGACCGGGACAGGGGCGGCGGGCCGACGGGCCGGCCGCCCCCGGCGTCAGACGCGCTTGACGCGGGCCCAGATCACGAAGGCGCCGCCGAAGACCGCCATGGCCAGCCCGGTCCACAGGTTGACCGCCGCCCCCACCAACCCGGCGACGATCAGGATCACCCCGTAGATCAGGAACAGCCCGCCGATCACCATTCTGATGTCACTCACAGGATCACTCCGTACAACGCGGCGGCTATGACGACCGCGCCCGTCCCGAGGATCACGGGCGAGCGGTACCACTTCTTGTCACCGGCCAGCGCGTCGTCCGACAGGTCGGCCGCGCTGAGCCCGTACACCAGCCCCCGCAGCTCCTCCTCGGGCTTGGCCGTGGTCACCAGGGTGACCAGCACCGAGACGATCACGTCGACGACGAAGGCCACGCCCGCGCCCCAGAAGCTGGCGTTCAGCTCGGTGCCGAAGTCGATGATCCCGGCCTTGTACGAGATGTACGAGGCGAACCCGGACCCGATCCCCGCGAGCAGGCCCCAGAAGCCGGCCCACGGCGACATCCGTTTCCAGAACAGCCCGACGATGAAGGTCGCGAACAGCGGCGCGTTGAAGAACGAGAACAGCGCCTGCAGGTAGTTCATGATGTTGGAGTAGCCGGCCGCGATGAACGCGGTGCCGACGCCCAGCGCGACGCCCGCGACCGTGGCGATCCTGCCGACCCGCAGGTAGTAGCCGTCCGGGCGGTCCTTGGCCAGGTGCGCCTGCCAGATGTCGTTGGTGAACACCGTGTTGAACCCGCTGATGTTGGCCGCCATCCCGGCCATGAACGAGGCCAGCAGCCCGGTCACCGCCACCCCGAGCACACCGTTGGGCAGCAGGCTCCCCATGAGCAGCGGGATCGCGTTGTTGTAGGCCTGACCCTTGCCTAAGTCCTTGAACAGGACCAGGGCGATCAACCCCGGCAGCACGGTCACCAGCGGGATGAACAGCTTCGGGTAGGCCGCGATGATCGGGGTGAGCCGGGCGGCGTTGGTGTTCCTGGCGGATAAGGCGCGCTGCACCTCGGCGAAGTTCGTGGTCCAGTAGCCGAAGGACAGGATGAAGCCCAGGCCGAACACGATGCCGAGCCAGTGGGCGTCCATCGGGTTCTTGCCCGCGGTGTCGGCCCAGGTGTGCAGCCCGGCCTCGCCGAGCGCGCTCTGCCGAACCTTGTCGAACAGTCCGGAGACGCCGCCCACCTGGTTCAGCCCGAGGATGGTCAGCGGGATCAGCCCGGCCAGGATGACGAAGAACTGCAGGACCTCGTTGTAGATCGCCGACGACAGCCCGCCGAGCGTGATGTACGACAGCACGATCACCGCCGCCACCACCACCGACACCGGCAGCGGCCAGCCCAGCAGGGCCTCCATGACCAGCGCGAGCGCGTAGAGGTTGACCCCGGCGATGAGGATCTGGGCCACGGCGAAGGAGAGCGCGTTCAGCAACTGGGTGGCGCCGTTGAAGCGGCGCCCCAGGAACTCGGGGACGCTACGCACCTTCGAGCGGTAGTAGAACGGCATCATCACGATGCCGAGGAACACCATCGCGGGCACGGCGCCGATCCAGTAGTAGTGCACGGTCATGGCGCCGTACTGCGCGCCGTTGGCGGCCATTCCCAGGATCTCGATCGCACCCAGGTTGGCCGAGACGAAGGCGAGACCGGTGATCCACGGCGGGAGTCCACGGCCGGCCAGGAAGAAGTCGAGGCTCGAACTGATCCGTCGCTTCGCGGCGAACCCGATGCCGAGCACGGTCGCGAAGTAAATCGCGATGAGCGCGTAGTCGAGGAGGTTCACATCAAGGCGCACGGCGTTCGCTACTACCCCGGAACATCAGAGTATGCCGAAGATTGCGGGCCCAGTTTCCGGGCGTAATGTCGAAGCGTGGATGTCGCAGACCTGACCCCGGCTCAGGCGCGGGAGCGCTTCCGCGCGGGCGAGCGGGTGCCCACCGCGGGTTGGTGCAGCGGGTGGACGCAGGCCAACCTGATCGCCGTGCCCAAGGAGCTGGGGTACGAGCTGCTGCTGTTCGCGCATCGAAACGCGCAGGCGTGCCCGGTGCTGGACGTGGGGGAGCCGGGGGCGTGGTCCACCGCGCTGTTCCCCGGCGATCTGCGTACCGATCTGCCCGGGTACCGCCTCTATCGCGACGGGCGGGCCGTCGCCGACCTCGACGACGTGGTCGCCGAGTGGCGTGACGATCTCGTGGCGTTCCTCATCGGCTGCAGCTTCACCTTCGAGCAGGCGCTGCTGCGGGCCGGGGTGCCGATCAGGCACCTGGAAATGGGGACGAACGTGCCGATGTACCGGACGAGCGTGGAGTGCCAGCCGTCCGGCATCCTGTCCGGCCCGCTCGTCGTGTCGATGCGGCCGGTCCCGGAGGCGCTCGTGGACGTCGCGATCGAGGTCACCCGCCGGTATCCGCAGGTGCACGGGGCGCCGGTGCACGTGGGCGACCCGGCCGCGATCGGCATCGCCGACCTCGGCCGCCCCGACTTCGGCGATCCGGTGGAGGTGCGTCCCGGCGAGGTGCCGCTGTTCTGGGCGTGCGGCGTGACACCGCAGGCGGTGATCATGGCCAGCGGCGTCGACTTCGCGATCGGCCACCTGCCGGGCCACATGGCGATCATCGACGCGCGTGACGACGACTATCGAGTGCCTTGACGCGACATTTCATCGTGTGTCCTTTAGCGGGGCTCGCGGCGATATGCCCGCCGTGTCGTTTAGTGGGGCTCGCGGCGATATGCCCGCCGCCGTGAGCTGCGCGCCGACCGGCGGCGCGCCACGCCGGTTGTCGATCTCCAGATACGGTACGGCCGGCGGCTCGGACACCCGGATCGCCGCCAGATAGGCGTCGAACGCCGCCAGCTTGCCCGCGTCCTTCTCGAACCCCCTGGCCACCAGGCGCTCGCGCAGCGTCGGGCCGTCGGAGCGGACCCAGATCAGCCTGATCGGGGGACCGCCCAGCTCACCGGCCCACCTGTCCCACAGCTCCGCCGAGTGCACCTGCGTGGTGAACGGGCCGTCGAGCAGCACCGGGCAGCCGTGCTCGCGGATCTGCCTGGCGGTCCTGGTGAGACCCGCGTACTCGTGCACCTTGATGTGCTCGTCGTACCACGGGCCCTCGCGCTCGCCGTGGTGCCGGCCGTACCCCTGGAGGATCTCGGCGGCGAAGCCGCCGTACAGGGTGTCCTTGTCGAGCAGGGCGGGCGGCGGGTCGAGGCGGGCGAGCAGCTCCGCCGCGACGGTGGACTTGCCCGCGCCCGGCGGCCCGCTGATGACCCATAGCGTGCTCATGTGATCAGTCTCGCGTACGCGGATTTGCGTACGCGGGTGCCGCTCCTCGGCGGACGACCTCCGGCGGGGGCGCCGACAGACTCGGCTCATGCTGACCGTGCTGTTCAGGGCGTTCCGGGTGCCGGATCTCCGTAAGAAGTTACTGTTCACGCTGGCCGTCATCGGGCTGTTCCGGCTGGGGCAGATCCTGCCGTCGCCGGGGGTGGACGTCGTGGCGGTCCAGCAGTGCCTGGGGACGGCGCGCGGCGGGTTGTTCGACATGGTTCAGCTGCTCAGCGGGGGCGCGATGCTGAAGCTGTCGGTCTTCGCGCTGGGCGTCATGCCCTACATCACCGCCAGCATCGTGATGCAGCTGCTGGCCGTCGTCGTGCCCCGACTCGAAACGCTCAGGAAGGAGGGGCAGTCGGGGCAGGCGAAGATCATCCAGTACACGCGGTACCTGACCGTGGGGCTGGCGGTGCTCAACGCCACCACGGTCGTCGCGCTGGCGCGCGGCGGTCAGCTGCTGCCGGGGTGCGCGCGGCCGCTGCTGCGCGACGAGAGCCTGCTGGGCGTCGCGGTGGTCGTGTTCACCATGGTCGCGGGCACCAGCATGGTGATGTGGCTGGGCGAGCTGGTGACCGACCGGGGGATCGGGAACGGGATGTCGATCCTGATGTTCACCCAGGTCGTGGCCTTCTTCCCGTCGTACCTGTCGACCATCTTCATGCTCAGCCCGTTCGCCTTCGTCGTGATGCTGGTGACCGGGGTGTTCCTGGTGGCGGCCGTGGTGTTCATGGAACAGGCGCAGCGGCGCATCCCCGTGCAGTACGCCAAGCGGGCGGTGGGGCGGCGCATGTACGGCGGGAGCAGCACCTACATCCCGCTGAAGGTCAACCAGGCGGGCATCGCGCCGGTCATCTTCGCCACGTCGCTGCTGTACCTGCCGACGCTGGCCGCTCCGCTGCTGGGCGACGAGGTCGGCGGGTGGCTGTCGCGGAACCTCACCGGTGGGACGCACCCGCTCTACATGATCGGATTTTTCCTGCTGATCGTGGGATTCGCGTACTTCTACGTGTCGATCACCTTCAATCCCGTCGAGGTGGCGGAGAACATGAAGCGGTACAGCGGGTTCGTGCCCGGGTTGCGCCCTGGCAAGCCGACCTCGCGGTACCTGGCGTACGTGCTGTCACGCCTGACCGCGACCGGCGCCGTCTACCTGGGGGTGCTGGCGCTGCTGCCGCTGCTGGCCTTCGCGATCCTGCGGGATCCGAGCACGCAGCAGAACTTCCCGTTCGGGGGGACCAGCATCCTGATCATGGTGGGTGTGGGTCTCGACACGGTGAAACAGATCGAGGCACAACTCCAGCAACGCAACTACGAGGGCTTCCTCAGATAGTCACGTTGGTACGGCCAGTCGCGTTGGTACGGCCGGTCACGTTGGCACGGCCAGCCCGGCCCGCATGGCGAACACCACCAACTGGGCGCGGTCGCGGGCGCGGAGCTTGACCATGGCCCTGCTGACGTGGGTGCGGACGGTGTCGGGGCTGATCACCAGCTCCTTGGCGATCTCCTCGTTGGACCTGCCGGTGGCAACCCAGGCGACGAGCTCGCGCTCGCGTGGCGTGAGGGTCTCGAGCCCCTCGACCGGCTCGGTGCCGTGCCGACCGAACAGGCCGATGACCTTCCTGGTGATCGCGGGCGACAACAGCGCCTCGCCCGCGGCCACCACCCGGACCGCGCCGGCCAGTTCGTCGGGGGCACTGTCCTTGAGCAGGAACCCGCTGGCACCGGCCTGCAGCGCGGCGAAGACGTACTCGTCCACCGCGAACGTGGTCACCACCACGATCCTGGTGCCGCTCAGCTCACGATCACCGGCGATGGCCCGCAGCGTCGCCAAGCCATCCATCCCGGGCATGCGAATGTCAAGCAGCAGCACGTCCGGCCGCGTACGGCGGATGAGCTGAAGCGCCGCCGCACCGTCGGCCGCCTCACCGACACACTCCAGCCCCGGCTCCCGCTCCAACAGCGCCCTGAGCCCCATCCGCACAACGGCCTGATCGTCAGCGACGGCCACCCGGATCACCGGGCCGACGGCATGTTCTGTTGGCGGGGTGGGGCGATCGGGTTGAGCGGGGGACGGGGGAGCGGAGTATGGCCCGGTCACGTCAGGTCTGCCGAGGAGTCAGCGAGGTTCAGGCGATCTGACGTGTCCTGGCGATCTACGGCGCTCTGGAATGCGACGCTCTCAGGGAACGTGGCGAGGACCTGGAAGCCGCCGCCCTTCCGCGGGCCCGCAGTGAAGTGGCCGCCCGCCGCGATCACCCTGGCCCGCATCCCGGCAAGCCCCCGGCCCTCCGCCGTCCCTGACCAGTCACGCTCGTCGGCCGCTTCCGGCCGGCCGTCGCCGCGGTCGGCGATCTCCAGGACGAGCCCGGCCGGGTTGCCGGACAGCCGTACGAGTGCTCTGGTCGGGCCGGCGTGGCGCAGGACATTGGTGAGCGACTCGCGCACCACCCCGTAGACGGTCGCGCTGAGGTGGGCGGGCACAGCGGGGTCGGCGGGCTCCACGTCCACCGGCAGCCCCGCAGCCCGGACCCCGTCGATCAGGCTCGGCAGGTCGTGAGCGCCGGCGCGCAGGTCGTAGGCGCTGTCGTATGGGTCGCGGGTGCTGTCACGCGGATCGAGGCGGTCGAGTGCGGCACGTAGCTGGGTGAGCGCCGTCGTGCTGGTCTCCTTGATCGCCAGCAGCGAGGCACGCGCCTGCTCGGGATCGTCGTCGAGCGTGATGAGCGCGAGCCCGGCCTGCATGGCGATGGCCGCCAGCCCGTGCCCGGCGGCGTCGTGCACCTCCCCGGCGATCCGCGCCCGCTCAACGGCGAGCACATCGGTCGGTGGCGCGCCTTGTCCGTGAACCGGCCGACCGACGGCCACGTCCTCTCCGTGGAGCGGCCAGACGGCGGTGGCGGCACCGTCGTTGCGGAACGCCCACCCCAGCCCGTCTTGCCGGGCATCGTCAGCCGGTGCGTCGTCACGGGAGGCGCGGACCGTGCGGTGCGTCGGCGCGACGCTGTGGGCCGGGATGCCCCAAGCCCTGGCGGGTGTCGCACCCGCAAGCGTGCCACCCCGTACGGCGTCGGAGGAGACGACCGGCGGCGGCTCGGCCTCCGCAGCGGCGGCGGCCGCGGCCGCGCGGGCCTGGGCCAGGCCGCTGAACGACCACGGGACAGCCAGCCACCCGGCCCAGGCCAACATGACCACGACCGGGACGTCACCCAGCCGGGCCATCCGGAACAGCGCCCTGAACGGCCTACGACGGCCGTCGCCGCTGTGCGTGTGCTCGGTCACCGTCCCCCCACCTGGCCAGGCTGGCTCAGCCCCTAATCCTAGCCAGTTTCAGACTTTCCGGTTGGCGGGCGGCCCGCCCAGACCCCACGAGATGATCTTGTTGGGGGTGATCCGGATCAGTTCGGCGCTGAAGCCGGGGAACGGCGGCTGCTGGTCGGCGAGCGCCTGCGCCGTTCCCCTGATCTCGATCCCGCGTACCACCCACGGGTCGGTGGAGGCCAGTTCGTCCACGACGAAGGCGACCGTGCTGCCCGCCGCGATGTTCCGATACTTCTTGGACTTGCCGAGATTGTGGCCGCCGATCGTGATCGCGCCTGCTTCGGCATCCACGAAGAAACCGACGGGGCTGTTCTGTACCTGCCCCTCGGGCGAGATCGTGGCCAGCCGGCCGAGCTGCTGGGTGGCGAGGTAGTCCAGCTCTTCCTGGGTGAATGTCATGGAAAGAAGCGTGCTACCTCAAGCGCGGTTCAGGTCAAGCGGATCCGCCGGTGAGCCAGCGCAGCGGGTTGTCGCGGGTGATGAGGCCGATCGTGTCCTCGCCGACCCCCGACTCGCGCAGGCGCGGCAGCAGCGTGTGGAAGAGGTGGGCGTAGCCGGGCCCGCCATAGCGGTTGACCTGCGCGATCCGGCTCACGCCGGTGCTGAGCAGGAGGCGCTCGGCGTGGCCGTCCTCGATGAGGTCGAGCACGATCCTGGCCGACTGGTCCGGGCCGGGGCCGAGCGAGCCCAGGCTGACGTACGCGCCGGCCTCGGCGATCTTGCGGGCGATGGCCGGGTCGGCGCCCGCGTAGCCGACGCTCACCCGGGCCCCGGGCAGGCCCTCGCCGAGGAGGATCTCCAGCATGGCCAGCCCGTTGTGCCCGTACGTGGCGACGGGCAGGCGGGAGGCCAGCGCGGCGCGGGCGGCGGCGATCAGGCCGCGTTCCTCGGCCGGAGTGGGCTCGGTGCCGCAGCAGCCGACCTGGCCGATCACGCCGGGGAACACGCCGATGCCATCGAGACCGTCGGAGATCTCGGTCATCAGCCGTTTCGTGAGCGTCTCGACGTCGGCGTCAGGGGAACCGGTGAACGGTCCGGCGAACAGGCCGGTCGAGGCGATCACCGGTACCCGGCTGCCGACCGCGATCCGGGCCAGGGCGGCGGCGTCGCGGCCCATGCCCAGGCAGGTGAGGTCGACGACCAGGCCGAGCTGGTCGGATTGGCGCAGCTCGAGGAGCTCGGCGGTGACGGTCTGATCCTCGTCGAGCCAGCGGTAGGGGTCGGAGTCGATGCCGACCGCCCAGCGCATGTCGGTGCGCAGGTGCTCACGGGATAGGACAGGACCGTCGATGGCGGTCGCGGGAACGGGACCGGTGACGGTGCGAAGTAGGGCCTCGGGCATAGGAGACGTTAACCGATTTTTGCCCGAAGTCGCCGATAAAAGCACGAAATTTTACGTTTGGGCTGGTTTGTGAATTGGGTGGGTCGTGGGCTTGATATGAGAGCCTATAGCGGGTTCTAGGGCCGTATCCTTGGGGGCACATCGACCGTGCGGGGGAGTACGTTGCCGATCCAGGACTCCGAGACCGGAGACGCCGACGCGATCAAGGACGAGTCAGCCGAACGTTCCAGCATGCCCGAGCGCCGTTCGGGCATCCACGGCTGGCTGGACGGCATCCGGTCCACCCGCGCCGGCCGGCTCACGCTGAAGATCGTCATTGGCACCATCGGCACGATCATGGTGGTGGGCGGCCTGATCATGGTGCCGTTCCCCGGTCCGGGCTGGCTGATCGTGTTCGCGGGGCTGGCCGTGCTGGCCACCGAGTTTCACTGGGCGCGCCGGGCGCTGGAGTTCGGCAAGCGAGTGCTGCACGACTGGACCGAATGGTACAAGCGGCAGGGCTGGCCGATCCGCGTCATCGTGCTCATCGTGACCGTGGCCGTCGCGGCCGTGATCGTCTATTTCGGGCTCAGGACGCTGGGAATCGATCTCATCGAACTGGCTCAGCGCATTATCTAGATCGGGTCGTTATCGCTGCCGGAAATGCCGCCGTCCGCGGCCTATCCTGCGGGCGTGATCGCCCACATCGCCGTCGCCCTGTCGCTCGCCCTGCTCACTCCGACCGCTGAGCTCCCGGCCGCCGAGCTCCCGATCGCCGAGCTCCCCACCGCCCAGGCGGACACACTGCCCCTCCCCGGCGTCAGTGTGAAATATCTGGAAAAAACGGGTGACCCCGTACGGCTCAGCAGCTACGGCCTGGGCACCAAGAGCACCTACCTCAGAGCCAGGACCGGCAACACGTTCGCCCAGCAGCAGACCCTGTCGGAGGCCGCGGTCTCGCCCGACGCCGCCACGGTCGCCGGCGTCCCCAAGTCCTACCGGGCCGGCTACGACTCCCTGCTCCTCACCGACCGCCCCAGCGGCAAGTCCAGGCGGGTGCGCACGGTCAAGAAACCGCTGGCCGCCTCGTACATCTCCTGGTCACGTGACAGCAAGCGGGTGGCGCTCACCGTCGAGCAGAAGGTCGGCGGGAAGTGGCGCGCCGTCGGCTTCACCGTCGTCGACGTGGTGACGGGCACCGCCCGCACGGTCCGCCCCACCGGGCTCGACGGGGCAGCGGACTTCTGGTGGACCCCCGGCGGCGACCTCGTCGCCAGGTTCGGCGACGGCCTGCGGACCTACCGGGCCAGTGACGGCGCGACCCTGCGCACGTTCGCGGACGTCGGGCTGCCGACCGGCCCGGAGGATGCCTATTCGCCGTCGGGCAGCCGCCTGACCACATGGTGCCCGTCACGCTTCAAGGAACAGCTCTGCCTGGTGAACCCGGCCACCGGCAAGATCGCGAGCCGGGTGGCCGTCAGTCCGGAGATGCTGTTCGGCTGGTGGGACGAGAGCCATGTCATCGCGGTCATGGCCCGTCAGGGCGCCTACCGCCTGTCGGTGGTCGACCTGACGGGCAAGGTGACCCGGGTGCTGGCCGACATCCCGTCCCAGGCGTGGAAGGCGAGCCTCTGGCTGACCTTCCGCCGGAACTAGAGGTAGAGGCCGGTGCCGTGATCGGTCTCCTGGGTGGCGACGGCGTGCAGGTCGCGCTCGCGCATGACGAGGTAGACCTGCGAGTGCAACTCCACCTCGAACTGGTCCTCCGGGTTGAGCAGCACCTTGTCGCCCACCTTGACCGCGCGTACGTTCGAGCCGACCCCGCAGACCTCGCCCCAGGCCAGCCGGTTGGCCATCTTGACCGTCGCGGGGATGACGATCCCGGAGCCGCTGCGCCGCTCCTCGGTCTCTTGCTCCAGCCGGATCATCACCCGGTCGTTCAGCATCTGTATCTCGAACTTGGGTGCTACCACGCGCCCAGTTTACGGTCAGCCGGGCCTCCGCTGCCCGGCAACTGGGCCGTCAGGGCAGCGTGAGCTCGGCGAAGACCGGCCGGTGGTCGGTGCGCTCCAGCCGCTCGACCGCGAACGCGCGCACCCCCATCCCGGCGGAGGCCAGCACATGGTCGATCACCACCCCGGGAGCCCGCCCGTTCTTGGGCCAATACGTCGCGCTGAACCCCTGCCCGGTGACGTCCGCCGCGTCGCGGTAGCCGGCGGCCAGCAGGTCGCGCATCGGTACGTGGTCGAGCGTGGCGTTGAAGTCGCCGGCGAGCACCCGCGTGACCCCGCCGCCGCGTGGCAGGGCGACCAGCCCCTGCCGCCAGCAGAGCGTCGGTCCGACGTACTGGGGCGCGCACGGGTGCACGGACACCACCTCGATTTTCGTCCCGCCCGGCGCCGTGAGCACCGCTCTGGCCTGCCCGAACGCGCCGAACTGGATGGCCGGTTCCGCCGTGAGCGGATAGAGCGAGTAGACACCGGAGCCGCCCACGCCGGGCAGCGCCCGCACCACGGCCTGCGGCAACGCCTTGCGCAGCCCCGCCCGGTCCAGGGCCGCCGCGGCCTTCGGCGTGAGCTCCTGCAGCGTCAGCACGTCCGGCCGGAGCCTGGTGACCAGGTCCATCAGCCCTGCCGGGTCACCCGAGCCCACCATCAGGTTGGCCGCCAGCACCCGCAGCCGGCTCGCCGCCGGTGCCGGTGTCGGCGAACCAGCGAGGCAGCACGGCCAGCGCCAGGGCCGCCGCGGTGACGAGCGCCACCGCCCCCGCGACCCGCCGCCGCAGCGCTCCGGCCAGGACGAGCGCGAGCACGGACCCCGCCGCCGCGTACGGCGTGTACGCCACGATCGGCACCCACGGCCACAACCCGTCGTACGGGCTCCACCGCAGCGCCGCCCACACCGCGAGCGGAGCCACCACCAACCACACCAGAACGCTCACCAAAGATCGCACCCGCACCTCCTCCCCTGTATTGCCACGAATCGCTACATGGGTTCACGTCGTGAGATCGTGTGCTCCATGCGCGACGCGGAAGCCAGGGTCCTGCAGGCCATCGACGACACCGAGACCGTCAACCTGCTGGCCGAGACCGTCAGAGTGCCCAGCGTGACCGGCACCGACGCCGAATCCGACCTGCAGCACCGCCTCGCCCGCGTGCTCACCGAGGCGGATCTGGACGTGGACGTCTGGAAGCTGGACCTCGACGCCCTCGGCCGCCGCACGGGCTTCCCCGGCACCGAGGCCCCCAGGACCGAGGGCTACGGCGTGGTGGCCGTGACCGGCGGCGAAGGCACCCCGGCACTGGCGCTGCAGGGCCACGTCGACGTCGTGCCCATCGGCGACCCCGTCCAGTGGGCGGGCAACGACCCGTTCGCCGCCAGGATCACCGGCGACACCCTGCACGGCCGTGGCGCCTGCGACATGAAGGCCGGGCTGGCGGCCAACCTCGCCGTCGTCCGCGCGCTCAAGAAGGCCGGGGTACGGCTGGCCAGGCCGCTCGCCGTGCACTGCGTGATCAGCGAGGAGGACGGCGGCCTCGGCGCGTTCGCCACGCTGGCCAGGGGCCACACGGCGGAGGCGGCGGTCATCACCGAGCCGACCGGCGGCGCCGTCATCACGGCCAACGCGGGGGCGCTGACGTTCCGGATGGAGGTGGCGGGCCGGGCCGCGCACGCGGCCACCCGGTACGAGGGGGTCAACGCGGTCGAGGTGTTCTGGCCGGTGTTCGAGGCGATCCGGCGCCTGGAGGCCGAGCGTAACCGTGACGTGCCGGCCCTGTTCGGTGGCAACGCGATGCCGTACCCGATCGAGATCGGCACCGTGCGGGCGGGTGACTGGGCGAGCAGCGTGCCCGATCTGCTCGTCGCGGAGGGCCGGGTAGGCGTCAGGCTCGACGAGGACCCGGCGGCGGCGCGGGCCGCGTTCGAGGCGGCGGTGCTGTCGGTCGCGCACCCGTGGCTGCGCGACCACCCGCCCGCGATCACCTGGCCGGGCGGGCAGTTCGCCAGCGGACGGCTGCCCGAGGCGCACCCGCTGCTGGCGGAGGTGGCGGGGGCCATCGCCGACACGACGGGCACGCGGCCGATCGAGAAGGCCGCGCCGTACGGGAGCGACCTGCGGCTCTACGCCGCGGGCGGGATCCCGGCGCTGCACTACGGCCCTGGCGACGTGCGGTACGCGCACGCCCCCAGGGAGCAGGTCGAGCTGCGGGAGCTGCGCGAGGTCACACGAGCGCTGGCAGCGCTCGTGGTGCGCCGTTGCGGAACACTCTGAGCAGCGCCCCTGGACTCATCAGCGACGGCGGCGCGTCGATCAGGTTCGCCACCCGGAGGAAGCGCCTGGCCAGGTCGGCGTCGTGTGCCGCCGCCGCGTGGAAGCGCTCCAGGTAGGCGTTGACCATCCGGATCTTCGGGGTGAGCTCCCCTTCCACGCCGGGCAGCCGCAGGTCACCGCCGACCACGATGTCCCAGGGTGCGTCGAGCACCTTGGTGATCCGCTTGAAGAACGGCAGCGGGCGCAGGTCGAGGTCGAGCAGGGCCTTGGCCTCCAGCGCGGCGACCGTCATGCCCTGGCCGTAGAACGGGTTGAACGCGCAGAGGGCGTCCCCGACGACCAGCAGGCCCTCCGGGAAGCGGGAGAGCCGCTCGTAGCGGTACCTGACGCTGGCCGGGGTGTGATACGAGCGCGGCTCCCCGATCGGCTCCGCGACGGTGATCAGCCGATGCAGGTCGGGGGCGGTCAGCGTCTCGGCGAACGCGGCGAACTGCCGGAGCGGCAGCTCCGGCCCGGCGCCGCCGTATCCGGCCATGGTGACGACCCAGCGGTCGTCCTCCAGCGCCAGCGCCACCCCGCCGCGCGGGATCTCGGCCGTGGGCACCACCACGAGGACCAGATCGCCGTCGAGCTGGTCCGGCCGGCGGACGAACTCGCGCGTGCCGTACCTCAGATCGATCGTCACCCGCTCCTCGGCGGGCCGCTCATAGCCGAGCTCGGACAGCCAGAACGGCGTGCGCGAGCCCCGCCCCGAGGCGTCGACGACCAGGTCGGCGGGCATCGGGTCGCCGTTCGCCAGCCGCACGCCGATGACCCGGCCCTGCTGGGCGAGCAGGCTGGTGACGGCGCGGTCAGCCAGCACGCGCACGCCGGGCAGGGCGGTGACACGGCGGCGGATCTGGCCTTCGAGCAGTGCTCGGCTGAGCGAGAGCCCGATCAGGCCGCTCTCCCCGCGGGCGAGCGGCTGCCCGCCGTGGATCCAGCGGGCCTGGCTCTGCAGGTCGCCCAAGAGCGCGCCCTGCGCGACGAGCTCGGCGGTGAGCCCCGGCAGCAGCTCGTCCATGACCTCACGGCCTCTGGCGAGCAGGCCGTGCGCGTGGCGGCTCTGGCCGACGCCCTTGCGATGGACGTCTACGGTGGGCAGCGTGTCGCGGTCGATCACCGTGACCCTGGCGTACCTGCGGTGCAGCGCGGCGGCGGACAGCAGGCCCGCCATGCTCGCGCCGATGACGACGGCGTGGTCCATGGTTGGTTCCCCCCTGAGGAAAAGTGTGGCTTCCAGAGGGTCACCCGGGCCGGAGTTCCGCTTCCACGTCCTTTGGCACGCTCCAAAAACGATGTTCTACGGGCAGGCCCGCTCCGTCGGGCAGCAGCGCGAAGCTCTTCTCAGGTGATGGTCATTGTGGCCTCCGGTTGAAATGGACTACAGTCCGGTTTGTGGATGGCTCGAAAGCTAACGGACCACGGTCCGCTTCGTCAAGGCAGCCGCTGGAGATGTTCCACGGGGGCCCAGTCAACGAACGCGCGGACGCGGCGCGCAACAGGGAGAAGATCCTCTCCGCCGCGGCCACGCTGTTCGCCGAGAAGGGGGTCGAAGCGGTCTCCATGGACGCGATCGCCACCGAGGCAGGGGTGGGGAAGGGCACGTTGTTCCGTAGATTCGGCGACAAGTCGGGGCTGGCGGTGGCGCTGCTCGACGAGCGCGAACGGGTGCTGCAGGAACGCATCCTGTCCGGCCCGCCGCCGCTGGGGCCCGGCGCCCCGGCCCGCGACCGGCTCACCGCCTTCGTCGACGCCTATCTGGACTACCTGTTCGCCCACCTCGACCTGGTACGCATGTCCGAGACGGCCAGTCCGGGCGCCCGCTACCGGATCGGGGCCTATCGCTTCTGGCACCGCCACACGGCGATCCTGCTGGCGGCCTCCCGGCCGGGGTCCGACGCCGACGTGCTGTCGCACGCGCTGCTCGCGGCCACCGCCGCCGAGGTGGCGGGGGTGCTCAGGGAGGAGTACGGCGAGGCCCGCGCGCGCGACGCGATCACCGCGCTGGTCGGGGCCCTTGTCGGATGAGCGGGGGTGTCAGGCGGTGGTCGTCACCCGGCGGCGCGCCTCGGGGATGATGAGCGGGGTGCCCGACTGAGGATCCTCGATGATCTCGCACCGCAGGTCGAACACCTGGGCCACCAGCTCGGGCGTGACGATCCCGGCAGGCTCGCCCTCGGCCACGATGGCGCCGTCGCGCATGACGATGAGGTGGGTGGCGTAACGGCACGCCTGGTTGAGGTCGTGCAGGACCGCCACCATCGTGCGTCCCGCCTCGTGCAGGTCGGCGCAGAGGTCGAGCACCTCGATCTGGTGGGAGATGTCGAGGAACGTCGTCGGCTCGTCGAGCAGCAGGATCGGGGTCTCCTGGGCCAGCGCCATCGCCAGCCACACCCGCTGGCGCTGGCCGCCGGACAGCTCGTCCACGATCCGGTCGGCCAGCTCGGACACGTCGGTGGCGCGCATCGCCTCGGTCACCGCGGCCTCGTCCGCGCGCGACCACTGCCGCATCAGCTTCTGGTGCGGGTAGCGGCCACGGGCCACCAGGTCCGTCACGGTGATCCCGTCGGGCACGATCGAACTCTGCGGCAGCAGCCCGAGCCGCCTGGCCACCTCCTTCGACGGCAGTGAGGTGATCACGCTGCCGTCGAGGTGGACCGCGCCCTTCCTGGGCTTGAGCATTCTGGCCAGGGCGCGCAGGAGGGTGGACTTGCCGCAGGCGTTCGGCCCGATGATCACGGTGAACGACTCGTCGGGGATCGTCACGTCCAGCTCGGCCGCCACGACCCGCTGGTCGTAGGCGAGGGTGAGGTCGCTGCCCGACAGCCGGGCGGCCTGGGGGAGTGCCATCAGTGGCGGTCCTTTCGCAGGAGCAGGGCGAGGTACGCGCCGCCGATCGCGGCGGTGAGCACGCCGACGGGCAACTGCGTGGGGGCGAGCACGCGCTGGGCGGCCAGATCCGCGCCCGTCAGCAGGACGGCGCCCATGAGCGCCGAGGCGGCCATCGTCACCCCGGGCGAGCGGGTCAGCCGCCTGGCCAGTTGCGGAGCCGACAGGGCGACGAAGATGACCGGGCCGGCGGCGGCCGTGGCGACCGCGCACAGCAGCACGCCCACGGCGATGGCCGTGGCCCGCACGGCCTCGACCCTGATGCCCATGGCCTTTGCCGCGTCGTCGCCCATCTCGATCATCCGCATCGGCCGCGACACGAACGCGCAGACCGGCAGCAGCACCGCGAGCGCCACCGCCACCGGGATCGCGTGGTCCCAGCCGCGCCCGCTGAGGCTGCCCGTGAGCCACGCGCCCGCGGTCGCGGCGTCGTTGATGTTGGCCCTGGTCAGCAGGTAGGAGTTGACGGACAGGAGCAGCGCGTTCGCGCCGATCCCGACGAGTACCAGCCGGTACCCCTGTACGCCCCCGCGATGGGCCAGCGCGTAGACCAGCACGGCGGTGCCGACGCAGCCCGCCAGCGCGCCGCCCGCGATCTGCAGTGCCGTGCCGCCCGCGATCACGCCGAGGATGCCGCCGGTCGAGGCGCCGGCGGTGAAGCCGATGAAGTCGGGGCTGCCGAGCGGGTTCCTGGTCAGGCTCTGGAAGATCGCTCCGCTCAGCCCGAACGCCGCGCCCACCAGCAGCCCGGTGACCACCCTGGGCGCGCGCAGCTTGCCCACGATCAGCTCGGCGACGGGCGTGCCGTGGCCGAACAGCGCGGTCAGCACATCGGGTATGGGCACGGTGAACTCGCCGGTCGCGATCGCCGCCACGGCCACCGCGAACGCGACCAGAACGAGGACCAGGCCGACGACGAGGGCCCGCGGCGCCAGCCGTACGGACCAGGGGCCGAAGCGTAGGCTCATAGCGCGGCCAGCCTCCTGCGCCTGGCCATCAGGATGAAGATCGGCGCGCCGAGCACGGCGCACATGATGCCCACCTGCACCTCGCCAGGCCGGGCGATGAGCCGCCCTGCCACGTCCGCCGCCAGCAGCAGCACCGGCGCGGCCAGCATCGTGTACGGCAGCACCCACCGCTGATCCTGACCCACCACGGCGCGTACGGCGTGCGGCACGGCCAGCCCGACGAACCACAGCGGCCCGGCCGCGGCCGTGGCCGAGCCGCAGAGCAGCGTGACCGACACGGCCGTGAGGACCCGGGTGCGGGTGACGGCCACGCCCAGCGCCTTGCCGGCGTCGTCGCCCAGCGCCAGCATGTTCAGCGGCCTGGCCAGCAGCAGCCCGACCACCAGGCCGATGACCATGAAGGGCGCGAGCCGCAGCAGCACGTCGGAGGTCTGCCCGGCCAGCGAGCCGGTCAGCCAGAACCGCATCCGGTCGAACGTCTGGGAGTCCATGCGCAGGATCGCCGAGGCCACCGCCGTGAAGACCATGCCGACGGCGATGCCGGCCAGCGCCAGCCGTACCGGACCGGCGCCCGAGCGGCCGGACGAGCCCAGCGCGTAGACGACGACGGAGGCCAGGGCGGCGCCGCCGAACGCGAACCACACGTAGGCGGCTGGGTCCGAGAGCCCGAACAGCCCCAGCGCGAGGGTGACGCCCAGCGCGGCGCCCTCGTTGATGCCGAGCAGGCCGGGGTCGGCCAGCGGGTTGCGGGTCAGGCTCTGCATCAGCGCCCCCGCCAGCCCGAGCGCGGCACCCACGCCGATGCCCAGCAGGGTTCGCGGGACGCGCAGCTCGCGGATGACCGTGTGGTCGCTCGACCCGTTGGGGGCGGTCAACGCGTCCAGCACCGTGGACAGCGGCACCGACCGCGCCCCCAGCGCCACGCTCGCCATCGCCACCAGCACCAGCACGCCGAACGCGACCACCAGCCCACCGGCCAGCGCGGCCGGACGCCCCCGGGGCACCACAGGCTCGTCCGCGACCAACGTTGTGACCTGCTCACCCACAG
This sequence comes from Nonomuraea sp. NEAU-A123, assembly GCF_018603905.1. Classification (GTDB taxonomy): domain Bacteria; phylum Actinomycetota; class Actinomycetes; order Streptosporangiales; family Streptosporangiaceae; genus Nonomuraea. Next base: position 91,509 of record NZ_JAHFZZ010000035.1, read on the forward strand.
GCAACCCCACCCCCTTTCGTCCCAGCCGAATTTACGCGAGGCTAATGTAAAGCCCCAGTAGCAAGGCAAGCCTAACCTTAGGAGATTGACATGTCGGGACCGGTACTGCCTCGCAGGGGTTTCCTCGCGGCCACGGCAGGATTCGCGGCGGCCCTGACGCTGGCGGCCTGCGGTGACGGGGCCACCCCCACCCAGGCGGCCCCGACCGGAGCTGCGGGCGGGTGGACGTTCACCGACGACCGCGACAAGAAGCTGGACCTGCCCAAGCGCCCCAGCCGGGTGGTCGCCCAGGTCGGCTCCGCGGCGGCATTGTGGGACTTCGGCGTGCGCCCGGTCGGCGTCTTCGGCCCGCACAAGCTCAAGGACGGCACCAGAGACCCCCAGGTGGGCAACGTCGACATCACCAAGGTCCAGGGACTGGGCAACGTCTGGGACGAGTTCAACGTCGAGCAGTACATCGCGCTCCAGCCCGACCTGCTGGTCAGCAGCATGTACATCAAGGGCACGCTCTGGTACGTGCCGGAGAAGTCGAAGGCCACGATCGAGCAGGTCGCCCCGACGGCCGGCATCATGCTCACCGGGCGCAGTGCCATGCAGGTAATCGGCAAGTACGAGGAACTGGCCAAGTCGCTGGGCGCCGACATGCGGGGGGTGCCGGAGGCCAAGGCCCGCCTGGAGGCGGCCAGTAAGGAGCTGGCGGCGTTCAAGGACCTCAAGATCCTCATGATGTCGGCGGGCCCCGACTCCATGTGGGTGGTGAACCCGCCCGAGTACCCGGACATCGTGCACCTCACCCAGAACGGCCTGAGCGTGGTCACGCCGTCCAAGGTCGACGAGGGCGGCTTCTTCCAGACGCTGAGCTGGGAGAACGCCGACACCTACGACGCCGACGTCATCCTCTACGACACCCGCACCCAGTCGCTCAAGCCCGCGGAGATGATGAAGAAGCCCACCTTCGCCAAGCTGCCCGCGGTCAAGGCCGGACAGCTCTACCCGTGGAGCGCCGAGGCCCCCTACAGCTATCAGGGCTACGCCGACTTCGTGGAGGGCCTCGTGGCCAACCTGAAGAAGGCTAGTAAGCTCCCGTGACCTCGACGATCTCGGCCAGCGGGAACTCCAGGTAGTCGCCGGCCTCCTCGCACCAGGCGTCGAGGGCGCCGCCCTTGAGCTCGCCGTGGCTGATCGTCGCGGTCAGGCCGTCGGTCAGCGTGATGCCGGCCCGCACGCCCCGGTCGACGACGAAGCCCAGCAGTGACTGCTGCGCGGTCGGCAGCCTGGTCGCCATCCGGCCGATGACGGCCCAGGTGCGCCCGCTGCGGTCGTTCGCCGCGCGGTCGGCGGCGATCAGGCGGGCGGCGTGCTCGTGCGGGTCGGGGGTCGGCTCGGTGATGTTGTGCGGCATCGCCTCGAACTCCGCCATCGCCGCGAACTCCGACAGCTCGGCCACCTGGCCGCCGGGCAGCAGGATGAGCTTGCCGTTCGGCGGCTCCTCGACGCGGGTGCGGCGGATCGTGATCTCGCCGCCGCCGTCGACGACCGGGACGGGGGAGTAGCCGGCCTCGCGCAGCGCGCCGAGCGTCCGTTCGGCGCCCGCCGAGCTCACCAGCACGGTGGGGGCGAGCAGCCGCAGGCCGAGCCGGGCCAGCCGCCGGTGACCGGCGATCTCGGCGAGCAGGGCCGGGTCGGAGGCCTGCACCACGCAGCCCACCATGGTCACCGTCACCTCGCCGTGCCTGCGGGCCACGTCGTGCACGAGGTATTCGAGCGGCTGCGGGATGGTGCCGACGCCGGACAGCTCCGCCAGCAGCTCGTCGGCGTCGTAGCCGTGGTCCAGGGCGCGGCGCACGCTCTCGGTGGTGAACCGCCACACCGAGGCCGCGCCTCGCGACTCCCGCTCGGCCACCCGGTCGAGCAGCGCGGCCAGCTCGGCGGACGGCGGTCCCGTCACCACCGCGGTCAGGTCGGGCCCGAACAGCGCGCTCCTGCGGACGCTGGCCAGCGCCCTGGTCGACGTCTCCATGAGCATCGGGTCGTGCTCGACCAGCGGCACCGCGTCGTCGCTCTCGTCGCCCGCCTTGGCGGCCAGCCCGGCCAGCGCCCGGCCCAGGTCGGTGAGCGAGTCGTTGGCCAGCAGGCCGAGCAGGCGCGCCTCGTCGAGCACCGCGGACGTGCACTCGGCCAGCAGGGCCTGGTCGAGCAGCGGAGAGTGCCAGTGGACGTTGCGGACCAGGCCGGCGCGATCGGCGAAGGCCGTGCCGGACGGCAGGTGGGACAGGACCGACAGCACCGCCCGGCGCACGCGCGCCACGGCGGCGCCCGACTGGTCGTCGCCCAGCACAGTGCCGTACTTGCCGTCGATCTTGCGCAGCGACGAGCGCTCCATGCGCCACCAGGCCGACAGCAGCACCCGCAGCCTGGCCGAGCCCTCGTCGAGCCGCCAGCGGTCGAACCGCTCGGTGGGGATCATGCCGCCGGACGACTCGTCCCAGGCCAGCAGCCTGGCCACGGCGCAGACCTCCAGCAGCAGGCGGGTCTCGTCCTCGTCGCAGCCGGTCTCCTTGGCCACCCTGCGTACCTCGCGCACGCCCACGCCGCCGGTCTTCAGCAGCGGCAGCGGCGCCTTGGAGGTGTTGTCGAGCAGTGCCGCGCACCGTTCGACCACGTGCGGAGCGGCCAGCGTCATCAGGTGATCGACCTCTTCCGGGTCGATCGGGATCGTGACCACCTCGGGCGGCTCGGGGGTGAACGGCGGGTGGTAGCCGGGCCCGCGCAGGCCGAGCGCCACCTCGCGCGGCATCTCGGCGACGTGCCAGCTCGGCCGGTAGAGGAGCCCGTGGTCGGCGGACCACTTCTCCGGCGTGCCGGGGATGACGAACCGGCCGCCGTCGACGTCGCGTACCGGGCCGTCCCAGGCGAAGCCGTCGAGCAGCTTGACCGTGCCCTCGGGGGCGTGGCGCAGCAACGCGTCGAGCCCCGCGCGGTCGCTGAGCACCTCGCTCGCCCGGCTGATCGTGCGGCGCTTGTTGCCGTGGGGCGGGAGCCCCAGGTTGCGGGCGAGCGAGCGCAGCGTGTCGGCGCTGATCGTCCAGGAGTTGAGGTAGTGGTCGAGCGGCTCGCCCAGGCCGAGCGGCGCGGTCCACCACCGGGACACGGCCTCGGCCAGGCGGATGACGCCCTCGCTGTCGGGCCAGGCCAGCGCGTGATCATGGAGGAGGTCGAGCCAGGGGGTCATCTCCGCGGCCGGCACGCCGAGGAAGGCCGCCAGCCGTTCGGGAGTGGCGTGCCGGACGACCAGGCACGCCTGAGCCAGCTCAAGGCAGGGAAGAGGCAGGCCGCGCAGGGCCTCCATCACGGCGAATCCGTTGCCGAGCCGTTGGGCCAGAGTGTCGAGCCGCCGCGGCCAGGGCGCCGCGATGGCGTCGGGCCGGGTCGCCAGGATGCGTCCCAGCCTGTCTTCGTCAAGTGTTCGTAGCCAGCCGAGCAGGTGATCATCCATCTGTCAGCACTCTCATGGGGTCGCACGCAGGGACTCACCGTGAGCCATGAGCATCCACGGTAATGCAGATCACCCCCGGTCAGGAGAGGACTGCCCAGACGATCTTCCCGTGGGGTGCGAGTGCGGACCAGCCCCATCGATGGCTGAGCGATTCGACGATGTGGAGTCCGAGGCCGCCGGTGTCGAGAGGGCCAGGGTATCTCAGCGTGGGCACCGATGAGCCTGGATCGGTGAAGGCGCTGGTAACCAGGGGGCCGCGGCGCACCAGGGACATGTGGACCGGGCGCTGGCAACGGCCCTCGGCCAGGCGTAACCCGTGCCGCAGCGCGTTGGTCGCCAACTCGGAGACCACCAGTTCCATGTTCTCGACCAGCTCGCCGAGCCCCCATGCCGTCAGGGTGCCGTTGGTGTAGCTGCGGACGGAGTGGATCGAGGACGGCGTGGGCGGGAGCACGAACGTGGCGCTCATGGCCGGCCCTGGAACCAGCAGGTCACGCGCGGCCTCCGGCCACCACCCGACCGGGGGCCACCAGTCGAACGTGGTCCACTGGCCCTGCGTCACCGTGGTGGATTGCACATTGATCATTCTGGAGCAAACTCTCGTGCAGGTGCAAGAGCGAATGCACGTGCAGACACCCCGTGCAACCGCTACCTTTGCCTCAAAAGGTCAATCGGTGGGAAAGGGGATCTTGTCCGCGGCATATGATCTTTCGGCCGTGGAGTGACAGACTGTGTGCTAAGGAAACGACCAAGGAGCAGCACGTGTCCCTCGATCCGCCCGGTTCAGGTTCGACCGTTCGGCGCATCATGCTTGGCGCCAGTTTGCGGCGGCTGCGTGAAGCCAGCGAGCTCACCCGCGACCAGGCCGGATTCCACATCCGGGCGTCCGAGTCCAAGATCAGCCGTATGGAACTCGGTCGCGTCGGATTCAAGACACGCGATGTGGAGGACCTGCTCACCCTGTACGGCGTCGTCGACGACGCCGAGCGCCGTGCTCTGCTGGAGATGGTCCGCGAAGCCAACACCCCCGGGTGGTGGCACAAGTATTCAGCCGTTCTGCCCGCGTGGTTCACCACGTACGTGGGGTTAGAGGAAGCAGCCAGCGTGATCCGTACCTATGAGGTGCAGTTCGTGCCTGGCCTGTTGCAGACGGCTGCGTACGCGCGCGCGGTATACCGACTCGGCAACCCCGATGAGACCCCTGGGCAGATCGAGCGCCGCGTGCATCTGCGCATGCAGCGACAAGAGCGCTTCACGCAGAAGGACGGCCCGCGACTGTGGGCGGTCATCGACGAAGCGACCCTCAAGAGGACCATCGGTGGGCGGGAGGTCATGTCCGAGCAGCTTCAGCATCTGCTGGAAGTCGCCGCCCTTCCCAACATCACCATTCAGGTGATGCCCTTCAGATACGGCATGCATGCCGCTGAAGGTGGCGCTTTCAGCATCTTGCGATTTCCCGAGTCCGACTTGTCGGACGTTGTCTATGTCGAGCAGCTCTGGGGTGCCCTGTACCTGGACAAGCGTGAGGACATCGATCCATATCTCACGGCTATGGAGCAGTTATGCGTGGAGAGCACCACGCCAGGGGGCACAGTCGAGCTCATCGGCGGTCTTCTCAGAAAGATGTAGATGAAGCAGACCTATAACGGCATGCCCGCGGCCGACCTCAAGCAGGTCGCCTGGCGCAAGAGCCGCTACAGCAACTCACAGGGGAACTGCGTCGAACTCGCGAAGCTCCCCGACGGCGGGGTGGCGGTGCGAAACTCACGCTTCCCCGATGGCCCGGCCCTGATCTACACCCGCGACGAGATCCGGGCCCTCGTGCTCGGAGTGAAGGATGGGGAGTTCGACGGCCTGCTGGTGTAACAGGCTGTTAACCTCCGGCGCGGCTCCTTAACGGGGGCGCGCCGGAGGCGTAACCGCCCTGCCTCCTCAGACCTCCATGATCGGGACATGCTCGACCAGATGACTCTCTATCCGATCGCCGACGACGTGCTCTTCGCACCCGGCGGCAAGGTCGTGATACGCACCTACGGCGTCGCGCCAGCGGCCTCCGGCGGCGTCGTCTCCTATCGCACCTGGGTCACGGGCGTCCGTGACCAGCCGCGTTACTGGCACTGGGGGCATTTCGAGGATGCCGCCTCCGGGCACCGCAGGGTGCTGGAGTGGCTGACGGGGAGGGGGCCGCAGCCTACCCAAGCGGTCGCTTGATCAGCTAGGGTGAGGGCCGAGCAATCGCTTGGTCAAAGGAGCCCTGGATGCGGCGTGGGATCTACCTTCTCGAAGAGGTCGACTTCCGGCCGATGAACTCGCGCCGGCCGATGGAGTACCTGACCTGGCTGACCCGCTACAAGCGCGAGGACGAGGCCCGCCAGGCGCCCACACTGACCTCCGGCATGTCCATCAGATCCCGCGAGATCGACCTGGCCGGCGCCTTCTACGCGGTGGGCATCACCGGCCACCCGCAGTTCAAGGCGGTCACGCTGTGGGACTGCCACGGCGGCTGGGACGGCGGCTGGCGCCAGATGATGGAGATCTACCGGGGGGTGGACGACCGCCTGTTCCTCTCCGACATCGACGACCTGCGCTTCTCCGCGTTCTCCCGCCCGCTCGGCGCCGTGCCGGGCTGCCCGGACCTGAGCGAGGTGGACACCGCCGAGTTCTACGTGTTCGAGAGCGCCCGCGTACGACCCGGCGCCGCCCTCGACTACCTGGAGGCGGTCCGCACCGAACGCGCCCCGCTGCTGGCCGAGCACGGCCACCACCTGGTCGGCCTGTACGAGGTCCTGTTCTGCGACACCGAGGCCGTCACGGTCTGGGGCGTGTCGCTCGACGACCACCTGAGCACGCAGCGAGCCCGTGACGCCGCCCTCGGCCTCGACGACGAGGTGCCGCCCGACCCGCGCCTGCTCGACTGGGCCAGGCGGGCCCGCGACTTCCTCGACGGGCCGTGGCGCGAAACCCTCCTGTCCCCGTTCCCCGGCAGCCGTCTGGCGCCCGGAGGCGCATCGGGTTAGCGTCAGGCTGCGGAGGTAGCCATGACGGACTCGTACCTCTATAACGGGCAGGGCTCCGACGACCACGTCGCCTCGTGTCCGGACTGCAGCGCGGCCATCGCGCTCCTCGACGCCCCGGGCGAGGCGATCGCCCCACCCCCCAGACTGCGCGACGCGATGCTGTCCAAGGCGCGGCTGCGACGCAGCCCCGCCGAGACCGCCGTCGCGGCCGTGGCCGTCCCCTATGCCCAGCAGGTGGCGCTCATGGACGAACTGCTGGGCGAGCTGAGCGTGGCGCAGTGGGAGGCGCCCCTGGCCAGGCACGGCACCGTACGCGGCATGGTCGAGCACCTGGCCGCCAACGACGCCAGGGTCGCGGCCTTCATGGGCGTACCGGCCGTCGCCGCCCTGCCGGTCCACCGGCGCTGGCGCGAGCAGGCCGGATCCCTGCTCGAACGCGTCTCCGGCAGCCCCGGCCTGCTGCTCGGCGTCGAAGTGGAGCTGGCGGGGACGGGTGACCGCCCGGCGCGCGGGCCGCTGCGGCACGCGATGATCCAGCGGACGTTCGAGACCTGGACGCACGCCGACGACATCAGGAGCGCCACCGCCAGGTCCTCGGCGCCCCCGGACGACGAGCACGTGCGCATGATCGCCGAGTTCGGGCTGGCCATGCTGCCCAGGGCCGTCAAAGGGCCGCGCCGCGACGTGGCCGCCACCGTCGTGCTGACGGGCGCCGGCGGTGGCACATGGACGGTCCCGCTCTCGCCGACGCCGGACCGCGTCGCCGTGCTGGTGTCGGCGGACGCGGTCCACTTCTGCAAGCTGCTGGCCAACCGGTGGCCGCCGGGCTCCTTCCCGTACGCGGCCGAGGGGGATCCCGCGCTCGCCCGCGAGCTGATGCGGGCCGCGGCCACGCTGGGGTGTGACTGATGGCCGCCGACCTGGACCTGCACGCCCGGCTGGTGGCGGGCGACCTCGACGCGCTCGCCGCCGCCTACGACGAGCACAGCCCCTTCGTGTACGGGGTGGCGGTCAAGATCACGGGGAGCCGGGCGTTCGCCGAGGAGATCACCCAGGACGTGTTCGTCGCGCTGTGGGAACAGCCGCTGTCGTACGAGCCCCGGTACGGCTCGCTGCGCGGCTGGCTGGTGAGCAAGGCGCTGCACGCGTCGGCCGTACGGGCTGAGGTCGGCTGACCGGCGCATATGTGCTGGGTCAGGTGACCGGGGCGTTCCAGGTTGTCACCACGGGCTCGGCGTGTTCGAAGCCGAGCCGTGAGTAGGTGCCGGTGTCGAGCTTGAGCAGGCGGCCGTCGGCGGGCGGCAGGCCCAGCCAGCGGGCCGCCAGCACGCGCAGGAAGTGCCCGTGCGCCACCAGTGCCACCCGTCCCTCGGCCGCCTTCGCCCTGGTGATCACCCGGTCGGCCCGGGCTCCGACGTCGGCCGCGCTCTCCCCGGGGTGCTCGGCGTCGCCGGGGATCACGCCGTCACGCCACAGGTACCAGCCCGGATGGGTCTCCCGGATCTCCGGCGTGGTGATGCCCTCGTAGCCGCCGTAGTCCCACTCCCACAGATCCGCGTCCACCTCGTACGCCTCCAGCCCGGCCAGCTCCGCCGTACGGCGGGCCCGCTGGGCGGGGGAGACCAGCACCAGATCGAACGGCACCTCCTTGACCAGCGGCGCCAGCGCCCGCGCCTGCTCCTCGCCGCCGGGCGTCAACGGCACGTCGGTGCGGCCGGTGTGCTTGCCCGCAGTGCTCCACTCTGTTGCGCCGTGCCTGAGCAACACCATCTCATCCATGCCTCCCATCATCCGGCACGGTTGACCTCAACCGTGGTTCAGGTAGCAGGCTCGGAACATGCACGCGATAAGGCTCCATTCCTTCGGTCCCGCCGAGAACCTCCGCTACGAGTCCGTTCCCGACCCCACCCCAGGCCCCGGCGAGGTCCGCATCACCGCACACGCCATTGGTGTGCACTTCATCGAGACGCTGTTCAGGCGGGGCATCCCCGTCGGCCCGCACCCCGTGCCCGAGCTGCCCACGACGTTCGGTCACGAGGTGGCGGGAGTGGTGGAGTCGGTGGGTGACGGCGTCGACCCCGGCCTGCTGGGCAGCCGCGTGGTGACCGCCGACGTGACATCGGGCGGCTACGCGTCCCTCGCCGTCGCGCCCGCCGCCGGTGTCGTGATGCTTCCGGACCACTTGGAGTACGGTGCGGCGGTCGCCATGCACACGACCGGCGCCACCACGCTGGGGGTGCTGGAGGTCGCACCCGTGACCGCCTCGGACGTGGTGCTGGTCATGGCCGCCGCCGGCGGGATCGGCACCCTGCTCGTCCAGCACGCCCGCCGGGTGGGCGCGACGGTCGTCGGTGCGGCGGGCGGCCCCGCGAAGGCGGCCCGGGTCCGCTCGCTGGGCGCCGATCTGGCGGTCGACTACGACGCGCCCGACTGGACCGACGTGGTGCGGGAGTCGATCGGCGACGTCACGATCGTCTTCGACGGGGTGGGCGGCAAGCTCGGCAGGGGTGCGTTCGAACTCCTCGGCGAGGGTGGGCGGCAGGTCGTGTTCGGGCAGGCGTCGGGGGAGTGGTTCCACCCTGAGGAGGCCGAGCTGAAGGCCCGCGGTGTGACCTCGTACAACGCCATCGGCCACCTGCTCGGCCGCGAGGGTGGCGTCACCGACCTGCGCGACCAGGCCCTGGAGGCGGCGGCGAACGGCGAGCTCACGCCCGCGGTCCAGTCCTTCCCGCTGACGGAGGCCGCCGCCGCCCACGCGGCCCTGGAGAGCAGGAACACCATGGGCAAGGTGATCCTCATCCCGTAGCGAGTTCCTCGACGATCGGGGTGAAGGCGTCGAGGTCGCGCTCGTGGTGCACCACGAAATACGAAATATCGTGCTCATCCCGCCAGTGGCGGAGCTTGTCGACTATGTCGCGATGGGTTCCGAGGAGCACCTGGGGCGTCTCGTCCAGTTGTGAGGTGTCGGCGGCGCTCCAGGTCTCCTCCGGCTTGCGCACGCCCACCTGGACCACGCTCGTGCCCAGTTCCAGCCGGTCGTAGCGGTCGCCGGCGGCCGTGCGCACCGTCTGGAGCTTGTCCATGAACGCCTGCCGCCCGCCGTCGCTCCCGTCGGGGCCGGAGCCGTCGGCGCGTACCCGCATCCCCAGGTTCACCACGTCGGCCTCCCGCGCGGCCAGTCGCAGCATCCGCGGCCCGCCCCCGCCGAGCAGCAGTCGCGGATGCGGCCGCTGCACGGGCTTGGGCTGCTGGTCGAGCGCCCGGATCTGGTAGTGCGCCCCGTCGAAGCTGAACGGCCCGTCACCCCACAGCCCCTTGAGCACGGCCACGGCCTCACTCAGCCGCTCCACCCGCACCCCGGGCGACTCGAACCGCAGACCGGCCTGCTGGTAGTCGTCCGCCATCCAGCCGGTCCCGAGCCCGACGTCGAGCCGCCCGTCGGACAGCACGTCGAGGGTCGCCGTCTCCTTGGCCAGCACGGCCGGATGCCGGAAGTCGTTCGCGAACACGAGGGTCCCCATCCGCAGACGCGTCGTGGCACTCGCGGCGGCGGCCAGCGCCGCCACGGGGGCGAATCGCGGCCCGACCAGGTGGTCGGGCACGAGCAGCACATCGAACCCGGCGCCCTCCAGCCGCCTGGCCTTGTCCGCCCACGCCTTGCCCGACTCCGCCTGCCGCACCACCGCCCCAAACCTGAACCGCCGCACGGGCCTCTCCCTCGTCTTCTCATTTGAGCAAGCGCTTGTATTTCCCGCCAGCTTAAAGCCGACGACCCCACCCAGCACCACCCGAGCCGCCGTCCACCTCTGCTGTCCACCTCTGCCGTCCACGTCGGTCGTCCATGTGCGCCGTCCATGTGCGCCGTCCATGTCCGCCGCTCACGTCCGTTGTCCGCGTCTGTTGTCCGCGTCCGTTGTCTGTGCGCGTTGTCTGTGCGCGCCACCCGCGTCTGCCGTCCGCGTTCGCTTTCGGGGCCATCGTGCTGGCGTGCCCGCCGACCGTGCCCGTGGCTGCCCGCCGTACGTGCCCTGTCGTGTGTGCTCGCCGTGCGTGGCTTCGGTTCGGGCCTTTCTTTCCTTTACGGCACGGCCGGGTTGGCCGCCACCCGCCGTTCGTGGCTGAGGGCCTCCAGGACTCTGTTGGCCGATTCGGCTGGTTGATCACGGGTTTGAGGCGCAAGATGGGTGTGGGCCGCGGCGGATCGAAGGGGGTTCGCCATGTCGTTGCGTCCCAGACCTGTTCCTGCGGTTCCGGCGGCCACTGCGCGTATCGCGCGGGCGGCTTTCCCGAAGGGGTGTCTGGCCATCC
>NZ_JAHFZZ010000036.1 GCF_018603905.1 Nonomuraea sp. NEAU-A123
CCATGCTCGTGGCTTCTCTGCTGTGATCTTCTTGCTTCGACAACAAGAAGGATCACCGAGAGCCACGAGCTCTCTCAAGCCCCCTGCACTCCGCGGAACCTCAAACCCCGTTCAAGTTCGAAGAGCCCACATCCGCCGCGACGATCGCGTGACTGGCGCACTCGCTGATGGCCACGACGCGGGCCTGCGCGAATGCGGTTTCATACCCGCCCGCGCTGTCCTTGGGGAAGTCTTCGAGGTTTGCCGGGGTGTCGGGCAGGTCGAGCACGAATCCGTCGATCGCCATCAGCCGCCAGCAGTTGAGCCAGGCGCCCGTCGTCGTCGGGGAGGCGGCTGGGCGGGCCACACGCTCGAACACCTCCTTGACCGGCCCGGCGCCCAACCGCTGCCGGGCCTGGGTCACCGCACCTCGCGTCGGCGGCTCCCACTGCGAGCCCGGCGCGAACGCGAGCATCCCGGTCAGCTTCTCGGCGACTTCCTCGTAGTCATCGTCAGGAAACAGGCACAGCGCGATCAGGAGATAGACGACCACGTGCGCGGGCAGCTTACGGACCCGCCGCTCCCGGCATTCGTGTGCGGCGATGGCCGCGTCCAGGGCCTGGCGAGGGATCAGCGATGTCAACGCGCCGACCGCCACCAGATCCGTCAACCGACCCGGACCGCCTAACTCACCCGCCAAGATCATCGATCGACGCTACCAGCAAGATCGCTAACTAAACGGCATTGGGCCGGTGACCGGGTGAGTTGATCGCTGATGGGATGTCGCGCCCGCCATCTGGGCGTGAGCACTGATTCATTAGGTTGCTGATGGCTCTCCCGAACGGCTGCCGTCAAGGAGCGACAGCCGAGGAGGGAGAAGCATTTGCCGTTTGTCGGAGACGGCTGGGCCGAAGATCACCATGGCATCGAGGTGATGGACGCCTCGGGCCGCCGGCTGGCCAAGGCCCGACTGCCGGAGGGTGTGGCGGGCATGACCCGCCTGCACGCAATGCTCGCCGAGTACCTCGACCAGGACGCTCCCGTCCAGGTGCTGATCGGGATCGAGACCGACCGGAGCCCGTGGGTGCAGGCGCTGATCGCGGCAGGTTACCGTGTGTTCGCGATCAACCCGCTGCAGGCCTCGCGTTACCGCGAGCGGCATACGGTGTCGGGCGCCAAAAGCGACGCCAGCGATGCTCACGTGCTGGCCGATATGGTCCGCACCGATTCTCACCAGTTGCGCACCGTGGCCGGCGACAGCGCCCAAGCCATGGCGATCAAGGTGGTCACCCACGCACATGGGATGCTGATCTGGGAGCGCACCCGACACACCCAGCGGCTGCGGCATGCGCTGCGCGAGTACTTCCCCGCCGCGTTGGAGGCGTTCGACGACCTGAGCGCTGCCGACGCGCTGGAACTATTGAGTCAGGCGCCGGACCCAGCCTCGGCCGCGAAGCTGACGATCGCGCAAATCGGCGCGGTGCTCAAGCGGGCGCGTCGTCGCAATCTCGCGAGCAAGGTCGCCGCGCTCCAGGCGGCGTTGCGAGCTGAGCATCTGAGCTGGCCCGAGGTTGTCAAGGCCGCCTACGCCGCCCCGGTCCGCGCCGCGGCCAGCGGACGTGGACGGCCGCGAACCGGCCGGGGACCGCTGAGACGTTCCGGCTACAGCTACCGTCAGCGGGTCGGGATCCGGGGTCGGTTCCACCAGAGAGACAGAGACAGGGCCGCGACAATGAGGATGCCGCCGCCGGCGGCGAAGGCGGCGGCTGTGTCCACCCGCTGGCGGATGACGGTGAAGCTGCCGGGCAGGGCGTCGAGGGCGCTTTGGAGCTGGTCGGCGTTCTCGGCGCGGTGGTAGGAGCCGCCGGTGGTCTGGGCGATCTCTTTGAGTGCGGGCTCGTCGATGGTAAGGAGGTTGCGGCCCCGGTTGAAGCCGCCGCGGCCACCGAAGCCGCCGCCGCCCCAGCCGCCGTCGACCTGTGAGTTGTCGCAGACACTCCGGGCGGGGTTCGTGGTGCCGAAGCCGATGGGGAAGACCCGGACGCGGCGCAGGGCCGCCTCCTGGGCGGCGATCTTCGGTTCGACGCCCTGGGTGTTGGCGCCGTCGGTGAGCACGATGATCGCGGCCGCGGCGTACCCGCCTCCGCCACCGTCGCCGGGGTTCGCCCCGGTGGGGGCGACCGACGGGTCGACGTCCGCGATCGCGTCGATCGAGGCGAGCATGGCCTGCCCGATCGCGGTGCCTTGGGACACGGTGAGGTTGTCCAGCGCCTTGATCAGCGAGTCGGTGTCGTCGGTGGGAGGGACGAGCAGACCCGCGGTGCCCGCGAAGGTGACCAGGCCGATGCGCGGCCCGCCCCGCTGCGACTCGATGAAGTCCGCGGCCGCCTTCTTCGCGGCGGTGATGCGGTTGGGGTCGACGTCCGTGGAACACATGGAGCGGGAGGTGTCGAGCGCGAGCAGGATCGTCGCCGACGTCTGCGGAACCGGCACCGAGGCCTGCGGTCGCGCGGCGCCGACCGCGAGCAGGGTGAGCCCGGCGATGAACAGTGCCGGGGGGATCTTCCGGGTCCAGCGCGTACGGCCGGGCAGGGCGCTCCGTACGAGCGCGATCGAGGTGACGCGCACGGCGGCCCGGCGGCGGCGACGCCGTGCCCACTCGCGGATGGCGAAGATCAGCGGGATGACCAAGACCGACAGCAGCGCCCACGGCCATGAGAATGACATTCAGATCACCCGTCCAGACCGGAGCACGGTGAGCGCCGCTCCTCCGGTGAGCAGCGCGAGGGCGAGACCGATCAGCCCGCCGGCGAGGGGCAGTGGCTCGTCGGAGACGGTGAGCCGCAGATCGATCGTGTCGGCGATCCCGTCGAGGCGCGCGGCGTCGGCGGCGGGGTGGTAGGCGCCGCCGGTGGTCCGCGCGATCGAGGTGAGGGTGTCCTCCTCGAGCGAGGTCTGCAGGAGGTAGCCGTCGACCTTCACCGTCGCCCCGGCTGTGGTGCCGACGCCGACGGTGTGGATGTGTACGCCCGCCTTCTGGGCCACGGTCGCGGCTTGTTCGACGTTCGCGCCCTGGTTCTGGCCGTCGGAGAGCATCACGATCGTCGCCGACGGCCAGTAGCCGATGTCGGGCGCGGTGCCGTCGCGGCCGATGGCCACCGGCTTGCCGGTGATCGCGGTCAGCGAGGCCGTGATGGCCGTCCCCAGCGAGGTGCCGCCGGCGATCTTCAACCGGTCGATGGCCTTGAGCGCGATGGAGTGGTCGGCGTCGGGCCGTGCGGTGGTGAACGCGCCCTGTTCGAACGCGACGACTCCGATGTCGACGCTGTCGGGCTGCGCCGCCACGAACGCGCGGGCCGCCCGCTGCGCGGCCGCCAGCCGGGTGGGCGCGACGTCGTCGGCGCCCATGCTGTTGGAGACGTCGATGGCGAGGATGACGGTGCCCCCGGTCCGCAGGACCGGCAGCACGGCCGCCGGTCCGGCGGTGGCGATCGCGAGTACGGCGACGCCGGCGATCGTCAGGCCGATTCCGAGGAACCCCCGGCGACCGCCCGGAACAGCGACGCCGGCCGTGGCGAGCGCCGCCGTCCGGCGGCGCGCCGAGACGACGGTCGCCCAGGCGAGCGCCGCCGTGACGAGCAGTCCGACGGCCAGCAGCAGCGGGGAGGACAGAGTCATGGCGACCGGTCCCAGGTACGGGCGACGAACTCGGTCATGACGACCGGTCCCGGGTACGGGCGACGACTTCGACGAGCGCCTCGGCCAGATCGCGGTCGGTGTCGATGCGGTGGACGGGCACCCCGGCCCGGCGCATGCCCGCCGCGAGCCGGTCGTCGCGGGCGTCGACGGCCTCACGGAAGCGGACCCGCAACAGCGGGTCGGCGGAGTCGACGACGAGCTGCTCGCCGGTCTCGGCGTCCTCGACCACGATCAACCCGGCTTCGGGCAGCACGTCGTCGGCCGTGTCCACGATCCGCAGGGCGACCACCTCGTGCCGCCGGGCAAGGCGCTGGAGCGAGCGCTCCCAGTCGCCGTCGCCGATGAAGTCCGACAGCACGACGATGAGTGCGCGGCGGCGGGCGAGCCGTCCGGCCGCATCGAGCATCTCCGCCAGGTCCGTGGTGGCACCGCCGCGCGTCTCGGCGGTGCGTCGCAGCTCGGCGCCGATCCGCAGCGCGTGCCGCCGGGACGTGCCGGGCGGCACGACGCGCAGCATCCCGGTGTCGAACAGCAGGGCGCCGACGCGGTTGCCGCCCCGGCCGAACAGCCGAGCCAGGACGAGCGCGAGCTCGGCGAGCACGTCGTGCTTGCCGCGCCCCGGCCGGCCGGCCGCCATCGACGCCGATCGGTCGAGCACGAGCCACACCGTCAGCTCGCGGTCCTCGGTGAACACCCGCAGGTGCGGCTCGTTCAGCCGTGCGGTCACGTTCCAGTCGATGTGCCGGGCGTCGTCGCCGTCGCCGTAGGCGCGCAACCCGGTGAAGTCGATCCCGGAACCGCGGTGCGCCGTACGATGGGCGCCCTGGAGCCGGCCGTCGAGCCTGCGGACGACCTTCCACTCCAGGCGGAGCAGGAGCCTCTCGGGGGCGGTGGTCATGGCTCAGCGGTTCTGCAGGACGACGGCGGGTGCCCGGACGGCCCCGAGTACCCTGGTGATGATCGTGTCGGCGTCGACGTCGTCCGCGAGGGCCTCGAAGGACAGCACGAGGCGGTGGCGCAGCACGTCGAGCGCGAGCTCGGACAGGTCGTTCGGCAGGACGTAGTCGCGGCCGCGCAGGAACGCCAGCGCCCGGGCGCCCGTGACGAGCGCGATGGACGCCCGCGGGCTCGCCCCGTAGGTGACGTACCGCTCCAGCTCGCCGAGCCCGGCCGTCGCGGGGGAACGCGTCACGGAGACCAGCCGTACCGCGTAGTCGACGATCGACGGATCGACGTACACCTCCTGAGCGCGGGCCCGCATCGCGATCAGGTCCTCGGCCGTCACCATCGGCTGCGGCGGCTCCGGCGGACGCAGCGCCCGGTCGACGATCGCCTGCTCTTCGGCCTGCGTCGGATAGTCGACGATCACCTTCATCATGAAACGGTCGACCTGCGCTTCCGGCAGCGGGTAGGTGCCCTCCGACTCGATCGGGTTCTCCGTCGCCATGACCAGGAACGGCTCGGGCACCCGGAACGTCTCACGGCCGATCGTCACCTGATGCTCCTGCATCACTTCCAGCAGGGCGCTCTGCACCTTGGCAGGGGCGCGGTTGATCTCGTCGGCCAGCAGCAGGTTCGCGAACACCGGGCCGAGCTCGGTCCGGAACTCCCCGGAGTGCTGGTGGTAGACCCGCGTGCCCACGAGGTCGGCGGGCACCAGGTCGGGGGTGAACTGCACGCGCTGGAAACTCCCGGCGATCGCGGCGGCCAGCGACCGCACCGCGAGCGTCTTGGCCAGGCCCGGCACACCCTCGACGAGCAGATGGCCGTCGGCGATCAGCGCGACGGCCATGCGCTCCAACAGGACGTCCTGGCCGACGATCGTACGTTTGACCTCGAACAGCACATGTTCGAGCGGATGGGCCGACTCGGGGGACTTGGTCGAGGTCATATGGCGTTCCTTCTCGTGACGCTTCGGTCGTGACGCTTGAAGTCGTGGTGGCGCTTCGGTCAGATCTTGGGCCCGCCCGGGCCGTCGCCTTCGCTGCCCAAGGCCGCGCCGATCGGCACCGCGAACGCGATGCCGGCGAACGCCTCGTCGCCTCCCGGGTCGGCGATCGAGACAACGATCCCGATGACCAGGCCGCGAGCGTCCAGAAGGGGACCGCCGGAGCTGCCCGGGTTGACGGAGGCGTCGAACTGGATGAGCCCGCCCAGGTCGCCGTCTTTGGTGGTCCGGTTCAGGCCCGACACCACGCCGGTGGAGACGCTGTAGGTCAGGCCCAGCGGATTGCCGATCGCCACGACGGGCGCGCCCACGGCCACGGCGCCGCCGAGCGTCGCCGGGACGACGATCTCCGGCAGCTTCGCCGGCTTGAGGGTCGCGACGTCGCGCTTGGGGTTCGACGACACGACAACGGCCTTCGTCCTGGTGCCGTCAGCGAACGTCACGGTGGCGCCCACGGTGCCTTTGACGACGCTTTTGACGACGTGGTACGCCGTCAGAACCGTCCCGTCCTCGGCCGCGATCACCCCGGTTCCGAGCGACTTCCCGGCCTGGATGACCGCCACCGACGGCCCGACCCTCTTGTAGACGTCGGGCACCGTGAGCGTCGCACTGGGCGTCGGCGTGGCGCTCGGCCTGGGCGCGGCCGCTTCGCCGTTCCCACCGCCGCTTCCCAGCCAGTACGCCAGCACCGCCACGACGACAAGTGCGCCGCCCCCGACGACAAACCGCCGAGCCCTCCCGGCCATGGCTCCCTGAGCCGTGGCCGCACCAGCCTCCTGCGGCACGCGCTCCATCACCCCATGCTCATCAATCTCAGTCGAAAGTGCTACAAACTCCACCTGTGAACTCCCTGAGAACGGTCCCGGCAGCCCAACGCGCGCGGCATCACTGCTGACCGCTCGTGGCGGCCGTACCTGAGCGGCTGCCAAAATCCCCGTGTGAGCCGGACGGACAACACGATGCCGCTGCGCGTCCAGAAGCAGGACGGCCGCCGCTACAGACACGACATGGGCGGTTCCTACAAGGGCATCGCAGAGCGGAAGGCCCGACAGCGCGTCCGGCTGGTTCTGCTACGGGGCGATGAGCCGGAGCCTACGAGGCATCGCCACCGCGAGAAGTGGCTCTACTAGCGAGCAGGCGCTCAATGTGCGTTCAGCCCTGTGCCTCAGGTTGCGCAGACACAGGTCGGTTTGGTCGGGTGAGCGCGGCAGGGATGGCAGGCCGCACTTGTGCAGCGTGCACGGCATGACCGCCGGTCAGCACCCGCGCCTGGGGGACGCGTTTCCCGAATCGAGGCCCTCCTACCGCGTCGGGGTGAAGGACGAGACGACCAGCCAGACGCTGGCGGCCGCGATCGCAACTGCGACGGCGAGATTCTTTGCCCGTCCGGAAATCATGCCTTTCGACTGGCCGCGGATCATGCTTCGCGCCAGGCGGCCAATCCCGGCCCAGGAGATCCGCACCCGGGGGCTCCAAGCGGCCCACGCGACGAGGACGGTCGCGACAACCAGTTGCCACCGCACCGAATCGGCGAAAGGCAGCTCGAAGTCGCCGCTGTCCTGGCTGATGTACATCGCGACGTCGAGCAGCGGGAAGAGGAGAAGTGCCGCCGCGGCCGCGGTGCCGCTTAAGCGTCCCCATCGGGGGGAAGTGGTGGCTCTCGTGGCCGCCGCCAATGCGACGAGAACGACCGGTAAACCGATCCGGTCGGCCTCGCCGGACCACCACGCGAGGCCGTCCCAGGGCGACTCCGGAATCTCCAGGAAGGTGACGCTGACCACCCGCATGTCGTATGTGGCCACGCAGCGTTGGAACATCGCCACCCACGCCGCCGCGCCTGCGGCCCCCGCCCACAGGATGATCCTGTACGGTCTCCGGTGCTGGGGTGACCGAGCCGCCAGGATCAGCGCCCCCGCGGCCACCGGATAGCAGACGATCAAGGGCCAGGGCAGGACGACCGCGCGTTCCTGCCCGGTGCATGGGTCGGGGCCCGGCAGGAGGAGCGCGGTGACGAGCCCGAACACGAGTACGGTGCCGACCGCGGCGACGGCGGTGAGCGTGGCCCGACGAGACCCGCGCAGGAGAAGGCCGGCCACGACGACCGGCAGCAGGAGAACGCCCCAGAACAGCAGCTCTCCCGGCACATTCTCCAGCGCGTACGGACCTTCCACCGGATGGGAGCCCGTCGCGGAACAGAACCAGCCGACGCTCTGCCTGCCCACCCCGAAGGCCGTCAGGATCACCGGTCCGGACGCGGCCAGAACCGCGCCGAAGCGCAGCGCCGCCGCCTCCAGGGATAGCGCCTCTGCTGCGGATCCCTGCATCACGGCGCCTTCTCCCGGAAACGATCAATCCGAGTCAGGGTAGCGGATGACCTTCGACTGAGCGGGGGTCGCAGGCGCGGCGTACGACCGGGCCGCCGCATACCTGGCGGTCATGAATCGTGGACAGCCAGGTGACGTTCGGTGTTATCCATCCAGGAGGCCGACGGGGACGACGGTTTCGTGCCGATCCCGCTTGGCGTGCATGTCCCAGAGGATGTCGGCCAGCTCGGCGGGGTCGGCGGCGGCCATGTCGGGCACGGGTTCGCCCTGGGCTCGGCGTCGCTGGTAATCGGCGTCGAAGGGGGTGCCCGCGATGCGTGCGCCGATGTAGAGCATGCCGACGTAGACGCCCTTGCCGGAGACCTCGGCCGCGAGCGACTGAAGGTAGTTCCGCTGGGCGGCCAGGACTGTGGGCCAGCCGCTCATGTTCGGTCGGCCCCGGACGGCGGCGGCCCCCTGGGCGCTGAGGATGGCGCCGTCGCGCCGCTCGACCATGGCGGGGAGGAACTCCCGGACCAGGGCCAGGAGCGTGTACATCGTGATCGGCATACGGTCCTGAAGCAGCTCCGGGGTGAGGTCGACGGCGGGAACGAAGGCCGGGTCCGTGGGGACCGGGCCGTAATAGAGAGCCGTGGGGTTCCCGACGCTCGCGCGGATCTGTTCGGCGAGCGCCGGGACGGCGCTGGTCTGGTCGAGGTCGGCGGTGATCACGTGGGCGGTGATGCCATCGGCGGACAGATCCCGGGCGAGCAGGTCCAAGGGTTCCTGGCGGCGGGCGACCAGGACCACGTCGTACCCTTCCTTTCCGTATCGGCGGGCGATGGCCTGGCCAACGCCTGGACCGGTTCCGAACACTGCGATGGATTTCGTCATGCCGTCCAGCCAACCTCACCGGCGCCTAGACGATCCATGGGAGAACATCTGAAATACCTTTGTGATCGTCTAAGCTCAGCGTGTGGACGTGCTGACGGACTTGCTGCACCGCGCCCGCGCGCAGAACGCCCTGGTCAGGCGGCTGATCCAGCGGCCTCCGTGGGGGATGACGTACGCCGACGCGCCGCCGCTCACGGTCGCGGCCACGCTCGGCGGCCATGCCTCGATCCGGCTCGGGGATTCCGCTCCCACGCGCCTTGCCGCGGGTGACATCGCCTTGATCACCGCCCCCGGCGGGTACACGATCTCGGACGCCCCGGCGACCACCCCTCAGTTCGTGATCCGGGACGGACGCAAGTATCTCCCCACCGGCGCACCGGCGGAGCCCCACCCGATGCCGGCCCCCCGTACGTATGGCGCCGATCTGTCCGGGGCCACCACCATGCTCCGTGGCGCGTACGAGCTGCACGGCGACGTGGCCTCCCGCCTGCTGGGCCTGCTTCCGCCGCTGGCGGTCGTGCCCGCGGGGCCGCGTACCCGGGTGGCCCTCGATCTGCTCTCCGCGGAGGCCGCTAGCGACGAGCCGGGCCAGGACGCGGTCCTGGCCCGGCTCTTGGATCTGATCTTCGTGATCGCGTTGCGGGCCTGGTGCACCAGGCCGGAGGCGACGCCGCCCGCTTGGTACCGGGCGCTGACCGAGCCGGCGATCGGCGAGGCGCTGCGGCTCATGCACGAGGAGCCCGCCCACCGGTGGACGGTCGCCTCACTGGCCGCCAAGGTCGGCATGTCCCGCGCCGCCTTCGCCCAGCGCTTCGCCGCCCTGGCCGGTCAGCCGCCGCTCGGCTATCTCACCGACTGGCGCATGACCCTCGCGGCCGATCTGCTCCGCGACACCCGGCAGACCGTCGCCACTGTGGCCCGCCAGGTCGGCTACCAGGATCCGTTCGCGTTCAGCGTGGCGTTCAAACGCGCCCGCGGACGCACGCCCTCAGCCTGGCGCGGCTCCTTCTGACCGGCCGTACGGCCGGAGCGTATTGCCCGCCATCGAACATTTTCGAGGGTGAAACAGCCGTCACGTCTCATCTTTGTATACAGTGTAAACTTGAGCGTTTACGGTGTAGACAAAAAAGCTCGCCGCAGTCCTCGGCGGCGGCTGGTACGGCAGCGGCATCATGCTCGACCCCGTTCACCAGCTCAACGCGCGCAACCCGGAGACGCGCACGACCCGGGCGACGGCGACCCGATCTGGTACACCCTGAAACCCGACCCCGCGGCATCACCGCGAAGTCCCCGCGCCGACTTCACGCTCACCCACATGCGCGGCCCCTGCGTGAGGAAGCCGCCTCTGGGGAGATCGTCAGGCAGCACATCGGACGTTCGGGCCGGGTGTGGGCGATAACGCCTTGCCGGCCTGATGGGATGCCTGTCACCGTTGATCACCGGATTGAGCGACCGGAGCGAGGAGTCATGGGTCGGAACACGCCTCTGGGGAAGCGCAGGAAGACTCCACAGGAGAAGAAGCGGCTGAGCTACACAAAAGATCGTCGCAACGACTATGGCGAGAATGACAAGAGCTCGCGCAAGAACATCCGGCGCAACAAGCGGATACCTCATCGGGCCAACCGCCATCGTGATCATCAGATTCTCGAAGCTGCCCGGGGCCCCGCCGACGAGCAGTCGAGCGGAGTTGCCGAAGAGCGTCTATACGTCAGGCGGCCCAAGCGCTGGAAGAAGTTCCGCGACGCACCCCTTGGTGAGATCTTGCAGGGGCGTATCGAGCGTCGGGTGAGGCGGGGCATCGACGATCCGGGAGCTGGTCGCAAGCGCATCCGCCGTATTCGTCGGCGGCAGGGAAAGGCGGCGGACGGCGGCTGATCAGCCCCGCGGAGAGGCTGGCCAGAGTCAGTGCAAAGTCGGCGAACCCGCTGACGCGAGAGCGCAACAGATATCACCGGAGGTCACCGTCGCGGCAACCGGGCGGCATCCGATGACCAGGAGCGGCACGCCCTACCGGGGTTCGCATCGAAGCGGCGCCGTGATGATCCCAGGGGAGAGGGCGCCGTTGCCTCCCACTGCGCAGGAGGTGCGAGCATTCCGCACCAGGGGCCGGAAGCTCCGTCAATATTGAGGCTGTGCAGTCTGTTGAAGAGTGGGATCAGCGTCTTGGGTGGGCGCTGGAGCTGGTCTCCAGCGATCCAGCGCGCAGGGAGTGGGCCCGAGGCTGTTTGCGGGCTTCGGATGAGCGGCGCGACCGAGCGTTGGAGGATTTCAACGAGGTATGGCAGGACGAGGGATCGGCAGGTGCCGAGGCGCTGTCCCGATGGAGTGCCGAGCGGGACAGAAGGCTTCCGGAAGCGTTCTGGGAGTACGTCCCAGTTACGGCCTACGCCCATTGGGGTGGGCTCAAATACCTCCTGCTCTACCTGGAGTGGGAGTCCCGTTATCCAGATGAGTGGATGTCCGCCGCCAAGAGTTGGGGGCTGAAGGGTGGCGCTCTGCAGAACCTGACCATGGCCTTGCCGTATTTGCCGGCCGAGGTGATCGATCAACTCGTGGGTCTGGTTTGCCTGGCCGTACGGCGGGAGCATCGCTGCGAGGACGTGCGATATGCCGTGCTGGCCAGGGCGATCGGCGGCGCACGACTACGTCCGCTGTTGGCCGGGCTGGCCGACGATCCTGTAGAGATCTTCCGCTTACGGGCGCGCTATCTTCTGTGGCTGCTCGACCACCCGGACCTCCCGAAGCCCAAGAAGAGCCAGTGGATGGCGTGATTGAAAGATCTTGAACTGTCGTAGAAATGGGGCGGACTCACTCCTCCTTGCTGAGTACGGAACTGGCTGTGGTCGCGCTACGCCACCCGCAACACTCAACCCACACGGGCTTGGGCAAGTACAGGAAATCTCAGACGGTGTTGGCAGACGTTCACGACGAGCGGGTGGCCACTGGGCTTGACCTGGAGTCGACTCCAGCTTGCAGGATGTCGGGCATGAATACACGCACACTCGGTCAGACCAATGTCAGCTCCATCGGGCTTGGCGCCATGCCGATGTCGGTCGCTGGGCACATGCCGGACGAAGAGCAGTCGATCAGGACAGTGCACGCCGCCCTTGACATGGGCATCACGCTGATCGACACCGCCGACGCCTACACGCCTTCCCACGATCAGGTCGGGCACAACGAGCGGCTGATCGCCAAGGCGCTGGCGACCTACGGCGGCGACACCGGCGACGTGCTGGTGGCCACCAAGGGCGGGCACACCCGCGTGCCGCGCGGTGGTTGGGACGTCGACGGCAGGCCCGACTACCTGGTGGAAGCATGTGAACGCTCGCTGAAGGCGCTCGGCGTCGAGGCGATCGGGCTGTACCAGCATCACAGGCCTGACCCGGCCGTGCCGTACGAGGAGACGATCGGAGCGCTCAAGACCCTGCTCGACGCCGGGAAGATCAGGATGGCGGGCATCTCGAACGCCGATCCCGCTCAGATCAGGTTGGCACACGAGATCCTCGGGGGCCGGCTGGCCAGCGTGCAGAACGAGTACTCGCCCAGGTTCCGCAGCAGCGAGCCGGAGATCGACGTGTGTGCGGAACTCGGTATCGCGTTCCTGCCGTGGTCGCCGTTGGGCGGCATGAGCAACGTGGGCGCCTTGGGGGACAAGCACGCGGTGTTCGCTCAGGTGGGCGCGGCGCGCGGGGTTTCGGCGCAGCAGGTGTGCCTGGCGTGGGAGCTGGCCCGCAGTCCGGTGGTGATCCCGATCCCCGGTGCCAGCAGGCCCGAGACGATCATCGACTCGGTGGCGGCGGCCGACCTCGTCCTGACGAGTGAGGAGTTGGCGACTCTCCCGTCGTGACCGGCTGGTCATCGCTTCGGCCCCGGCGAGCTGGGCCGGCTGATCTGGCGCGGTAACAGTGCGGCTCGCGCCCGGCGCCGGCCCGTGTCGCCGAGGCCGCCTGCCGGAGCTGACGGGTGCCCGACCTCGCGCGGTGCCTCTCTTCGAGTCAGAGGGATCCGTCGGCCGTGGTTGGGACGTCAGTCGCGGGGAGAGGGGTCCGCGTCGGTTGTGGTCCCGCTGTTCGGGGGAGCCGGCAGGTCCTGAAGGAAATCGGCGCTCGGGGCGAAGAAGAGCGTGCCGGTCACAGCCGTAGAGAAGTCGAGGATCCGGTCGTGGCCGGCCGGTGGGGCGCCGAGGAACATCCGCTCCAGCATCCGCTCGGTGACCGTGGGGGTGCGGGCGTAGCCGATGAAGTACGTGCCGAACTCGCCGCGGCCCACGGCGCCGAACGGCATGTTGTCGCGCAGGATCTGGCGCTCGGTGCCGTCGGCGTCGGCGATCGTGGTCATGGCGACGTGCGAGTCGGCCGGTTTGCTGGCGTCGTCCAGTTCGATGTCGGTCAGCTTCCTGCGGCCGATCACCTTCTCCTGCGCCTCGACGGGCAGGGCGTTCCACGCGCGCAGGTCATGCAGGTACTTCTGCACGATGACGTAGCTCCCGCCGGCGAACTCGGGATCCTCGTCACCGATCAGGACCGCCGCGTGCGCGTCAGGACCGACGGGGTTCTCCGTCCCGTCGACGAAGCCGAGCAGGTCGCGTACGTCGAAGTATTTGAACCCGTGCACCTCGTCGCGGACGGTCACCACGCCGTCGAGCCGGTTCATGATCTCCATTGCCAGCGCGAAGCACAGGTCGAGGCGCTGGGCCCGGATGTGGAACAGCAGGTCACCGGAGGTGGACACGGCATGATGCCGGCTTCCGACCAGTTCGCGGAAGGGGTGCAGCTCGACGGGACGAGGGCCGCCGAACAGCCGGTCCCAGGCATGAGAGCCGATGGCGGCGACGCAGCTCAGCGTGTCGTCCGGCGCCCGGAAGCCGATGGCCCGCTGCAGACCCGCCAGGTCGGAGAGGAGGTCCCGGACCGCAGGTTCGCCATCCGGATCGATCGTCGCGACGATGAAGATCGCCGCTCTGGTCAGCGGGCTCAGCACCGGCTGTGGGAGCGCGTCCGCGAGTTCCGCCATGCCGCCCCTCCTCCAGCATTGGGGTTCACCGTAACCTGCGCCGCAACCTTTCCCCGATTTCGGCCCATCAATTCACTGCATTTACCGCCTTGTTCCGCAATCTTTGCCGCGACTCGAACGGGCTTTGGGGCGGAGCCCGGAAAGATCGAGGTGAGATGGCAGCCTGGCGCAGTCGCGTACTCGGTCCATGATCTGCGCACGACGGCGTCATCACCAATGACCTTGGGATGTTCATGTCCATCACAGCGTGGGTCGGCTGTCTCGTCACCGCCGGTGGCACTCCCATCTCGCCGGCCGAACAGGAATTCGTCTTCCTGGCGCGCCAGATGCAGGCGCTGTCGCTCGCCGTGCACATCCCGTTGGTCTGCTTCGGCATCGCGTTCCCCGTGCTGGTGCTGTTCGCCGAGTGGAGGTACCTGCGGACCGGCGACGTCGTCTACCGCGTGCTCGCCAAGCGGTGGTCGAAAGTGATGCTCGCCCTGTTCGCGCTGGGCGTGGTCACGGGGACGATTCTCAGCTTCGAGTTCGGACTGCTGTGGCCGACCTTCATGGCGAGCTTCGGCAACGTGTTCGGGCTCGGCTTCGCGCTGGAAGGGTTCTCGTTCTTCATCGAGGCCATCTTCATCGCGATCTACGTGTACGGCTGGGACAGGCTCCCGCCCCGGCTCCACCTTCTCTGCGGCGTTCCCGTCGCGATCGCCGGTGTCACCGGGTCGCTGTTCGTCATCGCGGTCAACGGCTGGATGAACCACCCCAGCGGCTTCACGCTGCGGGACGGCCGGGCCGTGGCCGCGGACCCCTGGAGGGCGCTGTTCGGCAATCCGTTCTTCTGGCACGAGTGGGTGCACATGTACTTCGCCGCCTTCATCGTCGCCGGTTTTCTGCTCGCCGGACCCTACGCCTGGGGCAGATCGCGGGGGCGATGGGGCCGTTACGAGCGGCTGGCCTTGACGATCGCGCTCGCCGCGGCCGCGGTCGCCGCGCCGCTGCAACCCGTCATCGGCGACTGGGCCGGGCGCGAGGTCGCGCGCCTGCAGCCGGTGAAACTCGCCGCCATGGAAGGACTCGGCCCGACGACGTCAGGCGCGGCCCTGCACCTCTTGGGCTGGTACGACGGCAGCGAGGTCGTCGACGGCGTCGCGATCCCGGACCTGCTGTCGCTGCTGGCCTTCCACGATCCGAACGCGACCGTTCAGGGCCTCGACACCGTTCCCGTCGCCGACCGGCCGCCGGTGAACACCGTGCGTTTCGCCTTCCAGGCCATGGTCGGGATCGGCTCGCTGCTCGCGCTGCTGAGCGTCATCTACCTCTACGTACGCTTCCGGCGCAGACGACTGCCCACTTCGCGCTGGTTCTACCGGGCGGTCATAGCGGCCGGCCCGCTCTCCGTGGTGGCCCTGATCGCCGGCTGGATCACGACAGAGGTCGGCCGCCAGCCGTGGATCGTCTACGACGTGCTGCGTACCTCTCAGGCCGTCACGGGCGCCCGCGGGATCCCGATCGGTTACGGCACGCTCGTGGTGGTCTACCTCTGCCTGGCCGTCGCCTTGGCATGGCTGCTGCACCGCCTCAGCCGCGTCCCCCTCGACCCCGGCCTCGACCTCGACCTCGACCCCGACGGGCAGGCGGGTCATGCTGACTGAGATCCCCATCATCTTCATCCTGCTCGGCCTCGCGGCCTACACCGTGCTGGCAGGGGCGGACTTCGGCGCCGGCTTCTGGACCCTCGTGGCCGGTGGCGGGCAGGAGAGCCGGGCGGCGACCCGCGATCATGCCCGGCATGCCATGGGGCCGGTGTGGGAGGCCAACCACGTCTGGCTGATCTTCGTGCTGGTCATCTGCTGGACCGCCTATCCGGTGGCCTTCGGCTCGATCGCCTCGACGCTCGCCGTTCCGCTCTTCGTCGCCGCGGTCGGCATCATCCTGCGCGGGGCGGCGTACGTGCTGCGCCCCCAACTCCAGGATGCGCGAGCCGTCGAGAGCGTCTTCGCGCTCTCCTCGATCCTGACGCCCTTCGCGCTCGGCACGGTCGTCGGGGCGATCGCCTCTGGCCGGGTACCTGTCGGGAACGCCAAGGGAGACCTGGTCACGAGCTGGCTGAACCCCACGCCTTTGATGATCGGGACGCTCGCGGTCGCGACCTCCGCCTACCTGGCGGCGGTCTATCTGGCGGCCGACGCCGTGCGGTTCGGCGAGCGCGCGCTGGAGCGCGACTTCAGGACGCGTGCGCTGTGGGCGGGGGTCGCGACCGGCGCGCTGGCACTGGCCGGGCTGCTGGTCGTCCGTGTGGACGCGCCGTCGCTCTGGGCCGGTTTCATGCGCGGGGCCGGGCTGGTCATGGTGATCGTGTCCGGTGCGGCAGGGCTGGCGACGCTCGTGCTGGTGCGCGGCCGCCGCTACGGCCCGGCACGTCTGTCGGCCGCGCTCGCCGTCGCGGCGATCGTGGCCGGATGGGGCGTCGCGCAGCGGCCCGTTCTCCTTCCCGGGCTCACGATCGAGCAGGCGGCGGCCGGCCGCGCGACTCTCATGGCGGTGATCGTCAGCGTCGCCATCGGCGCGGTGGTCCTCATCCCATCTCTGGTTCTGCTGTTCGGCCTCTTTCTCCGTGGCCACCTGGACGCGGCCCCCGAACCCCGGGGACACGCGCCGGCCGCGCGTCCCACGTCCGGAGCCAAGCGGATCCGCCCGGTCGCGGCCTTCGCCGCTGTGTCCTTCCTGGTCGGTGTCGGCTTCACGTTCTTCGGAGACCACGGATGGTCGTTCACCGTCGGCGTGGCCGGCCTGGTCGCGTGCGCCGGAGCCACCTTCTTCCTCGCCGTCACCCTTCCACGGGGTTGACGGCAGGCGCGCCGACGCCCCGCACCACCTCGACGAGCAGGTGTTTCATCAGCGGTTGGTCGCTCTGCGAGCTGAAGTCCCCGATGGGGCACAGGACGTTCAACTCCGGCATGTATCCCGCCGCGCAGCCTGCGGGGATGTCGTACGCGACCGCGCGATACCCGTACACCGTGCGGCGAGTGCCGTCCCTGGCGATGCTGGTGATGTCGACCAGGTCGTACTCCGCGAGGTCGCGCTCGCGCATGTCGTCCCGGTTCATGAACACGACCGTGCGCAGGTTCTTGACGCCGCGGTAGCGATCGTCGTTGGAGTAGATGGTCGTGTTGAACTGATCATGTGACCGCTTGGTGCTCAAGGTCAGGCGGCCGTCGGCCGGAACGACATCGGGCACCGGCCCCGCCGCGAACTCGGCGCGGCCCGACGGGGTGAGGAACACGCCCTCCCTCGCCGGTTGCCGGATGCGGAAGCCCAGCGGCCTGCGTACGCGGCGATTGAAGTCCTCTATCCCGTCGAACACCTTCGCCATCGTGTCGCGGATGCGGTCGTAGTCGTCGACGTACTCCTGCCACGGCGTCCGGCTGCCGGGGAGGCTCGCCTGCGCCATGCCGCTGATGATCGCCGGCTCGGATCGCAGATCGGGGGATATGGGCTCCTTCATCCCGAGCGACAGGTGCACCATCGCCATGGAGTCCTCGACCGTGACGGCTTGCACGCCGCCACGCTGGTGGTCCTTCTCCGAGCGTGCCAGGCAGGGCAGGATGAGCGCCTGCCTGCCGTGCACCACGTGACTGCGGTTGAGCTTGGTGCTGATCTGGACCGTGAGCTCACATCGGCGGATCGCCTCGGAGGTCGTCGCGGTGTCGGGTGTGCAGAGAGCGAAGTTGCCCCCCATGCCGACGAACACCTTCACTTCGCCCCGGCGCATCGCCTCGATCGTGCCGACGGTGTCCAGACCGTGCTGCCGTGGCGGGTCGATACCGCATACCCGCGCCAGCCGGTCGAGCAGCGCCTCCGATGGGCGATGGTCGATTCCGAACGTGCGGTTGCCCTGAACGTTGCTGTGCCCCCGCACCGGTGAAGGTCCGCAGCCTTCGCGGGCGATGTTGCCGCGCAGGAGCAGCAGGTTGACGATCTCTCTGACCGAGTCCACGCCGTGCTCCTGCTGGGTGATGCCGAGGCACCAGCAGATGATCGTGCGCTTGGCCTGCACATAGACGTCCGCGATCTGCCGCATCGTCGCCTGGCTCACCCCCGATTGACGCTCCAGCTCGGCCCACGAGGCGGCGGCGCACGCGTCGCGATAGTCCTCGAAGCCGGTGGTGTAGCGGTCGACGAACTCCGAGGCGATCGCGCCGGGATCGGTCTCGGCCAGCTCGCAGACGGCCTTGGCCACGCCCCTGAGCAGGGCGAGGTCGCCGCCGATCCGCGGTTGCACGTTCAGGGTGCTGAGCTCGGTGGACTTGAACCTCGCCATGGCCGCGAATTCGTGTGGCACGATCGTGCGCGTGGCCGCGGCCTCCACGAGCGGGTTGATGTGCACGATCCGGGCCCCGCGGCGATGTGCCTTGGCGAGGTAGGTGAGCATTCTCGGCGCGTTCGTGGCGGCGTTGACGCCGAGTACGAAGATCGCGTCGGCCTCCTCCCAGTCCTTGAGGTCGGCGGTGCCCTTGCCCGTTCCGATCGAGGCCGTCAGCGCGCGCCCGCTCGCCTCGTGGCACATGTTCGAGCAGTCCGGCAGGTTGTTGGTGCCGTACTCTCTCGCCCACAGCGAGTAGAGGAACGAGCCCTCGTTGCTGAGCCGGCCTGAGGTGTAGAACGAGGCCTGGTGGGGGCTTTCGAGGCGGTTCAGGGCGACTCCGACGATGGTGAAGGCGTCTTCCCAGGAGATCGGTACGTACCGGTCGCTCGCCGGGTCGTAGCGCATGGGCTCGGTGAGCCGCCCCTGATCCTCAAGTGCGAAGTCGCTCCATCCGGCCAGCTTGGTGACGGTGTGGGCGGCGAAGAAGTCCCGGTCGGTCCGCTTGTGGGTCAGCTCCCACATGACGTGCTTGATGCCGTTCTCGCAGATGTCGAGATGCAGACCTTTGGTGTCGTCGGGCCAGGCACACCCCGGGCAGTCGAACCCGCCGTTCTCGTGGTTCATCCGCCTGATCGCGCGTGGCCCTTCGATCGGCTCGCCGGCCTTCGCGATCACCTCGGCGACGCTTCGCGCCGCACCCCAGCCCGCGGCGGGATGGTGGTAATCGCGTCGCTCGAAGTGGTCCTCGCTGATGGGACCTCGCCCGAGTGCCGGCTCGCCCGGCACGCTCCCGAGTATGAGATCCGCCGAGTCCTGAGCGTTCCCGTTCGTGTCCGAGGACATCGGTCCTCCTCGTTGGCGAGAGCCCGCGCAAGCGACGACAGGCCCGTTTCGGCGGTGGCCCGCTCCCTCTCTGTGCGAGTCTGACATGCGTCTTTGTTGCCGATTGTCATGGTTGGACAATCTCCGCGTAGATCATGCAGATTTTCCCGGCGGTGGCCACCTCACCCTGATCTCGGACCCGGACGCCGTGACACCGGTGATCGAAGACTCGATCTGCTCGGTGAGCTGGATCGGTAGGCCCAGATTCAACGCCCGGTGACCAGCCGCCATCGCTCATTCTTGTATACGCTGTAAACGTGACTGTTTACGGTGTAGACATAGGGGAAGAGACGGTCCGCCGCCCCCGGTGGCGGCGGATCGTGCTGGTGGTGGTCGTCGTCCTGGCCGTGGTCCTGGTGGGCGGGACGCTCGGCGGCGGCTGGTACGGCAGCGGCATCATGCTCGACCCCGTTCACCCGACCGGCGGCGAGCACGCCGAACGCGTCCTCGGCGTACGGATGACCGGCGGCGGGAAGGTCGTCGTCCTCGCCTCGTCCGCCGCCACCGCCCGCCCCGGCGCGTGGGGGCTGGTCTGGGACGGAGGCGCGGCCATGCTCGGTGACATCGTCGGCCAGGCGCCGGGGCGCGTGGAGCGCGAACTGCTCAGCGGCACCGCCCCGCCGACCGGCCAGCCGGTGAGCGTGACGTCGACCTACCAGGGCGACCCGAAGACCTCGCTCGGCCTCGACTTCACCGAGATCGCCGTGCCCACCGAACTCGGCGACGCCCCCGCCTGGTACATCCCCGCCGCCGACCCAGCCGCCACGACCTGGGCCATCATGGTGCACGGCAGCAACGGCCGGCGCCAGGCGACCCTGCACGCCATCCCCGCGATGCACCGCTTCGGGCTGCCCGTGCTCGACATCACCTACCGCAACGACCTCGGGGCCCCGGCTTCTCCCGACGGGTTCATCCACCTTGGCGCGTCCGAGTGGCGCGACGTGGAGTCCGCGGTCCGCGCCGCGCAGGGCAGGGGCGCCCGTCGGGTGGTGCTGTTCGGGGAGTCCATGGGTGGGGCTGTCGTCGGCCAGTTCCTCACCCACTCGCGGCTGGCCGATGTCGTCGCCGCCGTCGTCCTGGAGAACCCGCTGCTCAGCGCGCCCCTGACGAGTGACTTCCAGGTCGGCCTGATGCGCATGCCGACGATGATGGCCCGGGCCGGCGACCTGATCGCCGGGTGGCGGGCCGGGATCGACGTCAGCCGGATCGACCTGCTCGGTCATCCGCCGAGGGTGAAGCCGCCGGCGCTGGTGCTCCAGGGTGACGCCGATGTCGAGGTCCCCGTCCAGGCGTCACGGGACTTCGCCGCGGCGGGGGCTCGGCTGGGGTGGGCCATCCAGTACGTGGAGTTCCCGGGCGCCGGGCACACGCAGGAGTGGAACACCGACCGTGCCCGCTATGAGAGCTCGCTGTCCGGCTTCCTCGCTCGCGCACTGGGGCCTGGTCAGCACGTCGAGCCGACCACCTCGTAGGAGTTCTGTCCTGTTTGTCGCAGCGTAGTGGTCACGAACGTGTTCCACAGGCCCATTGCCTGGTGGGAGCCGTTGGCGTAGGCGTAGCCGCCGGATTGGTAGGCGCGGCCCGCCTGGGTGTGCGCGTAGTTGGTGGCGGTGAAGCAGGGCTGCGGTGACGGGGTGGGGGTCGGGGTCGGCGGCGATCCGGTGTCGAGGCCGAAGAAGCGGCTGTCGTAGTACGCCGAACAGATGGTGTCGAGGAAGTAGGCGCCCGCCGTGCCGCACTGCTCGGCGGCGCCGCCCGGATCGACCGGGGTGCCGTGACCCATCCCGGCGATCCGGTAGAAGCGCACCTCACCGCCGCCGTAGGTCTCCATCGTGGTCCCGCCTGGCAGGCTCGTCGTCGAGGCGGGGGCCTGCGACAGGCCGAGTACGTCGGTGAACTGGTCTCTGAGCTCGACGCCGTTGGCCTTGTTGACCACGTAGTCGGCCTGGCCGTGCCAGATGCTCACCCTCGGCCGCGGCCCGGTGTATCCGGGGTAGGCGCCGCGTACCAGGGCTCCCCAGTCCTGCGGGGTCTTGGTGACCGGGCCGTTCATGCAGGTGCTCGTCGAGGCGGGCGGGGAGCAGCGGTACGGCAGACCGGCGACGATGGAGGCCGCGTCGAACAGCTCCGGATACGTCGCCACCATGACCGCGGTCATCGCGCCGCCCGCGGACAGGCCGGTGATGGAGATCCGGCCGGGGTCGAGCTGGTAGGTGCTCGTCGCGTACGTCACCATCTGGGCGATGGACAGCGCCTCGCCCTGGCCGCGCCCGATGTCGCCTTCTTGGAACCACTGGAAACAGTTCGACGGTGGCGTGGTGGCTTCGGGGAAGATCAGCGCGAAGCCGTACAGGTCGGCGAACCTCCGCCAGCCCGAGTTGGTGTAGTAGACGTCGGCGCTCTGCGTGCAACCGTGCAGCGCGACGACGGCGGGGGAGCCCGGGGGCAGGCCGTCGGGGCGGTAGACCCACATGTTCAGGGGACCCGGGTTCGAGCCGAACCCCGTGACCTTCGTCAAGGAGGCCGCCCGGGACGGGCGGGCGACGGCGAGTACGGCGAGGACGAGGATGAGCGCCGTCATGGCTCTGACGACGGCCCGGCTGGGGAGCGGAAACATCGGCGACTCCGGAGTTCACACGCCTGGCGATTGCCCGCGACGGTACGTTCCGGGCGAACGGCCTGATATGTGGCACGCACCAGATTTCCCAGAGCCATACATGTGCGTCCGGCCCATGCCACTCCAGCCGTGCGGCCCGTCCCTCCCGTTCGGGCTGCTCGGGCTGTCCGGCCGTGTGGTCCGAGCCTGTCGGCCGGCCCGGCTATTCGGTCGCGTGGCCCGTGCGCGAGCTTGCCGGGCGGCCCGCCCCTGCCCTTCGGCCGTACAGCCGGAGCATGCCACTCCGCCGCCTCACATCGAGGTCGGTGGTTGGTCGTTCAGCGGGATCTCGTCAGCGAGGGTGAGGCACGTCGAAATGGATGCCTTCGAGGAGGTCGGCGGCGGGCCGGTCCAGGACGTGCGCGCCGGTGGCCGGGCCGGTCTGGCCGGCCCGGACCCTCGCCAGCAGCGCCTCCCAGCGGCGATGGTGCTGCGCGAACGTCCGCGTCGCCACGACCCGCCCTCTGGCCTGCTGACCGGCCAGCGCGTCCTCGGGAGGAGCGTCCAGCAACAGCAGGTGGAACGGAACCGCCGACCGTCGTGCCAGCCAGGCGAACCCGTGCAGCACGGCCGACCCGCAGCCGCGATTGTGCGCGATCACCGCGGACCCGCCCCGCAGCGCCCGGCCGATGCGCCACACGTGCGTCGTGAACACCACCGCCGTACGCACCGGCTTGGGCGCCCAGCCCAGGCTCGTGCTCCACCGCAGCCGAGACTGCGACGAGTCGATCACCACGACCGAGCCCGCCACGACGGGGCGGCTCTCCGTGCCGTCCAGGGCGTACAGGCGGCGCAGCAGTGTGGTCTTGCCCGCACCGGGCAGGCCGGTAAGGATCACCAGGGATCCGGCCGGATAGCGCAACGTTCCAGCGGCCTCCGGAGCCGCCGGCGCCGAGATTGCCAAGATCCTCACCCTCACCCCGATAGGACGGACACGCGCGTCGGTCACATTTTGCTGCATGTCAGGCGATAAGAGTGCAGCATTGGCGACCCTGCTCCGCTTCTGCCCACCTGATGACGTTGACCGGAGACCGTTCTCGGCGATCGGCCGGGCTCGGTGTCGGGCTGTGTGTCGGGCTCTCCGGACGGGCGACCGCTAGTATGGTGGGAAAGCGCTTTCAAGGAGGCGTCCCATGATCCGCCAAGGCTCACACTGATGGCCCCCGTAACGCTGTACCACACCGATCGCGGCGAGGGCGAGACCCTGCTGCTCGTGCACGGCTGGGGCGGTCACGCCCGTACGTGGGATCCCATCGCCGACGCGCTCCAGCCCGGTCACCGCGTGATCGCCGCCGACCTGCGCGGGCACGGGAAGTCGCCCGTGCCCCTGGACGGCTACCGCCCCACTGACCTGGCGGGCGACCTCGTCGCCCTGCTCGATCGCCTCGGCGCCGGGCCGGTCGTGGCGGTGGGGCACTCGATGGGCGCCCAGGTCGTCACCGCCATGGCCGTGGAGCACCCCGAACACGTCTCGGCGCTGGTGGTCGTCGATCCCGCCTACGGGGCCGACGCCGCCGAGGAGCGACTGTTCGCCAGACGGCTGGCCGCCCTGCGGGCCAACGGCGCGCGGGCGGCCGTCCGCCAGCTCGGCTCCATGCCCGCCGCGGTACGCGACCAACTGCTCGCCACGCCCGGCCACGTGCTGGCCGCGTGCTACGAGGGCATGTACCTGGGCCCGGACGCGTTCGGCGCCCGCCCCGCGACGCACCGGTACCTGGCCAGGCGCACCCGCCCGGTGCTCTGCGTCCGCTCACTGAGCGAGCCGGCCGCCTGGGAGTCCTCGATCCCCGCACCTTCCGGGTCGCAGATGGTCACCTGGGACGGCACCGGTCATTTCCTACATCTGGAACGACCCCAGGCGTTCGTGGGCCTCCTCGGCCGCTGGCTGCCCACCCTCCACCCCCACGCCCGCATCCGCGCCTAACCTGCCATCGCGGAACAGCCCACCAAGCAGCAAGGCTGGAAGGCGCCTTCTCGCTGTCGTGCCCCGGATGGGCGGCTACACCGAGTACGGCACCTTGCCGATCATCTCGCTGACCCTTGTCTTGGACGGCCGGGACGTGGTGGTGGCCGCCGGACTACCTGACGGCGCTCGGCCTTCTCGACCGCCACGCTCGCATCTCGGCGGGCTCAGCGGGGTGGTTCCCGGCCGTTCGGGATCCTGGTCCTAGCCGACGAGCCGTTTGCGCCAGTCCAGCGGCGTGATCGTGATGGTCTGCAGGGGGTCGCCGTTCCACTCCACCGACAGTCCGGCCTCCTCGAGCGCTGACGCAACCGCTTGGCCGATGGACGTCGCCGTCGCGGGCGAACCGTGGAACGCGCCGTACAGAAGCGACAGCCCGTGCCCGCGGGCGGCCGCGTCTGTGCACTGGGAGTGGAAGTACACGAAGCCCCAGGCGTCCGGAGCGCTTGTCCCGCCGATCTCCGCGTCACCGCACGAACGGCAACAGGTGAAGTTCTCCCGGGCCGTGATGCCTGCCTGCTCCAGTGCCGTGAAGGCCCGGATGAGCCGCTCCGGGTCCGTCTGGCCTTCCCAGGCGGTTTGTTCCGCGACGCGCTCCAGCCACATCCGGTTGACCAACTGCCACGACTGCCCGGGTGAGACCGGCCGGTGGTCGCCGGAGACGAGATGGTCCTGCGCGATCTCGGCCAGTTGCGCTCTTGTGGCATAGCCGCCGACCAGCACCTCGCGCAGGCGCGTTTCGAGCCGGTCACGCTCGTCCTCGTCGAGGTCGAGCGGGGGAACGGAACCTGTGGCGGGGCCCAGGTCCAGCGGCGCCCAGTCCAGTCCGATCTTCCAGTCAGGTTCCTGACGCGCCCAGCCGGTCATCGCCGCGATCACGGATTCCGGTCCGCCGACCGTCACCTGAAAGTGTCGGTCGGGGCCGCCGTCCCGGTGCTCCAGCGTGTAGTCGCCGCCTGCTTCATGCCACACCTGGATGTGAACATCGGGCAGGTCGGGGACCCGCTGGACGACCAGGAACCTGTCGTTGTCCCCGCCGATCCGGCGGACCAGGCCGGCAAGCTCCTGGGCGGTGACCCGGATGCGCCGCTGCCCGGTCTCTGCCTCCACCGCGATCTCCAGCATGCCGCCCATCCTGGCATGGGCCACTGACGACGCGTCGGCGTCCGGCCGGACCGGACGGCCCAACGTCGATGCCTCGCGAGATCGATCCCGTCGGGCATCGACGCCCACGGGTACTGCGAGCATCCGCACGGTGCCCCCGTTTGGCAACCAGCCCGTCCAGCGCGGGCACCGCTACCGAGAGGGAGCTAACAAATCGTATCCATGAAGTTACTGTAGGTGCGGGTAGGTGGCGGAGCGTGAGTAGTCCCGATCCAAAGGGAGCCCGATGACCATGCCAGAGAATCTCCTGACGTACCCTCCCGCTCCGGTCGAGCGGACGATCAACGGAGCCGGGTCGATCGAGGCCGCAGGCGTCGGCCATTCCGTACGGACGGCTCGGCGGGTGCTCCGGCATGCCGTGGCCGCAGTCGCTGGGGCGGGACTGCTGGCACTCGCCAGCCCCGCTGCGGCAGCCGATGGGAATGCCGTTGAGGTAGCGGTCAACGGAGGCCATCCCCTTTTCGGGAAAATCACCATCAAGCTTCCCGACATCGCCGTCAGCGCCGCCGGCATTCTCGACGTCATGGCCCCCGGCAGCCTCCAACAGAAGATCTTCTGACCTTCACCATCGCATCGGGTGCAGGCCGGAGCTCGGCGACCTGGCCATGAGTGCCCGCCAGACATGGTGTCTGGCGGGCGTAGGGCTTACCTCGGGGGAGGTCGGCCCAGGGTCGAAGCGTTCTCATGTTGTGAGACTGAGTAGCTAAAGACCTTCGGTGGGGGTTGCGATAACGGGTCGATGGCCAGGTTGCGCAGGCCAGCCATCATCCGAGGCGCGGCGCGGGATTTGGAGGCGTCCTCACGGGAGGTGACGTCGCAAATGCGGCAAGGCCTCGATGCGCCAGTGGCCGCGGATCAGCGCGGCGATCCAGGCGTGGATGATGAGTCCCGGTGGGAGGCTGGTGATGACGTAGATCGTCACGGTGGTGGTCGTGCCGGTCTTGCGGTCAGTGCGGCGTCATTGCCCGGCCGGTGCCCATGGTAGCTTCGGTGCCCGTTCCTCCTTAATGCCGGTAGTTCTCGACCATTTGGCGAACGCTACGTCGCAGCTGTGCTTCTATTGCGCTAAACGTCCGCCACTCATCTGAGAGCGCTGCTATGGCATGGGGAACTGTGAAGTCGTACGACGCCGTGAGAGATCGCGTTGTTATCGCGTTAGACGACGGAAAAGAAGTGCAGGTCAGTCTGTGGATGATTCTCACCCACGGTCCGCTAGAGCCAGGCCAGCGGGTCGAGTTCGATCGCAGCGGAAGACGCAGAGGACCGCGTTCATCATCCCATCCATCGCGCGTTCCTCCCGCTAGCAATACTTATGTGACCCGCGGAGGCAAGCGTGACAGACAGGACTCCAGTGCGCCCGCGCAAGTAACGGGGATTGTGTCAGTCTCCATCTTCCTCGAAGACGAAGTCGATGCGCCGAACATCGATAGAGCCGTGCGGGAAGTACTGGATGAGGCGGGCTATGAGATCGTCAACGAACTACCCCCCGAACTTGGTTCTTGGTTCAAAAGCCTGTTCGCTCGGGCTCGCCAAGAGGTTTCAGGCGCCGGACTCGACGAAGTAGCCAAGAAGGCTCTACGAGCAGTAGAACTGGAGCAACTGCAGCGGCGCCAGGCCTACGTCAACGAGACGAATCTGAACGCGGTCGCGAACCTTATCGATAAGTTGGAGAAGACTCCTGCGGCGGTCATCTTAATCGGATCCATCCTATTGGTGAAGACGTCTTCCAACACTCTGGTCCGAGAGCTCACGGTGGAGGAACTTCGTCATCTTGAGGAGCATCCCGAACTACTCACGGATGCCATGGGTGCTTTCAAAGCTTTCGGCGTCAACGGGTGCCCTTCGACAGCGGAGGAGTCGGGCATGGGGCAGATCGAGTTGTAGCGCATGCGCCGGCATACGCGGGTTGAGTGAGTGAGCCCACCCCAGCTCGCCGCGCTGATCCGCGGCCACTGGAGCATCGAGGCCCTGCACCACATCCGCGACGTCACCTACCGGGAAGACGCCTGCCGAGCCCGGATCGGAGCAGTTCCCCGCGTCCTGGCCAGCCTGCGCAACCTGGCCATCGGCCTGGCACGCCTGCTCGGCTGGACCAACATCGCCTCCGCCACCGACCACTACCGCAGCCACCCAGCCGACGGCCTTCAGCTACTCGGTGTCCCTTCCGGATGAAGTTGGCGGCTGGGACAGGTTTCGATCTGCGGCACGACACCTCGGTTCGAACGGTTTCGAGCCGTGTTGTTCAGGTCTTCCTGTCGGCGAGAGAGCTTAACGTCCGGGGTAGGGCGGCGGCGCTGGGGCGGGCCGCCGATCGGTGACCCGCCCGCGTCGCGCCGCCGCCGGTCACGGTGTGGCCGTGCCCCCGTCCACGCCGATCGCCGGGAGCGGCCGTGCCGCCCTGGTCGCCGCGCCCGCGTCTGGCCCGCACGCCGCCTCCAGCAGGTGGTTCCCGATCGCGAAGTCGATGGCGTGCGTGACAGGACTACCGTTCTCGTCGAGCTGCTGGTAGTTCCTCAGGTTGGTGCCGAAGGCGAACTGGCGGCCGCCGCCGGTGTTGGAGAACGCGAAGGTCTGCATGCCGGGGACGCTCCCGTCGTGCCCCCAGAACCTGCCGCACGGCAGGTCGAGGGGGTAGATCCCGAGACCGTAGTCGATCACGGCGCCCGAGAACGACCGGATGGGCACGGTCTTCTGCATCTCGGCGAGCAGAGTCGCGTCGAGCAGCTCACCGCGCAGCAGCAGCCGGAAGAAGCGGTTGAGGTCCTCCATCGTCGAGGCGACCGCACCCGACGTCCAGGCCCAGGACATGTTGTAGACGCTGTAGTCCTTGGGCGGGTCGAAGTAGCCGAACAGCGCCTCGTACGCCTTGGAGCTCGGCCCAGGCAGGTACGGCGTGCGTGGGAACGACGTGTGCCGCAGCCCAGCCTTGCGGAAGACGTGGTCGGTGATGTACCGCTCGGCGCTCGTGCCCGTCACCTTCTCCAGCAGCAGGCCGGCGATGACGAAGTTCGTGTTCGAGTACGATCCGGGTGTCACCCCCGGCTGCCCGGTCGCGGGGGCGCCGAGCCCCGCCCGCGCCAGCTCCTCCGGCGGGAAGGCGCGGAAGCGGTTGGCGTCCAGGCTCTCGATCGTCGGGAAGATCACCTCGGTGTGGTTGGCGATGTGGCTGGTGTGGTTGAGCAGCATGCGTACGGTGATCTGCTGCCCGCGCTCACCCGGGATCAGATCCGGCAGGTAGCGGCCGATGGGGGCGTCGAGCTCGATCGTGCCCTTGCCGACCTGCTGTAGCACGGCCACGGCGACGAACGACTTGGTGATGCTCCCGGCCCGGTGCACCATCTCGGGCCGCATCGGGCGGCGGGTCTCGATGTCGGCGACGCCTGCGGCGCCCTTCCAGCTCCGCCGGCCGTCCATGACGTTCGCATAGGTGCCGTACATGCCGGCCTCGTGCATGGCGTCCAGCGTCTGCCGCAGCCGCTGCCGGTCGAGGCCGCCGTCCTCAGCGGCGGCCGCGGGTGCCGCCGCGAGCAGCGCGGCGGCCAGGGTCGCGGCTCCCAGCCGCGAGGCGAGCGTGCTGTATCGACGAATGGTCATGGCGCTCAGCATGAGCCTTCCGCTCGGCGGAGGTTAGTGCGCTGTGTCACGGGTCCCGCATGACAGAAGTCAGCTCTCACACCAAGTCGGCCGGGCGCTGGGCCGGCGCCTCCTGGGCCTGATCGGGAAGAAGGGTTGATGGACCCGGCCTCGGGAATCAGGCGGGTGGGTCGCTCTCGGTCTTCTGGCCGCAGCAGGAGATCTTGCCGCTCGTGCGGAGCTCGCCCAAGGCGGGCCGGACCGCGTGGGGGGCAGGTGCGAGCACTTGGCGAAGGTGGCGATGGTGACGATTAGCGGCCCGGCCGGCACGCGTGCGGCGCCGGTCCAGATCTTGTGGGCGATGTAGTCGGTGACGTCGGCTGACGGTTCGGCGGGGCCGGTGACCTCCAGGTCCTGCAGTATGGCGGCGGTTTCGGCCAGGGGCCTCGCGCAGCCGGCCAGCGCGCAAAGCCGTTATGGCTGAGCATTTTGCCTTACCAAGATCGGAGCCGAAGGCGGAATCCGACGACTCAACCTGAACACCGACACCAACACGCGAACACCGACAGCTTCAACTGCAACCGACACTCGGTCTCACGACATGAGAACGCTTCAGCCCTGGAGGTCGGCCAGGCGCAAGACGGCGGGTGATTCTGTTTTGCGCCCAGTCCGCCGCGCCGTGCGCGGGACTGTTTTGTGTCACACGTCTCGCCGACGCCATCCATTATCTCGGTACGCCGCGAAAGGCGCCTCCCACGCCAGGCAGCCGCAGAAGGCACCTTTTCGCGCTATCTCACATTCGTCCGGCGATCAAGCTCGCTGCCAGCCCTCAGGAAGGCCCGGAAGAGTCGCTCGCTGTTGGCCGGGCGCCGCGTCGTAGTAAAGGAAGAGCGCCCAGTCCCGCCCGTTGGTCGCGCAGGCCGAATGGTCCCAGGTCCACCAGCCTTGACTGGCGCCCCATCTACGCTGAGCCTCGCAGGTTCCCTCATCTGGGTAGAAATTGAAGATGTACCAGACTCCTGGTGTCGCGTTCGAGCTCACGGCGGACGGAACGCTGTCCGCCCATGTGGGCGCGGCCAGGGTCAGGCCGCCGGCTGCCAGAGCGGCCATGATGGTGAGCGTCGTCGCGGCTTTCTTGATTTTCTGCATAGTTCTCTCCTGGATTGTCGCGGCGGACGTCAGGGGGCGGGGTCGTAGATGACCCAGAGGGCCCACCGGCCGTCGAGCGGTCGGCAGGTGAATCCGATCGCGCCGTTCCCGTGCACGTAGTCCCGGCCGACTTCGGCGCAGCTTTGCGCGCTGGAATACCATCCGCCCCATTCTTGATGGCTGGCCACCTGCGCGGGACCCGCCGACTGGCGGCTCGCCGAGCTGCTCTGCGTCGCGAATGCGGGGACCACGGGAGTCAACGCCAGGGTTAGGCCGACTGCACCGGTGACTACTCGTCTTGCCATGCGATCAAGCATGTTTTCTCCCTTTTTTCGGTCGCTGGAACAGCGAATCCTCAGCTGGGGACAGAGACGCTCAGGCGTTCTCCTACCGGCATGGGATTCGTTCCCGGTGCGACGACCAGGGACATTCCCTGGCATTGCGCTCCTTGGTAGACGGTGGCGAAGACGTTCGTACGATTGGTGACCGTGGTGAAGGCCGACGTGGTGCTGTGGCAGCCGGCCGTTGGATTGTTGAACACTATTCTTGGGCCGGACGGACTGGAGGAAAGAATCAGCGTTCCCGTGGCGGCGTCGGCGGGTGTAGTGGAGAGCGCCATGCCTGCAGCCAGTGCTGTCATCGCGAGTAGCCGTACCGTCGTTCTCAATGCGGGCCGTCCTTTCGTCGCGGATCTCTCTAGGATTTCTTATGTGGCGGCCATTTCGAGGCCGCTTGTCGAAATCATGGTCGCCGTTCTGGCTGTCGTTGTGCTGACGTGTCACTGACATGGGCCTGGCGCAGACTGGCTATGCGGTGAAATGGTGTTTTAAGCCGGAAAATGCAGCACATTTGACGCGTAATCCGGTCAGTGCGTGGACATGGAGGGTTGCCGTGATTGCGAGGTCGTGTCGGCAAGGGAGAAGCGGGGTGCGGACCGCCTGCCACGGTCCGAGCGCCGGCGCGCGACCTCGTCGATCATGGCCCGGCCCAGCCGCGTGCGGCTTAACTGACCTGGGAGGATGCGATGAACGGCGACACCGTGCTGGTGACCGGGGGGTCGGGCTTCCTGGCGGGCTTCTGCGTCGCTCAGTTGCTCCAGGAGGGCTACCGCGTGCGGACCACCGTGCGTTCCGCCGCCAGGGAGCAGGAGGTCCGCGAGGCCATGAAGGTCGCCGGGGTGGTGGCGGGAGACTCGTTGTCGTTCGTGGTCGCGGATCTGACGTCGGACACGCGCTGGGCGGAGGCCGTCGAAGGCTGCGCCTATGTGCTGCACGTCGCCTCGCCGTTGCCCTCCACCGCCCCGAAGGACGAGAACGAGGTGCTCGTTCCCGCCATTGAGGGGACGCTGCGGGTGCTGCGTGCGGCGAGGGACGCCGGAGTGCGGCGGGTCGTGGTCACCTCCTCCTTCGTCACGATCGGCTACGGACACCCCGCCACCGACCGCGCGTTCACCGAAGAGGACTGGACCGACATCAACGGCCCGGGCGTCACCCCGTACGTCAAGTCCAAGGTGCTGGCCGAACGGGCCGCCTGGGACTTCATGGACCGGGAGGGCGGCGCGCTGGAGCTGGCCGTGGTCAACCCGGTCGGCATCTTCGGGCCCGTACTCGGCCCGCACCTGGCCAGCTCCGTCCGCCTGATCAAGAGCCTGATGGACGGGCGGCTGCCGGGAGCGCCGGACCTGTCCTTCGGGGTGGTCGACGTCCGTGACGCCGCCGACCTGCACCTGCGGGCGATGACCGATCCCGGCGCCGCCGGTCAGCGGTTCATCGCCACCGCCGGGGACACCGTCTTCCTCCACCAGGTCTGCCTGACCCTGCGGCAGCGGCTCGGCGCGGGCGCCCGCAAGGTCCCGGCCCGCAGGCTGCCGAGCTGGTTACTCCGCTTCGTCGCCCGCTTCGTCGCCCGCTTCGTGCCCGCGCTGCGCGGGATCGCCGGCGACCTCGGCCTCGTCCGGCACGTCGACAACACCAAGGCCCGGACCGTCCTGGACTGGCGGCCGCGCTCCAGCGAGGACAGCGTCACCGCGACCGCTCAAAGCCTTCTCGACCTCGGCCTGGTCAAGGAGGCCAAGCGTTCCTGACGCCTGGCAGGGAGCCCCTGGGTCCGGCGGGTCTCAGGTTGCGCGTGGATTGCATTGACATGGCGCTGACGTAATCGTACGGTCTGTCGTATGTCTAGTCAGTCGCGAATAGATATTCAATTGCCCTTGTTCGGTGCCGGCATCTGGCACTTCGGCCGGTACGTCGACCGCTACGCGACCGACGGCTACGGCCCGCCGGTGGACACCCTCGGCGCCATCGACCTGGCCGGTCAGGTGGGCGAGCTGTCCGTCGTGGACCTGACCTACCCGTTCGACCCGGTGGACCTCCCCGTAGAACGGGTGGAGGAAGCTCTCAAGAGCAACGGGCTGCGGGCCATCGCGGTGACCCCCGAGATCTATACCCGGCGTTTCTCCCGCGGCGCGTTCACCAACCCCGACGAGGGAGTACGCCGCCAGGCGATCGAGTTGGTGTCCGAGGCCGCCGAGGTCGCCAGGCGGCTGGGCTGCGATTACGTGAAGCTGTGGCCGGGGCAGGACGGCTGGGACTACCCGTTCCAGTCCGACCACTCCGAGCTGTGGCGCCTGTCGCTGGACGCCGTGCGTGAGCTGGCGACGAGCTTCCCCGACCTGCGGTTCGCCATCGAGTACAAGCCGCGTGAGCCGCGTAACACGATGGTGTTCTCCTCGGTGGCCAAGACGTTGCTGGGGATCGAGGAGATCGGCCTGCCCAACGTCGGCATCCTGCTCGACTTCGGCCACTCGCTCTACGGCGGCGAGTCGCCTGCCGACGCGGCGCGGCTGGCGATCTCGCGCGGGCGGCTGTTCGCGATCGACGTCAACGACAACTACCGGGGCTGGGACGACGACATGGTCGTCGGCTCGGTGCACCTGACCGAGACCTTCGAGTTCTTCTACGCGTTGCGTGAGGCCGGCTGGGACGGGGTGTGGCAGCTCGACCAGTTCCCGTTCCGTGAGGACTCGGTCGAGGCGGCCCGTGCGGGGATCCGCGTGATGAAGGCCATTCACCGCGCCCTCGGCCTCGTCGACCGTGAGGCCCTGGCCGCAGCGCAGCGGGCACAGGACGCGCTGGCGGCCCAGCGCATCGTCCAGCGGGCGCTGCTGAGCGTCATGGCGGATCAGTGATGGCCCTGCTTCCCCCAGATGCCGCGCGGTCGGCCGGCTACCGCGAGCTGACCGCCCGGATCCGGCAAGCCGCCCAACTCGACCGCGACACGGCCGCCGCCCAACCCGACCGCGAGACGGCCGCCGCTGCGGAGCTCGCCCGGGTGGCCACCGACGTGCGCCGGAGCGTCGTGCGCATGATCGACCGCGCCCGCATGGGCCACATCGGCGGCGACCTGTCCGTCACCGATATCCTGGTGACCTGCTTCTACGGCGTCATGTCAGTAGACCCGGAAAACCCGCACTGGCCCGGACGCGACCGTTTCGTGCTGAGCAAGGGCCACTGCGCCGCCGCCCTGTACTCCACCCTCGCCCACTGCGGCTTCTTCGACCCCGCCGAGCTGGACACCTTCATGGCCCCGCTGTCGGCGCTCAACGGGCACCCCAACAAGGTCAAGGTGCCC
Source organism: Nonomuraea sp. NEAU-A123 (assembly GCF_018603905.1). Lineage (GTDB taxonomy): Bacteria > Actinomycetota > Actinomycetes > Streptosporangiales > Streptosporangiaceae > Nonomuraea. Next base: position 33,211 of record NZ_JAHFZZ010000036.1, read on the forward strand.
GGCGTGGAGACCAACACCGGCGCCCTGGGCCACGGCCTCCCCGTGGCCACCGGCTGCGCGCTCGCCGCCAAGATGGACAGCGCGTCCTGGCGCACGTTCGTGGTCCTGGGTGACGGCGAACTGCAGGAGGGCAGCAACTGGGAAGCGGCGATGGCGGCCGCGCACCACGGGCTGTCGTCCCTGACGGCCGTCATCGACCGCAACCGCCTCCAGCAGGGGGCCAGGACCGAGGACACCAACGCCCTGGACTCGCTGCCCGACAAATGGCGCAGCTTCGGCTGGGAGGTACGCGAGGTCGACGGCCACGACCACCTCGCCCTGCTGGACGCCTTGAGCGGCTCGTCCACCGGGCGTCCGGTCGCTGTCATCGCCAACACGATCAAGGGAAAGGGCGTGTCGTTCATGGAGGACCGGGTGGAGTGGCATCACAAGGTGCCCACCGCCGAGCAGGTCGAGACGGCGCTGGCGGAGCTGGCCGGATGACCGTGACCGACCAGCGGGCGACGTTCGACTGCCGCCAGGCGTTCGCCGAGGAGCTCATCTCCCTGGCGAGCCAGGACGAGCGGATCGTCGCCGTCTGCAACGACTCCGTCGGCTCCAGCAACCTCGTCGGCTTCCGCGAACGCTTCCCCGACCGCCTTATCAACGTCGGCATCGCCGAACAGGACCTCGTCGGGGTGGCGGCCGGACTGGCCAACGCCGGGAAGATCCCGTACGTCTGCGCCGCGGCGCCGTTCCTCACCGGCCGCGCCCTGGAGCAGATCAAGGCCGACGTCGCCTACAGCGAGGCGCACGTCGTCCTGTGCGGTCAGAGCCCCGGCATGGCCTACGGCGAGCTCGGGCCCACCCACCACTCGATCGAGGACCTGTCCTGGCTCCGCGCGGTCGCCAACCTCGACGTCATCGTCCCTTCGGACCCGGTGCAGACCCGCGCCGCCGTCCGCTGGGCCGCGGCCGCGCGACGGCCTGTCTACCTGCGCGTTCCCCGCTTCAAGGTGCCGGAGGTGACGCCTCCTGACGCGCCCTTCGCGCCGCGCCAGGCCGTACTGCTGCGTGAGGGGAACGACGTCACGGTGATCGCCATCGGCTCGCTCACCTCGCGCGCGCTCGAGGCCGCGGACCGGCTGCGGGACGAGGGCGTGTCCGTACGCGTACTGAACACGCCCTTCCTCGACCCGATCGACGAGGACGCCGTCATCGCGGCGGCCAGGGAGACGCGCGGGATCGTCACCGCCGAGGAGGCCACCACCAGCGGCGGCCTGGGCGCCGCCGTCGCCGCGACGGTCGTCACCCATCAGCCGTGCCCGATGCGGATCCTCGGCGTGCCGCGCGTGTTCGCCCCCACGGGGGACACGGCGTTCCTGCTGGATCACTTCCGGCTGTCGGCCGACGGGATCATCGCGGCGGTGAAGGACGTGCTCGGCCATGGCTAGCGGCCCGCTCGTCCTGGCCATCGACCAGGGCACCAGTTCCACCAAGGCGCTGCTCGTGGACGCGGGCGGCCGGGTGGTCGCGCGCGGCACCGCGCCGCTGGCCGAGCGGCAGCCCCGGCCCGGCTGGGTGGAGCAGTCGCCGGACGAGCTCTGGGAGAGCGTACGGCTGGCGGTACGGACGTGCGTCGACCCGTCGGCGGCGGGCCGGATCGCCGGGGTGGGCATCAGCAACCAGCGCGAGTCGCTGGTGCTCTGGGAACGCTCCACCGGCCGGCCCGCCGGCCCGCTGATCAGCTGGCAGGACCAGCGGACCGTCGCCCAGTGCCGGGAACTGGCCGCCACGGGCGCCGGTGACCTGGTGCGCTCGGTCAGCGGGATGCCGCTCGACCCGATGTTCTCGGCGCTGAAGGCCCGCTGGCTGCTGGACGCCTACGACCCTGACCGGCGCCGCAGCCTGGCGGGCGAGCTGTGCCTGGGCACGGTCGACTCCTGGCTGCTCAGCCGGTTCGGCGGCGACCACGTCATCGAGGCCGGGAACGCCTCCCGCACCCAGCTCCTCGACGTGCGGGCCGGGCAGTGGGACGAGCGGCTGCTGGAACTGTTCGGGGTGCCGCGGCAGGTGCTGCCCCGGGTGGTCGCCTCGGATGGTGACTTTCCGGCGGTGCGCGGGCTGGACCCGGTGCCCGACGGGGTGCCGGTGCTGGCCGTGCTGGGCGACTCGCACGCGGCGATGTTCGCGCACGCGGGGTGGCGGCCGGGCGTGGTGAAGGCCACGTACGGCACCGGCTCGTCGGTGATGGCCATCGGCGACGGCGGCGACGCTCCCGGGCTGTGCCGGAGCATCGCCTGGGACCTCGGCGGCCGGGTGCTCGCCGTGGAGGGCAACATCCGCGCCACCGGGCGCGCGGTCAGCTGGCTGGCCGAGCTGTTCGGCGTCGACTCCGAGCGGCTGCTGGCCGAGGCCGGGGACGACGAACCGGGTGGCGTGCATCTCGTGCCCGCGTTCGGCGGGCTGGGCGCGCCCTGGTGGGAGCCCGACGCGACGGCGGTGCTCACCGGCCTGACCGCGGGCACCCGGCGCGGGCAGCTCGTGGCCGCCGCGCTGGAGTCCGTCGCGTTCCAGGTGGAGGACGTGGTGGCGGCCGTCGAGCGGGCCACCGGGCAGGTACGGGTCCTCCTGGCCGACGGCGGTCTCACCCGCAGCGCGCGGTTGATGCGGTCGCAGGCCGAGATCTCCGGCCGCGTGGTCGTCCGGTCCGGCGAGCACGACCTGTCCTGCCTGGGCGCCGCCGACGCCGCCGCGCTGTCGGCCGGGCTGTGCACGTACGACGAGCTGGAGGGACGGCAGCGGCCGGCGGAGGAGTTCCGCCCGGAAGGCGACCCGGGCGAACGCGCCGCGCGCCTGGCCGCCTGGCACGAAGCCGTCGACCGCGCGCGCCCCCCGGGCCCGCGACCGGCTCCGGCAACCTCGCGACCGGCTCCGGCAAGCCCGCCACCGGCATCGGCAAGCCCGCCACCGGCATCGGCAAGCCCGCCACCGGGCGGAGACAGGTCAGCCCACGGGGAGAGGAGCAGCACATGACGGGCACATCGTTAGCCGGGCGCCGCCGATGGCCGGTGCGGTGGATCGCCGCCGGGGCCGTCGCCGCCCTCGTGGTGGCCATGGCGCTGAGCACCGAGTACCGCTCCGCGGAGTCGGCCGGCGCGGCGGCGCCGAAGAAGTTCGATCCCGCCACGTTCGGCGCCGAGAACTACGAGGCCAAGGTCGTCCCCATCATCCAGAAGAGCGCCGTCGAGTTACCCGTCCTGCTGAAGGCGATCACCGCCGGCAAGGACGCGGCCGGCGCCAAGTACGGCAAACGCCAGGGCACCAGCCCCTACAACTTCGCGGTCAAGGGCACCGGCGTGGCCGGCGAGGCGAAGTCGGGCCTGCTGCCGGTGACCGTGGACGGGTTGCCCGACGGCACCCGGGTGTCGATCCAGATCGGCCCGGCCGTCAACGGCACGGCCCTGCGCGACGCCGCCGGTTACATCACCTTCGGCCAGTTCGTGAACCAGGTGGAGTACGCCGACGCCGCGACCGCCCTCAACAACCAGATGCGGCAGAAGCTGCTGACCGGCCTCGACGCCGCCGGGCTGAAGGCCAAGAAGATCACCTTCACCGGCGCGTTCACCCTCCTCACACCCGCCACCGTGACGATCACCCCGGTGGCGATCTCGTGACCGGCCACGTGCTGCGGGCCTGCGACGTCACCAAGGTGTACGGCGGGACGCACGCCCTCAAGGGGGTCGATTTCGGCGTCGCCGCCGGGCGGGTGACCGCGCTGTTCGGCGAGAACGGCGCCGGCAAGTCCACCCTCATGAAGATCCTCGCGGGCATCGAGCACCCCACCACGGGCCGCGTGGAGCTCGACGGCCGCCCGGTCGAGCTGGTCTCCTCACGCGACGCCGCCGACCACGGCATCTCGATCATCCACCAGGAGCTGAGCCTCTGCCCGAACCTCAGCGTCCAGGACAACCTGTTCCTGGCCCGCGAGTTACGCGGCCGGCTCGGCGCGGTCGACAGGAGGACCCAGCGCGCGGCCACCACGGCGGTGCTGCGCCGCTTAGAGGAGGACGTCGACCCCGACGGGCTCGTCGGCGACCTGCGGCTCGGGCAGCAGCAGGTCGTCGAGATCGCGCGGGCCCTGCTCCAGGACGCCCGCGTGCTGATCATGGACGAGCCCACGTCGGCGCTCACCGCGCCCGAGGTGGAGGTGCTGTTCCGGGTCATCAGGGAGCTGACGGGCAGCGGCGTCGCCGTCGTCTACATCTCCCACCACCTGGACGAGGCGCTCGACATCGCCGACGACGTGGTGGTCCTGCGCGACGGCCGCCTGGTCGCCACGGCCGACGCCGCCGAGGTGGACATCCGCTGGATCGTCGAGCGGATGGTCGGCCGTGACCAGGACGCCCTGTTCCCGCGGCGTGAACCGGTGCTCGGCGAGGACCTGCTGACCGTGCGCGACCTCATGGTCGCCGACCCCGCGAACCCCGACCGGCTGGCGATCGACGACGTCTCGCTGACCGTGCGCGCCGGCGAGATCGTCGGCGTGTACGGCCTGATGGGCTCGGGCCGTACCGAACTGCTCGAAGCGCTCGCGGGCCGGATCGCGCCCGCGTCCGGGCAGGTGGAGCTGGCCGGCCAGGCGCTCGACGGGAGCGGCATCCGTGAGCGCATCGGCAGGGGAGTGGTGCTCGTCCCCGAGGACCGGCAGCGCGACGGCCTGGTCCAGACCATGTCGGTGGGGGAGAACCTGTCCCTGGCGGGCCTGCGTTCGTTCGTCCGCGGGCTGTTCGTCTCGGCGGACCTCGAACGCGGCGCGGTCGAGCGGACCATCGCCGACATCACCGTCAAGGCCAGCGGCCCGAAGGCGGCCATCGGCTCGCTCAGCGGCGGCAACCAGCAGAAGGTGGTGATCGGCAAGGCGCTGCTCACCGGCCCCAGGGTGCTGCTGCTCGACGAGCCCTCGCGCGGCGTCGACGTGGGCGCCAAGGCCGACATCTTCGAGCTCATGGCGGCCCAGGCCCGGCAGGGTCTCGCCGTCCTGTTCACCACCTCCGACGCCGAAGAGGCCCTGCACATCCCCGATCGGCTGCTGGTGCTCGCCCGCGGCGCCGTCGCAGGGGAGTTCCGACGCGGCGAGCTGACCCGGGAGGAACTGATGAGCGTGTCCGACGGCGGCGCCGTATGAGCAGCCAGGGAACCACCACCGCGCGCGTGGCCCCGGACCCGCCCCAGCCGCCCGAGGCGGCCGCCAAGGCCCGGCGGCTGTCGCTGCTGAACGTCGCTTTCGAGCTGCGTGCCTTCATCGCGCTGGCCGTCCTCATCGTGGTCTTCGGCCTGCTGTCGGACTCCTTCCTCACCGTGACGAACGTGATCACGATGACCAAGCACGTCGCCATCAACGGCGTCATCGCCCTGGGCATGCTGCTGGTCATCCTCAAGGGCGGCATCGACCTGTCGGTGGGCTCCATCGTGGGCCTGTCCGGGGTCGTCGCCGGCGAGCTGCTGCAGGGCGTCGCGCTCGGCGGCGTGATCGCCTACCCGCCCGTGTGGGTGGTGATCGTGCTGTGCGTCGCGGTGGGCATGGGGGTCGGGCTGCTCAACGGCGTGCTGGTCACGCGGTTCAACGTCGCGCCGTTCATCGCCACGCTCGGCATGCTGTACGTGGCCCGCGGCGCGGCGATGCTCATCTCCAACGGCGCCACCTATCCCAACCTGGGCGGCAACCCCGCCCTCGGCAACACCGGCTTCGACCTGCTCGGCAGCGGGCGGCCGCTCGGGCTGCCCACCTCGATCTGGATCATGATCGTGCTCGCGGCGGCGGCCGTGCTGCTGCTGGCCAAGTCGCCCTTCGGCCGGTGGCTGTACGCGACGGGCGGCAACGAGCGGGCCGCGGACCTGTCCGGCGTGCCGATCCGCCGGGTCAAGACCATCGTGTACGTGGTCTCCGGCGCCTGCGCCGCGATCGCCGGCCTCATCATCGCCTCGGAGCTCACCTCGGCAGCCCCGCAGGCGGGCGAGACGTACGAGCTGAACGCGATCGCCGCGGTGGTCATCGGCGGCGCCGCGCTGAGCGGCGGCCGGGGCACCGTGCGCGGGACGCTCGTCGGCGCCTTCGTGATCGGCTTCCTCGCCGACGGCTTGGTGATCCTGGGCGTCTCGACGTTCTGGCAGATCCTCATCAAGGGCGCCGTGATCATCCTCGCGGTGATGCTCGACCAGGGCCAGCAGCGGTTCAAGCGCAGGGGCGCCGCCGCGTCGGCGGTCGCCGCGAGCGCCCGGCCCACCTAGCCCGGCCCACCTGGCGGCGACGGGGCACCGCTCACGGCGGTGGCCGCCGAACACCCACGCCATGTCACCCACATCTGGAGGTCGTCCATGTCCGCTGCCCCAAGACCGGCCCGTCGCCTGCTCGTCGTACTGTCGCTCCTCGCCACCGGCTCCCTGCTGGCGGCCTGCGGTGGCGGCGGCGCTGAGCAGAAGGCCGCCACCCAGCCGTCCGCGACCAGCGGCGGCACGGCCGGCGGGCTCATCGCCATCATCACCCCCTCCCACGACAACCCCTTCTTCAAGGCCGAAGCCGACTCCGCCAAGGCCAAGGCCGAGGCGCTCGGCTACGAGACGTCCGTGGCCTCCCACGACGACGACCCCAACAAGCAGAGCGAGCTGATCGACGCCGCCATCTCCCGCAAGGCGAAGGCGATCATCCTCGACAACGCCGGCGCGGACGCCTCGATCGGCCCGGTCCGCAAGGCCGTCACCGGTGGCATCCCCGTCTTCCTGATCGACCGCGAGATCAACGCCACCGGGGTGGCGACCGCCCAGATCGTCTCCAACAACGCTCAGGGCGCGCAGCTGGTCGCCCAGTCGTTCGTGGAGAAGATGAAGAACAAGGGCAACTACGTCGAGCTGGTGGGCAAGGAGTCCGACACGAACGCCAGCGTCCGCTCCAAGGGCTTCGCCGACGTGATCTCCCAGTACCCGGACCTCAAGCAGGTGGCCAAGGAGAGCGCGAACTGGGACCAGCAGGAGGCCTTCACCAAGATGGAGACCATCATCCAGAAGAGCCGCGACATCCAGGGCGTCATCGCCGGCAACGACACCATGGCGCTCGGCGCGGTCGCCGCGCTCAAGGCCGCGGGACTGCTCGGCAAGGTGACGGTCGTCGGCTTCGACGGCAGCCCCGACGCCATCGCCGCCGTCAAGGCCGGTCAGATGCACGCGACCGCGCTCCAGCCGGCCGCGCTCGGCGCGCAGAGCGCCGTCGAACAGGCCGACCAGTACATCAAGACCGGCAAGGCGAGCAAGGAGGAGAAGCAGTCCATCGACTGCGAGCTGGTGACCGCCGAGAACGCCGACGACTACGGGGTTTTCGCCAGGAAGTAGCAGCCGCGAGGGGGACCCGCGAGAGTCCCCCTCGGACAGGCCGAACGGTAGGCTGAACCATCGATTCACGGGGTGCGGGGAGGCGGTGGCCGGTGGTCCCGAGTCTGGGACGGGGGCGCGGTGTGAGCACGGAGCATCTGCGGCTCCTGGCCAGGGTGGCCCGCATGTACCACGAGCAGAGCATGCGCCAGCCCGAGATCGCCGCGGCGCTCAGCATCTCCCAGCCCCGTGTCTCCCGCCTGCTCAAGGAGGCGGTCACGCGCGGCATCGTGCGCACGGTCGTCGTCCTGCCCGACGGCGTGCACACCGAGCTGGAAGAGGAGCTGCAGCGCCGCTACGGCCTGCGCGACGTCGTGGTGGTCGACATCGAGGACGCCCGCGAAGACGCCATCCCGTCGCTCGCCTCGGCCGCCGCCGCCTACTTCGACGCCACCTTCACCGGCGGCGACGTGATCGGCATCTCCTCCTGGAGCGAGACGCTGCTGGCCACCGTCGAACGCATGCAGCCCAAGAACACCCAGGTCGCCGACCGGGTCATGCAGCTCGTCGGCGGCGTGGGCAGCCCCGAGGCGCAGGTGCACGCCACCCGGCTCATCGGCCGCCTGGCCGATATCACCCGCGCCCGCCCCGTCTTCGTCCCCTCGCCCGGCGTCGTCGGCACCGCCGCGATCCGCGACGCGCTGCTGGAGGACCCCGGCGTGGTCGACGTCATGGCCCAGTGGCGCGAGCTGACCGTCGTGCTGGTCGGCATCGGCAGTCTCGAACCCTCACCGCTGCTGCTGAGCAGCGGCAACGCGGTCAAGCAGGCCGACCAGGAAGAGCTGCGCTCGCTGGGCGCCGTAGGCGACGTCTGCCTGCACTTTTTCGACGCCAAGGGCAGCGCGGTCGACTCGGGCTTCGACCGGCGGGTGGTCGGCATCGACGTACGCGCCTTCCGGGCGGTCGAGCGGCGGGTCGCCGTGGCGGGCGGCCTGCGCAAATACTCGGCGATCAAGGCCGCGCTGGACGGCGGCTGGGTCAACGTCCTCATCACCGACCTCCACGTCGCCGAGCGCCTGCGCGCCGAGGCGAGCTAGCCGGCACGATCACCGCAGGGGGCCGCTCCACCTCCCACGAAACCGGATTTTTCAAGATCCGCCCTTTTTGACCTCTCTTCCGTACACGTTTCGACAGTTGAACGCGGAAGGAGAAGCCATGACCCCACTGCGATCCGTCCCGCGAACACACACCGAGCATGCCTGGCCCCTGCGCCACGACGCGCAGGCCGTCCGGTATGCCCGAACGGTCGTCCGTGACGTACTGACCGGACTGGAACTGAGTCCCGATCTCGTCGATGACGCCGTGCTGATGGCCAGCGAATTGGTGACAAATGCCTTTCTGTATGGAGAGGCACCCTATGAGCTGGTGCTCCATACCGATCCCGAGGAGATCGTGTGCATGGTGGTGGACTGCGGTTCACCGCTGCCGGTGGCCCGTGTCGTCGAGGCCGACAGCGAGCGTGGGCGGGGACTGTGCATCGTCGCCGCGCTCTCCGAAGGCTTCTGGGGATGCCACCCCCAGAAGTACGTCACCAGTCCCGGGCGCATCGGGAAGGCGACGTGGTTCGCCTTGCCGTACCGGCGTCCCGGGATGCCGGGCGTACGACGGGGCGGGATGTCCGTGGCGAACGGGCCCGGTAGCGCCGCCTAGCGCTGGAGCGGGAGAGGAACGGGCGCTGTGGGGGCGCCTGTTCGATCCGCTGGTTGAAACGCGAAATTAATGCGATGCCGTGGCCGGGGCCGCGTGGTTGGATGTTCCATGGACGCCACTCGCTTGATGACCTGCCTGGCCGATGAATACGCGTTGCTCAGAGCCGCGGTCTCCGCCGCGCCGGACGTGGCGCCGGTGCCGAGCTGTCCCGGGTGGACCGTCGCCGATCTGGTCGCGCACGTCACCGAGGTCTATCTGCACAAGGCCGAGACGATGCTGCGCGGGGAGTGGCCGACGCCGTGGCCGCCCGACCTGTCCGGCGAGGAGCCGCTGGCGGCGCTCGACCGGTCCTATGCCGAGCTGGTGACGGAGTTCGCCGCGCGGGTCCCGGACGAGTACGCGCTCACCTGGTACGAGCCCGACCAGAGCGTCGGGTTCTGGATCAGGCGCATGGCGCAGGAGACGGTGATCCATCGCGTCGACGCCGAGCTCGCGGCCGGCCTGCCCGTGACGCCCGCCGCCGCCGACCTGGCCCTCGACGGCGTGGACGAGGGGCTCAAGGTGATGCTCGCGTACGACTTCGCCCGCTACCCCGAGGACTTCGCCGAGGCTGTGCGTGACGACCCGAAGGGGACGGCCATCGCGGTCGTCGGCGGGGAGCGGGCCTGGCTCGTCCGGCCGTCGCCCACCGAGGTCGCCGTCGAGGACGAGACCGCTGACAGAGCGGTCGAGCAGGCCGAGACGGTCGTGTCGGGGGCGCCCGACGAGCTGTTGCGCTGGGTGTGGGGCAGGGGCGGCGAGGTGTCGGTCACCGGCGACCCCCGCCATGCCGCCTACCTGCGCAAGCTCGTCTCCCTCGCGACCCAGTAGCACGCTCCCGGCCGCACCAGGTGCGGCCGGGAGGCGGCGGCTTACAGCCCGCAGAGCTCCGAGAGGCTCTTGGCGGACTTCTGGCTGTTCTGGGTCGGCGTCTGGGTCGGCTTGGCGGCGTACGAGCGCGAGGGGCTGGTTGTAGGCGTCCCGGGCGAGGAGGTGACGTCCGCCGCCTGCGCGCTCCGTGCCGTCCGGGTCGAGTCGGCGATCGCCTTGGCCGCGGCCCGGCGGATCTTCAGCCAGTCGGGACGCCCCGACAGGAACTCCGGCGGCACGAACTGCAAGCTGGTGATCTTGGCGTTCTTCACCTTGACGGCCAGCTCCACGAGCGGCTTCACCAGCTCCTGTGGGATGTTCGTCTGCGCGAGCCGCTTCGTCGCATCGGCGATCTTGCCGAAGTTGAGAATGATCTTGTCAGGCGTCGCCTGCTGCGCGAACGCGCCGATGACGCAGCGCTGGCGGGCCATGCGCGAGAAGTCGTCGCTGTCCACCCGCGACCGGCCGTACCACAGGGCCTGCTCGCCGGTCAGCTTCTTGTAGCCCGCCTTGATCGTGCCCGCGGTGCCGTAGTGGCCGCCCCACTTGATGTCGCGCTCCACGCGGATCTTGAGGCCGCCGATGGCGTCGACCAGGTCCGCGAAGCCGTACATGTTCATCATGGCGTAGTAGTCGATCTTCAGGTTGAGCGTGTAGCCGATGGCGTCCATCAGCGCGCGCGGTCCCCTGTTCTTACCGCCCATGACCTGCGGGTTGTCAGTGGCGTACTGCCAGACCTCGTTGAGCAGGCCGCCGTTGGGCAGCTCCGCCATGAAGCCGTTGGGGAACTGCTTGCGCAGCGGAGAGGTCGTCGGGAAGTGCACGTGCTGCAGGTTGCGCGGCAGGCTGAACAGGACCGTGTTGCCGGTCCGGATGTCCACGCTGGCGATCGTCATGCTGTCGGTGCGCACGCCGGTGCGGTCGCCGGCCGCGTCGCCGCCGATCAGCAGGAAGTTCACCCGGTCCTTGCCGTTCCAGGGATCGCTCGCCTTGATCGGCGCCATACCCGGGTCCGTGCTCTCGGCGATGGGCTTGAAGATCTTCTGAGACGTATTGCGTATGGTCTGGACGGCGCTCGCGGTGACGGCGAAGGGGGCCATGACCGAGACGCAGAGCACGCCGACCACGATGCCGGAGATGATCTGGCCCTGCTGGTTCAGCCGGTTGGGGCCGAGCGCCACGTACGACGTCACGATGACGGCGAACCAGGTCAGTGCGAGCAGCGAGGCGATGACGATGACCGTCATCTGCCCGTCGGCGCCGGCGAACACGGCGAAGTCGGCCTCTTTGCGCGTCAGCCCGTACGCCAGCCCGGCCAGCAGCAGCACCACGTAGACGCCGAGCAGGATCAGACCGGTACGGCGGCGCCCGGCGCGCAGGTGAGCGACGCCGGGCACGAGGGCGGACAGCAGGGTCCAGCCGAGCACGGAGCCCAGGGTGAGCGGCTTGGCGAACTGCGGCGCCCCTGAGCCCGGCCGGGAGCGCGGCTTGGGCCGCCCGGCACCGGGAGACCCGGGACCGCGGGCGCCCTTGCCGCCCGGCGGCTTCCCGCCGGGGCCCTTCCCGCCTGGAGCCTTCTCGCCCGGACCGGTGCCGCTCGGACCTGTGCCGCTCGGACCGGTCGGGCGGGGGCCGGCCGGATGGGTGCCGTGGGTGCCCGCGACTGGGGGACCGTCCGTGGGGGAGCCGTCCTGCGGTGGGTCGTCCGCGTCCGCCGCCTCGCCCGTGGGACTGGTGCCCGGACCGTTTCCCGGTCCGGCTTCGGATGCTGTGCCCGAGCGGCGGGGAGCGCGCCGTTTTCTGCCCTCGGGCGCGGTGTCCACCCCATCGCGCTTGCTCACACCGGCTCCTTCACACGCCTACCTGGCGAAACCCATGGGTTTTAAGCGCCCCGTAGGGCACAAGATTGCCAGGAGTCTAGCCCCCATATAGGGACATCCAAGACATGTACCCAACCTGAGATGAACATGCCGTGACTTCACGAGGTCGTCGACGACGCGGCCATCCAGGTGTTGCACTGGAAGGCCTGGTTCTTCTCCCAGCCCTGCCGGAACCACCGGTTGTTGTTCACTCTGTTCCCGTGGTCGCGGGGGTATCCGGGGTAGTCGCCCACCTGCCCGTAGAACCAGAAGAGGCGGGCGCGGTCCGACGTGCTGACCGGATAGGAGGCGGCCACGGATCTCATCCACATGCCGCCGAAGCAGGTCGCCTGGAGTTCCAGTTTTCTGCTCAGTGCCAGCTTGCCGCTCCTGCTGCCCGAGTCGACCGTCTGCTTCCACCAGGAGTCCATCACGCCCGAGATGTTCTGGACGTGGTGCCCGTACTCGTGGGCCAGCATGCTGATGATCCCGCCGTGCCAGGAGATGATCTCCCCGTAGCCGCGCGCGTTGCCGTTGCCCCTGGCCATGGCCGAGGTGGAGGCGTAGATGGTGTTGTTGCGCGGGCAGTAGTACGGCACCATGCTGCCCGGCGACGGGTAGTCGCCGCAGGCGCCCCTGCCGCGTGTGGCCACGATCGAGTAGCTCGGCGGCGAGAACGGGATGCCCTGCTTCTGCATGATCGGCCCCCAGGCCCGGTCCATGCACTTGCCGGTCTTCAGGATCAGCGCCTTGAGCTGGCTGTGGCTGAAGATGTTCGCGCCGCCGGCCGGGCAGCTCACCCTCGGCAGGGCGCCGGCCCGGTACAGGGTGTTGTTCTTCGTGCTGGTGTTGAGCGTGGCCCGGGTCGGCGTCTCAGGCTCGGTGGAGCGCGTCGCCGTCGGCTCGCTCGACCGCGTCCGACTCTCCGATTCGCTCGGGGAAGGCGTCTCGTCGTCGTCGTAGGTGTACGAGGAGGGGATCGCGACCGGCGTGGTCGTGTCGGGCCTGGACGAGCCCTTGAGCATCGCCGCGCCGATCACCAATAACACGAACAGCGCCGCCAGGGAGCCGAAGACTGCCCCGAGAATGCCGGCCACCCCCATGCCCGACTTCTTCCTCGGCGGCGGCCCCCACTGCCCCGGCGGCATCGGCGGACGCGGCGGGGGAGGCGGCGGCTGCTGAGGATGCCACGGCCCACCCTGTGGCGGCCCGTAGGGCCCGCCCGGCTGGTACGGCTGCCCCTGCGGCGGCCCGTACGGCCCGCCCGGCTGATAGGGCTGCCCCTGCGGTTGCGGCGGGTACGGCTGTCCCTGCGGCGGATACACGGGCCCCTGCGGGGGCGGCGGATATGCCGGGGGCGGCGGTTGCTGTCCCGGCACCGGGTGTGGATGGCCGTAACCCTGAGGCTGCGGCTCCCGGTGACCCGGCGGCGGCCACGGGCGAGAAGGAGGCCGCTGGGGCTGACCTGGCCCTTGAGGCGGGGGTGGATGCTGCCCGTTGCCTGTCACCGTGTATCCCCCTTTACTCGGTTGTCCGTAATGAGTGACTTGGGATGTCACCCCTCTGGCATTTGCCGAATTTTGGGCAGAAGCATACCGATTTATCACCCGTCACAGAAGTCGCAGTACCCGGCTACGGTCCGAAATCATTCGAGGTGATCTCCGCTATGTCCCGGACCGCGCGGCAGGTGGTGTCCTAGCTTCTTTGACATGAACCTCCAGCAGCTCCGCTACGTGGTCGCGACTGCGGAGCACCGCACCATGACCGACGCGGCCAGATCGCTGTATATCGCGCAACCTGCGCTTTCGCGCGCGATCCGCGATCTGGAACGGGAACTCGGCATGACGCTCTTCGCCAGGTCCGGACGCGGTGTCGTCGTCACCGCACAAGGCCGGCGGGTGGTCAAACTGGCAAGGGAGGCACTCGACGCCGTACACGAGATCGAGAGCCTCGCCAATCACGGCAGCACAGGGGAGGCGGAGCTCCGCATCGCCGCCACACCCAGCCTCGAACCCGGCCTGGCCGGACGGCTGCTGCCCGCCTATACCGCCGAGCACCCGGGTGTCCGCGTGCACATCGTCCGCTGCGAAGGCCGTGACGCCGTCGTCAGCGCCATCAGGGATCAGCGGGCCGACCTCGGCCTGACCGATCTCCCCGTACCCACCGATCTCATTACCCATCCGCTCGAACGCCAGGAGATCGTGCTGATCTCCCCGCCCGGCCTCGAACTGCCCAATCCCGTGCCCATGGGCAAGCTTGACGGGATGCGCCTGGCCTTGCCCGCCCGGGGCAGCGTCCGGCGCAGAGAGCTCGACGCGATGTTCGGCAAGTACGCCGTCAGCCCGATCGTGGTGCTCGAAACCGACGAGCGCAACGGCTGGCTCAACGCCGTACGGACCGGCCAGGCGTCACTGCTGTGGTATCGCGGCATGGCCGAACAGGCCGGCCGGGCGGGCCTCATGGTCCGTTCGCTGGAACCCGCGGTCCGCCGGGTCATCGCCGTCGTGCACGCCCGTCGCCGCCTGCCGCTGATCGCCCAGGACTTCCTGGCCACCGCCGAGAAGGGTTCGGCGGCCTAACCTCTGTCCTGAGCACATCGCTTTCGGCCGCTACCGCGCCCGGCCGGACGCGAGACCCTCCCCCCTCAACTCACCTCGCCACCGGCAGCCGCACGACCGCACGCAGCCCCGGCGAGGCGTCCTCCAGATGTACCGCACCCCCGTGAGCCCGTACGGTCTCCCGCACGATGGCCAGGCCCAGCCCAGCGCCGCCCTCGTCGCGGCTGCGACCCGAGTCGAGCCGGGTGAACCGGTTGAACACCCGCTCGCGATCCTGCTCGGGAATGCCCGGCCCGTCGTCGGTCACCGTCAGCACCCCGTCCGCGGTCAGCGCCACCTCCACCTTCGACGAGGTGTGCCGTACGGCGTTGTCCACCAGGTTCGTCAGCACCCGGCTCAGGTCCAGCGCGTCGCCGCGGACCACGACGGGATCGCACACGGTCAGCCGCGCCTCGCCGTACCTGTCGACGGTCTGGCGCACCACCTCGTCGAGATCGACCGGCTCGCTCCTGGCGGGCACGCCGCCGCGCTCGTCCAGGCGGGCCAGCGCCAGCAGGTCCTCGGCGAGCCTGGACAGCCGCATCGCGTCCTCCATCACGCCTTCGGCCGTCTCGGGCCAGTCCTGGCCCTCCGGATGGCCGAGCGCCACCTCCAGTTGCAGCCGGATGCTGGCGAGCGGGCTGCGCAGCTCGTGCGCGGCGTCGGAGACCAGCGCCCGCTGCCGCTGCTCGGCCTCCTCCAGCCGGGCCAGCATGTCGTTGAGCGTGGTGGCCAGCGAGTGCACCTCGTCGCGCGACTCGGGCACCGGCAGCCTGCGTGACCTGGCGGTGTGCGTGATCTCGGCGGCGCCCCTGCGCAGCGCGGCGATCGGCCGCAGCGTCCGGCCGATGATCAGCCAGCTGGCCACGGCCAGCAGCACGATGAGCATCGGCGTGCCGACCAGCAGGATCCGGCCGGCCGTACCGAGGCTGGTCTGGATCTCGCCGACGGGCCGGGCCGCGATCACGGTCCTGCCGTGGTCGGCGCTGATGACCACCACGCGCAGCGGCCCCGAGATCGCGTACGGCCGGCCGTCCAGGAACGTGGCCTGGCCGTCGCGCAGCACCTCGGCCCGCGCCCGCGCGTCCAGCAGCGGGACCAGCCGGTCGGCGCCGTAGGTGACGTCCGTGATGCGGCCCTTGGCGTCGATCACCTGCACGATCGTGCCGTCGTGGGTGGCGATCGGGCTGGTCAGCGTGCCCGCGTCGGCCTGCACCCGGATGGTCTGGGCCTGCTGCCGCGTCGAGTCGTCGACCGTGCCGATCAGCGCCCGGTCGAGCACGGTCAGCAGCACCGACGCCGAGATCGCCAGCGCCAGCGCGAGTACCGCGGCGGCCACGACCGTCAGCCGGAAGCGCAGCCCCTGGCGCCGCCACCAGATCAGCGGCGAGTCAGCCACCGTCGCCCGCCAGCCGGTAGCCCGCGCCCCGCACGGTCTGGATCGCGTTCCGGCCGAACGGGGAGTCGACCTTGCGCCGCAGGTAGCCCACGTACACCTCCACCACGTTCGGGTCGGTGTCGAAGGTGTCCCACACGTGCTCCAGGATCTCCGACTTCGACACCACCTCGTCGCGCCGGCGCATCAGGTATTCCAGTAGCGCGAACTCCCTGGGCGTCAGCTCGATCCCGGCCTCGCCCCGCTGCACCCTGCGCCGCGCCGGGTCCAGCGACAGGTCGCCCGCCGCCAGCACCGCGGGCCGCCGCCCGGAGTCGCGCCGTAGCAGCGCGCGCAGCCTGGCCACCAGCACCACGTACGAGAAGGGCTTGGTCAGGTAGTCGTCGGCGCCCAGGTCGAGCCCGTCGGCCATGTCGTACTCGCCGTCCTTGGCGGAGAGCATCAGGATCGGCACCCAGTTCTCCTCGGCGCGCAACTGCTTGCACACGTTGTAGCCCGACAGGCGGGGCAGCATGATGTCGAGCACCACGATGTCGTAGTCGCCGTGCCTGGCCTCGTGCAACCCCTGCTCGCCGTCGTGGGCGAGGTCCACGGCGAAACCCTCGGCCTGCAGCCCCCGCTGCAGCGCGGCCGCCATCCGCCGCTCGTCCTCGACGACAAGTACTCTCATGTGGCGATTCTCCATTTCCTGCCCTGAGACCACGCTGAGAAGGCTGAGAGCCGTCTCAGCCGGTCTCAGGCTCGCCTAAGCATGCATGACGCAAGCTCTGGTCATCGACATACCGTTAAGGAGTGAGATGCGCAGAGGCACGTTCGTGAGATGGGGAGTTCCGATCGCGGCCGCGGCTGTGATCGCCGGCGCCATGGGGGCCGGCCCGGTCATCGCCGCGGTGAGCGGCGATCCCGTGCTACCCGAGCGTACGGCGCAGCAGTTGCTCGCCGCCGCCGCGGCAGCCGGCAAGGACAAGGCGCCGCCGCCCATGTCCGGCACCGTGCAGCAGACCGCTTCGCTGGGTCTGCCCGCACTGCCGGACATGGGCGGCGCGTCACCGCTGAGCCTGCTGTCCGGCTCGCACGAGGTGAAGGTCTGGTACGGCGGTCGCGACAAGATGCGGGTCGCCATGCCGACGCAGTTCGACGAGTCCAACCTGATCGTCAACGGCGACCAGGTCTGGTACTGGGACAGCGGCGACAACACCGCCACCAAGATCAAGATGACGGGCGACGCCACGGCGCGGCACGCCGTGCCCACGCCGGGGCCCGCCGACGTGACGCCGCAGCAGGTGGCGGAGAAGCTGCTGGCCAAGGCCGACGAGCACACCGCCATCCGGGTGACCAACAACGCCCAGGTGGCCGGCCGGTCCGCCTACCAGCTCGTGCTCACCCCTAAGGACCAGGGCTCGCTGGTCCAGGAGGTGCGGCTGGCGCTCGACGGTGAGACGTACGTGCCGTTGCAGGTCCAGGTCTACGCCAAGGGCTCGGCCGAACCGGCCTTCCAGGTCGGCTTCACCCAGGTGACGTTCACGCAGCCGGCGGCCGAGAACTTCACCTTCACCCCGCCCGCGGGGGCCAAGGTGAAGGAGCAGACGATCGGTGGCGTCAGCGGCGACGACGCGCAGGAGGCGGAGAAGGCCAAGGAGACCGCCAAGGACGTGAAGGTCGTCGGCGCCGGCTGGACCAGCGTCGCCGTCCTGCCCGCCTCGCTGGAGGACCTGGCGGCCAAGCCGGAGCAGACCCCGGCGGACGGCCAGTTCCACAAGCCGTGGAAGGGCGGCGCGGACGGCACCGACACGAGCGCGCTGGTCGACAACGTGCTCAAGTCGGCCACCCCGGTCAGCGGCACGTGGGGCTCGGGCAAGCTGATCAAGACCAAGCTCGTCACCGCGCTGCTGACCGACGACGGCCGGCTGCTGGTCGGCGCGGTCACGCCGGAGGAGATCACCAAAGCGGCGGGCATCAAGTGACCGTCGTCACACAGGAAGCGGGGGCGCCCTTCGGGGCGGCCCCGCCCTCCGGCGACTCGGCGATCGTCACCCGGGGCCTGACCAAGCGTTTTCGCGGGGGCCAGGTCGCGGTCGACGCACTGGACCTGACCGTGCCGCGCGGGTCGGTCTTCGGCTTCCTCGGGCCCAACGGCTCGGGCAAGACCACCACGATCCGCATGCTGCTCGGCCTGGTGACGCCCACGGCCGGCGAGTACTCGGTGCTCGGCCTGCCCCTGGCGGACGCGCTGCCCCGCGTCGGAGCGCTGGTCGAGGGGCCGGCGTTCTACCCGTACCTGTCGGGCGAGGCGAACCTGTTCCGCTTCGACGCCGCCGACCCCACCGCTCCCGGCGGCACCGCCAAGCAGCGGGTCGGCGAGGCGCTGGAGCGGGTCGGGCTGTCCGCGGCGGCGGGGAAGCGCTTCCGCAACTACTCGCTCGGCATGCGCCAGCGCCTGGCCATCGCCGCGGCCCTGCTCGGGCCGCGTGAGCTGCTCATACTCGACGAGCCCACCAACGGGCTCGACCCGCAGGGCACCCGCGAGGTGCGCGCGCTGGTCAAGGAGATCGCCGCCGACGGCACCACGGTCTTCGTCTCCTCGCACCTGCTGACCGAGGTCGAGCAGATGTGCACGCACGCCGCGATCATGCGTACCGGCAACCTGGTCGCCCAGGGCACGATCGCCTCGCTCAACGGCGGCCTGGCCACCCGCGTCAGGGTCGAGACGCCGGACGTCGCCGACGCCGCGCGGGTGCTCGGCACGCTCGGACTGGCCGACGTGCGCACCCCTGACGAGGGCGCCGCCTCGGTGACGGCGGAGCTGGGCGCGCAGGCGCCCGAGGACATCAACGCGGCGCTGGTGCGCGAGGGTGTCGCCGTACGCGGGCTGGCCGTCGTCCGGCCGAGCCTGGAGGACGTGTTCGTCGGACTGACAGGGGAGGGATTCGATGTCGACGGCTGAGACGCAGACCCGTCAGACGCCGGGCGAGCCATCGGACGGTCCGGTGGCGGGGACACAGGAGCGCCGGACGCCGGGGCTCGTGCCGGTGACCGAGACGATGCGCACCGCCGAGCGGCGCCCGCCCGAGCCGCCCGGGCTCGCGCAGCCGCCGGCCCGCCTGCCGTCGGCGTTCTGGCGGCTGCTCGGCTCCGAGCTGGGCCTGACGTTCCGGCGCCCGCGCAACCAGGTGATGCTGGCCGTACTGGCGAGCGTGCCGGTGCTGATCGGCATCGGGCTGCGCATCGCCAGCGGCGACGAGGCCGTCGGCGGGCTCATCGGCGCCGTGGCGGGCAACAGCCTCATGCTGACGTTCGTCTCGTTCTCCGTCCTGGTGCTGCTGCTGATGCCGATCGCGGTGAGCGTGGTCGGCGGCGACTCGATCGCCGGCGAGGCGGGTGCGGGGACGCTGCGCTACCTGCTCGCCGCGCCGGCCGGCCGCACGAGGCTGCTGGTCGTGAAATACCTCAACGTGGTGGTGTTCGCCTACGCGGTGACCGTCGTGGTGGCGCTGTCGGCGCTCATCACCGGGCTGATCCTGTTCCCGGTGGGGCCGGTGACGCTGCTGTCGGGCAGCACGATCTCGGTGGCCGACGGCCTGCTGCGGATCCTGATCAGCGTCGGGTACGTGGGCGCGGGCATGGCGGCGCTGGCGGCCGTGGCGGTGGCGCTGTCGACGTTCACCGAGGTGTCCATCGGCGCCATCGCGGCGACGATGGTGCTGGTCATCGTCACCCAGGTGCTCCGGGCCATCCCGCAGCTCGAGGGGATCACGCCGTACCTGCTGCCCACCTGGTGGACCCGGTTCGACGCGGTGCTGCGCAGTCCGGTCGACTTCGCCAATCTCGGTCAGGGGCTGCTGGTCTTCGGGGCGTACATCCTGCTGTTCGGCTCCATCGCCTGGGCCCGCTTCTCGGGCAAGGACATCACTTCGTGACCGGCCCGGGCCGGTGAGATCCGACCCGGGCTTCACCCTTCCGGACCTCAGGACGGGCGGCGGCGGAGGGCCAGGATGGCGACCACGATGCCGATGACGCCCACCACGAGCCCCGCGCCGCCCAGCAGGCGCGCGGTGCCGTCCGAGGACGAGCCGGACGACGCCGACGCCACCTGGGTGACCGACGGGGCCGCTGCCTTGTCGGCGGAGGCGGAGGCCGAGGCCGCGGGGGTCGACGCGTCGGCGTGGTGCGAGTCCGACGCGGTCGCGGGCGTCAGCTTGAGCGTCGGAACCGGGTGTTCCGCCTCGCTGCCGTCCGCCTTGGGAGCGTCGGCCCACTTGACCACCTCGCCGCCGGTGTACGTCTGCGTGGTCGGGAACGTGAGCTGATCAGTGTCCTCGGGCAACTGCCCCATGGACACCTCGAACTCCTGGAACTCACCCTTGCCGATCTTCCCGCCCGACCAGACGACCTTGGTGACGGCCTCCTTCAGCTCGCCGTACTCGGTCTTGACCGGCTTGGGCAGCTTGCCCTCGGTGACTTTGACGCTCCATCCCGGCACCGGCTTGACCGAGACGAACGCCAGCGGGTGATCGGTGGGGAAGGAGACCTCGACCTTGACGGTCGAGGCGTCGTCACGCTCGTTCGGCACCCGGAAGGCGACCTTGGAGAAGCCGCCCTGCTCGGCGGTGCCCGGGTTGATCGTGACATGGGCCAGCGCGGGAAGGGCGAGGCCGGCGGTGATCGCGGTGGCGGCGGCGAGAACGGTCGCGGCACGACGCATGAAGGGCATGATGAAACTCCACTGGGAATGATCGACGGATCGAGAAGGTGTCAGAGGTTCAGGCGGGCAGTGGAGGACCACGCCTGGCGACACAGTGCAGGAGGAGCGGATCGAGTGGGACGATCCGGACGATCACGATCGGGACGGCCTGTCGCACGGCCGCGACGGCGACCGGGCGCAGCAGCGTCAGACGGTGGCCGAGGCGGTGCAGCAGCGCCCAGAGCGCGCTCTCGCCACGCGCCAGCCACCACCCCGTGATCAGCGTGGCCGTCAGGTGGGCCAGCAGCATGCCGGCGCCCTCGCTGAGCCCGCGGCCGTGCGGATGCGCGGTGACGTAGGCGGTGCCGTCGGTGCCGAACAACTCGTGCAGCCCGAGCTGGGCGCTCACCAGCGCGACGTTGATCGTCGGGGCCGAGCGCTCCCGGCCGCCCAGCGCCAGGGCCGCCAGCAGTACGGCGCCGAGGCCGAGCGCGGCCGTGTGCGGCGCGGGAACCGAGCCGCCGCCCATCGCGTGCGCGAGCGCGGCGAGTCCCACGCAGACGGCGGTGAAGGCGGCCGTCCGCGCGAGCCTGAGGGGAAGTTCCGCGCGCATGAGTGTGTCACATGCTCTCACGGGGGCAGGGTCCCGAGTGACCTCTACTCTCAAGCTGTGCAATGCCTGGTCGATTTGCGGCAATTGTCGCTAGGGTCGTGCCGAACCACGTTGACTTGGGGTGAGAACGTTGCGGCACTTTGCAGGATTGCTCATCGGAGTTGTGGTGACCGCAGCAGTGCTGGGCGGCGGCGGATGGGCCGTGCAGCAGGCGTTATCCAGCGCGGCGGCCAATCCGGCGGGCGGGCAGAAGATGTGGATCGCGCTCGGCTCGATGGCGGCGGTGGGGCTGGTCGTCGGGCTCGTGGTGGCGGGACGGGTGTCTCCGCTGGCCACGTTCGTGCCCTCGATGGTGCTCCTCGCCTGGACGGTGGTCTACTCCCTCGATGTCAACCGGGCGATCTCCCTGATCCCTGACGAGCCGTCGGTGAACCAGATCATCAGGGACATCGGGTTCGGTGACAAGACCATGCTGACCACGGGCGTCTTCGCCCTGCTCGGCGTGGCGATGTTCATCCCGGTGCTGATGCCGTCCCGCTGGGCGCGGCGGCACGAGGACGAGGACGAGGACTACGAGGAGAGCCCCCAGGGCAGCTATTACTGATCGTCGTCTTCGAGCCATAGGGTCGCGCGCTCAGCGGCTGCCGGTGTAGAGACGGGTGACCACGTCCTCGATCGTGGACTGCTCGGGCGCCGTGGCCATCAGCTCGTCGAGCGTGCCGTCGAAGGCCAGCCGCCCGTGGTCGATCAGCATGACCCGGCGGCAGAGCCGCTCGATGTCGCCCAGGTCGTGCGTGGTCAGCAGCACGGTCGTGCCCTGCTCGGTGTTGAGCCGGCGCAGGAACGCCCGGATGCTCGACTTGCTGACCACGTCGAGCCCGATCGTCGGCTCGTCGAGCACCAGCACGTCGGGCGCGTGCAGCAGCGCGGCGGCCAGGTCGCCGCGCATGCGCTGGCCCAGGCTGAGCTGGCGCACCGGCGTGCGGATGAAGCCGCCCAGGTCGAGCGTCTCGGTCAGCTCGTCGAGCCGGGTTTTGAAGACGTTGCGATCTACTTTGTAAAGGTGCCGGATCAGTTCGAAGCTGTCCCGCAGCGGCAGGTCCCACCACAGCGTCGTCCGCTGCCCGAACACCACGCCGATGCGCCGCGCCAGCGTCGTGCGCTTGCGCGAGGGGTCGAGCCCGGCCACCCGCACCCGGCCGGAGGTGGGCGTCAGGATGCCGCACAGCATCTTGATCGTGGTGGACTTGCCGGCGCCGTTGGGGCCGAGGTAGCCGACGAACTCTCCCGGCGCCACGGTGAACGACAGGTCGCGTACGGCGTGGACGAGGTTCCCTTCGAGCTTGAGGCTCCGCTTCACCTTGAACGAGCGCCCGGCCCGGTCGAGCTCGATCATCCCTAACTCCCCGTGGATCGGTAGTGCCGGATGCCCAGACGCCAGGCGAACCCGGCGAGCAGGGCGAGGACCAGGGCCGCGACCGGCCCGAGAAAGCGCATGAAGCCCGGAGTGCCGAACGGGTCGTCCCTGTCCAGCACGTAGAGGGCGGGCTGCCAGTTGACGAAGGCCAGCGGAAGCCCGTAGGTCACCCCGCGCACCAGCTCGCGGCCGTAGATGGCGAACGGGTACTGGGTGAGCTGGCCGGAGCCGTAGGTGAAGGCGTTGGTCACCTCAGACGCGTCGGTCAGCACGAACTGCACCGCCCCGGCCAGCGTCCACAGCGCCGCGAAGATGACCGCCCCCGTCGTGATCATGACGGGGATCATCCAGAGCCGCCCGGAGTCGAGGTCGAGGGCGCTGATCGAGTAGCCGAGCACGAGCGCCGCCTGTAGGACGCGGCCGATGCGGGTCGGCAGGAAACGGTCGGCCGCCATCTGGATCCAGGTGCTCACGGGCCGGATCAGCATGGTGTCGAACGTGCCCGCCTTGACGTGCTGGCTGATCCGGTCGATGTTGCTGACGAACATGTCGCAGAGGCAGAAGGCCACGTTCGCCGTGCCGTACAGGAAGAGTGTCTCCGCGCGGGAGAATCCGGCCAGAGAGGTGGTGTTGGCGAAGATGATGAGGATCACCGCCACGTCGGTGCCCGCCACGATGAGACCGAGCACGGACATCAGGGCGAACGAGGCCGGATAGGCCATCGCAGCGCGGGTCCACGTCCAGGCCAGCCGGAAATAGGCGCTAACCACCCTGGATCACCACCTTGTGGCGGATGGCCCGCGTCCCGAGCGCGCCGGCGGCGAGCAGCACCGCCGCCCAGCAGCCCTGGAACGCCAGGGTCTCCAGGACGGGCGCCTTGCCGAGGTAGAGGTCGGTAGGGGCCTGGACCATCGCGGCCCACGGCAGGGCCCTGGCCAGATCGCCGAGGATGCCCGGGAACAGGCTGAGTGGCAGCAGCATCCCGCTGAAGAGCGTGGTGAGCACCAGCGAGAACGCCCCCACGCCACGGTCGTCGATCAGCCAGCAGACCGACAGCGCGACCAGGTAGCGCCAGGCGAAGCTGACGATCACCCCGGCCAGGAAGCCGGCGAGGAAGGCGAGCCACTGCCCCGGCTCCGCGGGATGGGCGATGCCGAACAGCGCGGCGCCGAGCAGCATCGGCGGGATGCCGCGAGCGAAGAACAGGTACGCGGCCCTGCCCAGGTCCTCGGCGAGGGACCAGAGCTGGAGCGAGGCGGGGCGGACGAGGTCGAGCGCGATGTCGCCGCTGCGGATCCGCTCCGGGATGGTGAGACCGGTGCCGAACAGCTGCATCGGGCCGATGCAGGCCTGGGTGATGAAGCAGAACGTGACGGCCTGGGTGACGTCGTAGCCGGCCAGACCGGGCCTGGCCTGCCAGAGGGCGATGAGGATGTAGGCGCGCAGGATGCCGAAGACGCTGTTGGTGAAGGCGCCCGCGACCGTGGCCCAGACGTAGGTGGCGTGCTTGCGGAAGCCGTACCGGACCAGCAGGGCGTAGAGGGGTATGGTTTTGCACCTCCGGAGAGTGATGGCACGGTGACCAGCCGTGCCCGGACCCGCACGCGGGTCGGCCGATGGAAGCCTTGAATTATCTGCTTTCCGGTCAGTGATCCGCAACGCGATAAACCGAGCGCCCGCGTGACACATCGCCGAAATAATCCCGTAAGCGAGGAGATACTTACTTGCGAGTAGAGCGATGTTCTAGGGGAAGGATATTCATCGGAGGACACATGGACCTGGATAGGGATGACACTCCCGACTACCCCTTGAGCTGGCAGGCTCGCGCGCTCACCGGTCTGATGCGCGGGACCCTCAAGCCGGCCTCCCACCTCCTGATGCGCCACCCCTTGACGATCGACTGCGCCGCCCGCTTCGGCGACCTGGCCCGGCTGCTGCCGCTGCGCCCGCCCGGCCACGTGGACGTCGAGCCCGCCGCCTTCTCCGCGTGCGGCGGGGAGTGGGTGCGCGCGGGCGCCGCTCCCGACGAGGGCAAGGTGCTGCTGTACTTTCACGGCGGCGGCTACTTCTCCTGCTCGCCCAGGACCCACCGGCCGATCACCTGGCGCCTGTCCGTCGCGGCCCGCCGCCCGGTGCTCGCCCTCGACTACCGCCAGGGGCCGGTCCACAAGCTGGCCGACTCCCTGAGCGACGCGCTGGACGCCTACGACTGCTTACTGAACCGCGGGTACGCGCCCGAGGACGTCCTGTTCGCCGGCGATTCGGCGGGCGGGCATCTCACGCTGGCCACCCTGCTCGCCCTGCGCGACCGGGGCCTGCCGCTGCCGGCCGCGGCCCTCTGCCTGTCGCCCTGGGCCGACCTGACGGACCTGCCCAAGCGCGCGAACCGCTGGCAGGACCCCATGCTGGCGTCCAGTCGCATCCGCTGGCTGGCCCGGCGCTGGACCTCCGGCCTGGACCCGCGCGA
Organism: Nonomuraea sp. NEAU-A123; assembly: GCF_018603905.1. Taxonomy (GTDB): domain Bacteria; phylum Actinomycetota; class Actinomycetes; order Streptosporangiales; family Streptosporangiaceae; genus Nonomuraea. The sequence goes on from NZ_JAHFZZ010000036.1 coordinate 58,204, forward strand.
CCCCCTCGTGTCGCCCGTGCACGGCGACTTCACCGGCCTGCCGCCGCTCATGATCATCGCTGGCTCGACGGAGGTGCTCCGGGACGAGGCGCGGCGCGTGGCGGTCAATGCCAGGCGGGCGGGGGTGCCGGTGACGTACGAGGAGTGGCGGCGGATGCCGCACGTGTTCCCGATCCTGGCGGACGTGCTGCCCGAGGGCCGGCTGGCCTTCCGGCACATGGCGAGCTTCTTCGCCGCCGTCGCGGCCGCCCGGTCGTCCTCGCTGGAGGATGCGGCCTGAGACCCCCTTGACGCCCGAGGCTCTCTTGGTGATGACATGCTGGAGAGATCGCGGCGAGTGAAGGGTGTGCTGGTATCACCTGAATGGTGCCTCGTCGTCGCCGGGGCCGTTCAGAGTATGACAGTGTAGGTTAGGCATACCTAATATTCGAGGAGTGTCCGATGGCTGACAAGCCCAGAGATCACCATCGCGGCGTCGTCGTGCGTACGGAGCGGATCTCGCCCCACATGATCCGCGTCGTGGTCGGTGGTGAGGATCTGTGTGACTTCGCCACCTCAGGTCTCACCGACCACTATGTCAAGCTCGTCTTCCCGCACGAGGGTGTCGACTACCCGACTCCCTTCAACGTCCAGCACGTACGCGAGACCATGCCCCGGGAGGTCTGGCCGCGGTTGCGCACCTACACCGTGCGGGCCTGGGACCCCGACGCCCAGGAGATGACGCTCGACTTCGTCTACCACGGCGACGAGGGCATCGCCGGGCCGTGGGCCGCGCGGGCCGTGCCCGGCGACGAGCTGTTCATGCTGGGCCCCGGCGGCGGCTACGTGCCGAGCCCGGAGGCCGGCTGGCACCTGCTCGTCGGTGACGAGAGCGCGCTCCCGGCGATCGCGGCCTCGCTGGAGGCGCTGCCCGAGGGCGCCCCCGCCCACGCCTTCATCGAGGTGGACGGGCCGGAGGAGGAGCAGAAGCTGCGGGTCACCGGTGACACGCGGCTGGTCTGGCTGCACCGCAACGGCGCGCCCGTCGGCGAGGCGCTGGTGAAGGCGGTGCGTGAGCTGGCGTTCCCGGAGGGTGACGTGCACGCGTTCGTCCACGGCGAGGCGGGGTTCGTCAAGGAGCTGCGGCGTCACCTCCGGGTCGATCGCCAGGTGCCGATGGAGCGGCTGTCGATCTCCGGCTACTGGCGGCTCGGGGCCGACGACGAGGGCTGGCGAGCCGTGAAGCGCGACTGGAACCGCCAGGTCGAAGCCGAGGAGGCCGCGGCGCTCGGCTAGGAGATCCCGGCTGCAGGTGGTAAAACGCCACTTCAGGCCGTCTAGTCACACCGCTTACTCACCTCAGGGGCACGACCGCCTTACCTCTGATACCCCTTCTGAAAACCGTGCGGCGACCCTTCGCTAATGGGACAACAGTGTGCCTTGGCCGTGTCCCAGACAGCGAAGGGCGATCCGGATGGCGCGTGGTGCGAGCGACATGCCTCCAGGGGTGCGACCGCTTACGGTGGGTGACCCGGTCATCATCGGCCGATACCTCCTCCTGGGCCGCCTCGGCACCGGCGGCATGGGGGTGGTGTATCTGGCCGAACATCCGCGGGGCGGTCTGGTGGCACTGAAGACGCCGCACGCGGTACACCTCAACGATCCCACGTTGCGCGCCCGTTTCGCGGAGGAAGTCGCATTCTCGCGGAGAATTGTGCAGTTCTGCACGGCCGCCGTGATCGAGGACGGCACCGATCGCGACCGCCCGTACCTGGTCACCGAGTACATCCCGGGCCCCGCGCTGTCCCAGGTCGTGATGGCGCGCGGGCCGCTCACACCCGACCTGGCCTACGGCGCCGGGCTCGGCGTGGCGGCGGCGCTGGTCGCCGTGCACGACGCGGGGCTGGTCCACCGCGACCTCAAGCCGGGCAACGTGCTGCTGTCCCCGGATGGACCGCGGGTGATCGACTTCGGCATCGCCCGTGACGTCGACACGCTGGCCGCGCACACCCAGGCGGGGCAGGTCATGGGCAGTCCGGGCTGGGTGGCGCCCGAGCGGCTGACCGGCGGGGCCGCGATGCCCGCCTCGGATGTGTTCGCGTGGGGCTGCCTGGTGGCGTTCGCCGCCACGGGGCATCACCCGTTCGGCGGCGGCGAGGTCGATGTGCTGACCCGCCGGATCCTGTTCGAGGCGCCGCGCGTCGAGGGCGTGCCCGCCCTGCTGCGGCCCGCGGTCGAGGCGGCCCTGGCCAAGGCGCCCGCCGACCGGCCCAAGGCCGCCGACCTGCTGCGCGTCCTGCTGACCGCCGGGGGAGTGGGCGACCCGTGGGACCTGCGCGCCGCGGTGGCGGGCGTACTCGCGGAGATCTGGACGGCCGTGCCCTACCCGCCGGGAGCGGGCAGGGTACGGCTCGCGCCCGAGCCCGGCGAACAGGAGGAGGCGACCGCGCCGAAGCGCCGGCGCCGGGCCGGGGCGGGGGCGCACCTGTCGCACGCCACCTTCGCGGCGCTGGCCACGGTCTCCATCGCGGCCGTCACGGTGATCGCCGCGTCGGGCGGTGGCGACCTGGGCCCTGGCGGCGCCTCCCCGGTGCCGGAGAACCGGCCCGCCGTCCAGCCGTACGAGACCGTCGACTCCACGAGGCGCCCCGAGGCCATTTCGACGAGCGGCCTTCCGGCCACGGCCGGGGGCACCGTCGCGGGCACGGCGATCACCTCGCCGCCGCCGATGTCCGCCACCCGGGCCCGGACGACCGCCCCGATCATCCTGCTCGACCCGTCGCCTGACCGGAAGAAGACCGCCTGGCATCCGCCGGCCACGTACGAACCGGACGAACCGGGCGATGCGGACCCGGGTGGCTGCGCCAGTCCTGCGGCGAAGAGACGCGGGAACGCGGCCAGGCGCGGCTGTCCGCTGCCGTCGGCGTCGATCACCCCGATCCCGCAGGATGGCCCCGGTGAGTCACCGGGCCCGTCGATTACGCCATCGGTGTCGGAAACGCCCAGCGCGACGGTCACTTGATCTCGGGATCACGGGCAACCCCTGCATTCCCGGCGACAAGTCACCATAATTGGTGATCTACGGCCTGGTTGTGCCGGGAGGAGAAATCCGCATGCCGGAATTCGCAGCGCTGCGCGAGGAAGACCCCATTCACGTGGGTGAGTACCGGCTGATCGGACGGCTGAGCCCGGACGTGTTCGTCGGATTCGTCGGAGGGGCGAACCCCGAGGACGCCCCGGAGCCGCCCAGCGGTGCCGCGGAGCTCGTCGTGGTGAAGTTGCTGGACCCGGAGGTCGATCAGGAGCGCTTCCTGCGCATGATCGAGCCCTTCCAGGAGGTCTCCGCCTTCTGCACGGCCCAGGTGCTCGGGTCGGGGCTGCTGGACGATCGGCCGTACGTGGTGAGCGAGTACATCGACGGCCCCACGCTGGAGCAGGCGACCGCGGCGGGCACGCGGCTGCGGAACTCGGCGCTGCACCGGCTCGCGGTCGGGACCGCGACCGCGCTGGTGGCCATCCACCAGGCGAACGTCGTGCACGGCGACATCCGGCCCGGCAACGTGGTGCTCGGCCCTGACGGGCCCCGGCTGATCAATTTCGGCATCGGCCGGGCGATGGCGGGCACGGCGTCCGCCACGACCCGCAAGGTGGACGTTCCCGCCTTCACCGCGCCCGAACGGCTCGGCGGGGCCCCGGCGGAACCGCCGGCCGACCTGTTCTCCTGGGCGGCGACGTTGGTGGCCGCGGCGTCCGGCCGCTCGCCCTTCGACGGCGGCTCGATGGCGGGCACAGTCAACCGGATCACCAACGGCGAGCCGGACCTGCCCGACCTCGGGGACCTGCGTGAGCTGGTGCTGGCCTGCCTGGCGAAGGATCCCGCGCTGCGTCCCACGTCGAGCGACGTGCTGCTGCGGCTGGTCGGGGAGACCAACTTCCTGACCGCGCGGCTGCCGCCGCCGTCCGGGCTGCCGTACAGTCTGCCGCCGCCGCGATTACCGCCGGACTCGCAGCCGCCTTTATCGCCGGACTCGCCACCGCGGTCACTGTCGCCGTCGGTCGGGCAGGATTCGGCCGGCGTCGCGGCCACTGTGCCGGTACGGCGGGGCCGCGGGGTGCTGATCGCCGTGGTGGCCTTCCTCGCGGGGGCCCTGGTGTCCGGCGTCGGCGTCTACACGCTGCCTCGCCAGCCGATCGTGGTGGCGTCCGGCCCGTCCGCACCCCGTCCGTCCGGGGCGGTCCGATCCGAGGCCGGTACGAGCGTGCCCACCTCGGTCATCACCGCCGCGCCTCTGATCACCCCGAGCGTGACCAGCGCGCCGGTCGCCAGCGTCGCGCCCAAGGCCGACAAGGACGTCAAGCTCGCCGACATCGACGCCATCCTGCACGAGAACTCCGCCGACCCCGTACGGCTGGCCGCCTACCTCCAGGTCAAGAGGCCGTTCAAGGCGTTCGCCAGGGACCGGACCGGCCAGTTCAAGGAGGTCGGCCTGGCCGAGGAGCCACGCGTGTCGCCGATGGGGGACTGGGTGGCGCTCAACCCGTGGGTGAAGTTCCAGACCTCCGACATGGATCACGTGCGGTTCACCAACCTGAACACCAAGGAGTCCTTCACCGTCAACACGGTGAAGAAACCCGCGCAGACCTGGTCTCCCGCCTGGTCGCGGGACGGCGGGCGGCTGCTGCTGTCGATCATGAACGCCAAGCGGGACCGGATCACCGGCTTCGTGGTCGTCGACGTGCGGGCGCGCACGGCCACTGTCGTGAAGACGCAGTACAGCGACGCCAGCAGCCTGCCGTTCGCGTTCACCCCGGACGGCAAGATCGCCAGAGGCTACAACAGCATCAAGAGCCACGGCATCGAGACGTACGACATGTCGGGAAAAGTCACGCACAGCATGCACTGGGTGGGCAGGCCCCGTGACGTCTCCTGGTACTCCCCGTCGGGCAAGCAGTTCATGACGGTCTGCCCCACCGGCAAGGAGGTCTGCATCTGGGACGCCACGACCGGTGACCGCAAGGCCACCGTGCCCGACATCAAGGACGACTCCTACCTGCTCGGTTGGTTCGACGAGGACCACATCCTGGTGCAGGAGAGCGCCAAGAAGGGCCGGGCCCAGGTCGAGATCGTCGACTTCTTGGGCAAGGTCGAGCGCGTGCTCGTGGACCTCGCCCCGAACAACAGCGCCCGGCAGTTCGGGCCCAAGGCTCCGTGACCATGGAACCGCGCCCCTTGCTCACGGGCGATCCCGCCCAGGTGGGGTCGTACCGTGTCGCGGGCCGGCTCGGCCAGGGCGGCCAGGGGGTCGTCTACCTCGGCGAGTCGGCCGACGGGGGGCGGGTCGCGATCAAGCTGCTGACGCGCGCGGCCGGGGAGGAGGACCGGGCCGGGTTCGCCAAGGAGATCGAGCTCGCGCGGCGGGTCAAGGCGTTCTGCACGGCGACCGTGCTGGCGACCGGCGAGCTGAACGGCGTCCCGTACGTCGTCAGCGAGTACGTCGACGGGCCCTCGCTCGCCAGGGTCCTCGCCGAGCGGGGGCCGCTGCGGCAGGCCGAACTGCGTCGTCTGGCGATCGGCAGCCTGACCGCGCTGGCCGCCATCCACCAGGCCGGCGTGGTGCACCGGGACCTCAAACCGGGCAACGTGCTGCTCGGCAGGGACGGTCCCCGGGTGATCGACTTCGGTATCTCGCGGGCGCTGGACTCCAGCGAGCTGACCGGCGACCACCTGGTGGGCACCCCGCCGTACATGGCTCCCGAGCAGTTCGGCGGCGTCGGCTCCGGGCCGCCGGCGGACCTGTTCGCCTGGGCGGCCACGGTGGTGTGCGCCGCGACGGGCAAGCCGCCCTTCGGCTCGGGCGACCTGCCGTCCGTGCTCAACCGGATCCTGACCGCGGAACCGGACCTCGGCGACCTGCGGGGCGACCTGCGTGACCTGGTGGCCCGCTGCCTGGCCAAGGACCCCGCCGCCCGCCCGACGGCCGCCCGCGCGCTGCTCACCCTGCTCGGCCACCCGGTCCCGCCACAGGGCCTGCTCACCGAGGGCACCAGATCCGCCTCGCCGCCCTCCGCCGGAGCGCGAATCGGTGAGGCGCCCTCTGAGTCGTCCCCTTCGACATCGGTTCCCGGGCGGCGCTTCGGATGGCGGCGGCTCGCGCTGGTCGGGGCGGCCGCCGCCGCGGTGCTGGTGGCAACCGTGGCGGTGACCGTCACGATCAAGCTCGCCCGTACGACGACCGTGACGGGCACGGCAGGGACCGCCACCGCCACGGTTGCCACCGCCACCGCCACCGCCACCGGCCCGAGCGGCAGCCCATCCGCGGCGTCATCCGGCGCGCCGACGGTCTCGGTCGACGAAGTGATCCCCACGACCGCGACGACCACGGCGAAGATCCCCGAAACGAAGATCACCTTGCACGAGAACCCCGCCGACCCCGTCTGGGTCAGCTCCGCCTACGGGGTCCTGCCGCTGGGTGGGGGCGCTCCGGCCTATGTCCGCGACGCCAAGACCGGCAAGTTCGAGTACTTCGGGAACTTCCAGCAGCCGACGGTCTCACCGCACGGCACCTACGTGGCCGCCCTGTCCACCACGACGCTGAACCGTACCGACTACAACACGATCAGGCTGGTCACCACGGCCACCGGTGAGGACGTGGAACTCCGCACCGCCGACAAACCCGGCGACACGATCGGCACGGCGTGGAACGCGGATGGCCGTCACCTGCTCATGACGATCTACACCGGCAAGGCGGACTCGCGGACCATGGCGGGGTTCGTGATCGTGGACGCCGCGACCAAGAGCGTCCGCACCCGCCTGACGGCCGGAGGGTACAAAGGCGGCTACTCCTGGGGCCCGGACGCCTCAACCCTGATGCGTCAGGAAAGGGATGGTGCGATCAGCTTCGTCGGGCTGGACGGCACGGTGATCCGCTCCTTCCGCGGCATGGGGGACCTCATGCACAGGAGCGCCGCGACGCTGCGCATCGGGACGGAGACCGCCACGGTGTTCTCCACCGTCTGCCCGGGCAAGCCCAGGGACGTCTGCCTGTGGGACGTGGTCACCGGCGCCAGGAAGGCCGTCGTGCCGGGAGACGAGAACACGACGTTCAGCGGCTGGCTGGACAGTGAGCACATCCTCGCCCTGGTCACCAAGGGCGGCACCACCCGCGTGGTCCTGGCCGGCCTCGACGGCAAGACCAAGCGAGTCCTGGCCGAGGGACCCGCGAAGCAGCTCAAGGCGACCAGCCTCTGGTACAGCTGGAAGTGATCGTCCTCCGGCGCGAATGAACCGCTTCGTGAGCCTCTTCGAGAGAAGATCCCGCCAGAAGCGCCGCGACCCCGCTGGTGAAGTTGGAGCACTCGAAGATGTCCTTGTGCGGGCAGGCCAAGCCATGGGCGATGGCAGTACGTGCCACCTGAGCCTGGGCAATCCGTTGATCCAGCTCGGTGAGCTTACGTTGGTACAGCTCCCGCCAGCCGTCGCCGGCCGGCGAACGAGACGCGATGAACGCTTTGATCTCCCGCAACGTGAAACCGACATCGCGCAGCAACACCACCACACCGACCAGCTCGACCGCCGATGGCGGATAACGCCGTTGGCCTGAGACCCGGGCCGGTGCCGGGAGCAGGCCGAGCTCCTCCCAGTAGCGCAGGGCGGAGGTGGCGACACCGGTGCGGCTCGCCAGCTCGCCGATCGTCAACTGCTCATCCATTTGACTTCAAGCGTACTTGAAGCCGTTGACTGCGATCATGCAGACAGCAGAGACATCTCTCAAGCAACGCGCGCTCAGAAGATTGGTGCGCCAGGCGCACCACCCCCGGGGCATCGTCGGGTGGGCGATCGGCTGGATGTTCGCTCATCGCCCCTCCAACCGGCAGCGCAACATCTGGGCGGTGTCGTTGCTGGACGTGCGGCCCACCGACCGGGTGCTCGAGATCGGCTTCGGTCCCGGCGTCGCCATCGCCGAGTTCGCCGGCCGCGCCACTCAGGGCCACGTCTTCGGCATCGACCACTCGCAGGCCATGGTCCGGCAGGCCACCCGTCGCAACGCCGCCGCCGTCCGCGCCCACCGTGTGCACCTCACGCACGCCTCCGTGGAGCAGTTGCCGAACTTCGGCGATTCGCTCGATGCCATCCTCGCCGTCAACTCCGTGGGATTCTGGCCCGACCCGGTGGCGCGGCTTCGCGAGCTGCGCCGCCTGCTCCGCCCCACAGGACGCATCGCGCTCGTCAGCCAGCCCCGCTGCCCCGGTGCCACCCGGGACACCACGACCCGAGCCGCCCAAGAGCTCCATGACATGCTCACCCAGGCCGGCTTCACCCATCTCCGGGTCGAGACCCTTGAGCTCGACCCGCCGGTCGCCTGTGTGCTTGCCGACAATCCGCCCGGCATGCCGTCATGACCGCAGATAACACACCGACCAGCGACGGGTACGAGCCCACTCGCGCGCGATGAAGCAAGTCCTCCTGCGCATCGCCCAACCCAACCAGGCCGGCGCCGCCATCGCCCGCAGCGCCGGGTCCAGCCGAGATAACCGGAATTCCGGCCGAACCCGTGCTCGACGCGGATCCGTTTCAGGTGCGGGGTCGGTACTGGTGAGCTCGCCCGTTCAACTGTCGCGCGTTATCGGCAACGTGGTGACCGTCCGTGCTCTCTCAGCCGGTGTGAAGGATCCGAAAGCGATCGGGTTCCGCCGGATCTCGATCAACGACTTGGATGGGCGTCCAAGCCCATTGCCAAACGCTGATGCCTGGCGTGCGGGAGAACTGGATCTGCCCGCGGGTGCCTTCGACCGCAACGCGCGGCCAGGATCCGGCGGTGCGCGCCCGGTCCGCGCCGTTCGAACGCAGCACATCGGCGAGGACGGCGACCGTGTCGTAGCCCTCGAAGGCGACGAAGGAGGGCGTTTCGGCTAGCCGCTCGCGGAGGGCCGTCTCGACTCGTGCGCCGAGTGGGCTGAGGCACTCGGGCAGGTAGCGCAAGAACGGGATCGCGGCGCCGTCGTCGCCCAGCAACGTCGCCCATTCGGCGAACTCCGGTTGCCCGGCCGGAGCACCGATCATGATCTCGGCGAGGCGCTGGTCGCGGCGGACGGACTTGACGATCGACACTGCCGGCTCCGGGTGGCCGACCAGAAGAAGGAGGGCTGTCGCGCGATTGTCGACGAGTTCGTCGCACACGGCCGTGGGGGCGAGCGCGCGCATGTCGAGTTCGATGACGGTGCCGCCGCGTGGAGCGAGGTAGTCCCGCAGAATGCGGGCCCCAGATGCCCAGTAGACACTCGACTCGGCTGCTACGGCGATGCGACTGTGGCCCGCGCCGAGGACCAAGAAGATGGCCCCCTGCGCCCTGCCGCGCTTCGCCCCTCCGAGCTGACCACGAGGGCGCGTTACCTCGATCGCTCTCCTGGACCGGCTATGGCCGCGCCCGCAACGTGAGGGGGTCGAAGGCGTGCCCGGCCCACAACTCACGGGAGGTCTCCTCCGGGTACGCCGTTATGCCCGGCTCGGTGTCGATGATCCAGGTATGCCTGTTCTGCGGTTCGTACGCCGGCCAGCCCGGATCGCCGGTCGTGGCGAAGGCGATCCATGCCGCGCGGACCCGGGCCGACAGCTCTGCCGCGGCTGGTGGCGGCTCCAGCCCGATCAGCAGTCCTGCCGCTCCAGCGGTCAGGTTGCCGAACGTCAATGGCAGGCCGAGCCCGTGGCAGGCGCCGAGGGTATCGCCGCCCATGCCGGGGGCCGGCCAGGTCAGCTCGTACAGGTGGGCCCGGCCGTGCCTTTGGTGGGCCTCGGCCAGCCGGACGGAAGGCATCCGGAACATCCAGTCGGAGTGCACCAGCTCGTACAGCCGCTCCTCGTCGGCCTCCGGGTAGGCGGCCCGGTAGGCCTCCGGGTCCGGGGCGAGCTCCCGCAACGCGGTGGCCGCCCGCTCGGCGGTGATCTGGCCGGTGTCGCCCCTGATGGCCATGAACAGCCGATACTCGTCGCGGGTGTGCCCCACGATCAGCTCCACATCGCGCGCGGCCCCGTCCGCCAGTAATCGCCACGGCACCGCGGGCAGCACCTCGCCGTCCACGACCGGCGCGAACAGCGACTGGACGTACGCGACCCGGCCCCACTGCGGGAAGCCGCCCATCTTGTCCGCCACCGCGTCCCCGGCGTCGATCAGCTGCTCCGGTGACAGGCGGGCGAGTTCGTCCGCGAGCGGGGCCAGGCCCAGCTCACCGGCTACGGCGGCGGCGATGTCGGCGGCCAGCTCAGCGGAGAAGAACAGGGCCGGCACGCTCTGCGCGATCGCCCTGCGGAACAGACCGGCGGCTTGGGGCATCACCATCAGCGCCGCGATGCTCCCGGCCCCGGCGGACTCTCCGAAAACGGTGACCTGGTCCGGATCTCCGCCGAAAGCCGCGATGTTGTCGTGCACCCAGCGGAGGGCGGCCACCTGGTCCAGTAACCCGCGGTTGGCCGGTGCCCCCTGGAAGTGGCCGAAGCCCTCGGCGGAGACCCGGTAGTTGAAGGTGACCACGATGACGCCGTCCCGGGCGAGCACGCGGCCGTCGAAGACCGGGTCGCCGGACCGCCCGTACATGTAGCCCCCGCCCTGGATCCACACCATCACCGGCAGCCGGGCGGCGCCCAGGTCGGGGGACCAGACGTTGACCGTCAACCAGTCGCCGTCCGCACTGTCCGCGCCGGACGCGCCCAGCAACCTGGACTGCGGCGGCGGCGGCCCGAACGCGCCGGCCTCGCGCACCCCGTCCCACGGCTCGGCCGGCACCGGTGCGGCCAGCCGCAGCGCGTCCACCGGCGGGCGCGCGAACGGCACGCCGCGGAAGACGGCCACGCCATCCTCCACCCGCCCACGCAGCCTTCCCGTGGTCACCCGGACCTCCGGGTCTGCGGATCCGATGGCGCTCATGGCACACTCCTCTTCCGGGGGTGCCGGCTCCCATAGCCAGGCGCGGCCATCTTCACCCAAACCGCGGGCCCGCCGCACCTCAATATCGAGCGGGCCGGAGTATCGGTCTCCTGGCTCGATCGCGACCGCGTCGGCCACCGGGTCGAGTTGGTGCGCATCCACCACCAAGAGCACCCGCATTTTGCCGACATCTCCGATTCCGCCGGTGACAGTCCGCACGGCGGCCTGCGCACTGTCCGCCTCCGTGCATCGTCGCCGCCCTGCTCACTCGCTGGGGCATCAGCCAGGGCGAGCTGAGGAACCGGTGCCATGTCGGCAAGCTCGCGCCGAAGACGTTGCTCAGCAGGGTTGCCAGAGGCTTCGCGGCCACAGATCGGCGCGAGCTGCCGTGACCCGGTTCTGAGGCGAGTACGGTGCAGCGCGAACGGCACGCGGGTCGCGCTCGCGGAGCTGGCACGCCACGGCTGGATAGCAAGCGTCGGACGGCGTGACGGGCGAGGACGGCGGCTGCCGGACAGGCTGTTCGTGGCGCACCCAACCGCGCTGGGGTGACGAGGAAGGGGCCCAGCCCAGAGAAGAGCTGGGCCTCTTCCTTGCGTCTATGGGTGGCGGTTGAAACAACCGAGCAGCCCCCACAGAACGGCGCCGCCGGCGGCGAGCCCGGTCAGGAGTGCGGCGGGCCATGTGGAGCCGTCCGCGAGCATGAGAGCGGTCGCGATGCTGGTGGATGCGACTATCGCGAGCGCGATGAGAAGCGCGCGTTGCGTGTCCATACGAACCAACTCCTATCCAACGAAGAACCCCATCCGAAGCAGGCTCCATGCGCGCGATGCGCAGTGGAGCCGTCCGGGGTGGATCCAGTAGGAGAAGGCCCTCTACCTGGCACGATACGGGGATCTCCCGTACGCGCCCACGATTTCGCGCAGTTTTGACATTGGCGTGTCCCAAGGAAAAAACGGGTCTTACCGCGGCTGGACACCGGCATGCTCATGATCAAGCCAACCTGTGAACGGTCATGCCGACCGTGTCGATCAGCGTCTCCCACACGCTCGGCTCACGCAGCATCGCGTCGGGCAGGAACTCCCACGGCATCTTCCGCTCGGTCACCACCCTCGTAGTGACGGCCCTAGCGATCAGGAACCGGTCCACCGACTCCGGCACTTCGCGGCGTAAGCGAGCGGACAGTCGCATCATGCGGATCTTCCTGTTTCCAGAGCGGGTGGCGCGCACGAAAGTGGGCCGCGCCAGGCCGGGGGGAGTCTGGCGCGGCCCATCGCCGGGGGAACCATCCCATGCCCTGGAGGTGGCCGGCGAGATCAAGGGATCTAGTGCTTGAACTGCTCTTCCTCGGTGGAGCCACGCAGCGCTGTCGTCGAGGAGTCGGGGGCGACGGCGGTGCTGACGAGGTCGAAGTAGCCGGTGCCCACCTCGCGCTGGTGACGGGTGGCGGTGTAGCCGCGCGACTCGGCCGCGAACTCGGCCTCCTGCAGGTCGACGTACGCGGTCATGCCGTCGTTGGCGTAACCCTGCGCCAGGTTGAACATCGAATAATTCAAGGAGTGGAATCCGGCCAGCGTGATGAACTGGAATTTGTACCCCATGTGCCCCAGCTCCCGCTGGAACTTGGCGATCGTGGAGTCGTCCAGGTGCTTCTTCCAGTTGAACGACGGCGAGCAGTTGTAGGCCAGCATCTGGTCCGGGTACTCGGCCTTGATCGCCTCGGCGAACTCGCGGGCCACGTCGAGGTCGGGCGTGCCGGTCTCCATCCAGAGCAGGTCGGAGTGCGGTGAGTAGGCCAGGCCGCGCGCGATGCACGACTTGACGCCGTTGCGGACCCGGTAGAAGCCCTCGGCGGTCCGCTCGCCGGTGGCGAACGCCTGGTCACGGGGGTCCACGTCACTGGTCAGGAGCGTCGCGGCCTGGGCGTCGGTCCGCGCGATGATCAGAGTCGGGACACCGGCCACGTCGGCGGCCAGGCGGGCGGCGTTCAGCGTCTTGACGTGCTGGCCGGTCGGGATCAGCACCTTGCCGCCCAGGTGGCCGCACTTCTTCTCGGAGGCGAGCTGGTCCTCCCAGTGCACGCCCGCCGCACCCGCGGCGATCATGCCCTTCATGAGCTCGTACGCGTTCAGCACGCCGCCGAACCCCGCCTCGGCGTCCGCCACGATCGGCGCCAGCCAGTGCGGCCCGTCCTGGATGCCCTCTGACCAGGTGATCTGGTCGGCACGCAGCAACGCGTTGTTGATCCGGCGCACGACGGCGGGCACGGAGTTCGCCGGGTAGAGGCTCTGGTCCGGGTATGTCTGGCCGCCCAGGTTCGCGTCGGCCGCGACCTGCCAGCCGGACAGGTAGATGGCCTGCAGCCCGGCCTTCACCTGCTGGACCGCCTGGTTTCCGGTGAGCGCGCCGAGCGCGTGCACGTAGTCCTCGGTCTGCAGGAGGTTCCACAACCGCTCAGCGCCGCGCCGGGCCAGCGTGTGCTCCTCCTGGACGCTTCCGCGCAGCCTGATCACGTCCTCGGCGCGGTAAGTCCGTTCGACGCCCGCCCAGCGAGGGTCGCTGTCCCATTCGTCCTGCAGCTGCTCAGCAGCTCCCTTGAGGCGATCGTTCATTTTGCACTCCTTTGTCGTCCCCTGGGGCCTGTGCCGAGTCTGTGCCCGGGTTGGTAGGGGCCAATAGGCCGCTGTGGCTAGAAGAAGCGTCAAATTTCTTCTCAGATGAATACTCGCTGGTATTCAGCCGAGAATAAAAGGCAAGTTTTCCCGATGGACTAGACCAATCTCATGGGGCGACGGCTTCCCTCCGTGGTCTCACGACACCTCTGGGCCTGGTCCTCCGATGTCTAGAAAATGGCTGGAATTTCTGTCTAAGATGCTCGCATGGCGTCCTTGCTAGGCGAAGAACCGCTGTCTTTGACGCAGGAGCTTGATCTCATCGCGTTTGGGCAACGCCTTCGCCACCTGCGCAAACAGCGTGGTCTGACCCTTTCCGACCTTGGGTCGCGGGTTAGTAGGGCGCCCAGCCAGCTGTCGCTCCTGGAGAACGGCAAGCGCGAACCGAAGCTCACACTGCTCAAGTCCCTGGCGGCCGCGCTGGGCGTGCCCGTCGAGGAGCTGCTGCGCCGCCAGCCGCCGAACCGCCGCGCCCAGCTCGAGATCGCGCTGGAAGAGGCCCAGCGCGACCCGATCTACGCGAGCCTCGGCCTGCCCCGGCTCAAGGTCTCCGCGCGCGTGCCGAACGACGTACTCGAACACCTCCTCGGCCTGTACGGGGAGCTGCGCGCGAGGCAAGCACGGGGCACCGCAACCCCGGAAGAGGCCAGAGCCGCGAACGCCGAGCTGAGGCGCCGCCAGCGCGAGGTCGGCAACTACTTCCCCGAGATCGAGAAGGCCGCCGCCGAGGCGCTGAACTCAGTCGGCTACCGCACCGGCGCCCTGTCGCAGAGCACGATCCAGGGCCTGGTCACCCATTTCGGCTTCACGGTGCACACCGCCCAGGACCTCCCCAGGTCCGTACGCTCCATCACGGACCTCCGCAACCGCCGCATCTACGTCAAGCACGAACAGCTCGGCATGCATACCCCCCGGACGATCCTGCTGCAGACTCTCGGCCACCTCGCGCTCGGCCACGGCAAGCCACGCGACTTCGCCGACTTCCTGCGGCAGCGCACCGAGGCCAACTACTTCGCCGCCGCCGTGCTCGTACCTGAGAAGGCCGCCACCCTCTACCTGCAGGAGGCCAAGTCGGACCGGGCGCTGTCGGTGGAGGACCTGCGTGACGTGTTCGCAGTGTCCTACGAGATGGCCGCCCACCGCTTCACGAACCTGGCCACCCACCACCTCGACCTGGTCTGCCACTTCGTCCGCAACGACGCGGGCGGCACGATCTACAAGGCGTACGAGAACGACGGGATCGTGTTCCCCGCCGACGAGCAGGGGGCGATCGAGGGGCAGCGGATGTGCCTGCAGTGGTCGGGGCGCCAGGTGTTCTCCTCGCCGGACCGGTTCTCGGTGTTCTACCAGTACTCGGACTCGCCCACGGGCACCTATTTCTGCGTCGCGCACGTGGACCCGTCGCGGGAGCGGGACTTCGCGATCACGCTCGGGGTGCCGTTCAGGGAGTCGCGGTGGTTCCGGGGCAGGGAGACCACCAACCGCACCAAATCCAACTGCCCGACCGGCGACTGCTGCCGCCGCCCGCCCACTGAGCTGGCCGAACGCTGGGAGGGCTACGCCTGGCCGTCGGCCCGCGCCAACTCGCACGTCCTGGCCGCCCTGCCGCCGGGGTCGTTCCCGGGGGTGGACGAGGCGGACGTCTACACCTTCCTGGAACGGCACGCGGCCGCGATCTAGACGCCTCTTCCCGAGGCCGTCCCCGTACGTCTGAGAAGTTGCGCAGCCGTGCCTGCATGGCGCCCGCACGCGGCGGCGGTGCTACGGGCCGGACGCTCCTGATGTCCGGCGCCGCCGAGGTCCCCGCCCGCCGCTGCCGCAGATGGGCGGCTCACCATCGGCCGAGGACGTAGCTCGGCCGTCGGCTCGTCCCGGCCGGCCGGCCTGCCATCGCCTGACCGGCCTCGCTCGACGGCCATGGCCTGGCCGGCCGCACCTGGCTGGCCGCGTCTGATCGGCCGCGCCTGGCCGACCGCACCTGGCCGGTCGCGTCTGATCGGCTGCGGCTGATCTCAGCCCGCCACGATCCCGCCGCTGACCTGCGGGTCGCCCAGGGCGAGGTCGCCGACTCGTCCCCAGCGTCCAGCGGACGGAGACAAGCGCATGAGCCGCGCCTTTGTATAGGGTAGGGGGGTATGGTAGCGTCCACCGAAGAACGCGGGAGAGGAGAAGCGGATGGCCGGCTACACCCACAACAAGCAGGACCACCAGCGACGCCTGCGCCGGGTCGAAGGCCAGGTGCGCGGCCTGCAGCGGATGGTCGAGGAAGACAAATACTGCATCGACATCCTCACCCAGGTGTCGGCGGCCACCAGCGCCCTGCAGTCGTTCGCCCTCTCCCTGCTCGAAGAACACCTGAGTCACTGCGTCGCCGAGGCCTCGCTCAAGGGCGGTCCCGAGGCCCAGGTCAAGGTCAAAGAGGCCAGTGACGCCATCGCCCGTCTTGTTCGTTCCTGACCCGAAAGGTTGATCGATATGAGCACTGCCACCTACACCGTCAAGGGCATGACCTGCGGCCACTGCGTGAGCTCGGTCAAGGAGGAGGTCGGCGAGGTCCCCGGCGTCACGGGCGTCGAGGTCGACCTGGCCAGCGGCCTGCTGACCGTCGGAAGCGAGGGCCCGATCGATGAGGCGAAGATCGTCGCCGCGGTCAAGGGGGCCGGGTACGAAGTGGCTAATCCCTCGTGAACACCGCAGCCAAGCTCGGCACCTACGTCCTGGGGCTGGCCGTCGTCTTCGGCGGCGCCCTGGGCGTGGGCAGCGCGGTCGGCGAGGTGGCCCCGCCTGCGGCGGAGGAGAGCCAAGGTGCCGCCCACTCCACCGAGACGGCGGCCGCGGTGCGAGAGGATACCCCCGGAGGGCTTCAGATGTCCGAGAACGGCTACACGCTCACCCCGCTCACCTCCACGATCCGCCCCGGCGAGCCCACCGATTTCCAGTTCAAGGTGACCGGCCCCGGCGGCGAGCCGGTGACCGACTACCAGGTGCAGCACGACAAGAAGCTGCACTTCATCGTGGTCTCCCGCGACCTGACGAACTTCCAGCACGTGCACCCGGCCGAGGCCGGCGGCGGCGTCTGGACGATCAAGCTGACCCTGCCCACGGCAGGCGCCTACCGGGCCTTCGCCGACTTCGCCCCCACGGGCGCCGATGGGCTGACGCTGGGCACGGACGTGCTCGTCGCCGGTGACTACGCGCCCAAGGCGCTCCCGCCGGTCGGCCGTACGTCCACCGTGGACGGCTACACCGTCACCCTCGACGGCGACCTGATCCCCGGCCGGTCCAGCAAGCTCACCCTCAAGGTCAGCAAGGACGGCAAGCCCGTCACCGACCTGCAACCATACCTCGGCGCCTACGGCCATCTGGTCGCGCTGCGCGCCGGAGACCTGGCCTACCTGCACGTACACCCCGACGGCGCCCCCGGCGACGGCAAGACGGCCGCGGGCCCGGAGATAACCTTCTATGCCGAGGTGCCCAGCGGCGGCGACTACCGGCTGTTCCTCGACTTCCAGCACGAGGGCACCGTACGGACCGCCGACTTCACCGCCAAGGCGGCCCCCGCACCGGCCGGCACGCCGGCCCCCGCCCCGGCGACCACGCACGGCGAACACTGACCAGGACGCGACGCGAGAAAGGAGAGGTGATGTCTCCCCTCACCGATGACCGGCCACACAACGCGGTCGAACTCTCGATCGGTGGCATGACCTGCGCATCCTGCGCCAACCGGATCGAGCGCAAGCTGAACAAGCTCGACGGCGTGACGGCGACGGTCAACTACGCGACGGAGAAGGCGAAGGTCACGTTCTCCGGCGACGTCGACGCGCAGCAGCTCATCTCGGAAGTGGAGAAGGCCGGCTACACCGCCGCGCTGCCCGCACCGCCCAAGACCGAGGCGGAGGCCGCCGAACAGGAGCCGCAGGACGAGCTCCGGCCGTTGCGCAGCCGCCTGATCACCTCAGTGGTGCTGGCCGTGCCGGTGATCGCGATGGCGATGATCCCGCCGCTGCAGTTCACCAACTGGCAGTGGCTGTCGCTGACGCTGGCCGCGCCGGTGGTGGTCTACGCGGGCTGGCCGTTCCACAAGGCCGCCTGGACCAACCTGCGCCACGGCGCGGCGACGATGGACACGCTGATCTCGGTCGGCACCATCGCCGCGCTCGGCTGGTCGCTGTGGGCCCTGTTCTTCGGTACGGCCGGGACTCCCGGCATGACGCACCCGTTCGAGTTCACGATCCAGCGCACTGACGGCTCCGGCAACATCTACCTGGAGGCCGCCGCGGGGGTGACCGCGTTCATCCTGGCCGGACGCTACTTCGAGGCGCGCTCCAAGCGCCGCGCCGGAGCGGCCCTGCGTGCCCTGCTGGAGCTGGGCGCCAAGGAGGTCTCGGTGCTGCGCGACGGCGTCGAGACCCGCATCCCCGCCGACCAGCTCAAGGCAGGCGACACGTTCGTCGTACGGCCCGGCGAGAAGATCGCCACCGACGGCGTGATCGAGGAGGGCGCCTCGGCCGTCGACGCCTCGATGCTGACCGGCGAGTCGGTGCCCGTGGAGGTACGGCCCGGCGACGCCGTCACCGGCGCCACCGTCAACGCGGGCGGCCGGCTCGTGGTCCGCGCGACCAGGGTCGGCGCCGACACCCAGCTCGCCCAGATGGCCAGGCTCGTGGAGGAGGCCCAGACCGGCAAGGCGCAGGTCCAGCGGCTGGCCGACCGGATCTCCGGCATCTTCGTGCCGATCGTGATCGGACTCGCGGTCGCCACCCTGGGCTTCTGGCTCGGCACCGGTGGCGGCGCCGGGGCGGCGTTCACCGCGGCGGTGGCCGTGCTGATCATCGCCTGCCCGTGCGCGCTCGGCCTGGCCACACCCACCGCGCTGCTGGTCGGCACCGGCCGGGGCGCCCAGCTCGGCATCCTGATCAAGGGGCCGGAGGTGCTGGAGTCGACCCGCAAGGTCGACACGATCGTGCTGGACAAGACCGGCACGGTCACCGAGGGCAAGATGACCCTCACCAGCGTGCACCTGGCCGACGGCGAGAACCGCGACGAGGTCCTCAGACTCGCCGGCGCGCTGGAACACGCCTCCGAACACCCGATCGCCCAGGCCATCGCCAGGGCGGCCGGCTCCGACGCCGTGGCCGAGGACTTCGCCAACATCGAGGGTCTCGGCGTCCAGGGCGTCGTCGACGGGCACGCGGTGCTGGTCGGCCGCCCGAAGCTGCTCACGGAGTGGTCGCAGCACCTGCCCGTGGACCTGGAAGGCAAGCTGGCCGAAGAACAGGCTGCGGGCCGCACGGCGGTGGCGGTGGGCTGGGACGGTCAGGCGCGTGCGGTGCTCGTGGTGGCCGACGTGATCAAGCCGACCAGCAAGGAGGCCATCGGGCAACTGCGCGGCCTGGGCCTGACCCCTGTACTGCTGACCGGTGACAACGAGGCGGTGGCCAGGACGGTCGCGGCCGAGGTGGGCATCGATGAGGTGATCGCCGAGGTCCTGCCCGCCGACAAGGTCGACGTGATCAAGCGGCTCCAGGCTCAGGGCAAGGTCGTGGCCATGGTCGGCGACGGCGTCAACGACGCCGCCGCGCTGGCCCAGGCCGATCTCGGCCTCGCCATGGGCACCGGCACCGACGCGGCCATCGAGGCCGCCGACCTGACGCTGGTCCGCGGCGACCTGCGGGTGGCGGCCGACGCCCTCCGGCTGTCCCGCCGGACGCTCGGGACGATCAAGACGAACCTGTTCTGGGCGTTCGCGTACAACGTGGCCGCTCTGCCGTTGGCGGCGGTCGGGCTGCTGAACCCGATGATCGCGGGGGCGGCGATGGCGTTCTCGAGCGTCTTCGTGGTGAGTAACAGCTTGCGGCTGCGCCGGTTCAGGTAACGACGGTCGAAGGGGGCCGGGGGTATTCGCCTCCGGCCACTTCGGCGTTTGTCACGGCTTAGCGGGGCTTTTCCGCCGTCTTGTTGCGGCGCCCGGCCCTGTGCGGGCTCAGCGGCCGTATTCGTGGAGGCCCTCAGCCCTGGTCGGCGGGTGGGTCTTCCCGGGCTTGCCGTACAGGAGAAATGTCGTTAAAAACGGGAGGGCCCGCGCGGTCCTTAAGAACGCGCGGGCTTAAGAACGGGCGGTCCAGTAAAAAACGGGGCGGTCCATTAAGTACGGGGCGGTCTGTTGAGAGCGAGGGCGGCGGCTTGGTCGCGGAGGGCGTGGCGGCTTTCGGGGGAGTCTGCTTCGTCGCCCAAGATGATGCGCGCGAGCTGCGGCATCATCGACTGGAACAACGCCAGCCCCGTCAACAGGAACAACGTGCGCGCCGTCGCCGCGTCCGGCTCCTCGCCCCGGCCCTCGGCGAGCGAGGCCGTCTTGCGGGCGCAGCGTTCGACGCGGGCCTCCTGGCCGGGGAGCAGGTCCTGGCCGCGGTAGTTGAGCGCCTCCCACATCAGCAGGCGCACCAGGTCGGGGTGCTCGCGGTAGTAGTCGGTCAGCTTGGCCACGTAGTCGACCGGGTCGGCGCCCGGTAGCGCGATCTGCGCGGTCAGGTCGTCGAGCGCCTCCGTGATGACCGCGTCGAACAGTTTTTCCTTGCTGCCGAAATGGCCGTAGATGCGCTCCTTGTTGACGCCTGCGCGTTCGGCGATGCGATCCACGCGGGCGCCCGCGATGCCGTACGCGGCGAACTCCTCCCGCGCGGCCTCCAGGAGGGCGGCCCGGGTGGCGGCGGTCGAGACCTTGGGTGCCATGGTGTCCATCTTGCCACGACCAACCGGTTGGTTGTAACCCAACTGACTGGTTGACATCCAACTGGTTGGTTGGCTACCGTCCCGGCACATGACTCTTTCTTTTGTGCGTTCCGCGTCGGCCGACGCCGGCGAACGGGCGCGTGCTGAGACCGCCGGAGGTGTCGCGGCGTTCGGACGGACGATGGTGGCCTTCGTGCTCACCGCCGTCCTCGTCAGTGGTCAGCTGTACGTCGTAATCCCGCTCTTGCATGACATGGCGACCGGCTGGGGCGCATCCGCCGGTGCTCTGACCTGGTTGGTCACCGCCTTTGGGATCGGGTATGGCGTCGGATTCCTGGTGTTCGGTCCGTTGTCCGACCGGTTCGGGCGCAGGCGGTTGCTCATGTTGGGCCTGCCGCTGGCCGCCGTCGCCACCGCGTTGGTGGCCCTGAGCCCCTCGCCGGAGGTGGCCTTCGTGCTGCGGGCGGTGCAGGGCGTGGTCGTGGCGATGTTCCCGCCGGCGGGTATGGCGTACCTGGTCGAGCGCATCGAGCCGAGGCGCAGGGTGGTGGCGATCGCCGCGGTGACCAGCGCGTTCCTCGCCTCGGCCGTACTGCTGCAGGTGGCCGCGCAGGTGCTGGTGGAGGTGATCGGCTGGCGGGGCCTGTTCGGGCTGTCGGCGGCCGGGTTCGCGCTGGCCGCGCTCGGCTTGCGGGCCGTCATGCTGCCCGACCTGCCGAGTGCGGGGACGGGGTCGCTGCTGTCGGTGTACCGGTCGGTGCCGGGGTTGCTGTTCGACCGGGTGCTGCTGCTGCGGTACGTCGCGACGATCGTGTTGATGGTCGGCTTCGTGGCCGTCTACACCGGATTGCAGATCTACGGCATGGCGACGCCCCGCGAACTGCTCCTGCTGCGTGCCGGCGGCCTGCCCTCGATCGTGCTCGTGCCGCTGCTCATGCCCTGGCTGG
Source organism: Nonomuraea sp. NEAU-A123 (assembly GCF_018603905.1). GTDB lineage: Bacteria > Actinomycetota > Actinomycetes > Streptosporangiales > Streptosporangiaceae > Nonomuraea. The sequence goes on from NZ_JAHFZZ010000036.1 coordinate 79,453, forward strand.
GCCGGGTCTCGGCGACCACTCGGGCCGTGTCGCTGCTGTTCGCGGGGGCCGTCGCGCTGGCCGTCGTCGGCTGGACGGCCGCCGCCGCGCTGGGCCTGGTGCTCCTGCTCGCCGTCTATGTCGCCTCGATCACGGGTGGACTGCCGAGCCTCAATGAAGCGGTCTCCGCGCGGGCGGGGCGAGCGCGCGGCACGGCTCTGGCGCTGTTCTCCTTCGCGCTCGCCGTCGGTGGCAGCATCGGTCCCCAGGTTGCCGCCGCGTTCGGCGGATTCGGCCCGCTCATGTACGGCCTGGCGATCGCGATGGTTCTGGCCGCCGTCGCCGTACTGGCCTCGACCCTGCCCAGGCGCCCGGCCCCGCACGGTCACTGACGGTGACCACTGGTGGCGGGGGGTGCGGACCATGCCGAAGGTTGGGCGGGCTGGCTTCCGATGAGGACTACTGGCCGGTAGGGTGTTACCAGCGGTAACGGCCGGGAGTCTGCGGGCCGTATCTGGATCAGGCGCTTTTCACGGGATGTTTCAGGGAGTAACAATATGGGCGGCTTCTGTCCAGAATTGAGCGACGACGTCGCCGAGGTGCGCGACTGGGTGCACGAGTTCGCCCGCGACGTGATCCGCCCAGCAGGCGCGGAGTGGGACGAACGCGAGGAGACCCCCTGGCCCGTCATCCAGGAGGCCGCCAAGATCGGCCTGTACTCGCTCGACTTCTTCGCCACTCAGTGGTTCGAGGAGAGCGGCCTGGCGCTGCCGGTGGCGTTCGAGGAGATCTTCTGGGGTGACGCGGGCATCGGCCTGTCCATCGTCGGCACCGGCCTGGCCGCCGCCGCCCTGTCCTCGAACGGCACTCCGGAGCAGATGGGGGAGTGGCTGCCGCAGATGTTCGGCACGGAGAACGACGTCAAGCTCGGCGCCTTCTGCGCCTCGGAACCGGACGCGGGTTCCGACATCGGGTCGATCCGTACCCGCGCCGTGTACTCCGGCGGCGACTGGGTCCTGAACGGCGTCAAGACCTGGGCCACCAACGGCGGCATCGCGAACGTCCACGTCGTGGTCGCCTCGGTAGAACCGTCGCTGGGCACCCGAGGCCAGGCCACCTTCGTCATCCCGCCCGGCACTCCCGGCCTGTCGATGGGGCAGAAATTCCGCAAACACGGCATCCGCGCCTCCCACACCGCCGAGGTCGTCCTGGACAACGTCCGCATCCCCGGCTCCTGCCTCCTGGGCGGCAAGGACAAGCTCGACGCCCGCCTGGCCCGCGTACGCAACGGCGAACGTGCCGGTGAGCAGGGGGCGATGCGTACGTTCGAGACCACCCGCCCCTCGGTGGCCGCCATGGCGGTCGGCATCGCGCGGGCCGGCTTCGAGTACGCCAGGGACTACGCGCGGGAACGCGAGCAGTTCGGCCGCAAGATCGGTGAGAACCAGGCGATCGCCTTCCTCCTCGCCGACATGGCGACCCGCGTGGACATGGCCCGCCTGCTCACCTGGCGTGCGGCCTGGATGGCCAGGAAGGGCAAGCAGTTCGAACAGGCGGAAGGCTCGATGTCGAAGCTGGTGGCGGGGGAGACGGCGGTCTGGGTGACGGAGCAGGCGATCCAGATCCTGGGTGGGGCGGGGTATACGAGGGAGCACCCGGTGGAACGCTTCCACCGGGACGCCAAGATCTACACCATTTTCGAAGGGACGTCCGAAATTCAGCGGTTGATCATCGGCCGCGCCGTCACCGGCCTCCAGGTTCGCTAAGAACTTCGCACGTCAGCAGGGGTGACGTGACGCGGGTAGATTCACCGCAGCACATCACCCTGCCTGATGCCTTGCCGATGGAACAGACCTCAGTTCTGTCTCAGTTCTGTCTCACCGGCTTCGAGTTGCCGGAGTTGCCGATCGATAGCTTCGCGGACTCGATTGTGCGACGAAGGCAGCATGTGAGCGTAGACACGGAGAGTAAGCGCCGGATCGGAGTGCCCCAGGTACTCGGACAAGTCCTTGATTGTCACGCCACCTGCCAGAGTGACGCTGGCGAAGTAGTGGCGAAGCTGGTGTGTGCCCTCCTGGCGATTGGTGAGGTACTGGCGCCGGCCTTGTGCGTCCCTGACCGGCTCAGGAAGGACCCCGGCCGCGACGAGCGCAGGCTTCCAGACACTCAAGTCGTAGTTCCGGTGCCGAATGTGTAAATCATCGGTCGCCCAGCGGAACAGCAGGTTGTGAGTACGCGGCTTTCCATTGGGTTTCTCCCAGGGCAGCGTGTACGGCCGCGGCTCGTGGGCGTCGATGTGCGTGCGCAGGTGCTCCGCAACCCACTGAGACATGGGGATAGTGCGTTCCTTGTCCCTCTTCGGCAGGGCGAAGACGAAGTCGCTCCTCAGCTTCTTGACCTGGCGCCGCACGTGAATGGTCATCTCCTCGAAATCCACGTCCTCGAGGGCGAGCCCGAACCACTCACCTGCCCGCATGCCACACCCCGCCCCGAGGACGGGCATCGCCCGTAGGTGCTCGGGATGGGCGGCGATGATCGCGAGAACCACCAGGTCCGCCCAGGGAACCACCTTCTTGTACGCGTGCGCAGGTGCTTTGACGATCTCGGCCTTGGCTGGGTTCTTCTTGATCTTCTCGTCGGCAACGGCGAGATCAAGGATGCCTTGCAGAACGAGGAGCGCTGTGATCGGAGTTGAGGCCTCGTACCGCTCACCGAGTTCGGCCAGAAACTCCTGAACCTCGGACGGCTTGATCGACCCCACCTTTCGTTTGCCGAACTTGGGCTCGACGTGGAGCCGATGCATCGACTCGTACCGGATGAGAGAGGCCGGGTCGATGCCCGAGCGGGAGGACAGCCACCGCTGCCCGTAGGAGGCGAACTGGGCGTTGCCGGCGGCTGGGTCGATGTACTCGCCTCGCTCTAGGTCCTCCTCCATCTTCCGGGCGTACTTCTTGGCGGCGTCCTTCACGCGCCGCGTGGCGGTCTTCTCCCTGCCATCTGGGCCGATCCAGACGCCCTGCCACCGGTTCGCCTCCGGGTTTCCGCCGTTGTCGGGATGCTTCGTGGTCTTCTTCCGGATGGGCTTGCCGTCCGGTCCTTTGACCGTCGTGAACCACAGGTCTCTCACGCGGGCCATCTGCTTCTCCTGGGCGTTGTGGCGGAGCGCGTCGGCGGTGTTTCGCCTGGTGTCGGACCATGCAGGCGAGTGGCGATCACCGTCATCGGAAGCCCTGGTGACGCGCTTAGTGATCTTTGTAGACACGTCTCGTGCAAGCGCACTCGTCGCGCTATGGTGTTTCTGACGCGTCTGACACGTCGAATAACGCTGTTTGTATCACACGAGTCCGCCGCAACAAGGGCGAAAGCCCACAACCGAGACTTCGCTCACTCGGAAGTCACGGAGCCAGGCAACAAGAAAGGCGCCCCCCGCCAAGCGGAGAGCGCCTCACACATCATCGTCAACACCGCATCCACTGACCGGTTCCAGGTTGGTCGCCAGACGAACCGATCGGGTGGGTGCCACAGAAAATGCTTGGAGCCGAAGATATCACCTCGCCAAGCGTTCGCCCTGGCGCGCCCGAACCACCGGCGCACACCACGGCCGAACGCCTCTCAACCCTCGCTGATCCCCTCCCGCGCGGCGGTCCTGTCCGCCGTCCCCGAGGGCATGCGCCGCGCCACCTCCCAGCGGGCGTTCCTCCGCGCCGTCAAGGAGCACCCCGACGCGCTCGCGCTGAAGTGCCACGCCTACCGGAACCTCACCGAAGTGGCGGGCAAGCTCGCCGACTGGGCCGACTGGACCACGCTGACGACCCGCCCGACCGAGCAGCGAATCGCTGATGACCTTGACCTGGCGCTGTCCACGGTGAAGCGCTGGATCAGATGGCTGCGTGAGCGCGGCTTCCTCGGCGTCGTCGAGGAAGGTACGACGAACCGGTTCCGCAGGGGCAACCAGTGCGGGCTCACCGACGACGGCTTGGGTAACAGAGCGGCCGTCTGGGTCCTGTGCACGCCTATCCCTGAGCTGGACGAAACCGACATGCGCACCGACAAAACGACAACTGAACCCCCTTCCTTGACTCTCCCTAAGAGAGTCAAGGAAGGTCCTACGCACGCGCGCGAGGAAAGATCATCTCCGCGCCGCTCGAACCGAATCTCGACGACGAACGAGGCCGCCGCCACGCCGGGGACCCGCAAGCACGCGCTCCAGGTCGCCCAGAAGATCCACGACGAGAGCACCACACTGGGGCGGCTATCCCCGTGGTACATCCGGCACCTGACCAGGGTCTTCGTCGCTGCGGGGTGGACCGCCGCCGACGTGCTGCACGCCCTCGACCACCAGCCGGACGGCGCGGCCTGGACCTACACCTGGACCAGCCGCGACCAGATCCGCAACACCCCCGGCTGGGTGCGGTTCCGGCTGTCGGCGTGGCTGGACGAGCACGGTCGGCCCCTGCCCGGCAAGTCGCAGCGGCTCATGGCGGCCGCCGCCCAACTCCGCGCCGAGCGAGCAGCGCTGCGGGAGCGGTTCGAGGAGATGAGAGCTCGTCGTGTCGGTGGGCCGGTCGAGCCGCCGCCGAGGTTGAGCAGGGCGGAAGCTCTCGCGGGCCCGCCGGTGGCCGAGCAGGGTTCCTCGTCCGGTCCTGGTGAGGCTTACCGGGCGGCGCGCGCAGCGTTGGATGCCAAGCGGCTGCAGCGGGAGGCTGAGCGTCTTCGGTGGTTGGCGTCATGAGCGACGAGTACGCCGAGAGGGCGCAGCAGGCGCGGGAGTTGCTGGCGCGGTCGTCACCGGCGGCTGCTCGGGCGATGCGGGCTCGTGACCAAGAAGCTGCGCGACCGCGCCGGGTGGTGGAGGAGGGGCGGTGGGCCCTGATCGATTGGCAGGTGAAGCAGTCGATCGAGGCACAGCCGCAGCTCGTCGAGGTCTCGCCGCCGGAGGTTGAGGAGGCGGTGAAGGACGAGGAGGCGGAGCGGCGTCGGGTGTCGCTGGCGCGGGCGCGGATGCGAGCCCGCGCGCACCGACAAAACGACAAATCCTGATCTACGCGGTAAAGGCGAGCTGGCTATTTTTTTTACAGAGTGGCGAAAACGTTGGGCCGATTGAACACAGTGCCTGGCGGATACGCCCCTTCGGCTGGCTGCCTGTGTGGCCTTATGTGCTAGATGGAGGCGGCGCGACCTGCGGGTTCGCTAGTGCGTAGACAAGTAGCGGCCCCTGTGCGACGACTCAGGCTTCCGTGGCTTCGGCATGTTAGTGGATCTTCAAAGGTGGAATCGTTTTTATGCCTTCATTCCCCGATCCCAAGGGCTTTGGGCCTATTGGGAGGGGCGGGTGGCTGTATGGAGTCGGTGGCGCGGCGGGCAGGCTGGTTGCGGGCGCTTGGTGCTGGGACGGTAGGTCTGGGCGGACCTGCTCTGGCAGGGGCCGTCTTCCCAGGGTTGGGTGTCGCCCTGTTCGGCCTGGAGATGGCCGTCGTGTTGATTGTGCTAGGGGCGGCGCTGTTCGGCTCCGAGATGATCAGCGAGCGGGCGTTCCGATTGCTGCGGTGGATGTCGAATCGTCCGGAGCCGAAGGGGCCGCCGAGTCGCCCCCGGAAGGTGTAGATCTAGCGTCCGCAAGTACCGCTGAACGCGCGTCAGATCCACGGAGACGCGCGTTCGATGAACGTCCGGTGCATCTGACGCATCGCACGACATAAGACGCTTAGGACGCGTCTGACGCGTTGATCGAATCGTTACGAGGAGACGAGATCACCGAACCCCTTAATGTCTATATCACCCTCTTGTATATGTTAGCGTCGAAGACGTAACACCACAAAAACCGCTCCTGACCAGCCAAAACGCCGGAATGAACGCCACCACCGGCATCATCACCCGGCTGGACAGGCCCGACAAAATGTGCTGATAGCGGCACCGCAATCAACAAGCAGGCTACGGCCCCGCGACCGCCACGGTCGCGGGGCCGCGGCATGTCACAAGGGAAACGACATGGACACGATGACCATCCGAACCCACACCGAACTGCTCGCCGCAGTGAAGGGAGTTCGCAACGCGGGCGGCACTACCAGCCAGATGCTCGCGACCATCACCCGCATGCTGACCGACCCGGCCGCCCCCGAGCAGTACGAGGACATCCTGGACACCGTCACCCGGACGGCCGCCCACCACTTCGCGTACGAGAAGGACACCGGCCCCACCCCGTACCCGGACGACGCCACGTACGACAACCTCGCCCCCGAAGGCCAGATGGTCGTCATCCGGCATGTCATCTTCGACTTCGGCGTGCGGATCCAGCCGACCGCGACGTCCACCACCCCGGCCAGCAAGGACACGACCACTCGTTACCTGGCCATCGCGATCGACGAGCTGAACGTCTTCGAGCTCGGCATCGACGGCGCTCCCCTCCCCGCGCACCACCTGGTGGCCATCTCCGAAGCCGAGGAGTACACCGAAGACGGCGAGACGAAGCTGTTCCCCCTGCCCAACGTCGTCGCCATCCTCGACTCCGGCGCCCACCTTGGCGACGACGCCCCTGCGCTGGACGGCCTGCTCACGGCTCACGGCTGGAAGCTGGTCGGGGAGAGCGACAGCCACCCCGACAACGCCGAGCACGAGGTGTCCCCGGCCGACCCGCAAAGGACGCCGCCCGGCATCGAGTACCACGCCGGCCGCCCGATGCCCTACTACCTCGACGGCCGGAAAAAGCTTGACGAGCGCGGCTCGCTGCTCGACGCGATGCTCATCGCGACGTTCACCGCCGCCCAGGCCACCGACCCCGCCACATATGGCCTCGACCACGTCGGCGTCGAGCTGCTGCTGATTGGCGCCTCCCGCGCCGCCGTGGACGACCGGCTCGACGACGAGCAAATCGTCCGGGGCAACGCTGGCCTCGACTGCAAGCGGCGCCTGTTCATGGCCGCGTGCGCGGCGATCGACAAGGCGCTCGACATGATCCGTGAGCGCGCCACCTGCCGCACCTGCGACGGCGCCGCCGTCACCCGCACGACGGACGGCAAGCCCGTCTGCGCCAACACCGGCCACTGAACGCCAGCAAAGGAGACACGGACATGCGCGACCTGATCGACCTGCCCGAGGGCTGGGAGTGGAGCGCCTACGGCGACTCCTTCGTCTGCCCGGACGGCTTCGAGATCGAGCTGGACGGTACCTGCCCTGACGGGCATGTCTCGCCCCTGCTCCGCATGGGCCTCATCTGACCCGCGCCCCCGAAACGGAGCACACCATGGACACCACCACCCGCGGCATCACCGAAGACCTGCTGCTCGTCCTGCGCCGCCTCAACCAGGCCGATGACCAGAAGCTCGCCCGCGACCCCGGCGCGTTCGGGCACGCCCGGCACGCGCTCATCGCGATCATGGAGACCGCAGACTGGGGCCCCGCTCACGCGAGCGAGGCTATCCAGCACGCGATACAGGAAGGCTCGACGTTGTTCGACGCCATGATGGCCACGCGCGCCGGTGAATGCGGTACCGCAATGAACGTGACTACCTCGACGGACGTCGCCCCTACGGAGATCAGCGACGAGCTGGCGCAGCAGATCGCCGACGCGATCGGCGAGCACTTCAGCGGCGACCGCAACTACTGGCCGCAGGTCATGGACGCCGATTGGGACGACGGCAGCGGCCGCGTCATCGTCTGGGATCACGGCGTGCCCGACTGGACGTTCCTGGTCTCCCACGGCGGCCGGTCGGATGACTCGCCCACGGAGTACGAGCCGGTTTCCCTGCCTGCTGGCGTGTGGGTCGAACCGATCAACCCCTGCGCCTTGCGCGTCATGCCCCGTCAGTAAGGGCCCGAGAACGGCGATGGCCGGGCCCGCCACGGGCCCGGCCATCCCAACACCACAAAAAGCCCTAGACCCCCGTCGCCACAACGAAGACCCAGTGCGCCCCAGCGTAACGCACCTGCCGGGCCGAGACAGACCGCCCAGAAGGGGAGCATCCGTGAACCGCGCCGCCACCGACAGCCACGACGACACCGAGCACGAGCCGCAGAGCATCACCGGCGTCTTTCCCGTCGAAATCCAAGACCAGTGCGGCGACTGCACGGCCCGATGGGACGCGCCCCCGGAGAAGCACCACGTCGCCTGCTCCATCAACTGGAACTAGCTGACCGCGCCCCGCCCTGCGGCTGCCAGCCCGGGGCGGGCCCTGCGCTGCTCACGAAAGGACCAACATCATGCCCATGCAGCCCAACCGCAGCGCCTCCGGAATCATCCAGCGGCTCCGGAACGACGGGTTCACCGTGAACATCCCCGACGAGCCGTACCGCCGCATCTACCAGCTCCGGCTCAGCCGCGGCCTGTACTTCGGCACCCTCGACGTCTCCGCCGACAAGGGCCGCGCCCTGCGAATCTCCCTCACCTGGCAGCCGAACCTCACCACCCGGAAGCGCACCGGCGCCACCCGCATCATCGGCCTCCTCAACACCATGCCCGAGCAGGGCTGGAACAACTGAAAGGCAACCTCATGCCCCTCATGTATGTACCGGGCATCGCCCGCGTCTTCTACGACAGCATCCAGAACAGCCGCAACACCCAGGCCGACTACGTCGCCGTGCTCGACGGCTCGTGGGCGCTGGCCGTCGCAGTCTGCGACGGCGCGGGCGACGATTCCGACGCGGCCGACGCCGCCCAGATCAGCGCGCAGATCGCCGCGGCGGTCACCGGCTCCACCAACAGCGGTGTCCAGGGCCTGCACGCGGCCCGCACTTACCTGCAGCAGCGCAACGAGGACGCCCCGCCCGGGCAGGAGGGCATCACCACGGCGGTCGTCGCTGCGATCACACCTGGTGGGCTCGACATGGCCTGGGTCGGCGACTCGCCCGCCTGGGCGGTGCGCCTGGACAGCACGGTCGTCCCCCTGACTGTGCCGTCCTGCCACCCTCGCTGGACGCCGTGCAACGTCGAGGAGAAGCACGAGGCCGGGGGCACCTGGCCGCACCGCATGCTCACCAACACCGACGACTACGCCCGCATCATCCTCGCGTCGGACGGCCTCACCGCACACCTGCCCCTCACCGGGAGAGCCGACCACATGAACGCGATGCTCGATGACCTCACGCGCATGGCCGCGCCGGACCTGGCCGGCGAGTACGTCGCGGCGCAACTGCTCGACATGGCCAGGCAGGGCCGAGGCCGGGACCACACGACGGTCGCTGTCATCGACCTCATCACGCACGAGGGTGAGCCCACGTGACGAGCACCGTGATCGGGCTGCTGCTCGCCGCCCGAGGCTGGGGCACTCGCGTGCATCTGCTGCTGGCCGACGACGGCGACCGCCTCTGTCTCCGGCACCTGACGGCCGCGCTGACCCTCGGCGACGGCGACAACGACACCGAGATCTCCGAGGTCGAGGAGTACCCGGCCGCCCGCCTGATCGTTGGGCGCCTGTCGCACTCTGGCGACCGGCCGCGCAACGAAGTGGCCGCGGCGCTGCTCGACCAGTACTTCCCGCCCGCCGCCAACCGCTGGTGGCTCGACATCCGCGGCAGCGTCGTCATCACCGGCCTGTGCCACTGCGGCGCCCCCGCGGACCTTCCCGCCCCCGTCTACGACGCGGCTCGCGCCGTGTCCATCCCGAGAGGAATCGCATGAGCAGAAGAACTAGGCCCGCCGTCAACCCGGCCACCAGCCACAGCGTGATCACTACGAAGGCGCAGGGCTGCGGGTGGTCCCTCGCCACCAGCCCGGCCGACGAGGACGGCACTACCGAGATGATCCTGACCCGCGACGCATGGCGGATCATCGTCGCGTTCCGGACGGGGAAGGCGTGCGCGGCCGTCGTCCAGTACCCCGGCCAGTCCCGCCCGACGAGCGTCCTGGCGATCGGCAGGCTGAGACGCTACCTGCGGGGCGACCGGGAGCAGATGTCGGCATTCCGCCGTGGCTAGCGCGTCATCGTCGGGAAGCACGCCGGGGTGGTAGAGAACGTCGTCCCCGAAGGCGAGGTCAAGGTCCGGCTGATCATTCGATACGACGGCGGCAGCATGGGCGAGCCGTACACAACACACGTCCACGCCGAGAGAGGGGTGACTGCTGTTTGAGCCCGTCTGTCCGCTGAGCCGGTCAGCGCGGACGGTTCTTGGGCTCTATCAGGTCCTTCGGTGGGCTGCAGAAGACGAACGAAAAGAAGAACGGCGCGATGGTGAGGGCCAAGTAGACCACCGGCGTGAAGACGATGGTAATGAACGGAAAGAAGATGATCATTTCGAGTACGGACATGTCCGATGAACCGAACGTGAGTGCAGCAGACATGACGACCGCGCCTATGAGGCTTACGATTATCTTAAACGTCCGCATTATTGGTACCTCTGTTCGCGTGGGTGAACGATTCGTCACAGTTGTGACTACTTTAATTGCCGGGTTGCGAAGTCGAGTATGGACTGGAATCCCGATGAGTCAGTGTTGAGGGGCGTTTGATTTGACGGACGAACGTCGCCAGAGGCAGCATCAGGCACGCACGGGCAGCCTGTTGGAAGCGGTCAAGGGAGGCTGTGTAACTGTCCAGGGCGGCCCGCCAGTCCTGAAGCGCCCCATCGACGGCGCCGCGTGCGATCCATTCGAGTCTCCAGACCGCCGCGTTCAGCATGTCGGCGGCGTCAATGCAATCCTGTGTGGAGAGTAGGACGACTCGCTCATATGTGCTCGTACGCGCACTCTCGAAGCCGTCCAAAGCCATGAGCCCGGCTTCCCGGTCGACGTCGGCCGCGAGATTGTCCCAGCCACGGGCCCGCACGAGTTGGCCGGCTACCCGGGCCATCTGCGTGACGGCGCCAAGGTACTCGGTGAACGCTTCGTACCTGCGGACGTCCCAGCGAATGATCATTTCTCGTTGATTACGAGCCTTATCCATACGGGCCGCGAACACATAGGAAATCGTTGCACCAATGACCACTCCGGCGAGCGCGAGAAACTGTGTCAACATGCGCTGCCTCCCGGTATGACTGTTGTATGCCGACAGTTTGTACGGGTGTCTCGGCGAGCCGCAAGGGGAATGTGGTACCGATCTGAGGCTCGTCATGGTCATTGCCGTCGAATTGTCAGCAATTGCAGTATTGGTTCCGTTTGGCCGATTCCCGGCTGGGGGTACTAGGCCGGGGCAAGAGCATCACCGAGAACGACGCGGCGCAGAGTGCTGCCCAGCGCGCGAACGCGGTCGGCAACAGCTACGTCGCTCCGCGACTCCGGCCGTGACCGCGCGCCGCATCAAGACGGCAGAGTCCGAGTTACGCAAGATCGAGAAGAACCTGGACGGCTACCAGCGGGCGTTCCGCGACCACTCGGGCAACCCGTACTACATCGAGAAGCACGAGCCTGCCGAGGGCGACTACCGGGAGATGCAGCTCGCCCGCAAGGCGCAGTTGGAGAACCAGCTCGAATACGACCGGGCGCAGCTCGTCGCTGCGGCGGGGGCGGGCGAGTACATCGAGTACGGCAAGCACAGCGTGCACGTCGGTGACACGGTCTCTACTGGCGCCGGAGCGTCGTGCTGAAAGTCAACCGGGTGACGGTAAGCGCCGATTCCGGCTACTCCTGGCCCGACAAGGTGCCCTTCACCGACATCCGCGCCATCGAATGCCCGCACGGGGAGGATGGGCCGGCCGTCATCGCGCCGAATCGGCCCGCGAAGAAGGCCCCGGCCAGGCCGAAAGTCGAGGTGTCGAAGCTCGACACCGAGAAGCTCAAGGCGGCCGCGAACATGGCTGACAACATGCGGGTGGGCCGGGAGCGTGAGGCGTTCGTGTCCCCGCCCGCTGTGGTGGACCGGCTCAAGGACCTAGCCGAGATCGAGCCCGGCATGACGGTCCTCGAACCCTCGGCGGGCACCGGCAACATCGCGGCGGCCGCTGTCGAGTTGGGCGCGGCTGTGGACTGCGTCGAGCTCGACAGCGGCTTGGCGAAGGTCCTGGCCGAGCGCGTTTCTGGCGTGAATCGCCTCAGCATCCGAGACTTCCTCGATCTGGAGCCGGACGGCCAGTCGTTCGACCGGGTCGTGATGAACCCGCCGTTCTCTGGCGGCAGGACATCGCGCACATCACGCACGCCCTGCAGTTCCTCAAGCCCGGTGGCCGGCTCGTCGCGGTGATAGCCGCCGGGGTACTCCACCAGCAGTTCAAGGCGGCCGAACGGTTTCGCGCCCTGGTGGAGGAGCGCGACGGCCGGTTCGAGGAGCTGCCCGAGGGCTCGTTCGCCCCAGCGACCGGCATCAACACGGTCGTCGTGGTCATCCCCGCAGAGCAGTAGCCGCCGCCCGTACTCGCCCCCGCCTGCTGAGGCGGGGGCATCCTGCCGAAAACTCTGTGAAGATCATTTTGCTATGCGGGCGCGAATACGAAGCAGAAAGGCTACGACCCGGGTGTCACTCGCTCGCCAGCGTTCCAGGTTTGTAGGAACTGATCAAGGAAGTAGTCGAACCAGTCGGGGTCGTGCTCATGCTCGATGCGGAATGTAGGACGTAGCTCGTGCTTGCCCCGAAATGAACTGAGCCGAAGATCCATCTTCCCGTGCGGTGAGTCAGGATCATAAGCGTATAAAGTATATGGGCCGAGATAGTCGACTACGCGAAGCTCGAAACCTTTCTGCTCGGACAGTGGTTCGAGCAGGTTAAGGTTATATTGCAGTCTCCTATTCAACGCCTCTGCGCTCTTGTTGGCGCGGAAAGCCGACATTGTGAGGCTCGTGCTAGGTCCAGTCTCATCGCTCGGTTTGATCAAGAGTATCTTGATCTTTGTGCCGTTTTCCAGTGCGCGCTCGAAATAATCAACTAGTCCAGGGATGTGCGCTGAAAGAGTCGCCCCCCAGAGCCACACTTCCTCTTGTGCTGTAAGAATTAGTCGCCGAATCTCGTTCTCGCTGTCCTCCTCTTGAAAGAATTGTGATGCGCGAATAATGCCGCCGCGCGTCGGCGTGAAGATTCCTTCGGCAGCGCGTTCTCGTGCCTCCCACCAGTGATCGATATCGCCCTGATCGGTGATCTTGCAGACTTTGAGGAGACTTTCGAGCGTGGTCTTCGGAGGTAACCGTGTACCTGCCTCGAACTCGCTGAGGGAGGTTCTGGACAGCCCTGGTCCGTTACGGCCTTCCCTGTGTAGGTCTCTGAGCGATAGGCCACTATGGCGCCGGAGGCGATGCAGGCACTTGCCGAACTGGTCCGGGGTGCGTACCTCGGCGAGATCGTTTGCGTCGACGTTCTGGGTCATACTGTGCCTCCCGGGAAGAATTGACATTCCTATGGTATTGCGAGCGCCATCCGATCCAAAGCTGAGCAGCGTCCTGTTTTGGCCCATCTTTGTCCGGCCTGTCTGGCGGACAAGCCGGACAGCATCACGAGTAGCGAGCGGCCTCGTACTGACATGTTGGGCCAGCCTGTTTCGTCCTGAGCTCTCGCAGGGACGGCTTGCGGCCTGGTGGAGTACTGCTCACTAGCGATTTCGCGAAGGGAGCGGGCATGAGCTATTTGGTCGTGCAAGTCGCGCAGTGGACCGAGGCGTTGGCCGAAATTACGGTTGCTCTCAAATTCGCTACTGCGCTTATCATTTTCATCTCTACGACCGCGCGGTTCACCTTGCGAATGCGTAGTTGGTTGCGGCGTCGCAATCGTAGATAAGCCCTTACTGTCCAGTCAGCTTTGTTCACAGGGCCTGGATCGCCGTGAGCGGCGGATCGGATCTAGGCCCTGTGCTTATGAGGCTCTTCTCCTCGAATTGCTAGAGCTGCCGACCAAGGGCTCGCGCGCCAATGTGCTTGCTCGCCTTGGCCGGGCCGCGCACTTGCTCGGTCGCGACATCGAGACGGACAGCCGCCACCACCGGGTGTGGCTGCGCACCCGGAACCTCTACTACCCGTGCGTCGAGCACATCCTGACCGCCGCGCCCGCGCTGGCGAACCACAAGACCTATCGCTCCTTCGAGACGGCATGGCTGGCCGGGCTCAACGGGCCCGCCCAGCTCTCGCTCTCGTTCTAACCCCTCACCATCTCGACGGCCTCGCCTGCCCAAGGCGGGGCCGTCCTGCTGAACGCGAAAGGAACATCGTCCAGGCCGAATCCTTCATGATCCCCATGCGCGGGGGCGGCGACAAGGAGCGGGCCCGCCCGCTCTCCGACCCGCTCCACACGATCACCTCAGGCGGCAACCATCACGGACTCGTGGAGCCGCCGGAGGCGCTGCTGATTCCGTACTACCGCACCGGCGTGGCCCGGCCCACGTCACAGCCGATGGGGACGCTGTCCACGCACGACCGGTACGGGCTCGCCACTGCCGACCTGCCAGAGATCGACATAAACGAGGTCGGCTTCAGGATGCTCGAACCTCACGAGATCGCCAGGGGCATGGCGTTCAACAACGGCTACGTGGTGCTCGGCGACAAGAGGTCGCAGGTGCGGCAGTACGGCAACGCCGTCACGCCGCCTGCTGCTGAGGTGCTGGTCTCTGCGCTGGTCGAGTGCATTACGGCTGAGGAACTGGAGCGCTACCTACCCGCCGCCTGACAGCTAATTGCGGTACCGCATTTGGCCCTGCTTGCACGGCAGGGCCCATCCCAAGAACGAAGGAGATCGTCATGGCCACCCGCCATGTCGTGCAGATGAGCGGCGGCGGTCTGGTCCGTCGTCGCAGGAAGGTTCGACAGCCGAGTCTGTTCGACACCGCGGCGGCTTGCTGCTGATGTACGCACCGCTATGCCGCGCACAGCCTGGATTCGACGGGTGCGACTCCCGCTGCCTATCGGTGCAGGGCCGGATCTAGCCAGGCAGCGGAAACATCCTCGGGCTGACACCGGAGACCCTTCGCTCTCAGCTCGGTGGTGATCGTCAACCTGAAGGCGCCCGACACATCAACTTTGATCGCTTTATCCTCTCCCAAGGAGACGGACACCGTACGGACCTGCTTGCCGTCAACGAATACGGCGAAAGGGATGGGATCCTCAGGGATTCCGGAGGAATCAAGCAAAGCTACTGTTGCCGTAAAGGTGCGATATTTGCGCAGCAGGTTGATGTTGGCTCCATAATCCAAGCAACTGGCTTCTGCGATAAGCGAAGCTGAATACTGCTTGCCCTGCACCCTTGCCTCGCCAGTCGTGTAGGAAAACCACGAGTCACCGCCCTGGTCTGTCGACTGCAGATCCATTTCGACGAGGGGCTTCGCATCGTCCGATTTTGTCGATGAAGGGTCAGGTGAACGTGTCTTGGGTCGACTGCTTGAGGTGGTGTGAGGCTGCTGGGTTGCTTGCGCCAAGGGGGTGGTTTGCGGCAATGCGAGGTATGCCACTATCACACCAGCAGCCGTCAGTATGGCGGTGATTATGCCGACTATCCAGGTGGTCATCTTGGCGCCAGGGCGATCCGCCCATGGGGGGCGGCGCCGTTGAGTCGTTGGGGGAGTCATGGAGGCGAGGGTAACGGTCGCAGCGTTGCGAAACAGGCGAATCAGTCAGTTGCTCTTGAATGGGTATACGTGCTGATCGGCAAGCAGGAGTTCGCGCTGGTGCAGCTCGAATGGCATATATATCGTATTTGCGTCCATTGGGCCTATCTGGGAGGAATTGCCTGTCGTGTAGTGCTATGGGCTAGCGAAAACGGGCGGCTTGTACCTCTGGAGCTATGAGTGTGCTGTGGGCGTCGGAATCTGCTGAAAGTGCCTGCAACGTCGCTCGCATGCAGAGGATGGACCTGTCTGACGCGTCAGAAGTGTCTGCAGCGTCTGGTGCGTACTTTAGAATTCTGTGCCAGCAGGCTTGTCGCACACGGGAGTTAGGCGCGTGAACAAGGCAGACGTCATCGAGGAGCTCCGTCAGCGCACCGCCGCGCCGTCCCGTGCCGCCGCGGCGCGGAGCGTCCAGGCGTTCATCGACATCATCGTCGGCACCGTGGCTGCTGGCCAGGAGGTGCGGGTCGGCGGGCTCGGCGTGTTCGAGCGCGCGTATCACCAGGCGCGCGCGCCGGAACCCGAACGCCAACGAAGTGGTCGAGGTGCCCGGCAAGTGGGTCATCCGGTTCCGGCCGTCCGCCAAGGTCAAGGCCGCCGTCAACAAGTAACAACACCAGCTCGTCGGCGGTCCGCTGCGGGGGCGCGGACCGCCGACGTTTCCATTTGCGAAGGGCGCCATATGGAGCGGTGGCAGCTACGGACCAATTGGACTGTCTCAAGACCCAACTACAACCTTCAACGCAGTTCTGGCAGACGATTCGGGACTACGCCCGGCGTAGGCGGCCCCGTGTCGCGCGACACCCCACCCACGGTGGGCTGCATGCCCTTCGCACTTGCGGCGCCTTGCGTTCGTTGACCTGCGCTTTCGGCAGATCCGCAGTACAGCCCTAAGCGGTCGCGGTAGGTTGGCCCAATGACCATGATCGCCAAACGACGTCGTGGCGTAATCGAGAGTCTTGTGCTTTTTGTGCTCGCAGTGAGCGTGACGACCATAGCTGCGCTATGGGCTTGGAACCTCTCATCAAGCGAGTTCTCGCTAGCTCCGCGAGTTCCCCGGCCGGGCACGATTGTCGTAGCCGTAAATGGTCCACATGGCGGTGCGCGCGACCCGCTCTCGATCGATCTGAATTTCGCGGGCTCCATAGACCAGAGAACCACGGTCTTCGACATCGTCCTGACCCAGCGACCAGACCAGGCTGCTCGGGACAGTGATCCCTACGAACTCTTGGTTTTCCTATGCGGAGCAATCGCAAAAAACCCGCATTTCGTGGATAGCCTCAACCGGCAGATTGAGTGGCGAGCGCCAGCCCTAGAGAAGGGCGAGGTTTGGAGCTCGTCATTTGGCGACGTATCGCAATGTGTCTTCACGCCGGTCAAGATGGTACAGTTCAACCCGAGCGTGAAATTTCGCCAAGCAATACTCGCCGGCTCTTCTGGGAATCCTCCTAATCAGGTTTCCGGGCCGAAGGTGCTGTATGCCTTGCCAGGTGTAGTTACAGTGACGGCCACACTTCCGCTAGGCGACCTCACGCCGGTTCCCCTGCCACCTAAATCCTCTCTAACGGTGGGTCTTAATTCGGTACCGATAGACCTTCAAGCCGTCACGGCGAGTCCTCAGTTTCCCGATTCCGGGCGTCTGCGATGGACAAATAGACTCGGGTCGGAAAGCAGGCTCCCGTCCGAGTACCGACTCGCAGGCGAGTTGCAGGACCGGCAGTCCTCGGGGCAAGCTCGTATCTTTTTTGCTGGCGCCCTATTGGGTGTTGGAGGAGGTGCGTTCATTTGGGCACTCGAACTACTTGCTGGCATCAGGACTGCATTCTTTAGCGAACAGCATGACCCTGCTAGTCAATCGGCGCAAGCCGTTTCTAGTGGCACTGATCCGGACTCAAGTGTGACCACTTTATCCACAGGCGAGCGTACGGAGAAGTTTTCGCAGAAACGCCCTAGCTCGAAGGGGCTTCTTGTGGTTTCCTTGGTGTCCTTTTTTGCGGGCTGCTACTTTCGAGGTGAGATCGCCAGAAGGATGCATTGGAAGCGAAAGCGGACTCCTGGAGGTCGTTGACGCAAGTCTGGGTTTAATGTGGAACAAATATGAACGCGCCGACTGTTCCAAATAGCCCATGGCCACGTGCCTATGGAGTGTCCGCTTCACGGCATTGCAGCCCGGCTACACAGGTTGAATTCGTAGAGTCGGTCATGGCTTTGTCGGGGTATCGAGGGTGAGTCCGGTCTGGGCCAGGCAGCCGGTGAGCAGGTGGGGCCGGTATTGGATCTTCTTCAGCTTGCGTTTGACGATCCGGACGAGACCGGCCAGGTCGGTGACAGCGAAGTTGGTCATGGCCCGGCGGAGCAGAG
>NZ_JAHFZZ010000037.1 GCF_018603905.1 Nonomuraea sp. NEAU-A123
CTCTGCTCCGCCGGGCCATGACCAACTTCGCTGTCACCGACCTGGCCGGTCTCGTCCGGATCGTCAAACGCAAGCTGAAGAAGATCCAATACCGGCCCCACCTGCTCACCGGCTGCCTGGCCCAGACCGGACTCACCCTCGATACCCCGACAAAGCCATGACCGACTCTACGAATTCAACCTGTGTAGCACGAACTGGCCAGACGGCTTGGGCCCGGGGAGCGCGAGGGGCCAAACGGCCACCTCGCCGGAAGTGTGGGGACTTGTCCCCACTATCACCGCCTGAGCTCCATCGGCGCTGAGCGCCTGAAGGCGATGACCATGCTTTCATGGGCCGGGCCCGTATGACACGCGTCAAGACATGCTGACAGCGCCCTCTGGCGAACGCTGCCTGCGGGTTCCTGTACTGCCAGGCTGTCTTAGAGCTTGATCAGCTTGGCGTACGGGGTCGTGATCCGTTCCTGGCGGGCACCGAAGTCGACAAGCACGGCTTCGTCCTCGACGCCGATGACCCGACCGAGACCGTACCGGTCATGGGACACCTGGTCGTTCAAGGTGAACACCTCGACCGGCGGGGCCGGGGGCGGGGGTTTGAAGGGGCTGGTGGGCAGGTGGCGCCGGGTCGCGGCGCTGGGCGGCTTCATCTACTCCAGTATGCGCCACCCTGAGATCTTAGAACGCCACATTCGCCGCAGTGGTTAGGTTTTCGGGCGTGAAAACCGGGGAAAACCAGCCAAATGTCCGTTTTAAGGGCGTCCGGAAAGCCGTCGCGCCGCGTGCTGTTCAGGGCTGGACGGCGCCTGGCAGGCCCAGTGCGGCCAAGATCATGGGGTAGGAGTTCTTGAACTCCCTGATCCAGTACGGCCAGGTGTGGGTGCCGTTGCCGTACAGGTTCAGGGTGTGCTGGATGCCCAGGCTGTTCAGCCGCTTGCTCAGGGCCTTGGCCGTGTAGGCGGAGATGGGTTCGCCGAGGTGGGCCGGGTGCCAGGGGGAGCCGGGCGGGTCCAGGGGGCCGAGGAAGCTGTTCGTGCCGCTCGAGATGTAGATCGAGACGCCCTTCAGGCCCGGGGCCAGGGCCACGGGGTCGTTGGCCGCCCAGACCCTCCTGTCGCGCAGGGGGTCGCCCCAGAGGGCCTTGGGGTCCTGCTTCTCGCTGGCCTGGGCGTTCATGATGATCTCGGGGATGCCGGGGAGCTGGGTGGCCATGACGCCGCTGTACGCACCGACGAAGCGGAACATCCCCGGATAGCGTGCCGCGTACTTCATCGCCCCGTACGCACCCATCGACAGCCCGGCGACGGCTCGACGGGTGCCCGCGCGGTAGCCGATCTCCAGCAGCCGCCGCACCTCGTACGTGTGGAACGTGGCCCACGCCGGTGGACCGCCCTTGCCGTTGTTGTACCAGTCTGAGTAGTTACCGGCTCGGCCTGCTTCCGGCATGACGACTATGGCGTCCAGGTTCTCGGTGAAGCCGGCTATGTCCGTCATGCGGGTCCAGGACGTGTAGTTGTCGGCGCCGCCGTGCAGGAGGTACAGGACGGGCCAGGTTCGGCTCGCGTTCTTGGACCAGCCCTTGGGGAGCAGCAGGCGGACCGGCGTCAACTGGCCGATCGACGGTGAGGAGATGAGAACGTCGAGCATGCGGGGGCCCAGCCACCGCTCCCGCACGACGCGGGCGTTGCCGGGGAGAGCCTTCTGGCCGGGCAGGTAGTTCGCGGGCCGGGAGTCCGTTGTGGGCCGTACGGCCGGTGGCTGGGTGGTCGTCTGGCCGTCGGGCACGATCGACCAGTCTGGATCGGCGAGCGCGGGAGTGGCGCTCGACCCGATGAGGAGCACCGTCGTCGCCAGTGCCAGCAGGCCGTGGGATCGCATGAGGGCTCCCCTTCGCAAGTGAGACCGTGGCGAGGCTAGGGGCCACGGCACCGCCCCAGCTATGACCCAATGCAACGAAATATCGTCGTTGGTTGCGCTCTGCCGGACAAAACCGGGGTTATCACCGGCGTGACAAATCGCACCCGAGGAATGTTCGGTACGGGGCTGCCCCAGCGCCGGAGGGCGCGGGTATGTTGGCCGACCACCCGGCAGCATGGGAGCCCTCGTGAACGTACTGGGTGAAGCCGGCATCCGCCGCTTCCTCACCGAACGGATCGCCTCACGCGGAATCGAGCGGGTCGATCCGGAACGGCCGCTGGAGGAGTACGGCCTGTCGTCGCGTGACGCGGTGGCGATCGCGGGCGAGCTGGCCGAACTGCTCGGCAGGGAGCTCAGCCCGACCCTCGCCTGGGAACACCCGACGATCAACCGCCTGGCCCGCGCACTCGCCGCGCCGCCGCGGGAACGCGAGCCGGAAACCCCCGGCGTGCTCGGGGAGCCGGTGGCGGTGGTCGGGGTGGGGTGCCGGTTGCCGGGCGCGCACGGCCCGGGGGCGTACTGGGACCTGCTGCTCGAAGGGCGAGACGCGGTCGGCGAGGTGCCCGTGGGCCGGTGGGAGGCGTTCGACGACGGGTCGGCGCGCACGGAGGAGGTGCTGGCCAGGACGACCAGGCAGGGCGGGTTCCTGGAGGACGTGGCGGGGTTCGACGCGGAGTTCTTCGGGATCGCGCCGGGCGAGGCGGCCCTCATGGATCCGCAGCAGCGGCTGCTCCTGGAGACGGCCTGGGAGGCGCTGGAGCACGGCGGCATCGCCCCGAGGTCGCTGGGCGGCAGCCGTACCGGGGCGTTCGTCGGCATCTCCAGCACCGAGTACGCCTACCTGACCAGCACGGACCTGGCCGGCGTCGGCGCGTGGACGGCCACCGGCGCGGCGCTCAGCATCGCCGCGAACCGCCTGTCCTACCTCCTCGACCTGCGCGGCCCCTCGATGGCGGTGGACACGGCCTGCTCGTCCTCGCTCGTCGCCGCCCACCTCGCGGTAGGCGCGCTGAGGTCGGGGGAGTGCGACCTGGCCCTGGCCGCCGGAGTGAACCTGCTGCTGTCTCCCCTGGTCACGGTGGCGTTCGACCAGGGCGGCGGCACGGCGGCGGACGGGCGGTGCAAGGCGTTCGACGCGTCGGCCGACGGCATGGTGCGCGCCGAGGGCTGCGGCGTCGTCGTACTCAAACGCCTGGCGGACGCCGAACGGGACGGCGACCGGGTGCTCGCGGTGATCACGGAGACCGGCGTCAACCAGGACGGCCGCTCGAACGGCCTCGTCGCCCCGAACCCCGAGGCGCAGGAAGCGCTGTTGCGTGAGGTGTACGCGGGGCTGGACCGGGGGCCCGACTACGTGGAGGCGCACGGAACCGGCACGTTCCTCGGCGACCCCATCGAGGCGCGGGCCATCGCCGCGGTGTTCCCCGGACAGGTGCTGCTCGGCTCGGCCAAGACGAACCTCGGCCACCTGGAGGCGGCGGCCGGGATCGCGGGGCTCATCAAGACGGTCCTGGCGCTGTGGCACGGCGTGATCCCGCCCAGCCTGCACTTCCGGCAGCCGAACCCGCACATTCCCTGGGAGACGCTGCGGGTCGTCACCACGCCCACACCTTGGCCGCGACCGGACGCGCGAGCGGGGGTGTCGTCGTTCGGCTTCGGCGGCACCAACGCGCACGTCGCTCTGGCGGCGTACCGGGCGCAGGAGGCCGCGGCGGTCGCCCGAGCCGTCCCCGCCAAGCACATCTTCGTCCTCACCGGCACCACTCCCGATCGCGTCGGGCAGCACGCGGAGACCCTGGCCGCCTGGCAGCCCTCGGCCGACCTCCGCGACGTGGCCCACACCCTCGCCAGGCGAGCCGGTCACGGTCGCAGCGCCACCGCCGTGCTGGCCGCCGACGCGCCCGAGCTGCGCGAACGACTCGCCGCCGTCACCCCTCGCCCCGTCCCCCCGGCTCCGGTCGGGCCGGTGTGGGTCTTCAGCGGGTACGGCTCGCAGTGGCAGGGGATGGGCCACCACCTGTACGAAACGGAACCGCCCTACAGACAGGCGATCGACGAACTCGCCCCCCTCCTCCAGGCCGAAGCCGCCATCGACCTCCACACCCCGGCGGCGGCCCCGGGCGTCGCCACGGTCCAGCCCATGATCTTCGCCGTCCAGATCGCCTTGGCCCGCCTGTGGCAGGCGTACGGCATCGAACCCGCCGCGGTGATCGGCCACTCGATGGGCGAGGCAGCGGCCGCGGTCGTGGCAGGCGGCCTCGACCTGCCCGACGCGGTACGGGTGATCTGCCGCCGCGCCCGCCTCCTCGGCACCGTCGGCAGCGGGACTGGGGCCATGGCCGTGGTCGGGGTGGGTGCCGAGGAGGTGCCCGGTGACCTGTACGTGGCGGTTCATTCCGCGCCGAGCCAGACCGTCGTCACCGGTGCCCCCGAGCGGATCGCCCGGTTCGTGGCGGAGGTCGAGGCCAGCGGTCTGTTCGCCAGAACGCTCACCACCGAAGGCGCCGGCCATTCACCCCAGGTCGCCCCCTTGCTGCCGAAGATCAGGGCCGAGCTCGTCGCCATCACCCCGGCCAAGCCGCGCCTGCCGTACTACTCCACGGTCTTCGACGACCCCCGCGAGACCCCCACGTTCGAGGCCGCGTACTGGGCCGCGGGCGTGCGCCGCCCGGTACGCCTGCTCCAGGCTGTACGGGCCGCCGCGGAGGACGGTTTCACCGTCTTCACCGAGGTGAGCCCGCACCCCTTGCTGAGCCCGGCGCTCCAGGACACGCTCCCGGCCACCACGATGATCACCCACTCCCTCGAACGCCGTCACGACCACGCCTTCCACACCCAGCTCGCCACCGTGGCCACCGCCATCACGCCCAGGACGCGGGGCCAGGTGGTGGACGTACCGGGAGCGCCGTGGCAGCACACGCGCCACTGGGTCACCCCGTACTGCCGCCCACCGGGACACCGCCTGCTCGGCGCGTACGTCGAGTCCCCCGCTGGACACTCGTGGACCACCACGCTCGACGACCTCGCCGACGCGCCCTGGCGGCTGGAGCCGTCCGGCTGGCATCGCCACGGCCACCCCGTGCTCCCGCTCACCGCCGTGGCCCGGCTCGCGCACGCCGCCGCCACGGAGGTGTACGGATCGGCGGAGTTGTACGAGGTAGCCCTGCACGCGTTGCTGCCCCTGCCCGCGCGGGTGACGGTCACGTTGACGGGGACCGGGGTCGAGCTGGCGGCCAAGAACGCCGCAGGCTCCTGGACGGTCTACGGCTCGGCCGGCCTCACGCGGACGGTTCGGCCGGCTGATGCCCTGGAGAGGGTACGGCGGGTGGCGGCGGACGGCACGCTCCACGGGGTCGAGAGCCGGGAGGTCCCGGCGTCCAGCATCCCGGTGCCCCTCGACGACAAGCTCCTCGAACGCGTCTGGGTCCCCGCCCCCTTGCCGGCGGCTCCGGCGGCCGGTGGGTCGGGTGCCATCGTGCGGGTGCCGCGGCTGCTCGATCCTCGGGCGGCTCGACGGCTGATCCTGGATCTGGCCCGCCGCGCCGACCAGGGGACAGAGCTCACGATCGTCACCGAACGCGCTCAGGCCGTACGAGACGGAGAGGCGGCCGATCCCGGTCCCGCCTCGGTGAGCGGGCTGGTCAGGGTGCTGGCGTTCGAGCGCCCCGAAGCGCGCGTCAGGCTGGTGGACGTCGACGACCTCAACGTCCTGGCCCAGGAACTCGCCGCCGACAGCGGGGATGACGAGGTGGCCTGGCGTGACGGCGCGCGCTACGCGGCCCGGCTGCGCCGCGCGACACTCGGCACGGTGTTCCATCCGTCGGTTGTGGGGCCTGGCGGGTATGTGATCACCGGTGGGTACGGCAGGCTCGGGCTGGTCGTCGCGCGCTGGCTGGCCAGTCGTGGTGCCACGCGCATCGTGCTGAACGGCCGCTCCGCCGCTCCCGTGCCGAGTGACCTCGAGGGCGTCGCCGAGGTGGTGGTGGGTGATCTGGCTGCTCACGGTACGGCCGAGCGGCTCGTGGCGGCTGCGACCGACGGAGGGGTACGGCTACGCGGAGTCGTACACGCCGCCGGAGTCCTGGATGACCGGCTGATAGCCGATCTCGACCCGGGCAGCCTCCAACGGGTCTGGGCCGCCAAGGTGGATGGCGCGCTCCACCTTCACCAAGCCACCGAACACCTGGACCTCGACTGGTGGGTGGCCTTCTCCTCGGCCGCCGCGCTGCTCGGCTCCCCTGGCCAGGCCGCTTACGCCACCGCCAACGCCTGGCTGGACGCCCTCTGCCGGTTGCGTCGTGCGCGGGGGCTGCCCGCCGTCGCCATTGGCTGGGGTACGTGGGCCGGGGCGGTCGCGATGCCGGGGATCGAGCCGCTGACCGCTGAGGAGGGTGTCGAGGCGTTGGAGGCGTTGATCCAGCGTGACCGGTGTGCGGGGGTGGTCAGGTTCGCTCCGGCCGCGGCTTTGTCGGTGTTTCCGGGGATCGGTCGCCTTCCGTACTTCTCGGAGGTCGCCGGCCACCTCGCCTCGGAGGGGCCGCGTGATCTCGCCGAGCTGGGGCCCGAGGAGGCGCTGGCCGCCGTCGTGGGGCAGGTCAGGGAGCGGGTCGCGGCCGTGCTCGGGGTGGAGCCGGTGTGGCTGGACGAGGGCGCCGTGCTCACCGGGCGGGGGCTCGACTCGCTGGCCGCCACCCGGTTGCGTGGCACGATCGAGTACGACTTCGGCGTCACGATCCCGACGGCACCGCTGCTCAACGGCGGAACGCTGGGCGACCTGGCACGGACCGTCGCCACCGAACTGGGCCTCACACAGCCCGAACCGGCACGCGCTGTGGTCGGGCCGAGGGACGCGGCGGAGCGGCAGGTGGTCAGGGTGCTGACCGGCCTGCTCGGACGCGTGCCCTCAGTCACCGAGACGATCGCGCCGGACGTGCTGGCGACAACCCTCGACCTCCTCAGCCACGAACTCGGCAGAACGGTCGAGACAGGCGGCGGGGTCCGGGTGGCCGAGGTCGCCGATGCCGTGCGCCAGGGCGAGGTCGCCGAGGCCGGGCTCGCCGTCGTCAGACCCCTCACCGCACGCACCGGCGACCGGCCGCTGTTCCTGGCGCACCCCGCCGGTGGCACCACAGGCGGGTACGCCCTGCTGGCCGCCCGCCTGGACCTCCCGGTCATCGGCCTGGAGCGGCTGGACGGCGCGGGCGAGCTGGGCATCCCCGAGCGGGCCGCCCGCTATGCCGAGGCCGTCAAGCAGACCTGTCCCGGGCCCTACCGGCTGGGCGGCTGGTCGTTCGGAGGGACTCTGGCGTTCGAGATCGCCAGGCGGCTGGACGACGACGTCGAGCTGGTCGCGATGATCGACGCCGGGCTGCCGGCCAGGGTGTCCGAGGAGAGGCGGCGGGAGATCCAGGCCCAGCGGTACGCCGATTTCGCGACATATCTGCATCACACCTACGGCGTCCAGGTCCGCCTCGACCAGCGCGAACTCCGGCTGCTCGACGAGCGCGGACAGCTCGCGCTGGCCGAGGAGCGGATCGCGGAGTCCGGCGTGCCGGCCCTGCTCAGCCCGGCCATCCTGCGCCACCAGATCACCTCGCACGAGGACACCAGGGCCCTCGACCGGTACGAGGCCGGGCCGTACCAGGGCGAAGTGGTCCTCTACCGTTCCACGGAGCCGACCCCCTGGACGGTCGAGGACGTGCGGTACGCGCACGAGGACGATCCGGCGCGCGGCTTCCGCCCTTACAGCCCGCGCCTGGAGATCGTCGAGATTCCCGGCTCGCACCACCTCAACCTGCTCGACCCACCCCACGTCGAAGGCATCGCCGACGACCTGAAGAGGAGGCTCGCATGACGCTGGCAGAGGCCGTGGTGGCGGGCGCGGGGCCCGCGGAGCTGGCGAGCCTGGAGGTGCCGACACGCTACCGGGCTGTACACCTCCGCAAGGACGAGGTCGGCATGTTCGGCGACATGAGCGACAAGGACGTACGGAAGTCCCTGCATGTGGGGGAGGTGCCGATGCCGGAGCTGGCGCCTGATGAGGTTCTTGTCGCGGTCATGGCCAGTGCGATTAATTTCAACACGATCTGGTCGGCCATGTTCGAGCCGATCCCGACGTTCGCGTTCCTGGAACGCTTCGGGCGTACCGACCCGCGGCACGATCTGCCCACCCACGTGCTCGGCTCCGACGCGGCCGGGGTGGTCGTCAGGACGGGGCAGGCGGTACGGCACTGGCGGGCCGGGGACCGGGTGGTCACCAGCCCCGCCTACCTCGACAGTCAGGACCCGATCGTGCAGCACGACGGGATGCTGGCCGCGGACCTGCGCGCGTGGGGGTTCGAGACGAACTTCGGCGGGCTGGCGGAGTTCGCGGTGGTCAAGGCGACGCAGTTGCTGCCCAAGCCGCGGCATCTGAGCTGGGAGGAGGCGGCGTGCAACATGCTGTGCGCGTCGACCGCGTACCGGATGCTGGTCGGCGAGCGCGGCGCCCGGATGAAGCAGGGCGACGTGGTGCTGCTGTGGGGAGCGTCGGGCGGGCTCGGCGCGTACGGCGTGCAGCTCGTCAGGAACGGCGGCGGCATCCCCGTCGGCGTGGTGAGCTCCCCGGAGAAGGCCGCGCTGCTGCGCCGGATGGGCTGCGCGCACGTCGTCGACCGCTCACGCTTCGACGACCTGACCGACGAGAAGGGGTGGCGCGGGCTGGGGGCGGAGATCAGGCGCCAGGTGGGTGAGGACCCGGCCATCGTGTTCGAGCACACCGGAAGGGACACTTTCGGCGCGTCGGTATATGTCGCGAAAAAGGGCGGGAAGGTGGTCACCTGTGGGTCGTCCAGCGGGTACGACCACGCCTACGACAACCGGCACCTGTGGATGCGGCTCAAGCAGATCATCGGCTCCCACGGCGCGAACTACCAGGAATGCCACGAGGTTAACCGCCTCATCTCGCTCGGCATGATCCATCCCACGCTCTCCCGCGCGTACCCGCTGGCCGAGGCGGCGGACGCCGCGCGGGCCGTCCAGCTCAACCAGCACGTGGGGAAGGTCGGCGTGCTGGCCCTGGCCCCCGGCCCGGACCTCGGCATCGAGGACGCCGCCCACCGCGAGCGCATCGGCGAGGACCGTCTCCGGCTGTTCCGTTCCTAGAAAAGACTCACAAAGGGCGTGCGGCCAGGGCGGCCGCCCGGCGGGCACGCAGCACGATCTCCAGCTCGAAGCGGATGTCCGGATCGGCGAGCTGGTCCCCGTAAAGCTCCTCCAACTGCCGCAACCGATACCGAACCGTCTGCGGATGCACATGCAGCCGAGCCGCCACCTCCCCCGCCCCCCGGCCGTGCCGCAGCCAGGCCAGCAGCGTCTCCGCCAGCCGGTCCTGCTGCGTGGGCCGCAGATGGGCCAGCGGCGCCAGCCGTATCTCCGCCAGTGCGTTGACCAGCTCCTCGTCCTTGAACACGACCAGCGTCGCCATATGGTCCGTGCAGCGCAGCAGGCCGCGCGGCAGCACGCCGCGCCCGGACAGCTCCAGTGCCTCGGCCGCCCACCGCAGCGACGACGCGGCGGCGGGCAGGGGCACGGCGGGCCCGATCGCGCCCAGGTAGCCGCGGAGCGCGGTCTCCAGCATCCGGGCCTGGCCGGGGCCGTTCGGGTCGGGTACGAGCAGGCATGGCGTGGTTCGTTCCAGGCCGGTCAGCACGTCGGGCGGCACCGCGGGGGACCGGCAGGTGCCGTGCTGGTCGTCGAGCGCGACGCAGGCCACGGTCTTCGGCAGCCGCCACCCGGCGGCCCTGGCCAGGTCGGAGATGGCCTCCGAACCGGCGGGCGGCCGGCTCAGCAGCAGGTCGAGCAGCCGGTTGCGGCGCCGCTCGATCTCGCCCGCCGCGTGTGCCCGAGCTTCGTCGAAGCCCTCGGCCGCGGCGTCGGCGAGCTGGTCGAGGTAGACGAAGATGGCCTCGCCCAGGTCGTACAGGGACTGCGGGGAGAGTCCGAGCGGGTCGGCGATCTCAGTCAGCCGCCGCCAGCCGACCCGGGCGCCCAGCCGCATCGCGGCCTGCAGCGGCTCCAGATTGCGACCCTCCGCCGCCTCGCCCTTGCCGATCATGCGGAACGGCTCGGGGTCCCAGGGGGCGGCGGGGTCCTGGATGTGGTCGAGGAAGCCGTCGATGGCCTGCTCGACGGTGGTCCTGACGACCTTGATGTAGACCTCGTCGGATGGCCGGGCGTACTCGGGGATGCGGGCCTGGATCTCCCCGATCACCTCGGCGGAGATCCGGCCGATTCCGGCCTTGAGCGTCTTCACGATGTCCGCGGAGATCCGGGTGTCGCTGGTGTCACTCTTGCTGGCCATCGTCCCTCCTGTCGCCATTGTTACCCGCGCGGCAGAGGTTTGTGTAGCAAGTGCTTGTTTTACTTCAGGAAGGCGCCGAACTCTTCCACGTCGATCAAGCCGTCCCCGTCCTTGTCGAGCCGCTGCACTCCGGCCTGCGCCGCCTCCAGCGTGATCGGCTGACCCAGCACCTCCATCAGTCCCACCAGCTCTTCGGCGGAGATCCTGCCGTCCTTGTCAACGTCGATCAGGTCGAAAGTGATCGTGTAATCGGTGCTCATGGGTCGCCCTTTCGCGAGATCCGTGTCGGTCAGACCTTAGTAGCGCTTTCTCGGAGTGCGTCGATGAATGCCCTGACTTCTGGCCTTTTATCGCCGGACCGCCAGGCGATGGCCAGCTCGCCCGGCGGGAGGCCGGTCACCGGGCGATAGACCAGGCCGGGCCGTTTGTAGAGCGCGGCGTTGCCCTCGGCCACCAGGACGACGCCCAAACCGCTGGTCACGGCCTCGAACACCTCTTCAGGCGTGTTGGCCGTGACCCCGATGACCGGCTCGTCGTCCCGGAGGTCGCGGGCGAGCCAGTAGTCGCGCAGCGGCCCCGCCGAGGTGGGCAGCGCGATGAACGGCTCGTCGCGCAGGGCCTCGAACGGGATCTCCGCCAGCTCGGCGAGGGGGTGGTCGTCCGGCATGGCGACGCCTCTGCCCTCAGTGGCGAGAACATGCGTGTTCAGTCCCTCGGGCACGGGCAGCCAGATGAAGGCCACGTCGGAGCCGCCGTCGGCCAGGCCGCCGCTGGGATCGTCCCAGCCGACCAGCCGCAGTGACACCTCCCAGCCGGGCATCGCCTTCCGGAACAGGCGCAGCGCCTCCTGCTGGATCCCTCGCCCGACCGCCGTCTGCATGCCGATGACCAGGGTGCCCGTGGGTGCGGCGGCCCGTGCGGTCTCAAGCCCGGCGTTCCACCGGTCGAGCAGTTCGCGCGCGACCGGCAGCAGCGTCTCGCCCTGCCTGGTCAGGACCATCCCGGAGGGCACGCGCTCGAACAGGCCGAAGCCGAGCTGCCGTTCCAGCGCCCTGAGCTGCTTGGACAGCGCGGGCTGGGAGACGAACAGCCGCTCGGCGGCCCTAGTCACGTTCAGCTCCTCGGCCGTCGCGACGAAATAACGCAGGTCCCGCAGGTGCACGTCCATAACCATCGGTTATAGCAGTAGGTCTTGGACGTGCCGCCCGTACCGCCAGCAGGATGAACCGCATGAAGACACGTGAACTCGGAAACAACCTGCGGGTCCCCGCGATCGGCTTCGGCGCGATGGTGCTGTCGCCCGGCGTGTACGGCGACATCGACGACACCCGCGCCGAGACGGCGCTCAAGGCGGCACTCGACGCCGGAGCGGTCCACGTCGACACCAGCGACGCCTACGGTGCGAACGGCCACAACGAGCGCCTGGTCGGCCGGGCGATCAAGGGCCGGCGCGACGAGGTGGTGGTCGCCACCAAGTTCGGCCTGGCCATCCCGGAGGGGGAGGCGAGCAGATCGCAGCCCGTGGGCTACGCGTTCGGCGAGCTGCGGGTGAACGCCGAGCCGCGGATGGTCCGCCGCTACGCCGAGCGGAGCCTGCGCAACCTGGACACCGACGTGATCGACCTCTACTACTCGCACTACGTGGACCCGGGCGTGCCGATCGAGGAGACGGCCGGGGCGATGGCCGAGCTCGTCGAGGCCGGGCTGGTCAGGCACCTCGGCCTGTCGAACGTGACCGCAGACGAGCTGCGCCGGGCGCATGCCGTGCACCCGGTGGCGGCCGTGCAGAACGAATGGTCGATGTGGCGGCCGGTCGATCCCGACCTCCTCAAGGCGGCCCGCGAGCTGAACGTGGGCATCGTGGCCTGGAGCCCGCTCGGCAACGGCTTCCTCACCGGCACCGTCCAGCAGTTGGGCGAGGGCGACTTCCGGCACAACGCGCCCCGCTTCTCCGCCGGCAACCTGGCGAGCAACAACGATCGTTACGCCCCGATCAGGGACCTGGCCACCCGCCTGGGCATCACCCCCGCCCAACTGGCCCTGGCCTGGCTGCTGCACCAGTACGAGCACGTGGTGGCGATCCCGGGCAGCCGCACCCCCGTGCACATCGAGGAGAACCTGGCCGCCGCCGACCTCGTCCTGCACCGCGACACACTGGCCCAGGTCGACGAGGCGCTCGCCGGATTCGAGGTGACCGGCGGCACCCTGCTCTGAATGGGTGACCCGCTCCTGGGTAGCGGTGGCGGCATGCGACTGACGTACACCTCGGATTTGTGGTGGAAGAACGCCGTTGTCTACTGCCTGGACGTCGAGACGTTCAAGGACGGCAACGACGACGGGATCGGCGACTTCCGCGGGCTCACGCAGCAGATCGACTACCTGGCGGGGATGGGGGTCACCACCCTGTGGCTGATGCCGTTCTTCCCGACCCCCAACCGGGACGACGGCTACGACATCACCGACTTCTACTCCATCGACCCCCGGCTCGGCACGCTGGGCGACTTCGTAGAGTTCATGCGGACCGCCAAGGACCGCGGCCTGCGGGTGATCGCGGACCTGGTCGTGAACCACACCTCCGACCAGCACCCCTGGTTCATCGAATCGCGGTCGAGCAAGAAGTCGCCGCTGCGCGACTGGTACGTCTGGTCGGACAAGCCGGAGCCGGACGATCCCAAGCAGGTGGTCTTCCCCGACGAGGAGGACAGCATCTGGCAGCTCGACACCTCGACCGGCCAGTACTACCTGCACAGCTTCTACCGCCACCAGCCCGACCTGAACGTCAGCAACCCCGAGGTGCGCGACGAGATCGTCCGGATCCTGGGCTTCTGGATGGAGCTGGGGCTGTCGGGGTTCCGGGTGGACGCCGTGCCGTTCCTCATCGAGAACGTCCAGCCCAAGCTGGCCGACCCGCACGAGTTCCTGGCGGACCTGCGGGCCTTCATGACCCGGCGTGAGGGCACCTCGGTGCTGCTCGGCGAGGTCAACCTGCCCTACAAGGACCTGATGAGCTACTTCGGGGAGGGGCTGGGCGACCAGCTCTCCATGTGCTTCGACTTCATCGGCATGCAGCGCGCGTGGCTGGCGCTGGCGCGCGGCGAGGCCGAGCCGCTCGCCGACGCGCTCAAATCCCGGCCCAGGCCGCCCAAGGACTGCCAGTGGGCGATGTTCCTGCGCAACCACGACGAGCTGACGCTGGACAAGCTCACGGACAAGGAACGCCAGGAGGTCTTCCGGGCATTCGGCCCAGACGAGGACATGCAGATCTACGGCCGCGGCCTGCGCCGGCGCTTGCCGACCATGATGGGCGGGGACCCGCGCCGCATCAAGATGGCCTACAGCCTGCTCTTCTCCCTGCCGGGCACGCCCGTCATGTTCTACGGCGAAGAGATCGGCATGGGCGAGAACCTCAAGACGGAGGGCCGCATGGCCGTACGGACGCCGATGCAGTGGTCGGTGGACGGCGGCTTCACCCGGGGCGCCCCCGAACGCGAGATGCCGGACGGCGCCTACTCGCCCGCGCGGATCAACGTGGCCGACCAGAAGCGGGACCGGGATTCGTTGCTGCGCTGGTTCCAGCTGCTCATCGAGCGCTACCGCGAGTGCCCGGAGCTGGCCTGGGGCGACTGCACAGTGCTGGAGGCGGCCGATCCGGCGATCCTGGCGCACCGCTGCGACGCCGACGGCGCCACGGTGGTGGTGATCCACAACCTTGGCGAAACCGCCCAGGACGTGGAGCTGAAACTGGCCGGGCTGGAGTCGCACACGCTCACGGACCTCCTGGTGGACGGGACGGTGGAGGTCTCCGAGCAGGGCGTGGCGCAGCTGACGCTGGAGCCGCACGGCTGCCGCTGGCTACGCGCCTCCCCGAAGGAGATCCCCGCGGAGGACGCCTCGGTCAAGTCCCTCTGACCCGGCCAGGTTTCCCGTAACCCGTGGGTTATTTGCCGGAGTTAGCCTCCTCGCCATGCACATCATCAAGTTTGGGGCCGTCACGCTGACCGCGCTGGCCCTGATCGGCCTGCCCGCGCACGCGACCGGTGGCAAGACCATCACCGTCACCGTGATGGGCACCTCCGACATCCATGGCAACGGCCTCAACTGGGACTACTACAAGGACACGGCCTACGCGGACAGCGCCGGCAACAACGTCGGCCTGGCCAAGGTGTCGACGCTGGTCAACAAGGTGCGGACGGAGCGCGGCGCCGACCGGACGCTGCTGTTCGACTCGGGTGACACCATCCAGGGCACCCCGCTGGCGTACTACTACGCCAAGGTCGAGCCGATCACCAGGAACGGCCCGGTCCACCCGATGGCCAAGGCCATGAACGCCATCGGCTACGACGCCGTCACCCTGGGCAACCACGAGTTCAACTACGGCCTGCCCCTCCTGGCCACCTGGATCCACCAGATGAAGGCCCCGGTACTCGGCGCGAACGCGGTCAGCGCGAAGACCGGCCGGCCCGCCTACCTGCCGTTCGTGATCAAGACCATGAACGTCAAGGGCGACAAGCCGGTCAAGGTGGGCGTGCTCGGCCTGACCAACCCGGGTGTCGCGATCTGGGACAAGGCGAACGTCGAGGGCAAGCTCCGCTTCACCGACCTGGTGGAGTCGGCCAAGAAGTGGGTGCCGATCATCCGCAAGCTGGGCGCGGACGTGGTCGTGGTGACCGCGCACGCGGGCGACAGCGGCATCTCGTCCTACGGCGGTGACCTGCCCGTGGAGAACGCCTCAGCGATGGTCGCCGAGCAGGTGCCGGGCATCGACGCGGTGCTGTTCGGGCACGCGCACAACGACGTGGCCCAGCGATTCGTCACGAACCAGGCCACCGGCAAGCAGGTCCTGCTCACCGAGCCGAGCAAGTGGGGCCAGCGCCTCAGCGTGATCGACTTCCAGCTGGCCAAGCAGGGCGGCAAATGGACCGTCACCGGCAAGTCCTCGACCACGCTCAACACGAACACGGCCGCCGAGGACCCGAAGATCACCGCTCTGCTCAAGCCGCAGCACGACGCCACGGTCGGCTACGTCAACAAGGTCGTGGCCAAGTCGTCGGAGCAGCTCTCGGCCGCCGAGTCCCCGTACAAGGACACGCCGATCCTCGACTACATCCAGCAGGTCCAGGTCGAGACCGTCAAGCAGGCGCTGCCGGACAACCAGCTGCCGATCCTGTCGATCGCCGCGCCGTTCAGCCGGACCGCCGTCTTCCCCGCCGGTGACATCCGGGTCCGCGACGTGGCCGGCTTGTACGTGTACGACAACACGCTGCTGGCCGTGAAGCTGACGGGCGCCCAGATCAAGGACTACCTGGAGTACTCCGCCAAGTACTTCAACCAGCTCGCCTCCGGCGATCCCGTGGACGTCGCCAAGCTGACCAACGCCGGGAACACGCCGGACTACAACTACGACCAGCTGTCGGGCGTCTCGTACGACATCGACATCGCCAAGCCGGTCGGGCAGCGGATCGCGAACCTCACCTACGAGGGAACGCCGGTTCCGGCGGACAAGGAGTTCGTGGTCGCGATCAACAACTACCGCCAGTCGGGTGGCGGCGGGTTCCCGCACGTCGTGGGCGCGCCGGTGCTGTACAACGCCCAGGTGGAGATCCGCCAGGCGCTGATCGACTACGCGACCGCGAAGGGCACGATCAACCCGGCCGACTTCGCCGCCGCCAACTGGCGCCTGACGCGTGACGGCGCGCCGGTCTTCTGACGTACGGCAAGCAGCGGATCCGCAAATGGCCTGGCCGCTCCTTGACAGGCGTGGCGGCGTCATCCCTCCAGATTTCCGCCGCTCAAAGGTAAGACGGCTCGCTCACCCGGTGCCGGAAGGTCCACCAGACCCACGCCTGTGAGGCCACCAGGAACGGGATCATCGTGAGGATGACCGGTACCAGCAGTGCGCCCGAGGTCCCCGGCGCCAGTGGCAGCCGGAAGCCCGCCAGGACCCCGATCGCCACGAGGGCCGTCGCGGTCAGGGCGTAGGTGCGGCCCTCCCCGGCGCCGCCGGACAACACCGCCGCCCGCGCACGCAGCACGCCCCGCAGCCGCAGCGTCGCGAAGGCCAGCCCGTGCGTGGCGAACAACGCGGCCACCAGCAGGGCGGGCAGCACCGCGATGGGCCCGTGGATGCCGAGCAGCACGTCACTGAGCAGCCAACCCCAGCTCAACGCCAGCCCCCAGCTACCAGTGACGACCGCGCCGTCCCAGAACCCCTGCCACCGGACGCCCGGCAGCCGCCCGCGTAACCACAGACCCATGTCCCGCAGGACCCAGGAGAGCACCAGCGCCACGACGAGCGAGTAGTTGCCGCTCAGCAACGAGCCCTCCAAAGCGGGGAAGAGCCCGGCGAGGACCCCCGCGGTGGCCACCAGCCACACCTCGTTGCCGAGGAAGAAGGGCGCGATCGCGGCGATGGCCTCGC
This sequence comes from Nonomuraea sp. NEAU-A123, assembly GCF_018603905.1. Lineage (GTDB taxonomy): Bacteria > Actinomycetota > Actinomycetes > Streptosporangiales > Streptosporangiaceae > Nonomuraea. The sequence goes on from NZ_JAHFZZ010000037.1 coordinate 16,670, forward strand.
GCCGCTCGCCGGCGGTGCGCCCGAGGTACGGCAGCACCATGCCGACGCCGATGTCGGCCCCGGCCAGCACGAGGTAGCCGAGCGCGAAGAAGGCCAGGATCAGGATCTCCATGACGGCTCCTCAGAAGGTCAGGGTGGGGGCGCCGAGCGCAAGTGGCCGGTCGCCCAGCGTGACGGCGTTCGGTCCCTTGCGGGCGGTCCTGGCCAGCAGCCAGTAGTTGACCAGGATGAGCACGGCGAACACGGTGCCGAACGCGGTCAGCGAAAACCTGATCTGGCCGCTGGACACCGGTGACATGGCGTCGGCCGTCTTCAGCAGGCCGTACACGGTCCAGGGCTGGCGGCCCATCTCGCGGAAGATCCACCCGGCGATCATGGTCACGAACGGGACGGGGATCAGCGCGGTCAGCAGCCGGTGCCAGGGCCGGAAGCCCCGTACGACCGGCCGGAACAGCATCAGCAGGAAACTCACCCCGGCGACGAAGAAGAGCACCGCGAAGAGCGTCAGCATGGTGATCCCGCCGGCGTGCACCCAGCCCAGCGGCGGCAGGTAGTCACCCGGGCCGTACTTGGCCGCCATCTCCGCCTGCGCCTCGGCCAGCCGGTTCGCGCTGCCCGACCAGGCGGCCAGCTTGGTGGGCTGCAGCGTCTGGAAGCCGATGCCGCCGAACGTCGCGGTGAACAGCGTCGCGGGCAGCGCCACGCCGATCCCGAGGCGCAGCGACTTGCGGAAGAAGTCCTGCTCGGCGGTGCGCTTGGCCAGGTGGTAGGCGCTCACTCCGGCCATCAGGAAGCCGCCGACGATCAGCGCGCCGCCGCCGACGTGGAAGAAGGCGATCAGCGCCGCCGGGTTGGCCACCAGCGCGCCGAAGTCGGTGAGCCGCAGGACGCCGTCCTTGAGCTGGTAGCCCACCGGGTTCTGCAGGAAGCCGTTGGAGATCAGGATCCAGAACGCCGAGGCGTGGGCCGTCAGCGTGACGACCCAGATCAGCGCCAGGTGCGCCCACCGGTTCAGCTTGTTCCAGCCGAAGATCCACAGGCCCAGGAAGGTGGACTCGATGAAGAACGCCACGATCGTCTCGATCGCCAGCGCCGAGCCGAACACGTTCCCGGCGAACTCGGTGAGCCCGCTCCACGACAGCCCGAGCTGGAACTCCATGACCAGTCCGGTGACGATGCCCATCGCGTAGTTGATGATGTACAGCTGCCCCCAGAACCGGGTCATCCGCAGGTGCACCGGGCTGCGGGTCAAGGTGGCCCGGGTCTGGATGACGGCCACCAGCGTCGCCAGCCCGAGGGTCAGCGCGACGAACAGGAAGTGCGCCCCCGCGGTGAGGGCGAACTGCAGGCGGGCGAGGTCGACGGTCTCCATGGTCAGAGGTTCCCGTCAAGACCACCTCCACCGCGTCATGCCAGGGCATACACCTGCTGTACACCTGTGGTGTCAACGGACCGCCCGGCGTACACCTCAGGGAGTAAGCCAGCCCGGGGTGATCATGCCGGCCTCGTAGGCGAGCACCACGAGCTGCGCCCGGTCGCGCGAGCCGAGCTTGGTCATGATGCGGCTGACGTGCGTCTTGGCCGTGGCCGGGCTGAGCACCAGCCGGGCCGCGATCTCGTCGTTGGACAGCCCGGCCGCGACCAGCGCCATGACCTCCCGCTCGCGCTCGGTGAGCGCGTTGAGCCTGGGACCCGGCTCCGGGCGCTTGACCCGGCCGGCGAACTCGGCGATCAGCCGCCGGGTGACCGAGGGCGCGATCAGCGCGTCCCCCCTGGCCACCACTCTGACCGCGTGGATCAGCTCGGCCGGCTCGGTGTCCTTGACCAGGAACCCGCTCGCGCCCGCCCGCAGCGCGCCGTAGACGTAGTCGTCGAGGTCGAACGTGGTCAGGATGATCACCTTGACGCCGTCGAGCCGCGGGTCGGTGACGATCACGCGGGTCGCCTCCAGGCCGTCCAGCTCGGGCATCCGGATGTCCATCAGCACCACGTCGGGCCGCAACTCGCGGGTCCTGGCCACGGCCTCGGCGCCGTTGGCCGCCTCGCCGACCACCTCGATGCCGTCCTCGTCGCTCAGGATGGACCGGAACCCGGCCCGTACGAGGTTCTGGTCGTCGGCGAGCACTGTGCGGATCATCGCACTCCGTTCAGTGGAAGGTCGGCGACGACCAGGAAGCCGCCGTCAGGGCGGGGACCCGCCTCCAGGGTGCCGCCCAGCGCGCCGGCGCGCTCGCGCATGCCCTGCAGCCCGAACCCGCTCCCGTCGGTGAACGTCGCTCCCGGCCCATCATCCTCCACGCGGATCACGATATGTCCGGACTGGTTGGTGACGCTCAGCCGAGCCTCGGCGGCTCCCGAGTGCCGGGAGACGTTCGTCAGGGCCTCCCTGATGATGCGGGTCGCGGCCAGGTCCACCTCGGTCGGCACTCCGTCCAGCCGCCCGGACAGCTCGGTCCGCACGTCCACCCCCGTGCCCGCGACCAGCGCCTCCATCCGGGCCAGGCTGTCGGCGGGCGCGGTCGGCGCGCCCTCGTCCACCTGCCGCAGCACCCCGAGCGTGGTACGCAGCTCGCGCAGCGTCTCCTTGCTGGTCTCCTTGATCGTCCGCAGCGCGGCCTCCGCGTCCTGCGGCCGCTTCTTCAGCCCGTGCAGCGCCGCCGCGGCCTGCACGTTGATCATCGAGATGTTGTGCCCGAGTACGTCGTGCAGCTCCCTGGCGATGCGCAGCCGTTCCTCGCTCGCCCGCAGCCTGGCCTCCTCCTCCTTGCTGTGCAGGGCGTCGAGCACGCGCCGCTCGGCCTCCCGCAGGTAGGCGCGGCGGTTGCGGGTGACGCCCCCACCGGCGACGGCGGCCACCACCCAACCGGCGATCATCAAGAACACGCTGTCGTCCATGTGCCTGATCCCGCCGGTCTCGCCCAGCCCCATGGCCAGCAGCGCGGCCGCGCCCGCGGCGATGGCGGCAATCAGGTGGCCCAGCTCGGCGGCGGTGTACAGGACCACGAACGCCAGGATGATGACCGGCCCGTCGAGCCGGGCGAAGGGGTAGTAGAGCGCGACGGCCACCAGCACGACGATCAGTGCCGCGACCGGGTAGCGCTGCCGCGCCAGCACCCCGGCACCGGCCGCGAGCGGCAGCAGCACGTCCAGCGCGTTCGGTACGTGACCCGGCTGGAGGAAGGACGTGACGACCGTGCCCGCCAGCACGGCGACGACCACCGCGAGCGACACGATGGTGCCGGCCGACAACGTGCGCATGCCGCCCATTCTGTACGGCCCGCCGTCCGGGTGGCCAACCGCCCCGCAATGGGTAGAGCCGGAGCATGAGCGTAGAAGACGAGTTGCGTCAGGTCGAAGAGGATCTGACCAGGTTGCGAGCCCAGACCAAGGATCTGCGCGACCAGATCGGTGACATGGGCGCCACCGACCAGGTGGAGGTAGGCGCGATGATCAGCATGGCCGACGAGCAGGAAGAGCTGATCGCGGACCTGGAACGTCGCCGCGACGACCTCCTCCGGCGTCGCGACGGCGGCTGATCCGCGGGGCTGCTCAGCGCAGGGGCGCGCCTACCTCGTGCAGGTGCCGCAGCGCCTGGCCGTAGGAGGCGATCAGCCCGGTCTCCAGGTAGCTGACACCCAGATCGGCGCAGTACTGACGGACGATCGGCTGGGCCTTGCGCAGGTTCGGGGACGGCATGTTGGGGAACAGGTGGTGCTCGATCTGGTAGTTGAGCTGGCCGAGCGCCACGTCCACGAACACGCCGCCCTTGACGTTGCGCGAGGTCAGCACCTGCTTGCGGAGGTAGTCGAGCTTGTCGTCCTTGGTGAGGATCGGCATGCCCTTGTGGTTCGGCGCGAACGTGCTGCCCAGATAGACGCCGAACAGCCCCTGGTGCACCACCAGGAAGACCAGGGCCATGCCGATCGGCAGCACGGTGAAGATCACGCCGAAGTAGCAGACGAAGTGCGCCAGCAGCAGCGCCCCCTCCCACTTCCGGTGCTTCGTCGTCGGCTGGAACACCGCCTTGACACTGGCGATGTGCAGGTGCCACGCCTCCAGCGTGAGCAGGGGGAAGAACCAGAACGCCTGCCACTTGGCGATGAACCTCGGCAGGCCCCGGCTCCGGCGCACCTGATCGGTCGACCAGACGATCACGGCGGGCGAGACGTCCGGGTCCTCGTCCTCGTGGTTGGGGTTGGCGTGGTGGCGGTTGTGCTTGGTGTTCCACCAGCCCCAGCCCAGCCCGATGCCGAAGTCGCCGATGAGCAGCCCGAGGATGTCACTTGCCCGCCGGGTCCTGAAGACCTGCCGGTGCCCCAGGTCGTGGGCGACGAATCCGATCTGCGCGGAGGCCACGCCGAGCGCGACGGCCACCAGCAGTTGCCACCATGAGTCGCCGACCCACCAGAACAGCGCCCATAGACCGACATAAGCGGCCAACACCAGGGTCAGCCGCACGGCGTAGTAGATCGGACGCCGGTCGAGCAGGCCGGCGTCCTGGATTTGTCGGGCTAGCTTCGCGAAGTCACTACCTCGGGTTTCGAGCGTGCCTGTATCGGCCACAGGTCTCCTCACTTAGAGGTGGAAGTTGCCCCCACCCTGCGCATTCTCCGTGATGACGGGAGATCACGGCTAGTCTCCGCCGCCGCGCCTGCTCTTAGGCTGCCCAGTATCGTCTATGTCAAGACATGCTGCGGCCCCATGGCCTCTTTGACCTGGTGGCAGCGGCTGACAGAGATCTGGCAGCGGCCGCGCGCATCGTGGTCGGCATGACACACGTACTCATCGTCGGCTCCGGGCCGACAGGACTGACCCTGGCCATCGAGCTCGCCCGCCGCGGCGTGGACCGGCGCATCGTCGAGAGGTCGGCCGAGCCCCCCACGGGAGTGCGCGGCAAAGGGCTGCAGCCCCGCACGCTGGAGGTCTTCGACGACCTCGGCGTCATCGACGAGATCCTCGCCACCGGGAGCGGCTACCCGGGCATCAGGAGCTACAAGGGCGACCAGATCGTCTGGGAAGGCCGGATGGACGAGCCCAAGGAGCCGTCGCCGGGCATCCCGTACCCGAACCTGATCATGCAGCCGCAGTGGCGCACCGAGCGGATCCTGCGCGACCGGCTCGCGGAGCTGGGCCATCGGGTCGAGTTCGGCAGCGAGGTGACCGGCTTCGAGCAGGACGAGCAAGGCGTGACCGCCACGCTCAGTGGCGGCGAGACCGTCCGCTGCGCTTACCTCGTCGGCGCCGACGGTGGCCGCAGCACCATTCGCAAGCAGCTTGGCGTCGGCTTCGCGGGGGAGACGTACGAGAGTGAGCGCATGCTGCTGGCCGACGTCAAGACCGGCGACCTGGACCGCGACTTCTGGCACATCTGGGGCTCCATGGAGGAGCAGGTCATGTACTTCGGCCTCTGCCCGCTGCCGCACACCGACGTCTTCCAGCTCGTCGCGCCGTACACGGGCGAGGACGACCTGCGCGCGCTCGTCGCCAGGCACGCCCCGCACGTCCACCTCGACGAGATCCTGTGGCGCTCGGACTACCGGGCCAACGTCCGGATGGCCGAGCGGTTCCGCGTGGGCCGGGTGTTCCTGGCCGGGGACGCCGCGCACGTGCACTCGCCCGCCGGTGGCCAGGGGCTCAACACCGGGGTCCAGGACGCCTACAACCTGGGCTGGAAGCTCGCCATCGGCTCGGCGGCGCTGATCGACACCTACGAGGACGAGCGGATGGCGGTGGCCGCGCACGTGCTGGGTCTCAGCACCCGGCTGCACCGGGAGCGCGACATCGAGCGCGGCGACAACACCAACCAGCTCGACCTGGCCTACCTCGGCAGCGCCCTCTCCATGGGCGAGCGGGGCGGCGAGCGTCTGGGGACGCTCTTCGCCGAGCAGCGCGGCACGCACTTCCTGCTGCTCGGCGCCACGGGCCGGGAGTACGGCGACGCGATCAGGGTCCTGCCGCCGCTGGACGGGCAGGAAGGCGTCATCCTGGTCCGCCCCGACGGCTACATCGGCTATCACGGGGACGAGAGCGGGCTCAGCGCGTACCTCTCCGGGTTCGGCATCGACGCGCCCCTGACCAGGGCCTCCTCATAGCGCTCCTCGCCCAGTGCCGCCCGGCACCGCCCGGCCAGCGCGACCACGAACGGATCGGCCGACTCGGTGATCCCGCGGAGCAGCCTGGCCGCCCCCAGCAGCTCGGCGGCCGTCAGAGGCTCGCGGTGCTCGGCCACGCCTTCGAGCACGGTCGCGCGGGCGGTCCTGTCCTCGCAGGTGACCATGAGCTCCAACGCCCTGCGCAACGGCTCGGCCGGCTCGGCCACGCGGGCCAGCTCGACGTTCATGAACGCCCTGAACTGGGGAGGAGCGTCGATGTTCATCGCCAGGGCGCTGCGCAGCAGCCGGGCCGCCTCGCCCCGATCGCCGGAGCGCCTGGCCAGCTCGGCTCTGGCGTGCGTCACCCGGGCGATGGTCAGCGGGTCTTCGGAGCGCAACGCCGCCTGCCAGGCCCGCTCCAGGGCGGTGGCGGCGCCGGCGTGGTCGCCCGAGCGCATCATGAGCTGGCCGAGCCGCAGCAGGAACATCATCGGCCCGAGCGGCGCCCCCAGCGCGGCGAGCTCCGCCGCGATCGGCTCCGGCTCCTTGGCCAGGACCAGCGCGCGGGCGAAGTCACCGCGGTTCTCGGCGGCCAGCGACAGCCAGAAGTAGGCGGTCCACTGTCCCCAGCGGTCGCCGGTCCGGCGCAGGCCGTCGAGCGCCGGCTCCAGCAGGGACTCGGCGCCCGCGACCGCCCCGTACTCGAACCGCACGATGCCCGCCACCAGCAGCGCCGTCGACCTGGTCCAGGTGTCGGGATGATCGCGCAGCCGCGCGGCGCCCGCCTCCGTGATGGCCACCACGTCGCGGGGCGGGCCCAGCGCGACGACCATCGCCCACGAGTGCAGCGCCGCCGGATGGTCCGACTCCAGGACCGCCCGGGTCGGCTCGGCACCCATGGCGGCCATCATGCAGAGCCCGTGGGCCAGCTCCCGCCCCTCGGGCGCCACGTCACCGACCCGGCGCAGCACGGCGGTCGCGTGCGCGGCGATCTCGTGCCGTCGCCCGCGCATCATCCACGGCCACAGCCTGGGCAGGATGACCCGGAGCGGGTCGTCGGAGTGCCGGAGCGCCGCGTCCAGATTGCCCTGCTCGGCGTCGAGCACCGCCAGCCACTTGACCTGCTCGCCCGTCCGCAGGTGCGGCTCGGCGGCCTCGGCCAGTTCGGCGTAGTAGCGGGCGTGGGCCTGCCTGACCTCCGGGAAGTCGCCCGTGACGTACTGCCTGATCGTCTCCAGCATCGTGTAGCGGTCGCCGGAGACCGCGATCAGCGACTTGTCGACCAGCGAGGAGAGCAGCTCCAGGTCACCGCCGCAGATCCGGGCGATCGCCTCGGCCGTCGCGCCGCCGGAGAACACCGACAGCCCGCGCAGCAGCTCCCGCTCCTCCTCCGACAGCAGGTTCCAGCTCCAGTCGATGACCGCGCGGAGCGTGCGGTGCCTGGGCTCGGAGGTACGGCTGCCGCGGAAGGCCAGCCGATCGCCGAGCTGCTCGACCAGCATGGACACCGACATCGTGCGCAGCCGCGCGGCGGCCAGCTCGATGGCCAGCGGGATGCCGTCGAGCTCGCGGCAGATCCGCGCCGCCTCGGCCGGCGCCAGCACCAGGTCGGGGCGGGCCGCGGCGGCCCGGTCGCGGAGCAGCTCCACGGCGGGCTCCTCCGGTAACGGGAGCACGGGGTGCAGGGACTCGCCGGGGATGTTCAGCGGCTCCCTGCTGGTGGCGATGATCCGCAGCCCGGCCACCTCGCCCAGCAGCCACTGCGCCACCCGCGCGGCCTCGTCGATCAGGTGCTCGCAGTTGTCCAGCACGATCACGGGTGACGTGCCGCGCAGCGCTTTGACCAGATCGGACGTCTTGAGCACGGCTTCCAGCGCGGCCCGCACCCCGGCGGCCGGGGCCAGCTCGACCAGCCACACCCCGTCGGGCACGCGCAGCGTCGCGGCGGCCTCGACGGCCAGCCGGGTCTTCCCCGCCCCGCCGGGCCCCACGAGGGTGATCAGCCGGGCGCCCGTCAGCGTCCGGATGCGGGAGACGTCGTCGTTCCGCCCGACGAAGCTGGTCAGCCGGGCGGGCAGATTGGTCCGCGGCGCCGGCTCCTCGTCACGCAGCGCCGCGAGGTGCGCCTCGCGCAGCTCGGCTCCCGGATCGACGCCCAGCTCGTCCGCCAGCTCCGCCCTGATCCGCTCGAAGACCTCCAGCGCCTCTCCCCGCCGCCCGTTCGCCACCATGGCCCGCATCAGCAGCGCGTGGAACGGCTCGCGCAGCCGGTGCTCGGCGACCAGCTCCTCCAACTCGGCCACAACGTCGCCGCCCACGACCTCGCCGCCTGCGATTCCGCCCCCGATGACGTTGCCGCCCGCGGCGAGGTCCGCCGCGATCCTGGTCGCCAGCGCCGCCAGCCGCAGCTCCTCCAGCCGCGCGGCCGGGGCCTCGGCGAAGGGCAGATCGACGCCGGCCAGCGCCGGGCCGCGCCAGAGCGCCAGCGCCGCGTGCGCGTCGCCCGCGCGGGCCAGCCGCTCGAAAGCCCACGCGTCCACCTCATCGGCCGGGACGTCGAGCAGGTAGCCGTTCGGATGGGAGGAGATCAGGCCAGGGGCCTCCCGGCGCGCCCTGGACACCAGCGACTGCAACGCGGCCATCGGATGCTCGGGCGGCTCGCCCGGCCACAGGTCGTCGATCAACCGGTCGGTCGTCACCACCCGCCCGGGATCGAGCGCCAGCCGTACCAGCAGCCCCCGCACCCGCGCACCGCCGACCGCGGCCCCCGCAACCTGGAGCGGCCCCAGGATCCCGATCCGCATCCACCCTCCAAGCCTCGCCCCCTACGGTACGGCGCTGTTCCTGCTCCGTAAGATCCGCAGGAGGAATCCGGGTGTTGGATCGCCTCATGCGCGTGCTGCTCACCGGCTCGGCCGGGTTCATCGGGAGTCACATCGCCGAGGCGGTCGACCGCCTCGGCCACGAGGTCGTCCCCGCCGACGTGCGCACCGGCGTGGACGTCCGCGACGAGGTCGCGCTCAACCGGCTGCTGCCCGGCACCGACGCCGTCGTCCACCAGGCCGCCAAGGTCGGGCTCGGCGTGAACGTGGCCGACCTGCCCGGCTACGCCTCCGTCAACGTGTACGGCACCGCGGTGCTCCTGGCGGCGATGGCCCGGCACGGCGTCGGCCGGCTGGTGCTGGCCTCGTCGATGGTCGTGTACGGCGAGGGCGCCTACGACTGCCTGGCCCACGGCCGGGTACGCCCCGGCCCCCGGCGCTCATCGGACCTGGCGGGCGGCCTGTTCGACCCCCGCTGCCCCACGTGCGACGCCGTACTGGCCCCCGCGGTCATCGCCGAGGACGCCCCGCTCGACCCGCGCAACGCCTACGCCACGACCAAGCTGGCCCAGGAACACCTGTCGGCCAACTGGGCCCGCGAGACCGGCGGCACCGCCGTCGCGCTCCGTTACCACAACGTCTACGGCCCCCGGATGCCCAGGGACACGCCCTACGCGGGGGTCGCCTCGATCTTCCTGTCGGCCCTGGTGGCCGGCCGGGCGCCGCGGGTCTTCGAGGACGGAGGGCAGCGGCGGGACTTCGTACACGTCCGCGACGTGGCCCGGGCCAACGTCCTCGCCCTGGACGCGGGCACCGCCGGGGCGCTCACGCCGTACAACATCGCCAGCGGCATCCCCCGCACGGTCGGCGACCTGGCCACGGCGCTGGCCGAACAGACCGGCGGTCCGGAGCCGGTCACCACCGGCGAGTACCGGCTGGGCGACGTCCGCCACATCGTCGCCTCTCCCGCGAGGGCGGCGGCGGAGCTGGGGTTCGCGGCGGAGATCGGGTTCGGCGACGGCATCAAGGAGTTCGCGACTCTGTAAGCACCCCGTGAACAGACCGAAGGCTTAGCCGGCCTGGTGGGCGATCTGGATCAGGTTGCCGCAGGTGTCGTCGAGCACGGCGGTGGTCACCGGTCCCATGTCGGCGGGCTCCTGGGTGAAGCGCACGCCGAGGCCGCGGAGCCGCTCGTACTCGGACTTCACGTCGTCGACGGCGAACGAGGTGTAGGGGATGCCGTCGGCGACCAGCGCCTCCTTGAACGGCTGCACCGCCGGGTGGCTGCTGGGTTCGAGCACCAGCTCGGTGCCGTCCGGGTCCTGCGGGGACACCACGGTCAGCCACCGGTCCTCGCCGAGCGGGACGTCGTGCTTCTTCACGAACCCCAGCACCTCGGTGTAGAAGCGCAGCGCCTTCTCCTGGTCGTCAACGAGCACGCTCGCCAGGTTGATCCTCATGCCGGTTCCCTCTTCTCGGGCTTGGTGAGCCACCGCTCGATGATCGGTTCGAGCGGGCTGGTGTTGATGTAGTGGAACTTGTACCGGCCCTCGCGCCTGGTCTCGACCAGGCCGGCCGCCTCGAGAACGTCGAGATGCTGCGAGACCGCCTGCCGCGACGAACCGAGCCCATGCTTGGTAGCCAGCCGGGCGCAGATCTCAAAGAGCGTCTGTCCGTCGCGGTCGGTCAGCTCGTCGAGGATCGTCCGGCGCGTGGAATCAGCCAAGGCCTTGAAGACGTCACCCACACGCCGCACCATAGGCAAGCCGATACTTGCATGTCAACTAGAAGATGGTTGTTCACGACTCTGTAAGAGCCGGCCGGAGGCTTCGGCTCTAGCCTCGGAGGCATGATCGATGTCGTGCTGCCCTGCCTGAACGAGGCCGCCGCCCTGCCATGGGTGCTGGAACGCATGCCCGACGGCTACCGCCCGATCGTCGTGGACAACGGCTCCACGGACGGCTCGGAGCGGGTGGCCGCCGCGTACGGGGCGCTGGTCGTATGGGAGCCGCTGCGCGGGTTCGGCGCGGCCTGCCACACCGGGCTGCTGGCGGCCACGGCCGAGCTGGTCTGCTTCATGGACGCCGACGCCTCCCTGGACCCGCGCCAACTCCCGCGCGTCGTCGAACCGGTCGCGTCGGGCGCAAGCGACCTGGCGCTGGGCCGCCGCCTCGCTGTGGGTGGCGCCTGGCCCGCGCACGCCCGGCTGGGGAACGCGGTGCTGGCCCGGCGGCTGCGGCGCGGCTCCGGCGTGCCGCTGACCGACCTCGGACCGATGCGGGCCTGCCGCCGCGCGGCGCTCGTCGAGCTGGGGCTGACGGACCGCCGGTTCGGCTACCCGCTGGAGATGGTGCTGCGGGCCGCCGCCGCGGGCTGGCGGATCTCGGAGACGGAGGTCGACTACCTGCCGCGCGCCGGCCGCTCCAAGGTGACGGGCACGGTCCGCGGCACATGGCGCGCCATCTCCGACATGCGCGCCGTCCTGGCCACCCACCACGCCTGAGCATGCCTGTTGAGCCGAACTAGGGACAACGGACGATCATGCCCGCGTACGACAGGTTCCCGCCGAACCCGAAGAGCAGCATCGGCGCCCCCCGCCGCACCTCACCCCGCTCCAGCAGCTTCGACAGCGCCAGCGGGACGCTCGCGGCCGAGGTGTTGCCCGATTCGACCACGTCACGGGCCACGATCGCGTTGACCGCGCCGAGCTTCTGCGCGATCGGCTCGATGATCCGCAGGTTCGCCTGGTGCAGCACCACGGCCGCCAGTTCCTCCGGCTTGACGCCGCCACGCTCGCACGCGCGCCGGGCGATGTCCGGCAGCCGCGTGGTGGCCCAGCGGTAGACGGTCTGGCCGTCCTGGGCGAACCGGGTGGGCGTGCCGCCGATCCGCACCGCACTGCCTAATTCGGGGGCCGAGCCCCAGACGACGGGCCCGATCTCCGGCTCCGCCGCCGCGCTCAGCACCGCCGCCCCGGCGCCGTCGCCGGTCAGTACGCACGTCGTACGGTCGGTCCAGTCGGTCACGGCCGTCATCTTGTCCGCGCCGACGACCAGCGCGTGAGTGGCGGCCCCGGCCTTGATCGTGTGGTCTGCCATGGCCAGCGCGTGGGTGAAGCCGGAGCACGAGACGCCCAGGTCCATGACGGCCGCGTCCGGCACGCCGAGCTTGGCCGCGACGCGGGAGGCGATGTTCGGGGCCCGCTCGGTCTGGGTGCAGGTGGCCACGAGCACGAGGTCGATGTCGGACGCGTCGAGCCCGCTGCCCGCCAGCGCCTTGGCCGCCGCGTGCCCGGCCAGCTCGGTCACGCCCTCCTCCGGCCCGGCCATGTGCCTGGTACGGATCCCGACCCGCTTGGCGATCCACTCGTCGGAGGTGTCGACCATGGCGGCGAGGTCGTCGTTCGTCAGCACTTTGGCGGGTTGGTAGTGGCCGGTGGCGACGATGCGTGATCCGTTCATGGGCCGGACTATAGCAACCGACCGTTCGGACGCTAAAATGGCTCGATGAGCCCGCGCAGATCCGTGGCAGAGGCCCTCGGCACCCGCTCCACCATTCTCGACCGCTCGGTCGGCATCGCCTCCGTCGAGGGGCTGGAAGGGCTGACCATCGGCCGCCTCGCGACCGAGCTCGGCATGAGCAAGTCCGGTGTGCTCGGGCACTTCGGCTCGAAAGAGGCGTTGCAACTGGCGGTGCTGGACCGGGCGGGCGAGGTCTTCCGCGCGGAGGTCTGGGAGCCCGTCGTCCGGATCGAGCCCGGAATGCCGCGGCTGCGGGCGCTCTGCGAGGCGTGGATCTCCTACCTGGAGCGCGGGGTCTTTCCCGGCGGCTGCTTCTTCGTCGCCGCGGCCCACGAGTTCGACGGGCGCGCGGGGGCGGTACGTGACGCGGTGGAGGCCCGGTTCGACACCTGGCGGGCGCGGCTGCTCAAGGAGACGCGGCGGGCCGTGGCCGCCGGGGACCTGCCGGGCGGCGTCGATGCCGAACAGCTCGTGTTCGAGCTGCACGGCCTGGTCATGTCGCTGAACCACACCTTGCAACTGCACGGCGACCGCCAGGCCGTCACATGGGCGCGCAGGGCCGTACGGGCTCGTCTCGGCATTTCGCCAGCGGCCATCTCGTAAGACGGCGCGCTTAAGAGGCCGCGCGTCCCCGCTGGGTGCGGCGTCGGCATGGGGGTCGGTCGGGTCAGCTCGCCGAGAGCTCCTCGAAGAGCGTCAGCGCCGCTTGGCGTACGTCCTGCGGCGCGAGTCCGTCGAGTGTCTGCCTTGCCTGGAAGACGTCGCGTGTGGTGGCCAGCGTGATGGCCACGGACGCGGCCGCCGCGCGGTCCAGCGAGCCCGCCGGTGCGGCGTCGGCCAGCTGCTGGGCGCTCGCGGCGAGGTCGAGGTTGTCTCTCAACGGGCCTCCTCGGTGATAGCGGGTCGGCCCATTGCATCACCTGGAAGGGTGTTTCATCCACTGTTAGGGCCGTTCCCGATTCGTCGGTCGAATACGTCCCCGCCTACCCCGTCCGGCCACGTATTACGCACCCGGCACCGTGAGGCCCGATTCGTAGGCGGTAATCACCGCCTGCACCCTGTCGCGTAGCCCGAGCTTGGCGAGCAGATTGCTGACGTGTGTCTTCACGGTGTGCTCGCTGACCACCATGGCCTGCGCGATCTCCGCGTTCGACAGCCCGCGTGCGATGAGCTGCAGCGTCTCGCGTTCTCTGGCAGTCAGTACGTCCAGCGCGCCGGTGGGCCGGGCGGTCGGCCGGGAGGTGAACTCGGAGATCAACCTCCTGGTCACCGTCGGCGCCAGCAGCGATTCCCCCTCCGCGACCACCCGTACGGCGTTGACCAGGTCATCACGGCGCACATCCTTGAGCAGGAACCCGCTGGCGCCCGCCCGCAGCGCGTCATAGATGTAGTCGTCGTGGTCGAACGTGGTGAGCATGAGCACCCGGCAGCCCGTCTCCGCGCACACGATCTTGGCGGCCTCGATGCCGTCCATCCTGGGCATGCGGATGTCGAGCAGCAGCACGTCCGCCTCGTGCTCGCGGACCGCGGCGATCGCCTGGACCCCGTCGGCCGCCTCGGCGACCACGTCGATGTCCGGCTGGGCGTCGAGGATCATCGCGAATCCGCCCCGGACCAGCTCCTGATCGTCGGCGACCACGACCCGGATGCTCGGGGACGCGTCCAGGCCGCCGCCGGCGGTTGGGCCGACAACGGTCCGGCCGGTCATGCCTGGGCCAGCGGGAGTCGTACCGACACCTGGAAGCCCGGCCCGTCCGTGCGGCGACCGGCCACGGCGGTGCCACCGCAGGCGGCGGCGCGCTCCCGGATGCCGATCAGCCCGTGCCCGCCCGAAGGCAGTCCGGGCCCGTCGATCGCGCGCCCCCGGCCGTCGTCGGTGATGTCGAGCAGCAAGGTGTCGTCCTCCCAGGTGAGCCGGATGTCCGCGTGGTTCGCGCCGGCGTGCTTGACGATGTTGGTGAGCGCTTCCTGCGTGACCCGGTACGCGGCGACGGCGCAGTCGGGCGAGACCGGACGCGGCCGGCCGGCCGAGGCGAACCCCACCCGAAGCCCCGTATGCGAGACCTGGTCCGCCAGGGCGGGCAGGTCGTCGATGGTGGGCTGGGGCGCGCGCGGCGCCTCCTCGTCCTTCAGCACGCCCAGCATCCGGCGGAGCTGCATCATCGCGTCCCGCCCCGCCGCGGCGATCGCGTCGAAGGCGGCCTCCGCCCGGGCCGGGTTGCTCCTGACCACCACGGGCCCCGCCTCCGCCTGGACGACCATGAGGCTGACCGCGTGGGCGAGGATGTCGTGCATGTCGCGGGCGATCCTGGCGCGCTCGTGCTCGGCGGCGCGTTCCGCTTCCACTTGTCGCTCCCTTTCCAGCCGTTCGGCCCGTTCCTCCAGCGCGGCGGCGTGGGCGCGGGAGGTGGCCGAGGCCCTGCCGATGGCGTACGCGGCGACGAACAGCACGGTCCCGCGCAGCGCGGTCTCCGACGAGCCGACCAGGAGCAGGCCACCGGCGATGGTCATGGCGAACACGGTGATCCGCTGCCAGGTGCCGGAGTAGGCGGCGACCGTGTAGAGCGCGACCAGCCCGCCGTACCAGATGGGCTGGCGCGCGACGTGGTCGGCGAGATCGTAGAGGGCGCCCGTGCACAGACTGGTGATCAGTACGGTGATCGGCGCCCGCCGCCGCCAGATCAGCGGCAGCGACGCGAGGATCACCACCAGGTACCCCCACAAGTCCCAGGGTTGGCCATCCTGCCCGTTATCGGACAGCAGCGGCCAGAGCTGGGCGATCAGGATCACCGCGGTGAGCGCGCCGTCCACCCAGAGGTGAGGGAGCGCCCGGATCCTTCGCCGCAGGATGTCAATAAGCGACAAGTCGGACACAGTGCCTCATCTTTCCGCACTTTTACCGGAGGGCTCTCAGGCGTGAGCGGGGACGCGCCGCAGCGCCGGCGTGCGGCGGCTCATCAGCGGCAGGAACGAGACGAACAGCAGGACCGCGCCCACCGGGATGAGGTCCTTGTTGACCGCCGATAGCACGATCTCGGCCAGCACCGCGACCGGCACCCAGAACTTGACCATCCGGTGCCCGGCGAGCAGGCCGGCGAAGGCGAGCTGGGCGACGTAGAACAGGATCGGGCCCACGCTGTAGACGACCACCGACACGCCCGGCACCGCCTGTACCTGCGTGAACATCGAGCTCATCGCGTCATGGTCGGCCGCCAGGAAGCCGATGACGATGTCGATCGTGAACTGGGCGGCCGCGCAGCCGATCCCGACGACGCCCCCGATTAGGGCCGTGGTGGCGAGCGCCGACCGCCCCAGCATGCTCCGCATTTCCCAAAATATCGGGACGAATAGCGTCAAAGCACCAAGAAAGGCTAGGTGTCCGACGGTCCAGGCCACGCCGGGACCGCGGACGCCGTCGAGACCGTCGACGATTCTGAGCACGCCGTAGGCCAGGACGAGCAGCGGGGCGGCGATGAGCGCGGTGCGATTCTTCATGGTCGGTTCTCCTCGGAGGCGGGGGATATGCAGCCAATCCTCGGAGTTCGCCACTCGAATGGGATCGCCGTGACGGGCGATCCTCGCCCTCCCTCTCAAGAGTGAGTCCGGTCGCCCGCACGGGCGACCCTGCCGACAATTATGGAGTGCTTGACAAGTCTTATTGTCGGTGGAAGGGTCGATAACACCGAAAGGACATCCACCGAGGAGCCGGTCATGCCGCACGAGTTCGAGGTAAGTCACGAGATCGAGCTGGACGCCTCACCCGAGGAGGTCTGGCAGGCGATCGCCGAAGGGCCGGGCATCGACTCCTGGTTCATGGGCCATAGCGAACTGGAGCCCCGCGAGGGCGGCAGAGGCACGCAGACCTTCGGCGGCGACTTCACCATGGGCTCGACCGTCACCGCGTGGGAGCCGGGCAAGCGGCTCGCCTACCGCGGCGACGAGAACCCCGAAGACGGCACGTTCATGGCCTTCGAATACCTCATCGAAGGCCGCGAGCGCGGCAGCACGGTGCTCCGCTTCGTGCACAACGGCTTCCTCGGCGACGACTGGGAGTCCGAGTACGACGCGCTGAAGATCGGCGACCTCCAATACCTCAACAAGCTGGCCGCCTACCTCAAGCACTTCCGCGGCCGGATCTCGACGCACAACCTCATGCTCTGGGGCCCGCGGGCGTCGCACGCTCAGGCGTGGGCCGCCTTCCAGAACGTGCTCGGCCTGACCGGCGGCATCGCCGCGGGCGACCGGGTCACGATCACGCTCGACGGGGTCGCGCCGGAGGAAGGCGTGGTCGAGTGGGTCACGAATCCCGGAGCGTTCATCGGGGTGCGGACCGGCGACGGGCTCTACATGTTCATCCACGGTCAGGGCACGGTCGTGGTCGAGCACCACGCCTACACCGACATCGACGGGCAGGCGCTGGAGCAGTCCTGGCAGGGCTGGCTGGCGAAGGCCTTCGCTTAGAGAGGCATCGGGCCCGGCAGTCGCCGGGCCCGGAGGCCCGTGGTCAGCTCGGGGTCGCGCTGCCCGCGCAGCCTCTGTCGATCCGGCCCGTCTCGAAGTAACGCACCACGTCGGCGGCGCACTCAGGTATCCGGGTGGTGGACACGTGCACGTCGTCGGCGACCGTGTAGACGGTGCCGCCGATGGCGCGCCGCGTCTGCAGCGTCCAGTCGTAGACGGACATGAACTCGTACAGATGCCCCGCCAGCACCAGCGACCCGCCGCCCCGCTTCAACGTGGCCTCCTGCACCGGCAGCGGCCAGCCGGAACACAGGGAAACCAGCCCCCAGGCCCGGCCGGTCGCCGGAAGGCGCCGCACGAGCTGCTGGTAGGCACGCCAGGCGGTGTCGAAACCGGGCCGGCTGCTGTCCTCGTTGCAGGCGACCGCCAAGTTCATGGTCATGTTCTGCATTTCGGGCGCGCCGGGCACGGGCGCCCCCATCGGAGCGCCCAACAACTCCTTGACGGTGGGCGGGGCGGTGGTGCCCGTCGCCGTCCGCAGTTCGGCCAGCGCCTTGCCCGCCCGCGCCCACTCGGTCGAGTTGCGCCTGGCCAGATCGGCGACGGTCGAGCCGTCGATGGGCCGCTGCAGGTCGGTGTAGGTCTTGGGGCTCTCGTCGTACGTGCGGACCAGTTTCGCCACCTCCTCGCGCACCTGCCGGGCGGTGGCACCGAGACCGTAGACCTCATCGCGGCGGGCCAGCCATGCGGCCATGCGCCCGAAGTCACGCTCGGCCGCCGCCGCGCTGTCCTCGATGTGCTTGTCGAACCGGGTCCACGGCGGCGCCGTGCTGTCCAGGAAGGCCCGTCCGGTGTGCTGGGGGAACAGGCTGCGGTACACCATGCCCAGATAGGTGCCCCAGGAGAGGCCGAGCAGGTTGAGCTTGCGCTCACTCAGTGCGGTCCGCACCAGGTCCAGGTCCTTGGCCACGTTGTCGGTGGTGAGCTGTCCGAGGAAGGCGGGGTCGGAGTTCCCGCACTTCTGGTTGGCGGCGATCTGGGCGTCGTATATCTTCCTGGCCGCCTCCTCGGTCAGCGTGCCCGGCTCCGGCGGGCCTCCTGGCGAGATGGGGCAGGCGACCTTGGTGCTGTAGCCCACCCCGCGCGGGTCGAGGCCGATGATGTCGTATCGCTCGTTGAGCTTGGCCATCTCCTCGTTCCTGAGCACGATCCGCAGGACCGGGTCCAGGTATCCGCTGCCGCCCGGCCCTCCCGGCAGGACGGCGGTGGCACCGAGCCGGTGAGCCTTGTCCGTGGCGGCCAGCCGGGTCACCGCGATGTCGATCTTCCGTCCGCCGGGGTCGCGGTGGTTCAGCGGGACGCTGACCGTCCCGCACTCCAGGCGCTTCATCAGGGTACGGAAGTCCGGAACCCGCTCCTCTGCCACGCCCAGGCTGCGGATCACCTCATCGGAGTAGGCCGGGCAGGATTTCCACTGAACGGACGACACGCTGGAGCTCGGGCCGGCGGTGGCGCCTGCCGCGAAAGGATGCGCCACCAGCCCCGCCAGCGCCAGCGCCAGTGCCGTGAGTGATGTTCGGTACGTCATACGGAGCAGGTGTAACGCAGCGGTGGTTTCCTCGCTGTTTCCGCTCAGGAGGCCGCTTCGATGACGCCGTGGATGGCCCGGGAGACGCGCTCGGCGGCCGTGCCGGGATCGGGCCGTCCGGCGTCCAGCCACGCGATGACCCCCTCGATGGCCACCGCGAACACCAGCCGCGCCGCCCAATCCGCCCACTGCCGGTCGGCGATCCTGGCGGCCAGATGCTCGCGGGCGATCCTGACGGACTCCCTGGAGAAGTCGTCGACGAGGTCACGGAACTCCGGCTCGCGGGCCGCGTACCGGAACAGCAGCCTGAACCCGTCGGGGTCCGCCTCGGCCGCCCGCATGAGCGCCGGGATCGTCTGGTCGGTGAAGTCCGCGTCCCCCACCCGCTGGGTGAGATGCGCGCATGCCCGGTCGAGCACCGCCCGATAGAGATCGGTCTTCGACTCGAAGTGCCGGTAGAGGATCACCCGGCTCACGCCGGCCTCGGCGGCCACGTCGTCGAGGCCGGTGGCCGTGTAGCCGCTGCCCGCGAAGGCGCGCGTCGCGGCGTCGAGAATCTGCTCCCGGCGCTCGGCTCGGGGCATCCGCCGGACGGTTTCCATGCGCGCTCCTCTTGTTTACTCTCAAGTCTACAAATACCGTTGTACACATGCCAGTAAACAAGCTTCCCTTCGACCAGCCCGAGCTACTCCGGCCGGCCCCGCTGCTGCGCGGGCTCCAGGCCGAGGGGCCGGTGCATCGCGTTCACACGCAGACGGGCGACGATGCCTGGCTGGTGACCGGCTATGAGGAGGTGCGCCGCCTGCTCGACGACGACCGGCTCGGCCGCTCGCACCCCCAGCCGGAGAAGGCCGCGCGCATCGGCGAGTCCGCGCTGTTCGGCGGCCCGATGGGCGACTTCGACACCGAGCGCGAGGACCACACCAGGATGCGGTCGCTGCTCCAGCCGCACTTCACGCCGAAACGCATGCGGGCGTTCCGCCCTCGCGTGGAGGAACTGACCACCCAACTGCTCGACGAGCTGGAGCGCCAGGGCTCACCGGCCGATCTCCACCAGGCGCTGGCGCTGCCGCTGCCGATCCTGGTCATCTGCGAGCTGCTCGGCGTGCCGTACGAGGATCGCGGCCAGTTCCGCGCCTGGTCGGAGGCGGCGGGCAACACCGCCGACCACGCCCGCTCGATGCAGGGGCTGACCGACCTGTACGAGTACGGCAAGAGGATGGTCGAGCTCAAGCGCCACGAACCGGGCGACGACGTGATCACCCGGCTCCTCGAGCTGCCCGACACGGACGAGGACGAGATCGCGATGCGGGCCATGAACCTGCTGTTCGCCGGGCACGAGACCACGGTCGTGCAGATCGGCATGGGCGCGCTGTTCCTGCTGGCCAACTCCGGGCAGTGGGAGGCCCTCCTGGCCGAGCCCGACCTGCTCACCGGGGCGATCGAAGAGATCATGCGGACGCCCATGGTGAACGGGACCGGCGGCATCCCCCGATACGCCCGCGTCGATCTGGCGGTCGGCGATGCCATGGTCAAGGCCGGCGAGCTGGTCCTGCTGCACATCGGCATGGCCAACCACGACGAGAAGGTGTTCGCGGACCCGGAGCGGTTCGACGTCACCAGGCAGGCGGCGGGTCACGTCTCCTTCGGGTACGGCGCTCGCTACTGCATCGGGGCACCGCTCGCCCGGATCGAGTTGCAGGCGGTGTTCGCCCAGCTCATCCCGCGTTTTCCGGGGATGCGGCTGGCGGTTCCCGTCGAGGAGCTCCGGCTGCGCGCCGACTCCCTGACATCGGGCCTCGTCTCGCTGCCCGTGAAGTGGTGACGGCCGCCTGATCACCTCTCATGCGGTGGAGGGGATGCGTTCGAGCAGACTCTGCATGTCGTCGGCGTGCTCCTCCTCCTTGGCGAGGAGCTCCTCGAACACGCGGCGGGTCGTGATGTCCTTGTCGCCCAGCCACTGGATGATCTCGGTATAGCTGGCCACCGCGATCCGTTCGGCGACCAGGTCTTCCTTGATCATGTCGATCAGCCCGCGGCTCTCGTCGTACTGGGAGTGGGCGCGGGAGGTCAGCGTGTCGGGGTTGAAGTCGGGTGCGCCGCCGAGCTGCACGATCCTGGACGCGAGCTTGTCGGCGTGCTCCTGCTCCTCAGTCGCGTGCTCCAGGAACTCCTGCGCCACGGACTCCGACTGCAGCCCGGAGGCGGTGTAGTGGTGCCGCTTGTAGCGGAGTACGCACACGAGCTCGGTGGCGAGGGCTTCGTTGCAGACCTGGATCACACGCTCCAGGTCGGCACCGTAGGCGTCGGTGATCGGACCCTTGCCGATCTCGACGCGGGCGCGCTCACGGATGGTCTTGATGTCGGTCAGGAACTCAGCCATGGCGCCCATATGCCCACTCGCTCGGCAAAGACGCCCCATCACCCGCAAAAGTGCGGTCAGGCCTCACCGTTGGCGAGCCTGGTGATGGTGTCCGCGATGCGCCGCTGCCTGGTCTCGGCCTTCTTGGCGCCCTCGACCTGGAGGACATAGCGGAGTCTGCGCGAGTACGACAGCCCGTCGAAGAAGCGCTTGGCCTCGGGGGCGCCGTCAAGCGCCGCGGCCAGGTCGGTGGGCACTGTCACCTCGCGAGGCGCGGTGTCGAGCTCCAGCGCGACCTCTATCTCGTCGCCGGCGGCCACACCCGCGCCCTGCCGGTGCTCGGCGCTGATCGGCAGCATGTACCGGCCGCCCATGGAGGCGACCGTGCTGCGGTAGCCGTACCCGTTGATCGTGACGTTGACGGCGGGCCGCTTGCTCCCGCCGAGGCCCTCGACCACGTCGGCGGGGACCTCGATGCCCGTGGCGGTCTTGCCGCCCAGCTCGACGACGGCGCGGAATCTCATCGGAAGAACCCTTCCAGAACCGGCGCCAGGGCCGTGGCCTTGACGATGTGCGTCTGGCCGTCGAGCGTGTGGTGCTCGGCGTTGGGCAGCACGTCGGCCCAGGCGCGCATGGCGTTGCGCATCCACGCCGGGCTCTTGCCGCCGTCGATCACCAGGGCCGGGATCTTGACCGAGGCCCAGGGGGCGGCGGGGAGCGGCTTGCCGTGCTCGTACTCGGCCACGAACGCGACATCGTACGGCAGCGTGTGGACGACGGCCTTGAGGCCGGACCAGGCGGGCATGAAGCGCATCATGAAGACGACCGCGCCGGGCAGGTTGACGCCCTCGCGCATGAAGTAGCCGACCGCCTGACCGCGGCGGCCGGTGGCCACCATCTCGTCGATCTGCCGCTCGTAGTCGTCCGGGATGGGCGGCCGGGTGTCGTCGACCACGAACGGCGCCTCGTAGACGGCCACCTTCGACACCGGCAGCCCGCTCTCGACGGCCGCCATGGCCAGCGCCGCACCCGACGAGATGCCGTACAGGAAGGCGGTGCCGCCCGCCACCTCCACCAGCGCGGCGAGGTCCTCGATCTCGCGCTCGGGGGCGAACGGCGCGGTGTCGCCGCTGGCGCCGCGGCCACGGCGGTCGTAGGTGTAGACGGTGAAGCCACGGGCCAGCTCCTTGGCTAATGCCGGGTTCGGCCCGGCCGCGCGGTGGCAGAGCGCGCCGTCGACGAGGATGACCGCCGGACCCTGGCCGATGCGGTCATAAGCGATTTGGGTGCCGTCTTGGGAAGTGACCTTGTCCATGCCTGCAGCATTTCACCGACAATTAATTTTGTCAAGCCTCGACCTGGGCTTTCCCGGCAGCGTTTAGGGTGAGTTCGTGACTGCCAGCCAACGCCGCCAGCTCAAAGAGTTCCTGCGCGCCAAACGGGAGGCCCTCACACCCGCGGACGTCGGTATGCCTACCGCAGGGCGCCGCCGTACTCCCGGACTGCGCCGGGAAGAGGTGGCCGTGCTCGCCGGTGTCGGGGTGTCCTGGTACACCTGGCTGGAGCAAGGCCGCGACATCAAGGTCTCGGACGCCGTGCTGGACGCGGTCGCCCGCACGCTGAAGCTCGACGAGGCGGAGCGCACGCATCTGTATGTGCTCGCCGGGCTGAATCCGCCCGACCCCGCGGGCCGGCCGGGCGAGCCGTTGAGCGACCAGCTCCGCGGCGTGCTGGACGCATGGATGCCCAACCCGGCGCATGTGCTGGACCGGCACTACAACCTGGTGGCGATGAACGACGCCGCCAGGTGGGTGTTCGGCTATGACGACGACGTCCGCAACTGCATGGTGGCGTTCTTCACCCACCCGACCTATCGCAGCAGGTTCACCGAATGGCACGAGTTCGCCCCGGACATGGTGGCCGACTTCCGCGCCAGTGCGGTCCGGTATCAAGACGATCCGGTCTTCGAGCGGATCGCCGAAGAGCTGTGTACGGCCAGTCCGGAGTTCGCCGAGCTGTGGGCGCGGCCGGATGTCCGTTCCCGCTCCCAGGGAATCAAGGCGATCACTCACCCCGAAGCCGGGGACCTCACCTTCGAGTACTCACTGTTCCGGTTGCCGGATCGCGCGGACCTCAACGTGGTGCTGCACACGCCGCATCCCGACACCGACACCAAGGAGAAGGTGGAGCGCCTGGTGGTGGTACACCCAGGTTGAGCTGACACTGCCTTGTCGACAGCCGTCGAAGCACGATGGACGGCATGAAGGCAATCACGATTCCCGAATTCGGCAGCGCTGACGTCCTCCGCCTCGACGAGGTCGAGATCCCCGAGCCCGGGCCGGGGCAGGTCTCCATCGACGTGGCCTACGCGGGCGCCAACTTCGCCGAGATCCTCTACCGGCAGGGCGTGGTGGACGTACCTTTGCCGTTCGTGCCCGGCATCGAGGTGTCCGGCCGTATCCGAGCGCTCGGCCCCGGCGTCGAGGGACTGCGTGTGGGCCAGCCGGTCGCCGCGCTGACGATCGTCGACAGCGGCGGCTACGCCGAGGTGGTGACGGTCTCCGCCGACCTGGTGTCCCCGCTGGACGGCTATGACCTTGGGCTGGGCGTCGCGGCGGCGCTGCCGTCCAACAGCACCACCGCGTTCCTCGTGCTCGACCGGGTGGCCCGCATCGAACCGGGGGAGACCGTGCTCGTGCACGCCGCCGCCGGAGGCGTGGGCAGCCAGCTCGGCCAGGCCGCCCGGTTGCTGGGCGCGGGCCGCGTGGTGGGCACCGTGGGCAGCCCCGCCAAGATCGAGAAAGCCAAGGCGTTCGGCTACGACGAGGTCGTCCTGCGCGAGCAGGTGGCCGAGGCCGGTCGGTTCGACGTCGTGGTGGACATGGTCGGAGGTACGGCCCGCCGTACCAGCCTGGACCTGCTCGCGCCGATGGGCCGGATGGTGGTGATGGGCAACGCCTCCGGCGCCGAGGACGTCGGGATCTCGGCCAACGAGGTGTGGTTCACCAACAAGACGGTCTCCGGGTTCAACCTGGCCGCGTTCTCCGCCGCCTTCCCCGCGGAGGCGGGCCGGGCGCTGCAGCGGGCGGTGGCCGCGGCCGCGAGCGGGGAGCTGCGGGTGCAGGTCGAGTCGCTGCGGCTGGAGCAGGCCGCGGAGGCGCACCGCCGCATCGAGTCCGGCCGCACGACCGGCAAGCTCGTGCTCGAAATACTCGAAGTATGAGGGGCGGCCGCCCTACGGCGGATCGTCGAAGTGCAGGCTCTCCGGGGGCTGTCCGCTCACTGACCGGATGAGATCGGAGGACACCTCGCGCACCTTCCGGTTCTGCTCCTGGGAGATCTGGCGCAGCAGGTCGAAGGCGTCGTGGGCGGTCCAGTGGTGCTCGCCCATGATGATGCCGAGCGCCTGGTCGATGATCGCGCGCGTGCCGAGGGCCTCGCGGAGCTGCGTGGCCAGCTCGAGCTGGCGGGCCGAGCGCAGCGCCGCGTCGAGGAGGAGTCCGATGTGCTCGGCGGTCACGCGGGCGGCCCGCCGGGCCTCGTGGACGAGGGCGCCGGGTCGGCGGGAGTAGAGGTTCAGCGCGCCCAGCCACACGCCTTCGGCCCGCAACGGCTCGGAATGTACGCTCCTGACCCCGTGAGCGAGCATCCGCGCCGGATACCCGCTCCAACGCGTCTCGGTGGCGAGATCGGTGGCGACGACGGGCTCGCCGGTCGCCATGGCGTCGAGGCAGGGGCCCTGGCCGCCGCTGTACTGGATCTCGTCGAACACCCTGACGTGGGCCGCGGAGGAGGCGACGGTCTGTACGCGCCCGTCCTGGCGCAGGGTCACTCCCGTCATGGGCCGCCCCGGCATGGCGGCGGCGATGTCGGCGATGTGACGGAGCGCCATATCGAGGTCCTCGGCGCCGTGCATGACGGCGGACAGCTCACGAAGCGTTGCGGCGACGCTCTTCGCGTCCATCGGGGAGTCTGCCATCTCGCCCCTGAACTGCCCTGGGCCGATGCCGCCTAACGTCCGAGGCGCCCCTGTTCGTAGGGTGGCTTCATGAGCATCGCCGATGATCCAGACCGCGCGCCCGCCCGCTCTCACCTGTACGCCATGGGAATGTCGGAGGAGGAGATGCGTCGTCCGATGATCGGCATCGCCTCCACCTGGACCGGCACGATGCCCTGCAACCTCACCCACCGCGAGCTTGCCGCCCACGTCGCCACCGGCGTACGCAGGGCGGGTGGCACGCCGATGGAGTTCAACACGATCGCCGTCTCCGACAACCTCACCATGGGCACCCCCGGCATGCGCGCCTCCCTGGTGAGCCGCGAGATCATCGCCGACTCGATCGAGCTGATGGGGCGGGCGCACGGGTTCGACGCCCTGGTGTGCGTGGTCGGGTGCGACAAGACCGTACCGGCGGCGATCATGGCGCTGGCCCGCCTGGACGTACCCGCCGTCGTCCTCTACAGCGGCAGCATGATGCCCGGCCGCTGGCGCGACCGGGACGTCACCATCCAGGACATGTGGGAGGCGCTCGGCGAGCGCGCGGTCGGCCGGCTCGACCAGGCCGACGTCGACGACCTGGCCAAGTACGCGTGTCCGGGCCCCGGCACCTGCGCCGCCCAGTACACCGCCAACACCATGGCGGGCGTCGCCGACTTCCTCGGCCTGGCCCCGTTCGGCATCGGTGACATCCCGGCGGTCGCCGACACCAAGAACGCCGCGGCCGAGCGCGTCGGCGAGATCGTCATGGACGCCCTCGCCCGCGACGCCAGGCCCTCGCGCGTCCTCACCGAGGACGCCCTGCACAACGCCATCGTCTCGGTGGCCGCCATGGGCGGCTCGACGAACGCCGTACTGCACCTGCTCGCCATCGCCCGCGAGGCCGGGCTGCCGCTGCGCGTCGACGAGATCGGCGCCATCTGCCGGCAGGTCCCGATCATCACCCGGCTCATGCCCAGCGGCGCGCACACCGCCGCCGACCTGTGGCGCGCCGGCGGCACGGCGCTGGTGGCGCGGCGGCTGCTGGAGGCGGGCCTGCTGCGCCCGGACGCCGTGCTGGTCGACGGCCGTACCTACGCCGACGTCGCCGCGGCGGCGGAGGAGACGCCGGGGCAGCAGGTGGTGACGACCGTGGAACACCCGGCCAAGGCGCGCGGGGCGCTGGCGATCCTGCGTGGCACGCTCGCTCCTGACGGGTGCGTACTGAAGCTCAGCGGCAAGGAGGATTTCCGGCGTGAGGGGCCGGCCAGGGTGTTCGACGGCGAGGAGGCCTGTTTCGCGGCGATCCAGGAGGGGCGGATCCGGCCGGGTGACGTGATCATCGTCCGGTATGAGGGCCCGGCCGGCGGGCCCGGGATGCGGGAGATGCTGTCGATCACTGGGGCGCTCGTGGGGACAGGGCTGGGGGACTCGGTGGCGCTGGTCACCGACGGGCGGTTCAGCGGGGTCTCGCATGGAATGGTCATCGGGCATGTCGCGCCCGAGGCGTACGTGGGCGGGCCTCTCGCGCTGGTGCGCGACGGTGACGTGGTGGTCATCGACAGCGCGGCGGGGACGCTCGATCTGAGCGTGCCGGAGGAGGAGCTGGGGCGGCGGCGGGACGCCTGGGTGCGGCCGGAGCGGCCGGTCGAGCGGGGGGTGCTGGCCAAGTACGCGGCGACCGTCGGGTCCGCCTCGGACGGCGCCGTGACTGTTTGACCGGTGCCAGAGCTCCTGGCTGGCTAGCCTGAGACGACAATGACACGGACCTTCTTCGAACCTGACGAGACCGAGGAGTTCGAGGCGGCCGCGGACCTGCTGATCCGCCGCTGCCTCGCCTGGGCCGGCGAACGCGGTCTGCCGGCCGACGGCGTGGTGCTGGCGGCGGCTCTCGAATCGCGCCACCACAGCCGCGACGGCCGCCTGGCCTTTTGGGATCGCGAACAGGTGCGGCGCTTCCTGCTGCTATGGATGCCGCACCACGTCGTCGCTCCCCAGGACGTGCTCGACGCGGCACCGGAAAGCCTGCGGACACTCCTGCGCTACCTTGACGCGTCCGGTCTGTGGGACCCGCGCGGCGCCCCGGTGGCGGAGCTGTCGGACGTCGTGACCGCGGCCGAGTACGCCGCCGCGCTGGACGATCCGCTCCGCCAGAGCGTCGCGAAGTTCTGGGCGCGAATTGCGCTCGACAGAGGTGTCGACCTCGACAGTCGCCGGGCTGTGGAGAAGTTCCAGCGGGACATCGACGCCGGGCGGGTGCCGTACGACGCCGAGGTTCTCGACCAGTTGATGATGGCCCGGCTCGCCGAGCCGGAGCTGGACGAGGAGCGCGCGTACGCCCAGCCGCCCATCGCCCTCCCACCTGCGGCGGAGCTCGCCGAGGCGGCGGCTCGGAGCGTTCTCGTACGGCGACTCGCCGCCGTGGCGGAGTGGGCCGGTGCGGACGGGCGACCGCTCACCGCTGCTGGGGCTCCCCGGCGCCCCGACGCCCGCGAGCTGGCGGCACTGCTGGAAACCGGGGAAGACGACCTGCTCCAGCTGAACCTCCTGCTCGCCTGGGCGAAGAAGGCACGGCTGATCCGTACGAGCAAGGGACGGCTGTTCCGGGTGGCCAAGGCCGCGCCGATCCTGCGCGATCCCGAAACCCTGTGGAGACGCGCGTTCGAGGCGTTCTTCGAGCTGGGCAGCACGATCGGGGCGCCGCCGACCTCCTGGGACTCCGCCTCCATGCTCGTCGAGTCCTTCGACGAGATCCTTCCGGACGTACTGAACTCGATGTACGGCCTGCCGAGCCCTATCCCGGTAGTCCGCCTCCAGGAGTCGGTGTGGCTGGCCTGCAAGGAGTACTTCCTGGTCGATGGCGAGAGGTCGGGGGAGGAGGTGTGGCGGCGGCAGGTAGACCTGGATCTGGTGGCCGCGCTCGAGGCGCTGGCCGCGCTCGGTGCCGTGGAGCTGAGCCGTGGGGCGGCCGACGAGCTGTACTCCAGCGACCTCGATGACGAAGACCAGCCCCTGGATCCGGAGGCCGCCGCCCGGCTGCTGGCCCGCCTGCGCGAACCTGACCTCCTTCTGGCCCGGCTGACGCCGCTGGGCCTGCGGGCCACCCGGGGACGCATGCTCGCCGAAGGCCGCGACGCCCCGCTGATCGGCGAACTGGCCACCGCCCCGCCCGCCGCACTGCTGGGCCTCCTCGCCCAGCACTACCCGCCGGAGGCGGCGGCCGTCGAGGTGGCCGGGTGGCTGGCGGTGCCGGGCCAGGACGTCGAGGCGCTGCTGCAGGGCGTACGGGACTGCCCGTTCCGTACGCGTGCGACGGCCATGCTCGGCACCATGACGGAAGCCCTGACCGACGGCCCGTCGATCATCCGTGGCCTGCGCGGCGACCCGATCCTGGGACCCATCGCCTTGACCGCGCTCCTCGACGGTGAAGACCTCCAGCCCGAGTCCCTCAGCGATCGGGAACAGCTGTTGCTGCTGGCGGAAGGGCTGCTCAACCTCCTTGAGCTCGGGGGAGCGGAGGCGGTCCTTCAGGAGGTCACCGAGATGGCGGGGAAGGACGCGACGGAGGTGATCGAGGCGGCGCTGAGCTCTGGGCATCCTGATGTCGCCGGACTGAAGGAGCTGGGCGCGCTCCTGCCACAGTTGACCCGAGCCCACCACCCGCTGCGCCTCGTGCCCGGCAACGCACCGGGGTCACGCGGCCGGCGTCGCGGCCACGGCAAGAAGCGCAAACACTGACGCATCCTGTTTTGTGGCTCTTCCGGATTGAGGGTGTATCAGACCACAACTACACACTCAGATCGGATGAGCCCGGAAAGTTTTGCAAGAAATCCGGGAGGCGTGTCGGATCAGGGCTGTGGTGTTCGTAGCAGGGGTGAGGCCGCCACAAGGCGCGCGACCAACTTCCCGCAAGGAGACACCATGACTGCCACGTACACCTTCGACATCTTCTCCACGCTTGACGGCTTCGCCAACCACAACGGCGACTGGGGCGGCTACTGGGGCAAGCAGGGCCCCGAATTCCTCGCGTATCGCGCCGCTGCCTACCGCGACCCGCTGCGCATGGTGCTCGGGGCCAAGACCTACTCGTCGAACGCGCCGTTCCTTAACGCAGGCTTCGACCGCAGCCTGTTCGACGGGTGGATCACGCGCATGTTCGACTCCCCGGTCACGGTGCTCTCCAGCCGGCTGACCGAGCCGCTCGAGTGGCCGGACACGACCATCGAGTCCGGCGATCCTGTCGAGGTGGTCACGCGCCTCAAGGCCGAATCCGATGTGCCGCTGCGCTCCCACGGCAGCCTGACGCTCAACCGGGCGCTGCTGAACGCCGGCCTGATCGACACCATCGAGGTGACGGTCTTCCCAGTGATCTCCGGGACGACCGGCGTGGACCGGATCTTCGACGGTGTGGACGACTTCGACCTCGAACTGCTCGAGGCCCGGACCTTCGACGGCCACACGCAGGTGCTGACCTATCGGCCGACCCGACACAGTTGATCGGCGACGGGGCGGCGTTGAGCCATGCCGGGATCGCCATCCTCGCCGCGTGCGTGGTGTATGGCGCTGTGCTCCTGACGTCGACACGCGGACCGCCAGCGAAAACTCTGCACGCCTTAACTCGACGACTCCGTGCGGGGGTTGACTCTCTCGTCGCTGACAATGGTCGTGGCCACACGTTAATCGCTCAGGTTCGATTGGCGCTGGCACAGGGGCCAGACCTGATGTGGGTCGGCTCCCTCTCCGACGCGTGGATGATCATCTCGCTACCATTGACGGTTCCTGGGCGTGGAGGTGACCGTGCTGAAGGTCGACTGGCGTCCCGGGGCGGGGGATCGTCGCGATCTGCAAGCGGGGAAAGGGGCGGCAGGCGAAGCGAGTTCGTCACCGCCCGCCGTACAGGATGATCCAGCCGCGCTGGCGGTCTGGATCGCCGCCATCCCAGCGGCCGAGAAGGACGCGCTGCCCCACCCGCCCCGAAGGCGACTACGACATCGCCGTCGAAGCCACTTCCACAGCTTCGGGGGTACGGCAGGCCATGCGTGCCCTGGCACCTGGCGGCATCTGTACCGCTGTCGGCTACTACCTGGCGACGGGCACCCGGGTGCCACTGATGCGCATGTACGCCACCCTCCACCTGGGCGTCTCCCACACCCGCGCGATCCTGCCCGAACTGCTGGACTTCGTACACCGCACCGGCTTCCCCGCCGAACGTGTCACCACGCTGACGGCCGAGTGGGATCAGGCACCCCAGGCCTACCGCGCCCGCACCACCAAGGTCGTACTGCGGCGCGATCCGCTCAACGGAGATTGACAGCCGCAGCACGCAGTGGTGCTGCTCTGCCGGTGGGACCGGTCGGTGGGGCGTCGGCGGTAAACGGACGCGTCGGCTCATGTGTGAGACTTGAACCGTATGAGCTTGTAACGGATAGCTGTAGGGGGAGTGGTCTTGCAGGTCGCGGTCGTCACATTTGACGGATTCAACGAACTCGACAGCTTTATCGCGTCCGCGCTGATCAATCGTGCTCGAGCGCAAGGCGTGACTGCGTACATCACGACACCGGCGCCCGTTGTGACATCGATGAATGGCGTGGAGGTGACCGGTCAGCGGCCGTTGGACTTTGTCGCCGAGGCTGACGTCGTTCTCCTCGGCAGTGGCATCAAGACGCGTGATGTCGTGGCTGATGACACGCTGCTGGCGCGTCTACCGCTTGACCCCGCACGACAGTTGATCGGCTCGCAGTGCTCCGGAGCCCTGGTACTCGCGCACCTCGGTCTCCTTGCCGGGCGACCTGCCTGCACCGACACCATCACGCGGCCTTGGCTCGAGGAGCGCGGGGTGGCGGTACTGGACGCGCCGTTCCACGCGGAGGGCGCGATCGCTACCGCGGGCGGATGCCTGGCATCTGTGTACCTGGCGGCGTGGACGCTGCTCCACACGGTCGGCGAGGCCGCGGCCTGGGGCGTGATCGAGTATGCGGCGCCCGTGGGTGAGAAGCAGGAGATCGTTCAGCGCGTCATGTCCAGGGTGCGCGCGGTCGAGGCAGCGTTGCACTGACCCTGACCTTAGGTCCTGCCCTGCCTAGCTTTTGGCTAGCGGCGGGACGGCAGGCTCGGCGTGACCGTATCCGGTCCCATATGATTCCACAGGATCGACAGTGGCGAAAAGAAGATTCGATCCCCTGAGGGGAGATTCGTCGCACCGAGGTGCAGGACATACCCGGCACGGAACCTGTCGCCGAGTTTGTCTCTCAACCAGCGCAGGTGCTTGGCGTCCTCGCTCTTGGGCGTGGCCGACGCCTTGACCTCGATGCCTACCACAGTGCCGTCGCGGCGTTCGAGGATGAAGTCGATTTCGCGCTTCTCCCTGTCCCGATAGTGCCGCACGGTGACATGTCGGCGGGCGAAGGTCGACAGCTTGAGAAGCTCTGCGAAGACGAAGGTCTCCAGTAGTCCGCCGAGGGCGGGATGACCAGGGGCAAGGAGTGACTCCGCATCCACATCCATGAGATGGGCGGCCAGTCCGCTGTCGGTCACATAGCTCTTGGGCGCGTGGGTCACCCGTGAGCTCAGGTTGTTGGACCATGCGGGCGCCGGAGCGACCAGGAACACGGTTTCCAGGTAGGCCAGATACGTACGCACGGTTGCGACGTCCAGCCCCAGACCTTCGGCGATATGGGCGAGGACGACCTGGCCGCCTGCTCGGGCCGCGACCAGAGCGATCAGGTCGGGGATCGCCTGGGCCTTGTTGACATGGGCGAACTCGCGGATGTCGCGCGAGATCACGGTGTCCAGGTAGCCGCGGAACCACGCCCGAATCGCCACTGGTGACTTCAGGCGCAGGACTTCCGGATAGCTGCCCTGGCTAATGAGGTGGATGTAGTCCTCGCGCGTCCATGCCGACTGGCGACCAGTGAAGCCCCCCGGGTCGATGAACGCCTGATCGCAGAATCTGCCTGCGTCACCCACTCGCTCGCTGACCGCGAAGGGCCACAGGTCCACGAAGGCGACCCGGCCCGCAAGCGACTCCGACAATGTGGGGATGCTGAGAAAGCGGTCGACCCTGATAGCACGAACTGGCCTGGAGACCAGTCCTCGTCGACTACCTGCTTGATGGCCAGAATCAGGGGATCGCCGGCTCGTTGAATCTCGTCGATGATCACTGGTTGGGGCCGTCTGCGTGCGAAGGTGCGCGGATCGTCCTTGGCGATGGCGAGCTCTGAAGGATCGTCGAGGGTGGTGAACGTGGCTTCGCCGAACCGTCGGCAGGACTGGAGCAGCGTTGTCTTGCCGGACTGGCGCGGTCCGTTGATGATCACGATCCTGAGCTCTGCGAGAAGCTCCTTGAGAGAGTCGGCCGCGAGCCGAGGAAGAAGATCCATATCGCCCCCACCTGCAAATAGACTGTGCAGAGCCCGGGTTTTCCCTGTTTCGCGGGCCAAGTTTTCCCTGTTTCGCGGACTCTAGTTTCCCTGTTTCGCGGGCTGCGCGTAGGCAGGATCGCCGATCGACGGTCAGGAAACCCATCCGCCGGGCTACAGCCCCTGCCGTCGCTGGACGTCCGCTGTCAGCTTCGCCAGCAGATCGACAAGCGTGTCCCGTTCTTCTTTGGGCAGGCCCGTGACCAGGCTGGCCTCGCGGCTGAGCACCGAGTCGACCGATCGCTCGATGAGCGCGTGTCCCTCGTCTGTCAGTGACACATTGACGCTTTTGCGCCCTGTGGTGCCCGGTGCTCGCCGTACCAGACCGTCGCGTTCGGCGCGGGCGACGCGCTGGGAGATCGCGCCGGCCGTCACCAGGGTGCGGCTGGCCAGCTCGCGGGTGGACAGTGTGTACGGCGGGCCGGAGCGGCGGATCACTGACAGCAGGTCGAGAGTGGCCGCGTCGATGCCGGCTGCGCGCAGGACACGGGCGCGGTCGTCGGCGAACATCTTCGCCAGCCGCCAGATGGGCGTGACGATCTCGATGGACTCCGTAGGCGTGCCTGGACGCTCGCGCTGCCAGGCCGCCGCGATCTCCGCCGGGCCGGCCGGATTGTCGGTCACTGTCGATCCTCCGCTATGTTTAGGTCTAAACAACGATACCCGCATGGGAGGGAACATGAACAGGACCGTGCTCATCACCGGAGGCACCAGCGGCATCGGCCGCGCCGTCGCCGAGCTCTTCGCAGCCGACGGCGCCGAGGTCTACATCACCGGGCGCCGCCCCGACACCGTCGAGCCGGCCGCCAGGGAGCTGGGCGTGCACGGCATCGCCTGCGACGCGACCATGCCCGACCAGGTCGCCGAGCTCGGCGAGCGGCTGGACGGCCCGCTCGACGTGCTCGTCAACACCGCAGGGGGCCTGCCGGAGCAGTCGCCGGCCGGAACGCCGCCCCTGGAAGCGCTGGCCGCGCAATGGCAGTCAAGCGTGTCGACCAACGTGCTCACCGCGGTCCTCACCACCGCCGCGGTTCGCGACAAGCTGACCGCGGGCTCCTCGATCGCCAGCATCGGCACGATCGGCGCGGAACGCGGCGGTGGATCCTACGGCGCGGCCAAGGCTGCGCTGGCTGCCTGGAACGCTATGCTCGCCGCCGAACTCGGCCCGCGCGACATCACCTGCAACGTCATCTCCTCCGGCTATGTGACCGGCACGAACTTCTTCGGCGGCGGCATGACGGAGGCGCGCCACCAGGCGCTCGTCGACGAGACGCTGCTCAAGCGGCCGGGCACGCCCAGCGACATCGCACAGACCGTCTTCTTCCTTGCCTCGCCCGGCGCCCACCACATCACCGGACAGACCATCCACGTCAACGGCGGCGCCTTCACGACGCGTTAGGGCGGCGTTGAGGGGTGCAGGTACCAAGTCGTCGACGAGGTGGACGCGAATTCCTGGCCACGAGCCGGGGGTGAACGCAGTCCAGTTCGCCGCCGCGAAACCAGCGGCGGCGGCGCGTGGTTCGTTCCGCAGATCAACCACCTTCATACGAGAGCGGCCACCGCGCGCAACGTGACACCCGTGCCCACGAGCAGGACGAGTGTGGCGGTCATGGCGGCGCTGTACGGGCGCAACCGCTGCATCCGCCCTCCCAGAGTAAGGTCGCTCAGCCTGCGCAGGGCGAGCGCTGTAATCAGTAGCGTGACCGCCATGCCGAGTCCGTAGCACACCACGGTCAGGACGCCGAACGCAGTGCGTCCCAGTGCCATCGCGCCGAGGAGGACCACCAGGGCGGACGGGCTGGGCACCAGCCCACCGGCTACAGCCAGCGCCACGACCCCACCCGACCCCCTCCCGTGACCGTGCCCCTGACCGTGCCCGTGACCATGTCCATGACGGTGGCGGGTCCGGCTACGGAAGGCGGAGCGGAGCAGGCCGGCGCCGATCACGGCGATGAGGAGTCCGCTCGCCACGCCGAGCCAGCTCAGCACCACCTCACCGGCGATCGCGCTGGCGGCCGTGACCAGCATCCCCAGAGCCAGCACGCCCGCTGTGTGGGTGGCGGTGACCGTGGCCGCGACGGTGACGGCGTCCAGCAACCGTCGTTGCCGTCCGGCGAGGTAGGCGGCCATGACGGTTTTGCCATGGCCGGGCATCGCCGCGTGCACGGCGCCCAGCGCCAGCGACAACAGCAAGGCCAGCAGCCCGAGCGGCACGGTCAGCCGGTCGGCGCCGATCAGCGTGTTGAGCCGGTCGGCCAGCAGGCCGGCGTAGCGGGTGACGGCGTCCACACCCGGCACGTCCGCCGGCGCGCCGGAGCCGCTGTCGCCGGGCTCCGCCGTCAGGCGCGCCTGGCGTACGTCGAGTGGTGAGCTGAGCAGGTCGGCGGGGTAGTCGCGTAGCTCGCCCGACACGCTCTTCGCAGGGACGTCGGAGTCGCGCAGGCGCACGCCGTGCCCCTTGGCCGTGATCTCCCGCCAGCCCACGGTGTCGCCACGGTAGCCGTTGGCGAAGGTGAGGGCGAGCGGCCGGTCAACGCGGAGCGGCGCGGTCAGGTGGCACGTGAGCCTGCTGGTGCGCAGCCCCGCGGCGCCCGGCCGGTAGGCGAAGGAGGCGTCGGTGACGCGCCAGGTCAGCAGCCGCCCTCCGGCCTGCGCGCGGACGGCGTCACGCAACTCGGCGCAGGCGCGACGGGCGTGGGTGTCCGCAGGGCCGGTCGGCGGCTGCTGCAGGGTGGGGATCTCGGCAAGGTCCACGATGGCGAGGTGCTCGATCCTGTCGTGGTGGATCGTCAACCCGTCGTAGTGGTTGATGCTGAAGTTCCCCAGGGGATGCGCCGCCAGCACCGCGGCGGCGGCGAGTGCCGTGATCATGGCATCTCCGCGAGCAGTGCTCGCGCCCGCGTCGCCCCAGCCGGGGAGAAGTGCGGGTTGATGGACAGCGCTCTGCTCAGATGGGTGCGGGCGGCGGCAGTGTGTCCGAGCGCGTGCTCGATCTCGCCCCGGTGGTAGGCGAACAGCGCGTTGCGCCCGCCGAGCGCGTCAGCTCGGGCGGCGTAGGTGGCGGCCTCGGCGTGGCGCTCGGCCTGGTGCAACGCCCACCCGAGCGCGTCGGCGACCTCGACGCTCCGGCGTCGTTTCCATTCCGCCCGCAGGTGCCGGACCGCGGCATCCGCGTCACCGTGGTTCGCCTCGAACATGCCCATGGCCAGGCCATCGACTGCTCCGTTCGCGGCCAGCAGCTTCTGCTGGGCGGTGAAGACGGCGTACTGCCGCCTGGCCCCGTCCCCGTCGCCGAGGTGCTCGAGCAGTTCCCCGTATTCGACGACGAACGACGGGGAGCGCGCGACGGCGGTGGCGTAGTCGCGCAGGGCCTGGTCGGTGTGGCCGCGCGCGGCCTCCGCGCGCGCCTTGCTAGCCCTCGACGCGACGTGTTCGGGGTCGGCGGCCAGCGCCTGGGTGTAGGCGGTGAGTGCGGTTCGAGGGTCGCCGTTGTTCCAGGAGAGCTCGCCGAGTTGCCATTGGCAGAAGGCATACTCGGCGGCGTCGCCGGGGATCGCGCAGGCGCGGCGCAGCACCTCGCGGGCGGGGCCGGGCCTGCCGCGCAGGTGTTCCAGACGGGCGGCCCTGGTGAAGGAGGCGAGGTCGGGGCGGCCGTCGAGCATGCGGCGCAGCGCGGTCTCGGCCTGTTCGTACTGGCCGAGTTCGAGGTAGGCGTCGGTGAGCACGCCGTACAGAGCCCAGCGGAACGGCGCCTCCTTGCGGGCCTGCTCGGCCCAGCGCACCGCGCCGGCGAAGTCGTGCCGGGCGTTGGCCAGCGCGCCCATGCCGATCACGGCGTCGATGTACGGCTGCCCGTCGCCGGTGGGCTGGCGCAGTGAACGTTCGAACGCGCCCTGGGCCTTGCCGTAATAGGCGGTGTCCGTGGTGCGGCGGGCCTGCTCCAGGTACATGCTGCCGAGGCTCGCCCAGACCGCCGCGTCGTCGGGCTGACGGCGCAGGTGCGTCTGGGCGGCCTCGATCGATCCGGCCAGGTCGTACGGTGACCAGTCCGCCGGTGCGGGAGGCGGCTCGTCCCGGCGCAGGAGTCCGCCGGGGGCGTACAGGGTCAGCAGGACGCAGCCCAGCAGCATGCATCCCAGCAGGGGCAGCAATCGCCGTACGCTACTCATCGTGGTTCAGCCGGTGGCGGTGACGGGCAGCGCCAGGTAGGGGAAGCTGCCGGTGATGGGCCTGAGCAGGAACGCCGGGTTGTCCTCGGCGATGAGGCCCGGCGCGCCCCGGCCGGCGGGTTCGCCCAGGAGCATCCGCAGGTTGACGGTCACGACGTCGTCGATGAGGCGGCGGCCGTTGGGATAGCCCTGGGCGTCGCCCTTGAGGATGCCGTACTTGTCGGGTGCGGTGGCGACGGGCGTACTCATGTTGAGCCGCAGTTCCTCCGCCTTGGCGACGCGCGGGGCGTCCTGGTTGAGCAGGTGGGAGTTGAGATCCTGCTTGATCGGCCCGTCCGCCCGCGTGGTGAGGCCGGTGAGGTAGATCTGCTCCAGGTCCTTGCGCGGGGCCGGCGGCGCCGTGACATTCGCCTGCTTGGCGACGACCTTGGCCTGGTCGGGGTCGAGCGTGGACGGCACGACGAGGTTGCCGCTCTCGTCACCGTCCGGCCGCACGGTGTTGAAGTGGTCGCGCTGCTTGAGCGGGATGATCACTTCGTTGAAGTTGGGGTTACCCAGCCGTGAGACCTGCCTGTAGTCGGCCGATCCTGAGCCGAGCAGGCCGCTCGACTTGCGGGAGGCGGTAGTCCAGACGCCGATGACCGGGTTGCGGGCCGGGTCGCCGCCGAGCGCCAGCTCCGACTTGGGGAGCTGCAGGGCCAGGGAGCTGACGTTCATCGGCACCCCGGTCTTGACGGGGAAGAACGGGAGCCCGAACCTGAGCAGGTTGACGGCGCGGTTGTCGGAGTAGAACGGGTCGGCGGCGGTGCCGGTGAACACCTTGCCCCCGCCGGGCAGGTCGACGACGGCCTTGCGGCGGACCGAAAGGTAGCCGGGAGCGCCCATGTCGGTGGGGGCGGCGTACCCGTCGCGGACCAGGGTCTCCGCCTTGCCGTCGCGCAGCCTGGTCAGCGTGTAGCTCTGCTCGACCAGGGAGTCCAGTGGGCCGGCCTTGTGCTCGCGCTTGCGGATGAAGGAGGGCACCGGCAGGCCCTTGTTGGCGAAGGTCCATCGGTAGGTGACGGCGGCCTTGCCGGTGCCGGTGTTGTCGACGTGCACCTCATAGCGGGCGTCGGTGTCGAACTGGTACGGCTTGTACGGAGCCTGGAAAGGGATGTAGTTGGCCACGATCGTGACCGTGTCCTGCCGTTCCGGGCTGGTGAAGGCGTACAGGTCGGTGGCGTCGACCTGCTTGTTGAGGGTGGTGGCGGGGGCGTCCCAGTGGCTGGTCGCGGTGCTCGGACGCATCGTGGGACCGAGGAGCACCGTGGCCGTCAGGACGGCGATGGAGGCGCCGGCGATCCACGCCCACCGGCTCCGAGCGCTGGTCAGTTGCATCTGTCTCTCGATTCGCGAGTACCGGGCCGTGCCCCGGAGGCACGGCCCGGTGGAGCTCAGGTCAGGGGGCGTCGCCTACGGCACGTACTGGACGACCGCGTCGAGGTTGGCCAGGTAGTCGCCCTCGTTCAGCGAGATGCCGGTCAGGTCCTTGACCGTCCGGCTGAGGTACGCGCTGGTGTAGAAGGGCCAGTACTTGGGTCCGATGCCGCCCTCGAGCGGGCGCGGCGTGGGCACGTTCCAGGCGAACTCGTGCAGCTTGTACGTGGCCACGAGCTGCTCGCCCTGAGGCTGCCCGTCGATCTCCACCTGGGCGTGTGTCCCGTCGGCACGCAGGTAGATGTCGTGGATGGCGACCTTGTGCCCGCTCTTGACGTCATTGACGATGAAGCCGCCGGGGTAGTAGACGCCGTTGCACGGGTCGATGTGGTCCTGCTTCCAGCCGATGGGCATATAGATGCCTTTGTTACCGGGCTTGGCCTCGATGGGCGCGATGCCCTCCACCTGCACGCCGCGCTCATTGAAGAGTTTGACGATGTCGGAGCCGAAGTCGAAGTTCGCGTGTCCCTTGGGGCCGAAGTACGGAAACCGGAAACAAGAAGCGCTGGGCGGCGGGATGGACGGTGCGCCGGCCACACCGGAGGGCGGTTGGAACGGACCGGCATGGGCGGCGGAGACCGGCGCGGCGGCGAAAACCACGGCGCCGATCACGATCGTTTGAGCGACGCGAACAAGAGCACGCACGGCGTGACCTTTCGTCGGTGAGAGACATCGAAGTGCCTCTGACGTGCAGTGACTCGCTAAAAGTAGTTGCCTAATCACTCTCTGTAAAGGAATCTTCAAAAGCTCACCACGAAAATTCGCCCTGAATTCGGGCATGGGAAAAGCAATTAATGGCGCAGTGGTAGTGAGGAGGGAAATCGCCGACAAAAGTGGGACGGCGCTTAGAAGAAAGCTCCTGGCTTCGGCAGGGCCAGGCCGGAGCCGCCCTGCCCCCGGATGGCGTCGCTGATGACCTTGAGCCCGAGCATGCCGAGCGAGGAGCCGGACTTCACGGGCCGGCTGGGCGGGCCCTGCCAGGCGATGTCCAGGTCGGCCCAGTGCATGTCGCCGTGGAACTTGGTGCCGAGTTCCTTGTTGAGGTCCGAAGCCCAGCCCCGATCCATGGACAGGATGACCTTGAGCGGGCCGACGCCTCCGTTGTGCGGGACGAAATTGCCGGGGGTCAGGGCCTGCGGGACGCTGAAGTTCACCATGGCCAGCTCACCGCCGAGCCGGGGTTGCCCGTTGACGGTCGGTGTGGCGAAGAACTTGCTGTCACCCATGGCCGCGAACAGCACCCAGAAGGTGTCGATCTCGTACGTCGCGCCCGTCTCGTCGTTACTGAAGCGGAACCCGCCGGGGTAGCAGACCCGCCCGCTGGGCGTCTCGATGTTGTCGTACCGTTCGCCGATGGGCATCCAGGCGGCGGTGCCGCCGTCGACCAGCTCGATCGGGTCCAGCGTCTCGAACCTGATTCCGGCCCTCCTCAGCTCGTTGAGGAACTC
This sequence comes from Nonomuraea sp. NEAU-A123, assembly GCF_018603905.1. Taxonomy (GTDB): domain Bacteria; phylum Actinomycetota; class Actinomycetes; order Streptosporangiales; family Streptosporangiaceae; genus Nonomuraea. Next base: position 56,003 of record NZ_JAHFZZ010000037.1, read on the forward strand.
GGTGGAGAAGGTGGCTTTCGCGCTGCCCTCCTTGGAGAGGTAGCTGCCGATCTGCCCTTCGGAGAGGCAGCCGCGTGGAGCCGCCATCGCGGGGTGGGCGGACAGGAGGGCGGCGGCCAGGGCAGTGCCACCGGCGATCAGGGCCGCACGATTCAAGCGCATGCTTGTTCTCCTTCGGGGGAGCAGGGGGACGGTGCATCGCGATTACAGACAGTAGTTATGACATCACATAGAGCCGCTGTCTGATAGATGCCGTCCAGCCTTCGTTCGGCGGATCAGGGTCCGCTGAGCGGATGATGCCGCCTCTCCCGGGCATGCGTGATCGACTTGTCGGCAGATCCTGGGAAGTCCTGCGCCAAGTCTGTACATGCCAGCGCCCGTCGATCGGCTGATCGGACGGGCGCAAAGCACACTGCACTCATGAACGGGCGTGAAACGGGTGCGGCGTCGGAGCGGGTGCACTCCGGGGGTGCCGTGTACGGGTCGCTACTGGCGGCTTCCGTGGTCGCCGGCTCCGCTGCGGAGGGCGGACCGCCGACCCCGGCGGATCTCGTGATTCTCCTGATAAGTACGGGGGTGGTGTTCTGGATCACCCACGTTTACGTCCAGGTAGTGGGTGCTGGATATCCCGCCAAGCCCCTTACATGGGGAAACCTGCGGGCGGTCGCCAAGAGCGAATGGCCGCTGGCACAGGCTTCGTTTCCGCCCTCCATAGCCGCCACTCTGGCGTCTGGGCTGGGCATGTCCAACACAGTGGCGGCCTGGGCGGCGCTGTGTGTCGCGGTGGCGAGCCAGGTCGGCTGGGCTGTTACGGCCGCGGTCCAGACCGGCGCTTCCAGAAGCGTCGTTGTCGTTTCCGGAATCGCCAACCTCATCCTCGGCCTAGCCATTGTCGCGCTAAAGACCGTGGTTGCCGGACATTAAGGATCAGCTCGACAGGCCGTGGGCCTTGACCCACTCGGTGGCGACCTCGTCGGGGTCCTTGTGGTCGTTGTCCACGAGCGAATCGAGCTTGCTCAGCTCCTCGGTGGTCAGCGCGGTGTTCAGCTTGGCCAGAGCGGTTTTGACCGTGTCGGTGGCCTTGTCGGTGCGGATCAGCGGGACGACGCGCTGGGCCGGGATGAGGTGCTTCGGGTCGGCCAGTACGACCCAGCCGTTCTTCGCGATGTCCACGTCGGTGCTGAAGAGGTTCCCCATATCGATGCCGCCGCTCTTCAAGGCTCCCTTGACCAGCGGTCCGCTGGCGTCGAGGGACTTGAACCCCTTGAACTCGACACCGTAGACGTCCTTGAGCCCGACCATGCCGACCTGGCGGGTCTTGACCTCCGGGGGGCCGCCGAAGACCAGCTTGCCGTTGTGCTTGGCCAGGTCGGCGAGGGTGCTGAGGCCGTACTTGGTCGCGGTCTCCTTGGTGACGGTGAAGACGTCCGCGTCCTCGGCGGCCGAGGGCGGCAGGATCGTCAGTCCCTGCGGCAGCTTGGCGGTGAGCGCCTGCTGCAGGGCGTCGGAGTCGCTCGCGGTGGCCTTGGGGTCGAAGTGCAGCAGGAGGTTGCCCTGGTATTCGGGCAGCAGGTCGATGTCGCCGTTCTGCAGCGCGGGCACGATGATCTCCCGCGAGCCGAGGTTGGGCTTGACCGTCGTCTTCACGCCCGCGGCTTCGAGGACGTCGGCGTAGAGGTAGCCGAGGATCTGGTTCTCGGAGAAGTTGGCCGTACCGATCACCATCGTGGAGTCCGGCGCCGCGGCGGCGGATCCTGTGGCGGATGGCGGGGTGTTCAGGCTGGTCGTGCCGCCGCCGCAGGCGGCCAGTACGGGGAGTACGGCGAGGGCGAGCGCGCCCGCGACGAAGTTCCTGGGATTCATGAAGAAGGCTCCATCAAGTAAGGCGGTGGCGGAAGAGGATGCGGTGGATTCCGGCGAGGATGAGGTCCACGGCCACAGCGAGGGCCGCGACGAGGACGGCGCCGCCCAAGACCTGGGTGAGGTCGCGCTGGGCGAGTCCGTCGAAGATGTACCGGCCGAGACCGCCGAAGCTGACATAGGCCGCGATGGTGGCGGTCGCGATGACCTGTACGGTCGCCAACCGCACCCCTGTCATGATCAGCGGGGCGGCGAGGGGGATCTCCACCCGCCACAGGGACTGAAGCCCGGTCATCCCCATGCCGCGGGCGGCGTCCTTGGCGTCCGCCTCGACCGCGGCCATGCCCGCGTAGGTGTTGGTCACGATCGCTGGGATGGCCAGCGCGACCAGGGAGATGTACACCGGGGTCATGCTCAGACCGCTGACCAGGAAGACCAGGGTGACGATGCCCACGGTCGGGAGGGCCCGACCGAAGCCCGAGAGGTTGATGGCGAGGAACGCGCCCCGCCCCGTGTGGCCGATGAACAACCCGATGGGCAGGGCGATCAGCGCGGCGACGAGAGTGGAGAGCAGAGAGTACTCCACGTGCTCAAGCAGCCGCTGGGCGATGCCTTCCGGGCCGGCCCACTGGCCGGCGGAGGTCAGCCAGGCGGCCAGTTGGGAGAAGAGATCCGTCATGCGCGCGCTCCCTTGCGCATCCAGGGGGTGCAGAGCCATTGCACAAGGACGAGCACCGCGTCGGCGGCCAGCGCGAGCAGCAGCGTGAGTACCACTCCGGCGAGCACGGGGGTGGGGAAACTGCGCTGGAAGCCATCGGTGAACAACTGGCCGATGCCGCCGTATCCGATGTAGCTGGCCACGCTGACCAGGGAGATGGTCATGACGCTGGCCACCCTGACCCCAGCCATGATCACCGGTAGGGCGAGCGGGAACTCGACCTTCAGCAGGGTGCCGAGTCTGCCCGTGCCCATGGCAAGGGAGGCCTCCCGGACCTTGGCGGGCACGCTGTCGAGCCCCTCGACGGTGTTGCGGAGCAGGACGACCAGGGTGTACACGGTCAGCCCGGCGATCGCGGTCGTCCTGGTCAGTCCCGTGATCGGCAGCAGCAGGACGAACAGGGCCAGCGACGGCACCGTGAACATGATGTTGGAGATGCCGAGCAGCAGTCCGCGCAGCGGACGGACCCGGTGGGCGACCACGGCGAGCGGCAGCGCGATCAGCAGGCCGAGCAGCACGGCGGGGACCGCCGTCGCCAGGTGGTCCAGCGTGAGCGCCAGCAGGTCGTCGGTGTGCGTGGTGAGCCAGCCCCACTCGATGATCATGCGAGGCTCCGCTGATGGGCGTGCACGACGTCGTCTCTGGACGCCCCGACCAGCACGCCCGCCGCGTCCACCCGCACCGCCATCCCGGTGGGAGAGGAGACGGTCTCGTTGAGCGCCGAGAGCAGTGAGTCGGAATCGGTCAGGCCGCGCACCGGGGTCAGGGCCGCCTGCCCGATCGCATCCGACCCGTCGAGCGCGTCGACGTCCAGCCAGCCCGCGGGCTTGCCATCGGGGGAGACCGCGAGCAGCCACCGCCCCGTCGCCTCCGCGCGCGCCTGCGCGGCCGTGTCCGTGGTCTTCACCGCTGCGATCGGCTCGTACGGCACATTCTGCAGCGAGATGAGAGACAGCAGCTTCAGCCCGCGTTCCGCCCCGAGGAATCCGGCGACGAAGTCGTCGGCCGGCCGGGCGAGCAGTTCGGCGGGCGGGGCGAACTGGACCATGTGCCCGCCGGTGCGGAAGACCGCGATGCGGTCGCCGAGCCGTACGGCTTCGTCGATGTCGTGGGTGACGAAGACGATGGTCTTGTGGAGTTCGGCCTGCAGCCGGATCAGCTCGTCCTGGAGCAGGGTCCGGACCACCGGGTCGACCGCTCCGAACGGCTCGTCCATGAGCAGGACGGGCGGGTCGGCGGCCAGCGCGCGGGCGACGCCCACGCGCTGTTGCTGGCCGCCGGAGAGCTGATGGGGATAGCGTTTGCCGGACTCGGCGGCCAGGCCGACGACCTCAAGCAGCTCGGCGGCCCTGGCGCGGGCCTTGCGCCGGCCCCAGCCGAGCAGCGTCGGCACGGTGGCGATGTTGTCCAGGACCGTACGGTGCGGGAACAGGCCGGCCTGCTGGATGACGTATCCGATGCCGCGCCGCAACTGAGCCGCGGGCAGCTCTCGTACGTCGCGCCCGCCCAGGCTGACCGTACCGGAGGTGGGATCGACCAGCCGGTTGATCATCCGGAGCGTGGTGGTCTTGCCACAACCGGAGGAGCCGACCAGCACCGTGATGCCTCCTTCGAGGAACTCCACGGAGAGGTCGTCCACGGCTGTCGTGCCGTTGGCGAACCTCTTGGTGACTGACTCGAATCGGATCATGGACACCGCCCTTGCCGCTCTGCATGTATTCATGCAGACTCAAGCACGAATGAAGATGTGTCAATAGTCGGTTTTATGCAGGTGAAGAGGAGTTGAAGATCGTGGCGTCTCAAATCGTAGGCGTGGGCGTCCCACAGATCGAGCTCAACGGACATGGCCTCGACAGCCAGACGGTCGCGTTGATCGCCGACGGCGGAGCCGGCGTGGAGGTGCCCCCGCTCGCCTACGAGAAGGTCGAACGGTCGTGGCACAGGGCCGCCGACCTCGTCGCCACCGGGCGCGTCTACGGACGCAGCACCGGCGTCGGCGCCAACCGCACCCTGGAGGTCGATCCCGCCGACTTCGACCTGCACGGTCTGCGTCTGCTGCGCAGCCACGCGGGCGGGATAGGGGCACTGCTGCCGGCGAGGCAGGTCCGGGCGATGATGATCGTCCGGCTCAACCAGCTCCTGGTGGGAGGCGCCGGGCTCCGTCCCGAGGTGGTCCGCGGGCTCGCCGTGGCGCTCCAGGCCGGAGTGCACCCGCCGGTGAACGAGTACGGCGCGGTCGGCACCGGCGATCTGGCCGCGCTGTCCCAGCTCGGACTGGCCCTCGCCGGAGAGCACCCCTGGCACGGCGGTCCCACCCCGCCACCTCCGATCAGCCTCGAAACCGGTGACGCACTGGCTCTGATCAGTAGCAACGCCCTCACCCTGGGACAGGCGTCGCTGGCCCGCCACAGCCTGGAACGCCTGCTCAGGGCCACCCATGTGGTGGCCGCGCTCTCCCTGCTGGCCGTCGACGGCTCACTGGAGGCCTTCGCCGAGCCGGTGCACGCCGCGCGCCCGCATCCGGGCAACGTCCGTACTGCCGCCGAGGTCCGCCGGCTCGTCGGTGCGCCGGATCGGCCCGCGCCACCGACCGGCCGCATCCAGGACCCGTACGCCTTCCGCTGCTTTCCCCAGATCCACGGGCCGGCCTTGGAAGCCTCCGACGCGCTGGAGCGGGTGCTGGCCGTCGAGCTCAACGCGGGCGCGGAGAACCCCTTGATCAGCGCGGACGGCCTTCACGGCGGGCCGGCGTCGTACCATCACGGGGGTTTCTTCTCGGCGCACGTGGCCCTCGCGCTGGACCAGTTGTCTCTCGCGCTCCTGCCGACCGCGCGGCTGTCGGCGGCGCGGCTGGCGGCCCTGGCGGAGCCGGGCATCACGGGGCTGCGACCGTTCCTCGCCGATGGGGCGTCGGCCGGATCCGGGGTGCTCATCCTCGAATACAGCGCGAACGCCGCCCTCGCCGAGCTGCGGAACGCGGCGACTCCGGCCTCGTCCGGCCATGCCGTACTGTCGCGGAGCGTGGAGGAGGCCGCGAGCTTCGCCTCGCAGGCCGCCCGCCAGGTCCTGCGGACTGTCGAGGCGTTCCGGCTGGTGCTCGGCTGCGAGCTCGTCGCCGCCGTCCGCGCCCTGCGTCAGCTTGACTCGAACAGGGTGAAGGCGGCCTGGGACTTGCCGGTAGGCCGCGCGTACGCGCTGGTGGACGACAATCTTGAGCTATCGATGGAGGACCGGCCGCTCACGGCGGACGTCTCGGCGGCTGCCGGTCTCCTCGACGCACTGGCCGATCTGTAGACCCCTGGAGAGTCATGAACACGGACGATGTCGCGCCGGAGGCACGCTTGCTGCGCCTGTTCGAAGGGCATCGGCTGACCCCCGCCCAGCGGCGGATCGCGCATTGCCTGGTGCAGCACGCCGGGCAGGCGGCCTTCCTGTCCAGCGTGGAGATCGCCGAGCTCGCGGGGGTGAGCCAGCCGTCGGTGACCCGGTTCGCGATGACCCTCGGGTTCGACGGCTACCCCGCGCTGCGTAAGCAGATCCGCGAGCTCGGCCTGCCCGACTCGGCGGGCCGGAGCGAGACGGGCGAGGGCGCCGTCCTGAGCGAGACCCAGCGGGCGGTACGCACCGAGATCGCCAACCTGCAGCACCTGGCCGGTTCGCTGTCGGACATGACGGCGATCGTCAAGGCCGCCCGGCTGCTGGCACCCTCCCGGCCGCTGCTCGTGCTCGGCCTGCGCGCGGCCGCGGCGCAGGCCGCGGGCTGGGCCTACTTCGCCGCCAAGGTCCACCCCGACGTGCGCCTGCTCAACGAGGGCGGTTCCATGCTCGCCGACCGCATCGAGCAGGCGGCCGACGCCGGGGCGAGCGCCCTGCTCTGCTTCGCCCTGCCCCGCTACCCCGCCGAGCTGATGGACGGCCTGTCCGCCGCCAAGAAGGCGGGGCTGAGCGTGGTCACCATCGCCGACAACGCCTTCGCGCCGTCGGCGGACCTGTCCGACGTGGCTCTGCCGGCGCCGGTCGGCACGGAACTGGTCTTCGACACGGCATGCGCCCCCATGATGCTCGGCCGGGTCCTGCTGGAGACCATGGTCGACGAGATCCCCGGCGCGCAGGCCCGCCTGGAGGCGTTCGAGCAGTCAGCGGCATCGCGCGGCCTGTTCACGGACTAGCTATTGACTGAATGTATTTATTCAAGATAGACATGCATGAATAGTTATGCAGTTGGGGAGGTCAGGAACATGGACCAGAGCAGCGGTCCGCGCCCGGTTCGGGCTCCACGTGGCACGACGCTCAACACCCAGGGATGGCAGCAGGAAGCCGCCCTGCGGATGCTCATGAACAACCTCGACCCCGAGGTCGCCGAGCATCCCGACAAGCTCGTCGTGTACGGGGGCACCGGCAAGGCGGCCCGTGACTGGCGCTCCTACGACGCGATCGTCCGCACGCTCGGCACGCTGAAGGCCGACGAGACGCTGCTCGTGCAGTCGGGCCGCCCGGTGGGCGTGATGAGCACGCACGAATGGGCGCCGCGAGTCCTCATCGCCAACTCCAACCTGGTCGGAGACTGGGCCACGTGGCCGGAGTTCCGGCGGCTGGAGCAGCTCGGCCTGACCATGTACGGGCAGATGACGGCCGGCTCCTGGATCTACATCGGCACCCAGGGGATCCTCCAGGGCACCTACGAGACGTTCTCGGCCGTGGCCGCCAAGAAGTTCGGCGGCACACTGGCCGGGACGATCACCCTGACCGCCGGGCTGGGCGGCATGGGCGGCGCCCAACCGCTGGCCGTTACCATGAACGGCGGGGTGGCCATCTGCGTCGACTGCGACCCGCGCTCCGTGGACCGGCGCATCGAACACCGCTACCTCGACGTCAAGGCCTCGTCGCTGGACGACGCGCTGCGGCTGGCCTACGAAGCGCGGGACGCGCGCCGGCCGCTGTCCATCGGCGTGGTCGCCAACGCGGCGCAGGCCGTACCGGAGCTGCTCGCGCGCGGTGCGGAGATCGACATCGTCACGGACCAGACGTCGGCGCACGACCCGCTGATGTACCTCCCGATCGGCGTGGCGTTCGAGGACATGACCGCCGAGGCGGACAAGGACCCTTCCGGGTTCACTGAGCGCGCCCGACACTCGATGGCCCAGCACGTGGAGGCGATGGTCGGCTTCCAGGACGCCGGGGCCGAAGTGTTCGACTACGGCAACTCGATCCGGGGTGAGGCCCAGCTCGCTGGTTATGGGCGGGCCTTCGACTTCCCCGGCTTCGTGCCCGCCTACATCCGGCCGCTGTTCAGCGAGGGCAAGGGGCCGTTCCGCTGGGCGGCTCTGTCGGGCGACGCCCAGGACATCGCCAAGACGGACCAGGCGATCCTGGATCTGTTCCCGGAGAACGAGTCGCTGGCCCGCTGGATCCGGCTGGCGGGGGAGCGAGTCCACTTCCAGGGCCTGCCCGCGCGCATCTGCTGGCTCGGGTACGGCGAGCGGGACAAGGCCGGCGACCGGTTCAACGACATGGTGGCCCGTGGCGAGATCTCCGCTCCGCTGGCCATCGGCCGTGACCACCTCGACTGCGGCAGCGTCGCCTCGCCGTACCGGGAGACCGAGGCCATGCTCGACGGCTCCGACGCCATCGCCGACTGGCCGCTGCTGAACGCCATGGTCAATGTGGCCTCCGGCGCGTCGTGGGTGTCCATCCACCACGGCGGAGGCGTCGGCATCGGCCGTTCCATCCACGCCGGGCAGGTCACGGTCGCCGACGGCACCGCGCTCGCGGGCGAGAAGATCCGCCGGGTGCTCACCAACGACCCGGGCATGGGCGTCATCCGGCACGTCGACGCCGGCTACGACCGGGCCACCGAGGTCGCCCAGGAGCGCGGCGTGCGGATCCCGATGCGTGAGGGCGACGAGGCGTGATCGATCCTTCGCAGGTTGAGGGCAATTTCCGGGGGATGTGGCGCGAGCTCCTGCCTGTCGGCCGGTATGACGCGACCGGCGGATATCGCCGCCATGCCTGGAACGCGGCCGACGGCGAATGCCGGGCCTGGTTCAGGGAGCAGGCGCTGACGAGGGGCTTGACGTACGAGGTCGACCGGAACGGCAACCAGTGGGCCTGGTACGGCGACCCCTCGGCTGGGGACGCTGTCGTCACCGGCTCCCATCTGGACTCGGTGCCTGACGGAGGAGCGTATGACGGGCCGCTTGGCGTCGTGTCGGCGTTCGCGGCCCTGGACGCGCTCCGGGATCAGGGCACCGATGGTGGCCGCCGCCCGCTCGCGATCGTGAACTTCGGTGATGAGGAGGGTGCCAGGTTCGGCGTGGCCTGTGTCGGGTCCCGGTTGATGGCGGGGGTTCTGGAGCCGGGTCACGCGCGGTCTCTAAGGGACCAGGACGGCGTTCTGCTCGGCGACGCGATGGAGCGTGCGGGACATGACCCCGCTGTGATCGGCCGTGATGACGAGCGGCTCGCGCGCATCTCCGCCTACGTCGAGCTCCACGTCGAGCAGGGGCGGAACCTGGGCGACGCGCCGGTCGGCGTCGCGTCGGCGATCTGGCCGCACGGCCGGTGGCGCTTCGATTTCCACGGAGAGGCCAACCACGCGGGCACGACTCGCCTGGAGGACCGCCGCGATCCGATGCTGGCCTACGCTGCCACGGTCCTGAACGCCCGCGAGCAGGCGAGGCTCGCTGGGGCGCTCGCCACCTTCGGGAAGATCTCCGTCGAGCCTAACGGCACCAACGCCATCGCCTCCCGCGTGACTGCTTGGCTGGACTCGCGGGCTGCCGACTCCGCCACTCTCGACATGCTGGTGAAAGAGATCATTCATCAGTCGGGGGCGGAGGTCACCCGCGAGTCGTACACGCCAGTGGTCGAATTCGACCGGCCGCTCAGGGACCGCCTGGCGGGCCGGCTTGGTGGGGTTCCCGTTCTGCCGACCGGGGCGGGGCACGATGCGGGCATTCTCGCCTCTGTCGTTCCCACGGCCATGCTCTTCGTACGGAATCCGACCGGCGTCTCGCACTCTCCGGAGGAATACGCCGAGGAGACCGACTGCCTCGCCGGCGTGGCCGCCTTGGCCAGCGTCCTGGAGGACCTGCTGTGAACGGCCGGTTCTGGGCGAGGTACGCGTGGACCGGCGCGTCGTCGGAGCCGGGCGCGTTGGAGTCAGGTGCGTCGGAGGCCACCGCGTTGGGGTCCGGTGCGCTGGAGTCCGGCGTGCTCATCGAGGTCTCGGCGGGTCGTATCGCCTCCCTACAAGCGGGCAGCGCGCCAGGCGATGCCGTCGTCCTAGACGGCCTGGTCATCCCCGGGCTGGCCAACGCCCATTCGCACGCCTTCCATCGGGCGTTGCGCGGGGCCACGCAGCTCGGCGGCGGCACCTTCTGGACCTGGCGCGAGACCATGTACCGGGTCGCGGCGGCCCTCACCCCCGACCAGTACCTGGAGCTGGCGCGGGCGGTCTACGCCGAGATGGCCCTCGCGGGGATCACCTGCGTCGGCGAGTTCCACTACCTCCACCACGCTCCCGGAGGCGTCGCCTACGACGACCCGAACGCGATGGGAGAGGCGCTCATCGAGGCGGCCGCCCAGGCCGGCATCCGGATCACCCTGCTCGACACCTGCTACCTCTCGTCGGGGTTCGGCGCTGCACCGGACGAGACCCAGCTCAGGTTCAGCGACGGCTCAGGGGAGGCGTGGGCCGAGCGGGTCAGCGGGCTGAAGGAGCGCGATCACGCCCGCGTCGGCGCGGCCGTCCACTCGGTCCGAGCCGTTCCCGCCAACCAGCTCGGGGTGGTCGGCGCGTGGGCGGCGCAACGGCACGCCCCGATCCACGCGCACGTGTCCGAGCAGCCCGCCGAGAACGAGGGCTGCCTGGCGGCGTACGGAGTCACGCCTACGCGCCTGCTCGCCGACCACGGGCTGCTCGGGCCGCGTACCACCGCCGTACACGCCACACACCTGACCCCGGAGGACATCGCACTGCTCGGCGGCTCCGCCACGACGGTGTGCATGTGCCCCACGACCGAGCGCGATCTCGCCGACGGCATCGGACCCGCTCGTGAGGTGCAGGCTGCGGGATCGCCGCTGTCGCTCGGCAGCGACAGCCAGGCCGTCATCGACCTGTTCGAGGAGGCTCGGGCCATGGAGCTGAACGAGCGGCTGCGCACCCGCCGCCGCGGCCACTGGACGGCGGACGCGCTCCTACGGGCCGCCACCGCCGACGGCCACGCGTCCCTGGGCTGGCCGGAGGCGGGCACGCTGAAGGTCGGCGCGCTCGCCGACCTCGTCACGATCTCCCTCGACTCGGTCCGGACCGCGGGCCCGCTTCACGGTGCAGAGACCGCCGTCTTCGCGGCCACCTCCGCCGACGTCAGCGACGTCGTCACGGGCGGCCGTGTGATCGTACGGCGCGGCGTACACCAGCTCGTTCCCGACGTGGCGGGCGCGCTGCGGCAGGCTCTCGCACGGTTGGCGCCATGAGTCGGGCAGCTGGTGGCATGACTCGATCGGCTGGCGGTGCGGCTCGCGCGGTTGGCGGCACGATGGGAAGCCTCCTGATCACCGGGATCTCCACGCTGGTCACCAACGATCCTCAGCTGGGTGAGGGCCCGCTCGGGCTCATCACGGACGCTGCCGTCGTTGTCTCCGGCGACTCCGGCGACTCCGGCGACTCCGGCGACTCCGGCGACTCCGGGGAGGAGATCGCCTGGGTGGGGCCGGCTTCGCGGGCTCCGGCGGCGGATCGGATGTACGACGCCGGCGGCCGGGCCATGCTCCCCGGTTTCGTCGACTCCCATGCCCACCTGGTCTTCGCGGGGGACCGGACGGCCGAGTTCGACGCCCGGATGCGCGGCCTGCCCTACACCGCGGGCGGGATCCGCACGACGGTGGCGGCCACCCGCGCAGCGAGTGACGAGGAGCTGTCGGCCGGGGTGGCCCGCCTGGTGGGCGAGGCGCTGCGGCAGGGCACCACGGTCATCGAGTGCAAGTCAGGCTACGGCCTCACTGTCGAAGACGAGGCCCGCCTGCTGCGCATCGCCGCGGAGCACACCGACGAGGTGACCTACCTCGGCGCGCACGTCGTACCGGCCGAGCAAGACCCCGATACGTACGTGGAGCTGGTGACCGGGCCGATGCTGGACGCCTGCGCTCCCCATGCCCGATGGGTGGACGTCTTCTGCGAGCGAGGGGCGTTCGATGGGGACCAGGCGCGGGCGGTACTGGAGAGCGGCATCAAGCGCGGCCTCGTGCCCAGGATCCACGCCAACCAGCTCAGCTACGGACCAGGCGTCCAACTTGCCGTCGAACTGGGCGCCGCCTCCGCTGATCACTGCACTCACCTCACCAACGCGGATGTGGACGCCCTGGCCTCCGGGACCACGGTCGCGACCCTGCTGCCGGGGGCCGAGTTCTCCACCAGAGCCCCGTACCCGGACGCCCGCCGCCTCCTGGACGCGGGCGTGACAGTGGCACTGTCGACCGACTGCAACCCTGGCTCGAGCTTCACCACCAGCATGCCGTTCTGTGTGGCCCTGGCGGTTCGGGAGATGGGGATGACTCCTGACGAGGCGGTTTGGGCGGCGACGCTGGGCGGTGCGCGGGCGCTGCGGCGGGACGACGTAGGGCGGATAGCTGTGGGGGCGCGCGCCGACCTGATGCTGCTGGACGCTCCTTCCCACGTCCACCTGGCCTATCGACCTGGCGTTCCGCTTATCTCCGCTGTCTGGCAGCGCGGTCGCCAAGTGGTGTCCTAACCGACTCCACACAGGACTCGCACGGTCTCAACGACGTCGGGCTCTTCGTTGCGGGTCCGGTCCGGTCAGTAAGGGCGGTGGTTCGCACGTCGTGCTCCCGCAGCCGTAGGGCGAGGTGGTCGGCCTGGTCGGTATGGAGCACGACGATGTGGGATTCCGGTCCGTTCGTTACCCGCCGTAGGCCGTTCGCCCGCGCCTGGTCGGTCAGCCGCCCCCGTGCGCCGGGTGGGGCGCCGGGGGCGTCGAGCCAGACTGTCGAACGGAGTGCGGGGAAGAGCTCTCGGAACCGTGCCGAGGTGATCGGGCGGGAGATCACCGCTGCGGCACCGCGGCGACCTTGCCATCCGCGCCGCCTGTGTCGCGGAGGTGCTCGGTGAGCTTGTGGGGCTGATCAACAGGTTCGACCCGAGCCTCGAATGGCGGCTACAGCAACGCTGTGGCCTTCTACCCCGTTATGCGCCGGAATCGTATGTCTCAGGTCACCGGTTGCGGGGTCCACCGGCTGATGGCCCCCGCTTGGTCGGCTTTTAGAGGAATGCCGTGCAGAAAGAGTGGCGCGCGCCGGCCGCGAGTCGACAGACGCGGGCGGTCAGGTTGGTCGTCACGGGCAGGGTCCGATTGATGGTGGTGCCGTCGCCGAGCTGGCCGGTGTCGTTCAGTCCCCAGGCCCGGACCGCGGTGAGACTAAGGGCCTCGATTGCCAGGTTGTGGAAGCCGCCGGCTTCCACATCGGAGGGATTTACCAGGCCGACCCGGACCGGCGTGCTGCGCGGCGTCGTGGTGCCGTCGCCGAGCTGGCCGAAGGTGTTGTCGCCCCAGGCGAACGCCGTGTTCGGCCGGCCCTGGACAAGGGCCAGCGTGTGGCGTATCCCGGCGCTGACATCAATCACCACACCCTGCACCGGCACACGAACGGCTGTGTGCCGTTCGGTTGTGGTGCCGTCGCCGAGCTGACCCTGTCTGTTGTCACCCCAGGTCCATGGCCCCAGGTCGCCCAGTTCCGCGACGGTGTGGGCGCTGCCCCCGTCCACGCGAAATGCCCGCAGCGGGAGCGGTACGCGAACCGGCTGGAGCCGGTTCGTCGTCGTCCCGTCGCCGAGCTGGCCATGGTTGTTGAGGCCCCAGGCCCACAGCGAGCCGTCGCTCAGCACGGCCAGGCTGTGGAAGTCGCCGGCGCTGATTTGCGTGGCCGGTCCCGGCAACCCCTGGACCCGGATGGGCCGGGTCTTGAGCTGGGTCGTTCCGTCCCCGAGCTGGCCGTTGCCATTGCTGCCCCACGCCCACACCACGCCGTCGAAGTCCAGGGCGAGGCTGTGTGCGGCACCGGCCGCGACCATGTTGATGCGCTCCAGGCCGGACACCAGAACCCGGGAAGTCCGGTTGGTCGTCGTCCCGTCCCCGAGCGTGCCGGTGCCGTTGTTTCCCCAGGCCCATACCCTGCCCTGATCATCGAGCCCCAGGCTGTGCGCGGCGCCCGCAGACCCCCCGCCGAAGGTTTTCCCGTCGGGGCTGGGAAGAAGCGTCGGCGTGGACCGGTTGACGGTCGTGCCATCTCCCAACTGCCCTGAACTGTTCTGTCCCCAGGCACGGATGCTTCCTGGAGGGTCGTCGGCCAAGGCCGGGCCGGCGGAGGGCACCGCTGTGACGATGACCGCCAGGACCGTGGTCACCACGTAGGCGGCCCAGCGTCCCCTCCTGTGCCGCCCGAGACTCCGCGTGATCATGCGGTCTCCTCGGCTGCGGTGGGAAACGTGGTCATCACTGCGATCTCCGCGAACTCGTGTAAAGCCATGTGCGCTCCTGATCTCGTGTCGAGGCGGAATTTCCCGCCCCGTCGATATCTGCGTGTCTTTGATCGATCTCCGGACGGCGGTGGGGAGGCGACTCGTGCCGCCGTCTGAGCTCTTCCTCACGTTGTACGGGGGCTGCCGCCCGCCCAGCATCCGTACCGGCTACCGAAACCGGGCTGCGGCGCTACCGATGCCGGGCGGGCGGCGACGGACTCCGGGGCGGCGTACGCCGCACGTGACTCGGTCGAGTGCCAGAATCCAAGAAGTGGACAGGGTCATCCTGGAGCGCGAAGACGAGCTGGCCACGCTGGCCGACGCGGCCCGGGACGCCGCGCACGGCACCGGCACGGTGGTCCTGATCTCCGGCGAGGCTGGGATCGGCAAGTCGAGCCTGGTCGAGGCCATCGGCGGGGTGCTGCCCCCGCAGGCGCGGCTGCTGGTCGGCTACTGCGACGACCTGGCGACGCCGCGGGTGCTCGGCCCCTTGCGGGATCTGATCGGCAGCGTCGGGCCGCAGCTTTCCCAGGCGCTGGAGCAGGGCGACCGGGGCGAGGTGCTGGAGGCTTTGCGCACCGAGTGCGAGCAGGCCGAGCGCCCGATGGTGCTCGTGGTGGAAGACGTGCATTGGGCCGATGAGGCGACCCTGGACGTGCTGCGCTACCTGGTGCGGCGCATCGCGCGGTGGCCGCTGGCGCTGGTGCTGACCTACCGCGATGACGAGCTGGGCAGCGGCCATCGGTTGCGCCCGCTCCTCGGACTGATCGCGGGGGTGGATCGGGTGCGCCGTCTGTGCCCAGCCCGGCTGACCCTGCCCGCGGTACGCTGCCTCACCGCCGCCGCGGCGGCGGGAAGGGGTACGCGCCTGGACGCCGACGGGGTCTACACGGTGACCTGCGGCAACCCGTACTTTGTGGCCGAGGTGCTGGCCGCCGGGGACGCGGCCGGGGTGCCGCTGACGATCGCCGACGCCGTACAGGCTCGGCTGGCGCGTCTGGACCCAGTGGCGCTGGAGGTTCTGCAACGGCTCGCCGTAGTGCCCTCGGCCGTGCCGCGCTGGCTGGTGAAGGCGCTGATACCTGACAATCCGACGGCGCTGGCCGCGGCCGAGCAGCGCGGCCTCATCACGGTCACGCTGAGCGGGGTGAGCTTCCGCCACGAGCTCGCCCGGCGCGTCGTGGTGGAGTCGATGTCGACGATGCACCGGATGGCGGCCAACCACGCCGTGCTGGCCGCGATTCTGACCCGGCCCGACATCGAGGTGGCCCGGGTAGTGCATCACGCGGCGCAGGCCGGCGACACCGACGCCCTCCTCCGGTACGGCCCGATCGCCGCACGCGAGGCGATCGCGGCCGGAGCACATCGGGCGGCGGCGGTGCATCTGCTGCAGGTGCTCGACCTGCACCCGGTGCTCGACCCGCCGGATGAGGCAGACCTGTGGCAGGCGCTGGCGATCGAGAACCACACCATCGACGCCCCGCCCGGCGACACGCTGGCCGCCCAGCAGCGAGCCGTCGGCCTGCGGCGTGGCGGAGACCCGCGCGCCCTGGGGACCTCCCTGCGCTGGTTGTCGCGGATCTGCTGGTGGGCCGGAGACCCCGACGGTGCGGCCGCGGCGGCCGCGGAGGCGATCACCGTCCTCGAACACTGCGACGACGGCCTGCTGGCGATGGCGCTCAGCAACCAGGCGCAGCTGTACGCGCTGGCCGGGCGGGACACCGAAGCCATCGTGGTGGCGCGGCGAGCCATCGCGCTCGGTAGAAACACCCCGGCCACGCTGTCACACGCGCTGAACAACCTCGCCTTAGCGCTCTACCGTCGCGACGACCCGAGCGCGACAGCCACGATGCAGGAAAGCCTGCGGGTGGCACTCACCGCCGGCGAGCCGGAACACGCCTGCCGCGCCTACGTCAACCTCATCGGATGCGAGGTGGAGCGGCTGCGACTGGACATCGCCGGACGCTTCGCGGCCGAGGCCATCGAGTTCGCCGAACGCGCGGAGTTCATGATGTTCGCCTCCTACCTGCAGTGCGCGGTGGGCCAGCTCCGTCTCGTGACCGCTGACTGGGACGACGTCCTACCAGCCGTGCGGAATGCCCTCGACGGTGCGCCACCGGCACGCTGCGCCGCGCTGATCCTGGCCGGCCGCGCCCGGCTGCGCCGCGGCGAGGCAGGCGCGGTGGAGATGCTGCGCGAGGCGTGGCAGCTCGCGCTCCCCCTGCGGGAGCGCCAACGGATTGCGGCCGCCGCCGCCGCGCTGGCCGAGGCGGCGGCGCTCGGCCATGACACCGGCGTGGGCGCCAACGAGCTGCTCGAGGTGTACGAGCTGGCGCGCGACAGCGGCAAGCCGCTCGAACGGGCGGATCTCGGGTACTGGCTGAGCCGCGCCGGCCACAAGACCGACCCTGCGAAGGCGGATCATCCATACGCGCTACTGGCCGCCGGCCGCTGGCGCAAGGCAGCCGAGATCTGGCATGCGGCGGGCTGCCGCTACGAACACGCGCTGGCCCAGGCTGACAGCCCACAGATCGGCGATCAACTGGCGGCGCTCGCCAAGCTCGACGCGCTCGGTGCCCAGCCGCTGGCCCGGCTGGTCCGGGCCGGCCTCAAGCGCTCGGGCGTGACCCGGATTCCGCGTGGTCCCGTGCCCGCGACTCGGGCCAACCCGGCCGGGCTGACTGAACGCCAGACGCAGGTCGTCCAACTCCTCGCTCAGGGCCTGACCAACGCGCAGATCGCGGGCCGGCTCGTTCTGTCGGTCCGCACGGTGGAGAGCCACGTCGCGGCCGTGCTGGAGAAGCTGGGCAGCCGTACCCGCGAGCAGGCCGTGGCCCGCGCCGCCGAGCTAGGCCTGGGGGCCGCGCCGGAAATGATGTGATAGAGACATCCGCCAAGAACCGCCGATAGCGGGCCCCTGCTTCGGGCTCGTACCGGGCTGCCTTGGCGTGACCTGCCCGAGCGGTTCGGTCCGTGGATCACGGTCTACAAGAGGCACCGCCGCTGGTCGGCCGATGGCACCTGGCAGCTGCTGCTGACCGCAATCCAGGCCGAGCAGGACGCCGAGGGCCGGGTGGACTGCGCCGGGTGGGCTGAGCCGATCACGACAGCAACCCGCGCCAACGCTTGGCCGACTCCAGCGTGTCCAGGCTGATCTGCTCCAGGTACGCCCCGCCCTTGGCCAGCCGGCGCCCCACGGGTGTGTCGAGCCCGATCGTCTCCGCCGCCGTCTTCGCGGCCGCCGCCGCCTCGAGCGACTGCTGCGAGCTGATCACCATCGAGTGGTACCAGGTGTCGTCGTCGACCACGTAGATGTCGCGACGTCGCTGCGGATCGCGCTCGCGCCTGATCACCCCCTGCTGGATCAGGTAGCCCACGGCCATGGAGACCGAGGCCGGGCTGACCTTCAGCCTGCGCGTCAGCTCGGCCGCGGTGAGCCTGCCGTCCTCGCTCAGCCACAGGCTGAGGAGCACGCGCGCCATCATCTTCGGCAGCCCCATCCGAACCACCATCTCGATCATCTCGTCGCCCACCTCGCCCACCTCGCCCACCTCGCCCGCCTTGCCGCCCGACGGCCCAGCAGCGGATAGGGGAGTCGGCGTGCCGCGCCGCGCCCGCCGCTCAGTCGCCCGGTGCGCTTGCTCGGGCCGGTAGCCGCCGGGGCCGCCGTTGCGGCCGACCTCCCGGGTGATCGTCGAGGTCGGCCGGTCGAGCCGCCTGGCGATCTCGGCATAGGCGAGTCCTTCTGTGAGGCCGGCCGCGATGCGCTGACGGTCCCGTTGGGTCAACCTTCCTCCTGGCATGACGCCATTGTTGCCTTCGCGGCCATCGATTGCAACGAATCATTGCGTTCGAGTTCAGCGTCATTGCACTGATTTTCGTGCTTTTACCTGTGCAAATGCACTTCTCTAGATTGACACCTATTCTGAATGCAACGTAGCTTTCAAGGCATGTCGAACGCGTACTATCGTGAAGAGCCGGTCGCCCCGTCCTTCGACCGCGCACCCGCCTGCCCCTTCGACCCCGCCCCCG
Organism: Nonomuraea sp. NEAU-A123; assembly: GCF_018603905.1. Lineage (GTDB taxonomy): Bacteria > Actinomycetota > Actinomycetes > Streptosporangiales > Streptosporangiaceae > Nonomuraea. The sequence goes on from NZ_JAHFZZ010000037.1 coordinate 74,149, forward strand.
AGGTCACCGCCCTGCGCGCCGAGCAGCCGATCGCCCGCCTGGCCGCGCCCGAGGGCGCCCCCGGCGTCTGGCTGGTCACCGGCTACGGGCTGGTCCGCCAGATCCTCGCCGACCCGCGCTTCAGCTCCCGCTACGAGACCCAGTACTTCCCGATGGCCGGCGGGCATCTGCCGCCCGCCCCCGTCGGCGACCTGACCGGCATGGACGCGCCCCAGCACACCCGCTTCCGCAAGATCCTGGCAGGCAAGTTCACCGTCCGCAGGATGAACCTGCTCACCGAGCGAGTCACCGAGATTACCCGTGAGCGGCTCGACGCGATGGAGCGACAGGGGCCGCCCGCCGACCTCATCGAGGTCTTCGCCCGGCCGGTCCCCGCCCTGATGATCTGCGAGCTGTTAGGCGTGCCGTACGAGGAGCGCGACCAGTTCCGGACCTACACGTGGGCCCTCTCGGACGACCCAGAGCCCGAGGCGCAGTACGCGGCCTTCATCGAGCTCGGCAAGTATCTGCAGGACCTCGCGCTCGCCAAGCGCGCGAAACCGACCGACGACCTGCTCAGCGACCTGGCCACGGGCAGCGACCTGACCGACGAGGAGCTCGGCGGCGTGGCCGCCTTCCTGTTCGGCGCCGGCCTCGACACCACCACCAACATGCTCGCGCTCGGCACCTTCGCCCTGCTACGCAACCCGGCCCAGCTCGCCGCCCTGCGCAACGACCCCGGCCTGGCCGACAGCTCCGTGGAGGAGCTACTGCGCTACCTGTCCATCGCCGCCACCGGCATGCGCGGCGTCCTGGAGGACGTCGAGCTCGGCGGTACGCAGCTCAAGGCCGGCGACACGGTCTTCATCGCGCTCAACGCCGCCAACAGGGACCCGGCCAAGTTCGCCGACCCCGATATGCTCGACCTGCGCCGCTCGGCTGCCGGGCACCTCGCGTTCGGCCATGGCATCCACCAGTGCCTAGGCCAGCAACTCGCCCGCGTCGAGATGCGCGTCGCCTTCCCCGCGCTGCTCACCCGATTCCCGACGCTACGGCTCGCCGTACCGGATGAAGAGGTGCCGTTGCGCACCGACCCTTCGCAGATCTACGGCGTGCGCAGCCTGCCTGTCACCTGGGACCGGGCATGAGCGCGGTCCCTGCTATCTCAGTGGCGGGACTGCGCAAGTCGTACGGCTCGCACCGCGTCTTGGACGGTATCGACTTCACCATCCCGCAGGGCACGATCTTCGCCCTGCTCGGCCCCAACGGCGCGGGCAAGACCACGGCCGTGCAGATCCTGTCCACCCTGATCAAGGCCGACGCCGGCGAGCTCTGGGTGGCCGGGCACGACCTGGCCAGAGAACCCGACAAAGTGCGCGCCGCGATCGGCGTCACCGGCCAGTTCTCCGCCGTGGACAGTCTGCTCACCGGCGGGGAGAACCTGCGGCTCATGGCCGACCTGCTCCACCTCGGCCGTTCCAGAGGCCGCACGCGCGCTCGCGAACTGCTGGAGCGCTTCGACCTCATCGACGCCGCACACAAGCCGGCGGCCACCTACTCGGGCGGCATGCGCCGCCGGCTCGACCTCGCCATGACCATGGTCGGCACGCCCAAGCTCATCTTCCTCGACGAGCCGACCACGGGCCTGGACCCACGCAGCCGCCGTACCATGTGGCAGATCGTCAGGGACCTGGTCCAGCAGGACGGCGTGACCATCTTCCTGACCACGCAGTACCTGGAGGAGGCCGACGAGCTCGCCGACCGCATCGCCCTGCTCAGCCAGGGCGAGTTGGTGGCCGAGGGCACCGCGGAGGAGCTCAAGCGGCTGGTCCCCGGCGGCCACGTCGTCGTGCGCTTCGCCGACGCCGACGGCTACCGCAGGGCGGCGCCCCACGTCGGCGCCACCTCGCGCAATGACGTGGCGCTCACCGTCCAGATCCCCAACTCCGGCGGCGTCAAGACACTGAAGAAGCTCCTGGAGTGGCTGGACGACCAGGTCATCGACGTCGCCGAGTTGACGGTGCACACCCCCGACCTGGACGACGTCTTCCTCACCCTGACCAAGGAGCCCTCCCGATGAGAGCGGTCACCGACTCGGCGACAATGCTGCGTCGCCAGGTCAAACACATCTGGCGTTACCCGTCGCTGGTCCTCACGTTCGCCGGCGTCCCGGTGGTGTTCCTGCTGCTGTTCGTCTATGTCTTCGGCGGCACCATGGGCGCGGGCATCGGTGGTGACCGCGCCGCCTATGTCGGCTACCTAACCCCCGGCATCATGATCACGACGATCGCCGGCGCGGCGCAGGGCACCGCGATCTCGGTGGCCACCGACATGGCCGAGGGCATCGTCGCCAGGTTCAAGACCATGGCCATCGCGCGTCTCGGTGCTCACCGGGCACGTGCTTGGGGCGATGGTGCAGACGTTCATCGCGATCGCGGTGGCGACGGTGGTGGCCGTGCTGATCGGCTTTCGGCCGTCTGCCTCGGTGCTGGGCTGGCTCGGTGTGGTCGGGGTGCTGGCCATGTTCACCTTCGCGATCACGTGGTTGTCGGTCGCGCTCGCCATGGTCTCCAAGAGCGTCACGACGGCCAGTAATCTGCCGATGCCGCTGATGATGCTGCCGTTTCTCGGCAGCGGCTTCGTACCGACTGAGTCGATGCCGGCGGGATTGCGATGGTTCGCCGAGCACCAGCCGTTCACGCCTGTCATCGAGACTCTGCGTGCTCTGCTGGCTGGGCGTACGGCCGGCTCCAGTTTTGTGGAGGCGGCCATCTGGAGCGCGGTTATCGCCCTGGGCGGATACCTGTGGGCGCGCAGGCTCTACAACCGGTGAGAATCGCCGTCTGGCTGGTCACCGGCCACGCCATCACGCACCGTAGTGAGCGCGGGTCGGCCACATCGACAAGTGTGCTGTACGCCGGTGCGAGGTAAGCGCACTACAGCCATAGTAAGGAGAGCAATACCTGGAGTATGGTCTCTTATATGGCGTCTAAGAAGGTAACGGTGACGATCCCCGAGGAACTCCTCGACGAGATCCGCGCGGATGCGGCGGATCGGGGCCTGTCCGCGTACGTCGCCGAGGCGTTGCGCTTCAAGCGCGACCGGGACCGGCTGCTGGAACTGGCGAACTGGCTGGCGGAAGAGTACGGCCCGGTAACCGAAGACGAGCGCGCGGTAGCGCTCGAGGAGCTTGAAGATCTCGACGCCGAGCATGAGCGCCGCCGCGCCGCCGGAAAGCGCGACGCAGGAGAGGCTGCGTGAGGAAACGAAACGGTGAGCAGGGGCAGCAGCCGCTGCGGGTCTTCGTACTCGACTGCGAAGCCTTGTCTCTGGCCGTGCGGGGCGACCGAAAGATGATCGCCTGGCTCGACCTGGCGGCCCAGGGTCAGGCGGAGGTGGTGACATCCCCGATGACGGTGGTCGAGGCGTATGACGGCAGGATCACCGAGCAACGCTGGGACTGGGTGCTGTCCCGGCTCAACGTCGCCGACATCGGCAAGCACGAGGCCCGCCTGGCCCGTCGGCTCCTGACCGATGCCAAGCTGCACGGCCACAAGCACGCGATCGACGCGGTCCTCGCCGTCATTGCACGACAGCAGAAGGGGCAGGTCACCGTCTTCACCTCGGACGTCGACGACCTGGAGAAGCTGGTCCCGGACTCGATCATCGTCAAGAAGGTATGACCTCCTACGCTCCCCTGCCGGCATCAATCTCGCCGTAGTGGCGGTACGGACTGCAGCAGGCGTCCCTGAGCGCTCGGCAACCTGACGTCACGGCGAAGACGAGTTAGCGGGACGGCGCACTCCCGACAGAGAGGGCGGGACTCGATCTTCGAGCCCGGGAGCGTGACTGCGCCCCTGAGTACGAATTCCGGATTGGTCCCGATCAAGGACTCGCACTTCGTTTCCGCAGACGCGGCGGACAAGCCCAGGGAGGCGTCCGCCGCGCTGCTCTCACCGGGCCTCGCCTTGGAGGATCTGATCGAAGGTACGTTTGGCGGCTGCGTTCAACGTCCACGCGGTTTCGCGGACGGTGCCCTTCTCTCGGTCCGTACGGCGGACGAAGCCCTGGCCGGCGGCGGCGCACAGTTCGTACGTCATTTGGCGGCACTCGCAGGTGTGTGAGACCACACGGACACGCTGAGCCCGTTGGGTCGGTTCGTACCAGGTCAGCTTGACATGGCCCGGCTGGGGCGACGCGACGTGCGGACCATGGAAGTCGAGGATGTCATCCCGCCATGTCACCAAGTCCGCCCCTCGAAGATCTCGACGAGGTTCTTGAGCGCGATGTCGACGCGAGCCATGACGAGTTCGCGGATGTGATCGCCGCCTGGAGGCAGCCGGTAGCCGTGCTTCTCGAGTACGGCTTGGATCTCGGCTGTCAGGCAGGACCTGAATCGTAGGTCTGTGATTGGGTTACCCATGGGTCGGACCTCCAGTGTCCGATCAAGGGCCCGTCTTGGCGTTTGGGTCGCGAGGACGGGCCCGACTCCCTTGAAGGTATTGCAGTGCCCAGGCTAGAGCAAACGTCTGCAAACGTCTGCCCCTGATCGCAAACGTGGGCGAGTGATGGGCTACGGATGCGGACATTTACGGTCTATGTTCATGACGATCGACCATGAAGGGCCGGTACCGCTCTATCGCCAGCTCGCAGACCTGCTGCGGACACAGATCGCGGACGGCACACTCATGCCCAACCGGCCGATCCCGACCGAGCAGAGGTTGATGCACGAGCACGAAGTGGGCCGCGACACCGTCAGAAAGGCCATCGCCATCTTGCGCGAGGAGGGCTTCGTCATCGCGATCCAGGGCCGCGGAACCTTCGTGGCCCTCCGTGAGAACTAATCTGAGCAGTCCTGATGCCCACGCTTGGTCGTTCTTCCGCAGTGACGCAGGCGAGTTTTACGCGACCAGGCGCGGTGTCCGACTCTGCAACCCCCAAATCGATGCGGGACTTCAACAGGCGGTGAACGCTAACGAAGTAGCCATGTTCGTGGCGCTGCTTCATGATCAGCAAGGTCGGGGGTGATGTCATGGCGGCCTCGAGCTCCCTACTCGATCATCACGGGTTGCATCTGGCTGCCGCGCACGCCCAGGTCGAGCAGGTGGCATGGGAACCAACTCTGCCGCGTGCCGCTAGTGTCCCGGTCCAGAGGTTCGTGCGCAGTAGTGGCCGATGGCGCCGATGATCTGGTCGGCGTTCTTGGTCCAGATGAACGGGCGGGCGTTTTGGATGTTGCTCATGTGCACGATAGGTACCTGCTCGACTTGATGGCTGTCGAGAGTGTAGGTGTTGCCCTAGCAATACGTTTCGATCAGCAACCGTCCTGCCAAGTGCCACGAGAGCGCCAGTGAGCGTTGCCGCCGGATGTCAGTGGGCTCCGCCACGAAAGTGTCAGTGGCCGGTCGTAGGAAGCCGCGGTGAAAAATTTGCTGATCTCGGCTGCATCGCGCAGTTCGTGGCGGATGGTGACCTGGTTCGCGGACCTTGGAGCGGGTCGCACGTCCCGATGCCCGGCCACTGCTACGGACGTTCCGAGCTCACGATCCCCCGATGTACTTCATGACACGCTCGTTAAACGAACGGCCGAGTCCCGGCTGTCGGTATCGAGATATAGCCCGGTGCGGGCCCCGGACGGGCCCCGCACCGGGCTATTCTCTCAGGATCCGATCTCGGCGTCACGCCAGTTGAGCGGGTAGTCGGTACGGGATGGGCCCTTCAGGAAGAAGCTCCGCCAGGCGAAGTAGGCAATGGCCCGCTTCCGGCGACCGATGTTGGACCGCACCGTCTCGTAGATCGAATCAAGACTGTCCGGCCCGGAGAACAGGTTCAGCGGGTCGTCGCCGGGCTGGTCGAGCAATTCCAGGAGCTCCCCCTGGTGGTGCTGGACGGTCGACCCGGTGTCGGCCTCCTCCCGGGCCTTGCCGAGGGCGGCGAAGAGCGGAATGAGAAAGACGTCCGTGGCATTCACGGCCATCTCCCATTTGGTGCCCTCGTAGCGCTCTTGGACCCGGCAGTTGAGTTCCAGGCAGACCCACTTGAAGTCGTCGCGGCACGCCTCGCTGCCGACCTCGGTGATCCGGGTGTCGAACTTGTCACTGGATCCTTCCCCCTCCTCCAGCACCAGATTGCGTGTCTTGACGTGTGGATCACAGTTGACGTACGCCGTGATGCTGTCGATGAGGAGTTCGTACCGGTAGTGCGCCGGCGCACTCGGGGAGGCAGGAGTGTCCTTGGGGCGCCGCCCGCGAGGGCGCGGCATCTCCTTCTCCTCGCGTTCGGTGAGCAACGTGATGCCCCACTGCTCGAACGTGGCTCGCACGTCGCTTCGTGCGACCTCCAGTAGGTGCCTTGGGCTGACCTTCTGCTGACCCACGTTAAGCACCATGAACAAGCGGAGCTTCTCGTCGCTGTCCAGCCCGCGCCACACCTGCTCGACCAAGGGCTGGTTGAGGAAACTGTCTAGGCCCAGCGGCGTCTGGCTTTGGCCCTCCATCTCCTTCAACTGCGTCTGTACCTCACGGGCCGGCTTCTCGCCGCGCTCCAACGCCAGCAGCCCTTCGGCAGCGACGGTGAGTACGTGCGTGCGCTGAAGCCCATCCGCGATTTCGTACGCGCCATCCGACCTCTCGACGGTCACGATGGCGGGTAGAGTGCCGCCTCTTAGCAGATCACGCAGCATGCGCTTCTTGATCGGGTTCTTGCTGATCTCGATCTTCACTCGTTGGAAGGCCGAGTCCGGGATCTTCTCCGGAGAGATTGACCGGCTGACGGGATCGTAGACACCGAACCTGGCGAGGTACTCACCGACCGTCTCCTGCCGCATGGTCCAGGTTGCCCCGGCGGTGGCGAGGTCATGCACGGGCGTACCCAGCGTGGGCGTTTCTGGCTTGATCATGGTCTCTTCTGCTTCCCTACAAGGAATGAATCAACTGCAGCGAGCCGCCCCCTTGGCTTTAGCGCTACATAGACGGTAGCGCTAAATTTGCCTTAGCGCTGCGGGATGCGGCCAACAGGAAATCGGGCCCGATCAAGTCAACGTGGCAGACATTGCTGAGGAATTTTCGCATACCGCCCCCACGCTTTCGAAACGCGACGGAATGTCGCTTCTGGGCCTTATGGGCCTTCTGGTGTTTTTCTGGTATCGAGGCGCATTGATCGCGTTTCACGGGGCCGCAGAATACAGTCATAGACTGCTAAATGGAGTGCATTTTAAAAATATTGCGCCAATTCTGAAGACATGGCATTCTCTGCAAAACGCGCCCGGGATTGGCTTGGGCTCTGCTCCTGGGAGGGTGCCCGTGCCTAGAGTCTTCGACCCGGAGGACCTCGCTGATCGACTGCTCGCGAACGAAGAGCAAGCCGACCGAGCCGCCGACTCCTACCGTTGGGAAAATGCGGATCTTCTTGCGGCAACTCTTCCGGAAGGGGAGGCGACCGACGCCGAGGTGAACGAGGCGCTCGAGGTGGTCTTGGCTGCTCTTGAATCACGAGGCTCGGGCATCACGAAGCCGACCCTGCGGGGATGGCTCACCGTCGCCCGTCGCAATCCGCCCGAGGTCCGCAACGGCGTCTCGCTGACGGCCGCTCAGGAAGCCGGTGACCGGCCAGAACGTTTTGAGTGGTTCGCCGAGCACGGAGCTTCCCTTTCGAAGCGTCAGGTCCGCCGCCTGCGCGGCGACCGTAAGATCGACAACCCGGTGACCAGCAACAGCTCCATCAGCGAGCGCCAGGCAAAGGTGGCTGAGCTTCTCGGCGGCATGTCGGCTGCACACGTCGAGGAATTGGCGCAGCGGCACCCTGAGGCTGCCCGAGCCCTTATGCGCGCTGCGACGGCGGCCGGCACGCGGGCGCGTCAGGAAGTGGACGGGGCCGAGGGCATTCGCGGGCAGCAGGTGGGCGATGACCTCGCAGAGTACATCCACAATGCCGACCTGGGGCTTCGGCGTCGTCTACACGCGGTGTTCACGCGAGACGAAGTACCGGAAGGGATGCGGGGCGCAGTGCTACTTGCGCTGTCGCGGCTCGAGCAATCGGCTGGCTGGACGAAGGCATGGGCGAGTGGCCAGTCGGGTTCGCTCATCAGCGACCTCGAGACTTTCCTCTCTGAAAGAGAGGCATGATGAGCCTATGGATGGCGGGCGTGCGGTCCCGTATCCAGAAACTGCTTGACTCCCACGACTACTTGAGTCAAAAGGAAATCCAGCGCAAGCTTGGGCTTGGCTATCGCACGGTGAACCTGGCACTCAACAGTCCGCCTAACCCAGTCCTCGGCGAGACGCCTTTTGCTCGCACGGACAACCCCGAACCCGGTGCCCAGTGGGTGTGGTTTGCGGTTCGTCCTGAGCACCCACTCGCTCAGCGGGAATTCGTCATCAAGACGAAGACAGCGCACACGCAACTTCTGAAGGTGCGGGACCAGCTACTACGGCCCGCGATCAATGCAGGCGCGACGGCAACCGGTGATGGCGATGACCTCGACCAGTCTATGGAAAATCTCGACATTGCTATCCGAATGCTCGAGAGGGCCAGGAGCGCCGGCGCAAGGAAGGCCGAGAACATTCGCGTGAAGCGGGAAAACGAGGCGAGGAGTCAGGAGCTTGATCGGGAGGAGGCTGTACTCAAGGCTAGACGCGAAGAGCTCGAGAAGGAGGAGACGGAGTTCAAGCGGCGGAGGCGGGAGTTCACCGGGGCCGCGGAGGACAGCGGCCCGCGAAGCGCGCGGACGTGACCGTCACTGACGATGCCTCCTACGGGTGCTATTTCGCGCGGGAGAAACTGGCGCGCGGCGCCGCTAGGCATGGCTGTGTCGAATACACGCGGAGCCTGCGGGGAGCAAGGATAAAGGCGCAGGTCAGAGCCGATTTCAAGGATGCCCTGTAAAAGCGTCGGCTCAGCCTACGTAAGTTCGAACCTTGCACCTGCCACATGCAGTAAGCGCAGATCAGAGGCCCTACGGGGCCTCTTCTGCATTTCAGGGGTGTGCAGTCGCCAGGGCTTGAGGAGTTCTCGGATGTTGAGATGGCCAGGCGCGGCATTGCTGGTCACGGGTCGATCGCGCACGGCGTGGCGTCGGCGTGAAATGCACCAAGACCCCGTAGAACGGCGGTTCTCACACCAAAGCCGACCGACGGGTCTCGTTGTCCGTGCAGTTTGCCATGCCGCCTGCCCTGTCCGTCATCACGACGGTCGTCGGCGACGCGGGCTAGCGTGGACGCCTGACCGCAGGCGGCATGAGCGTGGGTATGGCCGATCTCCGCCAGGTGTGGGCCCAGATCCCTGATCCCCGGGATTGGCGCGGCCGATGGCACCCGCTGGTTGTCATGTTCGCGCTGGTGCAGGCGACGCTTGTGTCCGGCGCCCTGTCGTATGCGGCGACCCGGCACTGGATCCGCACAGTCCCTCAAGAGGTCCTGGAGCAGATCGGCGCACGGCATGACCGTCGGACAGGTCTGTACCAGGCACCGCACCCCGACACCGTGTGCCGCACCATCGCGCAGGTCAACACCGCACAGGTAAACGCCGCCTACGCAGCTCACCGGGCCGCCCAGATCCCCGATCTGGACGACGACCCCGACGAACTGATCCCCATGACCGTCGACGGCAAGACCCAGCGCGGCACCGCCACCACCGGTAACGCGGCCCAGCACCGACTCGGCGTCCAATTCGCCCAGGACGCCATCGTCATCGCCCAGATCGACGTCGACTCCAAGAGCAATGAAATTACGGCCTTCGAGCCGCTGCTGGACCAGATCGGCTGCCTGAAGAATGTGGTGATCAGCGCCGATATGCTCCACACTCAGCGTGATCGCGCCCGCTACCTGCACCGGCGCGGCGCTTTCTACGTCCTTCCCGTTGGCGGAAACCAAAAGGGCCTGTTCGGCCGGCTCGACTCACTGGCCTGGAACGAGATCCCGATCGAGTGAGTGGACCACCTACGACAACGGTCACGGCCGCAACGAGATCCGCACCATCCAGGTGATGCCCACACCTCCCAGTACCCGATTCCCGCACGTCAAGCAGGTCTTCCTCATCGAGCTATACGTTTACGACCTGGCTTGGAAACCACTGTCGAAGGTCGCGGTGCAGCGCGTCACCGACCTTGTCGGCAAGCAGGCCGGCCCCGGCGACTCGCCGAACTCGTCCGCGGCAAGTGGTCGATCGAGAATAAAGATCATTACGTCCAGGACGTTACCCTCGACGAGGATCGCTGCCGAGTCCGCACCGCCTCGGCGCCATCCATTTTTGACGACCATGCGCAGTTACGCGATCAGCGCGTTACGCCTGCTCAACTTCACCAACATCGCCGAAGGCACCCGTTGGGCTCGCGACGACTTCCGCAACCCACTGATCGCGCTCGGTCTCACGATGTGAGAACTCCTTCAGCCCTGACGGCGTACGCAGCCTGCCCGTCACCTGGGACCGGGGATGAGCGCGATACGGATCCACACGGTCCCCGGTATCTCTGTAGCGGGACCGCGCAAGTCGTACGTGAGCTGGGCAGGTCCAACACGGTTGCGGCTTGGGCGGCGCCGTGTGTCGCGGTGGCGAGTCAGGTCACCTGGACTGCGACGGCCCCGGTCAAGAGCAGCTCCTCCAGGGGTGTCGTCGTCTCCGGCACCGCCAACTTCGCCCTCGGCCTGGCCATCGGCGCACCCAAGACCGTGGTCGCCGCCCCTTAACTCTGCCCAAGCGGCTTCCTGATGAACAGATCGGATGCCAAATATCGATGTCCGATTTGGAAGTAGGTGGAACAGATAAGAAGTTGACCCAGAATCTAGCCATGTGCCACAGTAGATCACCGCTTAGATGATCTACGGGAGGAAGCATGGTTTCGCCGTTATCCCCGGACCCGCACGAATGGTCCCTCCAGCCGAACCAGCAGATCGAACGCAAGAAGCTGCACGAAGACTTCGGCGGACGCACGCAGGGCGGCATCGGTCCGTCTAGTCGCACCCCGAACGTCTTCGTCTTCACCGATCCCATCGCTGGTGAGAAGCACGGCTACTTCGACGGCTGGATGCCTGACGGGCTGTTCCACTACAGCGGTGAAGGGCAGTACGGCGATCAGCGCATGATCTCCGGCAACGCGAGCATCCTCAACCACAAGCAAGAAAGACGCGCCCTACGTGTCTTCCAAGGCGCCCGCGGCACCGTCACCTACCTCGGCGAGTTCGAGGTGGACGAGAAGGACCCCTGGTACGAGGCAGACGCGCCGGAGACCGGTGGTGGTCCGCTGCGCCGAGTCATCGTCTTCCGACTGCGTTCTATCGACGCCACCATCCAACCGCCACAGACCAGCCTGGCCCGACTACTAGAAACCACCAGGGACCAGGTAGAAGAACTGCCCCTGGAACGGCAACTTACGGAGCGTACGTTCGTCAACCCGGCCCGGGAGGTCTACGAGGCCGAGCGCAAGGAGGCCAGCCTGGTGCAAGCGCTGGCCGACCACCTGCGCGGCAAAGGCCACGCCGTCAACCGGCAACAGATACTTCCCGACGGGGAAACTAGGCCACTGTTCACGGATCTGTTCGATCGAAATCTCGGTCTACTCGTAGAGGCGAAGGGTAGCGTCACCAGGCAAAACGTCCGCATGGCGATCGGTCAGCTTTCCGACTACGGCCGATTCCTCCCCGACGCCACACGAGCTATCCTGCTACCCACCGAGCCACGCTCCGACCTGATCGAGCTAGCCCACAGCCAGAACATCGTGATCCTCTGGCCTATAGGCAAGCGCGACTACAGCAGTAGTCGAGCGGACTTCGCCCTGGAGTAGGAAGACTGAGGCCAGGACGCTCAACGTGCGTATTTGTTGGGGTGCGTCCAGTTAACTGGACGCACCCCGCGGATGACCGCCGACCAGCGGCGGAAGCTATTGTCGCCTCAGCCCGCGGTGGCCTTGGCGTAGTGGAACACCTCGGGTGGGAGCCGGTGGTTCAGGCGCCATACGAAACGGACAGGCCGTTCACCCTCGTGGCTCTCGTATCGCATGGGACCGGCGTAGGTGTACGGCGGAGCCCCCAGCCCTTCGTCGCGCTTGGACTGCCGGATCAGGAGATGAACCGTAGATCCCCCCGTCAGATAGCGGCGAGCGGTGGCGGCCGAGGACCGCAGGGTGCTCTGCGACTCCCACTGGAACAGCTCCTCGCTGATCGCCCGATCATGGTAGAGCGTGGTGGGGGAGTAGTGGTCCTCGGACTTGTCGATGGTGACGAAGAACAGATCCGCCTGGTGCTCCTCGACGTACTTGACCCCTTCCCGCATATGCGCAGGCCTGTCGATGCCGAAGGCGGCCAGTACCTCGTTCTTGCTGTAGTGGGCATGGACATGCAACGGCACAACCGGGTCCAGAGGCGGGGCCACGTGACGGATCCCCGAGCGGAGTACGTCTGCCAGTTCTTTGAGCTCCGCGGCGCGAGCACCCGTGAGTCGCGCGAGCCGGGCCTCCATACCGGAGCCGGGCTCGCTGCCGCCCCACAACATCGCATCCAGCATGGCCATGAGGCGTAGCTCGCGCGGTGACTGTGGAGTTCGGCCGGCCAGCACCTCGCCTAAGAAGGCGAGACGCTCCACGTCGTCAATATGCAGCATTCTGCCGAAAGCCCGCCCGAGCCCTTGGTCAGGGGGCGCAGCTTCGAGACCCGCGGTATGCCGCAGGGAGGCCCAGCCCTGACGGCGTCGGTAGAGATCTTCTACATCCAGCCCGGTCTCCTGTAGGAATCCGGACATACTGACATCACCGAGTTCGCGAAGCTCGCGCGCCAGATCTCGCCAATTCAGGCTGAGCGCTTGCCGGACGTTCTCGAGGACCAACCGGCGCACATCACGGTCCAGGTCGATCACGCAGCCGGCGGGCAGCGTCGGAAACCCCTGCTCGATCTCCCGTGCGATTCCGGTACGGCTGGCGCCGGTGAGGGCTCGATACCGCCGGTCGAAGCGGAACTGCTTGTGCTGATGGCCGACGAAGTCGAGCACGGTGAGGCACGGCTTGTCGTCGGCCAGCCGCAGGCCACGCCCGAGCTGCTGTAGGAAGACAGTGGCGCTGTCGGTGGGGCGCAGGAAGAGCACAGTGTCGATCTCCGGAACGTCGACGCCCTCGTTGAAGAGATCAACGGTGAACACCGCGTTGACCCGGCGGTCTCTCAGATCTCGTAGCGCCTGGGAACGTTCGCTTGCCGAACTCTGCGCGGTGACAGCCACCGAGGGAAGCCCGGCTCGGGTGAAGCGGTCGGCCATGAAGCGGGCGTGCTCGATGCTTACGCAGAAGCCGATGGCCCGCATCCGCCCAACATCGCCGATCTTGCGGTGTAGCGTCTCCAGCACCACGGCAACGCGGCGGTCGTTACCCGTGTAGACCCCCGATAGCTGGCCCATGTCATAACCCTGGCCCCGGCGCCAGCCGACCTCACGCAGGTCAGTACCGTCGTGGACGCCGAAATACTGAAACGGGGCCAGGAGCCCGCGCTCAAGCGCCTCCCACAAGCGCAACTCGGCAGCGATCCGGCCGCCGAACCAGTGTTTGATGTCCTGGCCGTCAGCGCGTTCGGGTGTCGCGGTCAGCCCCAGGAGTACCTTCGGCCGCGCCGCAGACAGCAGGTGCCGGTATGTGGAGGCTTCGGCATGGTGGAACTCGTCCACGATCACCATGTCGAATGCGTCCGGGTCCGGCAGCGGGTTGGCGTGCAGCGTCTGGATCGAGGCGAACACGTGCCGCCACTCCTCGGGACGGGCGCCGTCGACGTACAACTCGCCGAACGTCTCATCCCGCATCACCTGCCGGAAGGTGAGCAGACTCTGCCGCAGGATTTCCGCACGGTGCGCGACGAACAGCAGCGACTCCGCCTGCCCAGCCGCACGCAGACGCCGGTAGTCCAATGCGGCGACCACGGTCTTGCCGGTGCCCGTGGCCATGACGACCAGGTTCCGCCAGCGGTCGTGGATCTGCCGTTCAGCGGCGAGCTCGTCGAGGATCTCCTGCTGGTAGGAGTAAGGGCGGACGTCGACGTGCGCAAAGTCGAGCACGATCGTGCGGCCGCCAGCCCGCTCAGCAGACAGGGCGCGGTCGAGCCGCTCGGCGTCCTGTGCCGGATCGTAGGGCTCGAACGACGGATCACCCCAGTAGTCGTCGAAAGTGGCGGTGAAAGTATCGATCAGGTGGGGTTGTTCGGCCTGGGCGAGCCGTACGTTCCACTCGAGCCCATGGCTGAGGGCAGTTTGCGACAGGTTGGAGGAGCCCACATAGGCGGTGGACAAGCCGCTAGCCCGATGAAACAGCCAGGCCTTCGCATGCAGCCTGGTCATCCGGGTGTCGTAGGAGACGCGGATCTCGGCGCCCATGGCGGCCAGTCGGTCCAGCGCGAGGCGGTCGGTGGCGCCGATATAGGTGGTGGTCACCACTCTCAGCTGGTCGCCGCGCGTGAGGAACTCTTCGATCGCCTCTGCGAGTACCCGTACGCCGTTCCACTTCACAAACGCGCACAGCAGATCCACGCGGTCGGCGGAGGCCAGCTCGCGCTTGAGCTCATGGCCAATCTCCGGCTGCCCTCTGCCGTTGACCAGCAACGCGCTACCTGTGAGGGGAACCACTGGACGTGCGGGAAACCGTACTTGGCCAGCCGCGTCCCGGCTCCTGGCGATGCCCAGCAGTTCCTCGGCGGCCTCCACGAGTTCCTCGGGCGCGGCAGCCTCAGGCACCAGATCGCCGATGAGGTCAGCGATTCGGTTGACGATCTCCACCTGCCGGCCCAGCCGAATAGCGTCGTTTTCGCCCCGTACGGAACGCAGTGCACGACGGGTGAGCGCGGCCAGATGCCGGGCCAGCGTCTCGTGGGAGTCGGCGATGTCCAATGACCGCCGGTCGATTAGCTCGCGATCGGGTATCGCTTGCAGCAGGGCGTCAACCTCACGGGTGATCAGATGTTGGTAGATGCCCGGCTGAAGATCGGTCACCTCGGCACTATAGGGTGTGGCCGGCTGCGGCGAGATCCGAACGTCAACGACCGTCTGTTCTGACGCGACCGGAAGATCGCCCTACACTGGCCGATCGTGGACTGGATCGAGCGGGTCGCCGAGATCCGGCGCTGGACCAGAGGTGGCGAGCGGGCACCGCACAAGCCGCTCCTCCTCCTGTACGTCCTGGGTCACTTCCAGCGGAACGGCAACAGGCCCATCCCGTTCAGCGCCGCGGAGGCCGAGCTCAAGAAACTGCTCAAGGAGTACGGCCCACCCCGCGACACCAGCCCCGGCTACCCGTTCCATCACCTGACGAGCGACGGCCTCTGGCTGGTCGATACCCGTCACGGCCCAGGCAGCCCGGGCCCAGAGCTGGGTCGGTTGCGCGACAGCCAGGCCAGCGGCCGCCTCCACCCTGACCTGGCCCGTGCGCTGTCGGAGGAGCCCGGACTGTTAGCCCGGATGGCCCGCTACCTCCTCGACGCCAACTTTGCCCCGTCTCTTCAGGCAGACCTGTGCCTGCTGGCTGGCCTGGATCTGGAGACGCTGGAAACCGGTGGAGAGATCAGGAAGCCGCCGGTCGTACGCCGTGGCGCGGGCTTTCGCGACCAGGTGCTCATGGCCTACGAGTACTGCTGCGCATTCTGCTCCTACGACGGCTGGCTGGACGGTGCGGTGGTTGGCTTGGACGCGGCGCACGTGCGTTGGTGGGCCTTCGACGGCCCCGACGATCTGGCCAACGGGCTGTGCCTGTGCGCGATCCACCACAAGCTGTTCGACAAGGGCGTCCTCGGACTGACCGCAGAGCGGACTATCGCGGTCTCGGCCAGGTTTGTGGGACGGTCGCAGGCGTCCCGCGATATGGTCCTGATCCTGGCAGGACGCCCGGTACGGGTGCCGCAGTCGGGCCTGGACGCAGTTGAGCAAGACCACATCGGCTGGCATGGCCGCCAGGTCTTCCGCACACCCGCCCGCGGCTGAGGCTATGCAGCTGGTTACCACGCCCGTGCGGACCACGTTCGCCTTCACGGCCTCATCCGTCCACATCGTCTATCGTTACCGCGCCGAGGCGAGGCAGTTCGAGCCCCCGTTCCAGACCGCCACGGACTTCGCCGCGATCGACGCCGATTCTGTCGGGCGGCCACACGTAGCCCAAGGCCGCCCGATCAGGCCGCTATTACGTATCACGACCGCGACCGAGGTTAGCGCTGTGTGCGGCTGCGGCGTGGACCGAGCGTGCAGGCTGGTCAGCTCTTCGACTGCTTGCAAAGCCTACGTACACAGATTGAATGCGTAGAGTCTTAGCCTCGTGACGGATCGCTTTTGGTGCGGTACGACCGAGGTATGCGGTACGGGCAAAGGGGTGGGTACACGCCTGCGGAGCAGGAGCGGCGGGAGTGTGTACG
>NZ_JAHFZZ010000038.1 GCF_018603905.1 Nonomuraea sp. NEAU-A123
GAGGAGATCTTCGGGCCGGTGCTGTCGGTGCTGACCTTCCGCACCCCGGCCGAGGCCGTCGAGAAGGCCAACAACACGCCGTACGGGCTGTCGGCGGGGGTGTGGACGGAGAAGGGGTCGCGCATCCTGTGGATGGCCGACAAGCTCAGGGCCGGCGTGGTCTGGGCCAACACGTTCAACCGGTTCGACCCGACCGCCCCGTTCGGCGGGTACAAGGAGTCCGGGTACGGCCGCGAAGGCGGCCTCCTCGGGTTGGAGGCCTACCTTGATGTGTGAGCACCGCCGTTCCCGCCGGGGTGAACGCCGGGAGCAGGCCACTCGGGGCCACGCCTTCGCCCGCGCGGGCCGGCCCGTACGCACTGGCTGGTACGCCCACCGCTGCGGCGTGAGCCGGTGCGGTCAGGTCTTCGCGCCGGTCCAACTGTCGGAGGAGACCATGTGGAGGGGGCGCGGCGATGAGTAGGTTGGCCGTTCGCAAGACCTACAAGCTGTACATCGGCGGGGCGTTCCCGCGCTCCGAGAGCGGGAGGTCCTACGCCGTGACCTCGCCCAAGGGCGACTTCCTCGCCAACGCGTCGCGGGCCTCGCGCAAGGACGTCCGTGACGCCGTGGTGGCGGCACGCAAGGCGTTCCCCGGCTGGTCGGGCGCCACGGCCTACAACCGGGGCCAGATCCTCTACCGGATCGCCGAGATGCTGGAGGGCCGCCGCGCGCAGTTCGCCGAGGAACTGGGCGGCGGCAAGAAGGCGGCGCTGGAGGCCGTGGACGCCACGGTCGACCGGCTGGTCTGGTACGCGGGCTGGTCCGACAAGATCGCCTCCGTGCACGGCACGGCCAACCCGGTCGCCGGCCCGTACTTCAACCTCTCCTCACCGGAGCCCACGGGGGTCGTCGCGGTCGTCGCGCCCGAGGACCCGCTGATGGGGCTGATCTCAGTGGTCGCGCCGGTGATCGTCACGGGCAACACCTGCGTGGTGATCGCCGCCGAGAGGACACCGCTGCCGTCGATCACGCTGGCGGAGGTGCTGGCCACCTCGGACCTGCCGGGCGGCGTCGTCAACGTCCTCACGGGTCACCAGCGGGAGCTCGCGCCCTGGCTGGCGGCCCACATGGACGTCAACGGCCTGGACCTGACCGGTGTGTCCGACGCCGACCTGGCGCTGACCTGCGAGCAGGCGGCGGCGGAGAACCTCAAGCGGGTCCTGCGCCCGTCGGACGAGGACTGGCGGGCGGCGCCGGCTCTCACCCGCATGACGCGGTTCCTGGAGACCAAGACGGTCTGGCACCCGATGGGAGCCTGACCGTCAGGCCGGTGGGATGTTGGCGTTGAGCCGGAACAGGTTGCCGGCATCCCACACGGCCTTCAGCGCCGCGAGCCGCCGGTAGTCGTCCGGGTCGTAGGCCAGGCGCACCTGGTCGGGCGTGGTGTTCTCGCCGTACAGGAAGTTCAGGCTGCGGCCTCCGGTGGCCCACGGCGACAGCGCCTCGCGGACCTGCTGGTGGAGCGGGCGCACCTCGCCGGGGTCGCCGCCCGGCGCGAGCCGGGAGAGGACACCGACCTGGTATTCGGCGTCGGAGTTGACCACGGGCCCGAGGCCCGGCTTGGCCAGCGCGCCACCCATGTGCCTGATCTCCAGAATGGCGCGCTCGGCCGCCAGCAGCGCGTCCACGGCCCGCGCGGGGAGCTCGCGCAGCAGCGAGTGGGTGGCGTAGTAGGCCATCGGCTCGGCCGGGTCGTTGTGGATGCTGCCCGACTCGGTGTAGGGCAGCTCCTTCACCGAGTCCACGAGCCGGGGGCCGATCGCGCGCAGCGGCTCCAGCAGGCGCTCGCCCTCCTGCGGACCGCCGGTGTACGCGATCCGCACGTGGGCGACGCGGCGCCCGCGGAACACCTCGGGCACCTGCGGGGCATCGGGGAACGGGATCACCGCGACGGACGAGGTCATCTCCTCGGGCAGCCCCTGTGTCCACTCGGCCCAGCCCTTCACCACGCCGGTGGCGAGATCGAAGAACAGGCCGCCCCCGTACAGTCCGGCCACCGGGACCAGTCCGATCTCCAGCGCCGTGACCACCCCGAAGTTGCCCCGCCCGCCGAGCAGCGCCCAGAACAGGTCCGGCTCCGTCGCGGCCGTCACCTCCCTGAACTCGCCGTCGGCGGTGACCACCTCGACGGCGCGTACCTGGTCGACGGCGTACCCGTAGCGGCGCGCCATGAGCCCCAGCCCGCCGCCGAGCGTGTACGACACTGCGCCGACGGACGGGGCCGAGCCGGACAGCGGGGCCAGCCCGTGGCGGGCCGCCTCCTCGATGACCCGCTCCCAGCGCACCCCGGCCTCGATCCGAGCCGTCGCCGCCTCGGGGTCGATCCGCACGCCGGTCATCCTGCGCGTGCTGATGAGCAGGCCGCCGTCGGCCGCGATCGGCATGCCGTGCCCGGTGGCCTGTACGGCCACGGGCAGCCCTTTCGCCGCCGCGTGGGCCACGGCCGCGCGCACGTCGGCGGCGTCCGTCACGCCGACGATCACGTCCGGCCGGTGGCGGGCGAGTGCCTGGAAACCGGCGCGTTCGCTGTCATATCCCTCATCACCCGGTCGGAACACCGGGCCCTTCACCATGTCCATGGTTCCAGCCTGTGTGCGTCTCATCCAGAAGTCAAAGATATGGATTGTCTGGCTGCTAGCATGCTTGCTTATGGAGCTTCGGCAGCTTGAATACTTCGTGGCCGTGACCGAGGAGTCCGGCTTCACCCGGGCCGCAGCCCGGCTCCATGTGGCCCAGCCCGGGGTGAGCGCGCAGATCCGGCAACTGGAGCGGGAGCTGGGCCAGCCGCTGTTCGACCGCTCCGCGCGGCAGGTGCGCCTCACCGAGGTCGGCAAGGCCGTGCTGCCCTACGCGCGGGCCGCGCTCGCGGCGGTCGCCGCCACCCGGCTGGTCGTCGACGAGATCACCGGGCTGCTGCGCGGGCACGTCGTGATGGGCGCCGTCTCCGCGCCCTCCGTGCTCGACCTGCCCGGGCTGCTGGCCGAGTTCCACGAGCGGCATCCGGCCGTGGAGATCTCGCTCCGGGAGACCGACCCCGAGAGCCTGATCGAGGCGGTGCGGGCGGGACGGATGGACCTCGGGCTCATGGGCATCGGATCGAGCGTGCCGGCGGGGCTCGACGCGCAGGTGGTGCTCGACCAGGCGCTGGTGGCCGCCGTCGGCCTCGGCCACGACCTGGTGGGGGAGCCCGCCATCACGCTGTCCGAGCTGGCGGACCGGGCGCTGATCTGCCTGCCGCACGGCACCGGTCTGCGGGCCGCCCTCGACGAGGCGTGCGCCGCCGCCGGGGTCACGGCACACGTCGCCTTCGAGGCCAGTGAGCCGTACGTGCTGGGGCAACTCGCGGCCAAGGGGCTCGGCCTGGCCGTGCTGCCCGAGTCGGCGGTCGCCGCCGCGCGCGACGAACTGCACGTACTGGAGATCACCGAGCCGGGCATGCGCGGCCGGATGGCGCTCGTCTGGCGGTCCACGGGGTCGTCGGGCCCCGCCGCGCGGGCGTTCATCGACCACGCTCGCCGTCGGCTGCCCGACTTCGACTGAGCGTCGGGCACAGTCAGTTCGAGTAGCCCCGTGGGCGGACCGGTGGGTGTGCGGCCGAGAGCTGGGCGGCCAGGCCAAGCAGTTGCGGTTCGCCGCCGGGTGGGGCGATGAGCTGGACGCCGATCGGCAGGCCGCTGGAGTGCGTGGCGATGGGGACGGTGAGCGCGGGCCAGCCGCACATGTTCCAGGCGCCCGTGGCGGGTGCGTACCTGATGTTGGCCAGCAGGTTGCGCGCGAAGCCGCGATCGCCCCAGCGGTCGGCCTTCGGCGGGATCGCGGCCAGCGTCGGCGTGATCAGCACGTCGGCGTCGCCGAACCACTGGTCGGCACCATAGCCGTGCCAGCGGGCACGGCCCCGCTCGCCGTCCAGCCTGAGCGCCTGGAGCACACGGCCCGCGCGGGCGAGCCCGCGGGTGCGGCGTTCCAGGCGACTCCGGTCGAGGTCGGCGGCCGCTCTCGACGCACGGGTCAGCCAGGTGGCGATCGTGGCGGGGCCCAGCGCGGCCGGCAGGCGGCGGTCGTGCTCGACGATCGTGTGCCCGGCGACCCTGAGCGTCTCGGCCGCCGCGCGCACCGCCGCCTGGAACTCCCGGTCCATCGGCAGGCCGACCGGCAGTGGCTGCGGAGCGTAGGCCACACGCAGGTCGAAGGGCTCCGGGCTGTCGGGCGGCGGCTGGGCGGCCCACACCTCGTCGTCGTCGGCCCAGACCGAGCGGAGCAGGGACGGCCGGGGCTCCACCCGCGTGCCGCCCCGCCACGCCTCAGCCAGGCCCTGGTCGGCGGCCAGGATGGAGAGCATCAGCGCCAGGTCCGGCACGTTCCTGGCCAGCGGGCCGTTCTCAGTGAGGCCGCCCCAATCCTCCGTCGGCGGAGGGACGAGGCCCGTGCCCGGTTTGATGGCGAACACCCCGCAGCACGCGCCAGGGATGCGCAGCGAGCCCATCCCGTCGTTGCCCAGCGCCACCGGCACCATCCCGGCCGACACCGCCGCGGCGCTGCCCGCCGACGAGCCGCCGGCCGTACGGGCGAGGTTCCAGGGGTTGCGTACGATGCCGTAGGCGCTGTCACCGAAGGCGACCAGGCCCAGCTCGGGCAGGTTGGTCAGCCCGATGATCACCGCGCCGGCCGCCCGCAGCCGGCCGACCGTCTCGTGGTCCTTGGGCGCGGGCGTGTCCGCCGTCACGGCGGATCCGCCGCGCGTGGCCTCGCCCGCGACCTCCAGATTGTCCTTCACCGCCACGGGCACGCCGGCGAGCGGCAACTCCGCGAGGTCGCGGCGCTGCTGCAGGGCCCGCGCCTCGTCCACGGCCCGCTCCCTGACCAGGCGGAACGCCCCGACTCCCGGATCGCGCTCGGCGATCGCGTGAAGATGCTCCTCGACGACGGCCGCGGCCGTCACCTCACCTTGACGTACGGCTGTCGCTATCTCGATGGCGGACCTGCCTGCCCACAACATGCCTAAAGTGTGCGGGTTTTCACTCTTCCTTGCGAGGCTCCCGGCCCGCCTGCTTCAGCGCGAGCCGCAACGCGTACTCGATCTGCGCGTTGACGCTGCGGAGATCGTCGGCCGCCCACTTGGCGATCGCGTCGTAGACGGCCGGGTCGAGGCGCAGCAGGAGCTTCTTACGCTCAGGCATACAGGCTGCCGGTGTTCACCACCGGCTGGATCGCCCGGTCACCGCAGAGGACGACCAGGAGGTTGGAGACCATCTGCGCCTTGCGCTCCTCGTCCAGCTCGACCACCCCCTCGGCGGCCAGCCGGTCGAGCGCGAGGTGAACCATGCCCACCGCGCCCTCGACGATCCGGGTGCGGGCGGCCACGACCTGCCCGGCCTGCTGGCGGACCAGCATGGCCTGGGCGATCTCCGGGGCGTACGCGAGGTGCGTGATGCGGGCCTCCAGGACCTCGATCCCGGCCAGCTCGGTGCGGTCGCGCAGCTCGGCGGTGAGCTCGGTGGCCACCTCCGCACCGTCGCGCAGGCTCGTGCGCCCGGGGTCGTGCGAGTCGTACGGGTGGGTGGTGGCCAGGTGGCGCACCGCGGCCTCCGACTGGATCGCGATGTAGTTCTCATAGTCGTCCACCGAGAACTTGGCCTTGGCCGCGTCGCTCACCTTGTAGACGACCACCGCGGCGATCTCGACCGGGTTGCCGTCGGCGTCGTTGACCTTGAGCTTGGCCGTCTCGAAGTTGCGAACCCTGAGCGTGACCTTGCTCTTGTTGCTGAACGGCAGCACCCACGTGAAGCCCGCCTCCTCGACCGTGCCGATGTAGCGGCCGAAGAACTGCACCACCTTCGCCTCGTTGGGGTTGACCACGGTGAACCCGCTGGCGGCCAGCACGAAGACGACGACCCAGGCGGGGCCCAGAACCGTCGGCGACACCACGGCCGCGATCGCGGCGAGCACCAGCAGGACGAGCAGGACGAGGAAACCGTTCAGGCGGAAAGCGCGTCTTTCCATTCCGACTCCTAGCTATCGAAGTGATATCACGATGATAGCGCGTTTAGGCTTGGGCGGCGTGAACGGACCATCTCTCGCCTCGGGCCAGCGTTCCCTGGGCGATCCCTCGATCACGTATCCGCTGTGGCCGCCGCTGACCCGTGGCTGCCCGACGACGAGCACCGCCTCGCTGGCCTACCCGGTCGAGGTCGACTACGACTACGCGCGGGTCGGCGCGAGCCTGTTCGAGCAGGAGCCGGGCCCCGACCTCGCCCGCTGGTCACCGCTGCTGCCGCCGCTGCACGCGCCCACGCTGGGCGAGGGCGGCACGCCGCTGATCCCGCTGGAAGGCGTGTACGTCAAGGATGAGTCGCGCAATCCCACCTGGTCGCACAAGGACCGGCTCAACCGGATCACGGTCAGCGCGGCGCTGGGTGCGGGGGCGCCCGGCGTGGTGGTGGCCTCGTCGGGCAACCACGGCGCCTCGGCCGCCGCGTACGCCGCCCGCGCCGGCCTGCCCGCGATCGTGCTCGCCTCGGCCGACGCGCCGCCCGCCGTCCACTCGTTCGTCCGGTCGTACGGGGCCAAGGTGCTGGCCGTGCCGGTCGAGGCGCGCTGGCCGCTGATGCGCGAGATCGTGGACCGGCTCGGCTACCACCCGGTCAGCAACCTGACCGTCACCCACACCGGGCACCCGTTCGGGCCCGAGGGCTACAAGACGATCGCTTACGAGCTGTTCCTGCAGCTCGGCGGGGTGCCCGCGGCGGTGTTCGCGCCGACGGGCTACGCGGAGCTGCTCTATGGCGTGTGGAAGGGATTCACCGAGCTGCGCCGGCTGGGGCTGGCGGGCACGACGCCGCGCATGTTCTCCTGCGAGGCCATCGCGGGCGGTCCCATCGCCCGGGCCGTCGCCACGGGCGCGCCGGCCGCGATCGTCTCGCTCCAGCACACCGAGGCGTACAGCATCGGCTGCTCCGTGGGCGGGCACCGGGGCGTACGGGTGGTGCGCGACAGCGGCGGCGAGGCGCTGCTGGTCACCGATGACGAGATGCGGGCGGCGCAGCGGGCGCTCGCGGCTCGGGGGCTGTGGCAGGAGGTGTCGGGGGCCGCGGGGCTGGCGGCCTATCGCAGGCTGGGGCGGGACTTTGACGGGCCGGTGGTCTGCATTGCCACATCCAGCGGGTTCAAGGATGTGGGGGTGGGGGTGGAGACGGTCGAGGTGCTGACGAACCCGACGGTGGACGACGTGTTGTGAGGTCGGGTGTGGTGCTGCGCGGTGACGTGCTCTGAGGCGGCGTCTGTGGGCCGGGTCGGCGCGTGTGGGGTCACGCCTTCAGCCACACGCGGAGCGGGCCGATCGGGGTGAAGCCGTGCCGGGACGCGGGGGCCGGGTCGGTCTCGTAGCCGACCAGCGGGCGGCCGGGGAACAGCTCGGCCGCCAGCGCCACCGTGCCCGACCAGGCGGCGTCCAGGTCGCAGCCGGAGGCGAACACGTTCGACACACCTACGACACCGCCGCTCGTGTTGAGCGCGGCCCCGCACACGATGTCGCCGCCGATCCGGCCCGCCAGCATGGTGGCCGCACGCAGCAACGGCGGCCGGAACAGGTTGGTGTTCTGCCCGGGGAAGCAGGCGCGCTCCCAGTCACGGAGCGTGCCGGGGTCGCGGACCACCTCCCAGTCGATGACGTCACCGGTTGCCGCGGTGGCGATGGCCGCGCCGGTCTTCGCGGGGGCGGGGCGGTGGATCCACTCGGCCTCGAACAGCAGGTCCCACCCGGGCGGCCGGATCGCGGCGAAACTGTCCTTGACGGAGGCGCTCTCCTTGCCCGCGACCCCGTCCAGCAGGTCGGCCCACGTCGCGTCCGGGGTGAGGGTGATGGCGTCGGGGTAGTAGGGCGGGGTGACGCCGGGGTGGGTCCAGCTCAGCGCGCCGAAGGTGCCGGGCGATCCGTGCGAGCGGCATACCGCGTCACACCACTCGGCGTTGTTACGCACCGCCTCAAGCAGCCGATCATCGGTCATCTCGCACTCCATCTCACCCGGCTCGCCCGTCGTTCGGGGGCGTGGGTCATCTCGGGTTTGCGCGGCGGGTGGGGGCCGCTGTCAGTGGGTCCTCCGGCCAGGGGTGTCTGGGGTAGCGTCCGCGGAGTTCCGCGCGGACCGCGCGGTAGCCGTCGCGCCAGAACGACGCGAGGTCCGCGGTGACCGCCACCGGGCGGCCGGCGGGGGAGAGTAGGTGTACGAGCAGCGGTACGCCGGCGATCCTCGGTGTCTCCGTCCAGCCGAACAGCTCCTGCAGCTTGACCGCCAGCACCGGCTGCTCGCCCGAATAGTCCACGCGGACGCGGGAGCCGGTCGGCACCGCGATGCGCTCGGGCGCCACCTCGTCCAGTCGACGGTTCCACGGGATCAGCCGCTTCAGGGCGGTGGCCACGTCGATGCGCTCCAGGTCGGCGCGGCGACGGGCTCGGGAGAGTTCCGGCTCCAGCCAGCGTTCGGCCAGGGCGGTCAGGTCGTCCATCGGGGGCCACGGGTCGCCGAGCTCGCGATGGCAGAACGCCAGGCGGTCCCTGAGCGCGGTGGCCTCCTTGGTCCAGGTCAGCACGTCTTCGGTGCGCAGGCCGTACAGGATGGCCGCGCGCACGTCGGCGTTCTTGAGCGGGGCGGAGGAGAGCTCGATCGCGCCGAGCCGCTCGACCACGCGGGCGGACACGTCGCCGCGGCGCTCGCCCGGCGGGGTCCGCCACGCGATCTCCTCCTCGGTGGTGACCGGGAGCGCCAGCCTGGCGGTCTCCTCGTCGATCACCACGGCCTGACGAATCCGCGCCGACGCTGACCCGGTGGGACGGTCCGCCACCGCCACGGCCAGCCACTTCGCCTCGCCAAGCCGCGACCCCTCGGCCAGCTGGGCCTGAGTGCCGGACGCCATCAGGTAGCCGCCGCCACGCCGCCGCGCCACCCGCTCGGGAAACGCCAACGCCACCGCCAGCCCGGCCAGCGCATCGTCGGTCATGTCCCGCACATCCGGCCGGGCTTGGGGGGTGCTTCTGGTGAGGCGGCGGACCTCCTGGCGCCAGCGGGCGGTGAAGCCGTCGCGGCTGTGGCGGGCCGAGCGCCAGATCTCTACGAGGTCGTCACCTGCCTCCCGTGGGAGCTGGTCGGACAGGAGCGCCACCACCTCGGCTGCCCGCGGCCCGAGGTCGAGGAGTGCTCTGGCCAGGCGCGGGTGTACGCCGACGAGCGCCATTCGCCGTCCTCGCTCGGTCACGCGCCATGTCACCCGATCGGCCCCGTCGCTTGGCGCCTGATCGGTTCCGTCATCCGTCGCCCCATCGGTCCCGGTGTCGGTGTTGTCGCTCAGCGCGTACGGGGGCGGGTGGGCGGAGGTGTTGGGGGCCGGTTCCAGGGCGCCCAGGGTGTGGAGGGTGCGGGTGGCGGCGGTCATCGCGGCGGGTGGGGGTGGGTCCAGGAGGGCGAGGCCGGAGGCGTCGGGGGTGCCCCAGCAGGCGGCCTGGAGGGCGAATCCCGTGAGGTCCGCCAGCGCGATCTCCGGCCGGGCGTGGTCGGCGAGGCGCTCGTGTTCCGCGGCTGTCCAGCATCGGTACACCGTGCCGGGGGCCTCTCGTCCGGCTCGTCCGGCACGCTGGTCGGCTGAGGCCTTCGAGACTCGTACGGTGGTGAGCGAGCCGAGCCCGCGTGCGTGATCGGTGCGCGGCTCTCTGGCCAGGCCCGAGTCCACCACCACCCGCACTCCGGGCACGGTCAGGCTCGACTCCGCCACCGACGTGGCCAGCACCACCCGGCGCGCCGACCCGGGTGACAGCACCGCGTCCTGGACCCGGGCCGGCGCCTGGCCGTGCACCTGAAGCACCTCGACGCCACCAGGCATCCCGCCGTTGGACGTTCCGGTGCCGAGCATCGCGGCCACTCTGGCGATTTCGCCCGTGCCGGGGAGGAAGCACAGGATGTCGCCGTCCTGTTCCGCCAGTGCTTGGTGTACGACCTGGGCGACGTGAGAGAGCAGGGCGGGGTCGACTCGGAGGCCGTGGGGTGGGGCCGTTGGGCGTAGCGGTGGGGTCCACACGATCTCTACGGGGTGGGTCGCGCCCGAGGCGCGGACGATCGGGGCGTTGCCGAGGAGGCGGGACCATGGGGCGGCGTCCGCGGTGGCCGAGGCGGCGAGGATGCGTAGGTCGGGGCGGAGTGTGTCCCGTACGTCGAGCAGGAAGGCGAGGGCGGTGTCGGCGTCGAGGTGGCGTTCGTGGCATTCGTCGAGCATCACCACGTCCACGCCGGGCAGTTCCTGGTCGCGCTGGAGGCGCTGGAGGAGTACGCCGGTGGTGACGACCTCCACCATGGGGTTCGCGCCGGTGTGCCGCTCGCCGCGGATGGTGTAGCTGACGCCCATCCGCTTGGCGGCGGCTCGTACGGCCAGTCGTCGCGGCTCCGCCACCAGCACGCGTAGCCCGGCCTCCGCCAGCGCGAGCGGCACGACGGTGGTCTTGCCCGTGCCGGGTGGGGAGGTCAGGACGGCCGCGCCGGCGCGATCGAGCACCCCGAGCAGCTCGGGCAGGACATGCCGGATGGGCAGCCCATCAGCCGGAGAGCCCAGCCGTCTGTCAGACCGGGACATGGGCCGCCGACAGGATCGAGTCGAGCAGGCCGGGGAAGCGGGCGTCGAGGTCGGCGCGCCGCAGGCTGATGTACTTCAGCCGCCCCTCCTGCTTCGACATGATCACCCCGGCCTCGCGCAGCGCCCGGTAGTGGTGCGAGGCGGTCGACTTGTGGACGCCGAGGTCGTCGCCCGCGGTGGTGCACGTCATCTCGCCGCGGAGGGCGAGCCGGATGACGATCTCCATGCGTACGGGATCGGACAGCGCGCGCAACACCTCGGTGAGCTGGATGTCCTCGGTGGCCGGATGTGGGAGCAGGCGCATGGTCCGACCTTACCTCCGTCTTATTGTTTGACAACAATCCAACTATGCGTCAGTTTGATGGGCATCCAACTAAAGGAGATCCAGTGAGCAGTAGGCTCTACCCCCTCGCGCTCGGGAACTTCGCCGTCGGCACCGGCATGTTCGTCACCGCCGGGCTGCTGTCGCCCATCTCCCGTGACCTTGATATCTCGCCGTCGGCGGCCGGTCAGTTGATGACGGTGTTCGCGCTGGCCTACGCGTTGCTGTCGCCGCCGCTCGCCGCCCTGACCGCCCGGCTGTCGCGCAGGCGGGTGCTGCTGATCGCGCTGGGGGTGTTCGTGCTGGGCAACACGTTGACCGCGCTGGCGCCCACGTACCCGCTGGTGATGGCCACCCGCGTGGTCGCCGCGGCCGGTGCGGCGATGTTCACGCCGACCGCCTCCGGCGTCGCCACCGCGCTGACCTCGCCGGAACGGCGTGGTCGCGCGCTCGCGCTGGTGATGGGCGGCCTGACCGTCTCCTCGGCGATCGGGGTGCCGCTGGGCACCTGGCTCGGCTCCGCGTCGAGTTGGCGGGCCACGATCTGGCTGGTGGTCGTGCTCGGTGTGCTCGGGTTCGCCGGGGTGGCCGCCGTGGTGCCCGACGTGATGATCGAGACCACGCGACGGCTGGCCGATCGGTTCGCCCCGCTGGCCGACCGGCGCGTCTTGGCGGTGCTGACGACGCAGCTGCTGATGTTCGCCGCCGCGTTCGCCGCCTACACCTACATCGGCTCGCTGTTCGACCTGCCGCTGCCCGCCGTGCTGTGGGCGTGGGGGATCGGTGGGATCGTGGGCAACCAGGTCGGTGGGCGCTTCACCGACGCGTACGGGCCGCGGCGGATGGTGCTGATCGGCATAGGCGCCTCGACGGTGCTCATGGCGCTCATCCCGGTCGCGAACCTCGCGCTGCCCGTCGCCCTGGTGTGGGCGTTCTGCTGGGGCGCGCTCGGCTGGCTGGTCGGGCCGGCGCAGCAGTACAGGACCGTCGCGGCCGTGCCGCACAACGTGCCGATCGGGCTCGGGCTACTGGCGTCGGCGCAGTACGTCGGGTTGTTCGTGGCGGGCATCACCGGCGGCCTGGCGCTCGACGGGTACGGCCGGACGGGCGTCGTCGTGCTGGCCACCGGGCTCGGGCTGCTGGCGCTGCTGTTCACGCTGGTGACCTATCGGTCGGAGCCGGCCGACGCGCCGAGCGAGAGCGCGCCCGTCAGCCCTGGGCGGGAATCCAGCCGATCGTGACCGCGAGGATGACGAACAGGCCCAGCAGGATGCGGTAGATGACGAAGGCGGTGAAGCGGTGGCTGCCGATGTATTTCAGGAACCAGGCCACCGCGGCGTAGCCGACGAAGAACGAGATGACCGTCGCCACGATGGTCGGGCCCCAGGCGGGGGCCTGACCATTGCCGATCTGGGCGACCTCCAGCAGGCCGGACGACAGGACCGCGGGGATGGCCAGCAGGAAGGAGTATTTGGC
Source organism: Nonomuraea sp. NEAU-A123 (assembly GCF_018603905.1). Classification (GTDB taxonomy): domain Bacteria; phylum Actinomycetota; class Actinomycetes; order Streptosporangiales; family Streptosporangiaceae; genus Nonomuraea. Next base: position 12,455 of record NZ_JAHFZZ010000038.1, read on the forward strand.
GGCGTCCTCGCGCCGGTAGTCGAGCAGCAGGCCCGCCGTGATCGTGCCACCGGAGCGGGAGACGCCGGGGATCAGCGCCAGCGCCTGCGCGAAGCCGTACACGATGGCGTGCGTGAAGCTCAGGTGCTTCTCCAGCGTGAGCTTGTTGCGGGCGGTGTGGTCGGCGAACCAGAGGATGAGGGCGAAGACGATCAGTGTGGTGCCCACCAGGCGCAGGTCGCGGAAGACCGTCTCGATCTGGTCCTTGAACGCGATGCCCAGGACGCCGATGGGCAGGGAGCCGACGATCACGTACCAGCCCATGCGGGCCGCGTAGTGGCTGCGCAGGGCCGGTGTCCACAGGGCGCGGGTCCAGGTGGAGATGATCTCCCAGATCTCTTTCCTGAAGTAGATCAGCACGGCGGTCTCGGTGCCGAGCTGGATCACCGCCGTGAACGCGGCGCCCGGATCCGGCCAGCCGAAGAACGCGGAGACCACCCGGATATGGGCGCTGGAAGAGATCGGCAGGAACTCTGTAAGGCCCTGAATGAGCCCCAGCACCACCGCTTCGAGCCAGCCGATCACGACTTCACCTTTCCTGCGCCCGCGTAAGTGACGAGGCGAGGCTAGCGGATCCGCGGGCCGAGCAGTTGCTCGCGGAGGGCGGTCAGCTGGTGGGAGTGCTCGACGGAGCGGGTCTCGTCGACCGAGTCGAGCGCCAGCAGCAACGCGTCGGCCACGATGATGCCGGTCAGCGGCTCTGCGCTGATGCCGGTGGGGGTGTGGGGGGCGGCCAGCACGGCGTCGACCCGGTCGGCGAAGGTGCCGCCCAGGTCGTCCGAGATGAGGATCACGCCGGCGCCCACCGCGTGCGCCCGGTCGATCAGGACCGTGAGCTCCCTGAGCTTGCGGGCGGGCTGGAAGATGACGACGGCCTCGCCGTGCTGGAGCGAGAGCAGGTCGTCGGCCAGCGCGAAGCCGGTGGCGGAGACCGCGCGGGCGCGGTGGCCGCGGCGGCCCAGCTTGAGCGCGAAGTAGCGCGCCGACGGCTCGGAGGCGCCCGCGCCGTAGACGAGCACCGAGCTCGCGTGGGCCATCACCTCGATCGCGCGCTGGAACGCCTCGGCGTCATAGAGCCGCCGGCAGTGGTCGACGCGCTCGCGGGCCTCGTCGAAGACCCTGGTCCAGATCGCCGAAAGGTCGTGGCCCACATGGCTGATGCGCTGCCGCAGGCGTACGTCGGGCGCGACCGCCGAGGTGAACTCGCCGGCCAGCGCCCGCTTGAGCCCCGGCAGCCCGCCGAAGCCGAGCCGCTGCATGGTGCGGATCACGGTGGCGTTGCTCGTGCCGGAGGCCGTGCCCAGCTCCTGCGCGCTGGAGAAGAGGATCTGCTCGGGCGCGGCGGAGACCAGAAACTGGCACACGGCTCGCTCGGCGGGCGACAGCTCGTCCCAGAGCTGCTTGACCGCGCTCCTGAGCTGCTCGATCGGGCTGTGTGAATTTTCCATTACGACTCTTGACTCCCGTGTAGCGCTCATTACTCTTGCTTGGAAACGACCGCTACAGACTCGTTGCCTTGCTGAAACAAACGTTACAGGCAATCGGCCGGTCCAAGGAGAACCATTGAGCCTCACTTCCCTGCCCGTCGTCGAGATCGCCGGTGGTCCGCGAGAACGCGGCCGCCAGTACGGCGAGCAGGCCCGCGACCGGATCCACCGCGCGCTGGCCTACTACACCGAGGCGTTCGGCCACTCCAGCGGCCTGGTCTGGGAGCAGGTGACGCAGCGGGCGGCGCGCTGGGTGGAGCCGAGCAAGGCGTTCGCCCCCGACCTGGTCGAGGAGATGGAGGGCGTCGCCGAGGGCGCCGGCCTGGGCTTCCTCGACGTCGTCGCGCTGAACGCCCGCGGGGAGATCATCTACGACACCACGTTCAACTCCATGGAGCCCGACGGGTGCACCTCCTTCGCCCTGCTGGAGCAGGCGTCCGGCGACGGCCACGTCTACGCCGGCCAGAACTGGGACTGGCGCGACGGCGTGTCCGACACGCTCATGGTGCTCAGGGTGGTCCAGCCGGGGAAGCCCACGGTGATCATGCATGTCGAGGCGGGTCAGGTCGGGCGGCAGGGGGCCAACTCGGCGGGCATCGCGCTCAACGCCAACGGGCTCGGCGGGCGCTTCGACGACGCGATCGGCGTGCCGCAGACGCTGATCAGACGCCGGGTCCTCGACAGCGCCGACCTCAACACGGCACTGGAGGCACTGACCAAATCGCGGGCCCACATCGCCAGCAACGCGCTGATCACCCATCGCGACGGCTTCGCGATCGACCTGGAGACCACGCCGGGCCCGGTCGGCTGGATGTATCCCACCGACGGGCTGCTCGTGCACGGCAACCACTACCAGGCGTTCATGCCGCCCCAGCTCGCCGCCACCTATCGCCCCGGCTCGGCCGACTCGCTGTTCCGGGTGCCGCGCGCGGAGGGCGGGCTGCGGGCCGTACGGGACGCCTCCGGCAGTGATGAGGCCCGCAAGCTGATCAGGCACGCCATGTCCGACCACCTCGGCTACCCCGAGTCGCTCTGCACCCACCCGGACGAGACCCGGCCCCCCGTGAACCGGTGGGCCACCCTGCTGTCGAGCTGCGTCGACCTCACCACGGGCGACTACTTGATCGCGGCCGGCACGCCCTGCGACCACGAGTACGAACTCGTGCCCTGGAACCTCTACGACGGACCGCACGGAGAAGAGACGTTGTGAAGAAGACACTCGCCCTGGCCGGTCTGATCGGGCTCACCGCCGCGTGCGGCGGCCCGGCCGCCACCACCAAGGCGCCCGACCCGGCCAAGCTCACCCTGGTCAACCAGACGGCCAAGGCGACGGGCGCCCTCGACTCGGCCACCTGGCTGCTCGACGAGGAGCCCGGCACGCTGGACATGGACATCGACGGCAACACCAGCAACCGCACGGTCATGGCCAACGTCTGCGAACGGCTCATGCAGACGCAGCCCGACATGACGGTCAAGCCGTGGCTGGCCGAGAAGATCGAGCAGCCCGACCCGAAGACCATGGTGCTGACCCTGCGCAAGGACGCCACCTTCCACGACGGCTCGCCGGTCACCGCCGACGACGTCGTGTGGAGCCTGAAGCGGCACGCGGGCGAGGGCATGGACGAGTCCGACGAGTTCGAGGACGTCGACTCGATCACCAAGTCCGGCGAGGGCAAGGTCACGATCGCGTTCAAGAAGCCGAACGCGCTGTTCGTCCAGGCCATGGCGGGCGGCGGTGGCATCGTCCTGAACAAGGAGATCGTCGACAAGCTCGGCAAGGAGTACGGCACACCGGGCCACGAGGACGCCTGTAGCGGGCCATACCTGGTGAAGGACTGGAAGTCGGGCACCGAGCTGTCCATCGAGCGCTATGCCTCCTACTGGAACAAGGACGTCAAGCCGCTCACCAAGACGGTGACCTTCAAGTGGGCCGCCGACACCGCGCTGGTCAACAGCCTGACGACCGGCGCGGCCGACGGCGCGTACCTCTCCGAAACCGGCCCTGCTGTCGCGCTGCAGGGCAACCAGGCGGTCAGCGTCGCCTATGGGCCCACCACGCGGGTGTTCGTGCTGCTGCCCACCGATCGTGGCGTGATGAAGGACCCGAAGATCCGCCGGGCGCTGTCGCTGGCGGTGGACCGGGCGGGCATCGCCAAGTCCGGGTTCGCCGGGCTGGCCAGGCCGTGGAAGGTGCCGGTGGGCGCGGGCGCCTGGTCGTACGAGAAGCAGGCCTTCCAGACGGCCTATGACCAACTGCCGGGCGCGCCCGAGACGCCGTCGCTCAACGAGGCCAAGAAGCTCGTGCAGGAGGCCGGCACGCCCAAGGAGCCGATCGTGGTGGCCACCAACGGGGACGAGGCCCGTACGGTGATCGCCAACGCGGTGGTCGACGCGGCCAAGAAGATCGGGCTCACCGCGCAGATCAAGACCGTGCCGCCGTCGGAGTTCGGCAGCTTCTACACCGACAAGTCGCTGCGCGCCCAGGTCGACCTGGTGCCCGACGACTGGTACATCACCAAGTCCGACCCGATCGGCTTCTACGACAACGGGCTGACGGGCTCGGCCAACAACTGGGTCGGCTTCAGCTCGCCCGACTACGACGCGCTCGTCGCGAAGGCGCTGGCGGGCACCGACGACGCCCAGCGCGCCAAGGACGTCATCGAGCTGCAGCGGCGGTTCACCGCCGACATGGTGTGGATCTCGCTCGTCGAGGTGCCGTCCGCGGTCGTGCTCGGCGGCAAGGTGACGGGGCCGCCCGCCTCCCAGGTCTACATGGGCTACCCGTGGGCCGCCGATCTCGGTGCCAAGGGCTGACCGTGATCCGCAAGCTGGCGGGCGTACTCGCGACGCTGCTGGTCACCTCGTTCGTCATCTTCGGGGCGTCGTACGCGGCGCCCGGTGACCCGGTGACGTTCCTGGCGGGCGGCAAGGAGAACCTGACGCCCGAATATCTGGCGGCCGTCCGCGCCCAATACCACCTGGACGACCCGTTCCTCGTCCAGTTCGGGCGCTGGCTCGGCGACGCCGTGACCGGCGACCTGGGGCGGTCGACGCAGTACAACGACCAGGTGGGCGACCTGCTGGCGGCGCGGCTGCCGAGCACGCTCGGGCTGGTCGCCTACGCGGCCGTGCTGTTCGTGGTGTTCGGCATCGCGCTGGGCGTGCTGGCGGCGGTACGCGGCGGGCGGACCGACGCGGCGGTGGTGGCGGGCACGACGTTCGCCACCTCCGTGCCGCCGTTCGTGGTGGCCACCGTGCTGATCTCGCTGTTCGGCGTCCGGCTCGGCTGGTTCCCGGTCATGGGCGGCGGCTCGCTCTGGCACCTGACCCTGCCCGCCGTGACGCTGGCGCTCGGCGCGCTCGCGATCATCAGCCGGGTCACCAGGCAGGCCATGGTCGAGCAGCGCGAGCTCGACCACGTGACCGTCGCCCGCGCCTCCGGGCTGGCCGAGCGGCTGATCGTGGTCAGGCACGTGTTCCGCGGCGCGCTCGGCCCGATCGTGACCATGTGCGGGCTGGTGACGGCCGGCATGCTCGCCGGCACGGTGACCGTGGAGACCGCGTTCGGCCTCAGCGGCATCGGCTCGCTGCTGGTCAACGCGATCAACACGCACGACTTCCCCGTGACGCAGGCGGTGCTGCTGCTCATGGTCACCGCCTACATCCTGGTGACCACGCTGGTGGAGCTGGTCCAGCCGCTGATCGACCCCCGAGCAAGGAGGAGCACATGACCGCAGTGGCAACCCTGTCCCCGCGGCCCGCCCGGCCGCTCGGTTACCTGCTCGCCGCCGCCTTCCTCGCCCTGGTCGTGGTCGCCGCGGTGTGCGCGCCGCTGGTCACGCCGTTCGAGCCGGACGCGGTCGACTTCGCCGCCTCGCTCGCGCCGGTCTCGCCCGAGCACCTGCTCGGCGCCGACCAGTCGGGCCGCGACCTGTTCACCCGGATCCTGTACGGCGCCCGCACCTCGCTGGTCGGGCCGCTCCTGCTGCTGGCCATCGCCTCGGCCCTCGGTGTCGCCCTGGGCACGCTGGCGGCCTGGCACCGGGGCTGGGTCGACGCCGTGGTGTCCAGGGTGACCGACGTGATGTACGCCTTCCCCGGGCTGCTGTTCGTGGTGCTGATCGTGGCGGTCTTCGGCAACGGCATGACCACGGCGGTCATCGCGCTGGGCCTGGCCTACGCGCCGACCATCGCCAAGTACACCAGGAGCGTCGCGCTGGCCGAGTGCGGCAAGCCGTACATCGACTCCTATCGGGTGCAGGGCATGGGCGGACTGGCCATCTGCGTGCGCCACCTGGTGCCGAACATGGCCCGCTCGATCGTCGGCTACCTCGTGGTGCTGTTCGGCGAGGGGCTGATGAGCCTGGCCACGCTGAGCTTCCTGGGGTTCGGCGCACAGCCGCCGTCGTCCGACTGGGGCCTCATGGTCAAGGAGGGGCAGCCGGCGATCGTCCAGGGCGCCTTCCTGCCCGTGCTGGTGCCCGGTGCGGCCATCGCCTTGGTGGTCGTGTCGTTCAACGTGATCGGCGTACGGCTCGCCGACCGCATGGGCGTGAGGGGAACCTGATGCTGCTCTCCGTGGAGGACCTCACGATCGAGGCGGGCGGCCGGCGGCCGATCCTGCGCGAGGTGTCGCTGAGCGTCGGCAAGGGCGAGGTCGTCGGCCTGGTCGGCGAGTCCGGCTCGGGCAAGTCCACGATCGCCCGCGCGGTGCTGCGCCTGCTGCCGCAGGGGGCGACGGCGTCGGGACGGGTGCTGGTCTCGGGCGTCGACGTGCTCTCGATGAGCCCCGCCGCGCTCAGAGACCTGCGTGCCTCGCAGGTGTCGATGATCTACCAGGATCCGCGCTCGTCGCTCAATCCGGTACGCCGGATCGGCGACTTCCTCACCGAACGCATGGTGCACACCCTGGGCCGGCCCAAGGCCGAGGCGCGGGCACGGGCGCTGGAGCTGCTGGCCGCCGTCGGCATGCGCGACCCCGAGCTCTGCGTCCGTCAGTACCCGCACGAGCTGTCCGGCGGCATGCTCCAGCGTGTGGTCATCGCCGCCGCGCTGGCCGCCGATCCGGCGCTGCTCCTGGCCGACGAGGCGACCAGTGCGCTCGACGTCACCACCCAGGCCGAGACGCTCGCCCTGCTCCGCCGTATCCAGGCCGAACGGGAGCTCGGCATGCTGTTCATCACGCACGACCTGCACCTGGCCGCCGCCTACTGTGACCGGGTGCACGTGCTGTACGCGGGGACGGTGGTGGAGTCCCGGCCGGCCAAGGAGCTGTTCGCCGATCCGCGGCATCCGTACACCGCCGGGCTGCTCGCCTGCACGCCCGAGCTCGGCGACCCGCGCCCGATCCGCCCCATCCCCGGGCGGCCGCCGTCGCTCGACGACGCGTTCACCGGGTGCCCGTTCGCGCCGCGCTGCCCGCACGCGAGCGCCGAGTGCGACACCTGGCAGCCGCACCCCCTGACCGTCGCGGGCGGCTCGGCCGCCTGCCGCCTCGTGGAGGCCTGATGCCGGCCGTACCAGACTCGATGCTGGTCGTACAGAAGCTCTGCAAGTCCTTCCAGAGCACCGTGGCGGCCGACGAGGTCTCCTTCGAGCTGCCGCCGGGCGGCTCGCTCGGCCTGGTCGGCGAGTCCGGCTCCGGCAAGACGACGATCGCCCGCATGCTGGTCGGCCTGGTCACCCCCGACTCCGGCACGATCACCGTGGCCGGGCGCGCCCGCGGCCCGAAGGAGCGCGGCAAGGCGGTCAGGCTGCGCAGGGCCCGCGAGATCCAGATGGTCTTCCAGGATCCCTACCTCTCGCTGGACCCCCGGCTGACCGCGACCGAATGCCTGCACACCTCGCTCCGCCTGCACGGCAAGCCGGTCGGCCGCGCCACCGAACTCCTCGACCAGGTGGGCCTCGGCAGCCGCGAGGCCGGCGCGCGCCCGCACCAACTGAGCGGCGGCCAGCGGCAGCGCCTCGCGATCGCCAGGGCCCTCGCGGTCGAGCCGTCGGTGCTCGTGCTCGACGAGGCCGTGGCCGCGCTCGACGTCTCCATCCAGGCCCAGATCCTGGAGCTGCTGGCCCAGGTACGCCGCGACTCGGGCGTGGCCCTGCTGTTCGTCAGCCATGACCTGGCCGTCGTCAGGCATCTGTGCGACGAGACGCTGGTGCTGCACCGGGGGGTGGTCGTGGAGCGGGGCCCGGTCGAGCGGGTGCTGTCCGAGCCCGAGCACCCCTACACGCGCCTGCTGCTGGCCTCCGTGCCCGGCCCAGGCTGGGACCCGGCCAAGGTGGTGCGCTAATTAGCGCACGGTCCAGGTCGACGCGTTCGCGGCGGCGTAGTCGGAGAAGTCCCGGGCGGGTCGGCCGAGCGCCTGGCGTACGCCGTCGGCCAGGTGCGCGTTGCGGCCGTCGAGCACCTCGGCGAACAGCCCGTTGAGCCCCTCGATCTCGTCCTCGGGCACGCCCTGCTCGCGGGCCCCCGCCGCGAACTGGTCGGCCGTCACCGGCACGTAGGAGATGTCCCGGCCCGTGGCCTTGGACAGCTCGGCGGCCACGTCCGTGAACGTGAGCAGCCTCGGCCCGGTCAGCTCGTACAGCTTGCCGGTGTGGCCGTCCCGGGTCAGCGCCGCCACCACGACGTCGGCGATGTCGTCCACGTCCACGAACGGCTCGGCGACGTCCGCGATCGGCAGCGCGATGACCCCGTCGAGCACGGCGTCCAGCAGGTAGCCCTCGCTGAAGTTCTGCATGAACCAACTGCACCGGACGATCGTCCAGTCGGCCCCCGACGTCTGGACGACCCGCTCGCTCGCCTCGGCCATCGGCTCGCCCCGGCCGGACAGCAGGACCAGCCGCCCGACGCCGCCCGCCACGGCGAGCGAGACGAACGCCTGAACGTTGTCGAGCGCCCCGGGGAAGGCGAGGTCGGGATAGTAGGTCACGTACACGGAGTCGACGCCGTCCAACGCCGGCGCCCACGTCGACCGGTCGGTCCAGTCGAAGGGCGGTCTTGCGGAGCGTGAGCCGATCCGCCACGGATGGTCGAGAACGGTGAGTCGGTGAGCCACGCGGCGGCCGGTCTTGCCCGTGCCGCCCAGCACCAAAGTTGTCATGGCTCCAGTAAGCCGCCAAAGGCTGAGACTCTCCATCGTTGAGAAGCGCAATCCCATATGCGATCGTCTAACCCATGGACCAGCTTGCCGCTCTACTCGACGGTCCGCGGGCGAGGGGCGCCTTCATGCTCCGCTCCATCCTCGATCCGCCTTGGTCGTTGCGGATTCAGGACGAGGCGCCGCTCACCGTGGTGGTGATGGTGCGCGGGCAGGCGTGGGTGGTGCCCGACGACGGTGACCTCACCATGCTGCGCCCCGGGGAGGTGGTGATCGTGCGCGGGCCCAAGCCGTACACGGTGGCCGACGACCCCGCCACGCCGCCGCAGGTCGTCATCCACCCCGGCCAGCGCTGCGCCACGATCGACGGACAGTCCCTCTACCAGGAGCTGGACCTGGGCGTACGCACCTGGGGCAACGCCACGGACGGCGGCACCGTGATGATCACCTGCACTTACCACATGGAGGGGGAGGTGAGCAGGCGGCTGCTGGAGGCGCTGCCCACGCTGCTGGTCCAGCGGGGCGACCCGCTCCTCCCGCTGCTGGCCACCGAGATCGTCAAGGACCAGCCGGGGCAGGGAGCGGTCCTCGACCGGCTGCTCGACCTGCTGCTCATCTCCGTGCTGCGGTCCTGGTTCGCCACCCACGAGGCGCCGGCCTGGTATCGGGCCCAGAGCGATCCGGTGGTCGGCCGGGCGATGCGGATGCTGCAGAACAACCCGGCCCACCCGTGGACGGTCGCCACGCTGGCCGCGCAGGTGGGCGTCTCGCGGGCCTCGCTGGCCAGGCGCTTCACCGAGCTGGTCGGCGAGCCGCCCATGGCGTTCCTGACCGGCTGGCGGCTGGCTCTGGCCGCCGACCTGCTGCGCGAGCCCGACACGACGATCGGCTCGGTGGCCAGGCAGGTCGGCTATGGCAGCCCGTTCGCGCTCAGCGCGGCCTTCAAGCGGGTGCGCGGCGTCAGCCCGCAGCAGCATCGGGCCGTCCGATGAGACCGTTGCTGCTGCTGGACGTCGACGGTGTGCTCAACCCGTTCAGGCGGCCCACACCCGACTTCCGCCGGTACGAGTGCAAGGTCGGCGAGGAGGCCTACACCGTGCACCTCAACCCCAGGCATGGCACCAGGCTGCTGGAGCTGGCCCTGGTCACCGGTGCCGAGCTGGTCTGGGCGACGACCTGGGAACAGCACGCCAACGAGTGGATCGGGCCCCGGATCGGCCTGCCCGAGCTGCCCGTCATACCCATGGGGCCGGACCATGGCAGTCTGTACGGCGAGATGTTCAAGACGCCGCATGTGGCGGCCTATGTCGAGCGCAGGCCGTTCGTGTGGTTCGACGACCAGGTGTGGCTGGAGGACGAGGAATACCTCAGGGGCACTCAGGGTCTCGATGATTTCCTGCTCATTCATGTTGATCCCAGAGAGGGTCTGACCAGCCGACATCTCGCCCAGGCGCACGAGTGGCTGACCCTCTCAGGGTTTTCTCGGGGTTCCTAGTGGGATATCTCCTGCCTGACTATCCGTTTCTCAAGTAGGTGCAACCAACGGAGGAACACGATGTACCGCTCACGAGAGCACAGAATCCTGGCCGGCGTCTGCGGCGGTCTCGCCGACAAGTTGGGCTGGTCTCCCACCCTCGTCCGGATCCTCTGGCTGCTGCTGTCGCTCATCCCAGGCCCGCTCTGGGTGGTCTACGTGGCCATGTGGATCCTCGTCCCCGAGGAGCCGAAGCGCTACTAGGGCGACCTATCCTGGAACGCATGAGGGCAAGGCCGCTGACACTCGTCCAGGATGAGCTCGTCGATTACGACAAGGCGATGGAGCGCATGACCGACCTCGTCGGTGAGCGCCAACGGGACGAGCGCCCGGACACGCTCTGGCTGCTGAGCCACCCGCCGGTCTACACGATCGGCCGCCGCACACCGGTGACCCACCTGCCCGACCCGTCGCGCGGCATCCCCGTGGTCGAGACCGGCCGCGGGGGCCAGCTCACCTACCACGGCCCCGGCCAGCTCGTCGGCTACCTCATCGTCAAGCTGGGCGAGGAGGAGGGCATCGTCGACTACGTGCGGGAGGTGGAGCTCCGGCTGGTCGCGGCGCTGGGCGCGCTGGGCCTGCCCGCGGAGCGCCGCGACACCCCGCCCGGGTCGGAGTTGCTGACCGGCGTCTGGACGTCCGAGACGGGGCGCAAGGTCGTGTCCATCGGCATGAGGCAGAGCCGTGGCGTCACCAGCCACGGCTTCGCGCTCAACGTCGACGGCGACCTGGAGCCGTGGCACTGGGCCGTCGCCTGCGGCATGCCCGACGTGGACATGACCTCTCTCAAGAGAGAGCTCGAGGCCACGTCGATGGAGACCGTCCGCTCGGCCGTGGCCACGGCTTTCGAGGCGTCCTAAGGCGTGGGCAGTTCGTCGACCGTCCTGCGTGGCCCGGTGAACCAGTGTTTGGCCGACAGCTTCCACCACAGGGCGATGCCGATCAGTACGACCCCGACCAGGACCGGCGCGTAGTTCACGTCCGTCCAGGTGAACTTCTCGTTGCCCGGGATCGCCGAGGGCTTGATCGGCATGATGAAGTAGATCGAGATGATCACGATCTCGATGCAGGCGATCCAACACATGGCCCGATATTTCCGGCCAAGCGTCCACGGGCCGGGCCGGAACTTGTCGCCCATCCGCAGCCGCAGCCAGATGGGGATGAGGAACGCCAGATAGAGCCCGATGACCGCGATCGACACCACGGCGAGGAAGGCCACCGGAGTGGTCGAGCCCGCCGGCGCCCAGAGCGCGGGCAGCGTGATCAGCGCGGCCACCACACAGCCCGCGATGATGGCGTTGACCGGCGTGCGGTTGCGGTCGACCTTGGACCACAGCCGCCAGCCCGGGATGGCACCGTCTCGCGAGAACGCGTAGGTCATCCGCGACATCGAGGTCACGCAGCTCATCCCGCAGAAGAACTGGCCGATTGTGGAGATCGCGAAGATCGCGGTGGCCAGCGGTGAGGAGAGCGCGGTCTCGAAGATGGCGCCCACGAAGCCGCCCTGCTTGTTGATCTCGTCCACGTTCGTCGCGGCGAACAGGAACGCCAGCAGCAGGACCCAGCCGCCGATCGCCGAGTAGAAGATCGACTGCCAGAGCCCGCGGGCCGCCGCCGTGGAGGCGCCCTGCGTCTCCTCCGACACGTGCGCGCAGGCGTCGAAGCCGGTGATCGTGTACTGCGTGAGCAGGAAGCCCAGCGGCAGCACGTAGAACCAGAACGGTATGCCGCCCTCACCGTTGCCGAAGCCGGAGTTGTTGATGGTGTCGGTGAAGACGAAGCCGAGCGTCTGGTGGTGGGTCGGGGCGAAGATCAGGATCGCCACCACGATCGCGGCACCCGCCACGTGCCACCAGACCGAGACGTTCTGCAGCAGCGAGATGAGCCGGTGGCTGTAGATGTTGATCAGCGCGTGGAGCACCAGAATGATCACGAACAGCAGGAACGCGTTCCCGAGCGAGGCATCCCAGCCGCCGCCGGTGAGCCGGTTGATGGTGATGTTCAGGAACGTGGCGCAGCCGTAGTCGACCGACGCGGTGACCGCGATGAGGCCGATGAGGTTGAGCCAGCCGGTGAACCAGCCGTGGATCGGCTTGCCCATGGTGGCGGCCCACCAGTAGATGCCGCCCGCCGTCGGGTACGCGGAGACCAGCTCCGACATACAGAGACCGATGATCAGGATGAACACGGAGATCAGCGGCCAGCCCCACGAGATGGCGATGGGGCCGCCGTTGTTCCAGGCCTGGCCGAAGGTGGTGAAGCAGCCGGCGAGGATCGAGATGATGGAGAAGGAGATGGCGAAGTTGGAGAAACCGCTCCAGGTCCTCGCCAGTTCCTGCTTGTAACCGAGTTCGGCGAGGCGCTTGGAATCCTCTTCTGTGGTCATTGAGGTCTCCCTGGGGGGTATGTGAAGGAGGGGACTCTCTGGGTATTTGGTCTAGGTCTAGACCATTTCCATCTCACAGGCAAGGCGTTACAGCGGAGTTTCGAGCTGGTAAGGACCGTTCTTTACCTAAATACGGCTGTCCGGGATCGCCGTGCCGGGCTTCCTGCGGTCGAGCGCGGCGAACCGGTGCAGGCCGACCAGCAGGTAGCCCATGGCGACGAACGTACCGGCCAGCGCCAGTCCGGCCAGCGTGAAACCGCTCCATCCGAGCCGGTCCACGTCCAGGAACGGGTAGACGTAGCGCCGCGACATGGTCACCGGCAACGTGGGAGCCCGCAGCAGCACGAACGCCCCGTACACCAGGGGGAAGGCGAGCCAGATGAGCGGGTCGGCCCAGCGCGGGCGCCGATCCCGGTCGAAGGCCAGCCAGTCGGTCAGCGCCATGACCGGTGTGACGTAGTGCAGCAGGAAGTTGCCGATCTGCCTGGTGCCGCCCGCGAGCAGTGGCAGCGGGTTCGCGCCGTGCCCCAGCGTGAAGTGCGCGACCAGGCCGGTGATCACCAGGTAGAGCGTGACCGCGCCCTTGATGGTCGCCGACGTCTCGCGGCCCAGCAGCCGCCAGCCGTAGTAGAGCGCCAGGATGAGGTTGCTCTGGACGGTGAAGTACACCCACGGCGTACGGATCGACACCCAGGTGCAGACGATCCCGGCAACGGCCGCACCGACCAGGAGTAACCGCCAGCCCACCCGCATCCGGCCAGACTAATCGGCGAACCGCATATGCACCGCATACGAGATCGCGGCCCCCACGGCGTACCAGAACAGGTCGGGCGCGTTGAAGGTGCTGCCCAGCAGCGGCCGGAGCAGCGGCGGGATCTCCCAGAGCTGGGCGAACTCGATCGCCCAGCTCAGCCCGGCCGCCCCCAGCGCGGCCCGCAGCGGCCGGACGCGCGGCAGGACGAGCACGATGAGCAGGTAGATCAGGACCGTGTAGAGCGCGTCGCCCGCGTATTTGGCGAACGGGCCGTCCCACAGCAGCCGCACCCCCAGCCCGGCCACGACGGTGACAACGGCGGCGGCGAGTACGGGCCAGCGAGACATCCCGCTCACGTTAGTAGCATCGGCTTACATGAGCGCGACGATGGTGGTGAAGGACCTCGCGGCGGGGCACGGCGAGCGGGTCCTGTTCTCGGGCCTCGACCTGGTGGTGGCCCCCGGCGACGTCATCGGGCTCGTGGGGGCCAACGGCGCGGGCAAGTCCACGCTGCTGCGCCTGCTGGCCGGGCTCGACCGGCCCGAGGAGGGTTCGGTACGCCTCAGCCCGGCCACGGCCACGGTCGGCCATCTGCCGCAGGAGCCGGAGCGCCGCCCCGGCGAGACGGTCGGGCGGTTCCTGGCCAGGCGCACCGGCGTCGAGCGGGCGCAGCGGGAGCTCGACGAGGCCACCCAGGGCCTGGTCGACGAGCGGCCGGGCGCCGACGACGACTACAGCGTCGCACTGGAGCGCTGGCTCGCGCTCGGCGGCGCCGATCTGGAGGAGCGGGCGGCGGAGATCGGGCTGCCGGTGGACCTGGAGCAGCCCATGACCTCGCTGTCCGGTGGCCAGGCGGCCCGCGCGGGGCTGGCCTCGCTGCTGCTCAGCCGCTATGACCTGTTCCTGCTCGACGAGCCGACCAACGACCTCGACCTTGACGGGCTCGACCGGCTGGAGGGCTTCGTCCACGGCCTGAGGGCCGGCACGGTGGTGGTCAGTCACGACCGTGAGTTCCTGGCCAGGACCGTCACCAAGGTGCTGGAGCTCGACCTGGCCCAGCAGCAGATCCGGCTGTACGGGGGCGGCTACCAGGCCTATCTGGACGAGCGCGAGGTGGCCAGGAGGCATGCCCGCGAGCGGTTCGAGGAGTACGCCGACACCCGCGCCCAGTTGGAGTCCCGGGCCAGGACGCAGCGGTCCTGGATGGAAAAGGGCGTCAGGAACGCCCGGCGCAAGGCGACCGACAACGACAAGATCGGCCGCAACACCCGCATAGAGACAACAGAGAAGCAGGCCGGCAAGGCCCGCCAGTCGGAGAAGCTCATTGAGCGCCTCGAGGTGGTCGAGGAGCCGCGCAAGGAGTGGGAGCTGCGGATGGAGATCGCCGCCGCGCCCCGTTCCGGCGCGGTGGTGGCCACGCTGCGCGGCGCGGTGGTCAGGCGGGGCGCGTTCACGCTCGGGCCGGTCGATCTGGAGATCGGCTGGGCCGAGCGGGTGGCGATCACCGGGTCCAACGGCGCGGGCAAGACGACGTTGCTGGCCGCGCTGCTCGGGCGCACCCCGCTCGACGAGGGGCACGCCACGCTCGGCCCCGGCGTGGTGGTCGGCGAGGTGGACCAGGTCAGAGGGCTGTTCGAGGGCGAGGAACCGCTGCTCGACGCGTTCGTCGCGCAGACGCCGGAGCTGCCGCCCGCCGAGGTGCGGACGCTGCTGGCGAAGTTCGGGCTGCGGGCCGCGCACGTGCTGCGGGCCGCCGACACGCTGTCGCCCGGCGAGCGTACCCGCGCGGCACTGGCCTTGTTGCAGGCCAGAGGCGTTAATCTGCTGGTGCTTGACGAACCGACGAACCATCTCGATCTTCCCGCGATCGAGCAACTGGAGTCGGCCCTGTCGAGCTACCCGGGCACGCTGCTGCTGGTCACCCACGACCGGCGGATGCTCGACGCCGTTCACGTCGATCGCCGCCTGAGTGTGAGCGACGGGACGGTCCTTGAGCTCGCCTGAAAATTTACACCGCCCAAGGAAACGAAGGTGAAACAATTTTCCGGCACTCGTTGACACGCAGTGTTCGTATGGTGTGCCTTTCTCTACACAGGAAACCCCCGCCTGAAGGTGAGGCACAATGAGGAAATGGTTCGCACGCCTGGCTCTGCTGGGCGTAGCGGTATTAGTTGCAGGTCAGGGCCAGGCGGCCCAAGCTGCGGAACCGGCAGCGGGGAAGAAGATCGTCCGCATCGGCGCGACACAGTCGATTGACTCGATGAACCCCTTCCTGGCGGTCAGGCTGGTCTCGTCGGCGGTCCAGCGTGAGATCTACAGCTTCCTGACCGTGCCCGACCCCAAGACGCTGAAGCCCAGCCCGGACCTGGCCGAGTCGTGGACGACCGCGCCCGACGGGCTCACGTGGACGTTCAAGATCCGCAGCGCCAAGTGGTCCGACGGTCAGCCGATCACGGCCGAGGACGCGGCCTGGACGTTCAACAAGGTCATGACCGACGAGGCGGCCAAGACCGCCAACGGCCCGGCCGTCGAGAACTTCGAGAGCGTCACGGCCAACGGCCAGGACCTGGTCATCAAGACCAAGGCTCCGCAGGCGTCCATGCTGGAGAACCCGATCCCGATCATGCCCAAGCATGTCTGGGAGAAGGTCACCGACATCGCCAAGTACGAGGCCGACGTCTACCCGGCCGTGGGGAGCGGGCCGTACATCGCGGTCGAGCACAAGAAGGACCAGTACGTCAAGCTCAAGGCCAACCCCAACTACTGGCTGGGCAAGCCCAAGATCGACGAACTGCAGTTCATCTTCTACGACAACCCGCAGGCCGCCATCGCGGGCCTGAAGAAGGGTGACGTCGACCTGATCGGCCGCATGACGCCGCCGGACTTCGAGTCGATCAAGGGCGACCCCAACATCGAGCAGTGGAACACGCAGGGCCGCCGCGCCGCGTACCTGGAGATCAACCACGGCGCCACCACCACGGACAACAAGCCCGTCGGCGACGGTCACCCCGCGCTGCAGGACCCGAAGGTGCGCACCGCACTGCACTACGCGATCGACAAGCAGAAGCTGGCCGACGAGGTGCAGGGCGGCCTGGCCAAGCCCGCCGACGGCTCGATCATCCCGCCGTTGTACAAGGAATTCTTCTGGGAGGCCACGGGCGACCAGAAGATCACCTACGACGTCGCCAAGGCCAACAAGATCCTCGACGACGCGGGTTACAAGAAGGGCGCCGACGGCGTCCGTACGATGCCCGACGGCAAGAAGAAGCTGGAGTTCCGCTTCAGCATCCACACCGACACCCCGATCGAGGACAAGCTCGCCGAATACCTGACGGGCTTCTTCAAGGAGATCGGCGTCACGCTGACCACGGTGAAGCTCGACTCCAGCAAGTTCGGTGAGGAGACGGGCGTCACGGGGCTGTTCGACATCGCGATCAGCGGCTGGTCGGTCAACCCCGACCCCGAAGAGGTCCTGGCCACGCACCTGTGCAGCCGCAGGCCCACCGCGACGGGCGAGGGCGGCGGCACCGAGTCGTTCTACTGCGACCCGACCTTCGAGAAGCTCTACCAGGAGCAGCTCAAGGAGCTCGACCGGCCCAAGCGCGTCGAGATCATCAAGAAGATGCAGGAGCGCCTCTACACCGACGCTCCGGTGATCGCCATCTACTACCCGAACGACCTTGAGGGCTACCGCAAGGACCGGATCACCAGCATCACCCCGGTCCCCGAGGACAAGGGCCTGATCTACGGCGGCAGCAGCGGCTATCCGTTCTACGCCATGGACGTCAAGGCCACCGCCACCGCGGGGTCCGCCGCCGACGGCGGCTCCAACACCGGCCTCATCGCCGGCGTGGTCGGCGGTGTCGTGGTCATCGGCCTCGCCGCGTTCTTCCTGACCCGGCGGCGTAAGAGCGTCGCCGACGAGCGCGAATGACAACTCCGCTCGAAGCGGCAGAGCCCGCCGTCCAGGCGGCGGGCTCTGGTGACGACCGCCCCGCCTACCGCGGCACGCTGAAGTACGCGCTGTCGAAGGTCGGCGGGGCGTTGTTCAGCATCGCCATGGTGATCGTCGGAACGTTCTTCGTGTTCCGGCTGCTGCCCGGCGACCCCGTGCGCAACCTCGCGCAGGGCCGCAACATGACCCCGACGCAGCTCGCCCTGGAACGGCACCGGCTCGGCCTGGACAAGTCGCTGATCGACCAGTTCTTCGACTTCGTCGGCAAGACGCTCCACTTCGACCTCGGCACGTCGTACGAGTACAAGCGACCGGTCCTCGAGCTCATCGGCGAGCGATTCCCCGCGACGCTGCTGCTCGCGGGCGGGGGTCTGGTCATCGCGGTCAGCCTGGGGATCTGGCAGGGCGCGCGGGCCGGATGGCAGCGCGGCAGCCGCTTCGACCGGGTCTCCACGGGCGTCTCGCTGGTGCTGTGGTCCATGCCGACGTTCTGGCTGGGGCTGCTCCTGCTCATGGTGTTCGGCGTCGGGATCGGGCCGATTCCCGGCCTCTTCCCGACCCGGGGCATCGAGAGCGTGGACGCGCCCGACGGCTTCGCTTACGTGCTCGACGTGGCCAACCACATGGTGCTGCCGTGCCTGACCCTGGTGGCCGTGGTCTACGCCCAATATCTGCTGGTCATGCGGTCGTCGCTGCTGGAGGAGGTCGGCCAGGACTACGTGAACGTGGCCCGCGCCAAGGGCCTGCGCGACGAGGAGGTCCGGCGCCGTCACGCGGTCCCCAACGCGCTGCTGCCCACGGTGACCCTGGTCTTCATGCGCATCGGCTTCGTGGTCGGCGGCGCGGTCACCGTGGAGACCATCTACAGCTGGCCCGGGCTCGGGCAGTTGTTCTACGAGGCGATCAGAGTGCCTGACTTCACCCTCATGCAGGGCACGTTCATGCTGATCACCGTGTCGGTGATCCTCATGAACACGCTGGCCGACGTGGTCTACCACATCATCGACCCGAGAGTGAGGTCGGCATGAGCTCGGTGGCCACGTCCCGCAGACGACTGGCGTTCAGCCGCTTCTGGGGGAGCTTCCGTCAGGAGCGGGCCGGAATGGCCGGGCTGGTGCTGCTCGTCGTCGCCGTGGTGCTCGCGCTGGTCGCGCCGCTGTTCATCGACGACAGCGTGACCAGCGTGGTGCGCGCCACAGGCAAGCCGTGGGCGGCGCCGAGCCTGGACCATCCGTTCGGCACCGACGAGTCCGGCCGCTCCATCCTGCTGATGGTCTGGTGGGGCTCGCGTACGTCACTGCTCATCGGCTTCCTCGCCGCCCTGCTGAGCATCGTGATCGGCATGGTCGTCGGCATCGCCGCCGGCCACTTCCGCGGCTGGATCGGCGCCGTGCTCATGCGGGTCACCGACTGGTTCCTGGTGCTGCCCTCGTTGATCACGGCCCTGGTGCTGGCGGCCATCCTGGGCGGTAGCACCTTGACGATCATCATGGCGATCGGGGTCACGACCTGGCCGTCGACCGCGCGGCTGATCAGGGCGCAGACACTGAGCGTCGAGGCCAGGCCGTACATCGAGCGGTCCAAGGCGCTCGGCGGCGGGCACTGGCACATCACGACCAAGCACGTGCTGCCGAACGTGGCGCCGCTGCTGCTCGCGAGCACCACACTGGAGGTGGCCAGCGCGATCGTCACGGAGTCCACGCTGGCCTTCCTCGGCGTCAGCTCGAACAAGACCTCCTGGGGCACGATGCTGCGCGCGTCCTACGACTTCGGTGCCCCCACCAAAGGCGCGTGGTGGTACATCCTCATCCCCGGCCTGTGCATCCTCGCCGTCGTCATGGCGTTCACGCTGGTGGGGCGCGCGCTGGAGGCCGTGCTCAACCCGCGACTCAGGAAGGCGGGCGCATGAGCTTGCTCGAACTCGACGACCTGTCGGTGACGTACCGGATCGCCTCGGGCGAGGTGCCCGCCGTGCGCGGAGTGTCGCTGAAGCTGGACTCGGGTGCCGCGCTCGGTGTCGCGGGCGAGTCAGGATCCGGCAAGTCGACGCTGGCCATGGCACTGCTGCGGCTGCTGCCACGGGACGCCCGCGTCGGGGGCCGGATCCTGCTCGACGGCGACGACGTGCTCGCGATGAAGTGGGGCCGGCTGCGTGCGGTCCGCTGGGCGGAGGCGTCGATCGTCTTCCAGGGCGCCCAGCACGGCCTCAACCCGGTGCAACGGATCGGTGACCAGATCGCCGAGCCCCTGTTCGTCCACGGCCAGGCCGACCCGCGGCAGGCCCGCAAGCGCGTGGCGGAGCTGCTGGAGCAGGTCGGGATGCCCACCTGGCGAGCCCGCAGCTACCCGCACGAGCTCTCCGGCGGCCAGCGGCAGCGCGTGATGATCGCGATGGCGCTGGCCTGCTCGCCGCGGCTGATCATCGCCGACGAGCCGACGACCGCGCTCGATGTGATGGTCCAGGCCCAGGTACTGACCTTGATCAAGGAACTGATCGCCGAGCAGAGCATCTCGCTGGTCATGATCTCGCACGACCTCTCGGTGCTCGCCGACGTCTGCGACCAGCTCGCGGTCATGTACGCCGGCCGTGTCGTGGAGAACGGCCCGTCGCGCGAGGTGTTCCACGAGGCGAAACACCCCTACACGCGGGCACTGGCGGCGGCCTTCCCCACGGTCGGCGACCCGGTGTCGCGGCTGGCGCCCAAGGGTCTCGGCGGCGATCCGCCGGACCCGATGGACCTGCCCACCGGCTGCTCGTTCCATCCGCGCTGCCCGGTGGCGCTGGAGGAGTGCGCGACCCTCGATGTCGGGCTCTGGCCCGCGGGCGACAGACGTACCGCCGCCTGCGTGCACGTACGGGCGAAGGAGGAGGCCTCATGATCGAGACGGAGACGTCCTCGGACACCGTCGACACGGCGCACCACACCCTGCTGGAGGCCCGTGACCTGCACGTGGAGTTCCCCTCGCGCGGGCGGCGGGCCCGTGCGGTCGACGGGGTGAACCTGTCGATCGGCGCGGGCGAGATCGTGGCGCTCGTCGGCGAGTCCGGCTGCGGCAAGACCACGCTGGCGCGCACGCTGATGGGCCTGGAACGTCCTACCTCGGGCTCCGTCGTGTACGACGGGACGGCGCTGGACTACCGCTCCAAGGCGCTCAAGGCGTACCGGAAGATCGTCCAGCTCGTCCTTCAGGACCCGATGGGCTCGCTGAACCCACGGCACACCGTCTACGAGGCGGTCGCCGAGGGCCCGCGCATCCACGGCCTGTCCGGCGAGCGGGAGATCGTGGCCGAGGCGCTGTCCAGAGCCGGGCTGCGGCCTCCTGAGCGGTTCTTCCTGCGCTATCCGCACGAGCTGTCGGGCGGGCAGCGCCAGCGGGTGGTCATCGCCGGGGCGCTGGCCCTGAACCCCAAGGTGCTGGTCGCCGACGAGCCGGTGGCCTCGCTCGACGCCTCGGTGCGGGGCGAGATCCTCGCGCTGCTGCTCAAGCTCCGCGCGGACCTGGGCCTGTCGGCGCTGGTCGTCACCCACGACCTCGGCCTGGCCTGGAACATCGCTGACCGGGTCGCGGTCATGTACCTCGGCAGGATCGTCGAGTCGGGCCCGGTCGAGCAGGTGCTGACCGCTCCCCGGCACCCGTACACGCAGGCCCTGCTGTCGGTGCTGCCGGAGTCGCCCGAGCGGATCGTGCTGACCGGCGAGCCGCCGGACCCGACGCGGATCCCGGGCGGCTGCCGCTTCCACGCCCGCTGCCAGGTGCTCGCCTCCGGCAAGGCGGCCGAGGCGGGCGTGGACGCCAAGTGCCGGTCGGAGCTGCTCGACATCCTGCCCGCCACCGCGGCGGCGCAGGCGGCCTGCCACTACGCGGAGCTCAGCGCTTGAGCTGAGCTGCGCGGAGCCGCTTGAGCTGCCCGGCGCTCAGCGCTTGAACGCCGCGGCGTGCTCGGCGGCCCACTGGGCGAAGGAACGCGGTGCCCGGCCGGTGACCTGCTCGACGGCCGGGACCACCGTGTAGCCGATCTCGGGGGTGTCGCCGAGCGCGCCGATGAGGAACTCGATCGTCTCCGGCCCCATGCCGTCGGCGCGCCACTTGGCGCGGGCCTCGTCCTCGGAGAGCTCGACGAAGCGGATCTCCTGGCCGACGGCCTCGCTGAGGATGCGCACCTTCTCCGTGGTGGTGATGGCCTGGGGCCCGGTCAGCGTGTACGTCCTGCCCGCGTGGCCGTCGCCCGTCAGCACGGTGGCCGCCACGGCGGCGATGTCGCGCTCGTGCACCATGGCGCTGAGCCGGCCGCCGAACGGCTCCCTGATGACCCCTTCGGCCTTGATCGTCTGAGCCCACCATTGCAGCGTGTTGGACATGAACTCGACCGGCGCCAGCAGCGTCCACTCCAGCTCACTGGCGGCCAGGGCCTGCTCCAGCGGGCCGTCGGCGCGCCCGCCCAGGACGGTGACCTTGCGCACGCCCGACTTGGCGGCCAGCGCCACGAGCTGCTCGCCGGTCTTCAGCGGCGCGTAGTCGTCGCCCGCGAAGTTGATGAGATGCACGGCCTCGACGCCCTCGAAGGCGGTCATGAGGCTGTCCGGCACGGCCAGGTCCCCGGCGACGACCTCCACACCCTCGGGCAGGCCGGCCTTGGCCGGGTCGCGGGTCAGGGCACGCACCTGGTGCCCGTTCCGGGCGAGCTCGTCGACGATGAGGCGGCCGACGGTCCCGGTGGCACCGGTGACGAGGATCGTCATGACAGGCTCCTTCTGGCATTTATGCGGAACGGAACGTTCGGTTCTCACTCTACCAGAACGGAATGCTTTATTCCATGTAATTCTTCAGTGTGATGGCCGTCGCGGCGCGGGCCATGGGCCCGGCGATGCGGTCGATCATCCGGTCGCGGCCGGGCAGGTGGGGGAGCAGCCTGATCATCCTGGTCTGGAACCAGATGACCGCGCGCGACGGCAGCACCATGCCCTTGACATTGGCCGGGCCCAGCTTCTGGTTGACGTCCACGAACCCCCGCATCTCCCGCTCGTAGCCGTCGACGCCGCCGCCGCCGGACGCCAGCTCACCGGCCAGCACGTACGCCCCCACCAGGGCCAGGCTCGTGCCCTGACCCGAGGCCGGTGAGGCGCAGTAGGCGGCGTCGCCGACCAGCACGACCCGGTCCGTCGACCAGCGGTCCATGTGGATCTGGCTGACGGAGTCGAAGTAGAAGTCCGTCGACCCGCGTACGGCTTCGAGCAACTCGGGCACCTCCCACTCGACCCCGGCCATGGCCTGGGCCAGCAGTTCCTTCTGCTGGGCGAGGTCGCGGTGGTCATAGGCGAGCGGCTGCGACGACCACATGAACAGCGCCTTGGCATTGGAGTCCTGCCGCGTGCTGTAGACGTTCGCGGTCCGGCCGGGGGCGGCGTGGACCGCCTCCTCGCGGTCGAGGCCCAGGCGGTTGGGGACCGTACAGATCGAGATGTAGTAGCCGAGGTCGCGGACGAACGCCGACTCGTCGCCGAAGGCCAGCCGGCGGGTGTTGGAGTGCACCCCGTCGGCCCCGACGACCAGGTCGAACCGCCGCGGCGCCGACCGCTCGAAGGTCACCGTGCCGTCCTCGGAGATGCCGGTGATCGAGTCGTCGAAGATGTACTCGACGTCGTCGCGGGTCAGGTCGTACAGGAGCTCGTTGAGGTCGCCGCGCATGATCTCGGCGTCGGTGCCCTCGCGCCCGCCGAACAGGTCGGCGTCCATCTCCGCGATCCGCCGGCCCTTGGCGTCGTAGTGCGTCGCGATCCGCATGTCGGTGCTCTTCGCGCGGACCGCGTCGAGGAGGCCCATCCGCTCGATCACGTCGAGTGCCACGCCGCGGATGTCGACCTTGTAGCCGCCCTCGCGGAGTGAGGGCGCCCGCTCCACCACGGTCGGGGTGAAGCCGTGCTGCCGCAGCCAGTAAGCCGTCGCGGTGCCGGCGATGCTCGCGCCGGAGATCAGGATGTTCGTCATGCCCTGAAAGGTACACACGTCTCAGACGCTTGTCTAGGACTAATTTCTAAGACGGTTGTGTTAGACTCCTGGCATGGGAAACCGGGAAGATCTGCTGGCCGGGGCCAAGCGCTGCCTGATCGAGAAGGGCTACTCGCGCACGACGGCGCGCGACAT
Organism: Nonomuraea sp. NEAU-A123; assembly: GCF_018603905.1. GTDB lineage: Bacteria > Actinomycetota > Actinomycetes > Streptosporangiales > Streptosporangiaceae > Nonomuraea. Next base: position 35,854 of record NZ_JAHFZZ010000038.1, read on the forward strand.
CGCCACCGCCTCCGGCGTGAGTCTGGCGGGCATCGGCTATCACTTCAGATCGAAGGAAGCGCTGATGAACGAGGTGCTGTTCGAGGTGATGCGCGAGTGGGGCGATGACCTGGCGGCGACGCTGACCGCCGACGTCAAGGCCGACGCGACGCCTCTCCAACGCTTCGAGGCGGCGTGGGACCGGGTGATCGAGTCGTTCGACCGGCTGCGGCCGCTCTGGGTCACCCAGTTCGAGCTGCTGGGCCAGATCGATCACACGCCGGACATCCGGCAGCAGCTCGTGGCCGGCATCCAAGAGGGACGCATCGGGCTCGCGGAGCTGTTCGACGGCATCGACCCGGCGGCCGACCCGGAGCGGGCGCGGCTGGTCGGCACGTTCTACCAGGCCATGCTGACGGGGTTCCTGTCGCAGTGGCTGGTCGACCCGGACAGCGCGCTATCGGGCCGCGAGGTGGTCGCGGCCCTGCGCATGGTCCAGAACTCGGGTTAGAAGGCGCTGATCGTGGCGGGCGCCCGCTCGGCCCGGCTCAGCGTGCGGATCACCGCCGTCGCGCCATGACGGTGTACGGCCAGCCGCGCCAGCAGCTCGACGACCGGATCGATGACCGAGGCCGGCAGCTTGGGGGTCTCCACGCCCACGCTGGCGGCCAGGTCGTCGGAGTGCACGACCAGCTCGATCAGGCGGGTGAGCAGGAAGTCGTCGAATCGCAGGGACCAGCCCGACCACGGCAGGTGCACCACCTTGTCGCGGGCCTGCGCGGGCAGCTCGGCCCGCTGCCGGTCGAACAGCTCGCCGGCTTTGGTGGCCAGCGCCGCCGGGCCGTCGGCGGCGGCCGCCTCACCGGCCCGCCTGATGCCCACGTTGCTCTCGTGGTCGAGACCCGCCTGCACCCACGGCGATCTGGTGTAGTGCTCGATCAGCGGGACCGGCTCGCCGGGCCGCTCGCCGTCGTTGAGCAGGTTGTCCACCCGGACGAGCTGGTGGGCCAGGTGCGCGGCCAGCCCCGCGACGCTGAACTCGTTCAGCGCGCTCGGCTTCTCCCACGAAGCGGCCACAGCGGGCTCGCGCAGCAGCGCCACCGCGGACTCCGCGGCGACCAGATAGGACTCTCTGATCTCCCCCATGTGCCGCCCTTCCCCGGGTTCTGGTGATATGACCCGGCCCACACTATCCCGCGCGGGATCAGGGTGAGCGGGTGCCTCCGAGGGGGAGGTGGGTGTCAGTCCAGGGCGCGCTTGATCGCCGCCCTGATGAAGACCCGGGCCAGCGTCCCGCGCCTGAACCGGCTCAGGAACGGCCGCGGCATGTCGTACCTGCGGGCTCGGATGTCCGCCACCACGTTCATGGGCGCGCCCAGCTCGGCCAGCACGTCCAGGGCCTCCCGCTTGGTGATCAGCCGCCCGTCCCGCAGCGTGACCGTGGCTCTGGCGACGGTGATCATCCCGAGATCCACCCAGACGTCCTGCAGCCAGCGCTTCCGCCCGCGCGTCTTGTCCAGCCAGAAGTCCCGGAGATCGGTCCGGACGAACTCGCTCAGCTCCTGGTCCGACACCGGCGGCAGCAGTCCCGCGGGCGGCTCGCCGTACAGCTCGAGAGCGCCCGCGTGCAGCTCGCGGCGGGTCACCGGCGTGACCGGCCGCTCGTACAGCTCCTGATGTGCCCAGGTCACATGCTCGGTCGCGAAGTCGGACAGCCGGTGCCTGGGCATGTAGGAGCAGTGCAGGTGCTCGACGAGCGGCAGATCGAGCTTCTCGTGCAGCTTGGCGAGCCGCCGCCGCTGCTCCTCGGTGACGTCCGTCTCGACCACCGCGATGAGATCGAGATCGCTCTTGCCCGGCTGGTAGTCGCCCGCCGCGAGCGACCCGTGCGCCCACAAGGCGACGAGGGGTACGGCCGGCCTGAGGTCGTCGAGGAAACGAGTTAGCAGAAGATCGGTGGGCCCGTGCATGATGGCCACTATGGTCGACACGAGATCCAACGGAAAAGTGGCCCTGGTCACCGGCGTGGGCCGCACCGTCGGCATCGGCGCGGGGATCGCCCGCCAGTTGGCGGCCTCGGGCTGGGACATCGCCTACACCTACTGGACGCCGTACGACGAACGCATGGCCTGGGGCGCCGAGCCCGAGGCGGCCGACGCGATCGGCAAGTCCCTGGCCGGGCGCGGCGCGGCGATCGAGGCGGACCTGGCGCACGTCGACACCCCCGCACGGATCTTCGACGAGGCCGAACGCCGGCTGGGCAACGTCACCGCCCTGGTGATGTGCCACTGCGAGTCGGTCGACTCGAGCCTGCTCGACACCACCGTCGCGAGCTTCGACCGGCACTTCGCCGTCAACGCGCGCGCCACCTGGCTGCTGGTCCGCGAGTACGGGCGCCGCTTCACGGGCACCCGCGGCACCGGCCGGATCATCGGCCTCACCAGCGACCACACCGTCGGCAACCTGCCCTACGGCGCGAGCAAGGCCGCCCTGGACCGCATCATCCTGGCCGCCGCCCGCGAGCTGGCCCACCTCGGCGTCAGCGCCAACGTCGTCAACCCCGGCCCGGTGGACACCGGCTGGATGTCGGACGAGACGCGGGAGAGCCTCATCCGCCAGACCCCGCACAACCGCCTCGGCACGCCCCAGGACACCGCCCACCTCGTCGACTTCCTCTGCTCACCCCAGGGACAGTGGATCAACGGTCAACTGCTGATGAGCAACGGCGGCTTCGCCTAGAGCGCGTGGCCCCCCGCCACCTGGAGGACTTGACCGGTGATCCACCGTGCCTGGTGCGAGGCGAGGAACACGACGGCGTCGGCGATGTCGGCCGGCTCGCCCACGCGGCCCAGCGGCACGATCTCGCCGACCCGCGCGTACGTCTCGGCGTCCATCCAACCGGTCTGCACGGGGCCGGGAGCCACCGCGTTGACGCGGATGCCGGCTTTGCCGAGATCGAGTGCGGCGGCCCGGGTAAGGGCCTCCAGCGCCGCCTTGGACGTCCCGTACCCGATCTGGCCGGGGAAGGCGCGGGCGGCGTCCGTGGAGACGTTCACCACGCACGGCCGGCGGCCGTCCCGCTGCCGCCTGGCCAGTTCGGACACGAGCAGGGCGGGGGCGATCGCGTTGACCTCGTAGTGGCGGCGCAGGCCATCGGCGGTGAGGGAGCCGAACGAGTCCGGGGCCTCGCAGTGCGCGGCGTTGTTCACCAGAACGTCGACCGGTCCCAGCCGCCGCTCGACCTCGTCGAGCAGGTGCCGCGCCGCGTCCGGTTCGCGTAGGTCGGCGGGTACGGCCACCGCGTCACGGAGCTCGGCGGCCAGCGCCTCGGCGACGTCCGCGGCGGGGGTGATGTGCTCCCAGGTGACGCCCGGGGGAGCGGATTTCTCGCTGAAGTAGTGCACCGCCACCCGCGCCCCCTCGGCCGAGAAGGCCCGGGCGATCGCCGCGCCGATTCCGCCGCTCGCGCCGGTGACGAGCACGGTCTGACCCGTGAGTTTCGTATCAACCATCCGAGGAGCATGTCGTGATCGATCCACAATTGCGAGGAAGGGTGGCTCTGGTGACCGGGGCCAACCAGGGCATCGGCGCCGCCACCGCGGTCGCCCTGGCCGCGCAGGGGGTCGCCGTGTTCCTGACGTACAAGCGGCTGGCGCCGGTGCGCCATCCGGCCTATCCGGAGGAGTACTACAGGTCGCGGGGCGCGGGGGCCGACGACGTCGTACGGCGCATCCGCGAGGCTGGCGGCACGGCGGAGGCGGCCGAGGCCGACCTGACCGACCCCGAGACGCCGCGAACGCTGTTCGACCTGGCCGAGCGGGCGCTGGGGCCGGTGGACGCGGAGAGTTACGACCGGCAGTTCGCCGTGGACGTACGCGCCGCGACGCTGCTGATCGCCGAGTTCGCCCGGCGCCACATCGAACGCCGAGCGGGCTGGGGCCGCATCATCGGACTCACGTCCGGCGGCCCCGACGGCTTCCCGACCGAGGTCTCGTACGGCGCGGCGAAGGCGGCCCAGGAGAACTTCACCATGTCGGCGGCCCACGAACTGGGCCGCTACGGCGTCACGGCGGGCTGAACAGCGCGCTCACCGACTCGCCGTCGTGGATTCGCCGCATCGCCTCGGCCAGCGCCGGGGCGATCGACAGGACCGTGAGCTTGTCCGTGGGCTTGGGCACGGGCACGGTGTTGGTGCAGACGATCTCCTCGACCTCGGGCAGCGAGCTCAGCCGCTCGATCGAGCCGGCGGCGAACAGCCCGTGCGTGCACGCGATGCGTACGGAGTTGACGCCACGCTCGCGCAGCCGGTCGAGCAGCTCGATGACGGTCGTGCCCCTGGCGATCTCGTCGTCCAGGACGATCACGTCCTTGCCCTCGACCTCGCCGATGACCGAGCTGATCACCACCCGGTCGTCGCTGAAGCGTTGCTTGGCGCCCATCGCCACATCGGCACCGAGCAGCCGGGCGAAGTGCGAGGCCTCCTTGGCGTTGCCCAGGTCGGGGGAGACGACGACGGTGTTGGACAGGTCGTACTGGCGGAAATGGGCGGCCAGCTCGCGCAGCGCGTGCAGGTGGTCGACCGGCACGCTGAAGAAGCCGTGCACCTGCGGCGAGTGCAGCGTCATCGTCAGCACCCGCCCGGCGCCCGCCGTCGCCATCAGGTCCGCCACCAGCCTGGCGCCCATGGAGATGCGCGGCGCATCTTTTTTGTCACTCCGGGCGTAGGCATAATGCGGCATCACCACGGTCGTCCTGGCGGCGGACGCCCCGCGGGCGGCGTCGAGCATGAGCAGCAGCTCGACCAGGTTCTCCTGTACGGGCGGCACCAGCGGCTGGATGATGAAGACGTCGCGTTCCCTGCAGTTGGCCTGGAGCTGGACCTCCAGCACGTCGTTGGCGAAGCGGTTGACCTTGACCGGGTGGAGCGGGGTGCCCAGGTGGGAGCAGATCTCCTCAGCCAGATCGGGGTGGGCACTGCCGCTGAATACCGTGATGTCTCGCACGATTCCGAAAGGATAGCTTCACGGGCTCAGGTAGTGGTGCACCAGGGCGGGTTGACCGGCCGAGTTGTGCCATCGGGCCCGTGAGCTGGCGACGCGCCGCCAGCCGTACCTCTCGTAGGCGGCGATGGCCGCCCGGCCCTCGTCGGAGACCTCCAGCGTGAGGCGCCCGCCCTCGGCGGCGTGGGCGGTGTCGAGCAGGCGGGCGGCGAGTCCGCCGCGCCGGGCGGGCGGCGTGACGAACAGGCGGGTCACGGACGCGCGGACGGGCGTGCCGAGCAGCTCGGCCACCCGCGCCTCGACCTGAGCGAGCCCGACATGGCCGACGATGACCCCTTCCTCGTCCGTGGCGACCCAGGCGCGGAGCAGGTCGCCGGGGGTCAGCCAGCCGTGCGGATCGTCGGGCCAGTCCACGGGATAACGGTCGGCGGCCTGGACCTCGGCCAGGGCCCTTACGCACGCGTCGAGGTCGGCGGGGGTTCTGAGCCTGATCATCGGTTCATCGCCGCCACGGTGAGAGAGTCGAGGTCGGGCACGACCCGCCAGGCGAGGGCCAGCGCGTCGGGAGCGGGCGGATAGCGGGGATGGGGGACGGCGATCACCCGCATCCCGGCCGCGTGCGCCGAGCGCAGGCCGTTGCTCGAATCCTCCACCGCCACACACTCGCGCGGATCGACGCCCAACTGGGCGCTCGCCTCCAGGTAGCCGTCGGGGGCGGGCTTGCCGCGCGGCACCTCCTCGGTGGAGACGGTGACGGCGAAGCGGTCACGGAACCCGGCCGCGTCCAGGACCACCTCGATCAGCGCGCGCGGCGAGGAGCTGGCCAGACCCAGCGTGAGCTCGTCCGCCAGGCGCCGCACCGCCTCGGGCGCCCCCTTCATGAGGGGTACGCCGTGCCGGTAGCGCTCGGCCATCTGGTCCACCACGCCGCGGGCGATCTCGTCGGGAGGCAGCGCCACGCCGAGCTCGTGCAGGTAGGCGGCCCACTCCTGGGTGCTCATGCCCATGAGCCTGGACTGGGTGTCCTCCTGCCAGGTGCCGCCGTGATCGGCGACGAACGCCCGTCGTACCTCCTCCCAGACCGGCTCGGAGTCGACGAGCACCCCGTCGAGATCGAACACGCACGCTTCCACGAAACCCCCCTGTAGCTACTGCGGTCTTTGTCGGGATTGCCCATTATCGAGGATATGCGTTGACCGGTTTCCGGGAATGGGCCCCGTCATGGCGGACCTTCCACTCCACGATCACGGTGACTTCGAGGCGGCGGCGGACCGTGGTTTCGTCGCGAAGTTCAGCCCGGCGGTGGTCAGCTCCGCCGACAGCAAGGTCATCTGGGACGGTGACTCCAACGCCTTCCTGGACCAGGAGTGTCCCGGCAGCGCGCATCCCAGCCTGTGGCGGCAGGCGCGGCTGTCCGCCCGGCAAGGGCTGTACGAGGTGACGGACGGCGTGTACCAGGTACGCGGCTTCGATCTGTCGAACATGACGATCGTCGAGGGCGAGACCGGCGTCATCATCATCGATCCGCTCATCTCCACCGAGTGCGCGGCCGCGGCGCTGCGCCTCTACCGAGCCCATCGCGGCGCCCGGCCGGTGACCGGCGTGATCTACACGCATCCGCACGTCGACCACTTCGGCGGCGTACGCGGCGTCACGGGCGGCGGCGTGCCGGTCCTGGCGCCCGCGGGGTTCCTGCGGAGCGTGGCCCGCGACCACCTCCACGCCTGGTCCGCCACGGCCCGCCGGTCCGTCTACCTGTACGGTCAGGCCCTCGAACGGTCACCGGACGGCCAGATCGGCACGGCCCTGGGCAAGCCAGGGACGATCTCTCTCATAACCCCCACGATCCACGTCGAACGCACGGGACAGGAGGAGACGGTCGACGGGGTACGCATCATCTTCCAGCTCGCCGAGGCGCCACCGGAGCTGGCCCTGTACCTGCCCGGCCACCGGGCCCTGTGCCTGGGCGAGAACGCCACCCGTAACCCGCACAACCTCCTGCCCCTGCGAGACGCCAGGGAGCTGGCCCGGCAGCTCGACGAGATCGTCACGCTGTTCGCGGGGGAGTTCGACGTCGCCTTCGCCTCGCACCACTGGCCCATCTGGGGCGGCCCGGAGATCGCCGGCTACCTGTCGCAGCAGCGCGACCTGTACGCCTACCTGCACGACCAGACCCTGCGGCTGATGAACAAGGGCCTGACCGGAGCGGAGATCGCCGAGGCCATGCGGGTGCCGCCCGGGCTTGAGCAGGTCTGGCACACGCACGGCTACCACGGCCCGGTCGGCCACAACGTCAAGGCCATCTACCAGCGCTATCTGGGCTGGTTCGACGGCAATCCCGCGCACCTGTGGGAGCACCCGCCGAGGGAGAGCGCGATCCGCTACGTGGAGTGCCTCGGCGGCGGGAAAGCCGTCGTCGCCCTCGCCAGGGGCTACCTCAAGGAGCACGACCTGCGCTTCGCCGCGCAACTGCTCAACCACGCGGTCTTCGCCGACGAGGGCAACAAGGAGGCCCGTGACCTGCTCGCCGAGGTGTACACCCGGCTCGGGCACGCCGCGGAGAACGGCACCTGGCGCAACGTCTACCTGACGGGCGCGCTGGAGCTGAGCGACGGCGTCGTGCCGGCCGCCACGGAGCGGGCCGCGCCCGGCCTGGTCGACGCGCTCGGGGTGGACCAGATCCTCGACTCGATCGCCCTCCGCGTCGACGGGCCGCGGGCCTGGAACGAGAGCCTGTCCATCGACTGGCACCTGACCGATCTGGGCGAGAGGTATCGGATCACGCTGTCGAACGGCGCGCTCATCCAGCGGGCCGACCCGCCTGACGGGCCGGTCGACCTGACGCTGCGGCTGACCAAGGCACAACTGCTCGGCCTGCTGGCCGGCCGGGGGGTCGAACGGGTCGAACGGGAGGGCGACATCGGGGTGCTGCGGCGGCTGGTGGCCGTGCTCGACCACCCGATGCCCGACTTCGCCATCGTGACCGCCTAGGTGGTCAGCCGCTACGGCGGGGCGCGAGGCCCGAGATCACGTAGTAGAGGATCCCGGCGAGCACCAGCGCGACCACCACGCCGATGTTGGCCGCCCCGAACGTGCCCGCCTTCATCTGGTCGCTCATCAGGAAGCCCACCACGCGGGCGATGTTCGGGTCCAGGGAGGTGATGAGCCCGATGCCCACGATCGAGGCCACAACCAGCGAGATCACCCCGGGCCAGTTCAGGGCGGGCGCGCCGGGGCGCAGCAGCCGCTCGTCGTAGGACCGGCCGCCCGCGCGCCACCGCCACATGTCGACGAGGAAGACGGCCACCCAGGCGGCCATCACCACCCCGATGATCGCCAGGAACGCCTGGAAGGTCGCCAGGAAGCTGGCGGAGACGAACAGCAGGTAGTAGCCGCCGAGCACCATCAGCGCGCCGTCGACGAGCACCGCGTAGTGCCGCTTGATCGGCACCCCCAGCGCCAGCATGGACAGCCCCGACGAGTAGATGTCCATGATCGCCCCGGCCAGGAACCCGCCGATGGCGGTCAGCAGGTACGGCAGCAGGAACCAGGTCGGCAGGGCGCTCGCCAGCGCCCCGACCGGATCCGCGCCCGCGGCCTCGGCCAGCTTGGGGTCGCCGCCGGCCAGCAGCACGCCGAAGACGAGCAGCACCATGGGCGGCACCGCCCCGCCCACCGCCGTCCACAGGGCCACCGACGACGGCTTGGAGCCGGCGGGCAGGTAGCGCGAGTAGTCGGCGCCGCAGTTGACCCAGCCCAGGCCGAGCAGCGTCATCGCGAAGATGACCGAGCCCACCCAGGCGCCGGGCCCGGCGGTGGTGTCCAGTGTGGTGCCGAGCCTCGGGGCCATCAGGATCATGTACACGACGGTCAGCACGACGAACGCGTACGTCAGGTACCGCTGCACCACCATGATCAACGCGTGGCCGTACACCCCGACCACGATCACGACCAGCGCGGCGACCGCGAAGCAGACCGCCACGGCGGTCGTGCCGGGAATGCCGGGCGCCACCCGGTTCAGGATCGCCGCGCCGCCCTGGGCCGACAGCGTGACGAGCACGATCTCCCAGCCGACGTTCGAGATGTAGGACAGGACGGCCGGCAGCTTGTTGCCCTGGTAGCCGAAGGGGGCGCGGCCGAGCGTCATCGTCGGCACCCCCGACCGGGTGCCCGCGATCGCGACCAGCCCGACCAGCCCGAACGACAGCGCGTAACCGAGCGCCCCGGTGATGATCGCCGGGAAGACCCCCAGGCCCAGCCCGACGATGTAGACACCGAAGGCGACGCCGAAGAGGGAGAGGTTGGATCCGGCCCACGGCCAGAACAGGTCCGCGGGCTTACCATGCCGCTCGGCGGCCGGAACGGCGTTGATGCCGTTCTGCTCAACGGTCATCGTGTCCATGATCGGACATTACACCCGGCGACCTCGCCTGCCCCAGAGCGAACGCCGGATCAGCCGCCGAGCTCCAGCAGGGTGGCCTCCACCTTCGGGTCCAGGCCGACGGGCGGCCGGTCGGTACGCATGGGCGCCCGGCCGCCGATGCCCCGCAGCCAGGCCCACGTGTCGGCCACCGTCTCCGCCACCGGCCGGATCCGCAGCCCCGCCGCCACCGCCTTCGACACGTCACCCCGGTGCATGCTGTCGTGGTCCTCGCCCTGCAGCCAGATCGGCAGATCGGTCCACGGCGCCACACCGGCCGCCAGGATCGCCTCCGGCTCCACCCACCGCAGCTCGGCCCCGGACCCGGTCACGCGGACGCAGGCCTCCAGCAACTCCTCCATGGTGGCGAACCCCGACGGGCTCACCACGTTGTACGCCCCGCCGAGCCCGTCGCCGGCCGCCTCAAGACACCACTGGGCCAGGTCGCGCGCGTCCACGTACTGCAGGGGCAGCCCGGCGGGCCCCGGCGCGAGCACCGGCCCGCCCCGCGCGATCCTGCTCAACCACCACGGCAGCCGCCCGATGTTCTCGTAGGGCCCCAGAATCAGCCCCGCCCGAGCCAGCAGCGCCCGCTCACCGAACGCCGCCACCGCGGCCAGCTCGCCACCGGCCTTGAACCGCGCGTAACCCACCTCGCCGCCGTCATCGGCCGACGCCTCCACCATTGGAGCGTCCTCACCGGCACCGGCCGCCGTCGGATAGGTGTAGACGGACCGGCTGGACACATAGACGTAGTGTCCCGCCCGCCCGGCCAGCAGCGCCGCCGTGTCGCGTACGGCGGACGGCGCCCACGACCAGGTGTCGACCACGACGTCCCACTCACCGGTGCCGAGCGCGGCCAGCCCGCCCGGCTCCGCCCGATCGCCCCGCAGCGCCGTCACCGCGGGTGCCGGGGCATGCGTGCCCCGGTTGAACACGGTCACGTCCCAGCCGGAGGCGAGCGCCTCGTCGACGAAGGCCCGCCCCACGAACTCCGTCCCGCCCAGCACCAGAAGCCTCATGCCCACACCCTGCCGCCCATGGCGACCGCCCGGTAGCCGTGCACGCTGAAAGCGGAATCGCCGAAAGCAGAATCTTGTCACTCTCCGCTACTCCTTAGCGCTGCAAAGGTAGATATATCAGCAGGTAGGACCCAATAGCGGTTTAAGCGTCATGAATGGGTATGGGATTACAGGCAGTGATATAGGGAGACATTGGTTAGTGAAAAGGATCTATCCTCGCTCGATCCGGGCGCGTTTGACCGTACTTGCGAGTCTGATCGCGGCCGTGGTACTCACCTCGACGGCGGTCATCACGCTGGCCACGCTGCCCAGCAGCCTCCGCGGCGCCGTGCAGAACAGGGTTGAGCTGGACGTACGGCGGGTCGCGAGCGACGCCCGGACGACCCAGCTGCGCAGCATGCTGCCCACGTCGCCCCGCGTCCACCTCCTTCAGGTGGTCTCCCGCGAGGGCACCGTTCTGGCGGCCAGCCACAACCTGCGGGGCAAGCCGCCCATCACGGACATTCAGCTGGCCAAGCCGGAAACGATCTACGCCACCGAAGGCCGGCTCACCGGCGACCCCGAGGTCATAGAGCCCGATGAAAAGTACCTGATCATGGCCATGGAGTCGCAGACGCCATACGGCAAGGTGACGGTGTACGGCGCGGCGTCGCTGGGCGATGTCGACCGAGCGCTGGGGTGGCTCTATGCCGTGATCTTCCTCGGCATCCCTTTGGTGCTGGTCATCGTCGGGAGCATCACCTGGACCGTGGTCGGCCAGGCCCTGAGCCCGGTCGAGCGCATCCGGACCGAACTGGCCGAGATCACCGGGCACGACCTGAGCCGCCGGGTTCCCGTACCCGACAACGGGGACGAGATCACTCAGTTGGCCGCGACCACCAACCACACCCTCGAGCGGTTGGAACGTTCCGCCGAGACGCAACGCCGCTTCGTGGCCGACGCCTCACACGAGCTCCGCAGCCCCATCACCGCGCTGCGCACCCAACTGGAGGTCGCCACCGCCTACCCGGACGACACGGACTGGCCCTCGACAGGCGCCAGGGCCCTGATGTCCGCCGACCGCCTGACCCACATCATCGACGAGCTCCTGATGCTGGCCCGGCTGGACGCGGGCGCGGTCACCGACCGGTACGTCGTCGACACCTGCCGCCTGGCGGAGGAACAGGAGCGGCGCCGCGCGGGAGGCGCCGTCAGCATCGTCACCGACGCGCCGGGCACGGCCCCCGTCCTGGGCTCTCCCCTGCAGCTTGACCGGCTGCTGACCAACCTGCTCGACAACGCCACCAGGCACGCGAGCGCCAAGATCTACCTCCAGGTGGCAGTGGACGAATGGGACAAGGCCGTCATCATCAAGGTCACGGACGACGGACCGGGCATCGCGCCGGAGTATCGGGACTGCGTCTTCGAGCGCTTCACCCGCCTGCCCGAAGCCCGGGCCAAGGACAAGGACGGCAGCGGCCTCGGCCTGGCCCTGTCGCGGGAGATCGCCCTGGCGCACCAGGGGACCCTGACGATCAGCGACCACTCCCCCGGCGCCCAGTTCGTCACCCGCCTCCCGCTGTACGTGGAAGGCTATTCACCGGCGTGAGCGGTTCGCGCCCGTCCAGGACGGCCGCCACGTTCGACACCGACAGGCCGCACATCCGCTCGCGGGTCGCCGTGCCCGCGCTGCCGATGTGCGGGGTTAGCACGGTGTTGCCGAGCTCGACCAGCGCCGGGTTCACCGCCGGCTCGCCCTCGAACACGTCGAGGGCCGCCGCCCCGATCGTCCCCGACCGCAGCGCCGCCACCAGCGCCTCCTCGTCCACGATGCCGCCACGAGCGGTGTTGACCAGGATCGCGGTGCGCTTCATGCGGCGCAGGGCAGCGGCGTCGATGAGGTGACGGGTGGCCGGGGTGAGCGGGCAGTGCAGGGTGACCACGTCGGCACGCTCCAGCAGCCCGGGGAGCTCGACGAACTCGACACCCCGCCGCTCGTCGTCCGACAGCGGCGAGGAGGTGGGCGTGGCCAGGATCTCCATGTCGAAGGCGCGGGCGCGGCGGGCGACGGCCCGCCCGATGCGGCCGTAGCCGACGACGCCGAGCGTCGTCCCGGCACTGAGGTCCAGGCCGAGCAGCATGCGCGGCCCCCAGATCCATGGAGTACGGTCCCGCAGCAGCCGGTCGCCGTCGAGCACGCGGCGCGCGGCGGCCAGGATCAGCGCCATCGTCAGGTCGGCGGTGGCGCCGTCGAGCACGCCCGGGGTGTTGGTGACCTGGATCCCGCGCTCGGTGGCCGCCGCCACGTCGATGTTGTCGTAGCCGACCGCGGTGTTGGCGACGATCCGCAGCGCCGGGCCCGCCGCGTCGAGGAACTCGGCGTCGATGCGCTCGGTGAGCGTGCACACGACCGCCTCCGCGCCCGCGGCCCGGCTCAGGAGCGTGGCCCGGTCGGGCGGGTCCTCCTCGCCGGCCACCACGGGATGGCCGAGTGAGCGTACGAGCTCCATGGCGGCGTCGGTCAAGGTGCGGGTCACGTAGATCATCGACTCTCCTCCCTACGGACGGCCCACGATAGAGGGTCAGGCGGGTGGACGCGGTGCTCTGGAAGCGGTGAGGGGCCCGCTTCGGAAACCGGAAGCGGGCCCCTCAGATTGTTTCGCTAGGGAGTGACGGTGATGCGGTTGGTGGCGGGCGGAGCGATCGGGTTGTCGCGGCCCAGCTGGTCGACGAAGGCGTCGATGTCCAGCGGCCCACTCCAGAGGTCCGTACCGTCCTTGAAGCCCAGGAAGGCGTCACCGCCGCCGACCAGGAAGTTGTTCGCCGCGACCCGGATCGTCTGCGTGTCCGTCACCGCGACGCCGTCGATCTTCATGTTCGAGACCTTGGCCCCCCACGCCGCGCCACTGCTGTAGGTGTAGGTGAAGTTCGCCGACGGCTGGAGGATCTTGGTGAACGGCTGGGCGTTCGGCCCACCGGTGAACTGCTGCTCCAAGACCGTCTTGAGCTGCGCACCGGTCAGCGTCACGACCTGCATCAGGTTGTTGAACGGCTGCACGGTGAACGCCTCGCCATAGGTGACCACGCCGTCACCCTCACCCGCCGAGGAGCCGGCGTAAGTGAGCGAGGCTCGGACGCCACCCGGGTTCATCAGGGCGATCTGCGCGTTGCCGCCCGTCTTGGTGGCAGCGAGTTGGCCGTCGGCGATGAGGTCACCGAGCGGCGACTCGCCGCTGGGGGCGGCGGTGTTGGTGATGTCCGCGGTGATCCGGCCGACGGCCTTGTTGGCGACCGGGGCGACACGATCCTTCCACGTCTGCACGAACGCGGAAATTTCGGGATCTGGGGTGACTGTGCGGGTCACTACGTGGTTGTCCGCCACCACCGAGGCGCGGTCGATGTCCCGCGTCTTGACGTTCACGTTGAGGTCGACCTGCGTGATGACGCGGCCGAACGAGCCGCCCTGCGAGTACAGGCGGTCCTGGCCGGCCGGGTCCTTGACCTTGCACAGGTACGCCTGGTGCGAGTGGCCGCTGAGAATCACGTCGATCTCGGGGTCGACCTGCGTGGCGATGCGGTTGCCCGCGCCCGGGACGGCGCTGCACGCGTCCGGCGACTGGCCCGCGGTCACCTGGTCGCCCTCGTGCACGAGCACGACCTGGGCCTTGACGCCTACCAGCTTGAGCAGCTTGGACGCCAGGTTCGCGGCCTTGACCTCGTCCACGAACTTGAGGTCCTTGATGCCCTCGGCCGTGACGATGTTCGGGGTGGTCTGGGTGACCAGGCCGATGAAGCCGATCGGCACGCCGTTCATCCACTTGACGCTGACCGGCGGCAGGGCGGGCACGCCCCAGTCGCTCATCAGCTTCTTGGCCTGCGCCTGCTGCGCACCCAGCGCCGCGAGCGCGTCGGTCTTCTCGTCCGGGTTCTTGAACAGGACGTTGGCGCCCACGTAGTCGTACTGGGCGCCCTTCCACGGACCGGCGGGCGAGCACCCGTCCACCGGGTGGCAGCCGCCCTTCATGATCCGGCGCAGCTCCGTGTAACCCTCGTCGAACTCGTGGTTGCCGACCGCGGCCACCTTGAGCCCGAGCTTGCCCATGAACTCGACGGACGGCTCGTCGTGGTAGGCCGCCGAGATCAGCGGGCTCGCGCCGATCAGGTCGCCCTGGGCCACCGCGATCGTGTTCTTGTCGGTGAGGGCCTTCATGTGCGTGGCGACGTACGCGGCGCCGCCCGCCTCGACGGTGGCGCCCGTCTCGTCGACCATCCGGCTGGAGGAGCCGGTCGGGGGTTCGAGGTTGCCATGGAAGTCGTTGAGCGCGAGCAGCCGGACCGGAACGGTCTTCGGTGCCTTGCTCGCGTCCGCGGGGGCGGCCGCCGCGGCGAACCCGCCCGCGGCGACGGCTCCGGCCAGGACGAGCCGGAGGAGGGAACGTGGGGTCATGGCCCTAGACGTTACGGCGGTAAGCCATGCAGCCAATGTCGCAAAGGTAACGATTCATCGGCCTGCCACATGGCGTTATTTGCCAGCCGTACGCCTAGAGTTCGTGCTGTGACAGCGCACGTGGAGATCAGACAACGACTTGATGACCGCGAGATCACCCAGGTCCTCGGCGTGGTGGAAGCGGCGACGGAGGCCGACGGCGTCCGCCCGCTCAACGAGCATGTCATGCTCCACCTGCGCTACGGCGGCGATCCGCAGGCCCGTTCCCTGCTGTTGTACGACGACGAGACGTTGGTGGGCTATGCCCACATAGATCCCACCGACGAGGTCGAGGGCCCCAGCGGCGAACTGGCCATCCACCCCGCCCACCGCCGCCAGGGGCACGGCTCCCGGCTGCTGCGGGCCGTACTCGAGATGTCGGGTGGCAGCCTGCGCCTGTGGGCGCACGGCGATCATGAGGGCGCGGGCGCGCTGGCGGCGTCGGCGGGGTTCGAGCGCGTGCGCTCGCTCTGGCAGCTGCGGCGGTCGCTGTCCACGCCGCTGCCCTCTTTCAACCTGCCCGATGGGGTACGGCTACGCACCTTCGTACCAGGTCAGGACGAGGAGGCGTGGCTCAAGGTCAACGCCGCGGCCTTCGCCCACCACCCCGAACAGGGCGCCTGGACGGCCAACGACCTGCGCCAGCGCGAGCAGGAACCCTGGTTCGACCCGGAGGGCTTCTTCCTGGCCTTCCGCGGCGAACGGCTGGCCGGCTTCCACTGGACCAAGATCCACGGCTCGTCCGAGCACGGCCACGAGCCGATCGGCGAGGTGTACGTTGTCGGCGTCGACCCCTCACAGCAGGGCACCGGCCTGGGCAAGGCGCTCACACTGGCGGGCCTGGACCATCTACGCGCGCGCGGCCTCGCCCAGGCGATGCTCTACGTGGACGAGGCCAACACGGCGGCGATCCGCCTGTACGAGTCCCTGGGCTTCGACCGCTGGGACGTCGACGTGATGTATGCCGCTACTCAATCACCCAGTGCAGGACGAAGTAGGACACCGCAGCCACCAGAGCCGCAGCCGGAATCGTAAGGATCCACCCGGTCACGATGTTGCCCGCGACGCCCCAGCGCACGGCCGAGAGCCGCTTGGTGGCGCCGACACCCATGATCGCCGAGGTGATCGTGTGCGTGGTGGAGATGGGTGCGCCGAACCCGATCGCCGCCGTGTACAGGACCACTGCCGCCGCGGACTCGGCGGCGAAGCCCTGCGGCGGGTCGAGCGCGATGATCCGGCGGCCCAGCGTACGCATGATGCGCCAGCCTCCGGAGTATGTACCGAGCGAGATCGCCCCCGCCGACGCGAGGATGACCCACTGCGGGATCTCCGCCCCCGGATTGATGTACCCGCCGACGACGAGGGACAGGAAGATGACGCCCATCGTCTTCTGCGCGTCCTGCAGACCGTGGCCGAGCGCCATCGCCGCGGCCGAGACGGTCTGCGCGTAGCGGAAGCCGCGGTTGGTCTTGCCGGGCTGGCTGTTGCGGAAGATCCAATAGATGGCGATCATGATCGCCGCGGCGAGCGTGAACCCGAGCAGCGGTGACAGCACCATCGGGAGGACCACCTTCTGCAGCACACCGTCCCAGTGCACGGGTCTGGTCGCCGCGAGTGCCGCGCCGACCAGACCGCCGATGAGGGCGTGGCTGGAGGAAGAGGGCAGGCCGAAGTACCAGGTGATCAGGTTCCAGCAGATGGCGCCGATGAGCGCCGAAGCGACGATGACCAGGCCGTGTGAGCCGTCCGGCGCGTCGATGATGCCCTTGCCGACGGTCGCGGCGACCTGGGTGCCCAGGTGGGCGCCGATGAAGTTCATCGCGGCGGCCATGAACAGCGCGGCCCTGGGAGTGAGCGCGCGGGTCGAGACCGAGGTCGCGATGGCGTTCGCCGCGTCGTGGAACCCGTTGGTGTAGTCGAAGGCCAGTGCGATGACGACCACGCCGATGACGAGGGCGAGCGAAAGGTCCACAGAGCTTAGCTTTCCTTGACCGCGATCGACTCGACCGTGTTGGCGACGTGCTCGAAGGCGTCGGCCGCCTCTTCCAGCGCGTCGACGACCTCCTTCATCTTCATGACCGTGAGCGCGTCGTACTCGCCGCTGAACAGCTTGGCCAGCAGCCTCCTGTAGACCTGGTCGCCCTGGTTCTCCAGTCGGTTGACCTCGATCCAGTACTCGTTGAGGTTCTTCATCGACCGCAGCCGGGGCATGGCCTCGGCGGTCAGCTCCGCGGCCCGCTCGAGGACTTCCACCTGGCGGACGACGTCCTTGGGGAGGTGGTCGATCTGGTACAGCACGATGAGGTCGGACGCCGCTTCCATGGCGTCCATCACGTCGTCGAGGTTCGAGGCGAGGCGGTAGATGTCCTCGCGGTCGAACGGGGTGATGAAGCTCTCATTGAGCCGGTTCATGATCGCATGGGTGCGTTCGTCCCCGGCATGCTCGCAAGCGCGCATCTTTTCGGCCAGGGTCTCCCTGTCCGATCCGTCGCTGATGATCTCGACCAGAAGGCGGGATGCCGTGACCAGGTTGTTCGCGGAGTCGGCGAACAGGTCGTAGTAGCTGTCCTCACGTGGCGTGAGACGCAGGCGCACGTCGTTCTCCAGATGTGCGGGGATGGTCCGTGGTAGAGAGTACGGGTTACCAGGTGAAATGCGAACTTCATGTCCCCTTCTCCTAGTGGCTACCCTCTGTTTGCTGTACGACACCGGGCCTGTCGGTAGTTTGATCGCCCTTTTTCCCGCGGCGAGCTGGGGGAGGCTTGACCGGGGGTTTCGGTCACGGCTCGTCCAGTCCATCTTGGTGACATTTCCGGACCACCGCTAGACCGGGGGTGCGTGTTGGGCGTGTCTTTGGGCGGGGTTAGCTGGGGGCCGCAGGCCGGTCCTCCTTCGGAACTACTCCTGGCGGGTCCGCAGTGGGTTGCTCCTCGGGGGTGCTTGGGGCCCGCTACTGGCGGGCCTGGGGCCGCTCCTCGGGGGTGCCTGGGGCCGATGCTGAGGTGTCTGGGGCTGCTACTGAGGTGCCTGGGGCTGCTTCCCGTAAAGCGCCCCTGGACGACGATGTCCCGAAAAACAGCCGTTCAAGAGCTGTTTCCCTCAAGACGCCTTGCAGGAACCGCCTTCACGGGCCGCCCACTCCAGCCGAGCCCTCACCCATGGGCGTCAGATTTTGGTCCGGTGAAAGTTCCGAAAAGATCGAGACGGCGTTGGCCCACGTTGCCCCTGATACCGCGACCCGTACTTCGGCGACCCATACGGATGCTCAGCCGGAGAACTCAACCGGAACACACACAACTGCCCGATCTTCATCCCCGGCCACAGCTTGATCGGCAACGTGGCCACATTGGACAGCTCCAACGTCACATGCCCACTGAACCCCGGATCGATGAACCCGGCAGTCGAGTGAGTCAACAACCCAAGCCGCCCCAGCGAACTCTTCCCCTCCAACCGCGACGCCAGATGATCAGGCAAGCTGATCACCTCGTACGACGAGGCCAGCACGAACTCCCCGGGATGCAGAATGAACGGATCATCCCCGTCGGGCTCCACCATCCGCGTCAGATCCGGCTGCTCCACGGCCGGATCGATGTGCGGATACCGATGATTCTCGAACACCCGGAAGAACCGATCGAGCCGGACGTCGATGCTGGACGGTTGAATCATGTCCCGATCGAACGGATCGAGGGCGAGGCGCCCCGAGTCGATCTCGGCCAGGATGTCGCGGTCAGATAGCAGCACGCAGAGCAACCTACCGCGTGCCAGCGGGAAACTTGAGGGCACGGCTGGCTGATGTGGGCCGAGTTTCCGCTAGAGTGGTGGTCGCGGTTGCGGCCGATGCGGGTGTAGTTCAATGGCAGAACATCAGCTTCCCAAGCTGACAGCGCGGGTTCGATTCCCGTCACCCGCTCCACAAGCAAGGCCCTCTCCTATGGGCGCTTCGCGCTTAGTAGCTCAGACAGTGTTTAGTGGGGGCGCGGCCCCCACACCCCGCTTGACTGCATCGCCTTCGCTCATGGGGCGCTTCGCGCCGATCAAGCTCAGACTGTGTCTATTGGGGCTCCCGCCCCAAACCCCAAGTCGAGGGGCTACCGCCCCTCGAACTCCCCGACCGCTGAGCCTTGCCGACGGTGACTACTTCGTTGACCTGAGTCGAATCGGCAAAGCTGGGTGGCCGTTGACATCGATGTGAACCGGCCCGGGAAATGGTCAGCGCATCTCTCCAGGTTCGAGGGTTCACTGCCGCCGTGTCCACGCCCGCTCAGAGCATTTGGCCGGTGATTAGTGACACCCATATCGCGCCTGCCTCGTGGAGCGCTAGCGGGTAGGTTTCGTGGACTTCCGTCCTGGTCTGCGTGGTCGTGCGCCGGATGAATGCCCGGCTGCTGGCGTAGCAGAGCTCATAGATCGTGTCGCGGCAGTAGCAGGTCCAGGCGATCACTCGGACTCGTTCGCTTGACCATGGGGGCAGCCAGTCCAGCCGGTAGGCGCCCTGCTTTGGAGTGGCGACGTGCGGGCTGACGCAGTCCATGATGATCTCCATTACGTGGCCCTCCTCCTGCCAACGCCCGAGCACTCGAAGCAGGTGACCCTCACCGGAGCGACAGCCACGCCGTCAATGCGGCGCTCATTGTCGGCGCGGCGCCTGCGCATCCAGCGCCAGCCCTTCGCACGGAAGGCCCTGCACCTCTCGTTCGTCGGCTTATCGTTGGTGTTCTTGGATCAAGGGTCTTCACCTGCGGTTATCGGTCCCATCCCGAGCCGTGATCCTCAGGCCAGATAGGCGGTATCCCTTGACGGGATGACTCCGAGCCGTGAGCGTGTAGTTACCGGCAGTCCAAGGACGCAAGGGGAAACGGCAGATGCCCGCAGAAGCGGCTCAACCGGTCGTCGTACCGGCTGACCTCTGGCAACGCCCCGAAATGCTCCACGCGCTCCGAAATCGCGACATCGGCCATCTCTTCCGGCTTGTCCGTCAGTTCGCCGGGGTGAGTCAGACCCGCATCGGCGTCGCCGTCAGCCTCAGCCAGGGCAAAGTCAGCGAAATCATGAAGGGTAGCGTCCAGGTCACCTCGCTGGATGTCTTCGAGCGCGTCGCTGATGGCCTGCGGATGCCTGACGCCGCTCGGATGAGTCTCGGCCTGGCGCCGCACGTTGTCACCGGCGTCCCGGTTCCGCGCACACCCATCCTGGCAGGGGATGGGATACCAACAAGTGCGGTGCCTAGCGTGGAACAAGTTGCCGTCGGCCCGCGTCAGCTGGACGCCCACCAAGACGTAGATGTGCTCACGCTGGCCTGGATAGTCGGAAGGCTGGACGCACACGTGGACCGTCGAACCATGCTCATTCTCGCCGCAGGCATGACCGCCGAAGCCGCCGCCTCCATCGCTGACCCGTGGGAGCGCCTGACACGAGCCTTGAGCGGACCGCAGGCTCTCGACGAGGACACCGTCGAACGCCTCGAAGCCCGCACCATTGGCTTCCACCGCCTGGAGTACACGCTCCCTGCTCGGTCCATCTACCAGGGCTTGACCAGCCACATCAACGAGCTGAGCAGCCTTCTTCAGAGCAGCCCGCCTGACCGCTTCCGTCGCCGCCTGGCTGCTACCGCGGGGGAAGCCGCCACCCTCGCTTCCTGGCTCGCATGGGACCTCAAACAGCCTGCGCAGTCCGCCTCGTTCGACCGTGTGTCGGCGTTGGCGGCCAAGGAGAGCGGGCACCCCGTCATCCAGGCATGCACCTACGCCTACAGGTCCTACGCCGTCGAGGGAAACGCCGCCTTGCAGTTGGTACGGCAGGCGCAGCAGTTCCTCCCCGCCCAGGGCGACGACGCGACGCGAGCATGGCTGCTCAGCCGAGAAGCCGAAGAACTGGCAGCTCTCGGTGACCGTCACGCCATTCAACTACTGCACCGGGCCGAGGAGGTATACAGCGGCGCACGACCTCACCGCGAACGCGCCTGGACCCGCTTCCTTGACCCGGGTCGCATGGCCGCCTTCCAGCTCTCCACCTACGTCCGACTCGGCGACGAGCGCCGCGTCATCGACGCCGGCCAAGCCGCCCTCGGCTCCATCTCCCAGGACACCGACCAAAAGCGATCAGCCGTTATCTACACCGACGTAGCCCAAGCACAGTTCCAACTCGGCGACACCACCCAGGGGCTTACCTACGCTCGCCGAGCCCTGGAGTCCGCACAGCGCAGCGAGTCAACATGGGGCCTCCAGCACCTCGCCACCATCGAGAAGACCCTTGCCGCCCAGAAGGACCATGCCGCCCGCGAACTACTCAGCGACCTCACCTCTACACGCTGGACTCGGGGCTCGTCTCCCGCCTGATCCACTCCAGATAGTCGGCCGTACCCGCCACTAGCGGAACGGCGACGACCTCGGGGACCTCGTAGGAGTGCAACTCCCGAACACAGGCGGCCAAGTCCTCGAAGCGCTCCACGGTTGTCTTCATCAGCAACAGCCACTCGTCGGCTCGCTGCACCTCACCGCCCCACCAGTAGGTCGAGACGATCGGCGCTACTACCTGTGCCGCCGCAGCCAGCCGACGCCCCACAACTGCCGAACACATCTGGTCCGCCAGCTCACGGCTATCCACTGTCACACGAACCTCGATGCAGTCGGTCACGTGGCTAACACTGCCGAATTGTTCTCATAGGTATCAAGGCGGCGGCGCGGCGCGCCGCCGCACCCCCGGCCCTCCGCCCGCCCGCCGTCCGGGCGTGCGGCCTGGGGGCCGGTCCCGGACGGCGGCGGGACACCGGGCCGGGCGCCGCACACCAGCTCCGCCGTACTTACCGAAAAGCCCGCTCGGGGGTTGCCGCGCCGTCTGAGCAGGCTCTCCACATCCGCCTCTACACTCTCCGATCCTCACGTCGGCGACGTCGTTGCCACCATGTCCAGTCGGAGTCGGGGGACGTAGGCGATTGTGGTGAGGTTCGACGGAGGTAATACCGGTCGACGGGTAGGACCAGGGCATACAGATGCGGTCTGGCCCACGAAGGTAAGTCGACGAGAGCCCGTTGAAGTCGCCGGCGGGGCGCATCTCCGGTGCACTCCTCGCACTCGCACCTGAAGAAGAGGCGGTCAGCGGTCCCGACCAGGGCCGCCTCCTGCCAAGCCACCAGGGACGCCGCCACCGCCCCCGGCCACATACGGGTGTGTTCGAGGGCGATCACCGCGGCCATGGGACGGCGGCCAAGCCCGGGAACATGATGAATCACAGCTCTGTGGGTCCCACACGCCGAACCTGGCGTACGGACCTCGGAAGGGCGCCTACGCGGCATGGCCCTTTCTGGTCGATGACATGCCCATGATGATCGCATGCGAAGTGCGTCACGTCCAAGCACCTACCGCCCAAGGCAATGCACGCCTCCGGCGGGGGAACTCCGGCTCCGGGATGATCGCCCGCGCTAGGCGTCAGATCGTAAACGGCTGAGGAGGAAGCCTGATCATCCCGCCCACCATCGACCCGGGACAAGCCGAGCAAACCAGGGCCACGGGGCCAAGGTCGTTCCTCCAGTTGGGGGCTCCACCTTGTCCCCGTGGCCCTGGCCCGCTTCCCCTTCGGGCGGGTCGACGGCGGACGGGATGATCAGGCAGGGTGGGATGCGCGCGGTGCGCCTCAACATGCACAATGCCGCTTGTGGAAATCGTTTGCACCACCGCCGATGTGATCACCGTGAACTTGGGGCCAGAAGACGTCCTCGCGATCAAGAACGCCCTCAACGAGGTCTGCAATGGCATCCACCTCGACGACTGGGACTTCCGGCTTCGCATAGGCGTTGACCGCGATCAAGCTCAGGTTTTGCTGCGCACCATCTACGACTCCTTCGTCGTGATGGAGGAGCAGCGCCTGGGGAAGGGCAAGCAGCGGTAGAGCAACAGGTCAGGGTCCTGATCATCGTGCCATTAGCGTGCCATTAAGGGCGGTAACGAGGGGTCAACCACGGTCACTCATGACCGTCCTCAGTCGCAGGTCAACGCCTTTACGAGCCAAGATCCCTGCAATTCCCAAGCTGACAGTGCGGCACTGCCCCTCCGCTGTACCAGGCGACAACACAGCTGCTCCTAGAAACCCTTCGAGGTCATCACACTCAGCCCTTTCAAGCGCCTTCCCATGCCCACACAACCACAAGGGCTGCAGGCTTGGCTGATTTCTTCCTAATCTCCTCCTGAATCTCAGGTTCATTTTCCACTTCGACAGGGTCAAATGGGCGCACAACCAGCTGATCAGTTCCCCATTTTGGTGACTCCATAGTTACCGAAGTCGGTAGGTTGGTGCGCAATATTTTCCAGCCGCGTCTACCCAAAAGATCGATGGCCCTGTTGACCGACTCGGGGCCCCTCTTGCCACCGACATCGATCACAAACATAGTGATGATATCGTTCGTATCTTCCCAGATTCCTTCAGAGGTCGACTCGCCTATTACCTTTCCGATGCTGCGAACCTCAACCAGAACTGCCGGATCAACCTGCCATGTTGTATATCCGCACCCTGACATGAGTAGGGAAGCGATAAGAAGAATTGCGAAATTTCTACGAACTAAGCGTGCTCGTCTTCGGCGTGGGCAGGCATGGGACGACATGGCCATGAGGGACCTCGGTCTCGGGAGATCACGGATGTCTGCAAGGACGGCCCGATCATTCCGTTGAGTGTCGAGTTGAGACAAGCCCCACGTAGGTCAGCATCTAAGGGCAGGACTGTTCGTGCTGTGTCTCGCACTCCGACCACATGGCGACAGGGGCTTCAGACCTGACCGCGGCACGCTCGTTGCGTGCCCGTGGCGTGCCCGTTCGTAGAGCGATCAGTGGGGAGTCACGGGGACTCACGGTCACTCGACCGGCATATGCCCAGGTCAGCGTTTCCCCTGCTCAGAGGCCATGATCGTGAAAGACTTCCCAAGCTGACAGCGCGGGTTCGATTCCCGTCACCCGCTCCAACATCGAAGGCCCAGCTCAAGAATGTGATCTAGAACTGGCCCCTCTTCATTCCCCTGATGCTGACTCTCGAGCAAGCCTGTCGCGGCTGAAGACCGCTCCTACGAAAGGAGCGGCGGACGCCTACGGACTGAGCCTCGAAGTGGCCGCCTGCAACTTATGCGGTCGCGAGCGGTCGATGATGCACCGTTAGGGGCTCGATTTCAGTGGTGTCGTCGTCGACGACGAGTTCGATGCGGAACCGAACCCCCATTGCCGCACCGAGGCGCAGCAGTGTCGCTATATCCGGAATGCCGCCACCGCCCTCGATGCGAGACAGGGCGGGTTGGGACATCCCAGAGCGCTCCGCTACGATCTTCTGAGACAGGCCTCGGCGCTTACGGATCTCACGCAGCTGGTCTCCGAGCTCCAGGTCACGGCCCGCCTGCTCGTATTCGGAGTGGGACTGCGCATCCGCTTCCATCTCGCGCAGACGCTTCGCCTTGTAGGTTTCCCAACGGCTGTGACCCATCATGCGCTCCTCTCGAACACGTGTGTGGTGATTAGGTCGTGCTCTGCCTCACACCGCTTCTTGGCAGCGATCGCTCGGTCGATGTCGGCGGTCTGCGTCCCATCCTGTGTCTTGCGGAAGACCGTCAGGATCACGATCACCTTGTTGGATGGCTTCCAGAAGGTCAACCGCCAGGTCGTGCGGTCAAGAGCAACACGCAGCTCGTGCACACCTTCGGCATCCTTCAGCTTCTTTACGTGATCCCCATCAGGGATGCCACCAGTGACGAAATAGTCGTCTACGTTTCGCATGACCCGCTGGTAGAGCGGAAAAGAAAGTCCGTCCAGCCAAGACTCCACCTCCGGCTCTAGGTCGATCTCCCACTGAGGCATACCATCAATAGTATATGTACTCGATGGTAACCCGTGGCGGTGATGAGTACCAGGCCTGGCCCCGCGTCTGCTCCTCGATCTTGGTTGTTATCCCAGATCGGCGGCTAGGCGCTCAGCTGAGCCCTTGGCCTGGCTGAGGCGATAGTTGGCCTCGCCGATCGTTTGCTAGACCTGTGTGGGTTTGAGATCAGGGGGATCGCCGACGCGGTGGTTGGCCTTCCTGGTAGGCCATCGCGATGGCGCCTGGAGACCTCGCTGATAACGACCTTGTCCCCGTGGCCCTGGCCCGCTTCCCCTGCGGGCGAGTCGACGGCAGACGGGATGAACAGGCGAGGCGGAGTGCGCGCGGTGCGCAACCGTGGACACTGCTGGCATGAGCAACCGCCCCGATCCCACCCGATCTGTAACCATCCAGGTCCCTGTATACGTTCCGGACTATGGAGTCACCAGGGCGTGGCCCATGGATCATCTGCTGGGCATCCGAGTGCATCCCGGCGAGGTCGTGATCAAGGGAGACAAGATTGCGCTTCGTACTCTTGCCGAACTCCTGCTGACGCTTTCTGAGCCCAATACACCCTCTAGCTTTCACTTCCATCTAGAGGCATCCAAAGGAGAACTAACACCAGACTCCGTAAACCTCGTGTTCGATCACGATGAGTGGGACGAGTGACGGCCGGGCCATTAGTGGGCCATAAACCAGGGTGACGAGGGGTCAACCACGGTCACCCACGACCGGCCCGACGCCCAGATCGCCGCCCCTACGAGGAGCGATCGGATGCACTTCCCAAACTGACAGCGCGGGTTCGATTCCCGTCACCCGCTCCACTTCGTGCTGTGGCAGGCCCAGCTCTCGTGTGTGCGTGAGGGATGTCACCCTTCCTCTGTAGTCTCTTGAGGACAAGGAAGGGAGCGGGCATGACCGCACAACCGCAGGACTTCATCTCCGTCGGCGCGCCTCTGCCTGAGAAGAACCTGCGAGGCATCCGCGCCGCGCTGGTCGTCCCGGAAGATCGCGAGGCTTTCGACGCCGGGCTCAAGGCTGTGCTCGACGAGGTCAGGGTGAGCCTGGATCTTGGAGCGCTGAACGCTTTCGTGCACCGCTGGTGGATCTCCGCGTGTGACACCGCAAAGGATCCCGAGGGGCGCCGTCAGATGCACGTCCGCGCCCAGCAGGCTCTGGCCGGCGAACCCGTTCCTCAGGGAAGGCCATGGCGGGAGATCCTTGCTGCTCGTGGGATCGATGTCTAGGTGTTCAAGCTCATCATCGATCCCGTAGCCGAGGAACAGATCGCCGCGCTACCCGATCATGCACTGCATCCGCTCGCGGATCTGTTCGCGCTGTTGGAGACCGCTCCTTGGAGTGGAGCCCCGTACAACTCCAAGAATCCAAGGGCGAACATGCTTACGCACCCGTTCGGAGAACGCGGTCTCGCCACCTATGTGGTCCTGGACCGGCAGCGCGAGGTCTACCTTGTTCGCATCGAATGGCCATAGGGGTCCGTGCCCGTTGCGTGCCCGTTCCCGCAGCGATCGGCGGGGAGTCACGAGGACTCGCGGTCACTCGACCAGCTAGGCCGTCTGGGGTGGTCACTTCGTTGACCTGAGTCGAACCAGTGACGCTACACAGGTTCGAGCGTTCACTGCCACCGTGCCGCCGCGTGTATCGCGGTCGCTACCGCTGGTTCAACCCGGCACCATCAGGATGGAAGGGAGACATCATGAACTTCGATCGGATCACCGTCGAGCCCGACAAGCTCGAAGGCAACCCCAACCATCCGGGGGCTGCGCGCGCAAAGCGGGACCCTGCCGAGTCCGCCGCTGCGATCGGTCGCCGATCAGCCCAGTCCTGGTCGCGCTACCAGGCACACGTGGAGTTGTTACGCGGCCGTCGGTACAAAACGATCTTTGTGATCGCCTTGGCTTGCCTTCACGGCAGGGTCAGCACGGCCTTGCCGTAGATCTTTCCCTCGGCGAGGGCTTCGAGCGCTTCGGGAGTCTTCTCCCAATCCATGGTGAATCCGATGCGGGGAACGAGTCGGCCGCCCGCGACCAGCGCGGCCAGGATGGCCAGGTCCTCACCCTTGGTTTCGTCCGGGTCGGGGCTGATGAAGCCCACGACGTGGGTGTTCCATGCCTGGCCGTAGAAGTCGGCAAGGCGCAGTTCGGCGGCTCCGCCGAGGTTGCCGTACCAGATCAGGGTTCCTCGCGGGGCCATCCGCCGGACGGCCTGAGCCGTGAGCGGACCTCCGATGCCGTCGAGCACTGCGTGAAACGGGCCGAGATCCTGCTCGTCGAGCGAGGTGATGACCCGGTGCGCGCCCAGTTCGAGAGCTGCGACGCGTTTTTCGGGGCGGCTGACGTACGCGGTGACATACGCCCCCGAGGCCACGGCGAGTTGCACAGCGAACTGGCCGACGCCGCCGGTCGCGCCGGTGATCAGCACCTGGCGCCCGAGTACGACGCCCGCGGCGCGTAGCGCCCGCAGCGCGGTCAGCCCGGCGATCGGCAAGGTCGCGGCCTGGTCGAAGGAGACCCGGTCATCGAGTACGGCGGCCCGGTGCGCCGGGACCGGCGCGCGCTCGGCCCAGCCCTCCCAGTCAAGGTAGGCGGCCACCCGTGCGCCGGCGGGCGGGCCGCTGCCGTCGGCCGCGGGCCGTAGCACGATCCCGGCCGCGTCCTGCCCGGGGCGCCATCCCTCAGGTCGCCGGCGGATCAGGTTGAGTTCGTCGTGGTTGAGGGCGTACGCGCGCACGCCGAGCAGGAACTCGTTCGGCGCGGGCTCGGGTTCGGGCAGGTCGTCGTCCAGGCGCAGCCCAGCTCGGCCGGTCGGGTCGGTGATGAATCCACGCATGCCGCGCCTCCTGTCAGGATCCGATGTGCTCGGGGGCGGTGCCGAGCACGGCGTCCAGCAGACCGGGGAAACAGGCGTCCAGGTCGTCGCGGCGCAGGCTGAGAATGCGTTCGGAACCGCGCACCCTGACCTGGATCACCCCGGCCTCGCGCAGGACCCGCTGGTGATGGGAGAAGGTGGACCGGCTGATCGTCAGGCCGGCCGCCTGCTGGAGCCGAGTGCACGCCGATTCCCCTGCCCGGTGCAGGGCGCGTACGGTCAGCAGCCGCGCCGGGTCGGCCAGAGCCGCCAAGACCTTCGGCAGCCGCAACTCGGCGGTGGCCGGGTGCATCTCCTCGATCAGCATGGGTGCTCCCTTACGTGCATCGCTTTTGCCATCATGTCGAAGGCTATCGTACTGTTCGATGATTATCGACGTGTTCGTTGTCTATCGAATCGAGGTCAGGACATGACGGGCAGCAGAGTGGCGTTGGTCACCGGTGGTTCTCGGGGGATCGGCGCGGCCATCGTGCGGCGGCTGGCACGCGACGGCATGCGTGTGGCCTTCACCTATGCCACCAAGCAGGACCGCGCTGGCCAGGTCGTCGATGAGGTCGCCGCCGGTCAGGGGCAGGCGCTCTGCCTGGAGGCCGATGTCGCTGATCCCGCCGCCATCGCTGCGGCCGTGGAGCGCAGCGTGGAGGTGTGGGGGCGGCTCGACGTGGTGGTGGCCAATGCGGGCGTGGCCCGCGCGGGAGGCATCGACGCCCTTGCCGCCGAGGACATCGATCGGATGATCGACGTGAACGTACGCGGGGTCGTGCACACCATCCGGGCGGCGCTACCCCATCTCGGCGACGCCGGGCGCATCGTGACGATCGGCAGTGTGAACGCCGAGCGTACGCCCTTCGCCGGGGCCGCCGCCTACGCCATGACCAAGGCGGCCGTCGCCGGCCTGGTCCGCGGCCTGGCCCGGGATCTGGGGCCACGCGGCATCACCGTGAACAACGTCCAGCCCGGCCCCACGGCCAACGACAGCATGAGCGCTGACGGCCCCGCGGCCCAGGCCATGACCAAATGGCTGGCCCTGCCCAGGATCGGTGCGCCGGAAGAGATCGCCGCGCTGGTCGCTCACCTCGTCGGCCCGGAGGCTGCGTTCATCACCGGCGCCAGCCTCACCATTGACGGCGGCCTCACCGCCTAGTGCGCTGACCACGAACCTTCGCCGGTGGTGGCGTAGCAGTCTCGGTTTCTTGTCTCTAAGGGATTCCCCTCGATGGGCAGAAGGAGCGAAGGTGGCTGAGCAGGCGAGAGCCCGCCGTTTGACCGACGAGGAAGGGCAGGAGTTGTTAGGGATCGTGCAAGTGGGGCAGGCACGAGACGATCCCGGGGCCGCCGGGCGCTGATCGTGTTGGCGTCGACGCCGAGGTTGGCCGATAGGGTGATCCGGTGAGACTGACGCATTTCGGGCACGCCTGTGTGCGCGTCCAGGACGGCGATCGGGTGCTGGTGATCGATCCGGGCACCTTCTCCGACGCGGAGGCGGCGCTGCCCGGAGCCACGGCCGTGCTCATCTCCCACGAGCACCCCGACCACATCGACGTCGAGGCACTCAAGGCCGCCCGGGCGGGCAATCCCGCGCTGACCGTGCACACCCATGCGGCGCTGGCCGCCGAGCTCGGCGAGGGAGCGGTCGCGGTCGCCGCAGGCGAGACCTTCACCGCCGGCGGCTTCACCGTGAAGGCCGTGGGCGGCGTGCACGCCGAGGTCATCGACGGACTGCCCGGCTGCCCGAACCTCGGGTTCATCGTGGACGGCCTCTACCACCCGGGAGACTCCCTGTTCGTCCCCACCGACGAGGTCGACACCCTGCTGGTCCCGGCGGCCGGCCCCTGGGTGAAGATCGGCGAGGCCATCACCTTCGTCCGAGCCGTCCGGCCGGCCCGCGCGTTCCCGATCCACGACATCCAGCTCAGCAAGGTCGGTCTGGAATACTTCGACGCGTGGCTTGAGGAGGAGATCGACTACGCCCGCATCCCGGTGGGTGATTCGATCGATCTCTAGACCAATCACGATCTTGGTGAAGATCGGATACTTCCCGCTGTTCACCAATTGCTGGATGCGCGGGTAGCTCCGCGCCATCCACTCTGACTCGCTGAGCCCGTTGCGGCGGACTTCCTCCGCCGAGCTGATCTCCTCACGGATCGGCAGCGG
The DNA here is from genome assembly GCF_018603905.1 of Nonomuraea sp. NEAU-A123. Classification (GTDB taxonomy): domain Bacteria; phylum Actinomycetota; class Actinomycetes; order Streptosporangiales; family Streptosporangiaceae; genus Nonomuraea. The sequence continues at coordinate 65,611 of NZ_JAHFZZ010000038.1, forward strand.
CAGGACCGAACGGTCACTGATCGCGGCCGCGGTCGACGACCATGCTGGTGCTGTCGGTTATGGTGGCGGCATGGGTTGCTTCGCCGCTATGAACATCCGCGCCGCCGCTTAGCGGCGGTATCGCGGTTGCCGTAAACCGCGGCCTCATTGCCTGCCCCGCTGGGGTCAGTGCCAGGGCGTACCGCCGGATCAGTGTCCCGCCGGCAGCCCAATCGCGTGTCTCGCTGTGCTGCCGGATCGTCCTGCGTGATCCGGGGAGCAAATCCATGTCGCAGCAGTTCCATCCAACGCACCAAGATCCTTTCCCTCGCATGTCCGAGGCATTCCTCGCCGTCGCCGACAAGCTGGCCGCAGCCACCGCGAAAGCGGAGCCGAACCATGACGTGCAGCCCGAACCCGCCAAACTTCTCCTGATGGTCGGGCTCCCCGGCGCCGGAAAGACCACCCGGGCCGAAGAACTCGCCGCGGCGCACCGCGCGCTGCGGCTGACCCCGGACGAGTGGATGATCTCCCTGTTCGACGGGTCGCAGCCCGACGGCAAGCGCGACATCCTGGAAGGACGGCTCATCGCACTAGCCCTGCAAGCGCTGCAACTGGGCACCAACGTCGTGCTCGACTTCGGGCTCTGGAGCCGCGACGAACGGTCGGCACTGCGCTGGCTGGCAACATCGGCCGGGGCAGCCTGCCAAGTCATCTACCTGCCCATCGACAAGGACGTCCAACGCGCCCGGATCGCACACCGCCAGGCAACCGCACCGCACACGACATTTCCGATGAGCGAGGCGGACATCGACAAATGGCGGAAGCAGTTCCAGGCACCAGATGCCGCCGAACTCGGCGGCGGCGACATCCCCGGTCCGCCACCGGGGTGGCTGGGCTGGCCGGAGTGGGCCGCGGACCGGTGGCCCTCGCTCGCACACGGCAATGCCTCCGAGGCGCGGAGGCGACATCGGCCAGCGGCCGAGTGACGGATCCGTCGGGCACCGGCAAGTAGCACAGTGCCGAACCATCATGAATACCGCCGCAACGGCAGATATTGGGCATCCGCTCCTAGCAGGTCAGCAACTTCAGGTGGCTCAATTCCGTGATCGTTGCCCGGCTTAATTAGACGATCGCTGACACTTGACCTGCATCCCCCGTTTTCCCAGCTCAGCACGGGAAGATCAGTAGCCGGTTCCCAAGCTGACAGAGGCGGCGTTGGGCGACCGGCTGAACACCCCGCTCACACCGGAGATCATCGAAAGCCTGCCTGAAGGACCCGATGAGGACAACCGCCGCACCCAGCACTTCACCTACGTGCTCGACGCCACCAGTACCGACGGCCGCCGCGCCCGCGGCATCGTCCAGGGCCCCGACACCTACGGCACGACCGCGATGATCGCCGTCGAAAGCGCCCGCCGTCTCATCGCCGACCCTGCCAAGCCGGGAGTACTCGCACCCGCCCAGGCCTACCACCCGACCGCCTTCCTCGACTTTCTTATCCCGCATGGGATCCAGTGGATCATCGAGGACGCGCCGGCAACCTGACAATGAGCCTTCTCCGGTAACGATCAGCCGCGGGTGTGTGATCGTCTGGACGGCTCGCTGGATTGAGCGAAGGTCCCAGAACCCCGCGAAGCCCCTGCTAGAAGTGGTCTTGCCTAGAGATCAACTTCATAGAGCAGGACTTCGCCATCCTCATGCCAAGCGGCGGACGTTCCATGCCCATAGATCCGCGCCGAGCCCTTCGGCATTACAGAAGGTCAGGCTAGGGATCTTCGAGGCTTGGCGGCCTATGACAGAGCTCTGGCAGCCATTGAGAACTGGTACCAGCCCCGGCCCACCGAGCACCAGAGCCACGAAGGGGCAGACGTTCCCCTGCGCCTTCGTGTGCCCGTCGCGTGCCCGTAAGGAGGGTGATCCATGGGAACTCACGGGGAATCACGAATACTCGGAGCGCTCCATCGCAGATCAGCGTTTCCCCAGCTCACGCGCCCAGACCGTTAGAGGCTTCCCAAGCTGACAGCGCGGGTTCGATTCCCGTCACCCGCTCCGCACTTAAATACGTCTTCAACGAACAGGGTCCGGTTCGAGGACCTGCCAGTTCAGGCGTTCTCGGTGAAGACGTTCCATGGCTACCCAGCCGAGCGAGAACGGCAGGCCGCCCAGAGCGACGATTCCCAGAATGCCAAGTCCGGTGACGTCGAAGACAGCCCCCGGGCCGTCGAACAACTGAGCAACGGTCTGGAAAGCGAGGTGGAAACCTATGCCCGCCCAGATATCACCGGTGGCGACGCGGAAGCCACCAAGGACGAGGGCGAAGAGGAAGAAGACAAGGAGCCTGTCAGGGGAGGTGGCGGCTCCGACGAGGAATCCGAACAGGGTGAACAATGCGGCCTGCCCGATGACCGCCTGCCAGGCCGGCAACACGGTGGCGAGGTTGCGCTGCAGGTAGCCGCGGAAGACGAGTTCCTCCGGCAGCGCCTCGTACAGGATGACGAGCACGACCAGGAGCGCTGCCACTCGGAGGGCGTCCGCAGCGGAGGGGGGCAGGCCGATCTCGACCCAGCCGAATCCGAGACAGAGCGCGAACCCGATAGCGGCGGGGATGAGCCAGCAGACCATTCCGAGCATCAGGCGCCGCCAGGCGACACGCAAGGAGGGCAGCCCGAGGCCGATCCAGGGACGACGGTCGAGCAGGCGGCGGGCGGCCACAACCATGGGAATGACGAGAACCGTCGTGAGGACGGCCCTGGCGGTATGGGTAAAGCGGTCGTAGTCATAGCCGAGCGGGGTGCCATGGCACCCTGCGAGATTCGCGGTCGGCCAAGCACATCGCCACCTTCGCCACGACTGGGATCCGAGTCCGTTCCTTTCCTGCGCTGACGGCCGTCGTGATCGGCGTGCCAGATGCGTGCCAGAACGGACGGGGAACCGCGGTCACTCACGGGCATCCGCCCTACCTTGATGCACCCCGCGAGGGCCCAGGTACGAGGCCGGCCCCGGCCGATGTCGTTCGGCCGGGGCTGTGGTTCGGACGTTGCGTGGTGTCAGCGGGATGGGGACGGGCAGAACTCGGCCTCGACCGCTTTGGTGAGGGCGGCGATCGGGTTGTTCCAGTCGCCGTTCATGTTGGTGACGATGGTGTGCTTGCCGTCGCGGCTGCCCATGGCGTAGGTGTAGGAGCCGTTGATGGCGCCGCCCATGCCCCAGACCGTCTCACCGCAGGACAGTTGCTGCTGCCAGGTGCCCATGCCGTACCGTGTGCCGGGGATCCAGCCCGCCCCCTCGGTCGAGACGCTGGTGTTCCATATCTCCTTCTGCTGGGCCGGCGGTAGCAGCGTGCCGTCGTGGAGTGCGGTGAGGAAGCGGCTCAGGTCCCTGGTGGTGGAGACGACGCCGCCGGCCGCCCAGGCGTAGGCGGCGTTCTGCTCGGTGACGTCGTACGTCTTGGCGTCGGGGTCGGTCGACCACAGCCGGGAGTAGTGCCGCGGGTGCGGTCCGTGGATCCTGGTCTCCTTGCCCGGCAGGTACGTCCCGGACAGGCCGAGCGGGCGGGCGATCCGCCGGGCGAGCTGCTCGGCGTAGGTCTTGCCGGTCGCCTTCTCGATGATCATTCCGGCGAGGTCGTAGTTGGCGTTGGAGTAGCGGAAGGCGGTGCCGGGCTCGAAGTAGGGCGGGTACGCCATCGCGACCGCGATCAACTCTTCCGGACTGACCTTGTCGAAGCGATGCTCGAGGAAGCCCGGCCCTGTGTACTTGTAGATCATCTTCTCATCCAGATACATGTTGTAGAGCCCGCTGGTCTGGTTGAGCAGCTGCCGAAGGGTGATCTTGCTGCCATCGTTGCCGTTGCCCGTGACCAGGCCGGGCAGCCACTTCTCCACCGTGTCGTCCAGGCTCAGCTTGCGCTCGGCCGCCAGTTGCAGCACCAAAGTGGCGGTGAACGCCTTGGTGATGCTGCCGATGCGGAAGCGTTCCTGCGGCGTGCGTCGGCGGCCGGTCTCGGTGTCGGCCACTCCCGCCGCGGCGAACGTACGCCGGCCGCTGTCGCGCACCTCGGCGACCATGCCCGGAATCCCGGCGGCCACCGTCTGGTCCAGCACGGTCTGGACCGCCGATCGGGTCTCGGCGCTCGCCGGGGCGACCGCCACGGTGGTGGCTGCCAAAAGCGTCACCGCGGTGACGAGCGTTCGCAAGGTCGTCAAAGAGGGCATCAGAAACTCCTGCTGATCGAAAGGGGTGTCCAGGCGGGCACAGGTCAGGCGGCAGGTCTGGCGGGGTGGAAGGCCGCGTCGAGGACGTCGATGAACAGGCCCATGGGCGGCACGCCCCAGTCGCCGTTGACGTTCTGGGTGACGACGTGCTTGCCGTCACGCGTGCCGTACAGGTACGACCAGGTGCCGGTGATCATGCCGCCGTGGCCGTACACGGTGGTGCCGCAGGGCAGGGTGATCGAGGAGATGCCCAGGCCGTAGCTGTACCCGTCCAGCCACTTGCCGTCGGGGACCGGGGCCATGGTGAGCATCTCGGTCTGCTGAACGGGCGGCAGCAGTCGGCCGCTGAGCAGGGTGCTGAGGAAGGTGTTGAGATCGGCGGCGGTGGAGATGATCTCGCCGACGCCGAAGGCGTACGACGGGCTCAGTTCGGTGACATCGTGGGCCGGCGCGTCGGCGTCGGGCAGCATGAGCTTGGAGTAGCTGCTCGTGTGGGGACCGCGGAAGCCGGTCTCGCCGCCGGGAGCGTAGGTGCCGGTCAGCTTGAGCGGGCGGGCGATGCGGTATGCGACGGCGTCGGCGTACGACATGCCGGCCGCCTTTTCGATGATCATGGCGGCGAGGACGAAGTTGGTGTTGGAATAGCCCCAGCTCTGGCCCGGCTGGAAGTCGGCCGGATGGGAGACGGCGATCTTCACCAGGTCCTCGGGGGTCAGCTTGTCGAAGCGGTGCTCCAGCAGTTGGGGGCTCCAGTAGCGCTCAAGAACGCCCTCGTCGAGGGTGTAGGCGAAGATGCCGCTGGTGTGGTTGAGCAGCTGCCGGATGGTGATCCTGCTGCCGTCGTGGCCGTTGCCCTGAACGAGGCCGGGCAGCCACTTCTCCACGGTGTCGTCCAGGCTCAGCAGGTATTCGGCGGCCAGTTGCAGGACCAGTGTGGCGGTGAACGTCTTGGTGATGCTGCCGACGCGGAACTGCTCCTGCGGCGTGCGCGGGCGGCCAGTGGCGGTGTCGGCCACGCCTGCCGAACCGAACCACTGCTGCGTGCCGTTGCGGATCTCGATGATCGCACCGGGGTAGCCCTGCTCGGCCACAGCGGCCTCAAGCAGGCGCTGAACCTCGGTCTGGCCGGGGACGATCAGGTGTGCGGCGGTGGTGTCCTGGGCGTTCATGTGAGGTCTCCTTCGAGGGCTGGCGGCGGGTGATCGCCCGCTCTTTCACCGATCTTCGCGGTGATGGAAAAATTACGTTGCATGCGAGGAATCGTCAATCACAAATCTGCGAAGCAACGGAGTTTACGCAGTTAAGATGCCTAAATTCGTTGCATTATGATTGTCGATTAATGCAACGTGGATCAGCGTGAGTTGCATCCTGTTGCCGTCGGATGCACACTGGCGGTCAACCGAGATCCCCTGGGCCGCGCGCGGGTGATCGAGCGATCAGGAGGCGGACGCCGTGCCCGGAGACAGGCTCACCCAGCAGGACCGCCGTAAGATCGCGGACGGGCTGGCCGACGGTCTCACCTACGCCGAGATCGCCCGCCGCCTGAAACGGCCCACTTCTACCGTCACGCGCGAGGTGATGCGCAATGGCGGCCCCGGAGCCTACCGCGCCGACCAAGCCCAGAGCGCCGCCGACCGGCGCGTCCACCGTCGCAGGACCACCACCCCGGCGGGCGCGCGCGGCGATGCCGACGCCTACGGGCGCGACCAGCAAACCGTGCGTGAGGTGGCCGACCAGCTCACCGTCCTGCTGGTGCAGGCAGGGATCCCGCAGATGATGGCCAAAGTGCTGGCCGCCCTGTACACCACCGACAGCGGCAGCCTCACCTCCGCCGAACTCGTCCAGCGCCTGCAGGTCAGCCCCGCCTCTATCTCCAAAGCCGTCGGCTACCTCGAAGCCCAGGAACTCATCCGGCGCGAACGCGACCCTCGGCGCCGGGCCGAGCGGTACGTCATCGACGACAACGTCTGGTATCAGGCCATGGTGGCCAGCGCTCGCGCCAACGCCCTGCTCGCCGACACCGCCCGGCAAAGCGCCCGCACCCTCGGCCCGACCACCCCCGCCGGAGTCCGGCTGGAGAACATGAGCCAGTTCCTCACCCGCGTCGGCGACGACCTGGTCCGCTCGGCCGTGCACTGGCGCCAGATCTACGCCACCCCCCAGACGAGCGAGCACGGGAAACCTGACGCAGTTGACCCTGATCTGCTTGGCCCCATACGTGGTCTTCAAACGCCGTAACCATCATCTGCCCCCGCCGGGACGCGCTGGCTCGCCATTGCCAGGCGCGCGCCAATGACACGTTTCCTACCGGCAGCCCAACTTGGCCAGTCATGTGTATCAAGTAGGTGAGGTGCGAAAAGTCGGAACTCCGACGCGCCAAAATAGGGCGCAATAGAACTCTGGCTGTTATCGCACAAAAGCCTCCGAATGCTTGCTTCGTGTAACCCTTACGGTGCTCACGGCTATCTCACCTGTGTATGGCTTGTGTATGGCTTGTCGTCTGCACGTGAGGAGCGCGCATGCCCGCGTACCGGTTCAACTCTCCCCCCGGCTGGCCGGTCCCGCCTCGTGGGTGGAAGCCGCCGCAGGGATGGCAGCCGGACCCGTCGTGGCCGCCGGCTCCCACAGGCTGGGAATTCTGGGTTTCTGAGGAGGCGCCGGCCGTACCGGCTCCGAGCGCACCGCAGCCACCAGAACGTAAGGGTGGCGGGTTTTTCGGCGCTAAGAAGCGGCTCGAAGAGGAGAACACCCAGCTACGCCAATGGGTGGAGCGATTGGGTGGGATGGACGCCATGCGCATCGCGGCGATGACCGAGGCCCTGCACGTAGAGCACGCGGGACTGCACACCGCCATCGATGACACCACCCGGCGCTTGCGTGAGACGGAGCAGCGGGTCGTGCAGACCGAGGAGACCGTTCTGCTCCAGGAGGTGGGTGTCTACGAGTACCGGCATCCGCTGAGCGACGCGGTGGACTATAAGGACCAACTCGCGCGGGTGAAGGCTCGTATCAAGGAGATGGTCAGAGAGGGGCGAGCCGTCGTCGGCGCCACCAGTTGGCAGGTGAACGGGTCGGTAGCCGAGGGACGCAAGATGGTGCGCGACTTCTCCAAGCTGATGCTGCGCGCGTACAACGCCGAGGCGGACAACTGTGTGCGGACCATGCGCCCGTACAAGCTTCAGTCGGCGATCGATCGGCTGGAGAAGGCCGTGGAGACGATCGTCAAGCTGGGACGGACGATGAACATCCACGTCCATGCTGACTATCACCGCGCGCGGATTCACGAACTGGAGTTGACGGCCGACTACCTGGCCAAGCAAGAAGAGGAGAAGGAACTCATCCGGGCGCAGCGCGAGCAGCAGCGTGAGGAGGAGGCCGCACGCCGCGAGTTCGAGCGTGAGAAGGCGCGCCTGCGCAAGGAGGAGGCGCACTACCGGTCAGCACTGGCCAAGCTGCTGAAGAACGGCGCCGCGTCCGCAGAGAGCGTGGACGAGTTGAAGGCCAAGCTGGAGGAGATCGGTGCGGCTGTCACCGACGTAGAGGCCCGCGAAGCGAACATCAGGGCTGGGTACGTGTACGTCATCTCCAACATCGGGGCGTTCGGGGAGAACGTCGTGAAGATCGGCATGACCCGCCGGCTGGAGCCTGAAGACCGCGTGCGCGAACTGGGTGACGCCTCAGTGCCGTTCAGGTTCGACACGCATGCGCTGATCTTCAGTGAGGATGCGGTGGGACTGGAGGCTCGACTGCACGCAGAACTGAGCGATCACCGGCTCAACAAGGTGAACCTGCGACGAGAGTTCTTCCACGCCACTCCGGCCGAGGTGCGTGACCTGCTACAGAAGATCGCTGGTCAACACCTCCTGGAGTACCGCGACACGGCCGAAGCCCTGGAGTGGCGGCAGTCGGTCGGGGCGACCGAAAAACGTAACTCCATCCGGGTTGGCGGATAGGGTACGCGTCCTCCGGACCCAGGCTTTGATTTTTTGCGAAGCTGTTCGATCTTCTCGGGCCCTTAGAGCTTTAAGGCTGAGGTTACGGGCTTGCGGATCGCCGTCAGCATCGATGGTCTTAAGAAATTCGAGTGCGCCATGAGTGCAGCCGGGTGTTGCATGAATCAGATGATCGACGAACCGCTGGAACGACTCCGCGCCGCCGCAAGAGGCACCCGCGAACTGGCCCTGAACCGGGCGGCCACCGGCCTGGGTCACGAGGACGCCGACGACGACGACGGCACGATCGGCACGGACGGTGCCCTCGGGTTCGACCCGTTCCCGCTGCTCGAAGCTCTCCACCGCAACGGCGTCCGGGCCGTAGTGATCGGGCAAGTCGCCGGCATCATGCACGGATCCACCGAACTGACCGGCGATCTGGACCTGCTCTGGGACGGCGCCCCGGCCCACGCCCCGGCCCTGGCGGCCGCCTTCACCTCCGTCAGCGCCCAACTCGCCGACGAGAAGGGCAAACCCGTAGCAACTCACCCGGATTCCCTTCTCCGCCCCAAAGTGCAGTTCACCTCACCCGAAGCCAGCGGCGACTGCTGCACCCCGGCGCTCCCCTGGGGAACCCTCCCGGTCCGAGAGTGTCTCGACCGCGCGATCACCGCAGTCGACCCGGGCGGCCTGGAAGTTCACTACGTCTCCCGAAAAGACCTGATCCAGCTGCGCCGCGCCATAGGCCGCCCTAAGGACCTCCGCCGAGCAGACGAACTGGACTCGTCCGCCTCAGACCGCCGAGGTTGACGGCCCACCTCCCAACCCCGCCGAAGTGATTGGAGACTCCTTCTAAAGGGCCCGGTGGAGCGGCTTGGATGACGCGCAACCGGCAATGCTGCAGGCCGGGCCCGCCGCTCATGGCTGGGGTGATCAGTGCTGGACGCTGGGCTGGGTCGTGGCGATGATCGAGCGGCGGCGTTTTTCTATGTCTTACGCCACCAGGACCGCCGCCCCGAGCGCGTGCCCGACGGCCGCCTCGTTGAACGCCCGGATGGCCGCCGTCTCCGCCGCCTTCACCCACGCCAGGCCGAGGATCGAGGGAGGCAAGCCCGTGACGGGGACGAAGCTGACATCCGGGCGCGTGTGGTGAGCCGCCGTGGGGGTGCAGAACAACATGCCGCCCCGGTCGAGCGCCACCTGGGTCAGGCCCTCCTGGCTGGTGGCCACCGTACCGGCCAGGGGAATGGGGCGGCCGGAAGGGGTTGTGGGCGGTGCCACTCGTTCGCGCCACGTGCGCGGGGCCGGGCCGTCCAGACCGATCAGGGATACTCCGGTCAGTTCCTCCGCGCCGATGCTCGCGCGGGCGGCCAGCGGGTGGCGTGAGGAGACGCCGAGCTGGTACGAGACCCGGTTCAGCCCTTCACCCGTCGTCAGATCGGGCTCGTCCACCGGGAGCAGCGTGAACGCGATGTCCACCTGCCCGGCCCGCAACTTGCCGAAGGGGTCGGAGAGCGGGATCTCCACCAGCTCCGCCTCGCACCCCGGGTAGCGGCTTTCGAAGGCGCGCACGCTGCCGGTGACGACATCCGTGGGCGTGGCCAGGAAGCCGAGCCTGATCACGCCTGTCACCTCGCGGGCGGCCGCCTTGGCCCGGCTGACCGCGTTCGCGAGGCCGTCGTAGGAGGGGCGCAGGTCGGCCAGGAAGCGTTCGCCCAGGGGTGTGAGGCGCACGCGCCTGCTGGTCCGGTGGAAGAGCCGGCCGCCGACCCTGGTCTCCAGCGAGCGCACGAGCTGGCTCACTCTGCCGGGTGACAGGTAGAGGCGTTCGGCCGTACGCGCGAAGTGCAGCTCCTCGCTGAGCACGACGAAGCACTCCAGCTCCCTGAACTCCATCTCCACCTCCACCTGATCGCTTAGCCCACCTAAACCAAGCCTTCGACCTTCGCCATTGTTCCCGCTGGTGGCCGGCAGAAAGCTGGCTGGCATGACCATGACTGATGTTTCCGTCGGCACTCGGGCGCGCTGGCTCGCCGTGTTCTCGGTCGCGGTGGGCACCTTCACCATCGTGACCAGCGAGATGCTGCCCGTTGGCCTGCTGACCTCGATCGCCGACACCCTCGGCGTCTCCGACGGGACGGCCGGGCTGATGATGTCGGCGCCCGGACTGGTCGCCGCTGTGTCCGCGCCCGTGGTGGCGATCACCACCCGACGGTTCGACCGGCGCGGCACGCTGCTGGGGTTGATGGCGCTGCTGGCGGTGGCGAACCTGGCGGGCGCGTTCGCGCCGAACTACCCCGTCATGCTGGCCGCCCGGGTGCTGACCGGGGTGAGCATCGGCGGGTTCTGGGCCTTCGCGGCCGGACTCGGCCCGCGGCTGGTGCCCGAAAGGTCCGTCGGGCGGGCCACGTCGATCATCTTGGCCGGGGTGTCGGTGGCGTCGGTATTGGGAGTGCCCGTGGCGACGTTCATCTCGTCGTTCGCGGGGTGGCGGACCGCGTTCATCGCCATGGGGGTGCTGGCCCTGGCCCTACTCGCGCTGCTGGCCACCACTCTGCCGCCCCTGCCCGGCGAACCTCGAGCCCACGCGTCCGAGCCGTTGTCCCGCGAGGCCCCGGCCCGCGCGTCGGAGGGGCGGCTCACGTGGCTCTCCGGCCCGCTCAAGGTCGTCCTCGGCCTGACCGTCTTGATCGTGTCCGGCCACTTCGCGGCCTACACCTACGTCCGGCCGTTCCTGGAGCAGGTCTCGCACGCCGGTCCCGCCCTCGTCAGCACCGCCCTCCTCCTGTACGGCGCCGCGGGCGTGGCCGGCAACTTCGCGGCAGGCGCATGGGCGGCCAGGAACCCCAAGCCGGTCCTGGTCGCGCTGGCCGTGCTGATGGCGTTCTCCATGGCGGCGCTGCCCCTGATCGGCCTGCCCTTGATCGTGCTCATGGTGTGGGGCTTGGGCTACGGCGGCGTGGGCGTGACCCTGCAGCTCTGGATCATGCGGTCGGGCGGCGGCGAAATGGGCACGGCGCTCTTCGTCGGTGCCTTCAACGTCTCCGTCGCGCTCGGCTCGTTCGCCGGCGGCCGGATCGTGGACAGCGTGTCGATCTCCGCGGTGATGTGGGTGGGAGCCGCGCTCGCCGTGGTCAGCGCGGCCGTCTCCGGCATCTCCGGCAGGAGCCGGCGGACGACTGGTTCATGAAAGGATCGCGCCCGATCGGGGTGCCGCAGTGGGAGCCGGGCAGGTCGTGGCGGTCGTACACCTCCAGCGAGTCGTCGGATGTCATGGCATGCGGGCCCACGCGCGGATGTGCGACACGTCCGTGACCTCCCATTCCGGCTCCTCCTTGAGGACGAAGCGGCGGAGGAACTCGAGCGTGAACCGGGACACCAGCCGGGTGACCCGCTCTCCGTCCGCGGAGCCGAGACGGTCGAGGTGCCGCTTGCCGGGAATCAGGGTCAGGTCGGTGAAGTCCCGGTGCATCGTGCCCTTGATCTTGATCCGGACGATGTCCTCGCGCAGGCCCATACCGGCGAAGTCCTCGTAGAAGAAGTCGTTGTAGTAGTACCGGTCGGTTGCCCCCTCCCGGTAGTCCGCGACGTTGGCCTGGTTGGCGCAGAGCGCGAGGATCGGCACGCGGGCCGGACGGCCGAACAGGTCGCTCCCGTAGTGCACCCCGTCGAGGTTGACGGCGGCGCGGGCCCTCGGATCGGCGTGAGCCGCGCTCACGGCGGCCGAGCCGCCGAAGGACATGCCGACGTAGGCCAGCCTCGACAGGTCGCAAGCGGCCACGAGGTCGTCAGCCGGCGAGCCTTCGAGCGCGTCGGCGACCGCGATCATGCGGTCGCGCCACTCCCTGGCGACGGCGACCACCTCGCCGGTCGCCCACAACTCGTCGAACCAGGCGAAACGAGCGTCGATGTCATTGCCCGCCCGCATGAAGCCCTCGATCCGGGCGAAGAGATCGGCGGCGGCGCTCAGGAACGTCTGGTCGGTGTCGAGCGTCGATCCGTCAGGGCGGGCGGCGAACCCGCCGCCCCGCTGGAGCACGCTGACGGCCACGAATCCGTGGGAGGCGAGTTCCTCCATGAGCGCGGTGTTCTGGGCGGGATACAGGTCCGCGCCGTGGGAGAACACGATCACCGGGTGGCGTCCCGGCAGGACTGGGGCGTCGGCGTGACTGTTCGTGGTCGCGTCGGCGAGGAGGGCCGTGGACGTCGCCGCGTCCCAGCCCGGATTGCGCCGGGCCGTCCACGCGAGGAGGAGTTCTCGCTCGGGCCCGACCGCGTAGGCGCGCGGCGGAGTGGCGGTCCCGGCGGGCGCCGGATACCACGCCCGGGTCAGGAGCTGGGAACCGAACTCCAGATCCCGTACTCCGACGGCGTGCGTACCCGTGGGCGTCGGTAGCCGGATCATCGGCGTCCCTCCGCGCAGTCGAAGGCTGTGGTCACATAGGCGATGCTCTGCCGCGTGCCGATGACGCCCGGGGTGTTCGCGTTGTCCATCCTGTTCATCACGTAGGCGATGGTCAGGTTGCGGTCGAGGTCGTTGACGACGATCGAGCCACCCCATCCGCCCCAGAAACAGATCTTGGATTCGGGCAGGTAGGGCAGCACCTCGGGCATGGTCAGGCCGAAGCCGACACCGAACCGCCGCGGCGCGCCGAGTACGAGGTCGACCCCGCTGGCCTGCTCGTCGAAGACCAGCTCGATCGTCTCCGGGCTCAGCAGACGGTGACCCCGCGCGACGCCGCCGTGCGACATCGCCGACTGGATGAGGGCGAGTGCGCGAGCGTTCGTGTGCCCGTTGCCCGAGCCGATGTCCGCGGCGCGCCACTCGTCGCTCCAGCTCGCGGCGGCGTCGGGGGCCGGCGAGGTCAACGCCCTGAACGTCACACCGGCGGGGTCGAGCGCCGTGAGGTCGACCGGCCGGGGCGGCGGCGGGACGATGTTGGCGACCCGGCCGTAGTCCGCGCGGGGCACACCGATGCTGAAGTCGGCGTCCAGCACGGAGGCGATGTCGTAGGCGACGAACTCCTTGAGCGAGCGGCCGGTGATCCGGCGGAGCACCTCGCCGACAAGGTGGCCCTGGCTGAGCGCGTGGTAGCCGGAGGCGGTGCCCGGCTCCCACCAGGGCGCCTGGGCCGCGAGCCGCGCGGTGGAACGATCCCAGTCGTAGAGGTCGTCGAGCGTGACCGGCTGGTCCCAGGCCGGAAGCCCGGAGGTGTGGGCCAGGAGGTGCCGGACCTCTATGTCCTGTTTGCCGGCAGCGGCGAACTCCGGCCAGTAGGTCGCGACCTTCTCTCGCACGTCGAGCAGGCCGCGGTCGACGAGCATCAGCGCGGCGAGCGCCATCACGGTCTTGGTCGAGGACCACACACAGGTGATGGTGTCCTCGGCCCACGGTGTCCTCCTGGCCTCGTCCATCCAGCCACCCCAGATGTCGACGACCAGTTCGCCCTCGTGCACGACGGCGATCGACGCACCGAGTTCGCCGTCCGAGTCGAGCTGCCCGGCGAACTCTTCGGCGAGCCGCGCGAACCTGCTCGTGTACGTGCCTGCGAGGTCAACCACGGTCCGCTCCTCGCGGGTCCGTCAGCCAGATCAGGCCGTCGCCGAGGCGGCTGCGCCACCATGTCTCGTCGTGGCCTCCGGCGAACTCACGGTAGACGTAGTCGTAGCCCTTGAGGGTGAGCACGTCGCGAAAGTGCCTGCTGGCGTGGATCTGGTGCGGAGTCGCGGGCGGCGGTCCCGTCTCGAACGCCCCGACGTCCTGGTAGATCCGGATCGGGGCCCGTTCCGCCCGTGTGTACTCCCCGATGATGGCGGGCGTCCTGGACCTGGCGCCGATCGCGCGAGGGCCGGAGCCGGCGAGCTGGAAGTACTCCCGCAGAGTGTCCGGGTCCCACCAGACCGACCCCGAAAGCATGAGTACGTTGCCGAAGACCTCCGGGTGGCGCAGGCCGGTGTAGGCCGCGCACAGTCCGCCCAGGCTGCAGCCGGCGATGACGGTTCCAGCCGGATCGGCGGTCAGGTGGTACGCCTCCCGCGCCCACGGCAGCAGTTCCTCGGCGAGGAAGCGGGAGAAGCCGGCGTCGCACGTCAGCTCGGCGTTGCGGTCGAGCTGCCCGACGAGGATCGCCGCCGTGGGTGCGATCCGACCGTCGGCGTGCAGGTTGTCCAGGACCGTCACGGCGCTGTGCCGGGCCTGACCGTCGAGGACCACCAGGACGCCGAGCGGGCCGGCGAGGTGGTCGTGGCCCGGCGGCGTGTACACCCACACCTCCCGGCCGTCGCCGAGGACCGCACCGGTCACGGTCCCGCGGGGCGTGTCCGGCCGCCGGTCGGCCCAGGAGAGCGGCTCGGCACCGGGGCAGACCAGGATCGACTCCGGGGAGCCGAGCACACTGTAGTCGTGCGGTTCGCGTACGCGGGCGTGCTCGTCGCCGATCCGCTCACTGCCGGACCCGGCAAAGACCTCGAAGTGGTACGTCGCCCGCACATCCGACTTCACCGGCCACGTGGCGAACCATGTTGACGTGCCCGGCGCCAGGGACAGGGTGCGGCTCTCCGGAGGGAGCGAACTGACCGCCTCGTTCACCACGACCCGCTCGACCGGCCGGTCGGCGTACCAGAGGAAGGTCACCAGGCACGCGTCCGGATCATCCGGATGGGGCTCGATCAGCGGCGTGCCGGCCGATCGCAGGTCGGCCCAGAGTGCCGCCTCGGCCGCGAGGGGGTCGTCCGACTCCAGCAGAGCCCTGATGCGCGGGCCGTCTTCCATACCATGCCAGCCTCTCCTGGTCGTGACGCCTTCCGACTCCACGAACCCAAGCACAGCCGTGCGGACGGATGGCCCATCGCTAGGGATCGGCCATCGCGGCCCGCGAGACGACGGAATCGTGCCAGGGATCGAGCGGAACTACCCCGATCGACCGCCCGTCCGCGTCGAGGATGCGACCCATGCGCTTGGCCGTCCGAAGCGTGACCATCCGGTCGCAGACCTCCAGAGCGGGGATGGCCGCGGTCATACGCGCCTCGGCGCTCTGGACGTCCGACATCCCGCGCAGCCACTGGCTGACGAAGAGGTTGGTCCGCGCGGCGATGGCGAAGGTGCCGCGGTTCTCCGGCAGCGCCGCCAGCGCCCGGCCGGCGGATTCGAGGGCTCCGGCGGGCACGCGCGTGAGGTAGTTGACGAGGATCGGCCAGCCCGCTGCCTCAGGGGTGACGTCGCATCGCATCGAGATGAGGCCCGCGGCCCGCATCGCCGCGAGCCTCCGGGTCGTCGTCGAGGCGCTCTCCCCGAGTTGCTGCGCGAGGATGGCAGCCGGGGCCCGGGCGTCCAGGCTGAGTGCGCGGAACAGCGCCCGGTGCCGCTCGGTGACGGCGATCGGCCGAGATCCCGGGTTGGGCCGCCGATCCAGATGCTTGATCTCGTCGCGGTCCAGGGCGTCGAGGCGCCAGGAACTGCCCTCGCCGTACATCTGGGTGATCGGATAGAGCTCGGTGCGCAGCACGCCGGGAAGTGCGCCGATCTGGTCGATCACGAGGTCGGCCAGCGCGTGTGGGGAGTCGGCCATCAGCGTCAGGACGAGGCTGCGACCCGACGCGGCGATCGCGATCGACGCGACTCGCGGATTGACCCGCAGGGCGGCGATGACGGCCGCCCGATCACCGGGACGGCATTCCAGGTCGAGGTACGCGGGCGAAAGCTGGCGCATGAGACTCGGCCCCGGCGTGACAAGTACGGACACGAGGCCGCGGTCGACGAGCCGCTGCCAGCGACGCGCGGCGGTGATCGGGTGCAGGCCGCAGGCCGGTCCGACGGTCGTCCAGGGCGCGCGGGGGGCGAGCTGGACGGCGTGGATCAGCCGGAGGTCGTGCTCGTCGAGCTCCTGGCGCACGAATCCTTCACCTCCGGCGAGGAAATGCCGATCCACTGATGATTACGGGTCACCACCACCATAAATGGCGTTAATCAGACGATGATGCTGACTGAGCTGCGCCGATCCCTGCACGCCGACCCCGAGCTGGGGCTGGAGCTCCCCCGCACCCAGCAGCGGGTACTGAGCGCTCTGGCCGGGCTCCCGCTGGAGGTGACCCGCGGAACAACGCTGAGCTCGGTGACCGCCGTGCTGCGAGGACGTCCGGGAAGCGGCGGCGCGCCGGTCGTCCTGCTACGTGCGGATATGGACGCGTTGCCGATCACTGAGCAGGCGGACGTCCCCTACAGGTCCCGCAACCCGGGGGCGATGCACGCGTGCGGGCACGACCTGCACACGGCGATGCTCGTGGGGGCGGCGCACCTGCTGTGCGCCGCCCGGGACGATCTGCCCGGCGACGTGATCCTCATGTTCCAGCCGGGCGAGGAAGGACACGACGGGGCCGCGAAGATGATCAGCGAAGGGGTCCTGGAAGCGGCAGGGCCTCAGCCGGTCGCGGCGTACGCGCTGCATGTGCAGTCCGTACGGCCGAGCGGCATGTTCGCCACTCGGTCCGGCCCGATCCTGTCAGGTCACGCGCAGCTGCGGGTCACCGTGCACGGCAAGGGCGGCCATGGCGCGGCGCCTCATCGCGCCCTGGATCCGGTGACCACGATGGCGGAGATGATCACGGCGGTGCAGAGCCTGGTGACGCGGAGGTTCGACGCGTTCGATCCGGTGATCGTGACCGTCGGCCACGTGTCGGCCGGCTCGCACGGCACGGCCATCCCATCGTCGGCGTACTTCGAGGCCACGATCCGCAGCTACTCCGAACACCACCGGGCCGAGGCCACGCGGCTCCTGACCGAGCTGATCAACGGCATCGCCGCCGCTCACGGCACGACGGCCGACCTCGGCTTCGACGCCGAACTCCCGGTGACGGTCACGGACGACGCCGAGACCGGCTTCGCGGCCGGCGTCGTCCGTGACCTCTACGGCGCGGAGCGGTTCGCCACGATGCCGCACCCTCACCCCGCGTCGGAGGACTTCTCCCGCGTCCTGGCCCAGGTCCCCGGCGCGTTCGTGTTCCTCGGCGCCCGCCCGGCCGGACTCGATCCCGGCGAAGCCCACGAGAACCACTCCCCTTTCGCGAGCTTCGACGACGGAGTGCTGCACGACGGCGCGCGACTGCTCGCCGAACTCGCCGCGCGCCGGCTCAACGAGGCCGCGGTGACTGCACCGTCATCGAGTCGGGTACGGCCAGGGCCGAGGTGAGACCGGCGTCCACGGGCAGGACCACTCCGGTGATCCACCGGGAGCGTCCGCCCGCGAGGAAGAGCACGGCCTCACCGACGTCCCATCCCGTGCCCTCGGTCCGCAGCGGCGCCGCCAGCCTGCGGCGCTCACGGTCGTCCTGGCTCAGCCCCTGAGCGTAGACGTTGGGCGTGTACATGTAGCCCGGCGCGACGGCGTTGACGCGGATGCCGTCCGGCCCGTGCGCGGCGGCCATACTCCTCGTCAGGTTGACGATCGCGCCCTTGGCCGTGCTGTAGGCGAGGGAGGGATGACCGCCGATCAGCCCGGCGGCCGAGGACAGGTTGACGATCGAGCCGCCACCGGCCGCGCGCATCCGCGGTATCGCGAACCGCGACATGAGCATCATCGAGGTGACGTTGACCCGCAGGCAGGCGTCCCAGGCGTCGAGATCGACGTCGACCGCGGTGCCGGGCGGCCCGGCGACACCGACGTTGTTCACCAGCACGTCGACGCGGCCCCAGGTCTCGACCGCGCGCCGTACGATCGCGGCGCAGTCGTCGGGGAGGGACACGTCGCCCCGCACGCACAGGCACTCCCCGCCGCGTTCGGCGATCAGCTCCTGCGTCTCGGCCATGTTCCGGTCGGCGATGTCCACGATGACGACCCGCGCGCCCGACTCCGCGAGCCGTACCGCGGCCGCTCGGCCGTTGCCGATTCCGGCGGCGAGGGAGCCGCCTCCCGTGACGATCGCGACCTTGCCGTCGAGCTCTTCCATCCTCACACCCGCCTCTCGCGCCCGGCCCAGTACGGCTCGCGGACGGCCTTCTTCAGGACCTTCCCGTTGGCGCTGCGCGGCAGCGAGCGCACGAAGTCGACGGTCTTCGGCGCCCGGATGCCGCCCAGGCGCTGCCTGCACAGGGCGATGAGCTCGCCTTCGGTTACCTGCTCGCCCGGATTGAGCTCGACGACCGCCTTGACGGCCTCGCCCCAGTCGTCATGCGGCACGCCGACGACCACGCAGTCCTGGACCGCGGGATGCGCCCAGATGACCTGCTCGACCTCGCTCGGGTAGACGTTGAACCCGCCAGAGATGATCATGTCCTTCTCGCGGTCGGTGATGTGCAGGTAGCCGCCCTCGTCGAGGAAGCCGATGTCGCCGGTGCGCAGCCAGCCGTCCACCACGGTTTCGGCCGTCAGATCGGGCGCGTTGTAGTAGCCCTTCATCACCAGGTCGCCCCGGACGCAGATCTCACCCGGCACCCCGCTCTCGACCG
Organism: Nonomuraea sp. NEAU-A123; assembly: GCF_018603905.1. Taxonomy (GTDB): domain Bacteria; phylum Actinomycetota; class Actinomycetes; order Streptosporangiales; family Streptosporangiaceae; genus Nonomuraea. Next base: position 84,180 of record NZ_JAHFZZ010000038.1, read on the forward strand.
GGCGGCCCGCGGCGTCGCGGATCTCGACGCTGATCAGCGGGTACGGCCGGCCGCAGGAGGAGAGCCGCTCGGGCGGAGCGAGCCGGCCGTCGACGAAGTGCTCCTCGGGCCGCAGGAACGAGATGGCCGCGGGCGCCTCCATCTGCCCGTAGCACTCCATCAGCACCGGGCCGAACACCCCGATCGCGCGGGCGAGCTTCTCCGTCGACATGGGCGCGGCGCCGTACAGCAGGTAGCGCAGCGAGGGGAAGTCGTCGCGGTCGATCCCGGGCAGCTCCAGCATGCGGTAGATCACGGTCGGCGGCAGGAACAGCTCGGTGATCCGGTGCCGTGGAATCGCCTCCCGCACGGCAGCCGGTTCGGCCCTGTCCAGGATGACCACGGTGCCGCCGCGTGCGGTGACCGGCATGGTCAGCAACCCCGACGCGTGGGTCATGGGTGCGGCGGCGAGGTTCACGATGGGCTCGTCGGCCCGATAGGAGATCGCCAGCAGCTGGTGGGCGAACGACGCCGCGAAGCTCCGGTGGGTGTTCATCACGCCCTTCGGCAGGCCCGTGGTCCCGCCGGTCGGGGCCACCGCGACCACGTCGTCCAGGTCGTACCGGATCGCGGGCGGCCTGTCGTCCGCGCCCTCGACGAAGTCAGCCAGCGAGTCGATGCGGACGTACTGTCGCACCCCTGGCAGCATCGGCCGGAGCTGCTCCACCACCGGCTCCAGCGAGCTGTGGAAGAACACGACCTCGCAGTCGAACCTGTCGAGCAGGAGCCCGTTGTCATCCACCGGGGCGGCCGGGTTCAACGGCACCCACGTCATACCGGCGCGCCAGATCCCCAGCACGCAGATCCACGCGACCGGGTCGTTGGGCGACAGGACGGCCGCTTTGGTCTCGCGGGCGAACCCCCGGGCGAGCAGCGCGTGCGCGATCCGGCACGAGAGCCGGCCGGCCTGCTCGTAGGTCCACGTGCGCTCGTGCATGATGTACGCCGCCCCGGACGGGTTCTGCCGCCAGCCTCGGTCGAAGAAGTCGATGATCGCCATGCCCTCACCCGCCCAGCACGGTGATCGCGGCGACCGCTTCTTCTCCTGCGAGGAACCCGCCGCCGTTCTCGGCGACCGCGATCCGCGCGCCGGTCACCTGCCGTGCGCCCGCCTCGCCTCGAAGCTGCGTGACCAGCTCATACACCTGCGCGAGCCCGGTCGCCCCCAGCGGATGTCCCTTCGACTCCAGGCCGCCCGAGGGATTGACCGGCAGGCGTCCGCCGAGCGACGTGACACCCGACTCGGCAGCGTGGCCGCCCTCACCCATCGCGCACAGCCCGAGCAGCTCGGTCTGTGCGATCTCCGCGAACGCGGTCGCGTCGTGCACCTCGGCCACGTTCACGTCCTCGGGCCCCACTCCCGACTGCTCCCACGCCCGCTGCGCGAGCAGCCTCGTGATGGCCCGGTCGTGGTCGCCGAGCGCGCGGGTGTCGCCCGTGCCGACGACGCTGGCCAGCACGCGCACCGAGCGCCGCGAGCCGAGCCGAGCCAGCGCCCGGCCGCCGATCACCACGGCCGCGGCGGCGCCGTCGGTGGTAGGCGAGCACATCGGCACCGTCAGCGGGTACGACAGCGCCCGCCCCGCCAGCACCTCTTCCACGGTCATCGCGATCCGGTAGTGCGCCTTCTCGTTGTGTACCGCGTGCTGGTGGTTCTTCGCCGCCACCGCCGCGATCTGGCGCCGCGTGGTCCCGAACGCCGCCATGTGGGAGCGGGCCATGGCGGCGTAGATGTCCATGAAGACACTCCGGCGGCCCACCGCCGAGTCGTCGACGTCTCCGCCGAGCTCGGTGAGCACCCGCCCCAGTTCCTCCGGCGCTGACACGTCGTACCCGCCCTCGAAGACCTTCATGGTCCTTGCCCGGTCGCCGACGTTCATCCGCTCCACGCCGACAGCCAGCGCGATCTCCGCGGCGCCCGCGCGGACGTGGTTCACCGCCAGGTGCAGCGCCGTCGCCCCGGTGGCGCACGCGTTCTCCACGTTGAACACCGGAATCCGCCGTGTCCCCAGAGCCCGCAGGACGATCTGGCCGCCCACCATCAGCTGGCCCTCCAGCGCGCCCTGCGCGGTATTGCCGTAGAACGCGGCCTCCACTTCGCCCAGGGTCAACCCGGCATCGTCCAGCGCGCCGGTCACCGCCTCACGTGCCAGATCCCGCACGCCGCGGTCGGGATGGACGCCGAACGCCGTCATGCCGGTCCCGGCGATCCACACGGGTTCACTCACCTCGACCAACTCCTTCGATCACCAGCCATGCTGGCGCGCCGACGAATCGGGCGTCGAGGTCGAAACCGCCGACCATGGTTGTGCGATGGTCCAATCAGCCGAGGGCGCCGAACTCCAGGGCCCACGCCAGTTCGACGATCACCTCGGTGGACGCCAGCGATGCCCCGGTGAGCTCGGTGAACCTGTTCAGGCGATGGCGCAGCGTGTTGACGTGCACGACGAGGGCGGCCGCGGTGCGGGCGATGTTCTGCCCGTTGTCGAGATAGGCGCGCAGCGTCACCTCCAACTGCCGGCCGAACTCCCCGTGCTCGCGCAGCGGCGCGAGGTACCGCTCCACCAGGTAGGCCCCGACCTCGGGGGCGTTCGCGGCGGCGACCCGCCACGAGAGGTCCTCCAGGGCGAACACACCCTCGGTACGCAGACGCGTAGCCGTTTCCAGCACGTTGCCCGCGGTACGGAAGGACTCGGCCTGTCGGGCCAGCGGCAGTAGCGCCCCCATGCCGACCACCAGCCCCGGCACGGGCGCGGGCCTGCGCGCCACGACTCCGGCGCAGTCGCCGCCGAGCACGGCGATCAGCGCCGGCCTGCCGGGCGCGCTGCCTGCGCGTTCGAGCAGGCGCCGCAGCTCCTCGACGCCACCCCTGCTCTCGCCCCGCGCGCGCACCGCGATGTACCGCCCGAACTCGTCCAGCCCATAGGCGGCGCAGCGGCGGCCGAGGTCAGCCTGGCCGATCGTGCCGGTCAGCAGGTCGCGGACGAACTCCTCGCGCAGGTGGGAGTCGCGCAGGGCCTGCTCGACGGTCCATTCCTGATACCAGCGCATGACCTGGTGCGTGAACGCGTCGCCCAGCGACCACAGCAGCCGCGAGCCGTCGAGCGTCAACTCCGGGGCGACCCCTTCGGCGAAGGCGATCTCGATGAACCGCCGCTGGATCACCCCGATGTTCGCGCGGTAGCCCCACAGCATGTCCTCGATCGGCACGCCCTGCCGCGCCCGCTCACGTGTGATGCCGGACTCCGGCAGCTCCTCCGGCGAGAGCTCCCGCCCTGATCGCAGCGTGCGCACCGCCGTGTCGAGGTTGCGCCGCGCCGACTCCGCCAGCGCGGCTGACGGGATCGGCGCGTACGACGGCAGCTCTCCCAGCAGAACGAGTGTGCGCTCCAACAGCAGGTCGCCGTCACCCGCGAGCCGCCGCACGGCAAGGTCGAACGCCTCACGCGTCATGAGAGCACATCTCGGAGCCGGCCACGCGAGGGAATTTGGGGAACGCGCGGGAGCGCGGGGTGCTCACGGTGCGGCGGGACAGCTGGCCGATCTCGCGGTTCGACAGACCCTCGGCGGCCAGGCAGGCGATCTGGAGCACCAGGACGGTGAGCCGCTTCGAGGCAGCGGGAGTGCGCTTGCCGGTCCGCATACGGTGCCCGTCGATCAAGCCCTGATGACCCTTGAAGGGTTTGCCGATCGGTTCGCCGCTGGCCAGGTCCCATACCCCCACCGTGTGATCTCCTTCGCCGTTCGTCGGCGGCGGGCCACCGGAGACCGCCACCGGGCGTCCTTGGTGATCATTGAGGGGTTTGCGGACGGGAGCGCCGGTGGCCAGGGCCGACACCAGCACCGTACCGTTGTGGCCCCCGGAGACCACCACCGGACAACCATCCAACTGCGTCACCGCCACCGACAGGACCCACGCGTGTTCATCGTGGACAACGGGACCCGCGAGGTACGCGCCGGCATCTTCGTGGCCCAGGCCCTCAACCACGCCAACCATCACCGGGAGCAGGTCTGCGCCATCCTGACCGGCCTCGGTATCGAGCCGCCGGACCTCCAGGCCCGGGAGTACGCCTGGGACACCGGGCGGATCTGGGACCGAGAATGACTCCTCACCATCGTCCTGTGGCGGCTGATCTCACGACTCGTGGCGGGCCTAAGCCCACCGGTCCCTTGGCGCCGACGAACGAACACCTCGCTGTGGTCTGCCGTGTGCCGGTCCATGCGCGTCTGGGAGTGGAGGCGCCGCGACCGGTCGGTAGCTCACGCCGAGCCGGCCGACCGGGCGACCTGGGCCTGCAGCGCGCGCAACGATTCGGCCACCACCTCCGGGCACTCCTCGTGCAGGAGGTGACCCGCCCACGGGACCACCCGGACCGTGAGGTCGTCGGCGTACCGCTCGCCGCCCGGCAGGAGATCCGGCGGTATCACCGGGTCCTGTGCGCCGCCCAGGATCACCGTTGGTACAGCCAGCCGGAGGCTGCGGTGCGTGCCGAGGAGCAGCGCCGGAATGTCGCGCAGCACGTACTGCCAGAACATCGACTGCCCCGCGTGCGCCGACACGGCGGTCGCGGTGGCGAACTCGTTGAGGTCGGCGGCACGCCACGCCGACGGATCCGCGACGCCGTACCTCAGCAGGAACCTCGCGAAGCCCGGCCGGCGCCGCAGTATCCACCGGCCCAGCACCGGATACTCGACCACCGCGGTGAACCACATCCGCCACAGGTTCCGCAGCACGGACAGGTGCCGCGGCCACGGATGGACCATGTTCAGCGCCAGGTACGCGCCGACCCGCTCGGGGGCACGCAGGCACAGCCGGAAGCCGACCTGCGCGCCCCAGTCGTGCGCGACCAGGACAACCCGGTCAAGGCCAAGTTCGTCCAGCAGGGCCAGCACTTCGTTCCTCAGCTTCGGCGGGCCGGGTTTCGTGGCTGGCCTGGATTACCGTGTCGACATGAGTCAGAGGACTGACGTACACGCATCTGCCCACCCGAACCCTGTCGAGATCGCTATTGCGACCGACGATGACCTTCCTCAGATCGTCGAAATTCTGAACCACGCTACGGCGAACTCAACCGCTACCTTCGCCACCCGACCGACCAGTGTGGCCGAACGGCGCGATTGGTTTGAGCAGTTCTCCTCGACCGGGCTCTATCGACTGCTCGTTGCTCGAGACGGCAGCCAGGTCCTGGGGTTCGCTTACAGCCAGCGTTACCGAGAGGGCGATGCCTTCCAGGAGACTGTCGAGGTAAGTATTGCGCTGCACGTCAGTTCCCGAGGCCAGGGCATCGGCACCTTGCTCTATCGTGCGCTGTTCGATTGCCTTGCTCACGAGCCGGTTCACGTCGTCCTCGCAGGCATTGCCATGCCCAATGACGCATCGGTCGCACTGCACCGAAAGTTCGGCTTTACGGAGGTTGGCGTGTTCCGTGAGTATGCCGTCAAAAATGGACAGTACATCAGCTCGCTGTGGATGCAGCGTCTTTCCCCTCGGTAGCTACACAGGTTGAATTCGTAGAGTCGGTCATGGCTTTGTCGGGGTATCGAGGGTGAGTCCGGTCTGGGCCAGGCAGCCGGTGAGCAGGTGGGGCCGGTATTGGATCTTCTTCAGCTTGCGTTTGACGATCCGGACGAGACCGGCCAGGTCGGTGACAGCGAAGTTGGTCATGGCCCGGCGGAGCAGAG
>NZ_JAHFZZ010000039.1 GCF_018603905.1 Nonomuraea sp. NEAU-A123
TGCCCGTGCTGCCCGTGCTGCCCGTGCTGCCCGTGCTGCCCGTGCTGCCCGTGCTGCCCGTGCCGGCCAGAGCGTCAGGGGCATCCAAGTTCCAGTACGGGAGTAGGCGGATGTGGGCTCGGCCTAGGAGGACCAGAGGGTTGAGGTAGTGGGTGCCGCGCAGGAGGCCCCAGTGGAGGCAGGATTCGCGGCAGTGGCCTGTTGGGGGTTCGATGAATCCGAGGCGGGTGCCGGGCGTTACGCGTTGGTCTTGGCGTACTGATGCGTTGACGGGCAGATACGTCGTGCGTAGGCCGTTCGCGTGTTCGACGGTGACCACACCGCGACCGGCGAGGGGGCCGGCGAAGCGGACGATGCCTGGGCCTGCGGCTACGACAGGTGTGGTGGGGGCGGCGGCGAGGTCGATGCCTCGGTGGCCTGACAGCCATGGCTCGGGTGGGGGTGTGAAGTGGCGGAGATTTCTGGGGTGTCCGTCCAGCGGCCATCGCCAGGTGGGACGGTCCGCGGTAGCGGGGCTTGCGGGTGTCAAGGGGATGGCGAAGGCGAGGAGGGTGGCCAGAAGGGCCAGCGGGCCTGAGGGCGCCACTCGCCGATGGGAGTTCGTTGGCGGGGGATGGGTCGGCGTGCTGGCGTCGGGGGGACAAGGGCGGATTGTGGAGTTTTGGTGGGGGGAGGGGAGCGGGGAGTTGGGACTGGGATGGGTGAAGGGGGATGGTGGCTGGGGCTCTGGGTGAGCACCCGGGGATGGCGGGTGGGGGTTTGAGTGAGTGCATGGGGGTGGCGGGTGAGGGTTTCGGTGAGCACACGGGGATGGCGGGTGGGGGTTTGGGTGAGTGCATGGAGATCGCGGATCGGGCTTTAGGTGGGTGAGTGGGGATGGGGAATCGGAGGTGGGGTGAGTGGGCATGCGGTGAGTTTGTGGGAGGGCGGGGGGTCGTCGGAGGGGTGAACGTAATTCTGTGGAGGAAGGGGGTGCGGGACGGTAAGGCTGTGGATAACCGCTGGCATTGGGGCCGGGCGGGGTTGGGGAGGCGGCATGATTGAGCTACGTGGATCTCGGGTGGTCCTGCGGGACGTTGTACGGGACGACGAGGCGCGGTTGCGGGAGATCGTTGGGACGCCTGAGGTGGCTCGGTGGTGGGGGCCTGTCGATGAGTTCGACGACATGCTGGCCATCACGGTCGGCGGTGAAGTGATCGGGGCGATTCAGTACGAGGAGGTGGAGGATCCGATGTATCGCAGTTCGGGGATCGACATTTTCCTCGGACCTCAGTGGCATGGATGCGGATTCGGTCAGGAAGCTGTTCGCACGTTGGCGCGATGGTTGATTGAGGGGCGGGGGCATCACCGGCTGACGATTGATCCTGCTGCGCACAACACGGTCGCCATCAACGCCTACGAGCGCGTGGGATTCAAGCGGGTGGGGATCATGAGGGCTTATGAGCGGGATCCGGCGACTGGGGAGTTTCACGACGGGCTGCTGATGGATCTGTTGGCGGGCGAGTTGATCTAGCCGAGCGAGTGGTTGTGTCTATACAAGCGAGCGGTTGCGTCTAGCTGAGCGGGCGGTCGTGCCTAGCCATGCGAAACGGGTGTAGGTCGTCGGGAAGCCGGGGGAGAGCTGGGGCGGCGTCGGACCTGTGGGATCCGACAAGCGGCGCTGACGGTGGGGGCGCAGGGGAGAGGTCCAGATCCAGATCGTGCTGAGCGCGATGCCGGCCGCGGAGATGATGATGACGGGACGCAGGCCCGCGAACTCGGCCAGCGCGCCGCCTGCGAGGCTGCCCAGGGCCATGACCCCCTGTACGGCGAAGGTCAGGGTGGCGTTGACGCGGCCGCGGAGTTCGGGGGCGGTTTCGCGTAGGACGATCGCGCCCATGCAGGTGGCGAACGCGACCACCACGCCGCCCGTGATCGTGCCGGTGAGCGTGAGCAGGGTCAGTTTCCACCAGAGGGGGCCGTTGAGCAGGCCCACGGCCAGGATTTCGATCGGGAAGAAGAGTACGGAGACGAGCAGTACGCGGTTCTCGCCGTAGCGTTTGGCGGCGCGGGTGGTGATCCAGGCGCCCAGGAGGCCGCCGACGCCGCCGAGGGCGATGAGGGCGCCGATGAGGCCCCGGGGGATGCCGAGGGTGTTCACCATGTAGAGCATGTACACGGCCGTATAGGCCATGGCGAAGAAGTTGATGGTGACGCCTGCGCCGAGGAGGGCGCGTAGGACGGGGTGGGTGATGCTGGCGTGGAGCCCTTCAATCACGTCACGCCACATGCCTCGCGAGGGGGCGGGCTCGTTCTGCTCCGGGGTGCGGATCGAGCGCAGCAGCAGTGCGGAGGCCAGGAACGACAGTGCCTCCGCGAGCACCGCCAGTGGGGCCGTCAGGAGTTGTACGAGGAGTCCGGCCAGGCCGGGGCCGCCGACTGAGGCGACCGAATAGGAGGCGTGGAAGCCTGCCATCGCCTCTGTTCGCTGTTCGGGGGAGACGACCGCGGCTACGTGGGGGAAGTTCGCGGCCTTGAAGAGTACGCCTGCTGAGCCGATGACCAGGGCGACGACGATCAGCCATAGGGCGTTGAGTACGCCGAGGAGCCAGGCGAGGGGGACCGTCAACGCGGCGGCGCAGGAGACGAGTTCGCAGGCGATCATGAGCGGGCGGTGGCGGGAGAGGCGGTCGGCGATCGCGCCTGACTGGAGGCCGAGGAGCAGGGCGGGCAGTGAGGCGGCGGCTGTGAGCAGGCCCATTTCCATGGGGGAGGCGGCGAGGAGGGTGACGGCGGTTAGTGGGACGGCCAGCTTGGACACCTCGGAGCCGGTGATGGAGATGGTGCGGGCCGTCCAGAGCAGTCGATAGTCGCGCTGACTGCGGAGTGGGGCGAGGTTTGGCGCCGACGGAGGATCCTCGGAGAAGGCCATGTCGCGGGGTGGGGGAGGGACCGCCGTGCTCTGGGGTGGAGAGGGGGCTGCCGTGCTCTGGGGTGGGGTGGGGAGTGCCGCCGTGCCAAGGGATGGAGAAGGGGCCTTCGTGTCGCAGGGCGGAGCGGGGACAGTCGTGTCATGCGGTGGGGCAGGGAGCGTGGTGTCCCGAGGTGGCGACAGGGCCGTCGTGTCATGCGGTGGTGAAGAGTCGGTCGTGCCATGGGGTGAGGTGATGGTGGCCATGTCGGGTGATGAGGCCACGTCACGGGACGAGGAAGGAGCAGGCATGTCGCGGTGCGGGGCGGGTCCCGCGGCTCTCTGACCAGATGCGGCGTGGCCAGAGTGGTCATGCGGGTGGACAGGAGAGTGCGGGTGGCCCGGGGAGCTGTTGAGCGGACGCGCGGTGCCGTCCGGAGTGGCGGTGGGCGGGACGGCGGCGGACGGAGCGGGGGTGGAGGGAGCCGCGGTGGACGGGACAGCGCCGTCCGGAGTGGCGGTGGGCAGGACGGGGGTGGACGGGACGGCGCCGTACGGAGTGGTGCTGTTCGGAGTGGGGGTGGGCGGGATGGGGGTGGGCATGGGAGGGCTCCTATTTGTGAAGGGAATGCTTCATAACTATGAAAGTAACCCTTCAGAGTTATGAAGGCAATGCTTCACGTCTCTTCCGGGTACCTTTGGGCCATGACGCGGGAGAGGGAGAGCCTCAGCGACCCCAAGGCGATGCGGGCTCTGGCGCACCCGGCCCGGCTGGCGATCCTGAATCGCCTGGGCGTCGAGGGCAGTGCCACCGCCACCGAGGTCGCCGAGGTCGCCGGCATCACCCCGAGTGCCGCCAGCTATCACCTGCGCATGCTGGCCAAGTACGGATTCGTGGAGGATGCGCCGCCGCGCGGTGATGGGCGGGAGCGGGTCTGGAAGCCGGTGGGTACGCCCCTGTCGGTCGGCGTGCAGCCCGGCGATCAGCCGGAGGTGCGGGAGGCCAAGAACCTGCTGATCCAGGCGTTCCGCAGGGAAGCGGACGAAGAGGCCCGGCGGGCGCTGGAGAACATCGACCAGGAGCCCGAGGAGTGGCGCGCGGTGACCACGTTCAGCCGCCTGATGCTGAGGCTCGACGCCGACGAGATGGCGCGGCTCAATGTGGAGGTCGAGAAGCTGTTCGAGCCGTACCTGGCGCGCAGCCGCGATGAGGGGGCGGCGCCTCCCGGTGCGAGGATCGCCGAGGCCCAGGTCAACCTTTTCCCGCATGTGAGGAGGGCGGCACCGGGGCTGCCCACGGAGGACCACGACGCGGGCTGACCCGCAACGGTCAGGCCGGGGCGGCGTGGGAGGTAGACTTTTGGGTGGCCTGCTATCACAGGCCGACTTCGCATGCCTCATCGCGGACCGCGCCCTCGGTCCGAGCCACGGCTCGGCTGGAGCGGTTTCGGGGCATCAGGGCGGCAGCCACTGGGCTGCCGCGTCACAACCGAGAACTGCGCCCACCCGCATGGGCGCACAGACCTGGAGGACCAGCACATGGCCCCCGTCGTCACCATGCGACAGCTGCTCGAGAGCGGCGTTCACTTCGGGCACCAGACGCGCCGCTGGAACCCGAAGATGAAGCGTTTCATCTTCACTGAGCGCAACGGCATCTACATCATCGACCTGCAGAAGTCGCTGTCCTTCATTGACCGTGCCTACGACTTCGTCAAGGAGACTGTCGCTCACGGCGGCACGATCCTGTTCATCGGCACCAAGAAGCAGGCGCAGGAAGCGATCTCCGAGCAGGCGGCTCGCGTCGGCATGCCGTACGTCAACCAGCGCTGGCTGGGTGGCATGCTCACCAACTTCTCCACCGTGCACAAGAGGCTTCAGCGCCTGAAGGAGCTCGAGGAGCTCGACTTCGACAACGTCGCCGCATCCGGGCTCACCAAGAAGGAGCTCCTCATGCGCCGGCGCGAGAAGGACAAGCTCGAGCGCACGCTCGGCGGCATCCGTGACATGGGCCGCGTGCCCAGCGCGGTGTGGATCGTCGACACCAAGAAGGAGCACATCGCGATCAGCGAGGCCAAGAAGCTTGGCATCCCTGTCGTCGCGATCCTCGACACCAACTGCGACCCCGACGAGGTCGACTACCCGATCCCCGGCAACGACGACGCCATCCGCGCCGTCGGCCTGCTGACCAGGGTCGTCGCCGATGGTGTCGCGGCCGGTCTGATGGCCCGTTCGGGCGCCGCCCGTGGTGACGAGAAGCCCGCTGCCGCCGAGCCGCTGGCCGAGTGGGAGCGCGAGCTCATCGAGCAGGGCACCGCTGAGCAGGCCGCCCCTGAGCCCGCTGCTGAGGCCGCTGAGGCTGCCGCTCCCGAGGCCGAGGTCGCTGCCCCTGAGGCTGAGGCCGCCACCGAGGTTGAGGCTCCGGCTGAGGTCGAGGCTGAGGTCACGGCTGAGGCTGAGGTCCCGGCTGAGGCCGCTCCGGCCGCCGCCGAGGGCGAGACCGAGCAGCAGCAGGCCTGATCGCTCACGCCTCGGGTAATGCCGAGGCGACGAGCAGCCGCGCGGCCCAGCGAGGAGACTCGCAGGGGCCGAGCGCGGCCAAGCCGAACCGCAGAGGCTGAACCCGGCGGCGGGGTGAACACCCCGCCGCCGGGCAGGGCCGGAAGAGCCGGGCAAGGCCGCGAACGGCAGGGCTGCTGCCCGGTAAGAACCCGAGCTCCTGTACGGCAGCCGCCGGCCGTACGAACCATAGGGTGGGCGCCGGATCGCCGACACCACCCGATCCACGACGAAATCCCACAAGGAAAAAGCAATGGCTTCCGTGAACATGGCCGACGTCAAGCGGCTTCGCGAGATCACCGCTGCCGGCATGATGTCCTGCAAGAAGGCGCTCGAAGAGGCTGACGGCGACATCGACCGCGCCATCGAGCTGCTGCGCCTCAAGGGCGCCAAGGACGTGGGCAAGCGCGAGGCGCGCACCGCCTCCAACGGCCTGGTCGCGCTCAAGCAGGACGGCGACTCCGCCGCGGCGCTGCTGGAGCTCAACTGCGAGACCGACTTCGTGGCCAAGGCCGAGCGCTTCCAGGAGCTGGCCGGTCAGGTCGTCGCGCACATCCTGGCCAGCAAGCCGGCCGATGTGGCGGCGCTGCTCGAGTCCTCGTTCGACGGCAAGACCGTCAAGGAGCACCTCGACGAGGCCAACGTCGCGCTGGGCGAGAAGATCGAGATCCGCCGCTTCGCGGTGCTGGAGGGCGGTTACGTCGGCGCCTACATGCACCGCACCGACCCGGCGCTGCCGCCGGCCGTCGGCGTGCTGGTCCAGCTGGACAAGCCGAACGCCGAGGTCGCCAAGGACATCGCGCAGCACGCCGCCGCGATGGCCCCGCAGTACCTCAACGCCGCGGCCGTGCCCGCTGACGTCGTCGACAAGGAGCGCAAGCTCTTCGAGGAGATGACGCGCGAGGAGGGCAAGCCCGAGGCCGCCATCGGCAAGATCGTCGAGGGCCGCGTCAACGGCTGGTACAAGGACTTCACCCTGCTCCAGCAGGCGTTCGTCAAGGACAACAAGAAGACCGTCGGCAAGTACGCCGAGGAGAACGGCACCGAGGTGCTGGCGTTCGTTCGCTTCAAGGTCGGCCAGGCTTAGGCTTGAACGAAATTCCAGCCCATCGAACCGCCTAAGAGGGAGGCCGCCGCCGTGCAGGAGAACCAGGAGCCAGCTACGTCGGCGGCTTCTTCGTATCAGAGCCCGCTCCGGTGGAAGCGGGTCATGCTGAAGCTGTCAGGTGAGGCGTTCGCCGGTGGCGAGCCACTGGGGATCGACCCGCTGGTGGTCGATCACCTCGCCGACTCGATCGCCGAGGCCGTACGCGAAGGTGTGCAGGTGGCGGTGGTGGTCGGCGGCGGCAACATGTTCCGCGGCGCGGCGCTGTCCGAGCAGGGCATCGACCGCGCTCGCGCCGATTACATGGGCATGCTGGGCACGGTCATCAACTGTCTCGCGCTGCAGGACTTCCTGGAGCGGCGGGGCGTCGAGACCCGCGTGCAGACCGCCATCACCATGCAGCAGGTCGCCGAGCCGTTCCTGCCGCGCCGCGCGATCAGGCACCTGGAGAAGCAGCGCGTGGTCATCTTCGGCGCCGGGCTCGGCTCGCCGTTCTTCTCCACCGACACCGCGGCGTCCCAGCGCGCCCTGGAGATCGGCGCCGAGGCGCTGCTCAAGGGTACGCAGGTGGACGGGGTCTACGACTCCGACCCGCGGAAGAATCCCGACGCGGTCAGGTTCGACCACCTCGACTACGGCGAGGTGCTGATCCGCGACCTCCAGGTCATGGACGCCACCGCGATCAGTCTGTGCAAGGACAACGACCTCCCGATCGTCGTCTTCGACTTGATGGGCGAGGGCAACATCCTGCGAGCGGTCCGCGGTGAGAAAATCGGCACGCTGGTGAGTCCCGCAGGCAAATGAGGGAGTGCGCCCGACATCGCCAGCTAGAAGACAGGGAGCCGCTGTGATCGACGAAACCCTCCTCGAAGCCGAGGAAAAGATGGACAAGGCCGTTACGGTCGCGAAGGAGGACTTCGCGAGCATCCGGACGGGCCGGGTCACCCCTTCGATGTTCAACAAGATCAATGCCGAGTACTACGGCACGCCGACCCCGATCCAGCAGTTGGCCTCGTTCCATGTACCCGAGGCCCGCATGATCATCATTCAGCCCTACGACAAGGGCTCGATGTCTGCGATCGAGAAGGCGATCCGTGACTCCGACCTGGGCGTCAACCCCGGCAATGACGGGGCGGTGATCCGCGTGTCGTTCCCCGAGCTGTCGGAGGACCGGCGCAAGGAGTACATCAAGGTCGCCAGGAACAAGGGCGAGCACGCCAAGGTGTCCGTGCGCAACATCCGCCGCTCCGCCAAAGAGATCCTCGACAAGATGATCAAGGACGGAGAGGCGGGCGAGGACGAGGTCCGCCGCGCGGAGAAGGAGCTTGACGACATCACCCAGAAGCATGTCGCCAAGATCGACGATCTGCTCAAGCACAAGGAAGCCGAGCTGCTCGAGGTCTGAGCGGCGCGCCGCACGGCCCTCGCCCGGTGGCGGGGGCCGTGGCACAGGGAAGGCCCAGGGAAGAGACTCTGTGGAAGAACGTACGGCTGGCTCCAGCCCGAGCGGCGGCAGCCGTACCGGACGGAACCTCCCTGCCGCGATAGCGGTGGGCGTGGGGTTGGGCGCGCTGGTCATCGGCACGCTCTACACCGTCAAGGAGCTCTTTCTCCTGGTGCTGGTGGGTGCCGTGGGCGTCGGAGTGGTGGAGCTGACCCAGGCGTTCGGCAGCCGCGGCATCAAGGTGCCGACCGTGCCCGTGCTGGGCGGCATGGTGGCGATGTTTGCCGGCGCCTACTGGGGTGGGCCCGTCTGGCTGCTCGGCGCGTTCGTGGTGGTCGTCTTCGTGCTGCTGATCTGGCGGATGTTCAGCGCCGGCACCGCCGGATACGTGCGTGACGCGACTGCCTCGGTGTTCATTCTGGTCTATCCGCCGCTGTTGGCCGGGTTCGCGGCGCTGCTGCTGGCGCCGGGCGACGGCCGGGAGCGGGTGGTCATCTTCATCGCGGTGACCGTGGCCAGCGACATCGGCGGCTACATCGCGGGCGTGCTGTTCGGTAAGCACCAGATGACCGTCATCAGCCCCAAGAAGACCTGGGAGGGGCTGGCCGGGTCCGTCATCGCGTGCGTCGTGGTGGGAGCCTGGCTGGTGAACTGGCTCATGGGCGGGCAGTTCTGGCAGGGCGCCCTGATCGGCGCGCTCGCGGCGCTGCTGGCGACCGTCGGCGACCTGATCGAGTCGATGATCAAGCGCGATCTCGGCATCAAGGACCTGGGCTCGATCCTGCCGGGCCACGGCGGCCTCATGGACCGGCTCGACTCGCTGGTGACCACGCTGGTGCCGGTCTGGCTGCTGATGACACTGTTCTTCTGACGCACCCTCACACGAACGCGTCCGCCCGACGCTAGTGGTGTTGTTCCTCCATCGCCTCAGTGGTGACCGGCTGCAGCCAGAGCCAGCGGACGGCCTCACCCCCGAAGGCGAATCCTGATAAATCAGGCATGGCGGGTGGGTTGGCCACCATCACCACCCCCGAGTACTGCGGGCCCAACGGGAACGTGGCCGGCTCGTGATACCACTTGGCCGTGTGCCCGTGCCCCAGCCACGTGACCGAGTGCCACGGATACTGCGACAGCCACACGAGCAGCAGCGCCGCCTCGCGCGGATCCTCGCGGGTCGCCACGGCCAGCTCGATCCGGGCGTACGCGCCCGGCCGGTCGATCCACTGCTCCACAGTGGGCATCCGCTGGCAGCTCATCCCGACCGTCGACAGCACCGTGAACTCCCGATGCCCGTACGGCGGCCGCTCGCTGATGCCGATGGTCGGCAACCGCTCCCCGCTCGCGTCCCAGTAGCGGCCCGCGGGCCCGAGCGTCCGCTCCAGATGCCCCATGACGAACTCCTGGAACGACGCCCAGGACCCACCCCCATAGCGCCACCGCCAGTAGGATCTGGCGTTGGAGATACGCGGCCGCAGCCCTTCGAGCGCCTCGGACAGCGCCCAGGCGAACGGCGTCTCGCCCACGGCGTCACGGGCGTAGCCGGGCATCCCCCTGCTCATGTCGGCCCACCCGGGGATGACCGCCAGCAGGTCGTCGTCCTCGTACACCGCGACCCCGTCGCCCTCCTCGAACCACAGCGCGGTGAGCTGCCCGAGCGGCCGGCGCCCGGCCGGGTGGGTGGTGTTGGCCCTGGGCATGAGCGGCGGCAGCCCGGAGTTGAGCCGGGCCAGATCGACGACCGGGGGTGCGGGACGGTGGTTGGCCAGCCACACGGCGCCGTGCACGGCGCCGTCGGGCGAGCACAGGTAAGCTACCGAGGCGTCCTCGTCCCGCTCGACCACGAGCGTTCGGCTGCCGTACGGGTTGCCGGCGGTGAGGACGACCTCGGTCTGCCCCTCGCCAGACGCCGACCGGAAAATCGCCATACGAGATGCACTCTAGATCGGCCCCCAACCTCATGCGAGGGCTACCGGCACCGGGAGCTCCCTCATGGAATGTCACTTGGGAGCCGAGCGTTCACTACCCTGGTCGGTAACCACCCAAGCAAAGGCAGAAACGTGTCCCAGCAGCCAGGTCAGCTCACCTTCGTCGCGCCGCGCAGGGCCAAGCCGGCTCGGCACCTGGCGGACCTGTCCATGGCTGACCGGCGCGCCGCGGTGGCCGAGCTCGGCGAGAAGGCGTTCCGCGCCGACCAGCTCTCCCGCCATTACTTCGAGCGCCTGAACGCCGACGTGCACGCTATGACCGACCTGCCCGCGGCGGCCCGCGACAAGCTGTCGGTGCTGCTGCCGTCGCTGCTCACCCCGGTCAAGGAGCTGACCACCGACGGCGGCACCACCCGTAAGACGCTGTGGCGGCTCTTCGACGGCGCGCTGGTCGAGTCGGTGCTCATGCGTTATCCCGACCGAGTGACGATGTGTGTGTCATCGCAGGCCGGCTGTGGCATGAACTGCCCGTTCTGCGCGACGGGCCAGGCCGGGCTGACCCGCAACATGTCCACCGCCGAGATCGTCGAGCAGGTGGTCTCCGGCGCCCGCGCGCTGGCGGCGGGCGACGTGCCCGGCGGTCCGGGCCGGGTGAACAACGTGGTCTTCATGGGCATGGGCGAGCCGCTGGCCAACTACAAGCAGGTCATCGGGGCCGTGCGCCGCATGGTGGAGCCCGCCCCGCACGGTCTCGGCATCTCGGCGCGCGGCGTCACGGTCTCCACGGTCGGCCTGGTGCCCGCCATCGCCAAGCTCGCCGACGAGGGCCTGCCGGTGACGCTCGCGCTGTCCCTGCACGCGCCCGACGACGAGCTGCGCGACACGCTGGTGCCGATCAACACGCGCTGGAAGGTGTCGGAGGTGCTCGACGCCGCCTGGGCGTACGCGGCCAAGACGAAGCGGCGGGTCTCGATCGAGTACGCGCTGATCAAGGACATCAACGACCAGGAGTGGCGGGCCGACCTGCTCGGCAAGCTCGTACGCAACAAGCTGGTGCACGTCAACCTGATCCCGCTCAACCCGACGCCCGGCTCCAAGTGGACCGCCTCCCGGCCGGAGGACGAGCGGGCGTTTGTGCGCCGCCTCGAGTTCCACGGCGTGCCGGTGACCGTCCGTGACACCCGCGGCCGCGAGATCGACGGCGCCTGCGGCCAGCTCGCCGCCGCCGAGTAGCTCAGGTAGAGCGGACGAACCCCTCGATCAGGTCCGCGATCATCCCGGCGCCCCGGCTGTTCAGGTGGACGGTGTCGGTGGTCAGCAGCAGGCCGCGGCTCTTGGAGATCGCGTCGAAGCGGCGCCCGAGAAAGAAGTGCTGCATCGCGGCGGTAGGCGCCAGCAGGCTGTCCGCCCGGTAGTGGACGCGCGGTGTGTGGTCCGCCTTCTCCAGGTACGCAACCATCTGCTCGTTGAGCGGAAGGTAGGTCACGAACTGCTCGGCCGCGACCTTGCGCACGATCTCCCCGAACTCCGAGGTCCGCCGCAGCGCCACGGAGTCGAGGTCCTCGCCGAGCACCGGCGGGGAGAGCAGCGCGATCCGCGCCCGCGTCTCGTCCTTGAGCCGGGTGGTGATGGCCGCGAGGTTCGCCGCGTACCTGTCGGAGTTCGGGTCTTCGGCGAGCTTCCACCGGTCGCGTAGCTTCTGGGCGGTCTGCTCGCCGAGCGTGGCGGTGGCGTCGTTGGTGCCGATGAGCACGGTGATCACGTCGGGGTCCTGGTCGATGACCTCGGAGAGCCGGTCGAGCACATGTGCGGAGACGTCGTAGTTGACGCCCGCGTTGATCATCGTGCTGTCCGGCAGCCTGGACTCCAGCAGCTTCACATAGTTTCCGCTGACCTGACCACGCGTGATGCTGTCGCCTACACAGATCACCTTCATAACGCCTGCTCCTCATAGGTGGGTGAGTACTCACTAACCTAGTGGCTCAAAGAGAAGCGTGTGACGTTCCCTGAGAGTCCTTTCAGGGTCTGGTACGGCGCAGCCACGCGTAGCAGGCCAGGCCGAGCAGGCACCACGTCAGCGAGATGGCCGCGAGTTCGGGCAGCCGGGCCGTCAGCTCGGCGGAGTTCGCGGACTTCATCCAGGAGACGAGCGGGATCGTGAGCCAGTACAAGGGCGAGGCGCTGAGCACCAGCATGGCCAGGAAGCCCAGCAGCAGAGCGATGATGGAGATCGCGGGGGAGCGCAGGATCACCCGGCTGGTGAGCGCGCCGAACACGACGCCGGCCAGCGCGGCGATGCCGGACAACGCCAGGATGGCGGCGAACTCCCCGGGCGCCGGGGCGGCGCTGACGCCGAGCGCCAGCCCCCAGCCCAGGGTCAGCGCGACCAGCACCAGCGACGTCACGAGCGCCGCGAGCAGGCCCGCGCCCAGCTCGCGCAGCCAGCCGCCCACGCTGATCTCCGACAGGGCCCGCTGCTGGTCGGGCTCGGTGTCGAGCAGACTCCTGCTGGACCAGGCCAGGATCGGGATCGCCAGCACCACGGCGTCCGTGAGGACGGAGGTCTCGGCGCCCTTGGGCGCGCGGCTGCCGTAGACGATCGCGACCAGCACGAGCATGAACAGCAGCGCCTGGTAGACGCGGTGAGACCGGATGTAGGCGGCGACGCGGAACACGGTCAACGCGATCATGGCTGCTCCTCGGTGACGATGTCGTGCACCCGGTAGCCCTCGTCACGCATCCTGGCGATGAACGACCGGACCTCGTCCGCCGGCAGATCCACGCGTACGGTCGCCCGCTGCCCGACCGTACCCTCCTTGACCCTGCCGTCCACCACGGTCCAGTGCCTGATGGAGGGAAGATGACGCAGGCCGCCCTGGTGGTCGCTGACCACCACGATGGCGCCGCCCTCCGAGAGTTCGGTGACGATGGACGGGAGCGCCTCGCGGGTGTCGGCGTCGAGTCCCGCGAACGGCTCGTCCAGGATGAGCAGGCCGGGGTCGCACATCAGCGCCTGGGTCAGCCCGACCTTGTGGGCACTGCCTTTCGATAACTCGCCCAACCGCAGCCCGAGCAGGTGGGCCATGCCGAGGCGCTCCGCCCAGGGCTCCCAGCGCGCGCCGCCGCGTACGCGGGACATGTGGCGCAGATAGCTGGTGACCGTGAAGGGCTGCTCCATCGGGAAGCGGTCGGGGGCGAAGCCGACCACGGCCGGGCGCTCGGTGATCGTGCCCGACGACGGCTGGGTGAGCCCGGCCAGCAGGCGGAGCAGCGTGGACTTGCCCGCACCGTTGACGCCGGCGACCTCGATCACGTCACCGGGATCGAGGTGCGCGTCCACGTCCTTCATGACGGAAGGGTCACGTCTTCGATAACGGAAAGAGACCTTTGACAATCGCATGGTGCGGTAACGGTATATCTCAATGCGTCTTGGCGGGATAAAGAGCCCCACAATATGAGTAGCCCCAGCACACCGCAGAAGGAGTGAGCTTGAATCGCTTTCCACGCGTCATGGGCATGCGTTCAGGCTATGACCCGGTCGAGGTCGACGCCCTGATCGGGCGCATCGAGGCGACGCTGGGCAGGGGACCGCGCGAATTAGAGCAGGTCACGGCCGACGATGTGCGCAGGGCGACGTTCCGGGCCAAACGCGGCGGCTATCAGGAGACCGCGGTGGACTTCGCGTTGGAGGCGTTCGTGGTGGCGCTGGAGACGCGGGCCAAGAGCCCCGTACGGCTGGCCATGACCGAGCCGACCGGCGAGATGCTGC
This sequence comes from Nonomuraea sp. NEAU-A123, assembly GCF_018603905.1. Taxonomy (GTDB): domain Bacteria; phylum Actinomycetota; class Actinomycetes; order Streptosporangiales; family Streptosporangiaceae; genus Nonomuraea. The sequence goes on from NZ_JAHFZZ010000039.1 coordinate 13,690, forward strand.
GCGAGGAGTGGTTCGAGACGCAGGCGGCGCGGGTGGAGCGGGTGGCCTTCCGGCCCGGGCGGATGGGCACGGGCTACAACGAGGACGAGATCGACGCCTTCCTGGACCGGATCGTGGCCACGCTGCGCGGCACCACCGACTACCCGGTGACGGCCAAGAACGTCCGCGAGGCGAAGTTCTCGACCGTGCTGCTGCGGCCCGGCTACCTGATCGCGGACGTCGACTCGTTCCTGGCGGGCATCGCCGACGTCCTGGAACAGCGCTCCTGACTCAACGGGCGGCCTTCTCCACGACGGACAGCAGCCCGCCCAGGTCGGGCAGCACCTCGTGCAGGATCGACGGGTCCTTCGGCCGTTCGGCCTGCCGGTTGATCCAGACCCGGCTGATGCCCAGCCGGTGCGCCGGCTCCATGTCGTGCATGTAGCTCTGCGCCACATGCACCCACGGGTCGGGCGCGTGCACCCGCCTGAACCGGTCGAAGTGCGCGTCGGCCGGCTTGTAGGCGCCCACGTCCTCGGAGGTCACCACCGCGTCGAACGGCACCGGCAGCCGCCGCTGCGTCTCGGCGATGAGGTCCCGGTCGCAGTTGGTGAGCAGCGCCAGGTGCCAGCCGGCCACCCGCAGCGCCGACAGCTCCGCGCCCACCTCGGGGAAGACCGGCCAGTACGGGATCGTGGCGGCCAGCACCGAGACGTCCTCATCGCCCAGCGCCACGCCCTCCTGAGCGCACGCCCGGCGCAGCGACTCCGCCATCACCTGGCGGTAGCGCAGGCCGGGTGACTCCTCCTGGACCACGGCTTCGTGCCGGATGTAGGCCGCCAGCAGCCGCGCTCCCTGACCGGGAGCCACCAGGTCGGCGCTGGTGGAGATGCCGTGCCGCCAGTCGACGAGCGTGCCGAAACAGTCGAACGTTACCCATTTCATGCCTCCCATCATGGGGCATGGCGATCTCCGGCCACCTGGTCAGCCGGGCGTGATGTGCGGCTTCTGGGCGCTCTTGTCGGACTCGTACGAAGCGCGGAGCGCCCGGCCTTCCGGCACGGCGGAGACCTCGGCGACCGGGACGTCCCACCACGCCTCCGAGGACGGGCTGTCCAGCAGGGGGTCGGCACGGACGTAGACGACGGTCGTCTCCTCGGCCGCGCGGGCGGCCTCCAGCGCCTTGCGGAAGTCGGTCAGCGTGTCGGGCCGCAGCACCGTGGCGCCGAGGCTGGCCGCGTTCGCGGCGAGGTCCACCGGCAGGCCGGCGCCGTCGTAGCGGCCGGAGCCCCGGTAGGCGTACGAGGTGCCGAGCCGTTCGGCGCCCACGCTCGTAGAGAGGCGGCCGATCGAGGCGAAGCCGGAGTTGTCCACCAGCACCACGATCAGCTTGACGCCCTCGGCGACGGCCGTGACCAGCTCCTGGGCCATCATCAGGTAGGAGCCGTCACCCACCATGACGAAGACCTCACGGTCGGGGACGGCCATCTTGACGCCCAGCCCGCCGGCGATCTCGTAGCCCATGCAGGAGTAGCCGTACTCCACGTGATAACTGCCGGGACCGCTCGGCCGCCAGAGCTTGTGCAGGTCGCCGGGCATCGAACCGGCCGCGCAGACCACCACGCCGTCGTCGCCGGCCGCTGCGTTGACCGCGCCGATCACGGCCGACTGCGGGATCGGCCGGCCGTCCAGCGCGTACGCCTCGTCGACCACCGCGTCCCAGGCGGCCGACAGCTCGGCGGCGCGCGAGCGGTAGGACTCCGTGGTGCTCCAGCCCGCGCAGGCCCCGGCCAGCTCGGTCAGGCCCTCGCGGGCGTCGGCCACCACCTGGAGCCCCGAGAGCTTGGCCGCGTCGAAGCCGGTGATGTTCAGGTTGACGAACCGCGTCTCGGCCGCGAAGAGCGAGCGGGAGGCCGTGGTGAAGTCGCTGTAGCGGGTGCCGACGCCGATGATCAGGTCGGCCTCGCGGGCCAGCGCGTTGGCTGCGGTGGTGCCGGTCGTGCCGACCGCGCCCATCGCGAGCGGATGCCCGTACGGCAGCGCGCCCTTGCCCGCCTGCGTCTCGGCGACCGGGATGCCGTACGTCTCGGCGAAGGCCCGCAGCTCGGCCGTGGCCTCGCTGTAGATCACCCCGCCACCGGCGATGATCAGCGGCCGGCTCGCGGACTTGATCAGCTCGGCCGCCCGCGTCAGGGCCGCCCGCTCGGGGCGTGGTCGCGGCACGTGCCAGAGGCGGCGTTCGAACAGCTCGTCCGGCCAGTCGTACGCCTCGGCCTGGACGTCCTGGGGCAGCGCCAGCGTCACCGCGCCCGTGTCGGCCGGGTCGGTGAGCACCCGCATGGCGGCCAGCAGCGCCGAGGGGAGCTGTTCGGCCCGGTTGATCCGGTCCCAGTAGCGCGACACCGGCTTGAAGCAGTCGTTGACCGAGATGTCATAGGAGCGGGGGTCTTCGAGCTCCTGGAGCACCGGATTGGCGACCCGGGTGGAGAACACGTCGCCGGGCAGCAGCAGCACGGGCAGGCGGTTGATCGTCGCGCCGGCCGCGCCGGTGATCATGTTGGTGGCGCCGGGCCCGATCGAGGTGGTGCAGGCCAGGGTGGACAGCCGGTTGCTGGCCCGCGCGTAGGCGGCGGCCGTGTGCACCATCGCCTGCTCGTTGCGGCTCAGGCGGTAGGGCAGGTCCTCGGTCGAGGTGGCCAGCGCCTGGCCGAGCCCGGCCACGTTGCCGTGGCCGAAGATGCCGAAGCAGCCGCCGAACAGCCGGTGCTCGACCCCGTCGCGCTCGCTCCACTGCCGGGCCAGGAAACGCACCACGGCCTGCGCCACGGTCAAGCGGGTCATGAAGTCCTCCCGAAGGGCAGTCTCGGGTCGATGTCCTGGCCTTCCCAGGAGGAGCGGATCCAGGCGTGCCGGGGGTCGTCGCAGAACGCCATCGACCGCTCGTCGGCGGGACCGGCCAGGACGTTCAGGTAGTACAGGTCGTAGCCGGGCGCGGCCATCGACGGGCCGTGGTAGCCGTACGGCACCAGCACCACGTCACCGGACGAGACCTCGGCCAGCGTGTCGATCTGGCCCCGCTCGGAGCTGTAGACGCGCTGGTAACCCAGGCCGTCGCCGGCCACCTCGAAGTAGTAGATCTCCTCGAGCACGGCCTCACCCTCATGGAGGGTGTCGTGCTTGTGCGGGGGATAGGAGGACCAGTTGCCGCCCGGCGTGAGCACCTCCACGGCCACGAGCTTGTCGCACTCGAAGACGCCGGGGGCGCAGAAGTTGTTCACCTGGCGGCTGGCCTGGCCCGCGCCGCGGATCTCGACCGGCACCGCCGAGGCCGGGACGTACCGGGGAGCCAGTCGCCGGGTCGCCCGAGCGGACGGGAACGCGATCTGTCCCGATCCCTCCACCGTCACATCAGTAGAAATCGGGATATAGGCGAAATCGGAGGGGCTGGCGAACACCGACGCGCGGCCCGTCAGCTCGAACCGCTCGGCACCGCACGTCACCGTGCACGAGCCCGACAGCGGCAGGACCAGCATCTCCTCCTCGCCGGTCGAGAAGGAGACCGGGTCGCCGCCGAGGTGGGCCACGCGCAGCCCCGAGTAGGTCCAGCCGGCCAAGGAGGGCGTGATCTCCACCGACCACGGCCTGCTGGCGGCCTTGCCGTAGGGAAGGTAGGTCATGAGCGCACCTCTCGAACCAGGGCGGCCGCGCCGTCCACGGCGCCGGCGACGTCGTCGTCCGGAGGGTAGAGCAGCGCGCGGCCGATGACGAGCCCGCGCACGCCCGGCAGGCGCAGCGCGCGGTCCCAGCTTGCGTAGGCCGCGTCGATGTCGGGCGGGTCGCCGCCGAGCAGCAGCGCGGGCAGCGTGGTGGCGGCCATGACGCGTTCCATCTCGGCGACCACCGGGATCTTCAGCCAGGTGTAGGCGGAGGTGGTGCCGAGCGCCTGGGAGACGCTGATCGACCTGATGACCGCGTCGGGCGACAGGTCGTTGCGCAGGACACCCGTCTCCGTGCGCGCCGACCAGAACGGCTCGACCATCGCCAGCAGCCGCCTGCGGGCCAGGTCGCTGACCGCGTGGGCGCACGACTCCAGCGTGGCGACCGTCGCGTGGTCGGTCGGATCGATGCGGCAGAGCATCTTGCCGCCGTCGAGGCGCATGGCGTCGATGGCGGCCGCGTCGAAACCGGTGAACCGGTCGTCCAGCTCGAACACCGAGCCCTGCAGGCCGCCCCGGTTCATCGAGCCGAAGGCCAGCTTGTCCTCCAGCGCACCGAGCAGCAGCAGGTCCTCCAGCACGTCGGGGGAGGCCAGGATGCCGTCGACGCCGGGCCTGGCCAGCGCCGTCTGGAGCCGGTCGAGCAGATCGGTGCGGCTGGCCATGGCCAGCGGCCGGTCGCGGACGGCCAGCGAGCCGCGGGCCGGATGGTCGGCCGCGATGATCAGCAGGCGCTCGCCCTCGCTCGGCAGCCCGCGCCGCTGCCGCCGGGCGGCGGCGCGCTCGATCTCCTCCGGCCTGGTGGCCCGGATGTCGGTCAGATGGTCGTAGCGGGCGGCTCGGGGCAGCGTGATGTCGCTCATAGGAGTGCCAGCACCTCGTCAGTCGTGGGCATCGCGTCGGCGCAGGCCAGGCGGGCGGCCACGAAGGCGCCGGCCGCGTTGGCGAAGCGGATCGTACGCTCCAGCGGCCAGCCGCGGAGCAGCCCCAGGCACACGGCGCCGCCGAACGCGTCGCCCGCGCCGATGCCGTTCACCACGTCGATCTTGACCGGCTCCACCACGGCGTACTCGTCCTTGCCGCGGGCCAGCACCCCGTGCGGGCCCATCTTGACGATCGCGACGCGCATCCCGGCGTCGAGCAGCGCCTGCGCGGCCGCCTCCGGGTCGCGGGTGCCGACCGCGTTCTCCACCTCGTCGAGGTTGCCGACGGCCACGTTGGCGTGCGGGAGCGCCTGGCGTACCGCCTCCTGGGAGGCCTCGGGCGACTCCCAGAGCATCGGGCGGTGGTCCAGGTCGAACACGGTCCAGCCGGACGTGCGCGCGGCCAGCGCGGCGGCGTGCGCGGCACGGCTCGGCTCCTGGCTCAGACCGGTGCCGGTGAACCAGAACACCTTCGTGTCCCGGATCGCGGCCAGGTCCAGCGACTCGGCGGTCAGCTGCAGGTCCGGCGGATGCTCGCCCCGGTAGAAGTAGAGCGGGAAGTCGTCAGGCGGGAAGATCTCGCAGAACGTGACGGGCGTCGGAGGGCCGTCGACGGTGGCCACGAAGGAGTCGTCCACGCCGAACCCGCGGATCGCCTGCCGGACGAACTCTCCGAAGGGGTCGGCGCCCACCGCGGTGATCACCGCGGCGCGCAGCCCGTGGCGCGCGGCCGCGACCGCGACGTTTGTCGGGCTCCCGCCGAGGAACTTACCGAAGGTCTCGACGTGGGCCAGTCCCACGCCGGTCTGCAGCGGATAGACGTCGACGCCGGAGCGCCCGATCGTGATCAGGTCGTACAACGCACCTCCAGAGACGGAGCCTTATTGCCTACTAAGGCATATTGTCATGACATTCGGATGTCCGCTATGTCGGAGATTGTGCCCCGACCGAATCCCTTATGGCCGGGTCGCTCATCGGCGGACCGTCGCCGAGACCTCCTCGTAACAAAGATGCAGCATGTTGACACATGAGCGAAATATCGGCAGACCTTTACGTCATCTGGATGTCATGACATATTGGCCACCGTCGTGCCTTTAGGACGTGTCGGAGGGTTTGCATGGGATTGCGGAATAGGTCGGTAAGCGTGGTCGCGGTCTTCGCCGTGTCCACGCTGGGGCTCGCCGCGTGCGGCCAGTCGTCCGGCGGCGACGGCGGCGACACGATCGAGTTGACAATCGCGCAGAACGCCATCGCGGGCGGCAAGAACGCGAGGGCGGCCGACTTCATCGCCAACTGGGTCGTCCCCAAGTTCGAGGCGGCCGAGAAGGCGAAGGGGAAGGACGTCAAGGTCAAGTTCGTCCCCAGCGGTGTCGACGACGAGCAGTACAAGACCAAGCTCTCCCTCGACCTGAAGTCGGGCAAGGGCGCGGACGTGATCGACATCGACGGCATCTGGGCCGGCGAGTTCGCCGAGGCGGGCTACATCAAGCCGCTGTCCGACGTCGTCGGGGCGAGCGCCGACGGCTGGGACGGCTGGCAGCAGATCCCCGAGTCGGTTCAGGGGCTGGCCACGTTCAACGGCAAGAAGTACGCGCTGCCCGTCGGCACGGACGGCCGGGTGCTCTATTTCAACAAGACGCTCTTCCAGAAGGCGGGCCTGCCGGCCGACTGGCAGCCGAAGAGCTGGCAGGAGATCCTCGACGCCGGCGCCAAGCTGAAGTCGTCGGGCGTCCCGGTGCCGATCCAGATCAACGCGGGCACCGCGATGGGCGAGGCCACCTCGATGCAGGGCGTGCTCCCGCTGCTGGCGGGCGCGGGCGGTGAGGTCCAGAAGGACGGCAAGTGGACTGGTGCCGCCCAGCCGCTCATGGACGCGCTCGGGCTCTACCAGAAGATCTACGGCGGTAGCGGCCTCGGCGATCCCAAGCTCCAGCAGGAGGCCAAGGGCCGCGACAAGTCCTTCCAGCAGTTCGCCGGCGGCAAGATCGGCATCCTGATGGAGGGCGACTACTTCTGGCGCGGCGTCGTCAACCCCAAGGACGGCGTGGCCAAGATGGCCGACCGCGACCAGACTGTGGGCTACGCCATGATCCCGGCCATGGAGCCGGGCAAGGGCCTGCGCGGCCAGGACTTCGTCAGCATGTCGGGCGGCGCGCTGCGTACCGTCAACCCCAACAGCAAGCATCCGAAGGAGGCCTTCGACCTGCTGGCCTTCACGCTCTCGCCGGAGGGGCTGAAGGAGGAGACCAAGGACGGCAACGTGCGCATCACCCCGCGCATCGACGTCAACAAGGAGATCCTCGCCGGGGAGCCGCTGCTGACGTTCATCTCGGAGAAGGTGCTGCCGCTGACGGCCTACCGGCCGCCGGTCGCCGTCTACCCGCAGGTGTCGGCCGCGCTCCAGGAGGCCACGGCCGCCGTCGTCGGAGGCACGGCACCTGACCAGGCCGCCGCCGACTACCAGAAGAAGCTCGAAGGAATTGTCGGTGGCGCAGGCAACATCGCCTCCTGAGGCTCCTGAGGTCATCGACGAGGCGCGGGCCCGCCGCTACAGCTCGGACGCGGCGGGCCTGGGCAGGCTGAGAGCGGGCGCCTTCGTGGCGCCCGCGCTGGCGCTGATCGCGGTGTTCCTGGTCTTCCCCGCGCTCTGGGTCCTCTATCTCGGCCTCACCAACTACCGCCTGACCGGCACCGCCGCCGCCGAGCCCAAGCTCGTCGGCTTCGACAACTTCGTCAAGGCGGTCTCCGATCCCGCGTTCTGGAACTCCACCTGGCTGACCGTCCAGTTCGTGCTCGGCTCGGCCGTCATCGGCCAGGTCGTGCTCGGGTTCACGATCGCCTGGCTGATGCGTGATCGCACCGGGCCGCTCAAGCGGGCGGTCGAGGGCCTGGTCATCCTGGCCTGGATCCTGCCCAGCGCCGTGGTCTCGTTCCTGTGGGTGGCCCTGCTCGACCGCGACGGGGGCACGCTCCAAGCGCTGCTCCACCTGCCGGGCTTCGCGCCGCTGCTCGACCACCCGATGCTGTCGATCGTCGTCTTCAACACCTGGCGCGGCGCCGCGTTCTCGATGATGTTGTACGGCGCCGCGCTCGGGAACGTGCCGCCCTCGCACCTGGAGAGCGCCCGCCTGGCCGGGGCCTCCGGCTGGCAGCAGTTGCGTGACGTGGTGTTCCCCCACATCAGGGGACACATCCTGACGAACCTCCTGCTGATCAGCCTGTGGACGTTCAACGACTTCACCCCGTTCATGCTCACCGCGGGCGGACCCGACGGTCAGACCGAGGTGCTGGCCGTCCACGTCTACAAGGTCGCGCTGCTGGGCCAGGAGCTGGGCTACGGCGCCGCCGTCTCCACGGTGATCCTGCTGATCAACCTGGTCGTGGCGGTGTTCTACCTGCGCCTGCTCAGGAGTAAGAAATGACGCGGTTCGTGCTGGGCCGGATCGGCTTCTACACGCTGATCGCGGTGCTGCTGGCCTTCTTCACCATCCCCTTGCTGTGGCTGGCCGCCGCGCCGTTCACCTCGGACCCCACCTACGAGGTCCGGGTGCCCGACTTCACGCTGGACAACTTCACGGCGATCCTGGAGCACCCGTACGCGCTGCCGTCACTGCTGAACTCGCTGGTGCTGGCGGTCGGCACCGCCCTGCTCGTGGTGCTCTTCGCGGCGCTGGCCGCGTACGCGCTGAGCCGGGTGCGGCTGCCGGGGCGCGACGCGCTGCTCTACGCGCTGCTGCTGCTGTCCTCGATCATCACCGGCACGGCCGCGATGGTGCCGCTGTTCCAACTGGCCGTCGAGCTGAACCTGATCGACTCGCAGCTCGGGCTGATCCTCATCCTGAGCGGCGGCCTGCTGCCGGCGGCGATCTTCATGCTCAAGGACTTCATGGACTCGACGCCGAAGTCGTACGAGGAGTCGGCGCGCGTCTTCGGGGCCTCGCCGCTGCAGATCGTCCGTCACGTGGTCGTCCCCCTGGTACGGCCGGGACTGGCGACGATCGCGGTGTGGGCCGTGGCCAACGTGTGGGGCAACTTCCTGATGCCGTACCTGCTGCTGAGCGATGTCGAGAAGCAGCCCGCGGCAGTCATCATGTACACGCTGTACACCGAGGGCGGCCAGGCCAACCTCACCCTGCTGTCCACGTTCGGCCTGCTCTACTCGGTCCCTGTGGTGCTCATGTACCTGTTCGTCAGCAAGAAGTACGGCTTCCGCTTCCACGGAGGGATCAAGCGCTGATGGCCGCAATCGAACTGCGAGGACTGACCAAGGTCTATCCCGGGGGAGTCAAAGCGCTCGACTCGCTCGACCTGGCCATCCCCGACGGCGAGTTCTTCGCCCTGCTCGGCCCGTCCGGCTGCGGCAAGACCACGCTGCTGCGCACGATCGCCGGGCTGGAGACCGCCACGGGCGGCGCCGTCGTCATCGGCGACCGCGACGTCACCGGCGTCCAGCCGGGCGCTCGGGACATCGCGATGGTCTTCCAGGACTACGCGCTGTTCCCGCACATGGACGTCACCGACAACATCGCCTACCCGCTGCGCATCAAGAAGGTCGGCAAGGCCGACCGGCAGCGGAAGGCCCTGGAGGTCGGCACCCGGCTGGGCCTGGACCAGCTCATGGACCGGCGCCCCGGCCAGTTGTCCGGCGGCCAGCAGCAGCGGGTCGCGCTGGCCCGCGTCATGGCGACGCAGGCGAAAGCGTTCCTGTTCGACGAGCCGCTGTCGAACCTCGACGCCCGGCTCCGGCTGGAGGCCCGTACGTTCCTGAAGAAGCTCCAGCGCGAGCTCGGCGTCACCACCGTCTTCGTCACCCACGACCAGGCCGAGGCCCTGGCCATGGCCGACCGGATGGCCGTCATGGAGGCCGGTCACATCCGCCAGATCGGCACGCCGGCCGAGGTGTTCCAGCGGCCCGCCAACACCTTCGTCGCCGCTTTCATCGGCTCGACGCCGATGAACCTGCTCGACGGGACCGTCCGCGGTGACACGCTGGAGGTGGCCGGGTGCAAGGTGCCGGTCCCCGTCTCGGCCGAGGGCTTACTGGTCGACGGCGAGCGGATCGTGTACGGCGTGCGGCCCGAGTACAACACCTACTCGGCCGAGCCCGCCGAGGGCTCGCTGGGCGGAAAGGTGGCCATCGTGGAGAACCTGGGCGCGTCCCACCTGGTGACGCTGGAGGTCGGCGACGTGCTCGTCCAGGCGGTCGTGCCCGAGGGCGACGAGCCCGAGCTGGGCGTCGACGGCTTCGCGACGCCCCGCCGCGACCGGGCCCTGGTCTACCGCGATGGCGAGCTGGTGTCGGCATGACCCTGATCCACGGCCACTGGAGCCTGGACGACCGGCTGGACCGGATCCTGCGCGAGGTGCCCTTCGAGGTGCCCGGCGGCACCGCCGCGCTGACCGTGCGGCTGAGCTTCGACCGGTCGCTCGGGGTGCTCGACCTCGGGTGCGGCTCGCCGGACGGGTTCCGCGGCTGGTCGGGCGGCGCGCGCGACGAGTACACGATCACCGCCGACTGGGCGACGCCCGGCTACCTGCCCGGCGAGCTGGAGGCGGGGACGTGGCAGGTGTGGCTGCGGCTGCACCGGGTGCCGCCGCAGGGCCTCGACTTCACGCTGGAGATCCTCACCGAGCCCGCCGCGCCGCCGCGGCCGGTGGCCGAGGAGCCGCCGCACGGGGAACGGCCGCCGCGCCGCGACCTGCCGGGCGTCGACGGCCTGCGCTGGTTCGCGGGCGACTTCCACGCCCACACCGTTCACAGCGACGGCGTGCTGACCATCCCCGAGCTGGCCGAGCTGGCCAAGGGCCGCGGCCTCGACTTCCTGGTCGTCACCGACCACAACACCGTCAGCCACCACCCCTGGCTCGGGGACGACCGCGGCATCACGCTGCTGCCCGGCCAGGAGGTCACCACCGACCGGGGTCACGCCAACGTGTTCGGCGACGTCGGCTGGGTGGACTTCCGGCAGCCCGCCGACTCCTGGGTCCGGCACGCCGCGCGCGAGGGCGGGCTGATCTCGATCAACCACCCGCTCGGCGGCGACTGCGCCTGGCTCCAGCCGGTGGCCGAACGGCCGCGGATCGCCGAGGTCTGGCACTCCGGCTGGTGGGACCGGCGCTGGGGCGCGCCCCTGGCCTGGGCCGATGCCTGGCACCCCGACCTGGTCGCCATCGGCGCCAGCGACTTCCACCGCATCGGTGAAGACGGCCTGCCGGGCGCGCCCACCACCTGGGTCCTGGCCGAGGACACCAGCACGATCTTCGATGCCGTCGCCGCGGGCCGTACCGCGATCTCCGCGGGCCCCGGCGAGCCGCTGCTGCTCAGGTTGGGCGACGAACTGCTCGCGCTCGACGCCGACGGCCTCGTCCTGGTGCGCCCCGGGGGCGATCGCCAGGTCATCCGCGGTGAGCGGGTAGTGGTCCCCGTGGGAGAAGGACGGCATCGCCTGGAAACGTACGAGAACGAGGTAATCGCGCTATGCGAGTAATACGAGTCGCCAACGCCCCCGTGAGTTTCGGCGTGTTCGAGCTGGCCGACGCGCCGCCGCCGCTGACCGCCGACCAGATGGTCCACGCGCTCGCCGACGCCGGCTACGCGGGCATCGACCTGGGACCCATCGGCTACCTCGGCACCGGCGCGGATCTGGTGAAGCGGCTCGACGGGCTGCTGCTCGCCGGCGGCTGGGCCGACCTGCGCTACAGCGACCCCGCGGAGTTCGAGAAGGGGCTGGTCGCGCTGGACGCGACGCTCGACGTGTTCGCCGCCGCTCCGGCCGCGCCCGAGCACCTGGCGCCGCGGCCCACGCTCGGCTGTTCGGGCTCTCCGGCCAGGTTCGCCAGGCCGGGCGGGAACGCTCCGGGGCTGGCCGCCGCCGACTGGCCCGGCTACGCCTCCCGGGTGCAGATCGCGGCCGACCGCTGCCGGGAACGCGGGTTCGAGCCCGCCTTCCACCACCACCTCGGCACGTACGTCGAGACGCCCGAGGACGTCGAACGGCTGCTGGAGCTGACCGACGTGCAGCTCTGCCTCGACACCGGCCACCTGCTGCTGGCCGGCGGCGACCCGGTGACCGGGCTACGCGACTGGTCGGACCGGGTCGGCCATGTGCACATCAAGGACGGCGACACCGCGATACTCGGCCAGGCCCTCGCCGACGGCGTGGACCTGCGCGAGCTCATGGGCCGCGGCGGGTTCGCCCCGCTGGGCGAGGGCGAGCTGGACCTGCCGGGTGTCGTCCGCGCGCTCGACGAGATCGGCTACCAGGGCTGGGTCATCGTCGAGCAGGACACCCTGCCGGGCCGCCGGTCGGTTGAGCGGAACATCGCCGATCAGGCGGCCAATCGCGAGAAGCTGAGAGAGCTGGGACTGTGACCCCCAGGCTGACCCCACGCTGGAGGATCGGGCTTTGAAGATCGCGCTTGTCGGGTGCGGTGCCGTCACGCAGGCGGTGTACGTACCGTTGCTGTCGAGGCGCCGTGACCTGTTCGAGGTGACCGCCGTCTGCGACCTGTCACGGACCGCCGCCGACGCCGTCGGCGACCGGCTGGGGGCGCCGAAGCGCTTCACGGCCGTGGAGAGCATGCTGGCCGAGGGCGGGTTCGAGGCCGTGGTCATCCTCGCCTCCGGCTCCCACGGCGAGCCGGTACGCCAGGCGCTGGCCGCGGGCTACGCCGTGCTCTGCGAGAAGCCGCTCGCGCTGACCAGGGCCGAGGTCGAGGCGCTGCCCGAGGGGCGGCTGATGGTCGGCTACATGAAGCAGTACGACCCGGCCGTGCGCCGGGCCGAGGAGCTGCTGGCCGAACTGGGCGGTCCGGCCGCGATCCGGTCGGTCGAGGTGACCGTGCTGCACCCGAGCGCCGGGTCCCAACTGGCCTTCGCGAACCTGACGGCGGCCCATGACGTGGACCCCGAGCTGCTGGCCTCGCTGCGCGCGGCGGATGACGGGCTGGTCTCCCGGGCGCTCGGGGACTCGGCTCCCGACTCCGCACGGGCCCTCTATGGGGTGGCCCTCGGCTCGATATGCCACGATTTGTCGCTCTTGAGGCGCTTTACCGGGTCGCCTGCCGATATTTCGGCAGTTGAGACGTGGGGGCCGGGACCGGGGTCCATCGAGGTCTCCGGGACGCTGCCCGTCAGCGGGCGGTTCTCGATCCGGTGGCATTACCTGGAGGACTACCCGGCCTATCGGGAGACCGTGGCCATCCACCACGACAAGGGCTCGCTGGAGCTGGTCTTCCCCTCTCCCTACCTGCTGAACGCGCCCACGACGCTGACCGTGGTCTCGGGGGTCTCCGGGGGAGAGAGCCGGACCGAATGGCGTGACGTGATCGAGGCGTTCGAGGTGCAGCTGGCCGCCTTCCACGCCTACGTCAACGAGGGCAAGCCGCCGCTCACCGCCGCGGCCGGTGGGCTGGCGGACATCGTCACGGCCCAGAGCATCGCCGCCTGCTTCGCCGTACAGCATGACCTGCCGATCGGAGGGGAGGCCGCGTGACCGCCGAAATCGTCGTCGTCCCGCACACGCACTGGGACCGGGAGTGGTACGAGCCCTTCCAGCGGTTCCGGCTGCGGCTGGTGGCGCTGCTCGACGAGGTGCTCGACACGATGGAGCGGGAGCCCGGCTACCACTTCACCCTCGACGGTCAGCTGGCCTGCGTCGACGACTACCTGGAGGTCCGGCCGGAGAACCGCGACCGCATCGCCGCCCTGGTGGAGTCCGGGCGGCTGGCGGTCGGGCCGTGGCAGATCCTGCTCGACGAGTTCCTGTGCTCGGGCGAGAACATCGTGCGCAACCTCGAACTGGGCATGAACCGGGCCGACAAGCTCGGCGGGGCCATGGCGGTGGGCTATCTGCCCGACATGTTCGGGCACACGGCTCAGATGCCGCAGATCCTGCGACGGGCCGGGCTGCTGCACGCCTGCGTCTATCGCGGGGTGCCGTCGTCCGTGGTGACCGACGCCTTCGCCTGGGTCGCGCCTGACGGCACGGCTCTGCGGACGCAGTACCTGCCTGCCGGCGGATATGGCAACGGGGCGCACCTGTTCGAGGATCCCGCGCAACTGCCGGAGCGGGCCGCCGAGTTCATCGAGCGGATGCGGGAATGGCACGGGCCCGAGGGGGCGCTGCTGGCGATGTACGGAACCGACCATTCGGCTCCCGTACGCGGGTTGCCCGGCATGGTGGCCGACATCGGCGCCCGCATGGACACCTTGACCGGATATATCGGTGCTTATTCGGGTTCGGTGGAGGGGCTGCCCCGGGTCTCCGGCGAGCTGCGCTCACACGCCCGCGCGAACATCCTGCCCGGCGTCATCTCCGTGCGCGCCCACGTCAAGCAGGCCATGGGGCGGGCCGAGCGGATGGTCGAGCGCTACGCCGAACCGCTGGCCACACTGTGGGGCGGCGACTGGCCCGGCCGGTTCCTCGACATGGCGTGGTGGCGGCTGGTGGACGCCAGCGGGCACGACTCGGTGACCGGCTGCGGTGTCGACGACACGGCCCAGCAGGTCGCCGCGCGCATCGCCGAGGCCGAGCAGCTCGGGCAGGCCGTCCGCGACATGGTGACGGCCAGGCTGTCCGCCGCCGTACCGTCGGACGGGGTGCTCATCGTCAACCCGACGCCCGCCGCCCGGCGCGGCGTCGTGGTGGTGGACGTGGCGGGCCGGGACCCGCTGGTGGACCCGGCCGGCGCGCCGGTGCCCGCGCAGACCCTGGAGTACGCGCCCACGCTGTTGCTGGATGCCGAGATGGACCCGGCCACCGCGCTGACCTTCATCCACGGCACGGAGCTGTACGGTCAGCACATCACCGGCTGGTCGGTGGACGGCGGCACGCTGACGTTCACGGTGGCGCGGGAGTCCGCGGTGGCTTTCAACGTGGCGCAGGTACGCGGGGCGCTGGACGGGGTGACCCGGGTGCGGATCGTCGCCGAGGCCCGCCGTACCGTGGCCGCGCTCGTCGAGACACCGCCCTTGGGACACACGAGCGTCCGCCCGGCACCGTACGACTCGGCGACGGTGCACAACTCGTCGGCGCCGCATGGCTCCTCGGCGTCCGGTGGCTCCTCCGCCGTGAGTGCGCCGGTCGCCGGGGTGCGGGCCGAGGAGCGGGTGCTCGACAACGGGCTGCTGCGCGTCGAGGTGGCGGCGGACGGGACGCTGACGCTGACCGGCGCCGACGGGACCACCCTCACGGGCGCGGGCCGCATCGTGGACGGCGGCGACGTGGGCGACACCTACAACTACGCGCCCCCGGCCGACGACCGGATCGTGTCGGACCCGGAGTCGGTCGAGCTGACGCCGGTCTACTCGGGACCGCTGCTGGCCGCCTTCGACGTCCGCCGCACCTACCGCTGGCCCGCCGCGGGCCAGGGCATCGAGGGCACCCCGGAGATCCCGGCCGCCGCCAGGACCGAGACGACCGAGGAGATCGTCGTCGACACGCGGGTCGAACTGCGGGCCGGCGAGCCGTACGTCAGACTGCACGTCTCGTTCGACAACCGCTGCTCCGACCACCGGGTACGCCTGCACGTACCGCTGCCCGCGCAGGCGGCGGCCTCGTACGCGGAGGGTCAGTTCGCGGTCGTCACCCGCGGCCTGACCTCGGAGGCGGGCTGTGGCGAGGTGCCGCTGCCCACGTTCCCGGCCTCCGGGTGGGTGGCCGCCGGCGGGGTCGCGGCGCTGCTGGAGCACGTCACCGAGTACGAGCTGGCCGACGGCGGCGCGGAGCTCGCCCTGACCCTGCTCCGCTCGGTCGGCTACCTCTCACGCAACCTGCACGCCATGCGCCCCGAACCAGCAGGCCCCCAACTGCCGACCCCGGCCGCCCAGTCACGCGGCCTGCGCACGGTCAGCCTGGCGCTCATGCCGTACAGCGGCTCGTGGGAGGCGGTGCCGCCGGCGGCCGAGACGTTCCGGCACGACCTCCTCGCGGTCCCCGGCACCGGCGACCCGTCCCTTAGCCTGCCCCCGGCGGCTCCCGGCCTGTCGGTGACGGGCGACGGCGTGGTCATGACCTCGCTCAGGGTCCGCGACGGCTGGCACGAACTCCGTGTCGTGGCTCTGTCGGAAACCTCCGCGGACGCGGTCATCTCCGGCTCGTTCACCCGGGCTCGCCATGCCGACCTCCGCGGCCGTCCAGGCGACCCGCTGCCTGTCTCATCCGGAACCGTCCGCCTCGCGCTGCGCCCTTGGGAGATCGCCACCATTCAATTGGTCAACTAACAGTAATGTAACGATCGCAGAGAGTAATATCTCGACCATGACCACCCCATTGCACGAGGGGCTGGTCGGGATCACTACTCTCGACCCCGGACATACGGCGCAAATGCTGCGCGAACTGTTCGCCCTCCCGATACCCGCCGAGTTCAAGGCCGCCCGGGTCTGTAGCGACTTGTCGGAGGCTGTGCCGGCCCCCTTCCGGGCGGACGCGGCGCTGCTGTACGGCGATGAGCCCAGCACCAAGCTGGGCGTCATCGTCGAGGTCCAACTGAGCGACGACAAAGAGAAGCGCTGGTCATGGCTCTCCTACATCGCCAACCTCCGAGCCCGTGACGAGTGTCCCGTCTGCCTGGTCGTCATCTGTCCCGACCGGGCTACGGCTCGCTGGGCCTCGCGTCCCATAGAAACGGGTCACCCCGGCCTGACCCTGATCCCGCTGGTGGTCGGCCCCGACAACACCAAGGCCATCACGGATGTCGCGGAGGCCATCGGCAACATCGGCCTCGCGGCGGTCTCCGCGATCACCCAGAGTGATCATCCAGAGATAGCGGGCATCCTCGCCGCGCTTACGGAGGCTTTGGACGGCCTCGATCCGGACGTGGCGCGAGGCTACGCTGAATATGTCACCGTGGCGCTGAAAGGCAACGCGCAGAAGGAAATGGAGCGACTCATGGCCACAGAGACCTACCGCTACCAGGGGGAGTACGCCCAAAGCCTCCTCGCCAAGGGCGAGGTTAAGTCGCTGCTCATTTTCCTCGAGGCGCGAGGGATAGCGCTGTCCAACAGCGACCGTGAGCGCATCACGACCTGTGGTGACGCCGCACGCCTCGAGCTGTGGCTGGAGCGAGCAGCTCTGGTCTCCACGGTGGAGGAACTCTTTGCCTGAGAGCTACCTCTACCAGGGGGAGTACGCCCAGAGCCTGCTCGCCAGGGGGCGAGCCAAGGGAGTGGCCAACGCGGTAGTCATAGTGCTCAAGTCCCGAGGGGTCGTGCTGTCCGACGCCGACCGTGAGCGCGTCTACGGCTGCAGTGATCTGGAGCTTCTTCTCGATGTGTGGCTGATACGTGCGATCTCGGTTCACTCGGCCGAGGAGCTCTTCGCCTGACCCGAACGTGAACGATGACCGAGGCGGGACCCAACGGGACCCGCCTCATGATCAGCGTGTCCCCCACGAATAAGTCTGCTTGCGCAGCTTCAGGTACACGAACGACTCGGTGGCCCGCACGGCCGGAATGGCGCGGATCTTGCTGAGGATCTCCAGCAGATGCCCGTCACCCTCGCACACCACCTCGACGATGACGTCGAAGGACCCGGCCGTCAGGACGACGTAGTCGATCTCGTCGATGGCCGCCAGTTCGTCCGCGATCGAATCCAGATCGCCCTCGCAGTTCACCCCGATCATCGCCTGGCGCGGGAAGCCGAGCGTGAGGGGGTCCGTGACGGCGACGATCTGCATTACTCCGGCCTCCTGCAGGCGTTGCACCCGCTGCCTGACCGCCGCCTCCGAGAGGCCGACGGCCTTGCCGATCGCCGCGTACGGCATGCGCCCATCGCCCTGGAGCTGCTCGATGATCTGCTTGGAGAGATCGTCGAGCACGAACGGCGCGGGGGCGGCGTCATTGCTGCGGCGTACGCGGGGCGGCGTGGACATTGTGAGGGGGCCTCCTACCGGTCCGGCGTTGCGGGCGCGTTCCCGCTGCGTTGCCGTCCTGGTGCGACATGGTGTCAGTTATTGGGTCTCTGTCAAGCGATTTCGTAGCAATTTGATATATTCACCACGAAATCCCTTGTCGTGATGCATGCGCTCTGTAAGAGTCTCGGCATCTCAGCCACCTCACGAGGAGGTCATACCTTGACCACCCGTCTGCAGAACTTCATCAACGGTGAGTTCGTGGACGCCAAGAGCGGCCGATTCTCCGATGTCATCGACCCGTGCACGGGCGAGGCCTACTTGCAGGCCCCGATCTCGGGCACCGAGGACGTCGACACCGCCTACGCCGCCGCGGCCGCCGCGTTCGAGTCATGGGGACAGACCACCCCGGGGGAGCGGGCCAACCTGCTGCTCAAGGTCGCCGACGCCATCGACGCCCGGGCCGACGAGATCAACGAGGCGGAGTGCCTGAACACCGGCAAGCCGCGGGCCCGCATGGCCGAGGACGAGACCCCGGTCGCGTCCGACCACTTCCGCTTCTTCGCCGGCGCGGCGCGTACGCTGGAGGGTCCGACGTCGGGTGAGTTCCTCGCCGAGCACACCAGCGTCATCAGGCACGAGCCGATCGGCGTGATCGGGCAGGTCACGCCGTGGAACTACCCGATGATGATGGCGGTCTGGAAGATCGCCCCCGCGCTGGCCGCCGGCAACACGATCGTGCTCAAGCCGTCCGACACCACCCCGGCCTCCACGCTCAAGCTGGCCGAGATCATCGGTTCGGTGCTGCCCGCCGGGGTCTTCAACGTGGTGACGGGTGACCGGGAGACCGGCGCGCTCGTCGTGGGCCATCCGACCGCGGCCATGGTCGCCATCACCGGTTCCGTCGGCGCGGGCATGGCGGTGGCCAAGACCGCCGCCGAGGATGTGAAGCGGGTTCACCTGGAGCTCGGCGGCAAGGCGCCCGTCGTGGTCTTCGAGGACGTCAAGGACCTGCGCAAGGCCGCCGGCGACATCGCCACCGCGGGCCTCTACAACGCGGGCCAGGACTGTACGGCCGCGTGCCGCGTGCTGGTTCACGAGAGCGTGCACGACGAGTTCGTCGCCGCCCTCACCGAGGCCGCCGCGGGCACCGTGACCGGGGACCTGTCCAACGACGAGGCGCTGTACGGCCCGCTCAACAACGAGACCCAGCTGGCCAAGGTGCAGGGCTTCATCGAGCGCGTCCCGGCGCACGCCAAGGTGCTCACCGGCGGTAACCGCGTCGGGGAGAAGGGCTACTTCTTCGCCCCCACCATCGTCGACGGGCTCAAGCAGGACGACGAGATGGTGCAGAACGAGGTGTTCGGCCCGGTCATCACCGTCCAGACGTTCTCCGACGAGGCCGACGCGCTGTCCAAGGCCAACGACGTCAGGTACGGCCTGAGCGGCTCCGTCTGGACGTCCGACCACGGCCGCGCCATGCGCATGTCCAACAGACTCGACTTCGGCGTGGTCTGGGTGAACACGCACATCCCGTTCGTGTCGGAGATGCCGCACGGCGGCTTCAAGCACTCGGGGTACGGCAAGGACCTTTCGGTGTTCGGTCTGCATGACTACACCAGGGTCAAGCACGTCATGCACTACATCGGCGACTAAAAGGACAGTGCCTGGACATGGCCGAGCTGAACGCGATCGAACTAGATGACGTCGTCAAGGAGTACCTCTCACACGGCGAGGTCGTCCAGGCCGTCAAGGGCATCACGCTGGGCATCGCCGAGGGGGAGTTCTTCTCTCTCCTCGGCCCGTCCGGCTGCGGCAAGACCACGACCATGCGGATGATCGCCGGGTTCGAGGACCCGTCGCGCGGTGTGGTCAGGCTGCACGGCAACGACGTGACGGACGTCCCGCCGAACAAGCGTGACGTGAACATGGTTTTCCAGTCCTACGCGCTGTTCCCGCACATGAGCGTGTGGGACAACGTGGCCTTCGGGCTCAAGCAGCGCAAGGTCGCGCAGCCGGAGATCAGGCAGCGCGTGGGCGAGATGCTGGAGATCGTCGATCTCACCGGCCGGGAGAAACGCCGGCCGCGCGAGATGTCCGGCGGCCAGCAGCAGCGGGTGGCCCTGGCGCGCGCCCTGGTCAACAAGCCGCGAGCGCTCCTGCTCGACGAGCCGCTCGGCGCGCTCGACCTCAAGCTCCGCCAGGCCATGCAGATCGAGCTCAAGCGCATCCAGCGCGAGGTCGGCATCACGTTCGTGTACGTGACGCACGACCAGGGCGAGGCGCTCACCATGAGCGACCGGATCGCGGTCATGAACGACGGCCTGGTCGAGCAGTTGGGCGGGCCGCGCGAGATCTACGAGCGGCCCGCGACGACCTTCGTGGCCGGGTTCATCGGCACCTCCAACCTGCTCGCGGGCACGGCGACCGGCGGCGTGCTGTCCATCGGCGGCGGCCAGGTGCTGGTGGAACAGGACGGCCAGGTCAGCGTGACCGTCCGGCCGGAGAAGATCACCATCTCGACGGAGAAGCCCGACGGCGACGTGAGCGTCGTGCCCGGCACCGTGGCCGAGGTGGTCTACCTGGGGACTTACACGAGTTATGCCGTGAGCCTCGCGGATGGGGCGGAGATCACGGTGTTTCAGCAGAACGCGCTCGACTCGACGACCACCGCAGAGCGGGGCGATCCCGTCTGGTTGTCGTGGCGGGCGCAGCACTCTTATGCGATTGGAAGTTGACCCCATGGACCGCTCGCTCAACCCGGCCCTTCTGCGGGGCATGACTCAGGCCCGCACTCGTCGAGACGCCTTCAGGATCGCCGGTCTGTCCGCCGCCGGGCTCGCCCTCGCCGCCTGCGGCGTGCAGGGCAAGAAGGCGGAGGCGCCCAAGACCGACGCCGTCAAGGACTTCTGGGCCAAGCAGACCAAGCACGGCCGCGTGGTCTTCGCCAACTGGCCCGAGTACATGCCCGAGGACCAGGCGCCGCTGAAGAAGTTCCAGCAGGCCACCGGCATCTCGTACCAGTACAAAGAGGTCATCAACGAGAACGCCGAGTTCTTCGGCAAGCTCGACCCCGTGCTGAGGGCGGGCCAGTCGATCGGCTACGACATCGTCGTGATGACCAACGGCATCCAGCTCCAGCACATGATCGAGCTGGGCTACGCCACGCCGCTCGACCACTCGAAGATGCCGAACTTCCTGGCCAACGCCGGAGACAAGTACAAAGAACGCTCCTACGACCCCGGCAACGTCTACACGATGCCGTACACGTCGGGCGTGACCGGGATCGCGTACAACACCAAGTACGTCGAGGACGACATCAAGAGCATCGGCTCGCTGTTCGACCCGAAGTACAAGGGCCGGGTCGGCATGATGAACGATGCTCAGGAGATCGCCAACTTCGGCATGTTCGCCCTGGGCCTGGACCCGGAGAAGTCAACCGAGAACGACTGGAAGCAGGCCGGGGAGAAGCTCAAGGCCCAACGCGACGCCGGAATCGTCCGGAAATATTACGACCAGAGCTACATCGATGCCGTGTCCAAGGGCGACGTCTGGATCAGCATGGCCTGGTCGGGCGACGTCTTCCAGCGGCAGCTCGCCGGTGAGCCGGTCAAGTTCGTCGTGCCCGAGGAGGGCGGCACGATCTGGACCGACAACATGCTCATCCCCAAGAACGCCGCCAACCCGGTCGACGCGATCACCCTCATGGACTACCTCTACCAGCCGGCCGTCGCCGCCGAGCTGGACGAGTTCATCCAGTACGTCACGCCGGTGCCGGCCGTACAGGATCTGCTGCGTGAGAAGGCCACGAAGGCGACGGGCGAGGGGAAGAAGTCGCTGGAGCAGATGGTCGAGAGCCCGCTGATGTTCCCGTCGGAGGCCGAATACGCCAAGCTCCGCACCTACGTCAAGCTGAGCACGGCGCAGGAGCAGGTCTTCAACCCGATCTTCCAGTCGATCACGCAGGCGTAGGAGATGAAGCGGCTCACCCCGTACCTGCTGGCGCTGCCGAGCTGGATGTGGCTGGCGATCTTCCTGGTCGTGCCGATGGCCGCCATGGCGTCGGTGTCGTTGCAGACCGGCAACGCGATCGACGGCTTCGCCATGACGTTCAGCGTCTCCAACTACACCGACGCGATCAGCCGTTACAGCACGCAGTTCCTGCGCTCCCTCCTGTACGGCGGGCTCGCCACGGTGGCGATGCTGATCATCGGCTACCCCGTGGCCTACTGGATCGCCTTCAAGGGCGGGACGCGTAAGTCGGTGTACCTGTTCCTGCTGCTGCTGCCGTTCTTCGTGTCGTTCGTGCTGCGGACGATCTCGTGGGGCTTCCTGCTGGCCGACGACGGCGTCCTGTTCGGCCCGCTGAAGAGCTGGGGTCTGCTGGCCCCCGAGTTCCACGTGCTGGCCACCACGTTCGCGGTGGTGGGCGGACTGACCTACAACTTCCTGCCGTTCATGATCCTGCCGATCTATGTGGCGCTGGAGCGGGTCGATCCGCGGGTCATCGAGGCGGCCTACGACCTGTACGCGACGCGGCTGTCGGCCTTCCGCCGGGTGGTGCTGCCGCTGTCGCTGCCGGGAGTGTTCGCCGGGGTGCTGATGACCTTCGTGCCCGCCACGGCGGACCCGGTCAACGCGCAGATACTCGGCGGCACGGCGAACACGATGATCGGCAACATCATCCAGACCGAGTACCTGACAAACCTCAACTACCCGACGGCCTCGGCGCTGTCGTTCACGCTGATGGCCGTGCTGCTCGTGGGCATCTTCATCTATGCCAGGGCGCTCGGCACCGAGAACGTCCTCGAGGCGGTGGCGCAATGAGGGGCCGCAGGCTCGGGGACAGGCTGCTGCACGCCTACACCTGGCTGGTCATCGTCTGGCTGTCCTCGCCGATCGCCGTGATGATCCTGTTCGGGTTCAACGACAAGAAGAGCAAGTCGAACACCACCTGGCAGGGCTTCACCCTCAAGTGGTACGACCGCCTCTTCGACATCTCCGACCTGACCGTCGCGCTGCAGAACTCGCTGGTGATCGCCCTGGTCAGCACGGTCATCACGGTCGTGATCGGCACCATGCTGGGGCTGGCCGTCGGCCGCTACCGCTTCCGGGGGCAGGGGGTGACGAACTTCCTGGTCTTCGCCGCGATCTCGACGCCCGAGCTGGTCATGGGGGCGTCGTTGCTGTCGCTGTTCGTCTCGGGCAACGTGCCGCGCGACGCGACCACGATCATCATCTCGCACGTGCTGTTCTCGCTGTCGTTCGTCGTCGTCACCGTACGGGCCAGGGTGATCGTGCTGGACCCGGCCATGGAGGAGGCGGCCAGGGATCTCGGGGCGACCGGCTGGGGGACGTTCCGGCAGGTGACGCTGCCGTCGATCATGCCGGGCGTGCTGGCGGGGGCGATGCTGTCGTTCGCGCTGTCGATCGACGACTACGTGGTGACCAGCTTCGTGAACGGCGGCACCGTCACCTTCCCGCTGTGGATCGTGGGGTCCGTCAAGACCGGCATTCCGCCGCAGGTCAACGTCATGGGTACGCTGATCTTCGGCGTCGGCGTGCTGATCGCCATCGCTACCTCGGTCGCGGCACGCCGTCGTGCCTGAAAGTCATAGAACGAACACCGTGGGGAAGTGGAATGTGTGGATCCGCTGAAGGCGCTTGCTGACGCGGAGCGCAAGCCGTACTGGCTGGACAGTCCGGCCAGTCCAGAACCTCGGTCGCGGCTCATCGGCGACACCAGCGCCGACCTCGTCGTGGTCGGTGGCGGCTTCACCGGGCTGTGGACCGCCCTGCTGGCCAAGGAACGCGACCCCGACCAGGACGTCGTCCTGCTCGAAGGCCGCAGGATCGGCTGGGCGGCCTCCGGCCGCAACGGCGGCTTCTGCATGGCGACCCTCACCCATGGCCTGTCCAACGGCCTCGAACGCTGGCCCGACGAGATCGACCGGCTCGAACGCCTCGGCGTGGCTAACCTCGACGAGATCGAACGGACGCTGGAGCGCTACGGCATCGACTGCTCCTTCGAGCGCACCGGCGAGCTGAACGTCGCCACCGAGCCGTGGCAGCTCGACGCGCTGAACGAGCACCTCGACCTCATCTCCGAGCTCGGCCTCGACTATGTGCCGCTCGACCAGGACCAGGTGCGGGCCGAGGTCAACTCGCCCACCTACCTGGGCGGGCTCTGGGACCGCAGCGGCTGCGCCATGCTCGACCCCGCGCGGCTGGCCTGGGGGCTGCGCGAGGCCTGTGTCGCGCTCGGCGTCCGGGTCTACGAGCGCAGCCCGGTCCGCTCGCTCGACGACAACGGCGTCACGATCAGCCTGCGCACCCCGCACGGCGTCGCCACCGGCCGCCGCGTCGCGCTCGGCACCGGCGTGTTCCCGCCGCTGCTACGGCGGCTCAAGCACTTCGTGGTGCCGGTGTACGACTACGCGCTCATGACCGAGCCGCTGACCGCGGCACAGCTCGCCGAGGTGGGCTGGCGCAACCGGCAGGGCATCGGCGACGGAGCCAACCAGTTCCACTACTACCGCCTGACCGACGACAACCGGATCCTGTGGGGCGGCTACGACGCCGTCTACTACAACGGCGGCCTGGTCAAGCCGGAGTACGACCAGCGCGACGAGACGTTCGTCAAGCTGGCCGACCACTTCGCCACCACGTTCCCGCAGCTCGCGGAGGTGCGCTTCACGCACCGCTGGGGCGGCGTGATCGACACCTGCAGCCGGTTCAGCGCCTTCTACGGTCAGGCGCACGGCGGCCGGCTGGCCTACGCCGTCGGCTACACCGGCATGGGCGTCGGCGCCACCCGCTTCGGTGCGAATGTCATGCTCGACCTGCTCTCGGGCGAGCGCACCGAGCGGACCGATCTGCGGATGGTACGGGAGAAGCCGATGCCGTTCCCGCCGGAGCCGGTGCGGTCCGGGGTGATCCAGTTCACCCGGTGGTCGATCGCCCAGGCCGACCAGCACGAGGGCAAACGCAACCTCTGGCTGCGCGCGCTCGACCGGATGGGTCTCGGCTTCGACTCCTGACCGGCACAGGCGGGATCATGGGGACATGAGGGTTGAGTTCACCGCAGATGGGATCGTGCTGGCAGGGGACCTGCGGGTGCCCGAGGGAGAGGGGCCGAGGCCGGGTCTGGTGTTCACCGGGCCGTTCACCGGAGTGCGTGACCAGGTCGCCGGGCTCTACGCGGAGCGGCTGGCCGCGCGGGGCTATGTGACGCTGGCCTTCGACCACCGCAACTGGGGCGAGTCGGGCGGTGAGCCGCGCCGCCACGAGGACCCGCAGGCCAAGCTGGGCGACCTGCGGGCCGCGGTGTCGCTGCTGCGGTCGCGACCCGAGGTGGATCCGGCGCGGATCGGCGTGGTCGGCATCTGTCTGGGCGGGGGATACGCGCTGCGATTCGCCGCCTTCGATCCCCGGGTGAAGGTCTTCGCCGGGATCGCCGGGGCGTACAACAACCCGTACGCGATGCGGTCGGGCCTGGACTACCAGGCGGCGCTGACCTCCTTCACCGAGGTGCTGGAGCGGCAGGACCTCGGCGGGCCGGTGGAGTACCTTCCCGCCGTGGCGGAGCAGGGCGAGGCGGCCATGCCCGGCGACGAGCCGTACGCGTACTACGGCGGCGCGCGGGGTGCGTCGGAGACCTGGGCGAACGAGGTCACGCGGGCCAGTGTGCGTGAGCTGATCACCGTGGACAACATGATGGGCGCCGACTTCCTGTCCCCCAAGCCGGCGCTGATCGTGCACGGCGTGGTGGACCGGTTCTGCCCGCCTGAGGGCGCGGAGGAGGCGTTCCGGCGGCTCGACCGGCCCAAGAAGCTCGTCTGGGTCGACGCCAAGCAGCACATCGACCTCTACGACCGCGAGCCGTACGTCACGCAGGCCGTCGACGCGACCGCGGACTTCCTCAGCGAACACCTGTGATGGGTGTGGCGGGCTGATCCGCCGGGAAGAGGCCATTTTGTACCCCCGGTGATTTACTGGGGGGTTTGTAGGTGCGTGCGAGATTGTGGATGGGTGCCGCCCTGACCGCGGCCCTGATGACGAGGTGCGCGGCCGAGCCGCCGGTGCCCGTGGCGGTACGGCTGCCCTGGGTGCGGGTCGACCGGTGCCTGCTGACCATCCCAGACCCCCGGGCGGGGGCCGCGGCCAGGGCCGAGCTCGACCGCGACATCGGCCGCTACATGGCCAGGCAGCCGGGCCGCATCGTGTACGCCGCGCGCGACCGGGTCACCGGCATCACCCTCGGCCATGGGGAGCACCAGCACGACATGATCACCGCCAGCGGCGTCAAGGTCGACATCCTGACCGCGCTGCTGCTCCGCCGTACCCGGCTGGGCGCGGACGAGCGCGACCTGGCCTCACGCATGATCAGGGAGAGCGACAACTCCGCCGCCGACGCGCTGTGGTGGCGGGTCGGGGCGGGGGAGGGGATGAGCGGGTTCTACCGGAAGGTGGGGCTGCGCGAGACGGCGCCGGGGCCGAGCCGCTACTGGGGCGGCACCACCACCAGCCCCGCCGACCGCCTCCGGCTGCTGAAGGTGTTGATCAGCGGGGACAAGGGGCTGGGCGCCGCCGATCGGGACCTGGTGCTCGGCCTGATGGGAGACGTCGTGCCCGATCAGGCGTGGGGTGTCAGCGCCGCCGCCCGGCGAGGTGACCGGGTGGCGTTGAAGAACGGCTGGACGCCGCGGCCGTTCATCCACAACACCTGGGCGGTCACGAGCTACGGCCGGATCGTGGGGCCGGGGCGCGATCTGCTGCTGTCGGTCCAGACGGACCAGCAGCCGGGCGAGGGCTCGGGCATCCAGGCCATCGAAGGGCTGGCCAGGATGATCGGCACCCGTCTCGACAGCCTGTCACCGGTCCGGATCAGGCCCTGCGCGGCCGAGCCCACGGCCTGACCGGCTGGATCAGTGGACCGTGGTCAGCCGCTCCTCGGGAATGACCTTGGGCACGCCACGCAGCCCCACCAGCGCGAGCGCCGCCACCACGGCCAAGATCGCCGAGGTGGAGAGCGCCGTGATGTGCACGGCCTCGACGAACGCGACCCGGGCCGCCTCGATGACCTGCCCGGCCAGCGCCGCGGGCAGAGTCTCGGCCGTGCGCAGCGCGCCCGCGATCGACTCCCTGGCGGCCTCGCCGGGCACTCCGGCGGGCAGGCGCAGGCCGGCGCTGTAGGAGCTGTTCAGCACGGTGCCCAGGATGGCGATGCCCAGCGCCCCGCCCAGCTCGAACGCCGTCTCCGACACCGCGGCCGCCGCCCCGGCCCGTGCCCTGGGCGCGGTCGCCAGCACGTTGTCGTTGTTGACGGTGAAGGTGAACCCGACGCCGATCCCGCCGATCAGCTGCGGAGCGAGCAGCACGAGGAAGCTCGTGTCGAGCCCGATCGTGCTGTAGTAGAGGAAGGAGCCCGCGGTCATCGCCAGACCGAGCGCCACGACGCCGTTCCTGCCCAGGAGCCCGATGAGCCGGGCCGCCAGGATGCCGCCGACCGCGCCGCCGAGCCCGCCCGGCAGGGTGGCCAGCCCGGCCTGCAGCGCCGTCCAGCCGAGCACGAGCTGGAAGTACCAGGCGAGGATCAGCGACATGGCCGTCATCGCGAAGATCGCCAGCATGTTGGTGCCGATCGACGCGCTGAACGCCCGGTTTCCGAACAGCCGCATGTCGATCAGCGGCTCCGCCAGCCTGCTCTGCCGCCGGACGAACAGCCCCAGGCACGCTACGCCCAGCACCGCCGCCACCGGCACACCGGCGTGCCCGAACCCCTGGTGCGCCGCCTCCTTGACCGCATAGATGGCCGTCACGATGCCGATGAAGGAGAGCGCCACGCTCGGCAGGTCGATGCGGCCGGCGTCGGGGTTGCGCGACTCCGGCAGGACAAGGTGGCCGGCGACCAGCACCAGCGCCATGATCGGCACGTTGATCAGGAAGACCGAGCCCCACCAGAAGTGGTCGAGCAGCAGCCCGCCGATGACCGGGCCCACCGCGAACCCGACGGCGCTCATCCCGCTCCAGATGCCGATGGCGGCGGTCCGCTCGCCGGGGTCGGTGAAGACGTTACGGATGATCGACAGCGTCGACGGCATGATCGTCGCCGCGGCCACACCGAGCAGCGCCCTGGCCGCGATGAGCAGTTCCGGGCTCGGCGCGTACGCGGTCAGCACCGAGGCCGCGCCGAACGCGGCGGCACCGATGAGCAGCAGGCGTTTGCGGCCGATGCGGTCGCCGAGGTTGCCCATGGTGATGAGCAGGCCCGCGAGCGCGAAGCCGTACATGTCGCCGATCCACAGCAACTGCGTGGCGTTGGCGCCGAGGTCGCCGACCAGCCTGGGCAGGGCCAGGTGCAGGACCGTCATGTCGAGCGAGAGAAGGAGAGTGGCCAGGCACGCGACGGCCAGGCAGGACCATTTGCTCTTCATGGTGTTCAGGATGATCAGAGGCGCTGACCGACCGCCTACCGCCCGCTGACGATCTCCGCCAGGCCGGTCAGCCCGGCCTGGATGCGGGCGCGGACCTCCTCCGAGCTGTACCAGTCGCCGGAGCACTCGGCCAGGGCCTGCTCCATGAGCGCGCGGGCCTCGCCGAGGTCGCCGCGGAGCACCGCCAGCTCGCCCAGCCCGACGTGCGCCTTGGCCAGCGTGTCGCCCGAGCCGATGCGCCGGGCCATCTCGGCGGCCCGCAGATAGCCGGCCCGCGCCTCGTCGAGGTCGCCCAGGCGGGCCACGGAGTCCGCGCTCAGGCACAGGCACTCGGCCATGTCGGCCACCGCGCCCAGCTCCTGAGACGTCCGCAGGCCCTGGTCGGCCAGTGCCCGGGAGGCCGCGTAATCGCCCTGCTCGTAGGCCAGCTCGGCGAGCCCGCTCAGCGCCAGCGTGGCGCCCCAGCGCTCGCCGACCGCCCGGAACTCGACCAGCGACCGCTCGAACTCGGCCCTGGCCTCGCCGCCCCGCCCCATGATCTGCAGCATGAACGCGACACCGCAGTGCATCAGCGCCTGCGACCAGGGCGGCAGGGCGCCGGCGTATTGAGCCATCAGCTTCCGTACGCCCTCGTAGTCGTCCGGCGGGCCGGTGAACATCGGCAGCATCATCGTCAGGAACTCCAGCCGCGTCGACAGGAACTCGGCCGGCAGCATGCGGCGGAGCGTCTTCAGCCGGGCCCGCAGGTCGTCGCCAGGCTGCCTGCCCCAGGCCGCGACCAGCACGCACAGCGCGTACTCCTCTCGGAGACCCGCGGGCGGGGTCTGTCCCATGCCGGCCAGCAGCCCGTCGGCCAGGTCCGCGCTGGTGCCCCGGTGGCCGCGCATCCACCAGTAGCAGGCGGAGTAGGCGAGGATCCGCATGCCCAGCGCCTCCCGGCCGGTCTCGGCCGACCAGCGTACGGCGGCGGCCAGGTTGCCGCTCTCCTCGTCGAGGCGCGACAGCCACTCCAACTGCTCGGCCGTGCGCAGGTGGCCGTCGGCCTCGACGGCCAGCGCCAGGTAGCGGCCGGCGTGCGCCTCGCGCATCGCCTCGGTCTCGCCCGACTCCGCGAGCTGCTCGGCGCAGAACGCCCGGATCGTCTCCAGCATCCGGTAGCGGCCGTCGACGACCTCGACCAGCGACTTCTCCGCCAGCGAGAACAGCACCTCCTCCGGCAGCCCGCACACCCGCTCCGCCGACTCGGGCGTGGCGCCGCCCACGAACACGGTCAGCCGCCTGGCCATCCGCTGCTCGCGCTCGTCCAGCAGGTCCCAGCTCCACGCCACGACCGCGCGGAGCGTCTGGTGCCTGGGCAAGGCCGTACGGCTGCCGCGGGCGAGCAGCCGGAACCGGTCGTCGAGCCGGGCCGCCACGTCGCCGACCGACATCGTGCGCAGCCGCGCGGCCGCCAGCTCGATCGCGAGCGGCAGCCCGTCGAGCGCCCGGCAGATGCCGGCCACCTGGGCCAGGTTCGTCTCGTCGACCGGCTGCCGGACCGCGGCCGCCCGGTCGGCGAACAGCCGGACGGCGGGGTAGTCGAGCGGGTTCGCGGCGTCGGGCGGCGGCAGCCGCAGCGGCGCGACGGGCAGGATGGACTCGCCGGTGATGCCCAGGGCCTCGCGGCTGGTCGCCAGCACGCGCAGCGCGGGGCAGGAGGCCAGCAGCAGGTCGGCCAGCTCGGCCGCGGCGGCGATGAGATGCTCGCAGTTGTCGAGGACCAGCAGCAGCCCGCGGTCGGCGAGCGCGGCGAGCAGGTGGGCGACGGGATCGACGGCCGGCGGCCGGTCGTGGCCGGACAGCCGGGTGTCGCGGATGTCGAGCGCCGCCAGCACCGCCTTCGGCACGTCGGCGGGTTCGGTGACGGGCGCGAGCTGCACGAAGCACACGTCGCCGGCGGCCTGCTCGGCCGCCTCCAGCGCGAGCCGGGTCTTGCCCGCCCCGCCGGGGCCGATGAGCGTGACCAGCCTGGCCGCCGTGAGCTGGGCGCCGACCTGGCGGAGCTCCTCGGTCCGGCCGACGAAGCTGGTGAGCTGGGCGCGCAAGCCCTGCCTGCTGACGGGCGCTACGGTGGCGGCCAGCGACGGGTCGGCTCTGAGCACGGCCAGATGCGCCGCGGCCAGCTCGGCACCCGGCTCGACGCCCAGCTCCTCGTCGAGGATGCGCCGGGCGTCGTCGTAGGCGGTCAGCGCCTCGGCCTGCCGGCCGCTGCCGTACAGGGCCCGCATGAGCTGCGCCCGCAGCCGCTCGCGCAGCGGGTGGGCGGCCGTCAGCCGACGCAGCTCGGCGACCAGCTCGCGGTGGGCGCCCAGCTCCAGGTCGGCCTGGACGCGGTCCTCGACGGCGGCCAGGCGCAGCTCCTCCAGCCCGGCGGCGGCCGCCTCCGCGTGCGGGGCGTCGGCGAGCGGCGGGCCCTGCCACAGCGCCAGCGCCTCACGCAGCAGCGGCGCCGCTCGGCGGGGGTCGCCGGCGTCGAGAGCCTGCCGGCCCGCACCGGCCAGCCGCTCGAACCGGTGCGCGTCGACGTCCTGCGGGTCGGCCGCCAGCCGGTAGCCCGCCGGGTGGAACTCCACCTGGTCCCTGCCCAGCGCCCTGCGCAGCCTCGACACCTGCGCCTGGAGCGCGTTGGCCACGCCCTCGGGCGGCTCGGGGCCGTACAGGCCGGCGGCCAGCCGCTCCGCGCCGACGACCCGGCCCGCGTCGAGCGCCAGCAGCGTGAGCAGCCCCCGCACCCGGGGGCCGCCGAGCACGACCGGCTCGCCGTCCTCGTCCAGCACCCGGGCCGGGCCAAGGATCTCGAAGCGCATGCCTCGATTATCGCGGCCCCAGCGGCCTCGCGATGGCCTCCGCGTGCGTCGGCTATCGCGGCCCCGGCAGCATCGCGGCGATCTCGGCGTACGTCGGCGCCGGGGTCGCGGTCCTTCCCTGTACGGCCAGGAGGCTCGACAGCGCCCCGTGCAGCGAGGCCCGGTACAGCAGTGACCCGGTGCTCACCCTGGCGACGCCCGCCGCGGCGAGCTGGGCCAGCGTGGGCCCGTCAGGCAGGTACAGCACGTTGACCGGCAGCGGCGTGCTCGCCACCACCTCGGCGATCTCCCCCAGGTCGCGGAGGCCGGGGACGAAGATGCCGTCGGCGTGCCCGTAGGCGCTCACCCGCTCTCGCGTGTCGCCCGTCTTCAGCCAGTGCGTGTCGGTCCTGGCGTTGACGAACACGCCGTGACCCTTGGCCGCCTCGATGATCCGCTGGTGCAGCCCGATCGGCCGCAGCGTGCCGTCGGGCCGGCCGTCCTCCAGGTTGACGCCCGCGACGCCCAGCGTCGCGAGCGCCGCGACCAGGTCGGACACCTGCGCGGGATCGTCGCTGAAGCCGCCCTCGATGTCGACGGTGACCAGGACGCCGAGGTTCCTGAGCAGCTCGGCCAGCTCGATCGTCTCCGCCTTGGTGGCGCCCGCGGCGTCCGGCTTGCCGTGGACGGCGGACACGCCGAGGCTGGTGGTGCCGATCGCCGGGAAGCCGTGCGCGGCCAGCACGGCGGCGGACCCGTAGTCCCAGGCGTTGGGCAGCAGCAGCGGGTCGCCCGGCCGGTGCAGGTCACGGAATCGGCTGCTCATCGGGCATCCTCCGGTCGCAGGACCGCCGTCAGCACGCCGGCCGCGAGGGCGAGCGCGTGGGCGGAGGCGGGGCAGGGGCGCACACCCGAGCCGAACGTCAGGTGGGGCGCCGGACCGCGCGAGACGTCGAACCGCTCCGGCTGGGGGAACACGGCCGGGTCGCGGTTGGCGGCCACCAGGTCGATGGTGACCTCGTCGCCCGTCTGACGGTCGAGCCTGCGGCTGGCCTTGAGCGGCGGATCGTGGCGGAGCGTCTCCCGCAGCAGGCCGTCGACGTCATCGCCAGGGTCGGCGTGGGTGAGCGCGTTCGCGATGAGGCCCGCCGTGGCCGCGTGGGCCTGCAGGAGGATGGTGATGCGGGGGATCGGGTCGCCCTCGCCGGACAGGAGCTCGACCAGGTCGGCCACCGCGGCGTCGGCCTCGGGCCCCTCCTCGCCTGACAGGTAGCCCGCGGCGGCGGCGGTCACCGCCCCCACCAGCCGCTTCTCGTCGGTGATCCCGAGCGCGGCGCCGAGCACCGCCGTCGGGACGTCCGGCCAGTCGCCGCCCCGCTCCAGCGTCGCCGCCGTGGCGGCCTGTCTCAGCGCGGCCGGGTCGAGCGTGGCGAGCCGTTCGGCGACCAGGCGGCGCCGCTCCGCGTGGACCTCGCCGGTGCTGAACCGGGACACCTGGGCGCGGAGCCAGGAGAGCGTCCCGGCCGGCGCGTCCTGACGCACCGGAGGCGGGACGTACCTGGTGTCCGACAGCACCGCGACGGCTTCGGCATGGCGTGTGATGAGCATGGACCCACGCTAGGCGCGAATCCCTTCGACGCCCGGCGAAGTGTCGGCGCGTCAGGCCGCAAGGCGTTCGGGGCTCTCGGCCGGGGCGGGCACCACCGGGCGGGCCGCGGGACGCCGTTCCACGACGGTCATGGTCATGCACACGACGAGCGCGATCTCGGCCAGCACCACGCCGCGCTCCAGCAGCCCGTAGTAGGAGGCGCCGCCGATCAGCGGCGAGGTGAAGGAGGCCGGGTGCGCGGCCAGGTAGGCGGCCAGCGCCACGGCCGAGGTCACGCTGAGCGCCCTGACCCGGTTCCACTTCGGAAGGGCCACGCGGCCCCTGGCCAGGATCCAGCCGGCCACGGGCAGGGTGGTGAAGACGACGGCCGCGGACCAGCGGTGGATCTCGCCCGGCAGCGTGCCGACCGCCGCATTGCCCGGATCGGTGGGGAAGACCGCGCTCAGCATCAGCCCGGCCGCGCCGGCCAGCAGCAGCACCCGGGTGGCCGCGCTGCGGGCGGGCTCGCGGGCCGCCAGGCCGTACGCGAGGGACACGCAGGCCCAGGCCAGGGCGAGCATGCCGATCAGTACGGGCAGCATCCCGCCGGGGACCAGCGCGTAGTCGCTCAGCAGCGGCTGGCCGGGCAGCACGACCTGCGCGTAGCAGAGCGCCGCGGCGGCGGTCACCGCGCCGGCCAGCGCGCTCACCACCGGGACCGTCACTGGCGCCGGCTCCATGCCGCGACCGGGGAGTTCCTGCTGGGTCATCGCGTCACCTCGTCATAGATCTTCTCGAAGCGGGCCAGAGAGGTCTGGTGGTCGTGCGTGAGAGCGAGGTCGCGGCTCGCCTTGCCCAGGCGGGTGCACAGGTCCTCGTCGGTGAGGATGGAGCTCATGTGGCGGGCCAGCGACATGACGTCGCCCGGCTCGAACAGGTAGCCGTTGCCGTTCACCAGGTGCGGCAGCGCCATGGCGTCGGCCGCGACCACGGGCAGCCCGCTGGCCATGGCCTCCAGGGTCGCGATGCTCTGCAGTTCGGCGACGCCCGGCATGGCGAACAGGTCGGCCGCGGCGAACGCCTGCGGCATGTTCTCGTCGGGCACGAAGCCGAGGAAGAACACCCGGTCGCGGACCCCGATGCGGTCGGCCAGCCGCTCCAGCTCCGGCCGCTGGTTGCCCTGCCCGACGAGCGCGATCTGCGCGTCGGTGTCGTTGAGCACGTACGGCAGCGCGCGTACGAGCTCGTCGAGGCGCTTCTCCTCGTCCAGGCGGCCGACGAACAGGGCGGTGGGCCGGTCGGGCAGGTCGAACAGCTTGCGGGCCCATGCCTTGGGCTCGGCGTGCGGGTGGAAGCGGGTCAGGTCGATGCCGCAGGACACCGACTCCACCTCGCGGACGAAGCCCTGGTCGGCCAGCAGCTTGGCGGCCAGCGGGGTGGGCGTGGTGATGTGGTCCGCGCGGTTGAAGACGCGGCTGAAGTCGCGCCAGGCCAGCTCTCCGGCCTTCCGCCTGAGCCGGTCGGGGATGTGGCCGAACTGGAAGAGGTTGTCGGGCATGAAGTGGTTGGTGGCCACGATGGGCACCCGGCGGCGGCGGGCGGCGGCGATGGCGGCCCTGCCGACCACGAAGTGGCCCTGGGTGTGCAGCACGTCGGGCTGGATGGCGGTCAGCAGCCAGTCCAGCCGGGTGGGGACGGTGACCCGCATGCTGGGGTGGACCAGGAGCGGCGCGGAGCGCAGCCGGTGCACCACCACGTCGT
Source organism: Nonomuraea sp. NEAU-A123 (assembly GCF_018603905.1). Taxonomy (GTDB): domain Bacteria; phylum Actinomycetota; class Actinomycetes; order Streptosporangiales; family Streptosporangiaceae; genus Nonomuraea. Next base: position 47,770 of record NZ_JAHFZZ010000039.1, read on the forward strand.
CGACCACGTCGGCCGTGGCCGGGCCCTGGTCCGACTGGCAGACGACGTGCACCTCGTTGCCGCGCGCGGCCAGGCCGGTGGCCAGGCGATAGGTGAAGACGGCGGCGCCGTTGACGTCGGGTGGGTAGGTATCGGTGGAGATCAGGATGCGGCGTGGGCGCCTGGGGGCTGGCGCGAGCTCGGTGCGGTCGGGGCTGGTGCGCAGGGGCATGGCCATGACAAGGGACTCCAGTCGAAAGTGCGGACGCCGACCGGCTGGGGAAGGCCGGGGCGGGGGGTGGGTAGGGGATCCGGCGGCGGGCAGGTCAGTGGCGCGCCTCCAACGGAGTGGTGCGGGCCAGCGCCAGGGTCCCCGCCGCGGTCAGCGCCGCCGCCGCGATCGGGACCAGCCCGCTCGGCAGCGGCTCGCCCAGCAGCAGCGCGCCGAAGGCGACCGCGGTGAGCGGGTCCGCGATCTGCAGCGAGGCGAAGGAGACGCCGAAGTGGCCGACGGCGTAGGCCCGCTGGAGCATCATCAGCGCCAGCAGCGCGGGCACCGGCAGCGCCAGCAGGTACCACCAGTTCCAGGAGCCGTCGACCAGCGCCCGCATGAGCGTGGCCGTGGCGCCGTACAGCACCCCCGAACTGGTGGCCAGCAGCGCCGCCCGGCCCGCCGGAGAGGCGATCTTCGAGCCCGCCCAGAGCAGCACCGACGCGACGCCGGCGACCGCCAGCAGCGTCAGCACGCCGTTCGGGCTCAGGTACGTCGGGCCTTCCGACTCGGGCACCAGCAGGACCAGGCCGATCAGCCCGGCCGCCACCACACCCGCGGCGGACAGCTCCTTGCGGGTGGGCCTGCGACCGTGCAGCGCGGCGGCGATCGGCAGCGCGAAGAGCAAGCTGGCCACCCCCATCGGCTGCACCACGGTCAGCGGGCCCAGGCCCAGGGCGACGATGTGCAGGCCGCCGCCGGACAGGATCGACAGGCCGCCGAACAGCCAGCGCGGCCTCCGCAACAGCGTGAGCAGGGTGGGCTTGGCCGTACCTGCCGCTTCGAACTGCTGAAGCGCGGCGCCGAGCGCGAAGAACAGCGAACCGACCAGGGCGATAACAGCGGCCAGGACAGTCATGCCCACTCCTCTCAAACAGATGGTTACCGGGCGAGGTCAAACAGACGTGTCCACGGGAAGGCGCTCCGGGGAAGCCTGGGTGGCGCGTCGCTTCCGCGACCACCGGACGGCCTCGACGACACCGGTGATGGACAGCGCGATGCCCAGGCCGAGCAGCAGCCCCTTGATCGGGTCGTTCTCGAACGCCATTCCGCCGAAGAAGCCGATCAGGCCGGAGTACACGGCCCACGAGGAGGCGGCGATCGCGTCGAAGAAGGTGAAGGACCGCAGCGGATGGCGTACGGCGCCCATGGTCAATGTGGTGGCGGTGCGTCCGCCGGGGATGTAGCGGGCGACTACGAGGACCATCCCGCCGCGCTCGGCCAGCGCGTTCGCGGCCCATACGAACGCCTTGCGGTGGCGCAGCCGGCCTCCGGACTTCTGGCCGATGAAGTAGGAGACGTGGTCACCCGCGAAGGCGCCCAGCGCGGCCACCACGATCACCAGCGCCAGATTCGTCTGCCCGGACGCGGCGAACACCGCGGCGGTGATCACCGAGGTCTCCGCCGGGACGACCGGGAAGAACCCGTCGAGCAGCGCCAGCGCGAACAGCGCCAGGTACAGCCAAGGCGACGACATCATCTGCTGGACCAGGTCCAGAATGGCGTGCGACATTGCGTGTACTCCGATCGTTGGGGCGCCCTCACAGCGTGTCCTGCGAGGTGCCGTGAGACATCGGGGATCACCCCGGTCGAACGCGGGCCCCACCCCGAACGGGGTCAGGGCCCGCTCCCTTTGAAGCTAGAAACCCCGCAGGTCACGGCACATCGGTCGATCGGCACGCATGACCCCCGACTTTCGTCGGGGGCGGTCATATGACCTCCGGACGACTCTCTTCGATCAAAGCGGGCTGACCCTGCCGGCGCAGGAGTGCGTGTAGGCGACTTTGAGGTGGGGTTAGCACTACCGGGAGGGTTTAGCTCGCACCACCCTGGGTTCCTTGTCAGGGTTGTCCCTTACCTCTGTCTGGCGCGCGGTTCCCTCGCACGGGTGAGGCGGATCCCCTCGCGGCGGGAGGGATGGCGGAGCCCGGCGGCGCACGGTTGGCACATGACTCCGCAGCAGGCCGGAATCGGCCGCATCACGGCGGCGATCGTGGCGATGGCCGCCATGCTCCCGTACCTCACCCTGAAGATCTTCTGGCTGACCGGCCATCCGGTGGGCGTCTCCGACCCGGCGTTCATGAACGACCCGACGATGGTCGGGCTGAACGCGATGACGTTCGGCATGGACGCGGTCGCGCTGCTCCTGGCGCTGGCGTTCACCACGCGGCAGGGCATGCGGCTGCCCGCGTGGCTGGTGCTGCTGCCTCTGTGGCTCGGCACCGGCCTGCTGTCCGTGGTGGTCGTCACGGTGCCGGCCGGGGTGCTGCTGACGGGCGTGTCGGTCTTCTCGACGGACGGGCCCATCGCGCCCTGGGTCTACATGACGGTCTACGGCGGGTTCATCGGGCAGGGCGTGGGGCTGATGGTGGCCTTCGTCCTGTACGCCAGGGATCGGTGGCCGGCCGTCTTCTCCACCACGCTCGGGTCCGGCCAGGCGAGCCCGACCGGGCCGTTCCAGACCGTCGTCGCCCGAGGGGCGCTGCTGGTGTCGGCGGTCCTCGGCGGGACCCGCCTGTACTGGGCGGCCGGCAACCCCGTGCCCGTCCAGGCGCTACAGGACGGCTTCAAGGGCCTGCTCGCGCTCGGGGCGGGGATCGCGCTGGTCCTGCTCGTCAGGGGCCGGGGCGCCGGGCCGTTCTGGCCGCCGCTGGTGGTGGGCTGGCTCGGCACGGGCGTCATGTTCGGCTGGGGGCTCTACGCGATGATCCTCACGGTCACCGGCGGGCCGCTCGGCGCGAGGATGACCGGTGTGGTGGGGCTGGTGGAGCTGTTCGGCACGCTGACCGGGCTGGTGATGGCGATGTGCGGGACGTTCCTGCTGACCGAACGGTCAGGTGTGGGCCACCTGCAACCGGCGCAGGACCCGCTTGAAGGCGAAGATCGAGAAGACGATCGCGAGACCGCTGATCACGGCCACCGCTGACGTGCGGAGCAGCATGAACGCGCTGAGCGACTCGTGCAGCGCGAGCCAGATGCTCACCGTGGAGTTGGCCATCAGCACGAACGCCCACAGCAGCGTGATCCTGGCGAAGAACCTGCGGACCCGCTCGTGCTTGAGCACCGCCGACGGCAGGTGGATGTAGTCGAGCGTGAGCTTCTGCACGAGCGGCTTGTTGAGCCGCACCGAGGCCAGGAAGGCCATGCTGATGCAGAGCGTGCCCAGCTCCGGCTGGATGAAGTAGACGACCCAGCTCCCGGTCCAGAAGCCCACGGCGGCACGCGCGGTGATCGCGATCGCGGCCAGGATCATCGTGGCGGGCACCCGGATGCCCCTGATCAGCCGCCAGGCGACCCCGAGGTAGACCCAGGACACGGCCGCGGCCAGTGCCCCGTTGAGCCCCAGTACGGCCAGGGCGGCGTAGAAGACGGCGAGCGGTGCGACCACGCCTTCGAGCAGCCGGGGAACCGCCTGACGCAGCAGAGCTGTCAGACGCGGCAGGGTGACGGGAGGGTGATTCAAGGCTGCTCCGCAGATTGGCCGACGATCAGCGAACTACCCGAGCTTCGGGAGACCAGGCTTCCCAGATGGGCCAGTCGAGGTTACGACTTGGTCACTCCAGGTTTGCCGGTGGCTTACCGTACCCGACGGCGTGGTATGCCACTGCCTCTTTTGACACGTTCCATGGATTAGTGCCTGTCCGAGTAGCTGCGACGCGAGTGGCGCGTCGCCGCCACCCGTTACTCCACCAAAGGGTGCTTGCGTGTCACCGTCGAGGTGGTTTCAGCTCAGCGACGTGGTGGCCAACTTGGCGCCGAAGCCCAGGAACAGGGCGCCGACGCCCGAGGTCAGGCCCGCGCTGAGCTTCCTGCGGGCGCGGAACTGGGCGGCCAGGAAGGTGCCGCCGAAAATGAGCCCGGTGAGGTAGAGCAGGCTGAAGATCTGGATGATCGTGCCCAGGATGAGGAACGACAGGACGGGTGTGCCGTACCCGGGGTCCACGAACTGGATGAAGAACGAGACGAAGAAGAGAATCGCCTTGGGATTGAGCAGGCTGATCGTCAGCGCCTTGCGGAACGGGTTCGGCAGGCGGCCCGGGGCGGCCTCGGTCTTGGCGGCGGCGACGGGCTCGGCGGTGTCGGGCTGGGAGCGCCAGGCTCGCCAGGCGCCGCGCAGCATCTGGAAGCCGATCCACGCCAGGTAACCGGCGCCCGCGTACTTGACGATGGTGAACAGCAGCGGGCTGGAGCGCAGCAGCGACGCCGCGCCCGCGGCCGCGAGCGCCATCAGGACCGTGTCGCCGACGAAGACGCCCGCCGCGGCCCGGTAGCCGTGCCGCACCCCGTGCTGGGCCGCCGAACTCAGGACGTACAGGGAGTTCGGGCCCGGCAACAGGATGATGAGGAAGGCGCCGATGACGTAGGTCGACAGATCCGTGATACCGAAGAACATGCGGCTGGCTCCTGAAAGCGTGATGACATGTCACGGTACCGCGTGATTAATCCCTTGGCGCGTACCAAATCCCTCCGTGGGCTTGCCGGTAGCCCAGAGACAGATAGGTGGCATCCGTCAGGGCCTGGCCGCGTGGGTTGACGCCGAGTCCGATGCCCTGCTTGTTCATCGTGTAGCCGAAGGCCAGCCGGGCCGCCGGGTCGCAGAAGCCGAGCGAGCCGCCCATGCCCGCGTGTCCGAACGCGGTCGCGGACAGCAGCGCGCCCTCGCTGTCGGCGGGCGGCAGGTACCGGTTGTCGGCCGCCTTCATGAAGCCGGTGGAGAATCGGGTCGGCACGGCCAGCACCGCGTCGGTCCCCGCCGAGGCGGTCAGCCCCATGACGGCCACCTGCTCCTCGGTCACCAGCTCGCCGCCCCCGAGGGAGAGCGGCCGGTACATGCCGGCCAGGCCCCTGGCGTTCGTCACCGCGCCGACGGCGCCGAACTCCGCCGCGTGCGCCTCGCGGCTGTCCGACTCGCCGGGCGTCGTCATGTAGCCGCCCTGGTTGGCCAGCAGCAGCGCCGGAATGGAGCCGGGGTCGGTGAACGCCTTGACGTAGAACGTGGGCGGGTCCGGCGGCGGGTCGGCGGGGATCGTGGGCGCGACCCGGCCTTCATGCTCCTCGGGCAGGCCCAGCCAGAAGTCCAGCCCGAGCGGCTCGGCCACCTCCTCGCGGAAGAACGTGCCGAGCGAGCGCCCGCTCACCCTGCGGACGACCTCGCCGACCAGGTAGCCGAACGTCAGCGCGTGATAGCCGTGCCTGGTGCCCGGCTCCCAGAACGGCTGCTCGCCGGCCAGCCGGTCGGCCATCAGCTTCCAGTTGTAGAACGCGCCGTCCGGCAGCGGCTCGCGCAGCGCCGGCACCCCCGCCTGGTGCGAGAGCAGGTGCCTGACCAGCGTCGGACCCTTGCCGTGCGCGCCGTACTCGGGCCAGTAGCGGGTGACGGGAGCGTCGAGATCCAGCTCGCCGCGCGCGCTCAGTATGTGCGCGCAGAGCGCCGTGGCGCCCTTCGTACAGGACCAGACGTGGCCGATCGTGTCGTGCAGCCAGGGGACGCCGGGAGCGGCCTCACCGCCCCAGAGATCGACGACGACCTCGCCGTCGAGAACCACGCACACCGACGCGCCGACCTCGCCGCGCAGCGCGAGGTTGCGGTCGAACTCCTCCGCGACCAGCGAGAACCGGGGGTCGCACGTCCCTTGTACGGTCATTGCCCGAATCCATCATGAAAGGCGGACGGTGTAAACCGCTCCCGGGATCGTCGGAAAATTCGACAAGACCGCTTTACCTGGATTCCATGTAGGTTTAGTGTGAAACCCATGCGGTCGATCAACGAAGACTGGGCGGCGACCATCGTCGGCCTGGCGCTGGTCGTGCTCGTCATCACAGGCGTCATCCCAGCATGGCTGGTGCCGTGATGAGCGCCGAAGCAACCGAAGGCCGGACGACCACCGGCCTGGACGTCGCCGGAGGAGTGCTGGCGGTGCTGGTGCTCGGCGCCGCCACCAGATTCCTGGACCAGAGCGTGCCCGCGGCCACCAAAGGCGGGCCGTTCGAGCAACTGGGCGCGGCCATCGAGTATCCCGTCTACGCCATCGCCCTCGGCCTGATCGGCAACGCCGTGTTGACCGCCACCGGGCTGCGGGAGCGGCTCTCCGGTGGCTTCAGGACCGAGTTCTTCATCAAGACGGGCCTGGTGCTGCTCGGGGCGTCGATCAATCTCAAGGTGATCGTCACCGCCGCGGGCCCGGCCATCGCCCAGGCGGTCGTGCTGATCAGCTGCGTCTTCCTGTTCACCTGGTGGCTCGGCGGGCGGCTCGGGCTGGACGACAAGCTGCGGGCGCTCCTCGCGTCCGCCGTGTCGATCTGCGGCGTCAGCGCGGCCATCGCCGCCGCCGGGGCCGTACAGGCCAAGAAGGAGCAGCTCGCCTACAGCGCGAGCCTGGTGATCGCGTTCGCGCTGCCGTCCATCTTCGTGCTGCCCTGGCTGGCCGGGGTGCTGGGGCTGAGCCCCGAGGTGGCGGGCGCGTGGATCGGCGGCAACATCGACACCACGGCGGCCGTGACGGCGGCGGGCGCGATCGTCGGCGAGCAGGCGCTCCAGGTCGCCACCATCGTCAAGGTCACGCAGAACGCGCTCATGGGCGTCGTCGCCGTGGCGCTGACCGCCTACTTCGCGTTCAAGATCGAGCGTCGCCCCGACGCGCCCCGGCCGCGACTGGCCGATCTGTGGCATCGCTTCCCGAAGTTCGTGCTCGGCTTCGTGGCCGCCTCGGTGATCGCCACCTGGTATCTGGGGGTGGGCGGCGACAAGGCCGCCATCGGGGTGGTCAACGACCTTCGAGTGTGCTTCCTGATCCTGGCGTTCGTCAGTATCGGGCTGGAGTTCCGCGTCTCCTCGTTGAGGGAGGCGGGCTGGCGTCCGGTCGGCGTTTTCGCCGCCGCGACGGCGGTGAACCTGCTGCTGGCGCTGGGGCTGGCCGCGCTGTTGTTCGGCGGGTTCGCCGTTTGAGAGTGGGTACGGCTCGCGCGACTAGGGGTGGTCGCGCGAGCCGTCCCGCTTGAGCGTTCACCCGGCGGGACGCGGCAGGATGGGTCTCGTGCGGATTTCCATCCTTGGGACGCTGGAAGTGGCGACGGCCGACGCGGAGCCGGTCGCGGTCGGTGGTTTCCTGGTGCGGGCGCTCCTGGCGGTCCTCGCCCTCGAGGCCGGCCGGACCGTCACCTCGGAGCGGCTCATCGACGCGCTGTGGCCGGACGAGCCGCCGGCCAACGCCGCCAACGCGCTGCAGACGCTGGTCAGGCGGTTACGCGTGGCGCTCCGGCCGTACGAGATCGTGCGGAGCCGGCCGGGCGGCTACCTGCTGGCCATCGACCCCGCCCAGGTCGACGCGCTGCGCTTCCGCCACCTGACCCGAGCCACGAGCTCACCTCAGGACGCACGCTCCGCCCAGGACGCACGCTCTGCCCAGGACGCGCGCTCTCCGCAGGATGCGCGCTCGACCGGCGCGGCGAAGCTCGATGAGGCGCTCGCGCTCTGGCGTGGGCCGGCGCTCGCCGATCTCGGGGCCGTGCCGTACCTGGCGAATGTGGCGGCGGGGCTCGAGGAGGATCGGCTGGCCGCCGTCGAGGCTCGGGCCGAGGCGCGGCTGGCGGCCGGGCAGCCCGCCGATCTGGGCGCGGAGGTGACCGCGCACCCTCTCCGGGAGCGGCTGTGCGCGCTGGAGATGCGCGGGCTCGCCGCCGCCGGGCGCCAGGCCGACGCGCTGGCCCTGTTCGAGCGCACCCGAGGGACGCTCGCCGACGAGCTCGGCGTCGACCCGGGGCCCGAACTGCGCGCCGCGCACCTGGCCGTCGTGTCAGGCGACGTTCCCGTACGGCAGGCCGCCCCCAAGCGGCGCGACCTCCCCAAGGGCAACGTCCGGGTCCCGCTCACCACGTTCATCGGCCGGGAGGACGAGCTGGACCTGCTGACCGCCGTCCTCGGCCACGCCCGGATGGTCACGATCGTCGGCCCGGGTGGCGCGGGCAAGACCAGGCTGGCCGGCGAGGGGGCCCTGCGCATGGGCGCGCGGTTCGACGGCACGTGGATGGTCGAGCTGGCCCCCGTCACCGACCCGGCCGCCGTTACCGGCGCGGTGCTCGACGCCCTCGGCCTGCGCGACGACCGTCCCGGCTACTCACGCAAGGATCCCGTCCCCGGCACCCCTCACCAAGGGCCCGGACCGCTTCAGCAGGTGGTCGAGGCCCTGGGCGAGCGCCGGGTGCTGATCGTGCTGGACAACTGCGAGCACCTCGTCGACGCCGCCGCGCGCCTGGCCGACGACCTGCTCACCGGCTGCCCCGGCGTGCACGTGCTGGCCACCGGCCGCGAGCCGCTCGGCGTGCCGGGGGAGCGGCTGGTGCCCATCCCGCCGCTGGAGCCGCCCCCGACGGGGGTGGACGCGGCGCGGGCGGCCGAATTCCCGTCGGTACGACTGCTGCTCGACCGCGCCACCGCGGCCCGGCCCGCGTTCGCCCTCGACGAGGGGAACGTCGCCGCCGTGGTGGCCCTGTGCCGCAGGCTGGACGGCATGCCGCTGGCCATCGAGCTGGCCGCGGCCCGGCTGCGCACGATGACGCCGGGGCAGCTCGCCGACCGCATCGACGATCGCTTCAGGCTGCTGACGGGCGGCAGCCGTACGGCGTTGCCCCGCCAGCAGACGCTCAGGGCGGTGGTGGAGTGGAGCTGGGACCTGCTCGACGAGCCCGAACGCGAGCTGGCCCGCAGGTTCGCGGTCTTCGCGGGCGGCGCCACGCTCGAGTCCGTCGAGGCCGTGTGCGGCGGCACCGCCGACGTCCTGGGCGCGCTGGCCGACAAGTCGCTGGTCCAGGTGTCGCCGGAAGGCCGCTATTCGATGCTGGAGACGATCCGCGCGTACGCCTCCGACCGGCTGGCCGAGGCGGGGGAGGTGGACACGTACCGGCGGCGTCATGTCGTACACCTGCTCGACCTCGCCGAACGGGCGGTTCCCGAGCTGCGGACCGGCGCGCAGATCGAGTGGATCGAGCGGCTCTCCGCCGAGCGCGACGGTTACTCGGTGGCGCTGCGGTGGGCGCTCGACGAGCGTGACGTGGAGTTCGCGCTGCGGCTCTGTTCGGCGCTCACCTGGTACTGGTGGATGTGCGGCTACCGGCGCGAGAGCGCGGCCTGGGCGCGGCAGGTGCTCGACCTGGTGGGCGACACCCCGCCGGAGGGCCTGGTGCGGGCGTACACGGCCTGCCTGTTCGCGGACGGGGTGGACCGGTTCGCCGCGATCGTCAGCGATCGGCCGGCGATGGAGGCGCTGTCGGTGCAGATGGACGGGCTGATCGGGGCGGCGGAACGGGAAGGCCCTGTCCACCCGCTGCTGCTGATCAGCCGGGCCGTCATGGCGGGCGCGGCCGGGCGGGACGAGCACGCCGTCGCACTGCTCGATCGGTACGCCGCGAGCGACGATCTCTGGCTGGCCAGCTCGGCCAGGATGATCGGCGGCCCTGGCCGGACCGAGGAGGGGCTCGAACAGGCAGTGGCCGGGTTCAGGAAGCTGGGCGAACGGTGGGGGCTGAGCGAGTCGCTGCTGGGCCTGGCCGCGCTGCGTGCCGCGCGCGGCGCGCCCACAGACGATCTGATCGCCGAGACCCAGTCGCTCACCACCAAGTGGGTGAGCTCGGAGGAGGCGATCTCGACGCTGACGCGGATGGCGACGCTCCGCGCGCAGAGCGGCGACCTCGACGGCGCCGCCGCCGACCTGGCCCGGGCCCGGCACGGAGTCACGACCGGCCGACCCGCCGACGGAACCTCCGATCGAGCCGCCGGCGGGGCGCCCGGCGGAATCACCGAGGGAGCCACGGGCCGCACCGCCGGCCGGGCCGCTGACGGAGCCACAGGCCGAACCCTCGGTCGGGCTCCCGACCGGGCCGGTGCCCTGGTCGGCGCCAACGAGGAGATCTCGGCGTTCACCCTCATCCAGCTCGGCCTGGGGGAGGCGGCGCTGGCCTACCGGCTCGGTGACGTCGAGGAGAGCCTGACCGCCTATCGCGGCCTGTTCGAGCTGCTGACCGAGGCCCCGCCGATCCCGCAGCTCGCGGTCGCGGTCCGGACCGGCTACGGCAGGGCGCTGACGGCGAGCGGTGACCCCGAGGCCGGGCTCGAACAGCACCGTCAGGCGCTCGGCCTGCTCGGGCCCACGCCCGATCTGCCGTACCTGTCGGTGGTGCTGGCCGGCTGCGCGCTGGCCGAGCTGGCGGGCGGCGCCCCGGAACGCGCGGCGGTCCTGTTCGGCGCGTCGGCGGCGGTCGAGCCGCCCGACAGCTCGGCCGACACCGTCGCGGGGACTGTGTCGGCCAAGGCCGCGCTGGGCGACTCGCGCTACGACCACCTGCACGGCGAGGGCGCGGCCATGACCAGGCAGGAGGTCTACGAGATGATCGGCAGCATCACGTAGGACGGGTCGTGGATCGTGGTCGTGCCCTTCTCGGGGTTCCGGCCGAACCTGGGGAAGTTCGAGCCCGCCACGTCGATCCGGATCCGGTGCCCCGGGCGGAAGAGGTTCGAGATCGCGCCCAGCTCCACCTTGACCTCGCGCACCTCGTCCGGCACCAGGTCCGTCACCCGGGTGATGGCGTCGGTCAGCAGCTCGGCGCGGCCGTCGGGGTGCACGTCGATCAGCTTGGCGGCGACGTCGGTGCCGGTCGCGGTGGACGACACGAGCACGACCAGCTCGGCGGCCCCGGTCACCTCCAGCGCGCCGTCGATCGGCTCGCTCCGGTAGCGCAGCACGTCGTCGCGGTCGTCCAGCGGGCGCTGGTCGAGCGGCCCGAACGCGTCGAACATCATCACCGCGCCGCCCACCGTGGGCAACGGGTGGTCGGGGTCGCAGACGAACCCGCCGCCCCCGCCGCCCGCCGGGAGGGTGCCGAGCGTGCCGTCCGGGCCCAGATGGTAGGCCACGCGCCGGGCGGCGGGCGGCGGCCAGTCCGCCGCGGTGCGCCACTCGTCGGCGCCCATCAGGAAGTACGTCACCCTGGCCCGGCCGGCCGCCGGCTCGCCGCGCAGCCACTGGCCGAACCAGTCCAGGTGCAGGCCGGTCCAGTCGATCGCGTCCTGGCTCGCCTGCTCCCCGTAGTCCCGCCCGCCCACGTCGCCGTCCTGCGTGTAGTGCGCCCACGGGCCGACGACGAGCCGGGATCCGCCGCGCAGGTGCTGGTAGTGGCCGATGGAGGCGTCACGGAAGTAGTCGTACCAGCCGGTGCCCACCAGCGCGGGCACCTCGATCCTGTCGTGGTGGACGACGCCGTCCCGCCACACCTCCGCCGCCGGGTCGGGGTGGTCCATCCAGCCGGCGTAGAAGGGGGCGAGGTCGGTCAGGAGCGGCTGGTCGCTGAGCGGCAGCCGCTCGGCCAGCCGCTGCATGGTCTCGGCGAACCGGTCGGGGAAGCCCAGCGCCGCCATATAGGCGTCCTTGTCGGACTCCCGCGCCGTACCACGGTTGACGCGGCGCTCCAGCTCGTTGACCGCGAGCACGAACACGCTGACGGTCAGCACGATGTTGAGGTTGGGCACGCCCGAGCTGTACACCACCTCGTGCAGTCCCGCGGGCGCCACGTGCGGCGCGATGGCCCGCAGGCCCTCCGGGCGCTCCTGCGCGGCCAGGAGCTGGGTGATGCCCAGGTAGGAGTCGCCGAACATGCCGACGTTCCCGTCCGACCAGGCTCGCGTGGCCGCCCACCGCACCGCGTCATAGCCGTCGGCGGCCTCCCCGGCGATGAACCGGAACGCGCCGTTCGAGTCACCGGTCCCGCGTACGTCCTGGACGACGACCGCGTATCCGGCGGCCACCAGCCGGGGCAGGTCCAGGTGCAGGCCGGGCCCCTGATCCGCCCTGCCGTACGGCGTGCGGGACAGCAGCACCGGAAAGGGACCGGGCCCGGCGGGCCGCCAGAGCGTGGCGACGAGCGTGACGCCGTCACGGGTGGTCATGGTCTCGGTGGACTTGATCATCGAACTCTCCTGTTGTAGGCCCGCAGCGCGAGCGGGGTGAAGACGGCGAGCAGGGCGGCGGTCCAGCCGAACGTGATCCACAGGTCCGCGGCCCGCAGGCCGCCGACCATGAGGCCGCGGATCGCCCCCGCCAGGTGCGAGACCGGGTTGACGCCCATCCACCAGGTCAGCCAGCCGGGCAGGTCCGTCGCGGGGATGAAGGCGCTGCTGCCCAGCGTCAGCGGGAGCAGCACCGCCGTCGAGATGCCCTGCATGGACGTGACGGACTTGGCGATGAGCCCGATCCAGGCCGATCCCCAGCTCAGCGCCATCGCGAACAGCAGCACCAGGCCGACCCCGGCCAGCGCGCTCAGCGGATCGGTGCGTACGCGGAACCCCACGGCGTACCCCACGATCAGCGACATGATGATCGTGACCAGCAGCGTCAGCAGGTCCGCCAGCACCCGCCCGGCCAAGGGCGCGGACCTGGCGATCGGCATGGTCCTGAACCGGTCGAACACCCCGTTGCCGATGTCGGTGGCCAGGTTCATGCCGGTGCCGATCGTCGCCATCAACGCCACCTGGACGAGCACACCGGGCAGCATGTACAGCACCGCGCCGTCCCGGTCACCGCCCGCCGCCCCGCCGAACAGGTAGACGAAGACCACGATCATGAAAACCGGCTGCAGCAGCATGCCGATGAGCTGGCCGGGGCTGTTCTTCAACGGGATCAGGCTGCGCCAGGCCAGCGTCAGGCTCTGGGAGATCATTTCTCGGCTCCGGTCAAGGTACGGAAGACGTCATCGAGCGAGGGCAGCCGCAGGGCGTGCTCGGCGAGCACGATGCCCGCGTCGTCGAGCGCCCTCAGCAGGGCGGGCGGCACCGACAGGTCATGGATGGGGATGCTCAACAGGCCGCCCTCGGCCCGGGTACGCAGGATGGACTCGGCCTTCTCCACATCGGCGGCCAGCAGCGGCCTGACGTCGAGCCGATGCCCGCCGGCCCGGGACTTCAGCTCACCGGGGCTCCCGCTCGCCGCCGTCCGGCCGGCGTCTATCACCAGCAGGTCGTCGGCGAGCTGGTCGGCCTCCTCCAGGTACTGGGTGGTCAGCAGCACGGTCACCCCGTCGGCCACCAGCTCCCTGACCGCGTCCCACAGCTCGCCGCGGGCGTGCGGGTCCAGGCCGGTGGTCGGCTCGTCGAGGAAGAGGATCCGCGGCCCGCTCACCAGGCTCACGGCCAGGTCGAGACGGCGGCGCATGCCACCCGAGTAGCCGCCGGCGAGGCGGTCGGCGGCGTCCGTCAGCCCGAATCTGGACAGCAGCGCCGCGGCCCTGGCCCGCGCCTCGGACCGGCTCAGGCCGAGCAGGCGGCCCATCAGCAGCAGGTTCTGGGTGCCGGTCAGCTTCTCGTCCACCGAGGCGTACTGGCCGGTCAGGCCGATCAGCTCGCGCACCCTCCCGGCCTGGCGGGTCACATCGAACCCGCCCACGAGGGCCCGGCCCGCGTCGGGGGCCACCAGCGTGGCCAGGATCCGTACCGCGGTGGTCTTGCCCGCGCCGTTGGGGCCCAGCACGCCCAGCACGGTCCCGGTCCGCACCCGCAGGTCGATCCCGTCGAGCGCGGCCGTTTCGCCGTACCTCTTGACGAGCCCTTCCGCTTCGATCGCGTAACTCATGCCGCTCAGCGTGTCGAGAAGCCCTGGTAAGGGCCTGGCAGTAACCTGTCACCTACCTGTCAGGCTCTGGAGCCGGCAGGAAACGGGCCCACTGGACGGCCGGAAAGTTGGGCCTTTCCCAACCACCACAACGTCCTCACCCTCAGTTCAGGCGCGTGTCAACAACTAGCCCACGCGCTCGAGGAGGACGAGGTGAAACGCCGTTTTGTCATCCTGCTAGCCGTCCTCGGCCTGGTCTGCCTGACCGGCATGACCGGAGCCGGGGCCGCCGCCGAGCCGTCGCCGAACCGGCAGTATCGCGTGGAGGGACCGGCGAACGCCCAGCAACGCAGTGCCGTCGCGGCGACCGGCGCCGCGATCGACGAGGTGACCAAGGACTCGGTCCTGATCACCGCCACGGCAGCCGAGGTGGACGCGATCAGGAACCTCGGCTACCGGGTAGCGGAGGTGCCGCGCCCGTTATCCCCGTCCGGCGGCGTCGGGCCCTTTGACTTCCCGTCCGCGGACTCCGCCTACCACAACTACGCGGAGATGAACACCGACATCAACGCGCTCGTCGCCGCCCATCCGAGCATCGCGACCGTCTCCACGTACGGCACGTCGTACCAGGGCAGGGCGCTGCGTGTGGTCAAGATCAGTGACAACGTCGCGACCGACGAGGCCGAGCCGGAAGTGCTCTTCACCGCGCACCAGCACGCCCGCGAGCACCTCACGGTGGAGATGGCGCTCTACCTGATGCACCTGCTGGTGGACAACTACGGCACCGACACCCGGATCACGAACCTGGTGAACTCCAGGGAGATCTGGATCATGCCGGACCTGAACCCGGACGGCGGCGAGTACGACATCGCCACCGGCAGCTACCGCTCCTGGCGCAAGAACCGCCAGCCGAACAGCGGCTCCTCGGCCGTCGGGACCGACCTGAACCGCAACTGGGCCTACAACTTCGGCTGCTGCGGCGGCTCCTCCGGCTCGGCCTCCAGCGAGACCTACCGCGGCGCCTCGGCCGAGTCGGCACCCGAGGTCAGGAGCACGGCCAACTTCGTCCGCGGCCGGGTCGTCGGCGGCGTGCAGCAGATCAAGTCGAACATCGACTTCCACACCTACTCCGAGCTCGTCCTGTGGCCCTACGGCTTCACCTTCAACGACACGGCGACCGGCATGACCCAGGACGACCACGACGCGTTCGCCGCGCTCGGCCGGAACATGGCCGCCACCAACAGCTACACCCCCGAGCAGGCCAGCGACCTCTACATCACCGACGGCACCATCGACGACTGGCTGTGGGGCGTCTACAAGATCTTCAGCTTCACCTTCGAGATGTACCCCAGGGGCTCCAGCCCGGGCTTCTACCCGCCGGACGAGCAGATCGTGCCGCAGACCACCCGCAACAGGGAGGCGGTGCTCCGCTTCCTGGAGTACTCCGACTGCGTCTACCGGATCATCGGCAAGCAGTCCACGTACTGCGGCACCGGCACCCCGCCCGTGACCGTCTACTCCGACACCTTCGAGACCGACACCGGCTGGGCCGCCAACCCGAGCACCGCCGACACGGCCACCACCGGCGCGTGGGAGCGCGGTGATCCGGAGGCCACCACCTCCTCGGGAACCAAGCAGCTCGGCACCACGGTCAGCGGCACCAACTGCCTGGTGACGGGCCGTCTCGCGGGCACCGCCGCCGGTGACTTCGACATAGACGGCGGCACCACGTCGATCCAGTCGCCGCCCATCACGCTGCCGTCCACCGGCACACTCAACCTCTCGCTGTCGTGGTACCTGGCGCACGGCTCGAACGCCTCCAGCGCCGACTCCTTCCGGGTCAGCGTGGTCGGCGACACCACGACGACCGTCTTCCAGCAGACCGGCGCGGCGGCCAACCGCGACGGGGCCTGGGCCACGGCCACGGCCGGCCTGAACGCGTACGCGGGGCAGACGGTGCGCATCCTCGTCGAGGCCACCGACGCCTCCGGCGCGTCCCTGGTCGAAGCGGGCGTCGACGACGTCCGCATCACCCAGCAGAACTGATTTTTCCGGGTCATTACGGCGGAGCGCCGAGTTTCGGCGCTCCGCCGTTTTGGGTCTTGTTAGACCCGGGTGTCAAGGCTACGATCGCGTCAACTCTTAGGAAACTTTCCTAAAAGAAATCTTGAATCAGGAAGCCATGTCCCGGTCGCCGCCCCCATCGTCCGCTCTGGCCCGTCATTCGCGACGTGTTCCGGGGCCGTGGGAACGACCGTCCGGCGTGGCTGTTCCCCTCTCGTTCTGACTGACCGAGCAAACCCCTGCTGCCACCCCCCAGCGGCCCGTCACACCTCCGCGGGCCCATGCCGTACGGCTTGCGCTCTCACCCCCCGGCGCAAGCCGTACGGCACGACACAAGGACATGACCCGCCAAGCCGCACCACCAGGGAATGCCATGAGATTTCGCCGCATGTTCCTCGCCTTACTCGCCGCCCTGGCCATGATGGGCGCCGGGCTCACCACCGCCATGCCCAGCGCCTACGGGTCGGTGGCCTTCGCCTACCCCGCGTGGACGGCATGGACGGCCTACACCGTGGGCACCCGCGTCACCTACAACGGCGTCGACTACGAGTGCATCCAGGCCCACACCTCCCAGCCCGACTGGACACCGCCGGCGGTGCCCGCCCTGTGGAAGGTCGTCTCCGGCGGCGGCACCGACACCACCGCGCCCTCGGTGCCCGGCAACCTGCGCTCGACCGGCGCCACCTCCAGCAGCGTCTCGCTGGCCTGGGACGCCTCCACCGACAACGTGGGCGTCACCGGCTACAACGTCTATCGCGGCTCGACGCTGGTGACGACGGCCACCGGCACCACGTACACCGACGGCGGGCTCGCCGCCTCGACCAGCTACACCTACACGGTCCGCGCCCGTGACGCCGCCGGCAACCTCTCGGCCGCCGGCAACTCCGTCACCGCGACCACCTCGGCCGGCACCGGCGCCCCCGGCCAGCCGGGCTCGCCGAGCGTCAGCGCGTCCACCAGCAGCTCGCTCTCCCTGTCGTGGGGCGCGTCGTCGGGCACGGTCACCGGCTACCGCGTGTACGAGGGCAGCACGGTCAGGGCCACGGTCACCGGGACGTCGGCCACCATCGGCTCCCTGGGCGCCTGCACCTCGCACACCTACACCGTCAGGGCGTACAACTCGGTAGGCGAGTCGGCCTCCAGCGCCGCGGTCACCGGGACGACCACCGGCTGCACGACCGGCGCCAGACTGCCCGGCGCGCCGTACCTCTACATGGGCTGGGGCAACCCGCCCGCGCCCGCCTCGGTGATGAGCGCGACCGGCGTCAAGTCGTTCACGATGGCGTTCATCCTGTCCAGCGGCGGCTGCAACGCGGCCTGGGACGGTAGCCGTCCCCTGACCGGCGGCGCCGACGCGCAGGCCATCTCGGCCATCAAGTCGGCCGGCGGCAGCGTGCAGGTCTCGTTCGGCGGCTGGTCGGGCAACAAGCTCGGCCCCAACTGCTCGACGCCCGCCGCGTTCGCCGGCGCGGTGCAGACGGTCATCAACGCCGTCGGGCCCGCCGCGGTCGACTTCGACATCGAGAACACCGACGAGTTCGAGAGCGAGGCCGTCCAGGACCGCATCCTGAACGGCCTCAAGATCGTCAAGCAGAACAACCCCAACGTCAAGGTCGTCGTCACCTTCGGCACCTCGACCACCGGCCCCACCTACTGGGGCACCCGCCTGATCAACCGCTCGAAGGAGCTCGCGGTCCCGATCGACAACTACACGATCATGCCGTTCGACTTCGGCGGCGGCTCGAACATGTACCAGAGCACGGTCAACGCCTCCGAGGGGCTCAAGAACACCCTCAAGACGGCCTTCGGCTGGACGGACGCCCAGGCGTACGCACACATGGGCATCTCGGGCATGAACGGCCTGTCTGACCAGCAGGAGCTCACCTCCACGGCCACCTGGACCCAGATCCGTGACTACGCCAGGAACAACGGGCTGACCAGGCTCGCGTACTGGGCCGTCAACCGCGACCGGCCATGTCCGGGCGGCGGAGTCGTGTCGAACTGCAGCGGGATCGCCCAGTCGGACTGGGACTTCACCAGGATTACGGCCGGCTTCTAACCAGGACTGGCCCACCGCCCCGCCGCACCGGAACCTCGCCGCCGGTGCGGCGGGCGGCTCAAAGCCGGCGCGGGCGGCACTTCCACCAAGAAGGGGACCTCCATGAACCTGCGAGGACTCGCGGCGAGCGCCGCCATCGCCCTGGGGCTCATCGCCCTCCACGCCACCCCCGCCGCAGCCGCCAATATCCTGACAAATCCGGGCTTCGAATCCGCCCTGACCAGCTGGACCTGCTCGACCACAGCCGCTGCCCAGGCGGTCTCGCAGCCCGTTCACGGCGGCACGAAGGCCCTGCAGGCCACTCCGGCGGGCAACGACTACGCCAGATGCGCGCAGACCGTGACGGTCAAGCCCAGCACGACCTACCAGTTGTCGGCCTGGGTGCAGGGCAACTACATCTTCCTGGGCGCGACGGGCTCGGGGATCGACGTCAGCACGTGGGCCGCCCCGGGCAGTCAGTGGCAGCAGCTGAAAACCTCGTTCACCACCGGCGCGGGTGTGACGAGCGTGAGCGTCTACGTCAACGGCTGGTACGGCCAAGGCGCCTACTACGCCGATGACGTGGTGCTGGACGGACCGGGCGGAACCCCGGACACCCAGGCGCCGACCGTGCCGGGAAGCCCGGCGGTCGGCGGCGCCACCAACTCCAGCCTGACCGTGACGTGGTCCGCCTCCACCGACAACTCCGGCAGCATCGCCGCCTACGAGGTCTCCAGGGACAACGCGGCCCCCACGGCGGTCACCGGCACCAGCTACACGGCCACCGGGCTCAGCGCCAACACGACCTACGGGTTCCGCGTCAGGGCGTGTGACGCGGCCGGCAACTGCTCGGCGTACACGGCCTCCGTCAGCGGGAAGACCACCAACGACACCACGCCGCCCACCGGCGACATCCGCTACGCGCCCTACGTCGACATCACCATGACCACCCCGTCCCTGACCGGCGCCGCCGCCGCGACCGGGGTGAAGAACTACACGCTGGCTTTCGTGCTCGGCGACAGCACGGGCTGCAACCCGGCCTGGGGCGGGGTCATCCCGCTGGCCGACTCCAGGATCATCAACGACGTCAAGGCGCTCCAGGCCCAGGGCGGCCAGGTGGTCGTCGCGAGCGGCGGCGCCCAAGGCCCGTACCTGGAGCACAACTGCGGCACCACCGCCACCCTGCTCGCCGCCTACAAGAAGGTGCTCGACACGGTCGGCACGAACCAACTGGACGTCGACGTCGAGGCGGCGATCGATGTGAACAAGGTCAACAGCGCGCTGAAGCAGTTGCAGACCGAACGCGGCACCGTCGTGCGCTACACGCTGCGCGTGCAGGCACAGGACTACGGGCTCGACCCGTTCTCGGTGCAGATCCTCCAGGACGCCGCCGCCAAGGGCCTGAACGTGATCGTCAACCCGATGGTCATGGACTTCGGCTACACCGGCAACTGGGGCGACGCGATGGTCTCAGCCGCCCAGGCGACGATCGGCCAGATGAAGGGCGTGTGGCCGTCGAAGACCGACGCTCAGATCAAGCGCCTGCTCGGCGTCACCCCGATGATCGGCAAGAACGACACGGGCCAGACCACCACCCAGGCCGACGCCCGCAAGCTGCGTGACTGGGCCAACACCAACCACATCGGTTTCGTCGGCTTCTGGTCGATGGGCCGGGACAACGGCGGCTGCCCCAACGGCAGCGTCTCGCCGACGTGCAGCGGGATCGCTCAGTCGGCGTACGAGTTCACCGGCATCTTCAAGGGATTCACCGGATAAGGCTCAACGCACGAGTTGAGTCGGCTTCACGGGGAGGCCCAGCCCCGGCGGGCGATACGTCGGCAGGGCCTCCCCGTACTCGTGCATCCACGCGTGATCGACCAGCAGCCGCATCCGCCCCCCGATGAGAACCGCCGCCGGATCCGGCGCAGCGGGCTCCACGTAGTCGACGGTCAGCTTGGCCACCGCGTCCGCCACCAGGTGGGCGTCGGGCGGCGCCAGGTCGCACCGGTCGTCGGGCCCGATGAGCAGCTCCACCTCGGGCGGGAGCGGATAGATCGGCCGCGGGATGGCCAGCACGCGCGGCGACGGCGCCATCGGCAACCCGTCGCGCACCGCTTCGAGCAGCACCGACCGCGACGACCGCCGGTCGAACAGCCCCGCGGCCAGCGGCCAGCTCAGCGCCCCCACGTCCGTGCCGTCCTCGCCGCAGGCGTGCAGGCACAGGTACGGCACCAGCGGGACGGCCGACCCCGCCCCGGCCTGCGCCCACCCGCTACCGCAGCCGGTCAGCACGAGCAGCGCCAGCATGGCCCGGTAGGCGGTGTCCGCGTGGTTGGTCTCCAGCCGCCCCGGCACGATCATGCACCGCCCGCCGGTCTTCTCCGCCGTCACCCCCAGCTCCCGCGCGATCTTCAGCGTGCGAGAGGCGGCCACCCCCGTGTACGTCTCCTGCCAGGCAGGCGTGTACGGCTCACCGCGATCGTCATAACCGCCGGGCCACTGGCCGGGCAGCCCGTCGCGGGCCACCCCGTACACCGCCAGCAGCAGGTCGAACACGGTCGTCGCCAGCTCGTCGCCGTCGCTGACCACCGGCACCCCGCGCCGCAGCAGCCCCGGCCCGTCATCGAAGCGCGGCAGCAGCACCTCCACCGAGTCGCCGCCGTACACGCTCAGTCCCTCGGCCGGCCGCCCGACCAGCCCGCCGGCCACGAAGGCGTCGCCGTGTTCGCGCAGCCGGACCAGGAACGGCAGGTCCGTACGCTCCATGGCGTGCCCGGCGAACGCCGCCCGGTCCAGGAAGAACTCCTTGAGCAGCACATGCCCCATGGCCATGGCCAGCGCGCCGTCGGTGCCCGGCCGGACGACCAGGGTCTCGTCCGACAGGCGTGTCGGGTGCGGCCCGATCGCCACGACCTTCTGCCCTTTGTAGCGCCCGGCGATCACCAAGGGCGTGCCGGGCGTGCGGACGAGCCTGTTGTTCTCTCCCCACAGCAGCACGTACGCCGCGTGCGGCCAGTCCTCCGGCAGCGTCCCGGGGAACCCGTGGCCGAGCAACTGGTCCGGCACGCTGGACTGCTCGGTCAGCACCGCGCCGCCGAGGCCGGCGACCAGCCCGGCGAGCGGCGAGGTGGACAGCGCGGCCACCCGGTCCGCGCCGTGCTCGGCGGCCGTGTGCACGATCGCCGCGGCGGTCAGCTCGGCCGCGGTACCGTCGTCGAGCGGTACCCGTCTGCCGCCCCTGGCCTGCTGGTAGAGCTGCGAATTTCCTGTGAGTTTCGCCCAGGCGGCAACCGGGTCACGGAGCCCGCCTTTCACCTCGAAATAGAGCCTTACCAGAGCCTGGTTGACCTGCGATCCCCCCATGCAAAAAGTTCAGCACAGAGGGTCATGTTCTATCGCGTTACGACCCGCCATGTCAGGGATAAGAATCGGAACCCCTGGTGGAAGTACTCAGATGAGTACGGCAGGCTAGAAGCCGCCATGGAATACGCAGTTCTCACGGGGACCATCCTCGTCGCAGGTGTCCTGCTCGCTCTCATCGCCCAGTGGCGTGACTGGCGGCCTCCGCTGCTGGTGTCCGTCCTCGTGGGCGTTGCCGTGCGGGTGCTCCTGATGTTCACCGCCGCCAACGACGCTTGGCAGCCCGTCGACTTCATGGAGAGCTTCCAGCCGGCCGGCCAGGCGGTGCTGAACGGCCAGGACCCGGTCCTGGCCAGCGAGGGTGGCTGGCACTTCCTGCCGACCATCCCCTACGTCTACGGGATCCTGCTGTGGCTGGGCATCCCGTGGGTCTACGCCGGGCGCCTGGTCACCGTGGTCGCCGACATCGTGCTGATCCCGCTGGTCGCCAAGCTGGCCGGCGGCCCGAAGGCGTCGCTGCGCGCCCTGCAGTACGCGCTCAACCCGCTCGCCCTGCTCGTCGCCTGCATCCATGGCCAGGTCGAGCCGGTGGCGCTGGTCTTCGGCGTGGCCGCCTTCGTGGTGGCGCGCGGTCCCGGCGCACCCGAGCGGACCGGCGTCACGACCCGGGTGGTGGCCAAGGTGCGCCGCGGCGTCGCGGCCTACGGCTGGCGGGCGTCGCTGCGCCGGATCGTGGGCCCCGGCGGCATGCTCCACCGCGCCCTGCTGCCCGGCCCGGCCGACCGCGTGGACCTGAGGCGGGGCGCGCTGGCCGGCCTGCTGATGGGCCTGGCGCTGTGTGCGAAGAGCTGGCCGATCTGGCTGATCCCCGGCATGCTGCTCCTGCTGCCCAACCTGCGGGCCAGGGTCGCCGCGCTGTTCATGACCGGCGCGCTGCCGGTGTTCTTCCTGGTCACGCTGCCGGTCTTCGCGGGCACGTCGCTCAAGCAGATCCCCGAGGTCATCAAGACCATCCAGGCCATCCGGCCGATCGTCGGCGAGTGGGGCTGGACACCGCCCTTCACCGGTGGCAACTGGGAGCTGAGGCCAGACCTGGCCACATTCGGCACCTACCTGATCTACGCCTGCGTCGTCGCGGCCGTGCTGATCTGGCGGCGGGCCGACCCGATCGACATGACCATGGCCATTCTGCTGATCTTCATGGTCGTCACGCCGCGGCTGGGCGCCCAGTACCTCCTGTGGTTCATGCCGTTCCTGATCGCCAGGCCCACGAGGTTCGCCTGGCCGGCGATCATCGGGGTCTCGTTGTGGGCGGCGTACGGCTACCTGTACATGACCCAGTTCGACGTGAACACCTGGTGGCTGCTGCACGCCGACTGGTCGAGAGCGTCGATCGTGCTGCTGCCGATCCTGCTCATGGCGATGCCCTGGGGCCGCCGTTCCCCGGCGCCCCAGGTGCTCGCCCCGCCGGTCGAGCCGGTGGGGAAGGCCGCGGTCACGTCAGCGGCATAGCCGCTCCCACAACGTGATCCACTGGTCGGGATGGACGTGGCCCACCACCGCGTCGCGGGCGATGCCCGCCGCGGCGACGGCCGCGTCCACCCCCTCATAGCGGCGTCTGAGCGAGGCGCGCACCGAGCCGCCCACCCCACCGAACCCCAGCTCGACCAGCTCCTGGTAGCCGCGGCCCGCCCCGACCAGCGGCGTGGCCCGCCGCTCGATCCGCAGGATCGCCGAGTCAACCGACGGGACCGGCCGGAAGCTCTCCCTGCCGACCCGGTCGCCCAGCCGCCAGCGGAACCACGGCCACGACTCCACCGTCACCAGGCTCCAGCGGCCGTAGTCGCCCGAACGCTTGCGGGCGTACTCCCGTTGCGTGAGCAGTGTCGCCGACGTCAGGCCCGGCGCCCGGAGGCACCAGCCGACGATCGCCGACGTGACCGAGTAGGGGATGTTGCCGACGACCGCGAACGGCCCCCGCGGCGCCCGCGCGGTCGTGAAGTCGGCCCTGACCACGTCGATCCGGGGATCGTCGCGGGTCCGCGCCGCCAGGCGGCCGGCCAGCCGCGGGTCGATCTCGTAACCGATCACCCGGGCTCCGGCCGCCGCCAGCGCCCAGGTCAGCACGCCCTCGCCCGAGCCGGGTTCGAGCACGAGCCCGTCGGGGGCGGCCGCTTTGACCACCAGCTCGACGGCCTGCCGGTCGACCAGGAAATTCTGCGACAGGGCACGCCTGGCCCGGTCTCTGGGCGTGCGTCCGCCGTTGGTTCTTGTGTGGTTTCCGTGCGCGAAATGCTGCGCCACAGCTGCTGCCCTTTCGGGTCCTCGAGATGAATGGAGCTCTCGAAGGGCCCTGGGCGCGCTCGCGGCCGCCTAAGTCCTAAATCGTCCTGAGTGCGTCCGCTAGCGGGCCAGAGCCCGGCCGCTGCGCAGACGCATGAAGTAGAGGCAATGCATGCGCACGATGCTAGGGAGGCCGTTGGTGGCCCGGCAACCGGATAAAAAACCTGATGCGCGGCCCGCCCCCGATTGGTCACTCTGAAGACGTGCAGGCGACGGTCACCGTGACTCCGATGCAGCTCCCCGAGCTGCTGCTGCACGTCGCCGTCGTCCGGTCCCACCTGCGGGCCTCCTCCGACGACTGGCTCAAGTGGGCCGCCGCCAACGGCATCCACCCTGCGAACGGCGCGCCCGCGCTGCCCACCTGGTTCCTCGTCGAGGTCGGCAGGGACGTGCCCAGGCTGATGGCGGCCCGGTCATGAGCCCCCGTACCAAGGTCAAAGCCGACCCGTGGCGCGCCGAGGTGCGCAAGGGCTGGCAGCTCGTCGACCGGCACCCGCTGTTCTCCGTCTACCACTGCTGGCTCTACCCCGCGGAGGAGGGAGAGCTGTCGGCCGACACGTGGGCGGTGGTGACGGAGGACGGGGACATCCGCCACCACCCCCGCCGCCGCGCCGAGGCGGCCGAGTGGGCGTGGGTCTTCGCGCACCTGCTGCTCCACCTGGGCTTCGGCCACGCCGACCCGCGCACCTGCGCGCCGAAGCACCTCGAAGGCGACCGTCCCGAGCCCGCCTACCGGGCCGCGTGCTGCCTGGCCGTCGACCGGTTCCTGCGCACGCTCAAGATCGGCCGCTGCCCCGCGCCGCTGCCCGCCGAACTGCCCGAGCAGGACGAGGTCACGCTGTCGGAGCGCTGGCGCAGGCTCGGCATCCCCGAGGCGTACAAACCGCTCGGCGAGGAGGACTTCCGCGTCTGCTCGGCAGAGATGGCCAAGCACTACGACTTCCCGGCCATGTTCGCGGTCGGCGTCGCCGAGGCGGCCACCGCCGCGCTCGACCGGGCGGGCACGCCGCGCACCACGGCCGACAGGCACGTCGACGGGCCGTGGGACCTGGCGCTGCGCTGGTTCGTCTCCTCCTACCCGCTGCTGGGCGCGCTCGCCGCCGGCATGAAGATCGTCGCGGAGGTGGAGCCGGCCAGGAGCTGGGGGATCTCCATCGCCGCGGTCAGCGCCGAAGCCGGCGAGATCTACGTCAACCCGCTCGCCCGGCAGTCCGAGGAGGAGTGGCGGTTCGTGCTGGCCCACGAGATGCTGCACGCCGCGCTCCGCCACGGCGAGCGGGTCGGCGCGCGCGAGCCGTACATCTGGAACGTCGCCTGCGATTACGTGATCAACGGCTGGCTCGTCGAGATGGGCGTCGGCGAGATGCCGGAAGGGCTGCTGTTCGACCAGACGCTGTCCGGCATGTCGGCCGAGGCGGTCCACGACACGATCGTCACCGACCTGCGGCGGATGCGGAAGCTCGCCACGCTGCGCGGGCGCGGCCTCGGCGACGTCCTCGACCGGCCGCCGCGTCCCGCCCGCGGCTGCGTCGACCTGGACGAGTACTACCGCAACGCGCTCTGCACGGGCCTGGCCTACCACCAGGGCAACGGCCGCGGCTTCGTGCCCGCCGGGCTGGAGCAGGAGATCCGGGCGCTTGACCAGCCGCCGCTGCCGTGGGACGCGCAGCTGGCCCGCTGGTTCGACGAGCACTTCCAGCCGGAGGAGAAGCGGCGCTCCTACGCCCGCGCCTCCCGCCGCCAGGCCGCCACCCCGGACATCCCGCGCCCCGGCTGGCTGCGGCCGGAGGAGGTGGTCAGGAGGGCCACGTTCGGCGTCGTCCTCGACACCTCGGGCTCGATGGACGTCAAGCTGCTCGGCAAGGCGCTCGGCGCGATCGCCTCCTACGCCACGGTCCGCGACGTGCCGCGGGCGCGCGTGGTGTTCTGCGACGCGATCGCGTACGACGCCGGCTACCTGCCGGTCGAGGACATCGCGAACCGGGTCAGGGTACGCGGCCGGGGCGGCACGATCCTGCAGCCGGGAGTCAGCCTGCTGGAGCGGGCCGACGACTTCCCGGCCGACGGGCCGATCCTGCTCATCACCGACGGCCAGTGCGACGTGATCCGCATCCGCCGCGAGCACGCCTTCCTCGTGCCGCAGGGCGCTTCGCTGCCGTTCCGGCCGCGCGGGCCGATCTTCTTCATGAAATGACTTTGAGCTGGCTTTGAAGTGGCTGGGGTAAACCTTTACCCATGGACCGACCGGCCAGGGTGCTCGTCGTGGACGACGAGCCGAACATCCGTGCCCTGCTCTCGCAGACGTTGCGACTGGTCTCGTTCGAGGTCAGGACCGCCGGGTCCGGCGCCGAGGCGGTACGGGCCGCCAGGGAGTTCGAGCCCGACATCGTGGTGCTCGACGTGATGATGGAGGACATCGACGGGTTCGAGGTGGCCAGGCGGCTCGGCGCGAGCGTCCCGGTGCTGTTCCTGACCGCGCGCGACACGGTCGAGGACCGCGTCCAGGGGCTCACGCTGGGCGCCGACGACTACGTGGCCAAGCCGTTCAGCCTGGAGGAGGTGGTGCTGCGCATCCGGGCCATCCTGCGGCGCAGCCGTACCGAGACCGCGCGCGAGGACGTGCTGCGCTACGCCGACGTGGAGCTCGACGTGGCCGCGCACGAGGTACGCCGCGGCGGCGTGCTCGTCGAGCTGTCGCCCACCGAGTTCAACCTGCTCGCCTACCTGCTGACGAACGCCGGCCGGGTGGTGAGCAAGGCGCAGATCCTCGACAGCGTGTGGCGCTACGACTTCGACGGCGACTCCAGCATCGTCGAGTCGTACGTCTACTACCTGCGCAAGAAGATCGACAAGTGGGAGCCGCAGCTCATCCACACCGTGCGTGGCGTCGGCTACACGCTCAGGACCCCGCGGTGAGGCCGAGCAGGTGGACGCTGCGCGCCCGGCTCGTCATGGCGATACTCGGGCTCACCACGGTCGCGCTCGTCCTGGCCAACGTGGTCGGCATCGCGCTGCTCAGCGACAACCTGCTGCGCCGCGTGGACGACCAGCTCAACGGCATGAGCACCGTCGCGGCGAAGATCCCGGCGACCGCCGACCTGCTCGGCGGCGGCCAAGCCATGTCCATGGGGCAACTGCTGACCAAGCGGGTCGCCTCCGTGGCCCGGATCTACATCTACTCCGCCGACGGCAAGCTGCTGACCGAGCTGCCGGTCAACTCCGAGACCGGCCCCGAGCTCCTCGACATCCACACCGGCGACGCCTACACCGTGCCCGGCACCACGGGCCCGTCCTGGCGAATGAAGGCGGTCACCGCCGGCACCCACACGGTGGTGTTCGCCCAGTCGCTCGCCGAGATCGAGGCGACCCGCGCCTCGCTCAGCGCCATCGCCTTCGCCGTCAGCGCGCTCGTGCTGCTCCTGCTCGGCCTGGCCGCCGACGCCGTCGTACGGCTCGGCCTGCGCCCGCTGACCAGGATGGAGCGTACGGCCGGCCAGATCGCCATGGGCGACTTCGCCAGCCGGGTCCCCGCCCCCGACCCGCACACCGAGCCCGGCCGCCTGGGCACGGCCATGAACGTCATGCTCGACCGCGTCGAGTACGAGATCGCCGCCAGAACCGACTCCGAGTCCCGCATGCGACGCTTCCTGGCCGACGCCTCGCACGAGCTGCGTACCCCGCTCACCTCGGTCCGCGGCTTCGCCGAGCTCTACCGCCGGGGCGGCGGCGACGAGCCGGAGCTGATGCGCCGGATCGAGGAGGAGGCCGACCGGATGGGCGTGCTCGTCAACGACCTGCTCACCCTGGCCCAGCTCGACCAGGAACGCCCCATGGACCACCACCCCGTCGACCTGCTGGAAGTGGCGGCCGACACCATCCGCGACGCCCGCGTCCGGGTGCCCGGCAGGCAGGTCAAGCTGAGCGGCCTCGGCGGGACGCTGGCCCCCGTCTCGGTCATGGGCGACGAGGCCAGACTGCGCCAGGTCGCCGCCAACCTGGTCGGCAACGCGCTCGTGCACACCCCGCAGGACGCGTCGGTCACCGTCAGCGTGGGCACGTCGCGCGGCATGGCGGTCTTCGAGGTGGCCGACACCGGGCCCGGCGTGCCGCGGCAGCACGTCCCGCACGTCTTCGACCGGTTGTACCGCGTCGGCCAGGGCAGATCCAGGACCGACGGCGGCGCGGGGCTGGGCCTGGCCATCGTGGCCGCCATCGTACGGGCCCACGGCGGCAAGATCGAACTCGACTCGGCGCCGGGGCAGGGCGCCACCTTCCGGGTGCTCCTACCGGGCTCCTAGGCGGCTCCCAGGCTCCTCTGATCGGCGCTCGGCACATTCGGAGCATGAAGAAAATCCTCCTCGCGACCGCCACCGCGGCGCTGGCTCTGGCCGCCACCGCGTGCGGCGCGCAACCGAGCTCGACGGGAGTCGCCTCCGTCAAGGCCGCCTCGGCCGCGCCGACGGCCGCCGCCTCGCCCACGGCCACCGTCGATCCACAGGAACAGGCCAGGAAGTTCGCCGCGTGCATGCGCGAACACGGCGTCGACATGCCCGACCCCGACCCCGACGGCGGTGGCGGCCTCCAGGCGATGTCCGCCATCAAGGGCGACAAGGGCGCGATCACGAAGGCGCTGGAGTCCTGCCGGTCCGTCGCGCCCGTCAGGGACCGCAAGGCGCTCAAGCCGGAAGAGGCGGAGCAACTGCGCCAGTTCGCCGCATGCATGCGCAAGAACGGCGTCGACATGCCCGACCCCGACGCCAGTGGCGCCATCGCCAAGGGCACGGCCCGCAACTTCAAGCCGGACGACCCGGCGTTCAAGAAGGCGTACGAGGCGTGCCGGGCCACCTTCCCGAAGCTGGGCCAGACGAAATGACCCAGGTGAAGGAGGCGAAGGCCGATCCCGAGATCCTGGCCGTCCGGCCGCGCCGCCGCCGGCCGCTGCGCGCGGCCGCCTGGACCGGCGGCGCCGCCCTGCTCGCCGCCGCCGTCGCGGCCGCCGCCATCGGCTTCGGCGGCAACGGCTCGGGCACGGCCGTCGCCGGCCGCACGCCCCCGGCGACCGCCAAGGTGACCCGTACGACGCTCACCGAGACCAAGACCGTGGACGGCACGCTCGGCTACGGCGACACCCGCACCGTCACCGCCAAGTCCCAGGGGACGATCACCTGGCTCCCCGCGGAAGGCTCCACCATCACCAGAGGCAAGGCCGTCTACAGCATCGACGCCGACCGCCGCCCCCTGCTCTACGGCGGCATGCCCCTCTACCGCGTCCTCAAGGACGGCGTCGAGGGCAAGGACGTCGAGTTACTGGAGCGGAACCTGGCCAAGCTCGGCTACACCGGCTTCGACGTCGACAAGGACTTCACCTGGGCCACCCGCGAGGCCGTCGAGGACTGGCAGGAGGACCTCGGCCTGGACGTCACCGGCGAGGTCCAGCCCGCCGACGTGGTCGTGGAGAGCGGGCCGCTGCGCGTCGCCGACCTCAAGACCACACTCGGCGCCGGCGGCACGGGACCCGTGCTCACCGCGACGGGCACCACCCGCCAGGTGCTGGTCGACCTCGACGTGGCCGACGCGCACCTGGTCAAGAAGGGTCTCAAGGCCACGGTCGAGCTGCCCGACGGCTCCACCGTGAAGGGCAAGGTCACCAGCGTGGGCAAGGTCGCCACCGAGACGGGCACCGGCGCCGACGCCACCACCACGGTCGAGGTCAAGGTGTCGGTGAGCGGTCTGAAGAAGCCGTTCGACTCCGCCCCGGTCGACGTCACGATCGTGTCGGCCCAGCGCGAGGACGTGCTGGCCGTACCCGTCGGAGCGCTGCTGGCCCTCGCGGAGGGCGGCTACGGCGTGCAGGTCGTCGAAGGCGGGACCACCCAGTACGCGGCCGTCGAGGTCGGCATGTTCGCCGACGGCAAGGTGGAGGTCAACGGCGTCCAGGAGGGCGCGACCGTGGCGGTGCCCAAGTGATCGTCCGGCTGCGCGACGTGAGCAAGGAATACGGCGAGGTGGCCGCGCTGCGCGGCGTCTCCATGGGCATCGAGTACGGCGAGCTCGTCGGCATCGTCGGCCCGTCCGGTTCTGGGAAGTCGACCATGCTCAACATGATCGGCACCCTGGACCGCCCGTCGAGCGGCACCGTGAGCATCGCCGGCCACGACGTGCTCGCGCTCACCGACAAGCAGCTCTCCGCGCTGCGGGCGAACGTCATCGGCTTCGTGTTCCAGCAATTCCACCTCGCCGCGGGCGTGCCCGCGCTGGACAACGTCGCCGACGGCCTGCTGTACGCGGGCCCCTCGCTGCGCGAGCGCCGCCTGCGCGCTTACGAGGCGCTCGACCGGGTCGGGCTCGGGCACCGGCTCGGCCACCGCCCGCACGAGCTGTCCGGCGGCGAGCGGCAGCGGGTCGCGATCGCCCGTGCCGTGGTCGGCGGACCGCGACTGCTGCTGGCCGACGAGCCGACGGGCAACCTCGACTCCCGCTCCGGCGCGGGCGTGATGGACCTGCTGCGCGAGCTGCACGCGGGCGGCACCACCGTGGTCGTCATCACCCACGACCGCGACATCGCCGCCTCGCTCCCGAGGCAGGTCGAGATGCTCGACGGGCTCGTGCAGGGGGTTGAAGCATGACCGCCACCATCCTCACCTCAGCCCGGCTGCGTCCGCGCGACGTCGTCCGGGTCGGCGGCGCGGGCCTGCGGGCCAGGCCGCTGCGGGTGTTCCTGTCGGCGCTCGGCATCGCCATCGGCATCGCGGCCATGCTCGGCGTCGTCGGCATCTCGGCCTCCAGCCAGGAGGACCTGAACCGCCAGCTCGAATCGCTCGGCACGAACCTGCTCACCGTCTCACCCGGCCAGGACCTCTTCGGCGCGGGCTCCCACCTGCCCGCCGAGGCGGAGGGCATGATCGAGCAGATCGCACCCGTCACCTCGGTCACCGCCACGGGCACCACGCCCGCCAAGGTGTACCGCAACGACCACATCCCGGCGGCCGAGTCGGGCAGCATCTCGGTCACCGCCGCCCGCCTGGACCTGCCGCACGACGTGGGCGCCCAGATCGTCAGCGGCACCTGGCTGAACGAGGCCACCCAGCGCTACCCGGCCACCGTGCTCGGCGCCAAGGCGGCCGACCGGCTCGGCGTCGTGCGGGCGGGCCCCGACCAGCGGGTCTGGCTGGGCGGGCAGTGGTTCACCGTCGTCGGCGTGCTCGGCGCCGCACCGCTCGCCCCCGAACTCGACACCGCGGCGCTGATCGGCTGGCCGGTCGCCGAGGAGCGGCTGGACTTCGACGGTTACCCGACCACGATCTACGCCAGGGCCGAGGAGGCGTCCGTCGTCGCGGTACGCGACGTGCTGGGCCCCACCGCCAACCCGGAGAAGCCCAACGAGGTCGAGGTCTCCAGACCGTCGGACGTGCTGGCCGCCAAGCAGGCCACCGACGCCACGCTGAACGCCCTCCTGCTCGGCCTCGGCGGCGTCGCCCTGCTGGTCGGCGGTGTCGGCGTGGCCAACACGATGGTGATCTCCGTACTCGAACGGCGGGCCGAGATCGGGCTGCGCCGCTCGCTGGGCGCCACCCGCGGGCAGATCAGGCTGCAGTTCCTGGCCGAATCGCTGCTGCTGTCGGCCATCGGGGGCGTCGGCGGTGTGGTGCTCGGCATCGGCGTCACGGCCGCGTACGCGAGCTTCCAGGGCTGGCCGGCGATCGTGCCGGTCTGGGCCATGCTCGGCGGCGTGCTCGCGACCCTGGTCATCGGCGGGATCGCCGGGTTCTACCCGGCCGTGCGGGCCGCTCGCATGTCGCCCACGGAGGCACTGGCCACGCCCTGACGCGCTCGTCCACGCCGTCGTCGCGCCTCTTCCCGCCCGCGTACGGCGGGCGGCATCGCCGACGGGTCGGCGTGTCCGATTCTTACAAGAGAACCCGGCCCGGCGTGGGTAGCTTCGCCGGTATGGAGATGATTTCCCAGGCGGAGACATATGTGCTGCTGCACGGGCGGCTGATCGACAGGCTCAGGTTCGCCGCCCTGTTCAGAGGTGCCTCCCGTACGCGGGTGCTGGACGCGCTGCGCTGCTACCGCAACGACGACGGCGGCTTCGGCAACGCGCTCGAACCGGACCTGCGCGGAGCGGCCAGCCAGCCCGAACCGGTCGAGGTGGCGTTCTCGATCCTCGACGAGCTGGACGCCTTCGACGATCCGATGGTGGCCGCCGCCTGCGACTACCTCGTCAGCGTCACGACCAAGGACGGCGGCGTGCCGTTCGTGCTGCCGAGCGTGCGCGACACGCCGCGGGCGCCCTGGTGGGAGACCGGCGACGAGCCGCCGGGCAGCCTCGTTCCCACCGCGTCGCTCGCCGGGTTCCTGCACAAGCACGGCGTCGACCATCCGTGGCTCGGGCCCGCCACCGACTTCTGCTGGTCGGCGATCGCCGGCATCTCCGACACCACCCCGTACGAGGCGCGGGCCGTCGTCCAGTTCCTGGACCTCGTGCCGGACCGGCCGCGGGCCGAGGCGGAGTTCGGCCGGCTGCGCGAGGCCCTGCTGGCCACGGTCACCTTCGACCCCGGAGCGCCCGGCGAGGCGCATTTCCCCCTCGACTTCGCTCCGTCGCCGCTGCGGCTGCCGCTGTTCACGCAGGACGTACTGGACCGGCACCTCGACGCGCTCGCCGCCGCCCAGTCGGAGGACGGCGGCTGGCGCGGGAACTGGCTGATGTGGACGCCCGTGGTGGAGCACGAATGGGGCGGCTACCTCACCGTGCACCGGCTGCGGACGCTGCGGGCGTACGGGCGGCTGTGACTTCTTGTCGGTGGCCGTGCGTACCTTGGTGGCATGTACGAGGAGCGGCCTCCCGGGGACGGCTTCGACGGCCGGGTCACCTGCGTGTGGCGGCAGGCGGTCGAGGCCGACAGCACGCAGCTCGTGGTGCCTGACGGATGCGTGGACCTCATCTGGGGGCCTTCGGGGGCGTTCGTGGCGGGGCCGGACACCGGGCCGATGCCGGTGCGGATGCGGGCGGGTGACGCCTTCACCGGGATCCGGTTCAAGCCGGGCGGTGTGGGGGACGTGTTCGGCGTCCCCGTGCACGCCCTGCGTGATCAGCGGGTGCCGGTGACGGACCTGGGGTTCTCCGTGGCCGGTGGGCGGCTGGCGGTCATGCGGGCGGCGATCGTGGCCCGGCTCCGGGCCACCGCGCCCGCCGACGCCGCGGCGCCGGCGATCGCCGAGGCGCTCCGGGCGGGGCGGAGCGTGGGAGAGGTCGCTTGGACGCTGGGGTTCAGCGAGCGGCAACTGCTGCGGCGGAGCATGGCTTCGTTCGGATACGGGCCGAAGGTCCTGCAGCGGGTCGTCCGGTTCCAGCGGGCGCTGAAACTGGCCCGTGCGGGGGTGGCGCTGGCGGAGGTGGCGGTGATCGCGGGCTACGCGGATCAGGCGCACCTGGCCAACGAGGTCAAACGGTTGAGCGGGGTGACTCTGGCGGAGCTCCGGATATGAGAGCGGCCGCCCAGCCCGCGCCGGGGTCGCTGTCGACGAGGAGCGCCCGCGTGAGCAGGCTCAGGGGGATCGCCAGCAGCGCGCCCAGCGGCCCCAGCACGAACGCCCAGACGATCAGCGACAGAAACGTCATCGTGGTCGACAGGCCCACCGCGTCCCCCAGGAACTTGGGCTGGATGAACGATTGGATCACCACGTTGATGGCGATATAGGCGGCGATGACGAGGAGCATCTGCTTGATGCCGCCGTCGAGGAGGGCCAGCATCGCGGGCGGGATCAGGCCCAGGACAAAGCCGATGTTCGGGATGTAGTTGGTGATCAGCGCGAGGACCCCCCAGAGGAGGGGCAACGGCACATCCAGGATGGACAGGGCCGTGACGTCCAGCGCCGCGCAGATGAGACCGAAGACCGTGGAGACGATCAGATAGCGCCTGGTCTTGTCGGCGAACGTGGCGAGCGCCGCCACCAGGTGCGGCTTGGTGTCCTTGCCCGCCGCGATGACCCGGGCGATGCCCGGAGTGTCCAGGCACATCGCCAGCAGCAGCACCACGATGAGGAACAGACTGGACAGCACTCCCAGCAGGCTCGACAGCAGGCTCTGCGCCAGTCCGATCACCTTCGCGGGGTCGAAGGTCTGGATCGCCTTGTTCAGCTGGGCGTTGCTGATGCCGTGGGTGGTGGCGAAGTTCTGGGCGTCGGTGAGCAACTGCTGAAACTGCGGGGCGTACGCGGGGAGCAGCGAGGCGAGCTGGGTGACGGAGAAGGTCAGCACCGCGACCATGCCCAGCAGGACGAGCAGCACGATGAGGAAGGGCACGATGACCTGCACCCAACCGGGAGCGCCCGCGCTGGCGAGCCGATTCCGCACGGGGGCGACGGCGATGACCAGCACGAGCGCGAGCACGACAGGGCCCAGGATCGACGCGACCTCGCGCATCCCGAACAGAACGATGACCGCGCAGGCGATACCCAGCATGATGGTGAGGGCTCGGGGCACACGAGGTTCCTACCCGTGGGCAGGGGATGACACCGGGGATCCGTTGATTTGACGGTTCCAGGAGGCGTACATAGAGTTCACCAGTCCCGCGAGGACGGCGATGATCGCCGGTCTCGCTCTGGGGCCCCCTCCAGCTAGATCCATTCTGAAGGCGTTCGCGTCACTCCGAATGGCTGGTAAGTTAGAGGGGTTGTCCCGGAAACGGGGCGGTGTTTATTCCAGAAGGTCGATGCGAGTCGGGTCAATTTGACACCGGGTCGGGCGGCTGAAAAGATAAAGACACAACGAAGACGAAATGTGCGCCTCTCGCAGGTTGGGGAGTACGCGTCCGTTTCTTGAGAACTCAACAGTGTGTTAAAAGCCAGTGCATGATGCACAACCCCGTCATGTTCATGCTTTCGGGTGTGGATGACGGATTCCTTTTTTGGTTGGGATTTCTTTCCCTTC